>CAWDML010000004.1:0-327412 GCA_963803435.1 uncultured delta proteobacterium | reverse complement strand
TGTATTGCTAAGCTTGGCGTTCTCGAGCAGCGGCAGCGCCGCGTCCTTCTCGCTCAGGATCGGATCGGTGATCGGCCAGTCGATCGCGAGCGTCGGATCGTTCCAGACGATGCCGCCCTCGTCTGCGGGATCGTAGAGGTCGGTGCACTTGTAGATGACCTCGGCGTGCTCGCTGGTGACGCAGAAGCCGTGCGCGAAGCCGGGTGGGATCCACAGCTGCTTCTTGTTCTCGGAGGACAGGTGCGCACCCACCCACTTTCCAAACTGGGTGGACCCAGGGCGCAGATCGACCGCGACGTCGTAGATCGCGCCCAGAATGCACCACACGAGTTTCCCCTGCGGGTGGCGGCGCTGATAGTGGAGCCCGCGCAGGATGCCGCGGCGGGAGCGCGAATGATTGTCCTGTACGAAATCCGCAGTGATTCCCGCCTCCCGATAGCGCTTGCGGTGGTACGTCTCGAGGAAGAATCCGCGGTGATCACCGAACACCTTCGGCTCGATCAACCGGACATCCGCGATCTCCGTCTCGACGACGTTCATCGCGGGGAAGCAAGTCTCACGGCGGCCTGCCAGTCAAGGCGCGCGGGTTGAATACCGCCTCGTGAGGCCGGCACATTGGAGATGTGGGCCGGCGACCCGAATTGCTGCCGTTCGAGCGACTCCACGCGTATGCCGCCGGCGAGCTGGAGCCGGCCGAGCACGCCGAGGTCGAAGCCGCCCTCGAATCCGATCCCGGGAATCGCGCGCGCCTCGAGAAGGTGCGGGCGATGCGCGGGCTCCTGGCCGACACGGCCCCCGTCGAGCCCAACGACCTGACCTGGAAGCGCCTGCAGCAGCGCGTGCATGCGGAGCTGAGCCGACCGACTCCGGAGAGGGAGCGCCGCGGCGGCGTGTGGATGCCGATCGGGATCGCCGCGGCCGCCGTGATCGCGACGCTGGTGCTGCTCGATCACAAGACCGCGACCGTCGAGCATCCCAACGCCGGGCCGCAGGTCCTGGCCAGCGGATCCGCGCCGCTCGACGTGACGCTCGCCTCCGGGGCTTCGCTCCACCTCTCGGAGTCGAGCGAGGTGACCGTGCGATCGCCGGCGGCCCGACCGCTCGAGCTCCAGCTCCAGGTGGGGCAGCTCGACGTCCACTCGCCCGAGCCGTCCTACGACGGGGGCGCCGCCGTCATGGTCCGGACCCCCGCGTACGTGGCGGCGGCCTCGAGCAAGGACTTCAGCGTCGGCTACCAGGCGGACAGTTACTTCGTGGAGGCGCGCGACGGCGAGGTGGCCGTGCGCGGGCGCGGCTTCGTGGAGGGGACGGTGGTCAAGGCGGGCGAGCGCCGCACCGTGCAAGCCCGGGCCGCGAAGAAGCGCGCGCCCGTCGAGCCCATCTCCAAGGCCAAGCCCGCCGCCAAACCGGCCGATCGGCCAGTGAGGCGCCCGCCCCCGCCCGACGTCCGCGAGAGCACGGAGGGCCAGACGAGCGTTCAGGTGGTGCTCGAAGAGGCGGATCCGGTGAAGCGCGACTGGCTCCAGGCCGCGCTCGCGTACTACGAGCGGCGCGATCTCCCGGCGGCGATCGACCTCGCCCGCAAGGTCGTGGCGGAAGCGCCCGATCGAGCCGAAGGCCGGATGGCCGAGGTCTTGCTTTGTGAAGCCCTCATCGCCACCCAGCGGGCGAACGAGGCCATCGAAGCGTGCGAAGCGCGGCTGAAACGACCCCAATCCGACGAAGAGAAGCGGCAGATCCACTTTCTCCTCGCGACGATCCACCACACCCAGCTGGGCGACTGTGCGCGCGCGATCCCGCACTACGGCCAGGCGATGGTGTTCGGTGGGACGTCTTTGTTCGACGACCGGGTGCGTCTGTTCAGGGCCAGCTGCGCGCTGGAGCTCCACCAGCTGGATCTCGCCGCATCGGACCTCGAGAGTGTGAAAAGTCGGAGCGGCCGGCTGCCCAATCCGGAAGAGCTGGCTAGACTGCTGAAGCGCCTCGATGAGGCGCGGGGTGAGGGGCGTGGGAAATGAGGCGACTGTTTGACACGAGAGTGGGCCCGGCTTATGCCCCTGGCGCCATGCGGCGCGTAGCCATGATTTTCGGGCTGTTCTCGCTCTCGCTGGTTCCGGCGTCGGCGTGGTCGCAGGACCCGCCGCCCGAAGCCCCGCCCCCCGAGGTGAAGGCGGAGCGCCCCGACGCGGCGCGCGCCGATTCGCCGTACACCCCGATCGCCGGGATCGACGCCGCCAGCGTCCCCACCGAGGAGAAGACATCCCGGGTCGAGGGGATGCTCGCCGAGGAGCGGAAGATCCTGGCGCGCGTCTCGAACCTGCTCAAGGAAGCCCGCGCCGCCAAGGACATCGTCCAGCTCAACTGCATCAATGAGAAGCTCACGCAGATCAAAGGGCTGTTGAAGATCTCCGAGGCCGCCTCGGTGTCGATGTACGACGCCATCTCCGGCAATCAGGAAGACACGATCAACCACGAGTTCACCAAGATCACCGTCGCCCACCAGCGCACGGTGACGCTGGGCGCCGAGGCCGAGCAGTGCGTCGGCGAGATCGCGATCTACACCGGTCAGACCGAGGTCACCGTCGAGATCGATGAGGACGTGCCCGAGCAGGATCCGACCTTGCCGCCACCCGTGGGCCCGGCCCCGGTGATTCCGCCGATCGCGAGCGTACAGTGATGCGTGCATCGACCTTCCTCTTGGCGGTCGCCCTGACCGCATACGCGGCCCCTGCCTTCGCGCAGGGCGAAACCGGTGCGACCACTGGGTTCCCGATCGGGGAGAAGTCTCGGATACATGCCGAGCTGACGCTGGGGGTCGCCTTCGACTCGAACGTGTCGCGGCTGGACCCGAATCTCACACCCGACGGCGATCGGATCCCGACGGACGAATGCTCATCCGTCCTGGGGTCTCGGTCGAGGTGCCGGGCTCGACGGTTCGGCTGGGTTTCGGCGCCCACGCCAGCGTCAACTACTTCTTCAAGGTGGGCGCGAGCTCCAACCAGCACCGGCGGGCCAACGTCGGCGCGGACGCGACCCTGGACTTCGCGTCTTGGTTCGAAGGCGAGCGTCGTCGGCTTCACGTCTCGGACACGTTCATCCGAACGCCCACGTACATCGAGGAAGTGGGAACCGATCGCGCCGACGAGGTTCGCTTCAAGCAGTGGGCAAACCGAGGCGTGGCGCGATTGACGCTTCGTCCAGGCGGCGGCGCGCTCGAGTTCGACCTCGGCTACACCAACACGCTGAACCTCTACGACGATCTCGACAACTCGATGCAGCACGGCGCGCTGCTCGAAGCTCGCTACAAGTTCCTCCCGAAGACGGCCGCCGTGTTCCATGGCGACTTCACTGTCTTCAACATCGTCGGAGCCAGAGAGATGAACACGCGAGCTTCGACGCCATACAACCTCACGCTCGGGCTCATCGGTCAGGTGACGCCCCGGATCACCGTCGATCTTGCGGCGGGGTTCGGCGACTCGCTGACCTGGGAGGACAATCTCTTCGGCCAGCTGTGCGGCCGACAATCGGCGGACGCTGATCGCGAAGGCCGGCGCCAAGTATGCTTTCAACGAGCTGAGCTTCATCTCCGTCGACTACACCCGGTCGGTCCAGCCGATCATTCTGCTCGACAACTACATCTCGGACGCCGCGCGGGCTGGCATGCAGATCGGTATCGGCGGGCGCCTGATCATCGGCGCGCTCGCGGGCTACGAGCATCGCTCCTACGGCATCCCTGACGGCGGTGCGCACCTGGTCGTCGGCGACGCGCGCGTCGCGTACTGGTTCTTCGACTTCCTTAGCCTCGCGGTGAACTATCGCGTCCTCTTCCAGAGCTCGAACAACGAGTCGGCGATCGCCTCGGGCGTGGGCTCCTTCTTCCTCGAGGACTACGTCCGCCACCAGGCATTCCTCAACCTCACCCTGCGTTACTGACGGTCATGAAACGCCTCCTCCTGTGCCTCGCATTGCTCGCGTCGGCGTGCAGCACCACGAATGTGCCGCCGCCGGACCGCGACCAGATCGACGCCCTCGAGGACAAGGCCGAGAAGCTCAGCGCCGGCGACGTCATCGAGATCAAGGTCTTCCGCGAGCCCGATCTCGCCGGGGTCTACCGCGTGGGGCGGGACGGCACGATCGACTTCCCTCTGATCGGAAAGGTCGCCATCCGGGACAAGCATCCCGACGTCGTCGCCACCGAGATCCGAACCCGCCTCGCCGACGGCTTCCTCCGCGATCCTCAGGTCACCGTCTTCGTTCGCGAGCAGAAGTCGCAGAAGGTCCACGTGCTGGGTCAGGTGGCCAAGGCCGGCTCGTTCGCCTACGAGGCCGGGATGACCGTCATCCAGGCGATCACGACGGCGGGCGGTTTTGCACCCCTCGCCGCCACCAACAGCGTCAAGGTGACCCGGATCGACGTGGAGCAGCCCTTCAGCGTGCCCGTCGACGACATCCGCAAGGGCCAATCCCCGAACTTCCTGCTGCAGCCGGGCGACATCGTGTACGTGCCGGAGGCCATCTTTTGACGGCCTTGTGGTAAGCACATCCTTCGATGCCCACGATCCTGGTGACCGGCGGCGCTGGCTTCATCGGCGCGAACTACGTCCATCAACGCATCGCTGAGAGCTCGGACCGCATCGTCGTCCTCGACGCGCTCACGTACGCCGGCAACCTGGAGAGCCTCCAGTTGCTGGAGCACGCGCCGCGCTTCCGCTTCGTCCGGGGCGACATCACCGACGCCGCCGCCGTCGAAGCCCTCTTCGCCGAGGAGAAGCCGGAGTTCGTGGTCCACTTCGCCGCCGAGTCCCACGTCGATCGGAGCATCCTGGGGCCGCGCGTCTTCACCACCACCAACGTCCTCGGCACCCAGGTGCTGCTCGACGCCGCCAGGAAGTCGGGCGTCCAGCGCTTCGTGATGGTGTCCACCGACGAGGTCTACGGCTCGCTCGGCGCCGAGGGCTACTTCACCGAGACTTCTCCGCTGAAGCCGAGCAGCCCGTACAGCGCCTCCAAGGCGGCCGCCGATCTGGTCGCGCTCGCCTACCGTCACACGTTCGAGCTGGACGTCGTGGTCACCCGCTGCAGCAACAACTACGGCCCCTATCAGTTCCCGGAGAAGCTGATCCCGCTCATGATCATCAATGCCCTCGCCGACCAGCCGCTCCCCGTCTACGGCGACGGCATGCAGGTCCGCGACTGGCTGCACGTCGAGGATCACTGCCGCGCCATCGAGGCCGTCCGCACCAAGGGCGAGAGCGGTCAGGTCTACAACATCGGCTGCAAGAACGAGCGCCCGAACATCGAGATCGTGAAGCGGCTGCTCACCCACCTCGGCAAGCCCGAGACCCTCATCCGTCACGTCCAGGATCGGCCGGGCCACGACCGCCGCTACGCGATCGATCCCACCAAGATGAACACCGACCTCGGCTGGCAGCCCCGCATCCGCTTCGAGGACGGGCTGCCCAGCACCATCGACTGGTACCTCGCACACCGAGACTGGTGGCAGCGCATCCGCTCCGGCGCGTACCTCGACTATTACGAGACGCAGTACGGAGCACGCCTTCAGAAGGAGACTCCGTGAAGATCAAAGGCATCGTCCTCGCCGGCGGGACCGGCTCGCGCCTGTATCCGCTGACCAAGGTGACGAACAAGCACCTGCTCCCCGTCGGTCGAGAGCCGATGATCTTCCACCCGATCAAGAAGCTCCTGGGCGCCGGCATCGCCGAGATCATGGTCATCACCGGCACCGAGCACATGGGCGACGTGGTCGGCTTGCTGGGCAGCGGCCGCGAGTTCGGAGCGGAGTTCACGTATCGCGTGCAGGACGAGGCCGGCGGCATCGCGCAGGCGCTCGGTCTCTGCGAGACCTTCGTCGGCAGCGATCGTTGCTGCGTGATCCTGGGCGACAACGTCTTCGAGGCCGACCTGGCGCCGATCGCGTCCGCCTTCCTCAAGCAGCCCAAGGGAGCCCGCATCTGCCTCAAGGCCGTCCCGGATCCGCAGCGCTACGGCGTCGCCACGGTCAGCGGTGACAAGATCGTGCGGGTGCTCGAGAAGCCGAAGGCGCCCGAGAGCGACCTCGCCGTCACCGGCATCTACTTCTACGACGCCGACGTCTTCAACATCGTGAAGACGCTCAAGCCGTCGGGCCGCGGCGAGCTCGAGATCACCGACGTCAACAACGCGTACATCGACGCGGGCACGCTCCAGTACGGCATGCTCGAGGGCTTCTGGACCGACGCCGGCACGTTCGACTCCTGGAAGCTGGCGAACGATCTGGTCCTCGGTCGATGACGATCCTGGTCACCGGCGCGGGCGGAACGGTCGGCCGTCAGCTCGCGGCGCTGGCCGACTCGTTCCCCCAGCCGCTGGATCTCGCCTCCCGCGCCGAGCTCGACGTCACGGACCTCGACGCCGTGCAAGCCAGGTTGACGAAGCCGTATACCTGGGTGATCAACCTGGCGGCCGCCACGGATCTGGATCGCGCCGAGCAGGATCCGGTCTGGGCCTACCGCCTCAACACGATCGGGGCCGAGAACCTCGCGCGCGCCGTCCACGAACGCGGCGCCCGTCTGCTGCAAGTATCGACGGTCGGGATCTTCTGCGGCGACGGACGCGCCGGACCGTTCACCGAGCTCGACGAGCCGTCGCCGGTGAACGTCTACGCGAAGACCAAGCTCGCGGGTGAGCGCGCCGTGCAACGTATCCAGCCGGACGCCACGATCGTCCGCACCGCCTGGGTCATGGGCGGCGGGCGGGAGGACAAGAAGTTCGTCGGCAAGGTCCGCGAGCGGCTGCTGGCCGGCGAGCCCGTGAAGGCCGTCGGCGACATCGTCGGATCACCCACGTACGCGCGCGATCTGGTGGAGTCGATCCGCGCGTTGATCGAGGCCGATGCGGCCGGGCTCTTCCATGTCACGAACGCTGGCGCAGCCAGCCGCTTCGATCTGGTCACTGAGATGAGGCACCTCCTCGGGTCGAAGTCCGAGCTGACCGAGGTGGGGTCGGATGTGTTCCCACTTCCGGCGCCGCGACCGAAGAGCGAGGTGTCGCGGAGCCTGGCCCTCCCCGCCCGCGGGCTCCCGGCGCCGAAGGCTTGGCAGGAGGCCCTCGCCGAATACCTCTCGACCTGGTGACTCTCCAGGTCCGGGGACTATGCTCGATTCAGGTGCTGACGACCTGGCAACGCTGGCTCTTCATCCTCACCATCACCGTCCCCATGCTCTTGGTGATGCTCCTCCCTCCTGTCACGCGCCCGCCGAACGTCGAGGACTGGCTCCTCAGCGTCGCGGCGGTGGTCACGCGCACGGTTTGGACGGCCGACCCGGCGGCCCCCTCCAAGCTCCTCCACGCATGCCTGATCGGTCTCGGATTCTTCGCGTTTGGATCGATCGCGGTGGTCACCATCTACGTGGGCGTCGTCTCCTTCGCCGAGCGCCATCCGCCGCCGCGACCGAAGGGCCTGGACCTCAGCGAGGCCCGCAGCTCCATCCGCGCCTGGGCCGAGCGACGGCGCCAGCAGACTCAGGGGAGCGTCTCGTTCGCCACCGCCGACGCCGGCGCGCTGAGCCCGACCGATCAGCCGGGTGCGCTCAGCCCGACACCCGAGGCCGTGGTAGGTTCGCCGCGTGAAGCCGCTCCCACCGACCGACGGCCCGCTGACTGACGAAGAGCTGCACCTCGCCGCGCGCAACAAGTCGATGCCGCTCGAAGCGCTCCAGTACGACCTCACACCGATCGGCATGCACTACCTGCTGGTGCACTTCGACGTACCGTTCCTCGACGACGCGACCCATCGACTCGTGATTGACGGCCACGTCGAGCACCCGCTCCGCCTCTCCGCCGACGACCTCCGCGCCCGTCCGTGCACGACGATCCCGCTGACGCTCGAGTGCGCCGGCAACGGTCGCGCGGAGCTGAAGCCGCGGCCGCTCAGTCAACCGTGGCTCGACGGCGCGATTGGGACCGCCGAGTGGACCGGCGTCCCGGTGGCGCGTCTGCTCGACGAGGCCGGCCTCAAGCAGGGCACCGTCGAGTGCATCTTCACGGGCGCCGATCACGGCACTGAGAAGGAGCACGAGCACGACTACGCCCGGAGCCTCACGGTCGCGGAGCTGCGACGTCCCGAGACCATGATCGCCTTCGAGATGAACGGTCGGCCGCTCGAGCCCCAGCACGGCTTTCCGCTGCGCCTGATCGTTCCGGGCTGGTACGGAATGACCAGCGTGAAGTGGCTGAAGCGGATCGAAGCGGTGACCGAGCCGTTCGAAGGCTATCAGCAGAAGACCGCGTACTGGTACAAGCAGACGCCCGAGGAGCAGGGACGACCCGTCGATCGCATCCGCCCCCGCGCCTTGATGGCGCCGCCCGGCTTCCCGGACTTCTTCACGCGCCACCGGATCGTCGACGCCGGCGAGGTGACGTTGACCGGCCGGGCCTGGTGCGGCGACGCCGAGATCACCTCGGTGGTCATCGGGATCGACGGCGCCTTCATGACCGCAGAGCTCGAGCCGGCCTTGGGAGAGTTCGCCTGGCGCCGGTTCACGTTCCGCTGGAACGCGACGCCCGGCGAGCACGTCCTCACCTGCCGGGCCTCCGACGCGAAGGGGCGCACGCAACCGCTCGATGCTCCCTGGAATCTCCAAGGCATGGGAAACAACGTGGCACAGGTGCTTCGCGTGACGGTGCGCTAGACCCCGAAGCGCGACCCGCCTCCTCCTTTGCGCTCACAGACATTGCACGCTGTATTGGATGTCGATCGTGGTGTACGAGGGCGGCTCCACGGCAAAGTTCACGCGGTTGGTCAGCGTATCGTAGGTCCAGCTCCCCGCCGCGGCGGGCGCGCCGTCGAGTGTCACGGAGATGGTCGCGGGCACTGGCTGCGACGAGAGCTCGAAGGACTTCTTGAGCCCGAAGCTCCGCACGCCGATGTTCGCTAGGCTCTGTCCCCAGTTCGGGTTGCAGATCGACTCGACCACGCCGCCGGTCGCCTGCGCCATCTGGATGTACCGCGGCGCGTAGTACGCGAGCCCGTTCGGCGAGCTACAGTCGGGGTTGGTGGTCCCCACGATCGCGCTGAAGATGAACGAGCCGTTCGGCTTCATGCTCTGGAAGAAGCTCTGATAGAAGCTCACGGCTCGATACTGTGCGGTGTTGTTGGGATCGACCGACTGATCCTCTTCGTCCGAGACCACCACCACTGCCAGGATCGCCCCGGGCCGCAGGAAACCGGCGTTTGGCCCGGCCAGGTTCGCCGGCGAGAGCGCCAGGTACGCGCCCTCGAAGCCCTGCTCGTCCGGCGAGCCGTCGATGCCGACGTTGACGTTCGACTGGAAGACGCTCTCCTTGCTCGGCGTCCCCGGCGTGATGATCCGCGTAGCGCCGACGAACTGGCCGTGCTGCCCGGTGGGCGCCGCACGGACGTCGGTGGTGGTGACCGCGATCTGATAGTCGACGCCCTGCCCCTGCGCGAACGAGAGGAACGCGCCCAGGTTGGCCCCCAGGTTCGCCTGCTCCTCCATCATCGAGTACGAGTTGTCGACGACGAACAGGACGTCCGCGGGCGAGGGGAGCTGCTCGAACGAGTCGGTGACCACCGCGTTCGGATCGGACATGCCGGTGAGCGGCACGGCCACCGGCACCCCGGCCGCCGAGTGCTGGATGAAGAGGATGCCGTAGTCCGTGCCGATATCCGTGGGCCGGTAGCGCAGGCTGAGCGTCGACTGCGCGCCCGCGGGCAGCGTGATCGGAATCGACGCCGGGTTCAGCACCAGCTCGGCCGAGCTGGAGGGATCGAGGAAGATCTGGGAGATCGTCTCCTGGCTGGTCCCCGTGTTGTAGATGCTCACGTATCGGAGCGCCGATTGGCAGTTTGTCGGCACCAGCCCGAAGTCGACGTCGGGCGGGCTCACCACGATGCTGGTGGGGAAGCTCGAACCGCTGACCGGGACGGAGGCGACCGGCTGTCCCGGATCGTTCGTGACGAAGGTGAGCGTCGCGGTGTGGTTGCCGTTCTGCGTCGGCGTGTAGCTGAGCATCACCCGCTGACTCTCACCCGACGCCAGCGTCATCGAGCCCGGTGCGCCCACCAGTTGTAGCTCGGCGTTGCCGTTGAGCGCGAAGTTGCTCACCGTGCAGGGCTGGCCGCCGGCGCTCGAGATCAGCACGCCCAGGTTGGCAGTGCGGTTGGCCTGGACCAGCCCGAACTGGACCGAGCCGGGCGTGATCGCCACCGTGCAAGCATTCGCGACCCCGCCAACTCCGCTGGCGGGAATGCTGAGATGTCCCTCGTCTCGATCGGTCGAGTCGATCACCAGGTTGGCCGTGTCCATCCCGGTATCAGTGGGGCGATAGGTCATCGTCACGGGGACGGAGTCGCCGGGCTGGAGCGTCAGCGGCGTCGGCGGCGCCAGCGTCAGCGCGATCTCGCTCGTCGCCGACTCGAGGCTGATGCCGGTCACCTGGAGCGGCTGGTTGCCCGAGTTCTGGAGCAGGACGTTCCGGATCGACGAGCTGCCCACGTCGACGGTGCCGAACGCGATTGTGCTCGGGATCGCCTCGATGTCGGCGCCGACCGACTCGGCCCGGACGGCCACCATGGCGACACTCTCGTCGGTGGCGGTCGACGGATCGTTCCATGCGTTGGTCCGGACGACGATGAAGCCTTCGTCGAGACCGGGCGTCACACCGACGTACGTGACGGCCGCCGTGAGCCGCTCGCCCGGCATGAGGACCTTGGGGAGCTGAGAGGTCGCGACCATGAACTCGGTGGTCGTCGACTGATCCGGTTCGATCGCCTCGACGGTCAGGCCGACGGCGCCTGCGTTCTCCACCACGAACGTCGAGCTCGCCGGCGTGCCCTCCGCCAGAGAGCCGAGATCGAGCGACGCGGGCTGGACGCGGAAGTACGGCTTCACGCCCACGGCGGTGATCGGGACGCGGGTGTTGCAGGTCGTACAGTAGGAGATCGAGAGCCCATTCTCGATCGGCCCTTCGTCAGCCGGGACGATCCACACGGTGACGGTCAGCGTTCCGTTGCCGGGGATCGAGGTGCTGAGCGGTTGGTTGGCGGGGACCTCGCCCGCGTCGCCGGTCAGCCCCAGCTCGATCGACGACTGCTCGTCGAGCGCCACCGTGACGGGGGTGAGGAACGACGTCTTGTTCGCGAAGGTGATCTGAAGCTCCTGCCGCCGTCCCACCGATACCTGACCGAAGTCGAGGTTGGTCGGCGAAAGCTCGACGCGCGGACCGACCGAGGATCCGGCGAGCTCGATCAGCGTGCTCGGGCCGTTGCTGCCGTCGTGGACCAGCACCAGGGTGGCGCCGGAGGGTCCCTCGGCGGAGGGCGTGTAGGTCACCAGGAGCTGACGCGTCGAGCCTTTCTCGACGTTCCAGGCCATTCGCTCCTCGGAGAGGCCGTCGAAGGCCACCGAGAAGGCCGTCCCCTGCGGCCGGACCCCGGAGGCCTGCGCCGAGCAGCGCGTGAGCTCGGTGCCCTCGACGCAGACGTGCAGGACGTCGTCACCCCGGTTCGACACGTCGAGCGCGAGCGTCTTCGACGTGCCCAGCAGGACCTCTCCGAAGTCGAGGCTGGTTGCGGTCTCGATGATTGAGTTGACGTGGGTCAACGCCGGCTGGTCGCGGCACGCGGCGCCCGAGACTGCGAGAAGCAAAGCACCAACGAAGCCGATGGCAACCTTCATTTCGGAAGTCCTTTCCTGCTGCGTCCAACCGTCAGCCGACGAATGACTGCAGCGGCACCGAGGACCAGTGCGATTTCCGATCCATGTCGACAGGCCCGTTCACCAGAGGTCCGCCCGAAGCAGCACCGCGCCCGCGCCCGGCGCGGGCGGCAGTCCTCAAGTATTGGTATCTATTATCGCATCCGCCATCGGCCCCACGAACCCAATGTGGGCTCGGTCTCCACATCCCACGACTCCGCCCGATACCAAATGCAAGGTTGGTTGCATTCCTCTTCTGTGGCTTCCGCTCCGCACCCTTCGATCTGGAGGTCTCACCGAGGCTTCGAGGTCTCGCATTTCACGGCGCGTTCACGGACTCGTACCTAGAACACCAGCGGCGCCAGCGCGATCGCGACCAGCGCGCAGATGATCGTGAGCGGCCCGCCGAACCGGGTGAAGTCGCTCCAGCGATAGCCGCCCGGCCCCATCACCATCAGGTTCGTCTGGTACCCGATCGGCGTCGAGAACTCGCACGAGGCCGCAATCGCGATGCACGCCGCGAACGGTACGAAGGACTCTCCGGAGACTCCGGTCACCGACAGCGCGATCGGGAACACCAAGATGGCGGCAGCTGTGTTCGTGAGCACCGAGGTGAGCAGCAGCGTGAGCAGATAGATGCTCGCCAGCAGCGCCGTTCGTCCGAACGGCATGGCCGCCTCCAGGATCAGGTGCGCCAGTGAGCCTGCCAGCCCGGTCTTCTCCATCGCGGTCGCGATCCCGTACGCCGAGCCGATGACGATCAGCACCTGCCAGTCGACCGCCGCACGCGCCTGCGGTGCAGTGCAGCACCGAGTAACGCCCATGAGCGCGGCCACCAGCATCGCCGCCACCACCGGATCGATCGACGGCACCGAGAGCAGCACGATGAACAGCACCAGCAGCCCGATCGCCGCCGGAGCCCTGCGGTGGTTGGGCGCCGCCGCGCCCTCGAGCGCCGACACCAGCGTGAAGTCGGGGGAGTTGCGGTGCCGCTCGAGGAACGACTCCGGGCCCTCGAGCAGGATCGAGTCGCCCGGCTTGAGGATCACGCTGCCGAGCTTGCCCTCGACCCGGTGGCCGTGGCGGTGCACGGCGATGATCACCGCGCCGTAGCGCGTGCGGATCTCGGCATCCTTGATCGTCTGCCCGATCAGCGGCGACGCGGGCGACACCACCGCCTCGATCAGCCGGCGGCTCGCGCTGTACTTCGGCCGCTCCTCCTCGTGCGCGGGCTCCAAGCCGTCGACCTTGTGGAGGTCGACCACCGAGTCGAGATCCCCGACGAACCCCAGGACGTCGCCCCCCTGAAGACGCTCGTTCGGGCTGACCGCGACGATGATCTCTTCACCACGCTCGATGCGCGACAGGTAGAGCCCCGGGAGATTTCGCAGGTTGGCTTGCGCGACGGTCTGGCCGACGAGCGGTGCATCCGCGCGGACCTTGACCATCGCCATGTACTTCCGGACCGAATCGCCGAGCGTGAAGTCCTCACCCGCGGGGAGGAGCTTGCGGCCGAACAGAACGAGATACAGCAAGCCGACGAGCGCCACCGGCAAGCCCAGGCGCGCGAAGCCGAACATCCCCAGGCCTTCGACCCCGTGCTTCTTCACCAGGCCGTCGATCACCACGTTCGTGCTGGTCCCGATCATGGTGCACGTGCCGCCCAGGATGGTCGCGAACGACAGCGGCATGAACAGGCGCGACGGCGCGACCCGGATCCGCCGGGCGATCCCGCCGAGCACCGGCAGAAACATCGCGACCAGCGGCGTGTTGTTCATGAACGCCGACAGCACCGCCACCGGCACCACCAACCGCGCCTGCGCGCCGCGCTCCGACCTGGCGCCGCCGAGGATCAGGTATCCCAGGCGGGTCGCCGCGCCGGTCTCCTTCACACCGGCCGCGACCACGTAGAGGAACGCGATCATCACCACCGACGAGCTGGCGAAGCCGGCGAAGGCCTCCTTCGGCTCCAGCATTCCGGTCAAGAGGAGCGCCAGCAGACGCCGAGGATACCGACGTCGATCCGGAACCGACTGAGCGCGGTCCCCAGGACCATACCCGCCAACAGCACGGCGAGCAGGAGCGGCGCTCCAGGTCATGCGAGCAGCTGCGATCAGCCTGCGCGTGGAGAGAGCGCGTCGCCACCACCACGCCGCGGTTCTTCTCGAGGCAGTCGGCCCGTGGAGAAGTCGAGCGGGCGGCCGTGCACGTCGTGACGACCGTGCCCCCGGCCTCGGTCGCGACGAGCGAGCCGGCCGCGTGGTCCCAGATCTTCTCCACGTAGGCGTCGCTCTGTCGGCAGCCGGAGGTACGCGTCCGCCTGGCCGCGGGCGACGACGGCGTACTTGCACTGGCTATCGATCCGCACCGAGCGGATCTCGGACATGCCGAGCGCCTCGACGACGCGGCGATTGCCTGCCTGATCGGAGTGGGCGCCTCGACCGACTCGCAGAACGTGATCGCGTCGTCGCTCGGTTCCGGCGCGTGGATTCTTCGACCCCGCCGCTCTCGAACGCGCCTTGGCCGCCACCGCCCAGTAGAGCGAGCCCTGCGGATCCGGCGGGTCGAACGGCTTGTCCAGGGAGAGCGGGAGGTTCGGGCACGCCAGCACGCCCAAGACGGGCCGCCGGCTCGATCCAGGCGAGGGACATGCAGTACTGCTGGCCGCGGAGGAAGCCCTTGGTTCCGTCGATCGGATCGAGGGTCCAGAAGCCCTGGCCGCGTGGGTCGCCAGCGCCGCGATCGATCGCCGAGAGCACGGCGTCCGCGGTCGCTTCCGGCCACACCGCGCGTACGGCCTCGACGGTCGCCCCGAGGATCCGCGCGTCGAGCCGCGCGTCCCTCGCAGATTCCTCACCCACCAGCACGACGTCGCCGAGCTCGGCCGAGAGGTGACGCGCGACAACCGCCTGAACCCCGAAATCGGCGACGGTGACGGGGACTTGTCGGCCTTCTCGAGCGCCAGCGCCCTGCTTCCGACCTGAACTGCGCCCGCGACGATAGCCGCGGCCTCGACGGCCTCCAGCGCCACCGCGAGCCATTCGGTTCGATCGGTCATCGGAGCGAGCGGTATCGGGTTCGAGCGAAACCGTCAACGAATCCCCCGGCTTTGGCCGGGGTAAACAACGTCCCTACCCGGCGGCTGCCGGGGCGATCTGGTTCGCGCCGGCGCGTGAACATGCGGGTTGCTTCTGTTCACCTACTAGGCAAAGAAGGCCAACGCCGTGGCGAATCCCCGCCAGAAACAGCCCGAAGAAGGGTGGAAACCCAAGCATTTCGTTCTCGACGTCGACGGCGTCATGACGACCGGCCACTTCTTCTATACCGCCGACGGAAAGGCGGGAAAGGTGTTCGGTCCCGACGACCACGACGCCCTCCTGCTGCTCAAGCCGTACCTCGAAGTTCGCTTCGTCACCGGCGATCGCAAAGGCTTCGAAATTACCAAGCGGCGCATCGTCGATGACATGAAACATCCGCTCGACCTCGTCAGCACGATCCAGCGCGGGCGATGGCTCCGGGAGAGCTTGAACCCCACGGAAGCCATCTACATGGGCGACGGGATCTTCGACTCGTACGTCTTCCCGCACGTCGGGTACGCGATCGCGCCGGCGAACGCAGCGCCGCACACGAAGGCACGGGCGCACTTCGTGACCGAGGCCTCGGGCGGCGATCGAGCCGTCGCCGAGGCCTGTCTTCACGTGCTCGAGCGTTTCTTCAGCCCGTTCGACCCCGACAGATTGCCGGAGAGCTTTGGAGGAAGTGGAGAATGGACGGTGTAGACGGGTTTTCGGCGCAGAGTCGGACGGAATCGGTCGGAGGCGGCTCGAAGACCGAGCGCAGCCGGCTCGAGCGCTTGCGCCTGGGCCTCCGGACGAACGGCCGCACGGAGCTGGGCGTCGGCCCGATGAGCGTGGCCTGCGTCGATGCTGCGATCGACCTGGCCAATGAGCTGGCGGAGCCACTGATGTTGATCGCCTCGCGGCGTCAGATCGAGTGCGCGGACCAGGGCGCCGGCTACGTCAACAACTGGAGCACGGAGCAGTTCGCCGAATACGTTCGTGCGCGCGACTCCGGAGGTTACGTGCTTCTCTGCCGCGATCACGGCGGGCCCTGGCAAAACTATCCCGAGGTCCGCCAGCGGATGTCCCAGAAGGACGCCATGGCCTCGGCCAAGCGCTCGTTCTCGGTGGACCTCGAGGCCGGCTTCGACGTGATTCACATCGACCCGAGCATTCCTCCCGCGGACGATCCCTCCCGGCGCGTGGAGGTGCTCGAGCTGCTCTTCGATCTCTACGACTTCGTGGTCCAGCGCGCCGACGAGCTCGGTCAACCGATCCTGATCGAGGTGGGTACCCAGGAGCAGAACGGCGGCCTGAACACGCCTGAAGATCTGGATCGTTTTCTGGACGCGCTCGCGACCTTCACGCATCGCCGCGGCTATCCGATGCCCATCTTCGTGGTGGCACAAACCGGCACGCTGGTGAAGGAGACGCGGAACGTCGGGCTCGTCGCCAAGGTCGACGCCGCCGGACAGAACCGCATACTCGAGGATGTTCGCCAGCTCGTCGACTCCGCCGAGCGCTACGGCGTCTACGTCAAGGAGCACAACGGCGATTATCTGCCAGAAGAGATCCTTTCGCTCCGACCCGCAATGCGCGTAGGTGCCACCAACATCGCGCCCGAGTACGGTGTGGCGGAGACCAAGTTCCTGCTCGACTCGTGTCACCGGCTCGGCCTCGACGCGGAGATCGAAGCGTTCCTGCGGCTCTCCTTGTCGACCCGAAAGTGGGGTAAGTGGCTCTTGCCCGGATCGACGGCGAGCGATCGCGACAAGGCCGTAATGGCGGGGCACTACGTCTTCGGCAGCAGCGACTTTAAGGCGATCCAAGCGCGCATGCGGGACGGTCACGAGAGGGCCGGCATTGAGCTGGACCGCGCGATCCGCGATCATCTCCAGCGGGCGATCCTTCGAACTGCGAGGCCCATGGGCCTCGGCTCAGCACAGAAAGGTTGATGGGAGATGAGCTCCTTCGGCGGCACGGTCGTTCGTACCGTTCGCACCGACAGCGGGTGCACGGTGTTCAGCGACAACGCCTACTACTACGCGCTCTACGCGCTCGATCCGGGTGAGAAGGCGACCATCGACTTCCTGGGGGAATACACGATCTTCGTGAAGCCGAGGGATGGAGAGCGCGCTCCCGTGGACGTCCAGGTCCGCGAGAAGGCGTATCGGGTGGCGCCGATCGAATGCCTGGATGTTCGAGGAATGCCTTCAGAGATCGCCAACAACAACGGCTCGCGCGCCGACGTTCTGGTCGTAGGTACGCGAAGCGACGTCGCCGAGGCGCGAGTCGAGGTCGTGCGCACCGAGGACATCAAGCGCGTGTTCAAGCCTTGGGGGCATGAGCTCTGGATCAACGGGAAGAACAAGAGCTACAGCCTCAAGGAGGTCTTCCTCAAAGCAGGTCGAAAGACCAGCCTACAGTATCACCGCGAGAAGCAGGAGACGAACGTCCTCTTCGAGGGCCGGGCCAACGTCTGGTTCAAGAAGAACCCGGCCGTCCCCAACGACGCCGTGACGACCGAGGATCTAGGGCAGGTCGAGCTCACAGCTGTTTCTTCGGTCGACGTCGTCCCCGAGACGATCCACCGTCTCGAGGCGCTCAGCGACATCCGCCTCTACGAAGCCTCGACGCCCCACCTCGAAGACGTCGTCCGCGTGCAGGACGACAACAACCGCAAGGACGGCACGATCGAGAGCGAGCACCAGCTTCAGGTGTGCATCCTGACCGCCGGCAAAGGCGACCGCATGGGCGGGCTCTGCGACGTTCTCAACAAGGCGCTGCTGCCGATGCGCGGCAAAGCGGTGATCTCTTGGATCATCGAGAAGTACCCGAAGAACACGCGCTTCGTGATCGCACTCGGCTATAAGGGCGATCAGGTTCGGAACTACCTCGAGGCCGCCTATCCGAGCCACGAGCTCGAGTTCGTCATGGTCGACAACTACGACCGGCCAGGGGCCGGTCCCGGATACTCGCTCCGTTCGTGCCGAACGGCGCTTCGCGAGAAGCCGTTCTACTTCGTCGCCTGTGACACGGTGGTGGAGGACGAGATCCCCTTCGACGTTCACCAGGACTGGATGGGCGTTTGCGGCGTGAACTTCGCGATCTCCGACCGCTATTGCAACTTCACCATCGAGAGCGAACGGATCGTCGACATGATCGACAAGGAGCCCTACAAGGACAACCACTCCAAGTCGTTCATCGGGCTCGCCTACATCCACGACGCGCGCTCGTTCTGGGAGGGGCTCCAGGACCGCTATCTGCATAAGGGCGAGTGGCAGATGACGAACGGCATCCGCCATATGATCACGCAGCGCTCCGTCAAAGCCGTGGACTTCCGGTGGACCGACGTGGGCTCGTACCAGCAGTACCTCGATCTAACCGCGGCACAGGACGGGTTCGACTTCGGGAAGACCGACGAGTTCCTCTACATGACCAATGGGCGCGTCATCAAATTCTTCCGCGACGAGAAGATCGCGGAGAATCGGGCCGAGCGCGCCGGCTTCAACAAGGCCGTCTTCCCCCAGATCGACTTCGCGCGCGGTCAGTTCTTCGCCTATCCGTTCGTCCCGGGGGAGACGCTCTACGCCCATAGCGACCTCGCTATCTTCCAGCGGCTGCTCGACTGGCTTGATGAGTCCGTGTGGCAGCGAAAGGAAGGCGTCGATCTCACGAGCCCGTGCCTACGCTTCTACCGCGACAAGACCGAACAGCGGCTGCACGCATTCTTCGAGAAATATCCCCGCCTGCGGGACAACCAGCGCCTGCTGAACGGCCGTTCCTTCCCGCCCACCGAGGCGATCCTGCGAAAGGTGAATTGGGAGCACCTGGCTAAAAATCACGTCGCTTCGTTCATTCACGGCGATCTCCAATTCGACAACGTCATCGGGTCTCCCGACGGCTTCACGCTGATCGACTGGCGACAGGACTTTGCCGGCGTTCTGGAGGTCGGCGATCTCTACTACGATTTGGCCAAGCTCTACGGCGGCCTGCTCCTCAACTACGACCTGATCAAGAAGAACCTGTTCACGTATTCGGAGGACGATCAGCGCATCAACTTCGACTTCCAGACCCGAAACAGCATGAACGACTACCGAGACATGCTGGAGTGCTTCATCGCGGCGAAGGGCTACGACGTTGCCAAGGTTCGACTCCTGGTGGGACTCATCTACTTGAACATGGCTCCGCTCCACAATTACCCGTTCGACAAGATGCTGTTCGCGCTCGGGACGAAGACGCTCCACGATGCCCTGGCAAGTTGACAAGGAAACCGAGCTCTTCGTATCCGCCTCCTCTCGACCGAGCCGTTTCGGGACCACGATCTACAACGAGCTCTTTCGTCGGTTCGATATCAACGCGGTGTATCTGTCGCGGTCGGTGATCGACTCCGGATCCCTGGCATCCTCGATCCGGACCCTGGACGTTCGCGGATGCAGTGTGTCGATGCCGCTCAAGGGCCAGATCATCAAGCATCTCGACGTGCTCGATCCAGAGGCCGAGCGCGTGCGTTCGGTCAACACTGTCCTCCATCGTGACGCGAGGTTGATCGGACACAATACGGACATTCACGGCCTCCGCGAAACCTTGCGCGAGCTCTCCTTCGAGCGCGTGCTGGTGTACGGAAGCGGCAGCGTCGTCGACTCGATCCTCTCCGTGCTCGACGGCCGCGAGGTGTTCCTCACCGCGCGAGACCCCGCCAAGAGCCGCGCCATCGCCCGACGCTGGGACGTGGCCGAATACCGGCAACAACCGATCGAGCTGTTCATCAACGCGACCCCGATGAGCCTGGAGCCGATCCGCCCGGAGGTCATGGACCTGCTCGCACCCACCGTGTTCGATCTGGTGGTACCGCGGGAGAACAACTTCCTGGAAACGGTCAGTCGGGAGCGCGGGCTCCGGTACGTGCCCGGGTTCGTCATGTACCAGCATCAGTTCGCGAAGCAGTTCGAGCTCTATACCGGGAAGCAGATCGAGCCTCGAACCGTGGAGTCCGTCGCGAAGGAGAGGGGGCTGATCTGAAGTCGCCCGCAAAGGTGCTCCATGTACTAAGCGGAGCGGTCGGGGGGGCGACCATGAGCGCGCTCGGCCTCATGCACGCGCTCGCGAAGGCCGGGATCCGCTCGTGCGCGGTGTGCGCGGACTTCGGGATCGAGCCGGTGCGCTCGCAGATCGAGCAGGCCACCGACGGCGAGGTTCTCTATCTTCCGTTGTACTGGTGGACGAAGCGGATCCGCGTCGACCTCTGGAAGCGTCCGATCATCGAGGCCCGCGAGATCCTCCGAACGGGCTGGGCGCGCGGATCGGCGTTGCGGGTGGCTCGATTCGCCAAACGCACGCAGGCTCAGCTCGTCCACACCTCGACGATCTCCACGCCCGAGGGCGGGATCGCTGCCCGCCTGCTCGGCCTTCCCCACGTCTGGCACATCCGGGAGATGATAGGCCCAGGACACCCGTTCCGCCTGCCCATCGAGGGGAGGTCGCTCGGCAAGGTGCTGTCGAGGCGCGCGTCTCACCTGATCGCCAACTCCCATGCGACGGCCGCGTGCGTTAGGGAATGGCTCCCGGAGGGCCTCCTCCGGGTGGTTCCGAACGGGATCGACCTTTCGCGATATCTCGAGCTCGATCCTCGCCCGGCAGGCGGACCGATCGTCGTCGCGATGGTCGGGAGCCTCTCGGCCAGGATGAAGAAGCACGCGCTATTTGCCGAGGCCGCCGCCCGCATCGCTCAGACCCGGCCCATCCAGTTCCGCGTGTACGGAGACCTGCCGGACGACGACTATGCCGATCAGGTGAGGCGGAGAGTCCGGGAACTCGGGCTGGAGAACCGTCTCACCTTCGCGGGGTTCGTGCCGGATCCGGTCCAGCTGATGAGCGAGATTGACGTCCTCGTCCAGGCCTCGAATCACGAGTCGTTCGGGCGGGTCCTCGTGGAAGCGATGGCGGCGGGCCGTCCGGTCGTGGCGAATCGCGGTGGTGGCTCGAACGAGATCGTCGCAGACGGCGTCACGGGCTTCTTGGCCCAGGAGGACGATCCCGCCCATCTGGCCACCTTGATCGAACGGCTGGCCGATGACGCCGAACTGCGTGCGCGACTGGGTCGTGCAGGCCGCGAGCGGGCGACCAGCCACTTTTCTCTCGAGGCCTCCGCGAGCGGCGTGCTCGAAACCTACCAAGCGTCGATGTCGAAGCCGCTTTCGCTCTGGGGGTGAGCCGATGAAGTTTTCCATCTGCGTTCCCAACTACAACTATGCCGGATACATCGAGCGCACGATCCGGAGCGCCCTCGATCAATCGCACCGCGACCTGGAGGTTGTCGTCAGCGACAACGCTAGCACCGACGCATCTGTCGCAGTGGTCGAGGCGATCCAGGATTCGCGCGTCAGATTGAAGGTCAATGCATGCAACGTCGGTTACGCGGGCAATCTCGACAGGGCGGTGGAGATGGCCACGGCGGAGCGGATCACCGTCATCTGCTCCGACGACCTCCTTCGTCCGGAGATGCTCGGGCGATGCAATGCGCTCTATGAACGCCTCGGCGCCGACGGCGAGCGCTCGATCATCGGTGCTGGCAACGATGTGATCGACCCGGACGATCGGATCACAGGCTCGCTGAAGCCCGATCGAAGGCTCTGGCGGGAGAGCGATCGCGCGCCCCAGCTCGACGCTCTGCTGGGCGGCCCCGTCTATCGCGTGAGCGGCAAGGACCTCCTCCGCCGGTGCCTCGAGACCATGAGCAATCCCTACAACCTGACAGGGACCGTCTTTCCGCGAGGTCTGTACCGCGAGATTGAGGGTTACGGGGCCTGGCGGCTGATGAACCCGGACAAGTGGTTCCACTGGCGGCTGCTGGGCGTCACCGAGACGGCTTACTACGTCGACCGTGCATACGGGGCGAGCCGCTGGCATCCCTCGAATCAGACGGCACAGCAGACCCGAAGCGGAGCGCTGAAGTATCTGGTCGACGAATACGTGAGCACCTTCCAGATCGACGGTCGCCTGCTCGAGCAGGCCGGCATCACGCGCACCGAGCTCGAGCGACGATTCATCGAATACGACATCGCTCGACACGGGCTCGCCACGCTCGCCTCCGGTGATCGTCTCAAGGCCAAACGGATGGTCAAGTTCGCCGATGCCGTCTATCCACAGCACGCCCTCAGGAACGAAAAGCTGTGGGCACTGCGGGCGCTCCTCGCAGCGGGACCGATCGGTCACGCCGTTTCGAAGATGGCGTACCAGGCGATCAAGGATCGCGTCCGCACCTGACTACTTGAGAGCGTGAAGGATCGTCTCGACGTCCCGCGCCTTGAGGCCGAAGTAGACGGCTTCGCTCTGCCCCGACCAGCTCAGCTGCACCTCCTCGTTCGAGATGATGTGGATGGGCCAGACACCAATCGTCTTCCCGCTCTCGAGCGTGACTGACGTGGAATCTCGTCTTGATCCGGCCAGCAGCGTGGTGTCGAGGACCGAGCCGCCCGCCCGATCGCTCAGGCTCACGTACCCGGGCCCCGCCCGCGGGAGCTTGCGATCGACCGTGAAGCTGACCGTCACCCTCGATCCAGGAGGAAGCGCGAGGACGCCCTGGAGTCGACGGCCGGTCCAGAGCGGCTGGCCCTTCGGGAGCGAGGCGACCTCAGCCGGAAGGTCCGTCAACGGCATGCCGATCTCGGGCCGGTAGCCCTGGATCTCGATCCGGTCGACTCCGCGCTCCCCGTCGCGCGCCACCGCCTTGGAGATGATCTCGCCCTCGGTCTCGAGCGTCTGGACGATCTTTCCGGAGGGCGCAATCACGAACGCCTGGACCTTCCCGCGGCGCTCGCCGCCGAGCCGCACGGTGAAGCCGCGATCGCCCGGCTCGAGGGCTAGGACGCGAACCGCAACCTCGGAGCGTCGCTCGGGCTTGGAGAGGTGGGCCGATGCAGCGGGATAGGACGACTTCGCGCCCGGATCGCGGATCGCGTCGACCCCGGCAGATCGAAGCCCTGCCAGATAGATCGGCAGCTCGGCCAGCCAGCGGGTCTGGACGGCGTGCGCGTACGGGCCGTAGCCGTCGAGCGGATCATCCCCGTTGTAGTAGACCTTGCGCGCGGACTCGTAGACCTGATTCATCCGCTTCGTGAGCAGCTTCGCGTCCTTGGTGTGACGGAAGAGCATCGCGTCCACGGCCGGACGGCCAAACCCAGCGTGGAGGTAGCTCTCGACGCGCTCGACGATCCGTGGATCGCGCGTCAGGTCGTCGTAGCGCTGCATCCAGGAGGGGTGCCAGACCGGGAACCAGGCCGGGATCTTGTAAGCCTCCAGCGGCCGCTTCAACGCCGCCTCAGCGAAGTCGTGGTTGTACAGGATCGCTTGCGGATCCCAGGTCGCCTCGTAGTAGTTGAGCGTCATCGCGAACGTATTGACGGCCTCGCGTCCGGCTGCCGTTCCGAGTCGGCGCTCACCGAGCGAGGACGCCCACATCCGGTAGAGATCGCGAGCCCGCAGATCCCCCTCGATCAGATAGCGGAGGAGGAATGCGTCCGGATCGACGTAGTGGCCCAATACGCCCGCGTCGGCATCCCTCACCTTCATGCCCCGCGTCGTCGCACCCCACGGGACGAACGCCTTCACGTGGTGCATGGCGCCCGGGAGATGAAAGAGGGGTGGATCGTCTGCATTGACGTAGTTGACCGTGCCGACGTCCATGAAGTTGTCGGTCTGCGCCCGGGCGCGCTCCAGCATGACTCGCGATCCAGAGCGCAGATAGAGCAGCCAGCCCAAGCCGACGTTCTGGTAGTGCGAGTTCTGCCAGACACGGTGGAGGCCGGCTTCGTTGGTTCGCGGGTCCCACGAGTTGTGCGCGTTCCCGTAGATCCACATGCCGTACTCCGACGCCATCGCTTCGATGGCGGTCGAGATCTTCGGATAGGCGTCGAGCATCCGCTCGATCTCCGGGTAGCGGTTCAACCGCCGGGCCGCCCACGGGCCCACGGCGAGCGAAGCCTCGGTCCACAGCGGGTCGACCACCGCGTGAGGCTTCTCCTGAAACTGCTCCGCCTCCCCGTTCAGGTCCTCGGACCGGCCGTCGAAGACGAGCGAGAGCTCGCCTTCCATCGCCACTCCTTCGGAGGTCGAACCGACGGCCTTGTCTACGGTAACCCTCCCGATCCCATCGCTTCTCCGCGTCGAATTCCCGAAGGCGCTGGACGTACGCGCTCGGGATCGCCAGATCGAGGAGACGCCCCTCGTGCGCGTACCGAAGCTTGTAGATGTTCGCGCGTGAGAGGGACTCCTCGTCAGAGAACACCTTCCGGCCGTGCCGCGGCCAGAGATGGAACGTCAGCCCGGCGCTGCTGGCTTCGAGCTCCTTGGGAAACTTCTGCCAGACGTCGCGCATCAGCCCACCGACCATGCCGTGCTCCAGCTGGAGCCCGATCCATCCATCGGATCGACGACCCGCGAGGACGGCGCGTTCAGGATCGTCTCCCTCGACCAGGCGGACCCGATCCCACCGCTCCTGGTGGATCCAGACGGGTCTCTCCTTCTGCAGCACGCCCGAAGTGATGTTGCCGTCGATGCCCGCCGACCACCGGGATGCGCCGGTGATCGGGACTCTGAAGCCAACGTCGGCCACCTTCTGCGCGCGCGTATCGAACGTGAAGACAAAGCGATGAGAAATGTCGATGCGCTGGAGCCCGGCGTACGCCGTGATGCGTGTGACGAACTCTCCGGCACGATGGGCTTCGTGCTCGAAGCTGCCTCGGGCGACGATCGTGGTGCGGAGCGGGCCTTTCTCCTCGACCTCGACCTCCGACTCTGAGACGGAATAGACGGAGCCGTCGTCGCCGACGAAGTAGGGTCCATCGCGCGCGGACGCTTCGACGACCTTCGTGTCCTCCAACCATGCCCTGTCAATTCCGGTAAACCGCGTCTTGGAAACCTCGAAGACGAGCGGGCCCGTGCGCACACGAATTCGCTCGCGCGTGTCATCCACCTCGAGAGACTTCTCCGCGGCGGGCTTCTGACTCTTCGAGGCGCGGATCCGATAGCGATGATCCGGACGGGCCAGGAAGTCGAGGCTCAGCCAGCGAATGGACGAGCTCGGACCCGGACACCACGTTTCGCGCACGGTCCATTGCGCAGGGACCTCCCGGTCGTCCTCGAGCAGACGGAGCTGCCCGACATCCCGGATCGTTCCGAACGGCATCGGCACGCCGATCGTCATCGGCGACGGACCGAGTAGGCGACCAGCGATTGCGAGGTCGATGCCTGCCGCAGGGATGGCGATCTTTTGCCTCGAACGATCCGCACGCCGAAACTCGACCGGTTCGGCGATGACCTGCCGGCCGCCCGTATCGAGCGCCGCTCGCAGGGTGTACGTCCCGGGGACGAGCGCGCTCGTCCGCACGAGGAGCCGGATCTTGGGAGAGACTTCGCCGGCTGGCTCGAGCGTCTCCGCCTGCACCAGGCGACCACCTCGGGAGAGCTCGACCCGCACGCGACTCTGCGCGGTCAGCTCGTCGCCGAGGAACACCACGAGGACCTGCGCGAAGTCGTCGTCGTTCCAGTAGACCACGCGATCGGCCAGGACCTGGCGGCGAGGCGTACGCCGGAACCTGACCGCGGAGAGCTCCTCGGTCCGCGTCAAAGGGACGAAGCGGGCCTCGCTCAACAGCTCTTCGGCCCGCGCGCTCGACGTGATGAGCCAGGCGATCGCGAAGAAGACACTGCGTACGATCACGAGGTCGAGTATAAGAGTCCCGTGCAGGTCCTGGGGATCATTCCAGCGCGTGGGGGATCCAAGCGACTCCCGAGGAAGAACCTCCGCCCGCTCGCAGGAAAGCCGCTGGTGTTGTGGGCCGTGGAAGCAGCGGCCGGTGCAAAACAGCTCGCCCGTGTCATTGTGACGTCCGACGATCGCGAGGTGCTCGATCTCGTCGAGAGCGACGGCCGTGCGCTGGCGGTAAACCGTCCAGCAGAGCTCGCCACCGACACGTCACCGGCCATCGACTACGTTCGCCACGCGCTCACTCTGCTGGAGGACGACGACACCAGGTATGACGCCGTCGCGATCGTCCAGCCGAGCTCTCCTTTGACGGAGCCCTCGGACATCGACGGCACTATCGCCCTGCTTCAGGAGACCGGCGCGGAGACCGCGGTGAGCGTCGTGAGAGTCGGACACGACCTTCACCCTGCGAAGCTCAAGCGGATGGACGGCTCCTGCCTGCTCCCGTACTACGAGGACGAACGCGGGCGCATGGCGGCCCATGAGCTTCCGGACGTCTTCGTGCGCAACTGCTCCGTCTACGTCAGCCGGCGCGATGTCGTCGAACGCGGTGTCATCATCGGCGCCAGCTGCCACGGCTACGAGATGCCGAGGAGCCGCTCCGTGGACATCAACGACGAGCTCGACTTTGCCTTCGCCGAGTTCCTCTGCGCTCGCGGAATGAGGACCTAGATCAGGGGGCTCGGCACCAAGAGGCTCTCGGCACCCGCCGCCTCGAGGTCCTTCTTCCCACGCTCCGGGAGCGTGAGGTTCGACTCTGGAATGTACTCGGAGAGGAAGATGCGGAGACCGTCGTGATCGTTCCACGCGATGCGCCGTGTGATCTCCTCGATCCCCCGCTGGACCTCTTCGGCCGGGGTGGGTGCGATTCGTCCGATGAGGATCTTGGGATGGCTCGTATTGGTGGTCGACTCCTGGTCCGCCAGCAGCTCCTCGTAGAGCTTCTCACCGCGCCGGACCCCCGTGAAGACGATCGGGATGTCCTCGCCCGGCCGGAGCCCGGAGAGCGTGATCATGCGCTGGGCGAGCTCGAAGATGTTGACTGGCTCGCCCATGTCCAGGACGAAGACCTCGCCGCCCTCGCCCATCGCCCCCGCCTCCAGGACCAGCTGTGCCGCCTCGGGAATCGTCATGAAGTAGCGGACCATGTCCGGGTGCGTGACGGTCACCGGCCCACCCCGGCGGATCTGCTCGCGGAAGCGTGGGATGACCGAGCCGTTCGATCCCAGCACGTTGCCGAAGCGGACGGCGACGTATCGTGTCCCATAGCGGCGCCCGAGATTCTGAACGACGAGCTCGGCCACTCGCTTTGACGCTCCCATCACGGAGGTCGGGACGTACCGCCTTGTCGGTGGAGACGAAGACGAACGCGCCCGTCTCATAGCGACCCGCAAGCTCCGCGACCAGCTTGGTGCCGAGCACGTTGTTCTTCATCGCCTCGAGCGGATTCTCTTCCATCAACGGGACGTGCTTGTGAGCCGCGGCGTGGAGCACGAGCTGGGGTCGCTGGTGCTCGAAGATGCCGCTCATGCGCGGCCTCATCGGTGACGTCGGCCAGGAGCGGGATCACCTCGATGTCGGCGCCTTCGGTCCTCAGCTCGATGTCGATCGCGTAGAGCGCCGGCTCGGAGCGATCGACCAGAAGGAGCTTCCTGGGCGGAAACCGAGGATCTGCCGGCACAGCTCGGAACCGATCGACCCGCCCGCGCCGGTTACCATCACTACTTTCTTGCTGATGAAGGCACCGAGCCGCTCGACGTTCAGATCGACCTGATCGCGGGAGAGGAGGTCTTCGATCTGGACATCGCGGATGTCGGTGATCTCTACGCGTCCGTCGAGAATGGCGGCGAGACCCGGAATGATGCGGGTCTTGACCGGGATGGACTCGCAGATCTTGACGATACGATCGAGCGACTTGCGGGAGGTCTTGGCAATGGTGATGACGACCTGCTGGATCCCGTACTGGGCGACCAGCTTCGGTACCTCGTTCGTAACGCCGAGCACCTTGACGCCGTGAATGACCGCGCCGCGCTTCTGCGGATCGTCGTCGATGAAGCCGCGGACGTCCATGCCGGTGTCGTCGCGGCCGAGAATCTCCTTGGCTGCGATGACGCCGGCACGACCGGCGCCGATGAGGAGCGTCGGAGCGCTCCCCTCAGTGCGACGCTGCGCGGTGAGACGCTTCTCGTAGCGCTCGAAGAGGATCCGACGAATGATCCGGATCCCGAGCGCACCGCCAAACGCGAACATCGAGTCCATGACGATGACGGACAGCGGGACGCGCCAAGAGCCGAGCGAGCCGGGTAGACCGTATCGCATGACGAACATCGGCACGGCCGAGATCACCGCGGCCCAGAAGAAGGCGGGGACCTCTCTCAGACCGATGTAGCGCCAGATGAAGGAGTAGACGCCCGCCCAGGACAGCGCCGCGAACTGCAAGAGCGCCACGAGGGGCAGCTGGAGCACCACGTCCGACCACACACTGTCGGGCACCCGGAGATCGAAGCGGAGCCCGTAGGCGAGGAGGAACGCAGAGACCAGGACCAGGAGATCGAGCGTGAATTGGAGCCGCCGCGCCGGGAGACGCGTCCAGAACGGCGTGGCCGCACCGAATTTGACCTCTTGCCCGCTGCCCATCCGAACCGATCCCTCCCAAGCCGCGCCATTTCGTGCCGTCCTGCGGGCACGGCATTCACCGTCGATCTCGAATGCGGGTACGAGGCGTGGCGCCACGGCCCTCGGCGGATGGACAGAAGCCGAGGTCTCCGATCCTGTCAACGTTGTTAAGGGAGGTGACCTTCATATCCGCGGATCAGCATGAACGCCTCAGCGAGCTCGAGACCGCACTGGACACCGTGGTACTGGGCGAGCAGGCGCAGGGCTTCCCGAGACCACGGATGCGGGTAGGGCTGGAGCTCACCGTGATATCGAGCGAAAGCTTCGATCTTTTGGTCGAGGGTCCGGGAGACGTCCACGTAGAAGTTGGCCGGGAACGGTGACCCGTTCCAGAAGCTCGTGTTCGGGATCTCCGCGGCCAGAAGGGAGACCGGCTTCTTCCGGGGCCGCCCCACGATCTTGGCGACTTCGAGGCAGAGGCGATGGTCCTGGTTCAGATCGGTCGGCGCGTGCGTGATGATCAGGTCGGGCTCGAGCCCAAGGGCTCCGACGGCGCCGGCCAGGTCCGCCATTGGTACCGCGTCGAACCGCTGATCCGGAAAGCCCATGAAGAGCGGCGCATCCACGCCGAGGACGGCACACGCCTCCCGCGCCGCGGGTCGATTGTCCTGCTCGCCGCCTCGCGCTCGAACGATGCCGTCGGCCAAGATGACGACCCTGACGTCCCAACCCCGAGAGACGAGGGCCGGAATCGTCCCGCCCGCACCGAGCGTCTCGTCGTCGGCGTGTGCCACCAGGACTACGGCACGCATGCGCAGAGCGGATCTACCATTTGCAATCCCGGGGTTCCAGGTGTTACAGCCCGCCGGACGGGGTGAATGTCCGACCCGCCGGACGGCACTCACAGCACTGGAGCCTCATGAGAGATTCGCCCGTTTTCTCGGCTTTGAAGGCGTACGTGGAGTCGACCTTCCTGGTGAGCCTCGACGGCGACCTCACCCCGGAATCGAACCTCTTCGACGCGGGCGTCATCGACTCGTACGGCGTCGTCGAAATGGTCGGCCACATCGAACGCGTGTTCGGTGTCAGCTTCACCGATGAGGAGCTCCTCTCTCCGAAGCTCGCCAGCCTCCAGGGAATGGCCGAGATGGTCGACCAAAAGCTCGAAGCCGGCTTGGAGGAACCGCATGATCTGCCGACAATGCGTACTCCCTGACAACTTCCCGGGCATCACCTTCGACGAGAGCGGTCTCTGCTCCATCTGCCGCGCCGAGCCTTCGATCGAGGAGGCCACGCAACGGCGCGAAGGCCTCAAGAAGAAGCTCGAAGATCTCTACCGGACGGTTCGAGGTCGCGGCGACTACGACTGTCTCGTCGCCTACAGCGGCGGCAAGGATTCGAGCTACACGCTCTACGCGCTGAAAGAACACTACGAACTGCGGTGTCTCGCGATCACGATCGACAACGGCTTCGTCTCCGATCAGGCGCTCGCGAACTGCCGCACCCTCACCGACGCCCTCGGCGTCGATCACATCCTGCACAAGCCGGCTTTCTCTTTCATGCAGCGCATGTACACCGAGAGCCTCAACGGCGGTGTCCACGCGCTGGCGGCGGTCAAGCGCGCCAGCGCCGTCTGTAACTCCTGCATCAACTTGATCAACAATCACATGATCAAGACCGCGTACCAGACCGCGATCCCGATCGTCGCGGGCGGTTATCTTGGCGGTCAGGTGCCCAAGGACGCGGCGCTCTTCGAGTTCAGATTGGCAGCGATGAAGCCCTCCCGCGCGGCGACGCTGGGAAGGCTGGTCGATCGCTTCGGCGAAGAGCCCGCGCAGAAGTTCTTCGGTCTCGACTCCGTGGCGGGCCTCCCCACCGCCGATCAGCCGGTCTACATCACCAACCCGATGCTCGTCCTTCAGGTCGGAGAGGCCACGATCCTCGAGACGCTTGCGCGCTTCGGGTGGAAGCGACCCACGGACACCGGACGGCACTCCAGCAACTGTCGGCTCAACGACCTCGGCATCCACGTGCATCTCAAGCAGCACCACTTTCATCCGTACGTGGCTGAGCTAGCCGAGCAGGTTCGCACGGGCCTGATGAATCGCGAGGAGGCGCTGGAGCGTCTCGCCGATCGACCGGATTCGGGTCGGCTCGAACCGATCGCGGCTCGGCTCGGCCTCGATCTCTCGGTCCTTTCATGAACACCGCGTTCCTCTTCCCGGGGCAGGGCCCTCAGGACGTCTCCATGTTCGCGGCGGTCGCCCACCGGCCCTCGTTCCGCGAGCGGTATCCGCTGCTCTGCGACGTGCTCGGACACGATCCTCTGCAGGAGATCGAGCGGAGCGGCCCCTCTCACCTCAACCGAAACGAGGTCGCGTCGGCGGCGACCGTCTTCATCTCCACGCTGGAGCTCGACCGCCTCCGAGAGCTCGGGATCGAATGCAGTCACGCTGCCGGCTACAGCGTGGGTCAGTGGACCGCCATGTACGCCGCCGGCATGTTGTCAATCGAGTCGGTCCTCCGATTCGTCGTCGCACGCGCCGAGCTCATGAGCGCGAGCCCTGCCAGCGAGGGCGCGATGCTGGCCGTGATCGGGCTCCCCAACGAGCCGATCGAAGAGGTCTGCCGGTCGATCGAGGCAAGCGGCGACTTCGTGGCGGTCAGCAACTACAACTGCCTGGGCCAGGTCTCGCTTGCCGGAACCAGGCGGGGGATCGAGCGCGCGCAGGCCGAGCTGGCCAAGCTCTCGCCCCGGAAGCTCGCCCTGATCCCCGTCGCCGGCGCCTGGCACTGTCGGCTGCTGGAACCGGCGCTCGACCGATTCGCCCGGGCGATCTCGGACCTCGCGCTCACCGGCCCGGCCTTTCCCGTCGCCGACAACGTCACCGGTGAATGGCTCCCCGAGGATCCGCAGACGTGGAGGCATACGCTGGCGTTGCACCTCTCGTCGCCGGTTCGCTGGGAGGCGTGCGTGAAGCGCATCGCGACCGAAGGGGCCGAGCGTTTCATCGAGGTCGGGTTCGGGGACATGCTCACCAAGTTCGGCTTCTTCATCGACCGCAAGCGGCAATACCTGCCCTCCAGCAAGGTGTCGTGATGTGCGGGATCGCGGGATTCGTCGACGTCTCGATCTCGGCGGACGATGCGCCACGCGCGCTGACGCGCATGCTGTCCTCGATCCGGCATCGCGGTCCCGATGAGCACGGTATCTACTTCGACCAGCGTTGTGGGCTCGGAACCGCGCGACTCTCGATCATCGATCTCGCCTCCGGTTCCCAACCGATGACCGACGGGCGACTGGTCCTCGCGTTCAACGGTGAGATCTTCAACTACCTCGAGCTGAGAGAGGAGCTCGAACGCGCCGGGCGCGTCTTCCGTACGCGCTCCGATACCGAGGTGCTCCTCCACGCCCTTGCCACCTGGGGTGAGGAGGCGCTCCAGCGCGTGAACGGTCAGTTCGCCTTCGCGAGCTGGGATCGCAAGGCCAAGCGCATGCTCATGGCACGCGATCGTTTCGGGGAGCGACCGCTGTTCTTTGCGCGACACGCCAGCGGGCTGGTCTTCGGCTCGGAGATCAAGGCCGTCTTCGCGCTTCCGTTCGTTCGCCGCGCGCTCTCGCCGGTCCACGTGCGGCGAGCCTATCGACTCTGGACCGTTCTATTCGATGAGACCTGCTTCGACGGCGTGGATCAGATCGCGCCCGGCCACCTCCTCTCCTTCGCCGACGGCAAAGCCGAGGCGCGACCGTACTACCGGCTCCCGCTCGGCAGGCGGGAGATCTCGGCGCCGGGAGCGGTGGAACAGGTTCGAGCGAGGCTCGACCAGAGCGTCCGCCTCAGGCTTCGGAGCGACGTGGAGGTCGGCACTTACGCGAGCGGAGGGCTCGATTCGACCATCACGACGTTCCTCGCCCAAAAGCACAACGAGAAGGAGGTACAGACCTTCGCGATCGGCTTCGACGACGCCGCCTATGACGAGACCGCGTACCAGGAGCTAGTCCGCGCGCGATTCGGGACGCGACACCATGCAGTTCGGATCTCGAGGAACGACATCGCCGAGACCTTTCCCGCGGTCGTTTGGCATGCCGAGACTGCGCTGTTCCGGACTGCGCCGGTCCCGATGTATCTGCTGGCGAAGCAGGTACGCGACGCCGGCATCAAGGTCGTGCTCACCGGCGAGGGCGCCGACGAGGCCTTCCTGGGCTATGACCTCTTCAAGGAGACCCTCTTCAGAGAGCGGTTCAAGTCGCTCGCCCAGGCCGACCGGCTGGAGAGCGTACGCACCCTCTACCCGTACCTCCCTCACTTCACCGAGGCGAACTCGGTGGCGCTCCTGCGCGCATTCGAGCCCCACACCGAGGAGAAGACGCCGGGTCTCTTCTCGCACGAGATGCGATTCGCGAACGCCCGCTTCGCGGTTCGCCTCCTCCAGGGCGATGAAGGCGACGATCCACGCGTACTGGCCGATGAGCTCGTGCGTCGCTATCCGGATCTCCTCGCTCACTCGCTCATGGAGCGGGCGCAGATCATCGAGTACGCGACGCTGCTAGCCGGCTATCTCCTCTCCTCGCAGGGCGACCGGATGACCTCGGCCTTCGGGGTCGAGGCCCGCTGTCCCTTCCTGGACCACGAGGTCGTCGAGCTCGCGATGTCCCTGCCGGTCGATCTCCGCCTGCGCGATGGAACGGATGAGAAGCACATTCTGAAGGCGGCTTTCTTCGAGGCGCTGCCGAAGCCCATCCTCTCGCGGCCGAAGCAGCCCTATCGAGCTCCGGACGCCGCCGCATTCGTGGCCGCCCGCGGCGTGGAGTGGCTGGATCAGCTCGATCGCCGATCGCACCTGGCGACGGTGCGGGATCTTCGACGAAAGGACCACCAGTGCCTTCCTCGACCGGATGATGAAGCTTCCGACGGAGCGCATCTCACCGCGCGAGGATCACGCGTTCGTCCTGCTGCTCTCGACGACGCTTCTCCATCAGCAGTTCGTGGAGGACCTCCCCTCGCACGTTTACGAGCGCTCGCTCGACCTCGTGCGCTCGATCGACGGACGGACGCTCGCATGAGCATCGAGATCAGGCGAGCCACCGATGCGGACGCTCCGGCGGTCGTCGACATGCTCGCCGAGCACTGGGCCGAGCACGGCTGGTCCCTCGGGAAGTATCGCCATTACTATCGCGACTACCCGGAAGGTCCCCCGATCTCGATGATCGCCGTCGACACGGCCGCGCGCCGACCGGTCGCCCACTTCGGCGTGCTCCCGATCCGGATCTCCGGGATCCCGGCCGGGCTAATTCTTCAGGTGCTGGTCCGCCAATCTCACCGGCGCGGGAACACGCTGGTGGAGCTCGCGCGGGCGTCGGAGGGCGAGGCGCGAAGGACGGGGGCTCGCCTGCTGGTCGGCTTCGCCAACGCGAGGTTCGCCAAGGTGGCCGAGCGCTTCTTGCGCTGGCGGATCCTGGGCTACCTGGGGTTCTCGGACACCGAAGCGATCGAGCTCGAGCCCCACCGACACCGCTACCACTTCGAGTACGGCGACGCGTGGTATCGCTGGAAGTTCGGGCACGACGCGCGGATCTACGTGAAGCCTTATGAGAAGGACGGGGCGACCTACCACCAGCTCCTCAAGACCCGCGACTTCCCGCGGGTGGAGGCGAACACCCTCGGCGCGCCCCGATTGAATCTGTGGCGACCGGAGGAGCATCTCGTCGAGCCCACGGGCGAGTGGTCTCAACCGTTGGTACTCGTTCCGTTGGCGCCGGGTTTGCCTGAGGATCTCGCTGAGTTCTCGCGATGGTACGTCGAGATGGGCGACTCCGATACGTTCGAGCCACATCAACCCTGGAGAGGTCCTCAATGTTCGAGCTCGGAGACCTGAACGTCGGTGGCGGCGCGCCCTGTCGGGTGGTCGCCGAGATCGGCCAAGCTCACGACGGGAGCCTGGGCACGGCGCACGCGTACATCGACGCGGTCGCCCGGGCCGGCGCCGACGCCGTCAAGTTTCAGACCCACATCGCCGAGGCCGAATCGACGCCCTCGGAGCCTTTTCGGGTCCAGTTCTCCAAGCAGGACGCGAGCCGCTACGACTACTGGAAGCGGATGGAGTTCACCCGCCCGCAGTGGGCCGGGCTCGCCGCGCACGCGAAGGAGAAGGGTCTCGTCTTTCTCTCCTCCGCCTTCTCGATGCCTGCGGTCGAGCTCCTCGAAGCGCTCGGCGTCCCGGCTTGGAAGGTCGGCGCGGGCGAGGTCACGAACCACCCGATGCTCCGCCGAATGGCGCAGACCGGTCCCGTCATCCTCTCGAGCGGAATGTCGAAGTGGAGCGAGCTCGATGCCGCCGTGGAGACGATCCGCGCCGCCGGGGCCGAGGTCGCGGTCCTCCAGTGCACCACTGCATATCCCTGCCCGCCGGAGAAGATCGGATTCAACGTGATGGAGGAGCTCCGCCAGAGATATCGCTGTCCGACGGGGCTATCGGATCACTCCGGCGTCATCTACAGCGGGATTGCCGCCTGCGCGCTGGGGGCCGATCTGGTCGAGGTGCACGTCGCGTTTTCCAAGGAGTGTTTCGGACCCGATACGCCGGCCTCGATCACGACCCGTGAGCTCGGGCAGCTCGTCGACGGCGTTCGATTCCTCCACCAGGCCCTCACACATCCGATCGACAAAGAGCAGATGGCGGACGATCTGGGCGAGCTCCGGCGCCTATTCACCAAGAGCATCGTGGCGGTGCGGCGGCTCGAGAGCGGACACCGCCTCGAGGAGGCCGACCTGGCGCTCAAGAAGCCCGGCACCGGCTTGCCGGCGAGCCGTCTCGACGACGTGATCGGGCGGAGGCTCAAGCGCGCCGTCGAGGCAAACGAACAGATCACCGACGAGGCGCTCGACTAGGCATGCCCCCCGAGCCGCACATTCGCCGAGGCCTTCCCCAGCCGGTGCAAGCCGGAATGGCGCTCCTCGGGCTCGCGGTCTCGGCTCCCCTCTTCTTCGCGTGCGCAGCCGCCGTCAGGCTCTCGTCGGCGGGCCCGATCCTCTTTCGCCAGGAGCGGATCGGCCGGCGGGGAAAGCCGTTCACGCTCTACAAGTTTCGCACGATGCTCATCGATCGCGACGGTGCGCAGGTCACCGCGACGGGTGACCGGCGCGTGACGGCCGTGGGCGCGGTCCTGAGGAAGACGAAGCTGGACGAGCTCCCCGAGCTTTGGAACGTCCTGAACGGCACGATGGCGTTGGTCGGTCCCAGACCCGAGGTCCCCCGTTACGTCGATCTCGGCGATCCGCTCTGGGCAGCCGTGCTGCAAGTGCGTCCTGGGATCACGAGCCCGATGGCCGTCCACCTCAGAGACGAGGAAGCGGTGATGGCCGGCGTGGAGCCCGAGCGCCGCGAGCGCTTTTACGTCGATACGCTCATGCGCTACAAGCTCCTCAGCCATCTCGAATATCTCCAGCAACGGACTCCGGTCACCGACCTGACCCTGCTGGCGCAGACCGCGCTGGCGATTCTCGCGCGTCGCGCGGCCCACCAACCGACACCCGAGGAGGTCGAGAGCACGGTTCGCAGAGCGGAGCGAAGCGGATGACCGGGCCGGTCTATCGAAGCTTCGAGACGGGAGACGTGGAGGCGCTGGCACGTCTTCACCCGCAGGTATTCTCGGGATCGATGGGTGCATCGCTCGGCGATCGATATCTTCGAGCCTTCTTCCGATGGTTCTCGACGTATCCGGAAGCCTCGAGCGTCGTCTGCCTGCTGAACGGGCAGCTTGCCGGCTATGTGCTGGGAGCACCGCACGGATACAGCCCGCGCATCACGCGAGAGCTCTTTCCCGAGATCGCCTACGCAGTCGTGACGCACCCCTTCGTCGTGCTGCGCCACACCAACTTCGTCGCCCAGATTCGAGTGCGGACGCGCGCCTTGTTCGGCGTGGCCGGACCGGGTGACGCCTATGGAGCCGAGACCTTCGATCTGGTGGGGATCGGCACTGCGCCGTTCGCCCGCGGCAAGGGCATCGGAAAGCAGCTGCTCCGGCGCTTCGAGGAGCTGGTCTTCGGGCGCGGCTTTCCGCGTCTGATGCTTCAGGTCTACGCAAACAACCAAGCCGCGCTCACGATGTACGAGAAGAGCGGATGGCGTGTTGGGGTCCGGGAAGGCTCCGTGCTCACGCTCGAGAAGTCGCGATGAGGAAAGCGCTGATTCTGTGCCGGCACTCGTCCGGAGGTGATCAAGCTTTTGCCGGTCGAGCGTGCGCTGCGCGAGCGCACCAACATCCGTCCCATCACCCTCGCCCTGCGCCAGCAAGGCCCTCTTCTCGAGCAGAGCTTCGAGTCGGTGGAGTGGCAGCCCGATCGATTCGTGGAGCGCCCGATCGAGGGCTTCTCGCTCGCGGAGATGCTGTCGGGGCTCGTGCTCGCCATGGCGCGGGAGATCAGCCTCGAGCAGCCGAACGTGGTCATCGTCGAGGGCGATACTACGACGGTGCTCGCTGCCTCCCTGGCTGCCTTCTACGCGCGGGTCCCGGTGGCCCATGTCGAGGCGGGGCTTCGCACCTGGAACTTCGAGCAGCCGTTCCCCGAGGAGATGCATCGAGCCTGCGTCGACGTCTTCGCTGACTTCTGCTTCACACCCACGGAGGACTCCGCGGCGAACTTGATCAAGTCGGGCGTCCCGGAGCACCGCATCCACGTCACGGGCAACACCGTCGTGGACGCGCTCCACCACGTGCTGCGCGAGCTTCCGCCGCGTCGCGATTATCCGGTGCCGGAGGGAAAGAGGCGGATCGTCGTCACCTGCCATCGACGCGAGAACTTCGAAAGCGGCGTGACCGCCATCTGCCGCGCCATCCGGACGCTCGTGGGCTCAGCCCTCGATCTGGACTTCCTTGTGCTGCTCCACCCCAACCCGAACGTTCGCGATCGAATGGATCGCGAGATCGCGGAAGGCCCGTCTCTCAGGAAGACAGAGCCTCTCCCTTACCGAGACTTCGTGCACGTGCTGCGATCCGCCTGGATGGTTCTGACCGACTCGGGAGGCATCCAGGAGGAGGCCACCGCGCTCGGTGTACCCTTCCTGGTGCTCCGGGAGGACACCGAGCGTCCCGAGGGCCTCAAGGCCGGCACCGGCCTCCTGGTCGGCACCGACGCCGATCGCGTCGTCGCCGAGGTCAGCCGTCTATGCCACGATGCGAGCGGCTATCGAGCGATGGCCTCACCGAGCACCGTCTTCGGTGACGGCCGAGCCGGAGAGCGGATCGCCGATCTGCTCGCCACCGCCCTGGGATGACGATGCACGTCTTGCTGCTCACGCACTACTTCTGGCCGGAGGTCGGCGCTCCGCAGGTCATTCACGCGGAATGGATCAAGCGGTTCATCCGCAAGGGACACCGCGTGACCGTGCTGACCGGATTTCCCAACTATCCGGACGGCGTCATCAAGACCGGCTACGCGCACCGCCTCTTCATGCGCGAAGACCGGGAGGGAGCGCGGATCTTCCGCACGGCCACCTATGCCGCGAGGAACGCCGGAACCGTCAAGCGACTGCTCAACCACCTCTCGCTCACGGTCTCCTGCTGGACCGCCCTTCCCCAGCTGGGCGATTTCGACCTGGTGATGACCGAGTATCCCCCGCTCTTCACCTCCTTCTCGGGCGTGCTCCTCGCCCGGCTAAGAGGCGTGCCGCACGTCCTCAACGCGGGTGATCTCTTCGTCGAGGGCGCACTGGAGATGGGCGTCCTGCCAGCCGGGCCCATCGGCGACGCCTTCCTACGGATCTCGCAGGAGATCGAGCGGCGCTCGACCGTCATCGTCACGGCAGAAGGGTGTCTCGACAAGCTGGCCGGCTACGGCATTCCGCGGGCGCAGCTCGCGTATCTGCCAAACAGCGTGGATACCGATCGCTTCACGCTGAATCCGGACCGCCGGTCCCAGGTCCGAAGGGAGCGCGGGTGGCGCGACCACGAGATCGTCGCGCTCTATCACGGCACGCATGGCCTCTCGCAAAACCTCTCCGTCGTCGTCGAAGCCGCGCACCGTCTCCGGGACGTCGCGAACCTACGATTCGTCTTGGTGGGCGACGGCGCCGACAAGACCGCGGTGGTCGCGAAGGCCCGCGAGCTCGGGACGCCGAACGTCGATTTCCTCGATCCTGAGCCGTTCGACAGAATGCCGGGTCTCGTGGATGCCTGCGATATCGGCCTGGTCCCGCTGCGCAAGATGCGGCTCTTCGAGATCACGCTCCCTTCGAAGATGTTCGAGTTCATGTCGGCGACTCGACCGGTCGTGCTGGGAGTCGCCGGAGACGCGCGCCGGATCATCGAGACCGCCGGAGCTGGAATCGCGCACCTGCCCGACGATCCCGAGTCGATGGCGAACGCCGTTCAGAGGCTGGCGCGAGACACCGAGCTGCGCCGGACCATGGGGGAGAACGGAAGGAGGAGCGCCGTCGAGCGCTACTCGCGCGATTGGTATGCCTCCGATCTGGAGCAGGTGTTCGACGTCGCTATCCGAGAGCGAGCAAGACCTCCTCTGCGATAACCGTGGCAAAGGCATCGACGGTCGACCGCCGAGCCCGAGCGATTCCACCTGTTGTGAGGCGCTGCCTGAGCGCATCGTCGCGCGCGATCCGAACCATCGCCGCGGCGAGCGCTTCGGGGTCCTCCGGCGCACGAGCAGACCGTCCGCCTCGTGCATGACGGAGGTAGGTATGCCGCCAACCCGAGTCGCCACCACCGCGCATCGAACGCCGCGCGCCTCTACGAGACCCGCGGAGTGCCCTTCGCGCGGCTCGGAACCAGAGGACGTCGGCGTCGGCGAAGCATGGAAGAGCTCGGGCCCGAAGGCCTTCGCACCGGACGAGATGAACCGTGTCGGTCGCTGCAGCGCCTTCATCACGCCGCTCGATCGCATCAAGACCTCGATCGACGAGCGGTTGCGGAGCCGACGGCGTAGCTCGCGTCGGGGAGGTCCCACGCACCCTACTCATAGGCGTCGAGGAGCACGTCGACGCCCTTCTCCGGCCGCAGCAGCCCGACGAACAGGATACGGAATGCGGCGCTCGGCGGCCGGCGCCTCCGCACCGACTCAGATCTCATGGCATCGGATGGTCGCCGACACGACGGCTTGCCCGTTCGTTGGCCGTACGACTGCAAAAAGACCGCGCCGTTGGTCGACGACAGCGCGCTCCTCCTGCCGACGAGCTTTCGCTGGATCCGATCGATCGCCTCGGCGACGACCATTACGCCGGGATCCGCGAGGCTCCCGGATACCGGTCGAGCTCGACAAGCGACTTCACGTCGGCGCATAGATGGTAGACCCGCGGCCGTTCGGCCGCACCAATGCCGCAGGCGTCTGGAAGGGAAGCTGGATGACCACGGCATCCAACGCCGTCGACCTCGCCGGTGGCGCGCATGCACGCGGCGCGTAGGGACCGCCGGCGGATAGCTGGGCATGTCGGCAGCTCCACGAGATCTGCCCCGTGGATCGCGAGGAGGTGGTCGTCGGTCGGACGCGCTGCTCGCGGCTCATGCAGAGGCCACACGACCGAGTCGCTCGCTGGAGGGCGCTCGAGGAGGCGGCCCGTGCCAGCATCCGTCCACAGGCCCGCGCCCTCGAAGAATGGCCGCCCGGTATGAAGCCGAGCTCGGAGCTCACGCGCCCTCCCTCACGCGTTGCTTTGCTGAGTAGGAAAGCATCCCAGCTGGAGGTGCTCCAGACCCGAGTTCTGAAGGACATAGCAGCGCGTCCTTCGGCCGTGCGAACGATGGGGAGCCCGTGCAAATTGAACGAGGTGTTGAGAACCACGCCTCGACCCGTGCTGCTCGCCGGAACGCGTCGGCATGATCGCGTGCATCTCCGGGTTCTGGTGCTCGGCGAGGATTTGGGCCCGGCACGTTAGGTCCGCGTTGTGAACCGCGGCGATCAGCTCGCGGAAGTTCTCGCGGCGTATCGAACGTCATCATCATGTACGGGCTGCGTAGCTGCTTCGGGTTGTGGAGATGTACTCGCTCCTGCGAGTTCATCCAGGATCATCGGCGCAAAGGGCATCCAAAAGTCTCGCTTCTTGACCATCTGGTTGATGACGCGGACGACGTCCGGGTTCGACGGATCGGCGAGAATCGACCGATTGCCGAGGGCACGGGCGCCGAACTCCATCCGCCCCGCAGCACCGCGCCACCGGATGCCCGGCGGCGAGCAGGCCCGCGACGGCCCCTCGGCCATGTCGCTCTGGCCGCTCGATACTTCGAAGCCCGACGTCCGCACCGCCTCGCTCCGTCGCCTCCGGGTCGAGATCGTCGCCGAGATAGAAGTGCGAGAGCGGCGCCGACGAATCGTTCCCCGACCGCTTGGCCGCCTCCAGCCAAAAGGCACCCAACGGGATCGTTTCGTCGCCGCATGACGGGAAGGCCTCGAACGACGTCGACCTTCGGCGCCTCGGCGATCCGCTTGTTCGCCTTGACGTTCATGAACACGCCGCCGGCGGCCAGTACGCGCTGTGATGCCCGTGGCTGCGACCGCGTTCTCCGTCCATTGGCAGGAGGAGATCCTCGGTGAACCTCTGCAAGCCCGGCGCAGATGTGGTCGAACCGCTTTCCGCGCATGTCGGCGAAGATCCGATCACCGAGATCGTTGGTCCGCTGCGGGGTCATGCCGCTGGAAGAGAGGCCGTCACTCGCGAAGCCCGAGGTAGCGATTCGAACATCTCGGCCGCCTTCTCGGCCGCGCTCGCAGGAAGCGTAGGGCGCCATGCCCATCAGCTTGTACTCGTGTTCGAGCGGGACGAAGCCGAGCACGAAGGTCACCCAAGAGTAGAGCGCGCCCAGCGAATCTTCCCATGGGTCGCGCCGGAGCTCCCGCATCTCCGTCACGACCGAATTCATGCAGACAGTCGCGCAGACGCCATCGCCGGCGCCGTCGCACGTCAGGACGGTATGCCGGCAGAGGTCGACCTCCGCAGGCCGTAGTAGGCGGTTGCCGCGTGTGACGAGGTGGTGGTCGTGGTGGTCGACCGGACGTTGCCCAGCCCGACCTTCGGAGAGATTCCGGCTCAGCGCCGATTGTCCGTGCTTCGGTCGCAGCGCCACCAAGAGCGGCATCGCCACTCGCTGTGCCGCAGCTTTCCCGCCACCGTGCTCTGCCGGCGATACGCATTGAGCACGTCGTCGCGCGATGTGGTATCGGGACATGACCTGCTGTCCCGCGTAGGCGATGCACGCCAGATCGGCCGGCCCCGCCTGCACAGCCTCGAGGCACGCAGGATCGACCGCCTTGGAAAGCCCCAAAAGTTCTTCTCTCCGTTCAGTCGCTCTTCCTGAATCGCGAAGAGGATGCCCGAAGCGTCGCCGATGACGGCGCTCGCGTTGTGGCCCGAGTGAAGGGCGAGAATCAGCGGTTTCATCGGTCGGTCCAAATGGGGCCGATGTAGTGTGCCCCACCCGCGGTAACGCGTTCAGTCGGGGTGAGCAACGAGTTTCTGCCAACGGGCTGGCGCGGGGCGCGCGAATGAATCTCCCGGGCCGGTCGAGGCACCCTTGACTGTCCGGGAAGTTGTTGAATACCGAGGCGGTCTTGGCCCCGAACGAGAAGAGAAGAGTGTGCGTGGTCCTGGTCGATCGCGCCAACTACGGTCGGCTGAAACCGGTCATGAAGGCGATTCGAGAGCAGCCGCAGCTCGAGCTCCAGGTCGTGACGGCTGGCACCATGGTGCTGGAGCGGTTCGACAAGCCGGCGCGCGTTGTCGAGCGCCGACGGGTTTCGGGTCGACGGCGAGATCTTACATCGAGCTCGAGGGTTCGCAAGCCGATCACGATGGCCAAGTCGCGTCGGGTTCGCCGTCATCGAGTTCGCGAGCGAGTTCCAGCGGCTCCAGCCCGGACGTTGTCCTGCTCATCGGCGATCGCTACGAGGCGTTCGGCGGCGGCCATCGCGGCCGCGTACATGAACATCACGATCGTGCATGTGCAGGGCGGAGAAGTCAGCGGCTCGATCGACGAGAGTGCACGGCACGCGATCACGAAGTTCGCCCACTTCCATTTTCCCGTCGACCGAACGATCGCGGACGTACATCTGTTCGCATGGGCGAACGGCCGGACACGATTCTCGGGCATCGGTTGCCCGAGCAGCGACATGGCTCGAACGTTCGATCGATCCATGTCCCAGGAAGATTGTCAACGCGCGAGGATCCGGGGCGACGATCGACGTCACGAAGCCGTTCCTGCTGGTGCGTGTTTCATCCGACCACGACGGAGTTCGGCGGCGAGAGGGCGACAGATGCGAAGCGCTGCCTCGGCGCGCTCGACGAGCTCGCGATGCCGACGCTGCTGCTGTGGCCCAACATCGACGCGGGTTCCGACCACATCAGCAAGTCGATCCGCATCTTTCGGACCGAGCTGCGACGCGGTCTGGCTTCGGACGCTGACCAACCTGGCGCCCGAGCACTATCTCAAAGTCCTTGCGAATGCGGCCTGCGCCGTCGGCAACTCCAGCAGCTTCGTCCGCGACGCCAGCTTCTTCGGCACGCCGGTCGTCCTGGTCGGCAATCGCCAGAACTGCTCGGGAGACGGACGTCCACGTGGACCGCGTGGTCCCTGAGCAACGCGATCGCGGAGAGCTATCCGAAGGCAACTCGAGCACGGACGCTATGCTGCCAGCACTCTTTACGGCGACGGCCATTCGGCCCGAGGATCGCGGACGCGCTGGTGACCCTGCGCCCATACGTTCAAAAGCGGCTCTCGTATCCCGAGGAGGCTGAGCGGTCGGGGCATGGCTCACCGTCTCAGTATCCTCGTCGCCGAGCCCGAGATGTTTTCTCGGGGCCGCGCGTGCCCTCCTCGAAAGCGTTGGAGACGTTCACCTGGTGGACACGGGCGGTCTCGCTCTGCACGAAGCCTTCAAGGCGCACGACGCGGTATGGGTCGGTTGCGAGAGCGGATCGACGGCCACCTCTTGGGTGCGTCTCCGCGATGTCGCATTCTCGCCACTGCGACCACCGGTCTCGACCACATCGATCTCGACGCTTGTCCACGTCGCAGCATTCGCGTGGTGAGCCTCAAAGGCGAGGTGGAGTTCCTCCGCGACGTGCGCGCGACCGCGGAGCTCACCATCGGCCTGATGCTGGCTCTTCTCCGTCGGATTCCGACCGCCTCCGATCCGCGGCCGAAGGTGTCTGGAACCGCGACCTCTTCGTCGGACGCGAGCTCCACGGGAAGACTGCGGGCCTCGTCGGTGTGGGACGCCTGGGCGGGATCGTCGCGCGTTACTTGCAGGCCTTCGACGTGAGTGTGCTCGGCTACGATCTGCGCGACGACTTTCCGAGCGGGGTGGAGCGGGTCCCTTCGCTGGAGGCGCTGCTGCGGGAGTCCGACCTCGTCAGCATTCACGTCCCCTTGGACGTCTCGACGCGCGGGATGATCGCCGCGCGGGAGCTTGCCGCGATGAAGCGCGACGCGATCCTGGTCAACACCTCTCGTGGACCGATCCTGGAGGAGCCCGCGCTCCTGAGGGCCCTGGAGGAGGGACGGATCCGAGGTGCGGCCCTCGACGTGCTTGCGAGCGAGCCGAACGTCGTCCGGGACGATCCACTGCTAAAGTACGCGCGGACCACGACAACCTCGTCATTGTCCCCCATATCGGCGGCAAGACCGTCGAGTCGACCGAGAAGACCGAGCTCTTCATCGCGTCCAGGATCGTCGACGCGCTGGAGGAGCGCCCATGAGAGCCGTCGGCGTCGACCCCCGCTCCCCATTCCCCCCCCGCGCGTTGAGCCACGCGCCGGTCGCCGTGCCCGAAGAAGAGCCCGGCGACTCCAAAATCAGCCGCTCCGGCTGGGTCCTCGCCTTCGCGACGCTCCTCCTGGCGCTCTCGGCCTTTCCCATGTTCCGCGTCGAGATCGACGGCCTTCAGGTCCATCCGATCAACTTCGCCGCCCCGATCATCCTCCTGATCGGCCTCAACCGCCTCCGCTCCGTCCCCCAGCACATCACTGCGAGCCTCTTTCTCGTCCTCGCGCTCTTCTCACTGACCGCCCTGATCGAGCCCCGCGGCACCTCCGTCACCTTCAAGTTCGCCGCCTCGATGGTCATCGTCTTCGCCGGCGCGCTCGGCATCCGCACCCGCGCCGACTTCCGCGCCATCGGCCTGGCGTTCGTCATGGCCGCCGCCGCCATCAGCCTCCGCGGCCTCGTCACCGGAGACCTGGAGTCCCCCGAGGGCATCAATCCCCTCCAGGGCATCGCGAACAAGAATGCGTTCTCGATGTACCTGCTCCCCGCGGTGCTCATCGGTGCCCACACCCTCGTGACGCAGAAGTCCGCCCTCCTCTACCGCTGGCTCCTGATCGGCGGAATCCTTCTGACCATCTTGGCGACGTTCTCGTCCGGCAATCGCTCGGGGTGGCTCGGGATGATCGCGATCGGCGCCGTATTAGGGCTGAAGTCGATCGGGAGGATTCGAAACCTTCTTCTGATCTCGGTGATCGTGGTCACTGGTATGTTGCTAATCGAGAACTTCGGCAACACGCGCGTGATTGAGGTCCGCGCCAACAAGACCGAGGCGGGCTATTCCTCCGACAGCTACCGCTTGTGGATCCTCGAGCAGTCCCTCGAGATCGGCTGGGAACACCCACTCCTCGGCGTGTCACCGCAACGGATCCCAACTCAAGTTGCGATCCGCTCGCCGAATGGCTTTGCGCCCTCTACGCACAATGTCTTTGCAACGATTTTTGCGGGCGGAGGATTCTCGCTCGTCTTCGCCTTCCTGATCCTGGCCTTGAGCATGTGGTTTCGTCCGGCCTGGGGCGCCGCCGCTCAACCCGGATCCGCACGTCACGCTCACTCGCTCCTCCGGATCATGTTAGTCCTGTGGTGCTTGCGAGGGTTCTTTTCTGAGGAGATCCTGTACAGCCCGGCCTTCTCGCTTGGAATTGGATTGTGTCTTGGGCTCTGCTGCGTCGAAGGCGTATGGCGCAGCGACTACTGACGCATTCGCGAGGAGTAGGTCCGACATGAATGACACAGCACATCGCGTCGAGAGCACCGGCGTGAAACGACTTCTCGTGACGGGTGTGAATCGTTCGGGAACGACGATGCTGGCGAATTTCCTCAACGCTCAGCCCGAGGTCGTCGTCATTCGAGACTTCTTCAAGTCCCTCTTTTGGACCTCACGTCAGCTCCACATCGAAAGGATCGACCAAGAGCTTGGGAAGCGGGCGCGAAACGTCTTGCTGGCCGAGTTGAAGGCGGAAGCGAGCGGGATGGGCCAGTCGGGATTCGATCGGCTCAAGCCGGACTTCTCGTCGCTGCAAGAGCTCTACTATCGCGGGCTGGATGTCCTGAGCGCCCAAAACCCGAGTGCTGCAGTGATCGGAACCAAGGTCACCCGTTGCGGCATGTGGATGGCGGAGCTTCTAGCAAAAACCGACCTCCGGATCATCCACATGACCCGCGACATGCGCGACGTACTGCTGTCCGCCAAGAATCGTTTTGCCGACTACTCGCTGCATCACTACCTTGCGCTTTACGCGCGAGACGCAGCGGCGGCACGAGCTCTAGAGCACCCGAGGCTCATCAAGATTCGCTTCGAGGATCTCATTCTCGAGAAGGACCGAATCGTCCCCCTCATTTCGCGGTTTCTCGGATCCACAATCACGACAGACCTGTCCTCGTTTTCGGATAGAGGGCTGAGCTGGAATGATAACTCGGCCTTCCACGACGTCTCGCAGATGTTCGATCCGAAGTCGGTCTATCGGTGGAAGGAGCAGCCTGGTGCACCAGAAGTGCTCGTGACCGAGGTCGTGTATGGCAAGGAACTCCGGGAGCAGGGTTACGAAGTCGGCCATCGCCACGCGCTCCTCGATAGGCTGGAGGCGAACACGAGGCACGCGGTCGCGATGACGAGACGGCGCACGCGGGAGCTCATTCGCGTACTGCGGGCGCGTCACAGCTCGTGAGTGGTAGATGCTGCCATTCCGGTGGTCCACTCGTGTCCGATAGCAAGCCCCATGTGGAAGGCGATCGTTCATGTTGAGAATCGGTCGGGTCATCGTGCGAACCTTGCTGGCTGAGCGGAAGCTCGGCGCCTTCGTCACCCACAGCGTGGTCCCCTCCCTCTACGGAGATCGCGCGCAGCGCCGACCGATCTTCGTCATGAGCACGCCTTCGGCCGGATCGACCTGGATCGGTGCGCTGCTGGGCCATGCGCGGACGCACGTGTTCATTCACGAGGTGAAGCTGTTGGGTGGAAAGACCGGGAAGCCGCTGGCGTGGCTCGCGCGGGCGCCGGCGCTGGTTCCCGGGCGGGCCCTGTACGTGCTCTTCGAGTCGTTCGAGCGCGGGCGGCTGTGGACGCTTCCTGAGCATACCAAAGGGTTCAGGGTGAAGCGGCCGGAGCTCTTGATGCCGTTCAACCTTGGTCCGTTCGACCTCGACGCGCCGGCCGAGACGCACGGTCGGGTGGAGACGATCGACACCGCCGGGAACCATGTTCGCATCGCGCCGCTGCTCCGTCGCGCGTATCCCGGAGCGATCATGTGTTTCATCGTTCGTGATCCGCGAGACGTTTGCCTGTCGATCAAGTATCGCAAGCGCTTCGGACAGAAGACCTCGATCGAAGGTTGGGCCCGCTCATACGTCGAGACACTCTCGGAGGTGGAGAAGCACCGGGAATCCTGTGGGATCGACGTCATGCGGTATGAGGACTGGAAAGCCGACGCGAGGCGGGAGCTTGGCAAATTCGTGGCGCGGCACAGGCTGTCGATGACGGACCTGGAGATCGAAGAGGCGGTCGGGCAGCACGACGAGGGGCGCATGCGACAGGGGACGACCGCTCGGCTGGGAAACCTCTCCGAGAAGCCGGCCCGAGGCTGGCGAGAGGAGCTCGGCGCCGTCGACAAGGCGTCGATCAAGCCGATCCTCGAGCAGGTCCTGATCTCCACCGGGTACGAAACATCCACCAACTGGTAGTCGCTCACGCCGTGGGACGATTCACCCAGCGCCGGACGTACGCGACCACCGAGCCCTGGGTCCTGGCGGAGAGCGTGCGGAAGGCCCGGTAGCCCCACGGGCCGAGCGCACCGACGGACCGAGCGATCGCCTTCGGCCCGACCGCGGTCGGCCTCGGCTGGATGTCCATCCGTCGCAGCTCTGCCGCTGCGAGCAGGTTCATCCAAAAGACGTCATCGGGATCCAGCTCGCCTGCCGACCGGCCCTTGAAGCTCGAGTTGTCGCGGGGGACGCGTCCGGCGATCGTCTCGCGCGCGACCCCCAGGAAGCTCTGGACGCGCTCCATCGATTCCTCGGGACGTCTCGTCATCGCGTCGAAGTCGAGCCGGAGGGTGCGGTCCGGATAGCGCGCGAGGACGTCGAACGCCGAGCGGACGTAGCCTCGCCAGATCATGGCGCATGCAGCCGGGTGGTAGTTGAGGTTGTTGCCGGCGCCATCGAGCGCGGTCGCGGTCTGCACGTAGTGCTTGTAGGAGCGCATGAAGCCGTACGCGTCGCGCACCAGCACGACGAACTTCGACTCCGGAAAGTTCTCTGCGATGCGATCGACCCAGTTCAGGTGGTGGGGCGTCTTCTCCACGACGACGCTCTTGTCCTCCGCGTCCGCCACCCCCTGGGCGATCTGCTCGAAGAGGATCCTCGGGGTCGAAGGTCCGTGTGCGTCGTTCAGGACACGCGCAAGGACCGCCTCGCAGTTCGTCTCGTCGATCCGTCGATAGCTTCCCGGACCGCCCGCGAGCAGCCCGAGGCCGCCGAAGAACACCTGCACGCGCCCACGGCGGCCTGTGTAGCGGCCGGCGATCGCTCGGACCTGGTCTGTGGAGTAGATGCCGGAGGGTCCCGGATCCTCCCAGGCCCGGCCGAAGAAGGAGGTCTCGCCGATCACCACCACCTGGGAGTGCTCGTTCAGCGTCTTCGCCAGCCAGGTCGTACCCGCCCTCGACATCCCCACGATGAAATGGAGTTTCACCGGCGTACCCCTTCGAAGTCCGTCCCCGTCAGGGCGTGCGTGAGCGACTCGGCAAGCTTCACCGCCGGTCGGGCGGCTCGCAACGTGACCGCATCGGGGACCTGTCGCGTCTCGATCACCTCCAGGAAGGTCCTCGCCTGTGACATGAACCCGGGCTTGAACCTGCGGTCGTCCTCGTCAGGCTCGAGGACGCGTTCGGCGCCGCCAGCCTCGAAGACGCGACAGGTCTCCAGCGGCGCGAAGACGTAGCGGCGGCCCGGTCTCGTGACCTCGACCCGCCAGCGGCCGGGCGCATCCCAGGTCGATTCGAAGTGGCAGAGGACGCCCCGGTCGGAGGTCCCGTGGAGATCCATGAGCCAGCGGAACCCACCCAGGTCGTGCGCAACGATCCCGGGCTCCTCGAGCTCGCCTCCGAAGAGCGTCATCAGGTCGAGCCCATGGATGCTGTTGCCGAAGATCATCCGTCCGATCTGATCCCGGGTGAAGCGCCCGGCGAGGTCGATCGGGCTCTCGGACCAGGAGACGGATACCATCGTGATCGGCTCGTCCGAGTCTCCCAGCGCCCTGCGCACGACCGAGTAGTGGCGGCGGTTGAGACCGACCATCACCGGGCACCGGGCCTCGTCGGCACTTGCGATGAAGCCGTCGAGCTCCTGGATGGAGATTGCGGGCGGCTTCTCGACCAACACGGGGACGCCGGCCTCCACGATTGGCGACGCCGCGGCGGCGATCCCGTCGAAGGAGGCACAGACGACGACCCCATCGGGGAGCTCGCGCTCGAGCATCTCCGGGATCGAGCCAAACGTGGATGGGATTCCCGCCTCCGCACGGGCACGCGCGCGCTTCTCCTCGCTCCGGTTGCAGCACGCCACGACCTCGCAACCGAGCGCTCGGAAGACCTCGATGTGCTTGGTCGCGATCCGGCCGAAGCCAACCAGCGCGAGTCGTTTGCTTGCTGGGCTCATCGTCTCTCCCCGGCAGCGATCGCGGACAGGATTGACGCCACCCTCACCGACGATCGTCCGTCGACCGGGCCGAAGTATCGCTCGACGAACCGCTGCGCGTTCGCTCGGATCTCTTCACCAGCGCCGTGCTCCACCACGTCTTCGAGGCGAGCGGCCAGGGGCTCATCCGGCTCGACGTGCACGGTCGCGCGCTGCTCGACGTACGCCGGAACCGGCTCACCCGACGGCCTTCCCAGCGTGACCACCGGAACTCCGACCATCATTCCGTCCTGCGCGGAGGCGGAGGTGACGGTGATCAGCGCGCGCGCAGGCTCGAGATCCTCGTAGATGGTGGTGACCTGCCCGCGAGTCTCCACGATCGTCCCCGTCGATCCCGGTATCTCCGACATCAGCCTCCGATAGATCTCGGGGTCGTCCTTCCGGTGGAGGCGGAACCGCCAATCGTAGTGGGGAAGCTCGGCGGAGGCGGCGATGAGCCGGCGCACGTGGGCGAGGTGCTCGTTCATGCCCACGCTGTGTCCTGCGCCCGAGAGCGCAACCAGCACACGTGGGCGGTCCACGCGACGCTGGCGCGACACCAGGCGATCGGTCCACGGAGCCCCCGTCACCACGACCCGACCCGGATCAACTCCGAGCTCGAAGAGCACGTCCCGCGCGTAGGTTCCCCAGACCATCAACGTGTCGACCTGCGCGCGTGCCCACTCATCGTTCTCGGGACGAATGTCTCCGTGCTGAAGACTGACCGTGGGCAGACGGTGCTGTCGCGCCACCATCGTGGTCACAACCCCGTCCGCGGTGCACGGATTGCCCACGAGGATCACCTGGGGACCAAGCTCGTCGATTGCGCGATCCATCGCTCGGGCGACCGTCATCGTCGGTTGCAAGAGGAGATCAGCCTCGCGAAGGACAACTCCCACGAGCCGCGACCAGGTGGCCTGATCCAGCCCCAGGCCGGGTCGACGCAACACTGCGCGAGCCAGCGCAAGCTCGGCATGGGCACGGATGAGCTCGTCCACCCGAGGTCTCGCGTAGGCCCTCGCGACCACGCAGTGAGACGCCGAACGTACGGCATCGCGCGGGTCGCGGATCACGAAGTGGAGCTCGAGGCCGGCGTCGGAGTCGGCGATGCTCTGGGCATGAACCAGCTGGGCGGCGTTGTGCGGCATCGCGAGGACCCGCTTGCAGCCCTCACGCGGTCGGACGTCGAACCGGCGCGCGCCACGGGGAAGAGTGAGGCTCTTGGCGCGATACAGCCGCGCGAAGAGCCAGTCCTTGGCCCGCTGGGCGCCGGGAGCGGCGCCTCCCTGGTCGAGGACGTCGGCACAGCGCTGGATGAGATGTCCCTCGATGATCGCGAAGAGCGACTCGCGGCCTGAACCGACGGGGATGGAGGCGAGGCCGGCATCCAGGAGGCGCGCCTTCATCTCCGCGACGCACCGATCGCCCAGCTGTTGGGCGGAGCGTCGGGTCATGTGACCGACAGCCACTCGCTTCGCTCCTCGGAGGATCGGAGCGGGAGCGCGACCGGCACGTTGCCCCGCCGATGCGACAGATGGGCTGCGACCAGAACCTCCACCGCATCTCGCCCAGCCTCGGCGCTGCACTCGATCGGACCCGACGCGATCAGCTCGTCGATCGCACCCCGGAGGACCGCAGCCGGCGTAGGCTTCGGCGCCAGGTCTGGAGGATCGATCCGCCGAAACACCGGCGGTCGATCGGGGCCGGGCTTCACGCTGAGATCGCGTTCGAGGATCCGCACCTCCTCGTCGATCTGGATGCGGGCTCCGGCCAGGTCGAGCTCCATCGCCATCGGTCCGGCGCCACCTTCGATCTGAGCCAGGATCGCGCGGGGGCCGCCGAGCTCCAGCACGACGGTTCCGCCCGGGTCCACGAACTCCGCACCCCTGGGGTTGGGACCTCGGAACGGATCTACCCAGGCGGTCACGCGCTCGATCCGTCGCTGGGCGAGAAAAGCGATCTGATCGAATGCGTGGACGCCGAGACAGCCGAGGCCGATCCCCGGTTGCTGGATGAAGATCGAGCGAAACTCACCCCAAACACCGGATCCGATCTGCGCGCGCAGCCACCGGTAGAGCGGATGCGGTCGCCGCGACACGACCACCATGCGCGCCCCGGCCCGGTCGGCGGCCTCGATCATCCGATCACACGCGTCCAGCGAGCACGCCATCGGCTTCTCCACCAGGACGTGGGTCGCACCATGACGGATGGCCTCGAGAGCGATCGAGGCGTGCGACGGCCCGTTGGTCGCGATGCACACCAGGTCGGGCGCGATCTTCTCGAACAGCGTCGAGGAGGATTCGAACCGTTCGATCTCCGCCGGGAGCGGCGACTGTGCAAAAGCCTCCGCGCGGCGATCCGCGACAGCGACCAGCTGAACCGCGGGGGTCTCGCCGAGCGCCGACAGCAGCCGTCTGCCGTGGGGTCCGAAACCGATGAGGGCCGCTCTCACGCGGAAGGCTCCCCTATCACTTTTCGCCTGACGCGCAACACCATTCCGCGCACGCGCGCGCCCTCCGCAGGCGAGCGCACCAGCGCCACGTAGGCGAGGATCGGATAGGCCAACGAGATCGCCACGAGAATCGCAAACCGCAGGACCGCGGGGCTTCCGGACACGAAGCGGCCCAGGACCACGCCGCCGATGGCGAGGGTGCCGAACGCGATGAGCGCAGGCCAATCGTAGGAGACGCGGAACCGCTTCTGCGCAAAGTAGTAGATCATCCCGGCCATCACGAGCCAGCCAATGACAGGAGCCAGCGCGGCGCCAGCACCGCCGAACTCGCCCACGAGCCAGAAGCTCGAGGCGACGACGACCGCGAGCCCCACGGCGCTGACGAACGGGACAGGCCGCTGGTCATCGACGACCTCCATGCCCGTACCGAGCATGAAGCGGAAGCCGCGCGCGAGCGGGACTGCGGCGGCAAAGGGGATCTGGAGCGCGGCGGCGTGAAAGCGATGGCTCGTCAGGAAGCGAACAGACTCAGGTCCCCACAGGGAGACGCCGAGCCAGAGATAGAAGGTTCCTGCGAAATAGTAGGTCGTGATCGATCGGAAGAGCGACTGCGGATCCTTCTCCTGAGCATGGATCTCGAACTTGTGAGGGACATACGCCTGTTGGATTGCCTGGACGACGAACGCGAGCGGCGCCGAGAACTTCATGGCGACGTTGTAGAGACCTGCCTCCTGAAGGCTCAGCATGTGGGCGAGCACGTACTGGCCGAAGTAGTGGAGTGCGGTCGCCTGTAGGCCGTTGGGCACATAGGGCAGTCCGTAGGCGAGCATCTCCCTGAGCACGCCCATGTCCATGCGGAGCTGATAGGACTGAAACGTGATCGCGAGCTTGATGACGAGGAGGATGAGCTCGCTGATCAGGTTCGCCCACAGGACACCCAGAACACCCATCTTCAGGTAGACGACGAGGACGATCGTCACGCCCGCGGTGACCGCCACTTTCAGGATGTTGAGCGCTCCAGCCATCTTCACACGCCGGAGCGCGCGCAGCACCGCAAACGGGACGTTTCCAACGGTGGCCATGGCGCCGGTGGCCAGGCTGATGAGGACGTAGTCAGGTCGGCTGAGATCGCCCACCAGGGCGTCGCCGATGAAACCTGCGAACGGCCAGCACAACGCGAAGAAGAGCACGGAGGAGATGGTCACGCTCAACAGCCCCGTGCTGAGCACATCGCGACGCCGTTGGGGGTCGTCGGTGCGATTGAAGTTGCGGAAGATGGCGTTCTGGATCCCGAGGTTCGCGATGGCCCCGAAGAGCAGGTTGGTCATCGCCAACATCGCGATCACGCCATAGTCCTCGGGGCTTAGATGGCGGGTGTAGAGCGGCAGAAGGAGGAACCCGACGACCTGCATCGTGGCGCTGCTGGCGCCGTAGGTGGCCGCGTCGGAGAGAAGACCGAGGCTGCGTTTCCACATCGGGGCCGGCCATCCTGGCAAGGCGAAGAGGCGGGAGTCAAATCCGCAGGTACGGTCGAGGCGTGGCCCGGCGGTGATTGCAACCCGCCCTCGGCACGGCGCTCGCCGGTCGCCCTTTCAGGCCTCCACCGATCGACAGGTCGTCCGATCTCTCCATTGCGGCGGGCTTGATTGGCCGGCCGTTTCGGAGAATATTGCCGGGCGGGGCGCCATGAATCGCTGGGGCGTTCTACGGCACTGATGGAGGATATGATGCAGGGGATCCGTCGTGGCTTTTATGTGGTTGTGTTGCTCTCGGTGGCAGGTTGCGGTCCCGACGCCTCGACAGCCCAGGAGCCCCTTTCGATCGAAGATGGATCCGCGGCCGTCACGCCCTCCTTCGATCTCGACACGCTGACCACGCGACTCCGGCAGAGCTATCGTGAGCGCGATGGCGCGCTGGTCGCCGCACGCCCGACCTACGGCGTGCGCAGTCGAGACGGGGTCGTCGAGATAACACCTCGACATCACGTGACCACCGACGCGGAGTCGGGCGAGCCGGCCCGAACGATCGAAGGTCCCGCAGTCCGGCTCGAGACGGTCGCGATCTCCCGGGACGTCTCGTTCGATCTGGGCGCGCCCCGGACCTCGGCGATCGAGGGGACGATCCAGATCGAGCGGAGCGTAGCCCAAGAGCAGTTCATCAACCGCGAAGCCGGCGTCGAGCAGCTGTGGCTATTCGACGCAGCACCTGCGGGCCAGGGAAATCTGGAGATCCGCGTTCATCTCGATGGTCTGGCGTACGTCGGGCAGAGCGAAGAAGGACACCACTTCGCCGACGAGACGACCCGGATGGGGATCCGGTACGGCTTGGCGACGTGGATCGACGGCGCCGCCCAGGAGACCGAGGTTCCGGTCGAGTTCGAGGACGGAGACCTCGTGCTGACGGTGCCGCGGAAGACGGTCGACGAGAGCGTCTATCCCGCGATCCTGGATCCGACCATCTTCGCCGAGTTCGGTCTCACCCTCGCGGGCGTTGGCCCCTCCGTCACGGACGAGGAGACGCCCGCGGTCGCGTTCGACGGCACGAACTGGCTCGTCGTTTGGAGCGACCTCCGAACGCTCATCTCGAAGGACATCTACGGGACCCGGGTCGATGCCAACGGCAATCCGATCGAGACCGTCAGCATCCCGATCTGTACCGCCAACTACGACCAGGTGGCGCCGGCCGTCGCGTTCAACGGATCGCGTTACCTCGTGGTCTGGGCCGACAGCCGCACGGGCAGCGGCGCCGGAAACTACGATATTCGGGGGGCGCTCGTGGACACCGCCGGGGTCGTGTCTCCGGACTTCGTCATCTCGAACGCGGCGGACAATCAGGTGGAGCCCGACGTCGCCTGGGCCGGAGCGGGCGATACCTTCGTCGTGACCTGGCAGGACCGTCGAAGCGGAATCGACGCCGTCTACGCCGGCCGCATCGACGGCGGCGGGAACCGGCTCGACGGAAACGGATTCTCCATCGACGACGGACTGACGGCGGAGCGCTTCCCTGCGGTCGCTTGCAACGGCACCAACTGCCTCTTCTGCTGGCAGGACGGGAATCCGCCGAACGAAGATCCGGTGGCCCGACGCTTCGATCCGTTCGCCGGCACCATCGACATCAGCAACATCGCGCTCAAGACGAATCGGCAAGGGCGCGATTCGCGCTGCGACGTCGCCTATGACGGGACCGCGAACTACGTGGCCGTCTGGCAGGACTCGCGCGCGGGCAACTTCGACATCTATGCAGGACGCGTGGCTGCCGCCGACGGAACCAGCCTCGACGTGATGACGAACGGCATCCTTGTCACGGGAGCCATCCGAAACCAGACGATCCCGTCCATCACCTTCGACTCCGTGAACAATCAGTTTCTCGTCGCGTGGCAGGATCTTCGCGGTGGAGACGGGACGACGAGCGATGTCTACGGCGCCCGGCTCTCGACGGCCGGCGTCGTCCTCGACGCGACGGGTCGCCTGTACAGCGGAGGCGTCAACGACCAACTGGCTCCGGCGATCGCTTTTGGCGCGAGCCGATCGCTGGTCACGTGGCAGGACAATCGACGGGAGGTTGACGGTCGCTTCGACATCCAGGCGACCCAGGTCAATGCGAACGGTGGCGTCACGAACTCGACGGGCACCGTGCTGGCCCTGGCGCAGGGCCGCCAGACCTCGGCCGCGATCGCGCACGACGGAACTCGGTACTTCGTCGTCTACTCCGACAGTCAGCTGAACGGAGCAGGTAACCTCAACATCCGCGCCGTCCGCGTGAACAACGACGGCACGGTGCTGGATCCGAACGGCGGACGGACGATCTGCAACGCGGTCGGTAATCAGTCCGCCCCCGACATCGCCTGGAACGGAACGCAGTTCCTGGTGGTCTGGGCGGATCGCAGAAACGGCAACTGGGACATCTTCGGGACGCGCGTCGACAGCAACTACCAAGTGCTCGACGGCAGCGGCTTCCCGATCGCGACGGGCGCCGAGGATCAGAACTTCCCGAAGGTCGCCTACAACGCGCATGCGGCCGCGCAGGCCTTCCTGGTCGCCTGGCAGGATCGCAGGAGCGGAACCAACTGGGACATCTACGCCGGCCGTGTGCGGAACAACGGGACGCTGATGGATGGGAACGGCGTGGTCATCGCCAACGCCGCCAACGATCAGAGGCGTCCCGACGTCGCCTCGGACAACGTCAACTGGATCGTCGTATGGGACGACCGGCGCTCGGGCGTCGCGGGTGGCGAGGACATCTACTCCCGCCGGTTCATTCGTAACGGCACGCTCTCGCCGGAGCAGCTGGTCACGAACGCGGCGAACGCGCAGACCAGCCCGACGGTAGTGTTCAACGGGACGACGTGGTTCGCGGCGTGGACCGACACCCGGTCGGATCCGATGAACTACGACATCTACGGTACGCGGATCTTCACGACGGGCGTGACGGCCAACCCAGGGAGCATCGCGATGGTGACCGGCCCCTTGGACAGCTACAACCCGGCGCTCGTCGCGGTCGGCGGCGCCCATTTCATGGTTTACCGGCAGGAGGTCGCGCTCGGGAGCCCCGACGTCGACCTGTACGGCGGGAACTTCACCCAGGGTGGCCTCCCCAGCGGCGCTGCGTTCATCGTGTCGAACGATCCCGGCAACGAGGATGAGCCCGCCATCGGCGCCCGCAACGCGACGGATACGTTGGTCGCGTATCAGCGATTCGTCGCCGCCTCCTCGAGCGTTCGCGTTCGCGCGAGGCGCGTCACCGTGCCTTAGCCTTGGTCATGGCCGATCAAGAAGCACCGCACATCCCCAACTGGGCGTTGGGGGTGCTGCGACGTCCAGGCTCGAGCGAACCGCTGACTTGGAGCTCCGAGGGGCTCGCGACCGCGGACGGAGCGAAGGTCCGGCTCGAAGACGGGATCATCGATCTCGCCTTTGACGACGGCGAGCTGGCCACGCACGGCGATCGGTATCCGACCACGCCCCCAGGAAGGAACGAGGTCCTTCGCCCGAGCCAGGCCGGCTTTCGGCGCCTGCTCGGTCGATTCCTCGCCTCGCTGCCGGAAGGGGACGTGGTCGCCGAGATCGCGTCGGGCGAGGCGGAGTTCTTCGGCCTCTATCGTCACCTCCGCTACATCCCCATGGACCTGTCGGTGGCGCGGATCCAGCGGGCGCGCCGGCTCGGACGGGTTCCGTTCGCGGTCATCGCCGATATCCGACGGCTCCCGCTTCGGCCCGGGAGCGTGGACGCGGTCGTCTCCACCAACACGCTCAATCACCTCCCGGACGAGCTACTTCCCGAGGTCGCTCAGAGCCTCATCGCAGCGCTCCGGCCTCGAGGGCGCGCTGCGATGACTATCCGCAGCGATCGCTTGGAGTTGATCCTCGGCGCCCTGGGAGATCGCGCACGCGTCGTCGAGATCGCAGGGATCGAGGGGCCGGCCTCGAGCGCCTGGAAGCGAACGATCGAGCGAGCCATCGACTCGGTGCCGTCGCTTCCGTGGAGAAGAGCGTCAGAGGTCGCGGTTCGGGGCACCAACGCGCTCGCCCTCGGGGTCGCGCAGATGGAGAGAGCCGTCATCCGGGGGCTCCCGCGATTGTGGCGCCAGCACTGGATCGAGTTGGAGCTGGCGGCCTGAGTCCGGCGTGCTAGCCTGCGCTTCGTGAACGAAGCCAGAAGCAATCTACGGTCAGCGACGCTGCCGGAGCTTGTACTCTCGAGCCAAGACGTCGACCTTTTGGAGCTCCTCTTCTCGGAGCTTCTCACGCAGGAGGATCTCGGCGCTTCGTTCCTGGACCGCTTCCCTGGCCCGCGTCCGCTCGCGCTCCGGGATCCTGAGGGCGTCCTCCTCGCCGTGCTGGACGAGGATCGGCTCGAGGCCGTCGATCCGATCCGCCGTTACGACTTCCTCGAACAGCGTCGGCGACCACGTTCGGACGAGGGGCCCCTCCTGGCGTTTCCGGCGCGACAACCCATCCATCGGTCGGAGCTCGACTATCTTCTCGATCGCGCTCGGAAGCATCAGGCCCGGCTCCTGATCATCGGCGACTCGGCCGGGGAGGACTACCACGTCCGCATCCGCGCGCTGCTCGCCGCCATGCAGCACGCTCCCGAGGCCCGGCTGTACCTGGCGCCCCTTTCGGCGGCGAACGACCTCGACGCGACCATCGCCCGCAACCTGGGCGCTGCGCACTTCGTCGTGCCGAGCGAGGTCCCCGCGGACCTCACACTGTCGAAGATCGAGGCCCTTCTCGACCACGGCTCGCCCTTCCCTCAAGGATTCACGTTCGACGAGGTCGAGGTCGTGCTTCGGCGCGCACATCCGGTCCGCTCACTCCGCGGCGTGACGGTCTTCTTCACGGGGCTCTCCGGATCCGGCAAGTCGACCGTGGGAAACGTCCTGAGGGCCAAGCTGAGGGAGTGTGGGCATCGGCGTGTCACCTTCCTCGACGGCGACATCGTCCGGACGCACCTGAGCAAGGGCTTGGGATTCTCGAAGGAGGATCGCGACACGAACATCGTCCGGATCGGGTTCGTCGCGTCCGAGATCACCAAGCACGGCGGCATCGCCCTCTGCGCTCCAATCGCCCCCTATGACGGTACGCGCAAGCGCGTGCGCAAGATGGTCGAGGCCTACGGTGCGTTCGTGTTGGTCCACGTCTCGACGCCGCTCGAGGAGTGCGAGCAACGCGACCGCAAGGGGCTGTACGCGAAGGCCAGGCGGGGCGAGATCAAGGGGTTCACTGGAATCGACGATCCGTATGAAGCACCCAGCGATGCAGAGGTCGTGATCGACACTTCGAAGTTGTCTCGAGATGGCGCCGCGGAGCGGGTCCTCGCGTACCTCCACTCGGAAGGCTACGTGAGCTGAGGTCAGGCCTCGGCGGTCTTGTCCTCGGAGCCGTAGCCGCGTTTGTAGTAGTAGTAGTAGTTGTAGTAGTAGCTGCCGTCCTTGAAATCGACGTCGTTCAGCACCACGCCGAGCATGTTGGCACCTACGTCGCCCAGCTGACGGAGTGCGCGGCGGGCGGCCTCTTTGGTCGTCTTCGCGGACTTCACCACCAAGATCGTCCCGTCGACCAGCTTCGAGAGAATGATCGGATCCGTGACTGCGTTGACCGGAGGAGAATCGAGCAAGATCCGATCGTAGTGCAGCTGGGCCTCTTGGAGCATCTTCTCGAAGTCATCGCTGTGAAGGAGCTCGGCGGGGTTCGGCGGCAGCGGGCCGCAAGGGAGCACATCGAGGCCGACGACCTCGGTCTTCTTGATCGCGTCCTTGAGCGTCGACGTGCCCAGGAGAACGGAGGTCACGCCCTGCTCCGATGAGACGCCGAACGTCTTGTGAAGCCGGGGGCGTCGCAGATCGGTATCGATGATCAAGGTTCGATTGCCCGCTTGCGCCATGATGGTGCCAAGAATGATCGCCGTCATCGACTTGCCCTCGGCCGGATGCGGGCTCGTCAGGAGGATGCGGTTCAGCTTCCGCTGCTTGTCCGCGCTGTCGATGAACATTAGATTCGTGCGGATCGAGCGCGCGCACTCCGCCACCGAGCTCCTCGGATCATCGTGCACGTGGAGGTCACGGGCTCGCATGACGCCGCGCTCATTGCTGGCAGGCTGGAGCTGCTGAGGATCGATCGCTGGGACGAGCCCGAGCAGCACCTGTCCGAGCCGCTCTTCAACGTCGTTCTGGCTGTGCACCGTGTTGTCGAGGAGGACCTCGCCGACGGCCAGGGCGAGCGCAATCAACAGACCGAGGATCGCGCCAAGCACCGTGTTGAGGGGCACCGACGGCCGGATCGGTGACGAGCGCGGCTCTGCCGTCTCCAGCCAGCGCACGAAGTTGGACTCGAGCAAACCGGAGAGATCCGTCTCCGTTTGCCGTTTGAGCAAGCTCTGGTAGGTCTCTTGGTTCGTACCTACATCGCGGCTGAGCTTCGAGTACTCGAGAGCGAGGTTGTTGAGCTCCATCGCGAGCTGCGTCTCGGAGCGCATCTCCACCTGAATTCGCGAGATCGTATCCTTCTGCTCCATGATCTCGTTGTCGAGTGTGCCGACGATGGTTTTGATCTCGTTGTCCAGGCACCCCTTTACCTGATCAATTTGATTCTGGATCGCGAGCATGTTCGGGTGCTTCGCACCGTAGCGGCTAGAGAGATCGGCGCGCTTTCGCTCCAGGTCGAGCAGCGCCGCCTTCAGGGAATTGACGACCTCGTTATCTCGGACGCGCGGGACCGCCGTGATGGCGACCGTGGCAGACTCGATCACCGTGCGCTCGGCTTCGAACTCGAGGAGCTTCTCTCTCACGAGCAGCAGCTTGCCGTTGAGCGCCTGCAGGTTGGCCGTCGTCATGTTCTTGCGGTCCTCGACGGACACGGAGACGAGCATGTTGCTCTTCTTGAACTCGAATAGCTTCTCCTGGGACTCGTCGAGCTTCTTGGCAAACTCGTCGACACGCTGATCCAACCACTTCGAGGCGTTGCGCGTGTTCGAGAGCCTCCGCTCCAGGCTCTGATCGATGTAGGCCTGAGCCAGCGCGTTGGCGATCCGGGCCGCCCGATCGGCGTCGTAGTCCTCGACCACCACCCGTACGATGTTGGTCTTCTGTTCCGGGAGGACTTCGACCAGCGCGGGGAGGATGCGCTCCAGCGCCTTCATCGGGTACTGCGCGTTCTGGATCCCGTAGTCTTCGCGAAACTTCTCGTCGTCCTGGAGCTTCAGCCTCGAGATCACTTCGCGGAGGACCGCGCGGCTGGTCATGATCTTGTACTGGGTGTTGAAGAAGGTCTCTTGCGCCCCGCCTCGCGCTTCATTGTTCTCGACGTCGAAGCCCTCGCCCAGGACCTTGGGGAGCGACGGATCGAGGACGACGGCGGCGGCGGCCTGGTAGACTTTCTTCTGTCGAACCGAGACGCCCCAGAAGATCGCCGCCGTGGCCAGGATCGAGACGATCAACACCCAGGGCCGGCGTCGGATCGCCCGGAGAACGTCCTGGGGGTCCAAAGCAAACAGCGGACCCTCCGACCTGGGTGCAACGCCGCTAAGTCGCTCGCTGTCGCGCACGAAAACCTCCTAGGTCTGGTGCCGCACGCCGTTGGCAGCGTTCACCTTGGACGAGCTCGCTCGTACTTTGGCAGTTCGAGAAGCGCAAGCGAAACCCATACCAGCTCGGATCTACGGCACCTTCTCGGGCAAACGATCCAGGATGGCCTTGGCGGAGCCGTTGTTCGGGGCAAGGTCGAGCGCGGCCTTGGCGTCGATTCGGGCCCGCTCGCGCTTCCCGACCCGAAGGAGAAGGCGAGCCCGTTCGACGCGGAGCTCGGCGCGACCCGGGGCGAGGCGAATCGCATCGTCCATCGCGTGAACCGCCGCCATCGGGTGGTTGTCGCGGAGCTCGATTCGGCTTTGCATCCGCGCCAGCAGCACCTGGTTCTGTTGGGTCGGAGACAGCCTCCGCTGCATTTCGCCCAGCGTCTCGCGGGCTTCTTCGAGGTGATTCGACTGGAGCGCCAGCTCGAGGCGTGCGCGGAGGAAGGGCGAGGGATCGATGTCGCGAACTCCCAGGGCCTCGGCGATCAGCGCTCGCGCGGCGTCCAGGTCGTTCTTGTGAACGAGGACCTCGAGCAGGCCCTCCAGGGTCGCAGCTTCACCAGGAGCGACACGGCTGCTCCGTGTGAGCGCTCGCTCGGCGAGAGCATAGTTGCCGACACGCAGCGCTGCGGTCGCGAGCGGACCGAGGCTCGAAGGGGGGACCGACTCAATGGGTCCGACCGAGTCCAGGAGCTGCTCCGCCCACTCCGTTCGATCCTGACGGATCAGGAAGAGCGCCACCAGCGCGAGCTGTTTCTCGTCGGGCTCGTCCATCACGGAGTCGCGGCGTGGGACCGCACGCCGGATCTCGTCGACGGTACGTGCCAGCTGAACAACCTGGGAGATGATCCGCTCGCCGTCGAGCTCGTCCGTCATGCTCCACGCCTGGCGCATCTCCGCGAACGCTTGATCTCGATAGCCGAACTGGAGCAACAAACGACCGGTGACAACGTGGCCGTCCGCGTAGGTCGGAGCGAGGTACATCGTTCGATTCGCCCACCGCAGCGCGGCCTTGAGATCGGGCGGATCGTGGGTCTCGGCGGCGTAGGCGATGCGGGCGGAGACGACCGGATTTGCAGGATGCCTCTTCGCCACCGGGTCGAGCTCCGCGAGCGCGTCGGGATCTGCGCTCCACGCCTTCGCCTGCGCGTACTGAAGGTCGCCGACGAGATCCGGAGTGACCATCGTGCCGGCGAGCGCGACCCCGAGCAGAAGCACTGGCAGCACGGCGAAGGTCACGCCCAACGGCTTCGTGATCGACAACCGCCGGCCCTTCACGGCCGTGACCCCAGAGGCGCCGAGGATCGCGGCCACCGGGAGCGCAACGCCCGGGATCTCGAGGTTGAAGTCGACCAGGTTTTGCAGCGCGAGCGCAGCCACGCCGGTCATCGCTCCGAGAATCGCGACGTTCCGTGCGCGGCGGAGACGACGATAGATGACAAAGACGAGCGCGACGACCGCAGCGACACCGAGCGGAATGCCCCAGTCAGCGAGGAGCTTGAACGACGACGTTCTCTGGATGCGTGTACGTGAACTGGTGCGGCGTCGTCTTGTAAGCAGGATAGACGGAGACGTAGGCGCCGCGTCCGATCCCGAGGAGCGGATGATCCGCGATGAGCGGGCCGGCATCCCGCATCGCGTTGAGCTTGCCCGAGAAGCCGAGCGGGTCCTCTTCAGTTCCAGTGAACTCTCTGAGCCAGTGTGTGTATTGCCAGGCGAGGACGCACAGCAGGACGGCGATCGTGGCCCCGACCAGGGCGGGAGCATTCGATCGGCGATCCTCGAAGACCTCACCGCGCCGCATCAAGAGAAACACGAAGAGAATAAAGCCAATGCAGAGCGCGATGAGAGCGCCGCGCGACAGGCAGAGCACCGACGCGATAGCAGCGAGCAGCGCGGCTCCCAGATAGCGGACGCGTTCGGGACGGGTCCGCTCCCCGACCGCAAGCCCCACAGCGGCGAGCGAGGCGAGCAGCATGAAGCCGGCACCATGGTTGGGATTCGACGAACGTGGTGATGAGATGCGAAGCCGGCTTGGCCGAGTGCAGTAGACCGAGCATCCGGTCCGCGCCGGTGACGCGATGAAGCACGGCGGTCACCAGCCGGACGCGATCGCCGCCACCACCAGTGCGCGCGACACGAAGGTAAAGCCCGTTCCGCGTCGACGCGCGCTCGTACGCGACGTGCGCGATCATCGCGTAGAGCGCGAGCAGTGAGGCGGTGCGGAGCGTCGCGGCCGCCTCGTAGCTGATCGGCACTGCTCCCTCGAGCGCGCCGACGTAGCTGCGCAATTCGTGAGCATGCGGGGACACCAGTCGCCAGGAGCGAGCGACGGGAGTGGGACGACCTGAAGCAGCGTGAGAGCAGCGGCCACGAGCAGACCGACCGTAAGCGGCGAGACGTGCTGGCTTCGCCCGGCGCGGTGGTGGCCGACGAGCGTCGCAGCGAATGCGAGGAAGCCGAGCGCGGCCAGGATCGGGAGCATGACCGGCCGGACGCTCCCGCCCGCGACTGGGGCGACGACGATCGACGCGAACAGCGCCCAGTCGGCGATCGTGCCGAAACCGCCCCTGGAACCTCCCACCGGCATCGCTGCTCTTTGTGCCCAGGCCCCCTATCAGTGTTCGGGAATCTCGACAACTGGCCCAAAACAGCCGTTCCAGACCGCCCCGGCACCCCAGGCGAAGCGACGGGGGCTCGCGGTGGTGCGCCGGCTGCATCCTCCGACCGAAGGAGGATGATCATGAGAACTCATCTCGTCGGGTTGTTAGGTCTCGCGATCGTGGGGTGTGCGTCGCATAGGCACGTGCCCGAGCAAGAGCCGATGGAGCAAGAGGCGCCAGTCGGGCAGCAAAACGAGCAGCGGACCGAGCAGCCGTCCGATATCGCAAGCTCGTGCCCGATGATGGTCAAGGGCACCACTGTGAGCATCAACGACGTCGAAAACGGCGTCGCGTTGACGTTCACCACGACTGGCGATGTCCAGGACCTCCGGGACCGCGTGCAACGGATGGCAGAGATGGAGCGGGCGCATCAGCGTGACATGACCCAGCAGATACCGACGTTGCGGCTTCGGGTGGAGAACACGGACCAAGGGGCCCAGATTGTGTTCACACCGAGCTATCCGAGCTGTGCGTTCCGGAAACTCTGCTGCCGTTTTTCCAGAAATTCTGCTGCCGGTTGAGTTGTCCTGAACCTCCTCGACGAGGTCGTCTTCGGGCAAGTGTTTCGTTCTCACCGACGGGCCGTCGAGGCGCAACAAGCGTCCGCGTTCAAGAATCCGGTCGACGATTGCCTCGGCCAAGTCCTCATCGTGAAGCGCCACGCCCCAACGTTTCGGATGCTTGTTCGTCGTGAAGAGCATCGATCGGCGCCGAATGTGGCGGTCATTCACGACGTGATAGAGCACGTTGGCAGCGTCGTCGCTGCACGCGAGGTAGCCGACCTCATCGACTACAAGGACGTTCGGCTTTAGGTACTTGGCGATTGCGTCCTGCAGACGCCCCGAGCGACTCGCCGAGGAGAGGTGATCGATGAGCTCAGCGGCCGTGGTGAACAACGCATCGAAGCCGTTCTGCAAGGCGCGATACGCGATGGCGATCGCCAGATGGGTCTTTCCTCGACCCGGCTTGCCTTCGAGGATCACCGAGCGGCCTTCGGTGACGAAGTCGGGTGCGAGCAGAGAGCCGATCGTGGTGAGACGAAGCGCCGACTGATACGAGAAGTCGAACTCCTCGATCGTGCGTAAGAAGGGGAACGCGGCCGTGCGGGTGGCCCGCATCAGCCTCGTGCCCCGGCGGTGCGCGATCTCCTCCGCGAAGAGCGTCTCCAGGAGCTGCCCATGCGACCACTGCTCCTTCTCGGCGCGCTCAACCAGCGCTCGCCAAACGCGACGTGCATTGGCCAGGTGAAGACGTCTGAGAAACACGTCGAGGTCGGTCGTCATCGCGCACCTCGGCGCGCCGCGTTCGCTAGGATCCCGCGACGTACTCCGGCGACAGAGAGACGCCCCTCCTCGACGGCCTGGGTGATGGCGGAGCGCAGGAGGTCGTCTCCATATTGCTCGAGCAACTCGTACAGCTCCTCGACACGCCGGTGTGAAAGCTTGGGATCTTGGTGAGTGATCTCTGTGAGCAACGCGAGCGCCGCAGGACCAAGGTTGAGGATCTGTTGGCGCTTCTCGTATAGCTTGGCGCGCTTCCCATGAACCGCGGCGATCTTGGCCGCACGATGCTCAGGTAACGGCGAAGGTGGCTCGCCGGTCTTTCGTCGACGATGCTCGCACTCGAAGCGGCCTGCGACGATGCGAACCTGGTCCTCGTACAAGAAGAGCGTCCCCGCTACGTGGGTCGCCCCAGGAGGCATCGAGTACGCGACGCCCTCGAACATGACCTCGGCCGTGGGTCCAACGAAGATGGGCATGCGCAAGGCGAGCGTTTCCGGAAACACCTTGATGGGTCGAAGACGGGCGAGCTCCTCCTGACGCCGGATTTCCGGAATCACGCCCGTCGCTCGCGAGGGTGTCTTCGTGTTGACCTCGAGATGCCAGGCATCGAGCTGCGTCCGCAGGTCCTCCATGTCTTGGAACTTGCGGTGCTTGAAGAACGAGCTTTTCACCCAACCGACGAGCCGCTCCACGGACCCCTTCTGGTTGCCGCTCCTCGGGGCGCACATCTCGACGCCGACGCCGATGTCGACGATGGCTTGAGCAAAGGTGGCGTTGAACTCCTCGACGTCACGACCTCTGCCCGCCTTTTTGACGATGGTACGCGGTCGATCGAAGACCGCCATCAACGGCAGGCCCCCGAACGCCACGAAGTCCCGAGCGAGACAGCGAACGATCGTCTCGACACGCTCGTCCTCAACGAGGGTGACTCGCGCAAACCGCGAATACTTCAGGCGGGAGGCGAAGAAGTGGATCCGCTGCTTGCGACCATCGACGAACTTCACGTCGACGTGACCGAAGTCGTGCTGCGAGAACTCGCCCGGCAGGCCTTCGAAGCGCACGACCGGAGTCGCCTTCGGGGGCCTGAGACCCGCGACCAAAGCGTAGAACGCAGTCTTGCTTCCGCCATATCCCGAGTCCTTCCCCCGCCGGAGAAGCTCCTGCGTGGGCAGCCTCGGATCCTCCACGAGCCAAGCCCTCACCTTGTCCGCGAACGGCGCCGCCTTCGAGGGTCGGCCGATCTTCCGCTCCGCTCGCAAGGCGCGGTCATCCGTCTGCTCGACATCGGCCTCGCGTCGAACCCGTCTCACCGTGTCGATTGAAGTGCCGCTGCGCTCGGCGACGTCTCGGGTCGAGAAGCCCGCCTTGAGAAGCACCTGGATCTCGTGGCGTTTGAGGAGCGGGATCATGTCCCCGTTCCCGTATCCGCTCGAACCCCGAATCGGCATCAGCGCTCCCATGATGGCCAAGATCAACGCGTGAATCATCCTGCTCGCTCCTTTCGCTTCGAAGCAGCAGAATTTCCGGAACGGGAGGCAGCAGAATTTCCGGAACCATCACGAGTCAGATGGACGAGCTGCACCACTCCGTGCAGGAGACAGCGACGCGGCTGGAGGGCGGTCAGTGCCCGGCTGTGCCATTGGCGCGCGCACAGAACGATTGAGCCGCGGTTCGAATGCGGCGGGCGGCTTCCGGCACAGACGTTCAGCCGCCCGCCGCAGGATTGGTTGACACACGTCGACCACCTGGGTTGGGTGTGCGCCGCTCGCGATGATGGCGCCGGATCGCACACTCGCTGTTCCGTATTTTCGTCCGGAGATCGGCGAAGAGGAGATCGCAGAGGTCGTCGAGACCCTGCGATCGGGCTGGCTGACCACCGGGCCGCGGACCAAGCGATTCGAAGCGGCACTCGCGGATGCGGTCGGAGCCGAGCACGCCGTCGCGGTGAATTCGTGCACGGCGGCGCTCCATTTGGCCGTCGACGCGCTCGGACTCCGCGCCGGCCAGGCGGTGCTGATTCCGGCGATGACCTTTGCAGCGACGGCGGAGGTCATTCGGTATCTCGGGGCACACCCGGTGCTCGTCGACTGCGATCCGGCGACGTTGAACCTCGACTTCGAGGATGCGGAGCGGAAGGTCTCCATGCTGCGGGACGGACTGCTTCCGGTTCCGAAGGACGCAGAGCTGGTCGGCGTGATCCCAGTGCATGTCGGCGGCGCCATGCTCGACGTCGTCGCGATGCAGAGGCTGGCCGATCGCCATGAGCTCTGGGTGCGTCGAGGACGCCGCGCACGCCTTTCCAGCGGCCTGGCGCGCGAGGCGAGCAAGAGCACTGGCGGCGGTGCGGAGAGAACACGTCACAGGCGACGTGTTTCTCGTTCTACGCGAACAAGACGATCACGACCGGCGAGGGCGGGATGGCCGTGACCGCCGATAAGGCGCTCGCCGATCGCATGCGCGTGATGTCGCTCCACGGGCTCTCGCAAGATGCCTGGACGCGGTACTCCGGCGGGCGGGCCTGGGACTACCGGATCGTCGCTCCGGGATACAAGTACAACCTCACCGACCTCGCTGCCGCGATCGGGATCCACCAGGTCACACGGGCCGAGGGGATGCGGACCGGACGCGCGCAGATCGCGCAGCCGGTACTGCCGTGCGTTCGCGGATCAGGACTTCTTCGAGGTGCCGCCGGCCGAACCGAACCTCATCCACTCGTGGCATCTTTTCCCGATCAAGCTCCGCCTCGAGGCGCTGGCGATCGATCGCAATCAGTTCATCGATTCGTTGAAGGACGCCGGAGTGGGCTGCTCGGTTCACTGGCGCCCGCTGCATTTGCATCCCTACTACGAGCAGCTCGGGTGGACGGCGGAGCATTGTCCCGCCGCGTCGCGCACTTGGGTGCGGCTGATCAGCCTTCCCATCTTCTCGGCGATGACGCCCGAGGAGCACGCGCAGGTGGTCTCGGTCGTCCTCGAGATCGGCCGTCGACACGCCCGATGACGGCGCCGGACCAGGGTCCCACCCCCCGCCGTATCAACGTTCGGTCACGCGGACAACCAGGACCGCGGCCCCTCATCCCTCCTACCTCGGCATCCTGATATGCTCGGCGCCCGTGGGCCGGGACACCCGCACGCTTCCAGATGGTTGGGAGAAGCCTATTCCCGATGCCATTTGGCCCGAAGCGATGATCTCCGCGGTGCGTCACGATGCGAGCGCCCTCGCGTCGGAGCGCGTGATCGCGACGATCAAGCTCTGGCAGGCGGAGGCGTCGAACGAGGCCGACGTGCGCGCGCAGATCGACGCGCGCCGGATGTTGAAGAAGCTCGCAGAAGCGCTGAGTCGCGACTCCACTTTCGAGGTGTTCAACGTGGGCGCGGCGACGACGTACACCCCGGAGCCGGGTGACGACTACACGGTGGACGCGGTGGAGCTGCCGCCGAAGCCGCAGATCCGCAGGGCGAGCCGCCTGTCGACGCCCAAGCGGACGGTGCTTCCGGCGGACGAGGAGGAGGGCACCGACTCGCGCGTGCATCGGCATCGCACGCACAGCGGAGAGCTGGCGGACGACGCGATCGTGGACGAGGCCAGCTCCGACAGCGGGCGGTATCGCAAGGCGGCCACCGGCGCGTCGATGCCGCCGGAGGGAGAGTTCTCCGAGGAAGACGAGAACCCGACGACGGCGCTGCCGCACCCGAGCAGCGGGCCGAAGCGGCCGCCCAGCGTGAGCGCGTCGAAACCTGCGCTGCCGGCGCCACCTCCGCCGCCGCCCGCGGAGGAGGAGGCGCGGGTGCCTGCGTTCGAGGAGGAGGATGGGGGACCGACCCGTCACATCGATCTCCCGGACGAGGTCCTGGCGAAGAAGGCCGACTCGTTCATCCGCAATCTCGGGCTCCCCGAGCCGACGGGCGTGGGTGAGGACGGGCCCGAGCGGACCGAGATGGCGAAGGCACCCCGGCGCTCGCCACCGCTGGAGCTCGACGACCTCGACGACGAGGACGCGACGCATGCGCAGTCCTCGGGACCGGATCGCCCCTTGATCGCGGATCTCGACCTCGGCTTCGACATGGGAGAGCCGCTCACTCCGATGGACGTGCCGGGACGCGGTCACAGCCTGGCGCCCAAGCCGGGGGTCATCCGGCGACGCAGCACGAAGAGCCGGCGCATGAACTCGTCCCCGCGACCGCGGGCGGCGATGCACCATGTGCGGACGTTGTATTACGTGCTGATGCCGTTCGCCGGCGAGCTGATCCCGCTCCAGTACGAGCGGAGATCGCGCCGCTTCTGGGGACGATGGCGCGAGGTGGCCGGCGACCGAGGCGTGCGGCGGGAGTTCATCGAGGATCTGCTGCGGGCGGCGAACGACGCGCGGACCCTGGTGTGCGAGCTGATCGCCGAGATCCAGTCCGTGGACGTGCGGAGTGTGTATGCGCTCGTCGAGAAGATGGAGCAGGGAGGCGGCCTCGACAGCTCGGATGAGAACGGCGAGGTCGGGACCCCGGATCGACAGCGCGGGCCGCTGGTCGGTGCGTCGGTGCGCGTCGAGGGCGTGAGCGAAGACGACGACTAGCGACCGAGGCGCGAGCTTCAGCTGCGCCGGTTCCAGCCGAGCCGAGCCATCAGCGCCTCGACCTCGCGCCAGGCGTCCGTCGCCCGCATCTCCTCGTCCGCGCCGGCGCAGAGCGTTTCGAGCGAGCGTTTGAGACGGCGATCCGCGTCGGAGAGGACCTCGTCGTAGCGGGGGTCGAACAGGTGCTCCGTCGTGCGGATGGCGCCGGCGGCAATCCGATCGAGCAGGATCTCGAGGCAGCGCGCGCCCTCCGCCAGCGTGGTGCCGCCGACGAACGCCCAACGCACGTCCTCCTGCCAGAGCTCCTCGGCGAGCGGATTCTTCACGATCGAGAGCGCAGTGCCGAAGGGGCGTGAACCTGCCTCCCCGTAGCGGGCTGCGCGGCGCACTGCGCGGACGATCTGATGGAAGTTGTCGTCCTGGAGCGAGAAGCCGACGAACAGCATGTGGCGTGTGATCAGCAGTGCCTGCACGATGCCCGCGAGCGCCTCGCGACGCTCTCGATACGCGAGATAGTGATCGCGCGTGAGCACGATGTCTTCGGGATGGCGCACGCAGCCGTGAAGCTTGAGCATCCAGCGCTGCCGCGTCTGCACGCGCTCGTACGGCAGCACCACCGGCGGGCTGCCGGCTGCCTCCGAGGCCATCTCGAACAGGCGATCGTAGTTGGTGGTGACGACCTCCTCGACCGGCAGCGCCGCCAGGAGCGCGTGCGCGAGGGCGTAGTGCGTGCTGCGCTCCTCGAGGTGGCGGGCCACCACTGCACCGAGGCTCTCATCCTGGAGGCGCGACTCGATGACGCGCGCCCGATCGAGGTGGCTGAGCTCCATCAGGGCCCGGCGGTCCTGCTCGGACATGTTGGCGCGGTGCTCGGCCAGCTCCTCCAGGAGCGCGTCCCATCCCGGGAGCCCGGCGGCCGTCCCGACGCCGGCGCCGAGAAACAGCACCAACCGGCCTAGAGCGGCCCGGCGCGCCAGCCGCCGGCCCACCTCCAGCGCCTCGGCGTCGAGGGACGAGAATGCGCGATCCGTCCAGCGGGCGGCCCGCTCCGACTGCGCCGCGCTGTACGCACCGCCCTCGATCATCACCAGCGCGATGTCGATCTCGGTGGTCGCCGCGGCCTCGTACAAGACGGGCAGCAGCTCGCGCGCCACCGCACCGGCCTCTCGTCGCTTTCCGCCGTAACCGGTACCCACCAGCGGGAGCGCCACCAGAGGTCGCGCGCGATGATTCCGCGGCGGGCGATGCATGAGATCGGCGGCGACGAGATCGAGGAACTCGCGGACGGCGGCGAGGTACCAGTCGATCGGCGTTCCGCGCGACCCTCCCACGTCGGTCAGGTATGGGATCGGCCGCCCTTCGACGAGCGGGCGCCACTCGATCACTCGGCGGGATGTCAGGCCGAAGTCGCTCGGAACCGCCTCGACCGCGGATGCGGCCACCGCGTCGCTCCAGGTCTCCCCCGGCCGCCCGCCGGCGCCGCCGGGCAGCAACCACGCGTCGCAGGCGAGGCGCGTGATGTCGCCGTGGACGATGAAGAGGTGGCCGGACATCCGGAGGACGGATGGTAGTGGCGAATGGTAGCCCGCTCAACCGCGGAGTCCGGTTCAGGCGTCGTCGACGTCGAAGGGCTCGGACTCACTGCTTACGAATGCGTCCAGCGTGATCCGCTCGCGCTCGCCCATCTCCCTGAAGTCGACGCCGATCCCGCGGCAGTGGTCGTTGTCGGAGCGCTCGACGCGCGCCACCACGCAGTCCACCTCGAGCGGCGTCTCTGCGTTCGGAGGCCGGAAGCGCAAATGGAGCGGCATGCCCTCGGTGAACGAGCGCGTCGGATCGGAGAGCAGCTGAAGGTCGATGAAGAGACCGTGACGGCTGATGTCCCGCGTCTGGCCGATCGCGACCGGGGAGTCCTGGGCGCCGGCGCTCACGCGAACCGCCAGGCGAACGCGCTGCGAGCGGCGCCGATCCGTGAACTCCCGATTGAACGCCATGAGCTCCAACATGACGGGTTCTCCGTCTCCTCTCCAGTCCCGGACCTCGCCCGAGACCATATAGCGAGGACCGCGTCTCATCCGGGGACGACCGATGCCGACGCCGCGCGGGCGAGCGAGCGGGCTCACCGGCGGGGTCGAATGTGCCAGCCGCTGAATCATCACGACTGGGCCCAGCAGCCGCTGCCCCGACTGCGCATGCGCGGGGCGGCGACGGACGTCGCCTCTCCACGCAGCGCGACCGCCTGTCTGCGCGCAGGCTTGATCTCGCAGAATACTCCCATGCAAGGCTTTTGGCTGATCGCCGCGATGGTCGCGGCGTCGAGCCCGTCCAGGTTTGACGTGTTCGACCCCTCCAATCCCTCGGGCAGCGCCGTGTGCTGGCTCGCACCGCGAGGCGTCGGCCGCAAGGATCTCGATCTGCTGGCGACGAAGCTCGACGAGGCCGCGGCGGCTTCGATGCCGGGACACGTCCACTACCTCGTCATTCGCATCCACTCTCCGTCCCGCGAAGGCGCCGACAAAGGCTGCGCCGCCCTGGTCGACGTCACCGTCCACGGCCGGCGCGCGGAGAGTCGCTTCCTCTTCCGCGCCAAGCCCTTCTCCGACGATGACTGGGCGATCGAAGAGACCTTCACCAAGGGCCGCGGCGATCTGGACGCCGCCGATCTGACACCGATGTTCACGAAGCTGTGGGCTCTGATCGCGCCTCCGCCGCCGCCTCCACCCAAGCCGCCCGAGCCGCCGCCGGAGCACTTCGTGGACACCGACCTCGCGACCGAGCAGGAGAGACTCAACGCTGTACCCCCGCCACCACCTCCGCGGGGCCCCTTCGTCTCGCTGATGTTGATCGGCGGGCTCGCCTCACGCTCAGTCGGCGGAGCGCCCGGTCCTCACCTCGACGCCGCCAACGTACCGGCGCTCGGCGCGCAGGCCAGCTTGCACATCGCGGAGCTGTTCCGGCTCGATGATCACGACCTCGATCTCGACGCCGCCTACGGCCGCAGCTTGGCCACGGCGCAGATCACCGAGACCGAGCTGGCCGTCGATGCGGATCGCACGCGGGTCGGGCTCGCGTACCGCTATCACCTGGGAGGCTACCTGCCTCGCATGGGCGTCCTCTTCGGCTGGGAGCTGCTGCGCTTCGAGATCGCCGAGGAAGGCTCGGTCTTCTCCGCACGCTACAGCGTGCTGCGGGGAGGTCTGACGGTGATCCAGCCGCTCTACCTCGACGAGGGGTTGCGGCTGTCCTTCGCGCTCGAAGGCGCGCTCCGCGGGAGCCCCACGGTCCGCGGCGGAAGCGCCGCTCCCGGGTTCGACGTGGAGGGCGGCGTCGAGCTGGCCCTGGCCTTCGGCCTCCTCGCGAAGGTCGGTGCGCGTTTGACGCAGCAGTCCGGCGACATTGGCGAGGCTGGCTTCTCGGATCGATACATCGACGTGGTGGCGGGGATCGGGTGGGCGCTATGAGACATTGGTTCGTTCCGCTGGCGCTGGTCGCAGGCCTTCAAGGGACCGCGAGCGCCCAGGTCTGCAACGACAGCGATAACGACAACGACGGCTGGTCCTGCAACGCCGGCGACTGCAACGACTTCGACCCGAACGTCTATCCGGGCGCGCCGGAGATCTGCAACGGCGTCGACGACGACTGCAACGGCACGATCGACGATCGCCCGGACTACGACGGCGACGGCGTGACCCTGTGCCAGGGCGACTGCGCCGAGAACGACCCGAACCGCTTCCCCGGCAATCCCGAGGTCTGCGACGGCGTCGACAACGACTGCAACCCGTCCACCCTCGACTCGAACCTCTCGCGCTCCTGCTACACGGGGGCCGCCGGGACCAACGGCGTCGGCGTGTGTCACGGGGGCACCGAATACTGCAGCGCGCCGACGGGCTGGTCCGGCACCTGTTCGGGACAGGTCGTCCCCTCGCCCGAGCAATGCGACAACCTCGATCACGACTGCAACGGCAATCCATTGAATGGAATCCTGGACGCCGACAACGACGGCTCGCCGTTCTGCATGGACTGCGACGACAACAACCCGAACCGGCGCCCCGGCAACCCCGAGGTCTGCGACGGCATCGACAACGATTGCAACCCGGCCACCCTCGACACGGCCCTCAGCCGCTCCTGTTATACCGGCCCGGGCGGCACCAACGGCGTCGGCATCTGTCACGGCGGCACGCAGCAGTGCACCGGGTCCAGCTACGGCGCCTGCACCGGGCAGCAGGTGCCCGAGGCCGTCGAGCAGTGCGACAACCTCGATCACGACTGCAACGGCAACCCGCTGAACGGCATCCCGGACGCGGACAACGACGGGACGCCGTTCTGCATGGACTGCGACGACAACGATCCGAACCGCCATCCCGGCAATCCCGAGGTCTGCGACGGCGTCGACAACGATTGCAACCCGGCCACGCTCGACACCGCCCTCAGCCGCTCCTGCTATACCGGCCCGGGCGGCACCAACGGCGTCGGGATCTGTCACGGCGGCACGCAGCAGTGCACCGGCTCGACGTACGGCAGCTGTAGCGGACAGCAGGTGCCGCAGGCGGAGCAGTGCGACGCGATCGATCACGACTGCAGCGGCGCGCCCTACAACGGCTTCGCCAACGCCGACAACGACCCGTTCCCAGCGTGCGCCGGCGACTGCAACGACATGGATCCGACCGTCTATCCGGGCCACGCCGAGATCTGCGACGGCAAGGACAACGACTGCGACGGCATGATCGACGAGAACTTCGACAACGACGGCGACGGCTGGACCACCTGTGCCGGCGACTGCGACGACGGCGACTTCAACATCTACCCGGGCGCGCCCGAGGCCTGTAACGGCAGGGACGACGATTGCGACGGACAGATCGACGAAGGCTTCCCGGACGTCGACATGGACGGCTACCGGAACTGCGGTCCGAACCCCGACTGCGACGACAACGATCCGGCGCGCTTCCCCGGCAATCCCGAGATCTGCGACGGTAAGGACAACGACTGCGACTCGCTGATCGACGAGCGCAACGCTCAGGGCGCGCCGCTCCGCCAGGGCTGCTACGACGGGCCGGGCGGGACGAACGGCGTCGGCATCTGCCACGCGGGCCAGCGCGAGTGCATCGGCGGGACCTTCTCCGGGAACCCGTGCGTCGGACAGCAGGTCCCCAACGCGGCCGAGACCTGCGACCTCCAGGACGACGATTGTGACGGCAGCACCGACGAGGGCTTCGATCAGGACGGCGACGGCTTCGTGACCTGCGGCCCGAACGCGGACTGCGCGGACAACGACGCGACGCGCTTCCCCGGCAACCCCGAGGTCTGCGACGGCAAGGACAACGACTGCGACGGCCTGGTCGACGAGAACGCGCAGGGCGCGCCGCTGACGCGGGCCTGTTACACCGGGCCCGCCGGCACCCAGGGCGTGGGGCTGTGCCAGGGCGGACACAACGTCTGCGCGGGCGCCTCGGGCTTCGGCGCCGCGTGTGTGGGCGAGGTGCTCCCCGCGCCGGCCGACGACTGCAACGGCGAGGACGACGACTGCGACGGCACCGTCGACGAAGGCTTCGACCAGGACGGTGACGGCTTCACGTCTTGCGGCGGCGATTGCAACGACTCCGATCGCAACGTCCATCCGGGCGCGCTCGAGATTCTGCAACAACGTCGACGACGACTGCGACGGCACCATCGACGGCGCCGACACCGCCTGCTACACGGGGCCGGTCGGCACCGCGACGGTCGGGACGTGCCATCCCGGGACCGCGGTCTGTGTCGCGGGTCGGCCGGAGGTCTGCATGAACGAGCAGACCCCGGTGGCCGAGGTCTGCGACGAGCTCGACAACGACTGCGACGGCCTGGTCGACGAGGACTTCGATCAGGACGGCGACGGCGTGGCGAGCTGTGCCGGTGACTGCGATGACAACGACCCGTTCGTGTCGCCGCGCCTCTCGGAGCGCTGCGACTGCCTGGACAACGACTGCAACGGGCAGATCGACGAGGACGGGTTCGGCGGATTGGTCTGCGACTTCGGCGCCTGCCACGACTTCGACCAGGACGGGTACACGAACTGCGAGGGCGATTGCGACGACAGGAACGCCTCCGCCTATCCGGGCGCGCCCGAGATCTGCGGCGATGGTGTCGACAACGACTGCGACGGCTTCGTCGACGAGAACGTCGACGAGGACGGCGACGGCTTCACCACCTGCGACGGCGATTGCGACGATCGGTTCGCCCAGATCAACCCGCAGGCGGTGGAGGTGTGCGACGCCTTCGACAACGACTGCGACGGTGAGATCGACGAAGGGTTCGACGAGGACGGCGATCACGCCACCGTCTGCGCGGGGGACTGCGACGATCACGACCCGATGAGGAACCCGCTCCGCAAGGAGATCTGCGGCGACGGCATCGACAACGACTGCGACGGCGTCGTCGATCCGGACGACGACAACGACGGCGACGGGTACACGCCCTGCGGCGGCGACTGCAACGACTACAACGCTTCGGTCCACCCGGGAGCGCCGGAGGTCTGCGACGGACAGGACAACGATTGCAACAATCGGGTCGACGAGGGCTTCGACGAGGACGGCGACAACTTCGCCACCTGCTTCGGGGATTGTGACGACCACAACCCGGCCATCCATCCGTTCGCGCGCGAGCTGATCGACGGCATCGACAACAACTGCGACGGCCAGATCGACGAGGGGCAGGACGACCTCGACGGTGACGGCTTCAGCTATCTGTGCGGTGATTGCGACGACTCGAACCCGAACATCTCTCCGCACGCGCTCGACGTGTGCGACGGGAAGGACAACGACTGCGACGGGCGTCGGGACCAGTGGCCGTGGGGAGAGTCGTCGTGCAGCGTCTGCAACGACGTCGACGGAGACGGCGTGACGGATTGTGCCGGAGACTGCAATGACACCGATCCGACGGTGAACCCGGCGGTGGTCGAGCGGTGCGACGGGATCGACAACGACTGCGACGGGACGATCGATCTCGATCGGCTCACGGGCGCGGACCTCTGCCTCGCCACCGACGCCGGCCCGCAGCTCGACGGCGGCAAGCGTGCCGACGCCGGCCTCTCCTTGGGGACCGAGGACGCCGGCGCGGATGCCGGCACGGATCCGCTGCTCACCAAGGCGCCCAAGGTGACGTTCGCGTGCGGATGCTCGTCGGTCGATGAGGGGGCCGCGCCTGGCGCGTCCTCGCTGCTCCTTGTCCTGCTCCTCGGACTGGGGGCGATGGCGAGGAAGCGGCGGGCGCTCCTGCTGGCGGTGGCGGGTTCGGTGTTCCTGGCGGCGGGTTGCACCCAGCTCAACGTCGGCGCTCGGCCCGCGGACTACGACGCCGGCGTGGTGGAGACCGACGCCGCCGAGCCGGACGCGAGCACGCCCGACGCCGGCGCCGGCGACCTGGGCGTCGCCGACGTGGGACCGGTCGACACGGGCCCGCTGACCGAGGGGCCCTGCCGGCTCTCGAACCCGAACCGCATCCGGATCGAGAACATGCCGAACCGCGAGTTCGAGCTGGCGGTGCACCAAGGGGTCCGCTCCATCGCGGTGACCGGGACCAGCGCGCTCGCGCTCGACGATGAGGAGAACGGAATGTTCGCCTTCGCGGTGAGCGTGAACCTCGATCCTTCGATCGACGCCTCGGCACCGCTGGCCTCGAGCGAGTTCCTCGACAACGTGATCGACCCGGTGTTCACGCGCCCGATTCCGGGCGCCGGCGTGGTGCAGCGAGTGGACGAGTCGCTCAAGCAGACCTTCGGCGTGCGCTCGAGGGTGGCGACCCGGACCCTGCGCCGCGTCACCATGGGCAACGAGGTCCTCCCCTCCAAGCTCCGGAGCGGCCTGCTCTCCGCGCTGACCGGGCTTCCGCTCCCCGCGCTGGCGGACCTGCCCGATATCCCGGGCGAGACGCCCACCCGCGAGCTCACCGTCGCCGCCCTGGTGTCGATCGACTCCTACTTCCGCCGCGCCAACCTGGTGGTCGCGCTCATCGACGCCTCCTCGCCGTCCGAGGTCGGGGTGCAGCGGCTCACCGATCTAACGAACGGGACCCACGTGGACTTCTCGGGCGCCACCATCGCGGTGGAGTGCGAGCAGAAGGTGGCGAGCGAGCTCGCCGTCGACTTCGTCTGGGTGGTCGACAACTCGGCCTCGATGCAGGAGGAGCAGCGCGCGCTCGCAGAGGCCGCCGAGACCTTCTTCGACGCCCTCGCGCGGACGCGGATCGACTTCAGGCTCGGCGTCGTCACCACGGACGGAGAGGCGCTGCGGGGCGGAGGCTTCACCTCGGACCTGGCGGAGTTCAAGTCGAGGGTTCAGGTCGGGATCAACGGGAACGGTCGCGAGGAGGGGCTCGAGTATGCCGTCCGGGCCGTGACCCGGGCGGCCACCGCGACGGCCGCGGAGGCGCGGCTGCGCCCCGACGCGGTCACCGTCGTGATCTTCTACAGCGACGAGGACGCCACCAACCTGCAGGCGGTGGACGATTACACTTCGGAGCTGGAGATGCTCGGGGTCCTCCCGTTCGCGATCGTCGGTCCCAGGCCCCGCGGCTGCCTCGCGATCGGTCGCGGCGTGGCGCGCGTCGGCGAGTCCTATCTGGAGGTGGTCGAGTCGCTCGGCGGCAGCAGCGCCTCGATCTGCGCCGAGGATCTCACCGCCTCGATCCAGGAGATCCTGATCGCGGCGGCCGGCGCGGCCTCGCTGACCCAGCTGATGGACGTGCCGATCTCGGGATCGCTGGAGGTGGCGGTACCGACGACCACGGTCGCCCGCAGCCGCACCGACGGGTTCGACTTCGAGCCGTCGGCCAACTCGATCCTCTTCTTCGGCGACGGCGCGCTCCCGACCGGGACGCCGTTCCGCGTCACCTACCAGGCCTTCCAGCCGTTCACGCCCTGAGCCCGGCGGCGCGCCGACGGCCGAGCTCCTCCACGAAGCGATCCACGAACAGGAGCGCCCAGCCCTCCACCTGATCGGCGGCGTGCGGCGTGATCAACACGTTGGGAAGGCCCCACAGCGGTGAGGTCTCCGGGAGCGGCTCGCGCTCGAAGACGTCGAGCCAGGCGCCGCGCAGGTGGCCGTCGATCAGCCGCTCGGCGAGGGCCGCTTCGTCGACGATCGCACCGCGGGCGCTGTTCACGAAGAGCGCGCCCGGCTTCATGAGCGCGAGCCGGCGCGCGTCGATGAGGTGGCGGGTGCTCGGGGTCGATCGGACGTGCAGCGACACGATGTCGGCGTGCGGGAGGCGCGCGTCGAGCTGCTCGGGGCCGAAGACGCGATCGGCTCCACCCCGCTCCGGGTGCGCGCGGATCGCCTCCGTCTCCATGCCCGCGGCCTTCGCCAGCTCGGCCACGCGCCGGCCGACCTCGCCGAGCCCGACCAGGAGGAGCCGCTGCCCGCGGATCGCGCGGAAGCGCCGCTCGCCCCAGCCGCGCGCCCCCGCCCACTCGAGGAGGCCGCCGTCGAGGGCAAGGACGGCCCCCAGCCAGGTCTCCGCCAGGTAGGGCGCGAGCACGCCGGCGCTGTTCGTCACGGTCACGCGCGCGGCGTCCCACGTCCCCAGGTGCTCGACACCCAATCCTCCCACGTGCACCCAGCGGACGCTCGGGTGCTGGACGAGCGCGTGAAACTCCGGGCCGAGGAACGAGGACGACTTGATGCAGAAGACGATCGCGGGCTCGTGAGCCGCGAGCGCCGGCTGGATTGCCGCGAGCGAATCGACGCCGGTGAAGGTCTCGCCCGGACACAGCGGCACCAGCGCGTCGATCAGACGGCTCGCCTCGGCGTGGACCACCAGGATGCTCCGCATCGGGCGGCGAGCGTATCAGAGCTCAGCCCCGGGCGAAGAGGGCGATTGCCGAGGCGGCCGCCACGTTGAGCGAGTCGACCCCGGGCGCCATCGGGATGCGCACGCGCTGGTCGCAGGCGGCGAGGGTGGCCGCGGAGAGCCCGGCGCCCTCGGCACCCAGGAAGAGGGCGGCGCGGGCGGGCCAGTCGACGGCGCCGATCGGACGGGCATCGCCGGGGGTCAGCGCGAAGCACCCGAAGCCGCGGGCCGAGAGCTCGGGCGCGAGCGAGCCGCCGCGCGCGAACGGGACCCGCAGGACGGCGCCCATACTCACGCGGATCGCCTTCCGGTAGAGCGGGTCGGCGCAGGTGGGGTCGAGGAGCACGAGCTCGGCGCCGAGGGCGAGCGCGTTCCGGAAGACGCCGCCGACGTTGTCGTGGTTGGCGATGCCCTCGAGCACCACCGCCGTCCGCGCCGCCGGGAGGCGATCGAGCAGCGCGGCCACCGTCTCCTCGGGGCCGCGCTCGCCGGCCGCGAGGCATCCGCGATGGATGGGGAAGCCGGCCACCTGATCCATGATCGGCTGCGGCGCCACGTAGATCGGGATCTCGTCGCCGAGCTCTTGCAGGACGTCTTGCATCGCGGCCACGCGCTTGTCGGCGAGCAGGATCGAGCGGGTGTTGAAGCGCCCGTACCGCACCAGCGTGCGCACGACCTCGGCGCCCTCCGCGATGAAGACTCCGCGGCGCTTCACCTGATCCGCCTCTCGTACGCGGAGGTAGTCGGCGACCCGCGGATCGCCGGCGGAGTCGATCGCGATCCTCACGGGGTGTCGACCATCCCGCCGGCGTGGACCGAGCGGCGCGTCATGCGAGCGCGTCCATCATCGATCCCGATCCGATCAAGGCCTGACCGCCGTCGCAAGGGATGACGGCGCCGGTGATGTACGCGGCGGCGTCCGAGGCGAGGAACAGCGCGAGGTCGGCGATCTCGCTCTTCAGCCCGAACCGGGCCAGCGGGATCTTCTGGGAGAGGCGATCGCGCGCCTCCACGTTGGGCGCGAGGCGGCTCATGCCCTCGGTGTCCGCTATGGGCCCGGGCGCGATCGAGTTGATGCGGACGCCCGCGCCGCCCCACTCGATCGCGAGGACGCGCGTGACCATGTCCACGCCCGCTTTGGCGGCGCAGACGTGGGCCTGGAAGGCGGTGGGCAGGAAGGCCTGCGGCGCGGAGATGTTGATCACCGAGGCGCCCGGCTTGCGCAGGTGCTCGAACGCGGCCCGGCAGGTGTTGAACGTGCCCAGGAGATCGATGTCGACGACGGACTTGAACCCGTTGGCGGACATGCCGAGGGCCGGCGCGGGGAAGTTGCCGGCGGCGCCGCACACCACCAGATCGATCCCGCCGAAGCGCTCGTGGGTCTCGGCCAGACGCGCGGACACCGCGCCGTAGTCGCGGACGTCGGCGGACAGACCGACCGCGGTAGCGCCCGCCGCTTCGAGCGTCTTCACGGCGGCGTCCAGCTTCTCCTGGGTGCGTCCGAGGAGCGCCACCTGGGCGCCGGCGCGGGCGAAGCGCTCCGCGATCGCGAGGTTGATGCCGCTGCCACCCCCGGTGACGAACGCGACCTTTCCTTCGAGGAGCTGGGGGCTGAAGACGTCGGCCATGACCGCGGACGCTAGCACGAAGTCACGGCGCGGGCGGGACGATGCGGCCGTCGGCCTCGATCACGATCGTATAGCCGTCACGCTCGAGCGTCCGGCAGCCACCGATGGGCCGGCCCTCGCGATCGAACTCGATGCCCTCCGCGCTCCCGCCGCGCGCGCGGGCCGCCGTGAGATCGCCGAGCAGGCTGCGGATCTCCGCGTCCGTCGAGGGCGTGAGCGAGCGGACGATGCTCGGGATCGACAGCGCGATCACGGCCGCGGCGAGCAACGCCGGGAGGATCCGCTCGCGCCTCATCGGTTCCGCAGCCGCAGCACGTCGTAGAACATGCGGGTGGAGTCGCGAAGCATCGACACCTTGGAGTTGGGCGCGTGCGCCCACACGACCGGCACCTCGCGGATGGTGCAGCCGCGGGCCTGGGCCATCAGCAGGATCTCGACGTCGAACGCGAAGCCCTCGATCTGCGCCTCGGCGAAGAGCTGGCGGGCGAGGTCGCCCTTGAAGAGCTTGAAGCCGCACTGGGTGTCGCCCCAGGAGATGTCGAGCAGGCCGCGGATGATCCGGTTGAAGGTGCGGCCCATCATCTCCCGGACCAGCGGCTGCCGGCGGCGGATGTCGTGGGCGACCGCGCGCGATCCGATCACCACGTCGGCGCCCTTGTCGACGTAGGCGATCAGCTTGGGCAGCTCCTCGATGGGCGTGGCCAGGTCGGCGTCCATGAACAGCACATAATGGCCGCGCGACGCCAGCACGCCGGTCCGAACGGCGGCGCCCTTGCCGCGGTTGGAGGGGTGCGAGACCACGATCAGGCGCGGGTCGCGGGAGCTGAGCGCGTCGAGGACCATCCGGGTGTCGTCCTTCGAGCCGTCGTCCACGACGATCAGCTCGCTCTTCGGGTGCCAGCGCGCCAGGTAGTCGAGCGTCTTGACGAGCGTGACCGCGATGCGGGCGGCCTCGTCGAAGGCGGGGACGACGATCGTGAGCTCGACCTCCATCGGGATGGCCGTTAGCAACGAAACGGCCTGCGGGCTAGAGGAAGTTGGGGCCGACCGCGGCCGGCCAGACGGTGCGACGGAAGCGCGTTCGGGTTCGTGGTGCGCGCCTGTCCGCGCTCGGGCTCAGCGCGTCGTGACGTAGATGCCTGAGCGGCCGCGAACCGTCGCGGAGAAGTACATCGTGCGCCCGTCAGGTGACAGCCACGGGTCGGACTGGCGGTCGCTGTCGTTCAGCTCGACGATCGGGCTCGCTTCTCCGAAGCCGCCGTCAGCCAGGCGAACGGCAGCATACAGATCGAGGGCCGGCGCCCCGCGCGAGCTGGCGAAGAAGAGCGTACGGCTCGGTTCGTGATAGAACGGCGCGATATCGTCGGCGCCGGAGTTGAGCCCACGGGCCAGCTGCGGCGGCCCCCAAGGGTCGGACGTCGACGCCCTCTCGGCGATGTAGAGATCGGAGCCGCCCGGCCCGCCGGGACGGGTCGACGTGAACACGAGGAACGTGAGGCCTTCGTCGGTCACTGCCGACACGTCATCCTCCGGTGAGCTGACGTCGGCGAGCCGGACCGGAGGCATCCACGGCTGCGTGCGGTCGGTGCGCCGCGACATGTAGAGATCGCTGCCGCCGGCGCCGCCGGGCCGATTGCTCGTGAAGAACAGGACCAGACCGTCCGGCGTCAAATCGGGGCTGGTATCGTCGTCCGCGCTGTTGAGCTCATCGATGGGCGCGGGCGCCTCCCAGGGAACGTCCACGGTCTCGCGCCGGGATGTCATCAGATCGCCGTTTCGATAGAACACGATCTCGAGCATGTCGGCGGTCAGGCTCGGATCTTGTTCTTCGTTCGGCGTGCTCAGCTCGACGATCAGCTGGGCTGGACCAAACGCGACCGAGGCATCTTCGAGCGAGGCATCGTCGAGCGAGGCATCGAGAGTGGAGGCGTCAAAGCCGGGCGAGGCACCGGCAACCAGATCGTAGCCGTAGCGCCCGCACCCACACATCGCTAAAACGAGCACCCACGCGCGAGACAAGCGTCTATTGTATCAAGGCGCGTAGGCTCCCAAACAAGCGAGGCCCGGTGTGGGGCTCGAGCGACCCCCTCAGGTATACGCGACGACCTGGTCACGGCACGACGTACTCCAGGGTCTCACCCGCAGTTCACCACCGAGTGCTCAACGGGCAATCCGAAGCGGTATCCGGAAGGTGACAGGCTTGGGCTGACGTGGGAACTTGGTGGACCGCGCCACCTCGAGGAGGCACGCGCCCACCTCACTCCTCGCCACCCCGTCCGGGAGGATGGCTGCCGCCGCCACCCGGCCGCCGGTGTCCACCTCGAACCGGACCGATACGTCCACCGCATCGGCGCCGCCGAAGCGCTCGAAGCAGCGCTCCACGCTCTTGCGCCGCCGCGCAAAGGCGCGGGTGAGGCGGAGGTCCAGGCTCGCCCGCCGCTTCGGCTCGGCCCGCGCCAGCGTCACGACGCCTGCGTCGGGCGCCTTCCCCGAGGGAAGCTCGTGCTGGACCACCACGATCGGCTGTGGGGCCCGAGGGGCGCGCACGAGGAGGACCACCGCCAGCGCGACGCCCACCACGAAGAAGAGGCCGGCCAGCAGCATCCCGACGGGGCGGCGTGTCGTGAGAACCCCTGCGTTGGCGACCGACTCGGAGGCGTACGGGTGGAGGGGCGCGGTCTTGTCGTTGGGCGCGCCGGAAAGGGCTTCGGGCGCAGCCAGCGCCTCTGGTTTGGGCGGGCTCTCGTCCTCCGCGAGGATGGCGAGCTCCGAGAGGTCATCGTCGCACGGCTCACCGGAACGCAGCACCCGCGTCCGCTCCGCGATCCGATCCCCGACAGTGCGCTCCACCAAGGCCGCGACCTCGCGTAGGTCCGTGCGGCCTGCCGGAGTGGATAGGTACACGTCGAGCGCATCGGCAACGTCCAGACAGGAGGAGAAGCGCACGTCCCGATCTGCGGCCAACATCCGGGTTACAATCCGATCCAGCTCGCGCGGGACATCACGCCTGACGGAGACCGGCGGAGGGACCCGGGTGGCGTTGAGCCGGGCCGAGATCGACACGTCCTTCTTGAACAAGCGCCGGCCCGTGCACATCTCCCAGAACGTCACGCCGAGCGCGAACTGATCGATTCGATGATCGAGCGGTTGTTCGCGAAGCTGCTCGGGGGCCATGTACCGCAGCTTCCCCTTGAGAACGCCCGAGGAGGTACGACCGCTTCGATCAGCGACCTTTGCGATTCCGAAGTCGACGACCTTGGTCACGCCGTCCCTGCGAACCATGATGTTCTGGGGGCTGACGTCACGATGGATGATCCGGAGCGGCGTTCCGTCCGCCCCGCACGCCCGGTGTGCATGATCGAGCGCGAGCGCAGCGTCATGGGTGATGCGGGCTGCGACGGCGAAGGGCACGGACCCGCGCTGCTTGACCAGGGCCCGCATGATCGCGGCGATGGTCTCGCCCTCGATGTATTCCATGGCGATGAACTGCATCCCGCGCCACTCGGCGACCTCGTAGATTGCGACGATGTTCGGATGATTGAGCGTCGCCGCGATTCGTGCCTCGTCGAGGAACTGCTCGATCGCGGTCGCGTCCTCGGCGAGATCGGGTAGCAATCGTTTGATGATGACCGGCCGATCGAATCCCGCGACGCCGATCTGGCGTCCGAGGAAGATCTCGCCCATACCTCCGATCGCGAGCCGCTTCAGGATGCGGTACGGGCCGAGGATCATCCGTCCTCTCCCGGGCGCGCTCTCCGCACGTAGTAGTGGATCCGACCCTGGCGATCTTCGATCCGGATCGCGAGACCGTCATGGTTCGGTGGGACGGCCACCTCGAGATCGAACCGACCGTGGCGGTCGAGCTGGGACGCCTGGCCTCCGATCGATACGCGTGCGCCCTCGACGACCGCGCCCCGAACCCGAACCCGCCCATTCGTGGTTCCAAACACCGGGGCGGGGCCGTAGATCACGGCGTGGGAGGCGGCGTTGTCGAAGTCGATCATCAGGTAGGTCTCAGGCGAGGTCATCGCTCGGTCTCCTGCGGCGCGAAACCAGAAGCGATAGCCGCCCTCTCCGAGCTCCCCGGGCGCGATGGTCACCCGCGGCTCCTTGCTCTGATCCTCCTCTCGAGCGAGCCGTTCGCGATGAACAGCTGATAGCCCGCTGCGGGCGGAGCATCCATCCAGGCGAACGCGAGTCGAGGGAGCCGGTTCTGATAGAGGACGGTGTAAGTGCGCCCATCGGCGCTCACCAGATTCTCGGGGGTGCCCTTGGGAAGCGGTCGGGCGCCGCTGTCACTCCGCACGCTGAGGGTGCCGCTCAGGAGCGTCCGTGTCGGGCGGCCCTCGGCGAGACAGCGGACCCGGTAGCGATGGAAGCCGGCCGTCGCTGCGATGATCGCCGAGATCTTGCCGCGCGCATGGATCCTCGCCCGCCCCAGACTCCGGCCGTTGGAGGCCAGATCGACCACGCCACCCTCCGGACACTTGCCTGCGAAGTCGATCTCGATCGCGGTCGGTGGTCGCGGGTCGTGGATGATCGGAGACTCACCAGCTGCGAGCGAGAAGTTGGCCCGCTCGGGCAGCTCGATCTCCGGAACGATGACGCCGGATCTCGTCAGTCGAAGCGACTCCCCGTAACGGAGATTCCTCGGTGGTGGCGTCTCGCCCGTGCACGCGAACGCGCCCTCCGCCGACGGACTCCACCGAGGTGCTGCGCGGACCAACCTCGACGCGGGCCACACCATCCACGGCGTGCGCCTCCACCCGACCCCCAGGGACTCCGATCTCGGCGTCCGCTTCTTGACCATCGAGCTCCCCGCGCCCGGCGCCGACCTGCGCCAGGACGCCGCTGGTCCCGCCGAGCACCAGCCGTCCTTTGCCGGCGAGGTAGCGAGTCGACCCGCGATCGATCTCCGCGTGCCCGCAATGAATCTCGACCCGCAGCCCCTCGCCGCTGGTCGACGTCCCGGCCGCGAGGTGGCGATAGCGGCGCGCCCCGCGGGCCCGGATACGGACCTTACCCTTCGCCACCAGCCGCGCTGTGACCATGGGGATCGGCGGGGGCGACGGAGGCGGTGCGCGCGACAGGGCGACGGAGGATGAGCCGACCCGCAACGGCGGGCCACCAGTGGGCACAACGCGCGCCGGTCCGTTCCCCCTCTCGAACACCACACGCCCGTAGGAGACGCGGATCTCGAGGGCGGGTCCCACGCGTTCGATGTCGACCGAGGATTCCGGATCGATCAGCGCGCGACCGAATCGTATCCCTCCTCGCGACTCTGGGATCGCGTCCGCCAGCTCGACCGCGATGCCGGGCGCCTCATCGCGTCGTTCGAGAAATCGCACGAGCGTCCGCTCTCGAACCCGGAGGTTACCGCCGGCGGTGAACTCGACCAGGGCGCGCGCGTCGTCTGCCGTCACGAGCGCGTCGCCGAGCACGAACCGATCGCCCGGCGCGGCGGGAGTCCACCGTCCCAAGGCGCGTCCTTCGTCCCGCTGTACGTCGCCTTGCTTCTTGGCGAGCCGAGCGATCACCTCGGGATCCCTGCAGCCCCCTTCGCACCCGACGATCAGCGGGAGGAGCAGGAGGAGTCTGCCATAGGCCGCGCCCCTCATTGCAGATCCACGTTCAGGTACGTGACACCCTTCGGTTGGATCTCGACCTGGCGCCGCTGCCCCTTGAAGCCCGGCGCGTCGATGACGACCTGGTACGTTCCCGGCTGGATCTCGATGGCGAAGCGCCCGGCCTCATCCGTATCGACCTCCAGATGGCTCGGTTCGATCACGAGACGCGTGCGGATGCCGCGCCCCCCGTACGAGAGCACGGTGCCGCGCAGCTCGCCGTCGGGGAGAAGGGTGACCAGTTCGACCGCTAGCGCTCGTCGCTCACCGTCGGCCAGGCTCAGGTCGACGCTCCAATCGGCGTGGCCAGGATGAGCGACGGTGACCCGGGCAGGCCCGGGTGGCAGCGGACCGAGCGCGAAGGTTCCGTCGTCCGCAGTCGAGGCGGTGGCCACGGCCTCCCCGCCCCGGATCACGGCGATCGCAGCTCCTGGGACTGGCTCTCGCTGGGAGAGCACCCGGCCGCGGAGCCGTGCCGGGGTCTCGACAGGGATTGGATCCGAGGGCGGGGGCGGAACGTCGCTCGCCCCAAAGGGTACCAGCGCGATGCTCGCCAGCATCGTGACGCGCGGTTCGATCGGGATCAACGGTTGACCCACCGCGACCTCGGGACGGGCAGAGAGCGCGATCGTGACCAGGAGCTCGAGCTGGATCCAGGACTCGGCCGGTCGGTAGCGCGCGCCGATCGAAGCATCGAGCGGCCACTCCGCTGCGCGGGGTGCACCTGGTCCCACCAACGGTTGCCAGCCCAGCTCGCCCAGGAGCTCGTACGGGTCGAGCTGCCAGTCGGCGCCCGCCGCCAGCACCACGCGATCGAACGCGCTGATGCCGAGGGCCAGTCGGTCGGCGCGGCTCAATCGATCAGGATCTTCGAGCGCTCCGCCGCTCTTCTCGAGCCGGTACCCACCGTTGAAGGCGAGGGCGAGCGGCTCCACCGGGCGGTAGCTCACCTCGGCAAGGAAGGACGGCGACACCGCGTTGGGGAGCGGATCGAAGCCGGGCCCCCGATGGGTGAAGGCCAGGTCGATCCCGATTCCCAGCCCGAGGCTGGGCGCAAGTGCCAGCATGGCGGCGGTGCCGATTGTCGGCTCGGTGACGAAGCTGGTGTCGGTGCCATTTTCGACGTGCTGATGGGCGTCATAGCGGGAGTCGAACCGAAGAAAGAACGCGAGCCAATCGAGCGGCTGCAGCGAGGCGGAGAGCGAGCCGAGGATCCGGTGGTGTCGATCGCCCTCGTCCAGCACCGACTCGGTGAAGCCGTATCCACCGGCGAGCGAGATCGCGAAGGTACCTCGCATCGGCTCCGGTAGGTGGATGGACGCGATCCCGGGCAACCCGTCATGTGAGACCCCGACCTCCGCGCCCTCGACGCTTCGCGCCATCGCGCAGAGCGCGAGCAACGAGAACAGCAGGGATGCCAGGCAGGTCGCGTGCACCGCGAGAATCGATGGTCACACGGGCAGCCCGTGGGCGCTACGGAGCTCACTTCGTACCTCCGCCGCCTCCGGCACACGCGGGTGCCGTGGCCTAGAAGAAGTTGCGGCCGACCTCCACCCCGGGCTCGGGCGCGTCGAGCCGCTCGAACCGCTCCACGATCACGTTGATCACCCTCCCCGTCTTCTGGACCTGCCCCTCCGCGATCAGCATGACCTCGTCGCGCGCGAGGCTCCGGTACTTCTCGTAGATGTGGCTGAACACCACCAGGTTCACGTGCCCGTCCTCGTCCTCGAGCGTCATGAACACCACGCCCGAGGCGGTGCCCGGCCGCTGGCGCGTCACCACCATCCCGCCCACGCGCACGCGCTTGCCGTGCGGCGCCACCTGGATCTCGGCGAAGCCGAAGATGCGCTTCTCTCTCATCATCGCGCGGACCAGCTTCATCGGGTGCGTGCCGGTCGACATGCCGGTGGTCTGGTAGTCGGCGCGCATCTCTTCGATCGCGTCCATCCGGGGCAGGCGCTCGCCGGCACGCTCGTCGTCCGGGAGCTCGACTCCGGCGAACAGCGGTGAGCGGCGATCGAGCGCCATCACCCGCCAGAGCGCCTCGCGCCGCGACAGCCCGAAGCACGAGAACGCGCCCGCCGCCGCCAGCCTCGCCGACACGTCCTTCGGCAGGCGGGCCCGCGCGATCAGGTCGGCGATCGAGGTCAGGCCCTGCTTGCGCGCCTCCACGATCGCGTCCGCCTGCGCCTCCGCCATCCCCGAGATCTCGCGGAACCCGAGGCGCACCGCCGGCTGCACCGGCCGCCCGTAGCGGAGGCGCCCGAACGTCCGATCGGCCCAGGGGGTGTGCTTCTTGATCTCGTGCCGGGAGCCCGCCCACCACTCCTCCTGCCAGCGCTCGTCCTGGCCGTCCTCGAGCGTCGCGTTCCAGACGCTGGCGTCGGCGGAGACCGGCCGGACCTCGACGCCGTGGCGCTGTCCGTCCGAGACCAGCGTGTGGTTGGCGTAGAAGCCCATCGGCTGGCTGTTGAGCAGCGCCGCCAGGAACGCGGCCGGGTGGTAGCGCTTGAGGTAGCAGGAGGCGTAGCCGATCAGCGCGAACGAGGCGGCGTGGGACTCCGGGAAGCCGTAGCCGCCGAAGCCCTGGATCATGCGGAAGATGCGCTCGGCGTACTCCTCGGTGAGCCCGTTCTGTCGCATGCCGTCGATGAGCCGGCCGTGCATCCGCTCGATGTGGATCTGGGACTGCCAGCCGATCGCGCGGCGGAGCTCGTCGGCCTGCCCGGGCGTGAAGCCGGCCACCGCCACCGCCATCTTCATCACCTGCTCCTGGAAGAGCGGCACGCCGTAGGTCTTGCCGAGGATCTCCTTGAGCTTCGGGTGCGGATACTCGGCGGGCTCGAGGCCGTCGCGGCGCCGCAGGTAGGGATGGACCATGTCGCCCTGGATCGGGCCGGGCCGCACGATCGCCACCGCCACCACCAGGTCGTAGAAGGTCCGGGGCTTGAGGCGCGGCAGCATCTGCATCTGCGCGCGCGACTCCACCTGGAAGGTGCCGACCGTGTCGGCATCGCCGATCATCTCGTAGATGGGCTGATCCTCGGAGGGGATGTTGGCCAGCGTGAGCTGGAGGTCCTCGGTCTGTCTCACCAGATCGAAGGCGCGGCGCACCGCGGTCAGCATGCCCAGGGCCAGCAGATCCACCTTCACCAGGCCCAGCCGCTCGATGTCGCGCTTGTCCCAGGCGACCACGGTGCGGAGCTCCATGGTGGCGTTCTCCACCGGCGCCATCTCCACGATCGGCTCCTTGGTGATCACGAAGCCGCCCGAGTGGATCCCGAGGTGGCGCGGAAAGCCTTGGAGCGTCTCCGCCCACTCGACCACCTGGCGCACGATCGGATCGGAGGGATCGAGGCCCGCCGAGCCCAGCTCGCGCGCGTTCATCGGTGGCGAGCTCCAGTGGCTGCGCGAGCGCGTCAGCTGATCGAGCTGATCCTCGCCGAGGCCGAACACCTTCCCCACCTCACGGTAGGAGAGGCGGCCGCGGTAGCAGATCAGGTTCGCCACCATGGCCGCGTGCTCGCGCCCGTACTTCTGATAGACGTACTGCATCACCTCCTCGCGGCGCTCGTGCTCGAAGTCGACGTCGATGTCCGGCGGCTCGCCGCGCTCGGCGGAGATGAAGCGCTCGAAGAGCAGGCTCATCCGCACCGGATCGATGGAGGTGATGCCGAGGCAGAAGCAGACCACCGAGTTGGCCGCCGATCCCCGCCCCTGGCAGAGGATGTTGCGGGAGCGGGCGAAGCGCACGATGTCCCAGACGGTGAGGAAGTAGCCGGCGAACTCGAGCTGATCGATCAGCTCCAGCTCGTGGGCGATCTGCTGCGCCACCTCGGGCGGTACGCCCTCGGGATAGCGTTCCTGCGCGCCCTTCTCCACCAGCTTGCGGAGGTAGCTCATGCCGCTCTCGCCCTCGGGGAGCAGCTCGATGGTGAAGTCGTGGTGGAGCTCGTCGAGCCGGAAGGTGCAGCGGTCCGCGAGCTCGACGGTGAGGCGGCGCGCCTCCGGAAGATCCGGGAACAGCCCCGCCATCTCCCGCATCGACTTGAGGTACGCGTTGGTGTTGGGGAGCAGACGGCGGCCGGCCTGATCGAGTCGCATTCCCAGGCGGATGCAGGTGAGCACGTCCTGGAGCGGCTTCCTCGCCCGGTCGTGCATCAGCACGCCGCCGGTCACCACCAGCGGGATCCCGAAGCGCGCGGAGGCGGAGAGCGCGGCGTCGGTCCGGGTGCGATCGAAGGGGGTGAGGTTCCGCTCGATCGACAGCGAGAGCCGATCGCCGAACACGTCCTTCTCGCGGCCCAGCGAGAGCGCATCCTGCGGGCCCACGTGGATCGCGAGCAGGCCCTCCGCGTGCTCGGCCACGTCCTCGAAGGTGAGCTGGAAGCCGCCCTTGCCGACGCGGCGGCGGCCGGTGGTGAGCAGCCGGCAGAGCCGCCCGTAGGCCTTGCGGTCGGTGGCGAGGAGGATCAGCCCGGGCCGGTAGTCCTGGGGCGCGGGCCCGGCGCCGCCCAGGTGGATCTCGCTGCCGACGATGACCTCGAGCCCGTGCTGCTTGGCCGCGTCGTGGGCGCGGACGATCCCGTAGAGGCCGTCGTGGTCGGTGACCGCGAGCCGGCGGTAGCCGAGCTGGGCGGCGCGCTCCACCAGCTCCTCGGGGTGCGAGGCCCCGCGGAGGAAGGAAAAGCAGGTGAGGCAGCGGAGCTCGACGTAGGGTTCCGGCGACATCGACCGTCGATCTCTACCCATCCGTTCACTGAACGCAAGAGCAGTCATTCAGGTCGGCGGGATCATTGGGCCGACCTATTGTATGGGTACGCCGTGCGCCTCGGCTGGCTGCCCCTGCTCGCGCTCCTCGTCCCCGGCCTCGCGCACGCGCAGCAGACGGTGGTCGGCTATCAGCTCGGCGTCTCCCAGTCGGCGGGCACCACGCTCGGCGACATCCAGGTGGTGACACCGCAGCTGCAGGATCCGCAGGGCCAGCAGGTCCAGGTCGATCCGAACCAGGCGGCGGTCGCCCAGACCGCCGGGCTGCAGCTCACCACCGCGGTCAACGGCAACCTCACCCTCGACATCGCCACCAGCACCTTCAACCACGCCTTCGTGCTAGGCCTGGGCGCCGCCCAGCTGATCCCGACGCTGGTCCCCACCGACGAGGACGGCAACGTCCAGCAGGGCGTGGTCGCCGATCGCACCACCACCTTCCAGGTCAACGCGAACTACCTGGCGATCCTGCAGCGCGCCACCTGGAGCTTCGCGCTCGGGCTCGGCTACGGCTTCGCGCTCAACGGCCTCCTCGGCAGCGGCGCCGACGGTCGCCTCCAGGGCGGACAGCTCGGCACCGCCGGCAACAACGTGCCCGGCGCGCAGGCGGGCGCCTTCAGCTTCAACGGTCAGACCCACACCGCCAACGGCCGCCTCACGCTGCAGCTCACGCCCAGCCTCAAGTGGGACCTGACGCTCGACGGCAACTACTCGTACACGCGCAACGGCATCTTCACGCTGGCCGGCGGCGCGCTGGGCGCGCAGAACCAGGTGGGCGCGGCCGCCACCAACCTGGGCGCGTTCGTGCCGGCCACCATCCACACGGTGCAACCTGCCTTGCGCTTCCGGCGGTTGCTGGGCCGGCGCGGACAGCTCGACGTGGACGCCGTCGTCACCTACACGCTCGCCGAGCAGATCGACGATCGCGTCACGGTCACCGGGACCACCACGCAGATCTTCCGGGCCGCCGCGCCGCCGCCCACCACCCTGCTCAACCAGCTGACGCTCCAGTACACGTACAACATGAACGACGACCGCGCCTTCGGCCTGCAGGCGATCGGCGCGCTCAACTTCCGGGTGCCGACGGACGCGCAGGGCTTCGTGCTGGCGGGCCAGGGCATCTCGTCGGACACGCTCATCTACACCTTCCGCGCCTTCTACACCGACGTGCTGCCCTGGGAGCTGCGCGTGACGCTGGGCGCGGGCGCGGCCCAGGCCAACCTGTTCCAGCCGCCGCTGGGCGCGCAGGCGGCGCTCGACGACTTCGAGCCGGTCCGCTCCAACTGGGAGCCCATCGCGGATCTCTCCATCGCGCGGCGCTTCGATCCGGTCGACATCACGCTGTTCGGCCAGCGCGCCGTCGCCACTGGTGCGCTCGGCATCTCCGCCATCGTCACCGAGAGCGCCAACCTGGTGTTCGCGTACACCGGCTCCTTCGGCGAGTTCCGGCCCCAGGTGGCGGTGGGCTTCAACGCCAACCGCGTGCGGGGCGTGGGGCGCGAGCTCTTCCCGACCGCGAACCCGAACGATCCGGCGGTGCTCGCGTTCAACAACCAGGGCTTCGGCGCCAACGTGAACCTGACGCTGCCGCTGTTCGAGGCCGCCGGCCTCTCCTTCGATCTGACCGGCACCTACGCGTTCAACTACCTCGATCCAGATCCGGACGGGGTGCTCAACATCGATCCGCTGGTGACACACGCCATCGTGGGGACGCTGCGCGGGATCTACGGCCGGGGCACCGCCCAGGTGGCGGCCGACGTCGGCGGTCGCACCCTCGAGGACGAGCTCGACGCCTTCACCGCCGATCCGGTGAACGGCTCGCCGCTCCTCTCCAACCAGCTGATGAACGCGGGCGACCCGCTCCAGCAGGGAAGACGCGTCGGTCGACCGCCCGAGCAGCGCCGGGACTCGCGGCAGGCCTACCAGCAGGCGATCCAGCAGCAGGCCCGGGAGCAGAAGGCTCGAGAGCAGAGCGGCGTCCTCCAGAGTGAGGGGACGACCCAGGAGGAAGCGCGCCGCGCCGCCGAGGCCGAGCAAAAGCGCAAGGAGGCGGAGGAACACGCGCCGCCGCCGCCGCCGACCTCGTGGCCGGACGCCCCGCCGCCGGCCCAGCCGCCCTCGGGCGATGATCCAGGCTGATTGCGAGCATCGGGGCCGGAGCGCCGGCCGATAACGTTCCCGTGCGCGTGTCCCTTTGGACCATGGCGGTGTGCACGTGCCTCGGGTGCGGCCCCGCCGGGACGATCGACGGCGAGCTCCGCGCCGACGATCCCTCCGCCGCCACCACCAACGATCATCGCCAGGATCCGGTGGAGATGGAGGAGAGCAAGCCGACCTGCATCACGCCGGCGCTCACCTCGCTCCGCGCCGACCTGTTCGTGCCCGTGTGCGGACAGTGTCACGCGGGTTCGACGCCCGCGCAGGATCTGGATCTCACCCTCGACGAGGCCGCGCTCCGGATGCGCTTGCTGCAACCGGCGTCCGAGTCGCCGTCCGGGCTGCCGCTGGTGATGCCGGGGGCGATCGGATCGTCCTACCTGTATCTCAAGGTCGCGGTGAAGACGCCATTGATCGGCGATCGCATGCCCAGGGACTCCGAGGCGCTCTCCGACTGCACCGTGGAGTCGGTGCGCCGCTGGATCGCCGACGGCGCGAACTGACCCCTATCGAACGCCGACCACGTCGGGCTTGTCGGCCAGGAGCTCGCGAGCGAGACGGCCGAGCGCGTCTGGCGAGCCGCGGTAGGTCATGGCGTGGTGCTGAGCGCGGGGGCGATCGATGTGCCCGATCGCTTCCAGCGCGACGGCCCGGAGCGCGCCCTCTTCGCTCTCGTCGGTGAGGATCGCCTCGAGCACCGGGAGCGCGGGCCGGCTCTTGATCCGACCGAGGTACGCGATCGCGTGACGGCGGCGAGGCATCTTGCGGTTGGCGACCTCGGTGATCACGAGGGGGGCCAGCTCGGTCGGATCCGCGTCCAGCAGGGCGGACTCGTCGGTGCGCTGGGACTTGAAGTCCTGCAGGACCTTGTGAGGAGAGGGACCGAGCGAGAACGCGAAGATGATCGCGAGAATGGGCGCCGTTGCGGCGAGCGGGATGACCCACTTCTTCTCCACGGACCCCTTGGTAAAGGCAAAAAGAATCCGAGTCAAAGCGTCAGTCGAAGATTCCGTGCACGAACAGGCGACCGTCCGGTTCGTAATACAACCAATAGCGGCGGCCGTCGGTGCCTTCGGCAACCACGTAATCCCGCGCGAGCGGAGATGGTGACCACCACTCACACTCGAGGCGCTCCGTACCGCTGACGGACGCCAAAGGGAGACGCTGTCCGCGCCAGCGGAGCACGCCGGCGGGGGATTCGCGCGCGATCGAGGCGGGCTCGGGCGTGGCGAGGAGCTCGAGCGGGCGCGGTGGAAGCGCCGGGACGGGCTCGTCCTCCGGCCTGCGTGGGACGGGCTTCGGCCACGGCAAGCCAGCTTGCACAGACGGGGTGCCCGTCTCGCCCGTACGTCCCGTCACTCTGAACCCGTCCGTGAGCTTCGGGAGCGAGACTCGCGACGCCGGCGCCGCAGCGACGGGCTGGGCCGGTCCGGCGGCCGAGTGCTCCCGCTTGGGACGGAGGGCCGGCAACTCGTGGAACGCGTGCTCGATCTCGAACGGGTGGGGACCCCAGGCGCGCTCGGGGCGGTGCGTGTCCCGGATTCTCGGGCGAGAATACGGACTGCTCGCCGAGCGCGGCGATCAGCCGGCCGACCAGCTCGCCCACCTCCTCCACCCGCCGCGCCGAGCTGGTGAAGAGATCGAGCTGGGCGCCCCGATCCTTCTCCGGCGAGCTGGCCTCGACCCTGATCGCGCGCACCTTCCCGGGGAGAGCGCCGGCCAGCTTCTCCTTGGCGATCTTGAGCATGGTGCCCGCCCGCCGGGTGGCGCGGGCGAAGCGGATTGGGATCCGCTCCACCTTCTTCGACGAGGCGGCCCGGAGCTCCCGGTCTTCGATCTCGTGCTCGAGCCCCGGCTCCACCAGGAACGTCAGATCGAGCGCGGTGGCCGAGAGCGCGCGCGCGTCGAGCCGCGCCTCCAGCTGATCGAACAGGCGCTTCAGGAGGAAGAGGATCGGCTCGAGATCGTCGGTCTCCCGATCGAGCTCGATCTCCGCCACCAGGCGCTCGGGGGGGATGAAGGCCTCGAGCGGACGATCGCGCTCCGCCTTGGCCCGCTGCATCAGGAGCGCGCCGGCATCGCCGAATCGACTGCCCACCTGCGCCGGAGGGAGCGTCTGGAGCCGCGCCACCACGTCGATCCCGAGCATCGACAGCGACGCATGCGCAGAGAGCAGCGCCTCGCGCTTCTTCCCCTCGGGATCGCCGCGGAGATCGGTCCAGAGCAGCGCCGACACCGGGAGGCGCGCCAGCAGGCGGCGCTCTTCGCCCGCCGGGACGATCACCACCTCCGACCTGGCGCGTGTCTTCTTCGGGGCCTTCTTGGCGGCCCGATCGAGGTGCTCCAGGATCGAACGGCCGGTGTCCGGATCCTTCGCCACCACCACGCGGCTCTGGTGACCGAACTTCGCGAGCGTGCGGACGATCGCCGCACCGATCGTCTGCTCGTCCGCGTTCGCCAGCTTCTTGGCCAGCGCCGACTTGCTCCGCCCGATCTCCACCATCAGGAAGCTGGGCGGGCAGACCTCCACCACCGGGCCGAACGCGAGGAGGAGCTCGGCCGCGGCGCACAGTCGCGTGAAATCCTTCGCCGGGTCGTGCTCGCGCACCTCGAGCTTCGGAGCGCGCGCTCGAGCCTCGGTCTCGGTCATGCCTTCGTGGATCCGGTGGGCCCGCGCGGCCTCCGAGACCGCGACCAGCACCCTGCGCCCGCGGATCTCTGAGCGGACCGCCGAGAGCTTCGGGGGGCCCTCCAGGAGCGGCTCCAGCAGGAGGGCATGCAGGTGGACGCACGCGATGCGATTCCCGACCACCATACAGTTGTTCAGTATAGGGATCGGAGGGTCACCTTGCAACGGCCCTCAACCGATCCCCGATCGGTCGATTCCATCGCTGGAGAGCCAGCATGAAACAGTACGACTTCTCGCTCGACATCCCGTTTGCCGAGCAAAGCGGTGAGACGCTGGAGGATGAGCTCGCGCGCCAGCTCGAGCAAGCCGCCCAGGCTCCGAGATCGGAGACGGCGATGCCGCCGGTCATCGCGGTGGCGCTGTTCGGTGGCTTCGCCCTTGCGGTCGCCCTCGCCCTGTCCGGGTGCGTCTCATAGAATCCGCTCGGTCTCCGAGCTCCCTTGAAGGCACTCCTCGTCCATCGCGATCCCGAGCTGCCCTCCGCGCGCATCCGGATCCTGCAGCTGGCGCCGTACCTCGAAGAGCGCGGGATCGCCTGCGAGCTCGAGCGGTGGCCCGAGACCCTGGCCGCCAAGCTGAAGCTCCGCCGCCGCGGCCGGGCCGCCGACGTGGTGGTCCTCCAGAAGAAGCTGCCCACGATGCTCGACGCCCGGATCTTCGCCGGCGCCCGCCTCGTCTTCGACTACGACGACGCGATCATGTTCCGCGACCGTCCCAAGAACGGCAGCTACGAGTCGCGAGCCCGGCGTGTTCGTTTCAATAGAATCGCTGGCATGAGCCGCGGACTGATCGCCGGCAACCGCTACCTCGCCTCGTTCGCGCCGCACGATCGCGTCATCATCGCGCCCTCGCCGGTGCCTCACGAGGTGCCCCGCCGGAAGCATCGCGACGTCGACTGCCTCCGGATCGGATGGGTCGGGATGGGACGGAACCTCGGAACGCTCGACGCGCTCAGGCCCGCGCTGACTGCGCTGGCCGAGCGGATCCCGTTCGTCCTCGCCGTCATCTCCAACGCGCCGTACCCCGCCTCGTCGGCCTTCGCGGTGGAGCACGTCCCCTGGTCGCTCGAGACGCAGGACGCGGAGGTGGCCCGGCTCGACGTCGGCGTGATGCCCCTCGACACCGAGTCCCCCTTCACCCGCGGCAAGTGCAGCTACAAGCTCCTCCAGTACCTCGCCGCTTCGGTGCCGTGCGTCGCCTCTCCGGTCGGCATGAACAACGAGGTGATCCGTCCCGGCGTCAACGGCTTGCTGGCTGAGCGGACCGAGGACTGGATCGAAGCGCTGTCCCGGCTCGCGGCCTCGAGCGAGCTCCGCGCCGCGCTGGGGAGGGCCGGGCGCCGCGATGTCGAGGTCGGGTACACGTATCCGGTCATCGCCGATCGCTGGGCCGAGTTTCTGCGCGCGGTCTCGCGTTCTTGACCCTGTGATGCGCTCGCCGGCTGTGGGCGTGGGCAAAGAAGAACGTGATCTCAGAAGTCCAGATCAGGCCACGATAGTGGTTCGAGCTTGGGGAGTGGTCTCCACCGGTGAGCGCGTCGATCCTGATCGGGCCGTCTTGGGCCATCGAGCTTGGGCGTGACATCGGTCAGCCACCACGAGAACGACCTGGGCAGGCTCGAGCGCGCGCTCAACGAGTGAGCAGCCCGGCGTCCAGCACGAACTGCGATCCGGTCACGAAGCGCGCGCGATCCGAGGCGAGGAACAGCACCGACTCCGCGACGTCGTCGGCCTCGATCCACGGGACCGGCAGCAGGTTCCCCGCGGAGCGCTCGGCGATCTCCTGGGGCGTCGCGCCTTCGAGCGCGGCCAGCCCATCGTTCATCGCAGTGTTGACGCCCGTCGGATGGATCGACACCACGCGGATCCCGTGCGGCGCCAGCTCGATCGCCCAGCTCTTGGTGAGCCCGACCATGCCGAACTTCGACGCCGAGTAGTGGCTCATCCGCGCCATCCCGCGCAGGCCGCCGATCGAGGAGTTGTTGATGATGACGCCGCGCTTCTGCGCGATCATCACCGGCGCCACTCTTCTCGTGACCATGAAGGCGCCCTTCAGGTTGATGTCGATCATCGAGTCCCACGCCTCCTCGCTCATCTCGGTGAGCGAGGCGTACGCGGCAATCCCGGCGTTGTTGAAGAGCACGTCGATCCCGCCGAGCTTCTCGACCGTCTCCTCGACGGCGCGGGAGATCTCGGCGTCGTCGCGCACGTCGGCCGCCCTGGCCACCACCTCGACGCCTTCGCGACGGCACGCCTCGGCGAGGCTCTCGAGCTTGTCGGCGCTGCCGGAGTCGTAGCCCGGGTACGGCAAGCGCCGCGCGACGTCGATCGCCGCCACCCGGGCACCCTGCCGGGCGAACGCCAGCGCCACGGCGCGCCCCTGTCCCGACGCTGCGCCGGTGATGAAGACGGTCTTGCCCTCGTGCTCCCGGGTCATGCGGGCTCCTTCCGGTAGGGCTGGAGGTCGTCGTCCAGGTCCACCTCGAGCGCGTTGTTGAACACGTTGGTCGCGATCATCAGGCCTCCAAAGGCGATCAGATGGACGAGCTGCTCCGGGGAGAAGAGCTGTCCCAGGCGCGCGTAGAGCGGCCCGGGGATCCGGTGCACGCCGGCGGTGAGCGCGCGGGCCAGCGCGACCAGGAGCTCCTCCCTCTCGTCGAGGACGAGCTGATCGGGATCCTCACCGGCATCGATCAGGAGCCGCCGGAAGAACGTGGAGCAGATCAGACAGTCGGTCGCGCTCGAGATCGCATGCACGTAGATGTTGGTCGCGCGCTCGCCGAGGAACCCGGCCGCTCGATCGCGCAGCGGGTACCACTCCATGTACGCGTGGAGCGCCCCCGGCACGTGAGCCAGCGTTCGCTTCATGTTGGTGACGCGCCCGTAGTGCGCCTGCCAGTGGCGTTCGGTGTCCTCGAGCGAGAGCGGTTCGATGCGGGCCATCGGCCCGATCTACACGCGGCGTCAGTCGCGCACCAGGACCTCGTCCGGAAGCTCGTTGAGGTCGTTCGGACCGGCGGGGAACTGGCCCGCGAGGAGACCGCCGACCTGCCGCACCGCGTCTGCAAGCCCTCCTGCGAGGTCGCCGGCGGCGATGCGCTTGGAGAGCTCGGCGACGACCTGATCCCAGTAGCCCTCCGGCGCGTGGGCGTGGATACCGAGGTCCGCCAGGATCTCGATTCGACGCTCCATCAGGCTGACCAGGATCAGGACCCCCGTGCGCTCGCGCGTGGCGTGCACGTCGAGATCCACGAACGCCTCGCAGGCCTGCTGTCGGACCTCGAGGGCCGCCTCGCCCTTGCCGAGCGCCAGCCGCAGCATCGGGGGCCACACCGCCAGGAGATGGCCGAGCCCGAGCAGCGGGATGGCCGCGAGGAGCAAGTGGATGGGCTGAAGCCCGGGCCAGGCGGAGATCGAACGCGAGGTCGACGACCAGCATGAAGGCCACCGCCAGGCGCCATCGCGCGCCCGCGTAATCGTCGGAGGCGCGCACGACCATCGGCACAATCTCACCGCTGGTGCGCTTCTCGGCCTCGACCACCGCTTCGGTGATCCGCGACTTCTCCGCGTCGCTCAGGACGGGTCTCATCACCACCCTCCTCCAGCGCCACCGCCGGAGAATCCGCCACCGCCGCCGCCCCAGCTGCCACCGCCGCCGCCACCGCCGCCGCCCCACGAGCCTCGAGAGCCCCGGCCCATCGCGCTGCCGAGCAGCATCCAGCCGAGGAAGCCAAAGCCTCGACGGCGGCCGAGGATCATCATGAGGATCACGAAGATCAGCACCGGGAGCGCGCCTAGCGGATTGCCGCGCCGCGAGCGGCGGGCCATCGGAAGGCCCTGAAAGGAGAGGTCGCCTCCGAGCTGCTGCGCGATCGCCTGGAGCGTTCCTGCAATCCCGCTTGCATAGTCTCCACGCTGGAGCGCAGGGACCAGGATCCCGCGGCCGATCCGCGACGCCGCCACGTCGGTGAGGTCACCCTCGAGCCCGCCGCCGACCTCGATGCGCCACTTGCGGTCCTGCACCGAGACCAGGAGCAGGACCCCGTTGTCCTTCTCCGCGGACCCCAGCTTCCACTGCTCGACCACGCGGATCGAGTAGTCCTCCACCGGCATGCCCTCGGGCAGCGAGGGGATGATCAGCACCTGCAGCTGATTGCCGGTGCGCTGGCGGTAGTCCCGAAGACCGCCCGCGATCAGGGCCGCGTCGCGCTGCCCCAGGAGCCCGGCCCGGTCCACCACGGGCCCCGTCAAGGGCGGGATCGAGAGGTCCTGCCCGGGGGCGCCCGCCAGGAGCAGAGGGAGGACAAGAGCGTGCATGGCGCCCCCCATCAGTCGAACGAGACCTCGGGGGGCTTCTCGGCGGCCTTGATGTCCTCGACCTGGAACTGAGGTCGCTCGGTGTAGTGATAGAACATCGCGTTGGTCAGCGACGTGGGCGGGACGGAGATCAGATTGTTGAAGTCGCGCACCGACTCGATGTACCGGCGGCGGGCGATCGCGATGCGATTCTCGGTGCCCTCGAGCTGTGCCGAGAGGTCGCGGAAGTTCTCGTTGGCCTTCAGCTCCGGGTAGCGTTCAGCCACCACCATCAGCCGGCCCATCGCAGCGGACAGCTCGCCCTGGGCGTGCTGCCAGTTCTCCAGCGACTTGGGATCGAGCTGATCGACGTTGATGTTGGTCTGGGTCGCCTTCGCGCGGGCTTCCGTGACGCCTTCGAGCGTCTCCTTCTCGTGGGCCGCGTAGCCCTTGACGACGTTGACCAGGTTCGGGACCAGGTCCGCGCGGCGCTTGTATTGGTTCTGAACCTCGGCCCAGGAGGCCTCGACGTCGTTGTGCGCCTTCGGGATCGACTGGACGCCACAGCCCGCCAGGAGCAGCACGGCCAGCACGGTGACTCTCCGCATCGGATGGTAGGTATGGCCCGATCGGCAGAGGGTCAAGCGCTCCGCAGTGATTGCAGGCGAAGCCCGTGCGGATCGATCTCGAGATCGAGCCGCACCAGGCCCGTCTTTTCCGCCACACGCTCCGCGATCTCCGGATCTCGGGCCCACAGCACCGCGATGTCGCCGCCGCCCGCGCCGCTCGGCTTGGCCGCACCGCCGGCCTCCGAGGCCAGACGCACGATCGCGTCCAGCTCCTCGGTCATGATTGAAACCCCGGCGCTCTCCCCGAGAGCGGCCATCGCCAACGCATACTCGGCCACCAGCGGGAGGAACCGCGCGCTGTCCTTCTGTATCCAGGCCTCGATCCCGCGCTCGGTGAGCTCGCGAAGCACGTTCGCCCAGCGGAGCCAGTCGCGCGACGCGGTGCAGGCGGCCACCAGATCCTTGGTCGAAGCGCTCCGCTCGGTGAACAGCACGGACAGATGAAGCCCGGGGAGGCGCGCCGGCAGCACGACCACGTCCGCCGGCTGACGTCGCGTCGCGATGACACCGCCGTGAAAGGAGGCGGCCACGTCGACACCGCTGCCGCGACCCTCGTTGGCGTCACGGTGGCCCTCGATCGCGATCGAGAGCGTGCGCTGATCGCCGCGTCCGGTGGCCAGCGCCGCCGTCACCACCGAGACCGCCGACGACGAGCCGAGCCCCAGCTTGAGCTCACCGTCGTAGAACGAGCTGGTATCGATCTCGACCTGCAGCTCGGTCCGGCGCGCCCGCGCGAGGACCGCCTCGACGACCGGCGAGCTTCGTCCCTCCGGCACGACCCGCCCGATCGCGCGCCGGTTCACGGCCGCCACGATCGCACGTCCGCCCTCGAGCACGCCGTAGTCCCCTAGGAGCATGACCTTCCCGGGCGCGGAGACGATCACGGCCGCGCCTCCACCCGTGCACCTTCACCCGGCCGGGAGGTGATCACTTCGGCGATCTCCGGGTGCTTCGCGAGCCGCGCCGCGACGGCCTCGAGGTGCGCGGGCGGCGCGAACGCCACCACGTGCGGGCCAGCGTCGATCGTGAAGAACACCGGCGTCCCCTCGGCGCGCATCCGCCGCACCTGGTCGATCGCCCACAGCGTCGGCGCCTTGAAGTACAGGATGCCCGGTCGAGCGGCCATCGCGTTGGCGTGCATCGCCAGGCAATTGCCCTCGACCAGCTCGGCCAGCCGATCGATCGCTCCGGCGCGGAGCGCCGCCTCACCGGCATCCAGGTCGCGGTTCACCGTGTCGATCCACGCCTGGTGGTACGGGCTGGTCAGCCGCGTGTGCTCCATGCCGTCCGTCGAGCCGATCTCCTTCTCCGAGGCCCGCGCCACCGCGATCGCGGCCCCCAGCTCGAGCGCGATCCCCTCGAGCGGATAGGCGTGCGCGTCGTCTCCGTCGGTCATCCGGACGTAGCCGCCGAAGATCGAGCGGGCCGCGCTCCCGGAGCCCTGGCGCGCCAGGATCGAGAGCGCCTCCGGAGAGAGATCCTGGCCGAACGCCCGCGTCACGGCCAGCGCCAGGGCCGCAAAGGCTGATGCGCTCGAGGCCAGGCCGGCCGCGGTCGGGAACGTGTTCGTGCTGTCGACGGCGACGCGATCCTGCCGCCCGGCGGCAGACCGAACCCGATCGGCGAAGCGCGTGATCCGCGCCAGCGCCTTCCCCTCGACGGGGCGCCCGTCCAGCGTCAGGCGATCGGAGCCCTGGGTCAGCTCGACCCTCGTGACGGTCCGGAGCGCGTCCAGCGTCAGCGAGATCGATCCGGCGGCGGGGATGTTCTCCCGCACCTCCCGCTTTCCCCAGTACTTGATCAGAGCGATGTTCGCACAGGCGGTCGCGGTGACCATGAACGCGACGTGCAGCAGCAATCGGGAAGGGTCAAGTCAATCTCTCTCGCGCGTCCGCTTGGGCCGGAACGCCGCCCGCAGGATCTTCTTGCGGAGCCGGATCGAGGTCGGCGTCACCTCGACCAGCTCGTCCTCGTCGATCCACTCGATGGCCGCCTCGAGGCTCATCTGCTTCGGGGGCGAAAGGATGAGGGCCTCGTCCTTCCCGGCCGCCCGAATGTTGGTGAGCTTCTTCTCCCGGCAGATGTTGACCTCGAGGTCGTTCTCCCGAGAGTGCTCGCCGACGACCATCCCCTCGTAGACCTCGGTGGTCGGCGCGATGAACAGCCGCCCGCGCGGCTGCATGTGGAACAGCGCGTAGGTGGTGGCCCTTCCGACGCGATCCGACACCAGCGCGCCGTTCGGTCGCCGCGCCACCGCTCCCGCGTGGGGGGACCAGCCGTCGAAGAGCGCGTTCACGATGCCGGTGCCGCGCGTGTCGGTGAGGAACTCCGAGCGAAAGCCGATCAGCCCGCGCGAGGGGATCCGGAAGGTCATCCGCACGCGGTCGCCGCCGATGTGGTCCATCTTCTCCATGGCGCCGCGCCGCGAGGCCAGCTTCTCGGTGACCACGCCGATGTAGTCGTCGGGAATGTCGACGACGAGCTTCTCCATCGGCTCGTGGAGCTTGCCGTCGATCTCCTTGGTGAGCACCTCCGGCTTGGAGAGCGAGACCTCGAAGCCCTCGCGCCGCATCGTCTCCACCAGCACCGCCAGCTGGAGCTCGCCGCGGCCCGCCACCTCGAACTGGTCGGGCGTCTCGCCGTCGCTCACCTTGATGGAGACGTTCTGCATCGCCGCCTTGAGCAGGCGCTCGCGGATCTGACGCGACGTCACGTAACGCCCTTCGCGTCCGGCGAACGGCGAGTTGTTCACCACGAAGAACATCCGGAGCGTCGGCGGATCGACCAGGATGCGCGGCAGCGGCCGGGTCTCCTCGTCGGCGACCAGCGTGTCTCCGATCTCGATCGCATCGACGCCCGCGACCGCCACGATGTCGCCGGACTCCGCCCGATCGACCTCCTTCCGCTTGAGGCCGTCGAACACGTACAGCCGCATCACGCGGGCCGACTTCCGATCGCCGGCCTTGCCCAGCGCGAACAGATCCTGATTACGGCCGATCGCGCCGGAGACGATCCGGCCGATCGCGATCCGGCCCACGTAGTCGTCGTACTCGGTGTTCGAGATCAGCATCTGCAGCGGGAAGCCCCGCCGGTCCTCCGGCGTGGGGATGTGCGCGAGGATCGCCTCGAAGAGCGGTCTCAGGTTCTGGGAGTCGTCCTCCAGCGAGGACTTGGCGACACCGTCGCGTCCGACGGCATAGATGACCGGAAAGTCGAGATCCTCCGCGCCCAGATCGATGAAGAGATCGTAGACCTCGTCGAGCACCTCGTGGGGCCGCGCGTCGGGACGATCGATCTTGTTGATGACGACGATCGGCTTGAGCTTCGACTCGAACGCCTTGGAGAGGACGAAGCGTGTCTGGGGCAGCGGCCCCTCGGCGGCGTCGACCAGGAGCAGCACGCCGTCGGCCATCGTGAGCACGCGCTCGACCTCGCCGCCGAAGTCGGCATGGCCGGGCGTGTCCAGGATGTTGAGCTTGACGCCGCGGTAGGAGATCGCGGTGTTCTTGGCCAGGATCGTGATGCCGCGCTCGCGCTCCTGATCGTTGCTGTCGAGGACGCGCTCCACCCGCGTTTCGTTCTCGCGGAACACGCCCGCCTGCGAAAGCATGGCGTCGACGAGCGTGGTCTTGCCGTGATCGATGTGCGCGATGATCGCGAAGTTACGAATGTCCTCGCGGCGATTCGGTGGGGCGGCGTGGTTCAAGATCTGGCGGTCTTCGCCGAGAGGCCCGGCTTCGTCAACTCCTGCCGATCGTCACGGGTGGACGGATCCTTCGAAGATCGAGGAAAACGCGGTGTTCAGACCCTTTTCGAGCGAAAGATCCGTCGTTCGCTCCCGATCCTCACCTCCAGCCGATCTCCTCCGCGGTCTTTGCACCGACCACGCATTCGCCGAGATCCCGAGCCAGGACCATCTCGTCGTCGTCGATCGGGATCATGCCCGCCATGATCTCGGCCTGCGCCTGGGGACGCGCCGGGGTTCGCTGCGGATCGGCGTATCCGTCCGGAGCCTTGACGATCGCGCTGTCGAGTGAAGTCCACTTCCACTGTATGCCGCGCCTCCTGTCGTAGTACCGCAGCAGCTCAGCGAAGATCGCGGTGAAGATCCCTGCTGCGCACCATGCCGCGAATCGACTGTGGCACGTCGAACCGGAGCTGAACTCGCGCGGCAGGGCCTTCCACTGGCACCCTGTCCGAAGGCGATAGACGATACCTGCCATCACGACGCGATCCGCAACCCGCGGGCGACCTCCCCGCGGCCTTGGACCTCGCTTCGGGAGTAACGGCTCAATGCGTTTCCACTCGCAGAACACTCGATCGAGCACGATGCAACAACGGCCGCTTTGAATAGCGAATGAGCAGAACGAGCGAAACAGGAAACGCCGAGCGGTCCGGAGGTTTTCGGACCGGCTCTTATCGGTGGCTCCGGCGGTGTGGAGGAGCTCGTGGACGATCACGACGTCGTTGTGCGGCTCGAGCGGCTCCCCCGCGAAGGCGTGGACGATCCCAACGTGCCCCTGCTCGAGCCCGATCGAGTGCTCGAGGACCGCGCCCGGCTCGGGGCGGTGGTACAGCACGTACAGGCGGACGTTCGCGGGAGGCAGCTCGGCGTCGGACTCGAAGCGATGGGACCACCAGCGAAGCCTCAAGCTGAAGAGGACGGCGTCGAGGAGCGACGGTTCGCTCGCCGGGAGCGGCGGCGCCTCCTGGTGCGCCGGCCCCAGCTCGATCTGGACCAGCGGATCGCGCTCGATCCCGTAGCGCGCGGCCTGCTCACGGAGAAACCGCGCGGCCGGCTCGAACCGGCGCGCGTCCAGCCCGGCCACGTAGGCCGCCGTCTCGGGATCGGAGTCCACCGCAAAGGGATGGAGCACCACCAGCACCGGCTGCTCCCAGCTCGTGATCGCGCGGCGGCTCCGCCAGGTCGTCAGGATCACCGTCAGGAGCACCAGCATCAGCACGGTGATCCGTGCGTTCCGGAAGGTCCTGCTGCGATTCAACCGTCTCGTGCAGTCCGGACAGACCCGCGCTTCGTCAGGTGGCGGCACGCGCCGCAGGTCCGGCCGCCGCAGCGCGGACAGATCTCGTGGGTGGAGAGGCGCGAGTGCTTGGGGCATGCCTCGTGGTTGATCGGAGCCGCCGCCAGCCAGACCATCCCTTCGAGGCCGGCGAGCAAGCGCTGTCGCTGAAGATCGGCCATCGGCCGCAGCTCGAGCTCGAAGGTACCGAGCGCGAGGAGCCGCTCGACCTCGTCTTCCGTGAGCCCCAGCCCGAACCGGAGCGCCGCCTTCGTGCGCGTCCGCCTCGCGTCGTCGAGGTCGCCGCCCAGGGCGAGGGGCAGCCGCAAGCTCGCGCTCACCCCGCCACGATAGAACAGAGATGTCAGATCATCGAGCGCCTCTCCATATCCCTCGTCAGCCCTCTGGAAGGGCGAGGAGGTCTACATGAAATCACTCTTGCTTCGCTCTCTGCTGGTGCTCGGGTTGCTCGGCGCGACAGCCGTCGGGTGCGGTGGAATGGACGAAGGCGAGGTCGACGAAGGCGTGACGGATACGTCCGCGATCACGGCCCAACCGATCTGCGCCGACCTGGTGGTCCACGAGGTCCAGACCAAGTTCTGCGGCTTCCAGACCGGGCCCCTCGACGACTCGCCCGTCACGGTGAGGTGCGAGCGGACCTGCGTCACCGACCGTTACATCAGCGGCTTTCTCCCGCCGCCCGGAGGGGCCCAGTGCGGCACCGGCGACACCACCTGCAGCGCTTGGGAGTGTCCGTCCTGCGACTGATCGAACGGCCACTCGGGGAGACGCCTCCCGGTTGACTCGAGGTCGCTCGGCGGGAAGTGTCGGCCGATGGAGAAGCGGATTGGACTGGTCACCGGCGCCTCCTCGGGCCTCGGTGAGCAGCTTGCAGAGCTCCTCGCGAAGGACGGGCACGACGTCGTCCTGGTGGCGAGACAGGAGTCGAAGCTCGAGGCGGTGGCCGAGCGACTGGCCAAAAGTCACGGGATCACGGCGCACGTAGTGCCCGCCGATCTCAGCCGATCCGAAGCGCCGGCGGCGGTCTTCGAGGCGTGCTCCGCCAAGCGTCTGGCGGTCGACTTCCTCATCCTCAACGCCGGCTTCGGCTCCAACGGCGCGTTCCTCGACCTCGAGCTCGATCGCGAGATCGACATGATCAACGTCAACGTCACCTCGCTGGTCGCGCTGACCCACCTGTTCGCGCGACCGATGGTCGAGCGCAAACGCGGCCGGATCCTCCACATCGCCTCGACGGCCGGCTTCCAGCCCGGGCCGTACATGGCCACGTACTACGCCACCAAGAGCTTCGTAATCTCGTTCAGCGAGGCACTCGCCCACGAGCTGCGCGGAACGGGCGTATCGGTGACGTGTCACTGCCCCGGCGCCACCGCGACCGAGTTCGCTGCGCGGGCGGGCAACGACAAGACACGCCTCTTCCAGCGCAGCGGGGTCGCCTCGGCCGCCGACGTAGCCACGCACGCCTATCGCGCGATGATGCGCGGTCAGGTGCTGGTCGTTCACGGCGCCGCCAACCGCATCGGCGTCGCCGGCGTCCGATTCACGCCTCGGGCCTGGGTCCGCTCGATGGCGGCGAAGTTCAACCAGTCGTCGGAGCCGTGATCACTCCTTGCCGAAGACCACGCGCAGCTCGTGCTTGGCCTTCTCCAGTCGCCGCCGGTCGGTCGCGGAGAGGTTCTTGCCGCTGCGATTGATGTGGAGGTTCAACATCGACATCGCCGACTGGAACTTCGTCCCTTTCGTGCGCTTGCTCTTCATGACCGATCGCTTGAGCGAGGCTGCGATCTCCTCGGGGCTCCCCTTGAAAATGCCCTGCTCCAGGTCCATCGCGTTCGAGCTCTGCTGAACGTTCTGCACCCACTTCTTGCGCGTCGTCTTCTTCTTCGTTGCCATGCCGACGATCGATGCACCCGGCGTGCCGCTGTCATAGCAGGCCGGAGCGCCGCCGCAACCACCACTCGATGGCGGCCAGGATCAAGAGCCCCCCGAAGGCGGCGAACGAGTCCCAGATCGGGATCCTGCGGGTGCGATCGACCTCTACGCGGCGAGCGTCCTTGATCTCGATGTCCGGGAGCGGGTCACCGATGTCGATGTACTGCCCGCCCGAGGCCTCGGCGAGGGCCGCCATGATCTCGGGCTGGGGGAACGTCACCTGGAGCTCCACGTCGGAGGCCTCGACGATCACCGGCTCCTTGGCCCGACCGATCTTCTCGCCGGCCGCCTGCGCGCGGACGCGGACCTCGTACGTTCCGGCGGGGATGCCGTCGAAGACCACCACCGCCGTGCCCTCGGCGCCGGTGATGATCTCCTTGCTCGCGACGCTGCGGCGGCTACCGACCTCGAAGAGATTGGCGTCGACCGTGGCGCCCGGGAGGCCGCGGTAATCGGGCCCGAGGACGGTGACCTCGGCGCCGACCGGGTCACCGAGGAGGACGACGGAGTGCTCGGACCGCAGGCGGACGCGGGCGAGCTCGGGGTCGCGGATGAGCCAGCGGAGTGCGTTGCTCCAGAAGCGATCGAACTCGCGCCCGGCGCCGCCGCTGGCGACGGCCGGGAACCGCCAGAACCAGAGGCTGTCGGTGGCGACCGCCATGCTTCGGCCTGCGCCCGCCTCACGGATCGAGACCACCGGCGGGTTGCCCGGCAAGCTCGGGTGCACCAGGAGCGCCTGCGCGTTCGGCGCCAGGCCGAGCGACGAGTTGAAGCCAGCCAGGGGTGGGAGGCGGCCGAACGGGGCCTCGGGCGGCTCGCCGGGCTCACCGATGCGCGTGATCGGATGACGGCGGCCCTCCTTGGTGAGGCGGGGGCGGTAGTCGGCGCCGTCCCAGGCCATCGCGCCGCCGAGCTGAACCGGCAGGATCTCGCTGATCGGCGTGCTCGCGTACCAGCCGTCCTCGAACGAGGCATCGCCGCCGATCATGAGGAAGCTCCCGCCCTTCATCACGTAGTCGCGCACGTTCCGGAGGTAGTGCGCCATCCGGTAGGGCCGGTAGCTGAAGTTCTGATAGATCACGACGTCGAAACTGCTCAGCTCGGTCGTGAACAGATCGTTCACCGGGAAGGGGATCAGCGCCAGCTCCTCGTTGCGGGCCTTCTGGAGATCGGTGGTGGAGCGAAGGATGAAGAACGAGATCAGATCGACGTTCGGGTTGCGCTTGAGAAACTCGCGCAGGTAGCGCTCGTCCCAGGAGGGCCGGCCGGCCACCTGGAGCACGCGGATCCGATCGCGGATCACCTTGAGCACCAGGCTCTTCGCGTTGTTGGTCTCGACCACCTCGCCCGACTGGACGGGGACACTCACCTGGTAGACCTGCTTGCCGATCTTTCGCGGCTTGAACTCGAATGAGACGCGGGCGCGCCCGTCCTCGAACTTCGCCTCCTTGGTCTGGAGGACCGTGCCGTCCTTCTTGAGCGTCACCATGACGCTGCCGACGTCGAGGCCTCGCTGCTCCAGCTCGGCGTCGAGCGTGACCGTGTTGTGGACGAACGCGAAGTCGTCGGCGATCAACCGGCGCACCGCGAGATCGGGCGCGGAGGCCTCTCGAGAGAAGCCGACCGCATAGATGGGGGCGCCCAGCTTGGCGGCCTTACGCCGGGCCGCCTCGACCGTCAGCCCCTCGGTGTCGGTGCCGTCCGAGTAGAGGATGACCGCGCCCAGCTCCCGCCCCGAGGACTGCCAGGAGACCTCGTTGAGCGCCCGCAGGAGGTCCGTGTGGCCCTCCTCCGTCGGGATCGGATCCGGCATCTTCTCGAGCGGGTGGACGCGCTCGCCGAACAGCATCGGCTCGATCACGGCGCGCTCGGAGAGCGCCTCCAGCTTGGCCCGGTTCCGCTCCAGGTGGTCGGTCACCGCCTCGGCGCGGGTTCCGTGGGGCGTCGCGATCGACATCGACCGGGACGCGTCCGCCAACAGCGCCACCCGCGTGCGGACCCGCGAGACCGCGCGCAGCTCGATCGCCGGCTTCGCGACCAGCGCGAGCACCCACACCGCCGCCAGCAGACGCAGCAACATGAGCGGCAGCCGCCGGCGCCAGGGCAGCCGCATGAGACCGACCGAGCCGATCATCACCGCCACCAGCAGGATCGCCGAGATCGCGAAGAGCACCGAAGTGGAGAGCGTCCCGTTGGAGACCAGCGTCCAGTCGTTGTAAGCGCCCACGCCGGCGTCGGGCGCGAGGAGCTTGATGATCAGCGTGAGCAGATCCGACACGCTCCGCTCCTCAGTTCCGCCGCTTCAGGATGAAGGGCGCGTGCACCAGATCGTCCTTGTAGTCGAGGCAGAGCGCGTACATCACCAGGTTGATACCGAGCCTGAACGCCATCTCTCGCTGGGTCTCGCCGCCCGGCGTGACCTCGTACTCCCAGCGGCCGAAGCTGTCGCGCGACCAGGCGCCGGCGAGATCGTTCTGGCAGTACGCCACCGCGTAGCGCTTCTCCAGCAGCACGCCCTCGAGGTACGGCGCGCGGAGGATTCGACCGGCCTGGTGGTCGACCAGATAGAAGGACTTGTAGATCACGTGCTCGTTCGGGATCCGCGTCAGCTCGACCCGAGGGAAGACACGGCCCAGCTCCCGGCGCATGGAGGTGTCGAACGCGCCGCCTGGATCCGCGTCGGCGCTGTCGGCGATCAGCATCCCGCCGTAAGTGAGGTGGCGCCGGAGCAGACGAACCGCGTCCTCCGAGATCGGCGGGAAGCCTCCGGAGCCGCCCCAGTAGAGCAGTGGGAAGCGGAAGATGTTCGGGTCGTGGGGCTCGAGCGGCACCGTCTCCAGGTCGACCTCGATGCTGGTCCGCTGCGAGACCTCCCAGAGCACGCGGCGTAGGGCGTTGGGCCGGGGATCCCAGTTCCCGCCGGTCTTGATCTGGCCGATCCTGAGGTCCGAGGGCCCCGCCCCCGCGAGGAGCGGCGCGCCGGCGGCCAACAGGAGGCTGCCCTTCAGAAGCTCTCGGCGATTCCACCGCATGCGCGCAGTGGCTTTTCTAACACGCCACGTCCCCTGGGCCCTCCCGCAACTGTTGCTAACCGGCGGGGGTGAAGACGATCGGATAGGCCACGAAGACGCTGCCGCCCTCGGGACGTGGGAACCGCCAGTACTTGGCGCGCTTCTCGATACACTCCCGTACATCGGGGCTGTTGAGGCTGGTGTCCTCGAACTCGATGTTGGAGGTTCGCCCGCTCTCGAGGATCTCGAAGCGGATGATCAGCTTGCCGGCCAGCTTGCGATTTCGCTTGAGCGCCCGCTCGTAGCAGTCGCGGAGCGCGTTGAGCTGGCGCCGCATGACCCGGGAGATCTCGGCCTGGGAGAGCTCGCCGTCCACCTCGGGGGCCTGGGCTTGGGCCTGTCCCTTGACCGCGACCTCGGTCTTCTCGCCGGTCTTGAAGCTGCCGCCGCCCTCGGTACCGAGCGCGCCGATCCCGACGCCCTCGCCGGAGCCGCCGCCGCGGGTCCCCGCCTCGCCACCGCCGCTGGCGATGTCGACGCCCTGGATCCCTGAGAACGCGTCGCCCAGGTTCCCGACCTCGCCGCCGTCGTTGAAGACGTCGTTGAGCGCACCGCCGTCGCGGCCGCTGCCCTTGGCGCCGAGCACCTTGAGGAGGCCCTTGCCGGCCACTTGCTTGCGGATCGCCTCCTTGCGGGCGCGCGCCGCCGCTTCCTCGTCGACCTTGCGCTTGTTGCCGTCGCCCTTCTTGGCCTTGGAGGCCTTCTTGGGCTCGTCGTCCTTCTTCTCCTCCTCCTTGCCCGCGCCATCCTCGGCGATCGCGTCCTTCGGAGGCTCCGGCGGACGATCCGGCATGATCATGCGCTGGTAGGACTGATCGATCTCCTCGATCGACGTGGGCTCCACATAGGGGAGCGAGCGCGCGTAGGTGACGATCGAGATCTGGAGCACCGCCACCGCGACGAAGATGCCGGTGAACTGCGCGTCGATGTTCTGGAGCAGCGAGCCCCGCACGTCGGCGGGGAGCACCGGCCGCACCGGCGCCGGGAGCGCGGCCTTGAACTGGAAGAGGACGGTGACGTCGCCGATGACCACCTTGCCGCGGCTCTCGTCCGACAGCTCGACCGCCTTGGAGTCGTTGCGCTGGACCACCTTCCCCTGCGCCTCGAGCTCCGGGAAGTTCTGGACCTTGGTCCCCTCGAGCTGGATGCGCCCGTCCATCTTGTCGGTGAAGCGGACGTAGTACTTCTTCCCGTCGTAGTCGAAGAGGTCGAAGCTGCGGGGCAGCGCATCCGACTGGACCTGAAACATCGCCTTCTGGTGCGTGCCGATCGAGACGGTCTCCCGCCGCTTCAGCTCGCGCTCGTCGATGATCTTGCCCCGCTGGACGATGCCGATCCTCAGGACCTTCGGGCCGGCAGGCTCGTTCTTGTTGGATGCGCTCATGTCAGTTCTTCAGTCACTCGCGGCGTCGATCGGGTTCCCATCTTTCAGAAGGGCGCCTGGTCGACGGACTTGATGATCTTCGGCACGAAGCTGTTTTTCAACTCGAGCCCCTCGAAGTTCAGGTTCGATCGCTGGAGGATGTAGAAAGCCTGGGGCTTCTGAATACGCCCCTCGATCCGCGTCTCCTGGATGCGGATGACCCGCCGGGGCTTCTTGCCCTGCGCCTCGGCTGTGACCGCGATCGAGGCCAGCCCGATCAATAGAAGTCCAATGGTCAGCGTTCGTCGGATCATCACGCTCACTCACTTCTTTCCGCCCGGAGGGGCTTCGTCCTTCGCAGCGTCCTTCTTGTCACCTTGCTTGGCGCCGCCCGGGGCGTCGCCGCCGCCCTCGGCCGCCTTGGCCTTCTCTGCCTCGACCGCCTTCCGCTTGGCCTCCCGCAGCTTCTGGCGCTCCTCGGCCTTGATCTTCTGCTGCTCGTGCTTGAGGCCCCAATCCGCCTCGGTGATGTAGGCCTGCACGCGCCGCTTCTCCTCCACGGGAACGTCCTTCTCCTTGGCGAGGTAGTCTTCCAGGTACTTCCTGGCAACGTTCCACCGCTCGAGCCGGTCGACCGAGTCGAGCTGGTTGTCGAGGTGCAGCACGCCCAGGTTGTAAAGTATGGCGTGCTGGTCGGGGTCGAGGCTCTGGGCCTTCTTGTAGGCGGCTTCGGCGTCCTTGTACTGCTTGTTCCCTTTGTAGGCATTCCCGAGGTTCACGTACGCATTCACGAAGTCGGGAAACAGGGCGATGGCCCGCCGGAGCGAATCGATGGCCGCCTCGTAGTCGTGGGTCTCCACGAACAGGGCGCCCAGGTTGTTGAGCGCCTCGGGCAGATCGTCGCGGAGCTCGGTGGCGCGCTTGAACGCCTCCACCGCCTCCGAACGCTTGTCCTGCGCGAGGTAGACGAAGCCCAGGTTGCTCCAGACCTTCGCCTCCCCGGAGTCGATCTCCTGCGCGCGGCTCAGCACGGTCGTGGCGAGCTCGAACTGCCCGCGCCGGTAGTAGACCGCCCCGAGGTTCAGCAACGCGCCCACGTTGCGCTCGTCCGACTTGAGGATCTTCTTCGACTCCTTCTCCGCCTGGTCGACCTTGCCGCTGGCGAGCCACACCGACGTCAGCCGGTTGCGGAGCCCGAGATCGCCCGGGTTGTCGCGGATCGACTGGAGGAGCGTCTGCTCCGCCTCTGACGGCTTGCCCTCGCGCACCGCCAGGTTCGCCAGGTTCTCCACCGCGGCCAAGTATTGGGGGCTCGCCTTGATCGCGGCGCGATACGCGCTCTCGGCGCTCTTGTACTGCCCCATTCGCTCGTACATCACCCCCGCGTTGTAGTGGGCCGCCGCGAACTTCGGATCGGCGTTCACCGCCGCCAGGAACTTGTCGAGCGCGCCCTGCGGGTTCGAGCCCGACAGCTTGAGCCCGACCATCAGCTCCTTCTTGGCGCTGGGGCTCGGCTCGTGCTGCGGGAGCATGGCCGCCGCCGCCGCGTCGGTAGCGTCGGCGCCGGGGGCGGGCTGGTCCCCGGGCGCTTCCTTGTCCGCCGCCTGGTCGTCCTTCGCGACCGGCGGCGTGGCGGTGCCCGTCGGTACCGGCGGGGTCTCCTGGCTGGTCGGCGTGGCGCACGACGCGATCAGCGCCGCGCAGAGGATCGAGGTTCGGCGCATCACTCTTTCTTCTCCGCCGTCCGTGCGCCGCCCGGCGCTGTGACGGTGTTCGTCGCCCCGGGCTTCTCGCCGCTCGCGGGCCGCGCCCCCAGATCATCCAGCGCGTTGCCGGTGATGGTGTACGTCTGCATCAGCGACTTGCCGCGCTTCTGGATGGGGAACTCTTCCTTCGCGTACTTGTTCAGGCCCTCCAGGATCCGCTGCGTCCACTCGTTGGTGACGCGGGTGCGCTTCGCCTCCTCGTACGCCTTGCGGTAGGCGGTCTCCGCCTTGCGCTCGAGCACGGCCGCCTTGTCCTCGAGCTGCGCGCGGTACTCGTCCTCGAGCTCCTGCTTGCCCTTGAACTCCGGAGGGACCGGCGCCGAGAACAGCGCCTCCGCGAAGCGCTCATAGCTGTAGCCGATCCGGTAGGAGGCCGCGAGCGTCTCTTCGACACGCTTGTACTTGAAGACCTCGCCGTACGCCTTCTCCACGTCGCGCTGGGCCTGCGCCTTCTTCTGCAGCGCCTTCACCAGCTTCGGGCCGGTGCCGGTGATCTCGATGTCGTCGTAGTCGCGGAACTTCGCCTCGGCGATCTGGAGCGAGCAGGCCGCCGCGTTGGCGCCCGCCTTGTCGCCGATCGCCAGGTGGCGCTTGGTGAACTCGCCGACGCACTGCTTGAAGGCCGTCAGGGCCGCCTTCTCCTTGTCGCGCGCCATCTCCGCTTCACCGATCTTCTGGAAGGCCTCGACCACGCGCTCCTTCTGCTTCGAGACGGTGTTGTAGCGCTTGATGAACGACCCCAGCGTGTCGATCATCTGCGGCCACGCCTTCATCTTCTCGTAGACGAGCGCGGAGCGGAAATACATCTCGCCCGCGTCCTCACGCTTGGTGAAGGACTCCGCATACTGCTTGTATGCAGACGCCGCCCGCCCGTACTCCTGCATGTTCTCCAGCACCACCGCGACGTTGTAGAGCGCGTCCGGACGCTTGTCGGAGTTCGGGTAGCGATCGTTGAGCTTGCTGTAGGCGTCGATGGCGGCCTGGAAGTCGAAGCTCTTCTCCGCGTTGATGCCCTCCTGGAACAGGGCACGCGGCGCCAGATCCGACTTCGGATACTCCTCGTAGATCCGCTTGTACATCTTCGACGCGGTGTCGAAGCGCTTCACCTTCGCGTACGCGACCGCCGCGTTGTAGAGCGCCTTGTCCGCGAACTCGTGCTTCGGGTTCTCGTTGACGATGCGGACGTAGGCGTCCGCCGCCTCCTCGAACTTGCCGTCCGTGTCGTACTGCTGCGCCAGCTTGAACTGGGCGCCCAGCCGGAACTTGTCCATCTCCTCGGTGAACTTCTCCCGCTCCTTCGCGTTGCCACCCTGCGCCGACGCCACCGTCTCCTTGAGCGCCTTGGAGGCCTTCTCGACGTTGGCCCAGTCCTCGACGGCCAGGTAGCTCTCGATGATCAGGTTGGCCGAGTACCGCGCCACGTCCGTGCCCGGATAGTCGGACACGATCTTCTGGAAGCGCTTGCGGGCCTCGTCCAGCTGATCGTGCTTGTAGTAGACCTCGGCCGCCCGGTACGCGATCGCCGGCGCCCGCTCGCTCTTCGGGAGCAGCGTGGTGAATCGGTCCGAGGACTCCACCAGCTTCTGATAGCTCGGCCCGAGCGGCTTGGCCGTGACCTTGCCCTGCCGCTTGTCGGCGGTGAGGACCTCGAGCTTCGGAATCTTGCCCTGGGCGACCTGATCCTCGATCTCCTTCTCGTACGTGATGACCGAGGAGAGCGCCGCCGCCTCGATGTGCTTGTTGTCGACCTTGCTGTCGCGAACCTTGTCGTACTGCGCCGCCGCCCGGGCGAAGTCGCCCGAGTAGTAGAGACACTCGGCGAGGAAGAACTCGAAGTCGTAGGCGTTCTTCGAGTCCGGGAAGCGCGCCAGGTAGTTCTCGTACGCCTCGGCCGCGGCCAGATAGCTGCGGGCCGCCTCGTCGTTCTTCGCCTGCGCCTTGTACGCCTGCGCCTGCTGGTGGCGGAAGATCGCCGCCGTGTAGAGCGAGCGCTCGGTGAGGCCCTCGGCGTTCGCGATCGCCTCCGGATCGCCCTTGTTGGCCTCGTACCACGGCGAGCCGGCGCTGAAGTTCTTCACCAGCCGCTCGCGGGCGGCGGTGGCACCGTCGAAGTCGCGGCGCTGCTCGTAAGCGCGGACGATCTTCTCCTGCGCCTCCGGGTTGTGGCGCGCCGTCGGATACTTCTCGATCGAGTAGGCGAGCACCTGGATCGCCTGCTCGTAGCGGGTCTGGTCGTACAGGATCTCGCCGTAGCGCTTCCAGAGCTCGCCCGTGTAGTCCTTCGACTCGAGCGGCGTCAGCACCGTCTTGGCGCGGTCGAGGCCGCCCCAGTTCTCGTCGGCCAGCGAAATCGCGATGTACTGGATGGCCTCCGTCCGCAGCTCGGAGCCGGAGATTCCGGTCTTCGCCTTCTGGGCGTCGGCATAGTCGACCAGCTCGATGAAGGACTTGACCGCCTCGTCGTAGCGATCGAGCCGGTAGTAGGTCCAGGCGATCTTGTAGAGCGCCTTGTCGTAGTACGGCGAGTCCGGGAACTGCTCCACCCGCTTGTAGGCATCGATCGCCTTCTCGAGGGACTCGTTATCGTTGCCGTCGAAGTAGATCTCGCCGATGCGCGTCCAGACCTCGGCCAGGAACTTGCTCTCCGGGTGATGCTGGACCAGCTCCTGATAGGCGGCGAGCGCCTCCTCCATCTGCCCCTGCTCTGCGTAGCAGTAGCCGAGCAGATAGCGCGCCGCGTCCGCGAGCCGGTAGTTGGGGAAGCGGGAGAGCAGCTCCTTGTGCATCCCGATCGTCTGCTCGTAGCTGGGCTCGGCCGGCTGGGGCTCGTCGGGCCGCTCGCCCCGCTCGAACTTGGTCAGCTCCTTCTCGAAGGCGCGGCTCGCCAAGAGGTAATCGTCGCTCGACTTCTCGAAGTAGAGCTCGGCCAGCCGGAACATGGCGTCGGGCGTGTACCGCGGATCCTCCGGGTACTTCTTCAGGAACTCCTCGAAGCGCGCGATCGCCTCCAGCCGCCGGCCTCGCTCCTCCGCCTCGAGCTCCTCGATCTGCCGGTCGTACTGCGCCGCCAGCCGATCCTTCTGCTCGTTGTACTTGAGCTTGATGAGATCCCTCATGTCCTCGGAGAAGGTCTCGGCCCCCTCGCTGAAGTAGGACAGGTCGCGCGAGAGCAGCTCGAGCTGCTGCTCGTACGTGGTGGCCTTCTCGATCTCGTCGACGGTGGGCGGCGCGGCCGGTGCGGCCTCGGCCTGGGAGATCCGCGACCCCGGCCCTTCCGCCGGCGCGTCCGATTCGGCCTCGGTGTCGGTGGCCGTATCCGTCTCGGGGAGATCGGGGGCCTTGGTCTCGGCGGGCGCCTCGTCCACGTCCGGCTCCTGCGCGAAGGACGCGCCTGGAGACGCCGCGACGAGCGCGAGGATGGCCAGCGGCATCAGCAGCTTGTTGCTCTTCACTGCTCTAGTCCTTCAAGACGTCCGAGAACTCTTCCTCGAGCTCCTGCGTCCGCTCCCTTTGTTCCTTGATCAGAGCGTTGACCTTCTCGGTCTCCACCTGCTTGCGCGCCCAGGCCACATCGATGATCCCGACGTCTGCGCGCAGCACCAGATCGCGGAACTGCTCCCCCACGGACTCGAGCGTTCGCGACGCGACCGGCCCGAGGAGACGGTCGGTCTCCTGCGACAGCTCGCCCTGCTCGGTCTCGTACTGCCCCATCCGGTTGACCTCGACGGCGATCTCCTTGCGGATCTCGTCGACGCGGTCTCGAACCTGTGCGTCGAGCGAGGTCTGGAGCCGCGCCAGGTTCTCACCGATCTTGGCCAGCCCGCCGCGCTGCTGATCGAGCCGCGCGAACAGGCCCTGGAGATCGCCGGGGGCCGCCGCGCGCCGCCCGTGGAGCAGCGCGGTCTCCTCGGCGAGCACGCCCTCGAGCTGATCGCGCGTGCGCATCGCCCGGGTTCGACCCGCGTCCGACTCCGCCATCATGGTGGCGCGGCGGATCTCGCTCTGGAGCGCGTCGAGCGCCTCCTCGAGCTCCGTGACCTCCGCGCGCGAGGCCTTGATCCGCGACTGCGTCAGCCGGATGGCGTCGGCCGTCAGGTGCTCGCGGTTCTGGCCCAGCCAGAGCTCGACCGCCACCAGCTGGGCCCGCATCGCTCCCACTCGATAGGTGAGCCGGTAGGCGTGGCGGCTGGTCTCGAGGTAGCTCTCCTTGATCTTCTCGCGGTTGGCCTCGACGTCGGTGTCGGACATCGGCAGCGCGTCGAGCTCCTTCTCCAGCGCGTCGGCGCGGCCATCGATCTCCGCGATCTTGGCCCGGTCGCCCTCCGAGAGGTAGGCGAGCAGCGCGCGCCGCTCGATCGAGCGCAGCCGATCGTCCACCGCGATGATCCGGTTCTCGATCGAGAGCGCCTTGGCCCGCGCCCGCGCCAGGCCCGGCACCATGCGATACTTCTGCTCCCCGATCAGCGCGTCGCTGAGCATCTCCACCAGCTCGCGGGACTCCTTGAGGTACTTGGAGCTGGCGTCGAGGTCCTGCTGCATCGCGACGGCGCGACCCATGTCCTGCTCCTCGAGCGCCCAGCTGACCGCGAGCGGCGGTAGGATGCTGGTCGCCATCACGGCGTCCAGATCGCGGCTCATCAGCTGGTCGAAGAACTCGCGCGGATCGCCGTGCACCCGGAGCTCGGCCAGCTTGTCCCGGGCGCCGCCGAAGCGATCGACGATGGTCTGGAAGGTGTCGTAGGCGGTCTCGGGCGCGCCGAGGCGAATCTGCAGGTTACCTTGCAGAATGCGCGCCTCCGGATAGAGGCGCGAGGTCGGCGAAGCGGCCATCAACAGCTCGAGCGCCTGCAGCGCGCGGAGGAACTCCTGCTTCTGCTCCGCCTCCTGGGTGGCCTTGTTCGCAGAGGTCACGTGCGCCCAGGCGACCTCGTAGAGCATGTCCGAGAAGTACGGCGAGTTCTGCGAGATCTCCTGGTACGCGTCGGTGCTCTTCGAGATCTGTCCGAGCTCCTGGTAGAGGCGCCCCAGCGAGAGGTTCGCCAGCTCGAGGAGCTGCGCGTTGCCCTTCCCCTTCGCGATCGTGTCCTGGAACTGCGTGATCGCGTCCTCGTATCGACCCAGCCGGACCAGCGCCACGCCCGCGTAGTAGCTCGCGGGGCCCGACACGCTCGAGCCAGCCGGCACTCCACGAAAGACCTCGAGGGCCCGCTGGATCTGGGACGGATCGTTCGAGGCGCTGCGGAACAGCATCTTGCCGTAGATGTAATCGACGTCGGGGCGCGACAGCGTGCCGGCCTGACGCAGGCGGCCGATGTAGCGATCGACGTCCTCGTAGTGGTTGGTGGCGTTCGCGATCTCGAGGAGACCGAGGACCACGTCCTTCAGCCGATCCCCGCTGGCGCGCGGGAGGATCTCCTCGTAGTTCCTGCGGGCGCCGCTGTAGTTCTTCGACTTGCGGAGCGACTCCGCGAGCAGGAACACGCAATCGTCGTAGCGGGGGTGGCTCTTGTTGGCCTCGTCCTCGACGACGTCGAGCAGCACGATCGACGCACGCAGGTAGTCGTTGAGCAGGAAGTGGATCTCGCCCTCGCGGAGGCGGCGGTCGACCTTGGTGACCTCGGTGGGGACCGGCGCGCCGTAGCCCTTCTCCACCACGTCGAGATCGCGCTGCATCACTGCGATCTCGGAGTCGACCTCGTTGGCGAGCTGGGTCGCCTTGTCGAAGCTGATCTCCTGCGCGCTCGCGGGCGCCGTCCCCAGCAGGACCGACGCCGCGATGAGCCAGCGAAGCCTGGTCATTTGGTCTGTTCCTCTTGGCCTTCGGTCGCTGCCGGCTGATCGGGCATGTCCTGCTTGACCTCGACGTCGTAGCGGACCGCGGGCCGATCCTTCAGGTCGGTGGTGAAGCCGCCCTGCTCGTACCCGACGACCTTGACCGTCGTGATCTTTCCTTCCTCGGCGGTGAACGCGTAGCTCGACTTGATCTTGAACGTGTAGCCCTTGAGGTAGCTGAACACGCCGTAGCCATTACCGCGGTACAGAAGGTAGACGGAGATGTTGTGGTTTCCCGGGACGATGCTCCCGTTGAACAGCTCGATCTCCTCTTGATCATCGAGGCCGCCCTCGGTGTCGGTCTTGTTGAAGAGCGGCGCGCCGTCGAGCGAGTAGCTCATCTGCTCGAGGGAGAAGGAGCTGCCCATCTCGTTTCGATGGACGATGTGGGCCTTGGCCCCGGAGATCACGCCGTTGAGGACGGTCTCACGGAGGAGGATCAGCCGGGCCTTGCTCCGAAAGATCCGCTCCTTCAGGTCGTTGACGCGCTCCTCCAGGTTGCGGAGCTTGATCGCATAGTCGGTGTCCTCGATGACCGGTCCGCTCTTCACGGGCGGGGTGGCGTCGGCGGGATCCGTCGTCTTCGGATCTTGGGCCAACGCGGACGTGGCGATGAACAGAGACAGAATTCCGGAAAGTTGGGTCACGTATTTCATTGCCTTCACTCGGGCGGACGACGGGTGATCCCTCACCACATCGGCCGGCGACGCTATCACCGATCGACGCGCGATCATAACCGGAGCGCCTCCAGAATCCGGTCGCCGAGCGCTTCGATCCGCCAGTCGGTCATACCTTCTATCTGTGCGAGCTCATTGACATTTTTTGGATTGCTCGCGGCACATCGCCTCAGGACTGTCCCGGAGATCAAGAAGCCCGCATCGATTTTGAGGGCCGCCGCCCAGTCCGCCCGCCCGCTCCGCAAACGATCGAGCCGGCTGCGGGCTTCCTTGTCGAGGGGGAGCGGGTCCTTGCGCGCAGGTTTCACGAGCTTGCCCGCGCCCGGATCCGGACCCTCGAGCCCTGCGACCACCGCCGCCGACAGCGCCTCGAGATCGGGGCGCACCGGAAGGAAACGTATCCGTTCGAGACGATGCGCCTGCCGTCGGTCGCGCTCCAGCCACTGCGCCAGGCGGAGCAGCATGTCGTTGCGCAGCACTCGAAACGGGGGCACATCCTCGGCCTGCGCCGTCTGCTCCCGCCAGATGAAGGCGGCCCTGAGCACCTTCCGGCCGTTGGGCCCCAACACTTTGGCGCCCTTGAGGCTCCGCCACTCCTCGGGATCGAAGACCTTCTCCGCCGGCTCGCGCGTGCGGAGCAGCGCGCACTCCTCCTCGACCCAGGCGAGGCGGCCGGCCGCTTCGAGGTGGGCCCGCATGCGCTCGCCGAGCAACAGCAGGTGCGAGACGTCCTGCCGTGCGTACTCGAGCTGCGCGCGGCTGAGGGGACGCTGCGCCCAGTCGGAGCGCTGCTCGCCCTTGTCGATGACGACGCCCAGCTCCCGCTCGAGGAGCGCCTTGAGGCCGATCGCCTCGAGACCGAGCATCTGGGCCGCGATCGACGTGTCGAACAGACGGCCCAGATCCAGGTGGAAGGCCTTCTTGAGCGCGCGCACGTCGTAGTCGGCGCCGTGCAGGACCAGCAGGCGGCCCGAGTCGGACAGCAGGCGCCGCATCGGCTCGGGCATGCCGAAGTCCAAAGGATCGAAGACGTAATCTGCGGTCGGGCTCGAGATCTGGAGCAGGCACACCTTCTCGAAGTAGCGGTGGTAGGGATCCGACTCCGTATCCAGGGCTAGCCTCGGCTCGCTCGCCAGGCTATCGAGCAATACGGTGAAGTTCTCCGCTTTGGTGTCCAGAAAGCGAAGCGGTCTCTCGTCCACCGGCGCCAACCCCGTCTCCCATCGGACGACCGCGCGATGGCGTCAAGCTTTGGCCCTCGCCTCGCTGCTCGTCGCGGTACCGGCGCAGGCCGAGGTACCGCCGGCGAACGTCGCCCGCGGCAAGCGCGGTGTGGTGGTCAGCGCGCATCCCGAGGCGTCGCGCGCCGGGATCGCGGTCCTCAACCGCGGCGGGAACGCGATGGACGCGGCGATCGCGACCGCCTATGCGCTCGCGGTGGTGGAGCCGTTCTCGGCCGGCGTCGGCGGCGGCGGCTTCCTCCTCTTCTACGACGCGAAGCACAAGAGGACGACGGTGGTCGACTACCGCGAGCTGGCGCCGAAGGGCGCGTCCCGCGACATGTACCTGACCAAGGGCGAGGTCGATCCGAAGGCCTCCACCGACGGGATTCGCGCGGTCGCCGTCCCAGGGATGGTGCCCGGGCTCGACGTGGCGCAGAAGCGCTTCGGGCGCCTTCGGCTGGAGGACGTCCTCGATCCCGCGATTCTCGCTGGCGGAGGACGGCTTCCTGGTGACGCCCAGCTTCCATCTGTCCTCGGCGGAGCGCCTGGAGGTCCTGCGGGAGAACGAGGCCGCCGCCAAGGCGTTCCTCAAGAACGGTGAGCCGTACCCGGTGGGCGAGCGGCTCAAGCAGCCCGACCTCGCGCAGACGCTCCGGCGTCTCAAGCGGCGCGGCGCCCGCGACTTCACGCACGGCTACTCGGCGCGGGCGATCGCGCGGGAGAGTCAGCGGCTGGGCGGGCTCCTGGCGCTGTCGGATCTCCAGGGGTTCAAGGTTCGGTTTCGCGAGCCGCTGGTGGGGAAGTATCGGGACCACACCGTCGTGACCATGCCGCCGCCGTCGTCGGGCGGGACCCACCTGCTGCAGATGCTGACGATGCTCGAGATCGACGGGGACAAGCGGGGACGAAAGCCGCAGCGGAGCTCGGCCGACACCCACGTGCTGATCGAGATCATGCGGCGCGCCTATGCGGATCGCGCGGTGTTCATGGGCGATCCCGCGTTCGTCGACATCCCGCTGCCCGGCCTGCTCGACCGCGCCTACCTGGAGGCGCGCTATCAGACGATCGACCCGGCGAAGGCGTCGAGCTCCAAGACGATCACGGCCGGGAAGCCGAACGGGATCGAGACGCCGAAGATGCTCAAGAACGCCCGCGCCGAGTCGAAGGAGACCACGCACCTGACGGTGATCGACGCACAGGGCAACGTGGTGACGCTGACGCAAACCGTGAACACGTCCTTCGGATCGACGGTGGTGGTGCCCAGGACCGGCATCCTGCTCAACAACGAGATGGACGACTTCTCGGCCGCGCCCGGCGCGCCCAACGCGTTCGGCCTGGTGGGCGGCGAGGCGAACAGCATCGCGCCGGGCAAGATCCCGCTGTCGTCGATGACGCCGACCATCGTTCTTCAGAACGATCAGGTCCGGCTGGCGCTCGGGTCGCCCGGCGGCTCCACGATCATCACCACGGTTCTGCAGATCATCACGAACGTGATCGACCGCGACATGGATCTGGCGACCGCGGTCGCAGCGCCGCGCGTTCACATGCAGTGGCTCCCCGACGAGACACGCGTGGAGCCGAACGCGCTGCCCGAGCGCATCCGCCGCGAGTTGGTCGAGCTGGGCCATCGACTGGTCGAGCAGGAGGCGTGGGGCAACGCCACCGCGATCGAGGTGCTTCCGGATGGAACCCGGGTGGGAGCCGCAGATCCGCGCGGCGACGGCGCGGCCGACGCCCAGTGAACCTTGACCGAGGTCGGGACTCGGCACTACGACAGTCAGAATGCTCCCGCTGCTCGCTCTGCTGGCCACCTCACCGGCGCACGGCAACTCCGGCATCGCCTGGATCCAGGACGACTGGAGCCGGGCCAAGAAGACGGCCCTCGCGAAGAAGCAGATGGTGGCCGTCGACGTCTGGGCCACCTGGTGCCACACGTGCCTGTCGATGACCAACTACGTGCTCAACGAGGCGCCGGTCGTCGCGCTCAAGGACAGGATGACGTGGCTGGCGATGAACTTCGACGAGCCCCGCAACGGCCCGTTCTTCGAGGCCTTCCCGCCCGGTGGCGGCATCCCCACGTACTTCGTCGTCGATCCCGCGACCGAGAAGGTGGTGGCGCGCTGGACCGGCTCGGGCACCAGCCAGGAGATGGCCGCGTTCTTCAGCGAGGCCGCCAAGAACGACGGGGACTCGCTCCACCGGGGGCAGCTGGCGCTCCAGAGCAAGAGCTATGACCAGGCGCACAAGATCTTCCAGGAGGCGCTCAAGAACGAGAAGCTCGATCCGAAGACGAAGAGCCGGATCGTGAACGGCCTGGTCGAGTCGCTCTACCGGACCGATCCGAAGGCCTGCGCCCGCGAGGTGACGCCGTATCTCGACGCCGTCGAGGACTCGGCGCAGGGGCTCGACTCGGTGGCGATGGTCGCCGACTGCGCCTCGGCGATCACCGACAAGACGGAGCGCGACGCGATCCTCGCGAAGGTCGGCGCCCGCCTGCAGAAGGGCGTGCGCGACGACAACCCCCTGCTCGCGGTCGATGATTGCGCGGCCTACCTGGCGACGATGGTCGACCTCTACGATGAGCTCGGCGACAAGGCCCGGGCCGAGGCCACCGTCGGCCGCTGGGTGACCATGCTCGAGAGCGCCGCGAAGGCGGCCAAGACGCCCGAGGCCCGCGCCACCTTCGAGTATCACCGGGTGGAGGCCTACCTCCGTCTCGGGCGATACGACGACGCCATTACCATGCTGACGGCGTCGGAGAAGGCGCAGCCGAAGGACTTCAATCATCCCTGGCGCCTCGCGATGGTCTACCTGAAGAAGGGCGAGCTCGACCGCGGGCTGACGTCGATTGACCGCGCGCTCAAGCTCGGCTACGGCGGCCGCAAGGTCCGCCTCTTCTCCACCAAGATCGATCTTCTGCTCGCGAAGAAGGACGTGGCGCGGGCCAAGGCCACGATTGAGGCGGCCCGGGCGCACCTCAAGCACATCAACCCGTCGCAGGTCCGCGAGCCCTGGATTGCCGAGCTCGAGGGGAAGGCGAAGCAGGTCGAAGCGCTCGATCAGAAGAGCTGACGTCACCATGGAGTGGATGAAGCGCGTCGGCGCACGCCTCGGTCTTTGGATCCGCCCGCCGGATCGGAACGCCGGGGTCGAGCGCCCGCGCAGGCGGCTCGACGTCGAGGATCTCGATCGCTCCGGCGCCGTCCGCTCGGGCGCCGGCCACTACGGCGATCACGTGGGCTCCGCCGGGGAGAGCTCCGCCCCCGCGCTCTCGGCGCTGAAGGCGCGGGCGCTGGCCAACGCGAAGGTCCCGCTCGACGAGGCCCGGATCCTCGCGCTGCGCGAGGGCTCCCTCTACGCCCACGGCGGCCTGATCCTGTTCGAGCCCGCCGAGGTGCTCGCCGCCGCGGCGGTGCTCGCCGCCAACGGGATCACCTGCCACGACTTCGAGTCGCAGGCCGCGATCATCGCCTGCGCCCGCAACGACCACGCCGCCGCCTTCCCCGGCGACGACCGGGCCGGTGACTACGAAGACTTCCCTCGGTAGTCCTGCTGCGCGTCGCTGGGCATCCGTTCTCGGCGTCTCAGTCGGCTGTTCTCCATCGCGTTTCGGGGTTTCGCGGCGCCATGACGGGAATCCCGCTCGCGGCCGCTCCTCGTGGCAGAATCACGCCTCGTGCTCTCGCAGCGCACCATTCCGATTGGCGCCGGCTCACGGCTCGGGACGTGGGAGGTGGTGGCTCCTCTCGGTGAGGGCGGGATGTGCGAGACGTTCACCGTCCGTCACGCGGTCGCGGGCGGGCGGGCGGTGGCGAAGGTGCTCCGTCCCGAGCTCACGGCGAACGCTGCGGTCGCGGAGCGGCTCGAGCGGGAGGCGCAGCTCCTCGCGCGCATCGATCACCCGAACGTGGTCCGGCTCTTCGACGCCGGACGTCTCGACGAGCGGCCGTTCCTGATCATCGAGTGGGCCGGCGAGCTGGCCCTCGACGCGCGCATGAAGAAGGCGGGCGGTGCGATCGGGGTGCGGGACGCCATCTGGATCTTTCGCTCGGTGCTGTCGGCGCTCGACCGCGTGCACGCGCTCGACATCGTCCATCGTGATCTCAAGCCCTCCAACATCTTCCTCCCGGACGCCCGCGACGGTCTGGTCAAGCTGATCGACTTCGGAGTGGCGAGGCACGCGGGCTCCCGCGCGCTCACGCGGACGGGCGCGATTCTACGGGACACCCGGGTTCATGTCGCCCGAGCAGGCGCAGGGGAGGCACGTCGACGGGCGGAGCGATTCTGTTCTCGCTCGCCTCGACGATCTACGCCGCGCTCACCGGCCGCCCGCCCTTCCACGCCGACTCGCCGGTGGCGGTGTTGATGCGGATCGTCCAGGAAGACGCGGTTCCGCCGGTGGGGCTGGTCGATCCGATCCAGCCGGAGCTCTCCGATCTCCTGATGTGGATGCTCGAGAAGGATCCGGAGGCGCGACCCCGAAGTGCCAGCCAGGTCCTGGGCGAGCTGGACCTCCTCGGCTTCGGCGACGTCGACAAGAAGCAGAAGCAGAAGGTGGCGAAGCGGAGCCCGTCGCTGCCCGCGCCGACCAGGAGCCGCGCCTCGGAGGCGGACACCGGCGCGTTCGAGCGCCCGCCGGTCGCGAAGTCCGCCCGGCCCGCCAGCGCGCCTCCGCCACCCCCTTCATCGTCGAGCGCCGAGGCGCCTCCGACGCTCCCGGCCCAGCCCGCGATCCGGCCGCGCAGCGGGCTCCCGCGGGAGGAGCCGGGTGCGCGGCCTTCGCCCGCGCCGCTCCCGAGGGACCGAAAGAGCGTGCTCGGCACAGTCGGCTCGGCGTTCTCGCGCTGGTTCGGCAAGAAGGAGGAGGCTCCGCCGGAACCGCCGCCCGCGGCGCCGCCAGAGCCGGCGCCGGGCGACGACGTCGACCTCGAGCTCGAGCCGGAGCTCGAAGGCGCCGGCGAGACCGTGATGCTGCAGGCGGCGCTGTTCGAGGCGGCCCGTTCGGAGCCGTTCGAGGAGGCCACGCATACCGGCAGTCCGGCGCTCGACGAGTCGACCCTCACCACCGCCAGCCCGATCCCGGGAGCGGTCACTTCGCCGGACCTGGACGCGCTCGAGGACTTCGACGTCGAGGCCACCAACACTTCGGTCGCCCCGGGGACGCCGACCGCGGAGGCGAGGACCGAGCCCAGCTGGAACGTCACCGACTCCTCCGGCGGCGCCGCCCTCCCGCGGCGGGCGCCGGAGCCCCTCGAGACGCAGCTCGAGCGCGCCGGCTTCGAGGCGATCGGATGGCGAGGCCAGACGCCGGAAGGGATGATGAGCTACGACGCGGTGTTCGCGGGCGAGCCCGTGGTCGTCCACGTCGGGCGCCGAGAGCCCGCCCACTACGACGCGAAGGCCCGGGCCGAGGCGCTCCGCTGGTTGATTGCCGAGAAGCCCGCCCTGTTCGTCCCCTTCTTCTCGGAGCTCCCCCTCGGCCCCGACTACACCGCCTTCGTGCGCCGGGTTCCCACCCCGGAGCGCCTGCAAGACGGGTTGACATTGCCGCCGCAGGCCGCGCTCGCGGTCGTCACCGTCACGTTCCGCGCGCTCTCTTGGCTCCACTCGATCGGTCGCCGGTTCGACGACTTCTCTCACAATCGCGTCCGCGCCGAGACCGCCTCACCGGAGAGGTTCGCCTGTGCGCTCGACGTCCCCGTCGAGTACGTCGACGACGACGACGCCGTCTACACCACGGCCGCCGGCGGGTTGATCCGCGGCGACCCTGGCTACTTCTCGCCCGGCATGGTGAAGGGAAGAAACGCTCAGCACGACGCCGGGTATCGGGCCGGCGCGCTGCTGTCGGCGCTGCTGACCGGACACCCTCCGTTCGGCCATGACCACCAGGCGCTGCTCGGGATTCTCTTTCGCCGGGTCTCGGAGGACCCGCCTCCAACACGCCGATATGCGCCCGCCGTCGACGAGCAGCTGGCGCGCTTCGTCGACGCGATGGTCGCGCGCGACCCGGTGTTCCGTGCGCGTCCGCCCGCCGAGATCGAGGCCGAGATGCTGGCGATGCTCGATCCCGACTGGCGGCGCGCAGTCGAGCGGCAGCTGACGGGGGCGCCGGCGCCGGTTCACATCCCTGAGGTGGAGGGCAAGCCGCTCGGCACGCCTCGCGAGCCGACGCTCTCTCCCGGCGATCGGATCAGCCTTTGGCGCGTCGAGACCCACCTCCACTTCGGCGGCGAGGCCGAGCTCTATCGCGTGATCAACTCCAGCGGACAGCTCGGGGTGATGAAGCTCTGGTACGACGATCGCGTCGATCCCTACGGCGCGGCCTGGCGCGAGTTTCGGGTCGGGATCACCGCGTGCGCCGCCAGCCCAGCCTTCGCCGGCGTGCTCGACGCGGAGGTGCTGGTGCGCGGCGCGGCGCGGCCGTACGTCGTCTTCGAGGAGGTCGACGCGCCGACGTGGATGGAACAGATCCAGGCGGGACCGCTCGTCGACCCGGCGCGGCTGGTCGAGCTGGGGCGGGCGCTGGTCGACGGCATCGGGACCGTGCACCGGTACTTCGGCGTGCTCGGCGATCTGTCCGGCCGCAACGTGCTGTTCGTCGAGGGCCGGGGCCCGGTGCTGCTCGACGTGGCGAGCCCGGGCGTCGTGCGGAGCGCCGTCTCGGGGTTCGGAACCGCCGGCTACGCGGCCCCCGAGGTCGCCGACGGCCGTGCGCCCGAGCCTGCCTCCGATTCTGTTCGCCGCCGGGGTCCTCCTCGCCGAGCTGGCCCTGGGTCGCCGGCTCTTCCCGCGGCGGGTCGAGGAGACGCTGATCCCGGTGGGCGGCTTCGACAACGCGATCGGTACGGCGCTCGACGAGATCCGCGAGCACGTCGGGCCCGAGCTGGCGCGGGCGCTCCGCTCGCTGCTCGCCGTCGATCCGCGGGCGAGGCCGAGGAACGCCGAGGAGGCGCGCCGCGTCCTCGACGAGGCACGAGCACGCTACGAGGTCCGACGCGCCGCCGAGCGCCGCACCCAGAGCGCCACGCTGGCCGGTCTCGAGCGCAAGCTGCCGAAGCCGATCGGACAATCCTTACGCGCGTTCCGGATCGCGCGCGAGAAGACCGAGAAGACGCTGCTCGGCTTCATGCTCGCAGAGTCGATCGCCAGGATGCTGGCCGCGGTGGCGATGGCGGACTATCTCTCTTCCACTGAAAAGAACGATCGGGCCGAGGCGGAGCTGAGCGAGATGAATCGCCGGCTCTCCTTCGGGATGTGGGTCGCGATCGCGCGGGAGGTCTCTCGCGCGATCGGCCAGCGCTCCGCCGAGCCGTTCGTGCCGGAGCTGCTGGACTTCTTCTTCGGCTCCGAGCCGTCGGGTCGCGACGCGCTCGATCGGATCGTCGAGCTCAGAAACGGAGTGCTCCACCACGGCACCAAGGCCGAGACGATCGTCGGCGAGGTCGACCGCGAGGTGCGAACACTGCTCGCCGCGATCGCTTTTCTGACGCGGCGCCCGCTGCTGCGCGCCGTCGGCCAGCGCACCCGCCGGGACGGCTCGCTCGAGCTCGAGGTGGAGGATCTGCACGGCAGCGCCGTCGAGTCGGAGCGGCGTAGCCTGGTGGTGTTCCGGCCCCCGCCGTCGGACGTGGTGTTCCTGGCCACCCAGGACTTCTCGCGGCGCCTCCTCCTCGATCCGTTCATCGCCGTGCGGCGGTGTGAGTGCGGCGTCCCGCATGCGTTCGTGATCGCCTCGGTGAGGAAGGACGGGCGCATCGAATACCTCGATCAGGCGTCCGGACATCGGCACGTGGAGAAGCCCGAGGGACCGAACGGCGCCGCCGCCTTCGCGGACCTCCTGGCCGCGCGCGAGGATCTGTACCTGTCGGAGGAGCTCGGGTCGGAGCTGGCGGAGGCGGAGCGCTGGTGGGCAGGCGACGCGCCGGTGGCCCGCGGCGACGTCCTGGGACGCTACGTGCTCGAGGAGGAGATTGGGAGCGGCTCGATGGGCATCGTCTTCCGGGCCCGCCATCCCGAGCTGGGCTCGCCCCGCGCCGTCAAGGTGCTGAAGCCGGAGCTGGTGGAGTCGGACCGCAGCTTGATGCGGCGGCTCCACCAGGAAGCGCGGATCATGGAGCAGCTCTCCAGCCACCCGGGCATCGCGCGCGTCTTCGACTATGGGACCATGGACGACGAGTCGACCTGCTTCCTGGTCATGGAGCTGCTCGAAGGCGGCAGCCTCTCCGATCGGTTGATGCGCTCCCCGCCGCCGCAGCTCGACGAGGTCCGCGCCACCTGGGGCGCGCTGGCCGACGCGCTCGCCCACGTCCATGCGCACGGGATCGTCCACCGCGATCTCAAGCCCTCCAACGTGCTCTTCGATCGAGACGGACGACCGAAGATCGCGGACTTCGGGGTGGCGCGACAGCTGGAGGCGAGCCGAACCGCGACCCTCGGATTCGAGGGGGCCCCGCTCTACGCCGCTCCGGAGCAGATGGCGCGGGCGGGGATCGATCAGCGCACCGACGCCTACGCGCTGGGCCTGCTGGTGTTCGATCTCCTGCGGGGGCGGCCGGCGTTCCTCGACGCTCAGCGGCGCGCGCTCCAGGTTCGTCGAGCCCTCGGCGCGATCCAGAACGGCGAGGTCCCGGCGGAGCTCGGCCACCACGATGACCTCGAGGGCCTCCACGCGTTGCTGGCGCGCGCGGCGGCCCTGACGGCGGCGGAGCCGGAGGATCGGTCCCCGCAGCTCGGACCTTCGTGATGCAGTGCCGCGGCGGGGAGCGAGCGCGGCTGAAGTCGCAGGCGCGGCTGCTCCCGGTGGTCATGGCCTGCGCGCTCGGCGCCGGCTGCGTCGATCGCATCACGGCGCCGATCTTCGAAGACGCCGGACCGGATGACCTCGTGATCGCTGCGGTCGCCTCGGGCTCGGGCGAGATCCTGCAGGTCGAGACGTTCCTCGCGGGCGAGCCCCCGCCGAGCCTCTCGCGGCCCTCCGGCGCCGAGGCGCACTTCCTCCTCATCCGTGACGGCGACCTTCGCACGCTCGACGGCGAGAGCTTCTCGAGCGGCCTGCTCTCGCGCCTACGCGTCTACGATCCGAAGCGTGCGGAGGCGACAGGTTACGGCGCGTGCGGGCGCTGCGGCGGCTCGACCTATTCGCCCCCTCAGGTGGTTCAGGACGGCGATCTCTGCGCGCTTCCACGCTTCGCGGAGCACGCCGGCGACGGGGAGCCGGAGGTGATCGTGTCGCGCCTGCGGATCGGTCTCTCCGGTCCGTGCGCGTGCTCGAAGTATCGAGCGGATCCCGGAGGGGCAGCTCCCCAGCTTCGAGCCGATGGACGGTCCCTCCTCCTGGCCGCACGAGCAGGTGGCGGTCACCTCCTCGGGCACCCTCGGACTCTTCGGTGAGCACCACTCCGTCGTCTTCGAGGTGGACGGCACGGTGCGGACGGTGAGGGAGGGAGCCGACAGCCCATTTGACGACACGATCCTTTCGGCCGCCGGAAGCAGGCGCGACACGTTCTGGGCCGTCACGCAGTCGGGCGACGGGACCGAGACCAAGGTCCTCGATCTCGATCTCGATCGGATCGGGGGCGCAGAGATCGATCCCGGCCAGCGTCACGTCCTCCCGCTCCCCGACGGCCGGATGCTCTTGCTCGGCGAGGCTGACCGGCGGACTCCGCGCGGCGAGCTGTGCGAGGGCGCCCCGCCCCTCGGGTGCAAGACCTTCACGCCACCGCAGCTCCTGTTCCTCGGCCGTCAGTTCGAGGACGCGACGATCCTCGAGGACGGTGCGTTGGTGCTCGGCGCGCTCACCGGGCTCGTGGTGTTCGAGGGGCTTCCGCCGCAGTCGGCGATCGCGGCCGCTCCCACCCAGACCGAGCGCGCGGACGACGAGGATCAGGCGGGAGTGGTCGTCGGAACCAGCCTGCACTGGCGTGCCTTCGCGCTCCACCTCGTCGCCCTGAACGGCACGGTCATCCCGATCCCACCGGGCGATCTGCGGTCGGTCGGCGCTGTCGGGAGCTTTCTGGTCGCGTGCGTCCAGACCGAAGCCACCCACGTGATGATGACGCGGATCGATCGAGCGGTGGTGACCAGCACGCGCGCACCGCCGGCGCTCGTCGAGATCGAGACGGCGCCACAGACGTGCCGGCCGTTCGTGACCGATCCGGACGGACGCCTGAGGATGACGCTCGCCAGTGGCCACAGCGTCGCGATCGATCGGACCGGCGAGGTCCAGATCACGGAGGCATTCCAGCCCCCACAGACCACCATACCGATCGGCGGAGCATCGACCGCGTTCGGGCACACCGTGGCGTGGACCGGCGAGGTCCCGGTCGAGGTCTTCTTCCGTCGCGCCGGCACGACGTCGTTCGTCCCCAGGTTCGGAGATCCGACGCTGCGATCGGGACGGGTCGCCGGGTTCGTGGTGCGCGGCGACGAGGTCGAGATCATCCACGTCAACGGGCTCGTCCAGGTCCGGCGCGCCGACGGCAGCGGTGAGGAGCGCCGGCTCACGCCGCTCGAGCCCCGCGATTCGATCAGCGCGGTCGCGGCCAATCCCCGCGACGGCTCGCTCCTCGTCGCCGTCGAGCACCCGAGGAGCGCCAGCCTGGCACGGACCGAGCCCCTGGGCTCGACGCTGATCGAGCAGCCCGACCTCGACGCGGGCGACGTGCGGCGCATGTCCACGCTCGGACCCGGACGTTTCGCGATGCTGACCTTCGACGGTCGGATCCTGGTGCTCGATGGTGACAGGCTCCAGACCGCCGAGATCGACTTCGACGATCCGTCCACCGAGGAGACCGAGCCCGACGTGTCGTTCGACAATCTCCCCTGCGAGCCCTCCTACACGGGCGGCCCGCTGAAGAGCATCTCCTCGGCCGGGGGGCGCACGTTCATCTCCGGATGTGCGGGGCTGCTCTTCAATCTCAATCCCTTCTCCACCCCGCCGCGCGCCCAGCGCATCATCATCGATCGGTCGAGCCAGTCCCTCTTCGACGAGGTCGACGGGGGAAGGAAGCCCCTCCTCTCCTCGGTGCTTGCGGTGTGCTCGGACGACGTGCTGATCGGCGGACGTCCGCTCCAGAACATCTACAACGAGCGAGGCCTGACCTGGGAGCTGACGACCGACGCGCCCGGCGACGTCTGCTCCGAGCCTTACCTCGATCGCTGTCTCAGAGATGCACCCGACGCGATCGCCTCGACCGACGTCTTCTCCGGCAACCCGGTGTCGATCGCCGGCGATCGTGACGGCATCTTCGAGGTCTTCAACGCAGGAACCTTTCCCGGCGGCTCGATCCAGCGCCTCGGCAACCTCGCTCGCTACCGCTTTCCCGAACCGCTCCTCGACGCGTTCCAGGCGCCGTGGGGTGAGGTTTTCGTGGCGAGCTCCTCCGGCCGTCTCCTCCACGGAGCGCGGAGATGATCGCGGCGGCCCTCCTCCTGGCGCTCATCGGAGAGCCGTCGCCGCGCATCATCGACGTCGACGAGCGCGCCCCACTCTTGATGATGGAGATGACGCCGAAGGGCGTGCGCGTCCCAATCGCCACCACACGGCTGTACCGGGTCGCCGCCGAAGCGCTCCAGCACCGCTCGCGCCTCGAGCTCCGCTCTCCCGAGCAGCTCGGGATCGACACCTCGCGGCTGCTCGAGTGCGAGCTCGATCGACGTCTCACCTGCTGGGTCGAGGAGGCGCGCCGGACCCGCCCCGCCGAGGCGCCGATGTTCCTTTTGGTGATGTCGCTGGTGGAGTCCAAGGAGGGAACCGTGGAGGTCGCTGGGGTCCTCGTCGATCTCGAGCGCGCCGGGAAGATCATCGATCGCGCTCTCGACGAGCCGGCCGGTTCGGTCGCCTCCGTCGAGAACCGGATCTTCGAGAGCGTCATCACCGCGCGGGGAACGACGTCGCGCCTGGACGACGACGCGGAGCTCCTCCAGCTGCTCGATCGCTTCCTCGCCGGCGACTTCGCGGGGGCCTTCGCGGAGCACGGAGTCGCCGAGCCCGCAGGGGCGATCACGATCGCCGGCGGCCGAGCCGGCCTCGAGATCGCGATCGACGACGCGCTGGTGGGGATCACGGGGCCGGGTACGACGCGGCTCGAAGCCCTCGCCCCGGGGGCGCGCCGGGTCTCGATCCGCGATCCGGAGCGCCACGAGGAGCTGCTCACCGAAGCCGTGATGGTCCGCCCGCAGACGCCGGTAGAGGTCCGGATCCCACCACCAGCGGTCGCGCCGGATCGAACGCGGATGAAGGTCGGGCTCTTCGGGGGCGTGGCGATCGCGGCGGTGGGGATCGCGATCTCTGCGGTCGGGATCGGGCTGGCGCCGGACCGGGACGTCGTCACGCCGTGCGTCGGCGCGGACTGCACCGAGCAGCGAACCTCCCGCCTGGCCGGCACCTGCGATCTGGCGCATGAGCGCTCCTCGGAGTGCGCGAACGGCGGGCTCCTCCTCCTGCCGCTCGGGTACAGCGTCGCCCTCAGCGGCGCCCTCTGGTCGATCGGATCGGTGCTGTTCCCCGACAGTGAGCTCGCCTTCTGGCTGTCGCTGGTCGCCGGGGTGGGACTCGGAGCTGCCACATACGGGATCAGCTCCGCGTTGTAGCTACGCTATGATGGCGACTTGGTCCTGTTCGGTGGCCGCTTCCGGCTCGAGCAGAAGCTCGGCGAGGGAACCTTCGGAACGGTGTGGCTCGCCCTCGACGAGCACACCCAGAACAAGGTCGCGATCAAGGTTCTCCGCGAGGAGCTGGCGAACAAGCCCATGGTCCTGGAGCGCTTCCTCCGGGAGGCCAAGGTCCTCGAGGCGCTCGATCATCCCAACATCGCTCGCGCGATCACGTCGGGGAACGACGGCTGGTACCGCTTCCTCGCGATGGAGCTCGCGGAGGGGCGCACCCTCTACGAGGAGATCCACGACCTCGCCAAGTCCACGCGACACTGTCCGATCGAGGAGGTGCGGGCGGTGGTCTCGCAGGTGGCCAGCGGTCTGGAGGCCGCCCACGCGCGCTCGATCGTGCATCGCGATCTCAAACCGTCCAACGTGATGGTCTCGCGGGGGGAGCGCGGGCCCACCGTGAAGATCCTCGACTTCGGCATCGCCAAGATCGCGCTGCCGGAGAGCGATCAGACCACCATCGGGCGGCGGCTCGGCACGCTGACCTACATGTCTCCCGAGCAGTTGATGGGTGAGATCGTCGATCAGCGAACGGACATCTACGCCCTCGGCGTCTTGCTGTTCGAGATGCTCACCAGCCGCAGGCCGTTCCTGATCGGGCAGGACGGCTTCCCGATCTCGCTCGCGGTGACCTCGGTTCCGATGGTGGATCAGAACAGCCCGTACGCCGTCACCCACAGGATCGCCGTCGAGCCGCGGCCGCTCCCCTCCCGGTTTCGCAGCGAGGTCGGCCCCGAGCTGGACGCCGTGGTCCTCCGCGCGCTCCACCGCGAGAAGGAGGAGCGATACTCGAGCGCCCTCGAGATGATGGAGGCCCTGGACCGCGCCCTCGAGCCGCCGGCACCGGCCGCACACACCGCGGTCCTGCCTCGCCCCGAGGCCACCTCGGCGGTGCTCGTGTCGACGCCGAAGCGGTGGCCGACGGGCGCCGCCCTGCTCGCAGGGATCGTCGCGATCACAGCCATCGTCACCGACCGCATGCTCTCGCCCACGCCGGTCGAGGTGGTCGCGATCGACGGCAACACCGAGGCGCCCGCCCCGGCTCCGGCACCCTCCGTGCGCCCGCGCGAGCTCGAGCGCGAACCACCTCCGCCGGAGCCCGCGACGCTGCCTCCGCCGGCCGAACCGCCGGCGCGCCCGCCCGTCGAGCCGCGCTCGAAGCATCCCACGCCCAAGCCGCCGCCCAGGCCGCCGGTCGAGAGCGACCCGGCCGCGCCGCTGCGGGCGATGCTCGCCGCCGATCCCTCCAATCCGAGCGCCGTCACCCGCGTCGCCCGGCTCCTCGAGGAGAAGGCCGAGGCCCTCCCCGACCACGACGCCCGCGTCGACCTCAAGCGCTGCGCGACGATGAGTGCGATGCGCGCCGACGCGAAGGAGCTCGAGATCTGCTTGCAGCGGTTCCAGAAGCTCGGTCAGGCCTCGCGCTAGGAGCGCGTAGAGCGTAGCGCTACCGCGAGCCCGGTCCGGGTCCCGGTCCCGGTCCCGGTCCCGATGGCGATCATGCAGCCCGGCGTGCGTTCATCGACTTGATGAGGCGCGTGAGCATCTCGACAACGCTTTTGAGCTTGGCTCTGGCGGCTTGGACCTTCTGCTCGTTGGGGAGTCGGCGCCTCAAGCAGGTGTGGAGTGAGGCGGCGCTTTCGGTGCCAGAGCGAAGTGCCATCCGGTAGAAGCGAGCCTTCTCAGGTGGATTGAACTCTCCGGCGCCCTCGGCGGTGTTGTTCACGATGGAATCGGATGCCCGCCGAAGCTGATCGCGGACGTGAGCGTGACCGGGTTGCAGTTCTTGTGCGATCTCTTCAGCGAAGTCGGCATACTCGACGGCGAGCTGGTAGACCTCGAGCTTCTCGTGATCGAAAGTGACCATGCAAGCTAGCTTGCGGTAGCTCGTCCACTTTGACCAGCAGAAGTTCTTGGAGGTTGGCTCCCAGAAAATCATCTCGCGTACTTCGTCTTGGACGTCGTCGATGAGGTAGAGCTGAAGACATTCCATTCCGGGTGCTGGCTGGAGAAAGTCATCCCCACTTCACGACAATCAACGAGTTTCGGCTCGTCCACCTGGAGGCACTGAAAGCGCTCTTCCTCGAAGTCCTGAAGCTTGCCTCGCTCGCTCGCAAGCGAATGCGAGACAAGTTGCAAACGCGCGACGGCAAGGCGGTCTACGCCCGCAGGAAGAGTATCGTCGAACCGGCGCTCGGACAAATCAAAGGGGCACGAGGATTCCGCCGGTTCTCGCTCCGCTCCTTCTTCAAGGTACGAGCCGAGTGGACGCTCGTCTGCCTCACCCTCAACCTGCTCAAGCTCTACCGATCGAAGCTCGCGACCGTCGCGAGCGTCTGACTCAAGGCAGCCATCTTCAGATCGGGACCCGGACCGGGACCGGGACCCGGACCGGGCTCGCGTGAGCGCTTACGCGCTACACGCTCCTAGATCCCACTCACGGCAGGCAGAGGTGCTGTCCGCTGCCGGGTGGATCCTCGAGGGCCTCGCAGGTGAGCGTGCCCGGGCACGTGAACGTCATCCCGCTGAGCTCGCAGAGGAAAGCGCAGGCCTTCATCCCGTTGGGGGTGCCGGCCTCACCAATCACGCAGGCAGCGTAGGTCCCGGGTGGTGTGCCCTGGCATCGGCGCCCCTGCACCGGGCAATTCGCGCTGCAGAAGCCATCGTTCCCGATGGGAGACAGGCAGATCAGATCGCCGGGACACGGCGTCACGCCGCCGATCGTGCACGGATCACCGAAGCCGGGGACGACGCCCGAGTCCGGCAGGTCGCCCGCGTCCGGCGGCTCGCCCGAGTCTGGCTCCACGCCCGCGTCCGGCGTCACGCCCGAGTCGGGCTCCGCGGCGTCGGTCGAGGCGATGGCATCCGTGACACCCGCGTCCAATCCCTCCTCGGCTTGGTCGCAACCGAAGATCGCGATCGCGAGGAGAAGCGCGAGCCCTCTGGCCATCGCGCCCTATCGGATGAGCGCGATGCGCAGTCAAGCGGGAGGTTCGCTCACATCCGGCTCATACGGAGATAGCGCCGGAGGTCGGGCCAGGACCGGCGCAGCACCATGAAACCGATGAGCGCCACCGCTCCGACGAGCGGCCAGAGCGAGGTTCGTGTGTGACGCCTCATCGCGTCGTATCGGTACCGTTCGATCGCGCCGTTGGTCCTATGCTTCATCTTGGTCTCCTTGTTCCCGCTCGAGGATCTGGAGGACGAGCTCGACCGCCGGCTCAATCGCGCGCTCGACCCTCGGGCTCAAAGCCATGCCGTCGTCGACGTCCTCGGGCTCGCAGCCGACGATCAGCACTCTGGGCGGCGCGCCGCCGAGGGCGCGCAGCATCGAAAACACGGACGCCAGCTGCATCCCATGGGGATCGCCAGACTCCGCCTCCTGGCCGAGCTCCGGCTCGATCACGTAGAGCGTCCCGGGAGCGCCGCCGCGGGCGGTGGCGTCCGCGACCAGGAGGAGATCGAGGGGCTCGAGGAGCTCGTACGCGAGGTGGACGCCGCGGACCCCGAAGTCGGCCACGCGGGCCGGCGGCGCCCGCGTCATCAGCCGCTTCGCCACCTCGACCCCGAACGCGTCGTCGTTCTTGAAGACGTTGCCGATGCCCGCGACCAGGATCCGTTTCACGTGCGGACCTCCTCGATCGCCTCGACCTCGTCGGGATAGTAGTAGTGGAAGCGTCCGTACCACCGGTGCAGCTCGGCCGCCGGATCGTCGTCGATGGTGACCGCCAGGATCTGCTGGCCGTCGATGTCGACCTTCACCTCCTCGATCGTCGCCACCATGCCCGCGTAGAGCAGATCCTGCGCGTCGGTTCGCCGGTGCCCGGGGCGAAGGCGGACGCGGAGCCCGGGTCGGAGCCGAGGCGCGCGCGGCACCATCTCGGCGTTTCTGAGCTCGCGGAGCGCCCCGTGCAGCCGCGTCATCGTCTCGGGAGGAAGCGCCTCGATCCGATCGACAATCTCGGCCGCTCTTCGGTCCGTAGCCCGCGCCTGACGCTTCTCTTCATCGGTGAGCGTCATCGTGCGGAGCGCCAGCATCTCGTCGACCTCGGTCGCATCGAAGAAGTCGCCCGGGCTCTCGGGCGCGATCCGCGGGTGGTCGTAGAGGACGATCGGCGACGACAAGAGGACGTCGCTCCGCGCCGGATCGCCGACGAGCACCGGAAACGTGCGGACATTCTTGCACCGGGATACCGCCGCCTGCGCCCACTCCGGCGGATCCAGGAGCGAGACGAAACGCCCGTCGTCCGCGCCGATCAGCAGGTGAGCGGAGACCAGCGACCGGAGCACGACCACCTCGCGGTGCGCCTGGAGGTCCACGTCCGGTGTCGTGTTCTCGACGCGGATGCGGACGTGCAGCAGCGGCCGCTCGGCCGGCGCGGGCGCGGTTCGGATCACGACACGCCCGGAGATCGAGGCGCGCTCGCGGATCACCCGCGCGCGGATCCGACCGTCGACGCTCTCGATCTCCTCGCGGTCCTCTCCCCCCTCCACCTCGAACGGGATCGCGCGCTCTCCGTCGCCGACCTCGTGCTCGAAGTCGAGCTCATGGACGACCCCCTCCTCGAAGGGGATCAGCAGGCGGCCGTCCACCTCGATGGACTCGACGTCCCGATCGCCGCTCAGCACCCGCCGGCGCTGTACTTGAAGAAATCGCAGCTCGAGTTGCAGGCGGCTACCCGGCTCGAGCAGGCTGGCCGACTCCATCCACCAGGCCTCACAGCCTCCGGCCTCGGTCCACGCCTTGGGCGCGAGCACCCCGAAGGTCCACCGGAACCGATTCTTCGCCGAGGACGCTCGATATGGATACAGCACGTAGCCCTCGAGCAGCACCGCGTCCGCGAGCTGCCGCGCCCGCTCGAACCTCATGGTCTCCCTCGGCTCCGATCGATCTCGCGGCTCCTGGCGCGGAGCGCCGCGAAGAACATGTCGAGGTCGGCGCGGAGCTTCGGTCCACCGTCGAAGCCGGCGAAGCTCCGGCGGACCCGCGCCACCAGGTCGTAGCAGACGTCGATCGGCACCAGCCAGTGGTCGAGCGTCTCGGCGCCGCGCTCGCCGTAGACCAGGATCGCCTCCACGTCCGGCTGCGCCGCCGCCACCAGGGCGCTGGCGGCGAAGACCTCGCCGAACGCTTCCAGCGCCAGCTCCGACTCGGTCGTGCCTGCCGGGCTGGGATAGAACGCGACCCAGCGCTCGAGCGAGGAGTTGAAGAACAGGAACGCCAGCCGCACCGGAACGCGGAGGCTCGACCACGCCGACTCGCTCAGCGTGAACGACCGGTCGACGCGCACGCGGTCGGGGACGGTCCGGTAGCGGCCCTTCGCTGCGCCCGGCTTCTCGAAGAGCAGGGCGCAGGCGCGACAGGCACAGTCGAGCACGCGGCGGTCGAGATCGACCACGTGCGCGTGCGGCTCGGAGAGCAGAGCGCCGCACAGCTCACAGACACCGGCGGTGGGCCCGTCGTCCTTCGCGCCTCGTTGGGCGTAACGCGCGAGCGCGGGGATGCCGATCACCCGGCCTCCGGAAGCGCGACGCGCACCGATCCGCCCGAGCCCAAGAGCGGAAACGGCTCGAGATGCGCGCCCCGACCGCGGCCCGCCCGCGCGACGTCGAACCGGGCCCCGCAGGCGCACTCGATTCGAGGTCTCGCTCAGCGCGGCCTGGTCGAGCGGTGCTCCGCAGGCGGCGCAGGCGTTCCGGTAGGCGACCAAAACCTCGCCCAGGCTGAGCACCAGGATCGGGACGCCCTCCACGACCAGCGCGCGGCGGGCTCCGGCCGGGATGTCCGCCTCGAGCGGCCACCAGCGCGTGCGCCAATCCTTTCGGGACCCGATCCGGATCAGCGCCTCGGGAGCCTCGGCCTCCCCCTCCACCGCCACCCGCGTCACCTCCGGCGCCGCCTCGACGACCGCCCGCTCGATCGCGCCCTCGATCGTCGCCTGCGACGACGGACATCCGTGACAGCCTCCGACCAGCCGGAGCCGTGCGGTCCCGTCGGGCTCGAGGCCAAGCATCTCGACGCCGCCCCCGTGAGAGGAGAGGTACGGGCGAACCTCGTCGAGCGCGTCCTCGATGCGCTTCGTCGCCGGAGCCGGATGAAGCCCGTGAAGCAGCAGCAGGCCGGCAGCCAGATCGTCGTCACACAGGCGCGTCTGGAAGAGGTCCGGCGCCGACGAGGAGTCGACGCCGATCGCCAGCACGCGCTCGATCGCCTCCCCGTGAAACCGCATCACGCGCTCGAGCAGCTCCTCGACCCGCGGCCAGGCGATCGGTCCGACCAGCGTCTGCACGTCCTCGAGTAAGCGCTCGATCCGATCGGCATCCTCTCGGGCTCGCGCCCTCTCGCCCGGGCTGCTCACGTCCGCATTTCCCTCCGCGCCGGAACCCGCGCGCGGATCCAGCGGCACCAGGCGTCGAGCCCGACGTCGCGCGTCGCGGAGACCTGCAGCACGTCCAGCTCCGGCTTGATCTCCTTGGCGTTCCCCACCAGCGCGTCGAGGTCGATCTCGAGGTGGGGGACCAGATCGATCTTGTTGATCACCAGCAGATCGGCCGCACGGAACATGTGAGGATACTTGAGCGGCTTGTCCTCGCCTTCCGTCGTCGACATCACCACCACCTTGGCCCGCTCTCCCAGATCGAACATCGCCGGGCACACCAGGTTGCCCACGTTCTCGATCATGAGTAGGGCTCCGGACGGCAGCGGCAGCTCCGCAAGACCCGCGAACACCATCTCCGCGTCCAGGTGACAGCCGGCCCCCGTATTGACCTGAACGACCGGCGCCCCGGTGGCGCGGATACGCGCTGCGTCCCTGTCCGTCTCCTGGTCTCCCTCGAGCACGCCGATGGCCATCTCCGCGAACAGCCTCCGGATCGTCCGCTCGAGGAGCGTCGTCTTCCCCGCGCCGGGCGTCCCCATCAGGTTCAGCGCCGCGATCCCGCGCGACCGCAGCCACCCCCGGTTTCGCTCGGCCGCGCGATCGTTCTTCGCCAGCAGGTCGACCGCGAGCCGCTTCACCTGGGGATGCGGATGCGGGTGGTCGTGGTGATGGTGATGGTCATGATCGTGGTCGCCTTCGCAGCCGCAGATCGCGCACATGTCAGATCACCTCCACGTCTTTCAGACGCAGCTCTTCGCCGGGAAGGTCGAGGATCTCGAGCCGAGCGCCCTCGAGGCACGTCCCCTGCGCGCAGACGTCGAAGCAAAACCGGAGCGCCTCCGGGGCGACGCAAGCCAGCTTGCCAACCTCTAGCCGCACCGCAGTCACGCGCGCAGCTCCCACGTTCTCCTCGACCGTCGTAACGAGGCTCTCCATCAGGGCGAGCTCATGCACGAGTCCAGCATGGCGAGCCGACGAGGTGCGCTGTCAACGGAGCGATCTGGCTACTGCATGCTCGCCACGCAGCGAGACGCCTCGTTGACGCCGCGGGTCGGCGCCTCGAATCGTGATCGAAGAATGTGTCTCGGCATCCCAGGAGAGATCATCGAGCTTCACCAGAAGCATGGGCTGCGGTTCGGCCGCGTCCGCTTCGGCGGCATCATTCGCGACGTCTGTCTCGACTACCAACCCGACGCCGAGGTCGGCGACTTCGTGCTGGTCCATGTCGGCTTCGCGATCGCAAGGATCGATCGTGAGGAGGCCGAGCGCGCCTGGGAGGTGCTCGAGGTCATCGGCCAGACCGCCGAGGTCGCGCCGTGAGGTATCTCGACGAGTACCGCGATCCCGAGGTCGCCGCCGGTCTGCTCGACCGCATCCGGCGGAGCGTGACTCGGCCCTGGGTGATCATGGAGGTCTGCGGCGGTCAAACCCACTCGATCGTCCGATACGGGCTCGATCGCATGCTCCCCGAGGAGATCGAGCTGGTGCACGGACCCGGCTGTCCGGTCTGCGTCACGGCCCTCGAGACCATCGATCGCGCGCATGCGATCGCGTCGAGGGAGGACGTCATCTTCACTTCCTTCGGAGACATGCTGCGCGTCCCCGGATCCCACGGCGATCTGCTCTCGCTGAAGGCGCACGGCGCGGACGTTCGCGTGGTCTACTCGCCGCTCGACGCGCTCCAGATCGCGCGCACCCATCCCGAGCGCCGCGTGGTGTTCTTCGGGATCGGTTTCGAGACCACCGCACCGGCCAACGCGATGACCCTGTTCCAGGCAAAGCGCCTCGGCGTGCGGAACTTCTCCATGCTGGTGTCCCACGTCCTGGTTCCTCCGGCGATGGCCGCGATCCTGCAGGCTCCTGACAACCGGGTTCAAGCCTTTCTCGGGCCGGGGCACGTGTGCGCCGTGATGGGGTATCGACCGTACGAGGCGCTTGCGCGCCGCTATCGCGTCCCGATCGTCGTGACCGGGTTCGAGCCGATCGATCTCCTGGACGGGATCCGGATGGCGGTGGGCCAGCTCGAGCGCGGCCGGGCGGAGGTCGAGAACCAGTACGCACGCACGGTCTCGCGCGACGGGAACGCAGCGGCGAAGGAGCTGATCGACCGCGTCTTCGACACCGTCGATCGCAAGTGGCGTGGCGTCGGCTCCATCGCCAAGTCGGGCTACCGGGTCGCGTACGAGTACCGCGAGCACGACGCCGATCGGCTCTTCGAGGTGGAGAACATCACCACCGAGGAGCCGGAGATCTGCATCAGCGGGCAGGTGCTCCGCGGCCAGCGGAAGCCTTGCGACTGCCCCGCGTTCGGGAATCAGTGCACCCCCAACACGCCGCTCGGCGCGACCATGGTCTCCGCCGAGGGCGCCTGCGCCGCCTACTACCAGTACGGCCGCCGCGGGTTGGAGGTGATGACGTGAGGGACGCGATCCTCCGCAAGTCGAAGGAGAGCGCTGAGCTGCAGCTGCGCTTCCTCCAGGAGCACGCCGACGACCTGGAGCGCTGCGCCCACGAGCTCGCGTCTCGCCTCGCCGAGGGCGGACGTCTCCTGGCGATGGGCAACGGCGGCTCCGCGTGCGACGCCCAGCACGCCGCCGTCGAGTTTCAGCACCCGATCATGGAGAAGCGCCGGGCCTTCCCGGCGATCTCGCTTCCGAGCGACACGGCGTTGCTCACCGCGATCGGAAACGATCGCGACTTCTCACAGGTGTTCGTGCAGCAGCTCGACGTGACCGCGCAGGCCAACGACGTGGTCCTCGCCATCTCGACCTCGGGCGCCTCCGCGAACATCAACCGCGCGCTCCGGCGCGCCCGCGAGCGCGGTCTGCTCACAGTCGGATTCGCCGGCCGCGACGGCGGCGGGATGGTCGACCTCTGCGATCACGTGTTCGTGGTGCCGTCCTGGTCGATCCATCGCATCCAGGAGACGCACACCCTCCTCCTCCACCTCTTGTGGGATCAGGCCCACGTCGCCCTGGGAGAGGACGATGTCCTCTAGCCCGCTGTCCCCCTTCGGCGCCTGCCCGGTCCCCAGCCATCGGACCGAGCACGTGCTTCTCGGGCACGGGAGCGGCGGTCGCCTGACCGGACAGCTGCTCGAAGAGCTCATCTTGCCGGTGTTCGGCAACCCGGTGCTCGACACGCTCGACGACGCCGCCCTGCTGCCCTTCGAGGGCGGAGGACGGATCGCGCTCACCACCGACTCGTATGTGGTCAGCCCGATCTTCTTCCCCGGCGGGGACATCGGGGAGCTGGCGGTGAACGGGACCGTCAACGATCTCGCGGTCAGCGGCGCACGGCCGATCGCGCTCTCGCTCGCGTTCATCCTCGAGGAGGGCCTGCCGCTCGACGACCTCCGCCGGGTGGTGACGTCGGCGCGCCGTGCCGCCGATCGCGCCGGCATCTCGATCGTCACGGGCGATACCAAGGTGGTGGGGCGCGGCAACGGCGACGGCGTCTTCATCAACACCTCGGGCGTCGGCCGGGTGCCTCCCGGGCGCCGGCTCGGGTCCGCCGAGGTCCGTCCCGGCGACGCGATCCTGGTCTCGGGCACGATCGGAGATCACGGGATGGCGATCATGGCGGCCCGCGAGGGGCTCGACCTCGAGGGCGACCTCGAGAGCGACACCGCGCCCCTCTCGGAGCTGACCGAGGCGCTGCTCGACGACTGCCCGGGCGTCCACGCGATGCGCGATCCGACCCGCGGAGGTCTCGCCGCCACGCTGGTCGAGATCGCGAAGCGCCGCCGTTTGGGGATCGAGGTGGACGAGCGCGCCGTCCCCGTGCGGGAGGTCGTGCGCGGCGCCTGCGAGCTGCTCGGCCTCGATCCCTTCCTGGTGGCCAACGAGGGCAAGCTGGTCGCCTTCGTCCCCGAGGCGGAGGCCGAACGAGCGCTCTCGGCCCTTCGCGCTCACCCGCTGGGCCGCGACGCGGCGCGGATCGGGCGCGTCACGTCGGACCACCCGGAGCTCGTCCATCTGACAACACCGATCGCCGGCCGGCGGATCCTGGATCTGCCGTTCGCCGAACCGCTACCGCGCATCTGCTGATCGACGCGAGAAGGAGAAGAGCAAGAGATGCCACCCACCAAGTCCGGAGTCGAAGAGGTTCACATCCTGTGGATCTCCGAAGGCATGAGCTGCGACGGCGATACGGTGTCGGTGACCGCCGCCAGCCAACCTGCAATCGAGGATGTCCTGATGGGCGCAATCCCCGGGATCCCCAGGGTGCACCTCCACAACAAGGTGCTGGCGTACGAGACCGGCGACGACTTCGTCGAGCACTTCCGGAAGGCGGAGCGCGGCGAGCTGGGTCCCTTCGTCTTCGTGCTCGAGGGCTCGGTCCCGAACGAGCACATCAACGGTGACGGTCACTGGAGCTCGTTCGGCACCGATCCGAAGACCGGGGAGCTGGTCACGCTCAACGAGTGGATCGATCGGCTCGCGCCCAAGGCCTGGGCGGTGATCGCCATCGGCACCTGCGCCGCATACGGCGGCATCCACGCCATGGCCGGCAATCCGACAGGCTGCATGGGTCTCGCCGACTACCTCGGCTGGGGCTTCCGCTCGCAGGGCGGGATCCCGATCGTGAACATCCCGGGCTGCCCGGTGCAGCCGGACAACTTCATGGAGACGCTCGTCTGGTTGCTCCGCCAGGCGGCCGGCGACGCACCGATGATCCCGCTCGACGACATGCTCCGCCCCACCTGGCTCTTCGGCAAGACCGTGCACGAAGGCTGCGATCGCGCCGGGTACTACGAGCAGGCCGACTTCGCCGCCGATTACACCTCGCCGAAGTGCCAGGTGAAGGTCGGCTGCTGGGGACCGGTCGTGAACTGCAACGTCCCCAAGCGCGGCTGGATGGGGGGCATCGGCGGCTGTCCGAACGTCGGCGGCATCTGCATCGGCTGCACCATGCCCGGCTTCCCGGACAAGTTCATGCCGTTCATGGACGAGCCGCCCGGCGCCGCGGTCTCGACCACGCTGCTTCAGCCGTACGGCAGGCTGATCCGGAGGCTCCGCAGCCTCACGAACGCCACTGCCAACAAGGAGCCCCGCTGGCACCACAACCGGGGCGCGCTGACGAGCGGATACAGCCCCCGCTGGCCGCACTGAGAAGGAGAAGAAGATGACGGTGTCCGTAGAGTCCACCCCGGAGCGGAAGCTCGTCGAGATGTCGTGGGATCCGGTCACACGGATCATCGGCAACCTCGGCATCTATACGAAGATCGACTTCGAGAACCGAGAGGTCGTCGAGTGCAAGAGCACCTCCTCGCTGTTCCGCGGCTACAGCGTGTTCATGCGCGGCAAGGATCCGCGCGATGCGCACTTCATCACCAGCCGAATCTGCGGCATCTGCGGCGACAACCACTCCACCTGCTCGGTGTACGCGCAGAACATGGCGTACGGGATCAAGATGCCGCCGCTCGCCGAGTGGATCTACAACCTCGGTGAGGCGGCCGAGTACATGTTCGATCACGCGATCTTTCAGGACAACCTGGTGTTCGTCGACTTCTGCGAGCGCATGGTGAAGGAGACCAACCCGAGCCTGCTCGCCAAGGCGGAGCAGACCTCGGCGCCCCACGCCGACATCCACGGCCACCGGACCATCGCGGACATCATGCGTTCGTTCAACCCGTTCACCGGAGCGATGTATCGCGAGGCGCTGCAGATGAGCCGTCTGACCCGGGAGATGTTCTGTCTGATGGAGGGCCGCCACGTGCACCCCTCCACGCTCTATCCCGGCGGCACCGGCACGGTGGCCACCCCGCAGGTGTTCACGGACTACCTCTCACGGCTGGTCGGCTTCATCGAGTTCGCCAAGCGGCTGGTTCCGATGAACGACGACATCTTCGACTTCTTCTACGAGGCGCTCCCCGGCTACGAGCGGGTGGGCGATCGCCGGATCCTGCTCGGATGCTGGGGCTCGTTCCAGAACCCCGACGTCGTCGACTACCGCTACGAGACGATGAGCGAGTGGGGCCGCGCGATGTTCGTGACGCCGGGGATCGTGGTGGACGGCAAGCTGATCACGACCGACCTGGTCGACATCAACCTGGGGATCCGGATCCTGCTCGGGAACTCGTACTACGAGGACTGGGAGGGCGAAGAGACGTTCGTGAAGACGGATCCGCTGGGCAACCCCGTCGACAAGCGTCACCCCTGGAACCAGACGACGATCCCGAAGCCGCAGAAGCGCGACCTGAAGGGCGGACCGTACAGCTGGGTGATGAGCCCGCGCTGGTACGACCAGCGAACCGGCGACCACCTGGCGCTCGACACCGGCGGCGGCCCACTGGCGCGCCTCTGGGTGACCGCGCTGGCGAACCTGGTCGATACGCCGTACGTGCGCGCCACCGGTAAGAGCGTCGAGATCACGCTGCCGAAGACGGCGACGATGCCCGAGATGCAGCTCGAGTGGAACGTGCCCCGCTGGTCCAACACCATCGAGCGGGATCGCGCGCGCGCATACTTCATCGCCTACGCCGCCGCCATGGCGACGTACTTCGTGGAGAAGGCGTTCACGCATATCCACGCCGGCGACCTGAAGACGTTCCAGCCGTTCGAGGTGCCCGACGAGGGGATCGGCTGCGGCTTCCACGAAGCCGTCCGCGGCGTGCTCTCGCATCATCTGGTGATCCGGGACGGCAAGATCGCGAACTACCACCCCTATCCGCCGACCCCCTGGAACGCCAGCCCGCGCGACGCCTTCGGCACGCCGGGGCCGTACGAGGACGCGGTGCAGGGGCTCCCGCTGTTCGAGGAGAACAAGGCCGACGACTTCAAGGGCATCGACATCATGCGGACCGTCCGCAGCTTCGATCCGTGCCTGCCCTGCGGCGTTCACATGTTCGACGGCAAGGGCCGGGTGATCGAGCGACGCCACTCACCGATGCTGGGGCTGGGCGCCCACGAGGAATAGGAGAACCGAGACATGCCAACCCAATCGAACATCACCGTGGGAAGACCCGAGACCTCGCCGTCGCTCCCCTCTCACGTCCGGGGCGTTCACGAGGGCAATCAGCCCGGCTCGCAAGACCGTGAGGCGGTAAAGCGCTCGACGGGGATCAATCCGCGTGCGAGAAGGCCCATCGACCCGAAGAGCCCGCTGCTCTCCCCGGCTTGAGGAGGTTCGCGATGAAGACCTGGTTGATCACCCTCTCGATGCTCGTGCCCTCGCTGGCGCTGGCCCACCCCGGACACGGGAGCACGCCTCCGAGCTCCGTCGCCCATTATCTCGTCGAGCCCGAGCACTCGGTCCTGCTGCTGGTCGCGGTGGTCGCCGCCGCGCTCATCTTCCTCGACCGCCGCCTTCGCCGGGTGTAGCCCGCGCCCGGATCAGGCCCATGAGATCGGGGACGGGCTCCGAGGCGGGCGCATCGCGGAGCCGTCCCACCAGCCAGTCCTCCTCGCCGTGACGGCGGCGCTCGATCACGTCGATCCATCGCGTGCAGACCTCCGACCAGAGCGCCCTCTCTTCGGGAGCGACCGCCAGGATCGGATAGCCGGACTTCACGAACAGCGAGCCGAGCCCGACGTTGACCGCGAGGTGGGTGACGCCGTCGCGCCGCAGGTTCTCGCGCACCTCGGCCGCGGTAGCGGCGCCGGCGAGGTAGGCCTCGAAGATCGGTCGATCGTAGCGCGTGCCAGCGATGTGCGGGATGCGGAGATCGCCGGTCCGATCCTCGCCCACGAGCAGGACGCGATCGTGCCGTCGATCCAGCGTGCGATCGAGGAACGCCAGCATCGGCCGCTCCGGAAACGCGGTCATCTGGAGATCCTGCTCGAACGTGTACCCGACCGCGTCGTACGCGCCGCAGAGATACGTGTACGGGCGGACCACGTCGTGACGGTAAGCCCACGCCATCGCCGTGGTCCAGAGCATGCCGGCGGCGAGCAGCATCAGCCCGAGCGGTCCCAGGCGCGGTCGATCGGCGGCGGCGGCGTTGAGCACGACGCTGATCGCCACGCCGGTCATCGCGAACAGCGGCGCCGAGTAGCGCGCGCTCATGTAGAGGAGCGACCAGACCAGCCACCCGCACGCCAGCGCGCTCGCGGCCAAGAGCGACGTCCGCCGGTCCCTCCGGACACCGACGACCAGCGCCACGGGGATCAGGATCAGCCAGTGCGGCCCAGCGTTGTGCATCAACGCGGGCGCCTTCATGGTCGTCTGATAGAGGAATGTCAGGTGCTCGAAGAGGCCGTGGATCCGGGGCACGTTCGACGCGAACGCCATCGCGATCCCGTCGGGATCCGCGTGCTCGTGGCCGAACACCCCGGCGAGCGCCGGATAGACCGGGTTGTGGGTGTAGAGCCAGGCCTTGACCGCCCACAGCGAGAACGGGGCCGCGAAGAGGAGCAGGCCGGCGGCGACCGCGCGCTCGGGACCGCGCCGCCGCACCCACTGGATGGAGAGGAACGCCACCAGGAGCAGCCCGTGGGGGATCGCGGTGTACTTCGCGGACATGCCGAAGCCGACGAAGAAGAGCGCGATCGCGAACCCGCGCACGTCGGGCGACGGGCTCTCGACAGCTCGAAGTCCGAAGAGCAGCCCCAGCGCGAAGAACGCGATCGTGAGCTGATCGTTGCCGCTGATCGCGAGGTATCCGTTGAGGGCAGGCGTGGCGAGGAGCGCCCAGATCTCCAGCGGGAAGCGCGGCCGATCGACGTAGCGCTCGACGGTCCGGGATAGCGCCAGCGCCGCCACCAGGAGCATCGCCGGCTGGAAAAGCCCGGCCGCGTCCGCGGGACCGATCGCGATCAGGAACGCATAGAACATCGACTGCGGCAGCGGGAGATTCGCGACGTAGCGGTCGCGCAGGAACGTGATCTGGTGGTCGGCCAGCCAGGTGCTCGGCACGCCCACGTGATAGAGCCCCGCGTCTCCGCCGGTCTCCGGCGCCAGCCCTTCGATCGCGGCGAGCACGATCAGCCCCAGCGCGATGAGCGTCCACGGGCGGCGATACAGATAGGCGCCCGCCTCCGCGAGCCGCGGGAGCGGCCGGCCCGCCTTCCCCCAGAGCCAGACGCCGGCGAGGAGCGTCCCGATCGCCGCCCCCAAGATCACCTTCGGATACCAGAGACCGGCCACGCCGGAGGCGAACATGATCGTGTGCAGCGCCGCAGCGCCGAGCCCGATCCGCATCAACCACCGCTCGGCACCGGCGAGCGAGAGCGCGAGCGGCCGCTCGATCGACACACCCAGAACGATCACGACGCCGACCATCGCGGCGAAGGTCGCGAGTGCGTGCGCCATCGCCCGAAGGTTCTCGAGCAGGTGGGCGTGCGAGCCCTGGAGGCAGTCGAGCGCGCTGGTCTCGAGGTGGCTCGGCCAGGTCGTGAAGAGCGGGTAGGCCTCGGCGTAGCGGCCCAGCGCCCATGCCGAGAAGAGGCCCCAGGCCGCCAGCGCGAGCCCGCCGATCAACTGCTTGGGCTGGACCATCGGCCGCCGCGCGAACGCTGGCAGGGGGTGCGCCGGATGTCACGCCCTCGCGGGCGCGTCAGCGGTTCTTGCGGGTGCGCAGGGCGATCCTGTCCTTCGGGCCGCGCTCGAACGACGCGCCCTTGGTCGTCGGCATCAAAGAGCTCCGCGACGCCGTCAAACGCCGCCGCCGCCGCCGCCGCCGCCGCCGCCGGGACCCGAGGCACCGCTGATGCCGGCGCCCGAGTCGGACGTGGCGCCCGCGAGCGCGCTGCTCAGCTCGGGATGGGAGCGGAGCGCCTCCGCCACCGCGTCGGGATCGTTCTTGGCGGCGTCGCGGAGGCCTTCCAGGATCCGCATGAGGAGCTTCGTCCAGTCCTTGTCGCGGGCCAGCATCTTGTCCTCGTCCTCGTACATCTTCCACCCGTAGGTGGTGACGCCGGCGCCACCGCGCCCGATGTCGAGGCTCTGCGACTCGTATTGATCGAGCAGGCTGCGGAGCTCGGGGCTGATCACCGGCTCGGTCGGCGCTCCGATCGGCATCCCGGCGCCGATCCCGCCCATCCCCGTCCCCATCGATCCGGACGGGCCGACTCCGATCGGGTTCCCCTGCGCGTCACGAACGTCGTAGGCGTATTTTTTCTTGCGCGGCTGGACCCAGACCATGGCCCCCGGATTGTCGCGACCGAGGCCCGAGTAATCGCTTACAGACGCGGTTCGACTCGACTGCGGACCGTGCGCGGGATCGCAGGCCTTCGCTTGACCCTCGGGACACGCCCATACGATGAGGCGCGCGTGATCATCGACGGCAAAGCGCTCGCCGAACGCGTGCGGGCCGACGTGAAGCAGAAGGTCCTCGCGCTCGCCCAGCGGACTGGAGCCAAGCCTCACCTCGCGGTCGTCCTCGCCAGCGACGATCCCGCCAGCGCGATCTACGTCCGGAACAAGGGAAAGGCCGCCACCGAGGTCGGCATCGAGACCACCCAGCACACACTCGATCCGGCAACACCGCGGCGGGATCTGCTCACCCTGGTGGCACAGCTCAACCAGGATGAGGACGTCGACGGGATCCTGGTGCAACTTCCCTTGCCGAAACAGCACATCGAGGAGGAGGTCATCCGCGCGATCGCCCCCGAGAAGGACGTCGATGGGCTCCATCCCATCAACGCGGGACGCCTGGCGCGCGGCGACGAGGGGTGTCTGCTCCCCTGCACGCCGCGGGGCTGCATCCGCTTGATCGAGGAGGCGGGCACGACGATCGCCGGCAAGCGCGCGGTGGTGATCGGCCGCTCGCGGCTGGTGGGCCGGCCGGTCGCGGATCTGCTGATCAACCGGCACGCGACCGTCACCGTCTGTCACTCGCGCACGCGGTTCCTCGACGAGGTCGTGGGCTCGGCCGACATCCTGATCGCCGCCGCCGGCAAGCGCGAGCTGGTCCAGGGTCGCTGGATCAAGTTCGGCGCGACGGTCATCGACGTGGGGATCAACCGAAACGAGGCGGGCAAGCTGGTGGGGGACGTGGCCTTCCACGCCGCCAAGGAGCGCGCGCACGCGATCACGCCCGTGCCGGGCGGCGTGGGTCCGATGACGATCGCGTTGCTGCTCGACAACACGGTGACCGCGGCTGAGCGGAGGCGGAAATGAGCGATCGAGAGAACCTCAAGAGGACCGCTCTGTTCGAGGCCCACGTGAAGGCGGGCGCCCGGCTGGTGCCGTTCGCTGGCTACGAGATGCCCGTCCAGTACACCGGCGTGATCGACGAGCACGAGACCGTCCGCGAGCGCGTCGGCCTCTTCGACGTCTCGCACATGGGTGAGGTCGAGTTTCGCGGTCCTGCGGCCCTCGAGCGCGTCAACGCGATCATCACGAACGACCTCGAGGCCATCGCCGACGGGCAGGCGTGCTACACCGTGATGGTCGAGCCGAACGGCGGCATCATCGACGACCTGATCGTCTACCGGAGGTCGAGCGATCGGATCTTCATCGTGGTCAACGCCTCCAACCGCGACAAGGACGTGGCCTGGATGGTCGAGCACGCCGGCGGCTGCGAAATCGTCGATCGCTCGGACGAGATCGCGCTGATCGCCGTGCAGGGCCCCAAGGCGGCCGAGCTGATGGGGCGGCTCGCCGGTCCAGAGGTGACCGCGCTGCCGCGCTTCCGTTTTCTCGACGCCCGCGTCGCCGGCAGGGACGCGATGGTGGCCCGCACCGGCTACACCGGCGAGGACGGCTTCGAGCTCTACGTCGAGAACGAAGACGCTCCCGCGGTCTGGGACGCGCTCCTCGAGAAGGGCCAGGATCTCGGAGTGAAGCCGATCGGCCTGGGGGCGCGCGACTCGCTCCGGCTCGAGATGAAGTACGCGCTCTACGGCAACGACATCGACGAGACCACCAACCCGTTCGAGGCGGGCCTCGGCTGGACGGTGAAGCTGAAGAAGCGAGCGTTCGTGGGGAAGGAGGCGCTCGAGCGGATCAAGGCGCAGGGCCCCTCGCGCAGCCTGGTCGGCTTCGAGCTGGTGGATCGCGGCATCGCCCGGCCCGGCTATCCGGTGACCAAGGACGGCGCGCGAATCGGCGAGGTGAAGAGCGGCACCATGGGCCCGAGCGTGGAGAAGGCGATCGGCACCGCCTACGTTCCGGCCGCGCTCTCCGCGGTCGGGAGCACGTTCGAGATCGAGATCCGCGGCAAGCCGGTCAAGGCGATCGTGGTGAAGACTCCGTTCTATCAGAAGGGCTGATCATGAAAGAGTGGCAGACGGCGCTGATCACGGGAGGCTCGACCGGAATCGGGGCCGCCCTCGCCACCGAGCTCCGGCGACGCGGCACGCGCGTGGCCATCTGCGCGCGCAGTCGCGAGCAGTTGGAGACGACGGCCCGATCGATCGACGCGATCCCGATCCAGGCCGACCTGTCGGATCCGAACCGCGCGCGCGAGGTCGTGGACGAGGCCAAGCGCGCGCTCGGCTCGCTCGATCTGGTCATCGCCAACGCCGGCTTCGGCGGCAACCGGCCCGCGCCCGAGCTGCGGATCGAGCAGGTCGTGGCGATGCTCCAGACCAACATCGTGGGCGCGTGCGTCACGCTCACCGCGGCCATCCCCCACATGATCGAGGCCGGCCGCGGGCATCTGGTGGGCGTCTCGAGTCTGGCGGCCTATCGCGGGCTCCCCACCAGCGCCGTCTACTCGGCGTCGAAGGCGGCGCTCTCGACGTTCCTCGAGTCCATCCGCGTCGACCTGTTCCGGACGGGGATCATCGTGACCGACATCCGTCCCGGATTCATCGACACACCGCTGACCAAGCGAAACAAGTTCCGGATGCCCTTCTTGATGCCCGCCGACGTCGCGGCCCTCAAGATCCTCACCGCCATCGCGCGCGGCCGCCGTGTCTATGCGTTTCCCTGGCAGACGTGGCTGGGCGCCAAGCTCTTGACGGCGGTGCCCGCCTTCATCTACGACCGGGTCGGCTCGCGGGCCAAACTCGAGAAGAGCGAGAAGAGCTGACACGCCATGGGACGAAATTTTCCGGAGAACCTGCTCTACACCAAAGACCACGAGTGGTGCCTCGTCGACGGCGACGTGGCCACCATCGGCATCACCTGGCACGCGCAGGACGCCCTGGGCGACATCGTTTACTGCGAGCTCCCGGCTCCCGGCGAGCAGGTGGCGGCGGGGCAGCCGTTCGGCGTGGTCGAGTCGGTGAAGGCCGTCTCCGATTTGTTCTCCCCGGTGACCGGCGAGGTTACCGAGCGCAATGACGACGTCATCGAGGCCCCCGAGGACCTCAACGAGGACTCGTACGACGACGGCTGGATGATCCGGGTGAAGCTCAAGGACACCACCGAGGTCGACGGCCTGATGTCTTCGTCCGACTACGAGAAGTTTCTCGAGGAAGAGAGCGAGTGAGCTCTGAGCTCAGCGGAAGTCGAACGGGCCGCGCGAGCGCATCGTCACCACGAACTGGAAGTTGAAGCGGATCGACCCGTCCTCGTCCACGATCCCGGGTGGAGGATTGGGGAAGGGCTCGGCCATCTTGAACGCTTGCACTGCGACATTGTCGAGGAAGTCGACGCCGCTCGTCTGCTCGACGCGGACCTGGTCGAGCCGCCCGTCGCGCGTGAGCTGGATCCGGAGCAGCGTCGATCGATCGCGAATGCCGTAGATGTTGCCCGTCGGATCGCGACGCCGGTACTCGGCCGCCGCCAGGTCTTCCCAGAACGACGCGACGCTGTCGCGCACTCGATAGAAGAAGGTCGCGTACTTGAACTCCTTGGTGTTGAGGAAGGTGCCGTCACCCTCCGGAACGCCGTCCACGTGATCCCGCGAGGGCGAGCCGCTGATGCGTGCGACCGTCCCGATCGTCGGAACCAGCGACGCCATGTCGGGGAGCTTCTTCTCCGATCCGTTCTCGGTGCCCGCCTTCTTGCCGTTCTCGCCGCCGCCCTCGTCGAGGCCGTCGCCCATCTCGAGGTGGAGGCGATCCGAGTTGCCGTTGAGCGCGTCGGTCCCCTCCCGGTTCGCCAGGCGCTGCGAGGTCCCCGGGAGATTGGAGAGCTTGAGCTTCACCCCCTCCTTCGGCTTCATGTCGGGCACCTCGAGGACGAAGCGCTTCTGACCCTTGTGGTCGCCCTCGCCCGCCTTGCCCGGAGTCTCCTGGGCGCCGTCGCCCTTCATCGCCAGACCCGGCGTCTGGATGGCGCGCTCCGGGTTGCCTTGGACTTCGGTGGTCTGAAGCTTGTTGGTGACGCGCTTGAGATTCGGATCCCGATCCTCGGGACGCGCGGTCGTCTCCTTGTCGACGTGCGTGTTGTATTTGGAGAGGTACTTCGCTTCCGGGTTCGGCGAGTCGTCCTTGGAGGGCGCGACTTCGACGACCTGACCGTGCAAGCGGTCCTCCTCCTTCTTCTTCTTCTCCTCGAGCTTCTTCTTCTCGAGCTCCGCCCGCGCCTTCTCCTCGGCTGTCTCGAACTGCGGGAGCTGCCGATTCTTGAAGGTACCTCGGTTCTTCTCCCACTGTTCCGCCGAGAGGCGGACGACCCTCACCGGATTGTTGGAGGGCGGCCGTGCCGAACCGAGGTAATCATTGACGAAATCTCGGAAGGGGATGCCGACGCTGAGATGGACGAGCGCCGAGAACAGCAAGGATGCGAGGAGAACGGAGGAGCCCCACTGATGTCTTCGACGGCGACGCATTACATTGCGGAACGAGTTAAATTAGCATTCGGGACATCGAAGCGGCAACGAGCCCTGGGTCTCCCGAAGGTGTGATTGTGCGACCCCCCACCCCGCCACCACCCCGCGCGCCCATGAGCCGGAAACATCCGGCGTTGCTGTTCTCCTTCCTGCTCTCGCTGGTCGCAGGGTGCCCCAATACCAAAGCGACCCAGCCGTCGATTGACGGCGTCGAGCCCGAGGGCGATGTCACCACCGTCTCCTTCCGACTCAAGGTCACCGGGCGGGGATTCGGCCTGAAATCGGTGACGTTCAACGTCGCCAAGCGAGAGGGCCAGGTCGCGCCCACACCGATGTCGCTGCAAATCGCGCGTGGAGAGAGCGTGATCAAACGCATCGATGGAGTGACGGTCGAATCGCCCCGTGTCGTGTACGCCGACGTCGAGCTCTCCGATCGACTGCCGGGCAACCAGCGCTACGACGTCGCACTGCTCGACGGGACCGATCTGATCGCCCGCCTGGACGAGGCCTTCTTCGTTCCCGCCCAGACGTCGACCGAGACGCCAGCGGACGGCGGCCTCACCGACGGCGGCGACCTGATCAAGGATGCATCGCTCCCGGACGGCGGCGACATGGATGCGGGCGTGGACACCGGCGTCGACGGCGGCGCCGATGCCGGCGACACCGGGGTCGAGGACGCGGGCGCCGAGGACGCGGGCGTGGCCGATTCGGGGCTCGGCCCCTTCGAGGGCGCGTTCGGATTCCGACGGCTGATCCTGCCCAACAACGCGGTCGTCGCACCGGCCGGGGTCACCATCGAGATCCCGGTCCCCCACGCGTCGATGCTCACCTCGAGCACCGCGCTGGCCGCAGACGGCGCCGATCTCGCCGTCTATCAGGGCCCGGATCGCCTCGAGCATCAGTGGAGCGATCGCTTCGCGCTGGGCACCGATCAGCTGGTGATCGTGGCCCGGCTGGTGCGCGATCTCCCGATCGGCGGCTCCGAGACCGATCCGCTGGTGCTGTACTCCGGCGACCCTGGCGCCGCGCTCCAGGTGTCGGACGGCGTCTTCCAGTTTGCCGAGCGCTTCTTCAACCCGGTCGCCAACAACTGGTACGTGGCGAGCAACTGGGTCCACTGCAACATCGATCGGCCGTTCGAGGTCATCTTCGACCAGAACAACGGGCCGTTCGGAGCCTACTGCGCGATCGATCGCTCGGCCTCGAACCTCAGCCGCGCCACCCTGGCGACGCCCAACCTGGCGGGCCTCGACTCGGCACCGGGCGCCAACCTGACCTACGACATGAGCGCCTGGCTGGCCGGGCGGACCATCGACGGCGCCGCCGACATCACCTACTTCTCCTACGGCCCGGTGAACGACCAGTTCGACAACACCACGGATCTGGACCCGACCGCCTTCTCCGGCTTCGTCCCGAACGGCACCCTGACGTTCCAGGATACGGACAACCAGAACCGGACCGTGAACGGCTGGCGCTTCCCCCCCGACGCCATCCAGTGGTGGCAGCGCACGCGGATCCGCTTCGTGCCCGCCTTCGACGCGCCGGCGCTGCACTTCCGCTTCGTCAGCACGAACGCCAACACCAGCAACAACAGCTTCTTCTCGGTCGACGACTGGTGGGTCCGCCTGGCGCTGGAGCCCGACTTCGCGCCGGTCCTGGGCCCCGTGGAAGCCCGGTAGGTCGGGCCGCAACAAGCGGTTTTTGTTGACTCGCCCGCTCTCCCCAAGGAAGGTCCGCGGCTCGAACGCTCCGAATGCCGCCGAGGCGCTCAAAGGCGAGCCAACCCGGTCCGGAGCCAGAAGGAGGAAGAGGCTATGGCAACGAGGATGGGCCTCATCGGCAAGAAAATTGGCATGACCCAGATCTTCGACGAGGACGGTCAGCGCATCCCGGTCACGGTCCTACAGCTCGGCCCGAATACGGTCGTGCAGAAGAAGACCAAGGACAGCAAGGACGGCTACAACGCGATCCAGCTCGGCTTCGACGAGAAGGCGCACCGCAAGGTCAACAAGGCGATGGCCGGACACTTCAAGCGCCACGACCTCAAGCCCTGCTGGGTGCTCCGCGAGCTCCGCATCGAGGACGCCGAGATCGGCGGGTACGAGGTGGGCCAGGCGCTCAAGGCGGACCTCTTCAAGGAGGGCGAGTACATCGACGCCGTCGGCATCTCCAAGGGCAAGGGCTTCCAGGGCGTCATGAAGCGGCACAACATGAAGGGCGCCAAGCAGCGGACGCACGGTACCCACGAGGTCTTCCGTCACGTCGGATCGATCGGCTGCCGCACCACGCCCGGCGAGGTTCACAGCGGCAAGCGCCTGCCGGGACAGATGGGCAACGAGCGCGTCACCGTCCAGAACCTGCGGATCGCGAAGATCGACCTCGAGAACAACATCGTGCTGGTGCGCGGCTCGGTGCCCGGGGCCAAGAACGGGTTCGTGATGGTCTACCAGGCGGTCAAGAACCAGGGTCGCATCTACCAGTCCCTCACCGCCCAAGCGCCGGCGTAGTTGTCCAAGTACCGCCCTCAAGATCGCTTCTTCCAAAAGGCGAAGAAGGACCAGTACGTCGCGCGCTCGATCTACAAGCTCGAAGAGATCGATCGTCGCCACCCCCTCTTCTCGAAAGGTGATCGCGTCGTCGATCTGGGCGCAGCGCCCGGCTCGTGGCTCCAGTATCTGGCCGGAGCCGTGGGCAAGAAGGGGTGCGTGGTCGGCTACGACCTGGAGCCGGTCTCGGTGGGCGCGCCCAACACCGAAGCCTTCGTGGCCGATGTGACCGCCCTGGATCCCGAGCGTGTGCGCGGCGACGTGGCGGCGCTGTCCGCCCGCGTCAAAGGCAAGCCCCCACCCGAGGGTCCCCTACCGCCCAGCTTTCAGGTCGACGGCGTGGTCTCGGACATGGCGCACAAGCTGACCGGGATCCGGGACGCGGACCAGGCGAAGTCGGTGGGTCTGGTCCGGCACGCGCTGGCGCTCTCGAGCGCGATCGTCCGGCCCGGCGGGTACTTCGTGGCCAAGCTGTTCCAGGGCCACGACACCGACGACCTGGTGAAGGACGTGAAGGCGGTCTTCGAGGACGTGAAGCTCTTGAAGCCGGAGGCGACCCGAGACGGCAGCCGGGAGGTCTTCCTGGTCGCGCGAAGGCGACGGCCGGTCAGGTGATTTCGCGTCCCACCTTGAGAGAGCGAAGCTCCCGATAGGTCTCGAGCACGCGCGGCGCGTACTTGTTGTGGGGGCTGACGCCTCGGTTGAGGGCGGCGTCCACCGGGCCGGGACCCCGGTTGTAAGCCGTCAGCGCCATCTCCAGGTCCCCATACATGTTGCGGTAGAAGCCGAGCACCTGGAGACCGTACCGGATCGAGGTCTCCGGATCGCTCAACTCTTCACGAATTCCGAGAACTTGCTTCCACTGGGGCATGACCTGCATCAGGCCGACCGCACCGGCGCTCGACCGCGCCCGCGGGTCGAAGTCGGACTCGATCGCGATGATCGCCAGGACCAGATCCGGGTCCTGCCCGTAGATCCGAGAGTACTTGTTCACGTGCTGGGCGATCTGCCGGGCCAGCTTCCGATCGATGCCCCGCTTGGTGATCACGATCTTCAGGAAGAGGACGTCCTCGGAGGAGCTGGTGGAGACCACCTCGGCGAGCTGCGCGACCTCCTGCTCGAGCTTCGCGTTCTTCTCGCCCAGGGCGTGCACTTCGTTCTTCACATCCTGGACCGCGTTCGCGTGATTGCGCAGAACCACATGAGCTTCCTCGACACTGCTGGCGATGTTGCGGCTCGACCAGACCAGGGCGGCGAGCAAAACCAGGTTCGCGACGCTCACGCCGGCGAAGACGGGGTGCAACCGCTTCGTGTCGACAACCGCCGTCTGTTCCTTCTTCACTGCACCCGACGATGAGAGGGTGGTCTCTTCAGCTCGTTCCATCTTTCTCCTCTGTCGAAAGGACGCACCAGGATTCAGAGGAGCCGAGAGGGCTGTCAAGGTGGGATCGCTCAGTACTCCCAGCAACGATGGCGACTGTGGCACGGGAGCATTGTTCGAGGGGGACCTCCTCTATTCCTCCGGTCGAACCTCCAACAGGGCAACCAGCTGCTCCACGGCCGTCTCGCCGGTCGGATCATCGAAGAACCGGGCCACCACCCGGACCGTCCCGACCTCGTGGTGCACGGCGAGACGCGTGCTCCAGCCCAGCGCCCGGCCCGCCGCGTCGAGCTCGAGCCGCACCGGGCCCTCGTCCGGCGAGCGCGGCGCGTACCAGTGCGGCTCGGCCTCGGTCTCGCCCTCGACGGTCAAAAAGAGCGGGCGATCGGCCGGCGTCGAGTACGCGATTTGGAGATCCTGATCGAGCCGGCAGGGCAGGACCGGGGGCGGGCGACCCTCGGGCGCGGCCTGCACGGTGCGATCGACGAGCGCGGCGTCCGCGGGCGACGCCGGCGGCGTGATGCAGAAGAGCGACAGCCCCGGGGGACGGCCGCCCCACTTCGATTCACCACCGCGCGCGGTGAACTCTCCGTCCCTTACGGCGAAAGGGAGCATCACCGCCAGCACCACCACGGCGGCGGCCGACGCATAGGAGACGATCGTGCCGAACGACAGGCGCGCGCGCGGCGGTGGAGCGCCCGCGGTGATCACGCGCTGTGCGATCCGCGCGCGCATCGACCCGGGCAGCGGACCGGCCGCCATCGCCTCGTCGATCAAGCCCAGCCGATCGTGGTAGGCGCGGCAACCGTCGCACTCGGCGAGGTGGGCGAAGAGCTCGCGCCAGCGCTCGTCGGTGAGCTCGCCGACGAACGCCTTGTCGATCATCTTCTGATAGCGCGGCTCACAGGGATGGTCAGACATACCTCACCCTCTTCAAATACTTGAGCATTCGGCTCCGGAACTTGGTCTCCCACCGGCGGATCTGGATCCGCGTGAGACCGGCGGTGCGAGCGACGTCTTCCTGTGACCGCTCGTCGTGATAGCGGAGCTCATAGAGGCGTCGATCGCGCTCGTCGCACTCCTTCTCCAGGAACGTGCTGACGGTCTGGATCGCCTGTTTCGACTCGAGCGTCGCCTCCGGGCTCACCTCCGGATCGATCAGCGCCACCCGATCGAGATCGAGATCGCTCATCGACTCGGTCCTCCGTCGCGAGCGACGCCGGAGCTCGTCGAGCGCCACGTGCTTCGTGATGCCGGCCAAAAAGTCCTTGTAGGGCCGGAGCCCGTCGTACGAGAGGCGGGCGCTCTCCTTGAACGCGCGGAGGAAGACCTCCTGAAGCGCGGACTCGAGCTCGAACGGTTGGTGGAAGCCGAACAGCACAGCGCCGCGAGCGCCGCCCACGGCGAAGCCCATCCGCAGCCGTCGCGCCACGCCGGCGACGTAGTGGTGATACACCGTCTCGAGGGCCGATCGCTCTCCGGCGCGGAACGCCGCCAGCAGCGCTCGGTCTTCGGTGAGCAAAGGCAAGGTTCGACTCCACGCCGTGTCACGGTCAGCGCCCACCCAATCTCGCCAGGGCCGCCTCGACCCGCTTCGCGCCTTTCCCGTGAGGGCTCAGCGCGAGATATCGTCGATAAGCGGCGATGGCAGCAATTTTGTTGCCGGTGAGTGCGTAGGCGTCACCCAAGGTCGGATACGGCGCCGGCGACGACGGGTTCTGCTGGATGGCCCGCGTCAGCGCCCGGATCGCGCCGCGGAGGTCGCCTCCCTCGACCATTCCCTGCGCCTCCTTCACCGCCTGGTCGTTCGACGGCAGCGCTGCGAGAACCACCTCACGCTCGACCACGGGCTTGGACCGCCGTCGCGGGGGCGGGCGCGGGTGCACCTCGAGGGCCGGCGGGGGATCGGGTGGGGGTGCGGGCGTCGGCTCGGGATCCGCCGGCGGCGGCGGAGCCGGTGGGGGGACGAGGGGGCGGATCACCTCGGCCACGATCGGCTGCGGCTTCCGCGCGAAGGGGGGCGACACGATCACGTAGGCCGCGATCGCCAGCAGCACCGCGCCGATCACCGCCAGCACGAAGTGATCCCGGGGTGCGGGCCCTTCGGTCTCCTCCGGCTCGAGATCCTCGGTCTCGGCGTACGCCGGATCATCGGGCACGACCGCCCGCAATGCGTCGAGCAGCTGGTCGGCGTTCTGAAAGCGCTTCGTCAAATCCTTGGTGAGCGCCCGCCGTACGATCGCGGTGGTCGCTCTCGAGAGGCTGGGGCGCAGCTGCTTCGGGTCCGGCACATCGTCGCTGATGTGGCTCTGCATCAAGGCCTGCGGGGTCCGGCCCTGATAGGGGAGCCGCCCGGTGAGCACCTCGAAGAGCAGGACGCCCACCGCGTAGAGGTCGGCGCGTCCGTCGACCTGCGTCGGCGTGAAGATCTGCTCCGGAGCCATGTAGTGCGGCGTGCCGACGAGCATCCCCTCTTGCGTCAGCGAAGGCTCGCCGACCTCGAGGACGATTCCGAAGTCGAGCAGCATCGGGCGGTCGCCGTCCTCGACCACCACGTTGGACGGCTTCACGTCACGATGCACGATCCCCTTGGCGTGGAGATCGCGCAGGCCCTCTACGACAGAGGCCACCAGCGCGAGCGCGCGGTGCTCCGGGATCGCGCCCAGCTCGAGGAGATCGGCGAGCGAGGGGGCGTCGATCAGCTTCATCACCATGAAGTACCGATCGCCGTCCTGGCCCACGTCATAGACCGGCACGACCCGCGGGGAGTCGAGCGCCGCCATCGCCTGCGCCTCGCGCATGAAGCGCTGGAGCGTCTTCCAGTTCTTGCGGAGCTCCGGGAGCACCACCTTGATCGCGACGTCGCGCTTCAGGCGTAGGTCGGTCGCCTTGTAGACCGTCGCCATTCCGCCCGATCCGAGGACGCTGAGGATCCGGTACCGCCCCGCCAGACAGTCGCCCGGGTGGAGCTCGACCGGCTCGCCTTCGAAGGTTGCCACTGCGCTCACCGGCCCCTCTCCAACGTGACCAGCTCGACGCGACGATTGAGCGCGCGGTTCTCGGGGGTGTCGTTGTCCGCGATGGGCCGCGTGTCACCGAAGCCCGTGTGGTCGACGCGCTTGGGATCGACGCCCGCCGAGACCAGATAGTTGACCACCGCGAGCGCGCGCTGCTGGGACAGCACCAGGTTGTCCTTGGCGTCGCCCTGGCCGTCGGTGTGGCCCTCGACGCGGATGCTCACCTCGGGCTGCTCCTGGAGCGACTTCACGATCTCGTCGAGCACCGGATACGACTCCACCAGGAGCTCGTAGCTGTTGGGCTGGAACTGGATGTCGCGGAAGACCAGGCGCTCACCCACCTCGAACAGATACTTGGGCGCCGTGTCGGGACAGCCGTCCTCGTCCTGGAAGCGGTTGAAGGTCTCGGGCTGTCGGGGGCAGCTGTCAGCTTGATTGACGATGCCGTCGCCGTCGTCGTCGGTGTCGGGGCAGCCGTCCTCGTCCTGGAAACCGTCGAGGTCCTCCGCTACGAACATGCAGGCGTCCTTGACGTCGGGGATGCCGTCCTCGTCGTTGTCCGGGTCGGGGCAGCCGTCGTTGTCCTGGAAGCCGTCCCGGTCCTCCGGGAGGTCGATGCAGCCATCGCGGATGTCGATGATCCCGTCGCCGTCGCGGTCCGACTCCAGGTCATTGGTGGGCTCGATCGAGACGCCGATGGCGCCGAACACGCGCCAGGCCGGCGCGCCCAGGGCGTCGTTCAGCCCCGCACCGCCGCCCGCGGCGAAGAGCACCGGCCCCACCCGGTAGCGCGCCGACCCGATCGCCTCGAGCGGGCTGGCACCCGAGCCGCGGCTGATCCCGAGGGCGCCGAACACCTCTCCGGCCACGTGGAGGTCCTCGATGATCTCCCAATCCGCCACCGCACCGTAGGTGAGCTGCTGGCCGATCGAGGTGCCCTCGAACGTGTGGGAGCCGTCGCGGACGCGGGCGCCGAAGTTGGCCGCCAGGAGCACGGGTCCGAGCGCGCGATCGACCGCCACGCCGAGCGCGCCGCCGATGCCGCCGTCGCCGCCGAGACGATCCCGATCGCCGGTGGGAAGAAAGAGCTCGGCGCGGCCCGAGAGGCCGACCGGCCATGCGCTCGGATCGAGCGCCAACCACTTCACGGAGACGCTCCAGTCGCCGATCCCGGCGCCCGAGACCGCCGCCGGACCGCCCGCGGTCATCACCTGAACCGGCAGGAGCGTGGAGAGCTCGAAGCCGGCCGGGAGGCCGAGCGTGAGGCGGAGGTCGACGGTGGAGAGGCCGTCGATCACGCCCCCCACGCGCCGGCCGTCGTCGCCGACGAGCTCGACCGGGTGGCCGGCGTGGCCGCCCCAGATCGCCGCCTGAAAGCCGAACTTGGGGAGCACCGCGGTGCTCTCGACGGCAGCGCCTCCCCGATCCATCGCGTTCGGGCGGAGCGTCTGAGCGTCCACCTGTGCGTAGGCGCGGCCGCCCGCGAGCACGCCGAGCAGCGCGAGCAGGCCAGCACGGCGCCGCGTGAGGAGGCCGAGCCCGAGCAGGAGGAGCAGGTTGGTCTCGAGCACGCCCTCCGCGGTCGTACAGCCGCCGCCGCGGGCCACCGGAAGGTCGTTCGCGTCGCGCGGATCGGTACCCAGCGTGTCCTCTCGCGCGTCGCTCACGCCGTCACCGTCGGTGTCGTCGTCGCAGGCGTCACCCAGGCCGTCACCGTCGAGGTCGCTCTGATCGTTCGCCAGGCCCACGCAGTTGTCGGCGTTGGCGTCGACCGCGCCGTCCCCATCCGCGTCGTCGTCGCAGGCATCGCCGGCGCCGTCCTGATCCAGATCCGCCTGATCGGAGTTCGCGATCGTCGGGCAATTGTCGATGCTGTCCTCGATGCCGTCGTGGTCCGTGTCGTTGACGTCGCAGGCGTCGCCCTTGCCGTCGTGGTCATCGTCGACCTGCGTTGGGTTGAACACGCCGAGGCAGTTGTCGACCGCGTCGTCGATCCCGTCGGCGTCGTCGTCCGGATCGCACACGTCGCCGAGCCCGTCCTGATCCGCGTCCTCCTGGGCTGCGTTGGCGAGCCGCGGGCAGTTGTCGTCGACGTCTTCGATCAGGTCGTTGTCGTCGTCCGCGTCGCACGCATCGCCCTGACCGTCGTGATCGAGGTCGGCCTGATCGTGGTTCGAGAGCCGCGGGCAGTCGTCCACGCCGTCGTCCACGCCGTCGTCGTCGTCATCGTCGTCGCAGAGATCGCCCTGGCGGTCGCCGTCGAGGTCCGCCTGGTCCGGGTTGTAGACGCCGGGGCAGTTGTCGCGATCGTCCTGCACGCCGTCCGCGTCCTCGTCCCGATCGCCCACCAGATCGCAGGGGTCGCCGAGCCCATCGCCATCCGCGTCCTCCTGGCCGGGGTTGGCGTCGACGGGGCAGTTATCGAGATCGTCGGGGACGTCGTCGTTGTCGTCGTCCGGGTCGCAGATGTCGCCGATGCCGTCGCTCTCCAGATCGGTCTGGGCCGCATTCGGGATCAGCGGGCAGTTGTCGCTCTGATCGGGGACACCGTCGTCGTCATCGTCCGGATCGCACGCATCCCCCATTCCGTCTCCGTCGGTGTCGGTCTGGTTGGCGTTCGCATCGCTCGGACAGTTATCGGCGGGGTTGAGCACCGCATCGCCGTCGAGATCGCCGAGCGGACCATCGCGGTCGTTGGCGTCGCGCCAGTTGGGTAGGCCGTCGCCATCGTCGTCGCCCTGCCCCTCGTCGGCGTCGAGCCGGCCGTCATTGTCGCTGTCGGTGTCGCGGTAGTCGGGAGCGCCGTCGTTGTCGGTGTCGACCGGATTGCTGCACGCCGAGACGCAGCCCGATTCGATCAGATCCGAGATCCCGTCGTTGTCGCTGTCGGTGTCACAGGAGTCGATGATCCCGTCGTTGTCGGAGTCGCGCTCCTGACCTGGGCTCGCCTCGACCGGATCCAGGATCCGATCGTCGTCCGAGTCGGTGTCGGTGCAGCTCGAGCGATTGTTTTGACAGCCCGTCTCCCAGCCGTTGCTGAGCCCGTCGCTGTCCGCATCGCCGCTCAGGTCGAGCAGCCCACAGCCGAGGAGCTGCTGGGCATCGGCGGTGGTGGCCACGAAGGCGAGAGAGACTGCGAGAGCGAGGGTACCGCGCATCGTCCCTCACCCCTTCGCCGGGACCTCGCTCCCGGGATCGAGAAAAAGTTACAGACAGAGCAGGCGACACTCCCCGGTGGGACAGCAGGTCAGGTTGGTCCCCAAGAGACCACAGGAGCAGTCCTCCTCGTCGTGGCAGTCGGCCAGGGTGTCATCGTCGTCGTCGAGGCCGTTCTGGCACGCGGTCGAGACCTCGTGCTTCACGGTCCCGCGGCACTCCCAGCCCGGCCCCACCGCGTTGCTCGGGATGGTTCCGCACACACCCTGGGGGGAGCAGTAGGCCATCGTGCAGTCGTTCTGGTCGTCATCGGGGCACACGGCCACGCCGCACTCGTCGTCGGCGCAGTCGATCGCCATGTCCCCGTCGTCGTCGATCTGGTTGTTGCAGATCTCGCCGGCCATGGCGTCGGGATGTTCGCCGGAGTCCACGATCGCGTCGGGGTGCTCCCCCGTGTCAGGGTCGAGGTCGGCGTCCTCGACGGCGGCGTCCTGGGTCAGCGCGTCCTGGGTCAGCGCGTCCTGGGTCAGCGCGTCCCTTTCGTCCGCGTCCAGCGCTTGGGCGTCCTTCTGCGCCAGACCCCCGTCCTCGCCGCCGGCGAAGGTGTGCAGCCCCAGCTGGAAGTCGGGGACACATCCGGACAGGAGGAGCAGGAGGACCACCCTGGGCATGGCGAGCTCGATCATCATTCGATCCGCACCCCCGCGTCGACCCTCGCGAATGAGCCGTCTGCGCCCGGCACCTCGGAATAAGCGGCGCGCGCAGAGGCCTCCAGGCTGATCCCGACGTTCCCCCGCCACGGGAGCACCAGGCGATCATAGATCGGCACCCGAAGCCGGCAGATCGCCGCCGCCACCACGTGCACGTCGCCATGGGTCGGATCGATCAGGGGTGTGGCGGTCGTGTCGACGTTCGCGATCACCGGGCCCAGCTCGAACCTCGCCTCGAGGCCGACCGGGATCCCGACGCCGCCGGTGTCCGGGCCCTCGTGGATCGCGAAGCCCATGAGGGAGGCTCCCAGCCGCACGAGCAGGTGATCGGCGAGATCGCCGGAGGCGAGCACCGGCACCAGCACACCGGCGCGCAGCTCGCCGCGGATCCAGGAGGCTTCGGGGTCGCGGGGGGGCCGCATGGTGTCGAGATCGATCGCGAGCTCGAAGCCGACGTGCGAGAGCAGCGGGCCCAGCACGTCGAAGGCCGGCCGCAGGGTACGGAAGCCGAAGATGCGGGTGCGGCTCTCCACGACCTCGGGATGTCCGTCCTGCCAGCCCCACACCACGTCGCTGGCGCCGACCGAGAGCGCAGTGTCGGGCGCGAACCCGTGGCGGCGCCGATCGCCCAGTGCTTCGTCGTAGAGCGCGCCGGAGATCACCAGGCCGCGGTTGGAGCCGCCGACGCCGAGCAGATCGACGCCCGCATAGCGAGACGCGCGCTCGTACTGGCGGGCCTCCTCGACGACCGCGGCCGGTGCTTCGGGCGGGCTCCTCGCACCCAGCTCCCGCCTGGCCAGGGCGATCGCGAGCAGCGCGGCCGAGACGTCCGTGACGTACGTGTACTCGACCAGGGAGCGGAAGCTCCCCACGTACGGCTGCGCCTGGATCTCGAGGTGCGGCACCACGACGAACAGATCCCGCGGCTTCGGATCCCACCGCCGATCCGCCGTCAATAGCGCCAGCAACCGGGCGCCGTCCTCCACCATCCGGAAGCGCCGCGCCCGCTCGGGAGCGGCCGAGCCCCGGCGCGTCTCCACCTCGGCCAAGAACGCCCGCATCGCCTCGTAGCCGGCGCGACGCTGGAGCGGATCGGTGGCGTCGAGCAGCTCGAGCGTGCGCACGAGGAGCGCGCCGAGATCGGGATCGGGCGATGCGAACGAGAGATTCGAGCGGGAGGCTCTCCTGCAGCGCAGCGGTCAACTCCGCCGCCTGCGCGCGCCGCTCCCGAAGCCGGGCCTCCTCGAGCTCGGTGTTGCGGGTCGAGGATCGGTGGTTCTCGACCTTCAGGCTCTCGACGAGGAACCGATTCGAGCGTCTCGGCCGGCAGCCCCAGGTGAACGAGCTGGCGGTAGGCCTCGGCCCGCACCTCTTCGCGGGCCGCGCCCTCGATCGCGGCGAGCGTCGAGGCGGCCTCCGGTGAGCGCCTCGCCAGCTCCAGGGCCAGCGCCTCGCGCCGGCCCGCGGCCTCGCGAGCCTCCCGGGCGAAGCTCTTGATGGGCTCGGGAACGTACGTGATCAACGGTCCGCCGTCCGCCGCATGCGCCAGCTCGAGCCCGTCGAGCGCGGTTCCCGGGTCGCGACCGATCGTCCCCGCATGCTCGATCCGCCGCCCCTCGGGCAGCACCGAGTTGAACAGCGCCACCAGCAGGCTCGCGCAGTTCTGGTTCAGGAAGTAGTAATCGAACGCGCCCGAGCGCTCGAGCGTCCAGATGCGCTCGAACAGCGCCTCACGCTCCTCGTGATCGACGTTGAGCCGCCAGCGCCGGAGATCGCGACCCTCATGGACCACGTAGTCGCGGTACACGTCCTCGAACGCCCGCTCCATCAACCGCGCGCGGTAGCCGCCGAACAGACCCTTCACTGCGTAGAAGGGATCGTCCTCGATCTCACCGGGCACGTCGGCGACGAACGCGATCACCCGGCTCTCGCCGCCTCGATAGAGCACGCGCAGCAGCAGATGGCCGAAGACCGAGGCTGCCGCCCGCGTCGAGGGGGCCGCCAGACCGACCTCGACGCTCTCGATCCGATCCAGGCGGGCCCAGCGCTCGAAAGCCGAGCAACGCTGCTCGGGGAGCTCGAGCCGGTTCCCCAGAAACCGCGCCTGCGAGAGCATCCGGCAGCGGACGTCGTCGTTGGGCTCGGGAAAAAAGTATCGGGCGGCGAACGACGCGAGATCCGCTCGGGGCGACTCGAGGCCGCGCGGGTCGGCGAAGCCCCGGGGATCGACGTTCTCTGCGTGCGCCAGCGGTGACATGAGCGAGGTGAGCGCGCCCCGCCAGCCGTTCTGCGCCGTCCACTCGGGCGACGACGACCAGCGCACCTCCACGTCCCTGGCCCACAGCAACGAGAACGCGACCGCGCGCGCCACCGCACGCTTCGACCGCGGCTCCTGGGAGGGCTCATACAGATGGATCGTCTGCGTCTCGAGATCCGCGATCTCGGCGTCGGTCGTCCCGGTGCCGTACGGCCGTTGCTCCGCGTGCCACTCCACGCGCCAGCGCCGGCCGCCCCGATAGGTGAGCGCCAGCGGGAGCCGATCGAACGCGTCGTCGATCCACGCCGCCACCGACGCGTCGGGGCTTGCGACCCCGGCGCCCGGCGCGGGCGCGTGGGCACAGCCGGCGATCCCTGCGATCGTCAGGACCAGGCTGGCGCCGCGAGGTCGCGTCGACGTCACGAGGGGCTGCTCACCGAGGCGACCGCGCTCGCGCGCTCGCGACCGACCGTTCGCGCCATCACCTGGAACAGCTCGGTGGCGAAGCGCCTGGCAGCACCGGGGCTCTCGAGCTTGCTCATGGTCTCGACCAATGCGACCTGCTCCTTTGAGCCGGCGAGCTCTCCGAGAAAGCGCTGCACCTCCTCGGGCTCGAAGCCCCACTCCTCCGCCCAGCCCTCGAGGATCGGCCCCTCTGCGAGGGCCACGTCGTGCACCACGGCCGAGTGATTGCGCCTCAGGAACTTCGAGAGCTGCTGCTCGGCGTCCTCCCGGTGGCGGCGCGTGGTGGTGGCGCCGAAGCCGATGCCCGCGGCGATCGCCGCGCCGGCCACCACGATCGCGGCGGCGATCGTGAACGTGCGTCCGCTCTTGCCCTTCGAGGTCGCGTCGGTGGAGTTGTCCGTCGACTCCTTGCTCGAGTCCTTCGACGAGTTCTCGCAGGACTGATCGTCCTGGGAGGAGTCGGACGAGTCCTTGCTCTGCGCGCTCGAGCCGCCCTGATCGGAGGAGTCTCCGGAGGAGTCCGCCGAGGAGTCTCCGTTCGAAGAGGCGCCGTCGGAGGCGAAGGCGCGGACAGGGATCAGAGCGATCAGGATCAGGCAGAGCAGTGCGCGCATCTGAGCACTACTTCGCCACGATGACGGGGGTTGGATCAAAAACGTGTCAGAAGACACCGTTCACGAGGACCGAGGTCCCATCCGAACCCACCGAGACGTCGTGCGCTCCCCCGACCTCGGGCCACAACCAGACGACGAGTCCGCTGATCAGCGCGGCCGTAGCACCTGCGAGCACCCCGTTCCGAGTCCACGCCCAGACGCGCGCGTCCTTCTCCAGCGCCTCGGCCTCGGGCCGCGTGAGGCCCTCGACGGTGCCGTCGGCGCGAACGTGCGCATCGAAGTCGCGCACCGCCTTCGAGCTGCGGACCTGAGCGTAAACGCCGACCCCGACGAGCCCGGCGGCGGTCGCCCAGAGCGCGATGGAGGCGGCGGTCCGGGCGGGCGGGGCCGCGTCGACCTCGGCCACCAGCGGGACCCAGGTTCCGGACTCGGAGGCGGCCACGTAGCCGTGCGCGGCCGCGAACCCTCGATAGAACTCGGGCCCGAACGGCTCGCGGAAGAGCTGGGTCTGGAACGTGTCGCCGATGGCGCCGCGCGCCGCGATCCGCCGGGGCCGCATCGCGCCCACATCCAGCTCGAGCTGCCCGGCGCCCGCCAGATCCAACCTGCCCTCGCGGCGATCGTCGGGATCGCGCACCCAGTAGAAGTCGCGCCGGACCAGCGCCAGATAGGTCTCGGTCTCGCCGCTCAGGTTGACGTCGGCGTAGCGAACGCCGCGGTCGTCTTCGAGATAGAAGCGCACCGGAGCACCCGCGGGAACCGCGAGGTAGTTCGAGAAGTGCGATGAGCGGAGATCGATCAGCGGCGTGCGGACGTCGATCGCCGGAGGGCGGACGAACAGATCGATGCGCGCGCGCGGATCGTCCACACGAAGGTTGGCCGCCGCCACGAACGCGTGGAGCTCCGAGTAGTCGACGCGACCGTCGCGGTTGGCGTCCGCTGCCCCGGTCATCGCCGAGCGGACCTCGTGGGAGAACACGCCGGCGCGATAGGCCGACCACTCGTGGCTCTCCTTGGCGCTGCTCGTCGAGAGCAGGACGCCCGTGTTCGGGTAGCTCGCGAGGTCCTCCCGGCTCAGGTACGCCTCGACCGCCTCGGCGCGGGAGGGCCCGCTATCGTCCGCGCCGCGTCGATTCACCAGGAAGTACGAGTTGCACGCGTCGATGATGACGTGGTTCGTGGTGGCCGGGGAGCGCGAGAGCACCTGCTCGTACAGGTCGGCCCGGGTGAAGGGCGCGTCGAGGAGCGAGACGAAGCCCTCTCCGCCCGGCCCCAGCTCTCCGTGTCCGATCAAGATGAAGTAGAAGACGACGGAGCGCCCCGCCTTACGATCCCGGTCCATCGAAGCGTACAGATCGGCGAGCGCCGCCAGCACCCCTTTGCGATCCGGCGGGCGGGCGTGCGCCGCCAGCTCGGGGTGGATTCGCTGCGCGTCCGGGTCGAGCACGGTGAGCAACACGACGCGATCGGTGACCGCATCGAGGAGCTCCGCGTAACGAGCCGCGTCGTCATCGGCAAACTCGAGGGGCCGCACGCCGGGTGTCAGCGAGGTGGAGTTGCCGATCACCAGCGCGTAGCTCCGCTCGGCGGCCAGCGCGGGCACCGACCACAAGAGCGCGAGGACGAGCCCGATGCGGAGCCCCACACCCACGATCTTCGACGGGACGGGGCCGGGCGTCGAGGAAGGGGGTCCCCGGCGCCCAGCCCATCCCAACCTTCGATGGAGACGTCCCCGCGACCCGCAAGAGGCCAACGATGCGGCATTGGGCGAGGGCGTCCCACCTGGTGAAGGCCATGGCGGCCCCATCTCGAAGGCACCCTTCGCCCTTGCAGCGGCGACTGGATCGACGATTTTACTCGAACTCGATCGGAGCGCCCCGCGCCCTCGCCCCGACCACACCGTCGCGATAAACGAAGTGCCCGCCGACGACCGTGGCGATCGGCCACCCCGTCAGGCGCATGCCCTCGAAGGGGCTCCAGGCCACCTTCGTCTGATACCCGCGGGCGCCCACCGGCTGAACCCGCGCCGGGTCGACCAGCACCACGTCCCCGTCGAACCCGACCGTCAGGCGCCCCTTCCGCTTCATCCGATAGCACCGCGCCGGGGCCTCGCACATCCACTCCACCACGTGCTCGATCGCGCACCGGCCCTGGGCGGCCGCGTCGACCATCAGCGGCAGCGCGGTCTCGACGCCCGGCATCCCCGAAGGCGCCTTGCCGAAGCCGAGCGCCTTCTCTTCCAGCGTATGCGGCGCGTGATCGGTGGCGATGCAGTCGATCGTGCCGTCGAGGAGCGCCGCCCAGAGGCGGTCGCTGTGCTCCTTGGTCCGGAGCGGCGGGTTCATCTGCGCGAGCGTCCCGAGTCGATCGGTAGATCTCGGGCGCGTTGAGCAGGAGGTGCTGCGGCGTGACCTCGCAGGTGATCCGTGCCCCGTCCTTCCCGTGGGCGCGCAGGAAGTCCGCCTCGTCGCCGGTCGACATGTGGAGGACGTGGAGGCGCCGCCGGTAGAGATCGGAGAGCTCGACGGCCAGCTTCGTCGCGCGCAGGGCCGTCTCGACGTCCCGGATCTCCGAGTGCACCTTGGGATCGGTCGCTCCGGCGAAGGCTGCGTACCGCTCGTCGAGGCGCGGCTGATCTTCGGCGTGCACCGCGATCAACCGGCTGCCGTTGGAGAAGATCCGCTCGAGCGGCTCGCGCTCGCTCACCAGCAGTGATCCGGTGCTGGCGCCCATGAAGATCTTGATGCCCGGGACCTGCTCCACCGCGTTGAGCACGTCGACGTTGTCCCCGGTGGCGCCGATGAAGAAGCCGTAGTTGACCAGCGACGTCAGGGCTCCGCGCTGCATCTTGTACGCGAGCGCCTCGGGGGTCGTGGTCGGCGGGTGCGTGTTCGGCATCTCGAGGAAGGAGGTCACACCGCCGGCGGCGCAGGCGCGCGACCCGGTGTGGATGTCCTCCTTGTGCGTGTTCCCCGGCTCGCGGAAGTGGACCTGCGGATCGATCACGCCCGGCATCACCAGGAGGTGAGTGGCGTCGAAAACCTCCCCGCGGTCGTCCTTCACCGCACCGACGGCGGAGATGCGCCCGCCGATGATCTGCAGGTCACCCTGCACACGCCCGCGCGCCGATACGAGCGTCCCGTTCCGGATCGTCAGGTCGCCGGTGGAGTCAGCGGTCACACTCTCCACCGATCATGTTGATCGAGCCGAACGTCGGGACGATGTCCGCGAGCATTCCGCCTTCGATCAGCTGCTGGAGCGACGAGGTGATCGGGAAACAGGGCGGACGACAGCGGATCTTCAACGGCTTTCCGCCGCCGTTGGAGACGATGTAGAAGCCGAGCTCCCCGTTGGCCCCCTCCTGATATGCGTAGGCCTCCCCCTTGGGTACCTGGATGCCCTCGATGATCAGCTTGAAGTGGTTCATCAGCTCCTCGATGGCGGTGTGAACCTTCTCCTTCTCGGGCAGCTTGATGCGGGCGTCGTCGACGATGGTCTCGGGCGGCGTGTCATCGATCTGATCCAGACACTGGAGCAGGATCCTGCGCGACTCCCGGAGCTCCTGCATCCGCACCAGGTAGCGATCGTAGTTGTCGCCGTGATCGCCGACCGCGACGTCAAACTCGATGCGGTCGTAGACGTCGTAGGGCGCGGCACGGCGGACGTCGTACGGGATCCCGGTCGAGCGCAGGCAGGGTCCGGTCCAGCCCCAGGAGATCGCGTCGTCGGCGCTCATCGTCCCGATCCCCTTCATGCGGTCGATGAAGATCCGGTTCCGCGTGAGGAGGGTGTCGACGTCGTCGAGCAGCCCGGCGATCCGGTCGAGCTTCTTCCGCAGCCCGGGCGCGAACCCGTCCGGCAGGTCCTGCACCACGCCGCCGATGCGAGCGTAGGAGACGGTCAGCCGGGCCCCGCAGAGCTCCTCGACGGCGTCCCACATGATGTCGCGGGCCTCGATCAGATAGAGCATCCCGGTGAACGCGCCCAGCTCCATGGTGGAGGCGCCGATCGAAGTGAAGTGGTCCGACATTCGCGACATCTCGGCGGCGATCGTCCGGCAGTATTTTGCGCGCAGCGGGATCTCGAGGTCGAAGAGCTTCTCCACGGCCGACGCGTAGGCGTTGTTGTTGATCAGCGGCGAGACGTAGTTCAGCCGATCGGTGTAGGGGAAGATCATCGTCCAGGTGGCGTTCTCGGACGACTTCTCGAACGCGCGGTGCAGGTAGCCGACGTCCACGTCGATCCGCTCCACGGTCTCGCCGTCGACCCGCACCCGCATCTTCACCGTGCCGTGCATCGCCGGATGGGACGGCCCCATCTCGATGATCATCTTGCTCGAGCCTTCGGGAAGGTCCGGGATCGGCCCCAGCTCGGGCAGGGGGGAGCGCTCGCCCTTTGGGATCTCCATGGAGGGAGAGAAGTACGCCCCGCCATTCGAGTCAACGGCACAGCCTTCGGCGGATCAGGCGCGTCCGGTTGCGCATCGCCCGTGCCTCGCCCGGCTCCGCATGATCGTACCCGAGCAGATGGAGCGTCCCGTGCACGGCCAGGAGCTCGAGCTCCCGATCGAGGTCGGTGCGCCGGCTCTTCGCCTGCGCGCGGGCCCGCTCCACGCTGATCACCACGTCGCCCAGCCCCACGTCGACCACACCGGCCTCGTCGAGCGCGAAGGCGAGCACGTCGGTGGGGCGATCCACGCCGCGGTAGCCCCGGTTGAGCTCGTGAATCTCGGCGTCGTCAGTGAGGAGAACCGAGACCTCGCGGCCCTCCGCCGACTCGACCTCGAGCGTCATCTCCACCGCCCGGCGCACCCGCGCGGGCGAGCCACCCTGCGCGCCCTGGCGGCGGCGGCGCGTGAGCGAGACGGGCATCTCCGAGGTCAGTTCGGCTCGCCGCCGGGAGCCCGGACCACGGCCGCCGCCGAGATGGTCGGGATCGCGGACAGCGTGGAGCGCGTCCGCCGGGAGACGCGCTCGTCGAGGACGTCGGTGAACTCGCGGATCACCACACCGAGATCCTTGAGCGTGAGATCGCAGAGATCGAGCTGAGCGTCGGCCTCCATCTCGGTCACCAGCCGGCGCACCATCGACTCGATGCGCGGCCGCTCCAGGCCCACCTCTGCGACCAGATCGCGCGTGCCAACCTCGACCACGTCCGCCAGCATGACCAGCGCCGACTCGGGCTCCATCGGCCGTGGGCCCGCGTAGGCGAAGTCGGCGTCGGACGTGGGACCGACCGAGCGCCTTCGCGCGATGCGGACCTTCGAGGTGCCGTGATGCTGCGCGATGATCTCGAGGACGGCCTGGCCGAGGCGATGCTTGGCGCCGATCTCGAGACCGTCGGCGACGTGCATCTTGAGCTCCTTGGCCTCGTCGAGCGGCGAAAGGGTCGGGAATCCGGTGTGCCCGTTCTCCTCGAACGCGCGCGGGTTCCGGATCTTGCCCACGTCGTGATAGTAGCCGCCGACCCGGGCGAGCAGGCGGTTCGCGCCGATCGCGGTAGCCGCGGCCTCGGCCAGCGTCCCCACCATGATCGCGTGGTGGTACGTGCCGGGCGCCTCCACCAGCAGCTGGCGGAGCAAGGGGTGGTTCAGGTTGGCCAGGTCGTTCAGCTTCAGCGCGGTGGTGTAGCCGAAGAGCACCTCCACCGCCGGCACCACCGCCCACACCACCACGGCCGTGATCAGCCCGGACACCGCCGCCGCCAGGAGCTCGCCGGTGGTCTCCTCGAGACCGAGGCTCGAGCGGAGGAGCGCCAGCGAGACCACGATCAGGCCCTGCGCCACCGCGCTCCGCAAGCCCGCGATGAACAGGGACGCGCGCGGGTGGTCCGAGTCGCGCACGGTGGCCGCTGCAAAGGCGCCGGCGGTCGCGTACGCGGCGTACCCGAGGTTGGCGTCCATCATCCAGCCCGCGGTCAGGCCCACCACCACCGCGAACGCGGCCGCCGACTCGGCGCCCACCACGAAGCGCACCAGGAGCGCGCCGGCGGCCACCGGGAGCGCGAAGCGATAGGCGGTGATCGAGACCAGCGGGAACGCCTCCGTGAGGTAGAGGACGCCCTTGTACCCTGCCCAAATCGACAGCAGCGTCGCCAGGTACGCGGTGGCGAGGAACGCGAGGTCGCGGTGCGTCGGGCTGAACCGCCGGAAGCCCAGCCGGCTGAAGCGATAGATCAGGATGACCAACACGACGATGAGGAGCGCGCTCCCGGCGGAGGCCTGCACGCGGCTCTCGGCCCGCAGCTCCTGCTCCATTCCGACCAAGATGAACAGGTGGCGCTCGGTGATGCGCTCGCCGGCCCGCAGCACGGTCTCGCCGGACTTGATGGGGATGACGACCGTCTTCACCGACCGCTCCGCGGCCAGCTTGCGGCGCTCGGTCTCGAACTCGTTGGGGATCAGGTTCGGCTTCAGCAGGCGCTTCGCCAGCATCGCCACCGCGCGCCGCTCCTCGAGCGGGAACCGGAGCATGCGGTCGGCGACCAGCTCGTCCACCTTGGCCCGGGCGGCGTCGAAGCCGACGATCGCGTTGTAGTTGAAGACGTTCTCCTCGCGGTTGACCGTGCCGTCCGGGTTGACCATCCGGACCTGGAGACCGTTCGGCGCCCGCAGCGCGAGGAGCGCCTTGTCCTCGACGATCCGGCCCTCGAACACCGCCTTGACCAGCATGATGGCTGCGTCGCGGAGCTCGTCGTCGCCCGAGGCCTTGATCAGCGGCAGGAGCGCCGACTCGTCGAGCGTCACGCCGAGCGCGAGCATGAACGCCCGGGCGCGCTCGCGGCGGGCGTCCTCCTGCTCCTTGTCGGCCGCTGCGGCGAGCTTGGCGCCAGGCTCGGGACGATCCGCGCCCCCGCTCGTCACCGGCTGAGCAGCGGCGGCCGCCAGGAAGGCGGCCTCGATGCGCGCCTTCGCGTCCTGCCCGAAGCCGACGTGCAGATCGTAGGTCGGTCGCTCGCGGCCGCGGGCCTCGCGACGCAGCCGCGCGGTCGTCTCCGGATCCTCGATCGCGAAGGTGCGCGGGCTCTTGATGGTGCGCGGCGCCGACTCGCCGGCGACCAGGTCGGGCAGGCCGAGCAAGCCGTCGTCCGACTGAGGTAGGAGAAGCAGCGACGCGCCGGAGGCGATCACCACCAGCAGCGCGAGAATGTTCAGATCACGAAGAAAGCGCCCTGGGCGCCGCCACCGGCTACTCTCGAGCACCGGGCGCCAGCTTGCCGAAGTGATCCCAACCCCGCAAGCGTCGGGCGTGCGGCAAGAATCACGGAAAAGCTTTTGACCTCCGGTCCGCTGGTTGTATTGCTCAAACCGTGAAAGTCTGGACGCCCCGCGATTCCGCCGAGCTCTACAACGTCGCCGGATGGGGACACGGTTACTTCGATGTCAACGCACAGGGCGAGGTCGTCCTCACCCCGCGCGCCACCTCCGGCGGGGAGCTCTCAGTCAAGCGCGTCGTCGACGACCTGGTCCGGCGCGGCCTGGCGATGCCGCTATTGCTCCGCTTCTCCGACATCATGCGCCGCCGCATGGAGGAGCTCCACCAGGCGTTCCGCGACAAGATCGCGGAGTACAGCTACGAGGGCCGCTATCAGCTGGTCATGCCGATCAAGGTCAACCAGCAGCGCCACGTCGTGGAGGAGCTGCTCGAATACGGTCGTCCCTTCGGTCTCGGGCTGGAGGCCGGCAGTAAGCCCGAGCTCCTGGTCGCCATCGCCATGATGGGCGACGAATCCGGTGCCGGCGTCCTGGTCTGCAACGGATACAAGGATCGGGACTACATCGAGACCGCACTCCTGGCGCAGCGGCTCGGGATCACCGCGCTCATCATCATCGACCGCTTCGCCGAGCTCGAGCTGATCATCGAGGCCTCCAAGCGCATGGGCCTTTCGCCCAACATCGGCGTTCGGGCCAAGCTGGCCAGCAAGGGCAGCGGCCGCTGGGCCGAGTCCGGCGGCGATCACTCGAAGTTCGGCCTCACGGCCGCGGAGCTGGTCCGGGTGGTCGAGCGCCTCGGCGAGGAGGGCATGCTGGACCGGCTGGTGGCGATGCACTTCCATGTGGGCTCGCAGATCACCGCGATCCGGGCGATCAAGGACGCGGTCGCCGAGGCCACGCGCATCTACTCCGATCTACACAAGATGGGCGCGCCGCTCGGCTACATCGACGTCGGCGGCGGCCTGGCGGTCGACTACGACGGATCGCGTACCAACTTCCAGGCGTCGAAGAACTACAGCGTCGAGGAGTACGCCGCCGACATCGTCTACACCTTGAAGACGATCCTCGACAGCGAGGAGGTGCCGCACCCGATCATCATCTCGGAGTCGGGGCGCGCGCTGGTGGCGCACCACTCGGTGCTGGTCTTCAACGTCCTCGGGCAGACCGAAGAGCAGGCGGTCCCCACGCCGGCCCGGGCGCCCGACGGCGAGAACGACGAGGGCGATCACCCCGTCATCGAGGAGATGGAGCACGTCGCGTCCAGCATCTCCCGCAAGAACTACCAGGAGGCGTACCACGACGCCGTGCAGCTGAAGGAGGACGCGCTCTCGCTGTTTCGCCACGGCATCCTCAACCTGCGGCAGCGCGCCCGCGTCGAGGCGTTGTTCTGGAAGGCTGCCCGCTCGATCTGGAAGCTGGCCAAGGAGATGGACTACGTCCCGGAGGATCTGGACGGCCTCGACCGCCAGCTCTCCGACACCTACTTCTGCAACTTCTCGGTGTTCCAGAGCGTGCCCGACTCCTGGGCGGTGAAGCACCTGTTCCCGATCATGCCCATCCACCGGCTCGGCGAGCAGCCCACACGGCGCGGCATTCTGGCGGATCTCACCTGCGACAGCGACGGCAAGATCAACCAGTTCATCGACCTACACGACGTCAAGGACTCGCTCGAGCTCCACACGTTCGTCCCGGGTGAGGCCTACTTCCTGGGGGTGTTCCTCGTGGGCGCCTATCAGGAGATCCTCGGCGATCTCCACAACCTGTTCGGCGACGTCAACGCCGTGCACATCCGGTACGACCCGACGAGCGGCTACGCGGTGAAGAGCATCGTCGAGGGCGACGCCGTCCGAGACGTCATCGGCTACGTCTCGTACGATCCGCGCCACCTGATGACCCGCCTTCGGATCGCCATGGAGCACGCCCTGGCGAAGGGCGACATGACCTTCGAGCAGAGCGCCGCCCTGGTGCGCCACTTCGAGGCGGGCATGAACGGATATACCTACCTCGAGGACGAGGAGCTCGGGACGAAGCTCATGAGCTCGATGGTGCCCAGGCCCAAGTTGCGGGCTGTCGCCGAGAGCGAGGGTTAGCCCCCCTCGCAAGACCATTGAAGCCTCGGCCCTGCACTGCTATAGCAGTACGGGAGAGTCGCACGCTGGGAGCCCTACATAAGTGCCTGGTATGATTGGGCTTCGGCGGCACAAAGGACATGGATTGGCTCATTGAGGCGCTGCGCGTGGTGCGGGAAGTCCGAGACTGGACTTCTTCGCGAACGCGCAGGGCGAAGAGCGCGCAAGCCACCGATCGTGCGGTCGAGCGAGCGGCGCGCGTGACCGAGGCCGAAGTGGTACGCGCCGAGATTCGAGAAGTAGAGCCGATGGGCCCGGCCAAGCCGGCGTCCAACGGCGCGAGGACGAGCGATCGAAGGAGCGCGACGGTCGAGAAGCGATCGCCGCCGCAGCGAGACCGCGTCGCAGACACTCAAGAGATCCCGCTCGACTCGATCGATCCGGAGGCGCTGTCGGTGGTGCGCCGCCTCCGCCGCTTTGGGCACCGCGCCTACCTGGTGGGTGGCTGCGTCCGCGATCTGCTGCTCAGCCTCACCCCGAAGGACTTCGACATCGCGACGGATGCGCGACCCGAGGAGATCAAGTCGATCTTCCGGAACAGCCGGATCATCGGCCGCCGCTTCCGCCTCGTGCACCTCTACTTCCGGGGAGGAAAGATCATCGAGGTCTCTACCTTCCGTGCGCAGGTCGAGCCCGAAGGCGACGAGTCGGACGACCTCCTGATCCGTCGCGACAACGTCTTCGGTACGGAGGAGGAGGACGCGCGCAGGCGCGACTTCACCATCAACGGGCTGTTCTACGACGTGGCCGCCGGACGGATCATCGACCACGTCGGTGGGCTTCCCGACATCCGCGCCCGCTACCTGCGGATGATCGGCGATCCTCACATCCGGCTTCGCGAGGATCCGGTCCGGATCCTCCGCGCGATCCGGTTCAAGGCGAAGGTCGGGCTCGAGATGGATCCGGAGCTCGAGCGGGCGATCTTCGAGTACCGCACCGACATCCAGCTCTGCGCGCCCGCCCGAGTGCTCGAGGAGACGCTCCGGCTGCTCCGGATCGGCTTCTCGGAGCGCACCGTCGAGCTGATGGAGCAGACCGGCTTGCTCCGCGTGCTACTCCCCGAGATCCAGGCCTTCCTCGACACCGACGGCGAGCCGAACGGGCACGCCAGTCATCGGGACCAGCTCTTCCGCCACCTGGCCGCGCTCGACGCCCTGTTCAGGCGCGGGCCGGTGTCCGACTCGGTGGTGCTGGGCGCCCTGTTCTACGCTCCGCTCGAGGACGCCCTCGACCGCGCCGACGCCACGGGCATGGATTGCAACCGCGCCCTGGTCGACTTCCTCGCGACCGTCGGCAGCCGCATCGCCCTCACCCGCCGGCTCTCGGAGCACCTCCGACAGCTGTTCATGGCCCAGCGCCACCTCGGCCGCGCCGGCTCCGGCGGCAAGAAGCGACGCCGGCGCGTCGCGCCCTCGGTCCTCATGAAGCGCGGCTTCTTCCCCGACGCGCTCAACCTCTACGAAGTCCGGGCGCGCGCCCTCGAGATCGAGCTCGACGAGGTCCGCGACTGGCACCAGCGGGCGCGCGCCATGGGCCTCGAGATCCTCCCCGCGTTCCCGCTGGACGGTGCGCCCGAGCCGAACGGCGACGCCGACGAGCCGCAGCGGAAGAAGCGCCGCCGCCGGCGAAGAAAGCGCAGGGACTCGTCTCCGGGCGCGGACGAGATCGCGTCGCACTAGGAGCGTGTAGCGCGTAAGCGCTCACGCGACCCCGGTCCGGGTCCCGGTCCCGGTCCGGGTCCCGATCTGAAGATGGCTGCCTTGAGTCAGACGCTCGCGACGGTCGCGAGCTTCGATTGGTAGAGCTTGAGCAGGTTGTGGGTGAGGCAGACGAGCGTCCACTCGGCTCGTACCTTGAAGAAGGAGCGGAGCGAGAACCGGCGGAATCCTCGTGCCCCTTTGATCTGTCCGAGCGCCGGTTCGACGATACTCTTCCTGCGGGCGTAGACCGCCTTGCCGTCGCGCGTTTGCAACTTGTCTCGCATTCGCTTGCAAGCGAGCGAGGCAGGTGTGAGCTCCGAAGCTGATGAGGACGGAGTCGACGCGTCTTGGTTCTGTTCGCGTCCAACAGCGATGTGGGCATCGATCTGATTGTTGTCGCAGAATTCGATGTTGGTCGCGCTCAGATAGCCGTTGTCTGCCGTCATCTTCCGCGGAGCATCGCCGCAGTTGCCGAACACATCACGGAGCATCGGGACGAGGTGTTGCTGATCAGGTGCCTGGTTGCTGACCCCTTCGGCGACAATCACCTGAGCGTGCTCATCTACGACAACTTGGGCATTGTAGGCCTGGAGGTACGCTCCCTCCTTCAACATGATCCTGCTGTCTGAGTCGGTGAAGTTCCTCTGAGCGTGGGGCCTCGGTGTGCCGTCCACATTTGCAGGAACGCGATGATGCGGCCATCCATCACTTCGTTCAGTTGGGTCTGGGGATGGTTCGAGCTGGTCAGCCTGCGCTCTTGCCTTCTCGGCTCGAGTTCTCGCTCGCTTCTGCTCCACCCGATCCACAAGAGCATCATCCGCTTTGCTCTGCTGCTCTTCGGCTTGCCTGCGCAATTTCTCCGCGCGAGCCCTGGCGGCATCCTGTTCCAGCGCAGCCTTCGCTTCTCGAATGCGGGCAAGGCGGGATTCACGGCGAGCGAGCTCCGCTGGGATGTCCTCTTCAGTCTCTTCAACGCCCAGCCGCTCGTCTTCCTCTTGGTCGATCGTGCGCGCTCGCTCCAGGGCGCCGGAGAGTTCAATCCACCTGATAAGGCTCGCTTCTACCGGATGGCACTTCGCTCTGGCACCGAAAGCGCCGCCTCACTCCACACCTGCTTGAGGCGCCGACTCGCCAACGAGCAGAAGGTCCAAGCCGCCAGAGCCAAGCTCAAGCGCGTTGTCAAGATGCTCACGCGCCTCATCAAGTCGATGAACGCACGCCGGGCTGCATGATCGCCATCGGGACCGGGACCGGGACCGGGACCCGGACCGGGCTCGCGGTAGCGCTACGCGCTACACGCTCCTAGACGAGCTCGCAGTCGTCAGGTGCTGTGGGTGCCCCGAACATCGCTTCCAGCCGGATGCTAGCTCGAGCGTCGAGGCGCAGCCTCGCCAAGTTTCGGACCGGTTCTTAGTCGGCCGCGATCAGCGGCCCCCGACACTTGGGACACCGCATCGTGTCCTTGCCCGCCGGGCCGGTCCAGCTGCAGCCGCGGCACTTCTTCTTCATCAACTTCCGGCCCGTCTTTCCCGCGAAGGCCTTCTTGAGCACGCCGCTCAGGATCCAGAGCACGAGCAGCGCGAGGACGATGTGGCGAAGCGTGAAGCCGAACAGAATCTCTTGGTTGAAGAAGCTCATGAATGTTCCTGCAGCAGGCGGCGGAAGGTGAGATTGATGCGCGGGTCCGAGATCGACCGTTGCTTGGGTACGCCGTGTCGAAAGCGATGTTGGATCGATCCGCCCATGATCAGGAGCGAGCCGTGCGCGAGCGTCAGCGCGTATCGCTCCGCTTTGCCCTTCCTGGGTGCGATGACGAACCGCCGCTCGGCACCGAGCGAGATCGCGGCGATCGGCGGGTCGCGGCCGAGCTCCGGCTCGTCGTCGGCGTGCATGCCCATGCTGTCGTTGCCGTCACGGTAGCGGTTCAGCAGCACGTGATTGAAGGCGGCGCCGGCGAGGTCCGACACCCGTTGAACCAGCGGCGGCAGCGGCTCGCGCATCGGGCGGGGCTCGAGAACCTGACCGGAGTACCGGTAGGGCAGCGCGCCCGCCCACGCGATCAGGCGGGGCTGGAGCACTTCCCGGCCGAACAGGTTGATCGGGCGGTGCTCCCAATCGAAGGCGTCGATCACGGACGTCATGAGGGCCGTCGCCTCACCCGATGACAGCCAGGCCGGATCGTAGTCGAGGTACGCACCGCCGCCGAGATCCATGTGCTCGGACGCCACGCGACGACGCTAACCCGATCGACCGCCGCGAGTCTTCAGCGCGGTGGCGTTCGGCGGCGCCCACTCCTAGAGTGTCGCGATGGCGACGGAGCCGCAGCGCATCGCCTTCGTGCTCGAGCTGGGGCGGACGCTGCACCGTTTCGGCGCCTCCGCGTTCCGGCTCGAGGAGGTCCTCGAATCGGTGGCGCGCTCGCTGGCCCTGGTCGACGCGCAGTTCTTCTCCACCCCGACCTCGCTCTTTGCGTCGTTCGGCGAGCTGGGCGCGCAGCACACCAGCCTGCAGCGGATCGATCCCGGCGAGATCGACCTCGGGAAGCTGTACGACGTCGATCGCCTCGCGGACGACGTGGCCCGCGGGCGCGTCGACGCCGAGGTCGGCCTGGAGAAGCTCAGGGCCCTCGCCGATCGGCCGCCGCGCTTCGGCCCGCTGGTCACGCTGTTCGCCTACGCCGCCACCTCGGCCAGCGTCGCCCGCTTCTTCGGGGGAGGGATCGCCGAGATCCTGGTCGGGTGCGCGATCGGGTGCGTCAGTGGCGCGCTGTGGTTGATGCTGGCCCGCTCCACCTCGGGCGTGCGCGTGTACGAGCTGGTGGCCGCCGCGCTCGCCAGCTTGATGGCGCAGGCGGCCGCCCATTCGTTCGGCGGGGTCTCGGTCTTCGTCTGCACGCTCTCGGGGTTGATCGTCCTGGTACCCGGGCTGACGCTGACCACGGCGATCAGCGAGCTCGCCACCCGCCACCTGGTCTCGGGAACGGCCCGCATGATGGCCGCCGCCACGGCGTTCCTGTTGATCGCGTTCGGCGTCGCGGTCGGCAATCAGCTCGGGCACACGATCCTCGGTCAGCCGATCGACGCCAGCCCCTCCGAGCTGCCCTTCTGGACCGAGCTGCTCGCGTTCGCCGTCGCGGTGGCGTGCCTGATCCTTCTGTTTCGCGCACCGCTCCGGAGCGCCCCGGCGATCCTGGTCACCGCCTCGATCGCGTACTTCGGCAGCCGCGAGGCGTCGATCCTCCTCGGACCGGAGATCGGCGTGTTCTTCGGCGCGTTCGGGGCGGCGGTCGCGGCCAACGTCTACGCGCGCCGCTACGATCGACCCGCCTCGGTCCCGCTCGTGCCGGGGATTCTACTGCTGGTCCCCGGGAGCGTCGGGTTTCGAAGCGTATCGTCGTTCCTCGATCAGAACCTGCTGTCGGGGATCGAGTCGGCGTTCACGATGGTGATGATCGCCGTGGCGATCGTCGCCGGGCTGTTGTTTGCGAGTGTCACGGTGTCGCCGCACCGGGCGCTCTGAAGCGCGCGCACGCGCGGGTTTGATCCTCGCGGACTAGGAGCGTGTAGCGCGTAGCGCTACCGCGAGCCCGGTCCGGGTCCCGGTCCCGGTCCCGGTCCCGATGGCGATCATGCAGCCCGGCGTGCGTTCATCGACTTGATGAGGCGCGTGAGCATCTCGACAACGCGCTTGAGCTTGGCTCTGGCGGCTTGGACCTTCTGCTCGTTGGCGAGTCGGCGCCTCAAGCAGGTGTGGAGTGAGGCGGCGCTTTCGGTGCCAGAGCGAAGTGCCATCCGGTAGAAGCGAGCCTTCTCAGGTGGATTGAACTCTCCGGCGCCCTCGGCGGTGTTGTTCACGATGGAATCGGATGCCCGCCGAAGCTGATCGCGGACTCGCAAGCGAATGCGAGACAAGTTGCAAACGCGCGACGGCAAGGCGGTCTACGCCCGCAGGAAGAGTATCGTCGAACCGGCGCTCGGACAGATCAAAGGGGCACGAGGATTCCGCCGGTTCTCGCTCCGCTCCTTCTTCAAGGTACGAGCCGAGTGGACGCTCGTCTGCCTCACCCACAACCTGCTCAAGCTCTACCGATCGAAGCTCGCGACCGTCGCGAGCGTCTGACTCAAGGCAGCCATCTTCAGATCGGGACGCGGACCGGGACCGGGACCCGGACCGGGGTCGCGTGAGCGCTTACGCGCTACACGCTCCTAGCTGGCGCCCTTGTGCTTCTTGATCTCGGCGACGCGCGCCTTCAGCGCCTTCTTCCGCTTCTTGTGGCGGATCTGACGCTTCATCTTGTTTCGGGTCTGCTTGCTCTTGGAGCTGGCCATCGGCCGTCTCCAATCTCCGATCGCCCTCAATAAGGCAAGCGGTGTCGGCGTTCGCCGATCTTGCGGAGCAGCCGCTCCAGGAGGTCGATCCGGCCCTGTTTCGGCCCCATGGGCTCGCCCATGTCCTCCGTCGTCGCCCACATCTCGGCGGCCTCCGCCGCGCGCGCGGCCTCGGCCTTCGCCTCGGCTTCTGCCTTCGCCCGCGCCTCCGCCTCGGCCTTCGCCTCGGCTTCTGCCTTCGCCCGCGCCTCCGCCTCGGCCTTCGCCTTGGCTTCCGCCTCGGCCTTCGCCTTCGCCCGCGCCTCCGCCTCGGCCTTCGCCTTCGCCCGCGCCTCCGCCTCGGCCTTCGCCTTCGCCTCGGCTTCTGCCTTCGCCCGCGCCTCCGCCTCAGCCTTCGCCTTGGCTTCCGCCTCGGCCTTCGCCTTCGCCCGCGCCTCCGCCTCGGCCTTCGCCTTGGCTTCCGCCTTCGCCTTGGCTTCCGCCTTCGCCCGCGCCTCCGCTTCGGTCTTCGCCTTCGCCTCGGCTTCGGCCCGGGCCTGCGCCTCGCGCTTGGCCTTGGCGGCTTCGGCCTTCGCGCGGGCCTTCTCGGCATCCGCCTTCGCCTTGGCCTTCGCCTCGGCCTCGGCCTTCATCTCCGCCTCGCGACGACGCCGGCTCTCGCCTTCGCGGCGCGCGCTCTCCTCGGCCTCCCGCGTCTCGCGCTCGGCGTCCTTCGCGGGCTGCTGCGCCTGCACCTGCGTGCGCAGCCGGCGCGCCACCTCGAGGGCCAGATCCCTCAGCCGCTGATTGTTCGGATCTCGGGCCAGCGCCGCGCGCAGCAGCTGCAGCCCTTCGGCCAACCTCCCCGCCTGGATATATGCGTGCGCGTAGCGGAGCGGCTCGGCGTGGATCCTCGATTGCGCCTGCTTCCTCTGATCGATCAGCTGCTCGACCTGCTGAAGCCGATGCTTGAGGGCCGCATCGTTCGGTCGGAGCTCACCCAGCGCGCGGAGCGTCGCGTGCGCCTCGGCGAGGTCACCCTTCCTCAGCTGTTCGAGTGCCTGCTGCTCGAGCGCCGCCTGTCGACCCACAGCAGGGGATGTATCCGGCCTCCGGGCTCAGAACAAGGTTCGGGGTCTACCAATCCCAGATTCGACCGGTCAGGTTGACCCGCACCGTTCCGTCGCTGGTGCGCTGGTTGTCGGACACGACGAAGATCATCGCCGTCCGGATCGTCTCGGTGGGCGTGTAGGTCACCACCAGATCGATGGACTCTCCGGGCGACAGGTACTCCGGAATGACCTCCGGAGACTCGATCTCGAAGATCCCGTCCTGCCAGAAGCTCCAGGAGTCAGGATTCGCGTCCACATAGATGCCCTCGAGGTGCACCTGCTGCAGGCCGACCGACTTCAGACGGACCGACTGCCGCATCGGGCCGTCCTCGCCCCGGCGGGCCGAGAACACCACGTTGTCGTCGTCGACGGTCAGCACCCGCGCTTGGAGCTTGGGCGCCACCGTATCCACCTGCCGCTCGTACAGCTCCGAGCCCTGCTCCGACCAGAGGTCGCCGACCTTCGCCACGAACGTCAGCAAGACGTTGTGATCGAGCCGAATGGGCCCCTGATAGAGCGTCCCGTCGCTGCCGAGCGGGGACCGGCCGTCCAGCGTGTAGAAGATGTCGGCGCCGCCGCCGGACGTGAGCACGACATCGACCGAGTCCTGAAACGTGTGTCCGGGAGGATCCGCGGCCACCGTCAGACTCGATCGCTTGATTTCTGTGGGGTTGTTTGGTTCTTCACCGCCGCAGGCGCTCAGGATGAGCGCCGCCGTGAAGGGAAGTAGCGCTGATACTCTCAGACCTGACATCGGCCTCCCCAGAGGGTGTCCCGTCCCCTGGTCGAAACCGCAACATCAACTCGGGTCGATCTGCGGGCCACCAAATCAATCTATACGCGACCTGACTATTTGTAAATGCACGCCGACGTCGAACATCGAGTACGCGCTCTCCTGTCTGCCGAAGAACGGCGCGCGCGTGCGCATGCGCGCCGAACGATCGACGCGTATCGCCTCCTGCCAGGCATTGCAGGCGGCGGGCCAAGCGGGCTCGCGATCGATCGCTATCTGGATCTCATTGTCGTCACGCATCGGGATTCGTTGCCTCCTGAGACGGTGGAGGCATGGTGCACCGCTGCGCAGATGGCGCTTTCGCCCCGGGCGATCGTCGTCAAGACCATGGCGAAGCGCCCCACCGACAGCCGAAGTCGAGTCGTCTTCGGCAGCCTACCCGCGACCCCGATCCGCGTGCGCGAGGACGACGCCGTCTTCCTGTGCGAGCTCGACGACGGCGTTCAGACCGGCCTGTTCCTGGATCATCAAGAGACGCGCTTCGAGTGTCGCGCCTACGCGGCCGGCGTCGAGGTCCTCAACCTCTTCGCCTACACCTGCGCTTTCTCCGTCCACGCCGCGCTGGCCGGCGCTGCGCGCGTCACCAGCGTGGACGTGTCCCGCCGCGCCCTCGAGCGCGGCCGCGCCAACATGCTCGCCAGCGGGCTGGATCCCGATCAGCACCGCTGGTTCACCGACGACGTCCTCGCGCACCTCTCGAAGAAGCGCGGAGACCAGCCGTACGGCCTGATCCTGCTCGATCCACCGGTCTTCGGGCGATCCAAGAAGCGCACGTTCTCGCTCCTCGCCGATCTGGATCGCCTGCTGGCGGGCGCGCTCGACCGACTCTCGCCCGGCGGCCGGCTCCTCTTCTCGACCCACGCCACCCAGCTCGATCTCGAGGGCTTGTCCTCGATGATCGCGCAGCATCCTGCGGAGCTCACGGCTTCGCGGGTGGTGGAGGACTTGAAGGTGGTGTGGATGAAAAAGAAAGCCCCCGCGGCCCGCTAGGGGCGGCGAGGGCTCTCTCGGTCTCAGCGCGACGGCTTAGTAGTCGTCGATGTTCTCCGCCTGGGCGTTGAACTTCCGGACCAGGTCGATGTACCCGACCTTCTCGCTCATGGCCGTTCGGGCCTGCTGGAAGGTCTTGCACTCGTTGCTGGTCGGGCCGTTCGCGTCGCAGGCGTCCTTCGCCGGCTGCCACACGTTTGTCAGGTAGTCGTTCGCATCCTGCAGCAGGGACGCGCCCATGCTCCAGTTGTGGAACTTGCCCTGGCTGCGGTGGAACTTATCGCCGTAGTACGCCGGGAACTCCTGGATGAGGCCACCCTCGGAGAACGGCTTGATCACCGGAGCCCGGTACGTGATGTACGTCTCGGGATCCGTGAACTCGACCACCTGGAAGTCCGCCGGATACTCCACGTCCTCCGGCGTCCCGCGGATCGAGATCTTCGTGAACCGGTAGAACTCCGGCGCGTAGTCGTTGATCGACGACCAGTTCGCCAGCGCGTAGGCCAGCGACATGTAGCGCAGCGAGTACGACCACGAGGGCTCGATCTCCGGATACTGCTCCAGCCACTGGCGGACCGACGCGCCGTCCTTCTCTTCGTCGAAGAGCGGCGTGTACCGGACGTAGCGCTCGTTGGTGTCCGGATCGGTCACCACATGCGAGCGATAGCCGGTGAAGTCACCGGTCACCAGCGCCGACCAGCGCTGCAGCATCGGATCGAGGTATACGCGCAGGTAGCCGAGCGAGTACGCACGACGGTCGAACAGATCCGAGAAGTCGCGGACGAACCGGCCGGATGACGTGGTCATCTGCTGGATCGCTGCCAGCTTGTCGTAGAAGTCGCCGATGCGGTTCGACTTGTAGAAGTACTCGTCGGTCCACGCCGTGTTCAGGTAGCGGCCCTGGCCGTAGCCGAGGCCCACCGTGTACTCCTGCTCGCACGGCGACTGCACCCCAGACCGATCGATCTGGTAGATGTTCGTCGTCGTGTTCAGGCAGTAGCGGCCCGGCTCCGGGGTCTGAAGCACGCGCTCCAGGAAGTTGAGGCCCTTGTACGCCGCCTCACGCCAATCGTCGTAGGCCGGGGCCTCGAACGCGCTGCGGCGGACGAACAGGTAATACCGGAACACGTTGGTCATGTGGAAGAAGCGACGGCTCTGGAGCCGCGCCATGTACCCGCGGGGGCTGCCCCAACCGGCGAGCTTGTCGCGACGATAGTGATCGAACACGTAGTCGCGGTCCCAACGGTTGATGTGATAGTCGGTCGCCTCCGAGAAGTCCCAACCCGTATCCCACCGCTGGCAGGACGGAATCGAGAAGTTCGCGTAGAGATCCGAGCAGTACTTGTAGTCGACCGAGTACTCGTAGTTGGACCAGTCGAAGCCCTTGTCGTCGGCCACACCGTCGCCGTCGCTGTCCTGACCGTCCTTGGACTCGTCGACGGAGGCCGTGCCGACGTCGTCGTACTCCGGCGGGTTGGTCAGCACTTCGATCCGCTGCGTGATCGAGATCCTCGACCTTGGCGTACTTGCGAGCGCCGTACACGTTCTGCGCGTTCGGCGTCAGCTTCTTGATCTCCGACAGCATCCAGTTCACATCGCCGATGAACAGCGCGCAGGACGACGGCAGGTTGTTCGACTGCGCGTTCGACTCCACGCGGACCACCATCTCGCGGAAGATCCGGTCGAGCTCCGAGTCGCAGGCCGTGTTGACGTCGTAGTCTCCCGCGCAGGGTGCCTGATCCTTGGGCGTCTGCGACAGGATGACCGGAATGTGCTCCGGCGACATCCAGTACATCAGGCCCGGCAGCCCCCAGAAGTCGGAGTCGTGACCGCAGCGGCGGGCGAACGAGCCGTACTTGCGCGGATCCGGAATCGAGACCTTGGTGTTGTCCCAGACTTCCTGCATCTGCCCGTACATAAAGCGGATCGCGGCCTCGTCGTACTTGCCGATGCCGTAGAAGCCTTCCAGCGGGATGTCGAACGCGTAGTCCATGATGGACGCGTACTTGTACTCGTTGCCGCGGTGCTCGTTGCCCTCCGTCGGCGGGTTGTTCCAGTACTGGATCACGTTGCCGTCGGCGTTCTGCAGCCACCAGAACTCGGGCCGGTAGTTCTGCGGATCCATCGAGGCCTCGAAGTTGTGCCGCAGGCCGAACGTGTGACCGGTCTCGTGGCTGTTGACCGCCGCGAAGAGCTCGGTGCGGAGCCACTGGTAGATCGTGTCCCGATCCTCGCCCTTGAAGAACTCGGCGAGGCCCGCAGAGTTCGGGTCGAAGAAGTCGGCCATGTCGAAGCCGCCCCGGCCGAGCTCGTACGCGGCCTTCATGAACGGATTCGTGTCCGACGTGGTGCCCCAGGTGCTGGGACGGGCCGCGTCGAGGGCCTGCTGGGTCACGTCGCCCGGAACCAGCTGCGCGATGCCGGTGGGCGGCGGCGCATTGCCGAAGGGCTGGTAGAGGTTCGGACCGGCGTACGAGCGAAGCAGATCGTCGTTCACCAGGTAGTTCTTCTCGAGGTCCGTATTGCCCCACATCGCCTGGAATCGGCGGTCTTCTTCGTCCGGGGTGCCCTCGGTGAAGAGATGATCGCCGCTCTGATCGATGATCTCGTCCTCTTGCTGGGCCAGCATCTGCTTCACGACGTCGCGGATGCCGTTGTTCCGGACCTGCCGGCGCGACACCACCTCACGGCGGGTCACGTCACCCCGGAAGAGCTCCTCCTCCGAGAGATCGCCGTTCAGCCACTGGATGACGTCCACCTCGTTCTGCGAGATGTTGTCGCCGGCGTCACCGAAGTAGTTGGCGGTGTTCGAGTAGAACATGCCCGTCTCCGGATCCTGGCCGAACTGGGCGACGCCCCACGGCCCGTAGAACTGAAGCTGGGTGATGTAGTTCTCGAAGTTGAAGCGAAGGTCGCCCTTGCGCTCCCAGGTGAACGCCATCGGCGTGCCCGTCCGCGCCGCGTAGGCCGGATCGAGCGTCTTGCCGTCCTTGAGCTCCGCGAACTGCACCGCGGCGCAGACCTGCTCGACGTTCCCGATCGCGATGCGATCGGCCGAGCCCGCGATCCGCTCCACCACGTCGCTGTACCCGTTGGCCTCCGCGTAGGCGGCGATGTTCTCCGGGTTGCAGGTGTTCTTGCGGAACTGGAACATGTCCTCGCCCATCTCGTTGCGGAGACGCGCGTCGTCCGGCTGGCCCTCAGGCGTCAGGTAGCCCTTGCGGTAGGCCACCACGTCGGTGAACGGCTTGTTCCAGGCGTCCGCCATCTTCTGCGCCTTGGCGTACACGTCCGCGGGGAACTGCACGTTGGCGTAGTAGATGATCGGCTTCGGGGTCCGCTGGTCGTACGGGATGACCGAGCCGTCGTCGTTGAAGCTGTCCTTCCACAGGTTGTGGCGGCCGGCCATGTAGATGCGGCCGGTCCGGGTGAGGAACCGTTCGCGATCGAAGGCGGCGCGCATGACGCGGAAGTTTCCGAAGGCGGCGTCGTACGGGTACGTCTTCACCGAGCAGGCGCCCGGATCGTAGTTGTCGCAGCTCCGGCCATCGAAGTTCGTGATGATCGCGTTACCCGCGTCATCCTTCAGCTCGATGTAGTCCGGGTAGTAGAGCGACTCGTAGTCGTCCTGCGGATCGACCTTGCGGAACGACAGACGGACCTTGACGTTGCCGAGACCGCAGCGCGGCACCTGGTTGTACAGGAGCATGACGTTGCAGTAGTAGGCGTCCGGCGACACGCTGTAGATGTTGGTGACGTCGAAGTAGTTCTCCGTGAAGATCGGGCGGTTGATGTTGGTCTCATCCTGCCCCTGCACGTAGTACTTGGCCTTCGCCTCACCCGACAGATACGCGTCCGGGTAGTTCGACCAGCCGGTCCAGAACGCCGTGCTCTGGCCGACGATGTTCGTCGACCAGTCGACACGCATGTACTGCCGCTCGAACCACGGACGATCCGTGTCGTTCTCCACCAGCACGTTCGACTCGACGCCCGTGGTCGGGTTGTAGTCGCGCTGGATGTCGAAGTGCTTGAGGATCTGGAACGCCGCCACCGGCGCTCCGAAGAAGTCGCGGCCTTCGTCCGTCAGACCCTCGGCGTAGGGCACGAACTCATAGCTTCGGTAAGCGATGAGCAGCCCCTCCGTGATGTCCCAACGGATCTTCTCCGAGTTGGAGGTCAGTCCCTCCGTGTCCCCCGCCTCGGGGTCCGCTTCGATGATCGTCGCCCGGTGGTACCAGATGCCCTCGAACTGCGACTTGTTGAGCGCATTCGGTTGAGTGCGATCGACCGTCGATACGTCCGGTGCACACCCGAGAGCCATCGCCAGGGCGAGACCGGCACCTGCTTTGATGCTGTACTGCATGCTCAGGGTCTCCCTTCTTCCTTCCATCACCGGGTGTTGTAGAGCCGGTAGAGGTCACGAGCGAACTCGAGCCGCTCGATCCACTGCCGCCAGTTATCCTTGTAGTAAGGATTCCCGCCGGACGTCTGATAGTTCGACTGGGCCTCGTCCGCCCGCTCGATGAGTCGGCAGCCGATGCTCGGCACGCCGGCCGGCTGCGTCACCGACCGGTACTGGAGACCGGTCAGGCTGTCCGTCATCTGGCAGTAGCACTGGGCGTCCGCCGCTGCGACCTCGCAGTTCGGCAGCTGCGACCAGTCCGTGAAGTCGTCGTCGGCACCGACCACGAACACCTTCATGGACTTGCCCATGTTGAGCTGTCCGTCGAAGTCGGAGCTGAACAACGCGTGCGCCACGAACATCGCCTCATACGGCATGTTCGACAGGAGCTCCGGATAGACCACGGCGGCGTTCAAGCACTGGGCGCTCGGACCGGGCAGCGAGGTCTGATCGGCAGCCTCCGGATCGATCATCTTGCGCGGCTCGAAGTGACCGAGGTGCGCCACGGTCGGGGCCGTCTCGTCCCGGCACCAGTAGGAGCCGAGCTTCTCGGCGGTCTCCGAGCGGATGAAGAAGCCGTCCAGGTTGATCAAAGAATCGTAGAACTGCCGGAGCTCACCCTCGAACAGCCGATAGAGGCTGATGTAGTAGTTGCGCTCGTCGAGGTCGTAGTTGAACCGGAACAGCGTCGGCTGCGTGTAGCCGAGCAGGAAGAGGACGTCCGACTTGTCGAAGTACGACCCGACGAACGACCACTGATACTCCTCGTAGTCCTCCGTCAGACCGAGGGTCGAGGGCCGGGCGTCGCCGAGCGGCACCTGGATCGCCTGGGCGCGGATCGCGTAGTCGCTGTTGAGGTCGGCGTACTCGTCGCACGCGTTGTGGAAGTACCAGGGCAGGTACACCACCGGGTTGGTGGTGGCCGTCCACGGGCACATCCGGATCGGCTCCGGCGTCGAGATGATCTCCGCCGCCATGTTGAGGCCGTGGGCCAGCGTGGTGGCCATGTCCTCGGCGATGTCGGTCTGGGAGAACGTCGGGTCGGTCGCGTTCATGTAATAGAAGTACTGCGCCACCACGTCGAGGTTCGTCATGGCCAGCTCCGCCGGGATGAGCGCGCGGCTCGGGCTCCAGGCCAGCGGGTCGAGACGCTCACGGGCGAAGTTGTTGAAGAAGAAGTACTGCGACCACAGCGTGTAGTAGTTCGCGTGGATCTCGCGGAGGTTCGAACCGTAGTCGAACGTCGCGCAGAACGGGGTCACGCGGTCGTAGTAGTTGTCGCAGAAGAGGAACGGCACCTCGAGCTGGTTCGGGGCCTGCGGATCGAAGTCGACCCACTTGCGGTCCTTGATCACCTCACGCCGCTCGTCGTCCGACGCGCAGCCGCCGGCGCCGCACAGGTAGTCCGGAATCTTCCGGTAGTCGTTGTAGTACCGCCAGGCACGGAGGGCCTCGCCGCCCTGCAGGCTCTGGTCGATCTTGTCGCTGGCGAAGACCTCGACCTGGTTCGCGTAGGCGAACCGGATGGCGGCCTCGTCGTACTTGCCGAGCGAGTCGTCGAACGCGCCCTTGCCGGACAGGTACTCCATCACGGTGGTGTGCCGGAACTCCTGGTACTGCCCCTCGAGCTTCTCCTGATCGCTGGCCCAGTTGAGGTTCCAGAACTGATCCGGGTAGTTGAGGGCGTCGTAGCTGCCTTCGAAGTTGTGGGCGAGACCCACGTTGTGGCCGAGCTCGTGGAGCATGACGTGCTTCATGAGGCGGTCGGCGACGATCTCGAAGCGGCCCTTCGTGCAGTTGTTGTTCGAGTCGCACGTCGTGTGGCGCGGCAGGTCCTTCAGCTTGAGGGCCAGGCCCACCCAGTCGTTGTCGAACTCGTGCTCGAGGAAGCAGAAGCCGGCCTGACCCAGGGCCGCGCGGGCGCGGCGGCGGGTGATGGAGGTCGGGTTCTGGATCGACATGCGGCCCACCGGCGAGGCCAGCTCACGCTGCTCGTCGGTGATCGGCATGCCCGGACGCCAGTCGCCGTCGGCGGCCATCCAGAGCTGCTTCTCGTTGATGAGCGCGTCCTCGAGCTTGGTGCCCTTGATCCGCGACAGCCGGTTGTTGAGGTGCTCGGCGTTCGGCGCCTCGACCAGGAGCTCTTCCTTGGTGGAGCCGAGGGCGTGCAGCCGGTTCATCATCCGATCCATGAACTGCGGGCTGGCCTGGGCGTTCTCCAGCGCGTGGGCGCGCTCGAGCGAGGTCGAGATCGCCTTGCGGACGTCCTGGCCGTAAATGATCTCGGACTCGGACTTCTCGTCGTTGATGAACTCGATGTAGTCGACGATGTTCGCCGCGCCGATCTCGTAGCTGTTGCCACGGAGGAACGCGGTGGCGCTGACGGTCTCGCCGGTGCGCGCGTCGGCGTGCATCGGGCCGTAGCCGCCCCACGGGGAGCGCTGCGGGTTGTTCAGGTAGACCACCATGTTGTAGCGGGCGTCGCCGATCCGCTGCCAGCTGAACTCGCTCTTGCCGGTGCTCGGATCGAGCGTGGCGGACTCGAGGGAGGTGCAGACCTCCTTCAGGTTGCCCACGCCGATGGCGTCGGAGAGATTGTCCACCGTGAGGTCGCACGCCTCGCCGTCCTTGCAGACGGCGCGCTCGACCGCGTAGATGAGGTCCGGATTCGCCGACACGAAGCTGATGACGTTGGCCTCGTTACAGTCGTTGTCCCGGATCTGGTACATCTCGCCGCCGACCTCCTGCTTGAGCTGGTCGACCGACTTGCCCTGCATGTCGGCCACCATCTGCGTGAAAACGCGGCCGTACTCGGCGGACACCTGCGCCGCAGCCTCGCGATAGCGGGCCGGGTACTCGGTGTTGAGGTAGTAGATGATGGGCTTCGGCGTGCGCTCCGCCAGGGGCAGCTCGTTGCCGTTGGCGTCGGTGCTCTTCTCCCAGAGGTTGAAGATCATCGCGCGGAAGAGGCGGCCGCTCTCGGTGAGCCCGTAGCCGCGATCGTAGGTCGGGACCTCGATGCGGAAGAGGCCGAACCGGTTGTAGTAGTGCTCGCGCTTCACCTCGCCGGTCTCGTCGTCGTAGATGGTCTCCCCGGTGGAGGGATCCTTTCTCACGACCGAGTCCGGATAGGCGCGCGGCACGAAGTCGCTCGGCGTCTTCACGCGAACGAAGCTGTGCCGGACCTTGGCCTCGCCGTAGCCGCAGTTCGTGTAGTGGGCGAGTGAGTACCCACCGAACGCGGCGCACATGAAGAGGTCCATGCCCAGGATCGCATGGTCGGTGACCTCGACGTAGTCGTCGCTGAACCGGGACGCGAACGGATCAGTGGGACGGGTCTCGAGGTTCGTCCAATAGCTCCCGGTCGACACGTAGTAGACCGGGAACCAGTAGCCGCTGTAGTCGCCGTAGATCGACTTCTCGACCAGGTTGCTCGCCCAGTCGACGCGCATGTAGTCGCGCTCGTACCAGGGACGATCGGTCGTGTTCTCCATGAGAACGTTGGTCTCGTTCCCGGTGACCGGATCGTAGTTGCGGATGATGTCGAAGTGGGACTCGATGGGCCAGGCGGCCAGCACCGTCCCTTCGAAGAACGTGTTGCCCTCGAGCTCCTGGGTCTGGGAGCCCGGGATCGCTTCATAGGGCTTGTAAGCGATCAGGACGTTCTCCTGAACGTTGAACTTCACCCTGTCCAGGGGGATGTCGCCGTGCCCCTCGACGATATATTGATTCGTCGTCTCCGACTTGGCGATCGTGCGGCGGTAATACCACTCGCTATCCTGCTCGAAGATCGCCTTCCTCACGTACCCCGGTTGAACCTGGTTGATATCGTCGTTGCGGTGTTCGCAGCCGAACGACCCCAGGATCATCGAGGTGCCGAGGATCGCCAGGCTCAGCCCAGCGGACTTCCTCACCATCATTCCGCGTCCTCCGTTCATCGTGCTCGTGCTCGTGCTCGTGCTCGTGCTCACTCGTATGTGGGCTCGGCTGGTTGACACCAAGCCGTCACCCGCGGTCCAGCAAAAACGTCATGGCGCAAAGCGGCAGAGCTCGTTGGAATCGTGTGTGCTCGGTGGGCGTTCTCTCGATGCATCACGTCTCGAACCCTCCCGCTCGCGTCACGGCGCGATCGGACGCCCGGTAGCAGGCAACCGTCGTGCCGGTGAAGTGACCCCCGTCTCCCTTGGTCTTGTGAACGCGTCGTGCACCCGACCGCCGTTTTGCCGACATACGCCGAACGGACGTCGTTACTTTGATAACAGCGATCACGGGTAGGGGGAGCCCCAGCCAGGAAGGGTCCATCATCTGCTTCATCCTCCCACCTGTCGTCGGTCGATGGGCGGACGCCTGCGTGCTAACAGCCCGACCATGCGGCGCGGGTGGTCTCTCCTCCTCTGCCTCCTCGCATGCAAGGCGGACCCGAAAGCGGCCCGCAACGATCCGGCGATCGCCGCGCTCCGCCGCTCGAGCGCGTCGCCGATGTTCCCGTCGAAGGTCGTGCTCCACGAGCGCGACGGGCGCGGAGAGATCGCGTATCTCGGCGTCGACGTCGCGCCCGCGCACCCGGCCCGCGCCGACGTCGTCGACGTGACCCACTACTTCCAGGTCCTCGAGCCGATGAGCGGAGATTGGGACGTCTTCGTGCACGGCGAGACGCCCGCAGGACAGCGGGTCCTGGTGGCGGACCACGCGCCGATCTTGGGCCGGCTGCCTCCTTCAGTATGGGAGAAGGGCGAGATCTGGGCCGATCCGCACAAGGTCCTCATCCCGCCGGATGCGCCCGGTGGAACTCTCGTCCTCTACGCAGGTCTATTCAAGGGAGATGTCCGCGCCACCGTCGAGGGCCCGCCGAACAGCCAGGACGGCCACGACCGCATCCGGGCCGCGGTGCTCCCCATCGGTGAGGCGCGCGCCGACGATCTGCCGGAGACCACCGTGAAGCGCACGGCCGAGAAGATCGTCGCCGACGGCAAGCTCGACGAGCCCGCCTGGCAGACCGCGGAGGTGCTCACCTTCGCCGACAGCATGGGGCGCGACGTCGCGGTCGCGTTCCCCACCAAGCTGCGCCTGCTCTACGACGACCAGAACCTCTACGTCGCGTTCGAGAGCGAGGATGCGGACGTCACCGAGCGGTACCAGAAGCGGGACGATCCGATCTACGAGCACGAGAGCGTCGAGGTCTTCCTGATGCCCAACGTCCGCGCGCCCGAGCTCGGCCCGTATCTCGAGCTCCAGGCGTCGCCTGGCGGCGTCATCTTCGACGCGTCGTTCACAGGCCGGCGGCAGGGGATGGACACCTCGTTCGACGCGGGACAGACGGTCGGCACCGTCATCGACGGGACGCTCAACGTGCCCGACCGCGATCGGGGCTGGGTCAGCGAGTGGTCGGTTCCCTTTCAGAAGCTGAGGTGGCTGAGCGCCCCACCCAAGCCGGGGGACGAGTGGCGGATGAACGCGTTCCGGATCGAGAAACACCGCGTGGACGGGCGGACAGAGGGCGAATTCACCGCATGGTCGCCTCCGCGCGTGGGTGACTTTCACAACGTGGTCCGGTTCGGCAGGATGAAGTTCGGATCCTGATGCGTGCCCCGATCGTCCTCCCGGTGTTGCTGGCCGCCTGCGCGGCCCCGAGCGCGACGGCGAACGCGCCCGACCCGGAGCCGCTGCCGCCGCCGCCCGAGATCACCGCCGAGCTGGTCTCGACCGACACGGCTACCGCGGAGATCGGTCAGGTCGGCCGCGGCGAGCTCCCGTGGTGGCACGATCTGGCGGCGGGTGTGTATCGCTTCGAGGGACAGACCGTGGTGCTGGCCGTCGGCGACTCGAAGGATCACCACCACATCGCCGAGGGGTTCATCACCAGCAAGGTCCGCGCGCGCCTGGCCGCGAGGAAGGCGACCGAGCGCATCGGTTTCGCGGGGCCGATGCCGGAGCCGGAGATGTACGATCTGTTCATCACGCGCGAGCAACGATTCCTGGCCCTGTACCGGCTCGTGGTTCCGGCCGACGCCGCGCTCTCCGGAGCGCCGGTGCCGCTCGCCGTCCCGCCGGCGCTGAGGATCGCGGGCCTGCACCGGCGCGGGCGCCACGTGTTCGAGGGCGACCGCCACCTGTTCCTCGAGTGCGACGTCGAGGGACCGATCGCCAACCCGGATTGGGGAAGATCGCGGGCCTCCGCCCGTTATTGAGGTTAGGTATGACGCATCGGATCTGGATCCTCTCGCTCGCGCTCCTGGTTCCGGCCTGCTTCGGGCCGCCCGCGTCCATCGACGCGGACGAGTTCCTGAAGAACATCGATGCGCACATCGGCCAGCGCGTGGTGGTGAAGGCGAAGTTCAAGAGCGGAGCGCGCTGCCGTCAGGAGGACGGCGAGTGGAAGACGTACTGCAAGGACTGCCAGTACTGCCGCGGACCGCTCGTCATCGACACCGGGCTCGACCTCCCGAAGGAAGGGCTCGACGACTGGCCCATGGTCCTCGGCGGCACGTACGAGGGCGAGGACATCCGGTGCAAGGGACCGCTCAACGAGATCGAGTGCAAGCCGTTCCAGATCGGAAAGACCTACGTGGTCGAGGGCCACCTGGAGGCCGCCCACCCGCCGAAGCTGCTGGTCCGGACCTTCTGGGCCGTCGACTAGCTAGGAGCGTGTAGCGCGTAAGCGCTCACGCGAGCCCGGTCCGGGTCCCGGTCCCGGTCCCGGTCCGGGTCCCGATCTGAAGATGGCTGCCTTGAGTCAGACGCTCGCGACGGTCGCGAGCTTCGATCGGTAGAGCTTGAGCAGGTTGTGGGTGAGGCAGACGAGCGTCCACTCGGCTCGTACCTTGAAGAAGGAGCGGAGCGAGAACCGGCGGAATCCTCGTGCCGCTTTGATCTGTCCGAGCGCCGGTTCGACGATACTCTTCCTGCGGGCGTAGACCGCCTTGCCGTCGCGCGTTTGCAACTTGTCTCGCATTCGCTTGCGAGCGAGCGAGGCAGGTGTGGGCTCCGAAGCTGATGAGGACGGAGTCGACGCGTCTTGGTTCTGTTCGCGTCCAACAGCGATGTGGGCATCGATCTGATTGTTGTCGCAGAATTCGATGTTGGTCGCGCTCAGATAGCCGTTGTCTGCCGTCATCTTCCGCGGAGCATCGCCAGGTCAAAGTGGACGAGCTACCGCAAGCTAGCTTGCATGGCCACTTTCGATCACGAGAAGCTCGAGGCCTACCAGCTCGCCGTCGAGTATGCCGACATCGCTGAAGAGATCGCACAAGAACTGCAACCCGGTCACGCTCACGTCCGCGATCAGCTTCGGCGGGCATCCGATTCCATCGTGAACAACACGGCCGAGGGCGCCGGAGAGTTCAATCCACCTGAGAAGGCTCGCTTCTACCGGATGGCACTTCGCTCTGGCACCGAAAGCGCCGCCTCACTCCACACCTGCTTGAGGCGCCGACTCGCCAACGGGCAGAAGGTCCAAGCCGCCAGAGCCAAGCTCAAGCGCGTTGTCGAGATGCTCACGCGCCTCATCAAGTCGATGAACGCACGCCGGGCTGCATGATCGCCATCGGGACCGGGACCGGGACCGGGACCGGGCCCCGGACCGGGCTCGCGGTAGCGCTACGCGCTACACGCTCCTAGCAGACTCCTAGCCGTCGAGCGCGTACGCCACGTCGATCATCCGCCGAACGTAGGTGTCGAGATCGGACGGATGCGACAGCGTCATCTTGGTCTGCGATCCCGGATAACCACGCGCGCGCTTCTTCGGATCGAGGATCTCGCTGCCCTTGGGGAACGCGATCACGACCGACACCTCACCCGGGATCAAGCGCAGGAAGCCCCGGCCCGCCTCCTCGGCGCTCTTGCCGAAGACCAGCTCGCGACCGTCGATCCATACGTTGACGTCTTTGCCTGCGCCGGTGCCGGCGTCGTAGACGGCCTTCATCACGTTGATGGTCTCGAGGAGCCGACCCTCCAAGAACCGTCCGATATCCGCGCGCACCTCGACTCCTCAGAACGACGCCGAGACCGCGAACAGCGGCCCGCTCTCGCTCAGCGTGGGGCCATCTTCGATCTCGTAGCGACGAAGAATCCATCCCGTTTGAACGCCGAGGCGGGCGCTGCCGAAGGAGACGCCACCGCCACCGCCGTAGATCCACCCTCGACCGCCCGGATCCCAGCGATGGCCGCCCTCCGCCACCGCGAACGGCAGGACCGGCCAGTCGAAGGGCGGTGTCAGCGTCAGGGTGGCCGCCAGCTCGGCGCCGACGCCCTCCCCGGCGATCAACACGCCGCGCACGCCCGGGACCACCCCGGTGACCACGGCGTAGCCGAGCGAGACCCCGAACCCGAACGCAGCGCCGGCCTTGCCCACCCGCACGGCAAGGCCGCCGCCCAGGACCAAGGACCCGGCCGGATTGCATAGGGCCGGCGGGACCTCGGCGATTGTCGCCGTCGACGCCAGGAGCGCGAGGACCGCGATCACGGGGGCAGAGTGTCCCGCCCGAGGTCTGGCGAGCAAGGCGCCCTGTGGTAGGCTGTTGGGGATGGGCCGGATCCTGGCCGGTCTCTGGGTGGTCGCCGCGCTGGTCGGCCTGAGCAGCGCCGCGCTGGCGTGCGAGCTCACCAAGGTGGCCTCCGCCAAGGAGGCCCAGATCAAGGTCTACTTCACGCGATTTCCCAAGGAGGACACCTCCCAAGGGAAGTACAAGGCGTGCAAGATCGTGAAGACGGGCGGGACTCGGTTCTTCGTCACGCCGTTCCGCCAGGACGCGACCGTCGTCGTTCACGTGGACAACTGGCCGAAGTGAGCGACGCTCGCCGGGCGAGCTAACGAGAGATCAACGTCAGCGGCCCCGTGTAGACATCGGGCGCCCGGCGGCCGCTCCCGGTGGTGACGAGCCGGCCGTCGTTCTCGTCAGGGACGAACCGGACCTCCATATCGACGCTGGTGCCCGCGCGGGACAGGGGCGCCACCAGCGCCACCGGTAGGGGGGCGACGATGCGTGTGAATCCGGAGAGGCCGGCCCCGTTGCCTGGGCTCGGCTCGGAGGCCGCCAGGACGAGCGGCGGGGGCTGGGCGAACCCGGCGGGGGCGAGCTCGCCCTGGCCGTCGCCCACGGTGGCCGTGCCGTTGAGGTCGAGAGCGGCCAGGAACTCGACCCGGAAAGCCGGGCTCAGGCCCGCTCGACCGACGGGCGTCGACACCGTCAGCTCGATCGTGTCGTTGCCGGTGCCCCAGAGCCCGTCACCGTTGTGGTCGACGAAGCTGGCGGCCACAGCGATGGGCTGGTTGCGGTCGTCCTCGATCAAGAACGGTGAGGCGAGCGTGAGGATCTCGACGGGCACGTCGTCCTTCGACTGCACCCGCACCGCCAGGTTGTACTCGGCGCCCGCGGTCAGATCCGACACGGGGTCGATGAAGAGAACGTTCTCGAACGCGCCCGTGACCACCGAGGTCTGGATGGCGGTGCTGCCATCCTCGTTCCGCAGATCAACCGTGACGCTCTCCCGATCGATCGGCTTGTTGAAGACGATCTGCACGGTCTCGGCGGGCGCGACGATCGAAGGCTGCGTCGGCGGCGCACCGGCGAGCCCGGGGACATTCGAGGCGAGAGCGGCCAGGGGCTGGTCTCCCGGGCGATGGAGCACGACGGTCGGCACGAGCGCTTGATTGCGCGCGTCGCGGCCGGGGACCTCCACGGTGGCACCCGAGAGATCGAAGACGCCGTCGCCGTCCGCGTCGACCGGCGCCACGCGAATCACGAGGGCGGCCGAAGGCTCGAAGTGAGGCGGGAGCGACCAGACGTTCGGGAGGCCGGTGACCTTGATGCGTCCGTCCGGGTCGGTCGACCCCGTCGCGTAGCCGGTGCCGCGCGCGATGCCGTCGTCGAAGAACCGCACGGCCGTCTCAATCGTCACCGAGGCGCCCATGACGGGTGCGCCGGCCTCGGAGACGACCTGAACCGTGTAGGCGCCGTCGTCGGCCAAGAGCGCGATCGGGCCGACGAAGAGGGCACCGTTGACCGTGGGAAACTGGCCGGCGGTGTCGTCGATCGAGAGGCCGGAGAGGACCGCGTCGTAGTGGCCGCCGTGCGCGATCTGGAGCGAGAAGACCGCGCCGGCGGCGATGGGGCCGAACTCGAAGCGGCCCGCGGCGTCGCTGGTGCTCTCAGCGCTGAGCCCCCCGCCGAAGAGCGACACCGTGGCGTCGGCGAGGGGCCGTCCGGTGGCCGCGTCCCACACCTCGCCGGCGGCGTAGCCGAGCGGCTTGGTCGGCGCGATCACCGTGACGTTGTTGGGCACCGCGACGTCGTCGGCGATCCCGTCGCCATTTTGATCCGTGGGGTCGGATCCGCAGGAGAGGACGAGGAGAGCTGCCCAGAGCGCACGCATCGTGCCGGGATTCAACGGTTCACACGAAAGGGTGTCAACTTCTCCCGGAGGCCGACCCCCATTTCCCCGCACGCTCCGAGCCGTGCTAAAGCCCGAGGGTGGGCATGCGTCCGCCGGAGGTCTTCGGCAAGTATCAGATGCTCCACCGGATCGCGACAGGCGGGATGGCGGAGGTCTGGCTCGCCCGCTCTTCTTCGATCGGCGGGTTCGAAAAGCTCCTGGCGATCAAGCGGATGCAGCCGCGGCTCTCGACGAACCAGGCGTTCGTCTCGATGTTCATCGACGAGGCGCGCCTGACGGTCGCGCTCAGCCATCCCAATATCGTCCAGATCTTCGACTTTGGTCGCGTCGACGACGACTACTTCATGGCGATGGAGTACGTCGAGGGCGCGGACCTCTCGGCGCTGGCCAAGCGTTGCCGCGTCGTGGGACAGCCGTTTCCGGTCGACGCCACCGCTTTCATCATGAAGGGCGTGTTCGACGGCCTCGCGTACGCCCACATGCGCCGGGACCGCAACGGACGGGAGGCGGGGATCGTCCACCGCGACATCAGCCCCCAGAACGTCCTCGTCTCCTTCGACGGCGCCATCAAGGTGAGCGACTTCGGGATCGCCAAGGCCCGCTCCGAGATCGACGACACACAGCGCGGTGAGCTCTTCGGCAAGCTCGCGTACGTCTCACCGGAGCAATGCCGCGGCGAGACCGTCGACGCCCAGGCCGACATCTGGGCCGCCGGCGTCGTGCTCCACGAGATGCTCACCAACGAGCGGCTCTTCTCCCGGAGCAGCGACTTCGAGACGATGGCCGCGGTGGAGTCGGGGTCGATCCCGACGCCGTCGTCGAAGAACCCCGACGTCCCGCCCGAGCTCGACGAGCTGGTCATGCATGCGCTGGCGCGTCCGCTCGAGGCGCGCCTCAGCAGCGCGCGCGAGGCGGCCGAGCGGACGGCGCTCATCCTCAACAAGCACTACCCGACGATGAGCCAGTACCGCCTGTCGGAGGTGATCCTCGAGCTCTACGAGCAGCACCCGCCGCGGCTCGTGCCCTCACCGCCCGAGGAGGAGGACGAGGAGGAGCACACGCACGATCACCGGCCGCCTCCGCCCGACTTCACGCAGCCGGTGGGCGATCACACCGCGGCCGGGCTGCTCGCAGTGGCGCGGCGCCAGGGCGAGGCGGTGCGGCACGACAGCGGCTGGACCGATCAGACCGCGCCGGTACCGTCGGCACGTCCCGACTCGCACACCACGGCGCTCGATCTCGAGCTCGATCGCTTCGAGCGGACGCTCCCCGGGAGCTACGCCTCGCCACGTCCGATCGCGCGGCTCAAGAACAAGTTCATGCGCGACCCGAACCTCTGGACGCTCGTCGACATCGGCGAGACCTACGACCGCGCGGCGGAGAAACGGCGGGCCTTTGGGGCCTACAAGCTGGCAGCGGCGAAGTTCGCGCAGCGGGGCCTCTTGATCCAGGCTGCCACGATCTACCGGCAGATCCTCGATCAGACCGAGCTCGACGAGCCGCTCCGCGACGAGATCAAGCGACTCCGCGATCTCCAGGGCGTCTCCGATCGCGATCTGCTCCAGGCGGTGCTCGACGAGCACGACCCGATCGCCGACTACTCCGAGTTTGCCGGGATCTTCACCCAGGGCTCGGACCCGGTGGACATCTTCGCCGAGAGCCCCATCCTCTCCTCGCTCAACGCCGAGCAGTTCGTCGGGCTGATCCCGGCGCTGTCGCTCCAGCGCTATCTGCCCGGCGACACCATCATCCGCGAGGGCGAGGCGGGCGAGTCGTTCTTCATGCTCGGCCGCGGCCTGGTCTGCGTCTCGGTCACCAGCTTCGCCGGCGAGAAGATCTCGATCACCGCGCTGTCCGACGGCGACTGCTTCGGCGAGCACGGCTTCTTCACCGGCGAGCCCCGCAACGCCACCGTGGAGGCGCTCTCGGAGGTGCTGATCCTGGAGGCCGACAAGGACACCCTCAACCGCGTGATCCAGGAGTTCCCGACCGTGCGCGAGTCGCTGCGCCGCTTCTACAAGGAGCGGATCGCCGAGAGCCTCCTGGCCAGGAGCGAGCTCTTCGGCGCGCTGACCACCAAGGCGCGGAAGATGTTCGCCGAGCGCTTCACGTTCGAGACCTACGAGCCCGGCGATCTGGTCATCCGGGAGGGCGACCACTCCGACGCCTTCTACGCGATCAAGTCCGGGACCGTGCAGGTCTACACCGGCCCTGACGAGGAGCGCATCGAGCTGGCCACCCTCAGCCCCGGCGAGGTCTTCGGCGAGATCGCCGCGATCGAGGGCTCACGCCGCACCGCCAGCGTCCGCGCCCTCGAAGCCTGCGAGCTCCTCCGCATGGAAGCCGCCGAGCTCAACGCGATGCTCGCCAAGAACGTCGAGATCCGGAAGGCGATCGAGCAGACAATCGCCCAGCGCGCGGAGCATAAGATTCAACGGATCATCGACTCGACCTGAGCGTCCGGCCAACTAACGGGTGCCGCGCTTGAGCTCCTGGAGGACGAGCTTGGCGATCTCTTTGAGGGTGTCGAAGACACCGAAGCCGTTGGTGGCGGTGGCGGCGAACTCGGGGCGCTTTAGGTAGTTGAGGATGCGGGAGAGATCCTCGGAAGGCGCGGCGTTCGGGAGGTCGCGCTTGTTGTACTGCATGACTAGCGGAATCTTCTCGATGTCGTAGCCCTGCTCCTTGAGGTTGTCGCGCAGGTTCTCCAGCGACTCCATGTTCGCCTCCATGCGCTCGATCTGGCTGTCGGCCACGAACACCACGCCGTCCACACCCTTGAGGATCAGCTTGCGGCTCGCGTCGTAGAAGACCTGGCCGGGGACCGTGTAGAGGTGGAAGCGGGTCTTGAAGCCGCGGATCTCGCCGAGGGAGAGCGGGAGGAAGTCGAAGAACAGGGTCCGTTCGGTCTCTGTCGCGAGGGAGATCATCTTCCCCTTCGCGGTCGGGGCTGGTCTTGTTGTAGATGTACTGAAGATTGGTCGTCTTCCCGCACAGACCCGGACCGTAATAGACGATCTTGCAGTTGATCTCGCGCGATGAGTAATTGATGAAAGACACGGCCTCGTCCTCAAACCGAAAATAGCTTGTCGATATCCTCGTCGGTGATTTCGGCGAAGGGCAGATTGCTTGCTGTGAGCCTCCGGTCTTCTTCATCACGGTCTCGAAGATCTGGGCCAGCTCTTCACGTGCACTTCTTCACTCGGAGACGCACCAGACCGAGGCGCGATCGGCTGTCGAAGATGACGACCAGGATCACCCGGCTCGCCACGATCGAGATGTGCAGCTTGTCGCGCACGCCCTCGTGGAAGAGCGTGGAAAACTCCTTCTCTCCGATGAGCTTGGCGAGCCCGCCGGTCGCCGCGATCTTGCCCGCCACCAGCGACGCCAGCGACGTGACTGTCGAGGTTCTCGGTTTCTCCAGCCGCCGCGATCAGCTGGCCGTTCTTGTCGATCACGAACACCACGCGGGCATTCGCGTCACGGCCCAGCTTCTCGCAAACAGCCGTGATGCGACGAGCCTCCTCGTCGAACATCACCATCTGCGAGACCATTTACGTTGCACTCCCCTCGACGCCGAAGGACCGAATCCTCCGGAACGCCGCATCGTAGCACGGGTCCGACGTCGCGCAAGCGGCGGGTCCGCGCTTCACCTGCCGGCCTCGTTGATCGGAATGTTGAGGGTGATCCGCTTGCCCGGGTGCGCAGGAAATCGCAGGCGCGAGAGCACCGTGACCAGGCAGCTCTCCAGCGCCTCCTTGCCGGCGATCGACGCCTTGACCACCGTGACCTCGGGACGACTGCCGTCGGTCGGGACGCGAAGCCGCAGCAGGTACTCGGGCAGATCGCCGGAGAACAGCTGCAGGCGCTCGTTGCGATAGCACGACCCCAGGTCCGTTGCGACCGATCGAACCTCCGCCTCCACGTCCTCCGGCGTCAGCGCCTCGGTCGCGAGCGGGTCGATCCGCGACGGTACCGTCGGGACGGGTTGCGACCTGCACCCACACACCAGGAACACACAGAGCCACGCGGAGCCGGGTCCTGGAGGCCCCTGCGTCGATGAATGATGCACGTTCGCGATGCGTCCCCGCTCCTATCACCTCGGCCGCCCACCGTCACGCTTGACCCGCGGCCGGCGGCCGAGGAGCCTCCGGCGCCGGTGGACGCGGGAGGCACGCGCGCCCGGGTGCTCGCCTGGTACCGCGCGCACCGCCGCGATCTTCCCTGGCGCCAGACGCGTGACCCCTACGCGATCTGGATCTCCGAGATCATGCTCCAGCAGACGCGGGTCGATACGGTCGTCCCATACTACGAACGCTTCCTGGCCCGCTGGCCGGACGTCCGCGCGCTGGCCGCCGCCGACCCCGAAGACGTTCGGGCCGCCTGGTCGGGGCTCGGCTACTACCGCCGCGCGAAGCTGATGCTCGACGCGGCCCACGCGATCGTCCGGGAGCACGACGCCGTCTTCCCCACGGCGCTCGACGCGATCGCCGCGCTGCCGGGCCTCGGCCGCTACACCGCCGGCGCGGTGGCCTCGATCGCGTACGACACGCCCACGCCTGCGGTCGACGGCAACGTGCTCCGGGTATTGGCGCGCGTCGCCGGGATCGAGGGCGACGTCACGCGGGGTGCGCCGAATCGCGCGGTATGGGTGCTCGCGGAGCAGCTCGCCGAGGGGACGGCGACCGGCGAGCTCAATCAGGGATTGATCGAGGTGGGCGCGCTGCTCTGTGCGCCGCGGGCTCCCGAATGCGCTCGGTGCCCGCTCCGAATCGACTGCCGCGCGCACGCGAACGGGACCACCGATCGCATCCCGCCTCCGAGAAAGCGCGCCGCCCGCGCCACGCTGTGGGTCACCGCCCTGCTCCACGTCGAGGGCACGACCGTGCTGCTCGAGCGCCGCCCGGAGAAGGGCCTGTTCGCGAGCCTATGGTGTCTCCCGATGCTCGAGGGCAGCCTCGACGAGGACGCGATCCGCGACGAGGCCTGCCGCAAGCACGGATGGGATCTCGGTCGCGTCGAGCCGGTCGCGGAGGTGAAGCACGTCCTCACGCACCGCGATCTCCTAATGCGGATCGCGCGGGTCGAGGGCCGCCTCGACACCTCCCCGTCGATGCGGCGTGCACCCGTGGAGCGCCTCGGCGAGCTCGGCATTCCCAGCTTCACCGTGCGCGCGCTCCGCGCCGCCTTGCCCAACCCCCTCCTCGCCCGCGCAAACCTTCCGGGCCGCCGCGCGAAGCGAGGAGCCGAACCGGACATGGTAGAGTAGCTGCGGATTGAACGTCGGCGACGTCATCGGCGAGTACCGGCTCTCGTTCCGGCTCGGTGAAGGTCCGCGAGGCGTGGTCTGGCGGGCCGCCCGCGTCGACCGGGTCCAGAACACGATCCTCAAGCTGATCAAGCCCGCCGCGTTCGAGCTCGGGCGCCCGATCCAGCGGGCCTTCGAGCGTCTCACGCACACGCTCACGCAGCACGGACGCTTCGACCATCCGAACCTGGCTGCGATCGTGGGAACCGCCCGACGTCCCGAGGACGGCCTCTTTGGCCTCGCCACCGAGTACCTGGAGGCGCGCAACCTCGACGTCTATCCCTTCCGTTCCGCCGAAGCGCGGACGATCCTCGACGACCCTTCCGCGTTCGCGAACCTCCTCGGCGTCATGGAGCAGCTGGCCTCGGTGGTGATGTGGCTGCACATGAGCGGAACGCACCATGGCGACGTCAAGCCGAGTAATGTGCTGGTGGTCCCCACTGACCGCGGTCTGCAAGTGAAGTTGACGGATCTGATCTGGGCTCGGGCGGGCTTCGGCGGCTTCTCCGAGTACCAGAAGGCGTACGTACCGCCCGAGATGCTCAGCGGAGGGCAGACCACGGCGGCCTCGGATCAGTGGGCGGTCGCGAAGATCCTCCATCAGCTCATCGTCAAGGGCTCCCCAGGACGATCCCAGACCGAGTCGCTCTCGGTCCTGCCGGTGGATCTGCTCAAGGTCATTCAGCGGGCCCTCGACACCAACCCGAGCAACCGCTTCCCGACGATGACTCCGCTGGTGGAGGCGATCCGGCACATCCGAGTGCAGACGCAGGATGCGGGGATCCGACGCGATTGCGCGCCCATCAGATCGGCTACTCGCCGACCACGCCGGTCTCGCTGGACAGCGTCAGCTCGGCCCTCGCGCAGCAGCGCGACGCGACCACGGATCGCATGCCGCCGATCAGGAATCGGGAGGTCACCGAGAAGGAGCCCTCCTTCGGCGCGATCAGCCCGATCTCGGACTCGCGGTCGCCATCGCAGCCGCTGCGTCCGGTGCGGCGGGGAGACGCCACCAATGTCGTGCCCGTGGAGGACGACGACGACTTCGACGAGCCGCGGTCGAACGCGCTGTCGTGGGCCGCGATCGTCGTGGCATCGGTCGCGATCGCAGTGGCGGGCGGCTATCTGTTGTTCGGGCTCTCGGGCAGCGAATCCCCGGCGATCAGCGCGGCGCCGCCGCCCGTAGGGAAGATGATCGACGAGCCGACACCGCCGCCGGCAGAGCCGCCCCCGCAGGTCGACGAGCCCCCGCCTCCGGCCCAGCCGCCGCCGCCGCCCGAGCCGGTGGCGGGCGCGAAGGGCGTCCAGATCGCGAAGAAGTGCCGATCCGGTAAGAGCGCCGCCTGCCTCGAGGCGGGCGACATGTTCCTGCAGGGTGCCGGAGGAGTGCCGGCCAGCAAGTCGGAGGCGCTCGCTTTGTTCGATCGAGCGTGCACGCTGCACAGCATGGTCGGCTGCTATCGCGCGGCCGAAATACTGGCCGACGTCGGCGAGGCCAAGCGTGCCCGACGTCTCTACGAGAAGGCCTGCGACTCGGCCAACGCGACCGCCTGCGACAAGCTGTCCGCGATGTGGCGGGACGGTATCGGCGGCACCCAGAACGATAGGACCGCGGATGCGTTCGCGAAGCGGGCCTGCAAGCTTGGTCGCAAGTCTAGTTGCAAATAATCCATCGGCCGGCCTAGAAACCGGCATGGCCAAGAAGCTCGCTCGAGAGATCTGGATCGTCGGCGCCAAGCGCACCGCCTTCGGCACCTTCGGAGGCGCGCTCAAGGACAAGTCCGCCACCGACCTCGCCGTGGAGGCCTCGAGGGCTGCGCTCGCGCAGTCCAGGCTCGAGCCCTCCGAGATCGAGCAGATCGATCTTCGGCAACGTGCAGCAGACCTCGCCCGACGCGATCTACTGCGCGCGCCACGTGGGGCTTCGCGCCGGCCTCCCCGAGGATCGTCCCGGCGCTCACGGTGAACCGGCTGTGCGGCTCGGGCTTCCAGGCGGTCGTCAGCGGCGCCGAGCAGATCCTCCTCGGCGACGCGGAGGCCGTGCCTGGTCGGGGGCGCCGAGAACATGTCGCAGGCGCCGCATGTGGTCCGCGGCGCGCGCTGGGGGCTGCCGTTCGGCAAGTCGCCCGAGCTCGAGGACTCGCTGTGGAGCGCGCTCACCGACAGCTACTGCGGATGCCCGATGGCGATCACCGCCGAGAACCTCGCGGTCAACTATCGGCATCTCGCGACAGGCTTGCGACGAATACGCGCTGCGCTCGCAGAAGCGCTGGGCGGCGGCGCAAGAGGGCCGGCGCTTCGAGCGAGGAGATCGTGCCGGTCGAGATCGCGACCAAGAAGGGCTAGCGTCGCGTTCGCGGTCGACGAGCACCCGCGCCCGACAGTCGACGATGGAGGCGCTCGCCAAGCTCCGCCCGTGTTCAAGAAGGACGGCGTGGTCACCGCCGGGAACGCGTCCGGCATCTGCGACGGCGCCGCGACGCTGGTCTTGGCGTCGAGCGAGCTGGCGCGAGAAGAAGGGGCTGACGCCGCTGGCGCAAGCTCCGCAGTGGGGCGTCGCCGGCGTCGATCCGAAGCTGATGGGCATCGGCCCGGCGCCCGCGATCCGGATGGCGCTGGCGCGCGCGGGGCTCACGCAGTCAGCGACTCGATCTTTCGAGGTCAACGAGGCGTTCGCGCCGCAGTATCTCGCGGTGGAGAAGGAGCTCGGCTTGCCCCGCGAAAAGACGAACGTCGACGGCGGCGCGATCGCGCTCGGCCACCCGCTGGGCGCATCGGGCGCGCGGATCACCACGCATCTCGTTACGAGCTCGCGCGCCGCGGCGGGCGTACGCTGTCGGCTAGCCTGCATCGGCGGAGGACAAGGCATCGCCATCGTGCTCGAACGCGCCTAAGGTTCTGGGAGCGTGCGGGCGTTCGGGATACGCGCGAAGATTCTCGGGATGGCGTGCCTGGCGCTCGCCGGGGCGCTGGTTGCCATCGAGTCGTACGACGTCTCGGTCGAGTCGGCGCTGGTCGAAGAGGTCCGGCACGCCGTCGAGGCGCTGACCGAGGCGATGCAGGTCAGCGTGCAGCAGCTGGGTCCGTCCGCCGAGCCGGACGAGGAGCTCCTGCGGGACTACGTCCGCCGGCTCGGGCCCGCGGGCATCCGGCAGATCACCGTGCTCGATCCGGCCAAGCAACGGGTGGCCGGCAGCCACGACCCTCCGCACGCGTTCCTCATCGAGGAGGGTCACCAGGGTGAGGAGGTGCGGTCGGCCTACGATCTGTTGGTTCCGATCGTCATCGGCGCCAGCAAGCTGGGCTACATCGAGCTCCGGATGACCTCCGGCGAGCTCGAGGGACGCCTGCGTGCGCTCCGGCTGGAGCGCGCCGAGCTGGTCGGGGTGGTCTTCGTTCTGGCGCTGGTCGTCATCTGGATCATCACCCGCCAGATCTCGCGTCCCATCGAGGCGCTGCGCGTGGCGGCGCTCCGGATCCGCGAGGGTGCGCTCGACAGCCCGCTCCCTGCCGCCAGCGGTGACGAGGTGGGCGCGCTGGTGCTGGCTTTCGGAGACATGCTGAGTGCGCTGCGCGAGCGGGACGCGCTCCGCCAGCGGCTCGAGGAGCGTGAGCGCGACGCGCTCTTGGGACGAATGGCGGCCTCGATCGCTCATGACATCCGCAACCCGCTCAACTATCTGTCTCTCGCCGTTGATCACCTCGTGGCCGAGGCGCACGGTGAGGGCGGAGCAGAGCAGATCGGCGGCCAGATGAAGTCCGAGATCGAGCGCGCCAACACACGCATCGCCGAGTTCCTCCGCCTGGGCAAACCGATCGAGCTCCACCCGCAGGAGATCTCGGTCCGCACGCTCCTGGGATCCGTGGCCACCTCGATGACGACGCCGAAGACCTCGGTGGAGATCGCGGGTGACGACGTCGGTGCCGCCTCGTGGGACGCGAGCGTGATCGAGACCATCCTTCGCGGCCTGCTCACCAACGCCTTCCAGGCGGCGGAGGGCGGCGCCGTCGTGACGCTGAGGACCGAGTCGCTGGACGAGGACACGATCGCGATCCACGTCGAGGATCGTGGGCCGGGGCTCGCCGCCGACGTGCTCGAGCACCTGTTCGAGCCCTACTTCACCACCAAGGAGAAGGGCGTCGGGATCGGGCTGGTCCTGGCCCGCCGCGCGGCGCGCGACCATCACGGTGAGCTCACGGCCGCGAACCACCCCGGCGGCGGGGCCCGCTTCACGCTCACGCTGCCGCGCCGGCTCGACCGAGGCTCGAAGTGACCGCGCCCCTCGGACGCGCGCTCGTCGTCGACGACGAGGCCCCCCAGCGCGAGATCATCGCGGCGATCCTGTCCAGCGCCGGATGGGACGTGTCGCAGGCGGGCGGAGCCAAGACTGCGCTCAAGCTGCTGGAGCCGAGCCCTCCCGACGTCATCCTGACCGACCTGCGGATGGCGGACGAGGACGGGCTCGATCTGCTGGCCGATCTTCGGAGGGTCGCGCCCGCGATCCCGGTCGTGCTGATGACGGCACATGGCAGCGTCGACACCGCGGTGCGGGCGATGAAGGAGGGGGCGTTCGACTACCTGACCAAGCCGCTCGATCGCGCGGATCTCCTGCTCACCCTCGAGCGCGCGCTCGAACGGGTCCGCCTCCTTCGCCAGAACGCGGCCCTTCGCGAGGCGCTCGACGAGCGGTACTCCGACCAGAACATCGTCGCGTCGCACGGCGCCATGCGTGAGGTGATGCGGCTGGTGGCCAAGGTGGCGCCGACGAGCTCGTCGGTGCTGATCTACGGTGAGACCGGTACCGGCAAGGAGGTGATCGCGCGGGCGATACACGCCCGCAGCCGCCGCAAGAACGGTCCCTTCGTGGCGATCAACTGCGCCGCGATCCCGGAGACGCTGCTCGAGAGCGAGCTGTTCGGACACGAGAAGGGTGCGTTCACCGGAGCCGTCGCCCGCAAGCTCGGACACTTCGAACGCGCCTCCCAGGGGACGCTCTTCCTCGACGAGATCGGAGACCTGCCGCTCTCGCTGCAGCCGAAGCTGCTGCGCGTGCTCCAGGAGCGCGAGATCCTGAGGGTCGGCGGAACAGCGGCGCTTCCGGTCGACGTCCGGATGGTGGCCGCCACCCACAGCGACCTGGCGAAGCTGACCCGCGAAGGCACTTTTCGCGAAGACCTCTTCTGGCGCCTCAACGTGTTTCCGATCGTCCTGCCCCCGCTGCGGGAGCGCAGCACCGACGTCGCGCTCCTGGTGGAGCACTTCCTGACGCGGCTGTCCGCGGAGAACGAGACCAGCCCCAAGCGCATGGCTCCCGACGCACTCGCAGCGCTGATGGCCTACCGGTGGCCGGGGAACGTGCGAGAGGTGCAGTCGGTCGTCGAGCGCGCGTCGGTGATGGCGGACGGCGACCAGATTCGGCTCGAGGACCTGCCGGCCGAGGTCGGGACCCCCTCGGGCAAGGTCAGGCTGACGCCGCGCCTCGACTTCGAGCTCCCCGAGGACGGATTCGTGTTCGAGGACTTCGAGCGGCAGATCCTTGCGCAGGCGATGGCCCGCAGCGGGCACGTCATCGCCAAGGCGGCCAAGATGCTCGGCATGACCTACCGAACGCTGCAATACCGCCTCGAGAAGTTCGGGCTCCGCGGCAAGGACGAGTAGAGGACCCCAAATCGTCGAGGTCGATCGACGTTTTGGTCGATCGGATCGGGCGCCGCCGCGACTCGCCGTGAGCGCGTGCGTGGTTCGTTTCTTGCGACCGCTCCGCCCGCCTCACGGGAGCGCGATGAAACTGACGAAGCGGCTCGTCGAGATGATCCTGCTGAGCGTCGCGCTCGTCCTCGCAGGTGAGTGTGCCGTGCAGATTGCTCGCGAGATCTCGCTGTTCCGGAACGACGTCGAGCACGACCACCGGCTGATCGGGCATATCCTGGAAAACGCGGTCCGCGACGCGTGGGCGGACGGCGGCGACAGCGCAGCCGAGCGGCTCGTCGAGGAGACCTCGAAGGACCAGCACGTGACGATCCGTTGGCGACGAGCCAGCGAGACGAGCGGCGACGACATCGAGTTCGAGGCCATCGCGCTTCACGACTGGCTCTCACTCTTGATCCCGCGGGCGCCGCAGGGCGTGTTCCGAACGACGGTGCCGGTCCGGCTGGGCCTCCAGAAGATCGGGGCGCTCGAGCTCACGGAACCCCTCGGAGAGACGGCGGCCTACCTTCGGCGGACCGTGCTGAGCACGGCGCTCACCACCTGCCTGGTGCTTCTCGCCTCGATCATCCTCACCGTGGTGTTTGGCCTCGCGTACGTCGCGCGACCCACCGGGATGATCATCGACAAGGCTCGCAAGATCGGACGCGGCGACTTCGGCGGCACGCTCAAGATGATCCGGGACGACGAGTTCGGAGAGCTCGCGCGCGAGCTGAACACCACGAGCGAGATGCTGGCGGAGGCGCAGCGACGGGTCGAAGAGGAGTCGGCGGCACGCATTCGCGCGCTCGAAGGGCTCCGGCATGCGGAGCGGCTCGCCACCGTGGGGCAGCTGGCGGCCGGCGTCGCGCACGAGCTCGGCACGCCTCTGAACGTCGTCTCGGCGCGAGCGGAGATGATCGCCTCCGGAGAGACCGAGGCGCCGCGCGCCTCCCAGGAGGCGCAGATCATCATCGAGCAGACCGATCGGATGGCAGTGATCGTCCGGCAGCTGCTCGACTTCGCGCGCCGGCGCCCTCCCAAGAAGGCCTCGGAGGACCTGGTCCGGGTGGTGCACAAGACGATTGCCGTGCTCGGTCCCCTCGCGGATCGACGCGGCATCGTGCTCCTGGCCGCCGGCCGGGAGACTCCGCTCCTCGAGGTCGATGCCTCGCAGATCGAGCAGGTCCTCACCAACCTGGTGATGAACGCGATCCACGCCACCCCGCGCGGTGGTCAGGTCACCGTCGAGCTGGAGCGGACCGCCGAGCCGCGAGCCAGCATCAACGTCCACGTCCGCGATACGGGCTGCGGGATACCGGTCGAGCATCGCAAGCGCTTGTTCGAACCCTTCTTCACCACCAAGCCCGTCGGCGAAGGCACCGGCCTCGGGCTCTCGGTCGCGTACGGGATCGTCTCGGAGCACGGCGGCTGGATCACGGTCGACAGCGAGGTTGGTCGAGGGAGCGTCTTCACCATCCACCTTCCCAGTTCATCCGGAGAGTCCGGAGCGAGGAGATCGGCATGAGCTCTGATCGAAACGAGGTCCGGCTACGGGTCGAGCGGTCGCGCGTACTGGTCGCCGAGGACGACCTCGAGATGCGCCGGCTGATCGCCGGTGCGCTGCGCGACGACGGTTACGACGTCATCGAAGCGTCGGACGGGATCGAGCTCCTGGATCGCCTGGCCGCGTTCATTCTCTACGACCGACCCGACGAGACGCCGCATCTCATCATCTCCGACGTGCGCATGCCCGGGATCACCGGCCTCGACGTGCTCTCCGGCATGAACGACTCGACGCTGCGGGTGCCGATCATCTTGATCACCGCGTTCGGCGACGAGCAGACCCACATGCGGGCGGCGGAGCTGGGCGCGGTCGCCATGTTCGACAAGCCCTTCCGCCTGCGCGAGCTGCGCGAGGTGGTCCACGGGCTTCGCCCACCGACCACGCACGTCCCCGTTCGCGAGACGCACTCTCAGGAGCCGTCGTGATCATCAACTCCGACGCGCCGCGAAAGATCGGCATGCTGATCGAGCGCCTCGACGACCAGGTGGCGCCGCTCCTCCCCAGCAGCACGTTCGACGTGGTCGCTGCCCTCGAATCGACGCTCAACAACAACGTCGGCGCCGACGCCGATCCCAGCGCCGCCGGCTGGCCGACCGAGATGGCCGAAGAGCTGCGCCGTCTCCGCAGGATCGAGGAGCGCGCCCTGGACGAGCTCCGCGCGCTCGTCGTCGTGCGCGCGCTGGAGCCCGATCGAAGGCTCCGGAGCCGGCTCAGCGAGCGCCTCCGCCAGCGCCTCCTGCTCCTCCTCCGCTGCACCCGCCGCGAGGAGTTCCTCTTCCTGCACGCGTTCTGGCTCGACCTGAGTGCCGACTGACCCTGAGGCGAAGGAGATGCAGACACGATCTCCTCACCTGGTTTCCTGTGCGCGCGAGGATGGGCGCCCCTCCATCCTCGCGCGCGATCCGCGGGACCGCCCATGACCCGCCGCCTCTCCTGGCTCCTGCTGGCCCTCATCGCCCTCGCCGGCGCCTTCGCCCTCGGCCTCGCCCGCCACCATCGCTCGCCCCGCGCCGCCCCGCCGCGCGCGCTCTACCTCGACGGCGAGGTCCTCACCGTCGATCCCCCCCACCAGACCCTCGTCCTCCGGACTGGCCACGGCCGCACGCTCCTCGATCTCACGATCACGCTCCCCCCCTCGCCCGCCATGATCCGCTACCGCGGCCAGCCGCTCCCCGCCGCCGACATCATCGCCGGCGACCACGCCACCATCCGCCTCCGCTCCGAGGGCGCCCCCACGCCGAACGCGACGCTCATCGCCGCCCGGATCAGGATCGCGCGCGCCAAGGAGAGCCGAACGGAGGGAGGATTCGAGCCCCTGAGACACGCGGTCCACGGCCCGGCGATCGAAAGTGAACAGTCTCTAGGCACGCGGCTTGCCTGTGCTAGCCCGCCGTGTGGAAGCGCTGGTTGGGGCTGACTTTCGTCCTTTCTACGATCGCATGCAGCGAGAGCGGTCAGATGGGCCCTCCGGATGCGGGTGCCGACGCCGACGCCCCGGAGATTGATTCCGGGACGCCGATCGACTCGGGGACGCTCGACTCTGGAGACGCTCCTGACGCGGAGCCACCCGACAGTGGCTTCGAGTTGGCGCCCGAGGGCTGGTCCGAGTTCGGAGGGATGCCCGACGACCAGACTCGGTGGGGCGCGCGGATGGTGCTCGACCCCGACGAGGATCGGTTCCTCCTGTTCGGCGGGAGCCAATATCCGGTGGGTGGCACGAGCGACGAGCTGTGGTCGTTCTCGATCGCGGACGCCTCATGGACGAAGATCGAAGCGACCGGAGACGTGCCCGAGCCGCGCTACTGTCACTGTGTCGCGTATCTCCCGGACCAGCGACAGATGCTGCTGGTCGGCGGGCGCGACGAGTCCGGACCTCTCGCACCGGCGGCGTTCATCCTCGACCTCGCGACCAACGTGTGGACGAAGGTCGCCGGACCCGTGCCGTCGGGGGTCATCGGCTGCAACGTGGAGTGGATGCCGGAGCTCGCCAAGGCTGTCGTCTTCGGCGGCGGCGGGCGCACCGGATTCGACACCGTCACCTGGCTCTTCGATCCGACGTCGCAGCGCTTCAACTTTGCGAACCCGGACCACACGCCGCCCGCGCGCTCCGACGCTGCCAGCGCGTACGATCCGATCAACCACCGCATGCTCGTCTTCGGCGGGAGCGTCAGGGCGGTCGCGCCGTACCAGCTGCTCTCGGACACGTGGGCGTTCGACGGCGTCGACTGGACCGAGATCACCGGCGATCACCCCAGCGAGCGCCGATTCGGCGCCCCGGGCGTGGACCCGACGACGGGCAGCTGGTTCTTGTTCGGCGGCACCAGGGAGACCGACGACTTCGACGAGATTTGGCGCTTCGACCTGGTCTCGAGCACGTGGACGCTGCTCCCGGTCACGATGCCGCCCGCTCGCGGCTTTCCGGCCTCCGCGTGGCACGGACCGACCGGCGCGCTCTATGTGTTCGGCGGGCTCGGACAGCCGAACTACACCGGCTTCCACGACGGCTGGAGATTCCGGCCCGAGTAGCATCGGCAGGGCGCGCGCCCAGATCCTGGCCGACGAAGCGACGAACCTGCGGCAACTTGACCGCCGCCTGGTGGGGATTTTGTGCACGGAAGCTTCGGAGCACGCATGTAGCTACGCGGTACTGTCGAGAGTCGAGAGTTCAGAGTCGAGAGATCTCGGCGCGACTCTCTCCGGCTACGCCGCTCGACTGATCGCACGACGTGCGCTCGAAGAACCTGAACAATTCCGCGGTGACTCGATGGGCCCTACAGGGATCGAACCTGTGACCTTGGGATTAAAAATCCCCTGCTCTGCCAACTGAGCTAAGGGCCCGGGCGGGTCCCGTTATGTCGATGACGCCGGGGCGGTCAAGACCTTAGACTCCGGCCCCGTGAACATGCGTCGCATCGCGCTGCTGGTAGCGCTCTCGTCCGCCTGTAAGCCGGAGCCGAGCGCGGCGAGGCCCGACGCGAGTGTCCGGGCGAATCCCGACGCGGCGATGCGGATGGAGAAGGCGCCCCCGGGGCCGGCGCTGCGGGAGGCGTTGCCGGTCGAGATGAACGGCGCGGCGAACCGCCTGTCGGACCTGGTCAGGGAGGGGGCCACGAACTCGAAGAATCCATGGATGATGGCCCACGGGCTCTTGGCGTTCGGTAAGGACTTGAAGGCCGACAACGGGAGGCCGGCGATCGACGTGATCATCGAGGACTTCATCGAGCCTCACAAGCTCGACGGGAAGATCGCCTACTACTCGTTCCCCGAGGTCAAAGACGAGATCCCCATCGAGCCGCATCGAAATCAGATGATCAAGTCGTTGCTCGAGGTCGGTGTGCCGCTCGATCACACGTTCAAGATCAAGAGCTCGAAGCAGAAGGTGACGCTCGACCGGCTGGTGTCGGATGCGGAGCGCGTGTTCGTGATGCCCGTGGTCGATCGGGACTGGCGGAACTTCGCGTGGACGCTGGATGCGTTCCTGCGGGCTCGCGGGGACAAGGGCGTGATCGAGGCCGGGGATCGCGAGATCAAACTGAAGGAGGTGTGCATGCGCACCATCCAGCGCCTCGAGGAGGAGCAGGCGTTCCTGCTCGGTCCGTTCGAGGCGAACCGCCCGGACAAGGTCGAGAAGCAGAAGCAGGCGATCTACGGGCACACCTGCGGCGGCCTTCACTTCATCCAGGCCGCGGTCCACAGCGCGAAATATCTCGCCGATCAGAACGCGACCGACATGATGAAGAAGCAGCTCGCGCTCCTCCTGTTCCGCTGGGACGCCGAGCGTCGGATCTACCGGAGCTACATCGCGAAGGAGCCCACGTACGCTCCGCTGCTTCTGATCCAGGAGCTCAAGTTCTACGGGCACCTGCTCGAGACCCTCGCGTTCGCACAGGAGGACGGGCTCATCGAGGTCGACGAGACCACCAAGAAGGAGGTCAGCTGGATCGCGGGCGACCTCCTCAACACGCTCCAGCAGCTCGAACCGCTGTATTCGAAGGGCAAGGAGCTGGAGAAGATCCGGCCGCAGAGCTACTACGACCTGATCGGCGACGGCTGCCACGCAATCCGTGGCCTGCGGCGATCCCTTGTGGCATTCTTCCCGGACGCCGAGAGCGAGAAGCCCCAATGAGCAAGCGAAAGATCCGCGTCGTGGCGGCCCAGATTGAACGAGACGGCCGTTACCTGATCACGCAGCGCAAGCCCTCCAGCTCGCTCCCGCTTCTCTGGGAGTTCCCGGGCGGCCGCGTCGAGGAGGGCGAGACCGATCAGCAGGCGCTGGCGCGCGAGCTCCACGAGGAGATGGAGATCGCGGTGGAGGTCGGGAAGGCCTCTGTATCGGTGACGCACGAGTACGAGGCCTACGTGATCGACTTCCGCGTCTACCGCTGCAAGCTCCTCACGCCCGATCGCATGATCAAGAAGATCGGGATCCACGACTACCGCTGGGTGGCCACGGCCGAGCTCGACGACTACGAGTTTCCTGGCGCCGATCAAGCGACGATCGATCAACTGCTCAATCCCTGAAGCGCCGGCCCTACACCTCCAGCGGGATCTTGAACGAGAACGTGGTCCCGCGGCGCGTGCTCCGATAGTCGACCGTCCCCCGGTGCTCGTCGGCGATCTGCTGCACCATCGCCAGCCCGAGGCCGGTGCCGCCGACCTTGCCGGAGGTGGCGAACGGCTGAAAGACGCGGCCCTTGAGCTCCTGCGGGACGCCCGAGCCGGTGTCGGCGAAGTCGAAGACGAGCTGTCCCCCAGCGGTGCTGGCGGTGACCGAGAAGCGGCCGCCGCCCGGCATCGCTTCGCGGGCGTTGCGCGCGATGTTGTGGAACACGCGGCGCATCTTGTTCTCGTCGAAGCGGGCGGCGCCGCGGTAGCGGACGTCGATCTCCAGCGTCACGCCCGAGCCGTCGAGCTCGCGCTCGAGGTACTCCTGCATCTCCTGCATGAAGCGCTGCACGTAGACCTTGCGGATCAGGATGTTCCGTTCGCCCCGCGCGAACGCCAGTAGATCGCGCGTCATCGACGTGAGGATGTCGATCTGCTTGTGCACCTGGTGGGCGTACTTGCTCCGATCCTGCTCGCTCTCGCAGAGCGCCATGATCTGGGTGTAGCCGGAGATCAGCGTCATCGGCGTGCGGATGTCGTGGACCACGCCCGAGAGCATCCGGCCGATCGTGGTCAACCGCTCCGACTGCTCGCGCTCCTTGCGCCTCCGCTCGGCGCGGATCGCCCGGCCTGCCTGCGCCGCCACCACGGTCAGCGCCTTGACGTCGTCGTCGTCGAAGCCGCGCCGTCCCTTCCGGTTGATCAGCTCGAGCACGCCGATCGTCCCCTCGGCGCGGGTGTGAATGGGGACCGCGATGATCTCCTTCGCGATGATCCGTCCCCGCTTCATCCCTTGGATCGCGTTGAGCACGACCGGCTCGCCGGTCTTGATCACGTTGCCCACCACGCCCTCGCCCACCTGGATCGCCCCCGACCGCAGGGAAGGGGCGTGGACCCCGCGGGCGGCGATGACCTCGACCTTGAGCCCGCGCTCGTCGAGCGTGTGGATGGAGCCGGTCTTGGCGTCCATGGTCGCAAGCGTGGTCTCCAGGATGGACTCGAGCATCTCCCGCAGGCTGTCGGACTGGGAGATGGCGCGCTCGGTCTCGAACAGAAGCACCAGCTCGCGCCGCGCGCGCTCGAGCGCCTCGGAGCGTTCGACCGCCTCCCGGTAGAGCGTCGCCACCTCGAGCGCGACCCCGATCTCCGAGGCGATCGCCTCCAGGAGTCGTTCATCGGTGGGGTTGAACTGCCCGCTCCGCTTGTTGAGCACCTGGATGACGGCGATGACCTCGGCCTTCTGGGGTCGCCGGACCGGCCAGACCAGCATGGCGCGGGTCTTGTAGCCCGACTGGCGATCGAACTCCGGGTTGAAGCGCTTGTCCTTGTACGCGTTGCGGATGTGGAGGGGTTTGCCGTGGACCGCAACCCACCCTGCGATCCCCACGCCGTGCGGCAGACGGATCTCCCGAAGGCCGCCGCCCTCGAGCACTTTCGACCAGAGCTCGTCTCTCTCCGCGTCCACCAGGAACAGCGTCGAGCGGTCCGCCTCCAGGAGATCGGTGGTGCGCGAGACGATCTCGGAGAGCAGCGGATCCAGATCGAGGTTGGAGCCCAGCACGCGGCCGATCTGCTTCATCGCCTCCACGCGACGCTCGGAGCGCTCGAGCTCCTGGCGGAGGTCGGTGAGCTCGCTCTCCAGCTCGAGGACCCGGACCTCGAGGCCGCGGGAGTTGTGGCGGGTGGCGAGGATCCGATCCGCGATCTGCGGCGGCGTGAGCGGGATCGGGGGATCTTCGGCGCGGGCCGGTTTACGTCTCTTGCGCGCAGGAGCCTTGCGCTCGGTCCGGCCCACGCGGGGAGGCTACCATGCGCGCTGGACCAGACCGAGCAACCGTCTGAACTGCTCCGGCCACAGGCGCTTGAGGGACCACACCATCTTTCCGTGGAGCGCCGGAACCGCGTAGAGGCGGCGCTTCTCCACCGCGTCGAGCGCAACACGCGCGACCTGCTCCGGCGAGCTGCCCAGACGATCCATGAGCGCCCGCCCGATCGCGAGGGCGCCGGCCTTGGGCTTGCCGCTCGAGGCATCGATCAGGTTCGTGCGCGTGAAGGACGGACACAGAACCGTCACCGAAACGCCGTGCTGCGCCAGCTCCGCGTTGAGCGTCTCGGAGAGGGCCACCACCGCGGCCTTGCTCGCGTTGTATGCGCCCATGTGCGGCAGCGTGATCATGCCGGCCAGGGAGCCGACGTTGAGCACGGCGCCGCGGCCGCGGGCCTTCATCGCCGGGACGAAGTGATGGCAGCCGTGGATCACGCCCCAGACGTTGACGTCGAAGGCGCGGTGATAGTCGTCCATCCCCAGCTCGGCGACGTCGCCGGTCACCAGCACGCCGGCGTTGTTGATCAGGAGATCGACCGCGCCCAGCCACTCGACGGCGCGCTCGGCGAGACGCCGCACGTCATCGTCGGAGCGGACGTCGCATCGGATCGCGATCGCATCGCCGCCGAGCGCGCGCAGCTCCGCGACCGTCGACTCGAGCGGCTCCAGATCCACGTCGGAGGCGAGGATGCGAGCGCCTCGGCGCGCCAGGGCCAGCGCCAGCTCACGGCCGATGCCGCGCGCCGCGCCGGTGACCACGGCCCGCTTCATCCGGCGAGCCCGAAGTAGAGGACGAGGTGCGGCCCCTTCGGCAGCGCGAGGTAGGCCTGTCCGAGGTAGAGGCGGTCGCCGATCTTCCTGATCTCGTCCTGGATCTTGCGGATGAAGAACGGGTTGTCGGGGAGATCGTAGTCGAGGTGGACGGCGTCGAAGTCGCCGGCCCGCGACTTGGCGATCGAGGTCTCGAAGCGGAAGAGCCGGATGCGATCGGTGAGCACGCGGTTCATGCCCTGACCGCGCCCGTCGCCCAGCGGGCAGAAGCTCTTTCCACGCCAGGGGAAGGCGCGGGAGCCGGCCCAGGCGCGGGCCAGGGACGCGACGGGCTCCTTGAGAACGGTGGTGGCCAGCATGCGCCCTGACAGATCGCCGGAGATCTCGTCGAGCGCAGGGACCTCGGCGCTTCGATACAATCGCCGCAGGCCGGGCTCGTCGACCGAGAGGAGATCATCGAGGGCGATGGTCCTCCCGGTCTCGGACCGCTGCGCGGGGACGGAGGTGGGGTAGTTTTGTGCGGAGACTGACATACGAGCTCGTATGCGGATTGAATTTTCACATACGTTGTCGTATGTCAAGACGATGGGCCTTCGAGCGGAGGCGAAGCAGAAGACGCGCGACCGATTGATCGAGGCCGGGATCGCGCTCTTCGCGACCCAGGGGCTCGACGGTCCCAGCCTCGACGCGATCTGCGAGCACGCGGGCTACACGCGGGGCGCGTTCTACGTGCACTTCAAGGACCGCGACGACTTCCTGGCCGCCGTCATGGAGCACGTCGGCAGGCCGCTCCTCGGCGTGCTCCTCTCCGACCAGAACGAGGACCTCGATCTGGAGCGGACGGTCGAGGGCTTCGTGGCCATGGTCGCCGACGGCACGTACCCGCTCGCACCCGGCGGCGGCGTCAAGCCGCACCAGCTGCTCGACGCCTGCGCGCGCTCCGACCGGGTGAAGGAGCTCTACGTGACGCTGACCGAGGAGGCGATCGCCCGCGTCGCCCGGATCGCCCGCGCGACGCAGCGGGGGGGACGGCTGCGGACCGATGTCCCGGCCAGGTCGATGGCTCGGATGCTGGTGGCGCTGGTCCTCGGGACCCAGATCATGATGGAGCTGGGCGTCGAGATCGACGTGAAGCAGCTGGCGCGGAGCGCGCTGCGCGCCCTGGTCTGAGCGGGCCCGGTTCTCGCCTGGACCCCGGCGTCACGCTCGCCGCGATCGAGCGGTCGCTGTTCTAGCTGGCGCGCGCGCGTCCGGCGCTCCCAGGGGAGCGCGTCTTCGGCCCCCCGCCTGGAGCTGATCGACGAGGCGCTCTTGATCGGGCAGCGCACGGTGGGGGAGAGCATGAAGGCGTCGGGAGTCGACGCTGGTCAGTGAGCCTCGTCCCAGTCCTTGCCAAACTTGGCCTCGCAGTCGAGCGGAACGTCCAGCGGGAACACGTTCTCCATCTCCCGCTGCACCATCTTCGAGACGGCTTCGGCCCGATCCTCCGGCACCTCCACCAGGAGCTCGTCGTGCACCTGTAGGAGCAGCTTCGCCTCCGGGTGCTGCTCGGCGAGCACAGCGTCGACGCGGACCATCGCCAGCTTCATCAGATCCGCGGCGCTGCCCTGGATCGGCGTATTCGTCGCGATCCGCTCGGCAGCGCCGCGAGTGGCGCGGTTCCTGGAGTTGACGTCCGGCACCAGCCGGCGGCGCCCGAGGATGGTCCGCACCAGACCGGTCCGGCGCGCCTCCTCGAGCGTCTCGTCGACGAACTCCTTCACCTTGGGCTGCCGCTCGAAGTACTGCTTCACGAAGTTGGAGGCGTCGCGACGCTGGATCTTGAGATCGCGCGCCAACCGGACCGGCCCCATCCCGTAGAGCACACCGAAGTTGACCGCCTTGGCTTGCGTGCGCTGCTCGCGCGTGACCTCCTCGGGCGGGACGTCGAACACCACCGAGGCGGTGCGCGTGTGAACGTCGGCCTTCTCGGTGAAGGCCCGCATCAGCACCGGCTCCTTGGAGAAGTGCGCCAGGATACGGAGCTCGACCTGCGAGTAGTCGACGGACACCAGCAGGTGGCCGGGATCCGCCACGAACACGCGCCGCAGACCGCGGCCGAGATCGCTGCGGATCGGGATGTTCTGCAGGTTCGGATCGTTCGAGGAGAGCCGGCCGGTGGCGGCCGTCGACTGGCTGAAGATCGTGTGCACCCGTCCCGTACGTGGCGAGATCTGGAGCGGGAGCGTGTCGCAGTAGGTCGACTTCAGCTTCTGCACCTGGCGGTAGTCGAGGACCGCCTGAGGAAGATCGTGATCGGCGGCGAGGATCTCGAGCACCGACTGGTCCGTCGAGCGGCTGCCGGTGCGCGTCCGCTTCACGATCTTGAGCTCGAGCTCGTCGAAGAGGATCGTCTCGAGCTGCTTGGGCGAGCCGATGTTGAACTCCTTGCCCGCGGCCTCGTAGCAGGCCTTCTCCAGCTTCTCGAGCTCCACCGCGAACAGGCCCGACATCTCGTGGAGCTTGGCGACGTCGATCCGAATGCCGTGGCGCTCCATCCGCGCCAGCACCGGGATCAGCGGGAGCTCCACGTCCTTGAGGACGTGCGTGAGCTCCGCCGTCTCCAGCTCGACCTTGAGCGGCTCGGAGCCGACCAGCACCACGTCTGCGCGCTCGGAGACGTAGCGGGCCGCCTCCTCCACCGGCACCTGCTCGAACGGCCGCTGCTTCTTGGCGACCGTCACCAGCGCGCTCCGCTCGATGGGCTCGTGGCCGATGTACCGCCGTGCGACCACCTCCGGTCCGTGCGAAGACTCGTCCGGCTCGAGCAGGTAGGCGGCCAGCGTGGTGTCGAACGACAGGCCCTCCATCACGATCCCGTGGAGCTCGAGCAGCCCGACCAGCTGCTTGCTGTCGGCGCCGATCTTCTGGATGTTCGGATCCTCCATCGCCGGGCGGATGGTTCCCAGCACGTCGGACAGCTGGAGCGGGCTCCCGATCGGCACGTAGGCCGCGTTCCCCCGCTCCGTCTCCAACGCGATCCCGATCGGGCGCGCGTCGATCACGTGCTCGGTCGTCAGCTCCAGCGAGAAGCCGATCCGTTCAGCGCTGGCGAGCTCCTTTCCCAGCTGCGCGAGGGCCTCGCTGGTGGTGATGAGGCGATATCGATCGTGGGACAGCGAGATCCCCATCGACTGCGGAGGCGCGCGCCCCGGCACAGCCGACTCCTGCTCCTCCTCGCTGACGCCCAGCTTCGGAATGAGCCGTCGGAAGTCGAGCTCGGTATAAAGCTCGAACAGACGGACCTTGTCCGATCCCTTGTATTCGAGATCGTCGAGCCCCGAGATCGGGAGCTCCACGTCGTCCTGGAGCGCGACCAGCCTGCGGGAGAGCCGCGCCTCCTCCACCGCTGCGGCGACTTGCTCGCCGATCTTGCCCTTCACGTCGCCGGCGACCGCCGCCGCCAGCACCTGCTCGAGGCTGCCGTGATCCTCGAGCAGCTTGGCAGCCTTCTTGGGCCCCACACCGTGGACCCCGGGGATGTTGTCGCTGGCGTCGCCGGACAGCGCCAGGAGATCCGCCATGCGCTCCGGAGGGACGCCCATCTTCTCCTTCACCGCGGAGGGGTCGAAGCGCAGGTTGCGCATGGGCTCGTAGAGCGTCACGCGATCGCTGACCAGCTGCATCAGGTCCTTGTCGCCCGTGACGATGCGGACGTCCCAGCCTTTCGCGAGCGCCTGCTTGGTCAGGGTGGCGATGACGTCGTCGGCCTCGACCTGCTGGACCACGAACTTCTGGATCCGGAAGGCGTCGACGATCTGGTGGATGCGGGGCACCTGCGTCGACATGTCCTCGGGCGGCGGCGGGCGGGTGGTCTTGTACGCCGGATAGATCGTGTGGCGGAAGTTGGGCTCGCCGGTGTCGAACACGATTGCCAGGTGGGTCGGCTCCTCCTCGCGGATCAGCTTCTCGATCATCGTGGTGAAGCCGTAGACCGCGTTGGTGGGCTCGCCCTCCGCGTTCGAGAGGCGCCGGATCGCGTAGTAGGCGCGAAAGATGTAACCCGAGCCGTCGATGATGTGCAGCAGCGGTTTGGACATCGACGTCAGGGCGCCGGCGGGACGCAGCTCGGCGTGGGCCAGGAGGTGTTGGGGAGGGCGCTGCAGGTAGCGCCCGCGCGATCGGGACACGCGCCTCCGACGCAGTCGCGGAAGCACATCCCGATCGCGTCGTTCGGCTTCGCCAGATACTGGCACGTGCTGCCGGAGGGACACGGCGAGGCCTCGGTCAGGCCGTCGCAGACGTGCGAGCACATCCCATTGTCGAGGTTCCAGCCGATCTCGCCCAGACAGATGTCGCCGGTGGCGCACTGCGTGCTGTTGATGCAGGCGTCGCCGATCAACGCGCTGTTGTCGTGCGTCGGCGTGAAGTCGCAGCTGGGGATGAACATGCCGGTGGCCGGGTTGCAGTAGACGCTGCCGTCGCGCGGCGAGCAGTCGAAAAAGTCGTCCCGGCAATCCGGAATGCAGACGCCGACCTGGCTCACGCCGGTGATCGGGAAGCAGAAGGCGTCGGTGCGGCAATCGACATCGGTGTTGCAGCTCTCCATGCACCCGGTGACCAGCGGGTTGACGCCGTCGTCGAACTGGATGCAGTCGGCTCCTTGCGGGCAGGGGACGACGGCGCAGTCCTCCAGCGTGCAGTAGCCCCATACGAACGGGGGCTCGAAGCGCTCCCAGCAGCTCAGGCCCATCGAGGGATCGCAGTCCTGGTCCGCCTCGCAGTAGGCGCCGATCTGACCGGGTCCGCTGTCGACGCGGGGGCCGGCGTCCGCCGGATCCGGATCGCCCTCGCACACGTCGGGCTGATCGTTCTGGTCGAGGCACTGCTGCCCCTTGGGACAGCCGATCTTTTCGCAGCAAAAGACCGGCGTCCCCAGCGCGGTGCACTCGCCGTTCACGCAGGCGCCCCCCTGCGGACAGTCGCAGGAGATCGAGCACGGGATCGGTCCGCCGGCGTCGTGCGCGACGAAGAGGCTGGCGTCCTTCGACGGCAGCTCGGCGTCGGGCGCGACCTCGGCGTCGAGCGCGGCGTCGACACCGGGTGGTACGCCGGAGTCAGGTGTCTTATCGGAGGAGCACGCACACCAGACCAGCGCGAGACCCGCGACAGCCGACGCCAGCCGCATCATGGAGGCCCTGTCTAGCCTTTCGAGACTTTGCGACACAAGGAGAATACCGAGAGAATCCATCACCGGCCCGGGTGTAGACTTCGCCTTGGCGGGATGGGCGCCTCGAAAGTCCAACGGTTCGGTCCGTACGTCATTCTGGACCGGATCGGCGACGGCGGTATGGCCGAGATCTTCCTGGCGAAGGTTCAGGGGTACTCAGGCTTCGAGAAGCTGATCGCGCTCAAGCGGATCCACCCCCGCTACAGCGAGAACCAAACGTTCGCCCAGATGCTGATCCACGAGGCCAAGCTCGCGGCCAGCCTCCAGCATTTCAACGTCGTGCAGGTCTACGACCTCGGTGAGATCGAGTCGCAGGTCTTCATCGCGATGGAGTACGTGCGGGGGCGCGATCTGGCGGCGGTCCTCTCCAACACGTACCGGCGCAAGGAGCGCCTCCCACTCGGGCTGGCGCTGTGCATCGCCACCGAGTTCATGACCGGGCTGGACTACGCGCACCGCATGCGAAGCCCCGACGGCACGCCGCTCGGGATCATCCATCGCGACATCTCTCCGCAGAACGTCCTCATCTCCTACGAGGGCGAGGTGAAAGTGACGGACTTCGGGATCGCCCGCGTCATCGCCACCAAGAGCGGCTTCCAGCTGCCGGGCAACCTCCACGGGAAGTTCGGATACATGTCGCCCGAGCAGGTGCTCGGCCAGGACATCGATCAGCGCTCCGACATCTTCAGCGCCGGCGTCGTGCTCTGGGAGATGCTCACCGGCACCCGGCTATTCCGGAACAAGGACCACAAGAAGACGATCAAGATGATCGTCTCGCACGCGATCCCTCCGCCCTCGTCGATCAATTCTGAGGTTCCTCCGTCGGTGGATCGGATCTGCGCCAAGGCGCTCGCACGCGATCGCACCGCGCGCTACCAGACCATGGGCGCGCTCCTTGGAGAGCTCTCGCGCGTCGCCGACACGCTCCCGCGTCGCGCCGCCACCCGCGATCTCGCGGTCTACATGCGTCGCCAGTTCGGCACCGCCGGCGGCGGCTACACCTCCTCGCGCTCGTCGAAGGGAGAGCGCTCCTCCGTCTCGGCGCACAGCGGCTTCGACAACTCCGCCAAGACCGGCGTCTCCGAGGTCAGCGGCTTCAGCATGACGCCCGGCGAGCGGGTTCCGCTGGGTCAGATCCTCATCGAACAGGGCTCGATCCACGTCGGTGACCTGGAGATCGCGCTGGCCGAGCAGCGAGCGCGGGGCGGCCGGATCGGCGAGCTCCTGGTGGCCTCGGGGACCATCAGCGAGGACGATCTGGTGCGTGCCCTGTCTGCGCAGTCGGGGACGCCGTCCATCGCGGAGCCGGACCTCCTGGGTCTCTCGGCCCCGGTCAAGCTCCTCAAGCGGTTCCCGCGCGAGGCCGCCGAGGCAACGCTGATCCTCCCCATCTCGATCAACGAGGCCGAGCGATCGGTCGGGCTGGCGGTGGTCGATCCCTACGACGAGCGTGCGATCCTGGAGACCAAGGTGGTCCTGGGCGTGAGCGACGTCGTGGTCTTCCTCGCCAAGCGCTCCGCGATCCGGACCGCGATCGCCAGCTGGTACGTCGTCGAGGACGAGGAGCCGACCGGAGAGTTCGAGCCCATCTTCGAGGCTCCCGTGGAGGCCTCCGCGGTCGCCGGCCTGCCCGTGGTGCTGTTCGCCGACGCCGACGAGGCGAGCATCGCCGACGTGGTGACGCGCGTGCGCGACGAGGAGTGCGAGGTCCTGGTCGCGACCGACGGCAAGCGCGCCCGCGACATCCTCCGCAACTGCCGGCCGAGCGTGGCGTTCCTCGACGCCGCGCTCCCCGGCATCGACGGCTACAACCTGCTCCTCGAGCTGCGCTCGAAGAACGACGACGCCGCGGTGTTCATCACCTCGGGGCGCGGGGACGACTTCCGCCAGGCGAAGGCGCTCGAGCTGGGCGCCGACGACTTCATCGTGAAGCCGTTCAGCCTGGAGATCACCGCCTCCAAGATCCGGCGGGAGGTGCAGAAGCGATTGTCGGGCCGGCGCGTCCTCGCCAATCCGGTCGCCTTCAACGGCGTGTCCGGATCGCTCAAGGACATGACCGGTCTCGACATCGCGCAGAGCCTCGAGCTCGGGCGCAAGAGCGCGCACGTCGTCCTCCAGTACGAGGACCAGCGCAGCGGCGAGCTCGCGGTCCGCTCCGGTCAGGTCGTCGGCGCCGTCTGCGGCACGCTCCCGGGCGAGGAGGCCTTCTATCAGTTGATGCGCCCCGGCCCGGGCCTGTTCCGCATCGAGTACCGGCCCTCGACCTGCCCCGAGAACATCACCAAACCGAACACGTACCTGATCATCGAGTCGATGCGCCGGATTGACGAGGACGAGGCACCCGTCAAGAACCTCCTCGGAACACCGCGGCCCCCGCTGGTGGTCCCTGACAACGAGACGCTCCCGCCGGTGGAGCCTTCGCCCGTGCCGATCGAGGGACCGACGATGCGCGTGATGAACGTGCCCGAGTCGGGGCCGGCGCACGCGCCGCTGGTGCCGGCTTACTCCGGCCTGGCGGACGATTCTGATCCTCGATCCGGCGAAGGTCGGGCGCGACCACACGCCGGTCGGCGCCGACCTGGCGGGCGCGCTCGATCGCCTCCTCGAGGAGCACCTCGAGGAGCGGCCCACCGAGGTGGTGCGGATGAACAAGCCGAGCGTTCCCAGCGACTACCAGCGGGTGGACGCCGCCAAGCGGATCGGGCGCGTCCCCCTGAAGCGGCGCATCTCGGACAAGACGTAGTCAGTTGGCGCGCCCGCTGCGCGTGATCAGGCGGTCCAGCATGTCCACATCGGCGGCGTCGGTGGTGAGCGCCCGTAGAGCGTCGAGCCGCACGCGCGCTTCGGCCACGCGTCCGAGACGACAGAGCGCCATGATCAACGGAGAGAACGGCGCCGCCCAGGTCGGCTGCTGCTCCAGGACCGTCGCGTACTCCTCGACGGCACGCTCGACCGCGTCGGCCCGCATGAGGCACTGTCCGTAGGCGAGGCGCGCCCGCGCCATCATCGGGTGGAGCGAGAGCACCCTCTCGAAGTGCGCCATCGCGTCGTCCCGGCGACCCACGTCCATCAACGTGGCGCCCAGCTCGATGGCGGCGTCCTCATGGGCGTCGTCCTGGAAGAGGACGTCCTCCAGGATCCGGATCGCCTCCTTCGGCCGCCCCTCGTCGTTGAGCCGGCGGGCCTCCTGATACGCATGATCCGCGGGCCGCGACTCCTCGGGAACGTGCACCGAGGGCACCGTCACCCGGAAGATCCGCCCGACCATCGGGTCAGCTTACACCGGATCGGCGGCGGACGTATCCTCACCGCATGAAGCTTGCCGTGATGTTGGCGATGGTGGCCGCGCTCGCCGGTTGCCCCTCTCAAAAGAGCACGCCCGAGGCGAAACCGAGAACCACGCCCATCGCAGCCGGGTCACCGCTCGACACGGACAAGCCCGATCGGGCCCGCGTCGAGCTGGACCTCGCGGTCGCCCGCTCCGCCATCCTGCAGCATCGGCAGATCGAGGGCTCGAACCCCAAATCGCTGGATGAGACGGGTGTGCAGCTCCACTTCCCCGACGACATCGTCTATGACGCGGCGACCGGGACGGTGAAGAGTCGGACCTATCCGATGCTGTGAGCTCGACGTGTGTGATGGATCGATTGCAGGAGGGCCGGGCCGTCACCCGACGGCGCCGGGGCGTGGCGAATCGCTTCTAGTCGTCGTCACCCCAACGTGAGTCACGCTCGAAGCGATCGCGACGGCCTCCGCCGCCCCCACCGCCACCGCCGCCGCGGCCGCGGCCGCCGGCGCCACTTCGGGGCCCGCGACGATCTTGGCTCTCGTTCACCTTGAGCGTGCGGCCACCGAGCGTATACCCGTTCAGCGCTTCAATCGCTGCCCGCGCGTCCGCTTCGGTCGCCATGGTCACGAACGCGAACCCTCTCGGGCGGCCGGTCTCGCGATCCATGATGATCGCGACTTCCTGCACCTGGCGTCCGTCTTCCGCAAAGACCTCGCGGAGCTCTCCTTCTGTCGTGTTGTAGTTCAGATTGCCTACGTAAAGCTTCGTACCCATCAACAATGCCCTTAAGAATCCACCGCGGATCGCGGCGGAGGTTTCCCCGAGTCCTCTCAGATTGGAATCGCCGAGGGAAGCGAAATCTAGTTGCAGTCGGCGCTTTCGGCGATGACGGTGAGCGTCTCCCGAATCTGCGCCCGCGCGCCTACGAGGGAAGTGATGTCGTGCTGCGTCGAGCCCGGGAGCGACGTCAGCGCAGGATGTCCGGCGTAGCCCCGCGTCAGGCCGTCGGTCCCGGGACGCGCGAAGGCGTGCACCCGGACCGAGGCCGCCTCGAGCCCGCTGAGGATCGCCGGGTACGTCGATTGAACCTTCACCTTCCCCGAGAGCTCGTCGGGGGCCTCGGCGAACCCCGCGTCGGTGGCGAGCAGGACCAGGTTGGCGTCGGCGGCGGGGTGGTTGTCCACCACCGCCTTCAGCGCGTCGAGCAGGTTCTCCTGCGTCTCCGCGTTCGAAGTGGCCGTGTTGAGGTTGAGGTTGCCCTCCCCGTCGGCGATGGCCGACTCGAACGCGGCCTGCACCTGCGACACCTGGCGGAGCCGCCGGACGTTGTCCGGATACCAGCGGACGTCGTTGACGAAGGCGATCACGAAGAACTGCACCTGCGTCGAGCGCCCCTGATCGTCGAACTTGGGCAGGCTATCCGCGAACCCGACCAGCTCGTTCTTCACGTCGGTGAGGAACGGTCCCATCGATCCCGAGACGTCGATCGCGAAGTAGACCTCGTACGTGGTCGGCGTTTCCTCGCGGAGGCAGACGGGCGTCTCCGCCGGGAGCAGCGACGGCGGGTCGTCGCACGCGCTCGCGAGCATCACGGAGGCGAGCGCGACCAGCCACCTCATCCCGAAAACATAGCGTATGATTTCGCCCTCGTGCAGTCCGCAGAGCATCGACGTCTGGAGCAGCACAGAAAGCGCCAAGCGGACTGGCGTCGCTGGGGGCCGTACATCAGCGATCGCGCGTGGGGCACCGTGCGGGAGGACTACAGTGCGCACGGCGACGCGTGGCATTACTTCCCGCACGACCACGCGCGGAGCCGCGCCTACCGATGGAACGAGGACGGCCTGGCGGGCGTGTGTAACCGCTTCCAGAACACCTGCCTGGCGCTCGGGCTCTGGAATGAGAAGGACCCCATCCTCAAGGAGCGGCTGTTCGGGCTGAGCGGCCCCGAGGGCAACCACGGCGAGACCGTCGAGGAGTACTACTTCCACCTCGACGCCACCCCCACCTGCTCGTATCTCGAGATGGCCTACGCGTATCCGCAGGTTGAGTTTCCGTATGCGCCGTTGGTGGACGAGGCGCGCCGCCGGAGCGTCGACGATCGCGAGGTCGCCCTCACCGATCTGATCGGCGGGGCGCTCGCCGAGGATCGCTGGTTCGATGTCCGCATCGCCTGGGCGAAGGCGGATCCCGACGACCTCCTCTGTCGCATCACTGTGACGAACCGCGGACCCGAGGCAGCGCCGATCCACGTCCTTCCCCACGTCTGGCACCGCAATACCTGGTCGTGGAAGGACGACGGCCCACGCCCGTCGCTCGTCGCCACCGGCGACCGCACGATCCGCGTGCACCACCCGCGGCTCGGCGAGCGCTGGTGGTACGTCGAGCGTTCGGAGCGTCTGCTCTTCACCGAGAACGAGACCAACGCCGAGCGCCTCTTCGGCGTCGCCAACAGGACCAAGTTCGTGAAGGACGGGATCAACGATGCGATCGTCCAGGGACGGTTCGATCGCGCGAACCCGGCCCTGTTCGGCACCAAGGCCGCCGCCTGGTTCTTCGCCCGCATCCCGGCGGGCGGCTCAGAGGTGATCCGGGTACGCTTCCGGATCGAGCCCAGCGAGGCGCCCTTCGCCCACTTCGACGAGATCGTCGAGGAGCGCCGGATCGACGCGGACGAGTTCCACGGCACCCTGCACCCACCGTCCCTCGGCGCGGATCGCCGGCGCATCCAGCGGAGCGCCTTCGCCGGCCTGATCTGGAGCCAGCAGTTCTATCACTACAACGTGCGAACCTGGCTCGACGGCGATCCGCGCCAGCCGCGCCCACCCGAGTCACGCAAGCAGGGACGCAACGCCGACTGGACGCACGTCTACAACAACGATGTGCTGTCGATGCCCGACAAGTGGGAGTATCCGTGGTTCGCGGCCTGGGACCTGGCCTTCCACGCCGTCCCGATCGCGATGATCGATCCGGAGCTCGCCAAGCGGCAGATCCTCCTCCTACTCCGGGAGTGGTACATGCATCCGAACGGGGCGCTGCCCGCATACGAGTACGCGTTCTCCGACGTGAACCCACCGGTGCACGCATGGGGCGCATGGCAGGTCTACAAGATCGCGCGCGCGGTCACTGGAGAGGCCGACACCACCTTCCTCGAGCGCGTCTTCCACAAGCTGCTGCTCAACTTCACCTGGTGGGTGAACAAGAAGGACCGCTCGGGTCACAACCTCTTCCAGGGCGGCTTTCTGGGCCTCGACAACATCGGTGTGTTCGATCGCAGCGCGGAGCTCCCGACCGGCGGCCACCTCATGCAGGCCGACGGCACCGCCTGGATGGCGATGTTCTGCCTCAACATGCTGGGCATCGCCCTCGAGCTGGCGCGCAGCAAGCCCTCCTACGAGGACATCGCCACCAAGTTCTTCGAGCACTTCGTGTTCATCACGAACGCGATCTACGGCGGCGGCGAGCGGGGGATCAGCCTCTGGAACGAGGAGGATGGATTCTTCTACGACGTGCTGCATACGGGCGAGGGCCAGCAGGTCCCGCTGCGCGTGCGCTCCTTCGTGGGCCTGATCCCCCTCCTCGCGGTGGGCGGCCTGCACCCCAAGCTGCTCGACGCGCTGCCGCACTTCCGCAGGCGGGTCGAGTGGTTCCTCGAGCATCGACCGGAGCTGATGGCCCACGTGGGGTCGCTCGAGGAGCTCACGCGCGCCGGCCACTACCAGCTGGCCGTGGTCGATCGTCCGAAGCTCGAGCGCCTGCTCGGTCGCATGTTCGACGAGGAGGAGTTCCTCTCGCCGTTCGGGCTGCGCTCTCTCTCTCGCCATCACGCCGAGCAACCCTACCGGCTGACGGCCGGCGGGCGGACGTATCAGGTCGACTACGAGCCGGGAGAGTCGCGCACCGGAATGTTCGGCGGCAATTCGAACTGGCGGGGCCCGATCTGGTTGCCGATCAACTACCTGATGATCCAAGCGCTGCGAAAATACGACCTCAACTATCACGACACCCTGACCGTCGAGCTCCCCGCTCGATCGGGGCAGCGCGTGAGGTTGAGCCACGCCGCCGACGAGCTCACCGAGCGCCTCATCTCGATCTTCGAGCTCTCCGGCGACCGCCGGCCCATGTTCGGCGAGGAGCCGCTGTTCCGGACGGCGCCGTGGCGGGATCGGATCCTCTTTCACGAATACTTTCACGGCGACTCGGGCCGTGGGCTGGGCGCGAGCCACCAGACCGGCTGGACCGCGCTGGTCGCGAAGCTCCTCCAGGGACCGGACGAGATCGGGATGCAATGAGCACCCCGCTTGAGCCGAAAGGGGGCGACGTGTCCCCAGCGTGGGGGCCGCCCACACCGGTTCGGCGGCGAACGTGGTGGCGCGCTCCCGTGGATCGGTTGGTGCACCGCGCCACACCCTGGGAAGAAGACCTTTGCGGCGTTCGGTCTTCGCGGTGGAGATACTCGCCGTCGCCGTCCTCGGCTGCGCGCCGAAGCCGGCGATGGAGCCGCTTCCCCTCGACGTCGAGGAGGAGGCACCGGACACCCTCGACCATCCCGCCGTTCTTCCCGACCTTCAGGTCCGCAGGGCCCACAGCGACGTACTCCGGACCGAGCCCGAGGACGGCTATCCCCAGCTCCGGCGTAAACTGCGGTCCACGAATCCGCGCCGGGTCCAGAAGGGGCTCGAGGCGATCGGCCGGATCGACACCATGTTCCCCGACCGGATCGCGCTGCTCCAGGCGGAGGCGGAGGTCCGGCTCGGTGATCTCGACGCGGCCCGGGTGGCCTACCTCGACGCCATCCGACAGTCGAACGTCCCGGCGGTCCGCGAGCAGGCGGCCCGTGGGATGATCGCGGCCCTCGGGAAGGCCGGCGAGCCCACGGCCCAGCTCGAATACATCGACGGCCTGATCGACTCCCTCGACGACGAGGCCCCGGACTGGGACCTCGCGATCATGCGCGCCGAGACCCTGCACACGATCGGGCGCACGCGCGACGCGCAAGATAGCCTGCGCTCGGTGATCTCCGAGTATCCCAACATGCGCGTGGAGCAGAAGGCCGAGCGATCGTTGCTCGCGATGTCCGGTCGCCGCCGGCTCTCGCGCGCCGACGAGCGGACGAAGCTCCTGGGGCGGGTCCACTGGCTGGCGCGGACGGGGCGCCTCCGCCAGGCCCAGCAGACGATCGCGCAGTGGCGGCGGAAGCAGAAGAACGATCACGAGGCGGCGCTCCTCGAGGCGGACCTCCTCAGAGATCGCGGGGAGCGGAACAAGGCGGAGACGATCCTACGGCAGCTGGCCGCGGGTCGCGATCCGGCGCCGGTGCCCGGAGCGATGCTCCGGCTGGCGCGTCTCTCCACGGATCGATTCCAGTACCGTAAGGCGCGGCAGCAGTTCGCCGAGGTGATCGAGAAGTTCCGCGGCTCGCCGGAGGCGATCGAGGCCGAGTTCGAGGCCGCAGAGCTCGAGTACGACTGCGACAACTACGAGGTGGCCTCGGCGCGGATGCGCGCGTTCACCGAGCGCCACGCCGAGGGCAAGCTCGCGGTCAAGGCGGCGTGGCTGGCCGGTTTCTCCGCCCACCTGGCCGGTACCAGCTCCGTCGCCATCGAGGCGTTCGAGCAGTTCCTGGCGGAGCAGCCGGATCATCCGACGGCGCCCCGGGCGCGCTACTGGCTGGCGCGCGAGCTCGAGATCGTGGGCGCGCGCGATCGCGCCGGCGAGATCTACGCCGACATGGTTCAACGGGCCCCGCTCGGCTTCTACGGCCTGCTCGCCGAGCGCCGCCTGCACGGCATGGGCGTCTCGGCGACGCTCGACCCGCTCCCTCCGGTGCCGAGCCCACACACCGTCGAGGAGGTGGTGTCGCTGCTGGGACCCGATCGCCCGATCGGTGTGGACCGCGCCGCGGCGCTCTTCGCCGCGCACCTGAAGCGCGAGGGCGTGGAGGAGCTGGTCGGTCTCTCCGAGGAGTTCCGCAAGAACGGCGATACCCAGGGCGCGACGATGGTGGTCGACCTGTTCCAGATCTTCGGAAAGGACGCGTGGGCATTCCTGCTGGCGCGGCACATCACCGAGGGCGACGACTCCGACGATCTGGCGCGGCGGCCCTACTACTGGCGCGTCTGGCGCCACGCGTTCCCGACGCCCTTCGACGACGCGGTGAAGACGGCGACGCACGATAACGGGCTCGATCCGTACCTGGTCTATTCGGTGATGCGGACGGAGAGCCTGTTCCGCCCCGAGGCGGTCAGCCCGGTCGGCGCGCGCGGGCTGATGCAGCTGATGCCGCAGACGGCGCGCTGGATCGGGCGAAAGGATCGCCGCGCCCGCCTGCACGCCCGGCGCTACAGCCGGCCCGAGGCCAACATCTGGCTGGGCGCGTGGTATATCCGGTTCCTCCTGGACCACTACCGCGGAGAGGTGGCGCGGACCCTCGGCGCCTACAACGCGGGGCCGGCGGCGATGGACCGCTGGGGCCGCCGCTTCGACGGGCTCGATCCCGACGCCTTCATCGAGCGGATACCGTATGACGAGACGCGGGCTTACGTTCGCCGCGCCATGGAGAGCTACCTGGTGTACCAGCGGCTTCACCCTGAGCCCTCGTCGGTCGCGCAGACGGAGGAACCCGATGCGCCGAGCGGCTCTTGACGCCTCGGATCATCGCTCTAGGATCGCCCCGCAAAGGAGCGATCATGCCTCGGTACGAGTACGAATGCGAAGTTTGCGGGCCCTTCGAGGTGGTCCAACGAATGACCGACCCGCCCCTCACGAAGCACGAGTGCGGTGCCTCTGCGCATAAGATCATTTCCAGCACGTCGTTCACGCTCAAGGGCGGTGGCTGGTACTCCGACGGGTACGGCGAGAAGAAGTCGAAGTCCGAGACGAAGACCGAGACGAAGTCGGAGACCAAGACCGAAACCAAGACCGAGACCAAGACCGAGACCAAGACCGAGACCAAGCCGGATCCCAAGCCGAGCGGCGAGAGCAAAGCCGCTTAGCTTAGAGCCGGTCCAGAAACCGTTCCGTTCGCAGTTTGCTGTTTCGTCGTTCTGTCATTCGCTGTTCGATCCGGCGATGAAGGGCGATGACATCGCAGAACGAGATACCGCGATCCCGTTCGTTCCCACCGCACGAGTCATGCGCGGAACTGGTTGTGCCAAGCGTTCGTGCGCTCGACAACCCAGCGCCGCGGCCTACCGCGGACACAGCCAGCGAGTGCAGGCTCGCCGCGGCGGCGGATAGGCGGTTTGATCCGGCGCGCTCGAATGGCGGCCTCGACATCCGCGTAGTCGTAGCCTTTATCCAGGCAGAGGTGCTCCGGCCGTCGTGGACCGCGCGAGCCCCGTAGGACGACGCCGTCGAGCGTCTGCTCCACCCGCCACTTGTCGTGCACGTTCGCGCCTGAGAGCTCGACCGCCAACGGAACACCACGACCATCCGTGAGCACGTGACGCTTCACGCCTCGCTTGGCTCGATCCGTCGGGTTCGGACCGGTCAGGTCCCCCCTTTTGGAGCCTTGACGATCGCGCTGTCGAGTGAAGTCCACTTCCACTGTATGCCGCGCCTCCTGTCGTAGTACCGCAGCAGCTCAGCGAAGATCGCGGTGAAGATCCCTGCTGCGCACCATGCCGCGAATCGACTGTGGCACGTCGAAACGGAGCTGAACTCGCGCGGCAGGGCCTTCCACTGGCACCCTGTCCGAAGGCGATAGACGATACCTGCCATCACGACGCGATCCGCAACCCGCGGGCGACCTCCCCGCGGCCTTGGACCTCGCTTCGCGAGTAACGGCTCAATGCGTTTCCACAGGGCGTCCGGAAGACTTGCGAATCTTGCCTGCATCGACTCTGCAGAACACTCGATCGAGCACGATGCAACAACGGCCGCTTTGAATAGCGAATGAGCAGAACGAGCGAAACAGGAAACGCGGAACGGTCCGGAGGTTTTCGGACCGGCTCTTAGCATTCAGGTTGGCCTGGCTAGGCTTCGGCCGACGCCACGTCTTCACGCATCGCGCGGAGATCGCGCGCGGCGCGAAGCCCTCCGAACAACCCGAACAGCGCAAGGCCGTGAAAGCCGAGGCTCAGCCAGTCCTGCGTGACGAGGAAGAGCAAGCCGTCGAGCCCGTACAGGACCATCCCGACGATGACGGCCCAGAGCAAGCGCCGCTGGTTGCCCAGATACGCGAACAGCGCGAACACGGCTGAGGCCAACGCGCTCATGAAGACGCCCACCGCCTTGACCATCATCGACATACCGCCTGCGTCCCGGGCGATGGCGGCCATGATCGCGTCCACGAACTGGGTGACGCCGAGACCGATCACGAGGTTCAGCTCCGTCCCCGACAGTGTGAGGACCGTGTTGATCAGCGAGAGCGCGGCGATCCAGTAGAACCAGTTAATCCCGGTGCGCGCCCGCTTCTCGAGGAGTGAGAAGTCGGAGCTCATGGCTCGATTCCTACCAGATCAGCCGGCGCTTCGTCAGAAGACGATCGCCATCCCAGCGTCCACGCCGAGATCGGCGCCGCTCACCACGCCCGCGATCTCGCCCCCCGGCCCCTCCTCCTCGGCGAGGTTCCGGATCAGGGTTCGCTTGATCGGATCACCCGCCGCGTCGCGAACCACCTTCACCCATGGCTTCTCGAAGAGCTTGGGGTCGTTGGAGTTGTGGTAGACGATCGCGAGCTCTCCGCTGGCGAGGCGGACCGCCGTGCCGAGCGGATAGATACCCATCAGGTTCACCAGCACCCGGACCACCAGCGGATCGAACCTGGTACCGGCCTGCTGCATCAGCATGCGGAGCGCTTCATCCGCCGTGTAGCCCTCGCGCCAGGGACGCCGCGTGGTGAGCGCGTCGAACGCGTCCGCGACGCTGACGATCCGCGAGAAGATGTGCTGCGGTCGGACGGCGCCCGTGCTCGGATCGGCGTAGGGCTGGTGGTGCTCGTAGGCGACGATCACGCGGCGCATGATCGCCTCGTTGAGCCGGCCCTTGCCGATGATGCTGCGAATCTGGCGAATCATCGCCTCGTTCACCTCGGCCCGCTCCTGATCGGAGAGCTCCCGGTCCGTCTCGGTGATCTCGGAGGGCAGGAGCGCGAAGCCGATGTCGGCAAAGAGGGCGGCGGTTCCCAGGTCGACCAGCTCGAGACGAGTGATCTGGAGCGACCGCCCGAGCACGATCGAGAGCACGCAGGTGTTGGCGGCGTGATTGTACGCGTACTCCTGGGCGGCCTTGATCGCGGCCAGCTTCAGCATGAAGTTCACGCGCTCGGTCGCGATGTCGACCAGGTCCTGCACGGTGCGTGTGATGTGCAACTTACCTTGCGCGGGATCGCGTCCCTCCTTGATCGCGGTGATGAACTCCTTCACTGCGACAATGCTCTTGGCGTAGGTCTGCAGCGCGAACGTCTTCTTGTCGATCCGGAGCTGACCGTCGTTGCCGTCGGAGTACTGCTTCGGATCCAGCAGGCTCATGGCCAGGTCCTTGAGCTCTTCCAGGGACCGGCGCAGCGCCGCCACGTCCTCCTGCGACTCGACCGGCCGCGCGAACAGGATCAGGAACTCCCGCAGCGCGGCGGTGTCGACCGGCCGCGAGAACGCCAGACCGCCCAGGCCCCGCTCCTCGAATGCCTTCTGCGTGTGCTCGATCTGCTCGCGAGAGCTGGGAGGGAGCCGGAGCCGCTTGTCGTTGAGATATACGACGCCCTCGACGAACTGCAGGCGGACGGATCCCCCGAGCGCGGCCCAGAGCGTGTTGATGGTGTCCTTCAGGCTCTCGGTGGCGACCAGGAGCGCCTTGTTCGAAGGATCGTGGATCTGCATCGTCCGCAGCACCATGTGGAGCTGGAGGACCAAGCTGCGGCCGAGGGCCTGCAGCTTGGCGTTCATCATCAGCGGGCTGGTCGGGTCGGCCATGGCTAGTCCAGCGTCAGATCGTCCGTGAGAGACTTCGGCGGCTTCTCCTCGTCGTCGGTGGTCATCGCATCGACCTCGCTCGGCTCGTCGAACGACAGCACGATGTCCTGCAGATCCGGGTCGAAGTCCGGCGGAGGCGGTAGATTGTCGGGCATCCGCTCCGGCTCGGGACGGAGCGGCGGCAGCTCCAGGGGCTCGGGCGGCAGCTCCAGGGGCTCAGGCGGCAGCTCCAGGCGCTCGGGCGGCTCGGGCTCGGGCTCGGGCCGGACCGGCGGCCCCACCAGAGTCCCCTGCACGATCGGGATCCGGTCGAAGCTCGGCATCGGCTCCGGCGCGATGTTGAGGCGCTCCACGTGCGGCGCGGCCGGACCGCTCCGGTGGAGATCGACCGACTTCGGTTTCTTCACCTCCAACACCGACGGCTCGAACGCCGGGGCTCGGTCCAGCGGATCCTCGCGCCTCGGCACGGTGAACTCCACGTCGGCGGCGTTCTTCGGCGCGTCCCCGATGTCGGTGGTGGCGTCGGGGATGAACATCTTCACCTCGCGCCGCCCGTCGGGCTCCGTCTTCTGGTCCGGGATCCGCTTCGCCACGTCGCCGGTGGGGATCCTCGTGCTCTCGGGGGTCTCGCCGAGAAGATCGGCGGTCTCGCCCCGAGCCAGCGCCTTCTTCACCGCCTCGCGGACCTTTCCGTTGAGCGACCGCGATCCCTTCTGGAGCACCATCATCGCCGACTCGGTGCCGACCGCACCGAGCGCATAGGCGGCCGCGATCTGGGCCTCCGTGCTCTTCAGCGAGGCGAAGAACCCCGGGTTGAGGATCTTGTCGAGCACCGGCACCGCATCGCTTCCCGCGATCTTCGCGAACGCCGCCGTCAACATCCGGATCTCGCGCGGCTCCCGATCGCCCAGGCTCTCCACGACCAGCATCTGCTCGAGCATCGGCTTGACCTCCGCGCTGTGGCGGGCGGCCGCCACGCGGATCGCCGAGAGCCGCACCTCCAGATCCTCGTCCTCGGAGATGCGCTCCACCAGGTAGCGGTCGGCCACCCCGCGCCCGTAGTTGCGGAGCATCCCGACCGCCTGACCGCGCACCTTGGGGTGCTCGTGCCGGATCGCGTGCGCGATCAGCGGTGACACGCTCTCCGGCGGAAGCTGACTGGCCAGCGCCAGCACGTCCCGGAGGACGAACCACTTCGCGTCCTTGGTAGCCTCCAGTAGCTCCGACACGTCGGGCACGCCGAACTCCACGATCAGGTCGCACAGGAGCCGCCGGTGCGCGGGGTTGGCCAGGCTGTCCAGGGACCGCAGCAGCAAGGGCGTGATCTCGGAGCCGAGCGCCCGGAGGAAGTCGGTGACCTCGTTGATCGTGGCGGTCTTGTAGCCCTCGCCGAGAGCGGAGAGGACGGGCTGGACCCGGGACTCCGCTGCGAAGAGTCGGAGCAGGTGCCGCGCGATGTGCATCTCCTGCATGTTCTCCGCGCTCGACGCGCGGTTCCGCAGCTGCTGCACCAGCTTGGTCGCGTGCGTGAAGCGCTGTCCCAGCACTAGCGAATCGAATAGCTGCTGCAGCACCTCGATGACGTCCTTGGTCCCGCGACTCGAGGTCTCGCTGAAGAGGATCCGGATCAGGATGTCCATCGTCTGCCGGGTCAGCACATCCCGGTCCTCGTGCTCGAGCTCCTGCGTGATCCGCGCGATCTGGCTCGCGGGAAGATCGGCGATCGCACGCGCGGTCGCGCGATCGAGCGCGTCGAGATCCTCCTCGCTCTCCTTACGGATGTCCTTGAGCGCCTCCAGGTCCTCCTTGGTGATGGTGACGCCGGCGACGATGTCCTCGTCGTTGGAGTCGGTGTTGTAGATCGACGCGACGATCGACTCGATATCGCCCTGAATGCGGTCGATCTCCTCACGGGCCTCGCTCGACTCGGCGCGCTTGGCCTCGAGCGAGATCGCGTCGATGGTGAGGTACCTCAGGTGTGGCAGCGCGAGCCGCCACAGCGCCGTGACGAGATCCTCTCCTGCGTAGTCGAAGGTGCTGTAGTCGGTGGTGACCGCCTTGAAGAGGGAGAAGAGCTCGTCGCGCCCCATGCCCCGGACGAACGTCAGCCGCCGGAAGGCGTTCCGATAGAACGTGAACGGAAGGCCCTCCGCCCGGTCCTCGCTCACGTGGACCGAGTCCTTTCCGTAGAGAAAACGATCCTCTCGGATCGCCAGGCTCACCTCAGGGACCTGCTCGAGCAGGTCGGTCATACCGTCGTGCGCGTGGGTGAGATACTTCTGCAGCATCTCGTTGTTCTCCGCGTAGACGCGGAGACCTTTGACGGTCTTGAGGACGTCGTTGAGCCAGAAGTAGAGCTTCGGTGCGAGCGGGTCCTTGAACTCGACCCCCTTGGGGAGCGACGGCGCCAGCATCGCGCTGCCGGGCGTGGTGTGCTCATGATCCGACACCAGGGGACAGCATCCATTGGGCCTATCGGCGCGTCAATGCCGCGCGGCGGGCTGATCCCTGCGGGTGGGACGGGCGTGATCCAGACGCGGTCTCACCCCGCTCTCCGACCTAAGGAAGCGCCCCACCCACTTCTCGAACATCAGCAGGGACCAGAACACCGTGGCGTGGTCGGCGAGGCCGAGCTGATGCTCGTACCACATCCGTCTCAGCCCGGCGGTATCGATGAGGCCGCTCACGCCTCCGGGCCTGCCGAAGAACGTCTCCTCGGCGCTCGCCCGCAGCCCGCCGCGAAACCATTCGGGCAGCGGAATGGTGAAGCCCATCTTGGTCCGGTTCAGCACGCGCTCGGGGAGCAGCTTCTCGGCGGCGTGACGCAGGACGATCTTGCCCCGCCCATCGACGATCTTGTGGTGCGACGGCATGCGTGCGGCCAGCTCGACGATCCGATGATCGAGGAGCGGCACCCGGACCTCGAGCGCATGCGCCATCGAAGCCCGATCGACCTTCACCAGGATGTCGTCACAGAGGTACATCTTGAGGTCGGCGTAGATCAGGCGAGCCAGCGGATCGCGCGTCCCGGAGCGGGCGAAGTGTGCCTCCATGTGGCGATATGGATCGTAGTCCGCGAGGCCTCTCAGGAAGTCGGCGTTGATGAAGCGGGGATAGCTCTTCTGGGTCAACGAGAGGAAGTAGGCCCGTTCATGGCTCTCCGCGAGGTTCGTGAGCGTCGCCTTCGCACGCAGGTAGCGAGGGAGATAGTCCGCCTTCGGATAGACGTCGGCGATGGGCCGGACCACCGCGCGGCGGAGCAGGTCGGGCATCCGACTCCGGACCTCGTGCTCGACCATCGCGAATCGATGGCGGCGATAACCGGCGAAGCTCTCGTCCCCACCGTCGCCCGAGAGCGCCACCGTCACCTGCTCCCGGGTGGCCGCCGAGAGGTAGTAGGTCGGCACCGCCGACGAGTCGCCGAAGGGCTCGTCGTAGAACCACGAGAGCCGCTCCACCACGTCGAGCGCGTCGACGCTCACCACGCGCTCGCTGTGCTCGGTCCGGTAGAGCTCGGCGGTCTCCCGCGCGTAGCTCCGCTCGTCGTAGCCGTTCTCCGAGAACCCGATGGTGTTGGTCTTGACCGGGTTGCTGGTCTCGCGCGCCATCAGCGCGACGATCAGGCTCGAGTCGATCCCGCCGGAGAGGAACGCACCGAGCGGCACGTCGGAGCGGAGGCGGAGGCGCACCGCGTCCGAGAGCTCCTCGAGCAGCACCGACGCGTCCTCCTCGAGCGACCGCTGCTCGTTCGACTCGAAGTCGAGGTCCCAGTAGCGACGGACCGAGACCCGTCCGTCCCGCGCCGTCAGCGAGCACCCGGCGGGCAGCTTGTGGATGTTCCGCAGGATGGTACCGGGACCCGGAACGTAGTTGTAGGCGAAGTAGTCGATGACGGCGGTCGGCTCCGGGATCCGCGGGATCGAGGGATCCTCGAGGATTGCCTTGAGCTCGGAGGCGAAGACGATCCGATCGGTGTCCTGGTAGTAGTAGAGCGGCTTCTTGCCCAGCCGATCCCGCGCGAGGAACAGTGTGCGCGTCTTGGTGTCGTAGACCGCCAGCGCGAACATCCCGATGAAGCGATCGAGGCAGCTCGTACCCCACTCGCGGTAGCTATTGAGGATCACCTCGGTGTCGGAGGAGGTCCGGAACTCGTGTCCCCGCCCCTCGAGCTCGGCCATCAGCTCCTTGAAGTTGTAGATCTCGCCGTTGAAGACCACCGCGACCCGATTCTCGAGATCCCACATGGGCTGGTGGCCACCGCCGAGATCGATGATCGAGAGACGCCGGTGACCGAGCCCGACCCCTGGCCCCACGTAGACGCCGCCGTCGTCCGGCCCGCGGTGGATCAGCGCGTCTGTCTGCCGCACCAGCAAGGCCGCGTCGATCGGCCGATCCTTGTCGAAGCAATAGACGCCCGCGATCCCGCACATGACGAGCTCTCAGGGAAGACGGCGCGAGATGATCGGACCGATCACCTTCGTGAGGCCCACCGGGAGGCGCCGCCACGACTCGATCGCCTTCTGGTAGCGCGGATTGGTGGGGTTGACGTTGGGCAGGGACTCTCGCCCCAGCAGGTCGTATTGATACTCGAGCGGCGTGGGCTCCATTCCAAAGTGCTTCTTGAACTTGAACGCGCCCGTGCCGGCCTTGCTGCGCCCGAAGTCGAACACGCGATAGCCGCGCTCGTATCCGGTCTCGAGCATGTACCAGTAGAGGTAGTTGTTGACGGAGACGTCGCGTGCTTCCGGGACCGTGCCGGCGAAGAACGGCAGCATCACGTCGCGATAGTAGTAGTTGAGAACCGCGCCGATGATCCGTCCGGTCTGGCGGACGATCAGGAGATCGCAGTGGTGGGGGAGCTCCTCCAGCGACGCGGCGAACAGCGCCTTCGGGAACATCGGCGTGCCGAGGTTGCGGAGGGACAGGGCGTAGAGATCGTAGAACGCCTCCAGGTCAGTCCGGTTGTACTCCGCCTTCAGGTGCGCCCGCTCGGCTGCGCGGATGGTGGCGCGCGTCTTCCGGGGAATCGCCTGGAGCTGGCGCTCGCGGTCGCCGAAGAGCTCCTGTCGAAACGTGAAGTAGAGGTCGGCCTTCGTGGCGAGATCCGTGAACCGCCGTTTCTCCGACTTGTACTCGACGTAGGCCACGCGCTCGCGCTCGGCGAGGGCGCGGGCCCCCTCCTCGAGCAGCCGCGCGGACTCGTCGCCGTCCGCCAGCACACCGCCGGAGACGCCGACCGGAACGCTCACCAGCGCGCGCGTGAAGGGCCGCCCCCCCGACTCGAACAGCGGCAGCACGCCGGTGATGCGCCCCTCCCGCTCCGTGTACAGGTAATAGGCCCGGCGGCCGTACGCTCGCTGGATGACGCGGCGCCAGGCGAGCTGATGGAAGAAGCTGCCCTCGGGGTGCGAAAGCACGTACTCGTCCCAGCGTCGGTCCGGGACGTCCAGGGACCGCAGCGCCAGCGGGGGAGGCAGGGACATCGCGCGGGAGACTACTCCCCGATGCGCTGCATCGTCACGCCCACTCTGAACTGCTCGATCTGATTCGCCGAGACGGTCTGTTCCCACTCCTTGAAGCCTGCGCCGTAGAGACGCACCTTCACGCGCTTGGTGTCCTTCGGCATCGCGCGGATCAGCGGGGTCATCCCCATCAGCTTCCCCTCGACGTCGACGCTCATGCCGCTCGGCTGCGAGAACACCATCAGCATCGGAACTCCGCTGCCCTGCTCCAGGGTGCTGTCGAAGTTGTCGTAGTGGCGCTTCACCTGCTCGACACGCTCGAACCCGTAGCGCTTCTCGACCACGGTCGGTTGCTTCACGATGGCGCGGATCGCGTGGCGCTCCCGGGCCGGGGCGGGATTCGGGGCGAGCGGACGGAGCGGCTGGAGGGGAGCCGACGAGCGAGGGGAGATCACGATCATGTCCGGGTTCTGGAGCTGGATCGCGTCCTTGTAGGAGTAGATCTTCCGCTTTGCCGGATCGCCGAGGTCGCCCGCGCGCACACCCTTCTCCCGTGCCGTCTGCGCCCGAGTGCGCGCGTCGGGCGCGAGCGCGAAGGCCAGCCCGATCACCGCGAGCAGCACACCGACGGTCCCGAGCACGAGGCGTCCCGAACCGGACGTCTCCGGCTTCACCCGAAAGACGCTGACCCGCGTCGGCTTGGCCTTCGGCGGCGCGATCGGGACGGACGGAAGCGCGGCGATCGGAGCCCGGGGCGTGTCCTCGTCGAGGTCGTTCGGCGAGGGCAGCGTCAGCTTCCGCTTGATCGCCGCCAGGTCGTGCTTGTCGGTGTCCTCCGTCGAGTCGTCGTCGAAGTCGGGCGCAAAGGTGATCTCGGTGGCCGGCGCTTCGGCCTCGCCGAACTCACCGGGTGGCGGCGGCGGCGAACGCCCGGGTGGCTTCCTGCTCGCCATCCTCAAACGTTAGAGACAGGGCTAGCGGATGTCCATGAACGGCCGCCAGTAGAGCCGCTTCACGATCGGGTTCCTGCCGCCGCGCAGCGCCGCGTTCACGTTGCCGATCTCGGACGCCGCTGGACCCGCGGTGGACTGCGTATACGCGACGTTCGCCCGCCGGTTGATCGTCGGCGACAGCGGAATCCCGTTGCCGATCGGTTTGGCCGCGGGCCGGTTGGTCGTCGGCGTCGGCGTGAGGATGTCGTAGCAGGTGTCGAAGTTCATCGCGTACAGGTTGCCCTGGCCGGCGACGCAACCGTTGTTGGTCGAGGTGTACGCGGTCCAGAAAACACCGCCGCCCACCACCACCGGCGACGAGATCATCCGTTCGCCCGCCGCCAGCGGGAACACGCCGTCGGTGGGTCCGGTGCCTCCGGCCGGATAGCAGGTCCTGGACACGTCGGCGCGGGTGTTCGGGACCACCTTCTTGCGGATGCCCGCGTCGGTCACCTTGAAGACGTAGTTCTGGACCGTGGGGCCGGTCAGGTTCTTGAAGTCACCGGAGCCGAAGACCAGGTTCACGTTACCGTCCGACGAGAAGTAGGCGACCGGCTCCGTCGAGTAGACGCGGCTGCCGCCGATGGGCAGCGTCGGCCCGACGTTCGGGGTGATGTCGGTTTCGTTCACGAAGCCCGTCGGTGTCACCTGAATCCGCGACAGGTAACCGTCGCTCCGGAGCGAGTAACAGTGGGTGACGAACCCTTCACCGCGCGCGTCGACGCAGACCGGCGTCACCGAATAGGAGGCGCCGGCGGTCGCGTTGAGGACGCCCTGATAGTACACCTCACCGCTGGTGGTGGCCGGCACCGCGGCATACGCGATGATGCTGCTGGTGCCGTTCAACCCGCCCGTCACGATGATCGCCGGCCTCGGACCGGAGGGGGTCGGGACCGTATAGATCTTCGGCTCGTTGCTGGCGCGGTCCACCGCGTTGGGCAGCGTCCACTCGCCGAGCAGGCTGATGCTGCACGGATCGGTGATGTCGAGGCTGAAGAAGCCCCGGCCGTGAGCACCGGCGCTGCCCACCAGGACGGTTCGCCAGTCCCGGCCGTCGAACACCTCCCGCGCCTCGAGATCGCCCTCGAGGATCGGCTGCTGCACCAGGTTGTTGAGCCCGTACTTGTAGTCGGCGTTCGGATCGTTGAGCCAGCTGGGCATGTACCGAAGGATCTCGGCACCCGTGCTGGCGTCCTCGACGTACTGGAAGGAGGCCTTCTGGGCCCCGAAGACCGTCGTCGAGTTGGTGTACGTGCCTGCGTTGTAGCCCAGCACGTAGCCGTCGCTCTGGATGTACACGGCTCGGTTGCGCGTGCGCGTCGCCATCTGATGGGCCGCGAACGACACCGACTGGCCGCCGCCCGGCGCCTCGCGGGGCGCCTCGACCACGACCGGCTCCGTCGACGCGAACCCGTACGAGCGTCCCCAGGTGAGCGGGGGATGGGTATCGACCACGCCGTCTCCGTTGCGATCGATCGAGTTCGCGGGGATCGTCACGCTTCGCGGGACGCCGTTGCGGAAGCTGCCGCCGGGTCCGAGCATCGAAACGTCGAAGCCTGGGATGCTCGGGTTCGAGGGGCCGCACGAGGTCGCGCCGACCACCGAGCTCCAATCCGTCTCCCACAGCGGCGACGTGCCGATGGCGCCGGTCGTGGGATCGATCGCATAGGCCGAGAGACGCTGCGGCCAGCCGATGTACGTGTCGCTCACGGGTCCGGTCGCGCTGTAGCCGGGGACCGTGAAGGAGTTGACGAAGGCGCGGGTCTGGAACTCGTCGGTGGTCAGCGACGCACCGGTGTACACGCCCTTGAAGACGCGGCTCAGCACCTGCGCGAACGACGACTGCATCGCCGCCGCGTCGGTCGCCAGCAGCGCCGCCGTCAGGCCGCTCGGCCCCGCCAGCTCGTCCTGCATGACGTCGCCCGCCGCGATGAACGGCAGCAGCCGCGGTACCGGGTCCGCGATCCGGAAGACGAAGAGGTTCGAGAGCCCGCTGACGGAGAGGTACGTCGGGATCGCGTTGGCCGCCTCGGCCGCGACCCCCGCGGTGTCGCCCATATAGCCGTCGGTGAAGATCATGCCGACGTTTTCCCGGCAGTAGTTCGGCAGAGAGCCGTTGACGTGGTTGTCCGGCTGGTTCTGGTAGAAGTCGCCGAAGCGTCCCGGCTGCGGATCGTAGAGCTCGCAGACCGCGACCTGCTGGCGGGCCTTGAACACGAAGGGCACGCCGCACTCGGACGACACCATGCCCGCCGTGAAGCAGGTCTCGCCGCCGGGTCCGGTGACCGTCTGATCGCAGACGCAGGTGTTCCGGAACGGCCACGCGGTGCAGGCCGTGTTGGCGATGACCGCCGAGTCGCACCAGCTCGGATTGCCGAGGAAGGACATGTCCCAGACGTTCGTGGGGTTCAGGTGGCACTGCCCCAGCTCCGTCTGGATCTGCTGGAGGAGATTCTCGACGGGATCGCACAGCTCGGCCTGCACGGTGGCGGCGTCGAGCGAGGTCGGATCCCAGCGGGGCCAGTTGAAAGCGCCGCTTCCGAACTTGGAGATCAGGGCGGCCTGCACGCTGTACGAGGGGACCGGCGAGATCGGGTTGTCGCAGGCCGACGAGGTCAGCACCGTGGGCGTGGTCAGCGCGATCCCGGGCGGCGTCCCGCCGAGGATCGTCTGCACGATCGGGAGATCGTCGGCGCATCCCGTCGAGGGCGTGATGCAGTTCGTCCACGCCGACCCGCCGTTCGGGAGCGAGTTCTCCCGCGAGCCGCAGTGCTGCAGCGTACTGATCATGTTGTACACCTGGTTGTACGAGGTGTCGGGATTGGAGGGCGTCGGCAGATATCTGGAAGTAATTTCCGCGTAATTACATCCCTTATAAGTAAAACCACCGAACACGAAGTAGTCCTTGAACAGGGGCAAGGTCTGAAGGATGTCCTGCTTGGCGACGTTCAGGCGGGTGTTCGGGTTGCCGGGCGCGTGACAGGCCGAACAGTCCCGCTGGATCCCCATGGTCACCGAGTGATCGAAGCCGACCACCACGTTGGGCTTCGGTACCGTGTCCAGCGGGTTCACGAACGTGTCCGCGGCCGCCGGCGCCGAGACGCCGACTAGCGAGAGAATTCCGATGGCGATTGAAACTCGAGGTTTCATCCGAGCTCCCCTTCCCTACTGAGCATGTGCGGCTGCCCGCGGGATCAAGACCCCGACGGCGACCCGTTCTTCCGCGGGCGGCAAAGACCCGCCGTTTGCGCCCGTCGTATCGACGCTGAGTTGAATCTCCACGATCTGTCCGTACGCCTTGGTGACGTCTTCACCCTCGGGAGCCCGCGTGCGCTGGCCTGGGCGGAGGCCGATGTGCACGCTGAAGTTGTTCGCATAGTCCGTCCCCGTCGCGGCGTAGTCGCGCGGTGAGATGTCGGTGATCTCGCTCCCTGCGCCGCCGGGCTTGAAGATGTCCCAGTCGTTCGCGGAGCTGGAGAGCGAGTACGGATCCTGGGCCTGGAGCCAGTCGAGCGCGACGTCGAGCCCGTCGTCGAGGCCGCCCTTGATCAGCTCCGCGGCGCGCACCCGGCCGGCGCTGTGGATCGACGAGACGGCTTCGTCGAGGGAGAGCGCGACCGCAGCGGTGACCACCGCGAGCAGGATGATGACCGCGAACAGGGCGAAGCCTCGGGTGCGCCGGGGTCGACTCTTCCTCATCAGTAGGGCTCCGCGGCCACGCCCGACGGCGTACCGAAGTCGAAGTATCGAAGGTTCACGAGGGTCTCCGCGCTGGTCAGGGTCTCGGGCTGGAGCGAGCGCGCGATGTTGGTGAACGCCGCGCCCCCGTTCTCGGCGCGCGGCGCGGTCGTGAGCGACACCGTGGGGTCGACGGCGCGATTCCGGCGCGCCTGGATGTTGAAGCGGACCATCCGGGTCTCGAAGAAGTCGTTGGTGAAGTTCGGGAGGAGCGTACCGGTGGCTGCGTAGGCCCACTGGTTGGCCGGATCCGGCGCGAGCCCCCTCTTGACGAAGATCTCGGCCGAGAACGCATAGGCGATCTGGAGATCCATGACGCCCGGCGCGATGACGTCGTCGCCCGCGACCAGCGGAGGCTGGATGACGACCCCGCCCGCGAGCGGCGTCGGCATAGTCATGCGTCGCAGGTCGCTGCGATTGAGCTGGTTCCCGACGCCGTCGCCGTCCGTGTCCTCGACCCAGTACGTCGAGACGCGGGCGCACATGACGTCGGACTGCGGCGCGACCGTGAACTGGAGAGCGTCGTCGAGGACCAGCGTCGTCCCCGCGACCGCGCTCTTGTTGGCGATCTGGGCGCGACCCGATCCGCTCGGGGTGCTGTGGTCGACGATGTAGACCATGTCGCAGGTCGGATCGTTGAAGGGCGTGAGATCGGCGGGGCCCATGAACAGAATCACGGTCGTGCTCTCCGAGATCTGATCCGTGACGGCGTGCTTCGCCGGGTTGGGGACGACCATCATCATGACGTCGGACGAGGGCACGACGTTGAGAACGCCGCCCACGTAGTTGTCGGCGCCGATGATGGCGGGGAACGCGTTCGCGCCGTTGGGCGTGAGGCCGCCCGCCGACTGCTGGCTGAAGATCATGTTCCAAGGCTGGTTGATCTGGTCCGCGGTGACGGCCCCGGTCGAGCCGACGCCGGTCAGCCGGATGTCGGTGCGGATCTGCCGGCCGATGACCCGCGCCCTCGAGTTGAAGTCGGTCGCCTGCCGGCCACGCGCGGCCTGCTGGACGACCACGGTCGCGACGTGCGCAGCGACCAGTACGGTGAAGGCGCCGATCGCCATGCCGATCATCAGCTCGACGAGCGTGAAGCCACGGCGGGTCACGGCAGGTACTCCCCTCTCTTGGTGGCGTCGAGCCGGGGATTGCAGAGCTTGCGCACCGGATAGTTGCGCACGTAGTAGCCGGTGGTGAGCGCGTCGAGCGTGGGATCGTGCGTGACCTCGCGGATGCGGACCTCGACGTCGAGCGCCGGGAAGTTGGCGGTTCCAGAGTCGAGCGTGACCCGATACTCGATGTGCATCTGAGGCACCGTCGCATCGAGCGTCGGGTCGACACCGGTGGTCCCGATGGCGTCGATCGTGGTGCCTCCGGGCCGCGTCGAGTAGTCGATCCAGGTCCCCGTCGTACCGAGGCCCGGATCCGTGGTCAGCAACGCCGGGGCCGTCGGATCGAAGTCGCACTGTGCGTTCTCGATCTGGGCGGAGAGGCGGGCGAAGGCGTCGAGCGAGCGCGTCTGGAACACCATCGTTCGGTTGGCGTTCGACACGTTGATCGCCATGCCGAAGACGGCCGCGATCCCGGTGGCGAGGACCGCGAGCGCCATCATGGTCTCGATGAGCGTGATGCCTCGGCGTGCGTGTCTGGCGGTTCTCATGATCACCAACCCGTACTTTCGTCGCATCCCCCGGCGGCACTGGAGGACTGGCACATCACGCCCGACTTGAGGACCCGGACCCCGGGTGCAGGCGGCATGTTGGGGACGCCGATCTGGATGAAGACCGGCGCGGGCGTGAGCAGGTGTCCAGTCGGCGAGAACGCGAACGACGTGGCGGCGGCCGGGGCGACAAACACCGCGTTGCTCCCAGACGCGACCACGTTGGCCAGCGTCCAGGTGGTGCACGAGATCGTCAGCGTGGTCCCGTCGAAGGAGTAGGCCGACGGGTAGACCACAGTGCCTGCCCCGGGATCCACGGTCACGGCGAGATCGTTGGCGGGCCAGCCGCAGGGCGCCGCCGCGTCCTCGACCATGCGATCGGTGCCGGCCCGCGACCCGGCCATGGCGGCGATCGACCGGGCGCTCTCGATGGCGGACCGGATCTGGGCGGTGGCCCGCTCCACCGAGACGCGCTCATGGCTCCGCTGGATCGAGAAGAGGGCGATCGATGCGCCGATGGCGATGATCGCGACGACGATCATCATCTCGATGAGGGTAAAGCCAAACTTTCCTGCGGGTCGCATGGAAGGTGACCGCGGGTCGTGTGCATCCTGCATTCCACGGGGTTCTGTAGAACAATCCCAGGACCTGGACGCAAAGCGGTTCTGGACCTACACGAAAGAGTTGTCGGTCGATCGTCCGAGATCTTGAGTTCTGAAACGCAGGTAACAGCGCGTCATTCGCCCTCGAGCGTGAAGCCAAGCTCGACGTCGGGCCCGAGCGTCGCGATGAGGTGGGCGCGAAGGCGCTTCCGTAGGCTGGCCACGATCTGACCCATCCGCTGCTTGGTCACGCCGTACTTCTCGCCGAGCTGCGACAGCGAGACGGGCTCCTCGGCCATCAAGTGGTGCTCCCAGGCGTCCTTCTCGCGTGCGTCGGTCAGCGCGGACGCGAAGGATTCGAGGGCGCGGCTGACGTCCTCGGCGAACTCCTTCTTGTAGGCCTCGGCCTCGGGGGTCGCCACGGAGCTGGAGAAGCCGTCGAGCAGCGTGCCGCCCGAGCCCTCCTCTCCCGACAGGGGCGCGTCGAGGCGGACCTCGGCCTGGTCCATGTGGCGCACCACCTCCTCCAGCTCGGCCTGATCGACCCCGAGGCGCTCGGCGAGGAGCTTGGGCCCGGGCTCGACCCCGAGGGCGCGCAGCTTCTCCCGCTCCCGAGACAGCTGGAAGAAGAGCTTGCGACCGACCCGCGTGCGCGAGATTCCGGACCATCCGCGAGTGCTCCAAGAGGTAGCGGAGCATGTACGCGCGGATCCAGAAGGTGGCGTAGGTCGAGAACTTGGCGCCCTTGAACGGGTCGTAGCGGCGCACGGCCTCGACGAGCCCGACGTTCCCCTCCTGGATCAGATCGAGGACGCTGGCCCACGCGCGCCGGTACTTGTACGCCATCTTCACGACCAGCCGGAGGTTGTGCACGACCAGCTTGCGGGCGGCGGTCGGATCCTGGCGCTCGAAGTAGGCCAGCGTCAGCTCCCGCTCCTCGTCCTTGGTGAGGAGCGGGTACTTGCCCATCTCGGCGAGGAACTTCTGGAGCGCGTCGACCCGGCCGACGCCGGTGCGGAGGGCGGGGACCGAGACGCCGCTGGAGACGGGGCGCGACGGGAGGGTCGCGCCGACGTCGATCACGGCGCTGGCGCTGCCGGAGGCGTCGTTCTCTTCGACCTCGTTCTCGTCCTCGTCCTGTTCCGAGTCCCTCTGGACCTGGGCGGCCGCGGTGGAGCGCCGGCGGGCGATGCCGGGCCGGGGGCGGGGGAGCGCGGCCTGCTCCTCCTCTTCGCCCTCGGCGGGCGCGGAGGGTCCGGCTCCACCCGATTCTTCGTCTGGCCTCCCGGAGCGAACCGCCATCGAGCGGTCACCAAGTACCGGCTCAGGGAGTGAAAGTCACGACCGATTGCACGGGGAAACCGTCAGCGCGCGGTGGGCGCGCGCGCCCGTCGCAGTTCGGTGAGCATCCGAGCACCTCGAGACCGCGCTGGGCCGACGGATCTTCGAGCCCTGCCGAGGCCGAGGCCACTGTCGGCACGGTGCCTGCGGTCTCCGTGTCGCCGTACGCGAAGCGAATCACGCCGCTCTCCTCGAGCTGAAGCTGGAACGTGAAGCGACGATGGTTCGCGGTGGACTGACCCTGGAGGCGCACATCCCGCCACTCGATCACCACCACCCGGGCCGGCGTCGTGCCGGTGACCGTCCACGCGATCTCGGCGCCCCCCGGGATCGCCGTGTCCAGATAGAGATCGTCCCACCACGGCGCCATCACGCCGTCGGGCAGGGCCGTGTTGGGGAAGAAGGTGTTGACCCAGTTGTTGGGCGCGATGCCCGGGCTCGTCGAGGCGAAGCCGTTGACGCTGACGGTGAGGGTGGCGGTCGGTACGTCGAAGAGCCGGAGCTCGAACGGCAGCGTCACCGTGGCGACGCCGTCGTCGTTCGGATCCTGTCCGGGGTAGGCAGGCGTCAGCGGCGTGCCGCCGGTGATGGGGACGAACGGCTGCGGATCCGGACCGCTGACCGTGTAGTAGCGGCACGTCGCGGGGCAGCCGTCGCCGCTCACCGTGTTGCCGTCGTCGCAGGTCTCGACGCCGAGGCGGAGCACTCCGTCCCCGCAGGTGGCTTCGCTGCAGCCGGGCAGGCAGGCGTCACTCTCGATCAGGTTGCCATCGTCGCAGGCCTCGACGCCGACCTCGACGATGCCGTCGCCGCACACCGCTTGCGCGCAGTCGACGCAGGAATCATCGCCGTTCGTGTTCGAGTCGTCGCACTCCTCGCCCGGATCGGTCGCGCCGTCGCCGCAGGTAGCGCTCAGGCACACCGGATCGTAGGTCACCTCGACGCCGGCGCCGATCGGCGCGTCCGCTGGATCGAGGATCACGACCCGGTTCGTGGAGAGATCGTAGCGCCACGCAGAGGCCGGGAGTGGAGCCCCATCGACGGTCACCGCGATCGTCCCGATGAGCGGGCGCCCGCTGAGCGATACCGCCGGGACCCCGAAGAGCCGCTCGCCGAGCGCCCGCAGGTTGGCCTGCATCGTGTTGCAGATCGAGGTGGGGACGTCCGTCTGCGTGCGTCCGGAGAGCTCGAACCAGCGGGAGGCCGCGGAGGCCGTTCCGTACGGCCCGCTGCAGCTGCGGTTCGGCAGCCCCACCATGCCGGCGACGAGCAAGCGACCGCGACCGGCCGCCTGACGGAGCGCCGCCACCACCGGAGGGATCGCGGGCGTCGGCGGGGAGTAGTCGTTCTCGTCACTCACCGCGATGATCGCGAGGTCCGCGTCGGCTCGCAGAAAGCCTGCATTGCCGGCGTTCGACAGGGGCGGCGTGAGCGCGGTGTACAGAGCCAGCACGCCCATCTCGTTGCTGCTCCCCCCGATCCCTACCGCGACCCGGGACTCGAGCGCGGAGCGGAAGGACGGCGAGGCGCCGTCGAGGACGGGCGGGATGCCCTGGAAGTGACCGGAGCGATCGGTGTTCTCCATGTCGGTCGTGATCACGGCGGCGTGGACGTCGGCCTGACGGTCGAGACGGATCCGATCGAGCTCGCCGATGGCGGCGGCCAGGGCTGTCTGTGCGGGACGCATCGAGCAGGCATCGTCGATCACGAACAGGAGGTCGACCGCGCGCGGCGACATCACCGCCAGGTCGTGCTGCGGGCCGGCGGCGACCGCCTCGCCGGTGATCGGAACGATGATGGCCGTCGGGGAGGCGTCGGTGATGATCCGGAGCTGCGCCGAGTCGCGGCCGGCGACCTGTGGATCGTAGGAGACCGACAGCTCGGTGGTGTCCCAGAAGGCCAGCGTCTGCGGGACGCTCGCGGCGACCGAGAAGACCCCGGTGGCGTCGTTCGCCACCTGCACGTTGAGGACGCTGCCCGTGCCGCCGGCGATCCGCCGCAGCTGGACGGTCAGCGTGTGGGGCGCGGCGCAGCCGAGCGGCGTGGGACCGAAGTCGATCACCGGCGGATCGATCGCGATGGGGGTGACGCCGGCGACCGCGTTGAGGTCGCCGGTGAGCTCGGTCGTGCCCGGGTTGCTGAAGGCCACCACCAGCCGGGCGTTCACCGCGCCGTTGCTCTGCGGCGCCAGCTGGACATCGATCGCGCGGGCCGAGCCGGGATCGATGGTGACGCCCGGAGGAGGCGGCTCGACGACCTGGAAGTCCGTCCCCGAGCCGAGCGTGAGATGGACGTCGCGGACCAGGCAGGCGGCGTCGCCGGTGTTCTTCACGTAGAACCGCGCCACCCGCGCGTCGCCGAGCCCGACCAGACCGAGGTCGAAGGAGGTGGGCTCGAGCACCGCAGCGCACGGATTGACCATGAGCGCGGTCGAGCGCAGCGGGACGTCGATCTCCGGGGCGTCGGGATCGTTGGTGGCGATGCGCAAGGTATCCTGCTTCGGCCCCGGGCTCGCCGGTGCGTGAGTCACGGTCAAAGCGACGGTCTCTCCGACGCCGAGCTGCGAACCAACCGCATCGATGGAGAACTCGGTGCCGCCCGCGAGGCTCACGTCGAGCTCACCGGGATCGAAGCCGCGGTTGTGGCAGAGCACCTGACCGGTCACCGAGGCGCCCACTCCGACGGCGCCGAAGTCGAGCTCCGTGGGCTCGCAGCTGATGTCGGCGCCGCCGCCCCGCCCCGTCAGCCGGATCGAGCGCTCGGTCTGGAACGGCGTGAAGGTGGCGATCGTGATCTCGCCCTGATGCTCGGCGGGCGACTCCGGACAGTAGGCGACGTCGAGGTTCAGCCTTCCGCGGGCCGCGAGCACGATCGGGAGCGCCGGACGGGCCAAGGTGATCTCGGGATCGCTGGTCGGCTCCAGCTCCACGGCGGTGATCCGCTCGGTCGCGTTGCCCGCGTTCGTGCAGGTGAGCGTGCGCATGACGCAGTTGCCCGGGTTGACCAGCCCGAGGTCGAGGCGTTCGGGACAGCGCACGCCCGAGAGAACGCCCTCGCCGGCGAGCATCACGGTCTGGGGACATCCGGTCTCGCACGAGTCGATCTGGATCGCTGCGCCGATCGGACCCTCCGCCTCCGGCGTGCCGCTCACGGTCACCGTGGCGACGCCGCCGGCCTCGAGCTTGAACGATCCGGCGGTCTCCGGGACGTTCACGGAACGGACGAAGCGCTCCGCGTCGGGCCCGGACGCCTGCGCCAACGCGATCTTCACGCTCTCGGTCCCCGGGTTGGTGATGGTGAAGGAGCCGCTGTTGGAGGTGCCGAGGACGATCGCACCGAGGTCGAGGGTCACCGTGGAGAGGAGCACCTGGCCGGGGTAGTAGCCGCTGTCGGGCGGAGGCCCGGAGTCCTCGAACCCAGCGTCCGGGATGACGGCGTCACCGCCGCCCCCGCAGGCAGCGAGCAAGAGAGGGGCGAGAAGCAGCGCGCGCATGGCGCCGGCATGAGCGCACGTCCGAGAGGCCCTGGGCAAGCGTGAGCCCCGGAGGTACATCCAGAGCGTGGCGGTCGTCTCGGTGGTCGTCGCGGCGCGTTGTGACGCCGCCTCGCTCGATCGACTGCTTCGTGATCTCGAGCGCCAGACGCTCCCCCGGGAAGACTTCGAGATCGCGATCGTCGACGACGCCTCGGCGCCGCCGCTCGCCGGCGCCCACCTCCGGCTCGACCGACCCTCCGGCGCCTACGCCGCGCGCAACGCCGGGATCCGCGCCACCACCGGCGTCGCGCTCGCATTCACCGACGCCGACTGCCGACCCGACCCGGACTGGCTCCGAGCCGGCCTGGCCGCGCTGACGACGGTGCCGCGGGTCGCAGGGCGCATCGAGCTCACGGCCGGCGATCCGCCGAGCTACTGCGAGCGCCTCGATCGCGCGCGCTTCCTCCGCCAGGATCGCTACGTCGCCGAGGGCTTCGGCGCCACCGCCAACCTCTTTGTACGCCGCGAGGTGTTCGACGCCGTCGGCCTGTTCGACGCCCGTCTCACCTCCGGCGGCGACGCCGAGCACGGGCGTCGCGCCGCCGCCGCCGGCTTCCCGATCGCGCTCGCGCCTGCGGCCGTCGTCCGCCACCCGTCTCGAACCGATGCACGCGCGCTCCTCTCGAAGGCCCACCGCGTCGGCGTCGGCTTCGGCCAGACCGCGCGCCTGTACGGCTTCGACCCGCGCGCCCCGGGTCGCGCCGAGGACCGCCTGCGCCTGTTCACCGGCGCCGATCCGCTCCTCGCCGCCGGCCTGCTCGCGCTCCACGGCGCGACGCTGCTGGGCGCGATCCGCGGGTACTTCGGTGCGTGAGCGACGGAGGTCGCTCCTTCGGCCGTCCACGTCACGATCACCGTCACCGTGACGATCCACGAGCCACGGGAACGCGCGGATCGGAACATCCGATCGTCACGCTTTGGAGGGTAACAACGTCGGATCATGATATACGCGGCGTGGATGATCTCCGTCGTCATCCCGGTGCGGGACGAGGAGGCGAGCCTCGAGGCGCTCCACGCCGGCCTGGCCGCGACCTCGGAGGCGCACGGCCTGGAGATCGAGATCCTCTTCGTCGACGACGGCAGCCGCGACGGATCCTGGGCCAAGCTGCGCGCGCTGGTCGACGCCGATCCGCGCGTGCGGGCGGTGCGACTCCGCCGGGCCTTCGGAAAGGGCGCCGCGCTGGCCGCCGGCGTCGCGCGCGCCCAGGGCGAGCTGGTCTGCACCATGGACGGCGACGGCCAGGACCTGGCCGAGGAGCTGCCGAACCTGGTCCGCAAGCTCGACGAGGGCTTCGATCTGGTGAACGGCTGGCGGCGCGCACGACGGGATCCGTGGTCCAAGACGATGGCGAGCCGCGTCTTCAACGGGCTCGCCAACGGCCTCTCGGGCATGTCGCTCCACGATCACAACTGCGGCCTCAAGTGCATGCGGCGCGAGGTCCTCCGCGACGTCCGGATCTACGGCGAGCTCTACCGCTTCCTCCCGATCCTCGCCGACGAGCTGGGCTTTCGCGTCACCGAGCTGGCGGTCGATCACCGCCCGCGGCAGCACGGCCGCACCAAGTTCGGCTCGTCCCGGCTGTTCCGCGGCTTCCTCGACCTACTGATGATCCGATACCTGACCGGCTATCGCGCGCGCCCGCAGCACGTGCTCGGCGGCGTCGGGCTGGTGGCGCTGGTGGTGAGCCTCCTGGTCATGTCCTATCTCGCCGGCACCTGGCTCTTCCAGTTCTGGTACCCGGAGAGCTACCTGCCGCTGACCCGCCGGCCGCTCACCATCTACGCGGTGGCCGGCCTGATCTTCGGCGCACAGATGATGTCGCTGGGATTCCTCGCCGGTCTTTTGCCGTTCTATCACTCGCGGGACGACGCCATGTACAGCGTCGCGGAAGAGACCTAGCCCGTGGAGAAGAGAGCGGCGCTGCTCCTGCTCGCGCTGGCGATGATCGCATACCTCCCCGCGCTGAACGGCGCGCCGATCTGGGACGACACCCAGTTCCTCTTCTACAACCCGCTCCTCGCCGGACCCGACGGTCTCCGCCGGATCTGGCTGACCACCGAGAGCCACGACTACTGGCCGCTCTCGTACACGTGGCTGTGGGCCCTCCGGCAGCTCTTCGGGACCTGGGTGCTGCCGTACCACCTCGGCAACGCGGCGCTCCACGGGATCAACGCGGTCCTGATCCATCGAATCCTCCGCAAGCTGGATTGCGCCCACCCTTTGGTCCCCGCGATCGCGTTCGTCCTCCACCCGGTCAACGTCGAGGCGGTCGCGTGGATGTTCCAGGCCAAGACGTTGCTCGCCAGCGCCTTCGCGCTCGGCGCCGCCCTCGCCTTCCTCTCCTACGAGACCTCCGGGTCGCGGCGCACGCTGGTGCTGGTGGGCGCCGCCTTCACCGCCGCCATGCTGAGCAAGACCTCGGCGGTGATGTTTCCCGCGGTGCTCCTCCTCTTCTCCGCCTGGCGGCACGGTCGCCCGACCCGACGCGCGCTCGTCGGCGTCCTGCCCCTCGGCGCGATCGCGCTGGTGCTGGGCGCAGTCGCGGTCTGGTTCCACCGCCTCCACTACCTGGTCGGCACGGCGATCGTCCGCGACGACACGCTGCTGGAGCGAGCCCTGGGCGCGGGCTGGGCGCTGTGGTTCTACCTCTTCAAGACCGTGGTCCCGATCGGTCTGTCGTTCGTCTACCCTCGCTGGCACATCGAGGCCTCGTCGCCCCACGCCTGGCTCCCGCTCCTCGGCGTCGTCGTGGCCGTCTGGCTCCTCCGCCGGGCCCGCGCGCCCGCCTACGCCCTCACCTTCTTCGCGCTCAACCTGATCCCCGTGCTCGGCTTCGTCGACATCCCGTTCATGCAGTTCTCCCTGGTCGCCGATCACTGGCAGTACCCGGCGATCGCCGGCCCGCTGGCGCTGCTCTCGCCCCTGTGGGCGAGGCTCCGCGCCGGCCAGCGCACGCCCGCGGCCGCGATCCTGACGGCGGGCTTGTTGTTCCTCACCGCCGAGCGCGCGGCGCTGTTCACCGACGAGATCACGGTCTACCGCGACGCCGCCGCCCGAGCCCCGGACAACTTCATGGTCCGGCTCAACCTGGGCCGTGCGCTCGCCCTCGCGCACGACCTGCCCGGCGCCGTCGAGGCGTTCGAGCAGGCGGTCCGGATCGCGCCGGAGGCTCCGGACGCGCAGGTCGACCTGGGGAGCGCCCTCGCGGAGAGCGGCCGGCCCGACGAGGCCGCCAAGCACTTCCGCCGGGCGCTCGAGCTGGACGCGGGGAGCGTGGAGGCGCACTACGACCTCGGGAACCTGCTGCTCGCGATCGGCCGCCTCGACGAAGCCGCACAGCACTACGCGAGCGTGCTCGAGCGGGCGCCCGACCACCTCCAGGCGCAGGCCAACCTGGGCGCCGCCCTGGCCTCGCTCGGTCGCTTCGCCGAGGCACGGGTCCACCTCGAGCGTGCCGTCGCGCTCGCGCCGGAGCACGTCGATCTACGGATCACGCTGGCGCGCGTTCAGGCCGACGCCGGCGATCTCGCGACGGCGGAGACGACGGTCGAGGCCGCGCTCGCCCTGGATCCGAACGCATTCACCGCGCACGTCCTCGCCGGGGCCATCGCGGCTGAGCAGGGGAGAAGGGACCAGGCGCTCGCGCACTACCGGCAGGCGCTCGAGCGAGCACCGACGGAGATGGCGGCTCAGATCCGGGCGGCGATGGAGGCGCTGGGCGCTCAGCCGTGAGCCTTGATGCGGAGGTACACGGTCACGCGGTAGTCGAAGTGGACAGGCGCTTCGCTGGCGAACCCTTCGACCTGGAACTCGACGGGTCGCGGGTTGTCGTTGAACAGGATGTCGTTGAGCCGCTTCGCCGTCTCGGGCGTGGGCTCGAGATAGATCTGGTTGAGCCGCGAGTTGCGATCGGTGTCGGACGCGTCGCCCACGTACACCGGGTTCCACTGGGCGACGCCCTCGATCCAGGGATCGTCGCTGTCTGCATAGCGGACGTTCACCCGGCCGCCGACCGTGCGCGCGTTGTTGTCATCGTAGATGTTCGTGAACTCGATCAGGAAGGCGTAGACCTCTCCGCTTTTGATCTTGTCGATGTTGTTCTTGTAGTCGTCGATCTCGAGCAGGTCCTGAACGAAGCTGTCATAGACCTGGGTGTCGGATCCGTCGATGGTCCCGGACACCTTCACGTTGGTCTCGACCTCGGTCGAGATGAGGCTGCAGCCGCTGAGCACGGCCGCGCCGAGGAGAGGAAAGAGCGCGCGCTTGAGCATAGACGTTCATTCTACGCGGCTCTCAGGCCGTGCGTGCAAGCGTGACGAGTCCCACCGGGTCACACCGGCGGGCGCCAAGCCACTCCACTCTGCGGAGTCACTCGCTCTTGAGCGTACCGAGCTTGGCGCGGAAGAGGTCGCCGAGCGTCCCGAGACCCTTGCCTTTGGGCGTGGAGGTGTCGAGGTAGCCGGCGTATTCGGCCCGCTCCTCGGCTTCCAGCGCGGCCCGGATCGAGAGCCGGATCTTGCCCGACTTCTTGTCGGTCTCCAGCACTGCCACCTTCACCTTCTGCCCCTCGCTGAACTCCTTCTTCAGATCGACACCGCGCTGCGTGTTGCTCTCCGCGGCCGGCACGAGCCCGCGGGCGCCGGTCGGCAGCTTCACGAAGAGGCCGAAGCTCTCGATCTTGTCGACGGTCCCCTCGAGCACCTGGTTCTGCTTCAGCTCGCCGGCCAGCTCCTGGCGCGTCTTCACCAGCGAGAGCCCGATGCGCCGCTTGTCCCAGTCCGTGCTGATGACGGTGGCCTCGACCTCATCGCCCTCCTTGAGAACGTCGCGCGGGTCCTTCACGCGCCCGCCGGTCAGCATGTTGGAGACGTGGATGAGGCCGTCGACGCCGGGAAGGATCTCGACGAAGGCGCCGAACGTCTGGATGCGGGCCACCTTGCCCCGCACCTTCTGCCCGATCTTGACCTGGTCCACGGCCGCGCTCCACGGATCGGAGAGCAGCGACTTCATGGAGAGGCTGATCTTCTTCTGGCCGTCCTTGCCGTCCTCGATCTTGAGGACCACCGCCAGGACCTGATCGCCGACCTTCAGCTTCTCCTGCGCCTTGTTGACGTGGCCGTGGGAGATCTCGGAGAGGTGCACCAGGCCCTCGACCCCGCCGACGTCGATGAACGCACCGTAATCCTTGAGGGAGGTGACCTCGCCGTGGACGCGCGCGCCGACCTCGAGCGTCTTCATCACCTCTTCGGCGCGCTTCTTCTTCTCCTCGTCGAGGATCACGCGCCGGGAGACGACGATGTTCCGGCCGCCATCCTTGAACTCGACGATCTTGAACGGGAACTTCTTGCCGAGGTACTCCTCCGCCTTTTGGGGGCGGAGATCGATCTGCGACTGAGGACAGAACGCACGAAGACCGCTGATCTCGATGTCGAAGCCACCCTTGTTCTTCTCGGTGACCCGGCCCTCGATCGGGAGGCCGATCGAATACGCCTCGCGCAGCTGCTCGCGGTTCTTGATGCTCTGATGCGGGAGCACCTTCGTGAGCACCACGGTGCCGCCTTCGAACTTGCGGACCCGCGCCTCGACGATGTCGCCTTCCGTCAGCTTCATCTCGCCTTGGGCATCGACGAGCTCGGCCTTGGGGATCACACCCTCGGCCTTCGCGCCGACGTCCAGGAAGACCGAGTCGTTGGAAAAGCCCACGATCTTCGCGTTGATCACCTGGCCGGGGCGGAGATTGCCGAAGGCGTTCTTGGCGGCCTTGCGGGTATCATCCGATTGTTGTTCCGCGAGCTCGAACATCTCGGCGAACGACATCTCGTTCGCAGGGAGCTCGGGTGCGTGCGAAGGCTCGTGCGGCAGGGCGCTCTCGCCGTTCTTCGTTCCCGCTTCCGTCGGCGCCTTTTCGCTCGCGGTCGCGGTCTCCGTCGTCTCGTTCTCGGCCATGTGGAACTCTCTCAAAGCGCCCCGCTTACTGGATCGGGCGCATCATGTCACCTTCAACGTCTACCCCGTCACCGTCGGGTCCGCCCACGTCGATCGCCGTGCACGAGATGCCGATGGGGTCACCCATGGAGGCCAGCCCCTCCCCGTAGCCCCAGATGAGCAGCAGAACCTTCCGCTCCGTCGGCAGCTTGGAAAAGATCGCGGGATAGGTCTGCCCGATCATCGAGGCCATCAGGCCGCGGCTGTCCACGATGTTGTAGCAGCCGCTGGTGAGATCGACCTCTCCAGCATACACCTGGTCGCATCCCACCTCGGCCCCTCCGGCCGTCTCGGCTGCAATCGCTGCGGTCGCAAAGCTCATCACCTGGGGCGCGAGCGCGGCCGTCACCGTGAATCGAACGTTGACGGGGTTCGAGGTGGCGAGCACTGCGGGGCTCTCGCACGCGCCGAACAAGCAGAGCGATCGGTTGGACGCGAAGCACCCGCTGCAGTTCGACTGTCGATCGATCACCTCGCCGCACGCCTCGGCCGCGGTGCACTCCGGCGTCTCGAGCGCGGGACACAAGGCGCGCACGCCGCCGTCGGGCGTGGCCATGTCGGCGACCGAGGCATCCATCGGATCGTCGTCCCCCATCGGGCTCGAACAGCCGAACGCGACCAATCCCATCAGGCCCAAGCTCACCGCTCTCATCGGAACTTCCCAACGACCTCGACCAAGGATTCGCCGTGCGGGCGGACGTGGATTTCGCGCACGTCCGACGGGTCCACGGCAAGGCGAATCTCGATCCACTCCGAAGGCACTGCCTCCTCCACGCGTTCGACCCATTCGACCAAGGTGAAGCCGGGGGCGAAGTACTGCTCTCGATAGCCGATCGCCTCCAGCTCCGCGAGGGTCGAAATCCGATACAGGTCGAGGTGCCGGACGGGCGGCTCTGTCCCATACTGTTGAACGATCGCGAAGGTCGGGGACGTCACATACAGCCCCCGACCGCCCGGGAGCGCCGCCACGAACCCCTGGACGAACGTGGTCTTTCCCGCGCCCAGGTCACCGGTGAGCCCGATCAGGATCCCGTCCGGCCGGGCCGTCGCGACCGGCGCCAGCCGGTGAGCGAGGCGTGCTGCGAGTCGCTGGGTGTCGGCCCGGGAGCGGGCTCTCACCCGGTCTCCCCTACGAGGAGCCAGCGGATCAGCTCCGAGGCGACCAACCGAACCTCTCCGACCTCGGCGGCCGCGCGATCGCCCGCCCGGGCGTGGGCCTGGACGGCAGCCCGCGCCGCCAGCTCCCCATCGACCCCCTGCGCCAGGAGCGCCCCGGCGATCCCGGTGAGCACGTCCCCGGCGCCCCCGGTCGACATGCCGGCGTTGCCTCGGAGCGACACGCCGGCCCGTCCGTCGGGGCTCGCGACCACCGTCGAGGCCCCCTTGAGCACCACGAAGGCGCCCGTCGAGCGCGCCACCGTGCGGGCCACGCCCACGCGATCCTTCTGGATCACCCGCGTGTCGGTGCCGAGCATCTTGGCCATCTCGCCCGGGTGCGGAGTCAAGATCGTGGGAAAGGTGCGGCCGGCCAGCCACGAGGGATCCGGGCCCAGCGCCGCCGCCGCGCCGGCATCGACGACCGCGGGGACGCGCGCCCGCGTGAGGATCGATTGGACGAGCGCTGGATCCGGATCGAGGGACGGGCCGATCGCGAGCGCGGTGCGTCCCTCGAGCGCGGCCAGCACGGCGTCGGCGGTGATCGTGGCTCCGAGCGAGCGACCCATGAGCTCGTCGAAGGCGCCGGCGCACCTCCGGATCGTCTCGTCGTCGCTCGCCACCGTGACCAGCCCGGTTCCCGCCCGCAGCGCGGCGCGTCCCGCGAGCAGCATCGAGCCGGGTCGATCGCGCGCGCCTGCGACGACCAAGAGGTGACCGTACGTGCCCTTGTGCGTGTCGTCCGCGCGCGCCGGCCAGGCCTCACGGACCACGTCGTCCTCGATCACCTCGCCGAACGGCGCCACCTCGACGAGACGCGAGGGCGGAATTCCGATGTCCGCCACCGAAAGCTCGCCCGCGTGCGCGCGCCCAGGGAACAGGACGTGACCAAACTTGGGGCACTGGAACGTGACCGTCGCGGCCGCATGAAATGCGACGCCGAGGACGGCGCCGGTGTCCGCATCGATCCCAGAGGGCACGTCGATCGCCACGATCTCGGCGCGGGAAGCGTCGGCGATCTCGATCGCCTCGGCACGCCACCCCGCGATCGGGCGAGACAGACCGGTACCGAAGAGCCCGTCGAGCAGCACCGGGTGGCGTTCGACCAGGGGCCCAAGCTCGAGCGGCGCCTCCGAGCCCGCGAGGACCTCCGGCGTGATCCCCAGGGCGCGCGCCATGTGAAGCTGGGCCTGAAGGTCGGGCGAGGCCGCCTCCTCGTCACCGAGCACGACCAGGGTGACGTCCAGGCCGCGCTCCTTCAGGTGGCGCGCCGCCACCACCGCGTCCCCGCCGTTGTTCCCGGTACCGGCCAGCGCCAGCACCGAGCGCCCTCGCGCGCGCCTTTCGGCCACATCCGCAACGGCTCGCCCGGCGACCTCCATCAGTACCAGCGATGGAATGCCGACCTCCTCGATCGCGATGCGGTCGGCCTCTTGCATCTGCGCCCGGGTGAGGATCTGGGTCATCCGGGACGGTGTAGCTCAGAGGAGGTTTGTTGGTAAGAGTCTTTCTGTGACATGCCGGGTCTCGATGAAGGCGTTCTTCGCGCTCGCTCCGATCGCGCTGGTCTCCGCGTGTACCGTCGAGCCGCCGGATCTTCCGCCGCTGGACGCGTCGCTCCCCGACGCTCAGCCGTTCCTCGACGCCGGTCGAGGCGATGCGGGCACGGACGCCGGCAACGCAGCGTGCACTCGCGACGATGAGTGCGCCGCCGGCGAGTACTGCGCCGCCGATCAATGCCGCAAGCGCCCGGTGCACTGCACCTCCACCGACGAGTGCGCCTTCCCCGATCGCTGCGCCCGGCCGCTCGTCGCCACCAGCTCGATCGACGCCGGGTTGTGTACCGGCCTCTCACGCCTTCGCGCCGTGTGCGCCTCGGATGCCGAGTGTGGCGCCAACGAGATCTGCACCGCGGCCGGCTACTGCGTGACGGCCGCGGTGGCGGTCGCAGGTAACCTCGAGTCGACCTGCCTCGACGCCGACGAGTGCGGTCCGGGCGAGACCGCGGCGGCGGCCAGGACGATCGCGCTGGTCGCCTCGTGCCGCGAGGGCACCGACTGCGGGCCGGCCGGTCTCTGCGACGCGACCCGCGGCGCTTGCACCACCTGCACCACCAACGCGGATTGTCCGCGCCAGCTCGCATGCCAGGACGGGGCCTGTGAAGAGCGTCCAACCTGCAGCACGGATCAGCACTGCTTCCCGGACAATCAGTGCATGAGCCAGCGATGCGTCCGCCGATCGAGCTGCAGGACGGACGGCGGCGACACGATCGCGAACGCGGTCCGGCTGCAGGCGGCCTACTACCAGGAGCTCGGGCTCTGCGACGATCGAGGCGTCTCCTGGTGGGCGTTCGACATCGCCGGCCGAGAGGGCGCTCGGATCGCGCTCACCTCCACGCGGAGCGCGGCGACGCTGGTCATGGATCTGTTCGACGAGGCGGGTCAGGTGGTGAGCGACGCGCGCTGGCTGACGCTGCCCGGCCTCACCGTCGTCGAAGTCACGCCCCCCGGGAGAGATCTGACGACGGGCGCGACTCTGGACCGCAAGCTCCGGCTCCGGATCGAGAGCCTCGATCAGGCCGGGCACTACGACCTCGACCTCCAGCGGATCACGCCGCTCTGTCCCGGGGATGCGCTGGATCAGTACGGCGATCGCGAGGCGTCCCGCGCCCTCCCGGTCGACGGCAACCGCACCTATCTGGCCACGGCCTGTCCAGAGGACGAGGACTTCCTCGCGATCGATTCGGCGCCGGACGACCAGATCCTGATCGGGGCCTCGTACGACCCGGACACGCACGCCAACCTCGATCTCTTCGCCTACGCAGGCAGCGCCACCCTCGCGGCCGGGCGGAGCACCGACACGAGCAGCGAGTCGCTCGACACCGGCCGGCTGGCCTCCGGCGGACGGCTCGCGCTCCGTACCAGCGCGGTGCTGGCGCCCTCCGGCGGGGTCGACTACCTGCTCGACATCACTGCACGGCTCGGCACCTTCTTCCGGGCTTGCCGCGACGCCACGGACCTTCCGCTGGTCGGAGGCTCGGCCACCGTCCAGGGCGACCTGGCCGCCGCCGTCGATCTGGGCGCGCCCCGCTGCGATCCCGATCTGTACGCGGCCACCCGCCGGCACGATCTCCTCTACCGGATCAAGCCGGCGAGCGCGCCGAGCCTGCTGCGCGCGCTGATCACGCCGGCGCCCGGCTCGGCCTCCGAGGTCACCGCCGCGGTGGTCTCGGGCTGCGCGACCGACGACGCGATCACGCGCTATTGCGACTCGGCCGAGCTCCCCCGGCGCGCGCTTCAGGTGGAGCTTCCGCTCGACGACGCCAGCCCGGTCTACCTCCTGGTATCGAGCGACGGCCCCTCGGAGGATTCGAGCTTCACGCTCGACGTCGAGGTCGAGCCCGTGACGCTGCCGCCGAACGACAGCTGTGCCGCCGCAATCGAGATCGCGGCCAGCGGCGACCTCGAGGTCTCGACCTACGGCGCCACCAACACGGTGGAGGCGACCGGCTTCGGCTGCGGCCTCTTCGACGACGACGCCCAGGGCCGCGACGCCTTCTACCGGCTGCGCCTCGACGGCGGCCAGCGTGCCGCGTTCGAGCTCTCGGGACCGCGCGGCGGGCTCTTGTGGATCGCCACCGACTGCGGGCAGATGACCGCCACCTGCACCACCGCGCAGGCGATCTCGTACGTGGATCCGGTGGCCAAGGCCGCCCTGTCGCCGGCGAACCCCACCACCTACTTCATCGACGTGGACGGTCTGGACGCCGACGATCGCGGCATCTACGACCTCCGGACCGTCCTCGATCCCCAGTGTCTGTCGAACCGCGACTGCGCCGGCAACCTGCGCTGCGACGACTACCTCTGCGTGCCGGTGCCGGCCAACGACACCTGCGCCGGCGCCGCCCCGATTGTCCTCGACGCCGAGGGCCGGGCCACCATCGTCGCCTCCACCGGCGCCGCCAACGACACGATCTCGCCGTCCTGCCTCGGCGAGTCGGACCGGGACGTGGTCTACCGGATCGACCTGCCGCTCGATCGATCGTCCCTGACCGCGCGCATCGTCGACGCGCGCTTCGATCCGGCCCTCGCCATCCGTCACGCCCAGTGCGAGGCCTCGCTCGAGGAGGTCTGCAACGACGACGTGCGCTTCGGAGAGATCCTTCTCCCCGAGGTGACGTGGGTGCAGCCCGCGGCCGGAACCTACTACGTCATCGTCGATGCCTACGCGGGCAGCGGTACCTTCACACTCGAGATCGAGGCTCTTCCGTGATGTCGCATCGAGAGGTCGTCAAGGTCTTCGCCACCACGCAGGATCCGGACTACGACTCACCCTGGCAGTCGAGATCGCCGACGAACGGCACCGGCTCCGGCGTCGTCGTGGGCAAGAACGAGATCCTCACCGGCGCGCACGTGGTCGCGAACGCCACCTTCATCCAGGTGCAGAAGATCTCGGATCCGGACAAGGCGATCGCGCAGGTCAAGGCGATCTGCCACGACGCCGATCTCGCGCTGCTCGAGGTGATCGACGATCGCTTCCTCGAGGACGTCGATCCGGTGGAGATCGGCGAGCTGCCCGATCTGCGGGACAAGGTCTCGGTGGTCGGCTTCCCCATCGGCGGTGAGGAGATCTCGATTACCGAGGGCGTCGTCTCCCGGGTGGAGATGCAGCGCTATACCCACTCGCAGCGATCGCTCCTGGCGGTGACGGTCGACGCCGCCATCAACGAAGGCAACAGCGGCGGGCCGGTGCTGATGCAGGGCCGGGTGGTCGGGATCGCGTTCCAGGTGCTCTCGAACGCGGAGAACATCGGCGAGATCGTCCCGGCGCCGATCATCCGCCACTTCCTCGAGGGCGTGCGGATCGGACGTCACGAGCGTGTGCCCGGGCTGGGGCTGCGCACCCAGAACCTGGAGAACCGCAAGCTCCGCGAGCAGGTCGGCCTCACCAACCGCGACAGCGGCGTGCTGGTCTCGAAGGTCGACTTCGAGGGGTCCTGCTACGGGCTGCTCGAGCCCCGCGACGTGCTGCTCGAGGTGGACGGCCACCCGATCGCGAACAACGGGACCATCCGCTACCGCAAGCGCTTTCGCACCCGCTACGACGTGCTGCTCTCGGATCACTACGTCGGCGACCTCCTGGAGCTCACCATCCAGCGCGACGGTGAGCGCAGGAAGGTCCGCGTCGGTCTCAAGCCGCTCGACTTCCTGGTGCCGCGCTTCTCGCACGACAAGCTCCCCAAGTACTTCGTCTACGCCGGGCTGGTGTTCCAGACGCTGACGCGCGACTTCCTGGCGACCTGGGACGAGTGGTGGAACAAGGCGCCGAAGGAGTTCCTCTGCCACTACTACATGGGCGAGCGCAGCGCGGATCGGCGGGAGGTCGTCACGCTGACCCAGATCCTGGCCGACGAGATCAATCTCGGCTACGCCCACCTCTACAACGAGGGCGTCATCGCGGTGAACGGGCGCATGCCTCGGGACATGGCCGACTTCGTCGCGGTCGTGGAGGGATCGACCGACCGCGTGGAGATCGAGACCTCCTCGCAGGGGATCATCATGTTCGACCCGGCGGAGGTCCGCGCGGCGACGCCGCGTATCCTCGAGCGGTATCACATCGCGCGGGACCGCTCGATCGATCCGGTCTGAGGCGGGGCGGGATCAGCGCTTGTTCAGGCGGATCGCATCGGCGATGACGTAGCCGGTGCCGGTGGTCCAGCAGGAGACCTGCACGATCCAGTCGTCCTTCGCGTCGAAGTCGTACGTCCCGAGGCTCACCCACTGGGCGCCGGACGTGGAGAGATCGCGGCGCACCACGGTGCGTCCGCCGCGGTGGTGGATCACGAAGGGCGCGTCGTCGTTGTAGCCGTTGCCGGGGACCCGCGCGAACACCTCGTAGCGGCCGGCCGTCTGGATGTCGAACTTGTACTCCGCGAGATCGCTGACCGCCTGCGGCGAGCGAAAGCGATAGTCGGCGCCGATGCGCCCGGCGGCATAGCTGCTGGTGCCCCAGCCGGACGAGGCGCGAAAGCGGGCGCCGGAGTTGTCGACCCGGATGACGGTGGGCGTGGGCGGCGGGTTCGGGTTGCCCGGCTCGAGGAGCACGAGGTCCGGCTGATAGTGGGCGAGGATCTGGCGGTAGCCGTCGCCCTTCTTCGACCGCTCGAGCGAGCCCCACTGGCAGATGCCGCGCACCAGGCAGCCCTGATGGCCGGCGCAGGTGTCGTGCCCGCACCAGCTCCCCACGCACGCGCGCACGCCCGGCAGATCGGCCACCAGCGTGGTGCGATGCTCCGGTTGGGTGCCGTGGCGGCCGCAGCTGGCGGCGTACTCGTACTTGTCGATGCTCGCCCCGCCGGCGTTGGCGAGGATCTCGCCCTCGGTGGCCTGGACCGCCGCGCCGATCGGCGCATGGCGCGCGTCGTCGTAGCGCTGGTGACAGGCGGTGTCGTTGATGTGGTACCGGACGGTGTGGCCGCCGATGGTGGCCGTGAAGTTTCCGGCCGGGTTCAGGAGATAGAAGTAGAGCGCGTAGGAGCGCGCCGCCACCGCCAGGGTCTTGTACGCCTCCATGGCGGCCGTATCCCCGCCGCCGGTGGTCCAGCGGAAGACGCCGATCTCGGCGGTGACGACGCCCTTGACGTAGCTCTCCAGGCTGATCTCCTCGACCGCCTGGACCGGTGGGCAACCGCCGCCGCTCACGAACGTTCGGCCGACCCGGAGGGTGGCCGGCAGCGTCAGACCTCCCGACGGCGTCAGCGCCCCCGGCGCCCCCAGCGCGTCGAGCGCGAGCGAGCCCTGGTCGGGCGCATCGGCGCCGGTCCCGAGGGGCGCGAGCCGGAGCAGCTCCTCCTCGGTGGGCGAGCGGGCCGGATAGAGCGAAAACACGGCCGTCACCGCGCCGTCCGTGAACGAGGGCGCATGCACGCTCTCCTCCAGGTAGCCGTCCGCATGGAGGCCCAGCTGCTCGGCGTCGGTCAGCTCCACCGTGAACAGGCCGTCGCCGTCCGTGCGCGTGCTCTCGGTCGTGCCCTCCACGTCGACGCGGACGCCGGCGATCGGCGTGCCGTCCGTGACGTCGACCACGCGCGCGACGAGGCTGCGCGAGGGCTGCTCAATCGGTACCTCCGAGCCGCCGCAGGACGCCAGGATCAACGCACCCGAGAGCCAGAGCGGACTTCTCATCGGTGCGGGACTCTAGAAGCTGAGGCACGTGCGCGATGTCCGGCGTCGTTCCGAGAACGGCGGTCCACACCGCGCAGGCCTGCCGCGACCCGATTGCACGGCCGCAAGCGCCCGGGCTCTCTAAGATGGACGCATGACCGATGCATCTTGGCCCGCGCTCCCGTTCGAGGCCTGGCGAGACACATCCGAGACGCTCCACATGTGGACGCAGATCGCCGGAAAGGTCCGGTTGATGCTCGCCCCGCGCGTCAACCACTGGTGGCACACCGCGCTCTACGTGAACGAGCGCGGCCTCACGACCTCGGCGATCCCGTACCGATCCGGCGCCTTCGAGATCCAGTTCGACTTCCTCGATCACCGCCTCGACGTGATGACCAGCTCGGGACGAACGGCGTCGATCCCGCTCGAGCCGCAGGCGGTCGCCGACTTCTACCAGCGCATGATGTCGACGCTCGCGTTCCTCGGCATTCACGTCACCATCAACACGAAGCCGCAGGAGATACCGAACCCGATCCCCTTCGAGCAGGACGACCAGCACCGATCCTACGATCGCGAGCTCGCCCAGCGCTTCTGGCGCGTGTTGCTCTCGATCGAGCCGGTCTTCCAGCAGTTCAGGGGCCGGTTCCTCGGCAAGTGCAGCCCGGTCCACTTCTTCTGGGGAAGCTTCGATCTCGCCTGCACCCGGTTCTCCGGACGGCGCGCGCCTCGCCGCGGCGGCGCCATCACCAGCGAAGCCTACTCGCACGAGTGCATCAGCGCCGGCTTCTGGCCGGGCGCAGGGCTCGGCATGCCGGCGTTCTACTCGTACACGGCTCCAGAACCGCCCGGCCTTGACGAGGATCCTCAGACGAGCCGCCTCTACCATCGCCAGCTCTCGGAGTTCGTCCTGCCCTACGACTCGGTGCGGAGCGCCGCCTCGCCGGCCGCCGCCTTGCTCGACTTCCTGGAAGCGACCTACCAGACCGGCGCCACCCGCGCCGGGTGGGATCGAGCAGCGCTGGAGCGTGCCTCCGCAGTCGCCACGCTCGGCTGAGCAGCCTCGGCCGCCCAGCGTGATGATCCTCCCCATCCGCGACGTCGCATCGGGCAGGATCCCGTTGACGGCCTGCCGGATGTTCGGGAGCGTCCCCGCGATGCGCGGAAAGCTCGTCCTCACCACCGCCGCCCTGATGTTGGCCGGATGCCAGGCCGATCGAACGGGATCTCCGAGCGACGCCCGGCCGGCCAACTCCGACGCAGGATTGAGCGTCGAGGACGGCGCCGAGCCGGAGCCCGACGCCGGCGAAACCGATCAGGACGCCGCCGTCGCAGGGGAGGACGCGGCCGTCCGGCCCGACGGCGGCGCGCCTCCGGACGCGCCCATCGGCGAGGCCGATCTGATGCGCAAGGTCTCGACGCTGGCGTCGGAGGCGTGGATGGGACGCGACGAGGGCTCGCCCGGCGGCCTGGCGGCGCGGGCCTGGATCATCCAGGAGCTCGGACGTTGCGGCATCCCGGGCGCCTTGCCCAGCGGCGATTACGAACAGCCGATCACCACCGGCGCCGGCGCGAACGTGCTGGGTTGGATCGAAGGGACGGACCCGAGCCTGCGGGCGCGGAACGTGTTCGTGAGCGCGCACTACGATCACCTGGGACCGTGCGGCGGCGGCGTTTGCCTGGGCGCCGACGACAACGCGGCCGGCGTCGCCATCGCCCTGGGCGTCGGGTGCGAGCTGGCAGCGAGCCCGCCGGCCCGGAGCGTGGTCATCGCGCTCTGGGACGCCGAGGAGCCTCCGACGTTCCTCAACGACGACATGGGTTCGCAGTTCTACGTGGACCATCCGGTGATCCCGCTGGCCGACATCGACGCGGTGCTGGTGATGGATCTGGTGGGCGGCGATCTGTGGCCAGGCTTCGAGCAGCACTTCGTCTTCGGCGCGGAGCTGAGCCCCGAGCTGGACGCAGCGCTGACCTCGGCGACGGTACCCGCGTCGCTGCCGGTAGGGTTCGGCGGCTATCACCTGTTCGAGCAGACCCCGTTCGGCGTGCGCCCGCTCAGCGACTACTACCCGTTCCGCGTCCGCAGCGTGCCCACCCTGTTCTTCACCAACGGGCAAAACAAGCGCTACCACACGGCCCAGGACGTGGTGGCGTCGGTCAACGTCCCCAAGATGGCGCGAGAGGCCGAATACCTGCTCTCGATCACGCGCGAGCTGGCCAACGCCGCCACCACGCCTACCTTCGTGGCCAACGGTCAGCAGTACGCCCGGGATGCGATGACGATCGCGCCGGTGCTCGACGCCGCTCTGGCCCCGGGCGGAATGGTGGAGCTGTTGGGCGTGTCGAGCGCGGGACGGACTGCGCTCGAGGAAGACAAGTCTCAGGTGCAAGCCATCCTGCAGAAGATCCAGAATGGGACGCCGCTCGACCAGAACGACGTGGCCGCGCTCCGGTCCGCCACCCAGCGGGTCAACTGCCTTACCGGCAGCGAGTTCGGCGAGAGCATCTGCAACCTCCTCTGACGCCTGAGCCACGGGGAAGCTTCCGGCTCCGCGCGATCCCGTGATAAGTCGCGAGGCGGTGAAGCAGCTCCTCAGGCTCTGGTGGCTCCGCTTGCTCCGCACCTGGAAGCTGGTGCTGGCCGTGTCCTTGGGGGCGACGGTCGCCGCCGCCGTCTGCTACGAGCTCGACCTCTTCGGGATCCGCGACGCCGAGCTCGACGCCTACGACGACGGCCTCACCGCGATGACCGGACCGATTGGGCAGGTCGAGAAGTCGAAGGACATCATCATCCTCGCCATCGACGACCTGACGCTGCAGGCGGTCGCCAAGAACCCGGGCTACGCCCTCAACTACGGGAGCTGGCCGTACTCCCGCAACGTCTGGGCCCGCGTGATCGAACACCTCGGGAGCGACGGTGCGCGCGCGGTGGTCTTCGACGCGGTGATGGACGAGCGCCACCCGGATCCGACCGGTGACCTCGCGATCGGCGAGGCCGTCAAGGAGGCCAAGGTCCCGTTCTACGTGGGCTTCAACATCAGCCAGTCGCGATCGACCCAGGCCCCGCCGAAGATCGCGCCGAAGAACCGCCGGGGACCGACCAGGCCCGTAAAGGTCGAAGAGCAGCCGCCGCCCGACGAGAACCAAGGCGATGAAGAGTTCCCCGACGAGGGCGGTGAGGAGTTTCCGAACGACGAGTTCCCGGAGGGCCCTGCGGAGGGCGAGCGCCCGGCGGACGACGGCTATCCCAAGGCAACGCCCGAGGAGATCGCGGGCGCGCTCGCCTTCCCGGTGGGCGTGACTGGCCTGTCGCTTCCCACGCTGGCGGACGCCGACGGCGTCATGCGTTATCCGCAGCCGCCGATCGCGCCCCTGATCCCCAGCACGGCCGGGTTCGGTCTGGTGGTCATGGAGGAGGACAGCGACGGCAAGCTCCGCCGCACGCGCTTCGCGTACACCGACGGCATCAACACCTACGTCACGCTGCCCACCGCAGTGGCCGCCGATCTCTTCGAGGCGGACGAGGTGAAGATCGCGCCCAAGCGGCTGCAGATCGGCGACGTCGTCATCCCCATCAACGCCGACGGGAGCGCCGAGATCGACTACGGCGGCGACCTCGATCAGCGCTTTCAAACGCTCAGCCTGATCCACGTGCTCGACGACTGGACGTACGACTCGCTCGCGAAGAGCGACCCGGACAAGATCAAGGATCTGAAGCGCAAGCTGGCGCCCGGATACTTCAAGGACAAGGTGGTGGTGATCGGCGGATTCGCGCTCGGCACTGCGGACGTCAAGGGCACGCCGTTCTCCGCCTCGACGCCCGGCGTAGTGAAGCAGGCCTCCGAGATCCAGAATCTTCTCGATCACAGGTTCATCACCGAGGCTCCTTTCTGGAGCTCGGTGATGATCACGTTCCTGGTGGCCGCCTTCTCGATGATGATCATCGTCGTCTTTCGCAGCAGCGTCCTCGACGTCGCCTGGCCCCTGCTCCTCTTTTTCGGCTTCTTCCTGGTGACCGGCTGGCTGCTGGTGGGGTTCAAGATCCACGTCCTCTCGGCGCTGCCGTCCTATGCGGCGTCGTTCACCTCCGCGGTGGGCGCCCTCTTCAACCACTTCTTCGCCGCGCAGGATCGCGACCGGCTCCGCGAGGCCTTCAGCGGCTCGGTCGCGTCGATCCTGCTCGAGCAGCTCGTCGAGGAGCGTTCGATCCCCCGGCTGGCCGGCGAGAACCGCGAGGTCACCGCACTGGTCACCGACATCAACGACTTCTCGGCGCTGACCGAGCGGTACGCCCACGACCCGGCCGGCCTGCAACGGCTGCTCAACCGCTATTACACCGCGCTCACCGACGTCGTGCTCGAGCACGGCGGCTACGTGAACAAGTACATCGGCGACTCCATCATCTGCCTGTTCGGCGCGCCGCTGAATCACCCCGACCACCCGCTCCGCGCCTGCGAGGCGGCCCAGGCGATCATCGCCCGAGCGCACGCTCTCGAGTCCGACCTCCCCGAGCTGGCCGAGCACCAGACGCGCGTCGGCGTCAGCACCGCGGAGATGTTCATCGGCAACTTCGGGAGCGACCAGCGCGTAGACTACACCGCTGTCGGCGACGAGATGCGCATCGCCGCCCGGATCGAGCGCGAGAACGAGAACCTCGGCACCCAGATCCTGATCTCACAGCGGACCGCCGAGCTGGCGGGCTCCCGGGTCGAGGTCCGGTCGGCCGCCGAGGTTGTGCTGCTCGAGGGCGACCCGCCCCAGACGGTCTACGAGCTCGTCGACGTCCGCTGACGGAGGCCCTTCCAGACCGCGAAGATCGCCGGGTACACCGTCAGCTCCAGGAAGAACGAGGTCACCAGCCCGCCGATCATCGGCGCCGCGATCCGCCGCATGACGTCGGCGCCGGTGCCGATGCTCCACAGGACCGGGACCAGGCCGACCATCGTCGTCAGGACCGTCATCAGCTTGGGCCTGATCCGCTGCGCCGCTCCTTCGACGATCGCCCCCTTGAGATCCTCGGCCGTCCGGAGCCGCCCGGCCCGCTGCCACGATCGATGCGCGATCGTCAGGTACAGGAGCATCACCACACCGGTCTCGGCGTCGAGCCCCGCCAGCGCGATCAGACCCACCCAGACCGCGACGCTCATGTGGTAGCCGAGCAGGTAGAGGATCCAGATCGCGCCGATCAGCGAGAACGGAACGGCCAGGAGCACGATCCCCGTCTCCACCAGCGAACGCGTGTTGAGGTAGAGCAGCACGAACACCAGCAGCAGCGTCAGCGGGATGATGAATGCGAGCCGATCCTTGGCGCGCTCGAGGTAGCTGGAACTGACCCACCCACGCGAGCCGGACGCCTGCGGGGAGCCGCACCTCTCGCTCGACGGCGCGCTTGGCGTCGCGCACGTACTCGGCGATGGGCCGATCCGTGTCGACGAAGACGAAGCCGACGAGCGCCCGTCTTCGCTGCGGACCATCGGCGGTCCGGTCACCGTGCGGATCTCGGCGACCTGGCGGAGCGGGACCATGCGCCCCCGTCGGGGTGGTGATGAGGACCTCGCCGAGGAGCTCCGGCGTGTCGCGGTACTCGCGCGCGTAGCGGACGTTGATCGGGTAGCGCTCGCGACCCTCGACGGTCTCCGTGATGTTCATGCCCCCGATCGCGGACATGATCACCTCGTTGATGTCCCCGGCGGTCAGTCCGTATCGGGCCGCGGCCTCGCGCTTGAGGAGAAAGTCGATGAAGAAGCCGCCCGTCGATCGCTCGGCGAAGGCGCTCCGCGTCCCCGGCACGCTCTCCACCGCCTTCTCGATGGCGACGCCCGTCTGCTCGATCTCCTCGAGGGAGTCGCCGAACACCTGGATGCCGAGCGGGCTCCGCACGCCGGTCGCCAGCATCTCGGTGCGCGTCTGCATCGGCATCCAGAACACGTTCGGCATCCCCGGGATGCGGATCTTGGCGTCGATCTCGCGGATCAAGCGCTCCCAGGTCATCCCCGGGCGCCACGGCCTCGCGCGGCTTCAGCACCACCGTGGTCTCCGCCATCGAGAGCGGCGCCGGATCCGTCGGCGTGCGCGCGCGGCCCATCTTGCCGAAGACGCTCTTCACCTCGGGGAAAGTCTTCAGCTCCCGGTCCATCTCTCCGAGCACCTTCTCGGCCTCGGTGACGCTCATGCCCGGCGGGGCCGTGGGCATGTAGAGGATCGCGCCCTCGTTGAGCGGCGGCATGAACTCGCTCTGGAGCCGAAGGTAGGCCGGCACGGTGAGCACCATCAGGAGGCACGCCACCACCAGCACCAGCTTTCGATGATCCACGACCGCCCGGACCACCGGTGTGTAGAGCGCGATCAGCCAACGGTTGAGCGGGTTCTGCTCCTCCTTCTGGATCCGGCCCCGGATGAGGAGCACCGCCAGCGCCGGCGTCAGCGTTACCGCCAGGATCGCGGCGAAGCCCATCGAGTAGGTCTTGGTGAAGGCGAGCGGCTTGAAGAGCCGGCCCTCCGTCGCCTGGAGCGTGAACACCGGCATGAAGGAGACGGTGATGACGAGGAGCGAGAAGAAGATCGACGGTCCGACCTCCTGCATCGCCGCCACCACCGCGTCGCTGCGCTTGCCGGGGCGGCCCTCCTCTTCCCAGTGCTGGAGCTTCTTGTGGATGTTCTCGATGATGATGATCGACGCGTCCACCATCGCGCCGATCGCCACCGCGATCCCGCCCAGCGACATGATGTTCGCGGTCAGCCCCTGGTAGTACATCGGGATGAACGCGAGCAGGACACCGAGCGGCAGCGTGATGATCGGGACCAGCGCGCTGCGCACGTGCAGGAGGAAGAGGAAGATGACCAGGCTGACGACCACCATCTCCTCGAGCAAGCGTCGAGCGAAGCGTGCGGATCGATCCTTCGATCAGCTCGGAGCGATCGTAGTACCGGCACGAGCTCGACCCCGTCTGGGCAGCTCGAGCTCCGAGATCCGCTGCTTGACGCGCTCGATCACGCTCAGCGCGTTCTCCCCGTAGCGCATCACCACGATGCCGCCCACCACCTCGCCCTCCCCGTCGAGCTCCGCCACGCCGCGGCGGATGTCCGGGCCGATGCTCACCGTGGCCACCTGCTCGACGAAGACCGGCACGCCGTCCTCGCCCACTTTGATCGGGATCTTCTCGATGTCCGCGGTGCCCGTGATATAGCCGCGGCCCCGGATCATGTGCTCGTGGCCACCGATCTCCAGCAACCGCCCGCCGACGTCGTCGTTCGAGGCGCGGATGGCGGTGATGACCTCCCGCATCGAGACGCGGTAGGCGCGCAGCCGGTTGGGATCGACCTGCACCTGGTACTGCTTCACGAACCCGCCGATCGACGCGACCTCGGCGACCCCCTCGACACTCTCCAGCGCGTAGCGGATGTTCCAGTCCTGGAGGGAGCGCAGCTGCGCGAGGTCGCGCTTCCCGCTCTTGTCGACGAGCGCGTACTCGAACACCCAACCGACGCCGGTCGCGTCGGGTCCGATCGTGGGACGAACGCCGGCGGGCAGCCGACCCTGCGCCGTATTGAGGTACTCGAGGACGCGGCTGCGCGCCCAGTACATGTCGGTGCCGTCCTCGAAGATCACGTAGACGAACGAGAGGCCGAAAAACGACTGCCCGCGGACGAACTTCACCTTCGGCGCTGCCAGCAGCGACGTCGAGATCGGATAGGTGATCTGATCCTCCACCAGATCGGGGCTGCGGCCCGACCACTCGGTGAAGACGATGACCTGGACGTCCGAGAGGTCCGGGATGGCGTCGAGCGCCGTCTTCCTCAGCGCGAAGAATCCGAACACCGCCAGCGCGGCGACGAAGCAGATGGTGACGAACGGGCTCCGCGCGGATGTCGCGATCACGCGCCCGATGAGACCCGTGCGGCCGGCGTCACCGGGCTCCATGACCGCCTCCCGAGCGGAGCCGACTCTCCGCCGCCACCAGGAAGTTGCCCGAGGTGACCACCTGCTGGCCCTCCGAGAGCCCCGAGATCACCTCGTACGTCTCCTGCGAGCGCGCGCCCACCTCGATCGCCGCGGGACGGAGCCGGCCTCCGCCCAGATCCAGGAACACGATCCGGCGCGGCCCGGTGTAGATCACGGCCTCGGCCGGGACCTGGAGGCGCTCGCCCAGGTCCGCCTCGAACGTGAGGTTCGCGTACATCCCGGGCTTCAGCGCCAGGCCGGCGTTCGCCATCACCACCCGCACGCGGCCGGTCCGCGTGGCCGGGTCGAGCGTCGGGTACACGTAGTCGACCTTCCCCTCGAGCTTCTGGTCGGGCACGAACACCAGCTCTGCGTTGACCGGCTGACCGACCGTGATGCGCTCGAGATCCTTCTCGTAGACCTCGGCCTCGATCCAGATCTCCGACAGGTCCGCGATGCGGAAGATCCGCTGCCCCGGCTCGATGGCCGCGCCCTCGACCACGCTCTTCTCCACCACGTATCCGCTGCTTGGCGCGAAGAAGGTGACGTGCTCGACCGGCTTTCCCTGCGCGGCGATTCGGGCGATCTGCGCATCGGAGAGATCCCAGAGCTTCAGCTTCAGCTTCGCCGCCTCGGCCAGCGACGCGAGCCGACTGCTGCCCGACCTCACGCCCTGGAGCGCCTGCAGATACTCCGCCTGCGCCGCGTAGAGCTCCGGGCTGTAGAGCGCGAACAGCGGATCGCCCCGCTTCACCCTCTTCCCCGTCTCCTCCACGTAGAGCTTCGCGATCCAGCCCTTCACCTTGATGGTCACGTCGGTGAGCTTGCGCTCGTCGTAGGCGACCTTTCCGAAGGCGCGCACACCGAGCGTCATGGGCCCGCGGAACACGGCCCCGGTCCGAACGCCGATCGACTGGCGCCGGGCCTCGTCGATGAAGATCACGCCCTCCTCGCTCTCCTCGCGCGTCACCGGCGTCAGCTTCATCCCGCAGATCGGACAGCTCCCCGGATCCTTCTTCCGCACCGACGTGTGCATCGCGCAGGTGTAATAGGCGATGTCCGAGCCGCCCTCCCAGGCGCTGGCCTCGCCGCAGGCCGTCATCGCCCGCCCCATGTACGGGTTCTCGATGTCGCGGCTGCTCTGGAACCACTTGGCGAAGCCGCCGAACATCGAGCACTCGTAGAGTTGCAGGTTGCCCTGCAATCGGTGGTCGGACGCGATCAGGACCACCAGCTCCCGATTGAGCTCGGAGAAGCGGGCCCGCGCCTCCGCCAGCTCTTTCGCCGCCGCCAGCGCGCTCGCGGCGGCACCGGCCCGATGGAGCCGCCCGGAGAGCTCCTCCGCCGATCCCACCGCGGCCTCGGCCTGGGACAGGTGGTGCGCGACTGCGGTGGCGGCATTGTCCACGCCGACGAGGGAGTCACGCGCCAGTGAGTCGCGCACCGTCTCGTAAGCGAACAGCGCCGCCCGGATCGGAACGAGCGCTGGATCGGGGACCGTGCTCTCCTGATGCGGAGGCTCCTCGGCAGGCGGCGCCGCCGGGAACGTGAACCAGTCGATCAGCGCTCGATGGAACGCCGCGGCCGCAGCCAGGCCGATCAGCCCCACCAGCAAAGGCGCGAGGTTTTTCTTGTCGGTGAGCCGCATCTCTCAGTCCTCCTCACCGAGCCACGGAATGCGCCCTGAGGCGCGTGCGAGCAGCGCGAGGCTCTGGCAGAGCTCGGCGTTGGCGCGCTCTCGCTCGAGCTCGACCGACCGCAGGTTCTTCTCAGCGTCGATCAGCGCCGAGAAGCTGTTGGCGCCCGCGACGAACCCGGCCCGCGCGGCCTCCACCTGATCCCGGGCGGCCGGCAGCAAGCGCGTCGCGTAGAGGTGAACGACGTGACGCGCCTTCTCCACCAACAGGCCCGCCTCGCGGATCGACACGAGCGTGTCATCGGTCAACCGATCGAGCGTCCGCCCCTCCCGCGCCAGCTCGGCCTCAGCCTGCTCGACGGCGGCGGCACGACGTCCGAGTTGGATCGGAACGTTGAGCCCGACGCCCACCATCCATCGATGCGGGGTCGCGCCCCACATCGAGTTGTAGCCCGTCATCACCGAGAAGTCGGGGAAGTATTCGCGCTTCGCGAGCGCCACGCCCGCTTTCTTCTCCTCCACGCGGGCACGCTGGGCCGCCAGCTCGGGCCGGCGCTCCAGCGCGCGCGAGGGGCTCACCGTGCTGCTCTCGGTCGGGATCGTCATCTGGTCCGGAGGCGCCGGGATCGAGAGCTCGGGCGCGCGATGGAGCAGCGCGTTGAGCCGCGCGACCACGACAGCACGGCGCATGTCGAGCACCACGTTCTCATGCTCGAGGTGGGTGAGCTCGACCTCCGCCTGCAGCGGATCCTGCTGCGAGGCGGCGCCCGCGACGTACTGCGAGGTGGCGGCCTCCGCAAGCTCCCGGATCAGCGCTTGATGAGACGCGTTGATCTCGAGGGCGCGGTCGATGACGAAGAAGTCGTCGTAGAGGAGCGAGGCCGTCAGCCCTAGCTCGAGCCGCACCGTCCGGATGTCCTCCTTGGCCGCCTCGGCGCCGGCGTTGGCCACCTGGCCGCGAAGCTCGAGCTTGCCGAAGAAAGGGAAGCGCTGAGACAGCTCGAGCGTCTGGCCGAAGCGGCCCTCGAAGAGGCTGATCGGTCCCAGGCTGTATGTCAGCATCGGATCGTCGAGCGCCGTCTCTTGCGGGTAGCGCGCGAGGGCGGCGCGAAAGCCCTCCTCGGCGGCCGCCACGCTCGGGTTCACCGACAGGACCGCCCGGATCAGCGCCTCGCGCTGGAGGGGCGCCGAGAGCGGAGCGGCCTGCTCGGGCGGGGCCTCGAGCCCGGCGTACGCCGAGACCAGGCGCTCGCGATTCTGCTCGGTCGCCGACGCGCAGCCGGCGACGACCAATAGACAGGTGGCCAGGTGCGGCCACACTTCGGGTTGAAACATCGTCTCCTCCTCGGACCCGGACCGATGCGGGCGGCGAGCCGAGGCGCACTCAGATCAAGAGCACAGCTTTGAGGAGGAACAAGGGCGGCCCGCCGCGGAACGACGGCTCGGCGCCTGCGGCGAGCGATCGAAGCGGAGCCACCGGGCGGGAGACTTTCGAGGCGAGCACCACCAGCGCAGGTGCATCGGGGCGCTGCGTCCCGTCGGGGGTCGCCGTGCGCTCGACGGTCTGCTGGCTGCAGCAATCGGAGCGGGCCGGATCGAGCCGGCACACCGGCGTCTCCCCGTGACGCTCCCCGCAGCAGCACCGGGACCAGGGACCGGCCATCTTGCAGATCGGCCGCGCCACCTGCACCGGTCCCGCGCCGAGGAAAACGGCGAGCGTGAGGAGCAGATGGCTCACGAACCGCATGCGGGCGCCCCCATCATGGACAAAACCTCCGGGACAGATCAACCGCTCGGATCAGAGGAGGCGCGAGAGGAGCGCGATGCGCGCCCGGATCACCTGACCGCGTTCCGTGTCCTGGACACGCCTGGGCGGGTCCCACCGCTTGATCTCGGTCGTTCGGGGAATGATGTCGATCCCTTGCTCGACCGCGGCGGCGACCGACTCGAAATGGTGATGCTCGGCGAGGAACGTGTGCTCGGGCTCCAGCACCAGGGTGTAGCCGCGATCGCCGTACGCCTCCGAGAAGGCGCCGTCGATGGTGATCGCCTTCTTGCTCCGCTTCAACGGGTCCTCGCCCTTCTCCACCTTGACCGGCACATGCCCGTTCACGATCAGCCCCCGGTCCGGATCTGCGCCGAGCTCGGTCAGGACCCGCGCGCAGAAGTCGGCCTCGTGGATCAACTTGAAGTACGGGTTCTTGGTCTCGACGTACGTCTCCTCCTCCACCACCAAATCGCGCTCGAACGTCGTGATCCGGTCCTTGCCGAACAGCGGGGAGCGAGGCCCGCACCAGAGGTACCAGAGGAGGTCCAAATCCGGGACCTCAGGGCTCTCCACCGCGCGCTGGACCGCCTCTTCGAGCGCCTGGAAGAGCGCCCGCCCGGCGTAGGACTGGCCGCCCACCTCCAGCGCCAGGAAGCGTCCCTCGCCGTCGACCGGCAGGCATCCGTGGAAGATCAGGTGGTCGTCGCGCACCAGCGCCATGGCCCCTCGCCCCGTCAAGAACCGCACCTGCTGCCAGAGCTTGTCGCTGGTGAGAAAGGACTGCCGCGTGCGCTCGAGACAGGCGCGCTCCTCGGGGGAGAGGCGGTAGGGGTCGGCGCGATCGATCGTGGGGAACACGGTGTCGCGAAGATGTCGCTCGACGCCGTCGATCTCGATCGTGCCGGCCTCCAGGTTCATCCGATGCAACAACCTCCGATGGTCGAGCTCGAACGATGGGTTGCGCTCGATGAGCTGCCCCTCGAGCTTGAACTGGAGCACCGCGGCCGCCTTCTGCATCCGCGCCACCTGCAGCTCGTCCCGCAGGCCCGATCCCCGCACGACGAAGCTGGAGGCGGGATCGTCGCCGTAGACGTCCCGCGCCAGCTTCTCGAGCGGCTGCATCGTGATGCCGTATCCCTCCTCGAGCTGGGACAGTCGGCGATACCTGAGCGAGATGCGCAGCACGTGCGCCACCAGCGCGTCGTGCCCGAGCGCTGCGCCGATCCAGGCGACGTCGTGGTTGCCCCACGTGAAGCGCACCTCGGGTTGGTGCATCAGGTAGTCGAGGACTCGATCGGCGCGGGGGCCGCGATCGTAGCAGTCGCCGGCCACGACGATCTCGTCGACCGCGACGTTCCGCACCGCACGCACCAGCACCCGGACGAACCGCACGAAGCGGACCCTCGAGCCCAGCGTCGCCAGCACCGCCTCGATCGCGCCCTCGCCGCGGCCGCACATGCGGTCGAACAGGAGCTCCTCCAGGAGCGGTGCGTGCTCGGGCGGAAAGGTGGCCCGGATCCGCGCGAAGGTCTTGCTCCTGGCCAGCTCTCGCATCAGCTCCAGGAGATCGAGCAAGGTCCGCTGCACGCGCGGCTCGTCCGGCGACCACTCGAAGCGCTCGAGCGTCTCCTGAGGATAGAACACCAGCTTGAGGAGATCCTGGATCTCCGACGGGGACCGCCGCTCGGCGAACAGGGACTCCACCACCGGACGCAGCCGCCCCGACGCATTGTTGATGATGTGCCTGAGCTTCACGTCCTCGCCGTGTACGTCGCTGACCACGTGCACGGTGTGCTTCGGCAGCTCTAGCTCTGCCGAGAGACGGGCGATCTCGGCGGCGGCGTGCTCGGCCGTGGGAAACTGCGTGCGGAGGAGCTCCTTGAGGGCGATGTCTTCTTTGGTCACGGCTAGTCGCAATAGTAGCCGGTCTCGTCGTCGATGTACCTGCACGTCGAGTTGCTCGCGCTGCAATTCTCCTGCTGGAGAACGCCCTCGAGGCTGCACCAGACCGCGACGTTGCCGTCGCACCGACCGAGGTAGTCCGTGTCACCGCAGTTCGAGGCCACGCAGTAATAGCCGGACTGCGCTCCGGGCAGGCAGGTCTCGGCGCAGGCGCCGCAGTCCCGCTCGAGCGGCTGGCCGTGATCGCACCAGCGGAGCATGTTCCCGCTGCACTCCCCGTCGAAGGTCACGCCTCCACACGGATCGCTCGCCGGATCGATGCAGCGCCACCCCAGCTCGGTCTGGCTCCAGCCGCAGACGTCGGAGGGCCCGCAGGCGGCGGAGGCGAGCTGACCATTCGCGTCGCACCAGGTGGCCCGGCCGCGGTCGGGCGAGCAGAGCCCCTCGGAGGTGACGCTGCCGCACGGCTGAGGCCCGACCGTGCCGACATAGCTCTCGATCCACTGAAGATACGGGTCGACGCGGGTGAAGTTGTCCATCCCGACGCACGACTCGTCGCCGTCGCTGAGCGCGCCGCCCACGCGCACCGAGCCGTCGGAGGCCACCACCATGACCGGTCCACCCGAATCGCCGAAGCACACGCCGTGGGTCCCCTGGCCATCGATCGTGAGCTCGTCGGCGAAGACGTCGGCGATGGGCTCGGCCGTGAACTCACGCCGGCCGAAGTTGCCGTTCTCGTCCTGGCCGTAGCCCGCAGCCTCCGCCATGCGGCCGACCCAACTGAGGTCGATCGTCTCCGTGAGCACCGGGATCGTCTCGACCGTGGCCAGGCGGTCGGCGGCCGGCTGCACCAGCTCGACCAGGGTGAGATCTCCGCTCGGATGATCGATCACGCGCAGCGGGTTGATGCAGACGTTCGGATTGCTCGGCGTGGTCCCGACGCAGAAGGGCGAGCTCAAATCGACCTCGCAGTGCTTGGCGGTCAGCACCCAGGTGGGCGCGATGAGGGTCCCGCTGCAGAAGTCGAACGAGCCGATCCCCTGGATCTGCCCGGCGGTCAGGGTCACGTACGAGGGCAAATCCGTGCCGTAGAAGACCCCGGCCCGGGCCTGCTTGAACGGCCCGTCCGTGCAGACGTCGCCCGCGTCCGGTATCGCGGCGCCCGAGTCCGGCGTCCCCGAGTCGGGCGGAGGGACACCGGAGTCCGGGTCGTCCTTCACCTCTCCACCGTCTGGAAAGGGCTCGCCACCATCGGTGGGATCGACCCCGGAGTCACGCCTCTGCACCTGGCTCGGCAGGCGCTCGCGACCTCCGCACCCCACGATCAGCGCCATCGCCACCACGAGCCTGGCCCTCATGCGTAGAGATACGTCTACATCGACCGCACGCGGATCCGCGCTACGTCAAGACGCGGAGGATCCAGGGGCTCGAGTCACTCGTCCTCGAGATTGGGCTCTTCCGGGAGCAGGTCGACCGCGTCGACGCGCGCGAGCGCGGGCGCCGCCTCGATCTCCTCGCCGTCCATCATCCGGACGATCCGTTCCAGGCTCTCACCGATGTGCCGCTGCTCGCTCTCGGTGAGCGCCTGCAGCTTCTCCAGGAAGCGCTCCTGAAGGGGCGACGGCGCCTGCTCGATCAGCGCGCGACCTGCGTCCGTGAGCCGGACCGTCACCAACCGCCGGTCCTTGGAGGTGCGCTCGCGCGTGACCAGTTGGCGGGACGCCAGGCGGTCGATGATCCCGGTGATGGTGGCCTGGCTGAGCGAGATCTCCTTCGCCAGCTCGCTCGGCGTCGCGAGACCGCGCTGGCCCAGCGCGCGGAGGCAGACGAGCTGAGGTCCGGTCAACCCGAACGTACTGGCCAAATAACGGCTGTGGAGATCGATCGCCCGACTGATCCGGCGAAGGGATCGGAGGATGTCGTCCTCGAACTCGGAGATCATGTCGCGCTCTCCCCGGTATCGCAAGATGCCACGGTTCGCAAGGCGCGCTCTGCGCGGGTGTCAATCGCGGTTGCGAACCGGGGCCGCCCGCCCCGGCCGTGCCGTTGAAGTACCCGGGTCAGTCGTCCATCATGGGATTGACCCATGTCCCGCCAAAGGCTGCTCTCCACCGCCCTCGCCGTCTACGCCGCCATGGCAGGCGTCGCGTGGGTGTGGTCGATGATCAGCGGCCACCCGCTCTTCTGGACCGATCATCCTCCCTCGTTCGGCTCCGTGGTCCTGTGGGCGATCGTCGGGGCGATCGGGGGCGCCGGGGTGATCGCCTCGAACAACCTTCTCGATCGCTTCCCGTGGGCTCAGTCGCTGGCCGACTGGTTCTCCGAAGTGCTCGGCGAGATCACGCTGCGCGACGCGTTGATCCTGGCGCTGCTCTCCGGCTTCGCCGAGGAGATGCTCTTCCGCGGCGCGATGCTTCCGACGCTGGGGCTGCTCCCGACCACGCTGATCTTCGGCCTGGCGCACTGGCCGCCGCGCCCCGAGCTCCGGCCGTGGACGGTGCTCACCGCCATCCTCGGCCTGCTGTTTGGGATCGTCACGCTGGTGAGCGGTCATCTCACCGCGGCCATCGTGGCGCACTTCGTGATCAACTTCGTGAATCTGTCCGCCATCGGGCGGATGAAACGCTAAGCTAAACTAAGCCTCTTCGGCGAAGAGCTCGCGCAACTCGACTTGCGATCGGACGTCGAGCTTACGGCAGACGTTCTTCAGGTGATTGCGAACCGTCTGCGGGCTGACGTGGAGACGGCTCCCGATCGTCGCTGTTCCAAAGCCCCGGAGAAACCAGCCGAGGACCTCCTGCTCCCGGCGTGAGAGCGCATCCATCCCCTTCGGGAGGTGGTGGCCGTTGGCCGGGCGATTCGAGAGCATCTTCAGGACGGAGGCCCGATCGAGCGGCGTTCCCGTCTTTTCCAGCATCAAGCGCGCAGGCCCGTTCATGAAGGTGAGATTGCCCCGTTCGTCCGCCATGAACACCGGATCGTCGATGTAGTTGAGCGCTTCGACGACGGTATCCGCCATCTTCCGCAGCCGCCGATCCTTCTCGTGACGATACAGCGCCAGCTCGATCGTCGCGTGGAGCTCGCGCTCGTTGCACGGCTTGACCAGGTATCCTACGGGCTCGGTCACCTTGGCCCGCTCGAGGGTCGCGACATCCGCCTGCGCGGTCAGGTAAACGATCGGCACATCGACCTTCATCCGAATCCGTTTCGCAGCGTCGATGCCGTCGCTGCTCCCAAGTGAGATATCCATCAGGACCAGATTGGGATGAAGCTCGATCGCCTTCGCGTACGCCTCCTCCACGTTGTTGACAGTGGCTATCGAATAGCCCAACCCGCCCAAACGCTGCTCGAGGTCCGTCGCAACGACGGCCTCATTCTCTACGATCAAGATGCTCGCACTCATGAACCCCCCAGTCTCGAGACTCGAACCGTTCCCCCTGGCTCGAACCTCACCGATCGCGCGTCGTGTGAAACCGCTCCGACCATTGAACCCGAGCCCGCCTGTCCTTGCCAGCGCGCCTGATGGGCCCGCACGACTTCGTCCGAATCCATGTGCGTGTTCCGCCCCGGGTCCGATGATGCTCTGCGTCACCGCACAGCGGAGGGACGATAGCGTGCGGCGGCAGAGTTTTGTTTGGAAAAAGCTCAGACTTTAGGGACTTAGCCCATCCAGCCAGGGTTGGTCCGCGCCAACTATTGACCCGTCGACCAGGTCGCTCCGCAGCGCCGCCAGCACGTCCATGGGGCGAAAGGGGGTTCGGCGCAGTCGGATTCCGACCGCGTCGAAGATCGGCGTTGCTGATGGCTGGAATCGCGGGGTGGAGCGGGCCCTCGCCGGCCTCCTTGGCACCGTAGGGCCCTTTGGGATCGATCGGACTCCACGATCAGCGACTGCATGTCGGGGACGTCCATCGACGTGGGCATCTTGTAGTCGAGGAGCGAGGGCGAGGTGTGGAGGCCGCTCTCGTGAAAGATTTGCGCTTCCATGATCGCCTCGGCCGCACCCATGTACGCCGAGCCCTCCATCTGGCCCTCGACCAGCACCGGCGCGAGCGCCTTGCCGCAGTCGTGCGCGATCCAGATCTTCTCGACGGCGATCATGCCCGTCTCCTCGTCGACCGAGACCTCCACGACGTGCGCGGTGAACGAGTAGGCCGGCGACGCACCGATGGTGCCGCCACGATAGTTTCCGCCGAGCTTCTCGGTCCGATAGCTCCCGGTCGCCGCCAGCGATCCGAACTTCACCTCGGCGAGCTGATAGGCCTTCTCGATTGGCATCCGCATCCCGGTGTCGCCGACGAACATGGCGTCGCCGCCCGCGAGCTCGATCTGCTTGGGCGCGAGGTTCCACTCAGCGGCGACCGCCTCCTGGATCATGGCCTTGAGCTTGCGGCAGGCCTCGATGGCGGCGTTGCCCACCATGAAGGTACCGCGGCTCGAGTAGGCACCGAGATCCACCGGGGCAGATCCGTGTCCGAGCTGATGACGCGGACGGCTGAGAGCGGCGCTCCCAGCTCCTCGGCGGCGATGTACTGAAGCATCGAGTCGGAGCCCTGTCCGATGTCGGACGCGCCGCAGTGCACGGCGATCACGCCGCTGCGATCGATCCGGATCATCACCGCCGACTGCGGCATGTCGTTCGGGTAGATCGGATACGCCGTCCCCGAGATGTACATCGAGCCGGCCACGCCCAGCCCGCGACCCGCGGGGGAGCTTGCCGCGCCGCGTCTTCCAGCCCGACGCCTTCTCCACCATGTCGAGGCACTGGAGGAAGCCGTTGGAGGTGATCCGCTGGCCGTTCACGGTATCCGTGTGCTCGCCGACGAAGTTCCGCCGCCGGAGCTCGATCGGATCGATGCCCAGCTTCTCGGCCAGCTCGTCCAGCTGAACCTCGAAGGCGAAGCGGGGCTGCACGCTCCCGTGGCCGCGCTTCGGCCCGCAGCAGGGCTTGTTGGTGTACACCCGCGTGGCCTCGAAGCCGTACGTCGGGAAGTGGTACGGCCCCGTCAGGAGCTGCCCGGCGTAGTAGGCGGTGACCAGACCGAACGACGAGTACGCGCCACCGTCGATCAAGATCCGGGAGCGCACGCCCTCGAGCTTTCCGTCCCGCGACGCGCCGGTGCTGAAGTGCATCAACATCGGATGACGCCCGCGGTGCGAGTAGAAGACTTCCTCCCGAGTGTAGAGCAGCTTCACCGGGCGGCCGGTCTTCATGGCCAGCTTCGCCACCACGAACTCGAGATCGAACGGCTCGCTCTTGCCGCCGAACGCGCCGCCAAGCGCCGGCTGGATCACGCGGATCTGGGACGGCTTGAGGTCGAGGACCCGGGCCAGCTCACGATGGAGATAGTGCGGTACCTGCGTCGACGACCACAGCGTCAACCTGCCTTGCGCCTCCCAGACCGCGACGGCGCAGTGGGGCTCGATCGGCGCGTGGGTGGTGCCCTCGAAGAAGTAGTCGCCGTGCACGACCACGTCGGCCTCGCCGATCGCCTCGTCGACCTCTCCAAAGGTGAGGTCGACCTGCTTCGACACATTCCCCTTGCGCTTCTTCTGGTCGTAGTCGTGGATGATGACGTCGGTGCGCTGGAAGGCCTCTTCAGGATCGAGGAGCGCCGGCAACACCTCGTAGTCGACCTCGATCAGATCGAGCGCCTCGTTGGCGCTGTCCTCGTCCACCGCCGCGATGGCCGCGACGCCGTCCCCGACGAAGCGCGCCTTGTCGACCGCCAGGGCCTGCTCGTCCTGCGTCCAGGGGATGATCCCGTACCGGAGCGGGATCTCGGCCCCGACCAGGACGCCCCGGACGCCGGGGTGCTGGGCGGCCTTGTCCATGTCGATGCGAAGGATGCGGGCGTGCGCGTGCGGGCTGCGCAGGATCTTGGCGTGGAGCATGCCCGGGAGACGGAGGTCGTCCGCGTAGATCGTCCGGCCGGTGGCCTTGGCGACGCCTTCGGACTTTCGGAGTCGTTTCCCGAGGATGTGACTCACCTCCGAAGGGTGCGATCAGGTCCGGTAGATGTCCATGATCTTGTGGAGCAGCCCCACCCCGTCGGCCTTGCTCCGCTGGAAGCTGTTTCGCCCCATGATCGATCCGAAGCCGCCGCCTGCGTGGATCTGGCGGGTCTCTTCCAGGATCTCGGCCTCACCCTTCGCAGCGCCGCCCGAGAAGATCACGATGCGGCGGCCGTTGAACGAGGACTGGACCACGTGGCGAATCCGATCGGCGAGCGTGTCCACCTTGATGCCGGCCTTCTCGTAGGCCTTCTTGGCGTCCGCCTGCTCGAGCTTCGCGCTCGGCGGCTTCACCTTCACGATGTGCGCCCCGAGCTGACACGCGATGTGCGCGCCGTAGGCGACGACGTCGATCGCGGTCTCCCCGTCCTTCGACAGGCCGCTGCCCCGCGGGTACGACCACATCACGGTGGGGAGTCCGACCGCCCGCGCCTCCTCCGAGATCTCGCGGATCTCCTGGTACATCTCGTTCCGGAACGCAGAGCCGGGATAGATGGTGAAGCCGATGGCGCTGCACCCGAGCTCGAGCGCGTCCTGCACCGACGCGGTGATCGCAGGGCAGGGATCCTCGGCGGACGCGAGGACGTCGCTGTTGTTGAGCTTGAGGATCGTCGGGATCGCACCGGCAAACTCGGAGGCGCCGGCCCGGATGAACCCGAGCGGCGCTGCATAGGCGTTGCACCCCGAGTCGATCGCGAGCTCGAAGTGGTACCGGGGATCGTACCCAGGTGGATTGGGCGCGAAGGAGCGCGCCGGGCCGTGTTCGAAGCCCTGGTCGACGGGCAGGATCACGAACTTTCCGGTTCCGGCGAGCCGTCCGTTGTTCATGATGCGGGCCAGGTTGTTGAGGACGCCGGCGTTCTCCGAGCCATACCAGCTCAGGATCTCTTTCACGCGATCGGTGGTCATCGGTGCATGTCTCCTCTCGGGCCGAACGGCCTAACACGGGCCTCCCTGAAAGATCTAGTGAGCGCTTCCACACGGTTGCGTTTCGCCTCGTCCCAGCGTGGACTTGGGCCGATGGCACACCGGAAGCTCGTCCAAATCGCGGTCGTTCTGCTCGCCGCCACCTCGGCGCGCACGGCGCTGGCGGACATCTCGATCGGCGCCGAGGCCGGCGCGATCTTCACCGCCAAGCGCTTCGGGTTCGGCTTCGCGGGGCGCCTCGGTTACGACATCGACCTCGCGATCATCCACATCATCCCGGAGGTCAAGGTCGCCTACGATCGGATGCCGCTCCAGCTGCAGGTGAACGAGCTGCGGCCGATGGTCGGCGTGCGGGCCTCGCTCGGAATCGCGGTCCTGGCGATCGTCGGCTTCGCGCATGTCGGATACGGCGCGCCGCTCGGAGCCCACGGCCAGCTCGACACCAGCGGCCTGGTGTACGAGGTCGGCGGCGGGCTCGACTTCACGACGCTCCCGCTCATCGATCTGGGGATATGGGGCTCGTTCAATCATATCAAGAGCCCCGGCGGCTACGACTGGGTCGGCTTCGGCGTGCAGGTTACGCTCACGATCTGATGCGGCTCCCCATCATTGCCGTCGGCCTCCTGGTGGCGAGCTCCGCGTACGCGCAGGAGGATCCGGGCGGGCCGAAGATCTTTCGTGAGCTCGATGCTCTCACGTCGACCTCCGCCGCCACCAGCACGATCGCACCGCCACCACCGCCGCTGCACACCCCCATCGGCAAGGGCCGCGGCATCCTCGGCATCAACGTCGTCGACCTGGGCGGGCACGTGCGGATCAAGTCGCTCAAGCCCGACGGCCCGGCGGAGCGCGCGGGTATCGTGAAGTGGGACACGCTCGTCTCGATCGACGGCGTGCGGGTGGCGAACCGGAGAGGCTACGTCGCCGTCATGGCGGAGAAGCACGCCGGCCAGCCCGTGATCGTCGAGTGGATGACGGGAGACGGCGCGACGCACACCGCCAGGGTCGCCCTCGACGCGGGACGCCGCGCGATCAGCGACTCCCCGACCCGCGCCCGCATCAAGCGGAGGCTCCGGCGCGTCCCGCGGCGGCCGCGCACGCGCAAGTGGTACGGCTGGCAGGGGCTCGCCTCCGACGCCGCCTCGCTGGTCCTGGTGGCCTTCACGAGCAAGTCGTCGATCCTGGGCGGCCTCGGCCTGGTCGGCTACGGGATCGGAACGCCGCTCACCCACTTCTTTCACGAGAACGTCGGGATGGGGCTCCTCAGCATGGGCCTCCGCGTCGCCGTCCCTGCGCTGACCGTGCTGGGGACGATCGGGATCTGCGATGAGGCCCGGGTCTGCTCGGACGCCACCCCCCTCGCGGTGGTGGGCGGCCTGATCATGTTCGTGGTGGTGCCGGCCGTCGATGCGGCGGCCCTGTCCTGGCAGAAGCTGGAGCCCGAGCGGACGACGAGCGTCGGGGTCTCGCTGGCCCCGACCGTCGCGCCCACCGATCGTGGGGGCGCGACGTTCGGGCTCGCAGGGACCTTCTAGGAGCGTGTAGCACGTAAGCGCTCACGCGAGCCCGGTCCGGGTCCCGGTCCCGGTCCGGGTCCCGATCTGAAGATGGCTGCCTTGAGTCAGACGCTCGCGACGGTCGCGAGCTTCGATCGGTAGAGCTTGAGCAGGTTGTGGGTGAGGCAGACGAGCGTCCACTCGGTCGTACCTTGAAGAAGGAGCGTAGCGAGAACCGGCGGAATCCTCGTGCCCCTTTGATCTGTCCGAGCGCCGGTTCGACGATACTCTTCCTGCGGGCGTAGACCGCCTTGCCGTCGCGCGTTTGCAACTTGTCTCGCATTCGCTTGCGAGCGAGCGAGGCAGGTGTGGGCTCCGAAGCTGATGAGGACGGAGTCGACGCGTCTTGGTTCTGTTCGCGTCCAACAGCGATGTGGGCATCGATCTGATTGTTGTCGCAGAATTCGATGTTGGTCGCGCTCAGGATAGCCGTTGTCTGCCGTCATCTTCCGCGGAGCATCGCCGCAGTTGCCGAACACATCACGGAGCATCGGGACGAGGTGTTGCTGATCAGGTGCCTGGTTGCTGACCCCTTCGGCGACAATCACCTGAGCGTGCTCATCTACGACAACTTGGGCATTGTAGGCCTGGAGGTACGCTCCCTCCTTCAACATGATCCTGCTGTCTGAGTCGGTGAAGTTCCTCTGAGCGTGGGGCCTCGGTGTGCCGTCCACATTGGCAGGAACGCGATGATGCGGCCATCCATCATTTCGTTCAGTTGGGTCTGGGGATGGTTCGAGCTGGTCAGCCTGCGCTCTTGCCTTCTCGGCTCGAGTTCTCGCTCGCTTCTGCTCCACCCGATCCACAAGAGCATCATCCGCTTTGCTCTGCTGCTCTTCGGCTTGCCTGCGCAATTTCTCCGCGCGAGCCCTGGCGGCATCCTGTTCCAGCGCAGCCTTCGCTTCTCGAATGCGGGCAAGGCGGGATTCACGGCGAGCGAGCTCCGCTGGGATGTCCTCTTCAGTCTCTTCAACGCCCAGCCGCTCGTCTTCCTCTTGGTCGATCGTGCGCGCTCGCTCCAGGGCGCCGGAGAGTTCAATCCACCTGAGAAGGCTCGCTTCTACCGGATGGCACTTCGCTCTGGCACCGAAAGCGCCGCCTCACTCCACACCTGCTTGAGGCGCCGACTCCCCAACGAGCAGAAGGTCCAAGCCGCCAGAGCCAAGCTCAAGCGCGTTGTCGAGATGCTCACGCGCCTCATCAAGTCGATGAACGCACGCCGGGCTGCATGATCGCCATCGGGACCGGGACCGGGACCCGGACCGGGCTCGCGGTAGCGCTACGCGCTACACGCTCCTAGCGGCGCTCGAGCTTCATGGCATCGGCGATGACGTAGCCCTTGGCGGACGTCCAGCAGGAGACCTGCACGATCCAATCATCGACGTGATTGAAGCTGTACGTCCCGAGGCTCACCCACTGACCACCGCGGTTGCTGATGTTCCGGTTGACGTGCGCGATGCCGCCAGCGTGGTGGATGAGGTAAGGAACGCTCGTGCTGTAGCCGTTGCCAGGCACGCGCGCGAAGACCTCGTAGCGGCCGGCAGCCGGCACGGCGAACTTGTAGTCTGCGGTGTCGCTGATGGCCTGCGGCGACCGGTAGCGATAGTTCGCGCCGACGCGCCCGGTGGCCCACGACGACAGATCCCAGTGCGAGGAGCTGCGGAAGCGACCGCTGGTGGTGTTGTCGACGGTGACCACCGTGGTGGATCCGCCGCCGCCGCCGCCGCCGCCGCCGCCGCTGCTGCCGCCCTTGATCGCATTGATGTAGCTGGTCCAGGGCCAGTGGGCGCCCGGATCCGTGCGGTTGTACGGCTGCAGCCGAGCATGCGAGACGATGTGGTAGCTGTCCTTCGGGATGCTCCACCGGTTCGTGATGTTCTTGACCAGGCTGACGCTCCGGTTGATCTGCGCGGCGGGCCAGCTGGTCTGCGCGGCGCGGCCGCCGTGCTCGATGCCGATCGAGAAGTAGTTGACGTTCTGCCCGGAGCGGTTCGCCAGCCGTCCGCCGTTACGGCTCGGGACGTAGGTCGCAGCCACGTGCCAGGCCTTCTGGCTCTCGTCGACCAGCTGCGAGACCTCGCCGCCGTTCTCCTTGACCACGTAGTGGGCCGAAGCCTGCGCCACCGACTGGCGGAGATAGCTCACGCAACCCGCGTACGAACCCTCGCACGAGTGGATCACGACCATGACGATGCTGTTGCCCGCGCGCGAGCTGTGGTTGGGCGAGGGCCGCCACACGGTGCCAGCCGCGCTGATGCTGGAGATGTCGCTGGCGAAGGCGCCCTTCGGATCGAAGCGGCCGATCACGATGGTGGTGCCGTCGTCGAGCGGGACGGCGGCGCCGCGCCGCACGTTCATCAGCACGTCGCCCGCGAACTGCGTGCTGAGATCCTCGTCCATGACCTCGTCCCAGCGCGCGAGCGCCGGGCCCCAGGCCAGCGGATCGTCGCGCTGGTCCTCGGGCACGCCCGCCTCGTCGGCGAGGGTCCGGAGGAGCGAGGCGGCCGCGTCGACGTTCGCGCGGTCGTCGGTCTTGACCGTCTCGACATCGATCCCGGCCAGGTCGGAGGCCCGCTGGAGCTGATTACCGCTGAGCGCGAACAGACCGTACGGCTCCGGCTGCCCCTCGAACTCGATCTCTCCCAGGGCCGGATTGAAGTTCGTCTCGACGAACGCGAGCGACTTCAACACGTCCACGGGAACACCCGATTGCTCGGAGGCGTCCTGGAACATGAGCGCAAGCCCGGAGCTCTCTTCGACCTCGGGCACCTCGACGCCGAGCTCGCCGGAGACGTCCCCTTCACCGTCGGGGACGCACGCGATCGCGAGCGTACCAATGCCCAATGCCAATATCGTGCTGCTTGAGCGTTTCACTAACTCACCTTCCTTCCACCTCGAACCAACGAGGTAGCCATGCACCGCGCGCAGAGCTCGTCAGCTGTGTCCGCTGCTTGCCGTCTGCCCGCATGAGCCAGATGTCCGGCCTGCCCTTCGTCTTGTTCGTAAAGACGAGATGGCCGCCGTCCGGAGACCAGTCGGGATCCGAATCGTCATGATCCGATCCCGTGAGAGTGACGATGCGCCGGGAGCCGACGTCGATCGTGTAGATCGCGCTCGGCTTCCGGCCCGACTTGGTGGCGAGCACCAGCACGTCGTCCTGGGGATGCCAGGCGTAGCTGGTGACCTCGCCCTCGAGCGTGCGCGTGAGATTGTCGATCCCGGTGCCGTCGGCCCGGATGACGAAGAGATCCTGCTCGCCGTCGCGCCTCGACAAGTACGCGATCCAGCTCCCGCGCCTCGACCACGCCGGCTTCACGGCGTCGCCCGTGTGCTGGGTGAGCCGCCGGATGTCGGTCATGTCGGCGCGGGCGACGAAGAGGTCGAGCTGGTCGTAGCGGCTCGACGAGAACGCGATCTGCTTGCCGTCGGGCGACCAGACCGCGTCGAAGTTCCCCTCGCGGTTGTCGGTCAGGCGCGTCACCGCGCCGCCCGCCCGCGGCACCGTGTAGAGATCGCGGAACGACGCGCGCGCCGACTCGAAGAGCACGCGCTGACCGTCGGGCGAGAGCCGAGGATACCAGTCGAAGCCGTCGGCGACGGCGAGGGGCTTCTTGTCGGTCCCGTCCGGCTTGGCCAGGAAGACGTCGTCCGCTTCGACCAGGAAGATCGACGTGCGATCGGCGGGCTCCACGAACGCAGGCGCAGTGCCGTCGGTGATCGCACGGTCTTGCGCGCCGTCCGGGCGGATGCGGCGGACCACCGTGGGCTCGTCGAGGGTCTGGTAGTAGATCAGTCCGGAGAGCGACGCACGCGCCGCTGCGTCCAGCGGACGGTCCCTGCTGCCGCAGCCGACCGCGAGCAGACTCGCGATCGCGAGGGTCGAACGACGCGCCACCTCCGCCTTGGTAGCCGCGTTGGCGTCGTGACGCTCATCATCTTACGCACTGTCAGAAAGTCGGCCGATGTGTGGCAGTGGGGATGTGTGCTGACACACCTTTCACGAGCTATCCCGCTGTAAATCGAAGGTCACGCGAAGAAGTCGAGTCAGTTCATCAGTCTGTCGCGATTCGTGGACGAGCTCGTCACATGAGGTGGGCTGTCAACACAACTTGCAAACACTGGCGCGTTTCAGACCACCACTGTGGATGATGATCCACAGTGACATCTGCGGCTACTCCCCGGCGTCGGCTGACGGGCGCGCGCGCTCTTCGGCGTCCGTGTCGGCGGGAAGGTCCGTGCGATCGATGGTCGCGTCGCACGCGAGCGCCCAGCGCGCCATCATCACACCGCCGCGGCCGTCCGTGTCCGCGATTCGCCCGCGCACCACGCCAATTGCGTCGTGATCGCGAGCGTGGAGCCGCGCGCGGAACGCCAGCAACCCCGGCTCCGCTCGCTCCCAGAGCCCGCGGAAGCGCGCCTCGAAGGCGCCGTTCCGGGAGATCATCTTGCCGAAGATCGCCTGGTCGCCGTTCTCGCGCACGCCGTAGATCCCGCGAACGTGTCCAACGCGATCGCCTGCGTGGTTCGTGAACAGGCCGAAGAAACGACCGACGCCGTCGTCGCCGAGGGGCGAAACGCGGGCCCGGATCACGCCGCCGCGGCACAGCTCCAGATCGCGATCCGGCGCCACACGATACGCGCTCACGAAGACCTCACCCTGCGGGAGGCGGTGGAAGCTGCGGTGGTCGGCGAGCTCGCGGAACGGGATCAGAAGGTGGAGGCCGTCGGTGTCGAGGGCGACGCCGCGCTGCGGATCGCCGTCGAGCTGGTAGTCGATGCGCATGCGGGCGCCGTCGTCGTCCTCACCGGCAGTGGCGGAGTGCCACGACACGCCGTCGTCGAGGCGCGTCAAGCCGCCGTCCTCGTCGTCGTCGAGGGCGAGCCGCACGCCGCTGATCACGCCGCCGGTCCGCACCTCGAAGGGCCAGCGCGCCGGTGCGGCCCGATCGCGACCGGCCAGGTTCCCGTAGCGGACGGTGAGCACGATCGTGGCGGCGTCCGGCCGCGCGCGCATCTCATCGGCGTCGCGGGCGCGGTCCGCGTCCGCGGGCTCGTCGACGTCGCGATCCGCGGCGTCCTCGCGCTCGACGCGCTCGTCGGCGAAAAAGGGCGCCTCGTCAGCGGCGGTGACGGCGCCGTACGACATCTCGATCTCGGTGGCATCGGGGCTGGAGGGTCCACCGCAGGCAGTGACGAGCGCGAGGCCCGCAAGAGCGGTGAGGGTGTGGGTGAACAGATGGATCTTCATGAGTGCGCGAGCACCTCCTCGAGGCACCACTTGCGCAAGCGACGGGCCACGTCCGGACGCGGAGGATATCCGCCGACTGCGGACGATGGTCCGCGGTCGAGCGCGCGATCCGGTCCGCACCGCGGATCAGAGTCAGCGGCGGTTGCGCTCTTTGATGGTGCGGTGGAGCGGGACGCGGGGTGGGCTCCGCCGGGGGGACGGATCCTCGCCGTTGCTCGTCCCGGTCACCCGCGGGCGCATCGAAGGCACGCGGGGGGGCGGCGGCGCGACCGCCGTCCCTCGGATCACGGGCACGTCCTGGCTGCCGGGGGGCTGGGCCGGCGGCGGCGGGGGCGGCGGCGCGGCGATTCTCGAGGCTCTCGTCCCCATCGATGTCCGCGACGCCCTCCATCACCACGCGGTAGTTCTGATCGCGGATGATCGATTCGACCTCGGCGGGTGAGGACAGATCCTCGTCCCAGAGGGACGGTGCCGGCGTATCGGGGGCCGGCGGCAGCGCGCTCGCCGGCAGCGCAAGATCGTCCGCGAGCGGCAGAGCGAGGGAGCTCACCTTCACCGGCGGTCCCTCGGGCGGGAACACGCCGCTGGCGCCGACGGCGCCCCGGTGAGGATGGGTTCGCTCACCGCTCCAGGCCTCCCCGGCCTGGCTTGGCGGGATGACCTTCGCCCTGACGGCCGCCCCGCTCTCGGGCGGCGGCGGCGGAGGTGGCGTGCGCTTGGCGATCCGCGGCGGCGCCAGCTCCAACGCCTCCGGCGGCAGCGGGGGCGGCGCGACCTTCGCCTTCGGCACCGGCGGCGGAAGCGGCGACGGCGCAGCCGGTGATCGGGGGAACGCGGGCAGCTCCATCTTCGGCTTCGCCACCACAGGCGGCGGGCGGTCCTCGAGATCCAGCGGCTCGATCTCGCCGGTGGGCACGAGCTCACCCTCCGCCGTCATCACGTAGTCCGGCCTCTTCTGATCGGGCATCGCGCCGGCCAAGTGTATGGGCGCGACCGGAGTCCACGCAACCGTCCTCACCTTCGAGAAACGAACGCGTGTGAGACGATGGCGCGGGCTTCCTCCTGGATCCGTACCAAGTGGTCGCGGCCCTTGAAGCTCTCCGTATAGATCTTGTAGACGTCCTCGGTACCGGACGGGCGTGCGGCGAACCATCCGCTCTTTGCGACCACCTTCAAACCGCCGATCGGCGCCCCGTTTCCCGGGGCCTTGGTCAGCTTGGCGACGATGGGCTCGCCCGCAAGCTGGCTTGCGGTCACGGCCTCGGGCGACAGGCTCTTGAGCACGGCCTTCTGCGCAGGCGTTGCCGGCGCGTCGATCCGTTCGTACACGGGCTCACCGAAGCGCTCGGTCAGGGCCCGATAGAGCTCCCCCGGATCGCGCCCGGTCACGGCCAGCATCTCGGCGGCCAGCAGATCGAGGATGAAGCCGTCCTTGTCGGTGGTCCACACCGATCCGTCCCGCCGGAGGAAGGAGGCGCCGGCGCTCTCCTCGCCCCCGAACCCATAGCGACCGTGGAGCAGGCCGTCGACGAACCACTTGAAGCCCACCGGGACCTCCGAGAGCACGCGTCCGAGGTGGCCGGCCACGCGGTCGATCATGCTGCTCGACACGAGCGTCTTGCCGATGGCCGCAGAGGCCGGCCATCCGCGATGTGTGAACAGGTACTCGATGGCCACCGCCAGATAATGGTTCGGGTTCAAGAGGCCGGCGCTGCGGGTGACGATCCCGTGCCGGTCGAAGTCGGTGTCGTTGCCGAACGCCACGTCGAACCGATCCCTGAGCCCGATCAGCGACGCCATCGCATACGGCGATGAGCAGTCCATCCGGATCTTTCCGTCCTTATCGAGCGTCATGAACGAGAACGTGGCGTCCACGCGATGGTTCACCACCTCGAGATCGATCCCGTACCGCTCGGCGATCGGCGCCCAATACGCGATCCCCGATCCGCCCATCGGGTCGACGCCGATCTTCGGCTGGGCCGCCGCGATCGCCTCCAGGTCGACGACCGAGGCCAGCGCGTCGACGTACGGCCCCACGAAGTCGCGCTCCGCGATCAACGCGCGCGCCTGAGCGGGGGGCAACCGCCGGATCTGATCCGGCCGTGCGATCAGCTCGTTGGCACGGGCCTCGATCTGCTGGGTGAGCGCCTCTTCGGCCGGCCCGCCGTGCGATGGGTTGTACTTGAACCCGCCGTCCTCCGGAGGGTTGTGCGAGGGCGTGATGACCACGCCGTCTCCGATCCGATCCCGGCGACCTCGGTTGTACGAGAGGATCGCATGCGAAATGACGGGCGTCGGCGTGTAGCCCCCGCCCGCGGCCACCACCACCTCCACGCCGTTCGCGGCCAAGACCTCGATGGCGCTCTGCTCCGCAGGCTCCGAGAGCGCATGGGTGTCCTTGCCGACGAACAGCGGCCCGCTGCAGGTCGCCTTGCGGATACTCGGCGATGGCCTGGGAGATGGCGAGGATGTGGAGCTCGTTGAAGCTCCCGTTCAGCGAGGAGCCGCGATGCCCGGAGGTACCGAACGCCACCGGTTGCTCGGGGGCGCGAGTGTAATAGGCGGTGAGGAGCTTCGGGAGATCGACCAGGAGCTCGAACGGGGCTGGTTTGCCTGCGAGAGGGTGCACGGGCACCCTGTCTAACCTAGAAGTTCGGCACTTGGCAGAGGTGTGAGGTCATGCTGCAGACCTGCCCCGCCGAGCATCCCGTCTGCTCGCACGGCGGCACGCACTGCTCCGAGCCCGGATCGCAGACCTGGCCCGCGCCGCAGCCGCCGCACGCATCGCCGGGCGGCGGGAGATCGTTCGGATTGCCGCAGCCGGCCGTGTCGGGCAGACAGGCCAGGCCCGCGTCGCAGACCACATCGCCACAGATCGCCTGGCAGTCGGCGATGTCGAGCTCCGGATTGCAGAACGATCCCAGCGAGCAGTCGTCGCAGGGATCGGCCGGGCTGTTCGGATTGCCCGCCCAGTCCCACCGCCGGTAGCCCACCACCACCTCGTCGTCCTTATGCGGTCGCGAGTCGCCGAAGAAGATGATCTTGTTCTGCACCGGATCGTAGTCGAACCCGTTGTCGCGGCTCCGCGGAATGACGCGGCCCTGACCGGGCGGGCCGACCGCCACCCGGATCGTCGCGGACGCCGGGGTCGCCGAGAGCTGGTACGCGCTCGCGATGCCCGTCGCCGCGAACGCGACGTTCTCCAGGTTCATCCTCATGTCACCGCAGAGCGAGCCGAAGTTGCCGCCGGTCGCGTTCGCGACCTCGACGTAGCCCTGGCCCGGCTCGAAGTCGTCGCGCGTGCTGGTCTGCTGGCAGCCGTTCGGCAGGTCGCCCACCAGCGCGAACGTCACCGCGTTGTGCGCGTTGTACTGCTCGATAAAGTCGTCGACCACGGCCTGGCCTGCGGGATCGGTGCAGAAGTCCTGTGAGCCTTCCTTCTCCTCGCAGCCGCCGCAGGCCGCACACTCGACGTCCTGATCGCGCTCGTCCGAGAGGTGGATGACGATCAGCGCCGCGTCCTGGCGCAGCTTGGTGGGGAGCTCTTGGCCGACCGGGGTCGGCGGGCTCAGGTTCTCGATCGCGCGGAGGCCGACGGCCAGCCCCGGCTCCCATCCACCCTGCGCACCGACCACGATGCGATCGCGAAACACGTCGAGATCGCGGGTCAGGTCCCGGCCCACCAGCGTTCCGCGCCGGGGGTCGTTCTGGTTCTGCGCGTAGGTGCGGGCGACGCCCAGCCGATAGTCGACCTGGGCCGCGCCCAGGATGTCCGCCATCGCGTCGGCCGCCTCGCGGACCGCCATCTGGTCGTCCTCCATCGAGCCGGAGTCGTCGACGACCCAGAGGATGTCGGCCGCCGCCTTCTCCGAGGCCACGAACTGATCGCAGACATGCCGCGTGAAGGATCCGTGCCGCGCGACGTTCGTACCGTCGGTCAGCTCTTCGGCGCGGATCTGCTGGTCGCCCGTGGGATCGGCGCCGACCACGACCGAGGCCAGCAGCACCACGGACATCTGGCCGCGATAGATCGTGAGGAGATTGATCTGGAGGTCGACCCCGGAGGGACCGTCGGGGGCGAGCGTCCCGGTGAGCGGCACGCCACCGAGGAACAGCGAGCCGAGCCCGTTGGCCGTGCGAGCGGCCGTGGTGGCCTGCGCCGCGCGGACCGTGAAGCGCGCCTGCTCGGCGAGGTATCCCTGGACGGTGGTGAAGGAGCGGGTCTGCTGGTTCTGGATCTGGCCGATCTGCGCGATGGCGCTCTGGCGCTCGAAGTCGCGCTGCGCCGAGGGGGTGGCCACCCCGGCGGCCGGACGCTTGCCGATCAACACGCCGGCGACCGAGAGGTCCGGATCCATGAACACCGCGCCGGGCGCCTTGTTGTCGCTCGTGCGCAAGGTCTGCCGGACGCGCACGCGCTCATCGAGCAGCACCTCGGAGTCCGCACCGGGCGCGTCGAAGACGGCGAACGGACGATCGTTGGCCTTGGCGCAGGCGAGGGTCGAGACCTCGGCGTCGTCGTCGATCCCATCGTTGTCGGTGTCGACCGCGTTCGGATCGGTCTCGCCCGGATCCACGACCCCGTTTTGATTGCGGTCCTCGCTCTGGTCGGGGAGCATGTCGTGGTCGTTGTCGACCTGGTCGGCCGGCAGGTCCTTACTGCAGGACGGCGTCGCCAGGACACCGCCCATGGCAGAGATCAATACGATCGTGAGGAGGTTTCGTTCGACCCTGCGCTCCATGGCGGGCGATTTTCGCCGCAAGGTGTGATCCAGGGAACAATGACTGCGGCTTTGGCCCACCGTTGAGGGCTGCATGCCCCAGATGGGCGAGGACTGGGCTCTCCAACGGGACCTCGAGGTCCCAGTGAGACATCGAAACCTCAGGATTTCGAGGGCGCAGGCGGGGGCGAAGGTGCGGGTCCCTTCTTGTCTTCCTGGGACATCCGGCACGTCCCGTCGAAGGTGACCCCCTTCTCGATCACCAACGTCGGGGTCACGATGTTCCCCTTGAGACGCCCCGGCGCCTTGATCTCGACCGACGCTTTGGCGACGACGTCACCCTCCACGCTCCCGTTGATCACGACGCTCCCGACGTTGAGCTTGGCTCTGACGTCGGCACCCGGGCCGATCAGCAACGAGATCCTCGGTGAAGATCTCGCCCTCGAACTTGCCGTCGATCCGGACGGCGCCTTCGAAGGTCAGCTTCCCGGAGAACTTGGCCTCGCGCCCCAGGATGGTGTGCGCGTCCGCCGGGTTGATTCGCGGTTGAGACACGTTCGACTCCTCTCGCTTCCCGCCCAACACTGCCATCGGTCATCCTTTCAAATGCGTGATCAATCGATCGAGCTCCTCGGGCGAAGAGTAGTCGATCTCGATGCGCCCGCGCCGACCCTGCGGCGAGATCCGAACGCGCGTCGCGAGGACGCGCATCAGGTCTTCGGTCACCCGCTTCACGGCCGGCTCGCCGCCGGGAAGCTGCCCGAACGGATCCTCGTTCGCACCGTCGGTCTTTTCTTGTTGTGCCTTGCGCGCCGCCCGAACCGCGCGCTCCACCTCTCGCACCGAGAGGCCGCGCTTCACCACGTCGCGCGCCGTGCGGATCATCTCATCCGGTGATTCGAGCGAGAGGAGGGCGCGCGCGTGGCCCATCGACAGGGCACCCGCGATCACCTGACGCCGCACCTCATCGGGGAGCTTCAGCAGTCGGAGCGCGTTCGCGATCGTCGAGCGATCCTTGGCGACGCGTACCGCGAGCTGCTCCTGCGTGAGCCCGCCGGTCTCGAGCAGGCGCCGGTAGGCTTCGGCCTCCTCGATCGGGTTGAGATCCTCGCGCTGGATGTTCTCGATCAGCGCCCACTCGAAGACCTCTTCGTCCGCGAGGTCTTTGACGATGACGTCGATCGACTTGAGGCCCGCCTTCTGGCACGCGCGCCACCGTCGCTCACCCGCGATGATCTCGAAGCCGGTCCCCTTCTTCCGGACGAGGATCGGCTGCATCAATCCGTGCTCGCGGATCGAGTCGGCCAGCTCCTGAAGTGTGGCGTCGTCGAACGTCTTGCGCGGTTGAAGGCGGTTCGGCCTCACCTCTTCGATGCCGACCGCTTGCACGCCTTTTCGCCCCTCGAGCACCGCCGCGCCATCGACGGGAGGCCCCTCGAGACGCTTCTGAGGAATCAGCGCGCTGAGGCCTTTACCGAGTGCCTTGCGCTTTTGCGCCGGGGGGACCATGGGGCCGGGAACCTAACGCGGTCAGCACTCGGCCAACAACCGCTTGCGGCAGTTGGCACAAAAGCTCTGGCCCTTCTTGTCGGTGTCCTGAACGGTCGCCGAGTAGAACATGACGCAGCGGTTGTTCGGGCACTGGGCGAGACCGCGGATCAGGCCGATCTGATGGATCGCTTCGCACACCAGGCGTTTGAGCAGGAGATCCTTCTTCGAGTCGCTGGTCCCGCTCTCCGGCCGGAGACGGGTCAGGCTGATGATGGCGGAGCGCGTGCTCCGGTCCGCTTCTCCAAAGATGAACGGTACTTCCGGAACGAAGAGGTCGACATCGACCACGCCGATCGCCGCGTCCCACTCGATGGAGCGGAGCGTTTCGACGCGCTTCAAAATGGCCGCAGAGTGGTACTGGCTCCGTGTGGGGTTGTAGGCGTACTTCGGAACCGGAAGGGGCCCATGCACCGTGGTGGGCCGGCGGAAGGTCTCCTCGAGCGCCGGCTGCAAACGATCCAAAATGCTATCTTCGAGCTTTCCTACGGGCACCAGCACGATCGGGGCGTTCGTGCCGGGTCGGATCTCATCGACCTCGCGCGGTTCGGGGGGAAGCGGCTCTGCGGGGAGATCGAAGCCATCGTCGTGGGCAGGCTCCGTACCCGGAAAACTGGATCGACGTGAGCGATTGTTCGACATCACTTCCCCCGGGAGAGCGTTGGACTGTTGCATCGGGTAGGCCCTCTGGCAACAACAAATGACTCCGGCTACTCTGGATCCCAGCCGTCGATGCTGCCTGGCTTCAACCACAACATTCGGTACAAGGATCGGGTCTTCCACGTACAAACTGAGGATACTGGGCTGAGTCAGCCCTTTCTCGTGACGCAGGTTTTCATCGGGGGTCACCTCGTCGCGATCGAGAAGTCATCGTACGCCGACGTACTCGACGGCAAGCCCGATCACGACGTGCGCAACGAGCAGATCCGCAGCCGGATGCAGGACCAGCACAAGCGGTTGTTGCGGAACCTGGTCAAGCACGAATACGACGATCGGATCGCGGTGTACCTCGGGTCCCCCGCCGACACACCGTCCCCACCACCCCCCGAGGACACGGTGCCCGTGCCGGTGGCGGAGGCGCCGATCCGTCCGGTGTCGGTGGAGCAACTTCCCAAGGAAGGCGCGACCATGCCGGTCGCCGACGAGCTCCCCGATCAACACCACAGCCCCACCAGCGGGATCGTCGAGATGCTGACCCCGCTGATCCAGGACGACGAGATCGACGACGACGACCTCTTCAAGGTCTTCGACGAGGAGCTCCAGAAGCAGGTCCCCTGGAGCCCCAGCAATCAGCAAGGGGCGCTCCCGCCGCTGGATCCGGAGCTGTTCGACCCCGGCGATCTGGTCGACACCATCCCGCCGGAGCGAGCCCCGCCGCGGCGACCTCCAAAGCCGCCCCCCGTCACGGTCGACCTTCCCAGGCTCCGTTACCCGGACCGGACCTCGCCGGACACCACCCTCCGCCCCGCCAACAGCAGTGTCCCCCGCGATCGACGGCCGCGGCCCCCACCGGAGTCCCCCACCGAGGTCGGTCGCAAGCCCCCGCCGATCGCCGACACGCTGGTCGACTTCGGGCTGCCCGCCGCGCTCAAGGAGCAGCTCGGCCAGGCCAAGGCCGCCCTCGAGCAGGCCCGCAAGAAGGCCCAGGAGGTGGGCCCGCCGACGTCGTCCCGCAAGAGCGACCCCCGGGTGGCGCGCTTCCGGATGCCGCGGACGCCGTCCCCCATGCCGCGCCCGGAGCGCGAGACCCAGATCGATCTGGCGCTCCGCCGCCGCGCCAGCTCCACGCGCAACTCTCGCGTACCTGCCAGCGCCAACGGCGAAGCCACCCCCGAAGCCGAGACGCTCCTCGACGTCAACGCCGGCGAGATCCAGGAGTACATCGCACGTAAGAAGAAGGAGCGCGCCGAAAAGACCTCCGGGCGCCCAGGCAAGGATCAGTCGTGGGGAGACCAGGTCGACGGCGCACCGCAGGATCCAGACGCCGACTCGAAGCGCCCGAACATCGTGGTCGTCGAGCGCTCTCTCGACGAGGTGATCCTCAGCTATCTGGCCGACGAGGATTAGAACGGGCCGAGAACCTCCGAATCGTTCGCTGTTCCGTTTTTCGGCGACTACGCAGATGTCGAAACCGTTGTTCGATCACGCCGCATCACCCCTCACATCCGGCGGCGCGGCGAGCGACATGCTGGCCAGCGAAGTCCTTCGCGAGTTCGCGACACAGCCGAAGAACGCGCTTCGCAAACCTGAGCAACCGATCCGCGATGACATCGCCCTTCATGAGCTGAAGACGAACAGCGAATGCCAGAACAAGTGCAACACGGAATACTTCTTCGCGAGCCAAGCCCCGTTCACGGGCAGCCGGCCGGGAGCTCGAACTCGCGCCGCCCGAAGTCGGAGCGATGCGCGTAGCGGAGGATGACGCCGAAATAGTCCGTCACCTTGGGCGGCGCGATCGGGAGCAGCGACTCGGCCTCGCGCGTGGAGAAGCTGGGGTTCCGCTCGAGGTACGGGAGATAGACGCCGCCGCGGCGCGCGACGTCAGGGCGGAACAGCATCAGGAGCGGGCGGAGGAGCGGGCGGATCCAGCGCAGGTAGATCTGGGGATCGACGTAGCGGACCGGCTTCTGCTCGAACACCTGCTCGGCCAGCGCGACCAGCTCGCCGATCGTCGACTGGCGATCGGTCCCGGCGGCGAGATGGAACGTGCGATGGGTGGCCTCGGGGCGCTTCATCAGCGCGACCATGGCGTCGGCGACGTAGTCGACGGGGACGGCGTCGACGGTGCAGTCGCGACGGCCGAAGATCGTGCGCCAGCGGCCGCGCGCGTAGACCTTCATGGGCCAGTAGAGGACCTTGAAGCTGGAGGCGCGACCGGTCCGGGAGTCACCGACGATGATCGAAGGACGATGGACGGTGATGGGAAGACCGGCGTCGATGGCGCGTCGCACCTCGATTTCGGCGAGGAGCTTGGTCCGCTCGTAGTCGTTGCGCGAGCGCTGGCCGACGTCGAGGTCGGTCTCGAGGGCCACATCGGAGCGATCGCCGGCGACGAAGGCGGTGGAGACATGATCGAGGCGGGAGAGACGGCCGCGCTCCGCCAGCGTGCGGGCAAGCGCCAGGACGTTCCGGGTCCCACCGACATTCTGCTGCTCCATCACCTCGAAGGGGAGATTGAAGCGGACCTCGGCGGCGCCGTGAACGATCTGGACGGGGCCGCCCGCGAGGAGCGCGGCGTGCACGCCGGCGTCGAGCCCGAGCTCGGGCTGGGTGACGTCGGCGAACGCCACCTCGAGCTGCGCCTGCGGGACGTCGGGCGCGGTCGACTCGATCATCCGGACGATGCGGGCGCGCGCGGCGTCGAGGCGCTCACCCTCGCGGGGGCGGGTGGTGACCAGCACCGGCTTGCCCTCGGCGAGGAGTCGGACGAGCACCTCGCGTCCGAGGAACCCGGTGGCGCCAGTCAGGAGGTATCGCTCGGGGGAGATCAGCAAGCCGGGCGCGCTTCGGAAGGCTCGGCCGGGAGGGGGGCGACCGGCTCGTTGTGGAAGCGGACCGCGTCGCGATCGATGTCGGCGATCGAACCGAGGGCCTCGGAGGAGACGATGATGTGCCGCTCCACCTCTCCGTTCTCGACGATCGCGAGATCGCCGCGCTCCAGCCCGGCCTGCATCTCCTTCGAGACGAACATCTTGCGAATTCGCCCGTCCCGCAGGGTGAAGTTGAACGCGATCTCGCCGCGAGTCTCACCGCGCACACGGTGCGACTCTATCGCCTGGGCCAGCTTGAGCCGCAGCGGATCGGACAGATCCATCATTCGGTGCGGTTCGTTGGGTCGGGCCGGTGCGGGCTGCGCGCCGGAGGGCATGTCGTTCTTCTTGGGGGGGCGGCGCTTCTTCTTCTTGTGGCCGCGCTTGTCCGCCTCGGCTTTGGCGACTTGCTCTTTGGTGACGAGGCCGGCCTTCAGAAGGTGATCACGGAGGCTGTGCATTCAATTCCTTGCTCGGGAGCCTCTAAGCCAATCGAGCCGGGTTGGCAACGACATTTGCCTACGTGCGGGTGACTTGCTCCAAGACCGAGAGCAGCTCGCGAACGCGCGGATAGCGGCGCCGGGCGTCGGGCTCGAGCGCCTTCATGATCACCGGATCGACACGTCGATCGAGCTGCTTGTTGCGCTTCGACGGATCCTGATAGCGCCCGATCGGCAGCTCGCCCGTGAACATCTCGTAGAGGAGGACCCCATAGGAGTACACATCGGCGCGCTGATCGACGCGGCCGGCGTCCTGGCGCTGCTCCGGCGCCATGTAGTTCACGGTCCCCATCGAGATGCGGCTCCCGGTGAGGTTCACGTAGGAGCGATCGCTGTAGAGGATGTCGGCGAGACCGAAGTCGACGATCTTCGCCACCTGTCCGTCGGCGCCGGCGTCCTGGAGCAGTACGTTCTCCGGCTTGAGATCGCGGTGCACCACGCCCTTGCTGTGGGCGTAGTCGAGCCCGCGGCCGATCTGGATCGCCAGCTCGTACGCTTGCTGCAAGCGCAAGGCACGTTGCGACAGTAGACGGCGGAGCGTGGGGCCGTCGATGAACTCCATGACGAAGTAGAAGTGATGATCGACGTTACCTTGGTCGATGATCGAGACGACGTGCGTATGCGCCAGCGAGGCCAGCGCGGCGGCCTCGCGGCGGAAGCGCTGGATGAACTCGGGCTGGTTCACCAGATCCGAGCTCATCACCTTCACTGCGACGGGCCGATCGAGCGAGAGCTGGGTGCCGCGATACACGGTCCCCATCGCGCCGCGACCGAGCACCGGTCCGATCTGGTAGCCGCCCAGGATGGTCCCGACAGCGATGTCGTTCTGCGCGGTCCGGTGCTGCTTGGTCTGCGGCCGCGGCGCTGGCGCCTCGCCGGGAAGCGCGTCGCCCTTGGCCTCCGCGTCCCCCGCCGGAGGGTTCGATCCGGGCTGGGTGTCATTGCGGACCACCGCAAACTTGATACCGCAGCGACGGCACCGCACCTTCTGTCCCGAGACGTAGATCCCAACATCGTACTTGGCACTGCAATTGGGACAGCGCTGAACGACCTGCCGCCTAGCCAACACCATCAACCTAGCCGAGGATCCGGGCGACGTCATACACGCCCACCTCCTGCTCCCTTCCCTTGACCTGCCTCGACCCGAGATAGCGCGCCTCGACCCGATCCTTCACGTAGCGGTACGTGCTCTCCGAGATGATCACCTGATCGCCGTCCGCGAGCCCGCACAGCCGCGACGCCGTGTTCACCGTGTCGCCGATGACCGTGTACTCGAGCCGCTTCTTCGCCCCCATGTATCCGGCGACCAGCTTCCCCGTGTTGACGCCGACGCCCATCCGGATGGGATCGAGTCCTTGCTCCTGGCGCTCCATGTTGAGGTCCCGGATGGTATCGCGAAAATCGATCGCCGCGGCGACACAGTGATACACGTTCTCCCGTAGGTCGGAGCCCTCGAGCGTTCCCCAGGAGGCCATCAACGCGTCGCCGATGAACTTGTCGAGGACGCCATGGCGCTTGAAGACCACCTCGACCAGCCGCTCGAAGTAGTCGTTGAGCAGATCGACGATCTCCTGCGGTCCCGAGTTTTCGGACATCGGAGTGAAGCCGCGGATGTCCGAGAACAGCACGGAGGCCTCGACCTCGCGGCCGCCCTTCTGGATGGGCTTGCCGCCGCCCGCCACCATCTCGTCCACCACGTGGGGCGGCAGGAACCGGTTGAGCTGCATGCGCGTCTTCGCCTCTTCCTCGATCTGGCGGATGAGGCGTGCGTTCTCGATCTGGATGGCGGTCTGGAGCGCGATCGACTTGAGGAGCTGCAGGTCTTTCTCGACGAAGGCGCCCACGCGCTCGCGCGAGTCGAGGTGCATCAGGCCGAGGACCTTGTCGTGGGCGACCAGCGGCACGCACATGGCGGCGCGGATGCCCTGCGCAATGATCGACTGGGAGCCCGAGAAGCGAGGGTCGAGGAACGCGTCGGAGGAGAGGATCGAAGCGCGCTCCTGGAGCGCCGCGTTCACGATCGTCGATGAGAGGAGGATCTCCTGCTTCTGCTGATCCGGGTTCCGCTGCTTGACCGTGTGCGGGACCAGCGTGTTGGTCTCCTCGTCCACGAGCATGATCACCGCGTTGTCCGCGCGGAGCATGGAGAAGACGACCTCGAGCGTGCGGTTGAGCAGCACCGACAGATCCGTCACCAGCCCGATCCGCGAGAGCTCGTGCGTCAGGCGCAGCTTCTCGTAGTCCTGACGCAGCACTTCGAGGTCGTTGACCTCCGTGACCGGGCGGAAGTCTTGCTCCTCGTCCTCCTCGATCTTGGCGTGGATGTGCGTCGTTCCCGCTGGATCCTGCGGGAGGATCGTCACCAGGTCCCGGACCGAGTCGCGCTTCTCGTCGCCGCTCTCGATCACGAACATCAGGCGCATCGAGCCCAGCAGGATCTCGTCGTCGTGCTGGAGCTTGTGCTCGGTGACGCGCCGGCTGTTGATGTACGTCCCGTTGGAGGAGCGGAGGTCCTTGATCCACCACTCGTTGGTGCGCCGCTCGATGATCGCGTGCTCCTTCGAGATCTCGCGATCGTTCAGCCGGATCTTGTTCTTCGGGTGCCGCCCCACGGTGTTGATCGGATCGAGGACGAAGTCGGTCTCCAGGCCGTCCGGGCTCCGGTAGACGATCTTCGCGACCGGCCCGGTGTTCGAGGTCGTCCGGCCCTTGGGGACGATGACCGCCGCGGCCACCGCCGGGCTCTGTCGCTTGCGAAACGGGGTCGTGGGCTCGCGCCCGAGATCGTCCGGCGCGAAGAGGGGCCGCGGCGTGGGCTTCGGCACGCCGGTCGGCGGGGTACCTGGGTTGGAGGTCCTACGCGGCGGCGGATTCGAGCCTTTTCGGCGGTCGGCGGGCGGCGTGCTGGAGGTGGTCAGCGCCGCCGCCCCGAACGGCTTCCGGCAGTGCTGGCAGTAGACGATCGCAGTCGTCGGGGGGCGGTCGAACTCGTTGAGAGCACCGCAGTGGGGACACCAGGCGCGCATGGAAGGCGGCAGGAGACCCACCCTGTGAGCCCCCGTTCGGTCGGGCGAAACGCTAGCATGCGGCCTCCCTCACGGCTACCCAGGACTTGGCTCTATCGCAGATGCTTTGCGGCGACCCGAGGGTATGGTTCTCTCTCACACTGGTTCGTGACGACGCGCTTGCCCACGGTCCAGACCGCACCCGCGCTGGTGTCGCCACCGAAGAGAGGCGGTCTGCTGGGGCGACTCCTCGCGCCGTTCTTCGCCCAGGTCCGCGTGGGCGCCGAGGCAACCGAGCGGCTCCGCGACGCCTACGAGCGGGGCATCGTCGTCCACTGCTTTCGCTCGCACCGCGTCTTGGATCCGACCTTCCTCTTGTACGCCCTCGATCATCTGGGCCTACCGCCGCCGGCCTGGATGCACGACCACTACCTCTCGCAGCTGGCGCCGACGGTCGAGGATCTCTCGGCGACGGTAGCAGCCGGGTGTCCCTCTCTGCTCTTTCTGCGCCGGCCCCGGACGCTGATCAGCCCCAACCCCACGTACTCCGAGCGCTACTTCGAGACCCTGATCGCGCTCCAGCGCCAGCTCGATCGCCCGCTGCTCCTGCTGCCGGAGGCGCTCCTCGGCACCAAGCAGCCGATCGGTCTCCGGCGCACGATCGTCGACACCATCTTCGGCGATCGGGAGGCGCCCGGACGGCTGCGGGAGCTGATCGGATTCTTCTGGTGGTACGACACCGCCCGGTTCCACGTGGGCGCGCCGGTCGACGTCCGCGCGGTGCTCGAGCGGGAGGAGGGCCGCCCCGACCGCGTCATCGCGAAGAAGATCCGCTGGGCGATCCTCAACCACCTGGCCCGGGAGGACCGGGTACGCACCGGGCCTCTGCGCGTGCCGCCGGCCCGGACCCGCGAGCGCGTGCTCCACGATCCGGCCGTGCGGCAGGAGATCGACCGCGCCGTCGAGAAGGGCGACACCCGCGACGCCGTCGAGAAGCGCGCCGGATCGATCATCCGGGCGATGGCCGCGGATCTCCGCTACGGCTGGATCCGGGTGGTGGACGCGACCCTCGACATCATCTGGAGCCGCATCTACGACGGCATCATCGTCGACGCCGAGGGCCTGAACCGCGTCCGCGACGCCGCGCGCAAGGGCCCGGTCGTGCTGGTCCCGAGCCACAAGAGCCACATCGACTACCTGGTGATGTCGCAGATCTTCTTCAAGGACGGGATCGCGCCGCCCTGCATCGCGGCCGGCGACAACCTCAACTTCTGGCCACTCGGCTTCATCTTCCGGCGCTCGGGCGCCTTCTTCCTCCGGCGCAGCTTCAAGGGCGACAAGCTCTACTCGGAGGTGTTCGCCGCCTACGTGCGCCGGCTGCTCAGGGAGGGCAACGCGATCGAGTTCTTCATCGAGGGCGGGCGCAGTCGAACCGGCAAGATCCTCCCGCCGCGGATGGGAATGCTCTCCATGTGCGTCGACCCGGTGCTCGACGCCGAGGTCCCCGACGTCCACTTCATCCCCGCGTCGATCAGCTACGAGAAGGTGATCGAGGGGAAGTCGTACTGGAAGGAGCTCGAGGGCGAACAGAAGAAGAAGGAGGCGATGGGCGCGCTGCTGGGGTCGTCGACCAAGGTGCTCCGCTCGAAGTACGGGCGCGTCTTCGTCGACTTCGCGGAGCCGATCTCGATGCGCGTCTTCGCGGCCTCTCGCGGGTACGAGATCGGCAAGCCGCACGATCCGGAGGCCCCCGACGGTCCCCGGCGCCAGCTCGTCACTCAGCTCGGACATCGCATCGTCTACGGCATCAACCACGCCACGCGCGTCACTCCCACCTCCGTCTCCGCGCTCGTGCTCCTCTCGCGCGCACACCGCGGGCTCGGCGAGGAAGAGATGTACAAGAACGTCGACCGGACGCTGGACGTTCTGGAGAGCCTCGGCGCCCGCCGCTCGCCGTCGCTCGAGGGATCGACACGGAGGCCCGCGATCCGCGAGGCGCTGGAGCGGCTCCAGTCGGACGGCCTGATCAGCACCGTGCTGGCGCCCGACGGCGACACCGTCCTCCAGGTCGGCGAGGAGGGCCGGCGCGCCCTCGACTACTACAAGAACAACATCATCCACTTCTTCGTCCCGCACGCGATCGCGATGCTGGCCGTGATGACGGCGCCGTCGGCGAAGTACGCCGACATCGCGGAGACCGGACGGCGCATCTCGCACCTCCTGAAGTTCGAGTTCTCCTTCCGCGCCGATCGCGGCTTCGACGAGAACCTCCGCCAGGCCGGCGCCTTCCTCGAGTCGCGGCGCACGCTGGACGTCCGGACCGAGGACGGCGACGAGACCTGGACGATCACGCTGGTCGGCCGCGAAGAGGCGGCGCTCATCGCCAGCATGATCGGCGTCTTCTTCGAGTCCTACCGGCTCACCGCGGAGTGCCTCGACGTGCTGCCGGCGAGCGAGAAGCGGCTCTCGGCGGTCGTGCTGGGGCGGGCCAAGAAGCAGATCCTCGAGGGCCGCGTCGTGCGGGCGGAGGCGGCGAACAAGCTGACGGTCGCCTCGGCGATCAAGCTGCTGACAGAGGACGGGATCCTGTCGCGCGAGTCATCGGGGTACGAGGTCGCCGACGAGTCGAAGCGCGTCGCCTTCGTCGAGGAGCTGTCCCGCTACCTGGCAGCGATGGGGTGATCCGTGTGCTACCGCAGCGCGATCTGATCCTGGCGGAGCTCGGCGCCGTGATCGAGCACGGCCCGCGCGTAAGCTTCGGCGTACCAGGTGTCCCAGTCGCGGGGCCCGATGATGTAGCCGACGATCCGGCCGTCGATCACGACGTACGTCTCCGGGAACTTCTCGGTGCCGTACTCGCGCGCGATCTTGCCCGACTCGTCCAGCAGAACGGTGAACGGCGGCGCCTCCTTCTCGAAGAATCTCCGGACGGGATCCCACCCGTCGTCCGCCGAGATCGCCACGAACGCGAACCGTGGATCGCCCTTCATCTTCTCGTAGAAGCGCTTCATCGAGGGGAGCTCCTCGATACAGGGCGGGCACCAGGTCGCCCAGAAGTTGATGAAGAGGACCTTGCCACGGAAATCGCTCAAGGCGACCTTTCGGCCGTCGAGCGTCTGGAGATCGAAGTCGACCGCACGGTCGCGCTGCGCTCGATCCACGCGGAAGAGTGTGGAGGCCAGTCGCCCGCGGCCGAGCTGGGCATCGTTCATCCCTTGGACGACGAACCAGCCGGCGCCGGCGAGCGCGAGAGCGAGGAACAGAATGATGATGGTGGGCGAAGGGATGAACGGCGGCGGCTCGAGCACGAGCCCCTCGTCGTCGTCGCCGGCGCCTTCGGACGCGTGCGCCGAGAGGCGATGGAGCTTCTTCTTGAAGGCCTGCTCCGTCATCGCGCCCTTGAAGGCCTTCCTGCCGTTGATCATCACGACCGGAACTTCGAGCCCGTACTTCTTCAGCAGCTCGGCGTCCTTCGCGATGTCGATCTTCTCAGCCACGAAGTCGACGTCCTCTCGGACCTTCTGTACCGTCTTCCAGACGGGGCCGCAGAGTCCGCACTCGGGCTTGACGTATACGGTGACTCGAGATGCCACGAAGGTGATACTCCCACGCGGAACGGGTTATGGGTCAACTCAGCGGTGACATCTCGCTGATGCCCCTGTCGGATCTGCTCGTCTGGCTCGCAAATCGCCAGATGAACGGCCTGCTGGTGGCCGAGCTGGGGACCGTCCACAAGGAGCTCACGATCGAGCACGGGTCGGTGGTGCGAGCCTCCTCGAACGAGCCGCGGGAGCACTTCGGGCAGTTCCTCATCCACTTCGGGCTGGTCTCCGAGGAGCAGCTCCGGCGCGCCTTCGCCACCCAGATGGAGACCCAGGTACGACTGGGGAAGATCCTCGTCATGATCGAGGCGATCTCCGAGGAGCGCGTGGTCCAGGTCCTCAAGGTGAAGATCGCGGAGACCGCCCTCGACAGCTTCCGCTGGGCGACCGGGCGCTTCTTTTTCTCGTCGGATCCGCGCGGGGAAGAGCCTCGCCACGAGGTCCGGGTGTCGGTCCCGCTCCTCGACATCCACCGCGAGGGCGTCGCCCGCTCCGGCACCTGGGACCAGTACTACCGCGTCTTCCCGAACCCTCAGCACGTCCTCTACCTCGACGAGACCCGGATCCCGGCGGGCGTCCCGACCGACCCGCTCGACGAACGCATCCTCAGCCTGGCCCGACAGGGCATCAGCATCGAGGCCCTCGCGCTCGAGCTCCACGCCACCGACTACCAGATGGCGGTGCGCCTCTACGATCTCCACCGGGCCGGCATCGTGCACGCGCGCGAGCCCTCGGTCGGCCTCCCCTCCCAGGTGATGATCCCCGCCCAGGGTCGGACCCACGCGGATCTCGCGCGCGAGGCCATCGCCTCCGATGCCTACGGCCAGGCGCTCGAGCACGTCGAGCGCGGGGCCCGCCAGAATCCGGACGACCCCTCGTATGGCGCACTCAAGGAGGAGGTCCACGTCACGGCCAGGCAGAAGATGGAGCGGGAGCTGGCGAGGTATGCGGTTCCGACGCTGGTGCGCGAGCTGAGCGCGCACGAGCGGAAGCGGTTCAGCGCGAAGGAGCGGTACCTGCTGGCGCGGATCGACGGGTGTCGGACGGTGGATGCGATCATTCAGCTGAGCCCGATGCACGACATCGAGGCGTTGGAGATTTTGAGGCGGTTCAAGGGTGAGGGGTTGATCAAGCTCTGATCGCACTTCGTGCGATCAGACCTTTTCCGAGGGGCGTCACCGCCCACGTCACCGTCACCGTCACCGTCACCGTCACGGTCACGGTCACGGAAACAGTCGAGTAGACCCCAGCTCGCCGTACCAGACGCACGGGCCAGCAGCCCCTCCTCAAACCGTACGTGCAGGTTTCCTGCATACGGCTTCCCTTGTCTTTCACCGCACAGGCCTTGGTGTTGCTGACTTGAAAGCCCGAGGCGACCACCAGCGTTCAAGCCCATGCTTGCGCCAGAGGGCGTCCTCTTGCACGAGCGACCATGCAGGCCGGGGCGCGTTGTGCTTCCGCGCCCACCACCGCGCAATACGCTGCGCTATGTAATGATCCAGCTTGGCTTTCGTCCGTTGCCGGATCCGTCCGAAGTATCCCCTTGCTCCGCGGATGTAGCTGTTGAGTTGCCCGATTTCTTCTTCGAGGCTCAACGAGGTCCACCTTGTCCGCCGGCGGAGTTGGTCGTGTACGCGGTCGCGCGCCTTCCGCGACATATCCAACCGCATTCGTCCGTTCCGCCATCGGACCTCGTGTCCGAGGAAAGCAAAGCCGTCCGACGCGTGCGTCACGCGAGTTTTCTCCGGATGAAGCGAGAGCCCCAAGCGGCCCAACAGGGTCTTGATCCAGGACAATTCGCGATCCGGTCGGCGTCGTGTGAGCACGACGAGGTGAGTCGCCCGGGGGAGTCTCACCCCCGGGCGCTCGCAGAACCGTACGTGAACCTCTCAGCTCATACGGCTCCCCTCATCCAGCCGCAGGTCGAATTCCCAGCAGATCCCAGTGAGCGAAGAGCTTCGGATCACGGCGCGCAATGCGTCCGATCCAGTACTCGGCTCGCCGGTGATGGTGCCTCAACCTCATACGGCTTTGCTTCCTTCGCGCGGTTCCTCCCGATCTTCGGTTGACCGCCAATCGAAGCTGAATGACGCGACCCCTTCGGTCCCTCCGCTTTCGCGGAGCTCATCCCTTGTACGGATCGCTCCGTCCCTTGACCTCGCTTCGGTACTCTCATCCTCGTGGGTCCTCCACTTGGACTTCTTCCTTTGCATCGAGGCCGAAGGTTCCCACGTTCCGCACGAGAGCCTCGATCGGACTCACGCCACCTTCACGCCGGACGCCGCGCGGCCCGTAGACAAGACACCGTCCGCGCTCATCCCAGGCCAACGACTTCAACCTGGTTTCGACGTCGTTCCTACGCTTTCGACGCGTCATCAGTGGTTCACTCGCGTTCGTCTTTCCGATCGTCACCTGACGCGGTCTCGCCGCGCCTTTTCCTTCGACGCTCACCACCCTGGCTTTTGACCAGAGCAGCTCGAGGTGGTTTGAAGCCTGCGCCTGTCTGCCGGCTTCGAGGGGCCCTCCCTCATCACTCGTGCAGCAAGGCTGCGTTCAGTCGGCCATCACGGCCTCCCTTCCGCGCCGTCGTGGCGCACAATCGTCGGCATAGCGGACCAGCCGTCCGTCGAGCGCATCCACCGCTACGTACTTCCTGAAGTTACGGTCCAGCAGGTGCAGGTAGAGGTTCGCAAGGAGCGGCGATATCACACCTCCCTGCGGCGTCCCCTTGCGGTTCCGCCGTGGGCGCGAGTCATCGCTCGCTACGATGGGTGCTTCGAGGAACATCTTGATCAGCGCCAGCATTGGACCGTCGACGACGCGCTCCGCGACAGCCTTCATCAGGTGGTCGTGAGGGATCGTGTCGAAGTAGGCCGTGATGTCGGCGTCGATCACCCAACACATCCCTTCGTCGAAGGCTTCGCCGATCGCATCGAGCGCTTGGTGCGCACCTCTTCGTGGACGGAATCCGAACGACGCGTCGTCGTAATCCGCTTCGAAGATCGGCTCCAGGATCAGCTTGGCTGCTCCCTGGACGATGCGATCTCGAATATTCGGGATGCCCAACGGCCTCTCACCGCCGTCAGGTTTTGGGATGTTCACTCGGCGGACTGGTCCCGGGCGATACGTCTTGTTCTTCAGCGCATTGTGCAGCTCATCCAGCAGCGCCGTCTTTCCGCTCTGTTCGATCTCCTCGAAGGTCTCGCCGTCGGGCCCGGGCGCGCCTCGGTTGGCTCTTGCCAACGCGTAGGCATGCGCCAGGATGTCCGGACGGTAGACCTTGTCGTAGAGCGCGTAGAAGCGGAACTTCGGCTCCTTCTTGGCCCGTCGGTACAGCGCCCTTTGCAGCTCCCGGATCTTCGAAGGAGTTTCTAGCGTCATCGCAATCCCCCGTCCTTCGCGGCAATGGGTGGCATCGACAAGTAGAGCCCCTTCCCTCCAGCGGTTTTCACTGCCTTCTCAGGTACTACGGACTCGTCCGACTCCTCGCCGGCCCGCGCGCCTCGGCTTGCGGCCTTGTGCGTGCGCTGCGGTGGCCATCCGCGCCGGTCGAGGTCTCCCGCGTTCAACGTCTTCCTTTCGTGGCGTGCTGCCCCTGTTACCCCGGGAGAGCGGAACGCTTCGCGCATCGAGCCGCTGTTCACGTCCGTCCTGCCTTCGCCCTGTTCCGAGGGGCTCGGCCTCTCCATATCCTTACGAGGCTACGGCTGGGTTCGCTTCGCGCTGCGGCCCGCCACTTCGCAGCCACGGATTGCCGCCCGTGACCGTTCTGATCCCGCTTCTGCTGGGCACCTCGCGGCGCCACGCAGGGGATCTGGCTACCTGACTGCTCGATTACTATCAGGGCAGGCTCCTCTCATCCTGCTAGGAACGACGCCGCTTCGCGGCGCACCGAAACACGAAACACGCAAGACCGACTTCGGTCTTCGATCTTCCGTCTTCGATCTTCCGTCTTCGGGTTCCGGTCCTCGTTTCTCGTCCTCCGTGACCGCGTTCGGTGACGGTGACCGTGACGCTGACCGTGACCGCCGTAGGAGCGGCGGCTGAGGGCGGTGACGCGATCGGCGGCGGTCGAGGGCGGTGACGAGTGTCGGTGTCGGTGACGGAAGGCGGTGACGGACGGCGCGGAGGTCGGTGACGGGCCCCGGTCGACGGCGACGGGCACGGCTCGCGCTCTAGGAGCGTGTAGCGCGTAGCGCTACCGCGAGCCCGGTCCGGGTCCCGGTCCCGGTCCCGGTCCCGATGGCGATCATGCAGCCCGGCGTGCGTTCATCGACTTGATGAGGCGCGTGAGCCTCTCGACAACGCGCTTGAGCTTGGCTCTGGCGGCTTGGAGCTTCTGCTCGTTGGCGAGTCGGCGCCTCAAGCAGGTGTGGAGTGAGGCGGCGCTTTCGGTGCCAGAGCGAAGTGCCATCCGGTAGAAGCGAGCCTTCTCAGGACCAAGACGCGTCGACTCCGTCCTCATCAGCTTCGGAGCCCACACCTGCCTCGCTCGCTCGCAAGCGAATGCGAGACAAGTTGCAAACGCGCGACGGCAAGGCGGTCTACGCCCGCAGGAAGAGTATCGTCGAACCGGCGCTCGGACAGATCAAACCGGCACGAGGATTCCGCCGGTTCTCGCTACGCTCCTTCTTCAAGGTACGAGCCGAGTGGACGCTCGTCTGCCTCACCCACAACCTGCTCAAGCTCTACCAATCGAAGCTCGCGACCGTCGCGACCGTCCGACTCAAGGCAGCCATCTTCAGATCGGACCCGGACCGGGACCGGGACCGGGACCGGGACCGGGACCGGGGTCGCGTGAGCGCTTACGCGCTACACGCTCCTAGCCGACGATGAACGCCTCCAGCTTGTCGCGGGCCACGGTGTCGCGCATCTGCTGCGGGGGGTGCTTCATCAGGTATGCGCTCGCCTCGAGGAGGGGGCCACCGATGCCGCGCTCCTTGGCGAGCTTGGCGAGGCGGATGGCGTCGATGGCGACGCCGGCGCTGTTCGGAGAGTCCTCGACGGACAGGCGGGCCTCGATGTGCATCGGGACGTCGCCGAAGCCCACCCACTCCATGCGGAGGAAGCAGACCTTGTTGTCCTTCTGCCAGGCCACGTAGTCGGAGGGGCCGATGTGGATGTCGCCGGCGGGGAGGCGCGCGTCGAGCTGGCTCTGGACGGACTCGGTCTTGGAGATGCGCTTCGTCTTGAGGCGCTCCTCCTCGAGCATGTTGAGGAAGTCGGTGTTGCCGCCGGTGTTGAGCTGATAGGTGCGCTCGAGCTTCACGCCGCGGTCGGCCATCAGGCGCGCCAGCGTGCGGTGCACGATGGTGGCGCCGACCTGGCTCTTGATGTCATCGCCGACGATGGGGACGTTCTTCTTCTTGAACTGCTCGGCCCACTCGGGGTTGGACGCGATGAAGACCGGAATGCAGTTGACCATGCCGACGCCGGCCTCGAGGCAGGCGGTGGCGTAGTGCTTGGTGGCGTCCTCGGAGCCGACCGGCAGGTAGCTGACCAGCACCTCGGCGCCGCTCTCCTTGAGGAGGCGCGTCCACGTCCACCGGATCGGACTTGGCCACCCGGAAGGCCTGGGCGTCCGGATAGTCGGCCATGTGGGCCGGGACGCCGTCGAGGACCGGTCCCATCGAGACCGTGACACCGCTCCGCGGGAGCTCCTTCTGGAAGATCGTGGTGTTGTTGGGGTCTGCAAACATGGCCTCTTCGAGGGGCTTGCCGACCTTGCGTCGGTCGACGTCGATGGCGGCCACCACCTTTACGTCCTGCAGCCGGTAGCCCCCGATCTCGGGGTGCATCAGGCCGGCCGAGGTCTCCGAACGATCCTTGTAGTACTCGAGGCCTTGAACCAAGGAGCTCGCGCAGTTTCCAACACCGGCGATCGCCAGCTTCAGCGTCTTCATCTGATGTCCTTTCCCGGGGCAGCGGGGCTCTACCACCGTATCGAGCGGCGGTTCGCCCTGTCCACGGCGTGACGGCACACAAATACGCCACGTCAGGATTTGTAAAGTGGGATCTTACTGCTCGGGCTTCGTGGCAATCGCCAGGTTCTGCAACCCTGCCTTGCGCGCGGATTCCATGACCTCGACGACGCGCTTGTGGATCGCTTCGCCGTCCGCCTGGACCAGGACCACCTTCGAGGCGTTCTTCTTCGCCTCTTCGCTGAAGATCTGCTGGAGCTCGGTCGGAGAGACCTGCTCGCCCCGGGCCAGAACCGTCCCGTCGGCGAGGATCGCCACGACCAGATCGTCGCTGGCCGACGCCACCTCGTCGCTCTCGGATCCGGTCGGCAGGTTGACCTTGAAGCCGGCGCCCTGGCCCTGACCGGCCTCGAGGATCGCGGTGCTGGTCGCCATGAGGATCACCAGGAGCACCAGCATGATGTCGACGAGCGGGACGATGTTGATGTCGGTGAAGGATCCCTGCTCGGAGATCTCACCCTCGTCGAGGCTCTGCTCCTTGGGACCTGCGCCACCCATCAATCAACCCTCGCTGCCGGCGACCTGAGGCGTCGCGAGCTGAATCTCGGACGAGTCGGTCATCGCCGCGGGACGCTGGGGCGGAGGCGGCCGCTCGCCCGACGCGCAGGCCTCGAGCCGCTCGAGGAACTCGTCGACCACCAGCTTCACCTCGATCGCCGAACGGTTGCCGCGTGACTGGAAGTAGTTGAAGAACGCCACCGCCAGGACCGCGACGCCGATACCGCCGGCCGTTGCGACGAGCGCCTGCGAAACGCCCTCTGCGACCACCGAGAAGCCACCGGCGCCGCTGACGGCGATCGAGCGAAACGCGCGGATGATGCCGACCACCGTGCCGAACAGACCGACGAACGGCGCGAGCGCGCCCATCGTGCCGAGCGCCCACAAACGCTTCTTCATCCACAGGCTGAAGCGCTGTCGCTCGCGCTCGGCCGCACGATGGATCGACTCGCCCGGACGGTTCACCTTGTTGAGCGCAGCGATCAGGATGTCGGCGACGGGGGAGCTGCTCCGCTCACAGACCGTGCGCGCCGCCTGAAGATCTCCGTGATAGAGCGCCTTGCCGGCCTCGGTCCCCAGGTCGCGCGCGTTCTCGATCAAGCGCCAGAACGTCCACAGCTGCTCGAGCGCCAGCGCGAACACGAGGATGGATCCCGCGAGGATCAAAACCATCGCCAGCGGGCTGATCGCCGCGAAGGCCTGGGTGGCAACGGACGGATCGGGCGGCGTCACTTGAAGAGGCGTCATCGGCTCTACTATGTACGGTCTTTGGGCTCGATTGGACTGTCAAGCGCGCGGGCGGCACTCCGCTTCCAAATTCGAGTGGTTACCAACATCCCCAGAGCTACAACCGCCATCTCGAGCGGAATCCTCCAGCCACCGACCTCGACCGCAGAGAGCACGTAGAACCCGACGCCGAGGATCACACCACCGGCGAGCAGACCGCCGAAGTATGCCCCGCGTGCGACCGTGGCAGAGCTGGGGCCGGACATCGCTCAATCGCCTTCGAACGCGTCCCGGATCCAATCGAAGATGCCGGGCTTCTTGGTTCTTCGCTTGGTCTCGCGGCGCTCGGGTCCGTCCGCAGAGACTTCGGACTCGGTCGGGAGGACCTCGGCGAGGGTGTCGAGGACCTTCTTCTGTTTCTCGTTGAGGCGCTTCGGCACGGCGATGGTGAGGTGGACCAGCAGATCGCCGACGCCGCGCCCGCCCAGCCGGGGCAAGCCTGCGCCCTCAATCCGGATGACGTCGCCCGGCTGCATCCCGGCGGGGATCGTCACGGCGACCTCGCCCTCCACCAGGCGGGGCACCTTCGCCTCGCCGCCGATGCAAGCGGTGGGGAAGCCGACGGACAGCTCGCAGTGCAAATCGGCCGCGTCGCGGACGAACATGTGGTGCTCTTTGACCGAGATGAAGACGTAGAGATCGCCGGGCGGACCGCCGAAGCGACCGGCGTCGCCCTCGCCCTGGAGCCGGAGCCGAACGCCGGTGTCGACGCCGGGCGGAACCTTGACCTCGAGCTTCTTGGTCTCCTCAATCGCGCCCTGCCCTTCGCAGTCGGGGCAGACCTCGCGGGGCGCACGACCTCTCCCGCCGCAGGCTCGACAGGTGGTCGCGATCATGAAACCGCCGCGGCCCTGCACGACCTGACCGCGGCCGCCGCAGGCGGCGCACGTGACCATCTCGGCGTCCTTCGCGCCGGTGCCCATGCAGTTCCTGCAAGGTGCGTTGCGGGCAATCTCAATCTGGCGGGTCGCGCCCTTGAGCGCCTCCTCCAGGGAGATGCTCATATCGAAGCGCAAATCGGCGCCGACCGTGGGGCGAGGGCCGCGGCTGGCGCCACCGAAGGCGAAGCCGCCGCCGCCGAAGAACTCGGAGAAGATGTCGCCGAAGTGGGAGAAGATGTCGCCGAGGTCGCCGGTGAAGTTCGGATTGAACCCGCCGGTCCGGAGGCCATCGAAGCCTGCGCAATCGTGAATCGCCCGCTTCTGGTCGTCGGAGAGGACCTCGTAGGCCTCGGCCGCCTCCTTGAAGCTCTCCTCGGCAGCGTGGTCGCCGGGGTTCCAATCCGGGTGGTACTTGAGAGCCAGCTTGCGGTACGAGGACTTGATGGTGCGCTGGTCGGCGTCCCGAGGAACGCCCAGCACCTCGTAGTAGTCCCTCTTTTGGCTCATCGAACCTCGTTGTTAGGCACCGCACCGTCCCGAGTCAAACGTTCGTTGGGAGGACGAAACGAATTTGCGCTAGCAACTTCCCTGGGTTAGAGGACGGCGATGCTGGGTCGACGACGCGCGGATACCGCGATCGGATGCGCGCTCTTCTTGTTGGCTGGCTGCTCCACGCAGAAAGTCGCGCCGCCTCCGCCACCGCCGCCCCCTCGCGCAGAGATCGTGCTCTCCGGTGGCACGATCGTCAGCGACGCGCACCCCGGCGCCACCGCGGTCGCGGTCGACGCGGGGCGAATGGTCGAGATCGGATCGGACGACGAGGTGAAGTCGTGGATCGGGGAGCAGACCCGGGTGGTCTCACTCGCAGGGCGCACGGTCGTGCCCGGCTTGGTGGACGCGCACGTCCATCTCGCCGGCGTCGGCGCCAGCGGTTCGCGGTGGATCTGATCGGAACCAAGACGCTCGACGCGGTGAAGCAGAAGGTCGCAGAGGCGGTCGCGAGCGCAGCGCCCGGTGAATCGATCCGCGGCCGCGGCTGGGATCAGAACGACTGGGAGGGCTTCGATCTGAAGCGCCAGAAGTTTCCCACGGCGGCGGATCTCGACGGTATCGCGCCGAACAACCCGGTCGTGCTGACGCGCATCGACGGCCACGCAATCTGGGTGAACACGCGTGCGATGAAGATCGCAGAGGTCGATGGCCGGACCCGCGTGCCCGGCGGAGAGATCGTGAAGGTCCGCGGACGTCCCAGCGGCATCTTCGTCGACAACGCGATGGCGCTGATCGGGCGCCACGTCCCGACCCTGACCGGAGCGCAGCTCGAGCAGGCGCTGCTCTTGGCCCAGGACGAGTGCATCCGGGCCGGCCTGACCCAGGTGCAGGACATGGGCATGCCGCTCGAGACCATCGCGGCGATGAAGAAGCTCGACGCCGACGGCCGCCTCAAGCTCCGCGTCTACGTGATGCACGACTGGACCGAGCCGGACTCGGATCTTCACCCTCGAGGAGGCGCCAATCATCCCGCCTCCCGGCTCGCCCTCCCGGCTCACGATCCGAGCGTCAAGCTCATGGTCGACGGCGCCCTCGGCTCCCGCGGCGCCGCCCTGCTGGCCCCCTACTCCGACGACCGCCGGAACAAGGGTCACCTCAACCTCCCGCCCGACGAGATCGAGAGGCGCGTCCGGATGGCCGAGTCCAAAGGGTTCCAGGTGGCCACCCACGCCATCGGGGACCTGGGCAACCGCACGGTCCTCGACATCTACGAGAAGGTCTTCGCCGGCAAAGCCTGGCGGGCCCGCCCGCATCGAGCACGCGCAGGTGCTCGCGCCCGACGACATCGGTCGCTTCGGCAAGCTCGGGATCATCGCCTCCATCCAGCCCACCCACGCCACCAGCGACATGCCCTGGGCGGAGAATCGCCTCGGCCCCGGGCGGATCAAGGGCGCGTACGCCTGGCAGTCGCTGCTGACCAGCAGCGCGACGGTCGCCGCCGGGAGCGACGCACCCGTCGAGGACGTCTCCCCAATCCTCGGCCTCTATGCGGCGATCGCACCAGGAAGAACGAGTTCGGCGAGCCCGAGGAGGGCTGGTACGCCGACCAGCGGATGACCCCCACGCAAGCGCTGGACGCGTTCACCAAGGGCGCCAACTACGCCGCGTTCCAGGAGGACCACCTGGGACGCATCGAGAAGGGCTACACCGCCAATCTCACCGTGTTGGATCGAAACCCGCTCACCGCCAACGAGAGCGACCTGGTCGCAACCCGCGCGACCATGACAATCATCGGCGGCGAGATCGCGTACGAGAAGCCGCCCCAAGTCGCGACCTCGACCACCCCCTGAGGGGGCCGTTGCAAGGCGCCAAAGCCGTGCCTCCGTGGGCACGGCGGACCAGGTTACCTCCCGCGCGCGTCGTGCCACAGGAGCTTATGGAGCTGGAGGTTGATGCGGACGTCCACGCCCTCCGCCAGGATCCACTCGGCCAGCGCACGGGCCTCGAGCCGTCCATGGACCGGTGACGCGTGGAGCGGGACGCGCCCCTGGAGGCGGTGCTCGCGGACCACCGACAGCATCCACTCGAAGTCGATCCAATCGGCCAGGACGAACTTCAGCTCGTCGCCGTCGCGGAGCCAATCGAGGTTGTCCCAGTCGTTCTGCTGGGTCTCGCCGCTCCCGGGTGCCTTCAAATCCATGATCCGGCGGACGCCCGGGGGCATGAGGTCGATGTTTCGCTCGCCGCTGGTCTCGCAGAGCACCGTATAGCCCTCGTCGAGGAGGCGTTGCGCAGAGCACGGGCGCGCCCTTCTGGAGGAGCGGCTCACCGTAAGTGATCTCGACCAGCTTCGTGGGGTGCGCGCGTACGGCCTCCAGGATCTGATCGATGGTCATCGTGACGCCCCCGGTGAAGCTGTATTCGGTGTCGCACCAGACGCAACGCAGGTTGCACCCCATGAGGCGAACGAAGCTGCAGGGGCGTCCAGCGAGGCTGAGACTCGCCCTGGACCGAGAAGAGAATCTCGGTGATGCGCAGGCGCAAATACCCAATCCATCGGGGTCATTCATATCACGTCGTCTACGCCT
>CAWDML010000003.1:0-1101780 GCA_963803435.1 uncultured delta proteobacterium | reverse complement strand
GCGGAGGCTCGACCGAGACGATCACCGGCGCGGTGACGTCGTTCGAGGGACACGTGCTCGGGTTGCAATCCGAGTCGACGCCGTCGCTGCAGTCGTCGGTGACGCCGGGATGGATGGTCGGGTCGCGATCGTCGCAGTCGTTGCCGCCGCCCCCGATCGGGACGTCGGGACGTTTCACGCCGTCGCCGTCGCAATCCTCGATGGACCCGCCGGCCACGATCGTGAAGGTGTTCGCCGGATCGGTCGGTGCGCAGTCGGCGCCGTCGACGACGCCGTCACCATCCGAGTCGGCGGCGTCCGGGTCCGTGCCCCAGATGATCTCGTCCAGGTTGCCAAAGCCGTCTCCATCCGGATCGCCGCGGTCCTCCGGGCGGCCGATCGTGTCGAGCGCCGCCGAGAAGCTGGGGTTGGCGGCGCCGCCGGCGGACACGGTGAAGCCGTCGCTGATCCAGCGACCCAGGAACATCGGATCGGCCCGGCCGGCTGGCACGCCTCGGAACACCACCTCGAGCTGATAGTCGCCAGGCTCCGCCGGGAGGAAGCCGGAGAAGGAGACGCCGTCGCCCGCACGCAGGAGCGCCACCGGCGCCTGGCGCGTCCCATCGCTCCTCACCAGCTCCGCGGTGGCGGTCAGATCGGAGAGGATCGAGAGCGCCCTCCTGACCTGTCCCGGCACGACGAGCCGCGCCGGGGTGCTGGGCTGGCACCCGCCGAGCACGAGCGCCGCCAGGAGCACGGCCCTCACCTCATCGCCCTCCCGTGAACGCGGAGTCAGCGTTGACCGAGATGTTGACCCCGGTGGAACCACCCGGCGTGTCGTCGCGCGTCACCAGCACGGCGGTCGCCACGCCTGCACCCACCACCGCGCCGGCGGTCAGGGTCCAGAACCACCACGTCGCGTAGAACGGCGCCGACTCCAGCGCCACCAGCTGAACGGGCACGCTGGTGGTCCGGTTCTTCTGTACGACGACCCAGCGCTCGAACGGCACGTAGCCGTCGGCTACCACCCGCAGGCAGCGGGCGCCGATGCCGACGTTGCCCATCTGTCCCGCCGGTGCAGTGCCGCGGATCTGGTCATCGACGAAGATCTGCGCGCCCTCGTTCGCGCCGGTGACCTCGATCGATCCCTCGAGCACCTCGCCCTTGGCGGCGAGCGCGCGATCGACCATCGGCACCACCAGATCGAGGAGCCCGATCGACTCGCCGCGCCAGGTCTCGCTGGCGTGCCCGAGCGGATTGGCGGTGGTGGCGTCGACCGCCGAGAGCGTGACGGCATAGCCGTCTTCGAGCTTGCTCACTCGGCCTTTGAGCAGGATGTCCGCACCGAGCGCGCCGCCGATCTCGGCGAGACAGCTCTGGTCGTCGCAGCCGAGGAGCTGCTTCTCCGCCTCCTTCTCCAGGATGGCGCGGATGTCGTCGGGGGCGATGACCTCCACGTTCTCGCGCCGGCCGACCACGTCGGCGATCCTGCCGGTGATCTGACCCTTCATCGTCGGATCGGCACCGCCGTCGACGGCCACCTCGAGCACGGCGATCCGGGTCGGCTTGGCCAGCGCCGGTGTGGAGATCAGAGTCCCGAGGATGGCTGCAAACGCCCCGCGCACCGCGTCAGCGTATCATCACTGATGAACGATCACATTCAGCGGGAACACGTGGGTCTCGCCGTCCTCGGACGAGGCATCGATCACGATCGCAGCCACGTCCTCGTCGTATTCTGGAGCGAACTCGAGGAGCTCCCGGTCGCCGAGCGCATCCGTCGCGCCCAGGGCGTCGTGTATCACCCGGTCCACATGAGCGCCGTCGATCCGCACACCACCGCCGAAGTGATACTCGATCGACGCCAGCGAGAAGCCGACCGCTTCGATCGTCAGCCGGTACGGCGTGCCGGCGAGCGCGTCGGGCGGCGTGAGCGCGACATGCTGCAGCTTCGCCTCGAGCCCTCGCACCACCAGCGACGGCAGCACCGTCAGCTCGACCTCGACGCCTGCCGGCGGCTCCTGCTCCGCCACGCGACCGTCGAAGGCGACGTTCCTCGCGCGGACACGGCCTCGAAACACGCCCGCGACGTTGCCCGCCTCGGTGAAGGGGATGTCGATGGGACCGAACGGGGTCTCGATGCGGCGGATCTCGGTGCGCGCGGCGGTGAGCGTCGTCTCGACGGGGACCGGCGCGCCGTCGGCGAGGAACATCCCGTCGAAGGTGACCTCGACGACGCCGATCTCCGGCGGGACGAAGTCGTCGCCCGAGAACGCGAGGACCTCGCCCACCCGGATCTGGGAGGCCGCCATCGACGTCAGCACGGGCGCCCGCACCGGCACCGCCAGGACCTCCGCCGGCGGCGGCTCGAAGACGCAGCCGGCCAGGCCGAGCAGAAGTAGGCCCCAGCATGACATCCCCCTACACTGCCCAATCCCCAGCCCAGGGGTCATCCGCCGGTCGACCGAGTACGATCCGCGTCGGTGGAGGAGTCTCTTGCCGACTTCACCGGCAACGCCCGCTACCGGATCGAGCGCCGCCTGGGGGAGGGCTCGGTCGGGGTCGTCTACCTGGCCCGCAATCTCGAGACGAACCGCGACGTCGCCCTCAAGACGCTCCGGACCGTCGATCCGCTCGCGCTGTTCCGCTTCAAGCAGGAGTTCCGGGCGTTGGCCGACGTCCGCCACGAGAACATCGCCAGCTTGTACGAGCTCGCCGTCGACGACGGGGTCTGGTTCTTCACGATGGAGCTGGTGTTCGGCGTCGACCTCCTCACGTACGTGGCCGCCGAGCGCGCCGCCTCCGACTACGATCGACTTCGCGACGCGCTCCGCCAGCTCTGCCGCGGCGTGATCGCGCTCCACGCCGCCGGCAAGCTCCACCGCGACATCAAGCCGAGCAACGTGCTCGTCACTCCGGAGAACCGCGCCGTGCTGCTCGACTTCGGACTGGTCACCGAGATCGATCCGGGCGGCTTCGAGCTGGGCGGACGCCGTCGCGTCTGCGGGACCGCCGCGTACATGTCTCCGGAGCAGGCGGCCGCGGTTCCGCTCTCGCCGGCAGCCGACTGGTACGGCGTGGGCACGATCCTTTACGAGGCCCTCACCGGGCAGCTGCCCTTCACCGGCGGCGTCGACCAGGTCCTCCGTGACAAGCGCAGCTTCGAGCCGCCGCCGCCGAGCGCGCTGGTCGCGGAGCTGCCGCCCGATCTGGATCTCCTCGCCGCCGACCTGCTCCGCCTCGATCCGACGCTCCGCCCCGGCGGCACGGAGATCCTCGCGCGTCTCGGAGGCCGGCTCCCGCTGGGGATGAGGACGGCGCGGAGCGGCGGCGCCTTCGTGGGGCGCCGCCGGCAGCTCGACGCCCTCGACGACGCGCTCCGGGCGGCGGCCGCGGGGCACACGCTGGTCACGCTGGTGAGCGGTCCCTCCGGCATCGGCAAGACGCTCCTGGTGCGCAAATTCCTGGACGATCTGGAGAAGGAGGAGCGCGCCCTCGTCCTGGCCGGACGCTGCTACGAGCGGGAGTCCGTCCCGTTCAAGGCGCTCGATCCGATCGTCGACGCGCTCTGCCATCGCTTGATGCTCCTCGACCCGGCGACGCGCTCGGAGGTGCTGCCGGAGGACGCCGCCGCCATCGCCTGCTTGTTCCCGGTGCTCGAGCGCGTCGACGCCATCCGCGCCGGCGCCACGCCTCCCGCCAGCGATCCCGCCGAGCGCTTCCGGCGCGCCGTGCGATCGCTCCGCAGCCTGCTGTCTCGCCTCGCACGGGTCCGGCCGATCGTGCTCTTCATCGACGACCTGCAGTGGGGCGACGCCGACAGCGCCGCGCTGCTCTCCGCGCTGCTGGAGCCGCCCTCGGCGCCCCCCGTGTTGCTGATCGCATGCCACCGCTCCGGTGATGACGACGCCCTGTTCGTAGAGCGCCTCCGTGACATCGACGCGGAGGTTCGCGAGATCGGGCTCGACGCGCTGGCCGAGGACGAGGCGCGCTCGCTCGCGATCGAGCTCCTCGACGAGCCGACCGCCGGCCGGACAGTGGAGCAGACCGCGAGCTCGATCGCGCGGGAGTCGGGCGGCAACCCGTTCTTCATCTCGGAGCTGGCTCGCTATGCGCGGAGCAAGCCGAAGCCGAACCGCAGGGATCTGGTCTTCGACGCGATCACCCTCGATACGGTGCTCGAGGGGCGCTTCGATCGCCTCGCCCCGGCGGCGCGCCGTCTGCTCGAGGTGGTGGCTGTCGCCGGCCGCCCGATCAAACAGTCGGTGGCGGTGCGAGCCGCGGGCCTCGACGCGGAGGCTCGCGAGCCGATCGCGGCGTTGCGGCACCAGCATCTGATCCGGACCCACGGCGCGCGCGGCGACGATCTCATGGAGATCTTCCATGATCGGATCCGCGAGCGCGCGGTCTCCCTCCTCGATCAGGACGAGCTGGCGAGGATCCACCTCGCCCTCGCCGAGGCGATCGAATCCCTCGAGCCCGCCGACGCCGAAGGTCTGGCGGCGCACTTTGCGGGCGGCGGGCGGAGCGCCGGCGCCGGCATCTTCGCAGCCCGCGCCGCCGAGCACGCCTTCTCCATGCTCGCCTTCGACCGCGCCGCGGAGCTGTTCCGGAAGGCGATCGATCTCGATCCGGCCGCCCCCAACGTCCACCAGCACTACGCCCGCCTCGGCGACGCCCTCGCCAACGCGGGTCGCGGTGCCGAATCCGCGGACGCGTACCTCTCGGGTGCGAAGCGGCTGGAACCGATCGACGGCGGCCAGCCCGCGCGCATCCTCGAGCGTCTCGCGGCCGAGCAGCTCCTGCGCGCCGGACATGTCGACGCGGGGCTCGCGGTCCTGGATCAGGTCACGCGCGCAGTCGGCCTCTCCGTCCCCAAGTCTCCGCGGCGTGCGCTCGCCTCCCTCTTGCTCCGCCGGGCGCGCATCGCGATCCGCGGCACCTCGTACGTCGAGAAGAGCCCCGACCGCGTCGACCCGGCCACGCTCGCGAAGATCGACGTCTGCTGGTCCGGTGCGCTCGGGCTGGGGCTGATCGACGTGATCCGATCGCTCGACTTTCAGGCCGCACACTTCCTGTGGGCGCTCGACGCAGGCGAGCCGTACCGCGTCGCCCGGGCCTTCGCCGGCGAGGCGCTCACCATCGCGACCGCGGGAGGACCGGGCTACGCGAAGGCTCGCCGCCTGATCGCGATGGGCGAAGCGATCGCGAGGCGCATCGATCATCCGCACGCGATCGGGTTCTGCGCCCTGGCCGCCGGCATGGCGGAGAACCTGGTCGGACGCTGGAACGACGCGCGCGCTCACTATCACCGCGCCGAGCGCTTCTTCGTCGAGCGCTGCACCGGCGCGGCCTGGGAGACCGCCACCGCGCAGCACATGAGCTTCTGGGCGCTGGCGTATCTCGGTGGCATACGTGAGCTCGCTCGAGAGGTACCGCTGCGCCTTCGCGAGGCCCAGCGACGCGGCGATCTCTACGCCGCCACCCACCTCGCCACCGGGCTTCCCAACCTCGCCTGGGTCGCGAAGGACGACGTCGACGGCGCGCGCGCAGTGCTCGCCGCCAGCATGGGACGATGGTCCCAGCGCGGTTTCCATCTCCAGCACTACAACGACCTGCTGGCCGAGGTGCACCTCGATCTCTACTGCGGGTCGGTCGATCGGGCCCTCACCAACGTCGAGCGCATGTGGCCCCAGCTGGAGCGCTCGATGCTCCTTCGCGTCCAACAGATCCGGATCGAGGCGGCCCACCTTCGGGCGCGGGCCGAGCTCCTGGCCGGCGCGTTCCCGGCGGTGGAGCGCGCCGCCCGCAGCATCGAGAAGGAGCGCGTTCAGTGGGGCATTCCACTGGCGCGGCTCCTCCTCGCCGGCTGCGAGGATCACCAAGGCCGCGCGGGCGACGCGATCGCGCTCTACGCGCGTGCGGCCCGCGAGCTGGACGAGGCGGACATGAACCTGTACGCCGCGGCGGCGCGGCAACGGCAAGGTGAGTTGACAGGTGGTCGTGAGGGGCAGGCGCTCGTCGATGCGAGCGTGAAGTGGATGATCGGGGAAGGCATCCGAGATCCTGCGCGGTTCGCCGCCATGCTCGTACCCCGCCCCAGCGCGTCGGTCTGAGGCTTCGTGTTACAAGATCGAGCTTCCCGCGAGTGAGCTCGGCGCAGAACACCTTCGGCCCGTACTTCCTGGGCACCACGCTCGGAGCCCGCAACGGCACCGAGCTCTCGCTCGCCACCCTGTTCGGGGGGGCGGGCGACGCCGAGACGGTGGTCCTGCGGCAGACGCGCGAGTATCACGACGGGGCCAGCGACATCTTCCTCGACGCGGCACGCCGCTATGCGATCCTCCACCACGACAACGTGGTGCCGGTGCTCGACCTGGGCACGATCGACGGCCGCAGCTATCTGGCCACCCGGTACGTCCGCGGCAAGAACCTCCTCAGGGTGCTGGCGCGCTGCGGCCAGCGCCGCCTCGGCTTTCCCACCGACGTCGCCCTCTACATCGTGACGCGGGCGCTCGAGGCGCTCGAGTACGCCCACAACATCGAGAGCCGCGAGGGGCGCATCACCGTGCTTCACGGCGATCTCAGCCACTCCAACCTGCTGATCACCGGAGACGGCCGCGTCCTGGTGTCCGACTTCGAGATGTCCCGCGCCAGCACGCGACGGCGGACGCGACGCGGCCTCAACCGGGGCACCGCGGGCCGCGGTTACTCGTCGTATCTGGCGCCCGAGCAGGCGCGCGGGGAGGCCACCGACGAGCGGTCCGACGTCTTCAGCCTGGGTGTGGTCCTCTACGAGCTCGTCACCGGCCACCTGCTCTTCAACGAGGCGACCGAGGCGGCCATCCTGGCCGAGCTCGCCTCCGATCGCTTCGAGGTCCCGCTCGACGAGCACCGTCCCGATCTGCACCCGATGCTGGCCGCCATCGTGCGGCGGGCCCTGGCAGCGCGTCCCGAGGATCGCTTCGAGAGCGCCACCGCCTTCAAGGCTGCGATCCAGGACCTGCTCGACGAGGTGGGGGCCCGCCTCGAGCCGGCCTTCCTCGCCGCCTTCATGGAGACGCTCTTCGGCAAGGAGATCAGGGAGCTCGAGGGCGCGGCGTGAAGTCGTCCCGGACGTAGACGTCGACCTCGTCGATCGTCTCGATCTTGCGATAGTGCGCCTCGAGGAAGTGGGTGAGGAAGAAGTGATTGTCGGCCCCGCGCGCCGCCGAGCCCTCCAGCGAGTCCCGATCGATCACGGCCATCTCGGGCGAGTGCGTGGTGAGGTCCTCCGCGAACCAGCGATTCCACTTGTCGGCCATCGGTAGCGGCGGCTTGGCGTAGCTGAGCGCGACCCAGTGGTGAAACCGCGTCGGCTGCGGGCGATCGGCGAGGTAGTTGAGCGCGTTCTCGGAGCCCCACATCAGCACCGTCCCGCCCTCGGGCACGTCCCGCTCGATCCGCTCCGCCAGCAGCAGGAGCTGTCCGTAGTCGATCTGGAACGGCCTGAAGCGCCCGTAGTACTCCGTCCGATCGATCCTCCCCAGCCGGTACAGCAGCACCGGGTACGTGAGGCGACCCACCTTGATCGACGTGCCGAGCACCGCCAGCGCGATGACCAGCGCAGCGCCCGCGCGGATCGGCGTGGGCCCCGAGCGGAGGCGTCGAGACGCTTCCGCCAGCGCGACGCAGGCCAGCACCACCAGCGCCGGAAAGGCGGGCGTGAGGTGGTACTCGAAGAACTTGGTCTGGACCTGGTAGTTGATCAGCGCGGCGGCGATCGGCACCGCGAAGAGCAGCTTGTTGGCGAGGCTCCGGCTCCGGTCGAGCGCGAGGAGCAGCGCGCCCGCGGCGGCCAGCCCGGTCACCCACACCAGGAGTCCGATCGTCACGTTGTAGATGCCCGCGCCGAAGCTGCGGCCCGCGACCGTCGCGATGTGATGGCCCAGCTGATTCAACAGATAGGCGCCCTCGATGACGGCCTCGAGGGGCGCGCCCAGCGCCAGCACCGCGAGCAGGCCCAGCACCAGCACGCCCAAGGCGCTCGCTCCGGCGACCAGCCCGTGCACCATCGCCCTCGCCAGACCGGCCCCTCGGAAGGACCAGACGATCCCGTGCAAGACCAGGAGCGGCCCGGCGAAGCCGATCGTCGGCTTCACCAGGATCGCCATCCCGAGCGCCACGCCCGCGCACGCCTGCCATTTGAGCTGCTGGCGCTCCCAGGCGCGCGCGTGACAGCAAAGCGCGATGATCAGCCCGTGACCCGCGACCGTATCGCGCTGGCCGGACATCCAGATCCCGAGGGTGACGTAGAGCGCTGGGTAGAGGATCGCGAGCCAGATCGCAGCGCCCCGGCCGTACGCGCGGGACACCAGGTCGATCATCGCGAGCAGCGCCACGATCGCGATCGCGAAGTCGAAGATCCGCCACGACATCAGGTTGTTGCCGAAGACCAGCGTCGAGGTCGCGTGGAGCCAGACGCCGCCCGGCCAGTTCATGTCGATGAAGTCGACGTACTGGACTCCCCCACGAAGCAACATCCAGCCCATGTAGTCGATGTCCGTGTCGTCTGGGCTGGGCGGAACGTGGGCGTACGAGAACAGGCAGAGCGCCCACCACAAGAGGATCAGAGACAGGAAGAGCCTGCGCCTCATGGCTCGGGCTAGAACTTCGCGGCCAGGATGCAAGCTCCGGTCACCAGCGCCGCCAGGTGACTGATCCGGTCGGAGAGCGCGAAGACCACCGGGTCGTCATCGAGCTGATTCCGCGCGGCGAGAAACCAGATGCGCGTGATCCAGTAGAGCATCACGGGCGCGATCAACCAGAGCGCCTCGGGGCGCCGGTAGAGCTCCTGCACCTTCGGGCTGTTGATGTAGAGGCAGAAGACCAGCACGGCGAGGAGCCCACAGGCGGGGCCCACCGTCTTGATGATGTCCAGGTCCTCGACCCAGTAGTTGCGACCGGGCACGCGCCGCTGATCCTTCCCCATGATCGCGACGACCTCCGAGTAGCGCTTCACGAACGCCAGCCCCGTGAAGAAGAACATGGAGAAGCCGAGGAGCCAGAAGCTGACCGGCACGTCCGCAGCGACGCCGCCGGCGATCACGCGATACGTGAACAGCCCCGCCAGCGTCAGCACGTCGACGATCAGCTTGCGCTTGAGATAGACCGAGTAGGCCGTGGTCAGCGCCAGGTAGCCACCGAGCACCGCGGTGAACAGCAGCGGCGTGAACAGGAGCGCGACGCCGATTCCGGCCAGGGCGATCGCGGGCGAGAGCAGCAGCCCCAGCGGGATCGACAGCTTGCCCGCGGCAAACGGGCGGTTCTTCTTGGTCCGGTGCTGCCGATCGGACTCCAGGTCGAGCAGGTCGTTGAGCACGTACACCGACGACGCCGTCAGGCTGAACGCGACGAACCCCGCGATCGCGTGGCCCATCACCTCGAGGTCGGTGTACTTGTGGGCCAGGATCGCAGCCACGAACAGCAGGGAGTTCTTCATCCACTGGTGCGGCCGGATCGCCTTGATGATCCACCGCAGCTTCGCGGAGTCCCGCGGGACCAGCTCCTCGACCTCGGCGCAGGCGCGCGCGCGCGCGGTCGTCCTCTCGCTGGCCGAGACCAGGATCGCACGGGCCGCCGACGCGAAGAGCACCACGTCGGCCGCCGAGTCGCCGGCGTAGTCGTAGCCCTTGGCGCCGAAGCGCGACTCGAGAAAGGCCGCCTTCTTCTCGGCCTTGAGGTTCGTCTCACCGTCGCTTCCGATCACCTCGTCGAACAGACCGAGATGCTGAGCGATGCCGTTCGCGATCCGTTGGTCCGAGGCCGTCACCAGGTAGACTGCACGACCCTCGGCCTTGGCCTTCTCGACGTACGCGATCACCTCGGGGCGATAGGGGAGCGCGGCCGGATTCGGCACCACGCGGTCCGCGATCTTTCGCTTCAGATGGGCCCGCCCACGGATCAGCCAGAACGGCAGGAGCAGCACACTGAACGGACGATGCTTGATCAGGAGAAGGAGCGACTCCCACAACGCATCGGTTGCGATCAGCGTTCCGTCCAGATCGAGGCAGAGTGGACGAGCGTTCGCAGACTCGATGGCGGGCTCGGACATCGACGGTTGCCCAGAATGACGTATCTCCATCAGGATCCGGGGTCAAGGACGCGCCTTGGTACGCCGATCCACCTACCAGAACACGGCGCTCGCGGTCGGCGTCTTGCTGCTCGCGATCACGAGCATCGCCGAGCTCGCCGGGTGGGGGGAGAAGGGTTTCGGTGCCCTCCAGCAGCTCATGCTGTTCCTCGGCGCCGGGGTGATCGCCGTCGGCGTTCTTCCGCAGGACGGCACGCTGGCGCGGATGACGCGTCAACTCATCTTGCTCTTCGGCGCCGCGTACTTCTCGCTGCTCCTGGTCGAGGTCGGGCTGCTGGTCGTGACGCCCTACGAGGCCCGGATCGATCCGGTCATCACGCTCCGGGGAAGCGTCGTCGAGACCCCGTGGGGCTTCAACCTGACGCCCTACTGGACCGGCGTCTTTCAGGACGGGGTGGTCACGGCCGACATCGAGATCAACAGCCGGGGCGACCGTGACGCCGAACCCGCGCCGAACCCGGACCGGCGGGTCCTCCTGATTGGAGACTCGGTCGCGTTCGGCTACGGTCTGCCGCAGCACGACACCATCGACGCGTCGATTGAGTCGCTCACCAAAGGTCGCATCGATGCTTACGACCTGGGCGTGCTCGGGTTCGGCCCCGGAGAGACGGTCGCAAAGCTCGAGGCGACCCGAGACCTCCCTGCGCACGACGTCATCTACATCTTCAACGGCAACGACCTGCGCGACGACGCCCGCTTCGGCAACTACCAGGTCTACGAGGGGTACCTGGTCCCCGTGGCACGACCGGACGGGACGGCGTACACCGAAGAGGACTACCGCGAGCACGTCGAGGCCAAGGAGGACGACACCACCCTCCGCAAGGTGCTGTCTCTCGTCGGGGTACGCGTGCTGCTCGGGCGGCTGGTGGAGCCCGATCGGGACCGTGTGATCGGACCGCTCGAGAACTATCGTGAGGAGGGCATCGAGCTGGCGCTGGCCGCCACCCTGCGCATGAAGGCGGTCGCCGAGTCACGCGGGGCGACCTTCACCGTGGTCGTGATCCCGATGAAGGGCGAGGCCGCGCCCGAGACCTACGCCGCGCCGACGCGCGAGTTCATCGAGCGCCTCGAGGCGGCGGGCGTCGACACCCTCGATCTGCACGCCCGCCTCACCCGGGCCGACCACTACTTCAACCACGACCCCCACCTGAACGCCGAGGGTGCGCGGGAAACTGCAAGAGCGATCGTGGAGCGGCTTGAGAAATAACGCGCGGCGAGGTTCTCTCGACGCGATGACCGAGAGGGTGTTGATGCTCGGCGCGACCAGCGGGATCGCGCGCGCGCTCGGGCACGTCATGGCCGAGCGCGGGGTCGATCTGGTCCTCGCCGGACGGCGCGCGGACGAGCTCGAGCGGGACGCCGCCGATCTGGCGATTCGAACCCGCGCCCGCGTCCAGGTGGAGCCGTTCGAAGCCCTCGACTTCGACGGGCACGAGGCCTTCTACCGGCGCGCGCAGGCGGCGGCCGGCGGCCCCTTCGACGGCGTGGTGCTGGCCTACGGCTACATGGCGGATCAGGCGACGACCGAGAGAGACTTCACCGCGGCGCGCCGGACGCTCGACGTCAACTTCACCTCGGCGGTCTCGATCCTCAGCCTCGTGGCGACCGAGATGGAGTCGCGCGGCGCCGGATGGATCGCGGCGATCTCCTCGGTGGCCGGCGACCGCGGACGGCAGAGCAACTACACCTACGGCGCGTCCAAGGCGGGGCTGTCCGCGTATCTCGGCGGGCTTCGCAACCGACTTCACAAGAGCGGCGTCCATGTGCTCGAGGTCCGACCGGGCTTCGTCGACACGCCGATGACCCAGGGCCTGCTCGACCCGGGCTCGCCGCTGGTCGCCTCCCCAGAGACCGTCGCGCGCGCCATCGATCGGGCGATCCGCGCCAAGCGCGACATCGTGTACACGCCCTGGTTCTGGCGGGGCATCATGACGACGATCCGCTCGATCCCCGAGTCGATCTTCAAGCGGCTCAAGCTCTGAATCGATGCGGATCGCCTGCCTGGTCAGCGAGTACCCCGCTCCCTCGCACACCTTCATCCGGCGCGAGATCGACGCGCTCCGGCGGCGCGGCGTCGAGGTCCACACGTTCAGCGTACGCCGGCCGGTCGACGACAACGTGCTCTCCGAGCGCGACGCGAAGGACGTCGGCGAGACCTTCTACATCCTGCGTCCCCAGCTGCTCCAGCTGATCGAGGCCAACACCAGCGCCTTCGTCAAGAGACCGCTCCGGTACCTGCGCACGCTCAAGGACGCCCTCACCCACCGGGTCCCCGGCGTCCGCGGTCAGCTCTGGTCGCTGTTCTACTTCCAGGAGGCGATGATCTCTGGCGGCCGAGCTGGAGGCGAAGGACATCGATCACCTCCACAACCACTTCGCCAACGCGGCCGCGATTGTCGGCTATCTCGCCAGCCGCTACCTCGACCTCGACTGGAGCCTCACCCTCCACGGCATCTCCTGCTTCGACTATCCGAGCGGGCTCCTGCTCGCCGACAAGATCGCGCACGCTCGCTTCGTCGCGTGCGTCACCCACTTCGGGCGGGCTCAAGCGTTTCGCACCTCGAACCCGGCGCACTGGTCCAAGCTGTTCGTCTCCCGCTGCGGGGTCGATTCTGTCGCGCCTGCCGGAGAAGCGCGTGCGCCCGCCGGGCGGCCGCCTCCGGATCCTCACCGTCGGGCGCATCTCGCCCGAGAAGGGTCACGTCGGTCTGATTGATGCGTTCGCTTCGGCGGTCGAGCGCGGCCTCGACGCCGAGCTCCGCCTGGTCGGCGACGGCCCGGACCTCGACATCGTCCGCCGCCAGATCGAGGCGCGCGGAATGGGACCGCGCGTGTCGATGCCGGGGCGTCTCGCGGAGGAGAAGGTCCTGGAGGAGATGGCCGGCGCGGATTTATTCGTGATGACGAGCTTCATGGAGGGCCTCCCGGTCGTGCTGATGGAGGCGCTGGCGCTCGAGCTGCCGGTGATCGCCCCGTGCGTCGCCGGGATCCCGGAGCTGGTGATTCACCGTGAGACCGGTCTCCTGTTCGCCCCCGGCAACTGGCCTGAGCTCACCGATTGGATGCTCGAGCTGGCCGCCGACCCGGAGCTCGCACGCCGCATGGCCCATGCCGGCCGTGCGCGTGTGGAAAGGGAGTTCGATGTCGACCGCGCGGTGGAGCCTCTCCTTGCACGGTTGACCGGGTCGCCTTGACCCCGGGGACGGACGATGTGTACGACCGCGGAGCTGCGATGACGGGCGAGTCCCAGCTGCAGACGGCGAAGGAGCGCGAGTTCTCCAATGTCTTCGTGGCCCGTCCCGGCCTGTCCTTCGGCCTCCGCATCGTGGTGGTCGCGCTCTTCGTGATCGGCTTCGTCGCTCGGGTCGCGCCGCTGTTCGACCAAGGCGGGCGCATGCTCCAGATGTACCCGACCGAGGACGGGTACCTGATGCTCACGATCGCGAGAAACCTCGCCATCGGGAAGGGCTTCTCGGTCGCCGACGGGACGATCGCGACCAACGGTACCCAGCCGCTCGTCACGCTGATCTGGACGCTGTGCTTCCTCGCGAGCGCCGGAAGCAAGACGATCGGCGTACTTCTCGCACAGATGGTCGAGCTCGTCGGGAGCGGGCTGGCCGCGTACCTCCTCTACCGGCTCGGCCTCGCGGTCTTCCAGCGCCGCCAGACCAAGCGCGAGATCAGCCTGCTGGCGGCCTCTGCCTGGTACGCCAGCTCCCTGGTGGCGCCGCACTCGATGAACTGCCTCGAGACCGGCCTATATGGCGTGGTCACGATTGCGGTCGCGATGGCCTTCATCGAGCCGGATCACCGTCGCGAGACGCTCTGGTCTTATCCGAAGTGCGCGGCGGTCGGAGTGCTGCTCGGGGCGGCCTTCTGGGTTCGCAACGACGCCGTCTTTCTGATCCTGGCCGCCTGCCTGGTCCACCTCTACTGCGGGCTCGACTACGGCCTCGACGCCGTCGAGAAGCGCTTCCGCCGCGCGCTCGTCTTCGGCTCGGTCTCGATCCTGGTGGCGCTCCCCTGGCTCGCGTACAACTACCTCAACTTCGGCCACATCATGCCGGTGAGCGGCCGCGCCGAGAGCCTCACCGGTACGTTCGCCTCCAACCTCTACTACCTGCCGCCGGTCCTCACCGAATACGCCGGCGTGCTGATCCCGATCCCTGAGACCTTCCAGCTGCAGGCACCCACGGTGATCGCCACCTCGATCTTCTTGGTGCTGCTGACGCCGCTCTTCCTGCTCATCTGGGCGCGCGCCAAGCCGGCCGAGCGGGCGCTGATCGTCCTCACCTCGATCTTCGGTGCGGGCCTGGTCGTCTTCTACGGCCTCTTCTTCGGGGCCCACTGGTTCGTCTCCCGCTACATGTTTCCGCTCTCGCCGTTGATCGCCCTGGCCTGGTCCGCGGTGGTCCTCCGCGTCCACCATCGGCTGCTCAAGTTCAGCCGACCCCTGGCGATCGCCCTCCCCGCCCTGGTGGTGGTCGTCGTGATCGGCCTCCACCTGCGCGCCTACGACAAGGGCAAGGCCCACATGCACTTCCAGGTGGTGCGATGGGTCGACGAGCACGTCCCCGACACCACCTGGGTGGGCGCCATCCAGACCGGCACCCTCGGATATTTTCACGATCGGACCATCAACCTGGACGGAAAGGTGAACCCACTCGCGTACAACGCGTTGGTGGAGAGCCGGATCGCGGACTACGTGGTGGACGAGACCCAGATCGTCTACCTCGCGGATTGGCTGGGGATGCTCGACTGGCGCACGATGCCGCGCATCGACGAGAACTTCGAGGTCGTGGTCGCCGACTACGAGCACAACCTGGGTGTGCTCGAGCGCAAGAAGACCGGCACCAGCTCGACCGCGGTGGCGAGGTGACCGTGGCGTTCATGGAGCAGCTGATCGGTGGATGGGGCAACCATCCGATCGAGCGGTGCCTGGTGAGCCGGCCCGACACCCTCGATCAGCTCCGCGACCTGATCACCTCGGGGCGCTCCGCCGACTACATCCCGCGGGGCCTAGGGCGTGCGTACGGCGACTCCGCGATCAACGGCGGACGCGGCGTCATCGTGCAGACGCGGTTCAACCGGTTCCTCTCGTTCGACGAGAAGACCGGCGTGCTCGAGTGCGAAGCGGGCGTCTCGATCGAGGAGATCATCCAGCATCTGCTTCCGCGCGGCTGGGTCGTCCCGGTGACGCCCGGGACCAAGCACGTCACCATCGGCGGCGCCATCGCGGCCGATATCCACGGCAAGAACCACCACGTCGACGGCTCCTTCGGCACGCACGTGGACGAGATCGAGCTGATGCTCGCCGACGGTCGCGTGCTCCGTCTCCAACCCGAGGGCGAGACCAGCGCGCTGTTCTGGATCACCGTCGGTGGCATGGGCCTCACCGGCATCATCCTCAGCGCCAAGGTGCGCCTGCGCCGGGTGGAGACCTCCTACTTCTCGGTCCGTTACATCAAGGCGCACGACCTCGAAGAGTCGCTGCGCCACCTCGCCGAGACCAACCACGACTATCGCTACTCCGTCGCGTGGGTCGACTGCTTGGCCACCGGGCGATCGCTCGGTCGCTCGGTGCTGATGCTCTCCAACGAGGGCCGCGCCGAGGATCTCCCTCCGCACCTCCGCAGGGATCCGCTGCGGCTGGCTTCGAGCTTCAAGGCGAGCGTGCCGCTCGAGCTCCCCAACTTCCTGCTGAACGAGTGGAGCGTGCGCGCCTTCAACACGCTGTTCTACGGCGTCCAGGGCAACAACGAGCGCGTGGTGGACTACGACTCGTTCTACTATCCGCTCGATCGCGTGCTCCACTGGAACCGGATCTACGGCAAGCGCGGCTTCGTCCAGTACCAGGTGCTCTTCCCGCCGCGTACGACCCTCCCCGGGTTGGTCGCGATCCTCGAGCGGATCTCGAAGAGCCGGCGAGCCTCGTTCCTCTCGGTGCTCAAGGCGAGCGGCCCGGCCAACCGAAGCCCGCTGTCCTACCTGTTCGAGGGCCACACACTGGCGCTCGACCTCCCCTTCACCCCGGATCTGCCCGAGCTCGCCCGCGACCTCGATCGCATCCTGCTCAAGTACGACGGCCGCCTCTACCTCGCGAAGGACGCCCTCACCAACCGCGAGAGCTTCGCCGCCATGTACCCACGCCTGCCCGACTTCAGGCGCATGAAGACGGAGATCGATCCGAACCAACGCTTCGCATCCTCCCAGGCGAGACGCCTCGGCATCGTGTGAGGTCATGCTGCACTACATCGCGCTCGTCATCGGCATCATCTTCAACGCCACCGCGAACATCCTGATCAAGGGGGCGATGCGAAACGTCGAGATGGGCCAGGGTCCGATCCAGACCGCGCTCAGCATGGCGCTCCAGCCGCTCCTGATCCTCGGCGTCGCCTGCTTCGTCGTCGCGCTCGCGGGCTACTCCTTCGCGCTCACGCGGATCGATCTCTCGGTGGGCTATCCGGTGATGACCAGCCTCGGGTTGATCATCGTCGCCGCCTACGCCTCGATCTCGTTCAAGGAGCCGCTCACCGCCACCAAGCTCGCCGGCTTCGTGCTGGTCCTGGTGGGCGTCGTGCTGGTGTTCATGGAGCAGAAGGCGCCCTCGCCCTGACCGCCTAGGAGCGTGTAGCGCGTAAGCGCTCACGCGACCCCGGTCCGGGTCCCGGTCCCGGTCCCGGTCCGGGTCCCGATCTGAAGATGGCTGGCTTGAGTCAGACGCTCGCGACGGTCGCGAGCTTCGATCGGTAGAGCTTGAGCAGGTTGTGGGTGAGGCAGACCAGCGTCCACTCGGCTTGTACCTTGAAGAAGGAGCGGAGCGAGAACCGGCGGAATCCTCGTGCCGCTTTGATCTGTCCGAGCGCCGGTTCGACGATACTCTTCCTGCGGGGGTAGACCGCCTTGCCGTCGCGCGTTTGCAACTTGTCTCGCATTCGCTTGCGAGCGAGCGAGGCAGGTGTGGGCTCCGAAGCTGATGAGGACGGAGTCGACGCGTCTTGGTTCTGTTCGCGTCCAACAGCGATGTGGGCATCGATCTGATTGTTGTCGCAGAATTCGATGTTGGTCGCGCTCGATAGCCGTTGTCTGCCGTCATCTTCCGCGGAGCATCGCCGCAGTTGCCGAACACATCACGGAGCATCGGGACGAGGTGTTGCTGATCAGGTGCCTGGTTGCTGACCCCTTCGGCGACAATCACCTGAGCGTGCTCATCTACGACAACTTGGGCATTGTAGGCCTGGAGGTACGCTCCCTCCTTCAACATGATCCTGCTGTCTGAGTCGGTGAAGTTCCTCTGAGCGTTGGGCCTCGGTGTGCCGTCCACATTTGCAGGAACGCGATGATGCGGCCATCCATCATTTCGTTCAGTTGGGTCTGGGGATGGGGATGGTTCGTCTCGGCTCGAGTTCTCGCTCGCTTCTGCTCCACCCGATCCACAAGAGCATCATCCGCTTTGCTCTGCTGCTCTTCGGCTTGCCTGCGCAATTTCTCCGCGCGAGCCCTGGCGGCATCCTGTTCCAGCGCAGCCTTCGCTTCTCGAATGCGGGCAAGGCGGGATTCACGGCGAGCGAGTGTTGGGTCTCGGACTGTATCGTGATCCACCGCCCCCTCCATCCCATGGTAGCTCAGCGCTGATCCGGGCTGGTAGGTAAGAGAGCGCGGAGCCGGCGGCCAGCGAGCCGTCCCGGCTTCGCTCATCTGGTCGCAGCCACCACCCTGCCGTCGTGCTACCGGCAGGCGGGAGAGGAGATGGCCCGCCACGGTTCGCCCCGTGCGGGCCAGGCTGTGCAGCTTCGCTTCGCGACGGCGCTGTCCAGCGACGAGTACGTTAGCGAGCGAGGCTGGGAGAACGCAACGCTGGACTTCTGCCCTGTGCATCCAAAGGGCGGCTGCGACTTCGCGAGGCACACGCCGTACGAGCGGATGACGCCCCCAGGGACCCGCGTCGCTCGCTGGTATTGCCCGCAAGCTCACCAGACCTTCAGCCTGTTGCCCGACTGCCTGTCCTCGCGGCTACCGGGCTCGCTCGCCAGAGTCGATGATGTCGTTCGAGAGGCCGAGGCAGGTCGCCATCAAGGGCTGAGCTGGGAGGAGGTCGCCGCCAGGCTTCGCCCCGATATCGAGGTGCAAGGTGCCTTGCGATGGCTGCGTCGGCGCCTCGCCCTCGTGTACGCCTCGGCGAACGCGCTGATCGGCCTCGTGCCTGATCGCCTCGCCGGCTGCGCGCCGACGCTGACCTCCCTCGCTGCGCGTCTCGACATCTCGTGTGTCCTGGTCGCGCTGCGCGAGATTGCAGCGAGCGGGTTGCCGCGTCTGTCCCCACCTCTCGGTTTCGGTCCCCGGCCCGCCCAGCGGTGGCCGCGTCCAAAGCCGCTCCAACACGACACGGGCGCAGATCCGCCGACCAAGCATCGGTAGTCCTCGGACGCTCGCACATCGCGAGCCCACACCGAGGAGTTACCGATGGAAGACGACCACAAGAAGAAGCTCGCTCACGAGATTGCGTTGTTTCGGCACAGCGTGCTGGGGGACCTCGTCCACCTCGCGCCGGGACACCGCGGCCTCTACGATCTGCTTCACTTCAAGGCCGACAAGGACTACGAGATCCCCAACTCTCTGCGGCGGCGCGTCGCCGTGGAGACCATCCGCCACTGGCTCAAGCTCTACCGAAAGGGCGGCTTTGACGCCCTGATCCCCAAGACCAGGCGCGATGCCGAGACCTCGCGCAAGATACCGCAGGAGGTTCAGGACCTCCTCGTCGCCCTCAAGGACGAGCACCGCGACTGGACGGTGAAGGCCGTCATCAAGGAGGCACTCGACTCCGGAAAGATCCCCCTCGATCTACCGCTACCTCCGTCGACCGTTCACCGACTCTTCACGCGCCACGGCCTGATGCAGAAGCTGCCCGCCGCCCCGACCACCAAGGACCACCGCAAGTTCGCTTTCCAGAAGGCCGGCGATCTCTGGATGAGCGACGTGATGCACGGCCCCGCCGTGATCTGCGAGGGCCGCAGGAAGAAGAAGACCTTCCTGATCGCCTTCCTCGACGACGCCACGCGCGTCATCCCCTTCGCGGCCTTCCAGGCGTCCGAGAGCACCGCCGCCTTCTTGCCTTGTCTGAAGCAGGCCATCTTGCGGAGAGGACTTCCGAAACGCTTGTTCGTCGATAACGGTTCCGCGTATCGGTCCCAGCACCTCGCCCTCGTCTGCGCCAAGCTCGGCGTGACGTTGATCCACGCGCGCGCCTACCATCCACAGGCCAAGGGTAAGCAAGAGCGATTTTTCAGAACTGTGCGGATGCAACTCCTGCCGCACCTCAGGCCCGAGGACCTCAGCAGCCTCGACGCGCTCAATCGCCGGCTGTGGGCCTGGGTCGAAGGCGAGTACCATCGCGCTCCGCACCGCGGTCTCGACGGCGACACCCCCATCGACCGCTGGGCGCAGGTCGCCGACGAGGTCCGCTACGGCGCCAGCCTCGACCTCGACGACCTGTTCCTCTTCGAGGCTCAACGCAAGGTCCACAAGGATTGAGTCGTGAGCCTCAACGGAATCGGATACGAGGTCGACGCCGCCCTCGTCGACGAGACCGTCACGCTCCGCTACGACCCGTCGACTCCCGGCCGGCCGATCAAGGTCTTGCACAAGGGGCAGATTGTGCAGACCGCCAAGGTCGTCGATGCCTACGCCAACTGCTTCGTCCGCCGGGACCGTCCCTCGGCGGAATTGGAGTCGATGCCCGCCGCCGAGGCGCCGCCCTCCAAGGCCACCACCGAGCCCCCGCGGCGAGGGCTCGACCTCGCCCGCCTCGCCCAGAACGACGACCAGGAGGACCGCTGATGTATCGCAGACACTTCGCCTTGACCCGTCACCCGTTCGCAAAGGACCTCGCCGCAGAGGACCTCTTCATCTCAGCCAGCGCCAAGGAGTGGGAAGTCCGGCTCCTCTACCTCCTCGATCTCTGCGGCATCGGCCTGCTCACCGGAGAGCCAGGCGGAGGCAAGACCACCGTGACCCGGAAGGTCGTCAGCGCGCTGCACACGGGCCTCTTTCGCGTCTTCTACGTCGCGCTCACCACCGGCAACGTCATGGACCTCTACAAGATGATCGCTTGGGAGCTGGGCCTGCCCACCGAGAGGAGTCGCGCGGCCCTGCACACCTGTATCCGCACCGAGGTCACGCGACTCTGCCAGGAGTCCAAGATCCGCCCACTGCTGATCATTGACGAAGCGCACCGGCTCCGCAGCGATGTGTTGGAGGAGCTGCGGCTCCTCACCAACTACCAGATGGATTCGGAGAACCGTCTCTGTCTGCTCTTCATCGGGCAGGCAGAGCTACGGAGGCGGCTCTCCATGGCGGTCCACGAAGCCCTCTCGCAGCGCATCATCGTCCGCCATCACCTCGCCGCGCTCACGCGCGACGAGCTGCCGCCCTACCTGGGGCACCTGCTCCGGCTCGCGGGATGCGAGCTGCCCCTCTTCGAGCCGGCCGCGATGGAAGCGATTTATCAGTCCACGAACGGCCTGCCGCGTAAGGTCAACGCCTTGGCCCACCATGCGCTCAACGCGGCTGCGATCGCGCGCGCGAAGACCGTCACCGTCGAGCATGTCCAGGCCGCCACGCCGGAGGTCGCCTGATGCAGAGTCGTCCGCCCCACTGCCGATCCCAGCTCTACGCGACCATCACCTTGCCGGCGATGACCGCCGAGCAAGCCACTCTATTGTTTGATGTCCTCGGCGAGGTCGCGGCCGCGATCTGGGACGCCTACGAACCCGAGATCAGCTGTATCGCGGCAGAAGAGGCTCGCCTCTACGAGCCGGACGAGGACGGGCACCTCGACATCGACGATCTCCCCTTCTGAAGGTCCTCGCCTCTGGCTCGTCCGCCCTCCCGTCTCCGTCGTTCCCGAATCCCGCCACCATTCCCGACCGCTTCACCGCAGCGGGCACCGCGGGAATCCGGCCCTCGACCATCACAAACTCGCCCGCGAAACGAGTGGGGACCGAGCGCGGGAACCCACAGCGAGCTCCGCTGGGATGGCCTCTTCAGTCTCTTCAACGCCCAGCCGCTCGTCTTCCTCTTGGTCGATCGTGCCCGCTCGCTCCAGCAGTTCTTCGATCTCGAGAGACAGCCGCTTCTCCTCCTCGGCCATCCGCTCGTAGGTCATCGCCTTGTGCTTGCTCGCGTTCGCCTGCACCTTGGAGCCATCGAGTGCGACGTGTCCGAGCGCACCAAACCTGCTTTCTGGCAAAGCTTCAGGACTTCGAGGAAGAGCGCTTTCAGCGCCTCCAGGTGGACGAGCCGAAACTCGTTGATCGTCGTGAAGTGGGGATGACTTTCTCCAAGCTTGCATGGTCACTTTCGATCACGAGAAGCTCGAGGTCTACCAGCTCGCCGTCGAGTATGCCGACATCGCTGAAGAGATCGCACAAGAACTGCAACCCGGTCACGCTCACGTCCGCGATCAGCTTCGGTGGGCATCCGATTCCATCGTGAACAACACCGCCGAGGGCGCCGGAGAGTTCAATCCACCTGAGAAGGCTCGCTTCTACCGGATGGCACTTCGCACTGGCACCGAAAGCGCCGCCTCACTCCACACCTGCTTGAGGCGCCGACTCGCCAACGGGCAGAAGCTCCAAGCCGCCAGAGCCAAGCTCAAGCGCGTTGTCGAGATGCTCACGCGCCTCATCAAGTCGATGAACGCACGCCGGGCTGCATGATCGCCATCGGGACCGGGACCGGGACCGGGACCCGGACCGGGCTCGCGGTAGCGCTACGCGCTACACGCTCCTAGTCAGCTGGATCACTGATTTCTAGCGCATTTATCCGCGTGGACCTGCTTTGTGCGTCTGCCGAAATCCATGATCTTGTCGAGGATCTCGTCGGCCGTCTTCGTCCATACGAAGGGCTTGCCTTCTTCGTTGTGCACTTCGACGTAGTCGACGATGCCTTGCGAAGTACCGGACGCTGGTGTGGAGCCGCGAGTGAGTGCTTCCTCGGTCAGCAGTGCGAAGAACCGTTCCACCAGGTTTAGCCATGAGGAATAGGTTGGTGTGAAGTGGAGCTGGAAGCGCGGATTGCGTAGCAGCCACCTCTTAACCTGTGGTCTTGTGCGTCGCGAGGTTGTCGAGGATGACGTGAACGTCAAGTTCCGGCTCTACCGCGTTGTCGATGTCCCGAGGAATGCGACGAAGTCCTTCGCTCGGTGTCGTGCCTTGGTCTGCGCGATGACCTTGCCCGTGGCGACGTTGAGGGCGGCGAAGAGGTCGAGCGTTCCGTGGCGGATGTAGTTGTGGGTCTGTCGCTCGGGCATCCCGAGATATCGGAAGGTGGTTGAGCACGCTCCAGCGCCTGGACCTGCGGCTTCTCGTCGAAGGAGAACACGACAGCGTTGTCGGGCGGCTCATGTACAGACCGACGACGTCGCGAATCTTCGAGATGAACTGCGGATCGTTCGACAACTTGAAACCGCGAACGACGTGGGCTTGAGGCCAGCGCCCGCCAGATCCGTCCGACGCTACTGGCGCTCACCCCGGCATTCTTTGCCATCTTCCGCGTGCTCCAAGCGTACGGCCCTTCGGCGTCGTTTCCAGCGTTTGCACCACGATCTCTTCAACCTGATCATCACTGATCTTTCGCGGAGCGCCGACGCGAGGCTGGTCGTACAGCCCCTCGAGACGCACTCCGCAAACCGCCTTCTCCACAGACGAACGTGTGTGAGACACGTGATGGTTCGCGCCACCGCCGCATCGGTCGCGCCAGTGGAACTGCTCAGCACCAGTTTCGCGCGAAGTGCCAGCTGTCGATTCGACCCGGCTACACGCTCCTAGGTCGCCTCGACGCGAAGCAAATTCGCGTGCCGGTGGTCCTGCGCTTGCACCCTCTCCGCAGGATCGATGCATGCGAAAGTCGCCCTCGTCGCCTCGGCCCTCGCGATCTTCTGCCCCACAGGGGCGCGCGCGTCGACGTGGGTCTGGGCCGACGCTCAGTCCGGCTACGACCACCTCTGGCTGAAGACGCTCGCCGTCGACACCGAGGGCCTCGACGCCGAGGTCCAGCCCTCCAGCGCGGGCGGCCCCGCGCTCTCGCTCGGCCTGGGAGGCCGCCTCTACTTCGTAACGCTCGGTCTCCGGGGGAAGGCGACCCACCTCGCGCAAGGCTGGTTGTGGCGCGTCGGGCCCGAGCTCGGCTTCCGGATCCCCCTCGCGCGCTTCGAGCCGTACCTCGGGTTGGGGTTCGGCTACGCGACCGTCGGCACCGCCCGGAGGATGTTCCGGGGCCTCGACGACGGGCTCGACAGCGACGGGCTGTTCGCCTCCGCCCGGCTCGGCCTGGACTATCTGATGTGGCCCGCCCTCTCGGTGGGGGCGGTGGTGGCCGTCGACGCGCTGGCGATGGCGCGGCCGGGCGTGTCGATCCGCCGTCTCCTCGAGAACGACAGAATACAGACCCTCGAGGCCGCCCGGGAGCGCGCCGGCCAGGCCGACGGCGCCTGTTGGGGGATGGGGGTCGGAGTTCTCGTGAATATCGGCGTGCACTTCTGATAGCCTGCTCCGCCATGCGGAGCGTGCTCTATCTCCTGATCCCGACCCTCCTCTTCGCCTGCTCCAACGATCGGCGCCAACCCCCGCCGGGGCAGACCACCCTCGAGAGCATCACGCTGTCGCCCGGAAGCGCGATGCTCGAGCGCGACGCCACCGCCACCTTCACGGCGAGCGGTGCGTACAGCGACGGCACCACCAAGGACATCACGGCCAGCGTCGCGTGGAGCTCGAGCGACGAGACCGTCGCCACCGTGGTCAACGGCGTGGTCACCGCCGTCGCCGCCGGCACCACCAAGATCGAGGCCGCCCTCGACGATCAGACCGCCTCCGCGAACGTCGTCGTCGCCGCCGGACAGATCACCGGGCTCACCATCGACCCCACCACCGCGACGATCGACGAGGGCGCCACGGTCCAGATCCGCGCGATGGCCCACTTCGAGGACGGGACGACCATGGACGTCACGACCGCCGTCGACTGGACCACCACGGACGAGACAGTCGCCAGCGTGGCGAGCGGGTTGGTCACCGCCGTCGCCCGAGGCGTCGCGTCGATCTCCGCCACGGATCCGACGAGCGGAATGCAGGCGACCCCGGCGGTGATCACGGTCTCCGCGCGCGCTCCCATGTCGATCACCGTCGAGCCGGCCACCGTCCAGGTACCCGTCGGGAGCACGCAGCAGTTCACGGCCATGGCCCACTACGCCGACGGCACCGACGCCGACATCACCGCCACCGCGCAATGGTCGTCCTCGAGCGAGGCCATCGCCTCCATCGACGCGGCCGGGCTCGCCAGCGCGCTCACCGCGGGACTCACCTCGATCACCGCCACGCACGTCGACTCCGGCGTCCACGCCTCGGTCTCGCTTCGCGTGGTGCCCGCCGCGATCCTGACGCTCACCGTCACCCCCACGTCCGCGGTGATCGGACAGGGTGAGCGCATCAGCTTCCACGCCACCGCCGACTACACCGACGGCGCCACCCGCGATCTGACCGCCGCCGTCACCTGGTCCTCCTCCGATCCCAGCGTCGCCACCGTGAGCAATACTCCGGGCGCCCAGGGCGAGATCACGACCGTCGGGCCCGGCACGACCACGCTCTCCGTGGTCGAGCCGACCAGCGGCAAGAGCAGCGAGGACACCCACACCTCCGGGGTGCTCACCATCCTCCCCGCCCGGCTCCAGAGCATCGTGATCCTGCCGCCGCAGACCAACCTGGCCCTCGGGCTCACGCAGCAGTACCGCGCGATCGGCCTCTACTCCGACAACTCGAGCGCCGACCTCAGCGCGCGCGTCCTCTGGGACTCGTCGAACGTCGGCGCGGCCACCATCGACGCCGCGGGTCTCGTCACCAGCGTGGCCGTCGGTGCCACCACGATCTCCGCGTTCGATCCGCCGAGCGGGTTGAGCAGCGACGACGCCAACCAGTCGGCGCAGCTGACCATCACGCCGCCGGCGCTCACCTCGATCGCGGTGACGCCCCCGACGCGCACCATGGTGGTCGGCGGCACGCAGCAGTTCACCGCGACCGGGCACTACACGGACGACTCGCAGCAGGTCATCACGCAGACGGTGGTCTGGGACAGCAGCTCCCCCGCGATCACGATCGCCCCCGGCGGCCTGGCGACCGCACAGCAGTCGGGCAGCGCCGTGATCTCGGCGACCGATCCGGCGACGCAGGTGAGCAGCACGACCAGCAACCAGTCGGCGAACGTGAACGTCTCGATCGCCAACCTCGTGTCGCTCGCGGTGATGACCTCCACCACCGTACCCGTGGGGGCGGACGTCCAGTTCATCGCGGTGGGCTCGTACGACAACGGAGCCACGCAGGACCTCACCACGCTGGTGAGCTGGGGCTCCGACAACACCACGGCCGTTCACATGAGCAACGCCACCGGCTCGCGCGGCGTGGGCACGGGTCTCGCGGCCGGCGTCGCCACCATCTCGGCGGTCGACCCGGGTACCGGGATCGGCAGCGCCGCGTCGGGACAGTCGGCGACCATGACCGTCTCCGGTGGGATCACGCTGAACGCGATCGGCGTGCAGCCGCCCAGCACGACCGTTGACATCGGCGACACCGTGGCCTTCACCGCGATCGGGTCCTTCTCCAACGGCGCGCGTTACATCGTGACGAACTCCGTGACGTGGAGCGTGTCCAGCAGCCCGGCGACCATCAGCAACGTCGAGGGATCCCGGGGCGTCGCCACCGGCGTCGCCGTGGGGACGGTCACCGTCACGGCCCGGCACGTACCCACCGCGGTGTCGGGCACCGCGACCCTGCTGGTCGAGCTCGGCATCGTCACCGTGAGCGGGACCTGGCCCGGCCCCACCGTGAGCGTGGACGCGACGCCTCCCTTCGGCGTCAACGTGGGGATGGTCGACTTCGCCGCCGGCGCCTTCCCGCCGGGGGCCGTCATCACGGATGTCGACGTCACCATCAACTTCCTCAAGACCGACGGCAGCTGCGCCGCCCCGGCCAGCGCAGACGCCTACCACGCGGAGACCAGCTTCCGGATCCAGGGCCCCACGAATACCCAGGTGGTGCTGGCCCCGCCCGGCACCTGGTCCGGGGGCGTCGCGATCTCCCCGGTGACAGTGACCTTCGATCAGAGCGCCGTCGCCATCCCCGCCAACACGCCCGTGAGCGGCACCTTCCTCCCGAACACGGGTGATCTGACCGCGTTCAACGGGCAAAGCCCCGTCGGGACGTGGATTCTCCAGGCGGGCGACGCCACCGCCGGCGATCCGCTCTGCGTGAACTCGTATACCGTGACGATCACCGCTCAGTGACAGTAAAAGGGCGGCCGATGAGATCGATCCTGTGGATGGGGCTGCTGGCGTTCGCGTGCTCGGAGGCCAAGGAGAAGCCGAGCGAGGCGGTCGACGCGGCGGGCGAGGCGGCCCAGATGGACAAAGGCAAGAGCGACCTCAAGGAGCTCGAAGCCGCCTTCGCCGAGATTGTGCAGACGAAGCGCGCGGGCGACAGCGCGAAACGGCGAGATCAATGTATCGAGCTCGAGCCCAAGGTCGCCGAGCGGCTGGCAGCGAACGCGTCCGACGTGAAGCTCCAGCAGTTCGCCCAGCAGCTCGACTCGTTCTGTCCGGAGGCGATCGAGTCCCGGAAGCTGATGAAGAAGGCCGCCGAGCCCGAGCCACCGATGCCGGAGCTGTCGCCCACGATGAAGCGGATGTTCACCGCGTCGTCGCTCAAGGCGGACTTCAAGAAGGCGGTCCAGACCGCCAAGAAGAAGGGGGATCCGGAGGAGGCTTGTAAGAAGATTGGGATCACCGCGCGCGTGGTGGGCGAGTCCAAGAGGAAGGACAAGAAGACGAAGAAGCTGCTCAAGAGCGCGACCGCCTTCTGCGAGGGTCCGGCCGCGATCGCCACGGTGCAGTTCCACCTCCGCGAGGCCGCCAAGGCCGAAAAGGCCGACGAGTCCGGGCCGTTGAGCGAGCACTGCGCCGCCGCCCTGGCCCGCCTGATGGACGTGAAGCCTGGGAAGCAGCGGGACCGCCTGGACCAGGAGATCAAGGGCCTGTGCCGCGAGGCCTATGCGCTCAAGGCGATGCTGGACAGCCGAGGCTCCTAGACATAAGGGGAGGCCATGTCGGACCTGATCCTCATCGTCGAGGACGAGCAGGATCTCGCCGACACGCTCGCCTACAACCTCGAACGCGAGGGCTACGAGACCGAGGTCGCACGCGACGGCGCGCAGGCCATCGAGATGGTCTCGCGCGGACGGCTCCCCGATCTGGTGCTGCTCGACCTGATGCTGCCGGACGTTTCGGGCACCGAGGTCTGCCGACACCTCAAGATGAACGATTGCACGCGCCACGTCCCGGTGGTGATGCTGACGGCCAAGGGCGAGGAGATCGATCGCGTGGTCGGCTTCGAGGTCGGCGCCGATGACTACGTGGTCAAGCCATTCTCGGTGCGCGAGCTCCTGCTACGGGTGCGCGCGATCCGGAGGCGCTCGCAACCCCCGGCGCCCGCCGAGACCAGCGAGGTCGCCTTCGGCAAGCTGCGCATCGACGCCAGCGGTCATCGCGTCTGGGTCGACGCGGAGGAGATCATCCTCACCGCGCTCGAGTTCAAGCTGCTCTTCGTCTTCATCAACCGCCGTGGTCGCGTACAGACGCGGGAGATGCTGCTCTCCGACGTCTGGGGCATCACCGCCGACGTCACCACCCGGACCGTCGACACACACGTCAAGCGGCTGCGACAGAAGCTGGGCGCCGCGGGCGACTACATCGAGACGCTCCGGGGCGTCGGCTACCGCTTCCGCGCCCAACAGGACGAGGAACGTCCTTGAAGCTCGGCGTCCGGGGAAAGCTCTTCGTCGTCTCGCTGCTCGTGATGCTTCCGGTGGGGCTGGCCAGCGGTCTGTATCTGGAGCACGCCCTGCGCACCTCGCTCGAGGACCGGATCGAGTCCGAGCTGACGATCATCGCGAACAGCGGCACGGACCTCCTCGAGGTTGCGGATCCCGAGCCCACCATCGCTGCCATCGATCCGATCGCCGATCGCCTGGGGGCGTCGACGGAGGCCCGCGTCACGGTCATCGCAGAGAACGGCGTGGTGCTGGGGGACTCGACGCTCCCGCCGGAGCGTGTCGCCGAGCTGGAGAACCACGGCCACCGGCCCGAGGTCGAGGAGGCCGTGCGCCGGGCCCGCGGGAGCTCCCGTCGCTTCAGCACCACGATCCGGACGGACATGCTCTACGTCGCGGTCCCCTATCGCACCAAGGCGCACGCCGGAGTCGTGCGGGTCTCGACACCGCTGGCCCAGGTCGACGAAGCGGTGGGTCACCTCCGGATCCTGCTCCTGTTCGGCGCGCTCCTGGGGCTCGCCGTCGCGGTCTTCATGAGCGGGCTGGCCTCGCACTTCGCCTGGCGCGCCATCGGGGAGCTGGTCGACAGCGCCCGCTCGATCGCGTCCGGCGGCAAGGGTCGCGTGCCGGTCTCGTCGACCGACGAGCTGGGGCGGCTCGCCGGCTCCTTCAACCAGGTGATCGCGGAGCTGGAGCGCACCGTCGCCGACCTAGTGGCCGAGCGCGATCACCTGGAGACGATCCTCGACGACATGACCGAGGGCGTGCTGGCGCTGGACGAGCACCAGCGGATCCTGCGGGCCAACCGCGCCGCCCGGGAGCTGCTCGGGATCTCGCCGGCGGCCGGCCAGGCGCTCCTCGAGGCGGTGCGCGCCCCGGCGCTGGCCGATCTGGTGGCGCGAGCCGACACGCGGGCATTCTGTGAGTTCAGCCTCGGCGACAAGCGCACGCTGGGTGCACGCGCGGCGCCGCTCCGCACCAGCGGCGGGTGCGTGGTGGTGCTCCACGATGTCACGGAGATGCGCCGGCTGGAGGCCGTCCGCCGGGACTTCGTGGCCAACGTGTCGCACGAGCTGCGCACGCCGGTCGCGGTGATCCGCGCGAACGCCGAGACTCTGCTCGGTGGCGCCCTCGACGATCCCAAGCACGCGCGCGCCTTCCTCGACGCCGTGCATCGCAACGCCGAGCGTCTCTCCCGGATCATCGCCGATCTCCTCGACCTGTCTCGCATGGAGGCCGGTGAGTACGAGCTCCAGCTCGGTCCCACCTCCCTGGAGCCGATCGTTCGCCACGCCGTCGAGAGCGTCGCCGAGCCGGCGCAGGGGAAAGGCATCCGCGTCGAGATCGAGGTGCCGAAGGATCTGCAGGCCGAGGCCGATCCCCAGGCGCTCGAGCACGTGCTCACCAACCTGCTCGAGAACGCCGTGAAGTATACGCCCGCGGCCGGGCGCGTGGTCGTGCGCGGCCGATCGAGCGACGGCGGCGTCCACATCGAGGTCGAGGACGACGGTCCCGGCGTCGAACCGAGGCATCGCACGCGGATCTTCGAGCGCTTTTATCGCGTCGATCCGGGGCGATCGCGCGAGGTCGGTGGGACCGGCCTCGGGCTCTCGATCGTCAAGCACCTCGCCAACGCCATGGGCGGCACGGTCGGCTTCGAATCCGCCACGCCCAAGGGTTCGATCTTCTGGGTCAGAATTCGCCCCGCTGTCACCTCTCTGTCACCCGAGGAAGTCACAACCGACGCATGAAGGCGCTCTCCCTCCTCATCCTCTCGAGCGCCTCCGTCTTCGTAGGCTGCAAGAGCCACCCGGGCGCGGTGATCGCCATCGACGGATCCAGCACCGTCTATCCCATCACCGAGGCGGTCGCCGAGGAGTTCCAGAAGACCGGTGCGGAGCGGGTGACCGTCGGGGTCTCGGGGACCGGCGGCGGGTTCAAGAAGTTTTGCGGCGGCGAGACGGCGATCTCCGGCGCCTCCCGCCCGATCGAGCCGAGCGAGGTCGAGCTTTGTCGGAAGAGTGGCATCGAGTACATCGAGCTCCCGATCGCTTACGACGGCCTGGCGCTGGTCGTGCACGCGAAGAACGACTGGGTCGATCACCTGACGGTCGGCGAGCTGAAGACGTTGTGGGAGCCCGACGCGCAGCGAAAGGTCACGCGCTGGTCCCAGGTGCGGACCGGCTGGCCCGACCGCGAGATCCACCTGTTCGGGCCCGGCGTCGACTCTGGAACCTACGACTATTTCACCGAGGCGATCGTCGGCACCGAGCACTCGAGCCGCGGCGACTACACCTCGAGCGAAGACGACAACATGCTGGTCCAGGGGATCTCGACCGACCCGCTGGCGCTCGGGTTCTTCGGGTTCGCGTACTACTTCGAGAACCAGGACCGGCTGAAGCTGGTCCCGATCGACGACGGCCGCGCGGACGACGGCGAGGGCCCGATCGCGCCCTCGAAGGTCACCGTCGCGAACGGCACGTATCAGCCGCTCTCGCGCCCCCTGTTCATCTACGTGAAGCGAAGCGCGGTCGAGCGTCCCGAGGTCCAGGCCTTTGCCGACTTCTACCTCGACCACGCGCGCGAGCTGGTCGCCGAGGTCGGATACCTTCCCCTCCCCGACCGCGCGTACACGCTCGTTCGCCGGCGTCTCCACGACCGGATCACCGGCTCGGTGTTCGACGGCGGCGGCGCGAAGGTCGGCGTGACTGTCGAGGCGCTGCTTGCCCGGAAGTAGCGGGCGCGAGCGTCTGATCGAGCTGGCGCTGCTCGCCTGCGGCCTGGTCTCGATCCTCACCACCGCCGGAATCCTGGGCGTGCTCGCCTTCGAGACGTACGAGTTCTTCGCCGAGGTCCCGCTGTTCGCCTTCCTCGGCGACACCGAGTGGACACCGCTGTTCGCGGACAAGCACTTCGGGATCTGGCCCCTGGTCGCGGGCACGTTCCTCACCTCGGCGATCGCGATCGCGGTGGCTCTCCCCTGCGGGCTCTTGGCGGCCATCTACCTCAGCGAGTTTGCCCCCCAGCACCTCCGCCGGATCCTCAAGCCGGCCCTCGAGGTCCTGGCGGGCGTGCCGACGATCGTGTTCGGCTACTTTGCGCTCGTGCTGGTGACGCCGCTGCTCCAGAAGGTGATCCCGGGTCTGGCGGGCTTCAACTCGCTCAGCGCCGGCCTGGTCATGGGGATCGATGATCATTCCGATGATCTCCTCGCTCGGAGAGGACGCGCTCTTCTCCGTCCCCAACAGCCTCCGGGAGGCCGCCTACGCGCTGGGCTCGGGACGGCTGCCCGCGATCTTCCGCGTGGTCCTGCCGTCGGCGCTCTCGGGGATCGCGGCCTCCGTGATCCTGGCGATCTCGCGCGCGATCGGCGAGACGATGATCGTGGCGATCGCCGCGGGCCAGCAGCCGCGGCTGACGCTCGATCCCCGCGTTCCGGTGGAGACGATGACCGCCTACATCGTCCAGGTCAGTCTCGGCGACACGCCCGCCGGCTCGCTCGAGTACCGCACCATCTTCGTCGTGGGGACCGCGCTCTTCGTCCTGACCTTCGCCATGAACCTGATGAGCCAGCGACTCCGAAGCCGCTTCCGGGCCGCCGCGTGAGATCCGAGCGCGTCTTCATCGGGCTCTGCTTGTTCGCCGTACTGCTGCCGCTGGCGGTGCTCGCGATCCTCGTCGGCCACCTCCTCATCGACGCCGCCGGCCGGCTCGATCTCTCGTTCATCCTCGGGTTCCCGTCGCGCCGCGCGGCGCTCGCCGGGATCCTGCCCGGCTTGGTGGGCAGCGCCTACCTGATCGCAATGACCGCCGCGGTCGCGCTGCCGATCGGCGTGGGCGCCGCCATCTACCTCGAGGAGTACGGCCAGCGGGGCCGCCTCGCGAGCCTCATCGAGATCAACATCGCGAACCTCGCCGGCGTCCCCTCGATCATCTACGGCCTGCTCGGACTGGGGGTCTTCGTGCGGACGCTCGGAATGGGTCGCAGCCTACTCGCCGGCGCCTTCACCATGGCGTTGCTGGTCCTGCCTCTCGTGATCATCGCCTCCCGCGAGGCTCTCCGGAGCGTCCCGCTGGGGATCCGCGAGGCCTGCTATGCGCTGGGCGCAACCCGCTGGCAGACGATCCGCCGCGTGGTCCTTCCGATGGCGCTGCCGGGCATCCTCACCGGTGCGATCCTCGCCACCTCTCGCGCGATCGGGGAGACTGCGCCGCTGATCGTGGTCGGCGCGCTCGCTTACGTCACGTTCCTGCCGAACGGCCCGACCTCGCCGTTCACGGCGCTCCCGATCCAGATCTTCAACTGGGTCTCGCGCCCGCAGCGGGCCTTCCTCCAGAACGCCGCCGCCGGGATCATCGTCCTGCTGCTGCTGATGCTCCTGCTCAACCTGGCCGCGATCGTCGTCCGGAGTCGACTCCAGCGGAGGACCACCGAGTGAAGGTCGACACCGAGCACGTGCGCGCATGGTTCGGATCGCATGAGGTCTTGCGCGGGATCAATCTGGCGATCCCCGCGTGCGAGGTCACGGCGATCATCGGTCCGTCCGGCTGCGGCAAGTCGACGTTCATCCGCTGCCTCAACCGTATGCACGAGATCGTCCCGGGCGCCCGCATCGAGGGCCGGGTCCTCTTGGACGGCGAGGACGTCTACGGGCCGAACGTCCACCCGGTCCAGCTCCGCCGCCGGGTCGGGATGGTCTTCCAGAAACCGAACCCGTTTCCGACGATGTCGATCCGGGACAACGTCCTGGCCGGTCTCCGCCTCACCGGCCGCCTCGACCGCGCCTCCGCCGACGGCATCCTCGAGCGGGCGCTCGAGCAGGCCGCCCTGTGGGAAGAGGTCAAAGATCGACTGGAAAATCCAGGCATTGGGCTCTCGGGCGGACAGCAACAGCGGCTCTGCATCGCCCGGGCCCTCGCCGTCGAGCCCGAGGTGCTCCTCATGGACGAGCCCTGCTCCGCCCTCGACCCGGTGGCCACCGCGCGGATCGAAGACCTCATCCATCAACTGAAAGAGCGCTACACGATCATCGTCGTCACCCACAACATGCAGCAGGCCGCACGCGTGTCGCAGCGGACCGCTTTCTTCCTTTCCGGTGAGCTTGTCGAGTACGCTGAGACCGATCGCATCTTCACCTCGCCGGGGGATTCGAGAACCGAGGACTACATCACCGGCAAGTTCGGCTGATCCATGCGCAAGAGCCACACCGACCGAGAGTACGAGAATCAGCTCCGGGGGCTCCGCGAGGGTCTGCTGCTGATGGCGGGCCGGGTCGAGCAGATGATCGCCGACTCGGTCAAGGCGCTGATCGAGCGCGATCCCGATCTCGCGCGCGCCACCATCGAGTCCGACCACAAGGTCAACCGAGCCGAGCTCGCCATCGACGAGCTCTGCCTGATCATCCTCGCGAAGCGCCAGCCGATGGCCTCCGACCTCCGCTTCGTCACGCTCGCGCTCAAGATGGTCACCGACCTCGAACGCATCGGCGACCTCGCGGTCAACATCTGTGAGCGCGCCATCGATCTTTCTACGGTGCCGCAGCTCAAGCCCTGGGAAGACATCCCGCGCATGGCCGAGATCGTGGAGTCGATGGTCCGCGAGTCCATCGACGCCTTCGTCGCTGCCGACGCCGACCGCGCGCAGCAGGTCATCGCCCGCGACGCCGAGGTCGATCAGCTCTACACCCGCGTCTTCCGCGACGTCCTCGCCGTCATGATCAAGGACTCGACCACCGTCGAGCGCGGCATCCACGTCCAGTCGGTCGCCAAGTGGCTCGAGCGGATGGCCGATCACAGCACGAACCTCGCCGAGCAGGTGATCTTCATGGTGAAGGGCAAGGACGTCCGCCACGCGGGGAAGCTGGATCGCTAGGAGTCTTCGGGCGACCGCTGGGGCTCGCAGTCTTCAGGTGCGAGCCGACAGCAAGATCAGTGGTCATGAAGAGCGCGATCTTGCGTCCCTGGGCGGGTCAGCAAGCGAGATCGACGAGATCAGCCGGATGCTCTACAGATCCCGCACAAGGGTCGAGCGTTTGAGGCAGCCTCGCTAGGAGCGTGGAGCGCGTAAGCGCTCACGCGACCCCGGTCCGGGTCCCGGTCCCGGTCCGGGTCCCGATCTGAAGATGGCTGCCTTGAGTCAGACGCTCGCGACAGTCGCGAGCTTCGATCGGTAGAGCTTGAGCAGGTTGTGGGTGAGGCAGACGAGCGTCCACTCGGCTCGTACCTTGAAGAAGGAGCGGAGCGAGAACCGGCGGAATCCTCGTGCCGCTTTGATCTGTCCGAGCGCCGGTTCGACGATACTCTTCCTGCGGGCGTAGACCGCCTTGCTCATGTGGTGCGCGTTGCCGATCACCATGTCGATAGCCCCCTCGAGCACTTCGTACACCGGCATCCAATAGACGCCCGGCTGACCCGCGCAACCAACTCGAAACCGCGTCCGAATCTGTCGACTGTCAACCGTGGACTGTCGACGGTTGGAGCCCAGCAGAGCCCGGGCCCATTTTCTTCCTTCGTGCTGTCCTGTCCCCGGGACGTGGAGTCTGGTTAGCCTTTAGGCTCAGCCTTGCGCTCGGTGCGTTCCCAGGTGCGCTGCTTTCTCCGAAAGAAGAACGCGAGATACAGCGGTATCTTCCACACCAGATACAACGGGACGAAGGCCAGATAGCGAAACGGGAGCGTCTTTCGCCCGTAGGCGAGCCACGCGACCATCACGGCAACCGCGACCAGCGACAGCGAGAAGGCCGCGGTCGTGAGCGGCAGGTACGACAAGCCGATCGCCCAGCCCCCGAACGACAGCCCGACGGCGGCGATCAACAGCATCACCTGGAGGGCCATCGGAGGGACCAGCAGGTCGAACCCCATCGCCAGCAGATCGAGGTCGCCGCGGAGGACGCCCTGCAGCACGAGGCGCGGGCCGCGGTCGAACAGCGTCGAGAGGTGGCCATGCTCCCAGCGGCGGCGCTGGCCCTGCGCGGCCTCGTCGCGCTCGGGGAGCTCGCTGGTGACCTCGGCTTCGGCGCAGGAGAGGGGCGGATGGCCGAGGTGCGCCAGCTCGATGCCGATCAGCATGTCCTCGACCAGATACGACTCGGTCGGCGGCGCCTTCCGGATCACGTCCCACGGGAACGCCATCCCGCTGCCGGTGAGGTGGCAGGGCAGCCCGAGCTTGCGGAGTCCGGCCGGCCGGACCTTGTTCTTCACCAGCACGGCGAGGCCCGAGACCACGCTCATCGGGGTGTGCTTCGCCGGCGGGCCCATCACGTAGTCGGCCTGCACCGGGCGATCCGTCTCGTGGGCGCGCCGCGCCAGCGTCCGCATCGCTCCCTCGCCGGCCCGGCAGTCGGCGTCGACGATGATCACGACCTCGGGCGGATCGGCAGCGAGGTGATCGAGCGCGAACACGATCGCGTGGCCTTTGCCGCGGTGCTCCTGGTCGGTCCGCTCGATCGATTCGGCGCCGCTCGCGCGGGCGATGCCAGCCGTATCGTCGGTGCAGTTGTCCGCCACCACCAGGATGCGCTGCTTCTCCCCGCGCGCCTTGTCGAGCGACTCGAGCGTCGCCGCGATCCCGGCAGCCTCGTCGTGCGCCGGGACCACGATGACCGTGCTCGGCTCGCTCGCCTCGCCCTCCTCCTTCGTCCGCGGCTCCGGTAGCAGCGAGGCGGTGCACTCGAAGAAGAAGACGAGGCTGGGGATGGCGAGGAGCCCGGTCAAGACCAGGAGGCCGAGCTCGATCGGGTAGAGCAGCATGCTCACCGGACGTTCCTCCGTCCCAGCTCCCACCACAGGACGCGCCCGATGAACGTGAAGTTGCCCACCAGGTAGCGGCGCCACATCCGCCGCGGCTCCATCGCCAGGCGCCAGGCCCACTCGAGAGAGACGTCGCGGACCAGCCGTGGCGCTCGCGGGATCCGGCCCGAGTAGAAGTCGAAGAGCCCGCCGACGCCCATCACCACCGGCGCGCGCAGTCGCTCGCGATGTCGGGCGATGAACCGCTCCTGGAGGGGAGCTCCGAAGGCCACCAGCACGATGTCGGCGCCGGAGGTGTTGATCGCGTCGAGCACGCCCTCACAGTCCTCGTGCGCGAAATAACCGTGATGTGTGCCGGCGATCTGGAGGCCGGGGTGGAGAGCGGACATGCGTCGCGCGACATCGTCCGCCACCTGCGGGCGGGCGCCCAGGAGAAAGAGCCGCTGCCCGTTCGAGGCGCATCGGTTGCAGAGCAGCGGGAACATGTCGGTGCCGTTGACGTTGTCGCGCAACGGCTGGCGGCTGATGGCGCCGGCCAGCCGGATCCCCGCGCCGTCACCGAAGACCCAGGCGTCCTCGCGGCCGAGGATCCGGTGGTAATCGGGATCGCGGGCGCTGATGTTCATGCAATCGGCGTTGACGAAGAAGCCGCAGCGCCGCTCGCCCGTCCGCACCGCCGCCTCGATCATCGCCAGCGCCTCGTTCATGGAGACGTTGGTGATGCGGACCGCGTTCAGGAGCACGGTGGGTCCCACCTCACCTCTTGTACTCGATCAAGCCGGATCTTCGTCCCACCGTCCGTCCCCAATGAAAGCGCGCGGCGCCGAACGCCTCGGGAAACTTTCCCACGGTGCACGCGATCCCGTACAGGATGGCCTCCTCCTCGGAGCGGCCGCGCCGGCGGGCCGCTCGATACGCCCGATAGGCGCTGACCGGGTAGCCTGCGAAGAGCCCCAGGCTGAGCCCGAAGGTCGGGAGCGCACCGCCGATCGCGAGCACCGGGAGCACCGCCCCGTAAAGCCAGAATCCGCCGCGACTCCCTCACCCAGTGACGCTCGGGCGCACCACCGTGACGATGCGCGCCCTCGGCGAAGGAGTGGCCGGCCCGCAGCGCGCGCCGCCACCACTGGGAGAAGTGGCTCATCGCGGCGTCGTGCAGCGTCATCTCGGTGCCGAGCCGCTCGATCCGCCAACCGGCCCGGCGGAGCCGCACGCAGAGCTCCGGCTCCTCGCCGGCGATCACGGTGGGATCGAATCCGCCCACCTCCACCAGCGCGGCCAGCCGCATCATCGCATCACCGCCGCAGGCGTCGGCCTCTCCGACGGGCGTGTCCCACTCGATGTCCGCCAGCCGGTTGTAGATCGACGCCTCCGGGAAGCGCTCCCGGCGGCGCCCGCACACCACGCCCAGCTGGGGACGGCCGGCCAGGGTCGCGTGCGCGGTTTCGAGCCAGCCCTCCACCACCTCGCAGTCGCCGTCGACGAACTGAACGTATTCGAGGTCCGGATGCACGCGGCGGAGCGCGGTCCACCCCTCGTTCCGGGCGCGCGCCGCGGTGAACGGCACCGAGAGATCCAGGGCGACCACCGCGACCCCCAGCGACCGTGCCAGCTCGACGCTCCCGTCGGTCGATCCCGAGTCGACGTACACCGTGTGCTCCACGCGCTCGATCAACGAGACGAGACAGCGGCGCAAGCGTTCGCCTTCGTTTCGCCCGATCGCGACGGCGCCGAGCCCGTGGATCTGGGGGACGTTGCCCGGGCGCATCGGTCAGCTGGCGCCGGACTTGGAAAAGACGGCCGGCAACGTGCGCAGCAGGATCTTGAGGTCCAGCCAGAGCGACCACTCGTCGATGTAGCGAAGGTCCAGCTTCATCCACTCCTCGAAGTCGATGTTGTTCCTGCCCGAGACCTGCCACAAGCCGGTGAGACCCGGCTTCACGGAGAGGCGGCGCCGTTGCCACGGCTTGTACTGCTCGACCTCGGAGGGGATCGGCGGGCGCGGGCCCACCAGGCTCATGTCGCCGAGGAAGATGTTGAAGAACTGCGGGAGCTCGTCGAGGCTGGTCTTGCGGATGAACGCCCCCACGCGGGTGATCCGCGGATCGCGCCGGATCTTGAAGACGGGCCCGCTCATCTCGTTCAGGTGCAGGAGCTTCATCTTCTGCGCCTCGGCGTCGGCCACCATCGAGCGGAACTTCAGCATCGTAAAGGTCCGTCCGTTGCGACCACAGCGCGTCTGGCGGAACAGGATCGGCCCCTTCGACTCGAGACGGATCGCGAGGGCGACCAGGAACATCACGGGCGAGCTGAGCAGGATCAGGATGGAGACCGTGGCCAGGTCGAGCAGCCGCTTGAAGAAGAGGCGGGCCTCTCCGCTCGGCGTGCGGCGGAGCCCGAGCAGTGGGACGTCGAAGCCTTCGACGTTCGCGATCTCGACCCGGGCACGGGCAGGCAGCGCCGGCGGCAGCGGCAGGAGCACGTCGACGCCGCGCTCGTCGCAGAAGTGGAGCGCGTTGGCGAGGAGCTCCTGATCGACGTCCCCGATCGCGAACACGACCTCGTCGACGGCGTCGTTGTCGAGCACCTCGTCGAGCTGGGCCATCTTCCCCAGTATGGGGGCCTCGATGCGCGGATCGTCGACGTCATTCGGGACGCACACGTGGCCCAGCAGCCGCACGTTGAAGGTGCGATCCGTGAGGAGGGAGCGCGCGAAGTTGTAACCCATCTCCCCGCACCCGACGATCAACACCCGGTGGCCGTCGACCTGCTTGCGGCGGATGAAGGCGGCGGTCTCCATGATCGCGAGCCGACCCAGCGAGAGGAACACGACGTTCACGACCCCGAAGGCCACCACGAAGGAGCGGGCGACCGTCTGCAGCTTGAAGAGGAAGAGCCCGGCCACCATGATGGCGAGGCCGACCGCGACCGCCCGCACATGCCGCATGAACATGTGGGCGTAGCGCCCGCGGAACTGGGTACAGCCCGACAGGTAGAGGGCGACGCCCCAGACCGGCGGGAGCGCCAGGAGCACGAGGTGATAGGAGGTCGCCTCGGTGACGAGCGGCACCTGGAGCCAAGACGGGAAGCCGGGCGACATCTTGGCCGCCAGCGCCAGCTGCTGGCGGAGGAAGAACGTGGTCAGGTAGGCGGCGACGCTGATCGCCACGTCGAAGACGATGAGCCCCTTCGCGAAAAGGTCTGCCTGACGCCTATGCATCGCCGACTACACCCCGCGCTGGAGTCCGGACCGAGCCCCTGCGTCGCGGAGGGCCGTGCTCCCCGCGCCCTCAGATTGCTCAAGGAGGAGTGCAGGCACGCAACATCGTGTGACGGCGTTCTCGGTGTCGGAGGACATCTTGGATACAGTACGGCTCTCCGACAGGTACGGCCGAACCCCGAGTGACCTTCCTCGGTGGGGTTTGACCGTGACAAGGGGCGACCACCGGAATGGACTGTCGGCGGCGATGGGTTCTGGGCCAGAGGTGGGTGGGATGGGCCGTCCGTCGCGTGGTCTCAAGTCCGCGTGCCTGTTAATCTTCACTCCCAGGCGGCGTGTCACGAAGACCCTGGTTCTCATCACCTTTGAACGAGAGCGCCGATGAACCGGCAGCAAGCACACCTTTGGGTATGCACCGGCAACAACATGGGCCGGTTGTACACGCTCGATCACACCGAGCAGTGCGTGGGTCGGGCCGGCGGCGGCGCCCAGCTCGAGCTGGACGACGATCGCGTGTCGTCGCAGCACTGTCAGATCATCATCTCGCACGGTCGCCATCTCCTCCGTGACCTGGGTTCCACAAACGGGACCTACGTGAACAACCAGCCGATCACCGAGGTCTTCCTCAACGACGGTGACCTCATCCAGTGCGGCGAGACCATCTTCGAGTACGTCACGGACAGGAGCACGATCGAGGTCGGACGAACGGCGCCGGGCAGCGAATCCGTTCCGCGCGGGATCCGCCAAAACGCCCAGCAGGCCCTCCATCGCGCGCGCGGAACCGAGACGCCGAACGGACACGCTGCGGCGGAGCCGCACGCCCCAGCCCGGAAGATGCTGAGCGCGGGCCCCGACGTGCCCGTCTCCTATGCACCGCCCTACGTCGGCTATCCGCACGTGCCGCCGCCGGGGCTCCCGCCCGAGTACCACGCACGTCTTTCGGCGCCCGAAGAGGACGAGGAGCTGAACCTCAAGGAGCTCTTCTCGCAGGCCCAGAAGATCCTCCAGTTCTTCCTCCCCTACTGGCGGTCGATCGTGGCCATGACCTGCGTGTTCATGGTGGCTGGCGCGGGCAGTTACTTCATCAAGCCGCCGCCGCGAAAGGCCGTCTTCGAGGTGAGCCTCCGGCCGGAGACCGCCCAGAATCCGGTGGTGGCGTACAACCGGCAGAACGTCGGCTTCTTCACCTCCGCGGAGCAGAACTTCCGGGCGCTGCCGCTGATCGAGCGGACGCTGCGCGCCCTCGGCGAGACCGACCTCTCGGCCGAGCGGCTGGCGGAGATCCAGAAGAACCTCGAGTTCAACGTGGTCGGTGTGCCCAAGCCGAACGGGCCCATCACGTATCAGGGCGTGTTCATCGACCGGAACCCCGAGTGGTCGGTCCGGTTCCTCAAGGAACACTTCGAGATCTATCTCGAGACCGAGATCGACAAGACGTTGAAGAAGATCCGCCTCGAGGCCGAGTTCCTGAGCAAGCGGCTGGAAGACTCCGAGAAGGAGCTCCGCCGCACCGAGACCGCGCTCCTCGAGTTCAAGAAGGAGAACATCGACGGCCTGCCCGACCAGGCCCGCCAGTACTACGACTATCTGTTCCAGCTCCGCACGCAGCAGAGCGAGGCCTCGATGCAGGCGGCCCGGCTCTACGCCGAGGTGGAGCTCGATCGGCAGCGTCTCTCCGAGGAGAAGCCGCTGGTCGAGGACAAGATCACGATGACCCAGCCGTACCAGAACGCGCTGGTGGAGACGAACCGGCAGCTGGCGACGCTCAAGGCGGAGGGCAAGGGTCCCGAGCATCCCCAGGTGATCGCGCTCGAGGAGCAGGCGCAGAAGCTCCGCGAGCTCTCCGAGCGGGCCAAGGAGGAGCCGTTGATCGAGCAGCGCCGCAATCCGCTGCACGACACGATGAAGAAGACCCTGATCGAGCGTCAGGTCTCCGCGCGCATCGCCGGACAGGAAGCCGCCCGCGTGCAGAAGGACCTGAAGCGCGTGCAGCAGATCGTCGAGCGCCTCCCCGACCTCGAGGCGGAGTATGCAGAGCTCAACCGCACCTACGACGCCACCAAGAAGCTCCACACGCAGATCTTCGAGACACTGCAGACCACCAAGATGCAGCTCGATCTGGAGCGAGCCTCGATCAAGTCCCGTTACGACATCATCACGCCCCCGAACCTCGAGTTCGTGTCGGCGCGGAAGAAGATCATGAACCGCGCCATCTCGATGGGCGGCGTCGGCTTCGTGGTCGCGATGCTCGTCACCGCCCTCCGCCAGCTCAAGCGGATGCACCGGGCCGGGCTGCTGACGAAGAAGCCGTCCCACGCCGGCGCGGCCGCCGCCGCCGACGTCAAAGCCTTATCGCTTCGCCAGCCGTGAACGAGAGAAAGCCGAGGATGAATCGATCGGGGAACTGGACCTGGTCGGCGCCGAGGTGCGTCCCGCGCAGCGAGATGCGCGCGCCGAGCGCGATACTGAGGCCGTCGTTGATGCGATAGGCGAGCGGCACCGAGACGGAGATCAGGGTCTCGTTGAGGCTATTGCTGCAATCGGTGCCCTGCGGACAGGTCGGGGGATGCAGCGAGGCCGGCGTGAACAGCGACGCGTTGGGGGTGAAGCTCCAGTCCTGGTAGAAGATCAGGTTGAGGTTCCAGGCCAGCGCCACGCGCGGCGTGAAGCCTTGCGCCTGCAGCGGATCGACGAAGCCCTCGAGCCCGACCCCGAACGTGGTGGTCAGGTGAAAGTTGCCGCGCCCCGAGGTGGGGATGAACGTAAAGGCCACGTTGCCGGTGGGGATCGCGGAGATGCCCGGCTGGATCTGCGTCATCGCCACAGCGTCGGGCGCCGGATGGTTGTCGGCGATCAGCGCGCCCCCGCCGAAGCTGGCGTTGAAGACGCGGGAGAAGCGGGCGTCGAAGCCGGCGCTCATCGAGACCGAGCGGAAGCGGCCGATCCCCGGTCCGGTCGGATCGACGCGGGTCTCGCCGTAGGCCGCGCCCAGGTTGAAGGCGTAGTTCGGAGTGAAGCGCCAGGACCACCCGAGGTCGGCGCTGCCGCCGTAGTTCACCGGGAAGGTGTCGTTCACGCCCAGAGAGGAGTTGTAGTTGCCGCCGCCGCCCAGCGTGATCGTGTGGTTTCGCGCGACGTCCCAGACGAAGCTCAGGTTGCCGCCGTAGTTCTGGGTGGCAAACGTGGTCTGGTTCGCCGGCAGGCTGCCCGCCGCCGAGGTACCCCGGGTGGTGCCCTGGGCGCCCTGGCGTGGGACCTGTTGCGGCGTGCCCGAGACCAGATTGACGTTGCCGTAGTCGACCTCCCCGACCGAGCCGAACCCCGAAAGACTCATGCGGAAGCGGTGCGTGAAGGCCTGGGTGAACGCGGCCGAGAAGCCGTGCAGGAACAGCGGACGCGTCGACTCGCTGGTGTTGCCCCCGCGGAGATCGAGCCGCGTGTAGAGCCGCGGCGTGTACGAGACGCTGAGCGTCGTTCGCTTGAAACGAAACGCCAGCGCTCCGCTCGGCACCACCTCGAACTCGCTGACCAGCGCCTGCTCACCCGACACCGCCAGCGGTCGTTCACCCGTCCGGTTCTCGGCCTGCAGGCCGATGTTGGCCGTGGCCTCGAACTGCGAAGCGGTCAGACCGATGAGGATGGGGACGGCGAGGTACAACCGAGCTCCGCCCGATCATTCCACCACGATGATGTCCCCGTCTTGAAGCTCGAACTGCACGCTCCGGAGATCGCCGCCCACCAGCCGGCTGTACCGAAAGCGGACCCGCTGGCGGCTCGGATACTTTCGGAGCACGTAGATGCCGTCGTCCGAGGCGAACTCGTTGATCCCACCCGCGGCGGCCAGGACCTCGAGCACACCCTCGCCCCGCCGCACCGGGTACTTACCGGGCGTGCGGACCTCGCCGATGATCGCGACGTTGATCGGCCGAGGCGTGGTGATCGTGATCGCCACCAGCGGCTTGACCACGATGCCCTCGAGCAGGTTGGCCAGCCGCTTGGACGCCTCCACGGGCGTCACGCCCGCCACCTTCACCGGCCCGAGGATGGGCTGCACGTAGGTTCCGTCCGGGAGCACCGGGAAGGCGCCGGAGAGATCCTTCTGGTCCTTCACGAGCACGGTGAGCTCGTCACCGGTCTGGATCACCGGGTCGGAGTTGTCGGCCGGGAGCATGTCCACCCAGACATAGGGCAGACTGCTACCGCAGCCGGCGAGCAAGGCGATCGCCATCGAGATCGCGCGCATGCGGGTGTGATCGCATAGATCGATTCCGGGCGCCAGGCTGCACGCTCAGAACCGGAGACCCGGATGGAGCCCGCTCATGCGCCAGGCGACGCGCGACGGCGAGAGGCGTCCGCTGCGGGAGATCGAATACCGGGGGTTCATGTCGAACCGCCTGAGGCGAAACGGATCGCTCCCTCGATTGTTCACGCCCCATTGGGTGGTGACCGCACAGGCATATCCCGCGTGCGCGACGGCGCGGGCGGCGCGATCGTCGGTGTCGCCGTTCGGATAGCAGAACGACGCGAGCGGGCGATCGATCTTCGCCTCGATCGCCGCCTTCGAGCCGGCGACCTCGCGCTCGATCGCGGCGTCGTCGAGCTGCGGGAGCAGTGCGTGCGACAGCGAGTGCGATCCGATCTCGTGCCCCGCGGCGGCGAGGGTCCGCACCTGATCCCACGTCATGAGAGAGGCCCAGTCCGGGATCGCGGCCGTCGATAGGCGCGCGACCGCCTGTGCTCGCACCTCCGGGCTCCACGTCTTCGCCTCCTCGACGCGCTCCGCCACGCGATCGCCCTCGCCTGCGGCCATCAGCGCGAAGCCCAGGCGGTCGTGCCAGAGCGGCTCCCGCCGCTCGATCGCCTCGAACGGGACGTAGAAGGTCGCTCGCAGGTTGCGCGACTCGAGGGCGGGCCGCGCGTGCACGAAGTTGTCGAGCTGGCCGTCGTCGAACGTGAGCGCCAGGAGGGGGCGTTCGGGCCGAACGTCGAGCGAGAAGAGGCGGAAGGCACCGGCCAGCGTGGTGCAGAGGAAGTGGGCCGAGAAGAAGTCGAGGAGCCCGCCGAGCTCCTCGGGCGTCACCGCCAGCATCGGATAGGGATAGCGGTTGCGTTCGACCTCCGGGAGCACGCGGTGGAAGGTCGCCACCGTGAGGCGGTCCCGACCGAGGCGGCTCGGCGAGGTGATCCCGACCAGCCCGAGCGCGGAGCCGGCCAGATCCCGGAGGACCTCCTTCACCGCGGTCCCCCGGAGGCGAAGCGCTCGACCAGCGATCGCACGGCGGCGCGCGCGGGCGCGTCCATCAGATCGGCGACCGCGCCGAGCGCCGCGCGGACCTCGCCGGCAGTCGCGCCGCAGCGGACCGCGCCTCGGAGATGGCTCATGAGCTGTCGCTCTTGCGCGCGTGATCGCGAGCGCCACCACCGCGAGCAGCTCCCGGCGATCCGGCGACAGACCCGGTCGCGAGAGGATGCGGCCGTAGGCGTGATCCAGGATCGATCCGGCGAGCTCGGGGTGGAAGCCGTCCAGGCGCGCGACCACGTCGTCGGCGAGCTCGGCATAGATGCGATCAAAGAGCGCACGGCCGTCGTCCACGCACCGAGCGCCCTCGTCCGGCGCGGGGGACCCGAGCCCGCCGGCGCGCTCCAGCACCTCGAAGGCCTCCACCGTACGCGGGATCCCGGCAAAGAGCTGGGTCTGCAGGACGGCTTCCCGCCAGGCGACGTCGGGCTCGCCTCCCGGCGCGGCGCGGCGGATCGACTCCACCTCGTCCCAGCGCGCCAGGACGATCGCGGCGAACAGGCGGATGAGGCGAACGTCTTTGGGCGAGAGCGCCATCCGGAACCTAGAACTGGAAGTACACGAACTCCTCGCGCTCGAACACACCGAACAGCACGATCCAGAGGACGAGCCCGTAGTAGAGCGACCAGCGGACCCAGCCGGGACGAGAGGAGAGCCACAGGCGCACGCCGCCCGTCTTCTCCTGGAGGATGTCACCCGCCATCAGGATGGCGATACCGCCGGCCAGCAGCAGCAGGTTCGAGGCGCCGCCGCCGAGGAGCGCCGACTTCAGGCCGGCGAGGTCGCCCCAGCCGAAGGGTAGACCACGGAAGATGGCGGCGGCCGAGGTGAAGTCCTTCGCCGCGAAGAAGACCGAGCCCAACGAGAAGAGCATGAACGTGAACGCGATGGAGAAGGCCGCGTGGAGGCGAGGGATCCGATCGAGGCGGAGCACCTCGATCGTCCGGCGCCGAACCGGGAGCGAGACCACGTGCGCGACCACCATGAGGCCGTTGAGACCGCCCCAGGCCACGAACTTCCAGCTGGCGCCGTGCCACAGCCCGGTGACCAGGAAGACGAAGACCACGTTGAGCTGCTTGCGCGCGCTGGAGGCCCGCCGCGCCGCGTAGGCGATCGGCTGGTAGACGTAGTCGTTGATCCAGCCGACCAGCGACATGTGCCAGCGCCTCCACAGCTCCTCGATGCTTCGTGAGAAGAACGGACGCCGGAAGTTCTCCATCAACCGGACGCCCATCACCTGCGCCGACCCGCAGGCGATGTCGGAGTAGCCCGAGAAGTCGCAGTAGACCTGCAGGCAGAAGAACGCGGCCGACAGCGTCAAGACCGATCCGGGGAACGCGTGCGGATCGCCGTGAAAGACCGCCTTGGTGAAGGGCGCCAGGCGGTCCGCCACACAGACCTTCTTGAACATGCCCCACAGCCATCAGCTTGAGGCCGTCGGTTGCGTTCTTGTAGTCGAAGCGGTGCTCGCTCTTGAGCTGCGGGAGGAGACTCTTGGCACGCTCGATCGGGCCGGCCACCAGCTGCGGGAAGTAGCGCGACGTAGAGCGCGAACACGCCGGGGTGCGTCTCCGCCTCGAGGCGCCCGCGGTAGACGTCGATGGTGTAGCTGAGAGACTGGAACGTGTAGAAGCTGATCCCCACTGGCAGGAGGAGGTTCGAGAAGGGCAGGAGATCGTGCCCGGTCACGTCGATCAGGTTCTGGTTGAACCAGTTGTAGTACTTGAAGAAGAAGAGCATCCCCAGGTTGCCGGCCAGGCTGACGAACAGCCAGGGGCGACGCTCGGCCTTCGACGCCTTGTTCCTCATCATCATCGTCGCCAGGTAGTCGAGGCTGGTCGAGATCACGATCAGGATCGCGTAGCTCGGCTCCCACTGCATGTAGAAGTAGTAGGAGGCCGCGAGGAGCAGGAGCCATCGCGCGCGAAACGGGACGATGAAGTAGGCCGCGACGACGATCGGGAAGAAGATCAGGAACGGGACCGAGTTGAAGAGCATCGATCGACGGGCCTGTCAGAGATCCACGGTCGCGTCCGCGGGTTGCGCGAGCGGTTTCAATGAGAGCTTCACGAAGTAGATCGTGCGGCCACGCCGAGCGCCGTACCAGATGTGGTTGCCGTCCGCGCTGAAGTGGGGCTCGCCGAAGAGCTCGTCGTAGGGGCCCTCCTCCCGGAGGCCTGCCACGAGGTACCACTTGCGCTCCTGGATCGCGAAGTAAGCGACGGTCTGCCCGTCCGGGGAGAAGACGGGCCGGCTCATCACGAACGTGTACGGCTTCAGCTTGTGCTCATTGATCACCACGCGCTCACCGACCGCGGGCTCGAGCGTGCAGTAGGCGATCTTCGATTCGTCCTTGCTCATCACCAGCCAGTCGCGGCGGGCGAACGGTCGCGAAGCGAACTTGCAGCGCACGTACTCCGGCACGGTCTCCACCTGACCGTCCTTGGTCCGGTGGAGCATGATGCCGTCCCCGGCGACGTAATTGCGGCCGGCCACCACCATCGCGATGCTCTGACCGTCGGGGCTGACGACGATGCGGTCCACCCAGGGGCGATCGATCCCGGATCGTTCGGCGAGCTCCCCCAGATCGACGGCCTGCTCGCCGAGCGGAACGTCGACCAGGCTGGCGCTCGCCCTCGTGATGACCGCATATTGCCACCGGCCGCCCCGCTTGGAGATCGCCATCTTCTCCAGGTCCTCGTTGGCGTCGCCGGTCGACTCGCGCCCATACCAATCGAGGGCGAAGAAGAGCTCGTCCTCGTTGCCGACCTGAAGGAACTCCTCGATCGCACGGGCGGGGTTGTTCGGGCGCTTGTCGCAGGCCTTGGTGGCGAGGTCGCAGATCACGACCTGCCGTTGTCCGCGCCGCAGGCGCTCGCCGTCGCCGCCCACCAGGAACGCGAAGCCGTCCCCGTTCGGGCTGAACCAGGGCCCGCGGATCGGCGCGTCGTACGGGGCGCTGGTCCAGTCGCCGACGATCACGAACCAGTGGTCGCCGCGCTTGCCGGTGTAGCCAATCTCCTTGTCGTGCAGCGCCTCGATGGGCGCGCCGATGGTGTCGAAGACCTCGCTCTGATCGTCCTCGAGGATCAGCCGCTGGCCGTCGCCCGTGCGGGCGAGGTACCAGAAGCGGTCCGTCGCCGGGAAGTAGCCGGCGCGACGGGCGCTCGCCTCCTGCGCGACCGCAATCCCGAGGTGAATGCGCCGCCCGTTCAGATCGAGCATGTTGGGCGTCTTCTCCCGTCCGGCGCCGGCGAAGCCGTACTCGCCCCCCTCGCGGAAGAGGAACGCGTAGCGGCGGCCGTCCGGCGCGAAGAAGGCGTCGCCGAGGCGTTGCTCGTCGAACGGGCCCGAGTTGAAGAACGTGGCCGCCGGAGGAATCTGCGCCAGCGGCGTCCGCGCGACCTCCTGGACGGGCGCGACGTGCACGGGCTTTGGCTTCTCCGGCGGGAAGATCCGATCGCGGAACACCCCGCCGGCAGCGCCGGCAACGAACACGAGGAGCGCGAGCAGGAGCCAGGGCCAGCGCCGCCGAGGTACGGGCGCCACCACGGCGGGAGGCGCGGGCGTGGCCGCGGGATCCACGGCTCCGGGCGGCCTCTGGACGAAGATCCGACCGCGGCCGAGGGTCCCCAGATTCGGGGGCAGGCGTCGGATCCGCTCGTCCGACTCCGAGAGCGCAGGGACCGGCTCCGGCCGCGCGACCTCGCCGGGGCTCACCCGCTGCTGCTCGGGCAGCAGGATGTCCACGTGCCCGGGCTGCGTGGTCCGCCGGCGCTTCGGCGGCTGGTCGTCCTTCTTCGCCAGGGTGACCCGGATACTGCCGTAGTCGGGCACGATCATGCCAGCACCGTCTTGACGCACGGCATCGCGGCATTGCTAGTCCGGGCCATGCTGGTCATGAAGTTTGGCGGCTCGAGCGTCGCGGACGCAGAGCAGATCCAAAAGGTCTTCGAGATCGTGAAGGGGCGCGCCTCCCGAAGGCCGCTGGTCGTGTGCTCCGCCCACAAAGGCGTGACCGATCTGTTGATCGGCGCCGCCCGCCGCGCCGCCAAGGGCGATCCGGATGCCGCACCGATCATCGATCGCCAGCGCCGGGTCGTCGAGACCCTCGGTGTCGACCCGACGATGCTCGACGGCTTCTACCGGGAGCTCGAGGACGTCCTGCGCGGCATCTCGTTGGTCCGGGAGGTCAGCCCTCGCGTCCTCGACTTCGTGCAGAGCTTCGGTGAGCGCCTCAGCACACGGGTGATCGCCGCCTTCTTCTCTGCGCAGGGCATGGCGGCTCGGGCCTTCGATGCGTTCGAGCTGGGCTTCATCACCGGGGAGACCTTCGGCCAGGCGCGACCGATCAAGGGTCACGAGCAGCTGATGCGCACCGCGTACCAGGAGAAGGTGGGGGCGGGTATGGTCCCGATCGTCACGGGGTTCATCGGCAAGACGCACAGCGGCGAGATCACCACGGTCGGTCGCAACGGCAGCGACTACACCGCCACCGTGTTCGCCGCGGCCCTCGGCGCCGAGGAGTGCGAGATCTGGACCGACACCGACGGCGTGATGACCGCGGATCCGAGCTTGATCCCGAGCGCCCGCAGCATCCCGCGGATGAGCTTCGCCGAGGCCAGCGAGCTGGCGCAGTACGGCGGCCGCGTCCTCCACCCCAGCACGCTCTTGCCCGCCGTCGAGAGGAACGTGCCGGTCCGTGTCCTCAACACCAACCGCCCCCATCACCCGGGCACGGTGATCACGGTGGACGGCGGTGAGGCCACCGATCCGATCACCTCGATCGCCTACAAGGAGCGGCAGTGGGTGATCACCATCGAGAATCCGACGATGCTCGGCCAGCACGGGTTCCTGGCCCGCGTCTTCGAGATCATGGGACGCCTCCGGATCGACGTCGACATGATCTCGACCTCACACATCTCGGTGTCCATGACGACGCCCATGCTCACGGATCTTCAGGAGCTGCAGGACGCGCTGTCGCAGCACGGGCGGGTCACGGTGGCGCGGGACAAGACGATCGTCTCGATCGTCGGTCGCAATGTGAAACACCAGACCGGCCTCGGAGCGCGCGTCTTTGGGGCGCTTCGCGACGCCGGCGTGAACGTCGAGATGGTTTCCCACGGCGCCAACAACATCAACATCGGGCTCCTGATCGACGACGCCGAGATCGGTAAGGCCGTCAGGAGCCTCCACAGCGCGCTGTTCACGCCGGGCGAGGCCCTCGCGTAGCGCCTCATCGGTTACTCGACCGTCGTCACTCCGACCCACGCCCGCCCGTTCCCCACACGGGTTTTGGAACGTTGGTTCTCGAAGAGGGGAGGCGATACCATCCGCGCAGTTTGAGGCGCGCCGTTTCGCTGCTCCTGATCTCGCTCACAGGCTGCTGGGTCGCCGAGCGGATCACGGGCCCCATCGACGCCACGGATCGCCCCTGTCCCACGAACCAGGACTTCTTCCGCGACGTGATCTCGGCGCAGATCCTGGAGCCCGACTGCATGAACTGCCACCACATGGGCGGCTTCGCCGGGCAGACGCGGCTGATCCTCGAGCTGCCCGATCAGCCCGACTACCTGGCGCACAACTACGAGACCCTGAAGTCGGTGGCCGAGAACGCGGTCGACGGCATGTCGATCATCCTGCTCAAGCCGACGCTGTCCGTCTCCCACGGCGGCGGGCGGCGCTTCCCGGTGGAGGACGACCGGTTTCAAGAGATGCAAGAGCTGGTCTTCCGGTTCGACCACCCCGAAGAGTGCTACGTCGGCGAGGCCCCGAACGAGTGCACCACTCCGGGTCCGCACCCCGGCGAGAGCCCGCTCCGCCCGCTGACCTCCATCCAGTACGAGAACACGGTCCGGGATCTGTTCGCCGGCCGCGTCGATCCCGCCGGGCTCTTCCCCGAGACGCTCATCACCGCCGGCTTCACCACGTTCATCAACGCGAACATCGTGTCCGAGTCGAAGGCCGAGGACATCCTGCTGTCCGCCGAGTCGATCTCCGCCCAGGCCACGCAGGATCTGGGCGGGCTGCTCGAGTGCGCCACCGGGCAGAGCGAGGCGGAGTGCGTGGCTGCCTTCGTCGATCGGTTCGGGCTCCACGCGTATCGCCACCCGCTCCGCGACGAAGAGCGGGCGATCCTCATGTCGATCTATCAGCTGCCGGACTTCGACCTGCCCGAGAAGGTCGGCATGATCATCGAGACGGCCCTCCAGTCTCCGCAGTTCCTCTACATCGACGACCTCGACGGCACCCCGGCCGGCGAGGGCGTGGAGGCGGTCGACGCCTACGCCGTGGCGCAGCGGCTCTCCTACTTCTTCTGGAACACCATGCCGGACGAGGCCCTCTTCGCGCTCGCGGCCGACGGCAGCCTCACCGATCCGGACGTCCTGGCTGGCCAGGCCGAGCGCATGATCGCCGACCCACGGGCCAAGGAGGTGGTGGCCGCCTTCCACCGCGACTGGCTGCGGCTCTTCGCGCTCGACGAGCTCCAGAAGGACGCGTCGGTCTATCCCACCTATTCGCCCGCGCTCGCGCGCTCCATGGTTCAGGAGATCGATCGGGTGGTGGCCGACGTCGTGTTCACCAAGAACGGCAACCTCACCGATCTGCTGACCACGCGGACGTCGTTCAGCGACACGCTGCTCGATCCGATCTACGGCGTCGACTCCGGCTCGAGCGGACCGGGGGACTTCCGCGAGGTCACGCTGCCGAACGACGAGCGCTCCGGCCTGCTCACGCGCGCCGCCTTTCTCACCAAGCACGCGCACGACGCCTCCTCTGCGCCGATCGCGCGCGGCGTCTTCGTCATCCGCAACATGCTGTGTCAGGACCTGGTGATCCCGCCGGGCCTGGTGGCCGGCGAGATCCCGCAGATCGACGGCTCCACCATCCGCGAACGCTTCGCGATGCACCGCCAGGAGGCGGCCTGCGCCGCCTGTCACGACAAGATCGATCCGCTGGGCTTCGCGTTCGAGCGCTACGACGGCATCGGCCAGTTCCGCGACGTCTACGCCAACGGCCGAGACATCGACACCTACGGCGCGTACCAGGATCTGTCGATCGAGTTCGAGGACGCCCTCGACCTCACGGACCGGCTGGTGGAGTCCTCGGTCGTCCGCGACTGCTACGCTGCGCAGTGGTACCGCTACGCGATCGGCCGCGTGGAGACCGAAGGTGACTGCAGCCTCTCGCGCGTGCAGCAGCGCTTCACCGGCAACGGAGGCAACGTTCAGGATCTGATGCTCGGGATCGTCGAGAGCGACGCGTTCCGCTACCGGAGGACCGCTCAGTGAAGATCACCCGCAGGACCCTCCTTCGCGGGATCGGAGGCGCGACGCTGGCGCTGCCGTTCCTCGACGTCATGCGTCCGGCGAAGGCGTTCGCCCAGACGCGGACACCGAAACGCCTGCTCGTCTTCTTCCATCACCAGGGGACGGTGATGCGGAGCTGGCGGCCCTCGGGCAGCGAGACCGACTTCACCCTGCCCTACCTGCTCGAGCCGCTCAACGAGGTGAAGGATCGCGTCATCGTGGTCCACGGCGTGGGCAACGGAGCCGCGCACCGTCTCACCACGGGCGACGATCACAACAAGGCCCGCAACAACCTCATGACCGGCGGCGGCTATGGCAACGCCGAGCCCTGGCAGGGGCTGTCGGATTGGATCTCGCTCGATCAGGAGCTCGCCAATCGTCTCGGAGGCGACGTCCCGTTCTCTTCGATCAACCTGGCGGTGGGGATGGACGGCACCGTGGGTAACACCATCCGGAGCGGCATCTTCCACTACGGCGCCAACGATCCGGTGACCAGCCTGGCCGACCCGCGCGTGGCGTTCGATCGCGTCTTCGGCGGGTTCGCGCCCGACGGGATGGAGGACCCGGCGCTGGCCCGGCTCCGGATGCGGCGCCAGAGCGTGCTCGACGCCGTGAAGGGGAGCTTCGACAGCCTCCGCAGCCATGTCGGCGCCGAGGACCGCGAGCGCCTCGACGCCCATGCCGAGAAGGTGCGCAGCCTCGAGCACCGGCTGACCCAGGCCCCGGTCAGCAACGCTTGCGCGCTGCCCGTGATCGATCCGCCGGCGGGCTACAACTTCCCGGTCGACGACAACGTCACCGCGCCCCTCATGATCGAGCTCATGACCATGGCGTTCGCGTGCGGGCGCACCCACGTCGGGACGGTCTACTTCGGCACCGGGCAGGATCCCCGGTTCCCATGGTTGAGCTACAACGGCGGGCCGATCCTCCAGCCCGGCTATGACACCTGGCACACGATGGTTCACCAGGGGCAGAGCGAAGCCGCCCTGCAGGTAGGATTCCGGTTCTATACCGAGATGTTCCGTATGCTGCTCGATCGTCTGGCGGCGGTCACCGACGACAACGGGACCCTGCTCGACTCGACCTATGTTCTCTGGTTGAGCGACTTCGGCGACGGCTCGGTCCATAACCGCAACAACCTTGCGATCCTCCTGGCCGGTAACCCCGGCGTACCCACGGGTCGTTTCATCAATCACCCTGCCAATAACTACGACACCGTGAGCCAGCACGACACGATGCAGCTCTACACATCGGTGCTCAACGCCTTCGGCTTCCCCGACACCTCGTTTGGGCCGGCCGGTCTTCCGACGGGACCGCTCGCAGGTCTGTAGCGATTCGCCGCTGGGATCCCGAGGTCCTGTCTGTCATTGTTGAGGCCACGCGAAGCGCACCGGCGCCGAGCGCGGTTGTAACGAGGAATGAGCAGCGCCCCCGACCCCTTCGATCAGCCTGCGGTGTTGGATCCTCCCACCCCGGTCGTCGTCGAAGCCCCCAAGGAGAACATCAAGCAGCGGGTCATCCGGGGCACCCTGATCAGCCTCTTCGGCCAGGGCGGCAGCAAGATGCTGCGGTTGATCAGCAACATGGTCCTGTCGCGCCTCCTGTTCCCGGAGGCGTTCGGCCTGATGACGATGGTGAACTTCCTCGTCATGGGTCTGAGCATGATCTCCGACGTCGGGATCCTGCCGAACATCATCCAGCACAAGCGGGGCGACGAGCCGGTCTTCCTCAACACGGCCTGGACGATCCAGGTCATGCGGGGTGTGTCGCTCTTGCTCCTCGGCCTCCTCTTCGCGTACCCGCTCTCCCTCTTCTACGAGCAGCCCAACCTGCTCACGTTGGCCCCGGTGGCCTGCATCTCGGCCCTCTTCAACGGGTTCGACTCCACCAACATCGCCAGCATGCGACGGAAGATCCGGCTCGGGCGGGTGGTCGCCGTCGAGATGACCAGCCAGGCGTGCGCGATGGTGGTCATGATCTCGTTCGCGTATGTCTACCGGAGCGTCTGGGCGCTCGTGGTCGGCTCGGTCACCGCGGCGGGCGTGCGCACGATGCTCACGCACACGATCCTCCCCGGCATCCGCAACCGCTTCCAGCTCGAGCCGGAGGCGGCGCGGGCGATCTTCGGCTTCGGCAAGTGGATCTTCCTCTCCACGCTGGTCACGTATCTCGCGAACCGCCTCGACTACCTGCTCCTCGGCAAGCTCCTCAACCTCGGCGACGTCGGCGTCTATTACCTGGCCGCCACGCTCGCGTTCATCCCGATCGAGGTCGCCGGCATGGTGGTGGGCTCGGTGCTCCTGCCCGCGCTCTCGGAAGGCGCCCGCAAGGATCCGGCGACGCTCAACGCGTACTTCCTCCACGGCCAGAAGCTGGTCCTCTCGGCGGGGCTGTTCGCGATCCTCGGGATGGTGTTCTTCGCCCCGGCCTTCTACTGGGTCTTCTACGACAATCGCTATCTCGACGCCGGCTGGATGGTGCAGATCGCGATGATCGGGACCTGGTTCCTCCACCTTCAGGAGGCCCACTCGAAGGCGCTGCTGGCGGTCGGTGACGCCCAGAGCCAGGCCTTCGCCAACCTCATCAAGCTGACCGTATCGGCGTGCTCGGCGCTCGGGCTGTTCCACCTGTTCGGACTGGGCGGCTTCCTGGTGGGCATGGGCATGGGCTCGATGTGCGGGCAGATCGTGGTCGTCCTGCAGCTGCGCCGCCACGGGATCCCGGCGGCCAAGGGCGACGCCAAGTGGACCCTGCTCGGCTTCGTGCTGGCATTCCTCGGCGCCGGCCTCCCCTACCTGCTCCGGCGCTTCATCCCGATCCGCGTCGAGCTGTCGACCGCGGCCGCCGGCACCGTGCTCCTGATCCCGCTCGGCATCTTCGTGGCCAAGCGCTTGAAGCGGCAGCTGCTGTCGGCGGACGGCATCCCCCCGCTGGCGGCTCACTCACCGTAGGCGATCTTGGTGAACCCGGCGGGGCCCGCGTTGTCGTGGCGGGTCCAGCTGACGCCGTCGCCCGAGGTGAAGACAACCCCGTCGAAGTCGCCCGTGCCGACGAACTGTCCGTTGCCGTAGGTCAACGCGTTCATGAGCGGAGCGCCGCGATCCTGCGTCCACGTCTCGCCGCCGTCCTCCGATACCACCACGCCAATGCCGCCGACGGCGATGACGCGACCGTTGCCATAGGCCACGTCGAAGAACCCAAGCCCGTCGGTGGCGATCTGATCGAACATCCAGCTCTCGCCGTCCATCGAGACCACGCGGCGGCCGTTGAGGCCCACCGCCACGAATCGATCGCCGGTGTAGACGACCGCCGTGAGTCGATCACCGCCCAGCACGGTCGGTGTGAAGTCGGCGCCGTTCGTGGTGCTGGTGCGCCGACCCTCGTCGCCCACCAGCACGAACTCCCCGTTGCCGAACGCGACGGCGCGGAAGTGCTGCGCGAAGTCGCGATCCCCGCCGCCCCAGCTCTTGCCGTTGGTGCTGGTGAGATAGCGCCCATTCGACCCCACGGCCAGGAACATTCCGTTGCCGAACGCGATCCCGCCGAACCATCCCAGCGTGTCGCTGGCGTCGGTCCAGTCGACGCCGTTCTCGCTCCAATACAGGAGGCCGTTCTGCCCGCCGCCAGCGGCGACGAACACGCCGTTGCCGAAGCCGACGGTCCGGAACAGGTTCGAGTCGTCGCTGCCGCCGAACGTCTGCTCGTTCGACCAGGCGGCGCCGTCGAGGGACAGCGCGCGCCGGCCGTTGTTGCCGACGCCCACCCAGACGCCCGGCGGGCGTCCCGTCACCGAGACACTGAAGTCGTAGGCGCCGCCGTCGTAGGCGACGCTGACCGCCGCGGAGAGCGGACCGGTGGCGGTCGGTGCGGCGGCGATGGAGAAGTCGGCGCTCGCGCCCGGGGCGACGGAGGTGGCCGACGGCGGCGTCGCCGTGAAGGCGGCGGCCCCAGCCCCAGAGATCGCGACCGGCGGCGAGCCGGTCAGCGTCACCGCCGCCGCGGTACCGTTGTCGATCGTGAACACCACGGTGCGCGTACCGCCCACGCCGAGGGGGCCGAAGTCGAAGGTGCCGCCGGGATCGACCGGCACGCCGCCCGCGCGGATCACGAGCTGGCCGGCCGGACCGCTGTCCGGGACCCCACCGCTGTCGCCGGGTGGACCTGCGTCCCCGTCGACCATCGTCTCGGCGTCGGGCGACGTTCCCCCGTCGGTGGGGTTCGGATACTGGATTCCCTCGGGCACGCAGCCCAACAGGAGCGCGGCCGGCCAGATGAACCGCAGCACGACCGCGGATGGTAGTGAGAGTCCGGGCGGGATGCGACGTGCGGTTCCGTCGTACAATGCACGACTTCATGGCCGGTTTCGTGTGGAGCGCCGTGGTGGTCTTGATGGCCGCCGTTCCGGACGCGGGCCGCTGGGTGGTCGAGACCATCGGCCCGGAGCGGCTGGGCCGCGACAAGGTCCAGTCCACGCTGGAGGGCACGCTGGCCGGCAAGGTCGCCCTGATACCGCAGGGTGACTTCGCGATCCGGAAGCGGCGGCTGCGTCTTCGCGGCAAGAAGGCGCGCAATGCAGGCTATCTTGCAAAGGCAGCCCGGACCGCCGGGGCGCGCTGGCTCCTGTTGGTCTCCCTCGCCAAGGTGACCGGCGATCCGCCGTTCACGGTCAAGGCCCGGCTGATCGACGCCGACACGGGCGTGGTGTCGCTGCGATTCGCCCGGCGCTACGGGCGCGGTGGAGCCGGGGCGGCGGCCGAGGCGATCGCAGCCGAGGCGCTCGCGCGCATCTCACCCGAGGCCCCCGAGACCAGCGACGCGCCACCGATCCCCATCGCCGACCGCGAGCCCGAGCCCGAGCCCGAGCCCGAGATCGCGGATGATCCCCCGCCGGATCCACCACCGCCGGAGCCGGTCGAGCTGGCCGCCTCCGATCCCCCGCCGCCGCTCGAGCGGATCGTCGCCCCCGAGCCGGAGCCCGAGCCCGACCCCGAGCCCGACGCGCCGGTGTCGCGCACCGCCCTCGGCCGCGTCCGCCTGGGCGCCGGCTCCGGCTGGATCCGCTCGGTGCAGGTCACCGCCGAGGCGATTGGCGACTCGTCGCTGTCCTATCGCCTCGGGCCCACCTCGCTGTTCGAGCTCGGCGGCGAGTTCGTGATCCCCGACGCCGGCCTCGGCGTCGCTGTCGACCTCGGGCTGCAACCGGTCCGCTACGCCATCGACACCGGTGAGGGCTCGAGCCGGCCGCGCGGCACCATCTTCGACATGTTCGCGCTGATCATCTATCCGTTCGCGTTCGGCGCCGCCGACGCGCCGGTGCTGATCCCCGGACTCGGCGCCCACCTCTCGATCGCCTCGGTCGAGGAACACCCGCTCGACGTCATCCCCGAAGCCACCGCCCTCGCGGTCGTCGCGGCCCTGTCGCTCCGAATCCCGATCGGTCGCGTGCTCGAGATCGAGGCGGGCGGGCACGGCGGCTACATCCCGCTCTACCGGGAGCGTCCGACCGACACGGGGAGGAGCCGGGGCGGCTTCACCGCCGGCGGCCGCTTCGCCGTCCGCGTGTGGCTCTTCGCCGGCCTCGGGCTCTCGCTGGACAGCCGCCTCGGGTTCGACCGTGTGGCGTTTTCGGAGCGTCCCACCCGGGCCGTTCCGCCTGGCGAGCAAGATCTCGAGAACGCTGCGCTCGGTCTGCTCGAGCTCAAGAGCACTCTAGCGGTCGCGTATCGCTTCTAGTATGACCACGGCATGTCCTCGATCGAGGAGGCTCTGATCCAATACATCGGCACCCAGCTCGCCAGCTCCGCGAAGGGCCTGACGCAGCACTCAGACCTCACGGAGATCGTCGACTCGACCGCCGTGATGGAGCTCGTGGTCTGGATGGAAGACAACTACGGCTTCCAGGTGGAGCTCGACGACATCACGCCCGACCAGTTCGGGACCGTGGCGCGCCTGGCCCAGTTCATCGAGAAGCAACGCACGAAGTGATGCTCCTCCTCGACCTGCTGGCGTCCGCCGCCGAGAAGCTGCCCGACCGGGAGGCGGCGGTCTTTCCCAAGGAGGTCCGCTTCACCTGGGCGGAGCTCGAGGAAGAGGCCGGCCGGATCGCAGGCCACCTTGCATCCCAGGGCGTGAAGCCGGGCGATCGCGTGGCCATCCTCTGGGAGAACGAGCCGCCGGCCCTGCTCGCCTTCTGGGGCGTGCAGCGTCTCGGTGCCCAGGTGGTCGACGTCCCGCACCTGGCGGCGCGCGACACGATCGACGGCATCCTCGAGGAGTCCCGGCCGAGCGCGCTGCTGGCGCAGCCGAAGCTGCTCGAGAAGATGGGCCCGGACGGCCTCCACCACGCGCCCGCTCGCGTGCTGAGCGAGCTGTCGGATCTCCCGAGCCCCCCGCGCCTCGAGCGTCCGGCCGTGTCACCGGACGATCCGGCGCTCATCATCTACACCTCGGGGAGCACCGGCCGTCCCAAGGGGGTGATGCTCTCGCACACGAACCTGATCTCGAACGTCAGCGCGGCCAACGAGTGGGTGAAGCTGACGCACGAGGACAGCATCCTGGTGCTGGTGCCGCTCTCGTTCATCCACGGCCGGATGCAGCTCCTGACGCACGCGCTGGTCGGCGGCCGGCTCTGCTTCTCGGCGGGCTTCCACTTCCCCAAGCAGGTGGTGGACGAGATCGCACACCACGGCGTCAGCGGCTTCTCCGGCGTCCCCTACCACTTCAAGCAGCTGATGAAGCCGTTCGCCAACGCCAGCCTCCCGGACCTGAAGTACGTCCTGATCACCGGCGGCGCCCTCTCGGTCGATGAGCTCGATCAGCTGAGGGCGGCCCTGCCCAACGTCGGGGTCCACCTCGCGTACGGGCAGACCGAGGCCTCGCCGAGGATCACGTACATCGGGCCGGATCACGTGTTCGCGAAGCGAGGCTCGTGCGGGCGCGCGCTCCCGGGCACGCGGGTCGACGTCGTGGGCGACGACGGCGAGCCCGTCGCGAACGGCCAGATCGGGGAGGTCGTCGCCAGCGGCCCGCACATCATGAGAGGCTACGTCTCGGGCGACGAGCGAAGCTCGGGCCGGATCGACGAGCGCGGCCGGCTGCGCACCGGCGATCTGGGGCGCTTCGATCCGGAGGGCTTCCTCTTTCTGGTGGGCCGCAGCAGCCAGATGATCAAGTCGTCGGGCGAGCGCATCTTCCCCAAGGAGATCGAGGACGTCCTCGACGCCCACCCCGACGTGAAGGAGTCGTGCGTCCTGGGCGTGCCCGATCGCGATCTCGGCGAGCGCATCGTCGCATGCGTCGCGCTCCGCGACGGCCGGACGCTCGACCTCGCCACGCTGCGGCATCACTGCCTCAAGTCGATGTCCTTCGTCCGGGTCCCGCGGGTCCTGCACGTGGTCGACGCCCTCCCCAAGACCAACTCGGGGAAGATCGATCGCCCCGCCGTCACCAAGATCGTCCAAGAGAAGATGGATCTGTGAGCGACCTGCGCACGTTCCTCGACGAAGTGAAGACAGCGCGCCCGCGCGACCTCCTGGTGATCGAACGCGAGGTCTCCCCGCGCCACGAGACCGCCGTCATCGTGGCCAAGCTGGAGGATCGCCAGCGCACCCCGATCGTCCGCTTCGAACGGGTCACGGGCACCGCCTTCCCCATGGTGAGCTCCGTGGCGGGCTCACAGGGCCGCCTGGCGCTGGCGATGGGCGTCCCGCTCAAGGGGCTCTCGGCCCGCTGGAGCGAGGGCTGCGCGCACCCGATCCGGCCCGAGGAGAGCGGCGAGGCCCCCGCCTACGACCGCGTGTTCACGGGCGGCGAGGTCGACCTCTCGATCCTTCCCCAGCTCGTCTATCACGAGCACGACGCCGGCGCGCCGTATCTCACGGCAGCGATCGTGGCGGCGCGGGATCCGGGCACGAAGAAGATCAACCTCAGCTTCCACCGCCTGATGATCGCGGGACGGAACCGGACCGGGATCTTCATCGAGAAGAAGAAGCACCTCGATCGCATCTTCGAAGAGTACCGGGCGCTCGGGGTACCCATGCCCGTCGCCGCCTTCATCGGCTGGCACCCCGCCTGGGCCCTCGGCGCGCTCTACTCCGGCTCACCCGACATCGAGGAGTACGACGTCATCGGAGGCCTGCTGGGACACGCGCTCCCGGTGACCGCCACCCGCTCGCAGCCCGATCTGATCGTGCCGGCGTTCGCTGAGTTCGTGCTGGAGGGCACGGTCGACCCGGAGGAGCGGATCGAGGAGGGGCCCTTCGGCGAGTTCACCGGCTACGGCACCGGCAAGACCGAGTCGCCCGTGCTCACCGTCAGCCTGCTCGCGCACCGGGACGACGCCGTCTTCCAGGACGTCGTGAGCGGACAGATGGAGCACCTGGTCCTGCCGATGCTCGGGATCGAGCACCGGACGCTGGAGGACGCCCGCCGCGCCTCACCGAACGTCACGCGCGTGGTGCTGGCTGCGCCCCTGACCGCGATCGTCGCGCTCGCCAAGCAAGACGACGACGAGCCCGAGCGGATCATCGACGCCATCCTGTCCGGCGACATCTACGCGAAGCAGGTGATCGTGGTGGACGACGATGTCGACGCCCACGACTTCCGCCAGGTCCTCTCGGCGATGGCGCTCAACGTTCAGGCCGACCGCGATCTCCGGATCCTCGCCGGTGCCCAGGGCACGCCGCTCGATCCCTCCTGTCCCGGCGCGGACGGCAAGGTCGCGAAGCTCGGCATCGACGCGACGCGCTCCCTCACGCACCGCCGCAGCGTCACGCGGAACAGCTTCCCGGCCGCGCTCTGGGACGCGATCGACGTGAAGTCGCTCCTGAAGTGATCGCTCAGGGCGCCGGGATCGGCACGTCGACGCGATACAGCCGGTGCGGCGTCGTGATGTAGAGCGTCCGTCGCTCCGCGCCACCGAACACCACGTTGGACGGCGCCTCGGCCACCGGGATGTTCCCCCAGTGCGTCCCGTCGGGGCGGTAGACCTCGATCCCGAGGCTGGAGGCCAGATAGACGTTGCCGTCGCGATCGATGGCGAGCCCGTCGGGCGTATCGCCCATCGCGTCGACGAACAGCCCCATCCCGGTCAGCGCCCCATCCGTCCCCACGTCGAAGCGATACACGCGGCGATTCTCGGTGTCGGTGACGTAGAGGATCTGCTCGTCCGGCGAGAACACCAGCCCGTTCGGGCGCTCGGTCAGCGAGCCCTGCCACTCGACGGTCAACACGCCTCCGGGCGTCAGACGGAAGACGCCCTGGAAGTTGAGCTCCATCGGCCGGCCGGCGAGCCCGTAGTCCGGATCCGAGAAGTAGATCGTCCCGTCGCTGCGCTCGGTGATGTCGTTGGGCGAGTTGAACATCATCCCGTTGTAGTTGTCCGTGACGACCGAGACCGCCATGTCGGTGCCCAGCCGCTCGACGCGGCGCCCGCCGTGCTCGCACATCAGGATCGAGCCGCTCGGCTCCACGAACAGCCCGTTCGCCATGTTGCTGGGGTTCCGGATCGCGTTGAACTGATCGGGCGCCCTGAACTCGTAGATGGTGTCCCCGTTGATGTCGGAGAACACCAGCCTTTGATTGGCCGCGTCCCAGTCGGGCCCCTCCAGGAACTGGTACGTCATCGGACCGAAGGCCTCCGCCGCGCCCACGCCCTCCAGCGGGTTGGCGCCGGCGTCCGGCATCGCGCGGTTCCAGTCCGTCCCCGGGATCTGGACCGAGATCGCGTAGAGCGTCGACGCGGTGGTGACGTAGAGCGTGCGCCGATCGTCGCCGCCGAACGCCAGGTTGGTCGGCTGCTCCGGGATCGGGATCGTGCCCCACACCCAACCGTTGTCGGCGAACACCTGCACGCCCGCGGCGGTCGCCACGAAGATGTTGCCGTTCTCGTCCGGTGCGATCCCTGCCGGCGACGCCTCCGTGTAGACGAAGATCCGCTCGTTCGCGAGCGTGCCGTCCGGGTTGACCGTGAAGGCCCGCACCACCGAGTCCCGCGAGTCCGACAGATAGAGCGTGCGCTCGTCGGGAGAGAGATCGAGGCCGTGCGGCTCGGAGCCTTCAGGGCCCTCCCACTCGGCGGTGACGGTGCCCGCCGGCGAGATCCGGAACAGCCCGTTGAAGTTGATCTCGCGCGGCCGGCCGTCGAGGCCGAGCGGCGGATCAGTGAAGTAGATGGTGCCGTCGCTCAGCCGTACGGCGATGTCGTTCGGGGAGTTGAATCGGTTGCCGTTGTAGCGGTCCGTCACCGTCGTGACAGTGCCCTGGTCGTCGGTCCTCGTGATCGAGCGGCTCTCGCGCTCAGCGGCCACCAGCTGATCGTCCGGGTCCGAGCGCAGGCCCTCCGCGCGACCGCTCGGCGTTCGAAGCGGGACCACCGTGCTGGGCGGCGTCAGCTGATAGATCGTGTCGCCGGTGACGTCCGCGAACACGAGCACGCGGGTGGGCGCGCGCCAGTCCGGGCCGTCGAGGAACACGTAGCCGGTCGAGATCTGATCCAGCTGCCCCACGCCCTCGAGCGGGCTCGGCGTCTGGGGCATCCCGACGTCCGGCAGCCCGCCGTCCGGCAGCTCGGTGGTCCGGCCCCGCGGCGCGCCGATCCGCGACCACGCCCGGATCACGTTGATCTGCCCGATCGGGAGCCGTCCGGTCGGCGGCATGAAGCTCATCTGCGCGTCGACCCGGCGGGCCATGATCACGTGCACCGGCTCGTTGGTCGACCCGGTGACCTGCGTGTTCTCCCACGACACCAGCGGGATGGGCGCCTGGTTCTGCGGCGGATCCGAGTGGCACCCGAGGCAGTTGCCCGCCACGATCGGCTGCACGTCCCGATACCAGGTGAACGGTGGATCGCCCTCGGGCGCGCCCTCGCGCGTCCAGGTCTTGAAGATGTCGATCTCGGAGGACGACAGGCCGGGGTTGGGCGGCGGCGGCATGGGCGTGCTCGTCGACTTCACTCGCTCGTACATCTGCCGGTGCACTGGGACGCCGGTGCTCGCCTGCGCCGTCACGTCGGCGTAGGTCACCAGCGAGATCGGCGCCCCGTTCGCCGTCGGGTTGTCGTGACAGGTCTGGCAGCGGTCCCGCACGATCGGCTCGACGTCGCCCCACCAGGTGTACGTCCCGCCGTCCGGCGAGGCCGGCACGCACTCCTGCTCGAAGCAGAACGTCCCGTCCGGACACTCGCTGGTGCCGAAGCACTCCGGATTCAGCCGGCACCCGCCGAGCACCGCCAACGAGAGGCAGCTCGAGATCGCGAGCCTCATCGGCTCCATCCCGCCACCGCGCCCTGGAACCGGTACAGATCGGTGGGCGTGGTCAGGAACACCGTCCGCAGGTTGGACCCGCCGAAGACCAGGTTGGTACCGCGTACGCCCGGCGGGTTCGCGATGGTTCCCCAGGCCGTGCCGTCGGGACGGAACACCTGGATCCCGTCGCGCGCCGCCACGTAGAGGTTGCCGTCGGCGTCGATCGCCATGCCGTCCGGGATCGAGAGCGTCTGCGCGAACTGGCGCCGGTTGGCGAGCGAGCCGTCCGGCATCACGTCGAACACGCTGACCTCGTTGCGCGTGGTGTTGGAGACGTAGAGGCGCATCTCGTCCGGCGACAGCTCGACGCCGTTCGGCTCATCCTGGAACTGATCGCCCTGCCACTCCAGCACCGCAGCCGTGGAGGCGGTCGGGATCCGGAACAGCCCGTTGAACCCCAGCTCGCGCGGCCGCCCCATCAGCCCGTACGGCGGATCCGTGAAGTAGATGGTGCCGTCGCTCCGTACCACCACGTCGTTGGGTCCATTGAATAGATTGCCTTGATAGCGCTCCACCAGCGACGCGGCGGCGCCGCCGGACGGCGTGCGCGTGATGCGCCGCGTGTCCATCTCGGCCGCGATCAGATCGCCGGTCGAAGGATCGAGTGCCAGCCCCGCCGACTGCCGGCCCGGCATGCGGAACATGGTGACGGTCCCGTCGTACTGATAGATCACGTCGCCGCCCGCGCCCCAGTCGCAGAAGAACAGCCGCTGATCGACGGCCGACCACTCGGGTCCGTCGAGGAAGCGAAAGCCGCCCTGGATGAACTGATAGCTCCCGGCTCCGGTGACCGGGTTGGCCGGTCCCGCGTCGGGCGTGCCTCCGTCGGGGCGCGGGCCGCCGTCCGGCATGCCTGCGTCCGGGGGTTCGGCGCTGCGGCCCCAGTCGGTGCCGGGGATCGCGACCTGGATCGCGTACAGCGCGCCGGCCGTGGCCACGTAGAGCGTGTCGAGCGCGGCCCCGCCGAAGGCCACGTCGGTGGGCGTCGCCGGCGTCGAGAGCGTGCCCCAGGGCGCCCCCTCCGGCGAGTAGACCTCGATACCGGAGGCGGTCGCCACGTAGACGTTGCCGTTTCGATCGACCGTGACCCCCTGCGGCGTCGTTCCCGTGAATGCGAAGACCCGTTCGTTGGCGAGCTCGCCGCCCGAAGCGACGTCGAACGCTCGGATCACGCCGTCGACACGATCGACGAGATAGAGCGATCGCTCGTCCGGCGAGAGCGTCACACCGGTGGGCGCAGTGCCTTCGACCCCCTGCCACTCGACGAACACCGAGCCCTGGCGCGTGACGCGGAACAGCCCCGCGTACGGGAGCTCGCGCGGCGCCGTCACCAGACCGAGCGGTGGATCCGTGAAGTACACCGTCCCGTCGGAGATCCGCACCGCCACGTTGGCGGGAGAGTTGAACCGATTGGCCCGGAAGCGATCGGCGACGACCGTGGTCGCGCCTCCGGGCGTCTGTCGCGTGACCCGGCGCGCTGCGATCTCGGCGGCCACCACGTTGCCGTCCTGATCCACGCGCAGCCCGCGCGCCGCGTCGCTCTCGCTCCGCAACACATCGACGATGGTGGGCGGGGTCAGCCGGTAGATGGTGCGCTCCCCGACGTCCGAGAAGTACAGCACGCCGCCGACCGGATCCCACGCGAGCCCCTCCATCGACTGATACCCGGAGGTGATCGACTGCGGCGCGCCCACGCCGACCAGCGGGCTCGTCCCGGTGGGCACACCCGCGTCGTACGGGGCGACGGTCCCGCCCGACGGACGCTCCGGCCCGCCGGTGGCCGCCCAGACGCGGATGATCCGGCGGCCATTGGCGTCGAGGGTGCCCGCCCCCGGGGGCGGCATCGGCGCGGTCAGGCTGCTCGTCCGCCGCCCCATCGTCTCCCAGATCGGGCGGCCCGATCGGCTCGGGATCTGCGTGTCGGCGAAGGTCACGAGCGGCATCGGTGCGCCGTTCTGGGGCGGGTTCGAGTGACAGCCCTGGCAGTTGGCGCGCACCACCGGCTCCACGTCCGCCACCCACGAGAACGGCGGAAGGCCCTCCGGCGCGCCGCTCTGCGCCCAGGCCGCGATCACGTCCTGCTCGCGCGGGGCCAGCGATGCGTTCGGGCGCGGCGGCATGGGATTGCCTTGATCGCGCACCCGCGACGCCATGACCCGATAGATCGGCTGGCCCATCGAGTCGCCTTGGGTGTCGCGATAGTCCAGGAGAGGAAACGGCGCGCTGTTCTGCGGCGGATCCGTGTGGCAGGTCTGACAGCGTGTCGAGACGATCGGCTCGACGTCCTGCCAGAAGGTGACGACACCCGCGTCCGCGTCCTTGGGATCCACGCAGGCGTTCTCGAAGCAGACGGTGCCCGGCTCGCACTCGCTGGTTCCGAAGCACTCGGGATTCTTGCGGCACGCCCCGAGGAGCGAGACGGCACAGATGACGAGAAGCCAGCGCATCGAAGTCAAAAGCCGAGATCGAACGTGAGCGTCCGTGCGCCCCCGGCGGTTCCGGTCCCGAAGTTATAGTCGGGTGGCGCTTCGTCCGAATTCGTGACGAACAGGATGATGGCGGTGGTCAGCGCGACCGCAGCCCCGCTGAACGACGACACCGAAGCGATGCTCCACACGTAGGCCTCGTTGTCCGCCTTGCGCACCGGACGCGCGTCGAAGCGATTGGGATCCTCCTCGATCAGCTTGTCGCGACGCTTGGCGGCGGCGACATGGGTCCCGATGAACACCCCGCCCGCGATCACGAGCGCTCCGGCCACGCCCGTCACGATCCACGCCGGCGTGTTGCTCTGCTGCTGATAGACGAGCTGTTGATTCGGATCGAGCCCCGGCGGCGGGGGGGGCGGCGGAGCGACCGCCACCGTGCCCGGCGGCAGGCACGGCCCGACTGTGTTGATCGGGAGCGCCTGCTCGCCCTCCGGCACGGTGATGTCGAGGTCGCGCGGCGCGCACCCCGGCTCCTGGATCGTGATGCGGTGCGGACCGGCCACCAGCGCGATCTCTCCGGTGTACGGCGCGGTCGCCACGCGCTGCCCGTCCACCGAGATCTCGGCGGCGAACTTGTGCTCGATCGCGATCTTGCCCATCTTCTCGTCGCTCTTGCGGAGGACCTTCTTGCCCTCCGGATCGAACCAGACGGGTCCCGAGTAATCGCCCTTCTTGGCGGTGGGCTGCGCTTGGGGCGGCGCCGCCGGCCGCGCGCGCGGCGGCGGTTGACTCGCACAGGCGGCCAAGAGGAGGGCGAGGACGGCGAGGCGCATGGCTCCGGCGGATCCTAACAAGCTGCGCCGATCTCGGCGCAACCTCGTGCAGTCCTACGGAATCCGAGGAGAAATCATCCCCGAGGAAGTCCGGTCGGAAGGGCGAGAGCCCGGCAGCACTCGCCCTTCCACCGTCTGGGAGGCCCAGCCTGAATGGCTGGAAGGTACGGTGTGGAATCGGTAGCAGGACACGGGCCAGCAGGGGAGAGACAGGTTTCGGGTGAGGATGGTCCAAGGCGGAAACAGGTTGGACCTCCCATGTCCGCCGAGGGAACAACTCGGGTCGAAGCGCACCCAGACCGATTCGAACGGCCGACCTCCGGATTCGTAGTCCGGCGCTCTATCCAGCTAAGCTATGGGTGCGTGCGGGAGGGTGTTTGGCCCATTCCGCGGGGGTTAGTCAACGGAGAACGACATCGGGTGGCGCTCGGCTACATCGTCTTCTGCTGGCCGGCCTTGGCGGCGGCGCGCTTCGCCTTCAGCTCGTCGAGCTGCTTCTTCGCGGTGACGTCGCCGGTCTGCTGGCGCAGCTTCTTGAGGCGGCCCTCGAGCGACTCGCCGGAGAGCTCCTTGTTGAGCTTTGCCTCGGCCGACAGCTGATTGATGTGCTGGCGGACGTTGTCGAGCGCGGCGACTTCGGCGTCGACCGACAGTCCGTCGAGCTGCTCCTGGACCTTGATGCGCGCCTTGGCGCTCTCCATCTTGGCGAGCATCCGATCCTTCTCGGTCTTCAGCTTGTTGATCTCGGCCTGCACGTTGAGGAGCGACGATTTCGCGTCCTCGGCGTCCGTGCGCGCCTGCTCCAGATCGGCGGTCAGCTCGCCGATCTCACCCTCGAGGGTGTTCTTCTTGTTGATCAGGATGAGGGCCAGCTCGTCCTCCTCCTGCTCGATGGCGGTGTTGAGATCGCCGTCGACCTGCGCGAGCTCTCGACGTTGCTTCGCGAGCCGCGTCTCGACGTCCTCGCGGCGCCGGATGATCGCGGCGGTCGCCTTCTTGAGCGTCCCGTACTTTTCGATCATCGAGTTGATCGAGTTTTCGTACGCGATCTCGGGGTGCTCCTTCTCCAAGTCTGCGACCCAGAGTGAAAGAAAACCCTTCCACAGGTTGGTGAGCCGACTGAAGAAACCAGCTTGGGCCATTCCGGGTCAGATAACCGCCAGCCCAAAACCCGTCAAGGTCGGCCACATCGACAGGACTCCGACCTCCTGGTAGCGTTCCCAAGCCGTCCCGAGATCGACCGCGATGAACGTTTCGTGCCCGTCCTGCCAAACCAAATACTCGGTGGACGACAGCCGTGTGCCGCCCAGCGGCGTCACCATCAAGTGCCCCAAGTGCGCCCATACCTTCGTCGCGAAGCGCGAAGAGGCGGTGGCGCTGCCGGGTACGCGTAGCAGTAACCCTGTTCCGCTCCCTGGCCGGAAGAGCAGCGCCGTCGCCCTCCCGGGCGCGGTCGCCAAGAAGCACGGCGCCTCGGACGATCTCCTCGACGACCTCGACCTCGGGCTCGACGACTCCGGCGACAACCTTCCCGTCCCCCGCGGAATGGATTTCCCGGGCCCGCGCAACCTGCCCGGCCTCGCCAAGCCTCCGCCGCCGGCGCCGAAGGGCCGGACGCTGAACGAGAGCGGCGTCCTCGACTTCATCGACAGCACCGCCGAGAAAGCCGGGGGGATTGGCCACGGCGCGGCGCAGCCCGAGTTCAAGGTGCGCCGCCGGAACGGCCGCGTCGAAGGTCCGGTAGGTCTGGGCCGGATCCTCGCGATGCTGAGGAACGCCGAGTACACCGGCAACGAGGACATCTCGGAGGACGGCGTCTCCTGGCGCGCGATGACGAGCCACCCGGAGCTCAACCAGGCGATCAACCAAGCCGCCGCCGCGAGCTCCGATCCGATGCTGGCGTTCGGCAACGTCGATCTGGGGATAGGCGCCGATCTGGATCTCGGGCTCGAGTCCAACGCGCCCGCGCGCAGCGCCCCCGTTCCGCCGCCGCCGGGTCCCTCATACGCCGATCCCACGTTCACCAGCCTCGATCTGGAGGAAGAGGATCCTGCGGTCCATGCGCCCTCCGGCGCGCCGCCGCCCCGCGAGCCCCGCGCGCGCCCCCGCGGCGACGACGAGCTCGAGGTGGGCGAGATCCCGGACCTGCCGCCGATCTGGCAGACCTATCGAAAGCCCATCCTGATCTTCCTGGCCGTGATCGTCGCCGTCCTGATCGGCGTCTTCACGCAGCTCTTCACGCCGTACGGCGCGTTCGGAGTCAAAGGCCTGATCGCCGCCATCACCCGCGAGGCTCCGCCCCCCGAGCCGGTGAAGCCGCCGCCCCCGCCGCCGAAGGTCGCCGATCCCAAGGAGATCGCCAACCTGATCGACGAGCACTCGTACGAGGCCTTCCGCTCGGTCTTCGCGACGATCGAGCAGGCGGGGCCCGGCCTCCCCGACAACATGCTGGCGGAGGCCAAGGCGCGCGGCTTCGCCACCCTGGCCTACGGGGAGAAGGACTTCCCAATCGCGGAGCTCAAGAAGAGCGTCGACGCGCTCAACACCGTCGATCTCGCCAAGGCGATGGGCGGCAACGCCGCCGCCGCGAACGTGGAGATCCTCAAGGCCCGCTCGGCGCTGGAGATCCTCACGGGACAGGCCGAGTCGGCGGCGAGCCAGCTGGCCGCGCTGCTCGAGCAACGGAGCGACGACAAGGAGCTGGCGCTGCTCCTCGGCCTCGCCCGCTTCAAGTTGAACGACGTCCCGGGCGCGCTCGAGGCCCTCGACAAGGCCATCGTCGCCGCCCCCAACTACGCCCCGGCGCTCCACGCGATCGGCGACGTGGTGGCGGCGAGCGAGTCGCCGACCGCGGCCGACGACGCCGCGGTCTGGTACATGAAGGCCCTCGAGGCCCAGCCGGCGCACGCACGCTCGGGCGTGATGGCCTCCGCGATCTTCAAGGCGCTGAACCGCTACGGCGATCGCCGGCGGACCATGGCCATCACCGCCAGCAAGGCGGAACGAGGGCTGCCGCCGACGGATCGAGCGAGCTTCCTCAACGCCACCGCGGTCGCCTTCGACGACGCCGGGATGCTGAGCGATCCGCGGGCGGTCGAGGCGGCGCTCGAGGCCGCGCGCCTCGATCCCACCAACAACGCGTACGTGGCCACGGCGGCGGCGGCGCTGGCGGAGAGCGGCAAGCTCGACGAGGCGCAGCAGCGGATCGGCGTGAACATCGCGCGCGCGCCGAACGACGGCAACCTCCTGATCGCGCGGGCCCGCGTCTTCTTCGCGCTCGACGATGTCGCCAAGGCGTTCCTCGATCTGGAGAGCGCCCGGACCGCGCTGCCCAAGGATCACCGCGTGTCCCTCTGGGAGGCGCGCTTCAACATCAAGCTCGGCAAGATCACCGACGCCCGTGGCGCGCTCGCCCGCGCGATCAAGCTCGCCCGCGACGATCCGATGCCGCTGATCGAGCTGGGTCGCATCGAGCTCTCGCTCGGCGACGTCGACGCGGCGTTCGACGACGCGACCCAGGCGGTCAAGCTGGCTTCGAACAACGCGGTCGCGCACGTGCTCCTCGGCGAGTGCTACGCGCGGCGCAACCAGCTCGAGGAGGCCCTCGCGACCTTCCAGCAGGCGATGGAGCTCGACGATGAGCTGGTGGCCGCGCAGGTCGGATGCGCCAACGCACTCCGCGACATGGCCCTCCGCGAGCGCAAGCCGTCCGATTCGACCCGCCTGGCCGAGTCGATCCCCGTCTACCTGGCAGCGCTCGCCCAGTCGCCCAAGAACCCCACGGTGCTCTTCGAGTACGGTCGTGCGCTCGAGATCGAAGGCGACCTCACCGGTGCGCTCGCGCTCTACGAGGAGGCCGCCTCCTTCGACGAGAAGGACGTCCGCCCGCACCTCAAGATGGTGGCCGCCTTCCTCGACCGGACTCCGCCGGAGCTGGAGAAGGCGAAGGCCTCGCTGGCCAGGGCCCACAAGATCGAGCTCGCAGGCGGGGAGCGCCGCGCCGACGTGCTCTTCTGGGAGGCCCGCGCCGCGCTGAGCGAGAAGCGCAACGACGACGCGGCGCAGGCGATGCGCAACGCGGCCGAGCTGGAGCCGCGCAACGCCGAGTATCAGTACTGGCTGGGGCGCGTGCTCGAGGCGAACAACTCCCTGTACGAGGCGATCACCGCCTACGAGAAGGCCGTCAGCCTCAACAGCCGCCTCGCCAACGCGCATCGGGCCCTGGGATGGACCGCCATCGAGCGGCACCAGTTCGACAAGGCGCTCGATGCCTTCCGGAAGTATCAGGAGTCCCGGCCCGAGGATCGGACCATCTGGGCCGACATCGGCGAAGCCTACACGCGCCAGAACAAGGACTCGGACGCGATGGAGGCGTTCCAGAAGGCGATCAAGTTCGATCCGAACAACGCGAAAGCGCTCCTGCAGGTTGGAAACATTCTCAGCCGTCGCGGCGAGGACAAGGACGCCACGAAGTACTACGAGCGCGCGGTTCGCGCCGATGCCAACCGCGGCGACGCCTGGTGCCAGCTCGGGATCGCGAAGAGCCGGGGACGCCTCACCCCTGACGCACGCAAGGCGTTGAAGAAGTGCATCGACCTGCCCAACGCGCCCGACGACATGAAGGACACGGCGCGCGGGATCCTCGACACTGCCGGTTGACTCGTCCGTTCGCCCGGACTCTGCTCGCCCCGATGCGGATCACCGTCAACGGTGAGGGGCGTGAGATCGCCGAGGGCGTCAGCGTGCGCGCGCTGCTCCAGGCGCTCTCGATCAAGGAGGCGCGCGTCGCGGTCGAGGTGAACCTCGACGTGATCCGTCGGGACCAGCTCGACCACCGCATCCTCTCGGAGGGGGACCAGGTCGAGATCGTCTCCTTCGTCGGTGGAGGAGTCTGAATGAACGACACGTTTCAACTCGCCGGCCACACGTTCCGCTCGCGGCTGATCGTCGGCACCGGCAAGTACCGCGACGCGGCCGAGACGCGGGAGGCGATCGTCCGCTCGGGCGCTGAGATCGTGACCGTCGCGGTGCGCCGCGTCAGCCTGACCGGCAGCGACTCGATCCTGTCCGCCATCCCCGAGGGCGTGAAGCTGCTCCCCAACACCGCGGGCTGCTACACCGCCGACGACGCGGTCCGCACGGCGCGCCTGGCGCGCGAGGCCGGCATGACCGACTTTGTGAAGCTCGAGGTCATCGGCGACCCGGCCACCCTCTTCCCCGACGTCCCCGAGACCCTGGCGGCGGCCGCGACGCTGGTGAAGGAAGGCTTCCACGTGCTTCCGTACATCACCGACGATCCGGTGGCTTCGCTCCGACTGCAGGAGCTGGGCTGTGCGGCGGTCATGCCGCTGGCGGCGCCGATCGGCTCGGGGCTGGGGATCCGGAACCCGTACAACCTCCGCATCATCCTCGAGCAAGCCAAGGTTCCGGTGATCGTCGATGCCGGCGTCGGGACAGCCTCCGACGCGGCCGTCGCGATGGAGCTCGGCGTCACCGCCGTCCTCATGAACACCGGGATCGCCGGCGCCCGCGATCCGCTGCTCATGGCCGAAGCCATGCGCGACGGCGTCATCGCCGGGCGCAAGGCCTTCCTCGCCGGGCGAGTGCCGAGGAAGCTGTACGCCACCGCGTCCTCGCCCCTCGAAGGCCTGATCTCTTGATCCGCGCCCGCGCGCTCTACGCCATCACCGACCGCCGCCTGATGGGACCCGATCCGGTGGACGCGATCCGCGCGCTCTGCAGGCGCTACGGACCCGCGCTCACAATCCAGCTTCGCGAGAAGGACCTACCCGTGCGCGAGCTCTTCAGCTGGATCGAAGCGCTGCTCCCCTCGATGTCGGGCGCCCGCCTCCTGGTGAACAGCCGCGCCGACCTCGCGCTCTGCTTCGACGGTGTCGGCGTGCACCTGCCCGAGGACGGCCTGAAGGTTGAGGACGCGCGGGCGTTGCTCGGACCGGGCCGTTCGATCGGCGCCTCGGCCCATACCGCCGCCGACGCGATCGCACGCCGGCGCGAGGGGGCCCATCTGGTGACGCTCTCACCGGTCTTCCCGAGCCCGGGCAAGGGCGCGCCGCTCGGGCTCCCGGCGCTGCGCGAGGCCGCCGTCGCCGGAGGAATCTATGCGCTCGGCGGGATCGGAGTGGACGACGTCGACGCCGTGCTCGCCACCGGCGTCGAGGGCGTCGCCGGGATCCGCGTGTTCTGGCGTCCGGGCTGACCTGCCGCCCGCCCCGCGATCTCTTCCGATGCCCTGCCCGGCTACTCGCGCGAGACCACCACGCTGACCGACGCGCCGCCCGAAGCCCGCGGTGCGGCCGTCCCCGCCAGCGTGCGTGCCAGGCATGCCGCCGCGTCGGGATCGTCGGACGCCTCCATCTCCACCTTGACGTCCGCCAGCTTCCCGCCCGCGACGGCGGCCAGCAGGCCGAACGAGGGCGCATCGCCGGCCCGCTCGAGACAGGCGTCGACCGCGCTCCGCTTCCCCTCGATCGCCCGATCGAGCGCCGCCTGATTGACGACGCCGTTGACGACGTGGCTCGAGAGCTCGGTCTTCGCGCCCTTGTGCTCGAGCCATTCGTCGAGCGCCTCCATGCGTGGGGTGGAGACCGCGGCCAGCTCCTGGCCTCCCGAGTCGAGGAGCGCATAGCGGAGCGGTCGCACGCGGAGCGAGGCGCTCTCGCTCTTCGGATAGCTGAAGCAGGGGCTGACCTGGTCGGCGAGATGGTCGTCGACCTGAAACGTCACCGCGAGGCGCAGCTGCTTCTGGCTCGCCTGCTCGACGAGCCGCTTCGCCTCGTCCACCTTCACCTCGAACGCAGCGCCCTGGCGGTCCATCACCGTGAGGAGGAGCGCACCGTCGAGGGCCGGCAGCGCCCGCTCGGTCGCCACCGGAAGCGCGCCTGCCTCGGCGTCGTAGGGATCGAAGCGGACGTTCTTGGGATCGACCGTGGCGCGGTAGACCTTCGCGAACGTCACCTTCCGCTCGGCTTCGAAGGCCTCCTGCTTCTGATCGGCCTCCGCCAGGTCGTCTTCGGGATCGACGGGCGAGCGCCGCGAGACCAGGCTGCACACGGCGGCCACGGCCCCTGGATCCGACAGTGCGATCGGTCTTTGCACCGAGCCGGGTTGGTCGCTCGACAGGACGGAGCGGACGCTCTCGACGTCGGCGGCAGGGATCAGAAAAAGGAGGGCCTGCAGCATTGGAGAGTAATGATGTTAAATTATGCGTAAATTAAAGCTCAATATACGGGTAAATACGGGCTTGGAAGAGAAGTGTTCCCGTCGACCCCTCTCCGTGTTAGCTAAACCGCGCCCCCCGCCCGCATAGCTCAGCTGGTAGAGCAGCGCATTCGTAATGCGCAGGTCGTTGGTTCGAGTCCGACTGCGGGCTTCAAATCCCAAGGGAACTCCGGCCCTTACGTAATAGACGCCATAGGACGCTCGGCGGATGGTCGGACCTGCCTCCAAAACGGGACGGTAGCGAGTGGGACCTGGGACCACTCCACCAATGAAGATTCGCTGTACTGCCCTCCTCCTCCTCTGTGGATTTGTCGCCGCCGCTCGACCGGCGCAGGCGCAGGATCTGTTCGGTCGGACCGAAGCCCGCTACGACCTGTCCGGAAGCCCCGCGATCCGGAATCGGCTCGACTACGCCTACATTCACGGTCAAAAGCCGACGTACGCCGAGCAGAAGGGCCTGGCGGGGCTCCCGGCCGTCGAGGTCCGGCGAAACTACGTCTACATCCAGGACACCGACGGGTCCCTCACCATCCCCTGGCAGCGCCAGCAGGACCTCTTCGAGTCGTTCAACTTCGCGCTGAACGAGCTTTATCAGGCCGTTCCGGACGACTTCATCTTCGTCTACCTCTTCACCGCGTTCGAGACCGGCGTCGGTGCGTTCTTCTACTCGCCCGAGTCGAACAGCACCCGCGGTATCGGCAGCGATCTCTTCGACGGCAATGGCTTGGATCCGCGCGAGGGCTTCGTCTTCATGAACTACTGGAAGTCCTTCGAACAGGTCTTCCAGGGCGCGCCGCAGGAGGTCATCCGAGCGCAGGCGCGAAGCGTCTTCAACCAGGAGGCGGGTCATCGCTGGGCCTCTTTCACCAACGCCGGTCCGAATGGAAACGGCGCCGGCCCCGACGTCATGCTCGGTCGCGACGACAGCCACTGGAGCTTCTTCCTCCAGACCGGCGGATCGCCGATGGAAGGCAACAACTGGCGCGACAACCAGAACGGTACGTTCACCACCATCACCGGCACCAACAACTGGCACTACAGCGATCTCGATCTCTACCTGATGGGCCTCATTGCACCGGGCGATGTGATGCCGTGGTTCGTGATCACGAACCCCAACGTCAACGGCCAGACGGACCTCTTCGGACAGACGATCACCAAGAGCTCCCCGCCGCAGATCATCCAGCCGGCGACGATCAGCGGGACGCGCGTCGACCTCACGATCGCCGACATCCAGACCCTCCACGGCGATCGCAACCCCGCCGCGGGCGTCGCGCCCACGCGCTGGCGCGTCGCCTTCGTCATGCTCGCAGGCCAGACCGGAGGCCTCAGCAACGCGCAGAAGATCGAGTTCGAGGGCCTCGTCGACGACTACGCCACCGGCTTCAAGCAGGGCACCCGCAACCTCGGTGAGCTCGACTATGCGCTGATGGCGGATCCCAAGTCTCCGATCGGCGGCCCCTGCGCCAGCATCGACGACTGCGATCAGCTCGAGGCGAACGTCTGCCTGCCCTCTGTGGGCAGCCCGCCGGTCGGCCTCTGCACCCGGCCCTGCACCAGCGCCGGCTCCTGCCCGGCGGACTACTGCTGCCAGGAGTTCACGGGCAGCCCCAGCACCATCTGCCTGCCCACCGCGATGTGTCAGCCCGAGTGCACCTGCGACGTCACCCTCGGCGCCTGCGATCAGGGCTGCGATTGCGATCCCGAGTGCGTGAACCCGTGCCCGTGCGACACCGGCGACGGCTGCCAGGACAACTGTAGCTGCGATCCGATGTGCCCGGTTGGCTGCGACTGCGACACCAGCGACGCCTGCGACGGCGACGGCAACGGCGGCAACTGCGCCTGCGATCCCCAGTGCGCGGCCGGATGCGCGTGCGACGTGACCTTCTCGTGCGACGTCAGCGCCGACGGCACCGGCAACTGCGCGTGCGATCCCGAGTGCGTCCCCTGCGCCTGCGACCTGACCTTCGCCTGCGACGACAACTGCTCTTGCGACCCCGAGTGCAAGACTGCAGGCGGCGGGCGCGACCACGGCGGGTGCGGGTGCACCGCGATCGAGACGCACGGCGCCACCTGGCTCTCGCTCCTGCTTGTCTCCCTCCTCGGGATCGCGTTCACTCGCCGTCGATCGTGACTGTCGATCTCCGCTCCGACACTGTGACTCGGCCGACGGCGGCCATGCGCAAGGCGATGGCCGACGCCGACGTCGGTGACGACGTCTATGGAGAGGACCCCACCGTCAATCGCCTGCAGGCGCTGATGGCGGAGCGCCTGGGCAAGGAGGCGTCGCTCTTCGTCGTCTCGGGATCGATGGCCAACCAGATCGCCGTCCGCGTCTTCACCCGCGCCGGCGACGAGGTGATCGTCGAAGGCCACGGCCACTCCTTCCTCTACGAGAGCGGCGCGCTCGGAGGCATCAGCCACGTCCAGGCCAACGCGGTCCCCGGGACCCGCGGGCTCTTGACCGCGAGCCAGATCGAGGCGGCGATCCGACCGCGCTGGGATCACTACGCGCGTACCGCGATGGTGATCGTCGAGAACACCTCGAACGGCGGCGGCGGGACGCTCTACGACGCCGACGCCCTCCATGCGATCGGCGAGATGGCGAGGCGTCGCGGTCTTCGCTTCCATCTCGACGGCGCGCGCCTCTGGAACGCGTCCGTGAAGAGCGGCCGCGCGCTCGGCGAGCTCGCCGCAGCTGCGGACTCGGTCTCCGTCTGCTTCTCGAAGGGGCTGGGTGCGCCCATCGGCAGCGTCATCGCCGGTGATCGCGGGTTCATCGAGGAGGCACACCGCCAGCGTAAGATGCTCGGCGGCGGCATGCGTCAGGTGGGCGTGCTGGCGGCAGCGGCGCTGTTCGCGATCGAGCACCACGTCGACCGCCTGGAGCGCGACCACCACCACCTGCGGCGACTCACCGAAGGGCTCGCCCAGATCGACGGCCTGTCGATCGACCCCGACGACTTCCCCACCAACATCGCCTACCTCGAGACGACGCGCGACGCGCAGGAGGTCGTGGATCGCTTGAAGAAGGAGGGCGTGCTGGTGAACGCCATGGGGCCGCGCGCGATTCGGGCGGTCACGCACCTCGACGTGGATGAGGCGGGGATCGACCTCGCGATCGCAGGATTCAAGCGAGCGATGGCGTGAGCGTCACTCGGGCGTCTGTGGAATCTCGCCGCCGATCATCGCTTCGATGTCGATCGGCTTGCCCGTGACGAAGACGAAGTAGGCCTGCGCGGCCTCCTGAGCGAGCGTCTTCCAGATGGCGTCGCGATGGGCCGTGGTGATCTGGGGATCGTCCCGGACATCGCGAAGCGCAGCTGCGAACTTCTCAATGTCCATCCCGGCTTCGCTGATCGCGGAGATGTGCTTCGTGATCCGTCGATCCCGGGGGCCCAGCTTTTCGATCTTCTCCGCCATGCGACCCCTCCGAAGCGCGGCCTAGAAGCAGCGGCCCGCGCCCCACATCATCCCGCCGAAGCCCATTCCGTACGGCATCCCGCCCATCAGCATCGGATTCATCATGTACGGGTTCATGCCCATCATGTACGGGCTGCGGTAGAGACCTGCGCCATAGCCGCTGCCCCACATGGCGGCGGCGGTTCGGGAGCCCAAAAACATCTTTTTCAGCCCGTCTGAAAAGTACGTTTTCCAGAACCCACCCTGCCCGGTCATCCGGTTGATCATGTAGGCCTGGGTGAAGTCGGGATCGCTCCCGAAGAGCTTGCCGAGCAGGTGGCCGCCCGCGATCAGCCCGACGCCCAACTTGATTGCAGTTCCAAACATTTCAACCTCCAGTCGGACTTATCGGACGCGCGCCCACCCCGTTGCGACTTTTTTCCCTGTTTTCGGGTACTTACATCGACCCACAGAGTATTACCTTCGGCCACCACCGCCGCCCAGTCGGTTTTTCATGAACTCGTCGAAGAGCTCACGCTCGAGGGGCTTCTCGGACTTGGCCTTCTCCGCGACGCCCTCCCCACCGGCCAGCGGCGTCACGGCGTGCTCGCCCCCCACCATCGCCCGGGCGGTCCGCGTCTCGTCCTCGCGCTTGGCGGAATCGCCGGTTCCGTCGTCTGCACGGTCCGGAAAGTCCTTCACGAAGGAGTAGTCGAACGGGTTGTCCATGGCCCATTGGACGTACGCAAACCACTCCTCCGGCGACAGACCCGAGTTCTCGATGATGACCTTCTGGGTGGCGAACCACTTCCGGAGCGTCTCTTGGCGGTCTTCCGGGAGCTTCTCGAACGCCTTGATCCACTCGTTGATGGCGTCTTCGTGTTCTACGCCTTGGCGGGCCATACCGGGGTGATCCTGCCCCGAAGCCCCCCACAAATGCAACGCGGTTCAGGGAAAGACGATCTCGACCGCGCGCGACCGGTTGTCGCCGGTGCCGAACGCCAGGCCGCGATCCGTCAACGGCACGCGATACTTGTCCTTGTAGAGCCCTGTGAAGAGCCCGAGCTGCTTGGGCCCATAGCCCGGCGGGATCCAGATCTTGAACGGATCCACCACGATCTCGCCCACCTGCCAGACGTCGGTCGGGTAGTCGCCGTCGGCAGGAAAGTGATCGCCGTGCAGGCGGCTCGAGTTGCCGGTGATGGCGTCCCCGTGGACGAAGACCTGGTAGTCCTCGTCCACCGTCTTCAGCGCCGTCCAGAAGTAGGTGACCGTGATCCGATCCCCAGGCCGCGGCGCCGGCGGATCCATGGTGTAGCCGAGAAGCTTCAGCCGCTCGCCGAACACCGCGCCCACGGGCTTCATCCCCGCCGGCGGCGCATCGAGGATGAGCGAGCCGATCAGATCTCCCCGCGGGAACGATTCCCGACGCTCCTTGACGGACTGGGGATTCGGGAGACAACCCGCCAGCAGGATCGCGGGGACGATGAGCGTGGGGCGCACCACGGCCAGTCTACTCAGATATCTCCAATCTTGGGCATCAGGATGATCTCGAGGCGCCGATTTTTCTCACGCCCCTCCTTGGTGTCGTTGCTCTCGATCGGATCGTGCTCGCCGAAGCCCGCCGCAGAGAGCTGCTCGGGCGCGACGCCCGCCTTGGTCATCAGCGCCACGACCTCGACCGCGCGCGCCGTCGAGAGCTCCCAGTTGTCCTTGAACGGCCCATGGCGCTTCACCGGCACGTTGTCCGTGTGACCCGCGATGATGAAGTCGCGATCCTTCACCTCCTTGAGGACGTTGGCGACCTGCTCGAGCGCCTCGCGGCCCTCCTTCTTCAGGCTCTTGCTCCCCGAGGGGAAGAGGATCTCGTCCGGCAGCTTCAGCATGAGCCGACCTTTGCGCTTCACCACCTCGAGCTGTCCGGCGTCGATCATGCCCTTCAGCCGCTCGGCGAGCGCGCGCTGCTGAGACGCCTCGCGCTCGGCGCGCTCCCGCAGCTTTCTCAGCTCCTCGACCTCCTGGGTGGTGGCCGCCAGCTCGGACTTCGTCGAGGCCAGCTCGGTGATTCTGATCGCCCAGCTGGGTGCGGACCTTGGCCAGGTCACCGCCCATCTTGGTGACCTCGCCCTCGAGCCCTGCGATCATCTGATCCTTGCTCTTGAGGACCTGATCGCGCTCGCCGACCTCCTTCTCCTGGGCAGCTCGCATCTTCTGCATCTCGGCATCGAACGCCGACTTCTGGGCGTCCAGCGCCTTCTGGTGCTCCTCCTGCGAGATCCCACACCCGGTCGCGAGGACGAACGAGCAAGGCAACAGCATCCACATCATGCGCATCGTTCGGGCTCCTTTCGGGGCGGATCCATGCCGAGAGTTCTGCCGGGAGGCAAGCTATGATCCGAGCGGTGGAGGGTCGCGCCCTACTCGCGCTCGTTCTCCTCACCCCGCTGGCCGCCGGCGGCAGCTGCGAGATCCAGACCTGTCCGCCGGCAGATCCACCGATGACGCCCGCGCGAGCGAAAGAGATCGATCCCACGATCGACACGGGTCTTGCGGTCTCGACGACCCACGTGTTCGGGGACTGCCGCGCGATGGATTCGGCGCCCTCGACCGGGCGTTGCGGAGGAAGCGACGGTCGTTGCGCCCGCGAACGAGAACCCCTACGCGTGCAGATCGTACCGGTGAACGTGAGCGTCCCGATCGCGCCCGCCTGCGCGCCGGCGTTCGACGTCGACGACCTCTCGCAGGTCGCGGTGTTCGACGGCGACGCCTCCGATCGGGGCGAGCTGGTCATCCGTCTCGATCCGGGTCGCTACACCCTCTACGTCTCGGCGGACGACCGATGTGCAGTCTGCGCGCTGACCGACGAGGGTGGAGCTTGCAGCGTCGCGATCACCCGCGACTCGGTGCTGGTGCGTGAGCTGGTGCTGGATCAGTCGAGTCACTGACTGCTCTCGGACGTGTCGTCCGAGAGGAACTGGAGCAGGTCGGTGTAGACGGCCTCGTGCTTCTTCTTCGAGCCCTTGTCGATGGCGTCGGTCCGGCGCTTCACGCCCGGGTCGTCCTCGGGAGCGCCCTTCAGCGCGAGCTCGATCCGGTCGGTCCAGCGCTTGTCCTCGTCCGCGTCCTTGCGGAACGCCTCGTGGGCAGCGACCAGCGCCTTCTCGAAGAAGCCCTTGGCGTCGTCGGCATGTCCGTCCGCCTGATGTCCGCGGCCGAGCCAGTACAGGTTCTCGACCAGACGATCCTTGCGGGCCAGATCGGCGTTGATCCCATACGAGCGATCGCAGCTCTCGAGCGCCCGCGGCAGCTGCCCGGCGGCGAACGCAGTCTCACCGATGTTCTCGTAGACGTCGGCGAGGTTCGGACGATCCTTGGCTGCCAGCGCGCGCCGGAGCGTGGCCTCGAAGCGCTCGAGCGCCACGTCGTACTTCTTCAGCTCGTACGCCGACACGCCGATCGAGTTCACCACCACCGGGATCCAGGACTCGTAGCGCCGCGAGTCCTTCTCCATCTCCGCGAGCACCGCCTCGTACTGCGGGAGGGCGAGATCGTGCTTCTTCTGATCGGCGAGCTTGTCGATCGCCTTGAGCTTCACCACCAGGGGGTCGTCGTCGTTCGCCAGCGGATCGGGGCGGTCGTCGCCCTTCAGGTAGCCGAAGCCGTCGAGCCGCACCACGTAGTCGGACACCGGCTGCCGGCCGCTCGAGAAGTTGAAGCTGTCCTCGAGCTTCTTCCCGGTCTGCTTGGCGCGGAAGCGTCCCGACTTGCTGGTGCTGAACGGGTTGAGCACCGGGTAGACGCGGCCGCGCTCGGAGGTCACGCCGACCCAGACCCGCTGGAGCGCCCCCAGCGCCAGCCCGTGCCCCTTCGGTCCGAGGCGCGCCCGCACCTCGGCGTAGGCCTCGCGCGAGAGCGTCACCTTGACGGTCTCCTGTGCCAGGACCCGACCCGGATCGCCCCGGCTGCCGTCGTAGACGCGGAAGGTGAGCTGATCCTGGCTCCCGGGCGCGCCCGAGACGAACGCCTCGGCGGCGAACGCGAGGTAGCCGCCGGGCGTGGCGTCGAGCGCCATCAGCGCCTCGGAGCCGGCGCCGAGCGGCACCGTCGCGAACCGCCCGTGGTTGTAGCCGTCCTTCATGAGCGTGAAGCGAACGCCGCCCGGATCGAAGATCTTCGGCCGCGCGATCGACACCTTCATCACCCGGGTCGCCTCGGTCAGCACGCGGATGTCGATGCCCGACGGCGTGCCATCGTTGGAGCGCGCGCTGGGATCGGTCGAGTCGGAGAGCTCCATCTTGCCGCCCTTGCGGAAGGTGTCCGGCAGATACTTGGGGAGCGAGAATTGATCGACGCGATCGAGATCCTGCTCCTTGTCGCCCTCGACCAGATCGACCAGCTTCCGGTTCTCGTCGTCGTTGTCGCCCTTCCGCTCGTCGATGTGCCAGATCAGGATCCCCTCGGTCGGCAGCATCGCGTCGAACCCGACCTTCCGGCGATTCTCGATCACGAAGTACTCCGGCGAGTCGACCTCCCCGAGCGGGATCTTCAGCGCGAACGGCTTCTCCGACGAAGACGGCACGTCGATGCTCTCCACCGCCTCGGAGATGACCTTCGGCGTAATCCACCCCAGCCGCATCTTCGCCCAGGCCGAGAAGTGCGCCGGATGCCCCGCCTCGCCCAGCCAGCTCCCCGTCGCCATCGTGCACCAGTCCCCGGTCCCATGGCTCGAGTAGTCGCGATCGTAGAGATCCGGCAGCCCCAGGTCGTGCCCGAACTCGTGCACGTACACGCCCAGCCGCGCGGCATGGTTGAGGATCGTATAGCTCGCCACCCGGACGCCCCCGACCTTCAGATCGAGCGACCCTCGGTGCGGCCAGATCGGCGAGAACCCATCGAAGCGCCCGGTCTTCTCTGCGTAGATCACCATCAGATGATCGAGGATCCCGTCCTTCTGCTTCTTCCCCCGCGTGTCATGCGTATCGAAGCTGGTCAGGTCGACCTCCTTCCCCGCCGCCTGCACCGCCCGCTCGATCAGCTTCGCCACCCGCGTCCCATCCGGCCGCTCCCGCTCATACTGGTAGTCGCTCATCCGGCCCGGCACCCGCACCGGCCCCACCACCTCCCCGCTCAACCGATACAGCCCATAGCTGTTCTCCCGGTAGTACTCCGCCATCGACTCCGTCGCCCCCGAGAACACCAGCTCCCGATACCGCGCCGGCGAGTACTCCTTCGGCCAAGGCGTATCCTCACTCTCCACCAAGACCACCAGCAGCCGATGCTCCCCCTTGAGCGCCGTCGCCGGCGGCGGCGCCGTCGACGACGTCGGCCGCACCTCGGTAATCCGCCGCACCTTCACATTCACCAGCCCATTCTTCCCAGGCACCGGCGGCGGCGGGGCAATCGCCAGCGCCGGGAGCGGAACGAGGAGCAACGCGAGGGTCAACGCACGCATGGGGAGGACGATGCTAGGAGGGTTCCCACTCCGAATCCAGCGCGTGAGCGCCTGCACCGGGTGGATGGCCGCGCTCCGCCGCGCTCCGCCGCACTCTGCGTGCACAGTCGTCGGGTCGTGCGCGGTGGCCGAGCCGAGCAGCCGGCGCATGACGTCGAAGCGGGCGAAGGTGGGGTGGTTGCCGGGGCCCGGTAGCGCCTCAACCAGAACGTCACCGATCCGAACAAGCGGGGAGTGCACTTCTCTCGAAGCGCGTGCGTGACGTCATCGAAGGTGAGCCGCCCGGCGTCGGTGATCCAGACTACGGAGCCTTCGGATCCTCCATCACCTCGTCGAGGATCGACTTCACGTGGTCGCTCGCCTTCCCGCCGCTGCCGAGGGAGCCGTCCAGCGAGCGGATGTCGGCCTGGGTGATGTCGACGTTGGGGGTGAGGAGGTCGGCGTGGAGGGCGCGGGCGATGCGGCGGGCGGAGGCGTCGGGGGAGTCGCTGCGGCCGGCGGGGATGCGCATGGTGAGGATCTGGCTGCCGTCGTCTTCGCCGAGGATCGCCGTCTGCTCGCCGACGGCGAGGTCGAAGCCCCAGTCGCCGGCCTCGAAGAGCGGTGAGCGCTGCAGGAGCTCGAGCGCCTTGGTGACGGCCTCGGTATCGTCGAGCTTCTTCAGCTGGACCGGGATGGTGAAGCCGAGGCGGCGGACCACGCCCGGGTCGCCGGCGAGGGCGACGCGGAAGTAGCGGAGGGCGTCGTCGAGCTGGCCCTGGCGGCGGGAGGCTTCGCCGGCGAGGGCGGCGACGCGGGCGCGGAGGAGGACCTCGTAGACGGGGAGGAGCTTGAGGGCGGCCTCGGCCTTGGTGACGGCGGCGGCCTCATCGCCGTCCTCGAGGAGCGCCTCGGTCTCCAGCGTGAGGAAGATTCTGATCGGCGAGCGCCGGCGGGAGCGTCTCCTCCTTGCGGCCGGCGGCGATCCCGGCGAGGGCCACGCCCGGGCCGACGACGTCGATCAGCTCGCCGTCCATCCAGGCGGGCATCTCGACGGAGCCGGGGCACTCGGGGCGGAGCGAGGTCACGAGCCGCTCGGGGTCGGCGACGATGTCGGCCGCCTGGCGTTCGTCGACCCAGGCCTCGAGGAAGAGCTTGATCGCCTTCGCCCGCAGCTTGAGCCCGTCCCAGAGCTCGGCGGTCGAGGCCTCCTCCAGGAGCCGCCGGGCGACGGTCCGTCGCACCACCATGTCCATGATCGCGGCACCGGCCTCGTTCTGCTCGGAGTCGGCGCTCGAGGTGCCCTGCCGGTCGGGGCGGTCGACCGTGCGGCGCGTGATCGCGGCGGCGTCCTTCTCGCGGCCGGCGATGATGAGCACCTGGGCGCCGATGAGATCGGCCTCGGACTGATCCTGCTGATCGAGGTAGCTGGCCGGACGATGCTTGCGGTACTCCCGCATGTTGCGCCACGCGGTGACCGCCTCGGCGAAGCGGCCCTGGCGCAGGTAGAGGCGCACCAGCCGGCCCCACGGGTTGACGGAGCCTTCGGGGTGGCGCCCGGTCGCCTGGAGGAAGAGCTTCTCGGCCTCGTCGAACGCGAACATCTCCTCGGCGGCCGCGCCGGCGTTCGAGAGCTCGATGGCGCCATCCATGTCGCTTCGCATGATCGGCTCCGCCGCCTGCTTGCAGGCCTGGTAGGCGGCGTCGCGGTTGCGGAGCTCGCTCTCGACGGCACAAAGGGCGGTGGCACCGACCGCGCGGTTCCAGAAGTCCTCGCTCTCGGCGGCCTGCTTCGCGATCTCACGCGCCTCGTCGAACCGCTTCAGCTTGAGCAGCGGCCACGCCTTCAGGGGCTGCGCGTCGTTCACGCCGAGCCGCTCGGAGAGCGCGTCGACGTACCGGATCTTCTCCTCGTGGTGGTCCATCTCGCCGTGCACGTAGACCAGCTGCAGCAGGATCTTGTGGTAGACGTTCGCCTCGATCAGGTCGGGCGGCGGACGCTCGCCGTACTGCTCGATGAACAGCTTCTCCGCCGTCTCCAGGTGGAAGAGCGCCTTGGGGAGGTTGCCCTCGCCGTGGTGCTGCGCGATCCCCATCAGATAGTGGGCGCGGAACGAGCGCGGGTTGTCGCGGAGCGCCTGGTCGGCCAGCGTGCGCGCCGAGACAAACTCGGCGGAGCGGGCGTAGCAGAGCGCGGCCTGCTCGACCTCGGTGCCGCCGAAGATCTCGGCTTCCCGGCAGTCGGGTCGGATGCTGGGCATGCCGTCGTCGGCGCGCGGCGGCCCGGGCAGGTGGAGCTCGCGGTCGACCGGGTGTCCGCTCAGCGGCGCCTGGGCCGCGAGCATCAGCGCCAGCGCTGTCAACCCGGCTTGCATCGCTCAGACCCTCGCCATGGTCGCGCGCGCGACCGCCTCGAGCGAGGGCGCCATCGCCGCCGAGATCACCGACTCCGACTCCGAGCTTCCGGCACCCAGCTCGAGCCGGTGCCCGAACACGCGCGGCAGGATCACCTCCATGTCCTCCGAGTTGGCGTAGTCCCGCCCATACATCATGGCCCGCGTCTGGAGCGCGGGCACGGCCAGCACCAGCGAGCGCGTCGACACGCCCTGGAGCACGCGTCGATCCTCCCGGAGCGCGCGGGCGATGTCGACCAGCGACTCCTGGATGAGCGGGTGTACCTGGACCTGCTCCTCGATGACCCGGCGCGCCGCCAGGATCTCGCTCCGCCGCACCTTGGGGAGGCTGCGGCCCCCGGTCTTCCGCTCCCGCATGGAGCGGAGGACGTCGATCTCGGACTCGCGATCGATGTGGACCATCCGCACCTTGAAGAGGAAGCGATCGAGCTGCGCCACCGGCAGCGGATAGGTGCCCGCCAGGTCGAGCGGGTTCTGGGTGGCGATCACGAAGAAGAGCGCGTCGAGCGGGCGCGTCTTGTTGTCGACCGTGACCTGCTTCTCGGCCATCGCCTCCAGCATCGCCGCCTGGACCTTCGGCGAGGTCCGGTTGATCTCGTCGGCGAGCACGACGTGAGCGAAGATCGGGCCGGGCCGGTACGAGAACGTCCCGGTCTGCGGCTCGAAGACCGTGGTCCCGGTGACGTCGGACGGCAGCAGATCGGGCGTGAATTGCACCCGCCGGAAGGCCTCGATGTAGCCGCGCTCCTGCTCGTCCCGATCGTCGACCATCGACTCGCCGAGCGCTTTCGCCAGCGTGGTCTTGCCCGAGCCGGGAAAGTCTTCGAGGAGGATGTGGCCGTCGGACAGGAGCGCGTTGAGCACCAGCTCGATCACGTCGTCCCGGCCGCGCACCGCCGCCCGCACGCGATCGAACAGGCGCCGGGCCACCTCGTGGGCGTCGGTGAGCCCGAACGGGCTCTGGGATATCGGCGCGAGAGAGTTCACTTCCATCATCGAGACCACATCCAGGAAACAGGGTTGAGGAGTCCGAGAATCCAGCGCCAGATCGGCACCGCCCGCCGCAGCTCGCGACCGACCCGCCTCGCCAGCGCGCCCAGCGCGGTGCCCTGCGCGGCTGCCAGCGGTCTGTGCGAGCCGAGCGCGACCGCCACATGGGCCGCGGTCAGCGGCGAGAAGCTGGGGGCCCGATCCACCACCCGCTTGGCGAATCGCTCGCGGGGCTCGCCGCGCCTCCGGAACTGACCCGTCGCGGAGAGCCGGTCGAGGGCGGCGCGGTAGGCGACGCGCGGCGTGGCGCGGGCGCTCGCGAACCAGGGCGCCCAGAGGCGCCAGATCTTGATCAGGTACGCGAGCGCGAGCAGCGCCGCCAGCACCCAGGGGATGAACCGTCCGATCGCCGCGAACACATCCGCGAGGCGGGGCCCCTGATACGACTGGCGCTCGCGTCGTCCTTCCTTGCGCGCCATCTCGCCGAGCAGCTGCTGCAGATCCTTCTCCTCGAACTGCTGCGGCTTCACGTCGGTCTTCTGCGGCGTGACCTCGATCGGCACCCACCCGTAGGTCTTCAGGTAGATCTCGGCCCAGGCGTGGGCGTCGCCCTGCTTGATCAGGAGCGCCGATCCGCCCTGCAGGTTGGAGGCGGGCACCGCATAGCCTGCGCTGACGCGGGCCGGCACACCCATCGCACGCATCAGGTAGGCGGTGGCGTGGGCCAGGTGGACACAGTAGCCGCGCTTGTCCTCGGAGAAGAGGAACGCGGCGGTGGGATCCTCGGCGCCGTCGTAGTTGCGCGCGAACGAGTAGGTGGCGTTCTTCTCCAGGTAGTCCTTGACCGACAGCGCCTCGGCGAGCGGATCGCCCTGGAACTCGGCGCGCAGGCTGCCTTGCAGCTCGGCGGCGAGGCGATGATAGCGATCGTCGCGGGGGATCTCGGTGTAGTGCTCCCAGATCTCGTCCGACCAGGTGGGATCGCCCGGCTCGTCCCCGAGCATGTCGGTGAGGCGGGCCTCGATCACGTTCGACACCACCCGATAGGCGCGCTGGAAGCGGGCCGGCTCGGGGTTCGGCATGGGGCCGATCTCGATCGGATCGATCAGCGCGAACATGCGGCTGTGGTTGGTCAAGAGCGCCACGTCGGTCGCGACCGCGGTGCGGCCCGCGGCGTCGCGCTGGGGCCCGGGGACCTCCTGGTCCATGACCGGGAAGCCGTGGCGTGCGTCGACGTCGACGTCCTGGCGGGACGCCTCCACCAGGCGGATGCCGTTGAACTGCGAGAACGCGCCGTGCCGGAAGTAGAACACGCCGCCGAACGGCTCGACGTCCTTGTGGAACACCACCACCGCGGCCGGTTTGTTCTCGCTCCCCTTGCCGCCGCGCGGGAGGTCGTCCTTGAACGCGTCGTCTCGATTGTTCTGCGGTGCGCCCGACCCGCCGCCGGAGCGCTGATCCTCGTCCTTCTTCTTGTCGAGCGCCTTGCCGACCGCGTCCTTCTTGGGCGCCTCGCGATCCCGCTCGTGAATCCGCGAGGCCAGGAACAGCCCGAGGAGCAGCACCAGGAACAGCTGCACCAGCGTGCGCCCGCGCGAGCGTCCGTGCGCGAGCACACCGGCCAAGAGCACCGCCGCGCACAGCCCGATGCCGAGGAAGGCGGCCACCGGGTCGATGCCCTGCGTCCAGAACCAATCCGAGATCTCGAGCGGCCGGGCGATCATGCCGTCCCGGTGGGCGGCCACGGTGGTGGCCACCGCGAGCACCACCACCGAGCCTTCGATCGCGAGCGTGGCGCGGTAGCGGAGCGCGGTCGCGCGGAGCCCCACCGAGATCACGAGCGCCACGGTCCCCCAGCGCACCACCTCCGCCAGCTCGAGGGCGTGGGTCGGCGACAGCAGGACGGCCAGGCTCTCCGAGCCCTCGACCAGGTGGAGCATCAGCATCCCGGTGCCGAACGCGGCCACGGCTCCGGCCAGGATCACCGGCAGGCGGTAGCGGCGCGAGACCAGGCGCTCGGCGACGAACACGCCCGCGAACGCGCCGCTCGCCCCCGCGACCAGGCCGGCGGGGATGACGATGCTCCACGCGAACACCACGAACGCGGTGGCGAGCAGCACCGCATGCATCAGGCTCGCGAGCGCCGGCGTCCCCGGCTCGCCCCTCGGCACGGACCGCTCCTCCGGGCCTGGGAGCGTGCGAATGGGTTCGGCGAAGGTGGCCATGGTCCGCCTAGGCGACGCTCCGCCCCAGCGCCTCGGCGTACGCATGGTGGGTCTTGCCGCGAACGCCCAGCCCCAGCGCGCGACCGTGCGCTCGATCGATGGCCGTGACCTCGGCGCCGGTCGCGGCCAGCGTGCGCGCGATCGACATCAGCGCGTCGGGGGTCGTGTAGCTCTCGTCCTCCGGGTGGGGCGGCTCGGGGATCCGCAGGACGCGATCGATCCTCTGCGGGCGCACTGCCTCCGGGTTCCGCACGCCGTCCGTTACGATGACCACGCTCGTGCTCCCCTGGTGCCGGCGCAGCGTCTCGAGGGTGCGGTCGAGCCAGGGCCCGGCGACCGGCGGCACGAAGAGGACGAGGCGCACCGGCTCGGCCTCGGAGGCCTGCTCGACGAACCGGTGCAGGCCGGCCCCGCCGCCGGCCTCGCCGTCGCGGACGTTTCGCGAGCGCACGATCATCTCGATCGCGGTGCCCGGATCGCTGGTCGGATGCTCGCCGCCGTCCGCGCCGAACAGCCAGTCGCCGCCGAGGTGACCGCCCTCGATGGCCACGCAGGCGGCCGCGGCGGCGGGCTCGTCGCCGATCGCGGAGATCAGGTACGCCACCACGCGGATCGCGGGCGCGATGGCACGCTCGGGCGTGCGCACCATCAGCTGTCGCGTGCGGGCGTAGACCTTCCAGAGCGCGAGGCGAAGCGGGTCACCGGGGACGTAGCGCCGCATGTCGACCCGATCGCCCAGCGGAACGCCGGCCGGGTGCGCCAGATCTTCCCCGGCGGCGAGCGAGCGAAGGATGGGGGCGCGCGCCAGGTTGCCGGTGTACGGGAGGACGCGCAGCGTGCGCGGCTCGGTGCGTCGAAGGACCACGCGGGCCAGGCCGAAGCTATCCTCGATCACGAAGCGGCGGACGATCTGCTCCTCGAGCGCGCGGCGGTGGGTCTCGATGTTCTCCCAGATCTCGCCCTCGATCCGCGAGGGCGCGATGCGGAAGCCCTCGGGCGACTCCCAGGTCCAGGCCATCTCCAGCAGCGGGAACCAGGCGCGGCGCGGGACCCTCAAGCCGGTGCCCCACCCGCGGCAGGCCTCGAACGTGATGGGACCGGGCGTCGCTTCGTCCTCGCCGCGGACGTAGCGGGCGACCGCGCGATGGGTGAGCACGGCGCCGAGCAACACGACGACGAGGGCCGCCGCGACCAGCGCCATCGCCAGCACCGAGACCAGCTGCACCACGTAGTCGGCGTGCGGGACGCCGAAGCCATAGTAGGCGGCGGCGGAGAGGAGGAGAACGCCGAGGCCGAGGTTGGTCAGCGGGAACAGCTCCCTTCCCCGCGCGAGGATCCCGAACACAGAACGTGCGCGGCGCGAAGCGAGCGAGCGCGACATTGCCAGTGACGACTGTACCTCAGACGGGCTAGCTTCCGCGCCCATGAACGCGCCACGCTTCCGCCTGCGGGGCCCAACCTCCGGACATGGAGAAGCTGCGGAATGTTCCGGATATTCCCCGCGGTTTTCCCTCACCTGCCTGGCGGCCTTCACGGTCGCGTTCTCCTGTGCGAGCGCAAAACCGCCGTTCCACTTTCGAGGTCCACCGCCGATGAACGCCTCCGACCGCGCGATGGCCAAGCTGGCCGAGCGATATCTCGACGCCTCCCTGGAGCTGAGCCCCGTGACCGCCTCGTACGTCGGCTATCACAAGTGGGACCACCTCCTGCCCGACCTGTCGGCGCGCGGGACCGAGCGCGCGCTGCACACGCTTCGTTACTTCGACGGTGAGCTGAAGAAGATCGATCGCAAGAAGCTGTCGACCTCGTGGGCGATCGATCACGAGCTGATCGAATCGCGGATCGCCGAGGAGCTGTTCGTCCTCACCGAGCTGAAGCCCGAGACCTGGGACACGAACATGTACAACCAGACCCTCGGCGGTGCGTTTTACTACGTGACGATCCCACCGGAGGATCCGGCACAGTGGCCGGTCCGGTTGAAGGCGGTGCTGGGCCGGATGCGCGCCCTCCCCGGCTTCCTGGAGCAGGCGAAGAAGAACCTGAAGACCCCGCCGAAGCTCTTCACCGAGTTCGTGATCGCGCAGAACCCGGGCAACCTCAAGACGTTTACCGAGCAGCTCCCCAAGCTGTTCGCGCCCCACCCCCAGCTCGAGAAGGAGTTCAACGCGCTCAAGCCGGCGGCGGTGAAGGCGATCGGGGACTGGCAGACGTTCCTCGAGAAGGATTTGCTGCCGCGCTCCACGGGCGACTGGAGGCTCGGCCAGAAGCTGTGGAACGAGAAGCTGGCGCTCACCCTCTCATCGAACATGAAGGCCGACGACATCTACCGCCAGGCGGAGCTCGGCCTCGAGAAGGCGCGGGCCCAGATGTACGACGTGGCCCTCCCGCTCTTCCGCGAGCAGTGGCCCGACGACACCGGATACCTCGATCTGCTCGGTGACGAGCGCATCAACTACGTCGTCGGCAAGGTGATCGCGGAGGCCGCGAAGGACCACGGGACCCCCACCTCGATCTTCTCGGACGTCCAGCGGACCGTCGCCAAGGTGAAGGCGTTCATCACGGAGGCCGGCGTGATCACGCTGCCGCCCGAGACCGACAACTTCGTCATCGAGCCCACGCCGCCGTTCCTCGACGGCCTGGCGGTCGCCTTCTACAACCCGGCGCCCGCCTTCGAGCCCGATCTCAAGAAGAGCTACTGGATCAGCTCGGTGCCGAAGGCGGGCAGCGACGACGCCGAGAGCTATCTCCGCGAGTACAACAACTACACGCTCCAGGCCCTCACCATCCACGAGGCGTTCCCGGGTCACTACGTCCAGCTCTACTGGTCGAGCCACAGCGAATACGCCTCGATCACGAAGCAGGTCCTCGAGAGCGGCACGATGGCCGAAGGCTGGGCCGTGATGATCGAGCAGATCCTCCACGACGACGGCTACTCGAAGGGCGATCCGAAGAACCTCCTCTTCCACCTGAAGATGGAGCTGCGCACGTTCATCAACGCGATGATCGATCCGAAGCTCCACACGAACACCGGGGACGAGGAGGCGATGGATTAGTGGGCCCTCGATCTGATGATGAAGAAGGGCTTCCAGGAGAAGGCCGAGGCGACGCGCAAGCTCCGCCGCGCGAAGCTGACCTCCACCCAGCTGTCGACCTATTTCGTCGGCTACGAGGAGATGTTCGACATCTATCACCGGGGTCAAAAGAGGGCGGGAGATCACTTCGACCAGAAGGCATTCCTGGAGAAGATGGTGTCGTACGGGACGATCCCACCCCGGCTGATCGCCCGGCTGATGGCGGCGGAGGGCCTCATCTGAGCGCGATCTCCCGGCTCGACGTGACGCCCACCTTCGGAGTAGGAGCACCGGCCATGTCGCGCGCCCCAAAGAAACCCACCAAGAAAGCGAAAGGCTCCAAGGCCAAGCGGGGCGTCGTGGTGCTGGTCGCCACGCGCAAGGGCGCATGGTTCTACCGGAGCGACTCGAAGCGGAAGAGCTGGGCCGTCGATGGTCCGCACTTCCTCGGCCACATCATCAACCACGTGGTGCTCGATCCGCGCGATTGGAAGACGCTCTTGGCGGCGGCGAAGACCGGACATCTGGGACCGACCGTCTTCCGCTCGACGGATCTCGGCCGGAGCTGGAAGGAGGCGGAGCGACCGCCCGCGTTCCCCAAGGTGCCCGAGGGCGAGAAGGGACGCACGGTCGATCACACATTCTGGCTCACGCCGGGTCACGCGGACGAGGCGGGCGTCTGGTACGCGGGCACCTCGCCCCACGGTCTCTTCCGCTCCGAAGATGCCGGCGTCACCTGGCAGCCGATGCCCGGGCTGAACGACAACGAGCAGTACCGCTCCTGGATGGGCGGCTCGCAGGACGGCACGCCCAACGGACCGAAGATGCACTCGATCCTGGTCGACCCCCGGGATCCGGCCCATCTGTACCTCGGCATGTCGAGCGGCGGCGTGCACGAATCGACCGATCGGGGCGCGACCTGGACGCCGCTCATCGACGGGATGGAGGTGGTCGAGGGCTTCGATCCGACGAACCTCTCCTTCCACGATCCGCACTGCGTCCGGATGGCGCCCAGCCAGCCCGACCGCCTCTATCAGCAGAACCACTGCGGCATCTATCGCCTGGATCGGCCGTCGACCACCTGGGTGCGGATCGGGACCAAGATGCCGAAGAAGGTGGGCGACGTCGGCTTCCCGATGGTCGTCCATCCCCGCGACCCCGACACCGCCTGGGTGTTCCCGATGGACGGGACCTCGGTCTGGCCGCGCACCAGCCCGGGCGGCGCGCCTGCGGTCTACGCGACCAGGAACGGCGGGAAGAAGTGGCAGCGCCTCGACGCCGGCATGCCCGAGAGCCAGGCCTGGTGGACCGTCAAGCGGCAGGCGATGACGGCCGACAGCAAGGATCCGGTCGGCCTGTACTTCGGCACCACCGGCGGGTCGCTCTGGATGAGCCGGGACGAGGGCGAGCGCTGGAGCTGCATCGCTCAGGACCTCCCCGAGATCTACGCGGTCGAGGCCACCGAGCTGTGAAGGTCCTGATCCCGACTCCGCTGCGCTCGTACACCAAGGAGAAGGTGGTGGAGGCGGAGGGCGCGACGATCGCCGCGCTCCTCGACGATCTCGACCGCCGCTATCCCGGGATCCGCTTCCGGGTGATCGACGAGCAGGAGACGATGCGCCCCCACATGCGGTTCTTCGTCAACGGCGAGCAGGTGTTCGAGATGACGCACCGGCTCGAGCCGACCGACGCGGTCGTGCTCGTCCAGGCGTTGAGCGGCGGCTGAGCGCGCCTCAATCGATCGCGTAGCCCTTGGCCTGCAGGTTGAACAGGTGCGCATAGCGCCCGCCCTTCTCCAAGAGCTCGCCGTGCGTCCCGATCTCCTCCACCTGCCCGCCCGCGAGGACCACGATCCGATCGGCCATGCGAACGGTGGAGAAGCGGTGCGAGATCAAGAGCGCCATCTTGCCGTCAGTGAGCTGGCGGAAGCGCTGGAAGAGCGCGTGCTCGGCTTCGGCGTCGAGCGCGGCCGTCGGCTCGTCGAGGACCAGGATATCGGCCTCGCGCATGAACGCGCGCGAGACCGCGACCTTCTGCCAGTTGCCGGTGGAGAGCTCGACGCCGCCCTCGAACCAGCGGCCGAGCTGCGTGTCGAAGCCATGGGGGAGCGCGTCGATCGGCGCCTTCGCCCCGCCCTTCTCGGCGGCCGCCACGATCATGTCGTCGTCGGTCAGGCGATCGGGACGGCCCAGCCCGACGTTGTCGCGGGCCGTGAACTGGTAGCGGACGAAGTCCTGCAACACCACCCCAAAGCGGCGGCGCAGCACCTCGGGCGGAAACGAGGAGAGCGGCCTGCCATCCAGCGTGATCGTGCCGGAGACCGGCTGATAGAGGCCGGTCAGCAGCTTGATCAGCGTGGTCTTGCCGGCCCCGTTTTCACCGACGATCGCCAGGCTCTCGTTCGCGTCGATGCGAAGGCTGACGTCGTGAAGCGCCCACTTCTCGGTGCCCGGATAGCGGAAGGACACGTTCTCCAGCACGAAGCCCGTGCGCTCGAGGGCGGCCTCACCCGGATCGTAGCGCGCCGGGACCTCACCCGCCGTTGGGATCTCGAAGAAGGAGAAGAGGTTCGACATGAAGAGGTTGTCCTCGTACGTCGTACCGATCGCCTTGAGGATGTTCCGAAGGGCGCCCTGCCCCTGGCGGAACACGCTGATGTAGAGGGTCATGTCGCCCAGCGTGAGGATCCCGGCCACCGTGCGGGCCACGATCCACGCGTAGCATCCGTAGAGCGCGATCGTGGAGATCAGGCCCAGCACGAAGCCCCACACGGCGCGGCGGATCGAGAGGGAGCGCTCCTCGTCGAAGAGCTCGTCGTAGAGCGCGCGATAGCGCTTCATGATCTCCTCGGCGAGCTGGTACAGCTTCACCTCCTTGGCGTGGGTGTCCCAGGTGAGGACCAGCTCGAGGTAGCGCATCTTGCGTGACTCGGGCGCGCGCCAGGAGAACAGGCGGAACGCCTCCCCGGAGAACCGCGCCTCGACGACGAACGCCGGCACCGTGGCGACCACCAGGATCAGGAGCGTCAGCCAGTCGAACGTCAGCAGCAGGACGCCGTAGGACGCGAGCGTGATGACGTTGCCCACGAGATCGACGCCGTTGACGAAAAGGTTCAAGGGCCGCGAGCTGGCCTCCCGCCGCGCGTTTTGGAGCTTGTCGTAGACCTCCGGGTTCTCGAAGTGGATCAGGTCGAGCGTCAGCGCCTTCTCCAGGATCTTGATGTTGATGACGTACGCGAGCCGGGCCCCGAGCAGCGACCGCAACAGGCCTTGCACCCCGGTGATCAGCCCGGTCAGCGCCATCAGCGCGAACTCGAGCGCGACCCACATCAGCACCTGCCGCTGGGCCTCGGGATCATGCGTCTTCACGGCGACGACGACGCCGTCGACGATCAGCTTCCCCACCCACGCCACCGCCAGCGGGATCAGCGATCGCACCAGCCCCGAGATCACGATGCCGAGGGCGCTCCCGATGCTGGCCTCGAGGACGAGCCGCATCGCGCGCGGCATCTGGCGCATCGAGTCGACGACCTCGGACCACCGGATCGTCGACTTCTTCTTGTCGGGGAACGGCCGGACCACGCACCGCGAAGGAGACCACGAAAGCGGCCGGCCTCGCCACGCGCAAGCGAAGCGCGGGAGGAATCAGCGGCCCATGGAGTCGATGATGCCCTTGGCGGTCTGGTTGTACTTGTCGATGATCTGCCGGAGCATGTCGAACATCTGCGAGCGCTTGTCGATCAGGCGCTTCAGCTTCATCGTCTCGACGTCGATCGACGGGCTGCTTCCGCCGCCGCCACCGCCCTTGCCACCCTTTCCACCGCCCTTGCCGCCGCCGCCGCCGTTCTGTTGCTGCTGGAGCTGGTTGATGTAGTTGGCCATCTTCTCGATGTCCTTATCCATCTTCTTCATGATCAGCATGATCATGAGGCAGACCTTGTCTTCGACGGTGAGGCTCGAGTCGTTGAGAATGCCGGACGCATCGCCGTTCTCCGGCTCGATCCCGAACGCGCCCTGGGTCGGGCTGTTCACGCCCCGCTGGAAGGGGGCGCCACCATCGCCGAGGAAATCGCCGGGGTTGAAGAGATCAAACCCGCGGTTGTTCCCGCCGCCGCCCTGATTGAGCACGTTGTTGAGCGCGCCCAGCATCATCGACTGGAACATGCCGGGGCCGAACGCCTGCGGCATGCCGGTCGCCATGGCGGCGCGGGAGAGCTGATCGAGGACGCCGAGCGCGGACATGGCGGCCGGGTTGGCGCCGCCGGGGATGCCGCCCGCGGAGAACGGCTGCACGCGGATCCGGCCGTCGGGGAGGCCGTCGGGGAGGATCCGCCCGCCCAGCATCATCTCCACCTGCGCCCGCGCGAACGGATTCTGCTGGAGGAACTGCTCGAACATGCCGCCGCGCTGGCGCTGCATGAGCGATCCCAGGCTGAACGGGCTCTGACCGGGAGCCGCGCCGAAGTCGAAGCCGACGGAGGGCGCGTACTGGCCGCCGCACCCGCAGCTGCCCTGATTGGGCGGCGGCATGAACATCGCGCCTGGGATCCCACCGTTCTGGAGCAGGTTCGCCAGCATGTTGGCGCCCATCATCCCGGCGCAGAGGCTGAACGTGTCCTGCAGGCCCTGGAGCTGGTAGAACTGGTCGTGGAAGTCCTCGAGGCCCTGGATGACGTTGTCGACCGGGAGCCCCAGCGCGCGGAGCAGATAGGACCCGCCGAGCAGTTGATGGATGGATTGCATTGAGCCGAACTCCTTCTCTCTGGCGTCGCCTGTCCTAGCGACGTCTCCTGGTAAGGCAAAGGCCAGGCCAGGATGCCCCCCAGTGGATCGGCCGCCACACGCAACCCGGTCGTGTGCAAAGTGCACCTCGATCACAGCAACACTGCGGTGCCGCCGGTTGCGGTGCACCTGGAGAAGGGCAAGAGTTGCCAGCAGTTACGAACTTCGATTTCAGCATGATGACACCGCTCGCCGATCCTGGTTGCCCGAATTCGAGCGAGAGCGGATGAGATTCTGTCATGGGCCGGGCAATCGACCGACCAGAGCGTTACCGCCTGGCGGTCGAGCGCCGCCGTCGCGGCTGGTCGCAGGTTGAGCTGGCGGCCCGGGCGGGCGTCCCCCGCGCGACCCTCTCCGCCCTGGAGAACGGCCGCAGCGCGCCCTCCGTCGACGCCGCCCTGGCGCTGGCGAAGGCCCTCGGGACCACCGTCGAGCGACTGTTCGCGCCGGAGGCGGTGGACGCGTGGGCCGCGCCCGCCGCCCCAGCCTTCTACGCGGCGCGGGTCGGCGGCCGCATCGTGGGCTATCCGCTCGAGCCCCTCCTGGCGGGGCCCCCAATCCCCGACCTGCTCGAAGAGGCGCCGCTCGACCGCACGCTCGTGGTCGCGACCTGTGATCCGCTGGCGCCGATCCTAGCCGGCGCGCTGGCCGAGCGCGGCGTCCGCCTGATCGCGCTCGCACGCTCGAGCCGCGACGCGCTCGCGCTCCTCGACGCCGGACTCGTCCACGCCGCCGGCATCCACCTGGCCACGCGGGAGGATCCGGATCGACACCGAACCGCGGCGCCGGGTCGAGCGCTGCTGTCGGTGGCGGCGTGGGACGTCGGGCTCGCCCACCGACGTGCCGGCCCGACCACCACGGAGGATTTGATCCGTCCCGAGGCCGTCTGGGTGAGCCGTCCGATCGGTTCGGGCGCACGCGCCTGCCTCGACCGCGTCCTCGACGCCGCCCCGCCCGCGCGCCGGCCGCACGACCTGGCTCGGACCGCGCGCGATCACCGCGCCGTCGCCGACATCGTCGCCAGCGGCTTTGCCGAGGCCGGCGTCTCGCTCCGGCTGGCGGCGCTCGAGCGGGGCCTCGGGTTCCTCTCCGTCGAGACCGCGCTCTACGACCTGGCCGTCCCGACCGAGCTCCTCGACGACCCGCGCGGCGAGGCGCTGGTGGCTGCGATCCAGAGCCGGCCGTTCCGGCAGGCCCTCGCCGCCCTCCCCGGGATCGACGCCGAGCGCTGCGGAGGGCTCGCGCATGCGAATTGAGCTCGCGCTGCTGGTACTGCCGCTCGCCTGCCGCGCGGAGGGGCCCGACGCCCTCCGCATCTTCACGGCGGCCTCGATGCAGGAGCCCGTCGAAGCCCTGGCCGACGGCGCCGAGATCAGCGCCGCAGCCTCGTCCGTCCTCGCCCGCCAGATCGCCTCGGGCGCCGAGGCCGACCTCTTCATCTCCGCCGACCTCGAGTGGGCCGACTATCTCGCGACCCACATTCCGGTGCAGGCGCAGAAGATCATCGCGAGCAACCGGCTGGTCCTGATCGCGCCCAACGACGAGCGCCGCTCGGCCGATGCCCTCCTCTCGGGGAGGCTCGCCCTCGGCGATCCCAGCCATGTACCCGCCGGCAAGTACGCGCAGGCTGCCTTGCAGAAGCTGGGTCGCTATCGCGAGGGCTCGGTTGCCGCCGCAGCCGACGTCCGGGCCGCGCTCGCGCTGGTGGAGCGCGGCGAGGTGGACGCCGGGATCGTCTACCGCACCGACGCCCTCCTCTCGACCAAGGTCCGGATCGTCGCGGAGCTCGAGACCCCCACGCCCATCCACTACGCGGCCGTCCTGCTCGATCCCCGGGCGAAGGCGCTCTTCGATCGGCTCACCGCGCCCGACGGACAGAGGGTCCTGGGACGCTTCGGCTTCCTTCCGCCATGAGCGACACCCAGCAGATCGTCCTGCTCTCCTTGGTCGTGTCGGGGTCGGCGGTGCTGCTCTTGTTGCCGCCAGCCATCGCGATGGCCTGGTTCCTGGCGCGGCGCCGCTTCTTCGGGAAGGCGCTCGTCGAGGCGCTCGTCACCGCCCCGCTGGTGCTACCCCCCGTCGTGACCGGATACCTGCTCCTGGTGCTGGTGGGCCGCCGCGGTCTCCTCGGCGGTCCGCTGTTCGACGTCTTCGGGGTCGAGCTCCCCTTCCACGCGGCCGGCGCCGCCCTCGCTTCCGCGGTGGTGGCGTTCCCACTGGCGGTCCGCGCCATCCGCCAGTCCTTCGAGGCGATCGATCCGAAGCTCCTCGAGGCCGGCAGCTCGCTCGGCGCCGCTCCGATCGCGCTGTTCCTCCGCATCGCCCTCCCGCTGGCGGCTCCCGGTGTCATCACGGGCGCGCTCCTGGCGTTCGCCCGTAGCCTGGGCGAGTTCGGCGCCACCATCACCTTCGCCGGCAACGTGGCCGGGCGGACGCGCACGCTCCCCCTCGCGATCTACTCCGCGCTCCAGCGCCCCGATGGCGACGCCACCGCGGCGCGATTGGTCCTCGTGTCGCTGGTGCTGGCGATCCTCGCGCTGGTGGCCAGCGAAGCTCTGAGCCGGAGGCGCCCGTGATCGCGTTCGACGCGCAGGTCACGCGGGGCGCGTACGCGGCGCACTACTGCGGGACGCTCGGCGCGTTCTCCGTCGTCAGCGGCCCATCGGGCTCCGGCAAGTCGACGCTGCTCGATCTGCTGGCGGGCCTGGTCCCCGCGCGGGGCACCGTGACGCTCGATGGGGTGGCGCTCCAGGCGCTCCCACCGCACCGCCGGGGCGTGGGCTACGCCTTCCAGGACGATCGCCTGTTCCCTCACCTGACCGTGGAGCGGAACCTGCGGTTCGGACGGCGCGCGGCGAGCCTCGAGGCCGTGGTCGACGCGCTCGAGCTGGAGCCGCTGCTCGCGCGGCGCCCCCGCGAGCTCTCGGGCGGAGAGAGGCGGCGCGTCGGCGTGGGCCGCGCGGTCCTGGCCGCAGAGCGGCTGCTCTTGCTCGACGAGCCCCTGTCACCCCTCGACGCCCGCCTGCGCGCGCGCGTGCTGCAGCTGGCCCGCGGCGTGGCGACGACGATCCCCACGGTGATCGTGAGCCACGGGGCGCTCGAGGAGATCGTCGAGATCGGATCGCTGCGCGCGCTCGCGGTCAGCGCAGGACCTTGAGATCGGGCCGGGCGTCGCGCTCGGTCGTGCGGGCGGCGTAGAGCTTGCGGGCCTCCGGATCGAAGTCGGTGAACATCTTCCCCAGCCCCAGCAGGTCGCCGATCCGATCCCGCAGCCGGAGCGGGAGGATGCCGGGGAGGATCGCCAGCAGCCGGCCGATCTTCGGCACGTAGACCTCGAGCTTTCCGGTGCGAACGGCGTCGAGGATCGCGTCCGCCACGTCCTCGGGCTCCACCAGGGGCGGAAACTTGAGCTCCTTGGCCCCGGCGAACAGCTCCGTCCGCACGGGCGCGGGCAGCACGTAGGTGAAGCGGATCCCGGACCCGCGATACTCGAGCCGCACCGACTCCGTCAGCCCGCAGACGGCGTGCTTCGTCGCCGAGTAGACCGCGGCAGCCGGCACCCCGATCCGACCCGCCTGCGAGGCCACGTTGACGATCCGCCCGCGCTGCCGCTTGGCCATGCGCGGCAAGACCGCGCGCATGCCGTTGATGACACCGAGGAGGTTCACGCCGATCTGCTTCTCGTCGTTTCGCGGCGCCTGCTCCGTGAACCCACCGAGCGACATGATCCCGGCGTTGTTGATGAGGACGTCGATCGGACCTTCCTTCGCCTCGAGCTCCTCGACGAGCGACTTGAACGCGGGGCCGTCAGCCACGTCGAGTGCCCGCGCACCGCCGAGGGCCAGCTCCTTCGCCGTCTCCTCGGCGACGCCGCCGTCCAGATCGGCGATCACCACCCGGGCCCCGTCCGCGGCGAACCGAGAGGCGGTGACACGTCCGATGCCCCGGGCCCCGCCGGTGATCAGGACCAGCTTTCCGCTCGGATCGAAGGACGCCATACACTCACAGGTATCACGGCCGCCCCTTCTCGGGCACCGGCACCTCGAGCTGGGCGATCACGTCGCATTCGACCTCGTCGGCCGTGCCGAAGACCTCGCCGTCCACCTGCAGGCTCCGCGGCGACGCCATCCGGACCTTGATGTGCTTGCCGCGGAAGGTGCGCTGGTTCTCGGTGAGGTCCTCGAGGAGATCGCTCACACCCAGCTCGAGGAGGTCGGCCTGCTTGATCGCGAAGCTGAGGAGCTTGGACGCGTACTCGATCCGATTGAATAGATAGAGATCGAGGAGCCCGTCGTCCGCGAGCGATCCGGGCAGCTTCAGCTCGCCCGCGTACGTGGGCGCGTTGTTGATGATCAGGTTGAGAACACGCGCATCGATGACGCGATCGTCGCAGGTGATCCGGACGTCGATGCTCTGCTGCGACACCGCGCGCTCCGCGATCGCCGGGACGTACGAGAGATAGCCTTTGAGATCGCGAAACTTCTTGCGCGTGGAGAGGATGTCGGCGTCCATCCCGACGGAGACCGAGTCGACGAAGGCGCACTCCTCGTAGCGTTCGTCCCGACGGATCCGCACCTTGCCGACGTCGAAGGCGCCGAAGTGGTCGCTCATCGCGATCCGCGCGAGCGCGTCGTGATCGCGGATCGGGAGGCCGAGGCTCTTGGCCACGTCGTTGGCGGTACCGAAAGGGATCACCGCGAGTCGATACTTCCGCTCCAACCCCACATCCCGGAGCGCGTTGACCACGGTGTGGACGGTGCCGTCGCCGCCGATCGCGATCATGCGCTCGAAGCCCCCGTCGCGGACGGCGGCCGCCACCTTCGCGCGGGTGGCCCGCTCGTCCGGCTCGGTCTCCACGACCTCGACTACACCCAGCTGTTCGAGCACGCGCCGCAGGTCGGGCCACCGCCGCTGGGCCTCGAAGTCGCACGAGGAGGGGTTGAGGATGACGAGGGCACGCTTCACGGCGTGTCATGCTATCCGGGAGCGACGGCCGTGTGGGGTGGGAGACGAGGCGAGGATGTGGATTTTGACAGAAGGCGCCGGGCCCCTCGCGCAGTCAGTAGAGTCAGGAGGGGCAGTTTGACTGCGATCCAGGAAGTACGGGAGGCTTAGCTCGGATGCCCGACGAGCCGACAGTGAAACGAATCGGCCGATACGAGATCATCCGGAAGATCGCCACCGGTGGGATGGCGGAGCTGTTCCTCGCCCGGTTCCTGGGTCCGGGCGGCTTCGAAAAGCGCTGTGCGCTCAAGCGGATCCTCCCGCAGTTCGCGGCGGACCAAACGTTCACCCGCATGTTCCTGACCGAGGCCCGGGTCACGGCCATGTTCGACCACCCGAACCTGGTCCAGATCTTCGAGCTGGGCCAGGACGAGCAAGGTCAGTTCTACATCGCGATGGAGCTGGTGAACGGGCTCAACCTTCGCCAGCTCAACATGATGTGCGCCGAGAAAGGGATCCTCATACCCCCGGAGCTGGCCGCCTTCATGATGACGCAGGCGCTCGACGGCCTCGAGTACGCCCACAACTTCCGTGATCCGGACGCCGGGACGCCCCTCCACCTGGTCCACCGGGACATCTCTCCGCAGAACATCCTGGTCTCCTACGAGGGGGCGGTGAAGCTGGTCGACTTCGGCATCGTCAAAGGATCGACGATCAGCGGGGAGACCCAGGCCGGAATGCTCAAGGGCAAGGTGGCCTACATGTCTCCGGAGCAGGCCTCCGGCGAGCCGATCGATCGCCGCTCCGATCTGTTCTCCCTCGGGGTCTGCTTCTACGAGCTGTTGGTCGGCGACCGGCCGTTCAACGGGCCGAACGAGATCATGACGCTCAAGTCGATCCTCGAGGATCCGCCGCCGGCGGTGACCGCGTTCGTCCCCGACTGCCCGATCGGGATCGAGCGCGGTCTGTACCGGAGCCTCGAGAAGTACCCGCAGGACCGTTACCAGCGCGCGCGGGACTTCCAGGTCGATCTACAGTCCGTCCTCCGGGACTGCCCGACGCCCCTCGGCCGGCATGTGGTCGCCGAGTTCATCCAGAGCCTGACGGAGAGCGATACGGACTCGATGTTCGACGCCACCAAGCTCAAGATCCCGCGCTACGGCGTCGGCTTCGCCCAGGGGAACGCGCCCGACCTCGAGGCGAAGGACGTGCTGCCGCCTGCCACGCCCTACGTACCGCAGGGCGCCAAGCCGCGCGCGACGCCGCCGCCCCGCGCCTTCACGCCGACCCCCACCGCGGAGCACGCGCATGTGTCGACGATGAACGGCATCGCCGGGGAGATGAGCGCGGCGGGGCTGGACCGTCGCCTCTCGCCGGGCGTGATCGGCGTGTTCCTGGCCTCGGCCCTGGTCGGCGGCATCGGGGTGTGGTGGGCGACCCACGCGCCCCCGGCGATCCTCGTGGAGCCTGCGCCCCAAGAGACCGTGCTGGCGGCCAAGGCTCCAATCGAGGCGACCGTCCCGCCGCGGGTCGAGCCCGAGGTGAAGCCGGTGGCGCCCGAAGTGGAGTCGCCACCGCCCGTGGTCCCGCCGCCGCCGCGGCGGCGCGCCAAGCACGTGCGCCCCGCGGGCCCCTCGGGACGGATCGCCATCAACTCCGTCCCTCGAGGCCTGACCGTGATGCTGGGGAAGAAGAGGCTCGGCAAGACCCCGCTCGACACCCGGCTGCCGGTCGGCAGCCACACGCTCCTGCTCACCCACAAGGGTCTCGGGCTCAAGCGGACGGTGCAGGTCGACGTCAGCGAGGGCGGTGTGGCCGAGGAGAAGATCGTGTTCGGCCGGGGCATGGTCCGCCTGGTCTCGAGGCCGTGGGCGACCGTCTACGTCGACGGCACCGAGAAGGGGCGCACGCCGATCCAGTTCGCGCTCTACGAAGGTGAGCACACTCTTCGCCTGATCAGCGGCGAAGGCAGCGACGAACGCATCTTTCCGATCAACGTGAAGGCCGGTGATCCGGAGAAGCTGATCACCGTGAAGTTCTGACTCAAGGGAGCGCGCGGACCTCGATCACGGGCGCTTCGGTGCGCTTGCCCAGCTCGATCGTCACCGGCTCGGGTCGACAGCCGAAGCCGACGAGCCCGCCGCCGGCGGCGTAGACGAAGACCGCGATCTGGTAGTCGCCCGGCACCAGCTCGAAGAACTCGGTGTCCTGGGGGCCCGTGCCGCTGATCGTGACCTCGGAGCGGTACGCACCCCGCTTCGGGATCGGCTCGTCCTTCTCGGAGAGCCGCAGGACCTCGCAGCTGGTCGGTGGCGCGGCGGTGAAGAGGACGACCACCGCGTGATCCGCCATGGCGAGCTCCGGCGACATTCGCATCGCGAGGTCGAGCTGGGGCTCACCGGACCCGCACGCGCACAGCGCCGCGAGCACCGCCATCACTGGAACGTGACGCCGAGACATCCGCCTCCTCCCATGTCGCAATCGCTGCCGCTGCCGCCGCCCGCCACCACCGCGACCACCACGATCACCACCGCCACGGCCGCCGCGGCGCCCGCCCCGATCCCGACCCAAAGCCATACGTTCGATCCGCCCTCCTCCACCGGCGGCGGAGGCGGCTCCCCGATCGCGTGATCGATCGGCGGCGGCGGGGGCGGCGGCGCGATCTCCACGGGCGGCGGAGGCGGAGGCGGAGGCGGAGGCGGAGGCGTGATCTCGGGCGGCGGCGGGCTGACCTTGGCCTCACCCGGAGACACCGGGATCTTGGCGCGGATCGCCTCGATGGCCTCGATCGTCTTCGGCGAGGTGCCGTCCGGGATCCGAACGTCGTGCTTCAGCTCGATGGCGTGGGTCCACGAGGTCCGGGCATCGCCGGTGCTCCCGATCTCGAACTGCAGCATGCCGAGGTACAGGAACGCCTTCGCCCGATCGTCCGGTCCCAGATCGGTGGCCGTGGAGGCGCGGGTGAGCCGATCGATCGCGCGATCGGTGTCCAGGTTCTCGTAGAACGCGATACCGTCCTCGAGGTCCCGCTGGCCGTCGGCCCACGCGGATCCGGGGCCGCCGAGCGTCAAGAGCAGCACACCGGCAGCGACGAGGCGCATCCGCCGGCGAGGTTTGCGCAGATCAGGCGGTAATTCAAGAATCGGCCGGCGCGAGCGCCGACTTCAGCCGCTTGGCGATCGACTTCTCGAGGAGATCGGCTTTCACGCCGGCGGCCTTCGCCAACATCCCGAGCTTCACCGTCACGGTGACGTCGGCGGTGGTGACCTTGACGTCGCCCGAGACGCCGGTGCCCTTGAGCTCGGCGTTTGGACCGGACCAGGCCAGCTTCACCATGTACTTCTTCAGGTCCTGCTCGAAGCCGCTGAGCGCGCTCTTGGCGTCGTCGATGCTGAGCTGATGGGCCTGCGTGACCTTGATGGTGCTCACGGCTACTTCAGCTTCTTCTCCACGAAGAGCACGTGCTTGCGGACCTTGGGGTCGTACTTCTTCTTCTCCAGCTTGGTGGTCTGCGTGCGGCGGTTCTTCGTGGTGACGTAGAAGAATCCGGTGCCGGCCGACGACTCGAGCTTGATCAGCTCACGGGCGGTCTTTGCCATGGGGTGCTGGTACTAGGACGAAACTCGAGGCTCGGCAAGCGAATCCGTCGGCCGCGGCCCTCTGGAGGTCCTCCAGGCGGTCCACGTCGTACCAGGGCGAAAGCTCGACGAGCTCGATCCCGGCGGCCCTCGCCGCAGCTCGGGTGCGGGCCATGACCGCGTCCGTCGACCAGGGGATCCCGTCGAAGAGCCGGGGCTCCGGACCGCGAAGACCGACCAAGTAGTAGCCGCCGTCCTCCGTGGGGCCGAACACGGCGCGCGCGCGCGTCAGCGCCTCGAACGCCCCCGGGATCCGGTCTTCCGGAAGCGTGGGCGCGTCCGAGCCGACGATCACCGTTCGCGCCGCCCCGGCGTCCGCGGCGGCCGCCTGGATCCGCTCGCCCAGGTCCGCGCCCCGCTGCAGCACCACGCGCCACCCCTCGGGGGCCAGCGCCTCGGCGTCCGCCTTTGCGTCCTCGGGCGACAGCGCCACCGCGAGCACGCGCTCGAACCCGACCTGGTCGTGCGCCCGATCGGCGCGTACGAGCACCGCCTCCAAGAGCTCGGCGTAGACCCGGCTCGCCATCTCGCCCGGCAACCCCATGCGCGTCTTGACCCGCCCGGGGCGCGGAACCTTCGCCATCACCACCAGCGCGCGGTCCGCCACGATGCGTTCAACCACAGGTGAAGCCGCCCGGTCCTTCCTCGCAGATCTGCCCGGGCGGGCAGCTGGTCGGATTGTTCGGATCGCACGGGATCCCGCCGTCGGGGAGGCTCGGCCCACCGCTGCACACGGTCGACGCGCCCTCCATCGGATTGCCGGCCACCACGCAGTCGAGCCCGTCGACGCACGACGCCGGCTCGTTCGGATCGCACGGCCCGCCCTCGCCCGAAGGCTCGCCGCAGAGGCAGCGCTCGCGTCCCGAGACCAGCGGGCAGATGCATCCGAGCGACGTCTGGCAGTTGTCCTGCGCCTGATCGCACGGCGAGTTGAGCGCACCGTCGCTGCAGACGAAGTACGCTCCGCCGGGCGCGTCGACGCGCACGCACACGTTCCCTGGACACGACAGCGGCACCAGCGGATCGCAGAGCGAAGGCGAGGTCACGGACTCGACGCAGTGGCAGTCGGTCGTATGCGTGGGCGGCGTGAGACAGACGCAGCCGAGCGCGGTCGTACAGATGTCGGCGGTGTGCGAGCACGAGGTCCCCTCGGCGCCGTTCGAGCAGACGTAGACGTCGACCCCCGCTCGGCGCGCACGCAGGCACGACAGTCCGCTCCGACACGTGGCCGGTGCCTGCGGATCGCACAGCTCGTCGTTGCCCGCCGGCGTTTGACACCCGCAGTCGCGATCGACGCATCCACAGACGGTCCCGCCTGTGCACGGCTCCGCACACACGAACGGCCCACTGTCGCCCGCGCCCGAGTCCGGAGTCCCCGCGTCCCGCTTGCCGGCGTCCGGCAGGACGAAGCCACCCCCATCGACCAGCCCGGGTCCCGGCTTCGTGCACGCCGTCAGGACGAGCAGGATCGCGACCCGGCGCATCCGCCCCTTCTAAGCGGCGGACGCCCTGCCGGGCAAGCGGGCCTTGGCCGTTAGCGGCGACGTGAAGTCGCCTGCGGCCCTACGCACCGCGCTTCGCGCGCTGCTGCGCGTCGCTTCGCTCCTTGCGAGGCCTCGCCATTATCGGCGATGTGAAGTCGCCGAACTTAGGACCTCTGGCTCGTCGCAGGCGGAGTGAGGTCGGCAGCGGGACCGATCGGAGGATCCGGTGGGCGAGGAGCTCCTGGACGTCGAGGAGGCCGACGACGCGTCGCTTCCCGTCCACCACCGGGACCTGATCGATCGAGTGCGTGGTCAAGAGACGCGCCGCATCGACCACGTGCTCCTCGGGGCGGACGGTCTTCGGATCCGCGCACATCACCTCGCCGACGGGGCGGTCCAGCGCCAGCGCGCCCGCCTCGGCGAGGCGCCGGAGATCGCCATCGGTGAAGATCCCGGCGATCGCGTTCCGCGCGCCGACCACGACCGCGGCGCCGGGGCGGCCCGGCGTCTTCGTCATCACGCCGATCACCTCGGACAGAGGCGATTGCGTCTTCACCAGCGGAAGGGCCTCGCCCTTGCGCATGACGTCGGCGACCCGCATCAACTTGCGACCGATGGCGCCGCCGGGGTGGAGCCGCTGGAACTCGTCGTTGGAGAAGTCGCGGAGCTCGATCGCCGCCATCGCGAGCGCGTCTCCCATCGCGAGCATCACGGTGGTGGAGGTCGTCGGTGCGAGACCGTGCCCCGCCTCCTCCTGAACGCCGATCTCGAGGGCGAGGTCCGCGCGCGCCCCGAGCGTCGAGCGCTTCGAGCCGACCATCGCCAGCAGCGTCGCGCCCATCTGCCGCACCGGATCGATCAACCGCACCATCTCGTCCGTCTCGCCCGAGTGGGAGAGCGCCAGCACCAGATCCTGAGCGGTCAGCCGGCCCAGGTCGCCGTGGAGCGCGTCGGCCGGGTGGAGGAAGAGCGACGGGATCCCGATTGAGGCGAAGGTGGCCGAGATCTTCTGCGCCACGAAGTTCGCCTTCCCCATGCCGGTGACCACCAGGCGGCCCTCGGCGGAGGCGATGGCTCGGACGGCCTGGACGAAGTCGCCGTTCATCCGGCGGCTGGCCGCCCGGAGCGCCTCCGCTTCTTCGTGGAGGATGGATCGACCGCGATCGAGGAGGGCGCTGCTGGGCTGGGTCCGAGCGCGCCGCTTCGGCTGCGGGGTCTCACGAGGCCGGCGGGCGCGGACCACGGGCGAACGCTACGTTTGCCCGGGACCGATTGTCGAGCGTTGGCGCCGTGACGGCGCTCTCCGACAAAAAAAACGCGACTGACTCCCAATCCCAGCGTCGTGATGGGCATGACCCGACGGCCACCCCTCGGCCGGGCCGCGCCCGGCGGCCGCTTCTTCCCCGCCCGCATGCCGGCGGGCGGCAACGTGCTGGTTCAAACCCTCCCGCTCCGCCGGGCGGCGCCGGGACCGGATCGCGCGGCCCGCGACACGTTCGAGCGATCGCTCTCGCTCGAGACCCTCGAGGCCGCCGCCGCCGGCGATCCGATCCTCGCCCACCGCGCCCTCGGCACCGCCGACAATCGCACGCTGGTGTGGCTGCTCCCCTTGGTGGAGCTCTCCAAGCCGAAGGTTCGCCACGCCGGTGATCTGATCGGGCTCGGGATCGGTCTGGCCGCGCAGCTCGAGGCCCGCCACCTCCGGGGCCGGACCACGCCGCTGCTGTCGGAGCACTCGGTGACGGCCTCGGGGCGGATCGCCGGCGCGCAGGTGTTCGCCGCCGGGCCCTGGCTCTCCGACGAGGTGCCGCCGATCCGCGTGGCCCCCGAGGAGGTGGCGGCCGGCCGAGCGCTCCCCTCCGGCGATGTCTGGCGGCTGGGACACATGCTCTCCGAGCTCGCGCGCCACTTCGCGCTGCCCCCCGCGGTCAGCCAGCTGGTCGAACCCGACCCCCGAGCGCGCCCCACCGCCGCCGAGGCCGTGCGGAACCTCGAGGCGCAAGGCGCGTGGGACCCGCCGAGCCGCTCGACCCCCGCCCCCCGGCTCGAGCCCGGCGACACCCTCACCGACGAGCCCGAGTGCCTGGACTTCGACGAACCGCTGCCCGTCCCGGGGCGGCGCTGGATCGCGCCGTTGTCGCTGGCGGTGGCCGGCCTCTTCGCCGGCGCGGTCCTCTCCACGTTCTCGTAGCCGGGGACAGGCTAGGAGCGTGTAGCGCGTAAGCGCTCACGCGACCCCGGTCCGGGTCCCGGTCCCGGTCCGGGTCCCGATCTGAAGATGGCTGCCTTGAGTCAGACGCTCGCGACGGTCGCGAGCTTCGATCGGTAGAGCTTGAGCAGGTTGTGGGTGAGGCAGACGAGCGTCCACTCGGCTCGTACCTTGAAGAAGGAGCGGAGCGAGAACCGGCGGAATCCTCGTGCCCCTTTGATCTGTCCGAGCGCCGGTTCGACGATACTCTTCCTGCGGGCGTAGACCGCCTTGCCGTCGCGCGTTTGCAACTTGTCTCGCATTCGCTTGCGAGCGAGCGAGGCAGGTGTGGGCTCCGAAGCTGATGAGGACGGAGTCGACGCGTCTTGGTTCTGTTCGCGTCCAACAGCGATGTGGGCATCGATCTGATTGTTGTCGCAGAATTCGATGTTGGTCGCGCTCAGATAGCCGTTGTCTGCCGTCATCTTCCGCGGAGCATCGCCGCAGTTGCCGAACACATCACGGAGCATCGGGACGAGGTGTTGCTGATCAGGTGCCTGGTTGCTGACCCCTTCGGCGACAATCACCTGAGCGTGCTCATCTACGACAACTTGGGCATTGTAGGCCTGGAGGTACGCTCCCTCCTTCAACATGATCCTGCTGTCTGAGTCGGTGAAGTTCCTCTGAGCGTGGGGCCTCGGTGTGCCGTCCACATTTGCAGGAACGCGATGATGCGGCCATCCATCATTTCGTTCAGTTGGGTCTGGGGATGGTTCGAGCTGGTCAGCCTGCGCTCTTGCCTTCTCGGCTCGAGTTCTCGCTCGCTTCTGCTCCACCCGATCCACAAGAGCATCATCCGCTTTGCTCTGCTGCTCTTCGGCTTGCCTGCGCAATTTCTCCGCGCGAGCCCTGGCGGCATCCTGTTCCAGCGCAGCCTTCGCTTCTCGAATGCGGGCAAGGCGGGATTCACGGCGAGCGAGCTCCGCTGGGATGTCCTCTTCAGTCTCTTCAACGCCCAGCCGCTCGTCTTCCTCTTGGTCGATCGTGCGCGCTCGCTCCAGGGCGCCGGAGAGTTCAATCCACCTGAGAAGGCTCGCTTCTACCGGATGGCACTTCGCTCTGGCACCGAAAGCGCCGCCTCACTCCACACCTGCTCGAGGCGCCGACTCGCCAAGAGCAGAAGGTCCAAGCCGCCAGAGCCAAGCTCAAGCGCAGTGTCGAGATGCTCACGCGCCTCATCAAGTCGATGAACGCACGCCGGGCTGCATGATCGCCATCGGGACCGGGACCGGGACCGGGACCCGGACCGGGCTCGCGGTAGCGCTACGCGCTACACGCTCCTAGATCCCGATCATCAAGCCGGCACCGAGCTTGAGATCGGCGCTGTAGATCGTGGCGTCGACGATCGGAGGGTCGTCGACGAACCCGACGCGCGAGCCCATCCCGCTCATCCCGACCTTCATGTACTCGTACGTGGTGTCGAGATAGACCCCGAAGAGATCCAGGATCCAGTACCGGAGCGCGAGGCCCGCGTTGAGATCGAAGCCGGCGCCGCCCTCTCCGGTGGTCTTCGGACTCTCGGAGTAGGAGAACACGTAGCCGCCGCGTCCGTGGAGCTCGATCGCCAGCGACTGGAGGAGGATCAGCGACGCCTCGACGCCGCCGTTGGCGTCGATGGCGCTCCAGCTGACGACCACCGTGTTGTCGCCCTGCGACTGGACCGACATCGAGCTCCAGTTGATCCCGATGACCGGCGAGAACCGCAGGTGGACCGCTTCGCTGAAGCGGTGATCGACGACCTCGTAGCCGATCGTCCCGCCGGCGGAGAGGAACCGTCCCTTGGGCTCGGCCGGGTCGACCGGGGGCATCACGTCGATCGCGTACTTCACGGGAGAAAAATCGGCGCGGGCGCCGAAGAACAGGCCGACCTGGGGGATGCGGACCGAGACGGTGGCGTCGACCAGCGCGAGCGGCGTCAGGCTGTAGGCGAGGCCGGTGGGCTGGCCCTCCAGGGCCACGGTGTAAGCGCTCGCGGCCTGGAAACCGCCCGCGACCCCGGCGCGCACGATCCCGAACTCACCGTGGGCGCGGGGCTTCGTGGGGCCTTCGACCTCGGCCTTCACCGCGACGTGGTCGTCGTCGTCCTCCTTCGGGACCACGGTGCGCGTGGGCGGTGGGGGCTCGGGCGGCTCGATCGGACGCACCGGTGTCTCGGCCACCGGCGGCGGCTCCGCCTCGGCCCGGCCGAGGTCGCTCGCCTTGCGGCCCAGGAGCTTGCCGATCGCCTTGCCGGCGGTCAGCGCGCCCTTCCCTCCGTTGTACCCGCGCTCGATGGACTCGACGACCTCGCCGTCCGAGGCGCGGATCAGGTCGGCGGCCGCGGTGAAGCGCCGCTTCCGTGCGGACATCTTCACTTTCACCAGGTAGTCGGCGCCGGCGGCGCGAGCCCCTTCGGCGCTGTCGGCACGCACGCCGACGTCGCGGGCTGCCTTGCCCAGGGCGTTCGACGCGATCGGCTGCACGCCCGCAGAGGCCAGGCCGGATCGGATCCCGGTCTCGAGCTTGTCGGGACGGGCTGAGCGGCGGGCCCGCACCTGGGCGACCGCGACGCGGACCTTCTCCGCGGCCTCGGCCGGCCTGGGCAGGAGCAAGAAGAACAGGAGGGCGCAGTGCGACCACCGCATTGGGGGGAGTGTAGCCGGATGTCAGGCTGCGATCACACGGTCGACGAACGCCTCGAATCGATTCGCCCGGAGGCGCGCCGTCTGACGCCGGGCTTCCGCTGGGACCGCCACGTCCCGATCGAAGGCCTCGAGGGCGTCGACCATCTCGCTCAAGCGGTGCCGGGTGATGTCCGTGAGATCCTGCGGTCCGCCGTGCTGCAGCATCGCCAGCTCCGCGCGGATCCCCGCGATCGAGGCCGCCATCGCCAAACGCTGGGCTCTGACCCGCTCGGCGGTGCGCTCGGCGCTCTCCAGCTCCCGCGCCAGATATGTCCGGATCCCCTTCAGCCTCACGCGGATCAAATCGGCATTCTGCGGCCGATCTTGAGCGACCTCAGCGCGACCCGAACAGGCGATCGAAGATCGAGCGGCGCTCGGGGCTTGGCTCGTCCGACACCGCCTCGGCGGCCGGCCGGGCCCCCTCGTTGGACGCCGCCGGGAGGTCGGAGGAGGCAGCCATGGGGTCCCGCCGGGACATCCGGGCCCGGCGCTCGGCCTTGAGCCGCTCCATCACCTCGGGCGGGGGCTTGCCGGTGAAGGTCGTGCTCCCCACCCCCGGCAGCTGGCCCTGGGCCGGGCCGGACTGGCCCTGCCCATCTCGCGCCTGCCCGTCTCGCGCCTGGCCCTGCGCCTGCGCGTGACCCTGCTGCGGGCGGCCCTCGTCGGAGTGCTTCCCCCGCTTCTTCTTCTTGCGCGAGCGCTTCTTCTTCTCGCCGTCCTCGGAGGGCTCCAGCTGAGCCGCCTCTTCGGGCATGCGCTTCTTCTGGGCCCGCTTCTTCCGGCGGCGACCGGCGCGCTGGCTGCGGTCCTCCCGCGGCGGGAGCTTGTCCGTGATCTCGGCGAGCATCTCACCGTGAGACAGGTAGCTGACCTCGTCGGTCCCGCGGTCCATCTCCGGTCGCGCCTTGATGACGATCCGGCACTGATACTGGCGCTCGAGCGCGGCCAGCTCGCTCCTGCGCTGGTTCACCAGATACTCGGCGGAGTCCCGGTGGGTCACCACCCGGACCTCGCCGACGCCGCCCTGCGCGAGCCGGGTCTCGACCCGCCGCACCAGCGACAGCGAGTGCGACTCGGCGGTCCGGCGCCAGCCGGTGCCATCGCAGACCTCGCAGCGCTGCTGGAAGGCCTTCCGCATCCCCTGTCGGATCCGCTGCCGGGTCAGCACCAGGAGGCCCTTCGAGTTGATGCGCGAGATTCTTGTATCGCGCCTTGTCTTGCGCGGCGGCCTCGCTCATCGCGGTCTCGACCTCTCGCTTGTTCTTCGAGAGCTCCATGTCGATGAAGTCGACCACCACGATCCCGCCCAGGTCGCGCAGCTTGAGCTGGCGCGCGGCCTCTTCGGCGGCCTCGCAGTTCGTCTTGAAGACCGTCTCCTCGTGGTCGCGCTCCGACGTCATCTTCCCAGAGTTGACGTCGATGGCGACCAGGGCCTCGGTCTCATCGATCACGATCGAACCGCCGCTCGGCAGCGGCACGCGACGGTGGAACGTCGCCTCGATCTGCTCCTCGACGTGGTGATACGCGAAGATCGGGATCGGGTTCTCGTAGAGCTGGACCCGCTCGGCGACCGCCGGCATCAGGTCCTCGAAGTACGCCTTGGCGGCGTCGTACTCCTCCCGGGTGTCGATCCAGACCTCGTCGATCTCCTCCGTGTAGTAGTCGCGGAGCGTCCGCGCCACCAGGTCAGGCTCGGTGTAGAGCACCGACGGCGCCCGTGCGATCTCCGAGGCTTTTCGAACCTTGTCCCAGATCTCCGCGACCTGGTTCAGATCGCGCTGGATCGCGGCGCGGGTCTGTCCCAGCCCCGCGGTCCGGATGATGAATCCACAGCCTTCTGGCTTGTCGAGCTTGGACGCCATGGCGCGGATCCGTTTCCGCATCTTGTCGTCCTCGATCTTCCGAGAGATCCCGTTCGCCTCGCTGCCCGGCATCAGAACCGAGTAGCGTCCGGGGATCGACAGGAACGTGGTCAGGGTGGCGCCCTTTTCGCCGACGGCGTCTTTGGCCACCTGAACGATGATGTCCTGACCGCGGCGGAGCACGTCCGTGATCCGCGGCGATTGATCGGAGTTCGCTTTCCGGAAGTATTGAGACGGCGAGACCTCGGAGAAGGGCAGGAAGCCCTGCTTGTGAGATCCGATGTCGATGAACGCAGCTTCGAGGGAGCCTTCCACGTTGTGGACCACACCCTTGTAGATGTTGTAGCGAATGCTGCTTTGTTCCGCCGCCTCGATGTCCAGTTCGACAAGCTCACCGTCTTCGACAATCGCGATCCGCAGCTCGTTCGCCGCGGTCGCGTTGATGAGCATTCGAGTTGTCATGAGGTAAATTTTCAGGGCGTCCGCTCTGTGAAACCGGGTGGTTTGAGGATCTTACGACCCGCCCGTTTCACGGCGCCGCCTATCTTTCTGGAGGAACCATACACCGAACCCTACATTCCCGCCATCCTCCAGAAGGGTTGACGGGTCCGGCCAAGACGTTTAGGGGAGCGTCGGCAAGATGGATCTTGCCGATGCCCTCGCCTTCGATGACGTCCTCCTGAAGCCGGGATACTCCGAGACTCTCCCCCGCGACGTCGACCTCCGCACCCGGATAACTCGGCGAATCGAGCTGAAGATCCCGATCTTCTCCGCCGCCATGGACACGGTGACCGAGGCGCGCATGGCGATCGCCCTCGCGCAGCTCGGCGGGATCGGCGTGATCCACAAGAACATGACGCCGGAGCGGCACGCCGCAGAGGTGCGCAAGGTGAAGCGGTTCGAGTCGGGCATCATCTCGAACCCGGTCACCGTCACACCCGACATGCGGATCAGCGACGCGATTGCGCTGGTGGCCGAGCGCGGCTTCTCGTCGTTTCCGGTCCTCGACCAGGGCAAGCTGGTCGGCATCCTCACCGGGCGCGACATTCGCGCGGTGGATCGGACGGCCACACCGATCCGCGAGGTCATGACCACCCAGCTGGTGACGGTCCGGGAGGGCACGTCGCCCGACGAGGCCAAGCGCGTGATGCACCGGAACCGGAAGGAGACGCTGCCGATCGTCAACGACCGGGGCGAGCTCACCGGGATGATGACGCTCAAGGATCTGGAGAAGAACCTCCGCCACCCGAACGCGGTCACCGACGATCGCGGGCGCCTGATGGCCGCCGCCGCGCTCGGAGTAGGCCCGGATCGTCCGGAGCGCACCGCCGCGCTCGCCGACGCCGAGGTCGACCTCCTGGTGATCGACACCGCCCACGGCCACACCAAGGGCGTGATCGACGCGGTCCGCGAGACCAAGCGCCGCTACCCGGACATCGACGTCGTCGCCGGCAACGTGGCCACCCCCGAGGGCGCGCAGGCCTTGATCGACGCGGGCGCCGACGGTGTGAAGGTCGGCATCGGCCCCGGCTCCATCTGCACCACGCGGATCGTGGCCGGCGTCGGCGTCCCGCAGCTCAGCGCGATCATGGGCTGCGCCGAGGTCACCCGGATGGCCGGCATCCCCATCATCGGCGACGGCGGCATCAAGTACTCGGGGGACGTGGTGAAGGCCCTGGCCGCCGGAGCGCGCGCCGTCATGATCGGATCGCTGCTCGCCGGCGTCGCGGAGTCGCCCGGCGAGGTGGTGCTGTTCGAGGGGCGGGCGTTCAAGTCGTACCGCGGCATGGGCTCGCTCGGCGCGATGGCCCAGGGCAGCGCCGAGCGCTACGCGCAGGCCGAGGTGGAGCAGGCGAAGCTGGTTCCCGAGGGGATCGAAGGCCGCGTCCCGTTCAAGGGTCCGCTCGAGGAGACGATCTGGCAGCTGGTCGGCGGCCTGCAATCGGGCATGGGGTACGTCGGAGCGGCCGACCTCGAAGAGCTCCACGAGAAGGCGCAGTTCGTCCGCATCTCGCAGGCTGGGTTGCGCGAGTCCCACGTGCACGACGTCGTCATCACCAAGGAGTCGCCGAACTACTCGCGCTGAGGTCCGCGCTCATCCCGAGCGATCGCTCGCCTCGACGTCGATGACCCACGCAAAGCGGAGCCCCGGCAGCCGGACGTCGCGATCCAGCGAGTCCTGGATCTGCTCGATGGTGCGCGGCACCGCCGAGAAGAGGCAGAGGAGGACGAAGCTCTCCTCCGGCGGGTCGAGGTGGAGCGTCTCGCCCTGCGCTCTCGTGAGGGCGCCCTTCACCAGCGGCTCGGCACGACCCTTCGGATCGATCGCGACCACCCACAGGTACGGGTAGCGCGTCGGGCCGTAGGTCAGCTCGAGCCGGTCCTGCCGTGAGAGCACCAGGACGCGCCCGATCGGCTGCACCTCACCGTCCGGCGTGCGCACCGCCAGGTCGAGCCGCACCTTGTTGCGCTCCACGTCGCCGGCGCCGAACGGCTCGCCGGGAAGCACGCCGAAGTCGGCCAAACGGGACACGCCCAGCACGGCGAGGAACAGGATCAGCGCGGCGAGGAGCAACCAGGCGACGCGCTTCTCTCTCACGCGATCTCCGCCGCGAGCTCGCCGGCGGCGACCTCCACGGTCCCGTCGAACACATGCTCGGCCGGGCCGCGGATCTCAATCCGCGGCCCGTCGACGAACACGTCGAGCGCGCCCCCGGGAAGGTGAACGGTCACCGGCGAGCCGGACACCGTCCCTCGGAGTAGGCTGGCGAACACGGCTGCGCCGGCGCCGGTCCCGCAGGCTTCGGTGATCCCGGCGCCGCGCTCGAAGACGACCAGGTCGAGCCCGCCGTCGGGCCGCGGCTTGAGGAGCTCGACGTTCACGCGCTGAGGGAAACGAGGGTGACGCTCGAGCCGGGGTCCGTGCGTCCGGGCCAGCGCGAGCAGATCCACCTCGGGGGCAAACGCCGCGAGCACCAGGTGCGGGTTGCCCATCGAGACGCTGGTGGCGCTCGACGGAGCTCCGTCGACCTCGACCGGGACGGACGGATCGAGCAGGCGTGCCACACCGAGCTCGACACGAACCGATCGCCCTTCGACCTGACCGTGAAGACGCCCCGCCTGGGTATCGACCGCGATCCGCGCGTCTCTCGCGAGGTGACGCACGACGCAGCGGAGGCCGTTTCCGCACATCTCCGCGACAGAGCCGTCCGCGTTGTAGATGTGCATGCGAACCTCGGCGCCCGCATGCGCAGGCGGGAGCAGGGTGAGCACACCGTCTGCACCGATGCCCCGCCGCCGATCGCACAGACGCCGCGCCAGGGCAGGCGTGGGGAGGCCGGACGTGCGCCCGTCGAGGATCACGAAGTCGTTTCCCAGACCCTGGTACTTGGCGAAGGGCAGCCCCGGCACCGCCCGACCTTTCCTCATGGGCATGAGCGAGTCAAAGCCGGTGTACGATCGGAGCATGTGCCGATCCGGGCTCGACGCCCTCCTCGTCCTCCTCCTTCCCGGACTCGGCGGCTGCGGCTTCCTCGAGTCGGCGACGGCCCGCGTGGTCGTCGCGGGTCTGGTGGTGAAGGGGCCGGCGATCGAGCTGGCGGGCCAGTACTCGGTGCCGGGTGAAACGGTTGCCACGGTCTGGTTGGGGATGCGCGCCAGCGGAACCTCGACCGAAGAGCCGGCACCGATCAGCGGTGCAGATGTGACGCTCGCGTTCGACGGCAACCGGGTGGTGCTGGCCGAGCAGTCGGAGCGCGGTCTCTACCTCGCGAGCTCGACCGAAGATCAGGCGCTCGTCTATTCGACCCGACCGTACACGTTCGTCGCGCACATCGGACAGGACTCGGCCGACTATGGGGGCTCGGTCACCCCGCCGACGGAGCTGAGCGCCGCCGCAATCCAGCTGGCACCGACCCCCACCGAGTCGGTCCCCGGCTTCCCCGACGTGCAGCGCCACCCGAAGAGCACGGCGCTGGACGTGAGCTGGCAGCCGCAGTTCGGTCGCTACGGCTACGTGACGGTGTTCCGGGCCCAAAAGAACGATCCCGAGCATCCCGTGCAGGTCTTCGACAACCGCCCCAAGACCGCGCTCGAGACGCTGCAGCTGATCGCCGGTGATCCGCCGGTCAAGATCACGGTCCCGGCCGACGCCTTCGCGGTCGACGGCGTCTATGCCGTGGTGCTGGTCGCGATCGAGTCCGGCGAGGTGCTGCCGTCGACGTTCATCGGCTCTCCCGAGCTCGCCGGCTCGGGGGCGGTTCGGATCCTCGCCGTCGGCGACGTCAACCTGTGAGCACGATCGTCTTCGATCTCGACGGTACGCTGATCGACTCGTACCGGGACATCGCCCGTGCGCTCAACGACGTCCTCGAAAGCCTCGATCTCCCGACGCACGATCCCGAGGGAGTGAAGACGATGATCGGCGGCGGCGTCTCCAAGCTGCTGTCGCGCGCGCTCGGGGAGGCGACGGCGGATCGGTACGACGCGGCGCGGGCGCGTTTCAAGGAGGCCTACCAGGCGCGTCTCACGGAGAGCACGCGCTGCTACGACGGCATCCTGGAGTCGCTCGCCGAGCTTTCGCGCGCCGGGTTCACGCTGGTCGTGGCAACCAACAAGCCGCGCGTGTTCACGGCCGAGATCGTCCGGCGTCTCGAGCTGGATCAGCTCGGGATCGCAGCGTTCGCCTCCGCCGATGAGGTCGCGCACGGCAAGCCCGATCCGGCGGTGGTCCGCCTTGCCCTGTCGCGGGCCGAGGCCCCGGCACCCCTCGCCTACGTCGGCGACATGCCCATCGACGTGGAGACCGGCCGCCGGGCGGGCCTCGAGGTCGTCGGGGCGCTGTGGGGCTTCGATCCAGCGGGGTTGCAGGCTTCCAGGTGCGACGTCTTCGCCCGCCAACCGGGGGAGCTGGGGGCGGTCATGCGGGCGGTGACAAAAAGCAAGGACAAGCACCAGACGTGACAGGTAGGGGGGCTCCTGTGACGCTGATGCTTGTCCCCACCCGGTTTCCGCGCCATCGATTCAGCACCGCAGGGATGGGGGGAACACCCTTTGGAGCTGCATCGCTGACCGGCCGGGTGTGAGCAAGCGCTTTGCCAACTCTTCCCCAGCTGAAATCCCCTCGAAAAAGCCCGTAGGCCGGGCCGGTAACGGGGTGTTGATACCGCGATAATGCGTGGTAAGCTCACCCGGCTAAAGGGGAAGAATCCCTTGAAGACCGAGCGTTGCGAGTATTTACACGTATCCGAAACGTGGTGAATTGACCTCGCGACTGATAAGTGTTGGAGAATTCTAGTGATTACCGTTCTCATCGCCGACGACGACAAGACCAATCTCTACCTCCTCAAGATCTTCTGTCGGGACCGGAGCGACGTTCAGCTCGAGTTCGCCTCCAACGGCCAGGAGGCCCTGGAGCTCATCCAGCTGGGCCGCGTCGACATCCTCATCACCGACCTTCGCATGCCGGTGCTGTCCGGGGACGAGCTCCTGACGTCGGTCAAGAAGAGCTTCCCGCACATCCCGGTCATCATCATGACCGGCTACGGCTCGATCGAGGGCGCCGTCGACTACCTGCACCGCGGTGCCGACGACTACCTGACGAAGCCGCTCACGCGCGAGGTCTTCATCCACCGGCTCGAGCGCGTGATGGAGCGCGTCGCGCTCACCAAGGAGGTGCAGCGGCTTCGCGATTCGCGTGCACAGCCGATCGAGCAGCTGATCGGCCGCAGCTCCCGGATGGTGAGCCTCAAGAACCAGCTTCCGACCCTCGCCCAGACCGAAGCCTCCGTCGTGATCTACGGCGAGTCGGGCACCGGCAAGGAGGTGGTGGCGCGGACGATCCACCAGCTCAGCAAGCGCAACGGGAAGCCCTTCGTCACGGTCAACTGCGGTGCGCTCCCCGAGACGTTGCTCGAGTCGGAGCTCTTCGGCTACCGGCGCGGCGCGTTCACCGACGCCCACGCCGACACGCCCGGGCTGGTCGACGCCTCCGACACCGGGACGCTCTTCCTCGACGAGATCGGAGAGATCTCATTGTCGGTCCAGGTGAAGCTGCTCCGGTTCCTCGAGCTCAAGGAGTACAAGCCCGTCGGCTCACCCCAGAGCCGGATCGCCGACGTCCGCATCATCGCCGCCACCAACCGCGATCTGAAAAAGGCGGTGGAGGAGAAGCTCTTCCGCGAGGACCTCTACTACCGGCTCAACGTGGTGCCGGTTCAGCTCCCGCCGCTCAAGGATCGGGTCGGTGACATCGCCCTGTTGGCCAGCCACTTCCTCGAGCGCTTCAACCAGCGGTCGGGCAAGCACATCCAGCTCAATCCGGAGGTCTTCCGCGAGCTCGAGGGCTACCACTGGCCGGGCAACATCCGCGAGCTGGAGAACAAGATCGAGCAGCTGGTGGTGATGGCGACCGACGGGGTGGTCCGGGTCGAGGACGTGAACCTGCAGGGCGCAGACCCGCGTCTTCTCCCCCAGAACCTCAAGTCGTTCCGCGAGGAGAAGACGCACCTGGTGTCGCGCTTCGAGCGTGGCTACCTCTCGGCGGTGCTGGAGATGGAGAAGGGACACATCACCAACGCCGCCAAGCGGGCCGGGTTGGATCGGAAGAACTTCTGGCAGCTGCTGAAGAAGCACAAGATCGACGCCGGGGCCTTCAAGCAGGCCTGAGCGCCGGGAGGGGCGGCGTTACTGCACGGTGATATCCATGAAGTAGTAGCGCGTATCCGCGTCGTTGTAGCCCTGGACGCGGACGTAGAACGTCGCGTCCTGGGCGCCGGCGGTGACGGCCGTCGGCGGGATCGCGGAGCACCACTGCGTCGCGGAGATGTCGTCGTTGAACGCGAGCTCGCCCGTGCCCTCCGCCGTCGCCTCCACGCCCTCGGTCTCGAGGAAGAGCCGCGTGTCGTTGAGGTCGGTGGTCGGCGTGCAGGCCGCCGGCTGGCCGAGGGCGTCGTAGGTCCGCGCGCTCACCATCACCGTCTGTCCCGCGGGCACCACGAACGAATAGACGTCGTCGTCTCCGGTGGGGTCGATCTGCCCGTGCACGGTGCGGGTGCCCGCGCCGGTGAGGCCGGTCGGGTTGGCCGTGGCCTGCGTGTCGTTGGCCTCGACCTCGATCGTCGGCGGGTTGGCGCCGGGTGAGACGCTGGTGAAGACCACCTCGTACGCCGGGATGGGCGTGTCCTGGAGGTAATCGTAGATCGTCAGGTAGTAGGTGCCGACCGAGAGCCGCGTCCAGGGGGCGAACTCGTTGAAGGCCGAGCAACTGTTGATCCCGCCCTCGTCGTCCCCGCCGAGGAAGTTGAAGGCGCCGTCATAGAGATCGATCACGGTGTCGTCGTTGTCGCACCCGCCGGCCTGGTTCGGCGCAAACGTCTCCACCCGCACGTAGGTGTCGGCGGTGACGTTGATCTGGATCAGGTTGGCGAAGGGCGCCGTCGTCAGCGCACCCGTCACGCTCACCGGGTTCGCGTTGGGCAGCGAGATCGTCGAGGTCACCTCCACGTTGCAGGTGGCGTCGCAGAGATCGCCGGGCGTGAGGTTGCCGTCGTCGCACTGCTCGGTCCGGCTCTCGACCAGCCCGTTGCCGCACACGGCGTTCTGGATGGTCACCGAGACCTGCACCTGGCCGTTCGTGGTCCCCTCGTTGAACACCACCAGGTAGTAGCTGCCGGCCGCGAGGTCCGCGCCGAACGCGTCCGCGGGATAGTCGATCGAGGCGCAGTTGCCCGCGGTGCCGACCGGGCCACCGTCCTGCTTGCCGCCGAGCAGGAGGAAGTTGGAGTCGCCGAGGTTCAGCGCCGTGTCGACCGAGTTGCAGGTCGTGCCGCCCACGTCGGCCGCGATCGCCGAGATGGCCTGTCCTTCCTGGACGTCGACCTGGATGATCGCGATGCTGGTGGGCCCCGTGAGGTTCACGGTCACGTTGCCGCCGGTGCCGCTGATGACCGTCGGATTGATCTCGAGCTGGCAGGTGGAGCTGCAACCGTCGCCGTTGTTGAGGTCGCCGAAGTCGCACTGCTCGACGGTCTCGACGATCGAGTTGCCGCACATCGGGCCGGCGATGCGGATGTTGAGCACGTAGGTCCCGACGCCCGCGGTCTGATCCGCGTGGACGACCGCCACATAGTACGTGCCGGCCGGAAGGTTGCCGGCGGTGGGATCGGCGACCGGATCGATCAGCGAGCAGGGGGAGGTCCCGCTGTTGTCGTCGGCGGTGATCAGGTTGCCGGCGTCGTCGAAGAGGCCGATCACCGTGTCGGTGGCGCAGCCGCCCATGCCGTCGCTGGTCTCGGCGCGCACGTTGCCGTCCTGCGGGACCATGATGCGGAAGATGTCGATCTCACCCGCCGGCGAGATCTCGCCGCTGATGAGGCCGCCGTTGTCGAACGGGTTGGCGGTCTGGAAGTCGTCGTTCGGCTCCATCTCCTGGCCCACGACGCCGTCGCCGACCTGGACCTGACGCATTTGGGTACCGCCGGCGCTGATCGCGGTCAGCTGGAAGAGCGTCGCCTGGGTGACCGTGACCGTCAGCGAGCCGCTGTTGTTGATCGCGGCGGCGGTGCTGGTGGGGACCGCGAAACCGGGGACCGGGGCGCCGTCCTGGGTCAGCATGAGCTGCGCATAGTTGCTGACGTCCCAGGCCACCGTCACCGGCGTGGAGCCGCTGATCTGCGTGGGCGTCACGGTGAACGCGTTGATGGTGGGCGCCGGGTGCGCGAAGACATACGCCCGGGCCGTGCTGCTCTGCGTACCATCGCTCGCCTCCAGGACGTACGTGGTGTTGACCGCGGGCGAGACCTGAAAGGTGCCTTGCGCGACGTTGGTGGTGGTGTTGAAGAGCTCGGTACCGCCCTGGAGGACGCGCACCTGGGTGGACGCGAGCGTGGTCCACGAGAGCGTCGTCATGCCGCCCGCCGCGACGGGGTTGGGGTTGGCCGCGAACGTCAGGATCGTGGGTCCGGTCGGAGGCGTCACCGTCACGGTGGTGCTGCGCATCGCGTTGCCGGCCGGGTTCATCGCGACCAGGTCGTAGGTGGTGGTGGTGAGCGGCATGATCCCATACGAGCCGGTCGCCTCGGTGGAGGTGGTCACCGGCGCGCCGTTGGCGGAGATCTCGATGCCGCCGGGGGCGTTGGTGACCTGCCACTCGAGCATCGTCGGCTGACCGGTGAGGATGCTGGCCGGGTTCGCGGCGAAGCTGACGATCATGGCACCCGCCGGCACATTCACGCTGACCACCACGTTCTGGGTGGCCTGGTTGGTCCCGTCGCTGGCGGTGAGCGTGTAGCGCGTGGTGGCGGTCGGGGTCACGGTCGTGTTCCCCGTGAGGTCGGTCCCCGAATAGACGGTGTTGCCTGCGTCGTCTGCGATCGTGACCTGGGTGGCGTCGGCGACCTCCCACGAGAGATCGGAGCTCATCCCGGGATCGATCGTCGGCGGAGTGGCGCGGAACGAGCGAATGTTCGGCGTGGTGCCCGTGACAGTCACCGTGACGTTCGCGGTGGACTCCACGCCCGCCGCGCTCACGGCCACCAGCGTGTACACGGTGGTCTGGGCCGGCATGTGCTCGAACGTGCCGCTCGCCAGCGTGGTGGAGGGGATGGTGAAGAGCGTGGTGCCTGCCACCTCGATGCGTCCGGTGTCGGCGCCCTCGATCGTCCACGACAGCGTGGTGTTGCTGCCGGCGGCGACAGAGGTCGGGTCGGCGGAGAACATCGTGATCTGGGGTCCGCCCTCCTTGTTGACGAGCACCGTCAGCGACGCGGTCGCGTTCTTGCCCGTGAACCCGGTGGCGGTGAGGACGAACGTGGTCGTCTCTTCCAGCGTCGGGGTCGCGATTTGGCCCTCGACCATCGAGCTGCTTGGGAGCACGTTGTCTCCGCCCATGACATCGATCCGCACGGTGGCGGCTTCGGTCACCTTGTAGCGAAGCGTCGTGCTTTGGCCGGCGTCGACGGAGGCCGGGCTGGCCTCGAAGAGCTCGACGTTGGGCGCGACTTTGTTCGTCGAGTCATCGCCGCCGCCGCCGCAAGCCGCGAGCGGAACGAGGAGGGAGAAGAGGGAGAGTAGCGAGCGAGCGTGCATTGTAGGTCGACCTCCGTGGTTGAAAAGAGGCGTGCTAAATCAGCGCACACGATGTGACAAGTCGGGCGTCTGGTCCGGGGATCGAAATCGTGCTTCTCTTCGAGGCCGTGGCGGAATCGACCCAGATCGTGGTGGTTTACGTGACCTGCCCCGAGCGTGACGGCGGTCGAATCGCGCGCACCCTGGTGGAGCGCCGCTTGGCCGCCTGCGTCAACCTCATCCCCGGTGTGCGCTCAGTGTACAGATGGGAGGGCGCGATCGAGGAGGCGGTCGAGAGCCTGCTCGTGATCAAGACCGATCGAGATCGCCTGGAGGCCTTACGAGCAGGGGTCGTCGAGGTTCATCCTTATGACGTGCCGGAGGTGATCGCGCTGCCGGTGGTGGCCGGGCACGAGCCGTACCTCGCGTGGGTGAAGCGGATGAGTGGGGAGGAAGGATGATGAAGCGCCTCCTCGTGGTCGCGGACGATCGCGCGCTCACGAGGTTCGTGGCCGAAGCACTGCTCGGGCGCGCGCTCGGCACCGGCGCGACCCGCGCCAGCGATCCCTGGGACGTCGCGCGCGCGCACACCGGCCTCGAGGCGCAGCTCCTGATCACGAGAGGCAACCGCTCGTTCGATCTGGTGGTGATCGATCAACCGCTCGAGGACATGGATGCCCTCGATCTGCTGGCGCGACTCCGCGAGCTCGAGGACACCAAGGACATCCCGGTCTTCCTGCTGTCGGAGCGCGGACGCGATCAGCACTCGCGGAGGGTCGCCTCGGAGAGCTATCAGGTGACCGGATTCATCGACAAGCCGGTCACCGTCGAGATGCTCCGGGCCGCCCTCGGAAGCCTCGAGCGCAAGCGGCGCATCCTGCTGATCGAAGGCAACGGCAACACGGCGGAGCGCTACCGGGAGGCGCTCTCGAACGCCGGCTATTTGGTCGAGATCGTCCATCGCGGGCGTGAGGGCCTCGATCGCGCCCCGCGCTTCCAGCCCGATGTCGTGGTCAGCGCGCTGATCCTCGAGGACATGCGGGGCGTCGACGTCTGCGTCGAGCTGAAGCGAAGCTCCGCGCACTCGACCGTACCGGTTGTCCTGTACGGCGTGATCTCTGCGCTCGGAAACGAGGAGATCTCGGAGAACGCGCACCGCGCCGACGACTTCATCCAGGCGCCGTTCGACGAGGCGATCATGGTGGAGCGGCTCGGCGCGCTTGCCGGCAAGGGCGCCTCACAGAGGCCGCGCTCCAACCGCAACATCGCGCCGCTGATGCTGGTCCGGAACCCCACCGATCCGGACATCGACGTCGAGGAGAGCGAACCGCCCCGGACGACGCCGCCGCCGTCGGCGAGCCCTTCGCCCGTCGGTCGCACGCAGCGCGCCAACCGTCGGGTCCCGTGCAACATCAAGATGTCGATCCGAAACGGCGAGCGGGTCTATACCTCGAAGACGCTCGACATCTCCCACGGCGGCATCTTCCTGGCGACCGAGGAGACGCTGAGCATCGGCGAGCTGATCGACATGACGTTCCAGATCCCGAACTCGGACCGGGTGGTCACCGCCGTCGGAAAGGTCGCCTGGATCGGCCACGGGGGTCCCGGCCAGACGATCGCCGGCGTCGGGGTCAAGTTCAGCAAGATCGACACCAAGGACCTGCAGCTGATCGTCGACTACGTGAACAGGGTGTCGCGCGTGGTCTACAGCGCGACCTGAGCCGGGATGTTCGGACGCGCTCGACGCCTCGCAGGACGGGCCGAGGAGATCGTGTACCGCGTACGAGCGCGGCGCGCACGTCCCTTCGAGCGCGTGCTTGGGCTCGATCTGTTCGTCCCGCCCTCGGTCCTGAGCCCGCGCCTGTTCCGCACCGGTCCGCTGCTCGCCGAGGTCACCGTCCGGTCCCTCGAGCTCGGGGAGCGGGTCCTCGATCTGGGTTCGGGGAGCGGGATTGTGGGCCTGGCGGCGGCGCGCGCGGGCGCGGAGGTGTGGGCGGTCGACAAGAACCCGGTCGCGGTGCGCGCCACCCGCATCAACGCGATGCTCAACGGCGCGGCCATCCACGCGACGGAGAGCGATCTCTTCGAGCGCATCCCGGACGGCGTGGTGTTCGATCTGATCGCGTTCAACCCGCCCTTTTTCGGGAGGCCCCAAGGCGGCGCGCTGGAGATGGCGCTGTTCGACGGCCCCGGGTTGCCCACGCTGGACCGGTTCTGCAGCGAGTGCCGGCGATACCTCTCGGCGAACGGTCGCGCGCTGATCGCAGGGTCCACCAACGGTGCGCTGTCTCTGATGCGCCGGATCTACGAGCAGCACGGACTGTCCTGGCGGACCGTCGCCGCGCGGGAGCGCATCTCGGAGCGACTGATCGTCGACGAGCTGAAGTGATAGGCTGGAGCCCGGTGACGAACTACCACTACCAGCTCTCGCACGAGGTCGACGGGTCGGACCAGGGACACCTCATCGACGCGCTCGAGGACGAGGAGTTCGCGCTCTTCGACGCGCTCGGCGAGGAGGTGGTGAACGCGCAGATCCGCGAGGGCGAGCTCAAGTTCGAGACGGACACGACGACGCGGCTCTCCTGGTTCCGCGAGGTCATCGCCGTGTTGAGCGTGCACCTGTCGGAGTACATCTACGGCTTCGAGATCGCCGAGGATCGGGAGTCGGGGCGCCGCACCGTCGAGATCCTGAAGTACATCGGCCGCAAGGGTGACGTGGTGGCGGTGCCGCTCACGTACACGATCGAGTTCCCCTCGGGGGAGATCACGCCGGGGCTCGAGGACACCAACTGGCTGGAGGCGAACTGGAAGGCGCTCCCGCGCTGGGCGCAAGACGGCTTCCGGATCAAGTTTCCGCCGCTGAGGAAGCTGTGAAGCGCCTCGTGCTGCTGGCCGCAGTCGCCTCGGCGTTCGGTTGCCGGCGGACGGAGGAGACGCCGGGGCCGAGCGCATCGATCGCGATCGCGCCCGGCTCGCCGTGGCACGCGGAGCGAACCGGCGACGCACCGATGTTCCGCGGGCCTGGCGACCTGTTCGTGTTCGTGACCACCTCGAAGTCGGAGGATCGCTTGCCGGGGCTCTCGATCGGGACGGCGGCCGGCCCTGCCCTCACGCTCCTCAACGGCGAGTTCGCGCCGATGATCGTGCCGGACCGAACGGACGGGGCGTACCTGGTCCGCGTCGAGGCTGGCGGAGCCACGCTCGCCGTCGACTTTGGAGGCGCCTTCTCGGCGAAGGTGTCGTCGCTGGGGGTGGCGCCCCACGACTGGTCGCGGATCGTCCTCGATGGCCACGCCGATCTGGTGCTCCCCGCGGGAGAGACCACGGTCCGCGGGATGGTGAAAGGAAAGCCCAGCTTCTCGGAGCGGATCACCGCGTGGTCGAAGCCGTCCGTCGAGCCGCGGCCGGTGGATCGGATCGAGATCGAGACCGAGCGCCGGGGCATCGTGGTGGTCGAGACGTCCTGCCCACCCCGGCTGATCCGGCCGCGCACCCGGGCCAACAGCAGCAGCTTCGTGCTCCGGCTGGGCATCGCCCGCCCCGACTTCGATCCCTTGTACGCACCGCCGGACGCCGAGGACGCCACACCCGAGTGCGCCGGCACGGCTACAATCGCGCTCCCGAGGTCTTGACCCGACCGACCCGGGATCCTCTCCTCCCGGCCATGTTCCAGAGCGCGAAACCGGTCTACCAGAAGCTCCTCGCCGAGATCGAAGCGGCGGGCCTCACCAAGCGGGAGCGGATCATCGATTCGCCGCAGGGCGCCCGCATCGAGGCGAAGCCCGGCGGTGAGGTGCTCAACTTCTGCGCGAACAACTATCTCGGCCTCGCCAATCATCCCGAGGTGCTGGCGGCCGCCAAGAAGACCCTCGACGACTACGGCTACGGCCTCTCCTCGGTGCGCTTCATCTGCGGCACGCAGTCGATCCACAAGCAGCTCGAGCGGGCGATCTCCGAGTTCCTCGGCACCGACGACAGCATCCTCTACTCGAGCTGCTTCGACGCGAACGGAGGTCTCTTCGAGACCCTCCTCGGCGAAGACGATGCGATCATCTCCGACGCGCTCAACCACGCCTCCATCATCGACGGTGTCCGCCTCTGCAAGGCCGAGCGCCTCCGCTACGCCAACGGCGACATGGACGAGCTCGAGGCCCACCTTCGAGCCACTGCCTCGAAGCGCATCCGGATGATCGCCACCGACGGCGTCTTCTCCATGGACGGCTACTACGCGAAGCTCGATCGCATCTGCGACCTCGCCGACCGCTACGACGCCCTCGTCATGGTCGACGACAGCCATGCCACCGGTTTCGTCGGAAAGACGGGCCGCGGCACCCCCGAGCTCTCCGGCGTCATGGGCCGCATCGACGTCATCACCTCCACCCTCGGGAAAGCGCTCGGCGGCGCCTCCGGCGGCTTCACCACCGGTCGCCGGGAGATCATCGATCTGCTCCGCCAGCGCTCCCGCCCCTACCTCTTCTCCAACACCGTCGCCCCCGCGATCTGCGGCGCCTCCCTGACCGTCCTGGAGATGCTCACCCGCTCCACCTCCCGCCGCGACCAGCTCGAAGACAACACCAAGTACTTCCGCGACCAGATGACCACGCGCGGCTTCGACATCCTCCCCGGAACCCACCCCATCTGCCCCGTGATGATCGGCGACGCCCGCGCCGCCACCGAGATGGCCGACGACCTCCTCACCGAAGGCATCTACGTCATCGGCTTCTCCTATCCCGTCGTCCCGCAGGGCAAGGCCCGGATCCGCGTCCAGATCTCCGCCGCGCACGAGCGCGGGCAGCTCGACCGGGCGATCGCCGCCTTCGAGAAGGTCGGTCGAGCACGAGGCGTCCTGCGCAGGGCGTGACGGCGGCCCGCGTCTTCAGAGCGAAGGTGAGCGGCGGGGGACGTGCGCACTTCGTCGGGTGGTGGCGCGCGTTCGCTAATCCACCCGACGAAGTGAGTATGGAATCCGCCGCTCTGAAGACGGGCGCTCCGGCGGACAAGGCGGCCGCGAGGCCTTTGCAAGACAGCTTGCGCGATGCTACGGCCCGGCGGCTTCGGCGAAGAGGTGGCGCTTCTCTTCCACCTCCTTGAACTCCTCAGCGGTGGGGAGGGGGTCGCGCTTCTCGTTGATCACCGGCCACTTGGCGGTGAAGCGGACGTTGATCTCGGCGTAGGCGGACCACTTCTCGGGGAGGTCGTCCAGGGTGAAGATGGCGGTGACGGGGCATTCAGGTTCACACGCACCGCAATCGATACATTCTTCCGGGTCGATCACCAGCATGTTGGCCCCTTCGTGGAAGCAATCCACCGGGCACGTGGCGACGCACTCGGTGTACTTGCATTTGATACAGGGCTCAGCGACCACGTACGTCATGTGGCCTGGGCAAACCAAGTTTCGTGCCGGAATGTGGCGACTTTTGGTGGAGCCGTTCGCTGGGGGCTGTACTCACCGGAACGGGTGACAGCCGACGCAGGTGGAGACCTTGGGTTCGTGGTCTGGGAGCGTATGGCAGCGGTCGCAGAGGTCGCGGTCGCGGCGCGGTTCCTTCTCGTGGGGCTGGTGACAGCCGACGCAGTGGGCATGTCCCGGATCTCGGTGGAGCTCGGGTAGGGACGAGTGGCAGGAGACGCAGCTCGGCGGCGAGACCTTGCGCTCGGGTCCGTGGGGGGCGTGGCAGGTCTCGCAATCGCCCGCGGGCGTGTGGATGTTGTCCGGCTTCTGGTGGCAGCTCTGGCAGGTCTTGCCCGCCTGGATCCGGCCCGAGTGGGGCTCGTGGCAACGGACGCACTGGTCGTGTCCGTGGGGGGCCGACCTCTGCTCCTCGGCGTGGCAGCGCCCGCAGGATCCCGGGGGACGCTTGGGGAAGTGGGGCGCCGTCAGGTGGCAGTTCGTACAGCCCTGGTGGGGCTCGATCACCGCCGCGTTCTGCTGGGGGTGGCAGGCCTGTCCGCACGACTCGCCTTGCACCCGATCGAGGACGAGCTGATGAGGCTGGTGGCACTGCACGCAGCGGATGTTGCCGGCGTGGAGCGCGGTGTCGGTCGGGCTGATGGTGTGGCAGCGGCTGCAGCGCTGGATCGGCTGGTGTGGCACGTGACAGGTCGTGCAGCTTGCTTCGCCCGCGCCATGGTCCACCAGGACGTCGGCGTGGCAGTTGCCGCAGGACTCGGCGGCCTTCGTTTGAATGGAGTGGGGCTGGTGGCAGCCGCTGCACTTCTCGTGGCGGTCCTTGCGGACGTTCTGGTGGCACGACTGGCAGGTCGGCATCGGCCGGTGGGGCGTGTGACAGGTCGTGCACTCCCGGTGGCCCTGATTGTGCGCGCCCTCCTTGTCCTCGTGACAGCCGAGGCAGGTCTTGAGCGCTGCCTCCTTCTTCGCGTGCCCCTGGTGGCAGGCCCGGCATCCGTCCACGCCCTTCATGCCCGTGTGGATGAAGGCCTTCTGCTCCTCATGGCATCGGGTGCAGCTCGCGATCACGATCGGAGGATCCTTGTGGGGTGAGTGGCAGGCGAGGCAGTCCTCCTTGGCGTGGATCTGCGGCGTTCGCTCCTTCTCGTGGCAGCGCATGCAGTTGCCCTTGCCGACCTCGGTCTTCTCGCGGAAGTCGTGGCAGGCGTAGCAGTCGCCGTTCGGCCCCTTCTCGGACCTGTGCGTCCGATCGAGCACCGTTTCGTGGCAGCTCGCGCATACGATCAGGCTGGGCTTGTGGAAGCCCGAGCCCTCGACGGCGTGGCAGTCCTTGCACTTCACGTCTTCGCGCAGGTGGGCGACATGGCCGGTCCCACGCCGGACCTCTTTCCAGGTCGACGGAACGATGATCGTCGGGTCCTGACCTTCCTCGCCGCTGCATCCGACGAGCAGAACGATCACGAGAGCTCCCCAGCGCCGCATCACGACCTCACAACCCCGCGTGGCAGAGCCGGCACGGCAGCTCGGTGCTCTTGCCCTTGTTGCTGGACCAGCCCGCCGGATGCGGGTTGCCGCCGATGCCGCCGACCTTGTGGCAGGAGACGCAGAGCATCTCGCCGGCGCCGCCATGGCAGCTGGCGCAGGAGACCGGATCGCGACGGGCCGCGACGCCATGAAGGTTGTTTCTCAGCCCCACCCAGCCGGATGGGTGCGGGCTGCCCGTGGCCGCGCCGCTGGCGACGCCCCGCTCCTCGTGGCACCGCTGGCAGGTGTCGGTGGCGTGGCAGGTGGTGCAAAGCCCCGGATCGGCCTTCGCCTCCAGCGCGTGCCGGGCGACGAAGTTCGCGCGGTGGATGCCGTCGAGCCGGGGATCGGCGAGCTCCAGGCGATGCGCGAGCGCAGGCACCTTGGCGCCGTGACATGAGGCGCAGTCCGATTCGCGGTGGCAGGTGGCGCAGAGGTCCGCCTGGGCGGAGGCCTTGGCGCCGTGGGTCCGGGTGAAATCGGGGCCGTGCACGACGTGGCTCTGGGGTCGGGTCTCCTCGGTCTCCAGGTTCTCGTGGCAGCGACCGCAGGCGCGCAGCTCGAACTCGTCCGAGTGCTCGTGGCAGCCGAGGCAGTCGGCCATCCGCGGCAGGACGTCGGGGCCGTCGGTCCGCACTGCGTTGTGGCAGCGGACGCACTTGCCCTCGAGCTCGCGCTCCTTCGTGTGGAGCCGGTGATCGAAGCGCAGGTAGTGGCGCGCCTGCTCGGTGCGGCGATCGGTGTCGCTCTGGCCGTGGCAGGTGCGGCAGCGGCGCTGATCGTGCGGCTGCGCGTGACACTCGAGGCAGAGCGCGGTGTCCGGGAGCACCACGGGAGTGTCGTCGCCCTCCCCTTCGATCCCGGCGTGGCAGCGCTTGCAGCCGATGCCCTTGGTGGTGTGGGCGCGATGCTCGAACGGGTGCTCGTCGCTGGAGCGGAAGCCGAGCACGCTGGCGCAGGCGCCCAGGCCGATCATCGACAGCACGAGGAGGGCGCGGTTCATGGCTCACCCCATCGATAGGACAGCGTGAAGATCCCGTCGAACGCTCGCGACAGCTCGGGCGTCACGCTCGCCTCGAACGCGCCCGCCAGCTCCCAGTGATCGAACGGAGACCACGCCAGCGCGATCAACCCCCACGGCCACACACCGCCCCGGTCGCTGTGATCCGGGATCACCAGCTCGAGCTCGGTGGACGCCGTCAAAGTGTCGAGCACCGGCACGCGGGCGAGCGCGCGGATCCCGGACCAGCCGGCGTCCGGGGTGCCGTCGCGGCGGAGCTCGAGAGAGAGCGCGCCGCGCCCCCGATCGTCGAGCCGCAGCGTCCCGCGGGCCGCGAGCTCCTCGCCGAAGCCATCGATCTCGCGAAAGCCGCCGGTCAGCGAGAGATCGAGGCGGGGCGCGGCGCGGACGCTCACCTCAGCCCCGGCGCGCGTCGCGGGGACGTCGCCGAGGACGGAGAAGACCGAGGTCGCCGGGAGGATACGGGAAGGCGTGCGATAGGTCGCGAAGACGTCGACACGGAAGAGGTCGTAGCGGGCGCCTCCGTTGAAGAGCACCTCGCTGAGGCCCTGATCGATCAGGTCGTACGTGCCGCGCAGCGAGAAGTCGAACCAGTCCACCGGGTAGACCGCGAGATCGACGCCCATCTCCCGGTGCGCCAGGTCGCCCTGATCGGTCTCGTTCAGGATGGAGAAGCCGACGGTCCCCCAACCGCTCACGGACTCTGCGATCCGTCCGCCGGCCAGCCAGTCGCCCCCGCGGCCGGTGAAGCGAAGGCCCACGGGGACGCCTCCGAACGCCTCGACGGAGGTCCCCCAGGGCGCGCGCAGGACCGTCTTGGCGCCGTCGAGGTGGACCGGCCGCAGCGCGCCGCCCGCCGCGATGAGCCGGCCGACGGAGAGATCCGCCCAGCCATCGGGGTGGTGGAGATCGATGGCGGCGATCAGCGCGTCGACTTCGTCCTCTTCGCCGAGACCGGCCCAGATGACCGCTTCGGCGGAGGCCCAGCTGGCGGCCCGGCCATCGCCGCCGAGGGCGATGATCCCGCTGGGCGCCCGGGAGAGGACCAGCGCGTCCCCGCGGAGCCGGTAGAGCTGAGCCTCACCGGTCTGCGCGGCGAGGACCGCCAGGGCAAGGAGAGGGATCACCGCGCCTCCCCTCCCTTCTTCCGATCGAGGTCGAGGACCTTGGCCCGCCGCAGGTCGCCGACGATGACGTACAGGTAGCCGGCGAACGCGAGCGTCCCGATGACCTGTCCGATCGACATCGCCACCATCACCGGAACGACGGTGGGGACCAGCACCGACCAGACGAACAGGATGAGGCCGAGGATCGTCAGCAGGCAGGAGAGCCGGAGGATCCGCTCGGAGGTCTTGGCGGTCATTGCGCGACCTCCGGCTCCTTCTGCTTCTTGCTGAAGGGGTGGGCGTAGCCGTGGCAACCGGAGCTCACGCAGGACACCTTGCCGTTCTTGATGTCCTCCATCGCGCCCCGGTGATCCTCGAGCTCGTTGAAGCCCTCGAGCGTGGTCGAGTGACATCGCATGCAGGTTTCGTTGCGGAAGGGCGAGTAGAGCTGGATCTTCCCGAACGTGTCCTCCGCCGAGATCGACCGGTACTCGGCGACATACAGGTACGCGTGCTTCATGCCGTCGGCCTTGGTGAGGAAGGTCCCGAACATCGAGTAGTCGGCGTGGCAGGTGTAGCAGCTCTCCTCGCCGAAGGAGCCGTTGCGCGAGTGCATCGACGCCAGCGAGTGGCTGTTCGGATTGGCGGCGTCCTCGGTGTACGGGATCATGACATGGCAACCGCTGCAGAAGCTCCGCGTCTTGGTCGCCTCGAACCCGACCACGTTGCCGCTGCCCGCGGACATGATCGGGAAGATGAAGACGCCCAGGAGCAGCGCCAGCTTGGTGGCAAGATTGAGCGGCGGGCGGCGGACCAGGTACCAGCCGACGATCGAGAGCGCGAAGATCGCGAAGACGATCGTGGCCAGGACCAGGAGGTCCATGAAGTGCTGCATGTGGAGCAGCGGCGTTTCAAAGGTCGACGTGTCCATCGAGGTGCGTGCTCCTTGGGTTGCCGTACTGATCGACCGAGCTCGGGTGACAGCTGGCGCAGTCGCTGAGCTTCAGCGAGGGGTCGTGGTTCGCGTCCTGGGGCGGAATGCCGTGACACGAGCCGCAGAAGGTCTCGCCGCTGGTCCACGACGGCGTCGCGGGTCCATGGCAGTAGGTGCCTGCGCAGGTGGCGGTCTCGTGATCCCAGGTCGGCTGGGCGCCGCGGGCGAACGCGAGGCTGGCCGCCGCGATCCCGCTGGGGAAGACCTCGGCGGGCGGCGCCGAGTCGATGTGTCCGGGGCTGTCGATCGCGGAGGGGACCAGGTGACAGTCGCCGCAGGCGATCGGCCCGCGCAGCCCGAGCTGCGGGTCGAGGTGCGAGCGATGACCTCGGTCGTCGGGCGCGGGCGCTTCCGGCGTCCCGTGGCAGCCGCGGCAGCCGGTCTCGGAGCGGCCGAGCTGCACCACGCCGTCGATGTGGTTCGAGATCGGGTGGCAGCTCTCGCACTGATCGCTCGCGTGGCTCGACGGCGGGATCCCGTGGCAGGTGCCACAGGCGGCCTGATCCTCGCCGGCGTGCCAGGTGGGCGTCGTGTTGGTGGCGGCGCTGTCCTGGTAGCCGCCGCCGTGGCAGGTCACGCCCGTGCAGCGCGCCTCGGCCGGATCGAACATCGCGGTGGCGCCGGCGCCGTCGAAGCGGACCTCGGCGGGAGGGCCGTCGAGGTGGCCCGGATCATCCCAGCGACCGGGCACCTGATGGCAGCGCGCGCAGTCGAACCGGGCATGGGCGCGGTGCTCGGGCGTGGGCGCGCGGTGGCAGGTGCTGCAGTCGGTCGGGCCCTTCGGGTGGCAGCTCAGGCACGAGGCTTGGGCGCCGCCGCCGTCGAAGCGCTCGCCGTGGCACTTGGCGCAGAGCGCGAAGTCGTAGTCGAGGGACGCCAGGAGCGCGCCGTGGAAGTCGGGGTCCCTCGGGTTCTGGAGGCCCGGCGCGTGGATCGCCGAGTCGCGGAGGGCCAGGCGGCAGTCGACCACCCAGGCCTCGAGGGTCGGGAGGACGTCGGCCTGCTCGGGGTGGAGCTTCTGGAGGATGCGGGACCGTTCGTCCCCTGCGGTCGCGGTCTGGATCGTGGCCTGGTACGTCGAGAAGTCGAGCCCGGCCTCCGGAGCGGGGCCGGAGTGGCAGGTGCTGCACCGCGCCTCGAGCACCGCGCGCACGTCATGGTCCCAGGTGACGCACTCGGCTTCGGAGGGCCGGCCGCGGAGCTTCTCGCAGCCGGCGACCGCCGTGATCACGGCGATCGTGGTGAGGAGTCTCTTCATTGCGCCAACCCGTGGACGACGTCGACGTCGTAGCCGCTCCCGGGGCCGTGGCAGACGGCGCAGCTCTCCCGGCCGTCCGGGGTGGTCATCACCGCCGCGTGGGCCTCGGCGGCGGGCGAGTCGTGACAGCCGGTGCAGGCCGAGGTCTCCGGTGGGATCGCGATCGTCTCGGCGATCGTCCAGTACGGATCGTTGCAATACGCGTCCGCGTCGTCGCCGGGCGGTTCGGTGCAGGTCCGGATCTCTTCGAGGGACGGCAGGTTGTCTTGCGAGAGCGGGAGCCGCTCGGTGCCGTCGAGGTGGCACATCGCGCAGTTCGACAGGGTCGCAGGGTAGCGCGTCTCGCCGAAGTTCGTCGGGGTGCCGTCCGGGTTCGCCGCGCTCGGCGCCGGGAAGCCTCCGAGCACGTAGCCCTGCGCCAGCGACTCGCCCGCGTGGATCCGGTGGATCATGCGCTTGAGATCGACGCTCGGTACGCGGGTGGTGGTGCCCTCGCGGCGCGGCGCGCGCTCGTCGTTCAGATTGTTCGGGTTGTGGCAGAGCCCGCAGTAGGCGACGTTGGTGCGGCCACCGCCGTGCTCGCTCAGCTCGCGATGACAGGCGTTGCACTTGTCGCGGCTGACCACGCTGCGCCTCGCGATCGGCTGCGCGTCGGTCACCGCGAACGCGCGGATCGGTGAGACCGCGGCGAACCGCACGGCGCCGGCCAGATAGCCCTCCATCCCGAGCGTCCAGCTCCCGGTCGCGTCGGCCGCCATCGGGCTGGTGGTCGGGAACTGATACGTGAACTCACCTTCGGACGCGTCGATCGGGATCAGCGTGCCGGCGGCGCCGCCGCCCTGAACGGTCACCTGGCGAAACGTGGCGAAGTCCGGGTTCGGCCCGGCCACGGTCATCCGCAGCGAGCCGAGCGGTGCGCTCTCGAGGTCGAGGCCGGCGCCGTCGAGCGTGACGCGGAAGTCGACCTCGGGGACCTGGCCGGGTCCGGAGCTGCGGACGTCCATGATCTCGAGCGCGAGCTTCGGGCTGGCCGGATCGATCAGCGGCGTCTGGTGTCGCTCGAGGATCGGGGAGACGCCGTCGCCGCTCGGGACGTGGCAGGAGCGGCAGGTGACGTCGTCGCTGTGGGGGCCGCCGCGATGGAGCGTCATGCCGGCGGGCGGCGGACTCTCGAAGCTGATGTCGTCGTGGCAGGTGGTGCAGAGCGCGCGCGTTGGCGTGGTGAACGCGCGATCGGACTGGGCGCCCTGGTGGCAGACCTGGCAGCGCTCGATCTCCTGAGGGAACCGCACCGTGGAGAAGTCGTGGACCGAGCCGCGGTAGCCGATGATCCGGTAGCGCCCACCGGCGACCACGCTCGGGAGCGAAGCCCCTCGATGGATCCGGTGGATCATGACGGCGAGCTCGACGCTGTTGCCGGTGTCGGGATCGATCGTGCCCTGCGTGTGGCAGCTCTGGCAGAGGCGGACGTCCTTGCGATCGCCGCCGTGTGCGGAGAGATCGTCGTGGCAGGTGGCGCAAGCCGCGTCGGTGACGACCTCACGGGTGTACTCGGCCGGGCTGCCGTCCGGGTGGAAGTCCAGCTCGGCATTGGCGACGTAGGTTTCGCCGTCGAGCGCTCGAGTGGCGTACGCAGCGATGGTCAAGGTCGAGTTGGTGTCGGCACTCGGGACCGCGGTGTTGAACGTGAAGCGGTAGACGCCCGGCTCCACCGCGTCGAACAGCGCGCTCGAGTCCGTCGTCGGCTGGATCGCGGTGACGCCCGTGATCGTGCTCGTGACCGAGCGCGCGGTCAGCGCCACGAAGCGATCCGCCTCCTGCCGCGACAGGACGAAGCGCGCGGTCACCGGCCCGGGGGTGAAGCGACCGGCGAGGTCGAGCGGGACGCCGTCGTCCAATCGGACCGAGAAGAGGACGCTGACGGTCCCGGTGTCGACCGACGCCGCCTGGAGGTCGAGGGTCAGCCCCGGTCCCGCCGGCGTGTAGGTTTGGCCGTCCTTTCCGGGGGTGCCGGGTGTTCCCGGGTCGCCCGGCGTGCCAGGGTCGCCGGGTGTCCCGGGCTGACCGACCGGACCGCGGGCACCGGGATCGCCCTGTGGGCCGGGGGCGCCGTCCTCGCTCACACAGGCGAGCGGTGTGAGCGAAGCCGCGAGGATGAATGGGAGAAACGGGCGCCCAGAAAGCATGACGCCCAGGTGCGTAAGCAACCTGGGCGCCAACCGTGTCGACTTTGCGGTGTCCCCGCGCGTCACCGAACGGGGAACCGCGTTACCGAGCCGTAATCAGCCCCCGAACCACGAGTCGTCGAGGCCCTGCTCGTCCTCGGCGGTCCAGCTGATGGAGCTGCCGTCGCTGCCGCTGCACATGCCGCCGTTGTCGTCGACCGTGCAGGTGACGCTGCCGTCCTGACCGCGGACCTCGAAGGTGCCAGTGCCGTTGAGGCCGTCGTAGGAGGCCTTCACGGACCAGACGTAGGACCACTCGCCGTCCGGCGTGTTGACGTAGTTCAGGATCTCGATGCTCGCGTTGCCGCTGTTGCCGTCACCCTCGAAGGCCGAGCGGATCCCGCCCTTCAGCGTGGCGTTGCGCTCGACGCCGCTCTCGAGCCAGTTGCCGTCGAGCTCCCACGCCTCGGTGAAGGTGAGGCTGCCGAACTCGTCCTGGCCGACCGCTTCCGCCTCGGCGATGAGGCTGCCGTCGACGCAGGTCTTCTCTTCGGTGTTCAGCTCGCAGACGTTGTTGAGGTTGTACTTCACGGTGAAGGCGAAGCGCCCCGAGTTCGCCCCGGTCTGCTCCGCGACGATCTCGATCTCGATGCTGGCCGAGCCCGACAGCTCGCCGTTGCTGCAGCTCGTGAGATCGAGCTTGTAGCTGGCCTTGCCGGAGATCTTCTTGCCGCTGCCGAACGGGTTGACGGCGTCGGCGGTGAGATCGTTGAGCGCCTTCTGGAACGCCTCCTGGGCCTCGGCGCTGTCGTCGCAGCCGAAGCCCGTCTGGGCCTCGGAGAGGGCCTGCTTCGCGGTGGCTTTGCCGTTGAGGTAATCGCGGACCGTGCGCGCACGGCCTTCCCACGCTCTCTGGACGTTGAGCTGACGCAGCCCCGCCACCTTGCCGGTCGCAGTGAGCGAGGCGCCCGGAACGCCGCCGCCCGCCACCTCGATCGCGCCGCCGGATGCGTTCAAGCTTCCGCTGGAAGCGACCATCGCGTCCTTGTTCTGGACGGATCCCGTCGGGTTTTGGAAATCAGCCTTGACCTGGTCGAGGTTCGGGCCGCCGCCACAGGCGATCAGCGCGAACGAGAGAGTTGCCGGGAGGGCATAAGCCAGCTTTCTCATCATGTTTGGAACCTTTCCTCCGTGAGACCCGTGTTCTAGACCATCTCTGCCAAGGTTGCACGTCCGTGACTGCCGCCACGACGACCACCTGGGATTACAGATCGGTCTCTGCGGTTACGCGGAACACTTCCTCGTACGTCGTCAAACCCTGGGCAAGCTTGCGGATCGCGGCCTTTCGCAGGGAGACCATGCCATCGAGCTCGGCGGCCTTCGCGATCTCCTTGGAGTCCCGCTGCTCGGCCACCATCTTCCGGATCTTGGGGCTGACGTCGAGCATCTCGAAGATTCCGGTCCGCCCGAACAGTCCGGTGTGGCGACATCGCACGCACCCGCCGCCCTCCTTCACCGGGAGGCGCCGCTTCTCCCCGGGCTCGACCGGGATCCCGAGCGCGTGGATCTGCTCCTCGCTGAGGAAGCGCTGCTCTGCACAGTCGCTGCAGACCTTCCGGACCAACCGCTGCGCCAGCACGCCGGTCATCGTGGAACCGAGGAGGAAGGGCTCCACACCCAGATCGATCATGCGGGACACGGAGGTGGAGGTGTCGTTCGTGTGCAGCGTCGAGAACACGAGGTGTCCGGTCAGCGCGGCCTGGACCGTCATCACCGCGGTCTCCTTGTCGCGGATCTCGCCCACCATCACGACGTCGGGATCCTGCCGCAGGATGGTGCGGAGCGCCGACGCGAAGGTGACGTCGATCTTCTGCTGGACCGCCACCTGATTGAGCGGCTCGAAGACCATCTCGATCGGATCCTCGACGGTGACCACGTTGACGCCGGGCCGCGCCAGATACTTGAGCGTGGAGTAGAGCGTGGTCGTCTTGCCGCTGCCGGTGGGTCCGGTGACCAGGACCAGGCCGTTGGGACGGTTGATCCAGTCCTCGTAGAGCTCGCGCTCCTTCTGCGTGAACCCGAGATCGACGATCTCCGCCAGCAGCACCTGGGGATCGAAGATTCGGATGACGACCTTCTCGCCGAACGCGACCGGCAGCGAGGAGACGCGGAGCTCGATCTCGCCTTCACCGCGCTGGGTCTTGATGCGGCCGTCCTGCGGGCGGCGCTTCTCGGCGATGTCCATGCGCGCCAGGATCTTGATGCGGGCGATGAAGGCGGGATGCACCGCCGCCGGGATCTCGCCGACGTCGTGCAGGATCCCGTCGATGCGGAGCCGGAGCTTGGAGACGTCGCGCTTGGGCTCGATGTGGATGTCGCTGGCCCGGTTGTCGAACGCGTTGTTGAGGAGATACTCGACCGCCGCGACGATGTTCTGGTCTTCGGGATCGATCTCCTCGTTGGCCCGGACCCGGACCAGGCCTTCGAGGTTCTGGATGCTCGACTTCGCGCTGGCGTCGAGCGAGGCGCCGGCCACCGCACGGTGGAAGCCGTGCACCTCGGACATGATGTTGACGATGTCCTTCTTCGCGGAGACGACCGCCTCCACGGGACGACCGGTCGCCCGCGAGAACTCCTCGAGCGCGTGGGTGTCGCCCGGGTCGGCGATCGCCACGATCAGCTTATCGCCCTCCTCCGCGATCGGCAGCATCACGTGGCGGCGCGCGAAGCCGCGGGGGAGCACCTTGGTGATCAGGCGGCGGTCGAGCGCGAGCGGATCGATCTTCTTGTACTTGAGGTCCCAGGCCTGCGCGAGCAGGCGGGCCAGGATGTCCTCGTCGATGGAGCGGCCCGGCGCGTCGGGGTGCGGGAGCTTGGCGGTATCGACCAGCTCGGTCGCCGAGACGTGGTAGTCCTTCCGCGAGAGGCCGGCCGAGCCGAACTTGGCCCGCAGGAACCTGGCGCGGAGCGTGTCCTCTCGAGAGAGTAGGTCGCGCTTGGTGACCTCGTCGATCGCGGACGCGTCCTGCAGCAAGTCGAGCAGGTCCGCGAACGTCAGCTTTCCGCGGCGCCGGGGCGGGGACACCCCGGCATCGTACGGGCCTGCCGCCAAACGCGCCACCCTCAGGGGGTTTCGCAGACGTGAACGGCGTCGATCACCTCGCCGCTCTGGCCCGTGATCGTGCGCGAGACCTGGATCGAGAGGCAGTTGTCGCACGCGCTGTCATAACCCGGGTTGCAGGGACGCTGGCACTTCCCGCCCTCGCAGAGGCCGTTCTTGCACTCGGCGTCGCGCGTGCACCCGCGGCCCGGATCCGCGAGCGAGCCCGTCGGCGGGACACAGCGGGCCACCACCGCCTTCCGGCCCGCCCACGACTCACCGATCGGCAGGACCGGATGGTCGGCGACGCTCTCCACGTTCCACTGACAGATGCTCGGGCAGTCGCTGTTCGAGAGGCACGCGTCCGGGTCGGGCTGCTCGAGGTGAACCGAGCTCGAGGTGGCGGTCAGGAAGTTTGGATAGCAGACGCCGATCGTGTGCCGGCTCGACGGCGAGGCCCGCAGGTCGTCGGTCACCACGGGCGCGGGCCGGCACGTGTGGTCGGCCGGGCAATCGATCTCGTTCGAGCAGGCGCGCACGCACCAGCGAAACTCGGGGCGATCCTCGGTGATCCCGAACTGACCGCTCGCGAGGGGCTGGCCGGGCTCGGTGAGGAAGAGCGGATACTCGGTCGACGGTCCCGCGGGGATGTGCGCACAGAACAGCGGGGTGCCGGCAGGGCCCTGCGAGGGGCAGGCGCAGGTGTCGTCCCGGGGAGCGGTGCTGGTGATCGTCTGGTTGCCGCCGAGACAGGTCACGGCAGAGGTCATCGCGTTGAGGACGGGATCGCAGCGGCGCTGGGCCGCGCGATCGCAACCGGGGCGCGAGCTTCCGGCCTCGGTGCAGCCGAGGCGGGACTTGCAGACGCCCTGATCGCACCAGTGCGATTCGGGACAGGGGAGCTCGCCCGACGCGAGCGGCGCGTCGCCCTCGCACGCGAACTGCTCGGGCGCGATCTCCGGGATTCCGGTGGTGCACCCGAAGAGGAGGACCGCCAGACAGCCCGCCGATCTCATGGACCCACCTCCGGATCGCTTCCGGGATCCGCGAAGAACCAGATCACGGCTCCGAGCGCGGCCGCGCCCGCGACCCCGTAGAGCACGTTGGCGACGGTCCGACCCTGATCGATCGCCTGCATGTCGTCGTCGTAGCGATCGCGCGTGAAGCCGGCGGCGCAGGGCATGCCGCCCGGGCAGGCGTCGCTCCACCGGTTCGCCTTGTTCTTCACCACCGCGCCCAGGATGATGCCGGCGACGCCCGCCGCCACGCCGACGCCGCCGAGGATCAGCTGGACCGCTGCTGCGGTTCTTCGTGAGATCGACCTGGAGCCGGGTCCGCTGGCCGGCGAGCACCTCGGCCTGCTCCGAGGCCGGGAAGCGACCCGGCGCGCTGACCTTGATCTGATGGACGCCCGGGCTCAGTCGGAGCACCGCGGGCGCGTCGGGATCGGTCGCGTCGAGCGGGACCGAGGTGGACATGCGTCCGTCTACGACGATCCGTGCGCCGGGCGTGGCCCCGCTGATCTCGAGGACGCCGAGGCTCTGCTTCGCCTGCTCGGGGAACAGCTCGAGCGCGGACTGCGCGACGGCGGTGCGGAGCGCGTTCTCGCCGTCCGCGACGTCCCGGGTCACGCGCGCGATCACGTCGGCGGTGCTCGAGCTCTTCACCAGGCGCAGGCGCAGGACCCGGCGCGATCCCTCGTCGTCCAGGCTGGCGACCGCCAGGCGATCGGTGGTGATCCCGGCTGTGGCCGCGACCAGGCAGCGATCGTCGGTGCACGCCTCGAGGGCGCGCTTGGCGGCGGGGCCCAGGACGGCGTCGATGCTCCCGAAGGAGATCACGCGCAGGCCGCGGACGGAGGCCAGCGCGTCGAGCAGCGTCTGGGTGGCCAGCGCGCGCGCCTCGGGGCGGCTCGAATCCGACCGCGGGTACGACGCCCACGCGCACCTCGGCGGCGAGCGCGGGCGAGGCCGCCAGCAAGGCAAGGCAGCTTGCGAAGAGTGGACGGATCATCGGAGCTCGACCGGATCGCGATCCTCCGAGATCCGCTCGACCGCGCTGGAGACGCCCCGCGACACCCCCTCGCTGACGCTCGCGGTGAGGAGATCGAGGAGCCCGGGCCGATCCTTCTTCGGATAGATGAGGGTCGGATCCTCGAGATCTTGGTAGGCGGCGCTGGAGGTCTTGGTCTCGCCCTCGGCGGCCGCCTTGCGGATCTTCGACATGACCAGGGCCTTGCGGGCGGCCTCGTGAAGACCGCCGAGCTCGTCGATCAGACCCACCTCGAGCGCGGCGCGTCCCGTCATGACGCGGCCGTCGGCGATGCTCTTCACGTCCTCCACGTTCAGGTGGCGGCGCTCAGCGGTCAGCGTGACGAACTGATCGTAGATGTCGTCGATCAGCGACTTGAAGAGCGCCTCGTCGGCCGGTGTCATCTCGCGGAACGGGTTGCCGGCGTCCTTGAGCGGACCCGACTTGAAGGTGCGCATGCGGAAGTGGATCATGTCGGCGATGCCCCTGAGATCCGGGAGCTGGGTGATCACGCCGATCGAGCCGGTGATCGTCCCGGGAGATGCGAACACCCAGTCGGCGCCGAGTGAGGCCCAGAAGCCGCCGGACGCCGCCACGTTCCCCATCGACACCACGACCGGCTTTTTCTCGCTGGCCCAGCGCATCGCGCGATAGATCTCCTGCGAGGGGGCGACGGCCCCGCCGGGAGAGTCGATGCGGACCACCAGCGCGACCAGGTCGTCCCGCAACGCAAACTTGCGGATGTTCTTCACGATGTCGCCGGCGTCGCCGATCGGACCGAGGAGCTCGACGACGCCGACGTGCTCGCCGCCGGGAAAGAAGACCTCGTCGCCCCCGACCTGGCCGCCGACGGCCGCGCAGGTCGCGCACGTCCCGCCCACCCCCACTCCCAGGAGCAACGCCAGCGCGATCAACACCGGCGTGTTGCTCCGGCTCGGCGGCCGAGGCAGCGGGGGAGCCCCAAGCGGCGCGGGCGCAGGCGCAGGCGGCGCGAGGGGCGGCGGTTCCTGGTCCATTCCGTCGCGATAGCCCACTGGTACTCCCGGGTAAAGCGATGGTAGACGGGCCGCTCATGGTGCTGGATGCGCTGGTCGAAGCGTGCATCGTCGGCGTCGTACGCGAGGTCGATCCGTCGCGCGCCGAGCAGATTGCCTCCGGATTGCTCGAGGGCGGGCTGCGCGCGGTCGAGATCACGGCCGATACCCCCGGCTGCTTCGAGATCGTCCGGGGGCTGGCGAGCCGGGCGAAGCCGCCCCTCACTGTGATCGGGGTGGGCACGGTCAAGACCGAGGACGAAGTGGCGCGGGCGCACGCGGCCGGCGCTCGGTTCGTGGTCTCGCCCCACACCGACGAGGCGCTGATCCGGCGGGCGCGCGCCCTCGGTCTCGTCTCGATCCCAGGCGCGATGACGCCCACGGAGATCCTCCGGGCGCGCGCGGCAGGTGCAGACCTGGTCAAGCTGTTCCCGATCGCGACCCTCGGCGGCGCGCGGTTCGTCGAGCTGATCCGCGGGCCGCTCGGCGAGGTCCCGCTCTGGGTCTCGGGCGGCGTCGGTCTCGAGGACATCGAGCTGTACGTCGACGCCGGCGTGACGCTGATCGGTCTGACCTCGGCGCTGACGGCCAGGCTCGGCGACGACGCCCGGGCGGGCGCGGCGCGGCGCGGCGCGCGGGCGGTGGCGGCGCTGATCCAGGCCAAAGAGGGCGGCTCGCTGCTGACGATCCTCGGGCCCACCGTGAAGGTCCAGACCGGCTGGCACGAGCTTCGCCGGCTTCCGGAGAGCGAGCGGACCGCGCTCGATGCCGTGGTTCCCGGCCGCCAGGGTGATGCCGCCCGCCTCCGCACCCTCCTGTCGTCCGCCGGCATCCCGTCCGATGCGCAGGTGAAGATTCGCTCCCAGGATGGCTTCGAGCGGACCGTCGACGCCAAGGCCCTCTACGACGGAGGCTGGGTGCAGTACGCGGCTCCGGGCGGACGCCTCGATCGAGGCGCGGGCGGGCCGCTGCGGCTCTTCATCGTGGGGGCGGCGGACCAGTGCGACAACGTCAAAGCGGTGTCGCAGATCGAGGTGCTCTGAGGCTATGCTCGCGCGGATGCGGGCGTTCGCGTTCTCTCTCGTCCTCCTCCTCGCCGCCGGCGGGGTCGCTCGGGCCCAGGCGATTCCGGCCGGCGCGATCGTCGCGTTCAACGAGGGCAAGCGCCTCCTGAAGGACCATCAGACCGACAACGCGATCGCGCGGCTTCAGCAGGCGGTCGAGCTCGCACCTCAGTACGGCGAAGCCTGGACCGAGCTCGGCAACGCGTACGTGGAGAAGCAGCGATACGCGGAGGCGGCGCCGGCGTTCAAGAAGGCGCTCGACGCCAAACCCGATCAGTCGGTGGCCCGCTACAACCTCGCCTTCTCGCTGAGGAAGCTGGGTCGAAACGACGACGCTGCGGAGCAGTACCGCATGTACCTCCAGAGCAACCCGAACGACGCCGACGCGCACTATGGTCTCGCCGAGACCCTGCGCGCCGCTGGAGACAAGGTGGCGGCCGCCGAGGCGTACGAGGCCTACGCGCGCGCCGAGACGAACCCGGCGCAGGAGAAGTGGGTGGCCAAGGCGCGCCAGACCGCCGCCGCGCTCCGGGAGGAGGCAAAGGCCGTGGCGCCGAGGGAGAAGGCGGCCCGGAAAGAGCCGAAGGCGGAGACCAAGGACAGCCTGCATCTGTCGTTCACCGAGAAGCCGGTCGAGAAGTCCGCGACGCCGGAGCGGGCGGCCGTCCCGCCGGTGAAGGTGAGCTCCCCGCGACCGGACTCGTTCCGGGCCGGCCTCACCCGGCTGCAGAACGGCGACTACACCGCAGCGCTGCCGCAGCTGGAGGCGGCCGATCGCGAGATGCCGAACGATGCGCTGATCCTGGCCGCGCTGGGGAGCGCGCACCTGGGGCTGGAGCACGGCGAGGAGGCCGAGACGATGTACCAGCGCGCGATCGGGCTGGCCAGCGACGACGCCCTGCCCGGGCTCTACCTCGGTCTCGGCGAGGCGCGGCGCCTGCTGGGCAAGAACGACCTGGCCGTCGACGCGTATCGGCACGTGATGGATCACGCTCGGGCGTCGAGCTCGATCAAGCGCTTCTCCGAGGAGCGGATCGCCGCGCTGAGGTGAGCCTGTGCTGCTTCGCTCCGTGCTGATCGCGACGCTGGTCGCCGCCTGCGACGTATCGCCGCTCTCGGAGATCTACGACGCCGGGCTCGCGCGATCCGACGCTGGTGCCGGTGACGCCGGAGGTCGGCCCTTCCCCTTCGATCCGAGCAACTTCGATCCGGAGGACGTCCCACCGGGCGGCGAGCTGATCGTTCGGAGCGGCACCTGTACGTTCGACACTGCGGATCTCCTGTTCGACGGCGACGGCTGCGCGTCGGTGCCCAGCGCGCTCTACGGCAATCAGGGCGCAGTGGTGATCGCGTCGGCGGACCATCTATCGATCGAGAGCGACGGCGAGCTGATCGTGATCGGGAATCGCGCGGCCATCTTCGCCGTGTTCGATGCCGCCGAGATCGACGGCCAGATCCACGCGGGGGCGCGCGGCGCCATCCCCGGCCCCGGAGCGAACGCGGCCTCGTGCGACCGCGCGGTCGAGGGCGGGAGCCAGATCGGACAGATCGCCAGCGGCGGCGGCGGCGGCGGCTTCGGAACCATGGGCGCCACCGGCGGACCGACGAACCTCAATGACGGTGGCCGCGGCGGCGCGCCCTCCGGCAATGGTCAGCTGATCCCGCTCCAGGGTGGCTGCGACGGGGCGGCCGGCGGCGGCGGCGCCAACGGCGGCGAGGCGGGGCGAGGTGGCGGCGCGCTGGAGATCTCGGCGAAGCGCGCGATCACGGTGGGCGGTCTCATCGCGGCGCCCGGCGGCGGCGGCGGCGGAGGCAACCAGACGGGGGGCGGCGGCGGCGGCGGCAGCGGGGGCGCGATCCTCCTCGAGGCCCCGTCGATGTCGATTGCCGCCGGCGCGATCCTGACCGCCAACGGCGGCGGGGCCGGCGCGGGCGGCGGGTTCGAAGCCAGCGGCGGCACCGGCGATCCGGGCGCCGAGCGTACCGCGGATCCCGCGCGAGGCGCCGACGTCGGCGGCGGCAGCGGAGGCGCCGGCGGCGCCGGGACCCGCGCGCCGGCGGAGGGGAACGACGGCGACCTCGGCTTCGGCGGCGGGGGCGGCGGCGGCGGCGCGGTCGGACGCATTCGTTTGAATGGAACGTCGACGTGCACCATCGATGGGGCGGCGCTGGTGAGTCCGCCGGCCAGCGGGTGCGCTCGATGATGCAGCTGGGCACGCACGACGTCCTGATGGTCACGCTCGACACGCTCCGCTACGACACCGCCGAGGCCTGCTGGCAGGACGGCTCGACGCCGAACCTCCGGGCCCGGATCCCGGGAGGATGGGAGCGACGCCACGCGCCGGGCAGCTTCACGTACGCGTCGCATGCGGCGATGTTCGCCGGCTTTCTGCCCACGCCGGCGCGGCCGGGCAAGCACCCGCGCCCCTTCGCCCTCCGGTTCGAGGGCAGCGAGACCATCGGGAGCGAGACCGTCCTGCTGGACGGTGACAGCCTCCCAGCTGGGCTCGCGCGCCACGGCTATCGGACGGTGTGCATCGGAGGGACGGGCTTCTTCAACGGCAAGAACGAGCTGGGACGCGCGCTGCCGGCGCTGTTTCAGGAGGCGCACTGGAGCGAGGCGATGGGCGTCACCGATCCGCGCTCGACGGAGAATCAGGTGGATCTCGCGCTCGAGATCCTGGCGCTGACCCCCGGGCGGATCTTTCTCTTCGTCAACGTCTCCGCGCTCCACCAGCCCAACTGGTTCTACCTCCCGGGAGGACCGCGCGAGGACACGCGCGCATCGCACGCAGCCGCGCTTCGCTACGCCGATGCTCAGCTCGGTCGCCTGATCGACGCCATGGAGCGGCGCGCGCCCACGTTCGCGATCGTCTGCTCGGATCACGGGACGGCCTACGGCGAGGACGGCTTCTTCGGGCACCGACTCGGGCACGAGGTCGTCTGGACCGTGCCCTACGCCGAGATTCAGCTGGAGCCGCCGCGATGAACGGCGCCGATCTCCTCGAGTCCGGCTCGCCCTATCTCGCGTATCTGTACGCGTATCCGCACAAGACGTCGTACCGAGCGCTCGATCCGCCGATCCCGCTGGAGACCCTGTGGTCCCGGGTCGATCGCACGGCGCTCTTCCTCTACCTCCACGTCCCGTTCTGCGAGATGCGGTGCGGCTTCTGCAACCTGTTCACTCAGGCGCGCCCGCAGCGCCGCGTGATCCAGGACTATCTCGACGCCCTCGATCGACAGATCGCGAGCGCCAAGGGCTGGCTCGACGGCGCCCGGTTCGCGCGCTTCGCGATCGGCGGTGGCACGCCCACCTACCTCGAGGCGCACCAGCTGGAGCGGGTGCTGTCGCGCCTCGAGTCCCACCTCGGCGTCGATCCGGACGCCGCCCCCGCGTCCGTCGAGACCTCGCCCGAGACGGCAACGAGCGATCGCCTCCAGGTGCTCCGGCGTCACGGCGTCCGTCGCATCAGCATCGGCGTGCAGAGCTTCGACGACCGGGAAACGAAGGCGCTGCTGCGGCCCCAGGCGGCGACGACCGTGGAGGTGGCGCTGGACCGGATCCGGTCCGCAGCCTTCCCCATACTGAATGTCGATCTCATGTACGGCATCCCGGAGCAGAGCACGGAGAGCTGGCTCGACACGATCCGCCACGCGCTCCGGTTCGCCCCGGAGGAGCTGTACCTCTATCCGCTCTATGTGCGCCCGCTGACAGGGCTGGGCCGGCGCGGCGCCGTCAGCTGGGACGAGCAGCGGCTCGAGCAGTACCGGGAGGGCCGCGCCCTGCTGTTCGCCGAGGGCTACCGTCAGGCGTCGATGCGCATGTTCGTCACGGAGGCGTCCGCCGCCGCCGAGGAGACGGTGGCGTATCGCTGTCAGGAGGACGGCATGGTCGGGCTGGGCGCGGGTGCGCGCTCGTATACGCAGGACGTCCACTACTCGACGGAGTACGCCGTCGGCGCGCGCGGGGTGCGGGAGATCATCGAGAGCTTCAACTGTCGCGAGCGCTTCGATCTCGCCGAGTGGGGCTTCGCGCTCGACGATGAGGAGCGCCGGCGGCGCTGGCTCATCCTCTCGCTGCTCGCCGAAGGCATCGACCTCGACGCCTACCGCGCGCGGTTCGGCGCCGAGGCGCTCGAGGACGTGCCCGAGCTGTCGGAGCTGGTCGAGCGCATGCTGGTCGAGCCGCGGGGGCGGCGGCTGGCGCTGACCGATCGGGGGCTCGAACGCTCCGACGCCATCGGCCCCTTTCTCCACTCGCGGCGGGTGGCCGAGCTCATGGCGAGCCACGAGCCGCGATGAAGCTGGACCTGCTCTATCGAGGGCCGCTGGAGAGCTGCAACTACGGTTGCACATACTGTCCCTTCGCCAAGCGCGAGGATCCCCCCGAGGCCCTCTCCCGCGATCGGGCGGCGCTCGATCGGTTCATGGGCTGGATCCGGGCCCGGCGAGGCGATTGGCTCGGCGTGCTCTTCACGCCGTGGGGGGAGGCGCTCATCCGACCTTGGTACCGAGACGCGCTCGTCGAGCTCACGAACCTGCCGCACGTGCGCCGCGCTTCCATTCAAACGAACCTCTCGACACCGGTCGACTGGACCTCCGACTGCGTCGCCGAGCGTCTCGGGATCTGGGCGACGTACCACCCCGAGTGGACGGAGCGCGCGCGCTTCGTCCGGCGCGTGGCCGAGCTCCACGAGCGGGGCGTCGAGATCAGCGCCGGAGTGGTCGGGTTCGAGCAATTCGAGCCGGAGATCGAGCGACTGCGCACGGAGCTCCCGCCCGGGGTCTACCTCTGGATCAACGCGCCCAAGCGCTTCCGGCCGTTCGACGACGACACCATCCGGGCGCTGGAGCGGATCGATCCGCTGTTCGGCTACAACGCGCGCCGGCATGCGAGCCTCGGAGAGCGCTGCTTCACCGGCAGCGACACGGTGGCGGTCGACGGCGAAGGCGAGGTGCGGCGGTGTCACTTCGTCGATACGGTCCTCGGCAACCTCTACCGGGATCCGCTGGAGCGCATCCTCGGGGAGCGGCCCTGCCCGGCGGAGACCTGCGGCTGTCACCTCGGGTACGTGCACCTGGAGAAGCTGGGGCTGCGGAGCGTGTTCGGGGAGGGGATCCTGGAGCGCGTGCCGGCGGGGATCGTGAATCGTGATCCGTGATCCGTGATCCGTGATCCGTGGCCGAGGTCCCTGACCGTGGCCGTGACGGTGACAGTGACCGCCCGGTGTTCAGAAGCGCTGGAGCGCGCGTTCGATCTGCATCCCGTAGACGCTCTTGCCGTCCTTCGTGAGGTTCGGGAGCAGATCGCCGAAGGCGTTGCTCTCGAGGATCCGGTGACCGGTGAAGCCGCGCTCGAACATGAGATCCACGCCGAGCGAGAAGCAGCCGTGGCTCTCGGCGGCGCGGCGGCAGCTCGAGAGGCCCTGCGAGAGGGCGGGACCGGCCTCGCGCTCGAGGGCGGCGAGCGCGCCGCGCCAGCCGCCGAGGTGGAGGTTCGTGATGGGGTGGTGGTTCTGTCGGACCACCACGAACTCGGGGGCGGCGTCGATCACGACCACCCGGCAGTCGAAGAAGGCGCCGTCGAGGCGGGCCTTCGGGATCGCGGCCTCGATCTGGGAGCCGTTGTCGATCAGGAAGCGCAGGATCTCGTCGACGTTCTCGCGGCGTTCGATCCGTCGCAGTCGGAGGGAGTTGTACCAACCGGTGGAGGCCTGCTCGATCGTCGTCGTCAGCGACTCGCGGCGATCGGTCGGGCGGCGCGTGTAGATCGCCAGGCAGGACGCGGACGAGCTGCAGGAGAGCTTGACGTACACCGAGTGGATCCGCCGGCGGTCCATCTCGGCGGCGAGCGTGTCCGGATCGGTGACCCCGTCGAGGGGCTCAGGCACGGGGAGGCCGAGCGCGCGATAGCGCCTCGAGGTGACCCGCTTATCGAACAACACCTCGATCTCCCGGAGCGGCGTCAGGACACGCCAGCCCGGCTTGTCCGCGAGCACCGGAGCGAGGGTGTCGACCACCCTCAGGAAGCCGAGGTGGAGCTGACGCGGGCAGGTGATGCGGCCACGGTCCGGGACGAGCGCTGCGATCTTCGCCGGATCGATGGTGCTGGCCCCGGCCTCGACCGCCGCCTCGAAGCCGAGCCGCAGGAAGGCCCGGTCCACCTCGAAGCTCTCCCCCGCGGAGTCGATCCGGAGGATCGCCTCGGCGAGCGGGATCGCAGCCAGCGCCTCCGGTCCTTGCGCCAGCGCCAGCCACGGCACCACGGTCGCCTGAGGCCGTCCCAGCTCGGCCAGCGCCTGCTGGAAGAGCGTGATCCGACGGTTCTCCGGATTCCCGATCAGGACGAACGGGAGCTCACCGCGCGCTGTCATGGACGGCGCTGATCCCGTCGACGCCTTCGTTCGCCAGCTCGTCGGCGCGCTCGTTCTCTTCGACCCCCACGTGCCCGGCGATCCAGTAGAGCTCGAGGTTCGGCCATCGCGCCAATCGCGCGCGCAGGTCCTTGATCAGCTCCTGGTTGGCCTTCGGCTTCCAGCTCTTGACCAGGACGCCGTGCGAGTAGGCCGAATCGGTGAACAGGGCGACCTCTTCGTGCGGATCCACCTTGGCGCGCACGAGCAGCTGGAGCGCCAGCTGGATCGCGGTGAGCTCGGCGATGTTGTTGGTGGCCCTCCCGAGGGATCGGCTGGCTTCCAGGTGCCGGCCGCCGGGAAACCGGAGCACCGCCCCGGCGCCGGCGGGGCCAGGGTTGCCGCGGCAGGCGCCGTCGGTGAACGCCAGGATCGCACCGTCGAGCGAGTCGATCAGCGCGCGCGCCGCCTCGGCGGCCATCGCCGCCTGCTTCTCCGTGCGCGTGCCGGCCTTGCCGAAGCCACTGCTGCCGCCGGCCCGGTTCGCCGCCCGCTTGGCGGCGGCCAGCGGCGGCGCCGGCGTCCCGTCCTCGAACGCCTCCACCGGCGCTGACGCCTCCAAGGCCACGTTGCGTGCGGTTCCTGCGTAGATCTTGGCGTTCGCCGAGCGCTGGTAGCGAATGCCCACCCGGCCGCCGGAGACCTTGAGCGCACCGGTCGGATCGACCTCCGCCCAGACCCGCTGGCCTTTGAACTCTGCGCGGCGCCAGGGCATCAGCGACCAAGGAGATGGTGGACCTGCATGCCGCTGTCGATCAGCGGTCGCAGGTCCTCGGGCTTGAGCTGACGGGACGCGCGGTAGAACAGCAGCTCGTCCTGAAAACCTTCAACCGTGAGGTTATGGTTCTGGTCGAAGTAGTCGAGAACCGGCGGAGAGAACGTCTGGCGGATCTCGCTCTCGATCTCTCCTCGCAACAGGTACTTCTTCGAGAACGTGGGGTGCGTCTCGAAGTCGATGTCCTTGTAGCCGAACACGGATCCGATCTTGTGGAAGATGTTCTCGGGCTTGAGCGCGAACGACGGCAAGCGCAGCCGTCGCGACTTGATCAGGATGACGGTCTGCACCCAGGTGTGCGAGTTCTTTCCATGTCCGGTCGTGTACCGGTAGTCGAAGAGCTTGAACTCCACACTGCCGTCCGAGCCGGCGATCACGTTGCGGAGCTTCTTGCCATGTCCGACCTGGAACAACGGAAAGTGTGCGAGCGTCTGGATCAGCTCCGGCGCATGCTCCGCTTCGAACGCGTAGCCGAGCGACGCTGCCGCAGCCCGCATCTTCTCCGTCCGCCGCTTCTCCATGTAGCGGCCAAGCCAGATGATTCCGCCGACCAGGCCGATCACACCGACGACGAGCAGTACGATTTGCATGTAGCCCCCTTTGGGATGGGGCGGGACGGTATCACGACACCGGTTCAGCGTTGACCCCGCCCCGACGGAGCTTTTAGGTCGTCCGGATGGCGGGCGCCACGCATCGCCTCCCGAAGACCCGGACCTCCAGCCTGGGCGTTTGGGCCCTGGTCGCCATCCCGGCCCTCGCCATCCTGGTCTGCGGCATCCTGATCCTCGTCTATCAACAATCCGTCTTCGAGGTGACGATCGGGCTCCTCCTCGTCATGTTCTGTGCCGCCCTGGGCGCCGGCGCCACCGTCACCCTCCTCGGCATTCGCGCCGATCGCCGGCTGGCCGCGCTCCAGATCGACTTCGTGTCGAAGGTCTCCCACGAGCTCAAGACCCCCCTGACCTCGATCCGCATGTTCGTCGACACACTCCGCATGGGGCGTGTGAAGGAACGCCCGCAGGTCGATCACTGCCTGGAGGTGATCAGCAAGGAGACCGATCGGCTCTCGCTCCTGATCGGACGGCTCCTCTCCTGGGGCGCCATGGAGGCCGGCGCGTTCAAGCTCGACCGGCAGCGGGTCGACGTGAAGAGCGTCGTCTCCTCGGCCATCAGCGTCTTCCAGCCGCAGCTGCACGAAAAAAAGGTACAGCTCTCGGTGGACATCGAGGACGACCTACCCGTGATCAAGGTCGACGCGACGGCGCTGGTCGACGCGCTGGTCAACCTCCTCACCAACGCGCTCAAGTATCGCGGTGAGTCCGAGCGCATCGAGATCTCCGCGCGGAAGAAGAACGGGAAGCTCGCGATCTCGGTGCGCGACTTCGGCTTGGGCATCGCCAAGCGCGAGCAGCCGCGCATATTCGAGCGCTTCTACCGCTCGGACGCGCGCGACGTGAAAGCGATCAGCGGCACCGGCCTGGGCCTCGCCATCGCCCGCCACGTGGTCCTGGCCCACGGGGGGACGATCGACCTCGACAGCAAGGTGGAGGAGGGGAGCACCTTCACCATCGTGATCCCATTCGGCGGAGAGAAGGAGCGAGCCTGATGGGTAAGGCGAAGGTCCTGATCGTCGAGGACGACGAGTCGATCCTCAACGGCCTGCAGCTCAACCTCGAGCTCGAGGGGTACGACGTGCTGGTGGCGCGCGACGGCCGCCTCGGCATCGAGCAGCACCAGCGGAACCACCCCGATCTGATCCTGCTCGACGTGATGCTCCCCGAGAAGGACGGGTTCGAGGTCCTCTCCGAGATCCGAAAGACGGACGTGCGCGTCCCCGTCCTGATCCTGACCGCAAAAGATCACCAGGGCGACAAGGTCTCCGGTCTCCAGCTGGGCGCCGACGACTACGTCACCAAGCCGTTCGCCCTCCCCGAGCTCCTGGCCCGCATCAACGCGGCGCTCCGCCGCGCGCGCCTGCCCTCTGGACCGGGGCGGCAGCACACCATCGCCTTCGGCGACGTCTTCATCGACACCGCCACCCGGCGCGTCACCAAGCGCGGGGAGCCGGTCGAGCTCACCTTCCGCGAATACGAGCTGCTCCTCTACCTCGCCCGGGGCAAGGACCGCGTGGTCACGCGCAACCAGATCCTCCAGAGCGTGTGGGGCGACGATTACGAAGGGACCGAGCGGACGGTCGACAATTTCGTCCTGCGCTTGCGCCAGAAGGTGGAAGACGAGCCCGACTCGCCCCGGCACATCCAGACCGTCCGCGGCTTCGGTTACCGGTTTGTCCCCTGACGTTTTCCCTTCGCCTCTTTCTCACGGCCTCGTGACTTGGTCATGACATCGGCCGCTTAGGCTCTCCTCAGTCGTGGAAAGCGAAGCCAACACGAGCCCCACCTCACCGCGCTACAGCATCGCTGTGCTGCCCTTCGTGATCGTTCATTTGGTCGCGCTCGCGGGTCTGATCGTCACCGACCTCACGATCGGTCGGATCATCCTTTTCTCGGTCTCCTACCTGCTCGGCATGTTCGGAGTGACCGCGGGCTACCACCGCTACTTCTCGCATCGGACCTACAAGACGAGCCGCGTGTTCCAATTCGTCATGGCGCTGCTCGGTACGCTCACCGCGCAGAAGGGGGTCCTCTGGTGGGCGGCGCATCACCGGCACCACCACAAGCACTCCGATCAGCCCGAAGATCTCCACTCGCCTGCGCAGCGCGGCCTGTGGTGGTCGCACGTCGGCTGGATCCTCGCCCGCGACTACAACGAGACGCGCTGGGACAAGATCCGCGACCTCGCGAAGTATCCCGAGCTGCGGTGGCTCAACGAGCACTACCTGGTGCCGGCGATCGTCCTCGGCTTCGTCTACTACTTCATCGGCGGCGGCGGTCTCGTGATCTGGGGTGTGATCGTCCCGATCGTCGCGCTGTGGCACGCTACCTTCTGCATCAACTCGCTGACACATCTGATCGGGCGCCGCCGCTACCAGACCACCGACGACAGCAAGAACTCGCTGGTGCTGGCGCTGCTGACGCTGGGCGAGGGCTGGCACAACAACCACCACCACTACGCGCACAGCGCCAAGCAAGGCTTCTTCTGGTGGGAGATCGACCTGAGCTACTACGGCCTCAAGGCGCTCTCGTGGGTCGGTCTGGTCTGGGACCTCCGCGACGTCCCCGAGTGGGCGAAGGAGGGTCGCGCCCGCCGCCATGCACCGGAGCCGTCGGAAGAGACGAAGTCCGAGCCCGAGCTCGAGCGGCTGGCCGCGTGAACGCCCCAGCGCTCAGCTGAGAATGTCGATCACCGAGCGGATCACCGCGATCACGTACAGGCTCCCCACGCCGAAGACCACCAGCGGCTCCAGCGTCCGCGCGTAGATCCGCTCCAACCGATCCAGCCACCGCGACACGCCGTCCGCCTCGCGCCGCATCACCCGATGGGCACCGGCGCGGATCCGCTCGACCCGCCATACGTCGACGTCACCGGAGGGAAGCTCGGCGAGCTGCTGCATCAGCGCATCCTCGGTCGAAGCATCCTGGTCGTGCGGCTCGGTCATGGGTCCGTGCCCTCGAGGGTCTTCTTCATCATGCCACGGGCGCGGGACAAACGCTGCCGCACCGCGTCCGGCTTGAGGCGCAGGATCGTCGCCGCCTCCGCCGGGTTCATCCGCTCCACGCCGATCAAGAGCACCACCTCCCGGTACTTCTGCGGCAGGGCGGCCAGCGCCGCCTCCAGCCGACGCTCGGTCTCGGAGCCCGCCAGCGCCTCGAAGGGCGTCGTCGCCGTGGGGCCGTGATCGCGGCGGAACAGGCGGAACCGCTCCAGCCGATCGAGGTCCACCACCAGCGCCCGGTGATGGCTGATGAAGAGGTTGCGGGCCACCGCGAACAGCCAAGCCTTCAGGTTCGTCTCCTCCGCCAGCGCGGTCGCGCGGGCAGCCAACCGGAGAAACGTCTCCTGGAGCAGGTCCTCGGCCACGTCCCGCCGGCCCGCCAACCGCGCCAGAAAGCCGAAGAGCCGGGGGCGGTGCCGGTCATAGGCCACGTCGAACGCCGCCGCCTCCCCGCGCCGGAGCGCGGCCACCAGCTCCCGGTCGTCCACGCCGCCCTGCTTCAACGTCCCCACCCCGACTCCGTGACAAGGAACTTTCCCGTCACGTTCCTCCGGCGCATGCGTTAGCACTGGCGATGATGAACTTCATGCTCGAAGGCGGCTGGGCGATGTGGGTGGTGCTGCTCCTCAGCCTGATCACCCTGGTCGCCGCCGGCCTGTTCGCGTACCGGCCCGACGAGCGGAAGATCAGCTTCATCCGCGCCATGACGGTGGCGACGGTCTTCTCCGCGTTGAGCGGCCTCTTCCTCGACATCGGCGCGGTCATGCACAAGGTCCCGGCGACGCCAGAGTGGGCCAAGAGCCCCGACCTCCACCTGATCGTGATGCAGGGGATCGGCGAATCGATGGCGCCGCCGATCCTCGCCTTCACGCTCCTGTCCTGGACCTGGGTCGTCACTGCAGTCGGCCTCCGGCGGCTGGGACACACGATCGAATGATCCTCCTCCACGGCTTCACCGGCGCGCCCGCGAGCTGGCGACGCCTGCGCGGAATGCTGGCGCGCGCGACCACGGCGCCCCCGCTGCCGGGCCACGCACCCGACGCGCCGGCGCAGCCCGGGGAGGGGTTCCTCGGCGCCGTCGCGCGGATCGCGGGCCGCATCGATCGGCCCGAGGTCCTGGCAGGCTACTCGCTCGGCGCCCGCGTCGCGCTGGCGACCGCGATCGAGCACTCCGATCGCGTGGCGGGACTGATCCTGATCGGCGTCAATCCAGGGATCGACGACGCCGAGCGCGCCGCACGACGCGACGCCGACCAGCGGTGGATCCGAAGCCTCGAGGACGAGGGGATCGAGCCGTTCCTGGAGGCGTGGCGCGCCCAGCCGCTCTTCGCGAGCCAGCGAGGCCTGCCCGAGCCGGTCCGCTCGGAGCAGCAGGAGATCGCGCGCAACCACAATGCAAGACAACTTGCGGACGCTCTCCGACAGATGGGTCTCGCCGAGATGCCCGACTATCGGCCGCGTCTGGCCGAGGTCCGCTGTCCGATTCTCCTGGTGACCGGTGAGCTCGACACCAAGTTTACCGCGATCGCCGAGCGTATGCAGGCTGCCTTGCCCCAAGCGCGGCGCGAGGTCGTCCCCGGCGCCGGACACAACCCGGTGCTCGAGGCGCCGGAGGTGATCGCGAAGCTCCTCGACGGCTGAGCTCACCCGAGGCGGAGCGGGAGCCTGCGGTGGCGCGTACCGGTGGCCGCGAACAGCGCGTTGGCCACCGCCGGCGCGATCGGCGGCACGCCGGGCTCGCCTACGCCGGAGGGTGCCTCGCCGCTTTGGATCAGGTGCACCTCGACCTCCGGCATCTGGTCCATGCGGAGCACTGGATAGTCGTCGAAGTTGCCCTGCATGACATAGCCTTCCGCGAAGCCGATCTCGCCGAAGAGCGCGGCCGAGAGCCCGTACACGATCGCGCTCTCCACCTGCATCGCCACGATCGCCGGATTCACGGCGCGGCCGCAGTCGAGCGCCGCGACCACCTTGTGCACGCGGATCCGTCCCTCGCTCACCGAGACCTCGGCGACCTCGGCCGCGTAGCTCCCGAAGCTCGCATGCTGCGCGATCCCGCGGAACCGCCCGGCCGGCAGCGGCCCACCCCAGCCCGCCTTCTCGGCGGCCAGCTCGAGCACCGCTCGATTTCGGGGAGCCCTCGAGAGGAGCCGCACCCGCAGGTCCACCGGATCGACCCCGGCGGTGGTGGCGAGCTCGTCGATCATCGTCTCCACCACGAACGCGTTGTAGCTGTGTCCGACCGAGCGCCAGAACCCGATCGGCACGCCCGGATCGGCCCAGGCGTATTCGACCCGCACGTCGTCGATCGCGTACGGCAGCTCGGCGGCACCCTCCACCGACGTCTGATCGATCAGGCTACCCTCGTACAGGCCGCTCGCTATCTTGCCGGCCAGCGAGCCGAGCGAGCTGGTCCATCCGCTCGCGATGTTGGCGGCGAACTCCGGCGCCACGCGGGAGAGGATCGAGGGCCCCACGATCCGGTGGAACCATCCGGCGACCCGCCCGTCCGTGATCCCGGCCCGGGCCAGGTGAAAGCTGCCCGGACGGTAGATGTCGTGCCTGACGTCGTCCTCGCGCGACCAGATCACCTGCACCGGGGCGCCCATCGCCTTCGAGAGGTGCACCGCCTCGGCCACGTAGTCGATCCCGATCCGCCGCCCGAAGCCTCCACCGAGGAACGTCGTCTCGACCTTCACGCGCTCCAGATCGAGCCCGGTGATCTGGGAGGCCAGCAGCCGCGCGGCGCCCGGCGATTGGGTGGGCGCCCACACCTCACAACCGTCCGCGCGGACGTGGGCGGTACAGTTCTGCGGCTCCATGGTGGCGTGCGCCAGGTACGGGAACTCGTACACGCCCTGCGCGCGCTTCTCCGCCTTCTCGAAGGCCTTCTCGAACCAGCCCACCTTGGTCACGACCCTGCCCGGCTTCTCGGCGCGCGCGCGGAACAGCGCGCGGATCGAGTCGCTCGAGAGATCGCTCTTCTCCCACTCGACCTTCACCTTCTCGGCCGCCTGGCGCGCCCGCCAGTAGGAGTCGGCGACCACCGCGACGCCGCCCGGGATCTCGAGCACCTTGGAGACGCCGTTCATCTTCTCCGCCTCGGCGCCGTCGAACGAGCGCAGCGTCTTCGACAGCGTCACGGGACCGCGGATCACCACCGCGGTGAGCATCCCGGGGATCCGGACGTCGATCCCGAAGCCGGCCTTGCCGGTCGACTTGGCGGCAGCGTCGAGGCGCGGGATGGGCTGGCCGATCACGCGGAATCGCTCCGGAGGGACCGGGGTGCCGCCCTCGAGGTGGCGCGCGGCATCGCCGGCACACCGGCCGAAGGACAGCTTGCGGCCGGTCTCTCGGTGGAGGACCTCGCCGCGGCCGAGCGTGCACGTGTCCTCGGCGACGCCCCAGATCTCCGCGGCGGCGCTGATCAGCGCCTCGCGCGCCGCGGCACCCGCCTGCCGCAGCGGCTCCCAGGACGAGTGCACGCTGGTGCTCCCACCGGTGAGCTGGAAGCCGAACTCCGGGTTATCGTACTTGCGATCCGCCTCGGCGAACTCCACCTCGAGATCCGACGGCTCGAGCCCCAGCTCCTCCGCGATGATCGCGCTGTGCGAGGTCATCACGCCCTGACCCATCTCGACGCGATCGAGGATGAAGACGACCCGGCTCTCGGGCGTGATGCGCAGCCAGGCGTTCGGGACGAAGTCTCCGGCGCTGTTGACGCGGGGCCCGCTGATACAACCCGGCAGATGGACCGCGATCACCAGACCGGCGCCGGCGGCCGCGACGTCGCGGAGGAGCTGGCGGCGGGTCCTCGGTGGGATCATCCCGTGCTCTCGGAGGCGCGCCGGATCGCGCGGCGGATCCGGAGATACGTCCCGCAACGACAGATGTTGCCCGACATGGCGGCGTCGATCTCTTCGGTCGAGGGATGCGCGTTTTCGGCCAAGAGCGCCGCCGCGGTCATGATCTGCCCGCTCTGACAGTACCCGCACTGCGGGACGCTCTCGGAGATCCAGGCCTCCTGGAGCACGTGAAGCTTCGGGCTGGAGAGCCCCTCGATGGTGGTGATCTTGGTGCCTTCACAGCCCTCCACGGGCAGGAGGCAGGAGCGGACGGCGGCGCCGTCGAGGTGGACCGTACAGGCGCCGCAGAGCGCGCGCCCGCACCCGAACTTCGTCCCGGTGAGCTGCAGCTCTTCCCGGAGCACCCAGAGCAACGGTGTTCCGGGCGGGGAGGCGACCTCCCGCAACCGGCCGTTGATCTCGAGCTTCATCCACTCTTGCCGACGAGCGCGCGGATGTCGTCCTCGCTGGGGACACCCTTCGTGAACTGGATCCCGTTGACGAAGAACGACGGGGTCCCTTCGACGCCGGCACCCTCGCCCTGCGCCTGATCGGCGGCCACCCGCTGGGCGACCTCCGGATCGTCCTTGCACGCCTTGTACTTCTCCATGTCGAGGCCGACCTGCTGCGCGAACTGCTCGATGCTCTCGGGCGACAGGCTCTGCTGGTTGTCGAAGAGCTTGTCGTGCATCTCCCAGAACTTGCCCTGGCGATTCGCGCACTCGGAGGCGATCGCCGCGATGTGCGCGTTCGGATGCATGTCGAGCGGGAACTGGAGGAAGTAGAACGCGACGTCGTTCGGGAAGGCCGCGACCACCTTGCCGATGTCGGCGCGCGCCCGCTCGCAGAACGGACACTGGAAGTCTGAGAACTCCACGATCTTGATCTTCGCGTCCGCCTTGCCCTTCATCGGGCGGCCCGCCACGTCGAAGGTGGCCGTGGCGCCCTCCGGCGGCGGCACGGTGACCTGGAGCTTCGCCTCCTCGCTGAGGCGGTGGAACTCGGCCCGGACGGCCTCCTGCTGCGCCGATTGCATGAGGTAGGCCGCGATCCGCGGCTTGACCGCTTCGAGCGGCTGCCCGGTCTGCTTCACCCGCTGCTCGTAGAACTTGAGGATGTCGTCGTCCTTCACGGTGGCGACGTTCGCGATCGCCGCCAGGTACTGCTCCTGCGTCTCGCCCTTGGCCTTGGCGGCGGCCTCGACCAGCTGCTCGATCACGTAGGACTCCACCTCGCGCTGCTCAGCGGCGTAGAGGTCCTGCATGTACTTGAGCTTGAGCTTTCCGAAGACGGACTTTCGCTTCTCGTAGAGCTCGCCGTAGGTCATCTGCGCCCCGTTCCAGGTGGCGATGACCGTGGCCGGATCCAGGCGCATCTCGCCGGCCGCCATCGGGGTACCTGCGGGCGGCGGATCGTTCTGCGGCTTGGGCGGCGAGGCTTGGTCCCCGTTCTTCGGGCAACCAAAGAGGCCTGCCGCAAGGAAGAGCGGGACCAATCGTCGTGCAATCTGCATCGAGCCGACATATGACGAACGCCTTCGAGTTCACAAGGCTTTCCTCTCGGTCCCCGGTGGGCTCGAATGGCCCCGTGGACCCCCGGCGCCGAATCTTCTGCAACCGGACGCTCAACCTGAGAGCCATCAAAGCGATCGGCTACGACATGGACTACACGCTGATCCACTACGTCGTGGCGGTGTGGGAGCGGCACGCCTACGAGCACGTGCGGCGCGCGATGGGCGAGCGCGGCTTCCCGGTCGAGGGCCTGGTGTTCGACCCGGAGCTGATGATCCGGGGGCTGATCATCGACGTCGAGCTCGGCAACGTCCTCAAGGCCAACCGGTTCGGCTACGTCAACCGTGCGCTGCACGGAACACGCCCGATCCCCTTCGAAGATCTGCGCCGCGCGTACTCGCGCACGATGGTCGAGCTGGCGGACCCCCGCTACGTGTTCATGAACACGCTCTTCTCGCTCTCGGAGGCCTGCCTCTTCGCGCAGCTGGTCGATCGGCTCGACGCCGGAGCGTTCTCGGGACCCTACGGCTACCGAGATCTCTACGCGACGATCCGCAGCGCGTTCGACTATGCGCACATGGAGGGCCGCCTGAAGCAGGACATCATCGAGGACCCGGACACGTTCGTCGTGATCGATCCGGAGACCCCGCTGGCGCTCCTCGACCAGAAGGAGTCGGGCAAGAGGATCCTCCTCATCACCAACTCCGAGTGGATCTACACCGACGCCATGATGCGGTACGCCTTCGAGCCTCACCTCCCCGCGGGCACCGGGTGGCGCGCGCTCTTCGACGTGGTGATCGTGGGGGCGCGCAAGCCGCTCTTCTTCTCCACCGAGAACCCGATCATGGAGGTGGTCACGGACGACGGCCTGCTGCGCCCCGCCGTGGGCCTCTCCGAGGGGAGCATCTTCTACGGCGCCTCCGCCGACGCCGTCGAGCGCTTCCTGGGCGTCGAGGGGGACGAGATCCTATACGTGGGCGACCACATCTACAGCGACCTGCACGTGTCCAACAAGGTTCAGCGCTGGCGCACGGCCCTGATCCTCCGCGAGCTGGAGCGCGAGCTCGACGCCCTCACCTCCTTCGCCGCCGAGCAGCAGGATCTGGAGGGCTTGATGCACGACAAGGAGGAGCTGGAGGCGGAGCAGTGTCAACTCAAGTTGACATTGCAGCGGATCAACCACCACCACAGCGACGCCGACGCGAACCGCATCGTCGAACGCCTGAACGCCCTCCGCACCGAGCTGACCGAGCTCGACGGCCGCATCAGCCCGCTCGCACGCTCCGCCGGGGAGCTCGCCAGCCGGAGCTGGGGCCTCCTTCTGCGCGCGGGAAACGACAAGAGCCACCTCGCGCGACAGGTCGAGCGATACGCCGACGTTTACCTCTCGCGCGTGTCGAACTTTCTCCACACCACGCCCTTCGCCTACCTGCGGAGCACCCGGGGGAGCCTCCCGCACGACCCCACCTGACCGACGGTCAAGCGACCTCCGCCGGTGATAACCACTCCTCACCGATGCGCAAGGCCGCTCCGCTGCTGCTCCTCGCGTACGCCTGTGCACGGTCGGGGGTTCCGGACGCCGGACCGAACGATGCCGCGGGGAACGAGGACGACGCGGGCGTGCGCGACACCGGCGTCGACATCGACGGTCCGCTGAGCGGAGAGGTCGCGATCGCGACGTGGAACCTCGAGAACTTTCCCAAGACCGCCACCACCGCGAATCGTGTGCACGACATCCTGCTCTCGGTGGCCCCCGACCTGATCGGTGTGGAAGAGATCGCCGTGCCGGCCGACTTCACGCGCTTCGCCGCCCAGCTTCCGGGCTACGTGGGCATCCAGGTGGACGACCCGGGAAACTTCCTGCGCGTCGGCCTCCTCTATCGGCCGGAACGGGTGGCGGTCACCGACGTGGAGGCGCTCTTCGACCGTGACGGCTATGCGTTCCCTCGCCCGCCGCTGAAGGCGAGCGTGACCGTCACCTCGACGGCCGGGGATCTGTTCGACTTCGTGATGGTGGTCGTGCACCTCAAGGCGCAGGTCGATACGGACAGCCGCGAGCGGCGGCGCGCCGCCAACGAGGCCCTCGACGCCTGGATCCGGTCAAGGATGGCGTCGGGCAGCGAGAAGGATTTCGTGGTGGTCGGCGACTTCAACGACGCGATCGACGACGCGCCCGGCGACAACGTGTTCCAGGTGTACCTCGACCAACCCGAGCTCTACTACTTCCTCACCACGCCCGTCGCCATGAACCACGACGTCTCGTACATCCCGTTCCCGGGGCTGATCGATCACATCCTGGTGACCACCGACGCGCTCTACGAGTATGGCGACGGGACCACCGAGGTGCTCCACCTCGACGAGAGCGTGCCCGCGTACCAGGCGCTCGTGTCCGATCACCGCCCCGTGCTGGCTCGGTTCAGGATACATGCTCCCCAGTAGCGACCCCGAGGATCATCCGAAGGTAGCTCTGGTAATGCGCGAGGCTCCGGCCGATCACCGCGGCATCCGCCTGTGCGCGCGCGAGCAGGAGCGCGCCCTCGAAGACGCTGATCAGGTGATCAGCAAGCTCGCGGGCTGTCACCGGAACGGGACGTGAGGCTGACGCGATCGCGTCCTCGAGCAAGTCCTCGAGGTAGCGCGCCCAGGTCTCGAAGTGCCCCTCACAGCGCGCGCGAAACTCCGGGTGCACCGCGCCCAGCTCGAGCGTCTCGATCGCGAGCAGGCAGGCGGGCTTTCGGTCGGTCTCGTGGCTGAGATCGCCGAGCGTCTCCACGTAGTCGAACACGCGGCCGAGCGGATCGTGGGGGCGACGGTCCGCGCCTTCGCGCATCACCGCGAAGATGCGCTCCGCGTATCGGTCGAGCGTGGCCAGCCCGAGATCGTCCTTCGTCTTGAAGTGGTGGAAGAAAGCGCCTTTGGTCGTGCCGGCGGCGCTGCAGATCTCGTCGACCGTGGTCCCGTTGTAGCCTCGCTCCAGCATGAGCCGGGTCGCCGCGTGAAGGAGGTTTTCGCGTGTGGTCGTGGTCACAGGGGCGCCATTGTCCGAAAAACCGCACGCAACCGGCAAGCCGGCTGGTAGAAGATTGCGTCGTGCGCCTCCTCCTCCTCGCCGCCCTCTCCCTGGCCGCCTGTCCCGGGGGCGGCGACGACACCCCGCCCGACGGTGGCACCCCCGACTCCGGGAAAGGCCCGGACGGCTGCTTCGACACGCCCTCCACCGCAGACACGGGCGTCAACGTCACCGCCTGCGATCCCACCCGGGGCACCGGCTGCGACGTCGTCACCAGCCGTTACTGCGTCTTCGACTTCACCGAGGATCACGGGGCCTGCCGTTGCCTCGGCGACGCGCCCCACGAGCTCGGCCAGGGCTGCTCCGCCCTCCAGCAGGACTGCGCCCCCGGCCTGGTGTGCATCAACATCGGTGACGGCGAGATCTGCTACCAGGCCTGCGAGCCCGGCGATCCGACGCGTTGCGACGCGCTCGATTCGGCCGAAGAGACGTTCCTCTGCTCGGCCCTGATCCGACCCGACGATTCGGTCACCATGAACTACGGCATCTGCTTCGGCGGCCGGGCCTGCGATCCCCTCGATGATCGATGTGCCGCCGACGAGACCTGCGCCCTGGTCAGCGCCAACGCCAACGTCTGCGCGCCTGCCGGCAGTGTCCCGATCGGCGGCGACTGCAGCACCGAGCAGTGCGCGAAGGGCGGCGTCTGCGTGACCCTCTCGGACGCCGACGGCAACCCGATCGGTACGGACTGCTACGAGCCGTGCGACGTCGCCGCGCCCGCGTGCTCGGCCGGCACCTGCACCGACGTCGGCATCGAGGGCTACGGCCTCTGCTTGTGACTCACGCCGGGAGGAGGCGGGCCTTGAGGCGGGCCAGCTCGATCCGCGCGGAGGGATCGGCCAACGCCAGCAGGCTCGAGTCGTCGCCGAGCTCGCGATCGAGCGAGGCTTCGGCGGAGGCGCGGGCCACCATCGCGCGGACCTTCTCGAGCCGCTGATTGTCGCGCTCTTCGTTGGCCTCGGAGAGGAGCTTTCGGAGCCGCTTGCGGACGTCCGCGCTGGTGAGCTTCGCCAGCGTCTCGCGCTTCTCGCGCTCGAGATCGCGGATCGACTCGCTGATGCGGGCCAGATCGCGGGTGACGAGCGCGGCCTCGGTCTTGATCTCCTCGACCTGCGCCTCGGCGTCGGCGAGCCGACCCTTGAGGTGATTCATGCGCTCGAGGAGCGCCAGCGCCCGCCGATCCTGTCCGATACGTGTGGCGCTGCGGGCCTCGTGATGGACGCGGGCCACCTCGGCGCGACGCTCGCGGAGATCCGCCTCGAGCTTGTTGCGCAGGAAGAGGATCTTCGCGATCGCCATCTTGAGCTCGTAGTAGCGGCGCTGCCGCTCGCCGATCACCCGATTGAAGGCCACCTCTGGCGCCTCGTCCCTCTTGGGAATCAGGCAGGACAAACGAGAGATGAGGCTCATCATGGCTACTTCCAATCCTCGGTGCGAAGTCCGAGCTCTCGGATCTTCTGCTGCAGGCTCTGGCGGACCATGCCGATCGACTCGGCGGTGCGCGAGATGTTGCCGTCGTGCTCCCTGAGCGCCCGCAAGAGATAGGCGCGCTCGAACTCTTCCACCGCCCGGCGCTTCGCCTCGGCGAAGGGGACGCCCTCCTCGGGGATCGCGTCGAGGCCGGGCTTGCTCCGCTTCTTCATCAGCGACAGATCCGCAGGCTCGATGTCCGCACCGGTCGCGAGCACGGCCGCCTGCTCGACCACGTTGCGAAGCTCGCGCACGTTGCCCGGCCAGTCGTGCCGCGTGAGTGCGCTGAGGCCCTCGGAGGAGATGCGCATCTTGTCGCGCCCAAGCCGCTCGGCGAGGCTCGTGAGGAAGCGATCGACCAGCGCCGGGACGTCCTCGGAGCGCTCGCGGAGCGGCGGGAGATCGATCTCGCACGACGCGCAGCCGGTAGTAGAGGTCCTCGCGGAAGCGGCCCTCCTCCACCTCGTTCTCGAGGTCGCGATGCGTGGCCGCCACCACGCGCACGTCGATCGCGATCGGGGTGTTGCCGCCGACGCGCTCGAGCATCCGCTCCTGGAGGACGCGCAGCACCTTGGCCTGCGTCTCGAGCGGCATGTCGCCGATCTCGTCGAGGAAGATCGTGCCGCCGTCTGCCGCCTCGAAGCGGCCGATCCGGCGCGCGTCGGCGCCGGTGAAGGCGCCCTTCTCGTGACCGAAGAGCTCGCTCTCGACCAGCTCGCGGCTGATCGCCGCGCAGTTGACCGCCACGAAGGGACGGTCGCGTCGCTGGCTGCGGTGGTGGAGCGCCTGCGCCACCAGCTCCTTGCCGGTGCCGCTCTCGCCGCGGATCAGCACGGTCAGATCGGTCTCGGCGACCTTCTGGATCGTCTCGAAGACCTTGCGCATCGCCGGGCCGGATCCGATCAGCGAACCGAAACCGTACTCGCGCTCGATCCGCTCCAGCAGCAGGCGGTGCTCGCGCTCGAGGCGGGTGCGATCGAGCGCGCGACGCACGACCAGGCGGATCTCGTCGTTGTCGAAGGGCTTGGGGACGTAGTCCTCGGCGCCCGCCTTCATCGCGTCGACGGCGATCTTCTCGTTGCCGTGAGCGGTGATCATCACGACCGGGGTCTCCGTACGAACGCGCTTCGAGGCCGCGAGCACGTCCATGCCGTTCCTTCCCTTGCCGAGCGCGAGATCCGTGAGCACGAGATCGAACGGTTCCTGCTCGAGCTTGACGATCGCCTCGTCGCCGGAGGACGCGACCAGGACGTCGTAGCCCTCCTTTCGTAGGAGCCCCGAGAGTGCGATCTGGATCGCGCGCTCGTCCTCGACCAGCAAGACCCGGCCGTTCAAGGCTTCACCTCGTTCTTCACCAGCGGGAACGTCAACACGAATTCCGTCCCCACGCCCAGCTCCGATTGGACCTCGATGGATCCACCGTGGGCCTCGACCAGCTTCTTCGAGATGGCGAGCCCGAGGCCGGTGCCCGAGTCCTTGGAGGTGTAGAACGGAGAGAAGATCTTGGGAAGCCGGACCGGATCGATCCCGGGGCCGTCGTCCTTCACCTTGATCCACAGCTCGCTGCCGGCGAGATTCTTCCCGGTGGAGAGGCGGATGATACCTCCCACGCCCAGCGCGTCCAGCGCGTCGAGCGCGTTCCCGACCAGGTTGATCACCACTCGGCGGAGCTTCTCGGGATCGCCGCGCATCCGACCGTCGCCGGCGAAGTCGGTCTCGACCTCGACCTTGCTCTTGTCGATGCGGTCGCGAAACGTCTCCAGCGCCGACTCGACCACGTCCTGCGATCTCGATCTCCTCGATCCGGACCTCTTCATCCCGCGCGTATCGCAAGAGGTGCGAGATCGAGCGCTCCACCCGGTCGAGCTCCTCGATCGCGATCTTCGCGTACTCGATGTTCTCGTCCGACGCGGGATCCTCGCCCATCTGCTGGACCAGGCTCTTGGCGGCCGTGATCGGGTTCCGGATCTCGTGGGCGATGGAGGCGGAGAGCTCCTCGAGCGTGCGCGAATGTCGATCCTGGAGGGCGCGCCGTTCGGTGCGCACGGCACCTTGCAACAGGTGCTGCATCTCGACGTCGATCCAGCGCTTGCGGAGATCGGGCGCGAAGATCGCATAGAAGCCCTGGATGGCGAGCCCGATGCCCCAGGCCATCGCGACGATCGCGGCCGGCTCGAAGCCCGCGACCATCAGGAGGAAGAGGTTCGTGAACGCCCACGCGACCAGATGGCCGAAGAACGCGACCCGCCGGTTGGCGGCCTTCCTCGCCTCGCGGTAGGCGATCTGTTCGGGCGTCGGAGGCGGAGGCAGCTCCTTCTTCTGAAAGAGGCTCATCATCTTTCGCGGCGGCGGGGGCTGGGTCTCCGAGAGCGTGAGCATTCTATGCGGCCTTCGGAGCGGGGAAAGAGCAACATGCATGCCCTTTTCAAGACACCTGTCATTCCGCGTACTTGCTCTCCAGATCCCGCGGGGGGTGCAGTCCGGCGGCTGCAGCCTGCAGCGCACCCGCTGCCCGCTCGGCGCGGCCGGGCCAGATGCCGAGACGCTGCCAGACCCAGGCGTTCGCCGGGGTCGCGATCCGGAGCTCAGCACAGAGCTCCCGGATGTCGGCCAGGCTGTCGAGGAGGGCGAGCCGCTGCTGGACGCTCTCGCGGTAGGCCTCGCGGATCACTGCGCGCGGGATCCGGTACCGCTTCACCAGCACGCGCGGCGGCTCCAGCATCAAGGTCGCCATCTGCCAGAGGATGAGCGGCGTGCGGATCTGGAGCTGGAGCATCTTCCAGGCGGAGAGGGCCGGCACGTGCTCACGTAGGAAGCTCTTGGCAAAGCAGATGTGGCGCGCCTCCTCCGTCACGTGGATCCGCATGATGCGCTCGAGGAGCGGATGCTGCGGCCTGGACTTGGCGAGCTCGCGGCGCTGGACGTGATCGATCGGACCCTCACCGCCGAGGACGAAGATGAAGAAGAGCTCGGGGAAGGTCCGCCCGAGGTTCGGGACCCACCGCGCGCCGATCGCGTGAATGCCGCTGAGCCCGGGCACCTGAACGCCGGCGCGGTTGATGAACTCCTGGAACATCAGCGTATGCTGCGACTCCTCGATCACCTCGTGATACGCGTAGCGGAACGCGGGTGAGTGGTCGGGCTGGATCGACGCGAGCTCGAGGAGCCCGCGCGAGAGCACGTTCTCGAAGAGCCAGCCGCTCTTCATCTGCTGGACGACCAGGCTCAGCCCGAGCTCGGCCTGCACTTCGGGCGGCAAGCTCCGGTACCAATCGGTCGCGCCCAGGCTCTCGGTGGGATCGAGGATGAACCGGGGGTCGTCCTTTTCGATCTTGCTCTCGGGCGCGTCCCAGTCGACGTCCGCGTAGGCATCGAAGCCCTTCTCGACGGAGCGCCGGGAGAGTCGATCGAGGAGGTCACGGTATGGCTCGTTGCGCTTCATGCGACCGGCGCAACGCAACGCGCATGCCACGCCCACCCACCGGCCTTCGGCGCGGGAAGCGTCGGACTCTCTGCAGGCGTGTCGCTTCACCGACGCAGGGCACGGGTTGCGCCGAAGCGACCGATCCGTGGTATAGGCGCGGCGGTGCGCTTGGTCTCGAACCGCCTCTCGGACCTCGATCCGACGTTCGAGCGCGACTGGCGTGCGTTCCTCCGCGACGCCGAGCACCCCGGGATGTTCCATGACCCCGACTGGCTTCGCGTCGAGTTCCGGGATCGCCTCGACCAGACCTACGGTCTCCTCCTCTACGAGGGCGACCTGCCGGTTGGACTGTCGACGTTCGTCATCAAGCGCTGGCCGCTCTACGTCCGGGCCGGCGAGCTCAAGGCGGTCACACTGCCGCTCACGCGGCTCTGCGTGCTCGGCGAGCCGATCGCACCGTCCTCGCACGCCGTCTACGACCAGCTCTTCCAATACCTCGCCGAAACTGAGGGGCTCGACTTCGACGTCATCTATCTCGAGATCGTCACGGAGGGTTCCTTCCTCGCCACCTATCTCGCCACCAGCGCCACGCTCTCACGCCGTTTCCGCGAGTACCGCCCGCAAGGGACGATGGAGCACCACCAGATCCGCTTCCCCGCGACGCTCGACAAGTACTGGGAGCAGTTCTCGTCGAAGACCAAGAGCACCATGCGCCGAAAGGTCAAGAAGCTCGCCAAGGACACCGGGAAGCCGCTGACCCTGCTCCGCTACGACTCGACGGACGGTCTCGATCGCTACACGGCGGACGCCGCCGCGATCTCGAAGCGCTCGTACCAGTATCACCTGCTCGGCCAGGGCATCCAGGACGAGGCCGCCTTCCTGGCGCAGTGTCGCGAGGCCGCCGCCCAGGGGTGGCTCCGCGGCTACGTCCTGCACCTCGGCGACACGCCGATCGCGTTCATGCACGGTTGGCAGTACCGCGGGGTCTATCTGTACGTCGAGACCGCGTACGACCAGGAGCTCCGCCAGCACTCGCCGGGGACGGTCCTCCACATCATGGTCATCGAGGACATGTACGCGCACGACACGCCGCACATCTTCGAGTTCGGCGCGCACGGCGAGCAGAAGGCCGCCTTCGGCAACTCGACGTACCTCGCCGGTCAGGTGTTCCTGATCCGGCCCTCGATCTATCCGCTCCTCGCTACCGGCGTGTATCGGCTCTCGGACGCGGCGGCGCAGGCGGCCAAGCGGGTCCTCGATCGCTACGGCGTCACCGGCAAGGTCAAGCAGATGATGCGGCGCCTCTCCGTTCGGTGAGCGTCACCGGTAGGCCGCCCTTGGGCGCCAGCGTCACGCGGGGGCGGAGCCCGATGCGCCAGCCCGGATCGACGTCAATCGAGAAGCGCTGCGCGATCGAGACCAGGAGGATCCGCGCCTCCAGCGTGGCGAACGTCTTTCCGATGCAGGTGCGCGAGCCGGCACCGAAGGGGAGATAGGCGTGCGGATGACGGACGCGATCAGTGCCGTCGTCGAAGCGATCGGGATCGAACCGCTCGGGCTCCACGAACCAGCGCGGATCGTGGTGGCAGTGATAGACCCAGAGCACGAGCTCGGCGCCGGCCGGAATCCGAAAGCCACCGACCTCGGTGTCTTCGACACAGACCCGCGGCAGCACGTACGCAGGCGGATAGAGCCGCAGCGCCTCGTCCACCACCTTGGCGGTGAACGGCATCGACTCCAGATCCGCCGCCGTCGGACGCCGGCCGCCCAGCACCCGATCGATCTCTTCGTGGAGCCGCGCTCGCTGATCCGGGCTGCTCGAGAGCAGTGAGAACGTCCAGGTGAGCGCCAGCGAGGTGGTCTCGTGGCCGGCGAGGAACAGCGTCACCAGCTCGTCGCGGAGCTGCTTCCGCTCCATGCCGCCCTCGGCGTCGGTGGCGCGCGACAGACGGGCGAGGAGGTCCTCACGGAGGCTCGCGCCCTCGGCCCGGTCGATCAGGGAGAACACGATCCGATCGAGCGCGGAGAGGGCCCGCCGGGCGCGGACGTTGCCGGGCGTGGGTAGCCAGGGCGGGATCACGTTGCCGTTGGAGGCGGCGTCCTGCAGCACCGTCATCGCGCTGGCGACCGTGTCGGAGTCGCCGGCGACGTCGTGGTCGAAGAGGGTCTTGGCGACGATGTCGAGCGTCAATCGCATCATGGCCTGGGAGAGATCGAGCTTCTCTCCCGAGCGCCAGCGCGAGAGCATGCGCTCGGCGGCGTCGACCATGTGCTCGCCATAGGCCTCGACCTTGTTCTTCTGGAAAGCCGGTTGAATCAAGCGGCGCTGCCGCCGCCACAGATCGCCGTTGCTGGTGAGCAGACCGCGGCCGAGCACCGGCTCGAGATCCTGCTCCCGCTTGGCGAACGCGCCCGCCTTGGTGACCAGAACCTCGTGCATGTGATCGGGGTGGCGCATCACGTACAGCTGATCGCCGCGCGAGACGGTGAAGTAGACGTCACCGTACTGCTGGAAGCGCCGGCCCACGAAGGCGATCGGATCGGCGGAGATCTGGCGGAAGAAGCGGTAGAGCGCGATCGGATTCCGCCCGATCGGGCGGGGCCCGGGCGGGCGGGCGATGCTGGGGGAGACGGCTGCGGTCATGGGATCCTCAGCAGCGAGGGCTCGAAGCCCTCGGGGGGAGAAAAGCCGAGCAGCTCGAACGCGGTGGCGGCCACGTTGGCGAGCCCGGGGGACGTCACGTCCGTGCGGAGCGACAGCTGGTCTCGGCCCGGTGCATAGAGGTGGAACGGCACGGGATTGAGGGTGTGGCTGGTCTTCGCCTCGAAGCGACCGGCGGCGTTCTTCTTGAAGGCTTTGGCCTTCGCGTCCCACTGATACATCTCGTCGGCGTTGCCGTGATCGGCGGTCACCAGGGCCACGCCGCCCGCCTTCTTGACCGCGGCGAGCAGCCGGCCCAGCGAGAGATCGACGGCCTCCACCGCGATCACGGTGGCCTCGAGCGCGCCGGTGTGACCGACCATGTCGCCGTTGGCGTAGTTGATCCGGACGAAGTCGTACTTGCCGGACGCGATCGCAGCGATGGTGGCGTCGGTGATCTCGGCGGCCTTCATCCAGGGGCGCTGCTCGAAGGGCACCAGATCCGAGGGTACCTCGAGGTAGTCCTCGAGCTGGTCGTCGAACTTCCCACCGCGATTGCCGTTCCAGAAGTAGGTCACGTGGCCGAACTTCTGGGTCTCGGAGCAGGCGAACTGCAAGAGCCCGTTCCGGGCCAGGTATTCGCCCATGGTCCGATCGATCGCGGGCGGTGCCACCAGGAAGCGCTTCGGGATCAGGTAGTCGCCGTCGTACTGCATCATGCCGGCGTAGAGGACGTCGGGGCGGCGACCGCGATCGAAGTGCGGGAAGTCGTCGTCCTCGAAGGCGCGGCTGATCTCGATCGCCCGGTCGCCGCGGAAGTTGAAGAAGACGACCGCGTCGCCGTCCTGGATCCGCCCGACGGGCTGCTCTTTGCCGATCACGAAAGGTCCCAGGTCTTGATCGATGATGCCGGGGGTGCGCGCGCGGAGCGTCTCGATCGCCTCGCGCGCGGTGGCGAAGCGGTCGCCCTGGCCCTCCACGTGGGCCCTCCAGCCGCGCTCCACGATGCTCCAGTCGGCCTCGTAGCGGTCCATCGTCACCTTCATGCGACCGCCGCCGGACGCGATGCGATACGTCCGGTCAACCTTCTCGTCGATGGGCCTCAGGTGCGCCTCGAGGCGATCGACGTAGCGGAGCGCCGAGGTCTCCGCCACGTCGCGGCCGTCGAGGAGGATGTGGACGAACACGCTCCGGACGCCGCTCCGATCGGCCTCGCTGATCATCGCCAGCAGGTGGTCGATGTGGCTGTGGACGTTGCCGTCGGAGAGCAGCCCGATGAAGTGGAGCGCCGAGTCGCGCTCGCGACAACGCTCGACGATCTTCCGCCACGCCTCGCCCGCGAAGATCGAGCCGTCCGCGAGCGCGGCCTTCACCAGCTTGGCGCCCTGCGCGAAGACGCGGCCGGCGCCCAGCGCGTTGTGGCCGACCTCGCTGTTGCCCATGTCGTCGTCCGAGGGCAGGCCGACCGCAGTCCCGTGCGCCCGCAGCGCCAGGGTCGGCCCACCCGCCAGGCGATCGAGGGTGGGGGTTCGGGCCAGCGCCACGGCGTTTCCGGCGTTGGCGACGCCGATGCCGACCCCGTCCATCACCACCACCAGCACGGGACGGCCGATCGGGCCCAACGACGTCCGCGAGAGCGCGAAGTTCATGGCGGGACGATGGTACGCCGGACCAGGCTAGGCAAGGATTGACAGCTCCTACATTGGTATGTATGTACCAATATAACAATGACCAAGAAGCTCGAGGTGGAGCGGATCCAGACGGGCGTCCGGATGGAAAAACGCATGGTGAAGGTGCTGAAAGGCGTCGCCGAGTATCACGATCTGACGCTCGGCGATCTGCTCGAGGGGATCGTGCTCCACGCGTTCGAAGGAAAGACGCCGTTCTCGAAGAAGTCGCTCGAGCTGATCAAGGACCTCAAGAAGATCTACGGCATGGACTACGGGTCCGAAGCCTCACACCGGATGGTGGACAAATGAAGCTGCAAGGGCTGCTGGTGCGACGCCATGGATGACCGGACGCTGCGGACCCGGTTCCTCGAGGGCACCCTGGATCCCGAGGGGTTCATGCACGCGACTCACGTGCGTCTGACGTATCTGTTGCTCCGCGAGCGCGCGCTGCCGGAGACCTTGATCGCGCTCAGGGACGGGCTATCGAGGCTCGCGAGCGCGGCGGGCCATCCCGAGAAATATCACGAGACGATCACGTTCGCGTTCGCCGCGGTCATCAACGAGCGGATGCAGCGCGGCGACCCCGGCGACTTCGAAGCGTTCGCGAGGATGCACCCCGACCTCCTCGAGTGGGGATCCGGCTCGGTGCTGTCGCAGCTCTATTCCCCGAACACGCTCGCGGAACCGTCGGCGCGGCGCACGTTCCTCCTCCCCAGGGCCGGCCGGCCAGAGCGCGATCATCGGTAAAGCAGCGCGGCGGCGACGTCGGGTGGATTCGCTCCGTTCGCGTCGAACGCTGCGGTGAGCGTCTCGTGCGTCCAGTCGAAGTCGATCCGCAGCTGGCCGAAGAGGCTGTCGTCCGCCACGAGGATCACATCGAGCTTCCAGCGGGCGTGGTCGAGCATCATGCGCAGCCGCTCGATCTCCGGATCACCGTGCCGCTCCCGATCCAGAATGGCGAGCGCGTCTTCTCCCTGCCGGATCTGCTCGCGCATCTCCACCAGGTATTCTTCCTTGGGATCCATCTCGGGAGCACATGCAACCGGCATTCCCGCGGGGGCTGGCGAAATCATGACGCGGGGTCGATGGCCCGATCAGCCGGGCCGGGCGAGCTCGAACACCCGCTCGATCGCGCAGTATCCGATCCCACCCAGGCGCGCGACCGCGTGCAGCTTGGCGGCGTCCGGGAGGCCGTCGGTCAGGTACTCGTCCTTCACGTGAAAGTGCACGAGCTCGAGGAGGAAGAGATCCACCGGGCCGTTGCCGACCTCCTGGTGGTGCACCATGCGTGCCTCCATCGCGATCGCGGCCGCCTCCACCCGAAACGGCTTCACGCGGATGGAGGTCGCCTTGGCGAGCTGGGCCACCTCGAACTCGTCGACGTCCGGCTCCGCCTCGATCGAGGTGGTGACCATCTTCTCCGCCAGCGGAAGATCCGCGATGTGAATGACGGCCTCACCGGTCGCGATCAGGTTGCGGGCGGTGTCCTTCATGGTACCGCCGCGGCGCCGGCTGACGCTCAGCATCACGGTGGGCGGATCGGCCGCGACGCCGCCAAAGAAGGAGAACGGGGCCAGGTTCGGCCGGCCCTCGCTCGACAGCGTGCTGGTCCAGCCGATCGGCCGAGGGATGACCGAGGCGACGGTCAGCCAGTAGAGGTCACGACGACTCATCAGGGAAGGATCGAACTCCATCGCTCATCTCCCTCGGCGCGGCCGTTGCGCGTTGCGCGGACCGCGCGGTCGCACTGCGCGACGACGCCGCGCCGACTCGGCGAGCAGCACGGCCGTCGCCGCTGAAACGTTGAGGCTCTCCACCTTGCCGGTTCCGGGGATCCGCACCGCGCGGGTGGCGCGCGCCGCCGCGGCCTCCGAGACACCTTCACGCTCGCTGCCGATCACCCAGGCGATCCGCTCCGGGACCTCGGCGATGAAGATGCTGTCGGCGCGGTGCGAGGTGGTGGCCACCACCTCGAAGCCCTTACCCACGAGCGTCTCGATGGCGTCGGGGAGCGACGGCACTGGCACCACGTCGACGAACTCGGCGCCGCCCTCCGCGACCCGGATCGCGGCGCCGGTGAGGCGGACGTTCTCACCGATCACCGCCACGGTACCGAAGTGGGCCGCGGTCCGCAGGATGGCGCCGAGGTTGTGCGGGTTCGAGACGCCGTCGATCAACAGCAGCGTGGTGGCGCCCCGGCGGGATGCGATCTGGTCGAGCGACGGTTGCCGGCGGGTCCGGGCGAGCACGCAGATCCCCTCGTGATGCTCGACGCCGCTCACCTTCTCGAGCTCGTCCTCCCCGACGAAGTGGTAGGCGAGACGCTTCGCACGGCAGCGTGCGAGCAGCTCCTTGAACTCCAGCTTCAGGTCCTCGAGCAGGTACACCCGGATCATGTCGTCGGGGCGCGCCTCGAACGCGGCCCGGCAGGCGGCCCGCCCGTGCAGTTTGATCTCCTTCTCGGCCGCCCGCTGCCCCTTCATCGGCGGCGCATCATGCAGGACCAGGTTGAGGACCGCCAGCACCTTCGACGTGCACGCGCACGGCGCTGATGTCGGGATCCACACCCTTGAGCTTGGCGAGGAAGGGCGGATCGATCCGGACGTCTTTCAGCAGGCCTTCTTGCACGGCTCGGTCGGCGCTCTCCGCCGTCATCACGATCTCGGCGTCGCGCGCCTGCCCCTGGAGGCGCGCGGCCACGTTGACGGTCTGGCCGAAGTAGTCGAGCACGCCGTTCGCGGTGACCGCGTAGCAGGGACCGGCGTAGACCCCGATCTTGAGGTACACGCCCAGCGATCCGGCGTGCACCTCGCGGAACGCCGGGAAGGCCTTCTGCATGGCGACCGCGGCCCGGATGGCGCCCGGCTCGTCGACGAATGCGGCCATCACGGCATCGCCGATCGTCTTCACGATCACACCGCCGTTCTCTTCGATGTGCTCCCGCAGCAGATCGAAGTGATCCTGGACCAGACCGAAGGCGGCCGCGTCACCCTCGCGGGTGTACAGCGCCGTCGACGCGGAGAGATCGGAGAACAGGAGAGAGGCGCGCGCGACCTTGAGCGCCAGGCCGGGCCGGAGGAGCTGCTCGGAGAACCGCCGCCGGAAGGCCGGGAGCATCGCGACCTCGTAGGTGGTGGCCGCGTAGCTCGACCAGTCCATCCGCTCCAGCTTCACGTGTCGGCCCTCGGCGCCCACCGCACCGGTCAGACAGATGCGTCCGCCCGGCCGCACCGCGATCACCTCCGGCTCCACCTTCTCGCCGACGCGGAGGGCCGCCTCCTCCGGGTGCTCGGAGCCGAGCGCGATCGGGATGGTGGCGCCACCGCGGACGAACAATCGGTAGCGGGCCTCCCGCTCGGGGGCGCGCAGCTCCACGCGCTCGCCGGGCCGCAGGTTGGCTTGCGCGAGCACGTGCGGGGTCCACGCCGGACCGCCCGTACAGAACTGGCGCTCCCGCACGCGCCGTATCGCGGCCGACGGCAGGAACGTGGCCTCCACGCCGCGATCGAGCGAGACGCCGAAGCCGAGGTCACAGAGCGTGCAGTGGCCGTGCGCCTCGACGTCCGACAGCGACGGGACCCGCGTCGCCGCCACGCGGCAGCTGGGACAGACCAGAATCCCAGTTGAGCTCGAGCAGGCCGGCCACCACGCCCGAGAGCGCGACCGAGAGCGCCCGCCGTCGCTCGACGCCCCAGCGCTCCGCCAGCTCGAAGGGTCGGATCCGGATCACCTCCTGGTCGGCGGCGTCGCCGATGTGCCTGGCCAATCGGACCGCGAGCTCCCGGTCCATCGGCGGGACCAGCGCCACCAGCTCTCGCTCGGCGCGCGCCAGCTCCCGCGGATTCACCTCGATCTGCTTGAGCGGCGGGTCGCGGCCGGCGAGCTCGCGATCGATCCGCGCGATCGCACGGCTCAGCTTGCCGGCGATGGTGCGGAGGACCAGCCGGAGCACGGGCCCCATCAGCGGGCGAGGCTCAGCCTTCAGCTGGATCGCAACCTCGCTCGCTGGGCCGCGCCTCGCGAAGCGGAAGTCGACGTCGAGCGTCGTCAGCGGGCCGTTCAGATACTCGCGACGGACGTGGATCCGCTCGGGCCGCTCCCACTCCCACGGGTGCTCGGCATACTCGAGGACGAGCGGTCCGAGGGCGCTCTTGACGATCTTGCGGCTGCTCCCGTGGTCACCGCCGCGAAACTCGATCTCGGGCAGCCCCGACTCGCGGTTCAGGCGATCCGTATCGCCGACGACGTCGAACAGCGCCTCGAGGTCCGCGGCGCACCCGACCTGCGACTCCACCAAGACGGCCACGGGCCCCGATCTTAACGGCCAACTCGGGCGGAGAGGAAATGGACCGACCTCGTTCAATCGAGGGCGGGCGACCTCGGCTCGGAAGGGTGGTCGTCCTCGCCGAGTCGGAGGGCATACCAGCCCACGTCGTGCCAGCGTCCGTGCTTGAACCCAATGCGACGAAAGACGCCGACCGGCTCGAACCCCAGGGACTCGTGGAGGCGGACGCTGGCCGGATTGGGAAGCGTGATGCCGGCGAACGCGTTGAGGTAGCCGAGCGCTCGCAACCGCTCGAACAGCTCCAGATAGAGCGCGCGTCCGAGCCCGGCACGCCGAAAGCCCTCCGCGACGTAGACCGAGACCTCCGCCGACCATCGGTAGGCGGCGCGAGCGCGATGCACCGAAGCGTAGGCGTAGCCGGCCAGGCGTCCGTCGAGCTCTGCGACCAGCCACGGATGCGTACGGGCGCCCGACTCGACCCGAGCGCGGAACGTGGTCTCGTCCGGGACGGCCTCCTCGAAGCTGACCCCGGAAGACTCGACGAAGGGCGCATAGATCGAACGCATCGCCTCGGTGTCGTCCGCTCGGACGCTCCGGATCGCAGGTGTCGAGCTCACGGTGCGACTATCGCCCACCGCGAGCGACGGCGCCATCGCACGGGCGACGCTCGACTCGTGCCGCTCGAATCGTTAAGGCGGGCCATGTCCGATCCGGTCCTCTACGAAAAACAGGGGCGTATCGCCCGCCTCACGCTCAACCGTCCCGAGTCGCTGAACGCGATCGACATGCATCTGCCTCGACAGCTGCGGGAGCGCGTCGAGCAGGCGAACGAGGACGACAGCGTTCACGCGATCGTGCTCGGCGGTGCGGGGCGCGCGTTCTGCTCGGGATACGATCTCAAGATCTGGGCCGAGCGGCCGGGCCCCAACGCGGGGTCGCAGGCCATGCCGTGGGATCCGACGCTCGACTACAAGATGATGAAGCGGAACACCGACGACTTCTCCAGCTTGTGGCGGAGCTATAAGCCGACGATCTGCATGGTGCACGGCTTCGCGGTGGCGGGCGGGAGCGACATCGCGCTCTCGTGCGATTTGGTGGTGATGGCGGAGGAGGCGCGCATCGGCTATCCGCCGGCGCGCGTGTGGGGATGCCCAACCACGGCCATGTGGGTCTATCGAATCGGGGCGGAGCGCGCGAAGCGGATGCTGCTCACGGGCGACCTGATCGATGGTCGCGAGGCGAAAGCGATCGGCCTCGTCACCGACGCGGTTCCCGAGGGCCGGCTCGAGGCCCGCACCTGGGAGCTCGCCGATCGGATCGCGTCGATCCCGAAGAACCAGCTCATGATGCAGAAGCTGATGATCAATCAGGCGTTCGAGAACATGGGGCTGGCCAGCACCCAGATGATCGCGACCTTGTTCGATGGGATGGCCCGCCACACGCCGGAGGGCGTCGCGTTCAAGGCGCGGTGCGAGGCGATCGGATTCAAGGCCGCGGTCGCCGAGCGCGACCATCCGGGGGGCTGACCCGCCCGGGCGGTGCAGCGTCCGCGCAGCGCGCATCCGCCGCGCCCATGACGGAACGATTCCTGCTTTCGATCGCCCCATGGGGATCGGCCCAGGGTCCGCGGAAGCGCGCAGGATCGCGGTCTCGCGTGAGAGCGGCGCGGAGCTGTCGTTCGACTGGACCGTGCCGGTCGTGCTGGTCGCGATCCTGGTCGGCCTCCGCTATCAGGTCGTGCCGCAGCGGTTCCCGGGCTGGACCGCCGCGACCGCGTGGGCCGCCTCGCTGCTCGCCACTGCGGCGTTCTTCGCCTCCGTCCTCCTACACGAGCTGGCGCGTGCGGCCGCCGGCCGGTTGTTCGGGCTGCAGCTCGATCGCATCCGGCTCTTTCCCTTCACCAGCAGCGTGCAGTTCTGCGCCCGGCCGCAAGCGCCGTCGATCGAGATGGTCGCGGCAGGGATCGGCCCGGTCATCCACGTCGTGATCGCCGCCTGCTTCCTCGACGCGGTCCACGGAGTCGCCGCTGCGGGCTCCGAGGCCACCCCGGTCTCGGTCCTGGCCGCCTGGGTCGGCGGGATCAACGCGCTGCTGGCGTTGGTCCAGCTCATCCCCGCCTTTCCACTCGACGCCGGGCGGGCGCTCCGCGCCCTGCTCTGGGCGCTCGGGCACGATCCCCGGCATGCGACCCGTTGGGCGGCGGCCGTCGGTCAGATCATCGCGTGGGTCCTGATGGCGTTCGGCATCGCGATCGCGCTCGGGCTCGAGCCGCCGATCGTCGGCGACAGCCGCTTCTACGGGCTGTGGATGCTCGGAGGCGGATGGCTCTTGAATCACGCCGCCACGGTCAGCTACTCGGAGGAGCTCGTGCGCGATACGCTCAGCCATGTCTCGGTCTCGGAGCTGATGCACGACGAGCCGGCCACCGTCTCGCGCGCGATGTCCATCTCGAGCTTCCTCGAGAACGTCCTGATCCTTCCCGACAAGCGTACCTTGCCGGTGGTCGACAACGGCAACCTCTTGGGCTTCGTCCGGCTCGAGGACGTGGCGAACGTCCCTCAGGACGAGTGGGCGCGAACGCCGGTCGGTCAGATCATGGTCCCGCTCGACGGGCTGCCGCTGCTCAGCGCCTCCGACGACGCCGATCTCGCGCTCCAGCTGCTGCTCCGGCGCCGGATCGAGCAACTCCCCGTCGTCGAGCGCGGCCGCGTGCTAGGCTTCGTCCACCGCTGGGACATCGTGCACTGGTTGATGAGTCACGACGTCTCGGTCTGAGCCCGAGGAGCTTGGATGATCGACCGTCGAGACCTCCAGGAACGCTATCACCGCATCCGCACGACCACCGAACGGCTGATCGCGCCGCTGACGCCCGAGGACGCGATGCTCCAGACCGCGGACTTCGTGAGCCCCGCGAAGTGGCACGTCGCGCACACGACCTGGTTCTTCGAGGTGTTCATCCTCGAGCAATGCGCGGCGTCGTACCGCCCGTTCCGCGAGCACTACCGGGTGCTCTTCAACTCTTATTACGAAGGCGTCGGCGAACGACACCCGCGCCCCGAACGCGGTCAGGTGTCACGGCCGCCGCTGGCCGAGGTGCTGGAGTACCGGCGCGTCGTCGACGCCCGAATGCTCGAGCTGATCGACGCGATCGACGGCGCGCAATACGAAGCCCTCGAGGCGCGCACCACGCTCGGGCTCCACCACGAGCAGCAGCATCAAGAGTTGATCCTGATGGACATCAAGCACGCCTTCTCGCGCAATCCGATCTACCCGACCTACCGCGAGGACCTGGTGTGGGCCGAGGGCCGCGCACCCGCGCTCGCGTTCGTCGAGCACGAGGGGGGCCTGGTCGAGATCGGACACGACGGCGACGGCTTCGCCTTCGACAACGAGACCCCGCGACACCGGGTCCATCTCGAGCCGTTCGCGATCGCGAATCGCACGGTCACCAACCGCGAGCTCCTCGCGTTCATCGAGGACGACGGCTATCGCCGCCCCGAGCTCTGGCTCTCCGACGGCTTTCACACCGTGCGATCGCGCGGGCTCGAGGCACCCGAGTACTGGCGCACGATCGACGGCGAGCGGTACGAGGTCACGCTCGGCGGACTTCGGCCGCTGGATCCGGAGCGACCGGCCGTGCACGTGAGCTACTTCGAGGCCGACGCCTACGCGCGCTGGGCCGGGGCCCGCCTGCCGACCGAGCACGAGTGGGAGGTGGCCGCGGTCGCGCATCCCCCGGCCTCGCCCGGCAACCACCTGGAGGACGACGCGCTCCATCCCCGAGCCGCGCCCCGAGACAACGGACCGACCGCGCTGTTCGGGGACGTCTGGGAGCTGACCCAGAGCGCATACGCGCCCTATCCCGGTTACCGGCCGCTGGCGGGCGCCCTCGGCGAGTACAACGGGAAGTTCATGGTGAGCCAGCTGGTCCTGCGAGGCGGATCCTGCGTGACGCCGCGCGACCACACGCGCGCCACGTATCGGAACTTCTTCTACCCGGATCAGCGCTGGTGCTTCCAGGGCGTTCGGCTGGCGAAGGATCTCTGAGAGCGGCTCCAAACTACGCCGCGCGGGCGACGACGTCGTTCCAACCGTGAGAGAGCGGGCCGTAGCCTTCGAGCTTGAGGCTGGCGGCGGCGGCGGCGATCCGCGCCGCGGTCGGCGGGTGCTCGTCGCGCATCCGCGCGGCGACGTAGCCCGCGAGGTAGGTATCACCACACCCGGTGGCATCGACGATCTCGCGAGGCGGGATGGCGGCGATGCGGTCCGTGTGCGTCGCGGTCCAGATCAGCGAGCCCCGATCGGCGAACGTCACCAGCACCTCGCTGGGGCCGAGCGCTCCCAGCGCCGCCGCGCCGAGCCTCGGATCGTTCTCCTCGACGAGGGCAGCCGCCTCGAGATCGTCCACCTTGAGGATGTCGACGTGGCGGAGCAGTTGGCCGAGCGCGCCGGGGCGGGCGGGGACCACCGCCTGATCCTCGATCCTGCGCAGGATGCCTTGCGCATCGAAGGAGACGCGAGGCGCTCGGGCGCGCGCCGACTCGAAGAGGGCCGGGCCCATCTCGCCGGCGGTGAGCGGGCCGAGGTGCAGAACGTCGGCGCTGAGCCCGTCGAGATCCGCTGCGTCGAATGCCGCGGCGATCGAGGGGACGCGCTGCTTGCGCTCGGAGAGCTGGGCCCCGAAGTAGCTGTTCTCGAAGACCGTGGTGGTCGCCGAGGGCCGGAGGACGAGCTCGACACCCACCGCCCGGAGCGGATCGAGGAGGCCGTCGTCCGCAGGCGCCAGCTTGGTCACGGTCGACACGGAGAACCCGAGACGTGCGAGCGCGATCGACGCATAGAACGCAGAGCCGCCGGTCATGACGCGATCCGGACGCCCGGGGATGCGGATCAGATCCTTCGTGACGTGCCCGACGACGACAGCCTTCATTCGCGCTGCATGTTAGAGAACGAGCCCGTGACGATCTACCTGGACCACAACGCGAGCACCCCGATCGCCCCCGAGGTGTCCGCGATCATGCGTTCCCTCCTCGACGAGGCCTACGGAAACCCGTCGAGCAGCCACTGGGCCGGGGCACCAGCACGCCGCGCCGTCGAGGAGGCGCGGGGGAAGGTCGCCGACTTCCTGGGCGCCGAGCCCGACGAGATCGTCTTCACCAGCGGCGGATCCGAATCCAATAATAGCGCCATCAAGGGCGCCGCGTTCGCGCGGGGGATCGCCGCCAGTCACATCGTGACCGCGCGCGGGGAGCATCCGGCCACGCTGGAGAGCTGTCGCTTCCTCGAGCGGCTCGGCGCAAGCACCACCCACGTCGAGATCGATCGAAGCGGCCGCGTCGACCCGGAGGCGATCGACCGCGCGCTGGCGCCCGACACCACCCTCGTCACGATCATGCACGCCAACAACGAGACCGGCACGATCCAGCCGATCGAGGCGATCGCCGCGCACACCCGCCGCAGGCGCGTCCTCTTCCACTGCGACGCCGCGCAGAGCGCCGGCAAGATCCCCGTCCAGGTCGGCGTGCTCGGCGTCGATCTCCTCTCACTCGCCGGCCACAAGCTCTACGCGCCGAAGGGCATCGGTGCCCTCTATTGCCGGCGCGGCGTCACCCTCGAGCCGCTGATCCACGGTGGGCGCCACGAGAACGGTCGCCGCGCCGGCACCGAGAGCGCCATCCTGGCCGCCGCGCTGGGAGAGGCGTGCCGCATCGCCCGCGCCGCCGTCGACGCACGGGCTGAGCTCACCGCCCTCCGCGACGCCCTGCACGACGGGATCATGGCGAAGCTCGGGGGGGCCGTCGTCCTCAACGGCCACCCGACCGAGCGGCTCCCCAACACGCTCAACCTGAGCTTCACCGGCCAGATCGGCGCCGACCTCCTGGCTCGCCTCGACGGCGTCGCCGCCTCGACCGGCTCCGCCTGCCACGCGGGCGAGGTGACGCCCTCCCCCGTCCTCACCGCCATGGGCGTCCCGCCCGACCTCGCGCGGGGCGCGATCCGCTTCTCGCTGGGCCGCACCACCACGCGCGCCGACATCGACGCGCTGGTGGCGATGATCGAACCCCGGGCATGACGCACCCAGGTTCGCTGTTTCGTCGCTCGGTCATTCGCCGTTCAATCCGGGGCTGAACGCGACTCCCGCCGAATCGCGAAGGAGCAGAACGATCGAAGCAGCGAACGCTGAACAGTCAGGAGGGGACCATCCCTAGAACTTGCGCGTCCAGTCCTTCGGCCAGCGCTCCACCACCACCTTCTTGTCCGTGTAGAACTCGACCGCGTCCCGGCCCTGGGCGTGGAGATCGCCGAAGAAGCTCCCGCGCCAGCCGGTGAACGGGAAGAAGGCCATCGGGGCGGCGACGCCGAGGTTGATGCCGATGTTGCCGGCGCGGACCTCATAGCGGAACTTGCGGGCGGCCGCGCCGCTGTTGGTAAACAGGCAGGCCATGTTGCCATAGTGGATGCCGTTGATGACGTTGATTGCATCGTCAACGTTGTCAACGTTGATCAACGATAAGACCGGGCCGAAGATCTCGGTGCTGGCGAGCTCGCTGCGGGGGTCGACGCCGCCGAGGATCGTCGGCCGGAGGAAGTTTCCGCGGTCGTGCCCGGCGACGTCGGCGGTGCGGCCGTCGACGACGAGCTCTGCGCCCTCGCTCAAGCCCTTGTCGATGAGCCCCTGAATCCGGGTCTTGCTGGCCGGGCTGATGACGGGGCCCATCTGGACGTCCGGGTCCAGGCCGGAGCCGACGTGACGGCGGGCGGCGGCGTCCGCGATCGACTCGGTGAAAGCGGAGCGGGCCTCTCCGACCGCGATCGCGATCGAGGCGGCGAGGCAGCGCTGGCCCGCGCAGCCGAAGGCGGAGTCGGCGACGATCTGGGTGGTCATCGACATGTCGGCGTCCGGGAGCACGACGATCGGGTTCTTCGCGCCGCCCTGGCATTGGGCGCGCTTTCCGTTGCGGCTCGCCTCGGCGTACACGTGGCGGGCGACGGCGCTCGAGCCGACGAAGCTGACCGCGGACACGCCCGGATGGGCGAGGATGGCGTCGACGGCGTCGCGACCGCCGTTGACCACCTGGACGACGCCCGCGGGGAGCCCGGTCTTCTCGATCAACAGCGTCAGCTCGCGGACGGTGACCGGGACGCGCTCGCTCGGCTTGAGCAGGAAGCTGTTCCCGCAGGCGACGGCGTAGGGCAGGAACCAGAGCGGGATCATGGCGGGGAAGTTGAACGGCGTGATGGCGGCGACGACGCCGAGCGGTTGGCGGATCATCATCTCGTCGATCCCCTCCGCGATGTCCTCGTTGACGTGCCCCTGCATCATCATCGGCATGCCGCACGCCACCTCGACGTTCTCGATGCCGCGCCGCAGCTCACCCTTGGCCTCTGCCAGCGTCTTGCCGCACTCGAGCGTGATGGTCCGCGCGATGTGGTCGACGTTGTCCTCGAGGAGCTGCTTCAACCGGAACAGGTACTGGATCCGCTCCGTGACCGGCGTGCGGCGCCAGGAGGCGAACGCTTCGCGCCCGCGCGCGACGGCCTGGTCGACCTCCGCGCTGCCCGACAGCGGGACGCGCGCCAGGACGTCCCGGGTGGCCGGGTTCTCGACGTCGAGAAGCTGGGCCCCGGCGGGCGAGATCCACTGCCCACCGATGTAGTTCCGGATCGTTTCAGAGGCGCTCATGCCGCGAGACTATAATAGTCTGGTCTCGATGGCCTCACTCCGCCGCCGTCTCCCGACCAACGTCGCCGGGGACTTCTACGTCGACGACACCTGCATCGACTGCGGTGCCTGCCGATGGATCGCGCCGGCCAGCTTCGACGCGGCCGACGGTCGGTCGCGAGTCTACGCGCAGCCCTCGGAGGCGACCGGCGAGGCGAGGGCCTCGATGGCCCTGGTCGCCTGTCCCACCGGCTCCATCGGCGCCGAGGGTGTCCACGACCTCAAGGCGGCGCAGCGCGCCTTTCCCAGCCGGATCGACGGCGAGGTCTTTCATGCCGGCTTTCACAGTGAAAAGAGCTTCGGCGCCGCCAGCTATCTGATCGTGCGTCCGCGCGGGAAACGTCCTGGTCGACTCGCCGCGGTTCAATCGCGGGCTCGCCGATCGCATCGAAGCGATGGGCGGCGTCGCGAAGATCTTCCTCACCCACCGGGACGACGTCGCCGATCATCAGCGATGGGCCGACCGCTTCGGCGCGGAGCGCCTCATCCACGCCGCCGATCGGACGCCTTCGACCCGCGCGATCGAGCGGGCCATCGAAGGCGAGGCGCCGGTCGCGCTCGACGACGATCTGATCGTCGTGCCGACGCCCGGTCACACGGCCGGGTCGGCCTGCCTGCTCTATGACCGGCGCTACCTCTTCACCGGCGATCATCTCGCCTACGACCTCGAGGAGGAGAGGGTCTGTGCCTTCCGCGGCGCCTGCTGGTACGACTGGGCGATCCAGACCGAATCGATGCGCCGGCTCGTCGACCTCCGCTTCGAGTGGATTCTCCCTGGCCACGAGGCCCCCTGCCATTTCGAGGTCCCCGAGATGCAGAAACAGCTGCGGCGCTGCGTCGCCTGGATGGAGCACCGCTGACGGCGAGCCTACACGTCCTGGAAGTCCCGTTTCCGCTTCTCATCGTCGCTCTGCACGGCCTGATCGGTCCAGTACGCCAGCTGGATCGCCTCATGGATCGACTTCTGGATCCACTGCTGCTCGGCGCCCTGGTCCACCATGCCCCGTGCAATGTACGCGGCGTAGATCCGCGACGCGGCGTGGACCACCGTGGTCTCGCTCTGCTGGAGCTCGAGGAAGGTCTGGTTCACCATCGAGGTCTTCCTACACCGGCGCGCATCGGTGCCGAAACCCCACGCTCCCCAAACGGCACCGCATGCGGAAAAACCTACGGCGGACCGAGACGTGTCCACTGCCTGTGGTATATCTCGCCTGCTCACATCGGTTTTGCCGCCGCCGACGCGACTTGTTAGCCTCCGCGGCCCAACATCGAGGGAGGTAACGAACATGGGCGACATGATCAGCTTCGAGCGACCCGACGGCCAACAGGTGCCCGCTTACTTCGCGATGCCGAAGAACAAGGTGGAGACGGCGCCCGGCCTCGTCGTCGTGCAAGAGTGGTGGGGCATCAACAATCAGATCCGGAAGACGGCCGATTGCTTCGCCGGCGCCGGTTTCCGCACGCTCGTCCCCGATCTCTTCCGCGGCAAGGTCGCGCGGGATGCCAGCGAGGCCAAGCATCTGATGAACGACCTGGACTGGAGCGGCGCGCGCGAGGACATCCACGGCGCCGTGCTCCACCTTCAGGAGGGCGGCAACAAGAAGGCCGGCGTGCTCGGCTTCTGCATGGGCGGCGCGCTCACGTTGATTGCGGCCGCCAGCATCCAAGAGGTCAACGCCTCGGTGTGCTTCTACGGCATTCCTCCTGACGAAGCCGCGGATCTCACCCGGATCGACGCCCCCCTCATGTGCCACTTCGCTTCCGACGACGACTGGTGCACGCCGCAGGTGGTGAGCGCGCTGGAGAAGAAGCTGAAGGCGGGCAACGTGACGTTCACGCTCTTCCGCTACGAGGAGACCCAGCACGCGTTCTTCAACGAGGATCGGCCCGAGGTCTACGATGAGGACGCGGCCAAGGAGTCGTTCGAGCGCAGCCTGCACTTCTTGAAGAAGACCCTCACCTGACTCTTCCTCACATGTAACCTCGCCGTAATTGTGCCGCGTGATCGCTGAGGACTACGGTCCACAAAGGCATGCGTCCCCTTCTCCTCCTCCCGCTCCTCCTCATCGCCTGCTCGAGCCCAGAGGAGACGGGACCCGCGCTGCCGTTCGCGACGTCCGGCCGGCCCATCCTGCCCTTCCCCACCGACGCGCTGGGAACCCCGGCGGATACGCCCACGGGCCAGCGGCTCGTCGTCGGTCCCCAGGGCACGAATCTCGGAGACGTGGATGAGGCGCTCTACCTTTTGGGACCCGACTTCATCAGCACCATCAACGAGAAGGACGGCTGGTCGACGCTGGGCCCGGTGTTCGCGCCGCTCTCCGAGCCCGCATCCGACGACGGTGCCAGCCATCTCGTCCTGGTGGATCTCGACGCCCACCAGGTCGTCGCCACGCTCAACGACGCGATCGACGGGCAGACCGACTACGGCAAGAAGGTCGACTGGCTCACCGCGCGCCCGTTGATGCCGCTCTCGCCGGAGACCCGCCACGCGATCGTGCTGACGGCGGGCCTCGAGACCGTGAACGGCGAGCGGTTCGCGCGGCCAGCCGCCTTCGACGACGCGCTCGACGGCCTCGATCGCCTCTCGGGGCTCGCCGAGGATCTCGAGCCCGGCTGGGATCTCGATCGACGACGTGCTCGTCGCGGACGTCTTCACCACTCAATCGATCTTCGAGCAGACAGAGGTGCTGGCCTCCGCGCAGCGGACACAGCCCACGCCCGAGCTCATCCTCGACGCCGACGAGAACGGCGAGCCGGACGTCTACTTCGACATCACATCCGACCCGCGCGGCAACGTCCCCAGCGATCGTGAGTATCCCGCGGTCCGCGCCCTGGTGCGCGCGCGCTTCGCCCTGCCGAACTTCCGTGAGGAGCTCGACGGACGCATGGTCGTCGACGAGCACGGGGCCCAGCTCCAGGGGACGGAGGATGTGGAGGTCGTGATCCTGGTCCCCAAGGGCACGGGTCCCTTCCCCATCGTCGTCTTCCACCACGGGATCGGTGCTGCCAAGGAGCTGGTCTTCGACTACGCCGAAGGGTTTGCCGAGGGCGGCGTGGCGGTGGTGGCCATGGATGGCGCGCTCCACGGCTACCGCACGGATCGCCCCGGCAACGCGGCGACGCGCTTCCTCAACATCGCCGAGCCCGCCCTGATCCTCGACAACTTCCGCCAGGCGGAGACCGATCAGGTCTACCTGATCCGGGTGATCGACGAGCTCGCCAAGATCGATCTCTTGGGCGACGGCGAGCCGCAGTTGGACAGCTCGCGCATCCTCTACGTCGGCGAGTCGCTGGGGGCGATCATCGGCGCCGCCGTCATGGGGATCGAGCCGCGCTTCGAGGGCGCGGCCTTGCTGGTCGGCGGTGGAACGCTGCTCGAGTTCTTCGATCGCGTGCTCTCAGGGTTCCAGTTCGATGGGTTCCCGACGCAGCTGTTCACGAGCGTCGCGCAGGCGGCGATGGACCGCGGCGATCCGAGCAACTACGCCTCCCGCTCACTCGACAAGCAGATCTATCTCATCACCGCGCTCCAGGACACGGTGGTGCCGCCGGCCGCATCGGTCGCGCTCGCGCGCGCGATGAGCCTCCCACAGGTCGAGCCCGTCTACCGCCCGATCGAAGGCCTCACCACGGGGGTGGCGCCGGTGACGCGCCGCGGATGGAGCCAGCACGACGATGCGGGGCACGACCTCTTCCACGACCGATCGCACGCGGCCTACGCAGCCGCCCGCGGGCAGCTGTTCCACTTCGTGAAGACGTGGGCCGAGACGGGCACCGGCGAGCTCGGCGGAGAGTGACTCAGCCGCCCTTCACGCCGATCACGTAGGCATTCCAGGACGGGTCGCACTCTCCGTGCTCAGCGATCTTGAAGTCGCCGTCGCCCTCGCCGTCCTCGTCCGTACCTTCCCAGTAGACGTCGGCCCGCTCGAAGCCCACCTCGCACATCACCTCGCGAACCTCCGGGATGGTCCAGAACCGCCACTCGTAGGTGAACGCCTTCTTCAGCTCGCTTCCATCCTTGAAGCGGAAGTGGATGTGGAACAGCGCGTCGTGGGTGATGGGATCGAACTTGTCCTGATCCCAGACGTAGTCCCAGCCGTCGTGCTCGGTGATGTCCTCGCGGTTGTCCTCCATCGACTCGTAGCCGCCGAACAGATCCACGATGAACAGCCCGCGCTCAGCGACCTGCTGGTACGCCTTCTTGAAGTACCGCCGCAGCTCCTCGCGGGTCTTGAACAGGAAGTACGAGAAGTTCTGCGCGCACAGCACGTCCGCCGGCGGCGACTTCGCGGTCCTGACGTCGCCCTCGATCAGATGCACGCGTTCGCGGTCCTTCTCGTCGAGCTGAGAGAGGTTGTGCTCCCGGCCCCACGCGAGCGGCTCCGGATCGAGATCCACCCCGTACGCGAAGTTCTTGTTGGAGAGCTTCACCCATTCGCAACAGACGCCGGCCGTGCCGCAGAAGTCCTCGCGCAGCACACGGGCGCGCTTCTTGAACACGTCGCGGTACATCTGATCGAAGTACTCGACGTCGACATCAGGAGCCTGAACCGAGTCGAGGTACAGACGGTATCTGTCGGCCTTCGACGCCAGGGTGACCCGATTCTTCTTCTTCTTTTTCTTCTTCTTGTCCTTCTTCTTGCCCACGTCATTCCTCGACGAAGCCCAGCGCGGCGCCCAGCTTGGGCGCGATCCGGTCCTTGATCCAATGCTTGTCCCACCACTCGATGGGCGTGACCGGCAACCCGTGCAGCAGGATCGTGAAGTGCAGATGGTCGCCGAGCGCCAGCCCGGTCGCACCGGTGTTGCCGATGGTCTGCCCCCGCTTCACGGTGTCACCGACCTTCACGTTGGCCTGCGACAGGTGACCGTACAGGCTCATCAAGCCGAAACCGTGATCGATCACCACCGCGTTGCCGAAGATCCCGAAGTACTCGGACAGCACCACCACGCCGTCGTTCGACGCCGGGATGGCAGCCTTGGCGATCGACGCGAGATCGAAGCCCAGGTGGTCCTCCTTGTCGATCTCCTTGCCCTGATACACATACGTCCGCCGATCGGCGAAGTGCGACACGACCTGCGCGTTCATCTGCAGGAAGGCCTGGTGCCAGTAGAACTTGTCGGCGGAGGTCTTCGCGAGCTCGCGCAGGCGGCGGTCGTTGTCCTTGCGCATCTCCGAGTTGATCGCGACGTAGTTGGCGAGCATCGAGCCCCGATCCTTGAAGCTCGGCGTGCTGGCCATGATCCGAGGCACCACCTGGTTCATGAAGTTATCGGTGACGTCGATGGTGTCCGTCTTGAACGGCCTCGGCGTGAAGTGATCGATGAAGGCGACGGAGACGTCGTTCCCCACGTCGTCGACGGCGGTCAGCTTGACGTCCGTGGCGTCGTCGAGATCATACGGGATCGCGAAGATCGAGAACTTCTCGCTGGAGGTCGATCCCGGCAGGTCGTAGCCGGCGAAAAATCGATCCCGGGCCACCACGCCGTGGCGCACCGCCGACGGCCCCACCTTGTAGACGACCACCTCGCAGCCGCCCTGCGCCACGTACGTCTGGCTGGAGATCACCTCGAGGGTGGGCGGGCTGATGCGCACCGGCAACGTCACCGACTCGACCACCGGCTCCGGGTGCTGGATCCAGGTCCCGGCCCGGGCCGCCGTGACGCGGACGATCCCCTCGCCGGCCTGCAGGCCCTTGATGGTGTCGCGGCCCACCGTGACGGTGAGGCGGTGGGACTCGGTCTTGGGCGCCCAGAGCGCCCACGGAGGCTGCGGCACGAACGAGGCCTCGGCCAGCTTCTCCGTCCGGTCCCCTTGGACGAACTCGACGGCGATCTCCGAGACGCCGCGCTTCGGCTCCGTCACCGCGATCTCGATCTCGGTGTGCTTGCCGATCGCCGGGAGCGACGGCTCGATCTTCACCGCGGGCGGATCGCCGACGCGGAGCGAGACGAGGGCGCCGGCTCCGATCCCTCCGAGGAGGATCAGGATCAGGAAGGCGCGAAATCCGGCGAAGCGCCGTCTTCGCCCACCGGCAAGCTCGAGTCTCACGGGTCCGCTCGGTCCCGCAGATCGAGCCGAGCGTCAACCCCCAATCAGAAAGCGAAGCGACGGTTTGGATCCTCGTCGAGATTGGGCGTGAGCTCGACGGCCTCGCGACCGGTCTCGATCATCTGCACGAGCTGCTCGAGGGCGGGCGAGCCCTGCCGGAAGTCGATCATCTGGGTGTCCACGTGGAGGATCGGGCAGCGATCCCAGCCGCGCAAAAACTCGCGGTAGGCCCGGGTCAGCTGCTCGATGTACGCCGGATCCATGTTGAGCTCGTAGGCGCGCCCGCGCTCCATGATCCTCCGCATCACCGTTCGATCGTCTGCGAAGAGATGGATCACCAGATCGGGCTCGGGCACCTGCGTCCGCAGCACGTCGAAGAGACGGTCGTGGATCCCGAGCTCGTGCTCGTCGAGCGTGAGCGTCGCGAAGATGCGATCTTTGTCGAACAGGTAGTCGGAGACCGTCCGGGCGCGAAAGAGGTCGCCCTGCGCCAAGACCTCCTGTTGGCGAAATCGCGACATCAGGAAGAAGAGCTGCGTCGAGAGCGCGAAGGCGCGGCGATCGCGGTAGAAGTCGGGCAGAAACGGGTTCTCTTCGAACTCCTCGAGCACCGCCCGCGCTTTCAGGTGGCGCGTCAGCTGGTGCACCAGGGTCGTCTTGCCGACGCCGATGACGCCCTCGACCACGATGTATCGGTATCGCCTCGGACCCAAACCCGCCCGCCGTCATCCCTCGGACCGGGCCGAGAGTCCAGCCTCCGCCGTGAGTGCCCGCACGGGATCGCGCTGGGTTCCTCGGCGGGCGGCGCCGGCCTATACTCCACCGCCGCATGGACACCAACAAGCACCTCGGGCTCCTCCTGTTCGCGATCCTGGTCCCCGTCTTCGCCGCGTCGTGCCGATCCTCGCTGTGCGAGCGGAAGGATCGCTGGCTCGAACGACACTGCACGAGCGGCGCGACCGACGTGACCTGGTCGCCCGATCCGAGCTGCGAGGCGAAGACCGAGACCTGCAACCAGGCGCAGCTCCGCCAGTTCGAAGGCTACGTCCGCTGCCTGGAGGCTTCGAAGGAGTGTAGCCTCGACGTCATGAACGCCTGTGCCACCCAGTTCCCGGGCGGCGTGAATCTGTTCTGCTCCTGATCGCGTGATCCGACCGAAGCTCATCCGCGCCGTCGAACAGGCCCTCGCGGCCCGCGCCGATCCCGAGCGGGCTCCCCAGATGCAGGCATACATGAAGTCCGAGATGCCGTATCTCGGCGTCGCGGCGAAGCCCATGCGCGAGGCGTGCAAAGAGGCCTTCTCGACCGAGACCCTCCGCGACGCCCTCGACTGGCGCGACACCTGCCTCGCGCTCTGGCGCGGCGCCCACCACCGGGAGGTGCGATACGCCGCGCTCGAGCTCACCGGCTGGCGGCCTTATCGGAGCTATCTCGACCTGGCGTCGATGCCGATGCTCGAGGAGATGATCGTCGCGGGTGCGTGGTGGGACTACGTGGATCTCATCGCGACTCACCGCGTCGGAGCGCTCCTCCGGTCCCACCCACCGCCGATGAAGCGAACGATGCGAACATGGTCCCGATCAAAGGACCTGTGGAAGCGGCGGACCGCGATCCTCTGCCAGAACCGCTTCCACGGAGAGACCGACCTCGAGCTCCTCTACGACTGCATCGAGCCGTCGATCGGGTCCAACGAGTTCTTCCTCCGGAAGGCGATCGGCTGGGCGCTCCGGGAGCTGGCCTGGTATCGGCCGGACGAGGTGTCGCGATATGTCGCGGAGAATGCGGACCGTTTGTCGGGGCTGTCCAAGCGCGAGGCCCTCAAGAACGTGAAAAGCGCTTGAGTCTTCGCCTCCGAGCGGCCTAAGCCCTGGGGCGTGAGAACACTGGCATTGCTCACCACCTTCGCGCCGCTCCTCGGCGCGTGCGCTTCTACTCAAGCGAACAGCGTCGAGCGGGGCGAAGGAGGGCTCACCATGAAGGTCGCTCAGTTCGCAGAGGCGGAGCTGACCGCCGACGTCGCGGCGCTCCCGGACAGCGAGCGGGAGGCGCTCGAGAAGATCATCGAGGCGGCCAAGCTCCTCGATCCGGTCTTCGATCGGCAGGTCTACGTCCAGAACCCGGAGCTGCGGGCGAAGCTGGCGAAGGATCAGTCCGAGGAGGGGAAGGCCAAGCTCGCCTACTTCGACATCATGCGCGGCCCCTGGGATCGCCAGAACGAGTTCTCGGCGTTCGCCACCGAGATGCCGCATCCGAAGGGCGCCGGGTTCTATCCTCCCGACCTGACGGCCGAGGAGCTGAAGTCGTACATCGAGGCGCACCCGGATCAGAAGGCGTCGCTCGAGAGCCTGTTCACCGTGGTGAAGCGGGACGGCGACAAGTTGGTGGCGGTGCCGTTCAGCCAGGAGTACGCGGAGTGGTTGAAGCCGGCCGCGGCCAAGCTCAAGGAGGCGGCCGCGCTCACCCAGAACGCGTCGCTCAAGAGGTTCCTCGAGCTCCGCGCCGACGCGTTCCTGAGCGACGACTACTACGAGTCTGACAAGGCCTGGATGGATCTCGAGTCGATGGTCGAGGTGACGATCGGGCCCTACGAGACCTACGAGGACGAGCTGATGGGCCTCAAGGCGTCCTTCGAGTCCTTTGTGACCGTGAGCGATCCGAAGGAGTCCCAGAAGCTGGCCCACTACAAGGAGCTGCTGCCGGACATGGAGCAGCACCTCCCGATCCCCGACGAGGTCAAGACGGTCCGCGGCAGCGAGAGCCCCATCCGTGTGGTCGATCTGGTGTACACGTCCGGCGACGCGCGCAAGTCCGTACAGACCATCGCGTTCAACCTCCCCAACGACGAGCGCGTGCGCAAGGAGAAGGGCGCAAAGAAGGTGATGCTCAGGAACATCATCGAGACCAAGTTCGATCGGATCATGCGGCCGATCGCCGAGAAGATCCTCAACGAATCGCAGCTGTCGTACCTGTCCTCGGAGGCCTTCTTCGACGAGATCCTCTTCCACGAGCTGAGCCACAGCCTGGGCCCGGCGTTCACGATGCGCGACGGCAAGGAGGTCGAGGTCCGCGTGGCGCTCGAGGCCAGCTACTCGGCGATCGAGGAGAGCAAGGCGGACGTCATGGGCGCCTATAACATCCTGTTCATGATCGAGAAGGGCGAGTTCCCCAAGGAGCTCCGCGACCAGCTCCTGGTATCGTACTTCAGCGGCCTCTTCCGGAGCGTCCGCTTCGGCGTCGCGGAGGCCCACGGCCAGGGCGCGGCGATGCAGATCAACCGCTACCTCGAGGAGGGCGGTGCGACCTTCGACGAGAAGACCGGGCGCTTCACCGTGAACATGGACCAGCTCGAGAAGTCGATCGGGAAGCTTGTCACCGACCTGTGCATGCTCCAACACGCCGGCGACAAGGCCGGGGTGGACGCGCTCCTGGCCCGCTATGGGGTGATGTCGAAGCCGATGGAGCAGGCCCTGGCCAACGTGGGCAACGTCCCGGTCGACCTGCGGCCGGTCTACCCGCTCGCGCATTGAGCGCGCCGCCCGGCTGATGGATGATCGGTCGGGCGTGCGCCGGGCTGCCCTCCTTCTCGTCTCCCTCGTCGCCTGCAGCGAACCGGGAGCCGTCCCCGCCGACTCCAGTCCGGACGCCGAAACGCCGTTCGAAGCCGCCCCCGACGCCGGTGCCGGCGACACCGGCGTCATCCCTCCCGACAAGAAGGACGCTGCCACCACCGACGCCGGCCCTCCTCGGGACGGAGGCCTCGTCATCGACGACGCCGGTGCAGCGGACGCGGGCATGTCGCCGTGCCCCGACGGCGACGAGGGCTGCCTGTGCGGGCTCGGCGGCGCCTGCAACAATCCGGGCCTGGTGTGCCTCGACTCCAGCGGCGGGCTGGTGGCGCCACAGGATCGACTGTTCCTCTGCGTTCGAACCTGCACGAGCGACGACGATTGCAGCACCTCGCCCGTCGGCAACACGCTGTGCCGTCCGGTGTTCGGCGGGAGCACCGGCTGCGTCTCGCGCGACGTCGGCGAGGGCGAGCTGGCCGACATCAGCCGCCTCCGCCAGGTGCCGATGACCGGGTGCGAGCCCGGCCTGATCGGCATCCCACCGTTCGTCGGTCTCCTGATCGAGACCGACCAGGTCTCGTGCGGACGTCCGTGCGATCCGAACACGCCCTCGGGGCCGAACGCGTGCGCGCCCGCGTTCCCGTACTGCAACCCGGGCATCCTCAACAGCCAGACCACGCCGGGGCTGTGCATGGCCCGCCGGGCGGGACCCGGCGACACCTGCAGTCGAAGCTCGGTGATCGGGCTCTGCGATCGGTCTGCCACCGACAGTCTCGTCTGCGTCGGGATCCCTTACAGCATCGACGACCCGGCCGATCCGAGCGCCAACAAGGATCCGGGGATGTGCATGGAGACCTGCGATCTCTCCGCTCCCGACTGCTCGGCATCCGACGATCCCGGCGCGGGCCCGGCGGTCTGCCGGCAGATCAACATGGCGAACCCCACGGGCGGCGTGTGCAGCAACGAATGCTCCTGGTTCCCCAGCGAGTGCGCGCGGCCGGGCGCGTTCGGTGCGGGCAGCACCTGCACGCGCGAGCTGGTCTTCGAGATGGGCTATCCGCTCACCTTCTGCTTCAACGTCATGACGCCGCCGATCGCGGAGTGGGACTTCACGAATCCGCCGCTCGAGCCCTGCCTCACCGCCACCGGGGCAGAGAGCCGCTGCGAGGCGGGCACGGTCTGCGGAGACGACGGCAGCGGAGGGGTCTGCGTCCGGACCTGTACCTCCAGCCTGACGCCGTCCGGATGCGAGGCCACCAGCGCCAACAATCACACCTGCAACGACGCGGTCTTCACCGGCGACGGCGACTTCAAAGGGGCGTGCACGCCGCCGTGACTCGGAATAGACTGCCCGCGTGAAGAGCCTCTACGACCAGCTGATCGAGATGACGGTCGCCGTCGCCGACACCGGCGATATCGAAGCGATCGAGCAGTTCAAGCCGCGCGACGCGACCACGAACCCCTCGCTGATCGCCGCGGCGGCGCAGATGCCGGCGTACCGCGGGGTCGTCGACGACGCGCTCCGGTTTTCCCGCCGGCAGGCCGGCGGCTCCGCCGAGACCCGAGCGGTGGCGCGGGCGGCCGTCGATCGGCTCTGCGGTCGAGTTCGGGCTGCGGATCCTCAAGATCGTGCCGGGGCGCGTGTCGACCGAGGTCGATGCACGGCTCTCGTACGACACCGCGGCGACCATCGACAAGGCGCACGCATCTGATCGCGCAATACGAGGCCGCGGGCGCGTCCAGAGAGCGCGTGCTGATCAAGATCGCGTCGACGTGGGAGGGGATCCGTGCCGCCGAGCAGCTGGAGAAGGAAGGCATCCACTGCAACCTGACGCTGCTCTTCGGGATCCATCAGGCCATCGCGTGCGCCGAGGCCGGCGTCACGCTGATCTCTCCGTTCGTCGGCCGTATCCTCGACTGGTACAAGAAGGAGACCGGCAAGCGGAGTACGCAGCCGACGAGGATCCGGGCGTCGTCTCGGTGACGCAGATCTACGAGTACTACAAGCACTTCGGCTACAAGACCGAGGTCATGGGCGCGAGCTTCCGCACGCTCGGCGAGATCCGCGCGCTGGCCGGCTGTGACCTGCTCACCATCGCGCCCAAGTTTCTGGCCGAGCTGCACGAGATCCAGGAGCCCCTGCCGCGGCAGTCTGGATCCCGACGCTGCCAAGAAGGCGAAGGTCGACCGGATCGAGATGAGTGAGCGTGTCTTCCGCGACCTGCACGAGAAGGATCGGATGTCGACCGAGAAGCTCGCCGAGGGCATCACCGGGTTCAGCAAGGCGATCGAGTCGCTGGAGAGCTTCCTCGCGGACCGGATCGAGGTCATCGAGGGCCGCGACATCTGCACCGCCGCGGACAATCTCTTCAAGGCGTTCGACCTCGACGGCGACGGCGTGGTGACCCGGGAGGAGTGGAGCGGCACGGACGCCGTCTTTGATGCGCTGGATACGGACGGCGACGGCAAGATCACGCCCCTGGAGCTCGCCGCCGGCATCGGCGCGACCCACTGCTACGTGAAGTTCTGAGGGTCTCCGCTCGGGATCTGCGGACTCGCGGCCGCAGGTGCGCGCGTCGAGCCCGCGGACATCGGTCCGCAGAAGCATGAGCGGGAGGAGCCCGGGCGTGCCGGCACCCTTCTTGAACCACCCCCGCGCGTTCGTGGGGAGAGGATATGAAGAACACGTTGCAATCGCTCTGCTGCTTGACCTTGGCCGCCTGCACGGCGCCAACACCGGGCGGCCTGGCGAAGGGTGACACCGTGACGACCGATGCATCGGCCGCCGCTGCGCCCGATGGCGGTGCGGCCGGGGACGGGGACGCTGGCGAGACGCCCGACGCCGGCGTCGCCGCGTCGCGGGACGCGGGCGCTGCGCTGGACGCCGGCACCGCGATCACGGGGACCGGTACGGTCGCCGACGTTCGCGACCTTCGCGCCTGCCCGGCCGGTGCGCCCAGCGGCGCGACCTGCAAGCAGGTCACCGTGCGCGGCTGCCCGCAGATCGAGGACGAGGCGATCGACGCGACGATCATGATCCTCTTGGCGGCGGCCCCCGCGCGCGGAACGATCACGCACTTCAAGGGCGGCGGCGGAGAGGGATTCCTGACCACCGGCACCGACGAATATCGAGCGGAGGGCTTCGACCAGATCTTCGTGTCCTGGGCCTCCGACTGGGAGCAGACGGCCGGCTCCGGGATCAAGACCGCCGCCTGCCGGCCGGCCACCATCCTCCGGTGGGTGTTCGAGGACCCGACCCTCCACGGCGGCAGTCGCGCCCGAGCCTTCTGCGCCGAGGGCAAGTCGGGCGGGTCCGCGCAGATCGGCTACGCCCTGACCCACTATGGGCTCGCCGACGCGCTCGACTACGTCAACGAGCTCTCGGGACCACCCTTCGCGCGGATCGATCTCGGATGCGATGGCGACGCGCCCGCGACAGCGACGGTCTGCGGTCAGACGGTCACCATGAGGCTGCCGGCCAAGGTCGGGGCCTGGGAGAACATGGCGCCGCTGACCTGCGGGAGCACCGACGTCCCGTCCTCGGACCTCGAGCGATGGCGAGACGACAGCATCGCCTTCGGCGGGACGTACGACTATCCGAACACGCGCGTCGAGTTCTTCGACTGCACGAACATGTCGACCGCCGTCACCGCGATGGCGCAGCTCTACTATCAGCAGATCACTTCCGACACCGCCTACCACTGCTACTCGCAGGCCGACGGCTGCCGGGGCGAGGGGCTCGGCACGGGTGAGCGGGTGGCGATCCAGGCGATGATCGACGGCTGCACGCCGCGCCACCGTTGAGCGAGCTACCAAGAACCGGTCCGAAAACCTCCGAACCGTTCGCTGTTCTGTGTTTCGGCGTTCTGGCATTCGCTGTTCATGGAGACGGATCGCTCCTGCAGAAGCGTACGGATGGGCGACCGATCCGCGATGTCATCGCCCTTCATGAGCTGAAGACGAACAGCGAATGCCAGAACAAGTGCAACACGGAAGAGCGAACGGAACGGTTTTGGCCCCGGTTCTAAGCCCCGAACAGCGAATCGAGATCCTTCGCCGTCAGATCCCGCAGGCCCTTGCCGTCCGCCGTGACGATCGCGTCGGCCAGCTTCCGCTTCTCGTCCTGGAGCCCCACGATCTTCTCCTCGACCGTCTCGCTGGCGATCAGCCGGTACGCGAAGACCTTGTTCTTCTGCCCCATACGGTGGGCTCGATCGATCGCCTGCGACTCTACGGCCGGGTTCCACCAGGGATCGAGGATGAAGACATAGTCGCTCGCCGTCAGGTTGAGCCCGCAGCCGCCCGCCTTGAGGCTGATGAGGAACACCTTCAACGACGGATCGGTCTGGAACCGATCGCAGACGCCTCGGCGGTCGCGGGTGGCGCCGTCCAGGTAGCAGTACGCGATGCTCGAGCGCTCCACCCGACGCCGCACGATCTCGAGGAGCGTGGTGAACTGGGAGAAGACCAGCGCCTTGTGACCGGCGCGGGTCACCTCCTCGAGCATGTCCATCAGCGCGTCGATCTTGGCGGAGGGCTCATCCATGCGATCCGCGTCGATGAGGCCGGGGTGACAGGCGGCCTGGCGCAGCCGCAGCAGCGCCTCGAGGACCTGGATCTTGGCGCGGCCGAACCCGACCTCGTCGATCTTCCGGCTGAGAACGCCGCGGTAGTAGTCGCGTAGCTCGTCATAGGCGTCGCGCTCGGACGACTTCAGCTCCACCGCGATCGTCTGCTCGGTCTTCTTCGGCAGCTCCTTGAGCACCTGCTCCTTGGTGCGACGGAGCATGAACGGCTTGAGCGAGGTCGCGAGCATGTCGAGCCAGGCGTCGTCGGCCGCCTTCCCGTTCGCCGAGAAGTCCTCGAAGCGACCGAGCAGGCCGGGGCTCAGGAACTCGAAGATCGACCAGAGCTCGTCGAGGTTGTTCTCGACGGGCGTGCCGGTGATCGCCAGCCGGTGATCTGCGCGGATCAGGCGGCACGCCTTCGCCGCCTGCGAGGTGGGGTTCTTGATCGCTTGGGCCTCGTCGAGGATCACCGTGGAGAACTTCGTCTCCAGCAGATCGAGGACGTCCTGCCGCAGCGTGCCGTACGTGGTGACGATCAGGTCGTAGTCCTGGAGGTGCTCGGTGTGCTTCTTGCGGTCGCCTCCGGTGTAGTCGAGCGCCTTCATCGCCGGCGTGAACTTGGCCGACTCCGAGATCCAGTTGTGCACCAGGCTGCGCGGGACGACGATCAACGAGGGCGCCCGCTTGCGCTTGCCCGTCGCCGAGGGCCGGTGCCGCGCCTGCAGCATCGCCAGCACCTGCACGGTCTTGCCCAGCCCCATGTCGTCGGCCAGACATCCGCCGTAGCCGGAGGTCTCGAGGAAGCGGAGCCAGGCGAGGCCCTCCTTCTGGTAGGGCCGGAGCTTGCCGAAGAAGCCGGGTGGCTCTCCCGGGAGCGTGCCGCGGCCGCCTGCGGCCAGCGCCTGACGCACGCGCTCGTACTTCACGTCGACGTCCGCCTCGGCGTGTCCGGTCAGGAGCGCGTCGATGATCCCGGCCTGTGAGGGGAGGAAGCGGAGGCGCTGCCCCTCCCGCTTGGCCGCGTGAGCGAGCGAGGCGTAGCGGTCGAGCCAATCCGGCAGCAGACCGCGCGAGCCGTCGGGAAGCCGCACGAAGCCGCTGCCGGCGGCCGCCGCCTCGAGCAGCTCGGGAAGCGAGGCGGAGACGTCGCCGAACTCGAGCTCGCCCTCCAGATCGAACCAATCGATCCCGGAGCAGACCTTCGACTTCAGGCTGCCGGTGGCGGCGCGGACCGGCGCGCCCTCGGCTTCGATGTACCAGCCCTCCTCCACCAGCGTCCGGATCACTGCGCCCAGATCGCGCGTCGCGATCTTCACCTCGGCCGGGCCCGCGGCCTCCAGCCCGAGCGACTTGAGCCGTTCGATCAGCTTGCGTTCGGCGCGACCGTCGCGGCGGAAGATACGCCGGCCCTCCTGATCGGCCACCGACGTGCGGGCCGAGCCGGCGCCGACCACCTGCCCCGCGTAGTCGAACTCGACGGTCCCGATCACCACCTTGGTCTCGCCTTGAACCGGCGCAAAGACGACCCGCGGGCGCGGCGCGATCTTTGCTTTCGACCAGTGGAGCTCCGGCGGCAGCTCCACGTCCGGGAGATCGGGCATCGCGGCGAGCTGGATCAGGAACTCGTCCTTGGCCTCGTGCGGGACCACGATCGGCCCCTGGCGATGGAGCCGGTAGATCCAGTCGAACGCCTCGGCGCACTCGAACCGGACCAGACGGACGGCGCTTCCACCGTCCGCGCCGAGCACCGCCAGACCGCCCGAGAGGATCAGCTGGGGCGCGGCCAGGTCGATGGCCTCGTCCTCGCGGACGAGCCGGCCCCAGAGCTTGTAGCCCTCCTCCGCGGACTCGACGTGGAGCGCGAAGCCGAAGGGCTCGCCGTCGTCGAACACGAGCGCCACCGGCTCGACCGACGCATCCATCATCGTCTCCTGGAAGAACCGCTTGCTGGCGCTCAGGCGGGCGAGCACCGTGTCGTACATCCCGGGCCGGACCACGCTCCGTGAATAGGTCAGCTTGTGCTCCAGGCGGGCCCGATTCCGGTCCTCCGCCACGTTGCCCAGCAGCAGGCGGAGGAGCGCCCGGTCCTCCCCGGCGGAGAGGGACTCGATCCCGACCTCGTCGATCTCGAGGGGGCGGATCGGTCCGAGGCGGCCCTCGGCGTCAAGCTCCCGCTCCATGAAGTCGATGATGAGCTGATCGCGAAGCCTGCTTTCGCGCAGGTTCAGCTCGTAATGGAGACGGCTCTTCCGCTCGGAGGAAAAGACCGCCTGCACCTGATCGACCGCGGGATCGGATCTGGGTTTCAGCCGCTCGAGCGCACTCTGCCACCTCGGTCGAGCGGGGACGTTCCTTTCGTCGATGATGTGAGCCACCCGAAGGTGACGCGCACACTACCAAACTCAGGTTTTTGCGCAAGGCACCCGAGGCTCAGCGAGCGCCGTAGTTGAACGCCGAGCTCTCCTCATTGCGATCCGTGGCGGGCGGCGGCGACGGCGAGAGCGCGCTGATCGCGCGGTACAGCGCCTCGCTCATGTCGATCTCGGCTGCGCGCAAGACAACTTTCAATTGCTCCATGTTGCGCGCACCGATGATCGGTGCGGTCACCGCAGGATGGGCCGCGCACCAGGCCACCGCCAGCGCCGCCGGGTGGTGTCCGTGCAGGGCCGCCAGCGCGTTGAAGTCGTCGGCGATCCGGTAATAGGTGTCCCCGCCGTAGCGCGTCATGTACATCTTGTTGGCCGTGAGGCGTCCGGACGCGGGGCGCTTCTCCGCACCGTATTTGCCCGAGAGCAGCCCTCCGCCCAGCGGGCTGTAGGTGATGACACCCAGCTGCTCGGCGTGGGCCATCGGCAGGATCTCCACCTCCGCCTGCCGCTTGGCCAGGTTGTACATCGGCTGCACGCAGGCGAGCGGCGCCAGCCGATCCCGCGACGCGATGCCCAGGGCCTTCATCGCCTGCCAGGCCGAGAAGTTGCTCGCGCCCAGGTAGAGGACCTTGCCCTGGTGAACCAGATCGTCGAGCGCGCGAAGCGTGTCGTCGAGCGCGGTCGCCTCGTCCCAGCGATGGAGGAAGAACAGATCGATCCGATCCGTCTGGAGCCGCCGCAAGCTCTGCTCGACCGCGCGCACCAGATGATAGCGCGACGTACCGCGATCGTTCACGTCCTTGCTCCTGGGGAAGTACGCCTTGGTGGTGACGACCACCTGATCCCGGCAATCCTGGATCAGCTCACCGAGCAGCGTCTCCGAGCGACCGCCGGCGTAGACGTCGGCCGAGTCGAAAATGTTGATCCCCGCCTCGCGACAGGCATGGAACATCGCGATCGAGGTCTCCCGATCCGCGTCGTCCATGAGCTGCATGGTCCCAAAGCACAGCTCCGAGACCTTGACCCCGGTCTTTCCCAGAAATCGATACTTCATCGGCTCGCCTCCACCAGCCCCGATCGCTCGAGCAGCGGCTCCAGCGACGGGGGCCGCCCCATGAAGCTCTGATACAGGACCATCGGATCCTCCCCGTCGCCGCGCTCGAGGATGCTCTTCTTGAACGCTTCGCCGACCTCGCGGCTGAAGATCCCGCCCTTCTTGAAGCGGGTGAAGGCGTCGGCGTCCAAGACCTCGGCCCATTTGTACGAGTAGTAGCCGGCCGCATAGCCGACCGCGCTGGCGAATAGATGTCCGAAGCCACAGATGAACGCATAGTCCTCCCGCAGCTTCACCGGCGCGTACGCCTGCATGATCCGCCGCGAGTAGGCCACCACGTCCCCGTCCCTCTCCTGGTCGTATTCCGTGTGGAGCGCCAGATCGACGGCTGCGAAGCCGAGCTGCCGCATCATCGCGTAGGCCGCCCGGAAGGTCCGCGCGCGGTTCATCTTCTCGAATAGCCGCTCGGGGATGCGCTCGCCCGTCTCGTAGTGTCGCGCGAAGAGATCGAGCGCCTCGCGCTCCCAGCACCAGTTCTCCATGATCTGCGAGGGCAGCTCGACGAAGTCCCAGGCGACGTTGGTACCGGCGAGGCTGCGCACCTCCACCCGGCTCAGCAGGTGGTGGAGCAGGTGCCCGAACTCGTGGAAGAGCGTCGTGACCTCGTCGTGCGTCAGCAGCGCGGGGCGATCGCCGATCGGAGGCGTGACGTTCGCGCAGATCAGGCCGAGATGCGGCGAGAGCCTCCCGCCCTCCACTACGCCGGAGATGAGGCCGTTCATCCACGCCCCGCCGCGCTTCTCTTCGCGCGGGTGAAGGTCGGCGTAGAACGCGCCGAGGGCCTCACCCGAGGCGCTCTCGATTCGGTACGGCCGAACGTCCGGGTGCCAGACCGGCATCGCCGGCGCAGGCGCGATCTTCACCCCGTACAGGCGGGAGGCCGTCTGGAAGACGCCCTCGAGGGCCTGCTCGGCCGGGAAGTAGGGCCGGAGCTCCTCCTCGTCGAACTCGTAGAGCGAAAGCCGCAGCTTCTCGGCGTAGTAGAGCAGGCCCCAGGGCTCGATCCGCTCCACACCGGCGAACTCCACGAGCGCCCGGTGCTCCTTCTCGAAGGCGGCGCGCGTCTTGTCCGTCAGCTCGCCGACGAAGCGGCGGGCCTCCGCGGCCGTCTTCGCCATCCGATCCTCGAGGACCAGCGCCGCGAAGTCCGCGTAGCCGAGGAGCGTCGCCTCCTCCTGCCGCAGCTCGATGATGCGCGCGATCAGCGGCGGGTTCGCCTTCTCTCCGTGGGTCGCACGAGCGTTGTAGGCGCGATATACCTGCTCGCGGATCCCGGCGTCGTCGAGATAGGTGAGCAGCGGGATCAGGCTGGGCGCCTGCAGCGTGAAGCGCCAGCCCGCCTTACCCTTCTGCTCGGCGCTCTGGCGGGCCGCGTCGCGCGCGGACTCGGGGAGCCCGGCGAGCTTCGACTCGTCCTCGATCACCAGCTCCCAGGCGGCCGTCTCGTCGAGCACGTTCTGGCCGTAGTGCGAGGTCAGGGTCGCCAGCTCGCGCGTGATCTCCTCGAGGCGCCGCTTCCCGGCGTCGTCGAGATCCGCGCCGTGGCGCTTGAAGTCCTCGACCGTCTTCACGAGGTGTCGCTTGTGGGCGCCGGTGAGCCGCGTCGCCTCCTCACTGGCAGCGAGCACCTTGAGTCGGGCCCACAGCGCCGCGTCGAGCGGGATCGAGGCGTAGAACCCGCTCACCTCCGGCTGCACCTCGTTGTAGGCGTCGCGGAGCGCGGGGTTCGTGGTCACCGATTCGAGGTGGCCGACGACGGTCATTGCCACCTCGAGAGGCTCGGTCGCCCGCTCGAGCGCGCCCAGGACGTTGTCGTAGGTGCTCGGCGCGCGGGAGGCGCCGATGGCTGCCACCCCGCGCCGTGCATCCTCGAGGAGCGCGTGGATCCCGGGCCGCACGTGCTCGGCCCGTATCCGGTCGAACGGGATCTCGAAGTCGATCTCGAGGAGGGGATTTTGCGCCGACGGGTCCATGGATCGGTGTTCCTACCATGGACGGGCCGAGCCCGGGAGTCAGCCGTGCACGAGGCGGCTGAGGAGCGTCGCGATCCCCTGGAGCGCGACCAGGACGATGATCGGCGAGATGTCGATGCCGCCCATCTTCTCAGGGTCGATCACCTTGCGGATGGGCCGATAGAGCGGCTCCGTGATGCGCCCCGTGAAGTTGCGAGGGAAGCGATCGCGCCCCGGCATCACCCAGCTCGCCACGGCGTCGACGATGACGATGAGACTGAGGGCCCGCAGGAGAAGGAAGATGAGTGCCATGCCAAACTCCACAACATCGGCGGCCCGCCGGGGATTCCGCCTCAGATCCGAAAGAACGTGCGCGCGGTTCGCGTGGTGAACGCGCGAACCTCGGCCTCGGTCCGTCCCGTCGCATCCGCCAGCGATTTCACCACCCACGGAAGATACGACGGCTCGTTGCGACCTGTCTTGGGCTTCTTATCGAGAGTGCGGGGTAAAAGATAGGGCGCATCCGTCTCGATCATCAGTCGGCCTTCGGGGATGAGGCGGACGAGATCGTAGAGGTGACGGCCGCGGCGCTCGTCGGCGATCCATCCCGTGATCCCGATGTGGAGATCGAGGTCGAGATAGGCGCGCAGCTCGGGCTCCGTGCCGGTGAAGCAGTGCACACAGACGGCCACCAGCCGATCCCGATGGCGTCCGATGATCTCGATGAAGCGGCCGTGCGCATCGCGCTCGTGGAGGAAGAGCGGCATACCGAGCTCGGCCGCCAGCTCGACCTGCGCCTCGAACCAGCGGTCCTGAACCTGCCGCGGAGAGTAGTCTCGGTTGTAGTCGAGCCCGCACTCGCCGATCGCGACCACGCCGTCGCGTGCGGCCAGCTCGCGCAGGATCGACAGCGTCGAATCGTCGCAGGACTTGGCGTCGTGCGGGTGGACTCCGGCCGTCGCGTAGAGGCAGCCCGGCCGCGACTCGGCCAGCTCGAGGGCCGCCCGGCTGGCCGCGACGCTCGTCCCGGTCACCACCATCGCCTCGACCCCCGCAGCCCAGGCCCGCTCGATCACCTGGTCGAGGTCGCCCCGGAAGGCGCGGTTCGTCAGGTTGACGCCGATGTCGATCACCGAGACGGCTTTACTTCGAGAGCACCGGATGATGGAAGGCCGAGGGTGGGGCCGGTCCTCTTCTACTTCGACTTCATCTCGCCCTACAGCTATCTGGCCAGCCAGCTGATCGCGAGGAGGCCCGAGCTCGAGGCGATCGACTTCGCCCACCGCCCGGTGGTCTTCGGGTCGATGCTCTCGAGGCTGGGGGCGATCGGTCCCGGCGAGATCCCGAGCCGCCGGCGCCTGGGTCTTGCGGACGCGCTCCTGATGGCCGCCCACCACGGGATCCCGCTCGAGGGGCCCCCGACCCACCCGTTCAACTCGATCTATGCGCTCCGCTCGGTCTGCGCCGTGGAGCAGGAGGAGGATCGGCGCCGCCTGATGCAGGTCTATTTTCGCGCGGCCTGGGCGGAGGGCGAGAACCTCGAGGATCCTGCCGTGCTCGCCCGCTGCCTGGCCGAGGTCGGGATCGATCAAGATCCCGAGACGGTCGCGACGGATCGGCGCTGGCGAGCGGCGCTCAAGGACAACACAAAGGACGCGCTCGCGCGCGGGGCCTGGGGCGTGCCCACCTTCATCGCCGGCGATCTGCTCTTCTTCGGACACGATCGGCTCGACCTGCTCTCGGCCTATCTCGCCGGGGAGGTCACGCTCGATCGCGCGCAGCTGGAGCGCATGTTGGCCCGGCCGCGCCCCGGTCGGATCACGTGAGCTTCTTGAGCGCGTCCGTCGCCCGATCGGCCAGCGCATCTTGTGGGAAGTGCTTGAGCAGGAACTGGTACATCGCCCTCGCGCCGTCGACCTGTCCGGTTCGCTCGCTCATGATCCGCGCAGCCGTGAAGAGCGCCTTGGGAGCGAACGGACCCTTCAGGTCCGCCTTGGCCGCGCGCTGGCAGGCGCGCACCGCCTCTTCGAAGTCCTGCGCCCGCTCGAGCACGCCGGCCAGTCGCAGGTTGTGGCGCGCGTCGAGCGCCGGGTAGTGGCCCGAGGAGGCGGCGGCCTGGAAGAGCTCGTAGGCCGTCGCCTCGTCTCCTCGATCGAGCGCGACGCGGAGCGGCGCCTCGTCCTCGCCCCCGATGACCGGCGCGGGCTTGCCGATGTGCGCCAGCGGCGCGGAAACCACCTCCAGCTGGACCGCCTCGGCGGGAAGCGGAACGGCTCCCAGCTCGGCGGCCGGGACACGCGGAAGGTCGCCGGTCGGAACCAGGTTGCCGTCCGCATCCAGCTCGAAGCCCGAAGCCGCCGAAAAGGTCTCCGCGGGCGGATCGAGATCGGTCGACGGCAGATCGACGGAGCTGAACGCCTCGGGATCCAGCTCGACCACGGAGGCCGGCTCCGCGGCGGGCACGGCGCCCGGCGCGGGCACCTCAGGCGTGCTGTCGAACGCGATCTCGAGCGGTCGAACCTCGGAGGCGCCGACCTTCGTCGATGGATCGAGCTTCCCCCGCGGCTTGGCCTCGGGCCACTCCGGCTCCTCGGAGGCGCCCGCCGGCAGGATCCCGAAGTGCTCGTGGTTCTGATAGATCAGCCGCCCCAGGATCATCCCGTTGAACACCGGGATCACCAGGCCCAGCATCTGGATGAGGATCGGCATGGCGATCGGGATCGACGGGAGCGCGGCCGCGATCGCGTTGACGCCGAGGAAGTCGATCACGGTCAGCGCGCCGCACACGAAGGTCGCGAGGGCATACTGACCCGGGATCCGCAAGATCATGCGGATGGTGATCATCGGGTTGATCACCGCGAGCACGCTCTCGGCGATCGCCGCCGCGATGATGGCCGCCGGGAAGTAGCAGAGCCCGCAGAGGAGGAGGACCACGAGGACTGGGCTGGAGAGCGCGCCGGGATCCTCCAGCAGCGACCGGAGCCCGATGAACGTGAGGACGTAGAGCAGCGCCGGGAGCCAGATCGTGGTGGTGGCCACGAAGAACCGGAGCACCGGCGCCACCACGCTGCCGATCCCGAGGAAGTCGTCCGGATCGGGGAGCTTCTCACCGCCCTGCGCGGCGCTGGCGATCACGCGGAAGAAGTAGCTGATGTAGACGAACAGCCCGAGGACGCGTCCGATCCCGGGGAGCCAGCTCGCCAGGTAGAGGACCAGCGCCACCGCGAGGAGCTGGATCAGGCCGGCGGGCGAGAAGATGGCCTTGAGGAAGGCCGGGAACATCTCCCAGAAGGGGGCGACGCGCACCGGGCGCGTGATCGGACGCCCGAACCCGCCGCACCGGAGGCAGATCACCACGCTCCCGCTCTGGATCGGCTTTGCGGCTGCGCAGTCGAGACATAGCGTCCGATCGCAGCTCCCGCAGATCCAGGCCGCGCGGGCGTTCGAATGCGTGGCGCAGCGGGCCATCAGACCTCGAGGAGTATGCGAGCCGGCTGCTCGATGCACTCCTTGATGCGGATCAGAAAGGTCACGGCCTCGCGCCCGTCAACGATCCGGTGATCGTAGGTCAGCGCCACGTACATCATCGGCGCCACCACGATCTGCCCCGCCTTCACCACCGGGCGCTCCTGGATCGCGTGCATGCCGAGAATGCCGCTCTGCGGCGGGTTGATGATCGGTGTGGACATCAGCGAGCCGTACACACCTCCGTTGCTGATGGTGAAGGTGCCCCCGGTGAGCTCCTCGATCTTGAGCTTGTTCTCCTTTGCGCGCTTCCCGAAGTCGGCGATCGTCTTCTCGATCTCCGCAAACGAGAGGCGCTCGGCGCTCTTGATCACCGGCACCACCAGCCCGCGCCCGCCCCCGACCGCGACGCCGATGTCGAAGTAGTTGTGATAGACGATCTCGTCGGCGCGAATCTCCGCGTTGAGCGCCGGGAGCGCCTTGAGCGCCTCGATGGCCGCCTTCACGAAGAAGCTCATGAAGCCGAGCTTGATCCCGTGCTTCTGGACGAAGGCGTCCTGGTGCGTCTTCCGCAGGGCCATCACGGCGGACATGTCGATCTCGTTGAACGTGGTCAGCAGCGCCGCGGTCGCCTGGGCCTCGACCAGGCGCTCGGCGATCCGCTTGCGCATGTTGGTCATCGGGACCACGTCGATCTCGCGGCCGGCCTCGGCGCTCACCGGGGTCGCCGGGCGCCTCAGGTCCTCCATCCGGATCCGACCCGCCGGACCGGTCCCCTGGATCGCCGTCGGATCGATCTCCTGCTCGCGCATCGCGCGTCGGACCGAGGGGGACGCCAGCACACCGTCGGGCACCCCGTGCGCGTTGGGCGCCGCGACGGGCGCGGTCGGCTTCTCCGCCTCGACCTTCTTCGGCTCGACCTTCGGCGGGGCGGGCTTCGCGCGCGGCCGCATGTCGATCGTCTTCTCTTCCTTGGCGCCGTCGCCGGACTCCATGTAGCCGATGACCTCTCCGACCGCGGCCGACTCACCCGCCGCCTTGAGGATCCGCGTGATGCGTCCGTTCGCGGGCGCCACCAGCTCCACGTTGGCCTTGTCGGTCTCGATCAAGGCGAGGATCTCGTCCGACTTCGCGAACGCGCCCTCTTCCTTCAGCCACTCGACGATCGTCACCTCGGTGATCGACTCGCCCGCCGACGGAATCTTCAGCTCGATTGCCATCCCCGTCCCTCACCTCGCAGCGAATGCCTGGTCGAGCAACGCCGCTTGCTCCTTCTTATGCGCTGCCGCCGATCCGGTCGCCGGGCTCGCCGACTCCGGACGGGCCACCACCGACAGCGGATGATGGCCGATCTTCTCACCGAGGCGCATGCGAAGGAACGCCCAGGCCCCGAAGTTCCGGGGCTCCTCCTGTACCCATACCACTGGAGCGGCCTTCGGATACGACGCCAGGATCATCTCGATCCCGGCGAGATCGAGCGGATAGTACTGCTCGAGCCGGACCAACCCCACGTCGAAGGCGTTCCGCGCCTCGCGCGCCGCCAGCAGCTCGTAATAGATCTTGCCGCTGGTGAGCACCACGCGCCCGACCTTCGCCGGATCGACGCGCGGCTCGTCGTCGGGGATCGCGCGCTGAAAGTGGCCTGCCGAGAGGTCCTCCAGGCTCGAGACGCAGCGCGGGTGGCGGAGCAGGCTCTTCGGCGACATCACGATCAGCGGCTTCCGGAGCGGGCGCACCACCTGACGGCGGAGCGCGTGGAACAGCTGAGCCGGCGTGGTCAGGTTGACCACCTGGATGTTGTCCTCGGCGCACGCGACCAGGAACCGCTCGAGCCGCGCGCTCGAGTGCTCGGGCCCTTGCCCCTCGAAGCCGTGCGGGAGCAGCAGGACCAGGCCGGAGAGCCGCCGCCACTTGTCCTCACCCGACGTGATGAACTGATCGATGATGACCTGGCCGACGTTCGTGAAGTCGCCGAACTGCGCCTCCCAAATCACGAGCGCGTCGGGAAAGTCGAGGCTGTAGCCGTAGTCGAAGCCGAGCACTCCGGTCTCGCTGAGCGGGCTGTTGTAGACCTCGAACGGCCCCTGATCGAGCGAGAGGTGGGCCAGCGGCGCGTGCGTCCGCCCGTTCTCGAAGTCGTGCAGGACCGCGTGCCGGTGGCTGAACGTGCCCCGCTGCGCGTCCTGTCCCGAGAGACGGACGCGGGAGCCCTCGCTCAGCAGCGTCGCGAACGCGAGCGCCTCGCCGGCGGCCCAGTCGAGCGGACGATCGCCGGACGCCATCTCTCGCCGCTCGCCCAGGAGCTTCTCGATCTTCGGGTGCAGGTTGAAGCCGCTGGGGACGCTCGTCATCGCCTTGATCAGCTCCACCAGCCGCGGCCTGGGCACGGCGGTGGTCACGTCGGGACAGTCGGCGTCCCGACCGCCGCGATAGGGTCGCCAGATGCCCTGCCCGGTCATGAGATCTGAGCGTCTGTTCGGTCTTCGCGCGGGCCGCGCCCAGCTCGTCCTCCAGCCGCTGCCGGCGCTCGACCGCGATCTGGTCGGCCTGCTCGCGGGTGATCTCGCAGCTCTCGCCGGAGAGCAGGTTGTCGAGGTAGCCCTCCCGCACCGACTTCCGCTTGCGGATCGTCTTATACAGGAGCGGCTGCGTGAACGCGGGCTCGTCGCCCTCGTTGTGGCCGTAACGACGATAGCAGTACATATCGATGACAACGTCGCTCTTGAAGTGCTCGCGAAACTCCGCGGCCAGCTGGATCGCCTGTGCCACCGCCTCCGGATGCTCGCCGTTGACGTGGAAGATCGGGATCTGGAGCATCTTCGCGACGTCGGTCGCGTAGGGCGACGAGCGGCTCTCTTCGGGGAGCGTGGTGAACCCGAGCTGATTGTTGACGACGATGTGGAGCGTGCCGCCGGTCTCGTAGCCGGCCAGGCGCGACATGTTGAGTGTCTCCTGGACCACGCCCTCACCGGCGAAGGCGGCGTCGCCGTGGATCAGGATCCCGAGGCCGCGGTGGCGCTCACGATCGCCGAAGCGGTCCTGCTTGGCTCGGACGCGCCCGACCACCACCGGATCGACGACCTCGAGGTGGCTGGGGTTGAAGCAGAGGGACAGGTGCACCTTTTGGCCGCTGGTGGTGATCCGATCGGCGCTGTAGCCGAGGTGATACTTCACGTCGCCGCGCCCCAGATAGAGATCGGGGTTGGTGTCGTCGAACTCGCGGAAGATCTGCCGCGGATTCTTGCCCATCACGTTGGCCAGGACGTTGAGCCGCCCGCGGTGCGCCATGCCGATCACGACCTCGTCGACGCCAAGGTCGCCGGCTTTCTCGATGGCCATGTCGAGGAGCGGGATCAGGCTCTCGGCGCCTTCGAGCGAGAAGCGCTTGGCCCCGATGAACTTGCGATGGATGAACTGCTCGAAGATCTCGGCGTCGGTCAGCTTGGTCAGGATCCGGATCTGCTGCTCCTGGCTGAGGTTGATCGTGTTCTGCGTCGACTCCATGCGGTTCTGGAGCCAGTTCTTCGTTTCGAGATCGTCGATGTGATAGAACTGGACGCCGATCGATCTGCAATACGTCTTGCGAAGATGTGCGATGATGTCCCGGAGCGACATCACCTTCTTGCCCGGGATCGTCGTGACCGAGAAGAGCATGTCCAGGTCGGCCTGGCCGAACCCGTAGTAGGCGGGGTTCAGCTCCGTGAAGACGTCCTTCGGCAGCCCGAGCGGATCGAGCTGCGCCATCAGGTGACCGCGAACGCGGTAGGCGCGGATCAGCTGGTCGACCCGATCCTGGCGCGTGCTGCTGTCGCGCAGGCGCTTGACCAGGACGGCGATGATGCCGCGCGCCAGCACCGGTCTCTTCTCGAGCAGCGCGAGCAGATCCTCACCGTGAATGCGCAGCAGGTTCACCGACCCGTGCGCGAGGGCGTCCGCCGAGCGGGGGCGATGATCGAGCACGGCCATCTCGCCGACCACCTCGCCGCGCGTGAGCTCCGCGATCACACGGCCGCCTCGGCGGATCAGGACGGTCCCGTCGGTGATGACGTACAGGTCCTGGCCCATGTCGCCTTCGCGGACGAAGACCTCGCCGTCGGCCACCGTGAGCTCCGCGGCGATCTTGGCGGCCTCCACCAGCTCCTCGTCGGCGAGGCCCTGGAAGATGGCCAGACTGCGGAGGAACGGGATACGCTGCTCGACCGAGCCGCCGTAGACCGGGACCCCGGCGGGCGCAGGGGCGGGACGCGGACCCACGGCCAATCCCACCGGATTGAAGATGCTGCGCGCGCGAAACCGAGGACCGAGCGGCAAGTGTCCGTCGGCGGCCGCGATCGGCTCGAACAGCTTCCTCCACGGCTCTTCGACCGAGGTCGGGTCCTCGAGGAATTGCGCGTAGAGCGCTTCGATGAAGCCGAGGTTCTGAGGTGCGAACTCCATACTTTGACTGAAACCGGCCCGGTAAACCTGGCTCTCCGGCGGCTTGCATGCAAGCCTCCCGAGCGTGCGTTCGTGCCCCCGATGTTCCTGGCCGCTCTCCCCGTTCAACCATCAGGGCATCGAGCTCGATCACTGCCGTCGATGCGGCGGGATGTTCCTCGACCCGGGCGAGGCGGGCGCGATCTTCGGAGAGGCGGCCGAGCCGCAGTACTGGCGCGAGGAGTACAACGCGAGGTCGCTCGGTGAGTCGAAGCTCGCCTGTCCCACCGGGCATTCGCTCCTCGAGGTCTACCAGGTCAAGTTCGACTCGCAGCAGGTCGAGGTCGACGTCTGTCCCCGCTGTCGCGGGCTCTGGCTCGATCGCGACGAGGGCACGAAGCTCTACAACATCGTCGCCGGGGCGAGGGCGCACGCACAGAACAAGGCGCTCGGCGTCGATCGGCCTGGGCTTCCCTCGTACCTCTTCCAGATCCTGACCGGCTTCCCCATCGAGGTCTGGAACCCGGTGAAACACCGCCCGGTGGTGGTCTACTCGCTGGTCGCGATCCTGAGCGTCGTATTCGTCCTCCAGCTCGTCTCGGCGGTCGCGCTGGGTCCCGAGGCGTACGAGGCGCTCATCCGCACCTTCGCGCTGGTGCCCGCCGCGCCCACGCCCTGGTCGTTCGTCACCTACGGCCTGCTGCACGGCGGGTTCGCGCACATCCTGGGCAACCTGTATTTCCTCTGGGTCTTCGGCGACAACGTCGAGGACGCGCTCGGGCCCAAGCGCTTCATCATCCTCTATCTGATCGCGAACGTCGCCGGCGGGCTGCTCCACATGCTCTTCAACCTGGGCGCCGCGATCCCGATGCTCGGCGCGTCGGGCGCGATCGCAGGCCTGATGGGGGCCTACCTGGTCCTCTTCCCGCGCGTGAAGATGTGGGTCGTCTTCATCGTCTTCCGCTTCCGCATCGGCGTGATCTGGTACCTCGGGTTCTGGATCGGTTATCAGCTGGTCATGGGGCTCACGGGCGCGCAGGAGGTGGCCTGGTTCGCGCACGCCGGCGGCTTCGCGGCCGGGGCCGGGATGGCGTTGATGTTTCGCAACCGCCTGCGCACCGCCGTCCCGACCGCCGCCGCGGCCTGATCCCGGCGCGTCAGGGCTCGGGGAGGCAGGCGCCGTCGACGCACGAGAGCGGCGCGCAGCACTCCGAGCTGTCGGTGCAGGGTACGCAGGCCCCGCCTCGACACGCGCTCCTCCGGCAGTCGTCGCAGCGGGTGCAGGTGGCCGGCGGACTCTCGGGGCAGTCGTCGGCCGCGGCGAGCACCGCCGTGTCGTAGTGCACGGTGAGATCCGCCGCGCTCAAGCGACGCGCGAAGATCGACCCGAAGACCTCGAGCGGCGCCGCCAGCAGCAGCTCGGCCCGCGGGGCGTACAGATTGCCCGAGAGGACCGCGCCGGCCTCCAGGCGGAGCGTCCCCGAGGTCCCGAGATACACGCGGACGTGCGCGGGTCGATCGGGCGAGCCGAGCGTGAAGCGTCCGGTGATCGCACCCTCGACGAAGAGATCGAGCTCGCCACCCGGCGCCGCGTCGACGATGAGCGGGCTCTCGAGCGCGATGTCGCCCGCCACGAACAGCGCGGCCCGCCCCAGCACCGAGATCGTCAGCGAGCCGGGGCCCGCGATCCCGTCGAGGTAGAAGCGCCCGCCGGGGAGCTCCAGGCGCGCCGGGCCCGAGACGGCCACCAACGCCGAGGGATCGAGCCCGATGGCGGCGTCGTCGTTCGTGCCCGCGTTGGCCCGCACGAAGGCGGGCACGTCGAGAATCTGCGAGGCGTCGCACTCGCAGGGCGGCTCGACGTCGAAGTCGGCACGCTCGACCACGCCCACCTCCTCGGTCCCCGAGACCTCGATGGGCTCGTTGGAGGGGAGCCGCAGCGTTCCAGCGACGAACAGATCGCCCGCCGTCACGCGACCGCGGATCCACGCGTCGTGGTCGACACGGACCTCGGCCTCGCTCAGGAGCGGACCGTCCGACCGCAGCTCACCGGCGACGTCGATACGCCCGCCCGCGCCGGCCTGGAGCCCGCCCGGATCCCCCACCCAGAGCGAGCCCTCGATCGAGAACGGCCCCATCGCGTTGAGGTGGCGGTCGACGCCGACCGAGCCGCCCTTCCCGCCCGCGAGGTACGGTCCGCTCCGGCTGTCGAACGAGTCGGAGGTGAGCGGTGACGCGGCGACGAAGTCCTCGCACGAGCACAGCGCGAAGCGGAACCGGTGCTCGGCGATCGTGGGCGCGCAGAGATCGGAGACCGGTCCGATCACGATCGTCGGCATGCTCCCGTTGGGGAACCCGCTCGGCTTCGCGTCGAACGTGTCGGCGTCGGCGGCATCGACGGACGCGTCGGCCGTTCCCTCCAGCGGCAGGAGCGCCGCCACGTCGGTCCGCGCGCACGCGCACACGGCCGACAGCAGGAGCGCCGCCCTCAACGATCGCCTCCGAGCGCGCGCAACCTGGCCTGCGCCTCCTCCGAGAACGGCGCCGACGGGTGCCGCGAGAGCAGGCGTTGGAGCGAGGCGCGCTCGGCCTCATCGTGGTGGAGGCGGCGATGTGCGCGGCTCTCGTTCCAGACGATCTCGGCGTCGAGCGGGCCGTTCTCCCGCAAACGCGCCGCCCGGGCGAGGAGCTGGAGCGCCCGCCGAGCATCGTCCAGATGCTCGAGCCGGAGCGCGCCTGCCGCCACCAGCGCGACGTACGCGGATCCGCTCCCCGGAAAGCGCTCGGCGACCTCGACGTAGACCGACTCCGCGCGGCGCCAGCGCGACCTGGCGCGGAGCGCGTTGGCCTTCGCCAGCAGATCCTCGGCGGCCTTGGGCTTCGCGTGCCTGGGCCGGGTCGGCCGGGAGGGCGGACCGGGTGGAATCGGCGGGCTGGGCGGCGCCACCTCCGGCGGGGGATCCGGCGCCGCGATCACCGGCGCGCTCGCGGGCGGAGGGCGAGGCCGAGGCGGTACCGGATCGGGGGTCGCCATCCACGCCGCCATCGCGCCCGAGACCGCCAGCAGGACGGCGGCCGCCGCCAGGATGGGAAGCCAGGGCCGCCGCGGGGCGGCTTGCGCTGCGAAGTGCGCGTCGAGCACGGAGCCCACGATCCGATCCTCGTCCTCGCGGGACAGCGGCAACGCGGGTCCAGGACGCGGATCGAGATCGATGGGGGCGAGGTCGTCGTTGCGGCTCATGCGATCTTCTCCTCGGCCTGCGCGGCGCGCCGGAGCTTGGCCATGCCGAGTCGGATCCGGCTCTTGGCGGTGTCCTGGGAGACGCCGGTGGCGGCGGCCATCTCGGGCACGCTCATGCCGACCAGGTAGTGCAGCACGATCGCGGCGCGCTGATCGCCCGGCAGCGTGTCGAGCCGCTCGACCGTCTCCCGGCGCTCGAGAAAGGTCCCACGGTGCTCGACCGCGATCGTGTCGACGTCGAAGGGCAGCGACCGGGCGTCGGCCTGCTTCCGCTCGCGCCGGAGGTAGGTGAATGTCTCGCGGACGGTCACACGATCGATCCAGGCCTCGAAGCGGCCCTCCCCCCGGTAGGAGGGGAGGCCGCGCAGGACCGCGATCAGGGCGTGCTGGGCGACATCGTCCACGTCGCGATCTCCGCGGATCAAGTAGCGGATCAGGTTGCGGATCCGCGGCAGATGCTCGCGCAGCAGGCCGTCGGCGGCGCTGCGATCGCCGGACGCCGCCGACGCGATGCGGGGATCGATCTGCACGCCGTCCGTCATGGAGGGCCCCTCCGCGTCATTCGGGTCAAGGCCCCGTGCGAAAGACGAGACCGAGCCGCAACTCGGGCTGGACCGCCCACGAGCGGGCCCGCCCCACGGTCTCGCCGCCGCGCTGATAGGCGATCCTCGGGACACCGACAAACCCGTCGGCGCCCAACCCCAGCTCGACGCCGACGCGACCGCCCAGGGCCTCGGCGTCATAAGCGAAGCGGGCCTCCCCTCGCACCACGAGCGCCACCGCGGTGCTGGGCGGGGTCGCGCGAACGCCCTCGCCCGTCTCCACCGTGGTGCGGTGATGGATCGACGCGCCGACCGACAGCGCGGGCGTGAGCGCGAGCGGCCCCAGCCGCGCCGCCTCGATCCCTGCGCCGAGCGCCGCGCGGTAGCGGACGACCTCGATCGTCGCGAGCGTGTCCCGCAGGTGCTGAGGGACGTCGGTCGACGCCTCCACGCCGATCGCCCAGATCCCGGCGCGCAGCATCACGCGCGCCTCCGGGCCGTGAGGTCCGAGCGTCCCGCGATCGATCATCGCCGACCACCCGATCGCGGCCTCCAGCCCGAGCGGCGCGCTCGACGCGACCGGCGGCGGCTCGACCTCCACCTCGAGCTCCGGCTCCGGCGGCGGCGCCCTCTTCGATGGAGCCGGCGCGTCGTCCCTCCGGCGCCAGGACTCCATCGCCTGGAGCGTCGAGCGGACGATCAGCGCGACCGCCTCCTTGGTCGCGGATCGCCGCCGGGGCGGACGGTCGCGGACCGGCCGCACCGGACGCGAAAGAAGACGGCCCGAGTCGAGGTGCACCACCGTCACGAGGAAGCCGCCCTTCGCGTCCTCGTCGATCCAGGCGACCGCCTCGACGGCGCGCCGGCCCGCGAGCTGTCGGGCGTGGGCGCGCGGGTCCGCGAGCGTCGACGTCCGTGCCTCGACCTCGATCTGCTGCGGCAGGTCCCCGAGCTGACCGAGGACTCGACGCAACACCTCCGGATCGGCGGGCGCCTCCAGGATGACCGTTCGAGCGGGTGTGCAGAGCAGCCCGAGGAGAAGCACCGGTGTCATCGACGTTCCAGCTCCCGATCTTGCGGAGCGGCGTTCGAGGTTGTCACGCGAATCCGAGCACCGCGTGACCCGAAACCTCGAGGTCGTCCCTCCATCACCAAGAAGGAGGGGACGATGTCGAAGCTCTTCGTATGTTCTTTCAGCACGTGCGCGTGGTTGGCGGTGATCGCCTGCAATGGAGGCGAGCCCGGCTTCGTCGCGACAGACACCGCGACCATCAATGACGGGCGCTTCGAGGTGGTCGGCGAGCTCACACTCGATCGCGCGCGCGTCGAGCTGGGCGAGACACAGGCCGGGCAGGTCAAGTACAAGAACAGCACCGCCGGCACGCTCCACATCGAACGGATCGTGATTGCGATGCGGCGTCCCGGCGCCACCCACGCGGGCGGACCGTACGACGACGCGGCGCCCCAGGCGGGTCCGCTCGACGTCGCACCCGACGACACTGTCCGCGTGACCGCGTCGCGACCCTTCCAGGAGGGCGATGCGCTCGGGACCTGGGAGGCGTATCCGACCTACCAGGACGACCACGGCGAATGGCACGACGGACCGGGCCTGAGCTTCGAGGTGGCGGCCACCCACTCGGCCGGCTGCAGCGACGCCGGCACGAACGATCCCGACCCCACCGTGCCTCCCGACGGCGGCGTCACGCCGAGCCCCGAGACCACACCGGGCTACCTTCACACGCGCGGCGCCCAGATTGTCGACTCGAACGGCGCGGTCGTGCGGCTCACCGGGATCAACTGGTTCGGCCTCGAGACGCCGAACTACGCCCCGCACGGTCTGTGGCAACCGCGCTCCCTGGGCAGCTACCTCGATCAGATCGCATCGCTCGGCTACAACGTCGTCCGCGTCCCGTTCTCCAGCCAGCTGTTCGACGCCGGCTCGACGCCCAACGGCATCGACTTCACGGCGAACCCGGACCTTCGCGACAAGAGCGGAGTCGAGATCCTCGACGCGCTGATCCAGCAAGCCGGTACGCGCGGCCTGCGCATCATCCTCGACCGCCACCGTCCCGACGCAGGCTCCCAATCCGAGCTCTGGTACACGGCGCAGTATCCCGAGTCGCGCTGGATCGCCGACTGGCAGATGCTGGCGAGCCGATACCGAGGTGACCCGACGGTCATCGGCGCCGATCTGCACAACGAGCCCCACGGCTCGGCCACCTGGGGCGACGGCAACCTCGCCACCGATTGGCGCCTCGCCGCCGAACGGGGCGGTAACGCGATCCTCGCCGTCAATCCGGACTGGCTGATCTTCGTCGAGGGCGTGGAGACGGTCGGCACCACGCACTACTGGTGGGGTGGAAATCTCTCCGGCGCTGGCGCGAACCCGGTCCGGCTGGACGTCCCGGACCGCGTCGTCTACTCGCCGCACGACTATCCCGCGAGCGTGTATCAGCAGACCTGGTTCAACGATCCGGCCTATCCGAGCAACCTGCCCTCGGTGTGGGATCAGTACTGGGGCTACCTGGCGGCCGAGGGGACGGCGCCCGTATGGCTGGGAGAGTTCGGGACGCGGAATCAGACCGAGACCGATCGACTCTGGCTGACGTCGCTCGCCGGCTACCTCGGGACGCGTTCGCTCAGCTTCGCCTACTGGTGCCTGAACCCGAACTCGGGCGACACCGGGGGTATCCTTCAGGACGACTGGATCACGGTCAACACCGACAAGCAGGCGGTCCTCGATCCGATCCTCGCACCGCGGCTCTGATCATCGCGCCGTACTCCAGTCCGCGGTGCCCACCGCGCGCACCAGATCCACGAACGCCACCTCGAGATCGAGTCGCGCGTTGAGCGCCGTCAGCTTGGCCTCGGTGAGGCCGAGCTCTGCATCGCGGAGCTCGAGCGCAGTGCCGCGGCCGGCCGCGAACAGGCCGCGAGCCAGACCGACCGCCTCGTCAGCAGAGGCGATCTGGCGGCGGGCCAGCGCGTAGACCGCGCGCTGGCGGGCGAGCTCCTGGGAGCGATCCTCGACGTCGGCCCGCACCTCGCGCTCGAGCCGCGCCAGCTCCTCGACCTGGCGGCGCATCGCGACCAGCGCCGCCTCCACGGCGGCCTTGGTCCCGAGACCCTGGAACAGGTTCCAGGAGATCGCGACCTGCACCGTAGCGATGTAGTTCTCGAACGGGTTGTTGAACACGCGATCGGGACGGCGGCTGCTTCGCTGATAGCTGCTCTCGAGCCCGACGACCGGCCAGTCGTCGGCCCCGGCGATGTCGACCTCCTCCTGGCGGGCGCGCACCTGGGCACGCATGTCCTCGAGCTCGGGCCGGCTCGCGAGCGCGATCGAGAGGAGCGCCTCGGTGGCCGGGACGAACCGGGGCGGGAGCTCGTCGGTGATGGAGACGACGGCCGGCGAGATGGAGAGCCGAGCGGGTGTCTGCGGGTCGCGCCCCAGCTGGAGGTTGAAGGCGCGTCGGGCCCTGGCCTCGGAGAGCAGGAAGTCCTGGAGGGTCACCTCGTCGGCGGCGAGGTTCCGCTCGGCGATGGCGGTGTCGGCGCGGCGACCGCGGCCAGCCTCGTACAAGGAGCGGGCGCGCTCGATCTGCGCCTGGTCGTACGCGAGCTGCTCGCGCAGGGTCTCGATGGCGCGGCGAGCCTTCTCGAGCCCGTAGAAGGTCCGCGCGACGCCGGCCCTCACCTGGTTCTCGACGCCGACGAGGGCGGCGTTGCGCTGCGTGCGAACCGCCGACACGCGATCGAGCACGTTCCACCACCGGCCGCCGTCGTAGATCAGCTGGCGCCCGGTGATGCCCAGGGAAAGATCCGGATTGCTGTAGTTGTTGGTCACCGCGTCGCGGTAGGGACCGAAGGTGACCTGAGGGAGCTCCGTGGGGAGGATGACCGGCTCCGGGTTTCGCGACTCGATGATCCGCTTCCCGGCGAAGAACTCTCCGGCCGAAAGGTTCAGATCGAAGCGCGGGAGGATCGCAGAGAGGGCCGACATGAACTCGGCGTCGACGAGGATGACGTCCTCGCGGGCCAAAACCATCTCGCTCGCGTGTTCGAGCGCAATCTTGGTCGCGTCTTCCAGCGTGAGCGGCTCGGCAGGTCCGCCTGGAGAAGACGCCGTGAGAGCCGCTACGAGAGCCAGCGCGTGCATCGCGGCGGAAGGCTCGGCCACGGCGGATCAGAAGGCAAACTGCAGGCTCATTCCTGCATGGGCAGACCTGATTCCATCGGGCATCATGGCGGCCGTCGAATGGTTCCGCTGAGAATGCACCGATCCGGGCTCCTCGCGCTCGTGACGCTGCTCGGCTGCGAGCAGGTCGGTGCTTCCACCAACGAGCCGCCCAAGGACAGGAAGCCCGCCGGCCCCCCCGCGCCGGTGGCGGTGGTCGCGGCGGAGCGAGGTTCCATCGCCAGCTTCTACGTGGCGACGGCGACCCTCGAGCCGGAGAAGACGGCGACCGTGCTGGCGAGGGTGACCGGAGTGGTCCAGTCGATCGCGCGCGAGGAAGGTGCCCGGGTGAAGGAGGGCGAGGTCCTCCTGAAGATCGAGAACGACGAGTACCGCCTCCGGGTCGCGCAGGCGGCCGCCCACACCGCGCGCCTCGCCGACGTGCACGAGCGGCTGCAGGGCCTGGTCGCCAAGGACCTGGCGACGGTCGAGGAGCTGGTCACCGCCAAGCAAGACTACGCCTCGGCCCAGGCCGAGGAGGAGCTGGCGCGGCTCGAGCTCACCCGGACGGTGGTCCGCGCCCCCTTCAGCGGCCGTCTGGTCGGGCGTCTGGTGGACGTGGGCCGGACCGTCACCAACGGCACGCCGCTGTTCGAGATCGCGGACCTCGAGCCGCTGATCGCGCGCGTCCACGTGCCGTCCAAGGAGCTGAAGCGGCTGAACCAGGGCCAGCCGGTCGAGCTGGTCGTGGACAGCAATCACGCGAAGCTCACCGGCAAGATCTTCCTGGTCAGCCCGATCATCGATCCGGCGACCGGAACGGTGAAGGTCAGCATCGAGATCTCGCAGTATCCGGAGGGGATCCGCGCCGGCGACTTCGCGGAGGTGCGCATCGTGACGGAGCGGCGAGAGGACGCCCTCCTGGTGCCGCGCATCGCCGTCATCGAGGAGCAGAAGGACCGCGTCGTCTTCGTGGCGAGCGACGGCAAGGCGCACCGCCGCGTGGTGCGGATCGGCTTCGAGGAGGGCGATCGACTCCAGGTCCTCGAGGGCGTCGAGGCGGGCGAGCAGGTCGTGACCAAGGGCCAGCACTCCCTCGAAGACGGCGCTCCCATCAAGATCCTGGAGAGCTGACAACGCCATGCGCGGTCTGATCGAGCTCGCGGTCCGGCGTCCCGTGACCGTCACCATGTTCGCGCTGGCGGTGGTCGCGTTCGGGATCGTCGGCTATCAGCGCCTGTCGGTCGAGCTCTTCCCCGACATCTCCTATCCGACGCTCACCGTCCGCACCGAGTTCGCGGACGCCGCCCCGCAGGAGGTCGAGACCATGGTCACCCGGCCGGTCGAGGAGGCGGTCGGCGTGATCGGCGGGCTCGAGCGACTCCACTCGGTGTCCCGCCCCGGGGTCTCCGAGGTGAGCATGGAGCTGTCGTGGGGCTCCGACATGAGCAGCGTCGCGATGGACGTACGCGAGAAGCTCGATCGCATCGTCTTCCCGGTCGGGACCGAGCCGCCCCTGGTCCTCCGCTACGATCCCTCCCTCGATCCGATCATGCGGCTGGCGCTCTACGGCCCCGACGATCTGAGGGCGGTCCGCCGCCTGGCCGAGCGCCGCCTGAAGCCCGACCTCGAGACGGTCCTCGGTGTCGCCGCCGCGCAGCTCCGGGGCGGGCTCGAAGAGGAGATCCGCATCGAGATCGATCAGGAGCGCCTGGCTGCGCTCGGCATCTCGCTGGCCACGGTCCGCGACGCCGTCGGCGCCGCCAACATCAACGTTCCGGGCGGCGCGCTGCGCGGCGAGGATTGGGAGCTCCTGATCCGGACCGTCAACGAGCTCGACTCGGTGGACGAGATCGCGAACCTGATCGTGCTCGAGGGCTCCGGCGGCCGCATCGTGAGGCTCTCCGACGTGGCGAAGGTCGAGCTCGGCGCCCGGGAGCGCGAAGAGATCACGCGCTTCGGCGGCAAGGAGGTGGTCGAGATCGCGGTGTTCAAGGAGGGCGACGCGAACACCGTGCTCACCGCCCGGGCGCTCGCGGAGCGGATCCAGGGCTGGCAGAAGAAGCTGCCCGAGGGCTACGAGCTCACCGTTCTCTTCGATCAGTCTCGCTATATCGAGAGCGCGATCCGCGAGGTACGCGACTCGACGTTGATCGGCGGTCTCCTCGCCATCCTGGTGCTCCTCCTCTTCCTCCGGGACCTCAAGAGCACGGTCATCATCGCCACCGCCATCCCGCTCTCGATCGTGGCCACGTTCATGGCGATGTATCGGCTCGACGTCAGCCTCAACATCATGTCGCTGGGCGGGCTGACGCTCGGCGTCGGGATGCTGGTCGACAACGCCATCGTGGTCCTGGAGGCGATCCACCGCCGGCGCCACGAAGGGGCCGGGCCGGTTCAGGCGGCGCTCGAGGGCGCGACCGAGGTCGGACCGGCGGTGGTCGCCTCCACGCTCACCACCATCGCGGTCTTTCTCCCCATCGTCTTCGTGGAGGGCGTCGCCGGCCAGCTGTTCAAGGATCAGGCGATCACGGTGACGATCAGCCTGCTCGCGTCGCTCCTGGTGGCGGTCACCGTGATCCCGATGTTGAGCGGCCGCGGAGCCCGCGGGGCCCGCTCGGTCGAAGCCCTCGCACCCGACTCCGCGCGCGCTTCGCTCGGATGGGCCTCGCGCGCGTACGATCGGCTCCTCCGGGGCGCCGTGCGCCGCGCCTGGCTCACGATCTTCGTGGCCGCCGGCCTCTTCGCGATCGCGCTCGCCGGTGTCCGCTCGCTCGAGACCGAGCTCATCCCCCGCCTCCGCTCCGGTGAGCTCTTCTACGAGCTCCAGATGCCCGAGGGCACCTCGCTGGCCGCGACCGATCGGATCGCGAAGCGCATGGAGAGTCTGGCAGCGAAGGAGAAGGGCATCGCGCGCTACTTCGTGACCGTCGGCAGCCGCCAGGCCTCCGGCGGAGTGTCGGTGAACACCAAGGCGGAGAATCTGGCCCAGCTCGACCTCGTGCTGGCCGACCGCACCGAGCCCGACGTCGAGGAGCAGATCTCGAGCCGCCTCCGCGACGAGTATCGCGCGATCCCCGACGCCCGGATCCGCCTCGGCTATCCCACCTACTTCAGCCTCCAGACACCGATCGAGGTGGCGGTGTTCGGCGAGGATCTGGGCGAGCTCCGGCGCCGCTCGCTGGTGCTGGCGGAGCGCCTGTCCCGCCTCCCCGGCTTCGTCGACGTCCGCTCCTCGCTCGAGGCCGGCAATCCGGAGCTGCAGGTCGCCTTCGATCGGCGTCGCGTGGCCGCGCTCGGGCTCGACGTGGCGGCGCTCTCGAACACCCTGCGCGACCGGGTCCAGGGCGTGGTGCCGACGCGCTTCAAGGAGACCGACCGCCAGATCGACATCCGGATCTTGAACCAGGAGAGCATGCGCCGCTCCATCGAGGACGTCCGCCGCCTGATCCTCCCCGGGCCGGACGGCAGCCCGATCCGCCTCCTCTCCGTGGCGGACGTCAGGACCGCCCGCGGCCCCGCGGAGATCCATCGCCTCCAGCAGCAGCGCGCCGCGCTGATCACCGCGAACCTCGACGGCCGGAGCCTCGGGGACGCCGTGGACGCCGTGCAGGGCGTGCTCGACGACGTCATCGGGGGCCGCGGCCTCACCGCCGAGATCGGGGGACAGAACCGCGAGATGCAGGTCTCCTTCGCCAGCCTGAAGTTCGCGGTCGGGCTCGCCATCTTTCTCGTCTACTTGGTGATGGCCTCGATCTTCGAGTCGCTGGTCCACCCGCTGATCGTGCTGTCCACGATCCCCCTCGCCTTGATCGGCGTGGTGGCCGTCCTGCTGGCCACGCACACCACGGTGACCGTGATCGTGCTGATCGGCGTGATCCTGCTGGTGGGCATCGTGGTGAACAACGCCATCGTCCTCATCGATGGGATCAACCGATACCGCCGCGATGGGATGGACAAGCTCGAGGCGGTGATCCGTGCCGGCCACGTCCGCCTGCGCCCGATCCTCATGACCACCTCGACGACCGTCCTAGCGCTCGTCCCCACCGCGATCGGCTGGGGCGAAGGCGGCGAGCTGCGTGCGCCGCTGGCCATCACCGTCACCGCCGGCCTGATCACGAGCACGTTGCTCACGCTGGTGGTGATCCCGGCGGCGTACATGCTGGTGCCCTCGCGCGTCGCGCCGGACGAGCTGGAGCCTTCGCCGTGAGGTCGCTCGCCGATCTGGCCGTCAAGCGGCCCATCACCACGCTCATGATGCTGGTGAGCATGACCGTCCTGGGCGCGGTGGCGCTGGAGCGGCTGCCCCTGGCGTTCATGCCGGACATCGAGGAGCCGATGGTGTTCGTGCGGGTGCCCTATCCCAGCGCGTCGCCGGAGCAGGTCGAGCGCATCATCATCCGCCCGGTCGAGGAGGCGCTGGCGACGGTCCGCGGGATCGAGCACATGTTCGCGTTCGCGGATCGGGAAGGCGCGATGATCGGCCTCAACTTCAGCTGGTCGATCGACATGCGGATCGCCAAGGTCGACGTCTGGGAGCGGCTCGACCGGGTGAAGGTCGATCTGCCCGAGGACATCGGAGACATCTCGGTCACCAACAGCTGGGACTCGCGCCAGGCGGAGAAGCCCATCCTCGAGGGCCGCCTCTCCTCGCCGAAGAACCTCTCCGACAGCTACGACCTCCTGGATCGACGCATCGTCCGGCCGCTCCTGCGCATCCCCGGAGTGGCGCAGGTCCGACTGGACGGCGTGCAGCCCAAGCAGGTGCGCGTGAACCTGCGGGTCCCCGATCTGATCCACCACGGGGTCGACGTTCGCACCGTCGAACGCCTCCTCCAGCGCGCCAACTTCGATCAGTCGGTCGGCAAGATCACCAACGCCGAGCACCGCCTTGCGGTCCGGACCGTCAGCACGTTCAGCTCGCTGGAGGAGATCGAGGAGCTCCCGATCCGCGCGGACGGGCTTCGGCTGTCCGACATCGCCGACATCACCTACGAGGAGCCGCCGCTCGAGTACGGCCGCCACCTCGACGGCGACTTCGCCATCGGCATCACCGTCAGCCAGGAGGCGAAGGCCAACAGCGTCGAGGTCGGCAAGGCGCTGGAGGCCCGCATCGCGGAGATGAAGGACGACCCGGAGCTCTCGGGCGTCTCCTTTCTGGTCTGGTTCAGTCAGAGCCGCGAGATCGAGAACACGCTCGGCGACCTGACCTGGACCGGGATCATCGGCGCCCTCCTCGCCTCGGCGATCCTGTTCGGCTTCCTGCGGCGCTGGACCAGCACCCTGGTCGCGGTGCTCTGCGTGCCCTTCTCGCTGCTGGTGACGTGCGGCGCGGTCTGGCTGATGGGCAAGACGCTCAACACGCTCACGCTCCTCGGATTGATCGTGGGCGTGGGCATGCTGGTCGACAACGCCGTGGTGGTCATGGAGAACATCTTCCGTCACGCCGAGCTGGGCGAGGAGCGACGGACGGCCTCGCTCCTCGGTGCGCGCGAGGTCTCGACAGCGGTGATCGCCGCGACGATGACCTCGGTGATCGTGTTCTTGCCGCTGATCTTCAGCAAGCCAAGCCAGCTCAACCTGGTCCTGCAGGAGCTCGCGATCACCATCGCGATCACGCTGCTCGCCTCGCTCTTCGTCAGCCAGACCTTGATCCCGCTCGCCACCTCGCGATTCATCCGCGGTGATCCGCCGCCGCGAGGCGCGCTCATGCACTTCCTCGAGCGTCGCTATCAGCGGATCCTCGAGCTGAACCTGAGGCACTGGTGGCTCACCCCGGTCGTCGGCATCGCCGTCTTCGCCTCCGCGGCCTTCCCGTTCATGCACGTCGACATGAACTTCGACGCCGAGCAGACCGACATGTTCGCGCAGGTGCACTACACCTTCAGCGAGCCGCTCAGCCTGGAGAAGAAAGAGGAGGTGGTGAACATCGTGGAGGCCGCCATCGAGCCGCACCGGGACGAGCTCATGGCGAGGTCCATCTATAGCTACTGGGCGCCGGACCTCGCGATCACGCGGGTGTACCTGAAGGAGGGCGAGGCGAACGAGGACAACCTCAACCTGGTACGCGAGCGGCTGCGCGAGCGGATCCCCGAGGTGGCCGGCGTGAAGCTCGAGGTGACCGCCGAGCGGGACTTCTGGCGGCCGGATCGCGGCAAGCGGGTCGCGTTCCAGCTGGTGGGGGACGACTCCGAGGTCCTGTCCGAGCTGGCCCAGGAGGCGCGCGAACGGCTCGACGCGATCCCGGGCTTCGTCGAGTCGTTCTCCTCGAACGAGGAGGGGGGCACCGAGCTCTACGTCCGGCTCGATCGGGCACTGCTCTCACGCTACGACATCGTCCCGACCCAGCCCGCGGAGGTGGTGGGGCTGACCTTCCGCGGCCGACGCCTGCCGCGCTACCGGACCGACTCCGGCGAACGGGAGATGTGGCTCGCGCTCGGCGAGCAGAAGACCGAGTCGGTCTCGCAGCTCGAGAACCTCCGCCTGCTCGGCGGCAACGGCGAGTCGGTACCCCTGGCGGCGGTCGCGCAGCTCGAGGAGGCCAAGGGCCCCAAGCAGATCCAGCGCGACAGCCGCCTCACCAGCGTCTGGGTGGGCGGGCGCTACGAGGACGGTACCAAGGAGGAGTACATCCAGAAGGTGAAGGACGCGATGGCCACGATGAAGCTGCCCTACGGCTACTCGTGGACGTTCGGGCGGTGGCAGACCGAGCGCAAGGAGAAGTCGGAGGAGTTCTTCGTCAACCTGCTCCTGGCCCTCCTCCTGATCTTCGCGCTCATGGCCGGCCTGTTCGAGTCGGTGCTGCAGGCGCTCGCGCTGATGATCGCGCTCCCGTTCGCCCTCTCCGGCGCCTTCTGGACGCTCTACCTGTATGGGACCGACTTCGACCAACCCGCGGCCATCGGCCTGCTGCTTCTGATCGGGATCGTGGTGAACAACGGCATCGTGATGGTCGAGCACATCAACATGTACCGGCGCGAGGGGATGCCGCGGGAGGAGGCCATGCTGCGCGGCGGCCGCGAACGCCTGCGGCCGGTGCTGATGACCGCCGGCACCACGCTGCTCGGGCTGCTGCCCATGGTGATCCAGAAGCCGGCGCTGGGCGGCATCTACTACTACTCGATCGCGCTGGTGCTCATCGGCGGCCTGGTGGTGTCCACGTTCCTCACGACGGTGCTCCTGCCCACCACGATCACCCTCATCGAGGACGGCTTCGCCGCGGTCACGCGGCGCCTGTCCCGGCTCTTCCCCTAACCTCGGCACGGCGGATCACGGTGGCGCGCCATCCGCGTCGGCGTTACTCGAAGTGCTATGGCGGACACTCTCATCCTCGAGCTGGAGACGCGCCTGGAGGCGGCGAGCGCTCCGCCGATCGATCCGGTGATGCGCGTCGACGCCCTCAACGAGCTGGCGTGGGCGCTACGCATCGACGAGGTGCCGCGCGCGCATGCGCTCGCCGGCGAAGGTCGGGCGCTGGCGATCGAGCACGGCTACACGCTGGGTCAGGCCCGAGCCGCCCGAACCATGGCGATGACGATCGACAGCGACGGCATGACCGCGCTGTTCAGTCTGGCGGAGGAGGCCAAGCGGCTGTTCGACGAGGCCAGCGACCCTTCGGGGCGTGCGGCGTCCCGCGACTTCCTGGCCTCGATCTACGAGCACATCGGAGAGCTGACCGTCGCGCTCGAGCTGGCGCTGGACGCGCTGAGCATTGCGCGCGAGATCGGTGATCCGATCCGGCAGGGCTACGCGCTGAGCAGCGTCGGCGGGATCCTGGCGGGCTCCGGCGAGATCGACGCCGGCGTCGAGCGTCTCGAGGAGGCGCTCGCTATCTTCGAGGCTGCCCACGACCTCGCGGGCGTGACCGCGATCTGCACGCGGCTCTGCAAGGTCCTCAAGCTGGCGGGCCGGAGCGAGGACGCGCTGAAGTACGCCGAGCTGTGCCGCGAGGTGTCCGAGACGACCGAGAACGAGTGGTCGTACGCGACCGCCTTGACCGTGATGGCGGAGATCGAGAACGACCGCGGCCGTCCTGCCGAGGCCGAGCGGCTCTATCGCGCCGCGCTCGACTCCCTCTCTACGGAGACGATCAGGAACGTGATGGGCGCCGGCGTGCAGGTCGCGCTGGGCCGTCTGCTGATCGACCAGGGCGCGCTCGCCGAGGCCACCCACGAGTTGAACGATGCGCTTCGCCGCGTCGAGGGCGACTCGGTCTCGATCGTGACCGAGACCGCCGCGCACGAGGCGCTCGCCGAGCTCTCGGAGCAGCAGGATGAGCTCGCCTCGGCGATCGTCCATCTGCGCCGCGTCCAGGCGCTTCGCGAGCAGATCTCCCAGCGGGAGGCGCACAGCAAGCTCGCCCAGGTCGAAGCGCGCGCCGCCATGGAGGCCGCCAAGAAGGACGCCGAGATCCACAAGCTGAGATACGTCGAGCTCCACGCGATGCAGTCGAAGCTCCTCGAGGCCGAGAAGATGGGGCTCCTGAACACGCTCGCCGCGGGCGCCGCACACGAGCTCAACACCCCGCTGGGCGTCCTGAGGAGCAACGCTCAGCTCTCCGCCACCGCGACCGAGCGCTTGCTGGGGCTGGTGGAGGATGACAGCGCCCAGGTCGCCAAGCTGGCGGCGGTGCTCGAGTCTTGCGCGCAATCCACGGAGCAAGCGCTGGAGCGGCTCTCGGCGGTGGCGCACGGCCTGGCGCGCTTCGCCCAGCTGGATCACGCCGAGCGCCGTGCGTTCGACGTCCGAGAGGGCCTGGAGAGCACGCTCGCGCTCCTCGAACCGGCGATCCCGGAAACGATCGAGGTCGAGCGCCGCTTCGAGGACGTCCCGCTGATCGAAGGTTGGCCCCGACAGCTGAATCAAGCGTTCATGACCGTGCTGGAGAACGCGGTTCAAGCGATCGACGGGGCCGGCGTCGTCTCGGTGGAGACCACCGCGACGGACGGCCACGTGCTGGTGCGCGTGCGCGACAGCGGTCGCGGCATGAGCCCGGAGAAGGCGGCGCACCTGTTCGACATGGCCTGGTCCGAGGGCGGCGCGCGGACCAAGATGCGCATGGGCCTGTGCGCAGCCCACGCGACCGCGAGCAAGCACAGCGGCGAGATCGAGGTCGAGAGCACCCTCGGTGAGGGAACGACGCTCACGTTTGTTCTTCCAAGGTTGGAAGCGGCGACGTGAAGTCGCCTGCGGTGACCACGCGAAAGACCCCTCGCTCGTCATCCCCATCGTCTTGGCGGCGGCGCTGAAGCTCAGCGTGCGGCCGACCTCGACGAAGCATGCGCGCACTGATGCGTACCTCCATCAGATCCAGGTCATGGCCCGACCGAAGGTGACTTCCGTCAGGGAGCTGATGGTGGCCGGGATCGGTTCGTGGCACTTCGATGCGCAGGGGGATGACCACTTGAAGCGACTCACTTCGACCGCCTCGTGTCTGCTCGCCGCGGCCTTTCTCGCTCCTGGATGCGGCAGCGATCGCCGGACCGATCCGAACGTGCCCGAGGAGCGGCCGGTCTCGGTGGATCCGGCGCGCCCGGAGATCCGGCTGCCGGCGGTACCCGGCGCCCACTGTGGGACGCCAAACCCCAGCCCGGCCGAGATCGCCGAGATCGACGCGGTCCTTCGCCCCCGGATCCAGCTGTTCGCCGCGAGCGCCCCGATGACGTTCTCCGTGCACTGGCACGTGATCTCGAGCGGCAACACGGGCCGCCTCTCGATGGGCGCCATCCAATCCTCCATCGACGTGCTGAACGCGTCCTACGGCGGTCAAACCGGCGGGACGATCACCGGCTTTCAGTTCACGCTCGCCAGCGTCGACTTCACCGACAACAGCAACTGGTTCAACCATTGCGACTCGACCTCCGTCGAGTCCTCGATGAAGAATACGCTCAGGATGGGCGGCGCCGCCGACCTCAACGTCTACACCTGCAACCCGGGCGGCGGCCTGCTCGGGTGGTCGACGTTTCCGTGGTGGTACGCCGGCGATCCGAAGGACGACGGCGTCGTGATCCTCTACTCCTCGGTCCCCGGCGGCGGCGCGGCCCCGTATGACGAGGGCGACACGCTCACCCACGAGACCGGCCACTGGGTCGGGCTCTACCACACGTTCCAGGGTGGCTGCGGCGGCAGCGGCGACTCGGTCGCCGACACGCCCGCGGAGAAGTCGGCCGCGTTCGGCTGCCCCGCCGGACGCAATACCTGCTCTTCTCCGGGCAGCGATCCGATCAACAACTTCATGGACTACACCGACGACGCCTGCATGTACGAGTTCACCTCGGGGCAGTCGACGCGCGCCAACGCGTCGGTCGCGACGTATCGCGCCGTCCCGGGCTGCAGCTCGAACGCGGACTGCAGCGACGGCAACGCCTGCAACGGCGCAGAGACCTGCCAGGCCGGAACCTGCCGGACCGGCAGCCCGCTCGTATGCTCGCCGAACCAGATCTGCGATCCCGGCCTCGGCTGCATCGCCGCACCGACGTGCCACCCGCAAGGCGGCACGTGCAGCTCGAACGCGGACTGCTGCTCGAACCGCTGCCGGAACCGAACCCACACCTGCCGCTGAGCATGGGCCCGCCCTTCGACATCGAGCGCTACCTGGATCGCATCGCCTACCGAGGCGCCCGCGTGCCCTCGCCGCAGGCGCTCGCCGAGCTCCAGGAGGCCCACCTGCTGGCCGTGCCGTTCGAGAACCTCGACATCCACCGGGGTGAGCCGATCGTGCTCGAAGAGGCCTCGCTCTTCGACAAGATCGTGACCCGCCGCCGCGGCGGCTTCTGCTACGAGCTCAACGGCCTCTTCGCGCGCTTGCTGGAGGCGATGGGCTATCCGACCTCGCGGGTCTCCGCGCGCGTGTTCGGCGCCGGCGGGGCGCTGAGTCCGCCGCACGATCACCTGGCGTTGCTGGTGGCCTGCGAGGGGCGGTGGCTCGTGGACGTTGGGTTCGGCGAAGCCTTCGTCCGGCCGCTCGATATCGACGACGACCGCCCAGTGCAGCAGCGGCTCGAGGCACACCGCGTGACCCGCCGCGAGGGGTCACTGATCTACGCGTCGCGGGCGGCCGGCGCGGCCGACTTCTCGGATCAGTACGCGTTCACCGAGGAGCCTCGATCGATGGCCGACTTCCAGCAGAGGTGCGCGTATCACCAGACCTCCCCCCAATCGCACTTCACCCAGAAGCGGGTGATCACACGGCTTACGCCGATCGGACGGGTGACCCTCCGCGATCGCCAGCTCATCGTGACGGAGGGGAGCGTGCGCACCGAGCACCCCGTCGCAGACGAAGCGGCCTGGCGTTCGGTGCTCGCCCGCGACTTTGGCGTTCTCGGCGTGTGATCGGCGAGGGTCAGCGGGATCCGTCGAGCGTCAGATCGTCGCGGAAGCGCGCGATCAGCGTCCGACCGCTCGCCGAGCCCACCGCCCAGACACGACCCGAGGCGTCCAGCGCCAGATCGTAGAAGCCATCGTTCTTCGTCACGGCGAAGATGGATCGCCCGTCCTGGTAGCTGCTGAAGCTGCCGTCGAGGGCGCCGTCCGCACGGTGACGGCCGATCAAGGCGCGGTCGGGCTCGTCTCCGTACGACCAGTCATCGTCGGTGAAGCCGACGCCGACCACCCTCCCCTTCGCGTCGACCGCGCACTTCACGTAGTCCTCGATGTCGGAGTCTGCCAGCTGTCTTGCATCGGTGAGGGCGTGCCCGATCAATGTCCCAGCCGCGTCGTAGGTCTCGAGGAGCGCCCGGATGTGGTGCGAACGATCGAACGAGAACCCGCAGGTGACGAGCCGATCGCCGTCGCGCGTGAGGCCGTAGAGGACCTCCTTGGCGCCGCCTGCGAAGGACTCGGGCCGGCTCACCACCGCGCCGCCGGAACCGAACGCTGGATCGAGCGAACCGTCCTCGAGATAGCGCACCACGATCGTGCGCTCGTCGTCGTAGGTCTCGCCGGAGGCCCAACCCGCGGCCGCGATCCGATCGCCCTCGAGCACGACAGCCTGAAGCAGCTCGTCGTGCGGGCCCACGTGCCAGCGCGCGCCGCCGCGCCCGAGCACGTATCCGCTGCCCGCAAACGTATGATCGAGGCGTCCATCTGCGAGAAAGCGCGCCACCAGCGTCGTCTCCTCGAAGGACCAGCACAGCTTGAGATCGAACCAGCGGCACAGGAAGGTTTCGCTCCACCGTGAGGGCCGGAACCCGGCGGCGACGCCCGCCACCACGATCCGTCCCCGCGAGTCGACGTCGACCGAGTCGAAGCGATCGCTCGACTCGCCGCCCCGCTCGTGGAGGAACGCGCCTCCGTCCCGGCCGATCACCAGCCCGAGCTCGCCGAAGCTGCGATCGGGCTGGCCGTCGGGGAGGAACCGAGCGATCAACCCTCGCCGATCCTGCTGGCCGGCGGCGAGGATCCAGCCGGCCCCATCGACCGTGACGTCGAGGAACCGATCGCGCCCGGGCGCGTCGACCACCGCGCTGTCCCGCCAGAACGTGGGGTCGCGCGCGCCGTCCTGGAGATACCGATCGAGGATCGCCGCGCCCTTACTGAAGCCGGCGGCCACCGCGCGGTCCTCGGCGTCGAGATGCACCGACGTATATCGGCCGCTCCGATCGAGGACAAAGCCGTGCGCGCCGAACGTCGCGGTCGACGTGGCGGCCAGCAGCCAGAGGAGCACGGGTCGGGACTACCGTGCACGCGCGCGCGTGTCACGACCGCGGGTCCAGCGCGCCCGGAAAGCGAGGCGCGGGAGACAGCACAATGAGGCGGGTCGTCCTCGGGGCGGAGGTCGTACTTTCAGCGACCCATCGAGTCGATGATGCCCTTGGCGGTCTGGTTGTACTTGTCGATGATCTGCCGGAGCATGTCGAACATCTGACTGCGCTTGTCGATGAGGCGCTTCAGCTTCATCGTCTCGACGTCGATGGAGGGCGCTCCGCCGCCGGCACCGCCCTTGCCACCCTTACCGCCCTTCCCGCCGCCGCCGTTCTGCTGCTGCTGGAGCGAATTGATGTAGTTCGCCTGCGCCTCGATGTCCTGGTCCATCTTCTTCATGATCTGCATGATCAGAAGCGTGACCTTGTCCTCCACCGTCAGCCCGGGATCGCTCATGATCGCGCCCGTATCGCCGCCTGCGCCGATCCCGAACAGACCCTGCGTCGGTGAAGGGATCCCGGGGACGCTGGTGAACGCGTTGGCGGTGCCGCCGCGGGGCGTACCGTCGGGGTTCAGATCGAGGAAGTCCGACGGCGAGAAGATCTGGTTCTGCTGCTGCTGCTGCTGTTGCTGCTGCTGTTGCTGCTGAACCTGCGCCAGCGCCATCTGGCCGAGCGCGCCCATCATCATCGTCTGGAAGGGGTTTTGGGCGTAGGCCCCCGCGCGATCGAGGGCGCCGAGCATCGCGTAGGCCTGCGAGGCGGCCTGATTGCCGACGCCCCCGCCCGGAAAGGCCCCGGGGGCGAACTGCTGCACGCTGAAGCCGGCGGGCGAAAGGCTGCTGGGGACGATCCGCCCGCCGAGCTGGCGCTCGATCTGCTGCCGCGCGAACGGATCGTCGCGGAAGAACCGGGCCAGGCGACGGCCGGCCGATCCGGGGGGAAACTGCTCCGGCTCGAAGCCGCTCTCCGGCGCGGCCCAGCCCCGCGAACGCGCCCGCCCGTCGAGCAGCCCCGGGAACGGCATCGCCAGGCCCGACCCGACGTTGCCCCGCTGCAGCAGGCTGGCGAGACCCGCCGGACCGAGGGCGGCGCTGGTGTTGTCGAAGGCATCGCCGAGCTCCGCGAGCCCGTCCGTTGGACGCTCGTAGAGGCTCCGCATGACCTGCCGCGGATCGAATCCGAGGGCGGACAGGAAGCTGGCGGCACGGAGGTCGTTCCTGACGTCGAATCGCATGCGGGATCGCAGAGCAAACTGGAGACCACTTCTCAGCCGCGCGTGGCCGTCCGGCTGGACAGGACGGGCGCGTCCGGAGCGACGGAGCCCCCCGGTCTGCGAGCGCCCCCCCTACCGCGAGGACCAGCCGCGCCGCAGCCGCTCGTGCTCGACCGCCGTCAGGATCGCCTGCACCGCCTCGGGGACGTCGTGCTCCGTCCGGAGCGCGAGCGCCCATCCGTTGGCGCTCGCCATGGAGAGGCTGCACGTCAGCGGCCCGCGCCAGATCCCGGGCACGTCGATCCGGACGATGGCCTTCTTCGGCCGGCTGCGGACGTAAGCGAGCGCGCGATTGCGGTAGTCGAGGCGCCGATAGCCGGGCGGTCCCACGGTGCGTACGAATCCTTCGGCGATCTCGGGGTCGCGAGCGCAGAGGGTCTGGATCAGCTGATCGGCGAGCCAGTCGAGTTGCTCCTTCATCGGCCACCCGAAAAGCAGACTCCGGGCCAAGCGTTTCATCGGGAAGAGAACGGGATCGTCCGAAAGGTCGTCCGGAATCCGGACAAATTGCCGGACGAAGCGGACAGCGTCGGTCGATTCGATCTGGACGTCGACACGACCATTCTCGGGCGCGTCGACGCCGAGCACGATCGACGTCGTCACGGCGGCGGCGACGGCGGCGCCGATGATCGCCCAGGGCCACCACTGGCGGTACCAGGCCCGCGGGAGCGGGACGAGCTCCGGGTGGAGCGTGGTGGTCGCTCCGGGCTCGACGTAGAACTCCTCCGAGAGCCGATGAAAGTCGGGCGCCGCCAGCACCAGCGTATGCTTTCCTGCGGAGACCGTCGCAGGCGGCGCGCCGGCGCCCAAGGGATGCGCGGCGGCCCCGTCGATCGACAAGGAGGCGCCGTCCGCGTCGAGCGCCAGCGAGAGCTCGCCGGTGCCCTCGAGCCGCCGCCCGATCAGGTGCCGGACGGCGAAGCGGAGCGCCTGCCCGAGATGCCGCTCGGGTCCTCGATACGACTCCGAGACCCGGTGCAGCACCTCGCCCGTCTCCGCGCGCAGGAGCTTCAGGTGGATCACGAAGGTCTCGCCGAGCTTGCCCACGGCGCCCATCACCAAGGACTCCACGCCGAGGGCCCCGCCGATCTCGATCAAGCACGACACGTCACTGGTGCACGTGACCACCTGTCGGTCCACCTCGTAGGCCAGCGCGGCTGCCACCTCGTCGCGGCTGATCACGGACAGGCCGTCGATCTTCTTCAGCTCGAGCGCCAGGAGCTGGGTGAGGTTCTTGGCGAGCTCAGCGCCTGCGCCATACGCCTCCAGATCCAGGACCGCCACCTCGAGGCGGCCCTCCGCGAGCTTGAACGCATCGGTCCCCGCCAGCTTCCCGCCCAGAAGCGCGCCCGCCAGCTCGGTGCCGCAGCGCTCCACCTCCTCGACGGTCTCGCCCTGACAGCTCTCACCACGCTCGAGCGAAGCCGAGCGCAGATCGGACAGTGAGACCGTGACCAGATACGCATCGCCCCAGCGCGCGAGCTGCGTCGTCATCATCTTCTCCGCGTCGACCACCGTCTCGAGCTTCGCCAGGCACGACGCCTCCTGCGTGCACGCCTCGAGATCGCGCTTGTCCCCCTCGTGCGCGAGCAAGAGATCCAGCTCGGCGTCGCCGATCACCGTGACCCCGTCGCGCTTGCCGAGCGCCACCAGGAGCGACTCCGTGAGATGCATCGCCTCCGTCGCCAGCTCCGGCGCAGAGCGGACCGTCTTGACCAGGACCCGAAGTGAGGCGGCCTCGCCCGCGCGCGGTGCCACGAGGGCGATCAGCCCAGTCAGGAGGCGCGGAAGGCGGCCCATCCCTCCTCGTGACGCATTCCGGGAGCGCCTGCCGTGATCCGCGCTACGGCACGCCGCGATCGAGCCCGAACAGGCGCACCAGCGAGACCCCGGGAATCGCAGAGTCGTGGCTCCTCAAGAGCTGGGCCAGCTTCGGCTCGGCCTCGCCGTCGATCTGCGCCTGCACCCGGGCCCGCAGCCGCTCCATACGGGTGCGCTCGAAGGAGAGATCGACGGGGCGGTGCTCGGCGGCCATCGCAAAGAGCGCGACCAGCGCCCGCACGCCGTCGAACACCTGCTCGGGACCCAGCTCGTAGTCCAGATCGATCTGCCCGCCCTCGGAGAGGGTGACCGAATGGACGTCCATCTTCCGCAGCATGCTGTCGTGCGCGCGCCCGGGCGACACCTCGAGGGGACGGCTGAACCTCACCGTGATCGACTCGAGGCGCGACCCGTCGAGCGGGCCCGAGAAGCTCGCCGAGAGATCGATCCACGTCCCCTCCTTCACCTCGGCCGAATAGTCGCTGTCCGGGAGCGGAATGATCGCCCGGTGCGGCACGGCGAACGACAGCGACACGCTCAATGACGAGAGGCCGCGGCCGACCTGCTGGTCGCCCGTGCCGGGATCTGCGGAGCGGAGCAGATCGATCACCGTCTGGAGGTGGCGCTCGATCTGTGGATCCTTCCAGAGATCGAAGCCCGGACGCTGCATCTCGGACGGCAGCTGCGACACCAGGCCCTCGTTCGCCTGCGTGGTCGCGAGGTACTCGTAGATCGCGTCCGGGCCCCAGCCCGAGGCCGTGACGTCGAAGCGCGCCGTCGCAAAGTCGTAGGAGAGCGCCTCGATGTCCGGATCCGGCGCCCCCTGGAGGCGCCAAGGAAAGCCGGGGTTGGCGGTGACCTGGAAGCCCGTGTGCGAGACGCGGGCGGTGATCCGGGTGCCGGCGCGGATCTCCAGCCCCGAGGAGCCGGGTTCCTGGAGGAGGTGGTCGCCGTCGACATCGACCGAGATCGACGCGCTGGTCATCGAGCGGAGCACGTCCAACTGATCGATCCCGAGGGGCGCCAGCGCGCGCGACGCCTGCCGCACGGCACCGGCCACGTAGGACGCCTCGCGGTGCGGGACGCTCTGCTCGATCCGGATCTCGGTCGGCGGCGGGCCGCGCCCGGTCATGGCGGGCGTATCGCCGACCAAGGTCCCCATGAGCGCGCCGACCACCGCGATGCCGACGTTGCGCCGGCCGAACAGGGCGCCGACCGCGTGCATGAAGACACCCTTCCTCCGGGCCGGCCGCGGCGCGTGGGGCGGCGGCGGTGGCTCGGGAGCCGGGAGTGTGGTGGGCGCCTTCTCCAGGGGCGGGGCCTCACCGATCCGTCGGCGTTCGTAGGAAGAGCTTGCGGCGCCGACAGACATCTACGGTCGTTCCGACCCGACCTCCGCACGGCGGCGAGCCTGAGATGTTATCGGCGCGCACACCGAAGCGTTGCGCAGTGATTCACATTGTCGCGATGACACACTGGGGAAAAGCGCGGCACCCGCCCCTCGCGATCGGCGTCCCCTCGCCGGCCGATCCGTGGTGTGCCGCTTGCAACCGAGCGATCCATGCCAGCCGAGGTCACCGCCCATGACGGTGGGGTGCAAGCCGTTCGGACGGAGGGAGACGAACGACCCAATCAAGAGCTGATGGCCAAGGTGCTCGGTGAGGTCGGGGAGGCGCTCGAGTCGGCCGCGCTCCCGTATGCGGTGATCGGCGGCATCGCATCGGCAGGCTTCGGCCGCCCTCGATGGACGCACGACATCGACATCCTGGTCCGCCCCGAGGACGCAGAGCGCACGCTGGCGGTCCTCGCCAAGCGCGACTTTCGCACCGAGCTGACCGACCATCATTGGATCTACAAGGCCTTCAAGCACGGCGTAATGGTCGACGTGATCTTTCGCTCCACCGGGGGGATCTATCTCGATCCGGAGATGCTCGAGCGCGTGGTGGACACCCGCCTTCACGGCATGCGCGTGCGTATGATTCCGCCTGAGGATCTCCTGATCATGAAGGCGGTCGTGCACGACGAGTGCGGCCCCCGCCACTGGCACGACGCGCTCGGTCTGATCGCGGGCGGACACATCGACTGGGACTATCTCCAGTCTCGCGCCCTACGCGCGCCGCGCCGTGTGTTGAGCCTGTTGATCTACGCCCATTCGCTCGATCTGTTCGTACCGAACGAGATCATCCGGCGACTGTTCGAGGACGTCTATGGGCGGTGAGGAGGACCCGTGCATCGCGAGTGCATCAACTATCTGACCGGTCACGTCGCGCAGGCCCTCGCCGAGGATCGGAGGAGCTGCCTCCTGGGAATCCAGGTCGAGATCGTGTCGAGCAATCTGTACCTGATCGGCGCCGTCGAGACCGTCGAGCGGCGCGAGGCCGCGGAGTTGGTCGCGAGAGAGCTCGCCCCCGAGGGGATGGAGGTGGTCAATCGGCTATGGGTTCTGACCTTCGATCAACCGCCCGAGCCGGAGCGCCTCCACTAGCCCGAATCGCCGCCGTCGGTGATCTCCACGTGGGCCTCGACCACTCCGGCAAGATCCGGCCGGCCTTCGAGGGGCTCGCCGAGCACGCCGACGTCCTCCTGCTCGCCGGCGATCTGACCCAGCACGGCGACCGGGCCGAGGCCTCGATCCTCGCAGGCGAGCTCTCCGGGATTGAGGTGCCCGTGTTCGCCGTGCTCGGCAATCACGACTATCACTCGGGCGAGGAGACCGTGATCCGCGCGCTCCTCGAAGACATCGGCGTCACCGTCCTCGAGGGCGAGGCAGCGATCGTCGCGCTCCCGGGCGGCGAGCGGATTGGCATCGGCGGTGCGAAGGGCTTCGGGGGCGGATTCCTCGGCGCCTGCGGCTCCGAGTTCGGCGAGCCGGAGATGAAGGCGTTCATCCGCCACACGAAGGACGTCGCTGCGGGCCTGTGCACTGCGCTGGCGAGCCTGGAGTGCGACGCTCGGATCGCGCTGCTCCACTACGCCCCGACCGAGGGGACCGTCCACGGCGAGCGCCTCGAGATCTATCCGTTCCTCGGCTCGTACATGCTGGGAGAGGTGATCGACGACTGCGACTGCACGCTCGCGATTCACGGCCACGCGCACCGCGGCATCGAGCGGGGCTTCACCCCCGGCGGGGTGCCGGTCCGCAACGTGGCGCGTCCGGTCATCCAGCGCGCCTACAAGGTCTACGAGCTCGACCGGTTCGAGGTCAGCGCCGTCATGACCGCCTCCACCGGCGGGTGATCGCCGGCGACCTCGCTGGCCTGGCGATAGAGGACACGCCCGTCGGGCGACACCACCAGCACGCCGCCGAGCTGCCACGGATCGCCCTTCGTGCCCGTCTGACGGAAGCCCTGGCGAAACGCGCCGAACGCATTCTTCAGCGCGCCGAGCCCGACGGTCGCCGCCACGCCGCGGTTGAGCTCGGCAGCCCGGTACGTCTCGAGCGACGGGTCGGTGTAGAGCGGAGCCTCGAGCTTCAGATCGCTCTTGAAGATCTCCGCGAAGTACGGCGGGCCGTTGCCGATCACGAACAGCTCGCCGCCCCGCGCGCGGATGTCCTGGTGCGCGTCGCGCAACTGCGCGACCTGCTGCTTGCAGAACAGTCAGCCGAAGTGGCGGATGAAGGCGATCACGGCGGGTCGCTCGCGCCAAAGGTCTCCCACGCGCACGGCCTGGCCCGCGGGATCGAGGACGGTCAGCTCAGCCAGACGATCGAGCTCCACGCCGGACCTCTACCACGGCGCGACGCAGAACCTCCCGATCCTTCGTGTAGTGATACGCGATCTGATCCTCGCCATAACGCCACTCCCGCCCCACGTTGCACGCGTCGCGCACCGCAAGCCAGCGCCGCCAGCCACCCGACTCGAGCGCCTCGTCGAGCGCCGCCCGACACCGGAGCTCGCAGCCCTCGCAGCCCGGTGACACCGGCGGCGGTGCCGGCGGCGGCAGCCCCTCGACCTCGATCGTCGCCACCGCCCGCAGGCCGATCCACGGCCCGTACGTGGGATGGATGGAGAGCTGCGAGAGCGACCGCCGCGCCAGCCCGCTCTCCTCCGCGATCCGCTGGATCGGGACGAACTCCGGGATCGGGTCGTGGGCGTACCGCACGCGGTGGGGAAACGGCGCCAGCGCCCGGGCGATCACGGCGGTCACATGCGCGTCGAGGGGATCCTTCGCCTCCGGATCGGCCGCGGCCAGGAGCGCCGGCCACAGCGCCCGCGTGTTGCCGATGAGGATCCCGAGTTGCGCCTCCCGCGGAAAAGGATGGACGACGTCGAGCCCGCCTTCCCGGCAGACCTCGGCGACGCGCGCGGTGACCTCGCGCCAGCCGCTCACTTGCTCTTGGCGGCCTTCGCCAGCTGCCCTGCGTCGGGTTTCTCGAACTTCTTATCGAGGAAGTAGAGGTACATCACCGCCATCGAATCCTGCGGCTCCTTGGTCGTGTTGTTGTACACGCTGATCAGCTCGTACTCGTGATCGTCGTACATCATGACGCCCTCGACGCTGGAGAAGTAGTCGACGTGCGCGATCCCGATCCGTCCGGGCGTCGAGCGGACGATGCTCTTGAACACGGTCTTCTTGTCGGTGAGATCGACGAGCTCGAGCGACTCGGCGAACGGGTGCAGGTGCACCGCGATGTAGTGGACGGTGGTGTCGTACGGCAGCGACAGGAGCTTGGTGACCGGCGTGTGGTTGACCTCGCGCCCGGGCGGTACCACCCAGTGGCCCGTGAACTTGCGCCCGTATTGATCGTCGTAGGTGTGGCTGGAGGCGTTCGAGCCCTCCATGCAGCCGGGGCCGTGGTGCTCGTCCTCGTGGGCCTTCTCCCCGTAGAAGCCGTCCTTCCCCTCGAGCAGCTTGAGGCCGTAGGCGCTCTTCTGGAACAGGGGCTTCATGCCCTTCCCATCGGCGTCGCGCACGTAGTGCAAGGTCACCTTGTGGCGGACGTCGAACGTCTTGCCCTCCTCGTTGAGGTTGAGCACCTGCGTCGTGAGGGACAGCGGCTCGTTCGACAGGAGCGGGATGCCGAAGCCCTCGGGGAACTCGATGTCGAGCTGGCCCTGCGAGAGCGTGAAGAGCCGGCCCGAGATCCCCGGCTCCACCTCCATCAGGTCGCGGTGCTTCATCGGATCGACGTCGAGGTTGCTGTGGCACATGAAGTCCTGGGGCATCGGCGTGTCCCCATCCTTGCCGACCATCACCGCCTCGTAGCCGGTCACCCACACCAGCTCCGGCTTGGAGGCGTCGCCGAGCATGAACTCCTGCGTGCTCTGGGGGCCCTTCATCGAGCGATACTTCCGGTCGACGAAGTAGGTCTTCGACATCAGCGTTCGCTTCTGCTCAGCCCGGGCTGCGCCCGCGATCCCGAGGAGGGCGACGGCCCCGATCGTGATCTGCAAGCTGCGTTTCGATGCGACCATCTCGGCTCCTTCGGTGAGGGTGAACGGCTACGTCACACGGGTGACGTCCCCTCGCCGGAGAGCATGGAGCAGGACCCCGCGTGATATCAATGGGTTTCGGGACGGGAACACACGGGAGGTAAAAGTGCGGCGAGTCGGCGGTTTCGCGATCGGCCTCTTGCTCAGTCTTCCGGCGGCGAGCTTTGCGTTCGAGCAGCCGGGACATCTCGATCAACAGGAGGAGATCCAGGTCGCCTCCGGGCTCAAGGCCCGCATTCAGCCGCACGTCGGCTGGGAGACGCCGTCCGCCCGCGCCGCGGAGTGGCAGAGCTTCCTGGTCCGCCACGGCGGGCGCTGGCAGGCGTACTGGGACCTCGACCGCGGGGTGCCGGCCCGGATCTTCGGAGAAGGCGTTCCGGTACCAGGCGCCAGCGGCGACCCCAAGATCGCCGAGGCCGCCGCCCGCACGCTGCTTTCCGGCGAGCTCCCATTGATCGCGCCGGGCACCTCAATCGACGACTTCGAGGCGGTCTCGAACCACCTCGACGCCGCGAGCGGCGTCCGCGCCCTCGGCTTCGTCCAGCGCTATCGAGGCACGCGCGTGCTCGGCGGACAGATCAGCGTCCGCATCAAGAACGATCGCATCATTGTGATCGGCTCGGAGGCGTTTCCGAACGTCCGCGTCGAGCTCCCCAAGGCTGCGCCCTCCGCCTCGCTCCGGGCCAAGGCGGAGCGCTGGATCGCCGGTGACTTCGGCTCGCGCACCGAGTCGCGGCCCGCGATTGAGGGTCCGTACGTGCTCCCGATCGTGAGGAGCGACGGCTCGATCACCTACCACGGCGTGTTCCAGGTGACCGTCGACGGCCGGGATCCGATCGGCCGCTGGTCGGTCTGGCTCGACGCGCTCAGCGGCCGGCCGATCGCACGCAAGCAGACGCTCATGTTCGCCAGCGGGACAGTCCTCTTCAATTCGCCCGAGCGCTGGCCTGGGGCCACCCGACTGGACCAGCCGGCCGAGCGGGCCCAGCTCACCGTTGGAACACAGAACGTCACCGCCGACGCCGCCGGCGTGTTCAGCTTCGCCGATGGCGGGCCGGCCACCGTCACGGCGCACGCCCGCGGCACCGACGTGGTCGTCGTCAACGACTCCGGCCCCAACGCCAGCGAGCAGTTCACCCTCGACGACGGCCAGTCTCATGTATGGGACGTCTCTTCCGACGAGATGATGGACTCGCAGGTGATCGCGTTCGTCGCCACCAACCACGTCAAGGATTGGGCGCGGCTGATCGCCCCCGACATGACATGGCTCTTCACCGACCACGTGCCGGTCACCGTCAACATCAACGACACCTGCAACGCGTTCTCGGACGGCGTCGGGACCAACTTCTTCCAGGCCAGCCAGCAGTGCGAGAACACCGGCCGCCTCGCCGGACGTCGTCTATCACGAGTTCGGCCACTCGCTGCACGCCCACGCGATCATCGAGGGCGTCGGCGACTTCGACACCTCGCTCTCCGAGGGCGTAGCCGACTATCTGTCGGCCACCACCACCGACGACCCGGCATGGGCCGCGGCTTCTTCTACGACGACCGTCCGCTGCGCCACCTCGATCCGGCGCAGGTCGAGGCCACCTGGCCCGACGACATCCGGCGAGTCCACACGAGACCGGCCTGATCATCGGCGGCGCGCTGTGGGATCTCCGCAAGCTCCTGGTGGCGAGCATGGGCGACGACGCCGGCGTCGAGCTGACACCGATCACTGTCCTCTACGCGATCTTCCAGAGCGCGGTCGACATCCCCTCGATCTACGTCGAGGTCCTGGCGGCCGACGACGACGACGGCGACCTCGCCAACGGCACGCCGAACCTGTGCGCGATCAACGAGGCGTTCTCCGCCCACGGCCTGGCCGATCCCAGCACCGTCGGCCCGCCGCTCGGCCTCCCCGAGCGCACCGGCTTCACCGTCCATCTGCCGTTGGGCATGCGCGACGTCGAGTGCCCCGGCGATCGCGATCGGCAGCGCGACGCTCGAGTGGCGCGCTGCGCGATCCGATCCCGGCACCGGCGGCACGATGACGATGGGCGCGGTCACCGGCGGCTTCTCGGCCGACATCCCGGCGCAGGCGCCCGGGCGCGGTCGTGCGAGTACCGGGTCGAGGTCACGCTCGCCAACGGCGACACGTCGCTTCCCCGACAACCCCGCCGACCCGTGGTACGAGTTGTTCGTCGGCGACGTCGTCGATGCTGTACTGCACCGACTTCGAGAGCGACCCCGCTCCCGACGGCTGGACGCACGAGCTGATCGCCGGCGACGACGCGAGGGCGCCGACGACTGGCAGTGGGGCGCGCCGCAGGGCACCGCCGGGAGCGGCGATCCCGATCGCGCGTTCTCCGGGCAGCGCGTCTACGGCAACGACCTCGGCGGCGGCAACTACAACGGCCTCTATCAGTCCAACAAGACCAACGCGCTCCATGCCCGGCCGTCGACGTCTGGGCCACGACGAACGTGCGGCTGCAGTACCGCCGCTGGCTCAACGTCGAGGACGGCAACTTCGACCAGGCGCACGATCCTCGCCAACGGCCAGCCGGTCTGGACCAACCTGACCACCGGCAACGGCGGCGCCACCGCATCACCAGGATCGGCGAGTGGCGGTTCCAGGACGTCGATCTCTCGAACACGATCATGCGACGGCAAGGTGCAGGTCGACTTCCGGCTCACCTCCGACGCCGGCCTCGAGTTCGGCGGCTGGACGATCGACGACTTCTGCATCGTGGCCTTCGACGACGTCACCCCGCCCGCCCGCTGCGGCGACGGGAACGTCGATCCGGGCGAGCAGTGCGACGACGGCAACGCTGCGGGCGGCGACGGCTGCGAGAACGACTGCACGATCACGCCCAAGGCGCCGACCTGCGGCGACGGCAAGGTCGATCCCGGTGAGGTGTGCGACGACGGCAACGGCGCCGACGGCGACGGCTGCGAGAGCAACTGCACGCCGACGCCGATGATGATGATGCCCGACCCGAACCCGACCTGTCCGGCCGGGGACACCTCGTGCGAGACGCCGGACGACCTGAATCCGGGGCTCAGCCAGGACGCGGGCGGCTGCGGCTGCAACACCACCGGCGCCGCCAGCCGCGGCGGCTCGTGGTCGTGGCTGCTCCTGGCAGGTCTCGCGTTGGCGGTCGGGCTCGCACGACGGCGGAGCCTCGTGGCATCATCCGCCCGATGCGACCGGAGCTCCTCACCCTCCTGCTGATCGCAACACCCGCATCGCTCGAGCACGAGAAGAAGGGCGTCCAGCTCTACCTCTCCGGCCATCTGGCCGAGGCCCAGCGCGAGCTCGAGACCTGCGTCCGCCTCGATCCCAACACCGCCAGCTGCCACCGGCATCTCGGAGTCCTGTTCGCCAAGACCGACGACCTCGCCCGCTCGATCCACCACTACAAGGTCTACGTGACCCTCGATCCGTACGCGGACGACGCCCCCCAGGTCCGCAAGATCATCGCCGACACCACCGGTGAGAGGATCCCCGAGCCACCGCCGCGCACGCTCGCCGCCAGCCCGCCGCCCGCCCTCGATCCGAAGCTGAAGACGCTGGCGCGCGACCTGGGGAACGAGGCCGAGACCTCGCTGGCGGCGGGTCGCGTGGATCGGGCGCGCACGCTCCTGTTGGCGTGCCTCGAGCTCAACCCGATCTCGGCCGGGTGCCACCGGAGCCTCGGTGTGCTCTACGCGCGGATCGACGACACCAAGCAGGCGCTCGCGCACTACCGCCGCTACATCGAGCTGGCCCCCGACGCGCCCGACGCGGCGCGCGTGCGGCGCATGATCGCAGACAGCGAGGGGAAGAACTGAGCGCCCTCTACCAGCTCAACACGCGGATCATGCTCGGCGAGCTTTCGCGCGCGCTCGGGAGGCCGGCGACGCTCGCCGACGTCCCCAACGCGCTGCTCGATCGGATCGCCGCGCTCGGCTTCGACTGGGTCTATCTTCTCGGCGTCTGGCAGACCGGCGAGGCCGGCTGTCGCGTGTCGCGGACCGATCCCGGCCTGCGCGCGGGCTACGACCACGACCTCCCCGGCTGGACGGACCACGACGTCTGCGGCTCGCCCTTCGCGATCACGGCGTATCGCGTGCACTCGGACTTCGGCGACGACGCGGCCCTGGCCTCGCTCCGCAAGCGGCTGCGCGCGCGGGGACTCCGACTGATCCTCGATTTCGTCCCCAATCACACGGCGCTCGACCACCCGTGGGTGTCGGAGCACCCGGACTACTTCGTCGGCGAGGCCCACGGCGGCGACTCGGGCGGTCGCTGGGTCGACACCCGGCAGCTCGACTACCGCAACCCGGCGCTGATCGAGGCGATGATCGGCGAGCTCCAGCAGATCGCGAACCGATGCGACGGCGTCCGCTGTGACATGGCGATGCTGGTCCATCCCCAGGTCTTCGAGCGCCACTGGGGCGGGCCCGCGCTCGAGCTCTGGCCGCGCGCGATCCGCGAGGTGAAGGCGAAGCACGCGGCCTTCACCTTCGTCGCCGAGACCTACTCGCTCCACTGGGAGCTGCAGCAGCAGGGCTTCGACCTCACGTACGACAAGATCCTGTACGATCGACTGGCCGCGCGGGATCCGACCGCGGTGCGGCTCCACCTGCTCGGCGATCATTCGTTTCAAACGAAGCTGGTCCGCTTCCTCGAGAACCACGACGAGCCCCGGGCGGCCTGCACCTTTCCGCCGGAGGTCCACCGCGCCGCCATGGTGATCGCGTTCTTCCTCCCCGGGATGATCTTCGTGCACGAAGGCCAGCTGGAGGGCAGGAACGTCCACACCAACGTCCACCTGGCCCGGCGCGTCGAAGAGCCGGCGGATCCGGAGATCGCGCGCTTCTACGAGGCCTTGCTGGCGCTGCTCCCGCTGCGCGCCGCCGACTTCTGGCTCTGCGACCCGCGGCCGGCCTGGACGGACAACGGGAGCTGCCGAGCAGCTGATCGTCTTCCGGCGCGGCGACACGCTGATCGCCGTGAACTACGGTCCGGAGCGAGCGCAGGGGTACGTCACGGTCGGCGGTTTCGCGACGCCGGTGGCGCTCCACGATCGCCTGTCGGACGCCCGTTACCTGAGGAACGGCCAGGAGATGGCGTCGACCGGCCTCTACCTCGACCTGGCGCCCTGGACCCACCACGTGTTCGTGATGACCGCCACGTGAATGAACGCACGACGTCGAGCGTCAAAAAAAAGTTCACCCCGAGTGTGAATAAGCCGTCCTCAGCGCCCGTCTGTGGGCTCGACGCTTCGCACTGAGCGGAGCGTCCGCTACGCCAGGAGGTACGACTTTGTTTTACGGAATTTGGCTCATCGTTCTCGGCGCCCTTGCGATCCCGAACTTGATCATCGGCAAGAAGCCGGAGCTCAAGGGTGTGCTCGACAAGCTGACGCCGTTTCAGGGCTGGATGGGTGTGGTCTCCGCGTTCTGGGGCGCGTGGGGCATCATCGGTGCGGTCCTTGCGCTGAACCTTCTCACCACCTTCCCGATCTGGTGGGCCACCTGGCTCGCCACCTCGGTGATCACGCTCGGACTCGGCATCCTGCTCGGTGTCGGCACGGCCAAGACGTTCATCAAGAACCCGGCCGCGCAGGCAAAGATGGATCAGACGCTGGCGAAGATCTCGCCGTACCAGGGCACGCTCGGGCTCGCCGGTCTCGGACTCGGCGCCTGGTGCCTGGTCGCGTCGATCGTCTTCCTCTAGATCACCCATGACGGTGTAGCGTCCGGCGGTCGGATAGCGGCGGGGGCGCGCCGGTTCCCCAGCCGACCTCCAAACGCCCTCGCCGCTTCCGATCGTCGGGTTCGAGCCCCGGTCCGGAAAGTTGCACCGTCTCCGCGCGCGGAGTGAACTCTCCCCGTGCGTGATCTGATCGCCGGCGGCGCGATCGCGCTGCTCCTCCTCTACACGATCCGCCGAGCCTCCCGCCGCTGGCGATTCCGGCGCGGGCTCGCCGCCGAGTCCCGCGCCGTCGTCGTCGCCCGCCGCGCCGGCTTTCGCGTCCTCGCCACTCAGGTCCCCGGCAAGGTCACGGTCCGGGTCGACGGCCAGCCCCACACGCTCGACGTTCGCGCCGACATGCTCCTCGAGCGGGGATTTCGCCGGTTCATCGCCGAGGTGAAGACCGGCCGCGTCGCACCGGATCCCACCTCGCGCAGCACGCGCAGGCAGCTGTTCGAATACGCCCACGCGTTCGATGCGGATGGGCTGCTGCTCTTCGACATGGAAACGGAGCGCATCCACGAGATCCGCTTCGGTGCCCGCCCCCATCCCGGGCGAGGGCTGCGCCGCCTCGCCGCCGGGGCCATCCTGATCGGCCTGGGCGCCGTCCTCGAGTGGAGCCTCCGCGTGCTGGGCTAGGAGCGTGTAGCGCTACCGCGAGCCCGGTCCGGGTCCCGGTCCCGGTCCCGGTCCCGATGGCGATCATGCAGCCCGGCGTGCGTTCTTGTGGATCTGGTGGAGCAGAAGCGAGCGAGAACTCGAGCCGAGAAGGCAAGAGCGCAGGCTGACCAGCTCGAACCATCCCCATCCCCAGACCCAACTGAACGAAATGATGGATGGCCGCATCATCGCGTTCCTGCAAATGTGGACGGCACACCGAGGCCCAACGCTCAGAGGAACTTCACCGACTCAGGCAGCAGGATCATGTTGAAGGAGGGAGCGTACCTCCAGGCCTACAATGCCCAAGTTGTCGTAGATGAGCACGCTCAGGTGATTGTCGCCGAAGGGGTCAGCAACCAGGCACCTGATCAGCAACACCTCGTCCCGATGCTCCGTGATGTGTTCGGCAACTGCGGCGATGCTCCGCGGAAGATGACGGCAGACAACGGCTATCTGAGCGCGACCAACATCGAATTCTGCGACAACAATCAGATCGATGCCCACATCGCTGTTGGACCCGAACAGAACCAAGACGCGTCGAGTCCGTCCTCATCAGCTTCGGAGCCCACACCTGCCTCGCTCGCTCGCAAGCGAATGCGAGACAAGTTGCAAACGCGCGACGGCAAGGCGGTCTACGGCCGCAGGAATCGGGACCCGGACCGGGACCGGGACCCGGACCGGGACCGGGACCGGGGTCGCGTGAGCGCTTACGCGCTACACGCTCCTAGTAGCGCCTCGCCGGTGAGTGGGATAGGGTCGCGGCCCGATGAAGAAACTCGCGCTATTGCTGGCGATCCCGCTCTTCGCTTGCGACAAGGGCGGAGCGGCCCCGAAGCCGGACAACCAGCCCCCACCGCCGCCGCCACCGCCGATGCAGGCGCCCAAAGCGCCCGAGCCCGAGTGGGCGAAGCCTCCGGCCGACGTGGCGGCGCCCCCGGCCGACGCCTCGAAGACCGACTCCGGGCTGGCGAGCAAGGTCCTCAAGGAGGGCAACGGCGCCCAGCCCACCGCCGACGACCAGGTCGAGGTGAACTACACGGGCTGGACCACCGACGGGAAGATGTTCGACAGCTCCAAGAAGCAGGGCCAGCCGGTCAAGTTCCCCCTCAAGGGTGTGATCCCGGGCTGGACCGAGGGCCTCCAGCTCATGAAGGAGGGCGAGACCCGCCGCCTCTGGATCCCCGAGAGCCTGGCCTATGGCGGCCGCCCCGGCTTCCCCGCCGGCATGCTGGTCTTCGACGTCGAGCTCCTCCACGTCTTCAAGGCCCCGGCGCCCATCCCGGCGCCGCCCGATGTCGCCGGTCCCCCGAAGGACGCGAAGAAGACGAAGAGCGGCCTCGCGTACAAGGTCCTCCAGAAGGGCACCGGCAAGGAGCACCCCAAGTCGACCAACTCGGTCACCGTGCACTACACGGGCTGGACCACGGACGGGAAGATGTTCGACAGCTCGGTGCAGCGCGGACGCCCCGCCACCTTCCCGCTCGACCGCGTGATCCCCGGGTGGACCGAGGGGGTGCAGCTGATGGTGGTCGGCGAAAAGACGCGCTTCTGGATCCCCGAACAGCTCGCGTACCAGGGACGCCCCGGCGCCCCCAAGGGCATGCTGGTGTTCGACGTGGAGCTGATCTCGTTCTGACGCCCGCCTCTAATCATCCACGCACTTGTTCGACAGCAACGTGTAGCGCGTGATCAGGATGCCCTCGAGCATCGCCCCCGCCTGCTCCGGATACGTGTCGATCATCTTCAGCATCTGATCCCACGCCATCCGATCGCTCGCGCCGAGCATCGAGATGCAGATCTGATCCTGCGCGGCGCCCGGCAGCGCCCGCTTGTGCGCGTCGCGTTCGTGGCGGATCAGCTGCTCCAGGTTCGCGAACCGCGCCGGGACGCCGACCAGGCAACCCATGTCGCGGAGCGGGCCGAAGACCATCCCGGCCTCGTCGAGGAGGTACTCGCGGCCCTGGTCGTCACCGTCGGCGAGCTGTCGCTCGCGCACCACCCAGCCGTCCGCACGCGTCTTCATCGACTTCACGAGCGGGGCGCAGGTGGGCCCGGTGATCGTCACCACCTTCTCATCCTGCGCGGCGACGCCGCGGATCGCGCGCTCGAGCGACTCGCGCGGCTGACCGAGCCGGCGAGCCTGATGGTCCGACCACTGCTTGGCGTCGCGCGTGAGGTTCTCGATCTCCTGGAGGATCTGCTTCCGGATCGGGTCGCCCTCGGGGCGGCCACTCAGGAGGTGCTTGGTGCGTCGTTCGAGCTCCGCGTTGGCGCCCAGCTGCTTGGCGCGGATGAAGCACCAGGCCAGCTCGAGCGACTCGCCCAGCGTGAACGGCGGATAGCCGCGCTCGAGCTTGGCGTCGAGCACGCCGGCCTTCTTCGCCTTCGCCAGCAGGCGATCGATCTCCTCGAGCTGCTTGTGCGCGGGGAAGCAGCGGCGCAGCGATCCGAGCACGCCCTCCGAGTCGCCCCAGTTGGAGTAGCCGCGCTTGTCGACCACGAAGTCGTTGAGCGTGCCCATGATGTCGACGCGTTCCGAGAGATCGTCGGCGAGGTGATCGGGACCGCCCTGGCTGCGCGGGATCCGCTGGTACCCGAAGCCGTCGCCCGCCTTGCGCGCGTCGTAGCGGAACGTTTGCGCGAGCTCGGGCAGCTGCCAGCTTCGGCGATCCAGGAAGTGCACCATCTCTTCGTAGCGCTGGCAGTAGCGACGCTCGTTCTCCAGCGCCACCAGCCGCAGCGCGAACCCGAGCGTGGAGGCCGCGTCGTCCTTCGCCGAGGCCGGGCGCTTCCGCTCGTCCGGATAGGCCTCGAGGATCTTGCGGTGTGCCTCGCCGGTGACCTTCTCGGTGGTGGCGCGCTCCTTCTCCTTCTCGCGCTCGACCAGCTTGCTCAGCGAGTCGAGCGCCGCGCGCGCCTCCTCGAACTTCGGATCGATCGCCAGGGCGCGCTCGAACGCCTCGCGCGCCTTGTCCGGTCGCCCCTTGTCGCGCTCGTCGAGGCCCTCGCCGTACGCCTTGAACGCTGGGAAGCTCTCGGTGGGCGCCTGCACGATCAGCTTCCGCCGCGTGGAGGAGCTCAGCTTGACGCTCAGCCCGTCCAGCAACCCTTCGACCAGCGACTTCTCCACCGCCACGAAGTCCTCGATCGTGCCCTTGGCGTTCGCCGCCTTGACGATCTTCCCGCTCTCCACGCCGACAATCCGCGCGTCCATGAGGAAGGTCGGTCCCACCACGCTGTACGAGCCGGTGACCAGATAGCCGGCGCCGACCCCCTTGCCCAGCTTCTGCGCCGTCTTCTCCTCGAGGAAGCCGCTCTTGGAGAGGTTGATCTCCTTGAGCACGTCCTCCAGCCGATCGCGCTCGACCAGCTGCAGCTCTTCGACGGCGGAAAGATCTGTGGTGATCATCCCGGCGAGCGCCTTCCCCAGCCCGGCGTACTCTTCACTGCCCGCACCCTTGGTGAGGGGGAGAATGGCAACCGTGAAGGCGAGCAGAGGAGAAGGCATGCCGTGCTACGTTCGTACGCCGAGTCCGCTCGCGTCTACCTCGGAGAGAAGAGACGGGCGACCGCGCCGGCCGCCCTGCGTCTGAGGCGCGCCCGTCGGCCGAAGAGCAGCTCCACCCGGGTGATCGGGCGCTCCTCCGCGAGCACGTGCATCCAGTCGTCGTCCGCGGTCACGTCGATCTCGGTCACCTCGCCGATCCACCGCTGCTCCAGCAAGAACAGGTGGAGCAGCCCGGGGGAGTGTCGCTCGTGCTCCGGGTTCTCGGCGAGGAGCTCGAGCCAGGCGCGGGGGCCGTCCCGGTAGATCAACATCGCCGACAGGACCACCCCGCCTGCGGTCAGGACGGTCGACGAGAGGATTGCGGGACCGAGCCGGCGGTAGAGATCGGCGCGCTCACGGTGCAAGCTTGGTTGCAAACCACGCTGGTGGCGTTTGTGACGGTGCCATTCGAGGTGCGTCCGCAGGTCCTCCGGGCGCGCGTCCGCCAGCGCGAGCGGGCCGAGCGCCTTCACCTCGTGGAGCTGGCTGGTGTTCTTCTTGTCGGCGAGCGGCTGGGCCGCACGGATCGGATCGCAGGTGAAGATGCGGCGCCGCTCCGTCGTGACGTGCGCGAGCCGGCCGAGCGAACGCGCCGGAGCGAGCCAGTCGAGCGGCGCGCCCGGCGGCGGCGTAAAAGCAACGAGAGGGGTGGGTGGGCTCCGCCCGAGGGCGCGCTCCAGGACGAAGCTTCCCGAGAGCGGCCGCCCCAGCCAGCCGTGGACGGGCACGTCCCCACCGCCGGCGAACCCGAGCCGGCCATCTTCGGCGGCCAGGGGTACCAGGCTGGCGTCGTCTCGGATCAGGACCGGCCGGGCCGCGCTCCGGAAGGCGAACCAGGCGGCCAGAAAGTCGGGGTGAACGAAGACCGTGCGCCACGGACAACCGTCGAACAGCGCATCCTCCCGGATCCTCTGGAGATCCGAGGTGATCCGGGGCGACATCCCCTCCCGATAGCATCGGCCGCCCGCCGGAGCAATGGTATGACCACTTGACCACCTAGCCAGCGGACGTCTAGCCTCTCGGACGATGACGTTGAAGCCGATCCAGCGGCGGTCCCTCTCGGACGAGGTCTTCGAGCAGCTCAAGAACCAGATCCTCCAGGGCGGCTTCGACGTCGGCTCACCGCTGCCGTCGGAGCGGAAGCTCTGCGAGATGCTGGGCGTGAATCGCGGCGCCCTCCGCGAAGCCCTCAAGCGCCTCGAGCAGGCGCGCCTGGTGTCGATCCAGCACGGCGGCACCACCAAGGTCGCCAACTTCATGCGGACCGCCGGCCTCGATCTCCTCACCACACTGCTCTTCAAGGAGGAGGGAAAGATCGACACGCGCGTTGCCCGCAGCATCGTCGAGATCCGCTCCGCGCTGGCACCCGACATCGTGCGCCTCTGCGCGAAGCGCGCCGACCGCGCGCTCAAGGAGGAGATCGCGGAGGTCGTCGATCGGATGGAGGCCGCGCAAGACGACTTGCAAACGGTCCAGCGCCTGGCGATGGAGTTCTGGACGCTGTCGGTCGAAGGTTCCGACAACGTCGCCTACCGCCTCTGCTACAACACGCTTCAGGACTCCTACAGCAAGTTCTTCCACCTCCTCACCTACGTGCTCGAGGAGGAGCTGAAGGACATCCAGGGCTATCGCGCCATCGCGGACGCGATGCTCGCCGGCGACACGGCGCTGGCCGAGCAGCGCGCCCGGGAGCTGATCAGGAAGGGCGGCGATCGGCTCATCGAGATGCTCGAGAACGTCGCGAGCCTGAAGGGAGACCAGGAATGACCGCTGCGATCATCGACGACTTCACGAAGGAAGGCCCGGCGCCCCAGAGCCCCGACAACATCCCGGACGCGATCCGCTTCTTCGTCCGGCATGCGAGCCCCGCGATCGTGTTGACCTGGGTCGCGCTCACCGTGCCGGTCCGGCTCTACCTCGCCGACTGGTCGAAGTGGGACCTGGTCATCGTCGCCGCGATCGTGGCCGGGTGGCCGTTCCAGGAGTGGCTCATCCACGTCTTCGTGCTGCACTTCAAGCCGCGGAAGATCGGCCCCTTCACCCTTGATCCCCACGTGTCGAGGAAGCACCGGCGCCATCATCGCAACCCCTGGCGCATCGACATTCTGTTCATCCCGACGCACACGTTCCTGTTCTCGATCCCACTCCTCACGCTGTTCTGGGTGGGAGTCATGCCGACCCTGGCCCTGGCCTTCACGGGCCTCTCCGCCCGGGCGCTGCTCACGCTCCACTACGAGTGGGTCCACTTTCTGGTGCACACGCGCTATAAGCCCAAGTCCGCGATCTACCAGCGACTCTGGCGGAACCATCGCCTCCACCATTGCAAGAACGAGCACTACTGGCTGGGCGTGACGATGCTGACCGGTGATCGGGTGTTCGGTACCGCCCAGGACAAGGACGCGGTGCCGACGTCGGAGACGTGCAGGACGCTGGGCGCGGTGGAAGACCTCGGCCAGCGTGCCTCGGGTGCGTGACGTCACAGGGCCGTTTGACCCTTGCCCTGGGCTCCAGTCGACCGGCATCGTCGGTATACCGTCGGGGTCCAAGAAAACGTGATGAAGAATCTCAGCGCCGCCCTCGCCCTCCTTTTGTTCGGCTGCGGAGCGCAGCTCGATGATCCACGGCAGCCCACCGGGAGCCAGACGATCGCCACCTCGACCGACTATTCTGCGCTCTACGTCGCGAACTCCGCCGAGAACACGGTGACGCGACTGCCGCTCGACGGCGACCCGGTGGAGGTGACCGTCGACGGCGAGCCGACGCGGGTCGCACGCACGCCGGACCGCGTGTTCGTGACGTTGCGGGCCACCCGCGCCGTCGCGGTGCTCGAGGACGACGGCAACGGTCTGACCGTCGAGACCACGATCCCCACCGGCGCGGAGCCGTTCGGCGTGGTCACCAACGAGGCGGGCACCCGCCTGTACGTCGCCGCCAGCCTCGAGGGGCGCATCTACGAGTACGACGCCAACTCCCTCGCCGAGCTGAGGAGCTGGGCGGTGGGCGACGAGCCGCGCTGGCTCGCGCTCCACCCGTCGAACATTCTGTACGTCGCATCGGCGTACAACGGCACCTTCAGCTGGATCGATCTCGACAACGGCAAGCTCACGACCAGCCACCTCCCGAGGGTCGTGCAGACGTCGGAGGAGCTCGGTGAAGAGGTCACCCTCGACATGCGGATCACCGGCGATCCGGCCATCAGCTCCGACGGCCAGTATCTGGCGATCCCGGCGATGTACTTCGACACCACCACGCCTGTGGTCGAGCCCGACAGCGGCGTCGCCACGCCGATCATGCAGGACGCCCCGCCGCCCGAGACCGGCGGCGGTTACGCGGGCAGCGCCACCGAGCGCTTCAACCCCACCGTCGCGGTGGCGCAGGTCGAAGGCGACGGCGAGCCGCAGGTCGACCAGGCCGAGCTGGTGAACCTGAGCGCCAACAGCGTCACCCCCGACGGCCTCACCATCCAGGGCTACCCGGCCAGCGTCACGATCTCGCCGGACGGCGCCACCACCTACGCGACCATCGAGGGCGCCCGCGGGATCGCGGCGTTCCCCACCCGTCGCGCCGACGACAACTTCGACAACTCGATCTTCTCCTCCGCCTTCGACGCCGCCAACGAGAAGCTCGGCGGCCGCTCGTTCAGCGGGCGCACCGTGGTGGTCTCCGCCACCGACCTCGGACCCCGCGGCATCGCGTTCACCGCCGAGCAGCAGGCCTTCGTGTACAGCTTCCTCGACCGCACCGTGCAGCAGGTCGACGTCGACGGCTATCAGGCGCAGCTCTACGGCAACAACGATCCCGACTCGGGCCGCGGGGGCAGCCGTTTCGCTCTGCCCTTCGCGGGCACGCTCGGCGGCAGCCGCGCGGTGACGAACGTCCAGCTCGATCCCGAGGTCGTCCGGGGCCGCCAGCTGTTCTACTCGACCAACGACTCCGAGATGTCTTCGGGCAGCATCGGTCTCTCCTGCGCGACGTGCCACTTCGACGGTCGCGCCGACGGCTTCACCTGGATGTTCGACCGCGGTGCACGCCAGACCCCGTCCCTCGCCGGCAAGGTGTCCCTGACCGAGCCGGTGCGCTGGGGCGGCGAGCGCGCCACCGTCGCCGAGGACGTCCTCCGCACCAGCCAGGGGCTGATGGGCGGAAGCGGCATCACGGATGAGGACGTCCGCGCCGTGGCGGCGTTCGTCGACTCGACCCGCGACGTCGACGCGCCGCTCAAGCACGCGCAGGACAACCCGGACGTGCTCGCGGGGAAGGCCATCTTCGAGCGGAGCGACGTCGGCTGCGCCGGCTGCCACAACGGCCCGCGCTTCACCAACAATCAGAAGTACGATCTGTTCGGCTTCGCCGGTGTCGACACCCGCAGCCTCGTCGGCATCGCCGGCAGCCCCCCCTACCTGCACGACGGCAGCGCGCGCACCCTCCGCGCCGTGCTCGAGCGCGCGCGCGACGGCTCGATGGGCAACACCGGCGCCCTCAGCGAGGCCGAGATGCAGCAGCTCGAGGCCTATCTCCGCTCCCTCTAGCAAGAAGCCCCTCGACCTTTCGATCGTGCCCCTGCCCTGGCCCAGCGCGGTTAGGGCAAGGGCGCGCTTGCAGGGGCAGGGCCCGCGAAGGATGCGCCGCGAACAAGAGGGTTGACCGGCCGGCTGCGCACGCGGCTCTTCGGGGCGATGGCCGAGGATTGGACGCGGCTCTCCTGGCTGATCTTTCGCTGGGTCCCTTCGGCGCTCGCGATCTCCCTGCTCACGCTCTGGGTGTTGGTGGCCCTGGGCGGCATCACCCGCGCCATCGCCTGGCTGCTGCTCCTCTTCTTTGCGCCGGCCGCCGGGCTCGCCCTCTTGATCCTCGTCGGCGGCTACGCGGTCATCCGGCGCCGCCTCTCGCGGCCGGTGGTCTCGGCCCTGGCCCTCTCGCTCCTGGTGCTGCTGCCGGGGCTGTGGCCGAAGGGGATCCTGGCGGTTCCCTACCCTGCCTCGGCCGACGATCAACCGCAGCTGTTCATCCGCGTCCCCACCGATCGGCCGATGCGCGTCTACTGGGGCGGACCGGATCTGGAGCACAACTACCACGCGCTCTATCCCGACCAGCGGTGGGCGTACGATCTGGTGATCGAGCCGGCGGGCGTGGGCTCGAAGCGGCTCGAAGACTACGGGTGCTGGGATCAGCCGGTGCTCGCGCCGATGAGCGGCGTCGTCTCGTCGATCCACGACGGCGATCCGGACGCCACCCCCGGGACCATCGTCGAGACGGACAACTACGCCGGTAACCACGTGGTGATCCGGTCGGAGGCGACCGGGACATACTTGATGATCGCGCACCTCGAGCGCGGGAGCGTGATCGTGGCACCGGGCGCGCGGGTCGAGGAGGGCCAACCGATCGGTCGATGCGGGAACTCGGGGCGGACCTCGGAGCCCCACGTCCATGTCCACCATCAACGGCAGGAGGTGGGGCCGTTCCCGATCGGCCTGGCCGAGGGCCTTCCCCTCTTTTTTCGCGATCAGCGCGGCCCTGCCATGCCGAACGGCGGCGTGGAGAAGCACGCGGATCGGGTGGTCCTGCTCGGCGACGTGATCGAACACGCACCCGAGCACGCCCGCCAGTTCTGGTAATCTGACGATGATGGACCGCGGGCTGGGGTGGCGATGGCCGATCGCGATCTCGATCGCCGTCCACGGCGCGCTGGCCGCATCCATGTTGCTCATGCCCTCGCCGGTACCGCGATCCGACGCCGCCAGCGAGCCGGTCCGGATCGAGATCGTGTCGGTCGAGGCCCCGCCCCCCGAGCTGGAGACACCCGAGGCGATCGCGCCCGAGGCGCCCGAGGCGCCCGAGATCGTCCCGAAGCCCGAGCGGCAAGACAAGGAGAAGAGACGGCGGCGGCCGGTGCGCGTGGAGCCGCCGAGCTCACCTCCGGCCGAGGGCGGAGACGGCACGCCCCCGGCCGAGGGCGGAGGCGGCGCGGTCGCACCCGGCGGGATCGGCAAGACGAAGGACGGACGCGATCTCGGCTCGCTCGATCTGAGCCCCCACGTCTCGGTGCCCGCGTACGAGGATCAGGGACCCGGCGTCGTGATCCCGGCACCGCCGAAGGACCCGAAGAAGCACGCCACCAAGGACGGCGGCTACAACTACGACGACACCGCGTTCGGCGCGCACGTCGCCCGCGACGGCACGGTCACCTTCGACGGCCGCGGCAACAGCGAGGTCAACGGCATCCCGCGCATCGGGCTGGCACCGGGCCGTGAGAACGAGTCCCCGTCGATCGCGGGCACGTGGGCGATCGATCTCAACGATTGGATCCTGTCGGCGGCCGGCGACGATCCGTATAGCTACGAGAAGCGCAAGTTCCTCGAGGCGACCCGCGAGGAGCGGCTGGTGATGGCGCGCGCGGCCTGTGGCGAGCGCCTCTCGAGCTCGCTGGTCGAGCTCCCGCAGCGGCTCGACAAGATCTGGAAGAGCCGTCGCTCGGTGGCGGAGAAGCGCGCCATCCTCTTCGACCTCTGGGACGACTGCGCAGAGGACGGCCCCAAGGAGGTGCTCCGCTACGGCGAGCTGGCGCGGCTCACGATCCTCGACTTCATCCAGAAGCACCTGCCGGAGGGGAGCGAGGAGGCGTACACGGAGCTCGAGATCGATCGGATGAACCGGCGGCGTGCCTCCTCCCGGAGGTTCGCGCCCTATGGGGGCCGCCTGTGAGACGGGTGCTGGTGACCGGCTTCGAGCCGTTCGGCGCGCTCCTCCACAACCCCAGCTCGGCGCTCCTCGACCACCTACCGGAGCGGCTCGACGGCGTCGCGATCGCGAAGGCGGTGCTGCCGGTCGAGACCGACGGCGTGCAGCCGGTGCTGGCCCGCCTGCATCAGGCGGACTACGCCGCGATCGTGCACCTCGGTCTGGCCGAGGAGCGCGCCGCCCTGTCGGTCGAACGCCGTGCGGTCAACCGGCGGGACTTCGCGATCCGGGACAACAGCGGCGCGCTGATCCGCGGCCGTCCGGTGATCGACGGCGGACCCGACGAGCTACCGACGCGCCTCCCCACCGACGCGATCCTCGCTGCCTGGGCGGCCGCGGACATCGAGGCCGCGCCGAGCGACTCCGCGGGCACGTTCCTCTGTAATCAGGTGATGTACATGAGCCTGCACAGGCTCCCGGGTGAAGTGCCCACCGGATTCATCCACTTGCCCCCGGACGAGCTGCTGGCGGCCGCAGGACGGCCGCACCTGACGCTATCGGTGCAGGCACGCGCGGTCCTCTTGGCGCTCGAGGTGATCGCGGGCGTCCTGTAGTGCCATGCTGTCGTCGATGCGCCGCCTCCCGTTCGCGCTCGCGCTCGCGCTGGTGTCGTCCGCGACGGCGGAGGCGGTGCCGATCAAGGGCATGACGGTGTCCTGTCCCGGCTGGGGCCAGACCTGGGGCTCGCCGGCGATGCGCACCGCGGTCCGCGAGCTGGCGACGCTCGGCGTCGAGTGGGTCGCGATCCATCCCTATGGAGGAATCGACAGCACGGGCCGGATCGAGTTCACCGATCCCGAGACCACCGGCTACCTGTTGCGCTCGGTCCCGATCACCACGAGCGAGGGGCTTAAGATCTTCTGGAACCCGCACCTCGCCTACTGGGGAACCTTCGCGTGGCGCGGCGAGATCGGCTTCGGTGACGACAAGGCGGCCTGGGAGCGCTTCTTCAACGACTACCAGTCGTTCATCGTCGCGCACGCCCGCTTCGCGGAGGAACGCCACCTGCCGCTGCTTTCGATCGGCATCGAATACGAGAAGACGATGCAGCACGAGGCCGAGTGGCGGCGGATCATCGGCGCGGTCCGGCGCGTGTATCACGGCCAGATCACCTACGCGGCCAACTGGGACGGGATCGACCGGGTGCCCTTCTGGGACGCGGTCGATCTGATCGGCGTACAGGCGTACTTCCCGCTGGCCACCGACGCGTCGCCGACGGACGCGGCGCTGAGAGACGGCTGGAAACGGGTCTGGGCCCGGCTGTCGGCGCTCTCCAAGGCGCACGGCGACAAGAAGATCCTGTTCACCGAGATCGGCTACGCACGGTCGCGGAAGGCCGCCTCGAAGCCGTGGGAGCCGGACCTCGACGCCAGCCCGGCCGCCCGCGCCCTCCGGACGCGCCTGTTCGACCTGGCCTTCGAGGAGCTCGATCATCCGCTGCTGGCCGGCGCGTTCTGGTGGAAGTGGATGCCGGGATCGGCGCGCTGGGATCGTGACTTCTCGATGCGCGATCAGGAGGCGATCCGCGCGATCACGGCGCACTGGCACAAGGTCCCCTGAGGCCCTCGGATCAGAGACGGCGATAGTCGATCGTGGGTATCGTCTCGCCCGGCGTCGCGGCCTCGACCGCGCCCCAGGTGGCGCCCGCGACCGCGAGCGTGCCGGCGGCCAGGATCGCCCAGAACCACCAGCGGCTGGCCAGTGACGGCGCGTCGGGAGGGGGGATCGGGGGCGCCAGGGCCGGGGGCGGAGGAGGCGCTGTCACGGTCGCCGCGGACGCCGCCTGGGCCGCGCGCGCCTCGAGCTCTCGGACGAGACCGCGCACCGACTCGACGTTGGTGGCCGTCGGGCTCTGCAGGTAGCGCTCGAAGAAGAAGATCGCGCGCTCGAAGTGCCCGAGGTTGCGGTGGCACTGAGCGATGTTGAACAGCAGCTCGTCGTGACCGGCTCGATCGTAGGCCTCGAGAAAGAGCGGCAGCGCCTCCTCGAACTCGCCGACCTCGAAGTGCTTCGCAGCCCGCTCGAAGGCGCTCTTGGCGGCGGCCTGATCCTCGGCGCCACCCGGAGTCGAGAGCGCGAGCAAGAGCAGGATCGGCGTCATCGCCCGCCCTCGAACGGGTTGATCATTCGCGCGGGCGAGACGGGCGCGTCCACGACCTCGACCTTCTGCGACCGCTCGACCCTCCGCGGGTGCCGCCGCCTCTTGGCTTTCAGCGCGGCGCGTCGGGGCGGCTCCGCGACCTCTTCGCAGCGGACGACAGGCGAAGGCGGCGCGGGCGGGCGCTCGACCGTGACCAGGACCCCGATCGGATCGATGGTGGTGACCGCCGGCGCCTCCACCGGGTGACGCATCGCCGTGATCCCCGCGTACCCGGCGGCCGCGATGAGGATGAGCGCTGCGAGCGACGCGCGGCGGCCAGCCCGTCGCTCCACGCGTCCGAGCCGCTCGAGGACCGCCGCGCCGTTCCTCGGGCGCGCGTCCGGCGACTTCTCGAGGCACGCGAGGATCAGATCCGCCAGACGTCGGGGCACGCGCTCGGTACCGAGCGTGACCATGGCCGGATCCGGCGCCGGCTCGTTTCGATGCCGGAGCAACAGACTGCAGACGTCCTGATCCACGAACGGCGGCCGCCCCGTCACCATCTCGAAGAGGATCACGCCGAAGGCGTAGACGTCCGCGCGGGGATCGACGTCCGCGTCGAGCGTCTGCTCGGGCGCGATGTAGCCCGGCGTCCCGATCAGGGCGCCCGCAGCGGTGACCGCCGAGGCCTGGCCGGCTTCTCTCGAGAGCTTGGCGACGCCAAAGTCGAGCAGCTTGACCCGATCGCCCGCGCCGATGAACACGTTCTCCGGCTTGAGATCCCGGTGGACGATCCCCTGGTCGTGGACCGCCGCCAGGGCGGCCGCGATCTGGGACGCGATGCGGAGGGCACGCCTGCGATCGATGCGCTCGCGCCCGAGCAGCTCGAACAGCGTCTCCCCCTCGAGCAGCTCCATCACGTAGTAGCAGGGCGTCCCCTCGTCCGCGTTGCCGCCGACCAGGTCCGTGATCTCGACGATGTTCTCGTGCGCGATCGCGTTCACGAACTGCGCCTCGGCGAAGAACCGAGCGACCGCAGTCCGATTGGTCGACAGCCTTTGCCTCAGCACCTTGAGCGCGACGCGCCGGCCGAGCTTGACGTGGGTGGCCTGGTACACGAGGCCGGCCGCCCCTTCGCCGAGAAGTCGATCGAGGCGATACGCCCCGACCATGGTGCCGATCCGATGGCTCTCCCTGACCCCCGAGCGCTCTCGGACCACCCACGTCTCGCGCGACAACAAGGACGTCCCCGACAGCCGCACGCCCATGGGTCTCCGCCGGCAGGCGAATTTCGAAAAAGGCTCACGCATCCCAATCATGTCGAGCGCTTGCACGGAGTTTTGGAATCCAGGCGGCCTCCCGCGACCCACGGCTGTGGGAAAGATCCCTCTCTGCCTGACCTTGATCGCCGCCGGCTGCGCCTCCCCGACCGTCGAGCTCACGATCGACGCCGCGCCGGAGATCGACGCGGTCGAGGTGGCCGGGAGGCTCGACGACGGGACGGCGCTCCCGGCGCGATCGAGCCCGATCGAGCCGGCCGGCAGCACCCTCCTGCTCCTCCTGCCCGACCGGTTCGCGGGCCACGCGCTCGACCTCGAGGTCGCCGGCCTCGCGGGCGGAGCTCTCGTCGCGCGCTGGAGTGGAGCGATCGACATCGAGCCGACGCGCGTTCGGGTAGCGGTTCGACTCGCGATCGAGGACGTCATCGACGTGCCGAGCTGCGGCGACGGCGCGATCCGCGCCCCCGAGTCGTGCGATGACGGCGGGCGGGGCGCGGGTGACGGCTGTTCGCCGGCCTGCGTGGTCGAGCCGGGATGGACGTGCTCCGGCGCGCCGAGCACCTGCGAGAGGCTGGTCGGTGAGTGTCCGGATCGACGCGTGGAGCCGCCCGAGAGCTGCGACGACGGAAACGACGCGCCGGGCGACGGATGCTCCTCCTGCGCGGAAGAGCCGGGCTGGCTCTGCTTCGGTACGCCCAGCCGCTGCGCGCCCTCGACGGAGGCCGCGCTCGTCGACGCGCGGGGACCGTCCTGCCCCTTCGGACCCGGCGCCGGCACCCGCGAGGATCCGTTCTGCTCGATCGCCGAGGCGCTGCTCGCGCGCAGGAGCGGCCAATTGATCCTCGCGGAGGGCGTCTACGGCGGCGTCATGATCGACGGTGACTTCGACGTCCGGATCGTGGGTGAAGGGAGCGCCGTGATCGCGTCGCCGATGATGCCCGCCGTCAAGATCAAGGGCGGCGCACACGTTCGGCTCGAGAACGTGCAGGTCGCCGGCGTGCAAGGCGCGGGCGGCGGCATCAAGGTCGAGACTGCCGGATCGATGCTCGAGCTCGAACGTGTCTTCGTCGGGCCCTCGAACGCGCTCGGCATCGAGGTGAAGGCTGGCGACCTGTTCGTGTCGCGGAGCCGGATCGACCGCAATGCGGGCGGCGGCGCCAAGCTCGACGGCGGCGGTCGGCACACGTTCGTGAACTCGATGCTGACGGAGAACGGAAGAGCGATGAGCGACGTCGGCGGCGTGCTCGTCATGGGGACCTCGACGACCTCGGCGCTCGTCCATGTGACGATCGCGGACAACATCGCCAAGGACGCCCGCACGGGCGGCGTCGCCTGTCCGGCGGCGATCCCGATCGTCAACAGCATCGTCTGGAACAACACCGGCGGCGACCCGGCCGGCGTCGATCCCACCTGCCGGCCCCGTTACAGCCTCCTGAGCGCCGACTGGAGCGGCGGAGACGACGGCAACGTTTTTGCCGATCCCGTGTTCATCGACGAGGATGACCACGTGGACACCCAGTCACCCTGCATCGATGCCGGCGACCCCGCGCCGGCTCCCCCCGAGGACATCGACGGAGACCCGAGGCCGCTCGGGGCGGGCGTGGACATCGGAGCGGACGAGGCCGGGTAGCCGCTCCCCCGATGGGCCTCCTTCCGCTTCTTCTCCTGGCCGCGCAGACGGAGGTCGGGATCGTCGTCGATCCCGAGGTGCCGCGGACCAACGACTTCGCCACCCAGCTGTCGGGCGAGCTGGCGGTGCCGACGACGGTCCGGACCGCCACGCACGCCGTCGACGCGATCCTCAGCGGCCGGCTCCCGGACTGGCCCGAGCCGCTCATCGTCCTCTTCGAACCTGCGAGCGGGCGGGTGGTGGTGGCTCGGCGCGCGGATGCGACGATCCTCCTCCGAGCGCTCGACACCGCGGCGTCCAGCTACGCCGCCGCCATCGCCGCCGCCGAGCTGATCCGGTTCGCTCGGCTCCCCATCCCCAAGCGCGGCGAACCACCGACCGCGCGCCTTCTCCCCGCAGTCTTCCTGTCGCTCGGCCTCGGCGTCACCGAGTCGTTCGCGCACGAGCCGCTGCTCCTCGAACCCCGGCTCTTCATCGGCGCGGAGCTTCTGGACGCGGAGCACGGGATCTTCACCGGCGTCGCCGTGGGGGCACGGGCGCCGGTCGAGACGACCAGGAACCAGATCCTGTACCGGCGCTGGGGTCCGGCGGTGGCGGTGGCGGGCGGATGGAAACACGCGTGGCTCCGGATCGGCCTCCGGCTCGAGGCGGGCGTCGCGATCACGGAAGCGCGCGCGACCACGCCCGAGGGCGCGATCGAGGGGCGGGACCGGCGAGCGCCGGCGTGGATCGCGGTCGGCCCGGTCTTCGAGATCGCTGTCGGTGTGGGTCTCTCGGTCGTGCTCGACGCGGCCCTCGGCGCGACGGCCAGCCCGGCGGACTACCTGGTCCGCGACCAGGTGGCTGTCGCCGAGGGGCGGCTCCGCTGGAGCGCCGCGCTGTCGCTCCGGTGGCGCTGGCAGGCCCAGTAAATTCGACACGATAGATGCTCTTTGGGACACTCTTCGAAATCGTGGGGTCCGGTGTGACTCACGGGTGGTGGCGATCGCCCTCCAGAACCGCCCGGCGGTCGCGGCGCTGATGTCGCGCGCTCGGGAGGACGCGCCCGACGCGCGGGCGCTCGATGCGATCGTCCGCGAGCACCAGCCGCGCGTGACCCGGCTGCTCGTCCGGATGCTCGGCCCGAGGAACGACCTCGAAGATCTGGTCCAGACGGTCTTCCTCGAGACCTGCCGGAGCCTCTGTCGCTTTCGCGGCGAGAGCTCTCTGTCGACGTTCATCGGCGGCATCACCGTCAAGGTGGCGCAGCGCGCGATGCGACCGACCGCCTGGATCAGGCGGCGCGGGCCGATGCCGCCGGAGCCGGGGGCCACCGACGCGAGCCCCGAGCAGATCGCGGTCGGCCGCGAGCAGCTCCGCCGCGTGCGCCTGGCGCTGGACCACATCTCGAAGAAGAAGCGCGTGGCCTTTCTCCTCTACGAGATCGAGGGGATGACGGTGGAGGAGATCGCCGGGCACACGGGCTCGTCGGTCGCCGCCACGTACGCGCAGATCAGCCACGCGCGAAAGGAGCTCCGCGTCCTGGCCGAGAAGGACCCGTACCTTCGCGACTTTCTGGAAACGACGAGAGGCGAAGATGGCTGACGCACCGTGGAAGGACGCCGAGCCGTGTGCACTCGACGAGGCGGCGGTGTCGCGCATCGCCGACAACGTCTCGCGTCGCGGGCCCGCCCTGGTGAAGCGCGGGCGTCGGATCGAGCAGGCCAAGGTCGCGGGCACGATCGCGGGCGCCTGCGCTGCGCTCGGGCTCGCCTGGCTGCTCGCGCGCCCCGAGCCCGCGGTCGAGCCACCCGCGCTGGCGTGCGCCGGGTTCGCGCCGGCGCACGACCTCGATCTGGGCGTGCGCGGGGTCGCGGTCGTGGACGGTGAGGCCAAGCTGAAGACGGCGCTCCCCTGTCGCACGGTTTTCGAGCTCGAGCGCGGCCGCATCACGATCCACGCCCGGAACCTCGGCGGCGGGGAGCTCCGGGTGGTCGCGGGTCAGGACGAGGTCGTCGTCTGGGGGACGCTCTTCTCGGTCGAGCGCGCGGAGGAGGCGACCGTCGTCTCGACGGACGAAGGCGTCGTCGAGGTGATCGGACGCGGCAAGGTGACAGCCGGGACCCGGGCTCGGTTCACCGTGACCTCGGTGACGCACGAAGCGCTCGATGCGGCCGGCGCCGCGCGGCTCGAGCGGGCGGTCGGTCTGATCCCCGAGACCGTCGCGGCGCCCGAGCCGCCGCCGCCGCCGCCGCCGCCGCCGCCGCCGGCGCGAGCACGGGCGGTCCGGAAGCGGCACCAGCACGCCTCAGCGCTTCCGCCGCCGCCCCCACCGGCGCCGCCGAGCGTCGACGCGCTCATCGCCCGCGCCCAGGCGGCGCGGAAGCGGGGTGAGCTCGACGTCGCGCGCCGTGACTTCCGTGAGGCCGGATCGAGGACGGGCCCGACCGCGGAGGCCGCCTGGCTCGGGCTCGCGCGGCTCGAGCTGGACGCCCGGCGCCCGAGAGCGGCGCTGGCCGCGATCGAGGCGCGGGCGAAGGGGTTCCCGGGCGGGCAGCTCGCGCTGGAGGCCGCCTGGCTCGAGGTACGCGCGCTCGACGAGGACGGCGATCGGTCCCGTGCCGAAGACGCGGCGCGGGCGTTGATCGGACGCTGGCCCGACTCGGTCCAAGCCCGGCTCGCCCAACGGTTTCTGAAGAAGGAGTGACGGATGCGACCTGCCCTCATCGGTCTCTTGCTATTGGCCGCCGGCTGCTCGCGCCAGCCGGTGACGCTGGTCCCCGGTGACGACGCCGGCATCGACCCGGGCGCGGACGGCGGACCGCCCGACGGCGGCCTGCCGAAGATCCCGGGCCTGATGGGCCTGCGCATCGATCCACCGAGCCAACGGATCGTGAGCGACGGCCTCCCTCCCCTGCCGACCGCGGCGTTCACGGCCTACGGAACGTTCGACGACGGGGAGCGCGACGTCACCGGCCAGGTGGCCTGGACGATCGACGAGGCGCGCCTCGGGACCATCGACGGCGGCCGATTCACGGGCACGGGGATCGGGGGCGACACGAAGGTGCGCGCTGCCGCCGAGGCCTACCAGGCGACCGCCGACCTCTCGGTCCGGCTCGACGTGGTCGCCGTCGCGCCCGGGACCCCGCCGGACGCCCGGCAGCAGTTCCCGGAGAGCCCGGCGGACGATCGGGCGGGCGTGGCGCAGGTGCCGCTGATCGTCTATCCGAGCGACGAGACCCGCTTCCCCCGGAACATCAGCAATGTGCGCTTCCAGTGGCGGAGCGACCCGGGCCACGATCTGTTCGAGGTCCGCTTCGACAGCAGCGTCACGACGGTCCGGTACTATACGACCGAGCGGGCCTTCCTCCTCGACGACGCCAACCGGGCTTGGCTCGCGGAGTCGAACGCCGGCCGCACCGTGACGATGACGGTCCGCGCGAAGACCCAGACGTCCACCACTGTCTATCGCTCGGACGCGATCACGATCGGCTTCTCCGAGTCGGAGGTGATCGGCGCCCTCTACTACTGGTCGACGGGAGCCATGGGGATCAACCGCGCGACGATCGCCGCACCGATCGCCGCGAAGTTCTACACGGACCCGGCGTCGGGCGACCAGAAGTGCGTCGCTTGCCACACGGTCAGCCGCGACGGGCGGCGGCTCGCGGCCGGCTACGACGGAGAGCGGCTCCGGCTGGTCACGATCCCAGAGCTCGAGGTGAAGTCGCCGGCCGATCCGAATCAGATGGCTCTGGACTACGGATGGGGGACCTTCAACCCCGGCGCCACCCGGCTCCTGTTCGCCAGCAAGGGGAAGCTGACGCTGCTCGACGTGGAGACCGGCGACGTGCTCCAGCAGGTCGCGCTCCCGGCGAACGACTATGCGACGCATCCGGACTGGTCGCCGGACGGCAGCCACGTCGCCGTCACGCTGGCGACCGGACGCGAGACGAAGAACAAGGACGTCACCGGGACGAGCATCGCCCGGATGGCGGTCCGCGCGGACGGAACGTTCGGGGAGCCGGAGACGATCGTCGCCAGCAGCGCACCGGACGACACGCTCTTCTTCCCCACGCACTCACCCGACAGCCAGTGGATCGCGTTCGTGAAGACGCGCGGCAAGTCAAAGGATAGCCCGCCTGCCGAGCTCTACGTGGTCCGCGCGGACGGCACCGGCTCGCCGATCTTGCTCGAGCAGCTCAACCGCACCGTGCGCAACGAGCGCGGGATCGTGAATATCGGAAATACGATGCCGACCTGGGCGCCCAGCACCAAGCCGGAGATCAACTGGCTGGCGTTCTCGTCGCTCCGCGACTACGGCGACGTCCTCGTCGGCACCGACCGGGACCAGCTCTGGGGCGCCGCGATCGATCTCGACCGGGCCGCCGCCGGTCAGGACCCCAGCTTCCCGGCCTTCTGGATGCCGTTCCAGTCGATCGAGGAGGGCAACCATCGCGCCTACTGGGCGCTCTCGACCGAGGAGGTCTGCCCGTCGACGGTCGAGCTCTGTGACAACCTCGACAACGACTGCGACGGAATCGTCGACGAGGACTGCTGCACGCCGGTCGACGAGAATCTGCGGCGACGGGATCGACAACGACTGCGACGGCGTCCCGGACGACGGCTGCGGCTGCCAAGCGTCCGAGGACTGCCAGAACGGCCTCGACGACGACTGCGACGGCCTCATCGACCTCCAGGATGAGGACTGCGCGCTGTAGTCCTTAACGTTCACGACCAGTGGCTCGTGCGGCAGCCGAAGAACGCGCTTCGCAAACCCGAGCAACCGATCCGCGATGTCATCGCCCTTCATGAGCTGAAGACGAACAGCGAATGCCAGAACAAGTGCCACACGGAATCGCGAACGGAACGGTCTTAGGACCAGGTAGTATTAGAGCCGGTCCGAAAACCTCCGGACCGTTCCGCGTTTCCTGTTTCGCTCGTTCTGCTCATTCGCTATTCAAAGCGGCCGTTGTTGCATCGTGCTCGATCGAGTGTTCTGCAGAGTCGATGCAGGCAAGATTCGCAAGTCTTCCGGACGCCCTGTGGAAACGCATTGAGCCGTTACTCCCGAAGCGAGGTCCAAGGCCGCGGGGAGGTCGCCCGCGGGTTGCGGATCGCGTCGTGATGGCAGGTATCGTCTATCGCCTTCGGACAGGGTGCCAGTGGAAGGCCCTGCCGCGCGAGTTCAGCTCCGGTTCGACGTGCCACAGTCGATTCGAGCGCGCCGGATCAAACCGCCTATCCGCCGCCGCGGCGAGCCTGCACTCGCTGGCTGTGTCCGCGGTAGGCCGCGGCGCTGGGTTGTCGAGCGCACGAACGCTTGGCACAACCAGTTCCGCGCATGACTCGTGCGGTGGGAACGAACGGGATCGCGGTATCTCGGGCTGGTTCATCTTGCGTGCGCGATCATCGCGTTCCAGCGGGCTCGATGACTTCCCTGATCGAGCCTTCGCCGTCTTGATGGAGCTCGTCAGAATCGCAGAGAGTTCGTTGGCCTCTCGGATCAGCGAAGCGATCTCCGCTCCCTGCATCAGCTCCGGATCGGCAAGACGCAACCATCCTTGCGAGCGACCGCCATCTTGTGGATGAAGTCGGCAAGGCTCTCGCCGCCACGCGCTTCCTCGTCATTCGCACCACCTCCGGATGAACACCGGATCAGCTGTCGGACAACGTGCTTGCCGGCAAAGTCGTTTGGGAACTCGCGGCAAAGCCGAAGTACACGCTTCGCAAACTTGAGCAGTCGTTCTGCGATGTCATCGCCCTTCATCGCCGGATCGAACAGCGAATGACAGAACGACGAAACAGCAAACTGCGAACGGAACGGTTTCTGGACCGGCTCCTAGCTGCGCATGAAGGCGAACGCGGCCATCGCGAGCGCGGCCAGGAAGAAGACCACGCCGAAGCCGAAGAGCAGGACAGAGCGATCGCGGGGCGGGGCCGGGGGGCGCGGCGGCGCGCTCGGGGCAATGGCCGGATCCGGGATCAGCGCGTCCTTGGCCTGGTCGAGGATCCGGGTCGCATCCTCCTCGTTCCATCCGGAGATCGGCTTCCTGAAGCCGAAGTCGAGGTGCGTGTCGGAGACGCCCTCGATGTCGTCCAGGCCGAGCTCGGTGCGGTCCTTGATGAGCGTGTCGGCGTAGGGATCGACGAGGTGCGGATCGGTGCGGGCCTCGACGTCGACGTTGTGCAGGAGCGAGGGATCGAGGTCGGGTGTCTCGGTCGCCTCGGTTGCATCGGGATCGAGCGCGGCCTGGATGCGGACACCCATCACGGTCGAGTCGAGATCGAGGTTGTCGATGTCCGTCGCGATCTGGCGCACCGGAGGACGTCGAAAGGGATCCTTCGCGAGCATCGAGTGGACCAAGGCCTCGAGCTCGAGCGGAATGTCCTGGAGCTGGTTGTGCCCCAGCTCGGGCGGGCTCTTCGTGCGGTGCTTCTCGCGGATCTCCTCTTTGGAGCGGCCGTCGAACGGCGGGACACCGGTGATCATGTGGAAGAAGAGGACGCCCAGGCAGTAGACGTCGCCGCTGGGGCCCTCCGGACGGCCTGCGATCTGCTCGGGCGTGGCGTACTGCGTTGGAGCGGTGGCGAGGTCGCGGAGCTCGACCGTCAGCTCACCTCCGACGTGGCGAAAGTAGACATTCTCGGGCGTGACGGCCGAGTGCGTGCGGCGCTGGTCGTGGAGCGGCGCCAGCAGCGCACAGAGCTGCGCCACGATCTTCGCCGACTGGGAGAGCGGCATCGGACCGCGCGCCAGCATGGAGGCGACCGATTCGAGGTTCGCCACGACTCATTCGGTACACGGATCCGCGCTCCCGGCAAGTTCAGAACGAGGCGAGGTCGTGACAACGGGCGCAATCGGCCTGCGGAAGGTGGCAGGTCAGGCAGCGGCGTGTGGAGGTACGCGCGCTCAGGCCGTGTCGGAGAATGAATGTGGCCCGGGGGGAGTGGTCGCGCGGTGCGATCGCGTGGCAGCTCGCGCAGCGGTCGCGCGCATGGCACGTTGCACACCGATCCGGATCGCGCTCGGCGGCGCGACCATGGGGCTCCTCGCGCCATCGGACCGTGTGATCCTCTGGGCGCGTCCGCGCGTGGCACCGATCGCAGCGGGCCCCGTCGCCGCCGGCGAGCTCCGTGTGGCAGGCGGCGCAGGTCCCGCGATCGGTCTCGGCCTGGTGCGCGTGGCGGAGGCGGAACGTGCGCGTATGCGAGAGCGGCTTGTGCGTCGAGGAGGCGAACGCAGGAGCGGCAATCGGGCTCCGCGCCAGGTGGCAGGTCCGACAGCGATCGAGCGCGACCATGGCCCCGGCCATCTCCTTGGCCAGACCGCGGTGGCAGAGCAGGCAGTCCGCCATCCGCTGGGGCTCGATCTCGTCGAGTGAGTCGGCCGACGAGACCCCGCGGTGGCAGTCCGGGCAACCCGAGACGGCGTGCTCGGCGTGGCTGAAGCGGATGTCGGTTCCGCGGACCGATCCGCGGTAGTGCTCGTCGAGGAGCGCCCGCGCCAGGCGCAAGCGATCGAGCGACTCGTCGTCGGCGTGGCATCCGCCGCAATCGGATGCGACCGCCGGCTTGGCCTCGGTGGCGTTGTGGCATTGGATGCACTCCAGGTGCGCCGGCAGCCCGAGCAGGGCGCCCTCCCCGGCCGCGGCGTGACAGACGGAGCACTCGAGCTGATAGCCCCCCTTCTGGACAGGCCGCGCGGGATCGAGGTGGAGGTCGTGGCTGAAGGAGAGCGCGAGCTGGTAGGGGCGTGGCCCCGGCTGGTCGAGCGCGACGGTCGCGTGGCAGCGGCCGCACAGCGCCCCCTGAACCACCTCATAAGTATGGGGCGACGACGGATCCTCACGGTGGCAGAGGCCGCACGCGTAGGCCGCCCCCATCAGCGCGCGGTGCGTGCCGTGCCTGAAGCCCTCCCGCGTGGCGCCCGCGACCACCTGGATTCGCTTCGGGCTCGGCGGCTCCCCCTCGTGATCGCCGGCGACCTCCGGCGGAGGCGGAGGCGGAGGTGGGGTCCGCGACAGCTCGAGGAACAGCGGCACGTAGAATCGTCCCGCCCCGAGGAAGAGGCCGGTTCGGCGCCACCCCGTTGTAACGGCGGATCGCCGCCAGGTCCGGGAGCCCAGGGATCTGGGCGAGCTCCGCCTCGGGGCGCGTGCCCACCTTGATCTCGAGCTCGCTCGGGACCTGGAGGATCGCGCCCGGCGCCGGCTCGACACCCGCGGCCAGACCGTTTCTCGCGCGGAGGAGCGCCTCGCCGCCGGGCGCCGCCAGGAACCGCTCGGCCACCGCCCGGACCGTCTGCCCCAACGCCAGCGTGTGCTGGATGGTCGCCGGGAAGCGGACGAAGCGGCCCTCCTGGCAGCGCAGCTCGGCGCGCTGGCCGTTGAAGATCGCGACCAGCGGACCGAGCTGGGCGTCGCCGAAGGCGCGCTCGGCCAGCTCGGCGAACGTCTGGCCCTCGCAGCGCTCGGTGCTCTGGGCGTGGGCGATCGACGGCGCGAGCGAGAGCAGCAGGGCGAGCCGGCGCATCAGTAGGTGCCTCCGAGCCAGAGCTCGATCTCGTGGATCGTGGCGACGCCGTCGCCTCCGAACGCGGGCAGCGCGCTGACGTCGTAGCGCGCCGCCACGCTGAACCCAGCGATCCGGAGCGTGGCCAGCAGCCCAGCCGCGAAGCCGCGCTCGTTCTCGGCACGGGTGAGCGGGCCGCTGGTCGTGAACAGGAAGGCCTCGCCCTCGGGACGGATCGAGAGCAGCACCTGCTCCGAGAGCTCCAGCGGGATCTCGGCGTACAGGCGCAGCGACGAGGAGCGGCGGACGCCGTCGCCGTCGCGTGCGAAGACGCGACCGGACGCACCGGGATCCTCGAACGACAGGCGCGCCTCGAGCGCCGCTCGCAGCCCGCCGGCCAGCAGCATCTCCGGGCCCAGCCAGACCTCCAGCGTGGACGGGCGCAGGCTGCGGCGATCGGCGGCGGAGAGCGGCAGCCGGCCGAACACGCCCAGATCGACTGCGAGCTCGGAGACGATCCACTGCTCGAAGAGGAGCTCGCCCGAGACGTGGGCCAGCTCGGGACCGAGGAAGAGACGATCGAGGGTCCCCGCCGAGATCGGAGCGCCGATCGTCCGTTCGAGCTCGACGGCCGACGGCCCGAGGCCTCCCCTGCCGAACGTCCGTGGATCGCGCCCCACCTGCGCCTCGAGCCAGCCGGTCACCGCGGTGGCGCCGGAGGGCGTCCGCGCGCCGCCGTCGAGCCGCACCACCCCGGCGAGACCGTCGTCCCGCTCGTCGCCGGCCGGCTGGATGCTTCCGCCCGAGAGCAGCATCTCTCCGGTGAGCGCGAGATTCGACCTGGTCACCGCTCCACCCGATCGAGGCGAGCGCGCGATGCACCTCTTCGAGGCGATAGCCGAGCCGGGCCGAGAAGCCGCCGAAGAAGCCCTCCACGTCGGCGCCGGCGACCAGCTGGGCCAGGGCGCGCGCGCGTTCGTCGGGAAGCTCGCCATCGAGGATCGCGCGACGGCCCCCGAAGATCGTGACGGCGGCGTGACCGCCGAGGGCGGCGCGCGCGAACAGGCCGTCGTACGTGAGGAGCGCGGCGCGCGCGTCCCAGTCGGAGAGCCGGCCCGCGCGGACGGTCACCAGCGCACGACGATCCTCGTCGCGATGCGTCCACTCGCCGTAGGCGCCGAAGACCCGCAGGCTCCTTTCGAGCGACAGGTCGTCGTAGGGGTCCGCGATCGGATCGCCGGCGACGTCGGTGGTGAGCCGGCCGACGAAGCCAAGCCCGACGTAGGCGGCCAGCGCGCCCTGGACACCCGACTGCGCCTGACCGTTGAGATAGACGCGGAGCTCGTTGCGGGCGCCCGGCCCCGGGGCGGCGTCCTCGGCGTAGATGATGTCGCGACGGCGTAGGCCGAGCTGCGCGTCGAGGAAGAGATATTCACGGAGCGTGCGGTCGAGGCTCTGCTTCTCTTCGATCGCCGGCACCTCGGCGCGAGCCTCGGATCCGGCGAGCGCGAGCAGGACCAAACCCGAGAGGACACCCGACCATGTCACTCCAATGGGCGTGCTACACCCAAACGCGCCCACGATCTACCGGCGGTGCGGATCGACCGCAGGCTGACTTGCGCTTCGATCCCGCCAAGCCCGGTGTTACAGAGACGGGATGAGCGACGGATCGGTGCCGAGCTGGAAGGTCGAGGACAAGAGGACTCTCCTCGACTGCCGCGTGTTCTCGATCGAGGCCCGCCAGATGCGACAGGAGGCCACCGCCGAGGAGGGCGCGGCCGAGCGTGAAGGCGAGTTCTACATTCTCAAGACCAACGACTGGGTGAACGTGATCGCTCTGACCGAGGACGATCAGCTGGTGATGATCGAGCAGTGGCGGCAGGGCGTCCTGCGCGTCACGCTCGAGATTCCGGGCGGGATCGTCGACCCCGGAGAGTCGCCGCTCGAGGCGGCGGTGCGCGAGCTCGCGGAGGAGACCGGGTACGCCGCCGACGACTGGAGCTCGCTCGGCTCGATCGAGCCCAACCCCGCGATTCAGGACAATCGCTGCCACACCTTCCTGGCGCGGGGCGCGAGGCCGAGGAGCGCGCAGGCCTTCGACGCGCACGAGCAGTGCCGCGTGGTCGTGGTGCCGTGGCGGGACGCCGGCTCGCTCCTCGCCTCGGGAGCGATCACGCACGCGCTCGTGGCGGTGGCGCTGTACAAGGAGGAGCTCCGCCGCGCCGGGACTCTGACCGCGGCTCAATCGCAGTCGGCGAAGTGAAGCGTACCGTTCGCGAGATCGAGCTTCAGCCCGAACGCGGCCACCAGGTCGAGGCCGAGCAGCCCGTCGGCGACCGACTCGACGCACTCGTCGCAGATCGCCACCCGGACGTCTTCGACCACGCGATCCGCGAGCACCACCTGGGGCACGATCGCGGTGGCAAGCTCGACCCGGCCGTTCGCGGTGATGGCACGGATCGACGCTCGGGGATCGCGCGGCAGCCCCACAGCATCGGCGTACGCGCGCGTCAGAACGGTGACGCTGGCGCCCGTGTCGATGATCAGCTCGGCCCAGTGGCCGTAGATCGCGAGCTCGACGGTGTAGCTCCGGCCGCTCCGGATCGACTTCGCGGGCACGGTGCAGGCGTCGTACACGGGCGGCGGCGGCGGGGGAGGCTCGGGGGAGACCTGCGCGATCTCCGGGGCGTCCGGGACCTCCGGCTTGGGTACGTAGGCGTCGGTCTCCCCGGCGTCCGACGCGGGGACACCGGCGTCGGCGGCGTGTTTGACCTCTCCCCGATCGATCTCGGCCGGCTCCGCGTGTCTCGACTCGAGCGTCTCGATCGTGAAGTCGAGCATGGGCACCTGCGCCCCGCGCCGTCTGGCCTCGAGCAGAAACGCGAGCGCGCGATCATCCTCGTTGCGTTCGTAGTGGAGGAACCCGAGGCGCGCGTAGGCCAGCCCGTTGTCCCCGCCCAGGCGAATCGCCGTGAGGTAGGCGTGCTCGGCGGCGACCAGGTCGCCCGCCGCCGACTCCGCGTCGCCGAGCTCCGCCCAGGCGCCGGGATCCGAGGGCGAGGCATGGACGCGCGCCCAGGCCCCGCCGGTCTCGTCGGAGAGCGGGTCGATCTCGACCCCTGAGGAGCGCGCCGAGTCCGTCGCCGAGGGCAGGCGCCCCAGCAGGAACGCCGCGATCAGGGCGGCCGCGATCGAGAGGGCGATGATCGCTCTACGCATCTACGCTCGCCAGACGGATCGCCGCGCTCGCCAAGCGGCCGTCGCTCGAAGCGATCACCGCCGTACCGTGCACGGGCACCGAGCGGCAAGCTTCCACCAGGAGCTGCGCGTCGGCGGTGTCTCTCGCGCCCTCGGCGACGAAGGTGCGCCGGGGCGCCTCGGGGAGCCGGCGGAGCGCCGCCTCAGGATCGCCACCGCCGGAGAGCGCGACCGCTGCGATCCTCGCCAGCGGCCGGAGCCCGGCGTGCTCGAGCAGCCTGCGCCCGACCAGGCAGACGGCCGCGGCCGCGTCACCGGGGAGTTGCGCTCCGCGGACGAGGCCGACATCCTGGTCGGCCACTTCAGCGGTGGCGACCACGATCAGATCCGCGTCGCCTTCCCTCAAGTGCAAGCTCGCTTGCACGAGCGCGAGCAGCGTGGTCCCGCGGCCGCCGGCCAGGACGCTGAGCGGCCCCTTCAGGGAGAGAATGCGGGAGGCAGCGCCGGCGGGGCCGTTCATCACCATGCGGGAGAACGCCGGCGCCGAGGCCCGCGCAACACCCCGGGTGCGCACGCTCTCGAAGAACTCGCGCGTCGAGTCCCACGGCAGGTGCGCGGTCGTCGCGAAGAGACCAGCGCGATCCGACAAGGGGCGGCGCAGGCGGATCCGCGCATCCGCCAGCGCGGCGGCCGCGGTGGTGGTGAGAAGCCGAGAGGCGCGATCGAGACCGTCCAGATCGAGGCGCTGCGTCACGCCCTCGAGGTCGCCGTCCGCGCCCAGGAGCGAGGCCCCCACCACGTACACCTCCTCGGTCGAGCGCGCAGCGACCGGCGGCGGCGGTCGGTGGCCGAAGAGCAGGACCGCGTTGGTCCCGCCGAAGGCCGCGCTGTTCTTCATCACGATCGCGGGCGCTCCCGAGCGCGGGCGTGGGATCGGATCCCGAGGCGCATCCGGGCGCGGACCTACGAAGTGGATCGTGGGCGGGAGGAAGCCGCCGCGCATCCCCTCGATCGCCGCCAGCGACTCGAGCGCCGCCGAGGCGCCCAGCGTATGACCGATCATGCTCTTGGTGGCGCTGATCGGGAGCACCTCGGCGGCGGCGCCGAATACGCTCCGGATCGCCCGCATCTCGGCGCTGTCGTTGGCCTCGGTCCCGGTGCCGTGCGCGCTCACGTAGCCCACCGAGAGCGGCGAGAGCGCGGCGCGGCTCAGCGCGGCCCGCATGGCCCGGGCGAGGCCGCCGCCGCTCGGATCGGGCGCGGTCGCGTGGTGGGCGTCCGAGGAGAGGCCGTAGCCGAGCACGTGGGCCAGCGCCGCCTGGCCGCGGGCGGCGGCGTCGAAGGCGCGCTCCAGCACGAAGAAGCAGGCGCCCTCGCCCAGGCTCATCCCGAACGGCTCGCTGAACGGGGCGCAAGGGACCGCGCTCAGGGCGCCGAGGGCCCTGAACCCGGCGACCAGCGGATCCGAGATCGCGTCGGCGCCGCCGGCCAGGACCAGGTCGACGATCCCGGCCGAGAGGAGCAGGCAACCGTGCGCGACGGCGTGGGCCGAGGCGGTGCAGGCCGTCGTCACCGCGAGCGCCGGGCCGCCGACCCCGAGCGCCGAGGTCAGATAGGCGACCTGGATCTCGGTCAGGCTCTCGCGAAGGAGCGCCGCGTGGCGCGCGCGATCGGACTCGAACAGCGCGCGGGCGCCGAGACCTCCGGCGCTCGTGCCGAAGACGAGCGCGAGCGACGGAGGAGGCGGATCGAGGCCGGCGTCCCGGAGAGCCGCGCGGGCCGCGCCCACCGCGAGGCGCGGGCATGGATCGGGCGGAGGCGGCGGAGAAGCGGCGAGGCGGCCCATCGGAGGCGATCCGGTGAGGCCGTCGGCGCCGCGGGCGATCGCCTCGGCAAACGCTCTGCGATCGGTTCCGAGGGCGCAGGCGACGCCGGCGCCGCTGATCACGATCTCAGCGGGCCGCACCGGTCTCCTCCAGGTAGACGATCAGCTCGGCGCGCATCCAGCGGCGCAACTGATCGCCGGGCGGTGCCACTCCGCGCTTGAGGGCGAGCGCAGCCGGCTCCTCGAAGTCGAAGTCGCGGACGGCCACGCCGTCGATGTAGAGAGCCGGCGCTCCCCGGGGACCGGCGGCCAGGAGCGCGAAGTGCGCGCCGTCGTTCGAGAGCACCAGCGTGTTCGACACCGGACGGGAGAGCAGAACGCGGCGGTCTGCGAGCTGCACCCAGGACTCGGCGCCGTCGGCGGCGACATACGCGAGCGTCCGCCCGTCGCCCGAGAACACCGGCGCGTCCGCCTCCGCGTAGCGGCCAAGCTCCCGGCCGTCCTCGAACACGACGGCGCGACCCTCGAGCATTCCCACGTAGGCGACGTGCCGGCCGGTGGGGCCGCACGCGATCTCCAGGATGTCGTCCAGCGCAGGACCTCCGCCGACGCGCCAGACCTGACCGTCCGCGGCGCCGAAGACCGGTCGGTCGCCCGCGAAGCACGGTGATCGGATCCGGTCGTGCGACGACAGCAGCGCGCCGTCCACGACGAGCTGCCAGCGCGACTCGGCGATGGACCGCGCCAGGTAAGCGACGTGCCGGCCGTCGTCGCTGAAGAGCAACGACGTGACCAGCCCGAAGCCAGGCCCCACCGCGCCGTCGATGACCGCGTGCCACCGTCCGTCCTCGAACCCGAGGTACCCGAGACGCCCTCCCCGCGGCGCGAAGCGAAGCTCGACGATTCTCGTCGAACGCGGCCTGGGGTGCGCCGTCGAGCTGGACGCGGACGCGCGGGCCCCGCGCCCCGATGAACGCCAGGTGGCGGCCGTCGTCCGAGAAGAGCGGACGACCGACCTCGGAGAATCCGCCGTAGCGAGCGCCGCCGGCGAACAGGAACGCCGCGCCGCCCAGGATGGCCGCGTACGCGAGCCGCGCGCCGTCCGGGCTGAAAACGAGCGTGTTCTTCACGATCGCGTCGGCCGCCGGCCCGACCGCGCCGTCGTGAACGACGTGCCATCCCCTGGCATCGAGCGCCTCGTACGCCAGGTGCGCACCGCCGGCGCCGAGCGCGACCTCACCGACACCCTTCCAGGCGCGGCTGCTCCGGCCGTCGAACACGAGCTCCCAGCCGCCGGCGGTCTGTCCCGGATATGCGAGGTGCGCGCCGTCCTCGCTGACCTCGAGGTACTCCACGCCGATCGCCTGGAAGGACGGCTCGCTCCGACCGTCCCGCTCCACGAACTGGCGCAGGCCCCGCTCCACCACGCGCACCAGGTGGCGCCGATCCGCGCTCCACTCGTAGTGGACGACGATCGTCCGGCAGGCGCTCGACGAAAACGCGAAGAGGAGCGTCAGCGCCGCCGACGACGACGCTGCTTGCGCGCGCCCGGGTTGCGCTCGAGCCATAGTCGATCCTGTCGGCTCTTCATCACGAGCCCGCTGATCATCACCACCACGCCCGCGACGAACGTCACCCCTGAGATGATGCCCAGCGTGATCGGACCGGCCTGCGGGTCGCTGCCGATCGAGTTGAGATAGGCCCAGACGAGCGCCGCGTAGCCACCGATGAGGCCGAGGATACCGCCGACGCCGCCGGCGATCGCGAGACCGCGGCCGCCCCACGGTCTCGGTTCGATCGGACCGGTCTGCTCGACGCCGGCCTGGTCCTCCTCGTACTCGTCGTAGGGCTGCTCGTCCTCGTACTCGTCCTCCTCGCTCCAGTCCTCACCGCCGGCCATGACCTGGGCCAACGAGAGGCGCGCGTCGGCGCTGAACGCGCCGGTGCGGCCCTCGGCCTTGTGGACGCGCGAGGTCGTGTCGTCGAGCAGCATGGACACCGGTTGATGCCCGAGCCGCCAGGCGGTGCGGGTTGCCAGATCTCGAAGCTTCCACCGCGACGTCGGGCCCAGGCCCGCGGAGGCCGCCAGTGCGTCGAGGTGCTCCGCCGCGCGCAGCGGGAGCTCGGGATCCGCCCTCAGGTGGCGCTGGAGCAGGACCCGCTCCGCCGGCGCGAGCTCTTCCATGTGGCGGGTCATGCCGTAGAGGCTGCGGGCGCCCTCGGGAATGATCGACGAGATCCGGGTCCGCACCTCGGGATGTGCGTGCGCGCCCCGGGGAAGGTCGTGGAGCGCGCCGGCCACCATCAAGGTTCGGAGCGAGCCGGCGAGGAGCTGCTGCTGGTGGGGCGGGATCACGGCCCCCCGATCCTGCGTCTCACGGCGAAGAAAGCTGGAGAAGGGCGCATCGATCCGGGACAGACCGCGGTCCAGACCGATCAGCGCACCGGCGGGCAGGGGCGTCGAGAGCGACGTCCCGGTCGAGAGTCGGTCGGCGGCGCATCCGCTGGCCGCCACGGCGAGCGCGCTCTTGAGGAGCTCACGGCGTTTCATCTCGGCGTCCTCCTTCTCGCGGCAACACCCGGCATCACGATCGACTCCAACCCGGGAATGCGATCGCATCGCGACGAGCGAAGCAGTCGTGCCCCGGCTTCAGGAACGTGCTCAGGTTGTGGACGAACGGTGACGAGGCTGTGATCAAGCGGACCCGCTCGCCCTGGTGCTCGGCCGTGAAGGCGTCGATCCCGCTGTAGGCCCAGCGCCGGTCGAGGAGCGCGATGCCGATGAATCGGTCGAGCAGCGGGCTCCGGTCCGAGACCAGGACCATGCCGATGCGCTCCTCCTCGAGCCGGATCGGATCCTGCGGCGTCAGGCGATCCTCACTGAAGAAGTAGGTGATGCGGCGCGCCGGCTCCGGCCAGTCCTGCTTCTTGTAGGAGAGCCGCCACGACAGCTGGAGCTCGCCGGGTGTGAGACCGAACGCGCCCTCGCGCTCCAAGGTGAAGAAGCCGTTCTCGAGCGCTGCCAGCCGGAGCGCGGCGAGCCCCACCGGGATCGCCTCGAAGGCGCGACCTGCGGCCATGATCCGCTCGTAGAACGCGTCGGCGTCGGCGCTGGGGACGAACAGATCGTAGCCAAACTCGCCGGTCTTCCCGGCCCGGAAGTACCACCAGCCTTCGCGCGGCCGGTAGAAGCTGAGGTACGGAAAGCCGATCACGTCCCGCTCCTCCAGGGCGGCGAGGAGCTCCCAGGCGAAGGGGCCGTTGATTGAGAGGCACCGCACGTCCTCGCGGGCGCCCAGCTCCGGGAGCGCTTCGCCGTAGAGGACCAGGTCGCCATCGTCATTGCCGGCGTACAGATCGCTCGAGACGCGACCGCCGGCGTCGACCACCACCGCCTGTCGGATCTGACCGTCGCGCATCGAGAGCGGGGTGGCCACGCGCTGATCCACGCGCTCGTAGGCGTCGTCTCCCGAGACCACCCGCAAGGAGACGTGCGGCAGCACGCTCACCCCCACACCCCGCCGCAGCGCGCGGTGCTCGGCCTCGAGGCTCACGCGCCGTCTCCCTGCCGGACCAGGATCAGATCGGCCAGCGTGTTGAGCGTGCGGAGCGCCCGCTCGAGGTCGTGATCGGGTAGCTCGACATCGAACACCTCCTCCGCCACCACGACCAGCTCGAGCGCGTCGATCGAGTCGAGCGCCAGACCCGTTCCGAAGAGCATGACGTCGGGATCGATCGCGCGCCCCGGAAGAGACACGTGCAGCGACTCCACCAAGATCGTGCGGAGGCCGGCCAGGATGGCCTCGCGCCTCGCGATCTGGGCCTCCAGCTCGGCTCGCTCCACCTCCTCGACGGATATCACGGGGGTTGACCGTTTTCCACGCAGCGCGAGAAGAGCCGACGCATCGTGAACGCCCGCACGCGGATCTCCGAGCTCCTCGATCAGCTCCCCGAGCCGACCAGGAGCCGCGCGCTGGCCGTGGCGGCGGAGCTCCGATTGCGAGGCGCCACGCGCGTCGCGATCCGCTCCGAGGACCTCGCCCACCTCACTTCCACGCTCCTCGGCGCCCTCACCGGTGGCGCCACCGTGCTCCCGATCGATCGCCGCCTCCATCCAGAGGAGCTCGCCCGCCTTCTCCGCCACGCGGACGTCGAGCTCCTCTTCGACGACGCGCCCGACCCGCGGCTCTCGCCTCCATGTCCGCTGATCGGGCCCACCGCGGCGCCGCCTCCCCGCACCCCGCTCACGCCCAGGCCGGGCGCTCTCCTCCTCTACACCTCCGGGTCGACGGCACAGCCCAAGGGCGCGCTCCTGGACGAGACGGCCCTGATCACCAATGCCGAGGCCTGGAACCGGCGCTATCGGACCGCTCCGGACGACGTCGTGCTCTCCACGCTCTCGCTCTCCCACTCCTTCGGCCTCACGATTGGCGTTCTCGCCACCCTGCTCGCGGGCGCCCAGCTCCATGCCTGCGCCCCCGCTGCGCTGGCGTCGCGGGCCCGCACGCTCCGGCCGACGTTGGTCCTGGCGGTCGCTCCCATCTACGCCCGGCTCGCGCGCGCCCGTCCCGACCGAGACGACTTCGCGAGTGTCCGCGCGCTGCTGTCCGGCGCCGCGCCACTCGCGCGTACCACCGTCGAAGCGTTGCAAGAGAGGTTGCAGACTCCCCTCCTCCAGACCTACGGGCTCACCGAGGCCGGCCCCGTCGTCACCGGCAACCCGCCCGACGACAACCGTCCAGGCACCGTCGGCCCCCCGCTCGACGGCGTCGACCTCCACCTCGAGCCGGACGGCGAGCTCCTCGTGCGCGGCCCTTCACTGATGCGCGGATACCTCGGCGATCGGGCCGCGTCCGAGCGCGCGATCGCTCCCGGCGGCTGGCTCCGCACCGGTGACCTGGCCGCGATCGAGGAGGGCTACGTGCGCCTCCTCGGTCGCAAGAAGGATCTGATCATCCGGGGTGGCGAGAAGATCTATCCCCAGGAGATCGAGGAGGTCCTTCTCCTCCACCCCGCAGTGCTGGACGCGGCGGTGATCGGCGTCCCGCTCCGACTCCGCTCGCAGGGGCTCGCTGCGGAAAGCGACGAGACGCCGGCCGCGTGGGTCGTGCTGGCACCGAACGCCTCGCTGGAACGGCTCGATCTCGAGTCCCACTGCGCGCGACACCTGGCGGGCTTCAAGGTGCCGCGGCGCTTTCGCGCGCTCCATCGGCTGCCGCGCAACGCGAACGGCAAGCTGGTGCGCGTCGAGCTCCTCGAGCGGTGGAGCGACGAGGACGCGTGAATCCTCAGTCGGCCGGGAACCCGGGCAGATGCAGGATCTCGGAGGGCTCGAGGGCCCGCTCGTCGATCCGAAGGTCGTCGATCACGCCCAGATACGGCGAGCGCTTCCTAGCGTCGTCCCTGGTTGGCGGCGACCTGACCGTCGATGAAGAATATCGTAGTAGAGGTGGTCCTCGCGCCCGCTGCAGTAGATCTCTGCATGATGATGAAGGCGTTCTCGTGGTGGCCTGACCGACACGCGGCTGCTCGAGTGAGAACACATGGCGATGGTGAAACCGTGCGTGGTGTCGAGGCGGCTGTCGTAGTGGATGTGGAGTCGATCGTCGAAGCCGTCGAAGAAGTACCCGTTGCCGATCCGCCCGGGCATCGACGTGGGACACTCACCCGGATCGCAGGGAGACGGAGTCGTCGATGCCGTCGCTGGGATCGGAGGGTCAGCGCCGCGGGCGTGTGGGTCGCGCGTGCACCTGTTTCATCAGGTTGAACAAACCCATCGGCTCCGCCGAACCGGCGGCCAGCACACCGCCCATCATCGCACCCATGACCCCGACGGTGGTGACCTCCGACCCGGAGAAGAAGAGGTTCTCGATCGGCGCGCGGGGCCGGAGCCACTGGGTACGGAAGCGCCGCGGCGTCGGCTCGAGGCCGTAGATCGAACCCGATCACCGGCCGGACGAAGTGGCGGGTGGTCACGGGCGTCGAGAGCTCGGCATAGTCGAGCATCGGCTCCAGCGCCGGCATGTGCCGGAAGAACTGGCGCAGCAGCTTCTCCTGTATGCGGCGCTTGAGGTCGTCGTACTGCTCGGGGCGGCGCTTCCAGTCGGTGTTCCGCCACTCGCCGAACATGCTCCATGGAACGAACGTGACGACCTCACCGGTGTGGCGGAGCTCGGGTCCAGGCTGGTGCTCGGGATCCTTCAGCGAGGGGAAGCTGGTGTAGAGCACCGGCGCGTCGGCGTCTGGATCGTACGATGCTCCAGATGTCCTTCTCGGAGACCCAGGTCTCGTAGAACCACTTGTTGGCCGAGCCGGCGCCGGCCTTCCGGATGTCGCCGTTGAACCCGAGATAGACGCAGACGTGTGCGGGCGCGGGATCGAGCGTCTCGACGTCGCGGACCCACTGCTCGCTCCGGAAGCGCTGTGGGAGCAGACGCATCACGGTGGACTGGATCCCGCAGGCGCTCACGATTCGCCCGGCCCGGATCTCCTCGCCGCCCTGGAGCCGCACGCCCACGGCGCGGTCCCCCTCGACCAGGATCTCCTCCACGTCTGCGCGCACGCGCGTCCAGCCGCCCGCGTCCGCGACCGTCCTCAGAGAGTCCGCGCGCGATCTCCTTGGCACCACCGATCGGATAGTAGCCGCCGTGGAGGAAGTGCTTCACGACCAGCGCGTGCATCGCGAACGAGGCGCGGCTGGGGAGCGAGCCGTAGTAGCCCCACTGCGCGGTCAACACGGCCTGGAGTCGGGGGTCGGCCGTGAAGCGAGCGATCACCTCGCTGGTGGGAAGGTCGAGATACCGCTGGGCCCGGCGCGCGATCGTATGATCGAGCAGCGATCCGAAGCGCCGGGGCACCGCCCGCGCCAGGTAGTACGCACTTCATCGCGTCGCGACCTCGCGGATCTCGTCGAGATAGCGGTCGATCCCGCTCGCCTCCGCCGGGAAGCGCTCCACCAGCTCCTCCCGGAACCTCTCGGGGCTGTCCGGGAAGCCGATGCGTGAAGCCGTCCGGGAAGTAGAACTCGTCGTAGACGCGCCCCAGCGAGGCCCACTGGAGCGTCCCGCCGGTGAGCAGCGACAGCAGACGGCCGGTCATCGCTGTGCTCGGTGACCTCGCCGACCGCGTGCACTCCAACGTCCCAGACATATCCCCGGCGCCGGAACATGTGTGTGAAGCCTCCGGGCACGTAGTGCTGCTCGAGCACCAGCACCCGCTTGCCGAGCTTCGCCAGCAGGGCGGCCGTGGTCATGCCGCCCATCCCCGAGCCGATCACCAGATAGTCCCAGGGTCCCTCGGGGCCTTGCTTGCTCCAGTACCGCGGTGCGGTCACCCGACGGTCGTAGCACGCCGGCCGACCGTGCTGCGAGCGCGCTACTTCTTGGCGAGCGGACAGAGGCGCGCGAGCTCGCCGGCGGTGCCCTTGCCGTCGATCACCTTGGCGGCCCAATCGGTGGCATCGCAGCTCGGCTCGAGGCGCGTCGTCTGATCCTCGAGCGCCTCCACGAACAGGACCTGCCGCAGCTGCTTCGCGGTGGAGGCCAGGTTCTTCTCCAGCCGCTCGTAGAGCTGCCCCTCCGTGTCGATCTCCTTCTGCTCCAGCTCCTTCTGATACTTCGCGAACAGCTGCGCCAGCTCCCGGCGCTCGCGCTCGTACTCTGCCTTGGTCTCGGGCCGTCCCGACTTGGCGGAGCGCTGGATCTCGGCGAGCTGGCGCTGCCGCCGATCGATCTCCGCCTGTCCCTTCTCCTTGAACGCATCGAGGCGCTGGGTGGCGGCCTTGCCCGCCGCGCTCAGCGCGAGGGTCCGATCGAAGTCGACGTAGAGGAACGCGCGGAACATACAGTCGCCGGAGGTCTCGGGCGGCGCCACTTTCTCGTCAGCGTAGGCGCGCGTCAGCCACGTCGTCAGATCGCACTCCTTGGGCGGATCGACCAGCGGCTGCTCGGAGAGATCCACGATCTTGGGCGGCATCTTCGTCTTGTTGTGCTGCTGGAGGATCGTCTCCATCTTCCTTATCAGCGGCTCGAGCAGATCGTCCTGCTTCTTCTCGAGCGCCTCCTGCCGCTTGGCGATCTCCTCCTGGATCTTCTGCGCCTTCTCGTCGTACTGCTTCGGCTCGAGCACGGAGCGCTCCCGCATCAGCTGCTCCTCCTTCTTCCGGATTTCGCCGCTGACACGGAGGTTCTCGGCCTCGAGCTTGGTCTTGATGCGCTGGCCGTCGACGGTATTCAGGATCGCCTGCTTGATGTCGACGTAGCCGACCGCGATCCCGCCGGCGGGTCCGGGCGACGGGGCAGCCGTGAGCAGCAGGATCGCAAACCAGGGTGTCACGCGGAGGGCCCCCGCTGCGCCAGCTGCGCCCTGATCTTGTTCCGCCACTCCATCTCGAGGGTGCGGAGCTCCTCCTCGGTCTTCGGCTTCTTCATGCTCTCGGTGATCTCCACATGGTCGGGCGGCAGATCCTCAAGGAACCGCGATCGCTGCCGCGGCACGATCTTCCCCCACTTGGTCCGGTTCTCGGCCCAGCTGATGGTCAGCTGCTCGCGGGCGCGCGTCACGGCCACGTACGTCAGTCGGCGCTCCTCCGAGACGTCGCCGTCCCCGTCGACGGTCCGCTTGTGCGGCAAGAGCTCCTCCTCCGCACCCACGAGGAAGACGTGCCGCCACTCCAACCCTTTGGCCGCATGGATCGTCGACAGGACCACCTGGTCCTGTCGCTCCTCCTTGGTGGTGCCATCCTCGATGCCCGAGAGCGCCAGGTCGCGCAGGAAGCCCTCGAGTGTGGCCCCTTCGAGGAGCTCCAGATCGTCGTCGTCGAGGAGGTCGTCCTCGGGCGGCGGCTCGGCGCCCCCCTCCACCTCGGCACGCTCGAGCTTGGACTTGACCCGGTGCTCGTAGCGCTCGAGCTGCCGCACGATCTCGCGGACGTTGTCGACGCGGCGGTCGGCGCTCAGCGGGTTATCCGACGACTCGAACAGCGTCTCCTCCAGCTTGATCGCCTCGACCAACCGCTTCGCGATCGTGCTCGGCTTGCATCGCTTCAGCATCTTGCGATGATCGGCCAGCACTGCGACGACGCCCGCGATCGCGTCCGCGGTCTTCCCTGCCAAGTCCGGCACCTCGTCGGCACGCTCGAGGCCCTGCATCAACGTGAGACCGCTTTCGCGGGCCCAGGCGTCGACCTTCTCCAGCGTTCGGTCGCCGATCCCGCGGGGCGGGAAGTTCACGATCCGGCGGAGCGACTGCTCGTCCTCCGGGTTGGTCAGCAGCCGCAGGTACGAGAGGAGGTCCTTGATCTCCTTCTTGTCGAACAGCTCGGTCCCACCGACCACACGATAGGGGACGTGGGCCGCCCGAAAGGCCATCTCCAGCGGTCGTGACTGCACGTTCGAGCGAAACAGCACCGCGACCTCCTTCGGCTCGACGCTGCCCGCCGTCAGCGCGAGGACGGAGGCCGCCACCTGATCCGCCTCCTTGTCCTCATCCTCCACCGCCACGATGCGCACGCGGTCGCCGATCCCCGCCGCCGGCCGGAGCCGCTTCTCATACCGGTCGCGGTTCTTGGAGATCACGGCATTCGCGGTCTCGAGGATGCAGCCGGTCGATCGATAGTTGGTCTCGAGCTTCACCACCTTCGCGCCCGGGAAGTTCTGGGAGAAGCGAAGGATGTTCTGCACGTCGGCGCCGCGCCAGCCGTAGATCGATTGGTCGTCGTCGCCCACGACACAGAGGTTGCGCTCCTCGCCGGCGAGCATCCTCATCAGCTCGAACTGGGCGCCGTTGGTGTCCTGGTACTCGTCGATCATCAGGTAGCGCCAGCGCGCCCGCAGGGAGGCGAGCACGGCCTCGTGCTCGCGGAGCAGCTTCACGGTGAGGAGCAGGAGGTCGTCGAAGTCGACCAGGTTCTGCGTCCGCAGCGCCGACTCGTAGCGGTCGTAGACCTCGATCGCGGCGATACGGTAGTCATCGTCGTCCTCCGGGAGCGGATCCGAGGGCATCCGGTCCAGCTCCCGATACGCGGCGGCGTCGACGCCCGCGTTCTTCGCGTGCGAGATCGCGACCAGCAGGCGCTTGGCGTCGAACCGACGATCGTCGATCCGGAGCGCCCGCAGGATCCGCCGCACGCTCCCCAGCTGTTCAGCGGCGTCGCAGATGGTGAACCCCTTCCGCAGGCCAACGGCGCCCACGTACTTCCGGAGGATCCGCACGCCGAGCGCGTGAAACGTGCTGATGGCCGCGCCGCGCACGCTCTTTCCGACGAGCTTCCTCGCGCGATCCTTCATCTCGAAGGCGGCCTTGTTGGTGAAGGTGACGCACAGGATCTGCCGGGGCTGCACGCCGCGGTCGATCAGGTGCGCCAGCCGGTACGTGATCACACGGGTCTTGCCCGATCCAGCGCCGGCCAGGACCAAGAGCGGCCCTTCGGTGGTCAACACGGCTTCGAGCTGCTCTCGATTGAGCCCTTCGAGATCCAGCACTGAGCTGGGCACGCTAGGAGCGCACGGGTCTTCGGTCAACCGACGCGGCTCACCAATCGATCGCGTGCCCGTCCCGGAAGAAGCCGCCCGTGGGCGCGCCCTCGAGATCGGCCATCGCCACGATCGACGCCGCCCCCTCCGGGACGGACCGCGGGGCTCCGGATCCGCCCATGTCGGTCCGTACCCAGCCCGGGCAGACCGCGTTGACGCGGATTCCCTCCGATGCCCAGGCCCGGGCCAGGACCCGCGCCAGCGCGTTGAGACCGATCTTCGACACGCGATACGCCGACGAGGGCCAGCCGGACGCGCGATGGCGTCCCGCCTCCACGTCGCGCGAGAACGCGCGCACGAGCTCGACGAGCGCCGGCACGGTCAGCGCTGGATCGGTGAATCGATCCCGGAGGGTCGCGTCGAGCCCGGCCAGCTCGCCGAGCCCGCTCGACACCATCACCACCTGGGAGCCCCGCCCCATCAACGGCCGCATCCCCTCGGTCACGTCGAGCGCACCAAAGAAGTTGACCTCCAGCGTCCGCCTCACCACGTCGGCGTTGAAGCCGTCGAGCGCGATCCCCGCGTTGTTGATGAGCAGGTCGAGCCGGATCCCTTCGGCCTTGATCCGATCCGCGAGACGTCCGATCCCGGCGCCATCCGTGACGTCGAGAACGCAGGCCTCGACGTCGAGCCCGCTCAGCCGCCCGCGCGCCGCGGCGCCCTGGCGCTCGTCCCGAGAGGACAGGAGCACCCGGAAGCCACGGTGCGCGAGCTGGCGGCAGGTCTCCTCGCCGAGACCTCGATTCCCACCCGTGACCAGCGCGGTCTTCACATCGCCTGGTACGCCCGCGCCAGCTCCTCGGCGAAGTCCTCGAAGCGGGTCGGCGTGGTGGTCTTGGGGTTGCGGCCCTCGATGGGCTTGATCTTTCCTTCGTTGAATCCTCTGGTCATCTCCGCGTACAGGGCCGCCATCTTGGGGTGGAAGCCGGCCTGCGTCAGACCCTTCGCGAAGTCCTCGTACGGGAGCTGGACGTAGGCCAGGTCCGGCTTCCCGATCTTCGCGCCCAGGATCCGCGTGGCCTCGGCGTACGAGATGTCCCGCGGTCCCAGCAGCTCGCGCACCACCACCCCGGTCCAGTCCTTCGACTCCAGCGCCTTCGCGGCCGCGTCGGCGATGTCGCGGGTCGCGATCATCGGGATCGGGCGATCGCCGACGATCGACCCGCCGTTGATCCCCTGGTGTTTGATCAACCCCAGGGTCCCATACATGTTCTCGAAGAACGATCCGGGCCGAAGCAGTAACACGTCGGTGTTCTCGAGCTTCCTCAGCCGCTGCTCCTGCCGGTGCAGCCCGGCGATCGGCCCCGTCCCGTCGGGTCGATCCGCGCCCACGCTGCTGAGGAAGACCACGCGCGCGACCCGATTCTCGCGGAGCGCAGCCACGATCGCCTCGCCCGTCCGGTCCTGCTTCTTGGCGAAGTCCTCCGACTGCGTGTCGGGCGGCAGCAGCGTGTAGACCCCGTCCGCGTCGCGGAACGCCCGCGTCAGGAACGAGGCGTCACCGGCATCGCCGATCATCACCTCGGCGCCCTTCTTCTCCAGGTCGAGGAGCTTGTCCTTCGACCGGCCGATCACGCGGACCTTCCGGCCCGCCTCGAGCAGGTGCTCCGCGACCCGCTTCCCCGTATGTCCGCTCGCTCCCATCACAGTGATCATTTTGATCTCCTCACTTCTTCAGCAGCTTGAAGGCATGGTTCCAGCCGCCACCCAGGACGCCGTAGAGCACCCAGACGATGCACATCCCCTCGAGGTAGCGCGACGACTCGATGCCGCCCACGTCGGCGACACCCCAGCCGAAGTCCTGCAGGATCGCCCCCACCTGCTTCTTCGCCTCGGTGTCGTTCCCGCAGATGAACATGTCGGGCGGACCGCCTGCGAACGACGGCCGGAACATATGCGGATTGCCGACAGTGTTGAACGCCTTCACCACGTGCGCCTTGGGCAGCAACCGCTGAACCTGCTCGCCACCCGAGTCATTCCCCGAGATCGCCAGCTTGGGCGCGCCGCTGCTGTGGTCGAGCGGGTTCGTGGTGTCGATCAGGAGCTTGCCGTCGAAGTTGTCGACGCCCGCCATCTCGAGCGCGCTCTTGTTCGCCACGCCCAGCGTCGCCAGCACGATGACCTCTCCGAACTTCGCGGCCTCTTCGAACGTCCCTACCGACGCCTTCCGTCCGTTCTGCTCCGCCCAGGCGAGCGCCTTCTCGTTGGTGGCGCTGCGTGCGCCCATCTTCACGTCGTGGCCCAACGTCACGAACGCCTTGCCGAGCGCTCGCCCCACGTCACCGCTCCCGAGTACGCCGATCTTCATCCGTGCCTCCTTGTTTGGCTTGGTGTTCGGTCCACTATCGGAACGGGGGAAGGATCAACAATGATTTTGCGTCGCCATCTCATGCGCGATCGTCCAGGCGCGCTGGACGCCCGCGGCGCGCGATGGAATGCTCACCCTCGATCGTGAAAGGCCTGCTGGTCCTCCTGCTCCTCGCCGCGCCGTACGCCCGTGCCGAGACGGCCAGCGCGCTCATGGGCCAGATCCGGGTGGCCCACGAAGACTACGACCTGCCCACGTTCTACGCGCTCTCGCGCCGCTTCTTGAAGGAGCACGCGGAGCATCAAGCCGCGGATCGGATCCGCTACGAGATGGCGGTCCAGCTGGTCGCCGAGAACCTGAAGACGCCCCAGTCCGATCAGGGGAAGGAGGCGATCGAGCTCCTGCGCTTCGCCGCGCAGCACGGCAGGAGCGACGACGCACGGTTCGACGCGGCGCTGCTCCTCCTCAAGTTCGAGCCCACCCCCGACCCAGGCAAGAGCGCCTCGGAGGTCCTCAGGCGCTTCCCGCGCCACCCCGACAGCGGCGAGATCTACGGTTGGGCGATCGCCGAGCTGGAAGCCCGCCACCAGCTCGAGGCCGCGGCCCATTGGGCCGGCCTCCTCCTGGAGAACAACCCGAAGTCGCCGCTCGCCGAACGTTGCCGCAAGCTGATCCATCGCGCCAAGGCTCTGGGGCGGCCCGCGCCGCTCTCGGAGCGCGAGCGAAGGGTGATGGCGAAGCTCGGCGGACGGATCGTGGTGCTCGACTTCTTCGCCACCTGGTGCGAGCCGTGCATCGAGTCGATCCCGAAGCTGCTCGAGCTCGTGAAGCGTAGAGAGAAGGACGGCCTGCGCGTGGTCGGGATCGCGATGGACGACGACCAGGAGAAGCTGATCCGGTTCAAGCAGGAGAACGCCGTCCCGTGGCCGTTCATCCAGGACTCGTTCTCGAGCGACGTCGACGAGCGCTTCGGCGTGGTCGAGCTCCCGACCTACATCATCATCGAGGCGCGCACCGGAAAGATCCTGGAGAGCGAGCTCGCCGGAGACGCCATGATTGCGCGGGTCTCGTCGCTGCTCGACCAGCGATGAATCACGGAATCTCGCAACCCAACTTGCGCAGGATCGAGACCAGCGCGATCAGCGGGATCCCGGTGATCGCCGAGTGGTCCTCGGACTCGATCCGCTCGACCAGGACGATCCCGCGGGATTCGAGCTTGTACGCGCCCGCGCAGTCGAACGGTCGATCGGCCTCGACGTAGCGCTCGATCGCCTCCCGCGAGAGCGTCCGCAGGGTCAGCCGCGTGACGTCGGTGTGCCGGAGACGATCCGCGCCGCGGATGACGGTGATCGCGGTGAGGAGCGTGTGCATCCTGCCGGACAACAGGGTCAGCTGCTCTACAGCGGCTTCGACGGTGCCGGGCTTTCCCAGCACCCGGCCGTCGATCTCCACCAGCTGATCGCCGCCGATGACGATCGCCTCCGGCGCCACCTTCGCCACCCGGAGGGCCTTCTCGAAGGACAGCTGCTCGGCCAGGCCCCGCGGCGTCAGGCCCTGCGTCTTCACCGCGTCCTCGTCCACGCCGGGAGGGATCGTGTGGACGGACAGGCCGATCCGCTCGAGCTGGGCCCTCCGGTACGGCGACGTGCTGGCGAGGAGGATCTCCATGGCAGGCATCAGCATATCGTCTGACCCTCGGTTGACAGCATCCCGCTCGTCATCTTGGATGGCGCCGCATCGATGCTGGGGCGAGCGACCACACTCTGTCTGCTGCTGCTTGCGGCTTCCCCTGCGCTCGGGCAGGAGGCGGCCACCAAGGTCTACCTCAACGGCGTCCCGGCGCCCGTGTACTTCAACGACGGTGACACCTTCCGCGTGCTGGCCGGCCCGCACAAGGGCATGCGCGCGCGGCTCGCCGGGTTCAACACGCTCGAGTCCTTCGGCGGGGTGCACCGCTGGGGCACCTGGAAGCCCAAGGAGCTCTACTACAACGCCAAGCTGGCCACGCTCAACGCGCGCCGCGGGGTCTGGCACTGCGAGTCGAAGGACTTCGCCACCGACAGCTACGGGCGCGTGCTCTGGTTCTGCAAGGATCTCGGGATCGACCACATCCGCCGGGGCTTCGCGCACGCGCTCTCGGTCGACTACGCGCCGGGCGATCCGGATCTGGTGGCGGCGCAGCAGGACGCCATCGAGCACAAGCGCGGCATGTGGGCGCACGGCGTGCCGCACTACATCATCACGTCGCTGCACTCCGCCGCCGAGGGCGGCGGCGGCGACGGCAGGACCTACAACCGCCTGGTCTCCACCCGCGACGGACACTCCGCCAAGTGGCAGCACGACAAGAGCTATGGAGAGTGTGAGTGGGTCTGCCGCGAGGAGAACAAGGTCTCGGAGAGCCAGGTCAAGGAGGCCGTCGAGGAGCTGATCGTCGATCCCGAGATTGGCGGACCAGCGCTGCAGCTGGGTGACAAGAAGCTCGAGCAGGTCGTCGGAGACTTCGCCTGGCTGGGCTACTTCGGCGGCGTGGACGACGCCAAGCTCGCCGAGGGTCTCGAACGCAAGCTCAAGGCGATGGTGGACGCCGGAAAGCTCGGCGACGGCACCAGCGAGATCGGGAGCTGCGGTCTGTACGTCGCGTTCGACAACCGCTACGGCACCTCCCGCGCGGACTGCCTCAAGTGATGCGAACCCTCCCGCCGGCGCTGCTGGTCCTGTCGCTGCTCTCGGCCTGCTACGAGCATCCTGCGGTGCCCGTCCTGGGCTACGAGAACGACGACTTCCACTGCAACGACGGCGTCGACAACGACCGCGACGGATTCATCGACTGCGCCGATCCGGACTGCCTGCGGTCGTCTACGCTGTGCGGCGAGTACATCCCGCCCGTGCTCTTCAAGGAGCGCGAGGACACCTACGAGCTGTGCCGCGATCAGATCGACAACGACGAGAACGGCCAGTTCGACTGCGGTGATCGCAAATGCCAGTCGATCCCGGAGCTCTGCTGCAGCCGCGAGTTCGACAACGTGGCCTGCTCCGACGGGATCGACAACGACGGCAACGGGTTCGTCGACTGCGAGGACTTCAACTGCCGCCGCGGCAAGTTCGTGACCGTCTGCGTGGAGAACACTGACGAGACCTGCAGCGACGGCCGGGACAACGACGGCGACGGCGACACCGATTGCGACGACAGCGATTGCAAGGCTCTGAGCCCTTGCATCGAGAGCGACTGTCAGAACGGCATCGACGACAACGGCGACAACCGGACCGATTGCGACGATCCCACCTGCGCCGGGCGGCTCGGCTGCGTGACCCCCGAGAACACGCTGGAAGCGTGCATGGACGGCCTCGACAACGACGGCAACACGTTCAAGGACTGCAACGACTTCGGCTGCTCGCGCAGCGCCAACCAGGAGATCCTCGACTACTGCAGCAGCATCCTGGAGGCCACCCTCGAAAAGTGCAGCGACGGCCTCGACAATGACAACAACGGCTACACCGACTGCGCCGACCGATCCTGCTCGCAGAGCACCAACCAAGAGATCCTCGACTACTGCGCGGCGGTCACCGAGACGACGATCGACAAGTGCTTCGACGGCATCGACAACGATCTGAACGGGTACGCCGACTGCGCCGACTTCTCCTGCTCCCAGAACCCGGATCCGGAGATCTCGGGTCGCTGCGCCCTGCTCCTCGAGAACACGTTCGAGAAGTGCAAGGACGGGATCGACAACGACGGGAATGGGTTCACGGACTGCGACGACTTCTCCTGCTCGCAGGCGACCGACCCGATCGTGCAACAGGCTTGCCAGGAGAGCGCAGGAACGGCCGAGCAAGCGAACATCAACTGCAGCGACGGGATCGACAACGACCAGGATGGTTTCGTCGACTGCGCAGATTGGGACTGCAGCTGGAACCCGTTGGTGACGCTGTGCATGGGAGCGAGGGTCTGTGAGTAGACAGTGGGGAGCGGCCGCGGGGATCGCGATCATCTTGATGGCGGCGCCGGCGTGGGCTCAGGAAAAAACGGAAACGGACTGCGGCAACAAGATCGACGACGACGGCGACGCGCTGATCGATTGTGCCGACGCCGACTGCTGGAACACGCCGGCGTGCAAGTCGGCGGGCGGTCTCGAGAACAACAACACGCTGTGCAGCGACTGGATCGACAACGACAACGACGGCGAGACGGATTGCGACGACGTCGACTGTCAGAGCGATGCGGTCACCGTGTGCCGCGGCTCCTGGGAGGGCGGGCTCGAGGGATCGGGTACGGTCAAGCGGGGCCCCGACAGCGGGAACCCGGATTCGCTCGACATTCCTCAGCTCGGCGAAGGGATGACCGTCGAGGACCTGATCGGTAAGGGCTCTGACGCCGACGGTGAGCGGAACGAGTTCACGTGCTCGGACGGCATCGACAACGACGGCGACGGCAAGATCGACTGCGAGGACTTCGGCTGCCGCTTCGATCCCGACGTGACGGTCTGCCGCGGCACCCCCGGCGTGCGCTTCTCGGTGGCGGCCCACATCGCCAGCAACTACACGGCGACCTACAGCGGTCTCGCCGACTCGACGAAGGAGGGCTTCGGGAACGGCAAGTTCGACACACTCTTCAACCGGCTCCAGATCCGCACCTTCGGCCCCATCCCGTTCCTGCAGGACAGCTTCTTCCTGATCAGCGGACGGTTCGACCGCACGCCGCGCCTGACCTTCGCCTTCTTCTCCATGCCGATCGGCGGCGGCCACTACATCAACTTCAACAGCGGCGGAGGCGGCCTCTCCAACGCTCAGGTCCTCTCGGTGTCGAAGCACATCCTCCTCGATCCGCCGTTCTACCTGTTCAACGCCTTCGAGCAGGGCAACGGGGCCGCGGTCGAGTTCTACGGTCCGCTGGTCCGCGGCCTGCTCGACTACCGCGTCTTCCTGGCCGGCGGATTGGGCCAGTTCAACGGCAACATCGGCGGCCGGTTCTTCAACACCGACGATCCGAACTTCACCTGGGGCGGCGGGGCCCAGGCGGCGCTCTACCTGGTCGGCCGCTTCGACCGTTGGGACACGCGCTTCCTCTACACCGAGGTCCCGGCGGCGCTGACGCTGTACGCTGGGGCCCGCTACGACCAGCGGGCCTTCGAGCGCTTCCCCGCCGCCAACGTCAACGTCCTCTTCCGCTGGTGGCGCGTGGTGGCGGCCGCGGAGGGCTACGTGAAGCGCGAGCTCGAGTTCAAGACCTGGCAGTACTCGTACAACCTCCAGCTCGGCTTCCTGGTCATCCCCAAGTGGGTGATGCTCGCCGGCGACTTCGGCGGCTTCAAGGCCACCGACTTCGTGAACCCGCCCAATCCGCTCCCCACCGACCTCCGGCGGCTCGTCGACGAGTTCCAGTGGCGCGTCGCCCTCCACGTCTACATCTGGCGGAACACCGGCCTCGCCACGCTGCTCTACACCGACGACTTCATCGAGGCCGCCAACCAGGGCGAGGAGGACACGCACACCGGCGAGCTCAGGCTCGAGGTCCAGTTCCGGTTCTGAGCGTGCGCTGGGCCCTGCTCACGATCATCGTGCTCCTCGGCTGTAGCCGCGAGCCCGCGGCCCGGGGCGCGATCGTCTTCGAGCAGAACCACATGATCACCACGGAGATCGAGGTACTGAGGAGGCTCAGCCCGGAGGACCTGATCGTCACCCGGCGGGGCTCCACCTCGATCGTCGACGTGGGGGTGAAGGGGCGCGATCCGCAGGCCGCGGCCGAGCGCTGCAACGCGCTGATGCAGACCTACGTGTCGCAGCGGTTCGCGCGTCTGACCGCGCCGCTCAGCGCCGCCAGGAGCTCGTCGATCACGAGCGACGTCCGGATCCTCGAGCCCTGCCGACCGGTCAACGGCGAGCGCGGTGCGGGAGCGCGCCCCAGATCTTGATCGAGAGCAGCAGGCCGATCACGGCGAACGGGATCAGAAACACGGGCCATCCGATCCAGTTGCTGGGATCCTTGGCCGCGTCCCCTGCGGGCGTCATGTAGCCCGCTGCCAGGGATTGCGTGGCGGTGCCGAGATAGACCAGGCCGTCGACCATGCCGACCGCGGCGCCGCCGTTCTTGGTGCCGCCGAAGTCGACCGTCGAGGTGCCCGACATGATCCCGTGAACGCCGATCACGCTCAGCGAAACGGTGATGGCGGCGACGCCGACGAACCAGGGGTTCGCGGTGAGCGTGAAGCACATGACCACCACCGAGATCAGCATCGCCACGTACAAGATGGCGGCCATCGGGGCGCGCCGGCTCTCGAAGAAGCGGTCCGACGCCCAGCCGGTGAGGAAGGCGCCCGCGACCCCGGCGATCAAGAGCGTGAGGCCCCAGTTGTTCGTGACGACGAAGTCCTTGGTGAAGCCGGTCTGCTGGGCGAAGAACGTGTACCAGTGCATGATCCCGTTCCGCAGCACGCCGCTGCAGAACTCGATCCCGCAGATCACCAGCAGCACCGGGTGGCGGACAATCTTGAGAAAGATCTGGGACGCCGGCAGCCGCTCGCCGTCGTCGGAGATGGAGGCCTCGCCGGTGTCGAAGTTCTCGTAGCCGGCCTCGGCGGGGCTGTTGCGGAGCCACAGGAACAGGATGATCCAGAGGACCAGCAGAATGAGGGCGGGGACGAAGAACAGCCACCAGTTCTCGTCGACGCCCTGCCCTCCGCCGGGGATCAGCGCGTCGAACATGCGCGCGACCAGGTCCATGTTCGGATCGCGATGCGCGCGCGTGGCCGTCGTGATCGCGAAGCCCCAGTCGAACGCGAAGTAGATCCCGAGCGAGATCATCACGCCGAAGATCGTGGAGAAGGTGCCGCGCTCGCGGACGTGGAACCAAGGCGCCTTGGTGGTCACGATCGCGACGGCGCCGAAGCTCTGGAAGTACATGTTGAGCGCGTAGAGCGGCAGGAAGGTCCAGAGGATGGGGAGGTGCAGTCCCCAGAAGTGGATGCCGTAGAGCGCGAGGCCCATCAGGAGGTTCGAGACGAAGGCGCCCATGACGCCGAGCAGCATCGAGAAGCGGCCGCCCATGCGGTCCGTGAGCGGTCCGTTGATGATGAACGCCAGGCCGTAGACGATCGCGCCCACCCCGAAGATGTCGCCGAAGTCGGCCTTGGTCATGAGGTCGCCGAGCGCGTTCTTGGCGACGGTCAGGTTGTAGCGCCCCATGTAGAGAAACGCGTATGCGAGACCGAGCGGGAACCAGTTGAGGAAGCGCCGCACCCTGAACGCACGGGTGTGGACTGGCAGAGCGACCACACTTGGCGCGGTAGTCGAGCTTCCGGGCGCTGTCGAGTGACAACTGCCGGAGGCGGCCTCAGTAGTGACCCGCGGGCAGGCGCCGGCGCTCCCACTCGGGGTGAGGAAGCGCTTTCTCGACGATGAGATAGTCGAAGGCGATGCCGCAGACCCTCCGGTTGTACCCGGGAGAAACCTCGGCGGTGGCGCGCTCGCCGTGGGCCACCTTCACGACCACGCGGTCCGACGCCACGCGGACCGCCTCGGCGAGGGTGCGCGCGTCGAGGGGCGCGTGCTCGGCGACGCGCCGGAACACGTCGAAGCCGGCGGCCGCCTCCCGCGGCGTCGCGAACATCGGATCGAAGTACACGACCGGACGGCTTCCCGCCGGCATGGTCGCGAGGACCTCGGCCGCCCGTCCCTCGGTGACCGACAGCCGAGAGAACGCGTCGCGCCACTTCCGCGGCGTCTCCCGTGACAGACGATCGAAGCCCTCCTCGAGCAGACAGCACATCACGGGCGAGACCTCAATCCCTTCGACCTCCAGACCGAGGACGATCGAGAGCTGGATGGCGTCGCCGGCGAGCCCCATGGTCGCGTCGACGATGCGCGTGACCGGAGGTGCGCCCTCCGGTGCGATCGCACGACAGATCGGGTGCTGCTTCCCCGGCTTCACCTTCAGCTTGATCATCCCGGCGTGCACGAAGATGTGGGCGTCGGGCGCGCGGAGCTCTTCGCGCCGGCGGGAGATCACGTACAAGAGATCGATCCGGCCGGGCGCAAACACCGTGTCGAGCGCGCGCGTTCTCACCAGGTAGGGCGCACCGCAGCGCCGCGCCACCGCCTCCGCCCGGACGACGTGGTGCGGCTTCGGATGGTACGAAGTGGTCACCCCCAACCGATGTTGCCCCGAAGTCATAGGCCCGCTACACCGAACGAGAGTGCCTCTATCCGAGACGACGACGGAAGTCCCGGTCCTCCACACCGATCCGGAGTCGCTCCGCCTCGACGAAGACGCCCGGCGCGAGAAGAACTGGAAGCGCTGGGGCCCGTACCTGTCGGAGCGGCAGTGGGGCACCGTGCGCGAGGACTACTCGGCGAGCGGCGATCCCTGGAACTACTTCCCGCACGACCAGGCGCGCATGCGCGCATATCGCTGGGGTGAGGACGGCCTCCTCGGCTTCACCGATCGACAGTGCCGTCTCTGCTTCGCCGTCGCGCTCTGGAACGAGAACGATCCGATCCTCAAGGAGCGCCTGTTCGGGCTCACCGGCCCCGAAGGCAACCACGGCGAGGACGTCAAGGAGCTGTACTACTATCTCGACTCGACGCCGACCCACTCCTACGCCAAGGCGCTCTACAAGTACCCGCAGGCGCGCTACCCGTATCAGGAGCTGGTCCGGGAGAGCGCGCGCCGCGATCGCAGCGATCCCGAGCTCGAGATCACCGACACCGGCGTGTTCGACGGCGGGCGCTACTTCGACGTGATCGCCGAGTACGCCAAGGCCGGCCCGGACGATCTCTGCATCCGCGTCACCGTGGTCAACCGCGGCGACCGTACCCACCCGCTCCATCTGCTCCCGACGCTCTGGTTCCGGAACACCTGGATCTGGGGCTGCGCGCACGAGGGCTGCTGGATCAAGCCCAGGATCGATCGCGAAGGTGATCGACACGTCAGCACCCACCACGTGACGCTGGGACGCTACGACTTCGCGATCGCCACGCCGACCGAGATCCTGTTCACCGAGAACGAGACCAACAGCGAGCGGCTGTACGGCGCGCCGCAGTACACGCCCTACACCAAGGACGCGTTCCATCGTTACGTGATCGAGGGCGAGTCGGACGCGGTCAGCCCCAAGGGACGCGGGACCAAGATCGCGCCGTACTACCGTCTTCAGCTCTCGCCGGGCGAGTCGAGGAGCTTCGACTTCCGGCTGTATGCGCACGATCGATCGCCCGAGACGCCGCTGGGCGGCGACATCGACCGCGTGATCCGAACGCGGCGTGAAGAGGCCGACACCTACTACGGCCTGCGGCTCTCTCCGGCGCTCGAGCCCGACGAGCGCAACACGGTCCGTCAAGGGTACGCAGGCCTCCTCTGGACGAAGCAGTTCTATCACTACGTCGTCGACGACTGGCTCGTCGGCGACCGCGACATGCCGCCGCCGCCGCCCGAGCGGACCCGGGGGCGCAACGCCGACTGGCCGCATCTCTTCAACCGCGACGTCATCTCCATGCCGGACAAGTGGGAGTACCCGTGGTTCGCCGCCTGGGACCTGGCCTTCCACATGATCCCGTTCTCGAAGATCGATCCGCACTTCGCGAAGGAGCAGCTCATCCTGTTCCTGCGCGAGTGGTACATGCATCCGAACGGCCAGATCCCGGCGTACGAGTTCCAGTTCTCCGACGTGAACCCTCCGGTGCACGCCTGGGCTGTGTGGCGGACCTTCAAGAAGACCGGCGCACGCGGCTCGCGCGATCGCGCATTCCTGGCGCGCTGCTTCCAGAAGCTGCTCCTGAACTTCACCTGGTGGGTGAACCGAAAGGACCCGGAGGGGAACCACATCTTCGCCGGCGGCTTCCTGGGGCTCGACAACATCGGCGTCTTCGATCGCTCACGCCCGCTGCCCAGCGGCGGACGCCTCAACCAGGCCGACGGCACCGCCTGGATGGCCTTCTACTGCAGCACCATGCTGGCCATCGCGCTGGAGCTGGCCCGTGAGGATCCCGTCTACGAGGACGTGGCCTCGAAGTTCTTCGAGCACTTCGTCGCGATCGCGGACGCGATCAACGCGCTCGGTGGCACCGGTCTGTGGGATGAGCAGGACGGCTTCTACTACGACCAGCTGAGCCGCAACGGACGCGCCGAGGTGCTTCGCGTGCGCTCGCTGGTCGGGCTGGTGCCGCTGTTCGCCGTGCTGGTGCTCGACGAGGCCTGGCTGGAGAAGCTGCCCGGCTTCGCCAAGCGGACCCGCTGGTTCCTCGAGTACCGCCGCGATCTCTCGAAGCACATCGCGTACCTCGAGACCGGCGACGGACAGATCCATCGCCTGCTCGCGATCCCGAGCCGCGAGCGACTGGAGCGCGTCCTCGCCTACGTGTTCGACGAGGACGAGTTCTTGTCGCCCTATGGGATCCGATCGCTCTCCAAGGTGCACGCCGGCCACCCGTTCGAGCTCGACGCCGACGGCACCACCTACTCGGTCGAATACGTGCCCGGCGAATCGAACACCGGCATGTTCGGGGGCAACTCCAACTGGCGCGGCCCGATCTGGCTCCCGATGAACTACCTGCTCATCGAGGCGCTCGAGGCCTACCACCACTTCTACGGCGACTCACTCCTGGTGGAGGTGCCGGCCCGCTCCGGGAGAATGATGACGCTCAAGGAGGCGGCGAGAGAGCTGCAGCGGCGGCTGGCCCGGATCTTCCTCACCGACGCGGGCGGACGCCGGCCCTGCCACGGCGACGACCCGCGCTACCGGAACGATCCTGCGTTCCGCGACCTGGTCCTGTTCTACGAGTACTTTCACGGCGACAGCGGCCGGGGCCTGGGCGCCAGCCACCAGACCGGCTGGACGGCCCTGGTCGTGAATTGCATCGAGGACGCGGCCAAGCACCGTTGACCTCGTGTCCACGCGCCTTGCTCCGATGGGAGGACGCGGGTCCGTCATCGGCGACCTGAAGTCGCGGTCTCAGGGGCCAGGAGCTCCTCCAGGAGCGCCCTCCAGTGTTTCCTCAACCGCTGGTGCTCGGCACCCGAGGCCGGTCCGGTAAAGCCGGCGTGCACGGCGCGGATCTCGTGCTTCCTGTCGAGGAAGATCGCGATCGGAAAGCTCTCCACCGGCATGATCTCCTTCGGCATCGCCGCGGCCATGTCCTCGAGCGAGGGTGCGTAGGCGATCTCTACCGGCCACGTAACGCCATACCTCTTCTTGAACTTCTCGACCTGAGATCGGTTGGTATCGGCGTCCTCGTGCTCGAAGGCGACGCTCAACATCTCCAGTCCGCGCGGCCGATACTGTGCGCTGAGCTCGACGAGGAACGGCGCGGAGTCCATGCAGGCCGGACACCAGGTCCCGAAGATATCCACGAGCATCGGCTTGCCCGCAAACTCGGGACGGTCGAGCGCCGGCAGTGAGAGTCGCTTCCCGCTCCCTTGATTGGAGTCTGCGGTTCCCACGTCGAAGTCTTTGGAGCGAGTCCCGCCGATCGGGCTCCCCGCGTAGCCGGTGGGATCGATCCAGGCTCCGCTCAATCGTCCCTGATCGTCCATCTGCGCCCGGACCACATAGGCATGGATGCCGTCGAACACGGAGAGCCGGAGCAGCTGACCGTCAACGCGGCCACTCAGCCATCGAAGATCACCGAACCTCGACACGACCAGCGTCCCCACCACGGTGCCATCGGCGCCCTGTTCGAAGACGGCCTTCCCGGGCCCATAGTCGTCGACGTCCAGCTTCCAGATACCGGAGAAGTCGGCCCGCTTTGCGCCCGTGTCTGCCACGGGAGGAAAACGCAGCTCTTGATCCGGCCCCGGGACAGGACGGGCTTCGAACGGGATCGCTGTTCTCGTGTGCTGGTTCGTCCACATCCCGACGAGCGTGCCGTCCTTCTGGCGGTCCGCCTCGATCCGCGTCGCGTACGCCGCCACGTGGATCGTGAGGTGCTCGCCGGACCAGACGACCTTCGCATCGAGATGCTCGGGCCCGTTGACCACCAGCGCCGCACCGTCCGGCGGGAGCCGGGTGAAGAACGGCACTTCTTCATCGCCCTTCTTCACGACGCCGCGATACCAGTTGGACTGCGCAGTCTGCGTGCGTGTGCTCGTGGAGGTGGCCGATCCCGTGACGGGCAGCTTGGTGCTCGGCGGGGGCGGCGGCGACTCCGGCGGACGGCTCCTCTCCTGACAGCTGGAGACCAGCGCCGTTAGCAGGCAACAGCCAAGCTGAGACCGAGTCCTCACTGCGAACAACCTCCGGGCGTACCGTACCATACGGCGAGCACTGTCGAGGCCGGGCGGATGCTCCTGCTATGATCGGGGTTGATGCGTAGGATGCCGCTGTCTCTGGTCGTCATTTGGGCCTCGGCCTGTTCCGGCGATCCGATCGTCGAGGAGAATACCTGCGATACGGCTTGCCCGTTCGCCGTCGACGTCGAGTCCAGCGCCGACCTGACGAACCTGAGCATCGCCGTTCACTCGGTTGCGGGCACATTCTCCGACGAGTGCACGATCGCCCAGCTCGCCGCCGGCGGGAGGGACAGCTGCACGTTCTCGGTTCCATTGGGCGAGCGAGTTGAGGTCACCCATACTCTGGCAGGTACGTACCGCACCACCTGGAGCGGTGACTGCCGGAGCGTCTCGCAGAGCGCACCTTGCCGCGTGCTGGTCGATCGGGCACAACGCATCGATCTCTCGCTTCAATCGTGTACTCCCGACTGCGCAGGCAAGGACTGCGGCGACGACGGCTGCGGCGGGAGCTGCGGTGACTGCGAGTCGGACGTGATCTGCATGGTGGGCCGCTGCGCCGCGCGCGCCTGTCCGCGGGACACCTCGATGGCCTCCCTCTGGGTCGTGACCTCGAGCGAGAGTTGGACGCCGCCCCCCATCCCCGAGCACGATCGACTCAACATCACCGATCCCACCCACGGATGGCTCGGCGCGAACGTACGACTCATGGAAGGGGATCGACAGGTTGCACGGATCTATCTCCTCGATCCCCAGTTCGCCGAGGGTCGCTTTCTGGGCGTCTTCTACGGTGATCCGGAGACCGACATCAATCTGTGTCCGTCCCAGCCCATCGGAGTCGGAGTCGGTATCGAGTCCGTCTACTGGTGGAACGCGCGCTTCGGGTTCTTCTATCAATGCGACGCCGGCCTTCGCGTCGAAGGGTGCGTCAACCAGAGCCCGTGATCGTCAGCGACGTCGGCTGATCCTCCGTGTCCGGCCCGGAGCTCTCATCGGACGGCTGCGGTTGCGACTGCCGTTCGTGGACGGACTCGGAGACGCGCACGCCCCCCTTGGAGCGCCCCCGGCCACCGGCCTGCGCGACCGGTACAGCGTGTGGCCTCGACGAAGGCGGGGCCTTCTTCGCCTTGCTCGGATTCGGCGTGACGTGTGCGCGTGCACCAGCGGGCTTCGGATTCGATGTACTCGTTGTGAAACTCGGGCAGCGCGAGCACATCGAGATCGTAGACCTTCCCCGCCAGGATCGTATGGGTCGGGATGAGCAGCTGGTTGACCGCAACGCTCTCTCCCAGCGTATCCATCAAGACGAAGTCGCCCTCGATGCGATCGAGGACCGTGATGTCGGCCGCGCGCCCCACGCCGAGCGTGCCCTTGGTGTCGGCGATACCGATCGCGCGGGCCGGGTTGATGGTCGACATCCGGACGACATCCGCGAGCGGGATCTGGAGGGCCAGCATCTTGGTCATCGTCCCCACCATCGTCCAGGACACCCCCTTTCCCTCCCGATCGGGCTCGAGCCCGTAGTTCGGCAGGGGCCTTCCGGAGTGCACGATCGTGGCGTGGATGTCAGAGGAGACGATGTCGGGGGTCAGTCCCGCATCGAGGAATGCTCGGGCACGCGTAAACGAGAAGTTGATACCGTGTCCGACCTCGAACATCAGACCCTTCCCGCTCGCATCGAAGGCTGCAGCGCGCACGTTGTTGTCCGTCGATACGAAGCCACCCTCCCAAGGCGTGAAGCAGTGACCGACGACCTCACCTTCCCGCATCCGCCGGACCAGGCCGGTCAGGAGATGATCGACGTCGGGTACCCTGCCGCTGGGATGGACCGGCCAGAGATCGCCGAGGTGCACATACAGGTTGATCTTGCACGCGTCGGTGACTCTGCGCGCCGCTTCCAGCGCTTCCCAGCCCGTGTCGAGCTGCGAACACAGTCCGCGATCGACGTGGACCTTGACGCCCTTGATGCTGTCCTTGTTTCGCTCGGCGACGTCGATCAGACAGTCCGAACGGATCGTCGCGGCCAGGACTTCCTTGAGGTCCGCGCCCAGATATCCCCAGTTTTCGGGAATGCCGAGCCCGACGATGTTCGGGAACGTCGTGGTCGGCGTGGTCGCTCTCGCCGCCACCAGGTCGCGGAAACCGCTGTAGATCATCCAGCCGGTGCTACCGACATCGTTGATGTGCGTGACGCCCGACTGAATCCCGACGCGGTCCGGATCCATCCCATAGGTGCTGAGGCCCTTGTAGACGTGCGCGTGGAAGTCGATGAGCCCAGGAACAATGAGCTTGTCCCGCGCATCGATGACCGTCGGTCCGCAGACACGACCACGCCCATCGCTTGCGTCGAACCGCAGCGTTGGCATGGGCCGAATGCTCGGAGCGATCGAGACGATCCGTCCGTCTCGAATCGCAACGTCCATCACGGCATCGATCTCGTTCGCGGGGTCGATGACGCGCCCTCCGCGAATCAACGTGTCGAAAGCCTGCGACATCGGGAGCCTCCTTCACAAGGTTCGTTCAGCGTAAGGATCCTCCAAACGCATGGCAAGTAACCGGCCGGCACCGCGGCCCGCTTTGCGACGCGCGACGTCCGCAGGGCAGCAGCCCCGGGAGTGCGCTCATGTGCGTTGAGCGGGATGCGGGGCGTGCGCCAGATTCGGGGCGGCGAGCGCGCGCGCTGAGTCGCGCCACTGGATCAAAGCGAAGGTCCAGTCGTCATCCTGGAGTTGCTTGCCCGACGCGTCGCCGGCTTCGTCGATGAAGCGTTTCACCGCGTCCGCCAAGCTCATGTCCCGAGTCTCGACCAAGAGCCTGCAGAGACCGCGCATTCCCAGCATTCGGCCGTTCTTCAGCTTGATCTCCGGGATACCGTCCGTGAGCACGATGACCCGTTCACCCGGCGCGAGCTGTCCCTCCACCTGGCCGATCACGAACTCGGCGCTTCCGAGGGGCGTGCCGCGGCACGAGTACACCTTGTAGGATCCGTCATTCTTCAGCTGCGCCGGGGGCAATCCACCGGCGCTGAAGAACTTGAACCTGCCGGACCTCTCGTCGAGATCGAGCACCGACATGGTCATGTGATACCTACCCTGACCGACCGCGCGCACCTGCCGGTTGAGCTCCTCGAGGCGCTCTACGAGCTTCAAGGTGTCGCCCGTGCTCTGGACGCGAAAGGACGTCGCAACGGCTGCGGTCACCATGGCAGGCCCCGGGCCGTGACCGGTCACATCTCCGACCAGGATCGCGTGGTGACCGTCCCGCGTGCGCTCGTACCACCACCAGTCTCCGCTCGCGTGGTCGGCCGGCTGATAGAACGCTTGAAGCCCGAACGCCTCGGTCTTGATCTGATCCTGTTTGGGCAGGAACCCCGCCTGCACTGCACCGGTGAGATCGAGATCGCGTTCGACCGCGGCGAGCCGATTTTTGCGTTCCAGCTCGATGATGCGCTGGTGCTGGTAGCGCCAACCGCTCACGGCGATCCCGGCGACGATCAGGCCGTAGATCATATAGGCCCACCAGGCCTTCCACGGTGGGGGGTCCACATGGATCGCCAGCTCGAGCGGCTTTTCGCTCCAGACGCCGTGCCGATTGCTCCCCTTCACGCGGAACGTGTAGTTGCCGCCGTCGAGGCTGGTAAACGTGACCTCCGGGTTGCTCGTCACGATCCAGTGATCGACGAAACCTTCGAGCTGATACTGATACTGCTTCTGCTTGGTACCCGCGAACGCGAGCGACGCAAAGTCGATCGAGAAGACCGAGTCCCGAAAGCCGAGATCGACCCTGGGATCCTGCCAGATTCGCTTGCTGCTGTCGGTCTTGTTGAACAACCGGAAGCCCGTGAAGCTGAGCTCTGGAACGTAGCTGTCCGGTGAGATCTCACGGGGAGAAAAGGCGTTGAAGCCCTGCGGTCCGGAGAAGAACATCTCCCCGCTCCTGCTCTTGAAGTAGGCGTTCTGCGAGAACTCGTCCCCCTGGAGACCATCCTGCCGCGTATAGGTCGTGAACGTCGCCTTCCCGGGCTCGAACACCGAGAGACCTCCACCGTTCGTACTGAGCCAGAGGCGCCCATCTTCGTCCTCGAGGATCCCGTACACGGTGTTGTTCGAGAGGCCGTCCGCTTCGGTGTAGTGCGCGAACTTCTTGGTCTTGGGATCGAACCGATCCAGACCGCCGCCGTACGTTCCCACCCACAAGGCGCCGTCCTTCTCCTGCAGGACACTGAGCACACCGTTATGTGCGATCGAATCGGGATCGTCGTCGGAGTGAACGAAGCGCTCCGCGGCCGCCTTCGAGATGTCGAACCTGTTGAGTCCGCTCTCGGCGGTACCGATCCAGAGGATGTTGTCGTCGAAGCGGTCGAACGCGATCGTGTACACGTAGTCCGAGGCGATCGTGCTCGCGCCCTCCAGGTCGTCCTTCACGTACACGGTGAACTCGCCGGTGCGGGGGTCGAAATGATCCAGCCCGCCACCCCACGTGCCCAGCCACAACGTGCCGTCCTTCGCCTCGACGATCTTGGTGATGTCCGGCGAGCTCGGACCCGATCCACCCTCGCGATACGGATAGCCGACGAACGTCTCACGTCTCGGGTTGAAGCCGATGAGCCCGTAGCTGTGTCGCGCCACCCAGATCGTTCCTCGCCGATCCGCGTGCACCGCGTTGAGCCACTGGTTGAGCTCGAGCGAGTTTCCATCACGATCGACCACCACCGTGTAGATGGTGACCTCGCCTTTCGCGCGGTCGAACTTGTAGAGCCCACGGGTGTAGCTCCCCACCCAGATCCTCCCGTCCGCGTCCTCGGTGAACACGCTGGCGTCCAGCGAGCCAGGCCGATAGTGGTGAAACTTCTCCCGGAGACGGTCGAACATGCGAACGCCGGCACCGAAGTCGCCGAACCAGATCATGCCGCTCTTGTCCTGAAACGCGCAGACCGCCTGGCTCGGGTACGACCAGGTCTCGACCGCGCTGGAGTCGTTGACGAACCGTGTGAACCCCGGCTTGCCCGGCTCCCGGAGCGCCAGCCCGTTCTTGGTACCGACCCACAAACGGGCCCGATCATCGACGAGGAGAGAGGTCACGTACTCGTGCGGCAGGCTCCTGTTGCTCGCGGTCGGGAAGTGGTTCTCGAACTGCTGCTGCCCTGCGCTCAGCTTGCCGAGCCCGCTCGCTGTGCCCACCCAGAGCGCGCCCTCTCGATCTCGAACCAGCGCGGTCACCGAGTCGTTGCTGAGGCTCTTGGCGTTGCCCTCGATGTGCTGAAAGGTGACGAGCTCCTTGGTGACCAGGTTCAGGCGCAGCAGCCCTGCGCCCGCGGTCCCGGCCCAGAGCGCCCCATCGCTCTCGTAGAGCGTGATCAGACCCGCGCCCGTCTTCTCGGGTGGGAGCACGTGGCGGACCGCGTGGCTCGTCGGATCGATGCTATCGAGGCTCCCGTCGGCCAGCGCGACCCAGATCTGGTCGCGGCCGGCAAACAGCGCCGTGACCCCGTCGTGGCTCAGGCTGGACGGATCCGTGTCGACGTGCCGGAAGTGTTCGAACTGATCCGTGGCCGAGTTGTAGTAGTTGACTCCGCCTTCACCGGTTCCGACCCAGACGCCGTCGATCGGATCGGGGGCGAGCGCCGTGATGTAGGAGTTGGAGATCGAGTTGGGGTCCCGGCGGTTGTTCTTGAAGTTCCGCATGTTCACGCTGTCGTAGCGCGCGAGACCGTTCTGGGTGCCGAACCACATGAAGCCGCGGCGATCCTGCACGATGGCGGCGACATCGAGCTGCGGGACGTCGACCGGTCGATTGATCGCCCCTCGAGGTGCGCTGATCCCTTCGAACTGGAGCGGAGGCTGAAGGTCACCGGTCCACTTCTTGGTCTCGCGCTCCGGGGCGGTCGGCGCCGGGTCGTTCTTTTTCTTCGGGGAGGTGGCCGTAGATTCGCCGGCGGCGCAGAAGGCGACGATCCCGGCCAACCCCGCGGCGGCGATTCGCGTCCGCAACATGGGATTCAAGTACTAACACAGGACCTGGCCGCTTCGAACATGGCGGCCTCTGTGGGAGAGGGTTAGAGCGCGGTTACTCCGCGAAGGGCCAGGTTTGAATGCTGTCGCAGGACACGAACTCGCCGCTCCGGGTCCAGCAGGAGACCTTGTTCGCTTCGTCGTAGTCCACCAGGTGCCCGTAGCTGATCTGATGCTTGGCGTCGCACCCGCGCTGGATGACGTTCGAGGGTCCGAGCGCGGTCCGCCGAATGATCACCACGCCCGACTCGTCCCAGGCGATCTTGTAGAAGTCGCTGCTGAGGAGCGTTCGGGCCGGCGAGTACGAGCCGTCGATCTCGAATTGATGGTCCAGCGTCTGAAAGCACGGATCCATCTTGGTGTCCTCGCCCGCCTTGGGGACGAGCGTGAGGTTGATGTGGAAACGCCCGACCGGCATCGCACGATCGCCGTCGGACGTGATCTTCGCGATCAGCTCGCCGTGCTCGATCGGCCGCCGCACGAACCACTGAGGCGCAGTCGGATCCGCGCTCATGACCTCGAGGATCTCCCGGAATCGATCGATGCAGAAGACGCCCTGGTCGTCGCGCTGCCGGGCATATCGTTGCTGCTGCAGAACGAAGACGTCGCTCGCACCCTTCGGTACCGGTACGGGGGGCGGATCGACGAAGCACCCTGGGGTCGGGGAGAGGTCGTGCACGCGCTCGGGCCAGAGCAACGGCTCCTCCTCCGGGCTGCCTCCGCAGCTCTCCGACCACACGACCAGCGTGAAAACGGAGAGGAGACTGAAAAGGCGGGACAACACGTCGGGCTTCCAATCATGTTATCGGATTTGAGCGGCGAACGGTGCGGGTGGGTTCCATCCTCCCGGGAACACCTACATCCGCGACTTGCTTGGGGGTCCGGACCGCGCCATGCTCCGCCCCTGCAAGGAGGAGCCGCCCTGGAAACCTCTGATCCAGGAGGTCCAATACGCCACGCGGAGGAACATGATGATCAGAAAACTTTCGCTCTCGCTCTCAACCGTCGCATTGATTTTCGCGGGGTGCGGTGGGGACAAAACCAACGACGACAGCATGGTCCAGTGTGGTGGCCATGGACAGCCCGCATGTGCTGGTGAGATTGCTTTCACGGATCCGGACGGTGGCCAGGTTCGCATCGAGAACCTGATGCTGCCCGACGGCACCGTCAACCCGCTGGCTCACGCCCACTTTATCGAGACCACGGGCACCAACGAGACCTTCATCCCATTGCCCGGCTGCACCGACGTGCGTGCGGCCAAATATTTCCCCTTCGGAAGTGACATGTTGGGGGCCGCCGAGTCCTCCTACGTCGTCCCTGGTCGAGTGCTGCGCGACGCCGGTGACACCGTGGAGCTCAGGGACTCGAAGGGCAGTGTGATGATGAGCAAGGTGCTCGACCGCGGTTGGATCAGCGGCTCGGCCTTCTCGATCCAGTACCTCCCGGCCAACAGCGATCAGGATCCGTACGGCTTCGGCGCCACCGACCCCGAAGTGATCGGCGGCTCGGGCAACGACACCCGAATTGCGATGGACGTGATCGTCCCCGGCCTCGACCTCAACATCGTGGGCAAGCTCACGCTCCCGGCGCGTCCGGTCGTGACCTCCCCGACGATGGCGTCGTTCGGCGTGCCGGCCCCGACCTGGGAGATCACGCGCGGCCAGGACATCACGATCGCCTGGGAGACCGGTCGCCCCGAGGTCCCGGAAGGCTCGGTCACTGCGGTGGTCGCGTACTTCTATGGAATGACGGGCCCGAACGTCATCTGTCTCGTCCCCGAGTCGGACGGTCAGATCACGGTGTCGTCGGCCATGGTCGAAAAGATCGACGACATGGGGTCGGTGTTCCTGCAGTACCTCAGCCACCACATCGTCGACAGCGACCCGTCCGACGCCAAGCGGCGCCTGGATCTCATCTCGACCTCGTGCACCAGCACGAACTTCATGAAGGTCGATCCGTAGACTTCTTTTTTCGTTCGACGGCTGAGCGCCATGCATGACCCATCGAGACGCTCGACATGTATCCGGAGCTCAGCCGTCCCAGTCCTCGCCGCATTGATCTCCCACGCGTGCACGCCGACCGATCCGGTCGAGATGCCGGTTTGCGAGCCGAGCGGAGTTGAAGCTCGGCTCGAGATCGGCGGCTACGATCCTTCCGGCGTCGTCTCCCCTTGGAGGCCGTGGAATCCCGAAAGCACCACGTTCATCCAGGGGGTCCAGGACGGCTTCCACATCTTTCTTCCACTCCGGTATCAGGGGCTCTGCGATGGACCCGTGCAGCTGGCCATCAGCGTGAACGATCCAGAGGGAACGCAGATCATCGAACCCTACGATTTTCAGGCCAGGTCCAAGAAGACCGACGAGTGGTCGACGCTCACCTTCACGTTCATCCTGTGTCCCTCCCGTACGAATCTGGTCGATCGAGCCGTTCATCTCGCGGTCGAAGTCGGCGACGAGATCGGGCAATCGGCCAGCGCCGAAGGCGACACAGTCCTTCGATGCAACGACGGTGACGTGAAGTGCAACGCCCAATGCGGCGGGCCGCAGTGACATCCCGTCCGCGACCGGTTTGTTGTATGCGCATTTGAACCGTGGCAGAGAGAGGAGCGATGAAGGCACGAGGTGCATGGGCGATCGGCCTGGCGGCTGGACTCCTGCTCGCGAGCTGTGGCGTCCCGGGCGACGGCACGATCGGCGGCTGCGTCGGGAGCTTCACGGGCACGTACTCGGGAAGCGAGGAAGGCATGGTCACGGCGCTCCTCTTCGACACCGGGAAGCTCACCGGAACGTTCTCCGCGGGCGACGCCGACCGCACGGTGACGGCGATGGTGGCGGACACGGGCGAGATCGGTGGAGCGACCGGCTCCATCAGCATCACCGGAACGTTCGTCCTTGACGACTGTACCGCCTCCGGTGATTGGACGATCGCGAGCGGTGGTTCGGGTACGTGGAGCGCTCAGAAGCGATAGCCACCCACATCGCGTCGCTCATCCCGCCTAACTTCAAAACGACTTCGTGTTGAGTCATCATGCCGTCTGGATGCGACACGCCAGACAGACCCTCCTGCTGATCTTTGCGATCTCGATGCTGCCCGCTTCCGCCTCCGCTCAGGCGTGGGTCGGTGACCCAAACAGCATGAGCATCGCGGTAGGATACAACTTCGGCTTCGCGACCTCGATCGTCGAGACAGACGGCCAGAGCCTCGGCTCGATCCGAAGCTTCCAACACGCGATCAACTTCGGCGTGGAGTACGTCACACCGTTGCCGGGTCTGGCCATCACCGCCGGCCTCCCGCTGTACGGCCTGCAGTATCGTGGGACCGATCTCCCGGCGAGCGACTTCCTTCGCCCGCACGGCTCGTACGACGACGGCTCGACCCACTTCCTCACGCAGGACTTCCGCGCGGACATTCGCTACTCGATCGCGGCGCTGCAGGACTTCCTGGCGCTGGCCGTCTCCATCGGCGGCTCGATCCCCACCCAGAGCTACGAGACCGAGGGCTTCGCGGGGGCAGGCCGGAACCTCAAGCAGCTCCACTTCGGCCTCGCCGTCGGACGGACGCTCCGACCGGTGCTCGACAATCTCTACTTCCACGTCGCGTACGACTTCGCGCTCTCCGAGCGCTTCAAGACGGACTTCGCGGAGACGGGTGCGATCAGCCAGAACTACAGCACGATCAGCGCGCAGATCGGCTACTTCATCCTGCCCGAGCTACAGATCAACGTGGCCACCGACATCCGGCTGGCCCACGGTGGCGTGAACTTCCTGGACTGGGACAACCTCGACCAGGTCGTCCGCGACTTTCATGACGTGCTGCTTCGCGAGAACGTGTATCTCGTGGGTGGAGGAGTCGCCTACGACGTCACCGAGACCCTCAACGTCGCCGTCGTGGCCCGCGCCTTCGTGGGCGGCACCAACACGCGGAACGCCCACTTGTTCGGGCTCAACCTCAGCTACCAGCTCTTCTAGTCCGCCGTGGGAGAACGTACCGCAGCGCGCCTGCTGGCCGAGTGCATCAAGACCCAGGGAGTGCAGGAGGTCTTCGGCGTCGTCGGATATCCGGTCTGGGATCTCATCCAGAGCATTCAGGACGAAGGGGTCCGATACATCGGGACGCGGCACGAACAAGCGGCCGGGTTCGCGGCCCAGGCAGCCGGATACCTGCGCGGGAGCGTAGGCGTCGCGGTGACGGTGGCCGGACCGGGGATGACGAACATCATCACGGCGATGGGCAACGCACAGAACAACTGCTGGCCGCTGGTGGTGCTGAGCGGATCCTCGATCTGCCCCTGCGCCACCGTGGAGCGTTTCAAGAGGCGACGCAGCTCGACGCCGCCCGACCCTTCACGAAGTGGATCGGACAAGCAACCCGCGCCGACGACATCCCCCGCTTGTTCGCGACCGCCGTCCGGGAGGCCTGGTACGGGCGGCCGGGCGTCGCGTACCTCGATCTCCCCTCCGACGTCCTCGGGAGCTCCATCGCCGGCGAGCCCGCGATTGAGCCCGTCCCGCCGCCGCCGAGAGCCGCCGGGGATCCGACGCTGGTGGAGCGAGCCGTCTCTGTCCTCGCCCGAGCGAAGAAACCGCTGCTCGTGATCGGCAAGGGCGCGTCGTGGTCGGACGCCTCCCCTCAGCTGACCCGACTGGTCGAGCAGACCGGTCTCCCGTTCATCCCGACCCCCATGGGCAAGGGCGTTCTTCCAGACGGTCATGCCCGGTGCGCCTCGGCGGCACGGGCGACCGCCCTCAAGGAGGCGGACGTCCTGCTCCTGGCAGGCGCTCGAATGAACTGGATGCTCCACCTCGGCGCTCCACCTCGCCTCCGGCCGGACCTCGAGGTCATCCAGATCGACATCATGGCGGAAGAGCTGGGCCGGAACATCCCAGCGCACGTCGGGATCGTCGGCGACCTCAGGCAGGTGCTGGAGCAGATGCTGCAGCACGAGCAGATCCGAGACGTGCACGCGCCGGCGGGGTGGATCCAAGAGCTCGACCAGGGAACGGCCGAAAAGCGCAAGATGCTCGAGGCAGAGCTCCACTCTGAACAGATCCCGATGGGCTACTACCGACCGCTATTCGAGATCTCGAAGGTGCTGCCCAAGGACACGATCGTCGTCGCCGACGGCGCCAAGACCATGGACATCAGCCGCGTCGTCCTCGGGAGCAGCTCTCCGCGACATCGTCTCGATGCCGGAAGCTGGGGGACCATGGGCGTCGGTCTCGGCTTCGCGATCGCCGCCCAGGTGGTCCACCCCGAGAAGCAGGTCGTCGCCATCCTGGGTGATGGGGCCTTCGGGTTCGACGGGATGGAGATCGAGGTGGCGGTCCGCTACCGACTCCCGATCCTCTTCATCGTCTTCGTGAACAACGGGATCGGAAACGGCGTCGCCCGTCTGCCCGAGTCGGGGCCGCCGCCCGTGCACGTGTACACACCCGGGGCTCGTCACGATCGCATGATGGAGGCCTTCGGCGCGCGCGGCTATCACTGCGAGTCGCCCGACCAGCTCGGACAGGCGCTCGAGCGCGCGATGGCCGCCCGAGAGCCCGCACTCATCAACGTCCAGATCGCTCCGGAGGCGCCCCGCGCCAAGCAGTCCTTTAGCCGCGGCTGGCTGGCGCGATATTGAGCCTTCCAGAGGGAGCCTGATGAAATGAACGAGACCCCCGCGCCCGGCCCCTTGACCGGTATCAGAGTCCTCGACGTCACCGAGTACATGGCAGGTCCATATTGTTCCGCGATCCTGGGGGACATGGGGGCCGAGGTCATCAAGGTGGAGCGACCCGGGATCGGAGATCGAGTGCGGACCTGGCAGGACTGCAAGCCTCGCAACCCCCAGTTTCGCTACATCAACAGGAACAAGCAGAGCCTGACGCTCGACTACAAGACGCCCGAGGGAAAAGAGATCTTCCTACGTCTGGCGGACCAGGCAGACATCTTCGTCGAGAACTTCCGGCCGTCGGTCCTCGAGAAGGTCGGCTTGACCTACGACGTTCTGAGCCGACGCAACCCGCGGCTGATCTACTGCAGCTTGTCAGGGTTCGGGTCCGATGGCCCTCTCCGGAACAAGGCCGGGTTCGATCTGGTCGCTCAGGCGATGGGCGGGCTCATGCACGTGACCGGTGAGTCCGACGGCCCTCCCCTCTTCGTCGGGCAGCCGGTCGTGGATCTCGGGACGGGAATGTGGGGCGCGATCGGCGTCCTGGCTGCGCTTCATCAGCGCGCAGCCACCGGCAAAGGACAGCGGGTGGAGGGCTCTCTGCTCGAGACCGCCGTCGCTTTGACCTCGTGGTCCGGTGCCCTCTACCTCATGAGCGGCGTGCTGCCGGAGCGGCTGGGCGCGCGCCATCGCCAGCTCACGCCCTACCAGCGCTTCAACACCCAGGATGGTTACATGGTGATGACCTGTGGGAGCCAGGCGAACTGGGAGCGGTTCTGCGCCGTGATGAAGCGCGATGATTGGGCCTCCGATCCGCGCTACGCCAACATGGAGCTCAGGGCGAAGAATCGTTCGGCGCTGGAGAAGGATCTCGAGGAGGTGTTCACCCAGCGACCCACCGAGCACTGGATGAAGGTATTCGATGACACCGGCATTCCCTGCGGGCCGATCCACGACTACGAGCAGCTGTTCGAGCATCCTCAGGTCAAGCATCGCGAGATGGTCGTGTATGTCGACGATCCCGAGTTCGGTCGTGCGCCCAACCTTCGCATGCCGGTGCGCCTCTCCGACGCCGACGTCAGCGTCCGCACGGCAGCCCCGGCGCTCGGCGAGCACACCGAGCAGATCCTCTCCGGTCTCGGCTACTCCCCCGAACAGATCCGAACGCTGCGGGAGAAGAGGGTTCTATGACCTCGCGCGTTCCTCTTCTCGAGATCGAGGAGGCCGAGCGCCGTAGCCTCGAGATGGACATCCCGGTCCGCTATGCGTCCCTGAACCTCTATCGCGCATTTCTCCATCAGCCCCGACTGGCGCGCGCCTTCGGCGGCCTGCTGAAGGCTCTGCTCGATGAGACCGCGCTCGACGTTCGGCTGCGGGAGCTCGCCGTGCTCCGGGTCGCATGGCAGTGTCGCTCCGCCTATGTGTGGGCGCAGCACTGGAAGCTCTCGCAGAGGCTCGGCATCCCCGAGGCGGAGCTGGCAGGCGTCCGCGATTGGGACGGATCTGCGTACGGAGAAGCGGAGCAGGCGGTGCTGTCTGCGGTTGACGAGCTGTGTGCGACGGACACGCTCTCCGACGGCACCTGGACGCGGCTCGGCGCCAGCCTCTCCGATCCGGTCCAGTGCATCGAGCTGATTGCCGCGGTCGCGCACTGGCGAATGATCGCCGGGCTTCAACGAGCGCTCGCGATCCCGCTCGATCGCGGTCTCGACGAGTGGCCACCGGACGGTCGCGCTCCCCACAGCGCCTGACGTTGCTCGCTCCCGAGGCGCGACATACCATCGCGGCATGAAACTCTCGCGCCGGCCGACCGAATCGACGGCCAACGTCCTCACGGGACAGTTCCAGTCGCCCATCACCGGGCCGATCATGCTCTATGACAATACCCTCAGGGAGGGCGAACAGCCTCCCGGCGTAGTGTTCACGGCCGACGAGAAGCTGGAGATCGCCCGCGCCATGGACGAGTTCGGCGTGCCCTGGGCGAACGTCGGCTTCCCGGCAGCTTCCAAGGAGGAGTTCGAGTCGGTCCATCGGATCACCAAGGCCGGTCTCAAGATGAAGACCGCCGCGCTCTGCCGGCTCGCAGACGCGGACATCGATCAGACCGCTGAGTCGGGCGTCGCCATGATCGCGCTGTTCGCGGGCGGCTCCGACACCCATCTGCGCGACAAGCTCCGCTGGACCGAGGCCGATGCGATCGAGAAGATCGAAGCCTCCGTGCGACGGTGTAAGGAGCGCGGCGTGCTCGCATCGTTCGCGGTGGAGGATGGCTCGCGGACGCCGCTGACGCGCTTGTTGAAGTTCTATCAGGTCGCCGAGGAAGCCGGCGCTGACTATCTCGTGGTCGCCGACACGGCGGGTGTACTCACACCGACGAGCACCTATCGGATCATGACTATCTTGAAGTCACTCCTAAAGACGCCGCTGGGATCACACTTTCACAATGATCTCGGCCTCGCCAACGCCAATACTCTCTCCGCGCTCGAGGCAGGCGCCGAGATGGCGCAGGTCACCCTCAACGGCGCCGGAGAGCGCTCAGGGAACACGTGCCTCGAGGAGCTCGTCGTTGCGTTGAAGGTGAAGTACGGCCGAGACCTGGGGCTGAAGCTCGACAAGCTCCATGCGCTCTGCGACCTGGTCCACAAGGCGTCGGGTACCCGCCCGAGCGAGCACAAGGCCATCACCGGACGATGGTGCTTCACGCATGAGTCCGGGATACACGTGGCGGGTATCCTGGCAAACCCAGAGACCTACCAGGCGTTCCCGCCCGACATGATCGGTCGCCAGCACGAGATCGTGTTCGGCAAGCACTCGGGCGCTCAGGGCCTCCTGTATCTCGCCAAGCAGGCGGGCCTCAAGTTGTCCGACTCGGCGCGCAAGACCGTGCTGGCGCGGCTGAAGAGCCACGCAGAGCGGAAGCAGCAACCGGTGACCGAGGAGCAGATCTTGGCGTGGATCAAGGACGAGGAAGGCGCCTAGGAGCGTGTAGCGCGTAAGCGCTCACGCGACCCCGGTCCGGGTCCCGGTCCCGGTCCGGGTCCCGATCTGAAGATGGCTGCCTTGAGTCAGACGCTCGCGACGGTCGCGAGCTTCGATCGGTAGAGCTTGAGCAGGTTGTGGGTGAGGCAGACGAGCGTCCACTCGGCTCGTACCTTGAAGAAGGAGCGTAGCGAGAACCGGCGGAATCCTCGTGCCGCTTTTGATCTGTCCGAGCGCCGGTTCGACGAAGCTTCAGGACTTCGAGGAAGAGCGCTTTCAGTGCCTCCAGGTGGACGAGCCGAAACTCGTTGATCGTCGTGAACCTCGCGGAGGTCCAAGCCGCCAGAGCCAAGCTCAAGCGCGTTGTCGAGATGCTCACGCGCCTCATCAAGCCGATGAACGCACGCCGGGCTGCATGATCGCCATCGGGACCGGGACCCGGACCGGGCTCGCGGTAGCGCTACGCGCTACACGCTCCTAGCGCCCGCGGGGTGGTCTGGAGCCGGCCTGCGCTACTGGCAGACGGTCCCGCGCATCGTGCCGCGGAACGTCTGCGAACCGTTGGCGTTCACGGTGCCGTTCCCGAAGGACCAGATGAGGCCGCTGGTACCGGCAAAGTCACCGGTACCGCTGGTCACGCGGGAGAGCTCTGCGAAGTCCAGGTTGGAGGTCGGCTGCGTGTCGAACACACCGGTAATGTGCAGGGTCAGCGTTCCGTGGTTCGTGCTCAGGACCCGCGTGCCCGAGTGAGAGAGCTGAGCCTGGGGCTCGAGACCCGGCATTCCGGCGGACTCAGCGAGCCCGGCGAGCACGAAGTCGTTGGTTCCATCGAGAAACGACTGGAAGCCCGCCTCATGGACTTGCATCCCTGCCGTGCAGAGACCCGCATAGCCGTTACAGTTCGTGCTGTAGGTTGTATTGACGAAACGTGCGCCTACATCCCTACAGTGAGGGCCACCGCCACCGTGGATCGCATCGGTGGAGCTCGCCTGATCGGCCTCGGGGCTGCAGGCGAAAGTGAGCGCCACGAGGGCAACGGGGATGAGATTGAAAATACGCAAGGTGAGTCCTCCGGGCCGACGTGGCTTGCAAGCCGGGGCCCACATCGGAGGAGCGCGCTGCCGAGGGGCGCGCCGAGGGCATGAAGGTGTCAGGAGTCGAGGAAGTGGTCGATCTTCCGGACGAACGGATGCTCTTACGTAATTCCAACCCTAGCGGCCCGCGGGTGGCCCATTCACCGGGTGAACTGCCGGGCTAGTGCGCGTGCTGGTTACAGCCGGGGCCGTGCGGATTTCCGTTTCCGTGGTGCTCGGCGACGCCACAGACCCGACCCTTCATGTGCCCGTTGAAGGTCATCGAACCGTCCGGGTGGGCGACGCCCATTCCATAGGCCCAGATGACGCCGCTGGCGCCCGAGAAGATGCCCGTGCCGCCGGTGACACGAGACAGCTCGGCAAAGTCGAGGTTCGAGGTGGCCTGCGTGTCGAACACGCCGGTCACGTGCAGAGTGATGGTCCCACCGTCGACCGTCAGGACGCGGGTCCCCGAGTGCGACAGCTGCTCGGGCGGCTCGAATCCCCGGCATGCCTGCGCTCGCGGCCGTGCCCGCCAGGACGAAGTCGTTCGTGCCGTCGAAGAAGCGACCCTCCTGCCCATGGATGCTGCCGTCCGAGCTCTGACCACCCGCGGTGCAGAGCGAAGCACAACTGTAGGTGTCGTTCGTGAACTCGGCCGAAACGTCGTGGCACGTCGTCGCGGGATGAACCGCGGACTCGGTGCTCTCCGTCTCGGGCGCGCCTCCACAGCCGACATAGAGAAAGATAGAAGAGATTCCAATCGCGAGATGTACCTTATTCACTGGGGCCTCCTTCCAGATTGGAAACTTATTGAGCAATTTTAGAACCAAGCGCCAACGCTGGACTCTGGAGCCGGGAGGAGGTCAGTGATCCGTATTCTGGACGATTTCCCTCGGGCCCGGTGATGTTGCCGCCAAAGTGACACCTAATCCGGATACTATGACAAATTGCGCTTAATTCCTAAGTACGTACATCTCAAGTAACTTCAGGTGCGGATGCGCTCAAAAACGTACGAAGCTGCGCATCTCCTGATAAGTCGCAGTCCAATCCATCGGGGGTGAGTCAGGACGGAATAGTCCGTCCTGGTCCCACCGGCCAGGGTCGAGGCTCATCGCTCTGCAATTCAACCACATCGGCTTTTGCATCCGCCGGAACTCGTCCGGCAGCACGTCTTCGAGCGCGATCAAGAAGATCGCGTGGGCCATCTTTTCCAGGACTGGCTTGCTCTCCCTCCACATGCGGTGCGGGCCATCCTCCGGTTGGGTGGCCGACTGCGCGAGCTCCTTGAACGCTGAGATCTTTGCGTAGTCGATCCAATCGAACGTGGCCTTGTGGTTGTCCTTCGACCTCTCCTTCCACTCGAGCAGAAAGCGAAACATCTGCTGGTCGAGCGCCACCATGTCCTTCGGGAGCGCGGTCGAATCGTGGAGGTCCAGGAAGCCCTCGTTGAAGAGCATCTTGAAGTAGTGCGGCACCCGCATCGCCAGACCACCGAGCAACGTCCATATGATCTTACACGGCGCGATCAGGTTGTGCCCGTAGAAGCGGTAGGGTGTCTGAATCTGCCACGTCTGGATCTTGGCCCACTCGATGTACTCGTCCGAGAGCTGCTTGCAGAGCGCCTCGGTGTAGCGCGGGCTCCCCTCACGATCGAGCCGGATGATCTCGCAGATGAGGCTATTCATGTATCCGATGGCGTTGGTGCCCGGTGAATAGAAGGGGTCGATGAAGCAACCGGCTTCACCGGTACACGCCCAGCGATCGCTGGAGACGACCTGCTTGGAGGAGAGGCTGTAGCGCCGCAACGTGATGAAGTCCATGGGCGTCAGGTCTTTGATCCGCTCGAACAGGATCGGCTCGTGCTCCCTCACCCATCCCATCGCGCGTTCATAGGTGTTGAACTCCGACAGGGGGTGGATCGACTCGGACGCCACGATCCCGATGCTCGTCGAGCCCGAATCGGTGCCTCCCGAGAGCGGGATCAACCAGACCCAGTAGCCATCTCCCATGAGGTGATTGGTCGAGTAGTACCGCATTTTGCCGGGTACGCGATCGTGCCACTGTGCGTCGGATGCGGGGACCAGGTCGCTGACGTCGATCCGCCCCTCGTAGCGCCACCATGAGGCGCTACAGTCCGAGTCGATCTTGGCGTTGAGATCGAGCTTCTTCTGCAGATACCGGCGCCGACCCATCGCATCGATCATCCACCGCGCCGCCACCTCTCGGACCTCGTCGCCGCCGACGCTCCGGATGAAGGCTCGATGGACGTCGCCCTTTGAGATCTCGATGTTCTCGACGTGGACGCCCGGGACGATCTCCACTCCGTCGTCGACGTTCATCTGGAAGAGGTCATTCTCGAGCCGCCCGCGATCCAGCTGCCATTCGACGAGGTTCGCGCTGAAGGAAGCCTTCCCGAGCTCCGGCCGTTCGCTCAGCGGCCCCCGCGAGTCGCCAAAGAAGTACCGCAGGCCGAGCTTCTCGAGCTGGCGGCCCCGCAGGTAGTCCTTCAGCTGGAGGACGTTTTGGAGGTACGCCGCGCCTGCGACGACCGTCGACTCACCGACCTTGAACGCGGCCTCCGGTCTCGGCTGCGCATACTTGTCGAGCACGATGATCGAGAGATCACGGTTTCTCAAACGAAGCTGACGAGCGAGCGTGAGACCGGCGAGCCCACCACCACAGATGCAGACGTCATACGTGTTCATCGTTGCGTGTTCATCGTTTCGCTCGCCCTGTGGGCTGTCAAGATGACGAGAGGTGAGAGCAAGTCTGAGAAGCTGCCATTGCTTGCGCAGACCCGATCGCGTTATAAGACGACGCCGCACACGCGAATGACTGGAATGAACAGCACTGGCGCGGATGCGCCCAACGTCGGTCTCTTCGTTACTTGCATCGTCGATCTCTTCCGCCCGGTCGTCGGCTTCGCCACCGTCGATCTCCTGCGCAAGGCCGGTTGCACCGTCACCGTTCCGTCCGCCCAGACGTGCTGCGGTCAGCCCGCGTACAACTCGGGCGACACATCCTCGGCGAGGGCCATCGCGATCGGGGTGCTCGAGGCCTTCCGGAGCTTCGACTTCGTGGTCGCGCCGTCGGGCAGCTGCACATGTATGCTCAAGTTTGAGTACCCGAAGCTGTTCGCGGACGATCCCGCCCTGAAGGTCGAAGCCCAGGATCTCGCCCATCGAACCCACGAACTGGTGTCGTTTTTGACCGACGTCATGCACGTCGATACGACCAGCGCCGCCTTTCGGGGCCCCATCACCTACCACGACGGCTGCAGCGCCCTCCGTGAGCTCGGTATCCAAGAGCAACCGCGGCGGCTCCTCCGCGCCTTGAGCGAGGCCGAGTTTCGAGAGCTCCCGAACTCTGATGCTTGCTGTGGGTTCGGAGGTACTTTCTGTGTGAAGTATCCCTATATCTCGATGGAGATGGTGTCGCGAAAAGCCGCCGAAGTGCGCAACACGAACGCGGAGCTGCTCTGCTCCACCGACATGGGATGCCTGATGAACATCGCGGGACGGCTCGCCCGAGAAGGGTCCGACATCGAAGTGAGGCACGTCGCCGAGGTGCTCGCTGGGATGCTCGACGACCCGGCGATTGGCCGGGGTTCCCGTTGACGAGGCGCTGATGCAACCAGTCACCGATCGATTCAACGACAACGTCGAAAAGAGTCGAGAGAACCCGTCAGCGCAGAAGGCGATCCTCCGGGCCACGGCGTATCTGTCGACGCGGCGCACGCAGGCGCTCGAACGCCTCCCGGAGTTCGAAGCGCTGCGAGATCAGGCGGCCCAGATCCGCGATCACGTCCTGGCGAACCTCGATCACTATCTGGAGAAGTTCGAAGCCAAGGTGCTCGAGAGTGGCGGCCACGTCCACTGGTGCAGCACCGCGGATCGAGCTCGCGAGACCGTGCTCCAGATCTGTCGCCGTGCCGACGCGAAGTCGGTGACCAAGGGGAAGTCGATGATCGTCGAGGAGCTGGGCTTGAACGACTTCCTCGAGCAGAACGGCATCGAGCCGGTGGAGACCGACGTCGGCGAACACATCATCCAGATCGCCCATGAGCCTCCCAGTCACATCGTAGGACCGGCCATCCACAAGAACGCGAAGGACGTCTCCGATCTCTTCTACGATCAACATCGCAAGTACGGGAAGACGGAGCGGCTCGAGCAACCGGAGCAGATGGTCGCTCGGGTCCGCGAGATCCTGCGTGAGAAATACTTCCAGGCCGAGGTCGGAATCACGGGCGCCAATTTCCTGATCGCCGAGACCGGTTCAACCGTAATCGTGACCAACGAGGGCAACGGGGACCTCACGCAGATGTTCCCGCGAGCGCACATCGTCGTCGCCAGCATCGAGAAGGTGGTCCCCACCCTGGACGACGCCGGCACACTGCTCCGGGTCCTCGGCCGCTCCGCGACTGGACAAGAGATGACGTCGTACACGACGTTCTCCACGGGGCCCCGGCGGCCCGAGGACGCGGATGGGCCCGAGCAGTTTCACGTCGTTCTGTACGACGGCAACCGGAGCGACATGCTCGGGACCGAGAGCGAGGCGGCCCTCCGCTGTATCCGCTGCGGTGCGTGCCTGAACCACTGTCCCGTGTACCAGGTCATCGGCGGACAGGCCTACGGTTGGGTCTATCCAGGCCCGATCGGCGCCGCGCTGACGCCGGCGCTGCTCGGGATCGAGCAGAGCTACCATCTCCCGAACGCCTCCTCGTTCTGTGGCCGCTGCGAGGAGGTCTGCCCGGTGCGTATTCCGCTCCCGGCGATCATGCACCACTGGAGGGTGCGGGCGTTCGAAGAGAAGGTCCCGCCCGCCTCGGAGCGCTTCGGCCTCCAGGTGTGGGCTTACTTCGCCAAGCACCCGGCCCTGTACCGAGCGGCCGCTCGGTTGACCATGGGCGTCCTCGGCGCGCTCGGCCGGAGAAAAGGTCACTTCTCGAAGCTCCCCCTCGCGGTGGGCTGGACGGAAGTACGCGAGTTTCCGGCGCCGCAGGGAAAGACGTTCATGGACGCCTGGAGCAAGCGACCTTCATGAGTGATCGGGAAGAGATCCTGAGCCGCATCCGCGCCTCGCTCACGCGGAGCCCATCCCCGGAGCGAAGCCCGCAGCGCGTCGAGCAGCGGATTCAGCATCCGCAACCCAACCTGATCCCCACCCGAGCTCGGATACCGCACGACGAGCAGGTGGAGCTCTTCGCCAGCATGGCCGTGAACCAGATGATGACGCTGGCCCGGATCGCCTCCGATCGCGAGATCACCGGCGCGATCGTCGAGTATCTCAGTGGACAGGGCCTCGCGCTGAGCCTGAAGGCGTCTCCCAGCCCGCGCCTGCGTGCGCTTCCCTGGGAGGAGGCCGGAATCACCGTCGAGTACGGACCGGGGCGGATCGAGGATCGGACGAGCCTCACTCCGGCCTTCTGCGCCGTGGCGGAGACCGGCTCTCTGGTCTTCGTTTCATCGCCGGAGACACCGCCCACGCTGAACTTCACGCCGGACACCCACCTGGTGGTCCTCGATCGGTCCGACATCGTGGGAACGATGGAGGACGTCTGGGAAAGGTTACGCAAGACGTACGGTGCAGGGAGGGTCCCCCGAACCGTGAACTTCGTGTCGAGTGTCTCGTTCTCGGGCGACATCGAGCGCCTCGTCAAAGGCGCGCACGGCCCGCTGCGATTGCATGTGTTGCTGAACGAAGGGGCGTGATCGGCGGAGCTACTTGATCGGGACCTCGCGGACCATGATCATGCCCGTCTTCTCCATGTCCAGGAAGCCCTTGGCGTCCTCGACCGCCGCGCCCATCTCCGGCGAGCTGACCGCCTTCTCCATGACAGCGTCGTTCTCGAACCAGAGCTCGCCGATCCCGTCGCAGATCGTAGCGCCGGGCGGGCCGACCAAGTGGTTCTGAACAAACTTCACCAGACCCGGGAGCTTCTTCACGATGCTCGCGTGTCGCTCGCCGCCCCAACCCGCGTTCATCTCCTCCACAGTCAGGCCCTGCTTCTTATGAATTACAAAGATCACTTTGGCCATTTTCGTAACTCTCCTTCCCGCACTTGTTAGTGAGCGCGGATTCAAGTCCAACTCGAAGCGGCTGTCAACACTCGAACCCGTGGGAGATCAGCGAACGAAAAGCCACGGACGCTCGTTGCGCGCCCTCTCCTCGAAGTCGTCGATCTCGGTCGCGTGGAGCAGAGTCATCGAGAAAATGTCGAGCCCTTTGCGGATGCACTCACGCGCGAACGGCTCCATGTCAAAGCGATACTCGGTACCGTCGGGGCCAATCACGACGTTCGCCTCGAGGTCGACCTCGATCTCGACGCCTGGACGTGCTCGAAGCTGCTCCTGGAGTGTACGTACGACCTCCTCCGAGAGCCGAACCAGGAGCAGCCCGTTCTTGTAGGCGTTGTTGAAGAAGATGTCGCCGAAGCTCGGCGCGATGATCGAGCGATAGAACTGCCCGCTGGCCTCGTCCGTCAGGGCCCAGACCGCCTGCTCCCTCGACGAGCCGCACCCGAAGTTCGGGCCGGCCACCAGAATGCGCGCTCCCTCGTATCGAGGATCGTTGAGGACGCACGCCGGGTCCTTCTTGCCGTCGACGAAACGCAGGTCATGGAACATGTACTGTCCATAGCCCTCGTCCCACGGCTTCTTGAGAAAGCGCGCTGGGATGATGCGATCGGTATCGACGTTGGCGACATCGAAGGGGATGGCGATGGATTCGAGTTCGTTCGAACGGCCGCACCTCAGACCTCCGGCTTCAGCTCTCGGACATCGGTTACGTGTCCGGTGATGGCGGCCGCCGCGGCCATCGTCGGGCTCATCAGGTGCGTGCGCCCACCCTTCCCCTGGCGGCCTTCGAAGTTGCGATTCGAGGTCGCAGCGCAGCGCTCCCCGGGCTGGAGGATCTCGTTGTTCACGCCCAGACACATCGAGCAACCGGGGTCGCGCCACTCGAAGCCGGCCTCGAGAAAGATTCGATCGAGCCCCTCCGCTTCGGCCTGACGCTTGACCAGCCGCGATCCCGGCACGACCCAGGCGGGGACCTTCACCTTGCGCCCCTTCGCCACCAGGCTCGCGGCCCGCAGGTCCTCGATGCGGGCGTTGGTGCACGAGCCGATGAACACCCGGTCGATCGGAATGGACGTCACCGGCGTTCCCGGCTCGAGACCCATGTACGCGAGGGCCCGCTCGAGGCGAGCTCGGCGCTGGGCGTTCGACTCGAGGGACGGATCCGGGACGCGACCGTCGATCGGAACCGCGTCCTCGGGGCTGGTGCCCCAGGTCAGCGTCGGCACCACCTCGCTCCCATCCAGGGAGACCTCGCGGTCGAAGACGGCCCCGGGATCACTCGGGAGGCTCCGCCAGAGCTCGAGAGCGCGATCCCAGTGCTCACCGCTGGGCGCAAAGGGACGCCCCTTCAGGTACTCGAACGTGCGCTCGTCCGGGGCGATCAGCCCGGCGCGAGCCCCCGCTTCGATCGACATGTTGCAGATCGTCATGCGCGCTTCCATGGAGAGTGCGCGGATCGTAGAGCCTGCGAACTCGATGACGAAGCCGGTACCGCCGTCGGCGCCGAGCTTTCCGATGACGCTCAAGACGAGATCTTTGCTGGTCAGACCGAATCCGAGCGGGCCCTCGACCGACACGCGCATGACCCTGGGCTTGGTCTGCCACAGCGTCTGGGTGGCGAGGACATGCGCCACCTCCGAATGACCGATCCCAAACGCCAGCGCCCCGAAGGCGCCGTGCGTAGAGGTATGGGAGTCGCCGCACACGATGATCAGGCCCGGATGGGTGAGCCCTTGCTCCGGCCCGACCACGTGAACGATGCCTTGACGCTCATCTTCCAGCCCAAAGAGCGTCACGCCGGTCTGCTGCGTGTTGCGCTCTATCAGCTCGACCATCCTGCGGATCTCGGGGTTCTCGATGCCGACCACGCCGAGCCGCTGGTTGGACGTGGGAACGAAGTGATCGGCGCAAGCAAAGGTCTGCTCGGGACGCCGGACCGATCGCTGGCTCCGGCGGAGCATCTCGAACGCGTACCGAGAACCTTCGTGGAGAAAGTGCCGATCGATGTACAGGAGCGCAGTACCATCTGGATTGGTACAGATGACATGTTGCTCCCAAAGCTTTTCGAACATGGTGCGCGGCGCCTGCACAGGGAGAAAGTCTACCGCGCTCAAACAGATAGGCAATGTGGGTTGATCGCCCCAAAGGCCTGGTCTACAGCGCTGGAACGATGAAGCTCTCCGTCGACATGTGGGTCGCACCGCGGCCCATGCAAGCCCAAACCTCGCGGCCGCTCTCGATCGTCGCGCTCGGTGGCGACGGCATCGGGCCCGAGGTCGTCGCGGCGGCGGTGCGCTGCCTGGAGGCGACCGGAGTGGCGCTCGAGATCGACCGACCCGCGCACGGTGCCTCGACGCTCGCATCGGAGGGTACGCCGTTTCCCGAGCGCGTGAAAACAGCGCTCGACGAGGCGGACGCCATCCTGTTCGGAGCGGTCGAGAAGGCGTCGCGCGACATCCTTCGTTACATCCGTTTTCACCTCGACACGTACGCGAACCTCAGACCGGCCTCGAGCCTCCCGGGGGTGCGTGCAAAGACCGGAGACGGCAAGACCAACATGGTGATCGTGAGGGAGCTGACGGAAGGCATGTATCCGGCCCGGGAGGGGGATCTGTCCGAGCTGGCCGTCCGCTGGCCCGACTTTCGCGATCGGCTGGGCCGCCCGCTCCCACCTGCCGGAAAGTTTGCCGTGAGCACGACGACCGAGCCGGCGTCGCGCCGCATCGTGACCTACGCCATCGAGCTCGCAAAGCACCGGCGCGCGATCGGGGGCTCGAGAGGACACGTCACGATCGTCCACAAGTCGAACGTTCTGTCGGAGACCGACGGGATGTTTCTGCGCATCTGCAGGGAGGAGATCGAGGCCGCCGGGCTCACACACGACGATCTCTACGTCGACGAGGCGGCGCGGCGCATGGTGGCCTGCCCTGAGCGGTTCGACGTCGTCGTCACCACGAATTTGTTCGGCGACATCCTCTCCGACGTCGCCTCGGAGGTCATGGGTGGGATGCCGCTCGCACCGAGCGCCGGCATCGGTGATCGATTCATGTACTTCGAGCCGTGTCACGGCAGCGCGCCCGACATCGCAGGGCTCGGCGTCGCAAATCCAACGGCCGCGATGATGAGCGCAGCCATGCTCTTGAGCGTGTTCGGTCACAGCGAGGCCGCGCAGGTGATCCTGGATGGGATCCTGGCGACGTTGGGCGATGGAACACGTACAAAGGATCTCGGTGGATCCGCGTCCTGCGAGCAGTTCACAGACGCGGTGGTGAGACGGATCAGCGCCTCGTCCGCGAACTGATCTCCACCTCGTCCTGTGTGAGTGGGGTTCTCACTTCGGTTTTCGTCGCTACGAATGCGTGGCAGACTCGTACGAGTGAGTGGAGTCAGTCGACGAGATGCTCTGCTCCTCGGGCTCTCGTCTGCCGCCACCCTCACCGGGTGTCGCTTCGTGCGCGCGAAGAGCCCGCCGGCGCCGACACGGCCGCGCTACTGGGTTCAGATGCTGCTCTCCGGGGGGCACGACACGGCGTACACGACGGATCCGAAGCTGCCCGACGAGGTCGCGGCGGGCGTGGACCTTCCACCCGAGGATGCGTTGGTGGCCGTGGGGAAGCTCCGATTCGGGCCGCACTTCCGCCCCCTCGCGTCCAGGGCCGAGATGATCTCCTTTCTGAACGGGGTTCAGGTCGGGACCGCGAACCACGAGACGGGCCTGATGCAGTACCTGAGGCTGAAGACCAACGGCTCCGAGCGAATGCCGAGCTTTCTCGACATCGTCGCCAACAAGCGAGACGGCCAGCCGGCAGGCGTCATCTACCTCAACGTGAGCCATCGCGATCTCCATTCACCTCACTACCTCGGCAGCGCGGATCGCTTCTATTTCGGCTCCGGCGACGTGTTCGAGTGGGCCGCGCAGGAGGATCATGATCGGGTGGCCACCGCCGCGCGGGTTCTCAGGAAGAGGGCGCGCGAGCTCTCGGGCTTCTCGGGCGCCTCGGCGATGGCTCGCGATCATCTGGACGAAGCGGCAGCGCTGCTGGAGCGGCTTCCGAGCGCGACCCCGCTTTCGATCGACGTCCCCGACCAGAACTATACCTCGGCGATGATCGGCGTCGCGTTTCAGCGCGCCCACTGGCTCATGGAGAATGATCTGTGCGCCGGCATATTTCTCGACCTCGGCAACCTCGGCTGGGACACGCACATCAACAACCGTCCCAAGCAGGAGAGCATCACCGAGGATTTCATGCGCCACCTGGTTGCGTTCCTCACGAAGATCGAGTCGACCAAGAACGAGCACGGGCGCCTTCTCGACAACACGGTCATGATCGCCGGCTCCGAGCTCGGACGCTTCCCCAAGATCAACGACATGCTCGGGAAGGATCATTTTCCGCAGACCGGGTTCATGTTTCTCGGACCGTGGGTCGCGGGCGGCTCGTCCTTCGGTGAGACGGGCGAGATGATGGAGGGGCTCCCGGTGTCGTCCTTGACAGGGCGATGCGACGGCGCCTCGCGTCGGGTCCCCGTGCTCGATGACGTCGGAACGACGCTCCTGCATCTCGCCGGGCTGGACCCCACGCGATACGGATATACGGGGCAGGTGCTCAAGTGTCTGCTCGGTTGAGGCTCCTGTTGTTATGGGCGCTGGCCGGCTGTCACAACGCCCGAGCGCCGGCGCCCTCGGACCAGAGCGGCGGCGAGACGGCGGTGCTCGTCGAGCGGATCGCGGCCCTGACCGGCGGGGGGGTCTCGCATCACGAGGTGCTCAACTGGTCCTTGCGGATCGACCACTCCAACGACTGGGGCGAATTCCTCGACGCGCGCCTCTCGTCAGAGGCCTTCTCCCGATCCCTCATGCCGGCGCTGATCTTCGGGCTCTACTTCAGCGCCGCGAACTACTATGCCGTGCCTTCCGGGTTCATTCTTCAGGTCCAGGCCTCGGCCGGTGGACCGATCTACTACCTTCGCGAGCCCTGCAAGCCGGAAGAGGCGGAAGAGGTCACGCCCTGGTGGGCGCTGAAGGGCAAGGTTCGGATCTGTCCGGACAGCTATCGGCCGGATCAGTGGGTGGTCGCGCCGAACACGGGCACCTACCACTCGAAGATGCCGATCAGCTGCGACAGCCAGGTCGGCTCCCCTGAGAACGAGACCGCCTCCATCTGCGGATGCGGTCCTTATCTGATCCGCTGTCTTCCGAGCAGGGAGCTGTACGACGCCTTCAATCGCAGCATGAGGAACGAGGTCGCGCAGACCACGGCCTACGTCGTGGAGAACGACCTCCCGCTGGAGACGCTGTTCACCGGACGCGAGACGTTTCGCGACCGCAACGTGGAGCTGATCTATCGCCGCCAACTGATCGGAAGCACGCGGAACCCGGATGTGCCCAAGGTCCTCGAGGGGATCGAAGCCTGGCCGGTCAAGGGCCGATGGGCGCCCCGCCCCGAGCTGATCGAAGGCCAGCACGCGGGACTGTTGACGGCGCCCCAGCTGCTTCACTGGCTACCCGATCGCCGGCAGCGACAACGGGGCTTCTTCGAGATCCTCTGGTGTCGCGGAAAGAACAATTTCGGAGCGACGACCGAGAAGGTCATCGAGATCAACAAGACCCCGAACCTGGCGTTCGTCCACGACTCCTGGAAGCGGCTGGCACACACCGAGATCTGCGAGAACTGCCACGCACGCCTGGATTACGGGTTTCAGTTCTTCTTCGGCTATCCGGACAGCCGCGCCAGCATCCACTACGATCCCGAGCTGCAGCTCCCGGGTGAAGGGCCGTTCTACGGCAACGACTCACATGACCTGCGTGGCCAAGGCAGGCTGACGCCGGCAGGCTTCGCCGCCATCGCGCTGGCGCAGCCGGAGTTCATCGGCTGCGCCGCAGACAAGATCGCGGGGCATGTCTTTGCATCGTCCGCAAACAGCAAGGACCATGCGCTCGTGACCGCCGAGTTGAGCAAGACCCACAACCTCCGGGCGACCTTTCGCCGCGCGCTCGAGCGGATGATTGAAGAGTCGAGCGAACGGAGACCGGCGCTGCCGAATCCTCCAGCGAGCGAGGGTCTTGCCGATCTCGACGTGCGCCCGAACATCGCCGTCTCCCCCGCGCTTCGAACGCAGCTCGACGACTGGTGCGTCGACTGCCACTACGAAGTGACCTACAAAGACGGTGACGCCTGGGGAGTGCCGTACGATCTGCGCTCGAACGACCTCCCCCGTTCGTTGCTCGTGCGGGCCCTCGACCATGTCGCCTTCGGACACATGCCGAAGGAGGGAGACATGTCCCGCGACCAGCGGAAGGCTCTGGTGCAGTTGTTCGTCGACAATCTCTGGGGCACCGGGAAGGCCCGGCAAGAAGCGCTCGACTACTACCTGACCGACCTGCAGCTCCCGATGGCCCAGTCGATCGACTCCATCATGAGCACGATCCGGACGGCCAGCGACGAGCCCCCCCTCGAGTGGGGTCTACTGGAGCGCGGGCTCAGCGTCGAGCAGACCGCCTTCACGCCCGGCGTGGCGGCCACCAGCGCTCTGGAGGCCGCTCACGCCTGCGGCGCTCGACCGGCCGACGAGGTCGAAGCCTGTATCGAAGACGTTCTCCGCTTGCCAAACCTGGTCAGGACCGCGCTTCCCCACTAGGAACCAAACCCCAGCGTGCCGCGCAAGAGCGTTCTTCGCGCTCTGACCGCACGCGCTGAAGGCCGTTCAGATGGACGAAGACTGCCGACGAGATCTTCGAGAACGTGAAGCGGTTCGCCTCGCGGACGAGGCGTCCTAGTCGCGAATCTCGATGGCGACGCAGCGGTTCCGAGGATCGGACGACGGCTCGACCGCCGGGCGGTCTTCGCCGAAGGCTTCCGCGGTGATCCGGGAGGCCTCGATGCCCTTCGACAGCAGGTACTTCTTCGCGTTGTCGACCCGAGCCTGGCTCAGAATCTGGTTGACCTCATTGGAGCCGACGGCATCCGCGTGGCCCGACAGGTAGATCGAAACGTCCGTGTGCTTCCTGAGGTAGTTGACGTGCTTGGCCATCCCAGCCTTGGCGCTCGCGTTCAGCTTCGTCCCCGCCAGGCTGAAATAGACCCGGCGCGGGCCCTTCGCTCCGCGAGACGGCTTCTGTTCGTCTCGATCCGGCGTCGGAATGTCGCTTCGAACCGCAGCCGTCGGGATGACGTCGTTGCGCTTGGTGAGCAGCACCGGTTCTGCCGCGACCGGCTCGGCCACCGGCGCCTCCTTCTTGGCAACCGGTTCCGGCTTGGGTTCGGGACGCAGCTCGGACGCCTCAGCGGGCGGCGTTTCATGACCGGAATCCACGGGGGTTCCTCTCTCGGTGTCGTCCGACCCACCCTCGTCGACCTTCCGCCGTCCATCGCGCTCGTCCTCGGGGCCAGACGCGATCCGGGTACGCTGCTCCTGGGTGGTCCGCGTGGCGATCGGCTTCCGCTCGAGCGCCTTCTCCAGCATGCTCAGGTTGCGGGTGGTCCCGCTTCGCATGGCCAGGACCTCCGCGTCGCCCCAGGTCGCTTGTGCCTTCTGGACCTGGCCGCGATCCGAGACGAGGATGACCTGATAGTCGTTGCCGCGGACCGCGTCGAGCGACTCCGCGGTCTCCACGTTGTGGCCAGCCCGCTTGAGGGCGGTCGTCAGGGCGTCCGGTGAGTCGCCGAGCACCAGCACGCGCGAGGGATGTTTTGAGGGTGTGACAGGTCGGTTGATCTTGGTCGACTTGATCGTGAGCTTGAGCCCACAGGCATCCGCCTCGGTCTCTAGCCCAAGACCCAGACACACCGCGATGCTCCAGACGATCGTGGCACGCATGTCTCTCTCCTTAAGATTCGTAGTGACGAACGAAAACATGAAAGCACGCACGGATCCTCGCGGCTAGGCCCGATGTGCTCGGGATACCTCCAAGGAGCGAAGACGTCGCACAACGCTTCCCCTACGAGCATCGACGCGCGAACGATCGCGTGGGCCGAGCGTCCTCATGCGCCGCGAATGAACCGCGCGATCCGCGCCATGCCCTCGCTCGCGATCTCGGCGCCGGCCGCATAGCTGATCCGCCAGAACCAGTCCCCATTCGGACCGAACGCGGTCCCCGGGACGACCACCACGTCCTCGTGCTCGAGAAGCTGGAGCGCCAGCGCCATCGAGCCCTCGCGCGCGTGGTTGGATACGTCGAGCACCGCGTAGAACGCCCCCTCGCCAAGAAAGAGCGGGGCGTCAGGCGGCAGCTCCGCCGCAACCGTCCGCACGCGCTCGCGCGCAGTGGCGTAGAACGGCAGGTGCGCCTTCAAGAGCTCCGGCTTCTTGAACACCTCGATCGCCATGAGCTGCGAGAGCCGAGGAGCGCACGTGACCATCATCTGATGAGCGACCGTCGCCTTCTGGATGAAGGTGGAGTCGGCGATCACATAGCCGAGCCTGAAGCCGCAGAATGCACACGACTTGGAGAGACCACCCACTCTCGCTGAACGATGCGTGAAGCTCGCGATTGAGGGAGCCGAACCGCCCGTGTAGACCAGGTCCGAATAGACCTCATCGCTCACCGCCACCAGCCCGTGCGCGTCGCAGAGCCGCCCGATCTTCTCCAGCTCCTCCGGCGGAGCGACGGTCCCGAACGGGTTCGACGGGCTGTTGATGACGACCGCCCGCGTCCGCTCGGTCAGACAGGCGCCGATCTGCTCGGCCTTGGGGATGAGCCCCTGCTCGCGACGCACCGGGTACCGCACCGGTACACCACCGGCGAGCGTGACCATCCCTTCATACGCTGGATAGCCCGGCTCGGGGACCAGGACCTCGTCTCCTGGATCGATCGCGCACGAGACAGAGAGATAGACGCCCTGCTCCGTTCCGACCGTGACGATGACGTTCTCGGGCGACTGGCGCTCCGGCAAGGAATGATGCGACGCGATCAGGGCGCGGAGCTCGCGGAGGCCCGCGTTCTCCGTGTAGCCATCGGTGGTCCGGTACATCTCGGCGAGCGCGCTCTCCACCACGGAGCGCTCTGCGGGCAAGGAAGGCTGACCGAGGGTGAGATCGACGCTGCTCGGTCTCCGCTTGGCGTTCATCTGTCGGATGATCGAGGGCGCCAGTGCAGCGGCGCGCGATCCGAGCAGGCTCTCGCGCACGGTCATGGCTGGAGCGCGACCGGGTTCTCGATGTGGAGGTCCTCAGTCGCGATGCTGGGGAGGAGCGCGCCGTGCTGGGTGATGCTCACGATTGTCGAGCTGCTCGTGCGCGTCATCCCGCCCGCGAACCGCCCGCCGAACATCCATGGGTTCCAGTTCGCGTAGCGGCTCGCGAACGACACGCTCTGGCCATCGAACGTGGGGACCCGGTACTGCGGCGGGCTTTGGAACTCCTGTGCAATCCATGTCTGATGACCGGCCGCGCGGAGCACATCCTCCCACGCGGACTGGCCGACCTCACGCCCGATGACCACCTCGCGTCCGCCGTAACCGAAGGCGCCCTTCAGCACCCAGCTGCCGCGTTCGGCGCGGACTTGCTTCAAGGAGTGGGCGTCCAGCAGGACCGTTGGAGAGATCACGTTCGCGACGACCGCTCGTTGGCTCGGGGTCAGGTGAGCGAGCACCGTCGGGTCGTGCAGAAGCGCCAGCACGCCCTTGTTCCCGACGACGAACGAGCGCAAAGAGTTCGCCATGCAGACAAGCCCCTCGCGGTAGGCCCGGATCAGCGGCTCCAGCTCATGAGCGCGGTTGATGAAGTCCATGAACAGCACGCGCCGATAGACGACGTCGATCGCCCGGCCCTGGGCGACCAGTCGGCCCCCCTCGATCGCGAGCTCGCGAGGATCGCAGACGATGCACTCGCTGCCGCGGAGTCGGAACTCACTTGCGGTCTGATGTTGCTCGTGAAGCGTCTTGACGTCGTTCCAGTCGACGATCGCGATCGTGGGAGTGCCCTTTCCGCCCCACTGATGAAAACACTCGACCAACGCGCGGTGCAGGAGGCCGGTCCTATTCGCCGGTTGAGGGCTCCTCCCACTTCGCAGCTGGAGCGTAGGAAACAGCCCCTGCGTCAGACGCTCGAGATAATCGGCGAAGGTCATCATCGCCGGACTGTCGCTGTTGATCTCGAGCACCGAGAGCTTGGTGTCTCGCCAAACGCAATCGGGCCGGCAGATGATGGCCAAACGGTCATATCCCGGGTCGATCGCCAGCAGCTCCTCGGCGGGCTCCGGAAGTCGAAGCCGGTCGCGCAGGTCTTTCTCTCGGAACAGGAGAGATCCAAAATCTTCGAGCAGCGCAGAGAGCGCCTCCGCGCTGTCCACCCAGCGAGTGTGGACGTGGTGCGGGATGAAGTGAGGTTTCAGACACGCCGGGAGAGCGACATCACCGAACTTGATCCCGTCGCTCGCGATCGCCTCTTGCATCCGTGCCCAGCTGCGGTGGGCTTGGTCGGGGTGTCGTTCGATCAGCTCATCGAAATCACGATCGAGGTTGCACCAAGTCACCTCCGATCCTAGGGGCGCATCGCGCTGCTTCGCAAGATCCGGCCTTTCCAGAAACAACGTCGTGGGGAGATCTGACCAGAAGTGTGGATCGATGGGTTCCTAACGAAACATGATCAGCGCTCCGGCTGCCGAAAGGTAGTCGCGCGTACCAGCGCGTTTCTCGACGACCGCGAGTTCGTCCACGTGTGGGTCGAGTCCACACTCAATCAGAAGCCCGGGCCGATCGTCCGCGTCTGCAGATCGCTGAACTCGGCCCACTCGCCGGCAATCCGTTCCACCGTCTCATCATTGAGCCCCGTGAACGGCACACCATAGTGGGTCGCGAGCGCCTGATAATACTCACCGAGCGTGATCAGAGAGCTTCGCACCAGCAGGGTACCGAGAAAGAGACGGACCTTGATGGCCTGCTCGATCTCCGCACGTAGCGTGCGAGCCTCCCTGAGGTCATTGTCGCTGACCGCGCCCATCCGCTGAAGAATGTCTCCGAACGACAGCCCCCTCGGGATCGACTGCGACAGCTCTCGACCCATGAAGAAGTCGCGACCAAAGAGATCGTGCAGGCTCTCGCAGAGCGCGGTGATCCCGTAAAACGGCTCTTCGTGAACCGCGGCCCACGACCGGAACATGAGGTGCGGTTTGATCGCCTCGATGAACGCCACCATCGTGAGTAAGGGCCAGCGCCGCTTGGGGTGGCCCTCCCGGAACTGGGTATAGCGCCAGCAGGCATGGGAAGCGTCGGTGAGCTCGGTCTCCGTCATGTGGAGCGGCTGGACGAGGGCTTGGCGCAGGCGATTCAGCACCGCCTCGCCGAGGATCTCGGCGTGCTCCGACTCGATGGTCAACTTGGCGGCACCACCGAGCCGCCGAACACGGTCCATCGGGGTCTCTTGCTCCACGAGCGGGGCGTTCTCGAGCAACGAGCTCGACTTCATCACGTGGGACAGATCGACGCCGTGAAGGTCGGTATCCCGAAGGTCGGCGTCCCGCAGGTCGGCGCCGTGCAGGTTGGCGTGGCGGAGATCAGCGTAGCGCAGGTTGGCGCCGCGGAAGTCGGCGTCGCGGAGGTCGGCGCGGCGGAGATCTGCGTCTCTGAGATCGGCGCCCCTCAGGTAGGTCGATCTGAGATCGGCGCCCTTGAGATCGGCCCCGCAGAGGTTGGCGACGTAGAAGCGCGCGCCCCGAAGGCAAGCCCCACATAGGTTGGCGCCGAACAACAGTGCGCCGTCCAGATCGGCCTCGGTCAGGTCTGCGCCCCTCAGATCGACGCGACTCAAGCGCGCTCTGCGGAGCTTGGCCCCGCTCAGATCGAGCGCAACACTCCCCGACGCCAGGCGCCAGGCGTTCCACGCGTCCGCCCCCTGAGCGAGCCGCTCCAGCAGATCTTCCAGTCCCATCGGGTGCCTGGCGCACCTTCACACGAACTCGACAGTGCTGACAATGTGCTCCAGAAGCACCGACCTGAGTACGTTTTACCGACTCGGCTTCTAGGAGTTGAATATGGTGGGGAACACCGCAAGCTGGGTTGCGTGCGGTTCGGTGGGGAGATCAGCCTAGAGCGGTTGAATCAGACAGGCGTTCGCGAAGATCGAGCCATTTTCTCTCGGTACGAAGGGGACGACATCACACAGGTTCGGGGTGAGCGCGAGGTCCAGGTCTGCTGCGAAGCCGGGACGCTGGAGCCGGCGCTGCACGTTCGCGTCCTCCCGGATGCGGCGGAAGACGGCCTCCTCGTCCGGGTCGTCGCCTACCAGCACACGGTGAAGCATCTCGGCGCATAGGTCGTCCTCGATCCGCCCGCTGACGTCGGCGAACTTACCCGCTGGCAGCAAGGTCACGCGGCGCGGCGCCGCCCGCTTCAGATGTTCTGCGACGCTCGCGAGGTTGAGGAAGCTCGCGATCAACACGACGTCTGAGCAACGCACCGCGGCCCCGAGCGCACGCGTGCCATTGGTGGTCACCAGGATCGGAACCCGGCCCGCCAGATCGATATGCCTCGCGGTGGTGGGGGAGTTATCGATGCGGTGCGGCCCCGGCTCGATCTCCTCGAGCTCGCTGACGATGAGGAACCGTTCCTCAATCCCGCCGGTCACGCCCTGGATGTCGCCGGGCGTCTCGACCGCGAACATCCGCGTCGCGCCGCGAGCGATGAGGATCGTCGCGGTGGAGGTGGCCCTGAGTACATCGATGACGACGGCCGTTCCGAGGTGGTGCCCAGGGAGCCGCGCCGGGTGACAACATTCGATCTGCATCAGTGTTGGATGGTGATAACGCGCCTTCGCCTACGAGTCATCGTCTCCCATAGAACCGGTCCGAAAACCTCCGAATCGTTCCCTGTTCCGTGTTTCGGCGTTCTGGCATTCGCTGTTCATGGAGACGGAACGCTCTTGCAGAAGCGTGTCGAGATCACTGCGATGGAGAGGTGGAAGCGAAGCTCGCGAACCGACCGGATGCGCTTTGGAGGAGAATCGATCTTTGCGGAGCGGCTTCGGTACGACGACAAGCGGCGCGGCCTACAGTGGGCATGGAGCTCGCTCGATCGACCAGCGAATGCCAGAACAAGTGCAACATGGAATAGCGAACGGAACGACCGGTTCTTAGGGCGTGAAGTGCGAGAAGCGCGGGTCGAGGACCGCGGAGAAGGCGCCTGTCTTCGGGTCGACGTAGAGCGCGGAGGCGATGCCCAGGTTGCGCTGCTCCTCGACCTCGAACCCGCTCTGCGCCAGGCCCTCCCTGAGGTGCTCGGGGAGCGCGGCCTCCACGAGGATCCGATCCGGGACGTACTGGTGATGCACGCGCGGAAACCAGACCGCGTCGGCGAGGCTCACGCCTCGTGTGAACATCGAATGGGTCACCTGCGCGACCAAGCTCGGGATGCGTGGTCCGCCGGCGGCGCCGATCAGGAAGGCAACCTTCCGGTCGCGGAGCGCGATCGTCGGTGACATGGAACCGACGGGCCGACGGCCGGGATGGATCCGGTTCTTCTTGCCTTCGAGCAGCGCGTACCAGTTTGCCCGGCCTTCTTTGATGCAGAAGTCGTCGAGCGTGTTGTTGAGGAGGATTCCAGTGTCGTGCGCGACGAACTTGGACCCGAAGAGCGTGTTGAGGCTGTACGTGCACGACACCGCGTTCCCGTGCTTGTCGATGACGCAGAAGTGTGTGGTCGAGTTGCCTTCGGCCAGCGGAGGCGCATCGGGCTTTCCGCGAAGCCAGTCCTCGAACGTCTCGAGCGACCCGGGCAGGAACAATCGCTCCGTCAGCTCGTAGACCGCTTCGAGCTCGTCCGGCGGCAGGCCGTCCGGATCGCCGAGAAGGTTCCGCCGGAGCGCGAATGCGACCCGAAGCGCGCGGACGGTCAGGATGAGCCGCGTGGAGATCGTCGAGGCCTGGCGCGCAGCCCCCCGCCGACTCGAGCAGGCCGAGGGTCACTCCGATGACGAAGCCGCCCCCCGAGGGGAGCGGGGCGCTCATCAACTCGTGACCGAAGACCGTCCGCCGCGCGGGACGGCGCCACTGCGGCTGGTACGACGAGAGGTCCTCGCGCGTCATCAAGCCGCCTGCTTCCTCGACGTTCCTGATGAGCCGTTCGGCGATCAGGCCCTGGTAGAAGCAGCTCGGACCCTCCTCCGCCAGCATACGGAAAGTCTCCGCGAGGACCGGCTGCCGCAGCAGCGATCCCGGGCGCGGCGGCGCACCGGAGGGGAAGAAAGCGCTCACGGTGGAAGGAAAGCGGGCGAGCTCGGTCGCGTAGCTGCTGAAGTAGGCCGCCTGTCTCGAGGTCACCCAGTTGCCGTACGCAGCGAGATCGATCGCCGGCGCCACCAGGTCGCTCCAGCTCCAGCTCCCGAATCTTCGGAGGAGCTCGGCCATCCCCGCGACGGTCGCGGGAACTCCGGCGGCGCGGGCGCCGCGGATCGACATGGCGTGGGTGGAGAAGACGTCGGGCGTGGCGGCGTTCGGTGCGGTCTCACGGAAGTCGAGACAATTCGTCTCGCCGGAGCGATCGTGGACCATCAGGATGCCGCCGCCACCGAGGTTGCCGGCCTGCGGATACGTCACCGCCATCGCGAACGCGGTGGCGACGGCCGCGTCGACCGCGTTGCCGCCGTCCTCTAGAACTCTCTGACCAACTGCGGATGCGATCGGACAGAAAGAGACGACGCCCCCACGCTCGAGCGTGTTGACCGTGATGGGACCTTGCAGGTCGGAGCTATCGCTGGGGGCGGCCGGGGCCTCGGTCGTCATCGAGACTCTTCCCGAACGCCTGCCCCCCAGAGAAGCGTGTGTTCCTTGAGCCCCCGTCGGAAAGACTCAAGCGTATGCAGATCTCCAGGCCTGATGTTGCCCAAATTGACGTTGGGTCCCACCTTCTTGATGAGAAAGACTTGTTGAGGCCGCTCGAGCGCCTCGAAAATCAGCACCTTCACGTCCGCGATCTCGAGCAAGTGCTCCACCAGATCCACTCGAATCTCCTGCCCTACCGGTCCGATCTCTCGGCCTTCGATGACGATCTTCTTCGCGCCCGCCTCCAGATTGTCAGCGATCTCGCGGCGCCAGTCGTACGTGACCTGGCCGCGCTTGCGACCGATCTCCGAGAAGACATCCACGTGTTTCGCGAACTTCTCGATCCACCGGAGCTTCTCGTCCCTCGGGATCTGTGCGACGCCGTCCGAGATCTCCACGTGGCAATGCAGACGCGTGACGAGCTGAAAGAGCTCTTCGGTGCGACCGCGGAGATGCGCGTACTCGAAGAGCGTCCCGCCGAACATCGGCGTGATACCCAGGTCACGATACAGCGCGAGCTTTTCTTCCAGGTTCTCGGTGATGAGCGCGCTGCCCCACGCGATCTTCGCGTAGTCGCAATGCGCGCCCGAGACCGCGGCCAGATCTCGTACGGCGTTCGGTCCCATCCCAACGTCCAAAACCATCGTGACGCCGTCAGTACGAGGTTTGATCGTCCGAACCGATGGTTCGAGAAGTGCGAACACAGTCCATGACGTGTATCGCAGTCCCCGGATTTGATTCAAGTTGACGCACGGGGTCCATGTGAACGGCTCGCCCCGCCAGCCACGGTTCGGAACACAATCACGCACACGCGACCATTGCTCGAAGAGAACCATGACGAGGTCGATGTTTGATGTCGCAAGAAAAACCCGCGTCACCTCGACCCAACAACGCGGCGATCTGATCCGAGGTGAAGCGCCGAGAGCGTCTCCTGGGTTCCCCATACCGACGCGAACGTCGCCACGGCACGTTCACCAAGGCGCCCGGGAGGCGGAGAAAAGGACGAAGCCTGCATGGACGGCGCCGGCGGCCCGGGCTGCTGGAGGATCGTGGTGAGCGTCGCGCCAAACATCAGTATCCAGCCTGGTGCTCCAGGAGCTCCAGCTGGGTCACCAGGGTGCCGCCGACCTCCACGATCATCTTCACCGGCGCACCCGGCAGGTCTTTCGCGAACCAGGCCCGGGTGACGGTCGGCTTGCCGTCCCGCGTCTCGGTGATCGTGTAGAGGAGGCAATCGAAGGCGCCTGCGGGCACCGTGATCCGATCCTCCGTGATGACCGTGCCGTCCTTCGGCCAAGCGGCGTGCTTCACGAACTCGGGCCAGGTGGTCGTCTTGACCTCGGGCTCGCTCATCGCAGCGCCGTTGGGCCCGAGGTTGACGGCTTCGGTCGTGGCCGAGTCTTTGCTGACCTCGATGAACTTCAGCCGGCGAACGAAGACGCGCCCCTCTGCCGAGAGACGCCAAGTGTACGTGCGCCCGGCGTGCGTGGCGTCGCGGATCTCCTCGGCGGTGAACGGCGGGCGGACGGAGCCATCCGACGCGGCGCAAGCGCCTGAAGCGAGGGCGAGGGCCAAGAGCGCGACTCTCATCAGGCCTTCGCGATCCAGCTGCGGATGCGCTCGACGTAGGTGGGCCAGTTCTCCTCGAAGCCGGCCTTCACCTTCTTCTCCACCATCTTGCCCACCAGCGGGATCGAGATCTCGACCTCCATCGTCATGCGCAGCTCCGCGGCCCCGCCCTTGTCGGTGATCGCGTGCGTGCCCGAGACCCGAGCCATCTTCCCGTGCGGCCCCGACCAGTCCCAGCGCGCCGTTTCGCGCGTCTTATCCCAGGTGACGACGGTCCGGTTGTCCTCCGTCTTGCTCTTGTCGATGCCGGTGGCACCACGAGCGTACGTCGTGGTGTGGATCTCGAAGACGTGACGCTGCTCGTCCTCTTCGCGGTTGGTGACGTTTACCGTGAGCGCGTCGCGGGCCTTCTCCGACTCCGCGATGAACTCAGCGTTTCGCATGATGTCCATGACTTCGTGGGGGCCCGCGCCGTCGATGCGAAAGGTCTGGTCGATCTTCGTCGCCATGGGACACGGCGAACCACGCGCGTCACGACCTCGGCAAGCCGATCTTCGCCAGCTCCGCCTTCGTCCAGCTCCCCTGCGGCGCGCGGGACTTCAGGTGCTCCCGGATCCGCGCCCAGCAGCGGGGGCAGAACTCGTTGATCGAGACCCGAGCGGCTCGGACCGCGTTGCCGTGGGCGTCGGCCATCAAGCAGCGGTCGAGCGGACAGTGCGGCAGCCCGAGCGTATGACCGACCTCATGGAGCACCAGGTTCTCCATGAATCGCAGGTAGCTCTCCCGCTCCCTCTTTCGGTAGCCGCGGAACAGGTAAGAGGTGAAGACGCTGCTCTTGCCCCCGAGCGACCCGAGGCCGGCGATGCCCCAGTCCTGGACCACGCCCTTGGTGGTGGAGATCGGCGCCTCGGTGATCGCGGCAACGCGCCACACGTCCGGACCGAAGTTCAGCCCGTCGAGGTGGTCGAGGATCTTCTCGGCGCGCCAGCGCTTGCGCGGCGCATACCAGGCCGCCGGCGGGAGCGCGATCGGATCAGCGACGCGGACCACGAGCTCGAACCGACGCTCGATCGATGCCGCCACGAAGCGGACGAGATCCTCGTCGGCGCCGCCGAGCGGGACCACCACCAGCACCGGCCTGTCGGCGGCGACCGCAGGGCTCGGCAGCGCCAGCTGTGCGATCAGGAGGGCGGCCACGCGCGCGTACATCGGAGGCTGAACCGGAGCGAAGGTGCGCGCTGTTCCCTAGAGGCGGCGCCGTGCTATCTCATGGGCATGACTTCGGACAGCTCGCGCACTCATCACGCGAGTCAGGCCGCTCAGGTCAGCGATCTGATCAACCTGAAGTTCGCCACCAAGACGTTCGGGACCGAGGCCAAGCGCTATCTGCGGGCCACCGAGCCGGACGGGCCGAGCACCGACGGCGGGCGCAAGGCCCGGCAGGCGCTCCTCCTCGTGACCAAGGACGAGATGGCGACCGGCGGCGGGCTGGTCTGCGGGTACGTCGACGTCGCCATGCAGCTGGCCGAGATCCGGACCTACGCGGTGGTGTCGACCCACTTCTCTCAACGGCACGGGCGCGGGTTCGACGTCTCGAAGGGCGAGTACGATCGGATGCAGGAGCAGCTCGAGGCCTACCTCGCTCAGCAGGGGTTCCACACCAAGGTCGCGACCACCCCGCGCCGCGCGAGCGGGATCGCCCACGCACGGCCCGCCTCCGCCCAGACCCCGATCCCGGCCGCCGTCCTCCGGTGGGGGCCGATCGCGGGCGCTGCGGTCGCCGGTTTCCTCCTCTGTTATCTGCTGGTTCGACTCGGCTGGCTCTGAGGCGGAACTCACGGAACGCCGAAGCGGTCTCTCGCACGTTGAGAGACCGCATGAGATGGACGCACTGGGGCTGGCTCGGTTCTCTCACGGTCGCCTTCGTGATCGGACGCAAGACCGTGCCGGTCCCCACACGCGAGATCGTGGAGCCCGAAGCGCCCTCCTGCTCCATCCCTCCGCCGGCGCACGCGCACACCAGCCTGGTGGCGCGCTGGCGACCTCGTGAGCCGAGCCCGACCGCCGCACCCGCCGGCAAGGCGCAGACCTTCCACCTCGGCGAGCCGAAGAACCTCGACGAGGTTACGCGCCGGATGATGGCCTACGCCGAGCAGAAGCTCCGCGAGGGGCCCGACGGCTACCTCGAGCTCCTCGACACCTTCGACCGCGAGATCATGAAGAAGCAGGCACTGCTCCACCAGATCGGCAACGGGGCGAACGCGACACGCCAGCTCTATCCCTGGCTCCGCTTCTTCATCGAGCACGAGTCCGAGATGCTCGAGGTGACCGACACCGCCTACGCCACCATGGCCGCCGATCCGAACCGCTTCGCCGACTTCGATCCAGCGACGCTGGAGCTCCTCACCCAGGGCATCGCCACGCTGTTGCCCGGCGCCAGCTCCGACGATCAGCTCGAGGTATTGCGGGGCCACGCCCAGGCGATCCTCGAGCTCCCCGCCGACCAGCTCCCCGAGTCGGTCTCCCGGCAGCTCGGCAACCTCGAGCGCGACCTCGACATGTGGGCCCCCGAGCTCACGGCCGACGAGGCGGTCGATCGGGTCAGCCTCGGCGTGACCGACGGCCGCGAGGCTCGCCGCCTCCTCTCCCAGATCGACTCAGAGACGCTCTCCACCCTCGATCCGGTGGCGGTCTTCGGGACCCAGCTCGAACGGGGCGACCTGGGCGCGATCGGTTATCTCGGCATGTTCCCGCTCGATCCCGGCGCCATCGCCACGCTCGACGAGCGCCTCCTGACCGGCTCGGGCGGCACGCTCGATCCGTACGCGATCGCCTCCTATCTCGGTACGACCGGCCGCGCCAATCCCGACGCCTTCAACGCGTTCTTCGCCCGCGCCGCCGACAGCCCGCGCGCCGAGGCCTTCCAGGAGGCGAGGCGGGTCATGTTCGAGAACGTCCTGTACTGAGCAAAGGAGAGTGCTGACGAGTTCTTGAGAGGTCCTCGATGGCCGATAAATCTGTGCCAGAGCAAGTGCAACACAAAATAGCGAACGGAACGGTTTAGGACCGGTTCTCAGGTGCGCTCGACCAGCTCCTCGAGGTTGGACGGGATCTCGATGGTGAACGTGGTGCCCTTTCCCAGCTCGCTCGCGACCGAGATCCGCCCGTGGTGCTCCTGGACGATCTGGTAGCAGATCGAGAGCCCGAGCCCGGTGCCGACGCCGACGCCTTTGGTCGTGAAGCCCGGATCGAAGATCCGCGCCAGGTTCTTCGCGGGGATGCCGGCGCCGCTGTCGCTGATCGCGACGCGCACGGTCTTGCCCTCCAGGCGGGTCTGGATGCGGATCTCACCGCTTCCGCTGATCGCCTGCCGTGCGTTCATCAGGATGTTGAGAAACACCTGGTTGAGGCGGCCCGGATAGCACGCGATGGGCGGCAGGGCACCCAGGTCGCGCACCACGGTGATCGCATGCTTGAGCTCGTGCTGGATCAACGTGAGCGTGTCGATGAGGCCCTCGTTGACGTCGGCGTCCTTCAGCGCCGCCTCGTCGAGGCGCGCGAAGCTCTTGAGGCGTTTGACGATGTTCGTCACCCGGGACGAGCCGTCGCTGATCACGCGGTTCGAGTCCTCGATGATCTTGAGCGTCTGGATGATCTTCGGATTGGCCGTGAATGCCTCGCCGAGCTCGTCGGCGAGCACGCTCTTGAGTCGATCGATCGCCTTGATCAGCGTGTCGTGCATGCTGCTGATGGCGCCGATCGGTGTGTTGATCTCGTGCGCGATGCCCGCCACCAGCATCCCGAGCGACGCCATCTTCTCCGACTGCACCAACTGCGCCTGCGTGCGCTCGAGATCCTGGAGCACCTGGCGGAGCGCCTCCTCGGCGGCCTTTCGATCCGTGATGTCGTAGAGGCCGCCGATCACCACGCGCTCGCCCATCAGCGTGGTGGTGGTCAGCGAGAACAGCGCCCAGCGGAGGCTGCCGTCGGCGCGCCGCAGGCGGACCTCGAGGCCCTCGACGGAGCCGAGGGTCGAGAGGCCGGCCAGCACCTTCTTGCGATCCTCGGGATCCCAGTAGAAGTCGGGTGAGACGCGACCGATCATCTCCTGGGCGCGCATACCGACGATCGAGGCGAGCGGTTGGTTGCAGTAGACGATGTTCCCGTCGTCGGCCCGCGTGATGATCAACGGGATCGGGGAGACCTCTGCCAGCGTGCGCAGCTGCGCTTCCGAGCGCTGGATCTCGGTGACGTCGCCCAGCGTCCAGATCTGGCCGATCACCGTCCCGCCCTGATCGTGGATCGGCCCCCCGTAGACGTGCAGCTGCGCGTCGAACGGCTCCACCAGGTGGAACGTGAAGTCGCGGAGGTTGAAGGGGTGACTCAGAGCTCCGGGCGTCCGGTGCTTGCGGATCCGCTCGACGATCTCGCGGAAGCGTGGCTCCTCGTCCGTGTGCCGCGCCAGCCGTTCGAACAGCTCGTCGAGCGGCATTCCCACGGCATCGGCGGGCTTGATCTCGAAGAAATGTGCCAGCGCATCGTTGGCCCCACGCACCTTGTCTTCGAGGTCGACGAGCAGGATCACGTTCGGCGAGGTGTCGAGCAGCGCCTGCAGCGCGTCATGAGCATGGACCGGATCGTCGAGGAGCGTGTCGGGCGCGAGGCTCTTGTCGCCCGTCATCGACTCGAATTCTTCCCCTGGGCGCGGGCGGCTTGCAAATAAAGACGCCCGCGGCGAGCCTGCGCGCGTGCGTTTCCCGTGGTGCGCGTTCGCGCTCATGGCTCCCCTCGCCTGCACAACCCAGCGGATCGCCGATCCGTCCCAACCCGTCACACTCGAGCGGTTCGAGATCCTCACCGGCGGAGCCCAAACCGAGGACCGCCTCCCCATCATCGTCGCGCTCCACGGCCTGGGCGACCGGCCCGCGTCGTTCGTCCACGTCTTCGAGGGATGGTCCGTGCCCGCCCGCGTGATCATCCCGCGAGCGCCGGCCCCCGACGGCCTCGGCGGATTCCGCTGGTTCAGCGCCCGCACCCGCGAGGGCAACGTCGACGTCATCTCGCGCCAGATCGCCCGCGCCTCCGAGCCCGTCGATCGGCTGCTGGTGGAGCTGTTCGAGCAACACGGCGTGCGCCCCGTGATCACCGGCTTCTCGCAGGGCGGCATGCTGAGCTACGCCGTCGCTGCGATCCATCCCGAGCACGTGCTCGCCGCCGTCCCGATCAGCGGCTGGCTGCCACCGCCCTTGTGGCCCGAGGAAAGACCGGCGCGGCCGCCCCTCATCCGGGCGCTCCACGGCACCGCCGATCCGATCGTCCCCGTCGGGCTCGACCGCCAGGGATGCGCGCACCTGGTGGCCGTCGGCTTCGATGCCACTCTTCAGACGTTCCAGGGCGTCGCCCACACGGTGACCCCCGACATGCACGCGCTCTGGATGCAGCGGCTCAACGAGGCGACCGGCGGTCGCCGGGTGCCGGCGGGAACCTCAGGCCAACCGTTTTCGGAACCGTAGCGATCCGGCGGTCAGGATCACGACGCCGAAGACCAGGAGCGCCGTCAGCTGGAGCGCGACGTCCCTGAAGCCGGCCCCCTTGAGCAACACCGCCCGTAGGATCTCGACGAAGTACCGCACCGGATCGAGCCAGGTGAGCGGCTTGATCCACTCCGGCATGTTGTCGATCGGGCTCATGAACCCCGACAGCAGGATCGCGGGCATCAGGAAGAAGAAACCGCCCAGGATCGCCTGCTGCTGCGTGCGCGCCATCGTGCTGATGAAGACGCCGGTGCCGAGCGTGCTCATCAGGTAGAGCAGCGTCCCCACCAGGAGGACCGCCAGCGATCCGCGGACCGGGACCGAGAACACGTTGGTGCCCACGCCGATCACCATCCCGGCGGTGATGAGCCCGATGCCAGCGAAGGGGAGCACCTTTCCGATGAGCAGCACGCTCGGCGGCATGGGCGTGACCAGGAGCTGCTCGATGGTGCCGAGCTCGCGCTCCCGGGCGATGCCCATCGCCGTCACGATCGTCGTGACGATCAACAGCACCACCGCGGCCACGCCCGGCACCATGTAAATGGGGCTCTTCATCGACGGGTTGTAGAGGATGCGCGGCTGGACCTCGACCGAGGCGAACCGCGGCGCCCTCCCCAGCAGCGCGCCCTGCGTCGAGAGCCGCTGCTCGGTGCGTTCGAGGGCCGCCTGCTGGAGATAGCGCCGGGTCGCGTCGACCGCGGCCTGCGCCTCGATCGGGTTGGTGCCGTCGACCAGCACCTGCATCTGTGCGGGGCGGCCGTGCTCCAGATCCCGCGTGAACCCCGGCGGCAGCACCAGCACCACGATCGCATCGCCGGTGGTGAGCGGGAGATCGGGATCCTCTGTCGTCATGACCACGTCGAGCGTGGGATCCGCGACCATCCCCTCGATCAGCTGGCGGCTCGTCCGGGTCCGATCCTGATCCACGATCGCCGTCTGGATGTGGTCGACGTCGAGATCGACCGCGAAGCCGAGCAGCGTGAGCTGGAGGACCGGCGCGATCAGGAGCATCGACAGCATGCGCTTGTCCCGCACCGTCTGCCTGAGCTCCTTCTTGACCACGGCCATGAGCTGAGTGCGCATCAGTCGAGCCTCCGGCGGAACTTCTGGGTCGTTCCGGTGATGATGGCCAGGCCGAGCACCGCTAGCCCCACCAGCTGCGGCCACAGCTCGGCGAAGCCGCGCCCCTGGAGGAGCGCACCCCGGAGGCACACGATCAGGTACCGCGCCGGCACGATGCGGGCGACCACCCGGAGCGGAAGCGGCATGTTCGAGATCGGGAAGAGGAACCCGGACAGGAGGAGCGAGGGCAGGATCGCGCTGATGGCGCCGACCTGCACCGCCACCTGCTGGCTCTTCGTCACCATGCTGATCAGGAGCCCCTGACCGAGCACACAGATCAGGAACAGCGCCACGGCGACGAGCAACAGCGGGAAGCTGCCGTGCACCGGAACGTCGAATAGCCAGGCGCCGGCGACCAGCACCAGGAGGAACTGGAGCATTCCCATCGCCACGTAGGGCGCCACCTTGCCGAGCACCACGCTCAGGCGGTCGACCGGTGTGGCGAAGAGCTGCTCCATCGATCCGCGCTCCCACTCGCGCGCGACGGTCAGCGCCGACAGGAGCACGGCGAGGATCGCCAGGACAACACCGACCAGCCCGGGCACCACGAACAACGCCGACTTCATGGTCGGGTTGAACCAGGTGCGGATCCGGGCCTCGAGCGGGAGGCTCACCTCTGCGCCGGCGGAGACCAGCGATAGCGTCTTGGCCTGGCCGATCGCGGTGGCGTACGCGTTGACGATCCGGGCGCTCGTGCCGTCGGCACCGTCGATCACCACCTGGACGGGCGCGTTCTCGGCGCGGGCCAGGTGGCGGGCGAAGCCCGCTGGAACGATGACGCCGGCCTTCACCTGGCCTCGGACGAAGAGCGGCTCGATCGCGGTTGGATCGTCGAGCTGCTCCACCACGTGGAAGGCGTCGCCGGCCTCGAGCCCGACCAGAAACGCGCGCGACTGTGCGCTCCCGTCCTGATCGACCACCGCGATCGGCACCTCACCGACGTCGAAGCTGACGGCGTACCCGAACAGCAGGACCAGCACGAGCGGCATGCCGAGCGCCATGTAGATGACCTGCCGGTCGCGGAGCATGTGGAGCGCCTCCTTGTGGGCCAGCGCCCCCACGTGCGTGAGGAAGGCTCTCATCTCTGCACCCCGCCCGTCTCCACCACCGCGAGGAACACGTCCTCCAGCGTCGGCTCGATCTCCTCGCTCCGGAAGGAGAGCCCCTTCTCGGACAACGCCCGCGCCAGCGTCTCGGCGGTCAGGCGCTCGGGATCGATGCGGACGTGGAGCGCGGATCCGAACGGCTGCGCGTCGAACACGCCCTCGACCTGGCTCGCCGTCTGGCGGCCCTTCTCCACGTCGTCTCCCTCGAGCGCGAGCACCTTGCCGGGGACGTGCGCCTTCTTGAGGCCCGCGGGCGTGTCGAGCGCCACCAGCCGGCCGTCGACCATCAGCCCGATGCGATGGCAGTACTCGGCCTCGTCCATGTAGTGGGTGGTCACGAAGATCGTGGTTCCGGCCGCGGACAGCTCACGGATCAGGCGCCAGAAGTTCCGGCGCGCCCCCGGATCGACGCCGGCGGTCGGCTCGTCGAGGAACACGATGCTCGGCTCGTGCAGCAGCGCCGAGGCGAGCGCGAGCCGCTGCCGGATCCCGCCGGGCAGATCGCCGGTGCGGACCTCGCGCTGGGCCTCGAGGCCGACGCGCGCCAGCACGTCGTCGATGCGCCGCTCCAGCCGGACGCCCGTGAGGCCGTAGGCGCCGCCGAAGAACTCGAGGTTGTAGACCACCGGGAGGTCCAGGTAGAGCGAGAACTTCTGCGACATGTAGCCGATCGATCGCTTCACGTTCTCGGGCGAATGGGCCACGTCGACGCCGGCCACGAAGGCCGCGCCCGAGCTGGGCGCGAGGAGCCCGCAGAGCATGCGGATCGTCGTGCTCTTGCCGGCGCCGTTGGCGCCCAGGTAGCCGAAGACCTCGCCGCGCTCCACCTCGAAGCTCACGCGTCGACAGCGACGAACTCGCCGAACCGCCTCGACAGGTCGCGGACCTCGATGACGTTCATGCCGCCTCCTGGCTGGCGAGGAACAGGTCCTCGAAGTCGGGCCGGGCCGGGACCAGCTTCGCACCCTCGCGCGCCACCAGCGCCTGCACCGCCTGCTCCTCGCCGCGGCGGACCACGATCCGGAAGCGCGCATGATAGATCGTCTGCGCCAACACCTCGGGGCGCTCGGCGAGGAGATGCTCGAGCCGCGTCGGATCGCCGCCGACCACCGAGAACGTCGGGTGCGGAAAGCGCTCGATCAGATCGCCCGGCTTGCCCTCGAGGAGCAGTCGGCCGCCGTGGATCAGGCCGACCCGGTGGCAGCGCGCCGCCTCGTCCATGTACGCGGTCGAGATCAGGATCCCGATCCCCTCGCCGGCCAGCTCGTACAGGAGCGCCCACAGCTCGCGGCGGCTCACCGGATCGACGCCGTTGGTAGGCTCGTCGAGGATCAGCACGCTCGGCCGCGGGAGCAGCGCGCAGGCGAGCGCCAGCTTCTTGTACATCCCGCCCGAGAGCGCGTCGGCGCGGCGGTCGGTGAATCGCTCGAGCCGGGTGATCGAGAGCAGGCGCGCGCGCCGCTCTGCGAGCTCGGCCCGCGACAGACAGAACATGTGGGCGAAGAACGAGAGGTTCTCGTCCACCGAGAGATCGCCGTAGAGGCTGTACTGCTGCGGCATGTAGCCGAGCGAGGTCCTCACCTCGGCGCCCCCGGTCAACGGATCGATGCCGCGGATCCGGGCGCGGCCGGTGTCGGCACCCATCACGCCGGCGAGGATGCGCAGCGCGGTGGTCTTGCCGGCGCCGTCTGGACCGATCAGCCCGTACATCTCGCCGGGGTGCACGCGGAGCGTGAGCCCGTCGAGCGCGCGCACCTTGCCGAAGCTGCGCACCAGATCGAGGGCCTCGAGGACCGGCTCGCTCACGGCCGACCTCCCACCGTCACCTCGATCGGCATCCCCGGACGGAGCTCCTCGCCCGGGTTGTCGAACGCGACGGTCACCGCGTAGACCAGGCGATCCCGATCCTGTCGCGTTTGGACGTTGCGCGGCGTGAACTCAGCCTCCGCCGACACGCGCTCGACGGTTCCGTTGAAGGTGCGCCCGGGATACGCGTCGGCCACCGCCGTGACCGGCAGACCGGGCTTGGCCGCCGCCAGCTCGCGGTTGGGGAGATAGAACGTCGCCTCCACACGATCGATCCGCACCAGCGTGAGGATCTTGGTTCCGGGAAGCACCACCTCGTTCGGCTCGAACGCGCGCGTCTCCACGTAGCCGCTGATCGGCGCCTCGATGGTGCACTCGTCGACCAGCGCCTGCGCCCGGCGAACCTCGGCCTGGGCCACGCTGATCGCATCGACCGCCGCCTCCGCCTGCGCCTTGGCCGCCTCCGCCTGCGCCCGGGCTGCCCTGGCCTGTCCGCGCGCGGCGTTGATCTGCTCGTCGAGGGCTTCGAGCTGCTTGCCGAGCTGGTCCGCCTGCGCGGCGGCGCGATCCAGATCGCTGGCGGTGGCACCGCCCTCGCCCGCCAGGCGATCGATCCGCTTCACCTGCCGCTCGGTCACCGCCTGATTGCTCTTGAGCGCCTGCCGCTGAGCGCCTGCCGCCCCTACGCCCGCCGCTGCCGCGTTCGCCGAGCCGAGGGACGCCTCCACCTGCGCGCGCGCTGCCTCCGCCTGGTGCTGGGCCGCCGCCAGCCGAGCCCGGGCCCCCTCGAGCAGCGCCTCCTGCTCGGCGCACTCGAGGACCACCATGACGTCGCCCTCCTTCACCACCACGCCCTCCTTCACTTCGATGCGCTCGATGCGCGCGGCCAGCCGGGAGGTCACGTCGGCCTCGACACCCTCGATCACCGCGCTGCCGCCCGCCGGTTTGTCCTGCTCCGCGTTCATCTCGTGCACCTTGATCCCGAGAAGGATCGAGAGGGCCACGATCAAGCCCGCGAAGACGATGATGATCCGCTTCATCCCTTCTTCTCCTCAGCCACGCCGTAGACCATCAGGGCCTCGGCCCGAACCATCGCTGAATCGAACAGCGCCCGCTGCACCGCCGTCCTCGCCTGATCGATCCCGAGCTCCGCATTGTGGACGTCGAGCTCCGTTCCGGTACCCGCCTCCAGCGCCGCCCGCGCAACCCGCAGATAGATCTCGGTCTCGGTGAGCGTCTGCTTCGCGCTGGCGATGTCCGCCTCGGCGGTCCGCGCGCGCGCCTCGAGCTCGATCAAGCGTCGCTCGTTGTCCTGTTGTTTCGCCTCCGACAGCTTGCCTAGCTGGGCCGCCGTCGCTTCCTGTGCCGCCACCGCGTTCTCGCGGGCCAGCCCGTCGAAGAACGGCCACGAGAGCATCACCCCGACCTGGTAGACCGGTCCCCACTCGAGCTTGAGCGCCCGGGGGTACTGGAGCTCCACCGACGCCTGCGCCGACAGCGTCGGCACCAGCGAGCGCGCCCGCGCCGTGGCCGCGTTCTCGGCGGCGACCTGCGAGGCCTTCAGCTTCAGGAGCTCCGGCTGGGCCGACAGCTCGATCCCTGCGACCGGTCCCGCGAGCTTCTCCAGCTCACCCTCGAGCGCCGGGGACGACTCCAGCGCGAGCAAGCTCTTCAAGATCGCGCTGTAGCGCTCGAGCTCGTTGCTGGCCCGTTTCTCCTGCGCCGCCAGCGAGGACACGTGCACGCGCGCCTGCGCCAGCGCGAGCTGCGTCCCGGTGCCGACCTCCGCGGCCAGCGCCGCCTTGTCCTGCTCCTCGCGCGCCACCTTCAACGACTCCGACGCGATCCGTTCCAGGTCGCGGGCGAGCAGCGCCGCCAGGTAGGTGGCACGCACCCGATATGCGAGCTTCGCAGCGACGTCGTCGGTGCCGTGCTTCTCCGCCTCCTCGTTCGCCTCCGCGGCGTCCACCAGCGCACCCCGGGACAGATCGAAGAGGCGGACACCCATGTGGAGCCCGCCCGCGAAGTGGTGGACATCGTCGATGTCGCCGACCTCGGGGAGACCCAGCTCGGGCGGGAGCTGGATGGGGAGCTCGTTCTTCGGTGTCTTGAACAGGTAGCTCGCCTCGGCCGAGAGCCGCGGCCAGTAGGTCGAGAACGCCTCTCCCACCCGCCGGGACGCCGCCTCCTCGGCCTGCCTCTGGGCCGAGAGCTCCGGCGCAACTTTCAACGCCCGCTCCACGGCCGCGTCCATGGTCATCGGCGCCGCCGTCAGCAGGAGCATGGTCACGATCGCGCTCATCTCGGGCCCACCTCGAGCAAACATGGGGCCAGCCGCCACGCCGAACGACGCGGTGGCCGGCGGGTCGGACCTCCGACACGTCGGGGGAAAACGGTGTAGAGATTCCGACAGGAGCCGCGTCGAGGCCGTGACCGCTGGAGAGGAACAGAACTTGGAAGGCACCCCCGCGATGACCGCACTCGACCGCGACGCGATCCGCACGCGGGAGCTCACCCTGATCGTGGGCAGGCTGACGCAGATCCGCGTCTTCGTCGTCTTCGCCGTCTGCCTGCTCCTCCTGGGGCTGATCGCCGTCGAGGGCTTCTCGTCCCGCATGGCGCTGCTCTCGGTCCTCATCATCCCGCTGAGCGCGGTGGCCTACTTCGACTACCGCCGGATCGGGCACTATCGCCCCGAGAGCGTCCCGTACGACCTGGCGATCATCGTCTCGATCCAGACGCTCGTGATCTGTCTGACCGGAGGCGCCGAGAGCCCGCTCCTGTTCGTCTACTTCCTGGTCGCGATCGGCTCGGGGATCGGGCTCGGCCTGTCGCGCCCCGCCATACTCTTGATCGTCTACATCTCGCTCCTGATCTGGAGCGTGGCGTTGCTCGGGTTCGCCGGCCTGATCCCGAAGACCGTCCCCGATCTCCTCGACCTGGGCCCAGGACACGTCAATCGAAAGCTCTACGTCATCGCGACGGTGGTGGTGTTCAACATCGTCATCATCGCCATGTTCCGCGCCGGCGCCATGATCCACAACATCGTCAACCGGATGCTCGACACCGCGATCGGCGCCCGCGCCAGCGCACTCGCGACGCTGGCCGACCGGAACCGCGAGCTGATGCATCTCTCCTCCGCGATCGCCCACGAGCTGAAGAATCCACTCTCCTCGGTGCAGGGCCTGGTGCAGCTCCTCAAGCGCGGCGACAAGAACAGCGCCCAGCGGCTCGAGGTCCTCGAGCGCGAGGTCGCTCGGATGCGCGACACCCTCGACGAGTTCCTCAACTTCTCGCGCCCGCTGGGCGACCTGACCCTGGAGACTCTCGGCGTCCTCGAGATGATGCGCGAGCTGACGCTGCTGCACGACGGGCTCACCGAGGGCCGTCGGATCGCCGTGGTCATGCCGCCGCGCGATCCCGGCGCCGTCTCGGGCGACCGCCGCAAGCTACAGCAGGCGCTGATCAACCTGCTCCAGAACGCGATCGACGCCACCCCCGACGGCGGCCGGATCGAATGGGTGGCGGCCGCCGACGACGACGCGATCGAGCTCGGGGTCGCCGACTCGGGACCCGGGATCGACGGCGCCATCCAGGAGCGACTCGCCAACGGCAGCGGCGCCACCACGAAGCCCGGCGGGAGCGGCATCGGCCTCCAGGTCGCCCGCACGATCGCCGAGCAGCACGGCGGAAGCCTGGTGATCCAGAACGGTCCAGAGGGCGGCTGCCGGGCCGTGCTGCGGCTCCCGAAGGGGGTTCCGGAATGACGAGACCGCTCGTGCTCATCTGCGACGACGATCCGGGCGTGCGCTTCACGCTGACCGAGGTGCTCGCGGACTCCGACGTGGAGGTGGTGGAGGCGGCCAACGGCGTCCAAGCGCTCGAGGTCCTCAGCGATCGTCGTGCCGACCTCGTGATCACGGATCTCAAGATGCCGAAGATGGACGGCCTGGCGCTCCTGGCCCGGCTGCGCGCGCAGGATCCGGACGCCAAGGTCGTCATGATCACCGCCCACGGCTCGGAGGCCGCCGCCGTCGAGGCGATGAAGCTCGGCGCCTACGACTACTTCCCCAAGCCTTTCGACGTCGACGCCGTGGCTCAGGTGGTCCGGCGCGCCACCGCCGCCGTGCGGCTCGAGAGCGAGAACCGCCGACTCAAGGCCGAGCTCGCCCTGGCGCGCCGGATGATCTTCCGCTCGGAGCGTATGATGCGGGTGGCCGAGATCGTGGAGCGGGTCGCGCGGCGCGACGTCACCGTCCTGATCACGGGCAAGAGCGGGACCGGCAAGGAGCTCGTGGCCAGCGCCCTGGTCGAAGCCTCCGGCCGCGCGGATCGCGCGTACGTCACCTTCAACTGCGCCGCGATCGCGAAGGACCTGGCCGAGGCCGAGCTGTTCGGTCACAAGTCCGGCGCCTTCACCGGCGCCACCTCCGCGCGCGCGGGGCTCTTCCGGCAAGCGGACGGCGGCACCATCTTCCTCGACGAGATCGCCGAGCTCGATCTCGATGTGCAAGGTAAGTTGCTCCGCGTCATCCAGGAGGGTGAGGTACGACCGGTCGGCGAGGATCGCCCGGTGAAGGTCGACGTTCGGATCATCTCGGCCACGCACCGCGACCTCCTCCAGCAGGTGCACGCGGGCCGCTTCCGCGAGGATCTCTTCTATCGGCTCAACGTGGTGCGGATCGATCTGCCGCCGCTGTCGGACCGGCCCGAAGACGTCGACCCGCTGATCGATCACTTCGTCAAGAAGTACGCCGAGCGCTTCGGGATCGAGAACGCGCGGCTCGCCTCCTCGGCCCGCGCCCGCCTGCTGGCCCGCGCGTATCCCGGCAACGTGCGCGAGCTCGAAAACGCCGTCGAGCGCATGGTGGCGCTGGCCAGCGGGAGCACGATCGACGACGTCGACAGCGAAGAGCCCGCCACCACCGAGCCGCTCGGGCTCAAGGAGCGCATCGACGCGTACGAGCGGGGCCTGATCCTCGGCGAGCTCAAGCGCGCCGGCTGGAATCGATCGGAAGCGGCGCGCCGTCTCAAGATCGGACGCGTTACGCTCCTGGACAAGCTGAAGAAGCACAACCTCTCGGAGGGCGAGCCCGAGCACGAGTGACGCCTCTGCGGGCCGGAACGCGGTATGCAACCAGCTTCCGCTCATGGACCCGAACCTACATCTGAGAGGAGAGTTCCTCGATTGGTCGAGCGAGGCCTACGAGCGCACCCGCAAGGTCTACAACGCAATGATCGACAAGCACCCGAGCGCCATCCTTCGGTGCCGGGACGTCGCCGACGTCCTCGAGGCCGTCGCCTACGGCCGGAGGAACCAGCTGAAGACTGCGGTGCGGAGCGGCGGGCACAACGGTGCGGGCCTGGGCGTCTGCGACGACGGACTGGTGATCGATCTGTCCGGCATGCGCGGGATCCGCGTCGACCCGGAGACGCAGACCGCGATGGTGGAGACCGGGTGCACCTGGGGCGATGTGGACCACGCGACCCACGCCTTCGGGTTCGCCACGCCCTCCGGGATCATCTCGACCACCGGCGTGGGCGGCCTGACCCTCGGCGGCGGCCACGGCTACCTGACCCGACGCTACGGCCTCACCATCGACAACCTGCTCTCCGCAGACGTGGTCCTCGCCGACGGCAGCTTCGTGAAGGCGAGCCCGCGCGAGAACGAGGACCTCTTCTTCGCGCTGCGCGGCGGCGGCGGAAATTTCGGGGTCGTCACCTCGTTCGAGTTCCGCATGCACCCGGTGCACACCGTCTATGCCGGGGTCACGCTCTATCCGTTCGATCGCTGCCGCGAGGTGATGCAGTGGTATCGGAGCTACCTTCCCTCGGCCCCCGAGGACGTCTACGGCTTCTTCGCGCTGATGACGGTCCCGGCCGCGCCGCCCTTCCCAGAGGCCCTGCAGCGGCAGAAGATGGGCGGCATCGTGTGGTGCTACACGGGGGCTCTGGACGAGGCCCCCGACGCAATGAAGGCGGCCCTGCGGGCGGGGAGGCCGGAGCTCACCCACCTGGGCCCGATGCCCTATCCGACGCTCCAGTCCATGTTCGACGGCCTCTATCCCCCGGGCGACCAGTGGTACTGGCGCGGCGACTTCGTCCGGGAGCTCCCCGATGAGGCGATCGACGCCCACCTCCGGTGGTCCCGCGCCTCTCCGTCCCCGCAGTCGACGACGCACCTCTATCCCGTCGACGGCGCCGTGCACCGGATCCCGCAGGACGCCACGGCGTTCGCGCACCGCGACGCGCACTGGTCGCAGGTGATCGTCGGTGTGGATCACGACCCGGCGCGGGCCGCCGATCTCAAACGCTGGACCATCGACTACTGGAACGCCGTACACCCGTATTCGGCGAGTGGCGGCTACGTGAACTTCATGATGGAGGACGAAGGGGTGGATCGGATCCGCGCGACCTATGGTCCGAACTACGAGCGGCTCGCCGCCATCAAGCGGAAGTACGACCCGACCAACTTCTTCTGCGTCAACCAGAACATCCCACCGGCGATCGAGCCCCACTGAGACGCTCTGGTCCGTGGTGCGTCGCCACCTCCTGTGGGGACCGCGACCAACCTGCGTTCACATTCCGTCGCTCCCTCCACCTCCGTTACAGTGTTCGACGTTGAAGAACGCACGTGCTCTCGCCCTCGCGACGATGCTGGCCGGATGCGCCTCGACTCGACCAGATGCCCGCGCGATTGACGAACCGTCCGCGAACGAAGTCCGCGAGAAGAGCCCGGTCGAGTCGGCGTGGGACGAGGCCTTTCGAGGGCGGGGCGAGGACACCTATCAGCGCGTGACGGCGACGTACGAGACCCATCTCGCCGCCCACCCCGACGACCGCGAGGCGAGGAACCGCTACGGCAAGCTGCTCTACGCGCAGGGCCGATGGCACGAGGCAGCGCTCGCCTTCGAGGCCGTCGCTGCCGGTTCCGATCACTTCGCGCGCGCCGCCGCACGCAACTCCATTCTCGCCTGGCGCCGCGTGCTCGATCAGGGTGATGCGGCCGCCGGCTGGTTCCGCGCGCTCTCCGAGGACGAGGACGTCGACCGCGCCGCGCTCGAGTTCATGTGGGACGACGTCGTGTTCGATACGCTCGCGCCGGGACGCTACGCCGAGGTCGAGATGTCAGAAGTCGAGCAGCGGCTCGCCGACGCCGCCGATCGCTACGTCGCCATCGCCGAGCCGCAGGAGCAGGCGCTCCCGACGATCCAGCTGATCTCGGCCCACTCGTACTTCCGTCACCGGCACTTCGCCGACGCCGCCGATCGCTGCCTCCGGATCGTCGAGCGCTGGCCTCGGAACGATCTTGCGCTGACCTGCGGGAACGTCATCCTCAACATGTTCAGCGCCTCGGAGCAGCTCGGTGAGCTCGAGCGCTACAGCCGACTCCTCTGGCAGAACCGCGGCGCCATGGAGCACCACCGCCGTCTCGCCGACGTCGTCGAGGAGACGCTCCACGAGGTCGCGTTCCAGAACGCCTGGCAGGTTCTCGAGCGCGCGCAGGGACAGCGGGGCGCCGAGCGAAGGCGTCTGCTGCTCGAGGCCGCCCAGCGCTTCCGCCGCTACCAGGACGAGTTCCCGGAGTCACCGCACGCCGACAAGGCCCTCTACAACGCCCTCGCCCAGTACGTGAGCTTCGGCGTCAAGGACGACGCCCGCGTGGTGGCGACGCTGATCGTCGAGGACTATCCGCAGTCGCCGGTCGCCGGCCAGGCGCGCCGGGTGCTCGCCAGCCTCGATCGTTGAACCGAGCTTGCAATCCCCCCGTCGCCCCCGGCATGCAGGACGGGTGCGACCCCCATCGACGGCGGCGTTATCCTCCTCACCGGCGCATCGAGCGGCATCGGCCGCGAGATGGCGCGCCAGCTGGGGTCCCGCGCCAAGACCTTGATCCTGGTGGCGCGGCGCCGCGATCGGCTCGAGGCGCTGGAAGCCGAGCTCCGGGCCGCCCATCCGTCGCTCGCGGTCGAGCTCTTCACGACCGACCTCGCCGAGCTCGACGAAACCGACGCGCTCTGCCGCCAGGTCCTCGACGCCCACGGATCGATCGATGTCCTGATCAACAACGCCGGCTTCGGCGACGTCGGGCTCTACGATCTGACGGACTGGGACAAGATGCTCCGCATGATCCGCGTGAACGTGGAGGCCGTCGCGCTCCTCACGCACCGCTTCCTCCCCGGCATGTTGAAGCAAAGGAAGGGCGGCATCCTCAACATGAGCTCGGGCTGGGGCCTCACCTTCATGCCCGGCTTCGCCGCGTACGTCGGCACCAAGCACTTCGTCACCGGCTTCACCGAGTCGATCCGGCTCGAGGCCAGGAGCCTGGGCGTCGTGGTCACGCAGGTGTGCCCGGGTCCGGTGGACACCGAGTTCGTCGAGGTCTCCGGCAATCCCGTGGGACGCCCGATCCCTTCGTTCATCACCTTGAGCGCCGAGCGATGCGCGCGGATCGCGCTGTCCGGCTTCGGCCGCGGACGCGCGATGATCGTCCCCGGGTTCCTGATGTCCCTGCTGGTGAAGAGCGGCATGTACACGCCCCGCTGGCTGCTCCGCCTCCTCTTCACTCCGGTCGGACCCCTGTTCCGCCGGCGCCAGCACGAGCAGCCAGCGTGACGCCCGGCCGGCGGCGGGGCCTCGTCACGGTCTACGGCGCCGTACTTCTGTTCGGCCTGGCCGGGTTGTTCGGAAAGTGGCTGGCGCTGTCGCCGGTCGCGATCGTCTGGTGGCGGAGCCTGTTCGCCTCGATCACGCTCGGGATCGGAGCCGCCGCGACCGCCCGCACCCGGCGCGCGACGGCCGGCAAGGTCGATCGTAAGACCGCGCTGATCCTGATCGGCATGGGCGCGTTCCTGGCCGCCCATTGGGTCACGTTCTTCCACGCGATCCAGATCTCCACCGTCGCGATCGGGCTCCTGAGCTTCTCGACCTTCCCGGTGATCGTGGCCCTGCTCGAGCCGCTCCTTCCAGGGGAGCGCTTCCGCTTCGACGCGCTCGTCTTCGCGGTGCTCGCATTCGCCGGGGTGGCGCTGGTGGTGCCCTCCTTCGACCTTCGGACCGCCGGCGCCGAGGGTGCGCTGGTCGGCGTCCTCTCGGGTGCGCTGTACGCCGTCGTCACGGTGCTCAACCGGCGCTTCGTCGCCCGCGAGGTCGCGATCGACGCCCTGACGCTCGGCCTCTGGCAGAACGCGGTCGCCTGCCTGTTGCTCCTCCCGCTCCGTCCCCAGCTCGCCCTCGATGGTCGCGCGCTCGCGCTCGTCGCCCTCCTCGGGATCGTGTTCACGGGCGTCGCGCACGCGCTGTTCATCCACGGCCTGCGCGACGTCCCGGCTCGCGTCGCCAGCCTCATCGGGACCCTCGAGCCGGTGGTGGGCGTGGCGGCCGCGGCGATCCTGCTCGGCGAGATCCCGTCGGCGCGCACGCTGGCGGGCGGCGGGCTGGTGCTGGCGACCGTTGCACTGGCGACGCGACGCGCAGCAGGCGCGGGCCGTTCAAGCGAAAGTCCCGACGTTTCCGTAGGAACGGCTCAAATTTCCATACATAAAAGTCGGGAACCTTGACACCGCGCGTTAGTTGCCCACAGGCTCCCGGGCCATAGCCATGAACCTACCCCAGAAGAGACTCGAGGTTGTGGAGGGCACCCCGCGCATCGTCGGCGGATCGAAGGCGATGAAGGGCGTGCTCGAGATGGTGAGCACGGTGACGAAGAGCGACGCGACCGTGCTCATTCGAGGCGAGAGCGGCGTCGGCAAGGAGCTGGTCGCGGACGCCATCCACTACTCCAGCCATCGCGCAGGCGGACCATTGGTGAAGGTGAACTGCGCCGCGCTCGCGTCGACGGTGCTCGAGAGCGAGCTGTTCGGCCACGAGCGCGGCGCCTTCACCGGCGCCTTCGAGCAGCGGCGCGGTCGCTTCGAGGTCGCGCACGGCGGGACGATCTTCCTCGACGAGATCGGCGACTTCTCCCCTTCGACCCAGATCGCGCTCCTGCGGGTGCTGCAGCAGCAGGAGTTTCAGCGCGTCGGCGGCACCGAGACCGTGCAGGTGGACGTACGCATCATCGCGGCCACCAACCGCGATCTCGAGGACCTGATGGAGAAGGACCGGTTCCGCCAGGACCTCTACTACCGGCTCAACGTGTTCCCGCTCCGCGTGCCTCCGCTTCGCGAGCGGCGCCAGGACATCCTCGCTCTGGCGGACGTCTTCGCGGAGAAGTACGGGCGCGCCAACGGCAAGCTGATCCGCCGGATCACCACGCAGGCGATCGACATGCTGATGGCCTACCACTGGCCGGGCAACGTCCGCGAGCTCGAGAACTGCATCGAACGCGCGGTGCTTCTCAGCACCGACGGCGTGATCCACGGCCAGCATCTGCCGCCCACGCTCCAGACGCCGGACGCCACCGACACCGCGCCCAAGGGGACGCTGGAGACCACGCTCGCGGCGGTCGAGCGGGATCTCTTGATCGACGCCCTCAAGACTTCCCGCGGCAACATGGCGGAGGCCTCGAGGAGCCTCGGGCTCACCGAGCGGAAGATGGGCCTGCGGGTCCGCAAGTACGGGATCGACTCCAGGCGCTACAAGGTCATGAGAAGCTGATAGGCTCCGCGGCATGAGCCCGCCCCGGCGGAGCCCGCTCCTCCTTTTCGCGCTGGCCGCCTGCACGCCGGAGATCCCGGTCACCGGCGGCTTCCGCGAGACGATCATCGACAAGTCGATCCATCACGGCCAGCAGCTGGAGACGGTCGACCTCGACGGCGACGGACGGACGGACATCGTCGCCGCCTTCAGCCTGACCGACGCCGTTCACGTCTACCTCAACCAGGGCGAGGGCGTCTTCGAGCCCATCTCGATCTCGGGCGCCGGTTCGATCGTCGCGGCCGACACCATCACCCTCGACGTGGACGGCGACGCCGATCTCGACGTCGTGGCGGTCGCGCTCACCCAGCGCCGCTTCTTCAACATCTCCGCGGGCGAGCTGGTCTGGTACGAGAACCCCGGCGATCCGCGCGGGGAGTGGACCACGCGCCCGATCTCGCGGCCCGATCTCGCGGACACCTCGTCCTCCTCCGACGATCTGGTCTGGGGCGGCACCAGCGTGACCGCGGGCGATCTCGACGGCGACGGCATCGCCGACCTGGTCGTGGGCCAGAACAACGCGAGCGACGCGGCCGGCCGGATCCACGGCAACAGAGTGACCTGGTACAAGAGCGCCGGCGACGGCACGTTCACCGGCCCGCTCGCGATCGACACGGCCGCCACCGACGTCGCCGACGTGCTCATCGCCGACGCCGATGCCGACGGACGCCTCGACGTCCTCGCCGCCGGCGCGCAGGAGCTGGCGTGGTACCGCAACAGCGGGACGCAGGGACAGGACCCCCGCTTCGTGAAGTACACGGTCGCGAACCTGACACAGACCAAGTCCCTCGCGTTCGCGGACGTCGACGGCGACGGCGTACCCGAGCTGGTCGCGGCCGAGGCGTCGCTGACCAGCAGCATCACCATCGCGATCTACGAGGCCCCTGCGCGGGCCTCCGACCCGTGGACGCGGACCCCGGTGGCCTCCGGCTTCGGCGCGGCCAACACCGATCGACCGCGGCTCGCCCTGGCCGACTTCGACGGCGACGGCGCGCTCGACATCGCCGTCAGCGACTCGCTCGGCGACCTCCGGGTGTATCGCCGCGCCGGCGTCGGCTACGAAGAGCGGGACGTGCGCGGCGGTTACGCAGGCCTCAGCGGTCTGTCGGCGGCGGACATGGACGGCGACGGCAAGGTCGATCTGGTGACCTCGACGTTCGAGTTCGGCTCCCGAGATCGCCTGGCCTGGTGGCGAAACGAGTCGTTTTAGGCGAAAGATCCCGAAAGGGGTCCACCGGCGTACTCCCTACGAATGCTGCCCGTGCTGCTCCTCGCCTCCGCCGCCGTGCCGGCCGACATCGCCTGGCAACCCTGGTCGCCCGAGGTGTTCCAGCGCGCCCGGGCCGAGCACCGGCTGGTGCTCCTCGATCTCGGGGCGGGCTGGTGCCACTGGTGCCACGTGATGGACGCCGTCACGTATCGAGATCCGAAGGTGGTGAAGATCATCGGCGATCGCTTCCTCGCCGTGCGCGCAGACGCCGACCGGTTCCCGGAGCTGGCCCAGCGGTACGAGGACTACGGCTGGCCCGCCACGATCGTCTTCGCTCCGGACGGCGCCGAGCTGGTGAAGCTCCGCGGCTATCTGGTGCCGAAGCGCATGGCCGCGATGCTGGCGGCGGTCGCGGACGATCCGACGCCGGGCCCGTCGGTGTTCGCGGACGAGCCGTTCCAGGCCGTCGACACGCACGCGCTCAGCGAGCCGCAACGCCAGGACCTCCTCGACCGCTACCTCGCCGTGTACGACGACGCGCACGGGGGCTGGGGCGACGTCCACCACTACCTCCATACAGAGAGCATGGAGTATGCGCTCGAGGGCGCGCTGGCCGGCGACGCGAAGCTCACCGGGATGGCGCGACAGACGCTCGACGCCAACCTGCGCCTGATCGATCGAAAGACCGGCGGCATCTGCCAGTACTCCGATGCCTCGAAGCCCGACGATCCATGGGGCTCGCCGCACTACGAGAAGATCATGGAGTACCAGGCGAGCAACCTGCGCCTGTACAGCCTGGCGTCGCGGATCTTCGCCGAGCCGAGATATCGGACCGCCGCCGACGGCCTCCACCGCTTCCTGATCGAGCGCCTGCGCTCCCCCGAGGGCGCCTTCTACACCAGCCAGGACGCGGACTCGCGCCGGATCGACGAGCACCGCTTCTCCCGGGAGAACGGCTGGGCGATCGCCGCGCTCTGTGCGTACGGGAGCGCGTTCGAGGACGAGCGTGCGATCGCGGAGGCACGGCGCGCCGCGGAGTGGGTGCTGAAGAACCGGCGGCGTCCGGACGGCACCTTCGCTCATGGCACCGGCGACACGCGCCCCACGCTCGGTGACGACGTCGCGATGGTGGAGGCGCTCCTGTCCTTGTACGAGGTCACGGCCGAGCTGCGCTGGCGGGTGCTGGCCGAGGAGACGCTCGCCGCGATCGACCGGATCTACCGCGTCGAGAGCGGCGGGTATCAGACCTCGACGATCGACGACCGCGCTCGAGGCGCGCTGGCGGAGCCCTACCGCCAGCTCGACGAGAACCTGACGGTGGCCCGCACCGCGAACCGGATCCATCGCTACACCGGAGAGGCCTCGCACCGTGCGATCGCCGAGCACGCGATGCGCTATCTGAGCTCACCCTCGGTGATCGCCGAGCGGCGGTTCTTGATCGGCGTGGTGCTTGCGGATCGAGAGCTCGCCTCGTCGCCGGCCGAGCTGACCGTGGTCGGTACCCGCGCGGACCCGCTCGCGCGACGCCTCTTCTCGGCGGCGCGGGCGCTCCCCGCGCTCTACCGCCGAGTGCTGTGGCTGGACCCGGGTCAGCCCGACACGAAGTATCCGCGGAAGCCGGCCCCGGCCGCGTACTTGTGCGTGGCAGGAGCCTGCTCGCGGCCGTTGCAGGACCCCGCGGAGCTTGGGCCCGTGTACGCCGGCACACTGCGCAGGCATTGAGGTTCGCGGAACCCGAGCGCACCATCGATGTGTCGTAGGGATGTGGTTCTTCGCGCTCGTCTGTTTCCTCTGTCTGCTCGCGGTCCCGATCGCCCTCACCTATTACACGGGTAATCTGTTGGCCGCTCCGATCTTCTGGCTCACGCGGCGGCTCCTGGCGCAGCGGGCGGGCCGTCGCCTGCTCCGCGCCAGCACCGGCCGGCTCACACCCACCGACTCCCACGACGTGAAGAAGATCTTCGACACCACCGCGTTCACGCGCCCGACGCTCGGCACGCGCGATCACGAGGGCGTGATCGACGGCCTGCGCGTGTTGATGCGGACCCAGCCGCGCACCGTCGATCCCGGCGGGACGATCACCGGCTTCCCGTGGAGCCGTCAGGATCAGGTGAACGCACACGAGGTGATCGGGTGCGCGATCGTGCTCGACCTTCGCGAGCACCTCCCGCGAGAGCTCAACCTTCACGTGCAGTTCGGAGGCGAAGAGGCCAGCTTCGGGCCGGAGCGGACGATCGCTGCCCTCCTCGACGGCCGGCTGCGCTCCACCACCCGCCGCGGCGATCAGCTGGCGCTGGGCGACGGCTTCCTGATGTTCGACTCTCCGTTCGCGGTGCGCGACGGGGCGGTCGACGTCCTGATCGGAGCGCTGGTGCATGCGAGCCGCCGGCTGGTGGACGGCACCCACGCAGGCACGCTGGACGAGGCCCGCCTGCTCCTCGAGAACCTCGAGCTGGATCCGGACGTGGCGGTGCGGAGCCGCGCCGCCGACGTGATGCTGGCCCAGGTCCCCGAGCATCGCCAGACCACGCTGGCCCTGGCGCTCCGCGATCCCGCCCCCGAGGTTCGCTTCGCCGCAGCGCGGCACCTCAAGTCCGGGAGCTTCGGAATCATCGAGAGCGTCATCCGCGATCCCGAGGCCTCCGACGGACTCACCGAGCGCGCCCTTCGCCACCTGATCCGGCGCTTCAAGCCTGAGCGCACGGTGCCGGTCCTCCACCAGGTCCTCGAGGACGGCGACCGGCACCTGGTCCGCATCGCCGTCCGGCACTTGGGCGAGCTCCGCTACCGGCCGGCCGCCCCCTGGCTCAGCGAGGTGGCCCGAAACATCACGGATCCCGAGAATCGGCGCGGCGGTGGCGCAAGCCCTGGGGAGCCTCGGGGTTCCCGAGAGCGAGGAGGCCCTGCTCGGCCTGCTCGAGGGACAGGCGATCGACGTCCAGCTCGCCGCCGCCGAGGCGCTCGGTAGCATGGGCAGCCGGCGCGCCGTCTCGAAGCTCCTCCCGGCCACGAAGTCGCCCCGGGATCGCCGCCTCCGGATCGCGGCCCACCAGGCCATCCAGGCGATCCGGGCCCGGATCGGCCCCTTCGGGACCGGCGGCCTCAGCCTGGTGGAGGCTGAGCCGGAGCGCGGCGCCCTCAGCGTCGAGGGTTCGGGGCCGGGCGCGCTCAGCCCGCCCAAGACCTGAAGCCGCGGCTGGCTTATTCGCCGCCGGGACCCTAGCTTCGGCGCCGTGCGCTGCTGTCCCCTGTGCGGGCTGACGTATCGGACGACCGCACCGCGCTGCGGCCTCGACGGCACCACCCTGATCGAGACCGAGATCGATCCCATGATCGGGCAGACCGTCGCCCACTACCGGATCCTCGAGCGCCTCGCAGAGGGCGGCGTGGCCGTCCTGTATCGCGTCCATGATGAGCGCCAGGATCGGGTCGCCGCGCTCAAGCTGATGCTCGGCGAGATGGCCTCCACGCCGGTGATCGCCGAGCGCTTCCGTCGCGAAGCGCTCGCGATGAGCATGATCCGCCATCCTAACGTTGCAGCAGTGTTCGACTTCGATCGGAATGAGCGAGGGCTGACCTATCTGGTCATGGAGCTGCTGGTGGGTGAGCCGCTCAGCCGCGCGGTGGCGGCGGGACCGCTCGAGCCCCGGCGCGCCGCCAAGATCGCGATCGACGTGGCGCGCGGGCTCTCGGCGGCCCACGCGATGGGATTCGTCCACCGGGACATCACGCCCGGCAACATCATGCTGGTGGAGACCGGCGGGGCGGAGCAGGCCAAGCTGTTCGACTTCGGTCTGGTCGCGATCAGCACGTCGGCGGACGCGCTCGCGCAAGTGAAGTTGACCAACTTCGGAACGGTCGTGGGGACGCCGGACTACCTGGCGCCCGAGGTTGCGTGCGGTGATCCCGCGACGCCGAGCTCCGACCTCTACTCGCTGGGGGTCGTGCTCTACGAGATGCTCGCGGGCCGGCCGCCGTTCTCGGGCGGCGTGCAGGATCTGTTCGCGGCGCACCTGACCCTGCTGCCGCCACCGCTGGCGTTCGACGGGCCGCTCGCGCGCCTGACCATGATGCTGCTCGAGAAGAGGCGGGAGGTGCGCCCGCTGAGCGCGGAAGTCGTGGTGCGAGAGCTCGAGAAGATCTGATACGGTCCGCGCATGGCCGAACGTGTGAAGACCGCTGCCGTTCTCGGAGCCGGCGTCATGGGCACCGGCATCGCCGCGCACCTCGCGGGCGCCGGCATCCGAACGCATCTCCTCGACATCGTCCCCAAGGACGCGGGCAGGGACCGGAACCGCCTCGTGACCGACGCGATCGCGAAGGCGCTCAAGAGCAAGCCCGCCACCTTCTACGATCCCGACGCCGCGCGCTCGATCGTGCCGGGCAACTTCGACGATCATCTGGACCGGCTCGGCGAGTGCGACCTGGTGGTCGAGGCCGTCGTCGAGAACCTCGATCTCAAGAAGAAGCTGTTCGCCGGGGTGGCGGAGAAGATCAGCCGGCACGCGATCCTCGCGTCCAACACCAGCGGCCTCTCCATCGCCCGGATGCAACAAGGCCTGCCGGCCGACCTCGCTGCCCGGATGGTGGTGATGCACTTCTTCAACCCCGTCCGCTACATGAAGCTGCTCGAGATCGTACCCGGCCCGAAGACCGACCCGCGGACCGTCCGGCGTGCGGTCGAGATCGGCGAGATGCTGGGCAAGGGCATCGTCTACGGCAAGGACACGCCGAACTTCGTCGCCAACCGCATCGGCGTGTACGGCCTGATGCAGGTGATCAAGTCGATGGCCGAGGACGGGCTGGGGATCGAGGAGGTCGACAAGATCGTAGGGCAGCCGATGGCCCGCCCCGCCAGCGCCGCGTTCAAGACGGGCGACATCGTGGGCATCGACACCTTCGTGCACGTGGCCAACAACTGCTATGAGAACCTCCGCTCGGACGAGGAGCACGCGATCTTCGCGATGCCTGACTGGGTGGTGAAGCTGGTCGAGCGCGGTCATCTGGGTCGCAAGTCCGGCGCCGGCTTCTACAAGAAGGTCGGCGACGACATCCTGGTGCTCGACTCCGCCACCGGCGACTACCGGCCGCAGCAGAAGGTCCGCTACGAGTCCATCGGCGCCACGCGCAACATCGACGATCCGGCGAAGCGCCTGGCGACGATGATCGCAGGAGACGACAAGGCGGCCCACTTCGCGTGGAAGGTGCTGTCGCGGACGCTCTGCTACGCCGCCCGCAGGCTGGGCGAGATCGCCGACGACATCGTCCAGATCGATCGCGGCATGCGCTGGGGCTTCGGCTGGGACCTGGGACCGTTCGAGGCCTGGGACGCCATCGGCGTGGAGGAGAGCGTCGCCCGGATGAAGAAGGACGGCCTCGACGTCCCGAAGTGGGTCCTCGACATGATCGACTCGGGCCGCAGCCGCTTCTACGACGGGACCGTGGCGCACCGGAGCTACTGGGAGACCAAGAAGAGCACGGCCGAGCCGCTCCAGCGCGATCCTCGCGAGCTGATCCTCGACGCGGTCCGCGAGGACAAGAAGCGCGTGGTGAAGGAGAACTACGGCGCCTGCCTCCTCGACATCGGCGACGGCGTGCTCTGCCTCGAGGTCCGCACCAAGATGAACACGATCGACGACGACGTCACGAGCATGCTCGTCGACGGCGTGAAGGAGGCGGAGAAGCACTTCCAGGCGCTGGTCATCGGCAACGACGGCGCGCACTTCGGCGTGGGCGCCAACCTGATGCTGGTCTACGGCCTCGCGCAGCAGCAGGAGTGGACGCAGCTCGACGCCGCGGTGCGTGCGCTGCAGGACGCCCTCCAGGGCCTGAGATACGCGAACATCCCGGTGGTGGCCGCGCCCTTCGGGTACACGATGGGCGGCTCGGCGGAGATCGCGATGGCGGCCGACGCCTGCCAGGCCTACGCGGAGACGTACATGGGCCTGGTCGAGGTGGGCGTCGGCCTGATCCCGGCCGGCGGGGGCTGCCTGCGCCTGGTCGAGCGCTGGACCGACTCGGTCCAGGACGTCGAGGGCGCCGATCTGCTGCCGTTCATCGGCAGCGCCTCGCTCAACATCGCGATGGCGACGGTGGCGACCGGTGCCGAGGAGGCGCGCCGGCTCCGCTATCTCTTGCCCACCGACGGCATCACGCTGAACCGGGATCACTTGATCGAGCACGCGAAGCGGCGGGCGATCGGGATGGCGGCCTCCGGCTATCGACCGCCCCGACCGCGCGTCATCAAGGCGGCCGGGCTCGACGCCGCCAAGTCGATCGGCATGCGGATCTGGAGCCTCGTCGAGGGCGGCTACGCCTCGGCGCACGACGCGTTGATCGCCCGAAAGGTGGTGCACGTGCTCGCGGGCGGCGAGGTGGCCGGCGGCACCGAGCTCGGCGAGCAGCACTACCTCGATCTGGAGCGCGAGGCGTTCCTCTCCTTGTGCGGCGAGGAGAAGAGCATGGAGCGCATGCAGAGCATGCTCATGACCAACAAGCCGCTGAGGAACTAACCATGGCATTTCCGCTGAACGTCATCGTCGCCGCCGCGACGCGCACCGCCGTCGGCCGCGCCAAGAAGGGCACGCTGAGGGACACACGTCCCGACGATCTGGCCGCCGCCGCGCTGGGCGCCGCCCTCGCCCGCGTCCCCGGTCTCGAGCCGAAGGACGTAGACGACGTCGTGCTCGGCTGCGCGTTCCCCGAGGGCGAGCAAGGCTTGAACGTGGCCCGCAACGCCGTCTTCCTGGCCAAGTGGCCGGACACGGTCACCGGCGAGACGATCAACCGCTTCTGCTCGAGCGGGCTCCAGGCGATCGCGCACGGCGCGGCTGCGATCCAGTCGGGCCTCGCCGGAGTGGTGGTCGCCGGCGGCGTCGAGTCGATGTCGATGGTGCCGATGAGCGGCAACAAGCTGAGCCTCAATCCGCGCCTGGTCGACGAGTTTCCCGAGGCCTACATCGCGATGGGCCACACCGCCGAGCGCATCGCGAAGAAGTTCGACGTCAGCCGCGCGGTCCAGGACGCCTTCGCGCTCGAGTCGCACGCGAAGGCGATCGCTGCCATCGAGGCCGGCCGTTTCGAGGAGGAGATCTTCACCGTCAAGGCGCGCCGCTTCGAGGGCGGCCACGCCGGCGAGATCGACTTCAGCGTCGACGAATGCCCGCGCAAGGACAGCACCCTCGAGGGCCTCGCCGCCCTCAAGCCGGCCTTCTCGGCCCGCGGCACGGTCACCGCCGGCAACAGCTCGCCGATGAACGACGGCGCCGCCGCCACCGTGCTCCTCTCCGAAGAGAATGCGAAGTCTCTCGGCGTGAAGCCGCTCGGCCGCATGCGCGGCTTCACGGTCCAGGGCGTGCCTCCTGATATCATGGGCATCGGACCCGTCCCCGCCATCCGCAAGCTCCTCGCCCAGACCGGCCTGTCGCTCGGGGACATCGATCTCTTCGAGATCAACGAAGCCTTCGCGGCCCAGGCCGCGTACTGCCAGCGCGAGCTCGGGATCCCCGGCGACCGCCTCAACGTCAACGGCGGCGCCATCGCCCTCGGCCACCCGCTTGGCTGCACGGGCGCGAAGCTCACGGCGACGCTCCTCTACGAGCTCCGGCGACGCAAGAAGCGTTACGGCGTGGTGTCGATGTGCATCGGCGGCGGAATGGGCGCCGCCGGCCTCTACGAGGTGTAGCCCGTTGCACGGGCACGACGCAGGGATCTTCGCTAGTCTTCGCCCATGAGCCTCGCACTCATCGCCGGCGTCGGCCCTGGCCTCGGCCTCGCGTTGGTCGAGCGATTCGCCTCGGCGGGAATGGCGGTCGTCGCCTCGGCCCGGAATCGCGAGCGTCTGAACGAGCTCCTCGCGCGCTCGGCCGCGAAGGAGGCGAAGGCGATCGCGTGCGACGTGGCCGCACCCGATGAGGTCGCGCGATTGTTCGCAGAGGCGACCGCCATCGACACCCCCGAGGTCGTCGTCTTCAACGCGGGCGCCTTCGTCCCGGGCAGCATCCTCGACATCGCCCCCGAGGTCTTCGAGCACTGCTGGCGCACCGGCTGCCTCGGCGGGTTTCTGGTGGGACAGCTCGCCGCCCGCGCCATGGTCGATCGCGGCCGCGGCACCATCCTCTTCACCGGCGCCACCGCCTCGCTCCGCGGCAGCGCCCGCTTCACCAACCTCGCCGTCCCGAAGTTCGGCCTCCGCGCCCTGGCCCAGAGCATGGCCCGCGAGCTCGGCCCCCGCGGGATCCACGTCGCGCACGTGGTCATCGACGGCCAGATTGGAGTGAGCTCCGACGCCCAGCTCTCGCCGGCCGCGATCGCCGAGACGTACTACCAGCTCGCCATGCAGCCGAAGAGCGCATGGACGCTCGAGGTCGACCTGCGGCCCTCGGCCGAGAAGTTCTGAGGCCCCTCGATGCGACGGACCTGGATGCTCGCGCTCGTGCTCGCGCCGTCCGCCTGCCGGAGCACGCCTCCGCCGGCCGATTTCGCCGCACGTATCGAGCGCGCCCACAACCTCACCGGCTGGCGCGCCCACCAAGCGCTCCAGGTCCGCGTCCAGCTCGAGTCCGGCGGCCAGACCCGCTTCGACGCCGTGTTCGTCTTCGACACCCCTCTCGGGAAGAGCCGCTTCACGACCGAAGCCGCAGAGGCCGTGTTCGACGGCCGCACGGCGTGGGTGACCCCCTCCGACGCAGAGCTCCCCCGCGCTCGCTTCCAGCTCCTGACCTGGCCCTATTTCATCGCGGCCCCCATGAAGCTCTCCGATCCCGGCACCCACCTGTCACCCCTCGGCGACCGCCCCTTCGACGGTCTCCCCCTCCCCGCCGCCAAGCTGACCTTCGACAACGGCGTCGGCGACACCCCGGAAGACTGGTACATCGTCTACCGAGCCCCCACGACCGATCGCCTCCGCGCCCTCGCGTACATCGTCACCTTCGGCAAGACCGCCGAACAAGCCGAGGCCACCCCCCACGTCGCCTCCTACGAGGCATGGACCACCGTCGACGGCGTCCTCCTCCCCACCCGCATCTCGATCCACGACTGGCGCTCCGACCAGGGCATGGTCGGCGCCCCCCTCACCACCGTCCTCCTCTCCGAGCACACGTTCGTCCCGTTCGACCCCCAGCGCTTCGAGAAGCCCACCGACGCCCGCGAAGAGCCCCTCCCCGCGCATTGAGCAGGGCTCGCTCGAAGCGGCCGTTCCTTTCAGAGCGAAGGCGAGCGCTCCGCCGGCGATCGTGCGCCGGCGCTCACAGCAGCCGGACGACCGGCTCCTCCCGCATCATGTATTTCTTCGTCCTCAAGTCGTAGACGGACGCGCAGAGCCAGCGGTCGCTGTTGACGCCGAAGCTGATCTCGAGGCGCGGGCGCTTGTCGCTGGGAGGGTGAGCGGGCTTGAGGTAGCCGAGGGTGGGGTTGGATTCGTTCAGCGGGACGACCAGGGGGTCCTTCTTGCGGCCGTCGTCGATGCCGCCGACCTTGTGGAGCTTGCCTTCGGCGTCCCAGGCGAACTTGCGTTCGCCGTCGTAGTCGCGGCCGACCTCGCAGATGACGAGCTTGAACATGGTCTCGGGCTCGCCGAGGGAGCAGGTGGGGACCAGCTGGCGCTTCCAGAAGTCGCTCGGAGTGGGGAAGCGGGTGCCGTGGGGGATGATGATCGTGTACTGGCGCTCGTGTGTGTTGAGGTCATGGGTGACGAACGCGTAGTCGTGGACGATGAAGTCGCTCTGGTTCGAGGCGTCGGCGGCGAAGACGCAGGCGCCGTAGGCGACGGCCTCGAAGGGTTGCCAGGCACGGACGGCGTCGCGGCCGAAGCGCTCCTCGAAGAGGGGATAGACGCCGGGGAGGAGGGTCGAGCCGCCGACCATGAGGACGTCCTCGATGTCGCTCTCGCGGACGCCGTGCTCCTTGGCCTGGTCGAGGACGCTCTCGACGCACTCTTCGATCATCTCGTAGAGGCTGTGGGCGCGGAGGGTCTCGATGACGTCGTCGCGGGCGACGTTGATGGTGGCGGACTCGCCGCGGATGCGCTCGTCGAAGCGGTGCAGCTCGTCGGGGGGCGTGGGGAGGAACGTCTCGTTGTCCCGGAAGAAGACGGTCTCTTTCACGCGGCAGGTCTCGGCGAGCATCATCCGGACCCAGAACGTGTTCTTCTCCTCCTCGGCGTTCTTCGGAAGCGTGTAGCCGAGGCGGGAGCAGAAATCTTCGAGGAGCCAGTGATCGACCGTGTTGCCGCCGATTGGTCGGCCCTCCTTGCCGAGCACCTCGCAGACGCCCTCCTGGACCCCCTTGGCGGTGAGCGAGACCACCGCGACGTCGAGCGTGCCGCCACCGAAGTCGACGACCAGGGCGACGCGGTTCTGCTTGAGGCCGAGGCCGTAGCCGATGGCCGCCGCCACCGGCTCGTCGATGAAGCGCACGCGGCGCACACCCAGATGCTTGAGGATCTCCGCGATCTCGGCGCGATAAGACTCGTACGAGTCGACCGGCGTGGTGACGACCAGATCGCGGATCCGCTCCCCCGTGCTCTGCTTCACCTCCGAGAGGAGCTCGCGGATGTACAGGCGCGCCACGTCGCGCGCCGACAGCGGGCGATTGCCGCTCCGGGCGATCGTGCGCAGCGGCGCCCGGCCGAGATACGGCTTGAACGAGGTGGCGTAGCTGGGCCGGATCTGGCCCTGGTTCATCTCCATCGCAGGGCGGCCGATGTACGCCTGCTTCCCGATCAGGAAGCGGCGCGCCACCGGACCCCAGCGCCCGATCCTCGACCAGAAATCAAGATCCTCGAACGCCTGCGTCACGGAGGGGACAAGGAGCGGTGCCTCCAGGTGATCTTCACCGCCGGGTCTGCGGCAGATCTCGGGCAACTCGACGAGACGAGGTCGGCCCTCTGTCTCGTTCCATCGTGCCACGCCGGTATTGGTGGTTCCGAGGTCGATGGCCCACATCTTCTTCGCGCGGCCCGGAGTATATCTCGACCTTAGATCAGTGGGATCTCGACCCACGAACGGCGAAAGGGGTCTCCCTTAGCGTAGAGCCGGTCCGAAAACCTCCGGACCGTTCCGCGTTTCCTGTTTCGCTCGTTCTGCTCATTCGCTATTCAAAGCGGCCGTTCTGCAGAGTCGATGCAGGCAAGATTCGCAAGTCTTCCGGACGCCCTGTGGAGCTGGCTGTGTCCGCGGTAGGCCGCGGCGCTGGGTTGTCGAGCGCACGAACGCTTGGCACAACCAGTTCCGCGCATGACTCGTGCGGTGGGAACGAACGGGATCGCGGTATCTCGGGCTGGTTCATCTTGCGTGCGCGATCATCGCGTTCCAGCAGGCTCGATGACTTCCCTGATCGAGCCTTCGCCGTCTTGATGGAGCTCGTCAGAATCGCAGAGAGTTCGTTGGCCTCTCGGATCAGCGAAGCGATCTCCGCTCCCTGCATCAGCTCCGGATCGGCAAGACGCAACCATCCTTGCGAGCGACCGCCATCTTGTGGATGAAGTCGGCAAGGCTCTCGCCGCCACGCGCTTCCTCGTCATTCGCACCACCTCCGGATGAACACCGGATCAGCTGTCGGACAACGTGCTTGCCGGCAAAGTCGTTTGGGAACTCGCGGCAAAGCAGAAGTACACGCTTCGCAAACTTGAGCAGTCGTTCTGCGATGTCATCGCCCTTCATCGCCGGATCGAACAGCGAATGACAGAACGAGTCGAGTAGACCCCAGCCCGCCGTACCAGACGCACGGGCCAGCAGCCCCTCCTCAAACCGTACGTGCAGGTTTCCTGCATACGGCTTCCCTTGTCTTTCACCGCACAGACCTTGGAGTTGCTGACTTGAAAGCCCGAGGCGACCACCAGCGTTCAAGCCCATGCTTGCGCCAGAGGGCGTCCTCTTGCACGAGCGACCATGCAGGCCGGGGCGCGTTGTGCTTCCGCGCCCACCACCGCGCAATACGCTGCGCTATGTAATGATCCAGCTTGGCTTTCGTCCGTTGCCGGATCCGTCCGAAGTATCCCCTTGCTCCGCGGATGTAGCTGTTGAGTTGCCCGATTTCTTCTTCGAGGCTCAACGAGGTCCACCTTGTCCGCCGGCGGAGTTGGTCGTGTACGCGGTCGCGCGCCTTCCGCGACATATCCAACCGCATTCGTCCGTTCCGCCATCGGACCTCGTGTCCGAGGAAAGCAAAGCCGTCCGACGCGTGCGTCACGCGAGTTTTCTCCGGATGAAGCGATAGCCCCAAGCGGCCCAACAGGGTCTTGATCCAGGACAATTCGCGATCCGGTCGGCGTCGTGTGAGCACGACGAGGTGAGTCGCCCGGGGGAGTCTCACCCCCGGGCGCTCGCAGAACCGTACGTGAACCTCTCAGCTCATACGGCTCCCCTCATCCAGCCGCAGGTCGAATTCCCAGCAGATCCCAGTGAGCGAAGAGCTTCGGATCACGGCGCGCAATGCGTCCGATCCAGTACTCGGCTCGCCGGTGATGGTGCCTCAACCTCATACGGCTTTGCTTCCTTCGCGCGGTTCCTCCCGATCTTCGGTTGACCGCCAATCGAAGCTGAATGACGCGACCCCTTCGGTCCCTCCGCTTTCGCGGAGCTCATCCCTAGTACGGATCGCTCCGTCCCTTGACCTCGCTTCGGTACTCTCATCCTCGTGGGTCCTCCACTTGGACTTCTTCCTTTGCATCGAGGCCGAAGGTTCCCACGTTCCGCACGAGAGCCTCGATCGGACTCACGCCACCTTCACGCCGGACGCCGCGCGGCCCGTAGACAAGACACCGTCCGCGCTCATCCCAGGCCAACGACTTCAACCTGGTTTCGACGTCGTTCCTACGCTTTCGACGCGTCATCAGTGGTTCACTCGCGTTCGTCTTTCCGATCGTCACCTGACGCGGTCTCGCCGCGCCTTTTCCTTCGACGCTCACCACCCTGGCTTTTGACCAGAGCAGCTCGAGGTGGTTTGAAGCCTGCGCCTGTCTGCCGGCTTCGAGGGGCCCTCCCTCATCACTCGTGCAGCAAGGCTGCGTTCAGTTGGCCATCTCGGCCTCCCTTCCGCGCCGTCGTGGCGCACAATCGTCGGCATAGCGGACCAGCCGTCCGTCGAGCGCATCCACCGCTACGTACTTCCTGAAGTTACGGTCCAGCAGGTGCAGGTAGAGGTTCGCAAGGAGCGGCGATATCACACCTCCCTGCGGCGTCCCCTTGCGGTTCCGCCGTGGGCGCGAGTCATCGCTCGCTACGATGGGTGCTTCGAGGAACATCTTGATCAGCGCCAGCATTGGACCGTCGACGACGCGCTCCGCGACAGCCTTCATCAGGTGGTCGTGAGGGATCGTGTCGAAGTAGGCCGTGATGTCGGCGTCGATCACCCAACACATCCCTTCGTCGAAGGCTTCGCCGATCGCATCGAGCGCTTGGTGCGCACCTCTTCGTGGACGGAATCCGAACGACGCGTCGTCGTAATCCGCTTCGAAGATCGGCTCCAGGATCAGCTTGGCTGCTCCCTGGACGATGCGATCTCGAATATTCGGGATGCCCAACGGCCTCTCACCGCCGTCAGGTTTTGGGATGTTCACTCGGCGGACTGGTCCCGGGCGATACGTCTTGTTCTTCAGCGCATTGTGCAGCTCATCCAGCAGCGCCGTCTTTCCGCTCTGTTCGATCTCCTCGAAGGTCTCGCCGTCGGGCCCGGGCGCGCCTCGGTTGGCTCTTGCCAACGCGTAGGCATGCGCCAGGATGTCCGGACGGTAGACCTTGTCGTAGAGCGCGTAGAAGCGGAACTTCGGCTCCTTCTTGGCCCGTCGGTACAGCGCCCTTTGCAGCTCCCGGATCTTCGAAGGAGTTTCTAGCGTCATCGCAATCCCCCGTCCTTCGCGGCAATGGGTGGCATCGACAAGTAGAGCCCCTTCCCTCCAGCGGTTTTCACTGCCTTCTCAGGTACTACGGACTCGTCCGACTCCTCGCCGGCCCGCGCGACCTCGGCTTGCGGCCTTGTGCGTGCGCTGGGGTGGCCATCCGCGCCGGTCGAGGTCTCCCGCGTTCAACGTCTTCCTTTCGTGGCGTGCTGCCCCTGTTACCCCGGGAGAGCGGAACGCTTCGCGCATCGAGCCGCTGTTCACGTCCGTCCTGCCTTCGCCCTGTTCCGAGGGGCTCGGCCTCTCCATATCCTTACCAGGCTACGGCTGGGTTCGCTTCGCGCTGCGGCCCGCCACTTCGCAGCCACGGATTGCCGCCCGTGACCGTTCTGATCCCGCTTCTGCTGGGCACCTCGCGGCGCCACGCAGGGGATCTGGCTACCTGACTGCTCGATTACTATCAGGGCACCGAAACAGCAAACTGCGAACGGAACGGTTTCTGGACCGGCTCTTAGCGACCGCGCTCAACGATCGTCCTCGGCGACGACCACCAGCGCGTCCTCGGCGCCGATCGTGATCTGCTGATCCTTGGCGGGGTTGAGCTTCACGCCGAAGTTCTTCGAAGAGACCTGCTCCAGCGCCTTGAGCTTGTACCCGATACAGACCTCGCCCTCGCGCTTTTGCGCCAACGCCATCAGATCCGCGAAGCGCACCGTGACCGGCAGCTGTTCGAGGTACAGCCACGCGGGCTTGAGATAGATCTCGGAGCCCTCCTCCTGGAAGAGATCGTCGTAGACGGCCTGGATCCCCGGCTGCTCGCTGATTTGCGCCAGAAACATCGAGACCATCCGATTGCTGATGATGAAGTCGTCCACGCCCGCGCGCGTGATCAGCTCCTGGTTGTTGGAGTCGAGCACCTCCGTGATGATCTTGGTACCGAACCGACTGTACCCCTGGGCACGCAGCTTGGCCTGCAGCTTTCGCAGGTGGAGCAGTACGATGAGCGTCTCGGAGTCGATCCGATCCGGATCGACCTGATCGTCGAGTCGCTGGGGAAGGATGATCACGTTGTTGTAGCCGAAGGGCTTGATGCGCTCGAGCGCCTCGACCGAGAGCGGATCATCGTCGATGTGCGCGATCTGCAGCGTCTCCAGCTCCCCGTTGAGGCGCTCGATCTCCTCGAGGACCGAGGGCGGCGGGTTCTTGACCATCACGTCGATGATCGACCCGGTGAGGACGTAGTCCGCGTACTCGCCGAGAATGATGGGCGCCTTCGGGCTCCAGCCGAGGACCAGCTGGCGCTCGGACCGAGGTGCGATCCGCGCGTTCTTCAGCGGCAGATCGTTCGGCGCGATCACGGGCTGGTTCTTGAAGTGGATGGTCGAATCGTCCTCCGCGATGATCAGGATCTCGTCGTCGGCTTGGAGCTGGTAGGTCGGCGAGGGTCGGATCTCCATCCGGCCGTCCGCGTGGCGGACCCCGATCGGGACGCCGTCCGGAAAATGGAACTGCACGGCCGAGAACGTCAGTCCCGCCCACTTCGGGTTGGGATGGAAGTACATCTCGCAGCCGGCGAAGCCGAGGAGCTCCGAGTACACGACCGCCAGCCCGGTGGTCCGCGAGGTCTGCACCATGATCTTCGCCAGGATCTCTTGCGCGTCGATGACGAAGATGCGCTCCGGATCGATGTCCTTCACCACGTTGCGATTCCGCTCGTCGTAGACCTCCGCGACGATCTTGAGGTCGTGGCTCGCGGGAACGTGCGTCATCAGCGCCAGGACCGTCTTGATCACCTTGGCGTCGCTCGTCCCCTTGGCCTCGTCGGAGGTGGTGTCCTCGTGCGCCAGCACGATCGCGCTCTTCGCCGTCTGTGCGCTCACCTTCTCCAGCATCAACAGCGAGGCCGTGGCGCCCGACCGCGTCACGATCCGGGTGTTCTTTCGCTCGGCGAGGTGGTCGCGGAGGTACTGATCCATGTCCTCCTTGCTCTGCTCGGAAAGGATCACCACGCAGGGGTGGGCCTCGCTCTCGTTGGCGATCACGAGCTCGCGCAGGATCTCCACCACCCGCGCACCCCACCCGAGGATCAGCGTGTGCTCCGACTCCAGCACTGCGGTGTCGCCCCGCTTCAAACCCTCAATCAAAGACTCGAGGGCCGCGCCCAGAAACGCGATCAGCGCCGAAAAGATCACGACGCCGGTGAAGCCCGATACGATCGCCGCCGCTTTGAAGATCGCCGGTGTGTCGGTGTCCTGACCCATGTTTCCCGGGTCGGTGAGCTCGAGAAACACCGTCCACACGTGCGCGAAGAGGGAGGTGCCCTCGTCCGCCGCCATCAGGTGAAGGATCCACCGCAAGAGGACCAGGAGCGCCATCGACGCGAGGAACGCGATCACCAGGGCGATGAAGAGCGCACCGCTTCCCCGAGCGAGGAAGTTGTCCACCCGATAGCGGAGACGTTGGGAGAAGTCGGCTTGGCGTGTCATAGGCGGCGCGAAGCGGAGGACGCTAGCACTCCGGCGAGCCTCAAACCATCCTCGACCACGCTTGTGCCTCGACGGCGGGCGTCGATCTTTGCTTGGATCACACTCGTGGTCGCGGCGCTGAGGGATCGGATCACAGTCGTCCTCCTCTGCGCTGTGATGTTCACCTCAGGCGCCGATCTCCTGATCATGACCCCGATCCTCCCGCAGCTCGTGCGCGAGCTCGGCGTGGGCGTGCAGCGCGGCAGCTGGTGGATCGCGATCTACTCGATCACGACCGCGACGTTCGCCCTCATCTTCGGCCCCATCTCGGATCGCCTCGGTCGCCGTCCGATCCTGCTCGCCGGCATCGCCATCCTCACGCTCTCGACGCTGGCGTGCGCCTCCGCCGACGGCTTCACGTCGATGCTCGTGGCCCGCGGGCTGGCCGGGATGGGCGCCGGCCTCCTCGTCACCTCCACCACCAGCTACGTCGGCGACCACTTCGAGGGGCAGACGCGGGCCGTGGTGATGGGCTGGGTGATGAGCGGCTTCTTTCTCTCGCTGATCCTCGCCATCCCGATCGGTTCCGCCCTCGCCGGAAGCTTCGGGTGGAGCACCATGTTCCGCGTCTTCTCCGGCTTCGCCGCCCTGGTCTGGGTCGGCCTGCTCACGCTGCTCCCGCGACCGCGCGCCGAACGCCGGACCGATCGCATCTCCCTGGGCGCGGCGGCCCGGGCCTACGGCTCGCTCCTCCGTGATCGACGCGTGGTCGGCGTCCTCATGATGTCGGCCAGCATCGGGATGAGCATGACCATGTTCAGCGTCTACTCCAGCCCCTGGTTGGAGCAGACCTACGGCCTCGACACCCGCGCGCGCGGATTGGTCTACGCCGTCGGTGGTCCCGCGATCCTCCTCGGTGGACCGATCGCCGGCAAGCTCTCCAACCGCTTCGGGCGGGTCCTGCTGATCGTCAGCGGCAGCATGCTGATGGCGCTGATGCAGATCGCGATGCCCTTCTCCGCGATCGCCGCCGGTGCGGTCAACGCTCGCCTGGTCGAGTCCGGCCTCGAGCTGGCGCACTTCGGCCGCGTGATGTGGCCGGTCGCTGCCCCCAGCCTCTTCCTCTTCTTCGTCACCATGGTGGCGGGCTCATCGCGATCGGCGCCGTTTCAGACGCTGGCGCTCGAGATCTGCGAGCCGGAGCAGCGCGGAGCGCTCTCGGCGATCCGCAACGGGTTCAACCAGGGCGGATCGGGGCTGGGCGCCGCCCTGGGCGGTGTCCTCTGGGCCCATGCGGAGCAGCCCTTCCTCGCGGTCTGCATCCTGGCCGCCTCGACCACGCTGGCCGGCGTGCTCCTCTTGCGCGGGTTGGTCGGGAGTGATCGCCCGGTCAGTCGTCCATCGCCCCATTCGTGATCCACGTGTTGATCGCGTCGAGGTCGCACTGCTGGAGCGGTGTCTTGGCGAGCGGCATGCGTCCGAGCGGCGCGTCGTCGCGGGTCAGCTTGATCCAGAGGAAGCTCATGTCCGGATCTCCCGGCGTGACGCGCTTGGGATAGTCGGGCGCGCCGATCGAGTTGACGGTGTCGGACAGCAGCGTGTCGTGCACCGCGGCCTTCGTGAGGGCGTAGTTCTGGCCGCCGCCCGCGGTCTGGGGATCATGGCAGCCCGCCGCCGCGCAGTACTTCGTGGTGTGAAGGCGATCCGTGTAGATCGACGTGAAGTTTGCCTCGAGACAGGGATCGTTCGTCCCGGAGTCGTTGACCCCGGTGTCCGCGTTGCCGTCGTCGGTCGTGCCGCCGTCGCAGGCCGAGAATGCGAGGGCCAGGGGGATCGCCGCTAGCAGGCGCCACCGAGAGATCATCATGGCGCGGAAGCTAGTGGTCGCGAAGTGGCAGGGCAAGTCACGGATCGCTAGACGTCGCGATCACAGAGATCTACGTTGCACCGGTGCGCGGCCGATCTGGGGTGATCCTCTCCTTCATCACCGGCTGCGCGACGGCGGCGCCCGCCCAACCCCAAGAGAACCTCCCAAAGCCGTGCCTCGCGATCGCGTTCGACCTCGACGCCACCGGCCAGGCCCTCGCTGCTCAGCTTTCGGCCGCCCCGCGAAGCGCGGGTCTCCAGCAGGCGTTTGCCCGCCATCTGGCGGATTTTGGTCACCCGGACGCCGCGATCGCACACTTTCGCTGCGCGCTCATGCTCGATCCCGGGGTCGAGGGCGCCCGCGTCGAGCTCGCCGCCCAGCTCATCGGCGTGGGGGCCTTTGCGGACGCCGAGGCCCAGCTCGCTCGGGCGGGGGGACCCGCGGATCTCCAGGTCCGTAGCCTGCGAGCCACGGCGCTCGAAGGCCTGGGTCGTCTGGCGGAGGCCGCCGAGCAGCTGGCCGCAGCCGCCGAGGAGACCGGAACCTCCGCCGTGCTGTACCGCCGCGCCGCCGACCTCTACGCGCGCTCCGGCGACGAGGCCCGCGCCGATGATCTCAAGGCCCGCGCCGATGCGCTCGATCCGCCGCCCACGATTCGCGAGATGCGACCGCTCCGCGAGGCTCGCCCGAAGAAAAAGAAGGCCAGGAAGAAGAAGAGACGCTGAGCCGAGCGCGGCTCACAGCGAGGAGACAGCGCCGCGGGCGGTCTCGAGCAGCCGGCCGATCTCCGCCAGAGCATCGTTCAGCTCCTGACGGACGCGCTTGCCGTCGGCGAGCGCGCGATCGACCTCGGCCGCGCGGATCTCCGATGACGTCAGCTGCTCGGCCAGCTCGTCGCTCTTCTTCTCCTGCTGGGAGAGCTGCGCCTTGGTGATGCTGAGCGTCTTCTCCACGGTGGCGAGCCGTTTGCCGAGATCGATCGCCTGGCCCTCCAGCGCGTGTCGATCCGATTCGAGCGCCGCCCGCTCCGCCTCCACCCGCTTGAGGGCATCGCGATGCTGCTGCTCGATCTGCGCCGCTCTGAGCTGGTGCTCCTCGCGGATGCGGTTCATCTCCTTGGCGTGGACCTCGGCCGAGACCTCGAGCATCTTCTCGTGCTCCGACTTCTCGCGGGCGAGCTCTTCGGCAAGCCCTGCGACCTTCTGCTTGAGACCGGCGTTGGAGACATCACGGGCCTCGAGGTCCTTCGCATGCTGCTTGAGCCTGGTCTCGAGCTTGGCGTTGGCCTTCCTGAGCAGGTCATCGGATGACGCCAGGCGCTTCTCGTAGTTCGCCTTCTGCTTGGCGAGCTCGTCGTCTCGCATCGCGATCGTCTTGGACTTGGCGTCGGACCCCGCTTGCGTCGACTTCGAATCCTCGCTGAGCGTCATGGCCACCGTCGCGTGCTCGGCCTTCGCCTTGGAGAGCTCGTCCTCCAGCCGGGCGATGGTCTTCGCCTTCGAGTCGGCGTCGGCGAGCGAGCGCTTGAGGTCCTCCTCGAGCTGCGCCAGCCGGTGGGCCTGCTTGTCGTTTTGGCCCTTGAGGTCGGCGGCGACCTTCTTCGACATCTCCAGGTTGCGCGTCGTCTCGTCCAGCTTCTGAGTGAGCGTCTTGTTCTGCCGATTTGCGGACTCGAGCGCCGAGGTCGTCTGCGCCTCGCGCTGGGAGACCTCGTCGAGTTGCCACTTCAGCGCTGCAGCGACCTCTTCGGCCTGCTTCTTCTGCGTGGCTAGCCGCTCGTCGCTCTGCTTCGTGAGGGACGCCAGCCGCTCGTCGCTCTGCTTCTGGACCTGCGCCAGCCGCTCCTCCAGCGCTTTCTTCTCGCGCGTGAGCCGCTTCTTGGTGTCGTCGAGATCCAGGCGCGTCGACGTCAGCTTCTCCTGCATCGACATGTGCGCCTTGACCGTCTCGTCCCGCTCGCGAACCGCCTTCAGCACCTCCTCCTGGTAGCGCCGCTCCATCTCGGCAACGCCGTCTTGGATGCGCATCGCCTCTTCGGCCCGCGCACGCAGCTCCGCGATCTGGGCGTCGCGCCGTGCGATCGACTGACGGAGCTTCACCATCCAGTCCAGCTCCGCGCCGGAGTCATCCCGAGGCATCGGGAGGTCGGTGGCGAGCAGATCCGCCGTGCTGGCGACCCGCCCGTTCGAAGACGGCAGCGGGCCGGGCGACGATCGAAGTGGCGGAATCCTCGGCTTCCCTGCCGGGATCTCCAGGTCCGAGACCGTGTCGCGGCTGGTCTCGATCAGACCGCCGAGCACGCCCACCAGATCGATGGCGGAGAACGGCTTGGCAATGTACGCGTCGGCCTTCGACTTGGAGCTCCTGTGGCTGGCGAAGCTGGTCTCGTCCACGCTGGTGAGCACGAGCGGGATCGCCCGGGTCGCCGCGGCTCGGCGTAGACGTGAGCAGATGATGAGACCGTTCATCCCCCGCTGCTCCACCGCCAGCACGATCGCGTCGGGTCGGTCTCGCTGCGCGAGATCGACGCCCTCCTTCCCGTCCACCACGGTGGTGATCGCGTAGCCCTCCTCGCGGAGCGCGTCGGCCAGGGGGACCGTGAAGTCCTCCTGTGGATCGATCATCAAGACGGAGGGCATCTCAAATTCGATAAGCTAGGAACGGAATCTTTTCAAACCGGGGGACGATGTACGAAGAAGTGAACAGAGCCCGGCATCTTCCGGAACTCGGGGGGAGGTAGGTCTAGCTCCACGATGGCGGTGACCTGGGTGCGGCGACCCGGAACCACGTCGAAGAACAGGACCTTGGCCGCGTGGTGGATCAGGAGCATGCCGAGGCCTGCACCCCCGCCCCGCGTATCCATCTTTCCGGTGGTCAGGCCGCGATGGATGCCGCCGAAGACCGCGCCCTTGGGCAGCCGCCCGAACGGATTGGCGATGGAAATGACGATCCGCGCGCCATCGCAGCCGAAGCCGAAGGTCGGCCGCTCCCGTACCTCGAGCTCGATCGCCTTGTTGCGATTGTGGGCGTAGCGCTCCTGGCCCTGTTCGTCGACCGGCGCGTCGTACATCGCGTTCATCATCAGCTCGTCGGCGAGCTGGGAGGTCGCCGAGGCCTGCCGCGGCGTCTGGAAGTCGCTGCAGAACCCCCGCACCTGCTCGATGAGCTCGTCCCGCTCCTTGAGCCCCGCGATGGTGTGCTCGGACCAGGAGTGGCCCCAGGCCAGCGGGGCCGACGGCGGCGGCACCTTGCCCACGGTGAGGCGACGGGCGATCTGCAGGATCTCCCACGCGCGCGGGGGACCGTCCGGCGTCCGCAGCCCGACGACTCCCATGATCTGCGGGACCTTGCCGGCCACCCCGAAGAGGTTGGCGTCCGGATCACCGACGATCGTGAAGATGTCCAGCGCCGGATGGTCGCGACAGGCGAGGAGAGTCTCGTTGAGCTCGCCCGCAAAGCAGAAGATCGAGGGGCGCTCCTGCCGCGCCGTGATCACCCTTCCGATGGCGGCGGGTCCATCGACAACCTCGGCGGAGAGCCCGCCGACGCCGAGAATGGAGGCGATCTTGCGGGCCCTGCTCGGGTTCTTCGACACGAGCAGTGCGTAGCGTGTCACGGCGTGCGCGGGGTCGATCTTCGCAGGAACCACTTTTTTCACTCTCGTGCGGGGATCGTCTGGTCCCCAGGACTGACGACGATCGTTCTACTGAAAAGCACTTCGCCCTTGCGCTCCGCGCGCAGCTCATGTTCGCCGGGCTTGAGCTCGACCGGATCGATGTCGTCGATCGGAGTCTCGTCGATCACGAGCGTGGCGTCGGGCGGCACATTCACGAATTTGACGATTCCGACCTTCTCGAGCGGGATCGTCTTCTCGACACGCCGCTTCGGATCGAGCTGGACATCGGCCTCCCCCGGGACGAATCCTTCTTTCTCGACGCGAAGGCGGACCCGCCGATCGGTGGGCAGGGCGCGGATCACTGCGGGCGTCACCATGCCGGTGTCCTCGCCGTCCACGTAGATCTGTGCGGGCGCCGGCACGCTCGACAGCGCCAGCTCCCCCTCGCCCAAGCCGATCGAAGACGGTGTGGACGGCGTCCCCTTGGCCACGAGAAGCGCGATCACACCGATGAGAATGAGCGACCCGAACCCGACCCCCAGCGCGAAGCCTCCGCGCGACACGCTCGGCTGCGCGAACGCACCGAGATCCTGCCGCACCGACTGCGATCCCGATCCTGGACCCCGCCAGTCCGAGTCGAAGACCGATACCGGCGGGTTCAGAACGGGCGAGGCCGCCACATCCGACATGAGTCGCGTGGCCTCGCTCCCCTCCGGATCCTCATCGATCGACCAGGCCACCCGCGGCGTGCCCGGAATACTCCCGGTGGTGGGCCCGCGGGCGGTCTGCGAGCCCGCCCGGAGGTTGGTGATGTGCGAGCCCCTCGGCTGCGCACCGAAGATCCTCGGCTGCGGCGTATCCTCCACCTTGCCCGGCTTCGGGGGTGACAGATCGTCGGGCTCGTCCAGGAGGGCGTCGCCTGCGGTCATCGGCTTGAGCCGCAGCCGAGCCTGATACGCGGGCAGCACGCCCTCGGCGTCGGCCAGGTTCTCCAGGCCCCGGCCCTGGGCGATGCGCTTCTTGAGCTTGGCGGTCTCGGCGCCGAAGAGGTCCTCCAGCCACTCGCGCAGGTCCTTGGCGGTGGCACGACCGAGCGTCGTCCGCTGGACCTCTTCGAGCGCGTCGCTGAGCTCCTGGGCCGTCTGAAATCGATCCCGGCGCCGCCGCGCCAGCGCCTTGAGGACGATGTTATCGAGCTCGACCGGGATCTCGGGACGGATCGTCCGGAGCGAGGGCACCTCGGCCTTCTCGACGGCGCTGATGGTGGCGGCGTCGTTGGCCCGCTTGAACAGGCGTTTGAGGGCCAGCGTCTCCCACAGGACGATGCCGAGCGCAAAGATGTCCGTGCGCGCGTCGAGCTCCTTGCCGGCGACCTGCTCCGGCGACGCGTAGGCAAACTTGCCCTTGAAAACGCCGGCTTGAGTGGCCGCGCCGCTCGATTGGGTCGCCTTCGCGATCCCGAAATCTGCGAGCTTGGTCACCCCGTGGTAGGTCACGAGGACGTTGGAGAGGCTGACGTCGCGATGGACCAGCCCGAGCTTGCGGTCGTTGTCGTCGGCCAGCTCGTGGGCGCATTCGAGCGCCTCGGCGACGCTCTGTCCCAGGGCCGCCGCGATGTTGGTGGGAACGTACCGCGCCAGCTTCCTGCAACGACGGAGAATCTGCGCAAGATCCTCGCCTGGCAGGTACTCCATGCTGATGAAGTACTGGCCATCAATCTCGCCCAGCTCGTAGATGCGGACGATGTTGGGATGGTCGAGGCGAGCCGCCAGCTGGCCCTCGTTGACGAACATCCGCACGAACTCACGCGACCGACCGAACTGCGGGAGTACGCGCTTGAGGGCGACGACCCGGGTGAAGCTGTCCACACCCGTCATCACGGCGAGGTAGAGCCTCGCCATCCCGCCGGACGCCATGATCCCGATCAGGCGGTATCGCCCGAACTGATTGTCCTTGGATGCCATCGACGACGGGACCGGCCTAGTAGAGCATCGGCTGGCGAACCCCGCAACATGTGGCACACGCCGCGGCCCCTGGGCCCTCCCACACACGACCACGCGCCTGCGCCAGTGTCTTGCGCTCCCGCCAGGCCGGCGATACTTAGGAGAAGCGTCGCCGCATCCATGAGCTCACTGCGCCAGCTCCGCAAACGCGTGAAGGAGCATCCCGACGACGCGCGCGCCTGGTACGACTTGGGCGTCGCGCTCGCCAACGAGGACAAGCTCCAAGAGACACACGCAGCCCTCAGGCAGGCCCTCACCTGCAGCCCGCCCGCGGACCTCGCGATGTCGATCGGGCTGTCCCTCCTCGGGATGCAGGATGAAGCCGGCGCCGGCGAGGCCTTCTTCCAAGTCTGCTTGGCGGATCCCCGGTCGGTACAGGGGCGTCTCAAGCTGGCGGCACTCTTGCTGAGGTGGGGACAGGTGGATCAAGCGACCAAGCCGCTGCGCGAAGCTGTCGTGCTCTCGGACCACGGTGCGGAGGCGTGCCTGCAATACGCGATCGCGTGCGAGCAGATGGGGCACGTGGAAGAGGCGATCTCGTACTACTACCTGGCGCTCAACGCGGATCCCAACAACACCGAGGCCTACCGTCATCTGGGCTCGATCCTCGGCCGTCAAGGCCTCCACTCCGGTGCGATCCGCGCCTGGCGCCAGGTCGCGGAGCTCGATCCGGGTGATCTGAAGGCCAAGACTGCGCTCGGCGTCGGCCTCTCCAACCGAGGCCACCACCGAAGCGCGGTCGAGCTCCTCACGGAGGTGGCGCGAGCGCGCCCCGACTCGGCCGAGGCTTTCGCCGATCTCGGCATGGCGCTGTCGCGCGCCGGTTCGCACGAAGCCGCGACGCACGCGCTCAAGCAAGCGATCAAGCTCAACCCGCGCTCACCGCAAGTCCGACTCAACTACGGCGTCGCGCTGCTGTCCGCGACCAAGCCCGAAGAGGCGATGGCGGCGTTCTGGGAGGTCGCCTCCCTCGCGCCCGATTGGAGCCTCGCCCACTACAACGTCGGCCTCGCGCTGCGCGAGCTCGGCGATCTGGAACAGGCACGCAACTCGCTGATGAAGGCGACTCAGCTCGATCCAGCCGACCGCGAGATCGAGGCCGCGCTCCGCGACACGATGCTGCAGCTCTCCCGTCCGCCCGAGCAACGCCAGCTCTCCTGGGCCGATCCCGCCGTCCTTTCGCCCGTCCTCCGCTCGGGCTCGATCACCGGCGAGATCCAGATCTTTCCCATCGTCGAGGTGCTCGAATTCCTCAAGGTCCACCGGTCCACCGGCATCCTCGAGATCCGCGGAAGGATCGACGGCAACCTCCGGATCCAAAACGGCGATCTGATCGGCGGGCAGTCACCGTCGAGCGACGACATCCTTGCGATCCTGGTGCGGCTCAAGGCGATCACCAAGGATGATCTGGAGGTGACGATCCTCGACGAAGGGGAGGACCCGCTCCAGCTGGGCCTCGCGATGGTCGAGGACGGCATCATCAACGGAGACACCCTCCAGCACGCGATGCAGATCCAGATCGAGGCGGCGCTCATCGAGCTCCTCGGCTGTCGTGAGGGTGACTTCAGCTTCAGCGAGGCCGCGCCCATCATGAACGGTGAGTCGCCGATCTATCCGATCGACACGCGACACGCGTTGATGGAGGTAGTCACGAAGATGGACGAGATGGCGAAAGACGACCAGAGGTGAACCTTGGATGATCATGACGCAGTCGAACGGCTCGGTCCCGTGTTCCTCGACTCTTACTTCGTCGTGGATCGCGAACGTCGCGTCCTCACGCACAACGCCGCGTTCGCTCAGATGCTCGATCTTCGCGGCGCCGACCGGCGGAAAATCAAGGACTCGCCTTGCTACGAGTCGCTGCGCCTCGAGATCTGCAAGTCGAATTGCATCGCGCTCCAGTGCATGGAGAAGCAGGCGCCCGTTCGCATGAACGAGATCCGCGGGCAGACCAAGGACGGTCGCGAGCTCGTGCTCGAGCTCTCCGCCATTCCGATCCGCAACGACCAGGGCCAGATCACCGGCGTGTTCGTCACGCACCGCGACGTCACCGACGAGCGCCGCCTCAAGGAGCGCTACCTGGAGGAGGAGACGGAGCACAAGAAGGAACGCTCGGGCCTCCTCCGCGTGATCGAGGAGCGCGACTCGGAGATCGAGAAGCTGCGCCAGCGCCAGTCCCAGATCGGCCGCAAGCGCAGCGGCATTTGAGCCGCCCGCGCCCGCCCGGGCCCCCTAGAGGGGACACGCCGCTCGGGAGCGTCAGTTCGATTCGTGCTGGAGTGCTTTCGCCGCGTTGTCGTGGAAGCGGCTGTTCGGAATCTCGGTCACCCGCTTGAACAGCTCGTTCGCTTCGCGGGTCTTGCCCGAGTCGGCGAGGTACTTCGCCCGGTAGTAGAGCGCTCCGTCGAAGTTGGTGTGGGGCGGGTCGTCGTGCTGCACCATGCCGATGAACGTCTCGTAGAGCGCCGCGGCCTCGTTCATCTTCTCCAGCTTGCGGAGCGCCTCCGCCTTGAGGAACATGATGTCGGGCTCGGGCGGACCGAGGCGGAGCATCACGTCCATCGCCGCGTTCGCCTCCTCCCAGTGCTCGGTCTCGAAGGCCTCGCGGGCCTTGCGCTCCAGCTTCTCGGAGAGCTGCTGGCGATCGAGCGTGAGGTCATTTTGGAAGCTGCGGCGAAGCGCGGCCGGGAGGACGTCCCTCTGCGTCAGGGCCTCGGCAAGTGCCTCGGCGCTCGAGATCTGCTGTGCCGCCAGGAGCTCGCGGTGGCGGGCGATCGCCCGTTCCATCACCTCCTTGTGCAGCCGCGTCGAGTCGCGCGGCGCGATCACGCGATCGCGGGCTGCCTGAGTGACGAGCTGCGCGGCCTCGGCGTAGCGCTGGTTCTCGAGGTGCTCGTTGTAGGGCGCGAGCGCGGCCGCCTTGATCTCTTCCTTCACCCGCTCGGCGGCCTCGGGCGAGATCTTCTTCTGCCGCTCGAGGCGCCGGACCAGGAGCGCAGCCTCACCCCAGCGTCCCTGCGAGAAGTGCTCCTTGAACTCCTGCTTCGCCTCGTCCGGGAGACCCGAGCCGCTGCCTCCGGCGGGCCAAAGGATGAGGACCAAGATCGCGAGCACAACCGGAATCGAGAGTCCTAGGAGCACACTCCTGGCGCTCACCCACAGCGGCGGTGGCCGAGGGTGCTGCTGCGTCATCGACAGATCCTGCGACCGCGCGAACGAGCCCGTTCCGGTGGTGCCGCCGCCCATCGTCCCGACGGACGTGACGCGCGTGGGGATCGGCAGTCCCGGGTTCGTCCCATGCGGGACGATGGAGGGAATCGGGATCTCGCTGGTGCGAACGTTGCTCGCGCTCTCGGGCGGCGGAAACGAACGCATGCCACCGCCGTCTTCCTGGAACGAATCCGAGAGATGGCGCAGGAACACGTCGATGTTGGGATCGATCGGCTGACTGCGCGCGTTCTCGAGCGGATACTGAAAGTAGGACTCGGGATCGTCGTCGAACGACATGAGGCTGGCGCACTCGCGGCAGACGACCGAGCCCAGGTTCACCTCACCGTCGCGGAGGTCGTAGGTGATCTCGCTTTCGTAGCCACAATCGCAATAGAACGGTGCCTGAACCGAGAGAACGTGAGCCGCGCCTGCGAAGTTGGCCACCATGTTCAGCTGGGTGACCACCGCCGGCGAAACTTCGACCAGGTAGACGTGCTCCACTCTGGCACAAAGCTCGCGCATCGCGTGGGTCCACTCGCGCACGCCGAAAGAACTGAGGCGCGTGACGCCCTTGAGATTGAGAATGACTTTCTGACCGCGGGCTTCGGCGAGGAGCGCCTGAGGATCGAAGCTCTCGTCCACGGTTCCATTCAAACGAACGTACGTGACTCCGCCCCGAGACACGCTGTGAACACGAAGCGCGGATGAATGACCCATTGCCTGCCTGGATGATTGCTTATCGCCCGGAGCGCGAGCAAGTCGAGGAGGGCCGGCGCGGCTCATTCCCCGTCGCTGTCTTTCAACCGCCGCACACGTGTTCGTGGCGTCTACATCACCCGGGGCGCTGCTTGAGACTCCATCAGTGCTGCGCTATAGCACGAGCGGGTGCTTGCACTGCTGCTCCAGCGGGGCGCGGCGATCAACCGCCGCATCGCGAGGCTCTGGCGCGCAGCGGGTCTCGAAGTCATCGTGACCGAAGATCCCGACGATGTTCAAAAACACGTCCAAGACATCAGCTTTATCGGCGCGGACGAGTTCGACCGGAGCGTCGTAGGAGCGGCGCTACGTGCCAATCCTGCGCTCCGGGGCGTGTTGTGGACCGCTGAGTCCGTCGCGCGACTTCTTCGCTTCGTGGTGGAGCAGCCGGGGCTCACCAGCATCCTGGGGAGGCCCAGCTTCGAGACCTCGCCGGAGCCCTGGGAGCTGGTGATGGTCGCCCACCGCGCGCTGGCCCCTCACGAGCCCGCCCCCTCGATCGACCGCTTCGTCAACTTCGGCTCGGGAGGCTTCGAGCAGACGGTCCGAACGTCGGTGGAGATGGATGCGGCCACCCTTCGGGCCCAGACGTTCGCCGATCGCCTCCACGTGCCGAAGTGGATGTCGGAGACCGTCGCCGAGCTGTCGCACGAGCTGTTGATGAACGCCCTCTACGACGCGCCCGTCGACGCGAACGGCAAGACCCGCTTCGCCCACGACCGCAAAAACCCGGTCGAGCTGCCGATCCCCGAGGCGGCCCATCTGCGGATGTTCAGCGACGGGTTTAGACTTTGTATTCAAGTGTCGGATCCGTTCGGCCGTCTCGAGCGAAAACACGTCTTCGAGGGTCTCGCCCGAGGCCTTCGCGAAGGCGAGGTCGATACCAGCTCCGGGGGCGCTGGCCTCGGCATGGCCGTGGTACATAATTCCTGCCTTTCGATCGTGTACGATGTCATGCCAGGGAGACAAACGGACGTGACTGCTTTCATCGATCTCGAGGTCAACCGCCGCGACTTTCGCAGTCGCGCCCGTTCGATCCATTTCTTCGAGCGGGCCTAGGCGGATCTTCTTGGAGGAGCCATGAGCGTTGCGACTCAAGCCACCGTCCTCGACCCCACACAGATGGGGAGCGAGCTCCAGATCGAGAAGATATCGGACGGCGCGATCACGTGCGTCCGATTTCACGGGATGATCAACGAGAAGTTCGAAGGCAAGAAGGTTGCGGCCACGATCCGGGCCAAAAAGCTGGTGCTGGACCTGGGAGGTGTGGTCCGGGTCTCTTCCTTCGGAGTCCGCGAGTGGCTCGATTTCGTCTCGATCATCGACCGATCCCTCGACGAGTTCATCCTCATCAACTGCTCGCCCAAGATCATGAATCAGCTCAACATGGTCTCGGACTTCACCGGAAAAGGGCTGGTCTTCAGCTTCTACGCGCCCTACCGGTGCGACTACTGCGAGACCGAGCACGTCGTCCTGCTGAACGCCGACCGCGACAACGAAGCGCTCAAGAAGATGAAGGCGCCCGACCGCGCGTGTGAGCATTGCGGCAACCCCGAGTACTTCGACGACGAGCCCATCACGTACTTCAGCTTCGTCGCCAACCAGCGCGACTTCGAGCTGGACCCCGCCATCGGCAACTTCCTCATCTCCAAGCTCGGCTACGCCGTCGGCGATCTCTCTCGCCGAATTCAGGCGGAGAAGGTGCTCGAGGGCCGCTTCACGCTGATGAAGCTGTCCGGCAACCTCGACGGCGCCTTCCCGGGAGAGAAGCTGGCCGAGGGCGTCGAGGGTACCGTCGTGGTGGACGTGGCCGGCGTCGGCGGCGTCGACCCCGCAGGCGCCGCCGAGTTCCGCAAGTTCATCAGCCTGATGAAGCCGCACGCCGAGCGGATCCTGCTCAACGCCTGTGAGGCGATGTTCCTGGAGCGGACGCTTCAGCCCGAGGATCTGGGCGGCAAGGTCCAGGTCGTGTCCTTCGCCCTGCCCTTCACCTGCGCCAAGTGCCGGAGCACCACGAGGCACATGATCGACGTCGCGGCTCACCACAACCTCCTCAAGATCGCAATGGCGCCGCAGCAGAAGTGTCCCGAGTGCCGCGGTCCCGCGGAGTGCGTCCCTCCCGACGCCACGCGCGCGCTCCTCCCGTCGCTTCCCATGCCCGACGTCACGTCGGACCTGAAGCGGTTCATCAAGAAGGCGACGCGGCCCAAGAAGGACAAGAAGAAGCAGGACGGTCAGGGCGGCGTCGTCACCCGGTCCGCGCTGATCGTGCTGCCGATCGCGCTGGTGGCCGTGGGCGGCATGGGCGCGCTGGTCTTCCATCAACAACAGAAGAGCGAGCAGATGGTCCATGAGGCCGTCAACACGCTCAACGAGGCCACCAAGAAGCGGCCCGCCTGGATCACCTCGGACATCCCGTTCTCGAGCTACTGCACGGACCTGGTGAACCGGATCTCCTGCGTGGGCGTCTCCTCCTACCTGCCGTCCAAGGAGGCCGCCAAGATCGAGGCCTCCAACGCGGCGCTCGAGGCTCTCGCCAGCTCGATCACGCTGCGCGTCGACACCTCTCCCTTCCGGGAGCACGTCCTTCCCGTCTTCCGCGACGTCCGGCAGCTCGCGCTCGGCGATCTCGAGGACGCGCGGATCAACCCGACCGACGCCGACTTCGAGCACTCGGTTCGCGTCGTGCGCGACTCGCACCGGGACGTGGCCGCTGCGCTCCGACGCACCGGAGGCGCCGCAGTGCCCGCGCAGATCTCGGACTGGTACTGGGAGGAGTACGAACGGATCGACGGTCAAGGCACCGAGTTCCGAGCCTTCGTGGTGTACGACCTCGCGCCCGGCGTGATCACCGCGCTGGCCACCAAGTACTCGCAACCCACCGAGGTCGCCGGCATGAAGGTGCTGACCACCTTCCCGTCGGTCGCATGGCGGTTCCCGGACGCTGCCGTCGGTGTGACCGTCGTGGAGGTCGACAAGGGCCCGTTCGAGCGCTTCGGCCTCGTCCCGGGCGACCTGATCCTCGCCGTCGGTGACGATCGAATCCGCGACGCCGACGACTTCTCGGTGAAGATGACCAAGGAGTACGAGACCCGGAGCAAGCGGAACGGCCGGATGAAGTTCGTGATCAAGGACCACACCGGCATCACCAAGGAGTTCGATGGACCGATCGGCTCCGCGGCCGTCAAGGAGAGTCCGCCACGTTGATGCGGCGTGTCGAGGTCACGCTCCTCGCGCTCGCGCTCGTCGGGTGCCGGCGGCAGGAGCGACTCGCCGTCAATCCGTCCGCCGATGTGGGGGGATGGTACCGCGCCGTCTTCATCCACGAAGGCGTGGGAGAGGTTCCGTTCTTCCTGTCGCTCCCGGCCAATCCAACGAAGGGCGGCGCCGTGGTGCTCAACGGCAAGCACTGGTTCTCGGCCGTGCACACCTGGAAGGGCGAGCGCGTCGAGGTCGACTTCCCGGTCTACAACACCAAGATCCTCGCGGCCGTGGCCGCCGATCGCCAGCTGATCGGGAGCTGGGAGAGCGAGTCGCGAGCCTGGGGCGCCGGCTCGCTGCAGTTTCGCGGGATCCACATCGAGGAGCCAAACCCCGAGTTGAAGCTGCGGACCGCGGACAGCCCACCGCCGTCGGTCGATCCCAGCGGCGTCTGGAGGGTCACGTTCGACGACTCACCCGGAAAGCTCGTCATCCAGAAGGAGGGCGTCACAGCGTACGGCGCGACCGTCTACCTCGACGCCGACACGGTCTACGTCTCCGGCAACGTGGTGGGAAAGCAAGTGCTCCTCTCTGGGTTCGACGGGACCGCTGCCTACTACATGGTCATCGACGTCGACGGCGACAGCCTCGAGGGCAAGTTCCACACGGGCATCCTCACGACGACGATGGTCGTCCGCGGGACTCGAGCAAAGGAAGACTTCGAGCTCCCCGAGGAGGTCGAGCTCACGTCGCCCGACAAGCGCATCCGCCTCCCGGAGCTCGATCACCCGCGCTACGCGGGCCATCCCGTGATTGTGGAGCTGTCGGGAAGCTGGTGCCCGCACTGCGGCGACCTCGCTCCGGTGTTGAGCAAGATCTACGAGTCGTATCAAGGCCAGGATCTCCAGATCCTCACCGTCGACTACGAGTTCACCAGCGACAAGACCTACAACCTCGAGCGCGCGGCCCAGCTGAAGAAGGAGTACCGCATCAACTGGCAGATGGTGACCCGGGACGGCGAGATCGAGGACTACTGGAAGATCCTTCCCTCCGGAATGACCAGCAAGGAGATCGCCGCCTTTCCCATCACGATCTTCCTCAATCGCGACGGGACCGTGCATCGCCTTCACTCCGGCTTCATCGGACCCGAGTCAGGCGCGGCCCACTATCGACTCGTCGACCAATTCGAGACCTGGACCAAAGAGATCGTCAAGTAGCGCCACAGGCCCGCGAGAGCTTGCGCTCGAGCCGCGCGATCCGCCGCGCGTGATCGACGACGCTCTCGACCGCGCCCGTGTCACGCGCGTGCTCGAGGGCGCGATCGAGCCGCTTCAACCTGTGCTCGTAGAGCTTCGTCAGCTCGAGATGGATCGGCGCCGCCAGCTCCGTGTTGCCCTCGCTGGCCTCGAGCGCGTCGAGGAGCGCCCGCTCGGCGAGCGCTGACTCGCCACGCCGGCGCAGACTCAGGCTGAGCAGCGCATACGCCTCCACGGTGACTTCCGGTGCACCGCCACCCTCGCCCGCCGCCAGCGCGAACTGCTCGGCGCGCACCTGGTCCTTGGCACGCAGCGCGAGCTTGGCGCGGGCGAGCTGATCGATCGGATCCTCCTCCGAGTGTACGGTCTTGAAACGCTCCGACAGGTGGGCGAGCAGCGCCGCCAGCGCCACCAGATCGTTGGCGTTGTGCTCGACCACCGGCGTGATGGCCGCATCGTTTCGGTGGCGGAGGAACGTCCAGTACAAGCCCGGCACCTCGGCACCGTCGACGTCGCGCTCGCGGTGCATGCCCATCACGCGCTCCTCGAGGTCGACCAGGCGGACGCCTCCCAGCCGCCGCCGATAGATCCGGCGCGCGCAGTGCAGCAGGTCGACGTGCGGTACCGCGCGCGGTGGAACGACCCGGTGGAGCACGCAGCGGTTCACCAGGATCGGCCAGTCGAACGCCTTCCCGTTGTACGTCACCACGCAGCTCGCGTGCTCGACACGCTCCCGGAGTCGATCGAGCATGGGCGACTCCTCCCCGAGCTCCTCGAGGAAGAGCTGCTCCACGACAAACGATTGATCCTCGAACCAGGCCAGCCCGATCAGGAAGGGCACGATTCCCGCACCCGAGAAACCCGTCGTCTCGATGTCGAGGAAGAGGGCCGACGAGAGATCCACCGACTCGATCGATGGATCGAGCGCGAGCTCGGCCACCAGGTGAGCCTCGGCCGAGAGCGCGCGCGCGACCTCGATCCGTCCGTGGCGGTGCCCGGGCTCGAGGTAGCTGGTGTGGACGCGCAGAGCGCCGCGGCGGGCGGGCGCCGGTCTCCGTGCAGCCGCGCGCGCCGGTTCGGCGAGCACGCGCTGGATCCGCCGGCGCAGATCGTCGAGGAGCCCCTGCTTGACGCCCAACCTCGAGGGGCGCGCCGAGCCAACCCCGTCGAGCGCCGGGAGCTGGGCCAGCTTCGCTCGGATCTCCATCCTCAGATCCCTGCGGCGAGAAGGAGCGAGAGGAGCGCACGCTTCCGCAGGTCGTCACCGGCCGGGCCGATGCAGCTCGGACAGCCGGCGTCGCACGGGCAGGTCTCGACGAGCCGCCGGGCCCGGACCGTCAGGTCTACCCGCTCCTCGAAGAGACGCGCGGCCAGCCCGACACCGCCCGCGACGGCGTCGTACACGTGGATCGTCGGCTCGAACACCCCGGCGTGAGGACCGGCGCCGACCGCACGCTCGTCGACCACTGCGACCCCGAGATCCTTTGGATCCATCATCAGCCCGACCGCGGCCACCGCCTTCAAGGCGCCGGCGTACCCGGAGAGCGCATCGAGGAGGACGCCCCGCGGCGCAGGCACGGCGCCCATGACGGCCTGGGGGACGATCATCCAGAACGAGGTGGTCGGCTTCTGGATCTCGGGCAGGTTCACCTCGCCATAGCCGACGTTCTCGTGCGTGTGGAACTTGATCTTCTTGAAGCCCACCACCTTCTCGATGACCTCGACGTCGCCCCAACCGGTGCTGAGCCGCGCCGATGACCCCTCCGCCTCCACCTCCAGGATCACGACCTTCGTGTGCGTCATCGCGGTGGTGTAGTAGTCCGGATCGACGCGACGGACGTAGGCCTTGTGATTCTCGAAGTCGAGGATCTCGACCTGATACTGCTCGCCGTCGTGCTGATAGATCGCCTGTTCGTGGAGCATCGTGTGCGACGAGCGGAAGTCCATCTCCGCGATCGTGCGCTCGTCCTCCAGATCGATGATCGCGAAGTTGTCCCAGCCTGCGCTGCGCAGCGAGACCTCGTTCGCGGGGAAGACGTCTGCGGTCCAGTGGAACATCGTCCTGCCGCCGCGGCCCTCGACCTTGCGGAGCACCTCGTGATCCGCGAGGTAGCCGAGCGCAGCAGCCACGTCCTCGGCCGGCACCTCGCCGAAGCGCTCCCCCAGCTCGAAGGGGAGCTCGAAGGCGGCGCACTTGAGGTGCTGGATCAGGATCTCGACGTTGTCCGGATCGATGCGGGCGCGCTCGATGGGCGCCTCGATGATCCCGTGCGCGTGCTTGGCCAGGTATTGATCGAGCGGCAGGCTCGACACCACCAGGACGCCCAGGCTCTCGCCCTGCTGGCGCCCCGCCCGGCCGAAGCGCTGCCAGAGCGCCGCCATGTTGCCCGGGTAGCCGGCGCAGACCACGGCCTCCAGCGCGCCGATGTCGATGCCGAGCTCGAGCGCGTTGGTCGCCACCACGCAGCGGATCGAGCCCTCGCGCAGGCCCTCCTCGATCTTGCGGCGCGTGTTGGCCAGGTAGCCGCCGCGATAGGCGGCCAGGGCCTCCGGGTCCACGTCCGGCAGCGCGTCGCGGAGATACTTGAGCATCACCTCGACCTGGTTCCGGCTCTGGCCGAACACCAGCGTCGGCACCGAGGCGCGCACTAGATCGGCCGCCAGCCGCACCGCCGACTTCACGTAGCTCTGGCGGATACCGAGCTCGGCGTCGATCACCGGCGGGTTGTAGACGAGGACGCGCCTCCCTGCGGACGGGGCCCCGCTCTCGCCGATCAGCCGGATCGCGCGGCCCGAGAGCCGCGACGCGTGCTCCTCGGGGTTGCCGATGGTGGCGGAGCAGCAGAATCAGGCGCACCTCGGCGCCGTGGAATGCGCACACCCGCAGCAGCCGCCGGAGCACGTTCGAGAGGTGGGATCCGAATACGCCGCGGTACACGTGGAGCTCGTCGATCACGATGAAGCGAAGGTTGGCGAAGAAGCGGGCCCAGCTCGCGTGCTGCGGAAGGATCCCCGCGTGGAGCATGTCCGGATTCGTGATCACGATGCCGGCGCGGTCGCGGGCGACGCGGCGGGCGTCCTGCGGGGTGTCGCCGTCGTACGTGATCGCGCCGCGCGCGATGCCGGCGTCGCCGAGGAAGCGGCGGAGGCTGACCTCCTGGTCACGGGAGAGCGCCTTGGTCGGGAACAGATGGAGCGCGCGGACCTCCGGGTCCCGCGCCAGGGCGTCGAGGACCGGCAGCGTGTAGCAGAGGCTCTTTCCGGAAGCGGTCGGCGTGGCAATGACCACGTCGTTCCCGCTCTGCACGGCCTCGAACGCCTCGGCCTGATGCGAGAAGAGCTGCTCGATGCCGCGCGCCTTCAGGGCGGCGCGGATCGCCGGCGAGATCGTTTCGGGGAGCGGTAGCCATCGGGGCGGCGCGCCCGGGAGGCGGGCGTCCAGCACCAGGCTGCGGCTGAGGGCGTCGCCGGATCGCCAGCGCTCGAGCACCGATTCGAGCCCGTGCGAGCGGGACCAGGGGGGCGAGGGGCGATGCGCGAACGCGCCGTCGAACTGCACGGGTGTTTACTGTACGTCAGTTCATTATTTTCGCAAGCCTCCGGATCGCGGAGGGGATCTCGACCTCGTCGAAGTAGGTGAAGCACAGCCGGACCCGATCCCGGAGGCCGCCTTGGGCGCTGCAGCGGGCCCCCGGCAGGAAGCCGACCTTCTCGGCGTGGGCGCGCTGGAGGAGCGCGGTTGCGTCGGATCCCTCGGGGAGCTGCAGCCAGACGAAGAACCCGCCCGTCGGCCGCTCGAACGTGACCGAGCGGGGGAGCTCGGCCTCGATCGCGGTGATCAGAGTATGGCAGCGACGTCGATACACCTCGCGCACGCGGGCGAGGTAGTCCGCCAGCAGCCCGGTCTCCAGGGCGCTCTCGACGATGGCCGCCGTGAACGGGGAGGCTCCCCCACCGCTCCGGAGCACGCCGCAGCCCGAGAGCGCGTCGATGTGCGCCGGGTCCGCGTCGATCCATCCCAGCCGGAGCCCGGGTGCCAGGATCTTCGAGAACGATCCGAGCGAGAGCACGTGCGTCCGATCGAGCGTCTGCATCGGCGGCGGCGGCGGACCTTCGTAGGTGAGGAGCTGATAGACCTCATCGGCGACGATCAGGAAGTCGTGCGCGCGCGCCAGCGCCACCAGCTCGGCGCGGCGCTCGCGGATCAGCGTGACCCCGGTGGGGTTGTGATGGATCGGGATGGTGTAGATCAGCTTCGGCCGCTCGTGCTCCAGCACCGCGGCGAGCGCCCGCGTGTCGAGGCCGCGCGCGTCGGTCGGCACCGGCAGGACGCGCAGGCGACGGCCGTCCAGGATCCTGCGCGCCAGAAAGTATGTGGGCTCCTCCACCAGGATGGTGTCGCCCTCCCGAGTGAAGCGGCTCAGGATCAGGTCGAGCCCGTGCGACGCGCCGCCGGTGATGAAGAGGCGCTCGGGATCGATCGGGAGGCCGTAGCCATCCGCGAGGAAGCCGGCCAGCAAGCGGCGCATCGGCTCGCTCCCGCGCTCGGGGCCGTACTGGAGGAGGTCGGTCTCACGGATCGCGAGGCGATGTCCGGCGGCGCTCCGGAGCTCGTCGAGCGGGAGCAAGCGCAGATCGGGCTGTCCGATCCCGAGATCGAGTCGACCCTCCGCCCGGACCTGCAGCCGGCTCGTCATCCGTCCGTCGAATCAGCGGTGGCGCTTCCGGCTGCGCTTCTGCTGCCGCTTCTCCTGCTCCTTGTCGAAGCTGAGCTTGGAGTCGTTACACTGGCGAGCGCAGCGATCGAAAGCCGCCTGGCAGGCCTGCGCGCAGCGGCTCCCCGGATGCGCCAGGTGATCGATCTCCGGAGCGAACTTCTGGCAACGGACGATGCACCCGTCCGTCTGTTGCTTCGCGCCGATGAGGCAGTCGTCGAGCGTCCGCCGCCCGTCGACCTTGCAGGTCTTGAACCCGATCTCCTTGCCGAGAACCGCGATCGGCTTGATGGTCGCCAGCGCGTCGGTGGCGACGAAGCCGACCGGCCCCTTCGGCGGGATCATCACCAGCGTCCGTATGCCCGCCGATCGGATCCGCTCCACCATCATCCCGGACTCCAACCAGAGGAGGACCTCGCCGTCCTCCTCGTTGATCGCACGCAGCTCGGCGCCCTCCAGCGCGACGTACCCGAAGCCGGGCGGCGCGGGAATGTCCGAGATGCCCGGGAGGATCTCGACCTTCTTGGGCCCGTTCGACTGAACCGGCGCGGCCTCGACGGGAACGACCGGCGGCGGATAGAACTCGCCGGCCGCCTCCTCCTCCCCCACGTCGACCGCGACGGGCCCGGCGGTCGGCTTCGGCTCGTGCATGAGCACACCGATGATCGTCCCGGCCACCACCGCGATGGGGACGCAGATGGCGGCGATCTGGGTCGACTTGGGTGCACCGGCGAACCACGCGCCGAATCGCTCGAGCCAGTGCGCCATCTGCTCGCCGCTCTTGCGGCTCATCTCCTTGAGTTGAGGCGCAGCCCGATCGACCAGCTTCTCCACTGTCACGCTGGCGCCGCGCAGCCCGGGGACGATCTCCTCGCGGACGCGCGGAAACTCGCGCGAGTCCTCGGCGCTGCCGTTCACGCTCTCGACGAAGCGGCGGAGCTCGGCGGGCAACCGATGATTCGGATCGGCGCCGAGGAGCGACTCGAGCGCGATCCCCAGCTCACGCGCGCTCGGGAACCGCTGCTCTCTCGCGAATGCCAGCGCGCGGGTGACCAGCTTCTCCAGCTCCGCCGAGACCTCGGGGCAGTGCTGGCGGAGCTGGCGGCCCACCTGCGCGAGCGTCTTCTCCATCTCGTCGGCGGCGGTGCCCTCCTCGAACAGCGGCACTCCGGTCAGGAGCTCGTAGAGGATGAGACCGGCCCGGAACACGACGGTGCGCTCGTCGACTGTGCCACCCTCGACCTGCTCGGGGGCCGCGTGTTCGGACCGCTTCACCACGGCGGCGTCCTCGAGGCCGAACCCCTGGACCTTGACCCGACCGTCGTCGCTCACCAGCACCGCCGACGGTGAGAGGCCGTGATGGAGCAGGCGGAGCGCCTGCCCCTCCGCGTCGCGCGTCGAGTAGGCGTAGTCGGTCGCGTCCGCGATGCGGGCCGCGACGAAGAGCGCGACCTTCTCCGGCATCCGGAACTTCAGCTTCCGCGCCTTGTGGAGGACGCGGGAGAAATCCGCGCCTTCGACCTGCTCCTGGACCACGTACCACTGGGTCCCGCGGGCTGCGACCTCGTGGACCTCGACGATGTTCGGGTGTTGAAGGCCGATGCACCGCTCGGCGTCACCGAAGAACTTCTTCTTGGTCTTCTCGTTCTTCGGCAGCTTCGGGAGCGGCCGCCGCAGCACCAGACGCCGGCCGTCGTCCGCCGACTGATCGGTGAGCCACAGCTCGGCGGTGGCGTCGACACCCACGCGCTCGACCAGATCGTAGCGCCCGATCCGCTCCGGACCGAGCTGCGTGGCCGCCTCGCTCCCGTCCATCGGAGCCGAGAGCGCGACCTCGATCGCCGCGCTCCCACCGGTGCGCACGCGCGAGTGGCCGTTGCCGTAGTGCCGGTCGAGGGCGGCGCTGATCAGGCCCTCACTCGACAGGAAGTAGCGGAACGACATGCCCGGCATCAGCTCGGAGAGCGCCTTTTCGGCCTCGGCGTCGAAGGGATCCGCGGTGGCGAGGAACAGGCTCTCCTCACCCTCCTGCTTTCTCCGTGCGATCGGAATGACGCGATGTCGCCGCGCGATGTCGGCAGGCACCATCTGGAGGACCCGTCCGTGAACCTTGGTCGCCTCGGGATCGATGGTTTCGAGGCCCAGGTGCTTGCTCAGTGAGGCCACCAGACGGTCTTCCGTCACGAGGCCACGCTCCACCACGAGCTGGCCGAGACGGCTGTCCTGGGTCAGCTCGTCCAGAAGCCGGGAGAGCTGGGCGTCGTCGAGGAGCCCGAGCTCCACCAGCACCTGCCCGAGTCGATGCTGCTCCTGCTCCGCCACCGGGCGAGACTAACCAAAAACGAGCGCGTGGGCCACGAAGCGGAGGTCGACCACCAGGTGCAACGCCATCGCCGCATAGAGGCCCCGCTTCGCGTACAAACCACCGTAGATGAGGTGCGAGCCGAACGCCGTCGCCAGGCTCGACAAGAAGTATGCGTTCCAGACCACAGCCAAGCCGTAGAAGGAGAGGCTCTTGAACACCATCGCGGTGAAGAACGTCGCCTGGAGCAGGTTGGCCAGCCAGAGCTTGGGCGTGACCCCGGCGAAGATGGTCATCATTCCGTATCGTGCGACGACCTCGTCGAACAGAACACCCTTGGCGACGACCGCCAAGGCCCAGATCACCTGCCGCGGATAGTAACCGGGCACCACGTCCACGATCGCCAGGCCGTAGGCGAGGTACGAGAAGATCGACAGCGCAGGGCCGGCGGTGAGGACCAAGAGCAACGAGCGCCGGAGGTCCGCGAAGGTGCCCAGCCCAGCCAGTCGATAGCGCTTGGCGAAGATCGACCCGACCAGCGCTGCCACCACCACCAGGAGCGCGATCATCGCCATGTCGACCCGGAGGATCTGCTCCCGCGACGCGGCCCCGAAGCGCCGATCGATGCGGTCGGGGAAGGCGACGATCGTCAGATAGTAGACGTAGCCGGCCGCGCCGAGGAACGCCGCTCCCGCGAGCACCGCCGCGCGGGAGAGCGCCCGCCAGAGCTCCGGAAACCGCTCCCCCATCTCACCACAAGCCCTCGAGCACGCGCTCGTCGATCGCGGCCAGCTTCGATCGGATCGCCATCTCGATCTCGCCCATCGCCTCGATACCCGTCACCTCCTTGAGCATGCGCGCGCCCTTCATGACGCGCGCTAGATAGGTGAACAGGCTGCCCTCTTCCTCGTCGAGCTGGTGCTTCTCGATGAACTCGACGAAGGAGAGCGCCTCGTCCTGCATCTCCGCCCAGATGGCCTTCGCCTGCTTGCCGCCGTGCAGCTCGGGGTGCGGGATCTTCGCGGTGAACTCCTGATGGATCAGCTCGATCGGCAGCAGCTCGCGCGGGTGCTCGCGCCAGTACTCCTCCTCGATGTCCTCCCAGGCGACCTGGGGATTCTCGCGACGCGCCTCGCGGAGCCGTTCGCGGATCCAGTCCTTCACCTTGGCCAGGATTCGCTTGTCGAAGATGCGCTGGATGACCTCGTGATCGACCAGATACTCGACCATCTGCCGGTAGAGCTCCGGCGTCATGTCGTGGTGGGCGAGCGCGTAGTGGACGAACACGCCGTCCATGCCGCGGATCTGTCCGATGATCTCGCCGGACTGCTGGCGGCCGTGCGCGTCGAGGACGCCCAGCGCCTTCAGGTTGCTGGTGATCATGGCCAGGCGCTTGTGCGCCTCCCACTTCTTGTGATCCGGCAACAGGAGGTGATCGATCACGGTGCGGATGTTGAGCCGGCGATAGGGCGCCTCCTCGAGCGGGCGCGGCGGCGGGCGCCCCTCCTCGGCCGGAGGTACCTCGTCGACGATCTCCTCACCGCGCGCCTTGGCCGCTTCGATCGCCTTTCTGCGCTCCTCTGCCAGCAGCGCCTCGCCGGGCAGCGACTCCTCGGCGAGGTCGGGCAGCCCGATCGCCAGGATCTGCTCGGCGCTGATCTGGGTGCGGCTCCGAAGCGGCGCCGGCTCGCCGGACACCAGCTTCTGGTGGATCTCGGCGTCCCAGATCACCTCCTTCCGCGCGCGCGCCTCCGTCTTGGCGCGGTGGTAGTGCTTCTGCTTGATCCGCGCCTCGTCGACCATCACGCCGCGCTTCTTGAGATCGCGGATCTCCTTGCGGAACTCCTGCACCACCTCCTCCGGCGCGAGCGTGATCGCGATGCCCTCGGTGTCGAACTGCGGGCGACCGGCCCGGCCCGACATCTGGTGGTACTCGGCCGGGGTGAGGAGCCGAGCCTCGCCCTTGATGTACTTGCGCAGCGACGGGAACACCACCCGCTTCGCCGGCAGATTGATCCCGGCGGCGATGGTCTCGGTGGTCACCACGAACTTGAGCAGCCGCTCGAGCGGTGAGCTGCTCGACCAGCCGTTGATAGCGGGGAGCACACCGGCGTGGTGGACGCCGATGCCGTGCGTCAGCAGCTTTCCCAGGCTGGGACCGAGCCCCGACTCGAGCAGGATCCCTTTCGTCCTCTTTTCGACCTCCGCCTGCTCGTCGTTGCTGACGAAGCGCGGGCAGCTCCGGAGGAGGCGGCGCGCTCGAAGCACTCCCGCGGGAGAAGCAGAAGACGAGCGCGGGATACTCGCCGGCGTCGTACAGCTCGCGGACCTTCTCGATCAGGTACGACTCCTCGAAGCGGTGGTAGAGCGGCACCTTTCGCTCGGTCGCCTTCACCAGCTCCATCGGCACCTGCCGCGTGAGGTAGCACCACTGGCAGAAGGGCTGGGCCGCGCCGACCGTCGCAGACAGGATCACCAGCTGCGACTCCGGGTGAAGCCCGATGATCGACTGCTCCCAGACATAGCCGCGCTCGGGATCGTTGAAGTAGTGGCCCTCGTCCATGATGACGATCTCGGCCGGCATGTTCGCGTGGTCCGAGTAGATCCGGTTCCACAGGATCTCGGCGACCAGCACCTGGATGGGCGCGTCCGGATTGACCTTGTAGTCGCCGGTGGCGAAGCCGACCTGCTCGGTCCCGAAGTCGACGCAGAGCTCGCGATACTTCTCCTCGGTGAGCGCGCGCAGCGGCGTGGTGTAGATCGCGCGCTTGCCGGTCCGGAGCGCGCGCAGGATCCCGGCCTTGGCCATCATCGTCTTGCCGGTACCGGTCGGCACCGTGACGAGGACGCTCTCGCCGGCGAAGATCTTGGTGAACGCTTCTTCCTGAACCGGGTACGGCTCGATCCCTTGCTCGATGAAGAACTTCTCGTAGAACTCGAGCTCGATGTCGGCCGCAGTGGTCACTTCACGTCGATCAGCTCGACCTCGAAGATCAACGTGGCGTTCGGCGGGATGACCGGCGGAAAGCCGCGCGGCCCGTAGCCGAGGTCTGGCGGGATCTCGAGGCGCCGCTTGCCGCCGACCTTCATGCCGGCGATGCCGCGCTCCCATCCCGGGATCACCATCCCCTTGCCGAGGACGAAGTCGAAGGGATCGCCCCGGTCCAAGCTCGAGTCGAACTTGGAGCCGTCGGTCAGGGTCCCGGTGTAGTGGACCGACACCTTGCTGCCGTTTGCGGCCTCCTTGCCGTTCCCGACCTCGTGATCCGTGATCTTCAGATCCGCCATCGGCCGAGCCGAGCACGCCGCGAGACCCGGCTCAAGCCCCTTGCCTTATCTACTCACGAGTAGATAAGCTGGATCCTCGATGGCCCGGCCGAGAGTGGTGGAAGGCGAGGTCCAGACCTCGGACCGGCTCCTCACGGCCGCCGAGCAAGCGTTCGCCGAGGCGGGATTCGACGGGGCGAAGCTGCAGTCGATCGCCGAGGGCGCCGGGATCAGCCGGCCCTCCCTGCTCTATCACTTCGGCTCGAAGCACGCGCTCTACTGCGCCGTGGTGCAGCGGGTCTTCATCGATCTGGGCCGCGCGATCCGCGACGGGCTGGGGGCCGAGGGCGGCTTCGGCACCAAGCTCGACGCCGTGCTCACCAACTTCGTCCGCTTCCTCGAGGGCCGTCCCACCGCTGCGCGGCTCGTGCTCCGGGAGGTGCTCGACGGCCGCGGCCCCGGCCACGAGCTGTTGCTCTCCGCCGGCGTTCCGCTCCTCCGTCTGGTGGAGCGCTTCATCCGCGATCAGGGGCGCGACGTCGTCCCGGAGGGCGTCCCGGTGCAGGACGCCTTGCTCCAGCTGGTCGCGGGCTCGTTCGTCAAGGCTGCCGCCACCGGATCCCTCAAGTCCGAGCTCTGGGGTCCGATCGACCGGACGCCCGCCATCGCGCGCGTCCTCTTTCTGGGAGGAACGGGATGAACCCGATCAGGCTGCTCAACAACCTGACCGCGAGCGCAGGCACGCTGCGCGACGCCGTCCGCGTCAAGAACGTGCGGGTCCTGAAGAGCCTGCTCGGACCGGCCTACCGCGGGCTTCTGATGCAGCGGGCCAAGCAGACCGGCAAGGTCGATCTTCCGACGGAGTACGCTGCGATCTTCGATACCCTCTACACGCGCGACAAGCCCGAGCTCGCCCACCTCTACTCCGCCGCCAAGCGATCGCAGTGGAACGGCGAGACGGACCTCGACTGGTCGGTCACGGTCGATCCGCACGATCGCGAGCACACGCTGGTGATGGACGAGCTGCTGCCGCTCTCCGACATCGCGCAGTATCGACGGCTGTCGCGCCGCGAGCAGGAGCGCCAGAAGAAGGACCTGCTCTCCTGGATGCTGAGCCAGTTCCTCCACGGCGAGCAGGGCGCGCTGTTCGCCGCCTGCCAGCTCACCGAGGCCATCTCCTGGATGGACGGCAAGTTCTACGGATCGACCCAGGTGGTCGACGAGGGCCGCCACGTCGAGGTCTTTCACCGCTACCTGATCGAGAAGATGGAGAAGCTCTACCAGATCAACGACAACCTCTACGTCCTGATCGACGCGCTGATGAGCGACTCCCGCTGGGACATCAAGTTCCTCAGCATGCAGATCATGATCGAAGGCCTGGCGCTGGGCGCCTTCGGGACCATGCGCCAGAACACGGCGGAGCCGCTGCTGCGGAACCTCCTCAGGTACGTGATCACCGACGAGGCGCGGCACGTTCACTTCGGCGTCCTGGCGCTCCGCGATCACTACCAGCACGAGCTGTCTGACCAGGAGCGCCACGAGCGGGAGGACTGGGCGTTCGAGACCTCGCTCTTGATGCGCAACCGCTTCCTCTCCCACGAGTTCTACGACGAGTACTACGGCCACATCATGCGCCGGGCCGCCTGGGACCGGCTGGTCCTCGAGTCGAAGTTCATGGCGCGCTTCCGCACCAACATGTTCCGCCGCATCGTGCCGAACCTGAAGCGCATCGGCCTTTTGTCTCACCGCATCCGTCCATACTACGCGGAGCTCGGCCTGCTGGTCTGGGAGAACGAGAAGGCGGCGCCGGAGATCGACGCGAGCGAGCTGCTGGCGGCCTGAGCCCGACCTTCCGCGCGGCTCGTGGTATGCAGCCTCCATGATCGAGGTCCGGGCCGAGGATCGCCCCCTCCACGAAGACGTCCGTCTCCTCGCCTCGGGTCTCGGCCGCGTCATCCGGCAGGTCGAGGGCGAGGCCACCTTCGAGGCCGTCGAGACGCTGCGGGTGGCGTGCCGTGCCCGGCGTCGCGAGGCCCCCGACGCCCCCACGCTCTCCTCGCTCCTCGAACAGGTCGACGCCCTCCCCCTCGAGACGGCCAGCCGGGTGGCGCGCGCCTTCACGCTCTTCTTCTTCCTCATCAACACCGCGGAGCAGGTCCATCGGGTGCGCCGGCGGCGTGCGTATCAACAGCAGCGCGGCGTCGCCCCGCAGCCCGGCTCACCGCGCTGGGCCCTCGAGCGCCTGGCCGAGAGCGGGCGCAGCGCCGACGAGGTCCGCCGTCTCCTCGACCGCCTCGAGATCCGCCCGGTGCTGACCGCGCATCCCACCGAGGCCACCCGCCGCACGGTGCTCGAGCTCCAGGCGCGGGTGGCCGACGCCCTGCTCGATCCGCGAGACGGCCTCCGAGCGTGAGCGGACGCGCCTGGAGGAGGCGATCCTCTCCGAGATCGAGCTCCTCTGGTTGACCGCCGAGGTGCGGCGCGATCGTCCGAGCGTCCTCGACGAGGTCAGCAGCGTCGTCTGGTATCTCGAAGATCGACTGCTCGAAGCCGCCTCGCGCGTCCGCGACGGATTCCGCCGCGCGTTCGAGGAGACCTTCGATGAGCCGCTCGACATCTCCTTCCGCATCCCGCCCGGGAGCTGGGTCGGCGGCGATCGCGACGGCAACCCCTTCGTGACGCCTGCGGTGACCGAGGCCGCGGCCGAGCGCTCGGCGCTCGCGTTGATCGAGCACTACCAGCGCAAGGTCACCGATCTGATCGTGCGGCTCTCGGTCTCGAACCGGATCGCCCCCGAGCCGCCCGAGCTCCGGGCCGCGATCGAGCGCGGGCGCGCGCTGCTCCCCAGCGTCTGGGAGACGAACCGGCGCCGCGACGTCGACGAGCCGCTGCGCCTCTTTCTCAGCTTCGTCCTGGGCCGGCTCTCCCAGCGTGCCGCGCCCGGGCCGGCCGCCTACGCGAACGCCGGCGAGCTCCTCGACGATCTTCGCCTCACGCAGCGGGTGCTCGAGAAGGCGAACGCCCAGCACTCGGTGCGGACGATGATCGACCCCTTGATCTACGAGGTCGAGACCCTCGGCTTCGCAGGCTGCCTACTCGACGTACGCGAGGACTCGGAGGTGCACACGCGGACGATCGATCGGATCGCCGAGACGATCGGCCTACCCCGCTTCGACACGGCGATGCTCGAGCGCGAGCTCACCGGCCGGCGCCCGCTGCTCGCGCCCCACGTCCCGCTCGACGAAGCGACGCGCCGAGCGATCGACGTCTTTCACACCATCCGCACCGTCCAGGATCGCTTCGGCGAGCGCGCCGCCTGCACGTACGTGATCTCGATGACCCGCTCGGCGGATGACCTCTTGCGCGTCCTCTTGCTCGGGCGCGAGGCCGGGCTGATCGACCTCGCCGGCGAACCGCCGCTCGCTCGACTCGACGTGGTGCCGCTGTTCGAGACGGAGCGCGATCTGGAGGCTGCGCCCGCGGTCATGGGAAGCCTGTTCGAGAACCGCGTCTATCAGCGGTACCTGAAGGCCCGCGGGATGCACCAGGAGGTGATGCTCGGGTATTCGGACTCGGCGAAGGACGCCGGTATCGTGGCCGCCTCCTGGGCGCTCTACCAGGCGCAGGAGAGATTGACACAGGTCGCCGATCGCCACGGCGTCGAGCTCACGCTCTTTCACGGCCGAGGGGGCACTGTGGGTCGCGGCGGCGGCTCGCCCGTCTTCCGCGCTCTCACGGCGCTTCCCCCCGGCACCGTCCGCAGGCGGATCAAGATCACCGAGCAGGGCGAGGTCATCTCGCAGAAGTTCGGCCTCCTCCCGATCGCCGAGCGCACGCTCGAGGTCATGATCACAGGCATGCTCTGGGCGACCGTCTTCGACTGGCGCACCGAGGTGGCCCCCGAGCGGATCGCGCTCTACCGCGAGACCATGGATCGGCTGGCTGCGCTCGCGCTCCCGAGCTACCACGCGCTCGTCCACGAGGACTCCCGGCTGTTCGCGCTGTTTCAGAAGGCCACACCGGTGAGCGAGCTCGCCCACGTGCACTTCGGATCGCGCCCTGCGTACCGAGAGCGCGGCAAGGGCAGCATGGAGGGCATCCGCGCCATTCCGTGGACGTTCGGCTGGACGCAGATCCGGTTCATGCTGCCCTCCTGGTTCGGGTTGGGCACCGCGCTCGATGTCGTCGCCCGCGAGCCGAGCGGGCTCGCGCTCCTGCAGGAGATGGCCGAGCACTGGCCGTTCTTCGACGATCTGCTGGGCAAGATCGAGATGGTCTGCGCCAAGGCAGACATCGAGATCGCAGCGCTGTACGTCGAACGTCTGGGCGCCGACGCCGCGCTGTTCGCCCAGCTCCGCGCCGAGTTCGAGCTGACGGTCACCCGAGTGCTGGAAGTGCGCCGGCACCGGCGGCTGCTCGAGAGCAACCGGATGCTGGAGGCCGCGATCGCGCTCAGGAACCCCTACGTGGATCCGCTGTCGCTCTTGCAAGTCAGCTTGCTGTCGCGAAAGCGGAGCGGTCGTGAGTCCGGCGAGCTCCTCGACAACGCGCTGGGGACCACGCTCAACGGTGTCGCTCAGGGGATGCGCAACACCGGCTGAGCGTCCGTGTTGATCCCAACATCGATGCATGGAACGGTCCGGGCGTGGACGAGCTGCTCCCGCTCGACGCGACCGCCCTGGCGACGCTCGTCGAGAAGAAAGAGATCACCGCAGTCGAGCTGGTCGACCATGCGATCGGACGCATCGAAGCCCTCAACCCGCAGCTCAACGCCGTGGTGACGCCGATGTTCGATCACGCGCGCGCGCTCGCCGCGCAAGAGCTTCCCACGGGGCCGTTCACCGGGGTGCCCTTCCTCCTCAAGGATCTCCTCAGCGCATACGCGGGCGTGCCGATGTCGATGGGATCGAGGGCCGCACGCGGCTACGTCCCCGAGCACGATAGCGAGCTGGTGACGCGCTTCAAGCGCGCCGGCATGGTGGTGGTGGGAAAGACGAACACGTGCGAGCTGGGGCTGCTGCCGACCGTCGAGCCCGAGCTCTTCGGGCCGGCCCTGAACCCCTGGGACACCACCCGCACCACCGGGGGATCGAGCGGCGGATCGGCGGCGGCGGTGGCGTCGGGAATGGTGCCGATGGCGCACGCCAACGACGGCGGCGGCTCGATCCGGATCCCGGCGTCGTGCTGCGGCGTCTTCGGTCTCAAGCCGACGCGCGGGCGCAACCCGCTCGGCCCCGACGTCGGGGACATCATGGGCGGCCTGGTCGTCGAGCACGCGGTGACCCGCAGCGTTCGCGACAGCGCGCGGCTCCTCGACGCGATCCAGGGCGCCGATCTGGGCGCGCCCTACGTGGCGCCGAAGCCCTGGCGACCCTATGCGGAGGAGGTGCAGCGAGATCCCCGACGCCTCCGGATCGCCTTCTCGGTCGAGGCGATCAACGGCGCGACGATCCACCCCGAGTGCAAGTCCGCCGTCGAGCGCACCGCCTCTCTCCTCTCGGAGCTCGGTCACACCGTCGAGGAGGCCGCCCCGAAGCTCGACGCCGCTCAGATCTCCCGAGCCTTCATCGCGCTGTGGGCGGCAGGTACCGCCGTCGACGTGGAGATTTTTCGCAAGTTGGATTGCAACGTCGAAGAGATGGAAGCCTTTACGCTGGCGCTCGCCGAGATGGGCAAGCAGCTGGGTGCGGTCGAGTACCTTGCCGCCATCGCCCGCCTCCAGCGCGTCGGGAGGGAGCTCGCGCGCTTCCTCGTCACCTACGACGCCTGGGTGACCCCCGTCCTGGCCGAGCCGCCGGTCCCGCTGGGTGAGTTCAAGCCCACCCCCGAGGATCCGCTGCATCCGCTGGCACGTGCGGCCCTGTTCGCGCCGTTCACCATCCTCGCCAACGCCAGCGGGCAGCCCGCGATGTCGGTTCCGTTGCATCGCACCGCGGAGCGCTTGCCGGTGGGCGTCCACTTCCTGGGGCGCTTTGGGGACGAAGGAGCGCTGTTCGCGCTGGCCGGTCAACTCGAGCGGGCGCGCCCGTGGTCATACGATGACGTGTTATCCTGATCGCGCCCCGCATGAGCGCCGCGAACGGGAATGCTCCAGTGGATCTGGAGCGGCTGTCGCGAACGACCGGAGGCGATCTCGAGGTCGAGCTCGAGCTCCTGCGGATCTTCGTCGAGCAGACCGACGAGAAGCTTCGCTCGGTCGAGGCTGCGCTGGCCGCGGGAAACTACAAACAGATCCGGGAGGACGCACACGCGATCAAGGGCTCCAGCGCCAACGTAGGAGCCGACGGGCTGCGAGAGCTGGCTGCGTCTCTCGAGGGACGGATGAAAAACGGAGAGCATGCCCGCGCCGAGGCCATGGTGGCTGAGGTGTTCGACGAGTTTGCTCGCGTGCGCACGTTCGTCGACGAACACAAGCAAAAGATGAGGCGGAGATGAAGAAGATCAGCGACGCCGCGGACCGGAACAAGGGTCCGATCGCGGACGTGCTCGACAGCATGCTGCCCGCGCGCGGCGTGATCCTCGAGATCGCATCCGGTAGCGGACAGCACATCACGTACTTCGCCCGCCGTTTCCCGCATCTGATGTGGCAGCCGAGCGACCCGGATCCGGAGTGCCGGATCAGCATCCTCGCGTATCTCGAGCACTCGGGGCTCTCGAACGTCCGCGCGCCGCTCGACCTCGACACCACCAAGGATGCATGGCCGCCGATCCGAACCCGTGGGATCGTATGCATCAACATGGCTCACATCGCGCCCTGGAGCGCCACGATCGGCCTCCTCGACAAGGCCGCCGGGCTCCTCGACGACGAGCAGCGGCTCTTCCTCTATGGGCCGTATCGTCTCGACGGCGAGTTCAACGCGCCGACCAACCGGGCGTTCGACGCCTCGCTCCGGGCGAGGAACGAGAGTTGGGGGCTCCGGGACGTGCGCGAGGTGGAGCAGGCAGCTTCGGCCTCCTTCCGGCTGCTCAAGACGATCGAGATGCCTGCCAACAACTACCTGCTGGTCTTCGAGCGATATGGATCGTCCGGCCAATCGGGATCGAGGCCTCGAAAGTAGCTGTTCGCGTACTCCTGGCAGTTGAGCGACGACCCGACCTCCGCCAAGAGCGACACCAGCCCGAACCCGATCCGGTTCAGGAAGACCGCGTCCGCGGGCATGTTCAGCTTGAAGAGGTTCGGGTTGTCGACGAACATCCGCCGGAACGTGTCCTCCGGGCGGTGCTCGGCGAAGTCGAAGGGGCGATCCTCGAGATAGGGCCGGTAGAGGTAGCGCATCAGGGCCCGGAACGCCTCCTCGTCATAGGAGGCGCCGTCCTTGAAGAACCCGATCTCGCTGGCGAGCTTCTTGAGCTTCGCGCGATCGTCCTCGAACACGGTCTTGCAGAGGTCGATCCAGGCGAGGCGTCGCTCCTCGGGAAAGCGCCGCGAGCAACCGTAGTCGAGGAACACGATGCGGCCGTCACTCTGGAACAGGTAGTTTCCGGGGTGCGGATCGCAGTTGAACAAGCCGTCGAGATAGAAGGAGCCCAGATAGAAGCGGTAGAAGGTCGCGGTCGCGCGGCTGCGTGCCTCGGCGTCCGGATCGTCGTCGAGCCACTGGTAGAACGTCTTGCCCTCGCAGAAGGTGGTGGTGAGGACACGCTGACCCGAATACTCCGCATGTACCTCAGGGACGATGATCGTCGGGTGGCCGGCGAGCCGTGCCCGGTAGGCCTCCTGGTACTCGGCCTCCTTCCGATAGTCGCACTCGTCCATGAAGCGCTCTTCCAGCTCTCCCATGATGGCCTTGGTGTCGGTGCGGAAGAAGAACATGCGCTGGAACAGGCTGAGCAGCTGCGCGTTCTTCAGGTCCGCCGACATCGCGGCTTCGATGCCGGGATACTGGATCTTCACGGCGACCGGCGAGCCGTCCGGGAGCAGCGCGCGGTGCACCTGTCCGATGCTGGCCGCGGCCATCGGCTCCGTCGCAATCTCGCGGAAGATCTCCTCCGGGCGTCGGCCCAGATCCTTCTCCACCTGAGACGAGACGGCGTCCCAGCTCATCGGCGGGACGTCGCGCTGGAGCACGGCCAGGACCTTGCGCGCCTCGGGCGGGAGCGCGTCATCGAGGTAGCTCAGCATCTGGCCGAGCTTCATGGTGACGCCCCGCATCTCGGAGAAGGTCCGCAGCATCTCCGTGGCGAGCGCCATCTGCGCGGCGCTCTGCGTCTCCGCCTTGACCTTGCTGAGCAGCATCTTGCCGCCGCTCTTCATGGCGAAGCTCGACAGCTTGATGGCCCGCCCGACGCGGCCCGTGCGCAGCTTCTCGACCGCCTTCTTCCCCAAGACCGAACGCAGCGACTCGGCGGCGCTTCCGCTCAGTCGATCGCCGAGAAGCGGGATCAGATGAGAAGGGATCGCCGGATCATCCGGATCGTTGTCATCGCCGCTCATCCGCTCGAAGCGGAAGCCGGAGGCGGGCGGATGGTCAAGCGATCGAGTGCCCAGATCCCTCCCACCGCGATCAACAACACCAGCTCGAGCCCCGTCGCCGCCACCAAGGAAGCGCCCAAACCGCCGAAGGGATGAACCCAGCCGACCACGTACGTTCCCATCGCGCCGACGCCGAACGACAAGACGAACTTCGCCGCGAAGCCTCGACCCCGCCATGCCGGCGGCGAGAGAGCCGCGATCAGGCTGTTCTCGATGGGCTGCATTCCGATCGAGAAAAACATGAAGATGAACAGCGCCAGGAGGAGCGGAACGCCGCTGCTGATCGCCGCAATCCCAAGGACGGGGGCCGCGATCATGTGGAATGAGAAATACGAGGCCGGGAGCGGATGCCGATCGGCGATCCTTCCTCCGGCCCACTGCCCAAAAATACCGAAGCCGTAGGCCACGCTGGTGAGCGCGGTGGCCGCCAGGTTGTCGGAATTTGTCAGACCCGGGAGGAGGCCCTTCAGGTTGGCCAGCATCGGTATCCGCTCCTGAATCAGGGCCGGCATCACCAGCGTGTGGAGCCGATAGGCGAGGCCGCCGGCGGTCACGGCGATCGCGAACAACACGATCGCTCGCCAGTCGACCGCGGAGGGCGATGCCTCCTCCGGTCGGCGCGGCTCGAACACCGGCACCCCGTCGGGCACGGCGACGAATAGAAAGATCGCGCCGAACACCAGACCGGGCAGACTCAGGAGCAGGAAGGCGTAGCGCCACCCGACGAGCGACGCCGTCAGACCGGCGAGAAACGGCGTCAAGCCGATACCGACGTTGCCCGCCATCCCGTTGAGCGCGAAAGCGCGGCCGACCTTCTTCTCGAAATGATGCGACAGGAGCGTGAGCCCAGCGGGGTGGTAGAGCGAGGCCGCCAGGCCCAGCCCGCCCAGCGCGAACCGCGCGACCAGGATCGAGGGCGCGAATGCGACGAGGGCGCCTGAGACGCCTCCGCCCAGCAGGCACAGCACCAGGACGCGGCGCGCCCCCAGATGATCGGTGGCCCAGCCGGCGAGCGGCGCACCGAGTCCATACAGGAGATAGAGGACGAACGAGAGCGAGACGATCTCCTCGAACGGCAGTCCGAGATCGCGCGCCATCGGTACGGCGACGGCGGGAAAGATCAGCTCCCACGCGTGTGCGGACGCGTGCCCGACTCCCGTCAGCCAGAGGATGCGCTGAGCAGCGCCCTTCACTCCGGCGAGAATAGCTCAGTTCGGTGCAACGACGCCATCGTGTTGCCGATGGAAGAGAAGGCGCATCAGCTCGTTCCGCGAGCCGACACCGAACTTCCGGAGGATCCCCGCCATGTGGTACTTCACGGTGCGCTCGGTGAGCCCCACCGACTTGCCGGCCTCGCGATTCGTCTTGCCGAGTAACACCTGCTCGAGGACTTGACGCTCTCGGCTCGAGAGGTTCCCGAGCCGGACCAACTCCTCGACGCAGGCGTCGTACTGCGGGAGCCCGAGCGGATCGGTCGTGCCGACGTTCGCCGCGCTCGGGCGACCGTTCAACCTCGAGCGCCACCGTCGCGTCTGACGCACGGTCTTGACCACGGCACCGATCAGCTCCTCGGCGACGAACGGTTTGATCAGAAAGTCATCGGCGCCCGCCGCGATCGCCTGAACGCCGCGATCCTGATCGATGTCGCCCGTGATCATCAGGGCGCAGCACGGACGATCACCGGAGCGCAAGCGCGAGATGATCGTGAGGCCGGTCTGATCGACCAGCTGAAAATCGACGATCGCCGCGTCGAAGGGCCGCGTCCCGGTGATGATCTGGACGGCGGCCTCGACGGAGTCCGCGGTCACCACCACCGCGCCACATGCTTCGAGCACACGCGCCACGGATCGCTGTGCAATCGGATCATCATCGACCACCAAGAGATGCATGGCCTTCAGATCTGCCTTTTCCCAGTGCGTTGCTGCCAGAACCACGCGCCGGATGGTAGCTCAGGTGGAGAGAAGCCACAGCTGCCCCGGAGTACAGGAGTCAGGAGTCGTACCTGTAGCCGGCGCCGTGGATCGTCTGGATGATGCGCGGAGACTTGGGGTCGTGCTCGATCTTCTTGCGAAGCTTGGAGATGTGCTGATCGAGCGTCCGGCTGTTGGGATAGACGGCGCCGTCCCAGCAGTCGCGAAACAGGCGGTCCCGATCCAAGACCACGCCCGGGTTCTCAAAGAAGGCCCTTAGGAGCTGGACCTCACGCAAGCTCAGCTCGATCGTGTCCGCGTCCCTGCGCGCCCGGAGCTCGTCGGGGCTCACCGACCAGCCCCCGATCTCGAAACTCACCGCCGCGGTGGTTCGCTGCGCCCGAAAGCAGCGCCGGCTGATCGCCCGAACGCGCGCGATCAGCTCCTTCATCCCGAACGGCTTCATCACGTAGTCGTCCGCGCCCAGCTCGAGGCCGAGGACCTTGTCGATCTCCTCCGACTTCGCGGAGAGCAGCAGGATCGGGATGCTTCGATCGACGCCGCGGATCTGACGGCAAACGTCATAGCCGTTCACCTTCGGCATCATGATGTCGAGGCAGACGAAGTCCGGCTTCTCCTCCTTCCACCGCGCGATCGCTTCCTCACCGTCGGAAGCGGCGACGACTCGATAGCCTTCGCCTTCGAGGATCTCGATGACGCCCCGACGCATGTGTGGATCGTCTTCGGCAATCAGGACCTTCATTCCCCCTCCATGACCGGAAGCGTCAGCTCGAAGCGCGCGCCCCGCTCCGACTCCGCCAGCACCAGATCACCGCCCGACGAGCGAGCCAGCTCGCGCGCGATGGCCAGACCGATCCCAGTGCCGGTGACGCCGTCCGTGAGCCGGTCACTCACGCGGTGGAACGCATCGAAGATCCGCTCCCGATGCTCGCGCGGAACGCCAGGCCCGACGTCGGCCACGATCAGCCGCGCGACGCCGTTCGCCTGTGCGGTCGCCACCTCGACACGGCGCCCGGTGGCCGCGTACTTCTCCACGTTGCTCAACAGGTTGGCAAAGATCTGCTCGACCGCGTCCGGGTCCGCCAGCACCCGCCGCGGCGCCGCGCCCGAGAAAGAGGCCTCGATCGCCTTGCTGGCGAATGCGGGCGCGAAGTGCGCGAGCACGCGTCGCACCAGCTCGTCCAGCGCGAACGGCCTGGGCTCCAACCGGAGCTGACCGCGCCGGTGCTTGGAGAAGGTGAGGATGTTATCGATCAGTCTCGTCAGCCGCTCGCTCTCCGACACGATGACCGCGAGGCGGTCCGCGACTCCACTGGCGACGGCTTCGTCCTCCGCGAGCTCGCTCTCCAGCAGCTCCGCGTAGAGGCGGATGTTGGCGAGCGGTGTCTTCAGCTCGTGCGAGACCTGAGTCACGAACGTCACCCGCTGGGAAGCCTCCCGGAGATCCCGCGAGAGCTCGCGGTAGAGATAGACGCCGAGCAGCAGGAGCGCCAGCGCCAGCGCCGAGAAGCCGTAGAGCGCTCCTGGCCCCCCGTCGAGCTCGAGGAACGCGGAGCGCTGCGCAGGCGACGCGAAGTACTCGAGTCGCCACGCGTCGAGCGGATGAGCGAGCGGGACCGTGGCGGCCGGCTCCGCGGCTGCGACCGGCTCGTAGCGGCCCCACTGCGATACCGCATCGCCGCGGGAGTCTGCGAGCAGGATGCGGCCCTCTTCGAGCTCCTCCGCGGGCAGCGCTCCCACGATCCGAGAGAGCAAGACCACACGCTCGACCTCGACGCCGATCACCTTGCCGTCCGGAAGCCGCTGCCAGAACAGGAAGCGCACGCCCTCGCGCCAGTGCCACGGGATCCAACCGCGCGGTGCCCGTGCCGCCAGATCGATCACGCTGTCTCCGTGACCCTTGGCGTGCGCCGGGGTCCCGGTGGTCGTATTCGCGCGCTCCGGGCGCGGCGGAGCGTAGAGGATCGCCTCCCGGGTCCAGATCGGCGCGGTGCGGCGGAGGAACTCGGACTCCTCCTCACTTCGCGTCGCGTCGTTCGGCGGGAACAGGAGCGCGCCGTCGGGATCCAGGAGGAATAGCTGCGACGCGAGCGGCGTGTGTCGCAAGCGCTCGCGCAGCGCGGGCGCGGAGATCTCCGCCGAGCTCAGCGCGGCCGACAGCTCGCCCTCGACGTGCACGGTCTCCGCGGCGATCGAGGCAGCCAGGTTGCGCAGGCGATCGTCGAGGAGCGAGCGGAACTGGCTGGCGGCCACCGCCTGACGGTCGTGAGAAGCCTTCTCCCCGAGGTACGCGAGCGCCGCCAGCGGGAGGACCACCAGCGAGAGGAGGAGGACGATCAGGCGGCGCCGCATCAGTAGGACTGCTGGTTGTCGAGCTCGTACGCCCGCTTCTTCATCAGCTTGCGCTGCTTGTTCCAGTCCTCTTGCTTGAGGTTGTGTGCGTCCTCGCGGTTGCCCTGGCTGTAGTCGTTGAGCCGGGGCGACTTGTAGCGACGGGCGTTCTCTTCGAGGAAGCTGGCGTTGTCGAGCAGCGCCTTCTGGGCCTGCTGGACCTGGCCCTGATCGCGGAGCGCGAGCGCGCCCTTGTTGCGCTCCACCGCCAGCGCCTCGATGGCGGCGATCATGACGGCGCGGTTCTCCTTCGCAGCCACCTCGCTCTCACGGCGGCTGTAGCTGACACCCGCGGTCCCATGGATACGCTCGGTCTCTCCGTTGTCCATGTTGGCGTAGCTGACGTCGACGTTGGCGACGGTCTTCGCGGTCCCTTCGGCACCGGCCGGGAGCTCGACCTCGAGCAGCACGTACTTCTCCTGCTTCTGATAGAGCTGATTCATCGAGAGCACCACCTCCTGGCCGTGGATCTCACCGATGCGGTTGAGGACGCGGAGCGGCTTCACGCCGTCGGGCACCCGGACCTTCACGCTCACCTCTTGCGCCACCACGGACAGGACGTCGCCGAGCTCGTAGTTGAAGATCTGGGTGAGCTCCTCCGCGGTCGCCGCGAAGCCATGGTTGCCGTCGCTGCTCTGCGCCAGCTGGACCATGAGATCCTCGTTGTAGCCGAGACCGAGACCGATCGTGCTGACCGAGATCCCCTCCTTGGCCGCAGCCGCCCCCAGCCGCCCCAGCTCGTTCGGCGAGCTCGGCCCCACGTTTGCCTGGCCGTCCGACATGAGGATCACGCGGTTGACGCGGGTCCGATCGAGGAACTTGCGGAGCTCGTGGATGCCCTTGCTGACGCCGGCGAACAGCGCGGTCGACCCGCGGGGCTGGATCGCTCGAACGCGCGCCTTGAGCGCTTCGACGTCGCTGACCTTGGTGGCCGGGACGAGCACCTCGACCTCGCTGTCGTACGTGACGATCGAGACGATGTCCTCGCTCGAGAGGCGATCGAGCACCATCATCGCCGCCTCCTTCGCCTTCTCGATCTTCTCTCCGTTCATCGAGCTGGATCGATCGAGGACGATCGAGAGGTTGATGGGCGCGCGGCCCCTGCCCTGTGCGAGCTCCTTCCCGGTGAGGCCGATCTTCAGGTACGCGACCTGCGGCTTGTCGGCCAGGACCACCGGCTTTCCGAGCGAGACGTCGAGCACGACCTGCTCCGCCCGCGCCTCGGAGGCCGACCAGGTCACGAGCAGCAGCGACAGGACCAGGAACTTGGGTTGGTTCATCGAGATCCCCTTTCGCCGTGGACGCTACCGTTCGCGACCGCGCGAGTGGTCTGGGCGCGGTCAATGGATTGTAAAAGGATCGTAGGCTGCAAGACCTTCGCGTCTCTCATTTGAGCAGCGCGAGCGTTTTGAGACCAGGATCACGCGAAAACGACCGCCTGAACCGGCTATGATTCCCTCCCGATGCCTCCCCTCTCTCGACGATCCCTCCTGGCCGCCGGCGCGTTCGCGGGCGTGGTCGCCGTCTCGCGTTCGGCCCGCGCCGACCGCATGCGCCTTCGCATCACGCGCCACCGCGTGCCCTGGCTCGGGCCGCGAAAGCTCCGGATCCTCCACATCACCGACATCCACATGGGCGCCACCACGCCGCAGCGCTTTCTCCAGCGTACGATCGAGATCGCCCACGCCGTCGAGCCCGACCTGGTCGCCCTCACCGGGGACTACGTCAACCGCTCGACCAAGCATGTCGATCGCGTACGCCGCTATGTCGCCGCCCTCCCTCGCCCGGTCATCGCGACCCTCGGAAATCACGATCACTGGTCCGGCGCCCCCGAGGTCTCCGCCGCGCTGATCGCGGGCGGCGCCGAGGTCCTGTCCAACAGCAACAGCGGCATCGACGGCATCGGCTTCACGCTCGACGTCGTCGGCGTCGACGACGGCACCACCAAGCACGCCGACGTCGACCGCGCCTTCTCCAGCGTCCAACGCCCCGAGGAGTCCGTCATCCTCAACCACTTCCCCGCCACCGCCGACCTCATCGCCGAGAAGGGCGGCCGCCTGATCCTCTCCGGCCACACCCACGGCGGCCAGATCGTCGTCCCCGTCCTGACCGAAGCCGTCTCCCGCCTCTTCAACGGCTACTTCCACGGCTGGTATCGCATCGCCCAGTCGGACCTCTACGTCAGCGCCGGCATCGGCCACTCCCTCGAAGGCCTCCGCGGCGGCGACAGCGCCACCCCCGAGCTCGCCGTCTATGACCTCGACCCGACCGCGAAGCTGCGCGAGTCCCGCTCGTACCGAGGCGCGTAGCGTCCGCGACCCATCGACGCTCCGAAGCCGCCGACCAGGCCCCGCAACCGCTCACTGCCACGAACCGACCGTTCGCCCCGATCCCGGGCTCACCCGCCGGTCTCTCGCGGTTTCCTATGCACGATGCAGCGCTCTTCATGGGCCGGATGGCTCGCCCACTTCGAACGGACGGCGGCGCGGCCGTTGCCTGAGGTCGGTCGGGTCGAGGTCGACTCGGAGGTGCGGGTGAGGGTGGCGCGGTCGCTGGCGGTGTTTCAGCGGGGGGAGGCAGGGGAGGGTCGGATCGCGAAGGAGATCGACCGGGTGGAGCTCCAGGGGATCGACGATACGTATCGGCGGGCGCTCCGACTCTTCATCGCCGAGGAGGGGCGGCATGCGCGCATCTTGGCGGGCGCGGTGCGGGCGCTGGACGGGGAGATCTTGGCGGCGACCTGGACGGACCGATTGTTCGTTTGGGGGCGGCGGCTGGCGGGGGTGCGGCTCAAGCTGTTGGTCCTGCTGGCGGCGGAGGTCATCGGGATCACGTTTTATGGGCTGATCGCCGGGGCGCTCGGGGGCGAGATCGGGCGGGCCCTGGAGGAGATCGCGCGGGACGAGCGGGACCACCTCGACTTTCACGTCGACTTCTTCAGGACCGAGGCCACGTCGGTGCTGCGAGGATGGCTGTTTCGGGTCGCATGGGCGGCGGTGGGGACGGCGGCGTGTTTGACCGTGTTGCTCGATCATCGGGCGACTCTTCGTGCGCTCGGGATCCCGGTTCGAACCGCGTACGTCAACTTCACCGAGCTGCTGTCGAGCGTACGCGATCGCGTGCTCCCGGCGGCTCGCCGCGCGCCGGCGGTGAGGTGAGGTGATGAGAACGCTGGTCACCGGCGCGACCGGATTCCTCGGCGCTCATCTCGTGCGGGCGTTGATCGCCGACGGCGACAGGATCCTCACCGCCGGGCCGGAGCTCGATCCCGATCGGCTGTTCGGGCGCATCCGGGCGGCGGACCGGGTCATTCACCTGGCGGGCACCTCCGACCCGCGCGCCCCGGCCTCGCGCGCGTTCGCTGACCTCGCGTTCACGGAGCCGCTCCTCGATGCGTGTGCGGCCCTCGACCGTCCGCTCCTGATCGCCTCGGCCGCCGAGGTCTACGGTCGGACCGTCTGCGGCGTCGCTCGTGAGACCGATCCCCTGGTGCTCCCGCCGACCGCTTCGCCGTTCGTCCTCACCAAGCTGTTCGTGGAGCGGGCCGCCCTCGACCGGGGCATCCGCGTGGTGATCGCGCGTCTGTTCGATCTGGCCGGTCCGTGCGCACCCCGACACCGGCCGTTCGGCCGCCTGCTCGCGGCCGCCCAAAAGAACCGCCCGCTGCGCGTCTTTGGGACCGGCGGCCAGGAGCGCGCCTTCCTGTTCGTAGAGGATGCAGCCCGTATCCTCGTGCGTTTGATGGGGACGACGGCCGCCCACGGGCGCGCCGTCAACGTGGGAGGCACGTGTCCAATCTCGCTCAACGATCTGGCCCGCCGGCTCCAGCAGCTCACACCCCGGCGTCCGCCGATCGTGCGCACCCACGAGCCGGACGACGAGGAGGAGTCGATCCCGTGCCGCCTCCCCTGCCTCGCCCGGCTTCGCTCGTTGATCGGCTCGATCCCGGATCGGGGCCTCGACCGCATGCTGGTCTCTTCGTTCACACCATCGACGCGCTGCTCGCGCCCCGCCGTCTCGTCCCCATCGCCGTGATCGCCCTACCGATGATCGTCGCCCAGCATCGCTTCAGCGATCAGCCGGCGATCGAATCGGTATCCGTGGCGCTCGCGGTGATCGCGTTCTTCCTGCTGGTCGCGCCGTATGCGTTTCGCCGTCTCTTCCCCGCCGGCGCAACGCCCAGTGCGCTGCGCCTCCTCACCTACGTGGCGCTCGGCGGGGTCAGCCCGCTGATCGCGTACGTCATCCCGCATCGGCTCGGGATCGGCACCACCTTCCTCGCCAACGGCGTCAACAACCTGGTCGTGAGCTGCCTGTTCTGGGTGGGCGGCTTCGGCCTGGCGCGCGACATCGAGCTGGAGGAGCGATGGCGCCTGGAGCGCCGCCGCGCCGAGGACGCGCAGCTCGTCTCGCTGAAGAACCACCTCGATCCGCACTTCCTCTTCAATACCCTCAACGCCATCGCGGAATGGTGCCGTGAGGATCCGGAGGTCGCCGAGCGCGCGATCCTGCAGCTGTCGTCGATCCTTCGTGAGATCCTCGCCGGCGTCGAGCGGGCCTCGTGGCCGCTGCTCCGCGACCTCGAGTTGGTCGAAGCTCTGTTCGCGCTCCACCGGATCCGCGATCCCGATCGCTTCGAGACCTCTCTCTCGATCCCGCGCGATCTTCCGAGCGTGGACATCCCTCCCATGCTCCTTCTCCCGCTGGCCGAGAACGCGATGAAGCACGGCCCAGGCGCAGGCCACCGGGGACGGGTGGAGCTCACCGCGGCGGTCGTGGGCGATCAGCTGGCGATCGAGCTGACCAACCCGGGACCATTCGCGGGTGAACGACCCGAGGGCCACGGATTGACGACGCAGAAGAAGCGGCTCGCCCTCGCCTACGGAGCCCGCGCCCGGCTCGAGATCAGACGGGAGGGCGAGCGCACCCGGGTCGCGCTGCGATTGCCGCTGACGGGAGTGAGCGGATGAGCGAGGAGCTCAAGATCCTGATCGTCGACGATGAGCTCCAGGCCCGCAAGCGGCTCCGTCGTCTGCTCGAGGCCGTCCCGGACGTCGAGGTGATTGGCGAGCTCCAGGACGGCGTGGAGCTGCCGCGACGAGTCGAGCAGGGCGGCGTGGATCTGGTCCTGCTCGACGTCCAGATGCGGGCGCTCTCCGGTGTCGAGGCGCTCGCGCTGATCGACGACGGCGGGCCGTCGGTGGTCTTCGTGACCGCACACGATCGCTATGCGGTCGAGGCGTTCGACGGCGGCGCGATCGACTACCTGCTCAAGCCCGTCGAACCGGCGCGCCTGAGCAGGGCGCTCGCGCGCGTCCGCGAGCGGCGCAGGCCTCCTTCGAGAGGCGCGCCACGGATCGGCGTTTCGACCCGCAGGGGTCTGGTGCTCGTCGAGCCCCGGGAGGTCCTGTTCGCGCTGATCGAGGGCGAGACGGTTGCGCTCCACACCGACCGCGGCGCGTTCGTGACCGACTTCAGGATCGCCGATCTCCAGCAACGCCTGGGCGCGTCGTTCGAGCGGGTCCACCGCCGGGCCCTCCTCAACCTCGAGCGCGTCCTCCGGCTCGAGCCCAACGAGGCGGGAGGCTACACGGCGCACGTCGACGGCGGCGGCGAGGTCCCGGTCTCCCGGCAGGCGGCGCGACGACTGCGCAAGCGCTGGGAGCTACCCCGCGGTTGAGGTGGCGGCAAAGAACAGCCCGTCGGTGCCACAGACGTCACCGCGCAGCTTCTCCAGCAGGCGTCGCGTCGCCGGCTCCTCGACCTGGGCGTTCGTGATCTTGGACCATGGGGCCTCTCCGCGGGCGTCGTCGGAGCGCTCGAACAGCTGAAACGTCACGCCGTCGTTCGCCGCCTCGACGACGTAGCGGAGGAAGAAGGTTCGGCGATCGCCGCGCCGGTCGATGGTGAAGCTCGTCCACCGGGTCTCGACCCCGAGGTCGCCTTCGCGCCAGGCGGTGATGTAGCCGGCACGCTGAAGATTCTCGGAGGCGCCGTCGACGATGATCCCGGGACAGCGGAAATACGCCGCCTGTTGCTCGACCGGGATCTGCGAGGCACAGGCGGCCAGCAGCAGGGAGAGCGCCGCGGGACGCATGCTTCGATGCTACCAGATGTGATATCGAGTTGCTGTGAAGGGTCTGATCGAGTCCATCCGGCGAGTGCGCAGCGGCTTCCAGCGCTTCGATCCGGACGGTGATCCCGGCCCGCCGATCGCGATCGAAGGCCGGTCGGTGGTCCTCTTCTATCTGTTTCCGGCTCTGGGCGACGCCGTGCTCCTGGCGCCTGCGGTGCGGGCGCTGCTCGACGCCGGCGCCAAGTCCGTCGGCGTGGTGCTGCGCAAGAACGCATCGCGGATCTGGAAGTACGTCGATCTCCCCACCCGGTTGATCATCTATCCCGACGAGCTGGTCCTGCCGCGAAACGATCCCGGCTGGCGCTCCAAGCCGGTGAAGGCGCAGAGCGACCAGCTGGCTGCCAAGCTCGCCAAGTACCCGATCGCCGTCGATCTCACCCTTCGCGACGAGGTCGACTGCCGCCGGTTCGTCGCCGCAGAGACCCGCCTGGGCTTCGTCCATCCGCAGGAGCGGGACACCGGCCTCACCTGGGGAACGGTGGACTCGCGCGTCCAGGGCGAGCGGCACTGGTCGAAGTATCTGATCCTCCCGCTGCGCGCGCTGGGCGTTCGCGAGCCCAACTATGAGGTCGACTTTGCGATCTCGGCGACGGCACGGAAGGACGCCGAGCAACGCTGGAGCGGCCGCCCTCGCGTGCTCCTGGTCCCCGGCGCCGTGACGGAGGAGAAGCGCTGGGGAGAGGAGCGCTTCATCGGCGTGGGCCGCCACGTGGTCGAGAATCGCCGCGGATCGGTCGTGGTCGTCGGCGCACCGTCGGAGGCGAAGCTCTGTCGTTCGGTCGCGAAGCAGATCGGCGACGGCGCCTCGCACTATACTCAAAAGAACCTCGAGATCCTCTTGGCGCTGATCCGCTCCGCCGATGCCGTCGTCACGAACGACACCGGGCCCATGCACTTCGCATTCATGATGAACGTCCCGACCGTGGCCGTGTTCACGTACATGTCACCGATCTGCTGGGGCCCGTCGCGCAAGGATCCCCGCTTCGTGGTGATGAGCTCGCCCAACAGCGAGGTCCAGGACCACGAGGGCGTGTGGATGCGAGCCGTGATCCACTATCTGGACGGGCTCCTGGAACGCTTCCGCGAGGAGAGTCCCTGATGTGCACGCTGATCGGCATGTGGCGAATGTTCGAGCGCGCTCCCCTGGTCGTCGCCGCCAACCGGGACGAGCGGCTCGATCGGCCGTCCGCCGCGCCCTCGCTGCGGGAGGCGCACGGACGGCGGATGATCGCGCCCACCGATCTGTCTGCCGGCGGCACTTGGCTCGGCCTCAATGACGTCGAGACGTTCGTCGGGATCACGAATCGCCATCTTGCCTTCAAGCCCGACGCGCAGCGCTCGCGGGGCCTCCTGGTCTTGGACGCGCTCGCCGCCGGAAGCGCCGCCGAGATCGACGACGCCTTCTCCCAGCTCGACGTCCGCCCGTTCGCCGGATTTCACCTCTTCGTCGCCGACCGCCGGCACGCCGTGGTGCTCTGGAGCGACGGCGTGGTCCTCCACCGCGTATCACTCGCTCCCGGCCTCACCATCGTCACCGAGCGCAGCTTCGACGCCGCACCCACCACGCGTGAGGCTCTGATCCGCGACCGCCTGGGAGCGCCCGCTTCGGCCCCGGACGACCGCGCGCTCATCGAGCTCCTCGCCACTCGCGCCGACAACGGCTTCGACGGCGTCAACGTGCTGGTCCACGAGCATCGCTACGGCACGCGCTCCTCGACGATCCTTCGCCTCGGCGCCGACGCGGGCGACGTCCAGCTCCTGCACGCTGACGGACCACCCGATCGCACGCCGTTCCTCGATCAACGCCGGCTCCTCGACGCCCTGCTCAGTTGACTCGCCCTCCGGCCCTCTCCACGATCGGCGCGTGGAGCGATTCCCGTTGCCCTGGCGCGCGCTGAGAGAGGCGCTGGAGGGCGATCTCCTCCCGGGCGTCTACGGCCTCACCGGCCCCATCGCGTGCGGAAAGACGCAACTCGCCTTGCAGATCGCCGCTGGCGGCCTGGAGCAGGATCGGCCCGTCTCGCTTTGGGCGCCCCACCTGAGCTCGCGCGAGCTGTCGGCGCGCCTCGAGGGTCTGCGGACCCACACCCGCTGGATCGATCACCACGCGTCGCCGCCACCGCTCCCTCCGCGGTTGACGCTCGCGGACGATCCACCCGGGCACCTCCACGTCGTCGACCAGGCCATGCCCGATCTCGACCACGCCCGACGGATGGCGCTGCGCTTCGAGACTGCCGTGCTGCTGGTGCTGGCGCCCGCGAACCCCGAGTCGGTCAACGGCTTCATCCCTCCCCACGTCCTCCGCGGTGCGCCCTCCGAGCTCGCCACCTGGCTGGGGGTCGCAACGAGGACGGCGGCCGAGCTGGACGCGCTGATCGTGCTCGCACCCGGCCGGCCGCGCATCACCGCTGGCTGGAGCACGCTGGAGCTCGCGCTCGCCAAGCATCGGCGCGGGCTCCCCGCGCGGACCGCGCTCCGGTTCAACGGCACATGGTTCGAGGACGAGCCGGAGGAGATCGACCTGGGGATCGGTCAACCGTAGCGCTGAGCGGCCCGGGCCTTCGCTTTCATCTTCTCCTCGTCGCGGTCCTTGGGAGGCGCCTCGGTCTCGAGCGAACCGATCAACACGCCGGTGATCGCGGCGATCGCATCGACGGCGCTGTCGAAGGCCGCCTGATTCTTGCGGCTGGGCTTCGTCGTCCCGCTCACCTTTCGTACGTACTGCAACGCCGCGGCGCGGACCTCTTCGTCGGTCGCAGGCGGCTCGAAGTTGAACAGCGTACGGATGTTGCGACACACGCGCTCAAGATCCATCAGGCGGCCCGCCTGGACAAGGCTCAAGCGCCCGGGTCCGGCTGAACGTACGCCGGCCGTCCGAACAGCTTCCGGGCGCCCTTGGACTCGAGGTGTCGCTCGATCGCCGGAAGCTTCGCCACGCAAAAGCCGTCGAGGAACAGCACGCCGTCGGCGGCGGTCAAGAGGCGCAGCTTCTCGACGAGCGCCACCGCGGTGGCCTCGACGAAGTACCCGACGAAGTTCCGGCAGAGCACGAGGTCGAAGCGCTGGTCCGCCAGCGGGAGCGCGAAGGCGTCACCGACCGCGAAAGTGATCCGATCGAGCACGGTGGTGGAGACGTATCCGGGCGCGGAGAGAAACTCGGCCGGGTAGCCGAACGTGAGCCGGCCCGAGCGCGCCTCCTCGACCAGCGCCGGCTGAACGTCGAACGCGTCGATCCGGAAATCGAGCCCGACCTTGAGAAAGTAGGCGGCGATCGTGAAGGCCTCCTCGCCGTGCGAGCACGGAACGATCAGGATCCTCGCCTGCCGGCCGGCCAGGTGGGGGAGGAGGTGGCGGTCGATCGCCTCCATCTCGCCCTCGTTGAAGCGAAACAGCGTCGTCTCGGGCGTGATCAGGTTGGCGAGCAGCTTCTCCGCCAGGGTCATGCGCGCGAAGACCTCGCGTCCCGAGTGGCGCTGGCCGCGGCAACCCGCCTCGAGACGACGCTCCAGCTGGACGGGATCCGGATTCGTGCGGGCGAGCTCGAGCAGCTCCTGAACGTAGCGCGATCCCGGATCCAGGCGCGACGCGTTCGCCTCGATGTATCGGCGGATCGACGCCGGATCGTTGAGCTCGGTCATTCGGTGATCCCGAAGCGATCGAGCAGGAAGCCGTACTCGAACGCGCGCTCGCGGAGGCGGAGGTAACGATTGGTCGCGCCGGCATGACCGGCGTCCATGTTGGTCTTCAGCACGAGGAGGTTGTCGTCCGTCTTGAGGTCGCGAAGCTTGGCCACCCACTTGGCCGGCTCCCAGTAGCCGACCCGCGGATCGTTGAGCCCTGCCAGCACGAGCAGGTGCGGATAGCGTTGCGCCTTCACGTTGTCGTACGGCGAGTACGCCAGGATCGTGCGGTAGTCCTGCTCGATCCTCGGATTGCCCCACTCCTCCCACTCGACCGCCGTGAGCGGGAGGGTCTCGTCGAGCATCGTGTTGACCACGTCGACGAACGGCACGTCCGCGATCACCGCGTGCAGCAAATCGGGCCGCATGTTGATCGCGCCGCCCACCACGATGCCGCCGGCGCTATGCCCGATCATCCCCACCCGATCGGGCGACGTGTACCCTCGTTCGATCAGGGCCTCGACGCAGCGGATGGCGTCGGTGATGCTGTTCAGCTTCCGGCCGAGCATCCCGGCCTCCTTCCAGGGGCGGCCCATCTCACCGCCACCTCGCACGTGCGCGATCCCCACCACCAGGCCCCGATCGAGGAGCGACACCCAGTTGGGCGCGAAGGAGGGCGCGTGAACGAAGCCGTACGCGCCGTAGGCGTGAAGGAACAGCGGCGCGCTCCCGTCGCGCGGCGTATCGACACGATGGACCAGCGAGATGGGGATCCGCGTGCCGTCGTCGGCGATGGCGAAGATCCGCTCGCTGGCGTACCGGCTCGAGTCGTACCCGCGCACGAGCTCGCGCTTCCTGAGCTCGCGGGTGCGAGTGACCAGGTCGTAGTCGAAGATCGACGCCGGCATCACCAGCGAGGAGTACCCGAAGCGGAAGCTGGTGGTGTCGAACTCCTCGTTGATCCCGGCCCAACAGTCGTAGGCCGCGTCCGCGAACGCGATCATGTGCTCCTCGCCACCGTCGAGGGGGCGCACTCGGATCTGCGGCAGGCCGTCCTGCCGTTCCAGCAGCACCAGGTGGCCGGCGAACGCCAGGACATCGGCGAGCATCACGTCCTCGCGGTGCGGAACGAGCTCGCGCCAGCTCTCCCTCGAGGGGCTCGCCACCGGCGTCTCGTACAGCGCGAAGTTGATGGCGTCCTCGTTGCTGCGGACGAAGAAGCGATCGTCGTGGTGCTCCACGTCGTACTCGACCCCCTGCCGCCGCGCCTCCACCAGCCGGAGCTCGCCCTCGGGATCGCCGGCCGGGAGGAACCAGACCTCGGAGGTCACGGCGCTCTCGAGATCCATCAGGATGAAGCGATCGCTGCGGGTGCGATACACCCAGAGGAAGAAGCGATCGTCCTTCTCCTCATAGATGAGCGCGTCGTGGCGAGGATCGGTGCCGACGACATGGCGATACAGGCGGTACGGTCGGTTGGCCTCGTCGAGCACGTTGTAGAACACCGTCCGATCGTCATCGGCCCAGACCAGGCTGTAGGAGGTGCCTGGCACGGTATCGGTGAGCACCTCGCCCGTCCGGAGGTCCTTGAAGTGCAAGATGAATTGCTCGTCGCCGTCGTGATCCACCGAGAACGCGAGCCACTCGTGGCTGGGGCTGACCTCGAACACGCCGAGCGAGAGGTACTCGCGGCCCACGGCGAGCGCGTTGACGTCGAGGATGATCTCCTCGGGCGCATCCGGTGCTCCCAGCCGCCGGCAGTAGATGCGGTAGGCGCGCCCCTTCTCGGTCCGCGAGTAGTACCAGTACGCCCCTCGTCGGTACGGGACCGTGCTGTCGTCCTCTTTGATCCGCGACAGCATCTCCCGATACAGCGTGTCCTGGAGCGTCGTGGTGTGGGCCAGCGCGCGCTCCGTGTAGAGGTTCTCGGCCTCGAGGTGCGCGATCACCTCGGGATCGTCGCGGTTGCGCAACCAGTGGTAGTCGTCGGTGCGGACGTCGCCGTGGAGGGCCGAGATGAACGGCGATTTCTTGGCGATCGGCGGCACTCAACGCGGTTTTGTCAAAAGCGCACGTCCTGGTAAAGCGCACACTGCTATACACGGCGCTCGATCATCCGGACGACGGCATCCACCCAGGTCGGATGCGCGTTGAGCGACGGGACCAGAACCATCGCCTCGCCGCCCATCTCCTTCCACCGCTCCTTGATCCCGATCGCCAGCTCTTCGAGCGTCTCGAGACAGTCCGCGACGAAGGCCGGGGACAGGATCGCCAGCCGGTTCACGCCCTTGTCTCGCAGCTCCTGCAGGATCTCGTCGGTGTATGGGCGAATCCACGGGTCCCGCCCGAGCCGCGACTGAAAGGAGACGCCGTGGTGCGCGTCGTCCAGCTTCAGCTCCGCGGCCAGCGCCCGCGCGGTCGCGAAGCACTGCGCGCGATAGCAGTAGCGGTTCGCCGGGCCGAGAGCAGCGCAGCAGGTCTCCGACACCAGGCAGTGCTTGCCCGTTGGATCCCCTCGCTTCACCTGCCGCTCGGGCAGGCCGTGGAACGAGAACAGCACGAAGTCGGGCGCGACGTCGTCGAGCACGGGCCGCGCCACGTCCACAAACGCCCGTAGGAAGCCCTCATCCGCGAAGAAGGGTCCGATCGCCTCGAGCACCGGGACGTTCCACTGCTCCGAGGCCAGCTCGAAGGTCTTGTCGAGCGCCGAGCCGGTGGCCGCCGACGAGTACTGCGGAAAGAGGGGGAGAAGGATGATCTTCTCGACGTCCTCCGCGATCAGCTCCTCGAACGCGGCGCGGATCGATGGGCTCTGATAGCGCATCGCCAGTCGCACCGCGAATCGCTCGCCCAGCTGCACTTGAACGCGCTCCGCGAGCTGGCGGCTGTACACCAGGAGCGGCGACCCTTCCTCGGTCCAGATCTTCTGGTAGGCGTGGGCGGACCGCTTGGGCCGAAACGGCAGGATCACCAGGTTGAGCAGGAACCAGCGCCCCACCGGGTTGATGTCGACGACCCGCGGGTCGGACAGGAACTCGCGCAGATACTTGCGCACGTCGCCCACCTCGGGCGAGTCCGGCGTCCCCAGGTTGATCAGGAGAACGCCGATGCGCTGCTCGGGCCCCATCTTCTCCGCTCATCTACTGTCGCTCCGGGCTAGAGTCCACCCGTGATGAAGGAAGCGCTGCTCGCCGCCGGGGAGGCGGCGTACACCCACCGACGCAGGGTTGCGTTCCAGGACATCGACGCCGCCGGCATCGTGTTCTTCGCGCGCATCCTGGTCTACTTCCACGATGCCTATGTCGCGTACCTGGAGCAGCGCGGGATCGACCTGCCCGAGGTCATCGCGCGGTCGCCGTGGCTCGCGCCGATCACCCACTGCGAAGCGGACTTCCTCCGGCCGCTCGCGTTCGGGGATCGGATCGACGTCGAGGTCGTGGGCGGGCGCCTCGAGGAGACGCAGGTGACGGTCGGGTACCGGGTCCGCAAGGAGAGCGGGGAGATCGCAGCCGTGGGCGCGATCGTCCACGTCTTCGTCGATCGGAAGACCTTCCGGCGCGCCCCTCTCCCCGAGGACGCGCGCCAGGGCTACGCGGGCCTCTCCAACCTCTGAGCGGCGTCACTCGCGGACGGTGTTGAGCAAGCCGCGGATCGAGCTGGCCAGGGCACCGACCCCGTCGGTCCCGATCACGATCGAGCGCTCTGGCTTGGGGAGCTCCTTCGCGACTGCGGGCAACGATTGGATCAGCGCCATCTCCAGCGCCTGCGGGGACAGCTCGTTCTCCACCTTGCGGCGCAGCGCCAGGAGTGCGATCGCCTGCTCCTCCTCGAGCCGCACCGCTTCGAGGCGCAACCGCTCACGGGCCAGCTCGTGCTCGAGCTGCGCCCGCTCGAGCTCCGCCTCGAGCGCCAGCTTCTGGCGTTGATGGGCGATCGTCTGCTCCAGCGCCTCTGCCTCCAGCCTCGCGCGCTCGATCCGCGCGGCCTGCTCGCGGGCGAAGCGCTCCGCTTCGGCCTTCGCCTCCAGCGCAGCGCGTGCCGAGGCCGTCTCGATCTCACGTTCGCGTACGATCGCCTCCGCGGCCAGCTCGGCCAGCCTGGCCTCCTTGGCGCGCTCGGCGCGGAAGGGACGCTGCAGCGACTCCCAGACCCGCGGAGAGGAGACGATCGCCTCCTTGATCTGCACGGTCACGATCCTCAGGCCGAGCCCCTCGCCGTTGCCTTCACCCTCGGCGACGTGGCGCAGCCGCGCCGTCAGCTCCTGGATGATCGGCTGCTTGTCCGCGAGCACCTCGTCGATGCTCATGGTCGCTACCTTGTCCTTGATCGCCGCCTCCGCTTGCTCGCGGAGCTGTACGTTGACGACGCGCATCGGCTCGTCGGGATCGGTGAGATCGAGCTTCTTGAAGGCCGTCGCGAAGTCGTCGATGATCCACTGGACGTAGCCTTGCACCACGATCCCTTGGCGCTCGCTGCAGATCGAGTTCGCTTGGATGATGATCGTCTGCATCGCCGCCGGGACCACCAGAAACGCGTCTGTCAGCGGGTTGAACCGGAACGACACGCCCAGTCCGATGTGGAGCGGCTCCTCGTAGCCGCGGCGCGTGTGCACGGCGTAGCAGCTCGGAGGAACGATCACGTTCCTCCACCGCCAGAAGCCGGTGATGCGGACGCCGAGGTTGTTGCCGCCACCTTCGTCGAGCACCTCGCCCGATCGCGGCGCGACCATCTTCCGCTTGCGGGCGCCGATCTTCAGGTCCTCCTCCAGCTGGGCCTTCTCCTGGACGACCTGCTCCAGATAGGCGTTCCTCGACTGACTCTCCATGATGCTGTTCATAACCCTCCTCGGTGAGGTGGGTGCGCTCGGCCGGCTACGGCTCGCGTTCGCTCGGGTCCCGAAGCAACGGCCACACCAGCTCGCGAACGGCGCGACGATCCACCTTGCCCGCACGATTCTCGGCGAGCTCATCGACCCAACAAATCCGCCGCGGCCGCTTATGCCCGGCGAGCCGCTCCCTCAGGAATTTTTCGAGGACAGCGAGATCGACCGGAGCACCACGAGCGATCAGCGCGGCCGAGACGACCTCACCCCACTCCGGATCCGGGACGCCGAACACGCACGCCACTCGAATCGCGGGATGCTGGAGAAGCACCGCCTCCACCTCACCGGGATGAACGTTCTCGCCGCCCGAAAGGATCAGATCGCTCCTGCGCCCGACGACGACGAGCCGTCCGTCCCGATCCAGGTGACCCATGTCACCGGTATCGAACCACGCGCCCTCCGCGCGCCGTGGCTCGCCGAGATAGCCCGAGAAGAGCGTGGGTCCGCGGATCTGGATCCGGCCGCGGACGACCTCGACCTCGGTGCCCGGCAGCGGGCGTCCCTCGACCGTCACCTGCGAGCAGGCCTCCGTGAGCCCATAGGTGGTCAGGACAGGCAGGCCGTGGACGCGCGCCTCCGCCAGCAGATCGGCCGGGGCCGGCGCGCCGCCGAGGAGAATGACGCGCAGGTGCGGGCTCGGCTCGAAGCCGCGGGCGAGCAGCCGTCGCAGCATCGTGGGCACCAGCGAGACCATGGTGGCGCGGTCGCGGGCCAGCACGTTGAGGAAGCGCTCCGCGTCGAACGACGGCTCCAGGATCACCGTCTTCGCGGCGAGAGCGCAGCGCGTCAGGATCGAGAAGCCGCCCACGTGCGCGATCGGGAGCGCCAGCAGCCAGCGGTCGTGATCGAGCCAGCCCAGGTTTTTTGCGCTGGCCTCCGCCGCCGCCACGAACGCGTGCGCCGAGAGCACAGCCCCCTTCGGCGTGCCCGAGGTGCCCGAGGTGAAGAAGATCGCGAGCGCGTCGTCCGGAAGCGTCGCGGCCGCGAGCCGGGCGAGCAGCGGCGCCCGCTCGTGTTCGGTGAGCCGAGGATGCAACACGCCGATCGGCGCACGCTGCTCGATCATCGCCCAGACATCGACGACCGCTTCGACGCTGTTCGTGACCACCAGCGGGCCCGGCTCGAGCCCGCGCTTCATGCGCTCCACCACGCGAGCAGCGAGCTCTCCGTAGGTGAGGGTTCGACCCTCGACGATCAGCGCCGGATGATCGGGCGCGAGCCGTGCGGTCTCGAGGATCGAGGGCCTCAAGAGAGCCCTCCCACCCCCAGACCCACCGAGCCGCCCTCCACGATCCAGGCGCCGTCCACGTGCGGCAGCGCGCGCTCGCCCCAGAGATGCATCCCGGCGTGGGGCCAAAGGCCGACCGGGAGCAGCTCGCCGGGGAGCGCGAGCGCGATCGCCGAGGTCATGGCGTGTGCCACCGGTCCGTCGAATGCGTGTGTCACGGTCACGGCCACCCCGATCTGCGCGGCCCACTCGGCGACCCGCAGCGTCACCCGCGCGCCGCCGAGCAGCATCGGCTTCAAGACGAGCGCTCGGATCAGGCCCAGCCGCGCCAGGTCGTCGACGAGCTCGCCTGCGGTCAGCAGCGACTCGTCCAGCGCGAGCGACACCGGCGCATCGCCCAGCTCGAGCAGCGCCTCCACCGGCGCCGGCTCTTCCACCAGCTCCACGTCGAGCTCGGCCAGCTGCGCGAGCGACTCGTGGAGCCGTCGCACGGGGAGGGAGCCGTTGAAGTCGAGGCGCAGGCGGACGTCGCGGCCGATCGTGGAGCGCAACTTTCGGAGGCGGTCGAGCTCGAGCGAGAACGGTAACAGCCCGGCCTTCACCTTGACGGTCTCCGCCTCGATCCGATCACCGTCTTCGATCAGCTGACAGATCGGCGCGCGCGAGCGTCGCGGCACCAAGAGCGACACCACGGAGGTGCCTCTGCGCCTCGCCAGCAGATCGTAGAGGGCCGTCTCGAGCGCGAAGCGCGAAGACGCGAGGCGCGCCGGGATCTCTCTGACCACCTGATCGATCGCATCGATCTCGTCTTCAACCTCGAAGGCGCTCGGCATCGCCTCGAGGGCCCAGCGTGCGGGGGCCAGCTCTTCGCGCGACCAGCCGGGGAGCGGGCTCGCCTCGCCGTACCCGACGTGGCCCTCCTCGTCCTCCAGCACCAGCAGAATTCCGCGGCGAAAGCTCCAGGATTGGCGCGCGTTGCGGGCCGCGACGGATCCCGCGACCTCGACCACGGCTCGGCGCCGGACGAGCATGTCAGATCCACAGACCGATCGCGAAGAGGGATCCGAAGAGGACCAGGAGCTTCGCCGTCCCGACCAGGACCGAGTTCAGTTGAGTCCCCTCTTCCCGCATCGCCCGCCGCGCGAGCTTCGTCGCCAGTGGCAGCGTCAGGCAAGGAAGAAGCGCATAGACCGGGGCACGTCCCGACCCCCAGAGGGCAACCGGTACCAGATAGGAGACGCCCAACAGCCCCAGATACTCGGCCACGGCGAACCGCTTCCCCAATCGGACGGCCAGCGTCCGCTTGCGTGCGCGCGCGTCTTGCTCCCGGTCGCGGAGGTTGTTGACGGCGAGGATTGCGGTCGACAGCGCGCCCACGGGCAAGGCAGCCGCCCATGCGAGCGGCGGGATCGCGGCGGCCTGGACGAAGGCGGTCCCGCACACCGCGACAAAGCCGAAGAAGACCATCACGAAGAGATCGCCGAGCCCGAGATAGGCCAGGGGCCAGGGACCGGCGGTGTACGCGATCCCGGCCGCGATCGAAGCGACGCCGATCGCGAGCACGGCCCAGCCCGCGACGCCGATCAGGTAGGCGCCGATCAACATGGCGGCGCCGAACGAGGCCAGCGCGCCCGCCCTCACCTGCCTCGCCGAGAGCAGCCCCGACTGCACCGCGCGCGTGGGTCCGAGGCGTGACTCGGTATCCGCGCCCTTCTCGAAGTCGTAGACGTCGTTGACGAAGTTGGTGCCCACCTGGATCGCGATCGCCCCGAACAACGCCGCCAGCGCCGGGCCTGCCGCAAACGCACCCGCGCGCGCCGCGACGGCCGTACCCACGGCAACGGGGACGATCGCGGCGCCGAGCGTCGCGGGGCGCGCGGCGGTGATCCAGGCGGACAGCTCGCTCACGGCAACCTCGGAAACTTCTTGAAGTCCGGCTTCCTCTTCTCGAGGAACGCCTCCTTGCCCTCACGGCCCTCCTCGGTCAGGTAGAACAGCAGCGTGGCGTTGCCGGCGAGCTCCTGCAGGCCAGCCTGTCCATCGCAGTCGGCGTTGAGCGCCGCCTTGAGGCACCGGATCGCCGTCGGGCTGTGCTGGAGGATCTCGCGCGCCCACTGGACCGTCTCGGCCTCGAGCCGCTCGTACGGCACGACCGCGTTGACCAGGCCCATGTCGAGTGCCTCCTTCGCGCCGTAGCTGCGGCAAAGGAACCAGATCTCGCGGGCCTTCTTCTGGCCGACGATGCGGGCCATGTAGGCGGCGCCGTAGCCGCCGTCGAAGCTCCCCACCTTGGGTCCGGTCTGTCCGAACTTGGCGTTGTCGGCGGCGATCGTCAGATCGCACATCATGTGCAGGACGTGGCCACCGCCGACGGCCCAGCCGGCCACCATGGCGATCACCGGCTTCGGCAGCGTCCGGATCTGCCGCTGGAGATCCAGCACGTTGAGCCGCGGGATGCCGTCGCCGCCCACGTAGCCACCCTCGCCGCGGACGCGCTGATCACCGCCCGAGCAGAACGCGTCCTTCCCCTCGCCGGTGAGGATCACAACGCCGATCTCCGAGTCGTCGCGTGCGTCGGAGAACGCGCGCTGCATCTCCTTGACCGTCTGAGGCCGGAAGGCGTTGCGAACCTCCGGCCGGCATATCGTGATCTTCGCGATCCCCTCCGCCTTCTCGTAGCGGACGTCCTCGTAGCCTCTCTCCGCGACCCACTCGAGCACCATTGTCATGCCTCCTCGTCTGTTGAGTTGATTCTCTCGAGTCGCTCCGTCATGGCGCGCGCGCCGGAGGGCGGAACGACCGCATGAATGACGTTCATGTCCCCGCGCTCGAGCAGAGCGCGCAGCTCCGAGACCGAGCGGGCCGCCGCGCATCGCATGCCGAAGGCGCGGCAGGCGAGCTCCACGTCGAGCCGCGGGGACGTCAAGAAGTTGTCGAGCGGCGCTCCGCTGCGAGCGATGGGGAGCTGCTCGAAGATGCGACCGCCGTCGTTGTCGATGATCAGGATCGTCAGGTTGTCCTGGTGGCGCGCCGCGGCCAGCCCCCCCAGGTCGTGCAGGAACGCGACGTCACCGATCATCAGCACGACCCGCCCGCCGAAGGCGGAGGCCGCGCCGGCGGCTCCTGCGATGAGCCCGTCGATCCCGTTGGCCCCGCGCTGCGAGAAGACGCGGATCGACGAGGCCCGGGCTGGACACCACAGGTCGAGGTGCCTCACCGGGAGGCTATTGGCGATGGCCAGCGCGCTGCCCTCGCTGAGCGCGTCCACCGCCGCCCGAGCGACGTGCGCCTCGCTGAAGGGCGCCGACTCCAGCACGCGGGACACCTGGGTCCAGGCGGCGAGATTGCGCCGGTCGAGGACCAGCGACCACTCGCTCGGCGCGGTGGGCGGCAGCCGATCGATCAGCGCGCGCGCCGACTGCTCGGGATCTGCGAAGATCATCTCCACTGCACTGCTCGACGGATCGCTCCATGTGCTCCGTGCCAGCACGATCCGCTCCGCCCCTCCGCGCTGGACCCTCTGATGCCACGCGCTCGAGGTGAGCGGGGCGCCGAGCTCGATCACGACCTGCGGCGATTCGATGGGCGCGCCCGCCAGCACCATGGCCTCGAAGGCGTCGAGCCGGATGCACTCGACCGGCGCGAACCGCAGCTGGCTGGTCGCCTCGGTCACCATCGGGAAGCCGGTGGCGCGTGCGAGCGCGGACGCCGTCTCGGGGGTGATCGCGTCGAACAACGCCGGTCCGCAGGCGATCAGGCCGCGCTCGGCGCGCTGGAGACGGGCGGCGATCCGCGCGATCTGGTCGGGATCGGGCATCAGGATCGGGCGGCCGAACCGCGTCGGTCCCGGCGGTGCGTGCGCGATCGGCTCGATGGGCTCGATGGGCTCGAGAGGCTTGCGGGCGCAGAAGTTGAGGTGCACCGGGCCGGGATCCGGATGGACAGCGGCCGCCAACGCCTGGGCCGCCTTCCGGCGGAGACCGAGGAGCGCCGGCTCGGAGCCGTCGGGTAGCCCCAGCTCGAAGAATGCACGCACGTGGCGTCCAAACAGGTGCAGCTGATCGATCGTCTGCGGTGACCGGCAACCCTGGAGCTCCGGCGGGCGATCCGCGGTCAACGCGATCAACGGCAGCCGGGACTCGGCGGCCTCGATCACCGCCGGGAAGTAGTGCGCGCCAGCCGTGCCCGAGGTCGCGATCAGGACGCTGGGCCGGCCGCTGGCCCGCGCCTGTCCCAGCGCGAAGAAGGCGGCGACCCGCTCGTCGACGAGGGTGTGGATGCGCGCGCGGCCGTCGTACTCCACCGCCGCCACCAGGGGCGTGGATCGCGATCCCGGGCTCAGCACGAAGTCTTCGACGCCCGCCTGGATCAAGGCGTCGACCAGGGAACGCGCCCAGGTGGTGAGGACCGCGCTCACGGGGCCGCCCCCAGCGCGCTCGCCACGGTCTTCGCCTTCATCTCCGTCTCTTTGGCCTCCGTCGCCGGATCCGAGCCCGCCACGATGCCAGCGCCCACGGAGAGCACGGCCTGCGATCGATCGAAGCGGGCCGAACGCAGCGCCACGAAGAGCTCGCCGTCGCCCTCCGCGTCGAACCAGCCGATCGGCCCGGCGTACCAGCCGCGGGGACCGTCCTCCACCTCGCCGATCAAGGTGCAAGCTACCTTGCGAGGCACACCGCCCACCGCGGGCGTGGGATGCAGGGCGGCGGCCAGCTCCAGCACGTGAACCGGACGGTCGAGCCGTGCGACGATCGGCGTGCGGAGGTGCGCCACGTGCGGAAGGCGCGACGGCGCCGGATCGCCGACCCGCACGTCGGAGCAGAAGCGCTCGAGCGTCTCCCGGATGAAGCGGGCCACGTGGCCGTGCTCGGCGCGATCCTTCTTCGAGTCGAGCAGCGCGCCCGCCGCCTCCGGGCGCGAGGAGCCGGCGAGCGCCTCCGACCGCACCTCGGCGCCCGAGCGCGCGACCAGGAGCTCCGGGGTGGCGCCTGCGAAGAACGCCCCCGAGCGCCCGAACGCGAACCGGATCGAGCCTCCCGTCCGGCCGAGCGCGGCCAGGACCGGCGCGATGCGGTAGTCCGCGCCGGCCTGGAACCGGATGCGCCGCGCCAGCACCACCTTCTCGAGCTCGCCCACGTCGATCCGCTCGAGGGCGCGCCGAACGATCCCGACGTAATCGCCCGGGCGATCGATCGAGAGCGGGCAAGGCACGGCTTCGAGCGCGGGCGGTGCGCCAAGCGTGGCCAGCAAGCGCTCGCGTTCCCGCGCGATCTCGGCCGGATCGTCGTCCGCGCCCTCGACCAGCGTGAGCCGAGCCCCGCCGCTCGACACCTCGTAGAGCCAGCGCGGCAGGACGAAGCGCCCGTCGGTGGGCTCGAACGCGAAGCCCCCGAACATGCGGAGTCGAACCCCGTGGTGGCTGACCGAGGCCAGTACACGCTCCGCCTGCCGTCGGATCGACTCGAACCGATCGGGCCCGTAGGCCTCGACGACCGCGGCCTCACCGATCCCGACGGTGAACCGGCCGTCCGTCGACTCGAGCGCCACGATCGGCCGGTCGTCGAACGCGTGGATCAGGAGGTGCGGATCGACGACCGGGGCGTCGGTGATCACCGCGCGGCTTCGAACGACCTCGCAATATTCGGCTGCGATCACGAGTCACTCCTTGTCGGCGACGAAGAGCACGCAAGCGCCGAACGCGAACGCCTGTACCGCGACGTTGGTAAAGCCGGCCTCCTCGATCGTCGCCGCGAAGATCTCGGGGCGCGGAAACGCCGCGATCGAGCGCCTCAGGTACTCGTATTCGCCCGCGCGCGAGAGCGCGGCGCCCACGCGCGGAACGACGTGATCCACGTGGATCCGCGCGAGGAACGCCATCGGCCCGCCCCTCGGCTCCGAGAGCTCGAGCACCGCCAGACGTCCCCCCGGCCGGAGCACGCGCCGGATCTCCACGAGCGCCTTCGTGCGATCGGGGACGTTCCTGATCCCGAAGCACACCGACGCGCGATCGAACGCACCCTCTTCGAACGGCATCGCTTGGGCGTCGCCCTCGACGAGCTCCGCGGCCAGCCGGTGCGCCGCCAGCTTGACCTGCGCGATCGCCAGCATGCTCGCCGACGGATCGAGGCCGGTCAGCGCGACCTCGGGATGGCGTCGACCGACCTCGAGCAGGAGATCGGCGGTGCCAGTGGCGATATCGAGCAGGCGCATGCCGCCCTCGAGCGCCAGCGCCTCGACCGTCTTGCGGCGCCAGCGCCGGTCCATGCCGAGCGAGTTGATCCGGTTCAGCAGATCGTATCGCTCCGCGATCCCATCGAACATCGCGCCTGACCCTGGGGTCGTTTCCTTCTCCGGCGTCATCGTCCACGCTCCTCCTTGGGGCTCGCCTCCGGCCGCGGTTCGCTCCGCTTGCGCGAGTGGAGGCGCATGTGTCCGCGCTGGATGCCTTCGCCCGCCAGCGCACGTAGCGCCGCCAGGTTGCAGGCGAGACCGGCCGAAGCCATCACGACAGCCAGCTCGCGCGCGCCGGACACCGAAATGATCTCGAACGCGGTCTCGATCCCGGGATGAGCTCGGGTGGAGCCGCCGACGGTCGCCACCGCCAGCGGCATCTCGATCCGACCGTGGAGCCCCAGCTCCGTGCGCCGCCAGGTGGCGATCGGCGAGTAGCGGCCGGACATCGCCGCGTACGCGTGGGCGCCAGCCTCGATCGCTCGAAAGTCCTGCCCCAGCGCCAGCGCCACCGCGTCGATCCCGTTCATCACGCCCTTGTTGTGCGTGGAGGCCCGAAACGGATCGATCTCGGCGAATCGGCTCGCCTGGGCGATCCCGTCGGCGAGCGCCACCCCGCCCAGCGCCTCCGCGCTCACCTGCGCCTCGGCGCGCACCATCCGGCGGAGCGGAAGATTGCTGAGGATCCGAAGGCCGACGCGGCCGCCGATCCCGCGCTCGAGCAGCGGCGCCACCTGCTCTGCGACGGTGTCGACCAGGTTCGCGCCCATCGCATCGCCGACTGCGACGTACAGGTGCACCACGACCAGACCCAGGGCGCGATCGAGCACGCGAACCTCGAGGTCCCGGCAGCCGCCGCCGCGCGCCACCATCCGCGGGATCGCGGCGTCACCGGCGGCTAGCAGCTCCGCGCGGTTGCGCTCGATGAAGCGGCCGGCCTGGTCCGGATCGGGCACGCCTTCGAGCTGGACCTGCGCCGTCATCACCGGGTCCATCGCCTCGCCGTTGAATCCGCCGCTGATCCGCACCAGCCGGGCTGCGTTCGACGCCGCCGCCACGATCGACGGCTCCTCGACCGCCATCGGGACCAGCACGTCGCGGTTGTTCACGCGGAAGTTCAGCGCCACCGCCAGCGGCAGACACGCCGTCCCGATCACGTTCTCGCTCATGCGATCCACGAGCTCGGCCGACACCGCTCCACCGCCTGCCAGGTGGGCCAGCGCGCGCTCCGAGAGCAGGCCGGTCTCGCCGAGCCGCTCGATCCGGCGCGCCAGCGTCTCCCGATAGAATCCGGAGATCCGGCTGCTCGCGTTCATCGCTCACCCCCGCGCATGAGATCGCCCAGCGCCTCGGGCGCGATCGCCTGCGGACCGTCGGAGAGCGCGCTTCCGGGATCGTCGTGGGTCTCGATCAGCAGACCGTGCGCGCCGGCCGCCAGCGCCGCACGCGCGAGCAACGGCACCAGATCCCGACGCCCCGATCCATGAGAGGGGTCCGCGACGACCGGCGCACCGATCACCTCGGCGAGGAGCGCGATCGCGTTGATGTCGAGCAGGTTGCGGCTCGTCGGCTCGAAGGAGCGGATCCCGCGCTCGCAGAACAGGACGCTGGGCGCCCCCGCGAGCAGGCAGTACTCGCCGGCCGCCAGCCACTCCTCGATCGTCGCAGCCATCCCGCGCTTCAGCATGATCGGACGAGCCAGCGCGGCCACCCGCTCCAGCAGCGAGTAGTTGTGCATGTTGCGAGAGCCGATCTGAACGATGTCTGCGACCTCGGCGATCTGGTCCGCCTCCTCGCTTCCCATCGCCTCGGTCACGATGCCGAGGCCGTGCCGATCGGCGGCGGTCCTCATCCAGCGCAGCGCGTTCGCGCCGTGCCCGCGGAAGGAGTACGGCGAGCTGCGGGGCTTGAACGCACCGCCGCGGAGGAACCGGGCACCGGCGCAGGCGACCTTGCGCGCGATCCGATCGATCTGCTCCTCCGACTCGACGGCGCACGGACCGGCCATCAACACCGGTTTGGCCCCGCGGCCGATCTCGACGCCCCGAACGGTGATGACGGCACCCTGGCGATCGACCATCGGATGCTGGGAGCAGGCCTCGGTGACAGCCTCCACGCCGGCGATCTCACGAAGCTCGGCTGCGGCCACCCGGGCCGAGCCGGGATGGATGAGAAACTCCACCCGCTCCCCGCCCTCGAGCCGATCGACCCAGAGCCCGCGGGCGACCAGGGCCCGGCGTACCGATTCAGCGTCGCCCTTTCCTCGGACGGTGACGATCATGACCGGTCCCTCACTTCCTGCGCTCCGTGGTGGCCTCGGCGACCAGCACCAGAAGATCGCGCGCCTCACACTCCGGCGCGCCGTCGAGCTCGGCCACCGCTGCGCGCGCGTGCTGCTTGGCGCGCTCGAGGGCGGCCGCGCTGGCGCCCGTGCGACGGAGCGAGGCCAGCACCCGCGCCGAAACCTCCGCGTCCGCACCCTCCTCGGCGATCGCGGCCGCGAGCAGCGAAGCCATCTCGGGATCGCGCTCGAGCGCGACGATCAGCGGGAAGGTCATCTTGCCCTCCCGGAGATCCGTGAACAGCGCCTTCCCGAGCATCGCGGTGTTGCCCGTGAGATCGAGCGCGTCATCGACGATCTGGAACGCGATGCCCAGGTGTTCGCCGTACCGCTCCAGCGCGCGGGCAGCCGAGGGATCGAGCCCACCCGATCGTGCGCCCGCGAAGAGCGCCCAGCGGAAGAGCGAGGCGGTCTTTCCACGGACGATCGCGAAGTACGTCTCGCGATCGGCGACGATCGATCCGCGGGCCTCGAGCTGGATCGCTTCGGCGCGGATCATCTCCTCGATCACGGACAGCAGCTCGTCCATCGCACCGGGCACGCGGGCGCGGCGCACTTCACGCAGCGCCTCCACCAGCAGCCAGTCACCCGCGAACACCGAGGCTGCATTTCCGTAGATGGTTCGCGCCGTCGGCTCCCCCCGGCGCACCTGTCCCAGGTCGACGACGTCGTCGTGCAGCAGCGTCGCGGAGTGGACCAGCTCCACGGCGGTGGCGAGCTGTCGCGCCGGGCCCCCGAACCCCGCGCCGATACGCGCCGCCAGCGCGACGCACAGCGGCCGCAACCGCTTCCCCGGCAGCGCCACCAGATGGAGCGCGCTCCGGGTGATCCGGTCCGACGGGCCGTCGAAGAGCTTGTTCAGGGTCTCTTCGACAGCGGCCAGATCATCGGCGACAAAGCGCGACAGCGCGGCCAATGCCTCTTGGCGCTCGGCGAGGCCCTGGGAGGCACAGATACCCGCCAAACGGCCCAATACCCCGACTTCCTCTGCATTTTCCGCTATTTCTGGAAGCGCCGCCGTCATCCCTTCACCTCGTTTCTCCCGGCTCGCCCAGTTCAACCATCCGTGAACAGGTCGACCTTTCCTTATGTCGGAGGAAGAAAAACTTGTTGAATGCTTATTGAACAAGTCAGAGAGAATCAAGTGGGCTTAGAATGAGAGCGTCATTGGCGGATCGGACCGACAACTTGACACAGCGCATCCTGGCCGTGTGCGACGCGGTGGGTGAGTTCATCGAGGGCTGGGGATTCAAGTCGATCCACGGGCGCGTCTGGGCGCTGCTCGCCCTCTCGAAACAGCCGATCCCTCAGAGCGAGATCGCCGATCGGCTCTCGGTCAGCCGGTCCTTGATCAGTTTAGCCATCGCTGAACTCACCCAGTATGGGCTGGTGCGCCCCACCGCCGAGGCCCGGAACGCCCCGTACGAGGCGAGCCTCGACGTCTGGCCGACCATCACCGACGTCATCCGGAGCCGCGAGTGGATGACGATCGAGCGGGCACGGGTCACGCTGGAGAGCGCGCTGGCCGAAGCCGAGTATCGGGAGGAGGCAGGGCTTCCCAACGATTACGATCTCGGACGGATCAAGCTCCTTTTGGCGATGACCGAGCTCGCGCAGGCCACGCTCAAGGCGATCCTCGCCGTCCGGATGCCCCGGAGCCTCGACGCGTTCGGACATTGGCTGGGCCGGACCCGGGGTGCGATCGAACAGCTGGGCGAGCGGCTCTTCAAGCTGTTCTGAGCCTCACGTAGCATCCCGGGCGGAGATGCACATGGAATCCTCCCCGAACTGGTACGAGCGATACAACGCCTCGCGGATCGTCTCGGTGCGCGTGCGCACCGGCGACCGCCCCGGCATGCTGGCTGCGGTCCTCTCCGCGATCGCGCACGAGCACTGCCAGCTCGGCGACATCCGCATCGTCGGTGTCGACGGACAGCACAAGATCCGCGACATCCAGATCTTCCTCGACAACGCTTCGCACCAGGACCGCGTGATCGAGGAGATCCGAAAGCTCGACGGCGTCGAGGTGCTGTCGTTGATCGACGAGGTGCTCGAGATCCACCGCGGCGGTACCATCGAGACGAAGGCGCGGGTCCGCATCGAGAGCCTGATGGATCTCCGGATGGTCTACACGCCCGGGGTCGCCAGCGTCTGCGAGCTGATCGCCAAGAGCCCGGAGACGGCCTGGGAGTACACGGCGCTGGGGCAGAAGATCTGCATCGTCAGCAACGGAACCGCCGTGCTCGGGCTCGGAGACATCGGGCCGCTCGCTTCGCTCCCGGTGATGGAGGGGAAGGCGGCCATCCTCGATTCGATTCGTCGGCGTGTCCGCCGAGCCGTTCCTGATCGAGAGCAAGGACCCGAACGAGGTCGTCGACATCGTCGCCAAGGCCTCGATCGGGTACGGCGCGATCCAGCTGGAGGACATCGCCGCGCCCGCCTGCTTCCAGATCGAGCGCCAGCTCCAGGCGCGGGTCGACAAGCCGGTGTTTCACGACGACCAGCACGGAACCGCCACCGTCTGCGTGGCCGGGCTCATCAACGCGCTGGCGCGCACCGGCCGGCGAGCGAGCGACCTCCGGGCCGTCACTCTGGGCGCCGGCGCCGCGGGAACCGCCATCGCGAAGTTCCTCATCGACTTCGGCATCGACGACGTCGTCGCCTGCGACTCGGTCGGCGCCATCTGGGACGGACGCCGAGATCACATGAACGCCGAAAAGGAGGAGCTGGCACGGATCACCAACCGCGACCGGGTGAAGGGACCACTCGCTGAGGCGATCCGGGGTCGTGATCTGTTCATCGGGGTCTCCAAGCCCAACGCTGTCTCGTCCGCGATGGTGCGGTCGATGGCCAAAGATCCGATCGTGTTCGCGCTCGCCAACCCGGTGAGCGAGATCAGCGTGCGGGACGCCCTCGCCGCCGGGGCGGCGATCGCGCTCGATGGACGGGGGATGAACAACGCCCTCGCGTATCCCGGCATCTTCCGCGGCGCGCTCGACGCGCGAGCCAAACGGATCACCAAGGCGATGATGCTGGCCGCCGCGCATGCGATCGCGGAGTCGGCGGCGGGTGACATGCTCATGCCGGACATGCTGGACATGTCGGTCCATCGGAAGGTCACCGCCGCCGTCCATCAGGCCGCGCTCGCGGGCCGCTGAGCTACTTCATCAGCGCGAAGACGGCATCGAGGAACGTGCGCCCCCAGCTCGAAAGGGGGCCCGTGAACGGCGTCGCTTGGACCGAGATTTCGAGACCTGCCAGCTCTTCGAAGGCGCGCCGGTAGGCGCTGGCGACCGCGTCCTCGAAGAGGCCGCGCGTCTCCTGTCGCACGGGTCGATTCGAACGCCAGACCGACCCCGGCGACCAGCCGGGCCTTGGTGCGCCCCAGCTGCTCAACGAGATCGGCGGCCTTCGCCTGCTCGGTCAGGGCGACCGCACCGAGAAACGGTGGGGCGGTCTCGGCCTTCGCGTCGCTCCCGGAGAGCGGCAGCGCCATCGCGATCAGCGCGGTGAGCTCACGGCCTAGCTCCGGCCACGCCTGCTGGATCGCCTGTCCGTGCCCGTCGATCGAGACGAGCAAGCCGTCCTGCGCGACGTCGGCGAGCGCACCGGCTCCGAACCGGCCACCGCGCGGATACTGGCCAAACATCCACGTATCTCGATCGAGCACCACGATCTCGCCGTGCTGGGTCCGTGGGAGATCCTCGACCGAGAAGCCGATGCCGACGTCCACCTTGCCGCGCTCCATCAGCGCCTCGGCGGGGAACTCGACCAGCCGCCCGGCGGCCGAGGAGAAGCGAAGCATGGGGCCGAGCAACGAGACGTTCATCCGCGTACCGAGCGGCACCGGCGAGGAGATCCGGCGCTGCACCGACAGAAGATTGATGCCGCGCTCGTGCGACCGGCCAATGGGGAGCGTCGAGCCCCGCAGATACGATCGCACGGTGAGGAGCGCGGGAAAGAAGAGGCGCGTGGCCTGGCTCGCGATCTCCTCGAAGTACGAGGCCTGCCGGAACTCGAGCGCCTCGGTCATCCGCCACAACCAGGAGGTCGCCTCCGGGCGCGCGACCAGCGGAGCGATCACCTCGAGCTCGGCGTTCTGGAGAGCGCCGGCGATATGCATGAGCGGCGTGACTGCAGAAGCATCGGGAAAGTGCGTGCGCGACGAGACCGCAGCGTCGAAGAAGCCGCGCATCACGCGGCGCGCGAGCAGCAGGCGGAGCCTCCCGGCCGAACCATCCCCGGGCGCAGCCGCGGCCTCGGGATCGGGAGCCGCGATTGGCGGCGCGGCCAGGCGAGCGACCAGCGTCGGATTCGAGACCGGCCTCCTCGGGACGAACGCGCCGCGGTAACGCCGACGACTCGGGCGAACGCTTGGCGGAGCGGGCGCGCAAGTAGCCGTCGCGCCACCACGCCGCCTTGACCCGGCTCGGGAACTCGGGCTTCACGAACGACTCGAGGAGGACGTCGAAGCACTGCTCGACGGCGGCCGGCGGGCGGGCGCTCTTGCGATCCTCGATCGGGATCTGCGGGAGCGGATACCACCATGCCCGATCCTCCGCGAGGACCTGCGAGAGCGACGGGACCAGGAGATTGAGCGCGCTGCTCGCGTCCAGCATCAGCGACAGCGTCAGCGAAGGGCCGCCCTCGGCCGCCGCCCAGTGGCCCCAGAAGAGCGGGACGTAGAGAAGGTCGCCGGGCTCGAGGAGGTACTCGTGACACTCGTCGGGCATGTGCACCAGCCCGGCGCTCTCGCCGAGCATTCGAGCCCGCAGCTCCTTCGGCGAGAGCATCTCGGGGGGACAGAGCCGCCAGCGACCCGAGCCGAGCTGTTGGAGCGCGAAGCGATCGCTCTTGTCGTAGTGGGAGCCCGGGCCTTCCTCGGCGGCCGCGTAGGCGCCCTCGAACCAGACGTGTCGGCACGAGAGGCGCTGCTCCTGAGCGCGCGCCACCCGGGCCAGATCCGCCGATGCCTCCTCGAGCTGCTCCGCGAAGATGCAACCGTTCCTGCGGACCACCCGGCGCGGATGATCGCGCTCCAGCCGATCGCAGATCATTCGGAACTCCGCGACCGGGACCTCTCGGTCGAGCAGGATCCTGCCTCCGCCGCGGATCAGGAGGGGCTTCTTGCGCCAGAAATCGGCGAAGAAGCGTTTCGCCGAGATATCACCGAGGTCGAACACTATCGGCCACCGTCAATGCCGCCTCGACGGCGAGCTGGGCGTAGCGATCACCGACCGCACCGGGGCGGCCGACCTCGACGACGTCAATCCCGACGATCTCGCGCGCCGCCGCGATCGCGCGCAGCATGGACTTGAGCTCGTGCGGCTGAAGGCCGTCCGGATCCACGACGCGCATGTCGATCGATACATAGTATGGGAGATCGTCGGGCAACGCCTCGGCGAGCATCACCGCGCCCAGCGCGCGTGCGCGATCGATGCCGTACCAGGTGGCGCGCTCCGGCCGCATGACTCCGCCCGGCGCCAGGCCCCTGAGACCGATCTGATGGATGCGCTCGACGAACTCGAGCCGCTCGAGCACCCACGAGAAGACGTTCTGAGGATCCAGGCCGCCAGGCTCGAGGGGCCCGAGGTCGGGGCGGGTGTCAAACTGGATCACGCCGAGCCGCTCATGCGGAAACGCACGCAGGATCGGGTAGGTGATCGAATGATCACCGCCGAGGATCAGCGGCGTGGTCCCCGAGTCCAGCAGGCGCCGCACCGCTTCGGTGATGCGATCGTAGGCGTCGTGGGGATCCTCGCCCGACGCCACGCGCACGTCGCCCGCGTCGCTGATGGTCACGCCTTCGAGGAGCGTTCTCCCGCTCGCGAGATCGAGGAACCCGCGCGGGCGCAGGGCCGGGTCGATCGCGTAGCGCGCGTGCTGCGAGGCGTGCCGGATCGCGGTCGCACCGCCCGCCGCACCGGAGGTCCCGATCGACCACGGTGCCCCGAGCACGGTCAGCGCCGAGGGGGCGTCCGCGCGGTGCGCGGGTGCGCCCAGCATCGCGGGAAGGGCGCGAATCCGCTGCGGGAAGCGGGCCTTTCCGGAGGGCAGCCGACCGAGCAGAAATCCGCCGTCGAGACAGCGCTCGAGCCACGCTTGCTCCGCAACCGCGTCCGGGAGCGCCCACTGCTTGAAGCGCCGCAGCGAGGCGAGCTGCTGTGCATTTGCAACGAGTGTGTGACCCCAAAGGGGCAGGCGCAGCTCGTAGCGATCCGCCTCGATGGGCACCACCTCGGTACCGGGATTGAGGATGTACTCTTCCATGGATTGCGGGGATTTGGCGGCGTGAGAATAGTACGGCCCCGATCCTCGAGAAAGGCGGTAGAATCGGCCAGAGCGACCGGAGACTGAACCATAGAACCGAGAGACAAAGCCCTGAAAGTGGCCAACGCGGCTCAGAACAAGAAGGGGCAAAACATCACCATCATCGACGTTGAAGGCCGATGCACCTACACGGACGCATTGGTCATCGTCACCGCCTGGAGCGAGCGGCAGACCGCCGCCATCGCGGACGCGATCGTCGAGGACATGCGGGAGTGGACCCGGCTTCGGCCGCTCCAGCGCGAGGGCGTCGGTCCCTGGATCCTGATCGACTACGGTGACGTCGTAGTCCACGTCTTTCACGAGGACACGCGCGCGTTCTACGAGCTCGACAAGATCTGGGCAGACGCACCGAGAGTTCCGGTGCCACCGCCGGCCGCCATCGCCATGGGTTGATCTCAGTCCAGACCGAGGACGTGGCGCATCGTGTAGAGCCCAGGGCCGCGCCCGGGCGTACCGAGGAAGCGGGCCGCCTGCACGGCGCCGGCGGCGAACGTGTCGCGCGTGGCCGCCCGGTGTGAGAGCTCGATGCGCTCCGTCTCCCCAATCAAGAACACGGTGTGCTCGCCGATGACGTCGCCGCCGCGCAGCGCTTGGATCCCGATCTCGTCCCGCCCGCGCGCTCCGACTTCACCGGCGCGGGCGACGATCGCATCCCGCTCCACGTCTCGTCGCCGCGCGGAAGAGGCGGCCCGTCCGAGCGCCCAGGCAGTACCGCTGGGTGCGTCACGCTTCTTGTTGTGGTGGAGCTCGAGGATCTCCAGATCGTAGGAGGCGAGCGCTGCTGAGGCGCGGGCCACCAGATCGAGGAGAACCGCGACGCCGAGAGACAGATTCGGCGCGATCAGGAGCGGGACCTTCGCTGCGAACGCCTCGACGGCCGCGCGCTCCCCTGCGTCGAATCCGGTGGTGGCGAGCAGGATGGGGGCGCCGACCCGGGCCGCGCGATCCGCATGCTCGAGCGCGGCCGCACGGGTGGCCGCCTCGATCAGCACGCGGCCCGCGGAGATCGCCGACGGATCGCTGGTCGCGCCGGCGCGCACTTCGGAGCCCGGCCGGACCAGGGCGGCGCTCAGCTCCAGATCCGGGGCGGCCTCGACCAGGGCGCGTATGCGTGCGCCCAGCCGACCCGAGGCGCCCGAGACGACGACCTCGATCACGACATGTAGCCCTCGAGCGTGCCGCCCTGACCCCGATACGTCTCGAGCGCAGAGCGCATCGCCGCGAGCAGCTTTTCGTCGCCGGCCACGAGCGGCAGCCGGACGCGCTCAGAGCACCAGCCGCACAGGCTCATCGCGGCCTTGATCGGGATCGGGCTGGAGGTCGAGAAGAGCACCTTCGTCAGCGCGACGATCCGCGTGTTCAGCGGCCGAGCGGTCGACCAGTCGCCGGCGGCCGAGGCCGTCACCAGCCTCGCTGTGTCGCTGGGTGCGATGTTGCTGACGACGCTGATGACGCCTTTGCCCCCACACGCGACGAAGGGAAGGATCGTGAAGTCGTCACCCGAGATCAGCGCAAAAGGGCGATCGCCGACGGCGGCCAGTGTCTCCACGGCGCGCTGCATGCTGGCGGTGGCGTCCTTCACGCCGACGATGGCGCCGATCTCGACCAGCCGCCCGATGGTCTCCGGCATCAGATCGCTCGCGGTCCGGCCCGGGACGTTGTAGGCGACGATGGGAAGACCGACGTCCTCCCAGACCGCCTTGTAGTGCCTGAAGAGGCCCTCCTGGGTGGGCTTGTTGTAGAACGGCGTGACCACGAGCGCAGCGTCGATGCCCCAGCCCTTGGCGCGGCGGGTCGATTCGATGGCGCCCCGCGTGGAGTTCGTGCCGGTGCCGGCGATGATCGGGACGCGACCGCGCGCAGCCTCGATCACCGTCTTCACCACGGTCTCCTGCTCCGACTCGGAGAGGGTGGGCGTCTCGCCGGTGGTACCACACGGCACCAGCCCATCGATGCCGTTCTCGATCTGCTGGTCCGTGATCTTGGCGAGGGCGCGAACATCCACGCGATCGTCCTCGCCGAACGGGGTCACCAGTGCCGTCAATGCGCCCTGAAGCTTCATCATCTCTCCTCACAACCAATCGGGAAGGGTCTCGCCTTCCATCAGTCCCTCGACCGTCTCCCGCCCGCGCACAACGGAGAAGCGATCACCGTTCACCAAGACCTCACAGGCGCGCGGCCTCGAGTTGTAGGTCGAGGACATCGCGAACCCATAGGCACCCGCGCTCATGATCGCGAGCAGATCGCCCGGCTCCACCTCCGGCAGCGGCCGTTGCTTGGCGAACGTGTCGCTCGACTCGCAGATCGGCCCCACCACGTCGACCGGGAGCACAGCCGCCTCGCTCCGCTTCGTCACGGGCCAGATCTCGTGGTGCGCCTGATACAGGGAAGGACGCAGCAGATCGTTCATGGCCGCGTCGACGATGACGAACGTCCGAGCCGGTGCCTTCTTCACGTAGAGCACACGTGTCAACAAGAGGCCGGCGTTCCCCACGATCACCCGGCCGGGCTCGAGGATCAGGCGCTCCTTGCGGCCCTTCATCCGGGCGACGACCGCCGCGCCAAACTCGGTCGGGTGCGGCGGCGTCTCGGAGAGATATGGGATGCCGAGCCCGCCGCCCAGGTCCACGTGGTCGATGCGGTGCCCGTCCGCCGCGAGCTCGTCCACGAGACCGAGCACCGAGTCGAGCGCGGCCATCAAGGGATCGAGCGTGGTGAGCTGCGATCCGATGTGACAGTCGACGCCGGTCATGGTGAGGTTTGCGTTCGCCGCCACCGTGCTTGCGAGGCTCCTCGCCTCCGGGAGCGGGATCCCGAACTTCGACTCTTTGAGGCCGGTCGCGATGTACGGATGGGTCTTCGCGTCGATGTCTGGGTTCACCCGGAGCGAGACGTGCGCCACCATGCCCTTCGAGGCGGCCACCCGGCCCAGCTGCTCCAGCTCCTGCGCGGACTCGACGTTGAAGGAGAGGATCCGCGCGTCCATCGCCGCCGCCATCTCCGCCTCGGTCTTGCCGACTCCGGAGAACACGATCCGATCGGCTGGAACGCCCGCGCGCAACGCCCGCACCAGCTCGCCCCCGGAGACGATGTCAGCCCCGGAGCCCAGGCGCGACAGCAGGCGGAGGATCGCACGGTTGCTATTGGCCTTGACGGAGTAACAGACGAGGTGAGGATGTCCGGCGAACGCCTCGTCGAAGACCCGGAAGTGGCGCTCGAGCGTCGCCTGCACGTAGACGTACGCCGGCGTCCCGACCTCACCGGCAATCCGGTCGAGACCCACAGACTCTGCGTGGAGCCGCCCGGCCTCGTCGTAGGCGAAGTGGAACACGCCGCGGATCTACCGCGCAGCGCCTCGGCCCGTCGAGGGCCAATCTGAGAACGCCCGAACGGACGGGCGAGCTCAGTCCGACCGCGATCGGGCGACCGTGGCGGTGTGCGTCGGCGGCGGCGGCCCCGGCGGCGGGCGTGGCGGCGCCTTGATCCCGCAAGCGCTGGTGACCAGCACGAGCACCCAGAGGCTAGCGATCCGCATCGAGCGCCTCCTCAGCTGCGGCGAGCGCGGCCAGCACGCGCTCGCGAGCCGGCCCGCCCACGAGGTCGCGCCTCTCGACGGCGCTCTCCGGATCGATCCAGTCGAGCGCGTCGTCGCCGAAGCTGGCGTGAAAGCGACGCAGGTCCTCGAGCGAGAAGATCCTCGAGGACACAGCGACGGGTAAGGCAGTCGGCGACGAATCCGCCCCACGGTCTCGTGGGCGTCGCGGAAGGGGACGCCCCGGGTCACCAGGTGATCCGCGAGCTCCGTGGCGGTCGCGAACCCGTCCGCGAGCGCTCGGCGCATGCGGTCCGGGTCGAAGGTGATCGCATCGATCATCGCGGCCGTCACGGCGAGCGCGTCCGACCAAGTCTCCAGGCTGGAGTACAGCGGCGGCTTGTCCTCCTGAAGGTCGCGGTTGTACGTGAGCGGCAGCCCCTTCACCGTCACCAGCAGGGCCACCAGATCGCCGACCACGCGACCGCACCGGCCTCGCACCAGCTCGGCCACGTCCGGATTCTTCTTCTGGGGCATCATCGAGGATCCGGTCGTGAACGCGTCATCAATCTCGAGGAAGCGGAACTCGGCCGAGCTCCAGAGCACGATCTCCTCGGCGAGGCGGGATAGGTGGACCATCGAGATGGCGGCGGCGCTCATGGTCTCGAGGAAGTGATCGCGATCGGCCACCGCATCCATGGAGTTGGCGGTGACGCCGGCGAACCCGAGGAGCTCGGCGACACGCTCACGACGGATCGGGTGCGGCGTACCCGCGATCGCGCCGGAGCCGAGGGGCGAGAGATCGAACCGCGCCACTGCGTCGCGGAGACGGCCGCGATCGCGGGCGAACATCTCCTGATAGGCGAGCAGATGGTGGGCAAGGCGGACCGGCTGCGCGCGCTGCAGGTGCGTATAGCCGGGGAGCAGGGTCTCGACGTGCTGCCTCGCCTGCCCGAGGAGCGCGCGCAGGATGTCTTGGATCCGCAGGTCGATCTCGGCGAGCTTGCGCTTGAGATACATCCGACTGTCGAGCGCAACCTGATCGTTGCGGGAGCGCGCGGTGTGGAGACGACCCGCGATGTCGTCACCGACGATCTCGGCCAGACGGCGCTCCACGTTCATGTGGACGTCCTCCAGCTCGCGCCGCCACCGAAAATCGCCCCGCTCGATCTCGCCCCGCACGCGCTGGAGGCCGTCGACGAGCGTGGTCGCATCCTCACTCGATACGATGCCCGACTCGCCGAGCATGGTGGCGTGCGCGATGCTTCCATCCACGTCATCGAGCGCAATGTGCCGATCACCGTCGATCGAGCTGGTGAACGCCTCCACGATCGCGTCCGTGGGACGCTGGAAGCGCCCTCCCCAGGGCTTCTTCGCCGCCATCCGCCGCTGCCTACTCGCCGGGTCGCCGACAGGGCAAGGTCCGATCGGCGCTCACGGTCCCACGTAGCGGGAGGACGGTCGGATCAGTCGTCCGGTCTCCTGCTGCTCGGCGACGTGCGCGCACCACCCCGCCACCCGGCCACACGCGAACACCGCCGTGAACGCTTCGCGCGGGATCCGCAGCGCCTCCAGGAGGAGCGCAGTGTAGAACTCGACGTTCGCGGACAGCGGCCGTCCCGGGTGTCTGGCCCGAAGCAGCGCCTCCGCGGTCCGCTCCACGGTCCGCGCCAGCCGGACGCGCGGTGAGTCACCCGCGAGCGCGACCATGCGCCCTTCGAGCACCGCCGCCCGCGGATCGCGGACCCGATAGACGCGGTGTCCCATCCCCATGATCCGCCGCCCCGCCGCCAGCTCATCCTCGATCCAGCGCTCCGCGTTGGCCTCGGCGCCCACGGCGTCGAGCATGTCGAGCACCGGCCCCGGCGCACCACCGTGGAGCCTCCCCTTGAGCGCACCGATCGCGCCGACGATCGAAGAGACGAGATCGGAGCCCGTCGACGCGATCACACGCGCTGCAAAGGTGCTCGCGTTCATCCCGTGGTCGATCACGGTCGAGAGATACGCGGCCAGGGCTCCGGACTCCGGCGCGCTCGCCTCCGAGCCGCGCATCATCGCCAGCAGATCCTCGGCGTGCGTACGGCCGGGATCGGGCGCCACCGCCTCCAGGCGCTGCTGCCTGCGTACCCAGGCCGCGGTGTAGACGGCCAGCGCCGCCGTGAGGTCCTCCCGCGAGGTACCGTCCCCGGGCAGGTGGGCCGCAGCCGCCCGGAGCGCGTCCATCGCGTGCGCCCGAATCGAGCGCGTCGCCCAGCGCACCGAGTCGCTCGAAGGCCCGCGTCCGACCGGCGGCCAGCGCCCCTTCGAGCTCCTTCCGCCGAGCAGCCGCCGGGAGCGCGCCACCCCAGAGCAGCCCGCAGGCGTCCTCGAACGAGCCCCGCGCCGCCACCGACTCCACGTCCTGGCCCACCAGGACCAACCGACCGGCGGCACCGTCGACGAGCGAGAGCCGCGTCCGGGCGACGATCACGCCTTCGAGACCGCCCTCCGCCTCAACATCAGCTACGTTGTTCATATCAACAACGTTGACTACGTTGACGTACTCTATCAACGTTGATTCGTGGATCCACCCCGTTCATTCGACCCTCAATGGATCACCGCCGCCGAGGCCATCGCGCTCCTCGGCGTCCAACGCCGCACCCTCTACGCATACGCCAGCCGCCGCCTCATCCGGAGCACTCCGGTCGCCGGTTCCCGCGAACGCCGCTACTCCCGCGCCGACATCGAGCGCCTGAAAGCGCGCCGGGACGCCCGCGCGGGTCACGGGCCGGTGGCCGCCGGCGCGCTGCGATGGGGGGAGCCTGTGCTCGACTCCGCCGTCACCGGCATCGGCACGCTGGGCCCGGTCTATCGCGGTCACTCGGCCCTCTACCTCGCCAATCAGATCACGCCGTTCGAGTCGGTGGCGGAGCTGCTCTGGACCGGAGAGCTGCCCAGCCGCCGCCCCAAGTGGCGCGCCACCGGCTTCGGCGTCAACCCATCCCTGCTGACGCCGCTGATCCCGAAGCACGCTCGGCCGCTGGAGGCGCTCATGATCGCGTTCGGCGCGATCAGCCTGGCAGACGCCGAGCCGTTCGAGCCCACGCCGAACACCGCGTTCGAGCGGGGCGGCGTGCTCACGCGGAGGGGGGTCGCGTGCTTCGGCCTGGTGCGCGGCGTGGAGGCCGCACGCGAGGCGCTGCGGGCCGAGTCGGTGGCGAAGAGCTTCCTGGTGGCGCTGGGAGGCCGCACCGGGCGGGCCGCGGTCAATGCCGTCGAGATGGCGCTGGTGTTGGTGGCGGACCACGAGCTCAACCCCTCCAGCTTCGCCGCGCGGATACCGGCCTCGGTGGGCGCCGCCCTCCCCGCCTCGATGGCGGCGGCCATCGCCACGCTGTCAGGACCCATCCACGGAGGCGCCTGCGAGCGGGTGGAGGCGATGGTCGACGAGGCGGGGTCGCCGGAGCGGGCGGCGGCGGTCGTGCGCGATCGGATGCGGCGCGGCGATCCGGTGCCCGGCTTCGGTCATCCGCTCTATCCGGCGGGCGATCCGAGGGCTGCGCCCCTGCTGCGGATCTCGAACGAGCTGGCGCCGACGAACGAGCGCGTGCGGGTCGTCCGCGCGTTCCAGGAGGCGATGGTGCTGGCGGGCGGGCCCCAACCGACGCTCGATCTCGGGCTGGTGGCGCTGGCCGGCGCGCTGAAGCTTCCGCCGGGCGGATCGGTGGCGCTGTTCGCGGCCGGACGGATGGCCGGCTGGATCGCCCACGCCCTGGAGCAGCGAAGCGCGGGGTACTCGCTCCGCCCACGGGCCCGCTACGTGGGGCCCGAGCCGCCGCTTCCCGAGAAGCAGCGGAGGAGCATCAGAAGCTGACGCCGAGGAAGATCTGGATCGTGTGCGCGACCGACGCGTTGAGCCGGGCGATGTCCTCCTGCCCGACGACGTTGTTGTTCTCGTCGACGACGTTCACGCTGTCTTCGCGGATCGGCGAGTCGGACTCGACGATCACGCGGCGATCCAACCCTGCAAAGGGGATCAGCAGGCCGTACTGCAGCCAGGCGTGAAAGCCGTCCTCCGAGTCGAAGAACACCTTGAAGTCGAGCTCGAGGCCGAGGTTCGTGCTGGGATTGCCGAGCTCGCGCGTCCCGTCCCGGTTGAGATCCGTGAACGATCCGGAGGGCGTCGACTGAGAGAACCACGCCCGCGAGTACACCAGATCGAGGCTGCCGCCGAAGCCCTCGGTGAGGTTGTATTGAACGCCCGGCTTCACGACCAGCGCGTCCGTCACCAGGCCGACCAGCTGCCGCCAGAGGATCATGTCGACCACGAAGTCGGGATCGATCCGGAAGTTGTTGATGTGGTCGTCCCCCGCAGGCGCCTGGTTGCCGTCCCACTGTCCGGGTGTGTTCGCCTGACCGAGCAGCGGGAACACGCCCCAGCCGCTGGCCTCGTCGCCGCTGGCGGCCACCATCATCAGCCGGATCGTCAGCGCGTCCTTCAGCAGCTTGTACTGCATGTTGATCGCGCCCGCGTGCTGATTGATGTGGAGCGGCTTCGCGGTCGTCCCGTAAGGGCCCTGGATCGCCGAGTTGCCGACCTTACCGATGATGCCCGCGTACTCGGCCTCCACCGAGAACTTGCGATAGATGAGCTGCCCCCAGAACGAATAGATCCAGGCCTGGGCGTCCCGCTCGATGAACTGATTCGTCTGGGCCTGCGAGTCGGGATCCGTGCCGTTGTAGAAGGTCGCGGCGTCGAGCGCCTGGAACCGGCCCACCTGGTAGGTCCCGAAGTTCAGCACCAGCTCGTCGTTCTCGAGCTTCTGCTTCATCTGCTCCTCGGTGTCGCGCTTGACGATGGCGAGGATGTACTGGTCGACGTCGTCGCGGTTGTCGCGGTCGTACGGTTGCCCCTGCGGCAGCTCGCGCTGTGCGCTGGTCGGACCCGAGACCGCCCAGTCGAACGCCGGCACGATGTAGAAGTCGCCGATCTTGGTCGCGAACATGATGCGGTCCGCCGAGTCGCCGAAGTCGGAGTCGAGACCGCCGCCCTGGTTCGCCAGGAGCCCCATTCCGAACTGGCTCGGCATCCGACCCACGCGCAGCTGACCCAGCGGAGTCATCACCTCAGCCCACGCTCGCTTCACGCGGATCGAGTCCTCCAGAGCGTTGACACCGTCCGACTGCGGGAGCTGGCTCTGCGAGAAGACCGAGAGCGGCGAGAGGACGCTGCTCGGATATCGGTCCGGCGTCGAGCCGAGGACCAGGTTGTCGAGGATGTCGATCTGCATCTTGATCTTGATGTCCTCGTACACGTTGAACACCGGCTCCACCCGGAGCCGCATGTTCGCGCCGCCGAGCGTCGAGCTATGACCGGCGTTGTTCGCGCAGCTGGTGGCCGGCGGACGAAAGCCGGACTGCCCGGGGCTGCCCATGCCGCGATCCGCCTGGTCCGTGTTGCAGGCCGGGGTGGGCGGTGACAGGCCGGGCGCAAACGGCCCGAACTCGAGCCCATCCTCCGGGTTCTTGTAGTACGTGTTCAGGTCGAGCTTGTTGAACAGGTCGTAGCGAAAGCGGAAGTAGCCGTCGAACTCCAGGAAGTTGAGCTCCGGCTTCACCGGCTCCTCCCACTTCCACTCCTCCTCCGCCCAGGCGTCCTCCTGGACGGGCCCGGCCGCCGCACCCTCCGAGCTCAGCTCCGATTTGATCTCGGCCTTGAGCTCTTCCTTCAGCTCTTCCTTCAGCTCCTCACGGAGCTCGTCCTTGAGCTGCTGCCGGGCGGTCTCGGTGCTGGTGGTCGTCTGGGATCGCGCGATCTTCGGAGCACCCACGAGAACCAACGTCGCCGCCACGAGCCAGGCTTTCCGCATCGTGGCGCGCAGTTAGCACGTGCTCACATCGCGCTCAACGCTGGTTTTGTTTGCGAGCCATTCCGTGGCCGGGTGGTCGCGGTCACGGTTTCTCGACCAGCTCCACCAAGACACCGTTCAAACCCTTCGGGTGCACGAACGCGATCTTCGTCCCGCCGGCGCCCGGACGCGGGTTCTCGTCCACCAGCCCGATCCCGGCAGCCTTCACCAGCGCGAGCGCCTGCTCCAGGTCATCGACCTCGAGGCAGATGTGGTGCAGCCCTTCACCCCGCCGGTCGATCGAGCGCGAAACCGCGCCCTCCTCCATCGGCGCCACCAGCTCGAGGTGCGCCGAGCCCACGTCGAAGAAGGCCACCCGCGCCTTCTGATCGGGCACCTCCTCGATCCGGTCCAGCTCCAGCCCGAGCTTCTCGAAGTTCCGTCGGGCCGCCTCGACGTCGCGCACCGCCACCGCGACGTGATCGAGCTTCAGCTTCATTCCCTCTCGTTATCACCGCTCACCTTGCGGAAACAGCTCAATCCCGCGGAGAATCTCAAGAGTGCCGACGACGCCCAGCCCCGTGTCGGGCGCGTCTCCGGCGCTGGCTGCCCAGCTGCCGGAGCGCATCGGCCCCTTCGCGATCTCCGGCGTCCTCGGGCGGGGCGGAATGGGCGTGGTCTTCGACGCCGTGGCGCCCCAGGGCACACGGGTCGCTTTGAAGGTGATCCGCCCCTACGGAGATCCGGATCGCGCCGAGCTCCTGGTCGCCCGCTTCCTGCGCGAGGCCAAGATCCTCGAGCAGCTCCATCACCCCGGCGTGGTCAAGCTGATCGCCTCGGGCGAGACCGAGGGCGTCCTCTACCTCGCGATGGAGCGCATCGAAGGCGTCAGCCTCCTGACGATCCGTCGCCAGGGCGCGCTCTCGTTCCAGCCGCTCTGCGTGCTCGGCGCCCAGCTGGCCGACGCGCTGGGCCACCTGCACGAGGCCGGCGTCGTCCATCGCGACATCAAGCCCGCCAACATCCTGATCGATCGGAGCGGTCAACCCATCATCACCGACTTCGGCATCAGCGGCCTCTCCGAGGCCACCGGCATCACCCGACAGGGCGACCTGCTCGGCAGCCCCGGCTTCATGGCGCCCGAGGTGATTGAAGGCCGCACGCCGACAGGTCTCTCGGATCAGTTCTCCCTCGGCCGCCTCCTCTACGAGCTGGGCGCGACCGGTCCGGCGAAGAAGCTCCCGCGCGGCGCCCCCATCCTCCAGGTCCTGCAGACCGCCCTCGAGATCGATTGGGCGCGCTTCCCCGAGGACGGACGCTGGCCGGACCTCGAGCCGATCCTCAAGCGCATGCTCGCGCACGATCCTGCGGACCGGTTCCCGAGCGCGCGCCAGGTCCAGGTCGCCCTCCACACGCTGACCGGCGACGTCCTCGACTCGGACACGCTCAGCGAGCACGTCGAGAAGATGCCGGTGAGCACCTCGTGGGAGGCGTTGGCGCACGACCTCGACCTCGGCGCGCAGGATTCCGCCGCTCCTCGCGCCGCACGCCGCCGACGCCGACGCCACGCAGGCCGATCCGCCGGTGCGGACCGACGCCACCCTCCCGTCCTTCCCCGCCCTGGTGCACCCGGAGGTGGTCTCGGGGGAGGAGCTGACGCAGCTGGACCTCGACCTCGCCCACGAGGTGATGAAGCCCCGCGATCTCGCGTCGATCCTCGAGCCCACCCAACCCCCGGAGGCGACCAGCCCCGAGGTCGCCCGCCTCCTCCGCCAGGTGGGCCGCCTCCACCAGGATCTCGATCGCGCCCGCGCCCAGCGCGCGCCGGCGCCGCCGCGCCTGCGCACCGTCTCCTGGATCCTGGTGGCGGTCGCGGCGCTGATGACGGGCGTGGCCGGTGGGTACTTGATCCGGCTCAGCGATCGATCCCCGCCGACGATCGTCCTGGTCGCCGGCGCGACCGATCCGGTCGTCGAACCCAAGTTCCAGTACCCCACGGAAAAGGGAATTCCCTCCGCGAAAGATCGGGCGGAGGCCGCCGAGATGCTGGCGGCCGCGCTCGAGCACCTCCACGCCAAGAACGTCGAGGGCGCCGAGCACCTGCTCGGGCTCTGCATCGAGATGGCCGACCTCGCCGAGTGCCACCGGACGCTCGGAACGCTGCTGGCGTTCGAGGGCGATCCGGCCGCGCGCGTCCACCTGCAGCACTACGTCGACGTCGCGCCCGCAGCGCCCGACGCCGCCGACATCCGGCGAGCGTTGCAGGCGACCGACGCCTCTTGGGACCTCTGAGGTCGACTTGATCGATGCGATCTGACAGCCTGCCGGCCCGATGCCGGAAGAGCGAGTATCGACGCTGATCCTCGGCGCGGGTCTCTCCGGTCTCTCCTGCGCCTACCATCTCCAGGATCCGTCGCGGTACCGGCTGATCGAGAAGGAGTCGGCGGTCGGCGGCCTGGCGCGGACGCGCGCGCGACCCCAAGGCTTTCTGTGCGACGGGACGGGCCATTGGCTCCACCTGCGCCAGGACTACACGAAGTCGCTGGTGGACCGGCTCCTCGGCGACAACCTCGCGCCCCGGGCCCGCCGGGCCCGCATCTACTCGAAGGGCGTCTTCACGCTCTATCCCTTCCAGGCGAACACGCACGGGCTCCCCAAGGAGGTGGTCGCCGAGTGCCTGCAGGGCCTCATCCGCGCGCGCTACGAGGAGTCGCTCCCCGAGCCGAAAAACTACAAGGAGTGGATCCGAAAGGAGTTCGGCGAGGGTATCTCGAAGCACTTCATGTTCCCGTACAACGAGAAGATCTACGGGGTGCCGCTCGAGAGCCTCGCCGTCGACTTCGCCAAGAAGTACATCCCGCGCCCGACGATCGACGCGGTGATCGACGGCGCGCTCGGCCTGTCCAAGGAGGCGCTCGGCTACAACGCCGAGTTCGTCTACCCCAAGAAGGGCGGCATCGGCGCCCTCTCGGAGGCCTTCCACGCGGACCTGGCCCGGAAGGCGGAGCGCGGCCGAACGCCCCGCCGGATCGATCATCCGCAACGGACGGCGATCATGGAGGACGGCGAGGAGATCGCGTACGAGCGGCTCGTCACCACCATCCCTCTCCCCGATCTGATCCGCCTCCTCCTGGCCGGCGACGCCGCCTCTGTCCCCGTCGAGGTCGTCGAGGCGGCCGGCCGGCTACGCGCGAACTCCGTGCTGTACTTCGACGTCGCGATCCGCGGCGAGCCCAAGGCGCATCAGGACTACCACTGGATCTACCTGCCCGAGCCGGACTTCCCGTTCTATCGGGTCGGCTCGTACTCCGCCGTCGAGCGATCGCTCGCGCCCGAGGGTTGCCGCAGCTACTACGTCGAGCTCGGTCACTACGGCGAGGTCGACCCGAGCCGCTTCGAGCAGCCCGTGGTCGACGGCCTCCGCAAGCTGGGCATCATCGACGACGAGAGCGAGCTCCTGTTCATGATCCCCAACGTCTTGTCTCCCGCTTACGTGCTGTTCGACGACCACTACGAGTCGGCCCGCAGGACCGTGCTCGACTGGCTCGCTTCGGCCGGCATCGTCAGCGTCGGGCGCTACGGCCGGTGGCAATACAACGCCATGGAGGACGCGATCCTCGAGGGGAGAGAGGCCGCGGAGCTGGCCAGTCATGGTTGAGCCCGAGATCTCGGTCGTGATCCCGGTCCACAACGAAGGACCGATCATCGAGGGCTCGCTGCGCGAGATGCACGCGCGGCTCAAGAAGATCGGTCGCCCGTTCGAGATCATCGTGGCCGAGAACGGCTCGAACGACGACACCGCCGCCATCGTCGAGGACGTTGGGCGCGATCTCCCCGAGATCCGCCTCCTCCGCTCCCCCGAGCCGAACTACGGGGCGGCGCTGCGGGCCGGCATCTTCGCGGCGCGCGGCCGCTACGTGCACTGCGACGAGATCGACATCTGCGACGTCGACTTCCACCGCCGGGCCCGAGAGCTCCTCGTCGGCGATGACGGCGGCTTCGATCTCGTCGTCGGCAGCAAGGTCATGAAGGGCGCGCGCGACCGCCGGCCGCTCAGCCGGCGCGCCGCCACGCGGATCATCAACGGGATGCTGCGGGTGTCCCTCGGCTTCCGCGGCACCGACACCCACGGGCTCAAGGCGTTCCGCAAGGCGGCGCTGCTCCCCATCGTCGAGCGGTGCGTCGTCGACAAGGACATGTTCGCCTCCGAGCTCGTCATCCGCGCCGAGCGTGCTGAGCTCCGCATCGTCGAGATCCCGCTCAATCTGCTGGAGAAGCGCGAGCCCTCGATCCGGCTGACGCAGCGGGTACCCCGCGTCGTGAAGAACTTGGCGCAGCTCGTCTGGGCGATCCGGGTCAAGCGGCAAGCGTCCCCATGACCGCCGCCGCGATCACGGTCGACGTCGACTCCCTGCGCTTCTACCGCGAGATCCACGGCCTCCCCGCCGGACCGCTCGAGGACGATCCGATCTACGTGACCGCGGTGCCGCGCCTGTTCGAGCTCCTCGAAGACGTCGGCGTCCCCGCCACGCTGTTCCTGATCGGCTGCGACACCCGGGCGCACCTCGAGCGCCTGAAGCCGGCCCGCACGCTGGGCTGCGAGATCGCGAGCCACTCGTTCGCGCACGACTACCGGATGATCGAGCGGAGCCGCCAGGAGATCGATCGCGACCTGGCGCAGGCCGAGGAGGCGCTCGCGCCTCTTTCCGACGGCCCGCTCGAGGGCTTCCGTGCTCCCGGCTACAACGTCTCGGCGGAGCTCCTCGAGCAGGTGGTCGCGCGCGGCTACCGCTACGACTCCTCGCTCCTGCCGGCGCCTGCCTATTGGGCCGCTCGCGCCCTGGCGATCGGACGCTACGCCTTGTCGGGCCGGCCCTCGCGCTCGCGGGTCGGCGACGCGCGCGCCTTCGCCGGACCGCTCGAGCCCTACCGCACCACTCCAGCCCGTCCCTGGAAGCGATCCCCGCGGGGCGCCCTCCTCGAGATCCCGATGGCCTGCGAACCCACGTCCCGGCTGCCCTTGTTCGGCACCAGCTGGACCGTCATGCCGAGCACCCTCAGAGACCGGCTCCTGGATCGAGCGCTGCGCAAGCTGCCTTGCATCAACTTCGAGATGCATCCGATCGACCTGCTCGACCGATCCGACGCCGGCGTTCCCGCCGACCTGGCCGCTGCGCAAGCCGACTTGCGCGTCGGGGTCGCGGCGAAGCGTCGCGCCTTCCGGGAGCTGTTCGTCCGGCTCCGCGCGCACGCAGACGTCGTGACGCTCCGCAGCATCGCCGCGCGCCACCCGACCGGGCCGAGGTCGGCCGATCTGTAACGTCTTGGACGACATAGTGTGTGTCGCACCCACCCAGATGACGCTAGATTTTTCGAGCCCGTCGTCTAAGGTACGGCCCGAGCCGAGTTCTTGAAAAAGAACTCAACCCCTCCACGCGCCCAACCCCGCGCGGAGGGATCGAAGGGACCACGCCACTATGCACTTCAAGCTGTCTCGCGCCCTCCCCCTGCTGGCCTTGTCGGTCAGCTGGGCGGGCTGCCAGGACCCCGTCACGATCGACAAAGTTCAGCCCAAGATGGAGCTCGATCCCGCGAGCTTGAGCTTTGGACAGGTTCAGATCGGCACGACGGTCACGAAGACCATCCTCGTTCGCAACACCGGCACCGGCAACCTGACGCTGAGCAGCGTGAACGAAGGGACGCCCTTCGATGATGCCTTCTCGTTCTCCGTCGACCGGATGACGGTGGTACCCAGCGGGGTCGCGGCGATCACCGTGACCTTCATGCCCATCGCGCTCCAGGAGTACGCGGCGCAGATCGTGGTCCGCTCCTCGGACGAGGGTGTCGACGACGCAACCGTCGAGATCACCGCGACCGGCGTCAGCTCCGCGCTGGTGGTGAGCCCCGACTCCCTCACGTTCGGGAACGTCGTGATCAACACGACCAAGACGTTGCCGCTGACGCTGTCGAACAACAGCGATCTCGACGCCCAGGTCGAGATCGGCCGCATGCCGGCCAACGTCCGCCTGTGCACCTCCGGCATCGCCGACCCCTCGACCTTCTGCATCCTGCTCCGCGATCGGGAGATCCGGCCGGACAACACGTTCACGCTCCGCGCCGGCGAGACCGCGACGATGGAGGTGCAGTTCACGCCCAACGTCGCAGGCACCCATGAGCGCGGCAACTTCACCCTCCGCGGCTGCCCCGGCGAGATCGCCGAGTGTAACGTCAACGTGCAGCTCGACGGGATCGGGATCGAGCAAGGCTTCCGTTGCACGCCGCCCGCCCTCGACTTCGGCCAGGTCAACCCGGGCTCCTGCCTGACGCGGACGGTGAGCTGCGAGAACATCGCGAACGAGCAGGTCACGGTGATCGATTGGGTGATCGGCCAGCAGTCCAGCCCCGACTACGACGCCGCGCAGCCCCAGGTGCAGGTCCTCGACGAGGGTGACAGCGTCGACGTCGACGTCACCTACTGCCCCGACAGCCTCGGTGAAGACTCTGGCGAGCTCCAGATCGAGACCGACAACCCCGACGTCCGGCTCAAGACGATCGTGGTCGAGCTGACCGGCACCGGCGGCGGACCGGACATCGACGTCCTGCCCACCACCCTCAACTTCGGCCTGGTCTCGCTGATCGCCCCCTCGCGGCGCACGGTCACCGTGCAGAACGTGGGCTTCCAGCCCCTCGAGGTCCGCGAGATCGTCGTGGACGGCGCCGGTACCGGAGCGTTCACCGCACCCACCGCCGCTGGGGCACTGCTGGCCGTCGGCGACTTCCTCGACATCACCGTCGAGTTCCAGCCCATCGTGGTCGGCCCCATCCAATCGACGCTCCTCATCCGCAGCAACGATCAGGACGAGCCCGAGGTCACCGTCACCCTCGTCGGCGAGGGCGTCAGCCTTCCGCCCTGCAGCTTCGAGGTGAACCCGGAGCAGCTCAACTTCGGCGTGGTCGAGCGCGGTCGCAACGTCAGCCGCTCGTTCGAGATCCGGAACACCGGGCAGGACGACTGCCTGGTGACGTCGGCCCGCATGGTGCCTGGCTCCGATCAGGAGTTCTCGCTGCCCGACGGCGACGTGACCTCGGCCCTGGTCCCGCCCGGGTCCGCCTACACGATCCGCCTCGAGTACGCGCCGCAGATGCTCGGGAACAACAGCGGCATGGTCGAGTTCTCGATCTCGAGCCCGACCAGCCCGTTCAACACCGTCAACCTGTCGGGTACCGGCGCCGACGCCACGCTGCTGATCGTTCCGCGTGACATCGACTTCGGCACGATCGGGGTCGGTTGCTCGGCGCGCGCCCGAACGATCACCATCTACAACACGGGCTCGAGCAGCGCGCGGATCGACAGCATCGCCATCACCGGCAACGCCACCGCGTTCACCGTGACCAACCTCCCCTCGCCGCTCAACGGTAGCCCGCTCGATCTGGCCCCCGGCGGCTCCACCACCTTCGACGTCGGCTTCCGGGCCGCCGCGATCTCCGCCTATGCAGGCGCAGTCGAGATCACAGGTCAGTTCGCCGGCCAGCCGGTCACGTACATCGTCAGCCTCGCGGGCGCCGGTTCCATCGACGCCACCCAAATCGACGAGTTCGAGCAGCTCGGCAAGCCCAAGGTCGACATCCTCTTCGTCATGGACAACAGCTGCTCCATGTCCGAGGAGCAGACGTCGATCGCCTCGAACTTCCAGGCGTTCATCCAGTTCGCGGACAGCCAGGGCCTCGACTATCAGCTCGGCGTCACCACCACCGACGTGGATCTGGGCGGTGAGATGGGCCGCCTGGTCCACGCCACTGGGCCGGATACGCCGTTCGCCGGGCCGGTCGCGAACAAGGTCGTGACGCCCCAGTCGCTGCCGTCCCCCGAGTCCCTCTTCGCGCTCAACATCCAGCGAGGCATCAACGGGAGCGCCTTCGAGCAGGGCCTCGAGGGCGCCTACGAGGCCCTCTCGAACCCGCTGATCTTCAGCGACAATGCGGGATTCCTCCGTCCCGACGCGGTGCTGTCGATCATCTTCATCTCCGACGAAGAGGACCAGTCGCCCCAGGCGCTCGACTTCTACGTGAACTTCTTCCTCTCGATCAAAGGCTTCCGGAACACCAACCTGTTCTCGGCGTCGGCGATCGTGGGAGACGATCCCGGCGGTTGCGCCACCGCCTCCAGCGGCTCGCGCTACGTCGCGACCGCCAACCGGACCGGCGGTGTGTTCCAGTCGGTGTGCACCAGCGACTGGTCTCACGCCCTCGAGGACCTCTCCACGACGGCGTTCGGCTTCAAATCACGCTTCTTCCTCACCAATCAGCCCGTGATCGCCACGATCGAGGTGTACATCGACGGTGTGCTCCTCCCGGCCGTTTCGCCGGGCGGCACGGTGAACTGGACGTATGACTTCGGCACGAACGCGATCAACTTCAGCCCGTTCGCGGTTCCGGAGCCCGGATCGATGATCCGCGTCGAGTACACGGCCGAGTGCTTGTAGTATAGTCGAGCGGTTGGTCGCCCTCGACGCCAACCAAGACATCCTCCTCATCCGCAAGCATTTGGTGGAGCACCTCGGTCCGCCGGACGAAGTCTTCGAAGTGTCCGGAAGCCCGATCCCGGGCTCCCCCATGCAAGCGCTCAACCTGGCGTACTTCGCGCCGGCGGGCCCCCATTCACCGGTGGTCTTCGCGACCTGCGGCGCCTCCCAGTACACGATGAAGGACGGGCGGCGGATTCGAGGGCATCCTGATCCTGAAGCGCGAGCCCGATGGCGAAGCCTTCGAGGCGGTACACCGGATGCTCGCCTCCTTCGCGCTGTTCGCCGAGACGAACGACCAAGTCATCCAGCAGGGCGACGTCGTGCGGGCACCGGATGAGCTCAAGAAGTTCTGCGACATGGACGCGCTCCTGTTCATGCCGCCGATCCCCTTCGTCTCGAGCTTCCACAAGACGCAGGTGTCGCGGGGCCAGGAGATCGAGATCATCTGGCTGCTCCCGGTCTACGAGAACGAGGCCGACTACGCGCTCGCGCACGGACCCCAATCGTTGATGATGCTGTTCGCCGCGCAGGGGCTCGATCTCACCGAGCCACGCCGCGATGAAGCCAACACGATGATGGCCCCGACCGACGCAGCCGAGATGGCGAAGCGCATCGGGGAGGAGAACGCGAAGAGGCCTGAGACCCAGGCGCCGCGGACGCTGCCGCCCGTGGCCAAGTTGAAGAGCTCGCGGCGGAGCGTGGGCAAGGGCTCGTTCGAGGTGGAGGAGACCGGGGGCGCGGTGAAGATCAGCCGCCGCAACAAGCCGAAGAAGAAGAGCGCGCCGCCCGCGGCGGCCCCTGTGACCCGAGAGGCGCCGCCGGAGGACGACCGACGCGGGCCGGCGCGGCGCAAGCCGATCACCACCCCCATCCCTCGAAGAAAGGAGAACGTTCGCTTCGATTTGGGGAGCAACAAGCCCCGGCCGGAGGCCCGGATCCCCTCGCGCGCGCCGAAGAAGGAGGCACCCCGAGAAGATCCGGAGGAGGCCAAGCGAAAGCGAATCGCCGAGCTGAAGAAGAAGGCCAAGGAGGCGGCGGCCCGGGCGAACGCGCGGAAGCAGGGCCGAACCGAGGAGACCACCGGTCCCATCGATCTCCCACCGGCCGATCTCACCTCGGCGCAGGCCGCCGCCCATCGGCGCGGCGCTCCCAAGCGCGCGATCGCCAATCTCCTCGACGACGAGGAGTCCTGAGAGCTCTCAGGCGCGAGCGGCGCGGATGCCGATTCCGGCCCAGGCGCAGAGCCGCGGCACCAGATAGCGGAACGACAAGAGGACCACCGGGAGCGCGATGAAGAGCGTCGTGCCCCAACCGAACCTCCACGGCGGCTCGACGCCGTAGCCTCGCAGCGCTCGCTCGACCGCGAACGCGAGCCCGCCTCCCAGCGCGATGACGCCGAGCTCCACCACGTCGCGGAAACGGGACGACGACTCGAGAACCACGCGCTCACCCTCGAGCTCTCGAAGGCTCTTGACCGTCTCGAAGAGCAGTGTCGGGACCATGAGCGCGATGGCCAGCGCAAACCAGCTCAGGCGCAGCAGGTAGAGCGCGCCGGCGACCGTGAGGAGCAGGAGCGTGAACACGCCGGCGATCGTGAGCGCCCGTGAACGCCGATCGACTGAGCTCGCCATGACCCGAGTGTAGCCTCAGCAGGTGCGGCAGTTGTTCCAGTGCCAGATCACGAACGTCGACCAGGGACCGAACGTGGTGCCGTTGTACGAGCGCACGCGGAACCGGAAGTCGTCGTTGCACGGCAATCCAGGCGCCGCGCTGGAGCAAGGAAAGAACGTCTTCGAGTTGTTGGGCTCACCGGTGTAGACGAAGTAGTCGGCCCAGGTACCGTCGGACCTCAGCCAGTCGATGTCGACCTCGTAGGTCACGCCGCCGCCGCAGCCGGTCCAGGTCAGCGTCACGTCCATCGTGCTCACCACGGCGCCGCCGCTCGGGTTCAGGCCGGGTGGGGCCACGGCGCTGTAGCTGCAGCCGCCGTTGCCGTCGCAGGTGTCGCTCGTGCACGCGTTCGCGTCGTTGCAGCTGTAGGCGGTCCCGGAGCAGCCGCCAACGCCGTTGCAGCGGTCGGTGTGCGTGCAAGTGTTGGCGTCGTTGCACGCGCGCGTCGTTGGGCTCGGAGAGTACGTACAGCTGGCGTCGCTCGGGTTGCAGCTTCCGGCCGTCTCGTAGCACTGGCCGGGCGGCGTGTTGCACGCGACCGGATTGCTGCCGACGCACGCACCGTTCTGACAGACGTCGGTCTGGGTGCAGGCGCTCGAGTCGGTGCACGCCGAGCCGTTCGGTCGGTTCGGGTGGATGCAGCCGCCGGCGCCGTCGCAGACGTCGTCGCTGCACGGGTTCCCGTCCGCGGTGCAGACCGTGCCGAGCGTGCTGGGCGGATACTCGCACGCGCCGGTGGCAGGATTGCAGGTGCCCGCCGGCTGCCGGCATTCGGGCCCGCCGCTGCTGCAGTCGGTGGGATCCATCCCAACGCAGGCGCCGCCCATGCAAACGTCCGTGCGAGTACACGCGTTGCCGTCGTTGCACGCGCCGGCGGAGGCGACGTGGCTGCAGGTACCGGCGGCCGTATCGCAGACGTCGCTCGTGCATGGGTTGCCGTCGTCGCAATCGGCGGCCTCATTGCACTCGGCGCAGTCGCCCTGATGACAGCGTCCCGGCTGGCCGTCGTCCTTGGTGCAGTCGGTCCCGTCGTCGGCGTCGTCATAGACGCAGGTGGGCGGGTCGCCCGGAACCCCGGGCATGCAGTAGCCGCCGGTACGGCAGCCGCCGTGGTCTTCGTCGCAGGCGACCGCCGCGCACGGCTCGAGACAGCTCGCGCTGCAGTCGGCGCAGGGGACGCCCATCGCCGTGTACTCGCAGTCGCCGGTGGCGTCGTCGCAGCTGCCAAACTGCGAATAGGTGCGGAACAACGTGTCGCCGTCGGTGCACTCGGCCGGCGGAGGATCACCGCATCGCACGCGTTCATAGACGCAGCGGCCCTCGACGCAGGACGCGCCCGCCTGGATCTCGCAGGCGCCGGGTGCGCCGCACTCGCCGTCGACGAGGCACTCGACGAATGCTTCCGCGTCGGGCGCGCCCCCGGCGTCCTTGTGCTGGACGCCCGCGTCCATGGGGGCGGTCGTCAGCGAAGTGCAGACTCCGCTCACGCAGACCTGTTCGCTGAGCACGCACTCGTCGTTGATTGCGCAGAGCCGGTGACACGTCCCGCCGCTGCACGAGAAGCCGTTCGGACACGGTGAGTCTTCGGTGCAGAAGCGCCCATCGTAATCCGGCTCCTGGGCGCAACCCCCGAGGAGCAACGCGACGGCGAGGGCAGCGCCGGCACGCATCGAAAATAGTGTCCCTCATCCGCCGTGCTCCGAACACCCGCGACGTAGCCTGGCCCCAGAGCGCCGGTCGGTTCGAGGCTATACGGTCAGTGGTTGCCCGAGGCCGGCGCGAAGATCCCGGCGAATCGGACCGGATCCTCCAGCCCTTGCCCCGAGAGCCACGCCTCCGCCTTCTCGAGCGCGCCGCCCGGCCCGCCCAGAAGCCCCTGCCGGCGCTGTGCCGCCGCCGCGTGAAGCGCCAGGTCCGAATCCGAGAGGATGCGCGCCGCCCGGGCGTAGGTGCGGCGGGCTGCCTGGGTAAGACCCCGCGCCTCCTCGATACCTGCCGCCAGGAGCCGGCCGAGCGCCTGCGCGAACGGGAGCGTCTCCCTTCCGAGCAGGGCGGCCTGCTTCGAGGCGACGGTCAGCTCGCCGGCCGCCAGCGCGCACCGGCCGAACAGGGAGGCGACCTCGATCCGGAGGAACTGGACGCGCGACACCAGCGAGCGCTCGTAGCGGCTCCTCACCGATTCGCAGAGCGCGAACGCGCGCCGTCCCTCGCCCCGATAGAGGAAGACGTGACCCCGCGCGATCAGCTCGTACGCGTGCGGCATGCTGAAGCGCTGCGGCAGGTGGGCAACCGTCTCGTCGAGCACCGCCTCTGCTCCCTCCGGATCGCCGCCGACCAGCCAGGCCAGATTCCCGTGACCGCTCCGCAGGTTGGCGGCGGCGTAGCGATCACCGCGGCGCAGCGCATCGCGCACGTTCCTGCGCACGTAGCGGTTGAGGTCCGCGACTCGACCGAGCATCGCCAGCGACATCAGCCGAAAGATCCCTGCGGTCGCGATCTCCCACTGCACCCCGCGGCAGTGCTCGCGAAAGATCTCCTCCGCCTCGGTCGAGGCACGCTCACCCTCGGCGAAGCGCCCGTTCAAGCAAGCCGCCGCGCCCTTCGCCATCGAGGCCAGCGCGAGGAGGTGCTCGGTTTTGGGGTCGTCGCCCAGCTCCCAGGCGAGCCGCTCGACGGTCTCCACCAGACGGCGAGTCCTGCGCTCGTTGCTCGCGCCCCCGGCCGCCGAGTAGCAGGCCTCCATCGCCAGTGCACGCACGATCCGGCGGGGTTCACCCGCGTCGAGCGCCGCCACCAGGTGCTTCGATTGAAAGTGCGACGCCGCGATGGCATCGATCATCCCCAGCCCCGTGGCGACGGAGCCGAGCGCGTCGGTACGCTCCAGCTCGCCCGGATCGACGGTGCTCTCGGTCCTTCGTTTGAAACGAATACCTCGGAGGCGGACCCCCAGGCGGGCGGTCGCCAGCAGCGTGAGCTGTCCGACCGGGCTCTTCGCCAACGACATCCCGAAGCGGGCCAGCACTTGCTCGAGGACGCGGACGCCCCGCTCCACGTGCCCCGTCCGCAGCAGCTGCTCCGCGGCCACCCGCATCAGCACCCCCTGCTCCGATGGGTTCCTGCGCGCCAGCGCCAGATAGAGCTCGGCGGCCTCCACACCGTGGCCCGCCTCCGCGAACGCGTCCGCGGCCTCGTGCTGCAGCTCCGGCGAGGAGAGGTCGAGCAGCGCGGCGCGGTACAGCTCGGCCGCCCGCTCGAGCGCCAGGGTGGCCCGGGCTTGCCGTGCCGCCTGCAGCGCAAACTCGGCGGCCCGCGCGGGCTCACCGGCGCGCGTCAGATGCACCGACAGCGCCTCGGCGTCCGGATCGGCGGTGAGCTCCAGCGCGATCGCGAGCGCGCGGTGACAGGCCGCCAGCACCGGCTCGCCCATCCGTCCCAGCACCGCGCGGCGGATCCGATCGTGATAGGGGGCGAGCTCCATCTCCTTGCCTTCGACGAGCCGGGTGCGCACCAGGTTCCCTGCCAGCAGCACGGAGAGCGCCTGCTCCTGATGGCGCCCGAGCCCGGCCGCGTCGAGCGCAACCGCCAGCGGCAACGGTCGACCCGACGCCGCCACCATCTCGAGCAGCCGCTGCGCCGGCTCCGGCAGCGACGCCACGCGCGCCGAGAGCACGCGCTCCAGGGTCAGCTGGTCCGCCGACTCGATCTGATCGAGGAGCACCAGCTCCGAGACAAAGTATGGGCTGCCACCGGACTCCGTGGCGATGCGCTCCGCCAGCTCCGGTCGCTTGCCGCCGAGGAGCAGGCTCGCCAGCTCGCGCGACTCCTCGAGCGAGAGGGTCGACAGCTCGATCCGGCGCGGCTTCGCGGTCGACTCCTTCAAGGCGGCCAGCGCCGATCGCACCGCGCCGGTGTCCGCATCCTCGACCCGGTACGCAGCGACCAGCAAGATCGGCGGCGGCTCGGGCCCGCGCAGGAGCTCGCGCAACAGCTCGGCGCTGTCCTCGTCGCTCCACTGGAGATCGTCGATCGCGAGCACCACGGGGAGCCGCCGGCACAGGCTCGCGAGCAGGCGCCGGAGCGCGTTGAAGGCGCGCCCGCGCAGCTCGGCGGGATCACGCTCGGCGCCGGCGCGCATCGCGTCGGCCACCACACGGTCGTGGATCGATCGCACCTGGCGCAGCACGGGAAAGACGCGGGCGAGCGCGGTGACGTGCTCGGGGAGGATCGCGTCCACGTCCGAGGCGAGCAAGCTCCTGAGGAAGCGCGACAGGCCGTCGATCAGATCGTCGAACGCCTTGAACGGCACGGCCTCCCGCTGGTAGCAGCCTCCCGAGAGGATCACCGCGTCCTCGAGCGGGCGCAGCTCGGCGAGGAAGCGGTCGATGAGCGCGCTCTTCCCGGTGCCCGAGGCGCCCGCGATGACCACGATGGCCGGTCGCTTCTCCTCGGCCTGCTCGAAGGCCGCGCGGAGCACGACAAGCTCACGATCCCGTCCAACCAGGCGCTCCTCGATCTCGGTCTGGTCCGCGTACACGAGCTCGCGCTTCGCCTGCGGCAACCCCAGGCGATCGAGCACCTCGGCGCCCGTAGGCCGCGCGGCCGGATCCCGCGACAGGAGCGACGCCGCCAGCGAGTCCAGATCCTCGGGTACCATGCGGTCGATCTCGCGGGCGCGCGGGGCCTCCTCTCGCTGCTTCTCGAGTAGCACGTCCATCGGGCGCCCCACGAACGGCCGCCGGCCCACCAGCGCCTCGAACAGCATGGCACCGACCGCATACCAGTCGCTGGGCGGCCCGATGCTCTTCCCCATCCCCTGCTCGGGCGACATGTAGCCGGCGGTGCCGACGACGTGCTCGAGCGTGCTCTGAAACTCCTTGTCGCGTGGGAGGTACGCGACCAGCCCGAAGTCGAGGATCACGGCGCGGCCGTGGTGATCGACCATCACGTTGGTCGGCTTGAGATCGCGGTGGAGCCTGCCCATCTCATGGAGCGCATGTACGCCCAGCGCCAGCTGCCCGATCGCTCGGCGAAGCCGCTCGACGTCGAGCGGCGGAAGCCGGCGGGGCCCTCGCTCCTCCTGGGTGGCCTCGCTCGAATCGCGGAGATCGGTGGCGGCCTCGTCGAGGATCGTCGCGTCGGCGCTGGGGTCGATCTCGCCCGGCCGGACCCAGCGAAGAAAGCTGACGCCGCGGATCAGCTCCATGCTGAAGAACCAGGACTCGCCGTTCGAATAGAGGTCGTACAGCGCGATCAGGTTCGGGTGGTTGATGTTGGCGAGGGAGCGGAACTCCTTCTTGAAGCGGTACAGCGAGGCGCCGTCGAGATCGCGGAGCGTCTTCAGGGCGACCTCGGTCCCGCGTCGCCGATCGTAGGCCTCGTAGACGACGCCCATCCCGCCTTCGCCGATGCGCCGTCGCACCGCGAACCGCGGGGAGCCCTGGAAGTCCATCGCTACCGGGCGATCCCAATCCGGCGGGCCACACCGTCGCGATAGGCGAGCCAGCTCGCGAGCGCCCGCTCGACCGCGGCGGTCACCGGGTCCGCCAGCTCGCCGCCCACGTGCCCGAGCACCATGTTCCAGGCGTCGTCCCGATGCCCGCCCTCGACCAGGCGATGGACGCGGACCAGACGCATCTTGTCGGGCGGACACCCGTGCACGCGCACCAGAGGATGCTCGGCGATCGCCTGCTCGACCGGCTTCTCCTCCTTCTCACCCGCCATCTCGGCGCGCTCGTTCCGGCTCCCCTCGACGAAGATCGTGAGCACCGCCGCGCCGATCTGCCATGGCGGTGTCGCGCTCACCTCGTCGAGGAAGCGCCGGTAGGCGACGGCCTCGGGCTCCAGCGCGGGCTCCGGCGCCTCCAGCACGGCCGCCGAATAGCCGAGCCCCTCCATCATCTCGAGGAAGAGGTCCGGGTGCGGGACGCCGATGGACAGCTTGCCGGTCTGCTCCTCGAAGATGTTCTCCGCGAGCGCCGCCCGGACCTCGGGCGGCGGCGAGAGGCCGAGCGTCCGCGCCAGCAGCACCGGAAAGTCGCGCACGTACGTCTGATACTCGTGGCGGAAGTGGATCAAGAGCTGGTCCCGCGTCAGCCCGACCCGACCGAAGTGCGGCCAGGCCCAGTGATCCTTCCGATCCATCACCGAGAGCAGACGTTCCTTCAGCGCCGTCGCCATCGGGCCGACTGTATCACGCAGCCAGACGCGAAAATGGCATCGGACCCACTCGGCGATGCCGCGTCTGCTCGGAAACACTCCGTACCTCCGCGCCTCCGTGTTGAATCTGAACCGACCGAGCGCTCTCCCTGCCGAGCCGCAACGGAGGCACGGGGAGAGCATCCGCGGCCTCGACACGGACGCGCGGCTGCTCCACAGGTTGGTGTGATGCGCGAAAAGAGCTTCTGGGGTTGGGGCTTCACGGACGCGTTCCCGGGCGACGTGGAGCGGCGGCAGCTGGGCGAGCTGGCCAAGCTGCAGCTCGGTCTCGACACGATCGATCTGCTGCCGCTGCCGCGGATCGAGTCGGCGGTCCTCCCACCGGCCCGGCTCGAGGCGCCGCCCGACCTCCCGATGACGACCGAGCGCACCGCTCGCCTCCGCCACACCTATGGAAGGGCTTATGGGGATTCTGATCCGCGGCTTTCGGGGAGACTTCGCAAACGCGCCCGATTTGGTGGCCGTGCCCGCCGACGAGACCGAGCTCCGGGCGGTCCTCGACTGGTGCGACGGCGCCCGGGTGGCGGTGGTCCCGTACGGCGGCGGGACCAGCGTGGTCCGCGGCGTCGAGTGTCCGCGCGATCGGGCCGGCGCCGTCCTCTCGCTCGACCTCTCCCGCCTCGATCGTGTCGTCGAGATCGATCGGACGTCCCGCCTGGCGCGCATCCAGGCCGGCGCCACCGGGCCCCTGCTCGAAGCCGCTCTGGCGCAGGAAGGGTTGACGCTCCGCTGCTATCCCCAGTCCTTCGAGCTGTCGACGCTCGGCGGGTGGATCGCCACCCGCGCCGGCGGTCACTTCGCCACGCTCTACACGCACATCGACGACCTGGTCGCGTCGACGCGGACGATCACCCCGAGCGGTGTCATCGAGACCCGCACCCTGCCCGCCTCCGGGGCCGGCCCCGCGCCCGATCGACTGATCCTCGGCTCCGAGGGGACGCTGGGCGTGATCACCGAGGCCTGGATGCGCGTCCGTCCGCGGCCCACCTGGAAGCTGTCGGCCAGCGTCCGCTTCGGTGACTTCGCCGCCGCCGTGCGCGCCGCAAGACAGCTTGCGCAATCAGGCTTGCACCCCTCCAACTGTCGCTTGCTCGATCCTGCGGAGGCCGCCCTCAACGGCGTCGTCTTCGACGGAAGCGCCGTGCTGATCGTCGCCTTCGAGTCGGACGATCATCCGCTCGATCCGTGGATGGCGCGAGCGCTCGAGATCTGCGAGGCCGAGGGCGGACGGCACGAGGGCCCCCGCGATCGCTCCCGGGAGGGCGACAGCTGGAAGGCGGCGTTCGTGCGGGCCCCGTACCTCCAGACCCAGCTCATCTCCCTCGGCGTCCTCGCGGACACGTTCGAGACGGCGTGCACCTGGAGCCGGTTCGACGCGCTCCACGCGGCGCTCACCGAGAACGTGACCGCCGCGCTCGTCCGCACCGGCGGCGTGGGGCGCCTGACGTGCCGCTTCACGCACGTGTATCCGGACGGCCCGGCGGCGTACTACACGTTCGTCACCCGGGCGAAGCCGGGCGGCGAGCTTTCACAGTGGGCCGAGATCAAGGGCGCCGCCGCCGACACGCTGATGGCCTACGGCGCGACCATCACCCATCACCACGCCGTCGGCCGGACGCACCAGCCCTGGTACGCACGCGAGACCCCGGTCCTGTTCCAGGAGGCCATCCGGGCGGTGAAACGGGTCGTCGATCCCCAAGGCCTCATGAATCCAGGGGTTTTGGTCGACCCGTAACCGCCAGGCCATGTGGATGTCGCAACTACATGTAGGGGGCTGACGATACTCCGGCTGCCATGCACGGCGTCCAAAGGAAGGACCACATCCCGACCCACCCGACGATCGACGGCGACGGAGCCGCCGAGATTGCCCCGCGCGAGCGGCGCCGTTCCCGGGCCGACGACGGCCGCTGGGAGCGGTTCGCGACCCGCCGGCGGACCTCGCCGAGCGGCGACTCGAACGGCGTCTCCGCCGCGGGTGTGCTGACGGGCAAGGCGCTCGATCCGCTGGGCGTGCCGACGCGGCTCTACATCGGCGGCCAGTGGGTCGCGCCCGAGAAGAATCGGACGCTGAAGGTCTACGACCCGGCGACCGAGCGGCTGCTCTACCGATCCCCCAACGCGTCGAAGGTCGACGTCGAGCGCGCCGTCCAAGCCGCGCGGACCGCGTTCGACTCGGGCATCTGGAGCAAGAAGCCGGGGGCCGAACGAGCCGAGTGCCTGGAGTCGATCGCGAGCTCCCTCCGCGACCAGCAGAAGGAGATTGCGGAGCTCGAGGTGAAGAACAACGGCAAGCCGCTCGCCGACGCGATGGCCGACGTCTCCGACGCCGCCGATTGCTTCGACTATTACGCCAAGCTGGCGAGGAAGCTCGACGAGGAGCAAAACGCGCCGCTGCCGCTGATGAACGAGGGCCTCGACTGCAAGATCCGCCGCGAGCCGATCGGCGTCGCCGCCGCGATCATCCCCTGGAACTATCCGCTCCTCATGGCCGCCTGGAAGGTGGCGCCGGCGCTGGCCGCGGGCTGCACCATGGTGTTGAAGCCCTCCGAGGTCACCCCGATGACAGCGATGAAGCTGGCCGAGATCTGCGACGCGAACGGCCTGCCGCCGGGCGTGCTGAACGTGGTGCCCGGCACCGGCAAAGAGGCCGGCAAGGCGCTGGCGAGCAGCAAGGGGATCGACAAGCTGGCGTTCACGGGCGGTACCGAGACCGGCAAGCGGATCGCGAAGGCCGCCGCCGAGAACCTGATCCCGGTGACGCTCGAGCTGGGCGGCAAGTCGCCCGCGGTCGTCTTCCCCGACGCCGACATCGATCGGATCGTCGACTGGGTCGCGTTCGGCGTCTTCGGGAACCAGGGCGAGGTCTGCAGCGCCACCTCCCGCCTGATCGTGCACGAGAGCGTGGCGAAGGCCCTGACCGACAAGCTGGTCGAGCTCGCGAAGAGCATGAAGATCGGCAACGGGCTCGAGGACGGCGTGAAGATCGGCCCGCTGGTGTCCAAGCCGCACTACCAGCGGGTGCGCTCGCTGATCGAGACCGGCAAGCGCGAGGGCGCGACGCTGATCGCCGGCGGCGGCCGGCCCGATCGGAAGACCGGCTACTTCGTCGAGCCGACGATCTTCGCGGACGTCACGCCCGACATGACGATCTGGAGCAAGGAGATCTTCGGACCGGTCCTGGCGATCACGACCTTCAAGGACGAGGCGGAGGCGATCCGTCTCGCCAACGACAGCGACTACGGCCTCGCGGCCGCCGTCTTCTCGAAGGACAAGGCGCTGATGGATTGGGTCTCCGCCGAGCTCCAGGCCGGCGTGGTCTGGCAGAACTGCTCGCAGCCGGTGGCCGCGGACGGCCCCCCCTGGGGTGGCGTGAAGAAGAGCGGCATCGGGCGCGAGCTCGGTCGCTGGGGTCTCGACAACTACCTCACCACCAAGGCGGTGGCCGAGTACGTCGCGCCGGAACGCTTCAGCTGGTGAACGCGCGATGAGGAGCGCCACGCAGATCGCCGAGCGGGCCCGCATCCTCCCGCTCCCCCCGTCGCGGGCGGCGCCGATCGCGGTCGCGACGCCGCCGATCGAGCTCAAGGATCCTGCGACCGGTCGCAAGATCGCGGGCCCACGGTGGATGGCGGACCGCGAGGTGAAGCAGATCCTCTCCGCCGCGGCTGAGGCCCAGTCGGCGTGGGCGAAGGTCCCGCTGGAGGCGCGCCGTGCCCCGCTGCTCCGGGCGGCCGAGCTCCTCATCGAGCGCAGGGAGGACCTGGCGCAGCTGATGGCGCGCGAGATGGGCAAGCCGCTCGCCGACGGTCGGGCCGAGATCGACAAGTGCGCCGCCGTCTGCCGCTACTACGCGGAGCACGCCGCCGAGTTCCTGGCGCCCCGCGGCGTCGAGAGCGACGCGAAGAAGAGCTACGTCCGCTACGACCCGCTCGGCGTAGTGCTGGCGGTGATGCCCTGGAACTTCCCCTTCTGGCAGGTCTTCCGCTTCGCCGCGCCGAACCTGATGGCCGGCAACGGCGGCGTGCTCAAGCACGCGGACAACGTGCCGCGGTCGGCCCTCGCGATCGAGGCGATCCTCCGGGACGCCGGCTTTCCCAAGGACCTCTTCCGTACGTTGATCATCTCGGTGCGGCAGGTCCGGGCGGTCATCGAGAACGACGCCATCAAGGCGGTGACGCTCACCGGGAGCGAGCAGGCCGGTCGCTCCGTGGGAAGGATCGCAGGCGACCGGCTCAAGAAGGTGGTGCTCGAGCTCGGCGGCTCGGATCCGTTCATCGTGCTCGCGGGCGCCGACGTGAAGCGGGCCGCCGAGGTCGCTGCCAAGGCCCGCACGATCAACGCCGGCCAGAGCTGCATCGCCGCCAAGCGGTTCATCGTGGAGGCCTCGGTCTACGACGAGTTCGTCCACCACTTCACCGAGGCGATGAAGGCCATCAAGATGGGCAACCCGCTCGACGAGGGGACCCAGATCGGGCCGCAGTGCTCGCTGAAGGCGCGCCGGCGCCTGCACGCGCAGGTCGAGGCCTCGGTGGCCCAGGGCGCGAAGCTCACGCTCGGCGGCAAGATCCCGCACGGCCCGGGCGCGTACTACCCGCCGACGATCCTGGTGGACGTCGAGCCGGGCAATCCGGCCGCCCGCGAGGAGCTCTTCGGTCCGGTGGCGGCGATCATCAAGGTCGACGACGCCGAGCGCGCGATCGAGGTGGCGAACCAGTCGAGGTTCGGGCTGGGCGCCAGCGTGTGGACCGACGCCGCCCGGGGCGAGGCGCTGGTGCCGCGGATCGAGGCGGGCGCGGTCTTCGTGAACGGCATGGTGAAGAGCGACCCCCGGCTGCCGTTCGGCGGCATCAAGGCCTCCGGCATCGGCCGGGAGCTGGCGCGCGAGGGCATGCTCGAGTTCGTGAACACCAAGACGGTGTGGATCGGGTGAAACAGATGACTGGAATGAACGCCAGCGTGACGGGGCTACGAGGGAAGAGGACCGCCGTAATGGAGGCCGGTCCGAGCGGGCAGGATCGACGGGTGACGAACGGCGACGCGCTCACCACCGATCCGTCCCTCTGGGCCAGCTTCTCCGACTCGAAGCCGAGGCGTGCGGCCAAGAGGGCGAGGCCCACCACCAACGCCGAGCTCCTGGTGCGGCGGCAGGCGGCCATCCCGCGCGGCATCGGCAGCGCCACCACGGTGTTCGCCGCACGGGCTGAGAACGCCTATCTCTGGGACGTCGAGGGCCGCCGGTATATCGACTTCGGCGGCGGCATCGGCGTGCTCAACACCGGGCATCGCAACCCGAAGGTGATGGAGCGGGTGAAGAAGCAGCTGGCCCGTTTCACGCACACCTGCTTCCAGGTGAATCCGTACGAGAGCTACGTGGCGCTGGCCGAGCGCATCAACGCGGCCGCGCCGATCGCAGGCCTTGCCAAGTCCATCTTCTTCACCACCGGCGCCGAGGCGGTCGAAAACGCGGTCAAGATCGCGCGTGCGTCGACCGGTCGATCCGCCGTGATCTCGTTCGGCGGCGGCTTTCACGGGCGGACGATGATGACGCTGGCGCTGACCGGAAAGGTGGCGCCATACAAGAAGAGCTTCGGTCCCTTCCCCGGCGACGTCTACCACGCGCTCTATCCTAACGCGTACCGCGGCGTCAGCGAGGAGCAGTCGCTGAAGTCGATCGAGCAGCTGTTCAAGGCCGACGTCGATCCCGCGCGCGTGGCGGCCATCGTGATCGAGCCGGTGCAGGGCGAAGGTGGGTTCAACGTCGCGACGCCGTCCTTCTTGAAGAAGCTGCGCGCGCTCTGCGATCAGCATGGCATCCTCTTGATCGCCGACGAGGTCCAGTCCGGCTTCGCGCGGACCGGCAAGCTCTTCGCGATGGAGCACAGCGGCGTCCAGGCGGATCTGATCACGATGGCGAAGAGCCTGGCCGGCGGCTTCCCGCTCTCCGGCGTGGTCGGTCGAGCCGACGTGATGGACGCGGTGGATCCGGGCGGGCTGGGCGGCACCTATGGCGGCTTCCCGGTGGCGTGCGAGGCCGCGCTCGGGGTGCTCGACACGATCGAAGAGGATGGGCTGTTGGCTCGGTCGACCTCGCTCGGCGAGAAGATCCGGGCGAAGCTCGAGGGGCTGCGCGAGTCGATTCCGCTGATCGGGGACGTCCGAGGTCTAGGCGGGATGATGGCGGTCGAGCTCACAGACCCGAAGACGGGCGAGCCGGCGACCGCCGCCACCAAGGCGACGGTGGCAAAGGCGCTCGAGGACGGCTTGATCCTGCTGGCCTGCGGGCAGGACGGGAACGTTCTCCGCATCCTGGTCCCGCTGACCGCGAGCGACGAGGTGGTCGATCAGGGGCTCGAGCTCCTCGAGCGCGCGCTGCGCTCGGCCGCCTGAGGTCAGTAGCGACGGCCTCGGATCAGGCGATAGCCGAGGAGCAGCACCATCGCGCCGAGCACCGAGGCGATGAACCCGGGCGCCTGGCCCAGGTGATACCAGCCGAGGGCCCGCCCGAGGAGGCCGGCGACGAAGGAACCTGCGATCCCCAGCAGCGTGGTGATCACGAAGCCGCCGGGATCACGTCCCGGCATGAGCAGCTTGGCCACGACGCCGACGACGAGGCCGATGATCAGCATCCAGATGAAGCTCAGCATGTACTCAACCTGCTGCAGGTGTCGTGCCGGACGAATTGCGGCCGGACCTGGGTGCATCGGGCGGCGGATCGAAACGCCTCGGCTGCAGCCGTGTCGCCCGGGCGCTGCGCGCGAATCATGCGGGCGGACCGGGCGGCGCGAGCAATCGCGAGGCCAGGTCCCACGCATGTCTGGCAGGGATGGAAGCTCCGCGGCAGATCGCGCGTTGGCCTCGATACCGGATGCGAACCGCAGCGGGGATCAAGTGGGCCGATCTTCTGGATGTGCTGGTCGTGGCCGCGCTGATCTATTTTCTGTTGGCCTCACTCGGCCGCCAGCGCGCGCGCGCCTTCGTGCTGGTGCTGGGCGGCGTCGGGATCAGCTACCTGCTCGCGCGAACGTTCGGGCTCCACCTGGCCTCGATGCTGATGGGCGCGGGCCTCTGGATCGCGACGCTCCTCGCAGTGATCGCGTTTCAGGACGACATCCGGAGGAGCCTGCACCGCATCACAGCGCTACGGATCATGGGCGGGCGGGGCACGTCGGCCGACCTGGGCGCCGCCGCCGAGCTGATCGCCAGCGTGGTGCGGATGGCCGAGCACAAGGTCGGGGCGCTGATCGTGGTCCCCGGTCACGAGAGCCTTCAACCTCACCTCACGAGCGGCCTCGTGCTGGACGGGCACCTCAGCGGCCCGCTGCTCGAGAGCATCTTCAACCCCGACTCGCCCGGTCACGACGGCGCGGCAATCGTCGAGGGCGGGATCGTGCGCAGGTTCGCGGTCTACCTGCCGCTCTCGAAGCGCGCGGGATCGACCGGCCGGCTCGGAACGCGCCACGCCGCAGCGCTCGGACTGTCGGAGCAGTGTGACGCGATGGTCATCGTCGTGTCAGAAGAGCGCGGCGAGATCTCGATCGCGCAGAACGGCGTGCTCGATCAGGGCCTGAGCCTCACCGAGCTCGAGGCGCGGATCCTTCCGCTCGCGGGTGTCACGCCCCGACCTCGACCTCGCGGCACCGCGGTACGCGGCATTCTCTCGCGCGCCGGAATCGCGGTGTTCACGGCGTCGGTGCTCTGGTTCGTGCTGGTGTTCCTCGAGGGCACCGTGCAGCAGACGCTGATGGTGCCGATCGAGTATCGCAACGTTCCGGACGCGGTCGCTCTCCTCGAGCCGCGGCCCGCCACCGTCCAGGTCACGATCGCCGGACGAAGGGCCGCCTTCCAGGGCCTCGCGGGCGGCGACGTGAGCGCGGCGGTCGACCTCTCCCACGCGCAGGCCGGCTTTCACCGTCTCGCGATCGATCGCTCCGACATCTCCTTGCCGCCCACGCTCGACGTGCTGGAGATCCATCCGTCCGTGGTGAACCTCCGCCTCCTCGAGACGGAGATCGAGCGGCGGCCGGTCCGCGTAGCGGTCGTGGGCGGGCTTCCGCCGGGCGCGCGCCTGGAGGTGAGCCCGGCTTCGGTCCGCGTCCGCGCGGCCGAGGGCAGCCGCGACGACGGCCCCATCACGACGGAACCGATCGATCTGAGCCGGCTCGAGGACGGCCGCTCGGCGAAGCTGATCCTGCCGGCCGGCCTCCGGCTGATGGAGGGCGAGGCATCGACAGTGGAGGTTCGTCTGAGACGGAACGGTTGAGGAGCGCACGGTGCAGGACTCGAACCTGCGGCCTCAGCCTTCGGAGGGCTGCGTTCTTCCAACTGAACTAACCGTGCGTGGTCCGGTCGTGTCCATTGAGGTGCCCGACATCTTTCCGGGGGGCAATCCAAAACCTCGACGGAGCGCGAGGGTTTCAGGCGGCTCCGGTGGGGTCGTCGGTCCTCAAACATGGGGGGCACGGTCCCCAAGTTGCCTCAACTCTTGAAGAATGTTGATATGCCCCCATGAAAGTGAGAGCGTTCCTGCCCGGTCTTTGCGCCGCTCTGTGGGCGTGCCCGAGCGCGCCCCCGAAGACGGAGCAGGCGGAGTCGCCCGAAGAGACGCCGGCGAGCCAGCCCGACAAGGCCCAGACGCCGCCCGGACACTCGACCTCGTCCGTCGCGCTCACGCTCGACGACCTGTTCAAGATGCCCGAGGCGCCCGAGGTGGTGGCAGAGGTGGATGGACGACCGATTCCCAAGGCTGATCTGGAGCAGGCGCTCCGCGCCATGCAGATCCAGGTGAACGCAGCCAAGCCCAACGTGCCGCTGACGCGGTTCAAGATCCTCGACAGCGCGGTGCACCAGCTGGTCGAGCGCGAGCTCATGCACGAGCTGGCCGACAAGCTCGAGGCCAAGCCAGATCCCGAGTTCGCGAAGGCCTGGCTCGCCGACCTCGAGCAGCGCATGCAGAACGATCCGTCGTTCGCCGCCTTCCTCCTGCGCGCCGGCAAGGACGAGGAGCAGCGAAAGCACGACGCCGAGTTCCAGGCCCTCGAGGCCGCGATCATCGCCAAGATCCGGGGCGAGATCGAGACGCGGATGGAGACCGAAGCGAAGGCCTACTACGAGCGCAACAAGAAGCAGTATCTCGAGTACGCGGGACGCGAGTCCTGGCGCCTGTTCATGAAGGCGCCGCGCGGGATGGTGCAGCGCGATCGCGATATCGCCAAGACGCGGATCGATGAGATCTACAAGAAGGCGCGCGCCAAGCCCACCGTCGAGGAGTTCGAGAACCTGGTGAAGAGCTACTCGGAGGGTGGCAAGTCGCACGAGGGTGGCTACATCGGGTGGGTCGCCCACGGGACGTTCTCGAAGGACCTCGAGGATCAGATCTTCGCCGCCAAGCCCAACACGATCCTCCCCATCTACGAGGACGCGAACGGCTACTACATCTACTTCGTGGGAAAGGCCCGCGCCGAGCGCCAGAAGCCCTACGACGAGGTTCGAAAGGACATCCTCGACAATGTCTTTCGCTCGCTCACCGAGAAGGAGATCGACAAGCGTCTCGACGTGATCCGCAAGGACGCCAAGATCGACATCCACGTGCCCGAGCTGGTCGAGCTGCAGAAGCAGCGCGAGACCGCGAAGAACTTCGGGCCGTAGCCGGGCGGGCGGCTCAGCCGCCGACCGTGAACGCAACGCCGAGCATCAGGCCGTGTGAGAGATCGGTCAGCGTCGCCTCGCCGATCGTGCTGTCGAACGTGGCCGGTCCCTTGTAGGGCGTGCGCCGGTAGTTGAGGTGGTAGCGCGCGACCACGCTGATCAGGTCCGTGATCAGGAACTGGGCGCCACCGGACACGATCGTCCCGAGGGTGAAGCCGGCGTCACCGAGCTGTGCCGGTCCCTCCGAGGTGGCGCCGAAGAGGAACGAGGCCTCGAGCTCGAGCAGCACCGAGCGCGCTGCGAAGACCTGCATCCGGATACCGGCCAGCCCGGTGTTGCTGAGCGTGGAGAGGAACTGCGCAGGCGTACCCGGCAGGTTCACGTCGAAGTCGAACAGACCGAACGCATAGCCCAGCTCGGGCGTGAAGAGCGCGGGGCCGGCGGCCAGCGGGAGCCCGACGCGCAGCTGGGCGTCATGCTGAAAGCCGCTGAGCACCCGGTTGGGGTTGGCCTCTGGAGAGAGGCCGGCCACTGCGGCGAACTGATAGCCGACGCGCAGCGAGATCGGACCGAGGTCGTTGATGCCGACCTCGAGGGCCGCGCCCCCGGAGAAGGAGGACAGGTCGTAGCTGCGGTAGCCGTTCGGGCTGTTGGTGCTGAGCGAGTGGACGGGCGCCAGCGCGGCGCCGAAGACGGCCGCCACCATGTTGACGCCGGCGGACTGTTCGAACGTCGGGCCCGGGGCCTCGACCACGTCCGGCGGATCAGGATCCGCGTCGGGATCCATGTCGCCGCCACCGTTCGTGCTCACGCCGACCTTGAAGGCATCGTCGGTGATGGGCAGGCCGTCGAGGCCCGGCCCCTTGAGCTGGCGCGTGGGTACCCACCCGATCTGGCCGCGCTCGTCGCGAACCTGGACCCAGCGACCGTTCTTCGTGATCGCGAGGCCCAGCATCTTCGAGCCCTCCGGCATGGTGCTCTTCGGCTCGCCCGATTGGGCCGGCCGCTCCATGAGCAGCACCTGGCTGACCGCCTCGACGTAGCCGCGCTTCTGGCCCGATCCGATGGGGCCGTCGCCCACGCCCGCGTTCGCGATCAGCTCCTGGCTGGAGCTCGCCAGCGTCCCGCGCTCGACCCACCCGAGCTTGTCGCCCAGATCGACGAGGACCCACTGCCGATCGACGGAGACCTCCGAGAAGGGGACGCAGCGCGCGCGCTCGAGAAAGCCCGCCACCGGGTAGTTGAGCCCGGGGCCGCGATACAGCGGGGTGTTGGGCTTCACGAAGACCTGCGCGCGATTGCCTTTCTTCTCGCACTGCTCGGGCTTCGCCACCGCGGTCGAGGCCGCAATCAGCGCGAAGAGAAGGATCGGGGTCGCGATTCGGGGGCGCACCATGGACGAAGGTACCCGAAAGCAGCAAAGAGCGTGCCCCTCCTGAACGGGTGGTGAGGGGCGTCGAGCCTGAGGAGCGACCTCTCCAGGGGCTTACCCGCTTTTCAAACCGCGGGGTTGAGCGTATCGAGCATGCGCGTGGGAAGGGAAGCCGACGCGGGTCCCCGGGAGCGGCCGATCCTCTTTGCCCTCCTCACCGTCGCCGGCGCCCTCGCGCTCACCCTCTTCTTCCTCTGGTGGGCCGGTCAGGATCCGGAGGCGGTGGTGATTGGCCTGCCCGGCCGGCACGACGCGCCCACCGACGGCGCCGACCGACTGGCCGACTGTCTCGACTGCCACGTGCCCTTCGTGGGGACCCCCGGCTCGCGCTGCCTCGGCCCCGGCTGTCACGGTGACCTCGCCACCGGGACGCCTCCGAAGGAAGGCCCGGCCATGCCGATCCGCTTCCACGTCTCCCTCCGCAAGTACGCTTGCACCAACTGCCACGTGGAGCACACCACGCTCCGCCGCGATCGCGTCTTCACGCACGACCTGATCCCGAAGAGCTCCCGCGGCACCTGCACTCGCTGCCACAGCGGCGAGGGCGTCCCCAGCCACGCCCGCACCGACGCGATCGGCTGCGATCTCTGCCACCAGCTCACCCACTTCAATCAGACCGTCATGGTCCACAGCCGTGTCGTCAACCAAGCTTGCGACGTCTGCCATGCGGTCCCCAAGACCCCCGAGCACGCCTCGATCGCCGGCACCTGCAGCGACTGCCACACGACCGAGAACTGGACCCCGAAGCGTTAGCGAGGCTGCTGTCGGCTAGGAGCGTGTAGCGCGTAGCGCTACCGCGAGCCCGGTCCGGGTCCCGGTCCCGGTCCCGGTCCCGATGGCGATCATGCAGCCCGGCGTGCGTTCATCGACTTGATGAGGCGCGTGAGCATCTCGACAACGCACTTGAGCTTGGCTCTGGCGGCTTGGACCTTCTGCTCGTTGGCGAGTCGGCGCCTCAAGCAGGTGTGGAGTGAGGCGGCGCTTTCGGTGCCAGAGCGAAGTGCCATCCGGTAGAAGCGAGCCTTCTCAGGTGGATTGAACTCTCCGGCGCCCTCGGCGGTGTTGTTCACGATGGAATCGGATGCCCGCCGAAGCTGATCGCGGACGTGAGCGTGACCGGGTTGCAGTTCTTGTGCGATCTGGACGGCACACCGAGGCCCAACGCTCAGAGGAACTTCACCGACTCAGACAGCAGGATCATGTTGAAGGATGGAGCGTACCTCCAGGCCTACAATGCCCAAGTTGTCGTAGATGAGCACGATCAGGTGAGTGTCGCCGAAGGGGTCAGCAACCAGGCACCTGATCAGCAACACCTCGTCCCGATGCTCCGTGATGTGTTCGGCAACTGCGGCGATGCTCCGCGGAAGATGACGGCAGACAACGGCTATCTGAGCGCGACCAACATCGAATTCTGCGACAACAATCAGATCGATGCCCACATCGCTGTTGGACGCGAACAGAAAGGTACGAGCCGAGGGGACGCTCGTCTGCCTCACCCACAACCTGCTCAAGCTCTACCGATCGAAGCTCGCGACCGTCGCGAGCGTCTGACTCAAGGCAGCCATCTTCAGATCGGGACCCGGAACGGGACCGGGACCCGGACCGGGGTCGCGTGAGCGCTTACGCGCTACACGCTCCTAGCACCTGAAAGCTGCGAGCCCCAGCGGTTGCCCGAAGCACAAGAGTCGGCCATTTTGTCGAGCTTCGCTCGCAGGTGGTCACGCGCTGGCGAAGTACGCCATGACGGCAAAGCGGGCCACGGCCAGCGCGGTCATACACACCACCAGCGGCACGTGCACCGCGCGCCAGCTCCCGAGCATTGGGTCGCCGAGCACGGCCAGCATGCGGCCCACGCCTCCGTCGGCGCGGGAGCGGGCGATCGCCTTCCGGAGGAGCGTGCCGAACACGCCGCTGGTGAGGACCACGATCGCGATCGATCCAACCGTGACGTTGAGGACGGCCGGAGGTGCCAGCACGAAGCCCGCGATCAACGCGAGCGATCCCAGCGCCCCCAGCGACTCCTGGAGCCGTACCAGCCATGCGCTCGAGAGCGGGAGCGGGATCTGCCCGCGGCGGATCAAGGCCACGGTCGACAGCAGGATCGAGGCCGCGATCGAGCCAGCCATGCCGATGAAGGCGCCGCGCCGGGCCGCTTCCGGTCCCGACCAGAGATCCGTGGTGTCGAGCGCGATGGCCGCGACCAGCGCCACCCCGACCAGCCCGAGCGAGCCGAGCGCGGCCTGGACCATCAGCGGGCGCATCGAGGGCGTGGGCGCCGGCGGCTCCTGAAAGCCCGCGGCCTCCATCTCGAAGAGGAGCTGATCGAACGCGTCGTGAACCTCGACCGCGCTCTGGAAGCGAGCGTCGGGGCGCTTCGCCAGCAGCCGCAGGACGATCAGCGCCAGCGCCTCCGGGATCGACGGATCGGCGTCGCGCGGATCCGGCGGCGGCACGTCCATGCTCGCCTGCGCGGGCAACGTGGGATCGATCGCGTCGCCGGGAACGCCGCCCGTGAGCACGCGATACAGGGTGACGCCGAGCCCGTAGAGATCGGTGCGCGCGTCCGGCGATCCGAGGAGCTGCTCCGGCGCCATGTACTCGGGCGTCCCGCGCACGGCGGCCGGGAACCCGGGGCGGTGGGGCGCGAAGCCGAAGCCGGTGAGGAGCGCCTGCCCCGAGTCGGGGATCAGGACGTGATCCGGACGGACGTCGAGGTGAAGGATCCCCAGGTCCTCCCCCGCCGCCAGCGCCACCGACAGATCGCGCCCGATCTCGGCCACGCGCAGGTGGCTGGGCCGATCGCCGGCGTCCAGCATCTCCTCGAGCGTCCAGCCGTCGACGTACTGGAGCGCGACGTAATACTTCTGCCCGACATGACCCACGTCGAGCGTCCGCACCACCAGCGGTGACGTGAGACGCGCCGCCTCCAGAAGCTCGTCGCCGCGCTCGGCGAAGAAGCGCGAGGCCGCCGCTGCCGGGAGGTTGAGCACCTTGAGCGCCACCTCGGTTCCGCTCTCCCGGTGGAGCGCGAGGTACACGATCGAGGTGCGACCGCGCGCGATGACGCGGCGGATGGAGTACGGGCCGAACTCGCCGTCGAGGAACTCGACCCCGGCCTCGTCTCGGACGATCGTGAGCCCGGGCGCGATCCGTGACGGGATCGCGAGGCCCCGGCCGAGCACCGCCTTCGCGAGCGACTCCCCCGGCATCGAGTCGGGATCCAGCGCGTCGTCGGAGAGCGGCCGGCTCGGGATCTCGCGCAGAAAGGCAGGGTTGAGCGGCGCCGGCCGCCCGCCGATCCCGAGCGACTCGTCGGTGTCCGCGTCGAGCGAGGCTGGATCGATCCGCGCTTCGACGCGCTCGATCACGTCGGAGTCGTGGGACGAAAACGGCGGTCGCGGCTGGTAGACCGTGTGCTCGCGGGACTCGTCGTCGTCCCCAAAGTCATGAATGAAGTCGAGCGGCGCGTCGTGGATGGTGCGGTCGGGATCGTCGGAGGGCGGGCGCCCGGTCCGCGCCAGCGCCGCCTTGCGGAGGTCGGGCATCGACGCGATGACCGTCTTCCCTTCGTCCCGGAACGGATCGTCGTCGTCGCTGGGATCGATGACCGGACCGCGCTCGCTCCGGGGCTCGGTGAGGAGGACCGCCGCCTCCGGGACCTCGAGCGCGGGGCGGCCCGGCTGCGGATTGGTGGTGGGCGCGACGTCGGCGCCGGGCCGAGCGCGCCGTCCCATGGCGGCGGTGGCGGCCTCGGCGAGCTGATCGAGCTCCTCCCAGTCGAGGTAGCCCCGCCGGCGGACGATCTGCTCGACGGTGAGCTTGGCGCCGAACTTCCTCTTCAAGAAGAGGACGTCTTCACCCTCTTCGGGGGTTAGCCACTTCCACTTGATGGCCAGTCGAACGACCAGCAGGTCACGCTTCGACGACGCCACGGAGGCTCGACCAGGAGGTCCTCAAGGTGCCGGCCGGATTCGAACCGGCGTATGTAGGTTTTGCAAACCTATGCCTTACCACTTGGCCACGGCACCGCCGCGCAAGTACATGGCGGCGGCGGTTCGACGTCAAGCGTCCTCTTCCTCTCGATAGGTAGGGATGACCTTGAACTTGTTCGGCGGCGTCTTCTTCTCGAAGTCGCGGTGGAGCTGCCGCGCGAAGCTCGGGCTGAGCGGAGGTGTGAGCGGCCGCCAGTGGACGACCTCGCCCTTCTTCCATCCCGAAGCCGGCCCGCGGGGATCCTTCGCCAGGCGCTCGATCTCCTGGTCGAGGTGGACCACCGTGGTGCCGAAAAACAGCTCCTGTCGATCCAGGTTCACGACCTGGTAGACGATCATGTCTTCGTCCGCCACGCAGCAAGGCCTAGCTTCGCGTCGCGATCCGGTCAAGTGACGCATCCACGTCGTCGTTGCCAGCGCCCATCGCACGGGCTATGGCACGCCTCGCCGTGATGGACGTCAGCCAGTATTACACCGGCGCATCGCTCCTGCTCCCGGAGCTCCTCCTCGGCTTCGGCGCCGCGTTCCTGCTGCTCATCGAGGCCTTCTACCCCTCCGCGGACGGCAGGCGCCCTGCCTACATCGCCGGCGGGATCCTGGTCGGCGCGCTCGGGCTGGCGTTCCTGGTCTCCGGCCGGTCCGAGACCCTCTTCTCCGGCATGGTGGTCGTCGATCCGTTCGTCGACTTCTTCCGCGTCTTCAGCCTCGTCGCCGGCATCCTCGGGATCCTGATCTCGCTCAACTCGAACGAGATCGGCGCCCAGAACAACGGCGAGTACTACACGCTGTTCCTCTCGCTGGTCATGGGCATGAACCTGATGGCGATGGCGCAAGACCTCGTCATGATCTTCCTGGCCCTCGAGCTGGTGTCGCTCATGTCGTACGTGCTGGTCGGCTTCCGGCGCCACAACGCCCGGAGCTCGGAGGCCGCGCTCAAGTACGTGATCTACGGCGGCGCCGCCTCCGGCGCGATGGTCTACGGCTTCTCGCTCCTCTACGGCATCACCGGACATACGCAGCTACCGATGATCAACGCGGCCCTCCAGGGCCTGGTGACGCAGACCGCGCAGATGAGCCTGTCCCAGGTCAACGTCCCCGCGACCATGCCCCCCGCGGTGATCGTCGGCGTCGTGCTGTCGTTCGTCGGCTTCGCGTACAAGATCGCGGCCGTCCCGCTGCACATGTGGAGCCCCGACGTCTACGAGGGCGCGCCCACGCCCTTCACCGCGTTCCTCTCCACCGGGCCCAAGGCGGCGGGATTCGCGCTCCTCATCCGCTTCTTCATCGTCGGGTTCTCCGATCTCGCCAAGTTCCAGTCGGGCGCCGTGGACTCCGAGCTCTCCGGCCTCCCCTGGCTGACGCTGATCGTCATCGTCTCGATGGCCACCATGACCCTGGGGAACCTGGCGGCGATCGGCCAATCGAACATCAAGCGCTTCCTCGCCTACTCCTCCATCGCCCACGCCGGCTACGCGCTGATCGGGTTGTGCGCCTTCACCAAGACCGGCGTCGCCAGCATCCTCCTGTACCTGACCATCTATCTGGCCATGAACATCGGCGCCTTCTACGTGGTGATCTGGGTCCGGGAGAAGATCGGGAGCGAGCTCATCGATGACTACAAGGGCCTCGGCCATCGCTCACCCCTGATCGGCGTGGCCTTCACCGTCTTCTTGGTGTCGCTGACGGGCCTGCCGCCCATGGCCGGGTTCATCGCGAAGTACAAGCTCTTCGCCGCCGCGCTCGAGCGCGCCTTTCAGTTCGAGCCCCTGGCGGCCTGCGCTGCCCACGCTGATCTGAGCCTGATGGGGAAGCTGACCTGCGCCCTGTCCGGGGGCGGGATCTTCTACGCGCTGAGCATCGTCGCCGTGGTGAACAGCGCCATCTCGCTCTATTACTACTTCCGTGTGGTCCGGAAGATGTTCCTCGAGCGTCCCGACGACCCATCGCCCCTCCCGACCGACGGCCTCACCCGGGGCATCCTCCTCGCGACCTGCGGCTTCGTGTTGTTCTTCGGCCTGTTCCCGGCCGGGCTCGAGGCCCGCGCCGAGCACGCGATCGCGTTTCAGTCGGTGCCGGCGAAGACCACGCTGCCGCGCGAGGAACCCGAACCTCGGGTCGCGGTCCACGAACCTTAGGTGTTGAGCTGATCCTTCAGGACCTGCGAGGGCTTGAAGGTGAGGACACGCCGCGCGGAAATCTCGATGTCGCGGCCGGTCTGCGGGTTCCGTCCGATGCGGGCCTTCTTGTCGCGGACCACGAAGTTGCCGAAACCGCTGATCTTCACCGCCTCGCCCCGGGACAGTGTCTCCTTGATCGCCTCGAACAGCATGTCGATGATCTCGGCTGAATCCCGGCGGGAGAGACCCCCGATCCGGCTGTACACCGCCTCGACGAAGTCGGCCTTGGTCAGTGTCTTGCCGACGACCTCGGAGCTGAAATTGGTAGGCGTTCCGTCTGCCATCGCGTGTCCCTTTCTACGTCATTCCTCGACCGCTGACAAAAGCTCCAGGACCGCCTGCCGCATCTCGGCCAGCCGGCGCCGGACGAGCGCAGGATCCACCGCCGATCCCGGCGCGTCGGGGAGCATCCGGACCGGGCGCTTCGACTTCGCAGGGCGCTTCTTGCCGGAGCGCTTCATCTCCTGCAGCACCTCCCGGGTCCGGGCGACGGTGAGCTGCTCGTCGTGCCGGAGCCGCCGGACCGTCAGCAGCATCGCGACGTCCGTGCGCCGATAGCGCCGCTGCCGGCTGCTGGTCTTCTCCGGCCGGATCCACGGAAACTCGCCCTCCCAGTAGCGGAGGACGTACGGCTTCACTCCGATGATCTTCGCAACCTCGCCGATCTTGAAATAGCTCTGCCCATCCGGGATCCGCGGGTCGTCGGGTGTCTCCATCCGATCGTCGAGCGCGTCGAGCAGCGTGGGCGCCACGTCCACGGCGTCCGGCGCCAGATCCGCGTCGGCCGGCATGTCCTCGTCGGTCTCGTCCTCTTCGGACAATACCGGTAAGGGCCACGCCCCACCCTCAGGGAAGTCGAGCTCACCCTGCGCGACGCTTCGCCGGGCCCGGAGGACGTCGAGGGCCCGGTCGAGATCCGAGAGGTGCTCGACCTCGAGGGTCGGCGGCGTTTCCTTGGGGTCCATCGGGAGGGGCCCAAAGTCTGCCCGCGGCCCGGATCCGGGTCAAGCCGTCGAGATCGCTCAGGACTTGCGGATGACGGCCCCGGCGTGCGACTCGAGCGCCCCGATCACGGCCGCCTGGGCCGCCTCGACGTCCGCGTCCGTGAGGGTCCGGACGTCGGACCGGAAGGTCATGGCCACCGCCAGGCTCTTCTTTCCCTCAGGCACACCCTTCCCTTCATAGACGTCGAACACCGAGACCGCCTCGAGGGCCTCGGGTGTCCCGGCGTCCCGGATGACCCGGAGGATCTCGGCGGCCGCCACCGCCCGATCGACGAAGAACGAGAGATCGCGCTGGGCAGGGGGCAGCTTGGGCAAGGGCCGAAACACCGCGGTCGACCCCAACGCCTGCGCGAGCGCGTCCAGCTCCAGCTCCGCCAGGAAGACGGGCGGCCCCTCGAGCCCGAACCGGTCCATCACGTTCGGGTGCGCCTCGCCGAAGACGCCGAGCGTCCGATCATCCGCCACCACCCGGGTGCTCGAGCGCGGGTGGAGCCAGGGACGCTCCTCGGGCCGCCACTCCGCCTGGACCCGGAACCGCCCGAACAGCCCCTCGAGGACACCCTTCAGATCGTAGGCGTCGAGCACGGCCTTCGAGCCGGTCCAATCCTGCGGCGCCCGGTGGCCGCGCATCAGGATCCCGACCCGCCGCGTCTCGAGCGGCAGCGTGTTCGGGCCGGCAGCCGGCGAGGCCCAGCGGAAGGTCTTTCCGATCTCGAAGAGGCGCAGGTCGGTGATGCTGGGCAGGTTGTCCTGATTGAGCCGCGCCGCCGTGAGCAGCGCCGGCAGCAGCGAGAGCCGCATCAGCTGGCTCTCCTCGCCCAGCGGATTCTGCACCAAGACCGCGTGCTCGACGTCGAGGCCGAGATCCTCGACCACCCGCCGCGAGCTGAACGCCAGCGAGATCGCCTCGAACAGGCCCTCGGCCACCAGCGCGCCGCGGACCTCGCGCTCGAGATCGCGGTCGGGCGCCTTGGTCCATACCTCGGTGGCCGAGCTGGGCATCACCGTCGGGATCGCGTCGTAGCCGGCCACACGCGCGACCTCCTCGATCAGGTCCTCCTCGATGGAGAGATCGACGCGCCAGCTGGGCACGCGGAAGAAGAGCGCGTCGCCCGGCGGCTTCTTCTTCTTGTCCCGCCCCGCGGGCGCCTTGGCCGGCTTCAGCCCGAGCGCCGACAGGCTGTCACGGACCTCCTGCTTGCCCACGGTCCGACCGATCACCTGGGAGGCGCGGTCAGGTCGGATCAAGACCACCTTGGGCTCGGGCGAAGACTTCACCACTGCGATCTGGCCCTTGTGGATGGTGCCGCTCTCCGAGATCTCGGCGATGAGCTGGGCGCAGCGATCGATCGCCGCCTCCACCATCTCGGGATCGGCCCCGCGCTCGAAGCGGTGCGACGCCTCCGTGTGGAGCCCGTAGCGCTTCGCGGTCCGCCGCACCGAGACCGGATCGAACATCGCCGACTCGAGCAGGATGTTGGTGGTCGCGTCCGAGACCTCCGAGCCGGCGCCGCCCATCACGCCGGCCAGCGCCACGGGCACCTCGGCGTCGGCGATGACCAGATCCTCCTTGGAGAGCTCCAGCACCGTGTGATCGAGCAGCTCGATCTTCTCTGCCGGCTTCGCCGTGCGCACCACGATCCGCTGGCCGCCCAGCTTGTCGAGATCGAACGCGTGGAGCGGATGGCCCAGCTCCATCAGCACCAGGTTGGTCGCGTCGACGACGTTCGAGATCGACCGTACGCCCACCGACTTGAGCCGCTTCTGGACCCACGACGGAGACGGCCCGACCTTCACGCCGGTCAGCACGCGCGCCACGTACTTGGGGCAGCGCTTGCCGTCCTTGATCTCCACCTTGGCGACCGACGACGACGCCTTGCCCGCCTCCCGCACCCGCACGCTCAGCTTGGGAGCGGGCACGCCGAGGAGCGCCGCCAGCTCGCGCGCGATCCCGAGGTGGCTCAGGCAGTCCGCCCGGTTCGGGGTGATGGAGAGCTCGTAGATCACGTCGTTGATCTTCAGCACCTCGGCCAGCGGCTTGCCGGGCTTGCTCCTGGGCTTGAGGACCAGGATGCCCTCGGCCTTGGTGTCGACGAGGCCGAGCTCGTCCTCGCCGCAGATCATCCCCGCCGACTCGATCCCGCGGATCGATCGCCGCTCCAGCGTGACGCCGTTGGGCAGCGTGGTCCCGGCCGGGGCGAACGCCACCCGCTGGCCGGCCGCCACGTTGGGGGCGCCGCAGACCACCACGTGCTCGGTGTCGCCGTCGAACACCCGCGTCACGGAGAGCTTGTCCGCGTCCGGGTGTGGCTCCACCGCTCGCACCTCGGCCGCCACCACGCCTCTGAGCTCGTCGGCGGGGCGCACCACGCCTTCGACCTCGATCCCGGCGGCCGTCAATCGCTTGGCGATCGCGTCGGGCCCGGCCTTCAAGCCGGGCAGCAGCTCCTTGAGCCATTCGAGCGAAATCAACATGGTCCTCTCCTCAGAGCTGGCTCAGGAAGCGCAGGTCGCTCCGGAACAGATGGGCGAGATCGTCGACGTGCCAGCGCAGCATCGCGATGCGATCGATGCCCATACCGAACGCGAACCCGGTGAACTTCTCCGGATCGATCTTGCAGTTCTCGAGGACGGCCGGATGCACCATCCCGCTCCCCAGGATCTCCATCCACCCGGTGGTCTTGCAGACGCGGCAACCGGCGCCGTCGCAGAACACGCACTGCACGTCCATCTCGGCGCCAGGCTCGACGAACGGGAAGAACGAGGGACGGAAGCGCACCGGCCGGTTGCCGAACAGCGCGTGGATGAAGCTGGTGAGGACGCCCTTCAGGTGCGCGAACGAGATGCCGCGGTCGACCCACAGGCCCTCGATCTGGTGGAACATCGGAGAGTGGGAGGCGTCGGCGTCGCAGCGGAAGACGCGGCCCGGTGCGATGATCCGGATCGGGGCCCCCTCTTTCTCCATCGAACGGATCTGCACCGGCGACGTGTGCGTGCGGAGGACCAGCTCCTTCATCCGGCGGCCGGCGGGCGGGCGGATGAAGAACGTGTCCTGCATGTCCCGCGCGGGGTGGTCGTCCGGGAAGTTGAGCGCTTCGAAGTTGTACCAGTCGAGCTCCACCTCCGGGCCGGTGCGGATCTCGCAGCCCATCCGGGCGAAGATGTCGCTGATCTCGGCGATGATCCGGTTCACAGGATGGACGGCCCCGCGGGGCCGGCTGGCGCGCCCGGGCAAGGTCATGTCGAGGCGGCTCCGGCGAAGCTCGCGATCGCGCTCCGCCGACTCGAACTTCTCCAGCTCGAGGACCAGCATCTGCTCGAGCGCCACCTTGAGCTGATTGAAGCGCTGGCCGGCCTCGCGCCGCTGCTCCGGTGGAAGCTGCCCGACACTCCGCAACAACTTCGTGATGTGCCCGCTCGGCCCGAAGTACTCCGACCGGATCCGCGCCAGCGCCTCGCCATCGCCGGCCGCGCCCCCGAGCTCGCCCAGGAACTTGCTCTTCAGCTCCGCTTCGCCGGGCGGAGCGGCCTCCGCGCGTACGACGTCGATCTCGTTGCTCGACATGGGCCGAGACAAGCAGGACTCGCGTACGCTGTCGAGCGCTCTCGACCGCCGCTCAGCGCGTCAGCTTCTTTAGGAACGGCGCCAACGTCTCGGCAAAGCGCAAGATCGAACCCTTGTGGGCGTCGTCGCGCGTGGGATCGAGCTCGGAGATGTCGATCCCCAGAATGCGGGGCAAGTGCGGCAAGCATTGCTCGAGCGTCTTCTTGAGGAACGACCACTCGATGCCGTCGGGCAGCGAGTCCGAGACCGCCGTCATCATGTCGGGGTCGAGACCGCTGGCGTCGATCGAGAGGACGATCGGGCCCTCGGAGAGGTGGCGGGTGAGCATCGATCGATAGGTCGACTCTCCGTCGAACTCGAGCCGCTCCATCCGCCAGACCTCGACCTTGGCCGCCTTCTCGTTCTTCTTGACCTGCGCCCAGTCGCGCGCGCGCACGCCCGCCACCGAGGTCTGACTCGCGTGCAGCGCGCTCTTCGCCATCACCTTCCCGACCTCGAACTGCTCGGGGATCATGCGCAGGCTGGCCGCCATGACCATCCGGTGAAGATCGCCGGTGGCCGTCACCTCCGGATCCTTGTAGAGCGCCTTGTCGTCGAACACGGGGCGCGCGGGTGTCGCCAGATCGACGTAGCTGTCGGCCAGCACCGCGAGGCCGATGCCCTCGGGGTGCCGGATCGAATGTCCGAGCACGTGACCGCACATCGCCGAGTGATCACCGCCGAGCACGAGCGGAAAGTCAGCGTCGGCGTTCACCTGCTCCACCAGGTCCGCAAGGGCCCGGATGGCGCGCGCGTTGAGGGCGTCGAACTTCAGCGGAGCGTCCTCGGGATCGGGATCCGTCGGCGCTTCGACCGGCACTGTGACAGGCCGAGCGAACCGAACGCCCTCACCCTCCAGCGTGTCGAGAAAGACGTCGGGCGCACCGCGCTCCCCTCGCTCCCGATACACGCCGCGGTCACTCCGTCCGAGGTCGCTCGGGAACATGATGGGAACCAGCCGCATGGTGGCGAGATTTCAGGGCAAAACGAGGGCTCTTGCAAGTACGGATGACCCGCGTTTTGCAATGTGCGAGCTACTCGATCACCTTCTCGTCGTAGAACCCGTCGAGGAGGGACCTGTATTTGTCGGAGACGACCTTTCGCTTGACCTTCAGCGAGGGCGTCAGCTCCTGCCCCACCTCGAAGTCCTTCTCGAGGATCGCGAATTTCTTGATCGTCTCATAGCTGGCGAGCTGGCCGTTCACCTGATCCAGGATGGCCTGGATCGCCTGCCGGGCCGCGTCCGATCTGCAGACCGCGCCGTAATCGTCCCCGATCCCCTTCTCGAGGCCCAGCTTCTTGGCGCTCTCGGCCTCGAGGGTGAGGAGCGCGGTGAGGTACTTCCGCTGATCACCGTGGATCACCACCTGCGAGACCAGCGGACTCATGGCCTTGATCATGTTCTCGAGGTTCTGGGGTGCGACGTTCTTGCCGCCGGCCGTGACGATGATGTCCTTCTTGCGATCGGTGATCTTGAGATAGCCGTCCCGATCGATCTCACCGATGTCCCCCGTCCTGAAGAACCCGTCGGGCGTGAAGACCTCCTGGGTCGCATCCGCGCGCTGCCAGTACTCGCGCATGACCCCCGGGCCGCGGATCAGGATCTCGCCGTCCTCGGCGATCTTGACCTCGGTGCCGTCGAGCGGCCGGCCCACCGTACCCAGCTTGTTCTTCTCGGGCCGATTGACGGTCGTCGCCGCCGAGGTCTCGGTGAGGCCGTACCCCTCCAGGATCGTGATCCCGGCGCTCTGAAAGAAGTACGCCATCTTCTTCGGCAGCGGCGCCCCGCCCGAGACGAAGAAGCGGAGGCGCCCGCCGAAGCGCTCCATCAGCTTCTCGTGCACCTTCGAGAACACCAGCTTCTTGGCCAGCCCCAGCTGCACGTCGAGCCCGAAGGGGATCGGCTTTCCGTCGAGCATGTGCTGGGCGTACTGGTCGTTCACGTCGAGCGCCCAGCGGAAGAGCTTGCCGCGCAGGCCGGGCGCCTCGAGCCCCTGGGCGACCACGCGCGCGTACGCCTTCTCGAAGATCCGCGGGACCGACGCCACCACCGTGGGCCGGGTCTCGGCGAGGTTGTCGACGACCTTCTGGACGTCGCCGTCGATCGCCATCTCGTGCCCGGCGCCGAACCAGGTGCACTGAAGGACCTTGGCGAAGACGTGGGCCATCGGCAGGAAGAGGAGCTCGAGGTCCGTGGCCTCGACGATCTTCGCCTTCAGCACCGCCTCGACCTCGTAGAGCATCGTCGAGTGCGGGAGAACCACGCCCTTGGGCATCCCGGTGGTCCCGGAGGTGTAGATGATGGTGAGGACGTCGGCGGGGGTGAGACCCGCGGTCCTCGCCGCGAGCGCCGCCTCGCTCTCGGCCAGCTTGGCCTCGCCCCGCTGGATCACCTCGGACCAGCCCACCACGCGGTCGTCGCCGTCGCTCTCGTCGGACATGACGATGATCTTGCGGAGCTTCGGCAGCTTCGCCGCCACGCCGAGCACCTTGTCCCGCTGCGCCGCGTTCTCGACGAACACCATCACCGCACCCGAGTCGTCGATGATGTACTCGACCTCGTGGGGGAGCAGGCTCTGATAGACGGGCACGGTCTCCCCGCCGCACGTCTGGATCGCGAGGTCGGCGAGCATCCACTCGTAGGTGGTGCCGGCCAGGACGTTGACCCGCTCCTTGGCCGCGAGGCCCAGGTCGAGGAGGCCGGCGCCGAGGATCTTGCGAGCCTTGTCCATCTGCGACCAGGTCCGGGTGACCCATTGGCCGCTCCGATCTCGAAAGCGGGCCGCCGGATCGTTCCCGCGCCGGGCGACGGTCTCTGCGAAGACCTGGATGATGCTGTCCGCCACGGGCGCAGTTAAGGGTGGGGTCTTCGCGGGTGTCAACGCTGCACGTCTCTGCTAATGACCGATCATGGTCCGACGAACACGCCTCGGCCTGCTGACCGGAGGCGGCGACTGCCCCGGCCTCAATGCGGTCATCCGGGCCGTCGTGAAGGCGGGCGTGACCTACTTCGGCTTCGAGCTGGTCGGCATTCGCGACTCGTTCAACGGCCTGCTCTCCTCCCCGTACGACGTCGAGCCGCTCGCGCGCGACTCGGTCCGCGGCATCCTGACCAAGGGCGGGACGATCCTGGGGACCACCAACCGCGGCGATCCGTTCGCGTTTCCGGTCAAGCAGCCCGACGGGTCGACCGTGTTCGTCGATCGCTCGGAGGAGGTGCTCGAGGCGATGCGGATCCTGGAGCTGGACGGCCTGATCTGCGTGGGAGGCGACGGCACGCTCCGCATCGCCAAGCAGCTCGAGGACCAGGGCGCCCGGGTGGTGGGCGTGCCCAAGACGATCGACAACGACATCGCAGCCACAGACGTGACCTTCGGCTTCAACACGGCCGTCGAGGTGGCCACGGACGCTGTCGATCGCCTCCACTCCACCGCGGAGTCGCACGACCGCGTCATGGTCATCGAGGTCATGGGCCGCAACTGTGGCTGGATTGCGCTTCACGCGGGGCTGGCCGGCGGGGCGGACTGCATCCTGATCCCCGAGATCCCGTACGACATTCAGCGCGTGTGCGACAAAGTACGCCGCCGCCAGGCGGCCGGCCGCTTCTTCTCCATCGTCGTGATCGCAGAGGGTGCGTTCCCGGCCGGCGGCCGCCAGGCGTTCATCGAAGCGCTGCCCACCACCGGGGGAATGCCCCGGCTGGGCGGGGCGGGCGCGCTGGCGGCGGAAGGGATCACGGTCCGGACCGGCCTCGAGACCCGAGTCACGGTGCTCGGGCATCTGCTGCGAGGGGGCACACCTTCGAGCTACGATAGGTTGCTCGCGACGCGCTTCGGCAGCGCAGCCGTCGAGCTCGCGGACAAGGGTCGCTGGGGCCGAATGGTCGCGCTGCACGGAGCGGACATCGCCAGCGTTCCGCTCGGGGAGGCGATCTCGCAGCAAAAGCGAGTCGATCCCGAGGGTGAGCTGGTGGCGACCGGGCGAAGGCTCGGCATCGAATTCGGGTAGAACAGAGTGAGCACGCCTGAGCTCGAGAGATACACGGTCCTCGGTGAGCTCGGGCAGGGCGGGATGAGCGTCGTCTATCGCGCGCGCGACCAGCAGCTCGCGCGCGACGTCGCCCTCAAGGTGCTCCACGCGTTCCTCGCCAAGCAGCCCGAGGCTCGCCGGCGCTTCCATCGCGAGGCGGTGGCGGTGGCGAAGCTCCATCACCCGGGCATCCTGGAGATCTTCGACTACTCCGGCCCCGACGCCGAGCCCGCGTACATCGTCACCGAGCTGATCGAGGGGAAGACGCTGCGCAAGTTCGTCGAGGAGCACGGCGCGCCTCGGTTCCCGGAGCTGGGCGCGCTGGTGCTGGCCGAGCTGACGCGCGCCCTCCGCCACGCGCACGAGCAGGGCGTGGTGCACCGGGACCTCAAGCCGGAGAACATCATGATCACCACCAGCGGGCAGCTGAAGCTGATGGACTTCGGCATCGCACAGATCATGGGCGGCGCCACCAAGCTGACGGCCACCGGTACGCTCCTCGGATCACCCGCGCACATGGCCCCGGAGGTGATCGACGGGAAGCCGTCGGATCACCGCTCGGACATCTTCTCGCTGGGCACGATCCTCTACTGGCTTTGCACGGGACAGCTGCCGTTCGAGGCGCCGACCCCGTCGGCGTTGTTCCGCCGGATCCTCGAGGGCAGCTACGATCCGCCCCAGATGCTCGAGCCGAAGATCGGCAACGGGCTGGCGCGCATCATCGAGAAGGCGCTCGCGCAGGATCCGGACGCGCGCTACCAGGACGTGAGCCACCTCGAGACCGATCTGTTCGAGGAGTTGCGAGAGGTGGAGCTCGAGCCGCCCGGACACCTGACGCGGCAGTTCCTGCTGGATCCGCGGGGCTTCGCGGATGGGCTGGAGCCGAAGCTGATCGATCGCCTGGCGGCCGCCGGTGAGACGGCACTGGCCGAGCAGAACGTGGCGCGGGCGATGGATCGATTCAACCGCGTGCTCGCGATCGATCCCCACCACGAGAAGGTGAAGGCGCTGTCGGCGCGGATCGGCAAGAAGGAGCGGATGGTCCGCCGCGCCAAGCAGGCGGTGGCCGCGACCGGTCTTCTGTGCGCCGTCGGCGGCGCCGGCTGGGGGGCGGCCACCATCGCCGGCGCCGAGCAGACGGGCCGCGCCGCCGTCGACGGGGCGGTCCCAGTGACCGCGGCGATCGTCTCGAAGGTCGAGCACCGGCCCGAGCGCGCCCACACGGCGAGCGTCGGCGCGGCGGCGGCGCACCCGGATTCACCGATCGACCCGCCTCCGGTGACGCGCGCTCCGCCGCGGAGCAAGGGGGTCGCGAGACACGTCGCGCCGCCGCCACCGCCACCGCCTCCGCCAATGCCCAGCGATCGGGTGGAGCCGCCGCCGGCCGAGCCGATCGTGGGACGGCTGAACGTCCGCATTGGATCCGGGTTCGGAGACATCCACGTCGACGACCAAGTGTTCCCCGGAAAGGTGCTTCGCGAGGTCACGCTGCCGGTGGGACGCCACCAGGTCTACGTGGAGAAGCCCCGCGGCGGCCAGGCCGGCGTCCCGGGGAGATACGCACCGCGGATCGTCGAGGTCGACAGCACCGGGCGCATCTTCTCGATCATCGACGGCGCGCGCGGACCCGAGGTGGGCGAGCTGCGATTCCGGGTCGCCCGCGACCAAAAAGAGATCGAAGAGAACCCGGACGAGTTCCGGGGTTGGACGTCGTACTGAAGGAAGGGCATCCTTCCGCCCGTGCCGCCTCGGTGGGTGATGCTGATCGCCGTGCTGGGGAGCAGCGCCGCGTTCGCCCAGGAGGCGCCAAAGGACGAGAAGAGCGCCGTCGAGCTGGCGAACGCCGCTTTCGAGTTCCGCGACTTCCAGAAGGTCCTCGATCTGCTGCGCCCCTGGGTGCATCCGATGCGGATCCTCGACGACAAGCTCAAGGTGGAGGCCCGCTCACTGATGGGCGTGAGCCTTCACCTGCTCGGGCGCGTCGAGGAGGCGAAGGAGGAGTTCGGCGACCTCTTGCTGATCGACCCCAGGCACGAGCTCGATCCGTTCGTGGTGCCACCCGAGGTGATCGCCACCTTCGAAGGCGTTCGGCGCGAGCTCAAGCCCACGCTCGACAAGATCCTGGCGGAGCGGGGCGAGAATCCCAACCCTGAGCCGCCGATGAAGCTGAAGCTGGTGGTCGTGCCCCACCGGGCGACCGCCTTCCTCCCCTTCGGCGTGCCCCAGTTCGTGCTGGACCAGCCCGGGTGGGGCGCATCGTTCGCGGTGGTGCAGACGCTCGGGCTCGCCGCCAACATCGGGGGCTGGATCGGCGCCTCGCGGACGCCGCCGGACCTCCCGGCCTATGACCGATGGCTCGCGGTCATGTACAGCGGGCTGGCGGTGGCGGTGCTGGCGTACGTCGGCAGCGTGATCCACGGCATTTTTCTCCTGGATCGTCTGGAGGCCGATGTGCAGGCCACCCCGTAGGTGAGGTATGTAGCTCCTTACCGATGCCGTCAGTTCTCCTCGAAGCCCCCAAGCAGGAGCCGAAGGCGGTCAAGCTGTTCCGATCGATGACGACCATCGGGTCGTCGGACGAGGTCGACATCCGCGTGCAGGCGGCCGGGCTGGAGCCGACGCACGCGCAGATCCTGATGGAGGGCTCGGAGTTCACGGTGGTCGGCCTGCTCCGGGACATGACGATCAACGGCCGGCGCGAGCGGAAGAAGCGGCTCACGGATCGCGACGTCGTCCGCGTGGCGGATCTCAAGCTCACCTTCTTCGAGAACGACGAGGACGTCCCCAAGCCCAAGCCCAAGCCGCGGTTCGACCAGGCCGGCGATCCGGCCGGCGTCACCGTCGAGAAGGTGTCGGCCTACCGGCGCGTGCACGAGTTCTCGATGAAGCTGCTCTCGGACGAGACCACCGAGAAGCTCGTCGAGACGATCCTCGACAGCATCATCGAGCTCACCGGCGCCGACAAGGGCTTCCTGGTGCTGCTCGAGGCGAAGGCGCCGGTGGTGCGGGCCGCCCGGGGCGTCAACAAGGTCGACGTGCAGGGCTCGCTCACGCAGCTCTCCGATACGATCATCCGGCGCGTGATCGAGACGAAGCAGCCGCTGATCGTGGCGGACGCGCTCTCGGATCAGGAGTGGAGCGCGAGCCAGTCGGTGGTCGCGCTCAAGCTGCTCTCGGTGATGTGCTGCCCGCTGCTCGAGCGGGGCGAAATCCGAGGTCTGCTCTACGTCGGCAACAACCGCGTCACCAACGTGTTCGACGAGCCGGCGCTCGACGCCATGAACGTATTCGCGGCGCAAGCCAGCCTGCTCCTCTCCCAGGCCCAGCGGATCGACGAGCTGAAGCAGGAGAAGTCGAGCCTGGAGGAGAAGCTCAGCGAGCTCCAGTTCGGGAGCATCGTGGGCGCCTGCGACTCGATGAACGACGTGTTCAAGCGGATCCGCAAGGTGGCCACCGCCGACATCTCGGTGCTGATCACCGGCGAGACGGGTACCGGCAAGGAGCTGATCGCGCGCGGGATCCACGACCACTCGCGGCGCGCCCGCGGACCGTTCGTGGTGATCAACTGCGGCGCCATCCCGGAGAACCTGCTCGAGTCGGAGCTGTTCGGACACGTGCGCGGCGCGTTCACCGGCGCGATCGCCAACAAGGAGGGCCGCTTTCAGGCCGCCAACGGCGGGACGCTCTTCCTCGACGAGATCGGAGAGATGCCGCTCTCGCTTCAGGTCAAGCTGCTGCGCGCCCTCCAGGAGCACGTGGTCACGCGGGTCGGCGACAACCGCAACGAGACCGTCGACATCCGGGTGGTGGCGGCGACGAACCGAGTCCTCGAGGAGGAGATCAAGACCGGCCGGTTCCGCGAGGATCTCTACTACCGGCTCAACGTGGTGAACGTGCACCTGCCCCCGCTCCGGGAGCGGGATGACGATCTGGAGACCCTCGCCAAGTACTTCCTCGCCAAGGCCAGCGAGGAGCACGGGCGCAAGATCAGGGGCTTCAGCAAGGCGTGCCTGGTGGCGATGCGAAAGTACCGCTGGCCGGGGAACGTCCGCGAGCTCGAGAACCGGATCCGGAAGGCGACGGTCCTGACCGACGGCACCTTGATCACCGCCGAGGATCTCGACATCCAGCAGGAAGACCTCGAGGAGATCCTTCCGCTCGCCGAGGCCAAGGAGCGGTTCCAGGTCCGCTACATCAACAAGGTGCTGGAGCGGAACGGCGGGAACCGGACCAAGACGGCGCGGGACCTCGGGGTGGATCCGCGCACGATCTTCCGGCACCTCGAAAAGATCCAGGAGACGGACGATCCGATCCCGCGGGAGGACGGCAGCTCGGGGCTCGAGGTCGATCCCAGCGACAAGACCAAGACCCCGCGGTTCTGAGGCTCCGCACGACAGCCGTGTCCGACCCGAGGCGCACCCACACGGGTAGGGAACCGGTATAAGATGCCGAGACCCGGGAACTATCCTCCGTGGCGCGGACTTCGGCACAGCTCCTGCTCTCGATCGCGGCGTCGATGTCTCTCTCCGGATGTGTGATCCCCCCCGACGGCCTGACGCCGGAGGTGCCGGGGCCCTACCCGCCCAAGATCGATCTGACGCAGCTGATCCCCTCCGCGCCCAAGACCCGGGTCGACCTCAACTGCGACGAGCAGTACGTGCTGAAGGCCGACAACGTCGTCGACCTGGACAGCGATCGGCTCCTCTTCCGCTGGGTCGCGAACAACGACTTCGACAACACGAAGTGGCTCGGCGAGCAGATCTCGGAGCGTGAGCCGGGCAAGCCGCACGAGTCGGTCCAGCCGTTCGAGCACGGCGTCGACCTCAGGTTCGACCCGAACGATCTCGGTATCGTCTTCTTCTCGGGGGTCGTCTCGCTCTTCGTGACCGACGCCCCCGAGTGGGCCGAGCCGATCAGCGGCGGTACGCCGGGAGAGAAGCGCAACCTGGGGCGCATCGATGACGGGGGCGGCCTCTGGTCGGTCGTGGAAGCGCGATGGACGTTCGAGTACGTACGAGGGCTAGGTGTATGCGAACAGCCCAACTGATCGTGCTGCTCTCCCTCGCCGGATGCGCCTCGAAGGATCTGGCGGCGCGGATCGAGGACGAGCGTTGCTTCAGCGCCGACGACTGCGGCGCCGGGTTCATCTGCCTCTCGGGACAGTGCGTGAACAACAACGCGGTGGGCCCCGACGACATCTATGTGGAGATCGCTCCGCCCTCGGGGTCGCCGTACGCGCCCGCCCAGGTCTTGAACGCGGTCGCCACCGGCGGCGTGCTCAACCTCCAGGTCCCCACGCCGACCGAGTTCGAGGTCCGCGTCCTCCAGGGCACCGATCCGATCAGCGCCACCATCGCGGTCTTCGGTGACCGGCGCATCCCGGATCGGGAGGTCGACCTGACGCAGACGCTCAACCGCAGCGGCTCCGTCCTCCGCCTCACCCCCGGCGCGTACGCGGTGCGCTTGATCCCGGACGATCGGCGCCTCCCCGGGTTCGAGGCCAGCGACTTCATGGTGCGCAACAGCGACGTGCGCCAGACCAAGGAGTTCGTGGTCCCCGAGACCTACCGAACGCTCTCGGGTGCGGTCGTCTCCAGCGTCGCCGCCTCCTCGACGATCGCCGGCGCGATCGTTCGCGCCATCGGCGAGCGCACCGGCCTCCCTTCCACGGACTCGATCTCGGGCGTCGGGGGCCGCTACTCGCTCGATCTCCCCTCCACCTCCGAGACGCAGTTCCGCCTGACCGCAATGGTCACGGATCCGGCCGGACCGTCCTGGTCGTTCGAGCAGCTGGTCAAGGTCGAGGGTTCCGGCCGCGAGAAGCGGATCGAGCTGGAGAAGACCAACCCGATGCTGCGCGGCCGGGTGAAGCTGAAGATCCTGGGCAGCGGCGGCCCGGCCGGTCCCGAGCCGATCGCCGACGCCGTCGTCACGCTCACCGCCACCACCGCAGTGCGCGGCCTCGACACCCGGACGTACCGCATCCTCGGCACCACCGGTCCCGACGGGATGGTCATCATGAGCGACGGCAACACCGCCACCAACGAGCTCCCCATCTTGGCCGAGCGCTACCTGGTGGACGTTCGAACCTCGCAGCGAAGCCCCTACTCGTCGACCGTGCGCGTGCTCGATCTCTCCGACGCGCAAGGTATCCTGCTCACGGAGCAGGTGACGTTGGACCTGCGGACCCAGGTCACCGGCGCGGTGCTGTCCGCCTCCTCCCGTGGGGTGTCCGACGCGCTGATCGAGCTGGTACCCTTCGACGATCGCGGCCGCACGATCGACGCCCGGACCGAGAGCGACGGCACGTTCGTCGCTGCCGTGGATCCGGGCGCGTACCTGATGGTGATCCGTCCTCCGCGATCGTCGAACGGCGAGCTGCTCCCGGCCCACACCGAAGAGGTCGAGGTCGGCGCTGATCTGCGCGTCGACCTCCTGCCGATCACCCTGCCTGCCGGTATCGAGATCACAGGCACCGTGAAGGGCGAGAACGCCGGACCGATCGCGGGCGCGCGCGTCGAGTTCTTCGTTCGCCGGGCCGATCGCACGATCTCGATCGCCCGCACGATCACCGACGCCGGCGGTCTCTACTCGGTGATCCTCGCCAACTAAAGAGCTTGAGCGCGGCTGCGCCGCCGGTCATCCTCACGCCCGGTGGTCGAACCGGGCCAGGAAACGCGCGAGGAGGAGCGACGGCAGCTCCGGCCCTACCGTCGCTTCGTCCGGATCGTCTTCTTCCTGGCCATGGGCCTCCTCTGCGTCCTGGTGCTCCGAGGCATCATCCGCAGCCTCGACCGGATGCCCTCCGCCGACGGGATGCGCCCGAACGGCCCCGTCGACGACCGCGCCCTTCGCGCCTGCGCCGAGGATCTCGAGAAGCTCGAGCGCCACCTCCGCACCAGCGCCGCCGAGATCCTGGGCCGGGACCCGGAGGTGCCGGGCGAGGGGTGGACTGCCTTCGCGCGCGGATTCGAGATGGAGCGGCTGACGATCGTGGCCCGCTGCAACCTCGACAACGGCTCCGACGATCCGGCCGTGCACGATCTCCAGATCGCAGCCTCCGCCATCGAGGATCTGGGCCGGAGCTACGCGCTCATGTACGAGCGGCACAAGGAGAACGGCCTGCCCCGCAGCAGAGAGGCCATCGAAGCTCTCCGCCGGGTGAACGAGACGCTCAAGAATCGTCGCTGAGCCGCCGCCACCCGACAGAGGACCCGAAGTGACGATGCGCGCCTCGGATGCCAGTATCGCGTGCGCGTCCGAGCAACGTCTCGAATGTATGCAGCTCGAAGATGAGCACGCCGCTCATCCGACAGCCGGTCAATGCGACTGAAGGGAGCCAGGCCACAGTCGCGTGATCGCCGCCGGGAAGCCGTCGAGCGGCCTGGCGTAAGAAGCTCCATCGCTGGCACCAGCAGCCCTTCGGCGTTCACGCGATTGGCGCCTCCCACCCTCTCTTCCAAGTTCGAGTCTTCGATGGCTCGACCGTCGACCGTGATGGCTGGCTTGATGTCCGCCACCCTTCAGTCCGCCGGCACCGCGGGAGTCTCGTCCGCAGCGCTCCAGGCGCGCGTCGGCCTGACCTGGAACGACCTCGAGGATACCGACGCGCGCATACCGGTGCGTGCCTACGAAGCGGTGTGGAGCGAGCTCGCGTCGCGCGTCGATGATCCGAGCTTCGGCCTGAAGATCGGCGCGCGGCGCACGGAGTCGAGCCTGGGGATCGTCGGCTACCTGGCGATGAGCAGCAGCCGTCTCGGAGAGGCGCTGCAGCGCATCGCGCGCCTGTACAAGCTGATCAACGAGGCCGGTGAGCTCAAGGTCGAGTACAGCACCACGACCGTCAGCATCTCCAGGATCTACGAGCGTCGAGCGCTCGCCGAGCGAGAGGACGCCTTCCTCGCCTCGGTGCTGGGGCTGGCGCAGCGGTGGACGCGGCGCCGGATTCTCCCGCTCGAGGTTCATCTCGCCGAGCGGCTGACCGCCGACCTCTCCGTGCACGAAGAGTTCTTCCGCTGCTCGATCCACCCGGGGCGCCAGACGAGCCGGATCATCTTCGCCAAGGAGCACCTGGACCGACCGCTGATCCGAGCCGACGCTCAGCTCGCTCGATATCTCGAACGGATCGCCGAGCACGAGATCCGACAGCTCCGCTACGAGAGCGAGCTCGTGGAGCAGCTCGTCGAGTTCCTCAGCGGCGCCGGCGAGGACAGCGATCGGTCGCTCGACGCGGCGGCGCGATCGCTGGGGACGAGCCGGCGAACGCTGCAGCGGCGGCTGGAGCAGAACGGCCTGGTCTATCGCGACATCGTCGACACCGCGCGCCACAAGCTCGCGCTCGAGATCCTGCAGTCGAACATCAGCGTGCGGGACGCGGCCAGCGCGCTCGGATATGCAGATGTGAGCTCCTTCCGGCGGGCCGTCCGCCGATGGACCGGTATGTCACCCTCGGCGTATCAGCGCGCGCTCCGGCGTCTCAAGCTCGACGTCCTACCGTGAGCCCAGCGGCGAGGTCTCGAGCGTCAGCGCGGCATGGAGCCACTCGAGCCGCTTCGCAAGAACGTCGATCTCGCGCGTGTGAGCGGTCTGATAGTCGGCCCGGCTGAGCGTCGCGCGGAGGTTCTGCGTGGCGGCGTCGAGCAGCCCGCGATCGATCGGTGTCTTCCGGCTCAGGGCGTCGAGGACGACGCCGGCGAAGGCCCGGCCATCCTCGTCGAGCAACGACAGCACGGTCTCCTTCGACTGGAGGAGATCGTGGTGGAGCGTCTCCACGAACCCGCGCGTCCGATCCGCGAGCAGATCGCGGAGCTCGCTCAGGAGCGCGGCGGCATGCGCGGGAAGGTCTCCGCCGTAGAGGGTCACGAAGCCGTGGATCAGGCGTCCCCAGTCCTCCAGGAGGGCGCTGGCCTCCCCAGTCGCGATCACGCCCTCGAGGCCGTCGAGCGTGCGAGCGACGTCGGCCGCGGCGAAGCGACGCCCCGCATCCTTCCCGCCGACGTCGGAGGCCCAGAACGCCATCGAGCTCTCGACCACGGCGGCCCAGGCCTCACCCCGCTGTGAGCCGTGGGCGGGATCACCGAGGTGGACGCCCACGAACTGATCCCCGTGGGGTGGGATCCGCGAGGGCGGAGGTCGGGAGACTTCCTGTGAGGAAAGCTCCTTCAGCACCCGCACGAGCTCCGCGGTCCGTCGCTTGATGCCTGGGTCGGTCATCCCGTCTCCCCGCTCTCCGTCGAGGACGGAGCGAGGTGAGATCCCCACCTCAGTGCCGCATTCTTCAAGGCGGCACCATCCTCTCGATCACCGTCCACCAGCGCCCATCCCAGGCCGAAGTAATTTCGAGCCTTTCGCTGATCGCCCGAGAGGTCCCAGCACCGGGCCAGGATGAAAAAACCCGGAGGGCTGAGGTCGCCGAGGGCTTGCAGCATCTCGAAGACGGCACGGCACGCCTCGACCTTTCCGGCGCTCAGATAGGCGAGGCCCTGCCTCCGGAGCACGTCGATCCCGCCCGGCTCCAGCTCCACCAGGTCCGCGAGGCGGAGCGGTCCCTCCTCCGGCGAAGCCTCGAGGGCATCTCGGCGGAGGCGCGCCCGAAGGCGCTTCTGCGCCTCCACCATCTTCGCTCGGAGGGGCAAGCCGCCCTCGAGCCTAGAGCCGCGCCGCTGCGCCGAGCAAGGTGTACATCCGCCTTCAAACCGTCAGACCTTCTCGGCCTGCGCCGCGATCAGCTTCGCGACCGGCACCTGCCGCCAGGAGGTCGAGACACCGTCGACGCCGACACCACCGACCGCGAACTCGACCGCGCCCGGATCCCGCGCGTGCCCGCCCGCGATCCGGATGGGCACGTCGGGCGCCGCCTCACGTGCTCGCTCGACCAGGAGCTTCAGCAGCTGCCCAACGCCTTGCTTGTCGAAGGCCGCGAAGGGATCGCCCTTGAGAATGTCGCCGGCGACGTACGCGTCCATGAGCGCCCCGGACACGCCGTGGCTGACACCGAAGGTCAGCTGCGTCAACGCGTCGGTATCGACGGAGAGGAAGTCGGCCACCTTCGCCAGCTCACCGGCGACGAGCGCGGCGCGGGGCGTCTCGATGGTGGCGCCGATGTCGAAGTCGATGATCGCGCCCCGCTGAGCAAAGACGTCCGCCGCCGCCCGCTCGATGATCTTCTTCAGGTGAAGGAGCTCGCCCGCCGAGCCGACCATCGGGACCGTGATCTCGGGCTTCACTCGTATGCCCTCCTGCCGGAGCTCGAGGGCGGCCTCGATGATCGCCTTCGTCTGGGCTTCGGTGATCTCGGGGTACTGGAACGCCAGACGACACCCCTTGAGCCCGAGCGTGGGGTCGATCTCCTTCAGCGCGTCCCTCTTCGCCTTCGCGATCTCGTGGGGCACGCCGGCCTCGTCCGCGACCTTCGCGAGGAGCCGGTCGTTCTCCGGCAGGAACTTGTCCATCGAGGCGGACAGCAGGCGGATCGTGACCGGCTTGCCGCCCATCGATTCGGAAGATGGTCTTGAACTCCTCCTTCCAGGCCGCGTGCTCCTTCGCGAGCGCGTCGCGGCGCTCGCCCGCGGAGTCTGAGAGGATCATCGCCTGCGTGTGCCCGAGGTTCTTCCCCTGGAAGAACATGTGGTCGGTCCGGCACAGCCCGATGCCGTCTGCGCCGAAGGCCAGCGCCCGCTCGACCTCGGCCAGGGACTCGGCGTTGACTCTGACCTCGGTCGTCCGGAGCTCGTCGACCCAGCCCATCAGCGTCGCCAGATCCCCGTTCGGCTCCGGCTGGACGAGCTTTCGCTTCCCGAGCACCACCTCTCCGGTGGAACCGTTCAACGAGATCCAGTCGCCGTGCTCGATCGCGACCCCCTCGGCGGTGGTGAAGCGACGGCCCTTCTCGTCGACCTCGAGATCGCCGCAGCCTGTCACGCACGGCTTGCCCCAGCCGCGTGCGACCACGGCGGCGTGGCTGGTCTTGCCGCCGGTGCGGGTGAGGACCCCCTGGGCGGCGTCCATCCCGCCGACGTCCTCGGGGCTGGTGTCGTTGCGGACCAGGATGACCGGGGTGCCTTGCTTCGCCAGGGTGATCGCATCCTCGACGGTGAAGACCGCCCGTCCCACGGCCGCACCGGGTGAGGCCGCGATCCCCTTCGCCAGCTTCACCGACGCGACGCCGTCGGTCTCGGCGAAGCGCGGGCGGAGCATCTGCTCGACGTGCTCGGGCGACACCATCCTCAGGACCGCGCTCTCCGGATCAGTGACGCCTTCCCTGACCAGATCGACCGCGATCTTGACCGCGGCCTCGCCGTTCCGCTTGCCGCTGCGCGTCTGGAGGATGAACAGCTTGTTGTTCTCCACCGTGAACTCGATGTCCTGCATGTTTCCGTAGTGCGCCTCGAGCCGGTGGCAGAGTGCGACCAGCTGCTCGTAGGCCTCGGGAAACTTCTCGGCCATCTGACTGATCGGCATGGGCGTGCGGATCCCGGCGACCACGTCCTCACCCTGGGCGTTGGTAAGGAACTCGCCAAAGAGCTCGCGGCTACCCGTTCCGGGGTTCCGGGTGAAGCAGACTCCGGTTCCCGACTCGTCCCCCATGTTGCCGAAGACCATCGCTTGCACGTTGACGCCGGTGCCCACCAATCCGTCGATCTTGTTGATCTCGCGATACTTGATCGCGCGGTCGTTGTTCCACGAGTCGAAGACGGCACGGACGGCGCGGCGGAGCTGCTCCTTCGGATCGGACGGGAACTTCTCGCCGGTCTCCCGCTTGTAGATGGTCAGGTAGCGCTTGACCAGCAGCTTCAGGTCATCCGCCGTGAGCTCGACGTCGAGCTTCACGCCCTTCTTCTTCTTGAGCGCCTCGAGCGCCTCCTCGAAGCACCGGTGGTCGACGCCCATGGCCACGTTCCCGAACATGCTGATGAACCGCCGGTAAGCGTCGTAAGCGAACCGCTCGTTGCCGGTCTTCCTCGCGAGCCCCACGCAGACCTGGTCGTTGAGCCCGAGGTTCAGGATCGTATCCATCATCCCCGGCATCGACACCGCTGCGCCGCTGCGCACCGAGACCAGCAGCGGGTTCTCGGGATTGCCGAGCTTCTTGCCGAGCTGCGCTTCGAGTCGGCGCAGCCCCTCGTCGAGCTGCTGCTCGGCGCCGTCGGGCATCCTCTTCGTCTCGAGATAACGGGCGCACGCCTCGGTGGTGAGGGTGAGGCCGGGAGGAATCGGCATCCCCAGGGCGCTCATCTCCAGGAGCTCGGCGCCCTTGCCCCCGAGGAGCTTCTTGCGCTCGGCGGCGCTCTCCGGGAGGGGGCCGGTGGCCTCTCCGCCGAAGCCGAAGATCAGCGGGCGCGGTGTCTCGTCCCTCTTCGCGGTCCGAGGGGGCGAGGTCGACTCGGCCTCCACGAGCGCCTCCAGAGCGCTCGCGAAGTGCGTGGCGAGCGAGCCCTGAACACCGAGACCGCGCAGCACCTCCGACAGGATGTTCATGGCCTCGCGGGTCTCGGACGGGCCCTCCTGCGGGACGGGGATCGTTCGCCCCAGGAAGGCGGCGCTCGTCGAGAGGCGCTGGGCGCTCGCGTTCCGCGCGGCGTCGAGGATGCCGCCGGTCAGCGCCTTCGCCGACGCCTTCAGCCCCTCGATCTCCTCTCCAAGGTCGCGATGCTCGACGGTGCCTCCGGGGCCTTTGTCGGTGAGTCTCATGACGGTCGCCTTCTCCTCTCGCTAGCCTCGGTCCAGCCACGATCGCGTCTGTTTGAGCCTGGTCGCCAGACGGCACAGGCGGTCGACCTCACCGTCCACCGCCAGCGAGCCGGCGGCGCACAGCCTCGGGATCTGCTCGGGCGCGACCAAGAGCGCGACCATGGCCTCGGGGGTGGCGCGGAGCGTGGTGCGCGCGTCGGCTCGGTCGTCCTCGTGAAAGGCGCCTCCCGGCACGTCGAGGTCCAGCCGCCATCGGCCGCCGGTGGGACCGTCCACCTCCAGCGCGATCGAGCCGCCCACCATGCAGGTGGCCGCACCCAGCCGGCGGACCGCCCCCGCCAGTCCCAGGGCCACGGTCCGTGCGGAGAGATTAGGCTTCGCGAGCACCATCGTTCACCTCACCGCGTCCGCTGAAAGATGGGGCCTTGGAGCTGCGCGCGCGCGCTGCCCGCCTTGAGCCGCTGCGAGGCCTCGTCGGGCCCGCTGACGCCCCGGATCCGATCGGCTTCCTCCTTCGAGGCCTCGGTGACGCGCGCGGCGTTCGGTCCCGAAGGGGTGCGCTCGATCCCCAGCTCCTTCAGCTCGGAGAGGACCAGCGGCTGAACGCCCTCGAAGTAGACCTCTGCGACCGTCCGGTAGAGCGACGCCATCCGCTCGGGAGAGCAGCTCGACTTCAGGAGCTCGCCGGCATGATCCGCGATGAAGACCGCAAACGCGTGGAAGACGGTGTTGTTCGAGGACGATCCCATGGCCGAGGCCTCGATCTCTGCGATGCGGAACACGTGAGGATCTTCGAGCATCAGGGAGCAGATCTTCTTCTGCGCCGGCTTCCACTTGGGGACGCGCCCGAACACCTCGGCGGCGTGGTCGCTCAAGCCGGACGACCTCGCCGGCTTACCGGCGTGACCCTCGTACCAGGTCTCGAACAGGCGATAGAGCGCGCTCTGGTCGAACACCGGGCTCGAGATGTCGACGTTTTTCATGTTCTCGAGCGAGAACATCATGAACCAGATGGCCCGATGGATATCCTCGCGGGACACCTTCTTCCGCGCGTAGTGCTTCCAGCCGTCGATCGTGTGCTCGAAGCCCGCCTTCGAGAAGTAGGAGGGGCAGAACTTCAGACGTCCTTGGCCGTCCTGAGGCTCCTGCAGGCCCCACTCGACGAAGTACAGATCGTGGGCCGAGTCGTAGGTCACGTTGAGCCGGCCGGTGTGGCAGCCGAGCGTGACGTCGAAGGCCATCGTCTTGTCGGTGATGACGCCGTTCTGGATCTGCTGCTGGCTGTTGCGCCCGCTCTGGACGTAGCCGACCAGCGCGTCACGAACGTCGCCCATCGGCGTCCCGGTGAGATCGCCCTCGGTGCGACTCCCCACGTAGGTCAGAGACATCGACGCCGACCCGTGCTTGGAGGCCACGTCGATCTGGTGGCTCCGCCGCAGCGCCAGACCGCCCTTCACGGACGATTTCACGTGCTCACCAAACGCGTGCGCCACCTCGCGATGGAGCACTCGGATCAGCTCCTCGATGGTCTCGATGCTGTCCATGTCGACGGACGACTTGCTCTTCGAGCAGATGCCGATGAACGCCTGGTAGGGATCGGCGATGTAGTCGGGGATGCGTCCGGCCGCGAGAATCCTGGTGGAAGTCGAACCCACCGAGCTGGTGGTAACCGGTGGAGAGAATCCGCTCCAGGTCGTCGGCGGCCGACACCAGCTTCTCCGTGACCGACTCGAAGGCGGCCTTGCACTTGGCCGCGGCGTCCGGGGCCCCCATGTTCTCGAACCAGTCGAGCATCCGCGAGACCTCGGCGCGAAGCTCGTCGGTCATCTCCGAGAGCGACGCACCGTTCGAGTGCGCCGCGAAGTCCCGCCCGTCCTGGAGCGCGTCGGCGATGGACTGGCTCATCTCGGTGATCAGCTTGAGCGCCTTGTCGTTCGCCTCGATGAAGACCTCGAAGCCGTCGAGGAAGAGCGCCTCGTCCCGCAGCAACGCCGACACCGGGACGTCGCGGAGGTAGGTGGCATCGCCGGCGTTCTTGAACAGCCCGCGCAGCTCCTCCTCGATCCGGACCTCCCGGAGGAGGTCGTTCATCCGCTGCTGCGTCGCCGCGCCGAGGTGCGGGAGGAGGTCCTTGACGATGAGGTGGATCGCTCGAAACGAGAGCCCGCCTCCGCGGGCCGCGGCGATCGCCTCGTCCAGGGCGCCCGGGGCGCGGAAGCTTTCGGCCAGGCCCTGCCGGAGCGCCTGGGCGGCCTCCGAGCAGAGCTCCTGGCTCAGCCGGCCCGCGTCTCGCTGGCTGAGCTCCTGGGAGGACGGCGAGTCGCTCTGGAGGATCTCCAGCAGCCTGGACCACCGCTCCCGCAGCTGAGACTTATCCAGAATCCGGTGCGTCACCGTGGTCCCGAGCGCGGCGATCAGCATGGCCTGAGCGTGTTGCGCACCGCCGGTCCCCTTGCTCATCAACGCCGACGTCAGACCGGAGAGATCCTCCGGCGTCGGCTCCCCGCGCGCGATCGAGGCACCGCTGAACGACACCGCGGCGGGATCCACTCCGGCCTCGCGCCAGTACCTCTTGGCGTCCTGCACGGTGAGCTTCATCGCGCGGCTCCTTTCAGGCGGACGCTCACGGTGCTGAACGTGGAGACGGCGTCGACGAGCGCCGTCCATTGCGTGAGGTCACCGCCCCACACGAACAACGGGTCCGCTCCTCCGCTCTTGGTCTGCAGGCGCCCGGTGAGCAGCGCGGAGAGTGTGTCCTCGCTGGTGACGATCGCCAGCGCCGTCTCCCGCCGGTCGTCCTGGGAGACGATCGGATCGGCGCGGGAGTCGATCACCAGGTGTCGACCCGACGTGGTGGTGATCCCGATCGAGAATTCTCTGGTGACGTTCGACGGGTCTCCGAGGACCGCACGCACGAGCAAGAGGCACTTGTCGAAGTCCAGAGCGGCGGGTTGCGGCTGCGTTTTCATGGGCGCGACCCAGCGGTCGAGCAACAAGCGATCCACCGCCTCGCAGATCGATACGCCGGGAGCTTTCGTGAGAGCGCGGGTCGATCGTCCGGTGGAGCGGTGTCCGGAGAGTCGGACAGCTCAGGCCGAGTGTCGCCGCTTGAGCAGCTCGACCAGGTGAGAGCGCGACATCTTCGCTTCGCGGGCCGCCAGCGAGACGTTCCCCTGGCACTGCTTCAGCAGCCGATCCAGATAGGCGCTCTCGAACTGCTCGAGCACCTGGCTGCGGGCCACGCCGTAGGGAAGATCGAGCAGCTCGAGCGGCGTCGAGGTGGCCGTCACCTCCTCGTCCCAGGGGACCGGGGCCCGTCCCTCCAAAACGGCGAGGTCCGGGGGCACCTGGCCGGTGACGACAATCGACTCGGCCACGTTCCTGAGCTCGCGAAGATTTCCGGGCCACCGGTGCGCCACCAGCCGCTGCATCATCGCCGGGCTGATCAGCGCCTCCACCGCGCCTGGGTAGCCCGCCTGCCGGAGGAAGTGCTCGACGAGGAGCGGGATGTCATCGGGCCGGTCGCGCAGCGGGGGCACGGAGAGCCTGACCACCGCCACTCGATAGAACAGATCGCGGCGGAAGGTGCCCTTCTCCACGGCCGCGCCCAAGTCGCGATGCGTCGCGGTGATCAAGCGGACATCGACCGAGATCGACTTGCTCCCACCGACCCGGTGAAAGGCGCGGCGCTCCAGTGCGCCGAGCAGCGTCGCCTGCACGTTGAGCGGAAGCTCACCGATCTCGTCCAGGAACAGCGTCCCGCCGTCGGCGCGCTCGAAGGCGCCGATGTGCTGCCGGTCGGCGCCGGTGAAGGCGCCCCGCTCGTGTCCGAAGAGCTCGCTCGCGATCAGCGCGGGCGCGAGCGCCCCGCAGTCCACGATCTCGAACCGCCCCTCCCGCCGTGGCCCCAGCTGATGAATGGCGTTCGCCGACATGTCCTTGCCGGTGCCCGTCTCGCCCGAGAGCAGCACGGAGCACGCGCTCTGCGCCGCCCGCTCGATGGCCTCCGCCTGCGCGCGCATGGCGGCCGAGCGCCCCACCAGTCCGCAGGCGGCCGCGCCGCGGACGTCGGTGGCGGACGCGTCACGGCCAGGGAGGACCTGCAGCTTCGTCCGGATCGCGCTCATCGACCCCTCCAGGAGGCCCGACCGCGGGATATCCAACAATCAAGTCATGATCCGAGGGCATGACGCGACGGATCGCGCAGGGCGCGCCAGCGTCGGATCAGGACAGCTTCGTGAAGTCCGCCAGCGGCGCGAACATCCGCTGCACGTTGAACAGGAGCCCCCGGCGCCGGGCGGCGATCGCGGGATCGTCGTGGTCGACCATCACGTCGACGAAGAACTCGTCCACCGTGGGACGGAGCTCGGCGATGGCGCCGAAGGCCTGGGCGAACTCGCGGGACTCGGAGGCCTTCCGGACGGTCGCACCGACGGCGTTGACGGCGGCATGGAGCTTGCGCTCCGCAGCGTCGGTGAGGCCGGCGGCGTCGACCTGCTCGAGGATCTCGCGATCCTCCTCACGGGCCTTTCGGAGGATGTTCGCGACGCGCTTGAACGTGACCGCGATGGGCTCGAAGTCGGCGCTCTTCTTGAGCTCGGCCAGCGCCAGGGCGCGCGCCAGCGCATCCACCGGATCGTCGTAGCCCGCGGCCAGGACCGCCTCGGCCACGTCGGTGGGGACGCCCTCGCCCGTCGCGACGCTCTTGAGGCGGGACCGGAAGAACTCGGAGATCTCGGTGGCGGTGTGGGCCTCGTCCTTCTTCCGCTTGGCGCCGATCTGCGCGATCGCGTTGCCGATGGCGGTGTCGAGAGAGAGATGCCAGCCGCGCTGTCGCAGGATGGCGACGATGCCGTTGACGGCGCGGCGCAGGCCGAACGGATCCGCGCTCCCGGTGGGTCCCTTGCCGACGCTGAAGATACCCGCGATCGAGTCGAGGCGATCGGCGAGGCCGAGGATCGCGCCCAGGTTGCCCTGCGGGAGCGCGTCGTCGGCGCCGCGGGGGAGATAGTGCTCCGCGATCGCCTGCGCGATCGCCTCGGGCTCACCGCCGCGGCGCGCGTACTCGGCGCCGATCACGCCCTGGAGCTCGGGGAACTCGAACACCATGTGCGTGGTCAGGTCGGCCTTCATCAGCCAGCCGGCGCGGGTGAGCGCAGCCTCGTCCTTCTCGCCGAAGATCCGGGCGAACGCCTTGGCCAGCGCGATCGAGCGCTCCACCTTCTCGTGGATGGTCCCGAGATCGCGATGGAAGCGCACCGACTTCAGGGCCTCGACCCGGTCGGAGAGCGGCTTCTTCTGGTCCTCCTTGAAGAAGAACGCGCCGTCCTCGAAGCGGGCGGTCAGGACCCGGCGGTAGCCGTCGAGGCTCACCTGCTCCTTCTCGACGGTCGTGTTCGCCACCACCACGAAGTGCGGCATCAGCTTGCCGGCGGCGTCGACGATCGGGAGGTAGCGCTGGTGGTGCTGCATCTCGGAGATCAGCACCTCGTCCGGGATCTCGAGGTAGCGGGCGTCGAAGTGCGCGATGAGCGGGACGGGATTCTCGACGAGCTCGGTGATCTCATCGAGCAGAGCCGGCGCCTCGACCAGGCGTCCGCCGACCTTCTCGGCCAGCCTACGCGCGCCGGCCTCGATCTCCTGGCGGCGCCGGACCGGATCGGCGATCACCTTTCGGTTCATCAGCTCGGTCTCGTACTGCTTCGCGGTCTCGACCCGGAAGTCATGGGGCGCCAGGAAGCGGTGTCCCTTCGAGATCCGGTCGGAGGTGATGCCCGCGTAGGTGAAGGGGATGCGGCGGTTGTCGAAGAGCGCCACGATCCAGCGGATCGGCCGGGAGTAGGTCTCGGTCTCGCTCCCCCAGCGCATCGGGCGCGCGAACGGGATCGTCGCGATCGCGTCGCGCATCAGCGGCGCGAGCAGGCTGGCGGTCGCCCGGCCCTTCTCGGCCACCACCGCGAACCAGTACTCGCCCTTCTTGGTCTCGCGCTTCTGGAGCTGATCGGCGGTGATCCCCAGCTTCTCGGCGAACTTCGTGGCGGCCTTCTCGCCGGACTTCACCGGTGGACCCGAGTGCTCGACGGTGCGGTCCTCCTGCCGGTCCGGGATCCCCGGGATCGCCACCGCGATGCGCCGCGGCGTCGCGAAGATCTGGGGCTCGCCGTGGGAGAGCCCGCGCTCCTTCAGCGCGGCGACCAGCTTGTCCTTCACCCACCCGGCCGCGTTCATGACCTCGGCCGCCGGGAGCTCCTCGCTCCCGACCTCGAGGAACAGCTCACCGGTGTGCGGCTTTCCGCGCGGGGCCTCCTCGAGAGGCTCCACGTCCTTGGTGCTGGAGAGATCCTCGGTGCCACCACCCGCCATCAGCGGGAAGTTGAGCGACGAGCGAAGCACCAGGTACGCCTCGGCGCACAGCTTCGCCAGATCACGGATGCGGAGGATGTAGCCCTGGCGCTCCGTCTGGCTGATCGCGCCGCGGGCGTCGAGCGCGTTGAACGCGTGCGCCGCCTTCAGCAGGTGATCGTACGCCGGGATCACCAGCTCCCGCTTCACCAGGCGCGCGCATTCCTTCTCCGAGAGGTCGTAGATCTGTTGGTACATGCCCACGTCGAGCTCCTCGAACGTGAACTTGCTGTACTCGACCTCGTCGCGATGGAAGATCTCGCGATACTTGATCCCCGGCGCGTAGGCGACGTCGTACACGTTATCGACGTTCTGCAGGTACATCGCGATCCGCTCCAGCCCGTACGTGAGCTCGGCGGACACGGGCCGGCACTCGAGCCCACCGCACTGCTGGAAGTATGTGAATTGGGTCAGCTCCATCCCGTCGACCCAGACCTCCCAGCCGACGCCCCAGGCGCCGAGCGTGGGCGACTCCCAGTTGTCCTCGACGAAGCGGATGTCGTGCTCCTCGGCGTGGATGCCGATCGCGCGCATCGAGTCGAGGTAGAGGCCCTGCATGTCGGGCGGATTCGGCTTGAGCACGACCTGGAACTGATGATGGCGATAGAGGCGGTTCGGATTCTCGCCGTAGCGGCCGTCGGTGGGACGCCGCGACGGCTCCACGTACGCCACCTTCCAGGGCTCGGGCCCCAGCGCGCGCAGGAAGGTGTGCGAGTTGAACGTGCCCGCGCCCTTCTCGATGTCGAACGGCTGGCCGAGGATGCAGCCGTGATCCGACCAGAAGCTCTGGAGGCGGAGGATCAACTCCTGGAACGTGCGCGCGGGCGGCGTGCGAGACATGGAGGCGGGTTACTACAGACGCTCCGCCTCCAGCAAGGCGAGCGACGCGAGCGGACGATCCAGCAGCTGGGCGAAGAACTCGGTGACCGGGCCCGTCAGCTTCCGGGCGGCCAGGTCCCGGCCGTCGGCGTCCAAGTCGCCGCCCTCGACGGTCAGGGCGGGGGCCTCGAGGACCGCGCGCGTCCAGCTCAGCGTGTGCGGGCCCACCTCGCGGGCGTTCTGCCGGTGCTCCGCGCACAGGACGCCGCCCCGATTGAGGTCGAGGAACGTGCGCGCGGCCGGCTCCCCGCAGACGACACAACGGGTGAGCTCGGGCTGGTAGCCGATCTCCGCGATCAGCCGCAGCTCGAAGGCTCGGCGGAGCGCCATCGTCGCGGGATCGTCGCAGAGGCGATCGAGCAGGTCGCGGGCGAGCACGAACGTTCCTTCGGACGGCTCGCCTTCCGGCGCCACCTTGCTCGAGAGCTCGGCCACGTACGACGCCAGCGCGATCGACTTGAGATCGCGACGGATCGGGAGCCGCGCGCGCTCGACGATCGCGTTCGCGAGGGTGGGCATGCCGGTGCGGCGCTTCTTCGACTCCGACAGCGTCGCGATGATGGTGGTGAATGCCTCGAGCGCGCCCTGAAAACGCCGCTTGCTGGTCTTCGCGCCGTGAGCGAAGACCGCAATGCGACCGCGCGCCGTCAGGAGATAGACGACGCGGTCGGCCTCGCCGTAGTCGACGCCGCCGACCACGATCGATTCGACGTCTTCAGTTGACAAATGCGAGGACGATCGCGAGGAGCGCGATGCATCCGAGGCTGGCGGCGAGCACCGTGGTGCCCGGACCGAAGCGGGGATTCTCGAGATCGCCGGTGTGGATCCGGACGACGGGGTTCTCTTCGTCGAAGAGCGCGCGCGCCTCCTGGGGATCGAGACCGATCTCGCGGGCCACCAGTCCGACCTGGCCGCGGAGGTACACGCGCTCGGGAAGAACAGCCGAGACGTTTTCACCCAACAACTTGCGGATCGTGCCGCGCGGCACCTTGGTGCGCTCGGCGATGGTGTCGACGTCGACCTTCGAGCGGTCGAGAGCTTCCTTGAGGCGCTGACTCAATCTGCCTTGTGTCATCCGTCTTCTCCGGCGCCTAGGGGGGCAACAAGTTCAACGATCGGCGACACTCGGATCCGTAGGTGCCGCTCGACTGACATCGCTTGAACGATGCGCGGGCGGACTCCACATCTCCCATCGCCGCGTGTGCCATACCTTTCTTAAGGTAACACATCGCAATGTGTTCAGGAGAGATTTGTTCTTTGATCTCCTCGTTTTGTTCGCAGTTCGTGAAGAAACCGTCGCACGCCTCGATGGTGGTCTCGGGATGCTTCGTGCGTGCGGCGAGCTGCGCCAACGTGAGATATCCGAGGCAGAAGAGCGGTCGCTTCAGCACCAGCTCTTCCAGGATCGACATCGCCTCCTGGTCGCGACCCTGGCACTCGAGGGCCTTGGCCAGGTTGTGCTCCGCAAATTCGGGCGTCCGGTAGAAGATGTCCTTCTTGACCTCGAGCAGCAGCGGCTCCGCCTCACCGCAACGCTTGGTCTCCATCAGCAGGACCGCCAGCTCGTTCTTCGGCTCCGACCACGTCGGATCCGAAGCGATCGCCTGGCGATAGAAGCCCTCCGACTCCTCGAGCCGGCCGAGCCGAAGGTACGCCATGCCCTTCCCCCGGAGCGCGTCGCGGTTCTCGCGCTCCACCTCCAGCACCAGATCGAAGTTCTGGATGGCGTCGGCGAGCTCCCCGCGGATGAGACATTGGTTCCCGAGATCGATGTAACTCTCGATCTTCTTGCGATCCTCGATGGACACCGAGGCCCCGCCCGAACGGCAGCCCGCCGCCGCCGACGCGAGGCAGCCGAGGAGCGCGAAGGTGCCGAGAAGCTTGCCCAGGCGCGCCAGCGCATCCGGGGACAGCGCGACGTTCGGCCGGGAGACCGGGCGGCCGGCCTGCGGATCGAGCCCGGCGCGACGAAACACGTCGCTGTCGGCCCGGCTCATCCCTCCGAACATCGATTCGGGCATCCCCGTACTCTGTTCGTCCACCATCTCGTAGAGGTTCATCGTGGGATCCGGCGGCCGGAACATCGGGATCCGGGCCATCACCGCCTCCTGCTCCGACGCGGCGAGCGTCGGGAAATGGATGTTGTCGACCATGAACCCCATCGACTCGACGAACCGGATCGCCTCCTGCTCTTCGGTTCGATAGAGCTCGGGCGTGAGGCTTCGCGGCTCAGACACGTAGACGACCACCGCCCGTGTGTCGGATTGATGCAGATAAACGAAGACCGTGTAGTAGCCGTATTCGTTCCGGGTCCCCAGGATGAAGGCCCCCGTCGGGGCCGTCCCGTAGGTGGGGATGTTCACCAGCGGCTGGTTGATCGACTCGAACAGCGAGACGACGTGCTCGCGGCCGGCAGGGATGTGGTTCAGGCTGGTGTCGACTTTCAGCACCTCGAGACCCGACTCACCCCTTAAACCTCAACCCCCAGCGGAGCAAGCCGGCCTAGTCGGCCTGCCGCCGCAGGAAGGTCGGGATGTCGAGGTGGGCGTTGCCGTCGGGCTCGATCACCGGGACATCCGTCCGGGAGACCGCCCGCTCCCGGGGCTGCGACTCCCACCGCTGCCGGATGTGGGTCGGGATGTCCCGATCCTCGACGCGGTGGGAGGCCGGCTTCGCCCGGACCTGCGCCTGGACCCCAACACCGCGGCCGAGCACGCGCTGCTTGCTGGGCGGATCGAAGCCGGTGGCGATCACCGTGATGCGAACCTCGTCGTTGGAGTTCTCGTCGACCACCGATCCGAAGATGATGTTCGCGTCCTCGTGCGCCTCCTCCGCGATCGCGGTGGAGGCCGCGTTCACCTCGTGGAGCGTGAGGTCCGTGCCGCCCGTGATGTTGATGAGGATCCCCATCGCGCCGCGGATGTCGATGTCGTCGAGGAGCGGGCTGTGGATCGCGGCGTGCGCGGCCTCGAGCGCCCGCTTGGCCCCGCTCCCGCAGCCGGTGCCCATCAGCGCCAGGCCCTGATTCGACATGATCGTGCGGACGTCGGCGAAGTCGACGTTGATCAGGCCTGCCACGTTGATCAGATCCGAGATCCCCTTGACCGCGTTGAGCAGCACGTCGTCCACGCGGCGGAAGGCGTCGACCATCGACGTGGTCTCGCCGGCGATCTGAAGGAGCTTGTTGTTCGGGATCGTGATCAGGGTGTCGACGAACTGGTGCAGCTCGTGGATGCCCTCCTCCGCCTGACGCTGGCGGCGCCGGCCCTCGAACGCGAACGGCTTCGTCACCACGCCGACGGTGAGCGCACCGACCTCGCGGGCGACCTCCGCGATCACCGGCGCGGCTCCGGTGCCCGTGCCGCCGCCCATGCCGGCGGTGATGAACACCATGTCGGCGTTCCCGATCGCCTCCGCGATCCGCTCCCGATCCTCGAGGGCCGCGTTCTTGCCGACCTCCGGGTTCGCGCCGGCGCCCAACCCCTTGGTCAGGTTCTGGCCGAGCTGGATCTTCGCCGACGCCGGGCTGCCGCGAAGCGCCTGGAGATCCGTGTTGGCTGCGACGAAATCGACACCCCGCAAGCCGGAGCTGATCATCGTGCGGAGCGCATTTCCACCGCCGCCCCCGACTCCGATCACCTTGATGTCGGCCTCGTTCTTGATAACTTCTTCGAATTCGAACATGAAACTCAGGCCTCCTCAGTGCTCCCGGCTAGAAGATCTCTCCCAGCCAATCCCCAATTTTCTTTTTTGTTCGACCGTACAGGGTGGCGTCGGGCGTCCGGACGTTGGTCCGGACGTGATTTTTCGCCCCGTACTGCACCAACCCCACGCCCGTCGAGAACGCCGGGCTCCGAACCACGTCGACCAGACCACCCACACCGTACGGTTTTCCGAGGCGAATCGGGACCCCGAGCACGTCCTCGGCGATGTCCTGAATTCCCGAAAGCCGTGAGGTCCCGCCGGTCAAAACCACCCCGCTCGCCAGCAGGTCCTCGTAGGCGGTATTTCGAATCTCCTCGCGCACCAGCTGGAAGATTTCCTCCACCCGGGCCTCGATGATTTCGCACAGGATCTGGCGCGACAGCGCGCGCGGCTTCCGCCCGCCCACCGACGGAACCTCGATCATCTCGTTCGGCTCGGCCTGCTCGACCATCGCGCAGCCGAAGGTCTGCTTGATCTGCTCGGCCTCATTCTGCGGTGTTCTGATCCCGAGCGCAATGTCCGTGGTCAGATGATTGCCGCCGAGCGGGAGCACCGAGGTGTGGACGATCGCGCCGTCGGCGAAGATGGCGATGTCGGTGGTGCCGCCGCCGATGTCGACCAGGCAGACGCCGAGATCCTTCTCGTCCTCGGTCAGCACCGCCTCGGCGCTGGCCAGCTGCTGGAGCACGATCGCCTCCACGCTGAGGCCGGTCCGGTTCGCGCACTTGATGATGTTGGCCGCCGAGGTGGAGGCGGCCGTGACGATGTGGACCTTGGCCTCGAGCCGGACGCCGTGCATACCGAGCGGCTCCTTGATGCCGTCCTGATCGTCGATGATGTACTCCTGGGGCAGGATGTGGATCACCTCCCGATCCATCGGGATCGCGACTGCCTTGGCCGCGTCGATCACGCGGGTCACGTCGGGCTCGGTGATCTCGGAGTCCTTCACGGCGACGATCCCGTGGCTGTTGAAGCCGCGGATGTGCCCGCCGGAGATGCCGGTGTAGACGCTCGAGATCTCGCACCCGGCCATCAGCTCGGCCTCCTCGACCGCCTTCCCGATGGCCTCGACCGTGGTGGCGATGTTGATGACCACGCCCTTCCGGATGCCGGTCGACGGCGCCTGACCGATCCCGATGATGTCGATCCCGTCCTCGGAGACCTCTCCGACGATCGCGCAGATCTTCGTCGTCCCGATATCCAGCCCTACGACGATGTTTTCTCTTCTCGCCATCTCACTCTCCCCCGCCCGCCAGGGCCAGCCCGCTGACCAGGCGCGCCACCGCCCGATCCTTCCGGCGTGGTCCTCCCAGCATGATGCGCGTCGCCTTCACGTGCTTCTCCTGGAGGTGCGCCTTCACCCGGCTCAGGCGATCCAGCGCATCGTCGAACGGCGGGTGGCCGACGACGACCATCAGATTGTCGTTCGCCTCCACGAAGGAGAGGCCGAGCGCCGGATCGAGGTGCACCTCGGCGACCCGCGGCGCGCGCGTCCCGAAGCGGTCCGCCATCTGCGCGAGGAAGTCGATCGCCGACCGCAGCTGCTTCCTCGCCTCGCCGTCGTCGGTCTCGATCTGATCCCGCGTCAGCCCGGTCACCACCGGGAGCTCCTCGCGCTCGCCCGGCGTGAACCGCTTGACCACGTCGCCGTCCGAGTCCGCGTAGTAGAGGTGGCCGAGCGCCACCAGGACCTTGGGCTCGTGCTCGATCACCTTGATCTCGACCGTGCGCGGAAAGCTCCGCGTGACGATCGCCGACCTCACCCAGGGGTGCGCCTCGACCGCGCGCTTCATCCGGTCGAGGTCGAGCGCGAAGATGTTCGTCCCGGGCTCGGCGCCGGAGAGCTTCGCGATCGAGTCGGCCGTCGCGCGCACGTGGCCCGTCACCACCACGCTCTGGATCGCGAACCGCGCGCTGGTGGTCGCGAACCGATGGAGCGCATGGCAACCGTAAACCGCCGCGCCGAGAAGACCGATCCCGCAAGCCAACTTGCTCGCGCCGGACAGTACTCTCCTCGGCGCGCGAGTTCGCTCTTGACGCTTTCGATTTCTTCGTCCTTCGCGGACGCCGCGCACCTTCGCGCGATCCATGAGCGAGTGGTGGCTGATGATCGAGCTCGTCACAGTCCCTGCCCTCCGCGAATTTCGATCCGAAACTGCAGCCGATCGATCCCTGATCGTTTGCCGAGATCGCCGGATCCCAACTGTCGGAGATCGTCGCGCGCCGTCGCCGATCGATCGCCCTGCCCCATCAACCGCACTTGCCGCTCATGACCACCGCTGATCCCGCTGAGATAGGCATCGAAGATGAAGCCTTTCACACCCCGACCCATGCGGAGGGTAAACCTTTTTCGACCGCGATGAAAGGGGTGCGCTTGCCAGGATCAAAAAAATTGTGCTGGTCGCGATCGCATCTGCGACCACATCAGATCCGTTGTAGGCGATTTCTAGATCCCGAAAACGATCGATCCCGTTCTTCGATCCCATGACCATCTCGCCCCGCTCGATCACTTTCTGCCTTCCAGCGCCTGGACCAACGCCTTGCCCGTCTTGCCGATGTCGCCGGCGCCGAACGCCAGGATCAGATCGTTCGGCCGCGCCTCCAGGGCGAGCGCTCCGATCACCTCGTCGACGCTGGCCGCGGCTCGGACGTCGCGGTGACCGAAGCCGCGGATCTTCTCGATCAGCCGCTCGACGGTGACCCCCTCGATCTCCGCCTCGCCGGCGGCATAGATCGGCGTGAGGTAGAGGACCTCGGCCTCGTTGAACGCCGTGGCGAACTCATCCATCAGATCGCGCGTGCGGGTGTGGCGATGCGGCTGGAACGCCACCACGAACCTGCGCTCCGGATAGGCGCGCCGCGCGCCCGCCAGCGTGGCGCGGATCTCCGCCGGGTGGTGCCCGTAGTCGTCGACCACCACCACGTCGTCGACGGTGCCGCGGATCGAGAACCGCCGCTCCACGCCGTCGAACTCGGCGAGCGCCTCACGCACGACCTGATCCGGGATGCCGAGCTCCTCGGCGGTCGCGAGCGCGGCCAGCGCGTTCTGCACGTTGTGCTCGCCGAGCATGTTGAGCTCGAAGCGCCCGATCGAGGTGCCCCGGCGCACCACCTCGAACGAGGTCCTGGTGCCTTCGAAGCTCAGGTTGCGCGCCACGAAGTCGGCCTGCGCGCCCATTCCGTAGGTGGTGAAGCGACGCTCGACGCGCGGGAGGATCGACTGCACGCCCGGGTGATCGAGGCAGAGCACTTGGAGGCCGTAGAACGGGATCCGGTTCACGAAGTGGACGAAGGCGTCGTGGATCTCGTCGATGCCGCCCCGATAGTGATCGAGGTGCTCGGGATCGATGTTGGTGATCACCGCGATCGTCGGCGAGAGGTGCAGGAAGCTGCCGTCGGACTCGTCGGCCTCCGCCACCAGGTACGGGCCCTGTCCCAGCTTCGCGGTGGTGCCGAGCTTGTTGACCCGGCCGCCCACGACGATCGTCGGATCGAGCCCGGCCTGAGACAACACCGCCGCGATCAGCGAGGTGGTGGTGGTCTTCCCGTGCGTGCCGGCGATCGCGATCCCGAACTTCAACCTCATCAGCTCGGCCAGCATCTCGGCGCGGCGGATCACCGGGATCTTCTGGCGGCGGGCCTCGACCACCTCCGGGTTGGCAGCGCCGACCGCGGAGGAGACGACCACCACGTCCGCGCCATCGACATGCGTCGCCACGTGACCGATCCGGATGTCGCCGCCCAGATCCTGGAGGTGCTTCGTGGTGTCCGAGTGCTTGAGATCAGAGCCTCGGACCTGGTAGCCGAGCGTCAGCAGCACCTCGGCGATGCCGCTCATCCCGATCCCGCCGATCCCGACGAAGTGGATCAGACGGGTCCGCTTCTTCATCCCGATGTTGGCGTCTTCGACCATCACCGTCCTCGTCTTTCGATCAGCTCGGCGCACGCGTCGACGATCTCCCGGGCCGCCTCCGGACGTCCGGTGCGGCTGGCCGCCTGCTCCATGCGACCGAGACGCTCGGTGTCGTCGATGAGGGCGCGGATCTCGTCGGCGAGCCGGCGCCCGTCGAGGCTCTTCTCGAGCAGCATCACGCTGGCGCCCGCCTCGACCATCGTGCGCGCGTTCAGCTCCTGGTGGTTGTCGGCCGCGTAGGGGTACGGGATCAGGATGGAGGCCTTCTTCGCCACCATCACCTCGGCGAGCGTGGTGGCGCCGGCGCGGCAGACGACGAGGTCGGCGCGCTGGTAGGCGGAGCTCATGTCCTCGATGAACGCGCGGACGTCGGCGTCGATGCCAATGTCGAGATAGCCCTTCGCCACCAGCTGCTCGTCGGCAGCGCCGGTCTGATGCACCACCTTCACCCGATCCTTCAGCGTTCCGAAGTTGCCGGCCGCCTCCACCATCCTCAGGTTGAGCGCGTGCGCGCCCTGCGATCCGCCGAGCACCAGGATGTTGAAGCGAGCGTTGCTGTCGATCTTCGAGCGGAGGAAGTTCTCGAGGAGCTGCCGCCGGATTGGATTTCCGAGGGCCAGCACCTTGCGGCGGGGGAAGTAGCGCTTCGACGACTCGAACGTCACGTAGACCTGATTGGCGATGCGGCCCAGCAGCCGGTTGGTCACGCCCGGAACCGTGTTCTGCTCCAGCACCGCGATCGGCTTGCGCATCAACCACGCCGCCACCAGCACCGGTCCAGACGCGTAGCCGCCGACGCCGACCGCGACGTCCGGCTGGAACCGGCGCAGGATTCCGATCGACTGGTAGAGCGCGACGGGGAGCCGGAACAGCCCGCGCGCGATCCCGAACAGGCCTTTGCCCTTGAGACCGGCGACGTCGATCAGCTGCAGCGGATAGCCGAGCTCCGGCACCACGCGCGCTTCGATGCCGCGGGCGGTACCGACGAAGAGCACCTCGTTGCCCTTCTGGCGCGTGGTGACCTCCTCGGCCAGCGCGACCCCCGGATAGAGGTGGCCGCCCGTCCCACCGCCGGCGATCAGCATCTTCACCGCTCGCGGCCTCCCTGGAGGCGGTGCTCGGCGGTGATGCGCAGGAGGATGCCAACGGCCAGCATCGTCACCACCAGCGACGACCGCCCGTAGGAGACCAGCGGCAGCGTGAGCCCCTTGGTGGGCAGGAGCGCGATCGCCACCGCCATGTTCGTGATCGCCTGCATCCCGATCCAGGTCGTGATCCCGAAGGCGAGGAACATGGGGAAGCGGCAGGTCACCTTGCTCGCGATCCAGCTGCCGCGCGCGATGATGATCGCGAACGCGATCACGACCGCCACCACGCCGGCGAAGCCGAGCTCCTGCCCCAGGACCGCGAAGATGAAGTCGGTGTGCGACTCCGGGAGGAAGTAGAGCTTCTGCTGGCCGGCCCCCAGGCCCAGCCCGAAGCCGCCGCCCGAGCCGAACGCCACCAGCGACTCCCAGACCTGGTAGCCGATGTCCTTCTTGAAGGCCTCGGGGTTGAGGAACACGAGCATCCGCGCCCACGCGTGCGGGCGCGTCATCACGTAGTGGTACGCCACCGGCATCGCGCCGACGACGGCCAGCACCAGGTAGCCGATCTTGGTCCCGCCCGCGAACAGCATCACGCCGAGCGTCGCGTAGATGACCGCGCTGGTACCGATGTCGGGCTCGATCAGGACGAGCGCCACCACCAGACTGGTGACGAGGACGTGAGGGAGGAAGCCGATCGAGAAGGAGGAGACCTTCTCCCGCTTCTTCGCCAGCGAGTGCGCGAGGTACACCACGATCGCGAGCTTCGCCAGCTCACCGGGCTGAAAGCCCACGGGGCCGAACGAGAGCCACCGGAGCGCGCCGTTCACCCGGCGGCCCACGCCGGGGACGAGCAGCATGATCAGGAGCGCGATCGCGATCCCCAGGAGCGGATAGGCGATCCGGCTCCACCTCTCGACCGGCATGCGGATCGCGATCCCCATCGCCACCAACCCGATCGCGATCGAAACGCCGTGCTTCACCAGGTACAAGCCGGCGTCGCCGCTGGCCTGGGCCCGCACCGCGCTGGCGCTGTAGACCAGCACGGTCCCCAGCGAGAGGAGGAAGACGGTGGCGGCCGCGATCCAGGGGTCGACGTTCTTCGCCACCTCGGCGCCGCGGATCCCTTCCGGCAGCGGGAGGATCGTGGGTCGGTTCTCGTCTTCGCCGCGCTTCACGTCCGCTCTCCTCCCAGCGCCTGGACCATCGCGCGGAACTGATCCCCGCGATCCTCGAAGTTCTCGAACTGATCGAAGGAGGCGCAGGCCGGCGAGAGCAGGACGCGGTCGCCGTGCCGCGCCACCTGGCTCGCCATCGCGATCGCGCGCTCCAGGGTGACGGCCTCCCGCACCTCGATGCCGCTCTTCGCGAAGGACTCGACGACGATCGGGAGCGCCGCGCCGACCGCGAGCACCAGCTTCACGCCACCCTCCTTCGCCGCCTCGACCAGCGGCGCCCACGGAGAGCCCTTGTCCTTGCCGCCCGCGATCAGGACCTTGGGGCCGGCGATCGCACGCACGCCGATCACCGCCGAGTCCACGTTGGTGGCCTTCGAGTCGTTGTACCACTCGACGCCCGCGATCACCGCGACGCGCTCGAGGCGATGCGGGAGACCGGCGAAGGAGTCGAGCCCCGCCTGGACGGCCTCGGGCGGGACACCGTCGAACGCCCGCGCACACTCGATGGCGGCGCTGGCGTTGGCACGGTTGTGGATCCCGGGGAGCGCCGGGTTGTCGAGGCGATAGGGCTCCCGCTCGTCCCAGACCGTCCGCACCGCCAGGTCGCCGGTGGCGAGGGTCCCCATCGGACCGGCCAGATCGGAGTCCTGGGCGGCGGCGAACCAGCGGATCGGACCGCCGAGGTGGATGCCGGCCTCGGAGCACCAGCGATCCTTCGCGTTGAGCACCGCGATCCCGTTGATCGAGCGGCGCTCCAGCAGCCGTCGCTTGGCGGCGGCGTACGTAGCGACATCCGGATAACGATCGACGTGATCCGGCGTGAGGTTGAGCCAGCATGCCACCGCAAAGCTCGCCTCGACGATCGACTCCAGCTGGTACGAGGAGAGCTCGACCACCGCGACGTCGACGTCGTCGTTGGAGAGGGCGAGCTCCGAGAGTGGACGGCCCAGGTTGCCGCCGGCGAAGACGCGCTTGCCCGCGCGCTCGAGGAGGTGGGCGACGAGCGCGGTCGTGGTGGACTTTCCGTTGGTTCCGGTGACGCCGACCATCGGCGCGCGCACGAACCAGGAGGCGAGCTCGATCTCCGAGACCAGCTTTCCCCGCGCGATCGCGTCCATCAGCTCGGGCCGGATCCGCGGCACGCCCGGGCTGAGCACCACCAGATCGGCGGCGTCGACGGCGGGCTTCGAGATCGGAGCGACGGTCAGCCCCGAGGGCAGCGCCACCGGTCGATCGTCGAGCACCGAGACCCGGGCGCCGCGGGCGAGGAGCAGCTCGATCGCGGCGATCCCGCTCCTACCGCAGCCGACCACGGCCGCCGCGAGGCCGCCCTTCTCGAGGCGCTCGCGCATCGCGGGCACGCGCGCGCGGGCCTCCATGGCGGGACTGAACGGTTGGGACCTGACGCGCTCCATCGATCCCTCCTAGCGAAGCTTCAAGGTGGCGAGACCGGCCATGGCGAGCAGGACCGAGAGGATCCAGAAGCGGACGATCACCTTGGGCTCCGGCCACCCGCTCTTCTCGAAGTGATGGTGAAGCGGCGCCATCCGGAAGATGCGCCGCCCCTCGCCGTACCGCTTCCGCGTATAGCGGAACCAGCCCACCTGGAAGACGACGGACAACATCTCCGCGACGAACACGCCGTGGATGATCGCGCTGACGAACTCGTTCTTGGTGACGATCGCGAGCGCACCGAGCGCGCCGCCCAGCGCGAGCGAGCCGACGTCGCCCATGAACATCTCCGCGGGGTGCGCGTTGTACCAGAGGAAGCCGAGACCGGATCCGCAGAACGCGGCGCAGAAGACCGCCAGCTCCTCGGCGCCGGGCGTCTCGGGGATCCTGAGGTAGGCGGCCAGATTGAAGCCGGAGATCGTCGCCCCGGCCGCGTAGGCGAGGACCAGGAAGACGGCGCCGCTGATCACGGTGGGCACGATCGCGAGGCCGTCGAGGCCGTCGGTGAGGTTGACCGCGTTGCTGGTGGCGAGCAGGACCAGGAGCGCGAAGGGGACGTAGAGCCAGCCGATGTCGGGGGAGAAGATCGACGGCTTCACGAACGGGAGCGAGAGGTTCGTGGAGTACGGCGTGGCCCAGAACAGGTAGCCGACGGCGATCAGCCCGAAGACCAGCTGGCCGATCAGCTTGAAGCGCCCGGGCAGCCCGTCCGGGTTCTTGAGCGCCACCTTGAGGTAGTCGTCGACGAAGCCCACCAGGCCGTAACCCAGCAGGATGATCATCACGAACCACACGTAGCGGTTGTCGAGCTGGACCCAGAGGAGCGTCGGGATGGTGGCGCAGAAGAGGATTAAGGTCCCGCCCATCGTGGGCGTGCCCTGCTTCTTGAGGTGCGCCTCCGGACCGTCGAGCCGGACCTCCTGTCCGATGGCCATCCTGCGCAGCCAGCGGATGAAGATCGGGCCGAAGTAGATCGAAGACAGCAGGGCGAAGATCGCCGCCAGCAGGATCCGCGTCGAGGGATACCGGAAGAAGTTGATGCCGAGCTGTTGATAGAGCAGCCAGTACAGCATCACTCCACCTCCTGCTTCAGACGCTCGATGAATCGCTCCATGCGGATACCTCGCGACCCCTTCACCAGGATGACGTCCCGCGGCTGGAGCCGATCGCGGAGCCAGGAGAAGAGCGCCTCCAGATCGCCGGCCTCGTGCCGCGCGTCGACGCCGGCCGTCGCGGCCGCCTCTGCGATCGGCTGCGCCTCTGGTCCGAAGGCCGCCACCAGGACTGCACCGCTCTCGACCGCGGTCCGCCCCACCGACGCGTGGAGCTCGGCCGAGAAACCGCCCAGCTCCCGCATCTCACCGAGCAGGGCCACCAGCCGGCGACCTTCGCGCGCCGCGCGGGCGCCGACGGTCGTGAGCGCCGCGGTCATCGAGGCGGCGTTCGCGTTGTAGCAGTCGTCGACCAGGAGGTAGGGACCGACCGTCTCCGCCGACAGCCGCCGCGCCACCCGCGAGGTCCGAGGCAGCCCCTGGATCGCCCACTCGAGCGGCGCACCCAGCGCGTGGGCCGCCGCGATCGCCGCCGTCGCGTTGAGCGCGTTGTGCGCCCCTGCCAGCGGGACCTCCACGTCGATCGCCTCGGTGGCGACGGCGACCCCGATCCGCTGGCCGTCGCCCCAGTCCACGGCCGAAAGGAGCCTCACGTCCGCGTCGCCTCGACCGAAGCTCAACCGCCGCTCCGCGCCGGTCTCTTCCACTGCCTTCACCACGTGCGGATCGTCCGCGTTCACCACGGCGATCGCGTCGGGTCGCAGACCTCGATAGAGCTCCCCCTTGGCGCGCGCGATCGCCTCCATCGAGCCGAGCATCCCGATGTGCGCCGGACCCACGTTGATCACCATGCCCACATCCGGATCCACGATCTCGGTGTAGCGCGCGATCTCGCCCGGCGTGTTCATGCCCATCTCGATCACGGCGACCTCGTGCTCGGCCCCGATCCCGAGCACGGTCATCGGCAACCCGATCAGGTTGTTGAGGTTGCCCTCGGTCTTCAGCGTGCGGAGACCTACAGCCAGGATCGCGGCCAGCATCTCCTTGGTGGAGGTCTTCCCGTTCGAGCCGGTGAGCGCCACCCGCCGGGCCGGCATCCGCTTCCGGTGCGCCTGGGCCAGCTCCCCGAGCGCGAAGAGCGAGTCGGGGACGCGGATCACGGCCAGCTCGGAGGGCGCCTCCACCGCGCGCTCGACCAGGAGCGCCCGCGCCCCCTTCGCCACCGCGCCCTCGACGAAGTCGTGGGCGTCGAAACGCTCCCCGCGGAGCGCGACGAACAAACAGCCGGCCAGCGCGTCCCTCGTATCCGTGGCGATGCCGGCGATCCTCAGGTCCTCCGGACCGGTGAGCGCCCCGCCGACCACCTCGGCGACCTCTCGCGAGGTCCACTCGGACGCCCGCGCGATCAAGTCTTGCCGTCTCCCTCGGGGAGTCCGTCCTTGACCACCTCCGTCGCCTCGATCACCTCGGCCTCGTCGGCGTCCTCGGCGACCTCGATCACCTCGAGCACGTCGTCGTCGGCGTCGTCCTCGTCGGTCACCTCGCCGACGATTCTCGGGCTCGAGATCGACGGCCTCCACCACGTCGAGCGGCTCCACCGACTCGGTGGTCGGGCCCGGACGCGCATTCTCCTCGGCCAGGATCTCGAGGCTGTCCTCGATCTCGACCTCCTCGACCTGCCCCGCCTCCACCTCGGCAGTCGAGTCGTCGAACACCATCGGCGGCGGCGGCGGCAGCCCGGCCAGGATCCGGCGCGCCTCCTCCCGATCGTCGAACCGCAGCTTGCGGCTCCCGATGATCTGATAGGTCTCGTGACCCTTGCCGGCCACGACCAGCACGTCCTCGGGACGGAGCCACTCGATGCCGGTCCGGATCGCGGCGCGCCGATCCAGATCGACGCGATAGCTCATCGGCTCCATCCGGCCGGACTGCTTCTTCCAGCCGGCGGCCGAGAGCCCCTGCTCGATCGCGGCCGCGATCTGGTTGGGATCCTCGCTGCGGGGGTTGTCGTTGGTGACGATGGCCAGATCCGCGCCTTCCGCGACGGCCTTGCCCATCAGCGCGCGCTTCGCCTTGTCCCGATCGCCGCCGCACCCGAACACCACGATCAGGCGGCCGGCCGTCAGCGGGCGCAGCGCTGCCAGCACCTTGGTGAGGGCATCCGGGGTGTGCGCGTAGTCGACGAACACGTTCTTCTTGCCGTCGTCGCTCGGGATCCGCTCGAGCCGTCCCGGGACGCGCTCGAGCGCCGCCAGGCCCCGCATGATCCGGGCCTTGGAGATGCCCATCGCCAGCGCCATGCCCAGCGCCACCAGGATGTTCGAGAGGTTGTGCTGTCCGATCAGCGCGGAGCGGATCTCCCAGACTCCCTTGGACGTGCGAACGACCGCGCTGATGCCGTCGAGGCTGTACGTGGCCTCGAGCGCCACCACGTCGGCGCCGGAGCTGGGATCGATGGAGACGCGGAGCGACTTGCCGCCCCATCGCTCCAGGATGGCGGGGCCGCGCGGATCGTCGATGTTGACGACCGCCATGCGGCCGCGCGCCCGACTCTTGCGGAGCGCTTCGGAGAAGAGGCGTGCCTTGGCCTCGAAGTAGGCCTCCAGCGAGCCGTGGTAGTCGAGGTGATCCTGGGAGAGGTTCGTGAAGCCCGCGACCTTGAAGTGCACGCCGGCGACGCGCTGCTGCTCGAGCGCGTGGCTCGAGACCTCCATCACCACGTGCGTACACCGGGCGTCGAGCATCTCGCGCAGCTTCTGCTGGAGCACGATCGCGTCCGGCGTGGTGAAATCGAGCGCCTCCACCTTGCCGGCGTAGCGGCACTCGACCGTGCCGATGACGCCGACGCGCTTCGAGGTCGCCTTCACGATCGACTCGAGGATGTACGTGACCGTGGTCTTGCCGTTGGTGCCGGTGACGCCGGCGACGTGGAGCTTCTTAGAGGGCTGTCCGTAGAAGTTGGCGGCGGTCAGGGCGAGCGCGCGGCGCGAGTTCGGGACCAGGACGACGTTGGGGCGTTCGCCGTTGGTCGCCGCCATCTCGTTCGGCCAGCTCTCACCCAGGATCCCCGCGGCGCCCTTGGCGAGCGCCTGCCCGATGAAGTCGTGTCCGTCGGCCGCACCGCCGCGCACCGCCACGAACAGGTCGCCCGAAGTGACCTGCCGGGAGTCGCAGGTGATACGCGCGACCTCGCCGTCGAAGCGTCCCCGCCGATCGGTGATCGCGATACCTCGGATGATCTCGTCCAACCTCATTCGTGCTCCCACTCAGTGGTCCGCCAGCCTCAGCTCGCACGAGGCGCCCGGGTCGATCTTCGATCCCGCACGCGGCGACTGTGAGACGACTCGACCCGTGCCGACGACGACCGGGTCGCAGCGGATCTCTGCCGAACGGTTTAGCACTTCGTGAAGCTCGAGACCCGCGAAGTCGGGCATCCTCCCGTCCCCGCGCGGCGCCGGCCCTGCGACCTTGGCCACCTCCAAACCGAGCAGCGCCTGCGCCGAAGACGAAAGGGCATCGTCGAGGCGAAGGTCGGGCCGATTCTGCAGATCCTCCACTAATTCCAGCGACTTGGCGTCGGCCAGCTCCCCGTCCTGCGACGGGCCCGGCTCGACCGCCGCCACCGGCGAAGGCGTCCTCACGACACGGGCCGCCTGGTAGCTCTCGAGGAACCGCGCCTTCGCCTCCCGGTTCTCCGGGAAGACCTCCCGCGCGGTCAACGCCGCCAGCGCGATCGACTTGAAGGCGGGCGCCGCGATCAATCCGCCGTAGTACGCGCTGCCGGACGGCTCGTCGATGAGGACCAGGATCACCACCTCCGGTCGATCCGCCGGCACGAAGCCGACGAAGCTGGCCGTGTGGAGCTCGTGCGAGTACGCGTGCGTGACCGGATCGATCTTCTGTGCGGTCCCCGTCTTGCCCGCCACCGCGAAGCCCGGCACCTGCGCCGCCGGGGCGGTGCCGCCGTCCCTCGTCACCTCGATCATCATACGCGCAAGCTGGCTTGCAGTCTGCCGGGAGAGGACGCGGCGCCGCTCCGGACGCTCGGGCACCTCGGAGACACCCGACCTCCGGATCGTCTTGACCACGCGCGGCCGCACCAGCTCGCCGCCGTTCGCGATCACCGCGGCCGCCTGCGCCACCTGGAGCGGCGTCACTGCGATGCCCTGCCCGAAGGCGATGTTGGCCAGCGCGATCTCGCGCCACTCGCTCCAAGGCCGCACCAGCCCGCGCAGCTCACCGGGTAGCTCGATGCCGGTCGTCTCCCCGAAGCCGAACTTGGTGAGCCAGCCGTACAGCCGCTCGCGCCCCAGTTGCAGGCCGATCTTGGCCGCGCAGATGTTCGAGGAGACCTTCATGATCTCGGCGACGGTCAGCCGATCGAACTCGTGATCCGCGTCCGCGATCGTGCGCCCGCCGACCTTCCACTTGCCGCCCTCGCAGTCGATCGTGCTCTTCGGCGTCAGCTCGCCTTCCTCCAGGGCCGCCGCGATCGTCACCATCTTGAGCGTCGAGCCCGGCTCGTAGACCGCGCTCACCGCCCGGTTCAGCCGATCCTCGGGCTTGGTCCCGGAGAGGTTGTTCGGGTTGTACGTGGGGACGCTCGCCATCGCGAGCACGTCGCCGTTGTACGGATCCAGCACGATCGCGACGCCGGACTTGGCGGCGTTCGCGTGCACCGCCTCTGCGAGCGCCTCCTCGGCGGCGTGTTGGATCTCGCGATCGATCGTGAGTTGAACGTCCGCGCCTTCGAGCACCGACTGCGGGACGAAGCCGTCGGCGAGCACCTGGTTGCCGAGCGCGTCGCGCAGACTGGGGACCTCGTAGCTCTTGCCGCGGAGCTCGCCGTCGAACGCGCGCTCGATGCCCGTGCGTCCCTTGCCGTCCCAGCCGGTGAAGCCCAGGACGTGCGCCGCCAGCTCGATGTTGCTGTAGAAGCGCTTGGGTTCGGGCTGGATCCCGATCCCGCGCAGGCCGAGACGCCGCACCTTCTCGGAGGTGGAGGCGTCGACCCGGCGGGAGAGGTACGTAAAGGCGCGGTCGCTCGAGAGCCTGCGCGAGAGCGAGCGCGGGTTGATCGAGAGGATCGGGGCCAGCGCGCGGGCGGCGGCGTCGGGATCCTCTACGCGGCGGGGCTCCGCGAAGACCGTGTCGACGTCGACGGTGATCGCGAGCTCAGCGCCGTGCCGATCCTGGATCACGCCGCGCTTGGCCTGCAGCCGGGACGACATGGTGGCCTGACGCTCCGCCGCGTCACCGTAGCGCTCGCCCTCCACCAGCTGCAGCTGCGCCGCCCGCCCCAGCACCACCGAGGCGAAGCCGAGCATCAGGACGCCGACGATCCGGATCCGCCAGCGGCCCGGGAGCTCGTCCGTCGAGGGCGCGCGCTTCACCGCCGTGCGCGTCCGTCCCTTGGTCCGCGAGGCGCGCTCGTGCTTCACCTGCCGGCGCGCCCGCCGGATCGTCGAGGTCGTCGACCCGAGCCGCGCCTGCAGCTGCTCGGGTCCGCCCCGCTTCGATTTGACCCGCGCCGCCACGTGTTACTCGACCTGGATCACCTGTTCGGTCTTGGGCGGCGCCAGCCCCAGCTGGAGCTTCGCCAGGCGCTGGAGCCGATCGGGGGCCTTGAGCGCCGCCACCTCCACCCGCAGCCCCCGGTTCTCCTCGCTCAGCTCGCGCTGCGTCTTGGCCGCCTCCGAGAGCTGGTAGCCGAGGCGCACCGTGGTGACGTTGGTCCATACATAGAACAGCGCGGCCATCACCACGGGCAGCGCGACCGCCACGCTCGTCCCGATGGGGCCCAGCTCGAACCTCCGCACCTTGCTCATCCCTCGCTCCTCCGCTCGGCGAGCCGAAGCTTCGCGCTGCGGGACCGCGGGTTCGCCTTCACCTCTTCGGACGAGGGCGTGATCGGCTTCTTGGTGATCGCGAAGAACGGTCCCCTCTTCTTCTCGATCGGCAGCCTCGCCAACTCCGGATCCTCCTCGGGATCGGCGAAGGCGCGCTTCACCAGGCGATCCTCGAGGCTGTGAAAGGAGATGATCGCCGCGCGACCGCCCGGCCTCAGCAGCTCCGGCAATACCTGGAGCAGGCCGGCCAGCTCCTCCAGCTCGCGGTTAACCGCGATACGGATGGCCTGAAACGCGCGCGTGGCCGGGTGGATCTGCGACGGCTTCTTCCCGCCGCCGACGAGATCGATCACCTCCGCCAGATCGGCGGTCGTGTTGAGCTTGCCGGCGTCGCGCGCGATCAGGATGGCGTTGGCCACGTGCTTGGGCCGCGCGATCTCTCCGAACTCCCTGAGCACGGCGGCCAGCTCCTCGATCGTGAACGACTCCAGGAGCTCGGCAGCGGTGGCTCCGACCCGAGGCCCCATGCGCATGTCGAGCGGCCCCGAGCTCCGGAACGAGAAGCCGCGCTCGGCATCGTCGAGCTGGAGCGACGACACGCCCAGGTCGGCGATCACGCCGTCCGCCGGGAAGTGATCGCTCGCCTCCGCGTAGATGCGCAGCTCGGAGAAGTCGCCCTCGACCAGCGTCACGCGATCGCCGAAGCGCGACAGCCGGCCGGTCGCCAGCTCGATCGCGGCCGGGTCGCGATCGATCGCGAGGACGCGGCCGCCCGGTGAGGAGGCCTCGAGGAGGGCCTCGGTGTGTCCGCCGAGGCCGCAGGTCGCGTCGAGGTAGATGCCGTCGGTCCGGGGCATCAGCCCCGCGACCGCTTCCTCGAGGAGGACGGACTGGTGGATCTCGTGGTCCATCACCGATCAGATCCCCAGCTCGCCGAGCTTGGCCAGCACGTCGGCACCGACGTCCTTGCGTGCATCCTCGACGATCTCGAACCAGCTCTTCTTGGACCAGATCTCGAGCGTCTTCATCCCGCCGACCCAGCACGCCTCCCGCTCGAGGTTCGCGTACTCCCGCAGCACCGGTGGGATCAGCATGCGGCCCTGCTTGTCGATCGCGCACTCCATCGCGCCGCCCACGTAGAGCCGCCGCAGCATCATCACGCTCGGCTCGAACTGCGGGAGCTTCGCGAGGCGCTGCTCGAACGCCTCCCACTCGCCGGGCGGGTACGCGACGAGACACGGCGATGAGATGTGCGTGGTGACGATGAGGATCTCGTCGCCCGTCTTGGAGAGCGCCTTCTTGAACGCAGCGGGAAGCGCGAGGCGCCCCTTCGCATCCAGACTGTGCTCGTACCGACCGCGAAACATGGGACCGCCTGGGAAAATGGATCCACAAGAGTGGCTATTCGATCCACTTCAATCCACTTTCCACCACTTCGGCACGGTACGGGAGGCCTTGGGGGTCGTCAAGGTTCTGCCACGAAATCAAAGACTTGGATGAAAGTACCCAAGCGCTGATCGCCCACCTAGATCTGCGTTCAGTGCGCGGTGTACGGTCCCGGCCGTGGCGAAGAAACGAAAGACGGCGAAGCCGGCCGCGAAGGGAGAGCCGAAGGGGAAGAACAAGCGGAGCGCGACCCTTTCCGGACCGCTGGCCCCCGCCATCGACACCTTCGCCCGGGGCGATTACGTCGCGGCGCGCCAGCTCTTCGACGAGGCGCTCGCAGATTCGGACCTCTCGGAGGAGAACCGGCAGGTGGCCCGGGCGCTGAAGAGCTCGCTCGGATTCGACAAGGGTACGCTCCTCGTCGGGCTGGCCTGCATCGGCCTGTATCTGCTCGTCATCTTCATCGCCATTCTCAAGCAGCCCTAGTCGCGTTAAACCAGAATCGTGTCGAAGGAGATAGAAGCGGGCGAGCTCCTGATGGGGCTTGCCGGCCGGGTCAAACAGGCATTCGACGACGACCGCACGCTGCTGAGCTTCGAGGAGTGGTTCACGCTGTTGCTCGAGCGTCCCGCCCAGAACCTGCGGAGCGCGAGCCAGTACATCCAGGATGTCTTCGACTACTACGGCACGGAGCTCCGCCGGCTGCCGACCGGAGACATCCTCCGCTACAAGCTCTTCGACGCGCCCTGGTCCGACGGCGACGGCCGCGTCTCGGGACAGGAGGCGGTTCAAAACGAGATCTATCGCCTGGTCTCGAACTTCGTCCGCGACGGCCGCGTCTCCAAGCTGGTGCTCCTCCATGGACCCAACGGCTCGGCCAAGTCGTCCCTGGTGCACTGCATCCAAGCCGGGATGGAGCACTACTCGAAGACCCCCGCAGGGGCGCTGTACTCGTACTCGTGGATCTTCCCGTCCGAGAAGATCGTGAAGGGCCGCCTCGGCTTCGGCACGAGCGAGAAGGAGGATCGACCGAGCGCCGGAGGGAGCTACGCGCACCTGTCGACGGAGCAGATCGACGCCCGCCTCCCCTGCGAGCTGCGCGATCATCCGATCTTCCTCCTCCCGCGTTCCGAGCGGATCGCGCTGGTGAAGCGCCTCCGCGAGAGCGGCGAGATCCCCGCGGACTTCGCCGTCTCCCGCTACATCCTCGAGGGCGACCTCTCGCCGCGGGATCGCGCGATCTACGACGCCCTCCTGATGGCCAACGACGGCGACCACATGGAGGTGCTCCGCCACATCCAGGTGGAGCGGTTCTACGTCTCCTCGAAGTACGGCCGCGCGATCGCCACGGTCGAGCCGCAGATGCACGTCGACGCCAACGCGCAGCAGATCACCGCCGATCGGTCGATCGCGAACCTGCCGCGGGCCCTCCAGAGCGTGCCGCTGTTCGAGATCCACGGCCCGCTGGTCTCCGCGAACCGCGGGATGCTCGAGTTCGCCGATCTCCTGAAGCGACCGATCGAGGCCTTCAAGTACCTCCTCACCACCAGCGAGGAGGCCACCGCCTCGCTGCCGCAGTTCATGATCCACCTCGACGAGGTGCTGATCGGCTCGTCGAACGAGAAACAGCTGGAGGCCTTCAAGGAGTATCCGGACTGGAACAGCTTCAAGGGGCGCATCGAGCTGGTGCGGGTCCCCTACCTGCGCCGCTTCTCCGACGAGATCGAGATCTACACCCGCCAGATCACGCCCACCACGATCGACAAGCCGCTGGCCCCGCACGTGGTGGAGGTGGCAGCGATGTGGGCTGTGCTCACGCGGCTCAAGTGGCCGGACCCCGATCACTACTCCGGCAAGGTGAAGAACATCGTCCGCCGGCTGAAGCCGCTCGAGAAGCTCGACCTCTACAACACCGGAGAGGTGCCGCGCTGGTGCAGCGAACAGGAGATGCGGGAGCTGCAGCAGGCGATCGCAGGGATCTACGACGAGTACCGCACCGTCCTCTACTACGAGGGACAGACCGGGGCCTCGGCGCGCGAGATCCGGACCATGATCCTCAACGCCGCCCACCACCCCGACCACCGCTGCCTCACGCCGCTGCCGGTGTTCGAGGAGCTGCGCGAGCTGGTCCGCGATCCCTCGATCTACGGCTTCCTCAAGCAGGAGCCGCGCGAGGGCTACCACGACTCTCCGCGCTTCATCGATCAGGTGGAGGAGTGGTGGCTCGATCTCCTCGACGAGGAGTTCCGCACCTCGATGGGGCTGGTCGAGGAGGCGCAGCACGAGCAGCTGTTCGCGAAGTACGTGCTGCACGCGTCGCACCACGTGAAGAAGGCCAAGCTGCTGGACAAGGTCACGGGGCGCTATCTACCGGCCGACGAGGACATGATGCGCGAGGTCGAGCGCGTGCTCCTCGCCGAGGGTGAGGACCGCGAGGAGTTCCGCCGGGCGGTGCTGGGCCGCATCGGCGCCTGGGGGCTCGAGCACGCAGGCCAGACCCCGAACTACCGGACGCTCTTCCCCCGCTACATCGAGAAGATGGAGATCGATTACTACCGCCGCCAGCGCAAGGTGATCACCAAGACCATCAAGAACGTCCTCGATATCCTGGGCGACGGCGAGATTCGCAACGCCGAGGAGCGGGAGCTCGAGGTCGCGCAGCGGTCCATCACCCGGATGAAGGACCGCTACGGATACGAGAAGGAGTGCACCGCCGAATGCATCGGCTACCTCCTCAAGAAACGCTACGCAGAGACCGACAAATCCTAACCCGTGACTGGCTGGCAGCTCGGCGCCCACGACTTCAAGGGAAGCGAACGCTTCGAGGTCATCCGCCGCATCGGCGAGGGCGGGATGGGTGTCGTCTACCAGGCGTACGATCGCGAGCGACGTACCGAGGTCGCGCTCAAGATCCTGCTCCGCATGAGCCCGGGCGCGATCTACCGCATCAAGAGGGAGTTCCGCGCGCTCGCGGACGTCAACCACCCCAACCTGGTGACGTTGCACGAGCTGGTGATGAGCGGCGAGCACTGGTTCTTCACGATGGAGCTCGTCGAGGGCGTCAACTTCCTCCAGTACGTGCGGCCCGGACTCCTCTCCGAGGCGCGCACGGAGGACAACACGGTCCCGACGCTGGTCGACGGGCTCCCGGTCACCCGGACGCTCCCGGACGGCGAGCTCGGGACCGATCAGCTCGACCTCCTGACCCAGGTCGCGGTCGGTGAAACGCACGCAGGCGCGCTTCCCCCGCTCGACTACGACCGGCTGCGCCACGCGCTCAAGGAGCTCGCCGAGGGCCTGGTCGCGCTGCACGACACCGGCAAGCTCCACCGCGACATCAAGCCGTCCAACGTGATGGTGACGCCGCGAGGACGGATCGTGCTGCTCGACTTCGGGCTGGCCACCGACGTCGACGAGGACTCGCTGGCGCAGAGCGCGATGGGCTCGGTGGTGGGGACGGTGGCGTACATGGCCCCGGAGCAGGCGGCGGGCGAAGGCGTGGGGCCGGCCAGCGACTGGTACGCGACGGGAACGATGCTCTATCAGGCGCTCACCGGCAGGCTCCCCTTCACCGGGACGCTCTACAAGGTGATCTTCGAGAAGCAGCAGAAGGATCCGCAGACGGTGCTCGAGCTGAACCCCGGCGCGCCGAAGGATCTGGCCGAGCTCTGCCAGTCGCTCATCCAGCGCGATCCGAAGGCGCGGCCGTCGGGTCGCGAGATCCTCGACAAGCTGGGCGGTCTTCCCCCGGCGCTGGCCACGCCGGCGCTCGCGTTCGCCGTACCGGATCTGTCGCCGCAGTTCGTCGGGCGCGAGGAGCACCTGGCGATGCTGGAGGAGGCCTTCGAGGCCGGCTCCGAGGGCAAGACGATCATCGTTCACGTGCGCGGCACCAGCGGGATTGGGAAGACGGCGCTGGTCCGCCGCTTCCTCGAGCACCTCGACGAGACCGGGCGCGCACACGTCTTCGCGGGGCGCTGCTACGAGCGTGAGCTCGTGCCCTACAAGGCGCTCGACAACCTGATCGACGGGATGAGCCGCCACCTGCGCAAGGTCCCCTTCCTCGAGGTCGAGGCCATGCTCCCCGAGGGGATCGAGGCGCTCTCACGGCTGTTTCCGGTGCTGAACCGGGTCGACGCCGTCCATCATCGCTCCGCGAGCGCGAAGGAGGCGCTGGATCCGATCCAGATCCGCGCGCGCGCCTTCGCCGCATTTCGCGAGCTGCTCCGTGCGATCGGCAAGAAAAAACCGGTGGTCCTCTGCCTCGACGATCTCCAGTGGGGCGACGCGGACAGCGCGCGCCTCATCGAGGAGCTCCTCCGCCAGCCGGGGGCGCCGCCCTTGACCTTGATCGCGGTGTATCGGACCGAGGATCGCGACGCGAGCGAGCTGGTGCGCGTCCTGCGCATGACTCCGGACCACCCCGACGCCGAGGTGCGCGACCTCTTGGTGGGGCCGCTGGACCCCGACGCCTCACGGCGGCTGGCGCGCGCGATCATCGACAAGATGGGCGCCCGCGAGCGGAGCCGTCCCCAGACCGCGAGCGGCCGCTTCTCGGTGCCCGTCTCGATCGACGAGCGGGCCGAGGAGATCCTGCGCGAGGCCCAGGGCAGCCCGCTGTTCATCTACGAGCTGGCGGTGCACGCGCAGCACTCCGAGTCGAGCGACGTGAACCTGGCGGTCCCCCTGGACGACGCCGACACCTCCGAATCGATCTCGCTCAGAGAGGTCCTACGGGCCCGCCTGAGCCACCTCCCCACGGCCGCCCGCGAGCTCCTGGAGATTGTCGCGGTGGCCGGTCGGCCGCTCCGCCTCGAGGTGGCCAACCGCGCCGCGAACCTCGACGCCAAGGAGCGCAGTGTGGCGGCGCTCTTGACCAGCCACCACCTGGCGCGGACGCGCAATGCGAACGGCGTCGACGAGATTGAGGCGTATCACGACCGCATCCGCAGCACCGTCGTCGACACCATGGACGCGACGACGCTTCGCCACCGGCGGCGCGCCCTCGCCCGCACGCTCGCCGACGATCAACGCGCTGCGCCCGAGGAGCTGGTGCTCGCGCTCCAGGAGGCGGGCCAGAACGATGCGGCGGCGGCCGCAGCCAAAGAGGCCGCCGACCGATCGCTGGGGGCGACCGCCTTCTACCAGGCGGCGTCGCTGTACGGACTGGCGCTCGATCTCTCGAGCGACAGCGAGGATCGCTGGGACCTGCGGGCCAAGTGGGCCGATGCGCTGGCGCAAGCAGGCCGCGGCGACGAGGCCGCGGAGGCGTACCTGAAGGCGGCAGGCCGAGCGCCGAAGGACCGGCGCATCGATCTGCTCCGGCGGGCGGCGGAGCAGTTTCTCCGCTTCGGCCTGGCCACCCGCGGGATCGCGATCCTCAAGGACGTGCTCCTATCCCACGGGATGGAGTACCCGGAGCGGAACGAGGACGCGTATCAGACGCTGCGTGTGATCCGATCGCGGCTGTTGCTCCGCGGCCTCTCGTTTCGCGAGCGCGACCCCGACGAGATCCCGCCGGGGACGCTGGAGCGCGTCGACGCCTGCTGGTCGGCGGGCGTGGGCCTGACGATGGTCGACGTCATCCGCTCGTCGATCTTCATCAGCTCGTTCCTCTACCTGGCGCTCGACGCCGGCGATGCAAACCGCGTCGCGCGCGCGCTGGCGATGGAGCTCGGCCTGCTGACGAGCCAGGGAGACAAAAGCCCCAACCGAGTGAAGCGCGTACTGACGGCGCTGGGCGCGCTGGCGTCGAGGATCGAAGATCCGTACGTGCAGGGCTTCGCGGGGCTCGGCGAGGCCTTCGCGGCCTGGCACGCCGGACAGTGGGCGGAGTGCGCCGAGAAGAGCACGCGCGCCGACTCGATGCTCCGGGAGCGCTGTACGGGCGTCGACTGGGAGCTCGACACCGCGACCACGTTCCGCCTCTGGTCCGACTCTTATCGGGGCAGCTTCGACGGTCTGCGCGAGCGACTCGACGCGCTGGTTCAGGACGCGAAGACACGGCGGGATCTGTATGCGGCGACGTTGCTGCGGATGTCCGCCAACGCGACTGTCATCTGGCTGGCCGACGACGATCCTGCGGCCGTGAAGCGGAACCTCGAAGAGGCCACCTCCGAGTCTGCCCAAGCCGGCTTTCACCTCCAGCACTACTGGGAGCTCTCGTCGCGCGTGCAGCTCGACTTGTACTCGGGCGACGGCGAGCGTGCCTGGCGCAGGATCCAGCAACACTGGCGGCAGCTGGAGGAGTCCATGTTCATGCGCGTGCAGGTGATCCGGGTCGAGGCTCGCTTCCTGCGGGCCCGCTGTGCGCTGGCGGCCGCCGATCTGAAGGCGGCAAAACATGACGCCCACTCACTGGAGAAAGAAGCCACACCGTACGCTGTGGCAATGGGACACATCGTCCGGGCACGCACGGTCGAGAAGAGCGGAGGATTCAGCGAGGCGGCCTCGCTCTACGATCGTGCGGCGAAAGCATTCCTCGCTGCCGACATGGCGGTTCACGGACTGGTGGCGCACCGCCGCCGCGCGAAGCTCATCCCGAACGACGGCAAGGCGATCCAAAAAGAGGTCGATCGTCGACTACAGGATCGCCACATCAAAAACCCGCGCGTGTTTGCGTCGATGATCCTTCCCTGATCCGTTTGCTATCGTCTCCGTTCTGAATGGAGTCGACGGTCGAACGCTCGCCCAACTATGTCGCTGGAGTCGGCGCGTCCGCCGGCGGTCTCGAGGCGCTGGAGCGACTGTTCACAGGGATGCCAGCCGACATCGGGCTGGCTTTCGTGGTCGTGCAGCACCTCTCACCCGACTTCGAGAGCATGATGGACGAGCTGATCTCGCGATACACCACGATGCCGGTCCATCGCGTGGAGGACGGCGTCACCGTCGAGCGGGACTCGATCTACGTGATCCCACCCAAGAAGGAGATGATCATCTCCGACGGCAAGCTGCTCCTGACCGACAAAGATCCCGCCAATGAATTGAACATGCCGATCGATATCTTCTTTCGATCCCTGGCGGAGGACTTCGGCAACCGGGCCATCGGCATCATCCTCTCCGGCTCGGGCAGCGACGGCTCCCGCGGGATCGTCAACATTCACGAGGCCGGTGGGCTCGTGATCGTGCAAAAGCCAGACTCCGCGAAGTTCAACGGGATGCCGCGGAGCGCCGAAGACTCGGGCGTGGCCGACTTCAACCTGGATCCCACGGAGATCGGAGAGGTGCTCTCCCGCCTGGTCGACCATGACTCCATGCAGGGGTTCATGTCCGAGGGTGCCGTGCTCACGCGCGGCAACAAGACCGGCATGGACGCGGTGTTACAGCTCCTGCGGGATCAGTTCGGCATCGACTTCTCCCACTACAAGCCGAACACGGTGGGACGTCGGGTGGAGCGACGCTTGCTGCTACACCGCGAGTCCAACCTCGAGGAGTATCTCGAGCGACTGAGGCGCGATCGCCGAGAGCTCGACGCTCTCTATCAGGACCTATTGATCGGAGTGACGCGTTTCTTCCGCGACGAGGAGGCCTTCGGACAGATCGAGGCGATCCTTCCGCAGCTGATCGAACGCCTGTCGCGGGAAGAGGAGCTGCGCGTCTGGGTCGCCGGCTGCGCGACCGGAGAGGAGGCGTACTCGATCGCGATCTGCGCGGTCGAGGCGTTCGAGAAGGCGAGCCGCCCTCTCAACGTGAAGATCTTCGCCACCGACGTCCACCAGACCTCGCTCGAGGTCGCGGCGGCCGGCCGCTACACCGAAGATCGGATCGAGGGGATGTCGCCGGCCCGCCTGGCGCGGTTCTTCATCCGCGAGGGTGAGTCGTATCGGGTGGTGCAGGACCTCCGCCAGATGATCGTGTTCGCGCAGCACAACCTGATCAAGGACGCCCCCTTCACGCGCATCCACCTGGCGACGTGCCGCAACCTGATGATCTATCTCCAGCCGCACGCGCAGCGAAAGGTGGTGTCGCTCTTCCACTTCGGCCTCACCAAGGACGGCGTGCTCTTTCTGGGGAGCAGCGAGACCCCCGGAACCTACCGGGACGACTTCGAGGTGATCGACGAACGCTGGCGTGTCTATCGAAAGCACCGCGACATCCGCCTCCCGGAGCTCCGGCTCCTGCCTGCGAAGCAGCAGCGGGCCGCCACGCTGGCGCTCCCGCGGGACACGCAGGAGATCACCGTCGGCCACCTGATCGGGGCCTACGACGCGCTCCTGGAGCGCTACATCCCGCCGAGCTTCCTGGTCTCTCAAAACCGCCGGCTGCTGCACACCTTCGGCGGTGCCGGGCGGTACCTGCGCCTGGCCGACGGGCGCCCGACCGGCGACATCCTCGAGCTGGTCGCGCCCGACCTGAAGCTGGCGTTGACCGGAGCGCTCCAGCGCGCCGCCAAGGATCTGACGCCGATGAGCTACCGGCAGAACGACGTGTCGATCGAGATCCACCCGATCCACGACCGACGTTCGAACACGGTCCATCTGCTGGTGACGATCGGGCCGGTCGAGCGGGAGACGAAGAAGCAGAGCCCGGTGGCGCAGGTCGATCTCGACGAGCTGTCGACCGAAGAGATCGGGCGGCTCGAGGTCGAGCTCCGCTACACAAAGGAGAACCTGCAGGCGACGATCGAGGAGCTGGAGACCAGCAACGAGGAGCTCCAGGCCACGAACGAGGAGCTGGTGGCGTCGAACGAGGAGCTGCAGAGCACGAACGAGGAGCTCCAGTCGGTCAACGAGGAGCTCTACACCGTCAACGCGGAGTTCCAGCGAAAGATCGCCGAGCTGACCGAGCTCACGAACGACATGGACAACCTCCTCGAGAGCACGGAGGTGGGCACCATCTTCCTCGATCGCGAGATGCAGATCCGCAAGTTCACGCCCAAGATCGCGGAGACGTTCAACCTGCTCCCTCAGGACGTCGGGCGATCGATCGAGAGCTTCACGCACAACATCCAGTACGCCGGGCTGGTCGCCGAGGTGGGCAAGGTGCTCGAGACAGAGACCTCGTTCGAGCGCGACGTGCGCGATCGCCTGGGACGCTGGTATTTCCTGCGTCTCCTCCCCTACCGCGCCAAAGGCTCGGTCGCGGGCGTGGTGCTCACGCTGATCGACATCACCTCGCTCAAGCAGGCCGAGGATGAGCTCTTCCGCGAGCGCTATCTGCTGCGGAGCCTGATGGACAGCGTCCCCGACCTCATCGAGTTCAAGGACGCCGCCGGGCGCTACGTGCGCATCAACCGGGCACTGGCGGGCCGTCTCGGACTCGAATCCCCGGACGAGGCCGTCGGGAAGACCGAGGCGGAGGTCGACGTGGCGGCCTATGCGGCGGCGGCCCTGATGGAGGACCAGCGGATCCTGGCCACCGCGGAGTCGATCACGAACAAGCTCCAGCACCGGCGCTGGCGCTCCGGTCAGGAGGACTGGCTGCTCACCACCAAGTTCCCGCTCCACGACACGAGCGCTGATCGCGTGGTGGGCACGCTCGGCGTCCATCGCGACGTGACCCGCCAGAAGCTGGCCGAGGACGAGGCTCGAGAGTCGGTGCGCCGGCGCGACGAGTTCATGGCGATGCTGTCCCACGAGCTTCGCAATCCGCTCAGCGCAATCACGACCGCCAGCGCGATGCTCGACGCCTCTCCGACGCGGGACGTCGAGCAATACGCGACCCGCGTGATCCAGCGGCAGGCCGGGCAGATGGCGAGGCTGCTCGACGATCTCCTCGATGTCTCGCGCGTGGTTCAGAACAAGATCGAGCTCAGGCGCGAGGTCATGGACCTGCGGGGCGTGCTGGAAGAGGTGAGCTCCGCAGCCCAGCACCTGTTCCAGGAGTACGGCGTCGCGCTCGAGGTGGACTGCTCGGAGGAGCCGCTCTGGGTCGACGGGGACGCCGCTCGGCTCCAGCAGATCATCGTCAACCTCCTCAACAACGCCGCCAAGTACAACATGCGTGGCGGACACGCCTGGCTCACGCTCCGCCGCGAAGGCGAGCAGGTGCTCATCCGCGTCCGCGACGACGGCATCGGCATCGAGCCGAAGATGCACCAGCACATCTTCGAGGCGTTCGTTCAATCCGAGACGACGCTGGCCCGCTCGCGAGGCGGGATGGGCCTGGGGCTGACGCTGGTCAAGTCGATCGTCGAGCTGCACGACGGGACCGTTCGGGTCACGAGCGAGGGCGCAGGACGCGGATCCGAGTTCGAGGTCCGGCTGCCCCACGTGCGCGTGAAGCAGGTCGAGGCGGCGGCGATGACGGCGGTCGCGAGCAAGATCGGCCCGGGGCTCCAGATCGTGCTGGTGGAGGATCGCTCGGACAGCCGTGAGACGCTACGGATGCTCCTCGAGGGTGACGGCTACCAGGTCGAGACCGCGAGCGACGGTGAGGAGGGCATCTCGTTGATCGTTCGGCTGAAGCCCCTGGTGGCCCTCGTCGACATCGGCCTGCCGAAGGTCGACGGCTACGAGGTCGCGCGGAGGGTTCGCGATCGCCTGGGGTCGCACCACACGCGGCTGGTGGCGCTCACCGGCTATGGGCAGCAGCAGGACCGTGACCACGCGCTGGCGTCGGGGTTCGACGAGCACGTGGTGAAGCCGATCGATCCGGAGGTCCTACGATCGATGCTCGCCCGGCTGGGCGGTAGCTGAGCGCCCGAGGAGCTCGATGCTCTGGCGCTCCGCTCGAGCGTCCTGATACCCGGTGGCGATCAGCTCCTTGGCGTACTCACCGTCGAACAGGAGGAAGCTGGCCGCGTCGCCCGAGGTGTGGGCGTCGTTGGCGAACAGCGCGTTCAGGACGCGCATGAACGAGACCGAGCGGAGCCGGGTGGAGCCGGACACGTAGCTGGCCGCCACCGCGCCCAGGTCGCGCGCCGGTGAGACCACGGCGAACGGAATCTGGCGGTAGTGGGGACGGCCGCGCGCCACCAGCTCCCGCTGGAAACGTTCGAGCTCGCCCAGGCCTTCGGCGGTCTCGAGGAAGTCGTTGATCCTGCGGAGGCGGTCGAGATCGAAGCCGACGCGATCGAGGAAGATGGCGTCGAGCAACTTGCCGACGATCTGACCGATCCCGGGAAAGTCGGTGGACTCGGGGAGCGGGAGGTTGGCGCCGCGCACGTTCACGATCATCAGGCCGTCCGCCGCCAGCCGGAGCGCGGCCGAGAACGGCGTGTTGTTGCGGACGCCGCCGTCGATGTACCAGCGCCCATGCACGCGCACCGGCGAGAACAGGAGCGGGATCGCCGCCGAGGCCAACACGTGCGGGCGACCGAGGCGGACCGGGAGGAAGTGCGCCTCACTGCTGTCTGCGGGCGACGCGATCCCCGGCCGGCTCTCGACGAACACGTGGCTCTTCCCGCTGGAGAGATCCGTGGCGAGGACCGCGACGGCGTCGAACCGCCCGCTCTGCACCCGGCGATGGAGCCCGCTCCAGTCGATGCTCCGGCTCACCAGACGCCAGAGGCCCTCGGCGTCCAGCAAGCCCTTTGTCGGCGTGCGCGCGTTCCTGCGGAGGAGCCGGAGCGGCGCCGCGCCGATCATCCGCAGAGCATCGAACGAGGACAGCGACAGGAGCGCGTCGATGGAGAGGTTCTTCCAGAGCTCGGCCAGCTCGAACACCGACTCCGCGGTGAGTCCGTGAGAGGCCAGATAGACGCCGTTGACAGCGCCGACGCTCGAGCCGGTGATGACGCGGACCTTCGCCAAGAGGTCCGGGTGGTGCTCAGCCAGGTAGGTGAGGACTCCGACCTCGTACGCGCCCCGGGCGCCGCCGCCCGAGAGGACGAGGCCGATCGAGGAGGTCACCCGATCAACGTCTCACTGGTTGCCCATCGACTCGTCGTCGCGGCGGGCATAGGGCGAGACTTCGCCGGGGGCGAGGCGGTTGCCGATGTCCTCTTCGATGTCCCGCGGGTTGTCGACGCGGTTGCCGGCGTTCTCGTCGATGTTGTTGTCGCGTCGCGCCTTGACGCGGTTCCCGATGTCCTCGGGCACCGGGCCACCGCGGCCTCGGCCGCGTCCGCCGCGACGTCGCCGCCGCCCCGGATCATCCGGTCTGGCCATCCCGCCGCCGCCGCCGCCGCCGCCGCCGCCACGACCGCGTCCGCCGCCGCCGCCGCCGCGATCGTCTCGGCCCACGTCTCGGCCCCCGCAATCCCGTCCGCCGCGACCGCCGCCGCCGCCCTCGCGCCGCTCGCCGCCGCGACCGCGTCCGTCCCGTCGATCCCGTCCGCCCCGGTTGCCCCGGCGGCGATCGCCCTCTTCCCGGCTCGGATGGGCTTCGGGTCGCGGGACCTCCTCCGAGAAGGAGATCGGCCAGCAATCGCCGGACCGGATGGCCTCGCAGAGGTCGTTCCCGCTCTCGATCCGGGTGCGGAACAGCGTCGCCGAGCTCCCCAGCCCTTCGGCGCCGTCGGCGCAGCTGGTCCCCACGCACGGCATCTCCATGTTGGAGGCCGCCTCGAGGGCGAGATCGTTGGCGATGTCGGAGATGCGCCCGTTCTGGACCTCGCAGGCCGACAACCCTTGCAGCGAGAAGAGATGATCGCCCATCGGGTTGGGGACGTCGCGATCGTACGGACGGAGCGCGACCGTCACACCGCCGAGCTGCTCGATGGCGTCGATGACCGCATGCGCGTCGTAGACCTCGTCCTCCCGGGCGGCAAAGCCGTCGCCGGGACGCTCGACCCCTTCGGGCAGGATGTAGAGGATGAGCCCGTGGTTGGTCGCGAGCTTGGCGCCCGCGAAGACCTTGACACCCCGCTCGGAGGCCGCCTCGCGGAGGCTCTGGATGTCCGGGAGGAGGTCGCCCTCCTTGGTCACCACGACGCCGTCGAGACCCGCAGCCTTCGCCCGCTCCACCAGCACATTGGGGTCGACCAGGCCGCCTTCCTTGGTCTCCAGGTTCACTTGGAGATCGACAATCATGTGGGGCCTTCTAGTCTTGGGGCCGACGTCGGGTCAATTCGTATGTGTTTGCCCCCGCGACGGAGCACCCGGGCCGGGCCCGATCAGCCCTTCTTCTTCTCTTTCTTGTCCCGCTTGGGCTTCTTGCGCTTTTTCCCCACATCACCCGCAGCCGCCCGGGCCCGAGCCAGCTTGATGAACTCGGCCTGGGACCGCACAGGCTTCGCGTTCCCCGGCTTGAGCCGGCTGAAGGTGCCGTTCTCCTGGAGCACCGCCGCTTTCGTGTTGTCGGCCAGCTCGATCGCCAGGATCTCGTCCACGATCCGGCGCTTGAGGCGGGGATCCTCGATCGGGAGCATGACCTCGACGCGGCGATCGAAGTTGCGCGGCATGATGTCCGTGCTGGTGATGAAGACGTCCTCCTGATCTTCCGACGCGAAGTAGAAGAGACGCGAGTGCTCGAGGAAGCGATCGATCACCATGCGCACGGTGATCCGATCGCTCACGCCGGGGATACCGACGCGCAGCGAGCACGGACCTCGAACGCACAGGATCACCTCCACGCCTGCCTGCGAGGCCTGCGTGAGCGCCTGGATGATCCGGGGGTCGATCAGCGCGTTCGACTTGAAGACGATCTTCGCCTTCTTTCCCTTCTGTGCGACGCGGATCTTGTCCTCGATCAGATCGAGCAGGTGATGGCGGAGTCGGAGGGGCGCCACCACCAGCTTCTTCCAGCTGGGCGGGGCGGAGTATCCGGTGAGCAGGTTGAAGAGGGACGAGACGTCGTCGCAGACGTCCTGGCGCGCGGTGAAGTAGCTGAGGTCGGAGTAGATGCGGGCGGTCTCCTCGTTGTAGTTGCCGGTCCCGAGGTGCACGTAGCGCCTGATCCCACCAGCGCCGCGACGCACCACCATCGTCACCTTGCAGTGCGTCTTCAGGCCGATCATCCCGTAGACGACCTGCACGCCCGACCGCTCCAGATGCCGGGCCCACTCCACGTTCGTCTCCTCTGAGAGGCGCGCCTTCAGCTCGACCAGCGCGGTGACCTGCTTGCCGTTCTCGGCGGCGGTGATCAGCGACTCGAGGATCGGTGAGTCCCGACTGACGCGGTACAGCGTCTGCTTGATCGCCAGGACCGCCGGATCCCGCGATGCCTGGTCCAGGAGATCGACGACCGGCTCGTAGCTCTCGTAGGGGTGGTGAAGCAGAATGTCGCCCTTGCCGATCGCGGCGAAGACGTCGTCCGAGTCGCGGAACTCCGGGGACAGGACCGGATAGAACGCCTCGTCTCGCAGGTCCGAGCGTCCCACCCGGGCGACCAGACCCTGGAGGTCGGCGAGCGCGAGCGGACCGGCGTAGACCATGACGTCCGCAGGCGAGAGATCGAGCGCCGAGCGCAGCCGGTCGACCAGCTCGCCCGAGGCCTCCGCGCCCATCTCCAGGCGTACGGCGTCGAGACGCCAGCGGCGCCGGAGCTCCTTCTCCACGGTCTCGAGGAGGTCCTCTTGCTCCTCCTCGTCGATCGAGAGGTCCCAGTTTCGGATGACGCGGAAGGGTACGCACTCGAGGACGCGCATCCCCGGGAAGAGCGCACCGACGTGCGCCGTCATCTCGTCGTCGACGAACACCACGGCCAGATCACCCGGCATGTCGACGTCGACAAAGCGCGGAACGTTCGGCACCTGCACCACCGCCAGCAGCGGATAGGCGTCGGCAGCGCTGGTCTCCGGCAAGAGGTGCACGGCCAGGTTGAGCGTCCGGTTCTTGATGAACGGGAACGGATGCCCCGGATCGACCGCCAGCGGCGTCAGCATGGGGAAGATCTGCGTCTCGAAGTGCTGCGCCAGCCGCTTCCGGGGGGCGGGCCCCAGCTCAGCGACGCGCAGGATCCGAATCCCCTGCTGCGCCAGCGCCGGGATGACGCCCTCGAGGAGGGTCCGCTCCGTCTCCGCGAGCTGGGCGGCCGCCCGCTGCGCGATCGCCGACAGTTGCTCGGATGGCGTCATGCCGTCGGGGCCCGTCTCGAGCACGCCGCTCTTCAGCTGCTGCTTGAGCCCGGCGACGCGGACCATGAAGAACTCGTCGAGGTTCGCCCCGACGATGCCGATGAACTTCAAGCGCTCCAGCAAGGGCAGCGCCGGGTCGGCCGCCTCCTGCACGATGCGCTGGTTGAACTCGAGAAAGGAGATCTCGCGGTTGACGAAGAGATCGGGGCGAGCAGGGGCCGCCGGCTCGGAGATCGCGACCTCACCCGGTTTGGGTCCACCCGCCATGGTGGGGAGGATACTAGATCAGATCGAACCCGGCGCTGAGTACGAGGAGGTTCTGGATCTGCCAGGCGTCCAGGATCAACGGGATCCGCTTGGCCGTGAGCAGATACTCCAGCGAGAGCCACTTGACGATCTTCAGCGAGACGCCGAGCACCACCTCGGCGTTGAGCTGGCCGATCGTCGAGAGGTCGGTATTGGCGGTGGTGACGAACGGCTGAAAGAGATCGACGTTCAGCTTCCAGCTGAGGACCTCCGGCACGAGCGTGCCGTTGCTGGCGAAGCCCAGCTCTGCGCCGAGCTCGAACGTGCTCTGAACCTGCTGCAGCGTGAGCGTGGCGGCAGCCCCATCGTCCGCGAGCACCACGAAACCGTGGCGCGCGGCGATCTCTTGCGCGGCCCCGCCCAGCTTCAGCTTGAAGCTGAACGTGTCGCTCTCGACGGGATTCACGAAGATGCCGAGCGACTCCCGGAGCATGAGCGGCTCGAACGCGCCGGTGGTGGCGATGCCCGCCTGTGCGTCGACCATGTCGCGGCCGATCTCCACCCCCTGATCGTCGAGGCGCACCACCGTGTAGGGGAGCGAGCGGACCAGCTTGGTCGGCAGCAACTGCGTGGACAGCTTCAGGCGCCCGAACATCCCGAACCAGCTGACCGACTCCAGCGTGTAGAAGTACGTCGAGCTGAGATCGAGCACGTCGGACGACTTCACGAAGCGGGAGATCTGGGGCGTCTTGCTACCCGCAAGCTGGATGCCGAGGGCGTTCTCCCAGCGGTGCTGGCCGCGCTCGAGATCGGCCCCCAGCGCGATCACGGTGCCGATCTGGATCGAGGTGCCCTCCTCGGCGCCCACGAACATCCGGTTGCTGCTCACCGAGCCGGTCAGACCGACGTTCGCCTTGGCCTTCCAGCCCTCCTCCTTCTTCTCGTCCTTGAGGGTCGCCTTCTCCATGTCGTCCGTGGCGACTTTGTCCTGGGCGCGCGCTTCCGCGCCGCAGATCAACGAGAAGATCACCAGCCACCACGCCCGCATCTCAGAACTCCACCTTGACCTCGACACGCCCCTTCGCGGGCACATCCACTCGAGCTTCGCGCTGGCCGAGGTCAGGGTGCCACGCGATCAGGCGGTGTCGACCGGCGGAGACCCGCCGCATCGAAAACCGACCACCGCCCTCTGAGAGCACGAAATGAGGGTGGTCGAAAACGAAGATGTTCGCGTTCATCCAGGCGTGACCCGCATCGCACCCGACCCGATAGCGTCCGGGCTTTCTGAGGATCACCCAGGGCGTGCTCTGACCCTTGGCGGGCATCGCCCAGTTGCCCACCGTTCGCCCGTCGGGCGCGAAGAGATGGACGTTGTGGAGCACCGGATCCGAGTTGGTGAAGCGAACGCGGGAGCGCACGGGGATCGCCGCTACCCGCGGGAGATAGGTGCAGTTCTGCTGATCGATGGTGAGCTTGCCCTTGGGCAGCCCCTTCGGCTGGGGCGGCCCGTCGAGGTACACGAGCACGCCGTCGACGTTTCGACCCTCGAGCTGGAGCCAACCGCTGTTCACCGGCACCTCCGCGCCGCAGACGTGTCGATCTCGGAGGATCAGCGCCGGGGTGACGCTGGACGTGGTCGACGTGAGGACGACGATCCCGCCGACCTCACCCGCCCTCGCGGGCGCGCCATACAGGATCAGGATGAGGACGAGCAGCGCTCGCGCGCTCAACCCTTTCGGCCCTTCTTGCCCTTCTTGACCGGTTGATCGGCCGCCGGCGCCGAGGCCGCGTCGGCCGATCCCTCATCGACCTTCGCCCCGCGGCCCAGATCGATCACGTACGAGCGGAGGAGCTCGATCTGGCGTTTCCAGTCGCCGTTCGCGATATCGGTCAGCGGCGTGCCCATCTCCCCGGTCTCCTCGTCGGCCACGAAGAAGAAGGTCGGCATGCCGACGCCCGGCGCCTGCGACTGCGGGCTCTTCAGCCAATCGAAGATCCAGTCGTAGCGGAGACGGTCGAACGCCAGACGGAGGTTCGGCGCCACGTTCTTCGGGTCGTTGGAGCCGCCGCCCAGGTTGTGGCAGTTGAGGCACTGCGCCTCCTTGAAGAGGTGATCGGCGGTGGCCCGGTCCGCGGCGGAGAGCACATCGAACTTCTTCTGAACGAACGGGTACGGCGCGCCGGCCTTCGCGGAGAAGTAGGCCACCAGCTCCGAGGCCTCCTCGTCCGTGAACTGGAACGTGGGCATCCTGAGCTGGTAGTTCTCGCGCAGCTTGAAGGGCGACTTGAGGAACTTGAAGAGCCAGTCGGGATAGACCTTCGCGCCCTCGCGTAGGAGCTTCGGCGGCGTGCGGAACTTGTCGTCCGTGTCGGCGTAGAGGCGGAAGATGTCGCCGCCGTCGAGCTGGTGGTCCCCGTCGATGTCGATGCCGCGGGTGTCGATCAGGTGGCATCCGCCGCAGTTGTACGCGTCGATCAGATACGCGCCCTTCTGGACGGCGAGCTCGTCCTCGTCGAGGTTCTTCTTGATCCCCATCGGGTAGTCGTGCGCCACCTCGTTCTGGCTCTTCAGGAAGAGCACGATGTCCGCGACCTCCTGCTGCGAGAGCTCGAACTTCGGCATACGCGTGGTGACCCGCTCGTAGGTATAGATGCGCGGCTCTTCCAGCTTGGTGGTGAGCCAGTTCTCCCAGGTTTGCTTGTGCGGATCCTCGACGAGCTCGGTGACGTCGCCAAAGTCGAGCTTGGCGGGGAGCTTCGATCCGAACAGCGTGAGGTCGGCGCCGATCCGCGTCGCGCCCTCGAAGCCCGGGATGTCGTGGCAGCCGTAGCAGCCGTAGTACGTGATCAGGCGCTGGCCATTCTCGGCGGCGCCCTCCTCGTCGAGGTACTTCTGTCCCTTGGCCGACATCTTCGGCGCGTTGCCGGTCTTCCGCGTGGAGAGGAAGGCGGCGACGTTCCATGCCTCCTCGTCGGAGAGGCGCAGCATCGGCATCCGGGTCTCGGGCCAGTAGGACCGCGGGTTCTTGACCCAGGCGAAGATCCAGCCCGGGTTCAGCTTGTCGCCGACGTTGCTCAGGTTCGGCGCGAGGTCGCGATCCTCGCTGCCCGGCATGTGCGAGGCCTGCTCCCACTCGGCCATGTTGTGGCAACCGCGGCAGCCGATCTTCTCGAACGTCTCCTTGCCCTTCTCTGCGCTCGCCCAGCTCGGCATCGACGGGTACGCGATCGGCGTCTGCTTCGAGAGCAGGTACGCGAGGATGTACGCGGACTCCCGCTCCCGCTGCTCGTAGCAGTTCACCCAGACCGCCGGGGTGGGCGGGCTGCCCTTGTCGTAGTCGAAATCGTTGCAGTCGGCGCGCTCGAGATCCGGCTCGCCGTCCTCCTTCAACGCGTTCGGCCAGAAGTTTGGCATCTTCGTCCGGGGCCGAACGCCCTTCGGGTGCTGGATCCAGGTGTCGAGCCAGGCGGTGTTCGCCTTGCTGGCCACCGACGCCAGGGCCGGCCCGTGCTTGCGCTTGGGATCGAGCGGTCCCAGCGGGTGGCAGCCCGTGCAGCCGATGTTCTCCACCAGCTTGCGGGCGCGGGTGAAGTTCGGCGCGTACGGGATCTCGTAGTTCTGCTGGTGACAGTTGAAGCAGGAGGCCTCGGTGTGGTGCTTCTTGTTGTCGAGGAGCTGCTGCTCCCAGTAGTGATCGCTCCGGGAGTGATCGAACGGCGCCAGGCTCGCCTCGCCCTTCCAGACGATCGCGGACAGGTAGTTCAGGGCCGTGCCCTTGGTCTCGCGCCCCTGACCGTAGTGGCAGGTGGTGCACCCGTAGACCTGGGGCGGGTGCTTGCGGAGCAGGTTCCAGTAGTTCGGGTGCGTGCGGTACACCGGCTCGGCCTCTGACGGCTTGATCCCGAGGCGCGCGGCCGTGGCCAGGACCGGCTCGGTGATCGCCTTCTTCTCGCCCGGCTTCGGCTCGGGGGCCCCGACGGTGAGCAGCTTGTCCTTGACGTCGTCGTAGCCCTTCTTGTCGTCCTCGTACCAGGAGTCGCGAACCTCCTCGGCCGCCTCGAGATACGCGGTGATCTCGTCGCGGGTCAGGCAATAGCGCGTCTTGAGGTCGGCCGCGGTGAGCTTCTCCTCGAGGGTAAAGTGTAGGATCTCCTCGGGCGCGCTGAAGCCGCACTTGTCGAAGGCGTAGTGGCAAGTGTGGCAGCGATCGACGAGCTCGATCTCCTGGTTCCAGAACTGCTCGATGCCGGTCCAGCGATCCTTCGTGGAATCGACGGCGCGCTGAGCGGTGGCGAGGTCCGCCTCCATCTCCGAGAGCTCCTTCTTCTTCTGATCGAGGGCTCTCTTGATTGCGCCGACCTGATTGAGGAACGCATCGCGCTTGGCAACGACCAGATCGTACTTCTTTTGCTGCTCGAGCACCTGCCCGTGGGCGTCCTCGTACTTCTCTTCCTTCTTCGAGTACTCGCGGCCGTCGTGCTTGGCTTGGCGGTACCAGTAGTACATCTCGTCTTCCTTCGCCTTGGCGAAGGCGACGACCACCTCCTGATCCTTGACCGCGATCTCCGCCTTCTCCAGCTCGGCCTTGAGGCGCTCGTACTCGACGCGCTTGGCGGTCCCGATGATCGCGCCCTCGAGATCCTCGATTTCCTTCTTGAGCTCGGCGCGGCGCGCCTTGAGGTTGATCTCCTCACCTGCGGTGGACGTCACCGTCCCGGTCTCGAGCCACTCCTCCTCGGCGGCGTAGTTCTTGTTGGCCCGAGCCTTCTCGACCTCGAACCAGGAGAGCTGGACGTCCTTCCAGGGGCGGCGCCCACCGAGGAGCCGGTTGCTGAAGAACTCCTGGTAGAGAAGCCAGATCATCGACAGCATCAGGAGCTGAGCGACGACAAAGAAGAACAAGCGATAGGATTCTTCTTCGGACCGGGTCGGCCGCTTGGTTGCCACGGGCCCGTCCTAGAAAGGGTCCCCGTCCGGGTCAAGGCTTAGGCTTGGCTCCCTCGTCGTTGACCCGCCCCCCGCGCTGCCATAGAGCACTGAACGGGGAAACCGATGACGACCTCCCGGCTTCCCGGATTCCGGCGCGCCTCCATCGGGGAGCGGCGCCGGCTGCTGGCCCGCGTGCTCGGCCTCCCCGAGGACGCCTTCGACGCCCTCGATCCGGGGGCTCTGACCCTGGAGCACGCCGGCGAGCTGATCGAGAACGTGGTCGGGATCGTCGGGCTTCCCGTGGGGATCGGCCTGAACCTGGTGGTGGACGGGGAGGAGATCCTGGTCCCGATGGCGGTCGAGGAGGCCTCGGTGGTGGCGGCCTTCTCGAACGCCGCCAAGATCGCGCGGGCCGGCGGCGGGTTCACGACCGAGGCCGATCCGCCGCACATGATCGGCCAGGTCCAGCTGACCGCCGCCGATCCGGCGGATGCGGATCGGATCCTCGAGCGGTTGTCCTCGGGGGCGGCCGAGCTGGAGGCTGCCACCCGCGGCGCTTGCGCGTCCATGCAGGCGCGCGGCGGCGGGTTGATCCGGATCGAGACGCGAAGGCTCGAGGATCCCGAGGGCGGGCCGCCGATCGTGGTCTTGCACCTCGTGCTCGACGTGGTCGACGCCATGGGCGCCAACGCGGTCAACGCGGTGGCCGAGTCGGTGGCGCCGGCTGTCGCGCGCGTCGCCGGCACGGGGGTCCACCTCCGGATCCTGAGCAACCTGGCGGTCCATCGCCTCGCCCGCGCCCGCTGTGCGGTGCCGGTGGAGGCGGTCGGGGGTCGTGCGGTCGCGGATCGGATCGCGGAGGCCGACCGCTTCGCGCGGATCGATCCGTACCGGGCGGCCACGCACAACAAGGGGATCATGAACGGCATCGATGCCGTCGCGGTCGCCACCGGCAACGACTGGCGTGCGATCGAGGCCGCCGCCCACGCGTACGCCGCCCGCGACGGGCAGTACCGCGGCCTCACCCGCTGGATCGTCGAGGGCGACCGGCTCGAGGGCTCGATCGAGCTGCCGATGCCGGTCGGGATCGTGGGGGGCCTGACCCGGAGCCATCCGACCATCGCCCTCCTCTCGTCCTTGATGGGGGCCGAAAGCGCGCGCATGCTCGCGGCGATCCTGGCGGCCGTCGGCCTGGCGCAGAACCTCGCGGCGCTGCGCGCGCTCTGCGCCGAAGGCATCCAGCAGGGACACATGATGCTTCACGCAAGACAACTTGCATTGGCAGCCGGCGCCCAACCCGACGAGGTCGAGGCCGTGGTCCGGCGCGCCCTCCAAGAGGGAAGGCCGAGCGCCGACACCGTCACGCGGGCGCTGGCGTGGGAGCGCGGCTCGAAGACATGAGCGGCCAGGTCGCGATTGGGCGCGCGCCCGGCAAGATCATCCTCTTCGGCGAGCACGCCGTGGTGTACGGCGAGCCGGCGATCGGCCTGCCGTTGTCGCGCGGAGCGTCGGTGAGGCTCACACCCGGCACCGGCAAGGTCAGGATCCAGACCACGTCCGAATCGCCGGTGAAGGCGTCGGCGCGCGCCGCCACCCCGCGAGATTTGGTGGAGCGGGCCCTCGGCGACACCGCACGGCGCTCCGACGTCGAGATCGAGCTCGCGTTCCCGCCGATGTCCGGGCTCGGATCGTCGGCCGCGATTGCGATCGCGCTGCTCCGCGCGCGCCAGCGCAAGTGGTCGAACCGAGCGCTGCTCGAGGCCGCCATCGAGGTCGAGCGCGTCGCGCACGCCAAGCCTTCGGGCGTCGATCCTGCGATCTGCCTCTGGGAGGGGCCGATCATCTTCAAGAACACCAACGGCGGGCGCCGGATTCAGCGGCTCCAGCGGCCGCGCCAGCCGGTCTTCCTGGTGGTCGGCACGGCGGGCGCGCACGGCGGTACCGCCCAGACCGTGTCGAGGTTGGCGGCGGTGCGCAAGTCGAGCCCGCGGTTGATCCGCGCGGCGATGGCGACGCTCGGCGAGACCGCCCGTGCCGGCGCCCGCGGTCTGTCGGAGCACTCGCTCGAGATTGTCGGACACGCGATGGACGTGGCGCACGGCGTCCTCTCCGGCCTGGGGATCGTGTCAACTCGGGTTGACGCGGCCGTACAGGAGGCGCGTCGCGCCGGGGCGCTGGGCGCGAAGATGAGCGGCGCGGGAGGGGCGGGAGGCGCGCTGGTCGCCCTGGCACCCGATGAGCTCACGGCCGCCCGGATCCGCCGCGCGCTGGCCCGAGCGGGCGTGGCCTGCTGGATAGAACAGCTGTGATCCCTTTGGTATAACCGGCGTCTCATGCGCCGTGCCCTCATCGCCCTGCCCGTCCTGCTCTTCGCCTGCGGCGGCGGCGGCGACGACGACACCACCGCCACCCCGGACAGCGGCGTCGTCCCCGACTCGGGCATCCTGGTCCCGGGCGACACCGACGGCGACGAGTGGCCGGAGGATGCCGACAACTGCCCGGGGCTCTTCAACCCCGAGCAGCGCGACCGCGACGGCGACGGGATTGGCGACGATTGCGACACCTGCCCCGCGACTCCGAACTCCGGCGTCGGCTCACCTGGGCAGGATGGTTGCGAGCCGCAGGACGAGCAGGAGCCGAACGACGTCCCCGGCGGCGGCGAGGCGGTATCGCTGCTCGAGCTTGGCAAGATCCGCGAGGTGCGGGGGGTCATCGAGGCGCCCGGTGCCACGCAGGCGTTCGACCGCTTCGAGATCATGGTGCCGGCCCGGACGTTGATACAGGTGCGCGTGGCGCGCGCCAAGCCGGAGTCCCTGCTCGAACCTCTGGTCATGGTGAGCGGCGGCGGCTTCACGACGCCGCGGATCGCGGACGGCCTGTTCGTCGCGGAGCGCGAGATCTACGTGGCCGAGGCCGGAACATACGAGATCGCCGTGGCCGATCGTCGGGGCGTTCTCCAGGGCGATCCGCGGGGCTCGGACACCTACGCTTACGCCCTGGCGCTCGAGGTGATTGAGGCGTCGCCCCAGTCGGTCAACGTCCCCTTCCAGGACCGGCCGTTCGTCCTCATCCCGGCCGGCAAGGTCGGCCTGTACCAGGCGGATTTGCCCGCCTCGGACTTCATCCGGATCGCCACGCAGACCGACCTGGGCCTGGGCGCGGACGACGGCCTCGACACCGTCCTGATCGTCGAGCGCGCCGATGGGACCGTGATGGAGAACGACGATCTGGCCCCCGGCTTCCTCGACTCCCGCGTGATCCTGGCGCTGGACGCCCCCGAGACGCTGCGGATCGTGATTGACCACGCCCGCATCTACGGAACGTCCGACTACGAGGTCCGGCTCACGATCGACACGCCGCCCAACAACGTCGAGCTCGAGCCGAACGACACCGTCGGGCTCGCCTCGGCCCTCGTCTACCCGGGTGAGACCGCGGGCCGGATCAACAAGCCCCTCGATCCGAACACCGGCCCGCCCGACATCGACTGGTACCGCTTCGACGGCACGGCCGGACAGATCATCGCGCTCACCGGCCTGATCCCCGCGAGCTCGCAGGTCGACCCGGTGTTCGTGCTGGCGAAGCTCATCGACGAATCGACCGGCGAGGTCCGCGAGCTCTACCGCAACTTCGACTCGGGCGGTCTGGCCCCGCGCCTCGAGGCCATCCTCGACGAGACCGGCCCCTACGTGCTCTTGGTCGCGGATCAAGGGAACCTGGGCGACCCGCCCTATCGCGGCTCGGACGACGACGTCCTCATGCGCTACGGCATCTTCGCCGAGCCCGTCGGCCTCCAGCCCGAGCCGGTGGTGTTGACCGACAGCGGAACGATCAGCGCCTCGCTCACCACCGGCGGCCGTCTGGTCCGGCACCTGGTGATCGCCTCGGGGCCCACCGTCGTGATCGCAGAGCGCCTCGACGTCTCCGATCCCGACGTCGATCCGTACCTCCGCATCTACGGACCGAACGCGACCGGCATCCTCGGCGAAGGCGCCCCCGACGCGATCGCCTACCTCGACACCGCCGAGTCCTACGTGCTGGCCGTCCACAATGCCAACGACGGCAAGGGCAGCGTCGGCTACACCTACGATCTCTTCGTGCGCTACCTCCCGGTGCCCACCGCCGCCGCCGCCGAGTCCGAGCCGAACGACGATCGCACCACCGCCGATCCGATGAACGCGGGCCTGCCCACGGTCATCCGCGGGCGCGTCGACGACGGCAACGCGGACTTCTTCCGGGTCACCCTCCAGGCGGGCACGATTGTCTCGTTCGACCTCTCCGAGGGCCGCGCCGGCAAGAACGTGTCGCTGTACGATCCGTCCGGCGCCTTCCTCGCGGGCGCCGCCGGCGGGATCGCGGCCTACACCGTGCCGGCCGCCGGCACCTACGCGATCGAGGTGGCCGGGTCCGGCCCCTACACCCTGATCGTCCGCTGACCCGACGCCGCCACGGTCACCGCCACGGTCGCGGAACCACGGAGACCGTGACCGTGACCGCCGTAGGATCCGCGCTCAGCGCCGGCGCCTCTTGCCCTTGCCGAGCCTCGCCTCTTGCTGCCGGCAGCTCCGCGCGCAGCGATCGAACGCGATGTTGCAGACGCCGGCGCAGCGGAGACGCTCGGACTCGTCGCCGGCGGTCACGGCGCCGCAGCGGTCGAGGCACGGCTGCTCCTGCTGCTTGGCGGAGAAGAGACAGTCGTCGACGGTGCCGTCCTCCTCGACACCGCAGCGCTCGAACGCCTGCTCCTGCGCCAGCAGGGCCAGCGGCTTGCGGCCGTCGAGGAGCTTCGCGCTGAGATAGCCGGCGGGGCCGTCGGGCGGCGCGGCCACCAGGGCCCAGTCGCCGGTCTGCTCGTAGACGCGGACCAGGGTGCCGATCGGGACGCGGCCCGCGACGCCGGCGCGGTCGTCGGCGCGCACGCGCAGGCGCGCGTTTTCCATCTGGATGTAGGCGAACCCGGCGGGCGCGGGCGTATCGAGGCCGCCGAGGACCTCGTCGACGCCCGCCGCAGGCGCGGGGGCCGGCGGAACCTCGGGGGCGGCTCGGCGTCGCCCTCGATCAGGCCGTCGACGGCGATCGGGATCTCGATCGGCGTCTCCTTCGGGGCCGTCTCTCCGCGCATCCCGTTGATCACGAGCATCACACCGAGCGTCATCGGAAACACGATGAGCCCCACCTTCAGCGCCAGCGGTGCTCTATTCAATAGATCGGCGATCGGCCTGAGCACCGGGCTCGGCCGTGCGACGCTGGTCGGGCGAAAGTTCCGCTGGTCCTCCGGCACCGAGATCCCGGCGGCGACGCGTTCGTAGACGCTGGGCGGCCCGTCCCTGAGCGGTCGCACCTCGAGGCCGGAGATCGACGACACGTCGCTGATCGGATCGGGGGACGGCTCGATGTCGCCGGGCTCGGTGACGACGGGCGCCGGTCCGATCTCGTGCGCCTGCTCGAAGGGGAGCGTGTCGTCGAGCTCCGCGCGGCTCTTCGGATCGGTGTCGGGATCGACCTCGGACGGCAGGTCGCCGGTCCGGTACTCGATCCCCCCGGGGCCGAGCAAGGGCCGCTCGTCCTCGAAGTCGAGGGGATCGGCGACGCCCACACGGGTCGGCTCGGGTGCGGGCCCGACGTTCGTCTTCTCCTGCACCGCGTCGTCGTCGAGGGGTTCAGCGCTGTCGGGCGGCGGCGGCTCGATCGTGAAGGCCTCTCCACACCGGCGGCAGTCCATGTCCAGCCCGCCGTTGGGGATCATCGAAACCGGCACGCTGTGGCCGGCCTTGCACTCGGGACACGTGAAGATCATCCCGGTCAGTCGCCCAAATTAGCACGGGCCCAACCTGTTTTCCTGGTAAGATGGCGGAGCATGCACGGGACCACAGGGCTGGCCGCATTCGCCGTGATCCTGGCGTCCTGTGGCATCGACGACTTCGAGCAGGTCATCACCGACGAGGCCACCCTCCCGGCGGCGCGGGTGGCCGGGACCCCGCTGAACCCCATCTACGGCGGCGACTTCAACGCCCTCGAGCTCTCGAACGAGAAGAGCTTCCAGAACCAGGGCGTGAAGCCGAGCGACGTCGACGGCATCTTCGTGAAGTCGATCCAGCTGGAGATGGACACCGGCAGCAACAACCCCTCCCTCGATCGCCTCTCTATCTACATCGACTCGCTCGAGATCTGGGTGGAGGCGCCCGACGAGCCCAGGAAGACGCTCGGCCGCCTGACGGAGGTGCCGGAGGCCAAGACAGCCGACCTGGTGATCGAGGGCGACTTCGCCACCAGCGCCGCCGACATGAAGGGTACCGGTCTCAAGCCGTACGCCGTCGCCGAGTCGATGAAGATCGGCGCCGACCTGGTGCTGACGCCGCAGGGCGCCAACCCGGCCATCAACATCAAGCTCACCACCACGGTGACGCTCCTCATCGACGTCAACCTGCTCGGAATATGAGCACCATGACGACCCAACCGATCCCCGTCCGGACGCAGCACCCGATGCTGCCGGACCTCGTCGGCGGCATCGAGCTGTCCGCGAGCTCCCTGGAGAAGCGCGAGGACGCGACCGCGCTCTCCGACTTCGCCCGGATGCTGGCGAACGCGGAGTACTGGCTGTCGTTCGACATGGCCAGCTTCGAGCCGCTGCTGGAGAAGAGCCCGTCGCCGCTCCGCGAGCTCGGCGTGGCGGTGCTGCTCCGCTTCTCGGAGCAGATGCTCGGAGAGCTGACGCTCGAGGATCTGAACGTCGCGCGGAAGGTGGTCCTCCCCACGCTCGCGAGCGACCTGCAGCCGGGCGTCGAGCATGGGCTCGACACGCTGATCCGCGCCGTGAAGACGCGCGATGCCCTCGACGCCCTCCGCGCCGAAGGCTTCGTGGAGTACAGCGGCGGCAAGGGCACCTCGGTCCACGCGCTCCGGGCCATGGGCAGCTCCAAGATCACGATCGACGACCAGACGCCCACCGAGAAGCGTCCGAGCGTCGAGCTCGGCCTGCCCGTCCGGCTGCGCGCCACCGACGAGCGCGGCCGTCCGCTCGAGCCGCCTGACATCGAGAGCCGCATCAACGCGCCCGTCTTCATCCGCGACGCCGACGGGGAGCGCACCGCGATCTTCTTCGTGCCGGGCGAGTATCAGCTGCGCGTCCCCGGAAAAGCCTCCGGGGATCGGCGAATCGTCGCGATCTGATCAGTTCACGTAGAGCGCGCGCTCCAGATCCGCCGGGTTGGTGGCGGCGGACTTCGCGGTCTCGAACGAGATGATGTTGGCGTTGTACAGATCGATCAGGTGCTGGTCGAACGACTGCGTGCCGTACATCTCGCGCCCCTTCTCGATGTAGTCCTTGATCTCGGCCGTCCGTCCCTTGTCCTTGATCAGCTCCTGCACGGTGAGCGTGGCGACCATGATCTCCATCGCCACCACGCGCCCCTGTCCGTCGGAGCGTCGCAGCAGGCGCTGAGAGATCGTCGCCTTGAGGTTCTCGGCGAGCCTGATGCGGACGTTGTCCTGGGCGTCGTGGGGGAAGACGTCGATGATGCGACCGATCGTCTTGGCGCAGTCGGTGGTGTGCACCGTGGAGAAGACCAGGTGGCCGGTCTCGGTCGCCTTGAGGCCGGTGTCGATCGTGATCGCATCGCGCATCTCACCGACCAGGATGACGTCCGGGTCCTGGCGCAGGGCCGCCCGCAGCGCCATCGCGAAGGACTCGGTGTCCGCGCCGACCTCCCGCTGAGTCACCCGCGAGAGCTTGTCCTCGTGGAGGAACTCGATCGGATCCTCGATGGTCACGATGTGCTTGCGATACTCGGCGTTGATCTCGTTGATCATGGCCGCGAGCGTGGTCGACTTACCGGAGCCGGTGACGCCCGTGACCAGCACCAGCCCGCGCTCCTCGCGCGCGATCTTCTTCAGCACCGGCGGAAGGCCGAGCTCGTCGACCGTCGGGATCTTGCGCGGAATGACCCGCAGGACCGCCGCCCAGTTCCCCTTCTGCTTGAGGATGTTGACGCGAAAGCGACCGACGCCGTCGACGTAGTACGAGGTGTCGTGCTCCTTCATGCGCCGGAGATCGAACTCCAGCTTGTTCGCGTTCATGATGTGGCTGACGAGGCTCTCCATCCCCGATTCGGTGATGGCGTCGAGCTTCACCTCCTTCAGCACCCCGTGGACCCTGAGCGTCGGCTGGGCCTGGGCTTTGATGTGAATGTCGGACGCTCCCGCCTTCACGGCCGCCGCGAGGAACTTGTCGAACATCCGTGGCTCCATCTGGTCGTCCATTGGTCGCCCTGCCCCAAATTGCAGTCAAGTCATGGACGGACGGACGATTGATCCGGAGGCGGGCTCCGTGTACCGCGGGGGAGTGCGATCGTTCCGCGCGATCTGTATGGGAGCCCTCTTGGGCCTGCTGGCCTCGGCCGGGTGCGACTGCGACGGCGGCCTCACCAACGTCGGTCAAGACACGGGCGTGAAGCCGCGCTGCACCGGCGACGAGGACTGCGCAGACCGCGAGGCCTGCAACGTCGCGGTCGGTGTCTGCTATTCGCTGGACCAGTGCGACGACGCCCGCCCATGTCCGATGGACAACCAGCTGTGCGAAGACCGGGACGGTGACGGCTACCTCGAGTGCGTCTTCCAGCGCTGCGAGCAGGACAGCGAGTGCACGGCGGTCACCTGCAGCGGCGGGCTGGTCCCGGCCTGCGTCTCCGGCGGCTGCACCTGCGGCGAGCCATGCAACGGCGGCTGCCCCAGCAACCAGGGCTGCTGTGTGCCCACCGACATCTGCCACGACCTCCCCGCACAGTGCATGGGTCTGTCGTGCCCGCCCGGTCAGTTCGTCTCGGTCACCTCCTCGGGCGCGTGGGATCGGGGCCAGTGCGAGTTCCTCGGCGAGGTCTGCCGGTGCGAGCGCCTGCCGCCGCTGCCGTTCGGGGACATCGGCCTCTACTCCGCCCTCGCCCACGACGGGCGCGGCGGCGTCATGAGCGCGTACAACCTCGACTACGGCGATCTGATGTTCGGCCTGGTCCAGGCCGACGGCACCGTCTCGTGGGAGTTCGTCGACGGCGTACCGACCTCGACCGGGTCGATCACCGGTGATGTCGACGGCCCGCGCGGCGGCAACAGCGCGCCGGGTCCCGACGTCGGCATCTACACGGACCTCGCCGTCGACTCCCACGGGCGCCCGCACATCGTCTATGAGGACCGCGATCGCGGCGCCCTCAAGTACACGCACCGCGGGAATGTTGGCTGGCAGTTCCAGGTGATCGACGGCCTCGGGGTCGGCGACACCGGGCTGTACTCCAGCCTGGTCTTGGACGCAGAGGATCGGCCGATCGTGGCCTATCTGTCGGCCCGGGAGGTGGCGCCGATGGGCAACCGCCAGTCCGTGCTGCGCCTCGCGATCGCCCAGACGTCGACGCCGGCGCGCCCCTCCGACTGGGCCCTTCGGGACGTCGAGGTCCTCAACCTCAACCCGTACGACTGCGAGGAGCGCTGCAACGTCGATGAGGTCTGCCTCTCCTCGACCCAGGGCTGCGTCGTGCCCGATCCCGCGACCAACTGCACGCCCGCGTGCGGATCGGGGACCCGCTGCGTGAACCGCACCTGCCAGGCCATCGAGGATCTGCCCCCCTACCGCGACCTCCCGCTGGCCCGCGGCCTGTGGCCGTCCCTCGCGCGCACGCCCGACGGTGGCCTGTTGATCGCGTACTACGACCGCGTCCTGGGGAACCTGAAGATGGCGCGGGTCAGCGGGCCTGACCCGACGACCGGCGCGATCACGATCCGCGTCATCGACGGGAACGGCGCGCCCAACGGATCGACCGACGACGCCGGCCTGTTCCCGTCGCTGTTCGTGACGCCGGCGGGCGAGATCCACGTGACGTACATGAACGCCGATCGGCAGGCGGTCTGGTACCGGAGCCTCGACGCCAACCTCGCGACGTTGCTGGCCGAGGAGATCGAGACCGGGCTCAACATGGGCGGCGGTCCGGACGGCGTCCTGATCGGCGCCGACTCGGCGCTGGTGGTGGACGCGTCCGGGATCGCGCGGGTGGCGTATCAAGACGCGACGCACGGCGATCTCCGGTATGCGCGGCGCGAGGGAACGGGCTGGACGATCTTCACGCTCGCCGGCGACGAGGCCATGTATCGCGGCAGCTTCGGCTTTTACGCGGACCAGGTGCTCATGCCCGACCGGACGGCGCCGCTGGTCTCGACCTACCGCTACTTCCTGTCGGCCCCGGGCGGCCCCAACAACGGCGTCGAAGTCTTCTCTCCCCCGTAGTTTCCCTTGATTCCGCCCGATGGCCGATGTGGTAATGGTCATCACGCCCGGTACAAAGGGGCTGTCGCATGGTTCTCTCCTGTCTAGTCGAGCCGCTCGTGTCGCCGCTCATCGGGCGCGGCGCGAGCGGCCCTGGGCGAAGATCGGGCCTGGGACGATCCCGCCTCGCGGCGACCGCGCTGATCGCCAGCGCGCTGCTCGTCTCGGCGAAGGGCCTCCCGAGCGTCGACGAGCTAAAGCAGGAGACCACCGAGGTCGCCCGGAACGCACACAAGAAGCCGGATCCGATCCCGTACCACCAGATCCTCGCTCAGTTCGTCCGTCGCGAGGACGATCAGCGCGTGCTCGCGCTCGTCGAGGCGCCCGCGTTCGAGTGGGACGCGATCACCGCCCACCGGCTGAAACACAGCCGCGACCTTGTCCGAGACACAGGACCGGGGCTCGGCCATGGGCTCCGGATCGACCGCACGAGACGTGCGAGACAAACCTTCCTGTTGTTCCTCTCCGGAAGACACCTGTCCGGATCTCCCGCACACGCCTTCGCGTAATCACGCGGAACCGTTTCGGCCCGCCGTTGTCGAAGCGACCAGGCGGGCCTTTGACCCATCGTCATTGGTAAGACGCAAAAAGGAGCTTGAGAGAGTCATGTTCGAAGAAATTGCTCACCGTTTTCAGGATGGTGGCTGGGGCATGTACCCCATCGCCTGCTGCTCGATCTTCATCTTCGCGATCGCCATCGAGCGGATCCAGTTCCTCTTCTTCAAGGCCTCCATCTCGAAGGACGCCTTCATTCAGGCGATGCGCAAGTACATCCTCGCCGGGAACGTCGGCAAGGCGCTGGCGCTCTGCAGCCAGACCCCGACCCCGCTCTCGAACATCATCAAGAGCGGCCTCGTGAAGGTGAACAAGAGCGACTCCGAGGTGCAGGCGGCCATGGACGAGGCCTCGCTCCGCGAGGTGCCGCGCCTGGAGAAGCGCACCATGTACCTGGCCATGCTCGCGAACGTCGCGATGCTCGCCGGTCTGCTCGGGACCATCTCCGGGCTGATCAAGTGCTTCGGCGCGGTGGCCACCGCCGACCCGTCGGAGAAGGCCTCGCAGCTGGCCCTCGGTATCTCCGAGGCCATGAACTGCACCGCCTTCGGCCTGCTGACCGCGATCCCGGGCCTCCTGTTCTTCTCGATCCTTCAGGGCAAGACGCAGCACCTGCTCGACGACATCAATGAGGCCTCGGTCTCGGTGGTGAACCTCGTCGTGACCAACCGCGACAAGCTCGACCTGTCGACGCTCGGCGCGGCCCGTGATGATTGATCCCGTTCGACGGGAGGAAAGGAGTGAGACATGGCTGGCGGCGGCGCAATGCCGGAAGCGAGTTCCGGTGGCAAAAAGAATGTCGACTTTCAGCTGAATCTCATCCCGATGATCGACCTCCTGTCGGTGTTGATCTCGTTCCTCTTGATGACCGCGGTGTGGACCCAGGTCGCGCGCATCGACGTGAAGCAGACGCCCAATCTGCCCTCCGACGAGCCGACCCCGCCCCCGGAAGAGGAGAAGATCAACCTGACCGTGCTCATCAAAGCATCCGGCTACACCGTGTCGGTGAAGGGTGCGGTCGTGAAGGAGATCGAACGGAAGGGTGAAGCATACGACTCCAAGGCCTTGTTCGAAGTGCTCAAGGGCCAGGCTGCGGAGCATCCGGAGAACCACGACGTGACCGTCACCAGTGAAGACAAGGTTCCCTATCAGGAGCTGATCACGGTGATGGACATCTGCCTCCAGCACAAACTGGACGGCATCAGCGTGGCCGGTGTGGACGGCTGAGGAGCGGAGGAAGCATGCCGATTCAAAAACCAGGTAAGCGTCCTTTTGCTCCATGGCTGAAGGACAGCAAGCAACTGTCGCACGGCGGGAAGAAGCTCAAGTCGGTCTCCGACCTCTTGCTGACCCCGCTGATCGACATGTTCGTCATCTTGGTCGTCTTCCTGATCATGAACTTTTCGGCGACGGGCGAGCTCGTGAACATCTCACGGGACATCCAGCTGCCGAAGGCGAGCGTGACCGACGAGCTCGAGCGCGCGCCCATCATCCAGATCTCCGCCAACACGGTGGCGATCGAGGGGGTGAAGGTCGGTGATTCGGAGGACATCCTGAAGGATCCGGACCTCCGGATCCCCGAGCTGACGGACAAAATGCAGGAGATGAGAAAGATCGACGAGATGATGCACCCGGGCCAGCCGTTCAAGGGCCAGGTCATCATCAACGCCGACCAGAACATCGACTTCAAGCTGGTCCGTAAGGTCATGTTCGCGGCAGCGGACGCCGGTTACATCAACTTCAACTACGCGGTCCTCAGCTCCGGTAAGGAGGGCGCAGGCGGCGGTGAAGGCACCGGCGCCACGGGCGGCTGACCTCTGTCACACGCCCGCCTCGTCCACATGCTAGACTCGACGAGGCGGGCGCCCACTTGGAGAGGATCGGTCGGTACACTCTGATCGAGCCGCTTGGCGAAGGCGGCATGGCCCGCGTCTGGGTGGCCCAGCGCGACGGTGCGCCCGACGTCTGCGTTCTCAAGCAGCTTCACGTCCAGCTCGAGCAGAACAGCGAGGCGGCGAAGCGCTTCATACGAGAGGCGAACATCGCCTCGCAGCTCATCCACCCCAGCATCGCCAAGATCGTCGACGCGGGTCTCGAGGACACGCGCTTCTGCATCGCGATGGAGTTCATCGCCGGTCAGACGGTCGAGGCCATGGTGGCGAAGGCGAAGGACAAGGGCGGCATCCTTCCGCTGGAGATCACCATCCCGATCATCCTCCAGTCGCTCGAAGCCCTCGCGTACGCGCACGAGCTCAACGATCCCGACGGCCGGCGGCTCGGCATCGTTCACCGCGACCTGTCACCGCGCAACATCATGTTGAACTACGCCGGCCAGGCGAAGCTCATCGACTTTGGCATCGCGAAGGGCGACGTCGACGAGTACAAGACCGCGGCCGGCGTACTGATGGGTACGCCTTATTACATGTCGCCCGAGCAGGCCCGCGCGCAGCCCGTCGATCGGCGGAGCGATCTGTACACGCTCGGCGCCGTGTTCTTCGAGATGCTCACGGGGAAGCGGCTGGTCCAGGCCAAGGGCCGGGCGAAGATCCTGATGAGCGTCGCCCGACAGCTGGCGCCGCCGGTCTCCGGCGTGAACCCGAACGTCCCCAAGGCGCTCGATCCCGTGCTGGCGCGGGCGCTCTCCAAGAAGCCCGAGGAGCGCTTCGCGACCGCCGAGGAGTTCGCGGCCTCGCTGCGCCTCGCGGCGGGAGAGGCCGCGTTCACCGCGCCCGACGTCCTGGGGGCGTTTCTGCGGGAGCTCTTCCCGCAGGGCGAAACCAAGGCGGCGGCGCTGATCACGCGGGCGCGGGCGGCCTTCTCGGACGGGCCGCCGATCGAGGCCACGCGCGTGGCCGGCGGGGATCCGGTGATGCCTTCGCCGCTCACCGCCGGCGGTCTCGGCGCGAAGACGCGCACCGGCTACCTCGATCCGAGCCGTCCGATGCAGGAGGTCGCGATCCTCGATCCCACCCGCGTCCAGCCGCCCGGCGGCTATGGGTTCATCACAGACGGACAGTTCGATCCGGTGGCCAGCAACCTGACCTCCGCGCGGACGACGTTTCCGCCGGCGAAGGAGCGCTTCCCCAAGCTCGCCATCGCGGTGCTGGCGGTGTTGATCGCGATCGTCGGCGCGATGCTCTATCGGCTGGTGCTGAGCGAATCGGTCCTGCCGGCGCCGGCTCAGCAGCATGCGCGGGACGTCTCGCCGGCGCCGGACCCGTCCGTGGTAGCGGAGCAGCGCAGGCTTCCGCCCCCCGGCGCGCCCGAGGTCCAGATCGACCGGACCCGCCCGCCTCCGCCGCCCCCCGCCGCGCCGCCGGCGTCCACCCGGAGGCGCTCGACCAAGGTCGCCTTGCCGCCGCCGCCGCCCCGGGAGAAGCCCGCGCGCTACGGCGAGTTTCGGACCCGGCTGAAGGAGGTCCGCCGCAGCCGCGATCGGCAGTCGGCCGTGCGGCTCGCGATCGACATCGAGAAGGCGAGCGGTCGGCTCCCGAAGGGCTCGGAGGCGGCCGAAGCCATCTCGTACGAGATCGGTCGAATCAAGTTCATGACGGACGTCGACGACATGATCGAGGCGCTCGAGCGATCGATCAGCGCCCTCTCCCGCGCACCCTGAGATAGAGTGCCGCCGATGAACGCGGCGATTCTCGCACTGAGCTTGTTCACGCTGGCCACGTCGGCCGAGATCGGCCCGGACTTCACGAAGCAGAGAGGGACCGAGGCCAATCCAAAGCACACGCCCAAGCTGACGGCGCCCAAGCAGGTCAACGCCGACGAGTGGTTCGAGGTGAAGATCAGCGTCGGCAAGGATGCGGTCCATCCCTCGACCGAGGCGGACCACGTCCGCTTCATCGCGCTGCTCGCGGACGGCGTCGAGATCACCCGAGTGTATCTTCATCCGACGATGGCCAAGCCGGAGGTGACGCTCGTGATCGCGCTGCCGGACGATCGGACCTTCGACGCAGAGGGGAACGTGAAGAGCCACCGGGACCGCGTGGTCACACTCCGCGCCGTGGAGGCGCCCAACCACAGCTCGGAGTGGTGGATCGAGTCGCAGGTCACGGTGAAGGCGAAGCGGTGAGACCGGCGCTGGCGGCGCTCTTCGCGCTCTGCACGGCGGGATGCAGCGGCCTTCCGGCGGCGACGCGCGGTCCGGAGGCCGATCGGTTGGCCGCCGAGATGATGACGGCCGTGAACGCGACCGCGTGGGAGAAGACCGGCGCGGTCCGGTTTCGCTTCCGCGGGACCAACGCGCACCTCTGGGATCGACGGCGCGGCTTCGCGGCCGTGGAGTGGTCGGACGTGCGGGCGCTGGTCGATCTCGATCGGCGTCGTGGGCGCGCCTTCGAGGCGGGTGTCGAGCTCCACGGCGAGGACGCCGCCGAGCTCCTCGACAGCGCACACGCACGCTGGACGAACGACAGCTTCTGGCTCAACCCGATCGTCAAGGCCTTCGATCCGGGGACCGAGCGCGCGCTCGTGACCGAGGAGGGTCCGCCCGGCGAGCGCGGCCTGATCGTTCGCTTCACCTCGGGCGGACGGACGCCGGGCGACGCGTACCTGTTCTGGCTGGGGATCGACGGAACGCCGGTGCGCTGGCAGATGTGGACCTCCAAGATCCCTCTGAAGGGCATGCAAGCCACCTGGGACGGCTGGATCAGCCTGGCCACCGGCGCGCGCGTCTCGACGAAGCACGAAACGTGGATCCTCGACGTGGACCTGACCGACGTCGCCGGCGCCTTCACGCTGGGCGAGCTGACGGAAGGCCCCGATCCCTTCGCCGAGCTGACCGCCTGCGAGGCTCAGCCGGCGCTGTGTGTGTCCTTCTGAGGGTGGCTGCTCAGCGTCTGCTCCAGCCAACGGCGGACCCGGCCCGCATCCCCGAAGACCGACTGCATCTCACGGGAGCCGAGGAACACCAGGTCGAGCGGGCGCTCGTCCAGCATGACGCGCAGGACGAGCGTGCGGCCGGCCTCGACCGTATAGCCGGTCTTGCCGATCAGGACCTGCCACCGCGACGAGCGCGCCAGCCGGTTGGTGCTGCCGAAGCGCTGTACGTGATCGTCGCGATCCGTGATCTCGATGCGGTCCATGGAGGCGTACTTCTTGATCATCTCGTTGCCTGCCACGGCGTCGAGGAGCGCGAGCAGGTCGCGCGCGGTGGAGACGTTCTCGGGATCGACGCCCGCGGGGTCCTTGAAGGTGCTGTGCCCCATCCCCAGCTCGCGCGCCGTCGAGTTCATGCGTTCGACGAACATGGGGCGCGTCTTGCCGGCGGCGCGCACCAGCGCGTAGACAGCGCGATTCTCCGAGATCACGAGGGCGGCCGCGAAGAGATCCAACGGGTGGAACGCGCGGTCGATCTTGAGCTTCGACTTGGACCACTTGAGGCGGTCCTTGTCCTGATCTTCGAGCGTGATCCACTCGTCCGCCGGCAGGCCGTCCTTCGAGAGGATCAAGGTGCTGAGCAGCTTGGTGACGCTGGCGATCGGACGGACGCGATCGGGATCTTTCGCCAGCACGATCTCGCCCGTGTCGGCCCAGCGGACGATCGCGCTCTCTGAGCGAATCGCCGGCTTGCCGTGGCTGTCGCGCTCCGGAATCGCGCTGGTGGTGAGGCTGGCTGCGACGAGGACGAGGAGCACGGGCACGTCCTCCGAGCGTACCCGCCGCGCGCGGTTTGCGATACGGATCGGGACATGCGGTGGTCGGTGACGATGCTGGCGGTCGCCCTGGGAGCATGCCGGGGATCGTGCGAGAACATGCCGAAGCCGGCCGGGATGCGGATCGTCCTCGAGGGCCGGCGGGTCCTGGCGGGTGGACGCGTGCGCGCGATCGCCGTGGTGAGGGATGCGGCCGGCCGGTCGCTGTTTGCGCCGAAGGTCACGTGGAGCGTGGCGGGGCCGGCGTCGGTCGATCGGGGCTTCGTCGCCGTCTCGGGGACCGGGACGGTGGCAGTCACCGCCCGGGCCGGGGCGTTCAGCGCCACCGCGACGGTGGCCGGCGTCGCCGCTGAGGACGGGCACGTCTTGGTCGATCGAGAGGCGGCCCTCCAGACGATGACGGGGTGGGAGGTCACCGCCCAGGTCGGGCAGATGGAGTGCGACAAAGAGACCTACGAGCGGGCCCGCCAGGCGCTGTACGACCGGGCGGTCGGCGAGCTGGGGATCGATCGGGTGCGGCTCGAGTTCCGCGCCAACGTCGAGCACCCGGTCGACTGGACTCGACGGTTTCTCGACGGCGAGATCGACTTCGAGGCCTGGGCCAAGCACAGGTACGTGTCGAAGAACGACGACCCGGACCCCGATCACGCCGAGCGCGGCGCCTTCCAGCTGACCGAGATCGATCACACGATGGAGCACGTCGTCCTCCCCTTGGCGGAGCGGCTCGAGCGGCGGGGCGAGCACCTCTATCTGAACGCGTGCTTCGTCGCGTTCGACGCGGACTTTCATCGCGACCATCCTGACGAGTACGCCGAGCTGACGCTGGTGGTGTTCCAGCACCTTCAGGAGAAGTTCGGGCGCGTCCCCGATGCGCTCGAGATCATCCTCGAGCCCGACGTGGCCGGCTGGAGCGCGCGCGACGTCGCCCGCGCGGTCCGGGCGGTCGTTCCCCGGCTTGCTGCGGCCGGCTTCCACCCAGCGATCATCGCGCCGTCGAACACGGACATGGGCGCCGCGATCGACTTCTTCGGCGTGCTCATGGCCGATCCCGAGGCGCGCGATCGGGTGACCGACTTCTCCTACCATCGCTATCGCGGCGCCGTCGCGGAGAACCTCGAGACCATCGGAGCGCTGCCGGCGCGATTCGACGTCCGGACCATGATGCTCGAGCACATCGACGCCTCGGACGCCGTACTCCACGACGACCTCGCCGTCGGGAACGTCTCCGCCTGGCAGCGGTTCGCCCTGGCCTTCTGTCCCGCGGAGGACGACGGCAGCGTGCACTATCTCCTCGGGCCTCCGCTGAGGTTGGCGCGGGGCAGCCGCATGTTCCCGCAATACTTCCGGCGGGTCCGACTGGGGGCGGTGCGCCGCTTCGCCAGCGCCTCGTCGCCTCACCATCGGCCGCTGGCGTTCGAGAACACCGGCGGCCGCTTCACGGTGATCGTCCGCGCCGATCGGGCCGGACCGATCCACATCGACGGCCTCCCGGACGGCAGCTACTCCGCGGAGTACACCACCGACGCCGAGCTTCTCAGGCCGGCGCCGGTGCTCGGCAGCGGCGGTGGAGGACTGGCGGTCTCGCTCCCCGCGCCCGGGGTGATCACGGTGTACCGAGATCCCGAGGAATGAGGCCTCGCTCGCGTCCCAGCTCGATGAGCCGGGCGTCGATGGCGTCGCGCGTCGTGCGAAAGATCTCCCGCATCTCGGAGACGTCCTCGATTGGGACCGCCGGATCATCGAATGGCCAGCGCAGCTTCTCGGCCGCGTGCAGGAAGATCGGACAGAGCTCCTCACGGCAGAGCGTGATCACGAGGTCGACGGTGTTCGGGTCCACATCGTTGACGTGACGGGAGGTCGCGCCGGTGGTGTCGCAGCCGATCTCCTCGAGCACCTCGAGCGCCAGCGGATGGGGCGCGACCGGGCGCGATCCTGCGCTCTGCACGCTGGCGCTGGGGCCGAAGCGCTTCTGCGCCAGGTGGTGCGCGAGCTGGCTCCGGGCTGAATTGCCGACGCAGAGAAAGAGAATGCCGAGGGGGCGCCACATCAGGGGTCCTCCGATCGCTCCACGAAGTCCACGTCGATCCCGACGGCCCTCATCAAGCGGAGCGCGTTCGTCGAGGAGACCGGGCCCTCGCGGAGGCGATAGTCGAAGCGCATCTTGCCCTCGACGACGTCATCCGAGAAGTGCCGGTTGGTCACCTTCCCCGGCGGCAGCTCCCGGGCGACCTCGGCGAGGGCGAGGTCGTGGGTGGTGACGATCCCCATCGCGCCCGAGGCAGCGAGCCAGCGAATCACGCTCACGGCGCCAATGTAGCGCTCCCGGCTGTTGGTCCCGTGCAGCATCTCGTCGAGGAGGTAGAGCACCGGGCGCTCCGAGCTCTGCGCGAGGTCCACGACGTGCTTGAGGCGCGACAGCTCCGCGTAGAAGTGCGAGGTCCCGTGCGCCAATGAGTCCACGACGCGCACGCTGGTGGCGAGCTCGAGATCCGAGAGGGCCAGCGCGGTCGCCGCCACCGGACCACCGGCCCGCGCCAGGACCTGGTTGATCCCGACCGAGCGCAGGAGCGTGCTCTTCCCGCTCATGTTGGAGCCCGAGAGCAGCAGCACCGAGCCGGCGCCCCCGAGGGTCAGATCGTTCGCGACCACACGCCGGCGATCGATCAGCGGATGCGCCAGCCCTTCGGACGCGAACACGCAGCCGTCGACGAACGTCGGGAACGCGTAGTCGGGACGCTCTCGGGCCAGCGCCGCCAGCGACATCATCGCCTCGATCTCACCGATCGCCCCGAACCACCCGGCGAGCCCGGGTCCGACCTCGCGCCGCCAGCGCTCGGCTCGCAGGGTCAGGTTCAGATCCCACATCAGCGCCGGACCGAGCGAGAGCGCGAAGAACATGTTGAGCCGCGCGTCGAGGAGATCGACCAGACGCGTCAGCGATCGGATCCGCTCCGAGGCCGAGCCGCCCTTGGTTTGCAACTTGCCTTGCAATGCCTGCAGGCGCTCCGCCGACAGCTCGGCGCTCTCGATCACCGTGATGAGGCTGGCGTACCGCCGGAGCGCGCGTTCCGGCCCCGACAGCACCGAGGCCCGCGGCTCCGTCACCCGGCGCGTCAGGTAGGCGGTGATCACCTGGAGCACGATCGCGATCACCAGCGGTGCCCGCGGCCCGCCGGCGAGGAACACGGCCAGCGTACCAGCCAGCAGCAGGGGGTGGCCGATGCCCAGGAAGGAGAGCAGGCGCGCGGCGGGCAGCGGCGTGGTCGACTCGGCCCACGCCACCAGCTTGCGATCGTCGATCGGACCGACCTCGCCCCCGGCGGCGGCGTCGTAGAGCGACTCGGAGAAGTCGAGGTTCGCCGCCAGCTCCCGCACCGCCGCCTGCCGCGCCCTCACCTCCCCCGGCGCGGCCGGCGCGGTCAGCCAGTCGGCCAGCGTGCGCCGGCCCGGCTCGGTGAGGGCGCGGGAGACCAGCTGGAACAGCGAGGCCTTGCCGAACAGGTCCAGATCGCCGGCGAAGTGCGTCGGTGGGAGCTCGCCGGCGGGGCCTCCCGGACGGAGGTCATCCCGCGGAGCCAGGACGGCGGGAGCGGGGAGGCCCTCGCCGGTGTCGGGCAGGTCGCGCCAGCGCTCGTGGATGCGGTCGAGGGCCTCCCGGTGGAATCGCGCCGCGCCGTCGTTGCGCCGCTCCCGGTCGAGCGCCCAATCCTGCAGCTTCCCCACCACCACGAAGAGGACGGCCAGCGGGATCAGCCCCAACCACGGACTCCCCTCCTTGGTGAACAGCGGGAGCAGGATCAGCACCAGCCCGAGGCCGGCGAAGATCAGGCGAACGTTACCCAGCTGCTCGCCGCGGGTCTTCGCCTGGTCGCGGGCGCCCGTGCGCACGTCCAGCCGCCGCGCCAGCTCGGACTCGAGCGCTCCGCTTGGCGGCGGGGTCTCCTGCTCCGTTCGCTCGGTCACTCAGGGCGTCGAGGGGGGAGGCACCGCCGGCTTGGCATCGCCGACCAGCTTGGCCTCGAAGTCGTACCGGACACCGATCCGGTCCGTGGTCTGCGTGCTGACGTCGGTCTGACCCTTGTCGTGGCTGACGATCCGCAGCACGTTCATCCGGCCGTCGACGGCCTTCATGACGTAGCGAGACTCGACCTTGAACTTGTAGCCCTCGGCGTAGGTGAACACGCCGAGCGTTCCCACGCGAAACACCTCGGAGACCCGGATTCTCGTGATCCCCCGGGGTGATGGGGCCGTCGAAGAGGACGATCTTCTCCTGATCCGAGAGGGAGCCGTCCACGTCCTCGCGGTCGAAGATCACGCCGCCGTCCAGCGTGTAGGTCGCCTTCGTCAGAAGGAACTTCCCGTTCATCTCGTTGACATGGACGACGCGTGCCCTCGCCTTGGCCACGATCCCCTCGAGGACGGTGTCCTTCAGGACGTCCACCTTCTCCTGGGCCGCCACGATCCGCCGCTGGAGCTCGCTGATCCGCATCTCCAGGCGATCGAGGAGCGCTCGGTGGTCGCCCATCTCGAGTGTGGCCGTGGAGGTGGACACGCCCTCACTGGACGCCAGTGCAGCACCCGAGGTGAGCATCCCGCTCAGCACGAGCGCCGAGAGCAAGCCGCGCATGCGGCGTCGAATAACACTTCCTGCGTTGGGCGTACAGGCCGCGGCTCGTTGTAGAATGATGCGAGGTGTGCAACCAGCGCGCGTTCGTGAAAATTCGTACGCGGCGTAAAGCCCGCAAGCTGGCCGGCATCGGCGGCCTGATCATGGCCGGCGGAGTCGCGCTCGCCGTGGCCCTCGAGCACGCACTCCCACTCGCCGGCGGCCCGGCCACGTACCTCCTCCTGCTGGCCTGGCCAATCATGGCGGTGATCTACGGCGCGGCGATCCTCCTGGCGCCTTTGGACGCCGAGCCGCCGCCGAGCAAGCACTCGTTCGAGAGCCTGGTGGCGCTCCCGCACGGCGAGTACGAATCGCTGTTCTATCCGATGGCCGCCACCTCCCTCCTGGCGCCGCTGACGCTGCACTTCGTGGCCTATGCCCTGGTCTCGCACGGCGCCGTCGATCTCTTCAGCCGCTTCGACGGGTGGATCGCGCTGGCGGGCCTGATCTCCACCCCCGCCCTGGCCGCCCTCGTCGTCCTGTGCCACCGCTTCGCCAAGGCCAAGACGGAGGCCCTGGGCGTGGTCGCAGACGACGACGGCGCCACATTGCACGCGCTCTTCTTGACCGGCCTGTTCGCCGCCATCCCGGGGGTAATCTTCTTCTTCGTCCCTCCCCTCCTCGCGGTCCTCACCGGCCTCTTTTTCCTTCCGCCGATGTTCGGGATCTTCAGCGGTGTCCACTTCCGAGAGCGCATGATGCTCGACCGCCTCGAGCTGGCGAGCGTGCGCGCCTCGGACGACGAGGCCTTCGAGCAGGCCTCGGAGCTCGTCCGCGCAACGGCGGCCCCGCCCACCACCCGCGCAGGTGCGCTCCGCTTCCTGGTGCGTCGCTACGAGCGCGAGCGGCTCCGCGAGCTGATCGACGCCGCGATCCGCTCCGAGGATCCGCTCCTCTTCCGGACTGCATTGATCGTGGCGCTCGATGTCCGCCATCGCCCGTCGGTCGAGGACGTGCACGCCCTGGCGAAGCGCGCCACCGGTACCACCGCCGCCTACGTCGCCCAGCTCCTGGGGCACTACGAAACACCGCTGGCCCAGCGCACCCTGGTGTCGCTCGTCCATCACGGCTCGCCCGACGCGCGGCTGGCCGCCGTCAAGTCGCTCGGCCGCGTCGGCGATCTCTCGGCGATCCCGATTCTCCGCCGGATCGCGGTGCGTCACCTCGCGGAACGAGGCCTCGACACCGCAGTCGAGATCGCCGTCGAGCGCATCCAGGATCGCTGTGCAACCGGCCCTGCGGGCGCCCTCGCGCTGATCGAGATCGACGAGCGATCCGGCGCTGTGAGCGATCCTGTCCCGTGATAGCGTGGCGATCGTGGAGCACGGGTTCGCGGGAGCGATCGTCGAGCTCTGGCGGAGCCGCCGAACCGCCGTCCTCGAGGTGTCGGCGGAGCAGGTCAAGACCTCGATCGCGTTCCTCGACGGCGTCCCGGTCTGGGCCACCGGCGGGGCGCGCAGCGAGACGCTGGGAATGCTCTGCCTGCGGCTGGGCCTGCTCGACGAGGAGCAGTACGAGCGCGCGATCCTCCGGCTCGCCGATCTCGACGCCCAGGGCTCGGCGCTTCGGCTGGGCGACGTGCTGATTGAGCTGGAATTCCTCGACGCCACCCAGCTGCACCGCGCGCTCCGCACCCAGGTCCGCGAGAAGATCCTCGGATGCTTCCAGTGGGAGCACGTGGCGCTGGAGATCATCCCCGACACCGGGGCGATCCGCGAGGGTAACCGCGCGCCCTGGCCCGTGCCCGCGCTCATCGCGGAGGGCGTCGTGCGCCACTTCGACGAGCGCCGCTGCGAGGCGGTGCTCGCCCCCGACCTCCACCGCCGCGTGCGCCTCTTCGACACTCCCGAGACCGTGGCCGCGCTGCTCAACCTCCCCACGGAGCTGCTCTCCCCGTTCGACGGCGAGCAGACGCTGGCCGAGATCGTCGGGTCCGATCTCCTGGATCAGCAGCTCGCCACCGCGATGCTCCTGCTCGGCTTCCTCGACGTGGTGCGGACCGGCGATCTGTCCGACCTGCTCCGGCTGCCCTCCACGATGGATCTGAGCTTCGGCGCCAGCCCGCCGGCGGAGGAGGAGCCGCCGGAGGGCGATCTCCCGGCGTCGATCGCCGCCGAGCTCCAGCGGATCCGAAGCTCGACCCCCGAGGCGTACCTGGGGGTCCGGAGCGACGCCACGCCTGACGACGTCAACGCGGCCTTCGAGCGCCGCGTGAGGCCGTTCGTCCAGGCGGCGATGAGAGAGGCCTCGAACAAGGAGCACGCCCGGCTGACGGACATCTACAACGAGATCGCCGCGCTCCGCGACTCGCTGCTGGAGCGCGCCGCGCCGCGCCCGACCGGAGCGACGGCCCGCCCCAACACGGACCTCGACGCCGAGGCGGCGTTTCTGCGCGGAAAGCAGCTGCTCGAGCGCGGCGAGCGCAAGGGCGCCGCCGGAATGTTCGCCCAGGCGATCGATCAGAATCCGAACGCGCGGGCCTACCGGATGTATCGCGCGTACACCGAGATGCTGAGCGCTCAGACCGACTGGGACCGAGACCGATCGTTCGCGGAGACCAGGAAGTTCGCGAAGGAGACGCTCGAGCAAGACGCGAAGAACGGGAAGGCACACCTGATCCTGGGACGGTTGTGGCGTCTCGAAGGGAAGGAAGAGCGCGCCCGCCAGGAGTTCGAGAAGGCCGTCGAGGTCGCGAACGACCGGGAGGCCGAGCTGGAGCTCCGGCTGATCGAGCGCCGGATGGCGAAGCGGGCGGAGAAACCGAAGCGCGGACTCTTCTTCTGGAAGAAACCGTGAAACGAATCTTGACCCCCTCGAGCTGAGCCGCGTTCAATCCCCGGCTTCATGGCGCAAGAGAACGAGGCCCGCATCACTCCGCGTGCGGAGAGCTATCCCGACTGGTACCAGGACGTCATCCGCGAGGGTCAGCTCGCCGAGCCGGCCGGCATCGTCAAGGGCTGCATGGTGATCAAGCCGAACGGGTACGCGATCTGGGAGAAGATCCAGGCGCAGCTCGACCGTCGCTTCAAGGAGACCGGACACAAGAACGCGTACTTCCCGCTCTTGATCCCGTACTCGTTCATCCAGAAGGAGGCCCAGCACGTCGAGGGCTTCTCGCCGGAGCTTGCGCTCGTCACCGTCGCGGGCGGCGAGACGCTCGAGGAGCCGTACGTGATCCGGCCGACCTCCGAGACCGTCATCGGCCACTTCTTCTCCCAGTGGATCCAGTCCTGGCGCGATCTGCCGATGCTCATCAACCAGTGGGCCAACGTGATGCGCTGGGAGCTGCGCACGCGGATGTTCCTCCGCACCGGCGAGTTCCTCTGGCAGGAGGGCCACACCGCCCACGCCACGCATGAAGAGGCGCGCGAGGAAGTGCTGCGGATGCTCGACGTCTACTCCGAGTTCGCCTGGGATTGGATGGCGATGCCGGTGATCCGCGGGATCAAGACCGACACCGAGAAGTTCGCGGGCGCCGACGCCAGCTTCTGCATCGAGGCCATGATGCAGGACGGCAAGGCGCTGCAGGCGGGGACCAGCCACGACCTGGGACAGAACTTCGGCAAGGCGTTCAACGTCCGCTTCCAGAACAAGGACGGGCAGCTCGAGCACGTGTGGCAGACCAGCTGGGGCGCGTCGACGCGCCTGATCGGCGGGCTGATCATGACCCACTCCGACGACAAGGGCCTGGTGCTGCCGCCGAAGCTGGCGCCGCTCCAGGCGGCGATCGTCCCCTTCTTCCGCAAGAAGGAGGAGGAGAACCAGCGCGTGCGCGACGAGTGCACCCGAATCCAGCGCGCGCTCCAGGACGCGGGCATCTCGGCGTTCTTCGACGCGGCCGAGGGCCATCCCGGCCCGAAGTTCTTCAAGTACGAGCGCGAGGGCGTCCCGCTCCGGTTCGAGGTCGGCCCCAAGGATCTCGAGAACGGGAGCGCCATGTTCAAGCGGCGGGACCTCGACGCCAAGGAGAGTGTCCCGCTCGGCGGTCTGGTCGCCTTCGCCCGGGAGCAGCTGGAGAAGATGCAGGCGAGCCTGCTGGAGAAGGCCCAGAGGTTCCGCGAGGACAACACGGTCCGGCTCGACGCCTACGGCGACTTCCAGGCGCTCATGGCGAAGGAGAACAAGTTCGTCTTCGCCCACTGGGACGGAACCCGGGAGACCGAGGCCAAGGTGAAGCAGGACACCGGCGCCACCATCCGCTGCCTCCCGCTGGCGGATCAGGGCTTCGAGGCGGAGCCGGGCGAGTGCATGGTCACCGGAAAGCCGTCGAAGCAGCGGGTGATCTGGGCGAAGGCGTATTGATCCTCAATCGAGGTGGTACGGGATCGTCACGTTCTTGCGCTCCCTCGAGAAGACCTTCGGATACCGCACACGCATCAAGCGCTCCTGAGCGCACGGCATGATGTCCGGCTTGTTGCGCTTCGGCACCAGCTCGATGTCCACGGCGCGGCCCTCGGGATCGATCACCCATGAGATCTGGATGTCGACGTTCCGATAGAACTCGGGCTCCTTCTTCGCCGCCGCCAGGACGCACGCCTCCAGCGCGGGCAGCGCCTGCGCGTGCACGCGCTCGATGTCCTCGTCGGTGAGCTCCCGCTTCCGCTTGGCCAGAGAGTAGTCGGTGAACGTCACCTGGCCCGTCACCCTGATCTCGAGCCGCGCGCATTGACCGGCCCCCTTCTCCTGGTCGTAGCGGTAGCAAGCGCGATCGAGCAGGGGGGACCGCGCGCCCGGATTCGCGAGACCGTTGAACGCGATCGCGGCCGTCGCGGCGCCCGCGTTGTCGCCTCGATCCAAAAGCGCCACCGTCCGCGCCTCGTAGGCGGCGAGCGCGGCGTACTTCGACGGGTTGGGCTTCGAGAGCACGCGATCGACCGCGCGGAGACCGTCCTCGGCCTTGTCGGAGCGCACCATCACCAGCGCGCGGAGCGCCAGCGCCTCCTCCGCGCGATCCCGATCGCGATCCTTCCGGTAGGTCTCCGCCGCCTCGGCCAGGGCCGAGAGGGTCTTGTCGAGGCTGTCGCCGCCGCGCCGCGGCCGCCGCGTGACCTGCTCGAGCGTGCGGTCCGCCTCCATGACCTCGGCGGCGAGCGCCACGCTGCTCTCCGCCTTCGCCTTCTCGGCGGCCCGCTTCCGCAGCGAGAGCAGCTTGCGCCGGAGCTTCAGATCTTCGCGGGAGTGCTTCGCCGCGCTGGCATACCGCCGGGCCGCCTCCAGGTGTCGCTCCCGGCGCGTCTCGATGTCGCCGCAGAGCTCCAGGGCCAGGGCCTCCTTCATCGGCTCGCGCCGCTTCGCCGCCTGGATCGCATGCCGGCAGTCTTGCGCGGCCTCGTCGAACGCCCTCTTCGCGAGCGCGGCTCGGGTCGCTTGGATCAGCTGCGCGTACTCGTCGGGCTCACCCAGCGCGGGCATCCCGGCGAGGACCAGCGCGAACAGCAGGGCCCGGCGGAGGGTCATCCCTGTCGCATCCTCCCTGCGCCTGACCCGGCTGACAAGCCTCGTGCACTGCGCTATGAGCCACGCCGATGTTCCGGCGGATCTTGGTGGCAAACCGCGGCGAGATCGCCATCCGCGTCATGCGCACCTGTCGTGAGCTCGGCATCCCGTCGGTGGCGGTGTACTCCGAGCCCGACAGAATGGCCGCGCACACGACGTATGCCACCGAGGCGTATCCGATCGGCCCGGCGCCTTCGCGCGAGAGCTACCTCCGGATCGATCGCATCATCGACGCCGCCAAGCGCTCCGGCGCCGAGGCCGTCCATCCGGGCTACGGCTTCCTCTCGGAGAACGCGGCGTTCGCGCGGGCGTGTGCCGACGCCGGGATCATCTTCATCGGCCCCTCTCCCCAGGCGATCGAGACCATGGGCAACAAGACGGTCGCTCGGAAGCGGATGATCGCGGCGGGCGTACCGGTCGTTCCCGGCACCTCCGATCCGGTGGCGACCGCCGAGCAAGCCGCCGCCCTCGCGGCCGAGATCGGCTTCCCGGTGATGCTGAAAGCGGCAGCCGGCGGCGGCGGACGCGGCATGCGGCTGGTGGAGCGGCCCGAGGACCTGGCCGACGCTTTCTCCGGTGCCTCGCGCGAGGCCGCCTCTGCATTCGGCGACGGCTCGGTTTACCTGGAGCGTTTCATTTCGAGCCCCCGGCACATCGAGGTCCAGGTCTTCGGCGACGAGCACGGCAACGTCGTCCACCTCAACGAGCGCGAGTGTTCGATCCAGCGGCGCAACCAGAAGGTGATCGAGGAGGCGCCCTCGCCTTTCGTCGACTCGGATCTTCGGGCCAAGATGGGCGAGGTCGCGGTGCGGGCCGCCAAGGCGGTCGACTATGTCGGCGCCGGCACCGTCGAGTTCCTCGTGGACGAGGATCGCAACTTCTACTTCCTCGAGATGAACACGCGGCTACAGGTCGAGCACCCGGTGACCGAGCTGACCACCGGCTACGATCTGGTCCTCGAGCAGCTGCGTGTCGCCCGCGGCGAGCCGCTCCAGGTCCGGCCGATCGCCCCCCGCGGCGCCTCGCTGGAGGCCCGCATCTACGCCGAGAATCCCGCCCTCGGGTTCCGGCCCTCGCCGGGCGTCATCTCGCACCTCCGCGTGCCCGGCGGCTACGGCGTGCGCGTCGACAGCGGCGTCTACGCCGGCTACGAGGTCACGCCTCACTACGATCCGCTGCTGGCCAAGCTGATCGTCCACGGCAGCGATCGCATCTCCGCCATCCGCCGCCTCGACCGCGCGCTCTCCGAGTTTGTGATCAACGGGATCGACACCAACGTGCGGTTCCTCCGTCGCATCGTGCAGCACGAGGCCTTCCAGGGGGGCCGAACCGATACCGGTTTCATCGCGCGCCACATCGGCACCGATCAGGCGCCCGACGACGGCCGCGTGCGGGTCGCCATGATCGCTGCGGCGATCCGTCAGTTCGAGTACAGCCGCGAGCTGGCCGACAAAATCGTGTCCGGCGGAACCGACGACGCCCGCGCCTCCCGCTGGAGGCAGCTCGGTCGGACCGATGCCTTCACGAGGTTCAACTTCTGATGACTGCTCGAGGACCGCAGAAGTTCATCGCCCACTTCGGTGACACCGAGGAGGAGATCAAGGTGTCGCTCGACCGGGAGCAGCGCTACCAGGTCGAGATCGACGGCGTCGTCCATCAGGTCGACGCCCGCCGCTTCGCCGGCGGCACCTGGAGCCTGGTGATCGACAACCAGAGCTACGACGTGGAGCTGGAGGTCGCCGGCGGCAACGAGAGTGAGGGCCGCTACAACACGCTGGTGCGCGGCTCGATCGTCCAGCTGAGCGTGATCGACGAGCGCCGCGCCCGCGTGGGGATCGTCTCCCGCAAGTTCGCCGTCGAAGGCCCGCAAACCATCCATTCACCGATGCCGGGGAAGGTCGTGAAGATCATCGTCGCACCCGGGCAGTCGGTGGAGGAGAACCAATCACTGATCATCGTCGAGGCGATGAAGATGGAGAACGAGCTGAGGGCCCCCAAGGCGGGCAAGATCGGCCGGATCTTCGTCGAACCGGGCCAAGCGGTCGACGCTGGCACGGCGCTGCTGACGGTGGAGTGAATTCGCCCGATCGAATCGGCGTCTCATCAGGAGAAGTTATGAAACCCATCATTGCTCTAATCGGTGCTCTGGCCTTCCTCGCCCTGCTTCAGGTCTCGTCTGCGCGGGCGAGCGAGGAGTTCAAGAACCTCAAGGTCCTCAGCGGCGCAGACAAGAAGGCCGTCGAGAAGGGGATGAAAAGCATGTCCAAGGGGCTGGGCGTGAAGTGCACCGCCTGCCACGAGAAGGGCAAGTACGAGAGCGACAAGCTCGAGAACAAGGCGGCCGGCCGCACGTTCCTGACCTCCGTCGTCGGGGAGAAGGAGCCCACCAAGCGCGACGCCGCGCTCGCCACGCTCCTCAAGGCCCTGAAGCTGGAGAAGGCCAAGGATCCGAAGGCGGTCTGGGCCGGCATCGATCTACTCAAGAAGAAGTGAACCTCGTCCGCCTCACCCTCGCGGCCGCCCTCATCGGATGCGCCGGATCGCCCCCCGCCCCCGAAAAGCTCGAGCTCCCCGCCTGGATCGCGCAAGGCAAGCAAGCCTGGGGCGACGAGCAGCAAGGCTTCTTCGGCGTGGGCACCGCCGAGCCCGAAATCGCCAGCCTGACCGAGCGCCAGTCCCTCGCCGAGTCGCGGGCCCGCGCCACCGCGATGAACGAGTTCGAGGGCTGGTACGTGGCGAGGCTCAGGCGTCAGTTCGAGACTTCACCGAACGGCAAGGCGGCGGCGGCCGGCATCGACGAGGCGCTGGCCTCCATGCCGAGCCGTGCGGAGGCCGAGGTGAAGATCGTCGAGCGATGGACCGGGCCGGACGGACGCACGTTCGCCCTCGCACACCTGGGGCTGGGGTTCATGACCAACGCTCCGCCCCCCTAAAACGCTTGCACGACCCCCTCGTCGCTCCAAGACGCGAGCGCCACGGTCACCGTCGTGAAGGATGCGCCTGCGCCCGCTCAGTTGGGCGGCCCATCCAGCTGCGCCAGCGCCAGCGACTTCATCCGCTCCAGCGAGGCCGAGGTCTTCTTGACCCACTCGTTCTCTTCGCCCACGCGCTGCGCCATCTCGAGCGAGCGCTCGTAGACGCTGATCGCCTTCATCACCAGGACGCTGACCTTCTTGCGGAGCTCCTCGCGGTAGAACTTCACGCCCTCGTCGCTCAAGCTCGGGGGTACGGGCACTTGCAGCAGATCGTCGTAGAGCCGCTCGTACAGCGATCCGATGCGGAAGCCGGCCGCGGTGGCCCAACCCGTGTGCCCGACCCGGATCGCACGGATGAAGTTGTTCTGGGCGCGGAGCAGCAGCTCGCACTTCTCCTCGAGCTCTTGGCCCATCATCTCGGCCCACTTGTCCTCGTCGAGGTTCGGTTGCGACAGCTTCTTCGCCTCGAACTCGCGGGCGTAGATCTCACCGAGGTAGAACCGTGCCTGTCCGATCCAATAGTCGGCCGGCAAGTACTCGAGCTTCTGGTGGTCGTCGTAGAAGTGCAGCGCGGCGGTGAACTCGTGCTCGGCCGTGGCGAAGTCGTCCTGCATGAACATGCCGACACCCTGGCCGACGCGCGCCTCGAGCTCGTCCATCGTGGCGAGATCGGTGAATTGCCGGATCTGCCAGAAGGTGTCGGCGACCTCCTTCCAGCGCTCGAGCTTCCCGAACATGAACGCGCTCCGGAAGTAGGCGTCGCGATAGCTCGAGGAGTCGGAGTGGGTCTCCACGATCGCCTGGTAGCAGGCGAGGCTCTTGTCCCACTCGGCGAGCTTCTCGTAGGCGAGGCCCTCGTTGTAGAGCGCGGAGGGGACGTTCTCGGAGTCCGGGAACGTCTCCTTCAGGCGCTCATACACCAGGACGGCCTTGTCGGCCTCGCCCGTGGAGTAGAGCCGATTGCCGAGCTCCAGGAGCTGGGCGGCGTCGTAGCCGTCGAGGCCGGTGAGCGGATCCGTCTGGCTCCGGATCAGCAGCGGCTCCATCTTGACGAGGGGCTTGTCTTCCGCCCGCTCACCCGATGGTCCCGTGGTCGCGCACCCCGCCATCAAGACCAGCGCGACCGCCCGTGATCTCACGCTTCGATTATCCCCAGTCACCTCCGGAAGAGACAACCGATCGGGGGATTATGTTTCACCGCGCGAACATGTGCGCGCGCAAGGCGTCGAGACCCACCAGGTCGTGAACGTCGCGAGGGAGCTCCGGAACCACAGCCACCGGGATTTCCTCGACTTGCGCCTGGAGGCGCTGCGCCGAGGCCGCGTGGCGCGCGGCGATCATCCGGGTCGCCTCTGCCACCGCAATCATCCGGCGTGCCAGCTCCACCGTACCGCCGGCCTCCACCAGCTCGAGCTCGAAGGGGCCGGGCGAAGGCGTGGCCCCAGCGAACGGGTCGAGGCTGGCTCGGTTCAGCACGATGGCGCCGACCCGACAGCCGCGCTCGGTCAGGCGCTCCCGGAACACGAGGGCGTCGCTGGCCGCGCGGTCGTCCGGCTTGCTCACCACCACGAACTGCGTGTCGGCAGCCTCCAGGATCTCGCGGGTCGCGCGGGCGCGCTGGCGAAAGCCGTCGTACATGCCCTGAAAGCCCACCAGGAGCTCCGCGAGCTCGTCGAGCAGCTCGGCGCCGGTGAACCTCGAGATCGTGCGGATGAAAAAGGACGATCCGGCGTCGAAGAGCTTCTGGGTGATCCGTCCTCTCTCCTTGTAGGGCTCGATGAGCCACTTGGTGGCGTCGTTGTCGAGCGCGTTGAGCATCCGAGACGGCGCCTCCAGGAAGTCGACCGCGTGGTTGGCCGGGGGCGTGTCGAGGATGATCGTGTCGAGCCGATCCTCCTGGCGTTCGGCCAGCTCGTAGAGCTTCTCCATCGCCATGTACTCCTGAGAGCCGGCGAGCGCGGTGGAGAGGGCGACGTAGAGGCGGTTGGCCAGGAGCTTGGCGCGCCGCTCCGGGTCCGGGTGGTAGCGGTTGATGACGTCGTCCCAGGTCCGCTTGATGTCGAGCATCATCGCGGTGAGACGGCCCTCCGGTCGCTGGAGCCCCGCCGCCTCGAAGGCGTACGCGCCGACGTCCTTCTCCTCGTTGCCGATCTCCGGGAGACCGAGCGCGTTTGCAAGACGTCTTGCGGGATCGATCGTCAGCACGATCGTCCGCTTCCCCCGGCGCGCCGCCTCCATCGCGAGGGCTGCGGACGTGGAGGTCTTGCCGACGCCTCCCGGCCCCACGCAGACCACGCAGCGCGCCTGATCGAGGAGGCGGTCGAGCTCAGGCATCCGTGGCCCTTCTCACCGTGTCGGGCGTCTCGACCGCGAGGTCGATCGACTCGACGATCCGATCGAGCCAGGCCACCTGGGCAGGATTCTCGGGGTGCGCGTGTGGATCGCCTTCTCCGAAGTCCGCGAGCGCGCTGAAGTCGAGGAGCTCCAGCATCGGCATGCCGCTCTGCTCCACGAGCCGAGACGCGTACTCGGCCTGGAGCGCCTCGCGATCGAGACGGAGCTTGGCCGCCTCCAGAAAGGGCGCCATCGAAGGCGAGGGCGAGCGCCCGCGCAGGCGCTCGATCAGCGCGCGGCCGTCGGGCCCGGCCAGCGACGGGAGCATGCGATTCATGATCGCGACTCCCGGAGCCATCTTCAGCCGACGCCGCGCGACGCCCAGCAGATCGACCCCCTCGTTCACCGGCATCTCCTCGGGGAGGGCCACCACGTGCAGGCAGGTCTGGTCGGGGTCCTCGACCATCTGCGCCATGCGCTCGGCGGCGTTCTTCATGATCCCCTTGGGCGCGATCTCGGCGACCGTGCGGGCCACCGAGAGGTACGTGATCGCATGGCCGGTCGCCGGCGCATCCACGATGATCTGCTCGTACTTGGGGGCACCGCCGGAGATCGTCTCGGTGGTGTGAAACCAGGTCTTGCCGAGCATGGTGAATTCTCCGAGCGATGGGATCGATCGCAGGAGGTACTTCACCATCCGGTTCTCGAAGACGAGGTTGTAGAGGGCCTTGAACTTGAGCACCATCAACGCGTACTCGCGCATCGCGCCGACCGGAGTCATGCGACAGAGCCAGAGGTTGTTCACCACCTCACGGGGTTCGTCGACCGCGGGCGCCACGCCCAGATAGGCGGCGGCCGAGTCGGGCGCGTCCACCTCGAGGAGCAACGTTCGCTTGCCGATCCGGGCCGCTCTCAGCGCAAGAGCGCACGAAATGGCGGTTCGGCCCACGCCGCCCTTTCCGCCAACGACCTGAACGCGGCGTTCGAAGCGCTCGGAGAGGACGCGGGGATCCGGCTGAGCCCCCGCCCGATTCATGCACCTCAGGTTCTTGCATGAATGATCGCCCGCGTCACGCGCGGACCGCGCCGATCACGGCGTGCTTGCGCGGCAGCGGGACCAGCACCTTCTCCGCCGTCCGCACGTCCTCGCCGAGGGCTTTCGCCACCTCTTCGGCCACCTTGGGATCGATCAGCATCGCCAGGTGGCCGACGTCCTCCATGACCAGGTCGCGACCGCCCTCACCGATGCGCGCGTTCTCCGGCGGCACCACCACGTTGTCGTGCGTGCTGCTGATCGCGACGATCGTCCCGGGCGCCGCCGGCGGAAGCGCGGCGATGAGATCCGATCCAATGCGCAGATCCATCCCGCCGGGCGTCGTCGTCAGCTCCGCCACCCGGGTCCCACGATGAGGGGTTCCGATGGTCACGAGACGACGCACGCGCGGCGTCGCCCGGCCCGCCTCGGCGGCCCGCACCACCAGCCCACCCATCGAGTGCGCCACCACGTCGACCTGATGGGCGCCGGTCGCGTGCATGATCTCGTCGATGAGGGCCGAGAGCCGCGCCGCGTGCTCGAGCACGCTGGCGTCCCAGGGCTTGAGATTGAGCGCGTAGAGAGGACCGAGGCCCTCGGCCCACAGCCGGGCCCCCAGCAACCAGAAGTTGCTCCGCATCTGGGTGTAGCCCGGGACCAACAGGATCGGACGACGCCCACGGAGGTCGCGCGTCCTCGGTGGCGGCGGGTCGAGCGCGCCGAAGGGATGCAGCGTGAAGCAGAAGGTAGCGGCGAACAGCTCGCGACCGAACACGCCGGCAAGGCGCGCCAGCTCGGCGGCCGTCGGATCGGCGGAGAGCACGCCCGCCTCCCGCCGGTCGATCACCCAGACGGCGAAGGTAACCGCTGTGTAGAGCAGCGCCATGAGGACGGCCACGAGGACGCCGAGCCCCAGCACCGCAACGGCGATCATCGGGATCCAAACGGTCGACACCCGCCCGAAGGCTCCGACGAGAAGCCAGACAGGTCAATCTCGTGCTAGGCCGACCGTCATGCCTCTCGAGCAGGCCTTCATCGACGACTGCCCGTATGGGCCCGACGGAATGCTGATCGACGAGATCCTGGAGATCCGAGCCGACCAGAACCTCGTCCGGGCCCGCATGCCGACGTCACCGGAGCTCCCCATCACGCGCGCCCAGCGCACGCACGAAACCCGGCATCCCTCCCACGTCTCCGGCGGCCTGATGGTCCACATGACCGGCATGGTCGCCTTCGTCCATAGCTACTACGTCCTGGGCCTCAGACACGCCGAGGGCTGGATCGGCTACGGCGTGCGGATCCACGACGCACGCTACAACGCCCTGGCCAACACCCGCGACCCGCTGCTCCTGGAGTGCATGGCCACCCGCATCCGCAAGATCCGGGAGCAGTACTTCATCCGGTACAGCTTCGCGTTCAAGCAGAACGCGAGCACGGTGTACGAGGGGGATCAGTCCGCGATCTGGCAGCGCGTACCCACCGAGTAGGCGGTCCCCGTCACCGTCGCGGTCGACCGTGCTGTTTGAGCCCGAGGAGCGTGTAGCGCGTAGCGCTACCGCGAGCCCGGTCCGGGTCCCGGTCCCGGTCCCGGTCCCGATGGCGATCATGCAGCCCGGCGTGCGTTCATCGACTTGATGAGGCGCGTGAGCATCTCGACAACGCGCTTGAGCTTGGCTCTGGCGGCTTGGACCTGCTGCTCGTTGGCGAGTCGGCGCCTCGAGCAGGTGTGGAGTGAGGCGGCGCTTTCGGTGCCAGAGCGAAGTGCCATCCGGCAGAAGCGAGCCTTCTCAGGTGGATTGAACTCTCCGGCGCCCTCGGCGGTGTTGTTCACGATGGAATCGGATGCCCGCCGAAGCTGATCGCGGACGTGAGCGTGACCGGGTTGCAGTTCTTGTGCGATCTCTTCAGCGATGTCGGCATACTCGACGGCGAGCTGGTAGACCTCGAGCTTCTCGTGATCGAAAGTGACCATGCAAGCTAGCTTGCGGTAGCGCGTCCACTTTGACCAGCAGAAGTTCTTGGAGGTCGTTTCGTCTGGAATCGATCGTTGGGCGGATCGACTTCGACGCCTGGACTTGATCCGATCGAAGCTCGCGACCGTCGCGAGCGTCTGACTCAAGGCAGCCATCTTCAGATCGGGACCCGGACCGGGACCGGGACCCGGACCGGGGTCGCGTGAGCGCTTACGCGCTACACGCTCCTAGATCATGATCCCGCTGTCGTCCGTGGTCAGCTCCTTCGCCACGGCGCTCTTCAGCTCCTTGATCCGATCGGCCGAGAGCTGATCGAGCGTCGCCTTCACCGAAGGGTGGGCGTCGATCACCGTCTGAAACTCCTCACGGGGGAGGAACAGGATCTCGCCGATGGTGGTGGCGGTGACGGAAGCCGTCGTCGGCGAGCTGTTGAGGAGCGAGATCTCCCCGAAGACGTCGCTCCCTCGGAGCGTCGCCACCTCGACGGCCTTCGCGCCGTCCTTCTTCGTCACCTTGAAGTCGCCGCGCAGCACCAGGTAGATGCCTTTGCCGGCGTCACCCTCCTCGATGATGATGTCGCCGGGATACGTCTTCTGCGGCTGAAACTTCTGCATCAGCGCGCGTCGCTCCGCCTTGTCCAGCGGCTTGAAGAGCGGGCTCGTCGCCGCCAGGTTGGCCAGGAAGCGCCCGCGCGTGAACTTCTTGAGGGCCAGCTTCACACTCTCGAGCTCGCCCGCGTGCTCCTCGAGATCGTGCCTCGCCAGCTCCAGCAGATCCACGTCGCCCATCGCCTTCACGGTGGCGGCGCGCGGCGCGTTGGAGACCAGCGCCATCTCGCCGAACACGGCGCCCTGGTGCAAGTGGGCGAGGACGGTGTCCTTGCCGTCGAAGCTCTTCGACACCTGCACTACGCCGTCCGCCAGCATGAAGAAGGAGTCGCCCTCCTCGCCCTCGGCCAGGATGTTCTGCGAGTCGGTGCAGCGGCGGAGCTTCAAGCTCCCGAGCACCTTGATGAACGCATCCTCGGTCAGGTGCGAGAACAGCGGGATGAGCGGGAACCGCGGCGGGACCTCCGTGATCGGATCGGTGTCGGACGCGATCTTGGCCGCGGTCTCCAGCAGCGTGGGGGCGTCGAGGTTCGGGATGTCGGGTGCAGGCGCGCCGTCGGGCAGTGGAAGCGGCTCGGGCAGGTCGACGTCCGCGACGCGATCCGACTCCGAGGAGTAGAGCTCGGCGAGGATGTAGAGCATGTCCGTGTAGCTCGGGTCGAGGGCGAGCACCATCTTGCACACGACCAGTCCGAGCAACGGATGTCCGGACTTGATGTAGTGCCAGGCCAGCCCCTTGTAGACCTCCTTCGCCTTCGCTGGATCACCCAGGTTGAGCAGCGTGTCCGCCACCCGGTAGCGGGCGCGCGTGAAGCGCGGCGCGGCCTGAATGACCGCGACGTACTTGCGCAACGCCTCCTCCCATCTCTGCTCTTGAAAGGCCGTCTCGGCCGTCTCGAAGACCTCGTTGAGGCTCGCCATCGGCGCGCATTCTAGGCGGATTTCGAGGAGGGCGGAAGGAAGCCACCGGCGCCGTAAACGCGCCCGATCAGCTCTTCTACGACCTCCGGTGGGACCAAGTGCGGGTTCACCGGACGCGAGAGCTCCGACATCAACCGGATCATCCGGGGCAGGTCGACCCGCGCCATTGCCACGAATGCGGTCTCCTCCGAGAGAAAGAGCGGGACCGCCCCCAGCGCGCGCGCGGTCTGCTCCGACAGCTCCAGCGCCGCACGAACCTCCAGGTTCATCCGGGCGAAGTCGCCGGTGGTGGCCCGCTCGTACGGCGTGGTGGGAGGCTCGATGCTCGCGAAGGGATCCTCGGCCAGGGCTTCGAACTGCCGGAGCAGGGCCGGCACGTCCCCGCGGGACGGCGACGAGCGGAACGCGCGATCACCGACGAACGTGTGGGCACGCCCGTTGCGGCCGCCGATCATCACCACGTCGCTCGCCACCACGATCGTGCCCCGGTCGAGCGCGATCGTCTCCCCGACGGCCAGCACCATCCCCGGCTCCAGCGGCCCGGTGCGCCGTCCGTTGTCGAGGACCCGCACCGCGCTGCCCTCGATGCGGAGCACCACCAGACCGCCCTCGGGCACGCGGTGGAAGTCGACGCAGGTGGTGTCGATCATCCGCTACTCCAGCCATCCCATCCGCTGGAGCTTGTTCTTCGCCATCTGAGCCAGCTTCTCATCCCGCGTCTGCTCCGAGAGGATGGTGAGGATGTCGCCGCCCAGATTCTGGGCGGTCCCCTTCCCTTCCGCCAGCGAGAAGCCGAGATAGTAGAGCTCGTCCGGCTCGAGGATCGTCTCGCCGGAGAGACGGTCGACCACGTTGAACTCGCGCGCGCGTGTGAGCTGATCGAAGGTCTCGACGCACGCGTCGTGCGTGCCTCCCGAGGTGATCTTGCGCTTGGACATCTTGAGCTCGCAGATGCCGAGCTGATAGCGCGCCTCCGGATCGGCGTCCCGACTCTGGCAGATGCGTCTGAAGAGCTCGGCGGCGTCCGACCACTGGCCCTTCGCCTTGAGGCGCATCGCCTTGTCGAGCAAGCTCTCCTGCGCCTTGTCGGCGCCCCGCCCGCAGTGCTTCAACAGCTCGATGATCACCTGCGCGATGGAGGCCTCGGTGTCGACCACCGCCTCCTCCAGCATGTGGAGCGTCGAGGGCGTGATGTCGGCGGAGTGAGCCCGGAGGCCCGTGGCCACCGCGCGCGCCTTCTCGGGATCGGTCATCGACGTCAGCGACTTCGCGAGCGCCGCGCGACCGTTGGGCGTCAGCAGCGCCGCCTCCAGCGCGATGGCACGGTCCGTTGGATCGCCGTCCTTGACCGCGGCGCCCAAGGCCTTGGCCGCGGGCGCGGTGTCGAGCGCGCCGAGGGCACGCAGCGCCCACCTCCGCACGTTGGCGGCCTCCGCTCCGATCAGGCTGCGCACGCGCGGCTCCAGCGCGAACGGGACGTCGAACCCGGTGAGCGTGTCCACCGCGGCCTGGACGATCCGGGGATCGTTCTCGTTGGACTCGAGCTGCTCGAGGAGGAAACGAAAGACCCGCTGCTCCGGCTTCTTACCCGCAATCGTCACCCGCAGCGCCGTGATGGCCTTCGCCTTCACCTCCGCGTGGGTCGCCATCCCGGCCAGATCGATCAGCGCCACCGCGCTCTCAGGGCTGGCGATGCAGGAGAGCAGCTCGACCGCGCGGCCCGCGAGGTTGGCGTCGGCGAGCAGCTCCGGTGTGAGCAGCGCCCGCAGATCCTCGAGCGCGCCGTGCATCTCGTGCTCCGCGAGATGCGAAAGCATCGGCTCGAGCGCCTCGACCACCGCCTCCCCGATCCGGTTGGACGAGCCGATCAGCTGCTGGATCAGCGTGCGCCGCTCGGCGGGACCACCGCGCGCGCCCAGGACCGCGATCGCGCCGATGCGCTGGCGATCGTCCTTCGCCTCCAGCATGGTCGCGATGTCCTCGGTGGTGATGGCGTCGCTGGTCGCGAGCACGTGTTTGGCCATCTTCTGCACGCGATCGTCGGGATCCTTCAGGAGCGGCCGCAGGTCCTTCACGATGGTCTTGGTGCCGCTGGCACCCAGCGCCTCGGCGGCCCGCACGCGCAGCTCCACATCGTCGGCCCGCTTGATCGCCCGGCGGAGCGCCTCGAGCGCATCACCCGCGTCGACCGCGAGCTCCCCGAGCACGATGGCGGCCGCCGCGCGGCGCTCGGGGGCCTCGTGCTCGAGCAGGGACACGATTGTCTCGACGACGTCCTTCTTCTTCTTCCTCTCGGCCATGGCACCCTCTCTAGACGACCGCCTCGCGACCGATCTCTTCCAGGTACGCCCAGGTGTAGATGCCTGTCGTATGTCCGTCCGACCAGTCGAAGCGAAGCGCGTAGCTTCCGACCTCGTGGATTCCGACCACCGTCACGCCGCGCACTTGGGGCGGCTCGACCTCGCCCGGGCTGTGGCCCCGGCAGCCGGCGCAGGGACAGGCGTTGCGCAGATTGTCGAGCGCGTACTCGAGCTTCGTCCCGTCGTCCCACTTGATGACGACCCGGCCGTTCTCTCTGTCATTCTTGACCTCGACGGGATTCCTGCTCATCGCGCGCCTTCCTCAATCTTGTGGAGCGTCTTCTCCTGCTCGTCGAGCCGTTTCTGAAACTGGGTGGCGGCCTTCTTGGCGTCGTCGATGACGGCCTTCGGCGAGGAGAGCTTGCTGTCGCCGAGGCCGGCAGCCCGGCGCAGCCAACCGAGGTAGGCCCCCCCGATCAGCGCGCAGATCGCCACGAGCAAGGCCAGCTTGATCAGCAGCTTGCCGGTCCTCTTGACGATGGAAAGCACCAAGAGGACGCCGAGCGAAAGCGCGAACCCCACGGTCACAGAGGGCAGGTCCAGGTCCTTGACGAACGGCAGCACGTCGCCGACCTCACGCTGCACCTTCTTCGCCTCCTTGAGGCTCTTCTTGGGCAGCTGGCGGGCCTGCTTCAGCCGCTCGCCGAGCTTCACCTCCTCGGCGAGCTCCCGGTACTTCTTGGGGATGCCTTCCAGAGAGTCGGACAGGTACAGGTGGCCGTCGGCGTCCCGGTAGGTGAAGAACTTCGAGTTGGTGGGTTCGGCCATGGCCGCGTCCTCGGACTCTGGTCCGACCAGGCCGGGCCCCACGCTATCGCGAAAAAGCCACCCGACTCAACACGGCTCCGAGCCGGTTCAATCCTTGGCCCCGGAGCCGTTGCGACGCTAGGATTCACGTGCACGATGGCGAGGCAGGCCGGCAGGCCGGCGCAGCTCGGCGCCGACGACGTGATTCGATTCTCCGACACGGATCACTTCCTTCGAGAGCTCGCGGGCAATCTCGGGCGCGGCCGGGCCTTCGTGCGAACCCGCCGCACTTTCGAGCTCCAGGAGGGCCTCGCCGTCCGGATCGAGGCGCCCGGGGTCGGGTGGACCGTCGACGCCGAGGCGGTGGTGGTCTTCTCGCGCGACGGCTTCGTGGGGCTCGAGTTCGAGAACTTCGAGCAGTCGGTCTTGCCCGAGCTGGATCGTCTGGGCCAGGCCGCCGAGCGGAGCCGTTTCGCGGTGCCGTCGGAGGCCACCGTGATCGCACCGATGCCGGTGTTCGAGAGCGCGTCGCACCGCACGGGTGTGGCGGAGATCCACATCACCGACGAAGAGCCGGCCAGCGGCAAGATCCACATGCGCCCGATGCCGTCGATTCCCGATCCTGCGGAGACCGACGCAGACGAGCCGCCGGCCCGCCAGGCGGCCGATCGCAGCACCACCGTGGTCGAGGATCCTCCGGAAGAGAGCGAGGACCTCCCGGATGGGACGCAGGACTTGAACCTCTACGACCGACCGATGCGCACGCGACGGCCGCGGAATACGTCCCGCATCCCCGGCTCACCGCCCGCGACCGAAGACGCCGACGATACCTACGACGGCGATCCGATCGATCTCGACCTCCTGTCGATGGAGCCGCGACCGCTCTCCGACGCCGCGCTGGAGAGCGTGGATCTCGAGCACGAGTTCGAGCCCTGGGCGCCGTCACCGTCGTTGGTCGTGCCTCGCATCGTATCGTCCGTGGAGGAGGTCGACCCTGCCGTGCCGGACCAAGCTGTACCCCCCGATCCTCCGCCGCCCTCGGGCGTAGCGGCCGAAGGGATCGAGATCTTCGAGGATCGCTCGCGGCGCTTCGTCCGCGTCACCCGCGGCGGCGTCGTCAAGCTGCACGACGAGGCGGACCTGCTGGGCCTGTACCTCTCCCAGGCGCGCCACGGCCTCCTGATCGCGGTCGGAGGCCCCGACGGCGAGGTCGGCGCCAGGGTGCAACTCAAGATCGCGGCGGGCCGCGCCATCAACATCGAGGCCCAGATCCTGGCGCGCGTCGGCGGGCTGGTGGCGCTGGCAATCCCCGATCACGCACCGCTTCGCGAGCTGCTCATCGAGTCGAAGGACGAGCTGGTGAAAGCGCTGGAGGGGATCGTCGGGGAGATCGCACCGCAGGCGCGCGCGGACAGCGCCCCGCCGGCTCCCGCGGCGGTCGTGACCTCGGACCTGGTCGAGCCCGTGCCCGAGCCCGCCGCGCCGGTCGTCGACGCGAGCCCGCCTCAACCCCCGAAGCTGATCGGCACCGTGGTGCGCTTCGAACGCATCACCGATCTCTCACACGAGCTCAAGACCAACCTGAGCAACGGCGGCCTGTTCGTCGAGTCGAGCCCGCTCCCGCTCCGCAGCAAGAAGCATCTGCAGCTCACCGTGGGCGACACCGATCTCGGGTGCATGCTCGAGGCCGAGGTCGTCTTCGCGGACGCCGGTCGCGTCGGCTTCATGCTGCCCCACGTCCAGGATGTGATCGCGAAGCTCCAGCAGATCACGGAGACGGGAGAGATTCCGGCCCCTGAGGATGACGACGCGTCGATCGATCTCGACCAGCACGCGCTCGACGCCGCCGCGAAGGCCGGCGACGCCAGCGGCAGCCTCTCGCCGATCAAAGGCAAGCTCGACGCCCCCCTCACGATGGGTCGGATCCTCGACCTCCAGTTCCGCAGGATCGACAACGAGACCGAGCTCGGCGAGACCTCGGTGCTCCAGCTCTTCGAGTTCCTGGCGCGGCGCGCGCTCCGGGGTGTGCTCGACGTCGAGGCCGAGGACAAGAGGAAGCTGTGCGTCTGGCTCCACGAGGGCAGCGTCGCGTTCGTGACGCTCAAGCCGGGCGACGAGAACCACGCGCTCGGCCGGATCCTGATCAACAACAAGCGGCTGAACGAGGCCGGCCTGAGGCAGGGCCTGGAGACGGCGCAGAAGAACAAGAAGTCGCTCGGCCGTACCCTGGTCTCGCTCGGTTTGATCCGGAAGTCCGATCTCTCGGCCGGACTGCGCGAGCAGACCCGCGTGGTGCTCAGCAGCGCCTTCGGCTTCAAGGGCGGCCGGTTCGAGTGGGGCCCCTGGCGCGAACCCCCAGGCGCCGCCGACCTGGTGCTGACCAAGGGCATCACGGTGCTCGCGCACCACGTCCGCCATCGCTACGAGGCCCTCGGCTCGAACGAGCTCGAGGTGCTGTTTGGCAAAAACATGACGCGGAGGGTGGCGCCGGTCGACGACCTCGACCGCATCGCCGGACCGATGCAGCTCCAGCAGAAAGAGCTGCGCTTCCTCCAGCTCCAGCTCGACGGCACCCGTCCGATCTCGGATGCGGTCCTCGGCAGCCCGATCGGGCGGCTGGCATCGCTGCGCCTGGTCGGCGTGCTCCTGAGCATGGGCCAGCTGAAGTTCACCGACGGCCACCAGCACGTGGTCCGCGAGAACACCAGCATGGCCCGGGAGCCGAGCGCGTTCGTCCGCGTCAAGAAGGAGATGCGCGAGCGGCTGGCGCTGCTCCGCGGCATGAACCACTTCGAGGTCCTCGGCGTCCACTGGAGCGCCCACCACCGGAGCCATCGTGGCGCCTACGACACCATCAAGCGTGAGTTCGATCTCAAGCGGGCCCCGATCCGGGACGCGCCCGACGACGTCAAATCGATCGCGAAGGAGATCAACGCGATCATCGATGCAGCTTGGCAGGTGCTCAGCAACGCCGACACGCGGCAGAGCTATCGCAAGCAGATGTTCGACAAGACGGAGCGGCAGTACGCGGCGGACATGCTCGTCAAGCAGGGGGAGGTCGCGCTGATGCGAGGCGATCGGGTAGCGGCCATCGAGGCCCTCGAGACCGCGGTGGAGCTGGAGCCCTCGAACCGGAACCGGACGCTGCTGGCGACCGCGCGCGAAGGACGCCGCTGACCTCCGTCCCTATTGCTTTCGGATCGAGGAGTCGTCCTGCACGAGCTCGGACTCGAGCTCCTCCACGCGCTTCTTCGCGAGCTGCCGTTGGGCGTTGGTGGGCCGGCCGTTGAGAACGTCGCGCCAGGCCTCGAGCTTGGTCTGCTTGGCAACGCGCGCGATCTCGTCGACGCTCTTGGCCTCGGAGTACAGCTGATCCTGCAGGTCGGTGATCCGCTTCTCGGCGGCCCGCGCCTCCGGGCCCTTCGCGGTCCAGGTGAGGACCTCGAGCCACGCCTTGATCCGTTCGACCTTGGGCTTGCGCGCCTTCTCGACAGCGTCGGCAGCCTCGGCGAGCCGCTTGGTCTCGACGCCCGCCCACCAGATCACGCGCTTCTGCGCCTGGCGCCCCTCCTTGCTGCGGGGATAGAGGTCGACGACCTGCTTCCACTTCTCGACCTTGTCGCGCGGGAGCAGGTTCGGATCCTGATCGGCCTTGGAGGCCGCCTCCACGACCCGGATCTTGGCGGCGTCCTTCCAGCGCGTGACCGCCTTCTTGGCGTACTCCACCTGCTCGGCCGAACGCTGGATGAACGCCTGCCACTCGTGCAGCTTCTCCTCGTCGGAGACCGCCGGATCCTGCTCGAGCTTGCGAAGGCCGTAGAACGTGAGGACGGTACCGGGCTTCTTCAGCTTGTCGCCGTCGTCCGGCTCCTTGCCGGGCGGGTCGGCCCACACGCTGCTCGAAAGGAGCAGGCCCGCGAGAAAGCTGGCGAGGGTGGCGGCGCTACGCAAGGTTCACTCCTGTCACTCGTGGGTCCGCAGGAAGCTCGGGGTGAACTGCAGGAAGCCCTGCGGCTGCTGGGCGGCCTCGGGCGGAGGCTGCTCGCCGGGTGCGTAGATCTTGAACTTTGCCCCCTTCTTCACCGGGATCTGGAGGGAGAGCGCGTCCGGCTTGTCGGTCTGCGGCTCGGGGAAGCGCCACCCGCGGGCCACGCGCTCCAGACAGTCGCGCAGCGAGCGCGCGCCCGTGAGGACGGTCTCCACCACCGCCGACTTCACCACCCCGCCCTTCACGATCTGGATCGAGATCTTGGCCTGTCCCTGCGTGCCGGGGTTCTCTTCGATGTACCGATCGGTGCACGCATCGATGGCGGAGCCGGTCGCGTTGATCGCCTCGCGGGCCGCAGCCTCGTATTTCGCCTTGTCCTCATCGGAGACTTCGGCGGCCAGCGCCGGGGTCGCGAAGGCGAGCGTCGTGAGGAACGAGAGAGTCGCGCGCGCGTTCATGGCGGTAGAGGCTACCCAGCAGACGCGTCGAACGCCAGCCCGTGGACGCCGAGCGCCCTGAAGTCGTCCGGCAACGGCGCCTCGATCCGTAAGACGTGTCCACCGAACGGCACATTCAGCCGGAATGCATGCAGAAGCATCCGCTGGGGGCGCACGACCGCCTCCCCGATCCGCAGCGCCGCGGGTCCGCCATACGTGAGATCACCCGCGATCGGCGTGCCCACGCTGCGGAGGTGCACGCGAATCTGGTGCGTCCGTCCGGTCTGAGGTTCGGCCGAGACCAGCGCAGCGTCGCCCGAGCGCACCAGGACGCGGATCCGCGTGGTCGCCGGCTTGCCGTCCTCGCGCACCGTGCGCGCCCGCGGTCGCTTGGGATCGCGCCCGATCGGGCGATCGATGACGCCGTCGGGCGGGGCCCCCATCGTCACCGCCAGATACTCCTTCTCGACCCGGCGCTCGCGGAACGCGGCCGACAGCTGCTCTGCCGCCGCCGCGTCCTTGGCCAGCACCACCACGCCGGAGGTCTCTCGGTCGAGCCGATGCACCGCGAGCGCGCCGAGGTGCGCCACCAGCGATCGGACGGGCGAGGTCTCGGTCTCGTTCACCTGGACGCCCGGCCGCTTGTCGACCGCGATCAGCCGCTCGTCCTCGTACAGGATCCGAAACGGCGCGGGATCGGCGGCGGCGGGCTCGAGATGGACCACCAGGTGGGCGCCGCGAGGGATCATGCGGGAGGCGACCTTACAGCGCTTGCCGTCGAGAAAGACGGCGCCCTGCTCGATCAAGCGGCGGGCCTGCCGGCGCGAGAGCTCGGGGATGTGCCGCGCCAGGAGCTGGTCGAGACGCGCACCGCCGTCGATCACCTCGATGGAGACCGGTGCGCTCAAGCGCCCTTCTTGACCAGGTGGCCCTTCTTGCCGAGCAGGTATTCCTGCTTCAGCTCCGGATGAAACTGCTCGTAGCGCTCCCGCACCGACCACTCGAGCTTCGAGAGCGCCTCCGCGGCCCGGCGCTGGATGCGCTGCGCGTGCTCATCGCCGCAGCAGACGGCCGCGAGGGGCTCGCGCGCCTCCGCATTCGCGAGGCGCTCGAGCACGGCGATGGCGTTGAACTGCACGTCGTCGGAGTGATCCTCGAGGTAGGGGATGAAGATCGCTGCCTCGTCGCTGCCGACGATGTCGCCGAGGCTGGTGAGGAGCGTCGTCTTCGCCTCGACGCTCCGATGATCCGAGGGATCGTACTGGCGGAGCACCTCTGCGAGAAAAGCGATCGCCTCGTTCTTCGGGACCATCCGCGCCAGCGCACGCACGGGGAAGGTGACCTTCTGCTCGGTCTTGATGAAGTGTTTGATCTGCGGGAGCACCGGTCCGCCGACCGACACCAGCATGTCGACCAGCTCGCGCTTCTCGTCCTCGTCGGCGATGGCACCGCTGGCCGCCACGGTGAAGCGCATCAAGAGCGCGCGGTACGCCTCCTCGGTACCGATGTCGAACAGCTTGTCCCGGGCCTCGCGGCGGTACTCCGGCTGCGAGTAGGGCTCCTTGACCGCCTTGGCGAGCTTCTCGACCGGGGACTTCCGCTTGAGGACGTCGAAGATTCCCACGGCGGCCGGAATATCGACCGAGCTACGCTCGGTCAACACGACGGAGCAGATCCAACACCCGAAGCTCACCCCCCGGCAGGCGCCGCTCCCGCCGCTCGACGTGTACCAGGCCCGAGCGGGCGAGCGCGGCCGGATCCGGGGCACCCGCGCCGGACGTCAGGATCAGGCGACCCTCGGCCGCCAGCTTGGGCGTGGCGAGACGCGCCAGCTCGACCGGAGGAATGGTCGCGCGGGAAACGATCGAGATCCGCCGGCCAGGGGCCCTTTTTCCCCTCCCCTGCCTCGAGGCGGCCCTCGATCACGCGCACTCCCGGCAGGTCGAGCTCTGCCAGGGCGACCCGCAGGAAGGAGGCGCGCTTCCGGATCGGCTCCAGCAGCACCATCTGGAGCTTCGGCCGCGCCAGCGCCAGCGGGATCCCCGGGAAGCCCGCGCCCGAGCCCACGTCGACGGTCCGGTCCTCAGCGTCCGGATCGATCCACTCGGCGAACAGCAGCGAGTCGAGCCCGTGCAGGTGCGCCGCCTCCACCGGGTCCCTCACCGCGGTGAGGTTCATCTTGGCGCTCCACTTGGCGAGCAAGAGATAGTGCGTCTCGATCTGTTGCGCGATCTCTTCGGAGAGCGCGAGGCCCATCTCTCGAGCGCCCGATCGGAGCGCGTCCAGAAACGGGTGCTCGGTCACTCCAGCGAGCCTAGATCGCCGCCTGATCACGCGGAAGTGGTCGCGAGGTCGGCCGGCGCACCGCACCTACCTGGTGGGAGCACGGTCCACGTCGGGTCGCGCCGTCGGAGTTGAGCATGCTATTCTGCACGCGCGATGTGGAGAGTACGTTCATCGCCGCAACAGATCCGACGGCTCGCTTCGCTCGCGCTCTGCGCGCTGGGGAGCGCGGCGTGCACTGGAGGCGACGGCGACGACACATCGGCTTCCTGGACGGCAATCCAGGAAGACCTCCCCGGGGCACTGCTTTCAGTATGGGGAACTGGACCGGACGACGTCTGGTCGGTCGGCGCCGACGCGCGGGACGGCCAGGGACCGCTGGTCCTCCACTTCGACGGCACAGGTTGGACCCGCCTCACCACCGGCGAGACCGGGGGCACGCTCTGGTGGGTCACCGGGGTACCCGGCGGCCCGATCTGGATGGGCGGAGACGGCGGCGTGATCCTTCGCTTCGACGGCGCCCAGTTCACGCGGATGCAGACGCCCGGCACCGCCACCGTCTTCGGGATCTGGGGCGCCTCCGCCGACGACGTCTGGGCGGTCGGCGGCGAGTCCGACTCTGCGGGCGGCTTCATCTGGCGCAACGACGGTGGCGACACCTGGGTGGACGTCCCGCTTCCTGCGAGCCTTCCGAGCGGCGCGGTCTGGAAGGCGTTTGGCCTGTCGGCCGATGACCTCTGGTTCGTGGGGAGCGGTCTCTCGCTCCACTGGGACGGACAGTGCCTCACTCCGGGCGATACGGGCGTGGGGTCGTCGCTCTTCACGGTGCACGGCAGCGCGGGTCGATATGCGGCCGTCGGGGGCCTCGCGACCGGTATCCTCGTCGAGTATGAGGGGTCGGAGTGGAAGGACCGGACGCCCCAGCCCGCGCCCGCGGGTCTCACCGGGGTGTGCCTGTCCGGTGACGGCGGCTACGCGGTCGGGCAATACGGCAGCGTTTACCGGCGAGGACCGTCGGGTTGGACCGAGGTGGACGGTATCCCGACCATCGAGAGCCTCCACGGGGTATGGATCGACGCGTTCGGGGGCGTTTGGGCGGTCGGCGGTCAAACCGCCTCGTTCCCCCTCACGAGGGGGACGATGATCCACATGGGCGACCCGGTACCGGTCGGAGGGATTTGAGATGCGGACAGCGAGCTTGAAGACGTGGATGGCGGTCGTCCTGACCTCGGCGCTCTTTGCGTGCGGCGGCGGCGGCGATCCCTGCGCGAACGCCAAGTCCGGCGCCGCCTGTACCTGGGCCGGGCTCAAGGGTGAGGAAGGCTTCAACGGCGACGGCCTGGCCCGCTGGGAGACCAAGTTCAACCAGGTTCAAGACCTCGTGTTCCTCGTGGACGGCACCGCCTGGCTGAGCGACTTCAACAACTACCTGGTCCGGAAGGTCCGCGAGGACGACGTCATCGAGAGCGTGGTCGGCTGGACCAATCCCGTGTTCCCGGGCGACGGGCCGCTCGGCGGCGTCAAGCCCGGCGGCGCCGCGGGCGCCGACTGGCAGCTCAACCACCCCACCAACATGCTCGAGAAGGCGGACGGATCCGTCCTCCTGGTCGCCTGGCACAACCACAAGCTCCTCAGCATCGACGCGAGCACCGGCTGGGTGAGCGTCGTCTGCGGCAGCGGCGCCGGCTTCTCAGGCGACGGTGGCCCCGCGGAGAGCGCGCTCTTCAAGCAGCCGAACGACGCAACGATCGACGGCGACGGCAACATCTACATCCTCGATCAGCAGAACCAGCGCATCCGCATGATCGGGACGGACGGCGTCATCGACACCATCGCCGGCGACGGTACGCCCGGCTACCTCGACGGACCGTCCCGCGAGGCCGAGTTCTCCTGGGCCTTCGGATCCAACCCGAATCCGAGCGGCGGCATCGTCTTCGACCAGGGCAAGCTGTACATCTCCGACACCGAGAACAATCGCATCCGCGTCATGGACCTGACCGATCGCACGGTCACCACCCTGGCCGGCACCGGGGACAAAGGCTTCGGAGGGGACGGCGGACCGGCGCTGGAGGCCCAGCTGAGCGCGCCTCGCGACCTCGAGATCGGACCGGAGGGCGACCTCTACTTCGCGGATACGGACAACGGGGCCGTGCGCGCCATCGAGCTGAGCTCGGGCGTGATCCGGACAGTGGTCGGCACCGGCGAGCTCGGCCTCGACCAGGAGGAGCGGCTGCCCGCGACCGAGACGCACCTCCGGCGTCCCTTCGGGATCGCGTTCGATCCCACCGGAAATCTCTACGTGATGGACTCGCTCAACGATCGGATCGTGAAGGTGGTGAAATGAAACGGTACGGGCTGCTCATCGCGATCGCCGCCGCCGGCGCCGCCGGGTGCGGCGACGGCACGAAGGCCTGCGACATCACCGTTCCAGGGAACATCTGCACGATCGCCGGCAGCGGTGAGAACGGCTATGACCCCGACGCGGACACGGCCTCGCTGGTAGCGCTCGAGGCCAAGATGAGCCTCCCGCAGGACACGCTCCCGGCGCCCGACGGGACGCTCTACATCTCCGACTGGAACAACCATCGCATCCGGCACCTGGACGCGGACGGCATGCTGACCTGGGTGGCCGGACGCGGCGAGCTCGGCGGCAGCCTCGACGATCCGGCGAACGGCGACTTCAATCACCCGCCGAACATCATCTTCGACGCGAGCGGTGAGAACATCATCATCGCCGCCTGGCACAACAGCAAGGTTCGCACGCTGAACCTCGCGAGCGGTCAGATCGTCGACGCCTGCGGCGACGGCAAGCGCGCCTACTTCGGGGACGAGGGCCCCGCGCTCACCTCTTCACTCGACCTGCCGGCCAGCCTGGCGCTCGATCCGGTCGGCAACCTCGTGATCATGGACGAGGCCAACCAGGTGCTCCGGTACATCGACGCCGCCGGGGTCATTCACAAGCTGGCCGGACAGTGCATCATCGACGCGCCTGCGCCCGCCGGCCCCGGCCCCTGCGGTCAGGGTGTCGAGCCCTCCCAGTGTCCGGCCGGTCCGAACGGACCCTCCGGAAAGTGGACCTGCGGCGACGTGGCGACCTTCTGCTCGAAGCCCTGCACGCCGAGCTACTCCGGCGACGAGATCCCTGCCTCCGAGATGCGGATGGCCCAGCCGTTCGGACAGTCCGCCATCCCGGCCGGACGCATCGTCTTCGACCCGGACGGCAACCTGTACTTCGCCGACAGCTCGAACGATCTCATCCGCATGATCGACACCGACGGGATCGTCCACCGGATCGCCGGCCAGCCGCCGGTCGACGGCGTGCCTCAGTCCGGATACTCGGGCGACGGCGGACCGGCGCTCGACGCGCTGCTCAACACACCCGTCGATCTCGCCTTCGGGGACGACGGCACGCTCTACTTCACCGACATCAACAACCACTGCGTCCGCGCGATCGCGCCCGACAAGTCCGTCCGCACCGTCGCCGGTCAGTGCGGCGTGAAAGGCTTCGACGGCGACGGCGGACCCGCGACCGAGGCCACCATGAAGCTCCCCTTCGGAGTGGCGTGGGCGAACGGCCGACTGTACCTGGCGGACACGGGCAACAACGTGATCCGCACGGTGCTGCTCCCATGAGCCATGCATGATCTGATCACCCGCGGCTCTGCCGGTCTCGGCCTTCTCCTCGCCCTGGCGGCGTGCAACGGGGGTGGAACCGAAGACCAGCCGTTCTTCCCGGCGGACTACCTGACCACGTATACCGAGGTCCGCAACTGCCGTCAGAGCGGAGATCACGACCTCAACTTCGTCCGCATCCTGACGGACGGACCCTCGACCGGACCGTATCAAGGGCGCATCGATCCGATCCCGGTCGGCGGCGTCGTGGTCAAGGAGGAGTACGAGTTCGGCGACTCGACCTGCTCGGGCGACATCAAGCAGTGGACCGTGATGAAGCGTCTCGAGTCGGGGAGCTCACCCGTCACGCTCGACTGGACCTGGCAGCAGGTCGACCTCGATCGCAACGTCGTGGGTGTCGACACGCCCCGCTGCTACGGCTGCCACTCGGGCTGCGGGACGGAAGCCCAAGGAGGATACGAAGGCACCTGCAGCCAACCGTAGCCCCATGAACCTGCTGGCCACTGCCTCGATCCTCGCCGGAGCGATCGCGATCGCCGCCGCCACCGCTGCGTGTGGGCCCGATCGGTGCCTGTCGGCGGAGCCAGGCACGCTGTGCGAGCTGGCCGGCACCGGCGCCATCGGCTTCAACGGTGACGGGCTCGCTGCGCCCGAGACCGAGCTCGATCTGCTGTCCGAGGTGCGGCGCGGCCCGGACGGCCGCGTGTATCTGATGGACTTCAACAACTTCCGGCTGCGCGTGATCGGGGAGGACGGCGTCATCACCACGGTCGCGGGCAACGGGGTGCACGGCTTCGCCGACGTCGGCGCGCTCGCCCTGGAGTCCCCGCTCGAGAACCCCATCGACTTCGAGTTCCTGCCCGACGGAAGGATCGTGATCACCTCGTACCACGATCCGCGCGTGCTGCTCCTCGATCAAGACGGGCGGCTCCGCAACCTGGCCGGGACCGGCACGGTGAGCGACACGCCCAACGACGGGCCGGCGCTCGAGGCGCAGTTCGACCAGCTCGACGGCATCGCGATCCGACCTGACGGCGCGATCTACGTCAGCGACAGCAAGGCCAATCGCGTGCGCCTCATCGAGAACGGCGTCGTGACCACGGTGGCGGGCACCGGAGAGAAGGGGTACTCGGGCGACGGCGGTCCGGGCACAGAGGCGCGCCTGTCGTGGCCCACCGCGCTGGCCCTCGACGCCGCCGGGAACCTTTTCTTCAGCGAGAAGGTCAACGGTGTGGTCCGCCGCCTCTCGCCCAACGGCGTGATCACGACGATCGCGGGCACCGGCGTGCTGGGTTTTTCGGGCGACGGCGGCCCCGCGACCGAAGCCATGCTCAACTGGCCCGACGGGATCGCCATCGCGGAGGACGGCACGATGTATATCAACGACGGAGCCAACTTCCGCGTCCGGCGCATCTCCCCCAACGGCACGATCGACACCATCGCCGGTACTGGAAAGAAGGGCACCGAAGGCGTCGGGGGGCCCGGGATCGAAGCACGGTTTGGCTTCCTCTCGCGGCTCCAGCTGGACGGGAGCTCGCTTCTGATCGCAGATCAGTCCAACAGCTGCGCGCGTCGCTTCTATCTCCCCGCCGGAGATCGTTGACTGATTCTTCGATCAGGCGGAGCGCTCATCCAGATGATCGGCCAGGAACTCGAGTGACTCGTCTGCCGCCAGGCGGCCGGTACAGCTGCAAGGATACTCGGGTGCCATGATCTCTCCGTCATCGCGAACGCGGATGTCCTGCTCGAGATCGAGCAGCTTCACGTCCTCCCTCCGACAGCGCGAGCAGTAGTAGCGCATGAAGAGGGACTTGATCCGACCATACAGAGCGAAATCGAGCATCTGGAACTGGTCGACGATCATCTCGGAGCACTCGACGAACTCGATCCGATGATCTCGCGAAACACGGCTGAGGTGCTTCATCAGCATTCCGATCCCGTATGAGTTGATCCTCTTGACCCCTCGGAGGTTGAGCTCGATCAGATCATCGAGCTCCGCGAACGCCGCTTCCAGCGCTCGCTGCGACGTCTCATCCAAGACGCCGGCAATCATGATCGTGGTTCTGCCGTTCGCTCGAACGACCGACACGTGAGCATGCTCGTCCATCGTCCCTATGAGTTCACATCTGAGGGAGGTTTCAAGATTTCGAGACGCCGGAGGTGACGGAGCAACGTCTGGCGACCCCAGCCCATGGCACGAGCCATCTCGCTCTTGTTCCCTTTGCAGCGCACGAGAAGCTCCCGCAGCAGCGCGTGCGACACCCGATCGAGTAGAGACGGACCGGCAGGCGGCTGGGACCCCAGGTTGGCTTGCAGCTCGGCCTCGAGCAGCACGCCGAGGCGGCTCCCTCGGACCGTGCGCGAGGCCGCGGCCTTTCCGAACTTCTCAAGGTGGCTTCCGAACGTATCGGGATGCATCCCGACCAACTCGGACGCCTTTCCGACCGAGCCGTCCGTGATCCGCAGAGCCGCGCGGAGTATGAACGACTCGATGATCTCCTTGGGGGAACCGGTCGCCGTTGGAACCCAGACCTCCCAGAACCAGTCGGCGACCGCATCCTCCAGGCCCCCCGGTGTGTCCAGGCGAGTTTGAGACGGTCGTTCGATCGGCGCGGGTGAGGGCACGCTCACCGAACGTCGCGGGCGACTGAGCGGTATGTGGAGATCGGACGCGAGCAGCTCCGGGCCCGGCGCCATCAGCACCGCTCGGCGAATCGTGTTTTGAAGCTCTCGCACGTTACCGGGCCAGCGATGGGCCATCAGCGTAGCCTGTGCCTCGGGGGAGAGCGACAGAAATTCGCGCCCGGTCTCGATACAGTACTGCCGTATGAAGTAGAGCGCGAGAAGCGCGATGTCCTCGCCGCGTTCACGCAGCGCCGGCAGATGAATCTCCATCACGCGAAGGCGGAACAGCAGATCCTCGCGGAAGAGGCGCTGGCCCACCATCACCTCGAGAGCGCGGTTGGTCGCAGCCACCAGGCGGAAGTCGAGCTGGATCTCGTCCCGTCCTCCGACGGGTCTCACGGTCGACTCTTGAAGCACGCGGAGCAGCTTCGGTTGAAGCTCGAGCGGCAGCTCGCCGATCTCGTCGAGGAAGATGGTGCCCCCGTCGGCCTGCTGGAACCGCCCGACCTTCGTTGCCTCGGCTCCCGTGAAGGCACCCCTCTCGTGGCCAAACAGCTCACTCTCGAGCAGATTCCCTGGTATGGCTCCGCAGTCGACCACGACGAGCGGGCCCCGCCGCCCGCTGAGACGGTGAATCAAGCGCGCCGCAGCCTCCTTGCCGGTTCCCGTCTCGCCGGTGATCAGCACCGGGACGTTTGCGGCGCTGCACCGCTCGATGCTTCGCATGACGCTCTTGATCGAAGCGTCGTTCCCGATCATCCCGGTACGTGCTCGTAGCAATCGCCGGAGCTCGATCGCTTCCTTGCGCAAGCGCTCGCCGACCTGCTGCTCGCGACGCCGATCCGCATCGACCGCACGGGCGTCCTTGAAGACACGCCCGATCCGTGCCGCCAGCGAGTCCAGATAGGGAACGCCCACTGTGTTCATCGTGAGCGCCTCGCCCTCGCGCCCGAGAAAGAGGACGCCGAATATCTCCTCGTCGTGAAGGATCGGGATCGCCAAGCATTGCGGGCTCGCGGACGCCGGCACGCTCTCGGTGCGTCGCGAATCGAACACACGGGCGATCAAGCTCTCCTCGCTCTCGCTCGGCGCCACGTCTCCAGTGTCGATCACGACGCGCTTCTGCCAGGCACCTCCGGTCGTTCCGTCCGCGGCGGCCCAGACCATGCCGCGGGTCGCCTTGACCATCGCCATCAGGTGCCGGAGCGTCGACTCGAGCAAGCGATCCATCCGCTCGCGATCGTTGAGGGCCTCGAAGAGCCCCCAGATGCCCGGGAGATCGACCTCGAGCGCGCGTTCCACCCCGACGAGCTCGGGCGCGAGCTCCAACCGTCGTTCGGGGCCCTCACCGACGGCGCTGCATGCAGCGTGGATCATGCGTTCGGCGCTGGCGTCCGCGCCGAGCTCGGTGAGGCTGACCACGCCGATCCGCGCCGTGGTCCGAGCCGCGAGTGCGCGACTGATCGTCTGGACCTCCTCGGGTGAACGATCGGGTAGCGCGACCAGCAGCGTGCCCGGGTCGACCTCGCCGATCAGCGCTGGCAAGTCTGCAAGGGGCGCGCTGTCATCCAGGCCGCGGACCGCGAGCAGGGCGAGGGGCCGCTCGATGCGGCGCGCATCTGCGAGGAAGCGGTCGAGCCAGACCTCGAACGCGGCCCGTGAGAGTCGGCAGTGGTCGGGGAACCCCAAGATCCGCGACAGCAAGACGTCGCCGATTCGCCCCGCATATTCGGCGGCCTTTTCAAAGAGATCCGGCGAGATGGCTGCCTCTGTTTCAACCAGCAGCCCCGCCAGATTGAACCTCGGAGCGCTGGCGAAGATCGGCAGGTACGCCGCCGCCGAGAGGCCGGCCTTGGTGAGGTCGATCCAGGACGCGGACGCGTCGAGCATGAGCGGTGCCCGCTGGCGGACGAGCCACTCGAGGTCAGCCGTGGCAAGACGGCCCGGCCGCTTCAACGTCGCGGTGTCCACCACCCAGACGGCACACGAGTCGGGAAAGATCGCGCGTGCCCCGGCCGCCGCTGCTTCCAGCGGGGGGCCGCGATGCGTAAAGAAGATTTCGAGCCCTTGGACCGACATGTTCCGGAGAAGAGAATGTTATCCAGGAAAATCGATCGATCCAAAGCGTCTCCGATCACTCCGACCGGACCCGCGCGGAAGTGCGGACCGCACTCACAGAGGGGTTACATCGCGGCCCTTCGCCGTCTCCGCGACCCCAGTCGTGCGGCGATCAGGCCGAGGAGCAGACCGACCAGGGGGAGCGGACCCGTGACGCGAGGCTCCGGCGCGGCGCTGCACCCGCACCCGCCCGCCACAGGGTTGGAGATGTCGAGCGATCCGTCGGCGGGCGACGCGGCGTCGAGGGCGTCGGACGCATCTGGGACGAAAGCGGCGTCCGGGAGCGTCTTGGTGCCCCCGTCGACCTCGTCGCTCGCGTCCGGCCCAGGGGCGCCGCCATCGGGCGGGACGCCGGCATCGGGGGGCGGCTCGAGATCCTCGGGCGCGAGCACCACCGCGTTCTCGAGCCAGCCGCCGAGGATCGCGGTGCGGGTGGGAAGATCGGCGACGCTGTCGAGCGCTACGCCCATCAGTAGGCTGTGGTCCCTGCGCACCGCGGCGGCGCCGGCGCCACCTGCATAGAGGAGCTCGACCGAGCCGCTGCTCGCCGCGAGCACGTCCGACGAGCGGGCCTCGAGCATCCCAGCGCTCGACACCGACACCAGCGCCGAGGTGATCGGCTCCAGCCAGGCTCCCGGCGCGCCACCGATTGCGGCGGCCCCGGCGTCGTCCGCTCCGAAGCCGGCGCCGAACACGTCCTCGAGGAAGGCCCGGCTCGGGTCGTCGCCGCGCAGATCGAGGGCGTAGGCGATCTCGCTCCCCGAGGCGAACACCGCGCCGCCCGCCTGGGCGAACGCGGCGATCCGGTCCCGAAGATCGGGCGTGAGCACGCCGTGCTCGGTCGACTCGCGGCCGAGGGCCAAGATGATCGCATCGTAGCCGGCAAGATCGATCAGCCCCGACGCGAGCGCGCGCTCGTTGGCGCCGTCGAATGCGTACGCGGTACCGCCGGCGGCCAGACCGTAGGCGAGCGCCGTGTCGTGCTGATTGTCGTACTCCTGCACCCAGGCATCCTCGCGCTGGAAGGCGTCCACGATCAGCGCTTGCGCCGGACGCCCGGACGTCCGCGCCACCACCACGGCGCTCGATCGCCCTTCACCGGCCGCATCGAGCGAGGCCACCTTCACCGCGATCGCCGTGTCCTCGAGGAGGTCGTCGAGGACGATCGTCGAGGTGGTGGTGAGCCGGCCCTGGTCGAACGTGCGGTTGCCCTGGGCCACGTAGACCCGGTAGCCGCTGGCCCCGGGAACCGGCTCGAACGCGAGCGCGACCGACGTGCGATCGAGGTGGCGGAGCGAGAGCGCCTCCGGCGGGGGTGCCACCAGCGGACCCTGCCCGACCAGGTACTCGCTGATCCCGCGATAGATCCCGAAGGCCGCGGTGCGCCGCCAGCGCGGATCGTGGAGCGATTGGTTGTCGGTCACGCGCAGCGCGCTGCCCGCCGCCAGCCGGACGTTGTCGTGGAAGGCCGTCTCGATGAGGATGCCCGGGATCCCGTCGAGCTCGCGCACCTCTCCGAAGTTGGCGACCAGCGTCCCGCGATTGACCCAGGCGGGATCCCAGTCCGTGCGCAGGGCGTCGATCAACGACTGATGCACGAGGGCCTGGAGGCTGTCGCTGCCGATCGGATCGTCGCAGTCTGCGGGCGGCGGATCGTTCGAGTGATCGGCGTAGAGGCCGCAGTTGTAGCGGTAGGTGGCCGTCCCGGCGGCGGTGCTGTCGGCGATGCCCGACGCGTTGCTGTGGACGGCGACGTAGATGTCCGCACCGTAGAACTCGGAGTAGCGCGGGCGGATCGTGACGTCGTTGTAGGCCTGCACTGCGGGCGGCGCGTTCTGATAAGCCGCGAAGTCCTGCGCGCTCATCTGCCACCAGGGATGATTGGTGGTGTGCTTCCCGGCGCCCAGCCGCACCGCGTCGGCGATCAGCGCGCGATCGCCCGCACCGGCGAGCGGCGCCGAGAGGCGGGCCGACACCACGTCGCCCGGCGAGAGATCGAAGAGCTCGATCGGCGTCCAGCGCCGTCCCCAACCCGTGAGATCGACGCTGTACCGGTGCTGGCTGCCCGGGACGTCCACCTCGAGCTCGGCGTCCGTCAGGCGGTTCGTCCCGGCGACGAACCACAGCGAGAGCAGCTGCTTCCCCGGCTGCTGAGCGGTGAGCGTCCACTCGGCGGTCGACCCGGGATCGAACGCGGTGCGGTAGTCGTCCTGGTTCCCGCCCTCCGAGACGCCGGCGGCGAAGGCTCCGTTCGACTCGCGGTAGCCGGGGTCGCCGTCGTCGACGACCACCAGGTCGTCCGAATAGGCACGCTCGCGAACCAGCACGACGCGCGCGCCCGCGCCCTCGAGGAGCGGCACCAGGTACCGGACCACGATCTCGTGCGTCTCGAAGTCCTCGGTGATGCCGCGGCAGTCGCCGCAGCCCGTCCACCGGACGTTCCCGCGCTGCGTGGAGTACCCGCCGAGCGCGTCGTAGTACTCGTAGCCATGGCCGGGGCTCAGCGCCACCGTCTTGCCGATGAGCGACTGTCCGAAGGGGAAGCGCGACGGATCGGTGCGCACGGTCTGGATCACCTTCGCCTTCTCCGTGAGCGGTGCGTGCACCGGAGGCGGCCGGAGGCGCTCGCCCGGGTGCGCGACGAGGAGATGGATCGCGCGGGCCGAGGGGAGGAGCGCACTGACCGCGCCGGCCGCGATCTCGACTCGGTTCTCCAGGTCCACCGGTAGCGCGTCGAGGGGCGTCCGCTCCGGGAGCTCGATCCCGATCGTCACCGAGCGTGGCGTGATGCGGAGCTCCCGGACGGTCAGCCCGGGCGCTTCCATGATGGCACGCAGGCGGGCGTCCAGGGCCTCGGTCTCGGGCCCCGCGGTCTGGCCGACACCGGCCAGCAGGAACGCGGAGAGGAGGAGCGGGGCCATAGGCTGGATGACCGCACGAACGGCGGGAGAAGGACAGCGGTCGAACGGACGAGGGGCGGTCTGAAAACGGCCGGGCTACATCACCCCTTGCTCTTTTTTCGGCCCACGATGGGCTCGGCGGCGGCCGATTGTTTCATCGGCAGCACGGTCCGACGCACGCCGTCGAACATCTGCAAGGCACCTTGCACTGCACCGGCGGTCGGGACCAGGCCGATCTCGCCCACGCCCTTCGCCCCGAAGGGCCCCTCGGGCTCGTGCTCCTCGACCAGGATGACCTCCATCGGCGGCGTGTGGCGCGCGCGCATGATCCCGATCCCGCGCATCGTCATGTTCTGCGGCCGGCCCGCCTCGTCACAGACCAGCTCCTCGGAGAGCGCGTAGCCGAGGCCCATGTGGATCGATCCCTCGATCTGGCCTTTGCACAGGATCGGATTGATCGCCCGCCCCACGTCGTGCGCCGCCACCACCCGCTCGAGCTGCCCGGTCGTCTCGTCGAGGATCACCAGCTGGGTCGCATAGCCGAACGCCGTGTGCGTCTTCGGATTGTCGACCGGGGCGCCGAGCGGCACCGTGTCGGAGCAGAGAAAGTCGCCTTCGAAGACGCGGCCTTCGAGGGCCTCGAGCGACCCTGCCGATGCGAGCGCAGCCTTCAGCTTCTCCGCGGCCAGGATCGCCGCATTGCCACCGAAGAGCGTGGCGCGGCTGCCGGTGGTCTGACCGCACTGCAGCGCGAACGTGGTGTCGACCTTGGCGATGAACCGCTCCGGCGCGATCCCGGTGATCTCGCTGGCGAACTGGATCAGGATCGTCAGCAGCCCCTGCCCCATCTCGGTGTAGCCGTTGTAGAGCGTGATGTTGCCGCCCTCGACGACCAGCCGGCACTTGCCCCACTCCTTGGCGCCGTTGCCGATCCCGCTGTTCTTGATCCCGCAGCCGATCCCGACCGGCTTGTTCGCCTTGCGCGCGGCGTCCCAGTGCGGCTTGACGGCCATCAGCGTCTTCTTGATGCCGACCGACTTCTCCAGGATCTGCCCGGTGGAGAAGACGTCGCCCACCTCGACCGCGTTCAGGTAACGGAACTCCCAGCGATCCATCCCGACGGCGTCGGCGAGCCGATCGACCATCGACTCCATCGCGAATGCCGCCTGGTTGGCGCCGAAGCCGCGCATCGCGCCACAGGGCGGGTTGTTCGTGTAGACGGCCACCGCCTCCACGTCGACGTTCGGTACTCGGTACGGCCCGCACGCGTGTCCGCCCGCGCGCTCGAGCACTTTGGCGCCGACCGACGCGTACGCGCCGCTGTCGCCGATCATCCGGGCGCGCACCGCCAGGAGGTGTCCGGCCTCGTCGCACGCGACCTGGTAGTCCATCTCGATCGGATGGCGCTTCGGGTGCACGTGGATCGACTGCTCGCGCGTGAGCGTCACCTTCACCGGACGCTCGGTCATCAGCGCCAGCAGCGACGCGTGCGGCTGGACGGACATGTCCTCCTTGCCGCCGAAAGCGCCGCCGTTCGGGACCAGCCTGACCCGGAGCTGCTCGGCGGGCATGCCCAGGAACGAGGCGACCTGTCGCTGATCGTCGAAGATGCCCTGGCCCTGGCTGTAGAGCTCCAGCGTGCCATCGGGGTGTGGAACGCAGAGCGCGCACTCGGGCTCGAGGTAGCCGTGCTCGATCCGCTGGGTGCGGAAGGTCTCCGTCACCACGTGCGCCGCGCGGGCGAACGCCGCGTCCACGTCGCCGCGCCGGATCTTCGAGTGGCTCAGCTTGTTGCCGGTCGGATGCACCGACGGCGAGTCCGGCGCGAGCGCTTGCTTCGGATCGACGATCGGCTCCAGCACCTCGTACTCGATCCGGATCGCCGCCGCGGCCGCCCTCGCCTGCCGCATGTCCTCCGCGGCCACCGCCGCCAGGAAGCTCCCGGTGCAGTGCGTGATCTCGCCCTCGGCGATGAAGCCCGGCCAGTCCGGCACGATCAAGCCGTAGCGCCGCTCCCCGGGGACGTCGCGGAACGTCGCCACCGCTCGGACGCCCGGCATCCGCTCGGCCTCGGAGGTGTCGATCCTGAGCACGCGCGCGCGGGCGTGATCCGACAGCCGCACGGCGCCGAACAGCATGCCGTCGAGGTACATGTCGTCGACGTACGGTCGCTCCCCCAGCGCCAGCTCCACGGCCTCGTAGCGATCGAGGCTGGTGCCGACGCGGCCGCTGGTGTCGGCCGGCGGCATCGGCTGGCCGCGCTTCACCTGGGCGACCAGCTGGATCGCCTCCAGGATCCGCTGGTACCCGGTACAGCGGCACAGGTGCACATCGAGCTTCTTCCGCAGCTCGTCATCGGTCGGGTTCGGGTTCTCGTCGAGCAGGTGCTTGGCGCGGAGCACGATGCCCGGGATGCAGAAGCCGCACTGGAGACCGCCGGCCCGCGCGAAGGCCTCGCCGAACAGATCCTTCTCCTCGCGCGAGACGCCCTCGAGCGTCAGGAGCGCCTTCCCCTCTGCCTTCTCCGCGGGCGTCGCGCACGCGACCCGGGGCTGGCCGTCGATCAGGACCAGACAGCACCCGCACTGCCCCTGGGGCGCGCAGCCGTCCTTGGGTGAGATCACGCGGTCCTTGCCGAGATCCTCGCGCAAGACCTGGAGAAGCGAGGACCCGGCCGGCGGCGTCACCGTCCGTGGGGTGCCGTTGAGCTCGAACGAAAGCGGCATGTCGGGCGCACTATAACGGAAGTAAGGGGCGCCGGAGCAGCGCTGACTCCTCCACGAACCGATACAGCGGGTTGGCGGCCAGCTCGTCGAGCCCGATGAGCTCGGCTCCGACGAACAGCCGCCCGACGGCCCTGGGCTCCGATCGCAGGATCCGGGTCACGATCGCGCGCAGGCGGAGGATCTGGTCCGGGAGGAAGAGCTGGACCTCGAACTTGTGGCCCGGCCTGAGATAGCAGGGCGCCGTCAGCTCGAATCCCACGCCGTACAGCGAGACGTCCCCGCGGACGAGCCGGTTTCCCTGAACCGTCCGCACCAGCAGGGTGCGGATCGGGATTCGAGGGCCTCGGCGGAGCTCACGCACGACGGTCACACCCGGTGCAACGCACGAGCCACCGGGTGGATCTTCCCCAAGCGCGGGCGTTCGCCCGGGGGCAGGACTCGAAGGGTCAGAACGCGCGCCCTGAGCCGCGGTTCAGTTGTCCCCTCGACCCTCGACGCTCGCGATCCGTCGCTCGGGCCTATCTGGCCGGCAGGGTCAGCTCGAAGCTCGCGCCGCCCTCGGGCCGCTGACGTACCGAAAGGCTACCCCCGCTCTGCTCGGCCATGCGCCGCGCCAGGTAGAGGCCGAGACCGGTCCCCTCGCCCGGCGCGCGCGTGGTGAAGAACGCGTCGAAGACCCAATCGAGCATCTCGCTGGGAAGTCCCGGGCCGTCGTCCTCGACGCGGACGATCAGCTGGTCCTTGCGATCCTCGACGGTGAGCCACAGGTTCTTCGCTCCGGATCGCACTGCGTTGTCCACCAGGTTCAGGAAGATCTGGTTGATCGCCCCCGACGCGGCCTGCGAGTCGCGCGTGCTCTCGAACCGCTCGTGAACGGTCAGCCCCTTCATCCGGTGCCGGAGGAGGCGAACGGCGCTGCGGAGCCCCTGCACCGGGTTGCACGGGACGGAGGCGGCCGTGCTCTCGAAGGGCTGCGTGTGCGCTTGAAGCGCCGAGACGATCTCGTCGATCCGCCGGCCCCCGTCCGCGACGATCCTGAGCATCTCCTGATCCTCGGCGCTCAGAGGGAGCCCGCTCAGCACCTCGGCGGCGTTGATGATGAAGTTCAGCGGGTTTCGGACCTCGTGGGCGACGCCGGCCGCCAGGAGACCGACCGCCGCCATCTTCTCCTGGGAGGCGAGATGAATGCTCATCGCTCGCAACATGAGCTGCGCGTGGACGCGAGCCAGCAGCACCTGAGGATGAAACGGCTTGGCCACGAAGTCGTTGGCACCGTGCGCGTAGGCATCCAGGGTCGCCTCGGAGCCGAGGCGGGCCGTCAGGAGAATGACCGGCGTGGGCCGTAGGTCGGGATCGCGCTTGATGGTCCGGCAGAGCTCCGTCCCGGTGAGCTTCGGCATCATGATGTCGGAGACGACCAGGTCCGGCCGCTCCGACCTGACGGCCGCGATGCCCTCCTCTCCGTCGCGGGCCTCGAGCACCTCGTACTTCTCGGACAGGAGCTCGACAATGATGCGGCGCAGATCATCCTGGTCCTCGACCACCAGCACCCGCGCCCGGTTGGTCATCGGCGGCAGATCGTAGGTGTTCGGGAGCGGTGAGAACGGGGGCTCGTGCGACGGACCGACCGGCTCCGCCGCGGTGTCCGATCCACGACGTCGCGGGTTGTTCGGATCGAAGCGTGAACGGCGCTCGACGACCTCGGGTCGGAAGTGCTCGTTCCCCTTCGGGAGCCACAGGGTGAAGATGCTGCCGACACCGACCTCGCTCTCGACGATGAGCCGCCCGTCGTGGAGCTCGGCGAGATCCTTGGCCAGGCTCAGACCCAACCCAACGCCGCCCACCCTCCGGCGTCCCTTCCCGTCGACCTGGAAGAAGCGGTCGAAGATCTTGGGCAGAGCGTCGGGCGCGATCCCGGGCCCGGTGTCCTGAACGTTGACGCTGGCGCCGTCGCGGTGCTCTTCGATCGACAGCGTCACGGTGCCGCCGCTCTCGGTGTACTTGAGCGCGTTGCCCACCAGGTTGGTCAGGATCATCTCGATGCGATGGGCATCGCCGAACAGGTCCTTGATCTCGGACTCGTTGGGCGCGTTCAGCACCAGCGAGATCGACTTCGACTCGGCGAGCGGCTGCTGGGTCTCGAAGACGTTGGAGAGCAGGCCGCGCATGGTCAGCGGCGCGATGGTCAAACGCAGGCCGCCGGCGTCCAGCCGGGTCAGGTCGAGGAGATCATCGATCAGCCGCAGCAGGCGAACGGCGTTCCGGCGCATGATGCCGAGCTGATTGCGGGCGTTCGTCTCCGAGATCCGCTGCAGCAGATCCTCGAGCGCCGCCAGGATCACGGTCAGCGGCGTTCGCAGCTCGTGGGAGATGTTGGCGAAGAATTGGTCCTTGCTCTCGCTCGTCTTCTGCAGGGACGCGCGCTCGATGATGACCCTCTCGAGCACCGTGGCGATCCCGGTGATCGAGAGCGCGAACTCGATCAGGATCGCGATGGTGAACCCGAGCGGCGCGAAGGCGGCCCTGTCGCGAAGAAAGGGGAAGTCGAGGTTGTGCCCGCAGAAGACCAGGCACGTGAAGAGCAGGCCCTTGCCGAACGCGGTGACCTCGCTCCACCGGTGCAGGATGATCTTGATCGAGGTGTGGGCGAGCGGTGCGGCGACCGCCGCCGCCACGGGCAGCGAGACCATCCAGAACGATCCACCGAGGGCCGAGGCGGCGATGCTGGCGGCGACTCCCAGCGCAACGCCCCACAGATAGATCCGCCAGGGCAAGACCACCGAGACCAGCCCGCCGACCAGCGAGGCCAGCGCGAGGTTCACCACGAAGGTGAACGTGAAGCTGAGACTGATCGGAAGGGCTCCCTCCTGAAACGGTCCCTGCATTCCGCCCGCGATCAGCGTGGCGGCCCAGACATAGAAGAGACGTCGGTACGGCGGCTCGCGCTGCGTCCACCAGAGGCCGCCGGCGAGGAGGACGTTGATCACGATGATCCCAACGTAGAGAGCGATGAGGTTCTCGGTGAGCGTCACGTTGATGACCTCCGGCTCACCCTGCTCGGAAGCAGAGATCGAGCGGACGGCGGGCCGAGCGAGCCGAGGGCGGATCGGTGCGCGCGACCCGAAACAGGAGCATCTCTCCGTGCCCCGCCGGCACGGGAAACAGCTCGAGGAACGCCCTTCGCTCTCGCCCGATGGCCGCCTGCTCCTCGGGGGAGAAGCCTTCGCCGCCGTGCTCGAGCCGGGCGAACAGGTAGATACTCGCGGACATCGGTTGCAGGAAGAGCCCGAGCGAGGTCGCGGTCAGCCAGACCCGTTCGACGGCGCGCCCGCCCAGGAAGTAGGAGGGGAGATCCGCTCCGGGACGCGTCAGCAGACACACTGCGGAGGCGGACGCGACGGCCTCCCGGCTGCTCTGCTCCAGGAAGGAGCCGCCCCCGATCTGCCGGAGGACGCTCGCCACCCGCCACTGCCTCAGCACGCGCAGCGCGGCGCGATCGGATGGCGTCATCTCCAGTGTGGCGAGGTCGAGCCCGTCCCCCGAGCGGTCCGCCTCCTCCTTGCTGAAGCGCAGCTCCGAGATCAGCTCCCTGTGGAGCGTCTCGCAGAGGAAGCGGACGCGCTCCATCGCCCCGAGTACGCCCGCGATCGCGGTCAGAGCGACGGGATCGGTGAGAACGTGAAGCGTCGCGGAGGCCTGCTCCGCTGCGTCCACCAGCGCGCCGCGCGCGGCGTCTTCGAGGGGCCATCGCGGACCGAGGCGGCGGTTCGTGGCACGCGTGTGGATGAACGAGGCCAGCGGGTCGGGCGTGACGCCGGGCTTCGGCTCGAACCTGAGCCGCGCCACCACCGGTGAGCCCGGAGAGGGAAATGGCTCGACCTCGGCCGCGAGTCCCAGACGCCCGGCCTCCAGGACCATGTTCTCGACCGCGGCGCCCAGGCTCAGATGCGCAGCCCGATGCTCGAAGTCCAGCATCGAGTGCGAGCGTGTGCGGTCGTGCTCGACGTCGAGCGCACCGTCCTCGCGGAGGCGGAAGGACCAGGGCTGGCAGTTCCCGCCCGACGGCGCCGCCACCCCGGCCTCCAGGATCGCCCGCAGCGTCTCGGTCAGCGCCTGCGAGCTCCATTGCGGCACCGGCGCAAACCGCGATGGAGGCTCGGGGAGCGGCGCCGAACGATCGGGGACGTCGTCCGAGACCAGCTCCGAGAGGTCGACGTAATAGCGCCCCGAGCGCCGGAGATCGCCGAGCAGAATCCTGCGCGCGGCGTCCGCCGCCACCGCGCCCCCCAGCGTGGTGCCCGAGCCGAGCTGCGACCAGCCGACCACGGTGCGACCGATCTCGGCCATGGTGGCCGCGCCCCGGGGCGAGATCCGCTCGTAGTCTCCCACCGCCAGCGCGAAGGGCACCTTACCCTTGGTGTCGAGCCCCCGGAGGGCCTCCGAGCCGCGGGCAGGGATGCGTCCATGGAGGAGCGGGCGTTCCGGCTCGAGGTCGAACCGCTCCACGTCGAGGAGGCCGCGATCGTTCGTCTCCATGAGTGTTGGAATGCGACGACTCCTGGCCAGCTCCCGGAGTCGCGCCTTGGTGTAGAGGTCGTCGCACTCCTCCACCAGGAGATCGAGCGGGCCCCCACCGTCGAGAAAGCGGGCGAAGCTCTCCTCGGCCAGGCCCTCGGGGAAGATCGAGATATCGAGGAAGGGATCGATCTCGAACATGCGGCGCGCCGTCAGGACCACCTTGTTGATCCCCAGCTCGCCGACTGGTGCGACCACTCGATTCAGGTTGGACAGCGACATCTGATCGAAGTCCGCCAGTCGATACGCACCGGCGGTGCGTTCGAGCGCCAGCGTGGTCGCGATGGAGTGGCCCGCCGACAGTCCGACGATCCCGATGGTCGCGCGGGCCAGGCGGCGCTGCTCGTCGGCGGTGATCTTGTATCGGTTGCGGCTGGTCCGGACCTCATGAAACTCCGCCTCCGGCAGCAGGTGCACCAACCGGCGCGACCAGGGGTAGTGCACCCAAACGCCGTAAACATGCGGATCCCGGCCGCTCAGGAGCGCGGAGACGCGCGGCGCGAGGTCCTTCTCGGCAGGTGCCCGCACCGCACACAGCTCCGCGATCTGATCCAGGATCGTGTCGGTGACTGTCGCAACCTCACCTCGGTCGAAGAGCTCGGTGAGACGGAGGGCTGCGTCCGCGGAGGCCGCGTCGATCGAGAGGGGCCGATGGTGGGAGTCGTCGCGGGCGGCCGCAGAAAGTCGCTGCTGGATGTTCACCGGGGGCATGGGTCGCGGTAAGACTAACGCATGGGGGCCGATCGGGGGCCAGTCCGGCCGAAGGTCCTCTACGTCGACGACGAGGCCGACAATCTCGCGATCTTTCGACGGGGCCTCGACGAGCACTTCGACATCGCCACCGCCTCGTCGGGAAGCGCAGGGCTGGAGCTGATCGACGGGCAGGAGTTCGCCGTCGTGCTCTCCGATCAGCGGATGCCCGGGATGTCCGGCACCGAGTTTCTCGAGCAGGTGAAGCTCCGGCAGCCGGAGGCGGTCGCCGTCATCGTCACCGCGCACAGCAACTTCGACGAGGCCGTCCGTGCGATCAACGAGGGCAAGATCATCCGCTATGTCACCAAACCGTGGCGACGTCCCGAGCTGCTCGCCGCGATCCTGGAGTCGGCCGCCCTCTTCGAGCTCAGGCGCGAGAACCGCCTGCTCGCGGAGAGCCTCGTCCGCGAGGAGCAGGCCGCCGCGCTCAGCCAGCTCACCTCGGGGTTGGTGCACGAGCTCGCCAACATCGCCGGCGTCTTGATGATGGTCGAGGACATCCGCGAAGAGTGGGATACCGACGAGGATCTCTCCGCTGAGCTCGCGCTGTTGAAGAAGGGGATCGCTCGCTACCGGCGGCTGGTCGAGTCACTGCGTTTCTGCAGCCGCGGGCAGGAAGACCTCGGCCTCGAGCTCGCCCGTCACGATCTGTCCGCCGTGATACGAGATGCCGTCGGGCTCGCCCGTTCGTTCCCTCGGATCCAGTCGCTCCAGCGTCTCGACATCGAGGCGGACGGACCCTGCTACCAGGTCGTCGACGGCTCCGCGCTCTCGCTGGTGCTCCTGAATCTCCTCAAGAACGCCGCTGAGGCCTGCTCCGGCCCGCGTGCAGAGGTGAAGATCAGGCTGCGGGCGGAGCCGTCGGGCGCAGCCGAGATCGAGGTCGAGGACAGCGGCCACGGAGTCCTCCCCGAGATCGGCGACCGGATCTTCGGCGGCTTCTGCTCGACCAAGGGAGCCGCCGGCACCGGGCTCGGGTTGGCGATCTCACGCCGGATCGTGGAGGCACACGGCGGTCGACTCTCGTACCGGAATCACGACGCGGGCTGCACCTTCACGGTGTGCCTTCCGCAGCGTGAGCCGACGTCAGATGGAGCTTGACGATCTCCTCGATCTTCTCCCGTGAGACGGGCTTCTCCATGAAGCCGCTCGCCAGCTCGAGATACCGGCGTTGGACCTCGGGAGTGACCATGCTGAACAGCCCGGAGACGAAGTAGAAGGGGACGGTCGGCTGCACTCGACGTGCGTATTCGAGGATCTTTCCCCCGTGAAGATGCCCGCGTAGCTTCGTCTGGTCGACGATGTTGAAGTCGGAGAGGACGAGATCGTACGAGGTCCGATCAAGGCAGCGCGTCGCGTCCACGTAGTTGTCGGCCTCGTCGACGACCGCGCCCATGCGAGTGAGCCGCCTCCGGAGGAGGTTTCTCATCTCGGAATCATCGTCGACGACCAGGACCCTGCCGGACACGCACTCCATCATCGCTCCATATCACCGATCGGTAGGGACAGCTCGATTCCGGCGCCACCCTCGGGCCGACCGAGACGAAGCCCCCCGCCGTAGTCGTCCAGAACGCGCCGCGCCAGGAGCAACCAGAGCGCGCCCCGGATCTGCGCCGGCCCCCCGTTGAGCTCCGTGGCGAGCATCGATGCGGCATCGCGCGACAACCGGACGGCGTCGCCGACGAACGACACCAGGGCGCGCGACTGGTGAGCGTGGGTACCCACCCGGAGCCGGCCGGAGGGCGGTGCACCGTCGCTGATCAGGTTGAGCACCAGATTGACGATCACCTGGCTCAGACGCCGCGGATCGACCTCGACGGGGAGTCGCTCCCGATCCAGGTCCAGCTCGATGGAGGAGAGCGTGCGCACCGCCGGAAACATCTGGAGGAGCTCGAGGCTTTGCTTCACCACGTCGTTGAGGTCGGCCTTGGTCACGGCGCTCCGATCGAACGCGGAGCGCTTGGAGAACTGACGCAGGCCGTCGATGATGCGCGTGAGACGCTCGATCGCCGCGTAGGCGACGTCGAGGTCCTCGAGCCCGCGGGGGTCGGTGCGCTCCAGGGCGTCGAGCGGCGCGAAGCAGAGCCCGATCGAGTCCAGCTCCTCGGCCAGGTCGGCGGCGGTCTTCGCGACCGCGCCGAGCCGCTTCTTGTGCAGCAGATCTTCGGTCAGCGCGCGATTCTGCTTGGTGGTCCAGTAGAGCTCACAGGCGGCGAGGAGCATCGAACGCAGCTCGTGGACCGACCAGGGCTTCGTGACGTAGCGGGAGACATGGGCCTCGTTGATGGAACGAACGACCGCGTCGAAGTCGGCGTACGCCGTCACCACCATGCGGACCACGTCGGGGTGGCGGCGGCGGACCTCCGTCAACAGCTCGGCGCCGCTCATGTTCGGCATCTTCTCGTCCGTGAGGAGGACCGGGATCTCCTCGGACTCCAGGATCTCCAGCGCTTCGGCCGCGGACGCGGCCGTGCGAACCTGCATCGCGTCGCGAAACTGCCGCCGAAAGACCGCGATGTTGGCGGGCTCATCGTCGACGTAGAGGACCTCGTTGCGCACCGACACTCGGCTAGATGCTAACCCGAAGCATCTCTTCGACATAGCCGAGCCAGGCCGGCACGGTCTGACCCCGCACGAGCCAGCGCACTCCGGCGGACACGTGGGACAGGCCGATGTCGGCCAGCGAGGGGTCGACGTCATCGGTCTCGTCGAAGAAGACGAAGCTTCTCTTGCCGGCCTTCGCGTAGAGGGCGCCGGCGGCGACGAGCAGCTCCAGCTTCGCGGCGGAGCCGGATCCCAGATCGAAGAAGCGGCAGGAGTTCAGGAGGCCGAAGAGGTTCACACCTTCGGACCCGAGCTCCACGATGAGCGCTCCCACCAGCTTCCCGTCACTCTTCGCGAAGAGGAACCTTCGGCCCCGCTCGTAGCCCGCCGCTGCGCATGAGCGCTCGAAGTCGGCCAGGTCCAGCTCCTCCTTCGAGTAGTCGAAGGCGTCGAGCTGGATCGGGGGGAGGCTCGCGTGCAGGTGCGACGCCAGCGCCTCGATCCCACCGGCGTCGCCCTCCACGATCTCGAACGCGGACGCCTCGATCGGGCGCAGGCGATCGGTCTCCCCGCGGAAGACCTGCAACGAGTCATACTGCGAGTCGTCCTCGCCGGAGTACTGGTCGACGAATCCACGATAGAGCTTTTGGTTCCAGGCGTTGTTCTCCTCGACGTACAGCACGAAGTACTTCGTCTCGTAGACATGCCGGATGAGGTACATGGCGGCGAAGTAGAGCTGCCGCGTGAGAGATCGGAGCTCGAACTGCTGCTTGAGCGTCCGTTCGCCGCGATCCACTCCGAGGTGGTGCAGGATCCAGGTCTTCGGGTAGAGCAGGTTGGCCGAGGCGGTCCCGATCGATCGGACGTCGTCGTTCGCAACCATCACGTGACCGAACCGATCGGGGATCGACATCCAGGCGGAGGAGAAGGCGCGGGCCAGGTGCGGGCGGTGCCTCCGGCTGGTCCAGTTCTTCGTGTATTGCGAGGCCGTCAGGATGTGCCACGCCTTGCTGGCGGTCCTGGGGCTGCTGAACTCCATCCGCGGGTTCGCCTCCCGCACCACGAACTCGTGCCACAGGCGGCGGCTGGCCTGGTCGGAGAACTCGACCATCTCGAGGCCGTACTCGCTGGTGGAGCCGGAGCTCTGGACCCTCCGTACGATCGCGTCGACCGTGACCTCTCCTTCGTCCAGGGCGAGGCTCGCCCGGATCCGCGTCCCTGGGAGGAGCAGCTCCGCCCCGATCCCGGACTCGAACGAGAGCCCGCGAGCCCCCACGTCGAGGAGGCGCCGCTGGACGCGCGCGATTCTGATGGGGCCGATCGAAGCTGATGGAGAGGAGCTTCTCTCGGGTGATCCGCGGGCGCGGCGATGCGCGGAACCCCGTCTGGCAGAGCTCGTCAGGGACCAGGAATGACAGCCCATCGCGGCTCGCCCGGACCGCGATCGTCTGGAAGAAGAAGACGCTCTCACCGCCTGCCAGCACCAGCGTGAGCGGCTGGCCGCGCTCGAGATCGACTGGATCTGCGCCCACGATCGCGACGACCGCGCAGCCGTGGGCGTCGAAGCCTTGGAGACGGAGCGAGACCGGGAGCGGAGTCCCATCGATATAGGGCGTGATGGGGAGGGCGCGCCGGATGGCGTGGAGGGTCAGGAGCCGCCGGATCATCCGCGGGTCGCGCCAGCGGACCATGTGTTCGGCGGAGAGCAGGCGATCGATCCGATGGTCGCGCTCGGAGAATCCTCCGATCAGGAAGCGGGTGAGCTGGCGGGCCCCCTCGAGGTCGAGGTTGCGAAATCGCGCGCCCAGCTTCACGTGACCGTGCTCCGTGTCGGGCACGAGCCGCACCACCTCGAGGAGCACCGGATGCCGCGCCGCCCCCAGGTGGAGAACGCTCGGCCGATCGCTGAGCTCGGGAACGAGGGCCGCCGGGACTACCACGCTGATCCCGCTACCGCTCAGGTCTCGCACCTGGAGCTCGTAGCCGGTGGAGGAGCGGAGAAGGACGTGACCCGCCTCGAGGATGAGACGGTACGAGTCTCGCCGATCCAGGTGCAACATCCAGCATTTCGAGTGTAGATCGGGTCCACGCGCCCCTGGCAACGAGGGCTGTCCCGGCGCCTCCTCGGCACGGCGATCCTCCCGCCGAAGTCTGCAGAGCCTGTTCGGGCGGGGTTAGAAGGGGTCAGAACGTTCCCACGGCGAAGTGAATCGTCAGCCCCTGGGCCCCGGGGTCGCGCTTGTTGAGGGGGACGGCGAAGTCGACGGCGAGGGGGCCGATGGGGGTGGAGACGCGGATGCCGATGCCGCCGCCTTGGGCGAGGGAGCGGACGATCTTGCCGCCGGCGATTCGGGTCTCGGTGGTGAGGTGGAAGGCGCCGTCGGCGAAGAGGTCGCCGACGTCGTAGAAGGCGGCGAGCCAGAGGGGGCCGTAGATCTGGAAGCGGAGCTCGGTTTGGAGGGCGGTGAAGAGGAGGCCGCCGCGGGAGATGGCGGAGCCGGGCTGGCCTTCGGAGTCGAGGGCGACGTCCTGAGGGAGGAGGGTGCGGAGCGGATAGCCGCGGATGCGGCTGTTGTCGTAGACGCGCTTGTTCGCGGGGATGCCGGCGCCTTCGCCCTCGAGCGGGAAGATCTTCTCGCCGTAGAGGGAGGCGCTGAAGATGATCCGATCCGCGAGGGGGGCATAGAGGTTCACGCGGCCTTCGAGCTCGAGGAAGTTGGGGCTCGAGGGGTCGAGGCCGAGCGCGACGTCGGTGCCGAGCTCGAAGAAGGCGCCGGCGTGGGGGTCGATCGGGTCGTCGCGGAGGTCCCAGCTCACTCGGGGGCCGAGCGTGGTGTAGAACGTGTTGCCCTCGACGCGGTTGTCGCGCGTGCAGAACTGCTCGCCGTCGGAGGCCTGCTCACCGGCGATGCTGGCCGGGTTGCACTGCAGGCTGGCGCGCTCGAGGGAGGCGCGGAGCTGGAGCGCGAGCGGTCGGGGGCCGCCGAGGAGCTGCGGGCGGTAGCCCTTGTAGTCGCCGACCAGCGTCAGGACCTGCGCGTCCTCGGCGAACTGGGGATCGATGTTGCGCAGCGCGATCAGATCGAGGCCCGCGGAGAAGCCGCGCGGCAGCCCGAAGATGCGGGGATAGCTGAGGCCGGCCGCGATCTCGTATTCGATCTTCTGGAACGTGCTGAATTGACCGTAGAAGGTCTCGATGTCGCGGCGCGCCTCGTCCGAGTAAAGGAGCAGAAACGGCGGGAGCTGATAGTTGACCTTGCCGTTGATCTGGAACCGGAGCGCGCTGCCGAGGACGTTCGCGTCCCCGAACCCGGCGAACACGCGCAGGCCCTCTTCGGTCGACGCGCCCGCGCCCAGCTCCGCCGACATGCGCTTCTTCTCCTTCACCTCCACCACGACGTCCTTCTCGGCGGCGACCTGCTCCTCGTCGATCGGATGCACGGAGACACGCTCGAAGACGCCGACCCGCAGCAGGTTGTCACGGGTGGTGGAGAGGTTCGACTCGGTGAGGATCTGGCCGTCCTCGACCTCGATCTCGCTGTTGACGATCCCCTCGCGCGTATTGCCCAGACCGCGCACGATCACCTCGCGCGCCTTCACCTGCGGACCCTCGGCGATGCGGAAGTTGACCTCGACGTCGCAGGTGTCCTTGCCGGCCTGATCGGCGCGGCGGCAGATCTCGCGGACATCGAGCGGGGCGGTCGACGAAGTGGTGACGTAGGGCGTGGGCTCGCTGGAGCCGCGCACCGGTACCTGGCGCAGCTCATAGGTGACGTTGGCGTACAGATAGCCGAGGTTCCGGTAGTGATCGCGGATGGCGCTCTGCGTCTCGATCACATGCTCGAAGGAGAGCGCCACGGCGCTCGTGCGCATGGGGTCGAACGGGAACCTCGCCAGCCCGAACAGCTGCTCCGAGCTCACCGCCGCGTTGCCGGTGAACGAGAGCGCGCCCACCACCCAACGCACGCCGGGTTGGATCGGAATGCTGACGTCGATCAGGGCACCGCCCTTGCGATCCTTCACCACGGGCGAGCCCACGGTGACGCTCTGGTAACCGTGCGCCTGGTAGAGATCCGCGATCGCGGACGTGGCGGCCTCGTAGGCGCGCGGGACGTAGATCGCCGCCGGATCGGGCGCCACGTTGCCGGGCTGGAGCGTGTCGCGCGTGCCGACCGAGAGGTCGCCCATGATCGCGCCGATCGTGTTCGGATCGGCGCCCGGCTTCTCGAGGTCCTCGCTGAGGGTCTGGGCCACCGCGTCGAAGACCTCGTCGCGCAGCTTCCCCTCGTCGAGCTCGACGTTGCCCGGGAAGCGCACGCGGGCCACCCGCGCGCCCCTCCCCTCGTCGATGGAGAACAGCACCTGCTTTCGCGATCCGTCGCCGGTGGTCCGCGCCGCCGGCTCGACCCTCGCCCGGAAGTATCCGCGCGCTTCGTAGCGCGACAGCATGCGCTCGCGTGCCTCGGCGATCGCGCTCTTGCCGGTGCCGAGCTCCTTGAGGATCCCGGCCGCCGAGATCAACTCCCGCAGCGGGACCGCGTGATTGCCCTTGAAGCGCAGCTCCACCAGAGGACCAGCGTCCACGCCCAGCAGGAGATCCGCGATCGGATGGCCGTCCTGCACGCGCCCGGTGTCGCGGACGGCGGGATCGTCGAGCTTCGCGTCGAGGTAGCCGCGCTGGACGTACTTGTCGTGGAGCCGTCCGAGCGCGCTCTGGACCGCCGTCAGATCGAGGACGTCACCGCCCTTGATCCCGACGATCCGCCCCAGCTCGGTCAGCGGCATCCGGGGGCGGCCCGAGACGACGATCCGGCCCAGCTTGGTCTCGGGCCCCTCGTCGATCCGAACGATCAGCTTCTGGCCGCCGTTCTCGTCGATCGCGGAGAGCGCCAGGCCCACCGCCGCCTGTCGATATCCGAGGCGCTCCAGCGCGGCCCGCACCCTCGCCCGCCGATCCGCGAGATCGCGCTCCTCGACCTCGTCGCCGATCTTCCAGCCGAGCGCCTGCTCCAGATCCTCCGAGCCGAGCACCTCGCTCTGCTCGACCGCGAGCTCCCGGAGACGCGGGCGCGGGGGAAGCTTCAGCGTCAGGTGTACGGCGTTCTCGACCCGTGACGCCAGCACGTAGACGTTCTCGAACCGCCCCACCTGATAGAGCACCTTCACGGCCCGCCGGATGCGGCTCTGCGAGTACGGCGCGTCGATCTCCAGCCCGGAGAGTGAGAGGATCCGGGCCACGTCCTCCTCGGGCGCAGCCTGCACGTCGATCCGATCGATCACCAGGCCGCTCAGCCGCTCGGGCTGGGCCAGGCCCGCGCGCGACAGTCCGACCAGCAAGAGGACGAACGGGAGGGCTCTCACCATTCCCATCGCTGCTTGAGGTCCAGGCCCCAGTCGCCGAGAGGAACGTCCTCGGACTGCTCCCAGCCGAACTGGAGGTTGAGCCGCGGCGTCAGTCGGACGCGGACGGCGGCGCGCTGGTCGTCCTTCCTCAGCAAGGAGCTCGAGTACTCGAGCCGGATCTGCCGGTCGAGCACCGAGAGGTTCTTACCGAGGAGTACGCGCGGCTCATAGGCGCGCGCTTGGGACGAATACTCGGTGGTCACGTCGATCTGATCGATCGGGATCACCTTCTTCACCTCGCGATCGACGCCGGAAAGCTTGAGCAGCGCCGAGCCGGCGAAGGCGCCGAAGTCCTGCTCGAGGTTTCGCACTCGGATACCGCGGATGAAGCACGACACCATGTCCTGCTGGTCCATCTCGGGGTTCGAGCTGTAGTTGATCGAGAAGCGCTCGAGCGTGCCCACGACGTTGGCGCGGATCAGCGCGTCGCAGGCCTCGGCGGTGACGATCAGGTCGTACTTGGGCGCGAAGCGGTAGCGATTGGCCAGCTCGATCGTGCCGCCCTCGACCTCGTACTCGGGGCCGAACAGCGCCACACGACCGCCCTTGATCGCGGTGGCGACGCCGAGCATGCCGAACCGCTCGTTCGTGCCGACCAGACGGATCGAGCCCGCCAGCTCGACGTCGACCTCATCGTTCTTCATCCGCACCGGATCGACGGCCCTGAGCGTGATGTCGAGCTCCACCGTCTCCGCCGATGGATCGTAGACCTCGATCGACTCGCCGCCGCGCACCAGGCTGGAGAGGCTGATCTTCGGTCGGACGCGCCCGCTCCGCACGCCCAGATCGCCGCGCACGATCAGGTGCTCGAACGTCCCGTCGGCGGTGAGCTTGCCGTCCACGGAGCCCGTCAGATCGACCTTCGGATAGGTGAAGCGCGGTCGGACGCCGGCCACCTCGATCTGGAGCGACATGTTCTTGGGATAGAAGCGCTCGAGCAGCACGTTGCCGGTCATCCCCAGCCGGCCGCCCGCCCAGCGGCCCTGCGCCCGATCGATCAGCACCGACGACTGGCTGAAGGTGAGATCCGCTGACACGCCGGTGAGCCGGCTGGAGAAGCCGCGCCACTGGAGAAAGCCGCCCTCCACCCGGCCGGTGCCCACCAGGTTGAGGTTCCGCGGCGAGCCGCGCACCGCGCTGTCGAGGGTGAGCGTACCGCCGGCCTTCTCCACCGAGTTGGACGCCAGCTCGACGACCGCCAGATCCACGCGCCCAGTCACGCGCATGTCGAGAAGCTCCGAGCCGAACCGGCCGCTCGCCGAGAGCTGCGTGCGGGGACCGGTGATCGCGATGCTCTTGGTGCTGAGCACGCCGCGCGTCATGGTGAATCGCGCCGGTGCCGCCGTGGCGATCGACAGCGACGGCGTCTCCAGCTCGGCGTGCGTCAGCGCGATCTTCCCGTCCGAGCTCGGCCAGTCGATCAGCGAGCCGCTCAGCTTCGCAGTGGCCTTCACGTCGCCGCCCCAGTTGCGGTGGTTCTGGAGCCCGGCGACGATCTCGGGCACCGGAAGATCGTCGAGATCGAGGGTCGCCTCGTACGGCAGGTTCTTCGCGAAGGTGATCTTGCCGTCGACGCCGAGCGTGCGCTCGAACAGCGCGCCCGTGAGAGAGAGCGTCGCGCCGGCCAGCCGTCCCTCGAGGTGCCCGCCGCCGAGCTGGAGCGGTCCGGCGGCGGCTTCGGCCAGATCGACGGACACCGTGCCGGTGAGACCGCGCAGCGAGCCGCCGATGGCGACCTCGAGATCGAGGGCGCCGTCGAGCCGCGGCTGCTGGGTCTTCACCAGGTCGATGTCCTTGAGGCGGGCCGTCCGGGTGCGTGCGAAGACCCGCACGTCGCCGCGATAGGGGTCCAGCATGCCGCTGCCGCTGATCCGCGTCCCATACTTGTCGATCTCGATCGCGTCGGCGACGACCTTGCCTCGATCCATGCGGCCCATGACGCTCCCGCGCTGGGCCTGCTCGCCGACGATCGACATGTTCTCCATCGTCAGCTCGATGGGACCGGTCAGGCGATCGACCGGCCCCTGCAGATCGATGCGGGCGAAGATCTGGCCCGACGGATCGCCCCACGCCTTCCCGTCCACACCGAACGGCACGAGCACGTCCTGGATCCGCCCCTTGGGGATCTCGCCGGTGATCGACAGCGGCACCTCTCCCGCGACCTCGACCCCGACCGAGCCGCTGTAGCTGGTCTGGCCGAGGCGCCCCTCGATGCCCGAGAACTCGAGCTGCGTGAGGTCGCGCCAGCTGATGTTGCCCGCACCGTGTCCGAACGGGATGCCCGCGATGGCGACGTCGTCCATCTCGAACGTGCCGCTGGCGCCGAAGTCGTCGTAGCTGCCGCCCAGGACGCCCGAGATCGATCCGAACCCGGCGAAGGAGAGACCGGCGATCGGACCGATGTCGACCCAGTCGACATGCGGGAGGTTGGCCGCGATCCGGAAGCCACCGGTGGAGCCGAAGTCGATGGTCGTCTCCGCGTAGGCCTCGGTGCCGCCGCAGAGCACGTGGGCCTCCGAGAAGTGGAGCCCGTCCGGCGAGAAGCCCCAGCGACCGTTGGCATGCATCGGGTTGGGGTGGAAGATCACGTCGTCGGGTTTGAGGCCGGGCGCGTTGAAGGGGCGATTGCGCACGTAGAACTCGTCGACGTCGGTGGCAAAGGCGCCCTCGAGCGCGAGGCGCGGCAGGATCGGACCTGCCAGGTCCACGTGGGCGTTCCGGATCCCAAAGTCGATCCACGGGCTCTTGACCCCGAGCGTGTCGAGGAGGAGCCCGAAGGAGACCCGGTCGGCGTCGGCCTCCACCTTCACGTGGAAGCTGTCGTCGAACTTCACGCTGCCCTTGCCGTCGACCCGGCCCTCGCCCAGGAAGGCCACGATCTTGCTGAGATCGGCGCCTTTGCGGCTGGCGCTGAAGTCGACGTCGACGCGGTCCCCGATCCCGATGCCGTCGACGGAGACGCCGGTGAGGACCACCTCCCCGGTCGCCCGCGGGTTGGCGATCGTCGAGCGGGGATGGATGTCGAGGTGGACGTCGCCGGTGAGGACCGGGGCGCCCTCGACGAAGTCGTGGATGGCGTCGAGCGGTGCGTCGAGGGTGACGTCCGACTCGAAGTAGAGGCCCAGCAGATCGATCTGTCCCTGCCCGTGCGTCTTCACGCGCGCCAGGTCGACGTCGATCTGATCGAAGATCAACGCCCGCGGATCGGTCAGTGCGCCAGCGATGTGGCCGAGCAGGCGGAAGCGATGGAGCGGGAACGTCTTGCCCTTCACCTCGACACGCCCGTCGTCGACGCCGACGGCCAGCTCGGTGCCTCCCGACCTTCCCGGCCGCAGCGTCACGCCGATGTCGGCGAAGTGTCCGTCGAAGACGTCATCGATCGAGACGTCGATCTGCCCGCGCTCGATCGTGAGCTCGTCGACACCGAGCGCGATCGGCTGCCGCGCCGCGGTGTCCTCGGGCGGCTTCACACACTTGGGCAGGTTGAGGATCCGGCCATCCATCATCTCGAGGCTGGCCTTGGGATCGAGCACGGCCACCCGCTCCAGCTGGAGGCGCCCGTAGAGGAGCGGCAGCAGCTCGAGCTGCACCAGCGCCTGGTCCACGGAGACGATCGGCCGGCCGTCGAGGTGCGTCATCTCCAGATCGGCAAGGTCGAGCTCACGCCGGATCGGGTCCACCGACAGCGAGGTGAAGGTGGCGTTGACGTCGCAGCTGTCGTGGAGCGTGGTCAAGATCTCCTGCCGCACCATCTCCACTGCGCGGCCGGTCTTGAACGCCCAGAAGAGGAAGATGACCGCGATCATGAACGCGAGCCCGACGGTGACGAACACCGTCTTGACCACGCGCATGAACAGCCCCGATCGGAGCAGCGGTACAAAGTTCCTCTCGCTCGACAAACCTCACCTCGGATAGGCGAGCACTCGGCGCGCGCCTCGATAGGCGCGACGGAAGTATCGCGAACGAAGCTCGTCGTAGACTACGCCACGGCTCGTGCTCGCGTGCGCAAACTTCCCCTCTCCTGCGTAGATTCCCACATGGCTGACCCGGCCGACGTCGTACACGTCGAAGAAGACGAGATCGCCCGGACGCAGGTCGTCGAGACGGACCGAGGCCCCCACCCGAAACTGGTCGACGCTGACGCGCGGGAGGTCGAGACTGAACCCCTCCCTGAAGACTCGCTGCGTGAATCCGGAGCAATCCGTGCCTTCGCGGGGCCGATCGCTCCCAAATCGATACGGCGTCCCCAGCCAGCCTTCCACCAGCGCGCGCAGGCGCCGGCCGTACGCGCTGACCAGGTCCACCAAGGACCGCCCGTGGAGCGGATCCTCGGCGGGCGTGGGATTGCCGGCCCGGCGCTGGTCCGGGAGCGGCGGCATCGGCGGCTCGGCGGGCTCGACCTCGGGGCGCTCGGCCACCGGCGGCGGCTCCTCGACCTTGGGCACGGGGCGCTTGGGCGGCGGCGGGGCGTCCGGATCGAGGAAACGGTCCTCCTCGGTGAGGGTCAGCCCCATGTCCTCGACCTGGATGCGGAGGCGATCGAACGGGCGCTTCTTGGGATCGAGGACCTCGGGGCGGCGCGCCACTCGCGTGAACGCCTTCCGCAGCTCCGCCTCGATCGCGCCCATGTCCCGCTCGATTTCGGCCTTGCGGCCGCCGGTCTCGATGCGCTGGTCGCGGGAGAGCCGGGCCAGGAGGCGCAGCTTGTCGAGGAGCAGCGGGCGCATCTTGATGCGCGTGGCCTCGAGCGCCTCCTGGGTCTCACGGAGCGCGGCGTCGGGGATCTTGCCCTTCTCGAGCGCCTCCTCCCAGTACGCGACCAGATCGGGCGCGATCTCCTCGACGTAGTAGTCTGGGAAGTGGAAGGCGAGATCGATGGGACGACCCCGGGGCTTTCGACCCTCGAGCGCGAGGATCTGGTAGTGGACGGCGATCGGCGGCGGGACGAACCCGAGCGCGCCCCGCCATCCCTCCCAGGCCGCCCTCGCCCCATCGTCGGGTTTGGCGCGCATGAAGATCGCCGCGGAGAGGATCTCCTTGGCGACCTGGATCTCGGGCTTGGTGTCGACGTCGTCGTCGAGCGCAGCACCGCCGAAGCGCTTTCTCGCCGCGCCGGTCCAGCGCGCCCGCTCCGAGCGGGTCAGATCCTCCCGTGTCCGGAGGTACTCCACGATGCTCGCGGTCTTCTGTGCACCCTCGGCGCCGGCCGGTCTCGGCAGGAGACAGAGCACGACAGCGGCCAATCCGGCCCGCATCACGGGTGCAACATGACAAGAAAACCAGCGGTTTCTCAATGTGAGGACCATCTCGGATTGGGCTATGAATGGCCACTTTTCCGTCGGAACAGCGCGTCTTGCCTCGGTGTTGTCACCGGTGGAGCCCTGGGGAGGCATTCGGATGCTAGAATGGGGAGGGCGAAAAACAGACATGGGTCTCTTTCAGCGCATCAGTGACTTGCTCCGGTCCAACATCAACGACCTGATCTCGCGCGCCGAAGATCCGGAGAAGTTGCTGAACGCGGCCATCGAGGAGATGCAGAAGCAAATCATCGAGGCCAAGAGCCGGGTCGCGATGTCGATCGCCGATGAGAAGCGGCTCCAGAAACATCACGAGGCCCAGCTGGCCAAGTCCACCGACTGGGAGAAGAAGGCGATGTCCGCGGTGCGGGCGGCGCGAGACGATCTCGCGGTCGAGGCGCTCGCGAAGAAGAAGGAGCACAGCAAGGCCGCGATGCAGTTCGAGGAGCAGCTGGACTCCCAGCGCGCCGCGGTCGACGAGCTCAAGAAGGCGCTGACCGAGCTGACCTCGAAGCTCGACGAGACCAAGCGAAAGCGCCAGATCCTGCTGGCCCGCGCCAAGCGCGCGGAGGCCCAGCGCCACGTGGCGGCGACGCTGGCGGCGGCCGGCGAGAGCAGCGCCTTCGAGCGACTCGAGAAGCTCGAGGCCAAGATCGAGCGGGCCGAGGCCGAGGCCGAGGCCACCTGGGAGGTCGCCTCCCTCTCGAGCGGCTCCCATGACCGGGATCTCTCCGAGGAGATCCGCCTCCTGGATGCGGGTGATTCTCGGAGACGACCTGGCCGAGCTGAAAGGGAAGATGCGGGACATGGGCATGCTCGAGCGCGGATCCGACCGCGGATCCGAGCCCAAGGCGCTCCCCAGTGGCGACGACGAGATCGAGGACGCCGCCGAGCGCGAGCGCGCCGCCCGAAAGCCCCCCGACGCCCGAAAGACCGATCCCGAGCTCTCCCTCGTCACCGAAGAGCCCTGATACTCTCCCCTCGCATGGAGTCGGGCACGCTCCGCAGGCTCGAATGCCTCGCCGGCCTCGCGCTGCTCGCGTGCTCGAGCCCGCCGCCGCCGACGATCCCCCCGCGCGACGTGGTGGGCCCACCGCTGCCGGTCGCGAACAGCTGCCTGCCGCCGTACACCACGTTCGCGCAGGACTGGTTCATTCTCGCCGACCTCGATCTCGGGACCTCGTGCCGCGTCTTCCTCGAGCAGGACGAGTGCGTGCTCGGGATCTACCGCGATTGCACCGACCCTAGCCCGAACCCGCGGCAGTGGGTCGGCGCGATCGACAGCGCGATGATGAAGGACCAGCTGGAGTTTCAGATCTACGAGGGCAACGGGACGGTGGTGGGCCGGCCGCCCAAGTGCTGCAACGGCCGGTTGATCGACCTCGACTGGGCGCGTCTCGATTGCCATCTCACGGCCTGCGACAACGTCACGGACACCATCCACGTGGGCGCAGAGATCGAGCGCGAGGTGACGCCGGATCCGTTCGCGACCACCGCAGGCACCGAGATGATCGCGTCGGGTCCGCTGGGCGACTTCGCGCTGCTGGCCGCCAAGCGCGAGCTTTGGGCGATCACGCGCAACGCGATCGTGGTCCACCCGCTGGGCGGCACCAGCTCGATGCTCGGGAGCGTCACCGACGCCCAGCACCTGGCGCTGGCGCCGGACGAAGCCACCGCGTACGTCTCCGACGGCTCCAAGCTCCTGCGGATCGATACGGTCGCGCGTACGATCGTGGAGACCGTGGACCTCGGGTCACGGATCGAGCTGCTCGAGTGCTCGACGCGGGGGGTGGTCGCGGGGACGGTCGACGGAGACATGATGACCGTCTCGATCCGCCGCGCCGGCAGCCTGGCGACGGTCGACGCAGAGGCGACCATGCCGCGGCTCCTCTCGATCGTCGACCTCCCAGGCGGCGACAGCGACCGCGCCTTCCTGGCCGCGCCCGCCAGTGGACACCTGGCCGTGCTCACCTCGACGCTGGCGGCCGGCGCGGGTGCCCCGTCGGTCAATACGCCCGTGCGCGCCCTCTTCACCGTCGACGACGACACGATCGGTCTCCTCGCGGAGTGCTCGGAGCGCTCGACCGCGAAGCACTGTTGGTTCGAGATCGATCCGCTCGGCGGCACGATCCGGCGCACCGGCATCCCCGACATCGGTGACATCGTCGACGCCGCCTACGACGCCACTCGCGATCGCGTGGTGTTCAGTGGTGATAGGGGCGGGCTGGCCGTCCTGGATCGCGCCCGGTGGCGGCCGCAGGTCCAGCGTCGCGTCGATCTCGCCGGCGTAGGATCGCTCCAGATCTCCGGCGATGACCTCTACGCCCTCCTCCCCATGTCGGGCACCGCGACCCATCTGCTGCTCCGCTGAGCCGACGCGCTCGACCCGAGTTTGGGTATTGGGTATGAGCGACCCATGCCTAGACTGGCCGCGTACCTCGGTCCGGCGACCAAGATCGCACAGGTGATCGAGGCCGGATCGACCTCTCTGTCCCTCCAGTCGGCGGCGTTTCCTGCAGGTCACGGCGTCGCCTGGTACCCGATCGACGACGACCAGGACGCCCCGCTGGTCATGCGGGGCGTCCAACCGCTGATCAACGAGCGCCCCGTATTCGAGGTGACGCGTCGGTATCCGGCGGAGTGTGTGGTGGCCTCGATCGGGGCCGGTCAGCCCTACCGCTTCGAGCAGCTCCTCTTCGCGCACGACGGTGAGATCGAGCGGTTCGAGGAGGTCTACGCCCGCATTCTCCGGGAGCGGCTCTCCGACACGGTCCACCCGCTGGTCAAGACCAGCGAGCCTTCGGAGCTGCTCTTTGCCACCTGGCTCGACGCGCTCGAGGGTGAGCGCGGGCCCGACGCGATGGCCAACGCCCTCGAGCGAATGGTGTCGACGCTCCAGGAGATCGCGCACCGCCACGACGCGCCGGCCGCGTTCGGCTGCCTGGTCACCGACGGGACCTGCCTCATCACGCTGCGCACCGCCACCCAGGGGACCCCGCCGGCGCTCTACACGATCGTGGCGAACGAGGAGTCTCCAGTGCCCGCGACCGGTCGCGTGGTCGCTTCCGAGCCCTTGTTCAGCGGATCCTGGACGGCGCTCGATCCGCACTCGCTGGTGATCTTCACCGTCGAGCCGAATCCACCTCAGTAGCGGCAGAAGTCGGGGCAGCTGTTCAGCATCACGTCGTTCTGCCCCGAAGCACAGTTCGAGACCGACGCCGGCGTGCAGCGGTTCGTGTACGGCGAGACCGTCCGGCAGAGCTGACCGCGGGGGCACTGCGCGTTGGCGCCGTTACAGCGGCAACGACCGCTCACGTTGGCGTTGTGGTTCGAGCACGAGTTGGTGGTCGCGATCGACTCGCAGGCAAAGCCGGGATCGCAGGCGGTGCCGCAGCCGCCGCAGTGCGACCGGTTGGTGGAGAGGTTGACACAGCTCCCGCCGCAGCAGCGGTTCGCCGGGTTGCCGCCGCAGGATGCGCCGTTGGCGCGGGTCGGATGCGTGCAGGTGCCGCTGGCGTTGCAGGTGTCGGTGGTGCAGGCGTTGCCATCGTCCGCGCAGCTGGCGCCGTTGTGGAACGTCTGGGCGCACGAAGCCGTCCCGTTGCAGGTCCGGGTGACACACGCATTGCTGGTACAGGTGATCGCGGTGCCCGAGCACCGGCCGGCCGAGCAGGCGTCACCATACGTGCAGGCGTTGCCGTCGTTGCAGGTGTTCGTGTTGTTGGCGTACGTGCACATCTGGTTGGTACAGGCCTCCGTCGTGCACGGGTTGCCGTCGTCGCAGTCAGCCGCGTCGGTGCAGCCGACGCACGTCCCCTGGGAGCATGAGCCGCTCATCCCGCCCGCGAACATGCAGGTCGTCCCGTCGGGGACCTGCGTATGCGTGCATCCCGTGGCCGGATCGCACGCGTCAGCGGTGCACGGGTTACCGTCGTTGCAGTCGAGCGGCGCGCCGGGAGCGCACGCACCGCCGCTGCAGACGTCGTTGACGGTACAGAGGTTGCCGTCGCTGCAGGGATCGTCGTTGTCAGTATGTGTGCAACCGCTGAGCGGATCGCAGCCGTCGTCGGTGCAGGCCTCGTGATCGTCGCAGTCGAGGGGGCTCCCACCGACGCAGTCGCCGTCGAGGCAGCCGTCGTTGACGGTGCAGACGTTCTCATCGTCGCAGGTCGAGCCGGGCGCGCTCGGCGTGAAGACGCACGCGCCGTCGGCGGGATCGCACTCGCCCGGTGAGTCGTAGCACTGCCCGGGCGGCGGATCGCAGACGACCGGCTCGCCGCCGATGCAGCCGCCGTCGACGCACGTGTCGATCGTCGTGCAGGCGTTCCCATCGTCGCAGGTGCCGGAGAGCGGCGCGTGGGTGCAGGTCGAGGTCTCGGTCAAACAGTGGTCCTCGGTGCAGTCGTTGAGATCGTCGCAGTGCGCGTCCTCGACGCACTCGACGCAGTCCCCCGACTTGCAGAAGCCGTCCGTTCCTCCCCCGCCGGCGCCGCCGAGATCGCAGGGTGTGGAGTCGGGGGCCTCCTGGTAGGCGCAGCTCGGCGGATCTTCGGGGACGCAGTGCCCCTCGCTCCGGCAGCCGCCGTTGCTCTCGTTGCACACGAGCCCGGCACACTTGAGGAGGCACGAGGCGCTGCAGTCGAGGCAATCGACGTCGACCTCCGCGTACGTGCAGGCGCCCGTCGACGCCTCGCACCTTCCCACGCCCGAATAGCTGCGGTACTTCGTGTCGTTGTCGAAGCACTCGTTCGGGGGCGGTGAGTCGCACACGATCGCGGGATAGTGACACTCACCGTCCACGCAGGAGACACGAGCGTCGACCATCTGGCAGGCCCCGGGGTTGGTGCAATCGCTGGCCACCCGGCACTCACCGTCGAGCGATCCATCCTCGGGCGAGCCGCCGGCGTCGGCGTCGTTCAAGACGATCGGCCGGACGCAAACCTTTTGATCGCTGCAGACAAAGCCGGCCGGACAAGGGGCGTCGATGCTGCAGGCCAGTCCCGAGTAGTCCGGCTCCTCGAAGCAGCCGGCGAGCCCGATCACGACGGGGACGAGGAGCGTGCGCCGCCAGCGCATTCGACGATGATTGTCACCCGTGACGCGCTGCTCCGCCACCGTAGGTTGGGTGAGGCGCGCCGTTCACAGCAGCACCCGGCCGCCCGCCCTGAGCGCCGCCCCCACTCCCAGGATCGAGACGCCGATGATCAACGATCGCATCCAGAGGTCCGGGTCGAGGGGGACCGTCCGGAAGAACGTGCCGCCATACTGAACGATGACCGCCTGCACGGCCACCGTGGTCATGACCACGACGAGGAAGAGCGGACTGTCGCCCAGGTTCCGGAAGACGCCCCGATCGAAGCGGGTGGAACGTGCGTTGAGCTCGTTGAAGACCTGCATCATCACGAACGTGTTGAACACGAAGGTCAGCTTCGCGGGATGCGGCGTGGCGGCCGGGACGACCCAGTCGGTCTCCATCACCGCGAAGAGCACGGCGATCATCAGGCCACCCATCACGAAGATGTTGATCCACATGCTGCGCGTGATCAGCGGGGCGTGACGTCCGTGGGGCGGCTGGTGGAACAGCTCCTCACCCGGCGGCTCGGTGGCCAGGGCCAGGGCCGCCATCGTGTCCATGATCAGGTTGACCCAGAGGAGCTGCACCGTGTTGAGCGGGATGCCGAAGCCGAGGACCGCGGCCAGGAAGGCCGTCGTCAGCGCCACCACGTTCACGGTGAGCTGAAACTGGATGAACTTGCGGATGTTTTCGAAGATCGATCGACCCCACTGAATGCCGACCACGATGGAGGCGAAGTTGTCGTCGAGGATCACGATGTCGCTCGCCTCCTTCGCCACCTCGGTCCCGGAGAGGCCCATCGCGAAGCCGACGTCGGCCGCCTTGAGCGCGGGCGCGTCGTTCGTCCCATCGCCCGTCACCGCCACCACCTGACCCGATCGCTTGAGGAGGTTCACGAGGCGGTGCTTGTCGCTGGGGATGGTGCGCGCAAGGATCCGCAGGTGATCGAGGTTCGGCAGCAACTCCTCGTCCGTCTTCTCCCGGAACTCGACGCCCTCCATCACGATCGCATCCGCGTCGATCAGCCCGACCTGCTCCGCGATCGTCCGGGCCGTCAGCGGGTTGTCACCGGTGACGATCTTGACGTCCACGCCCGCGTCGCGGATCTTCGCGATCGCGCCGCGGACCTCGGGGCGGATCGGGTCGGCGATCGCGACCACCGCCAGGAGCGAGAGCGATCGCTCCATCTCCTCGGGCCGCGCAAACGACTCGTCGGGTTGGTCGGGGAGGCGGCGATACGCGAGCGCCAGCGTGCGATGTCCCTTGGCCGAGTAGTCGTTCACGGCCGCGAGCAGCGCCTCGCGCTGCGACGGCTCGACATCACCCGAGAGCCCAATCACGACCTCGGGGGCCCCCTTCACCAGCAGGAAATGCTCGCGCCCGCGCCGCACCAGCGTCGACATCCGCTTGCGGTCGGACGTGAAGCCGTACTGGTGGACGATCTCGGCGCCCGACCGCCGCCGCCGCCAGTCGACGCCCCACTTGGTGACGAGCGAGAGGAGCGCACACTCGGTGGGGTTGCCCACGTACTGCTCCATGCCGTCCCGCGTCTCCAGGAACGCGGTCGAGTCGATGGAGGCGATGTCGGCGAAGAGCTCGAAGTCCTCGGCGGACAGATCTCCCGGAGTGGGACCCTGATCGATGTCGATCCCGCCCACGCGGGCCGCGACCACGCTCATGCGGTTCCGCGTGAGCGTGCCGGTCTTGTCGGTGCAGATGCAGGTGGCGGCGCCCATCGTCTCGCAGCTCGCCAGCTTGCGGACCAGGTTCTTAGCCTTCGCCATCTTTCGCACGCTGTAGGCGAGGCTGATGGTGACCGCCAGCGGCAGCCCCTCGGGCACCGCGACCACCACGATGGTCACCGCGACGATCAGAAACTCGAGCAACTGGGCGCCCGTCCCCAGCGCGAACCTCATCGGCAGCGTCCCCCGGGCGAAGCCGGAGATCGCGAGGGCGAGGAACGTGAGGACGGCGGCCAGGAGACCGAACAAGCCAATGCGATCGGCCAGCCGGCTCAGCCGGTCCTGCAGCGGCGTGGGCGCCTCCTCGGTCTCGGTCAGCGTGAGCTGGAGCTTGCCGATCTCCGACCCCGCCCCCACCGATTCGAGCAGCATCCGGCCGTGTCCCCCGGTCACGATGGTCCCGCCGAGAAGCTCGAGATCGGCCTCGGTCTTCTTCACCGGCATCGACTCACCGGTGAGCATCGACTGATCGACCTGCACGTCCACGCCGGCGAGAAGCTTGCCGTCGGCGGGCAACCGGTCACCGGTGTCGAAGTACACGATGTCGCCGACCACCAGATCGAAGGTCGAGATCCGCACCACGTGATCCTCCCGGAGGACCTTCGCGCCCACGTCGGAGCGGACCTTCGAGAGCGCCCTGAACTCCTTGGCCGCACGCGCCTCGTTCAGCGTGGTGACGAGCGAAGCGATCGCCACCGCACAGAGGATCGCGATCCCGTCCAGGTAGTGCGGTGAATGATCGGTGTGGACGGCCGACTCCACGAGCTCGACCACGATCGAGAGCACCGCGGCGCCCAGCAGGATCAGCAGCGTCTTGTCGGTGATCGCATTGTAAAAGATCGATGCGATCGAGCGCGTCCCGACCTCGGCGAGCCGATTCCCGCCGTACTGGATCCGACTCCTCTCCACCTGGGCGGCGTCCAGGCCCCGCACCACGTCCGTCCCGAGCGCCTGCGCCGCCGCCACCGTTTGGGCGAAGTCCCGCATCCGAGGCCCTTGTACCACCCACCGCGGCCGGCGCGCTGGCTCAGTCGCCCAGCTTCTTCGCGAGCTCGCCCGTCGAGTCGAGGTGGCTGAGCTCAGAATAGCCGCCGATCGACTCCTCCCCGATGAAGATCTGGGGGACCGTGTGCTGGCCCGTCGCCTCGCAAAGCCACTCGCGCGTATCGGTGTCGCCGTCGACGTCGATCGCTTCATAGGGAATGGCGCGCGCGTCGAGCAAGCGCCGCGCCCGGGTACAGAACCCGCACCACGGTGTGTAGTAGACCTTGACCGGCTTCATCCGCTGTTCGCCCTCAGCCACTCGGCCGCCTTGCGGTGATACTCGTTCGACTCCGGAGTCATCTGCGTGAGGCGTTTGAAGATCTTGCGCGCCTCCACCTTGTCCGTGTCCTTCAACACGTAGCCCCGGTAATAGATGTCGGCCGCCTTCCGGTTCAGCTCCAGCAGCCGGCTCTCGGCGAGCTTGTGCCCGGGCTTCTTGCGGGTCGCCTCCTTGAGCAGGCGATAGGCCTCGACGTAGTCCTCCGACGCCATCACCGCCACGCCCTTGAGGTAGAGGCCGTCGGCGTAGAGGCTGGTCAGCTTGTCGTGGATCTTCCCCTCGCCGCCCGCGATCTCCTTGTCGATCTCGAGGGCGGCCGGCGCCAGCCGGAGGATCTCGCCGCCGGCCTTCTGCCGGTGCGCCTCGCGCGTGTCGTCGAGCAACGTCTTCACGCGCTTCATGCGCTCGATGTACGCGGCGGCCTCGGCACCTCCGGCTGCCTCGGCGGCGTCGATCGCAGGGCCGATCTGCGCGTTCTTGTACAGCGCCACAGCGCGCATCAGCACCGGAGGAATCGCGTTCTTGGGCCTGCGCCTGGGCGCCGGCCGCTTCGCCACGGCCTCGATCTGATCGAGAAGCTCGCGCGCCTCTACGAGGTTGGGGGCCCGCTCGAGGGCGCGCGCCACCAGATCGAGGGCCCGCTCGTACTCCTTCTGCTCGAAGTAGCCCTGCGCCTCCTTGACCAGCTTGCGGGCGATCGCGGTCTGGTAGCGGTCCTTGAGCTGCATGATGTCCGAGACGTAGCGACTGTCGCTGGAGATGTTCTCGAGCTGCTCGAGCGCCATCGTGTAGCGGCCCGCATCGCCCAGCTTCCGGGCGCCGTCCACCTGCTTCCACACGCCCAGCTCACGCTGGCAGTACTCGAGGTAATCGCGGGCGCGCGCGTAGTCGGGGCGCACCGCCAGCACGCGGTTGAAGAGCACCGAGGCGTCGCCGCACCGCTTGCCCTTGGCCAGCTCGACGCCCTGCACGAACTCGCGCTTCGACCGGGCCATCCGCTCGGCCTCGGTCTCATCCTCGCGCGTCTTCTCCCAGATCAACCAGGCGACCACGGCGATCGTGAGCAGGAGCGCGATCCCTGCGAAGGCCAGCGCCGCCTTCTTGAGGGCCGCCCCCTGGGTGGGCGGAGGCTCGACCTTCTTCGGAACCTGCTTGGTGCCCACGACGCCCGGCTCGTCCTTCGCGTGCACCGCGTCGACGTCGATTTGCGAGCGGCCGCCGAGCGGTCGGAACGAGTCCTCGTCGTCGAACGCGGTCGGATCCCCGACCAGGGGCTCGCGGCCGCCGGGGCCGATGGGGTGCGCCGCGGCGGTGGCCGGCGCCTCGTTGAGCTCGACGAAGCGAAGCGTTCGCTCGCCGATCTTGATCTCGTCCCCGGGCGAGAGCTCCACCCGCGCGTCGACCCGCGCGCCGTTGAGATAGGTGCCGTTCCCGCTGCCGAGATCGGAGAGGAAGAAGCGCTGGCCCTCGAGCGTGAGCTTGGCGTGCTTGCGCGAGACGGCGATGTCGTTGAGCGAGAGCTGGCAGTCCTCATCGCGGCCGATCACGATCTCCGGGTGCTTGAAGCCCCACTCGAGGCCCAGGTCCGGGCCCGCCACGATGATCAACCGGCAGCCCCGGGGCGCGTCGGCGGTCTCCACCGCGGCCCGGGTGTCCGGGCCGCCGTCCTGGAGATCCGCCAGCTCCCCGAGGAACTGGCCCTTGTCGAACATGGCGGTCGGCTGGTGGAAGCCGTCGAAGTCGCCCTCGACCCGGGCGCCGGTCGCGTCCGGATCCATCAGATCCTGCGGGCGGATCGGTTCCAGCTCGGCGCCGTTTTGATAGGCCTCGGCCTGGTACGTGGTATTCCGGCCTGGTCGGCGGCCGGCGCTGTCGGACCGATCCTTCGCCAGACGGCGCGAAGTATGACATACGGACGCCGTTCGGTTCCAGGACGAGCGGAGCAACAACCACCTCTGCCACGATCCGCCTACCTTTGGACCGAGCCTCGGGATGCGCGTCCTCGTCCTCACTCGGAGCGAGAGCCCCCTCGTGCGGGCGATGGCGCGCCTGGGGCACGACGTCGTCGCGATTCCTCCGGGCCTCCGCACGCTCGTCCCAGCGGTCCTCCGGCACCGGCCCGATGTGGCCTACCTCGCGCTCGAGCCCGGTGCGCTGCGCGTCGCGCTCTCGCTCTTGGCGCTCCGCATCCCGTACGGCGTGGAGCTCGACCGCGACGTCCTGCCGGCGGCGCCCGCGCTCGGGGTCATCCGCGCCGCCCGGACGGTGATCGCACCGTCCGAGACCCTCGCCCGTCACGCCGTCGACGCGCTGGGTGCGAGGGACGCCGCGATCGTGCCGCCCGCGATCGATCTCGCAACGTTCGTCCCGGGCGACCGCGACGCCGCACGGGAACGGCTCCACCTGCAACCTGGCTTGCGCTTCGTGACGCTGGTGGCGGCGCTCGATCCATCGCTCCGCCTGGACGTGCTGGCCGAGGCCCACCGGCGGCTCAGCGGCACCGGGCTGCTCGTGGTGGGCGACGGTCCCGGCGCCCCCTTCGTCCAGGCGATGCGCGCCGCCACGCGCCCCTCCTCTCCGGTGGTGTTCCTCGGCGCGGGCCCGCGCGAAGAGCAGGTCCTCGCAATCCAGGCCGCCCACGCGTGCGTGAGCCTGACCGGCGGCGATTCCGAATATGCCGCGTGCGGCCGTCGTCAGGCCGCGCTTCCAGGCCCGAGCGCCGAGCGGCTCGAATCGCTCTACGCACCCGAGCTCGTCGCGGTGCAGGTGGTGGCTGCGTCGCCGGTCGCGCTCAGGCAGGCGCTGGCGTCGGCGGTCGAGGCGGAGATGGCCGCCGCGTTGCCGGAGGCGGCGATCGCCCGGGCGCGTGACGCGCTCGGCTGGGAGCACGTCGCAAGGCAAGTTGCGCAGGTGCTCGAGGACGCGCTCTGACGAGCGCCCGAAGAACCGGTCCGAAAACGTCCGAATCGTTCCCCGACAACGGAACGGTTTAGCTAAGGCCCCGCCAGCGGCTCGAACCCCGGCGCCTCCACCGGTAGCACGCGCGCCGGAACGCGCCCGCGCGGCAGCGCCACCCACTCGTCGCCGGCCTTCACCAGGATCGCCTCGTCCGGGACGGGGAACCGGTCGTAGAGGGGCTCGTGGAGGGCCTCCGCGATCTCCATCCAGGCCGGGAGCGCGGCGCGGCCGCCGGTCTCGCCGTCGCCGAGTGAGGCGTGTCCGTCGGTGCCGATCCACACGCCGATGGTGTGACGCGGCGTGAACCCGATGAACCAGGCGTCGACGAAATCATTGGTGGTGCCGGTCTTGCCGGCGCGATCGTGCAGCTTGGTGTACGCGCGGCGCGCCGTCCCCTTGCGCACCACCTCGCGCATCATGTCGGTGAGCTCGTAGGCCACGCCCGCCGGCAGGACCCGCGGAGGCGCCCGACCCGGCAGGCGGGTGTTGCGTCCCTCCACGGCGCCGCCTGCCACCCCGAGCGGCCGACCCTCGGCGTCGAGGATCCGATTGACGAACACCGGGTCGGTCGGAACACCGAGCCGCGCGATCGTCGCGTAGCCGCGCACCTGATCCATCAGCGTGACCTCGCTGCTCCCCAGCGCCAGCGTGGGATCGACGCGAAGCCGGGCGGTGACGCCCATGCGTTGGGCCATGCGTGCGACGTCGTCCATCCCGGCCTCGAACACGAGGCGCACCGAGACGGTGTTGAGGCTGTTGGCCAGCGCCGTCCGGAGCGACACCTGACCGCGGAAGCGGCCGTCGTAGTTCTTCGGCGACCACCGCTTGCCGCCGGCGCCCATCAGGCTGAGCGGCCCGTCCTCGACCAGGTCGAGCTGCGTCTTCCCTTTCGAGAGCGCGGTGGCATACACGTACGGCTTGAAGCTGCTCCCCGGCTGGCGGCGCGCCTGGGTGGCGCGGATGAAGCCCTCCAGCCCCACGTGCTTGCCGCCCACCAGCGCCAGGATCCGACCCGTGGCGTTCTCCATCACCAGCGCGGCGCCCTCGGTGGGGAGGCGCGGACCTTTGGCCGCCGCCTGCCGCCGTTCGAGCGCATCGATTGCCTTCAGCACGGCCCCCTCGGCCACCTCCTGGAGGCGCAGATCGAGCGGCGTCTCCACGCGAAGTCCGGCGCTCACGATCCACTCGGCGCCGAGCAGCCGCCGCAGCTCGCGGCGCACCTGGGTGGTGTAGGCGAGGCCGATGCGGCTGCTCTCCTGCGCCTCCGGCTTGTAGAAGACGGGATCGTCGAGGAACTCCTGCGCCTCCTTCACCTCCAGGTAGCCGTCGGCCACCATCCGGTCGAGCACCAGTCGGCGCCGCTCCTCGGCGACGTCGGGGTGCGGGCGCGGAGAGTACCGCGCCGGCGCCGGCACCAGCCCTGCGATCATCGCGGCCTGTCCCGGGTTGAGCGCCGAGGCTGGCACGCCGAAGTAGTCGCGGGCGGCGGCCTCCACGCCGTAGTTGCCGGCGCCGAGGTAGACGTAGTTGAGGTACAGCTCGAGGATGTGCTCCTTGTCGAGCTCGCGCTCGAGCCGGTACGCGAGCACGGCCTCCCGCAGCTTGCGCCGATAGCTGCGCTCTCTCCCCACCAGCAGGTTCTTCACCAGCTGCTGCGTGATCGTGGAGCCGCCCTGCTGGGTGCGACCGGTGGTCAGGTTGATCCAGACCGCCCGCACGATGCCGAACAGGTCGACCCCCTTGTGCTCGAAGAACCTCCGGTCCTCCGCCGCGACGAAGGCCTGGGGGACGAAGTCGGGGAGCGTCTCGATCGAGACCCAGATCCGGCGTTCGAGGTAGAACTCGTCGAGCTGGCGCGCCGAAGCGTCGTATACTCGGCACGTCGTCGGCGGCTTCCAGCCCCTGAGGTGCGAGAGATCGGTCGGTAGATCCGCGAGAATGTTTCGAGAGAACCAGAGCCAGCCGGCACCGAGCCCGCTCGCCAGCACGAACAGGACGACGGCCAAGCTCCAGAGGAGCACCCTCTTCTTCCTGCTCGCCACCGCTCTCCCTGCGTGTACCGGGGACCCGGCGGGAGTTCAATGGGCGGAGCCCGAGCGGATCGCGGAGGAGCGCGCCGTCTCGGTGCGCATCACGCCCGCGCTCGACGAGGAGACGACGCTTCGGTTCCGCCCCGAGACGCTCGGGCTCCTCACCGCGATGATCGCAACCGCCCTCGCCGATCTCTCGGAGGTGACCTGCCAGGTGGGCGCACAGCCGGCGCCGCGCTTCCTCGATCCCGATCGCGCGGACGTTCGCCTGGCGCTGTCGCTCGCCGGCGAGAAGGACCGCTTCACCCTGGCGGCTACCGTCTGTCTGGCTGACGGAGAGTGCCGCGAGCTGGTGGCGGCAGCGCCGCGCGACGATCCGTTCGAGGCGACGGCACGCCTCGTCGCACAGATCGCGGCGCTGCTCTCCCGTCCCACGCCGCGCGAGACCTTCGAGGCGCGACTCCGCGGATCGCTGTCCAAGAACCCGTACGCGCGCCTGCTGACCGGGCGCGCCGCAGCGGTCCTCTACGGGATGGTCAGCCCCCCGCCGGCGCCGTCGCTCGGCGACAAGAAGAACGATCCGATCGCCCGCGCCGTCTTCCTCGATCCGGCGCAGTCGCTCGCGCAGTGGATCTCGGGGACGCGCGATCTCGCGGTCGGACGGAGCGCGAGCGCCGTGAGCGCACTCGAGGCCGCCCAGCAGCTCCAGCCGGATCGCACGGTCTTCAGCGCGAGGCTGGCGACGGCGCTCGAGACCGTCGACGCACAGCGTGCGGAGGTGCTCTACGAGAAGCTGGTCGGCCATCGCTTCACCGCGGCGCGCGCCGGCGTACTGATCGCCCTGAGCCGGCTCGACGAGGCGCAGCAGCTCCTCGACGCGCTCCCCGAGCGGTATGCGGGCGTGCCGGAGATCCTGGAGATGCGCGTGGCGATCGTCTCGGCCCGCGGCGACACGGGCCCGTTCCTCGATGACCTGCTCGAGCGCTGGCAGGCGGCGGCGCCCGATTGCCCGGAGCCGGTGCGGAGACGCATCGCCACGATGCTCGAGCACGGCGAGCTCCAGCGCGCCCGCACCCTCCTCCCCGAGCTCGCGCGCCGCGGCGCCGTCCAGGAGAGCGTGCGCCTCGAGATGTCGCTGGCGTTGGCGTCGAACGATTCTCGACGCCTCCCGCGCGAGCGCACGCACGCTCGGCCTCGCCGAGGTCGCCGCCCGCATCGACGCCCGCGCAGCGGTCGAGCTGGGCGCGGATCCGGTGGGCGCGGTCGCCTCCGCCCAGGATCGCGCCGGCCGCCTGGCCCGCGGCGAGCTGGCGCTGCGCGAGGGTCGCATCGATCACGCGCTCCTCGAGGCCCGCGCGCTCCTCCGGCTCGCCCCCCAGGACACCGACGCCCTCTCCCTCCGCGTCCGCGCCCTCCGCCGCGCGCCCCAGCTCGGCGACCTCCAGGACGCGGAGGCCGACCTCTACGAGGCCGACCCCGCGACCGCCGTCCGGCTCGCCATCGCCCGCCCGGGCCGCCGCGACCGCCGCCGTCTCCGCGCCACCGCGACCGCGTCCACCGCCGAGTGACTTGCCTCGCCGTACCGTGACCAGTATGCCCGCCGGTCATGAAGACGTCCGCGCGGGAGCCTCGATACTTGCGGAGCGAGGAGGACGCCGCCCAGCGGAGCCCGCGAGCTCGTAGCTTCATCGAGACGAGGCGCCGGCTCAACGAGACGGTGACCACCGCCGACAACGCCTTCGTGAAGCGCTTCTACAACCTCGACCATAACGCGTACCTCGAGGGACCGCTGCCGGCGAAGACGAAGGAGCTGATGGGCCTGTCGGTCTCCGCCGCGCTTCGCTGCGACGATTGCATCAACTACCACGTCATCCAGAGCTGGCGCCTGGACGCGACCCGCGCCGAGCAGGAGGAGTCGCTCAACGTGGCGCTCGTGATCGGAGGGAGCATCGTGATCCCGCACCTCCGCCGCGCCTACGCGCTCCTCGAGGAGCTCTACGGCCCCAGCACCGCGCCCGGCGCCACCGGCACCGGCACGCACGAGCAGTCCGACTCTCCGTAGCAGGCGATCTCGCCCTTCAAGAGCACTGTCGAGCCGTCGGCGCGGAGACCGTCGGGGCAGACGAGGCCGCCCCCGATCCCGATCACGGCCGTGCGCGGGAGCGGATCGTCCGAGGCGCGCACGCGCGGGAGCGGCCAGCCGGCGCGCGGTGAGAGGGCCGGAGAGCCTTCGAGCCGCGCCAGCGCCGGCCGCACATAGCGCTCGTGCCACGCGAGCATCTCGGCGTAGCGCCGCACCAAGAGGCGCGTCCGCTCGAGGAGCTGCTTCACGCGCTCCCCGCGGGCGCCGATGACGACCGGCGCCACCGTGGGCGCCTCGCTGATCCGCTCCAGCCGCTCCGAAGAGGCGCGGAGGGACTGCACCGCGTCCCGATGATCGCGGAGGAGGATCGGCTCGACGGCGAGCGCGTCCGGCGTCTTGCTGCTGGTGATCGACCAGCTCTGCGCGGCCGCGTTCTGCACCCGCGCCACCGCCGCGTCGATCGCCTCGGCGCGCTCGCACAGCGCGCTCGTCTCGTCGAGGATGCGCTCGAAGTCGAGCGGGCTGGGCGCCAGCCAGGCGGCCACGGGATCGGGCGACTGCGCCATCAGGATGAGGTAGACCGGCAGCACGCGCGCTCAGTAGGCCGGCACCGGCAGCGAGCAACCTCCGTTGCAGCCCTTGTCGTTGCCGCAGTTGAGGGTGGCGCCCTGACAGTTGTTGAAGTCGCACCCGCCGGTGCTGGCATCGCAAGCCAGCCTGCACTCGGCGCCGTTGCGGCAGAACGTCTTGCCGCAGTTCCCGACGCCGTCGCAGAGGACGACGCAGGTGGTCTCGGTTCCGAGGGCCTCGTCGCAGTCGGCGCCGCAGGTCCCGTTGCCGACCGGCCGGCAGTCGATCACGCAGTCGCAGCCGGTCGGGCAGGCGATCCGGGCCGCGCCGTCGCAGCCGCCGCCGGTGCAGGCCTGATAGCAGCGCCCGCCCGGCTGGCAGGTGCTGCACCCGATATGGCGGCAGATGCTCGGCACCACGCCGGGATCGCACATGAACCCGCTCTCGATCTGGCACGAAGGCGAGCAGCCGTCGCCGGCGGCCGTATTGCCGTCGTCGCACTGCTCGCCCGCGTCGAGCACATGGTTGCCGCAGGGACGGGTGCACATCGAGGGCGCGCCGGTACACGACCATCCCGGCTCGACGGCGCAGGCCGCGCTGCAGCCGTCGTTGGGGGCGCCGTTGCCGTCGTCGCAGGCCTCGGCGCCGCGGAGGAGCCCGTCGCCGCAGACCGCGCTGCAGCTGGACGGTGTCCCGCTGCACTGCCACCCGAGCTCCTGGGCGCAGCCGGCGCTACAGCCGTCGCCCGAGACATTGCCGCCGTCGTCGCAGCTCTCGCCGCCCACGATCCGGCCATCGCCGCAGATCGCCGCGCAGACGGAGGGCGAGCCGCTGCAGGCGAAGCCGACCTCGATCTGGCAGACGTCGCTGCAACCGTCGCCCGAGCCGCCGTTGCCGTCGTCGCAGACCTCGGCGCCGAGACGCATGCCATCGCCGCAGATGGGGTGGCAGACGTTACCGGCGCAGCTGTAGCCCGGGAGCGGCTGGCAGCTCGCGGAGCAGCCGGCGGTGCTGTCGCAGCTCTCGCCGGGGTTCACGGTGCCGTTGCCGCAGTTGTTGGTGCAGGTCGAGGGCTGGCCCGAGCACGACCAGCCCGGATCGATCGCACACGCGGTGCAGCCGTCGCCCGGCGCCGTGCCGCCGTCGTCGCAGGCCTCGTTGCCCTCGACGACGCCGTTGCCGCAGCGCTCGCACACCGAGGGCTCGCCGTGACAGCTCCAGCCGGGCTCGACCGCACAGACCAGCGAGCAGCCATCGCCCGGCGCGGTGCCGCCGTCGTCGCAGGCCTCGGGAGCGATCACGCGGCCATCGCCGCAGATCGGCTGGCACGACGTCTGGTTGGGGCAGCTCCAGCCGGGCTCGACGCGGCAGCTCGAGGAGCAGCCGTCGCCGGGCCTGCTGTCGCCGTCGTCGCAGGCCTCGCCCGGATCGATCTCGCCGTCACCGCAGGTCTCGGCGCACAGGGAGGGCGAGCCGGTGCACGACCAGCCGGCCTCGATCACGCAGTCGCCGCAGCCGTCCTCGCCGGCGGTCGAGCCGTCGTCGCACTCCTCGCGCGCCTCCACGACCACGCCGTCACCGCAGCTCCAGCAGATGCTCGGCTCGCCCGTGCACTGGAAGGGGGCCTCGACCGTGCAGTCGGCGGAGCAACCGTCGCCCGGCGCGGTGTTCGTGTCGTCGCAGGTCTCCTCGCCGCGGACCAGTCCGTCGCCGCAGGTGGTGCTGCACACGGACGGCGCGCCCGCGCAGTCCCAGCCGTCCTCCCTCTGGCAAGTGCTGCTGCAGCCGTCGCCCCCGCGGTTGTTGCCGTCATCGCAGCCCTCGCGGCCGACGATGATCGAGCCGTCGCCGCAGACGGGCGCGCAGACGGAGGGCTCGCCGCGGCAGCTCCAGCCGGCCACCTGTACACAGTCGGAGCGGCAGCCGTCACCGTTCTCGTTGTTGTTGTCGTCGCAGCTCTCGACGCCGCGGATCAGCCCGTCGCCGCAGTTGAAGCCGGGCTCCCGCGTGCAGGTGCTCGAACAGCCGTCGCCGTCGACGGTGTTGCCGTCGTCGCACTCCTCGCCGCCCTCCGGCCGTTCGTCCCCGCAGACCACGCGGCTGCAGACGCTGGGGGCGCCGCTGCAGACGAACCCCTGCTCGATCTGACAGGCGCTGTCACAGCCGTCGGTGCCCTCGGTGTTGCCGTCGTCGCAGGTCTCGCCCGCGCGCGCCACCACGCCGTCGCCGCAGACGACCTGGGTGCAGACGCTCGGCGACGCGGCCGTACAGTCCCAGCCGACCTCGAGCACGCAGTCCGGCGAGCAGCCATCACCGCCGTCGAGATCGCCGTCGTCGCAGGCCTCGGCCCCCTCACGCTTGCCGTCGCCGCAGCGCGCGGCCCCGGTGGGGCGCAGCGTGGCGACGGCGCGCTCGAAGCGGCCGCCGGTGATCGGGACGTCCACGCGATCGGTGAACAGGAGCGCGTTGTCGGCGCGGGCGAAGCCGTCGACGGACAGCGACACGGTCTGTCCGATCAGCGCTTCGCGTTCGATCACGAAGACGACGTCGACCTGCGTCTCGCTCTCCAGGAGGTCGCGGGCCTCCGACGGTGGAATCACCTCTTCTCCACCGGCGGTGCCCGTGACCACGGCGCGGCCGACCGTCGGATCGTAGTCGACGGTCAGCAGGATCCCCGTGGCCTCGCCGCACCCGAGGAGCGGCAGCAAGGCCGGCACCCACCACCGCGCCATGGACCCGAGTCTATGCCCACGGTCACGCCTGGGGACAGAGGTCGCACCTCGCCACACGTGCGGCACTTCAGGCTGGCGCCGAACGGCGGGCCGGCGCATCGTCGAGGGCGCCGTGGCCACCGCCGTCGTCGCACTGCTCGCACTCCTCGCCGCGCCCCACGGGGACGCGCGTGCCCGGGCGAAGGCGTACTTCGACGAGGGCCAGGCCGACTTCAAGCTGGGCCGCTTCGAGGAGGCGCTCGACGAGTATACGCATGCGTACGAGATCCTTCCGCTGCCCGACCTCCTCTTCAACATCGCGCAGTGTCATCGCAACCTCCAGAACTACGCGCGCGCGCTCTTCTTCCTCGAGGGCTACCTGCGGGACACCGAGCACTCGAAGGCGAGGGGTCGCGACCGCCCCGCCGTCGAGCGTCTGATGGCCGAGCTGAGGCAGCTCGAGGCGGAGCGGATCGCCCGCGAGGCCGCGCGCCCCGTCACGACCGCGACGATCACCCGCGAGGTGCTCGTCGAGGTTCCTCCGCCCGAGGAGCCGCCGCTGTACGCGCGCGGCTGGTTCTGGGGCGTCCTCGTGGGCGCGGCCGCAGTCGCCGGCGCCGCCGTCGCGGTCGCCGTGGTCGCCTCGAAGGACGGCACGCCCGAGGGCGACTATACGTTCGTGGTCAAATGAGGAAATGGTGGCCGCTCCGTAAACGGCCGTGATAAGCCGCAGGCCGTGCAGGTTCCCTTGCTCGACCTGAAGGCTCAGCTCGCTCCGATCCGCGATCGCGTGCATCAAGCCGTGCTCGAGGTGATCGATTCGACCCGCTACATCATGGGTCCCAAGGTCGAGGAGCTCGAACACCGGATCGCCGCGTACGTCGGCGCCAAGCACGCGATCGGCGTGTCGAGCGGGACGGATGCGCTGCTGATCGCGCTGATGGCGCTCGACCTGGGGCCCGGCGACGTGGTGGTCACCTCGCCCTACTCCTTCTTCGCCTCCGCCGGCTGCGTGGCGCGGCTCGGCGGCGTCCCCGCGTTCGCCGACATCGAGCCGGCCGGCTACAACCTCGATCCGAAGCTGCTGGCGCGCTTCTTCGAGACCGATCCGCGCGCCGACCAGGTCAAGGCGATCATCCCGGTCCATCTGTACGGCCAGTGCGCCGACATGTCCCCGATCCTGGAGATCGCCGCGAAGCGGAACCTCCCGGTGATCGAGGACGCGGCCCAGGCGATCGGCGCGAGCTATCCCCCGCTCGGCAAGAAGGCCGGGACCATGGGCACCATCGGCTGCTACTCGTTCTTCCCCAGCAAGAACCTGGGCGGCGTCGGCGACGGTGGGATGGTGGTGACGGACGACGACGCGCTCGCGGAGAAGATGCGCGTGCTCAGGCTCCAGGGCTCCAAGCCGAAGTACCACAACGCGATGATCGGCGGGAACTTCCGCCTCGATCCCATCCAGGCGGCCGTGCTCACCGTGAAGCTCGACTACCTGGAGGCCTGGCACGCGGGACGACGGAAGAACGCGGCCCACTACGACGCGCGCTTCTCCTCGCCCGCGATCACCAAGCCGGCGGCCGTCTGGGGCCGCGACGCCCACGTCTACAACCAGTACGTGATCTCGGTGGCGGACCGGCGCGACGAGCTCCTGAAGGCGCTCCACGAGCAGGGCATCGGGTGCGAGGTCTACTACCCGGTCGCGTTCCACGAGCAGCGCTGCTTCGAGTATCTCGGCCTGCCGCGCGGCACCTTCCCGAAGAGCGAGCACGCCTCACGGCACACGCTGGCGCTGCCGATCTACCCCGAGCTCACGCCGGAGATGCAGGACCACGTGATCGAGAAGGTCGAGGCCTTCTATGCCTGAGAAGAAGCGCGTCTGCGTGGTCGGCGGCGGCCGCTGGGGCAAGAACCACGTCCGCACGCTCCACGACCTGGGAGCGCTGGCGGCGCTGGTCGAGCGCGACGACGCCACCCGCGCGGCGCTCACCGCCCAGTACCCGAAGCTCCGCGCCTACGCCTCGCTCGAGGAGGCGCTCGAGGACGGCTACCACGGCTTCACCGTGGCCACGCCCGCGGAGACCCACTTCGACCTGGCCCGGGCGATCCTCGAGCGCGGCTGCCCGGTGCTGGTGGAGAAGCCGATGGCGCTCACCGCCGCCGACGCCCGCCGCCTCGCCGCCCTCGCCCGCGAGCACCGCGCCAACCTGATGGTGGGCCACGTGATGCTCTTCCACCCGGCGGTCCAGCGGATCGCCGAGCTGATCCGCTCGGGAAAGATCGGCAAGCTCGAGTACCTGTACTCGAACCGCCTCAACCTGGGCACCGTGCGCACCGAGGAGAACATCCTCTGGAGCTTCGCGCCCCACGACATCTCGATCTTCCAGCTCATCATCGGCACCCAGCCCACCGAGGTCCTCTCGCGCGGCGGCATGTTCCTCCGCCCCGGCACGCACGACTCGACCATGACGGTGCTGACCTACCCGGACAACGTCGTCGGGCACATCTTCGTCAGCTGGCTCCACCCGTTCAAGGAGCACCGGCTGGTGGCGATCGGCAGCAAGGGCATGCTCTCGTTCGAGGACTCCTCGGAGCAGAAGGAGATCCTCTTCTACGAGAAGGGCATCGACTGGATCGAGGGCGAGCCGAAGAAGCGCGAGGGACCGACCGAGTCGATCCCGTACGGCAAGGTGCAGCCGCTCACCGCCGAGCTGGAGTACTTCGTCGAGCACCTGGACGGCCGGCCGATCGAGATCGCCGGCTCCCAGAACGCGATCGAGGTGCTCGACATCCTCGAGCGCGCCACCGACAGCCTCCTCGGTCGCTCCGCCGAGAAGGTCGAGCCCAAGCTCGACTACTACGTCCACCCGACCGCGATCGTCGACGAAGGCTGCCGCATCGGCCGGGGCACCAAGGTCTGGCACTTCGCGCACGTCCAGAAGAACGCGCGCATCGGCGAGGGCTGCTCGTTCGGACAGAACGTGAACGTCGGTCCCAACACGGTCATCGGCAACCACGTGAAGGTGCAGAACAACGTCTCGGTCTACGAGGGCGTGACGCTCGAGGACTACGTGTTCTGCGGCCCCTCGATGGTCTTCACGAACGTGCTGGAGCCGCGGGCCAAGTACCCGCAGGCCAGCGCCGCCGCCTACTCGAAGACGCTCATCAAGGAGGGCGCCACGCTCGGCGCCAACTGCACCATCGTGTGCAACCACACCGTGGGGCGCCACGCGTTCATCGGCGCGGGCGCCGTCGTCACCAAGAACGTCCCCGACTACGCGGTGATGCTGGGCGTGCCGGCCCGCCAGATCGGATGGGCGTGCGAGTGCGGCCAGCGGCTCCCGGACGGCGCAGCGCCCGCATGTCCCAAGTGCGGCAAGAAGTACGCGCTCGAGGGCGGCCTCCTGCGCCCGGCCTGATCATGCGCGTCCTCTGCGTCGTCGGCGCCCGGCCCCAGTTCATCAAGCACGCCGCGGTGTCTCGGGTGCTGCGGCGCGCGCACGAGGAGTTCCTGGTCCACACCGGACAGCACCACGACCCCGGCATGAGCCGCCTCTTCTTCGAAGAGCTCGAGATCCCCGAGCCCGATCGAAACCTCGGCGTCCAGGGCGGCCCGCACGGGCAGATGACCGGACGGATGATGGAGGCGCTCGAGGGCGTGGTCGTCGAGCAGCGCCCGGACGCGATCGTGGTCTACGGCGACACCAACTCCACCCTGGCCGGCGCCCTGGTGGGCGCCAAGCTCTCCATCCCGGTGGCGCACGTGGAGGCGGGGCTCCGCAGCTTCAACCGGCGGATGCCCGAGGAGATCAACCGGGTCGTCACCGATCACGTCTCGACGCTCCTGTTGTGCCCGACGCAGCACGCGGTGGAGCTGCTGTTGCGCGAAGGCGTCACCGAGGGCGTGCACCGGGTCGGCGACGTCATGTACGACTCCGTGCTGGCCAACCTGGCCCGCGCGAAGACCCAGGTGGCGCTCGATCCGGCCCGCACCGCCCGCCCCTTCGCGCTGGCCACGCTCCACCGCGCCGAGAACACGGACGACCCGGCCCGCCTCACCGCGATCCTCGACGCCCTCTCGCGCCTCGGCCGACCGGTGCTGCTCCCGCTCCACCCGCGCACGCGCAAGATCCTGGCGGCGTCGCCCGAGCTGGCGAAACACGCCGGCGAAGCCGTCGAGCTCCGCGATCCCGTCGGCTACCTCGAGCTGCTCCTGACGATGTCGAAGGCCGGGCTGGTCCTGACCGACTCGGGCGGGCTGCAGAAGGAGGCGTTCTTCCTGGGCGTGCCCTGCGTCACGATGCGGGACGAGACCGAGTGGATCGAGACGATTGAGGCCGGCGCCAACCGCTTGGCGGGCGCGTCGACCGCGCGGATCCTGGCCGCCGCCGAGGAGGCCCTCGCGCAGCCGTTCGCCGCCGGCCCGGACGGGGTCGGCCCGTACGGCGACGGGCGCGCGGCGGAGAAGATCGTGGCGTGTCTCGAGAGGCTCGGGCCGGCCTGAGCGATGTTTGGTCACGGAGGTGACGATCGCGGCCGCGCGGCGGCCCGGCGTGTACACCGCGGTCCTCGATTGGCAGGGACCCTTCGGTCCTGACAAACTCTGTGTATGGCGGGTTTCAGTGCGCTTCGAGGTGTCGCGGGGATCGCGCGCGACTGTATTACCCGTCGCCACACGTACCCATACCAACCTACATCGTTGATATTGCTCGATTTTTTAGCAACCGAGACCGGGAGTCACCGATAAGAGAGACCGCACGCCGAGGAAGGTGCGCGCCGGGAGTCGAAGCATGGGAACGACGATCAACAACAACAACAACAACGGCCTCTACAACTTCAACATCACGATCAACAACACCGTGGTCAACACCACGGGTGGCGCCGACGGCGTTCGCAGGACGCTGAACCTCTTCCACTCGGTGCACGATCGTCTGGATGGCGGAGGCTCGTTCTTCGGTCGCGGCGGCTGCATGCCGCACGCCGGCTCGATCCCGCGTCCCGGTCTGGCGCAGGCCGGCGCCCCCGCCGGTCAGGGTCTCGCCGAGAATCCCAGCGGCTGGCCGGAAGGCACCGTCGAGACCGCCGGCGGGTACCACATCATCCCGCGCGGCAACCACACGATCGACATCTTCGATCCGACCCAGAACGCCGACGCCACGCCCAACACCCACATCTGGGGCGACCCGCACATGGACGTGAACGGAAAGCGCCTCACCGACTTCAGCAAGGACACCGACCTGGTCCTCGGCGACGGCAGCCGCGTCTTCATCGACACCGACTACGATCAGGCCAAGGGCAACGGCCAGTCCCTCTCGCAGCGGATGGTGATCACGAACGGCGCCGACCGCATCGACATCGACCATCTCGATCGTCCCCCGGCGCAGCAGGACGTCCGCCACACGCAGGACGGCTACGAGTGGCGCGCGCAGCACATCACCGACCCGCAGAGCTCGAGCAAGTACGGCGAGGCCGAGACCTCGCACGACGCGTTCCGCATGACCGGCGACGCCGCCCATACGCAGTATGTCCGCGAGCGCGACGGCGAGGTCGACGGCGTCATCACCGGGACCAAGCGGGTCATGGACGGCAACACCTCGATCTACGACCAGACCGTCGATACCACGCAGAACCCGACCCTCGCCCGCGAGCTCCGCCCTCCGGTGGGGAGCCGAGCGTGGGGCAACCAGCTCCGGAGCGAGCTCAACGAGAACCAGGCCAAGTTCAACCGCGACTTCTGGGGCATGTTCGGTCCCTGGGGTCAGGTCATGGGCGACTACCAGGCCCAGCGCGGCGCGACCGGCTACCACCTGGATCACCTCCAGGGGCAGGCGCAGGCCGACGCGCTCGACTGGATGTTCGGCGGGCTCCCCGGTTACTTCGGCGATTACCTCACGCCCTTCAACGCGCTCAACGACATGGTTTCGCTGCTCCGGTCCGACTCCGACTGGCGCCACCAGTTCCGCAGCAACACGTACGAATCCGCGCAGTGGACCTGAGCGACTGACCCGCCCCGGCACGCAGTCCGAGCGCGCGAGCGCCGGGAGCCGTGCGATCCCAACCGGATCGTCGTGTGCTTTCTCCCTCGGGAGGAGGCACACATGCCAAAGAGAATCTTCGGTCTGATCGGCGCGGTCGCGATGGCGTCCTGCGCAAGCTCGGCGTACGACCGCCCGTACGATCGCGTCCCCGTCAACCTCAGAGCGGACCATGACTTCCTGCAAAAGGCAGCGAGCCTCGGCACGCTGCAGGTCGAGTCATCGCAGCTCGCGATGCAAAAGGAGGCGCCGCGGGACCTCGCCCGATTCGCGCAGGATCTCGAGCGCCAGGGCGCACGGAACAACCAGCGACTCGAGGCGCTCGCCGAGTCGAAGGGAGAGCGGCTGCCCGCGCGGATGCTTCCGGAGGAGGCGAGGACGTACGAGCGCCTCGAGCGGGCCCGGGGCGACCAGTTCGACGACCTCTACCGGAGGACGCAGGTGATCGCACAGGAGAACGCGCTGCAGCTCTACGAGCACTGCGCGAGCGTTTGCCAGGATCTCGAGGTGCGCGAGTACGCGTCCACCACGCTGCCCACGCTCCGCCGAGATCTGCGGCGCGTGCAAGAGCTGTCGATGCGGGCGGAGCGCCGGGAGCCCCGCACACCCTATCCGTATCGGCGTGAACGACTCAACGACCGGTGACGATCCGCTGAGCACGCGCTCGCCGACACCCCAGTGGTGGCGCTCCGCCTGGCGCGCGCCGCTTCACCTCCGTACCTTTGCCCCTGCGACGGGATCGTAGACCCCGAACAAACGTGTGACCTCAAGCTCCCAATGGAGCTCCTCCTTGGCCCGCTGGTACCCGTTGCGGCGACACGCGTCGAGCCGCTCCGAGTCTTTCACCAAGAGTGTGAGACCGTCGGCGATGGAGTCGATGTTCCGGGAGTCGAACAAGATGCCGAGATCGAGGTCCGTCGTCAGCCGGCGCATCTCGACCAGGTCAGAGCTCGCGAGCGCGAGGCCCGCCATCATGTACTCGAAGAACTTGTTGGGAAGAGCGAACTCCGTGTTCAAGCAGACCGAGATGAACGGATTGAGACCGATGTCGCACGCGGCGGCCGCGGCGACGACCTCATTCACTTCCACGGGCGTCACAAACTCCACACGATCCTCAACCCCCTCCGACCGAGCGAGGGCCCTCAGCTTCTCTTCGTGGTAGCCAAAGCCTCGGAAAACGAAGCGTGCGTTCGATACACGGCGCGCGGCTCGGATCACCTCGTCGAGCCCTCGGAACTCGAAGTAGTTCCCATGATACAAGCACCTGCGCGGCGTGCTCATGCGATCGAGCACCAAGGACGGAGGAAGGTGGGCAATCGACGGTACGTTTCGAACCGTCACGAACGGCGCGCTTCCCTTTTGTCGCTCATAGTACCGCGCGATCGAGTCGCACACCGTCATGCGGGCATCCGTGTGCGGGAGGAGAAGCTCTTCCAGCCGAGTATAGAAGTCGTGCCATATCTCCGACCTCGATGATTCCGCGAACTGCTCGGGATAGATCTCGTGCGCATCGAAGATGAGCTTCGCGCCGGTCACAGTCTTGAGCATGAACCCGGCGAGCAACGAGTTCAGATCGTTGGCATGGACGACCGTCGGCGCGTGCCTCGCCGCCTCCTCGAAGAGCGCGAGATTGATGAGCATCATCGATCGAATTCGACCGATCTCGCGGTGCTCCGCCGCGATCACCGCGGGCTCGCCAAGCATGGTCGTGCCCAGCCGGCGCTCGAGCCGGCGCCCGTACCTGAGGACCATCCGTTCGAGCTCACGGCGCGACGGCAGACGGAGCCGGAGGGTGTCGCCCATGACCCGCGGATCGGCACGTCGGACGATCTCACCGGCGGCCGGACAGGCTCGCTCGATCGCCGCCATGTCTTTCTGGTCTTGCGACTTCCTCGGGGAGCACCGGAACAGGTCGAAGCCATCCATCTGCTCGTGCTCGGCTTCGCTGCGCGCGTTGTATCCGACGACGACCACCCGATGGCCCTTACCTGCGAGCGATCCGGCGATACGCCGAACGCGAGCGTCGCGTCGGGTCTCGGATACGTTGAGCACGACGATGGTCGCCATCAGGTCCACCGTGGATCAGCCGTCCCGGCCGGGGATAATCCTTTCGTAGAGGCCCAGAAGCTCCTCGGCCTGGGCCTCCCAGCAAAACCGTTCGATGAAAGCCCGGCGTCGCTCGGGAGGGATCTTGAGCCCGTCGGAGAACGCCCGACGGATCGCTTCCGCGATGTCCGCGTCGTCACCGTCTGGAATGATGCGCCCCAGCCGATACTCATCCGTGAGACGAACGACGTCGGTTTGTGGCGTCGACAGGACCGGCACGCCGGCGAACACGTACTCGAAGAACTTATTCGGCAGGGCGTTTCGATAGCTTTCGCACGACATCTCGATTCCGTTGTAGCCCACGTCCGCGCCCCATGCCTCGTGGATCACCTGTTCGTACGGCAACCTGCCGAGCAGGTGAACGCGACGGCTGGGCGCACCCATCGCGCGGAGGAGGTGATTGAAGGTATCGACGTAGTGGTCGACGACGGGCCCCATCAGTGCGAGGTGGACGGACTCCGGGAGTCGCTTGAGCGCCCCCAGCAACCGCTCGATTCCTCGACCTGAGGAAACCCCGCCCAGATAGAGGACGACCCGCTCCTCGCTGGACAGGCCGAGCCTCTCGCGCAGCGGGCGATTCTCTCGAATGTTCGCGCGCGGCGGGGCGTTGGCCACGACGGTCGGACGAGTGATTCCGTAGCGCTCCTCCAAGATCGAGGCGATCGCGGGGGACACGGTTATCACCCCGCTCGCAACACCGATGAGCCGCCGCTCGAGGGCCGCATGCTCGACCTTCTTCTTCTCCGACCATGTCGGTGCGTTCCGACCGCTTTCGAGCTCGTGCGCATCGTAGATCAGCGGAATTCCGGCGCGGTGTGCGTGCTCCGCGACAAACGAGTACCCGAAGAGATCGTGCGCGTGGATCACGTCCGGCGCAAACGCCTGGAGGGCCCGGACCACGAAGCGCGGCCGGTGGAGCAGACCGAGCACCCGCGACGCCTGCCGCAGGGCCCCGGTCCGGTGCGATGCGAGCGCGAGCGCATAGGGACCGGAGAGCGCCAGGGTCTTCAGGCGGTCGATTGAAGACAGCTCCTCCGACGAAATCGCGCGCGCGATCGAGCTTCTGATGCTGCCGTCCACCGAATAAAGCGGATTGAGTCGATTCAGCGCCTCCAAGATCACGTCGTAGCGCTGCGACAGACTGAACGGCATCGCCCAGTGCTCCATGCCGTCGACCTGATCGATGGGAGTCAACGGCCGGAGCCCGAGCAGGTGTCTATTCCTGCCGACAATCAGGACCTCGTGGCCCGCGTCGCGGAGAGACCTCGCGCTTCGCATCACGCGCGCGTCGCGCGGCGCGTCTCCGACGACGAACTGCACGACCCGGAGACGGCGACGATGGATTCGGGCGATCATCTCCGCGGCGATGTGACCAGTGCGTCGAGGAGATCGGCGAACCGTCGCGCAATCGCGCTCCGGTGGAACGGAGCAAGCACGGGCGCACGTTCCGCGAGGTTCGAGGTCTCGAGCCGGCCTTCGAGGAGGTCCTCGACCGCGACCTCGATGGCCGCGCGGTCCGAGACCACGCGCCCTGCACCCGTTGCCTCCATGAGCCGCGCGGACTCGCTGCCCGCGCGGGCCGAGCACAGCACAGGCGGCCCCATCGCGATCGCCTCGAATAGCTTGGCCGGAAGCGCGTGGTCGTCCTCAGGCTGATTGCCGACCAGCACGACGATCGCGTCAGCGGAGCGGACCAACGCCATCGACTCTCGATGGGAGAGATATCCGCGCACGTCAACCCGGATCGCCGCCCGTGTGAGGTCGGAGGCATGCTCGTACGTGGCCCCCGCCATCACCAGCTCGATCCTTCGCTCGGGATACCGGGCTTGTACTCGCGACAGCGCCTCGAGCAGCAGCCCAGGATGTCGCTCCCCATAGAGTGATCCTGCATGAACGATCCGAACCGCGTGGTCACTCCGCGGCTCCGCCTCCACCTCCAGATCCGCCGGGTCGTAGCCGTTTGGGATGACGATCGCTCGTTCTGCCACCTCAGGCGAGAGATACCTCCGGCACCCCTCGGTCACCGTCACGATCGAAGTGGCCTCGGCGAGCGTTCGCCGTTCCAAGGCCTTCATCGCCCGAAGGTGAACCGAGCTGAAGCCGCGGACCCGGGGCGCAAACGCCCAAGGGTCGCGCAGATCGGCGAGGAACGGCTTGTTCAGGGCTCGCGCGATCAGCGCTCCCGCGACGATGCTCGAGAACGGCAGGCTGGTGGCGACGACCGCGTCCACGTCTCGCCCCATCCGGACGCCGAGCGCTATCGTTTCGGAGAGATCGACCAGCCCATCGTCACCCGCGAGCACGATGTGTCGAAAGGACGCGTAGAGCCGACCGAGCCTGAGCGCGCGAAGAGCGTTCGGGACCCGAATCCCGAGCGCGCCGCGGAGACGAGCGACCTCGACCGAAGGCGGGATCTCGTCGAGCAAGGACTCGTCCCGCACACTCCCCGAGGGGGGGGCTGCGATCACGCGCGCAATCCAGCCGTGGTCCGGAAGATGGCGCACCAGCTTGACCGGGCGCTGAACGCCACCGCCGCCCTGCGGAGGAAAAACGCGCGCGATGAACAGCACGCGTCGATTCGGTCGGTCTACGGCCATAGCGCAGAGAGCGTCGCTCGCGTATCACGTGGAATCGAGCGAAACAACGAAGCGTCGGACTCTCGTTCTCGCTTGCCCCCACACGTCTCGGGGGCTTGACAGCGGTGAGAACGCATCGCCTAAGGAACCGATGTGCGGCGTCGCCGGCGTGCTCTACTTCGACGGACGAAGCCCCTCCGTCGACCTGTTACGGACGATGAGCTCGGCCCTGGCGCATCGGGGCCCTGACGGCGTCGGTGACGTCGTCCTCGGGCCGTGCGGGCTCGCGCATCGACGACTCTCGATCATCGATCTATCTGAGGCTGGCCATCAGCCCATGTCGACCGACGACGAAGGGCTCTGGATCAGCTACAACGGCGAGGTCTACAACTATCTCGAGCTTCGCGAAGAGCTCGAAGCCCGAGGCTGCCGTTTTCGCTCCCACACGGATACGGAGGTCATCCTTCAGGCTTACCGGCAGTTCGGGCTCGACGCCTTCGAGCGCCTCAACGGGATGTGGGGCCTCGCGCTGTACGATGCGCGCGAGCGAAGGCTCCTCCTCTCACGGGACCGTCTCGGGATCAAGCCGCTGTACCTCCACGTGAATGACCGCCGACTGCTGTTCGCCTCGGAGATCAAGGCCATCCTGGCCGCAGAGCCTGCGCTCGCGCAGCCGAACCTACGAAACATCGCACGTCACTTCGTCCAGGCGCAGATCTGCTTTCTCAAGGAGTCGTTCTTCGAGCACATCGACGCGGTCGAGCCGGGTACCGTGGTCGTCTTCGAGGCATCGGGTGCGAGGCGAGAGACCAGGTACTGGACCTTCACTCCGCCCTCGGATGCGCGGGAGACCGGTTCGCCTCAGGAGACGGAACGGGTTCGTGAGCTCCTGATCGACGCGGTCAGGTTGCGGTTCCGCTCGGATGTTCCGGTGGGCACGTGCCTCTCAGGAGGGATCGACAGCTCTTCGATCGTCGCCTGCGCCAAGCGGAGGCTCGGGCTGGCTCCCGAGACCTTCTCTGCCGTCTACTCCGAGCCCGGCTTCGACGAGAGCGGATTCGTCCGCTTGATGGTGGAGCAGCTCGAGCTTCGCGAGAACCTGATCACCCCGAACGGCCTGGACCTCCCCGACGTTCTCGAACGAGCCACCTACTACCAGGACGGCCCGACGGTCGGCCCCGGCGTCTACACGCAGTGGCACGTCATGCGGGTGGCCAGCAGCAAGGTGAAGGTCCTTCTCGACGGACAGGGCGCCGACGAGCTGTTCGCCGGCTATTTCCACGACTTCGACCCGTACGTTCGAAGTCTCCTGAGGAGGGCTCGCGGCGGGAGCCTGGGAGCACTCCTGAGCCTCTGGCGCGCCCACCGGGAGATGAGCGACCTCGTCGGCAGGGATCCGGTACGCGAGATCCTCCGCGGCGCTTTGATCGCGAGAGGCAAGCGGTATGGAGCGGCGATCCGCAAACGGTTGGCGCTGCCATCGGCGGGCGGCCTCGCGGCCCGCCGCGGGGGGGATGAGCTCGACCTGCGCCCGACCACCGACGAGGTCCACCAGAAACTCCGGGACGACGGGTTCCGCTGGGACATTCCGCGGATCACCGCAGACCCGCTGACGGACGCGCAATGGGACCAACTCGTTCGAACCTCCTTGCCCGCGTTGCTCCACTACGAGGACCGCAACTCGATGGCGTTCTCCATCGAAGCGCGGACCCCCTTTCTGGACTATCGTCTCGTCGAATACAGCCTGGGCATCGCGCCCACGCGTCAGATCGTCGGGGCGCGCACCAAGGCCGTCCTCCGGGACGCGATGACCGGCATCATTCCGGACGCAGTCCGGGACCGACGCGACAAGAAGGGCTATCCGACGCCTTTCTCGCGGTGGATCCGAACGCATCAAAAGAGCTGGCTCCGCGAGCTCGTCCTCTCAAGACGCGCGCTCGAGCGGGGGTTCACGAGGCGTGCGCCGGTCGAGCGAATGATCGAGCTGCACAACGCGGGCACTCGGGACTTCGGATGGCAGCTCTACCGCTTGGCGACGATGGAGCTCTATTGCCGGAGATTCCTGGACGGTCCGTTTCATCCGTCGCCAGCTCCGCGATGAAGGGTATACGCAGCACCGGCGGGCCGCGAGCGCCCGCGGAGCCTCGGCCGGCGTCTCTCGGATCGCGCGAAGCACGGAGTCCGAGACGCGAAGAAGCGGGTGGCTCGGTCGAGGAGCGATCGTCCGATCTCGAGAAGCGCACGGCAGCGACGAGCTCGGCGCGATCTTGATTGCGATGGGCAAGTCGGAGTACCCGGTGCGGGAGCGGAACGACGCATGCTGCGCTTGCTGAGGCACATTCGCGAACACCGCTACGTGATCGCCAACTTCGTGGCCCGCGACCTCAAGGTCAAATACCGAGGGACGGTCCTCGGATATCTCTGGAGCCTCCTCGAGCCTCTGGCTCTGGTCGGCATCTACTACTTCATCTTTACGGTCATCGCTCACCGAGGGCAGCCGGACTTCGTCCTGGTGGTGATCCTCGGATTGATGCCGTGGACCTACTTCAGCTCGGTCGTGAACGGGAGTGCCACAGCGCTACGCTCGAACGCAGGGCTGGTGCGCTCGATCCCGATCCCGCGCGACGTCTACGTCGTGGCAGCAAGCGCTTCGAACCTGGTCGTGTTGCTCCTGAACATGCTGGCGGTGATTCCATTCTTGTTGTTCTACCGGGTCGTACCCGGAACATCCGTGATCCTGTGGCCCGTCGCGATTCTGCTGATCACGATGCTCGCTGTGGGGATCGGTCTGGTGGCCTCATGCGCGAACGTCGTGTTCAAGGACGTCGGCTACCTACTCGGAGTCTTGCTGAGGATGGGGATGTATTTCTCGGCCGCGATCTACCCGATCTCCATGGTCCCAGCAGACATGCGCTTTTGGTTCCTCTTCAACCCGCTCGCGGTCTGCCTCTCGATGGCGCGAAGCGCGGTGCTTCACAAGCCGATGCCTTTCGGAACCGTGCACCTCGTCTCGGCGGCGACCATCGCCTTCATGACCTGCTGGATGGGCTCTGCGATCTTCTTCCGTTGGGAGCGCAAGGCGGTGAAATACCTGTGAAGGACCCGTCGATCGAGATCGAGGATGTCCATCTGTCCTTCCCCATGGTCCGGTACTCAGCGGGTGGTCTCAAGGAGGTCTTCCTCGCGATGGCTCGGGGCCGACTGCGCTCGAGGAGCGAGAAGGAGTTCTGGGCTCTCCGCGGGGTCACGGTGGAGATCCGCACCGGCGAGGTCGTCGGGCTCATCGGGAAGAACGGATCGGGCAAGAGCACGCTGCTTCGGGTCATTGCTGGCATCTACCAGCCGGACAAGGGATCGGCATGCGCGCGCGGTCGCGTGCGGATTCTCGAGCTCGGCTCGGGCTTCCGCGAGGAGCTCACGGGCGGTGAGAACATCAGGCTGGCCGGCGCCATCCTCGGCCTGTCGCCTCGACAGGTGGCGGAGCGGTACGACGCGGTGGTTGCCTTCGCGGACATCGGCAACTTCATTCGCCAACCGCTCCGGACCTACTCGTCCGGGATGAAGGCTCGGCTCGGCTTCGCCGTCGCTTCCGTGATCGAGCCCGACATCCTCTTGGTGGACGAGATCCTCGCGGTGGGTGACGCCGATTTCAAGAAGAAGTCGATGGCGCGAATGGAGGAGATGGTCCGTGGTGAGGGGCGGACCGTCGTCATCGTCTCGCACAACATGGTCGAGCTGAAGCGTCTCTGCACGCGGCTGATCTTGATGGAAAAGGGCCTGGTGGTGATGGACGGCCCTCCGGACGAGGTCATCGAGCGCTACACCAAGCCATGATGCATCCGATGGACTGCGGCGGCTGAAGCGGGAATGCTGCAGCCAGCTCTTCGGTTTCCTCCGCACTGCGCTGGCATGTGCGATGCACACAGACGGCGGGCTTCCGGCCTGATCGATGTCGATTCCTCTCCTCATTCTGCTCGCTGCCAGCAGCACGTCGGCGGCGGCCCACCGTGTGAAGTCGGGAACGATCGAGATCGACGGCACCGGCGATGATTTGGGCTGGAAGGAGGTCGCCTGGTCCGACGGCTTCGTGCAGTACGATCCGAACGAGGGCGCGCCGCCGAGCGAACGGACGCGCGTGAAGTCGGCCTACGACGACGACGCGGTCTACTTCCTGGTGGAGGCGTTCGACTCGCAGCCGGATCAGATCGTCGGAAGGCTGACGCGGCGCGACGAGGTCTCCACCTCCGATTGGATCCACGTCTGGCTGGACACGTTCGGGGACGGGCGCTCGGCGTACCGATTCTCGGTCAACCCGGTGGACGTGAAACAGGACGCGCGGGTGAACGACGAGGTCGAGGACGTCAACTGGGACGGCATCTGGGACGTGCGGACGACGACCTCGAGCGTGGGGTGGACCGCAGAGTTCCGCATCCCGTTCAACCAGCTCCGCTACAACACCGAGGAGGGGCGGTGGGGGTTCCAGGTCGGGCGCGACCTCACGCGGAAGAGCGAGCGCAGCTTCTTCAGCTCGACGCCGCACGGCACCACCACGCTGGTCCGACACTTCGCGCAGCTCGAGGGGCTGGAAGCGCTGCCGAGCAGCTCCGCGCTGTCGCTGGAGCCGTATGCCCTCGGCGGGGTCGAGGTCGACGACGGCGATCGGAGCCTCAAGGGCACGCTCGGCGGCGAGATGAGGCTCGGTCTGGGCGCGTCGATGAACCTGGCGGTGAGCATCAACCCGGACTTCGGGCAGGTCGAGTCGGACCCGAGCGTGCTGAACCTGTCGTCGACCGAGGTCTTCTTCGACGAGAAGCGGAGCTTCTTCCTCGAGGGCAAGGAGCAGCTCGACTTTCCCTTCGGCTACGGGGACGGCGACCTCGGTCGCTACCGCCTCTTCTACACCCGGCGGATCGGTCGCGCGCCGACGGGCGGCAGCAGCCTGACGGACGACGAGGAGATCGAGGATGCACCCGCCAACACGCCCATCCTGGGAGCGGTCAAGCTGACGGGGAAGACGAACGACGGCTGGGGGATCGGCCTGCTCGACGCCCTCACCGACGGCACCGAGGGGACGATCAGCGGCCCGGACGGGCTCCACCAGCGCACGCTCGAGCCGCTCTCGAACGCGCTGGTGGCGCGCGTCTCCAAGGACTTCCGCAACGGGCAGACCACCACCGGCGTCATCCTGACGCACCTGGTCCGGCGCTCCGAAGCCGACACCAACAGCGAGCTGGTCACGCAGGCTGTCGCGGGCGGCGCCGACTTCAGCCATCGCATCGGCGACTACCAGCTCCTCGCCCGGGTGTTCGGCTCGGAGCTCGCCGGGACACCGGCGGCGATCGAGGAGGTGCAGCGATCGAGCGTGCACTACTTCCAGCGTCCCGACGCCGCGCATCTGACGCTCGACCCTGACCGCGAGAGTCTGGCCGGCTGGGGCACCTCGATCGTCGCGGGCAAGACGAACGGCAAGGACTGGCGCGGCGCGGCCGGCGTCGTGGTCACCAGCCCCGGGTTCGATCCCAACCCGCTCGGCTACCTCCCGCGCGCGGATCAACAGCTCGGCTTCCTCTGGGCGCAGTATCGGGAGGACGACCCCGGCCCCGGCTACCGCAATTACGTCATCAACGTGAACCTTTCGGGCACGAAGACCTTCGGCAACGAGATCACGAGCGTGGGCGGCAACGTCAACGCGACCTTCACCTTCCCGGACACCTCGTACTTCTACTTCGGCGCCGGACGCGATCTGGAGGCGCTCAGCGTCAACGCCCTGTTCGGCGGCTCGGGGATCGAGCGCCCGGGTGATTGGTTCGGCTGGATCGGCGGTCAGACGGACGATCGCGCCCCCGTCAACTTCCTCGGTGAGGTCTTCGGCGGTTACAACGACGATCGCAGCGGCGGCTACTTCGGCACGTACATCCTCCTCAAGATGCGGCCCGCGTCCTCGGTCGAGATCTCGCTCCAGCCCACCGTCGAGCGCGACATCCGCGACTTCCAGTGGGTCGACGAGATCGACGACCTCTCGATCGTGGGTCATCTCCGCCAGCTCACCGCCAGCGTGGCGCTCCGCGCGAACTGGACGCTGACGCCGGACCTGAGCCTGCAGATCTACGCGTCACCGTACCTTTCGGCCGGGAGATACGAGAACTTCCGTGCGGTCACCGATCCGCACGCGGCCCGCTACCGCGATCGTTTCAGCCCCTACGACTACGACGGGGACGACCGCTTCATCTTCGCCCAGCTCCGCTCCAACGTCGTGATCCGCTGGGAGTACCTCCTCGGCTCCACGCTCTACCTGGTGTGGTCCCACGAGCAGAGCCTCGACGACGACCAGCACGGCACGCTCGATCTGGGACGCGACTTCAGCGGCCTGGTCACCTCGCCGACGCTCGACACGGTGCTGTTCAAGCTGAGCTATTGGCTGGCGATCTGAGTCAAGGCTCGATCCGCGCCACCAGCGGAGCGGTGGGCTTCGGAGGCCGGCGGCGGCTCGAGCGGAGCGCGGTCGCCGAGATGACGGCGAGCAGGAGCAGCTCCAGCGCGTAGGCGGGCGGGACGCCGAGCATGGGCTCGAGGAGGACCGCGTCGATCTGGTGGTTCGACACGGTGCGGACGGCGAGGAGCAGCACCAGCATCACGAACGCCATCATCGGGAGGCCGACGTCGGAGAGGCGGCGGCGGAGCAGGATCATGAGGACCCCGATCGTGAGGGCGGCCCCCGCCGCCATGCCCGACACGATCTGGAGCTGGCGGGCGCGGCGCGCGTCGTACCAGCCCTCGACGATGGCCTCGGTCTGGAAGGTCTGCGTCAGGAGGACCTGAAGGTTGAGCTGGCGGACGAAGCCGACGAGCGCGAGGAGGATCGCCAGGGCGAGCCAGGGCGCGGCGGCCCGGGCCAGCTCGGGGAGGTGAGTGCCGCGCTTCGCGACGGCGAGGAGGAACGAACGGACGGCGTCGGCGTGCGCGCGCAGGCGGCCGCGGGTGTCGGGGCTCTTCTTCTTGCTCTTGAACGCACCGAGACAGAGGAGCGCGGCCAGATAGTAGACGAAGCCCAGGACCAAGCTCCCCGCGGTCACGCCGAGATGATACCGGATGGCTCTTCGGGGTCGATGATCGGCGATCGATCAGAGCCCGCTCAAGACGAGCCTACAAAGAGCGCCTGACGGCCGTGGGTTCAGGCGGGTCGACCCAAGTCTTCCGGCTTCCGTAGTGTGGTAGCATCCGCGCCCGATGCGGCGACAGAGGATCCTCCTCTTCGGCATCTTCTGCTCGCAGCTCTCGCATTGCACGACGACGACGACGCCGGCGCAGACGACGTCTCCGATCGCGCGGGCCGATCCGCTGGCGCCGCCGCCCGACGTGGCGCCGCCCCCTCCGCCCGAGCCGCCACCGCCACCGCCACCGCCACCGCCTCCGCCGCCGCCCGAGGTCCCGCCGCCGGAGCCGCGCGACTTCAAGGTCTTGATCCTCGGAGACAGCATGGCGGCCACGGACTTCGGGCGCGCGCTCGAGGACGCGCTCGACGCGCACGATCATGTGGTCTGCAGCCGGCGCGGAAAGAGCGCGACCGGTCTGGCCCGGCCGGACTTCTTCAACTGGATGAAGGAGGGCGCCCGCCTGGTGAAGCGGCAGTCGCCGGACATGGTGGTCGTGATCATCGGCGGCAACGACGGCCAGGATTCTGATCGCGCCCAAGGGGCCCCGCCGCCGCCGCCGGATCCTCTGGCGAGGGCCCGACTGGACGGGTGCGTACCGCGAGCGCGTGATGGCGTTCCTCGATCTGCTGGTCGAGGGCGGGCGACACGTGCTCTGGCTCGAGCTCCCGCTGATGGATCACCGGAGCCTCGAGGAGAAGCTCCAGTTGATCCGCTCCATCCAGAAGGCCGCCGTCGAGGCCAAGGACGGGGCCACCTGGCTGAGCACGCGCGCCTATTTCGTCGACAAGAAGGGGCGGCTCGTCCGCCGGATGAAGGTGAAGGGCTTTCGGTCCGCCCAACCGCTCCGCCAGCATGATGGGATCCACTTCACCGTGGCCGGCGCCCGCTTCTTCGCCGCCCGCGTGTATCCCGAGGTGCTCTCCGCGCTGGGGTTGTGATCGGGAGTCGCACCTGCATCTCGAGGTTTTACAACCCGGGCGCTCAAGTCCGTTCAGAACGTGACGAACCCAAGGTCGAGCTCGTCATGAAGATCTGCGTCGTTCATCCAGCGATTGGAGAATTTGCGTTCTCCTTGAGACGGGGCCGAAGCACCATCATCGGCCGGCGGGGGGTCGACGCAGACGTCGAGTTCAACTGGGACGCCGCGATCTCGCGACGTCATGCGCGGATCTGGATGCGCGACGGTCAGCTTTGGTTCGAAGATCTCGGCAGCCGCAATGGCAGCTGGTTCAACGGCATCCCGGTGGAGGGACGGCTCCGGCTGGAGCCGGGTATGCACGTCCGGGTCGGCGAGACCGAGCTGGTGATGCCCGACCAGCTGGGCGTGTTCGACAACGACGAGTTCCTGGATAAAACCCACCGCACCGAGCCCGGACTTCGCGGCGTGTGGTCTGCAACCTGACTTGCGACGACGCTGTCGGACCTCGGGTCCGTCTGTATTCGCTCGGAATGCCCAACGCCGCCAGCGTGGAGGTGGGCGGGAGTGGCGCATGCGGGTGCAGGCGCTTATGCTTTGAGGCGTGCGCGTTTGCCCCCGCTGCAGCGCCATCTTCAAGGCGCAGGTCGTGTCGTGCAGCGGCGACGGAACCACGCTCGTCGATCGGGATGACGACCCCCACCCGTCGAGCGCGCTCGGTCGCTTCATCCTCGAGACGCTGATCGCGGAGGGCGTCACCGGCCGGATCTATCGCGCTCAGGACGCGGCCGTCCGCGTGCTCTTCGGGGATTTCGGAACCCAAGAGCTGGTCGTCAAGCGGCTCTTCCGGGAGGTGGCGGCCGCCAAGGAGCTCCAGCACCCGAACGTGGCGCGCCTGCTGGACGCGGGCACCGACGACGGGACGACCTGGATCGCCTCCGAGCTGGCGTCCGGTCAGACGCTCGCGGCGATGATGGCCGGGCCGGCGCTCGACCTCGATCGCGTCGGCTCCATCTGCGCGCAGATTGCCGCCGCGCTGGCCGAGGCCCACGATGCTGACCTCGTCCACAAGAACCTCTCACCCACCAACGTCATGGTCGGTCCCAAGGGCCGGCGGGATGTGGTCAAGGTCCTCGACTTCGGGCTGGGCTCGCTCGCCCGCTCGTCCCAGGCGGTGCGGCTTCGCACAGGGCGCGACTACGCGGCACCCGAGGCGACCCGGTCCTCCGGAGCCAGCAAGGCCGGTGACGTCTTCGCGCTCGGTTCGATCGCGGCCGAGCTGATCGGCAAGACGCCCTGCGGCGAGACCGGGCTGGCCGCCCTCATCGCGGCGATGATCGACCCGGATCCGACCGGGCGGCCCCAGTCGGGGCGGGACGTGCTCGCGCGCCTCGACGACCTCGGCTACTCGCCGATCGCGCTCGCGCCCTCCAAACCTCAGCCGCAACCCTCCGTCACACCCGACCTGCGCCGAGCGTTGTCCACCGACGGCCTGGTGTTGGTCGAGCCACCTTCACCGAGCGGTCAGGTGGAGATCCCGGTGACCACCACATACGTCTACGCGCGCGATCATCGGGTCGACAACGAGGCGACCACCCGGGACGACATCGACATCCTGGCGTCGCAGCAGAAGCTCGGGCTGCTCGAGCGCGCGGTGCCCGACCGGCCGCGGGCGCGCCCGCACCTCGATCCCGCCGAGCAACGGCTCCAAGCGCCCCTGACGGGCGATTCTGATCAACGAGGACACCGAGGAGGAGCCGGTGCCGCTGCCCGGTGTCGTGCTGGAGGACCTCGACGAGGAGGCGCCGTACGCGGAGGAGGAGCCGGAGATCTCTTGGCCTGAGATCATCCCGCGAAGCCCGAACGGCGAGCGCGGCGCGCCTACGCTCCTCTCCGCCGCCGAGCTCTCGGAGCCGAAGGCGATCGGCGGCGTGCAGCAGCTCCCGAACGATTGCCCCAAGTCGAAGTTCAAGCCGCGCGGGAGCTGGACCACGGAGGACCTGGTGCTCCCCACGCGGAACGATCCCCGGCGCGTACCCACGATGATCGTGCGGGCCCGCGGGGTGTTCAGCAACCAGCTCGATCTTCCCGAGAGCTCCGGCCTACTCAATGACCGCGAGACCGAGATTGTCCGCCCGCGCTCGCACAGCGATCTCAGTCCGCGGTCGGACACTCTCCCCATCGACCGGAGCACCGCCGCGTTCGATCCTGCGGAGGGTCCGGCAAGCCTGAGCGCCGAGATCAGGCTCCAGCCGCGGCGCTCCTTCTTCCCGGTCGCGGTCGGGGCGCTCTTGTTCACTCTGGCGGCGGCCGCCTTCGCGATGGCGCAGTACGAGCCGGACTCCGACCCGGAGGTCCGACAGCCCGTGCTGATCGCGCCGGAGCCCGAGACGACCTCGGCGGCGCTCGATTGACAGGTCGAGCCCGACCCGGCGCCGGAGACCCCACCGGCTCGGGACGAGACGTTCAAGCCGCCCGCCCTGCCGACGAAGCCCGTGAAGAAGCGGGAGCGACATCGCGCCAGGAAGCGCTTGGCGAGGTCCGTGGCACGGCCCGAGCGCAAGGCAGAGCCGGCCGCGCCGAAGAAGGAGCGAGAGCGGCTGAAGCGGGGCACGTTGATCGATCCGTTTGCGGAGTGACGATGGCGGCGTACGTGCGAACGATCGGTCTCATCGCGGCCCTCGGCCTCGCGGTCACCGCGCCCACTCCCGCGAACGCGGACAAGGGCGAGCGACAGAAGCGGCAGGCGAAGAGCCACGCGCAAGCGGCGGCCTCGCTGTTCCAGGCGAAGAGTTACCAGAAGGCGCTCAGCGAGTTCGAGAAGGCCTACGCCCTCTTCCCGGTGCCCGCGCTCCTCTACAACATGGGCCAGTGCCAGCTCTTCCTCGGTGAGTACCAGAAGGCGATTCCGAACTTCGAGGCGTTCCTCAGCGACCGACCTTCGACACCGTATCGGGAGGATGTCGAGCGATTGATCCGGGAGGCCCACGACGAGCTGACCAAGCAAGAGAGGGCGGCCCCGCCCGAGCCGCCGCCGCCGATCGAGCCCGAGGTGGTCGAGCCGCCGGCCCCGCCGCCGCCGCCGCCCTCGATTGCACCGCCGCCCCCACCGCCGCCGGTCGTCGAGACGGCCTCCGAGCCGTTCTACACCACCTGGTGGTTCTGGACCGTGCTCGGTGGGGTCGCCGTGGCGGGCGGCACCGCGGTGGCGGTCATCGCGACCAGCAACGGTGGCACCGTTCTCCCCATGGGGGAGCTCGGCGTGCTGGATAGGAGGTAGCCGTGCGAAGTCTGCTGGTGGCTGCGCTCGCTCTCGGCACGTTCGCCTGTCACGAAAAGGTCGAGACGGATCTGACGGGAATCGATCTCCACGCTGCGGTACGACGGAAGCGCCGGGCTCGATCAGTTCGAGATCTCGGGAACGCTCGACGGCGGCGCGCCAGCCTTCGAGTCGGGCCGAGCTCCGGAGACGCCCCGGCCGCTCACCAGCGGTGAGGACTCGGTCGTCCTCCTGCTCCCCGACGCGCTGGCGGGCCAGGAGATCCATCTGTTGATCAGCGGCCTGGCGCAGAGCCGAGCCGTCCTGGCCACCACGATCGTCATCACGCCCGCGCTGAAGCAGCTCGTCTCGGCGGACGCCACGCTCGAAGCGTTGCGCAAGTGCGGGGACGGACAGGTCAGCGCCGGCGAGGGCTGCGACGACGGCAATCAGACGCCGGGCGACGGCTGCGATCGCGACTGCGGGACCGAGCCCGGATATGTCTGCACCGGCGAGCCCTCCGACTGCACCTGCGCAGGAGACACCGATCAGGACGGCGTGATCGATTGCGATGACACCTGTCTCGACGCCGACGGAGACGGTTACGGTGCGGCAGGCGGCGGCGGAAATGACTGCCTCGGGCCGGACTGCGACGACACCAGCGACCTCTGCACGAGCCAGTGCGACGACGTCGATCAGGACCAGATTCCCGATTGCCGCGACGACTGCCTCGACGCCGACGGGGATGGCTACGGCGTCGCGGGCGGCGGCGGGGATGCCTGCATCGGTCCCGACTGCGACGACGCGGTCGCGACCTGCAACACCGACTGCAGCGCCGACGTCGACGGCGACGCGCTGGCCGACTGCGCCGATCCCTGCCTCGACGTCGACGGCGACAACTACGGCGATCCGGGCGGCGGCGTAGGCGGATGCGACGGTCCCGACTGCGACGACACCGTGGCCACCTGCAACACCGATTGCACGACGGACTCGGACGGCGACACCATGCGCGACTGCGACGACGACTGCGTCGATCCGGACGGGGACGGCTACGGCGTCGGACCCGCCTGCATCGCCGCCGACTGCGACGAGACGCTCACCGCCTGCAACGTCGACTGCACCGCGGACGCCGACCTCGACGGGACGATCGACTGCATGGACACGTGCCTCGACGTCGACGGCGACGGATTCGGCGTGGCGGGCGGCGCGGGCAACGACTGCGCGGCCGCGGACTGCGACGACACCGTTCCGACCTGCACCGACGACTGTACGACCGATACCGACGGCGACGCCATCCCGGACTGCGCGGACACCTGCCTCGACGCCGACGCCGACGGCTACGGCAACGCGGGCGGTGCGGGCAACACGTGCCTCGGCGCCGACTGCGACGACACGGTCGCGACCTGCACGAACAACTGCGGCGCGGACATCGACGCGGACGGCGTCGCCGACTGTGCGGACACGTGCCTCGACTCCGATCACGACAACTACGGGGCGGCTGGCGGCGCCGGCAACACGTGCCTCGGCGCCGACTGCAACGACACCGTGGCTACCTGCACGAACAACTGCGCGGCCGACGTCGACCACGACGGCACGCCGGACTGCGCGGACAACTGCGTCGACGTCGACAACGACGGCTATGGAGTAGGTCCCGGCTGCACCGGCACCGACTGCAACGACGCGGTCAACACCTGCACGACCGACTGCATCAGCGACGCGGACGCCGATGCCGTCGCCGATTGCGCCGACACGTGCATCGATCTCGACGGCGACGGCTTCGGGACCGCCGGCGGGGCCGGGAACACGTGCACCGCCGCCGACTGCGACGACACCCGGGTCGCGTGTAACACCGACTGCTTGGCCTGCCTCCCCCAGACGCTGGTGTTGACCACGAACAGCCCGCGGGCGGTCTGCACCGATGCGACCCTCACCGTGGACCTCGACGGCTACGACAACGCCGCCGCCGCCCTCGCCTGCACGTCGCCCGCGATTGACGTGCTGCCGCTCGAGACGTTCGTGAGCAACACCTTCGGACGCTGGGGCAGCCGGAGCAGCGTCCTCGACGTCTCCATCCGCACCTTTCCGGACGGCTTCCCCGCCAGCTGCAACACGGGGCGATACGTCCAGATCGACCGGCAGGCCGCCGCCTTCTTCCAGGTGTCACCGCCGATCGACGCCACCGGCCTGAGCAACCTCGCGATCGCCCTGCGCGTCGGCTATCGCACCAATCCGAACAACGGCGACAACGTCCAGGTCCAGGGGTGCTGCGGCACCGGCTGTGCGCCCACCACCTTCGGGACGGCGCTCAATCAGGCGAGCGACGGCACCGACAACTGTACGGACTACAGCTTCAACCTGCCGGCCTACGCCAACAACTGCAGCAGCCTGCTGATCCGGATCTTCTTCCCCAGCTCGAACGGGCGCGCCGGCATCGACAATCTCCAGGTCGCCGGTGACGTCGACTTCCCGAACGGGTTCACCGAGCCGACGGCCGGGATCTACAGCTCGACGTTCCGCGTCTGCGTGCAGACCACCGTTCCCGTGACCTGCACCTGGGACGACGGGACGCACCCGCGCCTCTCCGACACCGAGAACGTCGTCTTTCAGTGACGCGGAACAAGACCCTCGGCCAGCGTCGAACGCTCGGCAACTCTGACCGGTTTTGACAGACCTATGCCGCATGCTCTCAGGCATGCGAAACGTTCATTCCGTGCTCTTCTCGTCCCTTGCGGTCCTGCTCGCCGGCGCCAAAGGTGGCTGCGGCGGAGAGACCACCGCTCCTCCGACCGACGGCGGCGTCACGCCGCTCAGTGTGCAGGCCCGCACCGTCGGCAAGGGGCCGTTCCCCCGCGACACCCGGATCCTGCTGGAGGCCGTCGCCGAGGGCGGCGTTCGAGCCGTACGCCTTCGAGTGGATGCACCCGGCGGTCACGCTCGACCCGGCGCACGGCCTTGGTGAGGTCGTCACCAGCGACGGCGCGCTCGATCTGGTCGTCGAAGTGACCGACGCGCGGGGCGAGAAGGCCAGCGCCATGCTGCACGTCGAGGTGGAGGCCAAGTCGCTGGCGATGCTCTCGATCGTGATCGACGGCCCCGGCTTCGTCGACGCGGCCGGCCTCGGTCTCTGCCAGTACGAGCGCTGCGACTACCAGGTCACTCCCGGCGCCACCGTGTCGCTGAGGGCCCTCACGGTCAACGACTCGCACTTCGCGGGCTGGTCCGGGTGCGCGGACTCGATCTCGCCAGCGATCGCAATACAGGTGGCGGATGAAGGCGCCGAGTGCGTTGCGCGCTTCACGATCCCCTGAGCCTCATCCGCCCGTTCCTCCGGCCGGCACGAGGATCTGATCGCCGGGGACGTGAACCGCGCGGCCACGGCCCCTCTCCAGCAGCTCGAGGCGAGGACAGGCGCCCTCAGGCGCGTTCACGACCGCGCTGCGGACTCGCCGTTCACACGGCAACTTCCCTTCCACGCCGACCCGGCCTGCGGAGGGCGCGACGTTCGCGCTAGGCTTTTCTGGCATGTCTCGCATCACCCGCTTCACCGACATCACGGACGGAGCCGGCGCCGAGCCAGGGCTGCACGACATCCTCCCCTTCGAGGAGCGCTACGTCCGAAACCAGGTGCTGGGCCGGGGCGGGATGGGCGAGGTCTTCCTCTGCACCGATCGTCGCATCGGTCGCGACGTCGCCGTCAAGGTCATCGCGGCCAGCCACCGGGACAACGAGGAGCTGAAGACGCGATTCCTCCACGAGGCGTACATCCAGGGCCAGCTCGAGCACCCGTCGGTCGTGCCCATCTACGATCTCGGCGTCGCGCCCGAGGTGGGCCCGTACTTCGTCATGAAGCGCGTCCGCGGCACCACGCTGCACGCGGTGCTCAAGGCGCTCCGCGACGGCGATCCGGAGGCACTCCAGAGGCACACGCGCGGGAAGCTGCTCTCGATGTTTCGCCAGCTCTGCCTGGCGATCGACTACGCGCACGCCCATGGCGTGCTGCATCGGGATCTCAAGCCCTCGAACGTGATGCTGGGAGACTTCGGCGAGGTCCACGTGCTCGACTGGGGCCTCGCCAAACCGCTGTCGACACCGACGCGCGAGGCGCGCGCGCCCACGGTCGGCGGCATGGTGCTCGGCACGCCCGGATACATGGCGCCCGAGCAGGCCGACCGCGACCGTGAGGTCGACGTGCGCACCGACGTCTACGCGCTCGGCGCCATCCTCTACGAGATCCTCACCCTTCGCCCGCTGGCGCCGCGCTCGTCGGATTGGGACGACGACGACACCCGCCGCATCACCGGACCGGGCGAGCCGACGCAGGTCGCGGACATCCGGCTCACCCCCGAGCTCCAGGAGATTCTGTACCCGCGCGACGCGGACCGATCCGAACGGGCGCTACCCGTCGGTGCACGCGCTGGTGGAGGCCGTCGATCGCTTCCTCGACGGCGATAGGGATCTCGAGCTCCGCCGCGAGCTCGCAGAGAAGCGAATGGACACCGCCGCGCGGTTGGTCGAGCGCGCCCTCGAGCACAATCCAGCGACCGAGGAGCGCGACCACGCCGACGCCATGCGGGAGCTCAGCCGCGCCCTGGCGCTCGATCCCGAGAGCCTAACCGCACGGAAGGCGCTGATCCGCCTCCTCCTCCACCCGCCGCGCGTCGAGCCCAAGGGCGTCGGTCGAACGCTTCGCGCCGACGCCGAGGCGGCGATCGTGCGGGGCGCTCGAGGTCGCATCGCCCTGCTGGTCAGCGTCCTCGTCGGCCTCGCCCTGCTCGCGCCCTTCATGGGCATCCGCGACTGGCCGGCGGTGATCGCGTTCGTCGTCCTGCACGGGCTCTTCACGCTGACCGACGCCCTCGAGGGCTTCCGCGGACCGGCGCGGTTCAAGTATGCGCGGGCGTTCTGCCTCTTGTTCGGCCTGGCCGCGCTCATGGTGGCCACGCGGCTGTTCGGCCCCCTGATCCTGGTCCCCAACCTGGCGGCGGGCTTCCTCAGCGCCAAGCTGTTCTACGCCCGCAGAGACGAGGTGGCGCTGCTCGCGTCGATGACGGCGATCGCGCTCATGGCGCCCCTGCTCCTGGAGTACGCGGGCGTGCTCCCGCAATCGTACAGTTTCAGCGACGCCGGCATGCTGATCCGGGCGCAGGCCAGCCAGCTCCGCGAGCTGCCGACCATCGTGCTCCTCTCGCTGGTCACCTTCGGCGCCGCGGTCCTCCCCGCGCTCAACGTCTGGCGAGTCCGCAGCCAGCTCGATCGCGCCCACGCCGAGCTGGCGCTGCGCGCGTGGTACCTGGAGACGCTGACATGCGGCTCTCCTTCAGCGTCGCGTTCATTCCCGCCGGTTGATATGCTGCCGCGGTGAGCGAGGAGGAGCGCAAGAAGCCCGGCCGTCCGGCGACGCGGGGCAAGCGATTCATGAAGCTCGCCTCGATGACCGCGTCGGTGGCCGCGAACTATGCAGCGTCCCGAGTGAAGTCGGCCTTCAAGTCGGCCGAGGACGCGGCGGTCGAGCGCGCGCGATCCTACCGGGAGAGCGGCGAGCGGATCGCGGAGACTCTGGGCGAGCTCAAGGGCGCCGCCATGAAGCTGGGCCAGATGGCCTCCATCCAGGCCGACTTCCTGCCGAAGGAGATCTCGGGCGCGCTCCGCACCCTCCAGCGTGAGGCCCCGCCGATGCCGTACCAGCTCATCGAAGAGCAGATCGAGCGCGAGCTCGGCTCCATCCCCGGGCAGCTCTTCTCTCGGTTCGATCCGGAGCCGTTCGCCGCCGCCTCCATCGGGCAGGTCCATCGCGCCCGCACCGACGACGGTCGCGAGGTGGTGGTGAAGGTGCAGTACCCCGGCGTCGATCGGAGCGTCGACTCGGACCTGGCGCACCTCAAGCTGGCGCTCAAGGCCAGCGGTCTGGTGCGGACCACCAAGAAGAACCTCGACGAGCTGTTCGGTGAGATCAAGGCTCGACTCCACGAGGAGCTCGACTACTGCAACGAGGCCGACAACGTGCGCCTCTTCCGCAAGCTGCACCACGGCGACGACTTCGTCGTCATCCCCGAGGTGGTCGGCGAGCGCTCGAGCCAGCGCGTCCTCACGCTGACGTACGAGCCCGGCGATGACATCGAGCACCTCGATCGCGAGGGCTACTCACAGCAGCTCCGCAACCTGATCGGCCGGAACCTCTTCCTGATCACGCTCTCCCAGATCTTCGACTTCCGCGCGCTTCACGCCGATCCCAACCCGGCCAACTTCGCCTTCCGCAAGGACGGCCGGGTGGTGATGTACGACTTCGGCTGCGTCAAGAAGATCAAGCCCGAGATCGCCGAGGCCTACGCCCGCACGATCCGCTGCGCGTTCGAGGAGGACTTCGACGGCATCGAGCAGGGCATGATCGATCTGGGCGCGCGCCGTCCCGACGGGCCCCCGATCGAGGAGGCGTACTACCGGCGCTGGTGGAAGGTGCTGGTCGAGCCGTTCATGGGCGAGTTCGACTACGCGACCTCCACCATCCACGACGACATCAAGGCGCTGATCCCCGGTCTCCTGTTGCGGCTCAACTCGCTGCAGGCGCCGATCGAGGTCGTCTTCATCGATCGCGTGGTGGGCGGCCACTACGGCAACCTGCGGAAGATCAGGGCGAAGGGCCGCTTCATCGACCTCGTGAGGCCGTTCTTGGACCGAGCTGCCGCAGCCAGTCCGCCACCTCCAGCGGCGTGACCGGCGCGCGCTTGTCGAACATCGCCCGCTCGAGATCCTCCGCGAGGGCCCGCGCCGACTCGTGACGTCGATCCGGAGCGCGCGCCATGGCTCGACCCACGATGTCCTCGAGACCGTCCGGCGCGTCGAAGCCGTCGAGCGAGAGCCTCGGGGCGGTGTCCTCGAGCACGCTGCTCTCGGCGAACGGGTTGGTCGCGCTGAGACACTCGAACAGGATCACGCCCGCTGAGTAGACGTCGGACGCCGGCGTTTCAGGCGCCAGGCCCGAGGTGAGCCGCTCGGGCGCGGTGTACGGGGACGAGGGGCTCGCCAGGCGGGGGTGCGTCAGCTTCACGTCGCCGGACTCGCAGATGATCACGTGGGCCTTCGAGACATCGCAGTGGAGGATCGTGCGCGAGTGCAGGTAGTGGAGCGCGCGGCAGAGGTCCGCGGCGATCCGACAGCTCACGCCGACCGGCATGCGGACGTGGCGCGAGGTGCAGAGGTCGAGGATCCGCGCGAGGCTCACGCCCTCGACCATCTCCATGGTGGCAAACGGCTCCTCCTGGTGCTGGCCCACCTCGAAGATCTGGATCAGGTTTGGGTGCGCCAGATTGATCGCCGCCGCCATCTCCTCGAAGAAGGCGGACCTGGCCGCCAGATCGGCCGCCCTCGCCGAGGAGAGCCGCTTGAGCGCGACGCGCTTGGGAACGCCGGTGTCGGTCCGGGCGAGGTGGATCTCGCGCGTCCCGCGGTGGATGAGCTCGACGAGCGCGTGACGCCCGACCATCAGCCCGATCCGGACCGCCTCCGCGAGCTCCCCCAGGTCGCCCGTATCGTTGGAGGTGCGCCGCCGCAGCGAGGGCGGCACGATGTCGTCGGTCGTCGGCTCGTCCGAGGGAAACGGGTGCGGCTCGGGGAGGCGCGGTGGAGCCAGGAGCTTGGGCAGCTCGTTGATCGGCTTCTTGCTGCCGACCTCGAGCGCTGCCACCAGCAGGTCATCGTCGCGCGTCTCCTTGGCCCGGGCCAGCAGATCGAGCTTGTCCGGAAAGTACTGCCCGAGCAGCCGCTCGACGCCCTCGGTGGTGGCGCCCCAGCCGCGCATCTCCAGGTACCCGACCAGCGCGGAGCGCATGGCGTCGGCGGTCTCGAAGCGGCTGGACGCATCCTTGCTCATGCCCTTCATCAGGATCTCGCTGACGTGGAGCGGAAAGCGCGGATCGATCTCGTGGGGCGCCGGCACCTCGTTTCGCATCACCGCGGTGATGACCGCGGGATCGGTGCGGCCGGGGAACGGGTGGTGGAGCAGCGCCGCCTCGTAGAGGACCACCGACAGCGCGAAGAGATCCGTGCGCGCGTCGACCTGCTCGCCGCGGATCTGCTCGGGCGCCATGTACGCGAGCTTGCCCTTGATCATCCCGGGCTGCGTCTTGTGGAGCTGCCCCTCGGCCTTGGTGACCCCGAAGTCGAGCAGCTTCACCCCTCCGTCGAACGCCAGCAGCACGTTCTGCGGTGAGACGTCGCGATGGACCAGGTGCAGCGGACGACCCTCCTCGGACGTGAATTGATGGGCGTAGTCGAGAGCGTCGAGCACGTGGACCCCGATGCTGAGCACGAGCTCGAGCGGCGGGCGCTCCGTGGTCTGATAGAGGACGTGGAGCAGCTCCGAGAGGTCGACGCCGGGGACCAGCTCCATCGAGTAGAAGATGGAGCCGTCGAGCTCGCCGTATTCGATCAGACGGATGATGTTCCGGTGCCGCATCCGCGAGGCGATGCGGATCTCGTCGTAGAACATCTCCTGGAAGCTGCGGTCCTTCTGGAGCTCGGGCTTGATGCGCTTGAGCACGACCTCGGTGCTGCGACCATCGGCGAGGCGGACCCGCGCCAGATAGATCTGGCCCATCGCCCCGGACGCGATGCGGCCCAGGATCTGGTATCGCTCCTCGGCGGGACCGCTCGTGTCGATCCGGAGGTGCGGATTGGAGGTTGGTCCTCGCAAGGTGCGCATAGTATCCGGTTCGTTCTCGCCCAGCACGCGGAGATCGGCGTTGCGTCACTTCGACACAACAACGCCGCAGCGCTCAGCGGCGCCGCAGCACGGCGCGGACGTAGCGCTGGGTGTCGCTGGGGAGCTCGAGCGGCCCGCGCCTCGGTACCAGGCCCGGACCGGCGTGATACGCGGCCGCCACGCGGCGCCGATCGCCGTGATACCGCCGCCACAGCCGCGCCAGGTAGCGCACGCCCCCGTCGATGTTCTGCTCCGAGTCGTACGGGTCGAAGACGCCGAGCTCGCCCGCCGTGTCGGGCATGAGCTGCATGATCCCCATGGCGCCGCAGTCGCTCACGCGGTGCGGAAGATAGCTCGATTCGGCGAAGCCGATCGCGAGGGCCAGATCCTCCGGCACACCGTGCTTCCTGGCCGACTTCACGATCAAGGCGCGGGGGTCCGCGTGATCGACGAAGAGGTGACGCACCTCGTGGAACGCGAACGCGCAGAGCGCGTGCACCTTGTCCCCGTAGTGAAACGGCGACAGCAACGCCGGCCGACCGCCCAGCCCGCGCACGGCGAGGTTCACCGGCGCGACGATGATCGTGTACACGATCCCGAGCGCGATCGCCGCCAGCGCCGCGGCTCGTCGGACCTTCCGACGCACGCCGCGCATGTTGTCACGGATAGACGTCCGCGCCGATCCCACTCGGCCCGCCGATTCCCGACGAGGCCCCCCCGGCACCGACCGGGCCACGCGCGAACACCGCACCGATCAGGTTTGGAAGCGATCCATTGCCTCGATACACGCCGATCGAAGGTCCGCCCGCGCCGCCGCCACCATGGCCGCCCCGGCCGCCGCCGCCGCCGTCGCCACCACGACCGCCGTTGCTGCCGTCGTCCTGCTCGCCGTTCTGTCCGTAAGGATTGCCGGCCCCGGGTCGGGCCGAGTCGCCGCCCCAGCCGCCGGGTCCACCGCTGCCGCCCGGCTGGCCGGTGCCGCCGTTACCGCCGCGTCCGCCGCCGGCAGTCTGGAGCGTGACCAGATCGATCACCGCGTTGGAGGACCACAGATAGAATCGCGATCGATCCACCGGCGGAGCTCCCGCCCGTGGCAGCGCTGCCGCCGCACCCGCCGCCGCCGCCGCCGCCGCCGCCGCCGCCGTACGAGTCGCAGTCGTCGTCGCCCCCGCCGCCGCCGGCGCCACCGCCGCCAGCGTTGCCGGCGACGCCGCTCCCGCCGCCGCCGCCCGCGGTGGGCGCGTATCCGGAGGCACCGAATGCAGGCTGGCCTGCGCCGCCGTCGGCGCCCGCGCCGCCGGGCGATCCGGTCGCGCCCCAGTACCCGCTGGGCGTGTTCCAGTTGCCCTGCCCGTTCGGTGCGCCGGGTCCGCCGGGCGTGCCGCCGGTGCCGGCGCCACCCGTGTCACCCCAGCCGCCGCCGTGACCTGGTTGGCCGCCGGTGCCGCCGGTGCGACCGCACGCCGAGCCGCCGCCACCCCCGCCGCGCGGCCGGCTGCACCCGCTGCAGAAGCCGCCCGAGTCCTCGCAGCCCGGCTGTCCCGAAGCACCCGCGCCGCCGGAGGCCGCCACACCGCCGGGCGAGCTGCCGTCCACGCCGGCGCCGCCGTGTCCCGCGATCACGGTGGAGTGCCGCACCACCAGGCCGTTGCTCGAGGTGGCGAAGATGCCGTACGCCGTCCCGCCGGCCGCCGGGTTGTCGGCGCCGCTGATCGTGAGGTGGTCGAGGACCGTGTTGGTCCCGGCGTTCGTCACCCGGATCGCGATCGGCTGCGTCACCGCCAGGCTGGTGATGTTGCCGTTGCTGCGGGCGCGGAAGTCGATCGCGCTGAAGCCGCCGTAGATGGAGACGCCGTCGGGGAGATTCAACGTCTGCGCCTCGGCGTAGGATCCCGAGGCCGCGTACACGTCGCGGCCCAGGGCTCCGGCCAGCGCCACCGCATATGCGACCGTCCGGACCGGGAGCGCCGGCGAGGTCCCCGGGTTGGCGTCCGAGCCGAGCGGCGAGACGAACACCGCGCCATTGAGATCGCCGTCGATGCCGTCGCAGTTGCGATCGACGTACGCGTCGTCCGGGAGGTCGTCGGATCCCTGGAACATGCACGCGTACTCGCAGCCGTTGGAGCCGGCCGCGTTCAGATCGCCGTTCAGGTCGTAGAAGTTGGTGCGGCAGGTGTAGCTGCACACGCCGGCCCCGCTGGCCAGGCCGTCCGCGCCGGCCACCGCCGGGCACTCCGAGGTGCTTCCGATCAGGCTGATCGAGAGGATCCCGCCGGGCAGATCGAGGTCGTTGGTGTGGACCTCGATCGTCGCGCCGTCGGCGCCCGCGGCCGGTCCTGCGTAGCCGGCGGTGAGGATCACGCTGGAACCCGAGTCGATCAGGAACGTCCCCGAAGGCACGCCGCTGATCGAGAACGCGCCGCGCGTGTCGCCGACCAGGGCGACCGAGCTGACCGTGGCCGGACCGAAGCCGCCGTTCAGCACCGTCAGCTGCGTCGAGAGCAGCTGCCCGCGGTAGACACTGGGCGCGTTCGGGTTCGCGGCCAGGCTGTTGAAGTTGACGGAGCTCCCCGGGAGCACCAGCACGTTCGGGTTCACGCCGCGGCCCGCGATCGGGACGCGCAAGTCCGGTTGCACGCGCGGATCGTTCGTGATGAGCACGACCTGACCGCTCTCCACGTTGGGGAAGCTGGGCGCCAGCGGGCTGTAGCGGACGTTGAACGTCGCCTGCTGTCCGGGCGGGATCGGCGGGAGCGCGCTGGGGTCGACGGTGAAGCCCGGCGGCGTCAACGGCGAGGTCATGATCGAGGAGACCCGGAGCTCGTGACCTCCCACGTTGCGGGCGGTGACCACCGCGGTGGCGCTGGGGACGCCGCCGACCTGCGTATGCGTGTCGCCGAAGTCGATCGACGGGGGCGTCAGCTCCAGCTCCGGAGAGGTGAACGCGTTGCCGGTGACATTGATCGACCGTATCGGGAGCGCCGGATCGTCGGAGGCGATCGTCAGCACGGTGGCGTGCGATCCGACGCTCGGCGGGGCGTAGACCACGTCGAAATCGCTGCTCGTAGACGGCGGCACGGTCCATGGGAGCGTCAGCGCCGACAGATCGAGCGTGAACGTGCCGGTCTGTGCCAGCGCGACCGCCGTCAACGTCAGCGGCGCGCTGCCCTCGTTCGCCACGGTGACCGTCTGCCGCGAGACGAAGCCGAGGAACGCCTCGGGGAAGGAGACCGGATCCGGCGACACCGTGATGGCGCTGTCCGTGACGTTGGCCCGCAGGACCACGCGCGTGATGGTGGTGGTCCCGCCGCCGCCGTCGTTGGTGAGGAGCGCCAGATCCTCCTCGATCACGCCGGCGGTGATCCCGACGAAGCGCACCTCGGCGGTCAGGACGTCGCGGATCGGTCCGTCGGTGGTCACGCAGACCCCCAGACCGGGGTCGCAGGCATCGCCGAGATCCTGGCGGCAGTTCGCGTCCGTGTTGCAGAGCGCGTCGAACTGGCTCAGGAACGCCGGCAGCGTCCGATCGAGCGCGACCTCGAAGTTGCTGCTCGACGCGGGATCGATCCGGGCCTCGCGGACCTCGAGGATGGAGCCGTCGATCACCCGGTCCTTGTTCTTCACGTAGAGCGTCCGCGCCGCGGTCGCGCCGGCACGCACGGTGCCGAAGTCGACCACCCGGACGTCCATCGCGTTCGAGGCCGGATCGGCGCCCACGTAGAGCGAGGGCACGCCCTTATAGTCGGTCTTGAGCTGGATCGCCGTGCGCACCATCTGCCCGTTGCTGATGATCTCGAGCGAGTCGTTGTCCTCGATCCCGTCGCGCGCCACGTGTGTCACGCGGATCGCCGTCTCCTCGCCGGGCTGGAGCACCAGCTCGACATCTCCGCTCGGATCGGCGGTGAACTCGGAGCCGGGCGTGCGCACTTCGATGTTGTGGAGCTCGAGCGGCAACGTACCGATGCTGCGAACGGTAACCGTCTGCGAGGTGCTGACGCCAATCCGAGAGCCGCCGAAGTCGAGGCTCCAAGGGGGCTCGCAGCCGTCCGGCGTGCAGACCTGCATCCGCGCACCTTCGCCGCCAGCGTCGCCGGTCCCTGCGTCGAGCGGAGCCTTCTCACAGACGCCGGCCACGCAGCGTGACTCTCCCGGACACGGTGTCGTCTCGTCGCAGAAGAGGACGGCGCCGGCGTCGTCGGGCGGCGGCCCGCCGGTGCCCGGCGGTTCCTCGGAGCAGGCGAAGGCGAAGCCGACCGCCGCGCCGATCAGAATGAAACGTCCCATCAACCTCTCATCTTAGGCGCTTCCCTCTGTGGCACCACCTCCCCACTCCGTCGTAGGCTGGCGCCTCCCGCGCCGATGAAGACGACGCCCATCACGTGCCCCAACTGCGGCGCCTCGGACATCACGGCGCGTGGATCCGGCGACTTCCGCTGCAACCATTGCGAGTCGTACTTCCTCGCGACTTCGGCGCCATCCACCTCCATCGCCTCCGGACCGTCGCGTCCGCAGCGCCCCATCGCCATCGTCCTCTCCGTCTTCTTCGGGATGATGATGGCCGGGATGGTGGCCGCGTTCATGCTGCGAAGGTCGACGCCCCCGCCCTCGGCGCCCCCGCCGCCCGCACCCCCGCCGCCGGCGTTCACCACGAACAGCGCCGCGCCCCCGTCCGCCGAGATCGTGCACGCCATCGACGGTACCACGCGCATCGGCGGCCGCTTCTGGCTGGTCGACTACCGAAACAGCGGCGACGTCGAGATCACGAGCCCGAGCGTCGCGGTGAGCCTGTTCGACGAGGCCGGCCAGCGCGTCGGTGAGCAAAAGGGGTACGCCGCGATCAAGCGGCTCCAGCCCGGGCAGACCACCACGATCCTGGTGCTGGTGAGCCATCCGCCTCCGTACCATCGCGACGCGCTCAGCCTGGTGCAGCCCGCCAGTGGCTTCGCGCTCCCCGAGGTCACACTCGAGGTGACCGAGTTCCGCGAGAACCCCTCCTTCGGATCGATGCGCGACCTGATCGGCACGGTGAAGAATCCCCACCTGCGGCAAGTCCGCTTCGTCAACATCATCGTCGTGGGCCGCGACGCCTCGGATCAGCCCGTGGCGTTCGCGAGCGGCACGGCCACCCGCAAAGAGATCGACGCGGGCGGCTCCTCCGGCTTCTCCATCTCCGTCGGCACCTTCGAAGTGGAGCCGCCCAAGAGGTGGGAGGTGACCGCGGTCGGCTCACCCCTCTGACGCGGAGGGCATAACGCGCCCCCGCGGACCGGTTACAATCGAACGATGCTGCCGCCGCCCGGCTTCCGCGACCTCGTCCTCTGCGGAACCGGCGCCACCAGCCGCGTGTTTCGCGCGACCACCGCCGCCGGCCGCACCGTCGCGCTCAAGCGCATCCACCGCCAGCTGGCGCGCGACGCCGAAGCCCTCTCCAGGCTGCGCCGCGAGCTCGAAGCGCTCGGTCGCCTCCAGCACCCCGCGATCGTCCCCATCTTCGACGTCATTCGCTGGCAGGGTGATCCGACGATCGTGATGGACTACGTCCCGGGCCGCGATCTCAAGGAGCAGATCGCGGTCGAGGGTCCGGTCGCGTTCGTGAAAGCCGAGCGCATGTTCCGCCAGCTCCTCGAGGTCCTCCAGGTCGCCCACGGCGCCGGCATCGTTCACCGCGACGTCAAGCCGCAGAACGTCCGCCTCACCGAGGACGGACGGATCTTCCTGCTCGACTTCGGCTCGGCGCGCCTCGACGCGTCCTCGCAGCTGACGGCCACCGGGACCAGCGTGGGCACGCCCGATTACATGGCACCCGAGCTGTTCGCCGGGCCGGTCTACGATCCTCGCGTCGACCTGTACGGCGCCGGCGCCACCGTGTTCGAGGCGCTGACCGGACGGGCACCGCAGGTCGCCGACACGCTCACCGAGCTCGCCTGGCGCCGCATGCACGAGGACGCGCCCCGGGTCGTCACGGTCCGTGAGGACACGCCCGAGCGACTGGCCCAGGTCATCGATCGCTGCCTCGACCGGGCGCCTGAAGACCGCTACGCCTCCGCGTCTCACGCGCTCTGGGCCCTCGATCATCCCGCCGCCGAGCGCCGCCTGCTCGCGCGCCGCTCCCGGCTTCCGCCCTGCCTCCACTGTGGCGCCGCCATTCCGCCGGCGAGCAACGTCTGCCCCGCGTGCATCTCCGATCATCCGTTCTGCTTCCTCCCCGGCCACGCCTCGGTGACGCTGGTGGCGATCCGTGAGCCGGCGCCGCTGGCCGCCGAGCTGCTCTCGTCGTTCCCGGAGCTCGCCGCCGGCGATGAGCTTCCGCCGCTGTTCCAACGCCTCGCTGCCGTCGGCGCCGCGCCGCAGCGCATCGTGTCGCTGATCGATCGCGGCGAGGCGATCGCGCTCGCCGATCGGCTGCGCGAGGCGGGTGCCGAGTGCCGGATCGACGAGGACCCCGGCGTGTCCCACTGGAACACCCGCGTCCCCTTCTACCTGGCGGCGGCGCTGCTGGTCGGTGCGCTCCTCTGCCTCTTCTCCGATCTGCCGCTGCTCGGCGCGCTCCTGATGGTGCTACCCACCGCGGGCGCGCTGCTGGCCGAGCGCGCCGTCGCCCTCGACCGCGCCTGCCACGGCCTCGTCTCGCGATCGCAGGCTCCGGTCGCGCCCCGGATGCGCGATGCACTGATCGCGGGTGGACCGCTCCTCGCCGGCACCGGTGTGATGCTGCCGCTGCTCGATCGCGGGCTGAATCTCCTGTGCGGCGTCCATCTCCCGCTCGAGCTGGCCCCCGCGCTGGTGACCGCCGGCGTGAGCACGTCGATGGCCGCGGTCGCCGCCTGCTTCGTCCGGTTCCCGCGCGGACGCAAGCCGGCCTGCGGCTCCGCAGAGCCGGGCGCGCTGGAGAAGATCCGGACGGTGCTGTCCTCGCCCGATCGATCGATCGCTCCGATCCGCCGCCGACTCGCCACGCTGCTCTCGGTCACCGTGATCGCGATGGTGCCGCTGGAGCTGGCCGGCGGCGCGATCATGCGCGACCTGGTCCCGACCTTCTGGAGCCTGTGGACCCAGTCCGACCTCGATCTCTCGACGCCGGTGCGGACCGAGCCCCTCGACGGGATCCGGAGCGATCCGCCCGTCGCCGACCCGCTCGACGAGCCGGTGCCGGAGCCGGCGCCGGCGCCGGAGCCGCTCGAGCCCGAGCTCATCGAGCCGACCCGCGCCGTCGAGGCGCCGCTGCTCCCGGAGTGGCTGGACGCCCGCGCCGCCGGCCTGATCGGCGCGATCCTGGCCCTCGATCTGGCGCTGCTGGCCCTGATGATCGCCCGGCGCCGGCGCTTCATGCGCGAGGGGGACCGGCTTCTGGCCGAGGTCGATCGGCCGAACGAGAAGATCCCACCGCGGTCGCGACTCCCCGCCTGCGCGTTGACCGCTGCCGATCGACTGGCGGAGCGGAGCAACGGCGACGCCTTCCTCGAGGCGACCAAGCGGCGTGCCGCCGAGCTGGCACACGATCTCGACCCCGAGCAGATCGCCGTCCTCTCGAAGGCGCTCGACCAGGCGCACGCGGGGCAACTTCGCTCACAGGAGCCCGCTGCGCGCTCCGCTTGCCACGCCGATCAATCGTTTCAAGCGCGCTGCATCCTCGAGTCCGACGCCGACCTGGCGCTTCGCTTCGAGCTGCTCCGCGTGGCCGGCAAGATGGAGGCGGAGGCCGCGGAGCGCTGGGCCGCGGCTCTCCCCGATGAGACGGGAGACCGGCTCTGATGGTGCTCGCCCACGCGATCCCGGCCGCCAGCCTATTCGCGGGGCGCTACCGGATCGTCGAGAAAGTCGCCGAGGGCACGGTGGCCAGCGTCTACCGCGCCGACGACGAGCGCGGTGGCTTCGAAGTGGCGTTGAAGGTCTTCGACCCGCTTCGCAGCGCCGATCCGATCGCGCGCCTCCGCTTCGAGCGGGAGTTCGCAATCCTCTCCCAGGTGGACCACCGCGGTCTCGCGCGCGCCCTCCGCTTCGAGCGGTTCGCCGAGCTCGACGTGCTGGTGATGGAGTACGTGGAAGGCGACAGCCTGGCCACGCGGCTCGCCCGGGGCCGCCTCGAGATCGACGACGCGCTCGCGTTGATGGCCACGCTGTCCCGCACGCTCTCCGATTGCCACCGCGCCGGCGTGATCCACCGCGATCTCAAACCCTCGAACGTGATCCTCCATCCCCAGCGCGGTCCCGTGATCGTCGACTTCGGTGTCGCTTGGTTCTCGAGCGCGCTGACGCTGACCCGCACCGGTGCGATCGTGGGCTCGCCACGCTACGTGGCACCCGAAACGTTTCGCTCGCGCATCACGGACGAGCGCGCGGACGTCTATGCGCTCGGCGCGATCCTGTTCGAGATGCTCACCGGGCGTCCGGCGCGCCAGGCCGAGAGCATCGCCGAGCTGGCGGCGCGTGGCTTCCTGGACCCGCCGCCGCCGTCCTCGCTCCGCCCCGAGCTCCCCGAGTGGATCGACCGCGTGGTGCTCCGCGCGCTGGCGGCCCGGCCCGAGGATCGCTTCGCCACCATGGGCGAGCTCGGGGTGGCGCTCGAGCGGCACGGCGATCTTCCCGGCGTTCGCCTCGACACCCGCTTGAGCTGCAGCGCCTGCGGAGTGCCGTCGATCGTCGATCTGCCGATCTGCCCCGGGTGCGGGCGCACGCTCGAGTGGTCGCTCACTCCGGGCGTCTACGCGGTGCAGCTCCTCGAGGTCTCGGACCCGCGAGCGACCGCTGCGTGGCTACGCCGGCGTCACGGCGAGGCACTTCGCAGTCATTGGCGCTGGCTGGCGTCGCGCCTCGCTCGCCCGCCGATCCCGGTCGCGGTCGGCATCTCCCGCGCCAGCGCCGACGCCATCTGCTCCTCGTTGCGCGACCTGGGCGCACGCACCGAGATCGTGCGCGCCCGCGCCGTTCTGGGACCACCGCTGGCGGCGCCGGAAGCCACGCCCAAGGAGATCGCGACGACGCTGTCGCTCCACTTCCTGGCGACCGCCGTCGCATTCGCATGCCTCGCCTTCGCCGCCACACCCGTCCGTTTCTTCCCCCTGGTGCCGATCGCGGTCTCCTTGCTCGGGCTGCTGGCGGTGCGCGCCCACGCGCGTCGGCCCCTGCTGAAGATTCGCGGAGGCGATCCGCAGGCTCACTTGCGAACGCCGCTGCTCGAGCGAACCGCATCGCGCCTGGCCGCCCTGGTGACGCCGCGCGCCCGCTCCCTGGCGGCCGCCGCCCTCGCCCGCGCCACGCCCCTGTTCATGGCCACGGGTGCCGTCGACGAGGCCGAGCGCAGCGACGCGACCTCTGCCCTCGAGGCGGCGCTCGACGCAGCCCTGGAGGTCGACCTTCACGCGCGCACCTTGGCCGAAGACGATCGCGCGCTGCTGAGACATGCGACCGAACGGGCGCATCGCCGGGCGGATCGCAAGGGGGCAAAGGCGCTCGAGGTGGAGCAAGATCGCCACGCGGAAACCGCGCTCGCCCATGATCTGGCCGCACGCAGAGTGCTCGAAGCCTGCGAGACGCTCACCCGCGCGCTGCTTCCGCCGCGACGGCTGGGCGAGTAGCGCCGAGGGCCCGATTCGTTACCGAATCGCAACAGTGTCGAGTGAAATAATAGCGCGATAAAGGGCACGGCTATTGCTGCGTACAAGTCAGTGATGCGGGTGCTTTTGGTTGGACCCTACGAAGAGTGGTCGAGATTGAACCGTGACGACATCGATGTTCACAAGGTGGCCAACGCCACCGATGCGATCAACACGCTGTCGTCCTTCGAGCCTAAGCTGATGCTGATCGACCCGTCGGTGGTCGGCCAGCAACGCGAGGCACTGGTGGACCGGGCCGAGTCGATGGGCTGTGCGATCATTGCGAGTGATCGTCCGGCCTCCGGCGTCAAGATCCCTGGCTCCACGATCCAGGAGCTGGAGAAGTACGCGATCCTCGAGACGCTCAAAGCGGTCGGGGGAAGCACGAGCAAGGCCGCGAAGATGCTCGGCATCAGCGTACGAAAGATCCAGTACCGGCTCAGGGACTGGCGCTTGCGCGCGGTCGACGTCGGGGTCGAGGGCAAGGAAGCCGCAACCGAATCTCCGGTGCACTGAGCACCGACCAAGGTTGCGGTTTTCCTACCCGCGCTCTAGTTACGGGCGGTGGAGTCCGCGCCACGGCCCATGACTGCCATCGCGCTGGATGGGCGTGTCGACCTGGTCGCCGCGACGCAACGCCTCGCCTGGGGCGTCGTCCGGCACTATGTCTACGGCGTCGCGTTCGACGCCGATGAGTTCGGGCGGATCTTCCTCTTCGACTTCGGCGCCGTCGTGGTCGACGGCGCGGGAAAGATCGATCCGGCGCTGGCCGAGACGATCGAGAAGTCCGTCGGACGCCGGCCGCTCCCCGAGACGACCGAGACGTACTACGTCGCGGTCGATCCAGAGCGGTCGAAGACCTCTCCCCGCATCGGCTGGGATCAGGTCGTGATCCCGTCGCGCGAGCCCGGTCTGGTGGCGGCGGTCGCGCTGCTCCTGGGACAGTCCGCCGCCATCGAGCGCTACGAGAAGGCGGCCGACGACCTGATCGAAGCTGCGCTCCCCCGCGCCCGCTTCCTCGCCGAGCGCGGGCGCGTGGCGGGCGAGTCGCGGGCGCTGATCCAGCGCATCGGCCGGCTCACCACCGACCGCCTGGAGCTGGCGAGCCTCTTCTACCTCCTCGATCGTCCTGAGGAGACCTGGGACGATGCACGCATCGCGCTCCTCTACGACGGGCTCTTCTCCAACCTCGAGCTCAAGGAGCGCCATCTCGCCATGCTGCAGAAGCTCGAGGCGGTCGAGCGCGTCACCGGTCTGACGCTCAACATCTGGCTGGGCCATCTCTCCAACCGGCTGGAGTGGGCGATCGTGCTCCTGATCGTGGTCGAGCTCGCGCTCGCCGTCTTCAAGGCTGTCTGAGCGAGCGGAACGAAAGCGGACAGCTCGTGCTTGGCGAGGGCGCGGGCGATGGATACGTTCGACGGGTGTCCGAGCAGCTCATCGAGGCGCTCCGGTCGGTGTTCGGTCACGACGCCTTCCGGATCGGGCAGCGCGAGGTCATCGACGCGGTCATGGCCGGTCGGCCCACGCTCGCGGTCATGCCCACCGGCTCGGGAAAGAGCCTCTGCTACCAGCTCCCCGCCGTGCTCCTCGAGGGCACCACCGTCGTGGTATCGCCGCTGATCGCGCTGATCCTCGATCAGGTCACTGCGCTCACCGCCCACGGTGTCCCCGTCGCATCCATCACCTCGGCCGACGACGCTTCAGCGCGCCGGCGTGCCTTCGAGGATCTCGACGCCGGCCGACTGAAGCTCCTGTACGTGGCGCCCGAGCGGTTCCGGCAGCCCGGCTTCACCCAGCGCCTCGCCAGGGTCTCGGTCCCGCTCTTCGTGATCGACGAGGCCCACTGCATCTCCGAGTGGGGTCACGACTTCCGGCCGGACTACGCCAGGCTCGGCGAGGTCATCGAAGAGCTCCGCCCGCGGCGGATCGCCTGCCTCACTGCCACCGCCACCCGCGACGTCCAGCAGGACATCCTCGAGAACCTCCGCCTCCCGGACGCCGAGACGATCGTCACTGGCTTCGATCGGCCCAACCTTCAGCTGTCCGTCGAGGAGGCGCACCGGGGCGAGCAGAAGATCGTGGCCACGGCCGCCGCCCTCCGCGAGCGGATGAAGGACGGCGGCTCGGCGATCGTGTACGTGGCCACCCGCCGGAGCTCTGACGAGCTCGCCGAGAGCCTGAGCGCCGCCGGCTTCGCTGCCGAGGCCTACCACGCGGGCATGTCGAGCGAGGCTCGCACCCGCGTCCAGGAGACCTTCCAGGCGGAGAAGAACCGCGTCGTGGTCGCGACCAGCGCGTTCGGCATGGGGATCGACAAGGAGGACGTCCGCGTCGTCGTCCACTTCCACGTCCCCTCCTCCCTCGAGGCCTACTATCAGGAGGTCGGCCGCGCCGGGCGCGACGGCCTGCCCGCCGGCGGCGTGCTCATCTACCACGCCAGCGATCTCCGCTATGCGTTGATGCGCCTCGAGGCCTCCTGTCCCAACTTCGCCACTCTGCAAGGTGCCTTGCATCTAGCTCGAGACGTGGCCCGTCACGGCAATCCTCCGCCCTCGCACCTCGACGCCCTCTCGGAGCTCGCCGAGCGGAGGCTGGGCCCCTCGGCTCGCGCCGCGGTGGTCGCGCTCGAGCGCACCGGCGACCTCTCCTTCGCCGACGGGATCCTGCGGGTCCACGCCGATCGCCCCTCTCTGCCCGCCAGCGCCCTCGAGCGCCGCGTTCGTCACGAGCGCATGAAGCTGGACGCCATCGTCGGCTACGTCACCCGCGCGCCCTGCCGCCGCCGCTATCTGGTCGACTACTTCGGTGACCGACGCCGCCCCGAGCGCTGCGGCGATTGCGATCGCTGCCGGATGCCCGATCCCCGGCCCCTCGCGGCTCCTCACCTCACCGACGCCCAGAAAGCGCTCTCCTGCATCGCCCGCATGCGGGGCCGCTGGGGCCGCGGCCGCGTCATCGAGGTTCTCCAGGGCAAGGTCAGCCCCCAGGTGAAGCGCGTCGGCCTCGACCGCCTCACCACCTTCGGCCTCCTCGCCGACTGGTCCAAGGACGAGCTGATCGCCCTCTTCGACGCCCTCCTCCGGGCCGGCCTCGCCCACATCACCATCGAGGAGTATCCGCGCCTCGTGCTCACCGACGCTGGTGCCGAGTCCCTCCGCGCCCGAACGCCGATCTCGCTCGATCTCCGCCTGGCCCGCTGGGGTGACGACGTCCCCACCAAGAAGAGGTCCCGCACCGGCCGCGGCAAGAAGGAGAGTCCGGCCGCGCTCCCGCTCCGCCCTGAGGATCAGGACCTCTTCGCGCTGCTCCGCGCCTGGCGCACCGCCACCGCCCGCGAGCTCGAGATGCCGGCGTACGTCGTCGCCACCGACGCCCTGCTGCGCGCCGTCGCGACCGCGCGCCCGGCCACGCTCACCGCCCTCGAATCGATCTCGGGGATCGGTCCGGCCAAGCGGGCCAAGCACGGCCCCGACATCCTCGCGATCGTCAAATCCGCGAAGCGCTGAGCTTAGTACTACCTGGTCCTTTCCGCGGACGGCGCGACCACGTGTGAAAGCCGATTGAGATCGATCTGTTGCGGCGGGGGATCGTCGTCGCGATCGGAACCTGAGATCGTGGCGCGCATGATGAATGGAGCATCGCTACCACGAGTCCCTGTCGAGTCGTCGAGTGTGGCTTCGGTTGGATACGCAGTCGACGTGCGAACGCTGGAGATCGAGTTTCGCAGTGGCACCGTGTACCGGTACTTCGAGGTGCCGGCCGAGATCTATGGCGGCTTCTTGGTGGCGGAGTCGAAGGGCGTCTACTTCAACCACGCGGTGAAGGGGCGATTCGGGTACGCGAGGATATGAAGCCGCACGAACTGAAGAAGCTCGACAGCGAGCTGACGTCCTTCCTCGCGACGATGACCGAGGGTATGGGGCGTCCTGAGCGGCGCGCGCGATGACCCACTACGTGACGGGGCTATTGCTCGAAGGTGAGCGCAAGAGCGTTTAACCGATGGCCGTTCGTCTCCGCAAGCTGCGCTGGCGTGTTGAGCGCGACTACCAGGAAATGAAAGGCGAACTCGGCCTCGATCACTTCGAAGGCCGCACCTGGAGAGGCTTTCACCACCATGCGACGTCGTGGCGCACAATCGTCGGCATAGCGGACCAGCCGTCCGTCGAGCGCATCCACCGCTACGTACTTCCTGAAGTTACGGTCCAGCAGGTGCAGGTAGAGGTTCGCAAGGAGCGGCGATATCACACCTCCCTGCGGCGTCCCCTTGCGGTTCCGCCGTGGGCGCGAGTCATCGCTCGCTACGATGGGTGCTTCGAGGAACATCTTGATCAGCGCCAGCATTGGACCGTCGACGACGCGCTCCGCGACAGCCTTCATCAGGTGGTCGTGAGGGATCGTGTCGAAGTAGGCCGTGATGTCGGCGTCGATCACCCAACACATCCCTTCGTCGAAGGCTTCGCCGATCGCATCGAGCGCTTGGTGCGCACCTCTTCGTGGACGGAATCCGAACGACGCGTCGTCGTAATCCGCTTCGAAGATCGGCTCCAGGATCAGCTTGGCTGCTCCCTGGACGATGCGATCTCGAATATTCGGGATGCCCAACGGCCTCTCACCGCCGTCAGGTTTTGGGATGTTCACTCGGCGGACTGGTCCCGGGCGATACGTCTTGTTCTTCAGCGCATTGTGCAGCTCATCCAGCAGCGCCGTCTTTCCGCTCTGTTCGATCTCCTCGAAGGTCTCGCCGTCGGGCCCGGGCGCGCCTCGGTTGGCTCTTGCCAACGCGTAGGCATGCGCCAGGATGTCCGGACGGTAGACCTTGTCGTAGAGCGCGTAGAAGCGGAACTTCGGCTCCTTCTTGGCCCGTCTGGTACAGCGCCCTTTGCAGCTCGCGGATCTTCGAAGGAGTTTCTAGCGTCATCGCAATCCCCCGTCCTTCGCGGGCATCGACAAGTAGAGCCCCTTCCCTCCAGCGGTTTTCACTGCCTTCTCAGGTACTACGGACTCGTCCGACTCCTCGCCGGCCCGCGCGCCTCGGCTTGCGGCCTTGTGCGTGCGCTGCGGTGGCCATCCGCGCCGGTCGAGGTCTCCCGCGTTCAACGTCTTCCTTTCGTGGCGTGCTGCCCCTGTTACCCCGGGAGAGCGGAACGCTTCGCGCATCGAGCCGCTGTTCACGTCCGTCCTGCCTTCGCCCAGTTCCGAGGGGCTCGGCCTCTCCATATCCTTACGAGGCTACGGCTGGGTTCGCTTCGCGCTGCGGCCCGCCACTTCGCAGCCACGGATTGCCGCCCGTGACCGTTCTGATCCCGCTTCTGCTGGGCACCTCGCGGCGCCACGCAGGGGATCTGGCTACCTGACTGCTCGATTACTATCAGGGCAGGCTCCTCTCATCCTGCTAGGAACGACGCCGCTTCGCGGCGCACCGAAACAGCAAACTGCGAACGGAACGGTTTCTGGACCGGCTCTTACTCCTCGCGGCGGGGCCCGGGCGTCCAGTCGCTGACGCGATCCGTGCGGGTCTCGAGGAACCGGGCCAGCCGGTGGAAGTCGCTGTTCCGCTCGATGAAGCGGACCTCGGTGCGGAGGTTCTCCGAGTTCACCAGCTCGCTGAAGGGGACGTACTGGAGATCGAGCTGGCCGCTGGTGCTGACCATGTGCGCGTCGAGGTTCTCCTCGACCAGGGCCCGGTAGGCCCCGATGCCCAGCTGCGATCCCAACATCACGTCGAAGGCGTGCGGCGGGGAGCAGCGGGACTCGTAGCCGAGCTGGACCCCGGTGACCTTCTTCTTCCGGCCGGTGCGCTGCTCGTAGCGCCGCGAGACCACCATCGCCATCAGCTTGCCCAGATCCATCCGCCCCAGCCCGATATGGCCGTGCTCGTCGCGCGGGAGATCGTTGACGTAGTCGTCGGGCAGCAGCTCGGCGATGCCCTCGGCGACCACGATGGTGCCGTAGTGTTTGTCGTCGCGCTGCTCTCGCGTGATGATCAGGTTCACGATCCGATCAGCGAACTTGTTGACGTCGAGGACGCGCCGCGACTCGCCGTTGTGCTCCTGGACGCTCGACAGCGAGTCGTCGATGTCCTCGACGGCCAGGACCAGGTTGGCCTCGCCGGCGATCGCGACGCCGTAGGAGAGCCAGCCCGCCTTGCGGCCCATGGTCTCGATGATGAAGTAGCTGCTGGTGGCCATGCAGTCGGCGCGGAGGTTCTGGACCTCCTTCGCCATCACGTCGACCGCCGTGAAGAAGCCGAACGTGAAGTCGATGCCCCGATAGTCGTTGTCGATCGTCTTGGGTACGTGCACCACCTGGACCCGGCGCGCGTCCTCCGGGAGGTGCTTCTGGAACTCCACCAGGAAGTTGGCCGTCTTGAGCGTGTCGTCCCCGCCGATCGAGATGAGGGCGTCGATCTCGAGGTCGACCAGCGCGTTGTAGACATTGCGGAGCCGCTTGGTCTTCTTCTCGTCCGCGGTGTCCTCGGGCTTCTCGATCTCCTTGCCCGGATTCGCGCGGGCGGTACCGATGATGATGCCCCTCGAGTTGCGAATTCCGCGGAGATCGCGCTCGTTGAAGACCCGGTAGTGCTTGTCGGGGAGCAGCCGGTGCGAGACCGGATGGTAGTCCTGGAGGTTCGAGTAGCCGTGAAAGAACCCGATCACCTGGCGGCCGTCCTCGATGAACGAGATCGCGAGGGAGGAGATGACCGAGTTGGCAGCCGGCGCCGGCCCGCCGGAGAAGATCACACCGACGCGCCGAATGTGATGCCCCTTCTTGGCAGCATTCATCATACGAACTCGCCTAGAACCATTGTCCGCGACCGCACAACGACTTGTTCAATGCCTACGAAAACGTGGGGGAAACGGCCGCTCGGCGTCAAACCTTTACCGCACGAACCGATCCGCGCTACCTCGATTCCATGCGATCGACGGCGTGCCTGGCGCTGCTCCTCTTCGCCTGCCACCAGCCCGACGGGCCCCCGGAGGCGCCCTCTCCGACCATCGCCGAGCACGCCTGGCTGACGCAGCCGCTCTGGGACGACGGCAAGTCCGAGGTCGCCTTTTACGACGCCTGGTTCGACGGCTCGGGTGGACGCCGGAGCTTCACCGCCGCCACCCAGCTCACCAAGCACGGCTTCGATCGCGTGCGTCAGACCAAGGCCGACCCGGGCGTCCCCGATCTCAAGTGGACGCTGTTCTTCGAGTACGAGTCCGGGAGCGAGCAGCTCAAGCAGTCCTTCGTCACCAACTTTGCGCAGGAAGATCTGTCGCCGATGAAGGTGTCCGCCAACCGCTTCGACTGGTGCTCGAACCAGTACCGTGAGCTCGCGTTCTTGGCCGGCCGACAGGTCCACGTGCTCGAGCGCAGCGACGACTACGGCAACACCGACGATACGATCGAATACGAGACGCTCGCCTATCCCACCGTGGCGATGCCGCTGGTGGTCCGCACGGTCGACTTCACGCTCAACAAGCAGGTCGACTTCTCGGTGATCCTGATCGACGGCACGTACGTCGATGCCATGATCGAGCTGGTCGGCACCGAGAAGATCACGACGGCGGCGAGAGAGGAGGACGCGGAGAAGATCGTCGTCCACTACGCCCACGCGATCGAGTCCACGTTCGGCCCCACCACGGACGAGGTGACGTACTGGCGCGCCCTCGATCCCGCGCGCACGCTGATCCAGGTCCGCTCGAACGCCGGCAACTTCGGCATGACGCTCATCGAGTCCCTCCGGTCCGCCTACTGGGAGGAGAACATCTACGACCGCCTGACCCGGGTGAAGGTCCGCCCGTGAGCGGTTTCCCTCCGGTAACGCGCCGCGCGACCTCCGGGCGTTCGGCATCGGCACGGTGTTTGCGTCATTTCCTGCGCGGGGAGCACCCATGAAGAAGATCGAGACCATCGTCGCTGCCACCGACTTCTCGCCCTTGTCCGACGTGGCGATTCAAACCGCCCTGGACATGGGCGCGAGGGTCGGCGCCAAGCGCGTTCACATCATCCACATCCTGGACATGTCCGTCCTGCATGCGCCGTATCCGTTCGCCTATACGGCCACCGACATGGCGCAGATCGAGGAGAGCCGGCGGAAGGTCGCCCTCGAGAAGCTCGGCGAGATCCAGAGCGAGCACCTGCAGATCACGCGCGAGGTCAAACGTGGGATCCCATCCCGGGATCTGGCGAGCGTGGCCAGCACGATCGGCGCCGATCTGATCGTGATCGCCAGCCACGGCTACGGGGTCCTACGCCGGACCCTGCTCGGCAGCGTAGCGAACGCGCTGATCCGTGTGGCGCATTGTCCCGTGCTGGTCGTCGGCGAGCGAAGGCACTCGACCCACTTCGCCAACGTGCTGGCGGCCATCGACCTGTCCCCGGTGTCGAAGGGCGTGCTGTCCGGCGCGATCCGGATGACGATCCCCGGCGGACGCGTGCAGGCCCTCTCACTCTACGAGACGCCGCTGGTCTCCGTCGACGAGGACGTCCTTCCGCGCTACTTCTCCGCTGAGGAGATCGAGTCGCTCCGCGCAGAGCGGGAGAAGGCGATCGAGCAGATTATCCGAGAGGTCGACACGGGTACCGTCACGGTGAGCGCGGAGGCCATGAGCAAGGCGCCGGCCGCCAACGTCATCCTCGACACGGCCGAGATTCTCGGCGCGGATCTGATCGCGATCGGCACCAGTGGACACAACGCCTGGCACCGTATGATCATCGGCTCCACGGCGACGCGCGTGATCGCGGAGGCGAAGGTGCCCGTACTAGTGGTGCCGCACGACGCGACGCCGTCGGAGTAGCCCCCCGGCCAGCAGGGGCAAGAGAGCCCAGAGGACGCTCCCACTCGGCCCGCCGGCGCTGGTGCAACCGCACCCGGTGCACTCCGGATCGCACGCGCAGCCCTGGTCGCACTGGTTCGTGAAGTCGCAGCTGCAGACGCCCGGCTGCGCCGGGACCATCGTGATGTTGCGGCTCGGATCCTGAGCGTCCGGGTCGGAGAGGCTCTCCGGCCAGCAGAGCCCCTGCGAGCTGGCGGGCTCCGGCACGCAGCGCAAGCCGGCTTGACAGCCCTGTGCGTCGTTGACCGAGCACGTCTCTGTACAGAGCTTGAGCTGCCCGATGTTCTGACAGAGTCCCGAGACGCACTCGGCGCTGCCCGCGCAGGACTCGCCGTCGTACTTGAACCCGGCGTTCGGGACGCAGAGCGGCGGGATGCCCTCGAACGTCTGACAGGAGAAGTTGGGCGGGCACCCGTTCTGCGTGCACACCTGGTAGCAGAGCGCCGAGTCGATCCCGACGTTCTCGTCGTAGGCGCAGAAGGAGAACTGATCGCAGACCTCGGGGATGCAGGGCTGTCCTGCAGAGGCGATCGTCAAGCAGGCCGCCGTGTTCGGTACGTCCATCAGCGCGGTGCAACGCGACCGCTCGATCCCGCACGAGAAGCCGTCGTACTGGGCCGGGCAGGCGCCGTAGCAGAACGCGATCCCCGTGCCCGGATAGTACTCGAGACACATGAGGCCGGGCTTGCACCCGCCGTTGGCGAAGCAGGCCTCGTTCTGGCCGCCCTTGCCGGTCGGGTTGCAGATCCCGGTGTTGGGCACGCACGCGCCCAGCTGCGTCTGCTGCTGCTGCGTGACCTGGCACGAGTAGCCCGACGGACACTGCTGAGGCTGGCCGGGTGTCGGGTCGCAGGCCCGCGAGCAGAACGGCTGGTAGTTGTTGACGTTCGGCACCTGGATGCAGAGGCCGGTGGCGCACTGCGATCCGTCGCTGCACTGATCGCACAGCTCGTCCACCGGCGCCGGTGCCAGGCAGTACGATCCCTGCTGGGTGGCCTCGCAGAGGAACCCGGAGGGGCAGGTCTCCGGCCGCTCGGGCGCGCACTGCGCGGTGCAGTACTGCTGATTGATCAGCTGATCGTCGATGCAGAGCGTGGAGGCGCAGTCGATCGGAGCCTGACAGGGCGCACCGACCGGACCTCCGCTGTTGCCGGTCGGATTGTTCGGATCGTCCGGCACCGGCATCCCGTTCGAATAGAGCGAGCAGATGCCCTCGATGTCGTCGGTCGCCGGCGAGCGCTGCTTGAGCTTGTTGTTCGAGGGATACATCACGGCGCTCGGATCGGAGGTGTGGTTCAGCCCGAAGAAGTGTCCGATCTCGTGGAGCACCACCGTCTCCACGTCGACCTTGGCGGGCGTTCCGGTACCGATCTCCTCGTCGTGCGTGGTCCAGGTCCAGTCCACGCCGTTGATCACCATGTCGGCGTCCGTGAGGCGCATGTCGCCGTCGAGGTTGTAGAACGTGTACGTCAGCGCGAGCGTGCCCTGGTTCCCGTTCCACTCCTCCGCGGTCTCGGCCCAGAAGATCCGATTCTTGCCGTCGTTCGCCACCACCTTCTGGCCGCTCCACGCCGTCTCGGCGAACGTTAGGTACGCGCATGAGACCGACTCCCAGGTCATGAAGGCGCGCCGGATCGCTTCGAGGTCGGTCCCATCGGGGACGTCGGCGGTGCCGTCGGGAGAGAGCTCGTACGGCACCGGATCGCCGGGCTGGTTCTCCCAGCGGTGGCCTTGGGCGGAGAAGGCGTCGGCCCGGGTCGACGCGAAGAGAAAAAGGGCCCCGAGGGACGCGATCATCCTGATGCGCATCGTTCCTCCCGGAGCGAGCATAGCTCGCCCCATTGTCGTTATCGTGTTCGCTCCCGATCCGGTGCGTCCGAATAGGGTAGTCGGTGCACCTACACCCAACGCCGCGGCGGTCCGTTGGGTAGACTGCCGCCATGCTTCCGCTTCTGGCGACCCTGATGCTGGTCGCGCTCCCCGCCACCGCCAGCGCGAACCTCCGCGTCGCAGTCCTCTACTTCGACAACAACACCCCCGACCGTGACTTCGAAGTCCTCAGGAAGGGGATGGCGGACATGCTCATCACCGATCTGACCGGCGTCGCGGGGGTCGAGGTGGTCGAACGCGCCAAGCTCGAGTCGATCCTCGCGGAGATGAAGCTCCAGCGCTCGAAGTACTTCGATCAGAAGACCGCGCTCGCGCTCGGCCACGGCATGGGCGCGACCCACGCCGTCACCGGCGCGTTCAGCGCGGCGGGAGACCAGCTGCGCATCGACGTCCGGTTGATCGAGGTCAGCACCGGGCGGGTGGTCACAACCGACAAGGTGGTCGGCAAGAAGACCCAGTTCTTCGATCTCCAGCAGAAGCTCACCAGCTCCTTCTCGTGTGCGCTGGCACCGGGGACCTGCCGCGAGGAGGAGTCGAACCAGTCGGATACCGAGGCGCCGCTCCCGGCGATCCTGCGCTACGCGAAGGCGCTCGATCTGGCGGACTCCGGCAACCTGGAGGGTGCCTCCAGGGAGATGCGGCAGGTGATGAGCGACGCGCCGGCGTTCTCGGTGGCAAAAGCGCGCTACCTCGAGATCATGAAGAAGCTCTATGCCGCGCGGGCCGTGCGATCCACCGAGCTCACCACCAACGACGCCCAGCTGATGTCGAAGAGCGATCAGGTGCTCGCGGGAGACGCTCCGCTCGCGCGCGCGATCGGGTACCGGATCCTCCGCGGACAGCTCTACCTCCACCGGATCGATACCCTCTTCAAGACGCTCGCGCAGCGCGACGCCACGCCGGGCGCCGCCGACGTCGATGCGTTCAGGGAGCTGGTGAAGCAGTACCGCGACAACCAGCGGGCGCTGATCGCGAAGGTCGAGCCACTGAGGACGAAGCGACCCGATCCCGAGATCGACGAGGCGGACACAAAGGCCGGAACCGAGCTCGGGCTGGGAGACGAGCCCGGGCATCTCGACTTCTACGACACGATCCCGATCGAGCGTGACCTGGCCGCCTTCCTGACCACCGGGCGCGAGCCGTTCTGGGGCACGTTCCGCTGGTCGCCGGCGCTGGCGCGCTTCAGCCGGGTCACCGTCGACTCCGGCGTGCGGATCGGCGGGAAGATCGAGCGCCGCGAGGTGCCGCGACCGCCGATGAAGCTGCTGGCGGCGGACTTCGCCGCCGAGGGGCTCCGGCTGTTCGAGACCGCCCTCGCCGAGGCCCCGAAGCGGATTCCCAACGATCCCGAGGCGCTCCAGACCGAGACGGTCCGGACCCTCGACGCCCACGCCCAGGCGCTCCTGGAGATCGGTCGCCTCGAAGACGCCGTCGCCCAGTGGCAGAGCATCCTCGACCGGTTCCCGAAGTACTCGGATTATCAGGAGATCGAGGACAAGATCGGCGCCGCCCTCGGTGCGGCGCCCCCCAAATGAATGTCGGAGGCGCTCGCCTGTCCGAACGGCCAGCTTTTGCGATCATCGGCCTCCTGTTAGCGTCCGGGCCTCGGAAGACATGGATCCTCTCCTCCTCTTCCGCATCGCCAGCCGGAGCTGTGCGCTACCGATCCGTTACGTCCGCGAGACGTCGCGCCCGCTCCCGGTGGAGCCGGTGCCCACCCCGCACCCCTTCGTCCTGGGCACCGCGTTGATCCGGGGAATGCCGACGCCCGTCCTCGATCTGCGCCGCCTGCTCGGCGAGATCGCCCCACCCCCTGCCGGCCGCATGGTCTCGCTCGTGGTGGAGCCCACCCGGCGGGTCGCCGTCCTCGTCGACGAGGTGCTCGGCGTCGTCGAGCGCCCGACCACCACCCTTCCGCCACTGCTCGACGACGCCGCGCTCGAATCCGTGGAGGCGATCGGCCGCCTCGATGGGCGCCTGCTGACCGTTCTGTCGGCCGCCGGCCTGATCCCCGAGGTCGTCCTTTGATCGTGCTCGAGCGCGCCGACGTGGAAGCCTTCCGCGAGACGATCGCCCAGCGGGCAGGCCTTCGCTTCGACGACGATCGTCTCCCTCACCTGGAGGCGCTCCTGGCTGCGCGCCTCCAGGCGACCCGGGCCTCCGACGTGCGCTCCTATCTGGCGGGTCTGGCGGGCGCCGAGCTCGGAGTGCTGATGCCCGCGCTCTCGGTGCCGGAGACCTACTTCCTCCGCAACGCGCCCCACTTCGATCGGGCCGCCCAGCTCATGCGCGCGCGCGCTGGCCGCGAGATCCGGATGCTCTCCGCAGGCTGCGCGTCCGGCGAGGAGGCGTACTCGCTCGCGATCATCGCCCGCGAGAACCTCTCGGCGTCCGATCTGCAGCGCGTGTCGATCGTCGGCGTCGACCTCAATCCGGAGGCGATCGATCGTGCGCGCGAGGGTCGCTACACCCAGTGGTCGCTGCGCCAGACCAAACCGGCGGTGGCGATGCGCTGGTTCGAGACCGATGCTCGAGGCCACACGCTGATCGCGGCCGTGCGGAGCATGGTGCAGTGGGAGCTGGTCAACCTCGTCGATCCCCCGGCGGCCCTGTTCGAACCCGAGAGCTATCACCTCGCCTTTTGCCGGAACGTGCTCATGTACCTGACTCCGGCCGCCGCCCAGAAGGTGCTGGCCCACCTCTGGCGCGCTCTGACCCCGGGCGGCCTGCTCTTTGTCGGCCACGCGGAGAACCTGCGCGGGCTGTCGACGGCCTTCCACCTGCGCCAGGCCTCCGAGGCGTTCTTCTACGAGAAGCGCGAGGACCGTCGAGCTCCGGCGACCGAGCCCGGCGATCACTGGCAGGAGGTGATCGCGCGGTCGTCCCAGCGCATCGAGGCGCTCTCGCGTGCACCCATCCCCAGGCCGGAGCCAGCCGCCGAGGATCCGTTCGAGCCCGTTCGTTCGCTGATGAAGGCCGAGCGCTTCCAGGAGGCGCTCGGGACGCTCGCGACGATCGCGATCGGCGGCGCCAACCCCTCCGGCGATCCGGACGCGCTGCTCCTTCGCGCCGCGCTGCTCGTCACCACTGGAGACGCCGCCACCGCCGAGTCCACCTGCGCCGAGCTGCTCGCGCTCGACGAGCTCAATGCCGGCGCACACTACGTGATGGCCCTCTGCAGGGAGCACGCCGGCGACTTCGAGGGCGCGAGGGAGCATGATCTGACGGCCTCCTATCTCGATCCCGGCTTCGCCATGCCGCACCTGCACCGCGGGATCCTGGCGCGTCGGGCCGGCGATCAGATGACGGCCCGGCGCGAGCTCGAGACTGCGTTGTCACTCCTGGCCCGGGAGGACGCGTCACGGATCGTCTTGTTCGGAGGCGGCTTCGCGCGCGACGGCCTCATCCAGCTCTGCCGCCACGAGCTGGCCTCCTCGCGAGGTGACGCATGAAGGACACGGCCGCCGCGTTCCGGGCAGCCTTCGATCGCTCGTTCTCCGAGCCCGAGCCGGCGCCGGCCTCCGCGCGGATCCGGCTGCTCACAGTGCGCGCCCGAGATCGATCGATCGCGATCCGGCTCGACGCGATCACCGGCGTGCTCCGCTGCCCTGAGATCACGCCTGTCCCGAGCGATGCCCGCGCCTTGCTCGGGGTCGCCGGCGTTCGCGGAGAGATCATCAGTCTGTTCTGCCTGGCCGCCCTGATGGGCGGTACGGAGCCCTGCGGCGGCTCCTGGGCGGCGCTTTACGGGCAGGACCGAGCGGTCGGGCTGGCCTTCGACGCAATCGAGGCCACCGTGGAGGTCGCCGCCGAAGAGCTTCGGGAGGTCGTGCGGGTCGACCGAGCCTCGTACTCCGTGATGAACGCGGAACGGATCGCTCAGCTGCTCGCGCCGCACAGGGGATGAGGATGGGACGTTGGACGTTTGGTCGAAAGCTCGGCGCCGGCTTCTGCCTGGTATTGGCGCTGACCTTGATGATGGGTGCAGTCGCCTACTATGCGCTCACGAGTGTGGTCGACGACAAGGACGCGGTGATCCGCGTGCGGACCCCGAGCCTCACCGACGCCCATGAGCTGGCCGCGTCGGCGGTCCGACAGATGGCCGGCATGCGCGCCTACCTCTTGACGAGCAAGCCGGAGTACCTGCGCAGCGTCGAGGAGGTCCAGCGCCAGGTGGCCCGTGCGATCAACGGCCTCCGCACGCGCGACGGCGGCGACAGTCGCGCGCTCCTCGACGACCTCAACCGTGCCGAGGAGGCGTACGAGCGGGCCGTGACGGAGGTAGTGGCGCTCCGGCAGACGGAGCCCGATCAGGCGAAGGTCACGGCGGCCTTCGACGATCGCGTCCTTCCGCGCGCCCAGGTCCTCGAAGAGGCCGCCCAATCGTTGATCGCCTTCGAGCAAGACCGGCTCGACGCGGAGCGGGTGGCGGCCAACGAGACGGCCGCCCGCGCGAAGATGGCCATGCTGTTGATCGGCCTCCTGACGCTGATCGCGGCCGGACTGGTGGCCGCCGTGCTCACGGGGTCGCTCAGCCGGCAGATCGGTGCCTCCGTCCAGCACGTGCGCAGCTCGACCGCAGAGCTGCAGGCCGCCGCCAGCCAGCAAGCATCGGGCGCGAGGGAGCAAGCGACGGCCGTCAGCGAGATCTCCACCACCATCGGCGAGCTGCTCACCACCTCGAGACAGATCGCGGAGAGCGCGCAGCGTGTCGCCAAGATCGCGGCCGACACCGCCGATCGCGCGCGCGACGGCGATGCCACGGTCCGGGTCACCGAGGACGCCGTCGGCCAGATCAAGCGCCACGTCGATTCGATCGTTCAGCACATGCTCGAGCTGGGGAGGAAGTCGCAGCAGATCGGAGGCGTCATCGAGATCATCAACGAGCTCTCGGAGCAGACGAACATCCTCGCGATCAACGCCACCATCGAGGCCGCCGGAGCCGGTGAGGCCGGCCGGCGCTTCGCGGTGGTCGGCGACGAGATCCGAAAGCTGGCCGACCGCGTCACCGGATCGACCAAGCAGATCCGCGGGCTCATCGACGAGATCCGCACCGCAGTGAACACCACCGTGATGGCGACCGAGACCGGGTCCAAGGCGGTGGAGACCGGCACGCGGAGCTTCGCGCAGCTGGCGGCCGCCTTCGAGCGGATCGGAGGTCTGGTCGAGACCACCACCGAGGCGGCCAGAGAGATCGAGCTCAGCACCAAGCAGCAGTCGACCGCGGTCGAGCAGGTGAACATCGCCGTGGCCAACGTCGCTCAGGCGACCAAGGAGAGCGAGTCGAGCTCCTCACAGACGTTGCAGACGGCGTCTCAGCTCGCGGTGCTCTCGGACGACCTCACGCGACTGGTGCGCCCGGAGCAGCACTGACATGGCCAAGGATCCGTACCGCTACTTCCGCGTCGAGGCGCAGGAGCTGACCGAGCAGCTGGCGAGCGGGCTGCTCGAGCTCGAGCGCGGTCAGGACGCGGAGACGGTCCGGCGGCTCCTTCGCCACGCCCACACCCTCAAGGGCGCGTCGCGCGTGGTGCGGCAGACGGCCATCGCCGAGCTCGCCCACTCGATCGAGGATCGGCTCTCGCCCCATCGTGAAGACGGCTCGGCCCCGATCCCACGGGAGAGCATCGACGAGGCGCTCGCGATGGTCGACGCCATGCGCGGCCACATCCCCCTCCTCGACGCCCCGAAGACGGCGCAGCCGATGGAGGCCCCGGCCGAAGAGACGCTCCGCTCGGTCAGGGTGGCGGTGGCCAATCTCGATCGCGTCCTCGCCGGCATCGCGGAGGCGGCCGCCGCGCTCGCCTCCGAGGGGCGGGAGGAGCTCGACGGGGTTCGTACCGTCCTGGGAGCGCTGTACGAGCGGGTCACGGAGCTTCGGCTCATCCCGGCGACGGCGATCGCGAGCGACCTGGAGCGCGCGACCCGCGACGCCTCTCGCGCGCTCGACAAGCAGGTCGCGTTCCGCGCACGTGGTACCGAGACGCGCGTCGACGCCGACGTGCTGGTGGCGCTGAGAGGTGCGCTGGTCCATGCGGTGCAGAACGCGGTGGCCCACGGGATCGAGCACACCGGGACGGTCGAGCTGTCGATCGAGCGCCGTGCGCATCGCGTGGTCTTCTCCGTCACGGACGACGGCGGCGGGTTCGACCTGGCGGAGATTCGTCGCATCGCAGTCGAGCGGGGCCGGATCGACGCCGCCACGGCCCGGAGCCTTCAGTTGAAGGAGACGATCGAGCTCTTGTACCGAGGCGGCCTCTCCACCAGCCGCAGCGTTAGCCCGGTCTCAGGACGGGGCGTCGGTCTCGATGCGATCCGCGCCGCCGTCGAGCACGTCAAGGGCGAGCTCGAGGTGAAGAGCGGCCCCGGCGGCACGACAATCTCGATGATCGTCCCCATCTCGCTCTCTTCACTGCCGGCGCTATCGGTCGAGGCGTCGGGATCGACGGTGCTGATCCCCCTCGACGCGGTCCGGCATGCGCTCTTGGTGCGTGAGGAGGACGTGACGCGCTCTCCTGAGGGCGCGCGGACGCGCGTGGGTGGTGAGATCGTGCCCCTGATCTCGCTCTCGCGGGCGCTGGGACGCGCAGCCGCAGCACCGTCCGCGGTCCATACCGCGGTGGTGATCGAATCGGGAGGCCGGCGGGCCGCGCTCGAGGTCGACCGCCTGGGCGCGATCGAGAACGTGCTGGTCCGGAGCCTGCCACCTCAGGTCTTGGCCAAGCCGATCGTCGCGGGCGCGGTCCTCGACGCCCACGGCGTACCGCAGCTGCTGCTGGCTCCGCCGGTGCTGACCGAGGCACCGCTCGAGTCGGATCCGCCGGCCGTCGAGCCCGAGAAACCGGCGGAGGTGCTGGTGATCGACGACTCGCTCACGACCCGGATGCTCGAGCAGAGCATCCTCGAGACGGCGGGCTACCGGGTCGACCTCGCCGTCTCCGGCGAGGACGCGCTGGTGAAAGCGGCCCAGAAGGCTTACCGGCTGTTCATCGTCGACGTCGAGATGCCGGGAATGGACGGCTTCGAGTTCATCACCCGGGTGAAGCAAGATCCGGCGCTGCGCAAGATCCCCGCGATCCTGGTGACGTCCCGCGCCGACGCCGAGGATCGCCGGCGAGGCAACGCCGCGGGCGCCCAGGCCTACATGGTCAAGAGCGACTTCGATCAGCGGGCGCTCCTCGAGACGATCCGGAGGTTGGTCGATTGAGCACCGGCACCCTTCGCGTCCTCGTCGTCGAAGACTCGCTCACGATCAGGAAGCTCTTGGTCGAGGTGCTGGGTGCAGAGCCCGGCATCGAGGTGATCGGTGAGGCGACCGATGGGGACACCGCGATCGATCTGTGCAAGTCACTGCGGCCCGACGTGGTCACGATGGACATGATGCTGAACGGATCGAGCGGGCTGTTCGCCACCGAGCAGATCATGGCTTTCTGTCCCACGCCCATCCTGATCGTCTCGGCCTCCACGAACCGCGGAGAGCTCTTTCAAACCTACGAGGCCCTGGCGGCGGGCGCAGTCGACGTGCTCGAGAAGCCCACCGGCGACGAGCCCGAGGCCTCCTGGGCGAAGCAGCTGGTGAAGACGTTGCGTCTGGTCTCGCGGATTCGCGTGATCACGCACCCGCGGGCGCGCCTCACCGGTGCTGCGATCCGGTCCAGGCCGATCGCCTCGCCCGGTCTCCGGGTGGTGGCGATCGGCGCGTCCACGGGAGGTCCCGGCGCGGTGCTGGCCGTGCTGCGAGCGCTGCCTGCGGACTTTCCGCTGCCTGTCCTCGTCGTCATCCACATCGCCGAGCCCTTCGCCGCCGCCCTCGCCGAGTGGCTCGAGGGTCAGATCGCGCTCCCAATCCGCCAGCCCACCGACGGCGCGCGGCTCCCGCGGGACGGATGCGTACTGCTGGCGCCCGCAGGTCGTCACCTCGAGGTCCGCGGCGACCGGATGTGGCTGACCGAGGGAGCCGAACGCCACTTTTGCCGCCCCTCGGTCGACGTACTCTTCGAATCGCTGGCGAGAGATCAGGCGGAACGAACCTTGGCCTGTCTATTGACCGGCATGGGGCGCGACGGTGCCGCCGGCCTGCTCGCGATCCGAGGCGGCGGCGGCGTGACGATCGCCCAGGATGAGGCGACCTCCGTCGTGTTCGGGATGCCGGGCGTCGCCGTCCAGCTCGGTGCGGCGAGATACGTGACCCCGATCGACGAGATCGGACCGCTGGTCGTGCAGCTGGTCGGACGCAGGAGCGAGGCCAACCCATGAACGAGCGGGTGGTCATCGTCGACGACAGCCTCACCGTTCGGATGGATCTCCGTGAGGCCTTCCACGACGCCGGCTTCGAGACGGTGCTGTGCTCCACGATCGCCGAGGCCCGCGCAGCGCTCGACGAGACCAGCGATCTCGTCGTGCTCGACGTGGTCCTTCCAGACGGGGACGGCGTGGAGTTGCTTCGAGAGCTTCGGAGCGACCGGCGCACCGAGTCGATGCCGATCCTCCTGCTCTCGAGCGAAGCCGAGATCGCCGATCGGATCCGCGCGATCGAGACCGGAGCGAACGCGTACGTCGGCAAGCCGTACGACGCGTCCTATGTGGTGTCCCGGGCCCGCGTGCTGGTGCGCCGCAACCGGCGCGGGCCCAGCACCACGATCCTGATCATCGATGACAGCGTCACCTATCGCGAGGAGCTCGCGCTCTGCCTCCGCGAGGCTGGCTATGAGACGGTCACCGCGGCCTCCGGCGAGGAGGGTCTGCGCACCGCCGCCGAGGAGACGCCCGATGCCATCATCGTCGACGGCGTCATGCCGGGCCTCGACGGCACCGGGGTGGTCCGGCGGATCCGGCTCGATCCGACCCTTCGCGCCACCCCGTGCCTGCTGCTGACCGCCTCCGAGGGCAACGCCGTGGAGGTCCAGGCCCTCGACGCCGGAGCCGACGCCTACGTGCGCAAGAGTGACGGCTCGGATTTGGTGCTGGCCAGGCTGTCCGCGATCCTGCGGTCGGCCTCGACGCCGCGCGATCACGCGTTCGACAGCCCGCTCGGCCCCAAGAAGGTCCTCGCGGTCGACGACAGCCTCACCTACCTGGGCGAGCTGGCGGAGCGCCTGCAGGAGGACGGCTACGAGGTGGTCAAGGCGGCCTCGGGGGAGGCGGCCCTCGAGCTGCTGGGCGTGGAGAAGTTCGATTGCATCCTGCTCGATCTGATGATGCCCGGACGATCGGGACAAGAGACCTGCCTCGACATCAAGTCCGAGCCCCGCCTCCGCAGCATTCCGCTGATCATGCTGACGGCCCTCGAGGATCAGGACGCGATGATTCAGGGGATCAACGCCGGCGCGGACGACTACGTCTCCAAATCGAGCGACTTTTCCGTACTGAAGGCCAGGTTGCGCGCCCAGCTCCGACGCAAGCAGTTCGAAGACGAGCACCGCCGTGTTCGTGAGGAGATTCTCCATAAGGAGGCCGAGGCGCGAGCCGCCCAGGAGCTGGCGGAGACGCGCTCCTCGCTCCTGCGCCAGCTGGAGAAGAAGAACGCCGAGCTCGAGCTCCTCAACAGGGAGCTGCAGACGTTCGCCTACTCCGTATCTCACGATCTGCGCCAACCACTCAGGAGCATCCAGGGCTTCAGCCGGACCCTCCTCGAGCAGAATACGGCGCAGCTCGACGATCAGGGCCGCCACTACCTCGAGCGCGTCTCTGCCGGCGCCCAGCGGATGTCCGAGCTGATCGACGGATTGTTGGTGCTCTCCCGCGTATCGCGAAAACAGCTCCAGCTCAGACAGGTCCGGCTCGACGCGATCGCCCGGCAGGTCTTCGAGCGGCTGTCCGAAGGCGATCCCGGGCGCTCGGTCGAGCTCTCGCTCGACGGCCCCATCGAGGCGACCGCGGACGCACATCTGCTCGAGTCGGCGCTCGAGAATCTGATCGGAAACGCATGGAAGTTTACGTCGGACCGAACAGGCGCAAAGATCGTGATCGGCCAACAGGAGGGACCCATCTACTTCGTCAAGGACAACGGGATCGGCTTCAACATGCGCTATGCCGAGCAGCTATTCGCACCGTTTCAACGACTCCACAGCGACGCGCGGTTCGAGGGGACCGGCGTCGGCCTCGCGACCGTGCAGCGGATCGTGCATCGCCACGGCGGACGCATCTGGGCGGAGAGCGTGCCCGGTCAAGGCGCGGCGTTCTTCTTCACGTTGTCGAGCGAAGGAGACAGCCGTGGTGATGGATAGACGCCTCCGCCTCCTGATGGTCGAGGACTCCGAAGAGGACGCGGAGCTGATCCGTGTCGAGCTCCAGCGCGGTGGGTTCGAGATCGACTGGGAGCGCGTCCAGACCGAAGCGGCCTTCGTCGATGCGCTCGACCAGGACTGGGACCTGATCATCTCCGACTTCAAGATGCCGGAGTTCGACGGCCTGCGCGCCTTCACGCTGTTCAAGCGCCAGGCCATCGACACCCCCTTCATCTTCGTGTCCGGCGAGATCGGAGAGGAACGCGCGGTCGACGCGATGCGCGCCGGCGCGCGCGACTACGTCCTGAAGGACAACCTGGCGCGCCTCAACGTCGCGGTCACCCGAGAGCTCGAAGAGGCGGAGAACCGGATGATCCGCCGGCGCGCGGAGGAGATGATCCGACGAGAGCAGCGCAGGCTGGCCATGGCGGTCGAAGCCAGCGGCGCCGGCGTCTTCGATCACCGCGTGCCGCTCGGTTCCACGCTCTACGTGAGCGAGCGCTGCGCCCAGATCCTCGGGTATGAGCGCGACGCGATCCCGATCGACCAAAGCATCACCGACTGGCTGCGCGTGCGCATCGACCCCGAGTCGCTCCCGGCGCTGGAGCAGGCCTATCGCGAGTTCCTCGCGGGCCGCTCGGAGCGCCATCAGGCGGAGCTCCGGGTGCGCCACGCAGACGGCCGTTGGCTCGAGGTCACCAGCTTCGCGAAGGCGATCGAGCGCAACGCGACCGGGCGGGCGGTCCACGTCGTCGGTGTCATCCTCGACGTCAGCGAGCTCCGCCGTCTCGAGGCCCAGCTGATCCAGGCGCAGAAGATGGAGGCGATCGGCCGGCTGGCCGGCGGCGTCGCACACGACTTCAACAACCTCCTCACCGCCATCCTGAGCTTCGGGAGCATGGTCCTGGGAGAGCTGCGGCCCGAGGACCCCGTGCACGAGGACATGGAGGAGGTGCTGAAGGCGGCCCGGCGGGCCGAGAGCCTGACCGGACAGCTCCTGGCCTTCTCCCGGCGGAAGGCGATTCTCGCCGCGCGTGGCCAACGTGAACACGATCGTCGAGGAGCTGGACCGCATGCTCCGGCGCCTCCTCGGTGAGGACATCGACTTCGCGACAATCCTGGGCCAGAACCTCTGGAACGTCCGGATCGACCCGAGCGCGTTCGAGCAGGTGATCATCAACCTCGCCGTCAACTCACGCGACGCCATGCCGGACGGCGGCAAGCTGACGGTCGAGACCATGAACACCGTCATCACGTCCGGCTACGACGCCTCCGGCGGAAAGACGCCTTCGGGCGAGTTCGTGGTGGTCGCTATCTCCGACAGCGGCGTCGGGATGGACGCGGCGACCCAGCATCGGATCTTCGAGCCGTTCTTCACCACCAAGGAGCCTGGGCGCGGCACGGGGCTCGGCCTCTCGACGTGCTACGGAATCATCAAGCAGGCGGGCGGCTCGATCTCCGTCTACAGCGAGGTCGGGGTCGGCACCACCTTCCGCATCTATCTCCCGCGCGTCGCGATGGACACGGATCCCGCCCGACGAGCTCCGCTGCCGAGCTCACTCATCGGATCCGAGACCATCATGGTGGCCGAGGACGACGACCAGGTGCGCAAGCTGACGGTTCGTGCCCTCCAGCGCTACGGCTATCGCGTGCTGGCGGCGGCGAGCGGACCCGAGGCCCTGGAGCTGGTCGAGAGGATGAAGGAGCGGATTCGACCTCCTGGTCACCGACGTGGTCATGCCGAACATGAGCGGGAAAGAGCTCTCCGAGCGGATTCGCGAGCGCCAGCCCCACGTCGAGGTGCTGTTCGTCTCCGGCTACACGGAAAACACGATCCTGCATCGGGGGGTGCTCGATCCCGGGACGCACATGCTCCAGAAGCCGTTCACCCCGGACGTCCTCGGGCGGGCGGTCCGCGAGATCCTCGATCAGCGCGCGAAGAACCGATCGATGTCCTGAACCATACTCGGGACCTTCTGCGAGCAGATCTTCGCGGCGGACGTCGAGGCCGCAGCCTGCACCGTTCGTCGCGAGCCCTTCTCGGTCCCGGTGATCGTACGGAGCGTCTTCCCGGACTGACCGTTGATCAGCTTGAGCGTCACGGTGGTCATCACGACCTCGCTGTTGCCGATCTTGCCGCGCTTCTCGTTCTTGACGGTGCCCTTGATGACGACGTCGTACTTTCCGGACACCTCGGGCTCGTCCTCGCTGTCCTCGTCGGCGTTGGCCTCGATCTGGTAGCCGCGATCGCCGAGCGCCTGCTCCAGGCAGCCCCGCACCGCCTCCGAGCCGTTGCCTGACAGCGCGATCACCAGCTTCAGGTCTCCGGAGGCTTGATCGAGGAGTGCCAGCAGGTCAGCGAGCTTCACGGGCGCGGGGACGCCGCGGCCGTCGATCACGATCAGATCCGAGTTCATCGCCTCGCGCGCAGCGAAGGCGCCGAGCGCCCGCTTGAGGTGCTGCAGACGCTTCAGCTTGTCGGACTCGCCGCGCGCCGCTGAGACCTCGCTCGAGACGATGTCGTCCTTCTGCTCGATCTGAGCCCTGAGCGCGGCGCCTGCCTTGGCCTTGTGGATCCCCGCCAGCGACCAGAGCCGTCCCTTGCCATCGTCCCAACGCTCGATGATCTCGGACATCGTCACCACGCGGTCGGTCGACACCATGGAGTACTGTGAGACCTTCTGCACTTCGACCCAGTGTTCGCCGGTCTTGTTGCTGATGGTGCTGGCCGCCCCCTCGAAGCTGGTCGCGACGGACTGGATGTGGGACTCGAAGATCCGCGCCAGCTCGGCCCGGGCATCGATGTCGGCGCTCTTGCGGTCGGGCCCGTCGCCCACACCACAGAGGTACGTCTTGCGATCGCAGTTGCCCTGCGTCCACGCCGGGGCGGCGCCACCGACCTTGGCCGGCGGCCCCTCATCCCTCGGAGGGGGCGGCGGATCGGCCGACGGCGGCGGATCGGCCGACGGCGGCGGATCATCCGACCCGACCGAGCCTCCACCGTGCGTCTCGCCTTCGAGATCGCCGAGGACCTTGTCGCCGTTTCGATCGACCCAGTCCTTGAGACCCTTGCTCATCTGGGCCTGGGCCGCCGCGGCCTCGCGCGCACGATCGAAGTCGAGCTCGACCAGGATCCACCAGGTGTTCTGGTTGCCGTCGAGCCACATGTCCTTCTGCTCGGTGCCGTTCATGAGGTTCGCGGAGAAGGTCTTGATCGCCTGCTCGACGCGTTGCTCCTCGGACGAGGCGCTCTGATCACCGGCGCTCGTCGAGGCCTGATAGTCCTTCATCAAGGACGCCGAGTAGGTCTCGAGGATCCGCGAGATCTCGGCCCGCGCCCGGTTGCGCGCGGTGTCCTGCGCCAGCGGCGCGTTCGCGATCCCGGACACCGAGCCGACGCCGTAGATCGATCCCTTCTGGACGACGCTCCCGCGCGACACCCACTCGGGTGCATTCGCCGGCACTCCACCGTTGCCGGTCCTCTTCTGGCCGCCGCCGCAGGCGGTGAGTAGAAAGAGCGATCCCAACAGCGCAACCAACCTCATGACGTCTCCTTGTTATGACCCGATCCCACGCGCGAAAAGGAGCGCGTGCGCGCGCTCTCATTCGAAGGTCCGCACGCTGATGATCTTCCGCTCTCCGTTCTTCACGGACACCGGGAGGCTCATCGTGCGCACCTGGCCGCCGGATTGTGTGAAGAACTTCAGGTCCAGCGTCTGCTGCCCCGGCGGCACCCACAGACGGGCGACCTCGATCTCTCCAGGGAGCGTGGTCCAGGAGCGCAGATCGGCCGCCTCGGTGGCGGCGGCCGCGATGTTGCCCGCCAGCCCGAGCAGCGCGCCGGCGGCCGCCCGCTTGCCGTCGCTGCCGTTGCCCGACACCGCCTTCTGGGTCCCCTTCGTGGCCGCATACTTGAGGACCGCGCGCGCGATGGCCCGCGCCGTCAAGCCGCCCTGCTGGGCCTTGAAGTTCTTGAGCGCGATCGTGGTGACCGGCTCCATCGGCTGGCTCCGCATCGTGGTGCCTGCGACGTCGACCTCGCAGTACGCGATCTGGTGCGGCACCTTCTTGAACTTCGGCAGGGCGATCCGCGCCACGTAGCCGTCCGGCATCTGGTGGTTGATGGTGAACTCGATCTTCCGGGGAGACTCACCGCTCCCGTAGATCAGGACGATCTCCGCCATCCCCTGCTTCAGCTTGTCGACCGTCTCGCCGGTGCCGCCCTTGGACCTCCACTCGTCGGCGCTCTGGCCGTCGCCGGCGAGCTGGGCCGTCCGGACGATGTCCTCCACCAGGAACGAGGGCGCGCCCACCCCGAAGGTCCCGCTGTAGCTCCCCTGGTACGCCTGATATGCCGCCTGGTACGCCAGCTCCGCGTCGTTCCAGCTGCCCTCGAGCTCGTAGAACATCCCCACCAGCCAGAGCATGAACGCGTCCTGCTTGTAGAGGGTGCCGATGCCACCCTCCTTCTCGTACTCGACGCGCATCTTCTTGAGGAACTCGTCGGCCCGCCGCGCCTCGACCAGCGCGTCCTGGACCTTGCCCATGTCGACGTCGTTCAGCGCGGTATACAGGTACAGGAGGATCTTCTCGAAGTCCTCGCCCGGGTACGGCTGGACGGTCTCGTTCAGCAGGAACTTGGACGCCTCTGCCGAGATCGACTTGGTCCAGAGGTCCTGCATCGCTTGCTCGGCCTGGACGAACACGCCCTGCGACTTCTCGAAGTCCCCGGCGTAGTGGAGGGCCGTGCCATAGTTGAGCCAGTACATGACGCGATCTTGCTCGCCGTAGATGCCACGCTTCTTGGCATCCTCGAGCTGCGAGACCGCGGTCTTCCAGTCGCCGCGGACCATCGAGGGACGCATCTCCTCGTAGTGGCGCTGGATGTTCATGTTCGAGCAGGCCACAGCCAGCCCGACGATGGGGAAGAGCAGGAGCGAACGCATCACCAGGAGGCCTTGGTCTGCTCCACGACCTTGCGGATTCGCTGCTCGCCGATCCACACCTTCTCGTTGGTCTCGACGCTCACGAGCTCCATGTTCACGAGATAGGCGCGGACGGCCTTGCCGCCGCCGTCGGTCTCATTCTGCGAGTTGACCCACGTCTGGAGGGTGAAGTCGGCGCCCACCTCGTTCTGGTGGCTCTTCGCCGTGTCGTCGCTGGCATGGACGGCCTGGCGATCACGCTCGGCGACGTTGATGCTGTCCTGGCCGTAGGCGGCGACCACGCGCACTCGACCCGAGTTCAGCAGCGTCCGCTCGAGCTGCTTCGCGAAGAAGTCGGTGTTCACGTTGCGATCGTCCGTCCGCTTGATCACGCCCATCAGCTTGATCACGGGCTTCTTGCCGGCGTTGCCCGACTGATAGTCCGACGTCCAGGGGCTCTCCAGGCACTGCTGGACCATCGCCTTCGCAACCTGCTGCGCGTCGATGTCGTTCCAGTATCCCGACAGATCACCGCCTTCGGTGCTGTCGGCGTTGGTGCGGGTGACCTGGCGTTTCGGCCCGCACCCGACCGTGCCGAGCGCGAGGATCATGGCGAATGAAGAGGCGATGGGAACGAGCTTCATCATGGCGTCTCCTTGACGAATGGCGAGGTAGCACGCCCCTTCGGGCGGAGACAAGACGGCAGGGGGTCAGATCCGCGTCTCGAACTTGAGGCGTCCCCACACCTCGCCTGTGACCGTGCTGATCACCGTGAAGTCGGCCCTCCGGCGCCCCGGAGAGCCGATGAACTTTCCTTCGATCAGGAAATCGACGCCCAGCGCGTGGAGTTTCTTCAAATCCGACTTGCGGGCGCTGCCCTTCCCCAGATCGAGTGCGATCCTAGACACGTCTGTCTCGGTTTTGGCCACGAACTTGTCCGACTCCTCGAACCGCTCCGTGAGCTTCTCCTTGAACATGCTCACCAGTGATTCGTTGTCCTCGGCCTCGTCGTCGAGCTTGCCCAGCGCGATGTGGTATTTGTAGCGCGCGTTCGAGACCCGCGCGCCCAAGCCGAAGTCACCCCGCTTCTTCTTGGTCGGGTCCTTCTCCTTGATCCACTCGGCGACGAAGCCCGAGCCGGCCTCGTCCTGCTCGGTCACGTAGACCACGCCGATCGGCTTGTCGTTCTCTCCGATGCCCTCTTCAAACACCTGCAGCGGCATGCCCGGCTTGGGCTTGCCGTACGAGAGCTTCACGTGGACCTTCTTGGCCGAGACCTCGGCGTCGATCTCGCCCTCGTAGCGCCAGCGATCGAGGCCCTCCAGGACCTTCACGCAGGCCTCGGCGGTGTCGTAAAAGTCGCGGGCATCGACGTTGAGGAAGGCCTCGTGCTTGCCGGTCTTGGCCTCCTCGCCGCTGATGAGACCCGCCACCTTCTTGGCTAGCGTCCGCACCGCGACCCGCATCTTGGGGACCTCGCGGAAGTCGACGTCCTCGGCCATCTCGAGCTCCGACGTCTCGACGTTGGTGACATGCACCGTCATCGTGAACGCGTCGCCCGTGAAGCTGATCTGTCCCGAGAGGACGTAGTCGGCCTTCAGGAAGCGACCGATCTGGCGAACCTTGGCTTGATCGTAGAGGCCGCTCGCCTCCTTGGCGAAGCGGGCGGCCGCTGAGTCGGCGTGCTTCTCGTCGATGACCCGGACCTTCTTCGACTTGACGAGCTCGGTGATGAAGGTCGGCTGCGCGTTGTGGCCCATCTCGGACCAGCGCGACGGCGAGCCGAACGGCAGCACGGCGACGGACTTCTTCCCCGCGGCCAGCACGGGCGAAGAGAAGGAGACGAGGATCAGGAGCAGCGTGGACGTGCGCACGTTACCAGAGGCCCATCCCGTCCGACTTCTTGTGCTTCTTGCCCGTCTTCCGTTCGATCTCCTGGCTCATGTCGTCCATCATCTTCTCGAGATCCTTGATCTCGCGGACGCGGGCCGCCACGAAGGGATCCAGCTTGTACGGGCGCGCCTTGGTGAGGAGCTTGGGGCGCACCTTCTTGTCCGGCTTGGTGGCGTTGTTGGGGAGCTTCGCCGTCGCCGAGACGTTGGCGGTGGGCTTGGCGGCCGAAGAGAACTCCGGATCGTCCGCGACCTGCTCACCCGCCTCCGGCTCCACCACCGCGACCAGCGTCTTCCCGTCGCCGCCGTCCACCGTGTACTTCTCCTTCGGCGGCTTCTCCGTCTTGGCCGTGGACGGCGGCGGATCCGCCGAGGCCACCACGGTGTTCTCGTCGGGTGGACGCACGTAGGCGACCTCCATGAGGCGGCGCCGGTTCAACCAGCCGACCGCGACGGAGCTCTTGAGGCTGAAGTTGATGTCAGTGATCGCGAGGCCGTCGGCCGCGCGGCGCGAGATGCAGGTGTTGATCCCGACCATCTGGCCGTACGCGTTGAGCAGCGGCCCGCCCGAGTTGCCGCGGTTCACCGAGGCCTCCGTCTGGAACACGTCCTTGCCCTCGACACCCTGGAAGTTGGCCACCACGCTCGAGATCGAGCCGGTGGTGAGGGTCCAGAGACCGCCCGTCTCGGGGTGCCCGATTGCGACGACCGGCTCGCCGATCTCGACCGCCTCGGGATCGACGAAGTCGATGGTCACCAGGTCGCTCGGCGGCTCCACCATGCGGAGGAGCGCCAGATCGAGCTTGTCGTCGATGTCGATGATCGTGGCCTTGTACCGCATCGAGAGGTCGTCCTTCATCGAGCCGGTGAGCTTGTCCGGCTTCAGATAGACGAAGACCTTCTTGAAGGGGCGGCCGTCCTTGGTCACCACGTGGGCGTTCGTGATGATCTGGCCGTCCTTGCTGATGATCGAGCCCGTGCCCGCGCTGCCTTGCGCGGAGCCGTCGGTGCCGAAGACCAGGACCACCGCCTTGCCGAATTGCTTGTAGATCAGGCGCGGTGTCAGCGGCGCAGCCGAGGCCGAGCCGTGCAGCCAGAGCCCGACCCCGAGCATCAACATGGCCGTGATGGGTCGCTTCAGCATGACATCCTCCTCGCGGTCACTCGCTGGCCGGGACCGCGGTCTCTTGGACCGGTGCTTCGATGGGCGGAGGCGCGGGCTCGGCAGGTCCTGCGATCTTGCCGTCCGCCTGCTCGAGCTTCTCCAGCTCGTCGAAGGCGGCCTTCGCCCGCTCCTTCACCGCTGCGATCTTGTCCTCGTTCCCCTTGTCCGGGAACGCTTCCTGGAGCTTCTCCGCCAGGTCCGCCACCGACTGATCGGTGCGCATGCAGGCCAGCGCGTAGGTCATGCCGCGCCGCGAGACCATGCCGTACTCGTCGTACCAGTACGAGACCACCTCGGCGCCCGAGATGACCGCCTCGCTGATGGAGCCGATCACCTCGGTGACGATCGCCTGATCGACATAGCTCCCCGAGTTGGACTGCTCGTCGTACATCACCGCGGTGACCTTCACCTGAATCGTCCGGGCCAGCTCGCCCCGCGCCGTCTCGGCCGAGCTCGTGCGACCGTCCTGGCGGTAGAACGTGGGATCCACCGCGCCCGTCGCACAGATCTGACCTGCCTTCCGCGGGACATGATTGACCCACTCGGGAACCTCGACGTGAATGGGGGGCGGCGGAGGCGCGGGAGGAACCTCTTGGCTCCCCCCGCATCCGAACACCCACACCGTCATCAGCGATGACCAGAGCCCTCGCACCGGCTTGGTGTACACGGCTCAGTTGTCGGCGTGCTTCGCTTCCTCGGCCTCGAGATCTGCGAACGATTTGGCGGCGGAGCGCTTCACAGCCTCCTTCACCGCAGCGTTCAGCTCCTTGGCCCGATCGATCTGATCCATGAAGCCCGCGATATCGAGGCGTGCCAGGGAGTAGATCGTGCCGTCGGTCGGGTGGATCCAATGATCGACGATCTCGACGCCGTTGAGCGTATTCGCAGAGAAGGTCTTGATCGCCTGCTCCACGTGCTGCTCTTCCGACGAAGCGCTGAAGTCACCCGCCGTGGTCGAGGCGGAGTAGTCCTTCATGAGAGAGGCCGAGTAGACCTCGAAGATCTTCGAGATCTCCGCGCGCGCGCGGTTGTCCGCGGTGGAGCGGGCCAGCGAGTGGTTGCGGATGCCTGAGGCGGATCCGACTCCGTAGAACACCTTCTTCTCGCCGCCGAAGGCGCCCGATCCCTTGTTCACCCATTCCGGGTACTCGACGACGGGTCCGCGGGGGGTCAGCTGCCCTTCGGCCGTCTTCGTGCCGCCGTCGCCACAAGCGACTAGGGGCATTGCCAACGCAATCAACAGTGCGGTCCGCCGTATCATTGCTTCTCCTCTTTGCTCCTCTTTCGAAAGGCACCGAATGCTTCGCTCGGGGAGCCCATGGTTAGTAGGCGGGCCCAGAACTCCTGTCAACCGGTGCCGAATCGCTTCCCCGTCCGGGAAGGCGACTCGTTTATCGCATGTAATAGACGGGCGAGGGGAGCTGCTGTTGCATTGTGGTGGCTCTCACGTGAGGACCACCGCAGCGGGGCTGTGTGTACTTGCCGTCGAGGTGGGCGGCTCAGGACTCGGCTTCGCCCTGGCCGGGCTCGAAGTCGACGAACTCGATGATCGACATGGGGGCGGCGTCGCCGTGGCGGACGCCGATCTTCACCACGCGCGTGTAGCCGCCCGGACGATCCTTGAAGCGGCTCGCCAGGTCGCCGAAGAGCGCGTCCACGGTCCGGTGGACCCGGTGCGGTCCCATGCCGTCGCGCGGGTGCTTGCCGGCGCCACCGAGCTGCGCGAAGACCTGCCGGCGCGCGTCGAGCGTCCCCTTCTTGCCCAAGGTGACCAGCTTCTCCGCGACGCTCCGCAGCGACTTCGCCTTGGCGTCCGTCGTCTTGATCCGGCCATTCTCGATCAACGCCATCGCCAGGTTGTTGAACAGGGCGCGGCGGTGCGACGAGGTCCGGCTGAACTTTCGAAATGCTTTGCGATGTCGCATGACGATGCCTACTTCTTCAGATCCTTCGGCGGCCAGTTGTCCAGCTTCATGCCGAGCGACAGGCCCATCTCCGACAGGATCTCTTTGATCTCCTTCAGAGACTTGCGGCCAAAGTTCTTGGTCTTGAGCATCTCGCTCTCGGTCTTCTGCACCAGGTCACCGATGTACTTGATGTTCGCGTTCGCCAGGCAGTTGGCGGAACGCACCGACAGCTCGAGCTCGTCCACAGTGCGGAGCAGGTTCTCGTTGAACTTCTCCTCCGGCTGCGGCTCCACGATGATCTCCGGCTCCTGATCCTCCTCGAAGTTGATGAAGATCGAGAGCTGGTCCTTGATGATCTTGGCGGCGTACGCCACCGCGTCCTCCGGGTTGACGGAGACGTCGGTCCAGACCTCCAGCGTGAGCTTGTCGTAGTCGGTCCGCTGGCCGACGCGGGCGTTGGTCACGTGGTAGTTGACCTTCTTCACCGGCGAGAAGATCGCGTCGATCGGGATGGCGTCGGTGGGCATGTTGGCCGTCTTGTTGTTCTCGGCCTGCACGTAGCCCCGCCCCTTGCGGCAGGTCATCTCCATCTTGAGATGGCCGTCCTCGCCCACGGTGGCGATGGTCAGATCGGGGTTCAGGATCTCGATGCCCTCGGGCGTGTCGATGTCGGCCGCACGGACGATGCAGGGACCCTTCTTGTCGATGCGGAGGGTCTTCTGCTCGTAGCTGGCCATCTTGATGAGGACGTCCTTCACGTTGAGGATGACGTCCGCCACGTCCTCGGTGATCCCGGGCAGCGAGGTGAACTCGTGGAGCGCGCCGTCGATGCGCACCGACGTCACGGCCGCGCCCTGGAGCGACGACAACAGCACGCGACGGAGCGCGTTGCCGATGGTGATCCCGAAGCCGCGCTCGAGCGGCTCGGCGAAGAACTTGCCGTACCCGGGAGTGAGGCTGTCCTTGTCGACGTTCAGCCGCTTCGGCTTGATCGAGATCGCGCCAGTTTCTGTGGATATCTCGCTGCATTCTTTCCTCCTCACGCCACCTCTCCCGGCGGGGCCGGGCACCTCTGCGTGAGCCTTCGAGCTTCTAGTCTTTCGAGAATCAGACGCGGCGCCGCTTCGGAGGACGGCAGCCGTTGTGCGGAAGAGGGGTCACGTCCTTCACCAGCGTGACCTTCAACCCGGCGGCCGCCACCGCACGGAGCGCCGCCTCGCGGCCCGAGCCCGGTCCCTTCACCAGGACGACGCAGGACTTCATGCCCTGATCCATCGCCTGCCGGGAGGCCTCGTCCGCCGCCACCTGGGCGGCGAACGGCGTCGACTTTCGGGACCCGCGGAAGCCCTTCGAGCCGGCCGAGCACCACGAGATGGAGTTCCCACCCATGTCCGTGAACGTGATGACGGTGTTGTTGAACGTGGCCTGGATGTGCACCACGCCGTTCGGGACATTCTTCTTGGCCTTCTTCTTCTGGCCTGCCTTTGGATTTGCCATACAGTCTGGGTACTCCGAGCGCGCTTAGGTCGCGGCCGTCTTCTTCTTGATGGTGCCCTTGCGCGGCCCCTTGCGCGTGCGCGAGTTGGTGTGCGTCCGCTGCCCGCGGACCGGCAGGCCCTTGCGGTGGCGGAGCCCCCGGTAGCACCCGAGGTCCATCAAGCGCTTGATGTTCATCGAGACTTCGCGCCGCAGATCGCCTTCGACCTTGTACTCGTTCTCGAGGATGTTACGGATCTGGGCCATCTGATCCTCGGTGGCCACGTCCGTGTTGAGCGCCGGATCGATGCCCGCCTTCTCGAGGACGTCGATCGCGACCTTCCGGCCGACCCCATACAGGTGGGTCAGCGCGAAGCGCATCTGCTTGTTTCGTGGAAGGTCGACACCTGCAATGCGTGCCATCGATCTCTCCTAACCCTGCCGCTGCTTGTGGCTCGGGTTCTCACTGCAGATCACCCGCACCACGCCTCGACGGCGAATGACCTTGCACTTCGCGCACATCTTCTTGACCGAAGTCCGAACTTTCATATCAACCTCAACCTTCAATGCAAGACAAAACGCCTCGGAAGACCTCGTCCGGGCTCTTCGTTCCCTCGACGCGTGCGACCAGCTTCTGCTTCTCGTAGTGGGGGATGACGGCGGCCGTCTGATCGGCGAAGGCCTTGAGCCGAACGCGAACCTTGGCCTCGGTATCGTCCTCCCGCTGATAGAGCTGGTCCGATCCGCACTTGTCGCAGATCCCGGCCTGCTTCGGGGGCGAGAACTTCACGTGATAGACGGCGCCGCAGTTCTTGCACGAGCGGCGCCCGCTGATGCGCTCGACGATCACATCGTCGGGCACCTCCATCACGATGACCTTGTCGATCTTCGACCCGGTCTGTTCGAGCATGCGATCGAGGGCCTCGGCCTGGGCCAGCGTCCGGGGGAAGCCGTCGAGGACGAAGCCCTCGCCGGTGTCCGGCTGGCTGAGGCGCTCCTTGATCAACCCGATGATGACATCGTCGGGGACCAGGGCGCCCCTATCCATGAGCGCTTGCGCGGCCTTCCCGAGGGGCGTGCCGGCGCGCGCGGCGGCGCGGAGCATGTCGCCGGTGGAGATCTGCGGAATGCCGAGCTTCTCCACCAGGCGCTGCGCCTGCGTGCCTTTGCCGGACCCGGGCGGGCCGACCAGGATGAGGTTCCGGGTGGTCACGCGGTCCTCCGCCCCCGGATCCGTCCGCCACCGGACGAGAAGCCTTCGTAGCTGCGCGTGATCAGGTGGCTCTCGATCTGGTTGACGGTGTCGAGCGCGACGCCGACCACGATCAGGAGCGCCGTCCCGCCGAAGTAGAACGGCAGGCCGGGGAAGAAGTGAAACAGCCCGTTCGGGAACAGGCACACGAACACCAGGTACAGCGCACCGCCGGTGGTGATCCGGGTGAGCACGGCCTCGATGTACTCGGCCGTCTTCTTGCCGGGCCGGATGCCCGGGATGTAACCGCCGAACTTCTTCATGTTGTCAGCGACGTCGACAGGATTGAAGATCACCGACGTGTAGAAGAACGTGAAGAAGATGATCAGCGAGCCGTAGACGGCGTTGTAGCCCCACTCCGACGGGAGCAGCATGCCCTGGAGCTCCTGGATCATGGCGCTGTCCGGGAAGAAGTTGACCAGGGTCGCCGGGAACAAGAGCAGCGACGAGGCGAAGATCGGCGGGATCACGTTGGCCGTGTTCACGCGGAGCGGCAGGTGGGTCGACTGCCCGCCATACATCTTCCGTCCCACGACGCGCTTGCTGTACTGCACCGGGATCCGGCGCTGGCCCCGCTCGAAGAAGACGACCAGCATGATCATCGCCACCATGACCACCGTGAGGAACAGCAGGCTCAGCGGCTGGAGCGTCTCGGCCTGGGCCAGCTGGAACGTGGTGATCGCGTGCCGCGGAAGGCCCGCCACGATGCCGGACATGATGATCAGCGACATCCCGTTGCCGATGCCGCTCTCCGTGATCTGCTCGCCGAGCCACATGATGAACGCGGTGCCGGCGGTCAGGGAGAGGATCGTGAGGATGGTGAAGGGGAAGCCGGGGTGAATGACCACGCTCTGCCCATTGAAGGCCAGACCCTCGAGGTTGGTGGCGATGATCGTGCCCTGAATGATCGAGAGCGCGATCGTCCCATACCGGGTCCACTGCGTGATCTTCTTCTGCCCCTGCTCGCCCTCTTTCTTGAGGCGCTCGAGGGTCGGCACCACCACCGTCAAGAGCTGCAGGATGATGGAGCTGGAGATGTACGGCATGATCCCGAGCGAGAACACGGACGCTTGCTCCAGCGCCCCGCCCACGAACATGTTGAACATCCCGAACAGCGTGCCGGACTGCTGCTCGATGACCTTCTGCATCAACACCCGGTCCACGCCGGGGACCGTGATGAAGATGCCGAGGCGGTAGATCGCGAGCATCCCCAGCGTGAAGAGGATCCGCTGCCTGAGCTCCGGTACCTTGCCGATGTTCGCGAACGATGAGGTCATCTGCTCCCTTTCGGACGCCTACTGCCGAGGTGCCTGCTTACCCACCCGCTGGGCCTTGCGGCTGTCTTCCCGCTGCCACTTCGGGCGATCAGGGATCAGCTCGACGGACCCTCCGCACGCCTCGATGACGTCGCGGGCGCCCTTGCTGATCCGCTGCACCTTCACCTCGAGCTTCCGGTCGAGCGCCCCTTTGCCGATGATTTTCACACCATCCGCGACGCCCTTGGCCAGCCCGGCCTTCTTCAGGAGGGCAAAATCCACCAAGGTGCCCGCCTCGAAGCGGTTGAGCTGCACGACGCGCACTTCGATGAATCGCTTCGCAAAGATGTTTCGGAAGCCGCGCTTTGGGAGGCGGCGCTGCATGGGCATTTGCCCGCCTTCGAATCCGATGCGGACATGCCCGCTCTTGCGGGCCTTCTGGCCTTTGTGACCACGGCCTGAGGTCTTGCCCAGGCCCGAGGAGGTACCTCGGCCCTTGATCTTGGGCCCTCTGTTGGCACCCTTCGGCGCCACCAGCCTGCCGAGCTCTCCGCTCATGTCCGCTGCTCCTTCTGCGCCTTCCGAATGCGGCGCGTGCTCTTCCTCAGGCTGTCGTCGCCCTCGAAGCCTTCGACGTCCAGCATGTGCTGGACCCGCATGACCATGCCGCGGATCGCCGGCGTGTCCATGAGGATACGGGTCTGGTGGCGACGCCGCAGCCCGAGGCCGGCGACCGTCGCGAGCTCGCGCGGCGGGCACTTGCTGAGCCCGCGCTTCAACGTGACCTTGATGAGCTTCGCCATGGCTAACTTCCTCCGCTCGGTTCGCTCAGTTGCTCAGACCGGTCGGCACGTGAATCTTCAGCTTCATCGGCTGGAGGTTCTCGGCCACCGTGCTCCGGCGGTGCGCCTGCTCCTTGATCGTCGTCAGGTTCTGCAGCGCATTGACCGCCGCGTTCACGACGTTGTGCTTGTTGGAGGTCCCGAGGGACTTCGTGAGCACGTCGCGCACACCCGCCGACTCGAGGACCGCACGCACCGCGCCCCCGGCGATGACGCCCGTTCCAGGAGCGGCCGGGCGCATCACCACCCGGCCCGCGCCGAAGTGACCGATCACCTCGTGGGGGATCGTGCGGCCGGTCAGCGGCACGCGAAACAGGTTCTTCTCCGCTTGGTCGCGGCCCTTCCGGATCGCCTCCGGCACCTCGTTCGCCTTGCCGAGCCCGACGCCGACATGACCTTCGCCGTCTCCCACCACGACCAGCGCGGAGAAGGAGAAGCGACGCCCGCCCTTCACGACCTTCGCCACCCGGTTGATGTGGATGACGCGATCGACCAGCTCGAGCTCTTTGGGGTTGATGATTTCGCGACGCGGCATGCTCTTCTCCTCGGGCTAGAACTGAAGCCCGCCCTCACGTGCACCCTTGGCGAGGGCTGCGACCCGGCCGTGGTACGGCCAACCGTTCCGATCGAAGATGACCGACTCGATGCCCTTCGTCTTGGCAATCTCGGCCAGCTTCTTCCCGACCTGCTCGGCCTGCTCGGTCTTCTTCTTGCCGGGCAGCACGTCCTTCAGCTCCTTGGTCAGCGTCGACAGGGCGCAGATCGTCTTTCCGCTGTCGTCGTCGACCAGCTGGGCGTAGATGTGGCGGGACGACTTGAAGATGGTCAGCCGCGGCCGCTGCTCGGTACCGGCGACCTTCTTCCGGACCGAAAGGGCCCGGCGCAGCCGGCGCTTCTCCGTTTGGCTCCTGACTTTGCGTTTCATGGCTAGGCTCCCGTCTTGCCTTCCTTGCGGCGGATGCGTTCGCCCTGATACTTGATGCCCTTCCCGTTGTAGGGCTCACAGGGGCGATAGGCCCGGATCTCGGCCGCGACGCGACCGACCAGGTCCTTGTCGCAGGACTCGAGGTGTACCAGCGTCTGCTTCTCGACCGCGCAGGTGACGCCGGTCGGGATCGGGTGGTTGACCTCGTGCGAGAGGCCGACCTGGAGGTTCAGGGCCGGGCCCTTCAGCTCCGCGCGATAGCCGACCCCCGAAATCTCGAGCGACTTCTTGAACGGGGTGACCACGCCGTCGACCATGTTGCCGATCAGCGCCCGGGCCAAGCCGTGCATGGCGTCCGCCTGGCGCGCATTGCCGACCTTGAGCACCAGGAGCTGGCCGTCCTCGACCTTGACCTCGACGTGCGGCGGAAGATCGCGCTCGAGCTTCCCCTTCGGCCCCTGCACCACCAGGTGCATGCCGTTGATCGTCACCGTGACGCCCTTGGGCACCGGGATCGGCTTCTTGCCTATGCGTGACATCTCGTCTTCCTCCTGCCCTTACCAGACGGTGCAGACGAGCTCGCCGCCCAGCCGCTGCCGCCGGGCCTCGCGGTCCGTCATGACGCCGCGGGACGTGGACACGATCGCGACGCCCAGGCCGTTCCGGATCATCGGGATCTCGTCGGCCCGCACGTACTGGCGCAGCCCCGGGCGGCTGACCCGCTTGAGGCCCGTGATCACCGGATCGCGGTTCTCGTCGTAGCGGAGCTGGATCGTGAGCGTCGGCGGCATCGAGGTCTGCTCGACCTCGAAGCCCTCGATGAACCCCTCGCTCTTCAGCACCTCGGCGATGCGCGCCTTCATCTTGGAGAGCGGCATCGGCACCTTCATGTGCCGCGCGTTGATGGCGTTCCGCACTCGGGTGAGCATGTCCGAAATCGGATCAGTGACTATCCCCGTCATTCCCTCACCTCAAATCAGGCCTCGGCCTGCTGTTGTTGCCCGCCTCTGCGCGCAAACGGAACCCCGAGCGCCTGCAGGAGAGCCCTGCCGTGCTCGTCGTTCCGAGCCGTGGTCACGAAGCAGATGTTCATGCCGCGGACCTTGTCGACCTTGTCGTAGTCGATCTCCGGAAAGATGATCTGTTCCTTCAGGCCCAGCGTGTAGTTGCCGCGACCGTCGAAGGCCTTGGCGGACACGCCCTTGAAGTCGCGGACCCGCGGGAGTGCGATCGCCACCAGGCGATCCATGAACTCCCACATGCGGTTCCGGCGCAGCGTCACCATGGCCCCGATCGGCATCCCCTCCCGGAGCTTGAAGTTCGCGATCGACTTCTTGGACTTGGTCACGACGGCCTTCTGGCCGGCGATCAGCCCCAGCTCTTCGACGGCCGCCTCGAGGATCTTGTTGTTCTTGATCGCCTCGCCGAGGCCCATGTTGATGACGATCTTCTCGAGCCGCGGGACCTCGCTGACCGAGGTCAGGTTCAGGTCCTTCTTGAGCTGCGCGACGATCTCCTCGCGATAGCGGTCCCGGAGTCGTGGCGGCGGAATCGGCTTGTTCGGAGTCTCCTCCTTCTTGCCGCCCTTCTTCGCCTTCTTGTCGGCGTCCTTCTTCTTCTTTTGCTTGTCGTCCGCCATGGCTCTTCCCTTTGCTAATCGAGCTCCGTCCCGGAGCTCTCGCCGCGCGCCACTCGAACCTTCGTCCCGTCTTCCTTCTTCTCGAAGCCGACCCGGACGCCCTTGTCGATCTTGGTGGAGTAGAACCGGACGTTGGAGATGTGGATCTTGCCGGGCTTGTCGAGGATGCCGCCCTGCGGCATCGACTGCCGCGAGCCGGCCTTGATGTGACGCTTCTGGATGTTCACACCCTCCACGACCACCCGGTTCTCGCTGGGCAGGACCCGGAGCACGTGGCCTCGCTTGCCCTTGTCCTTGCCCGCGATGACCTCGACCATGTCACCCTTCTTGATCTTGGCTGCCATCTCAGAGCACCTCCGGCGCGAGCGACACGATCTTCATGAAGCCCTTGCCGCGCAGCTCGCGCGCCACCGGGCCAAAGATACGGGTGCCGATCGGATCCTTGTCCTTGTTGACCAGCACGGCCGCGTTCTCATCGAACTTGATGTAGGAGCCGTCGGTGCGCGAGGTCGAGTACGTGGTCCGGACCAGCACGGCCTTCACCACGTCGCCCTTCTTCACCTTGGCGTTCGGCATCGCCTCGCGGACCGAGCAGACGACGATGTCGCCGATCTCGGCGTAGCGCCGCTTGCTGCCGCCCAGCACCTTGATGCAGAACAGCCGCCGCGCGCCGCTGTTGTCCGCGACTTCGAGGATCGAGGTCATCTGGATCATGACGTCACGCTCCCTGCTCGAGCTTGGCCATCACGCGCCAGCGCTTCGTCTTCGACAGACGCCGCGTCTCCTGGATGCGAACGATGTCGCCTTCCTTGACGCCGATGTCGTCCTGGCAGGCGAACTTCCGCTTCAACGTGATGTACTTGCCATAGGTTCCGTGGCGAACGCGGCGGGTCACCGCCACGATCACGGTCTTGGTCATCTTCGCCGAGACGACGACGCCCTGACGCTGCTTCGCCACTCGCCGCTGCTGCGGCTCCTGCTGCTGCTGCTCTTCGCTCATGCCTGGGCGCTCCTCTTCTTTTGGGTCAGGATCGTCAGCGCCCGCGCCAGCTCCCGCTTGGCGAGCCGCATCCGGGCCACGTTCTCCAGCTGTCCAGTGTAATGCTGGAAGCGCAGCTTGAAGATCTCGTCGCGACGCTCGCGGACGAAGCCTTCCAGCTCCTCTTCACTCTGCGACCTGAGGTCGCGCCCTTTGACCACGCTGCCCATGCTCTTCTTCCTCTAGATCTCTTCCAGCACCACGAACTTGGTCTTGAGCGGAAGCTTGTGGCTGGCCAAACGGATCGCCTCTTCGGCGATCTTGGGATCGACGCCGTCGATCTCGTATAGGATCCGGCCCGGCTTCACGACGGCCACGAAGTGGTCGGGGGCACCCTTGCCCTTACCCATTCGAGTCTCGAGCGGCTTCTTGCAGACCGGCTTGTCCGGGAACACGCGGATCCACACTCGACCACCACGCTTGATGTAGCGGGTCATCGCGATACGGGCCGCCTCGATCTGCCGCGAGGTGAGCCAGCCGGGCTCGAGGGCCTGAACGCCGCAGGTACCGAAGGAGATCTCGCTCCCCGTGTACGCCTTGCCGCGCATCCGTCCCTTCTGCTGCTTGCGATATCTCTGTCTTGCAGGCTGAAGCATCTGTCACCCCTTCGATCAGGCTTCGGCGCGGTCGTGCCGCGGCGGCCTCGGGATCCGGCGGCTCGGCGGCTCCTTGCCGGCCTGGAGCACCTCTCCCTTGAAGATCCAGCACTTCACGCCGATCGTCCCTTGCTTGGTCTTCGCCGTGGCGAAGCCGTACTCGACGTCGGCGCGGAGCGTGTGGAGCGGCACGCGACCGTCGCGATACCACTCGTAGCGGCTCATCTCGGCTCCGCCCAACCGGCCGCTGCAGGCGACGCGGATGCCCTTGGCGCCGAACTTCATCGCGATCGTCACGGCCTTCTTCATGGCGCGACGGAACGCGATGCGACGCTCGAGCTGCGTGGCGATGTTCTCGGACACCAGCTGCGCGTCGATCTCGGCCTTCCGGATCTCCTGGATGTTGATGAAGACCTCGTTGTCGGTCAGGCGCTGCAGCTCCTTCTTGAGCTGCTCGATGCCGGCGCCCTTCTTGCCGATCACGATGCCCGGCCGCGCGGTGTAGATGTTCACCTTCACCTTGCTGGCCGCGCGCTCGATCTCCACGCGCGAGATGCCCGCGCTGTAGTGCTTGCGCTTCACCAGGTTCCGGAGCGCCAGGTCCTCGTGGAGCCACTTGGCGTAGTTCTTCTCCTCGAACCACTTGCTGTCCCAGGTGCGCGTGATGCCCAGCCGGAACCCGATCGGATTTGTCTTCTGACCCATCGTCGAACGCTCCTAATCCCTCTGCTCCAGGTGGAGCGTCACGTGGCTCGTTCGCTTCCGCACCGGAGTCGCACGACCCATGGCCCGCGGCATGAAACGCTTCATCATCGGGCCGCCGTCGACCATCAGCGTCTTGATGAAGAGCCGGTCGATGTTGACGCCCTCCATCTGGTCCGCGTTCGCCACCGCCGACTTCAGCAGCTTTGCCAGGGGCTGGCTCGAGCTCTTCTCCGTGAACTGGAGAATGTTGAGCGCCTCCTCGACGTGCTTGCCCCGGATCATGTCCGCGACCAGACGAACCTTCCGCGGCGCGATCCTCAGATATCGAAGCTTCGCTTTCATCGCTGACCTCTCACTTCGACGCCGGGGCCGACTTCTTCTTGTCCGAAGCGTGACCGTGGAAGGTCCGCGTCGGCGAGAACTCGCCCAGCTTGTGGCCGACCATCTGCTCGGTGACGAACACCGGGATGAACTTCTTGCCGTTGTGGACGGCAAAGGTGTGGCCGATCATGTCCGGCGTGATCATCGAGCGGCGCGACCACGTCTTGATGACCGTCTTCCGGCCCGCGTCGTTCATCTTGCGCACCTTGTCTTCGAGGTGCCCGTCCACGAATGGACCCTTCTTGAGTGATCTGGGCATGGTTACTTCCCACCCGACTGCTTGCCGCGCTTGCGCACGGTGACGATGAACTTGTTCGACGGCTTCGACTTGTCGCGCGTCCGCAGGCCGCGGGCCATCTTGCCCCACGGGGTCCGCGGCGGCTTGCCGCCCTTGGCGCGGCCCTCGCCGCCGCCGTTGTTGTGATCGACCGGGTTCATGGCGGCGCCGCGAACCGTGGGTCGAACACCGAGCCAGCGGGTGCGGCCCGCCTTCCCGATGACGATGTTCTCGTGCTGCTCGTTGCCGAGCTGCCCGACAGTGGCCAGGCAGGTCCCCAGCACGCGCCGCATCTCCGTGGAGGGGAGACGGACGGTGACGTACTTGCCTTCCTTCGCCATCAGCTGCGCCGAGCCGCCGGCCGAGCGCACCAGCTGCCCGCCGCCGCCCGGCTTCAGCTCGATGTTGTGGACCATCGTGCCGAGCGGGATCTTGAACAGCGGCATCGCATTGCCCGGGACCGGGTCGATGGCGCCCGACGACGACATCACCGTGTCCCCGACCTTGAGCGCGCCCGGCGCCAGGATGTAGCGCTTCTCCCCGTCCGCGTACGCGATCAGCGCGATGCGCGTGGAGCGGTTGGGATCGTACTCGATCGACTTCACCGAGCCCGGCACGTCGTACTTGGCCCGCTTGAAGTCGATGACCCGGTAGCGCCGCTTGTGGCCGCCGCCCTTGTGGCGCGTCGTGATCTTGCCGCGGACGTTCCGGCCGGCGCCCCGGTGAAGCGGCTCCACCAGCGACTTCTCGGGCTCGGACTTCGTGATCTCCGCGAAGTCCTGCCCCGTCATGTGTCGGCGCGACGGCGTGTAGGGCTTGAAGTTCTTGATGCCCATCGTCTTAGCCTCCGACTCCGCCGAAGAAGTCGATGTCCTGGCCCTCGGCCAGCGTGATGACCGCCTTCTTCCAGTTGGGTCGCTTGCCGATGGTCCGGCCGCGACGCTTGACCTTGCCGCGCACGATCATCGTGCGGACATCGACGACCTCGACGCCGAAGACGGCCTGGACCGCCTTCTTGATCTCGATCTTGTTCGCGTCGAGCGGGACCTCGAACACGGCGGTCGGATGGACCTCGGCCTGCCGGGATCCCTTCTCCGTGATGCGGGGCCGCTTCAGCAGCTCATGCGGTGTATACGCCATCGCTGTCTCCTCACGCGCTCGCTTCGGCCAGCGCGCGCTCCTTGCGTGACGGAGCCGTCTTCAGCCGCTCATTCAACGCCGAGACCGCCTCCACCGTCAGGACCAGGTGGTCGTAGTAGAGGATGTCGTAGACGTTGACCGCCTCCACGGGGAGGAATTTGGCGTGGGGCAGGTTCCGGACCGACCGCTCCAGGGTCACGTCGTTCCTCTGTCCCACGATCAGCGCCTTGGTCGCGCCCATGCCGAGCAGAACCTCGGACGCCGCCTTGGTCTTCGGCGTCTCCGGCGACCAGCCCTTCACCACGAACAGCGCCTGGTCCGCCGTCCGCTTGCTGAGCGCCGAGCGCAGGGCCACCTTCACCATCTTCTTGGGAAGCTGGTAGCTGTAGTCCCGCGGCTTCGGTCCGAAGACCACACCGCCGCCGCGCATGTTGGCGCCGACCCGGGTGCCGTGACGGGCCCGGCCGGTGCCCTTCTGGCGATACGGCTTCTTCTTCGCGGCCCGGACCTCGGTCACCGTCTTCGTGGAGTGCGTCCCGCGCCGGCGGTTCGCCAGCTGCATCTTGACGACTTCCCAGAACAGCGCCGGTCGGACCTGGGCGGCGAAGACCGAGTCTTCGAGCTCGACCTCCCCTACCTTCTTGCTGCCCGTGTCGATGACGTCGAACTTCATCGCCTGCTCCTAGCTCTTGATCTCGACGTCCACGCCTGCGGACAGATCGAGCTTCATCAGCGCATCGAGCGTCTGCGGCGTGGGGTCGTGAATGTCGACCACGCGCTTGTGCGTTCGGATCTCGAATTGCTCCCGGCTCTTCTTGTCCACGTGCGGGCCGCGCAGAACCGTGTAGCGGTTGATGCAGGTAGGCAGCGGGATGGGACCAGCCACCTTCGCTCCGGTTCGGCGCGCGGACTCGACGATCTCGCCGACTGCCTGATCGAGCAGCCGGTGATCGTACGCCTTGAGCCGGATCCGGATCTTCGTCGACTTGTTGGCCATACCTACTACCTACCCTTCGTCGCTTACAGAACGATCTCGGTCACCACGCCGGCGCCGACCGTTCGGCCGCCTTCGCGGATGGCGAAGTTCATCGCCTTGTCCATGGCGACCGCGACGATCAGCTCGACTTCCATCGAGATGTTGTCGCCGGGCATGACCATCTCCGTCCCCTCCGGCAGCGTGATCGAACCGGTCACGTCGGTGGTCCGGAAGTAGAACTGGGGCCGGTAGCCCTTGAAGAACGGCGTGTGACGGCCGCCCTCATCCTTGTTCAGGATGTAGACCTCGCACTTGAACTTCGTGTGCGGCGTGATGCTGCCGGGCTTGGCCAACACCTGACCGCGCTCGACCGACTCCTTGTCGACACCGCGGAGGAGACAGCCGACGTTGTCGCCCGCGATGCCCTTGTCGAGCAGCTTGCGGAACATCTCGACGCCGGTGACCGTGGTCTCGGACGTCGGCTTGAATCCGACGATCTCGACCTTCTCACCCACGTTGATGGTGCCGCGCTCGATGCGCCCCGTGACCACCGTGCCTCGGCCGGAGATCGAGAACACGTCCTCGATCGGCATCAGGAACGGCTTGTCCTCTTCGCGCACCGGCGTGGGGACGTACGTGTCCAGCGCGGCCAGGAGCTCGAGGATCGGCTCGGCGCCTTCCTTGCCCTGGCTGGTGTACGGCTTGAGCGCGCTGCCGCGGACCACCGGGACGTCGTCGCCCGGGAACTTGTACTTGCTGAGGAGCTCGCGAACCTCGAGCTCGACCAGGTCGAGCAGCTCGGCGTCGTCCACCAGGTCGACCTTGTTGAGGAAGACCACGACGGCCGGAACGCCGACCTGACGCGCGAGAAGGATGTGCTCCTTCGTCTGCGGCATCGGGCCGTCCACCGCGGAGACCACCAGGATCGCGCCGTCCATCTGGGCGGCGCCCGTGATCATGTTCTTGATGTAGTCCGCGTGTCCCGGGCAGTCGACGTGCGCGTAGTGGCGAGACTCGGTCTCGTACTCCACGTGCGACGTGGCGATCGTCAGGATCTTCGTCGGATCGCGACGGCCCTGCGACTCGGACGCCTTCGCGATCTCGTCGTACGTGACCGCCTTCTTGGTCCAGCCCTTCGCAGCCGCCACCGCGGTCAGGGCCGCCGTGAGCGTGGTCTTCCCATGATCGACGTGACCGATGGTCCCAACGTTCACGTGAGGCTTCTTCCTCTCAAATTTTTCCTTGGCCATCTTTCTTCACTCCATTCAGTGGAAGGTTCACAGCCTCCCCTGGGCTTTGGCGAGAACTTCCTCCGCGATGTGCGAAGGGACTGGGTTGTAGAATCCGAACTTCATGGTGAAGGTCGCTCTCCCCTGCGTACGCGACCGCAGATCGGTCGCGTAACCGAACATGTTGGAGAGCGGAACCTCCGACCCGACGATCTGAATGCCGGCCCGCGGGTCCATCCCCGTGACCTTGCCGCGTCGCGCGTTGAGGTCGCCGATCACATCACCGCAGTACTCGTCGGGCGTGGTGACTTCGGTGATCATGATCGGCTCGAGGAGGATCGGCTTCGCCTTGTGGACGGCCTCCTTGAACGCCATCGAACCGGCGATCTTGAAGGCCATCTCCGAGGAGTCGACTTCGTGGTAGCTGCCGTCGATCAGCGCGACCTGGATGTCCACCACCGGGTAGCCGGCCAGGACGCCGTTGGCGGCGGCCTCGCGGATGCCGTGCTCCACCGCGGGGATGAACTCCTTCGGGACCACACCGCCGACGATCTCGTTCTCGAAGACGATGCCCGATCCGCGCTCGCCCGGTCCCAACGTGATCACGACGTGCCCGTACTGGCCGCGCCCGCCGGTCTGCCGGATGAACCGCGTCTCGTGCTCGACGTGCTGCGTGACGGTCTCGCGGTACGCGACCTGCGGCCGGCCGATGTTGGCCTCGACGCGGAACTGGCGGCGAAGGCGATCGACGATGATCTCCAGGTGGAGCTCGCCCATCCCGGCGATCAGCGTCTGTCCGGTCTCCTCGTCGTTGCGGACGGAGAACGACGGATCCTCCATGGCGAGCTTGGCCAGCGCGCCGGCCAGCTTGTCCTGGTCGCCGCGCGTCTTGGGCTCGATGGCGATGGAGATGACCGGCTCCGGGATCTCGATGGACTCGAGGAGCACCGGCCGATCGATCATGCAGAGCGTGTCGCCCGTGGTCGTGTGCTTGAGGCCCACCACCGCGACGATTTGTCCGGCGCCCACCGAGCTCACGTCCTCGCGCTTGTTCGCGTGCATGCGCAGGAGGCGACCGATCCGCTCCTTCTTGCCCTTCGAGGCGTTGTAGACCTGGGTCCCGCTCTCGATGTGGCCCGAGTAGATCCGGAGGTACGTCAGGTTGCCGACCTGATCCGACATGATCTTGAAGGCCAGCGCCACGAAGGGCCCGTCCGGATCGGCGCGGACCGTGTCGAGCTCGTCGCGTCCCACGCGATGGGCCTCGACCGGCGGTACGTCGCTCGGCGAGGGGAGGTAGTAAACGGCCGCGTCCAAGAGCGGCTGCACGCCCTTGTTCTTGAACGAGGAGCCGCACACCACCGGGAAGGCCTTCAGCGCCAGCGTGGCCTTGCGAACCGCCCGGCGGATCTCGTCGGGGCTGATGTCGGCGCCCTCGAGGTACTTGCGCTCGACGTCGGGATCGCAGTCGGCGACGGCGTCGAACAGGCGATCCCGGGCCGCCTCCACCTCTTCGAGGCGGTCGGCGGGGATGGGCTCGAAGTGGAACTTGGCGCCCAGGGTCTCGGAGTCCCAGATGATCTGCTTCTGCTCGATGATGTCGATGACGCCGATGAACTCGTCCTCGGCGCCGACCGGGAGCTGCACCGCGACCGGCTTGGCGCGAAGACGCCCGGCGATGGTGGAGACCGACCAGGCGAAGTCGGCGCCCGTCTTGTCCATCTTGTTGATGAAGCAGATGCGCGGCACGCGATACTTGTCGGCCTGCCGCCAGACGGTCTCGGACTGGGGCTCGACGCCGTTGACCGCGTCGAACACGGCGACGGCGCCGTCGAGCACACGCAGCGAGCGCTCCACCTCCATGGTGAAGTCGACGTGCCCAGGCGTGTCGATCACGTTGATCTGGTGATCGATCCACGAACACGTCGTCGAGGCGGAGGTGATCGTGATCCCCCGCTCCTGCTCTTGAATCATCCAATCCATGGTGGCCGCGCCGTCGTGAACCTCTCCCATCCGATGCTCGACGCCCGTGTAGAAGAGGATGCGTTCGGTCGTAGTCGTCTTGCCGGCGTCGATGTGCGCCATGATTCCGATGTTTCGGACCCGCTCGAGCGGTGTATTCCCAAACTGGATGGCCATGACGCTTCCATCGGAGTTGCAAGCTACCTTGCGTTACCCCTTTACCATCTGAAGTGGGCGAAGGCCTTGTTGGCTTCCGCCATCTTGTGGGTCTCCTCCCGCTTCTTCACCGCAGCGCCGCGACCGGCGGCTGCATCCAAGATCTCGCCCGCGAGCTTCTCGCGCATGGTCTTCTCCGCCCGCTTGTCGGCGAAGGAGATCAACCAGCGCATGCCGAGCGACGTGCGCCGCTCGGGCCGAACCTCGACCGGGACCTGGAACGTGGCACCACCGACGCGCCGAGACTTGACCTCGATCCGCGGCTTCACGTTCTCGAGCGCCTTCTTGAACAGCGAGAGGGCGTCCTCCTCGTTGTTCTTGTGCGCGACGATGTCGAAGGCGCCGTAGCAGATCCGCTCGGCGGTCGACTTCTTGCCGTCGCTCATCAAGGCGTTGATGAACTTGGTGACGAGGCGATCCTTGTACTTGGGATCCGCCAGGACTTTGCGCTTCGGTGACTCTCGACGACGCATCGATTACCTCGCCCTCTTCACGCCATACTTGGAGCGGCCCTGGTTGCGCTTGAGCTTGTTGGTGTTCGACGGCCCCTCGGCCGCCGAGGCGTCCAGGGTGCCTCGTACGATGTGGTACCGAACGCCGGGCAGGTCCTTCACGCGGCCGCCGCGCACCAGGACCACCGAGTGCTCCTGGAGGTTGTGGCCCTCACCGCCGATGTACGCGGTGATCTCGATCCCGTTGGTGAGGCGCACGCGCGCCACCTTCCGGAGCGCCGAGTTCGGCTTCTTCGGCGTGGACGTGTAGACACGGACGCAGACCCCACGCCGCTGCGGACAGTTCTTCAACGCAGGCGACTTCGTCTTGAAAGGAGGATCTTTCCGCGCCTTCCGGATCAACTGGTTGATCGTTGGCATTCGCTCGGCTCCGCTTCGCGTTTGGACCAGCGAAAACACGCTGCCCCGAACGCCTTCCAGGTGTTCGCTCTCGGAGATCCAGGGGAGTGAGTCGTTCTCTGGCTGGGAGCCAGACTTGCTGCGGCCGCTGGTGCGCCCGCTTCCGCGCTTGGGTATTACTGCCCGAAGGCTTTGCACCCAAGGTCGCGTTCAGTCTCGTCTCTTGCCGAAGGTCGCGTCTCTCTCGATCATGTCCCGTGCGCTCTTCGCTCGATTGCGTCGCGACTGCGGGCCGATATCTCGAGGTCCGTTCACCGATCCTTCAGCGTCCCCTGTCCCTCCTTCCGTCGGGCGTAGACACGCCTACACCCGAGAGGAGGCGCATTAACCAAACCCTGGCAGGGGTGTCAACGAGAAAAGACCCATGAAACAGTCCCTCGCGCTGATTGCCCTCCTGGTCCCGGACTACGACGACGCGATCGCCTACTACACCACCCGGCTCGGCTTCGCGCTCCGGGAGGACACGCCCCAGCCCGACGGCAAGCGCTGGGTCGTCGTCCAGCCCCCCGGCGCCCAAGAGACCGCCCTCCTCCTGGCCAAGGCCACCACCCCCTCCCAGACCGCCGCCATCGGCCACCAGGCCGGCGGCCGCGTCTTCCTCTTCCTCCACACCGACGACTTCGCCCGCGACCACACCGCCCTCACCTCCCGCGGCGTCCACTTCCTGGAACCCCCCCGCCGCGAACCCTACGGCACCGTCGCCGTCTTCGAGGACGCCTTCGGCAACCGCTGGGACCTGATCCAGCCCTCGACCTGAATTTTGGGGACTCCGTCTGGACCGAGTCCTCAGGAGGGCAGCAGGGACTCCATCGCGCGGCGGCCGAGCTCGATCCAGGCGGTGGGGAACAGGCCGAGGTAGAGGACGCCGGCGGCGGCGAGGGCGAGGCCGAGGGTGAGGGGGGTGGAGCGGGTGGCTTGGGGGGTGGGGCCGGGATCGGGGACCTCCTTCATGTAGAAGGCCACGACCACGCGGAGGTAGTAGTAGATGCTGATCACCGAGCCGAGGATACCGACCAGGGCGAGGTTGGTCTGGCCGGCCTTGATGGCGGCGGAGAAGAGATACAGCTTGCCGAAGAAGCCGCCGGTCGGGGGGAGGCCGCCGAGGGAGATCATGAAGAGCACCATCGCGGCGCCGAGGGCCGGGTGCTTGTAGCCGATGCCGGCGTAGGCTCCGAAGCGTTCCGACTCGATGCCGCCGTCCTTGCGTTCGAGGAAGGCGAGGACGCCGAAGGCGCCCAGGGTCATGAACGTATAGGTCGTGAGGTAGAAGAGGACGGCGGCGCCGGCTTGCTCGTAGCCGAGGCCGGCGACGACCACGCCGATGAGGAGGTAGCCGGCGTGGGCGATGGAGGAGTAGGCGAGCATCCGCTTCACGTTCTGCTGGACCAGGGCCAGGACGTTGCCGACGAGGATGGTGAGGACCGCGAGGGCGGAGAGGAGGCGGAGCCAGGTGGGGTCGGCGGTCTCGGTGGCGGCGAAGCCGACGACGACCAGGCGGAGCAGCGCGACGAAGGCGGCCGCTTTGACGGCGACGGCCATGAAGCCGCTGATCGGCGTGGGCGCGCCCTCGTAGACGTCGGGGGCCCACATGTGGAACGGGACGGCGGCGATCTTGAACGCGAAGCCGACCACGATCAGCACCAGGCCGAGGCCGAGGAGCGGCTGATGGAGGAACGGATCGACGGCCGCGAGGGAGTGGGCCAGATCGCGGAGCGCCACCGAGCCGGTCATGCCGTAGACGAGCGCGATGCCGAAGAGGAGGAAGCCGGTGGCGAACGCCCCCATGAGGAAGTACTTGAGCGCGGCCTCCGAGGAGCGGGGGTCGTTCCGGCGCAGGCCCGTCAGCGCATAGACGGCGACCGACATGGTCTCGAGGCCGAGGAAGAACGTGATCAGATCGCCGGCCATCACCATGACCATCATCCCGACGATCGAGAAGAGCATGAGGGCGTAGTACTCACCGCTGTCGCAGCGGGCGTTCTTCACGTAGCCCGGTGAGAGCAGGCTGGCGATGATCCCGGCCGTGAGGACGATGATGGAGGCGAGGCGGGCGAACGGGTCGACGATCAGCGGCGCGGCCCGCGGGCCCACCGCGAACAGCAGGTGGGTGGGCTGCGACAGCTCCGATGCCACGAAGCAGAGCGCGAGGCCCAGGCCGATCACCGAGATCGTGGCGCAGTAGGTGCGATCGCTCTGGTTCGAGAACACCTCGTACATGAGGAGCAGGACCGCCGTCAGGACCAGAATGCCGGCGGGCAGGAGCGGGAGGAGATCGGCGCTGGTGACCGTCATCGCTCTTTTCCTTGCTGGATCGGGCTTCCGACCGAGTCGAAGACACGGCCCGGGCGGAATCGCTGATCCATCCGGCGGATCACCCCGGTGGGCCGGATCGGCGTCAGGACCTTCTTCTTGAGGGCGCCGTGGTCGGCCCGGTACGGCGGGACCTGCGCGCGCTGATGCACCTGCACCACGAAGCGCTGCACCGACGGCTCGATGCGATCCAGCACGATGCTCGGCTTCACGCCCAGGAGGATCGCGAGCGCCATGAGCGGCGCCAGGACCAGGATCTCGCGCACGTTCATGTCGGAGATCTTGTCGTTGGCCGGGTTCTGCAGCGGACCAAACAGCACCTTCTGCACCATCCAGAGCAGATAGACCGCAGCCAGGATGACCCCGGTGCCGGCGACGATCGCCCAGATCGTGCGGAGCCCGCCGGCGGTGAAGGTGCCGAGGAGCACCAGGAACTCGCCGGGGAAGCCGCAGAGCGCCGGGAGACCCGCGCTCGCCATCGCGGTCATCACCAGGAAGAAGGCGAAGATCGGGGCGCGCTTGGCCAGACCGCCGTAGTCCGCCAGCGCGCGGGTGTGGCGGCGCTCGTAGAGGACGCCGACCAGGAGGAAGAGCGCGCCGGTGGAGATGCCGTGGGCGATCATCACGAACACGGCGCCCGAGACGCCCTCGATGGTCATCGCCGCCAGCCCCAACATGCAGAAGCCGAGGTGGCTGACCGAGGAATACGCCACCAGCTTCTTCATGTCCGGCTGCACCCAGGCGACCAGCGCGCCGTAGATGATGCCGATGACCGCGAGCCAGCCGATGACCGGGAGATAAATGAGCGCGGCGTCGGGGAAGAGCGGGAAGGCGAAGCGGATGAAGCCGTAGACCCCGAGCTTGAGCAGCACGCCGGCCAGGATCACCGAGCCGGCCGTAGGCGCCTCGACGTGCGCGTCCGGCAGCCAGGTGTGCACCGGGAACATCGGGACCTTGATGGCGAAGGCCAGCGCGAACGCGCCGAAGAGCCAGTTGGCCTCGGAGCCGGTGAAGCTGCGGCGCAGGGCGGCGTCGAGGGCGAAGCTCCACGAGCCGTCGGGCTGGTTCGCAACGTAGAGGATCGCGATCAGCATCAAGAGCGAGCCGACCATCGTGAAGATGAAGAACTTGATGGCGGCGTAGACCCGGCGGCTCCCGCCCCAGACCCCGATGAGGAAGTACATCGGGATCAGCATCGCCTCCCAGAAGACGTAGAAGAGGAACAGATCCAGCGCGACGAACGCCCCCAACATGCCGGTCTCGAGGAGGAGCATCGCGATCACGAACTCCTTGACGCGCCGGTCGATCGCCTTCCAGGCGCCCAGGAGGGTCAGCGGCATCAGGATCGCCGTCAGCACGATCAGCGTCAGCGAGATCCCGTCGATCCCGATCTTGTACGAGATGCCGAAGCTCTCGATCCACGGGACCGAGGCGGCGAACTGATAGCCGGGGTTCTCGACGCGGAAGCCGCCCCAGAGCAACAGCGCCAGGACCAGATCGATGACGCTCACGCCGAGCGCCGTGGCCTTGAGATTCCGATGATCCTCGGCCGGAAACAGCGCCAGCAGGATCGCGCCGACGAGGGGGAGGAACACCACCGCCGTCAGAAACTCCGCAGACTGCGGCATTGCGGCGCGGGTACTACGTCCGTGGGCCTCGGGCAAGGCTCTTGACTGCTCCCGATCGTGCGCTCACAACCTCGACCGCTTTGAGTTGGGCGTTTCTCTGTCGCAGCGGCTGGGAACGAGACCTGGTCCAGGAGCTCGGCGAAATGGCCGAGACGATCGGCGAAGGTGTCGTGCTGGTGCACGAGCGCCTGAAGGACGCGGAGGGGAAGCTCAAGGAGCCCGCGTTTGCACGCCAGGCCATGCGGACCGAGGCCGACCGCGCGGACCTGGAGATCGAGCCCCTCGCGGACGAGATCGCGGAGCAGATGCACAAGCGCATGCCCGCGAGGGCCGAGCCCTGGCGCTGGTGCCTCCAGATCGTGGTCCCCGACTCGAAGGATCCGCGGGACCCGCGCCGCCGCTGGGTCGAGAGGTCGACCGCGCTGCTCGAGGAGGCGCTCTCGGTCCGACTCTCTCCGCAGATCCGCGCGCGCCAGGTCGCCGATCCGACCGACGCCGATCGCTTGGTGCAAGTCTGGCCGGTCGACGACACCGGCGTGCTGATTGGCGTGACCCACGTGAGCGAGGCCCTCTCCGCCTCGCCGGGCGGTCGCGTGCGCCTCCGGCGCGCGGAGGACTCGCCCTCGCGGTCGGGCCTCAAGCTGGACGAGGCGATCCGCTGGATCGGCGTCGGACCCGAGCCGGGCGATCAGGTGGCCGATCTGGGTGCCGCGCCGGGCGGCTGGTCCCAGATCGCCGTCGAGCGCGGCGCGAGCGTCATCGCCGTCGATCCGGCGCGCATCAAGATCGATCTCCCGCCCCGGCGCTTCAAGCACCTGCAGCAGAGCGCGTTCGAGTTTGTGCCCGAGGAGACCCTCGACTGGGTCCTGTGCGACATGGCCTGGCGGCCGTTCGAGGTGGGCAAGCTCCTCGCCAAGTGGGGTCGCCGCGTCTGGGCCCGCCAGCTGATCGCCAACATCAAGCTGCCGATGAAGAAGCGCGCCGAGATGCTGGCCGCCATCGTCGCGATGCTCGAGGACGCCGGCTGGCGCGGGCTGCGCGCCCGACAGCTGGTCTACGATCGCGACGAGGTCACGATCTTCGCGTGGCTCGATCCGCACCTGGTGGTGCGCGGGGCGCAGGCTCCGTTCGCGATGCGATCGAGAAAGAACCGCCCGCCGGTGACCCGGCTTCAAAAGCCCAAGAAGAAGAAGGCGAAGCGGAAGACCTCGATCAAGCGGCAGCGCTGAGCAGCCGATCCCAGTCCTGCTCGCAGGCCCAGCTCTCGAAGCTGTGCCAGCCCACCTCGGGGTGCTCGCGCTCGAGGGCCTCGACGTCGACCTGGCAACCGCCCCGATCCAACCACGCGTACATCGCGCGCAGATCGGGCGAGGCGACGTCCTCGATCGGCTGCTCGAGATACTCGACCGCGCGGCCGGTCGCCTTCGACAGGACAGCCGCCATCTCCGGTCCCGTCAGCGTGTCGCCGGCGAGCTCGATCCGGCGGCCGAAGAACGGCACGCCGACCTCGATCACCTTCGCGACGAAACGCCCGATGTCCTCGACTGCGACCTGGGCGAGCCGCGTGGAGGACGCCAGCGGCTGGCGGAACCAGCCCTGCGCCACCTCGGCACCGTTTCCGAAGGACTGCACGTTCTCGAAGAAGGAGGCGGGCGCCACCACGGTGAAGTCGATCCCCAGATCCGCGCAGTGCCGCTCGACGGCGCGCTTGCTCTCGAAGTGCGGGATCCCGGTCTCCCGATCGGCGCCGGCCGCCGAGCTCAACACCAGGTGGCCCACGCCGGCGGCCCGCGCGGCCTCCGCCAGCGTCCGTCCCTGCGCCCGCTCCCGCTCCGCGCCCAGCGCCGGCGTGGTCACGGCGAACATCGCCTCCATCCCCGCAGCCGCCGCCGCGATCGCGCCGGGATCGTCGAACGACCCCGCGACGACCTCCACCCCCATGGATCGCAAGACCTCCGCCTTGCTCGGATCGCGCGCCACGGCGCGCACCCGATGACCGCGATCCCTGAGGGATCGGGCCACGGCTCCACCCTGTCGTCCGGTCGCTCCCGTGACCAGCACGGAACGTTCGCTCATGGACCGAACAGATATCACGGGGCCGAGAACTGATCGACGGAGTACGGCCCCTTCTTTCGCACATAGATCCGTTTCTCGATCTCGGCGACGATCCGATCGGCCTCATCGCGAACCTCCGCGAAGAAGACAGGCTCCACCTTTCTCTTCCGATCCGCCTCGTCCCGGATCGCGTCGAGCCGATCCCTCGACACTTCGAAGCGTGCGCGCACACGACCGCGGCCTGGTCGTTTGAAACGAATCACCGCCTCCTTGTCCCAGACGATGTACTCGGGCCCGAGGCTCTTGGTGACGATCAGCAGGTAGAAGGGATCGCACATCGCATAGAGCGAGCCGCCGAAGTGCGTGCCGAAGTAGTTCCGGTTGAACCGGGTCAGCCTCATCTCGACGTCCCACCGGGAGAAGTCGGCGGTCACGTCGGCCACGCGGATGCCCGCGCCCACGTAGGGCGGATAGAGGTTCAGCGTCGCCTCCTCCGGCCGACGCTGGGCCGCCCGGCGCCGATCGATCAAGCGCCGCCGTGCGACCATCGCGATGAAGGTGACCTCGGTGGCGCGGCTCGGGTCGAACCGATCGGCGCTCTTCCAGAGGCTGATGAAGATCTCCTGCACGGCGTCCTCAGCGTCCTCGCGCGAGCGGGACATCCGGAGGGCGAGCGACCACACCAGTCCGCCGTAACGGCGGATGCACGCTTGGACTGCGTCCGGATCGCCGGCCGCAATGCGCGGAAGAAGGGTCTCCGGCACGCTTCGCGCTTACTCCGTCCCTGAGTTCGTCGCAAAGTCCCATCTGGATGCACTACGCCCGATGCCTCTCCACGGATCCGCGGGCTCGACCCGGTGATCCTTGCGCCTACCGCCGGGCGAGGCTCGCCCAGAGGATCGCCAACCCGGCCAGCGAAGAGACGGAGAGCGTGACCGCGAGCCAGAGGGGCACCCCGGCGAGGCTGAGAGCCGGCACCCACGCGTACAGCGTCCACGGCGACGCGAGGAGCGCCGCGCCGAGCGCCGTCTTGGCCACGAGCCGTCGCGCTCGTCGTCCGCCGACCAGACCGAGGACCACAACCCTCTCTTCCATGGAGCCTTGCACGAGGGCAAGCGGGGAGTGCGGGAGAGGTTCTGATTGCGGTCACGTCTGGACCGTCCGGCACTGTTACGTCTAGCATTCGGCCGTGGCTCGCCGGTGGAAGCTACCGCTTTTATTCGTGGGAATCGCCACTATCTGGTTCTTCTGGCGCCCTGGCCCGGAGGATAGGTTCGGCCGCCCGGCCCGTCCGCCTTTTCTCACGATTTTTCTGGTCGACGGACTGTCCCAGGAGACATTCCAGCAGGAGCTGAGGGCGGGGACGCTGCCGAACATCCAGCGGTTGATTGACGAGGGCGCGTACGTCCCCGACGGCGTCGTCGCCTTCCCGTCGATGACCGGGTACGGCTTCTATCCCTTCTTGACCGGGCAGGACGCCACCGAGAGCGGGGTCCTGGGGCTCCGCTGGTTCGATCGTCACCGGAAGATCGGGAGCTTCCGCTCGTACGTCGGGAGCACCAACGTCGAGATGAACCAGGACCTGGTGCCGCGGAAGACGCTCTTCGAGCGGTTCGGTGACGATCACAGCTTCACGATCAACTCGTACAACAACCGCGGCGCGGTCCGCTCCATCAAGACCGCGTTCGAGTTCACGGCGGCCAAGTACGAGGGACACTGGTGGGTGGCGAATCTTCTCTCCGCGATCCCGTTCTTCGAAGACCAACTCTCCCCCGACTGGCCCGTGGTCGAGCGGCACGTCGTCGAGACCGCGCTCGCGGACCTCGAGCATCGGCCGAAGATTCAATGGATCACGTTCGTCTCGCCGGACACGTACGCGCACGTCAACGGTCTGGGGCCGCGCTATCCGGAGCTGGTGCGGACGATCGACGCGATGATCGGACTGTACCGCGAGCGCGCGTCGGCCATGGGGCTCGACGCCGACCGGATCTACGCGTTCGCCTCGGACCACGGGCTGGAGTCGACAGCCCACAACATCGACCTGGTCCGTGGCCTCGCCGCCCGCGGCCTCTCGGCCTATCGCGGAGACGCCACCGTCCTCTTCAGCGACCACATGAGCGACACGCTGGAGAGCTTCGATCCGTACGACGTGGTCATCGCCATCAACGGCAACCTGATGAACTACCTCTACCTCAAGAAGCCCGGCGCCGGCTGGGAGGAGCGCCCGACGCTGGCGGAGCTGCGGAGCTATCGCACCGCCTCGACGACCTCCGCTGTGGACCTGGTGTCGCTCCTCGGGCACGCCGAAGGGATCGAGCACGTGATCGCGCGGGGTGAAGACGGCGTGCACGTCTTTGGCCGCGGGGGCGAGGGGATCATCGCGCGCACGCCCGATGGCTTCTCCTATCGGGCGAGCGGGGAGGATCCGCTGGGCTACGGGGTGCTGGCGGACGGGCGGTCGCGCTCGCCGGAGGCGTGGCTGGCGGCCACGCACTCGACCCGCTACCCCTACGCCGTCGTGCGGCTGGCGCGGCTGATGGCCCAGGAGGGCGCCGGCGATTCTGATCGTCACCAGCGCGCCCGACTACGACCTGGCCCTCGACTTCGAGATGTTCGTCGGCAACTACCGCGGCGGACACGGAGGGCTGCGCGCCACCCAGATGCTGGTCCCGCTGATCCTGTCCGGTCCCGGGGTCAGGCCGGGTGCGCGCTTCGAGGCGGCCACCATCGAGGACCTCGGCGCCACCCTCTGGACGCGGATGGGCCTCGCGCCCGAGCCCGGGACGCTCGGACACGCGCTCGACCTCGGCCCCGGGCCGGGCGGCTCATGAGCGGGCCTTGGTCAACAGACCGATCAGCGCGGTGAGCCAGACGAGCGACGAGATCACGATCATTCCCAGACCGATCAGCGCGACCTGACCGAATGAGTTCAAGCCGGGGTGGTGGGCGAGCAGCAGCGCGCCGAACCCCATCGCAGTGGTGACGCTCGATCCCCAGACGCCCCGACCGGTCTCGCTGAGCGCCTCAGCCACGTCGGTCCTCGAGAAGATGCCGCGGGTCACCATATGGACGCCGGCGTCGACCGCCATCCCGAAGAGCACCGGGAGGATCACGATGTTCAGATAGTTGAGCTTCACCTGGAACAGCGCGGTGAGCCCGAACGTGCAGAACACCGTGAGCATTGCCGGCAGGATGCAGAACGCCGCCAGGCGGAGCCGCCCCAGCAGCGCCCACATCGAGAGGAACACCAGGATCAAGGTCACCGAGACCACGATCGGCGACTCGCGCAGGACCATGCGGAGAATGTCTGCGAGCACCATCGCCTCCCCCGCCGCGGAGACCGTCTTCCCCTGCGAGACCTCGAGGTGGCGCACGTCGTCGGAGAGCTCGAGCACGCGCTTCCCGTCGGTCAGGCTGACCGCGGGGAAGACGAGGATGACGCCGCTCCCGTGGAACTGACGCCGGATGTCCTCCGGAAGGTCGGCGAAGTCGAAGGGCTCGGTGCGCGCCATCTCCACCAGCGAGTCGAAGGTGTCGCGGTCGTGGCCCTCGAGCGCGTCCTCGGGGACGTGGCCGAGGACATCCAAGAGCTGCTTCAAGGCCTCCCTCTTCTCGGCCTGTCCGGCTGGAACCACGTCGGCGGACGCGATCACGAAGTCGATCGTCGCGCCGGCGCCCTCCTCGTCGATCCGCTTCCGGAGCTCTGCGACCGCCTCCTTCTCCTCGTCCGCGGAGTCGACGAACACCACCACCGGCGTCTGCTTGTGTCCGATCAGCCCGTCGATCACCTGATCGAGCGCGTACGCGGGGATGTCGCCGCCCTCCAGGCTGCGAAAGTCGTAGTCGAACTCCACCGAGCGCCCTTTGAGCATCACGAGGAGGGCCAACAGGCTCACGCCGACGAAGAGCGGCTTCGAATGGCGGAGGGTCCAGGAGACGAGCGGTCGATCCGCCGACTCGGACCCGCGGCTCCCGACGAATCGGCCGAAGACGGCGAGCATCGCGGGCAGGACCGTGAGGTACGCGATCACGACCAGGATGACGCCGGCGGCCGCGATGATCCCGAACTCGCGGAACGCACGGAACTCGGAGATCGCGAGGCCCGCGAAGCCGACCGCGGTGGTCAAGCCTGCGAGCGCCACCCCCCGCCCGGTGCTGGTGAACGTCACCTGGATCGCCCTCAGCTCGGGGACGCCCATCCGCCGCTCGTACTGATAGCGGCCGAGGAGGTGGATCCCGTGATCGATCCCGAGACCGAGCAGGATCGCGCCCACGAAGGCGGTGAGGATGTTGAGCGTGCCGAAGAAGAGCCCGGTCAGGCCCAGGACGCAGGCGAGGCCGGCGAGCAGCGGGACCAGGAGCAGCGGGATCGAGGAGATCCGGCGGAAGTGGAAGAGGATGTAGAGGACGAGGAGCAGCGTCGCGACCGTCGAGGTCGTCGCGAGATCATGCTCGATGATCGACTGCTGCGCGAGGCGCTTCTGGTACCGGCCTCCGATCTGGATGTCGTCGATGCTGTAGGCGCTCCGGTCGACGCCGCCGATCACGCGCTCGACGTCCCCCATCACCTGCTTCGTGAAGGCATAGTCGGACGCGCGCTTGATCGGCCGGACGAACACCGCGATCAGGTGGCCGTCTTCACCCATGTAGTGGGTGCCACCCGCGACCTTGGAGCCTCCCAGGCTGCGCTTGAGGGGGGAGCGCTTGCTCTCCAGGTCGTGGAAGTCGAGCGAGGGCTTCTCGGCCGCGTCCAGATCGACGAGCAGCGGGTTCGCCTGCTTTTTGTGCCAGATGATCGTCTCGTTGATCCGATCCGCGATCAGCTCGATGTCTTCGACCTCGAGGTAGTAGAGCGCATGGTTGCGGAAGAACTCGTCGGTGCGGCGGCGCATCACGAAGTCGACCGTGTCGAGCTTCTCCAGCTCGACGGCCACGTCGTCGGCGAAGCGCTTCAGCTGCTGCGGATCGTCGCCGCGGGCGAGGATCACGATGTTTCCCACCACGCCGAACCGCTGCTTGAGCACGGCGAGGCTCTGGACCGACGGGAAGCCCTCCGGGAGGAGCGCCACCAGATCCGTGTCGAGGCGGACCTGCCGCGCGAAGAACAGCGAGAGGCCGAGAAGGAGCGCCGTCACGCCGAGCGCACGGAACGGATGACGGTGACAAAGGGGCGCGATCTTTCCGGTGAGCCTGTCGAACCAGAGGACGATCCGCCCGACGGCCTCGGGCGGATCGGAGGACGGGGTCTTCTCTGAATCTCCCATTCGCTGGAGCCCGGCAAAACGAAGCACGATCCTGCCGATGAAGTCGACCTGTGTTCGACGTCACCGTGCGCGACTGGACCCCGGGCCAGTTCGCCATGTGCTTTCGGGTATATGCGTCAGGCTCGGAGGAAATCGGTCATCGCCTGCATCCAGCGAGACGGCGCCGGCGAAGTGACGTCCGTAAACGTCCTGCACCTCTGGAAAGGAGCCCGAAGCCGATCAACCTCCGCTTCGCTACGTCGCTGTCTGCCCTCTTCACGATCGCGTGCTCGTCCCCGATGGAGCCGCCGATCACGACGCCCCGCCACGCCGCGCTCCGCGCGATCCACATGGCGCCCGGCGCCGCTGCCGTCGACCTTTTCGTCGGCGGGCCCGACGCCGTCCTACCGCAACCTGGCTTTCGGGGAGGTCTCGCCGTACCTCGATCTTCCCGCGGGTCGAGACCTGATTGACGTCGCCAGCGGTGGCCAGCGGATTGCCACCTTCGAGGTCAACCTGGAGCCGGGGCGGTCCTACTCGGCCGTGGTGCTCGCCGATCGTACGCTCACCTTCGACGATCGGATCGACACCCTGCGGATTGTCCACGCCGCCCCCGACCTCGGTCCGGTCGACGTGCTCGACCTGGGCGGCGGCGCCCCGCTCGCGACCGGCCTGACCTACGGCAAGAGCTGGAGTTCGGCACCGCCAGCGACGCGGTCGAGGTCCCCGCAGGCGCGTATACGCTGGGCCTCGACGTCGACGGCGACCACCAACCCGACGTCCACTTCGCGCTTCCGCATTTGGCCGAAGGCTCCATCGCCAACGTCTTCGCGGTCACCGATCTCCACGGCGTCCCCGCCCTCTTCGTGCAGCTCGCCGACGGCATGACCGCCACGATCCCGGCGCTCTGACGCGAGCGCCACAGCTTGTCGGTGCCCGCTCCGAGCGCATCCCTCGGTTGGCTTTGGCTCAGCCGAGCGGCGGCGGATGTGCACGTCGTGCGCATGTTCGCTTGCCGCTTACGCGCCTCGATGTGGGCAGTCCCTCCAGAGCCGACCCACTACTCCGATCGCTCCACGAGCAGACGCGAGGAAGCACTGGCGCCGCTCTCGTCGGTCACCACCAGCTCGTGCGTGCCCGGCGACGGGGCCCACCAAAGGCGCTCGTGCATCGGCACCGTGCCGAGGAAGCGCCCATCCACGAACCAGCTGGCCCGGCGACCTCCGCCCTCGGCGGCCAGCGGGACCTCCTGGTCCTCCGGCGAGAGGCCTGGCATCAGCATCACGCGCTTACCTCGTGCCGGCGAGACGATCCGCGGCTCGAGCGCGGTCGCGGGTGCGCACTCGGGCGCGAGATTCCGGCGGCCCGGGCAGGCTGCGGAGCTCGGGTGCGAGGTGGCGGGCCAGCGCCGGCGGGAACGAGATGAAGCTCCGGTGCGCGTAGCGCTTGCCGCTCCGGCAGTCCGGCGTCAGCGCCAGACCGGTTACGAGATCGACGTCGACCGCGACGTGGTACGGGCAGCGCTCGGTGGGCACGTGGCGTCGCGGCGCCAGGATCCGTCGCCGGTGAGGGCAGCCGGGTGCGGCGAGGCGTCCCGAGAAGGCGCAGACCTCCACGGTCACCAGATCGGAGGGTGGCGGCGACTCGGCGCCGTGGTCCCCGAGCGCCTCGAGGAGATCGAACAGGATCGGGCCGGAGGCGTCGGCGCCCACCAGGTGGACGCTCGGCGTGTTGTCGAAGTTGCCGGTCCAGATCACCGCCGTGAAGTCGGCGGTCGAGCCGGCGGCCCAGGCGTCGCGGTGACCGTAGCTGGTACCGGTCTTCCAGTGAATCCCATGGGGCGTGCGCGCGAGGCTGCGGCGCGCCGGGAAGTCGGGGCGATCGCGGATGCGGAGCGCGCGGCGCGTGAGCCAGGCGGCCGAGGGGGAGAAGGCCGCGATCGGACCCTTGCGCTCGGTCGAGGCCAGGATCGCGGGGGCGCGGCAGGCGCCGTCCTCCGCCAGCGCCGCGAAGAGCCCGGCCAGCTCGAGCGGGGTCACCTCGAGGCCGCCGATCGCCGCCGAGAGCCCGTAGAAGCCGGGCTGATCGATCAGGCTCTCGACGCCGCACGCCGACAGATCGCCGATGAAGCGGTCGACGCCGAGCTGCGCCAGGAGGTTCACGAACGGGATGTTGAGCGATCGCGAGAGCGCCTCCTCGAGCGTCACCAGGCCGGACCAGCGGCCGTCGTAGTTGTCGGGCGCGTAGGTGCCGTACTCGACGGGCACGTCGAGGACCAGGTGCTCGGGGAGCGCCAGACCCCGATCGATCGCCAGCGCATAGAGGAACGGCTTCAGCGCCGAGCCCGGCGAGCGGGGGCGATCGAAGCCGGCGATCTGTCCGCCGTGGGACGAGTCCCAGAAGTCCGAATTGCCCACCAGGGCGCGGACCTCCGCGGCGCGGTGATCGATCACCACCGCGGTCGCGTTGTGGATGCCGAGCGCGCCCAGCCGCCGCGACTCCTCCCGGAGCGTCTGCTCGGCCAGCCGCTGCGCGCCGCGGTCCAGGGTAGTCCGGAGGCGTACGGTCTCCGGATGCTGCGCGCGGAGCCAGCGAGCGGCGTGCGGGGCCATCCTCGGGAACGCCAGCAGGCGAGCAGGGGGCGGCCCCTCGAGCGGGCCGAGCGACAGCCGCGCCGCGATCCCGTCGCGCGCCGCCTCCAACCGCCGCGCATTCTCCGGCCTCGGATAGCGCGCGTTCGGGTTCTGCGGCACGGCCAGGAGCGTCGCGATCTCCTCCCGGGAGAGCGCACCGGCCCGGTGGCCGAAGTACGCCAGCGCGGCCGCCTCGACGCCCTCGACATTGCGCCCGTAGGGGACGTGCGTCAGGTAGAGCGCCAGGATCCGCGCCTTGTCGAAGCGCGCCTCGATCTGGAGCGCACGGAAGCTCTCGATCAGCTTGGACGCGATCGTGCGCGCGCGCGGCTCGCGCATGCGGACGAGCTGCATCGTGATCGTCGAGGCGCCGGAGACGATCCGGCGGTGCCACAGGTTCGACACCATCGCCCGGGCGACGGCCAGGAGATCGACGCCGCCGTGGGCATAGAAGCGCTGATCTTCGAGCCGGATCAGCGCGCGCACGTAGGCCGGATCGATCTCGGATGAGTCGCGATCGATCCGCCACTTGTCATCGGGTGAGAGGAAGACGAACGCGGTCGAGCCGTCGCGGAACTCGACGACGGTCGAGCCCACCGGGAAGTAGCCCTCGGGCAGCGGGATCAGGCGGGCGAGGAGCAGCGTCAGGAGCCAGGCGGCGAGGAGGCCGGCGCACCCGAAGAGCGCCGCACGGAGCGGGCGCCTCCTCAGTCCCACGGCCCCTTGACCAGCACCGTGCCGCCGGCGGCCCGCGCCCAGAACGACGGATCGTACATGGCCTCGGCCTCGGCCGGCGGCATCGCGAAGCGGCCGGAGCTGACGGCGCGAAGCGCGTAGACCACGCGGCGCGCCTCCTTCGGGCCGAGCGCACCGAAGACCTCGATCCGATCGTCGCGCAGCTCCAGATGATCGGGCGCCCAGATCTCCTTCTGATCGATCCAGTCGATCGCCTGCGAGCGCCCGAGGCGGGGATTCTCGATCTCCCAGCCCGCAGGGAAGCGATCGACGACCGCCACGTTCTGGATCGGCGCCCCGGTCGTGTTCTCCACGGTGACGATCGCGTAGATGACGTCACCGAGCTTCAGCGATCCGTCCGAGAGCCCGATCGGCTCGCCGTTGGGGCGCCGGAAGTCGCGCTGGATCGAGAGACCGTCCCCGCCGAGGTCCCAGGAGGCGTTCCGCTGCACGCCTTCGCTGGAGAGCACCAGATACAGCGGATGATCGCTCTGTTTCACCTCGATCGAGATCCGCCGGCGCTCGCTGGCGCGCGGGATGGCCCAGGTCCGCTCGTTGCCGTCGCCCGACGTGGCCTCCATCTCCTTCTTCCCGATCCAGAGCCGCGGCGGCTCGAAGGTGGTGGCCACCTCGCCGGCGTACTTGCCGAGGCCGGTGATGCCCCAGACCAGCTCCTGCGTGGTGTACCAGCTGCTCCGATGTCCGCGGAGCGACTCGGCCACCAGCGTCGCCATCCGCTCGCCGGCGGGATCGCGGCCGAAGAGATCGACGAAGGTGCTCAGCATGAAGCCTCGCGCGCGCCGGTCGGACCAGAACGTCCAGCCATTCGTACGCGCGTCGCTGATCGGGCTCAGATCGAGGTCCTTGAGATCGGACTCGAAGCTGCGGTCGCCCATGGCGTAGAGGCCCGCCTTCAGGAGGTAGCGCTCCTCGGTGGACCGCTCGCTCGCCTTGTTGCTCTCGAGCGTCTCGACGGCCCGCAGCATCTCGGCCTTGCGACCCCGCCCCGCCAGCGAGGCGACGTAGTGGAGATAGGGGCGCGCGTGAACGTCGTCCCAGCGGTCGGTCTCGGGCTGGTCGAGCGCTCGCTCCACCCAGGCGACCGCGTCGTCGACCCGAGCCTCGGGGACGGGATAGCCGGCGTTCTTGGCGTCGAGGAGGAAGTGGAGCGCGTAGGCCGTCCCCCAGCCCACCGCCTCGTTCCCGCCGGGCCAGTAGGCGAAGCCGCCGTCCGGCGTCTGCATCGAGAGCACCCGGTTCACGCCGAGCATCACCAGCTCGTCGACGCTCTTCCCCAGCGTCGCGCGTGGATCCACGTTGGGGAGGAACTTGCCGATGAACAGGAGCGGCCGGCTCGACGACACCGTCTGCTCCACGCACCCGTAGGGATACTGCAAGAGATATTGCAGATGCTCGAACGACTCGCCGTACGGGTTGGCGGTGACCCAGAACGTGCTCCGCTCGGTCGTCGGCAGCCAACCGGTCAGCTGGTGCGAGACCTCGGTGCGCCCCGCGGGGAGTGGGATCCGCTTCACCACCCGGGTCTTGGGGGCGTTCGGCGAGAACGGGACGTCCAGCGACTCCTTGGAGACGTGGCCGCCACCCTCGGCGGTCACCGTGAGCCGGGCCGCGCCCACCGGCGCCCTGGCCGTCAGGTCGAAGAGAAACGTCGCGTTGGCGCGGTCCGCGATCGACTGGGTCTTCTCTCTCGGGCCGGAGATCTCGATCTGCGCGGTCTTCGCCTTCGTCCCGTCGAGCGGCTCGGCGTGGACGCTGACCTTCACGATCTGGTCCGCGCCCGAGACGTTCGTGACGAACACCGGCACGCGCACCCGATCGCCGTCGATCAGGAAGCGCGGCAGCGTCGTCTGCAGGACCAGCGGATCGCGCACCAGCACCTTGGCCTCTGCGTGCGCCATCCGCCGCGTCCCGGCGGCCACCGCCATCACCCGGAGCTGGCCGCGATACTCGGGGACGTCGAACGGGATCGTGATCTTGCCGCTGGCCGGCACCTCGAGCAGCCCCGACCACAGCGCCACCGGCTTCACCTGCTGCACCCGGTCGAGCCCGCTCAGCGCGTCGCCGCCGGTCGCCTGCGAGGGACCACCGGCCGGAAGGAGCAGGTTCCATCCGACCGTCTCGAACGTGGCCACACCGAGGGCGCGGGGATCGAAGATCGAGTCGAACGGGTTCGGGCTCTGGAACTTGGTCAAGGACAGGACGCCCTCGTCCACCGCCGCCACCGTCACGAACGTGGGCTCGTCGAGCTCGCCCAGATCCAGGTTCACCTCGAGGCGGCTGTTCGAACGCACCTCCTCGGGGACGTGGATCGACATCCGGCGCTCGAACTCGGCCGGCTCGATGCGGATCGACCGCACACCGAAGGCCCGCTCGGGGAGAAACGAGGCCGGCGAGTCCTCGTGCGGATCCTTGAGCACCAGGATCGAGAGGTAGGCGTTCGGCACGAAGCGCTCGACTTCGAACGGATACTCGACCTCGCCCTCGGGTACGTCCATCCACTCCCGCTCGACGACCTCGTCGGTCTCCACGGTGATCAGCGCCCGCCCGGCGAAGGGCGTGGTGAAGTGGACCGGCACCTTCTCGCCGAGCGCGACCTGCTCCGGCGCGCGGATCTCGATCGAGGCCGGACGCATGGGCCGCGGCGTGCGATCCTCGCCCTCGCCCCAGCTTCCGTACCAGAAGAAGCTCCCGCTCCCCTGAACGAAGAGATCGGTCCGGGCGCGCTCGGACTGGGCGCGGACCACGAACCCACCGCCGTCCTCGGCGATGGCGAACGTATGGGAGAAGGCGCCGTTCTTCACCGCGACCTTCTGCTCCGCCTCCAGCACCAGGCGCTGATACTCGCGATAGTTCCAGTAGCCCTCGACCTCGTCGTAGACCCAGTCGCGCTCCTTCTCGACCCGGTAGAGCGCCAGGTCGACGTTGCGGACGGTCTTGATTGGCTCGCCCTCCCAGTCGACGGTGATGCCCTCCACCGGCAGCTGATCGCCGGCGTTCACCTGTCCGACCGGGCTCCGGAGCCCCACGTAGAAGTGCTCGGGATGCACCAGCGCCGAGGCGCTTCCGTGCGTGGTCCGGCCGCTGCCCGACTCGAAGACGGCGACGTCGGCCGTGACGCGGGCCGTGCCGGCGAAGCGGCCGCGCCCGGTGAGCTCGGGGCACTGCACGCTGCCGCCGCCGCCCTCCTCGAGCACGCCGGTGGCCTTGCCGAGCGGGATCGGAGACATGGGTCGCCCCGTCCAGACCCCGTACGCCCAGCCGGCGTTCTTCCGCGGGTGGAGCTCCGCGGGCGCGAGCTCGCAGGTCACCTCGAACGGGCTCCCCGCAGCGCTGCCCCCGAACAGGTAGGCGGCCTCGATCCGCACGCGCGCGTCGTCCTCGACGAACATCTGCTCAGGGACGACGCTCGCCTTGACCTTCATCCGCTCGGGGACGAACTCCTCGACGTTGAACTCCATCTCACCGAGCTGCCGCTTACCGGCCTGCGCGACCAGCCGGTAACGACCGGTGGCGGCGAAGTCGGCGAAGGAGACGTCGAACGCGATCATACCGGCGTCGTTGGTCTCCTCGACGATCCGCTTCATCACCTTGCGCTTGGGATCGGCGAGCTCGAACACGATCGGCATCCCGGCGTCGGGCGACACCGACTGCTGGTCGCGGATGATCGCGGCGAAGTGCGCGGTGTCCCCCGGGCGATAGACCCCGCGGTCCGACCAGATGGCCGCCGTGTAGGGCGACTCGGCCCGATAGGAGCGGCCGTGCACCGCGTCCTCCGAGATCGGCGTGCGCAGCTCGTCGAACGTGAGATAGGTGAGGTCTTCGCCGAGCGTCGCGAGGATCGCAAACGGGGGCGTCTGATCGAGCGCCTTCGAGGAGAGCTCGGCCAGCTCGCAGGCGCCGTCCCACGCGGTGACACACGTGGAGACAACGCGACCGCTGGGGACCACCTGCTTCACCTCCACGCCCGCGAGCGGCTGGTTGTCGTGGATGCCGATCGCAAAGGCGCGCACGCGGCCGCTCTCCTCGCGCTTCGCGATCAGGTTCATGTCGGTGAGCAAGAGCCGAGCGCGGGCCGGCTGCTTGATCCCCTTGCCGGAGAGCTCGAGCTCGAGGACCCCGGTGGGCGCGCTCTTCATGATCCGACCGACGTCGATCCAGGTGGTGGTGAGGACGTCCGGGTCGCCGTGGAGCGGGAGCTCGTGCTCGAGGATCAGGGTCGAGTTGCGCTCGTCGGCCGCCTCAGACTCGCCCGAGAGCCAGAACACCAGGTTCTGGGGCGGGATGTGTCGCACGCGGAGCGTGGCCGTCGACAGGTTGAGGTGCCGGATGGCCAGCCGTCGCCAGGCGCTCCTCGGCAGGTAGCGCCCCTTGGAGACGAAGCCCACCTGCGGGCTGCGCGCGGGCACCGAGAAGCTGTCGACGAACGCGGAGAGGAGCACGCCGCCGTCGACTGAGCGCGCGTCCGGATCGATCCGGAGTGTATAGCTGCCGCGCTCGAGCTTGGCGAGGATCCGGAAGCCGCCGCGCATCGGCGACACCGTGAAGTCGACCTTCGGCTCGAAGTGGATGCTGTTCTTCGCATCCTCCTCCTCGAGCACGCAGCGCCGCGAGAGCTCGTAGCTGTTCTGGGCGACCTCGTCCCAGAAGTACATCGTGTTCTTGCCGATCGCCGCGTCGCTGCAGATCACCTGGACGTAGTAGCCCGAAGCCCCCTCGCGGACGTGCGCGCCGAAGATCTTGATCGGCTCGCCGAACGGGATCCGCAGCGTGGCCCGGGCCTCGCCGGCGACCGAGGTGCCGTCGAGGCTCCGCACGCCCTCCGCCAGCGAGACCTCCACCGTCTTCCGGCCACGCCCGAGGGCCACCTCGCCGACCGTCGCCCGGACCACGTTGCTCTGTTCGGTGCGCTCGAACCGAGCTTTCACCGGTTTGCCGATCCGCAGGTCGACCCTCCGCTCCACGTCCTCGACCAGCACGGGACCGGTGAACACCAGATCGATCGCGATCCGTTTCTTGGCCGCCTCGACGGACGAGAGATCGGCCCGCAGGAAGCCGAACGGCGGAGTCTCGAACGTCTGCTCGACCTTTCCCTTCACCAGCTGATCGAAGAACTGAACGCGCTCCATCCGCACCCGGTACTGCGTATCCGGAGCGAACGGCGCCGTGGGCAGGATCTCGAGGGTCGAGGCCGACTCGAACCGTAGGACCGCGGGGACGGGCGGGCCTTGCTCCGGCTCGACCACGACCTCGGTCCTCGCCGCGTCGACCGGCGTGTTCGGCGCGGCGACGACCGGATACAGGAAGTGCACCACGATCTTCTGCGGCGCCGCGCTCGACTGTGGGACCGGCGCGATCACGGGCGCCAGCGCCGAGAGGTCGGAGGGCGGCTCGTTTTGCGGCTCGGACTCGGGCTCGGCCGTCGTGCGGGCCTTCGGATTCTGGGGGCGCGGATGGTCCTCCTCGACGGGGCAGCCCGCCAAGAAGGCGCAGATGATCCAACCTATCCTGGCTCTCACCGCGGTCACGTCTCCCTATCGGCCGGTGAAGGACGCCTTGCGCTTTCCCACGTATGCGCCGATCCCCTCCTTGGCGTCCTCAGAGAGGAAGAGCTGCTGCTGGAGCTCGCGCTCGAGCGCCAGACCGTCGCCGAACGACATCTCGCCGCCGGACACGACAGCCCGCTTGATGTAGCCCACCGCCTTGGACGCCTTCCCCGGCGGCACGAACTTCTGCGCGAACTCGTAGACCTGATCCATGAAGCCGTCGGCGGGCAGGATGCGGGTCACCATCCCGAGCTCGGCCGCACGATCGAAGTCGAAGGTCTCGCCGGTGGCCATCAGCTCGAACGCCTTCGCCTTGCCGAGCAGGCGGCACAGACGCTGCGTGCCGCCCGTCCCGGGCAGCACCCCGAGCGAGACCTCGGGCAGACCGATCTTCCCTCCGCCCTTCTTGGCCAGGCGTAGATCGCAGGCCAGCGCCACCTCGAGCCCGCCGCCCACGGTGTGCCCGTTGAGCGCGGCGATCACCAGCTTGGGCGTGTTCTCCAGCCGGTTGATGGTCTCGTTCGCGTGCAGGCAGAAGTAGTACTTGAAGGTGGGCGTGACATCGTTGAGCATCGCGATGTCGGCGCCGGCACAGAAGAACTTGTCGCCCTGCCCCGTCACCACGATCGCGTGGACGGAGTCGTCCATGCGGGCCTCGAGCACGCGCTGATCGAGCGCGCGCATCATGTCGTAGCTGTACGTATTTGCAGGCGGGTCGTCGAGCGTGATCGTCGCGATCCCGGCTCGGACCCCATACTGGATCAGCTCTGGCGTTCCTACCATCCTGCGGCTCATAGCAGCGCGCGCACCGCGAAGCTACTTGGGGGGCTCCTCCTCCTCCGACGCCTTTCCGAAGGCCATCTCGACGTTGGCGGCGACCGCCCAGCCGAAGCGATCGACCGCGATCAAGCCGACGTCGGCGCCTTCCGGAAATTCGCGAACGGCGCGGGCCACTGCATCACGCGCGGGCGTACCGGCTTCGATCGCCTCGTAGACGCTCCGGGCGAGCGCGCGCTTGATGATCTCCTCGCCCTCACCGGTACAGGCGACCGCGCCAGATTGCCCCGCGAAGAGCCCCGCGCCGTAGACGGGCACATCCCCGACCCGACCGTAGAGCGTCACCGAGGTCCCACCGGTCGAGAGTGTGGCCGCGAAGCCGCCCTCGCGATCGCGCACCACCGTGCCGACGGTGTCGCCGCCCTTCTTCCAGCGCTTCATCTCCTCGGGCATCTCGTTGGGAAAGTTCCAGTAGTCGCGCCAATCGAACTTCTTGCCCGGCTGATTCATCAGCTGGGTCAACTGCGCCATTCGATCCCGATATTTCTTCCGCGACTCGTCGCAGATCGGGAGCTCGTCCGGCACACCCATCCGATGGGCGAAGCGGGTCGCCCCCTCTCCCGCCAGCAGGACGTGCGGGGTGTCGAGCACCAGGCGCGCCACCCGGATGGGATTCTTCACGCGCTCGATGACCGCGACGGCCGCGAAGTCACCGTCCTGCGTCATCAGCGACGCGTCCATCTGGATGGTCTGCCCGTCGAGCCGGATGTTGGCACCCGTGCCGGCGTTGAACCGCGGGTCGTCCTCGAGCACGGTGGTGCCGGCCACCGCCGCCTCCAGCGCGGGCTCGTCGGCGAGCAGCTTCGCCAGCGCCGCCTCGGCCGCCTTGCGCGGGCCGTCGACCAGGTCCGGCTTCGAGCCGGCGCCCCCATGCGTGACCACCAGGGCGCCGTCGATCGTCCCGAACGCCATCGTCTTCGGCTTCTTCCCTTTCTCGAGCGAGCCCGAGGGACGGCGGTTCGCGGGGCGCGGTGCGGCCGGACAGTCCGGGCGTCGATAGACCAGCGGGTGATCGGGCGGGACCATCGGATCGTCCAACGGTGTCGCACAGGAGAACGACAACACCGGTAAGGTGAGCAGGAACGCGCGCATGCAGCGCTTCTATCACCGGCGGCGGCCGGCTTCGACGTCGCGCAGGACGTGCGCCGGGAGCGCCGTCACGGCTTGCGCGGGCGGACCCGGCCGCGGGTACATTCGTGGCGTGATCCGCCGTCTCCTCTTCGCGCTGCTCCTGCTCTGCAGCGGCTGCAGCGCCGCACCCGACGCCGTCGCGGGCGCCGTCATCATGAGCGCGGTGGCGGCGACGGCGTCGGGCATCAGCCGGGCCACCGGCGGCTGCTACGCCGGCTGTCCCCCCGGCACGACGTGCAACAACGTGACCGGCTTCTGCGAGGTCCTGCCCTGCCGGGGCCTCTGCAACGAGGACCAGGACTGCGACGAGTCGGGCGCGATCCCGAAGTGCGTCGCGCGGAAGGCCGACATCACCATCGAGACCGAGAAGCAGAGGGGGGTCGAAGAGCCCGATCAGTCGCCTCCCTGAGAGTGACCGTGAGCGTGGTCCGTCGAACGCGCTCCGCTTCCTCGGCCGGTCTGTGGTGCGTGCTCACACGCTCACGATCACCCTCAGCGGGACGACGCTCAGTCTCCCTTCAGGAGCGCCCGGCGTCTCGTCTCGAAGCGCGAGAGGAGCGCGGCGTCGTTCCTCTCCGGGAACGCTCCCTGCTTCTCCTTCGCGATCAGCTCGGCCACCGACTTCGCGTGCACCTTGATCCGCGCCGACGCCAGCGTCTCCACGGCGACCTCGCGGACCTTCGCGTGCGGGCAGCCGAGCATGGCGGCGGCGTCCTCGGCGGCCCGGAGGCGGAGCTTCCGCTCGGCGCCCGCGAGAGAAGCGCCCGGCGCGTAGGTGAGCCAGACGCACGCGTCGAGCTGGCCGGGGGAGAGCTCGGCGGACTGGCACGCGTCCCGCTTCGCCTCCAGGCGGTCGAGCAGCGGCGGTACCACCGCGGGGTCCGCCACGCGCGCCGACACCTCGGCCGCGTACGCCACCAGCTCCGGATCGGGATCCGAGAGGCGCGGCGTCATGAGCTCGACGAACCTCGCCGGCGACATGCAGCGGTACGCGTCGAGCGCGGCCTTCTTCACGTCCGCGCTCCCCGACGAGGAGAGGCGGGCGAGCGCCTGGACCACGCGGGGCTCATCCTTGAGCGCGTGTCGAAGACGCCCGCGACAGGCCGACTCGACGTTCCGGATCGCCTCCACCTGGCCGCCGCGCAGCTGGAGCACGGCGTCGTTGGCGCTCTGGATCGGCGGGAGCGCGCCCAGCATCAGCGCGAAGAACGGCGTCATGGGCGGAGTATACCGGCGCCGGGCCGCAGGCTCACCGGCTCGAGGTACTCGCCGGCGAGCTCGCGGCTCCACCAGCGTCCGGTGGCCCGCTTCGTCGCCAGGTCGGTGAACCGATAGCGATAGAGCCGGGCCCGCAGGAAGCGCGGCGGGTGATCAGGGAAGGGATCGTCGGCCAGCAAAGCACGGACGTCCTTCAATCCCTCCAGGAGGCGGACCACGAACGCGCCGAACCACGGGTTGTCGCGGGCGCGGCCGAGGGCCGCGAACCAGAGCTGCCAGTCGAGGCGGGGCTGGTGCGGCGCCACGAACGGCGGCGCCCGATCGAGCGGCCCGGGCTGGTAGGGGAGCACGTATTCACGCCAATGCTCGCCGTCGTCGCTGCCCTCGAGCACCACCTCGGGCCGCGTCGTGGTCATCACCGCGAACAGACCGTAGCCGTTCATGCTGCGCAGCGGACGCACCAGCGCCAGCAGCTCGTACGCGGGATCCGGGAGATCGCCGAAGACGGTCCGCGCCAGCGTGAGGGCCTCGAGGACCAGGACGACCGAGGCGACGCCGATCAGGATCCGCCGGCCGACACCCGCGAGCGGCGCCGCCGGCTCGGGGAGGCGGATCCGCGGGACCAGGCGGACGATCGTCGCGTCGTCGACCGAAAGCGCGATCAGGCTGACCGCGAGCAGGTTGAAGAAGCAGTAGTTGCCGGTCAGCGCGATCAGCGCCTGGAGCAGCAAGAGGCCCGCGGCCGCGACCAGACGGCCGGGCCGGGGCAGGACCAGCCCGAAGGGGAGCACCAGCTGGATCACGAACACGCCCACCACGCTGATCTTCTGGAACCACTCGGGGAGCTGGTGCGCGTACCAGCCGATCCAGGTGGGGAGCGGCTGCGTCTCGTAGTGGTAGAGGAGCGCGGTGAGCGAGCGCCAGGTCTCGTCGCCGCTGTTCAGCTTCACGAAGCCCGAGGAGAACATCAGCTTGAACAGGATCGCCTGCATCACCAGCACGCCCAGGCGAGGGGGCGGGCGCGCGCCGAGCTTGGGGAAGAGACCGGAGGGCGCGATCAGGAGCGAAGCGAGGCCGACCTCGAGGAGGAGCAGATCCCACTGAAACGAGAGGAAGTCGCGGCCGACCGACGAGATCGAGAGGAACAGGGTCCAACAGAGCACCAGCATCGGCCGGTGGAGCACGCCCGCCAGCAAGAGGAGCGAGGCCAGCGCGCCCAGCCAGCAGACCGCCGAGAGCGCGCCGTTGCTCGCCCCCAGCCAGAAGACGGTGGGGAGACGCCAGTAGCTCGACGCCCCCAGGTTCTTGTGGACGGCCTCGAGGAACGGACGGGCCGGGAGGATGCCGTCCTCGCCGATCAGCCCCGCGATCTGGACCGCCAGCGAGACAAACGCGAAGAAGTAGGAGAGCGCCAGTCCTCGGAAGAAGAGCCAGCGGCCGATCACGGCGCGGTCTTCACCTTGCCCAGCCCCTGGGCCCGGGCCAGGAAGGCCTCGAGCGTCTCCTGTGAGGTCCACACCTCGAACCGGCGTGCCTTGTCGGCCTCCGGCTCGTTGCGGCAGCGCTCGAGCGCGGGCTTCTGCAGCATCGCCTTGTTGTACGCGTACGCACCGGCGGGATACGCGGCGACCTTCGCGGCCAGCTCGAGGCACCGCGCCGACAACCGCTCGGGCGCGACCAGCTCGTGGAGGTAGCCCATCCGGAGCGCCTCCTCGGGCGGATACAGCTCGCCCTCGAGGATCGCGCGACCGAACCGGGTGTGCGAGAGGCCGAGCCGCGAGATCTCGAACGCGCCCGGCGGAAACGCCAGGCCGATCGGGGTCTCGTTGAGCCCGATCTTGTGCGGGCCAGTGGCGGAGATACGGAAGTCGCAGGCGAGCAGGAGGATCGCGCCGCCGGCGATCGCGTGGCCTCGGACCTCCGCGATCGTGGGCTTGGGTAGGGTCCAGAGCGCACCGATGCCATCGTGGTACCCGAAGTCCGAGACCTTGGGCGCCTCGCCGCCGGCCATCTTCTTCAGATCGAGGCCTCCGGAGAAGAAGCGCTCGTTCCCGCGGACGATCACCGCGCGCACGGCGGCGTCGTCGCGCGCCGCATCGGCCGCGGCGCCCAGGCGGGCGATCAGGCCAGCGTCGAACGCGTTGGCCGGGGGCCGATTCAGGGTCAGGACGCGGATCCCGCCCGGCTCGTCGTGAACATCGACTGACACGGGCGGACGATACCAACCTCGGGGTCGGTCCTCCAACGGCGATCCCCCTGATCTTTCGGCAGGTTGACGCGGCTGTCGGGTCGACCCGTCACCTGCATCCCACTCCATACGCTGGAAACACGCCCGATGGGACTCGAGGCAACACACGATTACCCCTCTTCACGTGGGAAAGCGTTTCGCGTTCGGTCTCGTCCTCCTCGGCCTGGTCGCGGGCGGCTGCGACTGTGGCGGGGGCGGCCTCATCGACGCCCGGGCCCGACTGACCGTCGACAAGGAGGCGATCGACTTCGGCGAGGTCCGCGTCGGCGGCCAGCGCGTCGCGTCGTTCCAGATCAAGAACACCGGCCTGTCGCCGCTGGCGTTCGTGCGCTTCGAGATCGCCGGCTCCGCCGAGATCGGCTTCGCGACGCCCGTGCCCGACGCGCTCCAGCCCGACCAGTCCATCGACTTCAACGTGGTCTTCGAGCCGGTCGACGTCGGCGAGGAGCACGCCACCGTCACGATCGTCGGCGACGACGCCGAGACGGTGCACGAGGTGTCGCTCGTCGGGATCGGCGTCGAGACCGGCGCCGGCGTCTCGCACCCCGGTGAGACCTGCGGAACGGACCCGGACTCGATGTCGTTCGGTCGAGTCGTGCCGGGCGCCACGGCGGAGCGCACGATCACCGTGACGGCCCAGGGCACCGCGACCCTCACTGTCCTGTCCGCCATCGTCGAGCCGGGCAGCTCGGGCGAGTGGTCGATCGAGGGCCTCACCGAGCCGAAGCCGCTGGCGCCCGGGGAGTCGCTCGAGCTGACCGCGCGCTACGCGCCCGAGGACGGAGGCGCCGACTCGGGCGCGTTCGTGATCACGACCGACGCCCCCGACTTGCCGAGCATCCGCATCAGCGCCTGCGGCGAAGGCGTGGCGCCGGCGGTCTGCGCCCACCCCAACCCGCTCAATCTGGGCGCCACCGCGGTCGGTGGAACGCTGATGGGGACACTGACGCTCGAGTCGTGCGGCCTCGAGCCGGTCACCATCTCCGGGCTGATCCTCTCCACGGACGCGCGCTTCCCGAGCGACCCCGGCTTCTCGCTCATGGGCGCGCCCGGCCTCCCGGTGACGCTGCAGCCGGGGGAGACGGTCGACGTCGAGGTCGACTTCACGGCGCAGCAGCTGGGCGTGGCCCAGGCGTACGTCGACGTCACCTCGACCGCGCTCGGCAACGAGGACGCCTTCTTCCCGGTGTCGGCCCGCGGCGCCGAGCCCTGCGACCTCCTGGTCGCGCCGGCCTCCCTCGCCTATTCGAACGTCGCCGTCGGTGCGTCGGCGTCGAAGTCCGTGCTGGTGGCCAACAATGGCGCCTCCACCTGCACCATCACGCGCGTCGAGATCGGCCTGGGCGCGCCCGCGTTCGCGCTCGCCATGGCGCCGCAGCTCCCGCTCGACGTGCCGGCCGGGCAGTCGCGCACGCTGGTGATCGACTATGCCCCGGTGCAGGCGACGATGCCGGACCTGGGCCGGCTCGACCTGGAGAACGGGGGTGCGATCACGTCGGTCGACCTGCTCGGCAACCCCGATCTCGAGGACGGCTGTCACCTGGACGTGACGCCGTCCTTCATCAACTTCGGCGCCGTCGAGCCCGGCACCGCGCGCTCGATGGCCGTCGATGTCACCAACATCAGCGACGAGCCCTGCTTCATCCGCGGGGTCGCGATGGGCGCCGGAATCGGATCCCGACTTCTTCGAGACCGCGCCCAACCTGGCCGTGCTGTTCCCGACCGCGGTGCGCCACGTGTCGGTGACGTACATGCCGAGCGCGCCCGGGAGCGCCACCGGCACCCTCGAGATCGACACCACCGACACGGTCACCGGCGTCTTCCAGATCCCGCTGTTCGCGGCGGCCTCCGCCTCGGGCATCTGCGTGGAGCCGCGCCACCTCCCGTTCGGGCCCACGCCCGGCACCGCCACCATGGACTTCACCATCTACGCCTGCGGCGCCACCGATCTCCACGATCACCGCGCTCGACTGGACCACCGCCGACCCGGAGATGACGCTGCTCAACCCGCCCGCCCTGCCCTTCACGCTGGTGTCCGGGACGAACCGCTCGGTGACGGTGCAGTACACCTCGGTCGACGTCGCCGGCGACACCGCGGTGGTCACCGTGCGCTCGGACGATCCGGTCGAGCCGGCGATCGACGTGACCGTCACGGGTGGCCCCGAGAATCGTCCCGCCGGCGGCCGGCCGCTACCTCTACTTCTGGCAGATCCCCAGCATCATCGGCGGCGACATCCTCCAGCTCCCGCTCCAGGGCGTCACCACGCCGACACCCTTCTGGGGCCCGCGGACCGGAACCGCGTGCGCCGGCTGTCATACGATCTCGCCCGACGGCAAGTACGTGGCGGTCGTCGAAGGGCCGGGGCTGAAGATCGTCGACACCGCAAATCGCGTCGCGATCCAGGCCAGCACGATCGCGGGCTCGTCCTACTTCTCCTGGAAGCCCGACGTGCACACCAACCCGCCGTACCAGTACGCGTACGACGACGGCTCGAACATCAAGATCGGCGCGCTGTTCGCAGGCGAGCTCCGCACGCTCGTGGGCGCGGACGATCCGTCGTACTACGAGCTGATGCCGAGCTGGAGCTCCGACGGCCGCATCGCGTTCGCGCGCGGCACGCAGGTGACGAACGGACAGCAGGGCGCGAGCTTCGGCTTCGACGGACCGACCGACGTCTACGTCGTCGATGAGGTCGGCGGCACGGCCACGCTGGTCGTGGGCAACAACGGCGGCGCCAACTACTACCCGAAGTTCTCGCCCAACGCGCGCTGGATCGCGTACACGTACAGCGCCCAGGCGACCGGGACGATCGCGGCGACTGACGCGGTCCTCGAGCTCGCGGATGCCTCGGGCACGAACCTGATCACGAGCCTGCCGAACGCCAACAGTGCGCCGGGCGACGGCGCCTCCTCGTTCCCGACCTGGGCGGTGGACGGATCGTTCATCAGCTTCGCCAGCAACCGGGCCGGCGGCGCCGGTGACTGGGACATCTACCTGGCGCCGATCGATCCGGTGACGGGCGCAGACGGCCCGGCCACGCCCCTCACCGCCGCCAACACGGCCGCCTTCGAGCACGGCGCGCAGTGGAGCCCCTGAGCGCGGGTGCTTGACCGAGAGCCCTGTTTGCGGTTTGGAGTGCGCGATGTCCTCGATGGCGACGCCGCTCGCGCTGGGTCAACGCGTCCGCTTCAACAAGCGCTGTGTGCTGGCGTCCAACGTCCCCAAGCACTCGCAGAACTATGAGCTCACCGCGCTGGTGAGCCAGGAAGGGGACGCCTACCAGGGTGAAGGCGTGGTGGAGCCGGGGACGATGGCCGTAGTGGTCGACTACGCCGTCCACGGGACCGGCAGCACCACGAACCCGGTGGTGCGGGTCAACGGCAAGCTCGCGAGGGTCCATCAGAACCACCTCGATCCGGTGTAGCGCTTACAGCCCGCGCCCGACCAGATCGTCCGCGATCGCTCGATACAGCGCCAGATGATCGAACCCGGTGACCGGATCGGGGCTCGGCTGATCGAGCGCGCCGATCTCGTCCGCGTGGTCGGCGGCCAGACATCCCACGAACTCGCCCCACTTCGCGCTCTCGACGGTCACCATACCGTCGTTGGGCAGCCGGCTCACGCCTTCGCCCGCCCACCAGGCGGTGACATCGAAGAGCGGGTTGAGGCGGTCGCGCACGGACGGATCGAAGAGCAGCCGGTGCTCGCACGCAGGATCGTCGCCGGCGTCGGGGCGAGCCAGCGGATCGCTGAGGCCCGCCCAGGAGCGATAGAGCACCCGCGGATCGTCGGGGTTGGCGGCGTTGAACTCGGCTGCGTCCTCGGTGCGGAGCGCAGCCAGCGCAGCCCGGAGATCCGGATCGTCGTCGATGTCGCCGACGGTCAGACCCCAGATCCGGGCGAAGGCCTCGAGCAACGGATCGGGCGTGTCCCGGGTGAGCGCGAAGATCCGATCGGCCACCGCCGATCCGCGGTGCGGCGTGGCCACCGTGGAGAGCGACGCCACGCGATCGCCGTAGCCGAGCGTCGAGATCAGGTAGCGGGCGTCGAGCCCGCCGGCGGAGTGGGCGATGATGTTGACCCGCCGCGCGCCCGACTCGAGGAGGACCGCGTCGACGAGATGGGCCAGCTGACCGGCGCGCTCCGGGGGTGCTGCGGACGCGGAGAGATCGGCGACCGCCACGGTGAAGCCGCGGGCCCGCAGATCCGCGCCGATGTCGGCGAAGCCCAGCGACGTGCCGGTGGCGAGGAAGCCGTGGACCAGCACCAGCGGGTTCGAGTGCGGCTCGGCCTCCGGATCCTCGAGCACCACCTCGACCGGCGGCGTGGCGATCGGATCGACGCGGACGGGAATGTTCGGGAGCGGCACCAGCGCGACACCGGGATCCGCCGGTCTGTCCGCGGGCACCGGAAGGAGCGCCTCCCCTCCGCCGCACGCGAGCGGGAGCAGGAAGAGCAAAAGGGCGCGCACCCATCGCTTGTCCGCCTGCACCGCGCCCCGATCAACGGGCGACGCCGGCGTTTTAGAAGCTTTTAGAGGCGTCGCCTCAGCGGTAGTCGTCGATGACGTCGCCGCCCAGCACCTTGTCGGTGCGGTTCACCCAGATCAGCGGCAGGTCGGCGTCGTCCTCCGGCGGTCGCTCGCCGCCGACCTCGATCGAGATCCGGAGGAAGCCGAGCTTGGTCATCTCCAGCACGGCGATGAAGGTGACCACCAGCTCGGCGCGGGACAAGATCCCCTGGAGCAGCTGGACCAGCGTGAAGCGCCCCTCGCGCGCCAGCGCGAAGTCGTCGATGTACTGGATGCGCTCGGACAGATTGAACGCCTCGAAGGAGATGGCGTGCGCGGCGGCGGGCGCCTTCTTCATCAGCTTCGCCATCAGCTCGACGAGCTTGAAGATGCTGATGCTCTTGAGCCCCGGATCGAGATCCTCGACCGTGTCCATGCGGGGCGGGACCCGAGCGAAGACATCGCGTCCGAGGCGATCGCGATCGTCGAGCTGCTCGGCGGCGTCGCGGTACTTCTGGTACTCGAGCAGACGGCGCACCAGCTCGGCCCGCGGATCGCTCTCGGTCTCCTCCTCCTCGACAGCGACGCCCTCGCGCGCGGGGAGCAGCATCTTCGACTTGATGTGGGTGAGCTCGGCGGCCAGCACCAGGAATTCGGCGGCCAGATCGATCTCGAGGCTCTTCAGGGTCCGAAGCATCTCGAGGTATTGATCAGTGATGAACCTGATGGGGATGTCGAAGACGTCGATGTCGTGCTTGCGGATCAGATAGAGGAGCAGATCGAGCGGCCCGGCGAACTCGACCAGCTCGACGCGGAACAGCGGGTTGATGGAGGACTCGCTGGGCTGGTACCCGCCCGGGATCCCCACCGGGGTCCGGACGTCGGGGCCCAGGAGATCCTCGACCTCGCGACGCTCCCGCTCCTCCTGTGAGACCTCGCCCTCGGGCGGAGGCGCGTTGTCCCCGGTCTCCGGCACGAGGGGTCGTGGAATCACGCCCGGTCGGCAAAGACAAGAGTGGGCTGACGGGTGCGGCACCTCGCGCGTGACAGCCCGCGGGATCGAGTGCTACGCGGCGCCATGCGGATGGCGGTACCCGGGAGGCCCCTCAATCTGACCGACGCCTTCCTCCTGAACAACCTGCGCCAGGGCCGCGGCGACCGAACCGCCCTCGTCGTCGACCACCCCGAGCGGGGCGTGTCCCGCCATACTTACGCCGAGGTCGCCGAGCGCTCGGCGCGCGTCGCCCACGAGCTGGTCGCCCGCGGGCTCGGCCTCGAGGATCGGATCTTCCTCATCCTCGAGGACGGGATCGAGTGGGTCACCGCCTTCTTCGGCGCCGTCCAGATGGGCGCCACCGTCATGTTCCTCAACCCGCTCGTGAGCGCGGACGAGATCGCGTTCTATCTCGAGGACAGCCGGGCCCGAGGGGTCGTCACCACCCGGGAGATCGCGGCCAAGCTCCCCGCCGCGCGCCCGCACCTCCGGGCCGTGCTCGAGGTCGACGACCCGCAGACCGAGGCCGCGCTCGCCGGACACCCCTCCATCTTCGAGACCGCGCCCACGCTCGAGGAGGACTTCGCGATCTGGCTCTACTCGAGCGGATCGACCGGCGCGCCCAAGGCCGCCGTCCATCGCGCGTACGACTTCGTCTACAACACCGAGCGCTACGCCAAGGACGTCCTCGGGTTCACGGACGGCGACGTCACCGTCTCGGTCCCCAAGCTGTTCTTCGGCTATGCCACCGGCACCAACCTCCTGTTCCCCTTCTACTTCGGCGGCTGCGCGGTCCTCTTCCCCGACAAGCCCACCCCGGCGCGCCTCTTCGAGCTGATCGAGCGCCACCGCGCCACCGTCCTGGTGAACGTACCGACGATGATCGCGCAGATGACCGCGCACTACGACAAGGCGAAGCCGCAGCCGGTGGTGCGGTCGCTGCGCGTGGTGACCTCCGCGGGCGAGGCGCTGCCCGTCGAGCTCTACCACCGCTGGAAGGCCGGACCCGGCGCCGAGATCCTCGACGGCATCGGCAGCGCCGAGATGTTCCATGTCTTCATCAGCGCGCGCTTCGGCGAGGTGGTCCCCGGGAGCCTCGGCACGCTCGTGGAGGGCTACCAGGCCAAGATCATCGACCAGGACGGCCGCGAGTGCGCCGACGGCGAGGTCGGGACGCTCTGGATCGGCGGCGGCAGCGCCGCAGCATTCTACTGGCAGCGGCACGAGAAGTCGCGGGAGGTGCTCCGCGGCGGCTGGGTCGTCAGCGGCGATCAGTTCGTCCGCGATGGGCAGGGCTACTTCTGGTACCGCGGCCGCGCCGACGATCTGATGAAGGTCGCCGGTCGCTGGGTCGCCCCGCAGGAGATCGAGAGCGTGTTGACGACGCACGCCGCGGTGGCCGAAGCGGGCGTGGCACCGTTCGAGTTCGAGGGCCTGGTGAAGCCGATGGCGTTCGTGATCTTGAAGAGCGGCGTCGACGCCTCCGACGGCCTGGCGCGCACGCTCGCCGATCACGTGGCCGGGGCGCTGCTCCCCTTCAAGGCGCCGCGCTTCGTCGAGTTCGTCCCCGAGCTCCCGAGAGGCGATCGCGACAAGCTGGATCGGGGCGAGCTCAAGCGAATGGCGGCGCTGGCGGCGGCCCGGCGGGGGATCGCGTGAGGCTCGGCGATCTCGCCTACCCGGAGGTTCGCTCGCTGGTCGACGCCGGCGCGATCGCGCTCTGGCCGATCGGCAGCACCGAGGCCCACGGCCCGCACCTCCCGCTCGCGACCGACGTCCTGATCGCGGAGGAGACCTGCAAGCGCGCGCTCGAGCGGATCGAGACCGAGCTCGAGGTCAAGCCGGTGATCATGCCCGCGCTGGCGTTCAGCGTGACCGAGTACGCCGCCCCGTTCGCCGGCACCGTCTCGATCCCGAAGGAGACCGCGATCGCCTACGTGCGCGACGTCTTGATCGGGATGGCCGCACAAGGCGTGAGGGCGGTGTGCCTGGTCAACGCACACCTCGAGCCCGAGCATCGATTCGCCCTGCGCGACGCGCGAGACGCGGCGCAGAAGGTCGCGAAGTGTCCGCTCGTGATCGCCGACCCCTGCGATCGACGATGGGTGGCGACGATGACCGAGGAGTTTCAGAGTGGCAGCTGTCACGCCGGCCAGTACGAGACCTCGCTGGTGTTGGCCTGCGGCGGTCCGGTGAAGGCGGAGCGCGCCGAGCTGAAGCCCGTAGAGATCGATCTGGTCGGCGCGATGAAGAAGGGCAAGAAGACCTTCACGGCGATGGGCGCCGATCAGTGCTACTTCGGCAAACCGAAAGACGCCTCCCTGCGTGAAGGCGACGAGACGTACCGGCAGCTCGTCGAGATCGTGCTGACCACGCTCGGCGAGGCTTTGGAGAAAAAGTGATGGTTCTGGAACCGATCCTGAAGGAGCAGCTCAATCTCACCCTCGAGAAGACGAGCTTCTCGAAGCTCGGTGAGCTCTACCGAGGCAAGGTCCGCGACGTCTACTCGACCGAGGATCGACTGGTCATCGTGACGAGCGATCGGGTGTCGGCCTTCGACCGCGTGCTCGGCACGATCCCGTTCAAGGGCGAGATCCTCAACCGGATGGCCGTCGCCGCTTTCCGGGCCACCGAGGACATCCTCCCCAACCACCTGATCTCGATCCCGGATCCGAACGTCCTGGTGGTCAAACGCTGCCGCGCCTATCCGGTCGAGTTCGTGGTGCGCGGCTACATCACCGGCTCGCTGTGGAGGGACTATCAGTCGGGCAAGGCCCACGCGTACGGCGTCCCGCTCCCCAAGGATCTCGCGAAGGATCAGCGCTTCGACGCGCCCATCCTGACGCCGACCACCAAGGCGGAGCAGGGCGCGCACGACCAGCCCATCTCGAAGGACCAGATCGTCGCCGACGGCCTCATGACGCACCCGCAGCTCGAACGGGCCGCCGACGCCGCCTTCCGCCTGTTCGCGCGCGGCACCGAGCGCGCCGCCGAGCGCGGCCTGATCCTGGTGGACACCAAGTACGAGCTGGGAGAGGACGCCGACGGCCGCCTGGTGGTCATCGACGAGATTCACACCCCCGACTCGTCGCGCTACTGGATGGCGGACGAGTACCCGACCCGCTTCGCCAAGGGCGATGCTCAGCGGATGCTCGACAAGGAGAACCTGCGCGGCTGGTTGATGGAGAAGCACAACTTCTCCGGGTACGGAGAGCCGCCGCCGCTCGATGACGAGATCCGCGTGACCCTGGCGACGCGCTACCTCGAGGCCTACCAGCTGATGGTCGGTGACGACTTCCAGCCCAAGGCCGGCAAGGTCCTCGAGCGGATTGAGCAGAACCTCCGCCGAGCCGGCCTCCTGTGAGCTCGGCGATCCTGCCGGCCCTCCTCCTCGTCGTCGCAGGCCAGGCCCCGCCCTCGAAGTACTCGGCGTCGAAGACCACCTGGCCCGCCGAGAGCGCCCGCGGGATCTCCGGTCTCGCCCGGGCCGGACAGCGCTACCTGGCGGTCCCGGAGCGCGAGCGGGTGCTGGTGCCGTTCGAGGTCACCGAGCGCGGCGTGTCGCGGATGCCCACGATCCCGCTGATCGGCGTCCCCGACGATCTCGACGTGGAGTCGCTCGCCGTGATCGACGGGGGGCTGATCGCCCTCGGCACCGAGGCCCGGCTGACCGAGCGCGTGCGCGACCGGATCCTGATCGCCTCGATCGGCAAGCAGGGAGCCAAGGTGGAGAGCGAGCTATCCTTCGACTACGCGCCCTACGGCATGCGGGCCGAGGCCAACCGCGGCGTCGAGGGGCTCTGCTTCGCCGACGGGCGCCTGGTCGCCGCCGCCGAGCAGGTGATCGTCGAGAAGGGCGCGCGCTTCACGCCGGTGCAGAGCTACGACTTCAAGGAGAAGCGCTGGGCGCAGTACCGCCTGCACCTCACCAGCGAGACCGGAAAGATCTCAGGGCTCAGCTGCACGAAGACCGAGAGAGCGCGCGAGGTCTTCGCGATCGAACGGCACTATTCGGTCTCACGCATACTCCGCTTCACGCTGCCGCTGCTGGACACCGGCGGCGTGATCGAGCCCGAGCTCGCGGTCGACCTGACCGAGATCTACCCCGGCGACACACCCAACTTCGAGGGTATCGAGCGGCTCGACGATGGTCGTCTGCTGCTGATCTCGGACAACGACCACGGCGGTGTGAAGGGCCCTACCCATCTGGTGCTGGTCACCGTTCCGCCTCGCCCCGCTCCCAAGATCAAACCCGGCGCCTACGTCCAGTGATCGGCTATGCTCGCGAGGTGGCAGGGCCGACGTTCGATCAGGTGAAGGAAGCGCTGCGCGCGCACCAGAAGCGCACGGTCCCGATCGAGCGCCACATGCGCAAGGCCGCCGTCGCCGCGGTCTTTCGGGCCTCCGACGCCTCCGGGCTGGACCTCCTCTTCATCCGCCGCGCCGAGCATCCCACCGATCCATGGTCGGGACACATGGCCTTCCCCGGCGGTCGCGTCGACGCGGGTGACTCGGGCCCGCTCGGCGCGGTCCTGCGCGAGACCCGCGAAGAGGTGGCGCTCGATCTCGAACGCGACGCACAGCTGGTCGGCGAGCTCTCCCACGTCCCCGCGGTCGCGCACGGGCGCCCGGTGCCGATGGTCATCTTCCCCTTCGTGTTCGAGCTGACGGGTTCGCCGTCGCTCGCCCCCGACGTCCGCGAGGTGCAGGAGGCGCTGTGGGTGCCCTTCTCGTTCCTGCTCGACCAACAGAACCGGGGCACGATCGAGAAGCGGATCGCCGGCGTGCCGGTGAAGCTTCCGGCGTATCGCTTCGAGGGACGGATGATCTGGGGCCTCACGTTGCGGATGGCCGATGAGCTCATGGATCTGGTCCGGCCGCTCTGTTAGGTTTTCTCGGTGTCGGATCAGAGCACGGTCCCCCACCGATTCGTTGGGCTTCCGGTCAAGTCTCTGAAGGTCAGAGTCGAGGAGGGCCCCGACCGTGGCCGGAGCGTAGTCGCCAGCGGTGAAACGCTGTCGATTGGGAGCGCGCACGGCAACGATTTGATCCTCAGCGACGAGACCGTCTCCCGATATCACCTCGAGCTCAGCCGCCGTCAGGACCGGATCCTGGTGCGGGACTGCGGCTCGACGAATGGCGTCCAGCTGGGTCAAGCCTACCTCGAGAGCGCGACCATCCCGCCGGGGACGTTGCTGTCCCTCGGCAAGACGACGATCAAGATCGAGGACGGTGAGACGGTCGACCTCGAGCTCACCGAGGAAGACCACATCGGACCGGTCCGTGGGCGCACGCCCGAGATGCGGAGCTTGATGGCCCGGATCCAGCGGGCCGCCAAGACCGACGTGTCGGTGCTGTTGCTCGGAGAGACCGGCGTCGGCAAGGAGGTCATCGCGCGCGCGATTCACGAGTCGAGCCCCCGGGCGCATCACTCCTTCGAGGTCGTCGACTGCGGCGCGCTCATGCCTACGCTGATCGCGAGCGAGCTCTTCGGCCACGAGAAGGGGGCGTTCACCGGCGCCGACCGACAACACGTGGGCGCCTTCGAGCGCGCGCACGGCGGCACGCTCTTCCTCGACGAGATCGGAGAGCTCCCCCCGGCCCTGCAGTCCGCCCTGCTGGGCGCGCTCGAGCGGAGGACGTTCCGGCGGGTAGGCGGCACCACCTCGATCGCCGTCGACGTCCGGGTGGTGTGCGCGACCAACCGCGACCTCCGCAACGAGGTCAACGCGGGCCGCTTCCGCCAGGACCTGTACTACCGGATCGCCGTGATCCTGCTCCGCATCCCACCGCTCCGGGAGCGCGCCGGGGACATCCCGCTCCTCGTCGAGCACTTCCTCCAGGAGGTCGGCCACGACGGCCCGATCGAGGAGGTGATCCCGGATGCCGTGATGCAGACCCTGAAGGTGCACCACTGGCCGGGAAACGTCCGCGAGCTCCGTAACTTCGTCGAGGCCGCCCTCGCCATGGGGGAGGCGCCGCACCTCGACGAGCAGCTCGATCAGGGCGAAGGGGGCTCGACCGTGTTCAGCACCGAGGCTCTGTCCCGACTGGTCGAACTCTCATACAAGGACGCGCGCTCGGCGCTGCTCAACGAGTTCGAGGTCATCTATTTGAACGCGTTGATGGACCGAACCAAGCACAACGTCTCTGCCGCAGCGCGTGGTGCCAAGATGAACCGCTCGTACCTGATCCAGATGCTCAAGAGGCACGGAATCCGGTAGACGTTATCCGTGCTGGCGAGCCGCTACCGCACGTCGCGCCTCATCGAGCGCGGCGGCACCGCGGAGGTCTTCGAGGCCTACATCGTCGGCGAGCACGGGTTCGAGCGGAAGGTCGCCCTCAAGAAGCTCCGCGAAGACGCGCTCCTCGAGGAGGGGTTCGTCGACCACTTCATCGACGAGGCGCGCATCGCCGCACAGCTCCACCACGCGAACCTGGTCAGCGTCTTCGACTTCGGCGTCATGGACGATTGGCCGTTCCTGGTCCTCGAGTATGTCGACGGGCTGGATCTGGGCCGCCTCTTCGAACGCTCCCGCCTGCCGCCCGAGGTGGCCCTCGCGATCGCGCTCGAGGTCGCGCGCGGCCTCTCCTACGCGCACAAGGCCAAGGACGCGCACGGCACGCCGCTCCACATCGTGCATCGCGATGTCAGCCCCTCGAACGTCCTGATCTCCTTCGCGGGCGACGTGAAGGTGTCCGACTTCGGGATCGCGCTGGCGGTCGAGCGCCTCGCCAAGACGCGCGTGGGTGTAGCGATGGGCAAGCTGTCCTTCATGTCGCCGGAGCAGATGAACGGGCGCGCCGTCGACGCGCGGGCCGACATCTTCGCGCTCGGTTGTCTGATCCACTGGATGCTGACAGGCACGAGCCCGATCGACGACGAGACGATCCGCGCCACCGTCCGTCGCGGTGGGGATCCGCTCCTCTCCCGCGAGCTCGATCGCGACCTCGCCGCGGTGGTCTCGCGGGCCACCCGGAGCGATCCCGGCCGGAGGTACCGCTCGGCCGACGAGCTGGCGGGGGAGCTCAGCGCGGTGTTGATGCACCGGCGGATCGATCGCGACCCTCGCACCGTGTTGACGGACTTCATGGGGCGCCTGGCACCCATGCCCGATCCCACCGCGCGCTCACCGCTCGTCGAGATGATGGACGTGGCGCTGGTGCTGGACGAGGCGATGAGCCCGCTCCGCCGGTTCGAGTCCGTGGTCGTCGAGGGCCGGACGGCGATCAACGACTTCAACCCGGAAGAGATCGAGGCCGAGCGGCTCGAGAAGACGGAGACCGTCGATCCGACCGATCCCCTCCTCCTCTTCATCCCCCTCGTCCTCGAGGGCGAGGGCGAGTCGGTCCGCCCCTTCCGCAGCCCAGGACAAGATGATCGGGACGGTGCTCCACGGGTACCCGACTCCTGGGGCTGCTCGGCGCCGGCTCGGTGGCGCGGGTCTACCTGGCCAAGCACCTGGTCCTGGATCGCGAATATGCCGTGAAGGTGCTGTTCGGTCGCGCCGCGGAGAGTGAGCGCGGCAAGCGGCGGCTCGAGCGGGAGGCGCTGGCGCTCAGCAAGCTCTCGCACCCGAACATCGTCCAGGTCTTCGACTTCGGGATCACCGATGACGGCCGTCCCTTCCTCACCATGGAGCTGCTGCGGGGCGAGACGCTCAAGGCGATGATCGCGCGGCAGGGTCCGCTCGCGCCCGAGCGGGCGGCAGCGATCGCAAGGCAGATTGCATTGGGGCTCGAGGCCGCGCACGCCGCCGGCCTGGTGCACCGCGACCTCAAGCCGTCGAACGTGCTGATGATCGTGGAGGATGGGCGCGACGTTCCCAAGATCCTCGACTTCGGGATCGTCCTGACCGAGCGGGGCGAGACGCGCATCACCGCGAGCGACCAGCTGCTGGGCACGCCCCGCTACATGGCCCCCGAGCAGATCCGGGGCGCCTCCACCGTGGGCCCGAGCGCCGATCTCTACGCGCTCGGCGCGGTGCTGTTCACGATGCTCACCGGGAAGCCGCCCTTCAGCGGCTCCACGATCGACGTCATCGAGAGACAGCTCACCGAGAAGCCGAGACGCCTCGACACCGGAACGCCGCTCGACGACCTGGTGGAGTGGCTGCTCGCCAAGGGGCCCGAGGAGCGGCCGCCCAACGCCGAGCGCGTGGTGGCCTGGCTCGAGGATGCGGGGTTCGGGCCGGAGGCGACGCGGACGCAGATCCTCCCCCCGCCTCCTCCGCCCGCCCCGATGGTGCAGGTGATCGCGAGGGAGGGCGCCGCGCCGTCGCGCCTGCTGATGCCGGCCCTCCTCGCGCTCTTGATCGCGGTGGGCGCCCTCGCCGGGGCCCTCCTGTGGCCGCGAACCCCGGCCGCCCCGCGGACCGTGCCGCCGCCGGTCTCGATCCCCGCAAAGGCGCCGGTGGTGATCGCCCGGACCGAGGACGCTCGGGAGCCCGCGACGGATCCGCCCGAGAACCTGCCGCCGCCCGTCTCGAAGGAGCCGAAGGAGCCGAAGGAGCCGAGTCCCCGGGTCAAGCGGCCGAAGCCGCGGCCGAAGAAGACCGAGTCCGCCGAGGACATGCGGAGGGAGGTGGTCACCGCGATGAAGAAGCTGGGCTTCACCCGGCGCGACGTCTGGGCGAGCCCCGCCCTTCAACCCCTCCTGCGTGACTTCGAGCGTTCGGTCGAGCCGGAGGAGATGAAGCACACCAAGGAGCTGCTGCTGGCGGCCCTCGCCCGCACCCGGATCGACGACGCCATGGTCAAGACCAAGCTCGACCGCGTGGCCAAGGCGCTGGCCGCCCAGAAGCTCGATCAACCCACGCTCGACCGCCTGGAGAACCGGTATCTCGACCTGCGATCGAGCTTCAGGTCCGACCTCTCACCGGCCGATCTCCTGGCGCTGATGCTCCGGATCGACGCTCTCGAAGGCGAGGTGGCGCACGCCGCCGCGCACTGACGCTCAATCGGCGAACATCAACAGCACCCCGCCGGTGGCGATGGCGACCGCACCGCCGATGAACATCCCGTTTGCGATCCGCCCGTGTGTCTGCATCCGATGAAACGTGTCGTCGAACGTCTCGTCGCCGGACTGATTCTTCAAGAGGTCGCGACGCGCAGCCCGACTCGAGAAGCCGAAGCCCGCGCCCACCGCCAGCGCCGCCACGCCGGTCCCGAGCACCACCCACGGCGCCACGTCGAGGAAGCCCACCGAAGAACGCGTCACCGAGGGCGCCACCGCGGCGATCGTGGCATCCTCCTCCGGTTGGGGTGGCTCGGGGAACAGATGGGAGGCGATGGCCGAGATCGTCGTCGCCCACTGGTCGGCGTCGCGCGGAACGTTCTCCTCGAGGTGCGCGTCGCGGAGCCCGTCCAGCGACAGACGTTCGGCGATCAAACGGATCTTCGTGGGGCCCGAGTACAGGCGCAGCAGCACCACGTCCTCGGTCTTGGTGCGGGCCCGGATTGCCTCGACGCATCGATCGGCTTCATGGCACTCCGGCCATAGGGGATCGTCCAGGACCGCACGCCGGGCGGTGCGCGATTCGATCGCCTCTGCGAGACGGCCGCCGAACGTCGAGGCTTCCTGGAGCGGCATCTCACCGAGCTCGTCGAGGTGGACGCTGACGCCGGAACTCACCAGGAGAAGCCCGAGGCTCACCGCGAGCATGGCGCGAGGCTACCTCGATCCCGGGCATCGTGGATACACTGGAGGCGCCGCTCGGATGACCATGGATGCAGAGAGCCTGGTCGTCGAGTTCGTCGACGGCCGGCAGGGAATGGTCGGCATCGCCACCGGTCCCTGGCACGACGACGCGGACGAGCGTCTCGCGCTCGACCTGCTCGGGGGTCTCCGCCTCAAGAAGGCCCGCGCCTCGCTCGCCATCTTCGATGTCGGACACTCGGATTGTCGCTGGTACACCACGTTCGAGGCCGTCCGGGGGATCGATCTTCCCGACCTGCGCAGGCTCTCGACCGACCGCCTGGAGTCGGTGGTCTCGGCCTACGTGGTCTTTCACCTGGCGCGCTTCCTCCAGGACGTCGGCCACGACTGGAGCCATATCACCCGCCCGGAGCACGTGCTGGTGGCCGAGACCGGCGATCTGCGGGTGGCCTTCTTCGAGGCCTATACCCGCGGATCTTGCGATTCGCTCATCGATCGCAATCGCCCCGCCACCGACTGGCACGACATGCTTGCTCCCGAGCTGTTCAAGACCGATGACCGCACCGAGGGCATGATGGTGTATGCGCTCGGCGTGCTCTTGACGTATCTGATCACGGGGCGACGCCCGCTCAAGAAGGGCAGCGCGCGCACCACCGTCATGGAAGCCTTCGATCGAACGACCCCGATGTCATCGTTGATCCTCCTGCCGGCGCCGCTCGCGCCGGTCGTCGACGGGGCCACCCACCCCGACTCCACGCAGCGCATGGAGACCCTCGCTGAGCTGGAGGAGAACCTGGCGCCGCACGTCGGTGACCTGTCCGACGTGCGCAGGGTGATCGCGCCGCTCATCGAGGCGAAGTCGGAGCTCACGGACGAGCGCGTCCGCTTCTGCTTCTGATCCCATGCCGGTCCTCTCCATCGACGAGCTCCAGCTCGCCTTCGGCCAGCGCACGATCTTCGACGGCGACAGCCTGTCGATCGAGCGCGGCGATCGGCTCGGCATCGTGGGACCCAACGGAACGGGGAAGAGCACCCTCCTGCGGATCCTCGCCGACGAGATGGCGCCCGACGCCGGCCGCGTGGTGCGGGCCAAGGGTTGCCGCATCGGGTACCTCGCCCAGGAGATCGGCGGCGAACCGTTCCCCGGCACGCTGCTCGATTGCATCCTGGAGACGGCGCCGGGCCGCGAGGAGATCGAGTCCAGGCTCGCGTCGGTCCAGTCCGCGCTCGAGTCCTCCGAAGACACCGAAGAGCAGATGCGACTCTCGGAGGAGCTCGCCGAGCTCCACGCCGAGCTGACCGACCTCGAGCAAGCGTTCGGTCCGCACCAGGCCAAGCGGATCCTGGTGGGCCTCGGCTTCGCCCAGGAGGACTTCGATCGACCGGTTCGCGCGCTCTCCGGCGGCTGGCGCATGCGCGCCCACCTGGCGTCGCTCCTCTACCAGCGTCCCGACGTCCTGCTCCTCGACGAGCCGACCAACCACCTCGACATGCCCAGCGTGAACTGGCTCTCGAGCTTCATCGTCGGCTTCAAGCACGCCGTGGTGCTGACGTGCCACGACAAGGAGTTCCTGAACCGACACATCCAGCGGGTCGCCAGCCTCGAGGTCGAGGGCATCCGCGTCTTCCGCGGCAACTACGACGCCTACCTCGAGCAGCGCAAGCTCGATCTCGAGCACCTGGAGCACCGCCTGGCGAAGAGCGAGCAGCGGAAGAAGGAGCTCGAATCGTTCGTCGAGCGCTTCCGCGCCAAGGCCACCAAGGCCCGCCAGGCCCAGAGCCGGGTCCGCATGATCGAGAAGCTCGAGGAGCAGCAGGTCGAGATCCCGAAGGTGCGGCGCTCGATCTCGATCCGCTTCGAGCCGGTCAAACGCGCCGGCGAGTGGGTGATCCGGACGCGGGAGCTCGACTTCGGCTTCCAGCCCGAACGGCCCCTCTTCACCGGCCTCGAGCTGGCGGTGCGCCGCCAGGATCGGATCTCGATCGTCGGGAGAAACGGCGCCGGCAAGACCACGCTGCTGAAGCTGGTAGCGTCGGAGCTGAGCCCGCAGGGCGGCGCGATCGAGCTGGGGCAGAACGTAGAGCTCAGCTACTTCGCGCAGCACCACGCGGAGGCCCTCGACGTCTCGAAGTCGGTCCTGGAGCAGGTCTGGGAGATGGCGCCGGACCTCCCCGAGACGCGCGCCCGCGATCTCTGCGGCGCCTTCCTCTTCTCGGGCGACGAGGTCGACAAGCCGATCGGCGTCCTCTCCGGCGGCGAGAAGACCCGGGTGGCGCTGGCCCGCATCCTGGCGCGCCCCGGCAACGTGCTCCTCCTCGACGAGCCGACGAACCACCTCGACACCGAGTCGGCCGAGAAGCTCACCGACTCGCTCGCCACCTACGACGGCACGCTGATCTTCGTCTCCCACAACCTCGACTTCGCGCGGCGCCTCTCTACCGTGGTGTGGAACGTCCACGACGGCCAGGTCGACGTCCTCCCGGGATCGCTCGCGGACTACCTCGATCGCCTCACGCGCGAGCAGGCCGAGCGGGAGGCCGACCCCGGCGCCAAGCAATCGACCACCGTCAGCGGCGACAAGGCCGCGCGGATCGAGGCGCGGGAGAAGCAGGCTGAGCAGCAGCGTACGGTCCGCGCCCTGGCCCGGAAGGTCGAGGCCGCCGAGGCCGCCGTCGCCGCCCTCGAGACCGAGCAGGCAGAGCTCGAGGCAACGCTCGCCGACCCCGAGACCCACGCGGATCTGGATCGCTCGAAGCGGTTGTCCCAGCGCTACCAGGAGGTGCAGGCCGAGCTCGGAGAGGCGCTCGATCGCTGGACGGACCTCAGCGCCCAGCTCGACGCGATGGGCTGAGCTCAGCCGGCTGTGAAGAACTTGGACAGCCGCGGACCGCGCTGCTCGGCGTAGTGGCTGCGCACGCCGACGCCGTAGAGCTTGTCGGGCCGCTCGACCAGGCGCTCGTAGGCCATCTTGCAGACGGGCTGGCGGTGCCGGACGATCGGATCGTCCTCGTACGGCCGAACCTCCAGCACCGCGGGCGTGCCGAGCACCTCCCCGTCGGCGCCGAAGCCGAAGCCCGGATCGAAGAAGCCGGCGTAGTGGGCCCTGAACTCCCCGGCGCTGGTGTCGTAGGGCAGCATCTCCACAGCCAGCTCGGGCGGCACGCGCACGCGCTCGTAGGTGCTGAAGATGTAGAACGCCTCGCGGGAGAGGAACAGCGCTCCGCCCTTGGGTCGGCCGAGCGGCTCGAAGAACTCGGCCGGATCGTGCTGGCCCACCCCCGCCAGATCGATCGGGCGGTAGCTCTTCTTGGCCCGGTAGCCGATGACCTCCTGATCCAGATCCAGCGTCATGAGCAGCGCGCCCGAGTCGCTGCTCTGGATCGGCTCGTCGGAGGGCGTATAGAGGAGCGGCGTTCGCTCCTGCAGGCGCTCGAGCTCAGCGGCCGTGAGGAGCTCCCGGTCCTCGTACAGGATGATCTGATCGAGGCTGTCACCCTCGCGCACCACCACGTCGAAGCTCTTGGGGATGATCTCGAGCCAGAGCTCTCCCGAGTATCCGCGCGGCACCTTGTCGTAGCGGGGGTTGGAGTCGGACAAGAGACGGGTCTGGAGGTCGATGCGTCCGGTGCTGCTCTTGTTGTTCGCGTAGCCGGCCACGCGCGGCGGGAGCGAGGTCCGCTCGCGGAGGCGCACCAGGTACACCTCGCCGCGGACGAGCGTCTCCTTGCCCGCGAGATCCAGGCGGCGCCGCCGGAAGCGCTCGGCCAGCTCCCGCACGCGCTCGCCCTCGAGCGGGAGCATGCTGCCCGGGACCGAGTAGCCCTCGTCCGAGAGCGTCAGGTCGAGGGACGACGGCTGCACCTGCTCGCTCCGGATTGGAACGCCGCTGTCGATCGCGCCGGCGCGGATCAGCTCCTGGATCAACTGTGAAGGAAACGTCCCCCGGACCACGGCGCGAATCCTAGCGCAGCCGCTCCCCGAAGCGTTTCAAATACCGTCCTCTGAGCTCGATGAGGCGCTCTTCCTCACCGCTCGACCGGTAGGCCGCCTCGAGCAGCGACCACACGTCCTTCTGCCGCGGATCCAGCGCGAGCGCCTCCTCGAGGTGCGGGATCGCCAGCGCCGGCTTCTTGGCGCCGAAGGCGGCGTACGCCATCAGCACCCGGAGCTTGACCGAGCGGGGCTCGATCTCGACGGCCCGGCGGCAGTCCTCGACGGCGCGCGCGTGGTCGTGCCCCGACACGTCGAGCCAGCACACCACCGCGTCGGTCCCGGGCATGTTGGGGAAGTCGGCCGCCAGCTCCGCCGCCGCCTGCTTCGCCTCCGCCGCCCGATGCTTCTTGAGGAGCTCCCCCAGGGCGGAGCGTCTCTTCACGTACTCGCTCTCCCGGCCCGCCTCGAGCGCCCCCGGGGTGAGACCGAAGTCGCCGCGGATCTGTCGGGCCCACTTCGCGATCTCGAGCGCGGCTTCGGTCCCCTCCGCCTTGGCGGCGGCCCGCTCGGCGGCGCTCACCCAGAATCGCACGCTGATAGACCTGCGCCAGGAAGCTCCATGCCTCCGGCGTCGCGCGGTCGCCGAGCGCCGCCAGCCGTCGCTCCGACTCGGCGAACGCCGCGGCGGGATCGCGGTGCGTCTCCACCAGGACCATCGCCAGGTGGATCGCCGGGCCTGGATCTTCCGTGGTCAGCTCGAGCGCGCGCCGGCAGAGCGGCTCGGCTGCGGTCGCGGTACCGATGCGTGCCGTGCTTCCGCAAGCCAGGTTGACGACCTCGGGGTCGTCCGGCCGTTCCGCGAGGAGCGGCTCGAGCAGGCGCCACGCCGCGGTGTCATCCCCGCGTTGCGCCAGCGCGCGCGCGTCCCGGACCGGGTCGTTCCCCGCCTCCACGGCAGGCTCGCCGTCCGTGCTCGACTCCGCGACGTCGGCGTCGGTCGCCCTCGCGAGCTGCCTTCGATCGCCGGTGAGCAGGGCGAGCATGCGGACCTTCTCGCCGCCGATCCAGCGGTCGAACGTCGACTTCTCGAGGTACGCGATCATCTCCGGCTTCTCGAGCGAGTCCCGCTCCCTGAGGCCGATCTTCATCATCTCGATGTCGACCGGCGAGAAGCCCGACGCGCGGGAGTCGTACACCGGCTGCATCAGCGCGGTGGGAATCGCCTCGTGGAGCGCGCCCCAGAGATGCGCGAGCTCGTGCAGGAGGAGGGCCTCCTCCTTGTGGCGCTGTCGCGCTGCGTAGAGATGATCGCGCTCCGCCTCCGGGAGCCGCCCGAACGCCCGCGCGAACGCGGTGGCCTCCTCCGCGTCGTCGGTCCCGCGGAGCACCAGGTGCTTGCCGAGCAGCTGGGCGCGACCGAGCTCGTGGAGCGCGGCGGTGGCCACCGGCAGCGGTGTGATCAGCCCGATCACCAGATCGACGCCGTCTCCCGGATCGAGGCGCGTCGAGATCGAACAGCGCCGCATCGAGGTTGTCGAGGCGTCCCTGCTTCGGCCACGTCTTCACCTGCACCAGCTCGAGCTCGACGCCGAGCACGGCCCGCAGCACCTCGTTGACGCGCTCGACCTGGTGATAGAAGCGGACCTGCCAGTCGAGCGTGAGCCTCTGGAAGTCCTCCTCGGCCCACACGCGAACCTGGAGCTTTCGCGCCTTTCCATCGGCCTTCGCCCGCGGGCCGATCACCGCCGGCAGGTACGTCTCTGCCACGCGGCGCTCGCGGCTTCGCGGCGTAGAGCATGCGACCAGGCTGACCAGCACAGCGACGACCAGGCTGGCGCGTGCGAGGCTCGTCATCAGGTCACCCGCAGGCGGTGCTTCCTGAGGGTCAGATTCCCGAGCTGCCCGCAGGCCGCCATCATCGATCGACCCTTGGTGATACGACGCTTCACCGGAACACCGCCGGCCTCGATCCATCCCACGAAGCGGTCGACCTCCTCCGGCTCGGGCGCGCGGGCCAGCGGGCGCGTCCCCGGGTTGTACGGGATCACGTTCACGATCGAGGGCAGCAGCGGAGCCACGAACGCGATCACCGCCGCCGCGTCCGCGGGCGTGTCGTTGAGCCCGGGCATCAGACAGTAGCTGATCCGGAAGGGGAACGAGGGCCGCGGTCGGTAATCGACGAGAGCCGCCTGGAGCTCGGCCAGGGGCCAGCGGCGGTTCACCGGCATCAAGCGATCACGCTTCTCGTCGAGGGCCGCATTCAAGCTCACCGAGAGCCCGAGCCGCTTCCACCCCATCCGGGCGAGCCTGCGGATCCCGTCGACATGCCCCGCGGTGCACACCGTCAGGCGCTGCTGACCGAAGGCCAGGCCGCGCCGATCGTTGAGCACCTCGAGGGCCCGGACGAGGTTGTCGACGTTGTCGAGCGGCTCTCCCATCCCCATGAACACGACGTTCCGCACGTCCCACCCGAGGACCGCGCGCGCCACCACCAGCTGCGAGACGATCTCGGCCGCGGTCAGGTTGCGGAGCAGCCCCATCTTGGCGGTCTCGCAGAAACCGCACGCCAGCTTGCACCCGACCTGGCTCGACACGCAGAGCGTGAAGCGATCGTTGGCCATGGGGACGCGCACGCACTCGACCTCGAGCCCGTCGGCGAACGCGAGCGCCACCTTGATCGTCGGCGCTCCGAACCCCGAGGGCTCCTCCACCCGGCGGGCCACGCGGGGCAACGCCAGCGAGAAGGACGACCGCCAGGCCTCCACCGATCGACCGGAGAGTCCGAGGGCCTCCGGCTCGAAGCGACCCTCGCGGATCGCGCGCTCCCAGATCTTCAGCGCCATCCCGGCGCCTGAGGACAGCGTGCCGCGGGCCAACTCGGCGAGATCGGCGGCGGTATGTCCGAGGAGCTCGTGCATCCTCCGCGAATCAAGCGCATCCGGGTCCGCCCTGGCAAGGTCAACGTCCGGTGCGGACGTAGGCGACCTCGGCCGCGGCCAGCGCCACGCGCATCCATGCGCGTGCGAAGGCGATCACCTGCTGTAGCAGCAGCCCGACGATCACCCACAGCCAACCGGTCCGAGTGATCCGTACGTCGACCAGTGAGGCGAAGATCGTCAGCGCGAACGCTGCGCCGGTGAACGGCAGATAGACACCGAGCAGCCCCAGCGGCTGCTTCGAGGCGCGCTTGAGCCCACGCCAGAAGGCCCAGCGTGCACGGTGCTCGCCCTTCGCGACCGCCTCGACCCGCATCAGATCGTAGGCGCCGTTGACCCACGCGAGCACCAGCATCGTCACCACCACGTAGAACAGGCGTACCACCAGCACGCCCTTCTCCGAGGCCCAGTCCTCGACCACCCACTCGCCGAGCGCCGAGCTGCCGGCACCCACCGCACCCACGGCGACGATGGTGAACGGCAACCCGAACAGCACCAGGCGGAGGAGCCGGCCGAACACGCGCCCGCCCCCCGAGAAGAACTCGCCGGTCCGGGGCGGCTCCTCGCTGCTGACGGCCATGATCACCGCTCCGGCCAGAAACGCGGAGAGCGCGCCCCAGAAGATCATCGCGCCGGCGATCAGCGGCAGGTACACCATCAGTGCTTCGCCGCGCGCGCGGAGGAACTCGGCCATCAGCATCGGCTCCAGCCGAGCAGCGAACGCCCCCGCCTCCAGGCTGTGGCCGTAGCTCGAGAACACGATCGCGCCCGCACCGAGGGCCAGCGGGAGCGCGGACAGGAGCGACGCGAGATACGTCCAGGTCACCGGACCGAGGTTCGCGCGCGCGGCACGGACACCCTTCGTGATCCAGGCGGCGCTCATAGCAGCCCTCCGAGGAGCTGCCAGATCGTCTGGGCCAGATAGAGCACGTGCGCCCCCCACGACGCCGCCGGGAGCGCGTTCGCCGCCACTGTCCGGGAGTCGTCGGTGCGGTCGAGGTCGGTGACGAGCCCTCCGTCCGGATGGAGCCGCGCCGACACGGCCCGCGACGGGCGGGTGAAGCGAAAGCGCTGCCAGCGATACCCGCCGTCCCACTCGGCGCGCGCCGTGCTGCCGTCGTCGAACGCCACCTCGAGCGTCACCGGATGGACAACGCCGCCCTTCCGCTCCACGTAGACGACGGTGTCATAGAGGACCTCCTCGACGTCCTCGTCGTCCTCCTCGGCCTCCTCCGCGGTGACCTCGCCGCCGCTGTCGTCGATCCCGGCGAGCGGCTTCCTGCGGGTGCTCGTGAGCTCGGTGACAGCGTAGTCGCACATCTCCGAGCTGTAGAACGCCGGCTCGAAGAAGGCGTCGAGCGAGCGGCCCGCGGAGCGCTCCACCTCCCGGATGAAGTCCGAGGTGGTCGGGTGCCGGTACCTCCATCGCAGGTGATACGCCCGGAGCGCGCGGGCGAAGGCCCCGGGCCCGATCTCGTTCTCGAGCTGCCGCAGCACCAGCGCCGGCCGAGGATACGAGTTGATCCCATAGCTCAAGATGCTGCGGTATTCCCAGGCGCGCCGCGCGATCGCATCGTCGGTGGGATCGAGCAGCGTCCCCACCCGGTGCGAGGTCAGCTGATCGATCAGCATGTTCGAGAACCACGGCTGGAGCGGCAGGCCGAGCACCTTCGGCGCGAAGGTGAAAGGCCCGTACGCCCGATCGAGGACCTTGCCGGTGGAGTAGCTGTTGAAGCCTTCGTCGAGCCAGCTCTCCTCGAACTCGTTCGAGCCCACCAGCCCATACCAGTACTGGTGCCCGAACTCGTGCACCGTCACGGCCTCCGGCGAGGACGAGCTGTCGGGCGAGGGCCAGCTCGAGCCGCCGGTGATCAGCGTCGGATACTCCATCCCCATCGCCCCGTGGGCGGTGCGGGGCCCGTCGACGATCGTGAGCACCGAGTACGGATAGGCCCCGTACCAGAGCCCGAACCACTCGAGCGCGCGAAAGGCGGCCCGGAAGTAGCGATCGGCGTACATCGCGTGCTCCGGCTGGACGAGGAGCTTGACCTCGACCGGCGTCAGCTGGAGCGCGTCCTCGGGAAGGTCGAGGAGCGCCGCCACCTCGGCCCGCTCCTCAGGCTTCACCTCCACCGCGGGATCGAACGTCCGTTTCTCCTCGATGAAGCGCGGATCGGCGGTGAAGGAGAAGTCGTGCACGCGATCCTGCTCGTGCACGTAGGTGGTGGTGCCGTCCGCGTTCTTGGTCTCGCTGATCCGGACTCCGGTGGCCCCCACCACGTGATCGCTCGGCACCGTGATCGCGACGCGAAAGCGCCCGTAGTCCGCGAAGAACTCGCTGGTGGCGTGGTACTGATGGCAGTTCCAGGCCGGCGTACTGGTCGCGGTCTCCTGGAGGACGCCGAGCTTCGGGAACCACTGGCCGACCATGAAGAACGTCCCGCCCCAGCCGCTCCGCGCGAAGACCTTCGGCAGCGTCGAGGTGAACTCGATCGCGAGCTCCACCGTTTTTCCTGGCTCGACCGCAAACGGCAGCGGCGTGCGCATCACCGTCCGGTCCTCCACGTTGTCGTCGTCCGGATGCTCGAAGGTCCGCCGCGGCAGCAGATCCACGCCGCGGGCCGCAAGGCGGGTCACCTCCACCGCGCCCCAGTGACCCCGCTCGAAGGCGTCGCCCCGCAGCTTGCCCTTCGACTCGATCATGAAGGTCGACCGATCGTTCCGGAACGCGTTGAGGTAGAGGTGCCACCACAGCTCGCGCACCGGCACCGATCCCTCGTTGGTCCAGGCCACGATCCCCTTCCCCGCGACCGTCTTCGCGCTCGGGTCGAGGCGCGCCTCCAGGTCGTATCGGACCGTCTCGTGATAGTTCTCCCCGCCGTCGCCGAGCAGCGCCTGCTCGGGAGTGGACGAGACCAGGAGCACCGCGAGGAGCATCATACGGGCGCATGTTGGCCCTCCCCCGCGGCCGGAGCAACGGCCAGCAGGGCATCGGATGAGACGCAGATCGCCGGTCTTCCGCGCGTGCGAGCTCACAAGCAGCTTGCGGCCTGATCTTGCTGTCGGCTCGCACCTGAAACTGCGAGCCCGCGGTCGCCCGAAGCACCAAAGAGTCGTCCATTCTGTCGGAGCAAGCCTCCTAGGAGCGTGTAGCGCGTAAGCGCTCACGCGAGCCCGGTCCGGGTCCCGGTCCCGGTCCCGGTCCCGATGGCGATCATGCAGCCCGGCGTGCGTTCATCGACTTGATGAGGCGCGTGAGCATCTCGACAACGCGCTTGAGCTTGGCTCTGGCGGCTTGGACCTGCTGCTCGTTGGCGAGTCGGCGCCTCGAGCAGGTGTGGCGTGAGGCGGCGCTTTCGGTGCCAGAGCGAAGTGCCATCCGGTAGGAGCGAGCCTTCTCAGGTGGATTGAGCTCTCCGGCGCCCTCGGCGGTGTTGTTCACGATGGAATCGGATGCCCGCCGAAGCTGATCGTGGACGTGAGCGTGACCGGGTTGCAGTTCTTGTGCGATCTCTTCAGCGATGTCGGCCTACTCGACGGCGAGCTGGTAGACCTCGAGCTTCTCGTGATCGAAAGTGACCATGCAAGCTAGCTTGCGGTAGCTCGTCCACTTTGACCAGCAGAAGTTCTTGGAGGTCGTTTCGTCTGGAATCGATCGTTGGGCGGATCGACTTCGACGCCTGGACTTGATCCCATGGTTTCGTGGCGACCTGCCTCGCTCGCTCGCAAGCGAATGCGAGACAAGTTGCAAACGCGCCGACGGCAAGGCGGTCTACCCCCGCACGAAGAGTATCGTCGAACCGGCGCTCGGACAGATCAAAGGGGCACGAGGATTCCGCCGGTTCTCGCTACGCTCCTTCTTCAAGGTACGAGCCGAGGGGACGCTCGTCTGCCTCACCCACAACCTGCTCAAGCTCTACCGATCGAAGCTCGCGACCGTCGCGAGCGTCTGACTCAAGGCAGCCATCTTCAGATCGGGACCCGGACCGGGACCGGGACCCGGACCGGGCTCGCGGTAGCGCTACGCGCTACACGCTCCTAGCCCCGCGTGGTCCAAAACGTCATCAGCGGAACCCTCGCATGATCACCGGCTCGAGCGTGCTCCCCACGACGCCCGCCGCGAAGATCTCGTCCGGACCCGCGACGAAGAGATCGAGGAAGTTGTGGTTCTCCGGATAGGTCGGATGGCTGAAGACGCCCGCGGCGTAGCGCACCACCGGACCGTCCGCGCCCGCACGTCCGACCGCGTAGGCCTCTCCGCCCGAGAGCGCGCCGATCGCGGCCAGGTACGCGCCCGACATCGGCTCGTAGACGAACCGCCACTCGCCCGCGTCCGGCTCGAAGCGGAGGACGTGGTGCTCGTCGCCCACCACCAGCAGATCGGGCCCCACGCGGGTGATCGCGTACAGATCGAAGTTCGCGATGTCGGCGACTCCGAACCCGGGCGGCCACGCGATCGGATCCTGGGTCCAGGTATCGCTCTGGTAGCGGAAGATCTTGCCGTTCGCCGCGATGAAGAGCGTGCCGCCGGCGTCGCGGTACACGCCGAGCAGCGTGGCGGCGTCGAGCTGATCGTTCATCACCGCCACCGCGGTGCCGTCGAAGCGGAACACGGCGCGGCCGTTCTGCTGGTCCGAGACCAGGTAGGCCTCGGTGTCGGAGACCACCAGCAGGTCGTGGATCGCGGTGCCGACCGGAAACGAGCGGACGTTCTGCCCGATCCCCGGCGCATGCACGTAGAGCGTGTGATCACTCGCCACGAAGATCGTCTGCGCCGTCCCCCGGATGCGCTGGATCCCGAAGTTGCTGGGCTCGTGCCAGACCACCTGCCAGCCCGCACTTGGAGCGAACGCGAGCACGTTTCCGTTCGTCGTCCCGGTGTACAGCTCCGACGCCGAGCGACCCCAGATCGTGGTGACGGCGATCGTGCCCGCCGGGAGCGTCATCGTCCCGAAGCGAAGCGGTACCTTGGGCGGCGTACCGGCGTCCTCCCCCGCGTCGCCGGGACGCGCGGCATCGTCCGCCTCCGCACCATCACGCACGTCTGACGCGTCCTGCGGCGCCCCGGCGGCATCCGGATCCCCAACCCCGATCTTCTCCAGGCACCCGCAGAGCACGAGCGCGGCCAGCAGCGAGGTCCGCACGCCCCCCATGATACGGGCTCCTCCCGCGAGAGCGCACGCGTTGCCACCGGGCGACGTCCGACCTAGAACGGAGCGATGCAGTGGCTTCTCGTCGTCCTGGGGGCCCTGCCGGCGTTCCACCTCGACGAGGCGGCGATCGCGGGCCCGGAGGGGACCGTATCCCTCGACTTCCCGTGGCATTACCATCCAGGGGACGACCCGGCGTGGGCCGAGCCGGGCACCGACGACTCGGACTGGATGGAGGTCTCGCCGTTTCTCGCCCCCGACGACCGCTTCCCCGGCGAATGGATCGGCGCCGCCTGGTTCCGCACGCGGATCGACGTGGCCCCCGAGCTCACCCGCCGGCCGCTGGCGCTGTGGGCCTCAATCCACGGCGCCACCGAGATCTACCTCGACGGCCGCGCGATCTACCGCCGGGGTTTGATCGAGGACGGGCACGCGGTACCGCCGGAGCCGCTGGTCATGGACGCGCGCGTCCCGATCATCTTCTCCATCGCCGAGCCGGGCTCGCACCTGCTCGCCCTCCGCTACGCGACTGAATCGTTGGGCTACGCGCAGCAGGTCGGCTTCTTTCGCGGAACCGACCTCGAGATCGGCGAACCCGAGCGCTCGATCGAGTTTCGCTCGCGGCGCGAGCTCGAGTTCCACGGGCTCCACGAGTTCTTCACCGGCGCAGCCCTGGTGCTGGCCACGCTCCACCTCCTGATCTTCCTCTTCACCCGCCGCCGGCCCGAGAACCTGTACTTCGCGCTGGCCACCCTGAGCGTCACAGGCATCGCCACCTTCTCCCGCCAGTGGTCCTTCGTGGAAGAGATGGAGAAGGCGCGAATGATGACCACGCTGTTCAAGATCTCGCTGATCTGCACGGTCGTGTTCTCGCTCTCCTTCTACTACCAGGTCTTCATGCGGCGCCTCCCGCGTTACTTCTGGCTGGTGGCGGGTCTGGGCGCGCTGATGGCGGTGGGTTCCTACTGGCTCTCCTTCCGCGTCGTCTACATCTTCGCTTCGCTGACGTTCCTCGAGCCCGCTCGGGTGCTGTTCAAGGCGATGCTCGACAAGAAGGAGGACGCCTGGATCATCGTGGTGGGGGGCGCGCTCTCGATCGCGGCCGGTCTCGCCCAGATGCTCCCGCTGATCCTCAAGGAAGAAGGCGGCCGGCGCCCGAACGCCGTCTACCTGTACGGCTTCCTGGCGTTGCTCCTCTCCATGTCGATCTACCTGGCGCGCCGCATCGCCCGCATGAACCAGCGCCTGCGGGACCAGCTCAATCAGGTCAGAGAGCTGTCCACGCTCACGCTCGTCCAGGAGCGGCGCTCGAAGGAGGAGCTGCTCGAGCGCGAGCGCCTCGAGGCCGAGAACGTGCGCAAGGAGATCGAGCTGGAGGCCGGCAAGAAGCGCGAGGCGGTGCTCGCGGAGTTGCAGGCGGCGCACGAGGACCTCAAGCACGCCCAGGCCAAGCTGGTGCAGTCCGAGAAGATGGCCTCGCTGGGACAGCTGGTCGCCGGCGTCGCCCACGAGATCAACACGCCCGTCGGCGCGATCCACAGCATGCGGGACTCGCTGGCCAAGGCCGTTGAGCGCATGCGCGGCGACCTGGAGAAGAACCACCCCGAGATCCTCCACGAACCCGCCGTCAAGCGCTCGATGGCGGTGCTGCAGGATGGCTTGCGCGTGATCGAGTCGGGCAGCATGCGCGTCACCGGCATCGTCAAGCGGCTGAAGACCTTCGCGCGCCTCGACGAGGCCGACCTCCAGCTCACGGACATCCACGCCGGCATCGAGGACACGCTGGTGCTCCTGCAGCACGAGCTCAAGAAGGGGATCGAGCTGGAGAAGGACTTCGGGGTGCTCCCCAAGATCTCGTGCTACCCCGGCCAGCTCAACCAGGTCTTCCTCAACCTGCTCGTCAACGCGACCCACGCGATCGAGGCCCAGGGCAAGATCACGGTCCAGACCCGGGCCGAGGACACTCACGCGGTGGTCCGCATCTCCGACAACGGCAGCGGCATCCCGTCCGAGGTCCTGCCGCGGATTTTCGATCCCGGTTTCACCACCAAGGGCGTCGGCGTGGGAACGGGGCTCGGGCTCTCGATCTGCTATCGCATCATCAACGACCACAACGGCGACATCGCGGTAGAGAGCGAGGTCGGCCGCGGCACCACCTTCACGATCCGCCTCCCGATCGCCCAGACCTCCCCGTGACGCAGGCTTCGCTCGCGCTCGCCCTGGTGGTCCTCGGCGGCTGCTCGCTGTACTCGACGCGCCCGTATCGCGGCCCGCGCACGGATCACTTCGACGGCGAGGCGTTCTTCAACCCCCGCCTGACCCCCGACGATTCGCGCGGCTTCTTCTCGCTGGTGAAGTGGCTCTTCACCCGCGAGCGCGGTGAGTGGCCGGACCACCTCGACGTCCAGCCGGGCCCCAAGCCCCCCGAGCGCGTGGGGCGGGGCCGGCTCCGTGTCACTTTCATCAACCACGCCACCGTGCTGATCCAGATGGACGGCCTCAACGTGCTCACGGATCCGGTCTGGTCCGAGAGCGTCGGTCCGGCCGGGCTGCCCGGAGTCGAGCGCGTCCGACCACCCGGGGTCCGGTTCGAGGATCTACCGCCGATCGATCTGATCCTGATCAGCCACAACCACTACGATCACTGCGACCTCTCGACGCTGCACCGGCTGGCCGAGCGCTTCCACGCCAAGATCGCCGCAGGCCTCGGCACGGCGAACTTCCTCCGCGCGAACGGCATCGACCACGCCCGCGACTTCGACTGGTGGAGCGCGGCCTCCGTCGCGCCCGGCGTCCGGCTCACCGCCGTGCCGATGCAGCACTTCTCCGGGCGCGGGCTGTTCGACCGCAACACCATGCTCTGGACCGGCTTCGTGCTGAGCGGCCCCTCCGGGCGCGTGCTCTTCGCGGGCGACACGGGCTACGGCCCACACTTCGCGGCGATCGGGCGGCGCCTCGGCCCCCTCCGGCTGGCCCTCCTCCCTATCGGCGCTTATCGACCGCGGTGGTTCATGCACCCCATCCACATGGACCCGGCGCAGGCCGTGAAGGCCCACCGCGAGCTCCACGCCCGGACGAGCATCGCCATCCACTTCGGAACGTTCGCACAGGCCGACGACGGCTTCACCGAGCCGGTCCAGGAGCTCTCGAAGGCGGTCGTCGAGGCCGGCCTTCGGGACGGCGAGTTCCTGGTCCTCCCCGAAGGCAGGGGCTACGTCCCACGTTGAGACCGTGGTAGTCCCCACGCCGTGGTTCGCATCGCGTTCGCCAAGGACCTGAAGGCCGTCTCGAGCCTGCTGGTCGTCGCCCCCAAGGCCCTGTTCACCGAGAAGAAGCTCCCCCATCTCTTCTCGGCCGCGGCTCGGAAGGTCCTCGTCGAGCTCGGCAAGGACACCCCGCCCGGCGACTGCGGGGCGACCGCCTCCAGCCTGGTGGACGGCAAACCGTCGCGCGTCGTGGTCGGCGTGCTCCCCGACGAGGTCTCGCGATACAACACCCCGACCCGCGCCGAGGCGATCTGTCGGGTCGTCCAGTCCTCGTCGATCGCGAGCAAGGACAAGCCTGCGATCGCGCTCTTCCTCGACGAACCGACGCACGTGCTGGCCGCGCTCAACGCGATCGGACGCGCCCTGCCGCTGTTCTCCCAGAAGTCGTCCCACGAAGAGACCGCGCGGCTCACCGTCTCCATCTTCGACACGCATGGGAAGCCGATCGCGATCCCCGAGTTCGCAAAGAGCGTGATGGAGCTGGCGCGCCAGGCGGCGGTGCTGGTGGACACGCCGCCGACCGACCTCAACCCTGCGGCGCTGGCCAAGGAGGCGCACAAGCGACTCTCGAAGATCGAAGCCGTCAAGGTGACGCAGCTGGTCGGCAAGGAGCTGCTGGCCAAGCGATTGATCGGCATTCACTCGGTCGGCCGCTGCGCCGAGGAGGCGCCGCGGATGCTGGTCGCCCACTACCGGCCCAAGAAGAAGACGAAGCTGCACGTGGCGCTGGTCGGCAAGGGCGTCACCTTCGACACCGGCGGCCTGCACCTCAAGCAGCGTGGAATGATGGAGACCATGAAGTCCGACATGGGCGGGGCCGCCGCGGTGCTCGGCGCGTTCCGCGCCCTGGCGGGTGAAGGGACCGCCTGCGAGCTCAGCCTGATCCTCTGCCTCGCCGAGAACGCCATCGGACCGGCGGCGTACAAGCCCGACGACATCCTCACGATGCACTCGGGGAAGACCGTCGAGATCAACAACACCGACGCCGAGGGCCGCCTCCTCCTCGCCGACGGCGTCTCCTGGGCCGCCCGCGAGCTTCGGGCCACGCACGTGTTCGACGCCGCCACGCTCACCGGCGCTCAGCTGATCTCCACCGGCATGATGCACGCGGCCGTCGTCAGCAACGACGAGGCCCTCGAGCAGCTGTTCGTGAAGGTTGGCCGCGACACCGGCGATCTGGTCCATCCGCTGCCGTTCGCGCCCGAGTTCTACCAGGCCGAGTTCAAGAGCCCGATCGCCGACATGCGCAACTCGGTGAAGAACCGCGCCAACGCGCAGTCGAGCTGCGCCGCCCAGTTCGTCTACAACCACATCGACGAGACCGGGGTGAAATGGGTCCACGTCGACCTGGCGGGTCCCGCTTTCCGCGGTGAGCGCGGCACCGGCTTCGGCGTCGCGCTCCTCTCGGAGGCCGTCCGCAGGCTCAGCGCCTCCTGAGCACCAGCCGCGTGATCTCCGCGGGGGCGCCCAACCGCATCGGCGGTCCCCAGTATCCGGTGCCGCGGCTGACGTAGATCTGACTGTGCTCGTCGTGCTGGTGGAGCCCGGCGACATACGGCTGCTGCAGCCCGACCAGCTTTCCGAACGGCCACAGCTGTCCGCCGTGCGTGTGACCCGAGAGCACCAGCCCGGGCCGATGGGGCGCCGCCTCGATGATCGACCGGGGCTGATGCGCGAGCAGTACCAGCTCCCGCTCGGGATCGCGTCCGGCGCAGGCACGCTCGACGTCGCTGATGCCGGAGGAGATGTCGTGCACGCCGGCCAGATCGATCGAGGCCTGATCGCCGAGCGCCACCCGCTCGTTCATCAACACGCGGATCCCGAGCCGCCTCAGCTCCTCGATCCATGGCTGCGCCCCGGAGTAGAAGTCGTGGTTGCCGGTGACGAAGTAGACGCCGAAGCGGGCCGCCAGCCCTGCGATCGGCTGCACGTGCTCACGCAGCTCACGGAGCGATCCGTCCACCAGATCCCCCGTGATCACGATGGCGTCGGGCGCCAGCGCGTTCGTCTTGTCCACGATCGAGCGGACGAAACGCGCACCGATCGTCGGGCCCACGTGCACATCGGAGAGCTGGACGAGGGTCATGCCCTCGAGCGCCCGCGGGAGCCGCTCGAGGCCGACCTCGACCTCCCGGACCTCGATCTCCGAGAGCGCCGAGGTGAGCGCCGAGATCGTGAGCGCGGTCGTCCCGGCGGACGCGACCAGCGCCCCGGTGCGGGCCGCGGCCAGGTGATCCCAGCCGTCCACCATCCACGAGAGGAGGAGCCGCGCTACGTCGAGGGAGAAGAGGATCACCACGAAGTAGAACGCCGATCCCATCCACACGTACACGAGGTAGGCGAGGGGCCGCGCCAGCCGCCGCGGGAGCGTGCGAGACGCGAGCAGCCCCGCAGGGAGCAGCAGCGCGAGCACCCCGAGCACCAAAGCGCCGACCGTACGCACCTCGGGCGGCCACCCCGGATCCGCGCAGAGTCGCTGGTAGATGTACCAGTGAGCCGAAACATCGATGCCGAGGACCACCGAGAAGAACACGAGAAACGGGAGCCACCGCATCTATCTGGATCAGCATAACCTGGCTTCTCGGGGTTTGGAGACCGCCGGCACGGAACCGGGGCAGGAAGGACGGCGTCCCTCGACGTGTTGTCCCGGCATGAGAATTCTAATCGTTGGCCCCTTCGAAGAGTGGGTCGCCGCCGGCGCCGATCAGGCCGAGGTTCGCCGCGCCGCCAACGGCGACGAGGCCCTCGAGCTCGTCGCGACCTGGTCCCCCGACCTCATCATCGTCGATCCCGCGCTGGTCGGGGCGGACCGCGAGCCGCTAGTGACGGCGGCCGAGTCGCTGGGCAGCCGGATCATCGCCATGCCGAAGACCGGGATCCGGATCCCCGGCTCGACCATCCAGGACCTCGAGCGCTACGCGATCCTGGAGACGCTGAAGGCGGTCGGAGGAAGCACCAGCCGCGCGGCGAAGATGCTGGGGATGAGCGTCCGGAAGATCCAGTACCGCCTCCGCGGCTGGCGCGAGGAGACGAAGAAGCCGGCGGAGCGATACGGCCTGAGCTCGTAGCAGGAGTCGCCTGCAGTCGCATGGCTCGCTGATTGGTGCTAAGCCTGCTCCGTGAAGATCGCGGTCGTGGGTGGTGGGCCCGCCGGTCTCTACTTCGCCCTCCTCTGGAAGAAGCGTCACCCGCGCGACGCCGTCGTCGTCTTCGAGCGCAACCGGATGAACGACACCTTCGGATTCGGCGTCGTGTTCTCCGACGCCACCATGGAGAACCTCGAAGCCGCAGATCCGGAGAGCGACCGGGACATCCGGAAGAGCCTCGCCCACTGGGATGACATCGACACGCACTTCAAGGGCGAGATTGTGCGCTCCACGGGGCACGGCTTCTCGGGCATGTCGCGGATGCGGCTACTCCAGATTCTGTCCGCCCGCGCAGCAGAGGTTGGCGTCGACCTCCGCTTCGAGACGGAGGTCCGCGACTTCCGAGCGCTCATGCGCGAGCACGACCTGGTCCTCGGCGCCGACGGCGCCAACTCCGCCATCCGCGACGCCTTCACGGCCGAGCTGGGGCCGACCGTCGACCTGCGGCCCAACCGCTTCGTCTGGCTCGGCACCACGTTCCCGTTCGAGGCCTTCACCTTCTACTTCGAGGAGGACGACGCCGGGCTCTGGCGCGTGCACGCGTACCGCTACGAGGAGGGGATGTCGACGTTCATCGTCGAATGCACGGCCGAGACCTTCGCGCGCTCCGGGCTGGCGGCCGAGGACGAGGACGCGACCATCGCCTACTGCGAGCGGCTCTTCGAGAAACGAGCTCGCCGGCCACCGCCTCCTGAAGAACCGATCGCATCTGGCGCCGCTTCCCCACGGTCAAGACTGCGCGCTGGCACCATCGGAACCTGGTGCTGGTCGGAGACGCGGTCCACACCGCGCACTTCTCCATCGGCTCCGGAACCAAGCTCGCCATGGAGGACGCGATCGCGCTCGGTCGAGCGCTCGAGAGACGATCAGGATGTGCAGGTCGCGCTGCGGCGCTACGAGGCCGACCGGCGCCCCGTCCGTCGACAGCCTCCAGCGCGCCGCTCAGGTCAGCCTGGAGTGGTTCGAGAACACCGAGCGCTACCTGGCCCTCAGCCCGCTGCAGTTCACCTTCAGCCTCCTCACCCGCTCCCTGCGGGTCACCCACGACAACCTGCGAGTCCGCGATCCGGCGCTGGTCGAGCCGCGTCGACGGCGAGTTCGCAACAGGGCGCCGGCAGCCGCCCCGCCGATGTTCACGCCGTTCCAGCTGCGCGAGATGCGGCTCGAGAACCGGTCGTCGTCTCACCGATGTGCCAGTACTCGGCCGAGGACGGGACGATCGGCGACTGGCACCTGGTGCACCTGGGGAGCCGCGCGATCGGCGGCGCCGGGCTGGTCATGGCCGAGATGACCGACGTGAGCCGCGAGGGTCGCATCTCGCCCGGATGCGCCGGCATGTACCTGCCCGAGCACACCGAGGCGTGGCGTCGCGTGGTGGACTTCGTCCACGCGAACAGCCCGGCCAAGATCGGGATTCAGCTCGGGCACGCCGGACGAAAGGGCTCGACCCAGCGGCTATGGGAAGCGCCGGACCGGCCCCTCGCCGACGGGAACTGGCCGCTGATCTCGGCCTCCCCGATCCCCTACCTCCCCGAGCAGCCAGATCCCCCGCGAGATGACCCGCGCCGACATCGCCCGTGTGAAGGCCGAGTTCGTGCGCGCGACAGAGCAGGCGATCGAGGCCGGCTTCGATCTCCTCGAGCTTCACGCCGCCCACGGCTACCTCCTGGCCAGCTTCATCTCGCCGCTCACGAACCAGCGGAACGACGACTACGGCGGCCCGCTCGAGAACCGCGCCGCGATTCCCGCTCGAGGTGTTCGACGCCATGCGTGCGGTGTGGCCCGCCGGACCGTCCGATGTCCGTCCGCATCTCGGCGACCGATTGGGCCCCGGGCGGGCTCTCCGCCGAGGACGCGGTGGAGCTGGCCCGGGCGTTCGCGCGCGCGGGTTGCGACATCGTCGACGTGTCGGCGGGACAAACGGTCCCCGACCAGCGACCCGTCTACGGCCGGCTCTTCCAGACGCCCTTCGCAGAGCGCATCCGTCTCGAGGCGGGGATCCCGACGATGACCGTCGGCAACATCACCTCCTACGCCGACGTCAACAGCATTCTGGCGGCCGGGCGCGCCGATCTCTGCGTGCTGGCGCGGGCCCACCTGTTCGATCCGTACTGGACTCGCCACGCCGCTTACGAGCAGGCTCACGGCCTGCGATGGCCGAACCAGTACAGTTCGATCGACGAGTACAACTTTCGCTTCAAGTGATGCTGCTGTGCGGCGGTTGTGCCGCTCAGAAGAGCCCGCCGCCGACGCCGTCGTCCCAGCCCGCGTCGATGATCCGCGGGCCCGCGTACGACCTGGCCGCGGAGATCGGGCGCGCCGCCGGCGCTGATCAGCTCCACGAGGTCGCCGAGATCGACTTCCGCTTCGTCGTCAGCAACGAGACCGGACGGCTCTTCGCCGCCGACCACAAGTGGGATCTGGTCCACGGCCGCGACCGCGTCAGCTGGACCGCCAAGGACGGCAAGCACTACGACGCCCTGCTCGACACCGGTGCGCGCACCGCCGAGGGCACGATCGACGGCGCGCGCGCGGAGGGCGACGCCCAGAAGGATCTCTCAGAGAAGGCCTACGGTCGCTTCATCAACGACACCTACTGGTTCATGGTACCGCTCAAGCTCTTCGATCCGGGCACCAAGCTCGAGGTGCTCCCGCCTCGCGAGTGGAAGGGCGAGTCCCACCAGGTGCTCAAGATCAGCTTCGATCGCGTCGGCCTCACGCCGGGCGACACCTACTGGCTGTACGTCAACACCGAGGCCGACCGGATCGTCCGCTGGGAGATGCTGCTCGAGGGTGAAAAGGAGATCGAGGGCGTCACCTTCGAGGATTACCATCCGGTCGGCCCGCTGGTGCTGGCCCACGACCATGTCGACGAGAAGAGCGGCCACCACATCTCCTTCGAGGAGACGCGGGCCCTCAAGAGCGTCGATGCCACGGCGTTCAAGCTCCCGTGAGCGCGGCACTTTTACGATTCTTCGGCGGGCCGTAACCTCTCGCCGCCCCGAGGCGTGGAGCCGTCGGAGGGTTCGAATGAAAAGGTCCTACGACACAGCGATCATCGGGGGCGGGCTGGCGGGCCTGGCCGCCGCAACCCAGCTGGCCCGCCTGGGCTCCACCTGCGCGGTGTTCGAGCGCTCGGACGGGCTCGGGGGTCGCGCCCGCACCGATCGCGAGGCGGGCTACGCCTTCAACGTCGGCCCGCACGCCCTCTACCGCAAGAAGGCCGGCGAGCAGTTCCTGCAAGAGCTGGCGATCCCGATCCCGGGGCACCGTGTCTCCGCGGCAGGCTCGTACGCACTCGATGGCGAGCAGCTCCACGCGCTCCCGGGCGGCTTCGTGTCTCTCCTGACCACCGGCGCGCTCGACCTGGGGGGAAAGGTCGAGCTGGCCCGCGTCATGACCTCTCTCCTCGCGCTCGACCCCCGGACGCTCGAGGGTCGATCGACGACCGAGTGGCTCGCCACGATCAAGGACCTCCACGCGCGCCGGGTGATCGCCGCGATCACCCGCGTGGCGACCTATACGGCCGCGCAGGATCGCCTCTCGGCGGCGGTGGCGGCCGACCAGCTCAAGACCGCCGCGTTCGACGGCGTGACCTACGTCGACGGAGGCTGGCGCTCGATCGTCGACGGCCTGGAAGCCGCGGCCACCGCCGCCGGTGTCGAGATTGTCCGCGGCGCGCGCGTCGAGGCGATCTCCACCGAGAACGGTCACGTCGCAGGCCTGATCGCCGGCGGCGAGACGATCGCCGCCCGCGCCGTCCTGATCGCCGCCGGCGGGCCGGACATCGCCGCCCGTCTATCCGGCTCGGACAGCCTCGCCGCGTTCGCCGCGCGGGCCGTCCCGATCAAGGCGGCCGTGCTCGACGTCGCCCTCGACTGCCGGATCAATCCCAAGGTCAAGTTCGTGTGCGGCCTCGATCGCCCGACGTACTTCTCCGTCGCCTCCGACAGCGCGGACGTCGCGCCCGCGGGCGGCTCACTGGTGAGCGCGATGCTCTACCTGACACCCGAGGACGCGCACGATGCGAAGGCCCACGAGGCCGAGCTCGAGGCCCACCTCGACCGCCTCCAGCCGGGCTGGCGCGACCACCTGGTGAAGAAGCAGCACCTCCCGAGCATCACCGTCGCGCACGCGCTGGTCGTTCCCGGCGAGCGTCGGCCGCCGGTGGCGGTGCCAGAGGTCGACGGCCTGTTCGTCGCGGGCGACTGGGTGGGAGACTCGGGCTTCCTCGCCGACGCGTCGCTCGCGTCGGCCCGTGGCGCGGCGCACGCGATTGCGGCGCGCGTCTCGGTCAAAGCCGCATGACGACGGAGCTCTATCGGGAGGCGTACCAGGCCCACCACCGGGCCATCTGGGCGCTCTGCTATCGCATGACCGGGAGCGCCGCCGACGCCGACGATCTGGTGCAGGACACGTTCGCGCGCGCCCTCGAGCGTCCCCCGGCCCGGCTCGACGCGCCGCTCGCGCCCTGGCTGGTGAAGGTCGCGATCAACCTCAGCCGCGATCTCCTCCGCCGCCGCCGGCGCCGGGGCTACCACGGGACCTGGCTGCCGGGCCTGCTCGAGACCGGCGCGGAGCCTCAACCCTCGGTCGAGGCGATCATGTCCGACGGCGCCAGCACCGAGGCGCGCTACGACCTGATGGAGAGCGTCTCCTTCGCGTTCCTCCTCGCGCTCGAGGCGCTCACCCCCACCAAGCGAGCGGTCCTCCTGCTCCGCGAGGTCTTCGGCTACTCCGTCAAGGAGACCAGCGTCGCGCTCGATCTCTCCGAGGCCAACATCAAGACGACGCTCCACCGCGCGAAGAAGGAGATGGAGTCCTACGACCGGCGCCGCTCCGTACCGACCGAGGCCGAGCGGCTCGCGCACTTCGAGGCGCTCACCCGGTTCTTCACGCTGTTGCAGAGCGACGACGTCGCGGGCCTCGAGCGCCTCCTCGCCGACGACGTGCGCGCGACCTCCGACGGCGGCGGCGAGTTCATGGCGGCCAAGATCACCGTGGTGGGACGCGGGAGGGTGCTCAAGCTCTTCCGCAACCTGGCCGCGCGCCGCGGCTCACCCCTCTGGTTCGACCTGCGCCAGCTCAACGGGTTCCCCGCGGTCCTGGCCGTGATGGAGCCGGGCCTTCCCAGCGAGGCGACCCGGATGGCCTTCCGGCTCGAGCTCGACGCCGCCGGTCGGATCGTCGAGCTCCAGACGATCCTGGCCACGCGAAAGCTCCACGGCGTCCGCTTCCCCGAGTGACCCGCCTGCACTAGGATTCTGCGCGGATGCGCGCCCTCTCCGCCCTCGTGCTGGCGCTCCTCGTCCCTCTGGCCGCGACCGCCCGCGCCGGGGAGGGTCCGGGCGGCAACGATCTGATCCTCCCCAGCAATCGCAAGCCCCTCGCCTTCCTGCTGATCACGCCCAGCGGCAACGTCGCGAACACGTCGAGCTCCGAGATCATCCGGATCGCCTCGGAGCTGTTCGCGAAGCATACCGACTTCGAGCTCGAGATCGTCGATCCGCTCGCCGTCGCCGAGTGCAAAGGCCAGCTCGGGTGCATGGTTCAGCAGGTGCGCACCGACTACAACCGCGCGGTGTACCTCCTCCCCAACGGCACCATCGCGCCGTTCGACGAGCATCTCGCGTATCTGAAGAAGAAGAAGATCGTCTACGCGCCCTATCTCCTGGTGCTCTCGAACCTCACCCTCGACGAGTCCGATCGACTGTCGATCACGATGATCGATACGGATATCGCGCTCGAGTACTACCACGAGGCGCTCCGCGAGCGGCCGGGATGGGAGCGCGCCACCGAGGCTCGGATCAACGAGTACGCGTTGATCGGCAAGCCGGTCGAGCACGATCTCAAGAGCGAGGAGGAGGCGCAGCACTTCCTCGAGGACTGGTTCATGACCGAGCTGCGGCGCCACCTCAACGACAGCGGCGACTGGGAGCCGTACGGGTCCGTCGAGATCGAGACCACCGTCGCCGGCGCCGGGGTATCCGTGGACGGCACAGCCATCGGGACCACCGCGAGCGGCGTGACCCGCGTGCTCAACGTGCCGGCCGGCAGCCACCTCCTCCACTTCGAGCACCCCGCGTATCGCACCTACGAGACCAAGGTGGACGTCGAGCGCGGCAAGCCCACGCGCCTCTCGGTCCAGCTGATCGAGAGCGGCTCGCCGGTCACCACCGCGTTCCGACAGGGACTCTTGTGGGGCGGCGCGGCGGTGGCCGTCGCGGGCGCAGCCATCGCCGGAGCCGCCCTGGCGACCGCGGACGGCAGCGTGAAGACCTACTGTCCCACCCTCGAGGGCATGGAGACGGGCTGCAGCAACTCGCAGTTCACGAAGCTCGGGGGCTATCGGCCCGGGCGTGCGCCCACGTTCGACGACGACGTCAACCGGGGCTCGGTGCTCTTCGCGCCGCTCGGCTACAGCCTCGCCGTCGCCGGGCTGGCCTGGTCGCTCGGCACGCTCTTCATCGGTGAGGACGACGACTTCCCCTGGATCCAGCTGGTGGCCGGCCTGGCCCTCGGCGGCGCCTCCTACGGCCTCTCCGCGCTCCTCGACGGCGACGATCCGTTTCAGAACTGACCCGCGAAACACTCGTAAGGTTCACCGCCCTCCCGCCACTCATCCCGCGGAGGCACACGCATGCATCAACGGACGAGTCTGCTGCTGATCCTGGCCGCCTGCGGGTCGAACGAGATCCCGACCGAGGGCGGCCCGTACGGGAGCCAGGCGCTGGTGGCCGCCGAAGACGGCCGGACGGTCTACGCCGTCGATCCCATCGAGGGCACGGTGGCCGCCGTCAACCTCGACACGGGCGCAGTGCTCGAGCGCGCCCTCGCGGGAGAGCCCACCCGGATCGCCCGCGCGCACGGCCGACTCTTCGTCACCCTGCGCAACGCGCGGGCCGTCGAGGTCCTCGATCCCACGCTCGCCAGCCTCGGAGACATTCCCACCTCGGCCGAGCCCTTCGGCATCGTCGCCCTCGGCGATCGCGTCTATGTCGCCGCCGCGCTCGGCGAGGAGATCATCGAGATCGACGCGCGCGCGCTGGTCCCGCTCCGCCGATGGTGGGTGCCCGGTGAGCCGCGCTGGCTCGCGATCCATCCCAGCGGAAGCACGCTCTACGTCGCTTCGGCGCGCGACGGCGCGGCCTACACCATCGACCTGGCCGCCGGCAGGTCGGCCGCCCAGCCGATCGCGCTCCCCGAGCGGCTGTCCGGCTACGACCTCGGCTCGGAGCGTATCCGCTTCGTCCGTCGCTTGAGCGGGGATCCCACCGTCACCCCCGACGGGCAGGAGCTCCTGCTCCCCGGCTACTTCGCTGACAACGTCACGCCGATCCTCGACTTCACCGAGGGCGACTACTACTACTCCGTCCACACCAACCTCGAGCCCTCGATTGTGGTGGTGGCGCTCGACGCGGGCGGCCAGCCCCGCACCGACCAGACCGCCGTCATCGGCGTGTACAGCGGCGCGGCTTCCGGCTATCCCGCCGCCGCCGTGGTCTCACCGACGGGCGACGCGCTGCTGGTGCCGCTGGAGACCGGGCACGCGATCGTCGTCGCGGATCCGCGCCCCGAGGCCAGCGTCGCCGAGCGCCGAGCACCCAACGACGGAACGCGCTGGTCGCTCTTCGAGGGCACCGCCCACGTCGGCTTCGATCCCCGCCCGGTCCGCGGGCTCCACGTCGACGCCGGACCCACCGCCGCCGCGTTCATCAGCCCCGACGAGGCCGTCGTCTACTGCTTCCTCGATCGAACGCTGGTCCGCGTCGCACCGGCCGAGTGGATGCCGTCGAAGGAGAGCCTCGGGATGCGGGAGCTCGAGCTCAGCTCCGCCGAGCCGGGCCTCGAGGTGGCGCCCTCGCGGCTCGCCCCCGAGCTCGCGGCCGGTCTTCGGAGCTTCTACGAGGGCGTCGATCCGCGCGTCACCTCGAACGGCCTGTCCTGCGCACTCTGCCACTTCGGCGGCCGCGACGACGGCATCACCTGGACGTTCGCCAAGGGCCTGCGCCAGACGCCCTCGCTGGCCGGCGAGCTGGCGCTGACGGCGCCCTACCGCTGGCAGGGCGAGCGCGCCACGGTGCGCGAAAACGCGATCTTCACCAGCCGAGGCATGAGCGGCGGCGCTGGTCTGACCGAGTCCGAGGCCGACCAGGTCTCCGATTTCCTCGACACCGTCCCCTCGCCCGACACCCGCCGGCGCGGGAGCCTCGACGCGGGGGTCCAGCGCGGCGACGAGCTCTTCCATCGCCCCGACGTCGGCTGTGCCGGCTGCCATGGCGGGCCCGCGCTCACCGACAACGGCTTCCACGACATGCTGGGCCTCGAGGGTGCGCAGACCCCCAGCCTCGTCGGCGTCTCCGCGAGCGCGCCCTACTTCCACGACGGCTCGGTCGCCACGCTCCACGGCGTGCTGGAGCTGTCGAGGAGCGGCGTCATGGGCGACACCTCCCGCCTCTCCGAAGCCGAGCTCTCGGATCTCGAGAGCTACCTGGAGTCGCTGTGAGCCCCGCGCTCCTCGGTCTCCTCCTGGCGGTCCCACCCCGGCCCGTCTTCCAGCCGCCGCAGGTGGCCCACCATCCGGCCGTGGCCGCCGAGGCTCGAGCGCACGCGACGCCCACGCATGACTTCCTCCGCGTTGGGAGCCGCGCCGAGCTGGCGATCGGCTCGGACGGTTCGGTCTGGTACGGGCCGGCTGGTGACGTGTGCCTCCTCTTCAATCCGTTCTACTGGGGCCTCACGTTCCACTGGGCTCGCACGCGCGAGCGCTCCGAGGAGCCGGGCTACCAGACCATCGGCGAGCAGACCCAGCTCCACCTGGTGTTCGGCGCGCGGATACGCTTCGCGCGGTTCACGATCGAAGGACACGCGGGCACCGGCATCGCCCTGATCCGCCGCTTCGAATACACGCCGTTCCTCGCGCCCTGCCGCGCCACCTGCGACCCGTCCTCGGGCCGGTCGCTCCACAGCGACGGCCTGTCCTTCGCGGCCGGCCTGGCGACCACGCTCGACCTCCTCGCCTGGCTGGGTGTGTACGCCACCCTCGACGGAACCACCCCACCGCTGGCCCGCGGCCAACAGCGGGGCAACGCGGCCGACCTCGGCTTCCTGCGCCTGGGTCTCGGCCTGCGCCTCGAGATCTGATCTCGTACCTCGACTCAGGGAATGGTTCACGTCGCTTCGGCGGACGCTGGAGCTCGGCGGTTGGAGTCGTGATCGTGGATGATCTAGCCATCCGAGGCGCCCTTGAGGAGTCGCGTCAGCGCCGGCCCCAGCGCGGCCTCGAGCGAGAGCACCAGCGGTGCGAGGTGCGGCTGCTCGAGCGCCGCCCGCGCGGCCGGGCACGGATCGGAGAGCTGCACCAGGCCGAGGAGCATCGCGTAGATCTCGAGGAGCAACGGACCGCCGCTCCTGGGCGACAGCTCGAGCCGCTCTTCCACGATCGCCGCCAGCGGCAGCATCTTTCGCACCACGTTCGTCTTGAGCGCGATGATCTGCTCGACCGCCACGTTCTCCTCCAGCACGTGATCGACCAGCGGCAGCAAGCGCGTGAAGGCATCCCGCCCCTTCAGGCTGGCCACGATGATCGAGGCGATTCCGGACGGCGACCGGCTCCGCGTCCGGGAGAGCGCGCTCGCGAGATCGTCGGCCCACCGGACCAGCTCGTCCTCGAAGAGCGCCAGGAACAGCGACTCCTTGGTCGGGAAGTACAGGAACACGGTCCCCTTCGCCACCTCCGCCAGACGCGCCACGTCGACCATCTTCACGTCGCGATACCGTGAGGTGGCGAACAGCGCACGAGCCGCGTCCAGCAGCGCTTCTCGCCGAAATGCCCTATCTTCGGCCTTTCTCGCTCTCTGCATCTGACCCGAGGTCACTATCCAGGTGTTCAGCCGCGCAAGTCAAGCTTGACATATGACCTTCGGTCATTAATTAAATGACCCAAGGTCATAAAGGAGACGCATGAAAGAGCTGAGTGGAAGATGGGCGCTGGTGACGGGAGCCTCGAGCGGGCTCGGGGTCGACTTCGCGCGGGAGCTCGCCGCCCGGGGTGCGAACCTGGTGCTCGTGGCAAGGCGCGAGGACCGCCTCACCGCAGTCGGCGAGGAGCTCCAATCGCAGCACGGAGTGGAGGTCGACGTCATCGCCCTGGATCTCGGCACCGCCGACGGTCCGGCCCAGCTCCACCGAGAGGTGGTCGGTGAGCGCGGCCGCGCGATTGATGTCCTGGTGAACAACGCCGGCTTCGGCCTCTACGGCAATGCGGTCGACCTCCCCTGGGACCGCGAGCGCGCCATGCTCGAGCTCGACATCCTCACGCTGGTCGAGCTCTCGAAGCTCTTCGCCCGCGGCATGCGCGAGCGCGGCTTCGGCCGCATCCTCCAGGTCTCCTCGGTCGGCGCGTACCAGCCGACCCCCACCTATGCCGCCTACTCGGCCGCCAAGGCGTTCGTCCTCAGCTACGGCGAGGCGCTCAACTACGAGCTCAAGGGCACCGGCGTCAGCTGCACGGTGGTCTCACCCGGCGTCACGGCCACCGAGTTCCTGGAGGTGTCCGGCCAGAAGGCGACGCTGTACCAGCGGCTGTTCATGATGAAGAGCCCCGAGGTGGCGCGGATCGGGATTCGCGCCCTGCTGAAACGGCGGGCCTCGATCGTCCCCGGCTTCGCGAATGCGCTGGCGGCCTGGTCGATCCGTTTCACTCCGCGTCGCCTGGCGACCGCGCTCGCCTATTTCACCATGCGGCAGCCGGAGGCACCGAAGGCGCTGGAGGCGGGGACCTGAGCTCAGGGCGTTTCGGCCAGGGCCCGCGCCACGATGTCGGGGACGGCGCGGAGCTGGTAGTCGAGATCGAAGCAGCGGTCGAGCGCCGCCAGATCCAGCTGGCGCGGGATCTCAGGGTCCGAGAGCAGCGCGCTCTTGAGATCGATCCCCTCGTCCCAGACCCGCATCGCCGCGCGCTGCACCATCACGTACGCCTGCTGCCGTTCGAGCCCCCGGGAGGTCAGCGCCAGCAGCACCGCCTGCGAGAAGACCAGCCCGTTCATCAGCTCCAGGTTCGCCTTCATGCGCTCGGGATGGACGACCATGCCCTCGACGATCCGCTTCATCCGCCGCAGCATGAACACGATCGTCGCGGTCGCGTCCGGTCCGATCACCCGCTCCACCGACGAGTGTGAGATGTCCCGCTCGTGCCACAGGGCCACGTCTTCGTACGCCGCCACCGCCCACCCTCGAACCAGCCGGGCCAGGCCGGTCACGTTCTCCGAGAGGATAGGGTTGCGCTTGTGTGGCATCGCGCTCGAGCCCTTCTGGCCCTGCCCGAACGGCTCCTCGACCTCGCGAACCTCCGTCCGCTGGAGGTGACGGAGCTCCACGGCGAAGCGCTCGAGCGAGGCCGCCAGCGTGGCGAGCGTCCCGAAGAGCTGCGCGTGACGATCGCGGGCGACCACCTGCGTCGACACCGTCTCGACTGCGAGGCCGAGCTTCGCCAGCGTCTTCGACTCCACCTCGGCCGGAAGGTGCGCGTTGGTACCCACCGCTCCGGAGAGCTTGCCGACCGCGAATCTCGCGGCGCACGGCCTGAAGCCGGCGCTGGCTTCGCGTGAGCTCGGCGTACCACGAGGCCAGCACCATCCCGAACGTGATCGGCTCGGCGTGGATCCCGTGCGAGCGGCCGATCATCGGCGTGTGCACGTGCTCGCGTGCGCGCACGCCGATCGCCGCCCGCAGCCCCGCCAGATCGCGCTCGATGATGTCGAGGCTCTCCAGGAGCAGCAGCGCGAACGCGGTGTCGAGGACGTCGCTCGACGTCAGCCCGAAGTGCACGTGCCGCGCCACCGGGCCGGCCACCTCCTCGAACGCGGTGAGGAACGCGATGACGTCGTGGCGCGTGACCGCCTCGATCTCGAGGGCCCTTCGGGCCAGGAGCGCCTTGTCGCAGCGGGCGGCCGCGTCGCGGATCGCGGCCACGTCCGCCTCCGGGATCAGCCTCAGCTCCGCCATGGCCTCGCAGGCGGCGACCTCGACCCGAAGCCAGCTCTCGACCCGATGCGCGTCCGTCCAGATCGCGCCCACGTCGTCCGGTGTGTAGCGCGGGATCACTTGCTCGGCTCGGTGCAGCAGCGGAACCCGAGGAGCTCCTCGGTGGCGGTGGGCTTCTCCTTCTTTCGGGCGGCACAGCGGCCGTCGTAGCCCGGACGGTCCGAAGAGCCGCCCTTCACCACCACCCGGCCGCCGGCCTGGGTGGAGACCCACTCGGCCACGTTCCCGGACATGTCGAAGACGTTGTAGCCCGAGCGACAGTTGCGGAACGCTCCGGACTTCCCGACCTCCCAATCGTTGCCCTCGTCGTCCTCGGTGTTGCACGCCGTCGGGTTCCAGGCGTTGCCGTACGGGTAGCGGCTTCCGCTCGGCCCCTTGCACGCCTTCTCCCACTCCTCCTCGCTGCAGAGCCGCTTACCGCGCTTCTTGCAGCGGTCGGCGGCGGTCTTGAACGAGAGACGGGTCGTGGGCGCGCGGCCCCGGCCGTTCGGGTACTCGTAGTAGTCGATGCAGAAGGCGCCGACCTCGACAGATTCGTAGTTGGCGTCGCCGAAGTTGCGCTCGGGATCGTTGCGCGGCGCTCCCATCATGAACGCGCCCGCCTTCACCAGCACCATGCCCTTGGGACAGGAGGCATCCTCCACCGGCGCGATCGCCGCCAGCTTCTTCTCCTCCTCCTCCCGCTTGCGCCGGTCTTCCTCATCCTTCTTGCGGCGCTCCTCCTCGGCGGTCTTCTGCTGCGCCTCCTCGTCGGCCTTCTTCTGCTTCTGCGCCTCGGCAGCGTCGGCCTTGGCCTCGGCCGCCGCTTCGCGCTCCGCCTTCAGGCGCTCGGCCTTCTCCTCGGCGCGCTGCTTGGCCGCCCGCTCCGACTCGGCGCGGCGCTCGGCGTCGACCTTGGCCTGCTCCTGGGCCTCGCGGCGCTTGCGCTCGCGCTCGGCCCGATCCCGCTCGTCCTTCTCGCGCTTCGCCTCGACGTCGGCGGTCTTGCGCCGGGACTCCGACTCGGCGCGCGCCTCCTCGGCCTTCTTCCTCGCCTCGTCGCGCGCCCGCGCGTCGGCGGCGGCCTTGGCCTCGCTCTCGCGCTTCTTGACCTCGGCGTCGGCCCGCTTCGCAGCGGCCTCGGCCTCCCCCCTCTTGCGCTGCGCCTCGGCGGCGGCGGTCCGGGCGGCCTCCTCCTGCTTGGCGGCGTCGGCGACCTCCTTGGCGGCGCTCTCGGCCTGCGCCATCGCCACCTTCTCCGCCTGATCCGCGCGCAGCGCCACCTTGCGGAGATCGGCGATCTCGGTGTGCATCGCCGCGATCTGTTGCGACGCGCTGTCGTTGATGACCTTGACCACGATCCCCATCGCGACCAGCACCGCCAAGAGCGAGAGGGCCACGGTGAAGTACACCACCCGGTTGTTCGACGATGGCGGCGCGAATTGGTCGTAGGGCAGGCCGGTCGCGGACGTGCTCATCGAGGGCATCGTCTGGGGTCGCACCGGCTCGGGCGGCCTCGACTCGAGGATGGAGTGCGGAGGAACGCCACCCGGGATCGTCGACACGACCGGTTGCAAGCTGGGTTGCGCCGCCACCATCCGCGGCCGCGTCATCGGACGCTCCTTCGGCTTCTTCCGAACGACCGCCTCCGTCGCCTGTCGCGAGATCGGGATCGTGGGCCCGGCGCCTCCGCCGTTCTCCGGCGCTCCCCGGACCACGACGGCCGGCGCCACCGGGACGTCCGGCGTGACCACGTCGAGCCGGCCCTGGCGCGTCGCCTCCTGCGCCACCTGCGAGAAGGCCGGCGCCGGGATCGCGGAGTCGGGCAGCGGCACCGGCTGCACGGTCGGGTGCGCGCTCCGGATCTCGACCTGGCTGACCCGGCCGCCCTCGTTGTCGACCCGCAGCACGTTGGTGGCCCGCGGATCCGAGATCAGCTCGATCGCGGAGTCGCCGATCTCCTCCAGGAGCGCCGCCTCGGTCGGCTCCTCTTCCTCATGGAGCTGCGTCTCGTCCTCGGGCTCGGTCCGGGTCGCGAAGGCCGCCGGCTCGCCCTCCTGAACCTCGGGCGCGTCCATCAGGAGCTCGTCCTCGACCTCCTCCTCGATGTGGATCTCGGGCGCGTGAACCTCGTGCGCGGCACCGTTGGTCGGCACGCCGTTCTTCTGCTTCTTCAGCGCAGTGGCGACCGAGGGCGTCATGCTCTCGATCATGTCGTCGTCGATCAGCGCGAACGTCTCCGACGGCTCCCGCGGCTTCTCCTCCGGGGCCTCGGGCACGTCGATCCGCGCCTGGACCTCGACCGGGGCCTTCATCTCCGCGGCCTGGATCCGGGCCTCCGGCCGATCCACCTCGAAGACCTCGGGCGCCGCAGAGGCCGGCTCGGCGACCGGACGGTCCCCGTGCTTCCGGATGTCGAGCCGCTGCGTCGGGGCCTCGGTCGCCGGCCCGGGATCGGCGACCGGCGCCGGCACGCGCGTGCTCTTCGCTCCGCTCTTGCTCAGCACCGAGCGGACGTCCTCGTACATCTCGGCGGCGTGTCCGTACCGATCCTTCGGCGCCCGCGCCACCGCCCGCTTGAGGATCGACAGCAGCGACGCGTCGAGGCCGGTGGCCCCGACGGAGAGCTGCTCGGGCTTCCCGTCGTCGTGGACGATCCCGGTCAGCATCTCGCAGAGGACGACACCCAGGCAGTACATGTCGACCGACTTGGTCAGGTCGGGGACCTCGAGCCGCACCTCCGGCGCGAGGTACCGGAAGTTGCTCCCGCGCGACTTCTGGATCGCGAGGAACGGCTTGCGCGGCAGCCCGCGGAGCAGCGCGAAGTCGGTGATCTTCAGCAGGTCCGGAAGCACGATGACGTTGTCCGGCTTCAGATTCCCGTGGAACGTGGTCTTGTGGGCGTAGTCGAGCGCCTGGCAGAGCTGGTTGAAGATCGGCTCGATCTCGGGCAGCGAGAACGTCTGCTTCTTCTCCTTGCGCAGGTCGATGATCTTCCGCAGCGAGAGCCCCTCGAGGAACTGCATCGTGAAGTACGGGCGCTTCTCGTCGCGGCCTTCGTCGTAGATGCGGACCACGTTCTGGTGCGAGAGCTTCCGGGAGATCTTCGTCTGCCGTGAGAACAGACGCTGCTCGTCGGAGGTCTGAACCAGCTTGGCGTTGATGACCTTGACCGCGACGTCGACGTCGATCTCCTGATCGTGCGCGCGATACACGACGCCCGCGCCCCCCGATCCGACGATGTCCTTCACGCGGTACCGGTTCGCGATCAGATCCCCGATCTTGAAGACGACACCGAAGACTCGACTGCCGGTTCGCTGGCGTGCGCGCAGCTCGGCGGTCGAGGTTCCGCGCCGCGTGGAAGCGGAGAGGATCGTTCCGCAGTTCCAACACTTCTCAGCGCCGTCTTGGACGTGACTCCCGCATCGATAGCAGAGCAATCGTGACTCCCCGTGGTCCGGTGGGAAGGTGAAACCCGAACGAGGCCGGACCGCCTCCAAGGAATCACCGGAACCACCCGAAGATCAATCGCCAAACGACCGGTACGACACGGGATAGTTGTTCTCACGCACCCGTGTGACCGAACCCGCCTGCGCCCCGCGCGGTGGGGGTGAGCGGATCGGTCTCTTCCACCGCCTCCACTTCCACCCGCGCCACCGGCGCCACCACCAGCTGCGCAATCCGATCGCCGGGCGTGATCGCGAACGGCGCGCGCCCGTGGTTGATCAAAATGATTCGGATCTCGCCCCGATAGTCGGCGTCGATGGTGCCGGGCGCGTTCAGCACGGTCACCCCGTGGCGGAGCGCCAGCCCCGACCGCGGCCGGACCTGCGCCTCGTACCCCGCCGGGAGCTCGATCTCGAGCTTCGTCCCTACGGCGCCCCACCCGCCCGGGACGAGCGTGACCGCCTCGGCCGCAGGCAGATCGAGACCGGCCGCGCCGGTCGTCGCGTACGACGGGATCGGAAGTCCGCGCGGCCGGCCCGCCATCGGTCGAAGTCGAAGCCGCACCATCCCGCGTCCGCCCGAGCGATCCCTACTCGAATCGTTCGTGAATGTCAGTGGGCGTTCGCGCAGGCGTCGCCGATCCCATCGGGGAGCGGACCGGTCGTGAAAGCGACGGCGTCCTCGGAGAGCGCGAAGCCCGCGGCGGCCTCGCCGGGGAGGTAGGCCGCCCGAGCTCCATTGGCGCTCTCGATGCCGCGGGTGAAGCCGTCGTTGGGGGGTTGCTCGAACGTGTGGATCTCGATGCGGTTCGATCCCTCGAACAGGATCGCTTCGACGTTCACCGGTGGCTCGTTGGTGCCGCAGCACACGTTGACGAGATCGAACAGGAGCACGAAGCGACGTTCGGGCGGGACGCCGTCGACCTGGAACCTGACCTGATCCGCCTGGTATCCGGGCACCTCGAGATCGCTCCAGGCCAGCGCGACCAGCTCGTTCGGCGTCGACGAGTCTGGGATCGCCTGTCCTTCGCAGCAGCCGTCGTCCTGGGTCTGGGAGAACGTGAAGAAGCCGTTGGTCGAGACACGGATCTGCGTGCGGGTCACGCCGAAGAACTGGAAGTCGAAGGTCAACGGGATCGGGATGCTCACCGAGTCGTCGTCCTCCGTCCAGCCCGGCACCGGCACGCCACCGTTGACGGCGACCGGCGCGAACGGGATCGGGAACGCCGCCACGCCGTCCGAGTCCTCCTGTCCGGGGTTGAACGTGAAGGGACAGTTGTCGTCTGCGTTGCACACGCCGTCCGAGTCGTCGTCAGGACAGCCGGCGTCCACTCCGGTATCGACGCTCGCATCCGGCTCGGCGCCGTCCGCCGTTTCCGCGTCCGGCGATCCGCCGTCCTCGTCCGCGCGCCCCGCGTCGGTCATCCCGTCCGGGCTGCCGCCGTCCTTGGTCGGGACGCCGGCGTCGACCCCCGCGTCCCTCCCGGGGAGCGGGCTGAGGGTCAGCTCGGCCTCGTTGCAGCCGTTCGGCTCGGCCACCATCGTGAGCACGCGGGACGCCACCACCGCGCCCGTCGCGTCGGGCGCGTCGAAGCCTCGAACGTCGAAGGTCAGCTCGAACTCGGACGGCGGCGGGGGGACAATCTCGATGCTGAGCGAAGTGCGTCCATCAGCGAGCTGGTCAGCGAGATTGTAGACGCGCCGGAAGTGGTCCTCCCCCGAGTCGAGGAGGATCTCGAGGGACCGCACCTCGGTGGCGGTGACCCCCTCGAGGACCAAATCCAGGTGGACCGTGGGGCGCGCACCCTTGCAGGGATCCGCGTGGCAGGCGGCGATTGGCGCCAGCGCGACCCACATCCACCCAAACACACAATGAGCACCCTTCATCATGCGCAGAGCACCGCATCATAGCCTGCTTTCATCTGGCGGGCCGAGCCTCGACCCCGGATAATCGATTTCCGGTGGCGACGGGCGGTCCACTCCCCACGCAGGTCGGGCGGTATCAGGTGCTCGGCGAGCTCGGCACGGGCGGCATGGGCTTTCTGTACCTTGCGCGCGCGGAGGGTCCGGGCGGCTTCGAGCGCCTGATCGCGATCAAGATGCTGCTTCCGCATCTCTGCCGGAACCAAGCGTTCGTCGACATGTTCCTGGACGAAGCGCGTATCACCGCCATGATCCACCACCCGAACGTGGTCCAGACGTTCGAGGTCGGCGAGCACGACGGTCAGTACTTCATCGCCATGGACTATGTGAGCGGTGAGACGCTCGCGAGCCTGTTGACCCACACCTGGAAGGCGGGGCGCCCGTTCCCGCGCGACCTCGCCGCGTACGTGATCTCGTGCGCCGCCGAGGGCCTCCACGCCGCCCACGAGCTCCGCGGTCTCGACGGCAACGCGAAGGGCGTGGTCCATCGGGATGTCTCACCCCAAAACGTGCTCGTCGGCTACGACGGCATCGTGCGCGTCGTGGACTTCGGGATCGCCAAGGCGGCCGACCGTCTCAGCCACACCGGCACGGGCGTCCGCAAGGGGAAGGCGGCGTACATGTCGCCCGAGCAGATCCGCACCGAGGCTGTCGATCGTCGCGCCGACGTGTTCGCGCTCGGTGTCGTTCTCTGGGAGACCACGGTCGGCAAGCGCCTCTTCAAGGCCCACAACGACTTCGCGACGATCGATCGCGTGATGCGAAAGGTGATCCCATCACCGAAGCGCTTCCACCCCGACTATCCGGCCGAGCTCGAGCGCATCGTGCTGCGCGCGCTCGAGCGGGATCCGAGCGAGCGCTATCAGAGCGCCCGCGACCTCGCCGAAGATCTGCGCGCGTTCCTGTCGACCCGCTCCACCCTGGTGGGTCCGAGCGCGCTCGCCGGTCTGATGGACGCCGTCTTTCCCGAGCGCAAGAAGGCCCGCGGTGAGCTGGTCAAGAAGGCCGCGCTCGAGCACCCACCGCCGTTCGAGCCCATCGCCACGGAGGAGAACTCGGCCAGCCTGAGCCGCGCCGCCTCGGACGCCGACGAGGACTTCCTCGACGTCGCGCCGGATCTGGGCGAGCGCGACATCTCCGACGTCTACGGCAGCCCGCCGGCCGCCGCCTTCCAGACCATCGATTTCCCAGAGCCGCGCCGGCGCGTCGATCCGATCGCGGCCCTCGGCGTCACCTTCGGGATGCTCGGCCTGGCGGTGGCCCTCGCCGTGGTGCTCTGGTTCGGACGCCACGACGATCCGCAGATTGAGCCACTCCCGCCCCCGGAGCCGGTTCTCGCCACCCCCGAGCCTCCGCCGCCCCCGTCGCCCCCGCCGGCCGCGGTGAGCGACGAGCCCGTCGTCGAGAGCGCCGAGCCCGCGCGCCGCCACGTCCGGCGCCGCACGAGCCACCGTCGCCGCACCTCGAAGAAGCGCGCGCCCCCAGGAACCGATCTGTTCGGAGCCGACGAGCTGTGATCCGGGCGATTCCGCCGCTCCTCCTCACGCTCGCGTACGCCCTCCCGGCCACCGCCGGCGTGGACGTCGAGGAGGCCAAGCGCCGCGCTGGCGACCTGGTCACCCGCGGCAACCAGCTCTTCGACGCCGGCAGCTTCTCAGAGGCGCTCGCCAGCTTCCAGGAGGCCTACGACACCTTCCCCAGCCCCAAGATCCACTACAACCTCGCCCGCACGCTCGCGGCCTGCGACCGTCCGCTCGAGGCGATCGAGCACTACCAGCGGTTCCTCTCCGACGCAGGCCTCGAGCCCGAGGACAGCCGCTACCGCAAGGCCGAGGAGGAGATGGCGCACCTCGACGACAAGGTCGGCAAGCTGGCCTTCGTCACCGATGCCGCAGGCTCCAAGCTCGCCCTCGACGACCACGCCCCGCTCCCCCTCCCCGAAGACACCATCCGCGTCGAGCCCGGCCCGCACCGCATCTCGATCCAGATCCCGGACGGCCGCAACTTCCGCGAGACCGTCGACGTCCGGGCCGGTGAGACCACCCGCGTCCACGTCCTGTTCCCCCCGGTCCCCGCGCCCGCCCCTCCGCCCGCGCCGCCCCCCGCCCCCGCGCTCGCCCCACCCCCACCGCCGGCGGCGGACGTGACCGCCTCGGCGAACGTCCCGATCACCCGGCGCTGGTGGTTCTGGACCGCGATCGGCGCGGCCGTGGTGGCGGTGGGCGCAGGCGTGGCGATCGGCGTCTCCTCCCGCAGCGCGGGGGACTTCGTGCGCGATGGCGAGCTGGACGTGACGTCGACGGCGTACTGGGACCGGCGCAACTAGGAGCCGAACGACCGAACGCAGCAAACGCGGAACGGTGAGCGGCGGTCACGGTCAGCGTCACCGTCACGGATCGAAAGAACGGTTCGACCAAGGACGAGGGCATCCCGTCCAGCTCGTGCTCCGAGAGTCGGAACCCGTGTTCCGTCTTCCGTGACCGATCCGTGACCTCGACGACTAAGAACCGGTCCTAATTAGCTAATCCACCGACACCTTCAACCCGATCGCCTCCTTGCGGGACAACCGGATCTTGCCCTGTCGATCGATGCTCACCACCTTCACCAGGACCTCGTCGCCCTCGCGGACGATGTCCTCCACTCGGTTCACCCGCTTCTCCGCGAGATCCGAGATGTGCACCAGCCCGTCGGTCCCCGGGAAGATCTCCACGAACGCGCCGAAGTCGGTCACCTTGCGCACGTTGCCGAGATAGATCTTCCCGACCTCGGGCTCACGCGTGAGGTCCTTGATGCACTTGATCGCCCTCTCGACCATGTCGGCCTGGCTGGACGCGATCGCCACCGTGCCGTCCTCGTCGATGTCGATCTGGACGCCGGTCTTCGCGATGATGTCCTTGATGACCTTGCCGCCGGGTCCGATGACGTCCTTGATGCGCTCGATCTTGATCTTGATCTTCGTGATCCGCGGCGCCCACTTGCTGATGTCCGAGCGGGGCACCTCGATCGTCTTCTGCATCTGATCGAGGATGTGCAGCCGGCCGGCGCGGGCCTGCTCGAGCGCACGCTCGAGCGTGTTGCGGCTGACGCCGGTGAGCTTGATGTCCATCTGGACCGCGGTGACGCCCTTGCGGGTCCCGCAGACCTTGAAGTCCATGTCGCCGAGGTGGTCCTCGTCGCCGAGGATGTCCGAGAGGATCGCGATCTTACCGTTGTGCTCGATGAGCCCCATCGCGATGCCCGCGGCCGGCGCCCGGAGCGGTACGCCCGCGTCCATCATCGAGAGCGTGGCGCCACAGACGCTCGCCATCGACGAGGAGCCGTTCGACTCCGTCACCTCGGACACGATGCGGACCGTGTACGGGAAGACCTCGGAGCTCGGCACCAGCCGCTCGAGCGCGCGCTCCGCCAGCGCACCGTGGCCGATCTCGCGACGGCCCGGGCTCCGTAGGAACTTCACCTCACCGACCGAGTAGGGCGGGAAGTTGTAGTGGAGGAGGAAGCGCTTGAACGAGAACCCCTCGAGCGTGTCGAGCTTCTGCTCGTCCTGGCTCGTCCCGAGCGTCGTCGTCACGATCGCCTGGGTCTCACCGCGCTGAAACAGCCCCGATCCATGGCAGCGGGGCAGATTTCCCACCTCGCAGAGGATCGGGCGGATGTCCTCGCTCCGGCGGCCGTCGATGCGGACGCCGTCGTCGACGATCATCGAGCGGACCATGTTGTACTTGAGGTGCCCGTAGATCTCCTTCGCGGGCTTGACCTTGTCCTCGTACGCCTCGCCGAGCTCGCTCTTGAGGGCCGCGAGCATGTCGTCCTTCACCTTGTCGAGCGCCTCGTACCGCGCGGCCTTCTCACGCGTGGTGATGGCGGCCCGGAGGCTCGGCGCGGCGAGCTCGTGGACGCGCCGCTCGAGCGCCTCGTCCTTCTGCTCCAGCGGCGCCTCGCGCTTGGCCTTGCCAATCTCGAGACGGAGCTGCTCCTGAAGGTTGATCAGGGGCTGGCAACACTCGTGCGCGAACAGCAGGGCGTCGATGACGACGTTCTCGGCGACCTCGTCGCCGCCACCCTCCACCATCGTGATGGCGTTCTTGCTGCACGAGACGAAGAGGTCGAGATCCGCAGCCTCGCGCTGAGCCGCGCTCGGATTCGCGATCATGCGACCCTCGAACCGCCCCACCCGGACCCCGGCGATGGGTCCGGCGAACGGAACGTCGGAGATGGTGAGACCCATCGAGGTCCCGATCAGGGCGCAGACATCGGAGGGGAAGTCGACGTCGAAGCTGAGCACCGTGCAGATGACCTGCGTCTCGCAGCGCCACAGCTTCGGGAAGAGCGGCCGGATCGAGCGGTCGATGATGCGGGAGGTCAGCGTCTCGTGATCGCGCGGGCGACCTTCTCGCTTGTAGAATCCGCCCGGAATCTTGCCGGCGGCGAAGGTCTTCTCGATGTAGTCTACGGTGAGCGGCATGAAGTCCATGCCTGCGCGCGGCTCTTTCGCCGCGCAGACCGTATTGAGCACGACCGTGTCACCGAAGTGCACGAGCACAGCACCGTGTGCCTGCTTCGCGACGTGCCCGATCGAGAACGTGAACTCTTTGTCACCGATGGTGACGGACTTCTTGATGTGCGCCATTTGAGAGATCCCTTTCCTGAGCAGGAGGAGACGCTCGAAGGTTCAAAGCGGGATCCGCGGGGTCCGCGGTCGGTAGATCGAGCAATGAGCTGAGCGGAGAAAGAAGCAAAAGCGGTTCGGATGGCTCGTCTGAAGACGCTAAATACTCTCGTTAACCACTCAGCCCATTGCTCGACCAACCAACGCGCGGAGGCTCGTTGACGGAGCCGAGGGCATCATCGACCATCCGGCTCTGAAGGTCTAGCCTGTCTTCCGCCAAACCGCCGGGCGCGGTCGCACGCAATGAACACCGAGCGATTCTAGCTACTTACGTAGCCCCAGCTCCTCGATGATGGTGCGGTACCGTGCCTCGCTCTTCGACCGCAAATAGTCGAGGAGACGGCGTCGCCGACCGACCATCTTGAGCAGCCCACGGCGGCTGTGATGATCATGGGCATGGACCTGAAAGTGCTCTTGGAGCGTGTTGATCCGCTCCGAGAGGAGCGCGATCTGGACCTCCGCACTCCCGGTATCCCCTGGTTTGGTCGCGAATTTCTGAACGATTTCGGCCTTGCGTGCCTGAAGAAGAGGCATAGTTTTCCTTTACCCGTACCCTTTTCTTAAATTTGGCGGACCATAGGTGTGCCGGAGTGACCTGTCAACGGGACACGAGCACGCACGCATAACCGACCGCTCGGTCCGAGTGGGCCGCCCCGGCCAGCTCCGGCGCGCCGATCCGCGCCTCCGCCACCGCCAACAGATCGCCTCGACGCACCAGGGCCAGCGGAGCCCCCCGGACCAGCCCGAGGGCGTCGATGAGGGGCCCCACCTCCCGGACCGACAGGGGGCGGCCGTGTCGGACGTCCTCAGCCGCCTGGGCGTCGACCTCGAGCTGCGGCAGGTGCGCCACCGCCGCGGTCAGCGGCAGCAGCTCTTCGGGCCCCCCGGTCAGCCGGTCCACCGGGATCGCGTCGGCCACCGCGAACGCGCCGACCCGCGTCCGGCGGAGCCGCGACAGGTGCGCCGGCAGCCCCACCGCCCGACCGATCTGAACCGCGAGCGTCCGCACGTAGGTGCCCTTGGAGCAGCGGACGAAGACGTCGATCTCCGGCAGCGCGATCCGGGCCGCCTCCAGCGCGTAGACCGTGACCACCCGCCGTGGCGCCTCCACCGCCTCTCCGCGCCGGGCCTTTCGGTAGAGACGCTCTCCGTCCACCTTCACCGCCGAGAAGATCGGCACCTCCTGCTCGATCTCGCCCACCAGACCTGCGAGCGCCCGCTCGATCGCCCCCCGGTCGAGCGCCGGCACCTCCGACGTCTCCGTCGTCTCGCCCTCCGCGTCGAACGTAGTCGTCGCCGACCCGAGCGCCACCGTGCCCTCGTACGCCTTCTCGGTCGCCTCCACGAAGCGGGCGACTCGGGTGGCACGCCCGAGGAGCACCACCATCAACCCCGTCGCCATCGGATCGAGCGTCCCGGTGTGGCCGACCTCGCGCTGGCCGAACGCGCGCCGCACCTTCTGGACCACCGCGTGGCTCGACAGCCCCTGCGGCTTGTCCACCAGCAGCACCCCGGTGCTACTCGTCTTCACGGTGGATGTCCTGGAGCAGCGCCTCGATCTTGGCCCCGTACGCGATGCTGTCGTCGCGCGCAAACTCCAGCTTGGGCGTATGGCGCAGCTTCAGCCGCGCGCCGATCTCCCGCTGCGCCGTCTTCGCCGCCGAGTTCAAGCCCTCGATCACCGCGCCCGCGTCATCTGCGCCGTACACGGAGACGTAGACCCGTCCCAGCTTGAGCTCCGGCGTCATCTTCACCTCGGTGATCGTGACGAGCGACGCCGTCTCCAGCCGCGGATCCTTGAACACGCCTTCGCGGAGCATCTCCGCGAGGGCCTGGCGCACCTGCTCACCGACCTTGATCGGCCGCGCGCCTCCCGCGCTCCGCTTCTTCCGTGCCATCACTGCTCTCAGTACTGAACCAGCTCGAGCTCGGTATCGACGACGTCCGCCCGGCCGAGCGCGCTCTCCTCGAAGGCGTCGAGGATCTTGTCGAGCATCGAGTTGACGAAGCTCTGGTCGTTGCCGACCACGGTGATGCCGACCTCCGAGGTGAGGTGATCGTCGTTCTTCCCCACCTCTGCGACCGAGGCGTTGAAGCGGTGCCGCGTCTTCTCGACCAGGCTCTTCACCACCCCGCGCTTCTCCTTGAGCGAGGTGACGCCGGGCAGGCGGAGCTTGATCTTCAGGACGCCGACGACCACGCGCTACGGCCGCGCCTCGGCGCCGCCGCGCTCCGTGGGCTCCTCGAGCACCGCGGCCGTCTCCACGATCTCGTAGGCCTCGAAGATGTCCCCGACCTTGATGTCGTTGAACTTGTCGATGCCCATGCCGCACTCGAAGCCTTCCTTCACCTCGCGGACGTCGTCCTTGAAGCGCTTCAGGCTGGAGAGGCGACCCTCGTAGATGGTCTTGCTGTCCCGCAGCAGCCGGATGTTGGCGGCGCGCGTCACGATGCCGTCGACCACGGCGCAGCCTGCGACCGTGCCGACCTTCGGGACGGTGAACGTCGCCCGCACCTCGGCGCGGCCCAGGTACTTCTCCTTGCGCACCGGCGCCAGGAGCCCCTGCATGGCCAGCCGAACCTCATCCACGGCCTCGTAGATGATGTTGTAGCTGCGGATGTCCACATCCATGGCCCGGGCCGCCTTGAGGGCGTTCGTGTCGGGACGAACCGCGAACCCGATGATGATCGCGTCCGACGCCTTCGCAAACTCGACGTCCGACTCGACCACGCCGCCGACCCCACCGCTGATCACGTTGACGCGGACCTTCTTGGTCGAGAGCCCCATCAGCGCGTCGCGGAGCGCCTCGACCGAGCCCTGCAGGTCGGCCTTGATGACGATCTTGAGCTCCTTCTGCTCGCCTTCCTTGATCCGGTTGAACAGATCCTGGAGCGAGACCGACGCCTGACCCGCCAGCTCGTGCGAGCGCCGCTTCTCGATGCGATGCGCCGCCAGCTCCCGCGCCTTGTCCAGCTCGGGCGCCACGCGCAGCTCGTCGCCGGGGCTGGGCACGCCGTCCAGGCCGAGGATCTCGACCGGGGTGGAGGGCCCCGCCTCGTCCACCTTGACGCCGCCGTCGGTCATCAGCGCGCGCACCTTGCCGATGTTCTCGCCCACCACCACGATGTCGCCGACCCGGAGCGTGCCTTCCTGCACCAAGACGGTGGCCACCGGGCCGCGCCCCTTGTGGACGTGACCCTCGATGACGGCACCGACCGCCGGCGCGTCCGAGTTGGCGCGCAGCTCCATGATCTCCGCCTGGAGCGCGATCTGCTCGAGCAGCTCGTCCACGCCCTCGCCCGTCTTCGCCGAGATCTTGCGGGACAGCGTCCCGCCGCCCCACTCCTCCACCAGGAGGTCGAGATCGGCGAGCTGCTGGAGCACCCGGTCCGGGTTCGCGTCGGGTTTGTCGATCTTGTTGACCGCCACGATGATCGGCACGTGGGCCGCCTTGGCGTGGTCGATCGCCTCCCGGGTCTGGGGCATCACGCCGTCGTCGGCCGCCACCACCAGCACCACGATGTCCGTGGTCTTGGCGCCGCGAGCCCGCATCGCCGTGAACGCCGCGTGGCCGGGCGTATCGAGGAAGGTGACGTCGCCCTTCGCGGTCGTCACCTTGTAGCCGGCGATCCGCTGGGTGATCCCGCCGGCCTCGCCGCCCGCCACGTTCGTGTGGCGGATGCGGTCGAGGAGCGAGGTCTTGCCGTGGTCGACGTGGCCCATGACCGTGACGACCGGCGCCCGCGGTTTCGCGTTCTCGTCCTGCGCCTTCTTCACCTCTTCGAAGCTCCGTCCCTCGAGCATCTCCTCCTCTTCGAAGGTCTTCGACTCGACTTCAAACTCGAACTGTTCGCACACCATCACCGCCGTGTCGTGATCCATCGGCTGGTTGATGTTGGTCATGATGCCGTTCCGCATCAGCCAGGAGATGATCTCCGAGGCTTTGATGCTCATCTGCTGCGAGAGGTCTGCCGGCGTGATCGTGTCGCCGATCTGGATCGGCTTCTTCACCTGCGGCTGCATGTCCGGCCTCTTTCCGGCGCCCTTCTTGCCCTTGATCCGCTTCCGGTTGGGCGCAGGGTAGTACACCTGCCCGCGCCGGTGCTCGAGGAGATCCTTCGCCGACATCTCCTCGCGACGGCGGGCGCCGGCCCGCTTGCCGCGCGCCGCTTCCTTGCGGACGTCCACGAGCTCCTTGCGCTTGCCGGAGGCATCGGTCCGGACCTCGAGCTCCTTGAACGGGGCTGCGGCCATCTCGACGGGCGTCGTCTGACGTCCCCACTCCTTCGGAGGCTCGGGGCGCTTGGACGCCTTGAGCCGCGCCTTGAGGACGTTCGGATCGATCTGGCGAACGATCTTGGTCTTCGGCTCTTCTTCGGCCTTGGTCTTCACGTTGGAAGATGGAGGGGGTGGCGCCACGCGGGTGTTGTCCTTCTCCTCCGCTTTCGCAGCGAAGTCGAACTCGGAAATGCTCATGTCGGTGACATCCGGCTTCTCGTCGTCTTCGTCGTAGACCTCTTCCCGCTTGCGATCCGGGCGGGCCATGCGGGCCTCACGACGTTCCTTCTTGGGCTCTTCGTCCAGCTCTTCGCCGGTTTCGTCGCCCTCCTTGGGCTCGGCAAGCTCTGCGGACGGCTCCGCCTCACCTGCGACCTCGAGCGGCATCTCCTCGAGGACGTCCTCGGTGGACACCGGAAGCGCCGATTCTTCGCCCTCGTGGGCCTCGGCGACGATGTCGGGGACACCGATCTCGGTGATGGCCTCCTCGAGGTCCGCCTCGGCCGGCAGCACGGCCGGCTCCTCGACCTTGGGCTCCGCCGCCGGCCGGCGCGCCACCCGAGCGACCCGCTCGGGCTTGGCCGTGGCCACCGGCGCCGGCTCGCCGTCCTTCGGGCGGCGCCGCAGCACCTTTCGGCTGATGCGACGCTCGTCGGTGCCGGCCCGCTTCTCGTCGTCGGCCTTCTTGAGGGCCTTGCGGACCGTGTCCTCGTCGACCGTCGACGAGTGCGACTTCACCTCGAACCCGAGCTTCTGGAGCTTCTCGATCAGAATCACGATTGTTCTGATAGCCGAGCTCTCGCGCTAACTCGAAAATTCGCTTCTTGCCCATATCAGCCTTCAGCCCTCGACGAGGTCAGCCCGGCGAGCCGCAGGGACTCGACCGAGATTCGGTCCGCGAGCTTCGAGGGATCGATCGCCACCACCCCGACCTCGTCCCGTCCGAGCTGACGACCGAGCTCCTCCTTGGTCGACGCTCGAACCAGGGTCGCGAGACCCACGGAGGTCTCGACCCTTCGAACGGTCCGATCGCTCGCATCGAGCGCCACCACGATGGTGGCGACCCGACCTCCTTCGAGCGACCTCAGAACGGATTCAATCCCGAGCTCGAGCACGCCCGCCCTGCGAGCGAGCCCGATCAGCTCGACGATCCGCGACTCGAGACGATGGACCGTTCCCACCACCGTCGTCCCAATCTCCTCTTCGGAGAGCTTCGTCGCCTGTCCCTTGAAGACCTGCTTGAGCCCCTTGGGCTCGAGCGCCTTCCGGAGATTCTGGGGCGCGACGTACACGCCGCGACCCGGCGCGCGGGCGAGCAAATCCACGAACGGCTTGCCGTCCGGTCCCAGCGCCAGCCGAAGGAGCGCCTCCTTCGGGGCGCGAGCCCGCGTCAGCGCACACTGGCGCTCCGGGCCCCGCTCTTCTGTTCGCACTGCTAGCATCGGTTATGCCGGCGCCTCCTGCTCCACACCGGCTTCGAGAAGCCGTGAGGGCTGATAGCCATCTTCCGGCCCGGCGTCGGAGCTCGACGGCGCGATCTCGCCGCCCTTTGCTTCGCGCTCGAGGTAGACCTCGGCCGCGTGGCGGAGCTGATCGAGCTTCTCCGCCGGAATCTGCGCCTTCTCGGCGAACGCGCGGAGCTCGGTGATCTCGGCGAGCTCCTCGACCGCGAGGATGCCCGCGACCTCCAGGTTGCCCGCCAGCTCGGGCCCCACACCCTTCACCCGGATCAGGCGTTCGTACTCGGGCAAGCGGTGCGAGCGACGCTCGAGCTCCTCGAACATCTGCTTCGCCTCCATGCGGGCCTTGAGCTCCTCTTCCTTCTTGAGCTCGCGCGCCTCCAGGCGCTCCTCTTCGACGACCCGCAGCGAGTCCTTCTTCAGGCGGCCCGCCATGTCGGCCCCGATCCCGGGGATGCTCCCGAGGAAGGCCTCGTCCGTGTTGAGAATGTCCTGCGCGCAGCGGATCCCGTAGTTGTAGAGCGTCTGCATGTGGATGTCGTTCACACCGGTGAGCCGGCCGAGCGACTTGAACGCCCTATCCTTGATCTCCTTCACCTTCGACTCGGACACGATGTCGAGCCGCCAGCCGGTCAGCTGGGAGGCGAGCCGCACGTTCTGTCCGCGCCGCCCGATCGCGAGTGAGAGCTGATCGTCGGGCACGATGATCTCCATGGCGTGGTTCGACTCGTCGACCAGGACCCTGGACACCTCCGCCGGAGCGAGCGCGTTACACACGAAGCGGGCCGTATCCTCGTCGTACGGGACGATGTCAACCTTCTCGCCGCGAAGCTCCTGAACGACCGCCTGGACGCGGGACCCTTTCATGCCGACGCAGGCGCCGACGGGGTCCACGTCCCGATCCGAGGAGCTCACGGCGATCTTGGAGCGGGCCCCGGGTTCCCGGGCCGCCGCCTCGATCTTGACGATCCCCTCGTAGATCTCGGGGACTTCCATCTCGAAGAGCTTGATCAGGAGGCCGGGGTGCGTCCGGGAGAGGACGATCTGGGCGCCGCGGGCCTGCTTGTTGACATCCACCACGTAGGCCTGGATCCGGTCGTTCACCCGGTAGGTCTCCCGGGGGCACTGCTCGCGGACCGGCAGGACCGCCTCGGCCCGGCCGAGGTCCACGATGATGTTGCCGCGCTCGAAGCGCCGCACCACGCCGGTGACCAGCTCCTCCTTGCGATCCTCATACTCGTTGTAGACGTTCTCGCGCTCCGCCTCGCGGACGCGCTGGATGATCACCTGCTTGGCGGTCTGCGCCGCGATGCGGCCCAGCTCGGCCCGCTCGATCTTCTCGCCGAGGGAGTCACCGACCTCGCAGTCGGGATCGAGCCCGGACCGCGCCTCCTCGATGGAGATCTCGAGCTCCGGGTTCTGGATGCCGTCGACGACGGTCCGCCACTGGTGGATCTCGACGTCGCCGCTGTCCTCGTCGAAGTGGGCCTCGAGAATCCTTCTCCAGACCGAACACCTTGCGGGCAGCCGTGAGCATCGCCGCTTCGAGCGCCTCGACCAGGATATCCTTCGAGATGCCCTTGTCCTTGGCGACCTGGTCCATGATCTCGCTGAGGTTCTCGCCTTCCATCTCTTCTCGCTCCGTCCTTCTCGCCTAAGAGGCGCGGCCGCCGCCGATCTCCAGATCGGGCTCGAGGTTCGCCTTCGCGATTTCCTTCAAGCTCAAGCGGTACTCGCGCCCGCCGACGTCCACCACCAAATGCCCGTCCTCATGGGCGCGCAGCACGCCCGTGAACACGCGGCGATCTTCGTGCTTTTCGAAGGTCTTCACCTTCACCCGCTCACCCACGGCGCGGTCGAAGTGCGCCGGCTTGGTGAGCGGCCGGAACAGGCCCGGCGACGAGACCTCCAGGTTGAATGCGCCCTCCATCACCTCTTCGACGTCCAAGAGGTCACCCACAATCCGAGAAACGTGGGAGCAGTCTTCGACGGTCACTGCGCTGGTCGCCTCGGCGCCGAGCGCGTCGATGTACAGGCGCAGGATCGCGCGGCCGTGATCCGTGCCGAGCTCCACGTCGACGAGCTCGTAGCCCTCGCGCTCGACGACCGGCTCAGCGAGCGTTTTGGCGCGCTCGACGACCCTCTTCGCCTGGCTCAGCTGGCTCACCTTTCGTCTTCCTCCGCGGTCGGCCTCCCCGAAAAAAAAAGGTGGGTGCCAGAGGCCCCCACCTCTTTACCGGCCACTGCCGGCAAGAAGGGTTTCCGCAAGCACAGGTATGAGCAGGTTGCCCCACCCTGGCAAGAGAAAAACGCAGCGATGCTAATCTCCGCCGCGCATGGACGTGTTCGACGCCATCGAAAAACGAAGGTCGATCAAACCCGAGCACATGAAGCCGGACGCGGTCGAGCGCCCCTTGCTCGAGCGACTTCTTCGCGCCGCGAACTGGGCGCCGTCGCACGGTCATACCGAACCGTGGCGCTTCGTCGTGTTCACCGGCGACGCGCGCCGCGGGCTGGCGGAGGCCGTGTCGAGCACGATGTGCGAGCCGGGTCAGGCGCGCTTGCCGGACGACGATCCGCGGCGGCAGAAGCTGCTGTTCAAAATGACGAACGCTCCGGTCGTCATCGCGATCGTGTGTCAGCCCGATCCCAACCCGAAGATCGTGCCCCACGAGGAGATCGCATCAACGGCAATTGCTGTGCAGAACATGCATTTGGCGGCACGCGCGCTGGGCCTGGCGGCCTTCTGGTCGTCGGGTGAGAAGGCGTTTCATCCGCGGGTCGCCGAGTTCCTCGACCTCGTTCCGCCGGCCCGATGTCTCGGCTTCTTTTACGTGGGATGGCCGGCGATCGCGTGGCCGGACGGCGAGCGCGGGCCCATCGAGGACAAGGTCTCGTGGAGAGCCTGATCGCCGAGTTTTCCTTCCGAGCGGTTTTCGGGTAGATTGGTCACACCCGAAGTTCATTCGGATGGCTCGAGCATATTGAGCCCCACTCGGCGAGAGCTGAGTGGGGCTTTTGCTTTTTGATCCTACGCGTCGTTCGATGCCCGATCGCGCGCTGCAAGACGCCTTGCGATCGCGAAGTAGTAGATTGATCCGACGGCCAAGATCGCGAAGAAGATCACCGTGATCATCGGGTTGAACACGATCAGCGCGATCAGCGAGATCGCTGCGATAACCAGGGCTACGAGCGGAAATACGGGATAGGCGATCGCGCGGAACGGACGCGCTAGCTCGGGTTCCTTCCTGCGCAGAACGAAGAGCGCGATCATCGAGATCACGTAGAGCGAGAGCGCGCCGAAGCACGACAGCGTGATGATCTCATCGGTGCGTCCCGTGAGGATCGCGACGATCCCGGCGACCAGATTGACCCCCAACGCGACGACCGGCGTGCGGGTTCGGGCGTGGACCGCGCCGAGGATCGGGGGCAGCAAGCGGGCCCGCCCCAGCTCCATGGTGGCGCGCCCGGCCGCCAGGATGATCCCGTGAAACGAGGCGACCAGACCGAGCAACCCGATGCCGAGCAGCATCGTGTAGAGCATGCTGTCGGGCGTGACGACGTGCGCCAGCGCGAGGGGCAGAGGTGCGTCGCTGGTCTCCAGCGAACCGGGCGGGTAAACGATCGTCCGCCATCCGTCCACACCGACGGCGAGCATGAACACGCCGATCGCGAGGATCACGAGCGTAGCGATGGCGGCGGTAAAGCCGATCGCCACGCTTCGCTGCGGATTCGTGGCCTCCTCGGCCGCGTTCGCGACCCCCTCGATCGCGAGATAAAACCAGATCGCGAACGGCAGCGCCGCGAGCACGCCGCTCCACCCGTTCGGCAGCGGATCGATGGTCAGGTTCGACACCTCGAAGTGAGGCGCCACCACCGCCATGAACACGCAGAGCTCGGCGACGGCCAGGACGGTCACCACCAGCTCGAAGGTAGCCGCTTGCCGCACGCCCCAGACGTTGATCCCGGTGAAGATCAGATACGCGCCGATCGCGATGGCCTCGCGGGGGATCTGTCCGAACCGCTGCTGCACGTAGGCCGCGATCGCCATCGCGATCGCCGGGGGCGCGAACACGAACTCCACGATCTGCACCAGGCCGGCCAGGAATCCCGGATAGGGTCCGAGCGCGCGATCGGCGTAGACGAACACGCCGCCGGCCCGGGGCAGCGCGCAGGCGAGCTCCGTGTACGAGAGGATGAAGGCGACGTACATCGCGGTGATGACCGCGGTCGCCACCAGCATCCCGTAGGTGCCGCCCTTGGGGAGCCCCAGGTTCCAGCCGAAGTACTCGCCGCTGATCACGTAGCCGACGCCGAGGCCCCACAGCATCACGGGCCCCAGGGTCCGCTTGAGCTCGGCCATGGGTCAGCGTTCCGCGAGATCGATGGTGAGGGCGAGGCCGTCGACGAGAACCTCGACGGCGTCCTTGCCGAGCGGAGCGCCGCCGAGGACCAGCTCCGAGGCCAGGGTCTCCTTCTTGAGGAGGTCCTGCCGCTCGCGGACCACCTCGAGGAGCTGGGCATCGCCCGCGAGCCGGAGCTTGATGCGGGCCGCGAAGTCGAGCTGGAGGTCCTTGCGGCGCTTCTGCACGCGGGAGAGGACCTCGCGAAACAGGCCCTCCCGCTCGAGCTCGGGGGTGAGGGTCGTATCGAGGACCACCACGCCGACCGGAGCGGTGGCGGCCGCGAAGCCCGGCTTGGCCTCCACCTCCACCGTGAGCTCGTCTTTGGTCAGGACCACCTCGTCGGCGTCGACGGCCAGGGCCACCTTGCCGGCCTGGTCGAGGGCCCGCTTGAGCGCGTTCGGATCGGCGGCCCCGATCTCGCGCTGGACCGCCTTCATCTTCTTCCCCAGGCGCTTCCCGAGGAGCGCGAAGTTCGGCTTCACCTTGTAGTGGACGTACTCGTCGGCCCGCTCCCGGAACTTCACCGCCTTCACGTTGAGCTCGTCCTGCATGATGCCGAGGTAGGACTCGAGCGCAGGGCGCCGGGAGGGATCGGACAGCACGATCTCCACCTCGGAGAGGGGCTGGCGGACCTTGCGCTTGGACTCGGTGCGGACCTGGAGGCCGAGCGAGACCAGGTTTCTGACGTCGCGCATGTCCTGGGAGAGCGCCTCGTCGATCCGCGAGGCGTCGCCCGAGGGGTACGAACGAAGGTGCACGCTGTCCGGGTGGCCGTCGCCATACATGCGCACGATCAGGTTCTGATACATGTCCTCCGCCGCGAAGGGCAGGAACGGCGCCAGCATGATCGAGAGGTCCCGGAGGCACTGGTAGAGCGTCCAGTAGGCGTCGAGCTTGTCGGCGCCGCGGCCCTCGGCCCAGAAGCGCTCGCGCGACCGACGCACGTACCAGTTGGAGAGGCCCTCGACGAACTCCGAGAGCGCCTGCGTCGCCTCGTAGGAGCGGAACTCGTCCATGTGGCCGACGACCACGCGCTTCGTCTTCTCCAGCTCGGAGAGGATCCAGCGATCGAGCACCGCCCGCTCCTTGACGGGGCGCTTCACCTTCTCGTCCTTCACCGGATCGAACGCGTCGATGTTCGCGTAGGTGACGAAGAACGAGTAGACGTTGCGCAGCTTGATCGGCATCTCCTTCTGGAGCTGCCGCACGTTCGAGAGCGAGTGCCGCGTGTTGTTCCACGGCGGGTTGGAGGCGTAGAAGAACCAGCGGAAGGCGTCGGCGCCCGGCGCCGGGACGTCGACGTCGATCATCACGCGCTGGTCGGGCGGCAGGATCGGCACCTCCGCCGGCCGGACGTCCGCCGGCGCGAGATTGAGGCCGAGCTCGCTGCGGTCGTGCTCCGACAGCACCAGCACCCGGCGCGGCAGCCCCTCGGTCCGCACCAGCGTCACCGATCGCCGCGCGGCCTCGTGGTCCCGCCGATACAGGAGCACCTTCGCCCCATCCTTGAGGTCGAGACCCGCCAGGTCGTCGGGTCCGATCAGGACCGTCCCCGCCACAGGCGCTTCGCCCGAGCGGGCCCCGTCAGCAAGCGAAGCGCGCAGCGAGCGGGCCCCGAGGGCTTCCAGGACACCGAACTCCATGCGGACGGCGTCGAGGATGACCTCCGGCGGGGTGTAGTTGCCGGCCTTCTTCGACTCCTTCTTGCCCTCCTGGTCGCAGACGTGGCCGAGCACGATGCAGCGCCGGTAGGGGTGCGGCGGCTCCTGCGACTCGAACAGCAGGGTCGAGATCATCATCAGCGAGTAGAACCAGCCGCGGGTCTGATCGATCGCCTCCGAGATGAAGTCGGCGGGGAAGGCGCACTCGAAGGCGGCCTTGCTTCCGGGCAGGTGCGGATAGCCGAACTGGGCGAACGGCATGCAGCCGGAGTCGAACCAGCAGTCGATCACCTCGGGCACGCGGCGCATCTCGGCGCCGCAGGCGTCGCAGGGGAAGGTGACCTCGTCGATCCACGGCTTGTGGACGATCAGGTGCTCGGAGAGGTTCGGATCCTGCTCTCGGGCCTGGCGGAAGCGGGCGAAGGCCTCCGGGTTCCGCTTCTCGATCGCCGCGATCGAGTCCGGCGCCGCCGAGTGGCTGCACGCGGTGCACTCCCAGATGTTGAGCGGCGTGCCCCAGAAGCGCTCGCGGGAGAGGGCCCAGTCCACGTTGCCGCCCAGGAAGTCGCCGAAACGGCCGTCCCGGATGTGCTCGGGCGACCACAGCACGCGGCCGTTGTTCTCGATGACCTGATCGATCTTCGCGGTGGTGCGGATGAACCAGGCCTCGCGCGCGTACTGGATCAGGGGGTCATTCTCGGCGCGCCAGCAGAACGGATATTCGTGCTCGTAGACCTCGGAGTGGACCAGGAGGCCCTTGTCCTTGAGCGCGCGGGTGAGCGGTTTGTCGGCGTCCTTCACCCAGACGCCCTCGAGGCTCAGGCCGGCCAGGCGCGCGTCGAACTTGCCGTCGGGACGGACGGCGCAGAACATCTCGACGCTGTTGTCCTTCTGCTTGAAATTGCGCCAGACTTTCCAGTCGTCGTCGCCGAACGCAGGCGCCATGTGGACGACGCCGGTGCCGGCGTCGAGCGTGACGAACCACTGGGGGGTCGACGTGTTGCTGCGGTCGCCCGCCACCACCTTGAAGTAGCGCGCGTCGTTCTCGTGATCGCGGAGATAGGTGTCGAAGGGCGGGGTGTAGCGCTTCCCGATCAGCGCCTTGCCCTTGACCCTCGAGAGCTCGGTGAGCGGGCGGCCAAACTTCGCGGACAGCGACTCCACCAGCGCGGAGGCCACCACCAGGACCTGGCCGCGCGCCTCGTCCTTCACGTACGAGTACTCGTAGTCGGCGTGGACGGCGGCGAACATGTTCGAGGGCAGAGTCCAGGGCGTGGTGGTCCAGACCAGGAGCGAGGCGTCCTCGCCCTCGAGCGGGAAGCGCACGAAGACCGACGGATCGCCGACGCTCTTGTAGGCGTTGCCGACCTCGCCCGAGGAGAGCGCGGTGCCGCCCTGCGCCCACCACCAGACCACCTTGTGGCCCTTGTAGAGGAGGCCCTTCTCGAAGAGCTGCGCGAGGGCCCACCAGACCGACTCGACGTAGCTCTGGTAGTAGGTGACGTACGCCTTGTCGAGGTCGACCCAGAAGCCGATGCGCTCGGTGAGGTGCTCCCACTCCTTCGGGTAGCGGAAGACCGACTCCAGGCAGCGCCGGGAGAAGCGATCGACGCCGTACTGGATGATCGCCTCCTTGCCGGAGATGCGGAGCTCCTTCTCCACCTCCACCTCGACCGGGAGACCGTGGGTGTCCCAACCGGCCCGCCGCTCGACGTGGTAGCCGCGCATCGTCATGTAGCGCGGGAACAGGTCCTTGATGACGCGGGTGAGGACGTGGCCGTTGTGCGGAAGCCCGTTCGCCGTGGGCGGACCCTCGTAGAACACGAACTCGGGCTTGCCTTCGGTCTCGGCCAGGCTCCGGTGGAATACGTCCCGGGACTTCCACAGATCGAGGATCTTGCGTTCGAGCCGCGGAAAATTCGGGATCGCCTGATCGACTTTCTCGAAAGGCATGTTGGAGCCCGCCACCCTACCTGAAAGCGCGTCCTGTGCCATTAGATTGCTGTCTCCCCCTGAAAGTTCTTGTATGCAAGGGATATGAGCTTCCTCGCCGCCGTCGTCCAGCTCACCACCACGGAGGACGCCAAGGCTTCGCTCGCGCGCGCGCTCGAAGGGATCGATCAGGCCGCCGGACGGGGCGCACGCCTGGTGGTCCTGCCCGAGAACGTCAACTACATGGGCACGGAGATGGAGAAGCGCCGGCTGGCCGAGCCGGTGGACGGTCCCACGTTCGCGCGCATGGGCGAGGCGGCGAAGCAGCACGGGATCTGGCTGGTCGCTGGGACCATGCCCGAGATCGCCGGCCACGATCGCACCTACAACACCTCGGTGCTGTTCGATCCGGAGGGCCGGCGGGCGGCGGTGTACCGGAAGATCCACCTGTTCGACGTGGCGCTCGGGCCGGGCGCCACCCACCTCGAGTCGGAGCACGTCGAGCCCGGGGAGGCCGGCACTCTCGCGGAGACCGAGCTGGGCAAGATCGGGATGACCGTCTGTTACGATCTTCGGTTCCCGGACCTCTACCGCACGTATTTCCGGGCCGGCGCCGAGATTCTGACCGTGCCGTCCGCGTTCACCGTGCCCACCGGCCGGGACCACTGGGAGGTCCTCCTGCGGGCCCGGGCCATCGAGAACCAGTCGTTCGTCCTGGCGGCGGGTCAGGTGGGACAGAACACGCCCGCGCGCGCGACGTTCGGCCGGTCGATGATCATCGATCCCTGGGGCACGGTGCTGGCGGTCTGCCCCGATCGGCCGAGCGTGGCGGTGGCCGAGATCGACCTCGGGCACGTGCACGGCTTCCGGCGCAAGCTGCCTTGCCTCTCGCACGAGCGGCCGGCGGCGTACCGGATCGGCTGAGCCTCAGCGCTCCGGGCAGGCCGAGACCGGCCGGTGCTCGATCCACGGCCTCGCCTGCTTCACGTAGACGCTCCGATCCGGGCCATCGACCTTGAACTCCACGTCGGCCGCGAAACGCTCCGGCGGGATCGCATCGCGGTAGTGGTCCCGGAAGTGGTTGTGGATCCCCTGGAGGATGCAGCCCAGGCGATGGATCTCGGCCTCCTGGAGCACCGGCGCACCGCCGGTGGCGGTCGAGCGCGCCAGGACCACCACCTCGGGCGGCGTGTAGGCCTTGTACAGGATCTGCTCCGGCAGATCGCCGCTGACCGGGTTGACCACGCTGATCTCACCGACCTGCGCGTTGATGTAGTACCCGAACCCGCCAGGATCGACGACGTTGCGGCTGATGGCGACGCCGTTGGCCTCCTCGCTGGGATAGCCACGGTGGATCAGCACGCCCATGTCGACGTGGTGCTGATCGACGCCGAACAGCGCGCGCTCCTCGAACCCCCGGAAGCTCCATGCGCTCGCCCAGACGGTTCGGAGCGCGTCCTCGATCGCACGGACGTCGGAGTCCACCTGGCCGGAGGCCGACGTGTAGAGACCGGCGCCGTTGAAGCCCGCCAGATCTTCGACGTTCGTGCTACTGCGGAAGCGCACGCGGTCGTGGCCGAAGTTCTGCCGGATCAGGCCGTCGAGCTCCGAGAGGAGCGCAGGATCCACCGGCGCGTCGCGGATCAGCGTGCGGATCTCGTCGAGCTTCTCGCGCCGGAGGACCGGATTCGCGAGCGCCTCCTCGTCGGCCAGGAGCGCGTCGATCTTGGCGTCGATCCCGTGCGCGTGCAGGTGCTCGCGGTAGCGGCTGAAGGGTACGGCGAAGGCCGGCCGCTGCATGGGCAGGTGGTCGTCGGGCCTCGAGAACGCGCAAGCCCCGACGATGCCCCCGGCGGAGCGGAACCAGTCGAGGTTCATCAGCTCCGCGTACTGGCTCGCCTTGGCGCCGATCCGGGAGACGTCGTCGAAGCCGGCCGTGGAGAGATCGACGAGGTCGTGCGGCGACAGGTCCTCCGGCGGGACGAACGTGCCGGTCGCTTCGCGCCGCATCCGCCAGAAGGCCTCGGCCTCGGTCGAGGTGGCGGACCGGATGTCGAACCCGTTGGCGGTCACCTCGAAGCGGACCAGCTCTCCCAGGTGCGGCATGAGGCGCGGATCGGTCGAGGCGTTCACCAGCGCCATGTTCGGCGTCCCGCGGTTCTGCGCCAGCACGTTCACGTGGGCGAGCGGGGTCTGGAACGCCTCGGTGATGGTGCCGCCCAGCGGCGGGACGTCGTTCGGGATCTCGTCGAGGATCGCGATCGTTTGAAACGAGACCGGAGCGGTGTCGATCTCGTCCGCCTTCACGAGCTCGAGCACGCCAAACGCAACTCCGGGGTTGAGGGGCTGGAAGGTCACGCCGTCGAAGGGCTGGTCGATGGGGATGATCGGCAGCGTCCCTTCGATCTCGAGCGCCGCGGTCTCCTGGCGGGTCGTGACGGGCCGGAGCGCGTACTCCCGGCCCTGGGGAAGCCGCGCCGTCACCAGGAAGAAGGCCTCGCGCATCATCCAGGGGGCGATGCGATCACCCGCCGCGAACTCGACCGTGTACAGGTTCGTCTCCGGATAGAAGAGGATGGTGCCCAGATAGAAGCGTCTCTGGTCGATCGCGAAGTAGTTGATCTGCGAGAACTGAACCCACTGTTGATCGTGGAGCGCTCGGCTCGCCGGATCGCACAGATCGAAAGGCGCCTTGTGCTCGATCGCCTCCCAGATCCACTCGAAGTGGAGCGCCCACTTCTCCGACTCGAAGAAGTAGACCTGGTTCCCGTCCTGCCGATCGACCACGAACTTGATCGAGCGGGCACCCGCGGTGGTCTCCTTTCCGTGCTCCGAGATCGCATCGAAGTCCGACGGCGCGCGCAGCACGTGGAGCACGTCGGGGCGTCCCGTCCGCTCGGCGAACGTGCACTCCGGGTTGGGGGCGTCGCGGCTGGCGTTGGTGCACGCCAGCCGGATCCCCCGCCCGTCGGGCGGCAGCGCCAGCACGGTACCCGCGGCGATCGCGTCGTACACCTCCCGATCCCAGACCGTGCCGTCCGAGCCGAACAGCGCCACGTGGCCGCTCTGCGCGAGCTCGGGCGCGTCGAAGCTCGCCTGACTGTGGGGCGGGACCGTCCCCGAGAGCGCCACCGGGTGGGACAGCGCGGGGAGCCCGGGGGCGCCGGTGGAGCCGAAGGCCAGGCGGAGCGTGGACAGATCGACGGGGGCGTCGCTCTGGTTCTCGAGCTCGAATCCATCCCGCGCCGGGATCGATCTCGGAGATCACGACCGGCGTCGTCAGCGGCTCGGGCCAGATCGGCGGCCAATCGTAGAGCTCGTACTCGTGGCGGGTGGGCGGCGGCGGCGCGGTGCACGCGTTCGCGCTCCCCGGGCTGGGGGTGTCACAGACGGCCAGCGCGCCATCGACCCGCGCGTACGACTGACCGGCGCGCATCTTGGGGGCGTCGACCCGATCGATCGCTGCGCCGGTGCTCGTCCCGATCAGGACCGGCTCGCCGTCGCTCGAGAGCTTGAAGGGCAGATGGAGCGGCCCCTGGTCGGTCTCGCCGTCGGCATAGAGGAGCAGGAAGGCCTTTGGCTCGATCACCAGGGGGCCCTCGTCGGGCAGCGTGTAGCGGCTCGGGTTGCCCTCGAAGTCGGAGACCCACAGGCCGGCCAGATCGAGCCTTCGATCGGTCCGGTTCTCGAGCTCGATCCAGTCCTCGTACTCCCCGCGCTCGTCGCGGGCGGTGCCGGGCCCGCCTCCCAGGTTCGAAGTGGCGACCTCCGAGATCCACACGTCGCCGGGGTGGGCCTTGTCGGGTCCGCCGCTGCAGCCGAGCAAGAGCGAGAGCGAAACCAACGCTGTGCGTCTCATGGGGCGACCTCCGAGCTGACGAGCTCTTCCAGCTGACCTCCGGCCTCCTTCAGCTTCCCCACGCCCTTCGCGAACCAGTAGGTCTTGGCGGGACCACCGGCCGTGGTGCGGCGGATCCGGATCGCGCGGAACGATCCGGCGGGAACGCTCACCGGATCGTCGATCGACTCGACCGTGAACGTCTGCGTCTTTTCGACGTCCGGGAAGCCGTCGAGCGGATCGTGATCCTCGAGGTAGGTCTGAGTGTATTTGGCGCCGACCTCGATCTCGTCGACGTCGACGCGCACGTCGTAGGGGACGAAGGTGATCCGCTCGACGACCACGCCGATCTTGGTCGAGTACTCGGACACGCGGATCAGGCGGCCCTCGGCGTCGATGCGCTGGACCGAGAAGGTCTCGCGATCGCCGCGCACCGTCTGGAAGAGGAAGCCGTCCGCGCGGGTCGAGGTGATCGTCTGGACCTTGGCGGTGACGTCACCGGTGGAGTCCTCGACCCGGTACTCCCAGCGATTGCCGACGGCGACCGGGAAGAGCGACTCGCCCGCGTCGGGGAGATCGGGCGGCTCGGAGCCGCACGCCGCGACCAGACCGGAGCACATGACGAGGAGGACGGCCCGCTTCATCTCAGATACGCCCCCAGGAAGACCGTGACGATCGTCCGATCCGGCTCGACGAACGCGATCTGACCGCGCTGGTGATCGACCTCGAGCGCGAGCCGCAGCACGCCGGCGAAGTACAGATTGAGCCCACCGCGGACCGCCCCGCCCAGGTCGTCCCGGGTGCGCGCGTTCGGGTCCAGGATCTCGAGGCCGAGGTAGGGCTGGAGGAAGAAGCCCTGGAGGCGGATCGCGTAGGCGATGAGCAGCCGGCCGGCCGAGAGCGTCGCGTCGTGGTCGCCCACGCCCGTGCGCTGGAGGAGCGCGCCCCGCAAGAGCATGCCCTCGACCGCCAGATAGAGCGCGTGGTGATCGTAGGCGAAGGCCGCCGAGCCTGCATAGCCGTAGCCGCCGTCCGCCGCGAATCCCGGCGCGCGCGTAGCCGGCGAACGAGAGCTCCGAGCCCTTGAAGTACGGCCGCAGCTCGAGGCGAAGCGCGGCGTCGGTGGTGTCATCGTCCACGCTGTCCCGATAGGCGCCGGCGTCGAGGCCCGGGCGGAGCGGCACATCCTTGAGGCGCAGGCTGGCCGTCACGCCCAGGTGCCGCTTGCCGATGCCGACGCGGTCGGCGACGACGCTCGAGACCAGGCCGCGCCGGATCGACGGGAGGCGCCAGCGATGCTCGAGCTCGAAGAGCCCATAGGGAACCTTGGCGCGCCCGACCAGGACGCCGAGCGCGTGGACCGGCCTCACCTCAAGGAAGACGTCGGCGAGGTCGGCCTCGGCGCCGGCGAAGTCCGGCTCGATCTGGATGCGGAGGAGATCTTCCCAGCGGAGCTCGACCGAGATCCGGGCCCGGGTGAGGGCCAGCTGGGTCTCAGCGGCGGCCCCGGAGACGTGAACGCTTCGCCCCTGCGCGAAGAGCGAGCCGGCGACCTCGAGCCCGAGGGGCCCCGCGACGGTCCCCGTGGGGATCAGCGAGATCGCGTGGGCGGTACGAGGTCCGAGCGCCAGCATGACGAACACCAACCAGGACGTCCGGTGCACCGTGAACGAGTGTAGAGTCCCCATCCCCGCGGCGCCCGAATTCGTCGGACCCCGACTGCAAGCGACACGCCGCGGATCATCACCTTTTGTTTCAATGAGTTGGAACGCATTGCGGCTCAGAAATCCGTCGGCCCGGGACGCCCTGATCTCGGATCCTCGCTGGCGTCCGAGTGCGTTTTCTAACGTGATCTTGGCGCACGTGTTGCAATCACGGTCGCGGGTGTTGCCTCCGCTGCTCGCCCTGACGCTCGCCCTCCCCGGCTACGTGGGGTGCTCGGAGGAGATGCGCTTCCGCGTGCTGGGCCCGACGGCCGGCGAGGTCGCGCCCACGAACACGGCGGTCTGGCTCCTCGAGTTCCTCTCGGCGCCCGCCCTCGGCCGGCCGGCGATCGTCGATCTGGCCGTCGGCCAACCGATCGACACGGTCGAGCTGACCACGCCGCTCCGGGACGGTCTCCTGGTCGAGCTGCGTCCCACGGCCGAGCTCGACCCGTCGCACGCGTACGCCATCGCCGCGCCCGGCTTCGATCCGATCGCGTTTCAGACGGATCTCGGACCGGACCACCTCCGGCCGCCCATGCCCAGGCTCGAAGGCTCCGAGACGACGGATCCGGAGGCGAGCTGCCTCCGGAGCGCATCGATCGTCCTCGACGCCGAGGCGCCGGAGCCGGGTGCGCTGTTGATCGCGACCGAGCGCTCCCGCGGCGATGTCGCGGTCACGCGCGACGCCCCGCTCACGGTGCCGGCGTCGGAAGGTGAGCACCTGCGGCTTGCGGTGGTGGCGATGGATCTGGCTGGTAATCGCTCGCCCGCGTCGCTCCCGATCGAGGCCGGCGGATGCGCCGCGTTCGGGGGACAGGACGCGGCCTCGCTGCTGCTCTTCCCGATCCTGTTGCTCGTCCGGCGGCGCAAGCGGTAGACCTCCCGCGTTGCGCATCGTCGCCGGACTGCACCGCGGGCGCCGTCTGGTGGCGCCCCGAGGCTCGCGGACCCGTCCCACCGGGGATCGCGTTCGCGAGGCCTTGTTCTCGATCCTCTTCGACGTCGCCGGCTTCACCGTGCTCGACCTGTTCGCCGGGAGCGGCGCGATCGGGCTCGAGGCGATCTCGCGTGGCGCTGCCCGCACCGTGTTCGTCGAGAAGGCGCGGGCCGCGCTGGACGCCCTCCATGAGAACATCGAGGCGCTGGGCGCCGCCGACCGGGTCGAGGTCCGGGCCGAGAGCGTCGCGACCGCCCTCTCCGTGCTCCAGGATCGGGGCGATCGCTTCGACCTCATCTTCGCGGATCCACCCTGGGCGGAGGCGGAGGCGCTCCTCGAGCCGGTCCGGAGCGCCGCGCCGATCCTGCTGTCCGAGGAGGGCCGGCTGGTCCTCGAGCACGCCGAACGCGACACCTCGCCGCTTGCCCCGGACGGCCTGGTCGCGTTCGATCACCGCCGCTACGGAGACACCGCGCTCTCGTTCTACGGAAGGACCCGAACATGAAGCTTGCCCAGCGCCTCGCAGCCGTCGCGCCGTCCGCCACGCTCACCCTCGCCGCCAAGGCCAAGGAGATGGCGGCCGCGGGGAAGGACGTGGTGAGCCTGACCGCGGGCGAGCCGGACTTCCTTCCTCCGCCGCACGTCCTCGAAGCCATGAAGGCGTCGCTCGATCGCGGCGACACGCACTACACCGCGGTGCCCGGCATCCCCGAGCTTCGCCGGGCCATCGCCGCCTCGAGCAGCAAGGGTGAGCTCCGCTTCTCCGAGCAGGACGTCGTGGTCAGCACGGGCGCGAAGCAGGCGATCTTCAACGCGCTGATGGCGCTGATCGAGGAGGGCGACCAGGCCATCGTCATCGCGCCGTACTGGCTGTCGTACGCCGACATCGTGCGGCTCGCCGGCGGCGAGGTCGTCACGGTCCAGACCGAGGAGCGAGACGGCTTCTGCGCCCGTCCCGACCAGCTCGAAGCCGCCATCACCCCGAGGACGCGGGTCCTGGTGCTCAACAGCCCCTCGAACCCCACCGGCGCGGTCTACTCCGCAGCGCAGCTCGCCGCCCTCGCCGAGGTGCTGCGCCGGCACCCCGACGTCTTCATCATCTCGGACGACATCTACACCCGCCTCGCTTACGAGACCGCGTGCCCCACGCTGCTCGAGGTCGCCCCCGATCTCGCGCCTCGAACGCTGATCGTCGACGGCTGCTCGAAGACCTACGCCATGACCGGCCTCCGCATCGGCTGGGCCGTCGGACCGAAGCCGCTGATCTCGGCCATGAGCAAGCTCCAGGGGCAGTCGACCTCCAACGCCTGCACGCCGGCCCAGTGGGGCGCCGTCGCCGCGCTGACCCAGGATCAATCCGCGGTCGGACGCATGGTCGAGGCGTTCGACGCCCGCCGCCGCTTCATCGTCGGGCGACTCCGCGCCATCCCGAACGTGAGCTGCTTCGATCCCAAGGGCGCGTTCTACGTGTTCCCCAACCTGAGCGCCTACGTGGGCCGCCACCTCCCCGACGGCAGCGAGATCGACGACGCCTTCTCGATCAGCGCCCACCTCCTCCACGATCACGCGCTGGTGGTCGTCCCCGGCGGCCCGTTCGGCGCCAGGAACCACCTCCGCCTCTCCTTCGCCGCCGACATGGACACGATCGCGCGCGGCCTCGACCGCCTGCGGGACGCGCTCCTCCGGCTCACGTGAGTCAGCGCGCGCGCCGGATCGTGTGCAGCTTCAACATGTTCGTGGGCTGCGACTCCGCGAACGGCATCTTCGAGGTGATCACGATCGTCGAGCCGTCCGGTAGGATGCCCTGATCGAGCGTCGCGTTCTCCACGGCGGCCACCAGCGACTCGACGCTGCTCGGCGGCATGATCTTGAGCGGGTGCACGCCCCAGAAGAAGGCCATCCGCCGGACGTCCTCGTCCGTGGTGGCGCAACCGAGGATCCGGCAGCGCGGCCGCCAGTTGGCGACGAGCCGCGGCCCTAGACCGCGCTGCGTGAACGACACGATGGCGTCGGCTGTCATCTCCTGCGCCGTCACCACGGCCGCGTGGGAGATCGCCCAGGCGTGCGAGGCACGGATCGCCTCCACGAACTGGGGCGCCTCGAACGCGTCGGGTGCGTCCTCGGCGGCGTGCGCCAGCGCTGCCATCGTCTCGACCGCCTTGACCGGATACTTCCCGGCCGCGGTCTCGTCCGACAGCATCACCGCGTCCGTCCCATCGAAGACCGCGTTCGCCACGTCCGAGACCTCGGCGTGAGTCGGGTGCGCGTTCTCGGTCATCGACATGAGCATCTGGGTCGCGACCACCGTCAGCTTGCCGCGCTGGCGCGCCATCCGGATCGCGCGCCGCTGGATCGTGGGCACACGCTCCGGCGGCAGCTCCACGCCCAGATCGCCGCGGGCCACCATGATCCCATCGGCGACGTCGACGATCCCCTCGAGGTGCTCGACGGCCTGCGGCTTCTCGATCTTCGCGATCGATGGCACCACGCGGCCGAGGCGGGACATGTGCTGGTGGAGGAGCAGCACGTCGTGAGGCGTGCGCACGAAGGAGAGCGCCACGTAGTCGACGCCCAGCTCGAGCCCGAACTCGAGATCGACCAGATCCTTCTCGGTCAGCGAGGGGACCGAGATCTGGGTCCCTGGCAGGTTGATCCCCTTGTTGGAGGTGACGACGCCGCCCACGCGAACGCAGCAGCGAACGTCCGGATGGTTGACCTCCAGGATCTCGAGCACGATCCGGCCGTCGGCCAGCAGGACCAGCTCGCCGACGCGGACGTCCTTGGCCAGGCGATCGTAGGTGGCGGGCAGCAGCTCGGCGCTGCCGACGAAGTCCGAGTCGGCGCGGATGATGACCTCGTGCCCCTCCTCGAGCCTCACCTCGCCGTCGAGCTTGCCCAGGCGGATCTTCGGCCCCTGGAGGTCCTGCAGGACCGCGACCGGCTTGCCGACGCGCTTCTCCGCGGCACGGACACACTCGTAGATCTTGCGGTGATCCTCGTGGGAGCCGTGACTGAAGTTGAGCCTGGCCACGTCGAGGCCGGCGCGGATCAGGTCCTCCAGGATCTCCGGCGATGAGGAGGAAGGGCCGATCGTGCAGACGATCTTAGTGCGGCGTGGCTGATCGTGGAGGGCCACGGCGCCTGTCTACACGACGGGCGCCCGCTTGTCTCGCGAGGATCCCGACACCGATGAGGAGGAACCAGAGCCATCCGGTGCGTCGATTCGGAGCCTGCGGAGCCACGCAAGCACATCCGCCCCGGCGCCGATCGCTGCCGCGGGAGCTGGGTGCGCGGTACACGGTCGCACGCACCGCGACCTCGCCCTCAGCGACGGAGCCCTCGCTGTCGCTGACCGTGAACGTCACGGTGTTGTTGCCGACCTTGTCGACACGCCCTCCGATGTGGCCCGAAGCGTCGAACGTCAGACCGGGCAACAGCTCGCCGGCGGTCACGCTCCAGCTGTAAGGCGGCACTCCCCCCTTGGCCATCAGCGTGGTGTCGACGTCGCTGTTCACGTAGATGAGCACCTCCTTGTCCTTGACCTCGAGGTTGGTGAGCTCCGTGATTGTCAGGTGCAAGGTACCTTGCGCCGAGCCCTGGTTCGAATCGGTCGTCTCGAGCGTGAACGTGTAGTCCCCTCCCTCGGCCGGGAGGCCCGCGAGCTGACCGGTCACGTCGATGGCGAGGCCGGGCGGCAACGTGCCGCTCACCACGTTGGTCTGGTATGGAGGCACGCCGCCGACGACCACGCGCTGGTCGTAGGCGCGGTTCGTGACGCCGGCCGGGATCTCGCCGGCGATCGAGAGCGTCTGCGGCTCTTGAACCTCGAGCGAGAGCGTGGCGCTGGCGTCGGCGGAGTTCGAGTCGAACACCGAGATGGTGAGCTGATGCGAGCCCTGCTGATCCGGCGTGCCGCTGAGGTTGCCCGAGCTGTCGAGCGTGAGCCACTCGGGCCGCCCCGAGATGATCTGGAACGCGTACGGCGGCAGTCCGCCCGTCGCCTGAAGCAAGCCCTGGTACGGTACGCCCACCGTGCCCGCCGGGAGCGAGGTGGTCGTGATCGAGATGCCGCCGCCGCCGCCCACGTTGATGGTGAGATCCGCGGTGCCGGGGATGAAGTCGACCTGCTCCGCCTGCACGCGGAAGCTGTAGAGGCCGCTACCGCTCGGCGAGCCCGAGATCAGACCGCTCGAGTAGAGCGTGAGCCCGGGCGGGAGCGATCCGCTGATGATCGACCAGTACGGTGAGCTGGCCCCCGACTGCTGGAGCTGCGCGCTGTAGCTGGTGCCGATGCTGCCGCCGGGGAGCGTCGTCGTGGTGACCGTGATGCTGCTCGAGACACCCGTGATCGTGATGGTCCCCAGGGGATACGTGTTGTTGCTCTCGCTGCTCTCGACGACCGAGTTGTAAGGATCGGCGATCACCGCCATGTACCAGGTGCCGGCGTAGCCCGACGGAATGGAGATGCTGAGCGTCCCGAAGTAGTAGCTCCCCGAGGCGATGCTCGAGAAGGTGCCGTAGCCGAGGTTGTAGTCCGAGGCCGTCACGGTGGGGGACGATCCGATGAACAGGCCCACGTCGCCGGCAGGCGAGGCGACCGACCCGTTGTTGTCGACCTCGACGTCCAGCGAGAAGGAGCCGTTCTCCTGCGCGCTGGTGGGCGGCGTCGACACGTAGCTCACCGTGAAGTCCGACTGTCCGCCGCCGCCACCCGGGGTCAGCGTGATGGCGGTGTTGCTCGCCACGTCCGCGGGCGTGCAGCTCGGCGTGCAGATCTCGCTCGCGCCCACAGATCCGGACGCATCCTCGATCCCAATCGTCCCGTCCCATGCGCCGACGACGCTGCGAGGGCCGTAGTCGAACTCGATCACGTTGGTGCCTTCGTAGATGCGGAGCTGGAAGCTGAACGTGTCCGAGGTCGCGTTGTAGTTGCCCGCGTTGTTCCACTCGATCACCAGCACGCGGCTGCCCGTCGTCCCGGTGGTCTGGTAGAAGACTCCGCCCGAAAGGAAGTCGAGATCGTCCCAGAACGGCGCCAAGAACTGGTTCGGCACCGACGTGAGCGGGATGGCGACGTTGTTGTAGTTCGAGACCTGCGAGTCGAGGTGCAGCGTTCCATTGCTGCTGACGTAGAGCGTCGATCCGGCGGCGAACGGCGTCCCGTAGAGGTTGAAGGAGAACGGCGCCGAGAGGGTGCCGTACCCTTCGTCGTTGTCTGTGAGCGACAGCGCGGTGCCGGTCCCGGCGATGCTCTGGAAGGTCTTCGTCGAGGCGGCGCGCGTGTAGCTCTGCGCGTTCGCCGCAGCGCCGGTGAACATGAGGGCAATGGCTACCAGGCCTGGCTGAATCGGTCGCATCATCTTCGTTCCCTCTGGGGCCCGCCCGGGCAAAGCCCTCGCACCGTGTCCGCTCGCTTCGCTCGCTGCGCGCTTCGCTTGCCCGGGGTGGTCCTCCGCCCTGTTCTTACGCTCAGGGTCTCGGAATCTTCCCCGCCTTCCTGCGGGAACGGGCGCGGGGGGACCATCCGTCAGTCGGATGGGATCGGAGACACGCGGGGCGGCTCAGTAGCCGTCGTCGGCTTCCTCTTCCTCGTCGGCCTCGTCGTCGTCCTCGTCGAAGTCGTCGTAGTAGTCCTCGTCCTCGTCGTCGTCCGAGTCCTCGCCGTCCTCGTCCTCCTCGAAGTCCTCCTCGGCGTTCAGGTCGTCGTCGAAGCTGGTGAGGCTGCCCTCCTCCTCCTCGGCGGGGCCGTAGGGGGGCGGCAGATCGTCGGTGTCCAGGGTGAGCTCGAACCGCACCTTGGTCCTCAGCCCGGCCATGCACGAGATCAGCTCCTCGAGGGCGAGGGCGAAGCTGTGGACGCGCCCAGCGGCCGGCTTTGCGTCGCAGTTCGGACACTTGATCGTCTTCGACTTCTCGATGATGGAAGTCATTTCCACTTCGAAATCGGCGCCACAGGAGACGCACTGGAAGGTGATGTTGCTCATTCGTGCTCCGGACTGGGCGGCGAGAGTGAAACCGAATGAGGTCGTTGTCGAGCCTCTCCTGACAAAAATTTTCGAGCCCGACACCTGCCCGATGTTCCACTCGCTGCCGGGGGTTTCACGCTTGCCGCGCCGATGATCCGCCCACCCTCGACGTGGATGTGCCTCGCGGTCGCGCTGACCGCGTGCATCCCGGGACCGCCGCCCGTCACGAATCCCGGCGATGCGGGCGCCGCGTTCAAGGACCGCGGCGTCAGCGCCGATGACGCGGCCGAGGCGGACGCCGACCTCGATCCCGCCGACTCGGGCGTCGAGGACACGGGCGAGCACCCCGACGCCGTGTTCCCGGATGCCGCCCCGATCGCGGACGGGGACGGCGACGGCATCCCGGACGACGAGGATCCGAACCCGGGCTACTCGAACCCGGCCCTCTTCAGCGACACGTTCGAGAGCGTCACCAGCGGCTGGATCTTCAGCTCGGTGTCGATGGAGATCTCGCCCGGCGCGAGCCTCTTGCACGTCTTCGTCCTGGAGCCCTACGAGCGCGAGGGCTGGATCGGACCGCGCCCCAATTGGTCCGACATCTTCGTTCGCTCGCTCATCCGGATCGACGCCGTGGGCAACGGCTCCGAGGTCGACAGCGGCTACGTGGCGGTCCTCGCCCGCGTCAGCCAGGTGACCCCGAGCCGCTACGTCGCGTGCGGCATCAACATCAAGTCGGGCAAGGTGCAGGTGACCGAGTACGAGGGCACCAGCCGCTCGGTGCTCGGCGAGGCCGCCACCACGGCGATCGCCGGCACCTGGATGCCCGTCGACTTCACCGCCGACGCGGCCGGCTATCGCTGCAAGGTGGGCGACGTCGAGGTCACCGGCACCTCCAACACCTTCTTCTCGGGCGCCATCGGCTTTCGCTCGTTCGACGCCACGTTCGACGCGGACTGGATTGAGGTCTACGAGCTCCAGCTTTGACCGCCGTTCACCCGCGCTCGGCCGCCTTCGCCTCCTCCCAGTACGACTCCATCTCCTCGAGCGACGTCTCGCTGAGCGCCCTGCCCGCGTCCTTCGCCCTCGACTCGACGTGGCCGAAGCGCCGGCTGAAGCGCTCGATGCTGGCGCGGAGCGCGTCCTCGGCTGTGACCTCGAGATGCCGCGCGACGTTGACCAGCGAGAAGAGCAGATCGCCGAGCTCGTGCTCGATCCCGGCGCGCGCCTTCTCGGCGATGGCGGCGCGGAGCTCGCCGAGCTCCTCGTCCAGCTTGGCGATGGGGCCGTCGAGGTCGCTCCAGTCGAAGCCGACGTTGGCGGCCTTCTCCTGGACGCGCTGGGCCCGCAGGAGCGCCGGCAGCTCCCGCGGCACGCCGGCGATCACCGATCGACCCGCCTTCTCCTTGCTCTTGATCTCCTCCCAGCGCGCCAGCGCGTCGGTGGCATCGTCGGCCCGCTCCGCGGCGAACACGTGCGGGTGCCGCCGGACGAGCTTGTCGGCGATGCCATGCGCGACGTCGGCGGCGTCGAACTCCCCCTCTTGCCTGCGGATCTCGGCGTGAAACACCACCTGGAGCAGGAGGTCGCCGAGCTCCTCGCGGTGGTGCGCGACGTCGCCCGACTCGACCGCCTCCAGCACCTCGTACGCCTCCTCGATGAGGTAGGGTCGCAGCGTCTCGAGGTTCTGCGCCCGATCCCACGGGCAGCCGCCCTCGCCCCGGAGACGGGCCATCAGGCCGACCAGGCGCTCGAAGGCCTGGGCGAAGCTCGCCCGGTCCGCCTCGGCGGGAGCGGTCAGAAAGGTGTCGTCCGTGTTGGGCTCGGGTCGCGGCACTTCGGCGCGTATAGGAGGCGAGGCGGGCCGCCGCAATGAGATCCGCACGGGATCCAACGTTTCACAGGCAGTTGCGAGTACCGGCGGTTGAGATCGGCAACCCTATAGATTCGCACGGGAATCCGGTTGCACATTTTTTGTGCAGACCCCCGAAATGGGCTTTTGATTGGGGCACTTGGCGACACGGACCCCCGCTTTGACCACACCTTTTTCACAGCGTCCGCGCTGCAGACCCTGCAGGGTCCGATGACCTTGACAACCCGGGCGGCCCACGGATACCCACCGGTGCTCCCAAAGGAAGACATCAGTGGCGAATCATCCTTCAGCCGAAAAGCGCAACCGACAGAACCAGAAGCGGCGTTCGCGAAACGCCACGCTCCGCTCGCGGATGCGCACCGCCGTGCAGCGCGCACGGGACGCGATCAACGAGAAGTCTCAAGAGAAGGACAGCCTGGTGAAGGTGGCCATCCGCGAGATCTACAAGGCCGCCGCCAAGAACGTGCTCCCGACCAACGCCGCGAGCCGCACCGTCGCGCGCCTCATGAAGGCCGCGCGCTGACCCTTCGCGCGGGACCATCGACGGCTGAGCCTCACACGAGCGACTTCAGCATCCAACGATCGCAGCCGAAGTGTCCGGTGGCGCCGAGCGGCGCCGAGAGCGGCTCGAACCCGGCCGCCCGGTAGAGCGACGCCGCGCGCGTCATGTTCCCCAGCGTCTCGAGATAGCACCCCCGGTGGCCGGCCTTCCGCGCGGCCTCGAGGACGTGCTCGAGGAGCTTCCGGCCCATCCCGGTACCACGCACCTCGGGGAGAAAGTACATCTTGCGGAGCTCGCACAGAATCCTCCGGCGCGCCCGAGAGCGGCGCGAACCCGCCGCCCCCGACGATGACGCCGTTCCGGGTGACGACGAAGTAGCCGGCCTTCTTCCCGCGGTAGGCCGCCGACATGGCGTCGACCTCCGCGTCGTGGATCGCGAAGCCGGGGCCGTCGGCGCCGAACTCCGGCATGACCTTGCGGATGATCCCGGCGACGTACGGGTCGTCGCCAGGCTCGATGAGCCGGATCTGGAACTCGCGCTGGCTGCGGACGCGCGCCAACGCCTTGGCGTAGATCGACATGCCTTGCACCACCGTCCGCCGCTCCTCCTCCGAGAGCAGCGCCAGCGCCTCGTTCACCTGAAGGTTGGAGCGCTGGTGGATCTTCTCCAGCTTCTTCTTGCCGCGCGCGGTGAGAGAGAGCGGCTTCCTGCGTTTGTCGCTCGCGCCGCGGCCCACCGCGATCAGGCCGCTCTTCTCGAGCGCAGCCACCGCGCGACTCATGGTGGACTTGTCGAGGCGCAGGATCTCGGCCAGATCCCCGGCGGTGAGCACGCCGTGGTGACCGAGCTCGATCATCGCGTGGCACTGGGCCGGCGAGATCTCGAGATCCCCGAGCTTGCCCAGAATCCCCAGCTCGCGGACGGCCTCGCGGGAGGCCTGGCGCAGAGGAGAGACTTCGTGGAAGAGGTCATCCATTTGGTTGCGACTAGCAACTAAATGGATGTGCGGTCAACCATCTCAGCGCTGCCAGCGCCCCCCGGCCAGGATCTGCTTCAGAGAGCCCGGAAGGTCCGCGACGATGCGATCCGGGTCCGCCTTGATCTGGAGCTCCTTCTTCCGATGGCCGCCCTCCACCAGCATGGACTCGAAGCCCAGCTCGCGGGCGCAGCGAACGTCGGTCTCGGTGTCGCCGATGAAGAGCGACTCGGTCGGCAGGAGCTTGTAGCGGCTCCTGATCAGGAACGCCTTGTGCTTCCAGCGCGCGTCGGGATCCTTGCGCCGTCCCAGCTTGGGCGCTCCGAACAGCACCGTCACGAAGTACTTCCGGATCCCGAGCGCGGCGAGCTGGCTCTCGAGCGCCTCACCGTCGCGCCGCAGCGTCACGAGCACGATCGGGATCTTCGTGTACATCTTCCCCAGGAACGTCTCCGTCCCGGTCCTGAGCGTGTCGAGCTCGAGCATCTCGGGTGTCTCGAGCCGCTCGTCGAAGCGCTCGCGATAGGTCTGATATTTCGTGGGAAAGACGCGCGAGCGCTTCACGATCTCCTCCCACGGCTTGCCCTCGCGACGGAGCGCCCAGTACTCGCGCTCCGGGATCGGCACGCCGCGGACGTCGGGCAGCGCGAGCACCTCCACGTAGGTGGCGTAGTGCCGCTTGGTGACGTCGAGCGTCGTGCCGTCGAGATCGAGGAACAGCACCGCTCACCCGAGCGCGCGGTGCGCGATGTCCCGCCGGTAGCACATGCCCGGCCACGAGAATCTCGGCCACGCCGCGGTAGGCGCGCTCGACCGCCTCCGCGAGCGGGGCGCCCAGCGCGGTGACACCCAGGACCCGCCCGCCCGCGGTCACGATCCGGTCCCCCTCGCGGCGGGTGCCTGCGTGAAAGACGCGCACCCCCTCGAGGGCCGAGGCCCGCTCGAGCCCCTCGATGGGGTCGCCGGTCCGGGCCGAGACCGGATAGCCCTCGGCGGCCAGCACCACCGTGACCGCCGAGCGCTCCGAGAAGCGCGCAACCCGCTCCGGCAGCCGCCCCCGCGCCGCCGCCGAGAACAGCTCGAAGGCGTCCTCCTCCAGCCGCGGCAGGATCGCCTGGGTCTCCGGATCGCCGAAACGGACGTTGTACTCGAGCACCTTCGGCCCCGCCTCCGTCAGCATCAGCCCGGCGTAGAGCACGCCCGAGAACGGCGTCCCCCGCGCGGACATCAGGTCGACGATCGGCCGCAGGCAGCGGGCCTCGACCTCCTGCATCAGCGCAGGCGTCCCGCGCGGGGCCGGCGAGTACGCGCCCATACCCCCCGTGTTGGGCCCGCGATCGCCGTCGAGGGCGCGCTTGTGATCCTGCGACGGCGCCATCAGCACGATGCGCGTCCCGTCCACCAACGCGATCACCGAGAGCTCCTCGCCCTCCAGCAGCTCCTCCACCACGATGCGACGACCGGCGGCGCCCCACGCACCGCCCAGGATCGAGCGGATCGCCGCCTCGCTCTCCCCGAGCGAGCCGGCCACCACCACGCCCTTGCCCGCCGCCAGGCCGTCGGCCTTCACCACCGACGCGCCGCCCAGCCCGCGGGCGAAGCGGATCGCGGGCTCCACCTCGGTGAAGACGTCCCAGCGCGCCGTCGGCACGCCGGACTCCCGCATCGCCTGCTTCGCAAACGTCTTGCTGCCCTCCAGCTCGGCGGCCGCCCGGTCGGGGCCCAGCACCGCCAACCCTTCGGCGCGGAGCGCATCCCCGAGCCCCAGGACCAGCGGCGCCTCGGGACCGACGACCACCAGATCGGGGGCACGCGTCCTCGCCAGCGACACGAGCGCGTCCACGGAGGTCGCCGCGATCGGGATCGTCTCTGCGATCTGAGCGATACCGGCGTTGCCGGGCGCAGCGATCACGCGCGGCTTCGACGGCGAGTCCCGGAGCGCCTGCGCGAGCGCATGCTCCCGGCCGCCGCCGCCCACGACGAGACAGGTCGCCATCAGATCCCCGCGCGGTAGAGCACCTGGCGCGTCTCGAGGGCGTTCGGGTTGACGCGGAACGCTTCCTCCAGCTTGTCGACCAGCGCCGGTCGATCGCCCGAGTCGAGCTGCATCTCGGCCATCTCGACCCGCGCGACCAGCAGGCCCGGGTTGCTGCGCAGCGCGGCCTCGAACTTCTCGACAGCCTCCGCCTTCTTGCCCTGAGCGCGGAACGCCCGACCGAGCAAGAGGTAGCCCAGCGCAGAGCCCCGCTCCACCGTCAGCAGGCGCTCGGCAGCCTCCTGCGCCACCTTGGGGCTCCCGCGATCGAGCGCCAGCTGGGCCTCGTAGATCAGCGCCGCCACGTTCGAGGAGTCGGCCCGGAGCGCCTTCTCGATCGCCGCCTGGGCCCGGGCCCGATCGCCCGAGTGGTAGTAGAGCATTCCGATCGCCGCGTTCGCGACCGAAGCGTTTCGATCCTCGGACGTCGCCCGCCGAAACTGCTCGATCGCTTCCTTCACGGGGAGCTCGGAGAGCGCCAGCGGGCTCGCCTTCCGCCGGGAGTTGGCGACCAGCGGATCCTCGTCGGCGGCGCGCCGCATCAGGGCGAAGGCGCGCGTGTAACCGCCGCGCGAGAGATAGGTCGCCGCCAGGATCCCCTTCAGCCGCGGATCGCGCGAGTCGCTGGAGGCCGCGTCCTCGAAGTACTTGATCGCCTGCTCGGCCTGGCCCTGGAGCAGCGCGGCGCGACCGAGCAGCACCAGCGCTGCCGGCTCGCCGCCGGAAGCATCGAGCACCCGGCGCGCGAAGGTGGTGGCCGTGGTGGCGGACCCGGTCATGAGCCCCGCCTCGCCCCGGACGATGGACGCCTCGCTCACGTACAGCGTGGCCGACGGATCCTCGCGGCCGGTCTTCAGCGCCAACTCGGCGAGCTGGGCGGCACGGTGGGCGTGACCACGGAGGAGCTCGCCCTTGGCCCAACCCGCGTACGCGCGCACCGCGCGCAGCCCGTAGATGGACCGGACCTCGGTCGCCTGCCGGTAGTGGTTGATCGCGTCGCCGGTCTGATTGAGCTCGAGCGCCAGGTCGGCCAGCGCGAGGTGGGCCGCCTGAACGTCGTCACCGCTCGCCAGCGCGCGCTCGTACGAGGCCTTGGCCTTGTCGACCATCGCGAGGTCTCGGGCCAGGTCGCCGTACGCCAGGTGGACGTTGCCGTTGTTCGGATCGACGTTGAGCCGCTCCTCGAGCACCTTGAACGCCGAGGCGAACCGACCCAGGTTCGCGTAGGCCTCGGCCAGCACCCGGTCGGCCCGGCGGAGCTCCGGCACCATCTTGCGCGCGCCCTCAATCTCCTGCACCGCCAGCCGGACGTTCCCCTCCATGTAGCAACCCGCCAGCAGCAGCTTGGCCTGGCCGTCGCCGGGATCTCGCTTGATCGCCTCGTCGGCGCCGGAGCGACAGCCGTTGAGATCGCCGGCCGCCAGCGAGAGCGCCGCGAACGCCCGGTGCACCGCCGGGTTCTCCGGCGCCAGCTCCTTCGCGTAGGTCACCGCGCTCCGCACGATGAGAAGCTCCTCGGGCGCGGTGATCGAGTAGCGCCAGACGGCCACGTTCTCGGCGTATCCAGCGATCGCAGTCGGATCGTTCGCGTCGAGGAGCAGCGCGCGCTGATACGCCTGCTCGGCGAGCTCGTAGCTCTGCCACGTGTCCTCGCGATGTCGCGCCTGCGCGGTGACCAGATGCTCGTGCGCGGTCCCCGACACGTCCGGATGCGCCAGACCCCACCGCGCCAGGTACCGCTTGAGCGGATTCGGCATGCTGGGTCCGAGGATCTTCGTCTTGGTGGTGAGGTCCTGATAGACCTTCATCAGCTGTTCGCGCTGGGCGAAGGCGAGGAAGCCGACGCCGCCGATCGCAGCGAGCAAGAACAGCGGCATCACCAGCCGCCTGAGGCTGACGCCCGGGCTGGGCCTCGCGAACGACGATCGCTGGCCGACGCCGCTCTGGCCGCCGACCTTCAGGCTGGCCAGATAGGCGAGATCCTTGAAGCGGGAGATCGGCCCGAAGTCGAGCCCGTCCTGCGAGAACTCGTCGTCCGGCGAGAACTCGCCGCTGCGGATGCGCTGGCGCAGATCCTCGATGTCGAGCGGGCCGTCCGCGCGGCCGTCGCGCGCGCGCGCGAACCAACGGGAGGTCGTGATCTGGGGGCCGTCGGCACCCCGACGATCGCGCTGGTGCACGTCGCACAGTCCGATCACCTTGTCGAACTCGTCGGTCAGCACCGTCCCGCAGACCTGGCAGCTCGCGCCCGGCGCCTCCGGCTGCGGGGGCGGGGGCGCCAGCGGCGGTCCGGCCGGCAGGCGAGGCGTGAGCTGCAGCCCGCCCGGCACCGGGGGCGGCGGGCTGGTCGGCGGCGGCACGCCCGGCGGCTCGTTCCCGAACGGCGAGGCGCCGAACGGCGAGGCACCGAACGGCGAGGCGCTGCCGAACGGCGGCGCGCCTCCGTTGTTGCCCCCGAACGGGTTCGGCGGTCCGCCGCCCAAGAATGGGCTCTCCTTGATCGGAGGCGCGCCCAGCGCGAGATCGCTCGCGGCGTGGGGCGGCGGCGCGCCGGCCGACGCGCCGGCGTCTCCCCGTTTCACCAGCCGAACGTGGCCGCAGTAGGGGCACTGGGCGCCGATCGGCTGATCGGAGAGCTGCGCGTCATCGATGGTGTACGTCGCGCTGCAGACCTCGCACTCGATCCTCATCTGGCTCCTCGCGGTACCGGCTTCAGTGGCGGAAGTGTCGCACGCCCGTGAAGACCATCGCCACTCCATGCTCGTCGGCCGCCTGAATCACCTCGTCGTCGCGGACGCTCCCTCCGGGCTGGGCGATCGCGGTGGCTCCGGCGGCTGCGAGCTCGTCGATCCCGTCCCGGAACGGAAAGAAGGCGTCCGAGGCCACCACGGACCCCGTGAGCGCCTCCGGGCTCTTGAGCTTGCAGATCTTCACGGAGTCGACCCGACTCATCTGTCCGGCGCCGACGGCGACCACCCGGTCCTGCCGGCCGAACACGATCGCGTTGCTCCGCACATGCTTCGCCACCGTCCACGTGAACGCGAGGGCCTCGCGTTCGGCGTCGGTGGGCGTGCGCTTCGTGACTACCCGCGCCGACCTCACCTCCTCCATCGGGCTCCGCTGGTCGTCCCGCGTCTGGAGGAGCGCGCCGCCCCGGATGACCCGCAGCTCGAACCCGCCGGCCGCCCGCCACTCGCCCGGGAGCGACAGCACGCGGAGGTTCTTCTTGCCGGCCAGCACCTCGAGGGCGTCGTCGTCGTAGCCCGGCGCGATCACCGCCTCGACGAACGACTCGGTCAGCACCGAGGCTGCCGCCCTGTCCATCCGCACGTTGAGGCTCACCACCGCGCCGAAGGCCGACAGCGCGTCGCACGCCCGCGCCACCTGGAGCGCCTCCGCCGCGCTCGCGCCGCGCGCCGCGCCGCAAGGGTTGGTGTGCTTGATGTAGATCGCCGACGTCTCCGGCAGATCGATCGCGAGACCGAGCGCGGCGTCGAGATCGAGGAGGTTGTTGTACGAGAGCTCCTTGCCTTGGAGGATCCGCGCCGCGCTGAGGTGCGACGGCGTCGGTCCCCGGTAGAGCGCAGCCTGCTGGTGGGGATTCTCGCCGTAGCGGAGCGCCTGCACGCGCTCGAACAGCGGCGCGTGGACCGCGGAGAACGCGTCCGACTCCACCTGTCGCCCCATCCAGTCCGCGATCGCCCGATCGTACCGCGCCGTATGACGATAGACCGCGAGCGCGAGACCGCGACGCATCGAGAGCTCGACCTCGCCCGACTCCAGCGCCTTCAACACGCGCGGGTAGTCGGCCGGATCGACGACCGGGAGCACGAACGTGTGGTTCTTGGCGGCGGCCCGGAGGAGCGTGGGCCCGCCGATGTCGATCTCCTCGATGGCGTCATCGAAGGTGATGTCCGGCTTCGCGATCGCGCCGTCGAAGTCGTAGAGGTTGACGCAGACGAGATCGATCGGCTCGATTCCGTGCTCGATCATCTGGGCCCGGTGTTTCGCCAGGTCCCGCCGCGCCAGGATGCCGCCGTGCACCTTCGGATGGAGCGTCTTCACGCGCCCGTCGAGCATCTCCGGGAACCCGGTGAAGTCGCCGAGCGGCGTCACCTTCACGCCGGCCTCCGCCAGCACCTTCGCAGTCCCGCCGGTGGAGAGGATGGAGAAGCCGAGGCGCTCGAGACCCTTCGCGAACTCCGCGATCCCCGTCTTGTCGGTGACGCTCAGGAGCGCCCTCTTCGGTTCTAGCGGCACCGGATGCGTCTAGCAGGAGCGTCAGTCTTCGTCGACCACCGGAAGTGCGGGCTTTGGGGGCTTCGCGGGGTGACCTCCGGTCGGGAGGCCCTCCAGCTCCTTCCCGTCCAGGAACGTGTGGAGGTCCGCCTCGCCCTGGCGCAGCTTGTCGAGCCCGCTGACCTCGACCTGACGGATGCGCTCGCGCGTGAGATTCATGATCTCACCGACCTCTTCGAGGGTGATACCGCCCCGCTCGGCCACGTCGAGCGCACAGGTGTCCTCGAGCTCCCACGGCTCCTTGTCGGGGAAGTTGATCTTGATGGAGCCGGTCATCGGGTTGACGTCCAGGTAAAGGTGATAGCGGCAGGACACATAGAGGCAGGGCCGCGCGCCGTTCCTGCACTCGGCCCGCTCCCGGGGACGTTCGTACTCCAGGATCTCGGGGAGCGTCCCCTGCGCGATCATCCTCCGGCGCTCGCGCAGCATCTGCTTGCGCGCGATCGTCTTGCTCCTCCGCCGGCCTCCGTCGTCCACGAGAGCCGAAGCTGGGAGCTCCGACTCGCCCTCGGACACGGGCGGCTCGTCCTCGTCGTCCTCCGCCTCGGAGGGCTCGGGCAGCTCGGTCGGCAGGTCGGTCTTCACCGAGATTCCGCTCAGCTGATCGCTGGCCGGAAGACTGCTGTCCGAGTGCCAAGGATCCGGGTCGAGCTCTTCCGTCCAGGTGACCGACGGTTTCTCATTGGCTGAGGACATCAATCACCTCCGCGTCGGGTTCGCTTTCCCTTCACGCTGCCGTTCGACTCCGAAGCCACCAACTCGGCCGACCACTTCTCCAACATCCGGATCCACTCCCTGGCTTCCTTCCGGAGCTGCGCCAGCTTCGTCTTCGCCGACGTCTTGTGCTTCTTGTCGATCGATCGGCGGTCGAGATCCGTCTCGGCTGCGGTCAACGCCTCTTCCATGGCCACCCGAGCGGCCAGGAGCTGGGCGCGGACCGCGTGCTGGGCTGCGAGCTGCTCCAGCGTCTCGCCATCGTCCATCGCCCGGCGGATCTCGTGGACCCGCCGGATCACCTCGACGGGATAGATCCCGTGGGAGCCCCGATGCTTGCCCTTCTCGCCCACACGCCGGCTGCGGGGCAGCAGGCCGAGCTGCACGTACTTTCGGAGGGTCGCCTCGGTGAGCGGCTCACCGAGCTCATCCATCACTTCGATGATCTGCCGGGAGGAGAGGCCCTCCGGATGTCTCTTCTCGATCGATGAGATTTCCCGCACCACCCCAAGAGCTCCGCGCGGAAAGTAAAGGGCAACCGATCTCGTGTCAAGTCAGCCTGCAAAAAGACATCGAATGGATCCCATTCAAACGATTCCACTCAGTGGAGTTAGGGCGGCAGAATGTCGATCGGAACCTGGACGGTCTCGTTCTCTGACACCGAGATGCCATCGACGCATCCGCGCGCCGTGACCGTCCCCTTGCCCTGCTCGTCGCTCGTCACCTGGATGAACAGGATCCGGCCCGTCCCGGCCTCCACAGAGGAAAGCGCCGGGTAGACGCTGTCGGAGCGGGCCGGCTCGTTGAACCGCTTGAACGTGGAGTTGGTGGTGTTGATCGCGGGGTTGTGGAGGAAGCTGCAGGACGGGCTCATCAACTTCTCGCAAGTCACCTTGCTGCCGTCACCCATGGTGGGAATCAGGGTGGCGAGCGTGTACGACTTCGAGCCCTCCGCCTCCAGCGGGATCGCGAAGGCGGTCTGGATGTTGCCCTTGGGCCCCAAAGGACGGCAGGTGCCCGCCTCGCACACATGGGTGTCGGGCCGGATCAGGCAGTTTTCGCAAAACTCGGGCTCGATGGCGTTGTTGGAAGCACCGCACTCGTCCAGCCCGTTGCACTCCTCGCCGGTCCTCAAGCCGGCGAGGCCGCAGGCGCTCGGCTCAGGCGTGCCGTCGTCCCCCGTCCCCGAGTTGCAGCCCGCCAGGAGGAGCGTGAACAGTAGGACGCGCATCGGCGCGCATCATGTTGGAAGCGCGGTCGACCGGCATCGGTCATTGATCGCCGAGCGCGAGATCACAGTGCACCGGCTTCCGCTTCCCGGGCGGCACTTTCACGCGCTCCACGCACGGCGCCATTCCGGTGATCTCACAACGGACCACCAGCTCCTGATCCGCAGGGACGTCGTCGAGCACCATCGGTGTCACCTTGTCCTCGATCACCCGGTTGTTGATCGTGACGGTGGCGCCCGGCGGGTCGGACGTCACCGCCAGCACTCCGGCCGGATCGAGCGTGAACTGGAGCGTGCGGACCTCCGTCCCCACGGTGGCCTTCACCACCGCTTCCTTGGTGGCGTACTTGTCGAGAACGACGCTGATCTTGTACTCGACGTCCGGAATCAACTCGACGTCCACCGGCGACACCTTCGGCGCCGGCTGCCCGTCGAGGAGCACCGTCGCGCCCGGCGGCTGCGTCTCGATCCGGTAGATGCTGGTCAGCTTGGGCTTCGGCTTCTCTGTAGGATTCACCATTGCCATCAAGCGGTCGCGATTCGCGTACGCACCGGCGCCCAGCCCCGCCACGATCAGCACCATCAAGAGGAACAGCAGCGGAGCCTTCGATCGGGGCGCATGGACCGGCGGGCGCGGGCTGGGCGTGGTGATGGTGGTCCGGCGGATCGGGGCCTGCTCCGCCAGCTCGACCGTCGACCGGTCCCCCGAGAGGTCGAGCAAACGGGACGTGCTGGGCTCCCGCGGCGGCGGCGTCCGCTCCGGCGGATGGCTGGGCGTCTTCGTCTCCCACGACTTCGGCACCGAGCGGATGGTGTGCCGCGGCCGCTTGCTCTCCATCGTGACGCCGAAGACCTCTTCGTACTTCTGCGCCGCATCCATCCCACCGGCGCTGGCCCCGCGCGGCGGCGGCGCGCTCTTTCCCGCCGGCTCCACCACGTTGCCGCTGGCGCCCTGCTCCGGATTCTCGACGCGACCCTCGACGAGGTCCTTGATGTACGCAGCGAGCGCGGACTGCCCCGCGTAGTGGGTCATCGCCGCCTGGAAACGCTCCAGCGCCAGATGCATCGCCTGGCAGGTCGGGTACCGATCGGCCGCCTCGATCGCGAGGGAGCTCTCGACGATCTCGACGAACTGGCGCGGTACCTCGGTCCTGAACATCTCCACGCTCTTGACCGGTCGCGTCGGCGAGTAGTTCGGAGCCCGGTCGAGGTTCGGATCGTGGAGGCGCTCGTTCGTGGCCATCTCCCAGAGGCAGATCCCCAGCGAGAAGATGTCGCTCCGGCCGTCCACCTGCTCGCCGCGCGCCTGCTCGGGGCTCATGTATCCGAACTTGCCGACGGCCCCCTTCGCCTGTACCCGCGTGAGCCCGGCCCGCGCCTTGGCGATGCCGAAGTCCACGATCTTCACGCTCCCGTCGATCGAGACGATCAGGTTGTGCGGCGAGACGTCGCGGTGCACCAGGCCGAGCCCGACGCCGTTCGCGTCCGTCAGGTTGTGGGCGTAGTGCAGGCCCTGGCAGGCCTGGCTCGCGATGCACGCGATGTGCTGAAGCGGCATGAGCTGCCCGATCGACTTCAGCTTCCGGCGGATGTCGTCGACGGTGTAGCCGGGCACGTACTCCATCGCGATGTAGTAGATGTCGTCGACCAGGCCGAAGTCGTACACCTGCGCGATGTTCGGATGGTTGAGGAGCGCGGCCAGGCGGGCCTCGTCGAGGAAGAGCTGGACGAAGGCGCGATCCTTCGCGAGCTGTGGGAGGACGCACTTGAGGACGACCGGCTTGACGAACCCCTCGGGTCCGATCTTCTCGCCGAGGTAGACCTCGCCCATGCCGCCCACGGCCAAGCGCTTTCGCAAGCGAAAATCGCCGAGGCGGTCCACTCGCCGGAATGCTAGCAGAGGTCGGCGGATTGATACGAGAAACGGCGACCGAAGATTTTGCCCTTAGCTAGTAAAGGTCGTCTTCGTCTGCATACCCATCATCCCATTCCCCATAGGGATCGTCGTCGTCCACGTCGCCCACCTCTTCCGCAGGCTCCCGGGTCTCGTCCTCGCCCTCCAGCGCCTGGGCCGGGTCGTAGGCCAGGCGCCCGTCATCGTACACCGCGATGGGCCGCCCATAGTCTTCCGGTGTGAACAGCAGGATTCCATTCAACTCCGAGCTGCCCAGCGCGCGCTCGAGCCAGTCTTCGGCGTACCGCTGGTTCGGGACGTTGATCGCCACGGCGAGCCCGTACTCGATCCCGGTGACGTTTCGGCGCGTCGTCAGCTCGTGTCCGATGACCACCATCTGGCAGTGCGTCTTGAGGATCTCGAGATCCATGACGCGCAGCCCGTCCGGGTTCAGCGGCTCGCTGTCGATGTCGTTCGCGGCGCGGGCGCGCGTCTGCGCCAGCTCGTAGCGCGCCAGCTCGAGGCGCCCTTTCAGCTCGGTGAGCTGCACCTTCTTCGACACCAGCGCGTCGTCGCGGAGCATCTGGAGCACGCGCGGGTACTGGATCGTCATCAGCTGGAGCAGGCGCTCCGAGAGCTCCCGGATCCGGTGCACGCCCTGCAGGACGGCGCACGCCACCACCAGCCGCGCCAGGTACTCGTGATCCGCCCGAGCGGGACCGAACCACTTGAGCACTTGCACCGGACGCCACTGGGCGTCGATGCGGAGCGGCTGCAGATCCGCCTCGGTGATCTCGCGGGGCGCATATTGCATCTGCTCCTGCGACGGACGCGGCGGAGGCGCGTGCGCGAAGGTCGGCATGTAGGTCCAGAGCGGGTTCTTCTTGTTCTCGCTCATTCGTCGAGGCCGGTGACCGAGAGAAAGGTGTGGTACACGCCCACGAAGATCGCGTAGGCGGCGCAAAACGCCAGAATGTAGAGGGAGTACTCGAGCGTGTAGCCCATGATCATCACGAGGCTGTCCAGCTCGGACCAGCGCGCCAGGACGTAGCCGCCCGACGAGAACAGGGCGATCACGGCGACGAGAGTGACGAGGTAAGAGACAAAGCGCGGCACCGAGCCTCAGCTTGAGGTCGGTGCCGCGGACGAGGCAAGCCTCACTGAATGGTGCAAGGCGATCCGGCGGTGGTGGAGCACTGCTGAATCACGAAGCTCTTCGCGGTGTAGAACATGCGGTTGAGCGTCTTGCCGGAGCCGAACGTCCAGACGTCCTGATACGTTCCGTCCATCCCCATCCCGAGCAGGTAGGCGTTGTCCAGACCGGTCACGATCTGGCGGGCCCGCGCCACCGTCGGCAGCGTGATGGTGGTCGAGTCGCCCGGCGCATAGACCAACCAGGTGTCGTCGCCGTCCTGGAGCTCGACCCGAGCCAGGGCCGCCCCGGTGATGGCCGAGTTGAGCGCGATCTGTGCGCTCGCCTTGCTGACGGTGCCGGACGGGAACGGCAGGTAGCTGCCCGTGATGGTCTGCTCCTCCGCGACGTTGTCGACGCGGTTGACGATGGCCGACAGCTGGAAGCCGGCGTTGCCGCCGATCGAGTTCGGGTCCAGGGCCAGGAGCAGCATGAACAGCTGGCTGCCCTCGACACCCGAGTGCGGCGGCGCCATCGACAGCGGCATGACGCCGTCGGGCAGGTCGGGAGAGTTGTCGCCGAACGGCTTCTCCACCCCGCCGACCTTGCAGTCGGCCGGCTCGTCGTCGAGGACGTCGACGCCCGCGGTGAGACCGAGCGGCACCAGGCCGCGACCTTCCAGGTTGACGCCGGTCAGCAGGATCGCGCCGGCGGCGCAGCCGGTACCACCGGGGAGCTGCGGGAGGTTCGGAACCGAGACCCGCGACAGCACGGCCAGGCTCTGCGAGGCCGCCATGTCCGCCACCTGATACTTGCTGAAGTCGGCGCGGCAGTTGTCGTTGTAGTTCGGCAGGTTCGGATCCGTGCAGTCGCCCGCGCCGGTCTCGGTGTGGACCTTGTTGAAGTCCTCGACGTCGAGCGACGCCAGCACACCGTGGTTGAGGCCGCGGATCAGGGGGAGCACCGCAGTCAGGATGCTGCCGATGTTGATGTCGCCGCTGTCGCCGCCGAGCACGTTCGAGAGCTCGTTCGCGATCGAGGTGACGTCCGACAGCTTCAGCTGACCGGCGAGCACCCAGCCCGCGGACGGACCCTTCGGCGAGCGGGCCAGGAAGCATCCGAGCTCCTTGTCGCCCACGGTCTCGCCCTGGCAGCGCAGGCCCGCGCCGTCCGCCGTGAAGTTCTTGGCGCCGAGGCCCAGCATCACGCCGCCGGGCAGGTCGACGTTCTGCATGTCGAGGCCGAGCTCGGGGGCGTCGATGACCGTCGGGACCGAGTCGCCGATCAGCGCATCGAGGCCGAAATCGAGCAGGTTCGAGGGGATCGCGGGCCCGGCGATGCCGAGGCGGATGTCGGCCTTCTTGGTGGCCGAGAGGTCGACCTTGCCGCGGAAGCCGCCGGCGACGGTCTCGTCGGGGACGCGGGGCAGCGGGATGAAGATGTCGTTGGTCGCCGGCGAGAGCACCGAGACGAACTGCCAGCCCTCCTTGATCACGGTGACCGACTGGATCGCGCCCGCGACCGGGACGGTGGCGCCGCCCTCGGCGCCGGTGGTGGCGGTGAAGGTGCCGCCGGCCTCGAAGATGACCGTCGCCTCACGGACCGGCGTGCCGTCGTCGTCGGCGACGAGCACCACGCGCGCCATCCCCTGCGGGACGGTGGGGAAGTTGGTGAGACCGACGCTACCGCTGCAGGTGACCTCGGGCTTGCCGGAGACCGCGGCGGTGAGCTGGCTGGTGCCGAGCTCGGTCCCGCCGGTGGCCACGTTGCCGGCGACGGCGACCACGTTCGGGTTGCTGGAGGTCCAGTCGAACTCGATTGTCGGCAGCACCGCGCCGTTGGCGTTCCGCGCCACCGCGGCGAGCTCGAGGGTCGCGCCCTGGCGCAGCGCCGTGGAGCGGCTCACGATCTCGCAGGTGTCGACGTCATCGACGTTCGGGGCCGGCTGGCAGGTACCGGACAGACAGCGCTGACCGCCCGGACACTGGTCGTGCGTCTGGCAGATCGGCGGCTTGCACAGCTTCTCCAGGCTGCAGGTCTTGGGCGCGTCGCAATCGCCGTCCCCTTCGCAGACCACCTGGATGCACGTGAACTCGGTCTTGGTGCTGTCGTACAACGCGTCGGTCGCCGCGTTGCAGATCGCCCCGGCCGGGCAGTTGATGCTGAACGCGCAGCACTCGTTGAGCTTCTGGCAGCTCGCACAGTCTTCGCCCGCAGCGGGATCGTTGTATTTGCACGTGCCGGCTTGGTCGTCGCCGTCCTTGTTGCCCGAGCAACCGGCGGCGAGGGCGAAGAGCCCCAAGAACCCAAGGGGAACGAGTCGATAGGCTTTCATGAATCCTGTCACCATGCGAATTGAGCTCCCGAAATGTATGAATGTTTCGCTGGCTCTCCCCCGGCGGCCCCGTCCGGATCGAGCGTGTGTGGGGGCGTCTGTTACCGTGGGTCCGTGAGAGGGGTCAACCGACCGACCGGCGGATGGTTTGGTTCTCGTTGAATTTCCGGCATATTCGTTGCTTCCCTGAAAGCCATGGCGTCGGGATCCGGCCGCGCGCGGACGATCCTCGTCCTGTCCGTGACCGCGCTCTTCCTCTGGATGGTGCGAACCCTGTTGGTCCCGGTCGCCCTGGGCGGCCTCTTCGCCCTCCTCCTCTATCCGCTCCAGGTGCGCCTCTCCCGGGAGCTCGGGCGGGCGCGGCGGCTGAGCCCGATCGTGATCACGACCGGCGCGCTGGTCCTGGTCGTCCTGCCCCTGACGGCCGTCGCGACGCAGGCGGTCGTCTCGATCAACACCTTCCTGTCGCATCTCGACGCCGGCGATGTGGGTCAGCTCCAGAGCTCGATCCTCAGCCACCTCCGGGATCTCGCAGAGGCCGTCGGGGTCCCGGTCGGCAACATCGAGCGGACGGGGACCGAGCTGGTCCAGCGCGCCGGCACCACCATCGCCGGCTTCCTCAGCCGCCTCCTCAGCTCGGTGCCGGCCACGATCATCGACATCTTCCTCTTCGTGGTGGCGCTGTACTTCTTCCTTCGCGACGGCGGCGACCTCGGGGAGCGGCTGGAGGTCCTCTCCCCCTTCTCCGAGGACGAGACGCGCAGCCTCTTTCGCTCCGTCCTCAGCACCGTGCGCGGGGCCATCCTGGGAACCGTCGCCGTCGCCTTCGTCCAGGGGGCCGAGGCGCTGCTCGCGCTCCACATCTTCCGTGTCCCGGGCGCCACACTCTTTGGCGTGATCGCCGGCTTCCTCTCGCTGGTCCCGGTGGTGGGCACCGGTCCGGTGACCCTCGGCGCCGCCCTCTATCTCGCCGCGAACGGGCGGATTGGCGCCACCGTCGGCATGCTGATCGCCGCCGTCATCATCGGGCTCTCCGACAACTTCGTCCGTCCGTTCGTCCAGAGCTTCGAGGGACAGATGCACCCGCTGATGGCCATGCTCGGGATCTTCGGCGGCCTCGCGATGATGGGCCCGGCCGGGATCTTCATCGGCCCGATCGTCTCCGCCCTCGTGATTCTGGGTGGTCACGCACCTGACCGGCAAGCAGAAGAAGGAAAAGCAGGTGCTCCTCACCCCGTGATAGGCTCGGCCGGTGAAGCGGCGGCCCAGGAGCAAGCCGACGGCGGTCGCCGAGGTCGTCGCCAAGCTGCTCTCCCGGCGCGAAGCGACCAAGGATCAGGTCCAGCAGGCCCGCGCCCTCGAGGTCTTCGCCGCCTTCCAGCGGATCGGCCCCCCGATCACCGACTACGCGGAGCCCGTCCTGCTCCGCCGCGGCGTCCTGACCCTCAGCGTCTGCGAGAGCACCTGGATGACCGAGCTCGCGCTCCTCCAGCGGCAGATCCTCGATCGTTTGAATAGAATGCTGGGCAAGACGCGCATCCGCGAGATTCCGGCTGCGCCTCGGAAACGTCGCGAAGAAGGAGGTCGAGAGGCCGAAGCTCCGGCCCCTCACGCCCAAGCAGCAGGAGGACCTCTCGACCTGGGCCGCGCACATCCGCGATCCCGACGTCCGCGAGGCCCTGATCCGCGCCGCCACCAAGTCCCTCGGCCGCGGACCGGTCGACCACGCCGCCGCCAGCGGCCCCCCCGGCCCCCGCGCCGCCGTCTCCGAGCCCGCGCCGGAGCCGAGCGAGCCCCGGTATGGCTTTGGGTTCGCTCCGCGGGATTGCTGGCGCTGAGGCGCACCTACCCCCGGGTATCCTGGAGGAACTTCTCCAGCCCGTCCGCCACCGACACCAGGTTCGGGCGCAGCAGGTCGACGATGAACCGCTCCACGTGGGGGGCCACGCGGGACGCCAGGAAGCTCGGCACCCCCCGCACGCCCTTGAGATCGATCTCGAGATCGCCGCGGATCTCCAGGATCGTGTGGTCACCGTCCTCGAGGTAGCGGTTCTTCCCGGCGCAGCGGATGTTCTCGGTGAACATCTTCGGCTCGGTCCGCCACTCGCAGGTCCAGTCGTTCTGGTTCCAAAACGCGTGGTCGTCCCAGGCGACCATCTCGGGCTTGATGATCGTCTGCGCCACCTTCGGGATCTCGCCCTTCGCCTCCCACAGGTTCAGGAGGCGGCTGGTGCCGGCGTCGTCGTCTCGCTTCTGGACGGTGATCCGCTTGATGTTGGGCAGATACGGCACCAGCTCGGGTAGGCGATCCCGGTACGTCTCGAACACGAGCGCTCGCGAGAACGATATCCGTGCGTCCGCCTCGATCTTCATGGCCGGACTCTAAACTCAGTTGCTTCCTCCCACCATGGGGCGGTAAGAGCGCCGCGATCCGATGGGTGGCCTTTACCTGACTTTGCTCATCTTCCTGCCGCTGGTGTTCGCCGTCGCGATCGCGCTGGTCCCGTCGGGAAGGAAGGAACTGGTCCGCGGCCTCGGCGTCACGTCGATGGGGATCAACCTCCTCCTGTGCGTCGGCGTTTGGTTCCGCTTCGACTTCGCCAACACCGCGCCCCAGATGGTGACCCGCATCCTCTGGATCGACTCGTTCAACATCGAGTACTTCGTCGGCGTCGACCAGATCAGCTTCTGGATGGTCATCATCACTGGCGTCATCGGCTTCATCGCTGCCCTGTCGAGCCTGTCCATCGAGAAGAGCATCCGCGGCTATTGGGCCATGTACCTGCTGCTCAACGCCGGGATGTACGGCGTGTTCGTCGGACTCGACTTCTTCCTGTTCTACATCTTCTGGGAGATCATGCTCTTGCCGATGTACTTCCTCATCGGCATCTGGGGCGGGCCGCGGAAGGAGTACGCGGCGATCAAGTTCTTCCTCTACACCCTGGCCGGCTCGGTCTTCATGCTCCTCTGCATGATCGCGCTCTACTACGGCAGCAGCGCCGCCCCGCTGGCCGAGCGGTTCCCGGACTTCGTCACCCAGAACGCGCACGGCATCCTGGGCTTCAAGCGCGCCGACGGATCCTGGGCCAGCCACACCTTCAACATCCCGTACCTCCAGGCGCTCGCGACCGAGGGTCACTGGGCATCGCAAGCGCCCATCCTCGGCCTCAAGTTCACCAAGGTCCTCTGGATCGCGCTCTTCATCGGCTTCGCCATCAAGGTGCCGATGTTCCCGTTCCATACCTGGTTGCCGGACGCCCACGTCGAGGCCCCCACCCCGGTCTCCGCGATCCTGGCCGGCGTGCTCCTCAAGATGGGCACCTACGGCATCCTCCGCTTCAACTTCCAGATCCTGCCCGACGCCACGCTCTGGGCCAGCGACGGCATGGCCGTCTTCGGGATGATCAACATCGTGTACGCGGCCTTCGTGTGCCTGGCGCAGAAGGACCTCAAGAAGATCATCGCCTACTCCTCGGTCAGCCACATGGGCTTCGTGTTGCTGGGCTTCGCCGCCCTCACCGATCAAGGGATGGCCGGTGCGTACTTCCAGATGATCTCGCACGGCATCGTCTCGCCCCTCCTCTTCCTGGTGGTGGGCGTGATCTACGACCGAGCCCACACCCGCGACGTCGAAGCCTTCGGCGGCCTGGCGCAGCGGATGCCGGAGTACGCTGGGATCACCGGGCTCGCGTTCTTCGCCTCCCTGGGCCTCCCCGGGCTGGCCGGGTTCGTCGGCGAGGCCTTGGTCTTCCTCGGCTCGTTCCAGCGCTTCCAGCTCATCACCATGGTCTCGGTCAGCAGCGTGATCATCACCGCGGCGTACTATCTGTGGACCATGCAGCGCGTCTTCCTGGGCAAGTACAACAATGCGTGGGAGGCCGTCCTCTCGCCGCTCACGATGCGCGAGCGGCTCACCCTCTACCCGCTCGTCCTCGGGACCATTATCCTCGGCGTCTACCCGATCTTCATCTTCGACGGCATGAACAAGGGCCTCTTCCAGCTGGTCGCGTCGACGACCTCGACCGCCGAGCACATCCTGAGAATGGCCGGTCTTTAGGCCGCCTTCGTTCATTCTCTGCTTGCTCCTCCCCGCGCGGGTCGACTAGACACCCGCGCGATGGCTGACGGCAGAATCTCTCAGGTGATCGGTCCGGTCGTGGACGTCGAGTTCCCGCCGGGCGCGCTGCCCAAGATCTTCAACGCACTTCGCGTCTCCAACCAGGCGATCAGCGAGGTCGCGGACAACCTGGTCCTGGAGGTCGCGCAGCACCTCGGTGAGAACGTGGTCCGTACCATCGCGATGGATACCACCGACGGTCTGGTGCGCGGCGCCAAGGTCGTCGACACCGGCAACCCGATCCAGGCCCCCGTCGGCAAGGAGGTGCTCGGCCGGATCCTGAACGTGATCGGCGAGCCGGTCGACGAGCTCGGGCCCCTCAACGCCACCAAGTTCGTCGGCATCCACAAGCCCCCGCCGCCGTTCGTCGAGCAGTCCACCGAGATCGAGGCGTTCGAGACCGGCATCAAGGTCATCGATCTCTTGGCCCCGTACCTGCGCGGCGGAAAGATCGGCCTGTTCGGCGGCGCCGGCGTGGGAAAGACCGTCCTCCTGCTCGAGCTCATCCGCAACGTCGCGGTGAAGCGCGGCGGCTTCTCGGTGTTCGCCGGCGTCGGCGAGCGCACGCGAGAGGGCCGCGACCTGTACGACGAGATGATCGAGTCCAAGGTCATCGCGGTGAAGCGCGACGACAAGGGCCATCCGATCCTCGACTCCGAGGGCCGCGTCACTCTGATCCCCGGCGAGTCGCAGCTGGCGCTCGTCTACGGACAGATGAACGAGCCTCCGGGCGCCCGCGCGCGCGTCGCGCTCACCGGTCTCACCGTCGCCGAGCACTTCCGCGACGAGGGCCGCGAAGTGCTGATGTTCATCGACAACATCTTCCGGTTCACGCAGGCCGGCTCCGAGGTGTCGGCGCTCCTCGGCCGCATCCCGTCGGCCGTCGGCTACCAGCCGACGCTCGGCACCGAGATGGGCGGCCTCCAGGAGCGCATCACCACCACCAGCAAGGGCGCGATCACGTCGGTGCAGGCCATCTACGTCCCCGCGGACGACCTCACCGATCCCGCGCCGGCCACCGCGTTCGCCCACCTCGATGCCACCACGGTGCTCTCGCGAAACATCGCCGAGCTCGGCATCTACCCGGCCGTCGATCCCCTGGACTCGACCAGCCGCATCCTCACCCCGGCCGTCGTGGGCGAGGAGCACTACGGCATCGCGCGCGAGGTGCAGCGCGTCCTCGCCCGCTACAAGGAGCTCCAGGACATCATCGCGATCCTCGGCCTCGACGAGCTGTCACCGGACGACCGAGCGATCGTCGACCGCGCGCGCCGCATCCAGAAGTTCCTCTCGCAGCCGTTCTTCGTGGCCGAGACCTTCACCGGCTCGCCCGGCAAGTACGTCGAGCTGAAGGACACGATCCGAAGCTTCAAGGAGCTGGTCGAGGGCAAGCACGACCACATCCCCGAGAGCTTCTTCATGTACGCCGGCACCATCGACGAGGTCGTCGAGCGGGCCAAGAAGGCCGGAGCGATCTAGGTATGCCCATCCAGCTCTCCGTCGTGACGCCCGACCGAGACGTGCTCGGTGTCGAGTGCGACGAGGTGGTGGCGCCCGGTAGGAACGGCGAGATTGGCCTGCTGCCGGGACACATCCCCCTGATCACGGCGCTCCGCCCGGGCGTCCTGACGGTGGTGAAGGGCGGCAAGAAGAGCTTCTACGCGGTCAGCTCCGGCTTCGCCGAGGTGGACGCAGATACGGTGACCGTCCTGACCGCGTCCTGCGAGCCGGCCTCGGCCATCGACGTCGAGCGCGCCCGCAAGACCCTCTCGGAGGCCGAGGCCAAGCTCGAAAAGCTGGGACCGAACGATCCGGACTACGACGCCCGGCGGTTTCAGATGGAGCGGGCCAGGGCCCGGCTCGACGCCGTCGACCGCAAGGCCTGAGCGCTGGGGCGAGGCGAAAGGGGCTAGAGGCGCTTGGGGAACTTGAGCGCGTTCAGATCGACGGCGCCTTCCGGCTTCTCTTCGCCGACCTTCGGGGCCTTGGGCGCGTCCTGATCCTTGAACTCGGCAAACTTGTTACCGAGCTTGGCGCGCTCCTCGCCGTGCTCATGGGCCATCTCGGTACCGGCCTCGTGGTAGACCCTTTGGATCTCGGCCGAGTTCAGCACCGCCAGGACCGCCTTGGCCGCGGGCTGGTAGGTGCACTCGCCATCCACGCCGATGGGAAAGGTATCCCATTGATAACACGTGCGAAGCAGCTCTTCGACAGCGACGATGAACCCCTCCGAATCCTTGAGCTCGAGGAGCCCCTTCTTGAGGCCTTCGATCCCCTCCGGCTCCACGTCGCCGTCCTCGGTGAGGTGGAGGCACACGTCGAGGACGATCGGATGGAGTTTCTCCATCTCTTTCGCGAGATCGAAGCCTGGAGGGATCTTGATCTGAGGATCGGTCATCGCTTGAAGTCTGCCATCGAAGAGGCGGCGCTCACAAGCGGAGATGCGTTCAAAAGCTTACATCAACGCCCGTAAGCACCACCGCGCCACTGGCCGTACCCCTGCTGCGACGGGGACACCACGTCGAGGGCACCCTTGCCCGCGAGGGCCAGCGTCGCGCCGCCGGCGACCTTGTGGAGCGTCGTCGCTGCCACCTGACGGCCGAGGATGTTGACACTTTCCTTCTTGATGAAGCTGCCTACGAGAGCCTTACCAACGTTCGCCAAAAGTCCTGACATGATGTTTCCTCCTACGGAATCTGGGACCGTCTCCGACGGCCTTCTCTCTTATCGCGTCTCGCCCGATCGAGTTGCGAGATTCTTCCCGAAATCTCCAGTGATTGTGTGAGCTTATGTCATATGATGTGCGTTCATATGCGCACCTTGCCCCCCAAGTTCAGGGTGAGGGTCTGGGCGTGCTCGGCGTCCTCCGGGACCGGATCGCCGGCCTTCGGGGCCTTGACCGGCTCCTTCTCCATCATCTTGTCGTAGGTCTTCGAGGTATCCGCGACGGCCTCGACGCGGTCCTTTCCCTTCTGGAGGAGCCCGATCATCTTCACGAACTCCTCGATGAGACCGGGATTGACATCGAGACTGCGGAAGTACTTCAAGACCATCGGTGTGACGGCCTCAGGGCTGGTCTGGGCGCTGATCCCGATGAGCTCGAGGGTGAGGAGGAGCTCGACCTTGGAGGCGTCGGAGAGCTGGTCGGCTTCGCCGCGACGGGCGATCTCCACCAGGAGCATCCCGCGCAGCGCGTGGACGTCCTTCGCCGAGTACTTGAAGGTGCCGTCCGGGTTCTTTCGTGTGAGGAGCCGGTCGAGCGCCCGTCCGAAACTTCGCTTCGCCACTCTCCGACTCTAGGCAACAGGCCCGGCGGGCGCAATTACCAGCCGATGTTGGGGCCCTGCGGGGTCGCGAGCTGCTGCTGCGAGTACTGCGTCGCCTCCTGCTGGCGGCCACTCCCCTCCTGCTGATCCGGACCGAACGCGCCCAAAAGGTCCATGCCCATGGCGACACCTTGCGCTGCCAGCGCCGGCGGGAACACGAGGCCCACCAGCCAGTCGTTCGAAAGCCCCTTCCCCACGGACTTGATCGCACCGACGGGATCGCCGCTGAGGAGCTTGCCGACGCCGCCGAGGACGCCCTTGACCGTGTTGAGACCCGGAATGAAGTTGCTGAGGTGGATTCCGAACATCGCTCTGATTTATCGGGTCCAGGGGCCGCCTGTTGCGGGAAAAAGAGAGCTATTTCCATGACTTATGTGGGGCGCGGTAGGCCTATGGGGACTCGTTGAATAGATCTACCCACATTGTCACCTTCCCACTTCGCCTGGGCGCGCACCGCGGATGCAGGCGGTAACATGACGCAGCCTTGCTCTTCGCCTTCCTCGTCAGCGCCCTGGTGGCCATCACGGCGGCGTGCTTCGTCCTGCTCGTGCAAGCGGTGGCGGCGCAGAACCAACAGGCGTTGCTCGGACAGCATCGCGCCGTCGCCGAGCTGGCGAAGGCGACCGGCGGGGTGCTCACACCGGCCGAGGTCGCCGAGCACTTCTCCATCACCTACCCGGAGGCCGATCGCATCCTTCGCAGCATGGTGGACGATCGTTGGTTCCGCATGAAGGTGGACGATCGAGAGGCCGAGCTCGTCTTCTGGTTCCCTGAGCTGATCGACGAGCCGAACCGCGCGCGGCTGCGTGCCGACTCGCGGAAGCGCAGCAGCCCGCGGCCCAAGCCGATCCCGGCCACCTCACGCAGGATGTGATCGCGCCTGGACCCGCTCGAAGAGCGCGTACACCAGCGGATCGAGCCCCACGTTCGTCACCGCCGAGATCGGGAAGAACGGGATTCCTTGCTCGGCGGCCATCGCGGCGACCTCGTCCTCGAACGCCTTTGCGTCCGGCAGATCGATCTTGCTGAGCACCAGCACGCGCGGCTTCTCCAAGAGGTCCGTGGAGTATTGGCCGAGCTCCGCCACCAGCGTCTGATAATCGGCCAACGGATCGCGCCCGTCCTCACCCGGCGCCACCGTCACCAGGAACGCCAGCACGGCCACCCGCTCGACGTGCTTGAGGAAGCGGTGCCCGAGGCCATGGCCTTCGGCCGCGCCTTCGATCAACCCCGGGATGTCGGCGACGACGAAGGCCTTGTCGGTGTCGAGTCGAACCATGCCGAGGTTGGGAGAGAGCGTGGTGAACGGGTAGTCGCCGATCTTCGGCTTGGCCGCGCTGATCCGGCTGATCAGCGTCGACTTGCCGGCGTTGGGAAAGCCCACCAGACCGACGTCCGCCAGGAGCTTGAGCGTGAGCCGCACGTGTCGCTCGACCGCGGGCTCGCCGGGCTCGGCATAGCGCGGCGCCTGATTCGTCGAGGTGGCGAAGTGCATGTTCCCGCGCCCGCCGGCGCCGCCCGGCGCCGCCACCACCTCCATGGCGTTGTGCTCGAGATCGGCGATCTCTTCGCCCGTCTCGTCGTCGCTGATCACCGTCCCGACCGGCACATGGATCCGCAGATCCTCGGCGCCGTGCCCGTAGCGATGTCGGCCGTGTCCGGGCTCGCCGTTCTGGGCGAAGTAGCGGCGCAGGTACCGAAAATCGAGGAGAGTGTTCAGGTTCTCGTCGGCGACGAACACGACGTCCCCACCCTTGCCGCCGTTGCCGCCGTCGGGCCCGCCCTTCGGGCGATATCGTTCCCTGAGGAAGGAGACGCAACCGTCACCGCCCTTCCCAGATCGAATGTGGATGGAGACTTCGTCGACGAACTTCACTCGGCTTCCGGAGAAGTGGAAGGAGTGACGATCGCCTGGCGGCCCTTGCCGCGATAGGAGTCGAAGCTGACCACGCCGTCGATCAGCGCGAACAGCGTGTGGTCACGCCCGCACCCGACGTTCTTGCCGGGACGGATGTGCGTGCCGCGCTGGCGAACGATGATGGTGCCGGCCGTGACGGCCTGACCTTGGGATGCCTTCACTCCGAGAAACTTCGGGTTGGAGTCGCGCCCGTTGCGAGTCGAGCCTTGGCCTTTTTTATGTGCCACTTCACTGTCTCCTACGGGGTCGCGATCTTGGTGATCATGAGGTGGGTGAACGGCTGACGATGCCCGTAGCGCCGGTGATAGTTCTTGCGGCGCTTCATCTTGAACACCAAGATCTTCTTCGCGAGGCCCTGCTTGACAATCTCGGCCTCGACCGTCGCGCCCGAGAGGAGCGGCGTACCGATCTGGGTGGCGCCTTCGCCGCCCACCATCAAGACTTCATTCAAGGTGACCTTCGCGCCGACGTCGCCCGAAAGCTTTTCGACGCGCACCAGATCGCCTTCGCGGACCCGGTGCTGCTTTCCACCTGTCTTCACGACAGCATACATAGGGGCCGAGCTAGTAGGGCCAGCGGCGGGGGGGAGTCAAGTCAAACGCGCCGGCGGGACTTGAAGGCGTCGAGCTTCACGGCCCCCTCGGGCGGGGTCTCACCGACCTTGGGCGCCGTCTTGGCCGTGCTGTCGGTGAACTGGCGGAAGGGCTCGGCGGCGGCGCTGTCGGCGGAGGCCTCCAGCTGCTCGCGCGCCTGCTGCGCGAGGGCCCGCAGGCCGTCCAGGATCGTGTCGCGCTCGAGGGCCTCACAGATGGCGACCGCGGCCTGAGGCGAGCCCCACTCGGCCTCGAGGACGTGCGCCAGGCGGAGCAGGCCGTCGACGGCGAGCGGGAGGCCCCAGGAGTCGAGGAGCAGGTCGAGCTCTCGGACCAGCTCGCTCTGGGCGCGCTCGCTCAGGACGTAGCATTCGTCCTCGACCTCCAGCCAGCCCACGACCTTCGTGACGACGGGATGATCATCCTCGGTAGGGTCGTCCTCGATCATGACCCGGCCACTCTACCAAGGCCGCGCACCGCCTGGAAATGCACCTCAAATCATGAGACATCGCGGGCCATGATGAGCAAGCGGTTCGGACTGGTGCTGATGACGATGATCGGGGCCGGCTGCCCGGCGAAGGAGGAGCCGGCGAAGGAGGCACCTCCCGCGTCTCCCGACCAGCCGCCGAACCCCCACGGCGACGCGTTCGCCCACAAGACGCCGCCAGGTGCGCCCATCTCAGGGCTGGTGAAGCTCGATGATGGGATCTCCCAATCGGACGTGAAGCCGACCGACGTCCTCTTCATCATGGTGCGCGAGAGCCAGGGCGGGGGGAAGTTCGGCCGCCTGGTGGCCGTCCAGCGCATGGGTCAGGTCGAGTTCCCCAAGCGCTACGAGATCGGCGCGAGCGACGCGATGGTCCCGGGAATTCCGTTCAAAGGACCGTTCATCGTGATGGGACGGCTCGACCGCGACGGCGATCCGATGACCCGAAAACCAGACGATCTGTTCGGCCTGGTGGCCAAGGAGGTCCAGGCGGGGGACGAGGGGCTCGAGCTGGTGCTGAAGAAGGCGACCGTGAAGGACACCGAGCCGACCGAGGGCGCCGCAAGCCCCCCACCCGCGCAAGGGGCCGCGAGCCAGCCCGCCCAATGATCCGTCACTCTTCGTGCTGCCGCTCCTTCCTCTGCGCTTCCGCCTCAATCTCGTCCTCCGTCGGCTGTTCGAGCCCCGGCTTGTCCGTGAGCTTCGGGACATGGGCGCCCTGCCCTTCCGGCGGCTCCCCGACGCCGAAGATCGGGTAGCCGAACTGCTCCGCGCCGAAGTTATCGACCAACGCTCGCCCCTTTGGTCCCATGACGAACTCGAACAAGGCCGGCTTTCGCTCCATCCGTGTCCTCGCCGGGTCGATCTCGACGAGAACCATTCGTAGGACGAGCTCTGGATCGGCCTCGCGGTAGATCCGGTGCGGCATGTGCCCTTGAAGGGCGGCCTGAAGAAGGGAGGAGCGCTTCACCAGCGCGAAGGCCCGACTCTCGATGGCGCTGTTCACCAGCTCGGTCCCCTCGAGATCCGACTTGAAGACGGAGCCAGGCTGAAGACGATCGCCGCTCTTCTCGAAGAGCGCCTGGTAGCGTGCGTATTCGACCGACCCCACCTTCCCCTTGACGAAGCGGTAGCTGCTTCGAGCGATGTTCATCATCAGCTCGACCGCATCGCCCTCGCTGTGCGTGCCCAGCATGTTCTCCCAGGGCCCGATCACCACGAACTCTTCGTGTGCGTAGGTCTCCGAACGGATGGGGATCGACTGCTTCTCCAGGGCCCGCTGGGTCTCCTCGGAGACCACGAAGGCATAGTCGAAGTTGCCCGACGCCGCCTGCTTCCCCAGCGTCTCGGTGTCGGCGTACACCAACCGAGTCCGAGTCTTCGTCTCCTCCTCGAACGCGGCCAGCACATACTCGACCAGCCCCAGGTCCTTGAGGGTTCGATCCGCGGCCACTCGAACGATCGTTTGATCGCTCCGGTCCGGGCACCCCGCCGGCAACACGGCTGAGGCAAGGAGCAGGCAGTACGGGAGGGAGCGTCTCATGAACTTCCTTCACAAGAGCACAGGCGGGCACCCGAGCGGCAACAAAAAAGACAAAGGGGGGGTCGCCTCGCGACCCCCCCTTTGGGAGCTAGTACCTTAGGTTGAAGCACCCAAGACCGAGTCTTGGGGTCTCACGAACACGGAGCGGATTACCTCCGACCCGAGCGGTACTGCACACCTTGGTTGTTCACCAAGACCTCTGTCAGCATCTTGGTGAGCAACCTCCCGTTCAGCGGGCCCGCCGTCTGTTCGAACGTCGGATACTGACGCGCGTACTGCCCGTCGAACTGCAATCCGAAACCACCCTGCTTGATGACGTGGTTGTTGTAGCAGAGCGGGAATCCGTTATCGACCCCGTCATACAACACACACCAGTCCGACTGCTCGTTCACGGTGAACGCCGTCGGATCGATGTTCGCGTCGAAGCGGAACCCGGCGGCCGCGTTGACGTTGACCGTCTGGTTCGAGTTGTTTCGCGTAATGCCCGTGTTCTGCAAGACAGCCAGGTAGGCCGACACATTGGCGAAGCCGTTCGGATTCGCCATCCAACGCGCGGAGACCGCCGCCGCGTTGGCCTGTGCCGTGTCGAGATGGCAATTGTTGCAGTCCATCAGGGGATGCGAACGCTGGACGCTGTGCGGCATCATCTGCTGATGCCCCTGACCGGCGTTGTTATCCATCTGAGCGAACTGCTCGTACAGCTGCCCATCGGCATTGACCTGAAGACCAACCTGCTCCGTGTTGTACTGCCTCGTCCCGTACCCCGCGCGGTCGCGGTAAATGTTGTACTGGATGTTGGCGTCGTTGTTCACGATGACCTGTGTCCCGAAGTACTGCTGATTGTTGCGATCCGTGTGGGCCACGTGCTGCTTCGTCTCGGGCTCGAACTGCGAGATCTTCCCCTCGGAGTTGATGCCGTACTGCTGATCGAGCGGCGAGATGTACGTGAAGTCGGCCTCCGTCATGACGCCGATCGACAGCTCACCCGTATCGTCCGACAGCGTGTACAGATTCGCCGCGCCGTTCGTGTCCGCCAGCCGTAGGTGGCAGCCAAAGCACATGTTGCTCCAGGTCGCGTGGCAGCTGTAGCACTCGAGTCCGCCGGCCATCTGATCGTTCGCGCTGACGGCCTTCTTGCCGAGGTGCGAGAAGCCCTGCGTGATCGGGTTCTGATTGTTCGCCTGATCCTTGTAGCAGGTCGTGATGTTTCCGTTCTGGCAAGGTCCGACGCCGTCGAGCAGATCGGCATTGTACCGACCGTGGAAGATCGACGCGTTGAGCGTGTAGACCGGAGTGCCGTTCGGCCAAATCGCACCACCGCCGGTGCCGTTTCCAACGTTCGCAACCGTGTCGTACGTCTGCGCGACGTAGTGCCACTGACCGTCGAACTTGCCCAAGAGCCAACGACCGCGCCCGAGCTGCGCGCATTCGGCCGGCGTCGGGTAGTCCGGAATCGTCTCACCGGCCTCGGGGCACGCGATGAGGTTCTTGACCGGGTTACGGTTGTCGGCGTCATACGGCAACGCGCGGTACTCGAGGTTGCCGTGGCAGCTCACGCACTCCACCTCGGTCGCCTGATCCTGGTGGGACCAGAGCGCTCCGGACATGTTCGCCACCTGCGACGGATCGCTCCAATCGGTGACCTTGCGAACCTTCACGAACTGCAGCTCGTTGTGCATTTCGTTGCCGGTGTGGCAGTCCATGCACTCGAGACCCGCCTGGTAGTGAATGTCCGTCGGGATGTCGTCGAGACCATCGTTGTTCCAGTCCACGAACTTGAGGACCTGATTCTGCGCCTGACCGTGGTAGCGCGCGTTCGCATCGGCGTTGTTGTCGATCTCGTCCGTGAACTGGACCTGATCGGCGTTCAAGAATCCGCCGTTGAGGGCGTTGAACGCGGTCCGGTTCGGGTCGATCTGGTAGCCACGATACTGCCAATCGGTTCGGTTCGAGCCGACGTGGCACGCACCGCAGCGCTGGGACGCGATCTGCCGGGTGAGGCGGTGATACGACGCATGGGGACGCTCCGGGCCAAGCCAGGTGCCGGCCAGGTTCTGCACGTCGATGTTGTTGATGTTGTAGTTGGCGATCTGCGCGTAGGCGGCCGGGTAGGTCGGCTCGTCCTTCTTGATCATCTGATCCTGCGACCGCGAGCGACCGTCGAGGGCGTACGACATGTGGCAAGCGCCGCAGCCGGACGTACGGAAGTCGGCATACCGGCGGTTGAAGCCGGCGTGGCCGAGGTGGCAGTCACCGCACTGCTTCTCGTAGATCTCCTTCAAGATCCCGATCTGATCGTACGCGCCGTAGTTCTCGCGATTGACGCCGCCGCCCGCCTTGTTGAAGCGCTGGACCGAGCCAAGGTACTCGGGGTTGTAGGAGAGCGCTTCGATCTGCGGCCGACCGAGCGTCTGGGCTTCGGTGGTGTCCCACTTGTAGACGGGGTCATCACCGCGGATCACCGACCGCGGAATCGCGTCGCGCATCGTCGCAACGCCCGTCAGGCCCGGTTCGGTCGCCATCACGGCGCGACGCACGTTCTCAACACGGTCCTGGTGGCAACCGCTGTTCTTGCCGCAGCTCATGTCGGCCGCGCGAAGGTCGGACGGATTGCGGAAGCGGAGCCACTCGACGCCGCCGTCGAAGTTCTCAACACCGAACAGGCTGACGTAGTTTCCGTAGTACCGGAGGTTCGGACGTCCCCACTGCGTGCTGCCCGCCTGCCAGACCGCAGGAATCGGCACGTGGGCCGTCTCGCGGGTCGTGGCCTCGGCGTTTCCGCCGTGGCAACCGGTGCAGGTGAGGTCGGGGCCACCGTACCAGGGGTGCGGATCCTCGATGCCGTTGTGGCAGTTGTTGGTGCAGCTCTCGGGCGGCGGCGGCGGATCCTCGAGGCACTTGCCGAGCGCGGCAAGGTCGGTTCCGTCGGAGGCCGTCGGCTGCTCCGCGCAACGGGTCGGGATGCACAGCGGCGACGACGGGGCGTCGTAGCAGCTCACATCTTCGACGGGGAGGCAGAGGTTGCCTTCCTGGCGGTAGCCTGCGTCGCAAGCCACGATGGGGAGGCAGGCTCCGGCCTGGAGCGAGTAGTTCGCATTGCACTGCGTGGGCAGGCAGATGCATGCCGTACCTTGGGCGCTGGCCTCGAGGGTGCTCACGCCCGCCGGCATCGGTACGTCGGCGCAGTTCACGCCATCGCAGGGGTCGAAGCGCTCGCACGCGTTCGACGTGGAGTTCAGACGCTCACCCTGCTGACAGACAATGTTCCCACCGACCGGGACGCAAACGCCCTGCTCGTTGAGAACGGTTCCTTCGCCGCACAGGGCGGCGCTCTTTTTACAACTCCACGTCGCCGTGGAGAGAACAGTCGCCAGGGTCACGTACCCCAGGCTGCTCCATCTTCCGTAGTTTCTTCTCATTATTCCGACCCCTTACCTATGGGCGTTTCAACCTGTTGCGAGGCTGCTCCACCTCGCTGCGCAAGCATATGATCACGATCTGTGCCGGGGCGGTCGCGACGGGGAATAAACGAGTAACTCATCGAAATGATTGGATCTTCGATCCGCGGCCCCGCTCGTAAAACCCCGCAAACATGGCGTCCGCCCCCCCCAACGCTGGGGCCCATTCCTATCACCCCGAACCAGAGTGGGGTCAAGGCCCCGTAGGTCGGTGGAGTGACTACATCTGCCCGGTTGGGTTGACAGACCCCGGAGAACCGTCCAACGACGAGGCCGTGACGGCGACGGATGCAAGGTCTCGGGGGCTCACGCTCACCGAGCGCCTGGAGCTTCACCACCTCCCTGATGACGGCCTCCTCTTCGAGGAGACCCTGGACCCCGCTTGGGTCGACGGCCAGCTGGGGCTGGACTCGGGCCCCACCCCGTTCGTGTGCCAGGAGGGCCCCACCGCCCGGATGGAGGTGCAGCCGATGGGGGCGATGGCGACCCAGCCCCCCATACTGATTCGCGGCCGGGCCACCGCCCGCTTCCGGTCGACCTGCGTGCGGTGCCTGGCGGAGGTCCTCCTCCCGGTCGCGGTGCAGTTCGAGCAGATGCTGTTCTCGGAGCGCACCGTGGCCCGCGACGCCGACGGGACCCCGGTCTTCGCGGAGCTCGACGAGGGCGTCTATGCGGACGATGGGGTCGACCTCCCGAACGTCCTGCGGGAGGGGCTGCTCCTCGAGATCGCGATGAACCCGACGTGCGAGGACGAGACCGGCTGCGACGCCCGCACCCGAGCGCTCATCGACGACGTCAACGCGAAGAACCGTCCGGCCGGCGATCCGCGCTGGGCTCCGCTGGCGGCGCTCAAGAAGCCCAGCTAATCAAGAAGCGCTTGACAGGGGCGCTCAGCCGCGAAAAGGAGGGCGTCCCATGGCAGTCCCAAGGAAGCGGAAGAGCAACCGCCGCCGCAAGCATCAGCGCTCCCACGACGCGCTCCACGCCCCGTCCCTCGCCAAGTGCCCGAGCTGCGCCGCGCCGAAGATGCCGCATCGGATGTGCCCGGCCTGCGGCTGGTACGCCGATCGCACCGTCATCGAAGTCGAGACCGAGTAAGCCTACCAGCGGATCAGGGCGCTGCCCCAGGTCATGCCGGCGCCGATGGCCATCATGGCGACCAGATCTCCGGGCTGAATCCGGCCCCCGCGCACGCCCTCGTCCAGGGTGACGGGGACCGAGGCGCTCGACGTGTTCCCATACCGATCGATGTTGAGGATGGCCTTCTCGACGGGCACCTGCAGGCGCTCGAGGACGGCCTCCACGATGCGGATGTTGGCCTGGTGGGGCACCACGTGCGTGATGTCCTCGGCGGTCAGACCCTCGGCGGCCAGCGCCTCCTCCACCACCTCGGTGAGCGAGCGGACCGCGACCTTGTAGACCTCGCGGCCGTTCATCTTCACGAATTGGAGCCGGCGCTCCACCACGTCGTGCGTGATGGGATGGCGCGAGCCGCCCCCCGGGATCTTGAGGATGTCGGTGAGCGTGCCGTCGGCGTGGAGGTGCGTGGAGAGGATGCCGCGGGTCTCGTCCTTCTCGGGGACGACCACCATGGCACCGGCCGCGTCACCGAAGAGCACGCACGTGTTCCGGTCCTCCCAGTCGAGGAGGCGAGAGAGGAGCTCGACGCCGATGACCACCGCGCACTGGGCCGCGCCGGTCCGCACGAACTTGTCGGCGATCGCCAGGCCGTACAGCGATCCTGCGCAGGCCGCGGAGACGTCGAAGGCGGGCGCGCGGGCGCCGAGCTTCGCCTGGACGAAGGTGGCGCACGAGGGCATCGGCATGTCGCCGGAGATCGTGCCCACGATCAGGAGATCGACGTCGTCGGGCGTCTTGCCCGCCATCTCGAGGGCGCGGCGGGCGGCGGCGGCGGCCATGTCGGACGTCTGCTCGCCCTCCTTGGCGACGCGGCGCTCCCGGATGCCGGTGCGAGTCCGAATCCACTCGTCGCTGGTCTCGATCCGCTTGGCGAGATCGTCGTTGGTCACCACCTTCTCCGGCGCGTAGCTGCCTGTGCCGATGATGCGCGCGCGAACCATTGAGGGGACGCCTACCCCGAGTTGCACGGCGAGCAAATAACATTGTAGACGGCCGCCCATGGTCACCTTCCTGTTCCCGGGGCAAGGGAGCCAATCGAGCGGTATGGGCAAGGCGCTCTCGGACGCATCCGAAGCGGCAAGACGAACGTTCGAGGAAGCCGACGACGCGCTCGGGATGAAGCTCTCCAGCCTCTGCTTCGAAGGTCCGGAGGCGGCGCTCAAACGCACCGAGATCACGCAGCCGGCGATCCTGACCACCAGCGTCGCGGCCTGGCGTGCGCTCGCGGAGGCCCGCGGGGGTCTGAAGCCGACATTTACGTCGGGCCACAGTCTCGGCGAGTGGTCGGCGCTGGTGGCGGTGGGCGCGCTGGCCTTCGCCGACGCGGTGAAGCTGGTGCAGGCCCGAGGTCGATTCATGCAGGAGGCGGTGCCGCAGGGCGAGGGGGCGATGGCGGCCGTGATCGGGCTGGCGCCGGAGCGGATCGCCGAGATCTGCGCGCAGGCGCGGGAGGCGACCGGCGGCGTGGTGGCGGCGGCGAACTTCAACTCGCCGGAGCAGACCGTGATCTCGGGGGCGGCCGGCGCGGTGAAGGACGCCTCGGAGCGCTGTCAGGCGGCGGGCGCATCGCGCGTGATGCCGCTGCCGGTGAGCGCGCCCTTCCACTGCGCATTGATGAAGCCGGCGGCCGACCGGCTGGCGGAGGCGCTCGCGCCGATCACGGTGCGCGCACCGAGCGCGCCGGTGGTGACGAACGTGGAGGCGACGCCAAACTCGGATCCGGGCCGCGTGAAGGGGCTGCTGATCGATCAGGTGACGGCGCCGGTGCGCTGGGTGGAGATCGTGCGCTACCTCGTCGACCAGGGCGAGACGGACTGCATCGAGATCGGACCGGGCAGGGTCCTGATGGGGCTGGCGCGTCGGATCGATCGCAAGCTGAAGGTCCACTCGGTCCAGGATCCGGAGTCGCTGGAGAAGACGTTGAAGGATCTGTGACGTACCTCGGAGAGGAAGCGCAAGCTACCTTGCGCGAATGGCTCGAGCGACAAGGCCGGTTCGTGTTCCGCGTGGTCGCCGGCAAGGCGGCGACCGATCCGGTCACCCTGATCGAGATCGAATACGATAAGCGATTGACGTTCGCCTGGGGACAGATCGCGCGCGTCGAGGAGGCGCGGATCCCTCAGCTCGGCTCGCGATATCTGCGCGTGCTGCTCGACGACGGCCGGGGCTTTGCGGTGGCCGGTATCGGCTTCGTGTTCGCACCGAGCTTCGTGTCGACCGGACCGCTGGCGGAGTGCCCGGAGACGGCCTGCTTCGCCGACTTCTGGCGGCTCGAGAAACACCTCGAGCACCTGGTCACCGACCACCACGAGGGCCACGAGCGGGAGTCCCTCCAGGTGTTCATGGTGCTGCTTGCCTTCCTCGAGGGGGCGCGCGCAGTCGGGCTCGAGGTCGGCGAGGAGGAGCGCGCGATGGAGGCGGTCCTGCGCGACCTGGAGGCCCGTGGCATCTCCCTCTGAGCTTGCCACTCCGGCCCCGCGGGCGCTAAGGCGCCGGCCATGGAGCTCGGACTCTCGGGAAAGATCGCGCTCGTCACCGGCGGTTCGCGCGGTATCGGCCGCGCCTCGGCGGTCGCGCTGGCGCGGGAAGGCGCGCACGTCGTCATCTCGTACACCTCGAACGAGGAGGCGGCGCACGCCACCGTCCACAGCATCGAGCAGGCCGGCGGGAAGGCGTGGGCCAAGCGGTTCGACGTCGGCGATCCGGAGGCCTGCAAGGAGGCGGTGGAGGCCATCGCCAAGGAGCGCGGCGGCCTTCACATCCTGGTCAACAACGCCGGCGTCTCCCTCGACGGCCTGTTGATGCGCTACAAGGACGAGGACCTGGCGCGGATCTTCCAGACGAACGTCTTCGGCGCGTTCTATCTGGCGCGGGCCGCCTCGCGACCCATGATGAAGGCCAAGTGGGGCCGCATCGTGATGATGGGCTCGGTGGTCGGGGAGATGGGTAACGTCGGTCAGTCCGCCTATGCGTCGACCAAGGCGGCGCTCGACGGGATGGCGAAGTCCATCGCCCGCGAGCTGGCCTCGCGCAACATCACCGCCAACGTGATCGCCCCGGGCTTCGTCGACACCGACATGACGCGGGCGATGCCGGCGGAGGCGCAGCAGGCGCTGCTGGGACAGATCCCGGCGGGCCGGATGGCGAGCGCCGACGAGATCGCGGACGCCGTCTTGTTTCTCGCCTCCGAGCGCGCCGGCTACCTGAGCGGTCAGGTGCTCAACGTCAACGGCGGCCTCTACATGTGACGCGGCCGCCGGCGTGATCCAGGTTCGAGACCTCACGAAGACGTACCGCATCGCGCGAAAGAGCGCGGGGCTGGCGGCGTCGTTGAAGTCGCTCTTCTCCCGCACCTGGGAGGAGGTCGAGGCAGTGCGATCGATCAGCTTCTCGATCGCCGCCGGCGAGCGGGTCGGCTTCCTCGGACCGAACGGCGCCGGCAAGACGACCACGCTCAAGATGCTGGCGGGGCTGCTGACCCCCACCCGCGGCGAGCTGTCGGTCCTCGGCCTCGACCCGAGGCGCCGCCCGCCGGAGCTCCTGCGACAGATCAGCCTGGTGATGGGCCAGAAGCAGCAGCTGATCTGGGATCTCCCGCCCCTCGATACGCTCGACCTCAATCGCGCGATCTATGAGATCGATCGATCCTCGTTCGATTGCATCGATCGCCGAGCTCACGGAGCTCCTCGGCCTGGGCGATCTCCTCGACAAGCCCACGCGCCAGCTCTCCCTCGGCGAGCGCATGAAGTGCGAGCTCGCGTGCGCGCTCATCCACCGTCCCAAGGTCCTGTTCCTGGACGAGCCCACCATCGGGCTCGACGTCACCATGCAAGCGACCGTGCGGGCGTTCATCAAGGCGTACAACGAGCAGACCGGCGCCACGGTCATCTTGACCAGCCACTACATGGACGACGTCGCCGAGCTCTGCCCCCGCGTCATCGTGATCGACCAGGGCACCATCCGTCACGACGGCCCGCTCGCCGAGCTGATCGCACGCACGCACCCGGCGAAGTTGATCCGCGTCCACCTGCAGATCCCGGTGGACACGGTCGCCAGCGACCTTCGCGTCAAGGAGCACACGGACGGGCTCCTGATCGTCGAGGTGAATCCGGCCGAGGTGACCGAGACCGTACGACGGCTGCTCGACACGCTTCCGGTGGCGGACCTCCGGATCGAGGAGCCACCGCTCGAGGACACGATGCGCGTGTTCTTCGGGAGCTAGGAGCGTGTAGCGCGTAAGCGCTCACGCGACCCCGGTCCGGGTCCCGGTCCCGGTCCGGGTCCCGATCTGAAGATGGCTGCCTTGAGTCAGACGCTCGCGACGGTCGCGAGCTTCGATCGGTAGAGCTTGAGCAGGTTGTGGGTGAGGCAGACGAGCGTCCACTCGGCTCGTACCTTGAAGAAGGAGCGTAGCGAGAACCGGCGGAATCCTCGTGCCGCTTTGATCTGTCCGAGCGCCGGTTCGACGATACTCTTCCTGCGGGGGTAGACCGCCTTGCCGTCGCGCGTTTGCAACTTGTCTCGCATTCGCTTGCGAGCGAGCGAGGCAGGTGTGGGCTCCGAAGCTGATGAGGACGGAGTCGACGCGTCTTGGTTCTGTTCGCGTCCAACAGCGATGTGGGCATCGATCTGATTGTTGTCGCAGAATTCGATGTTGGTCGCGCTCAGATAGCCGTTGTCTGCCGTCATCTTCCGCGGAGCATCGCCGCAGTTGCCGAACACATCACGGAGCATCGGGACGAGGTGTTGCTGATCAGGTGCCTGGTTGCTGACCCCTTCGGCGACACTCACCTGAGCGTGCTCATCTACGACAACTTGGGCATTGTAGGCCTGGAGGTACGCTCCCTCCTTCAACATGATCCTGCTGTCTGAGTCGGTGAAGTTCCTCTGAGCGTGGGGCCTCGGTGTGCCGTCCACATTTGCAGGAACGCGATGATGCGGCCATCCCTCATTTCGTTCAGTTGGGTCTGGGGATGGTTCGAGCTGGTCAGCCTGCGCTCTTGCCTTCTCGGCTCGAGTTCTCGCTCGCTTCTGCTCCACCCGATCCACAAGAGCATCATCCGCTTTGCTCATCTTCCTCTTGGTCGATCGTGCGCGCTCGCTCCAGCAGTTCTTCGATCTCGAGAGACAGCCGGTTCTCCTCCTCGGCCATCCGCTCGTAGGTCATCGCCTTGTGCTTGCTCGCGTTCGCCTGCACCTTCGAGCCATCGAGTGCGACGTGTCCGAGCCGCACCAAACCTGCTTTCTGGCAAAGCTTCAGGACTTCGAGGAAGAGCGCTTTCAGCGCCTCCAGGTGGACGAGCCGAAACTCGTTGATCGTCGTGAAGTGGGGATGACTTTCTCCAGCCAGCACCCGGAATGGAATGTCTTCGTAGGTCGCCCGCGCGATCCTCCGCGACGAATAGATGCCGGTGCAGTAGGCGTACAGAAGCAGCGCGATCATCATTCGAGGCGAGTACGGTCGCTCGCCTCGCGGGTCCCTGGACTGGATCGAGATCTCGATCGCGCTCAGCTCTACCTCATCGACGACGTCCAAGACGAAGTACGCGAGATGATTTTCTGGGAGCCACTCGAGAGGGGACGGCGGGAGCAAGAACGATTCCATCGTGAATAACACCGCCGAGGGCGCCGGAGAGTTCAATCAAGCTCAAGCGCGTTGTCGAGAGGCTCACGCGCCTCATCAAGTCGATGAACGCACGCCGGGCTGCATGATCGCCATCGGGACCACTTGGCGTTGCTTCATCTCCTCTCGGCCCCGCGCTGAGCAACCGATCCGCGATGTCATCGCCCTTCATGAGCTGAACCCGAACAGTGAATGCCAGAACAAGTGCAACACGGAATGCGAACGGGACGCTTTAGGATCGGTTCTTAGTGCGGCCGCAATCTTCGTGATCGAGCCGAGCACATCTACGGGGGCCGTTTGATGTCTACTCCGCGATCCACCAGATCAGACCGCCGAGGAGGCCGGCGCCGCCGAGGCCGAACATCACGTTGGCGGTGATGCCGTGGGCGATGGCTCGGTCCTCCAGCGCGGCGAGCTCGTCCTCGGTGTGGGGCTGGGTGGCGGCGGTGCGGCGGGCGCTCCGGCTGGAGACGCCGAAGCCGATGCCGACGGCGAGCACGGCGGCGCCGGCGCCGGCGAGGAGCCAGGGGGCGAGCGATGGGGGCGCGGCGGGCGGCGGCGGCGGCGGCGGCGGGGCGATCGCGATCGGCGGCGGCAGCACGGGCGGGGGTGGCGGTGGGGGCCGCTCGGGGAACAGGTGCTCGGCGACGCCGTTGAGGACCACCGGCCAGGAGCCGCGGGCATGGGTGAGGTCGACCTCCGAGCGGGACTCCTGGTCACCGGCGCGTTCGGCGATGAGCCGGATGCGGGTGGGGACGCCGATGAGATGGATGAAGACGAACGCGGTGGCCCCGGACTTGGAGAGCTCGGTCAGGCACTCGGGAGTCTGTCCGCAAGGTGACTTGCCCTCGACGGCCGCCTCCAGGCCGGAGCGCTCGGAGATGGCGGATTGGAGCCCCTCCGCGATGGTGGTCGCTTCGTCCGGGGAGACACCGCGTGCATCCTCGACGCGAACCTCGACCGACGAGACCAAGATGAGCGCCACGCCGGCGGCCAGCACGGGCGGACACTACCGGAAACCACCGCCTGGATGCACGTTCTCGCTTTCGAGGGTACGCTGGCCGGGGATGCGGAGCTGCCCCACCTGTTTCGTGCCGTACGCCGAGCAGGTGGAGTTCTGCGGGCTCGACGGCACCAAGCTGGTCTTCGGTGAGACGGATCTCCTGCTCGGCAAGAGCGTCGATCGCTACCGGATCCTCGACGTGGTGGGCGACGGCGGGATGGCCCGCGTGTATCGGGCCCGCCACGAAACCCTCGATCGCGAGTATGCGGTGAAGGTCCTCTACGGGGAGGTGGCGTCCAACAAGACGCTGGCGGAGCGGTTCCGGCGCGAGGCCCGGACCATGAGCCGGATCTCCCACGAGAACGTCGTCTCGGTGTCCGACTATGGGACGACCCGAAGCGGCCTGACGTTCCTCTCGATGGAGCTCATCGACGGTGAGACACTGAGGACCCTGATCAAGCGGCTCGGGTGCCTGGAGCCCAAGCGGGCTGCCGAGATTGCAAGACAGATCGCGCTGGGACTGGGTGCGGCGCACGAGCTCGGATTCGTCCACCGCGACCTCAAGCCCTCCAACGTCATGCTGTTGAGGACCGCGGAGGGCAGCCAGGTCAAGCTGCTCGACTTCGGGCTGGTGCGCGCCACCGAGATCGACGGCGACGTCGGCTTCCTCACCAAGACGGGCCAGTTCGTGGGGACGCCGATCTACATGGCGCCGGAGCAGATCATCGGAGGCGACGTCGATCCGAAGGCCGACCTCTACGCGCTGGGCGTGGTGCTCTTCGAGATGCTGGAGGGACGCCCGCCGTTCACCGCCAAGAAGCTCTCGGAGATCCGGAAGAAGCACCTGGAGGCACGGCCGCCGCGACCGAGGGCGGCGCGCGGGCTGGAGCACCTCGTGATGGATCTCCTGGCCAAGACGCCCGAGCAGCGGCCGGAGAGCACGCTCGAGGTGATCGCGCGGATCGACGCGATCGATCTCACCGGGCTGGGAGCCGCCCAGATCCACATCCCGACCGGAGAGACCGGGCAGGTCACCGAGCTCCTCGACACGCACGCGGAGGCGCGGCTGGCCAGCTCGATCGGCTCCGTCGAGGAGGGCGACCTGTCGTCGGTGCTCCCGGCGCGCCCGCTCGTCCGCGCGCTGCTCGCAATCCTTGCGGTCGTGGTCCTGGCCGCCGCCGGCGTCGCGATCGTCGAGCGTCGCGTCCAGGTCCCCCCGCTCGCGATGGTGCCGCCTCCGGCGGCGATCGAGCCGCCGCAGAGGGTGGAGCCGCCGCCGCCGCCGGTCGAGCCGCCCGCGCCGGTGGTCGAGCCCAAGCCGGTGGTCGAACCGCCGCCGCCCCGCCACCGGACCCGCCACTCCGATCGCTCGAATCCGGCGGGCCGCCGAGCGGCGGGGCCTCACGTTCGAGGACCTCGCGCGCCACCCAGACACCAAGCGCACCTTCGGCGCCTGGACGCACGCGCGGCAGGACGAGAGCGCGCAGGCTGCGCTGATCGCGGCGATCGAGAAGGCGGAGATCGATCACGCGTTCGTGCAGACGAAGCTCGACGCCATCAGCGCGCGGCTGGCCGAGGCCTCCTCGAAGGTGCCGCTGACCGAGCTGCGCGAGCTCGAGGACCGCTACCTGCAGCTGGCGCCGGCGGTCCGGCCCGGGCTCCCGCGCGCCGAGCTCGAGCGCCGCCTCCGGGAGGCGCAGAAGCTGTTGCGCGACATCAACGCGAACACTAGGCTCTCGAACCGATGACGGAGAGTAACGTCGAGGTCGGACCGATCGTCGCGGCGGCGATGATCGCGATCGGTCTGGCTACGGTGGTCTGGGCGGTCGCGACCAACCCGCGGCAACCGGTGGAGCTCCCGAGGCTGCACGTCAGCACCGGGACCACGGCGCCCTCCTTCGGGGTGAAGGATCCCGAGCCGTCGAACGCGATCACCGACGACGAGTGGGAGCAGACCTTGATCGACGTAGAGAAGATCAAGACGGATCGGCTGGTCACCCACATCGATCCGTCCACACAGGTCGCCACCGTCTCCGCCGAGAAGTGGGCCGCCTTGGACGCCGAGCGCAAGCGCGAGGTCGGGCGCCACCTGGCGGTGTATTGCGGGAGGATCTCGGGTTCGGACGAGCACCACGTCGAGGTTCGCGACGAGGGCGGCGCAAAGCTCGAGAGCTACGACCGCGACTGACGCCGGCTCACTGGAACCCGACGATCACCACGTCGGTGGGAAGGTTGGCGTCCCAGCCGGCCGCGACCAGGCTTCGGCCCAGCAGGACGATCTGACCGTCGTTGATGTAGCTGAGGAGCGATTGGTCGGTGCAGAACGGCTGATCGGGGTCCATGCGATACTGTCCGACCGTCCCGGACGCCAGCAGGAAGAAGAAGCCGTCGGAGTAGGCCTCCAGGTCGAGGCCCCACCAGCCGTAGTCGCCGCCGAGGCCCCGCCACGAGGTACCCTCGCGCTTCAGGAAGGTGCCGTCACCGGTGCCGAGGACAGTACCGATGCCCTCGACGTGCGCGATGCTGAAGACGCCGCCTCCGCTGTCCACGGTCTCGACACGGACGTTGCCCGCGTCGTCGACGCGGTTGAGCGCACCGCTCGCACGCACCCAGTAGAAGGCCTCGTCGCCGGTCCAGGCGACACGCAGGCGATCCCGCGGCTCGACGGCCGGGAGCGACCGCCACGCGGTGCCGTCGAACCAGGCGGCCGTGCCATCGTCGGCCGCCGCGATGAGGCGGCCCTCTCCGCCGGCCATGATGGAGGCTCCGAACGCGAGCGGGCTGTCGGGGAGGGGATCGAGGTTGACGGCGCCTTCCACGCTCGAGGGATCGGCGCGGTAGATCCGTGGGCTGTACCGCTCGGAGAGGTAGATCTGGGCGCCGTCCGTGAACGCGCTCTCGACAGCGCCGGCGAACGGAGGGGAGATCGGCGTCAGGCCGGCGTCCGACGCGATCACCAGGTCCCCGGCCCGGCTGCCCAGGAGCGCGTGCTCGTCGTCGAGCCGGAGCGCGAACGTCAGCGCGCCGGTCAGCATGCCCGCGTGGAACGGCGCCGTGAAGGTGGCGCAGACGGAGCGCGCCTTCTTGTAGCGGGCTTGACGGGCCGCCTGTGCCGAGTCCTCGACCCATTCGGCCGAGCCGGAGTCTCGATCGATCTCGGCGACGAACGAGCGGAGCGGCTCCAGGGCGTCGAGCTCGCCGGCCTCATCGCCGGCCGACGGGCGCTCGAGCGTGCCTTCGGTCAGTCGGAGCTGCTCGAGCGATCGATCGAACACCAGCGCCTCGATCGGATCGCGCCCGTCGTAGTCGATCCGCACGCGGAGGCGCGAGCCCTGGAGCGGTGCGCTGTAGAGATCCAGCTCTCCATTCTTGGGAACCGCCAGCACGACTGACTCGGCTCCCTCAAGACGGGGAAAGCCGAGGAACAGATCCGTGTCTCTTCCTGCGCATCCCAGCGCGCCGGCACAGACCACGAAGACGATCGAAGACGGGCGGACCAACCGGAGATATAGTACAGCCGGCCCGACCATGAAGGGGAGAATCCAGGACTTCGGTCTCGCGGATGTTCTCCAGCTCATCCTCAGCAGCGGCAAGACTGGAACGCTGCGACTCGACAACGGCGAGGACGAGGTGGAGATCGGGGTCGAGAATGGGTGGGTCGTTTCAGCAGACACCCCGTTTCGGCCCAGCGGATCTCAAATCGCTTCGCGGCTCGTTCGCGCGGGTCTGATGACGCACTCCCAGATGGGCAACGCCCTGAAGCGCCGCGCCGAGACCGGCGAGGACATGCCGACGATCCTGATGAACCTCGGCTACGCCGACTCCGACACCGTCGGCCGCTACCTCAACATGCAGATGGTCGAGACGCTGCTCGAGCTGTTCACCTGGAAAAAGGGCACCTACGAGTTCACGCCGGGGGCGATCGACCCGCCGCACCCGCTCCTCGAGCCGGCCGGCATCGAGCACCTCCTGATGCACGGCTTCCGCATCGCCGACGAGTGGCCGCTGGTCTGCGCGCGCATCCCAAACTTCGCCTATCGGATCGACGAGCGGCACAGCCTGCCCGCCGAGCGTGCCTACGAGAGCGACGATCTGTTCGGCCTGGAGACCAAACCGGCGCTCAGCGAGGACATCGGGCCCAACGAGCGCGCCATCCACGCGCTCTGCCTGCCGGGGATCGACGTGCAGACGATCATCGATCGCGCGCCCCTCGATCGATTCGAGACGTGCCGCTGTCTCAGCACGCTCATTGGAGCGGGGTTCGTCGCGATCGAGCCGCCCCTGGTCGCTTAGAACCGGTCCGAAACCCGAGCGGCCTCCGGCTGGATGCGTCGCGGTCAGCCACGCCGCTGGGTTGTCGAGCGGACAAACGGTTTTAGGACCGGTTCTCAGTCTGGGCGGGCGAGGCGCGTTCCGCTCAGCCGACCTCTTCGCCGAGGCGGTTGAGCGCCGACAGCATCACGCCGGAGAGGTCGGCCATCTGCTCGGGCGTGAGGCGCCAGCTGAGGAAGCGGACGCCGATGGCTCTGCCGTCGCCCTTGGGGAAGGCGCGAAATCCCACGGTGCCGTCGATCTGATCGGCGCCCAGAAGGAGCTCGCGGTGGGTCAGCGCGAGGAATCGACCGGTGAGCTCGCCGCCGGCCTCGAGCCGGAGGCGATAGGGACGTGCCTCCGCGATCTGGGTCATCTCACCGATCCAGGTGGCGAGCTTCTCGGGCTTCGTGAAGTACTCGAGGATCTTCGCGTACTCCGCCTTGGTGGGCTTCATGACCATCTTCGACATCTTCTTCATGCCGAAGAACCGCTCGAGATACAGCCGCAGGATCGCCAGCGAGATGCGCCAGCCCGAGAGGGCCGCCTGGTAGGTGTCCTCGGCCGCTTCACCCTCGGCGAAGCCGGACTCGACCATCCGCATCCGCGTCTTGCCATCGGCCTGATCGATCTCGATCTCGAGTACGCGCAGCGGGCCGGTCTTCTGCGGCCTCGAGAGCACCAGGCGGCGATCCGGGATCGCCTCCAGGACGTCGTAGCGAAGGTCGAGATCGTGGTCCGCGAAGCGCCAGCGAAGCGTCTCGCCGGCCACGGCGCGGCCCTCGGCCTCGTCGGCGAACCATTGCGTCACGTGGGCGGGATCGGCCCACGCCAACCAGACCTGCTCCGCGGTGGCGGCGCTCCGAAGCTCCATCTCGACCTTGCGGCCCGCGTGCGACCAGTTCTTGCTCATCCCCTACCCTGCCATCGCCAGACTATCCGGGAGCCCGCCTCGTAGCACATCGGTTCCTGCGGCGGGCTTCACGGCGTGGGCGCTCAAGTACCGCCGCCACGCCCGCGCGCCCGGCTGATTCGCGAACAGTCCCAACATATGACGGGAGATGTGGTGCAAACGGGTGCCGCGGGCGAGCTCCGCCTCCGCATACTCGCACATCCCCTCGACGACCTCGCGCCGCGTCCGCGGTCGCTGTCGTACGCCGAAGAACCGCCCATCCACGTCCGAGAAGAGAAAGGGGTCGTCGTACACGGCCCGGCCGATCATCACTCCATCCACGTGTTCGAGCTGCTCGGCCATCTGCTCGAGCGACACGATCCCGCCGTTGATCTCGATCGTGAGCTCTGGGTGTTCGTGCTTGAGGCGATGCACGTCGGAATAGCGCAGCGGAGGGACCGTACGGTTCTCCTTGGGCGACAATCCCGACAACCATGCCTTGCGGGCGTGGATGGAGAAGCGCGCGCAGCCGGCCGGCGCGACCACCTCGACGAAGCGCAGCATGTCCTCGTACCGATCCCGATCGTCGATCCCGATCCGGTGCTTGACGGTCACCGGGATCCGCACCACGGCCTTCATCGCGGCTACGCAGGCGGCGACGCGCTCGGGGTCCGCCATCAGGCAGGCCCCGAAGCGACCGCTCTGCACCCGATCGCTGGGGCATCCCACGTTGAGGTTCACCTCGTCGTACCCTCGCCCCTCGGCGATCCGCGCACACTCGGCCAGGGCGTGCGGGTCGTCCCCGCCGAGCTGGACGGCGATGGGGTGCTCGATGTGCGAGAACTCGAGCAGCGCCTCCCGCGGGCCGTGCAGGATCGCGCCGGTGGTCACCATCTCGGTGTAGAGGAGCGTTCGGCGCGTGATCTGACGCATCAGGACGCGGAAGTGCCGATCGGTTCGGTCCATCATCGGTGCGACGCTGATCGGCCGCGCGTTGGGGGTGTGGTCCGAGATAGCCTGTGTAGGATGCCGGGTCGCGGCGGATTGTCAACGCCGCCTGCACTGGCCACGACCTCCGATCGCAGGTAGAACGGTCTCGGCAACGCTCCATGACTTCGGGCATGGTCCTCGGCCGTTTCCGGCTGATCGAGAAGATCGACGCCTGCGATGCCGCCGCCCGCTATACGGCCCAAAATGGCGAGCACGGCGCGTGGATTGAGCTCCTTTCCGCCGAGGTCTCCGACACCGCCATCCAGCGCCTCAAGGATCAGCGCGCCGTCCTCGCCAAGCTGAAGAAGGCCAAAGCGCCGGAGGTGCTCGAGTTCGGGGAGGCCGACCGCCGCACCTTCGTCGCGATCCGCCGGCCACCCGGGGAGACGCTCGCCGTCCGCATTCGCCGGGGCGGGCTGGGCGCGATCGAGACGCTCGACCTCCTGATCGAGCTCGCCGAGGCGCTGGCCGAGACCCACGGCCTCGGGATCGCCCACGGGCGGCTCAGCGAGAACAGCATCTACTTCTCGGCCGGCGGCGCGCGGGAGGAGATGCAGATCCTCGGGTATGGGCTCGCCGGGCTGGCGGCCGGCGTCAACGAGCAGCCGACCCCGGAGTCCGATCTGCGCGCGCTCGGGTCGCTCGCGTATCTGTGCCTCGCCGGCGCCGAGAGCGATCGCACGCTGCCGCCGGGCGCAGTGCTGGAGAAGCAGCCGCACCTCTCCCGAGAGGCGCGCACCCTGGTCCTGCGTCTGCTCGAGGGAGAAGGCGTCGACTCGGCGGCGGCCGTCGCGGAGCTGGCGCGCGCCGCACGAAGGGCTGTCACCACCGACATCGTCCCGATCAAGCCGTCGATGCAGCGGAGCGCCGCCAAGATCGAGGTGGTGCTGCGGGCCACGGTCGACGCTGTCGACTCGGAGGAGGCGCTCGGCCCCACGCCGGTCCCCGACATCGCTGCGCCCCACGACGAGAAGCCGACCCTCAACCGGAACCCGGGTCAGTCCGCGTCGCCGCTGATCGCGCCGCCTCCGGCCACCAAGCTGGACGCGAGAACCCTGTTCATCGCGGGCGCGATCCTGATCGCCCTGATCGTCGGATTGTGGCTGGTCACGTCGTCGTCCCATACGTCGCAGGACGTGGTGGTCGAGTCGCTCGACCAAGAATAGGTCCGCCGCCTGGGCCGTTCTCTCGAGACAGCGAATGTTCGTCGCCATCGTCATCCTGGTCGCCTCGCTGCTCCACGTCCTCATCTGCCGCCGGCTCGGGAGAGGTCGACCTGCGATCTCGGATCGGCCTCTCGGTCCTCTATGCGCTGATGCTGCTCAGCCCGCTCACCTGGGTCTTCGAGCTCGACCTGGGGCACCCGCTGCGGCTCGCCTCGTACGTCGCGATGGGGGTCTACTCCTTCGTCTTCACCGGCTATCTCATCCGCGAGCTGCTCTGGGGCCTGGCGCTCCTGGGCTCCCGGGCGGTACCGATGCTCCCCAAGGATCCGGGCCGGCGAGAGCTTCTCGGCCGGGGCCTCAACCTGGGCGTGCTCGGCTTCGCCGCCGCCGGGTCCACCGCCGGGTACCGCGAGGCGCAGCAGCGGGCGCGGGTGGTGAACGTGGAGATCCCCGTGACCGATCTTCCGGAGGCGTTGTCGCGGTTCCGCATCGTGCAGGTCTCGGACATCCACGTGGGGCCGACGATCGATCGCGGCTTTGTGCAGGCGATCGCCGACGCCGTCGATACGCTCGGCGCCGACCTGATCGCCGTGACGGGTGACCTGGTGGACGGCAAGGTGTCGCGCATCAGCCGCGACGTCGAGCCGCTCGGAAGCATGAAGTCGCGCTACGGCACCTTCGTCTGCACCGGCAATCACGAGTATTACTCGGGCGCGACGGAGTGGATCGAAGAGTTCCGCCGGCTCGGGATGAAGGTGCTCATCAACGAGCATACGATCATCGAGCACCGCGGTCGGAGGCTCCTGATCGGCGGCATCACCGATCCGCAGGGCACACGGTTCAAGGAGAGCCACGTCCCCGACGCGAAGGCCTGCGCCGAGGGCGGCGCCGACTGCGACGTGAAGGTGCTGCTCGCGCATCGCCCCGGCGCGGTCTACGCGGCCGCCGAGGCGGGGTTCGATCTCCAGCTCTCCGGGCACACGCACGGCGGCCAGTTCTTCCCCTGGAACCTGATCGTGAAGCTGGTGCACGAGTTCCCCGCCGGGCTCGGCCGCCACGACCAGACGTGGGTGTACACCAGCCGCGGGACGGGCTACTTCGGGCCGCCGTTCCGACTCGGCGCGCCCGCCGAGATCACGGTGCTGGAGCTGGTGCCTGCGTGAAGAAGAAGAAGGCCGGCAAGCCGACCCCGAACGAGAAGGTCCTGGCCGATCTCGGGATGGAGAAGCCGAGCCGCCCTCCAGAAGAAGAAGAAGAAGAAGAGCCCCTACCCGCAACCGCGGGGCATGCAGGACATGGACGACACCCTTCGGCCGGTGTTCAACGCGATCCGGGCCATGTTCCGGCGCCACCAGAAGAAGATCCGGCTGCTCGACGACGGCGACCGGCACTGTGAGATCGAGATCCCCCGATCAAGGAGCAGCCCCGGCTCCCGCTCGGGATGATCGCCCTCAACAAGAGCGGGTGGGTCACGCTCGCGCTCTACGTCCTCCCCGACCTGGCGGACCGGGGGTATCTGCCGGAAGAGCTGGTCCCGCGGCGTCACGGAAACACGACGCTCAACTTCATCGAGGTCGACCGGAAGCTGTTCAAGATTCTCAGGGACTGGATCGACGCCATCATCCGGGCCATCGCGGACAAGGGCTACTTCCGCGGCGAGGGCCCGGTCCTCTCAAGGAGTGGACGCTGGGAGAGACGATCGTGACGGCTCGCCCTTGTGGTGCGCGGACTGTCCGGTGAGATCGACCAGCTCGCGCAGGCGTCGCGCCAGCACCACGAACAATCCGTTGATGACCTCGGGTCGATCCGCGATCAGATCGAGGAAGGGCTCGCGCTCGAGATAGAGATAATCTGCGCCTTCGTCACCGGCGCGCGCGGTGACGGGCCGCGGGCCGTGATCGAGGATCGACACCTGTCCGAACGAGTCGCCGGCGTAGAGATCCATCAGCGGCTGGCCGTCCTTCAGCAGGCGGACCTCCCCGGAGGCGATGATGTACATGGAGTCGCCGGGGTCGTTCTGGCGGTAGATGATCTCGCCTCCGGCGGCGTGCCCCTCCGTGGTGATGGCAGCGACGGCGGCGAGGTCGTCGACCGAGAGGCCGTGGAAGAGCTGGACGCCCTCGAGGACGAATACACGATCGACGATCGACTTCGGCATGAGCGGTTCTCCCAGCGTGGGTTCGCGGACGTCCGGCGGATCTTCGCCGAGACGATTGAGCGTCTCCCACGCGATCATCGCGACCTGGATGTCGCGACCTTCGACGAGCGAGAAAGCCCGCTCCCGGGCGCGCTCGGGCGATGACGACGGTGACTCGCGCTCCAGGAGCGGGAGCACCTGATTGCGAATGTCGCTGCCCTGGAGCGCGACGTCGACCAGCTCGACGGCGTCGGCGTAGCTGCCCTGGAGGAGGCCGCGGGCAGCGTTGACCATCGCGTGCTGGTCGTAGGTGAGGCCGAGGATCAAGAGACCCGCCTCCAGGTTCTGGCGGATGCGATCCTCCACCGCGCGGCGGACCAGATTGTACGAGGCACCGCCCACTGCCAGATCGGCCGCGAGCGGGCGATAGTGGACGAAGGCCTTGAGGCGCCGCATGGCGGCTTCCTCGGCGCGCCGCCGGTCGAACACGACCTCGGGCCGCTCGCGGCGCAGCCGACTCAGCGAGCGAACGATGACGTAGCGGAGGAAGGCGTCATCGTGGACGTTCGAGTAGAGCATCGCTTCGGCGGCCGCGCCGGTACCGATCTGGCGGAGCACCATCGGGATGTGGACGCGCAGCTCGACGGGGAGCGTGCGGTCGTCCAGCATCTCGCGGAGCAGCTCCACCACGGCCTCGCCGTAGGAGGCGAGCGCGTCGCGGACCGTACGGCGGAGCCGCCGATCGGCGAGCATGGTGATCAGCTTGGGCGCCAGCACCGGATCCCGGACGGCGCGGGCGCTCTCGACGGCGAGCTTCCGGACCGACGGCTCCGGATCGTCGAGATACGTGATGAGATGCGGCGCGTACCGGTTGGGCCCGAGCAGACCCAGGAGACGTGCGATCTCCCGGCGCTGCCCGGCCGGCCCGCTGCGCCCCTGGGCGAACATCTGCTCGAGCGCGATCTCACCCAGCTCGACGATCGACCGCGGACCGCCCGAGGAGAGGCAGACCTTGATCGCCGCGCACACCAAGCCGACGTCGTGCGTCCCGGCCGGCGCGCTGAGGACCGGCGCCATCACCTCGACGGCCTTCTCCCGATCCACCAGCTCGAGCGCCCGCGCCGCCTGGGCCTTCGGGCGGCGCTCTTCGCGCGCGATCGCTGCCACCAGGAGAGGCGCATAGGCGGGATCGGGCGCCTCGGTGATCAGCTCGATCGCGCGAAGCCGGACGCTCTCCGAGGGGTGGGCGATCAGGGTCTCGAAGTACGGCTTCAGGTCGAGCGTCTTCTCGCGCACGAGGACGGACAACGCCGCCAGCACCTTGTTGGGCTCGTCGGCCTCGAGCGTGGCGAGGAGGCGCTCGCGCGTGGATCGATCGCTGAGGTCGATCATCGGCATCACCTGCCCTCCCCGGGCCCCCAGCTTGGCCTCGAGCGCGGACAGGTAGCCCTTGCGGAGCCGCCGGATCCAGATCAGGAGCACCAGGGCGAGGCCCAGGACCAGGCCGAGGATCTCTTTCTCGACCACCTGCGCGCCGAACAGGATCAGCAGCGCTCCGCCCACCGCCCCGCCGAGCTTCTTGACCGCGCCGTCGACGACCGCCCGGACCGAGTCGCGCATGGCGTTCGGCATCGGGTTGTAGAGCAGCTGCAGGCCGGGCTGGTAGAGCGAGAGGCTCCCCATCATCTCGAACGTCTTCAACAGGAAGAGCGGGAAGAACATCGAGGGCACCAGCAACGCCCAGCCGCCGGTGATGATCGAGACGATCGGGATGATCGAGAGGAAGACGAACACGCCGAGGCGGCGCAAGAGCGCGCTCGTGAAGAGCATCTGAAACACGATCGCGCCGATGCCCACGAGAACGTGGAGCGATCCGAACAGCGCCACCAGCGCGGACTCGTCGCTGCCCTCGAAGCGGACGGCGCCGGTGCGGAACGCGAAGTCGACGGCCGCGGTCTGGACCGCCAGCAGCAGGACGAGCAGGCCAACGCCACGCGGAAAACGGTCGACGGCGGCGTAGGCGAGGCCCTCGCGGAACTGGATCTCGGGGCGATTGATGGCGCCCGTGCCGCGCTCGGCGCCGAGGAGGGGGCGGATCAAGAGCAGCGTCAGCGCGGAGAGGAAGCACCAGCCGACGCCGGGGACGTAGCTCGAGAGCGCGCGCACCAGCAGCCCGCCGGTGACGGCTCCGCCCATCCCGGCGGCGCCGATCGCGCCGAAGACGCGCTTGGCGGTCCGGACGTCGAAGACCTCGCCGAGGCGCGCCCAGAAGAGGACCGAGATCGTGGTCGCGTAGACCTCGCCGGCGACGTAGAGCACCGGCAGCGTCGCCCGCACCTCGAGGGCCGCCAGGAGCGAGAGGCCGAAGATGATCGCGGAGGCGACCAGCACGGCGGCCTTGAGGACCGGCTTGGCGGAGGCGGTTGTGAGTCGGTCACCGACATAGACCGTCACCAGCGTGATCGCGACGGCGGTGGCGAGGTAGAGGTACGGCAGCTCCGACGGATCGCGATGGGCCAGGAAGATGGCGTTGGTGGCGCTCTTGAAGACCGTGACCCCGCAGACGAAGGCGAAGAAGAATACGCCCGAACGCAGCAGCGACCGTGCACGGACGGGCGACAGCTCGTAGAAGCGGGCGAGGCGTTGCAGCACGCGAGGTGAGACTGGCACGCCTCTCAGCGATCGGCACGCGCCACGGGATGTGCCGCCGGGGATCAATCCGCGACCCGCAGGTTGGACGGCCGGGGGGCCAATCCGATGGGATTTGAATGATCTCGGCTGGTCTGCTTCCTGCCAGCAATCAGCGCCATGAGGCGAAGACCTGTTCTCGGACTCCTCGTTGGCGGGCTGTTGGGGTGCGGCGGCACCAGCTCGACGACGCACCCCGAGCTCGACGGACCGATGGCGCCGGGATACGCGCGGATGTCGGTCGGGCTGATGTCCTCGACCCCGGTCCAGATCAACGGGAAGGGCAGCGCGGGCGACCTGAGCGAGGTCATCGTCGACGTGGATCGCGTCACGGCCCATGCCGCCGGAGGCTGGGTGACCGTGTCCGAGACGCCGGTGACCGTCGACATCTTGCGGCTCGGGGACTCGGCCGTGGCCCTCGGGTTCGGCGATCTGCCGGCGGGCAAGATCACGCAGATCCGCCTCCACGTGCTCGACGCGTCGGCGCCCTACGTGACGCTGACGGCGGACGGCTCGCAGGTACCGCTGAAGGTGCCCTCGGGCATGCAGAGCGGGATCAAGATCCAGGGACCGTGGAATCTCGACGAGTGCTCGCTCACCAGCGTCACGCTCGATCTCGATCGAAAGAAGTCGATCCACGTGCACCCGACGGGTCATGAGGATCTCTGGATCCTGCGACCGGTGATCCGCGCCGGCGGCACCTCGACGGGCGTCGGCTGCGACGACGGCATGACCCCGCCGGACGGCGGCGACGGCACCATGGATCCCAATGATCCCGGCGACGGGAGCGGCGGCAACGGCGGGCCGGACGACGGCACGATGGATCCCGGCGATCCCAGCAACGGCGGCCACGACGGCAACGGCGGGCCGGACCACGGGATGCTCGATCCCACGAACCCGGGCGGCGGAGACGGCATCGGCGTCCCGGGCGATGCGGACGGCGACGGCATCCCGGATTCGATGGATCCCGACGGGGGCAGCGGGACCGGCGTTCCGGGTGATGCGGACGGCGACGGCATCCCGGATTCGATGGATCCCGACGGCGGCAGCGGGACCGGCGGCCCCGATCCGACCACCGGCGGGGGCGACGGTGGAACCTGCCAGAGCTCGAGCGAGTGCGGGCCGACGTCCTACTGCGGGCCGTCCGGGATCTGCATCCCCGTCCTCTGAATCGCGCTTGCACGCCGCGTCGCCACGACACCCCTGAGACGTCCGTGTTCGCGCGCGCTCTCGAGACGGAGAGTCGTCTGGCCGGCATGCGGCCTGCTTCCTTCGTCGCGCATGAAGACCCGATGGAATCTCACAGTGTGCTCGCTCCTGGCGGCGGGCCTGGCGGTGTCCGCGCACGACGCGACCGCGCAGAGCAGCACGCCGAAGAAAAATCCGACCCCACAAAATCAGACCACCCCGATGCGACGCGGCATGATGCGCCACGGGAATATGATGGGTATGGGTATGGGTATGGGCATGCCCATGCAGGATCTGATGGTCCTCCGGATGGTCGCGCCGGACGCGCAGGTCCACAGCCGCAACGTGGACAACGGTGTGGTAATCGAGCTGACCTCGCAGAACCCGGACACCGCTCAGCGGCTTCAGAAGCTCGCGCAGGCGGATCAGCTCATGTGGGAGGCGCACAATCAGAGCACCGATCCTTCACGGCCGACGTTCACCTACGAGCGCACGAACAACGGCGCCAGCCTGGAGCTCACCAGCTCCGATGCTCAGATGGTGCGCTCGCTTCAGAAGATCGCGCAGGCCCACGAGCTGATGTGGCAGGCGATCCAGGGTACCGCGCCCAGCCAGCAGAAGGGCGGGTCGTAGCGCTCGCGCATCAGGCGACGCGGTATCGCCTCCGCGCCGTCGGCAGCGGGATCATCTCCCCGAAGTTCTCCGGACGCGCGCGCTCCGGCAGGTCGCGGAGCGCGCGAACCCAGGCGGCCAGCGAGGCGCCGTTGCGCGCGGCGGCGACGGCGGCCTTCGCGTGCTCTCGGCCGCCCTGCGCCAGCCGATACTCGACGTAGGCCTCCCGCGCGCCGGGACCGCGGAGCTCCACCTTTCCGGCGAGCGCCCGGCGGAGCTTCGTCAAGACAGCCTGCGTGCGTGCCTCCCCCATGAAGTCGGCGCCGGCGAGCGGCGTGTGGAACTTGGGGATGAAGGGAGAGACCGCCAGCACGACCGGGAGGATGCGCCGAAGGGACAAGGAGAAGTCGATCAGCTCCTGGAGGTCGCCGTCGGTCTCGTCCGGCAGACCGACGATCACGTAGAGCTTGAGATGCCGCATTCCGTGGAGTCGGGCCAGCTCGGCGGCCCGCTCGACGTGGCGGTTCTTCAGGTTCTTCTCGATGGCGTCGCGCAGCCGGACGCTGGGCGCGTCCAGGGCCACCGTCATCGATCGGTAGCCGCCGCGGGCGAGCAGGCCGACGAGCTCGTCGTCGAGGCGGTCGGCCCGGAGGCTGCTGATCCCGATTCGCTTGCCGCGAACGTCCACCAGCTCGTGGAGAATCTCGCGGATCTGAGGATGATCCGTGACGGCCGCGCCCACCAGACCGACGCGCTCCGCATCATCGGGGACGAGCTCGCTCACGCGCGCCGGCGGGACCAGCCGCATGCCTCCGTTGGTCGACCGCCGCATCACACAGAACGTGCAGCCTCGGTGGCAGCCGCGCTCCGGCTCGATCAGCACCATGTCGGAGAGCTCGGTGTTCGGGGTGCGGATCGCGGACACGGCCGGGAGCAGGTGATCGGCGGCCTGCGCGATCGGGGGGAGCCGGTCGCCGTGGAGCGCCGGCACGTAGAAGCCGGGGAGCGAGGCCAGCTCCTCGAGCAGCCGACGCCGCGGCGGTCGTTCGACGGCCCGATCGAGCAGCTGATGGATCGTCTCTTCGCCCTCACCGAGGAGAACGACGTCGGCGAACGGCGCGGCCGGCAGCGGGTTCGAGAAGGTGATCGGACCGCCGAGCACGACCAGCGGATCGTGCTCGCTGCGATCGCTCGCGAACGACTCGAGGCCGCACAGGTCGAAGAGCGTGACGATGCCCGTCGATTCGAGCTCGTAGGCGTGGGAGATGCCGAGGATGTCCAGCTCGGAGACGGGGCGCTGCGATTCGATGGTCACCAGCGGCGTCCGCGAGGCCTGCCATGCGTCGGGATCCTCCGGCAACACGGCACGCTCGCAGTACGTGTCGAGTCGCGCGTTGATCATCCGATGGATCGACAGGTAGCCGAGGCTCGACATCGCGACTCGGTACGGGCTCGGGTAGAGGAGCCCCATCGCCAGCGGTGCGTGCCGCATGCGCACGCCCTCTCCGCGCTCTGCCGCACGCAGCGCCGCGAGATCCGACAGGAGCTTCCGATCCAACCCGGCCAACCTAGGGATCTCTCCTGGATCTGCCAAGCACATCCGTAGGTATACTCGGCGCCCCGTGCCTCGCTTCCGCCACATCTTCCGGTGGGACCTGGACAAGACCTACCTGAAGACGGACTTCGATACGGTTCAGGATCTGGTCCGAACCGCCCGTTTGAGCGCAGAGGAGCGGGAGAACATTCCCGGCTCGGCGGCGCTGATCCATGCCATCCGCGACTCGGGCGATCGCGACCTGCCGCACCTCATCTACTTCATCTCGGGATCGCCGCAGCAGCTGCGACCCGTCATCGAGCGGAAGTTCGCCCTGGACGGCTTCATCCCCGACGGCTTCGTCCTGAAACCGACGCTGCGGCACATCCTGCGAGGGCGCTTCCGGGCCGTCCGCAACCAGGTCGGCTACAAGCTCAGCCAGCTCCTGATCGGGCGCTCCGAGGCGCCCATCGGAACCGACGAGACCCTCTTCGGGGACGACGCCGAGAGCGACGCCTTCATCTACGCGCTCTACGCCGACCTCCTGGCCGGGCGCGTGTCCAACCAGGCGCTGGCCGACATCCTGCGGCTGACCGGGTGCTACCGGGAGCAGATCGAAGAGATTCAGACGACGCGCGAAGCCGTGGTGCGTGAGGATCCGGTCCGCCGGGTGATCATCCACCTCGATCAGCACACCCCCCCGCTCTCGTTCGTGCCCTACTTCCCGCTGGTCGTCCCGATCTACAACCACCTGCAAACCGCGATCGTCCTCTATCTCGACGGTACGCTTCCGGCCCGCGCGATCCGGCTGGTGACGCTGGAGCTGATCGCGAAGTACGACTTCGACGACAAGCGCCTGACCAACCTCGCCGAGGACATCCTGCGACGGCGGCGGCTCCATTTTCCGCTCGAGCACCTCGATCGTCTGGCCGAGGAGCTCCGGGCCGTGGAGCCGGAGGCCGCAGACATCGAACCGCCCGAGCTCGCCGGGCGCGTGAGCACGGTCGTCGAGTCGATCGCGGAGCGCGCCGAGTATCTGCGTTCCCGGCCGCTGCCCGACGAGCCTCCGCTCCACGACGGCGCCCGCGACTACCTCGAGCTGTGGGCGCAGGATCAGAAGCGCCGCGAGGAGGCGAAGCGCGCCCGCAAGCTGGCGGCGAAGAGCCGGGCGGAGGCCGAGGCCGAGGCGAAGAAGCTGGCGAAGCGCTGAGGCTCAGCCGTGCATGTCGCGGAGCTCGTCGACGTAGATCGACCTCCGCTCGCGGAACACGGCGATGATGATCGCCAGACCGACGGCGACCTCAGCCGCCGCCACCGCCATCACCAGAAACACGTAGATCTGGCCCGCCTGATCCGCGTGGTGGCGGGCGAAGGTGATGAACACCAGGTTGGCCGCGTTCAGCATCAGCTCGATGCACATGAAGATCACGATCGCGTTGCGCCGGATCAGCACGCCGATCGCGCCGATCGTGAAGAGGATGGTCGCCAGGTACAGGTAGTACTGGATCGGGATGGTCGGCGTCGCCATCAGCTCTTCCTCCGTTTCGACACGATCACCGCGCCCACGATGCCGACCAAGAGGAGGAGGCTGGTGAGCTCGAAGTGGAACAGGAAGCCGTCGTTGAAGAACGTGCGTCCGATCGACGCCACCGATCCGAAGCCTTCGGGGAGGGACTCGCTGCCGGCCAGCGCCGGGAGCGACCGGCGGATCAGGCTGATCAGGGCGTAGGCCACCGCGCAGACGGCGGCGACCTTGATCGGGGCCGCCACCCTGGTCACCAGCGCGGAGCCGATGACCGGAGCGTCCTTGTGCTCCACCAGCATGATCACGAAGACGAACAGCACCATGATCGCGCCGGCGTAGACCAGGACCTCGAGGACGGCGATGAGCTCGGCCGACTGGAGCAGGTAGAGGCAAGCCAGGCTGAAGAAGCACGCGATCAAGGACATGGCTGCCTTGACGGGATCGCGGATCACGACCACGCCGAGCGCCGAGATCACCGACACCACGGCGAACAGCGCGAAGAGCAGGATTTCCGGTGTCAACCCCACTTGCATGTCCTCACGCGGGCAGCACGCCCGACATCTTCACGGGCGCCACCGGGATGGGGCCGTAGGGGCACCGGCCGAGGCGCGCGTGCTCCAGGAACTCCTCGCGGAACTGCTTGAAGTAGCTGCGCGCAGGCCAGGAGAGCGCCTCTCCGAACGGGCAGATGGTGTGGCCCTCGATCTTCGACGCGATCGACTCGATCTTGTCGCAGTCCTCCTCGCTCGCGGCGCCAGCCTCGATGCGTGTGAGGATCTTGTAGAGCCAGTCGCCGCCCTCGCGGCAGGGCGTGCACTGTCCGCACGACTCGTGGGCGTAGAAGCGCTCGACGCGCTTGAGGAGCCGGACGATGCAGGTGCCCTCCTCGATGACGGTGGGGCAGCCGGTGCCCATCAGCGAGCCGACCGTCTTGAGGGCGTCGAAGTCGTAGCTGACGTCGATCTGCTCAGGCTTCAGGATCGGACACGACGCGCCGCCCGGGATGACCGCCTTGAGCGGCTTGTCCTTGCTCCGCATGCCGCCGGCGACGTCGTAGATCACCTGGCGGAGCGTGAGTCCGCCCGGGACCTCGTACACGCCGGGCGAGGCCACGTGGCCCGACACGCCCACCAGCTTGGTCCCGCCCTCGGCCGCCGTGAACGACAGCGACCTCCACCAGTCGGCGCCTCGCGTGAGGATCGGGCCGACCGCCGCCAGGGTCTCGACGTTGTTGACGATGGTCGGGCAGCGGAACAGGCCCTCCACGGCCGGGAACGGAGGCTTGAGGCGCGGCTGGCCCTTCTTGCCCTCGAGCGAGTTCAGGAGCGCCGTCTCCTCGCCGCAGATGTACGCCCCCGCGCCGCGGTGGACGGCCATGTGCAGCCGCTTACCCGAGCCCATCACGTTGTCGCCCAGGATCCCGGCCTGGTAGGCGTCGTCGATCGCGGCCGTGATCCGGTGATACGCCAGCCCGAACTCGCCGCGCACGTAGATGTAGCTCTGCTGGGCCTTGATCGCGAGGCACGCGATGGCGGTGCCCTCGATCAGCATGTGAGGATCGAGCTCGAGGATGTAGCGATCTTTGAACGTGCCCGGCTCCGACTCGTCGGCGTTCACGCAGACGTAGCGCGGCTTGGGCGAGTCCTTGGGGACGAAGCTCCACTTGCGGCCGGCGGGAAAGCCGGCGCCGCCACGGCCGCGGATGTTCGAGTCGGAGACCACCTTGATGATCTCCTCCTCCGTCATCCCGAGCGCCTTCTTGAGCGCCTCGTAACCGCCGTGCTTGCGGAACGTCTCGAGCTTCCAGCTATTGGCCACGCCCCAGTTCCGCGAGAACACGCGCTCCTTGGGCTCGATGATCGGTGCGCTCACGCCTTGCCTCCCGGGGTCTCGTCCTTGACGGGCTCGCTCTTCTTCGGCTTGGGCGCGTCGAAGGACGGCAGCCCGGGGGGCGAAGGTGCAGCCGCTGCGGGTGCGGCGTTCGGCTGGAGCACCGGGAGCCGCGACTCGAAGCCGGGCACTGGACCCGTGTGCGGCTTGTTGTTCTTGCAGATGTACGGCTTCCCGCCCAGCGAGGGTGACTCCTTCTTGAAGCGCTCGATCAGCGCGTCGAGGGCCTCGGCCGTGAGCTGCTCGTAGTAGTCCTCGCCGACCTTGAGCACCGGGCCGGACCCGCAGCTCGCGAGGCACTCCACCTCCATGAGGCTGAAGACGCCGTCCTCGGTCATGTGGCCGACCGCGCAGCCGAGCTGCGTGTGCAGGTGGGCGAGGAGCGCTTCACCGCCGAGCAGATGACACGAGATGTTGGTGCACAGCTCGAGGTGATACTGGCCCTCCGGATGCTCGTGGAACATCTCGTAGAACGTCACCACCTCACGGACGCGCGTCGGCGCCACGTCGACCGCCTCGGCCACCAGGAGCTGGGTCTCGGTGGAGAGGTGCCCGAACTTGCGCTGGGCAAAGTGGAGGACGGGGAGAAGAGACGCCGCACTCTCCGGATACTTGGCGCGGATGCGGGCGATCTCCGCCTTGTCCTCGTCGCTGAACTCGAGGGGCATAGCGCACCGCATCCCTAGGCCGCGCGAGCCCGGCGGTCAACCGGTCCGGACGTTCACGCCGTCGCCAGGAGCGCAAACACGCCGCCCAGACTGATCTGGGTGAATACGGCCCACACTGCGCCGGAGAAGCCGAGCACCATCGACGTCGCGACCATCGCCCGAACCCGCGGCGGCGCCGCCGTGCGCCGGACTGCGGCGGTACCGGCGTGGACCAGCGCGAGCCCCGCGACGGCGAGGACGCCGCCGACGCTCATCAGGGGTTTCGACAGCTCTGCCAGGATCAACATCATCGCCGCGGCGCCGATCCCTGCGACCACGGTCTCGATCCGAACGACCAAGAGCTCCCGCGCGCCGGCCAACACCAAGAGGCCCAGGGCCAGCGCGAACAGGAGCGATCCCAGGCGGACGCTGTCCTGCTGCGCGTCGGCCGCCGCCATCGTGGCCTGCTGGCGGCGGGCGTGCTGTGCCCAACCTGGATGGCGCGCGAGCCCCTCGAGCAGCGCAGCCGCGGCGTGGTCGTGCAGGGCGACGTGGGCGTCGGCCTCCAGGCGGAGCCGCCGCGGCGTGGATCCCGCATCGGCGAGGTCCGCCAGGGCGGCGTCCGCATCGCCCGCCAAGAGGTCGGCCTCGGCGGCTCTGAGCGGCGCGGCACGCGCGTCCTCGCGGGCCGCAGCGAGCGCGCCCTCCGGATCGAGGAGGAGCGGCGCCGGATCGGCCCCGATCGCGAGGAGGAGCACGGCTGCTGGCGGGAATCCGGCCATCCTGCTACTCATATCTTCTACTCAGGTGGCTCTGAAGAGCAAAGACAAGGCGCTGTTCGGCGGCAGGAGCAGGTACGGTCAGGACCCCGACGAGGGGCGCCGCCAGGGACCGTCCGAGCGCGAGATCGTCGAGACCGTCGACACCCTCGAGAAGGACATGAACGAGCTCCGATCCCAGTACGAGCTGTACTTCATGGGGATCGAGAAGGTGGAGCCGCTCATCACGCGCGACGGCTTGAAGGCCACCATCCGCAAGCTGGTCGGGCCGCACATCAAGAACACCGCGCTGAAGTTTCGGATCCAGCAGCTGAAGGCGCGGATGATCTCGCTCGAGAACTACTGGGAGCGCACGAACCGGCAGCGCGAGGCCGGCACCTACCGGCGCGATCAGGCGCGGGTCGCCCGGCGCGAGGCGGAGATCAAGAAGCAGGAGCTCGAGGCCCAGAAGCGACGCGCCGCCGATCGGGGCGAGCTCCCGAGGAGCGACGTCGCGGAGACCGGCGTCGCGAAGGCCCCCTCTCTCCAGGGCCAGGCGATCACCGGCGCCGCCCTCCAGGCGGGGAAGTCGGCCGCGGACACCGCCGGCCGCCAGCGCCCCGGGGGACAGGCACCGTCGCGGGGTGAGGTCGGACGACCCAGCGCCAGCTCCGCCGAGGATCTCACCGAGCCCAAGCTACAGCGGCTCTATCAGACGTACGTGAGCGCCCGGAAGCGCTGCGGCGAGAAGGTCGACCTGCGCTACGAAGACATGGCGGCGGCCTTGCGCAAGCAGGTGCCGAAGCTCCTCAAGGACACGGGCGCCAAGGCCGTCGAGTTCAAGGTCGTGATCCGGAGCGGGCGCGCGGTGCTCAAGGCGCTCCCGAAGCACTGACCCTCAGGCGTTACGCGGATCGACGAGCTGGATGGTCGAGTCGCCGTCGAGCGCGCCCACCAGGTAGAGGTTGTGCGCGAGGATCTGCGGAGGCTCGAGGAGCTGGACGCGACCGGCCCGCGAGGCCGCCTGTCGGAATCTGATCCACCAGCGCGCCGATCAAGGTGGCGTCGCCGAGCTCGGCCTCCCGCATGTCGATGGTGACCGGCGCGTCCGAGCTGCTCAGGCTCGCCAGCTCTTCGAGGAAGAGAGCGGCGACGTCGGCGTCGACCACGCCCTTCAGCGCGAGGGTCGTCACTCGTCGTTGACCACGTTGCCGACGACCTGGGAGGTCGACCACTTGCGCCAATCGACCTCTTCCTGCCGCTCGGGCGGGCGCGGGAGGACCGCCTCGCGGAGCCAGTCCGGCGGCTCATCCTTGGGGTAGATGAAGATGGCGTCGTACGGACAGGCCCACTCGCAGATGCGGCAGCCGGTGCACTTCTTCTCGTCCACCACGCAGATTCCGTGGAAAGAGGAGGTGGTCGGATGCTCGACGATGCGGAGCGAATCGAACGGGCACTCGTCGACACACTTCTCGCAGCCGACGCAGTTGATCTCGTCGACGAAGGCGAACGGCCAGCTCTTCTTCTTCTTGAACATGATCCGGTCGCCGTAGTTGTTGAAGATCGCGTTGTCGGCGCAGACCGGCGCGCACGCGCCACAATCGATGCAGAGGTCGGGATCGATGTCGTGAAGGCCCTTGCGCTCACCCTTGATCGCGTCCGTCGGGCAGCGCTTCACACAGGCGGTACAGCCGGTGCAGTCCTCAACAATCGTATACGCCATCGCCGGGGCTAGACTGGCATCGCGCGTTCCCTGGGATCAAGGGCTAGTTGAGCTCGGGGGGGCTCGGCCTGGGGAGGGCCCGACGGCCCATGAAGCCCTCGCTGGTCGGGTGGTAGTGCGTGACCTCGGTTTCGCCGTACTTCCAGCAGAGGTAGACCAGCTGGCCGTCCATCCACCCGGGAAAGTCGACGAGGCCGTCCACGCGTCGCACCTCGAGCCCGAGCGCGGTGGCCTCTTCGAGCCGCCGCCTGATCTGCGCCTCGAGGTCTCGAATGCGATCCCCGCCCTTCTGCTCGACGCTCCCGCCTGCGTCCACGCGCGCGCGGCTCGTCGCCACCCGGAGCCCGTGGAGCTCCTCGACCGCCCGCCGCGTCTCGTTGAAGAGCGTGTCGAGCCAGGGGATCAGGGCGTTCGCCTGGGCGACCGTGAACGTCCTCAGATGCATCGCGCAGCCATTGCCGATGAGTGGTGGCCGCTTGTCAATTAGAACTGGATCGGCGGTGCTTCCGGCAGGTTTCCGAAGATCCACTGGACCGGTGCGAGCGTCAGCCATGGGACATAGGTGATGAGCAAGACGGCCACGATCAATATCAGCAGGAAGGGGAGCGAGTACCGGTAGACCTGGGTCAGCGGTTTCTCGAACCGGTACGAGGCGAGAAACAGGTTGAGGCCCACGGGCGGGGTGAGGAAGCCGAGCTCGAGGTTGGCCAAGAAGATGATGCCGAGGTGGATCGGATCGACGCCGAAATGCTGCGCGATGGGAAGGATCAGCGGCACCACCACCACGAGCGCGCTGAAGATGTCCATCAAGCAGCCGACCACCAGGAGGAACAGGTTGAGCGCCAACAGGAAGACGTACTTCGATTCGATGCCGCTCTTGACCCACTCCAGACCGGCCGCCGGGATCTCGGCGTCGACTAAATAGGACGTCAGGCCCATCGCGACGCCGAGGATGATCAACACGCCGCCGACCAGCGACGCGCAGTCGCGACCGACGCGCACCAGGTCGCGCCGCACCGAGAGGTCCTTGTAGATGACAACCTCGACGAACAGCGCATAGGCGGCGGTCAGCGCGGCGGCTTCCACCAGCGTGGTGAGGCCGAGAAAGATGCCGCCCACCACGATCAGTGGGAGTAGGAGCTCCCAGATCGCCTCCCGGATCGCGGCCACCGCCTCCCGCCAATCGAAGCGCTGGGCGCGCGCCCGGACCTCGGGACGAAGGCCGGTCTTCACGCCGAGCACGCTGATGGCCCCCACCAGCACCAGCCCGGGGAGCACCCCCGCCGCAAACATGCGGTCGATGGGGACATGCGCGACCACGCCGTACAGGATCACCGGGAGCGAGGGTGGGAACAGCAGGCCGATGCTCCCCGACGCCGTGAGTACGCCGACCGAGAAGCCGTCCGGATAGGCCTCCTTCTTCAGCATCGGGTAGAGGAGGCCGCCGAGGGCGAGGATGGTGACGCCGCTGGCGCCGGTGAACGTGGTGAAGAACGCGCAGACGAGCGCGGTCATGACCGCCATGCCGCCGGGGAGCCAGCCGAAGAGCGATCGGAACACGCGGACCAACCGCTTGGAGGCGTTGGCCTCGGCGAGGAGATAGCCGGTGAAGGTGAACAGCGGGATCGTCGGCATGATCGGCGACTTGATCTGCCGGACGGTCTCGGCGGCCACGGCAGCGATCGGCTCGTCGTCCGCCCAGAAGAGGAGGAGCGCGGCCGCGCCGAGCGTCACGTAGATCGGCGCGCCCAGGACGGTCGCCAGGATCACGACCACGATGAGCGGCCACAAGAGCGTCTCGGCGACGCTGACATCCAAGGCATAGAGGATCCCGAGCAAGAGGCAGACCGCTGCGATCATCGCCAGCCGCTCGAGCACCTTCTTGAAGCTCGACGTGATCAGGCGGACCGCGATCACCGCATAGCCGAAAGGCATCGCCAGGGCGCCCACCCAGCCGGGGATGCCGCCGGGCAGGATCTCGGTGGTGTTCATCTCCGCCTTCACCGCGAACCAGGCGCCGTAGGCCAACGCCGCCGTGGTGACCGCCGCGACCACCACCGAGAGCAGCCGCGCGACGTACTCCGGCTTGCCCTTGAGGAACGTCGAGCCGGTGGACAGGGACAGGTGCTTCTTGTCCCGCGCCGCGATCATGGCGCCGAAGAACCCGATCCAGAGGGTCAAGAGCGAGACCCACTGGAGCATGCCCGGCAGCTGGAGCCCGAACATCCGGAGCGGGATCTCAATCATCGGAAGCAGCGCCATCAGGACCAGGATGGCCGTGCTGATCCCGTCCTCGACGTCGAAGACCTTGCCGAAGAAGCCGCTCGTGGTCCGCGGCTCGGTGGTCGAGGCGGAGGTCACTTCTTCTTCGCGCGGTACTCGTTCACCAGGCGCTGGACCTCGTCGAAGAACTTGGCGGGGATGACCTTCTCGCGAAGCGTGGGGTAGGCGTTCTCGGCGGCCTTCTTCCACGCGGCCAGCTCGGCCGCCGTGGGCTCGTGCACGGAGAGGCCGCGCTCGATCATCGCCTTGGCGGCCTTCTCTCCGAGGCCACGCACCTCGAGGTTGGTCTTCGCCACCTCCTCCTCGGCCGCTTTCCGGAACGCGTCCTGATCACCGACCTCCTTGAGCTCGTCCCACTTCGCCTTCGTCATGACGGTGGCGCCGTTGAGCGGGGTCCAGTTCACCGCGGTCATGTGCTTGGCGAGCCCGAACCACTGCGAGGTCAGCGCGTAGAGAGGCGTGGTGGCGAAGGAGTCGATCAGCCCGGTCTGGAGCCCGCTCATCACGTCCGTGGCGGACATGGGCACCGGCGTGAATCCGGCCGCCTTCCAGGCCAGGACGGCCGAGGGATCGCCGGCCCACACGAACATGCGGAGCTTGCGAAAGTCGTCGACGTTCACCGCCTGCGACTTCGCGAAGAAGTGGACCCAGCCCGCGTCCCCCCAGCCCAGCACCACGAAGCCGCTGGCCTCCAGCTCGCGATCGATCTCGCCGCTCATGTGCTCGCGGACGTAGTCGAGCTCGTCGTAGCTCTGGATCATCATCGGCGTCTGGAGCGCGTAGGTCGCGCGCGTGATCAGCGCGAGCCCGACCCCGGTGATGGTGCCGGCGTGGAGCTGCCCGACGTTCATCTTCCGGACCATGTCGCCTTCGTCCCCGAGGACGCCGCCGGGATAGATCTTGATCTCGACGTTGCCGTTCGCGATCTTCTGCCAGCGCTGCGAGATCCGGAGCAGGCCGTTGTGCCAGGGCGATCCTTCGGGCGCGAGCGTCCCCAGCTTGATCTTCACCTTCTTCGCCTCGGCGTCGGAGGGGTGAGCGATCAGCGCGAGCGCGACGAGCGCGGCGTACTTTGCGGAGTCAAGCATGTGTGGTCATCCCTCGGGTTCGAAGAAGAGGTCTGGGGCGGCCTTCTTGAGGCGCCGGGCACGCCGCTGGATCACGACGTTGGCAAGCCGGTATTGCGGATGCGCGTCGACGTCGACGGCCAGCGCCTTGTCGATCAGCGCGTTGAACTCCTTCGCGTTCTGCTCCTTCACCGCGACGCCCTCGGCCAGCGCGACGTACGGAGAGGCCTTGGCGTCGTCCGAGATCGCGATCGCCCTCTGGAAGTGCTCGCGCGCCCGCGCCGCGCTCCCCGTCGGCGAGGCGGCCTCGTAGCTGATGAAGAACTCGTGGATCGCACCGTCGCCCCAGGTCTCGTCCAGCTCGAGGGCGCGGCCGGCGAGCTTCCCGACCAGCGGAAAGTCGGCCAGCATCTCCGGCTGATCCTTCGAGCCAGAGATGGCGAGCGCCCACGAGGCCGCCGACCAGTAGAGGAGCGGCACGTCCTCCTCCTTCATCTCGGCCATGAGCGCATCCGCGTCCGAGTGGAGGCGCCGCTCGAGGTCCGGGTGGCGCACGGCCAGGCCCCGGAGGGCGTAGCCCCGCGCCCGCAGGTAGAGCTTCTTGGCCCGCCGCTGGAGCTCGAGCGAGCGATCGATGTCCACCTCCGCCATCTCATCCGCGTCCTGCTGCACGAACGCATACGCGTACTGCGTGAAACCGCTCGCCAGCGCGAGGAGCAGCCCTTCGTGCTCGGGTTGTTCGACGAGCACGCCCTCCATCGTCTTCAGACCGAAGGGCACAGCGTCGCGGATCAGCTCGGGATCGTCGTCGGTCGCGTACACGCCGCCGGATCCCGACAGCGCGTTCGCGAGGACCTTGGTTGCGCTGCAACCACTCAGGATCAGGGCCGAGAGCAGCCCCAGGCAGCGCCCCACCTCCACGGCCGGAACCTAGGAGGCTCTCGGTCGTCGCGCAAGTTCTACCACCGGTACCAACGATGGAAGTGATGGAGCGGGCCCGCGCCGCGGCCCAGCCCCGGCGCCGTGGCGATCGCGTCGCGCAGCCAAGCGTGGCTCTCGCGCACGGCCTCCGTCAGCGGAACACCCCTCGCGAGGTGCGCGGTGATCGCGGCCGCATAGGTACAGCCCGACCCATGGGTGCTCGCGGTGTGCATGCGCGGTCCGGAGTAGATGTGGGCCTCACCCTCGGTGAAGAGCACGTCGACGAGGTCATCCGCCTCGAGGTGTCCGCCCTTCACCAGGGCGGCGCGCGCCCCGCGATCGACGAGGGCCCGCGCGGCCGCGATCATGTCGGCCTGCGATCGCGGGCGCTCACCCAGGATCGCCTCGACCTCGGGGAGGTTCGGCGTGATCAACCGAGCCCGCGGGAGCAGCAGCGCGATCGTCGCCTCGATCGCACCTGCCTCGGCGAGCGGAGCGCCGCTGCTGGCGATCATCACCGGATCGATCACGGCGGGCGCGTCGATCCGGTCGAGGAGATCGGCCACCGTCCGGATCAGCTCGGCCGATCCGAGCATCCCGGTCTTCACCGCAGCGATCCGAAAGTCTGCGAGGAGCGTCTCCACCTGGGCCCGCACCATCGCCGGCGGGACCGGGTGGACGGCGCGGACCTCGGTGGTGGACTGGGCGGTGACCGCGGTGATCGCGGAGAGGCCGAAGACCTGGTGGGCGGCGAACGTCTTGAGATCCGCCTGAATCCCGGCGCCGCCACCGGAATCGCTGCCCGCGATCGTGAGGGCGACCGGGACGAGGGCGGGGTCACTTCTTCTTCGGCTGGACATCCACGACCTCGACGGTCGGATACACCTTGGCCATCACCGGACGCAGCGCCTGCCACTCGTTCGGATCGACGACGGTGACGATCAAGACGATCACGTCGAACTTCTCGATGAGGATCATCTCGCCCACCTCGCGACCCGTGATCACGAAGCGCGTGGCGCGCTCCATCCGCTCGGGCTTGATCCCGGGCAGCTCCATCGCCTCCGGCGGCGACGGGGTCGCGGCGGGATGGGCCTGCTTCAGCTCGTCGAGGTACGGGGTGAGCCCGTCGGGGTGAAGCGCGGCCGCGATGAGGATCTTGCCCTCGCCGTTTGGCCCGGCCAGCGTGAGCGAGCGCCCGTTCGGGTGGCGGTCGCCCGTCCAGCCCTTCGGTACGCCGAAGCGCACGCGCTTGTTGATGGCGGGCATCTCGGGGCTCGCCGCCGTGATCAGCGCCAGCTCGCGCAGCTGAAGCGTGGTGCTGTTCGGGGCCGACGGGATCACGAGGAGCAGGAGGTGGGCGAGCGTCATGTTTACGGCCGCGATCCTATAGTATACAGGGCAGCGGTGACCACGCTGAAGGACATCCTGTGCACCGATCCGAATCGCCCGAACGTCCTCGACGACGCCGTGCGGCTGGTCGACCAAGAGGTCAAGGCGAAGAGCGGCATCTCGGGCCTCGCGATCAAGGCCGGGTACAAGGCGGTCACCGCGATCAAGCCGACGATCATCAAGGAGGCGCTCGACGGCCTGCTGGACAGGTTCGTCGAGAAGCTCGAGCCTTTTCACAGCAGCTGGGAGACGGGCGGAAAGACGCCCTCCTTCGATCAGTATCTGATGGGTCGAAAGAGCGAGGTGGCGAACGCCCTCCTCGGCGTCACCGACGATCGCGCCCAGAAGGTGGAAAACCGCACCATCAAGAAGGCGTACGACTCGCTGCGACCGACCGGTGAGAAGAACGTCTCCGAGGCGATCCCGAACTTCGCCCGGATGCTCTCGAAGTACGTGAAGTAGCGGTCAGGTCATCATCCCGATCACGCAGGCCGTCCCGAAGCAGGCGAGCGAGCCCGCGACCATCGCGCGGAAGCCGATGCGCGCGAGATCGGATCGGCGCTCCGGCGCCATCGGTCCGATACCGCCGAGCTGGATCCCGATCGAGCCCAGGTTGGAGAAGCCGCAGAGCGCGTAGGTCGCGATCACGAGCGATCGCTTGGCCTCGAGCGCCGGGGCCACCTGCGCGAGCGCGCCGTAGGCGACGAACTCGTTCACGATGGTCTTCATCCCGAGGAGACTTCCGATCGTCCCGGCGTCGTTCCAGGTGACGCCCATGATCCACGCCAGCGGCGCGAGCGCCCAGCCGAGGATCGCCTCCAGGCTGAGCTGGGGCTGGCCGATGTGTCCGCCGACCCACCCGACGATGCCGTTGATCATCGCGACCAGCGCCAGGAACGCCAGCAGCATCGCACCCACGTTCAGGGCCAGCTGGAGGCCCTCGCTGGCGCCGCGCGCCGCCGCGTCGATGATGTTGGCGTCGGTCTTGGGCAGGTCGATCTTGAGGCTGCCGAACGTCTTCGAGGCGGTGCGGTCCGGCTCGGGGATCATGATCTTCGCCATCACCAGTGCGGCGGGCGCGCTCATGATCGACGCGCACAGCAGGTGGCCGGCGATGTCGGGGAAAACGCCCGAGAGCATCCCGACGTAGGCCACCATCACGCCGCCGGCCACCGTCGCGAAGCCACCGGTCATCACCGCCATCAGCTCGGAGAGTGTCATGTCCTTCACGAAGGGCCGGATGAGCAGCGGCGCCTCCGTCTGTCCCACGAAGATGTTCCCTGCGGCCGAGAGCGTCTCGGCGCCGCTGGTCCGCATCGTCTTCTGCATGACGACGGCGATCCCGCGGACCAGCCTCTGCATCAGTCCGAGGTGGTAGAGCACGGCCATGAACGAGGAGAAGAAGATGATCGTGGGCAGCACGCTGAACGCGAAATAGGCGCCGATCGGCGCCCAGTGGATCGGGTGGGTGGTCAGGACGGGCGCCATCTTGGCCACGCCCTCCCAGGCGGGGCTCGGACCGCCCGGCGGCATCGGGATCACCGACTCCCCGACGGGCACGTTGTTCCCCATCGCCAGGTTGCCGAAGAGGAATCGGGAGCCGGTGGCGGTGTACTCGAGGATCCGCTGCACGGCCTCGTTGAACTGGCCGAAGAACCACTGCCCCGGCGGAGAGAGCGTCACCACCCCGAGGACAATCTGGAGCCCGGTACCGACCGCGACCAGGCGCCAGTCGATGGCCCGCTTGTTCGACGAGAGTGCCCACGCCAGGCCCAGGATCACGAAGAGGCCGACGCCGCTGCGCGCCCGACCGCCCCAGTCGGCGGGCTCGGCGGCGCTGGTGCGGCGCGCCTCGAGCAAGCTGCCGGGCGCGGGAGGGGTCGCCGCGATCGTCGCGGTCCGTCCCTGCGCGATCGCAGGGAGGGGGACCGCCGTGGCCGCCAGGACGACCAGCGCGAACAGCACGAGGAGAAGGCTGCGCATGGCGCGCGGATACTATCAGCTCGCCCGCTCGAGAGCGCGGATCGCCGCCGCCACCACCGACGCGTCCGGAGCGCCATCCTCGGGCCCGAACCGGTGGCGCTCGTACGTGCGGATCGCCTCCCGCGCGAGGGGTTGAAGCTCGACCGACACGCCCGCGAGCGTGCGCCCCAGGGTGGCGTTCCGCGGGCCTCCCAGCGCCTTCCGCAGGCGGAGGCCCAGGATCTCGGGCCGAAGGTTGCGCCGGCGCCACCACCAGAGGACCGGCACGGCCGCCAGCGCGAGGAAGACCACGACCGGCAGCGCAAGGCGACTTGCAGAACGCCCGGTGGTCGCTCCGCTCGATGTTGGGTCCGCACCTCCCAACCAAGACAGCGCGGTCAGACCCTCGAGATCCTGGGCCAGCCGTCCCATCATTTCTCGTCGCTGTCGTTCGTCGAACGCGACCACGTTGTCGTGCCAGAACGCCTCCAGGGCGTCGTACGTGTCCAGGATCCAGACGAACGACTTCTGCGTGCGCCGGGCGCGCTGGCTCTCCGGCGTCGCGTCGAGCCACCGCCAGGCGCCGTCGTAGTAGGCCTCGACCCACGCGTGCGCGTCCGAGTCGCCGAGCTCGAGGTAACCACCGACCGAGTTCCACCAGCCCCCGTAGTAGCCCGTGACCACGCGCGCCTTCACGCCGGCGAGCCGCAGCAGCACCGCGAGCGCACCCGCATAGAGCTCGCAGTGCCCGCTCTTGGCCTCGAAGAGGAACCGGACCAGGGGATCGTTCGACGCCCCCTCGAGGGGCTCGAGGCTGTACGTGTAGCCGTGAGAGAAGTGCGCGACGATCGCCAGCGCCTTGTCGCGCTCCGTCGTCTTGCCGGCCGTCAGCCGCGCGGCCAGGTCGACGACGCGCGGGTCCAGCCCATCCGGGAGCTGGAGGAAGCGGGCCTGGTCCGGGAGCGGAAACGTGGGCACCGACCGATCGGGATCGACCTTGTACACCAGCTGCGTGCCCGGCCAGCGCGGGCCCCGGATGACGCTCCCGTTGTCGAGCTGGCGGACCGCGTACATCGCCACGAAGCCGGGCCGGTCGCGTCCGAGCGCCGCCACCGGGTGGGGCTGATCCTGCGGCACCCGCCTGAACAGGGTCACGCGCAGCATGCTGGGGCCGTCGACGTCGGGCGCGAAGGCCTCCTTCGGCCCCTGATAGAGATTGCTCGGGTGGTACAGGTACAGCTCTCGGCGCGGATCCTTCACGTGGGAGCGCCAGGTGCGACCGTCGAACTCGTCGAGGACCGACATCGAGGCGTACATCGCGTCGAGGCTGCCGGGCGGACGTCCGGGCGTCGGCTCGACGCGCATCGCGACCCAGCCTCCGCCCGGGCTTGGCACACCGGTGGTCCGCAGCTCCATCTCGTCGGTCTGACCGGACAGCGACATGAAGTAGCCGGCCGAGAGCAGCTGGCTGAAGTTGTAGCGCGGGAAGAGCAGCATCACCGACGCGCCGATCAGCATGAAGACAATCGAGAGCACCGCGATGGGCCCCAGCAGCCGGCCCGCCGGTCGCCGCGCCAACCGGAGCCAGGTCGCCCGCCGCGCCTCGTCGCTGGGCTCGCGCTCGGCCATGGAGAGGATCAGGCCGCTGAAGGCGGCCCACAGCGACGCCACCAGGAACGCCACGATGATCACCGCAAACGCGATCCCCGGGGTGATGGTGGTGGCGGCCGCCAGCAGCACCGCCGCCGCCCCGAGCACGATCAGATCGTCGCGGTGCCCGCTGCGCAGCAACCAGCGATTGAAGATGCCGAGCATGACGACGAGGAGCACCGCGTCGATCCGCGCCCGCGGAAACAGGAGGATCGCGAAGATCAGGATCAGGATCGTCAGCCCGTGCACGACGATCGTGAACGGCCGCGATCGCGGCAGATCGAAGAGGTTCCCGCCTCGGACGACCAGCAGGATCAAGAGCACTGCGCCCGACGCGGTCAGGAGCGTCGAGCCCCCCATCACGCCGATCACCGGCAGCGCGGCGGCGGCCGTGAGAGAGGCCCGGTGGAGCGTGCCGAACCTCATTCGATCTCACCTCTGGCCGAGACCGAGATCGGCGTCCCCCGAGAGGTGCCGCCGTCGGGGATCAGCCAGACGCCGGGGCCCGCCTCGCCCCGGATCGCCTTCTCCGGCTCGAGGAGCGCGAGCGTCTCGACCAGCCGCTCGAGGCTCGCCTCTCCGGGCATGAACCGCGACGACACCGTCGACAGACCCACCGCATAGCCGCGCCGATCCCACTCGGCCAGCACCGCCGAGGCCAGCTCCACCGCGTGCTCGAACGCCTCCGGATCGACGCCCTCGTCGTTGGCGACCCCCAGCCACGCCGTCGGCTTCTCCATCCCGGTGGTCTCCACCATCACGTCCGTCCCCAGCGAGAGCGAGCGCAGCGCGTGGAGCCGATGGAGAGCGTCGCCGTCGCGGCGCTCCCTGAGGCCGTGGATCTCGATCCCGATCCCGCGGCGGCTCGACAGCTCACCCTCTGCGCGAATCGCGCGCGGATCCTGGAGCCGATGCGGGACGGGCACGCGGCGAGGACGCACGATGAGATCGATGCGAACGTCGAGATCGCGCGCCTTGTGGAGCAACCCGAAGGGATACGTGCAGACCAGCTCCGTCCGGTAGAGCGACGCGCGCCCGCGCCGCTCGAAGACGCGCTGTCCGACCGCCTCGGCCTGCCGCGACTCGAGGATCGGGATCATCACGTCGAGCAGGCGTGGGTCCCGCCGAAAGAACAGCTGCCAGATGGAGCCGCTCCGCTCCCGCACCGACAGCCCGTACGAGGGGTGCTTCGCCGGCAGCTCGCGCTCGGCGATGACGCGGAGCCGGGCCGGCTCACCCGCATACGCCGGCGAGACCGGCTCGATGCGCGCGCGGACCCCGCGGAGGTTGCTCTCCGAGAGCACGCCCGAGAGCACGATCGCGCCCAGCGCGGCGCCCACCATGATGAACAGCAGGTTGTTGGTGGCGCTGATCGCCGCGACACCGAGGACGATCGGGGCCGACAGCACCAACAGGCCCGCGCGCGTGGGGATCGCCCGGCGCGGGGGGCGCACCATCCTTCGGAGGCGCGCCCTCAGCTTCGCCAGAATCACAGCGGCACCGGGACCGCTTCGACCAGCTCACGAATCACGGCCTCGGCCTCGCGCCGATTGGGCCGGTCGGTCCCCTTCAGAGTCACGCGGTGCGCACAGACGGGGACCGCCAGATCGAGCACGTCGTCTGGAGTGACGAAGCGCCGCCCCTCCACCAGGGCTCGGGCGCGCGCCGCCCGCGCGAACAGGATCGCGCCCCGGGTGGAGACGCCGGTCTCCAGGGCCCGCGCCTCCCGCGTCGCCTTCACCATCCGCTGGAGGTAGTCGGCCACCTCGACGGCCAGCACCACGTCGTCGACGGCGTCGAACAACGCCGAGAGCTTCTCGTCGGTGAACACCGGCTCGAGCGACTCGAGCGCCGGCCCCTGGCGGCCGCCGTTCATGAGCAGCTCGCGCTCGACCTCGTCACCGGGATAGCCGAGGTCGCTCCGGATGAGGAATCGATCCATCTGCGACTGGGGCAGCGCGTACACGCCGTGGTGCTCGACCGGGTTCTGCGTCGCCACCACGAAGAACGGATCCGGCAGCGCGTGCGTGACGCCGTCGACCGAGATCGATCGCTCCGCCATCGCCTCGAGCAACCCGGATTGCGTGCGCGGGGTGGCTCGATTGAGCTCGTCCGCCAGGACCACGTTGGCGAAGATCGGTCCGGGCCGGAACACGAGGTCGCCGCGGGCGCGGTCGGGGACCTGCCCGCCCACGATGTCTGCCGGCAGCAGATCCGCGGTGAGCTGGATGCGGTTGAAGGTGCCGCCGATGACCCGAGCGATCGCGCGCGCGAGCGTGGTCTTGCCGACGCCGGGCACGTCCTCGAGCAGCACGTGCCCGCGCGCGAGAAAGCCGATCATGCTCAGCCGGATCACGCCGTCCTTGTCGCGGACGACCTCGCCGATCTTGCGGACGGCCAACTCCAGCGCCAGCGTGCGGATCTCCGGCGTGTCCAGCTTCTTCTCGGGCAGCATCTCGCCCCGACTTTGCGAGCTGCGTTCCATCCGATTCGTGCGGAGATCTTCGCACGCCGGTGGGTAAGCTTCGACAGGGTCGAGCACTCCGCGATGCAGGGTGAGACGTTCTCCTACCGACTAGAACCCGAAGATCGCGGTGTTCCGGCCGGGCGATCCGCCGCCGCTGGTGGCCGCCACCGCCGCGCCGGTCGCCACCGCCGCCACCGCGCCGCCGAGCACGGCCCAAAACCACCACTCTTCGTACAGTGCCTTGTCCGGAGACGGTGGAGGCGCGAGGGCGAGGGCGGCCTTCGCCTCCTCGGCGTGCCGGATCGCGTCGGCGATCGCGCGGCCCGCCAGCTCCGGATCCTCGACGATGTCGGTGGAGGGGATGCGCACGAGCACCGTCCCGTCCGACTTCACCAGGACGCCCTCGATCGCGGTGCCCGAGAGGCGGCGCGCAAAGTCGAGCACGGCGATCGTGTCCGCGCCGATCGTCCGGGCCAGCGCGGCGGCCCGGGGCGGATCGCGGAACATCGTCCGATCGAGCATCGACAGGCGCGTGGTGTCCTTCGAGAGCTCGAGCTCGAGATCGGCGGTGGCGCTGTTGTCACCGTTGACCGGCGTGAGGGTGCCGAGCGGGCGGAAGCCGAGGCGCCGGACGGAGACCACATGATAACCGTCGGCCAGGCTCGACACGGTCAGGGGCGAGGCGCCGCGGAACAGGCCGTCGACGTAGACCGCCGCGCCCGGCGGGTTCGTCTTCACCGTGAGGGAGCCGGTGGTCCGGGCGCCGAGGTGTGCCTTCACGCCCTCGAATCGATCGACGACGTTCGAGGGATAGCGGCCCTCTGCGGGGACGAAGCTGGGATCGAGCAGCGCGAGCGCGACGAAGATCGAGTCGGCCTGGTCCGTGGCGCCCTCGAAGAGCGTGGTGGCGGCATCGGCGAAGATGCCCTGCGAGAGGGCGGCCCGCGCCGAGTCCGGAAGATCGCCGAAGTAGGCGGCGAGCGCGTTGACGGCCGTCTCGAGGTGCTCGCCCGCCGCCTCGAGATCGAGATCCTCGAACGCGAGCAGGCCGTCGTCGACGTTCTTCCGCCCCAGCTGGATCTCGTCGCGCTTCGTCGCGTCCGCCGTCGGGTCGAGCGCCTCCACGGTCGTCATGTGCCCGAGCCCGCGGGCCTCGGCCACCCAGCGGGTGGCTTCGTCCCCGATCCGCTGGGTGAGGCTCGACTCCACGTCCTCGCCGATCAGGAGCACCAAGACCCGTGGGCCCGCAGGCGGCGGCTCGCGCGCGGGCGCGGGTTCGGGCTCGAGCGTGGGCTCAGGCTCGGGCGCGGGCTCGGGTTCGGGCTCGGGCTCGGGGACCACCTCGTCCTCGTCGGTCGCGTCGCCCTCCGGCAGGTCGGGGTCGTCCGCGGGCGGCTCGTCGTCGAACACGTCGAACGTCTTCGACGGAGGGGGAGGCTCGGGCTCGTCCTGCGCGAGCGCGGGCGGCGAAAGCAGCCAAAGCCCGAGAAGGACGGCGATCGGCGCCCTCACCCGGTCGGCCTATCGCCTCGGCGCGGCGTGCGCAAGACCGGCGGTTTGACGATCCGGGTCGTGAAACGCTTAAATAAGGACGATTGATCCGTCGAGGCCAGCAGCAGGAGTTTCGCGTCAATTGGCCGATCAAGGTCTCCGTGCTGGCCGCCCTCCTGGTCTGGATCGCGATCGGCGGTCTGATGCTCCTCGCGGAGGAGGTTCCCCTGGCGGCCGTCCTCTCGATCGCGTTCTTCGTCCTCTTCTTCCTGGTCTTCGTCGCCTACTACTGGAGCATGGCCTACGTGGTCGACGAGTACGGCGTCACCTATCGCGGCGCCACGGAGTTCGAGCACTTCTCGTGGGAGGACATCGTGCATGTCCGGTGGTCGGACATCCCGCTCGGCGGCTATCTCGTGAGCACGAAGAAGGGTGACTTCGTCCTGTCGACGTTCATCAAGGGCCGCGAGCGTCTGGTCGAGCTGATCGTCGCGCGCGCCGGTCTGTTCCCTGAGGCCGCCTGAGCTAAGAGCCGGTCCAGAAACCGTTCCGTTCGCAGTTTGCTGTTTCGTCGTTCTGTCATTCGCTGTTCGATCCGGCGATGAAGGGCGATGATATCGCAGAACGACTGCTCAAGTTTGCGAAGCGTGTACTTCGGCTTTGCCGCGAGTTCCCAAACTTGACGATCGCGGTGTCGAGTGAAGTCCACTTCCACTGTATGCCGCGCCTCCTGTCGTAGTACCGCAGCAGCTCAGCGAAGATCGCGGTGAAGATCCCTGCTGCGCACCATGCCGCGAATCGACTGTGGCACGTCGAACCGGAGCTGAACTCGCGCGGCAGGGCCTTCCACTGGCACCCTGTCCGAAGGCGATAGACGATACCTGCCATCACGACGCGATCCGCAACCCGCGGGCGACCTCCCCGCGGCCTTGGACCTCGCTTCGCGAGTAACGGCTCAATGCGTTTCCACAGGGCGTCCGGAAGACTTGCGAATCTTGCCTGCATCGACTCTGCAGAACACTCGATCGAGCACGATGCAACAACGGCCGCTTTGAATAGCGAATGAGCAGAACGAGCGAAACAGGAAACGCGGAACGGTCCGGAGGTGTTCGGACCGGCTCTAAGCGCGCCGGGGCAGCGCCACCGACGTCAGCATCTTCTCGAACTCGGCCCGGGCCGACTCGAAGGGCACGCCGTCGAGGTGCGAGGTGATGACCGTGTGGGCGACGTGATCGATGATCACGACGAGCTGCATCTGCCGCACCCGCTCGCCGTCCTGGGACACGATGATCTGCTCCGTGAGCAACCCCTTGAGATTGTCGCCGAGGGAGACCGTCTTGGGCTTGGCGGCGTCCTGCCGCTGAACGCCGGCCTCCTTCAAGCCGCGGATCTGGCGCTGCACGTACGACTCGGGTGTTTCGGTGTCCGGCACCACCTCGAGCGTCGTGATCAGGTTGCGCTGGAACGGACGCACGGCGCGCGTCGAGAGCATCCCCTTCGACGGCGCATCGTCCACGGGCCCCGCGAGGATCACGGACGAGAGGGACCAGCCGTCCGGCGCCTCGAGGGAGAAGGTGCCGAAGGTGACCCGGGTCATGCCGTGCCCTTCGCAGCTTCGTTCATCTTGGCGACCTCGGCGGCGAGATCATCCTTCTTCTTCTCGATGCCCTCACCGAGCACCCACCGCGTGAAGCGGCGGACCGTGATGTTCTCACCGGTCTTCTGGATGACCGAGGCACGCAGCTCCTCGATCGTCATCTTCGGCTCGCGCACCCAGGGCTGCTCCATCAGACAGACGTCGCTGTACCACTTGGTGAGCTTCCCTTCGACGATCTTGTCGGCGACGGCGGCCGGCTTGCCCGACTCGATCACCTGCGCCTTGTAGATCTCTCGCTCCTTGGCCACGTCCTCGGCGGGGACGTCCTCGCGCTTCAGATAGATCGGGTTGGCGGCGCAGATGTGCATCGCCACGTCCTTCACGAAGCTCTGAAAGTCCTCGCCCCGGGCCACGAAGTCCGACTCGCAGTTGACCTCGACCAGCACCCCGAGCTTGCCGCCCATGTGGATGTAGCTCTGGACCGCGCCCTCCGCGGCCACCCGGCCGGCCTTCTTCGCCACCTGCGACAGGCCCTTCTTGCGGAGCCAATCGGCAGCCTTGTCCATGTCGCCCTCGCACTCCTGGAGGGCCTTCTTGCAGTCCATCATCCCCGCCTGCGTACGCTCGCGGAGAGTCTTGACGTCGTTCGCGCTGATGTTCGCCATGATGATCGTTCCTAGGAAAAAGAGAGAAGCCGGGAGCTAGAGAGACGCTTTGGCTTCCCGTTCGTCGTCGGGCGAGACCGCAGACTCGGACACCGAGGGGCGTGCCACGCGCTCGACCGCCGGCCCACCGGGTCGCTCTTCTTCGCCGCGTCGCGGCCGGGCTTCCTGGCGATCGGACTCGGCCTTGGTGTTCTCTTCCACCGTCTCGTGGTACTTGGTGGCGCCTTCGATGCACGCGTCCGCGATATTCGCGGTGAAGAGCTTCAGCGAGCGAATGGCGTCGTCGTTGCCCGGGATGACGTAGTCGATGAGATCGGGGTCGCAGTTCGTGTCGACGATGGCGACCACCGGGATCTGGAGCCGGTTCGCCTCGGCCACGGCGATGTGCTCTTTCTTGGGATCGACGATGAAAGCGGCGCCGGGGAGGCGCTGCATGTCCTTGATACCGCCGAGGGAGCGCTCGAGCTTCTGCTTCTCGCGCTGGAGGCGGAGGACCTCCTTCTTGGTCACCTTCTCGAAGGTGCCGTCGGTCTCCATGCGTTCGATGGCGCGAAAGCGCTCGATCGAGAGCTTGACGGTCTTGAAGTTGGTCAGCGTGCCGCCCAGCCAGCGGTTGTTGACGTAATACATGCCCGACCGGGTCGCCTCCTCGGCGATGACCTCCTGGGCCTGTTTCTTGGTCCCCACGAAGAGGACCTTCTCTCCGCGGCTGGTGAGGTCGACGATGAAATCGTAGGCGCGACGCCAGAATCCGACCGTTTGCTGCAGGTCGATGATGTAGATGCCGTTGCGTGCACCGAAGATGTAAGGCTTCATCTTCGGGTTCCAGCGCTTCGTCTGATGCCCGAAGTGCACGCCGGCTTCGAGCATCTGCTTCATGGTGACGGTGGACATGTCATTCCTCTCTCGGGGTTCTTTCGTACTTCCTCCGCCCGCGTTCTCGGTGCGCCATGGCTGCAAGCTGCCTTGCAGCACCCCTGCACCCACGCGAGCGTGTGTCATTTCCCGCGCAGACCGACCTTCGGCCCACGACGGGAAGGCGAGCGGTACCACGCTGAATCTAGCCTTGCAAGCAGATTGGTTTCGCGAGGACCCGCTGGCGCTTCCCCGTCACCTTCCGCTCGATGTCAGCGTCTCGGCAACGATTTTCCCGAGATTGACGAGACCGCGCAAGAAGGTGCGGTCGGCGCCAGGTACCACCACCCGCCGCGCGTGCGGGAGCGCGATCGGTGCGTCGTGCTCGGCCTGGATCAGCACCACGTCGCCTAGGGCGGCCATGCTCGGGAGGGTGTGGCCCTCGATCGCCGGGTCGAGGAGGATCAGCGGAGACATCCGGCCGTCGTCGAGGGCCAACCGGGTCCCCAGATGCGCCCCGAGGCCGAGCCCGACGAGGGCGAGGGCGGGAGAAGCCCTGCCATCCCCATCGCCGTCCGCGTCGAGGCACGCTCGCAGGTGGTGCGCGGCCTTCTCGAGATCGGCGTAGGCCCCGTCCCCTTCGTCGAAGCGGCCCTGGCTCCCACCCACACCGCGGTAGTTGAAGCGAAGCGTCGGATGTCCGGCGCGCGTCACCGCCCATGCGAGCTCGGCGATCACCGCCGACTCCATCGTGCCGCCTGCAAAGGGATGGGGCGGCGCGATCAAGAGCCCGGGCGATCGCGGCCCCCGATGGTACAGCCCTTCGAGCGGGGGCCCGTCGTGGGGAATCACGACGGCCCGTTCGAGGTACTCGCCCTTTCGAACCATCGCGCGCACACGGTAGCACGGCGTTGAATCCGAGGCGGAGCCGTGGGAGCTTTTCCCGAGATGAAACTGGCTTGTGCGTGGCTCGTGATCGGTGCGCTCTGCGTCCCTGCCCTGGCATCGGCAGGAACCGGTACCGCAACGGTTGCCGCCACCCGGACGTCGACCAGCTCGGAGGTGGCGAAGCTCCACGCCGAGGCGGGACGCAATTACTACCGCGCGGGCAAGTACGTCGAGGCGTTGGAGGAGTTCAAGAAGGCCTATCGCCTCGAGCCGCGGGCCGCCCTCTCGTACAACGTGGCGCGCTGCCACGAGCGCCTCTCCCAATGGGAGGAGGCGATCAACGCCTACGAGCGCTACGTGAAGGAGGCGACCGATCCCCGCGACAAGGCGGAGGCCCTCGACAAGATCGAGCTGCTCAAGAAGAAGCTCGGCCCCGACGCCTCTTCACCCGACGCTCGCTACGAGGCCCGCATCCAGGAGGGCCGGAAGCGCTTCGCCCGCGGGGACTACGAGGCGGCGATCGAGGAGTTCAAGGCCGCCTTCGACATCAAGCCCAAGCCCGCCGCGCTGTTCAACATCGCGAAGAGCTTCGAGAAGATGACCCGCTACGAGGAGGCGATCGATCACTACCAGCAGTACCTCGACCTCGATCCGACGGCGACCGATCGCTCGGACGTCGAGGAGACGATCAAGCGGCTCAAGAAGTCGATCCGCGAGCGATTCCAGGAGCTCTCGGTCTCGTCCGACCCGCCCGGCGCCGACATCTATCTGGACGATCGCAACACGGGTCTCCAGGGACAGACCAACTTCCGCTTCAAGGTGACGCCAGGACCGCACACGCTCTACCTCGACCTCAACGGCTTCGATCCCGTGAAGCGCGACTTTGTGATGCCGGACGACAAGCCGCTCGCCCTCGACTTCAAGATGAAGAAGCTGGAGAACGTCGGCTTCCTCGACATCAAGGTGAGCAAGGACGGGGCGCGGATCTTCGTCGACGGCGCGATCGTGGGCCTGTCGCCCTATCGCGAGCCCAAGGCGGTCACCGCCGGCAAGCACCAGGTGCAGGTCGAGCTCATGGGACACGACCGCTGGGTGGGAGACTTCGACGTGGGTCGCGATCAGACGGTCACCGCGCTGGCGCAGCTCGAGGAGTACCACGCTCCCGTCTCGGACGACACGCTCTCGGCCTGGGGACGCAACCTGATGCTGGTCGGGATCATCGGCGGCGCGCTGGGGGTCGTGGGACCGTTCGCGTTCCAGAAGATCTTCCGCGGGCGCGCCGACTTCGATCAGCTCGGGCCCGAGCAGGTCAACGGCTCGCCCTTCTACGAGGGGCCGCTCCCGGACGACGATCCGAACCGCCGCGGCAACGGGGAGCTCAAGACACTGAAGGTCGTCCAGCTCGCCTCGCTGATCACCGGCAGCGTGGTCGCCGCCGGAGGGTTCAGCTTCTTCATCTACAAGTGGGCGCGCACGGTGCCCCCGGCGCCCGTCAGCGCGCAGGTGATGCCGATGCTGATCCCGACGGAGAACGGCCCGACGGTCGGGCTCGCGGGGAGGTTCTGAGATGCGCACGCAGTGGATCGCCCTCCTCCCCCTCGCCTTCGCGGCCGGCTGCATCGACTCCCGAGAACCGCCCGAGCGCCTCCCGCAGGCGCTCATCTCGTACGGCCCCAAGCTCTTGCTGGTGGACGACACCCGGAGCGCCGCGCCGAACTCGGCCTGGTGCACGCGCCTGACCAACACGGCCACCGCAGCCGCCACCTCCACGCCCGCGGTCAGCGCCGTGGACGGAAAGGGGATCGTCTTCAGCGGGCGCGACCCCGGCGATCAGGCGACGCCGGTGAACTGCTTCGTCCAGGTCACGCCCCGGCAGCTCCGCGTCGATCGCGTCGAGGTGACGAACGAGCTCTATCAGCTCTGCATCGACAGCGGGGCCTGCCAGAAGCCCGATCCTGCCAAGGCCGGCAAGGGCCCGCTCTGCAACGACGAGAGCCAGTTCGACGTCTGCCCGCTCGTCGAGATCACGCAGTCGCAGGCGGCCAACTTCTGCAACTGGGTCGGCCGCCGGCTCCCCAGCGGCCTGGAGCAGATCGCGACGCGGCAGCAGAACGTCCCCGACAAGTCCGATCCGGTCTCGCTCGGCCAATACGTCTATCCGACCGGCAACTCGGCGCCGAACTCGTGCGACCAAGCGGTGGTGAAGGCGCACTCGTGCTTGAAGCCGCGCCCGGTCGACATCACCGGCGACACCGTCACGGGCGCCGCGCCGATGGACACGGTCACCGGCGCCGATCCGGAGACCGGCGCCTCCGGCGTCCCGAATCTACGATCTGATGGGCAACGTCAGCGAGTGGAGCGGCGACCTGTATCCAATCAGCCGCGGCCCCAAGGGCGACGACCTCCCCTGGTTCTGCCTGGCGGCCCTCTCGGAGGAGGCGTTCAGCGCCACCAATCCGCCCGTGTGCCCGCAGACCGCTCGCTGCGTGTACGGCCAGTATCGGCCCTACGTGGGCGCCGACTACGGCATCTATCCCGTCTGCATCACCAGCGACACGGGCAGGTTCTCCGGCACGCGCGGGGCGCTCTTCGGCGGGAGCTACCGAGACGAGACGCTCACCCGCGACGTGCTCGGCACCTTCGGGCGGCGGGTCGAGAGCGAGCCCGAGGATTGCCGGATACGCAGCGGGCGAGAGAGTACGGGTTTCGGTGCGTGGGACAGCGGGCGTCGGCACCCGCAGGCGGCGAGCCGCCGGAGTTCGACGATCTGATGGAGGTGGGCTCGCCTTAGGACCGGTTCGAAGCCTCCGATTGTTCGTGCTCCGTGTTTCGGCCTTCTGGCCTTCGCGAGCCCGCAGTCGAACGGAAGCCCGGGTCCTCGAAGCGGATCCGATCTGCGGTGAGCTCGTCGACAATCCGCCGCAGCAACGCTCCTTGCGAGGCCCGCGCCACGGATCGCAGGAGCTTGGACTTCCGCCCCACCCGCGAGGCCGCGCCCAGAACCACCGCGCCGCCCTCGAACGCGAGGTGCCAGGCGGCGGACCGCTCGAGCTCGAGACAGGCGGAGAGCTTGGGATCGACGCAGCGTAACGTGAGCTGCTCGAGGAAGCGCTCCGATTCCAGGAGGCCGCCACCCAGCGCGGTGATCCAGCGGGGCACGGCGCGGGCACCACGAGCGACGCCCCGGACCGCGTGCCCGAAGAGACGGCGAGTGTCCTCGTCGGGGTGATACTGATGCTCCTTGACGCGGTCGTAGAGCGCGCACTCCTCGGCGAAGGTCTCAGGGAGCAGCTCGAGGTCGATGCCCATCAACCAGCCCGCGTATCGCCACAGGCGATGGTAGGACTCCTTCTCGGCATCTGAGACGCGCGCGCCGATGCGCTCGAGCGCGAAGATGACGCCGGAGGAGAAGAGCATCAGCGTCCCGCACATCGCCTCCTGGTTGATCGGCTCGTCGTAGCGCGCGGTGTCGTACCCGAAGCGCCGGCAGAGACGGCGCACCTGGGCGTGCAGCAGCCGGACCGAGAGGGCCGCGGTGTGCCCCGGGCGCCCGGGCCTCAACCCGTCGCGCTCGGCGCACTCCAGCGTGAAACGGGCCGTCTCCACGAGGCGGCGGAACGCCGTCCGATCGCCGAGGCGGCCGGACATCACGAGCACCTTGTTGTCCTTCGAGCCGGCGTACGAGTCGATCAGCACCGTGAAGCCGACCAGCAAGCTCAGCACTCCGTGACGAAAGAACAGCTCGCTGCCGAGACCGAGCTCCTCGAACCGAACCCATTCGGGGATCGTGGCGAGGTTTCGGCGATGAAGCGGGTGCAGGCCGGCTCCCCGCGACCCGCCAGGGCCCGACAGGCGTCGAGGAGATCCGTCGAAGTCGCCCGCTGGGGATCGACCTCGATCGACGCCACCGCCGCGTCGGCAAGCGGATCGCAGCGCTTTCGAAAGGCGTCGAGGCGCGCATCCGGGAACGCGTCCCGGATTCTGGATCGAGCCGCTCTCGGGTCCGTCCCGTTCGTTCCCATGCGATCGAACGTGATCCGGATCGGACGCTGAGACCATCCGACGACCGGCACGTCACGGGGTCACTTCAGGTCATCCACCTTCTCATCCAGCGGCGCACCGGTGGTCGGCGGGGGCGGTTGCTTGTGTCGGCGCGGCGGCGGTCGTTCGACGGACACCGCCGTCTGTCGCCCCGCCACCTTCTCCATCGTCGCCTCGACCGTGCGATCGCCCGACGCAGCCACCACCTTGGTGGCGTCCTTGAACCCTTCCTTCTGGAACGCGAAGGTGAGGACGTCGTCGTCCTTCGGCAGCTCCGTCCTGCAGGGCGTGAAGCAGACCTGCTTGCCGCGGAGGAGCACCAGCGCATGCGCCGGGCTCGACTCGAACGAGAGCGTGATCGTGCGCGCGGGCGCCGGCGGGGGCGGCGGCGGCGAGTGTCGGGCCGGGGGCGGATGGTGGATGATGGCCCGGGCCGGAGGCGGAGGCTCGACACGCTCCACGGGCGGCGGCGGCGGCTCGAATCTTGGGCTCCTCGATCGGGGCCACCGGGAGCTTCTCGAGCTCGGTGATCTGGCGGGACTCGATCACCTGACCTTCGCGCTGCTGGTTGACGAAGAGCGCCAGCGCGCCAGCGCCGACCAAGAGGCCGAGGCCGAGCACCATCATCTTGCCCTTGGGCTTCGGTCGCGGGACCACCGGTCCCGAGATCTCGGCCGAGAGCCCGCCGCCGAGCGTGTCGACGCCGCCGGGCGTGCCCACGGGCGCGGTCAGGCCGGCGGAGGTCATCTGCCGCCCGTAGACGCTGGCCGGTGCGGTCTGCTGCGCGGTCAGCGGGCGCTGCTGCGGCGTGGCGGCGGCGGTCGGTCCCTCCTGGCCCAGCGAGAGGTTGGTCGACACGTGCCCCGGTGGCCGCAGATCCGCCGGTGTGATCGCTTGACCGCCGAGCGTGCCGGGGACGACCTCGGTCGGCATGCCGGGGTGCGAGGTCGAGTGCGCGGTGCCGGCGGCGACCTGGACCGTCCCGGTGGCCGAGCGCTCGAAGCTCTCCAGAATCCGCAGCCAGGTCGGACACCATCTGGTGGCGTCGATCCGGGATCTTCTCGAGCGCCTTCATGACGATCGCTTCCATCCGCGGGTCGATCTCGAGATCGGGGCGGACCTTCTGGAAGGCGGGCGGCGGCTCGGAGATGTGCTTGAGGAGGAGGCCGACCGGCGTGTCGGCGATGAACGGAGGACGGCCGACCAGGAGCTCGTACAACACCACGCCGAGCGCGTAGATGTCGGCGCGATAGTCGATCGGGCGCCCCTCGGCCTGCTCGGGCGACATGTACTTCGGCGTCCCGAAGATCATCCCCGTCTGCGTGAGCGTGCCCGCGCCCTCGGCGTCGGCGAGCTTCGCCACCCCGAAGTCGAGGACCTTGACCCAGTCTTTGTCCTCGCCGACCTCGGTGAGGAAGATGTTGTCCGGCTTGAGGTCGCGATGAATGATGCCCGCCTGGTGGGCGTCGGCCAGCGAGGCGCAGACCTGTCGGATGATGCGCGCGCTGCGCGGCGCCGCGATCTGGCCGTCGTTGCGGAGGACCTGAGTGAGCGTGCGCCCCTTCAGGTACTCCATCACGATGTAGAGGCGCTCGCCCTCGTCCTCGCCGGTGTGACCGAAGTCGTAGATGGTGACGGTGTTGGGGTGCTGCATCTTCGAGATGGCCTTGGCCTCCTGCTCGAAGCGCTTCACGGCGATCTCGTCCTCGGCCAGCTTGCCGAGGAGGACCTTCACGGCCACCTTGCGATCGATCGGCTCTTGATTGGCGATGTAGACGGACCCCATGCCGCCCTCGCCGATCTTCTTGAGGATCTTGTACTTTCCGGCCAGCAGCTGTCCGACGAGCTGGTCTTGTCGCTTCTTCTTGGCCGGAGCAGGCGTCGTCACACCGCGGTCGATCATGTGCGCCACCTTGGAAGGTGTCAACGAACGGCCGGGGTTTTGGATCTCAGCCGAACGCGTACAGGTGATGCTTTCGGATGTACGCCACCACCTCCGGCGCGACCCGGCCGGCGAGCCCCTCCGTCTCGCCGATCTGGCGGCACTCCGTGGAGCTGAGCGCGTCGAGGTCGGGGCCCGCGAGGTCCTCGTCGACACCCTTCCTCGCGACGGCCAGGACGCGCACGCGCTGCCGGAGCGCTTCGCTCTCCTTCCATTTCCCCGACATCAGATCGCGATAGGTGTCCGCCCCCAACAGCAGGCCGAGCGCCGCCTCCGGATGCTCGCGCTCGAGCGCCCGCACCACGTCGATCGTCCCCACCAGCGCCTCCCGCGGCAGGGCCTCCGCCACGCGCCGCTCGACGTCGAGCACCTTCACCTTCGGTGAGATGGGCTCGAACGCCAGCCTCGCCATCGCCATGCGATGATCGAAGCTCGGCATCTCGCGCTTCTCCTCGAACGCGTGCCGGTACACCGGCAGCACCCAGATCTCGTCGACGTCGTCGCGCGCCGCGGCCCACGCGATGATCCCGGCGTGCCCGCCCCGCCCGGTGGGCGGGTTCGCCGAGGTCCCGAAGAGCAGGACGCTCTTCTTACGCGCCGGCGCGGAGGTCATCGTTCAGGTGGCACTTCTTGTACTTCTTGCCGCTGCCACACCAGCACGGATCGTTGCGGCCGGGCCGCTTCTTCTTGCCCCCGCCCGAAGACGGTGCACCGTCCTTCCTGGCGGCGCCGTCGCCGTCGAGCACCGAGTCGGAGTTCGCGGTGTCGGCAGCGCCCTTGAGCTCCGCGGCCCGGCGCAGCGCCTCGGCCGCCCGCCGCTGGCGATCCGCTTCGCGCCGGACCTCCTCCGGCGACATCAGCCGCACGTGGAACAGCTCCACCAGCGTGTTGTGGTCGATCTCTCCGACCATCGCGGTGAAGAACTCGTGTCCCTCGCGCTTGTACTCGATCTTGGGGTCGCGGCTGCCGTACCCGCGAAGACCGATGCCGTCGCGTAGGTGGTCCATCTGCGTGAGGTGATCGCGCCAGTGCCGATCGATCTGGCCCAAGTAGGTCTGGCGGAGCATGAAGCGCCAGACCGGCTCCTTCACCTTGGCGGTGATCTCGATCTGATCCTTCGGGATCAGATCGTCGCCCACCACCACGAAGTCCTTCCCGAGCTCCTCCTGGCGCTTCTTCCAGCGCTTCTCCACGGCCTCGAAGACCATCAGCTCGAGCTCGTCGTGGCGAGGGAGCTCACCCGTCTCGGGGAACTTCATCTCGACGGCGAACACCGCGCGGAGCTTGTTGCTGAGCCCCACCAGATCCCAAGCGTCCGGCGCCACGTGCTGCGGACAATGCATGCCGACCGACGAGGAGACGACACGCTCGATCATGTCGAGCACCTCCTCGTCCATGGAATCGTCGCCCAGGACCTGGCGGCGCAGCCCGTACACGGACTTTCGCTGGAGGTTCATGACGTCGTCGTACTCGAGGACGTTCTTCCGGATGTCGAAGTTGTGACCTTCGACCCGCTTCTGCGCACCCTCGATCGACTTCGTGACCATCTTCGCCTCGATGGGGACGTCGTCCTCCATCCCGAGGCGCTCCATCATTCCGAGGAGCCGATCGCCGCCGAAGATCCGCATCAGATCGTCCTCGAGCGACAGGTAGAACTGCGACGACCCGGGGTCGCCCTGGCGGCCGGCGCGACCGCGGAGCTGATTGTCGACCCGGCGAGACTCGTGGCGCTCGGTGCCGAGCACGTGCAGGCCGCCCGCCTCCAGCACCCGCTTCTTCGCCTCGCCGCACTCGGCCTCGCGGACCTTCAGGTGCTCGGCGTAGCTCCGCACGATCCGCTCCACGTATTGCTGCGCCTCGGTGCGCGCCGCCTCCTTGACCTCCGCGACGGTGAGCTGCTCCTCGCCGTCCTCCTTCACGCCCGCCTCCATCTTGTCCTTGAAGAACTTCTCGGCGTGGTCCTGGGTCACCAGCTTGATCGGGATCGAGTCCGGCGAGCCGCTCAACCAGCGGAACTCCGCCAGCACGCGCTGCTCCCGCTCGACGTCCTCCTTGGCGTCTCCGAGCTCCTCGTGGGCCACGTCGCGGCGGGCCAGATACTCCGGGTTGCCGCCCAGGAGGATGTCGGTGCCTCGACCGGCCATGTTGGTGGAGATGGTGACCATGCCGTGCTGGCCGGCCTGGGCGATGATCTCACCCTCGGCGCGGTGGTACTTCGCGTTCAGGGTGATGTGCGGGATCTTGTGCTTCTTGAGGAGGCGCGACACCACCTCGGACTTCTCGACGCTCCGGGTGCCGACCAGGATCGGCTGCCCGCGCTCGTGGCGCGTCTTGATGTCGGTGATGACCGCGTTGAACTTCTCGCGCTCCGTCTTGTAGACCAGGTCGTCGTGGTCCTTGCGGACCATCGCCTTGTTCGTGGGGATGACGACGACGTCGAGCTTGTAGATCTTCTCGAACTCCTCGGCCTCGGTATCGGCGGTGCCGGTCATGCCGGAGAGCTTGTTGTACATGCGGTAGAAGTTTTGGTACGTGACCGTCGCCAGGGTCACGTTCTCCCGCTGGATCGCCACGCCCTCCTTGGCCTCGATCGCCTGGTGGAGCCCGTCCGACCAGCGGCGGCCCTCCATGGTGCGACCGGTGTGCTCGTCGACGATGAGGACCTCGCCGTCGCGCACCAGGTAGTCCTTGTCGCGCTTGTAGCAGGCATGGGCCTGCAGCGCCTTGTTCACGTGGTGGAACCATTCGGTGTTCTCGGGAGAGAACAGATTCCCCACCTTCAACATGCGCTCGACGTGATCGACGCCCTCGTCGGTGAGCGAGGATGACTTCGACTTCTCCTCCACCGTGAAGTGCTGCTCGAGGCGGAGCTTCGCGACCACGTCGTTGACGATCCGATACTTGTCCGCGGACTCCTCGGCCGGCCCCGAGATGATCAACGGCGTGCGCGCCTCGTCGATCAGGATGGAGTCGACCTCGTCGATGATCGCGTAGTTCTGACCTCGGCTCTGCGTGTACTCCGAGAGGGAGTACTTCATGTTGTCGCGCAGGTAGTCGAAGCCGAACTCCGAGTTGGTGCCGTACGTGATGTCGCAGCCGTACTGCCGCTGCTTGTGAGCATCGCCGTAGCCGTGGACGATGATGCCGACGTTCATCCCCAGGAAGCGATAGATCTTCCCCATCCACTCGGCGTCGCGGTTCGCCAGGTAGTCGTTCACCGTGATGATGTGGACGCCGTTCTCCTCGAGCGCGTTGAGATACGCGGGGAGCGTCGACACCAACGTCTTGCCCTCGCCGGTCCTCATCTCCGCAATCTTTCCGCTGTGGAGGACCATCCCGCCGATCAGCTGGACGTCGAAGTGCCGCATCTTGACGGCGCGCCACCCCGCCTCACGGACGACCGCAAAGGCTTCATGCAGCACGTCGTCGAGCGGGGCGCCGTTCTTGACCTTTTGCTTGAGCTCGGCGGTCTTGCCGCGCAGCTCGTCGTCGCTGAGCGCCTTGATCTTCGGCTCGAACTCGTTGATCGCGGAGACCCGGGGCTGGAGCCTGCGGATGGCCCGCTCGTTTTTGCTACCGAAGACTTTCTTGAAGATGGTGACCATGGGGGCCCTGAAGCTCCCTTCGTATGGACCCTCAGTCCCCCACGTCAAGCCCGCGATGACTGGGGCAGCTCACTCCAGCATGAAGCGCCGCGGATCCTGCGGTATTCCGTTGACCCGAATCTCGTAGTGGAGGTGGGGACCGGTCGATCGGCCGGTGTTGCCGATCTCGCCCACGGTCTGCCCGCGCTTCACGGCCTCTCCGACCTTCACGTGGATCTTGGACAGATGCCCGTACTTGGTCACGAGCCCGTGGCCGTGGTCCACCTCGACCAGCTTGCCGTAGGCCCCCTGCTTCGCGGCGAAGATGACCACGCCGTCGGCGGTCGCGTTGGCGGGCGAGCCGATGCGCGCCGAGAAGTCGATGCCGCTGTGGAGCGTGGCGAGCCCGGTGAACGGATCGATCCGCATCCCGTAGACGCTGGTGATGTACCCGCGGCTCGGGCGCCGGCTCGGCGTGGCGGACAGCATCGCCTTCTGGCCCTCGAGCAGCGCCGACATCTTCTGCGCCCGCGCCACCGCGGCGCCGGCGGCACCCTCCGTCCACTCGAGACGCGCAGCGGCGAACTGTACGGCCTCGTCGTCGCTCATCAGATCTCGCTTCAACTCGGCGGTGGCCGCGTGCCGCGCTTCGTTCTCCGCGTTGCTCGGACCACCGACCGGCCCCATCGCCAGGTTCCGCTCGGGATCCGAGATCATCGTCAGCGCACGCAGCTTCGACTCGAGGCTGTCGAGACGATCGACCACGTCGGTGACGTTCTCGAGTCGTGTGTCGAGCGAGTCGATCTCAGCGCGGAGGGAGCTGTTCTCCGTGCGCAAGTCGGGTACGTCGCGCGCTTGATCGAGCAACAGCATCGACCAACCCAGCGCACCGAACGCGGTCAGGATGAACACCGCGAGGCCGACGAGCGCTGCGACGATCAACCGCCGCGAGACCCGTATCCGCCGGACCTCGTCCGCCGAGGTCTCCGGCATGATCATCAGGGTGAAATAGCGTGACCGTTCCTCCACTACTCAGCACCGTCCATGAGTCTATACGACCGGTCTCTCGCATTATTGAGGCCTTTGCAAGGGATCCTGAGGTCGCCGGTCATCCGATGCCGGCGCCGAACGGAGGTCGATCACTCCTCGCCGTTCACATACGCGACGACGACCGTGATGTTGTCGTCGCCGCCGCGCTCGTTGGCCAAGCTGATCAGAGCGCGCGGGACGTCGCGGAGAAAGTTGTCGTGGATCGAGTCCCGGATCTCCGTGGTGGAGACGAGGTTCGCGAGGCCGTCGCTGCAGAGGATGTACATGTCGCCCTCCTGCGTGGGCACGACCATGGTATCGACCGCGACGTCCTCTTCAAAACCCACCGATCGCGTGATGATGTGCTTGAACCGGCTCATCCGGGCCTGCTCGGGCGTGATGAGCCCGGCCTTGAGCTGCTCGTTCACCAGGGAGTGGTCCTCGGAGAGCTGCTCGATCCGCCCGTCCCGGACCAGGTAGGCCCGGCTGTCTCCGACGTGACCGAAGAAGGCGTAGTTGTCGATGAACGCCACCCCGGTCACGGTGGTGCCCATCCCCTGGAGCTCGGGCACCTCCTGCGCCTTCTTGAAGATCGCGGCGCACGCCTTCTTCACGGCCTTCGGCAGCATCATCAGCGCGGGGTGCTGCTCGATCGCGCCCTTGTAGGCCTTGCCGTTGATGACCGTCTTCCGCTCGTCCCGGACCGAGTTCTGGATCGTGGTCACGGCCAGCATGGAGGCCATCTCGCCGCCCAGATGCCCGCCCATCCCATCGGCGACTACATAGAGATTGGCCTCGTCATCGACGAGATAGCTGTCCTCGTTGTGGTCCCGACGCATGCCCACGTCGGTGAGCCCGAACGACAGGATCTTGAGCTGCTTGTCCGCCACGGGCGCCCGCCCGGATATTAGGCAGACGCCGGGCCCCATTTCAACGTTTTGAGCGACTGTTCAGCGGCGGCTCGCACTTTGCCGTACCCGCCTCTTCGGCGGCATCGGAGCGCTGCCCTCGGCGCCCCAATCCCGCAGCTCGGCGGCGAGGCTCCGCGTCTTGTCCGTGATCTGGACCCCTCCGAGCATCCGCGCCAGCTCTTCGACCCGCGCGGCCTCGTCGAGCGTCGCGACCTCGGTGACGGTCCGTGCGTCCTTCTCCCGCTTCTTCACCACCAGGTGGACGTCCGCATAGGCCGCGATCTGCGGGAGGTGCGTGACACAGAGGATCTGCGCCGATCCCGCCACCGCCTTCAGCTTGGTCCCGAGGACCTCCGCCACCGCCCCGCCGATCCCGGTGTCGATCTCGTCGAAGACGTAGGTCGAGACCGAGGCGCGGTGCGCCAGCACGTGCTTGATGCCGAGCAGGACCCGGGAAAGCTCGCCACCGGAGGCCGTCTTCTCCAGCGATCGCAGGGGCTCGCCCGCGTTTGGCGAGATCAGGAGACGGGCACTCTCCGCGCCCTTCGGCCCCGGCTCGGCGGCGGGCAGGAGCTCCACCGCCACCCGCGTGTTCTTCATCGACAGCTCGGCGAGCTCGGACTGGATCGCCTTCTCCAGCGCGCGCACCACGCGATGGCGGGCGGCGGTGAGCTCCACGGCGAGCGCCTTGCGCTCGGCCACCTGCGCCTCCAGCGCGCACAGCAGGTCGGCCTGGCGTGCTTCCTCGTGGACCAGCTCGTCGAGCTCCCGCTCCATCTCGACCCGCGCCGCCAGCACCCCGGCGATCCCGGTGAGGCCCGCGTACTTCCGGGTCAGCTTACGGAGCTGCTCGATCCGCTCGTCGACCTCGGTGAGGCGGTCCGGATCGGCGGCCAGCGAGTCTGCGTACCGGCCGAGCTCCCGGGACGACTCCTCCAGCTCCGCCCGCACGCTCCCCACGGCACCCGCCAGCGGTGCGAGCCGCTCGTCCAGCGCCGAGAGCTTCACCAGCTCGCGCTCGATCCGGCCGATGATCTCGACGACGGCGCCGTCCTCCGAGTACATCGCACCTTCGGCGCGCCGGACGCCCTCCGAGAGCTCGGTGACGTTCCGCAGGCGGGAGCGCTCCTGCTCCAGGAGGTCGAGCTCTCCGGGCTCGGGGTTGACGGCGGCGATCTCGTCGACGGCGAAGCGAAGATAGTCCTCCCGCCGCGCCTTCTCGGTCTCGTCGCTGGCGAGGTTGGCGAGCGCGGTCTGGTAGCCCACGACCTCGGCGTGGGCGGCCTCGACCCGCTCGCGAAGCGCGAAGAGATCGCCGTACGCATCGACGACGTCGAGGTGGCGCGACTCGTCGAGCAGGCTCACGTGCTCGTGCTGGCTGGTGATGTCGACCGCGCCGCGCATGACCTCGGCGAGCATCGAGACGGTGGCCATCTGCCCGTTGAGGAGGACGCGGCTCTTGCCCTTCTGCGCGATCACGCGGCGGACCACCAGATCGCCGTCGGCGACGTCGATCCCCATGGTCTCGAGCCGGGCCGCCAGCCGCCGATCCGCAGGGAGCTCGAGCAGCGCCTCCACCGTCGCCTCCTTCGCCCCGGACCGGATCACGTCGGGGGACGCGCGGCTTCCCAGCACCAGCGAAAGCGCCCCCACCAGCACGCTCTTACCGGCGCCCGTTTCGCCGGTGAGGACGTTCAGACCAGGGCCGAAGTCGATCTCGATGCGATCCACCAGCGCGAGGTTTTCGATCGTCAGGTGCCTCAGCACGCGCACGCCGGGTAACACGGGGCGAACCCACCCGTCATCTGGAGAGCGTGAACGGAACGGTTTTGGGTATGCTCTGCCCGTGAAGCCGCGGATCGTGTTGTTCCATCCGCGCGTGTCGCGCCCCGAGTTCCACCGCCTGCCGTGGCCCATCCTCGCGCTCGCGGGCAACCTCCCGCGGGAGCGCTTCGACGTGGTGATGGTCGACGGCGGCAAGGAGCCCGATCCGATCAAGAAACTCCTCGAAGCGGCCCATGGGGCCCTCCTCGTCGGCATCTCGTGCTTCACCGGCAACCAGACTGTGCACGCGCTCAAGGCCGCTCGGGCGCTGCGGCGCGCGCAGCCGGCGCTCCCGTTGGTATGGGGAGGCGCGCACCCCTCGATGTACGTCAAGGAGACGCTCGGCGACGCCTGCGTCGACGTGGTGATCAAGGGACAGGGCGAGGAGGCGTTCGCCCGGGTCTGCGAGGCCTTCGCGGCCGGCGCCCCGCCGGAGAACATCCCCGGTGTCTCGTACAAGACGGCCCGGGGCGAGCCGGTGATCGGCGCCCGCGCCAAGATGAAGGATCAGAACGCCTTCGGACGGCCACCCTTCGAGGATCTCGCCATCGCGAAGTACCTGGTCCACATCCTGGTGGGCGGCCGCGCGGTCACCTATCACTCGTCGACCGGCTGCCCGTTCGCCTGTCAGTTCTGCACGGTCAACTTCGAGTTCGAGTTCGGCTGGAGCGCCTACTCGGCGGAGCGCTGCGTGGACGAGCTCTCGGCGCTCCTGGCGCTCGCCCCCCAGGCCGACGCGATCGAGTTCGCGGACAGCAACCTCATCGTGAGCCCGAAGCGCACGATCGATCTGTGCCAGGGGATGATCGAGGCCGGCATCGCGCGGCCATGGATCGCGTTCGGGCGGCCCGATCAGCTGGCCAAGATGCCGCGCGAGGTCTGGAGGCTGATGGCGGAGTCGGGCTGCAAGCGCTTCTTCGTGGGGATCGAGAGCGGCGATCCGCACATCCTCCAGAAGATCAAGAAGGAGCACACGAACGAGCAGGTCACGCTGATGGCAGAGCGGATGGCCGAGTTCGGCATCACGCCGGATCTCAGCTTCACGCTCGGCTATCCCGACGACCCTGAGCGCGACGTGCGGATGTCGCTCGCGCTCTGCAAGGACCTCAAGCGGATCGTCCCCGGCGCGGTCTTCGTCCTCAACACGTACACGCCGTACGAGTCGACGCCGCTCTACGCCGACGCGGTGGCGCATGGTCTGGAGACCACCACCTCGCTCGCCGACTGGGAGACCTCCACCTGGCGCGACTTCGGGTTCCGCAAGAAGGTGACCCCCTGGATGACCGAGGACATCGATCGGATGATCCGAGACTTCGAGACTGTGGCCGGCTCGGCGTTCTTCGTCGAGGAGGACCTCTATCGCTTCAAGGGCGTTCCCATGCGTGGGCGTCCCATCCGCGACGCCATGATCGCGCTCGCAAGGCGGCGCTGGGAGGCGGAGCGCTGGACGCGTCCGCTCGAGCTCAAGCTGGCGCGCAAGCTCTTCTTCGCGATGAACCCGCGCCTCAACGACACGACGCCCAGCCTGGTCGACGGGCACCAGGCCGGGGTGAAGGCGGACGCGCCGGTCTTTTGATCAGCGCACCAGCTGCGGCCGCAGCGAGACCGTATTGTCCTTGACCAGCACCTGGAAGCGAACCGCTCGGCAGCCGTGGCGGTCGATCAGCGCCTCCTCGCTGGAGCGAAGCTTGGAGCGGAAGCCTTCGTAGGTGATGTTGTCGACCACCTCGCCCAGCCGCGCCTTCGACGCCACGAAGTCGTTGTAGACGACGCGATAGTGCTCCTCGTCGAACGCCGTCGGGCCGGTCTGGAGCGGCGGATTGCTCGGCGCGCGATCCGGAACCGAGAGCCGCTCCGAGACGGACGGCGTGGTGGAGTAGACGCCCAGGGCCGGGTTGGACCAGGGATCAGAGGTGCGCCGGGGCGCCGGCTTGCCCGTGTCGAACATCCGCGCGGCCGGATCGTTGGCCCGCAGCCCGGGAAGGTCCTCCGTGGAGCGGGACGACCGCGACGGCGGTGGCGTCGCGGGCGCGTACGGTGATCGCAGTCCCGGAAGGTCCGTCGGCTCGTGCTTCGGGGGGCCCTGCTTCGCCGCCTGGCGCGCGATCGCCTCCAGGTCGACGCCCTTCGGCATGAGGAGATCGTCCTCCTTCGGCCCCGACCGGACCGGCGGCGGCGGCGACGGCGGCGGCGGCGCAAACGCGGCCGCGGCGATTCTGATCGAACGGCGACGCCGGCGGCGGCATCTGGCTCGCGCGAGGCGTGCTTCCCGGCAAAGGGATCGCGTCCTGGACCCCGTACGGCGAGGAGGACGGGTAGTGATCATCCGACGCCCGCGAGGGCGCCGGGGCCGGGCGCGGAGCGGGCGTCGGGCGAGGCGGCGCGATGCGCTTCTCTGCGTCGAGGGCCAGGCGCGTATCGCTCGAGGTGCGCTTCGACGGCTGTGGCTGTGTCACGCTCTCGAGCGAGGGCGTGGAGAAGGACGGCGCGGGCGGCGTCAGCGGCGGGCCGTCCGACAGCGGGATCGGCGGAGGGTAGGCGGACTCGGGGATCGGATCCCGCGAACGGCGACGGATAGTGCTCCACCGGCGCGCGGTCCGAAGGGCGCGCGCTCGGGGTAGGCCCGCCCAGGATCTCGAGCGGCTCGAGGGGCTGCGTGTCTCGCCGGGGCAGATCGCGCGTGCTCTGGTTGAAGTCCTCGATCAGCTCCCGCACGCTGTCGCTCGGCGCGATCAGGACAAGCACCAGCGCGAGGATGAGGGCCATGCCTCCGAGCAGGGTGATCAGGAGCCGCGCCCGCTCCATCACCACCGAGCTGGCAACAGGCTGGACCGAGGCCAGCCCCACCACCGAGAGCATGGTGCCGACGTCGTCGACGATCTGGTTCTTCGCGACGCGGAAGCGGCGGTCGCCGACGGTCACCTCCCGGGCGACAAGGCTGGGGAGCTCCTTCCGGTAGGGCTGCGGCACGGTGGAGGCGAGCATGCGATCGCCCTCGAGCAGGCCGACACTGATGTCCTGGGGCAAGCCGCGCGTCCAGATGTGGAGCTGGTTCTCGCCGACGGGAGAGGCCAGCACCAGCGTCGAGGCGGCCCGCGCGTCGGAGCCCAGCACCGGGGCGGCCGCCACCAGGTGGAGCTCGTCGCCGATCCGTTCGATGCGGACGATCGTCGCGCCCCCCTCTGCGTCCTTCACCGACTCGAGCGGTGCCAGGACGTCCGACGACGGTCCAAAGCCGGCGACGATGGCCCCGCCGGCGCGGACCAGCGCTGCGCTCCCGCCGCCCATCTGCACGGTCGCGCTCTCGAGGGCAGCGCCGAGGAGGTCGCGGTCGGACTCCTGGAACGTCGGCGAGCCAGCCAGCGCTCGCACCAGCGCACGGCGACCGGAACGCGCGCGCACCCATGCGCTCGCGACCTCGGAGGCGCCCACGATCGCATGCGCCTCGGCGGAATCGACGGCGCTCGACTCGAGCGGCGGCCCGAGGAACTTCTCGGCGCTCAGATAGGCCAAGCCAAAGAGCGCGCCGAACCCGATCGCGAGCTGCAGCGACACTTGCCAACGCATCAGCGGGCTCCCTCCGTCATCGTGGACGTCGCCGATAATCGCCCCGCCCAAGCCCGGATACCAGCCAGATCACTCCGATCTCGCCCCGACCACCTGGAGAGGACTGTCCGAGCGGCCTCCGCCACGCGCGGATCGCGATCGTCGAGTCGCGTCACCACCATGGCGGCGCGCTCTCGCGAGAATCCGCGAAAGCCCAGGGCCTCGACCGCCACAGTCCGCACTTCGGGGTCCGGGTGCGACATCAGGCGTTCGATCCCGACCGGGTGGCGCTCCATCCAGGCGCCGAGCGTCGACGGCAAGAGCAACAGACCGAACACGATCCCGAAGGCCACCTGGAAGAAGGCGCGGCCCGTGGGGTAGCCGCGGCGCTTCACCAGCAGCCAGCGGTCGGCGGCGTACACGGTGAAGAAGACGCCGTAGAGCGCGAGCGGGAGGAACAACCAGACGCCGGAGACCGCGCCGCGATGCACCGCGCCCGCGAGGGGCTCCTCGAGGAAGAGCGCCGACACTGCGGACAACAGCAGCGCCACGTAGAGCACGATCCGGAGCGGCTTGATCTCGCCCGGCAGGCCGAGGATCGGGTCGTTCGCCCGAGGACGTCCTGGTTCGGCCACGATCGACCGACGGGTATCGCCAAAGGTCGCCGAGCGCAACAGCACTGCGGTAGGATGCGACGCGGGTGCGAGCCTCGCGGTCGATCCTCTTCTTCGCGCTCCTCCTCGGTGCAACCGCCTGCGGCGGCAAGAAGCCGGTCATCATCGTCCAGCGGTGGAGCCAGACCTTCGCCGCCGAACCTGCGCCCCCGGGCATCGGGCCGGAGAAGCGCGTCCTGGTGGCCCTCAGCGGGAGCATGGGCGAGCTGACCACGCACGAGGAGGGCAGCGGCCTCAAGATCGAGGGGCCGAACAGCACCTTCCCCACGAGCCGGGCGCCCGTCGCTTCGGACTTCACGGTCTTCCTGGTCTCGACGGTGGGCCGCGTCGTGGGCCTCGAGATCGGCTCCGGGATCCAGAAGGCGCTCGCGCCCGCCTCGCCGCTCGGCGTCACCAGCCCCCTGGTGGTGGCCCCCGACCGGACGCTCCGGGTCGGATCGACCTCGGGCCGGCTGTTCGCGATGCAGCCCGACGGCACCACCGTGTTCGACGTCCCGCTCGGCGGACCGATCGACTCGGCCCCCGCCGTCGCCGGCGACGGCACCACCTTCGCGGCGGTGTTCACGCCCGGCCATCTCGTCGGCATCTCCCCCGGCGGCGAGACGGTGTTCGACCAGCCGGTCGGCGAGTCCGCCGGCGGCGTGAGCGTCGGTGAGGGCCGCGTCTCGGTCGGCCACCTGGCGGGAGTGAAGCTGTTCGAGGCCTCCGGGGCCGAAGTCTTCTCCCATCCCCGACAAGCCCGCGTCACTGGCACGCAAATCCTCGGAGACGGGCGGGTCCTCGCCTGGGGTGAGGACGGAATCGTCGAGCTCCTCGACACCGCCGGCGAGGTCGTCTGGTCGTTCACCGCTGGCCCTCCGATCGACACGGAGGCCCACGTGATGGACGGTCGCGTCGCGATCTTCGACAGCGCCGGCACGGTGCATCTGCTCAATCTCGGGACCGGCGAGGAGCTCGCCACCTTCACGCTGGCGGGGCCGCCGTCCCTTCAGGTGGCCGAGGGCGAGCTCGGGTTCGTATATCTGGCGGTCGGCGACACGATCGTCGCCCTCGACTTCTCCGTCGAGCAATGATCGATTCAGCGGATCTTCACTCGCGGATCGCGATCTGGAGATGCGCGCGGGCCTGGAAGTACTCCTCGGTCACGGCGTAGTTGAGGATCTCTTTGACCTCGGGAATCTTGCCCAGGGTGCGGGCGGCCCCGTGGGCGTCGGTGAACACGGGCCGCACGTCCGGATAGTCGCGGGCGATGTTGCGCACCGCGACCTCGACGTCGTTCGTGACCACCATCCCGGCACGGTTGGCGGTCAGCGCCGCCGCCGCCCGGTGCTTCGCCACATCGATGTGGGCACTCGTGAGGTGGCGTCCAATCTCCTCCAGGACCTTGCGCGCGCGGCTGGAGAGCGCCTTGGCGAGCTTCCGCTGCATCGAGTCCAGCGAGGCCGGATCGATCGGGATCTGCGCGCCCGGGTTGGCCCACTTCGCGATGGTCCAGAGCAGCGTCTCCATCTCCTTGGGGGGAATGGTGTCGAGCAGGTGGTGCCCGCCCTTCAGCCGCTCGAGCGCGCGCCCCAAGAGGAAGCGCTGGTCCTTGTCCTGGATGCGGTCGACGCTGGCGCCGACGATCAACGCCGGCGGTCGATCGTTCTCGATGAAGATCCCGAGATCGGTCGTGCGCGTCATCAGCAGATCGAACTGCGGCACGCCCAGCGTGAGCGCCACGCGGTTCGCCACCGAGCGGAGCCCGTGATCGCCGCGGGGCCCGTAGCGATCGTTCTTCGCCACGTCATACTGCGCCAGGTTGCCCGGATACGCCTTGACCAGCTCGGTGCTCAGGACCTCGAGGACGGCGCGGATCGCACCGCGCTCACCCGGGTGTGTGACCAGTCGATCGTGCGTCGCCGCATCGAGCGCGCCCTCGGCGTACGCGAGCACCTTCGCCTTGTGCTCGTGGTAGAAGAGGTCCTCCTCCTGCTTCGCCGCCCGGAGGAACACCAGGATCTCCGCCAACACGAACGCCCGATCGATCTGCTTGGTGCGCGAGAACATCTCGTGCATCGCGTGGTAGCTCTCGATGCGGAACGGATCGACTAACAGGAGGCGCCGGTGCACGTCGACCGCCTGCGGGAAGGTGTCGGCCTTCTTCGAGTACAGGCTCGCCAGCCGCTCCAGCGCCCCCACGTTCTCGGGCTGGGCCTCGAGCGCGTACTTCAGCGCGTTGATCGCGCGGGCGTCGTCTCCGATCTTCTTCTCGAAGACGTCGGCCATCTTCAAGTGGAGCGGCGCCGCCTTCTCCTTCTGCTCGGGCGGCAACAACCGCACGTACGTCGCGGTCACGTCCGCCAGGCTCTGCCAGTCCTGCTCGGCCTCGTAGAGGTCGGACAGGCGCAGGATCGCGGTCTGGTTGGTCGGCTCGATCTCGAGGGCCTTGCGGTTCGCCAGGATCGCGTTACGCCGATCCTGAGCGCCCATCTGGTAGATGTGCGCGAGCGTCAACAGGGTCTCGACCTTCTTCTTCGGCTTCTCCTGGACGTCCGCGAGACGCAGCAGCACGTTGATCGCGCTCGCCCAGTCCTGGGCCTCCTGGTACACCGACGCCAGCCGTTCGAGACACTCGACGTCCGACGGGTTCGCCTGCAGCGCCGCCTGGAACGACTGCACGCACTTCACCAGATCCTGCCGGTGCTCCTGATAGATGATCCCGAGCGACTTGAACGCGACGACCAGGACCTTGGTTTCCTTGCTGACCGCCAGCGTCTTGTGGAAGACGTCGATGGCCTGATCCCACTCCTGCCGGGCGAAGAGGATCGGGCCGGTCCGCACCAGCGCGACCGAGTGCTTCGGGTCGCGCGAGAGCACCTCCTGATAGAGGCGCATCGCGTGGTCGACGTCCTGCAAGCGGTCCTGCGCGATCTGCCCGGCGGCCACGTAGAGCTTCGCCTGCTCCGCCGGATCGGCCAGCGCGTGTGCCCTCTTCTCCAGCAGGTCGAGCATCGGCGCCCACGACTCCTGCTCGAGGTAGATCGCCTCGAGCCGGTTGAACGCCGCCAGGTGGTCCGGAGCTACCGCCAGGACCTTCTCGTAGGTGGAGACGGCCTGCGCCAGATCCTGGAACTTGTCCTGGTAGAGCTGACCCGCCTGGAAGAGCAGCTCGCGCGCGTGATCGGGATCGGCGGTCGCCTCTCCCTCCGCGCGGATGCACTCGAGCGCCGCGTGGGCGTCGCCCATCCTCTCCGCCAGCCGCCGCCGGCCGCGGACCGCGGGCAGGTGCTTCGGGTTCGCGCCCAGCGCCGAGGCGTACATCTCGGCCGCCAGGCTGTCGTTCTGCAGTCGGTGCTCCGCCAGGTCGGCGGCCCGACAGAACAGCGTCGCCTGTCGATCGGGATCGCGGGTCACCATCGCCTCACGGTGATAGAAGCTGGCGAGGCCGGCCCAGTTGGCCGCCTTCAGGTAGGCCAGCTCGAGCGCACGCAGCGCCACCGGGTGGTTCGGCACGCGATCGAGCGCGCGCCGGTAGTGCTCGGCCCCCGACTCGGGCGGCTCGAGCTGCGTCTCCTTCATCGTCGCGACCCGGATCTGCCGGGACGCGTACAGCCGCGGATCGGTCTCGTGCTCCGCCAGCTTCTCCGCCAGCGAGATCGCGCGCCGCCAGTCGCGCCGCGCCACGCTCACGCGCTCGAGCTGCGATAACACGGTGAGATCGTTGGGACGGAGCTCGAGCGCCAGCTCGAGGTTCTCCGCGGCGCTGTCGAGGTTACCAAGCTTGTCGCCGGCGACCTCCGCGCAACGGACCAGGATCGCGGCCTTCGAGTCGTCGCTCTTCGCGTGATCGTAGGCGGTCTTCAGCGCGCGGCTGAGCGCGTTCCACATCCCCTCGGCAGAGTAGATCCGCACGAGCGAACGGATGGCGGCGTCGAAGTTGTGCTCGAGCCGCAGCACCTCCTGATAGACCTCCGCGGCGCGATCGGCCCGGTCGAGCTTCTCCTCGCATAGCTCGCCGACGCGCATCAGGGCGGTCGCCCGCTCCTTGTCGTCCTTCACGCGCTCCGCTTCGAGCATCAGGACGTCGGCCAGCTTCTCGAAGTCTCCGCGGCGGGTGTGGATCGACTCCAGCGCGCGCATCGCAGGGAGGTTGTCGGGATCGTGCGCGAGCACCTGCTCGAAGATCTCGGCGGCCTTCGGCTCGTCGGACAGCTTCTCGGTGAAGACGTCCGCCATGCGGAACAGCAGCGCGACGGTGCGATCGACCGACTTCGACACCTCCAGCTCGCGCTGGTACATCGTCAGCAGATCGTGCCAGCGCCCCTGCTGGTGATAGATGCGGCCGAGGCTCTTCAGGGCGGGGAGATACGTCGGGCTGAGCGTCAGCACCTTCTCGTACAGCGTGATCGCGGTCTCCCGATCGAACAGCTTCTCCTCGGTGATCTGGGCCGACCGGTGGAGGATCGACACGACCTCCTTCTGATCGGCCGTCGCCTCGGTCTCCAGATCGAGCAGCCGCACGACCTCGGTCCAGGCCTCGCGCTTCTCTGCGAGCCGCGCCAGCGTGCGAATGGCGTGCAGGTGCCTGGGGACCAGCTCGAGGATCCGTTCGAAGGCCAGCACCGCCTTGTCGATCGCCGCCAGCTTGTCCTCGGCGATCATCCCGATGCGTCCCAGGAGGAAGACCTTCTGGTCCTCGTCGTGGGCGCCCAGCAGATCGATCTCTTCCTCGTACAGCTCGATCAGCTCGGCCCACCGCTCGCGCGACTGGAGCAGCTGCTCGAGGTACTTGCGGCCCGGCTGATAGTCGGGACGCCACTCGAGGAGCCGCATCAGCGTGGTGATGGCGCGCTCGGGCTCCTCGAGCTTCAGCTCCTGGATCTCGGCCAGCTTGAAGAGCTTCTCGGCGGCGACGCTCTTGTCCTCGTCGAGGCGCGCCTCTGCTTCGAATAGGGCCGCCAGCGACTCCCAGAGCTCGAGCCGGGTGTACAGGCGCCCGAGCGCCTGCACCGCCGGGGTGTACTCCGGCATCAGCTGGACCGCCTCCTCGAGGGGCGCGATCGCCTCCTCGCCGAGCTCGAGATCGACCTCGAGCAAGGTGGACAGCTTGAAGAGGATCGGGACCCGATCCCGGGGCTCGGTGGTGACCTCGGCCTCGCGCCGGAGCACCTTCACCGCCTCGTCGGGCCGGTCGTTGGAGAGGTAGAGGAGCTCGATCTCCTTGAGGATCGTCAGGCTCTCGGGGGCATGCTCGAGGGCCTTGAGGAGCGAGAGCAGCGCGCGATCGATCTGTCCCATCTTCTCGTGCTGCACGCGCGCCGCGGAGAGCAGGTGGGTGGCGGCCTCGTCCGGATCCTCGGTGACCTCGGCGGAGCGGATCATGACGTCCACCAGCCGCTCGTAGTCCCCGGTTTGCGCGGTCATGCGCCGCAGCGCGGACAGCGCCAGCGGGTTGGTCGGATCGCTGTCCAGGATCTCGAAGTAGTGCCGGACGGCGCCCTCCAGATCGTCGAGTCGATCCTCGGCGAGCTGGGCGGCGGCGACCAGGAGCGGGAGCTTGCGCTCGGGCCGGGAGGTGGCGGCGATCGCGCGCTCGTACACCCGGTACAGCTGGTCGTACTCCTTGCGGAACAGGTGCATCCGCTCGAGCGCGTTGATCGCGAGCGGCTCGGCGGACCAGGCCTCGAGCGCCTGGCGGAAGGCCTTCTGCGCCTCCTCCACGTTCCGCAGCTTCTCCTCCAGGATGGTCCCCTTCTCTGCGAAGAGGGTGGCCTTGCGCTCGATCGACTCGGCGCACTCGATCTCGTAGCCGAGGATCTGGACGACCATCGCCCAGTTGCCGACCTCGGTGAACAACCGGCGCGACGCGTGGAGGATGTCCAGCGACCGCGGGTTGAGGTTGAACGCCCGCTGATAGGAGGTGGCGGCGTTCCGGGGCTTCGCGAGCTGCTCCTCGTAGATGCGACCGATCTCGAGGTACAGGCTGGCGGCCCGGGCCTCGTTCCCGAGCGCAGCGGCTTCGCGCTCGTACTCGACGATGACCTGCTCCCAGCGGGCCGCTTCCTCGGGGACCTTCGGCTCGAAGGGCGGCTCGGCCCGCGCCTCGCCCACCGGCAACAAGGGCGGGAGATCGGCGGGGTTGATCTGGACGGACACGTCACCTGTGACCGGTTTCACGGGTTCGGGGTGCGGCGGCGCCTCGTCGACCGGGATGTCCAGCTCTTCGGGCAAGCTGTGCCCGTTGGCCTCACGCCCGTCCGAAGGGAGAACGTCGGCCGAGCTCTCCGGAGCCTTTGCCTCCAGATCCTGGCCTTCTGGCATAGGGAAGCTGGTGTAGCACGGTCCCGGAACCGACGTCGAGTTTCACCCCGCGGGGGTCCCACCTACTCCGACACCCACGTTGCTCGGACCCCCGCCGACGTGTTTTGAGCGGCCCGTGAACGGCCATCTGGGACGTGCATGCGTCCTCGCCCTGACCCTCGCGGGATGCCCGAAGACGAGCGAGCGCCCGTCCCCACCCGCACCGACCTCAGCCCCAGGGGCGGCCTCCGAGGGCTTTGCCACAAGGGGACCCGCGAGCCGGCCGGCGAGCCAGCCCGGGGTGGTGCCGCTGACGGTGACGCTCACGAAGACCGCCAGCCTCTCGGCCGACGCGCTGCGCGCCCACGTCACCCTCCTCGCCAGCGACGCCCTCGAGGGCCGCGGCGCCGCCACCCGCGGCATCCACGTCGCCGCCGACTACCTCGAGAAGCAGCTCCGCGAGATCGGCCTCGCGCCCGCGTTCGGCGACAGCTACCGGCAACCGTTCGAGATGCTGGTCGGCACCCAGCTGGGCAAGAAGAACGCGCTCGTCCAGGGCAAGACGAAGCTCCGAGCCGGTACCGACTTCCGTCCCTTCCCGTTCTCGCGGACCGGCACCGCGAGCGGCGCGCTGGTGTTCGCGGGCTACGGCATCCGCGCCGACCAGTACAAGTATGACGACTACGAGGGGCTGGACGTGGCCGGGAAGGTCGTCGTGATACTCGACGGCGAGCCGGGCGAGGACGATCCGAAGAGCCCGTTCGACGGCCGGAAGACCACGCCGGCGTCATCGATCCGCAGAAAGGTCCTGGTGGCCCGCCACGAGAAGGCGGCCGCGCTCATCCTGGTGCGGACCAAGCTCAAGAAGCTGCGCCGCAGGCTCGATCCCGAGAGCGACGCCGGGATCGTCTCCGTCGAGATGACCACGCCGGCGGCGAGCCGCCTGCTCGGGTTCGACGTCACCGCCCTGAAGAAGGCCATCGACGCCGACTACCGGCCGCACAGCCGGAGCGCCTCCACGCCGGCGCCCTCCATCCAGACCGAGATCATCCGCGAGCGCCGGACCGTCGACAACGTCGGCGGGATCCTGGTGCCCGAGGGTGGCGCCAAGGAGTGGATCGTGATCGGCGCCCACTACGACCACCTCGGATACGGCAGCTCCGACTCGCTCGCCGACGGCGACGAGCCCCAGATCCACAATGGCGCCGACGACAACGCGTCCGGCACCGCAGTGGTGGTGGAGGCAGCCCGCGCCATCGTGAAGATGAAGGACCCCCTGAGCCGAGGCGTGCTGTTCGTGCTGTTCGCCGGCGAGGAGAGCGGCCTGCTCGGCAGCGCCCACCTGGTGAAGAATCCGCCCGTTCCGATCAAGGACGTCGCCGCCATGATCAACCTCGACATGGTCGGGCACCTCCGCGAGAAGAAGCTCTACGTGATGGGCGTGAAGACCGCCCTCGAGCTCGAGGACTTCGCGAGGCGCTTGGTCGCCGACCACGGCCTCGCCGGCAACCTGGGCGGCGACGGCTACGGGCCCAGCGACCAGACCTCGTTCTACGCCGCCGGCGTCCCGGTGCTGTTCCTCTTCACCGGCGCACACTCGCGCTATCACAAGCCGACCGACGACGCAGACACGCTCAACTACCCCGGGATGGCCGAGGTCGGCTCGGTCGCGACCGATCTGGTGCGCGCGCTGGCGATGGCGAAGACGCGGCTGACCTACGTGAGAGCGCCGGCGCCGAAGCTCGCCGAAGGCGGCCGCGGCTACGGGCCGTACTTCGGCTCGATCCCGGACTTCGGTGAGACCGAGAACGGCGTCCTGCTCTCGGGCGTGCGCGAGGGGAGCCCGGCCTCGAAGGCCGGGGTCAAGAAGGGCGACGTGATCGTGAAGTTCGGCGAGTACGAGGTGCGAAACCTCCAGGACATGACCATCGCGCTCCGCGAGCACGCGCCCGGCGACGAGGTGGTGGTCGTGTACGTCCGCGACGGGAAGAGGATCGAGACGAAGGCGGTCCTGAAGAAGCGGGAGTAGCGCTACTTGAGCGTGTAGCGCGTAGCGCTACCGCGAGCCCGGTCCGGGTCCCGGTCCGGTCCCGGTCCCGATGGCGATCATGCAGCCCGGCGTGCGTTCATCAACTTGATGAGGCGCGTGAGCATCTCGACAACGCGCTTGAGCTTGGCTCTGGCGGCTTGGACCTTCTGCTCGTTGGCGAGTCGGCGCCTCGAGCAGGTGTGGAGTGAGGCGGCGCTTTCGGTGCCAGAGCGAAGTGCCATCCGGTAGAAGCGAGCCTTCTCAGGTGGATTGAACTCTCCGGCGCCCTCGGCGGTGTTGTTCACGATGGAATCGGATGCCCGCCGAAGCTGATCGCGGACGTGAGCGTGACCGGGTTGCAGTTCTTGTGCGATCTCTTCAGCGATGTCGGCATACTCGACGGCGAGCTGGTAGACCTCGAGCTTCTCGTGATCGAAAGTGACCATGCAAGCTAGCTTGCGGTAGCTCGTCCACTTTGACCAGCAGAAGTTCTTGGAGGTCGTTTCGTCTGGAATCGATCGTTGGGCGGATCGACTTCGACGCCTGGACTTGATCCCATGGTTTCGTGGCGAAGCAATACCGTTCTTGGACTCCGAGACAATCGTTCTTGCTCCCGCCGTCCCCTCTCGAGTGGCTCCCAGAAAATCATCTCGCGTACTTCGTCTTGGACGTCGTCGATGAGCCGAGAAGGCAAGAGCGCAGGCTGACCAGCTCGAACCATCCCCAGACCCAACTGAACGAAATGATGGATGGCCGCATCATCGCGTTCCTGCAAATGTGGACGGCACACCGAGGCCCAACGCTCAGAGGAACTTCACCGACTCAGACAGCAGGATCATGTTGAAGGAGGGAGCGTACCTCCAGGCCTACAATGCCCAAGTTGTCGTAGATGAGCACGCTCAGGTGATTGTCGCCGAAGGGGTCAGCAACCAGGCACCTGATCAGCAACACCTCGTCCCGATGCTCCGTGATGTGTTCGGCAACTGCGGCGATGCTCCGCGGAAGATGACGGCAGACAACGGCTATCTGAGCGCGACCAACATCGAATTCTGCGACAACAATCAGATCGATGCCCACATCGCTGTTGGACGCGAACAGAACCAAGACGCGTCGACTCCGTCCTCATCAGCTTCGGAGCCCACACCTGCCTCGCTCGCTCGCAAGCGAATGCGAGACAAGTTGCAAACGCGCGACGGCAAGGCGGTCTACCCCCGCAGGAAGAGTATCGTCGAACCGGCGCTCGGACAGATCAAAGCGGCACGAGGATTCCGCCGGTTCTCGCTCCGCTCCTTCTTCAAGGTACGAGCCGAGTGGACGCTCGTCTGCCTCACCCACAACCTGCTCAAGCTCTACCGATCGAAGCTCGCGACCGTCGCGAGCGTCTGACTCAAGGCAGCCATCTTCAGATCGGGACCCGGACCGGGACCGGGACCCGGACCGGGGTCGCGTGAGCGCTTACGCGCTACACGCTCCTACTTCCGGCCCGTCTCCTCCATGAAGCGCTGCTCGAGGCTCTTGCCGCGCTCGACGCCCCGCACGCTGCCGCCTTTCTCCAGCACCAGGCGGAGCGCCTGATTGGTGATGTCGTCGACGTCCTTGTCGTCGGCGACCTCGATCTCGATCATGTCCTTGGTGGCGGCCGCGCGCGCTTGCCCCACCGCAGGCAGCGCAGCCAGCGCCGCGACGACCTCGCCGATGCCCTCGAGCGGCTTCGCCAGCGCCACCACCAACCGGGCGCCGGTCTGGCGGATCTGATCCATGGTGCCCGACGTGACCAGTCGGCCCTTGTCGATGATGGCGGCGTGCGTGCAGAGCACCTCGATCTCGGACAGGTTGTGGGTCGAGAGGATGATCGTTCGATCGTGATGCAGTGTTTTGATCAGATCGCGGAGCTCTGCGGCCGTACGCGGATCGAGCCCGGAGGTGGGCTCGTCGAGGATGATGACCTCGTCATCACCGAGCAGCGTCTGCGCGATCCCGACGCGGCGGCGCTGGCCGTGGGAGAGGTTGTCCAGGCGTCGCTCGGACAGGTCGGCCAGCCCGACGCGCTCGAGCGCCCGCAGGGCCCGCGCGGTCGCCTCGACCTTGGAGAGCCCCGACAGCCGCGACAGCAGCACCAGCGTATCGAGGACGCGGGTGCGGCCGGGGAGCGTGGCGTCCTGGGGAAGCGCCAGGATCTGCCCCACCGGCGGCGCCCCGGGCGTGAGCCTCCGGCCTCGCACGTGGATCTCGCCCTCCGTCGGGCGAAGGAAGCCGCACAGCAGGCTGAAGGTGGTGGTCTTGCCCGCGCCGTTCGGCCCGATCAGGCCGAACAGCGCGCCCTCGGGAACTTCGAGCGAGAGCTCCGACAGCGCGCGGACCCGGCCGTAGTTCTTGGTGGTCTTGATCATCTCGACGGCGGCGGTCACAGGTCTCTCCCTCGCAGGATCAGGTAGGCGATGCCGACGAATACCAGCGAGTAGCCGCCGTACACCGCGAGCGCCCGCGGATCGAGCGCCCACAACGGCACGTCCCAGGATCCGATCCACGCGTCTCCGAGCGGCGCGTAGATGAACGACCCGATCCACGACGCGAACTTCAGCGCGAACAGGAGCATCGTCCCCACCAACAGGACCAGGAACGGCGGCGTCAGCACCGACGAGACCATGCAGGTGAACGTCGAGTACGCGAGCACGAACACCCCCATCGCCAGCCAGATCCGCGGCATGGCGTGGAGCATGGCGCCGACGTCGAAGCGGTGCGTCGCCTGCGCATAGCCGAGGAGCAGGCCGTGCACGACGAGGATCGAGAGGAAGCTGACGAGCCAGTGGCCGACGATCTTGCCCGCCAGGTAGGAGCCGCGATGCACGCGCTGGAGGAGAAATCGCGTGTACTTGGTGCTGATGTCCTCGCTGATCCGGTTGTAGCCGACCAGCAGGATCAAGGGCGGGATCGCGAACGTCGAGAAGAAGAGCACGCCCAGGACCAGCGGCGGGAGGTCCCCGCGGACCATGGCCTCCGCCAGATGTGCGTTGAGGCCCGCCTCGGTCAGCTTCTGGATCACGAGGTCGGGCGCCTCTTTGAGACGGTCGGCGGTCTTGAGCAGGTTCCCGTCCGTCTTGTCGTTGATCCACAGCAGCACGGCCCCGATCGCCCCGGCGATCACCGAGTACGTCACGATCAGGAAGACGGCGCGGATCGACACGACCATCGAGAGCGCCTCTTCGCGGGCGAGGAAGAGCGCTTCGAGCACGGCGCCAGGCGGTTCGTGCTTCGCCGGCCGTTGAGGGGACTCCGCCATTTCGGGGAGCGCGTATCAGGCGGGCACCGGCCTCGGCAAGCGAGCGAGTGGTCTCACTCTCCGATCGGCACCTCGACCGGGATCGCCGTGCGATAGGTCTTCTCGACGTACGCCATCAGCTCGTAGAGGCTGTCCAGGTAGCGCGGGCCGTTTCCATCGATCCCCAGGTGGTTGGCGTTGAAGTTGCCTGAGCTGCAGGCCTCCGGATCGCACGTCGAATCCGGGAACACGATGATGTACTTCGCCCAATCCGCCTCGCGGCGACGGATCTGCTCCTCGCGGGTCGAGCCGGCCATGTAACCGAAGAAGAGGATCGCAGAGGCGAGCAGATCCTCAGACTCCATGCCCTGACCGTGGAGGAAGTACACGACAGGATAGCGCTCGTTCGCGTGCTCGGGCTTGTCATAGCCGGGCGGCAGCACGATCCCGTACTTGCGGTCGCGCCCCAGTGCGGCCGAGTAAAACGTGCTGGGCTGCACGAGGTCCGTGATCTCGCCGACCTGATCGATCGCCTCCACGTCCCGGTCGATGAAGCGATCCTGGACGAACGAGAGCGCCACCAGGAAGCGGTTGAGCACCTGGTCGGCCGGGCCCACGTGGTGCCCATCGCCCCGCGCGATCTCGCGCTCGCTGGCGTTCGGATCGCCGTAGCGGAGGTACGCGTTCTTGCCGATGCCCTCGGGCGAGTAGTCCACCGAGAGGAAGTCGAAGCGGCTCAGCTCCGGCGTGAGCTCCGGGAAGTTCTCCCACTGCTTCGCGCGCTCGGCGCCGACCCGCGCGGTGAGCGCGCCCCACAGCCAGTTGGTGGCGCCGGCGCTCATCAGGAAGTCGCGGATGCCCGCGTCGGCGTAGATGTTGAGCCGCTCGAGCTGACCCTCGTCCATCTTCTCCAGGTTCGTGCGCGGGTTGAAGTTCAGGAAGTTGTCGACGTGGGGGTTGTAGTCGAACTTCCCGTTGCCCTCGCCGTAGTCGCCGGTGTCCGGCACGCCGTCGAGCCCGTTGTCCTCGAAGGGCTCGCCCTCGTCGTAGCGCCAGTTGCCGGCGGTTCCCGTGGGATTGTCGAGCCAATCGTAGGCCTCGGTCGGATTGCCCGCCCGGACACCCACGTCCTGGTAGGGCTCGTTCATCATCACGAGCACCGGCTCCGCGTAGTCGCGAATGCCGTTGCCGTTGTAGTCGACGGCCTCCAGCACCTCGGCCGCCTGGTCGGAGGGATGCGCGGGATCGAAGTCCCCCCCGCTGGTCTTGGTGTCGCAGAACGCCAGCACGTCGTAGGTGCCGTCCGGGTTGTAATCGGCGTTCTTGACGCCGTGGACCACCATCGGGTGGGCGCACTTCTCTTCGTCCGTCCAGCTCCGATAATCCATCGGAAGCCCCGGCGGGTAGTACGGGGACTCGGGGTTGTAGACGAGCGCGTTGCCGAACGCGAGCGAGATGTCCTGGAGTGACTCGCGCATGGTGTTGCGTCCGAACGAGCCGCCGCGGCCCTGATCGATCCAGCGGTACCAATGATCGAAGTCCTGCGACGGCTCGAGGATGGTCCCGTCGGGCGTCAGCTTCACCTCGCCGGCGACTGGACCACAAAAGGCGCCGCCCTCGGGATCGTTGACCTCGTCGAGGTGCGCGAGGATCGTCTCGCGATCGCAGAAGCCGCCGAGGTACGAGCGCTTGACGTTCCGGAGGAAGTAGATCCAGTCGACCAGCGGCGATCCGATGAGGCCCACCGAGTCGAAGAGATCGGGACGCATGAAGGCCATCGTCCCTGCGCCGCCGGCGCCCATGGAGACGCCGAGGATCGCGCGATTTGCGTGGCACGTCGTCGACGCCGTCTGCGGCGAGCAGGTGATGAGACCCCACTCGTCGGTTTCGGTTCGAAGAGTGCGCTCGGCGTCGGGAGTGTCGACGGCCGATCCACAACCGGCGGTCAGGATCAGGAGGATCAGGAGGATCGGGAGGGCCGGGAGGACCGGGACATGGCGGGGCATGCCCGGCATCCTCGACGAAACGGCCGCTTTGCTCAGTCGGCCGACTGGTGGAGGTAGAACAGAGTGATGGTCAGGCAGTGAAACTCGTTGTCGCTCGACTGGGTCACGACGCGGTCCACGACGCTAAAGTTCGGGTGTTCCTGGATCCATTTCGTGATCGTCTCGCCCAATTCCTCTCGTTCTCGGGCTTTCGTCGCCGAAAAGACCTTCACACCGTCGAACGCGCTCCCCATGGCGGCCATCACTCCCTCTCAGCAGAAAATTCTACATGAAAACCGGCGGGATGGCGCGATTATGCCACGTGGGTTTCAGGTTTCCCCTCTAAACCGTCCTCCGGAGAGGGTTCTTCGCGTCCTCGGTCTCGGGCCGATCGTGGTCGGGCTCGTCGAGGATCTCCCGAGAGACCAACTTGTACCGGCGATACGACGGTTCGAGGAAAATCCGGCGCGTGATCTCCGGAGGTCGGTACGTGAATTCGATCTTTTGCGGCGTGAACGTCCCGAAGATCGCGCGGCCGTCGGCCGACAAGGTCAGCCGCATGCGCGCGGTGACGGTCCCGTCGATGGCGGCGGCGACTTCTTTTGGGAAGCCCTGATCGATGATCATGTCCTGTCCGTGATCGCGTCGCGTCATCGCGATGCTCCGGCCGCGCAGCATCCCGTTGAGCTCCTGGAACCCGCCCCTCATCAGGCGGCGCCCCCGCACGAACGGACCGAATTGCACCAGCGTGATGCGTTCGAACTGACCGGGCCGCAGGCCCTCGTCGACGCGCTCCCAGGTTCCGGAGACGCGGATCGTGAATCCACGGACGAGCCACCAACCGGCACCGACGCTGACCGCGATCAGGATCAGGTGCCAGTACTCAAACTCGAGTGGCCCGACCCTGAACATTCCTCCAAAAGCTCCACGCCGCGGCCGTGCTAGAGTCCCGGCCCCATGGCGAAGCCAGGCAAGCCTTCGAGGATGGCACGCATCCGCAACATCGGAATCGCAGCCCACATCGACGCCGGCAAGACGACCGTATCCGAACGGATCCTCTTCTACACCGGGCGGATTCACAAGACGGGCGAGGTGCATGAAGGCAAGGCGGCGATGGACTGGATGGAGCAGGAGCAGAAGCGGGGAATCACCATCACAGCCGCCGTGACCACCTGTCCCTGGAACGACCACGACATCCATCTGATTGACACGCCCGGACATGTGGACTTCACCGTCGAGGTGGAGCGGTCGTTGCGCGTTCTCGACGGCGCCGTGGCCGTTTTCTGCGCCGTCGGCGGCGTCGAGCCCCAGTCCGAAACGGTCTGGCGGCAGGCCACCCGCTGGGGCGTCCCGCGGCTCGCCTTCGTGAACAAGATGGATTGGATCGGCGCCGACTTCTGGAAGGTGGTCGGGGAGATGAAGGAGAAGCTGGCAGCCAAGCCGGTCCCCATCCAGATCCCGTGCGGCGCCGAGAGCGCCTTCGAGGGGGTCGTCGACCTGATCCGCATGAAGAAGCTGACCTTCGGCGGCAAGCACGGCGAGGTCGAGGAGGTCTCCGACGTCCCGGCCGAGCTCCAGGACGAGGCGGAGCGCGCGCGGGAGCAACTGCTCGAGACCCTCGGCGACATCGACGACGGGATTGCCGAGGCGTTCCTCGGCGGGGAGAGCGTGCCGGAGGAGAAGATCAAGGCCGTGCTCCGCGCGGGCACCGTCTCCAACCGGATCCAGCCGGTGCTGTGCGGCTCCGCGCTCCGGGACAAGGGCGTCCTCCCGCTGCTCGACGCGGTCGTCGACTACCTCCCCTCCCCGCTCGACGTTCCGCCCATCAAGGGCCTCAACCCCGAGACGAAGGAAGAGGAGATCCGCGGACCCGATCCCGACGCGCCGCTCTCGGCGCTGGCGTTCAAGATCGCGATGGACGAGGGACGGCGCCACGTCTATCTGCGGATCTACTCGGGAACCGTGGAGCCGGGAGACGAGGTCCTCAACACCACCACCGGCGCGCGGGAGAAGGTAGCCCGGCTCTTCAAGACCCACGCTGACAAGAAGGAGCGCATCAAGGAGGCGGTGGCCGGCGATCTGGTGATGGCCGCGGGCGTGCGGTTCGCGAAGACGGGTGACACGCTCACCGATCCGAAGCACCCGATCCGCTTCGAGCAGATGGCGTTCCTCAAGCCGGTGATCGCGGTGGCCGTCGAGCCCAAGCAGAACCGCGACCTCGACAAGGTGAAGGAGGCGCTCGCGAAGCTCGCGGACGAGGATCCCACCGTCGAGCTCAAGGAGGACGAGAACACCGGACAGACGCTGCTCGCAGGCATGGGCGAGCTCCACCTCGACGTGCTGATTGATCGCCTGCGAACCGAGTACGGGCTGGAGGTGAACGTCGGCAACCCGAGCGTCGTGTATCGGGAGACGGTGCGGCGCGAAGGGACCGGCACCGAGGCCTTCGAGCGCGTGGTGGACGAGGAGAAGAAGGAGCGCCTCTTCGCCCGCGTGACCGCCCGGGCACGCGCCCGCGACCGCGAGGCCGGCAACGTGTTCATGGACGCGCGCACAGAGGCGCAGAGGGCGGCGGTGCCGCTCAACGATCGCGAGCTTGCCGAGATCCAGGGCGGCATCATGGAGGCGCTCGAGGCCGGACCGATCGAGGGCTATCCGGTGCAGGACGTGGAGCTGTCCTTCATCGACGCCGAGACGCGGCCGAACGAGACGACGCTGGTGGCGCTCCGGATCGCCGCGGGGATGGCGGCGCGGACCGCGATCAAGGAGGCCGGCGCCGCGATCCTCGCGCCGCTGATGGATCTCGAGGTCGTAGTCCCCGAGCCGATGACCGGCTCGGTGGTCGGCGATCTCTCCAGCCGCGGCGCGCGCATCGAGCGCGTGGACGCGCACGGCGATCGGGGGGTCGTCCGGGCGATCGTCGCGATGACGAAGATGTTCGGGTACTCGACCTCGCTCCGGAACCTCACCGAGGGGCGCGGCACGTTCAGCATGAAGTTCGCGCGCTTCGACGTGCTCGACTGATCTCAGCCCTCGAGCGCCCGCCGGAGCGACATCGATTTGAGGACGGTCTCGTCCCACTCGCGCGCCGGGACCGAGTCGGCCACGATGCCGCCGCCCACGCCGAAGATCAGCTCGCGCTCGCGGATCTGCGCCGTGCGGATCGCGATGCTGGTGCGGACGGAGCCGTTCGGTGTCAGGTACCCGACCGCGCCCGTGTATACGCCTCGCGGTGCATCCTCGAGCGCGTCGATCACCTCCATGGCGCGGAGCTTCGGCGCGCCGGTGATCGATCCGCCGGGGAACAGCGCGCGAAGCACGCGGCCAAGATCGACGTCGGGGCGGATCGTGCCCCGCACCCGGCTGGTCAGGTGGTGGACGCCGGGGAACGATTCCACATACGCCAGACCGTCGACCCGCACGGAGCCGATCTCGGCGATCCGACCCACGTCGTTCCGGAGCAGATCGACGATCATCAGGTGCTCGGCGCGCTCCTTCTCGTCGGCGCCCAGCTCGCGGGCGAGCGCGCGGTCCCGGATCGGATCGGCGGATCGAGGTCGGGTCCCCTTGATCGGATAGGTCGCGAGGGATCGATCGGAGGCCAAGAGATCGAAGAAGCACTCGGGCGACGCCGAGATCAGGTGCTGGTCGTCGTCGACGCGGAGGTAGGCAGCGAACGTCGGTGGGGCCTCCAGGAGCCGGAGAAAGGCCGCGCGCGGATCGCCGTCGAAGCGACCGACCAGGGGATAGGTGAGGTTCGCCTGGTAGATCTCGCCGGCCGCGATCAGCTCGAGGGCCTCGGCGATCCGGGCCAGGTGCGTGCGGCGGGCGACCCGCGGAGAGAGCGGGCCTGCGCCGCCGGCGGGGCGCTCACCCTCGTCCTCCAGGGCGGCGGCCAGGCGATCCAGGCGCCCGCCGGCGTCGGGCTGGGCGACCAGGAAGCCCTCGCCGGTGGCCTCGTTTCGCGCATACACGGCGTCGTACAGGAGGAGACGGGCGCCCGGCATCCCGAGCGGATCCGGCCGGGGGACGCGCGGGCGCGGCTGTCCGGCCCAGCCCGCGTCGTACCCGGCGTAGCCGACCGCGCCGCCCGTGAACGGCGGCAGGCGCGGATCGCCGGCCTCGATCCAGGTCGCGATCTGCTGATGGGCGCGCTCGAAGCTGGGCGCGACGCCGACCGCATCGAGTCCCGCGTAAGACCAGGTCGAGAGCGCCGGATCCCCGGGCCCCGAGATCATCGCAAACGGGCGATCGTCCGGGCCCGCGTGGTTGAGGAGGCGCGCCGGCGAGGGAGCCGGCCGGGGCCAGCGGCGGATTCCGCAGGCCCGAGACGCTCGAGAGCGCACGGCCGGGCACGCTCGATGGCTAGGAGCCGCCGCCGGAGCGGTCAACGGATTTCTTCAGGCGGGGGCGACGCCGAGGGCGGGGAGGTCGAGCGCGAACTGCTCGAGGTCGCGGCGCTCGCGGAACTCGCGGTACTCGTAGGCGCGGCGCTGGGACAGGAGCTCGTCGGCGAGGCGCGTGTTCAAGGTGTGGCCGCTCCGAACGCCCACGTACCGGCCGATCAAGGGCGCGCCCAGGAGGGCCAGATTGCCCACGGCGTCCAGCACCTTGTGGCGGACGAACTCGTCGGGGAAGCGGAGACCCTCAGGGTTGCGGATCGAGAAGTCGTCGACCACCACCGCGTTCTCCAGGCTACCGCCGCGCGCCAGGCCTGCGCGATGCATCGCCTCGACGTCCTTCGCGAAGCCGAAGGTGCGGGCGCGGGCCAGCTCCTTGGCGAAGGCTGCGTCGGAGAACGTCATCTCGAAGGTCTGGTGGCTGACGATGGGGTGATTGAAGTCGATGGTGCAGCTCAGCTCGAAGCAGGGGGCCGGCTCGATGCGGGCGCTGGATTGGCCGTCCTCGGAGGTCACCGAGACCGGTCGCTTCACCAGGAGGAAGCGCTTGGGCCGAAGCTGAGCGATGGTGCCGACCGCCCGGATCAGCTCGACGAAGGTCGCGGCCGAGCCATCCAGTATGGGGACCTCGGGGCCGTCGATTCTCGATCCGGGCGTTGTCGATGCCGAGGCCAAACAGGGCGGCCACCAGGTGCTCGACGGTACCGATAGTGACGCCGTCCGTGCCCAACGTGGTGGCGAGGCGGGTGGAGACGACGTATTCGGAGCGGGCCGGGATCTCGACGTGAGGGTCGAGATCGGTGCGGACGAAGACCAGGCCCGTGTCAGGGGGCGAGGGAAGGATGGAGAATTCGGTCGTGCGGCCGGAATGAAGGCCGATCCCGGTGCCGAAGACTCTCGTTTTGACTGTGCGTTGATAGAGCATCCCCAAACTCCGAGCACCCCCACCGATCAGCGACACACCCAATCGCCCTCGGACAGCAACCACCGAGCCATGGCGCACCCGATGGCTCCTACACCGTCGTTCAGCAGCCTTACGAATCACTTGCGGCCGGTCACGGGTCGGAGGTCTGACGCAAGTTGGATACGGTGTCGCCGCTGGACGACTTTGCGCGGGCGGCAGTGCCACGAGACCGGCGTCCAGGCAAGCGTCTTTGGACGCCCCGGTCCATTTCCCCGGGCGTCAGAATTCTGAGGTGCGACGGATCACCAAACGATCTCAAAGGAGTGGCGGTTGGGTGGGCCGCCGCCCCAGGAGGTCGAACGCCTTTGACATGGCCACCCGCCCCCGGGGCGTCCGCTTCAGGTAGCCCTCCTTGATCAGGTAGGGCTCGTAGACGTCCTCCAGGGTGGTTGGCTCCTCGCCGATGGCCGCCGCCAAGGTGTCCAGGCCCACCGGGCCGCCCTCGAAGCGGTCCGTGATGGCCTCGAGGAGCCGGCGGTCCATGTCGTCGAGCCCGGCGGCGTCGATCCCGAGCGCTTTCAAGCCCTTCTTGGCGATGGTCTCGGTGATCCGGCCGTCGCCCAGGACCTCGGCGAAGTCCCGGAGGCGCCGCAGCAGGCGGTTCGCGACCCGGGGTGTCCCGCGGGATTGGCGGGCCACCTCCAGGGCGGCGCCTTCCTCCAGGGGGGCCTCGAGCCGGACGGCCGAGCGGGTGACGATCTGGACCAGCTCCTCCGGCTCATAGAACTCGAGTCGGGCGGCATACCCGAAGCGATCCCGGAGCGGGCTCGAGAGCAGGCCGGTCCGGGTGGTGGCGCCGACCAGCGTGAAGCGGGGCAGCGGGAGCGTCATGGTCCGAGCGTGGGGGCCGTCGCCGATCACCACGTCGAACCGAAACTCCTCCATCGCCGGATAGAGGTTCTCTTCGACGGCGGGCGTCAGCCGGTGGATCTCATCGATGAAGAGGACGTCACCGGGCTCGAGGCTGGTGAGGATGCCAGCGAGATCGCCCTTCTTCTCCAGCGCGGGGCCCGAGGTGATGTGCAGCTTCACCCCCATCTCCTGCGCGATCAGGTGTGCGAGCGAGGTCTTGCCCAGGCCGGGCGGGCCGGAGAACAGGAGGTGGTCGACGGGCTCGCCCCGCTGGCGCGCCGCCTGCGTGAACACCGCCAGGTTGTCCTTGATCTGACGCTGGCCGACGTACTCGTCGAAGGATCGGGGGCGCAGCGCCGCGTCGAGGGGCCGATCCTGCTCTCTGGGGAAGCCGGTGATGCTCCGCTCGCGATCCTTGTCTTCGCGCGGCACGGACGGGTTGTATCACCGCCGGGTAGCCAGCGCATCTTTGAGCAGGGCCTCGAGGCCGGCGTCCTCGCCGAGGTGCGCGATCGAGCGGCGCGTCGAGTCGGCGGCGACGGCGTCCTTGAACCCGAGGTTCAGCAGCGCGCTGTAGAGGTCGCGCTCGACCTGCGTGGTCCCGAAGCCCGAGCCGCCCGGGGGCACCGCCAGCCCGGCGCCGGGTCCGATCCCCTGGACCTTGTCGGCGAGATCGATCAGGAGGCGCTCGGCCGTCTTCTTGCCGACACCGGGGAGCTTGGCCAGGGCTCGCGCGTCGCGCTTGGCCACCAGCGCGATCAGGTCGCGCACCGGCGTCTGAAGGATCTGCATGGCCTTCACCGGTCCCACGTTCGGGACCTGGATCAGCATGTCGAACACCTCGCGCTCGAGGCGCTCGCGGAAGCCGTACAGGTGTAGGGCGTCCTCCCGTACGTGCGTGTGGACGAACAGATCGACGCGCTCGCCCAGGCGGATCTGGGCGTGCACGGTCACCGTCACCACGTAACCGACGCCGCCGACGTCCACGACCACCGCGTTGCCGGTGCGATCGATGACCTCGCCTCGGATGCGACCGATCATCCGGCGCCCTCCACGAGCCGCGCGAAGCGGGAGCGGATCGACCCGGCGATCGCGATGGCGAGAGCGTCGGAGGCGTCGGAGGGGGCGCGCTCGCGCAGCCCGAGCTGGATGCGGATCATCTCCTGCACCTGGTGCTTGTCGGAGCGACCGCTGCCGGTGACGGCCTTCTTCACCTCGGCGGGCGAGATCTCCCGGACGGGCCGGTCGCACCGGCTCGCCGCCAGGAGCGCGACGCCCCGCGCGTGCCCGAGGATGAGCGCGCTCTTGGCGCTCTGATGGTGGAAGATCGACTCGAGGAACACCTCGTCGGGGTGCGCCCGTTCCAGCGCCTGCGTGAGCCCCTCGAAGATTGTCGAGAGACGCGCACAGAGCGCGTCCTTGTCTCCCGCGGCGATGACGCCGTAGTCGTGACAGACGAGCCGGCTGCCCTCCGACTCGACGACGCCCCACCCCGTACGAACGGAACCCGGATTCGATCCCGAACGCGATCACGACTCCTCGAGCTGCGCCATCACCTCGTCCGAGATCTCGCAGTCTGCCCAGACATTCTGAATGTCGTCGTGGTCCTCGAGCTTCTCGAGGAGGGCCAGCGTCTTCCTCGCGGTGTCGAGATCGCACTGGACCGTCATGTTGGGGATCATCGTGAGCGTGGCCTCCTCGGGCTCCAGCCCCTTGGCCTCCATCCCGGCCTGCACCGCATGGAATTCGTGCGGAGTGCAGTAGACCACCACGCGCTCGTCCTCGGTGACGACGTCCTCGGCCCCGGCCTCGAGGGCAGCCTCCATGACCTGGTCCTCGGTGTACTTGGCGGCATCGAAGCGGAGCATGCCCCGCCGCGTGAACTTGAAGGCGACGCTGCCGGTCTTGCCCAGCGCGCCCCCGACCTTGTCGAACACGCTGCGGACCTCAGCGATGGTGCGGTTCACGTTGTCGGTCGCAACGTCCATGATGAACGCGACGCCCCCGGGACCGTAGGCCTCGTAGACCAGCTCCTCGATGTGGCCGCCCGATTCCTCGCCCGTACCCTTGCGGATCGCGCGCTGGATGTTCTCGTTCGGCATGGCGCCGGCCTTCGCCGCCTGGATCGCGAGGCGCAGGCGCGGATTGCCCGATGGATCCCCCCCGCCGGTCCGCGCCGACACGGTGATCTCCTTGCTGAGCTTCGTGAAGATCTTCCCGCGCTTGGCGTCGGAGGCGCCTTTCTTTCGCTTGATGGTGCTCCATCGACTGTGGCCAGACATGGGGGGTCGAGCCGGGCCATAGCACGGGCCTCCTGCCCCGCTCAACCGGAAGGCTCGGCTGAGGTAGGCTGTTCCAAAGTCTTGGAGTTCGTGCGAGTCCACCGGGCGCGGGCGTCCGCTTGCGGCGCGATCATTCTCCTGTCCCCGGGTTGCCGGCCCGCGGATCCGAGCGTTCCACCGGCGATCGCGCGCGTGGTCGAGGGGCCGGGCGACCTGCTCTGGGGGCCGGCCGCCACCGGGGCCATCGGCGACTTCATGGTGGAGAACGGGCTGCTCGTCGCGGTCATCACTCGCGACGCCTCGACGTCGGGCTTCGCGTGCAGCGCCGGCAACCTCGCCGACCTCGCGCCGCTTCCGGACGGTGAGGATCAGATCAACGAGATGTTCCTCTACCTCAACGACGAGTTCCCCCGGCAGGCGCGCTACGACGAGGTGAAGATCTCCAAGAAGGGCGGCGGGCGTCGCCCGGCGATCATCCGCGCCAGCGGAGTCGACACCGGCAACGCGCGCATCAAGATCGAGACCGATTACATCCTGCGTCCCAACGAGCCGTGGCTGACGGTCGAGACCCGGTTCACCAACACCGGAACCGTGCCGATCGATCGCTTCACCATCGGCGACGCGGTGCAGTGGGGACGGACCGAGCATATGGCGCCGGGCTACGGCTTCGATCTTCCGGGACGGCGGGTGAGCGTGGATTGGATCTGCGGCATCGGCAACGACACCTCGTACGCGCTGGTACCGGATGGACAGACGAAGTTCGACACCCCGAACGGATCGATGTGGAGCGATCCGATGGGCGCGGTGGTCTCGCTGGTGCCTAAGAAGACGGTGACGTACGTCCGGCATCTGGTCGTCGGGCGCGGCGACACCGCCTCGCTCGCGCCGGCGGTGGCGAAGCTTCGCGGCGATCGGACGGGACGGTTCACCGGGCGGGTCACGCACGAGGGCGAGGCGGTGCGGGACGCGATGGTCCGGATGTTCGACAAGAACAGCCGCCTCGCGGGGCTGGCCCGCGTCGATCGCAATGGCTGGTACTCGATCGAGCTGGCGCCCGGGACCTACTGGGCGCAGGCCGAGGCCCCCGGCCGGATCTCGGTCCAAACCTCGAGCGTGGCCCTGCTCTCGCTGGAGGCCGCAGCCAACGCCACCAAGAACTTCCAGATGGGGGCCCAGGGCGTGCTGGCCTGGCGGATCCAGAGCGACGACGGGCGCGCCCCGCCGGTGCGGCTCACCGTGGTCGGGATCGACGGCTCGCCCACGCCCCACTTCGGTCCCTCGTTCCGCGCCGACGGGGCCGAGAACCTGCTGCTCTCGGCGCGCGGCGTCGGCGAGCACCCGATCAGCCCGGGAAAGTATCGCGTGCTCGTCACCCGAGGGCTCGAGTACGAGCTGATCGATCGCCGCGTATCGATCGACGCGGGCGAGCGCGTCGAGGTCACCGGAAGGCTCGAGCGCAGCGTGAAGACGCCGGGCTTCATCTCGACCGACCTCCACCAGCACGCGGCGCCCAGCTTCGACTCCGGGGTCTCGCTGCCCGATCGCGCCCTCGCGAACGCCGCAGAAGGCGTCGAGGTGCTGGTCGCGACCGAGCACAACATCCTGATTGACTATCGCTCGATCGTGGCGACGAGCGGCCTGGGGCGCGACGTCTATCCGGTGGTCGGCGTCGAGGCGACCACGCACAGCATCGGCCACTTCAACGCGCTGCCCCTCGAGATCCAGTCCGGCAAGCCACGCGGCGGAATGCTCGATCCCGAGGGGTGGACGCCCGACGAGATCTTCACCTTCGTGCGGAGACTCGGGTTCGCCGACATCCCGCCCTTCGTTCAGGTCAATCACCCCCGGTCTCCGCGGACCGGGTACTTCGGGATCATGAAGCTCACCGACGGCGGCTCGGGCGACGACCGCTACTCCGGGGCCTTCGACGGCGTCGAGGTGATCACGTTCGGCAAGAAGGACGAGACCGACGCCTCGCTCGCCGACTGGTACGCCCTGCTCCGCCGCGGGTATCGGTACACCGGGACCGGCACCAGCGACTCCCACGCGATCTCGAACCGTCCGGTCGGCTGGCCTCGCACCTACGTCTGCGTCGACGACGACTCGCCGCCCCGCCTCGACCTGGCGGCGTTCACCGCCGCGCTCAAGGGGGGCTGTGCGACCGTCAGCGCCGGCCCGTTCGTCACCATCCGGGCGGGCGACCATCGCATGGGCGAGCTGGTGCAGGCCGAGGCCGGCACCCTCGACGTCGAGGTCGAGGTTCAGGCCCCCAGCTGGATCGGGACCGATCGGCTGATTCTCTTCGTCGACGGGACGCCGAAGATTGAGGTCCCTCTGCCCCGGAGGGGGGTGGTGCGGTACCATGCGACTCACCGGATCACCTGCGCGCGCGATTGCTTCGTGACGGCGTTCGTCGACTCGAAGCAGAGCTTCGAACCCGTGATCACGGTGCGGCCCGACATGGATCCGTACCCGATCGCGGTGACCAACCCGATCTACCTGGACGTGGACGGCGACGGGCGCTACTCGCCGCCAGAGGCCAAGGAGCCGAGCCCATGATTGCGTTCGTCGCAGGCATCATCGTCACCCTCGTCGGCCTCCCCTTTCTGGTACGGGGCTGGACGTTCACCCTCCGGCCCGAAGGGAAGGCCAGCCTCGTCGCCAAGGAGCGAAACCTCCGCCTCGGCCTGGAGACCGACATGAAAGTCTGGGGGCGCAAGGTGCGTCGCCTCGGGTTGATCATCACGGTCGCCGGTAGCGGGCTGCTCGCGTGGGGATCGCTCTCGGTCTTCCATCACTGATCGCACTCCGTCGCCGGCCGCGGATCGCCGGGCGTGGGGACGCACCAGGCGAACCCGCCCGACGGGGTGCGCGCCACCGATTCGTACCGAACGTTCGGCGGGGATCCGCCGGGATGGTCCGCCCCGCTCTGCTCGCCCAGCACGACGCGATCGAGGCGCTGGTCGCCGGCAGCGACCTCGACGGTCAAGCCCCTGGACGACATCGCCCCGCGCGCCCGCACCACCAGCGCCTCTCCTGGCCACCACGAGGTGAGCGAGCCTCCGTCGCCGAAGTAGAGCGCTGGTGCACCGGCCAGCACCGTCACGTTGGGCGTCGCATCGATCGTCCTCAGCTCGATGCCCGACGTGGTCAGGTCGATCGCCGACTGCGAGCGATTGACCAGCTCGACCCACTCGTCCGCCTCGCTGACGGTCCCCACGCCTGGGACCGGGTCGAACGGTACCGCGCCGCCCTCGCTGTCGTTCCAGTCGCGCAGAGGCGAGGCGACGATCTCGGTGATCGCGACGGCGATCGCCGGCGGCGTCACCAGGGGCACCTCGATGGGCGGCGCGCGGTTCCGCGCCAGATCCTCCACCTCGAAGTGGAGCGTGTACGCGGTGGAGGCGTCGAGCGGGCGCGCCGGCCGGGCCGGCACGCGGTCCGCCGCCACCGGCACCGACCGGTACTCGATGACGTCCCCCGAGAGCGTGCGCGCTTCGCCGCGCACCAGCACCGGCTCATCGGCGCAGAATCTCGACCCAAGGCTGGCCGCCGCGGAAGACGACCTTGGTGGCGACGATGCCCGGGGCCTGTACGTCTGCGACGGTGCCCGTCTCGATCCGACCGAGCGGCCCCTCGCTCGCCGGCCGGCCGTCGACGGCCACGCGATACGTCTCACCGGGACAGAGCGGCCGGCACTCGCTCTCGAAGTCCGGAAGACGGAAGAGCGCCACGCCTTCCGCCGAGCGCTCCCACCCCAGCGCGATCCGCTGCGCGCCGGACTCGAGCGCCGCCTCCGCCGGATTGTCCGCGCCCAGCGCGACCGCGACCCAGCCCAAGTTCGCCGGTGCTCGGGTCCCGGGCGTGGGCGAGCGAACGACGGCCGGGAGCACCGAGACCTCCCGAGCCCGGACGGAGAACGGAGCCCGCCCCTCCGCGACCTTTCGGCCGAGGTCGTCCGAGAGCCCGCGGCCCACCGCCACCTCGAGGCGGGCGCCGGCCGGCCATCGCGGCGCCGGTGAGATCAACGCCGCGGAGGCCGACGGCTCCACGGCGATCGGCAGCGCCTGGCCGTCCCGGAGGACCTCGATTGGCCAGTCACCTCCCGCGTGCACCGGCCCCGAGAACGCGAGGGTGATCCGGGCGTCCTCGGGGACGTCCGCCGAGGGGCTGACGCCCAGGATCTCGATGGTGGGCGGGAGATCGAGCACCGTGTCGAGACAGCCGGCGACCGCCGCGAGCACGGCGATGCCCATCGCGAAGACGGCGCGACTCATCGGCGCTTCTCCTCTCCGGACCGAAGCAGCCCGCCGGTGACCGCAGCGAGCATGCCGTCCAGCCGGGCCGCTTCGATCACCAGCGCCTCCGTCGGCCGGGTCCTCAGCGCGATCAAGTTCCGGACGCGCTCGAAGTAGATCGTGGTGGCCCGCTCCCGTGCGAGCGCGACGCGGGCCGCGCGGGCGATCCGCTCCCGGTTCGCACGCAGCTCCAGATCGTTGAACACGAGCTCGCCCAGCTCCCACTTCGCCGCCACGTCGAGGCCCAGGTTCTGCCCCTGGCTCGTCGCCCACGCCGTCCCGGTGACACCGTCGCGGATGCTCTGATCGGCGGCCGTCCCGAACCGTGCCTCCAGCCGCGGCACCAGGCCGCGCCAGCGCGCCCGCGAGTCCCAGCCCGCGGCATCGTCCGACGGTGTCAGCTCGAGGGCGGACACGGCAGCCTCCTGCACCGCGCGCAGGCTGGGGAGCCCGCCCTTCCCGGCGACGACGTCGTCGACCCAGCGATCGACCGTCGTCGTGGCGGTGGCCAGCAAGAGGAGCGCGATCATCCCGCACCTCCGCACGCCAGCGCCGCCAGCTCGGCCGCTCGGGCCCGCGCGATCGCGAAGGACGGGCTGACCGGTTGAGGTGCGACGAGCGCAGCGCAACGGTCGAGCCGAAGCCGCTCCTCGGGCGGCATGCCGTACTCCGGCTCCGGAGACAGCAGCATCGCGTCGAAGTCGAGTGTGACACCGAGGAGAAACGCGGACGTCGACCGCGTCTCACGGCGGCCGAAGGAGAACCGCGCGAAGAACGCGATCGTTCGATCCCGAGTCCTCGGCGCAAATGCCAGGTCTTCGAGGAGGAACGGCAGCTCGAAGAGATCGTGACGGCGCTCGATCGCCGCCTCGATCGCGTCCCGTGTCGTCGGATTGACGGCGTCGAGCGCGTCCTCGAGATCGAGGATCTCCGCTTCCTGTTGTGCGCTCAACGCCAGCGTGCATGCGAGCCAAAGCATGCGGGCGCCAAGAGCAAAGGAGGGACCAACCTACCGCCCATCCGGCGCCACGATTCGTTCGATTTCTGTCCGGATCTCGGACATCGGTGTCCGATATTCGGATGAATCGGACGCCTCGGATCTCAATCGCCGAGCTCGTCCTCGGGGACGTCTTCGCCGAAGCCTGCGTTCGTCTGCAGCTCGCTCAACGACTTCGAGCGCTCCATCTTCGCCAGCCACTCGGCATCGTAGGTCTTCAGCACCTTCCGGAGGCCGCGGTCGAACAGGGCGTCGGTACCGTCGATCGATCGTCGCAGCCAGAAAGCCAGACCGCTGGCCCCGATCGTCTGTACCTCGTACGACGACGAGGAGATGAGACTCTCCCAGTCGTAGCGAGGCTGAGGCTTCGACTCGGGATCCGCGAGAAACGCCGCGTATTCGCGCTTCAGTCGATCGCGGAGAGCGGCGTCGCGCAAGAGGCGCTCGCGGGTGAACAAGAGGAGACGCGCGGGCACTTGCAGATGGCTGTCGTACGAAGGCTGGGTGAGCGCGCGGAGCTTCGGATCGGTGGCGGCGGGGACACCGTTGTCGACCAACCACCCGACGAACTTAGGGTTGTAGCGACCGAAGTCGTTGCTCTCGAGCGACAGCTCCGTCTTGGTGTGAGGCCCCTTGAGGAAGATCGGGAGATCGAGCGCGGTCTGCAACGTGCGGTAGGTGAGGACCGAGGCCGCACGACAATACTGAACTCGGAGCCCACCGGGGTCGTACGCGAACTGGTCGGGACAGGCCCCGTCTGGCTCGACGCTCGCCACGGCGACCCAGGCGTTCTTGATCTTGGCTTCGAGCGAGTCGCCCGAGAACGGGAGCGCCGCGTCTGGCTCCGCGGCCTCGGCGATCTTCCAGTCGCGGCGCGAGACCTCCGCCTTCGCCTCCGGGTCGTAGGCATCGACGAGCTTGCCCAGGCCCTCCTCGAAGAGGCCGGCCGTCCCGTCGATGCTCCGCCGCACCCAGAACGCGACCGCGGGCGGGAGCTCGTTCGGCCAGTCTTCCATCGCAGGCGCGGGCGCGAAGTCCTCGCCGTACCGGTTCTGCGGGTTCTCGTGCTCGAGATAGCTCTTCCTCTCCTCGTCGAAGCGCTCCGGGTTGGCCTTCACGATCGCGAGCGCGGACAGATAGATGCGCCCGCGCTCCCGCAGATAGCGGTCGTAGATCGGCGCGAGCTCTTTCCTCGCGGACGGATCGGTGGCGCTCGGGAGGGCCTTGTCGATCATCCAGCGCACGAACGCCGGGTTGTAGTGTCCGAAGTCGGTCTTCGAGCCGAGCGTGAGCGCGTTTTGGGTGTGCGGGCCGGAGAGGAACACACGCGTCCCGGAGAGCTCCGCAAGCGCCGAGAACGGGAGCACGGTCCGCGCGTGGCACCAGAAGATCCGCATCCCGCCGTTCGGGAAGTAGTCGTAGTCGTCGGGACAACCGTTCTTGCTGGCCGGGAGCGCGAGCAGCAGCCCCTTCAGCGTACTGGGCGCGCCTCCCGCGCCGGGATCTAAGCCGGTCTCCATCAGCGGTTGCTTCACCTCGGGCGGCGGCGTGGCGGCCTCGCCCTCGGTCTTCTTGCAACCGAAGGCGAGGAGGGCGGCGAGGATCAGTCGGCGTGACACGCGCGGAAGCTAACGCCGCGGCGCGGCGCGTTCCAGTGCGAGCTGGATCTTGTGCAGCAAGCTCTCGGGAGTGAACGGTTTGGAGAGAAAGGAGGCCCCGTCACCCAGCACCCCGTCCCCGGCGAGGGCGGCCTCCGCGTACCCGGACGTGAAGACCACCCGCATCTCCGGGTTCAGCATTCCAGCGCGGCGGGCGAGCTCGGTGCCGTCCATCTTCGGGAGCACGATATCCGTGATCATGAGGCTGATGTCGCGGCCGCGGGCCCGGCAGACCTCGAGGGCCTCCTCTCCGTTCTGCGCCTCGAGGACCTCGAAGCCGCGGCGCCGGAGGATCCGGGCGGCAGCGCGCCGCACGAGCGCTTCGTCCTCCACCAGCAAAATGGTGGCATCGCCATCGACGACCTCACGGACCTTCGGCCCCTCGAGATCGCCGGTCGCGGGGGCGTCGGTCCGCGGAAGATAGAGCTTGAACGTGGAGCCCCGCCCGACCTCGCTGTAGCACCAGATGTGGCCTCCCGACTGCTTGGCGATGCCGAACACGGTGGAGAGTCCGAGGCCGGTGCCCTTGTCCTTGGCCTTGGTGGTGAAGAAGGGCTCGAAGATCCGCGACTGCGTCTCCGCGTCCATGCCCACGCCGGAGTCGGTCACCGAGACCATCACGTAGCGGCCCGGCGTCACTCCGCTCGCCTTCTTGGCCACGTAGGCGTCGTCGAGGGTCACGTTCTGCGTCTCGATGGTCAGCCGGCCACCCCTGGGCATCGCATCGCGCGCGTTCACCGCCAGGTTCATCAGCACCTGCTCGATCTGGCCGACGTCGGCCTTCACTCTTCCGAGCGCGCGGTCGAGCGACACCGAGAGCTCGATGTCCTCGCCGAATAACCGCCGGAACATCGTGTCGAGCGAGGTCACGATCTCGTTGAGGTCGACGACCTCGAGCTCCTGGATCTGCCGGCGGCTGAACGCCAGCAGCTGATTCGTCAACCGGGCGGCGCGTTCGGACGCGTCCAGGATCACGCGCACGTCGGAGGGCTGCGCGGTGCCGCGCGGGAGCGATTCGAGCAGGAAGTTCGCATAGCTCTGGATCACCGTGAGCAGGTTGTTGAAGTCGTGCGCGATCCCGCCGGCCAGCCGTCCGACGGCCTCCATCCGCTGCGCCGCCCGCATCTGGCGCTCGAGGCTCTCGCGCTCTTGCTCGGCCCGCTTGCGCGCCGAGATGTCCGTGATGATCCCTTCGATGGCGATCAGTCGCCCCTCGGGGTCGAACACGCCGGCGCCCTGCTCCCAGACCCACTTCTCCTCGCGGTCCTTCGCGAAGACCCGATACTCCCGCTGGAAACGGCCTCGATCGGCGAGCCCAGCCTGGGTGCTGGCGAACACCAGTCCGCGATCGTCGGGGTGAATCAGATCGGCATAGGCGACGACCCGGTTATCGATCAGATCGGCCGGCGCATACCCGAGCAGCTCCTGGCAACCCGGGCTGACGAACTTCATGGTCCACGAGGCGTCGTTGACGCAGCGATACGCGATTCCGGGCAGGTTCGAGGTGAACGCGGAGAGCCGCCGCTCGATCTCTGCGAGGCGCTCGGTGCGAACCGCGAAGCGGCGCTCGGCGAGCACCTTGGCGTGGAGGAGCTCGTCGATCGACCGCTTGCGATCCGTCGAGTCCTCCAGCGACACCAGCACCGACTCCCTGTGGGTGCCGGGTCGCAGCAATCGGCGTGCGTTCACGAGAAACGTGCAATGTCCTCGGAAGGGGAGCTCCGCCGTGATCTCGAGATCGACGGTGCCGCCTCCGTCCCTGATCACGCTCCGGACTTCCGCCAGATCGAGAGCGCCGTCCATCAGATCGAACAGGCTCCGGCCGATGACCTCGTGCTCGGTGACCGAAAACGCCATCAGGTAGGCGCGGTTCACCGCGATGATCTTCGCCGCATGATCGAGCACCAGGAGCGGGGCCCGGACAGTCGCCACGATGTTCTCGACGAACTCGCGGGACCGGCGCGCGCTGCTGACGTCGATGAAGGCCGTGCAGAGCGCGGAGCGTCCGTCCAGGTCGATCGGCTCCATCGAGAGAAGCGCCCAGAAGGGCCGGTCGCTCGGGCCGCGCAGGCAGACCTCCCGATCCCGGACGAGATTCCCCTGGGCGATCGCGGCCCGAAACGCGGCGCGATCGTCGAGATCGAGAAACAACTCCGGCGCGCGGCAGCCTACGAGCGAGTCGAGCGGGATGCCGAGCGCGTCGGAGGCATGCTGGTTCGCATAGAGGACAACCTCGCTGTCGCGCTCGGTGACGACCACCGGACTGGGTAGCCCTTCCAAAAGCGCGCGGAACTGCGCGTTATGATCCCCCATCGACTCCTCTTCGTGGAGCCAGCCCCCTCTGGATCCAGCATTTCCATGTCAAAGCATCGCGGCCTCGCGGATGCAGTCTACTCGACCACCCTAGCGCCGGTAAGCTGGCTTCTCGTACAGGCGGGCATCCCCGACTCGGCGGCCGGCCTGCACCCGACGGCGTGCACGGATCGGGAATGCAACCTAGGTTGCGCGCTGACACGCAGAGCGGGCGCGCCGGCGGAGGGGGTGAGGCGAAGCGCCCCGACCCGGGGCACGCCCAGGATTTCAGGTCGACTCGCAGGAAGAGATCGCCCAGGCTCGATTCCTCGGTACCTCGATGCGGCTGACGATGCCCAGCAAGGCGCTCCTCGGCTTGGTCGCGCTCAGTGTGCTCATCGCCGGCACCACCGCCACAGCGGTGCTCACGACCTATCAGCTCGCACAGAAGACCGAGCACCTCGTAGAAGAGCACGGGCAGCAGTTCCGAGTGACCGAGCGGCTGCGCGCTCTCCTCGAGCACCTCGGGGCGATCCGTCGCGCTTTCCTCATCACCCAGCGGAGCCGTTATCTCGCGGAGTACGAGCGCCGGCTGGCCGAGCTCGAGGACACCTTCAGCCAGCTGCACCGCATCACCCATGACCCGCACGACAACGAGCTGCTCGAGGAGGTCGAAGCCGCGGTGCGCGAGCACCAGCGCGCCTGGGCGGACCTCCAGGAGGAGGCGGCTCAGCCCGGGGCTGACGCGGAGGCGCTCTTCGCGGTGCATCTCGATCCCACGCGCGACCGCCTCAACGCCGCGCTCGAAGCGCTCTCCGACGCGAAAAAGGCGGGCTTCCTCAAGGCGACCGAGGAGACCCGACGCGCCGCCCGCAGCACGCTGACCGTGCTCCTCATCAGCGGGATCCTGGCGCTGAGCCTGGCCGCTTGGCTGGTCGTCACGCTTCGACGCATCGTCGAGCGCGAGCACCGCCAGCACCGATTGTTCGAGACGGCGATCCGAACGATGCCCGTGGGCGTCGCGGTGATCGGGCACGACGGCGACGTCCTGATGAGCAACGACGGCGCGAAGGTCTTCCTCTCCAAGACCAGCCAGACCGCGGATGTCCCCTCCGTGCGCGTCCTCCAGGGAGAGAAGGTGGCCAGCCGCGAGCTGCGCTATGTGCGGTCCGACGGATCGCCACGGGCGCTGATCGTCGGGGGTGCGCCCGTCATGGACCAGCGTGGCCGGGTCGAGTCGGCGGTGATCACGGCGCTCGACGTCACCGAGGCCAGGGCCGCGGAGCTCAAGTTCCGCAAGATATTCGAGTCGAGCGTGGTCGCGATCTTCATCGGCGACCCCTCCGGACGGATCTCGGAGGCGAACGACGCGTTCCTGCGCCTCGTCGGCTACCAGCACAGCGACCTGAAGGATGGCATCACCTGGCCCTCCCTCGACACCAACGGACACACCAAGCCGTACGAGCGGGAGCTCGTGCATCGGGACGGCCACCGCATCCCGGTTCTCATCGCGACCACCCACATCGACGATCAGACGGTCGGCGTCATCGTCGACATGTCGGATCAGCGGGCCCTCGAGCAGCGCCGCGATCAGCTGGTGGCCGAGCTCGAGCGCTCCGTCGAGACCAGCAAGCTCTTCATCGGCGTGCTGGCGCACGATCTCCGGAATCCGCTGAACGCCATCCTGATGGGCTCGCAGGCACTCGCCCGCTCGCGCCCGACCGAGTCGCAGGGCCGGATCATCGATCGGATCGCGAGGAGCGGCGATCGTATGTACCGGATGATCGAGCAGCTGCTTGACTTCACGCAGATCCGGCTGGGCGGCGACCTCCCGATGCAGCCGTCCGAATGCGACCTCTCCTCGATCTGCCGCGAGGTGATCGAGGAGACGCAGGGCGCCTTCGCGGGGACCGAGGTGAGCCTGTCGCTTCGAGGCGATACGTCCGGCTTCTGGGACGCCGCCCGGCTCGAGCAAGCGATGTCGAACCTGCTCTCGAACGCCGTCCACCACGGCGTCGACGGGCGGGCCCACGTGTCGATCGACGGCAGTGCACCGGAGCAGATCGTGCTGGAAGTTCATAATCTCGGCGTGATCCCGCGCGACCTGATCCCGACCGTGTTCGACCCGCTTCAGCGCGGCGACGCGTCGTCGCATGGGCTCGGGCTCGGCCTGTTCATCACGCGCAGCATCGCCGTGCAGCACGGAGGTGCGGTCTCGGTGATCTCGAGCCGCGACGCAGGGACCACGTTCACGATCCGCCTCCCCCGGCGGGCTCAACCGCACGAGGGCCCTCGCCCCAGAGAGGCAGAACGTCCCCGGTGAGCCGAGCGCGGGCACATCCGGCGCTCAGGCTGCGGGGAACAGGCTCGCCATGTGTCGCGCTTTCCGGGCGGCATAGCGTTCGTCGAGCGTCTTCGCCTGATGCTTGCTGACGATCTTCTCGGCGGGCGGGAACAGCTGCTTTTCCTCCTTTTGGACATGCGCTTCGACCTCGAGCATCAAGACGGAGAACCGCTCCATCCACTTGGGCTCGGTGACGGCGAGCGAGTCGAGCTCCATCAGGACCCGCTCGATGTGATCGTGCTGCTCGCGTGACTCGATGGCGAGCGCCTTGGTCTCCGCGATCTGCTCCAGCGCCGAATAGAAGACCTCCTCTTCGGCGGTCGCATGGGCGAGCAGCTCGGCGCGGATCCGCTCGTAGAGCTCCAGCCGTTCGCGCGCGCCGCGCTCACCGATGTCGGTCGAGGCGCACCGATGCATCAGCAGCGAGACCTCCTCGTGCTCGCCCTTCAGGCGGTTGAAGATTCCCCGTTCGCCCGCAAGGGCGGCGGCGGCCTGTCGCGCTTTGCCGACGGCTCGCGAGGCCGCCTCCGTGAATTTGCTCATTGATCACCTCCGTCGTTTGAGCCGTGCAACGCATATGCCCTTCGGACGAGGCAAAACGCCCCCTCTCGCGCCGAGGACTGCGCTTGCACGAAAGGGCGATCGAGCTTTCATTGGGGCCATGGGTGACTTCATGCCGCACGGGCACTGCTACCTGTGGAAGCCCGCGCTCGTCTGGCTGGAGGTCGGCACGAACGGCCTGATCGGGCTCTCGTACGTCGCCATCTCCGCGACGCTCGCCCACCTGGTTCGGCGCGGGCAATACGTTCCATTCAAGGGAATGGCCCTCGCCTTCGGCATCTTCATCGTCACCTGCGGCCTGACGCATTTCATGGACGTGTACGAGATCTGGCATCCGATCTACTGGATCGACGCAGCGACCCGGGCGGTCACCGCCGCCGCCTCCGTCATCACCGCGGTGATGCTGCCCTTCCTGATCCCGCGCGCGCTCGCGCTCTCCCGGGGGGCGAAGGCCATGCGCGAGCGCGGGATCGAGCTCGAGGCGGCGATCGCGGATCTCGGGACGCTCTACGAGAAGACCAAGGAGCTCGAAGAGCTGAAGACGCAGTTCTTCGCCAATGTCAGCCACGAGCTTCGGACACCGCTCGCCCTGATCAGCGGACCCGCCGAGCGCATCCTCGCCCGCTCCGACGAGAGCCAGGAGGTCCGCGACGACGCAGACTTGATCCTGCGTAATGCGCGGACGCTGCTCAAGCACGTCAACGACATGCTCGACGTCTCGCGGCTGGAGGCGGGCAAGGTCGCGCCGCGCTACGCGCGGACCGACGTCACTCAGCTGGTGCGCGTGCTGGCGTCCAACTTCGATGGCGTGGCCGCCGAGAGGAGAACGCGCTTCGTCGTCGAGCCGGGGCCGTCGGTGGTCGCCGACATCGACCCCGATCAACTCCGGCGAATCCTGCTGAACCTGCTGTCCAACGCGTTCAAGTTCACGACGGAGGGCAGCACCGTGCGCTGTACGCTGCGGCTGGACGGGGATCCGACCCCCGCGCACCTGGTCCTCGAGGTCGCCGACAGCGGCCCGGGCATTCGGCCCGAGCATCGCAAGATCGTGTTCGAGCGCTTCCGCCAGGTCGACGGCAGCGCCGCCCGCGGGTTCGGTGGTACGGGGCTGGGCCTCGCGATCGTCAAGGAGCTGGTGGAGCTCCAACATGGGTCCGTGTCGATCCACGAGGCCCCCGAGGGCGGTGCGCTGCTGCGGGTGGTCCTCCCGCTCTCGGCGCCCGAGGGCGTCAGCACGCGCTCGGTGACGCTCGAGGCGAAGGACGTCGACGAGGAGACCCTCCAAGCCCTCGAGGATCTGCGCGTGCGAGCCGACCTACCCAAGGAGAGGAAGGGCGACGACCGACCGCTGGTTCTGGTCATCGAGGACAACACCGACATGAATCGCTTCGTCTGTGAGTCGCTCGAGCCCGCGTTCCGGACCGAGTCCGCGCTGGACGGCGCGACCGGCGTGGAAAAAGCCCTCGCGCTCGCGCCCGATCTGGTGCTGAGCGACATCATGATGGCGGGAATGACAGGAGACGTGGTGCTGCGGAAGCTCCGCGAGGAGCGCTCGATGGACACGACGCCGATCGTGCTCCTCACCGCCAAGGCGGACGGCGAGCTGCGGGTCCGGTTGCTCGAGGAGGGCGCCCAGGACTATCTGATGAAGCCGTTCGCCGCCGGGGAGCTGCGGGCGCGAGTCGCCAACCTGATCGGCACCAAGCGCGTGCGGGCGATCCTCCAGGCGGAGCTCGATACCCAGACCAGGGACCTGGAGCAGCTGGCGTCGGAGATCGCGCTCAAGAGCCGCGAGCTCCAGACCGCCCTCGCCTCGATGCGGATCGCACGCGAGCACGCAGAGCGGGCTTCCCAGCTCAAGTCGAGCTTCCTCAGCATGGTGTCTCACGAGCTCCGGACGCCGCTCGCGTCGCTCATGCTTCAGCTCGAGCGGATGCTCCTCGGCGAGGACCTTCCGCTCCCGAAGCGCGATCTGACCCGGCGAATGATGATGTCCGCCGGACGTCTCCAGGGGCTGATCGAGGGCCTGCTCCACTACGCGGAGTACGAGGGAGGAAAACCGGCGGTCCGGCACGAGCCCGTCGAGCTCCGCGTGCTGCTGCAGGACGTGATCGATGAAGCCCTCCCGATCGCCGAACGGAAGGGGATCGCCCTCTCGCTCGAAGCGGACGAGGTTCCGCTGGTCGAGAGCGATCCCGAGATCCTTCGCCTCATCGCGATCAACCTGGTCGGGAATGGCATCAAATTCACGCAAGAGGGAGCCGTCCGCGTCCAGCTCTCGTATGACGGAGGAGCCCATCGGATCACCGTCACGGACACGGGTCCAGGGATCCCGCGGGACCTGCAGCCGCGCATCTTCGATCCCTTCGTTCAAGGTGAGCAGGTGCGCAACAAGCACTTCGCCGGGGTCGGGTTGGGTCTGACGTTGGTTCGGGAGATGACGAGTTCCGTGGGCGGATCCATCCTGCTAGACTCGGAGCCTGGACGCGGCACCGCCTTCACCGTCGTGTTGCCAGAGCGAAACCGATGACAGCCTCCGTACTGATCGTCGAAGACGATGTGGACCTGAGACAGGATCTCGCGTTCTTGATCGAAGCCCGGGGTCACGAGGTCACCACGGCCGCCAATGGGCAAGAGGCGCTGGAACGCCTCGCCGAGCTGGGGCGTCCCTGCATGATTCTCCTCGACCTGATGATGCCGGTGATGGACGGATGGCAGCTCCGCTCGGAGCTCCTGAAGGATCCTGATCTCTCGGATGTTCCGATCGTGCTGCTTTCCGGGATCGCGGACATTCAGGAAGAAGCGAGATCGCTGAGGGCGACGGATTTTGTGACCAAACCGATCGATCTGGAGAAGCTCTACCAGCTCGTCGCGAAATACTGCTGACCGCGGCGGAGCGACACGCTCCTTGGGGAGAGGCTCGACCCACCACGCGCCGGCACGCAGGGTGCACGATTCCCGGCGAGGTCATGCGGGACCTTTCCACCTTTCTGCGCGAGCGTCGCGCAGAGATCCTCGCGCGCTGGGAGAGGGCTGTGCGAGCCTTGCCGTCGGCGCGGGCGCTGTCCCACGACCGACTCACCGACTTCCTGCCGGCGCTCCTCGAACGGATCGCCGATGACGTCGAGGCGGCCGCGAAGGGCGCCGAGATGGCGTGGGAGCGCCCCTCCGCAGAGCACCACGCCCAACACCGCCTCGAGAACCGCTATACCCTGGGCGACATCATCGAGGAGCTGTCCTACCTCCGAGACACGATCATCGAGATGTGGGGTGGCGACGGTCCACATCAGGCACTCAATCGCGCGATCGATCGATCCATCCTCGCGTCCGTCGACGCGTTCCTGAGCACGCGTCGCTCTGCGGACGACGCCTTCCGGACCACCGAGGCGCGGCTGCGTTTCCTCGCGAAGGCAGGGACGCTGCTCTCTTCGTCGCTCGACTATCAGGAGACCCTCGATCACGTCTCCCAGATGGTCGTCCCGGAGTTCGCCGACTGGTGCGCGGTCGACGTGCTGCGCCCGGACGGTACACTCGGCGACTTCGTCGCGGTCGCGCACGCGGACCCAGAGAAGGCGGACGCGATCCGCGAGATGCGGCGGCGACATCCGGCGAGCATGGACGGACAGAGCGGTGTTCCGGTGGTCATCCGTACCGAGAGGCCCCTGCTGGTGGAGCGCGTGGACGAGGGGTGGCTCGATCGCTATCCGGCCGACGATCCGCACCGCGAGCTCCTGATCCGACTTCGGGTGCAGTCGCTCCTGGTGGTTCCGCTGCGCGCGCGCGACGTGGCGTTCGGCGCGCTGGTGCTGGCCAACGTGGAGTCGGGAAGGTGCTTCACCCCGGCCGATCTGGAGTTCGCCGAGGAGCTGGCCGGGCGGGCGGCGGCGGCCATCGACAACGCGCGCCTCTACGAGGAGAGCCGGAAGGCGGTCGAGGTCCGCGATCGGATCCTGGCCGTGGTCTCCCACGATCTCCGCAATCCGCTCGGCGCGATCGATCTGGGCGCCGCGCTCCTCCTGAAGAACGAGCGGATCCGGTCGGAGCCGATCCCCAAGAAGCAGGTCGAGGCGATCCAGCGCTCGGCCCACCGGATGGATCGCTTGATCTCGGATCTCCTCGACATGTCGAGCATTCAGGCGGGGCAGCTGTCGCTGCGCCGGGAGCTCCGCTCCGTCAGACCGCTCCTGGTCGAAGCCGTCGAAGGGCAAGAGCCGGCGGCGCGTGAGAAGGGGATCCGGATCCGGCGCAGCTTCGACGTAGGAAACCAGGTACGGGCCCTCTGCGACTACGACCGGTTCCTCCAGGTCCTATCGAACCTGCTCGGCAACGGCATCAAGTTCTGCGGCGCGGGGGACGAGCTGACGCTCAGCGCGAAGATCGAGAAGGATCAGCTCCTGATGAGCGTGGTCGACACGGGACCCGGCATGGACGACGAGGAGGTGGAGCGCGTGTTCGAGCTCTACTGGCACGGGAAGGGGCGCGAGCACCGAGGCACCGGGCTCGGCCTGTTCATCGCGCGCGGGATCGTCGAGGCCCACGGCGGACGACTCTGGGTCGAGAGCCGCCCCGGCGCCGGGAGCACGTTCTTCCTCACGTTGCCGCTTGCGAGGTCGCCTTCGGCTGAGCCCTCCCGCCGGGAAGGATCACGCTGAAGCGGGAGCCGCTGCCCTCGCGGGAGCTCACCTCGATCACGCCGCTGTGAGCGCGGACGATGTCGAGGCTGTTGGCGAGCCCGCGTCCCCGGCCGAAGAACGGCTCGAAGAGCTGTGAGAGGTGCTCGGACGGGATGCCCTTGCCGTCGTCCTCGATCTCGACGATCACGCGATCGTCCCGGCGGATCGTGCGGACACCGATGCGTCCCACGCCCTCGTCCCGGAGCGCCTCGACGGCGTTGACCAGGAGGTTCACGAAGACCTGCGACATCCGGGCGGCCGATCCGATGACGTCGAGCCCGTCGCTGAGCTTCACCTCGACCATTCCGCGGCGCCTCAGCTCGGCGCCTGCGATGCGCAGCGCGGATCGGACGGACTCGTTGATGTCGAAGAGCTCCATCCGGTCGACGCTGTCGCGCGCGATGGCGCTGAAGTCCGACGCGATCTGGCGGATCTGCTGGGCGCCCAGTTCGGCGTCCTGCAAGCACTGCCGCAGCTCGTCGAGGTCGAGCGGCAGCCCATCCGTGGCCTCCAGGCGAGAACGGGCGTACTCGATGTTCGCGAGCAGGTAGGTCACCGGGTTGTTGATGTCGTGGGCGACGCTGCTCGCCATCCGACCGACGGTCGACAGCCGATCGGCCGCCACCGCCTCCTCCATCAACCGCACGTTCTCCAGGGCCAGCACGCTCTGCGCGGCGATCACCGAGGCCTTCTCCAGATCGGAGGAGCGGAAGGGCCGGCGCTGCTCGTCCCGCTCGATCGAGAGGACCCCGAGGATCCGGGTCCCGGACCAGAGCGGGAAGTCGATGCTGGCGCGCGAGAGGGTCGGCTCACGGGCCCGCTTCTCGAGCGGCGCAGGCGCGATCAGCTCGGCGCGGTCGGCCTCCAGGACGGAGACCGCGAGCTCCGCGATCGTACCGGGCAGCCTCTTGGGGTCTCGCGTGGAGAAGATCGCCTGGCTGATCTGCTGGATCGCTGCCGATGCTCGGAGCGACTTGTGCTCGAGGGCGCGGGCCGCCTTCGCGACCAGCTCTTCGGCGGTGAAGGGCTTCTGGAGGAAGTCGTACGCGCCATTCTTGATGGCGGCGATGGCGACGTCGATCGTCGCGAAGCCGGTCATCACCAGCACCTCTGTATCGGGAGCGATCTCCTGGACGGCGTCGAGCAAACCGAGACCGTCGAGCATCGGCATCTGAACGTCGGTGATGATCAGGTCGTAGTCTTGCGTGCGCAGCCGCTCGATCGCGGTCATGCCGTTCTCGCAGGCATCGACCGCGTAGCCCCGGCGGACGAGGCGTTGCGCGGTGACGACGCGAGAGCCCGCCTCGTCGTCGACAACTAGTACGCGATCCATGCTCATCGATTCGGCCCGATCGCCCCAAACCTTACGGCAAAGGAGGCCAGTCGAGCGAGAGTGCGACCGCCTGGAAGGCCTCGTTGTGAACGGTCTCTTCCGCTTGACCGATCATCGTGTGGGCGACGCTCCTGAAGTACTGCTCCGGGACCGACATCTGCGCGTTCTCGGGGGGCGGTGAGAGGGCCGCTGCGCCGACGTTGGCCTCGACCAGGCCGCTCGCGATGCGTTCGGCCACGACACCCGCTCCGGCAGCGTCGGTGTTCGGGAGCACGACGCAGAACTCCCGCTCGCCGTAGCGCCCAAGCACGTCCGTCGCGCGCGTCGAGCGCCGGATCAGCTCGCTGATCGCGAGCGGTGGATCTTCTGCTCGATAACCCACCCGCAGGACCGAGAGCGGCTGGCGGGACCGATGTGAGATACGGAGCTCACGCAGCAGCGCGTGCTCGAAGAAGCGGCGGGTGTAGGCGCCGGTGGCCCCGTCGACCGCGACCCCATCGTGAAGCTTGGCGTTGTGGATCGCGATGGACGCGTGGTGGGCGAAGAGCTGCAGGATCTGGAGGTCGATGCTGTCGTTCGTGAGGTGATCGAGGTGGACGATGGCGAGGGAGAGATCGCTTGCGTCCAGCGGTAGCACGTAGCAGCCCTCCGAGCTGATGGGGTTTCGGCCGGCAAGCGCGGAGCGAACGAGCTGGACCGTCTCCTCGTCCAGCAGCTCGGCGACGCGCTGACCCTGCTGAAATCGACCGAGACCGGCGGCGACCATGAGCTCGCCCTTCTCATCGGTGACCAGACAGGAATCGCCCTGCCCCAAGAGCGCCGTAGCCTGCTGCAGGATACCTTGCATGAGCTCGTCGAGCGGCTCGCCTTCACGCGAAACCTCGAGGATGCGCGTAAGGCCCGCGCGGACCTGCTCCAGCCGGCGCACGGTCTGGGCGGCCTGCAGCCCCACGTCGGTCCAGAGCAGCAGCTTGTAGGGCCCGTCGCTCTTCTCGTGGTAGCCCTGGATGTCGAGCTTCTTGAGCATCGCCGCCGGAGGGAGCTCTTGCGCGTAGCCGGTCTGCAGGATGACCTGGACCTTCTTGTTGAAGGTCCGCAGCTCGCGAACGAACTCCTCGCCGTTCATCACGGGCATCAGGAAGTCGACGAGGATCACCTCCACGGGCTCCGACTTCACGATCTCGAGACCCTGAGGCCCTCCTTCGGCCGTGAGGACGCGGTGTCCGGCGCGGCGGAGGATCCGCTCGGTCGAGCGCAGGTACTCGGGATTGTCGTCGATGAGGAGGACCACATGGCCGGACTCCTGCGTCGTTTTATGCTTGCGTGCCATCCTGGATCTCCTCGATGAGCGGTAGCCGTGCGATGAAGGCGGTCCCTCCGTGAGGGAGACACGAGACATCGAGCCGGCCGCCGAGCTCTCCGTAGACGATGTCGTGGACGATGGTGAGCCCGAGGCCGGTGCCCTGGCCGATCGGCTTGGTGGTGAAGAGCGGATCGAAGATCTTCGGGAGGACGTCGGCGGGAATCCCACAGCCGTCGTCGGCGACGCTGAGGACCAGCTCTCCTCCCTCGCGCTCGAGCTTGACGCTCACCTCGCCCCCGCCGTGGTCGCGGGTGGCGTCGATCCCGTTCTGGACCAGGTTCGTCACCACCTGCTCGAGCCGCCCCGGCTTGCCGCGGATCTCGGCGTGGTCCATCGAGGCATGGAACGAGAGGCTGCTCTTCTCGGCGATGGCCCGATGACCGAGGAGGCTGAGGGCGTCGCGTACAGCAGTGACCGCGTCGAATTGGACGGGGTCGTTGCTCGTCGGCTCCCGGGTCTGGGCCTTGATGCTGCGGACGAAGTCCACCGCGCGTGCGACCCCCGCAGCGGCCAGGTCCAGGCACTCGTCGAGCTCGCGGCCGATCTCGCGGTAGTCGTCGTCGTTGACGCTGGGGTCTCCGATCGACGCCTTGTATTCAGTCATCAGCTCCGCGGCGGACTCGACGGAGGCGCGGATGGCCGCCAGCGGTGAGTTCATCTCGTGTGCGATACCGGCCGTCAGACGTCCGAGCGAGGCCATCTTCTCGGCGAGGAGCATCCGGTCCTGGCTGGTGCGCAGGAGGTCGTTGGCCATCGTCAGCTCGGTGTTCGCGAGCTCGAGCTCGAATCGTTCGATCGGCGACGCGATGCTCGAGGTTCGCCCGTAGGTGCTCGAGCTCAGCGTTGCGAGCGCGGATCTCTTTTGCGCGGTCCGCTTCCTCGCCGTTCCGATGGATCGAGGCGCCGATCAGCGTCACCGAGAACATGACGAAGAAGACCAGCGTCTCCAGCATGGGACTCGCGAACGCCTGGGGCCGCAGCATCAGTCGAAGGACAACGATCGCCGCCACCGCGGAGGCCGCCGTGGCCACCACCCCGCGGACGCCGATCAGGAGGCTCGCCGCCAGCACAGCGAGGGTCAGGAACAGCACGGAGACGGCGTCGTTCTCGTACGGGTGTGGAATCATGTAGGCGATGGCCAGCGGGATCAGCCAGTGGGTCGCCACGAACAACACCGAGGCCACCTCGACCTTCCGGGCCCGGGCCATCAGGTACGCCAGGAACATGATGCAGGCGCCGGGGAGCATGACCTTCGGCACCTCGAGCGCCAGCCCGGGGTTCGAGGATCCGCGGACCGTGAGCGCGCTGAGCGGCATCAGGACCGCTTCGACCAGGGCGAGGATCCGGACGAGCCGAGCTCTGCGCTCCATGGCCGGGTGCAAGGTCATCTGCCAATGAGGCAAATCGGCCGGTGGGGGCCAAGCTTGAGCCGAACGACGGGGGTGACCAGCCCTGAGGCAGATGGCGGCAGGTAGGTCCCGCGCGCATCGAGACGCGGCGTCAGCGGGGCACGTCGAGCGCGGGGTTCTGGGTGAAGAAGCCGTCGGGCACCAGCATGAAGCCGGCGCGGTGCGACGGCATGACCGGCCACTCCTCGGGTCGCGGGTTGTGGGTGACGCCGAAGGTGTACCAGAGCACGATGTCCTGGCCTGCGATCGGCTCATCGTCGGCGGTCCACACCGGGAGACCGTCGGCGTCCTGGCTCTGGTTCGGATAGTACCCGCCGCCATTCATCTCGTCCGGCTTGTACCGGGTCACCCAAACGTGGTGATCGATGAAGCCGGCGCGCTTTCTCACCTCCGATCCCGGGTCGAGATACGGGAACGAGTTGTGTCCGGGGACCAGCGCATAGGCTGTCGGCTGCCCCAGAGTGGTCGTGACGTCCGGGTTGAAGACGCGCCAGATCCGCTGCGTCATCATGTTGATGTCGCTCCTCGCCGCCTTCTCGGTGGCGGGGCGCGTCTCCTGGAAGACGAAGGCGTTGAGGCTCGGGTTCTCGCTCTTCGGGAGCGGCTTATCGTCGAGGATCGCGAAGCTGTTCTTCGAGCCGTCGACGTCGAGGTCGATCCTGAAGTTGAAGAAGTGCTGGTGGTTCGGCGCCACCACGTTGTGGTGGACCATGCGACCGAAGCGCTCGGGACCCGTGCCGCTGGTGCCGTTCGACTTCTCCTCGGCGACGCCCTTCGGGAGCATGATCCCGGTGAGCTCGGCCTGCACCTGGATCGCGGCCGCCTGCGTGAAGATCCACTGGATGCTGTAGTCGTAGTTGCCGATGGTGGCGACGAACTGAACGATCAGCTGCCGCTCGCGGCGCGTCTCGTCGTGGCTCGTCTCGAAGTCGAAGTGCTTCCAGAGGATCCCGATGTCCCGCTCGTAGATCCCGATGGCCTTATCTTGCACGTAGGCCTTGCCGAAGTCGTCGGCGAAGACGGCGTCGAGGAAGGCGGCGTTCTCCGGCACGTCGAGCCCGGCCGTGAGGGTGTTCGCCAGCCGACCCACGCCGTACTCGCCCAGATCGAAGGCGTTGCGCCAGATCCAGTTCGGGTCGGTGTCGCCGTACGGAACCACCATCTCCGAGAGGGCCGCCCGGTAGAGGATCCGACGCTCCTTGCCGTGGTCGTCGTAGCGGACGTCGTAGAGGACGACGCCCTCGCGCGGGTGCATCCCCACGCGGAAGCGCCAGTTCTGCCAGCGGATCTGGTGACCATCGATGACGAAGCTCGGGCCCTCAGGCTGCGTGATGTGGAGCGGCTTCGGCGCCGCCCGTTGGGCTCCGATGCTCTTCGGGTCGAGCTGACCTGCCTCCTTCACCCACGGGATCACGCCGGTGTCGATCACCTCGAGCACCTTCTTGTGAGCAACGTCGACCGTCGCGACCACGCCCTCGATCGGACGATAGTACGGGTTGGTGCCGTCCTTGCCGCGATAGTACGCGAGCGCCCGCAATAGGCGGAGCCCCGAGGCCCGCTCCGACTTCGAGAGCACGCCGGCCGCCCAGGTGTCGATCTGCACGTTCTCCAGGTCGGTGATCCCGCGCTTCGCGATGGCGGCTCGCCAGCGCGGGTCGTCGCGCACCAGCTGCTTCGGCGAGTCGAACTCCTCGATGAGCACGGCCGGCTGCACGCCCGGGATCTCCTTCCAGGAGACCACCTTCCGCTGGACCACGTCGATCACCGCCTCGAACGTCTTCTTGGCGGCGCGATCGAGGAGCACCGCGAACGCCTCCCGCCGGATCGGCTGTCCGCTGGTGAACGCCAGCACCTCCTCCTTGGGCGGCTCGTGGAGCACCAGGATCGGGAACAGCATCCCCTCGGTCAGCTTGCCCTCGGTCCTGAGCACGTCGACCGCGGTGGCCAGCTCGTCGGCGGTGAGCGGATCCAGCGGGTGTGGCGACGGGGGATGGGCCGCCGACGCGGGCGCGGCAGCCTTGGGGCCCGGCTGCGCGGCCTGCGGCTGCGCGCAGGCGGCCACCGAGAGGAACAGGATCCCGGCTCCTCGCATCACGATCATCCTCGTCGGATCCGCGCCATCACGTGCTTCACTTCGGTGTACTCCTCGACCGCATACATCGACATGTCCTTGCCGTAGCCCGAGTCCTTGCTCCCGCCGTGGGGCATCTCGCTCACCATCGTGCAGTGGTCGTTGATCCAGACGGTGCCGAAACGAAGGCGGCGCGACGCTTCGAGCGCGCGATCGAGGCTGTTCGTCCAGACGGACGCGGCCAGGCCGTAGCGGACATCGTTGGCGAACCGGATCGCCTCCTCGTCCCGGACGAATCGTGTCACCGTCACCACCGGACCGAAGACCTCGCGCTGGACGATCTCGTCGCTCTGCTCCGCGCCCGCAACCACCGTCGGCTCGTAGTAGTAGCCGGCGCGCGAGCGCACCGCCCCCCCGGTCGCCACCACGCCATGCCCGGTCCCGCGCACGCGGTCGACGAACCCGGCCACGCGACTGCGCTGGCGGTCCGAGATCAACGACCCCATCTCTGTCGAGCGATCGGACGGATCGCCGACCTTGATCGACTCGACCGCCGGGACCAGCTCGGCGAGGAAGCGATCGAAGATGGGCTTCTCGGCGTACACCCGGCAGGCCGCGGTGCAGTCCTGTCCGCTGTTGATGTATCCGTTGGCCCGTACACTCGCGACCACTTCATCGAGATCCGCGTCGTCGAATACGATCACCGGCGCCTTCCCGCCCAGCTCGAGATGTACGCGCTTCAGGCTCTCCGCGGCCGACCGCGCCACGGACTTTCCGGTGGCCACGTCGCCCGTCAGCGAGACCATGCGGACCCGCGGATGCTCGACGATCGCCTGTCCGACGGGACGACCGTGCCCCGTCACCACGTTGAGGACACCCGCCGGCAGGATCTCGGCAGCCAGCTCGGCGAACCGCAGCGCCGTCAGCGGCGTGGTCTCGGCCGGTTTCAGCACGACCGTGTTCCCGGCCGCGAGCGCGGGTCCGATCTTCCACACCGCCATCATCAGGGGGTAGTTCCAAGGCGCGATCGATCCGACGACGCCCACCGGCTCCCGACGGATCCAGCTGGTGCGATCGGCCGCGTACTCACCGGTGGCGCGCCCCTCGAGACAGCGGGCGGCGCCTGCGAAGAAGCGCAGGTTGTCCGAGTTGAACGGCATCTCCGACTCGGCGAGCCCGATCGGTTTGCCGACGTTCTTCGACTCGAGCTCGGCGAGCTCGGCCGCGTGCCGGTCGATCAGATCTGCCAGCGCCAGCAGCGCGCGCGACCGATCCTTCGGCGTGGCACCAGCCCAGCCCTCGAAGGCGGCGGCGGCGGCGTCCACCGCGCGATCGACGTCCTCGGCCGATCCGAGCGGGACCTCGGCCAGCGGCTGCTCGGTCGACGGATCGAGGATCGTCTCGGTCTCACCGGCGGCGGCGTCGGCCTGCCGGCCGCCGATGAACATCTGAACCTTCTTCATGCTGACTCCCGTACGACCGAGATCTTCCGCTCGGCCAGCGCGTCGAAGAACGGGACCGGATCGAAGACCGCCTCGGGCGCGAAGACACCGGCGGCGGCGCGCACCTCGCCCCGCGCGATCTTCTGCGCCGCGATCGAGGCGGGGATGCCGGTGACCCGACCGGTCGCGGACTTCTGCCACTCCGCCGGCGGTGGATGCGAGAGGTTGTAGGTCGCGGTCGTGGGCGCGCCATCCTTCTTCCCCTGCACCTGGACGTTCACGTAGAACGCCCACTGCTCGTCGTCGGGCCAGGGATGCTTCGCCAGGTGGACGGCGGCCAGCAGCCTCTTGGGCGCGACGCGCGCACCGTCGACCTCGATCGGATCGCTCGACAGCAGCCCGATCTCGCCGTAGTGCCGGAGCACGGCCATGATCTCCGGCCGCCAGGTCCCGCGGAGATAGACCCGCTTCACGCCGCTGATGAAGCGGGGGAGCGTGTGGATCTCGGAGTGGGGCACGAAGTACGTCGTGACCCGCCCGACCGGAGGTGCGAACTCCACCTCCCGCGCACCGTCGAACGGTCGCGCCTCTACGTGTGCGCCGTCCTGATAGTAGAAGCGCTGGGTCTGCGGCGAGAACTCGTCGAGCACCGTGGAGAGCAGCCCGGGCGAGGGCGCGATCGGGCGAAAGGTGGCGAAGGAGACGTGGATCTCGTCGACCTGATCCATGCGGTCCGCGGCGTCGCGAGCCATCAGGTTGGAGACCCCGGGCGTCGCGCCCATACCGAGGACGATGAGGACGCCCTTGTCCTTGGCCTCCTCTCCGAGCGCGAGCTGCTTCGGCGTGTTGTAGAGCCCGCCCAGGTCGAGGAGCGACCGGCGCGCCTCGAGGGCCGCCCGCGTGATCCCGAGCCCGAACACGTACGAGGTACAGTTGAGAATGACGTCGTAGTCCGCGAAGAGCGGAGGGAGCGAGCCCTCGTCAGACACGTCCGCCGCCACGGCGCGGACACGGCCGCCGCCCAGCTCCCGCGCCAACGCCTCGGCCTTGGCGAGGTTCGCGTCCGCGATCACGATCTCCTCGAACGCGCTGGTGCGCGCCAGGTCTCGCGTCGCCTCGCTCCCCATGGCACCGACACCGCCGAGCACCAGGATCTTCATGAGCGCTCCTCTTCCCTCCGGCCGAAGATCCGGAGGATCGGGTTGTCCTTCGCGGGGACGATCATCACGATCGCGACGAGCACCATCGCCATCGCGATCCACTCGAGGCCGTTGATCGATTCGTCGAGCACCAGCGCCGCGTAGACGATCGTGGGGATGGGATAGAGCCCGGAGAGCGGGCTCACGATCGCCGCCGGCCCGCGGCTGATGGCCGCGAAGAGCGTCAGGTCACCGACCGCATAGAGAAAGACGATCACCAGGCCGAGCCCGAGGGCCTCCGGCGCCCAGGTCGCGCCTTCGAGCTGCGTGAGCCCGTACGGAAGTACGGTGAGCGCCATACCGATGAAGTTGACGACGAAGAAGCGCCAGTCGTCGGCACCCGGCTGGTTGTAGGCGTGCTTGAAGAACACCATCGCGCCGCCCCAGAACGCGATCGTCATCATGCTGGCGATGAACCAGGTCCGGTCGCTGCCCGCCTCGCCGGCCCCACCCGTCGCGTACCCGATCATCATCGCCGCGGCGATCACCAGCACGATCCCGAGGGCCTGTACGGCCACCAGCCGCTCCTTGAGGAAGATCAGCGCGAGCACGGCCGACAACGCCGTATACCCGGCGGTGACGGTCTGCACGATCGCGACCGGACCGGTCGACAGGGCCGTGAAGTAGCAGATCCAGGCAAGCCCGTTGAGGATGTGCCCGAAGGCGCACCACCGAATAAATGCGCGCGATTCCTGTTCGAAGATCGATTTCCGGCTGAACGCGGCCCACGCGCCCAGGTTCGTCACCACCTTCACGACGACGAACAGGACGCAGAACTGGCCGGCCGTGAGCGCGGCGCTCTTCCAAATGCCCGCTGCGAGGCCGTAGGCCAGGATCGTGGTCGCCAGCGGCAACACCCAGCCGAGCACAGGTCCCGCTATAGCACGCCGACCGTGTAGACGCGTGGGAGACATGTGCCCGCGACCCGGGCCACATTTACACACTCACGCACGCTCTCTAGGATGGTCAGCGGGTGAAACGGCGGCCGAAATCCCAGAGTTCGACCGAGCGGCTCGATCCGTTGGAGGATGCGGACTGGGAAGAGGATGCACCCACCCGCCGCAACATCGGCGACCGGGGTATCCGGTCTTCCAGCGAGATCCCCACCGCGGTCACGGCCGACCCGAGCCTCGTCGAGCTGAAGTGCCCCACCTGCGGCGAGCGGTTCCGCGGCGTCGAGGTGTGTCCGCGTGACGGCGCCGAGCTCTACGCGCTGACCGAACGCGCGGGGGCACCGATTCCGCACCGCTTCGACGAGTCGGAGGCGGCCGACACGCTGATCGCCGGACGGACGCTCGCCGTCATCGATACGGAGCCGCCCGACGACAACCTGATCGGCCAAACGCTGGACGGCCGCTATCGGATTGTCCGGCGTCTGGGCAAGGGCTCGATGGCGTTCGTCTATATGGCGGAGCAGCTGAGCATCAAGCGCAAGGTCGCCGTGAAGGTCCTCTCGCCCGAGTCCGGCGTCGACCTGGCCGATCTCAATCGGAGATTCGAGAGCGAGGCGCAGATCATCGCCCGGCTCACCCATCCCAACACGGTCAGGCTCTTCGATTACGGCCGGACGCGCGACGGCCGCCCGTACTTCGTGACCGAGCTCCTGGGCGGCCGCTCGCTCGAGGAGGTGCTCAGGGACGGTCCGCTCAACTCGATCGATGCGCTGGAGATCATGCGTCAGGTGGCGCGATCCCTCGAAGAGGCGCACGGCCTCGGGATCATCCACCGCGACCTCAAGCCGGCGAACATCTTCGTCGACCGCGTCGGCGGACAGCCGGCGCGCAGCAACGCCCGGGAAGGGCGCTCATCCGAGCCCCCCAAGGGAGGCGACCGTTATCACCTGGCGCGCGGTGACGCCCTGGAAGGGCGCTCATCCGAGCGACGTGTGGAGGGCGCCTCCAAGGGAGGCGACCGTTATCACCTGGCCCTGAAGATCCTCGACTTCGGCGTCGCCAAGGTGAAGGTCGAGTCCGAATCGACGCGGCCCCAGGCGACGCTGGCGGGGACGCTGTTGGGCACGCCTGCGTACATGTCGCCCGAGCAATGTCTGGCCGAGCCGGTGCGGCCCGAGAGCGACCTCTACAGCCTGGGCGCGATCGCGTACCACTGTCTCGCGGGTCGGCCGCCGTTCACGGGCAACACCGCGGCGCTCCTCGGCCAGCACGTCAGCGCGAGCCCGCCCCCGCTCGGGCGCCGCGTGCCCGGCCTCGACCCGCGGATCGAGTCGCTGGTCATGGGTCTGCTCTCCAAGGACCCGGCGAAGCGTCCCTCCTCTGCGGGAGCCCTGGCCTCCCATATCGACGACCTCGAGCGGAGCGGCACGGTCTTCGCGGTTCCGGTGGTGGCCCCGCGCTCGCGGCAGAGGCGACCCATCCGGCACCTGGCCATCGCGATCGGGCTCCTGGTGACCGCGTTGACCGCGATGAGCTTCATGCGGCCCGAGCCTCGCACCGTTCCGGCGGGCTACGTGGACGCGCCCGTCAGCGACGAGGTCCACGACGCCTTCTTTCATCGCATCGGAGAAGGCAAGTACGGCGAGGCGATCGCGTTGCTCGAGGAGGCGAACCGCACCGATCCTCAGTACGACACCGTGTACAACGTGGTGGCCGCCTACGACGCTTGGGGTCGGCACTGTCCGGAGGTGACGCAGGCGATCGAATCGTTCATGAAGCTGTGCCTCGGCTGCGCGCGCGCGACGGTCGCGAGCCAGCGCTTCGGTCGAATCTACGAGCGCTGCAACGGCTCCGTCGTCGTCCAATCCATACCCGCCGGTGCCAAGCTCTGGATCGACGGCGTCGAGCGCGGCACCACTCCGAGCGTGCTCCATCTTTCCGCAGGAAAGCACGTCGCCGAGGTCGAGATCGGTCACGACGGCCGGCGCCGACAGAGCTTCGAGACTGCGCCGGGACGCGCGGGCCAGCTCGTCATCCGTCTCGAGTGAGCGACGGGCTCTCCACGGTCCGGCTGCCGATCCTGGGCGCCGCGGTCCCCTCCTCCTCCGAGATCGGCGGGATGCTGGCGCAGGTGTCCTTCCTCGCGAGCGTCGAGCCTCGATTGCTCCGAGAGCTGGCCGCGCGATCGTTCGTCCGGCGCGTCGAGCCGCACCGGCCCGTCATGCAGCAGGGCGAGTATGGGCACAGCCTCTTCGTCCTGCTCCGCGGGGTGGTGCGGCTCGAGTGTGTCACCGAGACCGGCGAGCTGGCAGTGCTCGATCGCATGACCGACCCGGGTGACGTCGCGGGCGAGCCGGCCGTCCTCGGCAACGCGCGCCGCGCCACCAGCGCGATCGCGGAGCTTCCGTCCGTGCTGCTCGAGATCGAGAAGTCGCGCCTCGAGGCCCTCGATCGCGCCGCGCCCGGCGCCGGCGTACTCGAACGCCTGAAGAGAGAGTCAGAGATCCGCATCATCCGGACGTTCGCCGCCCAGCACAGCCTCTTTGGCAGGCTCGATCAGCGCATGCGCGAGCGAATGTTTGCGCGCGCCCGCCTCGAACGCCACCCGCGCGACGCGTCGGTGTTCGAGGAGGGTGCTGCGGCGGCGACGGTGGTCCTGGTGAAGTCGGGCCTGCTCCGGCTCGAGCGTGCCGCCGGCGCGCAGATCTCGGTCCTCGGCTACTTCAACAGCGGCGACGTCACGGGCGTGTTCGAGAGCACGCGCCCCGGGCGGCTGGTGGCCGCCTACTTCTGCGAGGTGATCCAAGTTCCCCGCGAGGACTTCATGACACTCGAGCGGCATCGCCCCGAGTTCCTCGAGCACTTCAAGAAGACCGAGATCTCGCGGAGAGGCCGACTCCGCAACGTGGTGGTCGGCTCCGAGAGAGACGGATCCGAGACGATCCTGGCCTTCCTCGACGACTTCGTGAAGGACGGTGCTCAGGAGGCCCAGTCACTCCTGACGATCGACCTCGACCTCTGCATCCGCTGCGGCAACTGCACGCGCGCCTGCGAGGCCCGCCACGGTCGAGCGCGGATGACCCGCCGGGGGAAGGAGCTGGTCCGGCGCGTCGATCCCAACGACCCGGAGCGGCATCAGACGCTGCTCTTCACCTCGTCGTGCCGGCACTGCGTGAATCCTGAGTGCATGGTCGGCTGCCCGACCGGTGCCATCCACCGCAAGATCACCGGCGAGGTCGACGTCCACGACTTCTGTATCGGTTGCAGCAACTGTGCGATCCGGTGCCCATGGGGCAACATCACCATGGCGCCGACACCGGGTCGCATGGTGGCGTTCGACGGGGTCATGGAGGAGCGGCCGCTGATCGCGAGCAAGTGCAACCTGTGTGTCGGGTACGACGAGGCCAACTGCGTCCACAACTGTCCGACCGGCGCGATCATCCGGCTCGAGCCCAACGAGTTCTTCCCGGAGGTCCGCGGGCTCCTGGGCGGCAAGGACAAGGAGGCGCTCAGCGGCAAGACCGCGCGGACCCGGCCCGCCCAGCTCGCATGGCGCCGCGGTGTCCCGACGGCCGGCGGCTTGATACTGGCCGCGCTGATCGCGACCTTCACGCTGGCCCCGCGACCCTATTGGCCCGGATCACCGCACGGGCTGGCGCTCGGAGGCGCCGCCCTGCTGGCGATGCTGGCGGCGATGCTCCTCCCGCTGCGCCGCCGCATCGCGCACGTGCGAGCGCAGCTGGGGCCGTTCAAGATCTGGGCGCGAGCCCATACCTGGATCGGTGCGATCGCATTCGTCGCCGTGATGCTCCACGCCGATCTCCATCCGGGCGCGTTCCTGACCTCCTCGCTCTTCCTCCTGGTCACGCTGGTGTTCGTGCTCGGGGTCTTTGGCGTCGCGTTCCAGCGGTGGCTGCCGTCCGCCATCACCCGCCTCGAAGGACCGTCCCAGCTCGAGGAGGATCTTCACGAGGAGCGGCGAAAGCTCTCGACACAGGTGGAACAGCTCCAGGCCGAGCACTCCGCACTGGCGAAGCTCGCCCCGGCGATCGAGGTCGCAGCCGGGAGCCTCCGGTCCCGACTCTCCTCCGGCTACCAGGAGCGACTGGCCCGCGATCGCGCGGTGGGTGCGCTGGCAGGACGGGACGTCCCGGACGAGGCGCGCCTCTCGCTCGAGCAGCTGGTGCTCGCCCGCGTGCGCGATCGCGAGATCGCGGCCTCGCTCCTGCTCTATCAGCTGAGGCGTGGCTGGCTGGTACTGCACATCGCCGCGTCCGTCCCCCTGGTGATCCTCGCGCTGCTCCACGCAGCCTCGGTCCTCTACTATCGAGCGTTCTGAGCCATGATCCACTTCGAGCTCAAGACAGGACCGGACCAGGGCCGTCGCTTCAGCCTCAACGACGAGCGCGTGGTGATCGGGCGCGGACCACACTGCCAGATCAGGCTCTCGAGCGGATTGGTCTCGCTCCGCCACTGCGAGGTGCGGCGAGACCAGCAGGGCTCCGGTTGCGTAGTCCGGGACCTGGGCAGCAGTAACGGCACGCGGGTCGGGGGACCGGACGAGCCGCCGCTCGAGCACCCGCGACGGCTCCGCAGCGGAGACACCATCTGGATCGGCGACGTCCGCATCGAGATCACGATCGACGAGGTGGGCACCCGCCGGCGCCACCGCACCGACTACGCGGTGATCGATCGCCCGACCGAGGACGACCTCTTCGCGCATCAGGCGGCGCACCGGCCGCGGCTGCGGTTCCTGGCCGGCCCGCACCGCGACCGGCTGGTGCTCCTGGGCGATCGCCCGCTCCTCCTCGGCCGGGGCGAAGAGAGCGAGGTCGTGCTCCACGATCCGCTGCTCGAGCTCCGCCACGTGATCATCAGCCGGAACGAAGGACAGTACTCGCTGCTCACGCTCGAGGGCGTCGAGCCACGCGCTCGGGTCAACGCCGTCGCGATCGAGAGCCGCGCCCGCCTCCATCACGGAGACGTGATCTCGCTGGGCTCGAGCGTCCTGGAGTACCTCGACTCGGCGGTGAGCGAGTACGCCGATCCCTTCGAGACGGTGGCGTTCCGCCAGCCGCGCTTCGTCCTCTTCGGCGAGGTCCACCTGGCCCAGCGGGTGCGGATCGGCTGCGATCCGACCGCCGATCTCTTCCTCGACGACCCTGCGGTCGCGCGCCGCCACGCGGAGATCTACTTCGTGGGTCGCGCGTTCATGATCCGCAGCATCGGCGGCGCCGAGGTCACCGTCGACGGCCGCGCCGCCGTCGAAGCTCCGCTCCGCAACGGCGACCTGGTGCGGGTGGGCGCGTTTGAGCTCCGGATCGATCTCGAAGGCTTCAACTGCGTCATCGATGTCGCGCGTGCCTCGCGCGACGAGCAGATGCCCCGCTTCGCGAACGACATCGACAGCGTCTCTCCCTATCAGACGGTATATCGGCGCGCCGCCCCGACTGCGCCGGAGAAGGACCGTCGCGGCGGTCCGCCCCGATGGCGACCGCTCTGGGACGTGAAGAAGAGCCGACGGCTCCCAATCGTGATCGGCGCGTCGCTCGCCGGCGTCGTGCTCCTCGGCGGGTTCACGATCCAGGGCGGAGGACGCCGGCTCCTCGAGCAGCCCATCTCGAGCGCCCACGCTTCCATCGACGGGACGAAGGACCGCTGTGGAGCCTGCCACGGCGGCTTCGCCCGCCCCGACCAGGCCCGCTGCGCCGTCTGTCATCCGAGTCAGACACCGCGACCGCTCCACGACTTCAGCGAGTGCACGCGCTGCCACGTGGAGCACCGCGCCGACGACCGCCTGGCGCTCGTGTCCAGCGCGCGCTGCGCCGCCTGCCACCCGGATCGCCACGTTCGCTTCGCGCCGGTCACCGAGACGCCGGGGAGCCGCTCGGCGAATGCGACCGGGACCGCGATCCCGGCGCTCCTGGCCGACCTCGACTTCGATCCCGTTCGCCGCTCCCGCGCGCTCCATCGCCGGCACGGCGCGGTCGCACGAGGCTGCGCCGCTTGCCACGAGCGCACGGACAAGGAGGCGCTCGAGGAGCCGTACCGGAGCTGCTTCGCCTGCCACCCGGGGAAAGCGGCGCTCGCGTCCGCGCCCTGCGCGCGCTGTCACCGCGAGCACGGGGACGAGTGGGCCAAGGCACCCGTGCTCGCCAAGGAGGACGCGCCCGTCCGCCCGCTCGCGCAGGCGGGGCTCGGAGTCGTGGCGCTGATGTTCCTCGCAATCTCGGGGATGGTCGGACACGCCGCCGCCGAGCGGCGCCGTGTGCGTGCGTCGGAAGCGGCCGCGAAGGAGAAGGAAGAGAGCGCTCCGCCAGGCGGGAAGTACGAGGTCCGGATCAACTACGGCAAGTGCGTCCCCATCGGTGCCTGCGTGAAGGCGTGCCCGTTCGACGTGCTCGAGATGGTTCCGCTCCCCGAGCACGGTGGAAAGCTCCTGCCCAAGGCGGTCCGCATCGACGCCTGCAAGGCCTGCCGCGCCTGCGAGGAGTCCTGCGGAGTGAAGGCGCTCTCCGTGGTGCCTGCCGGCGAGGCGACCGTCGCCCAGAACCTTCCGGATCTGGATCCGAACTACGAGAGCAACGTGCCCGGTCTGTACGTGATCGGCGAGGCCGCCGGAAAGCCGCTGGTGAAGAACGCCAACAACCTCGGGCTCCACGTCGTCAATCACATGACCGCCGGCGCGCTGAAGCCCGGCGACGCGAGCCGCGCAGGCTACCGGTACGAGCTGCTGGTGCTCGGCTCCGGTCCTGGGGGCCTGTCAGCAGCAGTCTCCGCCAAGCGCCGCGGCCTGGCGGTGCTGGTGCTCGAACGCGACGCGTCCTACGCGACCACCCATCGGCGCGACTACGCGAAGGGCAAGCAGGTGCACGCAGAGCCGGTCGACGTGGACAACCTCGGTCACCTGCCGGTCCGCACCGCCCCCAAGGAAGAGCTCCTCGAGGCCTGGGGAGAGCTGATCCGCGCCGACGAGATCGAGATCCGCTATCACGCCCGCGTCGAAGCCATCGAACGGGACGACACCGGCTTCCTCGTGGTCACCGACTCGGCCGAGTATCGGTCGCTCAAGGTCGTCGTCGCCACCGGCTCCCGCGGATCACCCCGCCGCCTCGACGTACCCGGCGCCGATCTCTCTCACGTCCGGTTCGCGCTGCAGGACGCCGAGGACCTCGCCGATGCCGCTTGCGTGGTCGTCGGCGGCGGCGACAGCGCGATGGAGGTCGCGCTGATGCTGTCGGAGGCCCAGCAGGGCCGGAAGGGCAAGGTCCGCCTCCTCTACCGCGGCGCGGCGCTCAAGCGCGGTCGACCCGAGACTCGGGAGAAGCTCGATCGGTATCAGGCCGAAGGGAAGCTCGAGGTCCTGCTCGAGACCAACCCTGTCGAGATCACCGAGGTGGCGATGGTGATCGAGCGAAAGGGCGGAGCGCGCGAGAAGCTGGCGGCGGAGGCGGTCTTCTGCATGCTGGGCGCCGAGCCGGCGCTCGAGTTCCTCGGTCGCATCGGTGTCCGGATCCTCCAGAAGTCGGCGGACTGGGATCCGGGCCCCACCGACGTCCTGGTGCGCCGATTGATCGCGGAGATGGACGATCAGTCGGGCCGGACGGACTGACCGAGCGTGCCGTCGAGGGCGGGCCAGCCCGAGGTGATCGGGTCGGCGGCGCAGGCGCGCCCCGAGCGCTTGGCCAGATACAGCGACGAGTCCGCGTGGGCGATCAACCGTTCGGCGACCTGATCGAAGTATCCCGAGGACATTCGAGCCGCCGGACCGATCGCGGGCGGCGCGAGCACCGCCACGCCGATGCTCGCGCGGACCGCGAAGGGCCGTGCGTCGCCGGCGGTCAGCGTGGACAGGTTGTGAAGGATCCGCTCGACGACGACCTGCGCGCCTACGAGATCCGTGTTGGGCAGGAGCGCCGCGAACTCGTCGCCGCCGTAACGCCCGACAACGTCACCGGCGCGCGTGGAGCTCCGCAGGAGTCGTCCGATCGCGACCAGCGCCTGATCGCCGGCGAGGTGCCCGCCCTGATCGTTGATCTTCTTCAGCTCGTCGACGTCGACCATCAGGAGCGTCAGCGGGCTCCGCGAACGATGAGCGCTCCGCAGCTCGCGCTGGAACGCCTGCTCGAAGAACCGCCGCGTGTACGCTCGCGTGAGCACGTCGAGCGCCGCCATCTCGTAGAGCTGGGCGTTGTGAATGGCGATGGCCCCCTGATACGCGAGCATCATGAGGAGCTCGAGGTCCACCTCCGGCGGGATCCGCTCCAGGTACACGACGCCCAGCGGCAGCTCGTCCACCAAGAGCGGCACCGCCAGCCCCGCCCCCGTGACCATGACGCTGTGCGACTCGAGGCACCGCCGCAGATCGTCGAGCACGTCCCGATCGATCGACGACGAGACCGGGTCGCCGTCGAGGAAACGCCCCAGGCCGGCGCCTACCTCGGAGAGCGTGCCCTCCTCCATCACCGCCAGGAAGCCGTCCGGACCCGAGGACGAGGCGGCGCCGAAGACCAGTGCGCACATCTTTTGCAAGATGACTTGCAGGAGCTCGTCGACCGGCTGAGCGCGGTGCATCGCGGGCGTGGCGTCGAGGACGAAGCGCAGGGCGCGGCGGCGCTCCTCGAGGTACCTCATGGTGCGCGCGCTCTTGAGGCCGATGTCCACCCAGAGCAGGAGCTTGTCGGGTCCATCGCTCTTCTCGTGATAACCCTGGATGTCGAGCCTGCGCAGGAGCTCGTGAGGCGGATTCTCCTCCGCATATCCGGTCTGCAAGACGACTTGCACCGTCTGATTGAACCGCCGGAGCTCGCGGACCATCTCTTCTCCGGTCATGCCCGGCATCAGGTAGTCCACCAGGACCAGATCGACCGGCCGGTCGCGGAGGATATGCAGCGCGATGCGCCCGCTCGACGCGACCAGCGCCTGATGGCCGGCCACCTCCAGGATGCGCTTGGTTGACTGGAGAAACTCCGGATTGTCGTCGACAACCAGGACGACCTGACCCGAGCGCTCGGCCCCCTTGCGCTTCCGTACCATACCTACTCGGGAGATCGCCCAGGTCTCCGGTCGCTTGAGGTGGATCCAGCTCCCATCTCCACGAACGCCGGGCGCCCCGAGCCGAACGCCGCGTTTCTCTTAGCACTTCCCCGTCGGTCCGTGCTACGGGGCGGGCGGTCTCCGACAGCGCAATACGCTCCGCCCGGAATCGGACGTTCGAAAACGGCACGTCCTGCGCGGTCGTCACGATAACCTTGTCGAACCCAGGGTCCGGACCTATCTTCCGGCCGCCATGAAGAAGCTCCATCCCACCAAGAACGATCTCCCCGAGACCACACGCGAGCGGTGCGTCGCGCTCCTGAACGAAAATCTTGCGAGCGCCATCGATCTGTCGCTCCAGGCCAAGCAGGCCCACTGGAACGTGAAGGGCCCACACTTCCTCCAGCTCCACGAGCTCTTCGACAAGCTGTACGAGGAGGCGGGCGGCTGGGTGGACGACCTCGCCGAGCGGATCGTGCAGCTCGGCGGCACGGCCGAAGGAACGCTGAGCGTGGTGTCCGAGCGAACGAAGCTCCTGGCGTACGGTCTCGACATCACCGCCGGGCGCGACCACCTCGACGCGATCGGACGTGCCCTCTCGGTGTTCGCGAAGTCGGTCCGCGATGGGATCGACCACGCGAGCGAGGCCCGCGACGCCGACACCGCCGACCTCTTCACCGAGATCTCGCGTGACGCCGACAAGATGCTCTGGTTCGTCGAGTCTCACCTCGCCGGCGATCGCTGATCGCGGACGCGCCCCAGCATCCCGGCGAGCTCCTCCGCCGTGAACGGCTTGGAGATCCGCGGAAGATCGGTCTCCTTCAGGAAATCCTGCGCGTCCTGGGCGAAGGCCCCGCCGGTCATGAACAGGCACTGGCGTGCGAGCTCCGGGTGTTGCTCGGACACGAACCGGTACAGCTCGATGCCGCTGACGTCCGGCATCATGAGATCCGTGATCATGAGCTCGAAGCTGGCGCCCGAGGACAGGATCTCGAGCGCGGCGCGGCCGCCCTCGGCGACCGTGACGTCGTGCGTGGACGACAGCATCCGAGAGACGGCGCGCAGCAGGAACGGCTCGTCGTCCACCACCAGCACCCGCGCGGGCGGACCGAGGTCGAAGCTGCCCGGCTCAATCTCGTCCGGGAGCACGTAGCCGCTCTGCAGCGGCAACCAGATGAAGAACGTGCTCCCCCGCCCGAGCTGCGTGTCGACGCGAATGTGTCCTCCGTGATTGCGCACGATCTCGTGGCAGATCGAGAGGCCCAGACCGGTCCCGACGCCCGGTCCCTTGGTGGTGAAGAAGGGGTCGAAGATCCGGGGCAGGACGTCCGGTGGGATCCCGGAGCCGGTGTCGCTGACCTCGACACGAATCCGCTCGTCGTCGCGGCTCGTCCGCACCCGGACGGTGTTCTCCTCCGTCGAGCCGGGGCGGATGGCGTGGGCTGCGTTCACGATCAGGTTCACGAAGACCTGCGTGAGCTTGCCCGGGCTCCCCACCAGCCTGGGTAGCTCCTGGTAGTCCTTCTCCAGCCGTGCGCGATAGCGGATCTCGTGCGACACCATGTTCGCGGCAGCATCGAGGATCTGGTTCACGTCCACGGACGCCACCTCCGAATCGTCGACGCGCGCGAATCCCTTCATCCCCCTCACGATATCGCGTACCCGCTCAGTGCCCCCAAGGGACTCTCGGACGATCTCCCGGGCTTGATCGAGGAAGGCGTCGAGCTCGGGCGGCACCCCGCCCTCCGCAGAGGCCTTCACCCGGTCGATCTCCTCCTGGAGAAAGGTGAGGTTCGCCAGGACGAACGCGATCGGATTGTTGATCTCGTGCGCGACGCCGGCGGCGAGCGTGCCGACGGTCGCCAGCTTGTCGTTGAGCACAGCCTGCTCGCGGAGGCTGTTCCGCTCGGTGACGTCGGTCGCCACCGCGATCACGAAATGCTGGCCGCCGGCCTCGACCAGCGCCGGTGAGAATTCGGCCACCACCCGGCGGCCGTCCGGCCGCTCGATCGTGATCTCGGTGAACAGCTCGGCGCCCTGGCCCACCCGGCGCAGGAAGCGAACCGCTGCGTAGTTGCGGTCGCTCGGGCTCAGGAAGTCGAGGAAGCTCCGTCCGATCAATGCGTCGCGGGAGACGCCCAGGATCTCGGCGCCGAGCCGGTTGGCCTCTTCGATGGTTCCGTTCCGCTGGAGAGAGAAAACGCCGCAGGTCGCGTGATCGACGACGCTTCGATAGCGTGCCTCCGAGGCCGCCAGGCGATCGAAGGCGTCCGCGAGCTTGAGCGACTTCACCACGTGGAAGCCGATGGCGCGGGCGAAGGCCACCGGGTCCTCGCTCGTCAGGTCGCTGATGCCGGAGCCGAGCAGCAGAGCGCCCAACGATTCGTTCCCGTGCACCAGCGGGACGATGTGCGCCGTGGAGATGCCCGCACGGTCGAGGAATCGGCGGGCCACCTCCGGTTCGACCCCCTCCGAGGGCACCGTGATCGGGATCTGCTCGCGCATCGAACGATCGAGGAGCTCCCGATGTTCGAAGAACGTCGACACCGCGTCGCTCTCGCTGTGACCGTATCCGATCGAGCTGTGGGCGAGGAGCGATCCGCCCGGCTCCACCAGATACAGCACACCTCGAGAGATGCCGGCGGCGTCGAGACAGGCGGCGAGGACATCGCCGAGGACCAGCCGCACCTGACTCTTGCGAGTGAGCGCGTCCGCGATGCCGCCGAGAAGCGAGAGCTGCGCTGCCTGGATCGAGCAGCGCTGCGCGAGGCTGGTGTTCAGCTCGACCTGCCGATCCAGCTGGCGGATGACGGCATCGCCGTGCTCGCGTCGCGCCGCCTCGAGATCGCCGCTGGCCCGGGATCCGGTCGGACCGCGCTCGAGCCCGCGCACCACGGCCTCGGCGACCTCCCGATAGTCGGGGCTGCGCCCGAAGAGCGCGTCGGCGCCCACGCGGGTCGCCAGCACGCGATCCTCCGGCTCTCCGTACTGCGAGGAGATCAAGAACACCGGCAGATGGCCGAGCTGCGGGTCGGCGCGTATGGCCATGCAGAGCTGGAAGCCGTCCATACCGCGCATCAAGATGTCGCTGACCACCGCGTCGGGTCGCTCGCGCCGCGCCACCTCGAGGGCCGCCTCTCCGCCGGCGGCCACGAACACTCGAAAGCCGTACGACTCCAGGTGAAGACGTCCGAGCTTGAGGAGCGTCAGATCGTCATCGACCAACAGCACCGACCTCCCAGCCCCTAGATCCGCGTCCAGGAGCTGCTTCGGGAGCTGCGTCCGGATCACCTCGAGGAGGTGGTCCGGGTCGGCCGGCTTCATGAGAAAGGCGCTGAATGCCGACTCGCTGGCCACCGCTTCCTGCATCCGGATCGAGAAACCGGACAGCGCGACGATGGGAACGTCGCGGTCGCCCGAGAGCGCGCGCAGTCGGCGGGTCAACTCGATGCCGTCCATGTCGGGCAGGATGAGATCCTGGACGACCAAGTCCGGCTGGAGCTCCTCCATCAGCCGGAGCGCTGTCCGAGCGTCGGGCGCCTCGTCGACGACGAAGCCGTCGAGCTCCAGCACCACGCGGAGCATCTTCCTCGAGATCGGATTGTCCTCGACGATCAGGATCCGGCGGTTCATCGGGGCGCCCCCGCGATCAGCTCGGCGACCAGAACCGGCAGGGTATCGGGATCGATCGGCTTCGAGACGTAGCCATCGCAGCCGGCCGCCCGCGCTTTCTCTTCGTCTCCCTTCATCGCGTACGCGGTCAGCGCGACGACGATGATGTTTCGATGGCGCGGATCGGCCTTGATCTGTCGCGTGAGCTGGAGGCCGTCGATCCCTGGGAGCTGGACATCCATCAGGATCAGGCGCGGCGCGAAGGACTCGAGCACCCGCAGGGCCTCCTCGGCGTCCGCGGCGGTGCGGACCTGATACCCCTCCGAGACCAGGAGCACGCGGGCCAGCTTGAGGTTCGCCGCGTTGTCGTCAACGACGAGTATCGGATCGCCCATCAAGCCTCGATCACCTTCGCAAGCACCGCCGAGAACGTGCTGCCCTGGCCCGGCGTACTGTCGACGGAGACCCGACCACCTTGCGCCTCGACGATTCGCTTGGTGAGTGCGAGTCCCAGCCCTGTCCCTGGATACCGCTTCCCGGTCCCGGCATCCAGCTGCATGAACTCGGTAAAGAGACGTTCGAGGTCCTTCGGCTCGATCCCGATGCCGGTGTCCTCGACCTCGACGGCGAAGTGATCCGCGTCGACCGAGCGGATCCGGATCTCGACGCGGCCCTGCTCAGGCGTGAACTTGAGCGCATTCGAGAGATAGTTATAGAGGACCTGCTTGAGCTTCGCGAGATCGACGAAAAGCTCAGGCAGAGAGGGATCAATCCGATACTCGAGCTGAATTCTCTTCTCCGCCGCTAGTCCACGCAAGCCATCGCAGACCTCCCGGACGATCGGCTCGACTGCAAATTTTTCCGGATTGAAGACCATCCGGCCCGACTCCACCCGCGCCAGGTCGAGGACCTCGTTGATCAGCTGGAGGAGGTGCCGAGAGCTGGTCAGGACATCGCCCAGGTACTCCTTCTGCGCGGCCGTGAGGGGGCCGACCTTCTCGCGGTGGAGCAGCGTCGCGAACCCGATGATGGCGTTCAGCGGCGTCCGCAGCTCGTGCGACATGTTCGCGACGAACTCGCTCTTCAGGCGATTGGTCTCCTGGAGCCGCTCCTCGAGTCGCTTCCGCTCGGTGATGTCGCGGATGGCTGCGGTCACCAGCGTGCCGTCGTCGACCTCGATAGGGCTGAGGCTGATCTCGGCCGCAAACTCGCTGCCGTCCTTTCGTACGCAGTACAGGTCGAGCCCCGCGCCCATCGGTCGGGTCCGCGGGCTCGAGTGATAGTAGGAGCGGTGCTCGGGATGCCCCTCGCGAAACCGCTCCGGCATGAGAACCTCGACGGGTTTGCCGAGAAGCTCGGTCCTCGACCATCCGAAGAGCGACTCGGTCTGCGCGTTGATCAGGACGATCCGCCCGTCGAGCCCGACGATCACCATCGCGTCGGGCGCCGTCTCCAGCAGGCCGCGAAAGACGGCCTCGGGCGCGTTCATCTCCCGAGGGCGGGCGCTGAGGACCAAGAAGAGCCCGCCGCCCGCAGGATCGCGGACGGCCTCCATACGGACGCTGACCGGGAGCTCGAGACCGTTCCTCCGCCTTCGCACCGTCTCGAACTGGATCAGCCCCGGGGTCGCGAGGGCACGCTCGAATGCGCTCCGGATCTGGGCGCGACCCTCGGGAGGCACGATCAGATCCTCGATCGCCCGCCCGCTGGCCTCGGTACGGTCGAGCTCGAAGATAGTCTCGGCGCCTCGGTTCCAGACCAGGACATCTCCTTCGGGCGAGGTCGCGATCAAGGCGTCGGCCGTGGCGTCGAAGAGAACCTTGGCGAGCTCCACGCGTTCACGTCCTATTCTCTCGCCCCTGTTTTATCCAGCGCTCGCCATGCCGGCTTCGGCCCTCTATAGTCCCGCACCGTGGAGTCGCGACGGTGGACACTGGCGGCCGTCGTGTTGTCGGCGGGTTATGCGACAGTACTGGCCGCGACGGCTCCCGCGACCGGCTATACCCGCGACGAAGGCTACTACTTCAAGGCCGCCGAACAGTACGGCGCCTGGTGGGATACGCTCTTCTCGCGCCGCTTCGCCGACGCGTTCTCGGACGGTGAGATCCGGCTGCGCTTCGAATACAACGCCGAGCATCCGGCGCTGGTGAAGCTGCTCCAGGGGATCAGCTTTCGCGTGCTGCACAAGTGGTTGGGTTGGACCGGGCCGGCCCAGGGGTTTCGTTTCACCGGCTTCGCCTTCGCGGCGCTCAGCCTGTTCGCCACCTTCCTTTTGGGTCGTCGCACCGTCTCGGCGCCGGTGGGGCTGATGGCGGCCGCGCTGATGGCGACGATTCCGCGCTACTTCTACGACGCCCACCTCGCCTGCTTCGACGTCCCAATCACGGCCATGTGGACGCTGTCGCTGTGGTCTTTCTGGCGGGCCCTCGACGGCGGCCGTCTCGGGAGTGAGCTCCTCGCCGGGCTCCTGTTCGGGCTGGCGCTGGCGACCAAGCTCAACGCCCTCTTCCTCCCGGCGATCTTCGTGTTGCTCTGGCTGCATCGCGAGCACACGCTGCGGGCACTCCGCTTCGTGCCCGGGCCCTCGGGCGGCTACGATCTCCGGCTGCCCGCGATCCCGCGTGTGCTCTTGATCTGCGCGGTGCTCGGGCCGCTGGTATTCGTCGCCCACTGGCCCTGGCTCTGGCACGACACGTTCGCGCGGATCGCGACCTACGTCCGCTTCCACCTCAATCACGAGCACTATCCCATCCGCTACTTCGGGAAGGTCTATCTGCACCCGCCGTTCCCTTGGCACTTCTCGTGGATGATGACGGTGCTGACGGTGCCCGCCACGATCCTGGGGCTGGGGGCGCTCGGCTTGCTCCGCGCGGCGGTCGGTTCGCTCCGTCGCTCGAGCCCCGATCTCCTGCTCGCGATCGGCGCGCTGCTCCCCATCGCGCTGATCTCGATCCCGGGCACGCCGATCTTCGGCGGCGTCAAGCACTGGTACAACGCGATGCCGGCGCTCTGCATCCTGGCGGCGCGCGGCCTGGTGGACGCCGCCCGCTGGCTCGCCGACGCGCTCCCGCGGCATCGCGCCTTGGCGGCCCCCACGCTGGCGGCGCTGGCGATGGCGCCGGGCCTCCTCGGCATCGTCCGCAGTCATCCGAACGGTGTCGGCTACTACAACGAGCTGGCCGGCGGGATCCGCGGGGGCGCTGAGATCGGAATGCAGCGCAGCTTCTGGGGCGGGCTCAATCGACCGCTCCTCGACCAGGTCGCCCAGCTTCGTCCGGGGACCCGGGTGTTCTTCGATCACACGAACTACGACGCGTACCGCATGTACGTCCGGGAGGGCACGCTCCCGGGCTCGATCTCCTTCGCAAACGCACCCGAGCAGGGAGACGCAGCCACGCTCTTCGAGGATCGCGAAGGCTATCCGCCCTCGGAGGAGGCGGCCTTCTCGCGCATCGGTTTGCGCCCGGTCGATGGTGTCTACGTCGACGAGGTCACGTTCGTTCAGCTCTACGTGCGCGACTCGGCGCGGCGCTGAATCCGTCCATCTGCGCGCCCAGCAACGCCACACTCGACGCGTCTCGCCGCCAACGCCAAGGCCGGCCGACCCGACCGCGTCCGGCGGCATGCGGGGTGCACCGAAGGACGTCGATGACCCGCTGGAAGACGACCGTGTGCCCTCTGGCCCTGACCGCCGCCGTGGTTGCGTGCGGCGGAGAGGCACGGAACGAGGGACCACCCAACGGCACCGGGCGCAGCCGCCCGGCTTCCTTCGGCTCGCCGGTGGCGGAGGACGCGTCCGGCCTCTCCGCAGGTGAGCTCGCCCAGCTGGTCTCGATCGTGAGCGTCGCGACGACCGAACAGAGCGCGCTCGCCACCCAGCTCGCCTCCGACGCGCTGGTCCGAAGCTTCGCGGAAGACATCATCGCGGCGCACGCGCACGATCAACGGATCCTGGACGCCGGCCTGACACGCCTCGGAATCATCCCGGTGGAGAGCATCGAGAGCAGTCAGGCCCAGCAAGAGGCTCAGCAGATCATGGCCATGCTCGAGACGCAGGGCGTGGACTTCGACACCGCCTTCGTCGAGGCGCAGCGCACGGTCCACCAGGCGCTCATCGACACGCTCGACGAGAGCGACGTCTGCCACGGCGCGTTCCGGGCCGGGGTCGCGTCGGGCGACCTGGGATGCAACGGCCCGATCCGACCGGCGTTCGACGACCAGACGCTGTTCAGCGCCCTCCGCTCGAGCCTCCTCGCGGAGACCGCCGCAGCGACGTTCCTCCAGCAGGTGATCACGCAGCGATGACTTTCGAGCTCCGATCCGCGAGCGGAGCGAGCTCCGATCCGCGAGCGACCGAGGGCCGAAGGCCCGAGGTGACGCGAGCGTCCGAGGGACTTGAGCTAACTGAGAAGGCGAGCGCGAAGCGCGCAGCCTTCGTGACCGAGGCCCTGCTGCCCGCTCGAAACGAAAAAGGCCCCAAAGGGGCCTTTCGATTCGAGCTCCGCAGGAGGGACTTGAACCCCCGACCTAGTGGTTAACAGCCACCCGCTCTGCCGACTGAGCTACTGCGGACCGTTTGGGAGCCGGGAATATGGTTCGCTCCGATCGAGGTGTCAAGATGTCGCACGCCAAGGACAGCATCTGGCGGGTAGATTCTCGAACATGTGGACGATGCGCACGATCCTCGTCCTCGGCAGCATCGCCGGGTGCAGCGGGGCCGATCAACCACCGCCGCCTCCGCCCGTCACGTACGGCTCGGCCGTCATCAGCTGGTCCCTCGTCGATGAGGTCGGGAATCCGCTCAACTGCGGCGAGCTCGGCTTCACCAGCGCCTCGGTGCGCTTCGGACGGGATCTCGTCGACGTGCCCTGCGGCGACGATCAGACGGTGCGGTTCGAGCGCGTGACGCCGGGGCAATACGGCGTGACGCTCAGCTTCGACGTCTCCGGCCGCGGCTCGGTCCTCACCATCTCGGACCAGAACCTCAAGGTGGTCGCCGATCAAGAGGCGGAGCTCGAGATTCCGGTGGTGATCGATCAGGGCTCGTTCGACAAGGGGAGCATCTTCTTCCACTGGACCATCGCAGGTGAGAACGCGGCCGCGAACTGCGGCGCCTTCGAGGTCGACCGCATCCACCTGTACACGACGCCGAGCTCGTTCGGACAGTTCGACATGGACCCTGACTGCCAGGACGGCGAGGTCCTGGTCGACGCCCTCGACCCCGGCATCTACGAGGTGTTCGCCGAGATGCTCGACGCGGCGGGCACGCGGATCGGGGTACCGCAGCGCTTCCAGATTCGCGTCGGTGAAGCCGCGCAGGCGGATCAGGGCATCGCGTTCTTCCAGGATCCCGGAGACCCGGCGAGCTTCCACGGCCTCTGGAGCATCACCAGCACCTCCGGCCCCGCCACCTGCGACGAGGTCCAGGGCGACCGCGTCCGCATCTCGCTGAAGACGATCCCCACCGCCCGCATGGGCGTGGAGATCGCGAGCGCCACCGTCGCCTGCGACGCCGGCCAGGTCACGATCGAAAACCTGCTGGGCGGCACCAACGCGGTCCGCGCCACCTTCGTGCTGATCAGCGACTTCCTCGGTCCCCTCGACACGAAGACCTCGACGTCGTTCTTCCTGGTGTCTGGTCGCACCGCGACCGCCGCCGCCAGCTTCCAGGTTCAGTAGAAGCCGAGACGCACCGTGAGCGCGCGGTGATCCGATCCGGCGCTGTCGCCGATCGTGCGGGACAGCGGGATCAGTTCCTTGCTGACCAGCGCGTGATCGATCGGGACGGCGAGGAGCCCGAGCGCCCCCTGCCCGGCCGGCCAGCTGGGCGCCCAACCGCGCTCGCTGTCGACGAGCGTCCCCTCGACCAAGGCGCGAAACGGCGCCGACCAAGGCGTCGCGTTGAAGTCGCCGAACACCGCATGAGGCCGGCGCTCCCTCTCGGACCAGGCGCCGACGTTGGCGAGCTGCTGATCGCGGGCGGCTGCATAGGCGGCATTGACGGGAGGGAGCGCGTGCGTCCCGAGGAGGACCACCTCTCGGCCCTCCCACTCGATCGTCACCTCGATCGAAGGCACCAGCGCGTCGGACATCACCATCACACGGTGATCCGCGACCGGCACCCGCGCGAGGGCGGCGATCCCGAAGTTGTCGGACTCGGGACGGCTGTCGACGATCCGATACGGCGGCGTCATCGTCTCCAGCGCCTCCAGCCAGGCGCGGTCGACCTCGTACACGAAGATCACGTCGGCCCCCGAGCGCTCGAGCAGCGTCACCACCGCCGCCTTCTCGCGATTCTCGGTGTGGACGTTGAAGCTGGTGACGACCAGCGGCGTCACGCGCGCATCGGCCCTCCCGGGCGCTCCCAGGTACAGCGGCGCGATGCAGGCGGCGTTGACGAGCAGCGGCGCCGCGGTCAGCGCCGTCACCCATCCGGGCCGAACCATCGTGGCGACCACACAGAGCAGCGCCAGCGCCGCGTACTGCATCCGAAAGTGCGAGAAGAGATCCAGCAGCCACCAGACGCCGCCGAAAAAGCCCGAGATCGTCGCGATCATCACCAGGACCGAGACGACCGCGGCGTACTCGACGACGAGACGGCGCGCGTCCCTTGGCCGACGTTCCATGCCGGCTCTCAGCGGATCGCCACCAGCCTGCGTACCCGGCCGTAGCGCCGGCGCCACGACTTCGGGATGCGCCGGAAGACCGCTCTCGCCACCACGCGCGGCGGAGGCAGCGGCGCGACCTGCGCCACCGGCTCGACCCCCTGACGGAACAGCTCGGGATCCACGGGCCTCCGATCGATCTCCAGCTGAAAGTGCAGGTGGGGCCCCGTCGATCGCCCGGTCGATCCGGAGCGCGAGATCACCGCGCCCTTCCGGACCTTGTCGCCGCTCGAGACCAGGAGCCTCGAGTTGTGACAGTAGGCGCTGGTCAGGCCGTGTCCGTGATCGATCTGCACGAACAACCCGTTGATGCCGTCGCGGGTCGCGTGCACCACCACGCCGTCGGCGATCGCGTGCACCTCGGTCCCCGCTGGTACGCCGAGATCGGTGCCGGCGTGGAGCTTCCGCCCGCCCAGGATCGGGTGCTCCCGGTATCCGAACCCCGAGGTGACCGCGTAGTGCTCGGGGACCGGCCACTGGAGATCATAGGCGATCGCCAGCGCGAACGTGCCGTCCACCAGGTTGTCGGCGTCGTCGCGATCGGCCGGAGGGAGAAACGGTCGCAGCGAGGTGTAGGGCACCGGATCGGCGGCACCGGACGCGCGCGCCCGATCGACCGCGTAGCGCACCCGCGGGAGCTCGACGGCGAGCGCTGCCACCGCCGCCTCGGGAGAGCCGAGGTCCTTCTCCAGCTTCGCCACTCCCTCGATCAGGGCCTCCTCCCGATCCTTGGCCGCCTTCCGCGCGGGGAACGGCACGCCGATCTGTGCGAGGGAGGACTTGCCCGCCGGAAGCAGCCGGACCTGGTAACGACCGTTCGCGTCCTGCTCGCCCGACGACGCGATCACCACCACCGCGTGCGCCACCTCCGGCGACAGGCCGACCTTCTTCGCGAGGCGTCCGGTCGCATCCTCCTTCTTGGGAGCCCGCGCGATCGTGCGGATCCGCGCGTCGCCCGCCGCGCTGCTGGTCCCCTCCGTCGCGAAGTACGCGATCAGCGGGCGCGTCTTGGCCCGGGCGCCGGTGAGATAGTTGAACGTGCGGACGACCAGACCTCCGACCGGAGTCGTCACGATCATGGTGTAGATCGCCATGCTGACCGCGATCAGATCGAGGAGGCCGCCCCGGGGGCGCTTCCGCTTCGGCGGGGGGAGAACGGCCGGCGTGGTGGCGGTCCCGTCCGCCTTCTTCCTCATCTCTTCGATGAGCCGACTGAGCTTCTGCATCTCGCCGCTGGGATCGACCATCTGATGACCTCAGCCAGGGAGCAGCGCCTGGATGCGGCCGATGACCGCGATGGCGTCGACGAAGGCGAAGCAGGAGATCGGGAGCGCGATCAGCGCGGTGAACCACCCTCGGAGGCGACGCGTCTTCTCGGGGACGCGGTTGCGCTCGTCCTCGATCGCGCGGGACTCGGCCCAGCGGATCGAGGCGACGGTGACGACCCACCCGAGACGCCAGCTCACCAGGACCAGCGCCAGGAGGCCCGCGAAGCTGGCGGCCCAGCCGGCGAGCGAGGTCGCCGTCTTGATGGAGAGGAGCTCGGCGCTGGTGAAGACCTGGATCTCGCGGGTGACGATGAGGACGCCGGCGAGGCTGGCGAGCGCGCCGGAGATCGGCGCCACCACACGAAGGACGGTGGGATCCTTCATCGTCTTCCGCACCACGCCGACCAGCGAGACGTCGCGCTCGCGGTAGAGGAACACCGGGAGCGCCAGGATCACGTCGGCGAGGAGCTCGACGATCAGCGCGGCGAAGCGAGCGATGCCGTCCTTCACCTCGAGATCGATCAGATCGACCGCCCAGAAGATCGCAGCCTGGGTGGTGGCCTCCGGCGAGCCGAAGAAGCTCCAGACGGCCCGGATCACCGCGGCGAAGACGCCGTCGAGGAGGCGATCGAGGACGTTGAGGCAGGCGTACGTGACGTCGTCGATGTGATCGCTCCCGGAGTGGATGCCGATGGCGAGGATCGAAAAGAGGCCGAAGGGGACGAAGAAGACCCGAAAGCGCCCGACGAACGCCGAGAGGCGCGCGAGGAGTCCGTCGTTCGCGTTCGCCACCACGCCTCGTCTCATGGGTCCAGCAAGGCTCCCGAGCGGCAGCCCAGCCGGACCAGACGCTCCCTCAGATCCTCCGGCGGATCCGAGACCCGGTCGAGCGTCTCCTGAAGAACCGCACAGGCACCGTCGATCTGCCCCAGACGATTGCGGAGATCCGCGAGCAGCCCGGCGTAGGCGGGATCCTCCGGGCTCTGCCGGTGGAGCTCGGCCGCGATGCCCTCGGCCTGGTCCAGATCCCCCTCATAGTCGGCCGCCAGCTTGGCCAGGCCGTACAGCGCCTCCGGGAGCTCGGGCAGGGCCTCGAGCGCGCGCTGGTAGGCCTGGGCGGCCGCCTGGACCTCGCCGATCGACGCGAGCTGATGGCCGAGCTCCACATGCTCGCTCGACTGACCGGGGAAGATCGCGACCCGCTGCTTGGCGTTGGTGAGCGCCTCGGGCTCGATCAGTCGGATCTCGGACTCCATGGTGTCGAAGATCTTCGTGTAGTCGTCGGCCCACTCGGCGCGCGCCGACAGCACGACGGCATACGAGTAGTAGCCGCGGGCGATCAAATAGTTTCGCGTGATCAGGGGTCCGACCCGCGACTCGAGCGTGATGTCGAGCTTCTTGCCCACCCCGCCCTCGATCAGGAAGGGACGCTCGTCCACGATCTCGACGGCAGCGATGTCTCCGTCCCGCTCGCGGGCGCGGAGCTCGTCCCGCACGAAGCGCCTGCGGACCTCGTCCACCGTGAACGGATGCGTGGTGCGTCGCTCGGCGCTCACGCCGATGCCGACCACGATGGTGTTGTTTCCCCACGCCGGATACCCGAGGTGGTTCTCCTCCAGGCTCTTCCACCGATCCGGGTGGACGAACCGGATGCCGCTCTTCGGATCGGACACCTCGGTGAAGCTCGGCCCGGAGGCTCGGATCAGCGGGCCCGCGATCAGCACGGCGGCCACGATCCCGACGCTGGCGAGGATGGGCGCGAAGCGGACCAGCGGGCGCTCGACCGCGCGCCCGAGGTGCAGCAGCTTCGGATCGAGCAGCACGGTGGCCGCCAGCCCGCCCAGCATCCCGCCCAGGTGACCCCAGTTGTCCGTGTCCTTGTTCGCGAGCCCGACGTAGAGGATGAAGAGCGCGTACGGCAACACCGCGCCGCCGAAGTACCTTCGATAGCGGGCGGGCAGGATGTCGCTGTACTTGTAACCGAAGACCGAGGCACTCCCGAACAGACCGAGCACGATCCCGCTGGCGCCGACGGAGGCGCTATTGGACAGCAGCGTGGAGAGCACCGTCGTCGAGACCGCCGACGCCACCAGGATCAGCACATAGTCGCGAAGCCGATACGCGTTCTCGATCGTCCCCCCGACGTTGAACAGGAAGAACATGTTGAACAGGAGGTGGAGGATGTCACGGTGGAGAAAGTTCGCGGTCAAGAGCCGCCAGGTCTCGCCGAGCTCGAGGATGTTCGCGGGGATCTTGGCGCCGGCCTCGATCAGCGGATCGAGGGCGAGCATCCGCTGCGCCCCCGCGATCCCGAAGTAGAGCACGATCTGGAGGACGACCAGTGTGGTGGTGAGCCAGGGGAAGCGGCCCAACGAGAACGCGCGCGTGAAGTGGATCCGCGCCGGCGCGTAGAGACGCCGGAAAAGCTCGAGCTCACGGGCGTCGACCCAGCGGTCTCCCGTCAGCACCGGGAGCCGGACCAGCGTGGAGGGCGCGATCAAGCCCTGGCGGACCCGCGCCTCGAAGTCCTCGAGCGGGATGGTCTCTTCACCCTGCGCGGAGCGGACGGAGATCAAGGCCGGGAGTCACCATATCACGGGCTCACAGCGCGACTGCACCTCGCCGAGCGCCGGATCCAGCCCCAGGGACTCGAGAAGATTCGAGGCGATAGCGCCGGACCTCCAGGCAGGCCTGATCCGCCTCGGGGACGACCTCCGTGCGGGACGTGCCGGCCTCGATCCCGCGGAGGACTACACGGTCGGCGTCGGTCGGGAGCACGACGGGCGTCTCCCCGAGAAAGAGCTCCGCACCCAGTGAGAAGCGGGCCACCTCGGCGCCCTCGCGCCGGAGCACGACGTCGAAGTCGCGAAGGAACGAGGCGCCGTCGGGGAAGTGATGACCGCCCTCCGAGTGATCGATCGTCAGCGCGCCACCCGCCACGGCGATGTGTGCGCCGGCGTCGAGATCGACGGATCGCCGGTGCGTGCGGTGACAGTCCCTGCAACCCAGGTTGCGCGCGGCGGCCGGCGACGACATCCAGTGTGTGAACGGCGTCTCCCGGAAGCCCGCCGGCCCCGCGACCTGGTGGCACGTCCCGCAGAGGTCGGAGCTGAGCAGGTAGCCCGAGCGCCGCGTCGCGTGCGGCGCCGCCGAGCGCGCGCCGGTGGGCCCGCGCACCGGACCGCCGGTGTCGAAGAGCATCCGTCCGTTCTGGACGGCCTCGTTTCCGACGGCGGAGTGGCAGTCGAGGCACGTGATCTGTCGGTGGCAGGAGTCGCAGAACGTGGTGCCGGCCCGCGCGCGGAGCGCCCTGAACACCTCGGATTCCGCGGCGCCGGCGTGCCGTGAGTCCGCGTGCGCCTCCGCCTCCTCGACGTGACAGCCGGCGCACGCGTCGGCGAGCTCGGCCACGCTCGCGCCGTCGAGCGGAGCGCAGGCCACGAGCAGGGCCAAGGGTGCCGCTCTCAGAACCAATAGTTGATGCTCCCCAGGAACAGCCCGTTCCAGCTCACCTCGAAGTTGTTGGAGATCCGCGAGGTCCAGCGCTCGGTCCCGGTGTCGTGCCCGATGTACGCGTAGACCGTCGCGTCCAGCTCGATCGCGAAGCCGTGCCAGAGGAACAGCTCGGACATCAGGCCGCCGTGGACGCCGAAGAGGATGTCGCGCGTCTTGGGCCGCTCGCCGTCGAGCGGGTGAAGGAACTTGAAGTCGACGCAGCTGCCGAGCGTCGGCGAGACGAAGAAGCTCCGGCTCCCGAGCAGGCTGGGAAAGAAGAGGCTGAAGCCGATCACGTGGTCGTGGCGGAACGTGTCGTGGGCCGACATCGCGAAGTTGTCCGCGAAGGCCTCCACGCCCACCCACTCGAAGGGCCGGATCTTGAGGTGGCCGCCGAGACCGGGTGCGGAGTAATCGCCCACCCACCCGGAGGCTCGAGACCCCAGCGCGATCGGGTGATTTTCCGCCCAACCTTTGCGGGCGGCCGGAGAAAGCATCGTGAGTGCGACGAGCGTTGGAATGAGCATCGCCCTCCGTGTCCACCGCACCCGGGATCTCTCGGAGCATGACCGCGCCCACAGCTCCCGCCCGGCGTTCACATCGAGCTGCGCGCTTTCGCGCGGTACCCTTGTCATCCATGTCTCGCTCTTCGATCGTCCTCGCCACCTCGCTCGCCCTGACGGCGCTGGGCACTGGGTGTGTGCCGGCGTCGAACGACAAGCCGACCAACCTGGCGGTACCCCACGATCCCCAGGATCCTCAGAACCCAGATGATCCGAACACGCCGTGCGTGGAACGTGGACCACCGGTGACACCGCGGCTGAGACGCCTCACCTTTGCGCAGTACGACCGAACCGTCAGCGACCTCATGGGGATGGAGGTCCATCCTTCCGCCGAGCTGGGACCCGAGGTCGACGGCATCACGCCCGTGTTGTGGGCCGGCGTCGAGTCGGCGGCCGAGAGCGTGGCGGCCGGCGCTGACCTGAGCGCCCTCCTCTCCTGTCAGCCTTCGGGGGACGGCTCGGCCTGCGCGCGGACCTTCATCGTGGAGTTCGGGCGGCGCGCGTATCGCCGTCCGCTGGCCGACGCGGAGGTCGATCGTTACGCGGCGCTCTACACCGATCGTGCGGAGCTCACGGCGGGCGGTACGTTCGAGGAGGGGATCCAGCTCCTGATCGAGGCGTTCCTGCAGTCGCCGAGCTTCCTCCTCCGGGTGGAGCGGAGCACCGCCACCGAGAACGGCCACATCCTCCTGTCGGGGTACGAGCTGGGCTCGCGCCTCTCCTATGCCCTCTGGAACGGGCCTCCGGACGACGTGCTCCTGGCGGCGGCCGAGCGCGGCGACCTCGACACGGTGGAGGGGCTGCGCGCCCAGGCGATGCGCATGCTCGCCGGCGAGGGCGCCGAGCGCGCCCGCCCGCTGGTTCGCGAGGCCAACCGGGAGTGGCTCGGCATGGTGGGCGCCTACTCGCAGTTCTGGTCGAACACGCAGCGCGACACCTCGCTCTTCCCCGAGTTCTATCCGGGGATCGACGTCGACTTCCGCGAGGAGGTGCTCCGGTTCGCGGATCGGATCGTGTTCGACGATGACGGCGGCTTCGCCGATCTCTTCACCTCGCCCACCTCGGTGGTGAACGCGAAGCTCGCTCCCATCTACGGGCTCGAGGGCGACTTCACCGACGAGTGGGTCCCGGTGACCCTCGACGCCGCGACGCGGCCCGGCCTCCTCACGCGCGCCGGCTTCCTGGGCACGCACGGGCGCTTCTCCCGCGGCTCGCTGATCTTCCGCGGCGCGTTCGTGTTGAAGCGGGTGCTCTGCATGAACATCGGCACGCCGCCGCCCGGCGCCGAGGCGACCCCGCTCCCCGACGCCAGCGCCGACCTGGTGACCACGCGGGAACGCATCGACGCGATGACCTCGGCGCCCGCGTGTACCGGCTGTCACCACGAGCTGATCAATCCCGCGGGCTACGGCTTCGAGCTCTTCGACGGCATCGGACAGGCGCGCGCCGAGGAGAACGGAGCGCCGATCGATCCGACCGGCGCCATCTATCTCGACGGCGAGGCCCATCCGTACGACGGACCGAGGCAGTACGCCGAGATGCTGGCCGCCTCGAAGACCGCGTCCGAATGTTACGTGGATCGGTTCGCGGACTTCACGTTTGCCGACGGCTCGATCGAGCTCGGCTGTGAAGGCGAGGCGCTGGCGGCGCAGCTGCGGACGCCAGGGACCTCGATCAAAGACTTCATGGTGGCGTTCGTCGCCAGCGACGCGTTCCGCTATCGCTCGATGCAGGAGGCAGAATGATCGGTCGGAGGAGATTTCTCAAAGGTGTCGGCGGCGCGCTGGTCGGCCTGCCGGCGCTCTCGATGTTCGCCGCGCGCGCGCGCGCCCAGGCGATGGATCCGATCCGACGGGCCGTGTTCTTCTGGACGCCCAACGGCTTCAACCTGAGCACGTTCTACCCGAGGACCCGCTTCGGCGGCGGCAGCTCGGCGTTCGGCCCCCTGAGCTCCGACGCCTTCGTGGCCCGGGCCCTCGACACCTCGACCGATCTGACCAACGGCGTGCCGCGCGCGATCTTCCGCCACCCCGAGTGGGGGCTCCGGAACCTGGCCCCGTTCGCCCAGCGCCTCTCGGTGCTCCGCGGCTTCCGCAACTCGCGCCAGGGCTTCGTCGACCTCGCCGGCGGTGGTGACCACGGCATGAACACGGCTTGCCGGCTGACGGCGGCCGGGATCGGCACCGGCCCAGGATTGGCGCTCGGCAGGTCGATCGACTACGCGATCGCCGATCGGATCAACCCGGTCGTCGACGGCGCGCGCATCCCGCTGGTGATCCACGTGGGCACCAACGCCGACCCGCGCAACGGCGATGGCACCAGCTTCATCAGCTACCGCGGGGCCGAGGATCCGGATCCGGGGATCAACAACCCGTGGGTGGCGTACCGGCGTCTGATGGGGATCAGCTCCGGCTCGCCGGCCGAGGACTATCTGGTCAAGCGGAAGAAGCGAGTCGCCGATCTCGTGCGCGCGGAGCTGACCGAGATCCAGACGAGCGCGCCCCTGGGCGGATCCGATCGGCGCTTGCTCACGAGCTGGCTCGGCCTGCTCGAGTCGACCGAAGACGAGATGAAGGGCATGAACCTGATGTGCACCGCCGAGGCGCGCGACGGTGTGCTCCCAGAGGGCGGCGTCAGCGCCTACAACGGCAGCTCGAACGACCAGCTGGGGCGCTACGAGGACTTCGCGGCCATCGGCGGCGCCATGCTGAAGATCATCGCGCTGTCCTTCCTGTGCGATCACACGCGGGTCGCCACGATCCAGTGGTCGGGTGGCGCCGGCGGTCCGGCGTTCGGCTCGATGGGCCTCAACTCGACCGGCGCGGGTCCCGGCACCTGGCATCCGGGCGAGCGCCACCACGAGCTCTCCCACCGGAACGGCAGCGACGGCGCGGAGCCCGGCTTCCTTCCGGACGTCGAGCGCAACATGTCCTGGATCGACAACTGGTACGGCGACCGCTATCGCGATCTGGTTCAGCTCCTCGATCAGTTTCAGCTCCTCGACGACAGCGTGGTGGTCTGGATGCCCGAGTTCGGCGACGGCCGGCAGCATCACTTCATCGAGATCACGGCCGTGCTGGCCGGGACCGCGGGCGGCTACCTCCGCTCTGGACAGATGTTCGACTGCTCCTCGAACGGGCGCTGGGACGATCGCCTCGATGCGGAGACGAACGGACCCAAGATCAAGACGAACGACACCCCTGCGAACGTCTACGATCTCGACATCGGCTGGATCGACGGGACCACCTCGCACAACAAGCTGCTGACCACCGTATTCAACGCGGTGCTCCCGCGGGACGCCTCCGGTCAGCCCATCGATCCCCTGGCGCGCTTCCCCGAGACCGACACTGCGGATCCCCACAACATGCTCGAAACTGGCGAGGTCGACGCGATCCGCACGTAGGCTCCGTCGAGTCGAGGATGGCCTCCGGCGGGTTTCGGTGGGCAACTCGATGGCGTGACCCGGTACGGATGGACGCTGCTCCTGCTCCTCACCGCTTGCGGTCGCGGTGAGGTCTTCGGCCTCGATCGGGCGGATGCATCGGACGACGACGCGATGCCCGGCAACAACGCCGACGCCAGCCCGCTCGAGAAGGACGCCGACATCGCCGACACCGGCCAGCACGATGATCCGCCCGACGGTGGCCCCATGGACGCGCTCCCGATCATGGACGCCACCCTGAACGACGCAGCCACCTCCACGAGCCCCGACGCCGGCCTCCCTGCCGATGACGGCGGGATCCTGCCCGACGCCGGCCCGACCCCCGACGGCGGCACACCCGAGTGCACAACCGACGGCGACTGCGGCTTCAACGGCCACTGCGATCCCCAATCGCTCACCTGCGTCGACTGCTACGACGACACCCACTGCGCCGGCCAGCGGGTCTGCGACCTCACGCACGGCCACGTCTGTCGCTTCCCGTGTACCAACGGACAGTGCGGTCTGGTCGGCGTCTGCGACCCCGTCGAGGACGTCTGCGTCCAGTGCCTGGCGGACACGGACTGCGGCCCCGGTCAGATCTGCGACGCGAGCTCGGCGACCTGCGTCCAGTGCGCCGGGGACGCCGACTGCACGCTCAACCCGGAGCACCATCTCTGCAACGTTGCGGCCGGCGGCGTCTGCACCGGCTGTATCAGCGACGGCGACTGCGCCTCCGCCGAGGTGTGCAACCCGCTCGGCGGCGGGACCTGCCTTCCGCCGCTGGGGCGCGAGCTCTGCGATCCCTGCGCGACCGACGAGCAATGCGGGGGTCCCGCCGATCTCTGTATCGGGATGATCGGAGCGGGCGGACTCATCGATCGCTCCTGCGCGATCGACTGCTCGGCCGCCTCGAACGTCTGCCCGAGCGGCTTCGCGTGTGTGGCGGTGAGAAACGGCGAGATGCAGTGCCGTCCCAGCTACGCGATGCCGAACCCGACCTGCGCCGCTACCCGCCACCTCGGCGAGGCCTGCCGGCTCGATCCGGGCGATCTCGACCCGGGCTGCGGCATCGACGGCCTCCAGGACGCCCGCTGCGAGACGGCCTCGGCCGGCGGCGCTGCGCAGTGCGTGGTCTGGTGCACCAGCGACGCCGACTGCGCCAGCGGCACCTGCCAGCCCGGCACCAACGGCAACGACGTGTGTCGCTAACGTCAGTCGAACAGGCCGCACTCGGTGCGGTTTCGGCCCTTGCGCTTGGCCTGATACAGGCGCTGATCCGCGCCTTCGATCAGATCGCTCGGACGGGTCACCGAGTCGTCGAGCGACGCCACCCCGAGCGAGACGGTGCAGGGGATCCTGCGACCGTTGTGGGTGACCTCGAGCTCTTCGATGTTGCGGCGGATGCGCTCGCTCAGGATGAAGGCGTTCTCGATCGTGGTGTTGCGGCAGAGCAGCGCGAACTCCTCGCCCCCGTAGCGCGCGAAGATGTCCTCCTTGCGGATCGTCCGCATGACCGATCGCGCCACCGAGCGGAGCACCAGATCCCCGGCCTGATGCCCGTAGGTGTCGTTGACCCGCTTGAAGTGGTCGAGGTCGAACATGATCAACGAGAGCGGCTGCCCGTGTCGCCGGGCAAAGCCGGCTTCCTTCTCGATCTCCGTCATGAAGGCCCGCTTGTTGTAGGCCTCCGTCATGGGGTCGTGCGTCTTGAAGGTCTGCATCAGCGCGTGGAACTGCATCTCGCGCTGGTCCTGGTAGCGGAACTGGAGAATCGTGGCGGTGCCGAGCTGAACCTTGGCGCCGTCGCTCAGCGTCATCACCGGATCCGCTCGCCCTCGTGATAGGAGCCGTTGGTCGAGCCGAGGTCCATCAGGATCAGCGTTTCGTCCTGGCGGATGATCTTGGCGTGGTGTCGCGAGACGCCCTCGTCGTCGAGGAAGACGTCGCACTCCGGTGCCCGTCCGATGGTCGTCTCCTCTTTGGAGAGCAGGAACATCTGGCCGATCGATCGACCGCTGATACAGATGAGCGCGGCCGAGCGATCCGCAGGCTCCTCCGGCGTGATCGGGTCCACCCGATGCACCATCGTTTTGTCCTCGTCGGCGCTGGTCTCGTCGTCGAGGGGCTCGTCGAACGCCATAAGACCGTGTGCTCGATGCTAGACCATGCCGATATCGGTCGCCACCCTGAAGCGTTCCGGGTATGAGCCTGGACGCCCGTGTAGCGTCGATGGCCACCGCTCTGCTGATCATGATGACACTGGCCCCTGCGGCAGGGCCGTATCCGGCGGCGCCGCTCCATTCGACCAGCCTGGTCGGCTTTCTCCCGCGCGGCGACCTTCTGGTGCTCGAGACGATGACCGACGGCGAAGCGATCCTCCGCCGAGTGTCTCGAGATCGTGCATCGGCTGCAGTGATCGATCGCGCACGAGCGCCCTCTGCGTCGCGATGGGTGAAGCAGCGCGCGGATGCGCTGGGCGTTCAGGCGCCGACCGCGCTCGCACAGGAGGGCGATCGCTGGCGGGTGGGTGACCTCGAGCTGGTTCGCGGAGATCAGTCGCCGCTCGGCGGCCGGCGTCTGGTCCAGCTCGAGGCGCGGCGCGTGAACCAATCCATCGTCATCTGGCGGATGCCGGCGCTCGCCACCGTCCAGGTCGGACCCCTCTACCTCGTCCCGAACACGTCGACGCTCGTGGTGTCCTACGCGCAAAGTGAGCGGAGCGGGCTCCAGTTGATCGATCTGGCCCGCACGCGCGCCGACCTCATGAACCTCGAGGCGCTCGAGCGGGTCCGTCGGGGCGAGCTCGAGGCGGCCGTCGAGATCCTGGAGCGGGCGGTCGCCGTCTCCCCGTCCTCCGGAGATGCGTTCTACAACCTCGCGTGCCTCCATGCGCGGATGGGGCAGATCGCGCGTGCCAAGGGTGAGCTCCAGATTGCGCTCGGCATCGATTGGACGCGTTATCGGGCCCTGGCGGTGGAGGACGACGATCTCGAGGCGCTGCGCCGGGATCCCGAGGTTCGTCGCTGGATTGGGTCACGGCGTGGACCGAGCGGTCTCCGCGCACAGCGAGACCCAAGAAGAATTGACCAGGCCCGAGCGTCTGGTTAGGCAGGGACCAACCATGACGGCTCGGCCCACGCTCTTCGTCGCGCTCCTCGGACTCTCCGTCATGGGGGCGACCTGCCGAAACAGCGATTCCTAACACGAGGCTTCCGCCGACCCGAAGCCGAAGGCGAAGCCGAGCCCGGAGGTCAAGGACGAGCCGGCGGTCACCGACATTCCCGGCCTCGACCTCGGCGAGCTCGACCCCACGGTCCGCACCGACGCGGTCCGGATCCTCAACGACACCTACTGCTACTGCGGCTGTCCTCGGACCGTCGCCTCGTGCCTGGCGAATCGCAGCGACTGCTCGTGCGTCCACTGCTCCGAGCGCATGGCCGGGTTCGTCATGAACGAGTACAGGAACGGCGCGTCCACCGAGGACGTGGAGGCCGAGATCCTGGGCGGCTTCTCCGAGGGCTTCAACGGCCCCCCGAAGAAGCTCGAGGGTACCGACCAGCCGGCCAAGGGACCCGAGCACGCGCCGGTGACGATTGTCGAGTTCGCGGACTTCAAATGCCCGCACTGCGCAGGGGCGTTCGAGGTGCTCGACGCGCTGCTGCAGCGGCGCAGCGACGTCCGGCTGGAGTACTTCTACTTCCCGCTCTCGGGCCACGGCGAGGTGTCGGTGCGCGCCGCCGAGGCGGCCGAGGAGGCCCGCCGGCAGGGGAAGTTCTGGGACATGGCAAAGGAGCTCTTCGACAACCAGTTCGACGTCTCCGAGACCAACCTCGGCGAATACGCCCAGAAGGTCGGCCTCGACATGCAGGCCTTCAACAAGGCGATGGAGAACCGCACGCACCGGGACAAGGTCATGCAGAACAAGAAGCTCGGAGAGTCGGTCGGTGTCGAGTCGACCCCCGGACTCTTCGTGAACGGCCGTCCGTTCGGTCTGGCGCGCACCGTCGAGAACTTCGACATGCGCATCCAGATGGAGGCCGAACGCGGCACCTGCAACTGAGCAGGAGGAGGATTCATGTCGCTCGCACGCATCGCTTCCGTGGTCCTGGGCGCGCTCCTGTTGATGGGGGCCGGTGAGGGTGACGACAAGAAGAAGCCGCCCTTCGCGGACAACCCCGACGCGAAGAAGGAGACGGCCAAGCCGGCCACGCGGAACTGGTCGGTCACCACCAAGACCCACGCGTTCTCGCTGAGCTTCGCCCCTGGGATCCCGGATCCCAACCAGACCACCGAGATCCTGATCTTCGCCAACTCCATCCCGAAGACGCCACACCCGACGTACGGGACGCGCGTGCCCCTCAAGGACGCGCGCTTGATCCTCGAGGTCACGAACCCGGCCGGCGAGATGGTGGGCCGGTACCTCGCTCACCCCGTGCCGCTCTCGGCGGGTAAGTACGCCCTCCACTTCACGCCCACGCAGAATGGGATCTACCAGCTGAGGGTGAAGGGCCGGACCGCCGAGGGTCACGACGTCTCGGCCCAGCTCAAGATGCCGGTGGCCGTCTGGCCGCTGCCGAAGGAGCTGGAAGGCAGCGGCGATCCCGAGGGCGGCAGCGTCCGCCGGCCGATCATCACAAAATGAGGCTGAAGATGATGCGAATGACCACGTCGATTGGACTCGCGCTCGCGATGCTCACCGCCGCCCGAGCCGAGGCTCGCGACACCGTGATGGTGGGCGACGCGATCAACGGGAAGAAGCTGTACTCGAAGGAGTGCGCCGCGTGCCACGGCGAGGCGGGCGCCGGGGGCCGCACGGGCATCGCCCTCACCGACTCGGGACGCATGAACTTGATCCGCAACGATCAGCTCTTCTCGGAGCTCGAGAAGGGCGAGGGGCTGAAGAAGCCCAAGGACCACGCCTTCGGCAACAAGCTCCACGACCTCGACATCTGGGACGTCGTCGCCTACGTGCGCACGCTCCACATGACGCTCGACGAGTTCTTCCCCAAGGCCGCGCGGTACATCAGCAAGGAGTACGAGATCGACAAGTTCGGCCTCGAGCGGATCAAGGACGCCTCCGGCCTGTCGCTTCAGGGAAGCGACAAAAAGAGCGCGGTCTTCACCTTCTTCGACTTCGACGGCGAGGAGGGCAACCTCGCCTACGTGCCGCAGGATCCGATCAAGCTCGACCAGCTCGATAAGAAGAAGAAGTCGGGATACGTCGTCTTCCTCCCCTTCGAGGACGGCGGCGGCTTCAAGGGAGAGATTGGCGTGGCGATGGACGCAAAGGGCGCGATCACGCGGCTCGCGGTGCACGAGAACCTCAAGGGCGCCGAGCTCCTCAACAAGTCCCTCTCGCGCTTCGAAGGCATGGGTCAGAAGGGCCAGAAGGAGAAGTTCAAGATCGGCGGCGGCAAGCCGATGGAGCACCTCGCCGACAAGGTCTTTCCGACGTACCTGCGCGCCATGGAGTCCGTGACCATGTACGACCGCGAGGAGCGCGAGCGAACCTGGGCGGACGACGACTAGGAGCGTGTAGCGCGTAAGCGCTCACGCGACCCCGGTCCGGGTCCCGGTCCCGGTCCGGGTCCCGATTCTGAAGATGGCTGCCTTGAGTCAGACGCTCGCGACGGTCGCGAGCTTCGATCGGTAGAGCTTGAGCAGGTTGTGGGTGAGGCAGACGAGCGTCCACTCGGCTCGTACCTTGAAGAAGGAGCGGAGCGAGAACCGGCGGAATCCTCGTGCGCCTTTGATCTGTCCGAGCGCCGGTTCGACGATACTCTTCCTGCGGGCGTAGACCGCCTTGCCGTCGCGCGTTTGCAACTTGTCTCGCATTCGCTTGCGAGCGAGCGAGGCAGGTGTGGGCTCCGAAGCTGATGAGGACGGAGTCGACGCGTCTTGGTTCTGTTCGCGTCCAACAGCGATGTGGGCATCGATCTGATTGTTGTCGCAGAATTCGATGTTGGTCGCGCTCAGATAGCCGTTGTCTGCCGTCATCTTCCGCGGAGCATCGCCGCAGTTGCCGAACACATCACGGAGCATCGGGACGAGGTGTTGCTGATCAGGTGCCTGGTTGCTGACCCCTTCGGCGACAATCACCTGAGCGTGCTCATCTACGACAACTTGGGCATTGTCTCGGAGTCCAAGAACGGTATTGCTTCGCCACGAAACCATGGGATCAAGTCCAGGCGTCGAAGTCGATCCGCCCAACGATCGATTCCAGACGAAACGACCTCCAAGAACTTCTGCTGGTCAAAGTGGACGAGCTACCGCAAGCTAGCTTGCATGGTCACTTTCGATCACGAGAAGCTCGAGGTCTACCAGCTCGCCGTCGAGTATGCCGACATCGCTGAAGAGATCGCACAAGAACTGCAACCCGGTCACGCTCACGTCCGCGATCAGCTTCGGCGGGCATCCGATTCCATCGTGAACAACACCGCCGAGGGCGCCGAAGAGTTCAATCCACCTGAGAAGGCTCGCTTCTACCGGATGGCACTTCGCTCTGGCACCGAAAGCGCCGCCTCACTCCACACCTGCTTGAGGCGCCGACTCCCCAACGAGCAGAAGGTCCAAGCCGCCAGAGCCAAGCTCAAGCGCGTTGTCGAGCTGCTCACGCGCCTCATCAAGTCGATGAACGCACGCCGGGCTGCATGATCGCCATCGGGACCGGGACCGGGACCGGGACCCGGACCGGGCTCGCGGAAGCGCTACGCGCTACACGCTCCTAGCGGCCTTGCTCATTGAGGTCGGATCCCCGAGAGTCGGGGGGTGTCCGGGCTCGATCCGATCCGTTACGACGGGCCCCACTCGGACGACGACGTCGAGCTCTTCGGTGAGTACCGCTATCTCTTCCCCATCGTGATCGAGGGACAGCGCTTTCTGGTGCCGGAGGACAACTTCGTCCTCCGCGCGATCCAGTACGTCGAGATCAAGCACCGCGCCCTTCGCATGCCGTGGTGGGACTACTGCTGGAACAACACCACCGGCTGTTGCGAAATGCGCTACAAGGACTCCGCCGGCGGTGTGGAGAAGGTGGGCCGTGCCTGCTGCACGCCTGTCCGACCGGGGATGGAGATCGTGAAGTTGCCGAAGGGAGGACGGATGTGCAGCGCGCGCTGAGCTCGACCGCCCTCGATGCCGCGCGCCGGGAGCTCGCCTCCGAGCTCGGCGACGACCGCGTGATCGCCGACAGCGATCTGCTGGAGCGGTACGGCGAGGACGCCAGCGGCGCGGGCTGCTTCCCGCCCGACCTGGTGGTGCGCGCCGAGCGGACCGAGGACGTGGTGACGGTGCTGCGCGTGGCGACCGCCCATCGGATCCCGGTGACGCCGCGCGGGCTGGGCTCCGGCAAGTCGGGCGGAGCGCTCCCGATCTTCGGCGGCATCGTCCTCTCGATGGAGCGGATGAACCGCGTCAAGGAGGTCAACCGCGCCGACATGCTGGTGGTGTCGGATCCCGGGACCATCACGGCGGATCTGATGCGCGCCGTCGAACAGGAGGGCCTGTTCTATCCGCCCGACCCGAACAGCCTCAACATGTGCTCGATCGGCGGCAACGTCGCGTGCAACGCGGGCGGACCGCGCGCGCTCAAGTACGGCGTGACCAAGAACTTCGTCCTCAGCCTCGAGGTCGTGCTGCCGACCGGCCAGGTGATGCAGGTGGGGAAGCGAACCATCAAGCACGTCACCGGCTACGATCTGGCGGCGCTGATCGTGGGCTCCGAAGGCACGCTGGGCGTGATCACCGAGTGCACGCTGCGCCTGATCCCGCAGCCGGGGGCGGTCCAGACCGCGCTGGTCTCCTTTGACGGCCTGAGCGCCGCCTCGCACGCGATCACCAGCGTCCTCGCCGCGGGTATCGTGCCGCGCACCCTCGAGCTCCTCGATCACCACGCGCTGGCGGCCGTCCGGGCCAAGACGCCGGGACGCTTCCCGGAGAACGCCGGTGCGCTGGTGATCCTCGAGACCGACGGCTCCACCGCGGAGCGGGCCTTCGAGGACCTCGAGCGGGCCGCCTCGGTGTGCCTCGATCGCGGCGCGATCGACGTGCTGGTCGCTCAGGACGAGGCCCAGCGCGAGCGGATCTGGGAGCCGCGGCGCGTCCTCTCGATGACGCTCACCGAGTCCGCGCCGAAGAAGATCTCGGAAGACATCGTGGTGCCTCGCTCGTTGATCCCAACGCTCCTCGAGCAGGTCACCCGCATCGCGGACCGCCATCGGGTCCGCGTCGCCACGTACGGTCACGCCGGAGATGGCAACCTGCACGTCAACGTCCTGTTCGACCAGGACTCCACGCCGCGGGCCCACGCCGCCGTCGAAGCGATCATGCGGACCACCATCGAGCTCGGAGGCACCATCTCCGGTGAGCACGGCATCGGGCTCACCAAGCGCGACTTCCTGGCGCTCGAGCACGAACCGGCGAAGATCGAGCTGCAGCGCGCGCTCAAGCGGACGCTCGACCCCGCCGGCATCCTCAACCCGGGCAAGATCCTCCCGCTCGCCGGAGTCCGCGAATGAGCCCGCGACTGCCCAGCGCCTCCCTCCAGGAGCTCCCGATCTTTCCACTGCCCGGCACCGTGCTGATCCCTGGCACGTTCATCTCCCTGCACGTCTTCGAGCCGCGCTACCGGCGCATGCTCGAGGACTGCATCGAAGGCCACCGGTGCCTGGCCGTCGCCATGTTCGACGAGCGCGGCCAGGCCGACGTCTACGCCCGCCCGCCCGTCTTCTCGGTGGCCGGCGTCGGCGTCCTCCGCCGCTCCGCCCGCCTCCCGGACGGCCGGTACAACATCGTGCTCGAGGGCCTGGCGCGCGTCGACATCGCCGACGAGCACCCTCCGACGCGTACCTACCGCCGCGCGCGTGCGCGACTCCTCGAAGACGTGGTCCCCGCCAACGTCGCGCGCCTCGACAGCGCCGTCGCCTCGCTGCGCGCCCTCGCCGCCCGGCTGCTGTCCACGCTCGACACCGACAAGGCGGAGGCGCTCGAGGGCCTGACCGAGCTCCAGGATGCAGGACAGCTTGCGGACATGATCGCTGCGGCAGCGCTGAAGGACGAGTACGAGCGCCAGCAGGTGATGTCGGCGATCAACCTGCTCGAGCGGGTGGAGATCGTCGCCGGCGCCCTGGGCACGCAGCTGCTCGAGGAAGACCTGGTCCCCACGAAGGGCTGGGGCGTCTCTCTGGGCGAAGCTTAGATCCGGTCCGAAACCTCCGAATCATTCCCAGTTCCGGCGCACCGGAATAGCGAACGGAACAGTTTACGGAGCACCCCTCCGGTTTAGGACCGGTTCTCAGATCCGGTCAGACCCCCGCGGGAGCGGTCGTTCCAGCTCGAACGCGTGGATCAAGTTGTACACGTGGGCGCGGGCCACATCGAGGTCCTTCGAGGTCTTCGTGATGTTCCAGTTGTTGCGACGAAGCGTGTCGCGCAGGTACTTCTTCTGGAACTCGCGCGTCGCCTCCTGGAACGTCATCTGCTGGCTCACCGACTCCGGAGGCGCTCCGGGGAAGAGGTGCTTGGCTTCGACCGCGCCGTCGCCGTCGCCGGCCGCTCGGATGAGCGCGGCCTCCGCGGCGTGCTCGAGCTGGCGGATGTTTCCGGGCCAAGGGGCCGCTTCGGCAGCGACCACCGCGCGGGGCGAGGGCTCGAGGGACGGCAAGCGATGGCGCTCGGCCGCCTGCCGGCAGAAGTGCCGCAGCAGCGACGGGATGTCGTCCTGGCGCTCGGAGAGGGAGGGGACCCGGATCGGGAGGATCTGGAGCCGGTAGAGCAGATCCTCGCGGAACCTCTTCTCTGCCACCGCGGCCGACAGGTCGACGTTCGTCGCGGCGATGATCCGAACGTCGGCTACTCGCGGATCCTTGGCGCCGAGCGGGTAGTAGGCGCGGGACTGGAGCAGCTGGAGCAGCTTGCCTTGCGCAGCCAGCGAGAGCTCGGCGACCTCGTCGAGGAGCAGGGTGCCGCCGCGCGCCGCCTCCACCTTACCCGGGATGGCGCCGGCCGCAGTGGAGTGCGCGCCGGCGACCGCGCCGAAGAGCTCGCTCTCCATGAGCGTCTCGGGAATCGCTGCACAGTTGAGATCCACGAACGGGCCCGAGGCCCGGGGGCTGTTCTCGGCGATGGCGCGGGCGACCGCCGACTTGCCGGTGCCCGAAGCGCCGGTCAGGAGCGCGTCGACCTCGAGCGGGGCGATCAACATGATCTGTCGCAGAAGCTCGCCCATCGCGCTGCTGCTGCCGATCAGCCCCTCGACCCTCAGCTGCGCCCGATACTTCGCCGTCGGATCGAGCGTCTTGTCCCGGAGCCGCACCAGGATCCGCTCTGCGATCGGCGCCAGGTGGCGCGCGAAGATCTCGGCGCAGGCGACGGCCTCGGAGGAGAACGGCCCCCAGCCGGCCCGTCCCTGGAGGTAGAGGACGCCGAACGGCTGTCGTCCGCCGATGGGCGCGCAGAGGACCGCTTCGATCCGTTTCGCGCGTACGCTCCCCAGCTCGAGGAAGCGCGGGTCGAGCATCGCAGACGGGGACTGGATCGTCTGCCCGCAGGCGATCGCCTCGGTCATGATCGAGCTGGAGATCGCGGCCCGAATGTTCCGGACGTCGTCCTCGGAGCAGCTCTTCCCCAACCAGAACCGATGCTCGTCCTCCCAGTGCTCGGGATCGTCGATCGCGATGTACCCGCGGCTCGCTCCGCTGATCTCGACCATGAGATCGAGCGCTTCCTGGAGGAGCGGATCGATCGCCTCGCGATGGGCGAGGTCGAGCAGGCGTCGATAAAAGTCGCGCTCTCGCGTCAGTCGTTCGACCTCATCCATCGGCAGCCTCTCGGTCCAGAGCGAATCCGGGCGCGTAGATCCTCATCCAGCGGCGCGGGTCGTGAATGCCGAGGGCCCGTAGGCGTCCCGCGACCCGCTCGGCCCGCTCGGTCTCGCCGGAGAGCTCGGCGAGCGCGAGCTCGGCGCAGGCCGCGAAGAGCCCCATGTCGGCGCAGCGGAACGCCTCCACCGCCTCACGAAGGAGACGCTGGGCCCGCGCCAGGTTCGAACGCCGGATGGTGCCCGCCGACAGCAACCTCTCGAGCCCGCGGGCCCAGAGGCTGTGTTCTCTTCTGAGCCGCGAGAGCGTGCGCTCGGAGGCGGCCCCCGACTCGAGCAGATCGATGGCCCCCGACAGCCAGAGCGCCTCGATCCGAATGATCTGCACGCTGAGCAACCCGGCGCGCTTCGCCTCCTCGATGCCCTTGCAGATCCGCTCGCGCGCGAGGTCGGTCGAGCCCTCGTACAGCGACACCATCGTGCGATTTCTCAGCGCAGCCCAGTGCTGGAACAGGAAGCCGGTGGAGGTGAAGCTGGCCATGGCCTCGTCGATCCGCTGCCGCGACGCCGCGACCTCGCCCTCGGCGAGCGCGACGATGCTGGCGTAGAGCAGCGCCTCGACCATCGTGAACACGTCACCCTCATCGCGCGCCGCCCGGAGGAGCGCACCGATCCGGCGGCCCAGCACCGAGAGATCGCCGAGCGACATCAACGCCAGGAGCGCGGTGGTCGCGGCGGCGGTCCGCTCCCACTTGGTCCCGACCGTCTCGGCCCCCAGGAGCTCGTGGCTCTCCTCCAGGCACCGGAGCCCGCCTCGCCAGTCTTCGGCGGCCACCAGGGCGACGCCCTTCGCGCCGAGCGCGAAGCCGACGGTGGTGGGATCATCAATCTCGTGCGCGAGCCGATGGGCGCGGTCGATCAGAGCGCGCGCGATCGAGCGGGTGAGCGTCCCCGGCCCGTAGCTGAGCAGGATGCCCGTATACGCGATCCCCTGGACCGCTCGCCCGGAGTCGCGCTCGGTCATGGCGCGCAGGGTGGCCTCCAGCATGAAGGTGCTGGCCACCAGAGGATCGAACGGGCTGAGCCCCTTGCCGGCAGAGAAGCAGATCTCGGTGGTGCGAGTCCCTCCGTCACGCACGTCGCGGCCCGGTCTCCAGAACAGACCGCGGAGGATCACGCGCGGCAGCAAGCGCAAGATCGAGCGGGTCGCCTTCGCCGGCGATGGAAGAGTGAGCCCCGCCTCCTGGAGGACCGTCTGCAGCACCGCGAGGCCGTCGTCGACCATGCCCGAGGCCAGATAGTGCTCGGCCGCCATCCGCCTCAGCTCCAGCGAACGTTCGGGGAGATGCTCCGCGGCCGACCGGTAGAGCGGAGCCGCTTCGGCAAGCCTTCCTGCGCTCGCCAGCGCGCCCGCCATCAGCGTGGCGATGCTCGCCTCCTCCTCCGCGCCCAGCCGGCACGAGAGCGCGAACGCGTAGCTCTCGGCGGCGCGGTCGAACGCCAGCGCTCGCTCCGCGCGGCGGGCCGCCTCCAGCGAGAAGCGCAGCGCGGCGCAGAGATCGCCCCCCTCGCGGTAGTGGCGTGCGATCCGGTAGGCGTCGGCTCGAGTGGACCGCTCGAGCTCGACCGCGAGGGCGCGATGGAGTGCGCGCCGCGCCTCGAGTGAGAGATCCGAGAGGAGCGGGCCGCGGAGCGCGTCGTGGTAGAGCTCGACGCTGTCGCGTCGCCGCGGTCCGTTGATGCGGACCAGCCCTCGCCCCACCATCCGCTCCAGCTCGGTCCGATCCTGATCGAGTCCTGCGGCAGCGAGCACCACGCGATGCTCGAGCGGGGCGTCGGCCACCGCGAGCAGGTCGAGGAGCGTCCGCTGCTCCGGTGCGAGCCGCGCCCGCTCGATAGACACCAGCTCGGAGATGTTCGGCGCCTGGCCGTCGTCGCGTCCCGCGTGGACCGTCCGGGCGAGCGCCTCCGCCACGAAGGGGAGGCCGGCCGACGCCTTCCCGATGCGCTCGGCGACCTCACGGCGATCAGCGCCGAGGATGGCGAGCGCGATCGAGGCCGCGTCGCTGGAGTCGAGCGGTGACAGGCTGAGCTCGCTCGAATCAATCCCTCTCGGGAGACCTTCGAGCAGCTCCGCGAGAAACTCTCCTCGGTCACCCCCGTCGCGGTGGGCCAACACGATCAGCAGGTTGGCAGGCACAGGGTCGGCGAGGAGCTCGATCAAGCAGCGGGCGCTGTCCCGATCCCCCCACTGCGCATCGTCCACCGAGAGAATGACCGGTCGCTCGGCGGCGATCGCGCTGACGATCCGCCTGAGGCTCAGGAACGCGCGCCGGCGATCGAGGGTGCCCGCGTCGCCGTCCGGTAAGACCGCGACCCGACCGAAGGCGGGGAACATCCGCTTCAGGAGCGCGCCGTCAGCCTGTGTCAACGCCGAGAGCACGGGGTTCGGCGAGGTGACCTGGTCACGCGCCAACGCGTCCAGCGCGCCGTCGAGCGCCTTGTAGGGGACGGACTCGCGCTCGAAACAGCGGCTGGCCAGGATCAACGGCAGCCGGTCGGGACCCTTGGCGCCGGTGAGGAACTCCTCGAGGAGACACGACTTCCCGATGCCGCTCGCCCCCGAGATCCGAACGATCCGTGCCCCGTCGGACGCACCCGCGAGCGCAGCGCGGAGCTTGGTGAGCTCGCTCCGGCGTCCGATCAGCGCCGGCTTGACGGGGCCCGCTCGAGCAAAGCCGTCGCACCGGTCTCCGCTCGCTCCGTCCCCTGCGCGCTTCGCGTGCGCGGAGGGCGGGTGCTGCGCGCCCAGGGTGTCGAGGACCTCGGCGGCGCTCCACCGATCGGCCTCGCGTCGCTCGAGCAAACCGTTGGCCACGGCGACGAGCGGAGCGCCGGCCTCGTCGGGGTAGCGGAGCTGGTGCCGAGCCGACGCCGCCAGGGAGGTTCGCAGATCCTCGAACGGCTTTCGCCCGGTCATCGCCTCGAACAGGAGGACGCCGAGGCTGTACCAGTCCCAGGCCTCCGACATCGGTCCGCCCAGGATCCGTTCCGGTGAGAAGTAGGCCGGCGTACCCGCCCACCCATGGAGGCGAGGATCCTCGCTGCCTCCCATCGAGAGCGAGGTCGCGAAGTCGACCAGAACGACGCGACCGCTCGCGTCCTCCACCAGCACGTTCCCCGGCTTCACGTCGCAGTGCAGGACACCCTCGCGATGGAGCGCGAGCAGCCCGCGGGTGAGCTCGATCGCCGCCGCCCTGATCCGATCGTAGTCGGGGACACCGTCCGGGCGGAGATGATCGAAGAGCCGCTGCCCGCGGATCAGCTCCATCGAGAAGTAGCAGCTGCCGTCGAACTCACCCAGCTCGTAGAGATGAACGAGGTTGCGATGGAAGATCCGGGAGACGGCGCGAAACTCCCGCTTGAGCTCGTCGCGGGCCTCGGTGTCGAGGGGCCCGACCCGCTTCAGCGCAACGAGACCACGATCGGGATCGAGCGCTTCCCACACCACCCCGGTGGCGCCGGCGCCGAGCTCGCGCACGAGACGAAAACGGCCAAAGCTCGTGCGCTCTGTGGTCCCAGTCACAGCGTAGCCGAGCGAGACCATACCCGTAGGGCAGTGCGACCGAAAGCCTCACCTGGCCACTGGCCGCTGGGACGTCGCCTTTGGCCGGCGCGGGGGAGACCCTGTCCATGGGTACAGTCAGCCCATGGCGCGCAGGAGCTCCACCCGATTGCTCACCGCCAGCCGCCGATAGATCTCGCGGAGATGCGTGCGCACGGTTTCGGGCGCGACCGCCAGTGAGCGCGCGATCTCGACGACGGTCGATCCCGTCGCAGCATACTCGGCGACGCGACGCTGCATCGGGGTCAAGTGGGCACCCGCGCTCAACCTCAACGGCTGCGCAGGACGCAGCTCGGTGAGGTAGATGACGCCGCCGCGTCCTTCGAGCGCGGTGAGCTTGACCTCGGCGCCCAGCACCGAGAACAGCACCTGGCGCCCGCCGGTGGACGCGAGCTGCACGACCTCGCGGCCGATGCTCAGCTCGACCTCGTGAACGTCTAGCCAAGGGCGCGCGGCCGCGTCCGCGAACTGCGTGGTGCCGTCGCCCCGGAACAACGCGAACCCCGGGTCGGACGGCAGCGCGGACCGGAACGCGCGATCGGCCGCCGAGAGGCGCGCGCTCAGGGAGGCGGCGAGTCGATTGAGTCGCTGCTGGAGTCCATCGGAGGCCCGAGCGACGACGGCGGCGAGGCGCGCGACGAACCGGTCTCCGTCGTAGAATCCTCAGGTGGTACTCGTTCGTGCCCTGCGACGCGAGCATCCGCTCTCGCGACGCATGGACGAACCGGTGTCGAGCCCCCGAGCGGAGCAGCGACTCGTGCTCCGAGACCACGCGCCCCTGGAGCTGCCAGACCGACTCCGAGATCGTGGACCGGCTCGTCCGCGCGTGGACGTCCGAGATCGTGGGCGTCGACCTCAGGACCGACGCGCCATGGACCACCGCCAGCGTCGAGCCTGCGGCCAGGACCTCGTCGGTGGCGGACCGCCGGCTCTCGGTCCAGGCCTTGATCGCGTCCTCGAGATCCATGGCCCGACCCGAGGCAAACGATGTTCCAGGAGGGCGCCCTGTCGCGAGGGACGTTGACCGTCCACTCCACTGGACGCGGCGTCCAGCCCGGTAGGCAGTCCGGTCGGCTGCGCCCTGCTCGGGCGATGGGGGGGAAGTAAAGGACGCGGCCACAATCGACTCGAATGCCGCTGCGCCTCCCGTTCATCCCGACGCCGGAGCCCCTCCACCGCCTCGAGGTCGAGCTGGCCCCTGAGTGGCGCATGCGCGCCCGGGACGGCCTCTTCTCGCTCGAGGCCGGTGCGCGCGGTCCCTCGCCCGTTCACTCGGCGCGCCGCGTGGCCTGGTGTAGCGAGCCTCCCTTCGATCGGGGCCTCGAGTCGGCGTACGGCTACGCGCTGCGCGAGCTGAACGCGGCTCCCGTCGACCTCTCGACCATGGGCGGCGCCCCGATCGGCGGCGTCCTCTTCCTCGCCTCTGTCCCGCTCGAGGCCGAGATCGCCCGCCCGATCCGGATCGAGATCCCCACCGCGCAGCTCCTCCAGCCCGCCTCCGATCGGATCGCCTGCGCCTCCGACCACTTCACGTGGGGCGGCCACCGCGCCTTTCTGTGGATCCTCTGGTGCGTGGACTGCCGCCGGCGCCACCTGGCCGACGAGCTCTGCCCGTTCTGCGTCGGGCTCCGACCCGCCTAAAACTCCGGCCAGAACGGGGTCGTGACGCCGCCGCCCAGCAGGCGATCGACGGTCTGCGCCGCGCGCAGGCCCGCGTCGGCGGCCCCTTCCAGATACCCGCCCCAGTAGAGCGCGACCTCGGTGCCCGCCCAGTGCACGCGTCCGTGTGCTCTTCGCAGCGCAGGGCCGGAGGTGGTCAGAACGCCGGGCGGCAGCACGCCGGCCGGGCCTGCGCCGGCGCCGCCGTCATAGTGATCGTAGCAGCGGACCCCGAGCGGCTCGTCGGGCGCGCAGCCTCGGAAGAGCTTCACCAGCGTTCCATGCAGGAACCGTTGAAGCGCCGTCTGATCGGGCAAGATGTCGGCGATCGCCTTGGCGAAGTCGGCCGTGGCGAACCACATGATCGCCGGGTTCAAAGGCGCACCGGTCGGATCCTCCCAGGTGGCGTCCATCGTCCAGATGATCGGGTGGCAGTCGCCGTTCGTGTAGCCCGAGTAGCGCGGATGGAGGATCGCGTGGACGCCCTCGAGCATCGTCGTCAGCGGGGGTGGTGAGCCCAGCATCTGCTCGAGCAGCTCGACCGGCGTCGACAGCGCGTGCTCCGTGCCCCCGCGCCACCAGGGCGTCGGATAGAACACGAAGCCCTTGAACGTCCGTCCCATCTTCATGCTCGAGGCGATGTGGCGGCGATCCTCCGGCAGCTCGGGCCGGAACCTGATGGCGAGCGAGCTCTTCGGCGGCACGGCGACGATCACGTAGCGCGCGGTCTTGGTCGAGGACCCGAAGCTGACGCACACGTACTCGGCGTCCTTCGGCTCCTCGATCGTCGACACCCCGGTTCCTTGCACGAGCGTCGCGCCCCCGCTCTCCAGCCGGTCAACCAACCGTTCGATGATCGTGGAATTGCCCTCGACGATCCGCAGCGAGTCCGGGCCGTAGTCCACGGCGGAGGTCATGTACCGGAACCCGCCGCAGCGCGCGCAATAGTACAGAAAGTAGAGCATCGAGATCTCGCGGAGCTCGACGGAGAGGATGCTCCGCACGAACGTCTCGAGGAGCCTGCGCATCACCATCGAGAACGCGCCCGTGAGCCCTCTCTTCGCCCAGTCCTCCACGCTCATGGCGTCGAGCTCGACGGCCCCCGGCGTGAGCCACGGCTCGTCGAGATTCGAGGCCACCCGCGCCGTCATCTGGTCGAGATTCGTGATCGCGTCCTCGATGCCGGGCACCGACACGTGCGTGGTGCCCTCGAAGTGGCTCGGCACGCAGACGGGGCCGAGCTGGAAGTGATTGACGCTGGAGTAGCCGGGCTTGAAGAACGTGCGCAGCGTCGTCAGGCCGAACCTTCGCACGAGGTGTTGCATGTGTCGCTGCGTCGGCCCGATGTACGTCGGCCCGGTCTCCACGGGCGTTCCCTGGTATCGCTCGGTCTGAAGGCGACCGCCCCACCGATCCCGCTCGATGACCAGAACGCGCTTGCCCCGCTCGAGGAGAGCGTCGGCCGCGATCAGCCCCGAGATGCCGCCGCCGACGATGATGACGTCGTAGTCGATGCTCGATGTGTTGGTCATCGAGCTAGATGACGCCTCGTGGGTATTCGGTCCCATCACCCGAGCGGGTGAGGTCCACGCGAGGCGAGATCTATTCGATCAGGTGGCCGAGCTTCTCGAACTTGGTCCGGAGGTAGTCGGCCGAATGCTCGGAGGCCTCCACGTTGATCGGCAGTCGCGCCTTCACGGGGATGCCGTACGCCTCGAGCCCGCGGATCTTGAGCGGGTTGTTCGTCATGAGGCGCACGCTGCGAACGCCCAGATCGTGGAGGACGCCCGCGGCGATGTCGTACGTCCGGAGGTCGGTCTCGAACCCGAGCTGATGGTTGGCCTGGATCGTATCGGCGCCCATGTTCTGGAGCGCGTAGGCCCGCACTTTGTTCCCGAGACCGATCCCGCGCCCCTCCTGGCGGAGGTAGATGAGAACGCCCTCACCGGCCGCCTTCATGCTGTCCATCGCGTGATCGAGCTGCTGCTTGCAGTCGCACTTCAACGATCCGAAGACCTCGGACGTCATGCATTCGCTGTGGACCCGGACCAGCACCTCCTCGCCGGCCTTGGACAGCTCACCGAAGAGAATCGCCACATGCTCGTGATCGGGATCGGCGACCCCGTTCTGGGTCTCTCGGTAGATGAGGATACGGACGTCGCCGCGATGCGTCGGCATCGACGCTTCTGCGTACCGAACCACGGTCCGGGCCGAGCTCACCGCTGCCACCGAGGGGAGAATCATGGGCTAAGTACTCTTCCTGACAGCAAATTTCGGTGGCTGTCAAACGGAACCGTTCCACCTTGACCCGCCCGCCCCTTCTCCGGTCTCTGCGCCCATGACGCGGCAGGCCCGAGGATCCGTCCTCCATGCGACCAAGACGCCGGATCGCGCCGCTGCACGGGCCGCGGTCCGGGCCCTCCTCGACGCGCTCGGACTGGATCCCGACGATCCCGCCCTCGCCGAAACCCCCGACCGGGCGGCAGGTGCATACCTCGACCTGCTCGCCGCCGGGTATCGAACCACCCCGGCCCAGGCCCTCGGAAAAGGGTTTCCCGTCTCCAGCGACGACCCGGTGGTCGCCACCCATCTGCCCGTCCTCTTCCTCTGTCCCCACCACCTCACGCCGGCGCGGGGCGCCGTCCACGTCGCGTTCGTCCCCAAGGATCGGGCGCCGGGCCTGGCGCGGCTCGGCCGGCTCGTCGATACGCTCGCCCACCGCCTGGTGCTCCAGGAGGACCTCGGCCGCTGGATCGTCGACGCGCTCGCCGAGCACTTCCACGTGAAGGCTGCGATCGCGATCGTGGAGGCGCAACACACGTGCGTCGCGATCGAGGATCTCGCCCGGCGCGATACGTCCTTCCGAACACGGGCGACGCGCGGGTCGCGCAAGGGGGTCGCGTCCCTCCAGGCCGAGATCGATGCTAGTCTGGCCTCCAAGTGGGCGACGTCTGCCTCAGAGCCACCCACAAGGAAGCGCGGCTCGAGATCGCGGTCGCGCTGACCACCGATCTGGTCCGCGAAGCGCAGGCGGTGCACGGCCTGGCCGCCACCTCGACCGTCGCGCTGGGACGGCTCTTGACCGGCACCGCGCTCCTCGCCCTGACCCGCTCCGCGGCGGGATCGACGAGCGTGCAGATCCTGAGCCGCGGCCGCATCGGCAGCTTGTACGCCGATTGCACCCACGAGGGCGCCGCTCGCGGCATGGTCAAGGTCCCGCAGCTGGCCTTCCCGATCACCGAGCGCGAGCGGGAGAGCCGGCGCCGATCGCTCGGTCCCGCCGTGCTCCCCGGTCGGATCTCCGTGATCCGGCGGCTCACCTCGGGCGAGTACGCGCAGAGCGCGACGCCCCTGGTCAGCGGCGAGATCGACGAGGATCTCGAGAGCTACCTGACGAGCTCGGTCCAGACACCCACGCTGGTGGTCTGTGACGTCGTGCTCGATGCGCGCGCCCGGCTCACGCGGGCCGCCGGCGTCTTCGTGCACGCGATGCCGGACGGCGACAAGACCCGGCTCCAGGCGCTCTCCGAGCGGTTGCGCGACGGCGGCCTGGCGCGCGCGCTCGAGACGATCGACGGCCCGGAGGCGCTGCTCGACTTCGTCTCCGCCGACGCAGAGCTCGTGGACAGCCCGGTGCCCATCCTCTATCGCTGCCGCTGCTCCCGCGAGCACGTGCTGGCCTCACTCCACATGTTCGGTGTGAAGGACCTGGCGGAGATGGCGTCCGAGGAGCGACCGGTCGAGGTCGGCTGCGATCTGTGCGGAAAGAAGTATCGAGTCTCTCCGCAGGATCTCCTCCGCGCGTTCGAGGAATTGATCAAGGCCGAGGGATGAGCGCAAGGCGCCTTGCAGTTGTCGCGCTCGTCGTCTGCGCCTCGTCGGGGTCGAGCGCCCGCGCAGCCGGTCCGTACGACCCGGAGGTCCCCTATCGCACGCTGACCACGCCCCACTTCCAGGTGATGTTCCCCAAGGGCTACGGACAGCTCGCCCTGCGCGCGGCCCGGATTGCCGAGGATACGCGCCCGTTCCTGGTCCAGCGCTACGACTGGGAGCCCGACGGCCGCATCAGCATCGTCATCGACGACCAGACCGACTACGCCAACGGCAGCGCCAGCATCACGCCGAACAAGGTCATCACGCTCTACGTCACCGCGCCCACGCGCGTGTCCGGGCTCGAGGACATGGACGACTGGCTCTGTACCGTCATCCAGCACGAGATGGCCCACATCTTCCACCTCGACATGGCCTACGGGCTGCCGTGGATCGGGCGGCTGGTCTTCGGGAAGTACGTGGCGATGAACCAGTACTCGGCGGCCTGGGTGACCGAAGGCCTGGCGGTCTACGAGGAGACCGTCGCGTCCGGCGCCGGCCGCGGGCGCAGCACCTACGTCGACATGGTGATCCGCACGGCCGCGCTCGAGGATCGCTTCCCGCCGATCGACCAGGGCTACCGCGCGTATCCCGACTGGCCGTTCGCCAACGTCGCCTACTTCTTCGGCGGGCGCTTCCAGCTCTGGCTCGCCGAGCACTACGGCGAGGAGACGCTGCTCGCCTATCACCGCGCCTATGCGTCCGATCCCATCCCTTACTTCACGTACCTGCCTGCCAAGCTGAAGTTCGACACCAGCATGGAGTCGCTCTGGCTCGCCTTCGAGGACGAGATGAAGGGCGAGGCGGCGCGCATCCGCGAGCTGGTCAGGACCGCCACGCCCGCCGAGACCGTCCCCGAGCGCCTCACCTTCCACGGCGGCGAGTCGGTCGGGCCGCGGATCACGCCCGACGGCAAGTTCGTCATCTTCTCCACCAGCTCACCGATCGACGGGGCGCGGGTGCGGCGCCTCGAGCTCGCCACCATGAAGGACGAGGCGCTGGTGGACGACGCCCTCAGCCAGTCGATCACGTTCACCCCGGACGGCAGCGCCTTCTACTTCCAGCAGACCGAGATCAACCAGCGGTTCTACGAGCACAACAGCATCTTCCGCTACGACCTCGAGAAGGACGATCTCACGCGGGTCGACCTCGACCCCAATGAGCCGGAGGGGTTCCGGGCGCCCTCGGGCTCGCTGCGGGCCCGCGATCCCGACCTCTCGAAGGACGGCAAGCGGCTGGTGTTCGTGCAGACGCCCGACGGCTCCAACCGGATCGTACTGGCCTGGCTCGAGTCGGACGGCGTCACGATCCACCCCAAGGTGATCGTGCCGGCGGCACCCGACGTGATCTTCGCGAACCCGCGCTTCTCACCGGACGGCGATCGGATCGCGGTGGGGCGCTTTCAGGGCGGACGGCGCGACGTCGTCGTCTACGATCTCGAGGGCCGCCTGGTCCGCGAGGTCACGCGCGATCGGGAGCAGGACACCGACCCGACCTGGTCGCCCGACGGCCGGTTCATCGTCTTCTCCTCCGACCGGACCGGCATCTACAACCTGTACGCCTTCGAGCCCGCCACCGGTCTCACGCGCCGCCTCACCAACCTGATCACGGGCGCGTTCCAGCCCTGCGTCACGCCCGACGGTCGCTCGATCATCTACCGCGGCTACTCGGCCGACGGCTTCGACGTCTACCGCCTCCCGTTCGAGCCGGAGAAGGGCGTACCGGTGACGATCGAGCTCCAGCCGCCGGTAGAGCACGATCGCTTCGAGCGCGCCTGGCCGCCGCGCGATCCGCGCTCGCCGGACATCCCGCCGCCGGCGCCGTCGGCGGGGACACCTCTGCCGGATCCGCTGCCCGAGGGCTGGGAGATCGACGACTACTCGGCGGCCAGCACGCTGCTCCCCTTCCACGACAACTGGAACCTCTACCCGTCCGTTTCCGCCAATGAGCGCGAGGTGTTCGCGTCGCTCAGCCACTTCGGCACGGACGCCCGCGGCACGCATACGTACATCCTCGATCTGAACTACGGGTCGCTCACCAAGTTCCTCGGCGGCGATGCGGCCTACTTCCTCGACGTGTTCGAGCCGACCTTCGCCTTCCTCGCCGGCGCCAACGCGCGCGCCTATGGGCTGTCGTTCTTCGATCCAGTGGATCCACTCACCGACTGCCCGGGCGGACCGGACGCGACCGTCGATCTCGACGACGGGCGGCGCTTCTGCGGGCGGAGGGACTTCTACAAGGAGCGCCGGCTGACGGCGCAGGTCGCGATCTCGCTGCCGGTGCTGCAGCGCCACCTCATCAGCCTCGGCTACCGCTTCGAGAACCGACATCTCCTCAACGACATCCCCGAGACCACCGTGGTGGTGGGCCGGCCGAGGGCGGGCAACTTCGCCCGGGTCACGCTCGGCTATACCTACGGGAACGTGCGTGCGTTCCCATACTCGATCTCGCTCGAGCGGGGACCGACGTTCGGCATCGGGCTGAGCGCGTACTCGAGAGGCCTCGGCAGCGACTACGAGCAGTTCCTCCTCACCGCCGAGGGCCGCTACTACCTCGACATCCCCTGGCCCTGGCGCTGGGCCAAGAACCACGTGCTGGCCGCGCGCCTCGGGGTCGGCTTCGGCGCGGGTCCCGACACCGTCGAGCTGTTCACGCTGGGCGGCGACGCGGGCCAGAGCCTGCTCACCACCACCACGGAGAACAGCTACAGCCTGCGCGGGCTCCCGGTCGACGCGCTCACGGGCACCGGCGTGATCTCGGGATCGGTCGAGTACCGGGCGCCGTTGTTCCGCGTCGATCGCGGGCTCGGGACCCTGCCGATCGCGGTCCGCGTGGTCCACGTGGGACTGTTCGCGGACTTCGGGCGCACGTTCGACAAGGTGACCCTCGACGCGATCAAAGATCGCTTCTTCGATCCGTTCGCCGTCGGGCTCGGCGCCGAGCTCAGGGCCGATCTGATCCTGGCGTACGCGCTGCCGCTGACCCTGCGCCTCGGCTACGCGTATCCGGTGGTAAAGCCGAAGGCCGAAGACTTCTCGCCGACGGACGCGAAAGGCGGCGTATACTTCCAGCTGGGCTCGCAGTTCTGAGGAACAAACGCGAGCAGTTAGGGGTTCTTGCGCCGTGTTCGGGACTCTGCCCTACCTCCAGCTCGGTCCGTGGGACCTCGGGATCGTCACCATCCATGCGTTCGGCGTCTTCGTCGCCACCGGCGTGCTCCTGGCCGAGCACCTGGCCACGCGCCGGGCCGAGGCCATCGGCATCGACCGCAAGGTCATGTCGAGCGCGCTCGGCCACCTGCTCCTGGCCGGCTTCATCGGCGGCCACATGCTCGGGATCCTCTTCTACGAGCCGCAGAAGATCATCGAGGACCCGCTGTCCTTGCTGCGCATCTGGGAGTCGCTCGCCAGCTATGCCGGCCTCATCGGCGCGTTGATCGGCCTCGCCATCTTCGCGCTCCGCAACCCCGATCAGTCGATCGCCCGCATCGCCGACGCCGCCGCCTTCGCGCTCCCGGTCGGCTGGATGTTCGGGCGGGTCGGCTGCGCGTTCGCGCACGACCACCCGGGGCACCTCACGACCTTCTTCCTCGGCGTCGACTTCGGGGTGCACGCGCCCGGCGGCATCCGCCACGACCTCGGCCTCGAAGAGGCGCTCTGGTGGGTGGTCATCGTGGCGCTGTTCTTCGGCGTCAATCGGCTGTGGCCGAAGCTCCGGTTCCGGCGCGGGTTCTATCCGGCACTCCTGTGCGTCTCGTATGCGCCGGTCCGCTTCTTCCTCGAGTTCCTCCGCGTGGGTCCCGACCAGGGCGGCGACGTCCGCTACCTCGGGCTCACGCCGGCCCAGTATGCGTCCCTGATCGCGTTCGCCTTCGGCATCTACCTGTTCACGCGAGCCCGCCAGGTGCCGGCGCCGGAGAAGTCCGCGCCGGTCCCGTCCGAGTCGCTCACGGCGTAGCCTGGAGCACCATCACCCGCTCGACGACGTCCCAGTCGAACCCTCGCCGGAGGAGCTTGCCCGCGTCCTGCCGGCGGTGCGCATCCCAATCGTCGAGCCGGAACGGACCGAGCCGCCGCTTCCGTGCGTACGCGATGGCCGCCGAGAGATCCGGATCGCCGAGCTTCTCCGCGAACGCCTTCAGCACCTCCGACCCCACCGCCCGGGACACGCCCTTCGCAATCAGATCGGCCTGGACCGCGCGCAGCGACTTGCCCTGACGGTGCATGGTCTCCGCGCGCCGCTCCGCGTACGCGCGATCGTCGAGCAGCCCGACCTCGGCGAATCGCACCACGATCCGGTCGATCGCTTCGAGCGCTGTCGCGCGCGCCTGGTCGTCTGCGCTTCGCCGCCTGACCCGGCGCACCAGCACGCTCCGCAAGCGGGCGGCGCTGGTGCTGTAGCGCTCGAGATAGCGCAGCGCCGCTTCTTTGAGACTCTCCTCGCTCAGTTCCCGGCCGATCATCTCGATCAGGTAGCCTTGCCACCACGCATCCGCCAACCGGGAGGATGACCGATCGAGCGGATCACAGCTTCTCCCGTAGGTAGCCGGTCGCGCGCATCCGCCGGTAGATCGCCTCCACGTGGCGCTGATAGGCCGGGCTGGTGATCGCCGGGCTCCACCTTCGTGGCGCCGGCAGCATGGCCGCCAGTCGCACGGCGTCCTCGTCGGCGAGCTCGGCCGCGTGACTCCCGAACCACCGCTCCGCGGCCGCCTCCACACCGAACACACCCGGGCCGAGCTCGACCACGTTCATGTAGAGCTCGAGGATCCGCTTCTTCGACAGGTGGTCCTCCAGCTCGCGCGTCAGCTCGGCCTCCTTGAGCTTCCGCAACGGGTTTCGCGACGGCGAAAGCCAGAGGTTCTTCGCCAGCTGTTGCGTGATCGTCGAGGCGCCGCGGAGCTTCTTGCCCTCGAGGACCGTGTCCTTCAGCGCGTCGGCCATCTCGTCGGTCGCGAACCCGTGGTGCCCGAGGAAACCGATGTCCTCGCCCGCGAGCACGGCGTGCTTGAACGCCATCGGGATCTGATCGTACGCGACCCAGGACCAGGCCACGCGGGCGCCCTCGTGCGTGTCGAGGTAACGCTCGATGAAGGCGGTGGTTCGCGGCCGCTCGGCCTTCAGCGCTGCGACGTCGGGCCAGGTGACGACCTCGTACACGACGAACAGGACGAGCAAGCCCAGCGCGCCGATGAGCACGCGTCCTCGCCAAGTCTTCTTTCGCCGCCTTCGAGCCATCTCAATCGATCGAGACCGCTTCCTTGAATCTCATGTTCGTGGATCTTGTTGAACAACGTCTTGTAGCTGACGCCGAGCAATCGGGCCGCCTGCGCCTTGTTGCCTTGGGCCGCCCGCAGCGCCGCCACCACCGCCCGGCGCTCCGCCTCCTGGACCGCCTGGCGCAGCGGCTTCACCTCGGCGAGAGGCTCGGGGTCGACCGACACCGTCGAGGTCTCCGACGACCGCACCGGATCGAGCGAGGTGAGGTCGAAGGCACCCATGATCACCGCGCGCTCGCACAGGTTCTGGAGCTCCCGCACGTTGCCTGGCCAGGCGTGCTGCCTGAGGCGCTCCATCGTCTCGCGCGAAACGCTCGGCGCGCGCACGCCGTGGCGGTCCGCGTGGCGGGCCAGGAAGTGGTCGACGAGGCCCGGGAGATCCTGCCTGCGTTCGCGCAGCGGCGGCACCCGGATCGGGACCACGTCGAGACGATAGAGGAGGTCCTGCCGAAAGCGGCCCTCCTCCACCAGCCTCGCCAGATCGCGGTGCGTGGCGGCGATGACCCGGACGTCGACGGAGACCGGCGCCCGACCTCCGATCCGCATGATCTCGCGCTCCTGGAGCACGCGCAGAAGCTTGGCCTGGGCCTCGAGCGGCATGTCGCCGATCTCGTCGAGGAACAGCGTCCCCTGCTGGGCCGCCTCCACCAGCCCCTTGCGCTGCGCGTGCGCCCCGGTGAACGCGCCGCGCTCGAAGCCGAACAGCTCGGACTCGAGGAGTGTGGGCGCGATCGCGGAGCAGTTGATCGAGACAAATGGGCCGTCGAGCCGCGGCGAGCTCTGATGGAGTGCCCGTGCGATCAGCTCCTTGCCCGTCCCGGACTCGCCCTGGATCAGCACGGTCGCGTCGGTGACCGCCACGCGGGACAGCAGCGCGACCACCTGGCGGAGCCCGCCGCCGGCGCCCACCAGCTCACCCGCCGAAAGCTCGACGTCCTCGAAGCGGCGGCCGGTCTCGAGCGCGCCCAGGACCGCGGTGACGAAGCGGGTCCGATCGAACGGCTTGACCAGGAAGTCGCAGGCGCCGGCCCGCATCGCCGCCGCGGCGCGCTCCACGGTCCCGAACGCGGTGATGATGATCGCTGGCGACATCGTCCCGCGGGCGCGGACCTCGGCCAGCAGGTCGAGCCCGTCGCCGTCGGGGAGCTTCAGGTCGAGGAGCAACAGATCCGGCTGGTGCGCGGCCAGGCGCGCCCGCGCCTCTTCCAGGGAGGCGGCCGTCGAGAGCGCGACCGGATGCTCCCGGAGGAGATCGGTCATCAGCTCGCGCAGGTTCGCCTCGTCCTCGACGATCAGCACTTCATCCATCCGAACGCCCCTCCTCGAGGGCCAGCTCGATCCGCGCCACCGTCCCGCCACCGGTGCGCGGCGAGAACGCGATCGTCCCGCCCGCAGCCTCCACCGCGCTCTTCGCGATCGCGAGCCCCAGACCGGTCCCGCCGGACTTCGTGGTGTAGAAGGCCTGGAACACCCGCTCCGCGGCTTCGGGCGGGATGCCTGGACCGTCGTCGGTGATCTCGATGATCGCGCGCTCGCCCTCCCGCCGCGTGATCACCTCGAGGGTGGCCCCGTCCTTGGCCTCGGCTGCGTTCTTCATCAGGTTGAGCAGCGCCCCGCGCATCTCGTCGGCGTTCCCGGCCACCAGCCCCAGCGCGGGATCGAGCCTGCGCTCCAGGCGAAGCAGACCCGGCTCGCCCTCCGCCACCGCGGCTGCCTCGATCACGACGCGGTTGAGCTCGAAGCGCTCGTCGATGCTCGCGCCGGCCCGGTCCGATCGCGCCATGTCGAGCAGCTCCGCCACGCGCCGGTCGATCCGCTCGGTCTCCTCGCGGATGATGCGGAGCCCCTTCGCGAAGACGGCGCGCTCGTCCTCGGGCAGCAGCGGGAGCTTCTCCTCCAGCAGCTGCGCGTAGCCCTTGATCGGCGCCAGCGGATTCTTGATCTCGTGGGCGACCGACGCCGCCAGCTCCCCCGCGATCGCCAGCTTCTCCACGCGCGCCAGCCGCTGGCGCAGGGCGGAGAGCTCGCCCTTCGACGCCGCCAGGGCCGTCTCGATCTTCGCGTGCTCGGGAAACATCAGGCGGCCCACGCCCCGCGTGATGGGCTCCGAGAGGCCCATGAACAGCGCGGCTGCCATCAGCGAGGTCGCCACCGTCACGCCCACCACCACCAGATCGATCGCATAGCCCAGCTCGGCGTACACGAGCGCCGCCACCGCCGCCACCAAGATCGCGAGACCCGAGTACGTCACCGCCCGCGACAGGAGCAGGTGGACATCGATCCGCCCGGTCACGATGTACGCGAGCGCGAACAGCTCGGCCAGCAGCACGACGAACAGGAGCGGATCAACGAACGCGTGCGCGCCGGAGAGCGCAGCCAGCGTGAACGCGACGAACGCCACTCCGGTGACGAGCGCCGAGAGCAGGCTCCACCTCGCCATCCGCCGGCGCGACGGATCGGGGTCTCGGCGCTCGAGCCAGCGGGCCGCCAGCACCACCGCGGTCGCGGCCATCGTCGCCGCTCGCGAGGCGGCGCCGAAGAGATCGATCTCGTAGCGCCGCCCGAGCGGCGTCTCTCGGAAGACGAAGATCGCGCCGGCCGCGAGCAGCGCCAGCGCTGCGCCCGCCGCCAGCAGCCGGAGCGCGGGTCGCCGTGGCAGCTCGAGGAGCGCATCGGTCGCGAACCCGGCCATCCCGATCAAGCCTCCCACGGTGCCGAGGACGCGCATGTTGTCGAGGGCCTCCGGATTGAAGACCGAGATGAACCACGCCAGCGCCCACAGGCCGACACCGCCCGGCCCGGCCGCGAAAGCCAGCTTGCGACGCTCCCTGAGCCCGGCGGTGAGCGCGTAGCCCGCCACCAGCAGGTTCAGGAGCGCCACCAGGAGCGGAATGACCGCCGAAACGATCAGCTCGGCTGGAGCCAACGCGCCATCTTACCGCACCCGGTCGAGGGGCCAACCCGCACCGGACGACGGCGCTTGAGGATCGACGGCTTTGCCTTTAGGAATCCGCCGCAGTCCCCCATGTGCGGTGTCATCGGTTTGATCTACGAGCGCGGGCGCGCCGATCTCGGCCGGATCGCAGGAGAGCTCCTGCGGACGCTGGAGTACCGGGGCTACGACTCCACCGGTGCCGCGATCCAGGGCGACGGCGAGGAGGTCGAGCTCAGGAAGGACGTCGGCGCCCCCAGCGTGATGGTGGAGCGGCTCGGCATCGTGAAGCTGGGCGGACAGATCCTGTGCGGACAGGTGCGGTGGGCCACCTTCGGCGCGGTCGATCGCGCGAACTCGCAGCCGCACGTGGTCCACTGCCGCACGCACCTGTACGGGGCGCACAACGGCAACGTCACCAACTGCGACGAGCTCCAGCGCTGGCTCCGCGCTGAGGGCCACGAGGTGCTCTCGGACAACGACGGCGAGATGGTCGTTCACACGGTCGAGCACTTCTTCGCCGCTCGCCTGAAGGCGCTCGCTGACCCGAACGATCCGTCGCAACGCCGCACCGCCCTCCGCTCGGCGGTGGTGGAGGCGTCCAGGAAGCTGGTCGGATCGTACGCCGCGGTGGTGGTGGATCCCAAGAGCCGGACGCTGTTCGCGATCAAGCGTGGGTCGAGCCTCTACTTCGGCTTCGGCGAGGACCCGATCGGGGGCCGCTTTGCGATCGCCTCCTCCGATCTCTCAGCGGTCCTGCGGCTCACGCGCGTTCTCGTCCCCATGCACGAGGGTGAGTTCGTCGAGTTCGATCCGGACGGCTACCAGCTCTACACGATGGACGGCGTCGAGAAGGAGATGAAGCCGGTCCGCTCCCGCCTGCGCGCCAAGGACACCGGGCTCGCCTTTCCCTTCACCACCTTCATGGAGCAGGAGATCGACGCCCAGGAGGCCACCTCTCGCGACGTCATCCGCATCTTCTCCGGCGGCTCCCGGGCGCTCCGCGCGCTCCGCCGCGGCGGTGAGCTCGGGGCCGAGGCCGCGGAGGTCGAGGCCGCCTTCGAGTCGGTGCGGGAGCAGCTCGACGACGCCGCCACCCGGACCCGCTTCCTCCGCCTGCTCGAGCTCCCCGCGCTCCGGGCGCTCCTCGACCGGGTCCCGGAGACCTTCCGTGCGGAGGCTGGCGAGCTGTGCTCCCAGGACAGCGAGCTCCTCGGCGACTTGGCGGCGATGGACGTCGGTCCCGACGGCGTCCTCGCCACCCGTGTGCTCGACGCGCTGATTGAAGGTGCCGAGATCGACGAGGCGGGGGCAGCGATCGACCTGCTCTGCGCGCGCTGCCTCGAGACCGTGGAGCACGGCGGGCGGATCTACCTGGTCTGCTGCGGCACCTCCTTTCACGCGGCCAAGGCGGCGTGCTTGTTCTTCAACGACCTGGCCGGTGTGGAGGTCCTGGCGCTGCTCCCGGGCGAGTTCCGCGGCCAGTACGCCGCCTGCCTGCGGCCGCATGATCTCTTCATCGCGGTCAGTCAGAGCGGCGAGACCAAGGATCTGATCGACGTCGTCAACATGGTGATCGAGACCGGCCTCCCGATCGGCCGGGTGGCGCTGGTCAACAACCTCAACTCCACGCTGGCCCAGGAGAAGAGCGAGCTGGTCATCCCGCTCCGCTGCGGGCCCGAGATCGCGGTGCCCGCCACCAAGAGCTTCATCAATCAGCTCTGCGTCTTCTACTGCCTGGCCGTGCGGCTCGCTCAGCGGCGCGGCCGGGACGTGGGCGCGCGCATCGCCACCTGGGATCGGATCCCTGCGCTGATCCGGAGGACGATCGTCGAGACCGACGGCGCGCTCGAGGAGGCCGCCGCCCTGCTCTACCTGACGCCGAGCATGCACCTCCTGGCCACGCGGCTGTACGCGGTGGCGAAGGAGGGCGCGCTCAAGCTGCGCGAGGTCGTGCTCAACCACACCGAAGGGTTCGAGGGCTCCGAGTTCAAGCACGGTCCGAACACCATCCTGGGGCGCAACACGCTGTTCGGACCGTCCCAGATCGCGTCGCTGCTCGCCGAGCTGGCGCGGTCGCTCGACCGGCTCGATGACCCGCGGCTCGGCGGAGCGCTGGTGACCTCGCTCTTCGATCCGGGCGCGTTCGAGCGGCTCTCCGAGGCCGACCGCGCGGCCATCGGCGCAGCGCTCGATCGCGAGGCCGCGTTCGGGGCGCTCCACCGCGACTATCCGCTGGTGTTCATCACCGGCCCCGATCCGCGGGACGTGGCGCTCACCGTCTCGCAGATCAACACGCACAAGATCCGGGGGGCGACCACCGTCGTGATCGCCGAGGAGAGCGCAGCCCTGCGGGGCGCCTCCAGCAAGGCGCCCGCGGGCAACGCCGGGTATCGGTCCGTCTACGTCACGCTCCCCGGCACCGAGGACACGCTCATGACCGTGTTCACCGCCACGATCGCCCTTCAGCGGCTGGCGCTGAAGATGAGCTCGAAGAAGAGGGCCTACCTCGATTGGATCGGCCTCCCCAACCACGGCGTCCATCCGGACGTCCCCAAGAACGTTTCCAAGTCGATCACGGTCGACTGAGTCAGGAGGAGAGATGAGGCTCGACGGTAGAGTCTACGTCGTCACCGGGAGCACGCAGGGGATTGGCGAGGCCATCGCCCACGACCTCGTCGAGCACGGGGCGAAGGGCGTGGTGATCTGCGGGCGCGACGAGGGCCGCGGGCGCGCGGTGGTCGAGGCGCTGACCCAGAAGGGCGGCGAGGCCCTCTTCGCCGGCGGGGCGCTCGAAGAGGTGGCGACCTGTCGCGAGATCGTGGCCGCCTGCGACCGGCGCTTCGGTCGCGTCGACGGGCTGGTGAACGCCGCCGGGATCACCGACCGCGGCACCATCGAGGACACCAGCGTCGAGCTGTTCGATCGGCTGATGGCCGTGAACCTGCGCGCGCCCTTCTTCCTGATGCAGGAGTGCGTGAAGCGGATGAAGCGCGATGGCCGCCCGGGGAGCATCGTCAACATCGCCAGCATGTCGGCGCACGGAGGACAGCCGTTCCTCACCCCGTACAGCACCAGCAAGGGCGCCCTGGTGGTGCTCACCCGGAACGTCGCGAACGCGCTCAAGAAGGATCGGATCCGCGCGAACGCGATCAACCTGGGCTGGACGGACACGCCCGCCGAGGACGCGATCCAGCGCAAGGAGGGCGCCCCGCCCAACTGGCTCGAGCTGGCCGAGGCGCGCCAGCCGTTCGGCCGCCTGATCAAGCCGCTGGACTGCGCCCGCATGACCACCTTCCTCCTCAGCGACCACGCCGCGATGATCACGGGCTCGGTGATCGATCTGGATCAAAACGTGATGGGTACGTACGACTGACCTTCAGCGCGACGGCGACCGGTCGGTTCCCTCGGTATGAGGGGCCTCACCGCCGCGACGGCGGTCATTCCAGTTCTCCTGCTCTTGCCCGCGACCGCCGATGCCGGCACGTACTCTCTCTTCACGGTCGGCCTCGGCTCCTCTGTCAGCTACGAGCGCGTGCGCGACTACCGCGCCGACACCGATGGGTCGTTCGGCGCCACCCTCAGCCTCCGCCTCCAGATCCTGCGCTACGTGGCCCTCGAGCTCGGCTATGCGCCCAAGCAGGGGTGGGACGGCGACACCCAGCTGGTCTTCGCCAGCGCCTACCGCGTGAGCGCGATGCTCTATCCCGTCCACGCGGAGCGCTTCGGCATTTACCTGAAGGCCGGCTACGGAGGCTCGCACCTGAAGGACCTGATCACACTCACGTCACCTACCAACACCTACCACTTCGGCGGCGGGTTCGAGGTCTACCTCCGGGACAAGTTCGCGGTGGGCGCTGAGTTCACGACCATCGTCCCCGGGGTCGGCTCGATCAAATCGACGATGCTCCGGAACATCGATAAGCCCGACTTCAAGCTGGGCGACTTCATCCGCATCGAGAACTTCCGCGTCGGGATCACCGGACAGTACTACTTTTAGCGAAGCTGCGCCTCGAACGCTCGAGGTTCAGTCGGGATCGTGCGGGCGCAGGCCCGCGTCGACAGTCTTCAGGTCGCAGCCGACACTCTCGGATCTCAACTGAACTTCCGCGATATCCGCGGGTGGTAACCGCGCCTGGACGGGGCGGAGGAGACCGGTCAAGATCGATCTCGGCCCGCGGACGGATCGTGACGACACGCTGGATGATCCCCGCGCTCTTCTGCTCGGCGTGCAGCGTCGGTGCGATCGAGCGCTTGCCGTTTCCTGCAGACGGCGAGCTGATGGTCCTCGCGACCAAGTCCGGCGAAGACGTCAGCGTCGAGGTCTTCGATCTCGATACACCGGCGATCCGGCTCTCGCGCGCCTTCGAGGACGCCGCCACGCTGACCGCTGCGGTCTACGCGGTGCGCCCGCCCGGGCTCTCGCCGGGGCGCCTGGCGCCGATCGCACCCCCGCGGGATCCGCTCCCGCCGGGCGCGTACTTCACGGCAGAGCTTCGCGAGGGGCGGCTCGACGGGTGGACGGAGCAGAGCGATCGCCCCGCCGTGCTCGAGCCGTACGGAACGCCCCACGCGGAGCGCTGTCCCCAGCTGGAGAATCAGCCCGTTCGCCGCACGGCTTCGGACCACTTCCCGATCACGGTCGCGCTCGACGACGGGACCGCGCTGATCGGCGCCAACGACGAGCTCATGCGCATCGACGTGGAGGGCGTGATTGTCGAGACCGCGACGCTCGCCGACGTCCGCACCGCCGCACGCGGTCCCTCCGGTGCGGTCATCGCCACCCGGGACGCGCTGCTCCGCGTCGAGCTCGGGCCCCTCCGCTTCGAGCCGATTGTCGACTTCCCGGCCGACGACTACCTCCGGTGGATTGACGTCGGCGAGTCGATGCAGATTGCGATGCTATCGAACAGGGGCGACGTCCATCTCTTCGACGGCACCAAGGTCGAGCACCTCGCGCAGCTCGAGCTCCCCGGGTTCACGTTCTCCAAGGGCGGTGTCCTCTGGCTGGGCCCGGGCCAGGTGGCCGCCTCCGCCGGAGTGATCAACTCGATCTGGCGATGGGACGGCGCGGCCGCGAACCAGGATGTGCCCGAGTCGGTCGAGTTCTCCTTCGGCACCGCGCTCGCGAGCCGGCTCGGGCCCCTGGTCACAGGCTCGACCACCGGCGAGGTCTACGCCTATCGAGGCCCCGGGCGCTGGGAGACCCTCGACATCGGCTTGATCCCGCAGGTTCAGGTCCTCGCCGACTACGACGGGGGCCTGTTCTACGCCGACGACTCGGGACGGATTGGCTGGGCGGACGGCGAGGTGGAGTGCCCCATGTCCTTCGAGGGCATTCGGGAGATCTGGGCCGCCGCCCCGCTCGGCGACGGTCTCATCATCGCAGGCCCGACGTTCGCCGGAGAGCTGACGTTCGAGCTCCTCCACCCTTGACGCCACCACCGGGCGGGTGCTAACTGATTAGCACCGTGCTAATCCACCTGCATCGGTCCCCGTCATGAGCAAGTCTCTCTCCGAGCGGGGGCGCCGGAGCGCGGTGCAGCACCTGCTCGAGACGTTCTTCAACGACGCGATGGAATCGGCGGTCGCTGCGATGCTCGGCGTCCCCGAGGAGCCGCCCTCGGACGAGGAGCTGAAGCGTCTCTCCCAGATGATCGAAGAGGCGCGCCGCAAGCGCCGCGGAGGAAAACGTCGATGATGATGGAGCTCCTGGCCAAGGTCACCCTGCTCCTGGGAGCGGGCGCGGCGATCGCGCTCTTGCTCCGCGACCGATCGGCGGCGGTCCGCCACTTCGTCTTCGCGCTCACGCTCGGCGCGGTCCTGGCGCTGCCGTTCTTCACGGGGATCGCGCCCCGGTTGAGGTTGAAGCTCCCCGCCTGCGCGCTCTGGGCGAAGCCGGCGGTCGCCGCGCTCCCCGTCTCTCCGCCGGGAGGTCCCCGGGCGATCGCGTCGCCGGCCCCGGCGCCGCGCGTGCGAGCGCCTCACCCGAGCGCGACCGGCCGGCAGACGCACAGGCCCTCGCTCGGCGTCATGCTGGGGGTCTTCTGGGCCTTCGGCGCGATCGGGCTGCTCGCGCGGTGCCTGATCGGCCATCTCGGCCTGTCGCGTCTGGGGAGGCGCGCGGTCCCGCTGCGCCGATCCGTCCTGGGCAACCTCGTCGACGGCATCGAGACCGTGACGATCGCGCTCAGCCCCGAGGTGAGCGGCCCCGTGACCTGGGGTTGGCTCCACCCGGTCATCCTGCTCCCGACGGAGGCCGAGTCGTGGCGGATTCGATTGGATGCGCGTCGTGCTGATGCACGAGCTCGCCCACATCGCTCGACGCGATTACCTGACGCAGCTCCTCGCGCACGTTGCCTGCTCCGTGTACTGGTTCCATCCGCTCGCGTGGTGGGCGGCGCGCCAGCTCCGCAACGAGAGCGAGCACGCGTGCGACGACCGTGTCATCGACGGCGGGACGCCCGCGCCCGACTACGCACAGCACCTCCTCGACGTGGCCCGCGGGGCGGGCGGGCGGCGCTTCGTCGGCGCAATGGCGCTCTCGATGGCGCGACCGTCTCACCTCGAAGAGCGGCTCTACGCCGTGCTCGACGACGAGCGCTCCCGCCGATTCGATCTCGACGGTCGTCCGGACCGGCTGCACGCTCGCGCTCGGCCTGCTGCTGGTGCCGCTCGCCGGCCTCTCGACCCAGGTCGAAGCGGTCCCCGAGCTCACGCACCTTACGCCCGGCCCCGGTGTGGTCGTCCGCGAGGTCGCGGCGGCGCCCGGCGAGCGCCTCAGGCTCGAGCTCGACGCCGGAGGAGACGTGGTAGTGGCCGGCTGGGACGAGGACAGGGTGAGCGCCGAGATCCAGCTGCGCGGTCGAAAGACCCGAGCCGCGAGCGTGATCCTCGAGCGCGACGACCAGGGGGTTCGCCTCCGGCCTGACGCGAACGGCACGGGTTCGAACGTGCGCCGCCTGGTCATCCACACGCCCCGCCGGTTCGACGTTCGCGTGCGCTCGGCGGGCGGCGGCATCATGCTCCAGGATCTCGAGGGCACCTTCGAGGGCAACACCGGCGGCGGACCGATTGTGCTGGCCCGGCTCCACGGGAAGGCGAATCTCTCGACCGGCGGCGGCGAGGTCCACGTCTTCGACTCGGTGCTCGACGGCAAGGTCACCACCGGCGGCGGCCCCGTCCGCATCGAGCGCGTGGAGGGCAAGTTCAGGGGGACCTCCGGAGGCGGTCCGGTCTCGTTCGAGCGCGCCGGCATCCCGCACCTGGAGAGCGCGGGCGGCGATTTGGAGCTCGATTCCGCGCCCAGGGGCGCCGTGCTCTCCACGGGCGGAGGCGACATCAGCGTCGGCGAGGGCGCCGGCAAGGTGGACGCCTCCACGGGCGGAGGCGACATCGCGATCGGACCCATCGCCGGTTCGGTCCACGCTTCCACGGGCGCTGGCGACGTCCACGTGATCATCCTGAAGACCGACGAGCCGCAGACGATCGACCTCTCGTCCGGCACGGGAGAGGTGAAGATCGAGCTGCCCGACGGCCTCGACGCCACCTTCGATTCTCGAGACCTCGTACACGCAGGGCTCGGGCCGGAAGTCCCGCATCCGGAGCGGCTGGCACCTCGAGCAGGAGGAGACCGGCTGGGACTCGCGCGGCGGCTCACCCAGGCGGTACGTGCGGGCACGCGGCCAGGTCGGCAGCGGGAAGAGCCTGGTCCGCGTACGAACGACCAACGGCGACATCATCCTCGAAGCCAAGTAGGAACGAAGCTCGCGCCCCGGGCCCTAACGGCGCGTCACCGGCGCGCTCAGCTGCTCCGCATGCCAGGAGATCAGCGCGTCCAGCGACGTCCGGAAGTCGGTCGGCGGGACCTCCTTGAACGTATGGCTGACGTCGCGGCGATCGAGCGCCACGTGCAGATCGGCGAGCTCGGGCCCGAGCAGCCCGCGACGGTCGCTCACCGGTAGGTGGGCCTCGATGTCCGGCGCGATCTCCTGCGCGAACAGCTCCGCAGTCGGGTGCGGGAGGTCGAGGACGACGAGCACGATGCCGTGGGCGGCCGCCAGGCGCTGGAGCGAGCGGTGCGGGTAGTTCGGCCAGCGGCTCCACTTGCTGCTCGCGCCGGGGAGCAGATACAGAACCGGGCGCTTGTTCTGGCGCGTCGCCGTCTTGGGGATGAACGCGACGTACGCGACCTTGCGCTCGAGCGTCTTCGACTCGAAGGCGTGGGGCTCTGCGCGCGCCAGCGTCGTGTCGGACGGCGCGAACAGGAAGTGGCGTTCGACCTCCTGGAGGATCTGGTCGACGATGAAGCGGGCGCCGAGCGTCCGGTAGTGGACCCCGTCGAGGGCCCGCATCAGGCCGCGATCGCCCTGGTAGTGGATCGATTGCTTGAACGTGCCGTCCTTGTTCGAGCTCATCGCCCAGGTGGGGAACCAGAGCGCGCCCACCTCCTCGGCGGCGCGGCGCTGGACGCGGTTCACCCGCTCCATCTTCGCGGCGAACTTCGGGTCCTTCATGTTCGGCATCCCGAGAAAGACGAAGTCGGCGCCATGCTTCCGCGCGATCAGGGCCAGCGCCTTGACGCGCTCCGCGTAGAGGGGCTCCCAGGCCTCGCTCTCGAACTGGACCTTGTCGTAGCCCTCCAGCGGGATGTCCTGCGCGCAGTTGCCGCCGAAGTTCGCGATCACCAGATCGGGCTTGAAGCTCTCCGTCAGCTGCTCGAGCTTCTTCGGCCAGTCGAAGTAGTCGGGGCGCGCGAGCCCGGTGGCGAGCTTGCCGAACCGCTTGGCCTTCACGCCCTGGTATCCCGCCAGCGCGTGCTCCAGCTGAACGCCCAGCGCGAACTGGATGGAGGACGCGCCGATCACCAGGACGCGGTGCTTGGCGGGCGCCACCCGATCGGTGTCGTCCGAGAGCGTCGACTCGTCGGTGGTGGCGACCTGAGGCTCGACCGCCTCCTGCAGCACCAGGTAGTCGTCGTTGAGCCGGCCCCGGAGCGCCTCGACACCGCTGCGGACGTGCGAGAGGCCGACGGCGTCGCCGGCCTTGGCCACGACGGTGAGCGCCCCCTGGAGCCAGGGCCACTCCACCTCGTCCCGGACGTCGCCGGCGCCGAGGAGCGTGAAGAACGCGACAACGCCCCAGAGGAGCATCAGGGCCAGCCACGGGTTCGTCTTCTCCCTCTTGTCGCTCATGGTCGACGCTCAGAAGCTGAAGTAGATCGTGGCCGCCATCCCGTACGGCTTGAGGGTGAAGAGGACCAACATGATCCCGACCCAGGCCAGCGGGCGGACCGGGTTGGGAATGCTCTCATGCCAGGTCACGAATGCGTCGAAGAATCGCTTTCCGAAGAAGTTGGTACCGATCGCGAACACGGTCAACAGCAGGACCCCCAGATCGAAGCCGGACCCGCGGGCCGTGAACGAGACCAGGCCGCGGAAGAAGTCGAGCGCGGTGGGGAGATCGGTCGCCTTGAAGAAGATGCGCGTGAAGGCGCAGAAGCTGAGCGTGGCGAACCAGCCGGCGGCCAGCACCCAGAACGGGCGCGGCTTGTTGGTGTCGAAGCCGAGGTCACGCCGGAGGTCGAGGGAAGCCTTGTAGACCGACAACCCGATCCCGTGGAGCGTGCCCCAGATGATGTATCCCCAGGTCGGTCCGTGCCAGATCCCGCAGGCGACGAACGTGATCATGAGGTTCACGTAGGTCCGAACGCGTCCCTTCCGAGAGCCCCCGAGCGGGAAGTAGATGTACTCGCGCAGCCAGGTGGAGAACGTGATGTGCCAGCGCTTCCAGAAGTCGCCAATGTCGGTGGAGCGATAGGGGTAGTTGAAGTTATCCGGCAGCTCGAAGCCGAACAGCAACCCGACGCCCCGCGCTAGGTCCGTATAGCCGGAGAAGTCGAGGTACACCTGCGCGGTGTACGCGAACACCGCCAGGTAGAGCTCGAGCGAGGAGTAGTCGTTCGGCGAGACGAACGCATCGGTCGTGAGATGCGACGCAAGATAACTTGCAATCACCATCTTCTTGAGGAGGCCCGTGACGATGAGGGCGACCGCGCGGGACAGCTCGGGGATGCGGCTCGGGGCCGGCGCCATGATCTGGGGGAGCAGCTGCTGGGTCCGGCAGATCGGGCCCGCGCCGAACTTGGGGAAGAAGGCCATGAACAGCGCGAAGTCGAGCCACGTCCTCGGCTGCACCGCCTTGTCGCGGTGGGTGTCGACCAGATAGGCCATCGCCTGGAACGTGTAGAAGGAGATGCCGAAAGGTGCGATCAGCTCCAAGAGCGGCATGTGGGCTTCGAGGCCCAGGAACGACGCGAACGCGCTCAGGTTGTCGGAGAAGAAGTCGTAGTACTTGAAGAACCCGAGGATCCCCAGGTTCGCGAGCAGCCCGACGACGAGGACGATCTTGCGCTCGCGCCGGTGGTGCTTGAGCTCGATCAGCGCCTTTCCGAAGAGCCAGTTCATCGTGCTCGACGCGATCAGCGCCGCCAGGAAGCGGGGATGGAACTTCCACGCGAAGAAGTAGCTGGCCAGGAGTAGAAAGCTCTTCTGGACCGTTCTGTTTTGACGAAGCACCCAGGAGATCGTGAGGGTGATCAAACCGAAGTACACGAACTGGATCGTCGGGAACTCCACGTCGCGCTCCTCAGCCCGAGCAATGTAGGAAGCTGTCGTGAGTGCGCGCTTGGCTCCTCATAGGACGATCGGACCGTTCAGGGCGCCGCTCGGTCGGTGCTACTTAAACATCGTCCGCAGCCCGGGGGGAAGTGGGGAGGCGGAGGAGCAACGGGGGAAACGATTCGATGCGACATTTTCTGTTCGTCGGCGAGCAGGCCGAGGTGCTCGGTGTCTGGGAAGTCCGCGACGATCTCAGCGCCGCCCGGCTCCGATTGCAGCTCTCGCTCATGTACCCGGGATGCCGGACGGTCTCGGACCTGGCCTCGGACTTCGAGGCGTTCAAGTCGGGCTACCGCCAATACGACTTCGGCGCGCTGGAGCCGGAGCGGATCCAGCTCCGCTGACCGCTACTCCTCGAAGGCCTGATCCGCCGGTACGATCTTGATCTGATCCGGCGTGAGATCGAGGGGCCACTTCGCCGCTTCCTTGTCCACCGCCAGCACCGCCTCCGGCTTTTCCACCTGGTACGCCTTGGGCGTCTCCACGCCCGAGACCAGCGCCTCCATGAGAACCTGCGCGTTGGGCGCCACGATCGCGATCTTCACCGGCCCGGGCACCAGGTTCCGCCGCAACCCCGCGTTGACCTTCTCGGCGTCGAGGCCGGCCAGCTGCGCCCGCAGCCCCTCGAGGTAGCTCTTCGTCCCATAGAAGTGATCGTCGAGCGCGTAGCCCAGCCGGCGCATCGGCGTCATCTCGTACAGCCGCGTATAGCCGTCGAGGAACTGACGCGTGCCGTCGACGTCCGCCTGCGAGACGCCGTTGCGAACCAGACCGTCGAGCAGCATCAGCGCCATCCGCAGCGCGAACACCGCCTCGTGCGGCGCCACCGGGCGGATCCGAGATCTCGAAGTGCTGGCGCCGGCGCGCGATGTTGGTCTCGGCGAAGCGCGACCCGCCCTCCTGGATGAAGCTCTCCACGTAGGCGTAGTCGCCGTAGTTCATGCCCCGCTTCTCGCGGATCTCCGACATGAGCCTGCCGTGGAACTGGCGGTGCTCGCCGAAGTACGACTGGATGAGCGTGAGCGCCGGCCAGTCCTCCTGACCCCGCAGCGCGAAGTGCGGGTAGCCGATCGAGATGGCCACCGCCTGCGAGGTGGGCTTCTCGGCGATCACGACCTCGGTCCGCTCCGGCACCTGCGGCGCCGGGATCGACTCGAGCCGGGGGGCCCCGTCGGGCAGATCGGCCAGCGCCGACTTCAACATGTCCGCGATCTCGGGCGTGACGGCGCCACCCAGGCCGATCAGGAGCCGGCGCTTGCCGAACACCTGCTCGCGGTGCGCCTTCACGTCGTCCAGCGTGATCGATTCGAGGCCCTTCACGGTGCCCCCGACGTAGTGGCGATAGGGATGATCGCCCTCGTACATCATCTGGCTCAGCAGCTCCTTGCCGAAGTTCTCGTCGTCGGTGGCGCGCAGCCGCTTGGTGATGTCGTTGAGCATGTTCTGCTTGACGCGCTCGAAGTCGGCGGTCTCGAGGCGCGGCGACTTCAGCAGCGCCGCGAGGATCGGCACGAACGCCTTCACGTGGTCGGGGTGCACCAGGCCGGAGAAGACGGTCTGCTCCTTGTCGATCTGGACGTCGATCGACGCGGCCATCGGATAGAGCGCCCGGAGGATCTCCGGGTAGGTCATCTCGGTCGACCCACCCTCCGCGATCAGGTTGGCGGTGAGCGCCGTGAGACCCTCCTTGCCCTTCGGATCGTCGACCGAGCCGGTATAGAAGAGCACGCGGAACGCCACGCCGGTGGCGCCCTCGACCGGGACCTGGATGACCTCGCCGTTGCCCTCGACGTAGCGGGGCTCGGGACGCGACGCCTTCTGCGCCTGCTGCTTGGTCTCAGTCTGCCGGAGGGCAGCCTCGTCCTCGTCGCCGTTGACCGGCGTACCGCCGCAGGCCCAGAGGAAGCAGAGAGAGAGCGCGGTGGTCCTCATCGGGCGGCCTCCTTCGTCACCAGCGTCAGGACGGACCGGTTCTTCTCGGTCAGCCACTTCTTCGCGTACTTCTGCACGTCTTTGGGCTTGAGCTTGTCGATCGAGGCCAGCATCCGCTCGAGCCCGTCGACCTTTCCGGTGGACGCCGTGAAGACCGCCAGCCGGACCGCGATCGCGTCGGGCGTATTCAGGTCGAGGAGCAGCCCGTAGCGCACGTGCGACTTGACGTCTGCGAGGCGCGCCTCGTCGACCGGCTTCTTCGCCAGGTCGGCGACCTCCTGCATCACGCGGCGCTCGACCGGTTCGAGGTTGTCCTCGCTGGTCAGCGTCGCGACCACGTGGGTGAGATACGGATCGCGGTGCGGCACCCAGACCCAGTCGTCGAACGACTGGACCGTCTGCTTGTCCAGCACCAGCTCGGTGTAGAGCGGCGCCGTCTTGCCGAACAGGAGCTCGAAGAGGATCACGTTGGCCGCGGTCTCGGCGCTGTCGAAGTTGGCGGCCGGCGCGCGCCAGCTCATCGAGAGCATCGGCAGCGTCTTCGCCGGGAACTCGACGCTGGTCCTGATCTCCTTCTTCTGGGGCGGCTCCGCGGGGGCCTTGGTCACGGCCCGCTTCCGCTTCCAGGGGGTGTAGTACTTCTTCACCAGGCCCTCGAGCGCCGGCGCGTCGAAGTCGCCGACCACGATCAGCACCACGTTGTCCGGCGTGTAGAAGCGCTCGAAGAACTTCAGCGAGTACTGATACTGGTTGGGCATGTCCTGGATGTCCTTCCAGTAGCCCATGGTGGTGTGACCGTACGTGTGCTTGCTGAACACGGCGTCGCGGAGCTTCTCCTCGAGCGGCAGATAGGGGCTCGAGGTGCTCTTGCGATACTCGCCCGCCACGGCGCCCGACTCGGTCTTGAAGTCCTGCTCGCTGTACTTGAGGTTCTGGAACCGATCCGACTCGTAATCGATCAGCTCCTCCAGATACGCGTTGCTCCCGAGGAAAGTGAAGCAGGTGAAGTCGTCGGTGGTGAAGCCGTTCTGATCCGCGCCCGCCTTCTTCAGCAGGTCTTGCACCTTCTCGGGCGGATACCGATCCGTGCCCCGGAACATCATGTGCTCGAAGAAGTGCGCGAACCCGGTCACCCCTTTCTCCACCTCGTCCCGCGAGCCGGTGCGGACCAGGGAGTAGTAGGCGACGAGGCCCGGTGAGTCGTAGGGCACCATCACGAGCCGGAGGCCGTTCTCCATCGTCACCACCTTGGGGGTGAACGGGAGTGAACCCGCGCGAGCGGGGCCAGGCGCCGCCAGCAAGGCGAATAGCGCAAACGTAGCAAGCCGCGACATGCGGCCGTCGATAGCCCCTGATTGTTGCGGCGGTCAACGAAGAGAAGTCCTGGCCCGTCTCACCCCGGCCGTGATAACGCAGATTCGATGCGTGCATTCACGCCGCTGCTCCTCGTTCTGGTCTCGGGATGCGCCACCTTCGGCGGAGGCGGAAGCGACGACGAGGAAAAGGACATCGAGAGCGCCGGTGACTCGCTGGTGACACCCGGCCGCAACGAGTCGCTCCCCTCGGTGACCTACGGGCAGACCGCGCAGGAGAACTGGGACCGCGGCGAGAAGGCCTTCAACGACGAGGAGTACCTCGCGGCCCAGCGCTACTACGCGTACATCCGGAACAAGTTCCCGTACTCGCGGTTCGCCGTCCTGGCGGACCTGCGGATTCTCGGACTGCCAGTTTGCGCGGGAGCGCTACATCGAGGCGATCGACAGCTATCAGAACTTCGTGCGGATGCACCCGACCCACCCGAAGGTCGCCTACGCCCGCTACAAGACCGGGCTGGCCTATTACCAGCAGATCCCCGGCGACTGGTTCCTGCTCCCGCCGTCCGAGGAGAAGGACCAGGCCGCGGTCCGGGACGCCGAGCGGGCCCTCCGGGAGTACGTCGAGCGCTACCCGAGCGACGAGAACATCGCAAAGGCGACCGAGATCCTCAAGGACGTCCGGTCCCGCCTGATGGCGCACGAGCGGTATGCCGCCGACTTCTACAAGAACATCGACAAGGATTGGGCGTACGTGGGTCGGCTCGAGATCATCCGGAAGGACTTCGCGGACGTCGGGCTCACCGACGAGCTGCTGCTCGAGATCGCGAAGGTCTACGCGCGGCTCGGTGAAGTGGAGCGGGCCAAGGGCGCGGTCACGGAGATGCGCGAGAAGTTCCCCACCTCGGAGCTGCTCACCAAGGCGCAGTCGCTGGTCCCCGCCTCCGAGGTCCGCTCGACGGGCACCTCCAGCGTCGCCGCCGGCTCCCGCTGATCAGGGCTTCTTGATGTCCTCGAACTCGCGCTCGAAGGCGGCCAGGAACTCGTCCGTCTCGTCGCGCTTGGTCCCGTTGACCATCTCCTTGAGCACCGCCGCCTCCTCGGCGGGCAGCTTCTTCTTCTTGTCGGACACCGGTGGGACCTCGTTGATCATGGTGATGTCCTCTTCGTCGTCGCCCGCCTTCTTCTGACCGACGGCGTCGCTGAGGCCCTTGGCGAGGTCGTCCTCCTTGCCCTTCTTCCCGGTACTGGTGGCGCCGCGCCGCGGGACACCGGCCTTCGGATTGACGGGCTTGGCGTGCGCGCCGTTCTGCGGCTTGTCCTTCACCGGCTCGGCCTTCTTCTCCGGGAGGGGCGGCGGCCGGCCCGTGCGCGTGGGCGGCGTGCTCTTCCCCGCCGGCGGAGGCACCGGGAGGCTCGAGTCGTTGAACTGCGCCAGGAACGACTCGAAGTTCGCCTCCGCCTCGCGGCGCGAGGGACGATCGGACTCCAGCTTCGTGATCCGATCCGTCAGCCGCTGCGCCGCCAGCTGCGACGCCTTGAGCTGCCGCTTCGCCTCGATGGCGGCCTTGCGCAGCTCCTCGACCTCCTTCGAGTGCTTGTCGTCCCGCTCCTTGGCCTGCGCCTGGTACTCCTCGTGGATCTCCTCGAGCTCCTTGACGTACTTGTTCTCGATCTCCTCGCGCTCCTCGCGCGACCGCTGCATCTGAACGTCGAGATCAGACGAACGACCCCGCTCGAGCTTGAGCTCCCCGGAGGCGCTGTCGAGCCGCTTCCTCAGGTCGCCGATTCTGATCGTCCCGCGCCGCCTTCTCGGCTGCGAGGGCCGCCGCTCGTCGCGTGGCCTCCTCCAGCCGCGCGCTCAGGGCCTCGCCCTCGTCGCGCAGGCGCGCGGTGTCCTTCTCGCGGTGGTCCTTCTCCGCGTTGAGCTGCGCCGTCAGCTCGCGGATCCGCTCCTGGGACCGCGAGTTCGTCGCTGTCTGGGCCTCCACGTCGCGGCGCAGACCGACCAGCTGTTGATCCGCCTGCGACAGGCGCCCGCGCAGCTCGTCGATCGTCTCGGTCCGGGCCGCCAGCTCGCTGTTCGCGTGCTCCGTCTCGGCCCGCTGATCCTCGAGGTCGACCTCGAGCTGCGCCAGGGTTGCCTCCAGGTTGGAGACGGCGTTGGTCCGCCGCTGGATCTCCGACGACAGCTCGCGCTCGCGGAGGGTCTTCGCCTCGTCCAGCTGCTCGAGCTCGCGCCGCAGGTTCGCCTTCTCCGCCGCGTCCATCTGGGCGCGCGCGGACGAATGCTCCTCCAGCAGCGCCTTCGCGTTCTTGAGATCGTCCCGCTCGTCGCGCACCTGATCGAGCTCGGCGCCCAGCTCCTCGAGACGCCGCCGGATCTTGTCGCGCTCCGCGGTCATCTCCTCCTTGTTCTGGGCGTACTCGGCGCGGGACCGGGACAGCTCCTCCTGCACCCGCTCCAGCGCCTCTTCCTTGCGGGCCAGATCCGCCGACAGCTGCACGCGCATCTGATCGAGCTGCGATCGCTGCGCCTGCGTGGCGGAGAGCTCGCTCTCGAGGCGCCCGATGCGATTGCCGCGGCTCTCCACCTCCGCCTGGAGCTCCTCGGCCCGATCGGTGAGATCGCCCAGCTCGGTCGAGACCTCGGCCAGGCGGCTGTGCAGCGTCTCGATCTCGGCGTGCTGCCGGTCCCGCTCCGCCACCAGCGCGTTGCGCTCTCGGTTCAGGTGATCGCGCTCGGAAGAGACCTCGCCCACCTGCTCGCGAAGCTCGGAGGCCTCGCGATCGCGGGCCTGGATCGTCCGCGCCGACTCCTCGAGCCGTACCCCGCGCTCGTTCGCCTCGGCCCGCGCCGCCGCCAGCTCCGACTGGCGCTGCCCCAGCTCGTTGCGCGTCTGCTCGAGGTCCTCGCCGAGGTCGTCGTTCTGCTGGCGCAGGCGACCCGCGGTCTCCTCGAGCGCGCCGACCTTGCCCTCGAGGCGTCCGATGACGGCACCGCGCTGGTCATGCTCGGCGCGGAGGACCTCCAGCTGGCGCTCGGTCTCCTCCAGCTCGGCCTGCTCCTTCTGCAGGGCGTCCTGCAGCTCGGTCAGACGGCCTTCCCGCAGCGCCAGCGTCTGGCGAACGCCGTTGAGCTCGCCCTCGGTGTCGCGGAGCGTCTTCGCCGTGTCCCCGAGCTCGGTCCGGGTGGCCTCCAGGCTGGCGTCGAGCGACTCGATGCTCCGCATCGCGTGCGCCCGCTCGCGCCGCTCGTTGTCGAGATCGCGATCGAGCCCGTCGATGCGATCGCCCTTCTCGGCCAGGTCGATCCCGAGGCTCACGATCTGCTCGCGCAGCTCCGACTCGAGCTGCTCGCCCTCGGCCCGCGTCGACTCCAGCTCGTTCTGGATCGCCAGCTTCTCGGCCTCGAGCCGGGCCCGCTCGGAGTGGAGCGTGCGCGTCAGCTCCTGATAGCGCTCGCCCTCCTCCTCGAGCTGCGCGCCCAGGCTGGTGATCTTGTCGTTGGCGCCGGAGAGCTCGCCCCGGGTGTCGGCGAGCCAGTCGTCGCGCTGCCGGATGTCCTGGATCCGCTCCTCGATCGTCCGATCGCGCTGGGCGACGGTGTCGGTGAGCCGGGACTGGCCGGCCTCGAGGCCCGCGATCGCCTGGCGGAGCTCCTGCTCCAGCTGCTCCGCCGCCTGCCGCTCCGACTCGAGCGTCGACTCCAGCGAGGCGACCTCGTCGTGCTTCTCGGCGAGCTCGGTCTCGAGCGCCTGCTCTCGCGAGGCCGCGTCCGCGGAGATTCGATCGCGCTCCTGCGTCAGCTCGTCGATGCGGTCGTTGGCGGCCCCCAGCTCGGCCGAGAGGGTGGCCTCGGTGTCGGCGTGGGCCGACTTCTCCGACTCCAGCTCGCCGGTGAGGTTCTCCACCTCCGCACGCAGCTTGGTCTCGGTGTCCTCCGACCGCTGCCGGTGCTCCCGGAAGTCGTCGTTGAGACCGTTGGCCTTGGCGGTCATCTCCGCCAGCGAGTCGACGGTGGCGGCCAGCTCCAGCTGCGTCCGTTGGATCTCGCCACGAAGCTCGGTCTCGACCTTCGCGAAGTGGGCCTCGGCGCCCAGCAGATCCTGCCGCATCCCCTGGAGCAGCTCGTCCTTCGCGCCCAGCTCGAAGGCCTGCGCGCGGAGCGCCGCGTCCATCTCGTCCCGCGTGGTGGCCAGGTCCCTCCGGATCTCGAGGATCTTGGCCTCGAGCATCACGACCTGCGTCTCGAGCGCGGCGATCTGCTGCTCGTACTCCGCCTTGATCCCCTCGAGCTTCCGCTCGCGCTCCAGCGCGTCGCGCAGATCCCGCTCGAGCTCGGCGATGCGGTCGGCCTTGGCCGCGATGTCGGCCTCGAGCCCCGCGACCTGCTCGCCGGTCCGCTTCTTGGTGACCTCGGCGTCGTCGGCGGCCCGCTTGAGAGAATCGGCCTTTTGCTCGATCTCGAGCTTCAGCTCGTCGATCTCGATCTTGAGGTCGGCGATGTTCTTCTCTTTGCCCGCCACCTCCTGGATGAGGTTGTTCTCCAGGTTGATCTTCTCGTCGTAGAGGTGCTCGAACGAGGTGTTGAACTCGGCGGTTCGCCGATCGAGCTCGGAGGTGGTCTCGTCGAGCTGCGTCCGGAGATCCTCGATCTCCATCCTGAGCGACTGCGCCTCGACGTCCTTCTCGACCAGCTTCTCGTTCCACTCGTGATACTCGCGCTCCTTGGCGCGATACATCTCGAGCGCGCGGCCGAGCTCGCTCTCCCGCTGCCGCAGCTTCTGCCGGAGCATGTCGAGCTTGGCGTCGGCGGTGGTGCGGCGCACCGTCTGCCCGCGCGGCAGCGGCGTCCGCGGCAGCTCCTCCTTCTCCTCGTGGCTGCTGTCCTTCTTGAGCGAGTCCATCAGGTTGTCGATGAACGCCTCATCCTCTCCCGTGACCGGCTTGACCTCCTCCTTCGGCGTCGGCAGCGGCGGCGGTCGATCGATCCCGCCCGGCGGGAACAGGACACCGCGCACGCGATCGCGGAGCTCCTCCAGCGGATAGGGGGGATCGTTGGGGAAGACGAGGTACTCCTCGGCGTGCCCCTCCTGCTGCTTGTGGTTCTCGATGGTCTGGCTGCCGGCCTCCTTCGTGTAGAGAAACACCGGCGTGTTCGCCATGCGCTTGTTCTTCTTCACGCGGTTGCACAGCGCGAAGCCCGACTCCTTTCCATTCGTCTCTTCAGCCCTCATGAGCACGATGTCGGGGCGCTCCATCTTGATCTCGTCGAGCGGGTCGCGGTCGCCCTTCGCGAACGAGACCTTGAGTCCGTCTTTTTGCAGAGCGGCGGCGACCACCAGCGCGAACTCGCGGTCTCCATCGATGATGAAGGCGTTCTTCTCGGGCACGGGAAGGCCAAGCTATCGCTCGGCGAACATCGGATCAAACCCAGCGGAGAACCGCCTTCCCGGAGCAAATCGCAGCGCCCATCCCGGGGCGGGAGGGAGAACAGACCACCTCGCCTCGCGAGATCACCAGACGATATCGGCTCAAACGGATTGCACAGGCCGATTCGAAGTGGCAGATTTCGATCGATGGCTCAACGAGGACGCGGGATCTACTCGCGGTTACGGTCCGGTGGTGTGGTGGTCTCTCGAACCCGATTGCTCTCGACGCTGAAGCGAGAAACAGGTGGCCAGATCGTCGGCCACAAGAAGCTGCGGGCCACCGGCGCGCCCCACCGAAAGGCCGTCGCCGCCAAGAAGTAGCGCGGGCCGGGCGTGCTAGTATGGGGCGAATGCGCCGCCCGGTCGCCCTCCTCCTGGTCCTGGCGGCCGCCTGCTCCGAGGACCCACCGCCGCGCATCGTCTCGAGCAGCGTCCTTTTGGACACCCCCGACGCCCACGGGCCCTACCGGATCGTGTCGGTGGTCGAGGACGAGCGCCGGGTCGTCACCGGCACGGTCTTCTTCACCACCGACGGCAGCCCGATCGTCGACACCTCCACCGCTGCCCAGGTGCCCATGGCGTCGGACGATGGAACCACCTGGATCGCCGAGCTCCCCGGGCTGCCGCTGGGCACGCTGGTCACCTGGATGGTGGCGGCGGACGACGCGTCCGATCACCGCACCACCGATCCGGCCCAGCGCCCCGGCGGCTACCGGTTCGTGGTGGGGAACGTTCCTTCCCGACCCGACCTCCTCACCCTCTGGCCCGCCCGCGGCCCCACCTCGGGCGGCACCGAGGTCCTGATTGTCGGCCGGGACCTCCGCGAGGGGATCACCGCCCGCTTCGGCGCCGCCGCCGCCGAAACCCTGGAGCTCCTCTCCCGCACCCAGGCCCGCGTGAAGACGCCGCGGGGTCCGGTCGGGTTCGTCGACGTCCGCGTGGAGAACCGCGACGGCGGCGCCGGCGTGAAGCTCGGGGGCTTCGAATACTTCCCGGCCCCGGAGATCGACGCGGTCATCCCGAGCTCCGGACCCGTCGCGGGCGGCACGTTCGTCCGCATCGCCGGGAAGCGGTTCGCCGAGGGCGCGTCGTTCTTGTTCGCCGGCGACCCCTGCACGCGCGTGACGATCGTGTCGAACACGGAGGCCACCTGCTTCACTCCGGCGCACGCGGCCGGGTCGGTCGACGTCTCGATCGTGCATCCCCTGTTGGGGATGGGCTCGAAGCCCGACGCGTTCCTCTACATCCCACCGCCCGAGGTCCTCGCGATCGATCCGGCGCGCGGCACCGATCTCGGCGGCACGCGCGTGCGCGTCACCGGGCGCAGCTTCGACCGCGGCGCCCGCCTCCTCTTCGACACCGTCCCCGCCACCGAGGTCACGGTGGTCTCACCCCAACGGATTGACGCCACCACGCCCGCGCACCCGGCCGGGTTGGCCGACGTCCGGGTCATCAACTCCGATGCGCAGGAGGGACGCCTGGCCGACGGCTTCTTCTTCTTCGGCCCGCCGGAGATCGATCGCGTCGAGCCGCCCTACGGCGCCAGCGAGGGCGGCGCGACCGTCAGGGTGATCGGCCGAAACTTCGTGGAGGACACCGACGTCACCCTCGAGCTCGGCGCGACCTTGGTCCGGGCCACCTGCACCTTCCTGAGCGACACGCGCCTCTCCTGCGTGATGCCGGCCGCCGCGCCCGACAGCTACGACGTCACCGTCACCAATCCCGACCAGCGCAGCGACACGCTGGCCGCCGGCTTCACATACTTCCAGATCACGGCCGTGACGCCGAACGAGGGCCCCGAGTCCGGAAACAACGAGGTGTGGATCACCGGCGTCCATCTCCCGCCGGGCACGTCGATCTTCTTCGGCGGCACGCTCGCCGGCTGCTTCCGGGTGAGCGAGACGCGGATCGACTGCGTCGCCCCGCGGGGTCCCGGTGATACGTTCGTCGACGTCGACGCGCTCCCGCCCGACGCGGGGCAGGTCCCGAGCACGCTGATCGACGGCTACTACTACATCCCTGCGCCCGAGGTGCTGAGCACGATGCCGGACTTCGGCCCGCTCCGGGGCGGCCAGACCATCACGATCGTCGGGCGCGACTTCGAGCCGGGCGCCACCGTCACGCTGAACGGCAACACCTGCACGGACGTGGTCTTCGTCTCGAGCACCGAGCTCCGCTGCGTCGTGCCGCCGGGCGTACCGGGCGACGCGGACGTCCGCGTCGAGAATCCCGACGGACAGGCGGGACACCGGAGCGCCTACGAGTACGTGCCGATCACGTTCACGCCCAAGTGGGCGCTGGTCGACGGCTTCGCCAACATGGACCTGGTGGGCGCGGGCTTCGCGCCCAACGCCGCGGTCACGATCGGCGGGCAGGCGGCGCTCGATGTGGTGTTCCTCTCACCCCAGCACATGCGCGCCCGCGCCCCCAGCGCAGCGCACACCGGCGGCGCCACGGTCATCGTCGCCAATCCCGGCGAGACCGCCGAGATCTCGCCGACCTCGCTCTCCTACCGAGTCTACCGGAACCGCTCGACGCCCGACATGGCCGGCTCGGGTGAAGCCTCCGACGTCATGATCGTCGATCTCGACAACGACGGCGACAACGACCTGGTCTACGTCAACGGCAGCAACGATCAGCCGAGCGACCAGCAGACGCTGGAGAACCTGGGCGGCGGAACCAGCTGGCTCTCACGATTCATGGGGTCCGTGCAGGTCTCGAACGAAGGCAACCACTGCGACTTCGACCGCGACGGCGACGAAGATCTAGTATGGGGCACGTCCAGCGGCCCGATCCGCGTCTTCCGCAACAACGGCGGCTTCAACTTCAGCGCGCTCTCGCTCCCCACGCAGCCCGGCGAGTCCTTCGAGGCCAGCTTCCACGACGTGACCGGCGATGGCCTCTGCGATCTGATCAACATCGCGATCAGCCAGCCGGACACGGTCCTCCGCAACGACAACGGCACATTCACGGTGATCCAGAACGCACTGCCGGACGATGTCGGGTTCGTGCACGATCACAAGCTCGACACGGCGGACTTCGACGGCGACGGCGACAACGACATGGTCGTGGTGGTCGACGACGTCAACTTCCCCTCGATGACGCAGCGGCACCGCATCTACCGCAACGACGGCAGCGGCGTCTTCACCGAGGACATGCGGAATCGGGCGCTGATGGAGTCGATCCACGGCGACATCTACGACGTCCGCGTGGGAGACGTGGATCTCGACGGCGACGTCGACATCGTGATGCCGGCGTTCAACCAGGCGCCGGTGCTGCTCCTCAACGACGGCCACGGTGTCTTCACGCGGGATCTGACCCGGATCTCCACTGACTCGTTCGGGGCGTCGGCCCTCCTCCTCGAGGACTTCGAGGGCGACGGCGACCTGGATCTGTATCTCGTGGATCTGGACGGGCCGATCGGGGGCTCGTCGGCCCTCTTCCTCAACGACGGCCGGGGCTTCTTCTTCCGGGCGCTGGTGGGCGAGCCCCAGAGCCCGCCGGGCAGCTACCGTGCCGCCGCCGGCGACCTGAACGGAGACGGCGCGACCGATATCGTCTTCGGTGTGGTCTTCAGCCCCAACCGGATGGACTGGGCGGAGGAGTAGGCGGATTCCCGATAGGAAATGAAGGGATGCGGGCGGTCTTGATCTCCGGTTTCTGGTAGAAGAACGGCCGAAGGACGTGAGCGTCGTCTACGAAGGTGAGCGAGCCAAGCCGAAGCTTTCGCGCCGGCTCGCACGAGGCTTCCTCTTCCTCGCCCTGGTCGGTACCGCCGTCGGGGGCGTCGCCGGCCTGGTGATGTACGGGATCTTCTCGGCGGACGTCCCGAACTTCGAGACCCTGGCCGACTACCGCCCGAAGACCGTGAGCCAGGTGTTCGATCAGTCGGGTCAGCTGATCGGCGAGTTCTATCGCGAGCGCCGGATCGTCCTCCCGTACGACAAGATCCCGCCCCAGATGATCCAGGCCGTGCTGGCGTCCGAGGACGATCGATTCTTCGAGCACCAGGGCATCGACTACTGGGGCATCGTGCGCGCCGCCTTCGCGAACCTGAAGGCGGGTCGCGTGGTGCAGGGCGGCTCGACGATCACCCAGCAGGTCGCGAAGAGCATCATCGTGGGCGCCGAGGGCTACAAGGCCGGCACCGCCAAGAAGCTCTCCCGCAAGATCAAGGAGGCGATCCTGGCCCGGCGCCTGGAGAAGAAGCTCTCCAAGCAGGACATCCTGACCCTCTACATGAACCAGATCTTCCTGGGGAACCAGGCCTACGGCTTCCAGGCCGCGGCCCAGAACTACTTCCGGAAGAACCTGGACGAGCTCAACGTCGCCGAGATCGCGCTGCTCGGCGGGCTGCCCCAGGCCCCCTCGCGCTTCTCGCCGATCATGCACCCCAAGTCCTCGAAGGAGCGGCGCGAGTACGTGCTCCGCCGCATGGTGGAGGAGGGCTTCATCACCGCCGACGAGCTGGCCGAGGCCAAGGATACGCCGATCATCGTCTACCGCGCGCCCAACTACTCGCACGACGTGGCGCCGTTCTTCACCGAGCACGTCCGGCGGCAGCTGGTGGAGATGTTCGGCGACGACAAGCTCCTCGACGACGGCTACACGATCTACACGACGGTCGACGCCGAGCGGTATCGCAGCGCCGAAGACGCGGTCTACGAGAAGCTCCGCCAGGTCGACAAGCGCCAGGGCTATCGCGGTGCGCTCAAGCACCTCGAGAACGAGGCCGAGATCGCGGACTTCAACAAGAAGTACTCGAACGAGCTGATGCGCCTGGATCGCTACCAAAAGCTCGAGGACGGCGAGCTCTACGTCGGCGTGATCAGCAAGACGGACGACTCGGACATCTACCTCGACATCGGACCGCACAAGGCGGTGCTGCCGCTCGCCACCATGCGGTGGGCGCGCACGGTCAATCCGCAGATCTGGTTCGAGAGCGGCCTGCTCGACAAGATCCCGAGGAAGCGCTTCGTCCGCGGCGACGTCCTGCTGGTCCGCAAGACCAACTACGACAAGGTCAAGAAGGACCGCTTCGCGGCGGCCTACATGCGGACGGTGCCGCAGGATCCCACGATCAATTTGATGGCGCTGGAGCAGGAGCCGAACCTCGAGTGCGCGCTGCTCTCGGTGGAGCGGAGCAGCGGCTACGTGCTGGCGATGGTCGGCGGCTACTCCTTCGACCGAAGCGAGTTCAATCGAGCGCTCCAGGCGTGCCGCCAGCCGGGCTCGAGCTTCAAGCCGATCGTGTACTCGGCCGCCCTCGATCTGAACGGCTGGACCGCCTCGACCAAGGTCCTCGACGCCCCGCTCACCTTCGACGATCCGTCGGCGCAGAAGCGCTGGAAGCCGGACAACTTCGAGAGCAAGTTCATGGGCGAGGTCACCCTCCGCACCGCACTCCAGAACTCGATGAACGTCCCCGCGATCCGCGTGCTGGACGGCGTGGGCCTCGACCCCGCGATCGCCTACGCCCACAAGCTCGGCATCACCACCGAGCTCCGCAAGGAGCTGGGCCTGGCCCTGGGCGCCTCATGCGTGACGATGGGCGATCTCGAGAACGTGTATCACCTGTTCGCGAACTACGGCCGCCGGATCAAGCGCCGCTTCATCACGCGCATCGTCGACCGGGACGGCAACGTGATCATGGACGACGGCTACCCGGGCGATCCGTGGGCCGGCATGGCGGAGAAGGTCGATCGCGGCATCGCCTGGTCGGCCACCAAGCCCGAGCAGGTGATCGACGAAGAGATCGGCTATCTGATCACGAAGATGATGCGCAACGTGGTCTTGGGCGGCACCGGCACGGGCGCGCAGGAGGTCGGCGTCCCGGTGGCAGGCAAGACCGGCACCACCAACGACTCCTTCGACGCCTGGTTCATGGGCTTCACGCCGGACATCGTGACGGCCGCTTGGGTCGGGTACGACGACTACGTGATCCCGATGGGCCGGTACGAGCAGGGCGGACGCGCCGCGCTCCCGCTCTGGGTCAGCTACATGAAGAAGGCGATCAAGAAGAAGACCGGCGAGTTCGAGGTGCCGGAGAACATCGTCTTCGTCCGCATCGATCCCAAGACCGGCATGCGGGCCCGGCCCGACACCGTGGGTGCGGTCAACGAGGCCTACCGCAAGGGGAACGAGCCGAAGGAGTTCGTCGCCCGGGCCGGTGAGGTCCCGCAGGGCCAGTTCATGATGATCGACAACTGACGGTCGCTACTTCACCACCGTGATCTTCAGACCAGGCGTTCGCTCGAGGACCTGTACGCTCACGTCGCGTTCGTAGCGCTCGATCAGGAGGTCGACCCGCCCGTCGCCCACCGGCAGGCGCTCCAGCCGCACGAAGTCGAGGAAGTCCGGGAGCACCGGGAAGGAGAGGCTCAGGCGGCGGTTCGGGCCGTCGACGGAGAGGCCGAGCAGGCTCTGGAGCACCAGAAAGGCCGCCCCCGCCGCCCAGGCCTGCGGCGCGCACGCGACCGGGTACGGCGTCGGTCCGGCGGCGCGCCGGCGCACGAAGCCGCAGAAGAGCTCCGGAAGGCGGTCCATCTCGACGAAGGCGCTGGCGTCGAAGAGCCCCTTGGCGATCCGGAGGGCCTCCTCGGTGTGCCCGTACGACGCGAAGCCATGCGCGATGAGCGCGTTGTCGTGGGGCCAGACCGAGCCGTTGTGATAGGCCATCGGGTTGTAGCGCGCCTCGGTGGTGGCGAGCGTGCGGATCCCCCAGCCGGAGAAGAACGCGGGAGACGAGAGCGTCCGGGCCAGCGCCTCGACGCGCTGGGGTTGTGCGATCCCGGTGGTGAGACAATGGCCGGCGTTCGAGGCGCGCACGCGGCACGGTCGCTTGTGCCCGTCGAGTGCCAGCGCGTAGCACTGCAGGTCCTCCTGCCAGAAGGCCTTGTCGAAGCGTTCGCGCAGGTGCTCGGCGCTGCGCTCGAGCGCGCGCGCCAACGGCTCGTCGCCGAGGCGGTGCGCGATCCGGGCGCCGTGGCCTCGGGCGGCGAACGCGTAGCCCTGGACCTCGCACAGCGCGATGGGGCCCTCGGCGAGGGCGCCGTCTGAGTGGAACACCGAGTCCCAGGAGTCCTTCCATCCCTGGTTGTCGAGCCCGTGCTCCGCCTTGCGTGCGTACTCGACGAAGCCGTCGCGATCGGCGTCGCCGTAGGTGTCGATCCAGGCGAGCGCGGCCTGGAGGTTGGGCCAGATCCGGCGGATCAGATCGAAGTCGCCGGTGTGCTCCCAGTACGCGCCCGCCAGCATCACGAACAGCGGCGTGGCGTCGACGGTGCCGTAGTAGCGGCCGAAGGGCACCTCGGCGAGGTCCGCCATCTCCCCCTCGCGGCGCTCGTGGAGGATCTTCCCGGGCTCCGCGTCGTGCGCGGGATCGAGCGCCTTGGCCTGAGTGGCGGCCAGATACGACAGCACGCCCTTGGCGATCGACGGCGCCACCCAGAGCGTCTCCAGCGCAGTGATCAGGCCGTCCCGGCCGAACGCGGTGCTGTACCAGGGCACGCCGGCGTAGGGGTACGGGCCGTGCGGGGTCTCGGTGATCAGCATGTGGAGATCGGCGAGCGACCGCTGGATCCAGCGATTGAACTGTTCGTTGGAGGTGGTGATCGAGGCGCTCTGCTCCGCGAACGCGGTGAGCGTCGCCTCGGCCTCGACGAGCGCGCGCCCGTAGCTCTTGCTGACCGGGCGCTCGCCGTCGAGCTGGCAGACCAGCTCGATCTCCAGCTCGACCGCGCTGCTCGGCGCCACGCAGATCACGAAGCGAGCCGAGCCGCCGTCGAGCTCCGCCGGGGTGGGGGAGAAGCGCAGCCCAGCGCGGCGCACCCTGCGATCGAGCCCCGCGTAGGCCAGGGTCACCGTCCCCTCCTGCACCTCGGGAAGTTGCCGCGTCCCCACCTTGCGGCGCCGCATGCCGCGCACCTCGAAGACGTCGGCGAAGTCGGCGTCGAACTCGATCGTCAGCGCGCGCTCGACCGGATCCGGCCCGTAGTTGGTGATGCGGATCCGTTCGTAGACGACCCCGCTCCAGATGAAGCGAGTGCGCTGCAGATGGAGCGTGCCGTGGGGGATCGTGACGCTCCCCTCGACGATGTCGGGGTTGGTGAGGTCGACCGCAAGCAGATCGTTGCTCTCGACCACCGTCGAGCTGAGCAGCGAGGGCCGCACGCCCCCAAACCGCAGCACGAAGCGGGACAGGTAGCGCGTCCCGTGGTGGTACACGCCGGACACGTGCAGGGCCTCGGGGAGGAGGTCGCCGTGGCTGTCATAGACCGCGAACGTCTCGCCATGCTTGAGGACCCGCGTTGCGCCGGCTCCGTCGGAGGAGGAAGCGACGATGTCGAACTCGCTCCGGAGCCGCTCGACCTCTTCCATCCTAGGCCGCCCAGGAGGTCATCGACTCGACCATTCGCTCGTACACGTCGACATAGTCGTCGGCCATCCGGTCCGCAGTAAAGCGCTCCTCGAAGGCGACACGACAGGCCCGCCGATCGATCGCGCCGATCCTGCGCACGGCGTCGACGGCCTCGTCGAGGTTGGCCGCGATGAACCCGGTCCGCCCATCCTCGATGATCTCGGTGACCGAGCCGAAGCTGGTCGCGATCACGGGCGTGCCGCACGCGAGCGACTCGATCATCACCATGCCGAACGGCTCGGGCCAGTCGATCGGGAACAGCAGTCCCAGCGCGTCGCCGAGAAAGGCCTGCTTCTGGCGCTCGTCGATCTCTCCCACAAACTCGACGCCGGGGGTCGAGAGCAGCGGCTCGACGACGGACTCGAAGTAGGCCTGATCCAGCCGGTCGATCTTTGCGCTCATCTTGAGGCGGACACCGGCCCGGCGCGCGATCTCGATGGCGCGGTCGGGCCCCTTCTCCGGCGAGAACCGGCCCAGGAACGCGAAATATCCGCCGCGCCCATGCCCACGGGAGAACAGGTCGGCCGGCAGCCCGTGGTACACGGTGCCCATCCAGGTCGCCCACGGGATCGGTTCGCGCTGTGCGTGGGAGATGGAGACCAGCGGAAGCGCAGGGTACTCGTGATAGAGGGCAGCCGACTGAGGCCCGTCGAGGCGTCCGTGGAGGGTGGTGACGCAAGGTACCGGCGTCCGACGCGCCAGCGGGAAGTGGAAGGGCTCCGTATGGAAGTGAAGGACGTCGAAGTCGGCGGCGTGCTGAAAGGCCTGCTCGACCATCAAGACGTGCGGCGTGATCACGTCGCGACAATCGTCGTCGAGCCGAAGACCCTGCGAAGCGCACCGGACCAGACGCGCCCTCGTCCTCGAATCGCCCGTGGCAAAGAGCGTCACTTCGTGGCCCTGCGCGACCAGGGCCTCGGTGAGGTTGGAGACGACGCGCTCCGTTCCTCCGTAAAGACGAGGCGGAACACTCTCGTACAACGGTGCGACCTGAGCAATTCTCAATCACGTTCAAGAGAAAGCAGATCCAGTGCCACTCGACGGGGCCCCCGGAAGTGTTCTAATCAGGCCATCGCGAATGACCTTCGGCGTACGCATGAGGCCCGGCGCCTCGCCGGGTCGCTGGAGCTCCGGGCGACGCATCTTTCGACGCGGAACCGGCACCTTCTATCGCAAGATCCAGTCGCTCAAGTTCCTGCTCACGCGCGATCGACGGGCGGTGGTGCGCTTCCTGCGCGCGCGATACCCGCTCCAGCTTCCCCTCGCGCGTCGAATCGCTCTACTGAGAAGATTCTATCGAATCACCCACGCGGTCCGCGGCTATCACACGCTCGAGGAGATCCTGATCGTCACCGATCGGATCCTCCGGCTCGCCGGCCGCGAGAACCTCACCGTCGTCGAGGCCGGCGCCGGATCCGGCTCGAGCACGACGAAGCTGAGCCTGGCGGTGCGGCTCGCCGGAGGCCGGCTGGTGGTGTTCGACTCCTTCCGCGGAATCCCCGAGAACGACGAGCAGCATCACCTCCTCGACGGCCGGCCGCTCACGTTCCGGCGCGGCGCCTTCCGCGGGCGCCTCAGCGCGGTGAAGAAGCGCGTCGCCGAGCTCGGCGCGCCCGAAGTCTGCGAGTTCCACAAGGGCCTGTTCACCGACACTCTTCCCCGCATGTCCGGCCCCGTCGACGTTGCGCTGCTCGACGTGGATCTCGCCGCGTCCACCCGCGCATGTACGCAGTTCCTCTACCCTCGCCTGCGGCCCGGCGGCGCCCTGATCAGCCAGGACGGGCATCTCCGCGCCACGGTCGACCTCTTCGCCGACCAAGCGTTCTGGCGGAACGACGTGGGAGTGGAGCCGCCGGAGATCCGTGGTCTCGGAGAGGACAAGCTCTTGATCGTTCCCGCACCCACTACTTCACGATCGCCGACCTGGAGGTACCATCCTGGCTCCGTGGCGGTCCGGGGTCCGAGACGGGGGCGACAGAGCCTCGAGCTGGTCGATCATGGCGACGAGCCCTTGATCGATCACAAAGGACGCACCAAGCCGCTGTACAAGCGTCGCACCAAGCGTCCGCCCCGGAGCCAGAAGCGCTGGCGGCCGGGCGCGTTCACCAAGCTCCTGCTGGGGACGTTCCCGGGCGCGCGGTTGATCGTGCTCGAGAGCGTCAACGGCGGGCTCCCGTACGCGATCGTCGGCCTGCTCGCGCTGATCGCGACCGTCTTCCTGGCGACTCGCGTCGGCGTCACCATGGAGTCGCTCCGCATCCTGGCGATCGAGCCCTACTGGTTCCTGATCCACGCCGCCGCGCTCGTGGTCGCAGTCGCGATCTACGAGCTCGCCCGCATGGGCGCCTCGCTCGAAGAGCGCACCGACAAGCCGCGCGCCGCCCGTGCCGCCGCCGCCCTGGTGCTGCCCACGCTGTTGATCACGATCGGCGCGCCCAAGCTGGTGCCCCTCCATCCACGGCTGGTCGAAGCCACCTGGCTCGGCGCCACCGTGCTCCTCCTGGGCGTCCTCCCCGCGACGATCCGCTGCGTCTTCGACTTCGGCCGCCTCTTCGAGACCCCGCGCGCCCGCCTGCTCGCCGGCCTCGCGTGCGCACTGATCGTGGGCATCGCCCTGGCGACCGCCCTCGGCATCGACGACGCACGCCGCGCGATCGCCAGCGCCGCCGCGAGCGCGGGTTTCGAGATCCTTCCCAAGCTCCTCTCGTAGCCGACCCCTGCTAAGATACGGAGCGGATGAAGACCACCGGCGGCTATCTCCACGGCTTCACCTCCGAGGAGCAAAAGCGGCTCTATCGACAGGCGCGCTTCAACGAGCAGCGGGTGCACGATCGGCTGCCCTTCTCGCGCGCGCGGCGCTTGCTCGAGGTGGGGTCGGGCGTCGGTGCGCAGACCGAGATCCTGTTGCGGCACTTCCCCGACCTCCACATCACCGGCCTGGACGCGGCGGCGACCAACCTGGAGCAGGCGCGTAGCTTTCTGTCGGCGCTCCCCTACGCGACGGACCGCTTCGAGATGGTGCTGGGCGACGCTGGACGCATGAGCTTCGACTCGGAGTCGTTCGACTCGGCGTTCCTCTGCTGGATCCTCGAGCACGTGGCGGACGCCGCGCTGGTGCTCTCCGAGGTTCGGCGCGTGCTCCGTCCCGGCTCGCCGATCGTCATCACCGAGGTGCAGAACGCGACCTTCTTCCTGGCGCCGTACAGCCCGAACACGCTGGCGTACTGGACCGCCTTCAACGATCGCCAGCTCGAGCTCGGCGGCGATCCATTCGTGGGCGCCAAGCTCGGGAATCTGCTGCTTCGCAACGGGTATCACGACATCCAGACCGACGTGCGGACCATCCATCTGGACAACCGCTCGCCCGGCGAGCGCGCCGAGTTCATCGCCTACTGGACGGATCTGCTGCTGTCGGGCGCGGAGGGCTTGCTGGCCGCCGGCAAGGTGTCGGACGAGACGGTGGACGCGATGAAGCGCGAGCTCTCGGACGTGGCCCACGATCCGGACGCGGTCTTCTTCTACTCCTTCGTCCAGGCGCGGGCCCGCGTCTATTGAGCCGCGTCCGACTGCACGATCGTGATCGGCGTCTGTCCGCCGGCGAGCGAGCGATCCCTGTGCGAGGTCGGCGCGAAGGCTGCGCCCCCCAAGAAGGGCGCGGTGAGCGCCAGGTCCTCGGCCTCGAGGCCGAGGAGCGCGCAGGTGCGGTCGCCCTCGCCCCAGCGGAAGAGCGAGCCGCGGTCTCCGCCCGCCACGAAACCGCCGGGAAAGGGGACGATGGTGTAGGCGCTCGACATGCCGGTGTCCACGAACGGGAGCAGCTCGTGATTGTCGCTGAGGCGGAAGATCCGGCCCGTGAAGGAGCCGACGAGCACGCCGATGCCTTCGACGAACGCGACCGCGCTGCCGAAGTCGTCGGGGATCCGGATATCCTCGAAGGTCTGTCCGTCCCAGCGGCCGAGGACCGGTGACTTGACCGTGGTGAAGTACACGGCGTCCGCGTAGACCAGGCTCCCCTGATTGGTGGCGCCGTCGACCGGGAGCGTGTGGAGCACGCGGCCGCCGGTGACGTCGGTGAGCTCGGACTTGCGGCTCATCCCCAGGAGACCGTCCGCGTACGGGTTCGGGATCAGCCAGCGCAGCCCGGCGTTCCTCGAGGTCGGCTGGAGGTCGAGCTCGACCCGATCGTCGATGATCGGTCCGGCCATGAGGGAGCCGGTGGCGGTGACCACCCAGAGCACGCCGTCGTCGAGCGTCGCGGTCTCGGCGCTCACGGGAGGCACCACCTCGATCGGCGTGCTCCGATCCCCCGAGACCCGAAACAACCCGGGCGCCTCCTCGACCACCGCGTAGAGCGCGCCGGCGTCGCCCTCGACGAGCTCGGCGAGCGACTCCTCCGTCTGCAGTTGGATCGCCCGCGTCGTGATCCGGCAGGGATCGCCGCGCGGATCTCGATACCGGAACGCGTCGAGCGCGGGCGATCGACCCTCGCGAAGCTCCCAGGCGCCGTCCCCGTCGAAGACGTCCGCGGTGAAGACCGAGTCGGCTCCGGGGATCGGATCGGTGCCGCTGCCGGGAAGGAGCCGGCCCTGGCCGGGGAAGAGCCGCTCGACCGGCTGCGAGAACAGGAGGAGCTCCAGCTGGGCCGCCGGGTCATCGGTGGAGATCGGGGGCCGGATCGGCGCCGTGAGGGGGAGCGCGTACACGAAGACCTCGGTCCGGTCGTCGTGATGGAAGGCGAGGAGCGCCGTGGATTCGGGCGCCTCCTCCGGGATCCTGTCGATGACGATCACCTCGCCGTACGCGCACGACGACAGCATCAACGCGGCGGCCCCGAGCCTCCCCGGCACCCATCGAGGATACACGTACGCTTGCCAAACCTGGATCTCGGATCCAGAACTGCGCGCGCATGACGGGACCGGTGATACGGGGTATCGCGATGATCACCGGCGCCAGCGGCTTCATCGGCGGCCGGCTCCGGGAGCGGCTGCTCCGCCAGGGCGGCGACGTGGTGGCGCTCAGACGTCCTCGATCGCCCGAACCGACCGAGGGGCGTTCGGCGGTGGTCGACTACGCGGATCTCGGTGCGCTCACCGAGCTGATGGCACAGGAGAGACCGAGCTACGTCTTTCACGTGGCCGGCGCCACCAAGGGCGTCAGCTACGAAGACTTCCAGCGGGCCAACGTGATGCCGACGGAGAACCTGTTGGCCGCATTGACTCGGGCCCGCGTGACTCCCAAGCGCTTCGTGCTGGTCTCCTCGCTGGCGGCGTACGGGCCGGCCCCGGCCCCCGACCAGCCGATGCGCGAGGACATGCCGCCCGCGCCGATCGAGCACTACGGCAAGAGCAAGCTGGAGGCCGAGCGGGTGCTCGAGCGGGACGACGCCATCCCGTACACGATCATCCGGCCAGGCGGCGTGTACGGACCCGGCGACGTCGACTACTTCGAGCTGTTCAAGCAGGTCGAGAAGGGCCTGACGGTCTACTTCGGCAACCGGCACCGCTGGTTCTCCGCGGTCCACGTCGACGACGTCGTCGACGCGATCCTGCAGGCGGCCGTCTCGGAGAACGCGATCGGCCGCGGCTACTTCATCTGCGACGGCCACCCCGTGAGCTGGGAGCAGTTCCAGCAGCGTTTGATCGCGCTGTCGGGGCGGACCAAGGTGCGGGAGCTCGATCTGCCCGGCTTCCTGGTGCCGCTGGCCGCGGTCGGTGGCGAGCTGCTCACCACCCTCGACAAGAAGCCCCGGATGCTCAACCGGCAGAAGGCGATCATGGGCAAGCAGAAGGCCTGGACCTGCACCCACGACGCCGCCCAGCGGGACTTTGGATATGCGCCGACGTTCGATCTGGACGCCGGTATTCTCCAGACCTTCGAGTGGTATCGACGAGAAGGCTGGCTGTAGGAGCGATCGCGTGCAATCGACGTTGGAGAGCCCGGAAACCGCGAAAGACCGCGACGACGCGCTGGATGATCGGGAGGCCTATCGATTCGGCAAACCGCCGGACGTGCCCTCCTTCGAGTCGGCGCTCGACACCCGTGTCACCGATTACACCGGCGTCGAGATCCGGACGGTCGATCTGGCCAAGCGATCGGACCGCAGCCTGTTCCTGGACATGGCCGACCCCATCTACGCCGGCGACCCGAACTACATCGCTCCGCTGCGAATGCAGTTCATGAAGTTCCTGAACCCCGCCAAGAACCCGGCGTTCAAGAACTTCGACGTCCGCGCGATCATCGCCTGGAAGGACGGCAGACCGGTCGGGCGCATGACCGCGCACGTCGATCGCAGCTACAACGCGTACCACCAGTCGCAGACCGGCTTCTTCGGGTTCTTCGAGTGCATCGACGACAAGAAGGTCGCGCACGCAATGCTCCACGACGGCGTCGAGTTTCTGAAGTCGAAGGGCTGCGAGGAGATGTACGGCCCGATGAACTTCACCACCAATCACCAGTGCGGGCTGCTGGTGGAGAACTTCGGCCGACCGCCGTTCGTCGAGGAGACCTACAACGCGAGCTGGTACGAGGGCCTCCTGACCTCGTTCGGTCTGGGCAAGGCGAAGGACCTGCTGGTCTGGTGGATCGACGTCGCCGAGGGGATGGAGACCAAGAACCGCTCCCGGATCCTCCGCATCGCCGAGCGGATCAAGAAGCGCGAGAACTTCACGTTCCGGCACGTGAACATGAAGGAGCCCGAGCGGGAGAAGGAGCGTATCTTCGAGATCTATCTGGCGGCCTGGCAGAAGAACTGGGGCTTCGTCCCGATCTCCAAGGAAGAGTTCATGTTCCTGGCCGCCGATCTGGAGCTGGTGTTGATCCCCGAGCTCTTCATATTCGTGGAGGTCGAGGGCCGCCCGGTGGGCTTCGCAGGGACCCTGCCCAACATCAACGAGGCCATGCCCAAGAACGGCCGGCTGCTGCCTTTCGCCTGGTGGAAGTTCCTCACCCAGCGCAAGAAGGTCGACAAGGGCCGCCTCTACACGCTGGGCGTCATCCCCGAGTACCGCAAGCGCGGCCTCGAATCGGTCATGTTCGTCGAGACCGTCCTGCGCGCCCTCGACATCGGCATCAACGGCGGCGAGATCGGATGGACCCTCGAGGACAACGACCTGATCAACCGCGCCATCGAATCGATGGACGGCCGGCTCGACCGCCGCTACCGGATCCTGGGGATCCGGCTAAAGGAGTAGCCTCGAGATGAAGGGCCCGATCGATGCCGCCTCCCTCCTGGTGACGACGGGCAACGGCGCGGTGCTCCTCGGTGAGCGCAGCCGCGACATCGCGTTCCTCGGCGGATATTGTGCGTTCCCCGGGGGCGCGCTGGAGGAGGCGGACCAGCGCGCAGCCGCCCGGCTCGGCCTCGATCCGCTCCTGTGCTGTGCGCTCCGGGAGCTCGCGGAGGAGACCGGGCTGATCGTCGACGGACGTCGCGTGCGACCGCTCTCTGCGGAGGAGCGCGGGCGGCCGCTCGAGACGCTCGGGCTCGCCGTGGAGGCCGATCGGTTCGAGCCCGCCGGACGCTGGCTCACGCCCGACTACTCACCGGTGCGCTTCGACACCCGGTTCTTCCTGGTCGACGTCGAGGATTGGGGGGACGCCGCGGCGACGCCCTCCGAGTTCGAGTGGGTGCGGTTCGAGCGCGCCGCTGACTGGCTCGATCGCTGGCGCCGCTTCGAGCTCGTCCTCCCGCCCCCCACGCTCCTCTCGCTGGAGGCGCTCGAGCACGGTGCCAGCGGAGCGGCCGCCCGCCTGCGCGCCATCGATACCGCGCGATGGATTGAGTTCGAGCCGGTGTCCGGCATCCGCCAGCTCCCGCTGCGGACGCCGACGCTTCCCCCGGCCGAGCACACGAACGCGTACGTGATCGGACACGAGCGCCTGCTGGTGGTCGACCCCGCCACCTACGAGCTGTCCCAGCGGGAGATGCTCCTCGAGCTGATCGAGCAGCTCGGGCAGAAGGTGCAAGGCATCCTGCTCACGCACCACCACCGCGATCACGTCGGCGCCGCCAACTGGCTACGGCGGGAGCTCGGGTGTCCGGTGCTGGCTCACCCGATCACGCGCGATCTGATCGAGGGACGGATCAGCGTGGACCAGACGATCGACGAGGGTGATCGGATCGAGCTGGGAAGGGACCGCGCCGGGAACGAGCTGGCGCTGGGAGCGCTGTTCACGCCCGGACACGCGCCTGGGCACCTGGTGCTCGACGACCTCCGTCCCGGCGCGGGGGCGCTGATCGTCGGCGACATGGTGGCGTCGATCGGCACGATCATCGTCGATCCGACCGACGGCAACATGGCCGAGTATCTCCGACAGCTCCGCCGACTCCGGGCGCTGCCCCAGAAGATCCTCTTCCCGGCGCACGGCCAGCCGATCCTGGACGGCCATCGGAAGCTGGACGCGTACGTGGCGCACCGCTCGATGCGCGAGGCCAAGGTGCTGGCGGCGCTCGCCACGAAGGGGCCCGCGACGGCGGAGGAGCTGCTCGAGCTCGCGTACGACGACACGCCCCGAAGCATCTGGCCGCTCGCCGAACGATCCTGCCTGGCGCATCTCCTCAAGCTCGTGGAGGACGGCCGCGCCACCCGGAGCAAAGAACGCTTCCTCCTTGCCCCGGAGCGCGTCACCTCTTAGAAGCATCCGCCTGGAACACGCGCGCCATCTCCCCTACCCGGCCATCATCCCGTTCGTCCTGGTGCTGCTCGGGATCGCAATCCTCCCGCTGGTGAGATCCCACTGGTGGGAGAAGAACAAGAGCAAGGCCCTCTTCGCCGGGATCATCGCGGTGCCCACCGCGATCTACCTCCTGGTGATCGACCCGCACCTGCTCCTCCACGCAGGCACGGAGTACGCCCAGTTCATCCTGTTGCTGGGAAGCCTCTACATGGTCTCGGGCGGCATGGTGCTCCGGGGCGATCTCAAGACCAGCCCCTACGTGAACACGGGGCTCCTGATCCTGGGCGCCGCGCTCGCCAGCTTCATCGGGACGACCGGCGCCTCGATGCTGCTGATCCGGCCGTTCCTGCGCGCGAACCAGATCCGCACTTACACGCGCCACATCCCCATCTTTTTCATCTTCGCGGTCTCCAACGCCGGCGGCCTGCTGACGCCCCTCGGAGACCCGCCGTTGTTCCTCGGCTATCTGCGCGGGGTACCGTTCGGGTGGACGTTCCATCTCTTGCCCGAGTGGCTGTTCGTCAATGGAATCATCGTCCTGCTCTTCTTCTTGATCGACTGGCGCGCGACCCGCAGCGAAGGCGCGATGCCCGAGTTCGAGAAGAAGCCGGTGTCGGTCGCCGGCGCCCACAATCTGATCTTTCTGTTGGCGATCGTCTGCTCGGTCGCGTTTCTCCCGCTGGGCTGGCGCGAGGCGACGATGGTCGCTGCGTCGGTCCTCTCCCTGATCACGACCAAGAAGAGCCTGCGCGAAGAGAACGGCTTCACCTATCACCCGATCGCCGAGGTCGCGATCCTCTTCATCGCGATCTTCGTGACGATGCAGCCCGCCCTCGACCTCCTCGGTGAGCACGGACCCGAGATGGGCCTCACCAAGCCGGTCCACTTCTTCTTCGCCAGCGGCCTCCTCTCCAGCTTCCTGGACAATGCGCCCACCTACGTTACGTTCTTCGAGGTGGCCCGTTCGCTCGGCGCGAGCGCCGGCCGCCTGGTGGCGAGCACCGGCGTGGCGGAGCCGCTGCTGCGGGCGATCAGCCTCGGCTCGGTGCTCATGGGCGCGAACACGTACATCGGAAACGGGCCCAACTTCATGGTGAAGTCGATCTGCGACGAGGCGGGCTTCAAGACACCCACATTCTTCGGATACATGATGTGGTCGATCGGTATCCTGGGCCCGCTCTGGATCCTGATGGCGATCGTTTTTCTATAACGCCACGCTCGGCGCGACATCATTTCGCGGGGCAAACTGCCTCTAGTCGTTCGCGTTGACGAACACCCGGTCGATTCGGGATGTAGAGGTGTGGACGTGATCGCTCCGAGGTGGCTCGGCCGAGCTCGTCGTTCGGTCGCGGCCGTTGCCGCCGGCTTGGCGGTGCTCGGTCTATGGAAGTCCCTCGACCCGCCGACGGCGGCCGGGCTCGGCGCGTCGGCGGTGGCGCTGATGGCGCTGGGGAGGTCGCGCATGTCCCGCCTGGTCAGCGGGCTCTTCGCGCTGGCGCCCGTTGTCATCGGATCGCGGATGATCGAGGGACGCTGGGTCACGGCGATCAGCATCCTCCTGATCGGCGTCGCGATCTTGCTCCACCTCTTCTCCGCACAGACGGCTCGGATCGCCGCCTGGTTCGCCGCGCCGGTCATGGCAATCGCGACCTTGGGCGCGATCCATCAGGTGTACGGCTTCAGCTTCGGCGCGATGGCGCCGCTCACCACCGCCACACTCATCGCGCTGACCATCTCCCTCCTCCTCACCGAGCCGATCGCGCGGCCGATCGCGCTGTTGATGACGCCGACGCCCGCCGGCGTGGTCGCCCGCTACCTGGCCCTCGGCGGCTCGGCGGGCTCGATGGCCATCACCTGGATCGGCATGATCGGCTTCGAACGCGGGCTGTATGGCGCAGGCTTCCTGGCAGCGCTCAGCGTCGCGGGTGACCTGGGGCTGTTCACGCTGCTGGCCGTCTTCGCTGCTGCGTCGGTGGAGCGGATGGACCGCGAGCGCCAGCAGGCGTCCGAGGACGCCCGCGCCAAGGCCAAGGAGCGCGCAGAGCTCCTCGATCGCGAGCGGGACGCCCGCCTGCGCGCCGATCAGGAGAGCCGGATCAACTCCAAGCTGCGCGTGCTGTCGGCCTCGTTCGCCAGCGTGCACGATCATGACCAGCTGGTCCGCCTCATCACCGACGAGGCCGTCGCGCTGATCGGCGCCGAGACCGGCGCCTACTTCCAGTACGAGGCGACCGGGCCCCGCCTGCTGTACAGCGTCTCCGGAGAAGACAGCGAGGCGATCACGTCGCTGTCGCGCATCGGGTCCGACGACATCGTCCGCGTCGACGACGTGCGCGCCGATCCGCGCCTCGCCGGCCTTCCGATCGCCAGCTATCTGGGCGTTCCGGTGATCAGCGGCGGCGAGCGGCGGCTGGGCTCCCTCGTCCTCGGGCATGCGCAGCCGGGGCGGTTCAACGAGGAGCACGAGCGTCTGGTCGCCGGGTTGGCCGCGCACGCCGCGATCGCGCTGGACAGCGCGCGGCTCTACGGCGCGCTGAAGGAGAGCGAGGAGCGGACCCAGCAGGCGAACCGGCGGAAGGACGAGTTCCTCGCCATGCTGGGCCACGAGCTCCGTAATCCGCTCTCCCCAATCCTGACCGCGCTCGAGCTGATGCGGCTCCGCGAAGACATCGACGGCCGCGCCCGCGCCGTGATCGAGCGTCAGGTGCGCCACCTGGTCCGGCTGGTCGACGATCTCCTGGACGTCTCGCGATTCACTCGCGGACGGATCGAGCTGAAGCGCGAACCCGTCGAGACCTCGCAGGTGATCAGCCGCGCGATCGAGATCGCCAGCCCACTGCTGGAGCAGCGGGCTCACCACCTGACGATGGACTTTCCGTCCGAGGGGCTGGTCGTCAACGGCGACCCGGTCCGGCTCGCTCAGGTGATCGCGAACCTGTTGACCAACGCCGCCAAGTACACTGAGCCGCACGGCCGGATCGCCGTGGCCGCGAAGAGGCGGGACCGCCAGGTGGTCATCTCGGTGCGGGACAGCGGCGTGGGCATCTCGCCGGATCTGGCGCCGAAGATGTTCGACCTCTTCGTTCAGGGGGAGCAGACGCTCGATCGCGCGCAGGGCGGTCTCGGCATCGGGCTCACGATCGCCAAGAGCCTGGTGGAGCTGCACGGCGGAACGATCCGCGCCTCCAGCGAGGGCCTCGGGCACGGCAGCCAGTTCGAGCTGACGCTCCCCCTGGCCGTGCCGCGCACGCCGTCGAAGAGCGCGGCCGTGCAGCGCCAGCGTCAGAAGTTGGCGATCCACCCGATGCGGGTGCTGGTGGTCGACGACAACCCCGACGCCGCCGATCTGCTGGCCGACTATCTAGAGCAGCGCGGTCACCGGACGGCGGTCGCGCACGACGGGCCACAGGCGCTCGAGGAGGCGACCACGTTCCTCCCGGAGATCGCGGTCCTCGACATCGGCCTCCCGGTCATGGACGGGTACGAGCTGGCCCGACGTCTGAGAGCGGTGGACGGGCTCGACCATATCCGCCTCATCGCGCTCACCGGCTATGGTCAGCAGCAGGATCGAGAGGCGGCGCGCGAGGCCGGCTTCGATCACCACCTGGTCAAGCCCTTCGATCCGGACAAGCTCGCCCCGCTTCTAAGCTAGCCCTCTCGTCCTGGCGCGGGGGCCTTGACGCCGGCGGAGCGGCGTACTGCGATGCGCCGCGTCATGACCCACGCCGTCGAAGTCACGCCCAACCTCCCCGAGGTGGTGGTCGTCGCCGGGCTCCGGACCCCGTTCGCCAAGGTCGGGACCGCCTACAAATCCATGTCGGCGCTCGATCTCGGCGCGCTCGTGGTGCGCGAGCTGCTGATGCGGACCGCCCTCGAAAAATCCGAGCTCGACGCCGTCGTGTTCGGACAGGTGATCCCGTCCTTGATCGGTCCGAACATCGCCCGGGAGCTCGTCCTGTCGCTCGATCTTCCGAAGAGCGTCGACGCCTACTCGGTCTCGCGCGCCTGCGCGACCTCGACCCAGGCGGTCGCCTCGGCGGCGATGATGATCCAGACGGGTCAGGCGAAGGTCGTGATCGCTGGAGGCGCCGACTCGGCGAGCGAGGTGCCGATCACGGTCAGCAAGCCGCTGGCAGACGCGCTCCTTCTGATGAACCAGGCCAAGAGCGGCATGGACAAGGTGATGGCCTTCTCGCACCTGGCGCCGAAGGATCTGCTCCCGGTGCCGCCCGCGCTGCGAGAGCTCTCCACCGGCCTGACCATGGGCGAGAGCGCCGAGAAGATGGCGAAGGAGAACGGGATCTCCCGCGCAGCGCAGGACGAGCTCGCCCACCGGAGCCACGCCCACGCCGCGTTTGCCTGGAAAGAAGGTCTCTTCGCCGACGAGGTGATGACCGTCCGCGTCCCGCCTTCGTACGAGGCCGTCCGGATGGACAACATCGTCCGGACCGACTCGACCCTGGAGGCCTACGCCGAGCTGAAGCCGGTCTTCGACAAGCAGCATGGCACGATCACGGCGGGGAACAGCTCGCCGCTGACCGACGGCGCCTCGGGTGTCGTGCTGATGCGGGCGGACGTAGCCCGCGCGCTCGGTCATCGCCCGCTCGGTACGATCCGTTCCTTTGCATTCGCCGCGCTCGATCCGGGAGAGCAGCTCCTGATGGGCCCGGCGTACGCGACTCCGCGCGCCCTCGACGCAGTCAACCTGGAGCTGAAGAGCCTCGCCCTGATCGATCTTCACGAAGCGTTCGCGGCCCAGGTGCTGTCGAACCTCCAGGCCTTCGCGTCGAAGAAGTGGGCCGAGGAGAAGCTGGGCCGGAAGAAGGCGATCGGCGAGGTGGACGAGGCGAAGCTCAACGTGCACGGCGGATCCATCGCGATCGGCCATCCCTTCGCCGCCACCGGAACACGCCAGCTCACCACCGTGCTGCGCGAGCTCAGGCGGCGCGGAGGGGGGCTGGGACTGGTGGCGCAGTGCGCGGCCGGCGGCCTGGGAGCCGCGATGATCGTGGAGGCCTGAGATGGAGAAGTCGATCCGATTGGAGAAGCGCGCTGACGGCGTAGGCGTCGTCTACCTGGACGTGCCCGGCGAGACCCAGAACACCATCACGGCCGGCTTCGGCGAGGAGCTGGCCGGGATGATGAAGGAGATCGAGCGGGCCGCGCTGACCGGCGTGGTCGTCGCGTCGAAGAAGCCGGGCTCGTTCCTGGCGGGCGCCGACATCTCGACCATCCAGAAGATCAAGAGCGAGAAGGAGGCGGCCGAGCTGAGCCGCTCGCTCCAGGCGGTGCTCGACGAGATCGAACGCTCGGCGATCCCGTACGTCGCCGCGATCGACGGAGCGTGCCTCGGCGGGGGGCTCGAGCTCGCCCTCGCCTGCCACGCCCGGATCGCCACCGATCACCCGAAGACGAAGCTCGGGCTCCCGGAGGTCCAGATCGGGCTCCTGCCCGCCGGCGGGGGGACCCAGCGACTCCCGCGGGAGGTGGGGCTGGAGGACGCGCTCGATCTGATCCTCACCGGCAAGCACATCGACGCGGGCAAGGCGCGCCGGATCGGTCTGGTGCAGGACGTGGTGGCACCGTCGATCGCGATCGAGGTGGCCGCGCAGGTCGCGCTGGAGCTCGCCAAGCACAAGGGCAAGAGCTTCGGCGACCGCATGGCAGAGCTCTTCGATCTCGCGCACCTCAAAGAGCTGGCGATGGCGAAGAACCCGGTGGGCCGGAACCTGGTCTTCGATCAGGCCGAGAAGGAGGCCAGGAAGAAGGCCAAGGACGACTATCCGGCGCCGTACGAGATCCTCAAGGTGATGCGGGTCGGTCTCGAGAAGGGGATGAAGGCGGGGCTGGAGGCGGAGGCGGAGGCTTTCGGCCGGCTGGCCAAGTCCGAGGTGGCGCAGCGGTTGATGGAGATCTTCTTCGCGACCAACGAGCTGAGGAAGGACAACGGAACTCGCGGCGCAAAGGTGAAGGCGAAGGACGTCGAGAAGGTCGGCGTGCTCGGCGCCGGAATCATGGGTCACGGGATCGCGTACGTCTCGATCGAGGCCGGCTACGACGTGCGCATCAGGGATCAGGACGACGACTCGGTCGCCCGGGGCATGGGGGCCGTCCGGAAGCTGTTGGATGCGCGCGTCGAGCGCCGCCGCCTCACCGAGCGCGAGCGCGAGCACGCGATGTTACGGGTGAGCGGGACGACGGACTACAGCGGCTTCGCCGCCTGCGACCTGGTGATCGAGGCGGTCTTCGAGGATCTCGAGGTCAAGCATCGCGTCCTCAAGGAGGTCGAGGCGGTCGCGCCGCCCGACGCGATCTTCGCGTCCAACACCTCGTCCATTCCGATCGGTGAGATCGCCCGGGCATCGGCGCGACCGGAGCGCGTGATCGGAATGCACTACTTCTCACCCGTGCACCGGATGCCGCTGCTCGAGGTGATCCGGACCGACAAGACCTCCGACGAGACCATCGCCACGGCGGTGGCGGTGGGGCGCCGGCAGAAGAAGACCGTGATCGTCGTGAACGACGGCGTGGGCTTCTACACCAGCCGCATCCTGGGACCCTACATGGCGGAGGCGCTCTGGATGCTGGGCGAGAGCCTCCCGATCGAGGTGATCGACGAGGCTGCGCTCGCGTTCGGCTTTCCGGTTGGACCGATCACGCTGCTCGACGAGGTCGGCATCGACACCGCGGCGAAGGTCTCCAAGATCGCGCGGTCGAAGCTCGGCGAGCGGTATCAGGTCCCGGACGCCTTCGAGAAGCTGGTCGCCGACGGGCGGACCGGACGCAAGGGCAAGAAGGGCTTCTACACCTACGACCAGCGCAAGAAGGAGATCGACGACACCGTTTACGAGACGCTGGGCGTGCAGCCGAACATGAAGGAGAAGCACGATCTCGAGCGGCTGGGGGAACGGCTGGCGATCCAGATGGTCTCCGAGGCGATCCGCTGCCTCGAGGAGGGCGTCCTGCGAAGCCCGCGCGACGGGGACATCGGCGCGATCTTCGGGCTCGGGTTCCCGCCGTTCCGGGGGGGCCCGTTCCGCATGTCCGACGCCATGGGGGCCAAGGAGTTGCTGGCGCGCGTCCACCGCGAGGAGGAGGCCCACGGGAAGCGCTTCGCAGCGCCCGATCTCCTGGTGGAGAAGGCCCGCGCCGGAAAGCGCTTTTACTGACTCGGCCAAGCCCTCGTACCCGGCTCCGCGCACGTGCGGTTGCATGACGCGCGATCGACCCATAGCATCGTGGGCATGGCCCCAGGGGGCATGTTGATCGTCTTTCTCGCCGGTATCGCCGCCTCCGATTCGAAGGAGCTGGTGGCGCTGCCGCTGTCCGAGGAGGGCGTGAAGCCGCCGGCCGGGCTCGACGCCTGGAAGCTCGTGATCAACGAGCTCAAGCGCTCGAGCACGCGTCTCGGCATGTCGATGGTCCTCCAGAAGAAGAGACACGACTTCCTGATCGGACCGGCGCGAGAGCAGGCCCGCGACTGCGGCGAAAACGTCGAGTGTCTGGCCGAGATCGGGGCCGCCCTGGGCGCCGACGTCCTGGTGGCCGGAACCCTCGACGCTACCAGCGTCACGCTGATCGCGATCGACGTGAAGAACAGCAAGCGGATCGGCACCGGTCGTTCGGGCAAGAAGCTGGCCGGCTCCGGAATGCGACGCCGCGCCGTTGCCGCGACGCGGGCGCTCATCGACACGATGGCCAAGCCAACCGGCGGACCCCTCGCTTCCAAGGCGGGGGACGAGAACGCGAAGGGGGCCCCGGCGCCGCCTCCGAAGGAAGATCTCAAGGACGACGACGGCTACATGGTGGACGACGGTCGCACGCCGGCGCCGGTGGAGGCGAGCGCCCCGGCCGACGGTGGAATTCACCTCGCCAAGGACCAGCTCGCCAACGTCGCGGAGGTGAGCGTCGACGGTGAGCCGCTCCTCTTCCAGGGCGACGGGAGCATGGTGTGGAGCGGCGCGCCGGGGAGCCACTCGCTGATCGCCGTGCGCAACGACGGCCACCGCACCACCCAGGAGATCGCGATCGAGCCCGAGCGAACGACCGAGGTGACGCTCGCGTTCGCGGTCGATGCGGTCGCCACCACCCGCACACCCGCGGCCTCGGCCGAGACCGGCTCGAGCGAGGACGGCGACGTCTTCACTCGCTGGTGGTTCTGGACCTCGATCGGCGCGGCCGTCGTCGCCGGCGCCACCACCGCCGCGCTCCTCGCGGGCGGCACCAAGGGGGGACCGGACATCGAAGGTGGCACGGGCACCATCCGGGGACGTTACTGATGCGTCCGTCTTCGCGCGCCCTGGTCTTGTTGCTCGCTTCAGCGTGCAGCGCGCGAACGGAGTATGGCGGCCTCACGGCCGACCTCGTGTTCGCGGATCAGCCCGGTCTCCAGCGTCGGGCGCTCGTGGCCGAGTCAGTTCCGACGATCATCGCGCGACTCCAGATCGTCGCGCTCGACTCCGACGGCTCGATGCTGACGGACGTCCTCGGCAACCCGATCGAGACGAACCTGGTGGCGAGCCCGGTCTCGGGCGAGCAGATGCTCCTGTACGGGGGTGGGGAGTGGGAGCTCTCCAGAGTGCCTGCGGGGGAGAACCGGTCGGTCCTCGCGAACGCATACCTGGGTACGAACGTCGATCCGCGGGTCGCCGGCGCCGTCGCCTTCCGCGGGCGGATCGACGGGATCACGGTGGTCGCCGGTGAGACGCAGAACGCGGGCACGCTCGAGCTCATCTCGACCGGGATCGAAGATCCCGGAGGTCGACATGGACCCGCCGACCGCGCCCAACCCGGTCCACGCCGATCTCATCACCGCCGGTGAAGGCCTCCATGTCAGCTACGGACAGGCGGACGGCGCCGACGGTTATCTGGTGGCGGTGGCGACCTCGACGGCCGGTCGCAACCCGCCTTCGATCGCCCGGCAGCGAACCTTCGCCGAAGGGGACGAGCTCGCGCCGGGGATCCGGGTCGCGGCAATCTCGCCCCTTGCGGTCCCGTCGGACGTCGACATCTTCGGGCTGACCGACGGCGTCCCGTACACCGTGGTCGTCTATGCTTTCGACACGGATTCTCGACGATCGACCGCTCAACTATTCCCCAGCGGCGACGGCCTCGAACATCCCGCAGGACACGACCCCGCCCGGCCCCGTCATCAACCTGACGGTCACCGCCAGCGGGGGCGGCGCGCTCATCTCGTTCGTCGAGCCCACCGAGGACGACGGCATCCCGAGCGCCGGCAAGGTGACTGCCTATCAGGTGCGCGCGTCGACCGACATGAGCGTCCTGACCGACCCGGACGGCTTCCGCGGCCTGCCGGTCGTGACTCCGCCGGAGCCGATCGCGCCGGGTTCGGTCCTCGCCTTCCAGCGGCGGTTCGAGGAGCTGGGCGTGCCGCGCAATCAACGGCTCTTCGTGGGCGTGCGGGCCCTCGACGCCGCGACCAACCTCGGGATGATCCTGACCGCCGAGCTCGCGGCCACGGGGACGCTGGCGCCGGCGCTGACCGCGATCGAGCCGCCCGTGGCGATCGCGGGACGCGAGATCACGGCCCGCGGCTTCAACTTCGGCAACGTGCCTGGGATCGCCCGGCTCACCCGCATCGTCACCGGCACCACGGCCGAGGTGGTCCCGCTCGCGATCACGCGGTGGGAAGACACGATGGTGGTGGTGACGATCCCGCTGGTCGCGCGCTCTGGAACGCTCGAGCTGGTCAGGCCCGACGGCATGGGCGACGCGCGGTTCGTGCCGGTGGTGCTCCGCGTCGACGACGGGGTGAGCGGCTACTACGAGCCGCCCTTCGAGACGATCGGCGCCGCCGCACCCGACGGCACCGTCGTCACCGCGCTCTACCGCGAGGACGGCCGCTTCTCCAACTTCGACGCTGCGGTCGAGCGGATCTTCGACGTCGTCCCGGAGAACGTTCTGTTCGCGCCGGCGGTGGTCGATCCCCACTCGACCGCGGTCGCAGGCACGTACTCCCCCACCTACGATCGCTTCCTCTTCGTGGCGTCGACCGATCTCCTGTCGATGAGCACCACGTTCGTGACCAGCTCGACCTTGACGCCGGATCCTCAGCGCCTCCCCGACGGCGTGGGCGCCGGCAACGCCGATCGCGTCTCGGTGGTGTTCCTCGACGGCGGCACCGGCGGGCGTTATCCCGCCCTGATCGCGTTCACGATCAACGGCGCGATCCGCACCGCCACCGTCACCGACGCTCTCATCCAGCCGTTCAACGCGTTCTTCGCCGCCACCTCCACGCTCGCGCAGTTTGACCGGGTCACGATCCAGCGGAACGCCGTTGGCGACGTCCTGATGGCCCATCGAGCCCTCACGGCCGGCGGGCGCAACGAGCTCTGGCTCCGCCTCAACACGCAGGGAGGCGCCCCCGACGCCTTCCAGCTGATCGCGGCCCCGCTCCCGCCCGAGACCGGTCCGAGCTTCGAGATCGTCTCCGTCCCGAACGCAGGCTCGGAGTCCTTCGTGGTGGCGTACGAAGCCATGGACCCGGACGGCTCGACCGACGTCCGGCTGCTCCCCATCGACAACTTCGGGCAGTGGGCCGGCTACGCGCCGTTCCCGGACGTCGCCGGCGATCGCCACCTGGAGGACGTCGGTTTGATCCAGCGCGAGGGCTCGGTCTGGATCGCGCTCCTCACCAGCATCCAGACCGGTTCGAGCTCAGAGCTCTCGTACACCGAGGTCCCCTTCGCCGCGCTCGATGCCTCCACGCCGCGCGGCAGCCATCCCGGCACGACGCTCGACATCGCCGCCGACACGACGCACGGCCGGCTCGCCTGCAAGCCCCTGCCGCAGGTCAACTGCCCGATCGTCTGGACCGGCGTCGACGCCCGCGCCCTCTTCATGCGTCGCTAGTCAGCTGGATCACTGATTTCTAGCGCATTTATCCGCGGTGGACCTGCTTTGTGCGTCTGCCGAAATCCATGATCTTGTCGAGGATCTCGTCGGCCGTCTTCGTCCATACGAAGGGCTTGCCTTCTTCGTTGTGCACTTCGACGTAGTCGACGATCGCCTTGCGAAGTACCGGGACGCTGGTGTGGGAGCCGCGAGTGAGTGCTTCCTCGGTCAGCAGTGCGAAGAACCGTTCCACCAGGTTTAGCCATGAGGAATAGGTTGGTGTGAAGTGGAGCTGGAAGCGCGGATTGCGTAGCAGCCACCTCTTAACCTGTGGAGTCTTGTGCGTCGCGAGGTTGTCGAGGATGACGTGAACGTCAAGTTCCGGCTCTACCGCGTTGTCGATCGTCCCGAGGAATGCGACGAAGTCCTTCGCTCGGTGTCGTGCCTTGGTCTGCGCGATGACCTTGCCCGTGGCGACGTTGAGGGCGGCGAAGAGGTCGAGCGTTCCGTGGCGGATGTAGTTGTGGGTCTGTCGCTCGGGCATCCCGAGATCCATCGGAAGGATCGGTTGAGCACGCTCCAGCGCCTGGACCTGCGGCTTCTCGTCGAAGGAGAACACGACAGCGTTGTCGGGCGGGCTCATGTACAGACCGACGACGTCGCGAATCTTCGAGATGAACTGCGGATCGTTCGACAACTTGAAACCGCGAACGACGTGGGGCTTGAGGCCATGCGCCCGCCAGATCCGTCCGACGCTACTGGCGCTCACCCCGGCATTCTTTGCCATCTTCCGCGTGCTCCAATGCGTACGGCCCTTCGGCGTCGTTTCCAGCGTTTGCACCACGATCTCTTCAACCTGATCATCACTGATTTTTCGCGGAGCGCCGACGCGAGGCTGGTCGTACAGCCCCTCGAGACGGCACTCCGCAAACCGCCTTCTCCACAGACGAACGGTGTGGTGAGACACGTGATGGTTCCGCGCCACCGCCGCATCGGTCGCGCCAGTGGAACTGCTCAGCACCAGTTTCGCGCGAAGTGCCAGCTGTCGATTCGACCGCACGCGACGAGTCAATCGTTCGAGCTCGCGCTGTTCGTCGTCAGTCAGCGTGATCTCCGTTTTTCGAGGTCCTTTGTTCGCCCCCACGAACCACGTAGATCACACAAAGGATCTACACGCTAGAGATTTCGGACCCGGCTGACTAGGAGCGTGTAGCGCGTAGCGCTACCGCGAGCCCGGTCCGGGTCCCGGTCCCGGTCCCGGTCCCGATGAAGACATTCCATTCCGGGTGCTGGCTGGAGAAAGTCATCCCCACTTCACGACGATCAACGAGTTTCGGCTCGTCCACCTGGAGGCACTGAAAGCGCTCTTCCTCGAAGTCCTGAAGCTTTGCCAGAAAGCAGGTTTGGTGCGGCTCGGACACGTCGCACTCGATGGCTCGAAGGTGCAGGCGAACGCGAGCAAGCACAAGGCGATGACCTACGAGCGGATGGCCGAGGAGGAGAAGCGGCTGTCTCTCGAGATCGAAGAACTGCTGGAGCGAGCGGGCACGATCGACCAAGAGGAAGACGAGCGGCTGGGCGTTGAAGAGACTGAAGAGGACATCCCAGCGGAGCTCGCTCGCCGTGAATCCCACCTTGCCCGCATTCGAGAAGCGAAGGCTGCGCTGGAACAGGATGCCGCCAGGGCTCGCGCGGAGAAATTGCGCAGGCAAGCCGAAGAGCAGCAGAGCAAAGCGGATGATGCTCTTGTGGATCGGGTGAAGCAGAAGCGAGCGAGAACTCGAGCCGAGAAGGCAAGAGCGCAGGCTGACCAGCTCGAACCATCCCAGACCCAACTGAACGAAATGATGGATGGCCGCATCATCGCGTTCCTGCAAATGTGGACGGCACACCGAGGCCCAACGCTCAGAGGAACTTCACCGACTCAGACAGCAGGATCATGTTGAAGGAGGGAGCGTACCTCCAGGCCTACAATGCCCAAGTTGTCGTAGATGAGCACGCTCAGGTGATTGTCGCCGAAGGGGTCAGCAACCAGGCACCTGATCAGCAACACCTCGTCCCGATGCTCCGTGATGTGTTCGGCAACTGCGGCGATGCTCCGCGGAAGATGACGGCAGACAACGGCTATCTGAGCGCGACCAACATCGAATTCTGCGACAACAATCAGATCGATGCCCACATCGCTGTTGGACCCGAACAGAACCAAGACGCGGTCGACTCCGTCCTCATCAGCTTCGGAGCCCACACCTGCCTCGCTCGCTCAGCAA
>CAWDML010000002.1:0-282339 GCA_963803435.1 uncultured delta proteobacterium | reverse complement strand
CCGACGGCTGGAACTGGCGCCAGCCCGATGGTGACGACGACGAGGGGGCCGCCGGCATGGCCGCCTCGGCGCCGCCGCCTGCGGGTTCGCCGGACTTCTCCGCCTTCTTCTTGCCCAGCGCCTCGGGGGTCTCGTTGGCGGGCGCGCCGGGTTACGAGGCGGCCGCTCGGTTCGCGCGGCCCGGCGTAGGCGACGGTCGGGACGCGCGCGTCCGAGGCCATGTGGGCCGACCCCGCCTGGTCCGACCCGCGCAGTAGCGCCTCCTGGGTCACGCCGCCGCCGCCGAAGGACGATCCGCCGTACTGGTGGACAATCGACGCCACTCACGATCCGTGGCGCGATCCGCGACACAACCGGTCGCCCTGACCCCGCCCGGGCATACCGAGCCACCGCCGGCTCCGGAATATGTCCGCACACCGTGGGTGACCCGGCGCCTGCTGTGGGTGGCGTGTGTCGTGGTCGCGGTGTCCCTGTTCGCGGGTGCTGTCGGCGGCGCGCTCGGCGTCGGCTTCGCCACCGCCACACGCACGCCGTCCTCACCGCTGGGCAGTCCCAACCGAACCGTCGCGGCGTTGGCCCAGCGCCCGCCGCAGTCCTTCGCCGCCATCGCCGCCCGCGTCCTGCCCAGCGTCGTCACCATCAAGGTGCCGGTCTCCGGCGGAACGGCGCTCGGCTCGGGGTTCGTCATCAGCGCTGACGGCTACGTCCTCACCAACGACCACGTCATCTCCGGCGGCAGCGGCGTCTCGGTGGTGCTCAATGACGGCAACACGGTCAACGCCAAGATGGTCGGCCGCGACCCGAATCGGCCGTCCCGGCTGCTCCCCATCGACAACTTCGGGCAGTGGGCCGGCTACGCGCCGTTCCCGGACGTCGCCGGCGATCGCCACCTGGAGGACGTCGGTTTGATCCAGCGCGAGGGCTCGGTCTGGATCGCGCTCCTCACCAGCATCCAGACCGGTTCGAGCTCAGAGCTCTCGTACACCGAGGTCCCCTTCGCCGCGCTCGATGCCTCCACGCCGCGCGGCAGCCATCCCGGCGCGACGCTCGACATCGCCGCCGACACGACGCACGGCCGGCTCGCCTGCAAGCCCCTGCCGCAGGTCAACTGCCGATCGTCTGGACCGGCGTCGACGCCCCGCCCTCTTCATGCGTCGCTAGTCAGCCGGGTCCGAAATCTCTAGCGTGTAGATCCTTTGTGTGATCTACGTGGTTCGTGGGGGCGAACAAAGGACCTCGAAAAACGGAGATCACGCTGACTGACGACGAACAGCGCGAGCTCGAACGATTGACTCGTCGCGTGCGGTCGAATCGACAGCTGGCACTTCGCGCGAAACTGGTGCTGAGCAGTTCCACTGGCGCGACCGATGCGGCGGTGGCGCGGAACCATCACGTGTCTCACCACACCGTTCGTCTGTGGAGAAGGCGGTTTGCGGAGTGCCGTCTCGAGGGGCTGTACGACCAGCCTCGCGTCGGCGCTCCGCGAAAAATCAGTGATGATCAGGTTGAAGAGATCGTGGTGCAAACGCTGGAAACGACGCCGAAGGGCCGTACGCATTGGAGCACGCGGAAGATGGCAAAGAATGCCGGGGTGAGCGCCAGTCGCGTCGGACGAATCTGGCGGGCGCATGGCCTCAAGCCCCACGTCGTTCGCGGTTTCAAGTTGTCGAACGATCCGCAGTTCATCTCGAAGATTCGCGACGTTGTTGGTCTGTACATCAGCCCGCCCGACAACGCTGTCGTGTTCTCCTTCGACGAGAAGCCGCAGGTCCAGGCGCTGGAGCGTGCTCAACCGATCCTTCCGATCGATCTCGGGATGCCCGAGCGACAGACCCACAACTACATCCGCCACGGAACGCTCGACCTCTTCGCCGCCCTCAACGTCGCCACGGGCAAGGTCATCGCGCAGACCAAGGCACGACACCGAGCGAAGGACTTCGTCGCATTCCTCGGGACGATCGACAACGCGGTAGAGCCGGAACTTGACGTTCACGTCATCCCTGACAACCTCGCGACGCACAAGACTCCACAGGTTAAGAGGTGGCTGCTACGCAATCCGCGCTTCCAGCTCCACTTCACACCAACCTATTCCTCATGGCTAAACCTGGTGGAACGGTTCTTCGCACTGCTGACCGAGGAAGCACTCACTCGCGGCTCCCACACCAGCGTCCCGGTACTTCGCAAGGCGATCGTCGACTACGTCGAAGTGCACAACGAGAAAGGCAAGCCCTTCGTATGGACGAAGACGGCCGACGAGATCCCGACAAGATCATGGATTTCGGCAGACGCACAAAGCAGGTCCACCGCGGATAAATGCGCTAGAAATCAGTGATCGAGCTGACTAGGAGCGTGTAGCGCGTAGCGCTACCGCGAGCCCGGTCCGGGTCCCGGTCCCGGTCCCGGTCCCGATGAAGACATTCCATTCCGGGTGCTGGCTGGAGAAAGTCATCCCCACTTCACGACGATCAACGAGTTTCGGCTCGTCCACCTGGAGGCACTGAAAGCGCTCTTCCTCGAAGTCCTGAAGCTTTGCCAGAAAGCAGGTTTGGTGCGGCTCGGACACGTCGCACTCGATGGCTCGAAGGTGCAGGCGAACGCGAGCAAGCACAAGGCGATGACCTACGAGCGGATGGCCGAGGAGGAGAAGCGGCTGTCTCTCGAGATCGAAGAACTGCTGGAGCGAGCGGGCACGATTGACCAAGAGGAAGACGAGCGGCTGGGCGTTGAAGAGACTGAAGAGGACATCCCAGCGGAGCTCGCTCGCCGTGAATCCCACCTTGCCCGCATTCGAGAAGCGAAGGCTGCGCTGGAACAGGATGCCGCCAGGGCTCGCGCGGAGAAATTGCGCAGGCAAGCCGAAGAGCAGCAGAGCAAAGCGGATGATGCTCTTGTGGATTGGGTGAAGCAGAAGCGAGCGAGAACTCGAGCCGAGAAGGCAAGAGCGCAGGCTGACCAGCTCGAACCATCCCAGACCCAACTGAACGAAATGATGGATGGCCGCATCATCGCGTTCCTGCAAATGTGGACGGCACACCGAGGCCCAACGCTCAGAGGAACTTCACCGACTCAGACAGCAGGATCATGTTGAAGGAGGGAGCGTACCTCCAGGCCTACAATGCCCAAGTTGTCGTAGATGAGCACGCTCAGGTGATTGTCGCCGAAGGGGTCAGCAACCAGGCACCTGATCAGCAACACCTCGTCCCGATGCTCCGTGATGTGTTCGGCAACTGCGGCGATGCTCCGCGGAAGATGACGGCAGACAACGGCTATCTGAGCGCGACCAACATCGAATTCTGCGACAACAATCAGATCGATGCCCACATCGCTGTTGGACCCGAACAGAACCAAGACGCGGTCGACTCCGTCCTCATCAGCTTCGGAGCCCACACCTGCCTCGCTCGCTCGTAAGCGAATGCGAGACAAGTTGCAAACGCGCGACGGCAAGGCGGTCTACCCCCGCAGGAAGAGTATCGTCGAACCGGCGCTCGGACAGATCAAAGGGGCACGAGGATTCCGCCGGTTCTCGCTCCGCTCCTTCTTCAAGGTACGAGCCGAGTGGACGCTCGTCTGCCTCACCCACAACCTGCTCAAGCTCTACCGATTGAAGCTCGCGACCGTCGCGAGCGTCTGACTCAAGGCAGCCATCTTCAGATCGGGACCCGGACCGGGACCGGGACCCGGACCGGGGTCGCGTGAGCGCTTACGCGCTACACGCTCCTAGCGGACCCTCACTCCGGATACGGACACTCGACCGTCACCCTTCCACCGACCGCGCGGCACTGGGTCTGGATGGTCCCCATGCCGCAGGGCGACTTGCCGATCAGACACGCACAGCTGGTGCACCCCTCCAGCGCCTCGCAGCTCGGGGTGCGGTCCGGCGTGCAGCCGCTCCCGCCTGCACCCACGCAGGGCTCCTCGCCCTGGCCGCAGGCGCCGGCGTCGAGGGCGCAGGCGCCGACAGGCGTCAGCTTGCAGTAGGTCTCCGAGGCGTTGCAGGTCAGGGTCTTGCACGGCAGCTCGACCACGCCGGCGTCCGCTCCGGCGTCGAGGTCACCCGCGTCGGTGCCGGCGTCGGCGGGCTCGGGCGTGCCGGAGCACGCGATCAGGGGCAAGGAGAGGAGGAGAGCGGCCAGGCGCACGCCGCCATTGTATCGGCGCGGCGCCTTTGGCAAATAGGCCGTGATGCGACGACCCGATCTCTCCACGCTTCGCCTCGACGACACGATCCTCGAGGAGATCCGCGCCACGCTTCGGGACCGCATCGAGGTCGGGCTCCGAGAGGAGAACACCGAGATCGCGTGCCTGCCCGCCCACCTGCCGCCGCCCCCCGACGGCCTCGAGGGTGAAGCGCTGGTCGTCGACACCGGCGGAACCAACATGCGGGCCGCGATGCTCACGATCCACGGACCGAGCTTCTCGATCACCCGCGGCCCGATCCAGAAGCGCCTGCCAGTCCGCGACGGACAACACCTCGAGCGGGACGCCTTCTTCGACGCCCAGGCCGAGCTGGTCGTCGAGCTGGACGCGCCGCGCGATCTCCCGCTCGGCTACTGCTTCTCGTATCCGTCGACCGTGCTCGAGAGCCGCGACGCCCGCCTGATCCGATGGACCAAGGGCGTGAACGTGCCCGGCGTCGAGGGCGAGCTGGTCGGGGCACTCCTCACCGAAGCGTTGGGGCGCAAGGGGATCCGCCCAACTCGGGTGGCGGTGCTGAACGACACCGTCGCCAGCATGCTGGGCGGCGGGGTGTCGTGCGAAGGGCCGATCCGCCGCCAGCTGATTGGTCTCATCGCAGGGACCGGCAGCAACATGTGCGCGTTCTTCTCGCCTCCTCGTGCGAAGAAGCTGGTGCGCGGACCCATGGCGGTGAACCTCGAGTCCGGCAACTTCGATTCCGCCGCACCTCACGGACTGGGACCGACAGGTCGACGCCGCCACCGACAACGCCGGCGCCCATCGATTCGAGAAGGCGGTGGCGGGGCACTACCTCCCGTACCTCTTCGCGCGCCTGCTCCCGGAGGTGCCGGGCTTCGATCCGAGGGACGGCTCCAAGACGCTGGTCACCTATCGCGACGAGGGCGGGCCCGAGGGTGCCGGGGAGGTGGCGGAGGCGATCCTCGCGCGCGCGGCGGACCTGGTCGCGGCTGGCCTCGCCGCCGTCTGCGACTTCTACCAGGGCGAGGTCGCGATCGTGGCCGAGGGGAGCCTCTTTTGGGGGGATCCCAAGTTTGCCGGACGGTGTACGCGCACGCTCGCCCGCCTCTCGACCGACCGCGCCGCGAAGATTTTCCGGGTCCAGGACGCCAATTTGGTCGGATCGGCCTGCGCCGCGCTCATCCCGTAACTCGCGCCCGCGGGACGGCATATCATCGTCGTCATGAAGAAGAGCGATCAGGAGTGGCAGAAGACTCTCACGCCCGAGCAGTACCGCGTCTGTCGTCAGCAGGGGACCGAGCGCGCCTTCACCGGCAAGTACTGGAACGAGAAGCGCGCCGGTACGTACCGCTGTGCTGCCTGCGGCGAGCCGCTGTTCGAGTCGGCGCACAAGTTCGACTCGGGATCCGGCTGGCCCAGCTTCTACCAGCCGGTCCAGGCGTCGGCGGTGGGCACCCAGGTCGACAAGTCGCACTTCATGGTACGGACCGAGGTCCATTGCAGCCGATGCGAATCGCACCTGGGGCACATCTTCGACGACGGTCCCGACCCGACCGGCTTGCGCTACTGCATCAACTCGGCCGCCCTCGAGCTCGAGCCCGAGGAGTGATCACGACCCGAGCAGCCCTCTCTTCAACCCGGCGTTCGGCGGGCTGGGTCCGAGAAAGATCGAGAAGAACACCCGGGCGAACTCGGCTCCGGGTATCGAGCCCTTGGTCGTCCCGCTCACGGTCACGCTGAGCCCCTTGTCCGGGACGTACGTGAACACCAGGTCCTGCCCCTCCTTCACGTCGGGCATCCAGCTGGAGAGCTCCTTCAGCTGGGCACCGAGCTTGTCGCCCCCGTTCTTCTCGAACCCTTCCTTCCAGGCCTTGGTGATGTCGTCGCGATCGACATCGCGGACGAAACGAAGGACCAGGCGCTTGGTCCCCTCGCCCGAGATGATCTCCGAGCCGCTCTTCGCCTTCTTCTCCAGGTAGAGACCGGCCACGTAGACATCGACGTTGAAGATCGTCGCCTCACGGATGCCGAGCCCGTTCAGGACCAACGGTTTCCCGTCGACGGTGATGGAGTCGGGCATCGTCACGCCGCCTTTGGTCGCAGATACCGACGTCAGCAGGAGCACGAGTGCGAGCATGTGCGGAGCATAGCGTCAGCGCACCGCGCGGCGCCACGCGCGCAGGCGCTCACTCGAAGAGCGCGCGGCCGGCTTGCGCGTTCAGCGTCCAGTCGTAGGTGATGAAAGACACCTCGGCCACGTCGGGCGCAGGGAGATCGCCGCGGCCCCACTTGCGGCAGAACGCGACCGGGCCGCCGTCGGCGGTGAAATCGTCGGAGTACCAGTCGAAGATCCGCGAGACCTCGACCGTGTTGCCGTTCGCGCGGACCTTCTCCGGATCGACGCAGAACTCCCGCGCCTCGCGGCCCAGCTGATCCTCGAGGCGCGCCGGGACGAAGGCCTCGCGCGGGAGCCGGGGGCATCCGACGGAGGCGCAGTTGAGCGCGAAGTGCACCCTGGGCTCAGCGAACTCCCCACGCACGACCTCGTTCTCGAGGTTGTACAGCGAGATCTCCTCCCCTCCGAACGAGTACCGGGTGAAGTAGAAGAAGCTGGTGGCATCGTCGTTGACCGACCTCATCGCCGGTCGCTCGGTGACGGCGTAGAGCACGTACGCGTCGTAGGCGTCGAGCCAGTAGGCGAGCCTGTCCTCGCGCGCCGGGAAGAGCTCGGGGTTCGAGTGCGGAGAGACCTGCGCCACGGCCGCCAGGAATCGCTCGAGATCCGCGCGGTCGCCGGCGAGCGTCTTGTAGTCGACGCGCCCGTGATCGTCGACCACCTTGGCGAGCACGCGGTCCAAGAGCGCGTATGGAAAACCATCCGCGGGCAGCTCGAACCGCCCGCCCTCGGGTGCGTTGACCTTCACCGTGCTGAAGCAAGCGGTGAGCGATGCCGCCAGCGCGACTACGACCCATCTCTTCATCGATCGACTCCTCCCTACCGGGCGACGATCCGGCTCGAGGCACCGTCGCGGGTCAGCTCGAGCCCGACCCGCTCCGCTTCCTCGAGGATCGCCCGCGACACCCACCGAGACAGATATCGCTGGCGGGTCAGGCGGTCCAGACGACCCGCGATCGTGTCGAGGTGGACCACCGCCTCGCGCATGGCCGACTTCAGGTCGAGCGGGTCCGCGCCCATCCCCTCGAGCACGTGCGCGCGCGTCAGGAAGATGCAGGGGGGCTCGTCGCCGACGATCGCCCCCTCCTGCGTGAACGCCTCGATCGCTTGACGAGAGAGACGGTCCGCAGGCTCGTGATCGCCGAGCACCGAGGAGGCCTCGGCCAGCCCCACCGTCAGCGCCAGCACCAGCGCCGGCTCCTCGGCGGACGCCCGCTCGAGGGCCGCCTCCACGTGATCGCGAAACTCGTCGTTGTCGCTGATCACCCGCGCGATCCGGCGGTCTCGAGCCAGCTGCACGTAGAAGAGCGCGGCCTGCTGGTAGGGCGACGAGAGGTCCTGGCGCTCGTGGGCCACCTCGATCAGGTGCCAGAGCCGCTGGGCCGATGCGCCCGGATTGCCCTCCTCCGCCAGCAATCGCGCCCGATGGATCTCGACGATCGCGCGCTCGCCCGGCTCGAAGGCCACGCGCTCCACCTCGTCCAGATGATCGCGTGTCCGATCGCAGTCGCCGGTGAGGCGAGACACCTCAGCGAGTCCCAGATGAGCCCGAAAGATCGCGTCGTGATCGCGGATCGTGTGCGCGTGCTTGAGCGACTCGCGGTAGCGATTCTCGCCCGTGCGATAGTCGCCGGAGGAGACGGCGATCGCGGCGAGCCCGCGCGCGGTCTTGGTGAGACCGCCGACCACGTCGTTGTCCGCAAACTCCCCCTGGGCCAAGAGATACCCGCGAAGCGCCGCCCTTCCGTCTCCCAGCGCCTCGCAGGCCTCCGCGTAGCGAAGCTCGGCGCTGGCGCTCCCCTGCTCCCGCTTCGCCTCGATCCACCAGCGCTTTGCCTCGGACGCCTGCTCGCGCGCCGCGCGAAAGTCCCGGGCCAGGAACGCCATCCGGCTCCTCCGCTCGGCCAGCTCGGCCCGGTCGTCCGGCGAATCGATCAGATCCTCGAGCGCATCCAGCGCCTCCTTGCCGGCGCGCCAGTCGCCGTTGAGGATCCCGATCCGCTCGACCAGCTCGATCAGGCGCCGCTTGGTCCGCGAGATCGGCATGCCCTCGGTGATGAGCAGGCCCTCGTCGGCGAGGGAGGCCGCGCTCGAGGGATCGCCGAGCTCGAGGCTGGCATCGGCTGCATCCGCGTACATCGCCGCCGCCTCGTCGAGGTCGCCGCTCTGCGACACGTGCCCCGCCAGGACCGCGTGGTCCGACTCACCGAGCGCGCGCAGAAAGTCGACCACGCCCCGCTCGAACCCATGCCGCCGCCGTCGCTTCAGGCGGGACAAGGCCACGCTCCGGATCACGGCGTGCGTGAACTCCATCTCGATCGCGCCGGCGTAACGGCTCGCGGCGCGCCGTCGGACCAGGTTCTGAAGGAGGAGGCGATCGAGATCGATCAGCACCTCGTCCGTCTTGCGATCGAGGAGCTCGGCGACGCCCTCCACCCAGAAGATTTCGCCGAAGGTCGCCGCCGCCGTCAGGATCTTTTGCTCGTGCGGCCGCTTACGCTGGAGCCGAGCGCTGACCGCCGCCGCCACCGTCGGCGGCACGCGATCGACGTCGGTCTCGTCATTCTTCAGCCCGATGAGCTCGTACTCGCCGTCTGCTCCCAGCGCCAGCACGCCCGACTCCTGGACCGACCGCACCAGCTGCTCGAGGTACAGCGGGCTGCCGGCGCCACGGTTCACCAGGTGCTCCAGCGAACGCGCCGCCACCGCGCCTCCGTGCACCAGGCTTCGCACGAACTCGCGCGATGCCCGCGGATCGAGAGGCAGGAGCTCGATCTGGGTCGACTCGATCGATGCCAGCGGAGAGGGCGCCCGCGTCCCGGTGTCGAGCAGGCTCGGCATCGAGAAGGCCGCCAGCGAGAAGGACAGCTCGTAGGGTGCCGAGAGCATCCGGGCGAAGACGAGCGTGCTCTGGTGATCGACCAGGTGGGCATCGTCGACCAGCACCACGAAGCCGCGAGGCTCGGCGAGGCTGCGCAGCACGACGTCGAGGGCGCGCCGCATCTGCTCGCCGAAGAGCCTCGGGTTGTATCGGGCGGCGATCACCGGTGGGATCTCGCGGATCGGGATCCGCAGCGCCTCGCAGGCGAAGCCCAGCACGATCGCCCGATCTTCGTCGAGATGGCGATTCGGCACCTGCTCGGCGAAGAAGCTCGTCTGCTGCGCGGACGCCGCCGCCTCTTCCACCCGGAACCCGAACAGCGGGCTCGCCATCTCGAGGAGCTCGCCGAGCGCCTCGCCCTCGGGGAGCACCGCCGACAGCTTGTCGCGCTGGAGGTCCGGCGGATCACCGGCCTGGATCTCGGTGACGCTCATGATCAGGCGCCGGACGAACGCGAACGGTGTCGAACGCAGTGACTCCTCGGCGCGTCCGGCGAACACACGCGGCTTGGCCGGCGCGTTGCGCAGCACCTTGGCAAGCTCCGAGCGAAGACGTGACTTCCCGATCCCCGCCGGGCCCAGCACCAACGTCAGGCCCGCGTGCTGGCGGGCGATCGGCTCGAGGATGTACCGGCGGATCTGCTCCACCTCCTGGACGCGGCCGAAGAGCAGGCCGCGGTCCGTCTGATCGACGTAGGAGAGCTGCTCGTCGAACGAGGAGGCCCGCTTGTGGACAACCTCGATCTTGGGGTTGCTGACCTCGAGCTCCGAGAGGGGCACCACCGGCCGGCGATCGATGCTCTCGTCCGGATCGAGCTCCTCTGGCGGCGCGGTGATCAGCTGCTCGATCTCCTCCGGGTCCGAGATCATCGAGGGCGCTCGATCGCCCTGCGCCGGGATCACGATCAGATCGACGGTCTCGGCGTGCACGACGTGCCGTAGCATCCGCTCGTCGATGGTGAAGGTCGTGTCGAGCACGCCGGACGAGAGCTCGGCCAGGCTTCGCTCGGCGCGGCGTCGAACCTCGTATGCGTTGGCAACGCGGAGCGACGGATCGTGGCGGATCATGTCGTCGATCAGCTCGGCGACCGACATCGGGACCTCAGGATTCACGTCGTGCACCGGAATGGCCTCTTCGATGAGGATCCGGGCGAGCCGCGCCAGGTCGGTCGGCGAGGTCCAGGGCAGGCGTCCGGTCAGGACCTCGTACGCGACCACGCCCAGGCTGAAGATGTCGGCGCGGCCGTCGACCGACATGGCGAAGTTCGCCTGCTCGGGCGCCATGTAGCTGGGCGTGCCCAGGATCGCGCCGGCGCGCGTGAGCATCGTGTTCGCCTGCGCCATCTTGGCGACGCCGAAGTCGAGGACGCGACAGTCGAGCTTCTCCTGCTGCCCGGGACGGACCAGGTAGATGTTCGCCGGCTTCACATCGCGGTGGATGATGTTGCGCGCGTGGGCGGCGTCGATCGCCGCGCCGACCTGAACGATGATCTGGAGGACCGCGCGGAGCGTGAGCGGTGCCCGCTCCTTGAAGTCGGCCAGGTCGGCCCCCTCGAGCAGATCGAGCACGAGGTAGATCCGTCCGTCGGGGAGGTGGCCGGAGCCGTGACACCGAACGATGTGCGGGTGCTCGAGCTGCTGCAGGATCGCGATCTCGCGCTCGATCCGTTTGACGAGCGCGTCCTCGGCCTGGGGGATGTTGATCAGCTTGAGCGCCACGCGCTCGCCGTTCTCGGTGTCGAGCGCCTCGTAAACGACGCTCACCCCGCCGGTGCGAACGGAGCGGACGACCTGGTACCGCCCCGCTATCGACTCCCCGGGTCTCAAGTCGTCTGATCTTATGGTAGGCGTCCGGGATGTCGAGCGATGAGGACCTCCCGCCCCCCATTCCCCCGGCGGAGATGCCCGAAGAAGAGCTCGCCCGGCTGATCGACGCCGGGGACGTCCGGGAGGTCGAGCGCGCGCTGCGCGAGCAGGCCGTCCGGCTCCCGGCGGTCCTGGAGCAGCTGGACCGCGTGTTGTCGAAGGGCCTCGGAAACCTGGCCACCACGATCGCGACCATGCTGATCGCGCGGTTTCACATCGCGCGAGCCGACGTGCTGGCCGAACGGGTGCTCGAGCATCGAGAGACCTCCGGGGCCGAGGAGCTCGTCGATCTGGGGGCCGCGCTGCTTCAGCAGGAGAGGTTGCGAACCGCGGAGCACGCCCTCGAGGCCGCCCGGGAGCGGGATCCGATGAACGGGCGGGCGCTATATCTGTCGGCGCGGCTGTCGGCGAGGCGGGGTCGGATCGGGCCGGCCTTCGAGCTGATCGCCAAGGTCGACCCGGAGCTCCTGGGCGCCGCCGGCCTCGCCACCCAGGCGCGTTACGCAGCGTTGTGCGGCCGCCCGCAGGCGGTGAAGGGCGCGCTCAAGCAGGCGAAGAAACGGGCGGGTGACGAGGACGCGCCTTACCTGTCCTGGGTCGAGGGGGTCATCGGACGCATCGAGCTCGCGGGGCTCGATCTGTCGGCGCCGATCAACCTCAGGACGGCGATGGCGATCGAGTATGGCAGTCTGCTCGTGGAGGTCGCCGCCGACACCCGCGACGGCGGTCGCTTCGGGATGGACCCGATCAAGCTCGGTGATCTGGGGCCGCTCATCGACCGCATCATCGCAGCGATCCGCGAGCTGGGCGTGGCGTTCGACGAGCTCCTCTACGCGAACGAGGACGGAGAGATCGCGGCGGCGGCCATTGCCGAGCGCACCGGGCTCCCCTCGGGGGAGTGGCGCCACGACCGCACGATCGGCGACGGGAGCTGGCTCTGCATGGCCTCGGCCGCCACGCATCCCCACCAGAAGAAGCTCGACGTCGACGCGCTCCAAACCGAGCTCGACCGGGGCGCGCTGCGCACGCTGGCGCTCATCCTCCCGGTCGGCTGGCGGGCACCGCTGGTACCCGACGTGATCGGCCGCCTCACCGGCGACGACGAGCTCCCCTGGCGCATCGACGACGAGGTGGAGGAGACCGTGGAGCTGATCTTCGACCCACGGGAGGACGCCGCTCACGACGCGGCCACGGATCAGGAGATCTTCGCCAACCACCTCCAGCGGTTCGGCGGCGTTCTCCGCGCCGTCCAGCCGGAGCCACGGCCCTCGCACGTGCCGTTCGCCGACGAGACGCCGGTTCCACGCCGCTGAGTTGCGCGCCCGAGGTGGCGAAAGATGCGAGAGCTCGGTCGGTGATGGAAGTGTAGTCGAAGGTCATCTTGAAGCGATCGCCGACACCTGGCTTTCTATGTGGGCCCGTGAACGCCTCGGACGATCTCGTCCTCCCGATTGAAGAATGGGAGGCACCGACCGTCGATTGGGACACCGTTACAACCGTCGGGATGGTGCCGTCGGCCTTCGAGCTGATGCAGTTCTTCGACCAGCGCGCGACGGGCCACCGGTACGCGAAGGAGAAGATGGTTTCGGCGCTCCGTCTCCACCTGATGCGCAACGACGGCGTGGGGCGAGCGCCTCGGCTGCTGCTGATGGGACCCAAGGGCTTCGGAAAGACTACGCTCGCCGAGGCGATGCTGGCGGCGACCGACATGCCCGCGCTCCGCATCGAGTGCGGGTCGATCGACCTGACGCACGAGCGTCTCGACCTACCCCCGGGGGGGATCGTCTTCCTCGACGGTCTCGAGCGGCTGCGGCCGGCGGAGCTCGCCGCCCTGCCCTCGCTCGACGATCGCTGGCTCGTCTGCGGCGCGATCACGTTCGAGGTCCCGATCTCGTTGCCGGCCTCGCAGGACGACCTCCGGCGCGCGCTCGCGGAGGTCGGCAAGGCCCCCGAGCTGGCCGCGTACTTCGAGACCCTGGTGGCCATGGTGCGTCTGTCCCCCGTCGAGGTCGCTCGAACCTTCGCCGCCGAGGAGAGCCCGCTGATCCGCGCCAAGCGCGTCATCAGCTCGCTGGGCGGCTCGTTCGAGTGCGACCGGCGATCGATCGAGATGCTCGCTCACGCCTGCGCGGACGGCCCGCTGGGCGTGGCGACCGCGCACCAGCTGATGGATCAGCTCCTCGAGACCGTCCTTCGCTCCCCCGACCCGGCCCAGCCGTGGCGCCTCGGCGACCTCTGCACCTGACTTTCCGCCGGCGCGCGAGTCGAGCAGAATGGCGGTGACATGGAGATCCGACCGCTCAGTGACGGGGACGTCCCGCAGCTCCACGCGCTCGCCGAGGTGATCGTCCAGGACGGCACCACGTACGTCTACGAGGACGCCGGGGACTTCGTCTCGTCGTTCCTGCGCGGTCACGCCTACGTGGCGGTCGAAGGTGACGAGCTGCTGGGCGCCTACTACTTCCGCGCCAATCAGCCTGGGCGCGGCGCGCACGTGGCCAACGCCTCCTATGCGGTGACCGAGCGGGCGCGGAACCAGGGCGTCGGTCGCGCCCTGGGCGAGCACTCGATCGAGGCGGCCCGCGCGCACGGCTTCCGGGCGCTGCAGTTCAATCTGGTGGTCGCCACCAACGAGGCGGCGATCGCGCTCTGGCAGAAGCTCGGCTTCACGATCGCCGGGACACTGCCGCAGGCCTTCCGCCATCAGAGCCAGCGCTACGTCGATGCCCACGTGATGTATCGCCTCCTCGACTGAAGCGGCGCCCTGTACCGCAAGATGCGCACCATCGGCACTTCGCGCACCTTCGATCGTGGCAGGCTGCCCCGTTTCCCCGGAAAATTCGCGCGCCTGTGCGAGAGCGCTTCAACCGATGGCCGCGATCCGTTAACCGCATGGAGTGGTCGTGCACGAGGGTCAACGCCGTGTGGTCATCGAAAACGTCACACCCGAGATCGACGGGGGACGCTTCGCGGCCAAGCGGACCCAGGGCGAGGTGTGCACGGTCGAAGCCGACGTGTTCGTCGATGGCCACGATCGCCTCGCCGCACGGCTGCTTCACCGCCGGCCGGACGAGGCGACCTGGCGCGAGGTCGAGATGGTACCGATCGGCAACGATCGGTGGCGCGGCGAGCTGCCGTGCACCGCGCGGGGACCGACGATCTACACCGTCACCGCCTGGACGGATCGGTATGAGACCTGGCGGAGCGGCGTCCTCAAGAAGGTGGCCGCCGGGCAGCCCGTTGCGCTCGAGCTTCTCGCCGGGCGCGCGCTGCTCGAGGAGGCGGCGCCCCACGCGGACGGCGCCGATCGCCGGTTGCTCGAAGACCGCGCGCGCCTGCTCTGGGACGAAGCCGCGCTCGACACGATCCTCGACGATGAGCTCTCGCGAGCCATGGCGAGGCACCTCCCGCGCCGCTTCCAGACCACGTATGCGCGCGAGCTGACGCTGGTGGTCGATCGCGAGCGCGCGCGCTTCTCCACCTGGTACGAGCTCTTCCCGCGGTCGGCGTCACCCACGCCCGAACGCCACGGTACCTTCGAGGACGTGATCGCGCGGCTCCCGTACGTCGCCGAGATGGGCTTCGACGTCCTGTATCTGCCGCCGATCCACCCGATCGGCCACACGCATCGAAAGGGGAGAAACAACCAGGCCTCTGCCGAGCCGGGCGACGTCGGGTCTCCCTGGGCGATCGGGTCGGAGCACGGTGGTCACGAGGCCGTGCATCCGGAGCTGGGCACGATCGAGCGCTTCGACCGGTTGGTGGCCGCAGCCCGTGCGCACGCGATCGAGATCGCGCTCGACATCGCGTTTCAGTGCTCGCCCGACCACCCATGGGTCCGCGAGCACCCGGAATGGTTCGTGCGCAGGGCCGACGGCAGCATCCAGTACGCCGAGAACCCGCCGAAGAAGTACCAGGACGTCTTTCCGCTCGACTTCGAGACCGGCGACTGGGCGCAGCTCTGGGAAGCGCTCCGCGACGTCTTTCTTCACTGGGTCGCTCACGGCGTGAAGATCTTCCGCGTCGACAACCCGCACACGAAGCCCTTCCCCTTCTGGGAGTGGGTCGTGGCCGAGGTGAAGGCGCGCGATCCCGACGTCCTCTTCCTCGCCGAGGCTTTCACGCGCCCCAAGGCGATGCTTCGGCTGGCGAAGGCCGGGTTCACCCAGTCGTACCAGTACTTCCCGTGGAAGACGTCGAAGCACGACCTCGAGGAGTTCTATCGATTCACCACCCAGACGGCCGTGAACGAGTTCTTTCGCTCGAGCTCATGGCCGAACACGCCGGACATCCTGACCGAGTATCTCCAGTACGGCGGTCGACCGGCCTTCGTCTCCCGGATTCTCCTCGCCTCGACGCTCTCCGCGAGCTACGGCATCTACGGGCCCGCGTTCGAGCTCTGCGTGAGCCGTGCGCGCGCGCCAGGGAGCGAGGAGTACCTGGACTCGGAGAAGTACCAGCTGGCGAGCTGGGACCTGGACGCTCCGAGCTCGTTGAGGCCCTTGATCGCGCGCCTCAACCGCATCCGCCGCGACAACCCAGCCCTCCAGCAGGATCGCACGCTCGCGTTTCATCCAACCACGAACGATCAGATCATCTGCTATACCAAATCATCACCCGACGGTGAGAACCTGATCCTCGTGGTGGTGAACCTGGATCCGCACCACACGCAGTCAGCGCTGATCGACCTCCCGCTCGAGTCGCTCGGCATCGATCCGGCACGGAGCTATCAGGTTCACGACCTGATCGGGGACGCGCGGTTCCTCTGGCAGGGATCCAGAAACTTCGTCGAGCTCGATCCGGAGCGAATGCCCGGGCACATCTTCGAGGTGTACCGGCACGCTCGAACCGAGCGCGACTTCGAATATTTCTTCTAGTCAGGAAGGTTTGAGACTCAGGTGGACGATCCTCGTTGGTATCAGAAAGCGGTCATTTATCAGGTTCACGTGCGCGCGTTCTTCGACAGCAACCGCGACGGGATCGGTGACTTTCGCGGCCTCACGGAGAAGCTCGACTACATCCGCGATCTCGGCGCAGATGTCGTCTGGCTGTTGCCGTTCTATCCCTCGCCGCTCCGCGACGGCGGGTACGACATCGCCGACTACACCGACATCCACGAGAACTACGGGACGATGCGCGACTTCAAGAGCTTCGTGCAGGCCGCCCACCGGCGGGGGCTCCGGGTGATGACCGAGCTGGTCCTCAACCATACCTCCGATCAGCACCCCTGGTTCAAGCGCGCCCGCGAGGCTCCTGCCGGCAGCAAGTGGCGCGAGTTCTACGTCTGGAACGACACGCCCGATCGATATCGAACGGCGCGCATCATCTTCAAGGACTTCGAGTCGTCGAACTGGTCCTGGGATCCGGTGGCCAAGGCGTATTACTGGCACCGCTTCTACTCCCACCAGCCCGACCTCAACTGGGACAACCCGGCGGTGGAGCACGAGCTCTTGCGCGTCATCGACTTCTGGTTCAACGCCGGCGTCGACGGCCTCCGCCTGGACGCGGTGCCGTATCTGTACGAGCGCGAGGGCACCACCTGCGAGAACCTCCCGGAGACCCACGCCGCGCTGAAGCGGATCCGCAAGTACATCGACGACAACTTCCGCGACAAGACGCTGCTCGCGGAGGCGAACCAGTGGCCCGAGGACGCGGTCGCCTACTTCGGCGACGGCGACGAGTGCCACATGGCGTTCCACTTCCCGCTGATGCCCAGGCTCTACATGGCCATGGAGACCGAAGATCGGTTCCCGTTGATCGACATCCTCGAGCAGACCCCGGAGATCCCGGCCGGCTGCCAGTGGACGATCTTCCTCAGGAATCACGACGAGCTGACGCTCGAGATGGTGAGCGACGAGGAGCGCGACCACATGTATCGGGCCTACGCCGCCGACCCCCGCGCCCGCATCAACCTGGGCATCCGGCGCCGGCTGGCGCCCCTCCTCGGCAGCAACCGGCGCAAGTTCGAGCTGCTGAACGGGCTGCTCCTGTCGTTCAACGGCACGCCGGTGATCTATTACGGCGACGAGATCGGGATGGGCGACAACATCTATCTCGGCGATCGTGACGGCTGCCGTACGCCCATGCAGTGGACCGCTGATCGAAACGCCGGCTTCTCCACCGCCAATCCGCAGCAGCTGTATCTCCCCGTGAACATCGACCCGGAGTACCGCTACGAGTCGATCAACGTGGAGGCCCAGCAGCGGAACATGAACTCACTGTGGTGGTGGATGAAGCGTGCCATCGCGCTGCGCCGTCGCTTCACGGTGTTCGGCGAGGGCGCGCTCGAGTGGCTGCACCCCGACAACCCGAAGGTGCTCACCTTCCTGCGCCGCAGCGAGAAGGACGTGGTGCTGGTGGTGGCGAACCTGGCGCGCACAGTGCAGTACGTTGAGCTCGATCTGGCCGAGTTCGAAGGGCGCGTCCCGATGGAGCTCTTCGGCCGCACACGCTTCCCGCGGATCGGACAGCTCCCCTACCTTCTGACGCTCGGACCGCACGCGTTCTACTGGATCGACATCTCGCCGCGGCGGGCCCGCCGAACGCTGGAGGCGCTCCCCGAGCTCGACATCTCCGCCGACTGGTCCGCGTTCTTCGCCGGCCGGCAGAAGACCCAGCTCGAGGAGGTGCTCCCCGACGTGCTGCTCGGACGCCGGTGGTTCGGCGGCAAGGCCCGCTCCATCGACGAGGTCGAGATCCTGGATGCGCCCACGCTCCCAATCGAGGGTGCGAACGAGGCCCAGGCCCCGCGCATCCTCGTCCTCAAGGTCAGCTACGACGGCACCGATCCGGAGATGTATACGCTCCCGGTCGCGCTCGCCGAGGGCGCGCTCGCGGAGAGGATCGATCGCGGAGCACGCTTGGGCGGCGCTGCTGCGGGTCAATCGTGGCGACGGGAGGGCGCCGGCCGTGATCTACGAGGCCGTCGATCAGCCGGAGTTCCGCTCCCAGCTCCTCGACCTGGTGCGCGGGCGACGGCTGAAGGGAAAGGGCGGCTCGATCTCCGCCGTGCGCACCAAGGCTTTTTCGGACGTGAAAAACGAGCTCTCCGAGGCCCCGGAGTCGTCGGCGCTGCGCGCGGAGCAGAGCAACTCCTCGATCAACTTCGAGGGGAAGGTGATGCTCAAGCTGTTCCGAAAGCTGGACCGCGGGCTCAACCCCGACTTCGAGATCGGGCGGTACCTCACGGAGCACACCAGCTTCTCCCAGTTCCCGGCGGTGCTCGGCGCAATCGAGTACCACGCGGACGGTGGGGAGCCGATGACCCTCGGCGTGGCCCAGCGATTCGTCAAGAATGAGAGCGACGGCTGGAGCTTCACCAGGACCGAGATCGGCCTCTACCTCGAACGCGCGCTCTCGGAGAGCCCGAAGGTCACGGGCGAGCAGTCGCACGACTCGTTGCAGCGCGCCGAAGAGACGATCGGCAGCTACCTCCACCGGCTCGGGCTCCTGGGGCAGCGGACGGCCGAGATGCACGCGGCGCTGGCGCGGATCTCCACCGATCCCGCCTTCGACCCCGAGCCGTTCACGCCCCACTATCAGCGCGGCTTGTATCAGTCGATGCGCAGCCTGACGTCGCGCTCGTTCGATCTCCTGAGGAAGCAGCTCAAGAGCTGCAACGACGAGGTCCGCCGGGAGGCCGAGCAGGTCCTCGATCGACGCGAGGAGATCTTCCGCCAGTTCGAGGACGCCCTGAAGGCGGACACGGTGGGCGGCAAGCGGATCCGGACCCACGGCGACTATCACCTGGGCCAGGTCCTCTTCACCGGGCGGGACTGGGTGATCATCGACTTCGAGGGTGAGCCGGCGCGCTCCCTCGGCGAGCGCAGGATCAAGCGCTCGCCGCTGCGGGACGTGGCGGGGATGCTGCGCTCGTTCAGCTACGCCTCGCACGATGCCCTGCTCCACGAGATCGCCACCGGCACGGCGGCCCCCGACAGCCCGCTCTACGCGCAGCTGAAGGAGGCCATCGACTATTGGCAGGGCTGGGTGAGCCACGTGTTCCTCGCCTCGTATCAGGCGACGGCGGAGCCGCATCGCTTCCTGCCGGAGGGCGAGGAGCAGCGGAAGCGGCTGCTCGAGGTGTACCTGATGGAGAAGGCCGTCTACGAGCTCAACTACGAGCTGAACAATCGCCCGCACCTGGTGCGGATCCCGGTGGACGGAATCCTCGGACTGCTGGACAGGAGGGCCCGCGCTTGATCGCTGCCAACCAGACCCTCCTCGGCGACATCGACCTCCACCTCTTCAACGAAGGGACGCACACCCGCTTGTACGAGAAGCTGGGCGCGCACCCCAGGCAGCTCGGCGACCGGAGCGGGACCTCGTTCTCGGTGTGGGCGCCCAACGCGGAGGCCGTGTCGGTCATCGGCGACTTCAACGACTGGGACAGGACGCACACGCCGATGCGCGCCCGCGGCAGCTCCGGTCTGTGGGAGGCGTTCGTCCCCGGTGTCGGCAAGGGGACGGTCTACAAGTACTTCGTCCAGTCACGCTACCAGGACTATCGGGTCGAGAAGGCCGATCCGTTCGCCTTCTACACGGAGCAGCCGCCCCACACCGCGTCGATCGTCTGGGAGGATGCCTTCGCGTGGGGCGATCAGGAGTGGATGCGCGAGCGCGGGGCCAAGAACGCGCTCGACGCGCCGATGTCGATCTACGAGCTGCACCTCGGCTCGTGGCGCCGGGTGCCGGCGGAGGACAACCGGCCGCTGACGTACCGGGAGCTCGCGCCGCTGCTGGTGAAGCACGTCCAGGACCTCGGCTTCACCCACGTGGAGCTGCTGCCGATCACGGAGCATCCGTACTACGGCTCGTGGGGCTATCAGACGTCGGCCTACTTCGCGCCCACCAGCCGATACGGCGATCCGGAGGACCTCAAGTTTCTGATCGATCACCTCCATCAAAACGACATCGGCGTGATCCTCGACTGGGTGCCATCGCACTTTCCGGAGGACGAGTACGCACTCCAGAACTTCGACGGCACGCACCTGTACGAGCATGCCGATCCGCGGCTGGGCCATCACCCCGACTGGGGCAGCGCCATCTTCAACTACGGCCGGAACGAGGTGAGGAGCTTCCTGCTCAGCAGCGCCTGCTTCTGGCTGGACCGTTTCCACATCGACGGGCTCCGCGTCGACGCCGTGGCCTCGATGCTCTACCTCGACTACTCCCGCAAGGAGGGCGAGTGGATCCCGAACGTCCACGGCGGACGCGAGAACCTGCAGGCGATGGGGTTCCTGCGAGAGCTGAACCGGCAGGTCTACCTGCGCTTTCCGGACGTCCAGACGATCGCCGAAGAGTCCACCGCCTGGCCGATGGTGTCGCGCCCGCTCGAGCTCGGTGGCCTCGGGTTCGGCCTCAAGTGGGACATGGGCTGGATGCACGACACGCTCCTCTACATGTCGCGCGATCCGATCCACCGGCAGTATCACCACGGGAACCTCACGTTCCGCGCGATCTACGCCGGCACCGAGAACTTCGTGCTGCCGCTGTCGCACGACGAGGTCGTCCATGGGAAGGGCTCGCTGCTCGCCAAGATGCCGGGCGACGAGTGGCAACAGTTCGCGAACCTTCGGCTCCTGTTCGCGTACATGTTCGGTCAGACCGGCAAGAAGCTGATCTTCATGGGCGGCGAGCTGGGGCAGCGGCGCGAGTGGAACCACGACAGCAGCCTCGACTGGCACCTGCTCGCGCTCCCGCGGCACGGCGGGCTGATGCGCTGCGTGGGCGATCTCAACCGCCTCTATCGAGAGCTGCCCGCGCTCCACGCGCTGGACTGCGAGCGGGGCGGCTTCTCCTGGCTCGACGCGAACGACTCGTCCCAGAGCATCCTCAGCTTCGTCCGCAACGGGCGCGAGCCGGGGCAGCACGTTCTCTGCGTCTTCAACTTCACGCCGCTTCCCAGGCAGAACTATCGCATCGGAGCGCCGTCGCCCGGGCGCTGGCGCGAGGCCCTCAACACCGATGCGACGATCTACGGAGGGAGCGGTGTGGGAAATCTGGGCGCCGCGGAGACCTCGCCGATCCCGATGCACGGGCACTGGCAGTCTCTCTCGCTGACACTGCCGCCGCTGGGCGCCCTGTTTCTGGCCCCCGGTTGATTCCTCGACGCACCCGGAGCCTTGGGGCACGATCGGCGGTCCAATGCACCCCCTGCTCATGGTCGCTCTGGTCGTGGGCGCGCCGGCCGGCGTCACGTTCCAGGCAGCGCGCGAGGTCGCAGCAGCGCGGGCCCCGGACGTCCGGATCGCGGAGCGGCGGGTGGGGGTGTCGGCGGCCGAGGTTGCGATCGCCGGTACGCTGGAGAACCCGACGCTGACGGTGTCGACGGCGCGGGAGTCGGCGCGCTTCGGTACCGCGCTGAGCATCCCCGTCCCGGTCTTCGGACAGACTTCGGCGGCGATCGACGCGGCCGAGGCCGATCGGATCGCGATGTCCGACGATGTCGAGGTGGTGCGGGTCGAGTCGCGCTGGGCCGCCACCGTCGCCTGGATCGATCTCTGGGAGGCCCAAGCCCGCGCCAGTCAGCTCGCGCTGGGGGCGGTCGACGCGGAGAAGATCGTCACGATCGCGAAGGAGCGCTTCGACGCCGGCACCGGCGCGCGGCTCGACGTGGTGCGGGCCGACGCCGAGCTGGCGCGGGCCCGCGCAGAGGCGCAGGCAGACGCGGCCGCCGTTCGCTCGGCCTCGGCGCGCCTGTCGTCGTGGATCGGGGGAGACCGGCCGGACGAGCTGGCCGCCGCCGGTGAGCCCGGCTTCTCGGCGGTGCTGCCGCCGCTCGCCGACCTCGAGCGCGCGCTGGGCGATCATCCGACCGTGCGCCGCGACCGAGCACAGGAGGCCGCCGCGGACGCCCATGTCGATGCGGAGAAGCGGGCGCGCTGGCCGATCATCAACGGTGAGCTGGGCGTCGACGCGTTCGATCCCGGGCTCCCGCGGACGGACATCATCGTGGGTCTGTCGCTCCCTCTCCCCGTCTTCAGCCTGCGCGGCGGCTTCATCGAGCGTGCCGGCGCCGAGCACGCGCTGGCGCAGGCGATGCTCGAGGCCGATCGACATCGTCTCCTGGCAGGGCTGGTCGCCGCCTATCGGACCGCGGAGGCCGCCGGCATCCGTGCGACGGCGCTGGATCGCGAGGTGCTCCCGCTGATCGAGCAGGCGCGCAGCATGACCGAGGAGGGCTACCGCGACGGACGCGTCGATCTCCTGCGCGTCCTGGAGGCGACGCGCGCGCTGCTGGACATCCGGATCGAGCGGACCACCGCGACAGCCGCGCTGCATCGAGCCCTGGCCGACCTCGAGCGCTCGGTCGGACATCCGTGGGAGGCGACGCATGCAGCGCCGTGACGCGGCGATCGGCGCGCTGCTGCTCGCGCTGTTCGCCTGCCCGCGCGAGAAAGAAGCGCCGGAGGCGGAGACCGCGCCCCGACATGTCCGCTGCCTCCCGGTCTCGACCCTCCGCGTCGTCGACAGCGTCGAGCTGCGGGGGACCATCGCACCCCTCCCGGAGCGCGATGCCTCGCTGGCTCCGCAGGTGACCGGCAAGATCGTCGAGGTCGCCGTCCGCGAGGGCGACGTGGTGGACGCCGAGCAACCGCTCGCCCGGATTGAGTCGGCCCGCTACGAGGACCAGGCGAAGGAGGCCGACGCCGCGCTCCAGAAAGCGCGGGCCGAGCGCGCCACCGCCAAGGCCTCTCTGGCGCGGGTCGAGCGACTCTTCGACCACGGGATCGCCCCGCGCCAGGAGGTAGACGACGCGGAGCTCCGCCTGGCCAACGCGGCGGCGCAGGAGTCGGAGGCGCGCTCGATCTCGCAGCGCGCCCATCGCGAGCTGTCCTGGACCACGCTGAGGAGCTCGATCGCCGGGACCGTGCTCAAGGTGTTCCGGCACTCGGGCGAGCTGGTCGACGGAACTCCGGCTACGCCGATCGTGGAGGTGGCGGACGTCTCCGAGCTCGAGCTGGCGGGCGACGCCACCGCGCAGGATCTGGTCCGCATCGCCAAGGGCCAGACCGCGACGATCACCTCGGCGGCGCTCCCCGACACAACCTGGTCCGGCGCAGTCTCGGCGGTGGCGCCCGCGGTCGATCGGGCCTCCGGCCTCGGCCGCGTCCGCGTGGCGCTCGATCTCCGCACCGGTCCCAAGCCGCCCTCGGGAGTGCTGGCGCTGGCGACGATACAGGTCGGCGCGCCGCACGAGGCGCTCGCGGTGCCGAGCGATGCGCTCCGCAGCCGAGGCGGCGCGGACGTCGAGGTCATCGAGTGCGGGAGCGACGGGCTCGCGCACGTGCGCGAGGTCCGGCGCGGTCAGACCGCGGACGGCCTCGTCGAGGTGAGGTCGGGGCTCGACGCGGGCGCGCGGGTGGTCGTGGATGCGGTCCTCGGGATCGGCGACGGCGACCCCCTCGAGGAGGAGCGGTGAGCGCCTACGGATGGCTGTCGAGGCACGAGACGCTGGCGTGGATCGCCGCGCTCGGGCTCGCGGCCAGTGGGGCGGTGCTGGCCTCCACGATGCCGAGCGGCATCTACCCGGAGGTCGAGTTCCCGCGCATCGTGGTGGTGGCGAAGGGCGGTGACTCGCCGGCCGACGTCACCGAGCTCGCCCTGACCCGTCCCCTCGAGACCGAGCTGGCCACCGTCCTCGGGCTCGAGCGGATCCGCGCTCGAACGATCCGCGGCGCCGCCGAGCTGTCGCTCCAGTTCGCCCCCGGCATGGACATGTGGCGGGCGCTGCAGCTCGTCGAGTCCCGCGTCGGTGACGCCCGGAGCTCGCTCCCCGCGGACGTCGACATCGTGGTGGAGCGTCTGACCACCACCTCGTTCCCGGTGGTCACGTTCAACCTCACCGGCGACATCGATCCCAGGCGGCTTCACGAGATCGGGGAGCTGATCCTCCGCCCCGCCCTCTCCCGCATCCGCGGCGTGGGAAACGTGGAGGTGCTCGGCGGGGACATCCGCGAGATTGAGGTGATCGTCGATCCCGCCCAGGCGGCGGCGCTCCACCTGAGCCCGAAGGCGGTCGCCGACCAGGTCCGTGCGGAGACGGTGCTCTCCGCCGTCGGGCGCCTGAACGAGGCGCACTCGCTGGCGACGGTGATGCTGTCGAGCGAGCCCTACCAGAAGGAAGATCTGCGCGGAGTCCCCGTCGCCATCGCCTCCGACGGGAGCCCGGTACCGTTGTCGGCGATCGCGAAGATCGAGGAGGGCGCCGAGGACCGACTGCTCCGTGTCTCCGGACCGGGAGGCGAGACCGTGCTGGTGAGCGTGAGCCGCCTGCCCGGCGCGAGCGCCTCGGACGTGGTCCGGGACGTCAAGGCCGTCATGCACGACCTCGAGCCGACGCTCCCGAAGGGCGTGCGGGCCCAGCCGGTCTACGACCAGGCGCTCCTGGTCGACCAGTCGATCCGGTCGGTGCGCGACGCCATCATCCTCGGCATCATCCTCTGCGTCGCCGTGATCGCGCTGTTCCTTCGCGATCTGCGGGGGGTCTGGTCGCTTCGCTGGCGCTGCCGCTCACGCTGGCGATCACGTTCGTCCCCGCCCGCCTCTTGGGCCAGAGCTTGAACCTGATGTCGCTGGGCGGGCTCGCCGTCGCGATCGGGCTGGTCATCGACGACGCGATCGTGGTCGTCGAGGCGATCCGCCGCCGGCTCGAAGAGGGCGATCCGCCTTCGGTCGCGTGGCAGCGCGGGGCGCAGGATCTGATGGGCCCGCTGATCGGCACGACGCTGACCACGGTGATCGTCTTCCTCCCGCTGGCCGGCCTGCACGGGGTGGTGGGCGACTTCTTCGCGGCGCTGGCGATCACGCTCTCGGCCTCGGTGCTGCTCTCGCTCCTGATCGCCGTATCGATCGTCCCGCTGGCCGCCGCCCGCTTCATGAAACCTGCGGCCCGGCCGGAGCGCGCGCCCGCCTACGTGGGCCTCTACCTCTCGGTGCTCCGGCCGCTCCTCCGCCGCCCCTGGCTGGGCGTGATCCTTTCGGTCGCCCTCCTCGCCTTCGGCGTCCTGGGTGCGTTCTCGGTGGGTACCGGCTTTCTGCCCACCATGGACGAGGGCGCGTTCGTCCTCGACTACTTCCTCCCCGCCGGCACCTCGCTGGAGGACACCGACGCGGCCGCACGCAAGATCGAGGCGATCCTCCAGAAGATCCCGGAGATCGAGAGCTACTCGCGACGCACCGGCGCCGAGCTCGGACCCGCAGCGGCGACACAGGTCAGCCGGGGCGACATCATGGTGCGCCTGCGCGCGGATCGATCGCGCTCCGGCGAGGAGGTGATCTCTGACGCCCGCGACCGGATCGCGCGCGCGCTCCACGAGCCACGCGTCGAGTTCGTGCAGGTGCTCCAGGACGTGCTCAACGACCTCTCGGGCACGGCGCGTCCGATCGAGATCAAGCTGTTCGGCGAGGACTACCGGGTCCTCCAGCGAGCAGCCACCGAGGTGGCCGGCCGTCTCGAGGGCGTCCCGGGGCTGGTCGATCTCTACGCCGGCTTCGACGAGGACGCGCCCGAGCTGCGTTTCCGCGTGGACACCTCGGCGGCGGCACGCGTCGGCAAGACCGCGGAGGCGATCGCAGGCGACCTGGACGCCGCTCTTCACGGGGTCGTGGTGGGGACGCTCCGGCGTCCCGAGCGTCCGATTGGGATCCGGGTGCGCTACCCGGACGAGGTCCGCTTCGACGCGGGACGACTCGCGCAGCTCCCGATCCTCGCTGGGCCCGAGGGCTTCGCGTCGATGTCGGCGGTGGCGCGCCTCGAGCAGGCCGGTGCGCCGCAGGAGCTGCTCCGCGAGAACCTGCGCTCGGTGGTGGTGGTCGAGGCGGACTACGAGGGCCGAGATCTCGGCTCGGTGGTCCGCGACGTCCAGAAGCGCCTTCGCGGCTTCCAGCTCCCGGAGGGCTATCGCCTCGAGCTGGGCGGCCAGTACGAGGGGCAGCAGGCGACGTTCCGCGATCTCGCCTCCGTCATGGGCTTCGGCCTGCTCGCCGTGCTGCTCCTCCTGCTGGCCCAGTTTCGGCGGCCTCGGCTGGCCGTCGCGATCATCACCTCGGTGCCGCTGGCCGTCGTGGGCGCGCTGGTGACCCTGTGGATCACGGGCATTCCGCTCAACGCCTCCGCGCTCATGGGTTGCGTCCTGCTGGTGGGCCTCGTCGTCAAGAACGGCATCCTTCTCCTCGAGCAGGTCGAGCGCTCGCGCGACGGCGGCGCCTCCGTGGACGACGCCCTCCTCCACGCCGGGACCGTCCGCCTGCGCCCGATCCTCATGACGACCGTGGCGACGATCGCCGGCCTGCTCCCGCTGTCCTTGGGTCTGGGCGCTGGCGCGGAGCTCCAGCGCCCGCTGGCGGCCGCGGTGATCGGCGGGCTGGTGGTCTCGACGGGGGTGAGCCTCGTGCTCCTCCCCGCGCTGGTCCGCGTGGTGATGACGGCGGTCAGCGATTGAAGACGCCCGACCGGCGGACGTCGTTGACCGCGTCGAGAACGAACTGGGGATAGCCGTCCGGAGTCACGTTGCGATCGTCCCACGGTCGCGAGGTGTACTCCGAAGCGATGGCCCGGATGTTCGCGTCGCTCCAGTTGCTGCCTGCATACTGGCTGAAGTCGATGCCGGGGAAGTCGCGCCGGGTGTTCGGGAGCGCGGCAGGGTCCGAGCCGGCCGCCGCGCCCTGGTCGGCCACGCTCCGCAGGTACCGCGCCGTCGCGTAGATGTTGTGCTCGTCCGAGGTCAATAGACGCGCCACGTCGTTGCGGCTCAGGTTGGCGCGCGTCTCCGGGTCGACCGTATCGGAGAGCAGCTCGGCGTTGTTGCGGGTCCCCGTACTCATCAGGATCTGACCGAGGCCGATGCTGGTGTCGCGTCCAGCGAGCGTCGCGCCTCCGAAGTCCGCCGCGTCTTCCTTCTGCGACTGATCGCGCTGCTCGTGGAGGATGACGCCGGAGAGCACCGCGGGGTCCAGGTTGTACTTCGCCGCCGCCGCGCTGATCACCTCCGCGCGCGTCGGGATCCGGTCACCGTAGGCGTCGCCATGGATCGTGCTGATCGGCTGGTTGAGGAGCAGCTGGGCCTGGCGCGTACGGGTCTGCTCATCGAAGAGATCCTTCGGATCTCCGCTCACCGCCGGGTTCTCGCTCAACGGGTTCTTGTAGCTGTCGACCGTCGGCTGGAGCGCATCCATCACGCGGTTGGTCATCTCGATGTTGCCGCGGTTGAGCCGGAGTTGATTGTTGACGATCTCCTGCCGGCGCTGCTCCATGCTGTCCGAGATGCCGGGCGGGCGATTGAAGCCCGCCTGCTCGATCTGCTCGCGCTGAGCCCGCAGCGCCCTCAGGTCCCGCTCTCCCTGATCGTAGCGCGCGAGCGCCGCCAGGTCGCCGACGGGGATGGCGCCCCGGGTCGGGCTGATGCCGGTGGCGCCCGAGCCGGTGAACGGGGCCCCGGGATCGTCGGTCCTGAGATCCGAGTACTGAGACCGATCGAACCGCGCCGCCGCGCCGTTGCCGAGGGCGCCGAGCTCTCCCATCCGGCGCACCGTGTCGGACGACGAGATCGGCGAGCCCGTCCCCACGAACGCTCCGATGGGGAGCGACATCGCGGACTGCACCGGCGACGGACCGGCGACCTTGTTCCGGTCGCCGGTACCGGGCTCGTAGCCGTCGCCCACGCCGAGCGTCGCCGCGATCTGCGTGGGCTGCACCGCGTTGGCGGCGCCGCGGATCGCGTCCTCCTCCTTCGTGTCGAGCGTCTTCTCGGGAGTGCGTGTGGTCCGGTCGATCCGTTCGCTGCGTACGCTGCTGACATCCTCTGTCATCGATCCTCTCCTTCACGAGCCGCTTCGCGTGCGCGCTTCCTCCATGACTCGGGCAATCCAGGCGCGCGCAGGGCGACCTCGCGTCCTTCGCTCCTGAGGAACCTTCGGGTCTCGTCCATCGATCGGGAGCGACCGAGGCGCTGCCGCAGCTGATCGAGGACCTCCGGCGCGCCGTGCGCCAGCACCTCGAGCCGCGCCGCCGCGGTCGGCGAATCGAGCGACTCGCGCAGCGCGACCACCAGCTGGAGCACCCGATAGAGCTCGGCGGCCGCGGCCGAGCCCGAGGCCGCCTGGTCGCGCACCCGGCACAGCCGAGGCAGCGCGTGCGCGGGCAGCTCGAACCGCTCGGTCGTGCCCCGACAAAGGGCGGCGAGGATCGCGCGCTCCAAGAGAAAGCCCGTGGTCATCCGGGCTGGAGCGCTTCCAAGGATCGTGCCGCGGTCGAGCCACTCGATCCCTCGGCGATTCGCCGGGACACCTGCGCTGCAGAGGCGTCACCCAATTGTGGGGTCCAGCCCACAGGTCACAGAATCGTGAGAAGGTCGCGCGTCATGGAGAACGTCCCCCAGGAGGAGGTCATCCAGCACGAAGAGCGCGATCCCCATCGATCCGAGTCGAAGCTCTCCGACGTGATCCTCGGCGGACAGGACGGGCTGGTGAACGTCCTCGGCGTGATCCTCGGCGTGGCGGCGGCGACCGAGGACGTGCGGGTGGTGATGGTCGCCGGGCTGGCGGCGACGTTCGCGGAGTCGGTGTCGATGGCTGCAGTCGCGTACACCTCGACCCGCGCCCGCGCCGACCTCTATGAGAGCGAGCGGGCGCGGGAGTACCGGCACCTGCGCGACGCGCCCAACCTCGAGCGCGAGGAGGTCCGGCAGATCTATCGAGACAAGGGCTTCGAGGGCGCGTTCCTGGATCAGATCGTCGAGACCATCACCGCCAGCAAGGACGTATGGGTCGCGCTGATGATGGTGGAGGAGCACAAGCTCGCGCCGATCAACCGCAGCACCGCGCTCCGCTCCGCCCTCGTGGTCGGGATCGCGGCCATCGTCGGCTCGCTGATCCCGCTGCTCCCTTTCATGCTGGTCTCGGTCGATGTGGGCATCTGGCTCTCGATCGTCGTCTCCGCCGCAGTGCTGTTCGCGCTGGGGGCCTACAAGGCGAAGCTGACGGTGGGAAAGCCGTCGAGGAGCGGCCTCGAAATGATGGTCATCGGTACCGCCAGCGCGCTGGTGGGCTACCTGGTCGGGATTCTTCTCAAGATCGCGCCTTGAGCAAGGATTCATCTCGGACCCAGCTTCGCGCGACGAAGCCGAGTGGGAACGCGAAGGCACCGACCCCTCGATGTTCAAGACCGGTAACTCATCGCAGCATCGGAGCAACCACAGCGGCTACCACTGCCAGAACTGTCACCTGAGCCACGGATCCAACGGGACTTCGGGCACGAATCGAGGGCGCATGGTGGTCAACTGGATCAACGTCAGAACCCTCCCCTATAGCGGGAAGAGCAGCTGCGGCACCTCCCCGACCAACACCAGCTTCCGCTGCCACTGACCCGCGGCTATGCTCGCCGGATGCAGGACGGCTTGCCGCGCTCGATCACCGACCTGGCTGGTTCGCTCGGCGTCCCCCACAGCGCCCTCATCCCCTTCGGCCGCGAGATGGCGAAGGTCGATCTGTCGGCGCTCTCGGGTCCGCGCCCGCGCCCGGGGCGGCCTCGGCTGGTGCTGGTCTCGGCGATCACTCCCACCAAGGCCGGCGAGGGGAAGACCACCACCACCATCGGGCTGGGCGACGGCCTGGCGCGCCTCGGCGAGTCGGTGTGCATCGCGCTGCGGGAGCCGTCGCTCGGCCCCTGCATGGGCTTGAAGGGCGGCGGGACCGGCGGGGGCAAGAGCCACCTGATCCCCTCGGACCGGATCAACCTCCACTTCACCGGTGACTTCCACGCCATCACCTCGGCGCACAACCTGCTGGCCGCCGCGATCGACAATCACCTCCACTTCGAGTCCGACCTCCAGCTCGAGCCGCGCCGCGTGCTCTGGCCGCGCGTGCTCGACATGAACGACCGCGCGCTGCGCAACCTGGTGATGGGTCTCGGCGGCAAGCCGAACGGCGTCCCGCGTGAGACCGTCTTCGACATCACCGCAGCCTCCGAGCTGATGGCGATGCTCTGTCTCGCCTCCGACCTCGACGACCTCCGAGCCCGCATCGATCGCACGCTGATCGCCTTCACCAAGGACGAGCGTCCGGTGCTGGCCGCCCAGGTCGGCGTCACCGGCGCGATGCTGGCGCTCCTCCGCGACGCCATCCACCCCAACCTGGTGCAGACGCGCGAGGGCACGCCGGCCTTCGTCCACGGCGGGCCGTTCGCCAACATCGCCCACGGGTGCAACAGTCTGATCGCGACCCGCGCGGCGATGCACTTCGCCGACTGGACGGTGACCGAGGCCGGCTTCGGCTTCGACCTGGGCGCCGAGAAGTTCTACGACATCAAGCTGCGGTCCGCCGGCCTCAATACGGCCGCCGTGGTGCTGGTGGCCACCGTCCGTGCGCTCAAGATGCACGGCGGCCACTCCGCAGCCGACCTCGAGGCAGCGGACGCCGAGGCGGTGCAGCGCGGCCTGCCGAACCTGATCAAGCACGTGGAGAGCATCCGGATGTTCGGCGGGACCCCGGTGGTCGTGCTCAACCGCTTTCACGCCGACACCGCCGAGGAGATCGAGGTGGTCCGGGCGGCGTGCCGGAGGCTGTCGGCGCCGTTCGCGCTCTCCGACCACTACGCCCGGGGCGGCGAGGGTGCCGAGGAGCTGGCGCGCACGGTGATGGCGCACGCCGATCAGGAGCCCGGTCCGCTGACGCCGCTGTACGAGCTCGAGGCGCCGGTCCGGGACAAGATCCTCGCGGTCGCCTCGAAGATGTACGGAGCGCGCGGTGTGGTCTACGCAAAGACCGCGGAGGCCGATCTCCAGGACATCACTCGCCTCGGCTACCAGAACCTCCCGGTCTGCATCGCCAAGACGCAGAGCTCGCTCTCCGACAACCCCAAGCTCGCCGGGCGTCCCACCGACTTCGACATCACCGTCCGCAACATCCGGATCAACTCCGGCGCCGGATTCCTGGTCGTGCTCACCGGAGAGATCCTGCGGATGCCTGGGCTCCCCAAGCGGCCCGCCGCCGAGCGGATCAATCTCGTCGACGGGAACATCGTCGGGCTCGTCTGACGAGGCTCAGGCCGCCGCGCGGTCGGCTGGAGTCAGCGCGGCCTGCAGGACTTGATCGACCGACGAGACCAGCACGAACTCGGTCTGCCGGCGCACCTCTTCGGGGAGCTCGGGTAGATCGACGGAGTTCTCCTGCGGGAGGATCACGCGCCGGATACCGAGGCGAGACGCCGCCAGGACCTTCTCGCGGATCCCACCGACGCGAAGCACCAACCCGGTCAGCGTGACCTCGCCGGTCATCGCGGTATCGGTTCGGACCGGGACGCCGGTGATCAACGACGCGATCGCCGTCGCCATGGTGACGCCGGCCGACGGTCCGTCCTTCGGCGTCGCACCCGCCGGCACGTGCACGTGGATGCCCGAGCGCTCGAGACGCTGGGGATCGATCCCGAGGGCCTGCGCGTTGGACCAGAGGTAGCTCAGCGCCGCCTGCGCCGACTCCTTCATGACCTCGCCGAGGTGCCCGGTCAGCACCAGACCGCGGCTCTCGGGGAGCAGCGTCGCCTCTACATAGAGGATGTCGCCGCCCGCTTCGGTCCAGGCCATTCCCGGCGCCACGCCCGCCGGCATCGAACTGCGCCAGCGCTCACGTGCGTACGGCGCGGGCCCCAGGAGCTCCGGCAGGTCCTCCACGCCGAGGTGGACGGAGGGACGGTGCTCGGCGATCCGGAGCGCCACCTTGCGCGCCAGGGATCCGATCCGCTGCTCGAGCTGGCGCACGCCGGCCTCGCGCGTGTAGTGCGCGACCAGCTCGCCGATGACGGTCGGATCGATCGCGAGCTGCTCCGGTGACAGGCCTGCCTGGGCCCGCTGTCGTGGGATCAGGAAACGCTCCGCGATCGCGCGCTTATCCTCATCCGTGTATCCGGGGAGGTGGATGATCTCCATCCGATCGAGCAGCGGGCTCGGGATGCTGTCGAGCGTGTTGGCGGTGGTCAGGAAGAAGACCTTCGACAGATCGAACGGGAGATCGAGATAGTTGTCGTGGAAGCTGTCGTGCTGCTCGGGGTCGAGGATCTCGAGGAGCGCCGCCGCCGGATCACCGCGGAAGTCCCGCCCCAGCTTGTCGACCTCGTCCAGCATTAGGACCGGGTCGCAGGTACCAGCCGCCCGGATCGCCTGGATGATGCGTCCCGGCATCGCGCCGATGTACGTACGCCGGTGACCGCGCAGCTCCGCCTCGTCGTGGAGGCCGCCCAGGCTCAAGCGCTCGAAGGTTCGACCCAGCGCGCGTGCGATCGAGCGGCCGACCGAGGTCTTGCCGACGCCGGGAGGCCCGACGAAGCAGACGATCGGCGCCTTCGCCGACGGGTTCAGGCTCAGCACCGCCAGGTGCTCCAGGATCCGCTCCTTCACATCCTCGAGATCGTGGTGGTCCTCGTCGAGGATCACGCGCGCTGCCGCGATGTCGATCTCATGAGCGGTGGTCTTCCTCCAGGGAAGGTCGAGGATCAGCTCGATGCGCGAGCGAATGACGTGATACTCCTGCGAGATCGCGGGCAGCCGGCGCATCCGTTCCATCTCCTTGCCGACCTCTTCGCGGGCCTGCTCGGGCAGATCGGCCTCGCGGATCCGCTGCTCGATCAGCGCCAGCTCGGCCTTCTCCGGATCGTCCTCGCCGAGCTCGGCCTGGATGGTGCGGAGCTGCTGCCTCAGGATGTGCTCCCGCTGCTGTTCGGAGAGCTCGCTGGCCGTGCGCTTGGTGATCGACTCCTTCACCTCGAGCACGGCGATCTCGTGACCGATCAGCTCTCGCAGGCTCTCGAGGGCCGCCCGCGCGCTCGGCGCCTGAAGGATCTGCTGCGCCTGCTCGCCGCTCAGCCCGAACAGCGAGGCGACGAAGAACGCGATCTTCCCGGGCTCCGCCTCGCGGCCGACCATCGCCTCCAGATCGATCCGGCCGTTCGGATCGGCGAGCCGAGCGGCGCGCTGCGCCAGCCCGATCACCGCGCGGCCCAGACCCTCGACGTCGGCGCCATCCTCGGCAGTGAGCGGCGTGCGACGGACGCGGGCGACCAGGTGAGGCTCGGTCGACCGGATGGACTCGATCTCGGCGCGCTCCACACCGCTGATGATGAGCTGAATCGCCGCGCCGTCGAGCCGCTTCATCTGGGTGATCACGGCGATCGTCCCAACGGTGTGAAGGTCGCCCTCGCTGGGGATCTCGACCTGCGCGTCCTTCATGCCCACCACGAAGAGCATCTTCTCCTCGCTGGCGAGCGCCGACTCCACGGCGCTCTCGGAGTGCGGTCGACCCACGGTGACCGGCATGACGGCATAGGGGAAGAGCGCGCCGGTTCGCAGCGGAAGTACGGGAAGGGTCTCGAGCTCAGCCATCGCGTGCCTCCTCCAGCCGGATCAGGACCATCCCGCGGTCGTGCTCGGTCGACACCGATACCTGCTCGGCACGCTCGGGGAGCTCGAAGACCCGCTCGAAGCGGCTGTACGAGATCTCGATCGCGTACGGCACCAGCCCCACGAGCACATTGCGATCGCGGCGCACCCCCATGACGCGGAGAATGCGGCCGTCGAGCACCACCTCGAGATCGCTGCTCGCCACACCCGCCAGATCGAGCTTGATCAGCCATCCGGTCGCGGTGCGGTACACGTCGGCGCGCGGGGTCCACGCAGAGCCGGCTGCTTGCGTCAGCATCTCTACGGTGATCGAAGCAAACCTGAGACCGGCCGGCGGCGCGCCGAAGTTACACGCGACCGCTGCGCGCGATGCCCCCCCTGCGGCGCCTCGCCTCAGCTCGACCCGAGCAGGACCCGTCGACAGGAGGCCTCCGGCGGCAAAGCCGAGCGCGGCGGCCCCCAGCCAGGGAGCGCGGCGAACGCGCGGTCCGCTCGCCCGGCCCGAGCGCGCACCTGCGCCCGGAGCGCGGCGCGGACCAGATGCACGCCGATCTCGATGGGGAGCGCTTCACCGCGGCACCACGCTGGAAGCGCGCTGCGGGTCGTGTACCGGCGCACGCGCACCACAGGATGCGCGCGACGTCGCGACATTCGCTTCAGGCTGCTCCGCAGATCTTCGATGGACGGAGGAGTCGGCGCAGCGGGTGATCCTCGAGCTGCGCGAGCACCGAAGCCCGGGCCGCCAGGGCGACGGCGGCCGAGCGCTCGAGCCGCATCGGGTTGAGGCCCATCGCCCGGACGACGGGGCCATCCGGCTCGAACGCGAGGACCTGGATCCCGCGCCGCGAGAGCCGGGCCACCTCGCGGCGGAACAACCAGCGGATCAGCGGCATGCGCGACAGCGGAGAGCTGACGATGACCGCGTCCACCTCGGCGGCCTCCATGAGGTGGAGGTTCGTGGTGCTGGCCACGGCGCCGTCGACGTAGTGCTCGTCGCCGACCCGGACCGGCGCCACCACCGAGGGGACGGCGCCCGAGCAGGTCACGGCGGTGCCCACGTCCGTGGCGGGCGCGCCTGGACGTCCGAACGCCACCAGCTCGCCCCGCGACATCGCGACGGCGGTGATCCACAAGGGGCTCGCCGGCCAGCGCTCGCCGAACAGCCGCTGCAGCCCCTCGGCCTGGGGCGTGAGGCTGACCCGTCCGGGCGGGAGCAACGCGGCGACCAGCCGGCCGACCCGCGCCTCCCAGGGACGGGCCAGGTGGCGGAGCAGGTACGCAGGCGAAAGAGGCCGGAAGCGCCGCGGATGATCTTCGTGCGGGACGTACGGCGGCCGAACGTAGTGCTGCGCGATCGCAACGCCCTCGTCCGTCATCGCAGCCCCCGTGACGCGCGCCTCGAGATCTTGCGCGCTCATTCCGGCGCGCAGGAGGGCACCGACCTGCGCGCCGGCGGAGGTTCCCACCACGACGTGTGCGTCGCGCGGATCCCATCCGAGCGACGATTCGATCGCCGAGAGGAGACCCGCGTGAAACGCGTGACCCACCGGACCTCCTGCACCGAGCACCAAGCCGATCCTTCTCTGCTTCATCCGCCGCGGAAGCGTAGCTCAAAAAGGAGCGCAATGCCGTCGCGCCGGCGCAATGCAGCCGCCGATCTTGCGGACAAGATTCGAGCGAGGGTGCTATGGCGCCCGGGTGACCGAGGGAGATCGAACCGCCGAGATCGCGCGTCACATCGCGGCCTCGCGCGGACACCCGGGCCTGATCGATGCGCTCGAGACGCTCACACCCAGCGAGCTGAGCTCGGTCGTCATGCACGCGCTCCGGCGCATCGCACTCGAGCGCGACCTGCCCGACATCGCCGCGCGAAGCGAGCAGACGCCGATGCTGCAGCCCTCCTCCTGCGATGCCCGCGCGCTCCTGGAGATCGATCGCCAGGCGTTCGCCTCGGCGTCGCGTTTCGAGGCGATCGATCTCTCTCCATTGATGCCGCTCGGCGCGGCGAGCTCCACCGGGATCGATCCGAACAATGTGCTGGCGGGGGCGCGTCAGGCCGAGGTCGCGGGCGATCCGACCATCGCCCAGGCCCTCGAGAGCGGGCGGCGCCGCAGGCGGGCGCGCGACCAGATCGTGCGTCTCGCCAGCAGCCAGCGCGTGGTCCGGCTCCAGCCCTTCGACGTCCCCGGCTACACTCCGCACTTTCGCATCTTCACGCTGGCGAGCGCCGGGCGTGACACCGGCGACGAGCGCTTCGAGCGCGAGGAGCTCCTCGCACATCTCGACGCCTGGCTGCATTTCTTCGCGGCGCTCGCCGCCGATGGTCACCCGATCGGACCTGTTCGTGTGGAGGTGAGCGACACCCGCGTGGTCCGCGCGCTGATCGAGGCGCGCGGCGTCGATCCGATCGCCGTGGCCGAAGCGGTGCGCGGCCACCGTCCCGGGTCGGGCGAGCGTCTGCTCGCGGACGCAGGCGTGATCGTTCCACGCTCGCTCGACGACCTCGAGCGCGAGCCTGCCGGTGCGCCGTTCCTACCGCGCCTGAGGAAGCTGGAGGCCGAGGTCTTCGGCCCGCTGGCGGAGCGCCATCCGGGCGCCGAGCTGGCGTTCGATCTCGGGCGCCTCCACGCGCTCAGCTACTACTGTGGGCCCACCTTCAAGCTGGTGATCGGCGCACAGCGGAGAGCCATCGGCGACGGCGGCTTCCTCGACTGGACGCAGCGCCTCCTCTCCGATCGTAAGGAGCGGATGCTCGCCAGCGCCGTCGGCACCGAGGCGCTGGCGAGGACCGTCCCGCCCGCCCCACGACCGGGGCCGTCGAAGGCGCTCGCGGTGGAGGTGTTCACCAGCGGCATCTGGAAGCTGAGCAGCGTGCTCCTCTCCCGCGGCGGGCGCGCCCTGGCGGTCGATCCCGGCTACTTCCCCCGCGAGCTCTCCGCGCTCGCCGAGCGCGCTCGCGCCCATGGCCGCGTCGACGCCGTCGTCTTCACCCACGGCCACTGGGATCACGTGATCGGCTGGCGCACGTTCCCCGGCGCCGAGGTGCTCGGGAGCCCCGACCTCGCCGAGGCGGTCGCCTCGGGAAGCGAGCGCGCCCGGGAGGATCTCGACGGGGCGAGACAGTTCGACGGCCGCTGGTACGTCGAACGGCCGGAGCCGCTCGGATGGCCGGCGCGGATCCGCCCGCTCACTCCGGGGGCCCGGCTCGATCTCGGCGGCGCCGCGATCGAAGCGATCCACCTGCCCGGCCACAGCCCCGACGGCCTGGGCCTCGTGATCCCCGACCGCGGCCTCCTGATTGCGGGCGACTACCTCTCGCCGGAGGAGATCCCGTTCGTGGACGACCTCGACGCCTACCGCGCCACGCTGCGCCGGCTCATCGAGCTCCTCGAATCGCTCGACCTGGTGATCCCCGGCCACGGCCCCCGGCTCGATCGCGCCGCCGCGCGCTCCATCGCGCGGGCCGATCTCGAGTACCTCGACCGCCTGGCCGACCCGGCCGAGGAACCAGACGCCGTCCCGCTGCCCCGCGCAGCAGAGGTCCCGGGAATGCGCGACCACCACCGGGAGAACGTGCTCAAGAGCCGGGCTGAGAGGTGAACGCGAGCCGCTCGAAGAGCGCCGCGAAGCGGGCCGAGGTCCGGGCCTCCTTCGCGATCACGCCGGCGACGCGCACGCGAGCCTTGCCCTTCGTGACCACCAGCGCCACGAACCCCTCGATCGCCTGAGCCTCGGACAGATCTCCGCGCTTCAGGGCGAGCGCCAGCGCCGCCACCCTTCGCGTCGGGATCGGATGTCTTCGGACGCACACCCCTCCGCGGTTATCGGAGGAATTCGAAAAATGTCGCCTGCCTCGCGCTGTAAGGCGATGTGCGACCCGCGCTCAGGTCCGTTTCTCGTCCGGTTTCTCGCGGAAGATGATCCAGAGCGTCGCCGGCAGCGCGGAGAAGTCGGCGATCATCGAGAGGAGCAGCGCGGTCGCCGTGAGAATCCCGAACTGCTGCATCGGCCGCATCTCGGACATTGCGAAGGCCAGGAAGCCGCCGGCGTTGATGATGGTCGCGAAGAAGATCGCACGGCCCGAGATCAGGAACGTGTGCTCGAGCGCTTGAGAGACCGTGCCCGTCTTTCGTCCCTCGAGGAAGTGATAGAAGAAGTGGATCTGATCGTTCTCGGAGGTACCGAGGACGGTCGATGCGATCAGGATGGTGGCGATGTTCAGATCCATCCCCACGTTTCGCATCGTCAGGAACATCACCAGGATCGCGAACAGCGACGGGACCATCGTCATGATGCGCGCAGCCCCGCTGCGGAACACCAGCAGGAACGTGAGAAAGATGATCCCCGCGGTGAGCAGGAAGCTCTCCACCAGCGTGGGCACCAGGCTCTCGCTCATCTTCGCCTGGAGCGGTCCCAGCCCGACGGTGAGCAGCTCGAACTTCGCCAGCTCCGGGTGCGCCTGCACCGTCTCGTTCCAGTGGTGGCGGATCCGATCGTGCAGCCGCTGGAAGCTCTCGTGCTCGATCGCCGGGCTCAGGACCGTGAGCTGCGTGTCCGTGAGCGATCGGTCGACGAACCGGTGGAGCTGGCCGGGCGCCCGCAGCATGAGATCCTCGAACGCGCCCTCGATCGCCTCGGTCCCCTCCCCCTCCGACGGCCACTGATCGTTGCCCTGCTTTGCGTATCGCACCAGCCGCAGGACGGTGGGGATGCCGATGACTGCGCCCACCTCCCGGTCACCGGCGAGGCCCTCCTCGAACGCGTGGAGGCCCTCGAGGACCTCAGGATCGGAGATGTCGATGTCCTTGCCGTGAAGCCAGACGTGCGTGAGACCCAGGCCCGGCAGGAGCGCCCGCGCGCGCTGCGTATCCTGGTAGAGCGGGACGTCGCGGCTCACGTACTCGACCGGCTCGATGAGCGGACGCATCGGTTCGATCGGACCGAGGCCGAAGATCGCGATGAAGCCTGCGACCGAGAGCCCGAACGCGGCGAGCACCAGCGGCCAGCGCCAGCGGTACGTGAACCCGGGCAGCCACGCGGCGAAGCGCCGGAACCAGGGTGCGGCCACGCCCCGCTCGAGCTGGGTGGGCGTCCTCAGGATCTTCTGCAAGCCCGGGAACAGCGTGAACACCACGACCCAGGTCCCTAACAGACCGACCGCCACCCAGATCCCCATCTCCCGGATCGGCCGGATGTCGGAGACCGCCAGCGCGCCGAAGCCGACGATCGCCGCGAAGATCGAAGCGGTGCAGGCGAGGAACTTGTTGCAGAGGGCGAAGATCTGATGCTCGTCGATCGGCACCGACGCGGGGCGCTCTGCGAAGCGCGAATGCAGATAGACGAGCGTCGCCGTCGTCGTGATCAGGATCGTCATCGGCACCATCGGCGAGACGATGGTGAACATACCGCCCGTCAGGCCGATGTAGCCGACCACCAGGGACACCGAGACGCCGAGCGTGAGCAGGAAGGCGATCAGCGTGCGGAAGGACCGGTAGAGCGTGCTCACCAGGATGATCACGAAGATCCCGAACAGGCCGAAGTGGATCGGCCCCGAGGTCTTGGTGGCCTGGTCGAAGTAGATGTTGACGTACGGCTGGCCGACGCGGCGCACGGCATCTAACGGTGCGCCGGTCCCGACCTGCTGGAGCGCCAGCTCCACGGCGTCGATCACCTCGGAGCGCTCCTCGCGGCTGGAGACGCTGAGGAGGAGGCCGACCATCGCGAACTGGTCCCCGATCAGCCCCTGCTTCCGGAACAGGTCGGTGCCACGAGCGAACTTCTGAAACTTGGCTGTGCCCTCCGGGGTGGGCTCGAAGCCGCCGTAGGCCTCACGGTAGGAGGTGAGGACGGAGCTGATCGAGAGGTGCGGGATCTGGACGAGCGCGCGCTCGAGCGCGTCCTGCTTCGCCACCACCGCTGCGTCGAGCGGATCCTTCGACTCGAGCAGCAGCACCGCGAACTCGGCGCGCCCGAACACCTGCTGGAACCGCTGCGTCGCGAGAAAGTCGGGATCGCTGGGGACGATGATCCGATCGAGGGAGCTGTCGTTCTCGACCTTGGCGGCGTACCAGCCGGCCGGGATGGTGACCAGGATCCAGAAGATCACGATCGGCCAGCGCCACGCGATGACACCACGGAAGATCCGCGCGAGCAGAGGGTTCCCGGACGAGGCGATCAACGGGCGCAAGCTGCCCCAGTCCCACCCCTCGCGCAACGCTTTTGACCGCCGCCGACGCGGTCACTCGTAGGCCAGAGCGTCCGTGACGTTCATGCGGGCGGCGCGCCGTCCCGGCAGCAGTCCGGCCAGCATCGCGGTGGTCACCACCAGCGTCATCACGCGGAGCGCAGCGATCGCCGGAAACTGGTAGTCGACGCGCCATCCGGTCGACGACATCCCGATCGCGTGCACGAACACCAAACCCATGGGTATTCCGAGCAGGAGACCGGCGAGCGCGGACGTGAGGCCGATGAAACCGGACTCGGTGACCACGGACGTCGCGACCTGCCGCCGGGTGGCGCCGACCGCCCTCAGGACGCCGATCTCACGGATCCGATCGAGCACCGCCGCCAGCATCGTCCCCATCACGCCCAAGATCGCCACGATCAGCGTGATCAGCTCGGTCGACTGGAGCACCGCCATGGACTGCAGAAGGATCTTCTTGATCTCCCCCCTGAGCTGCGAGGACGGCGTGACGAAGATCGATCGATCACCGCCGAAGCGCCGGCGGACCTCCGCCACCACCATGTCGACCGGCGCACCGTCCTGGAGATACAGGTCCAGATTGTCGATCAGATCGTCCTGCCAGAAGCGGTCGAACCAGCTCCGATCGATGAAGCCGAGCCCCTGATCCGAGGTGTAATCGACGAAGAGGCCGACCACCTCGAACGTATGGGTCCCGGTGGGCGTGGAGAGCTCGACCGGGTCGCCCATCTTCTTCTTCAACCGCAGGGCCGCGGTCTCCGAGAGCAGGATGCGCGGCGCCGACTTCATCGCCTCGGCGGTGATGGGACCGCCCGCGACGAACCGGATGTAGCGGCCGCGGCGCCGCTGCTGCTGGAAGTAGGCGCCCGTCTCCAGCGCCAGCAGCTGGATTCGGTGCGGCCCGATCTCCTGGTTGAGGAGCCGCGCGCGCTGGATCCCGCGGATGCCCGGGATGCCCTCGAGCTTGTCGGCCATCGAGGGCAGAAAGGGGACGTTGTGCTGATCGGCGAACGGCGAGCCGGCCGTGATCAGGATGTCGGCCGGGACCATCTGATCCAGCCACTCCATCATCGAGGCCTCGAGCGATCCGCCCCAGCTCGAGATCGCCACGCTCGAGGCCACCGCCACCGCCAACGCCGCCACCGTCAGCACGCTCCGCTCCAGCGAGCGCTCCACGTTGTCGATCGCTAGCTTCCCGGGGATGCCGAGCACCGACTCGAACGGGCGCGCCAGGAGCGCGCACAGGAGCACCACGAAGCTCGGCAGCGCCAGCACGCCGGCCACGATCACCAGGCCGAGCGCGACGAACGCGAAGAACAGATCCTCGTACCCCAGCCAGGTGGCGCCGGCCGCCAGCGGGACCAGCAGGAGGCCCGCGCTCAGCATCTTGAGGTGTGGCAGCCGGCGCGGGAGCAGGATGGCGCCCCGCGAGCGGCGGAGCGCCTCCACCGGATCGACCTCGGCGGCCCGCCGGGCGGGAAGGTACGCCGCCGCCACCGCGATCAGGATCCCGGCGGCGATGCCGTACAGCGACAGATCGAGCGTGAGCACCGGTACCGGCGGGCGGATCGGTGCGTAGAACTGACTCACGTTGGCGGCCGTCTCGCGCAGCGCGGACCTGGCCAGGCCGCTCGCGAACAGCAGGCCGACGGCCCCGCCGACCGCGCCCAGCAGCCCCGCCTCCAGGCAGAAGGCGAGGACGGCCCGGCGCCGCTCCACGCCGAGCGCCCGGAGCACGCCGATCTCGCGGCGCCGCTCGCTCACCGCCACGCTGACCGCGTTGTAGATGAGGAACATGCCGACCATGAGCGCGATGAAGCCGGCCACTTCGACGCCGGACTCGAGCGGAGCCAGCATCGCCTTGAGGTGCTGCGTGCGGCCCTTGGGCTCCTCGACCTGACCGCGTCCAGCGAGGAGCGCCTGCAGCTCGGCTTGCACCTGCAAAAGCGGTGCGCCGGGCGCCAGCGCCACGTCGATGCGATCGACGCGATCGCCGCGACCGAAGGAGACCTGGGCGGCGTCGAGGAACATCACCGCGACCTGACCTCCGAAGGAGGCGAGCGGCCCCGAGTCCGCCAGCAGGCCGCGCACGGTGAAGGGCTTCTGTCCCTCGCTGGTGATCAGATCGATCGTCCCGCCCACCGACAGGTGCTCGTCGCGCGCGAGCCGCTCGGAGACGAGGATGCCCGACGGGTCGTTGACCAGCTCCAGCGGATCCTCGACCCAGTCCGCGCTGTCATCCGCCGACACGATCGGGAGGAAGTGCGGGTCGCCCACCAGGTCGACGCCGAGCACCAGGAGCGGCCCGTCCCCGCCGGGACGCCGCGTCACGATCTCGAGCGCGCCGGCGACGTGCGCGACGCCGCCGACGCCGCGGATCTCCTCCACCAGATCGGAGGAGACGCCGACGTCGCCACCGGTGATCACGAGATCGGCCTTGCCGACGACGCGCCCGACCGACTCGGTGAACGCGCCGACCATGCTGCGGTTGACCATGGTGGTCGCGATCAGCATCGAGACGCCGAGCGCGATCCCGGAGATCACCAGCAGCGTGCGTAGCGGCGCGTGCCGGAAGTGGCGGAGCGAGACCTCCCTGAGCAGGGTGAGCACGGCGGCTCCGTCAGCTCCGATCGTCGCCGGCCAGGCGCCCGTCACGGATGGTGAGGACGCGGTCGGCCCGCTCGGCGATCCGCGGATCATGGGTGACCAGCACGACCGTCCGCCGGTTGTCCACCGCACCGATGAGCAGATCCAGCACCTGCTCGCCGGTCTGGGTGTCGAGGTTGCCGGTGGGCTCGTCGCAGAGGAGGAGCGGCGGATCCATCATCAAGGCCCGCGCAATGGCGACCCGCTGCATTTCGCCTCCGGAGAGCCGATCGGGCCGGTGCATCCTCCGATCGGCCAGCCCGACGTTTTCCAGCAAGAAATCGGCGCGCTCGTACGTTGCTCGATTGCGGTGCCCGGCGAGCTTCGCCGGGAGGAGTACGTTTTCCCGGGCGGTCATGGTCGGGAGTAGGTTGAAGAATTGAAAGACGAACCCGATCCGCTCCCTGCGAAATCTCGTTCGCACATCGTCCGCTGCGCGCTCGATCGGCTGGCCGTCGATCGCGATGGTGCCGCTCGTAGGATGGTCCAGGGCGCCGATCAGGTTGAGGAGAGTGCTCTTTCCCGAGCCGCTCGGTCCGATGATCGCGACCAGCGCACCTGCTGCGATCTCCAGGGAGACCCCGACCAACGCGTACACGGGCGCCGCACCCTCGTCGTACGTTCGCGAGACGTCACTGAGTCGAATCACACCTCTGTCTTGGCGCCAGGCGCGCCCGCGATATAGCCTGGGGGGACCCGAGATGGAAAGCTTTCTCCAGCAGCTTCCCCATCTGGGCGTCGTCCTCGTGCTGTTGGCAGGCGGGATGGGCGTCCCGATTCCGGAGGACGTCCCGCTGCTCGTGTCCGGCTACCTGTGTCACCTCGGTACCGCGCAGATCCACATCCTGTTGCCCCTCGCATTCGGTGCGGTGGTGGGCGGCGACCTGATCATGTTCAGCCTCGGCCGCCGCTACGGCGACCGCCTCTTCAAGCTCCGCTTCCTGAGCCGCCTCATCACCGAGGCCCGGCTCGAGAAGGCCTCCGCAATGTTCGTCCGCTACGGTGGCCGCGCGCTCTTCGTCGGCCGCTTCCTCCCGGGCGTGCGCGCCTGCGTGTTCTTCTCGGCCGGTGCGCTCCAGGTGCCCGCGTGGAAGATGCTGGTGTACGACGGATCGGCTGCGTTGATCAGTGTCCCGACGCTGGTGCTCGCGACCTATTTCGGCGGGAACCAGATCGACCGCTTCCGGGCGATGGCGCTCGACGTCCAGCTCACCCTCCTCGGCGTGGTGGGCGTGCTCGGGTTCTGCTTCTGGTGGTGGAAGCGGCGGCAGCTACTCCGCCGGAGCAGCGCTCCGAGCAACCTCGATCCGCATCCCGTAGAACGACCGCCACACGAAGAACGCGGAGACGAGAAGAAGCACCATGGCAAGGACAGCGCGGCTCTTGCCTGACAGCGCGACGACCAGCTCCACACCGACAGCCCGAACAGCGCCGTGAGCTCGATGATCGGCCCCTCGGCTTCGCTCGCGAAGGCGGGCTGTGCTAGGAGCGTCGAGATCGGGATCAGAGTCGCCGCCCCATGGAAAAGCTGTTCGCCACCTTCTACGACCTATTTTTCCACCTCGACACGACGCTGGTCGAGTGGACGCAACGGCTGGGCGGTTGGCTCTACCTCCTGCTGTTCGTGATCATCTTCTGCGAGACCGGGCTGGTCGTAACGCCGTTTCTCCCCGGTGACTCGCTGCTCTTCGCGGTGGGCGCGGTGACCGCGCTTCCGGACTCACCCCTCCGCCTCGAGGTCGTGATCCTGCTCTTGGTCACCGCGGGCGTCCTCGGCGACGCAGTGAACTACCAGATCGGGCTGCGCGTCGGGCCGAAGGTGTTCCATCGGGAGGACTCCCGATGGTTGAACAAGCGGCACCTCGTGCGCGCGCAGAAGTTCTACGAGAAGTATGGCGGAAAGACGATCATCTTCGCGCGCTTCATCCCGATCGTCCGCACGTTCGCCCCGTTCGTGGCCGGCATCGGGAACATGACCTACCGGCGCTTCTTCGTGTTCAACGTGATCGGCGCGTTCCTGTGGGTCACGGGGTTCGCCTCGGCCGGCCACTTCTTCGGCAACATCCCCGGCGTGCGGAGGAACTTCCAGTACGTGATCGTCGCGATCATCATCCTGTCGGTCATCCCGCCCGCGATCGAGCTCGTCCTCGAACGACGAAGAACGCGGCGCTGATCGCCGCCAGCGCCGCCAGTCCGATCCACCCGGCCGACCCCACCCCCGCGCCCTCGAACGCCGGTGTGTCGCGCACGTTCGAGCGGAGCGTGCCGCGGCTGACCGCGAGGGTGTGGCGTGCCGCGCAGCGGTCCGGGATCTCGAAGTCGAGCTGGAGCTGCCGGTCGATCTCCTGCGCCAGGTGCGCCAGCTCGCCCTCCACGTCCCCGGCGGACTTCGCGAAGCGGAAGGTACCGTTCGAGCGCTTGGCCAGCTCGCCCAGGGCCAGCATCGGCGCCCGCTCGTCGGTGGCCGAGAACGCGATCGGGAGGATGGGAACGCCTTTGGCTCGGGCCAGGTTGCCGAGCGCGCGCACTGCGTCGGGATCGGCGCCGTCGGACAGGCCGTCGGACACGGCGATGAGCAGGCGGCGCGCCTTCGGGTCGGGATCGCCGAGGTCGAGCAGCGCGGTGCGGAGCGCGTCGAGCGCGGGGCTCTCGGCGGAGTCGCCGGCGGTCAAGCCCTCGAGCGCGCGGGCGGCATCCTCGGGCGGTCGGTCGGTGGCGAGCCGCCGGACGCCCTCGCCGTAGGTGGAGATCGAGACCTGCGCCCGCGGTGGCAGCGCGCGCAGGAACGCCCGGACGCCTGCCGCGATCGCGTCCATGTCCTGCTGGTACGGCAGGTTGGCTTGCAGGACGAGCACGACCGAGAGCGGCGCACGGCCGGCCCGGAAGGTCTCGACCTTCACCGGCGGCGAACCGAGCTTGGCGCCGTCGACGATCAGCCGATAGTCGGCGGGCGCGGCGTCGGCCATCTCGCCCTCCAGGGACAGCTCGGCGATCGCCGCGGTGACCACGCCCTCCTCGGCACAGCGGGCCGCGTCGACACGCTCGAGGCGGAGGAAGGGTCCGCGCGCGCTCAGCGCGAGCGACAAGATCGCGAGGCTCACTCCGGGCGGTGGCACTTGAAGACCATGCGCGTCCCGCCCACCCGGATCACGTCGCCGTCGACGAGCACGGCCTCTTCGGTACGGACGTCGTTGAGGAAGGTGCCGCCGCCGAGATCCTTGAGGTCGAAGCCGTGGGCGCCGCCGCGGATCTCGAGGTGCCGATCGGCGGCGTCGCCGTCGCGGATGACGACCTCGCAGGCGTCGTCCTTTCCGACGCGCGCGGTGCCGCCCAGCTCGATCACGTCGCCCTGTCGCGGGCCCTCGAGGAAGGCGATCCAGCCCAGCGGGCGTGCGGTGAGGGCGCCCTCGTCGGCGGCGCGCAGCACGATGGCGCTGGCGTTGTCCATCGAGCCCTGCGCGATGGCGGCCTCGGTGAGGAGCTGCGCCACCTCCTGCTCGCCCACGTTGGGAGCGCTGTCGAGAATGGCGGCGAGCGCCCACTCGGGCACGAACGAGGACACGCCGTCCGAGCACGCGAGCACGACGTCGTCTTGCTCGAGCGTGATCGAGCGGTGATCGGCGTCTGGTGGATCCGGGTTGAGGCCGAGCGCCCGCACCAGCGTGTCGGCGGGGCGCTGGATCTTGGGCGCCTTGCCCGGGTTGTCGGCGAGATAGTTGGCGAGCGAGTGATCGCGGGTCAGGCTGACGAGCTTGCCCTTGCGCAGAAGGTAGGCGCGGCTGTCGCCGACGTGCGACACGTTGAGACGGCTGTTCGACACGGCGAGGACGACCAGCGTGGTGGCCATCCCCCGATAGGCGGGCTCCGCCTGCTTCTCGCGGATGCGCCGGTGGGCCTTGGCGATGGCCGCGTCCACCGCGCGCTCCACCCCGACCGCGACCAGCGGGATGAGCTCGGCGGCGATGGTCTGGGTGGCGAGCTGGGCTGCCACCTGCCCGCCGCCGCGGCCGCCGGTGCCGTCGGCGACGAGGAAGAGGCCGGCCTCAGTCTCGGCGCGGATCGCGTCCTCGTTCGACTCGCGCCGACCGGCGACGCTGTGCGCGCCCGACCTGACGACGAGAGCCATGTTCGGAATGTTCCGGACATCCGGTTGGGAGTCCAGAGGGGTGCAGCCGACCCGTAGACCTGATACAAACCTCGGCGTGCCGCGAAGGTCGGCTCCGCTCCTGATCCTCCTGGCGGCGATGGCGACCGGCGAGGCGGATGCGAGCCCGTTTTCGCCCCGTCCGGTGCTCCGGATCGACGCGATTGGCTTCGAATCGCCTCCCAAGGTGCGGCTGTTCGTCACCGACCTGGACGAGCAGGGGCGCACCCGACCCCCGAGCGTCCAGCGCGCCTACCAGCTCCAGGTCAACGGCCTCCCCGAGCAAGCCCTGCCCCGGGTCACCACCGTGGGCGAGGCTGGCGAGCCCCTCTCGCTGACGTTCGTGGTTCAGCTGGGGCCGTCGATGGAGTCGGTCCTGCCGCCGATCAAGCGCGGGCTCCTCGAGATCATCGGCGGGATCTCACAGAGCTCGAAGATCCGGATCATCGGCTACGCCGATCAAGTGAAGTCGGACGTCGCCGCCAAGACACCGGGTGACGCGCGCCAGGCGATCGAGGCGCTGGCGATCCAGCCCGACGCCCTCGAGATGCAGCTCGCCGACGCCATCGAGCAGTCGCTCAAGCCGGCGCCCGGGATCGTGGTGGTGATCTCCGGACGGCACCTCGCGGGAGCTGAACCAGCAGAAGTTCGCCGAGCTCGGCTGGCACGCGATGGAGAAGTCGGCGCAGATCCACACGGTCGGCTATGCGCCGATCGACGACGTCCCGCTCAAGAGCACGCTCGAAGTGCTGAGCAAGAAGAGCCGTGGCACGATGCGCGCGACCCGCACCGACGAGGAGTTCAAGGAGGCCCTGCACGGGCTGGCTGACGAGATCCGCCACCAGCGGATCCTCGAGTACGAGCTCCCGCGCGTGTTCACCGGACAGCAGTACGACTTCCAGATCTCGGTGGGCGACGTGGCGTCGGAGCCGGTCGCTCGCATCGTGCCGCAGCACGAGTTCGAGTCGAAGACACCCTGGAAGCCGATCGTGCTGGTGCTGTCGATCGGCGTGTCGCTCTCGCTGGCCGGGTTCGGCGTGATGATGATGCGGAGGAAGCGGCGCGCCGCGGCCGCCGCGATTCTGGATAAGCTGCAGACGCCGCCGCCGCCCGCCGCCGAGCCCGATCTGGGCAAGACGCTGCCGGGACTGCGCCGGCCGCCGGAGCTGATGAAGCGGCCCGTCGAGGATCCGAAGCCGAAGATCCTCCCGCGTCCGCCCGAGCGAAAGGCACCCGTCGTCGAGACCAGCGACGAGCACGAGACCATCCGTCCCGTGGACACCGCACCCTCGGCCAAGGTGATCGCAACGCCCGCGCCGATCGCGCCGATCGCGCCGATCGCGCCGATCGCGCCGGCGGCGCCCGCCTCTCCGTTCGGGATCCTCCCCCGGCCCACCGAGTTCCTGCGCAAGTTCGGCGGCGAGAAGCCGGACCCCGAGCCCAAGCTCATGCTCCCGCAGGTCGGCGATCCCGGCGTCGATCTCGAGTCCACCATGCCCATGTCGGTGCAGGAGCTCAGCGAGCAGCTCCCGCCTGCGCCGGTGGATCCCTCGGCGCCGGCCGCCGCGCCCCGCTTCGCCGCGCAGCGCACGCAGGTGCTGAGCTCGCTCGAGCTGGAGACGGTCGACGTCGCCGGCTGGTTGGTCCCGATCCCCGCCGGCGCCCCTACGGTCGTGCTCAGGAGCGGCTACACCGTCGGCGTCAACGGCGACTACCGCGTGAAGCCGATGAGCGGCCGGCCCGCCGAGGCGCGCTTCGAGCTCAACGCGCTGGGTCGCTGGGTCCTGTTCATCGGCGGCGAATCGCGGGCGCTGGAGGACGGCGACACCTTCAAGATCGGCAACACCACCTTCCTCTACAAGTTCGCGGCGCGCTACCCGATCGCGGCGCAGGAACCGTCGCCGTACCTGCAGGTGGTGGGCGGGCTCGACGACGGCCGCCACATCAAGCTGGCCGACCGGCCGAAGATCATCGGCTCCCATCCCTCGGCAGGCGCGATCGTGCGGGGCGCCGGGGTCGCGCCGCGCCACGCGGTCGCGCGCCTCGACGACGGTGTGTGCGAGATTGTCGACCTCGACACCGGCTCTGCCCTCAAGGCGAACGGACAGACCGTGCTGGTCACCAAGCTGGAGCCGAACCAGGAGGTGAACCTCGGGTCGGTGCGCCTGGTATTCCGAGTTCCTTCGGGATAGGGTCCGCGCCGATGCTCCGGGCGTGCATCCTCATCCTCGCGTCGGGATGCGCGACGCTGGGGGGTCCGGACGCGAAGTGCCAGGAGATCCCCATCGAGCTGCTGGTCGAAGGCGGCAAGATGCTGAACGTGAACGTGGAGGGCCAGTCGCTGCCGGTCGAGGTGCGGGCCTACTTCCTCAAGGATCGCGACACCATCGAGCGCCTCGACTTCGACTCGGTCTGGCAGAAGGACGACGCCACCCTCGGCCCTGCGGTCACCGCCAAGACCTCCTTCACCGTGTTCCCCGGCGAGGAGAAGATCACCACCCTCTCCGTGCCGGCGGCCACCTCGTACGTGGCGGTGGTGGCGCTGTTCCGGCAGATCGAGGGCGAGCAGTGGCGGCGGGTCATCGACGTCAGCGGGATCGTGGATCGCTGCAAGCCCGGTGATCTGCACTTCCCGGTGCGGGCCTCGCTGCAGGACAACCGCGTGATCGCGCAAGAGAGAGCCGAATAGGAGCCGACTGTTGAAACCGCTGTGGAGAGAAGGGCTCTACGTGATGCCCCAGCACTTCCAGGCGTTCGACGCCTACCTGGAGGACGAGGTCGATCAACGCCTGCGAACGATCGAGCCCCACGGCTTCGGCGTCGCCCAGCTCGAGATCGACGAGGAGGCGCTGGTGCGCAGCGTCTTCCAGGTGAAGCGCCTGGCGGCGGTGATGCCGGACGGGATGCGCGTGATGATCGGCCCCGAGCACCCCGTCAAGGAGGCGGTGGTGATGCTCGACGCCAGCCGCCGCGCCGAGGTCTACCTCTGTGTCCCCAGCGACGCCGCCCGCGGCTCCACCAGCTACGCCGGCGAGATGGGGGCCCCCGACGCCCGCTACGTCCGGGTGCAACGCACCTTGCGCGACGCTTACGGCACCGCCGACGACACCGAGATCGAGTGCGTCCGCCCCAACGCCCAGCTCCTGCTCGGCACCTCCGATCGCCGGAGCTACGTGACGATCAAGCTGGCCGAGCTCGAGCTCAACGAGAACGGCGCGCTCATCGTGAGCGACGCCTACGTCCCGCCGGCCCTGGCGATCACCGCCAGCCCCTCGCTGACGAACCGGCTCTCCCGCCTGATCACGGCCATGGGCGCCAAGCAGGACGCGCTGGCCAGCCGCTACCGGGGGCGCTCCACCTCCCTGGTCGAGTTCGGCTCCATCGACATGGCCACCTTCTGGTTCCTGCACACGCTCAACGCCCAGCTCCCCCGCATGATGCACCTGTCGCGGGTGGGCCGCGTCCACCCGGAGCGACTCTACCTGGCGCTGGCCGAGATCGCGGGCGCGCTCTCCACCTTCGAGCCCCAGCGCGAGCCGGTGCCGGTGCCGCCCTTCAACCACACCGCGCTGGCGGAGACGCTCTACCCGATCTTCGATCGGATCCACACGCTGCTCACCACGGTGATCGGCCAGCAGTACCAGCCGATCCCGCTCGAGCAGGTCCAGCCCGGCCTGTTCGTGGCGCAGCGGATCGATCCGCAGCTCCTCAAGAAGTCGCAGCTCTACCTGATCGCCGGCGGCGACGTCTCCGACTCCTCGCTCCGCAAGGACCTGCCCGCGTTCGTGCGCATCAGCTCGTGCGATCGGATCACCAGCGTGGTGCAGGCCGCCATCCCGGGCCTCGAGGTGGCCGTGGATCTCTCGCCGCCCACCGCCATCCCGGTGCGGGCCGAGAACGTCTACCTGCGCCTGGGCCAGAAGGGGGCGCACTGGACGGACATCGTGAAGAGCGCCTCGATCGCCGTCTTTCAACCGGTGAGCCCGAAGTCGGTGACGATCGAGCTGGTCGCAGTGGAGCTCTGATGACGCTCGCGCAAGCCGCCTCGGATCTGCTGCTCGTCTTGCTCGAGATCCAGAAGCCGGGCGTCGAGATCCCCTCGGCGGCCACGCTGCGCGAGCGCCTGACCGCGGCCCTCGCCGAGATCGACGACGACGACGCCCGCTACGCCCTGGTGGCCGCGCTCGACGAGGGCATCCAGTTCACCGGCAAGGCGCACCAGCTGGGCTGGGACATCCAGCCGCTGCAGTCGGCGCTGTTCGGCGAGCGCAACGCCGGGGTGCGGTTCTTCGAGCGGCTCGACAAGGTCCGCCGCCGCGGGCCCGAGGCGCGCCCGGTGCTCGAGGTCTTCCACCTCTGCCTGTGCCTGGGCTTCCAGGGCCGCTATCGCATGGGCCCACCCGACGAGCTGGCGCGCCTCATGGCGGAGCTGGCCGCGGAGCTCGGACACCACGCCGAGGCGCTCTGCCCGCAGGCGCTTCCGAAGTCCCCGCCTCCCCCGCCGCCGCGGACCTTCCCCTGGATCCCGGCGGCCGCCGGCGTGCTGGTCCTGGCCCTCGCGCTCTCGGGCGCGCTCTACCTCCTCCTCGACTCCGCCCGCGGCGACGCGCTCGCGGCGATGCGCGTGTTCGGAGGCTGAAGATCCCATGCGGTGGGTCCGCGTCCTCCTGATCGCGCTCGGCCTCGTCCTCGGATCCCTGATCGTGATCTTCGGCGCGAACATCGGCGTGAGCGCGCTCTGGCTCCGGATCGGGATCGCGATCGCGCTCCTGCTCCCGGTGCCGATCATGCTGCTCTTCGGCCTCCGCCAGCGGCGCGCCACCCGGGCGGCGCTGACCCGGTCCAGCAAGCCGTCGGTCCCGCCCGAGCTGAAGGCCCAGCTCGAGGGCAAGCTGCAACAGCTCGAGAAGGTGCTGGAGGCCTCCAAGCTGGCCGGCGATCCGGCGCTCTTTCGCGTGCCGCGCGTGCTGATGATCGGACCGCCCGGCGCGGGGAAGAGCGCGGCGATCCACCGCGCCCGCCTCGAGCTGGCGTTCACCACCGATCCGGAGGGCGGCTCGACCCAGCTCGAGATCTCACTCTCGCGGCAGGGTGCGATCTTCGATCTCCCCGGCGCCTACTTCGCGGACGACGGCGTCGAGCACGCCGCCTGGCTCGAGCTGCTCTCGCTGCTGGCCGCGAGGAAGAAGCCCGTCCCGGTGGACGCGGTGGTCGCAGTGATCGCGCTCGACGAGCTGGCCTCGGCCACGCCGGACGACGCCGAGGCCCTGGCGCTCCGACTCCGCCGCCGGACGCACGAGGTCTTCGACGCCCTCGGCTGGCGCGCGCCGCTCTACCTGATGTTCTCGCGGGCGGACCGGGTGGCCGGCTTCGTCGACTCCTTCAGCGTGCTCCCCAGCGCGGAGCGGGCGCAGGCCCTGGGCGTGTTCATGGAGTCGGACGATCCCCAGCGCATCCGACCTGCGGTCGACGGCCTCCTGTCCCAGCTCCGCGCAGGCGCCGTGGCCCGCCTCCCCTACCTCGAGCCCGCCTTCCGCGCGGGCACCTTCGCGCTCCCCGAGCAGCTCGCCGCGCTGGCGCCGCCGATGGAGGCCCTTCTCCGCCGTCTTTACGAGCCGAGCCCGCTCGGCGATCGCGCCCGGGTGGCCGGCGCCTACCTGGCCAGCGCGGCCCAGGATCGCGCGCCGATCGATCCGGCCGGCGAGCGGGTGCGGCGGGCCTTCGGTCTGTCCGGACGGCCCGACTCGGCCGCCGCGCCCGGGGCCCGCAGCTTCTTCCTCCACGAGCTGTTCGCCCGGCTCCTCCTCCTCGGATCGCGCACCACCGAGCGCTCGGCCGCAGGACGCCGGCGCCACCGCCGCACCGTGGTCGCCAGCCTGGCTGTCTCGCTGGGCGCCGCTGCGCTCATCGGCGGCTTCTCGCTGATCTCCTACTCGAAGAACTCGGCGCTGATCGCGTCGACGGTGACGCTCGCCCGCAGCCTGCAGCGGCCCGACACCGAGCTGTCGCCCAGCGACTACGAGCGCCTCCACGCGATCGTCCCGGTGGCCGCGCGGCTGGAGGACCTCGAGCGCTGGGAGGTGAGCGACCGGCCGCTCTCGCTCCGCTTCGGCTTCTACAGCGGCGGCGATCTCCTGGTCCCGCTCCGCCTGGCCTTCGAGCGGCCCATGCAGGAGCTGTTCGTCGATCGCGTCGGCATCGAGCTCGAGTCGATGCTGGGCGACGCCACCGGCTCGGGCGACGTCGCCACCGACTACGACGTGCTCAAGGCCTACCTGATGCTCACGCGCGAGAAGGCGCGGCTCGACCGCGACTTCGTGGTGCCGGTGCTGGTCGACGTCTGGCGCCGGCGCCTCGACGGCAGCGCCGCCAGCGAGACCGATCTGCTCAAGACGCTGGCACGCACCTACGTGGACGAGGTCGCGCGTGACGCCGTCCGCTGGCCCACGCCCAGCGACACGCTGATCCAGGACGCCCGCGCCAGCCTGCGACGCCGCGACGCCGAGTACCTGCGGATGGTCGCCTCCGCGAAGAAGCTGGCCGGCAAGCCGCTCTCCCTCACCGAGATCTGCGGCGGCAAGGTTCCGGACGCGCTGCGCGCCGGACGCGACGTCGAATCGCCTCTACACCCTCGACGGCTGGCGCAGGGTCCGCGGCAGCTTCGAGGACAGCCCCGAGGGCGCGGAGGCCTGGGTGCTGGGCGCCTTCGCCAGCAACGCGGAGATGGTCGAGAAGGCGAAGGAGCAGTACCTCGAGCACTTCTCCGCCGAGTGGCAGCGCTTCCTCCGGGAGCTCTCAATCCGCGACGCCCGCTCGCTCCCCGACGCGCGCGGCGTCCTCGACGAGCTCACCACCAAGCCCTCGAATCCTCGAGCTGCTCTTCCGCGGCATGAAGGCCCAGATGGGCTTCCCCACCGCCGCCGACGACGCCCTCGCCGCCGGCGGCAAGCTCAAGGGCCCCGCCGGTGCGCTGGCAGGCAAGCTCGCCGGCAAGACGCCCGCGGGGAAGAACGCGGTGCAGGAGGAGTTCGCGCCCCTCTTCCAGCTGGTCGACCCGTCGCCCGACGCCAGCGGCAACGTCCCCAAGGCCGCGCTCGGCGAGCTCCTCGACAAGCTGGCCGGCGTGAAGGGCGCCATCGAGAAGCTGGCCCAGGCCGACGACGCCAGCACCAAGGAGCTGGAGAGCGCGGTGGCCGAGGCCAAGGACGCGGTCGACACCGTCTTCCGCCCCGTGCCGCCCTCCCTGGGTAAGCTGGTCAAGCCGCTCTTCCTCGACGCGCTCCGCGGCGTCACCGCAGAGGCCGAGACCGAGCGCTACAGCCGCACCGCCAAGGCCTTCTCCGAGAAGGTCTGCGACCTCTTCCAGGAGACGCTGGCGGGCCGCTACCCCTTCGCCCGCAAGGCCGACGACGACGCCCTCCCCGACGCCGTCGTCGCCATGTTTGGCCCCACGGGCGCCGCCTGGGTGTTCTTCGACGGGGCGCTCCAGCAGGACCTCCAGCGCCTGGGCGACACGGTCGACACCAAGCCCAACGCCCACGTCTCGAAGGACGTGGTCGCCTTCTACAAGCGAGCCTCGCTGGTCCGCGCCACCCTCTTCCCCGGCAGCGCCGCCGCCCTCGACCGCGAGTTCCAGGTCCGGCCCCAGGGCATCATCACCGCGCCGGGCGCCAACGTGCACATCACCGGCGTGACGCTCGAGCTCGGCGACGCCCATCGCACCTACAAGTTCGGGCCCTCCGAGACCTGGTCCTTCCCTTGGCCCACCAAGGTCGGCCGCGCCCGGCTCTCCCTCGAGGGCCTCAGCGAGCCCATCGAGGCCTGGGGTGACTGGTCCCTCTTCCGCCTGGCCGATCGCGCCAGCATCAAGCCGCTCGCCGGCGGCTGGGTCGAGCTCCGCTTCTCCTTCAAGCAAGGTCAAGTGCAAGTTCCCTTGCAGTTCAGGACCAGCGGCACGCAGAACCCGCTGCTCGAATACAAGCACTTTCCCCTCTCCTGCCCGCGCGCGCAGTGAGATCGAGGAGGACGCGATGCACACACTCGAAGAGCTGGAGCAAGGTTGGGCCGCCGCGGCGCCCGCGCCCAGGGATCAGGGTCGGGTCCGGACCATCTGCCTCAGGAAGGGCGACGGCGTCCACGACACGGTCGAGTCCGTGGAGCTCACGCTCGCCGGCGGCGCGCTGGGCGATCGCTGGGCCGCCGGTGAGACGCCGAAGCGCCACTCTCAGCTCACGATGATCCGCACGACCGTCGCGGACCTGATCGCACACGAGGGCCGGGCGTCCCACCACTCGGGCGACAACTTCCAGGTCGACCTCGACCTCTCCGAGGAGAACCTCCCGCCCGGGACGCGCCTCTCGATCGGCACGGCGATCATCGCGATCACCGACGAGCCCCACCTCGGCTGCGCGAAGTTCAGCGCCCGCTTCGGCGCCGGCGCGCACCGGTGGGTGGCGATCAAGGAGAACCGGCCGTTGCGGCTCCGCGGCGTCCACTGCGAGGTGATCGCGCCGGGCGTGGTGCGCGCAGGCGACGCGATCGCGGTGCTGCGCTAGGAGCGTGTAGCGCGTAAGCGCTCACGCGACCCCGGTCCGGGTCCCGGTCCCGGTCCGGGTCCCGATCTGAAGATGGCTGCCTTGAGTCAGACGCTCGCGACGGTCGCGAGCTTCGATCGGGAGAGCTTGAGCAGGTTGTGGGTGAGGCAGACGAGCGTCCACTCGGCTCGTACCTTGAAGAAGGAGCGGAGCGAGAACCGGCGGAATCCTCGTGCCCCTTTGATCTGTCCGAGCGCCGGTTCGACGATACTCTTCCTGCGGGCGTAGACCGCCTTGCCGTCGCGCGTTTGCAACTTGTCTCGCATTCGCTTGCGAGCGAGCGAGGCAGGTGTGAGCTCCGAAGCTGATGAGGACGGAGTCGACGCGTCTTGGTTCTGTTCGCGTCCAACAGCGATGTGGGCATCGATCTGATTGTTGTCGCAGAATTCGATGTTGGTCGCGCTCAGATAGCCGTTGTCTGCCGTCATCTTCCGCGGAGCATCGCCGCAGTTGCCGGATGGCACTTCGCTCTGGCACCGAAAGCGCCGCCTCACTCCACACCTGCTTGAGGCGCCGACTCGCCAACGAGCAGAAGGTCCAAGCCGCCAGAGCCAAGCTCAAGCGCGTTGTCGAGAGGCTCACGCGCCTCATCAAGTCGATGAACGCACGCCGGGCTGCATGATCGCCATCGGGACCGGGACCGGGACCGGGACCCGGACCGGGCTCGCGGTAGCGCTACGCGCTACACGCTCCTAGGCCATCGCAGCGCCGAGCTGGAGCGCCTGCTGGGCGTAGGCGACGCGTTGATCGTTGCGAGGGATGCCCGGGCGCTCGAAGTCGCGGGAGAACACGAGCGCGGCCTGGTCGGCGGTCTGGGCGCCCCTCAGCGAGGCGAGCGCGCCGCTCTGGCTGGTCTTGAGCTCGTGTGCGAGGAACTGAAGCTGGAGGCCGAAGTCGGTCGGTGACTTGCCCTGTCGGGCCGCGAAGTCCTCCAAGGCTTGCTTGCGGGGACCGTTCCACTGGGCGATGCCGAGGGCGTGTCCGTTGTCGCCGACGGCCTCGGGGTTGAGGCTTCCGCCGGACTCGGCAGCCAGGTTCCCGACGACGCCCGCCGCCTGCTCCTTGGTGAGACCGAGCTCGGACTGGAGGTATTGCATCGCTTGGTGCGAGCGGTCTCCCGAGAGGCTCCCAGGCGCGGGATAGGAGGCTTGCGCCGGGCCGGATGCCGCCGAGTTGGACGCGCCGCCGTTCCACGCTCCGGGGCCCTGGGACGACATGCGCCCGAACGACGGGCCGCGGCCGGAGCCGAGGTCGCGTCCTGGCTGGTTGCCCCCGTTCTGCGCGTTGGGTCCGGCGTTGTTCTTGATCATCTCCACCAGGAGCGACGGAATCCATGGTCTGGGCGAGCTGCTGGAGCTGGGCGAGCGCGGGGTTGGCCTGGACGGTGGCCGGATCCAGGCCGAGCAAGAGCTTCTGGAGGGCTCTCGCCTCGTCGGCGGTGTCGATCTTGTCGATGTCGCCCTCGCCGAACTCGCCGGCCTGCTCGCGGATCTTCGCCTGGATCTCCTCGGGCAGATCCGCGATCGCCAGGGTGCTCGCCAATTGACCGCCGGTCTGTGCTCCTACAGGTGATAGCGCCACGTTGGTTCCTCCAGTGCTTGGCTGGGGACGGTCCTGTCCCCTGCCGTGGCCAAAGGCACGGCGCATGCCTGACGGGTCCCGCGCTGAATCCGACAGCGTGGGCCTCGGTTCGTCGGATGTAACCGACAGGCTGCACTGTAGAGAAGACATCACAGGTAGGATAAAAGACGACGCGCATCCGCACCGCGGCGCATCGGCGTATGCTCCCCGAATGTTCGACCAGTCGGATGAATCCTGCGTGATTTGCGGCGGAGATGGGCGGATCGGGAATGCCTTCGGGGCGACCAAGACCTGTCCGGGTTGCGGTGGATCAGGCCGGCGAATGGAGGATTACGGTCCTCGGGACGTGACCAAGACGAAGTCCGCTCAGGGCCGTGGGCCCCAGACGTCGAAGCCCGACCTCAAGGAGAGCGTCGCGCGCGATCGGACGGCGCCGAGCAGCCGCGAGGGCGTGAAGCTGGCGGGCGAGGTCAACGAGTGTACGTTGATCTCGGACGAGACGAAGGCACGCCTGGTCCGCGAGATCATCGCGTACGAGGCGAGTCACGGCGGTTGTACGAAGACCTTCTCCAAGAAGATCCGGAAGCAGCTCCGTCCAGCGCCCGCGGCTTGAGCCGCCCGCGCCGCCGGCCTGGGCTCGCGTGCTAGGCTGGTCCCATGCGTCCGCAAGAACCGAGGGGGGCGGTTCGGCTCCTCGCTTCGGCGCTGATCCTCTCGGCCTGCGGATCGAGCCCGGCGAAGGCCACCGACGCGTGTGCGGATCAGGCACCCGGTACCGCGTGCACCTGGCTGGGACAGAAGGGTGAGCAGGGCTTCAACGGCGAGGGCCTCGAGCGCTACGAGACGCAGACCAACCAGGTCCAGGACCTGCTCTTCCTCGACGACGGAACCGCCTGGTACAGCGACCTCAACAACCACATGGTTCGGCGCGTGCACCCGGACGGAACCGTCGAGACGATGGTGGGATGGATCGATCCCGTGTTCCCGGGCGACGGACCGCTGGCCGGCACACCACCCGGCGGCGCAGCCGGCAGCGACTGGCAGCTGACCCATCCGACCGGGCTGATCCGGGGCCCGGACGGGTCGGTCCTCCTGGCCGCGTGGCACAACTACAAGGTGCTCACGATCGATCCGGACACCGGCTGGGTGAAGGTGCTCGCCGGCGGGGACGTGGGCTTCGCGGGCGACGGGGGGCCGGCCAGCGACGCGCGCTTCATGCGGCCGAACGATTCTGACGCTCGACGCCGCCGGCAACCTCTACATCGTCGATCAGCAGAACCAGCGGCTCCGCAGGATCGACCCCGCGGGCACCATCGAGACGATCGCGGGCACCGGGGTCATGGGCTTCACCGGCGACGGCGGCCTCGCCAGCGACGCTCAGCTCTCCTTCGCCGACACCTCGAGCCCCAACCCGAGCGGCTACGTCCTCCACCACGAGGGCGCGCTCTATCTCTCCGACACCGAGGCCAACCGGATCCGGCGGATCGATCTCTCGAGCGGGATCATCGACACGTTCGCCGGCACGGGAGAGGCGGGCTACACCGGCGACGGCGGGCCGGCCAAAGAGGCGTCGCTGAGCGGCCCGCGCGACCTCGAGATTGGGCCGGAGGGCGACCTCTACTTCGCCGACACGGACAACAGCGTGGTCCGCGCGATCGCGCTCGACACCGGCCTCATCCGCACGGTCGCGGGGACCGGCGAGCTCGGCGTGGACGACGCGGAGCAGCTCCCGGCCACCATGACGCGGCTCCGGCGGCCGTTCGGGCTCGCGTTCGATCCGGACGGCAACCTGTACGTCATGGACAGCCTGAACAATCGGATCGTGCGGGTGGCGCGCGAGCGCTGACGCGACGCTCCTGATCTTTCGGACAGTCGCTCCCGACCGGCGGCGCTGGTACGCTTCGAGCGCGTCCATGGCCAAGCGGTTGTTCATCCCCGGCACGGGCGGATGCATCTACTCGAGGCGCGCCAACGGTGCCTTCGGCGAGCAGGTCGGGTCGATCCTCGAGATGGCCCTCGGCTCCCAGAACGCGCTGCACTGCGAGCACGACGACGATCCGGACGTGCTCGAGCCTCGGCGCACCTCCGGCCTCGCGGACGGCTCGGGCCCGATCGACATCGGCGCGAGCGGGCACATCAGCGCCGTGTACCGGCCGTTCGAGGAGTCCCTGACGCCGAGGTACACGTTCTACGACTACGACTGGCGCCTCGACATCCGCTACAGCGCCGGCAAGCTCCGCGAGTTCCTGAGCGCCAGCGGCGATCAGTGGGACGTGGTCTGTCACTCGCAGGGCGGTCTGATCCTGCTGGTCGCGTCCCTCTCGATCAGCCCCGACGACTTCCACCGGTTGGTGCGGAGGGTGGTGTTCCTCGGCGTGCCCTTCGGCGGCAACGTCAACGCCGCCACCGCCTTGCTCGAGGGCGTCGATCTGCTCCCGGGTGTCGTCGTCGACAAGCGCGTGGTGCGGACCTGGCCTTCGGTCTACATGATGCTGCCGCGCTGGCACGTCGGCGTGGCCGGCGTGGAGGGCTCCGAGCTGCTCAAGCCGAAGACCTGGGAGCGCGCGGGCCTCCTCTCCACCGATCCCACGGAGGGCCTCCATCCGCAGCTCCTACTTCGAGCGCAGGAGATGCTGCTGATGCTGGCCCAGGAGACCTTCGAGGCGCTCAAGCGGATCGAGCGGTTCGTCGTGATCCAGGGGCGCAACCACAACACGCGGGCGTCCATCCCGGCGTTCCCGGCGCTGCCGGTCCTCGATCAGCTCGACGATCACAGCGTCGTCCGGGGCGACGGCCTGGTACCCGCCGACCTCACCATGAAGATGTACCCCGGCGGGCTGAAGGATCGCATGGACAGCATCTTCACGAACGTCCGCTCGCACATGCTCATGGGTTCGGAGCTCCAGAAGTTCCAGCTATGCGAAAGCTTCTTCGCCTGATCGCCATCCTCGCGATCGGCATCGCGGGCGCGCTTCCTCCGCGCGCCTCCCGCGCGCAGGAGACCTGCAAGCCGTGCCAGGCCTTCGATCCGAAGTGCCCGCACGTGGAGATCACCGAGGACAATCACCTCGATCACCTCTGCCACGCGAGCGCGATCGGCCAGAACCTGGTCGACACCGATGGCGACGGCATTCCCGACGCGTGCGGAGATCGCTGCCCCTGCGTCGCGAACCCGCACGACCCGGTGACCGGGTACGGCCCCTGTCCCGAGCCTCGCGCGCAGCCGCCTCCGAACGCCGCCCCCAAGATCGGCTGCAGCGCCGAGGGCGAGCTCACCGGCCTCGAGATCCGGAGCTGGTTCGTCTTCATCCGGCCGCGGATGATCCTGTTCTTCTCGGAGAAGGACTGGAAGGATCCGATCGTCTCCGCAGGTGCGCACATCTCGGCGATGGGCAACATCGACGACTTCGCCTGCATGAACGAGCGCGTGGGTGACAAGGACTCCGTCGCGCTCACCCACGAGCCCCAGGTCTACTGGCGCGCCGGCCTGTACGTCGATCCCTCGCTGACGGGCGACGGCACCTTCCTCGGCGCCGACGGGGGTGTCGACTATCTCCCCTCTGCGAAATACTGGTCGATCGGCGGCCAGATCCATCTGCTCTCCATCCTCCAGAAGGACACGCGGGTGGCCGTGAACGTGGGCGCCGGCGTGCGCGTCGGCCTGCTCGACGCCCTGGCGATCATTCCGTTCGTCCAGATCGACCTACACAACGACGACGCGTTCTCCGTCGGCACCTTCCTCTCGCTCGATCTCGACCTGCTGGAGGAGCTGGGCGTCCCGGCGAAGATGATCGAGCAGGGGCTGCGCAACGGCGGCTGACCCGCGCGGGGGTGGGAGCGGGCCGCCGAGCGGTTCTTCGGGCCTCGGCGTCACACTTGAGCGCCTGGACTCCAGCTAGGAGCGTGTAGCGCGTAGCGCTACCGCGAGCCCGGTCCGGGTCCCGGTCCCGGTCCCGGTCCCGATGGCGATCATGCAGCCCGGCGTGCGTTCATCGACTTGATGAGGCGCGTGAGCCTCTCGACAACGCGCTTGAGCTTGGCTCTGGCGGCTTGGACCTTCTGCTCGTTGGCGAGTCGGCGCCTCAAGCAGGTGTGGAGTGAGGCGGCGCTTTCGGTGTCAGAGCGAAGTGCCATCCGGTAGAAGCGAGCCTTCTCAGGTGGATTGAACTCTCCGGCGCCCTCGGCGGTGTTGTTCACGATGGAATCGGATGCCCGCCGAAGCTGATCGCGGACGTGAGCGTGACCGGGTTGCAGTTCTTGTGCGATCTCTTCAGCGATGTCGGCATACTCGACGGCGAGCTGGTAGACCTCGAGCTTCTCGTGATCGAAAGTGACCATGCAAGCTAGCTTGCGGTAGCTCGTCCACTTTGACCAGCAGAAGTTCTTGGAGGTCGTTTCGTCTGGAATCGATCGTTGGGCGGATCGACTTCGACGCCTGGACTTGATCCCATGGTTTCGTGGCGAAGCAATACCGTTCTTGGACTCCGAGACAATCGTTCTTGCTCCCGCCGTCCCCTCTCGAGTGGCTCCCAGAAAATCATCTCGCGTACTTCGTCTTGGACGTCGTCGATGAGGTAGAGCTGAGCGCGATCGAGATCTCGATCCAGTCCAAGGACCGTACTCGCCTCGAATGATGATCGCGCTGCTTCTGTACGCCTACTGCACCGGCATCTATTCGTCGCGGAGGATCGCGCGGGCGACCTACGAAGACATTCCATTCCGGGTGCTGGCTGGAGAAAGTCATCCCCACTTCACGACGATCAACGAGTTTCGGCTCGTCCACCTGGAGGCACTGAAAGCGCTCTTCCTCGAAGTCCTGAAGCTTTGCCAAAAAGCAGGTTTGGTGCGGCTCGGACGTCGCACTCGATGGCTCGAAGGTGCAGGCGAACGCGAGCAAGCACAAGGCGATGACCTACGAGCGGATGGCCGAGGAGGAGAAGCGGCTGTCTCTCGAGATCGAAGAACTGCTGGAGCGAGCGCGCACGATCGACCAAGAGGAAGACGAGCGGCTGGGCGTTGAAGAGACTGAAGGAGGACATCCCAGCGGAGCTCGCTCGCCGTGAATCCCGCCTTGCCCGCATTCGAGAAGCGAAGGCTGCGCTGGAGCCGAGAAGGCAAGAGCGCAGGCTGACCAGCTCGAACCATCCCCAGACCCAACTGAACGAAATGATGGATGGCCGCATCATCGCGTTCCTGCAAATGTGGACGGCACACCGAGGCCCCACGCTCAGAGGAACTTCACCGACTCAGACAGCAGGATCTTGAAGGCAGCCATCTTCAGATCGGGACCCGGACCGGGACCGGGACCCGGACCGGGGTCGCGTGAGCGCTTACGCGCTACACGCTCCTAGGCCCCGCTACGCCGAGGCCTCGGGCTTCCGGTCGGACCGGCGCGGCTTCTTCGCCGCCTTGGCCGGCTTCTGCGCCTTCGCCGGCGGCGCCGCCTTGGCCTTCGCCCGCTTCTTCGCGACGGGCGCCTCCGGCACCGGTGCCGGCGCCACCTCCGGCTTCGCCTCCACCTCGGCGATCTTCTTCGCCTTCGCCGCGGCGCGGGCCTTCGGCTTGCTCTTGAGGCCGAGCTCGGCAAAGGCGCCCGCCACCGGCACGAGCGCGGCCTCGGCCAGGAGCCGCGCCTGCGCGAGCGCGCGCCGGACGCTCTCCGCCTCCGCGGCCAGCGCCGACAGGAGCGCCTCCGCCTCTTCGGGTGCAGGGGCGTCCTCGCTCGAGTCCGCGATCGACGCGTAGCGTGCGCTCACCTCCTCGACGGTGGGCCGAGCGAAGGCGAACTCCTCCCGCGCCAGCAGGCGATCGAGGTACGAGGACGCGAGCCGTCGCTGGAGCTCGACGCCGTACGCCCGCGCGTTGTCGAGGTTCGAGCGGCGGAGCTGATCGAACTTTCGGTGCGGAAAGAGAGCCTCGATGATCGGGGAGCGCACCCCCGCGTGAAAGACGATCCCGGCGTGGAGCCGCTCGATCGCGTCGGCCCAGGGTCCGATCAGATCGGACGCGTGCTCGTCCCGCACGGTGGCGAGCTCCGGGAGGCGGCGAGCCCGTGCGACGAGATCCGCGCGCACCTCGGGATCGCCCGACGCCAGCGCCGCCGCCTCGTCCAGCCATCGCAGCTCACGCTCGTGACCCGCGGATCCGTCGAGCTTCCCGCGAGCCTCGACGAGCTGCGCCCTCGTCTGCTCGGCCAATCGAATCCAGTCGTACGCTTCCAGAGACTCCATCGCTCGCGGGCTAGCACGGGCGAAATCGCTCGACCAGGGTCATCCGTTCGGCGGGCGCGTCCTCCAGATGAGACGCCGCTCGTCGCGGGTTCGGCCCCGCTCGTCGGACGGCACCGCCGGCCCGGTCATTCGAGCCAGCGTCGGCGCATGGCTGGATACCTTCTCCTTCGCGGCTTGCACATCTTGGGCGGCGGGCTCGGCCTGGCCTCGCTCGCGGTCCCGCTGCTCTCCAAGAAAGGCGGGCGGATCCATCGACGGGCCGGGTGGATCTTCGTGTCGGGCATGACGATCTCGTCGGCGACCGGGCTGGTCATGACCGTGCTCTGGCTCGGCTGGCCGGAGGTCTTCAAGCCCGGCGAATCACCGGAGGCGTTGCAGGCGAGCGCCGCGTTTCTCGGCACCTTGTCGTTGTTGACGACGGCGGCGCTGTGGAGCGGGCTCCGGGCCTTCGCGCGCAAGCGATCGGCGGCCCCGCAGCCGTCGCTCATCGACGTGGGTCTGCCGCTCGTGCTGGCGGTCGCCGGAGTGGCGACCGGAGCCCTCGGCCTCACGCGCGGGCGCGGCTTGTGGGTGCTCTTCGCGGCGATCGAGATCGGGAACGCGATCGCGGACCTTCGCTTCGTGCTACGGCCGCTGTCCAGTCCGCGGGCGTGGTGGTATCAACACATGCGCGCCATGATGATCGCCTGCATCACCGCGCTCACGGCGTTCCTGGTGGTGGCGATGGGACGCACGGTCGGATCCTGGTTGCCACCCTCGCTCGCGTTCGTGCCCTGGATCGCGCCGTCCCTGATTGCCGTGCCGAGCTTCGCGTGGTGGACGCGCGCCATGCGGCGCCGCCTCGGAGAGGGCGGTTGATGCTCGCTCGGCTGCGCGAGGACACCTTCGCCTATCTCCTGCTGTCGATGCTGTTGACGGCGATGCTCGCCACGACCGCGGGCGACTTCGCCTTCGAGTCGCTCAGCGTCCGCTTCGTGATCGACCTGATGATTTGCTTCGGCATCGGGACCGCGATCCAGGCGCTCGACGCGCTGGTGCTCTCCCGGCTCGGGCTCGAGCGCAGGCGGCCGCTCGCGCGGATTCTGCTCCAGACTCCGGTGGTATGCGTCGGGATCCTCGTCGGCGTGGAGGGCTCGCTGTGGCTCGCGCGGTCCCTGTTTCCGCAGGCGTCGAGCGACTTCCCGCGGTTCGGAGTGCTGCCGGTGGCGCTGGCGGCCACGATCGCGATGATGGCGATCGGCGCCTCGAGGGAGCGCTTGAAGCGGCGGGCCGAGGAGCTCGATCTGCGCGAGACCCAGAGGGAGCGCGAGCTGCTCAAGAGCCAGCTCGCTGCGCTGCAGGCCCGCACCGATCCGCACTTTCTGTTCAACAGTCTCAACACGGTCGCCTCCCTGATCGGAGAGGATCCGGAGCGAGCGGAGCGCGCCGTCGAACGACTGGCCGGCCTGTTCCGATACACCCTCGACAGCGAGCGCCGAGCGATGGTGGCGCTCTCGGAGGAGATTGCCGCGGTGGAGGCGTATCTCGAGTTCGCACGCCTGCGGTTCGGTGCGCGGCTCGAGACGCAGGTGGCGCTCGACCCGGACGCCGGCTCGGTCTCGGTTCCACCCTTCATCCTTCAACCGCTGGTGGAGAACGCGATCCAGCACGGCGTGTCGACGCGGCCCGGCCCGGCGCGGGTGGTGGTCACCGCGAAGAGAGTCGAGGCGAGCGTCGAGCTCACGGTCGAGGACGACGGCCCGGGGCCCGGCGCCTCCGCGCACCGCGGCGCGGGTACCAGCCGAACGGACCTGGAGCAGCGGCTGGCCCTCGCCTACGGCACGCGCGCCGAGGTGACGAGCGGTCGCGGGCCGCTGGGAGGATTCAGGATCGAGCTGCGACTGCCGGTCGAGGAAGGGGAGCCCGATGCGGATCCTGATCGTCGATGACGAGCCGCTCGCGCGCCGTCGTCTCGCTCGCATGCTGGGGCGCATTCGGGGCGTCGAGGTGGTGGGACAGGCCGGTGACGGCGTTGAGGCGCGCGCGCTGATCGCGGAGCTCGCCCCCGATCTCGTCCTCCTGGACGTGCAGATGCCGGGCCTGGATGGGCTCAGCCTGGTGGCGGAGGGTGGCGCGCTGCCACCGATCGTCTTCACGACCGCACACCGCGAGCACGCCGTCCGCGCCTTCGAGCTGGCCGCGGTCGACTACCTGCTCAAGCCGGTGGAACCGGCGCGGCTCGCGCAAGCGCTCGAACGCGTGCGCCTGCGGCAAGGGCCGAGCCTCCAGCCGAAGGCGCTGGAGGAGGTCGTCGCGCGCGCCGTGGGGCGGATCATCGGCGCTCGCCCCGAGCGAATCGCGGCGAAGAGCGGGAGCACGGTCCATCTCCTCGACGCCGCCGCGCTCTCGCGCCTCTACGCCTCCGACAAGTACACGCTGATTCACCATGACGGAGAGGAGTACGTCCTCGACGAGAGCCTCCACGAGCTGGAGGCGCGACTCGAGCCGCTCGGTTTCCTGCGCGTCCACCGCAGAGAGCTCATCAACCTCGCGAAGGTTCGCGCGCTGCACCATGAGGAGCTCGGCACCGTGGTCGAGCTGGACGACGGCCAGCGCGCCCGGGTGAGCCGCCGCGCGCTGGCCGCGCTCAAGGCGCGGCTGGGGCTGCGCTGACGAGGTCAGCCTCGGTCAACCCGGCCGAAATCGCTCCACCCGGCTCATGCGTTCGGCGGAGGTCATCGCGTGATGGATGCGCCGCTGGACCATCCACAACGGCTGCTGCGCCCGCTCGAAGGCCGGGAGCGCGGTGATCTCGAAGACCTCTCCGCCGGCCGCGTGCGGATCGAAGCCGAACGCGCGCTCGATGAACGGTGCCCGCTCGAAGCCGAGCATCAGGCGCGCCACGCACCGGCGCTGGATCGAGAAGCGCGCATCCCGCGTGCCGCGGCGGATGGTCTTCTTCGGTCGCGGCTCGGTGCGCTCGCCCTGAACCTCCACCAGGTGGGTCACCTGATCGTGCTGGGTGAGGACGATGAGGTCGCCGACGGCCGGATCGCCGAGGCTGTCAGCATCCTCGGGCGTCGCGTGCAGGTCGAAGGCGTCGCCGGCGCGGCGCGGCTCCCGGGCGAGCGAGGTCGGATCCTCACCGCCGTACGCCAGATACTCGCCGTCCATGGTCACGCTCTTGACCCAGCGGATCTTGGCGAAGGGAAAGAGCATCAGCCCCCCGGTGTGGACTCACGCCCGTCGATCTCGACGGCGAAGCGACCCTGCTCCCCGGGGTGCACCGGGGCGTCGCTCGGCCAAGGCCATCCGCCGAACCCGGTCCGGCGGTAGTCGTCGAACGCCTGCTCGAGCTCGGCGCGCGTGGTCATCACGAACGGTCCGTAGTGCGCGACCGGCTCGTCGAGCGGGCGGCCCTGCAGGAGGAGGAGCTCGCAATCCTCTCCGCCGTTCACGATCGGCACCTCGGCCTCCGGATGGAGGCGCACCCCCGACGGCGGCGTCACGGGCTGGCCGGCGATGCGCACGCCGTCGCCCGCGAAGAGATAGAGCATGCGGTTCGATCGCGGCGGCGCCGGCGGCAGGGTCCACTCGGCGTGCGGCGCCAGCTTCACCGTCCAGATGGCGACGTTCGCCTCCGGGTTCGCGGCCCACGAGCTCGGCGGCGGCCGCGGCGGCTCGGGCACGCCCGGCAGCGAGCCGGCGATCAGGCAGACCTCGGTCGCGCGGCCGGCGTCATCGCGGAACGTGTGCCGCGGCAGCGTGTGACTCCAGAACATAGAGAAGTGCGGCGGGACCAGCTTGTTGCGGCGCGGAAGGTTCAGCCAGATCTGGAACAGCTCGGTCGGGTTCGGGCGATCGCGGTGCACCAGCGGGAACATCTCCGAGTGCACGATGCCGCTCCCTGCGGTCATCCACTGGACGTCGCCCTCTCCGTAGCGCGCGACCGCGCCGAGCGAGTCGAAGTGATCGACGAGCCCCCGCCGCACCACCGTGATCGTCTCGAAGCCGCGGTGCGGGTGCTGAGGAAATCCGGGGACGACGTCGCCGTGGTACATGCGCCAGCCGTCCTTGCCCGCGAAGTCCTGGCCGAGATCGCGGCCCGCGAGCGTCACGGCCGGACCGAGCGCTGCGTTCCCCGCCGGATACGCGTCCTCGTGATGGACGCAGAACAGGAACGGATCGAGCGTCTCCCAGACGAACTCGAGCGGCGAGGTCACGGACAGCACGGCGTCGCGCACCACCAGACTCTAGCCCTCGGGCGCGGCGTTGGCTCGTCCATTCCAACGCGGGTAGTCGGTGTAGCCCTCCGGCCCGCCGCGATAAAAGGTCGCGGAGACGGGCTCGTTGAGCGGACCGTGGGCGCGGAAGCGCGCCACCAGATCGGGGTTGGCGATGAACAGCTTGCCGAACGCCACGGCGTCGGCCTCGCCGGCCGCCAGCACCTGCTCCGCCGCTCCCTGCGTGAAGCCCTCGTTGGCCACGAACACCCCGCCGAATGCGCGTTTCAGCGCCGGCCCCAGCCGGTCCGTCCCGAGATGCTCGCGCGCGCAGATGAAGGCGATCCGGCGGCGCCCCAGCTCGGCGGCCACGTGGCCGAACGTCGCTGCGCGATCGGAGTCGCCCATCGAATGCGCGTCGGCCCGCGGCGCCAGGTGCACGGCGACCCGACCGCTCCCCCACACCGAGATCGCCGCATCGGTCACCTCCAGCAGGAGCCGCGCGCGGTTCTCGACGCTGCCGCCGTAGTCGTCGGTGCGGACGTTCGATCCGTCCTGGAGAAACTGATCCAGGAGGTAGCCGTTCGCCCCGTGGAGCTCGACGCCGTCGAACCCGGCGTCCAGCCCGCGCGACGCGGCGAGCCGATACTCCTCGATCACGCCCGCGATCTCCTCGCGCGCCAGCGCCCGCGGCGTGACGTAGGCGGTGTGCGGTCGCACCAGGCTGACCCGCCCCTCCGGCGCGATGGCGCTGGGCGCGATCGGCAGCGCCCCGTCGAGGTACATCGGGTGCGAGATCCGCCCGACGTGCCAGAGCTGCAGCAGGATCCGCCCGCCTGCCTCGTGAACGGCGCGGGTCACCGCCTTCCAGCCGTCCGCCTGCGCCTGGGACCAGATCCCGGGCGTGTCCGCATAGCCGACGCCCATCGGGGAGACCGACGTCGCCTCGGACACGATCAACCCGGCCGTCGCGCGCTGCGCGTAGTACTCGGCCATCAGCGCGTTCGGCATCCGTTCGGCGCCGGCCCGGGCGCGGGTGAGCGGGGCCATGAAGATCCGATTGGGGAGCTGGAGATCTCCAGCGACGAGCGGGTCGAAGAGCATCGGGCGGTATGTAGCGCATCCGTCAGGGACAGACCACGCAGCGGAAGAGGTCCTTCTTCGCACGGTGGAGCACCACCGCGACGTGATTGGGCGTGAGGTCGAGGCTCTTCGCGACCTCCGAACCGGAGAGCTCCCCGATCACCCGGAGGGAGACCACGCGGCGGGGCACCTCTTCGAGCGTGTCGATGCAGGCGCGCAGCTTGGAGAGGCGCGCCTCCGCGTCGAGCTGCTCGTCGGGGAGCGGGTTCGGATCGGCGAGCGAGAACGTCGGATCGAAGGTCACGTGCGCCTTCCTCCGGTGGTGGCGCCGCCGCATGTTCCGGGCGGCGTTGGTCACCACCACGGCCAGGTACGCGCGCGTCTCGTCGAGCGTGGACACGCGGCGCGCGGCGCCCAGCTCGAGGAACCGGGAGAACGCCTCCTGGACGGCGTCGTTGGCGTCGTCGGGACCGAGGCCCTGCGCCTGCGCCAGCGCGCGCAGGCGGGCGCGATAGGACTCCGAGACGGCCGCGAGGAGGTCCATCGTCAACCCAGATGCGGCTCCACCAGCGCCTCGATCCGCGTCCGCGGGACGGCGCCGACGATCTGCCCCACCACCCGACGCTGCCGGATCAGGATGAGCGTCGGCAAGCTGCGGACGCTGAACCGCTCCACCACCTCGGGGTTCTGATCGGCGTCCACCTTGGCCACCACCAGACGGCCCCCGTACTGCTCCGCCACCGCGGCCAGGTGCGGCTCGAGCGCCCGGCAGGGTGGACACCAGGGCGCGCTGAAGTCGAGGAGTACGGGCAGGTCGGACGCGGTCTCCCGCTCGTAGGTGGCATCGGTGATCTCGGGGAGCGTCATGGGTTCGACGGTACAGGTCCCCGGGCCGCCGAACATTACAGCGCCGGGCCGGAAAAATAGCGCGCCGGGGTGGTACCGAAGGTGCCCCGGAACGCCGCCACGAACGCGCTGGTGCTGCGGTAGCCGCTCTCGGCGGCCACACGCTTCACCGGAGTGCCGGCCGCGAGCAATCGCAACGCGTGGAAGAAGCGCGCCTGCCGGCGCCACCGGCCCAGGGGCACGCCGGTCTCGGCGGCGAACCTTCGCTCGAGCGTGCGGACGCCGAGGCCGAAGCGCGCGGCCAGGGCGGCGCTGCCCTCGGCTTCGTCGGGGTGATCGGAGAGGTGCTCGGCGATCCGCCGCAGCGGCCCGCTCGCGGGGAGCGGGAGATCGAGCGGCGGTGCGTCCTCCCGGCACAGCTCGTCGGCGATGAGCGCGGCCATCGACGCGTGGATCCGGACGCGTCGATCGAGCATCCCGATCTCGACCGTCCGAAGGATCAGCTCGCGCAGGAGCGGGGAGACGCCGATGACCGAGCACTCGATGGGGAGCCCGCCGTCGTCGCTTCGCAGATAGAGCGTGCGCAGGAGGGAGTCGCCGGTGAATCGGATCGAGTGCTCGATGCCAGCCGGGGCCCAGATCGCCCACTGCGCCGGCGCCACCCACGTGCCGCGCTCGGTCCAGACCGTCATGATCCCGGCGGACGCGTAGATGAGCTGATGCCAGGGATGGGCGTGGCGCTCGATGCTGCGGCCGCCGGCGACGCGGGCCGCCAGCGAGCGGATCAGGAAGTACGGCTCGTCCGCCGCCGTATGACGTTTTCGCGACATACAATGTCAAGATATCGTAATTGCGACACGCGGTCCCGGCGCGCTAGCCTGCCGCGCATGCCCAACAATCTCGCCAGCTTCGCCATCCACGCCGACGACGTCCAGCGCGCCCGCCGCTTCTACGAGGCGGTCTTCGGCTGGGCCTTCGAGCCGTGGGGCCCGCCCGACTTCTACCTCATCCACACCGGCGACGAGGCGAGCCCCGGCGTGCAAGGTCTCCTGCAACAGCGCCGCAGTCCCCGCGGAAAGGACGGGCCCAACTGCTACGAGTGCACCATCGCCGTCGCCGACGTCGACGCGATCGCCCGCGCGGTCGTCGAGCACGGCGGAACCATCACCATGGAGAAGTCGAACATCCCGACCGTCGGCGATCTCATCTACTTCGACGATCCCGAGGGTAATCGGGTGGGCGCGATGAAGTACGAGCACGAGCCCCACACCTGACGTCCTCCTGGGCTACCATCGCGCCGTGCCGGGCTCCTCATACGTGGCGTTGCTTCGCGGGATCAACGTCGGAGGCAAGAACAAGCTCCCGATGAAGTCGCTGGCCGCGCTCTTCGCGGAGGCGGGTGCAGCGGAGGTGCGGACGTACATCCAGAGCGGGAACGTCGTCTTCCGCGCGCCGGCTGCCGCGGCCCGGCGCGTGCCGGGGCTGATCGAGGCCGCGATCCTCGACGGCTTCGGGCTTCGGGTGCCGGTGGTCCTGAGGAGCGGGGCCGAGCTGAAGAAGGTCGCAAGCGCCAACCCGTTCCTCGCGGGCGGGGTCGAGCCTGACCGCCTCCACGTCGCGTTCCTCGCGAGCACGCCGGCGAAGAAGAACGCCGCCGCGCTCGATCCCGACCGCTCGCCGCCCGACGCGTTCGTCGTCCGCGGCCGGGAGATCTATCTCCACCTCCCGAACGGCGTGGGGAAGAGCAAGCTCACCAACGCGTACTTCGACGCAAAGCTCGAGACCACCAGCACCATCCGCAACTGGAGGACCGTCCTCGAGCTCCTCCGCATGACCGGATGAACTGCCGGTCGCCCTTCAGATGTGACCGATCCACACGATCGGACGCCTGGACCGCCTCTTCCTCCGCGGCGCGAACGCAGCGACGATCGCGCCCAAGAGGATCGCGGCGAAGCGGCGCCGCGTCACGCCCTCACTCCGGATAGCCATCGATCAGCTCCTCGAGCGTGAGCTTCTGGCCCTGCGAGCCGGCCAGGAGGTCCTCCTGATCGGTCATGTGCAGCGTCGACTCGAAGTCGAGCTTGAAGCTGTCGGTCCCGGAGATCGCGAGGTCGGCGCGGGCCACCTGGATCCCGGCGGCACGGAGGTTCGCGTTCTTCCGCATCAGCTGGTCGTACCACACCAGGAAGCCGATCGGGTGGTACGAGTAGATCACGCCGTTGTCCGGCAGACCGGCGTGGCGCGCGACGCTCTCGGTCCACCAGAGCGTGGGCTCGATCTGCTCGGCGATCATCTTCCGCCGCACCGCCTCGGGGAGCGCGGCGAAGTCCGGCGCGGTCTCGAGGTCGGCCTGCCAGTCGCCCTCGGTCCACTCGGAGAGGTGGCGCACCACCATCCGGTGGAGGTCGGCGCGGGCCGCGTTCGAGGTGAAGAAGCGCCGCAGCTCGTAGCGCGAGAGCAGGCCGTCGCGAGGCTTGCCGCCGAGCGGGAGATCGATGCGATCGATGATCTCCTTGTTGCGGCAGAAGCGATTGGTCTCTGTGCCGATCACCACTTCCCAGTAGCCGGGATCGACGATCCGACCCATCTCTTCTTGCGAGAAGACGGCGAAGTGGAGCTGCGGCCGCCGCACCTCCGCGGGCCCGGCCTCGCCCACGTGGCCGAGGAGCTCGCCGCCGTCCACCTGCTCCGAGAGCAGCGCGGTGCGGCCCTGCGCCAGGATCTCGGCCGCGTCCCCGCTCCGCGTGAGCCAGGGCGGCGACTCGGGATCGCTCGTCTCGGTGCGCACGTGGAAGTAGAGCGTGAAGAAGGGGAGCGAGCGCGCGACCGTCTCCAGCTGATGCCGCATCAAGATGAAGTTGCAGCTCCCCGCGGTGCACGGCCCGGCGAGCCGTGCCGCCACCACCGTCCCGCCGAGCGGTGCGTAGATCGGCGCGTCGGCGCGGCCGGGGAGATGCACGCCTCCGTGCCACAGCCGAGACTCGCCGAGCGGCCCCACCGGGAAGTAGCCGGAGCCGTCGCGCTCGTTGGCCTCGTAGTACGCGTCGGCGCTCTCCGCGAGCTTCTTCGCCGGCGCGCCGGCCGGCATCGCGGTGAGCGGGAGCGTCACGCGGCTCCCGATCTTGCGGAACATTCGCTGGAAGTCCCACGGTCCCGGATCCCACTTCTCCTTGTTGATGTGATAGTGCCCGAGGAAGCCGTCGAAGCGGCGCGGGTCGGCGATGGTGGTCCAGATGGCCTCGCCGGTCGAGGCGCGCGGGACCTGAAGCGGAAGATCGAGGATACGCGCGAGCGCCCGGCCGAGGCGGACCATCCCCTCGTATTGGGCGTCGGTGAAGTCGTAGGCGAGGAACTGCTGGCCGTGCACCGTGCAGGTGACGGTGGGCCGCTCCTCCCGATAGCTGTGCGGGAAACGGGCGGCGTCGCCGCGATTCTGGACCTCGATCCCGACCGAGGTCTCGTTCACGCCGGCGGCGTGGAAGGCGCAGTCGACCAGGTCGAGCGTCTGGTAGATCGTGCCGTCGTTGTCGACCATGAAGTGCACCGACAGCCCGTGCTGGTTGTGGAGCACGTCGAAGCACAAGCGAGCGTTCGCGCAGCCGTCCAGGTGGACCACCACCTGCCGCACCGCCCGCTTCAGGTTCTGGAGCGTCCGCTCGCGTCCCAGGAGCCGGCGCTCGCGGTAGCGCAGCTCGCGGCCCTCCATCCCCGGCGCCGGGTACGTAGGGAACTTCTGGCTGGGATCGTCCGTCCGATGCGTGAGGTAGGCGTTGTAGCCGTCGCTGTCCATGAAGGTGCGGACGGGGTGTCCGATGTCCATCCGCTTGCCGCACACGATGATCTCCGAGCCCAAGACGGCTCGATGGTACATCAGTTTTTCCGCGCCGCCGGAGCGTGCTATGGGACGTGCGTGATGCGCGAGGCCTGCATCCTACTGGTGTCCTGCGCGATCGCGTGCAGCCACGCGCGCAACGAGCTGAGCGGCCCGGACGCCGAGCGGATCCACGCGTCTCCGCTCGAGCTCGACACCATCGCGGACGACACCGTCGACGCCTCCGAGGGGGACGCCACCGACTGGAGATACCTCGATCTGACCCAGCCCGGAGAGCTCGAGGTGCAGCTGCACTGGGACAGCGAGCGCGCCAACCTGTCGCTCGACCTCTACGACGCCCTCGGCAAGCCGCTGGCCGCCGGCGAGACCTGGGGACAGAAAGGCAAGCAGCTCAAGTTCCAGATCCCGAGCAAGGATCGGTACTACCTCCGGGTGGAGGCCAACGCCGAGACCAGCTCGCCCTACTCGCTCAAGGCGCTCTTCACCAAGACGATGCCGAAGCGCTGCCACGACTGTACCGTTGGCCAGCAGATCTGCGTCGGCAAGGACGGCTTCGCGGTCTGCCAGCTCACCAAGGAGGGCTGCAACGCCTGGGTGGAGGTGCAGAGCTGCGGAGCCGATCAGACGTGCCGTGAGGGCCAATGCGCCGCCGGCTGCACCGATCAGTGCCAGCCGGACGAGCGGCGCTGCGCCTCGAAGGACAGCTCGCAGCTGTGCGTCCGCGGCGCCGGCGGTTGTCTCGCCTGGGGCATCCCGATCGAGTGCGAGGGCTCGTGCGAGCGGGGGCGCTGCGTCAAGAAGCGCGTGTCGCGCCCGCCGCCACCGACCCGCGAGCCGAAGGACGTCTACGTCCGCGGCCGGATCATCAGCATGTACACCCGCGACGGAAAGCGGACGCTCCACATCGAGATCGGCGAGGACAAGGGCGTCCGGCCCGGCATGAGCGGCGTGGTGCTCGAGGGCAGCACCGACGAGCCGGTCTCGAACGGAACGTTCAAGGTGGTGCGCGTGACCGGAAAGTTCGCCATCGCCGAGACCACGCTCGAGGCGATCGGCAACAATCGGACGGTCCGCATCACCGTCAAGTGAGCTGACCGCTACTTCTGGGTGATCATCGCGCCCGAGATCTCCACCGCGCCCGAAGACTTGAGCTTGGCGGAGGCGGCGCCCTCGACCGTGACGTTGACGCCTTTGACGATGATGTCGCCGCTGGCCTTCATCGTGATGCTGGCGGCACCCACCTTCAGCACCAGCTCCTGCCCGGCGGTGATCGTCAGCTTCTGCGACACGTCCAGCTGATCGCTCTTGCCCACTGCGGCCTTGCGATTGCCGCCGACGTTGACCTCCTGGTCCTTGCCGACGTCGAGCACCTGGGCGCCGCCCACCGTCATCTCCTCGTCCTTGGTCACGCTGACGATCCGGCTCGCGTCGATCGAGATCGTCTCGTCCTTGCTCACCGACTCGGTGCGGCTGCCGCTGATGGTGATCGTCTCGTTCTTGCCGACGCTCTCCGTCCGGTTGCCGTTGATCGTGATCGTCTCGTCCTTGTCCACGGTCTCGGTGCGATTGCCCCGGATGGTGATCGTCTCGTCCTTCTTCACCTCCTCCGTGCGGTTGTTCTCGATCGTGGTGGTCTCGTCGTGCAGGACCGTGTGCTTGGCGTCGTTCTCGACCAGCACCTCGAGGTCCTTCTCCGCATGGATGTAGATCTGCTCGCTGCCCTTCTTGTCCTCGAAGCGGATCTCGTTGAAGTTGTCCTCGTTGCCGTCCTTGCGTGCTCCGGCTCTTGATGCCGCTCTGGGTCTGGTTCGCCGGCAGCGCGTACGGCGGCATGTTGTCGCCGTTGTAGACCCGCCCGGTGATGATCGGTCGATCCGGATCACCCTCGAGGAACTCGACGATCACCTCCTGGCCGATCCGCGGGATGTGGATGCCGCCCCAGCCTTGCCGCGCCCAGACCTGCGCGACCCGCACCCAGCACGAGCTCTTCTCGTCGGACTTGCCCAGCGCGATCCCAGTGGAACTGCAGCTTCACGCGCCCGTGCTTGTCGGTCCAGATCTCCTCGCCCGACTTGCCCACCACGATGGCGGTCTGCGGGCCCTGGATCCCGGGGCGCGGCGTGGTCCGCGCCGAGCGGTAGGGCCGCTGGCTGTCGATCGCGGTGAAGGCGCAGTGGAACACCGCCGGCTCGCCGGAGGGCGCCGACTCGTACGCATCGGAGCTCAGCTCGTACTGCGCCGACACCACCAGGTACTCGCGATTCTGATCCGCGCGCGGGAAGTTCGTCAGCGTGAACAGCCCGCCCGGCGTCAGACCGCGCACGTCGCCCGCCCCGCTTGCCAGCGCCTGCCGGGCGTACAGCTCCTCGAGCCGCAGCCGAACGTAGGTCTCCGCCGTCGGCGGTCTGGGTGTAGTCGCCGGGGTACTCGTAGATCTCGAGCTCCTTCTTGGCGAGCTTGTCCTGCGAGGCCAGCTTCACCTCCAGGTTCGCCATCGGACGCTCGAAGTCGAAGTCCTCGAGGAAGTAGGCGCCGGGCTCGAGCTGCTGGGAGGCGGACCAGACCTCGATGTGGTCGCGCTCGCGACGCGCCTTCTCGCTCTCGGGATAGAACGGGACCTCCTCGTAGCCCGGGATCTTACTGTGCGCGCTGTACGAGTCGGAGAGCACCAGCGTGTGCTTCTTCTCCTCGTGCTTGAAGAAGTAGTAGATGCCTTCCTCCTCCATCAAGCGGCTGATGAAGGCGAAGTCGGTCTCGCGGTACTGCACACAGTACTCGCGCACCCGGTACGAGCGGCTGAGCGACTCCTCGAACTGCGTCTGACCCTGCTCGCGGAAGATCTCCTTGATGATGTCGGGCGCCGACTTGTTCTGGAAGATCTTGCAGTCGGCCGTCCGGGTGAGCAGCCACATCCAGGGCCGGAGCGTGGCCAGATACCGCACGTAGCGGCCGTGCGTGCCGCCGTAGGACATGCGGCTGCAGACGCCGTTGAAGTGCCGGAGCTGCCCGTCGGCCTGCTCGAGGTGCACCGTCATCGTCTGGCCCACGACCTTGGTGAAGTCGACGTCGTCCTGAGCGCTCAGGAGCTCGAGCTGAAGCTCGAAGGGGCGGCCCAGCTCTTCTCGTCCCTCCATCCGGAGGAAGAGGAGCGCGCCCTCGCCGAGCGGAGTGTCGATCTGAACTGGTCTATTCATGGTTATTCGAAGGCGTACGAGAAGTCGCTGCCGGCGGCGCTCACGCTCACGGCCCGCACCGGATCGCCTTGCATCAGCCGGGTGAGGATCTCCTGGCTGATGCGAGGCAGCATCGTGTTGGTGAGGATGGCGTCGATCATGCGGCCGCCGCTCTCCAGCTCGGTGCAGCGGCTCACGATCAGCGACGACCGCGGCGTCGTCGTAGGTGAACGGGATCCCGTGGTTCGCCTCGATCCGCTTCTCGATGCGGGCCAGCTGGAGCCGCGTGATGCGACCGATCATCTCGTCGCTCAGCGGGTAGTACGGGATCACGACCAGGCGCCCCAGCAGCGCCGCCGGGAACACCTTGAGCATGGCCGTCGCAGCGCCTTGGCGATCGCCTCGGCGCTCGGCGTCAGCTCGGGGTCGGCACACATCTTCATGATCAGATCGCTGCCGACGTTGGAGGTCAGGAGGATCAACGTGTTCTTGAAGTCGATCAGCCGGCCCTCGCCGTCCTCCATCCAGCCCTTGTCGAAGACCTGGAAGAAGATCTCGTGCACGTCCGGGTGGGCCTTCTCCACCTCGTCGAGCAGCACCACGCTGTAGGGCCGCCGGCGCACGGCCTCGGTCAGCACCCCGCCCTCGCCGTAGCCCACGTATCCGGGAGGCGCGCCCTTGAGCGTCGAGACCGTGTGGGCCTCCTGGAACTCGCTCATGTTGATCGTGATCAGGTTCTGCTCGCCGCCGTAGAGCGTCTCCGCCAGGGCCAGCGCGGTCTCCGTCTTGCCGACGCCGGAGGGCCCGGCCAGCAGGAAGACGCCGATCGGCTTGCTCGGGTTCTCGAGCCCGGCGCGAGAGGTCTGGATGCGCCTCGCGATCATCTCGAGCGCGTGCGTCTGGCCGATCACCCGCTGATCGAGCGTCTCGGCCAGGTTGAGGACCGTCTCGATCTCGTTCTTCACCATCCGGCCGACGGGGATGCCCGGTCCAGTCCGCCACCACCGCGGCCACGGCCTGCTCGTCGACGCTCGGAAGGATCAAGCGGCCGCTCGCCCTGGAGCGTCGTGCAGCTCGCCTGTCTGCAGGCCCTGGAGCTTGTCCAGCGAGGCGCTCTCGCGATCCTTCGCGCTCCTCCTTCCGGAGGTCGGCGCGCATCTGGAGCGAGATCTGATCGACGATCGACCTTCTCCTCCTGCCAGCGCTTGTCCAGCTCCGCGAGCCGCGCCTGCTCCTCGGTGCGCTTCTTCGAGGCCACGGCGCGCCGATCGCCGACCGGCACGCCGACCGCCTCCTCGCGCCCGATGATCTCGAGCTCGGTGTCGAGCGCCTCGATCCGCCGCTCGGCGTCCTCGACCTCGGCCGGGGTCGCGTGCTGGCTGACGGCGACGCGCGCGCAGGCGGTGTCGAGCAGGCTGACCGCCTTGTCGGGGAGCTGCCGCGCCGGGATGTAGCGGTGCGACAGCTTCACCGCGGCTTCGAGGGCCTCGTCGAGGACCTGCACGCGGTGGTGCTTCTCCAGCATCGTCGGCGATCGCCGCGCATCATCAGGAGCGTGCTGCGCCTCGGTCGGCTCCTCGATCTGCACCACCTGGAAGCGCCGCGTCAGCGCCGGATCCTTCTCGATGTGCTTCTTGTACTCGGCCCAGGTGGTGGCCGCGATCGTCCGCAGCGTGCCGCGGGCCAGCGCCGGCTTCAGCAGATTGGCCGCGTCGCCCGTGCCGGCCGCGCCGCCCGCACCGATCAGCGTGTGCGCCTCGTCGATGAACAGGATGATCGGCTTCGGCGACGCCTGCACCTCGTCGATCACCTGGCGCAGCCGGTTCTCGAACTCGCCCTTCATGCTGGCGCCGGCCTGCAGCAGCCCGATGTCGAGCGAGCGCAGCGTGACGTCCTTCAGCGGCGGCGGGACGTCGCCCGACGCGATGCGCAGCGCGAAGCCCTCGACCACCGCCGTCTTTCCCACGCCGGCCTCGCCGGTGAGGATCGGGTTGTTCTGCCGGCGCCGCATGAGGATGTCGACGATCTGCCGGATCTCGTCGTCGCGCCCGACGACCGGATCGATCTCGCCCTTGCGCGCGCGCTCGGTCAGGTCGACCGAGAAGCGACGCAGGCGCCTCCTGCTTGCCCATCTGCGGCGGCGGCATGGCGCCGCTGGCCTCGCCCGGCGCCGCGCTGCCGTCGGTCGGCGCCCAGGGTGGCCTCGGGCGAGGCGCCCAGCATCTTCGCGAAGCGCTCGGTCAGGCGATCGATCGTGATCTTGGCGAACTCACCGGACATCCTGAGCAGCGCGTTCTTGAGGCCCGGCGTCTTGAGCACGCCGACCACCAGGTGGCCGGTCCGGATCTGCGACTCGCCGAAGAGCAGCGAGCCGTAGACCCACCCGCGCTCGACGGCCTCCTCCACGTGTGCGGAGAGATCCGAGATCGAGGTCGATCCCCGCGGCAGGGCGTCGAGCGCCTCGGTCAGGTCCTTCGCCAGCCGCGCCGGATCGAGCGAGAACTCGCGGATCAACGGCTGCAGATCCGAATCTTGGAGCTGGAGGATCTGATGGAACCAGTGCACCAGCTCGACGTACGGATTCCCGCGCATCTTGCAGAACACGGTCGCGCTCTCGATCGAGCGGTACGCGATGCGGTTGAGCTTCCCGAACAGGGCCGCGCGACTGATTTCTGCCATCTCGAACTTCCTCCGTCTTGTTCCTGGGCGGGCGGACCACGATGCTGCCCGGCTGTCTGCTCCGCCCGAGCGAGGTGGTCCACCCGAGCTTCGATCGCTGTCCGAGCGTCCACGGCTTTCTGCTCTCGTCGACGATCAAACGGACGTCCCACGCGAGCTGGTGGCCGACATAGAGCTCGACCAGCTCTTCGACCCGTAGGAACGCCTCGCCGCCCGGGAGCAGGCTCTCGAACCGGCGGTGATCGACCGGGCCGATCACGATCCGAAACTTGCCCTGGCACAGCCAGGCGCGCGCGCCCACCGTGGTCCCCTGGCCGAGCGCGGCCTGACCGAGCCGCCAGCGCGCCGTCGGGGGCACCGCGATCCACTCGCCGATGAACTGCTCGATGGCGCAGCGGACGCCCAGGGCGTCCGCGATCACCGCGGCCAGCCCCTCCGCGTTCTTCGGCTGCGCCGCCAGCCGCCCCGCGTAATAGAGCAGCGACGCGCGGTCCGGCCTGGCCCGCCGCGACATCACGCCGAAGAGGGATCCCACATACCCGACGAAGCGATCGGCGTCGGGCCGGTCGCGGCTCACCGTCGGCTCCGCGTTCGCGAAGGCGCGGTAGAACAGCGCCAGCATCCGGTGGTGAAAGAGGTCGGCGAAGCGGACGAAGGTCGCGTCCTGCGCGTTGCGCAGGCGATCGCGGGCGTACTCGGTGAGGTGCAGCGGCAGCGGTCCGTGCGGCCCGAACAGCCCGAAGAAGCGCGAGATCAGCCGGGGCCGCTCCTCGCCGTCCCACTCGAGCGCCGCGATCGTGCTGGGCGCGAACGCGAGCGTCGGCTCCTGCCCCAGCCGCACCGGCTCCTCGGAGGGATGGCGGGCCTCGCCCAGGCGCGGCTGCTCCGGGTAGGCGCATTCGAGCCTCCGCAGCGCCTGGAAGAAGTCGAAGCTCCCCGGCGCCGCCTCGAGCGCTCGAAGGAGCGCTACAGCGCGTGGGTCAGGCCGGCGCTGGCTGGCCATCGCATGACCTCCCCTCGTTGGATCGTCTCCAGGACCGTCTCGGTGAACGAGTTGATCGAGGTGTACTTGGCGAAGAAGCGCGAGAGGACGGCGCCGAAGAGGAACACGCTCCCGCCCGAGAACGCCGTCTCGTCGCAGGAGAGCTTGACCTCGACGCCCCGCGCGAACGCGAGCGGGCCGGCGGCGTCGAGGTGCCGCACCACCGACCTCGCCGACACCGCGCGCAGCGCATCGATCTGTCGCTTGGCCCCGGCCTCACCGAGGTCTGCGTACAGGGTGAGCAGCTCGCGCAACGCCCCCGGCTCGGTCACCGAGAGGTAGTTGAGCGAGAGGTGGCTGATCAGCCGCCAGGCGGTGTTGCCGTGGGCGTGCGAGGCCCGCGGCGGCGTGGGTCCGGCCAACGCGCGGATCGACGCCACCGGCGCCCCCGACTCCAGCGTGAAGTCGGTGCGTCCCTGGCCGAGCGGCATGTGGAGCGGCAGATCGCGGTTGGTGCAGAGCGTCTCCAGCCCGAGCTGCTTGAGATCTGGGGAGTACGGCCCTTCGTCTCCGTCCACCAGCGCGATGAAGATCTCGCTGCCCACGTAGCTCGAGCGGGATCCGCGGGCGCGCTGGCGCTCGGACAGCCGGCGTTGCTCCCGGCGGATCGTGTAGTAGGACGTCTGATCTCCGCCCGGATCGCCGTGAGCGTAGAAGGGCGTGAACCGGCGCTTCGACTCGATGCCGCTGCCGTAGCCGATCACGTCGCCCACCGAGAAGACCTCGAAGTCCATCGGCCGGGTTCGATCTGGGATCACGTGATACTCGTGCTCGTTCTCCGACAGATGGATGCGATCGGCGTGGCGCGGGAACAGGTTGATCGCCGGGGTCGCGTGCAGCGCCAGGAGCGAGACGTCGAGCGCGCCCTCGAGCGCGGCGTCCGGCGAGTCGAACAGGATGAGGAGCTCGACCTCCTCGCCGGGACAGTGCGCCAGCGCCGCGCGGAGATCGCACAACTCCGCGAACATGAAGCGCCCCGGAAACGCGAAGTACTCCTGGAGCAACCGGTAGCCCTGGAACGAGCGCGGCCCGTGGGGGAGCAGCGCCTCCGCGTCAGTGAAGCCCAGCGGTCGGATCGGCGTCTTCGAGGCCACACGCTGCCAGGATCCCGGGCGCCGGCGCGGCCGCGCGAACACCCCGATCGCGTGGCCGTGCAGCTGCTCGTACAGACGGCTGGTCACCTCGAGCTCCCCGCGGAGGAAGATCGACAGCCGATCCAGCGGGAGCTTGTCGAAGCTTTGTCCTCCGGTGGTCACCAGCCCCAGCCGGAAGACGGCCTCGGCCTTGCCGAGATCGCCCGCGGGGAGATCGTCGAGCGCGCCCAAGAAGGTGCGGTACTCGGCCTTCGCGATCTGGATGGGCCAGAGCGTGACGTCGTGGGCGGTCCGATACTCGCACGCGGTCTGCTCGTCCTTGCCGATCAGGCTGCGGAGCGCCGAGCCGCGCGGTACCGTCACGCCGTCGCCGAGCGCGCCCTCGCGCGGGTTGGGCTCGAGCTGCACCACGGCCATCGAGGGGGTCGGCGCGAGATAGTGCGGGTACACCATCTCGAGGAGGTGTTGCGTGAACTTGGGAAACGAGTCGTCGAGCTTGAGCTGGACGCGCGCCGCCATGAACGCGAAGCCCTCGAGCAGCCGCTCGACATACGGATCCGCGACCTCGAACCCGTCCATGCCGAGGCGGCCGGCGATCTTCTCGAACTGACGGGCGAACTCGCTGCCCATCTCACGGATGTATTGGAGCTCGCGGTTGTAATACTGGATGAAGCGAGGATCCATTTCGGCCTCACTCCCTGAGCTCGTCGACGGAGATGGAGCCGGTCTCGAGATCGATCTCGGACTTGAGGAACAGCCGCAGCGGGAGAGGTTGCGCCCACAGGATCGCCTCGACGGTGAAGCCCATGGTGTTGTGGCTCATCTCGTCCTCGTCGACGAGGATCGTGACCTTGACCGAGCTCTTGAGGAGGCGCGGCTCGAAGTCCCAGATCACCTCGCGCAAGACGCGCTCCAGCACCGGGACGTCGACGCTCGACGCGGTGTGCCCGGCCAGGTCCGGGAGCCCGAAGTTGACGACCGACCTCGCCACCTCCGGCGTGGCCAGGATCTCGGGCCGCATCGACGCGAGGTTGGTGGTGTTGAAGAGCCAGCCGAGATCGCGGCGCACGCTCTCGCGCAGCTTGCTCGGGCTCAGCACGCGCTGGGTGCGGGACTCCTGCTTCTTGTCGGGCTCGTCGTCAGTCAACCGATCGAGCAGCGACGGCTGGAGCCGCTCCTTGTGGGTGAGCTCAGCCATCGGCGAGCGCGACCTCGAGCTCGATCTCTCGGACCGCCAGGAGCGGATGGTCACCGGCGTCGGTCGCGAGCGTGCGCTGGCCGAGGCCGAAGAACGCGTCCCCGGGCTGCGCCTGCCACTCGGTCTTCTTCGCCATGCGGATGAGCGCGTCCTCGGACGCCTCGGAGCCGGGGTAGCGGCTCGGGATCAGCGCGACCACCTCGGCGTCGGTGGAGAGCCGGAGATAGGCCGGCGCCCACACCAGATCCCGGAGGTCGGCGGGGGGCTCGATGCGGACCGCCCGCAGGCGGGAGAACGGGATCCACTGGTAGCGGCCGTGGACGATGGCCTCCAGCATGGGGCCGAGGCGGCTGTCGGCGTCGGCGATCCACTGGAACGGCTGGCCGTCGATCTTGCCGGCCGTGGCGGGCGCCTTCTCGAAGGCCAGCTCGCGCACACGCTTGGCCTCGTCGTGGTCGCCGGCCGCGGTGAGCTGGAGCGCGGAGAGGAGGTAGGCCATCCACTCCTCCGGCTCACCGAAGAACAACGGCGACCGTTTCCCGGCGAAGACCTCGGCCCGCAGGGCTTCGCAGCGGAGCGCCGGCTCGTACGTCTGCACCATCGCCATCGTCTCCGGGTCGAGCTCCCCGGAGACGTCCAGCTGCTTCAGCGCTCGGTCCCACCGACCGAGCACCGACAGCAGCTGGAACAGGAAGACGCGAAGCCGCACGTCGTCGGGATCGTTCCGAACCTGGTCCTGCAGGTGGGAGAGTGCTTCTTCCAGGTTGCCCGTTCGCAGGCTTTCTTCGGCAAGCATCGCGTCTTTGGTCCTCGACTCGATTACGCGAGCTTCTCGGTGTTCTTGGCGATGTTCCAGGTCGCCGAGATCGCCGGGTCACCGGAGCCGTCGACCTTCTGCGGCACGTACTCGAGCTTGAACTTCGCGAAGTTCAGCGTGACGTTCTCGGTCAGCCGATCCTCGCCGCCGGAGCCGCCCGTGCTGAGCGACGACACGATGACGTCCTGCAGCGTGAGCTTGTAGTACTCGAGCGGCTTCTTGCCGCCGGCCTTGCGGACCGTCAGCACGGCCTCGTTGATGTGCGTGCCGTCGCAGCAGTGCTTGAGGAGGATCGGCGTGGCCTTGTCGATCCACTTGGTGAACGAGAGGTCCTGCACGTTGACCTTGCCGGCGCCGCCGCCGGTGCCCTGATGCGTCGTTCCGCTCTGCGAGGCGCCCCAGCTCCAGGCCAGGATGTCGATCTCGTTGGTGTGTCCCGAATCAACCGACTCACCCTTGATGTCGCCGAGCTTCAGAAACATATCGGTAGCCATATCCACTCTCCTTGTGCGCCGTGGCGCCTTGCGTTGGGTTCGAACTGGACGACCGGAGCTAGTGCGAGCGGTGTGCCAGTGTCTTTGGTTCTGAAGAAGCCGATTCGCCCCTCGGGCGTGACGTCACCTGTTACGTCCTAGCCTGCCTTCGCAGACGGCAGCTTCGAGACGAGCCGGAGGGAGACCGTCAAGCCTTCGAGCTGGTAGTGCGGCCGGAGGAAGAACTTGGCCGAGTAGTACCCGGGATTGCCTTCCACCTCCTCCACCACCACCTCGGCCGCCGCCAGCGGCTTCTCCGCCTTGGTCTCCTCGCTCGAGTGCGCCGGATCGCCGTCGACGTACTGCGTGATCCACTCCTGCAGCCAGTTCTGCATGTCGTCGCGCTCCTTGAAGGAGCCGACCTTGTCGCGGACGATGCACTTGAGGTAGTGCGCGAACCGACAGGTGGCGAACAGGTAGGGCAGCCGCGCCGCCAGGTTGGCGTTCGCGGTGGCGTCGGGGTCGTCGTACGCGGCCGGCTTGTGCAGCGACTGCGCGCCGATGAAGGCCGCGAAGTCGGTGTTCTTCTTGTGGATGAGCGGCATGAAGCCGTTCTTCGCCAGCTCGGCCTCGCGCCGGTCGCAGATGGCGATCTCGGTCGGGCACTTCATGTCGACGCCGCCGTCGTCGGTCGGGAAGGTGTGGGTGGGCAGCCCCTCGACCGCCCCGCCCGACTCGATGCCGCGGATGCGCGAGCACCAGCCGTACAGCTTGAACGAGCGGTTGATGTTGACGGCCATCGCGTAGGCCGAGTTGGCCCAGCAGTACTTCCCGGCGTCGGTGCCGGCCACATCCTCCTCGAAGTCGAACTCCTCGACCGGGTTGGTCTTGGCGCCGTAGGGCTGGCGCGCCAGGAAGCGCGGCATGGTCAGGCCGACGTAGCGGGCGTCCTCCGACTCGCGCAGCGAGCGCCAGGCCGCGTACTCGGGCGTCGAGAAGATCTTGGTCAGATCGCGCGGGTTGCCGAGCTCCTGCCACGACTCCATCTGCATCACCGCCGAGCCGGTGCCCGCGATGAACGGGCAGTGGGCGGCGGCGCTGATCTTCGCGATCTCGCCCAGCAGCTCCACGTCCGGCGGGCTGTGATCGAAGTAGTAGTCGCCGACCAGGCAGCCGTAGGGCTCGCCGCCGAGCTGGCCGTACTCTTCCTCGTAGAGCTTCTTGAAGAGCGGGCTCTGATCCCAGGCGGCGCCCTTGAACTTCTTGAGCGTCTTGTGAAGATCCTTCTTGGAGATGTTCATGACGCGGATCTTCAGCATCTCGTCGGTCTCGGTGTTGTTGACCAGGTGATGCAGCCCGCGCCACGCGCCCTCGAGCTTCTGGAACTCGGCGTGGTGCAGGATCTGGTTGATCTGCTCGGTCAGCTTCTTGTCGATCTCGGCGATCATCGCCTTGATGGTCTCGACCACGTCGGCGGAGACGACCACGGAGGTCTGGAGCGCCTGCTCGGCCAGCGTGCGGACGGCCTTCTCGACCTCCTCCTTGGCGCGATCGGTCTGGGGCCGGAACTCCTTCTGGAGCAGCGACGCGAACTCGCTCGCCTCGACGGTCCCGGCCTCGGCCTGCTGTCCACTCTCTTGCGCGTCAGCCATGACTCACTCGCCTTCCTTCTTGTCGGGGTTCGGCGTCGACGCGACCGCCTGTAGGAGCGTCGGATCCGAGAGCACCTTGGCGATCAGATCCTCGGCGCCGCTCTTGCCGTCCATGTACGTGACCAGGTTGGCGAGCTGCTGCCGCGCCTGGAGCAGCTGGCTCAGCGCGCCGACCTTCTGGGCGATCGCCGCCGGCGAGAAGTCGTCCATGCTCTCGAACGTCAGCTCGACGTTGAGGTTGCCCTCGCCGGTGAGCGTGTTCGGCACCTGGAACGCGACCCGCGGCTTCATCGCCTTCAGCCGGTCGTCGAAGTTGTCGACCGAGATCTCGAGGAACTTGCGGTCCGCGAGGGGCGCCGGCTTCACCTCGGAGGCCCCCGACAGATCCGCCATCACGCCCATCACGAAGGGGAGCTGGATCTTCTTCTGCGCGCCGTACAGCTCGACGTCGTACTCGATCTGCACGCGCGGGGCGCGGTTCCGGGCGATGAATTTCTGACCACTCATCCGTTAATCTCCTTGCTCGATTCGACCCCGCAGCGCTTCCACCGCCGAGACGGCGTCGGGTGCGATGTCGCGTACGATGTCCATGAAGGTCATGCGGACCAACCGCTTGCAGCGCGTCAAGAGCAGCGGGATCGGGCTCGAGGGCTCGTTCCGCTCGTAGTACGCGATGATCTTGTCGAGGGCCTCGACCACCTGCTCCCGCGAGGCGACCACGCCGCTCAAGGGCGCCGCGCTCCCGGCGCCGTTGGCCGGCGCGCCCGCCGCTGTGCTCGAGTTGCCGGTGGCGCCGCGCTGGACCAGGCGCTGATCGAGCGTCTTGACCGCCTGATCGAGCAGGACGCGCAGCTTCGAGAGATCGGCGCCCATCCCCACGCCGGCCCGCTCGGTCGTGATCGACTCGATGCTCGCCAGGTGATCGCGCGCCGCCGCCGCCGCCTGCGCCGTCGCCGACAGCTCGTCGAGCTCGACCGCGGCGAAGGCGGCCTCGATCGACGCCGCGTCGGGCGCGCTCTCGCCCTCGGCCGGCGAGAGCTCTCCGGTCACCAGCGCCAGATCGCGGAGCGTGTAGCTCCCGAGCGCGCGGACGCGGACCAGCGGGGTCGCGCGCACCCACGCCAGCACGGTGGCGGCGTCGGTCAGCCCGGCCAGGGCGTTGATACGCATGATCGGATCGTTGTCGTCGTCCGGATCGAGCTGCGGGTGGAGGTGGTCCCAGTAGAGATCGAGCAACCCGGCGACGATCGCGAGGCCCTCGGCGAGGCCGGCCCAGCCCCGCGTCCTCAGGAGCGCGCGCGTGAGGAGCAGCGCGACCCGCAGGTCCTTCGAGGACTCGAGCAGCGCCGCCGCCTGCGACGCGACCTTCGGCCAGTCCGGCTCCTCCGCCTCGTTGACGGTGTCCCCCATCTGCTGCTCGGGCCGGCCCTTCGCCAGGCGCTCGAGCTCGAGGTAGGCGGCGTCGTACTCGAGGTTCGGCCCGCAAGGCGGGTCCGTGTCGACAGCCTGCAGCAACCTTTCAACCGCGATCATCTTTGAACCCGGGAGGGTGTGTCGATGTAACGCGTTTTGGACATTAGCTCAAGACGAGGACCTTGGTCTGGCTGGGCGCGATCTGGGCCCCCGCCGGCGCGTTGGCGTTGGCTCCGTTCTGGCGCGTCATCTTGAAGGCCATGACCACCGGGCTGCCTTCGACCTGCACCTTCGTCGAGCCCATCGCGTAGGCCGCCTGGTCGCCGAAGGTCTGGGAGATCACCCCTCCAGCCACGCCGGCCTCATCGCCGTTGGTCCTCAGGATCTTCGAATTCGTGGTGAGGACCGGCTGGTTGAGGATCTTCACCTTGAGCGAGCAGGTCGGCGCCAGGGCCATCGGGCACTGGCCGATGTTGGGAAAGGGCACCGGGATCGGAGGCGCCGGCGGCGCAGGCACCTTGCACACGTCCGGGAACGCGAAGCAGATCCCGCCCATCTTGGTCGAAGCGAACATCCGAGCCTCCTCTCACGCCAGGTGGATCTTGGCGCCCTTCACCTTCATGTCGCCCTCGGCCTTCAGCACCACCCGGCCGCCGAGCAGCTGGAAGGTCTCCCGCGCCAGGGTCCGGATTCGACCGGCCTGCGTCTGCGACAGCTCCTCGACCTCGCGGTACGCGTTCACCAGCCGCTCGATCCAGCGGTCGGCGCGGACGTGGATGGCCCGGGCGTCGAGCTCGATCTGCTCGCCGGCCTCGATCCGGATCCGACCCTCGACCTTGAGCTCCAGGTCCTTCGCCGGCGCGTAGACCACGCACCGCCCGCTGCCGTCCGCGTGATACTCGAAGAGCACCCGGCCGTCGGGGGCCCGCACCGAGAGGCGCTCCTCGCCCCGCAGGCCCTCGACCCGCGCGCTCGCACCGTCCGCCGTCGTCATCGCCGTCCCATACATATAGTTAGCCACCTTTCACGGGCGCAGGACGAAAGTCCTCGGCCCGCGCCAACGCCGGATCCGTGCGGGTCGTCCGCTCCAGCTTCGCCCCGTCGAACCGCACCCCCGCCTCCATCGCCCGATGGAACGCGGCGCCGGTCAGATCGCTTCCGGAGAAGTCGGTCCCCTCGAGGTTCGCGTGGGCGAACCGCGCGCCCCTCGCCCGACAGCCGGCCAAGACCGCGCCGGCCAGCGAGGCGCCGTCGAGGATCGCGCGATCGAGCCGGACCTTGGCCGCCTGCACCGAGCGGAGGACCGCGCCGATCAGCTGCGCCTCCGTGAGGTCGGCGCCCGAGAGGTCCGCGCCGGTGAGATCAGCGCCCGAGAGGTCGGCGTGGATCGCCCGGCAGGCGGTCAGGGTCGCGCGCTCGAGGCGGGCCCCGGCCAGGCTGGCCCGGGTCAGATCGGCGCCACCCAGGTTGGCGCCGCGGAGATCCGCGCCCCCGAGGTCCGCATCGACCAGCGAAAGCGACGAGAGGTCCGCCCCCGAGGCGTCCACGCCGGCCGCCGCCAGCTGGACCAGCCGGGCGCCCGAGAGCTTGGCGACGCGGGAGATCGACGCCGCTCAGGTCGGCGCCGGTCAGATCGGCGCCGGTCAGGTCCGCGCCGGCGAGGAGGGTCCCGGTCATCACCGCGCCGGCCAGCCGGGCCCCGGGAAGGCGACCGCGAGACAGATCGGCGCCGGCGAGGAGCGCGTCGTCGAGCTCGGCGCCGGAGAGGTCGACGCCGACCGCCGAGATCTCGGTCAGGAGCGCGTTCACCAGCCGGGCGCCCGACAGCGACGCGCCCGTCAGGTCGGCGCGGGCCAGATCGGATCCGGTGAGGTCGCACCCGGCGAGGTCGGCCTGGCCGAGGTCCGATCCCGAGAGGATCGCGCCCTTGAGGCTGGTCCCGCCGAACCGCGCGCCGCGAAGATTGGCGCCTCCGAGGAGGGCACCGTCGAGGACCGCCCGGGAGAGATCGGCGTTCTGCATCGAGACGCCGGAGAGATCGACGCCCGCCAGCGAGACACCAGCGATCCGCGCGCCGTCGAGCGGGCGCCCCGCGCGGTGAAAGGAGAGCAGATCGTCCAGCGTGTGAAGCTCCATCATCGACTCCCCGCGAGCTTGGTGCGGTCGAGATCGGCGCCGTCGAGGACCGTGGACTCGACCTTCGCCTTCCAGAGCTCCGCGCCGAAGCAGCTCGACCCGCTCAGATCGGCCCGCGTCAGATCCGCGGCCTCGAAGCTGGCCTCGAACAGGTCGGACCCACAGAGCTTGGCGCCGGTCAGCCTGGCGCCGGTGAAGCGGGCCCCGCGCAGCGCGCACCCCACCAGCGTCGCCCCCGCCAGCGAGGCGCCGCTGAGATCGATCGACGACAGCCGGGCGCCGGAGAGATCGGCGCCGTCGAGGTTGGCCTCCCGAAATCGCGCCGCCTCCGCGACGACGCCGGTGAAGCTGGCCCCGGCGAAACGTCCCGCTCTCCCCTTGGCGCGGGAGAGGTCCGCGCCCGCGAAGCGCGCGCCCAGCGCCGAGGTCTCCTCGAGGCCGGCCTCGGTGAGCGTCGCGCCCTCGAACACGCCGCCGTCGAGGCGCGCGCCCGCCAAATCGGCCTCGCTCAGGTCGGCGCCGGAGAAGTCGGCCCGGGAGAGGTCGGCCTTCGTCATCTCGGTCTTGACGCAACTCGCCTTGCAGAAGGTGGCGGACCCGAAGCCGCCCTCCTCGAGCAGCGCGCCCGAGAGATCGGCGCCGTCGAAGCGCGCACCGCCGGCTTCGATGCGGGTGAGATCGGCGTTCACCAGCGAGGCCGACGAGAGATCGGCACCGGCCGCCCGCGCACCGGCCAGCACGGCACGATCGAGCCGCGCCCCGGTGAGGACGGCGCGCTCGAGTCGCGCCCCGGTCAGGATCGCCGAGGTGAGATCGACCGCCGCCAGCCTCAGCCCCGAGAGATCGGCGCCCGTCAGATCGCGCCCGGCGAGGCTCTCCTTCGCGGCGAGCCGCGCCTGCACCTCGGACCGGAGGCGCGCCGCGTCCTCCGCCGGGAAGATCGGCAAAGAGAGCGCGGCCGGCGGCGCGACCGGCGCGATCGCGTCGGCGGCGGTCCGCTCGGCCAGCCGCGCGCGATACGCTGCCGCGGCCGTCGTCTCCCCGGGGCGCTCGTCGACCAGGTGAAGGTACCCGACGCTCGCCAGGTGCTCGTCCTCCACCTCGGCGTGTCCGCGCCAGAGGCAGAAGATCCGGCCCAGGTCGGCGTCGACAGTGATCGTGTCGAGCACCAGCGTGACCTCGCGGTCGTCGAGGAAGCAGCGCGGCGTGAGCCCCGGGAGGCGGGTGGCCAGGCGCGCGTGATCCGGGTGGAGGTTCTCGAGCACGATCTCCTCGTCGCCCCGGAACCACCCCTCGATCCGCTGATCGATCGGGGCCGCGTTGAAGTAGGCGAAGTCGAAGTCCTCGGGAAGACCGGGCCAGCGGGTGGCCTTCCACTGCTCGTCGAACGTCCCCGCCAGGCGGAGGCGGGACGCGAACATGCGCGGGATGGGCGCGAAGCAGGCCGGGTCGGGCCGCGCGCGCGGAGAGTCGATCAGGTGCGCCGGATCCTCGAGGTTCGGCAGCGCCCAGCGGGCGTCCGACGGCTCGTGGCCCACGCCGAGGGGGTTCGGCCCGAAGCCTTTGCCGCCGAAGGCCCGCTCGAGGACCAGCGGCATCGACGCGAACGGCAGCGGCTCGCTCGAGGTGCGTCCGAGCAAGCCGCGCTTCCACTCGCGGTCGCCGATCACGGCCAGCCGCTTCGAGACGGGCCCCACCTGGAACAGCACCGGGAGCACCCCGACCGGCCTCCCTCGGGGCGCGTGTGCGGTACCCGCCAGGAGGCACTCGGCGTGCGGCTTATAGAGCGCGACGTCCGAGTCGTGGCGAACGCTCTGCACCTCGGCCTCTCCCTCGTGGTGGACCTCGACACCGGGGAGGCTCTGGACCTCGGAGAGCGGGGCGGTCCCGCCGCCCACCAGATTGAAGGTTCCCTTGACGACGACCACCAGCGAGGGCCCCGGTTCGAAGAGGCGCGCCGCGAAGGGTGCGACCTCGAGGCGGGTGTCCTTGATGATCTCCATGGGCCGAGGGCGGCTTCTCACGGCCCGGCGCTGACTTCAACCTCCGTCAGAAACTCGAACCGAAACCCGATCATGAGGTCCGCGGCGAGATAGGCCGACCGACCGCCGGCGAAGAGGTCCGAGTAGAGCAAGCCAGCTTGCAGCTGGGCCTCCACGTACGGTCGATGCCCGACACCACCCAGCGCGGCCCCGGTGCTGAGCTGTCCGAACCAACCCCGGCTGGCGGCCTCGACCGACTGCTCGTCGACCCGCGAGCGCATCGATCCGAACAGCCCGCCCGCACCGACCGCCACGTAGGGATCGACCAGCTGCTCCCGGAGGAACGCCCAGCGAAGATCGACGGCGGCGCCGAACACCGTGTGCCGGAGGTGCGCCACGCCCACCACCGCGCGCCGGCCCGAGGTGAGCACGTCCGAGTCGCCCTGCGTGTGCGCGACCTCGGCCGACAGGCCCATCGAGAAGCTGCGCGCGTCGAGGCCCGGCACCGGCATGCGCGCGTCCATGCCGACCACCGGCGCGACGGACAACCCGAGACGATTGACCTGGGCGCCGCCGCGAACCTCGAACAGGAGCCAGGGTGCGCGAACCCGCAGCGACCGCGCGACCCCGGTCGAGGCGCTCCGCCCCGCACGTTCGCCCCGCTCCTTGGGTGGCGTGCGCGGCGGCCCCGTCCGAGGCTCGAGGTCGTCCTCCGCGTCGTTCGGGATCGGCGCCGTCCACCGGGTGGGCGGCGGGGCGCGCTCGTCCTTCGGCTCGGCCTGGAGCTCGCCGTCGTCCAAGAGCCTGCCGACCGTCGGCACCTGCTCGCGCCGCTTGGCCTTGGGCATGACCAGGGGGAGGTCGCCCTCGCCCTCCGCGTCCCAGGTCTGGTCCTCGGAGAAGCGCGCCGCCACCAGCGTGGGCGGCCCGCCGGAGTAGCGAACCGTCACCCGGTGTGCGCCGCGCGGCACCCGAACCAGGAAGAAACCGACCTTGGAAGGAACTTGCGCATGTTCGTCCGGAAACTTGGCGCTCTCATCGAGCTTCGGTGCGACCCTTGCGGTGAGGACGATGCGGTCGTCGAGCAGCACCACCGACACGGCGTCGTCTCCGCGATCGGCCCCGAAGGTACGAAGGGTCAGCAGGACGCGTCCCGGCCCGTCCACGTCGAGAACGACGGGGCGGCGATCTTCGGCGAGGCGATAAGCCTCCCACTCGTGGCCCTCTTGTGTGGACTCCACGAAGAGGAGCGCGTTGTGACTCTTGGGCTCGAGGCCGGCGTGCGCGACGCGGGCACACAAAAACGCGCACGCCAGAGCGTAAACGAGTCCGCGCACTGGGCGGATCATAATGGGAACATCCCTATCGCCACCACCTGTGCTTGACTGGATTCTCGGCAGTTCCAAGACTGCCAGGTGCCGTGGACCCCTCCCCGAGGGAAGAATGCGTCGAGCGCGCCCGACCCAAGCTGGATCGGCTGCGGACGCTCGCCCGTGGAAAAAAGACGCTCCTCGCGCAGACGCACGACTTCCCCGATCCCGACACGATTGCATCCGCGCTCGGACTGGCGTGGCTCCTGGAGAAGCTCGAGGGCCTGGAGACGCAGATCGGATACGGCGGCGTCATCGGACGGGCCGAGAACAAGGCGATGATCCGCGTCCTCAGGATCCCGCTGCGGCGAACCACGCCGAAGGACTTCGACAAGTTCGATCTGGTGGCGCTGCTCGACACGCAACCCGAGGCCGGCAACCACAACTGTCCTCCCGATCGGATCCCGGACATCGTGGTGGACCATCACTTCCGGCGGGAGCTCCCCGGCGGAGAGCCCACGTTCTTCGACGTCGGCGGCGGTTATGGCGCCACCTCGACGAAGGTCGTCGAGCTGGTGATGGCCTCCGGTCTGGAGCCGCCCATCGACGTGGCCACCGCCCTGTTCTATGGGGTCAAGACCGACACGCAGAACCTCGGGCGCGAGGCGTCGCCGGCCGACATGGCGGCGTACCTCTATCTGGTGCCGCGGGCCGACAACAAGCTGCTGTCCGAGATCGAACACCCGCAGGTGCCGCTCGACTATTTCCGGGTCTTCAACAAGGCGCTCACCCGCGGAAAGATCTACGGCAACTTCATCGTCTCCGATCTGGGTGAGGTCTACACGCCCGACCTGTGCGCCGAGGTCGCCGAGCGCCTGCTCCAGGTCGAGGACGTCAAGCACGCCCTGGCGGTCGGCTGGTACGAGGAGAACCTCTTCCTCTCCCTCCGGACGCGCCTCCCCAAGCAGAAGAACGCAGGGCGCGTCTTGCACGGGATCGTCTGCGGCGCGGGCCTGGGCACCGCGGGCGGCCACGGGCCGATGGCCGGCGCGCGGATCCCGGTGGCGGGCAAGTCGCAGCGCGCGCGCGCGGATCTTCGCCGGCGGCTGGTCAGCCAGATCGTGCAGGCGTTCGGCCAGGACTTCCGCCACTTCCAGCGCCTGGTCAGCCCCAAGGATGCCTCGTCGACCGCCGACGATCCGCCGCCCCCGCTGTTCAAGAAGAACGGGTCGGAATGACCCGCGTCTACCTCGACTACAACGCGACCGCGCCGGTTCGACCCGAGGTGCGGGACGCGATGACGCCGATCTTGTTCGGCGATCCGTCGGAGGGACGCTTCGGGAACGCGTCCTCGGTGCACTGGGCCGGCCAGCAAGCGCGGCGCGCGCTCGAGTCGGCGCGGACCTCGATCGCGCGGCTGCTCTCGCGGAAGCCGAGCGAGATCGTGTTCACCAGCGGAGGCACCGAGGCCGACAACCTGGCGCTGTTCGGCGTGATGCTCCACCGCGCCACGACCACGCGGCGGCTGGTGGTGTCGGCCGTCGAGCACCCGGCGGTGCTGTCGGCGGCCGAAGCGCTGGCGGCGCGGGGTGTCGAGGTCGAGCGCGTCCCGGTGGACCGGGACGGGATCGTCGATCTGGAGCGCCTGGAGCGTGCGCTTGCGACGCCGACCGCCCTCGTCTCGATCATGGCGGTGAACAACGAGACGGGCGTGGTCACGCCGATCGACCAGGTGATCGCGCGGGCGCACGCACGGGGCGCGCGCGTGCACGTCGACGCGGTGCAGGCCGCCGGGCGGGTCGAGCTCCCGCTCGACGCCGATCTGAATCTCTCTCTCGGGCCACAAGCTCGGCGGGCCCAAAGGGATCGGAGTGCTCGCGCTCTCCGAGGCCGTCCCGATGGCGCCGGCGATCGTCGGCGGGCCGCAGGAGCGCGGTCGTCGCGCCGGGACCGAGCCGGTCGCCCACGCCGTCGGGATGGCGGCGGCGCTCGAGCGCGCGATCGCCGGGCGCACCGAAGAGATCGCGCGGAGCGCGGCCCGGGTGGCCCGGATCGACGCCTGTCTCGCCGCGCTCCCCGGGGCGCACGTCGTGGGGCGGACCCGCGCCGGCAACACCACCACCGCCGTCTTCGACGGGGTGGCCGACGAGTCCCTGCTCGAGGCCCTCGACCTGGCCGGCGTCGCCGCCTCCAGCGGGAGCGCCTGCTCGAGCGGCAGCCTCGAGCCGTCCCACGTGCTCACCGCGATGGGCTATCGGCCGGAGGAAGCCCTCTCCGCGGTGCGGTTCTCGCTCGGGTGGGCGACCACCGACGCCGACATCGATCACCTGATCGCGGTGCTCCCGGGCACCCTGGCGCAGGTCCGGTCAGGGTGAGGATTGCGTTTTGGGGTCGTACCGGCCTGAAATCCTTGGGTAAGCCTCCCATGCGACCCGTTCGAACACTCGCGCTCCTGACGCTCTGTGCAGGCGCCCTCACCCGCTGCAGCTGCGAGGACGAGATCCTGGTCCCCCACACTCCGGGGAGCTGCGAGCCGAGCTTCGAGTGCCCGGCCGGCTTCGAGTATCGCCGCGGCGAGTGCAAGGCGGCCCGCTGCCAGATCGACGCCGACTGCTGCCCCGGCCAGAAGTGCAACGTCGCGGCCGGTTTCTGCGCCGATCAGTACGTGTCGTGCACCGCCGACGAGGACTGCTTCGACGTCCCCGGGCAGGCCTGCATCGACTTCCGCGGCGGCCAGTACTGCGGCTATCCGAACAAGGGCAACGCGATCTCCGCCGCCGGTACCCAGACGTGCGCCGGCGACGCCGACTGCGACGGCGGTCGCTCCTGCTTTGCCGGTCGCTGCGTGCTCTACGCTCCGTGCGACGGCGGCTGCGCTTCCGGTCAGGTCTGCGACGTCGACTCGAACACGTGCTTCGAGGAGTCGGAGTGCGCCCTCTCCTGCGCGCCCGGTCAGATGCTGGTGGTCGCGGATCCGGACTCGATGTCCGGCCGGATGTGCTGCCTCGTCGAGTGTGCCTGCGAGACCCTCCCCCCCGTGCTCCCCGGCGAGCCCGGCTTCTACGCCGCCATCGCCGCCAGCCCGACGTTGGTGTTCGTGAGCGCGTACGATCCGATCTACGGCGACCTCGCGGTCGGGATCTTCGATCACGACGGGGCGCGCCTCGATCTCCAGTACGTCGACGGCTTCCCCACCACCGGACCGATCGTCGCCAACCCCGAAGGCCCGCGCGGCGGCCGGGTCGAGCCCGGTCCCAACGTCGGCGAGCACAGCTCGATCGCCAGCGACGGCGTCCACGACGTCTTCCACGTCGCGTACTACGACCACGAGGCCGGGCGCCTCAAGTACGCGCGCTTCGAGGACGGCGAGTGGATCTCGACGGTCGTCGACGAATCGTCCCAGGTCGGCCTCTACACCAGCATCGCCCTGGGACCCGACGGCAGCCCCTGGATCGCGTACATGATGGCCGACGGTACGCTCGAGGGTGATCCGACGCCGCGCACCGGCGTGAAGCTGGCCCACGCGTTCACGCCCAAGCCGGCGACTGCCAGCGACTGGGAGATCTGGTTCGTCGACACGGCGCCCAAGCCGCCGCCGATCTGCATGGGCGGCTGCCCCGGCGGCCAGGAGTGCGTGGACGCCGGCGGCGCGGCGCCCGAGTGCCTCCCCATGCGGGCAGACTGCGCAAACGCCTGCGCCTCGGACGAGCGCTGCGTCGACGTCGCCGGCACCGCCAGCTGCGAGCCCGAGTACAAGGTGGCGCCGCTGACCGATCTGATCGCCGGCACCGGACTCTTCGCCGACCTCGCCTTCGACGGCTCCGGCCGCCCGCTGATCGCGTACTACGATCGGCTCCAGGGTGACCTGCGGCTGGCCACCGGCAACGGCGACGGCACCTTCACGCTGGCCACCGTGGACGGCGACGATCCGATGAACCCGACCGACGTCGGCCAGCACTGCAGCATCGCGGTCGACGGCACAGGCAACGCCGCCATCGCCTACTACGACGCCACCAACGCCGACCTCGTGTACTTCGATCTCACCACCGGCTCGCGCGAGATCGTCGACGACGGCATCACGCCGCCGGATCTCCGGCTGGTCGGCGCCGACGCCTCGCTGATCTTCGATCGCAACGGCGCCCCCGCGATCGCGTATCAGGATCCGACGAACATCGATCTACTCTATGCGCGCAAGACCGGCGCGCCGCCCATGTGGTGGTCCGAGGTCCTCAAGGGCGCACCGGTCGGCGCGGAGATGGGCACCGCGTCAGGTTTCTACACGGCGCAGGTGCGGGACGGAGACAACGCGCTGATCTGCAACACCGACATCTCGTTCGACGTCGAGAGCAACCTGAGGCTCGATCTCTCGGTGCTGGTGCACGAGCTCCCCTGAGGCGCGTCTCACTTTCCGAACGTCTCGCGAAACAGCTTCACCATCATGTCGAAGGACTTCTTGTCGGCGTCCGCGTCGTAGGCGAGCCCGGGCACACCCGCCTTGTCGGCGTCAGGGTTCGTGAAGCCGTGCTTCACGCCGGGGAAGGTCACGACCTCGAACTTCGCGTGGGCGGCGGTCATCTCCTTCTTGAGCGCCTCGACCTGCGCCGCCGGCACCATCGGATCCGCCTCACCCTGGATGACCAGGATCCGCGCCTTCACCTTGCCCGGCTGGGCCGGCGACTTGGTGGCGAGCGAGCCGTGGATCGAGACCACAGCGCCCAGGTCTTCGCCTGCGCGCGCCATGCCGAGCACGACGCCGCCTCCGAAGCAGTAGCCGACCGCGCCGATCTTGGCGGCGTCGACTTCCGGCTGCTTCTTCAGCAGAGCCAGGGCGGCGTCGAAGCGGGCCTTCATCACCGCCGGATCCTTCAGGGCCTCCTGCATGAACTTCTGTGCGTCGTCAGGGTGCTGGGTGACCTTGCCCTTGCCATACATGTCGAGCGCCAGGGCCACGTAGCCGGCCTTCGCCAGACGGGTGGCCTGAGCCCGCGCATGCGCGTTGTGGCCCCACCACTCGTGCACGACGAGAATGCCGGGACGCTTGCCCTTGGCAGCGTCGTCCCAGGCGACGAAGCCCTGAAGCTCGGTCCCGCCTTGCTTGTAGGTGAGCTCTTTCGTCTTGATCGCGGCGCCCGCGGAGGCGGGGAGCAGCAGCAGCAGCGCCGCCGCCAGGAAGGTCGTGGAGGTCGAGGGCAGCATGCCTGCGTTCTTCCACGCAGCTCCTTCGAAGACAAGCCGGTGGTGATCGCGCCCGCGGACGAGGAAGCGCACCGATACGATCGATCGAGCGCTTCCTCGAACGCGGAGATCACGCCGCCCGCTCCACTCGCGCTAAAGGCTAGGGAAGCACACGGGGCGTCCGGCCGCTCACCAGACCCACAACGAGCGAGACTGCAAACAGAATCACGAAGCCCCAGAAGAGGAGCTTGGCGATGCCGGCCGCGCCCGCAGCAATCCCTCCGAATCCGAAGAGCGCCGCGATCAACGCCAGCACAAAGAAACCGATGGCCCAACGCAACATGCTGGGACCTCCTTTCAGCTGTCTTTCGATTGCGACCCGCGTACCAAGTGGATGGGGCTGACGGCGCTCGGAGGATCGTGTCGGTCTGCCTCGGCTCAGACCGAAATACGGGCCTGGCCGAGGGCAACCCTGCGAGAGGACTGCGCGAGCTCGCTCAGCTTGGGGGAGACCGCCTCGTCGAGCGCGAACTCGATGCCGACGTGCTGGTTCTCTTCGTCGACATAAGCGACACGGCCGCGCAGCGCTACCGCGCACTCCGCCAGCTCGAAGCGCATCTCGAGGCGCGTCCCCTCGGAGATCGGCTGTCGCGTCAGGAGGATCGCGCCGCAGCGAGCGATACCGAGGAGGCTTCCCGAACACGTCTTGCCGTCGTGGGGTGCGAGGACCTCGACGCTGACGCCACCGAGGCGCTTGGCGTACCGCCGCTGTTCGAGCCGGGTGTCGAACAAGAGATCGGAGAAGGCGAAGGCCAGCTCGAGGAGGCTCGCATCTCCGTCGAGCACGCGCGTGGCGCCGCCCCGCTTGAGATCGGTGATCTCGGGATCACGAAGGCGGCGTGCGGATAGGACCAGCACGGGAACGCCGCGCATGCTCGCCTGCAGCGGATGGACCTCGTCCCCATCCACGACGATCAGGTCGATGTGGCCCTCGTCCTCGAACTCGATCACTTCGTGGCCTTGTGCCTCGGCCAGGGCCCGGACCGGGCCGGACGCATGGTTTCGCGCGACGCAGATCCGACGACGTGCGAGCTGCCCCCCAGCGCTCATCCGAGCGCGTATAGCACATGGATGGCGGCTTCTCCGACAAGATCATGGCGCGGCTCCGATCGACGCCCGTTTACGCGGTGCGGCATGCACCTTGACAGCAATCTGGGTGAACCTTAATGCCTTTCGCGGTCTTGGAATGATCGAGGTCCGTGGGCTCACCAAGCGCTATCGCGACAACGTGGCGGTGGAGAACCTCCACTTCACCGTCGACCGCGGAGAGATCGTCGGCTTCCTGGGACCGAACGGCGCGGGCAAGAGCACGACGATGCGGATCATCGCCGGCTACATGCCGGCCACCGCGGGCGAGGTGAAGATCGGCGGGATCGACGTGTTCGAGCACCCGATCGAGGTCAAGCGGAGGATCGGCTATCTACCTGAGATTCCACCGGTTTATTTAGACATGACGGTCCGCGGCTACCTGGCCTTCGTGGCCCGGCTCAAGGGCGTAAGCGGCCAGGAGATCAAGCCCGAGATCGAGCGCGTCGCCGGCCGCGCCGGCGTCGACCACATCCTCGGGCGGCTGATCCGTAACGTCTCGAAGGGCTACCGGCAGCGCGTCGGGCTGGCCCAGGCGCTGCTCAAATCCCCGGAGGTCCTGATCCTCGACGAGCCCACGGTCGGGCTCGATCCGATCCAGATCGAGCAGGTCCGCAAGCTGATCAAGGAGCTCGGCGACTCGAAAAAGCACACCATCATCCTCTCCACGCATATCCTCAGCGAGGTCAAGGCCACCTGCCAGCGGATCATCATGATCGCGCAGGGTCGGATCGTCGCCGACGCTCCGCTGGAGGAGCTCGAGAACGAGCACCAGGCTCCGCTCGAGCAGATCTTCGCGAAGCTGGCGGTGTCATGAGAAACATCATCACGATCGCGCGCAAGGAGCTGTCGATCTACTTCACCACGGTCGTCGGCTACGCCGGCTTCGGCGCCTTTGCGTTCCTCATGGGCCTGCTCTTCATCTCGGCGCTGAATCGCTACCAGGAGTTCACCACCAAGTTCATCGATCAGCGGCGCCCCGAGCTCCTCGATCAGCTCAACTTCAACGACGCGATCATCACGCCCATGCTCTCGAGCGGCCTCTGGATGTTCCTCTTCTTCGTCCCGTTCCTGACCATGCGCCTGTTCGCCGAAGAGAAGCAGAACCGGACCTTCGAGCTCTTGATGACGGCGCCGATCACCTCGCTGGAGATGGTGATCGGCAAGTTCTTCGGCGTGAGCGTCATGATCCTGATCATGAACTGCATCCCGCTGGTGTTCCCCATGATCCTCCACCGGTACGGGACGTCGCCCGGCGGCAGCCCGGTGGAGTGGGCGCCGGTCTGGTCGGGCTTCATCGCGATGGTGATGCTCGGCCTGTGCTTCTGCGCGATCGGTCTCTTGATCTCGGCGATGACCGAGTCGCAGATCGTGGCGGCCCTCCTGACCTTCGCGGTGCTGCTGCTCGGGTTCGTGCTGCCGATGATCGCGGGCCGTCTCGACGGTGACTGGCGCGCGGTCGTCGAGTACCTGACACCGATCGGGCACGTGACACACGGGCTCCAGGGGCGGATCCTGGCGGCGGACCTGGTGTACTTCGGGACGACCATCGCCACGCTCTTGTTCCTGACCTATCGCGTCGTGGAGTCGCATCGATGGCGGTAGAGAAGCCGACCAAGGAGGTTCGATCCGCAGAGGGCGCGCTGGTCGAGCTGTCCATCCGCGAGACGGTCGGGCTGGTGCTCGGCGTGGTCGGCCTGACCGCCATCGTCTTCGGCGTCATCCTCTACGCGATCGACCCGGACGTCCTCCCCCTCTCGCTGGTGAACGTGGTGTTCGGGGCCGTCGGGCTCCTCGCGTACCTCGCCACCAACTTCCGCCGCATGGGCCGCACGGTGGCCGGACGCTCGACGCCCTTCGTGGTGCTCGAGGCGCTCATCGTGGTCGGCGTGATCGCGGCGGCCGCGCTCGCCAACTACTTCGCGGCGCAGAGCAAGAAGGAGTGGGACCTCACCCGAGACGGCCTGTTCACGCTCCAGGAGCAGTCGATCGGGACGGCCGCGGACCTCTCCCAGAAGGTGACCGTCTACGGCTTCTTCCGTCCCGGCGACCCGATGCGCGAGTCCCTCCGGCTGGCCATCGATCTCTACAAGGAGCACACCGATCGGCTCGAGCTCGACTTCATCAACCCCGACTCGCCGGACCCGGCGCTGGTCAAGAAGTTCGAGATGGACTCGCGCAGCCCACCGATCGTGTTCATGGCGGAGAACGGGCAGTACACGAAGATCGCCGGACCGCTCGAGGAGGACATCACCAACGCGCTGATCAAGGTCGCGGAGAAGGGCCAGCGCAAGGCGTACTTCCTCACCGGTCACCAGGAGCCGCAGCTCGACGACGCCAGCGACGACGGCTATGCGCGCGCCGCGGCCAACCTCAAGAACGAGGGGATCGCGGTGGAGCCGCTCTCGCTCCTCGACAAGGAGAACATCCCGAAGGATGCCTCGGTGGTGATCGTGGCCGGCGGCAAGCGGACGCTGTTCCCCAACGAGGTGGAGTCGCTCCGCGTCTGGCTGGACAAGGGCGGCCGCGCGGTCATCCTGCTCGATCCGAGCGTCGATCTGGGACTGGAGCAGATCTCGGCGCCGATACGGCGTCCTGGTCGACGACGATCTGGTGGTCGATCCCGCGTCGAACGCCGCAGGCGGCTTCGGGCCGACGGTCCCCATCGTCCAGAAGTTCGAGGCCCACCCGATCACCGAGAAGCTCGCCGGCGGCGCGATGCTCTTCTACAACGTGCGCAGCGTGCAGCCGAAGGTCGGGCTGGCGAACCTCACGGTGACCACGCTGGTGCAGACCGGGCCCACCAGCTGGGGCGAGACCTCCTACCGCGACGGCGGCGAGGCGGTCCGCGACGAGAAGGACATCCCCGGACCGGTGCCGGTGGCCGTGGCGTGCACCAAGGTCACCGCCGCCAACCCGCAGAAGATCGCGAACGAGGCGCGCATGGTCGTGGTCGGCGACAGCGAGTTCATCAACAACAAGTACTCGCAGATGACCGCCAACGAGCTGTTCTTCGTCTACGCGGTCAACTGGGCGATGGGCGACGAGCAGAAGATCACGATTCGCCCCCGCAAGCGCGGATCGTCCCGCCTGACGATCACGGATTGGGAGTACTACGGGGTGGTCTTCTTCTCGGTGAACCTTCTCCCGCTCCTGATCGTCGCCTTCGGCTTCTCCATGTGGGCCGTGAGGCGCAGGAAGTGAGGCGGATCCACCGGACGCTGCTGACCGCCGTGATCCTCTTCGGAGGCGCAGGCGGCTACGGCGTCTACGTGCTCCACCACGACGTCAAGGACCCGAATCGACGCCGCCACGACGAAGTGGAGAAGGAGCGCGTCTTTCCCGCCGAGTTCGGCCTCGACGACGTGAAGTCGGGCGAGCTGATGACCCGCGGCGCCACCATCACGTTCACGCTCGACGAGGCGCACCTCTGGCAGATCTCCCAACCGGTCCAGTGGCGCGCCGATCCGAGCGCCATCGAGGACGCGATCAACCAGATGGTGGGCGCGCGGCTCGAGCCCGAGTCGCGCGTCGAAAATCCGGACGCCAAGCTGCTCGGCAACTGGCACCTCGACAAGCCCCGGACGCGGCTGACGCTCGACACCGCCAAGGGGAGGTTCGTGCTCCTGGTCGGACCGAAGAACCCCTTGCGGGAGATGTATCCGATCACCGACGGCGATCACCGCGCCGCCGGACTGACCAGCCTCGACTTCTACTGGGCGTTCGACAAGCCGCTCTCCGACTTTCGCGAGCGTCGCGTCTTCCCGTTCGCGACGGACGAGGTGAAGCGGGTGGTGCGCACCGGCCCCGACGGCTTCCAGCTCGAGCGCGGCGAGGACGCCTACACGCTCGCGGATCCCGACGGCACGGGCGTTCAGCCGGCGGATCCGGAGCGCGCCGAGATCTTCCTGGTGGCGCTGACCCAGCACCTCAAGATCGGGCGCTTCCTCACCGACGACTACAGCGAGAAGGACGCGCCCCAGTACGGTCTCGAGCATCCGCTCCGTCTCGAGGTCACCCCGAAGGAGGGGCCGGCCGTGACCGCCGAGATTCGGGAAGACGTTCGAGACCGGCGATCAGAAGGGCACCGCGGTGCTCCACGTGGTGGAGACGAAGACCGTGGTGGAGGTGCCCGAGTTCGTCCAGGACCAGATGGCGAAGAGCAAGGACGAGCTCAAGGATTGGACCATCGTTCGTTTTGATCGCAAGCGCGCGGCCAAGGTCGAGCTCGATCTGGGCCGGATCACCGTGGTGCTGGAGCGGAGCGCGGACGGCACCGACTGGGCGATGACGAAGCCCCAGGCGGCGCCGGCCCAGGTGTGGAAGGTCGACAACCTGGTGCGCGTGTTCGGGCGACTGAAGGCCAAGCGCTTCCACACGCAGTCGGCGAGCCCGGGCGACCTGAAGGAGTGGATGCTGGATCCCCCGTCGCGCCGCCTGCGGTTCTACGACGCCGGCGGCACGCTCCTCGGCGATGTCCGCCTCGGAAACATCTACCAGGAGGGTGAGGTGTTTGCGCTGCGCACCGGTGAGAAACGCGTCGGGATCATCGAGGACGGCGTCATCAAGATCCTCCCCACGAATGCCCAGGATCTGATCGATACGGACCGCATGAAAAAGTAGCGATGGCGGTATGCTGATCGGGTGCTGGCGGAGATCGGCCGCGCGCTCCGGCACCGCAACTATCGGCTCTTCTTCGCGGGCCAGACGATCTCGCTCATCGGCACCTGGCTGACCAAGGTCGCCACCAGCTGGCTGGTCTACCGGCTGACCGGATCCGCCTGGATGCTCGGGATCGTGGGCTTCGCAGGCCAGCTCCCCACGTTCCTGCTCTCGCCGGTCGCGGGCGTGCTGACCGATCGATGGAACCTCCATCGCCTCCTGGTCGCGACGCAGGTGCTGGCGATGGTGCAGTCGGGGCTGCTCGCATACTACGCGCTGTCGGGGACGATCACCGTCACCCACGTGCTGCTGCTGAGCGTGTTCCAGGCGTTGATCAACGCCTTCGACGTCCCGGCGCGCCAGGCGTTCGTGGTGGAGATGCTCGAGTCGCGCGACGACCTCCCGAACGCGATCGCGCTCAACTCCTCGATGGTAAACGCGGCGCGCCTGATCGGGCCCTCGCTGGCCGGCGTGCTGATCGCCGCCGTGGGAGAGGGCTGGTGCTTCGCCATCGACGCCGCCAGCTACATCGCGGTGGTCGCGTCGCTGCTCGCGATGCGGATCGCGGCGCGCCCGATCGCCCGCACGGGTCAGAACCTCCTGCAGGAGCTGCGACAGGGCGCCCGCTACGTCGCCGGCTTCCCGCCGATCCTCGCCATCCTCCTGCTGATCGCGCTGGTGAGCCTCACCGGCGTCCCCTACCTCCTGCTCCTCCCGGTCATCACCGATCAGGTCTTCCACGGCGGCGCCGGCATGCTCGGCATTCTGACGGCCGCCTCCGGCGTGGGCGCGCTCGCGGGTGCGCTCTATCTCGCGTCCCGGAACACCGTGCTCGGGCTGGGCCGTTGGATCGCGGTCTCGGCGCTCGCGTTCGGCGCCGGACTGATCGGCCTCGGCCTCTCCCGCTGGCTCGCGCTCTCCCTCGCGCTGATGGCGCTGACCGGCTTCGGGATGATGGTGCAGATGGCCGCCAGCAACACCGTGCTCCAGACGCTCTCCGACGAGGACAAGCGCGGCCGCGTGATGAGCTACTACACCATGGCCTTCTTCGGGACCCAGCCCCTCGGCAGCCTGCTCTCCGGCGCGGTCGCCGACCGCATCGGCGCGCCCGAGACGCTGATGATCGGCGGCGCGCTCTGCGTCCTGGCGGCGCTCGCCTTCACCCGCGCCCTCCCCTCGCTCCGGCGCCACGCGCACCCCGTATACGTGAAGCGCGGCGTCATCCCGGAGGTCGCCACCGGCCTGTCCAGCGCCAGCCAGCCGAGCGCCGGCCCGGGCGACTAGAGCATCCGGCTGATCTCGTCGATCCTGCTGGTGATCGGCTCCAGGACCGAGTCCGACAGGTAGCCGAGGTTCGGCGACGAAGCGTTCTGGGGCGGTCAACTCCGCTTGCACGAAGGCATCGCCACCGTCCCGCCGGCGGCAGCGCTCGGGCTCGGTCTCAAGGTCGACGCTGGTGCGCTCCCGATCCGCTTGAAGCGCGACCTCTCGCGCGGACGCGCGGATCTCGACGATCCGGCCAACACCCTGGCGCTGCTCCAGCTGAACGCGGTGGTCGGCGTGACCGGCTTCTTCGCCGACGATGGGACGCTCGAGAGCATCGGGATCCAGTGCGCGCTGTGCCACTCGACGGTGGACGACAGCTTCGCGCCCGGCATCGGCAGGCGCCTCGACGGCTGGCCGAACCGCGACCTCGACGTGGGCCAGATCGTCAACGCCGCGCCGACGGTCGCGCCCATCGCGGCGGCGCTCGGCGTCGACGAAGCGACCGTTCGCCTGGTGCTCCAGTCGTGGGGTCCGGGGCGATTCGACGCGCACTTGATCCTGGACGGTCAGGCGTTCCGTCCCGACGGCGCCACGGCGGCGGTGTTGATCCCGGCGGCCTTCGGTCTCGCGGGCGTGAACCTGGCGACCTACGTGGGCTGGGGCTCGGTCCCGTACTGGAACGCCTTCGTCGGCCTCCACGAGATGCACGGCATGGGGCGCTTCTACGACGCGCGTCTCCTCGACGCGGGGCGCTTCCCGCTCGGCGCTCCGCTGGCGGACGTGACCGCGCCCGACGACCGGATCACCGGCAAGCTGGCCGCGCTCCACCGGCGGCTTCTATCACGACGGCCGTTTCGCCACGCTGGAAGCGGTGGTCGAGCACTACGACGACCACTTCGCCCTCGGCCTCACCGCGGACGAGAGGGCGGATCTGGTCCAGTATCTCCGCTCGCTATAGCTCCGGGCCCGTGCCCCGTGCGCGGACAAGCCGGGCCTGCCCGTGGAAGCCGTAGTACCCGTCAAAAGCAACGCTACCGAGCGCGCAGCTCGAGCGTGTGAGCGGTCCGCTCGATCTGGAAGCGCCACAGGTAGCTGAGCCCGAGGAGGCCGTCGGCGCCGTCGGGGAGCGCGTCGACGATCGCGACGGCGACGTGCGACGCGCGGCTCTTGCCCACCGCGATCTCGCCGGCGACCGCGAGCTGGGCCGGGACGACATGATCCGCGACGCGCACACCGACGCTGGTTGCACTGGCGACCAGGCCCGCCTTCTCGGCGAACGCCCGCGTGACCGTGACATAGCCGGTGGCGTGGACCAGGAACCGGCCCTTGCGCTTGTCGACGACCGCCTCCGTGCGCACGGATCCGTCGCTGGCGACGTTCAAGCTCACCGAGCCCCGCGACGCCTCCGGCGGGCACTCGACGCCGGCGTGGAGCTCCGCCAGCTGGGCCTCCGCCCACGATCCGGCCGCCTCCGCGTTCTCCTCGAGCAGATGCTGGAGCGCGTAGACGCCCTCGCACCGATCGCCCTCCTGCATCATCAGGTCCGCAAAGCGACTCGCGGCGAACCGATCTGCGTAGACCGCCATCGACTGGCGGTAGTCGGACTCGGCGCCGACGCGATCGCCCTTCTTGTCGAGGTCTTCGCCGCGCCACCACCAGAAGTCCGAGTCCTCGGGGCGGTCCTCGATCAGGCGGGTCGAGTCCGCGACAGCGGCGTCGAGCTCGCCCTTTCCTCGGTGAGCCTCCAGCGTGATCCACCAGAGGCGCGGCCGGACGCCGCACTGTCCCTCGAAGTGGGACACCGTCTCGAGCGCTGAGTCGTGGGCGCCGAGCTGGTTCAGCCGCTCGCCGAGCGCCACGGCCGACCCCAGCGCGCAGGGTGTTCCTTTGAGGAGCGCGCGATATTTCTTCACCTGATAGTCGAGATCCGACGGCTCGAGCCCGGCCGCCTTCATCGCCGCCTCGTGCTCGGACTCGACGGTCGCGGCCAGCTCGAAGCGCCCGCTTCGCTGGTACAGCGACGCCAGCTCGGCAGCCGCGTCCAGGTCGGTCTTGTCCTGCTCGAACCGCTTCACGGCCTTCTTCAACGCCACCCGATCCTCGAGATCCGCCGGACCGTCCGGTGTCGTCGACACCAGCACCGGCAGCCCGAACGTCAGGACCATCAGCATCAGCTCGGCCACCACGAAGCCGCGGAGCCGCCGCCGGCGCCGGCCCGACTCGAGCGTGGCCATCACTTCGTCCTCGACAACCTCGCGATCCCGCACCTCGGAGCGGCGGACGATGCGGGTGCGGGTCCACAGGTCGTGGAGCGCTCGACCGTCGCGGCGAAGCACGATCGCCAGGTGGCTGGCCGCCGAGAACGCGAGCAGCAGCGCGGACACGGCGAACAGGAACAAACCGAGGCCCCGCGGGACGAAGAAGCGGAGGTAGCCGGAGAGGTACCCGGCCAGCCCGATGGCGGCGGTCGCGAAGTAGGCCGCGCCGATGAGACCTCGGCCGACCAGCTCTCGAAACGCGATCTCGGTGGCGTCCGGGACCCCGCCCTTCACCGAGACGATCCGTGTCCCCGCGATCGCCATCCCGGGTGTGGCGCCAAAAGCGGCGGCCGGAAGAATGGCGTAAGCGGTGATCGCGACGAGCGAGCCGATCATCGGGAGCGCGGCGCCGCCGTACGCGAGCGGCCCCAGCGAGCAGAGCGAGCCGGCGAGCCCCAGGAGGACGAGATCGATGAGCCCGGCGAACAATCGCCGGCCGACGTCGACGGGTCGATCCTCATCGAGGCTCACGGGTCGCGCAGGCTACCGACCCGGCACGCGAGCGGGCAAGCGGTCAGGGCGCGCACCGTCACGGGTCGAACGGCAGCGAGCCCGAAGCTTCGAGGAGCCCGATCCGCCAGGGGATCGTTCCGTACGGCCGGAGCATCTCGACCGCGCGGACGCCCTGAAAGAGGAACCGGGGCAAGGCGGGATTGACCGCCATCCGCTCGTCGAGGTCCGAGCGCAGCAGCTCGCCGTGGCTGATGGCGTCCGCCCACGGGCAGCGCACGTTCCCGCGCGACGCGAAGCGCCCGCGCGCGGTCCACTCGCCGTCGAGCGCGCGCGCGGTGAACCAACGTTGATGCCTGAGCCCGAACCGCTGGGCCTCCGCGATGCAGACGAATCGCCCCGGGCCGACCGCGTGGACGTGGGCAGCCTCGAAGAGGTCGCCGCTGATCGCCAGCGTCGAGGCTCCGAAGCCGCGCGGGAACGCCTCGGTCGTGGTCTCGGCGCGCCAGAGCCGGCCGTCGAGGGAGCTGTGGAACAGGTGCATCCGATCGCCGTCTCCGATCGCCCAGAAGTCGAGCCAGCGCTTCGCCGGCCGCTCCAGGGCGATCGGCGCTGCCTTGGTCCATCCGGCCGGATCGAGCGATTCGTTCGTCGAGAAGGCGGGCCCATAGTCGAACGGTCCGTGCGCCTGGAAGACGAGGAAGAAGAGACCGTTCGCCCGGCTCCGGAACACCTGCGGAGCCGCCGCCATCTCCACCCCGAGGTTCAGGATCGTACGCTCGACGCGCGACGGCGGAAGCGCGTCGCAGCGTAGGTACTCGATGCGATGCGGCGGACGCACGGTCGTGAAGAGGTGCCACGCCCCGTCGTGATGAACCGCCGTCGGATCCTTGATCGCGACGGCGCCGGGCGGTGGCCCGAGCATCGGAGGACCGGCCTGCCAAACGACCGGAAATCGTGAAACTCTAGGCGCCATGACGAAGCACGGATTCGCGACTCGCGCCGTCAACGCTCATCTTCCGAAACATCAGGGTGTCCCGAGCACGCCGCTCGCAATACCGATCTATCACACCGCCTCCTTCTCGTTCGAACGGGCGGAGGAGATCGGCCCCGCGATCAACAGCCCGGACGACAGCTACAGCTACTCGCGCCTGAGCAACCCCACAGTCGCTGCGCTCGAGAACCTGCTGGCGGACCTGGAGGGCACCGGCGCCGGCCTGGCGTTCGCCTCGGGCATGGCCGCGATCCACTGCGCGCTCATCCATCTCCTCTCGCAGGGCGATCACGTGGTCGCGCCCGCTGCGCTCTACGGGGGCAGCTTCCAGGTCCTGCGCCACATCCTCCCGCGGTTCGGCGTCGAGACGACCTTCGTCGATCACCACGATCTCTCGGCGTGGCGCCGCGCCCTGCGGCCGAACACCAAGATCGTCTACGCGGAGACGATCGGCAATCCCACCCTCTTCGTCCCCGACCTGGCGGCCATCGCCGAGATCGCGCACGGCGGAGGCGCCAAGCTCCTCGTCGACTCGACCTTCGCCACGCCCTATCTGTGCCGCCCCCTCGAGCTCGGCGCCGACCTGGTGATGCACAGCGCCTCCAAGTTCCTGGGCGGTCACGGCGATCTGGTGGCAGGGATGCTGGCCGGCCCCAAGCCCACGATCGACGCGCTCCGGCGGACCGCCATCGAGACCGGCGGGATCATGGCCCCGTTCGTGGCTTGGTTGATCCTGCGCGGGCTCAGTACACTTTCGATCCGCATGGACCGTCACTCCAGCTCGGCCTTGCAGATCGCACGCTGGCTGGAGGCGCACCCCCGGGTGCGGAGGGTCGACTACCCCGGGCTCCCCTCTCATCCGAACCACGCGGTGGCGCGCCGTCAGCTCGGCGAGCGCTTCGGGGGTGTGCTGGCGTTCGAGCTCCCGGATCGCCAGACTGGAGCGCGCTTCGTGGATCGCTTGCGGCTGATCAAACGCGCGGCCTCGCTCGGCGACGTCCACTCGCTGATCATCCAGCCCTCCACCACCACCCACCGCCAGCTCTCGGCACCCGAGCTCCGCGAGGCCCACATCTCGGAGGGCTTCATCCGCCTGGCGGTCGGCCTCGAGGATCCCGACGATCTCGATCGCGGACCTCGGCCAGGCGCTGGACGAGGAGCGGCCTGGATGAACCGGAGCGCGCTGGTGCGGGTCGCCCTGCTCTCCGCACTCCTCGCGTGTCGACAGAGCGAAGACGTCTTCTTCACCTCACCCCCTCCGGTCGGAGGATCGGGCTCCGTGGTGTTTGCGATCGAGAGCGCGGACGCCCTGCAGCTCGAGGCGCGGCGCATCGAGGGCGGGCGCGTACCGCCGGTCGCGATCGACCTCGACCGTCTCGGCCGCTCCCGCATCTGGGCCCTCTTCTACGCGGGAGCGCTCGGCGAGCACGGCCTCACCGAAGGCCCGGTGCCCGTGCTCGGCGAGGGCCGCGCGCTCGATCCACCCGACTCGATCGCCAGCGCCGACTTCCTCGGGGGAGAGATCGGCGAGTGGGTCGATCGCGAGGAGCTCTCGGACCGCCTGCTCGAGGTCCGCGTCGAACGGGACCCTCCAGCCGATCCGTGCACGCCGCTCGGAGATGAGCGAACGTTCCCGCTGGAGTCTCGCGCCGACGGCGCCTTCGCGCTCCGGATCGACGGTGAGCGCGCGCTGATCGGCACGCGCGACGCGCGACTCTATCTGGTCACCATCGAGGGCACGACCCCGCTCGGACGGGCCGTGCCGATCGCGCTCGAGTCGGGCTATCTCGCGCCGAGTGGTGAGCTGTTCGTGGCCGGCGCCGGAGGGCGGACCTTCCGCGGTCGCTTCGAGCCCGAGCTGGCGCTCACGGAGATCGCCCGCGGCGCCACACGCGGGAGCTTTCGCTGGCTCGACGGTCCGAAGAGCGGCGGCGTGGACGAGCTCTTCGCGGTCACCAGCTCCGGCGCGCTCGAGCGCTTCGACGGAGATCGCTGGCACACGCTGGCGCCGGCTCTGGGCGGGGACGACTGGAAGCGCGGGCTCGCGTGGATCGCGCCCAACGAAGCGGTCGCGGTGGGTCTCAGCGCGCCCGTCGTCCGCGCCGTCGGCGGCCAGGTGCACGCCGAGCCCACGGACGCGATCGATCCGTTGACCGCGGTCGCACACGCCCCGGGACTCGGGACGTTCGCCGGTACACTGGGCGGCGCGCTGCTCCGGGACGAAGGCGATCGCTGGATCGAGATCCCCGACTCACCGATCGACCTTCCGGCCAGCGCGCTCGCGCCGTTCCACGCCGGGATCCTGATCTCGGGCGGGACCGGACAGACGACCGAGTGGCAGCCCGGCCACGGTTTCTGCGGAGTCCTCTCGGTCAACAGCCCCATCGTGAAGCACATCGCCGTGCTGGATAAGGCCGTGGTTTTGCTCGGCGACGCGCGCGACAACGCCACCGGTCCGACCTCGGTCTCGGTCCTCGTTTGGTAGCATCATCGAGGCCCCTCGACCGATAACTCGCCCGTGGTTCACCTCCCCGGAATCCCGCTCTTTTCAACGCTTTGCACCCGCGGAGGATCCGAGGATCCGCCGCGCGCGACGCCGTCGTTGGACGTGCCGATGGGACCGGTCCGAGCGACCGGCGCCGGCGCGACGTCGGCGGCGATGAGCCCGCAGCAGCTCCGCGCTGCCGAGGCCGAACGCGTGCTCAAAGAAGAGCTCGGGAGCGACGCGCCCGCCTTCCACATCCGCGCTCCCGGACGCGTGAACCTGATCGGCGAGTACCTCGACATGAACGAGTGCTTCGTCTTCCCGGCCGCGATCGACCGCGCGTTCGTGGGCGCGTTCCAGAAGCGCGACGACGATCTGGTGGTCCTCCGCTCCCTCGATCAGGAGGAGCCGATCCGCTTCTCGCTCTCTGAGCTCGACAAGAACGAGGAGCCGGGCTGGGGCCGCTACGTGAAGGCGGTGGCCCAGGCGCTCCACGCGAGCGGCGTGAAGCTCTCCGGCCTGCAGGGCGTCATCGAGAGCGACGTCCCGATCGGAAGCGGCCTCTCCTCCTCCGCGGCGCTGGAGCTGCTGGTGGCGAAGGCGATGGCGCGCGCCGCCGGCGTCGAGCTCGGCAACGAGGCGCTGGTGCGCATCGCCCATCAGGCCGAGCACGACTTCGTCGGCGTGAAGTGCGGCATCATGGATCAATACGCCAGCGGGATGGGCAAGAAGGGTTGCGGGCTCTTGCTCGACTGCCGAGCGGTCGAGCACAAGCCGATCCGCCTCGATCTCCGCGGCTACCGATTGGTCATCGCCGACACCAAGAAGAAGCGGAGCCTGGTCGACTCCCAGTTCAACCGGCGCTGCGAGGAGTTCGAGGAGGCCCGCGCCCTGCTCTCCGAGCTGGCGGGGCACGAGTTCGAGAAGCTCCGCGACGTCGATCCGGAGACCTTCGAGCGGCTCCAGGCCCGCCTGCCCGAGACCCTCGGCAAGCGCGCGCGTCACGTCATCGAGGAGAACCAGCGCGTGCTGAGCGCCGTCGAGACGCTCAAGCGCGATCGAAAGCACGGCGTCGAGACCTTCGGCGCCTTGCTCGACGCCTCGCACCGCTCCCTGCGCGACCTCCTGGAGGTCACCTGCCTCGAGCTGGACGAGATGGTCCGGATCTCGCGCGCGCACCCGGGCGCCGTCGGCTCCCGCATGACCGGCGCCGGCTTCGGTGGCTGCACCTTGACGCTGGTGAAGGAGGATCAGGTCGACGACTTCATTCGCGACGTGGCCGCCGAGTATCGCGAGGCGACCGGGCTCGATCCCGACCTCCAGGTCTGCGCCCTCGACGACGGACTCTCCGATCTCGATCCGCCGGAGGCGGTCAAGGCGTGGCAGCTCGACGCCCGCACCGATCCGGTGGCCGATCCGCGCCTCGACGCGGCCTTCCTCGCGCGCAATCGATTCGACGCCGAACGCTTCCGCGCCGACCAGGCGCGGATCGCCTCCGGCAACCTGACCAAGGACTCGAGCAAGCTCACGACCGAGCTCCACCCGGTCCCCGACATGCCCACGCTCGCCACCGGCGCCCGTGCGGACGCCCTGCGACGGCGCGGGGAGGACGCGCTCCGCAGCGGCAAGGTCGCGGTGGTGGTGCTCAACGGAGGCATGGCCACGCGCTTCGGCGGCGTCGTGAAGGGCACGGTCGACGTGTTCGACGGCGAGAGCTTCCTGGCGCTCAAGGCGCGCGACGTGAAGAACGCCTCGGACCGCTACGGAGCCAAGATCCCGCTCGTGCTGATGAACAGCTTCGCCACCCGCGACGCCACCCAGGCGCACGTCGAGGCGGGCGGCGGCTTCGGGCTCGACCCGGATCAGAATCCTCACGTTCGAGCAGTCGATCTCCGTCCGCATGAACCCGGACGGCTCCATCTTCCAGGGCCAGGACGGCCGGCCCAGCTACCACGCCCCCGGCCACGGCGACTTCTTCGGCTCGATCCGCGACTCCGGCGTCCTCGCCGAGCTGAAGGATCGCGGCGTCGAGGTCATCCTCTTCTCCAATGTGGACAACCTGGGCGCGACCATCGACCCGCTGATCATCGGTCACCACCTCGAGGCGAACGCCGACGTGACCGCCGAGCTGGTCGAGCGCCGCCGGACCGCCACCGGCAAGTGGGATCAGGGCGCCTCGGTGGTGGAGACCGACGGCATGGTCCGCCTCGTCGAAGGCTTCCGCCTCCCGGAGCTCCCGGTCGAGACCTATCCCGACTTCTCCACCAACAACTTCCTCTTCTCCGCCGCCGCCCTCGATCGGGACATCCCGCTCGAGCGGTGGGTCGTGGAGAAGAAGGTCGAGGACCGCCCAGTGCTGCAGCTCGAGTCGATCACCTGCGAAGCGACGGGCCTTCGCGACGACACCGGACGCCCGCTGTTCTCGTTCCAGCCGCTCCGCGTCCCGCGAGACGGACCCTCGGGGCGCTTTTTCCCGATCAAGGATCCGGCCGATCTCGATGCCTCCCGTGAGGCGCTCCGCGCGCGCCTCACCTGAGCGCATCGGGACAGTGTGTCCGGGCGCCGCGATCCCGAACCGTGGCGGTCCACTGGGTCCACTGGCCTCCGCCTTGCACACCACCATCGCGCAAGGAGACCAGCACCATGTTGAAACCGCTCAGTGTTGCGGCCCTCGGTTTTTGCGCCCTGGGACTCGCGCTTCCCATCGGTTGCGCCACCGTCCCGAAGACGCAGGAGGGGCGCGCGGACCTGTCCGCAGACGCCCAGCACGCGCTCGACTCGCTCATCGCCAAGGACCCGAGCTTGAAACGCGTGATCGATCGCTCCACCGCCTACGCCGTCTTCCCGACCGTCGGGAAGGGCGGAGCGATCGTCGGCGGGGCCTACGGCAAGGGCATCCTCTATCAGAACGGCAAGCAGACCGGGTTCGTCGAGCTGAACCAGGCGTCCATCGGGGCGCAGCTCGGCGGCCAGAGCTTCTCGGAGGTCATCGTGTTTCAGACTCCGGCCGCGGTCGAGCGCCTGAAGTCGGGGACGCTCAACCTGACGGCGGACATGTCTGCCATCGCCATCACCAGCGGCGCAGCGGCTTCGGCGCCGTTCTCGCACGGCATGGCCGTCTTCGTGGAGCCCAAGGGGGGCGCGATGGTCGAGGTCTCGGTCGGCGGGCAGAAGATCAACTACGTTCCCATGGGATGACGCTCGTAGGCGGTGGTCCGCGGTGGTTCCGTGCGGACGCGGCTCGCCGACACCAGGCACGGATCTCAAGGGATTGAGCGCGATGAAGGATCGCTCTGAACGACGCTCCGCTCCGACATTGGTTTCTCCGCCAGCGTTCCAGCGGATCGGACGCGCGGCGCCCGCGGGCTCGGGGTACGGACCATCATCCGCATCCGCAACCCTCTCGGCCGGAGCGTCACGCTGATCTCCGTCTCGGGCGCGGACACCTCGGTGAGACGGAACCGCTGCGCGATCGTCGCGAGCAGCAGGGTGGCCTCCATCATCGCGAAGTGATTTCCGATGCACGTGCGAGGGCCGCCGCCGAACGGATAGTAGGCGAAGCGAGGCATCAGCTCCTTGCTCGCGGCACGGAAGCGCTCGGGCCTGAACGCGGCGGCGTCTGGCCAGAGGTCGGGGTGGCGATGCGTGAGGTACGGGCTGAGCAGGACGTTCGATCCCTTCTCGATCCTCCGTCCTCCGATCTCGTCGTCGTCGAGCGCGCGGCGAGAGAGGATCCACACCGGCGGATGGAGGCGCATCGCCTCCTCGATGATGCATTGCGTGAGGCCCAGCTGGGGCAGGTCGTCGAACGTCGGGATCCTCCCGCCCAGCACGCACGCGAGCTCCTGGTGGAGGTCCGCCTCTACCTGCGGGTGGCGCGCGAGCAGGTGCCAGGTCCAGCCGAGCGTGCTGGCGGTGGTCTCGTGGCCGGCGCCCATGATGGTGACGACCTCGTCCCGGATCTGTGCCTCGGTGAAGGCCGCACCGGTCTCCGGATCGCGCGCGTCCAGCAGCATCGACAGGAGGTCGTTCGGTCGCTCCGTCCCCCGCGCGCGCTCCCTGATCCCCTGGTAGACGAGCGCGTCGAACCCGGCGAGCGCCCTCTTGAAGCGGAGGTTGCCCTGCGTCGGGATCCACTCCGGCCAGTCGACAATCCTAATCATGCGATCCGCGATGTATTCCATCACCAGCGTGACCTGGGAGCCGATCGATCGTTCGTCGAGGTCCGACAGATCCCGGCTCATCAGAGTCGCGCCGACGATCCGGAACGCCAGACCCATCATCTCCTCACCAACGTCGATGACCGGATCCGGCCTCGCCGCCCACTCGTCGAGCATCCGCTCCGTCGCGCTCGTCATCTGCTCGGCGAACGACGCGATCCTCGCCCGATGGAACGCCGGCTGAGCGGTCCGCCGGCGCATCCGCCACTCCTCTCCGTCGCTGGTGACCAGGCCCTTGCCGAGCACCAGCGCGAGCTTCCGATAGCCCATCATCTGCTTCGAGTAGTTCTTGTGGTTGTCGAGGAGGACGTGGCCGACGTCCTCAGGTTTCACGAACAGGTGAAAGGTGCGCGGTCCACCACCGATCTTCACGGTGTCGCCGTACTGCTCGAACCAACGCTCGAGCACGGCGATGGGACTCCGTCGAAACGCCGGCAGCGTCAGGAGCGATTCGAGCCACGAGGGCCCGGGCATCCTGGCCGGCTTCTTCATCACGGCGGCGAGAGCGAGCTGAGTCATGCCCTCCGCGTACCCGGTGTCGAGGGCTAGCGGCAGCGCCGGCCGACGATCGGACACCTGCTCCCGATGAGCGGGCCGGCGGACGATTGCCAGCGCCGGCCGATCGCACGAGAGTCAACGGCGGTGGAGCACCCGCTTTTCCTGCGACCGTGGCGCGAGCTCTCGCCGATCTTCTGGGTCTCGTATCTCCTCGGCCCGCCCCTGGTCACCGTCCTCGCGACACCGATCACGGAGATCACCGACCCCAGCAACCTGTTCAAGAGCGCGATCAGCGTCGCCTGCACCCTCGGCATCATCCACGGGGTCTACGCGCTGGTGATTCCGCCGCTACTGCATCGCCGCCGGAGCGGGACGGCGCTGATCGCTGCGCATCTGACGATCCTCGCCGTCGGCGTCGCGGTCGGCGCCGAGCTGATACGGGCCGTCCCGTACCTCGCGATCAAGCCCGACGACGCGCTCGGGTTCCGCGTGCAATTCTACCGGTTCGGGCTGGTCTACGGCGGCGTCCTGGTGACCGTGGTGGCCGCCTACGACCGGATGCGCCAGCAGGCGGTCGTCAGCCGGCGCGAAAAGGATCTGGCGGAGCGTGAAGCGCGCATGGCGCAGCTGGAAGCGTTGCAGATCCGCACGAACCCGCACTTCCTCTTCAACGCCCTCAACACGATCGCCTGTCTGGTCGCGATCGATCCCGCGCTGGCGACGCGAAGCATCGAGAAGATGTCGGATCTGTTCCGCTTCATGCTGAACTTCACGCACGTACCTGCGATCCCGCTCCGCACCGAGCTCGACGTGGTCGAGAAATACCTGGAGATCGAGGCGCTCCGATACGACGGTCTCGGCTATCGGCTCGAGGTCGATCCGAGCGTCGAGCAGGTGCTCGTCCCGCCCCTGATCGTTCAGCCCCTGATTCGAGAACGCGGTCAAGCACGGCGTGGCCCGCACCGAGGGAGAACGAACCATCCAGCTGCGGGCGTTCGCGAGCGCAGGCGGGCTCCGCGTCGAGGTCACGAACACCACCGGCGGATCCTCCGACGCCCCGGGAAGCGGCAAGAGCCTCGAGATCATCCGCCAGCGGCTCGAGCTCGCCTACGGCGATCGGGCGACGGTCGATCACGGTCCGTTCGAGGACCACTACCAGAGCACGCTCCAGATCCCGATGGAGACCCGATGAAGATCCTGATCGTCGACGACGAGCCGCTCGCCCGGCTTCGCCTCCGGCAGCTGCTCTCCGAAGCACCCGACGTCGAGGTCGCCGGGGAGGCGTCGAACGCCACCGAGGCGCTCGCCGGGTGTCGATTGCTCCGCCCCGATTCTCATGCTGCTCGACGTGCAGATGCCCGGTCTCGACGGCCTGAGCCTGGCGCGCGAGCCGGGGCTGCCGCCGATCATCTTCACCACCGCCCACCCCGAGTTCGCCGCCGACGCGTTCGAGGTCTCGGCCGTCGACTACGTGACCAAGCCGATCACGAAAGAGCGTCTGTTTCGCGCCCTCGAGAAGGCCCGTGCGCGCCAGCTGACCGAGGTCTTGCGCGACCTGCGCACCGCGGCCAAACCGGTCCGCATCACGGCGCGACACCAGGAGACGTTCGAGATCTTCGACGCCCGGGAGATCACGCGCTTCTTCGCCTCCGACAAGTATGTCGTCTTCATGGCGGGCGATCGCGAGATGTTGCTCGAGCGGAGCCTGGACGATCTGGAGGCGCTGCTCGAGGCGCACGACTTCATACGCGTCCATCGGCGCGAGCTGATCAATCTCACGCGCGTCAAACGACTGATGCTCGAGGGTCGCGGTGGCAGCGTCGAGCTGAGCGACGGCCAGGTGGTCCAGGTCAGCCGCCGCCTGATCCCGGAGCTCAAGAAGAAGCTCGGGGTCGGCCACAAGTAAAAATTTGCGCCGTAAGAGCCGTGTAATGGCCACGCGGCGGACCGGTTCCCCGAGATGAATGGTCATGGTTGTTCCGGTCGGCTCCGATGTTCGCAAACCGCAGACGCAGGAGCTCAAAGAGACGACCAACACGGAGACCGCGCCACCGCCGGCCCCCGCCGAGGCGAAGCCGGCCGAGGACCAGACGGCCCCGGCCTCCACGCAGGCGCCCGCAACCCCGCGACCCACGGTCGAGGGCGCGCAGGCCGCCCAGTCGCGCTTCTGGTTCGAGTCGGGGGCCGCGCAGCGCCAGACCCAGCTCCAGTCGAGGCTCGCGTCGGATCGGATCCACGAGGATCCCAGCGCCCAGGCGAGCACGCTCCGGACCGAAGGGCTCGACAACAAGAACTGCCTGGTCGTCGCCACCGTCGACGCGAGGCCGGGCGATCAGATTGTCCTCCTCGACGACAAGGATCCGACCCAGCCGGGCCACGCCGTCGTCTTGAAGCCGAACAAGAGCGTGTGGGATCCGAAGACCGAGACCACGTACCGATCGCTCGAAGGCTACCAGAAGAGAAATCCGCAGTACGTGGAGGCGGCGCGCGTCCCCGCCACCGACATGAAGCGCATCCTGGCCGCGCCTCCCGGGGACGGCCCCGGCGGTCGTGACACGCTGATCGACGACCTCGGGCTCTCGAAGGTCGCCGATCACCTCTACCAGAAGGTGGCCGCCGACGACGTCGGGGGCGGGGGCTCGACGACCGATTGCCGGGCCGAGATCGACGCCTACAACGAGAAGCTCAGGAAGCAGGCGAACGGCTTCGCGGACGAGGACGTCTCGCGGGTGATGGACGCGCTCCAGGGAAAGTCGGAGCTCGGGACGCTCACGCCGACGGAGCAGCGGTACCTGATCGATCAGACGCTCACGCGCTGGGAGGACAAGGACAAGAAGAGCATCGATCGAAACGTGGACTTCTCCTCGATGAGCCTGCTGGCGCGGAAGGCCGGCTCGGATCCGAACCTCGGTCAGCTGGTGGCGACCGCCTACGCCGATCGCGCAGTGGAGCTCTCGAGCAACGACGACGCCGATCATCACGACCTGGCGATCGCGGCGAGCCTCGCCACCGATGCGACGCTGTGGGACGCGAAGACGCCCCAGGCGCGGCGCGATCTGATCGAGCACTTGGGCCCGGAGAAGTCCGGCCGGTTCTACGCCGCGCTCGGCCTCGAGGATCCGAACGCCCTGCACGACGGCGGCAGCTTTGCCTTCGGGTCGGCGGCCGACGGAGAGGAAAAGGTCTATGCGGGCAGCCTGCTCCTCGAGGCCGCCGGGCGCGGTCAGCCGACCGCGGCCTCGCGCTCGCTGACCGACGCCGCGTTCGCGACCACCGGCGAGTCCGCCTACCAGTCCGGCTTCCCCGGCGACCTTCGCGAGAAGATGGCGAACGCCCTCGCGCACCACTGGTATCCGGACGACTCCGCCAAGAGCCACGCGGAGTCGCAGCGTCTCGCGGGCGTGCTCGACACCAAGCAGGGACGGCAGCTCCTCGCGAACGACCATCTGACGCTCGGGCAGCGCCTCCAGAACCTCGATCTCGTGAAGTCCCACCCCGAGTGGGACGCAAAGTTCCTGAAGCAGACGGACAGCGTCTACGACAACAAGGCCGTCACCACCGCCCTCGCCGCGCCGACCGCACGGCAGTACGCGGAGCTCCGCGGCGATGCTCCGCAGGCGTTGTCGGGGACCGACCTCGACAACACGGTCGGTTTCGCGCTCGGCTTCCCGCCGCAGGGCGTCCCCGCGAACGAGACGGAAGCCCAGCGCAACGCGCGCGAGCAGGCGGTCGCGAACGGGACGTTCTCGTACTACCAGGGCGAGCCGGCGAGCAAGGTCATCGATCCGATCGTGCAATCGATCCGCAACGTCGGCGGCCCCAACGCCAACGTCACGGTCCTCCCGGTGCAGTACGCGTCGAAGGACACCGGAGCCGTCCAGGTCCCGTTGTTCCGCGTGCAGGACCAAGCGACCGGCCGGGACAGGTTCGTCGACAACACCGGGCGCGTCTACCAGTCCTTCGACGACTGGAAGGCGAACAACCAGCTCCCGCCCGGGAACATGGTCTATCCCGCCGGCGGTCACCTGAGCGGGAGCGATCCGAAGCTCGAGAGCGGAAACACGCCGCGCACGCCGGACACCTTCGGCGAGAAGGTCGCTGCGGTCCTCGACGATGCAGCGCTGGTCGGCGGCGTGATCGCCGGCGGAGCGATCCTGCTCGGATCGGACGGGATCCTCGCCCCGCTGGTGGTCGGTGCCGCCACGGCCTGGACCACCTATCGCAGCGCCTCCGAGCTCATCGATCGCTCGCAGCACGGACAGTCGATCTCACTGTCCGATCCGTCATCGCGGGCGGCCTGGTTCGGCGTCGCCGCCGGCTCCCTCAGCCTCCTGACGCTGGGGGCGACCGGCGTGGCGGGCCGGCTCGCCGAGGCGGGGAGCGAGCTGGCGTTTCCCGCGGCCACCACGGCGGCGTACCTGCGCGTGGGAACATCCGCCGTGGACGCGGCCACCGCCGGCAACGCCGGCTACACGCTCTTCGCGAACTGGAACGACCTCAGCCCCGGGCAACGCGCTAACCTCGCGCTGTCGGCGGGCTTCTGGGGCGTCAGCACGTTCGCGGGCACGAAGACCGCCGGCGGTTCGCCCTGGGAGCCGTTCAACGCGAACGCGATCCGCGACAACATCGTCTACGGATCGTTCGAGCCGTCGGTCCAGGCGCGGCTCCAGGAGCGGGTCAACGGGACTGGCGGCCTGGGCGAGAGCGATTGGGCGCAGCTCGCCGTGTCGCCCTACTTCCGCCACCTGTCGCCGGACGAGCAGCTCGGCCTGCTCGACAATCTCACGCTGACGCGGCCGCGCCAGCCCGGCTTCGACGGAGAAGAGACCGGCGCGGTCTGGGGGACGAAGGTCGAGTACCTCGACAAGAACGAGCGGCGCGCCTATCGGATGGAGTTCGACAACGGCGGTCGGCTCATCAAGCCGGACGGGACACCGTACGACACGACGGGCGCCTCGAACTTCAGCGGCACCGACAAGGGCATCTTCGTCGTGAGCCCCGACGGCCAGCTCTACTCCTCGACCGAGTACCCGGTCGGCGAGTTCCACCACTCGAGCTTCCTGAGCGGCAAGCCGGTGGCCGCAGCGGGCGAGCTCGAGGTGCAGAACGGGCAGATCGTGGGCATCTCCGATCGGAGCGGCCACTACCAGCCGGAGCCCGAGATGACGGCTCAGTTCCTTCGCTACCTGGAGTGGAAAGGGGTCGACCTCACGCGCGTCACCATGCACAGTTACGTCTACGGCGACCTACCGGCGTCCCAGTATCTGCAGATGTTCCCGTGAGGAAGCCCGCCATGTTCTCGATCCGCAAGGCCAAGTCCGGCTCCACCGACGGCGCGCCCGCGACCCCCGCCGAAGCGCTGCGCGCGCAGTCGACGGCCGAGCCCCCCTCGATCGCCTTCGACACCGCCCAGGCGCGGCTCGAGGCCTTCGCCGAGGCCACGCTTCGCCTCCCACCGGAGCAAGCGAAGAGGAGGATCGACCGCAACGTGCAGGACGCCGCGCTCGCGTACCTCACCTACCGGCTCACTCCCCTCGCGCCCGATCACGTGGCTCCGGGCGGGAGCTACCGGGCGTCCATGCAAGCCGCCGCGACGGTGGCCGAGAGCTTCGACGAGGCCCACCGGCAACAGCTGATCGATCGGGTGCTCTTCAACTTGAACGATCCGTCCGCGCTGCAGTCGCTCGCGCCCATGATCCATCGCGCGGTGCCAGCCCGCGAGATGGAGAGGGCGATCCTTCGCCACCTCTCCTCGGACAACGAGCTGCACCTCCACAACGCGCTCCAGATCCCCTACTTCCTCTACGGCCGGCGGGCCGACTACAGGCTCAGCCCGACCGCGGCCGAGGCCTTCGAAGCCCGCGTCGCAGAGCTCTTGCGGTGCGCTTCGCTGAACCCGCTCGTCCGCGACCGCCTGAGGACCGCCCGGCTCCCGGCACGATAGCGCGGCTGTCCTGCTCCGCGCCGGCGTCGTACGCTCGTAGCTGCGGATGCGCTCGCTCCTCCTCCTCGCCGGCCTCCTCGCCGGAGCCGGCTGCGGCGACGAGGTCCCTCCACCGGTGGGCTGCGACGCTCCGGTGTGCCTGGGACGGACCCGGCTCCTTCGCACCGCCGCGGGCTGGCAGAGCCTCTCGCTCCTCTCGGCGAGCGATCTGACCGGCGACGGGCGGAGCGATCTCGTCGTCGTCGAGGAGGGCCGGACCGCGACCGCCACGGTCTCGGTGCTCGTCGATCTGGCCGAGGTCTTCACCGCGCCGATCCCGGCGAGCGCGCCGATCCGCGTCCTCCTCGACGCGGACGCCGACGGCGCAGCCGATCTGGTCGTGGTGGGCCGCTCCACCGGAACACTCCGCCGCGGGCGCGGCGACGGAACCTTCGATCCGCCCCTCACGTTCGGCACCGGCGAGTTCACGCTGGGCGGCGCGCAGATCGGTGACGTCGACGGCGACGGTCTCCCGGATCTCGTCTTCGGCGCGCTCAAGGATCTCGAGTCGCGCGTCCGCGTCTATGCGCTCCTCGATCGGCGCACCACGTTCGAGCTGATCTCGTCGGGCGTCTACCTTCCGGAAGGCGAATGGTCGCCGGCCCTGCTCGACGTCGACGGCGACGGCCGCCTCAATCTCTACGAGACCGACGACACCGGCGTGGCGCGATGGGCGCGCGGTCGCGGCGACGGCACCTTCGACGATCTGGTCATCCTCTTTCAGCGGGACGACCTGCTCTTTCTCTCGCCCTATCCGCTCGGGCTCGACGCTCGGACCGGCTTCCTGGGAACCCTCCGCGACGGCACGCTCCTCCCGCTCGAGGATGAAGACGCGCACCTGGTGCCGGCGGGACCGGCGGTGGCCGCCGGGAGGAGCTGGGTCGGGCTCGGCCCGCGCCTGGCCGTGCTCGACGAAGCGCTGCGCGTGGTCGCGGTCCCGTCCGGCGACGCGCTCGAGGCCCGACCTGCCGCGCCCGGCGCGGAGTCGCTGGCGCTGTGGGACCTCCACCACGATGGCAGCGCCCTGCTGGTCGAGCTCGCCGGCGCCGACGCATACGTCCACGGGATGGGCGCGGGCGGGCTCGAAGATCCGGTGAAGCTGTCGTTCAATCTCCTCGGCGAGCCGGCCGACCTCGACGGTGACGATCGCCCCGACTTCGTCGTCGCCCGTCACCACAGCCTGGGCGTCGTCCTGGGCCGCGAGGACGAGGGCGTACGCTCCTTCGGAGGAGGTGAACGCGCAACCGTTCGCTTCGAGCTCGCCGACCTCGACGGCGACGGTCTCCCCAATCTCCTCGGCTGCACCGGGGCCGACCTCGAGCTCCGGCGAGGTCTGGGCGAAGGCGGCTTCGGCGCGCCCGAACCGATGGGCGTGGCCGCCTCGTCGCTGGCGATCGCCGATCTCGACGGCGACGGCTCGCTCGACGCCGCGACCGCCGGCGGCGGGACGCTCGCGATCCATCGCGGGCGCGGCGATGGCACGTTCGAGCTGTCGGTCGCCTCGGCCACCGTCACCGGCGCGATCACCGCGCTCCGCGCCGGGGACGTGTCGGGCGATGGGGCCGCGGATCTGATCGTCGCCGCCGGCGGTCGGATCGACGTCTTCTCGCCTGCGGGCGCCCTGCTCCGCTCGACCCCGGGCGATCGGCTGCTCGCGGTCGATGACCTCGACGGCGACGGTCGGAGCGAGATCGTGGTGGCTCGCGGCGAAGAAGCGGTGGCCTGGTCCGGCGGCGAGCTCCCAATCCACCGTCCCTCCTGCGCCGCGGCCGGCGACTTCGACGGCGACGGCGCCGTCAATCTGGCCATCGGAACCGCGGACGACGTGCGCCTCTACTTCGGCGGTCGCGGCGGGCCCCTCACGGAGGGTCCGGTGCTGGCAGTCCCCTTCGCGCCCTGGAAGCTCGCGGTCGCCGACTTCGACGGCGACGGTCTCGACAATCTCGCGGTCTTCAGCGGTCTCTCGGTCGACCCGAACGGACACCCGGTCTCCCCGCTCGAGCGGCAGGACTTCACCACCGTGCTCCTCGGGCGTCGCGACCGATCAATCGTGCGCGCCCACTCCTTCTACTTGCGCGGTCGGTCGCTCGATGGGGCGGTCGCCGACGTCGACGGCGACGCACGCCCCGACGTCGTCACCAGCGCCGAGCCCGCCGAGATCACCGTGGTCCGATCTCGGCCGTGACGGGCAGCCCCTGGAACTCTGAACCGCGGTGCGCTGGGCCGGAAGACCGATCGTCAGGACGTTCGGCCGGGTGACCAGCCTGGTAACGCGGCCGCTTGCTTCACCCAACTCGCCATCTGCGCCTCGTCGAGCTCGTCCTCTTCGTGGAGGTCGAGATAGCGCGTGTCCTTGCTCTTGCTCGCGCCGGGCGGGACCGGTCGCAGCGAAGTGCCTCGGAAGAAGGCCACCTTGAGGTAGCGCTTGAAGACGTGGACCCCCAGAAACCAACCCTGGCCTTCGACGCCGTACAACGGCGAGTTCCACTTCACGGCCTTGCACACGTTGGGCACGGTCCGCTCGATGAGCGCATCGAGGCGTCTCCCGAGGTCGCGCTTCCAGCCCGGCATCGCGCCCAGGTACGCCTGCACCGGCGCGTCGCCGTCTCCCTTCGCGATGCGCGGGTTCCCGCCGGAGAGGACAGCCTGGCGCGGCTTGGCCTTCGGCCGCGGCTTGGAGGTGGATTTGCGTGCGCGACGGAGAGGCGTTTTCGTCACAATCGGGGCTCCACGAAGTCGTTCATGATCTGAATACCCAGGTCCCTGTCAAGGCGACGCTCACACGAAGGCGCGTCCGACTGCAGGATAGCCTGCAGGCCCGGCTTTCGTGAGCCCATCCGGCGGCCCGACCCGCCCGGAGCGCTGGTGTGCCGGGTTTCGCGACGGCCCGCAGCGGGTGCTAATGTGCACCATGGCCCGCGGCGTGGGACGGCTGGCGCTCCCCCTGCTCCTCGCCGGCTGCCTCTCTCCGGACCGAACCTTCACGCCGCTGGCGGACACTCGCGCCGAGACCAGCATCGCCTCCGGCTTCCGACATGTCTGCGCGCGACGTGACGGCCGCATGCTCTGCTGGGGCAAGGACATCGCGCGCCTGGACGGGTCGGACCTCCCCGCGCGACCGCACGAGATCGAGGGGCTCCCACCCATCCGGAGCGACGCCGGTGGTCTGTACCATCACTGTGGCGTCGCCGACGACGGCGTGTGGTGTTGGTCGGACACCCGAGCGCCGTATCAGCTCGCGTCCGGCAGCTTTCGCGGCGTGTCTCCCGAGGAGGGCCGCACCTGTCTGTGGTCCAGCTCGGGGCGGGTCGCGTGCCTCCCGCTGGACGCCGCGACCGAAGCGATCGACACGACCCTGGCCGGCGACATCGTTCAGATGGTCACGGGCGCCCACTTCACCTGCGTCCGATACGCCGACGGCACGGTCGGTTGCGACGGTCGTGACGATCCGGACCTGCGCGGCGCCGTCGACATCGCCGCGGAGCTCGACGCGGTGCTGATCGTCCTCGACGACGGCCGGCTCGCACGCGTGGACTCCACCAACGCCACACAGTATCTCGACGGCGTGGACGACGCGCGGCGCGTCTGGGCGCGCGGCCACTGGTACTGCTTTACCACCGGCACGCGTGAGCTCTCCTGCCGTGGCCACTGGATCGAGCTCGGCGAGGACACGCCGTTCGACCCGACCCCCATCGATGCGCCGCCGTTCGCCGAGCTGGCCTTGACGGCGCACGCGGCCTGCGGCGTGGACGACGACGGCGAGGTGCGCTGCTGGGGTTGGGCGCACCTGGGAGCGCTCGGCACGGAGGACGGCCTCTATCGCGCGCCGGTGGCCACCGGGATCACCGGTGCGATCGAGGTGGGGGCCGGCGGCGGTCAGACCTGCGCGCTCCTCGGCGATGGAACCGTCCGCTGCTTCGGCCGAAACCTCAGCGCGGAGCTCGGCGTCGAAGACCCCTACGAGACGCGCGGGCCCCCGCTCCTCGCCGACATCGAAGCGCTCGACGTCGGCGGCGCCCACGCCTGCGCCCGCGACGCCCAGCGGCGGCTGTGGTGCTGGGGCGACAACAGCTTCGGGCAGATCGGAGCCGGTGAGCCGCGGATCGTCACCCCGCAGCTCGTCGCGAGCGACGTGGTGGACTTCTCCACGGGCTGGGCGCGGACGTGCTGGACCGAGGGCCCCGAGAGGCGATCGCGATGTCGCGGTTACTCCGCGACGGGACGGCCCGAAGTGGAGACCTCGAGCGTCGATTGCATCTCGACGAGCTCCGAGCATACGTGCGTGCTGCAGAGCGGCAATGTCGCCTGCTGGGGCAAGAACGTGGACGGCGTCATCAACGGCATCCCCGACGATGCGAGCTACGAGCTGACGCCGGTCGCTCTGCCTGAGCCCATCGCCGACATCGAGACCGGCTATCGGCACAACTGCGCGATTGGCGAGGGCGGCGCGGTGTATTGCTGGGGGACGAACGTCGGGGGCGCGCTCGGCGTCTCGACGACGAGCGAGCGCTCGCCTCCCCAGAGAGTCCTCGGGCTGGAGGCCTCCAAGATCCGCAGCCACGCCTGGCACACGTGCGCGATTCGAGCCGACAGTGACAGGCTCGTCTGCTGGGGCCCGAAGGGCATGGGACGCGTGACCGGCCGGCCCGATGAGCACGACACGCTCACGCCGACCGAGGTCGCGGGCGCGCCGAGCGCACGCGCCGCGATCGCAGGCCGCCTCCACAGCTGCGCGCTCAGCACCGCAGGCGAGGTGTGGTGCTGGGGCTACGACAACTTCGGACAGGTGGACGGCGTGCGCCCCACGACCTTCGTACCGGCGCGGGTACCGCTTCCATGGTAGCCGGGGCGCGCTACTGTCCGCTCTGCCGATCGTCGATGCCGGCCGATCGCTGCGCTCGGCACGACGTCCCCACGGTGAGGATCGACGTCGATCCGGGCCCCGTGACCGTCGGGTCCGTCATCGACCATCACCTTCGCGTCGAGGTCGCGCTCAGCGCCAACGTGTTCGTGGCCACCGAGCTCGGGCGGGGAGCGCGGGTCGTCCTGAAGACCCCGCGCATCGACACCGCCGACCGCGAGGTCGCGTGGGCGCGGTTCTTTCAGGAGGCCTGCACCCTCCTCGCCATCGACGATCCCCACGTCGTCTCGGCCCGCGCGCTCGCCGTGGAGCCCGGGTCGGAGCGCGTCTATCTGCTCCTCGAGCACCTGCCCGGCGGGACGCTCGAGCAACGGATCCAATCCGGCCCGCTCGACGTCCCGACCACCGTGGCCATCGCCCGCGACCTGGCGCGAGGCCTGAGCGCGCTCCATGCCCGGGGCGTCGTTCATCGGGACCTGAAGCCTTCGAACGTGGCCTTCGACGTCGATGGTCGCGCCGTGTTGATCGACGTCGGGCACGCGAAGCTCGAGGAGTCGGAGGCGGCCCCGCCCCTCACGGCGCCCGGGCAGGCCCTCGGTACGCCCGCCTACATGGCGCCGGAGGGGATCTCGGGAGGCACGCTCGACCCGCGCGCGGATTTGTACGCGCTCGGCTGCGTCGTCTTCGCCATGCTGGGTGGCGCCCCGCCGTTCGGTCGCGGCAGCCCGGTCGAGGTGATGCGCCGCCATCTCCGGGACGCGCCCGGCGACCTCCCGGCAGCGGCACCTGCGGAGCTTCGCGCGCTCGTCGGACGACTGCTCGCCAAGAGCAAGCTCGAACGTCCCGACAGCGCCGCCGACGTCCTCACCCTCCTCGACGGTGTCCCGCACGCCCGCGCCACCGGCGTCGCGACCCCGAAGGCCGCCGCGCCCACCGTGGCGGCGGACGAAGCCGACTACACGGCCGTCTTGCCGCGGCCCCTCGACGCTCCACCCGGCGCGACGGTGACCAAGCCCGCGACCGTCCATGCGCCCGCCCCGCTGCCACCGCCGCGCCGGGTCTCGATCATCGGTGTCGTGGCGATCGCGGTCGTGCTGTCGCTGGTGGTGGTGGTCGCACGCCTGTGGTTCGAGCGCGTGCGTCCGCGACCCGTGCCGGCGCGGACCACCGACGGCCCTCGCGCGGAGGGGGCGCCCACCGCCCGACCGCGCCCGGTGGCGGTCAGCAAGCCAGAGCTCGTCACCAGCTCCGACGCAGGGGTTCGTCGCCGGCCCCTGCGCGCCGCCGGCCCGCGCTCCGTCCCACCCGCAGACGCAGGCGTTCGTCCGCTCTTGCGCATTCCGGAGCTGGACCCGTGACCCCGCTGGTCGTCCTCGCGCTCGTCATGCAGGTCGATCCGGCCGCGCAGATCACCTCGATCGGAGACCGGGCAGCCGCGGCGTACGAAGCAGGCGACTACCAGAGCGCGCTCGCGCTCTACCAGCAGTCGTTCGCGCTGCTCTCGGATCTCCCGGAGCGACGAGGAGAGCTCGGCGTCGCGACGTTCCTGATCGCGTCGTGCCTCGAGAAGCTGGAGCGCTACGCCGAGTCGCTCGAAGGATTCCGCCGGGCCGGCGCGCTGCCGCTCCCAGAGGCGCTGCGCGAGCGCGTCGCCCGCAAGATTGAGGAGCTCCAAGTCACGTTGCGCGGACGCATCGAGGTGCGCTGCGAGTGGCCCTACGCACGTCTTCGGGTGGGCGACGGTCCGGAACAGCCGTGCACGGAAGCGCTCGTGCTCGACGCCGGTCGATATGTGGTCGTCGCGACGCAGCCCGACGGCTCCACCACCAGGCACGAGGTGGAGGTCTTCCCGCGGAGCGCGACCTCGCTGGTCATCCCGCGGCGCGGCGCCACCCTCGCGGAGGTTTCGCCCGCGCCACCGCCGGTCGATCGAACCTGGATCTGGGCCACCACGATTGGCGCAGCGACGCTCGTGGTCGGTGGTGTGGCGGCGCTGGGCGTCGGCCGGGCGGAGCTGGCGAGCGCGGACCAATCCTTCTCCCGGGCGAACGACGAGACGCTCTCCAACGCGGTGCGGCTCCAGGCGCGGGACGAGACGCTCGCAGCAGACCGCCGGGCGGACCGCGCCACCATCGCGGGGTGGACCGCGGGCGGCCTCGGCGTCGCCTTGGGTGTGGTCGCGGTCTTCCTGTGGATCGACGACTTGGACGATGCACCGGCGGTCATCCGTTGGTAGCCTGAAGCGACCGTGATCGACGTCCACGTCAAGACGACCATCGATGCGCTGCCGCACGAGCGCGCCGGTGACGAACGGTACGAGGTCACCATCATTCGCGACGGGCCCATCGAGCGCCACCAGCTCCCTATCGACGGGAAGCTGACGATCGGGCGTTCCAAAGAGAACGACCTCTGCATCCCGGAGCCCCAGATCTCCCGGTTCCACGCGGTGCTCCACGGTCCGCCGGCGTTGGGTATCGAGGACCTCGGCGGTGCGAACGGGACCTCGGTGAGCGGCGTGGCCCTGGAGCCCGGCACGCGGCGCGATCTGACGCCGGGACAGATCGTGGAGATCGGTTCGACGATGCTGGTGGTGCAAGCGACGTCTATTGAGCGCCCGCCCACGAGACTGCGCTCCCACGCGCACTTCGAGGCTCGGCTCGAGGAAGAGTGCCGCAACGCATCGGCGGCGAGCAGCTTCGCCGTGGTCGTGGTTCGCGCCGAGCGGGTCGAGGATGCCCGCGCGATCGAACGGTGTCTGCGGGCCCCTACCCTGACGATCGACCTCGTCGCGCGCTACGCCGACGGGCACTACGAGCTCCTGCTCGCGAATGTGAGCCAGCAGCGGCTCGAGCAGTTCGTCGACGCGCTCCTGGCAGCGATCGGGACCACGGCCGGGCCGCTCAGGACCGGGCACGCCCGCTTCCCGGCCGATGCGCGGACCGCCCAGGCGTTGCTCTGGGAGGCGCAGCGACAAGCGCGCGGCGACGTCCCCGAGGACGACGCCCCGATCATCCGGTCGGACGCGATGCGCGATCTGATCCGGGTGGCGGAGCGCGTGGCCAACGGACGGATCTGCGTGCTCGTGCTCGGCGAGACGGGCGTCGGCAAGGAGGTGGTGGCGGCGGCGATCCACCGGAGCTCTCCGAGGGCCGCCCAGCCGTACGTTCGTCTCAACTGCGGCGCGCTCAACGAGAACCTGCTCGAGAACGAGCTGTTCGGGCACGAGAAGGGCGCATTCACCGGCGCCGACGTCGCCAAACCCGGGCTCCTCGAGATGGCCGACGGCGGGACGATCTTCCTCGACGAAGTCGGGGAGCTTCACCCGTCGACGCAGGTGAAGCTGCTGCGGGTGCTCGAACAGCGCGAGGTGCTGCGCGTGGGAGGGCTGGAAGCGCGACCGGTCGACGTACGCTTCGTCGCCGCCACCAACCGTGATCTCGAGGAGGAGATCGTGAAGGGCACGTTTCGGAAGGATTCTGTTCTTTCGACTGAACGGCGCCGCGCTCCGCATCCCGCCGCTCCGGGAGCGACGCGAAGAGATCGAGCCGCTCGCGCACCGATTCATCCTCGACGCCGCCCGGGAGAACGGCGACGAGGGCGCACCGATCCTCACGGCCGAGGCGCTCGAGCTGCTCCTCTGCTACGACTGGCCCGGGAACATCCGGGAGCTGCGCAACGTGATCGAGCGCGCCGTGCTGCTGGCGGACGACGAGATCCGCCCGCACCACCTCCCGCTCGAGAAGATGAGCGCGACCTGGCTCCCACCGCCGGTTCAAACCCCTGCGCCGATCTCGTTCCGCCTCCCTGCGAGCGAGGTCCCAGCGGGGTTGAGCGAAGAGGAGCTCGACGAGCGCCAGCGAGCGATCGAAGCGCTGGAAGCCTGCAACGGGAACCAGACCCACGCGGCCCGGCACCTCGGGGTGTCGCGACGCACGCTCGTCAAACGCATCGTCAAATACGGCCTTCCGCGTCCCCGCAAGCGCTAGGAGCGTGTAGCGCGTAGCGCTACCGCGAGCCCGGTCCGGGTCCCGGTCCCGGTCCCGGTCCCGATGGCGATCATGCAGCCCGGCGTGCGTTCATCGACTTGATGAGGCGCGTGAGCCTCTCGACAACGCGCTTGAGCTTGGCTCTGGCGGCTTGGACCTTCTGCTCGTTGGTGAGTCGGCGCCTCAAGCAGGTGTGGAGTGAGGCGGCGCTTTCGGTGCCAGAGCGAAGTGCCATCCGGTAGAAGCGAGCCCTCTCAGGTGGATTGAACTCTCCGGCGCCCTCGGCGGTGTTGTTCACGATGGAATCGGATGCCCGCCGAAGCTGATCGCGGACGTGAGCGTGACCGGGTTGCAGTTCTTGTGCGATCTCTTCAGCGATGTCGGCATACTCGACGGCGAGCTGGTAGACCTCGAGCTTCTCGTGATCGAAAGTGACCATGCAAGCTAGCTTGCGGTAGCTCGTCCACTTTGACCAGCAGAAGTTCTTGGAGGTCGTTTCGTCTGGAATCGATCGTTGGGCGGATCGACTTCGACGCCCGGACTTGATCCCATGGTTTCGTGGCGAAGCAATACCGTTCTTGGACTCCGAGACAATCGTTCTTGCTCCCGCCGTCCCCTCTCGAGTGGCTCCCAGAAAATCATCTCGCGTACTTCGTCGTGGACGTCGTCGATGAAGCGGCTGGGCGTTGAAGAGACTGAAGAGGACATCCCAGCGGAGCTCGCTCGCCGTGAATCCCGCCTTGCCCGCATTCGAGAAGCGAAGGCTGCGCTGGAACAGGATGCCGCCAGGGCTCGCGCGGAGAAATTGCGCAGGCAAGCCGAAGAGCAGCAGAGCAAAGCGGATGATGCTCTTGTGGATCGGGTGGAGCAGAAGCGAGCGAGAACTCGAGCCGAGAAGGCAAGAGCGCAGGCTGACCAGCTCGAACCATCCCCAGACCCAACTGAACGAAATGATGGATGGCCGCATCATCGCGTTCCTGCAAATGTGGACGGCACACCGAGGCCCCACGCTCAGAGGAACTTCACCGACTCAGACAGCAGGATCGTGTTGAAGGATGGAGCGTACCTCCAGGCCTACAATGCCCAAGTTGTCGTAGATGAGCACGCTCAGGTGATTGTCGCCGAAGGGGTCAGCAACCAGGCACCTGATCAGCAACGCTCGCTCGCAAGCGAATGCGAGACAAGTTGCAAACGCGCGACGGCAAGGCGGTCTACCCCCGCAGGAAGAGTATCGTCGAACCGGCGCTCGGACAGATCAAAGGGGCACGAGGATTCCGCCGGTTCTCGCAACGCTCCTTCTTCAAGGTACGAGCCGAGGGACGCTCGTCTGCCTCACCCACAACCTGCTCAAGCTCTACCGATCGAAGCTCGCGACCGTCGCGAGCGTCTGACTCAAGGCAGCCATCTTCAGATCGGGACCCGGACCGGGACCGGGACCCGGACCGGGGTCGCGTGAGCGCTTACGCGCTACACGCTCCTAACCGCGGGTCGTACACAGTTCGAGCACGACACAGTTCGTGCATCCGTCCCGCGCCCGGCCGGCGACCGGTACACAGTTCGTGTCCCACGATCCGGTTCGTGTCGCGCCGGGAACTGGCCCGCCGGCTGCACATGAGCGGCGCATGAGAAACAAAGCCCAACTCTCCAACACACTCCTCGTGTCCTTGGCTCTCGCCGCGTGCGGCGGTCCCGATGACGCCATCGGCGTCGCCCAGGACGATCTCCTCGGCAAGCACGAAGGACAGGCGGAGTGCTCACCGTTCACCGAGGGTTTGATTGACCAATCGAGTCGGATGGCGCGCATCGTGATGAACTCCAACGCGTTCGCCCAGTGCGTCTCGCAGCGCATGAACGCCAACTACGAGGGCTGCGGGCAGGACCCGTTTCCGACGTCGTCGCGCGCCACGCAGATCGCCCTCGCCTGGCAGGCGCTGTGGAAGGACAACCACGTCGGCTACCACTGTCCCTACACCGTGAACGACGGCTCGTCGGCGGCCGCGTACTACCAAGGTTGGGGTGAGCAGGAGACGAAGTACATCGAGCTCGTCGACGACTGGAGCGAGAGCTTCCCGGACTGGTCGTGGTACTCCGGCGTGCAGCCGCTCGACTGGCGCGCCTCGGACATCGTGCACGAGTTCATGCACACGCACGACTACAAGCACCCGGACAGCGGCTGCCCGGCCGGCTACTCGGGCGGAACCGACAGCGTCCCGTACATCTATGGCAAGTGCGTGTACGACGTGATTGACGCCTCCTACAATGCGTGCTCGGGGTTCGACGCGCAGGACACGGACGAGCTCCGCCTCGTCTCGTCCTGGCCGGCCACCAGCGCGTGCACCGTGGTCAGCGACCTGGAGCACCGATTCGCGCTCCGCACGTACAACGGCCGGTTCGTCCGCCCGGTGAGCGCGGGCGGCGCGGGCGTCGACGCCGTCGGCTACGGACATGGTTCGTGGGAGACGGTCTTCTTCATCGACATCAATCGCGGTCGCCTCATGTCCGGAGACCTCGTCTACATCAAGACCTCCGAGGGTCATTTCCTCCGGGCCAGCGGCGGCGGCGTCGACGCGCTCAACGCTTCACCGCTGTCCAGCTCCGCGTTCACGGTCATCAAGGTCGGCGGCGGCGAGATCGATGCGGGCTCGCAGATCCAGCTCCGCGCCTACGACAGCCGCTATGTGGTCGCTGAGGGCGGCGGCGGCGGCGCCGTCAACGCCAACCGGACGTCGGCCTCCATCTGGGAGACCTTCACCGTGGAGGCGCCGCGTCGCGACCACGTGATTCGACTGCGCGCTGAATCGACGGGTCGCTTCCTCGAGGTCGGAGCCGACGGAAAGGGCTACGTCAACGCGCCGCAGTCGGACGACGAAGACCAGGCGTTCTGGATCCTCGACCACAACCGCGGGGAGCTCCGCGACGGCGACCTGATCAGCCTCGAGACGCTCCGCTCCGGACACTTTCTGTCGACGTGCACCAGCGGAACCGGTCACGTACAGATGAACGCGGACTATACGTCGGCGTGCTCCAAGTACACGATCGTCAAGCTCGGCGGCAGCCCGGGCAGCGGCATCGCACACGGCGACCCGATCGCGCTGCGGGCGAGCAACGCCGACTACCTCACCGGCATCCCGTACTACCCGGGCTTCAGCTATCAGCTGTGGAACTACTCGACGGGCATCGGTCCTTGGCAGCGCTTCATCGTGGACATGGTCCAGGGAAATCGCTGGAAGGTTCGCTGATCGATCGACCGGATCTCGGCGATGACCCCGCCGGCTTGACACCCAGCGCGGCGCACGGATAGACGAGAGACGCGATCGCATGCGTTCGGCGCGTGTCCACAGGTTTGCAGGCTCTCTGGCGTTGCTCGCGACGTTCGTCGTCGGGCAGGCGGCCGAGCTCCTTCACTTCGCGTCCGTGGATCATAGGACCTGCCCCGAGCACGGGGAGATGGTGGACGTGGTCCACCGCGCGCGGACCTTCGAGGTCCACACCGTCTCGGATCCGGGCGTTCTGCCCGGGAAAGAGCGGCGCGCGTCCGACGAGGACGCGCACTGCCCGTTCTCGCTCCTCGCCACTGCGCGGGTGAACGTCGACCAGCGGCACGCGGTCGAGCCGGAGCCTCCACGGACGGCGATCGTCTCCATCGCGCGCACCACCGGGGTGCGCTCGCGCCTCTTCGTCCTCCGGCTCGCGCCCAAGCAGTCTCCCCCTACGCTCGCCTAGCACGCCCCTTCTGCTCTGAACGCGGGTCGATCGCTCGGCCGGGGACCGCCCCGTCCGGCCGGCGCCGCGTCGACTAAAACCGAGGTGATTGATGTCGAAGGGGGCTTTCGCCGCCCTCCTCCTGTGCGCCGCGCTGTCGGCGCCCGCCGCCTGGGCCCTGGGTCCGGAAGGGATCACGCCCCCCGAGCTCATCTCGCGGGTGGACGCGATTCTATCCGCCCCAGGCCCTCGCGACGCGGCAGGAGGCCCAGGTGACGCTGCTCGTCACCGTCGATGTGGACGGGACGGTGAAGGACGTCGACGTGGCCATGACCGGAGGCCCCGCCTTCGATCAGGCCGCCGTCGACGCGGTCCGCCAGTGGAGGTTTCGTCCGGCCCAGCGGGACGGGACGCCCATCCGCGTGCGCATCCGCGTGCCCTTCCGCTTCACGCTCCCGATCGAAGCGCCGCTCGCCGCCACCGCCTCCATCGCGGCGTCGTCCACCACCGCCACCGCCTCGATCGCGGCCGCGCCGCCACCACCGCCACCACCACCACCGCGACCCTCACCCCCCACGCCCGAAGAGCACGCGATCGACGTGACCGTCCACGGCGTCCGCAAGCTCCGCGAGGAGCAGCGCAGCGCCAGCGACTTCACGGTGGAGCGCGAGGTGCTGGCCGCCGCTCCGCGCCAGGAGGGCGCCGAGGTCCTCCGCACCGCGCCCGGGCTCTACATCGCGCGGCCCGAAGGCCTCGCGGTAGCCCACAGCTACATGCTGCGCGGCTTCGACGCCGAGCACGGACAGGACATCGAGTTCCGGGTCGGCGGCATCCCGATCAACATGCCCTCGCACATCCACGGTCAGGGCTACGCGGATTCTCGGCTTCCTGATCGCCGACACGGTCGACGAGCTCCACGCCTCCGAGGGCGTCTACGACCCGCGACAGGGCGACTTCGCGGTCGCCGGATCGATGGAGCTCGAGCTGGGCGTCGAGCACCGCGGGTGGGAGCTGAAGTCGGGCTACGGCGCCTTCAACACCTTCCGTGAGACGCTCGTCTGGGCGCCGCCGGGCGAGGACCGCGGCACCTTCGGCGCGGTCGAGTACAACAGGAGCGACGGCTTCGGCGAGAACCGCCAGGGGCAGAGCGGCAGCGCGCTGGTGCAGTCGGTCTTCGGATCGGGCGCCTGGCGCTACCGGGTCCTCGGGATCCTGTACGCGGCGCGCTCCGACCTCGCCGGCGTGGTTCGCCAGAGCGACGTCGACTCGGGCCAGATCGGCTTCTTCGACGTCTACCCGTATCCGACGGCGCAGCGACAGAACGCCTTCGCGGGCCGCGCGCTGGCGGGCGGCTTCGCGGAGTACCGGGGCTCGGCCGGCGACAACGCCAGCATCGGGCTCTGGGTGGGGCTCGACAACTTCCGCCTCCAGGAGAACTTCACCGGCTTCATCCAGCGCTCCCAGACCCTCGCCAACGTCGCCGGCCGCGGCGATCTGATCGAGCAGCAGAACCGGACCCGCTCCCTCGGCCTCTCGGGTCGCTACCTCTCGCCCGCGCTTTCGCCGGCGGGCTGGGTGCGCGGCACGATCGAGCTCGGTGTCGACGGGCGGATCGACGAGATCGACCAGGCCCAGAACCTTCTCGACGCCGCGGTGCGGAATCAGACCTGGGACAAGCGCGTCGACGCCTCGATCCTCGGCGCCGATCTCGGCTTCTATGGCGACCTCGACTGGCGCCTGGGCGCGCTCTTGCGGCTTCGTCTGGGCCTGCGCGGCGACGTCCTCAACTACGAGATCGACGATCGCCTGGGGAACTTCGTGCCGGCGATCCGACCCAAGGATACGTTCATCGTCGGCTTCCGCCGCACCGCGCTGGGGCTGGCCTTCGGTCCCCGCGCCAGCGCCGAGCTCAAGGCGCTCGACTGGCTCTCCCTTCGCGGCGCCTACGGCGAGGGCTACCGCTCGCCGCAGGCGCGCCAGCTCGAGGACGGCGAGGAGGCGCCGTACTCCAAGGTTCGCTCTGCGGACCTCGGCCTGCGGATGGCGTTCGAGGACCGCTACCAGCTCACCGTCTCCGGCTACTACACGCAGCTCTCCGACGACGTCGCCTTCGACGCCGAGGAGGGACGCCTCGAGCGCATCGGCGGTACCCGCCGGCTGGGCGCGGTGGTCCACGCGCAGCTCCGCCCCACCGACTGGCTGATCGGCGCGCTCTCGGTGACCTACGTCCACGCCCAGCTCCTCGATCCGCCGCCGCCCACCGCCGAGGAGCCCGAGCCACCGTTTCAGTCGGGACAGAGCCTCCCGTTCGTGCCCCCGATCGTGGTGCGGCTCGATCTGGGCGCGCGGTCGACGCTCGTTCATCGGCTCGGACCGTGGGACCTCACCGGGCACCTCGGGCTCGGCTACTCGTTCCTCTCACCGCGTCCGCTGCCGTTCGGGACCTTCGCGGATCCGGTCTCACTGCTCGACGCCTCCGGCGGGATCGGCTTTGGACCGTTCGCGCTCGACTTCGAGGTCTTCAACATCCTCGACACCCGCTACGCGGCCAGCGAGTTCACGTTCGCGTCGAGCTGGGATCCGGAGGGCATCCGGACCCGCACACCGGCGATTCATCTGGCGGCCGGCTCGCCGCGCGCCTGGCTGCTCACGCTGGGGGTGTCGCTATGAGGTGCGCGCCGCTCCTCGGCCTCGTGCTCGTCACCGCCGGCTGCATCGACACGGGACAGGCCGAGGTCTCGTTCCCGCTTCGCGTCGCAGGTGTCGCGGGCCGCGACCGGGGTGAGACGCCGGACGGCTGGTCGATCGAGCTCGCGCAGGCCCAGCTCGCGTTCGGACCCCTCTATCTCTGCCCGGGCTTCACGGCCGGCGCGCTCTGCGAGCGGGCGCGAATGGAGTGGGTCGACAGCACGGTCGTGGACGCGCTCGATCCGGATCCGCGCGACGCGGGGTCCCTCGACGGCGTCACGGGCTTCGTGCGCTCTTGGATGTTCGACCTCGGGATCACCTCGCTGCTCACGGAGCAGACCGCGCGCGTGCTCCCGTCCGCCGAGAGTCTGGGCGGCAACTCCGTGAGGATCGAGGGCGTCGCGACCAGGGACGGGACGTCGATCCCGTTCTCGATCGCGCTCGCCATCCAGCAGAGCGACGACACGGAGATCGGCGTCTCCGTCGTCCGCAAGAGCACGAGCGACACCTTCGAGCACGACATCACCGAGTCGGACACGGGTCTCACCGTGCGGTTCGACCCGATCGGCTGGCTCACCGGCGTCGACTTCACGACGCTCGGCGCCGATCCGAACAGCCAGGGCGCCCGGGCCGTGCGAGCAGCCTTGGTGGCTGGCACCCGCCCGGTCTTCGAGTTCAGCACCGCCCCCTGAGGGGCATCAGAAAGGAAACGAATATGCGTAGGAAGACTTGCACAACCTGGATCGCCGGCGTGAGCGGGGTGCTCGCGCTTTCGGGCCTTACGGCCTGCAACAGCGGATCGGACGACGACGGCGACGGAAACGGAGGGACCGGAAGCCTCACGGTCCTCCTCGAGGCCGAGGACACGATCACCGGCGGCCTCGACCCGGGGCAGGACGAGGAGAACATCAAGGACGGTTGGGAGGTCCGCTACGACAAGTTCATCGCCACCGTCGGTAACATCGACATCCAGTTCTCCACGGACAACACGATCCAGGCGAAGGGCGCCGACGTCTTCGTCATCGACATGACCACGATCCCGGCGGCGGGCAAGTCGCTGTGGACCCTCGACAACCTCAAGACCGGTCACTGGGAGTTCAACTACTCGACGCCGGCTGCGTCGGCGACCGCCAAGCTCGACCCGAGCGTCAGCCAGACCGACTACGACATGATGAAGTCGAGCGGGCTGACGTACTTCATCACCGGCACGCTCTCCAAGCCCGACGGAATGTCGTGCCCGCCGGCGACCCTGGCGATGCCCGGGACGGCCACCGCTGCCGGGACCAACTCGGCCGGCGATCCCTGCTACGCGAACACGTCGATCACGTTCACCTTCCCCGCGGACGCGGCGACGCACTTCGGGCCCTGCGAGAACGACGGCGTCCCCGGCTTCAGCGTCTCCGACGGCGCCACCCAGAACGTGACCGCCACCATCCACGGGGATCACATCTTCTTCAACGGCTTCCCGGAGGGAGACGAGGGCGGCGTCCTCCGGCTGGCCCAGTGGCTGGCCGACTGCGACCTGAACCTCGACGGCTCGGTCGACAAGGCCGAGCTCCAGGCCGTCGCGCCCTCGAAGCTGGCGGAGATCGACGACCGCTATCAGCTCGGGGGCTCGCCGATCACGCCGCTCAACACCATGTGGGACTACCTGCGATCGCAGCTCAAGACGCAGGGCCACATGAACGGTGAAGGGGAGTGCCCGTTCGAATGAACACCGTCGAAGCGATCAAGCACGTCTTCATCTCCGCCGGCGCCTCCTGGGTCCTGTGGTTCCTGGGCGTGCTCTCGCTCGTGAGCTGGGCCATCGTCTTCGAGCGGTGGCTCTGCTACCGGCAGCGAGGCGGCGACCTTCACGCGATGGCCCTGGAGCTCGACCGGCGCCTCTCGGCCGGCAAGATCCAGCAGGCCATCGCCGACCTCGAGCGTTGGGGTTCGGTCGCCGCCTCGATCGCCGCCGCGGGCCTTCGCCTCGCCCACCTGGGCTCCGCGGCGGTCGACAAGGCCATGAGCAGCCGGATCGCGCTCGAGCGAAGCCGGCTGGAGAAGCGGCTCGCGTATCTCGGCACGCTGGGAAACAACGCCCCGTTCATCGGTCTGTTCGGGACCGTCATCGGTGTGATCCAGGCCTTCGAGGAGCTGGGTCACGGCACGTCCGGGGCGGCCAAGGGCGCCAGCCAGGCCGCCTCCCAGGCCGTCATGGCCGGGATCGCCGAGGCGCTGGTCGCGACCGCCGTGGGCATCGCCGTCGCGATCCCGGCGGTGGCGGCCTACAACTATTTCCAGCGCCGCGTCGTGAGCCTGCTCTCGGGGGCCGACGTCCTCTCGAACCTGGTGCTCGCGTACCTCGCGAACCCTCCGGCGACGAAAGACGAGGTGGCCTAGCCATGGCCGGTCAGTCCCAAGATCCCGGCGGCCTCATCGCGGGCATCAACGTGACCCCGCTGGTGGACGTCACGTTGGTCTTGCTCATCATCTTCATCGTCACCGCGAAGCTCATCGTGACCCCGGCGGTCCCGTTGGACCTTCCGTCGGCGTCGGAGAGCGAGGAGGTGCAGGTCATCTTCTCGGTGATCCTGCCGGTCGAAGGTCCCACGCTGGTCAACGGTGCGCCCGCCGGCGGCGATGACGCGATCCGTGAGCTGGCGCGGGCCGCCTTCGAGCGCGATCGGGAGGTCCGCGCCGTCATCAACGCCGACGGCGCCGTGCCCCACCGGCGTGTCATCAAGGTGCTCGATCTCCTCAAACAGGGCGGCATCAGCCGGGTGGCCTTCGGCGCCTTGCCCGATGAGGAGTCATCACCTTGAACGCACTCGAGCCGGCAAAGTCGCCGCGCATCGTCGACATCGTGTTCGGAGGGCGCGCGGGCCGACCCTTGCTCGCCGGGCTCCTCTGCTCGTGGCTGGCGCTCGCCGTGCACGGAGGCTTGTGGTTGGTCGCTCGCTTCACCGGTCCCTCGCTCGAATCGTGGAGCGCCAGCCTGGCCGTCCGGGTGCGCCAGGAGCTCGACCAGCGGGACGAGCTCGAGCTGGCGCCGCCGCCTCCCGAGCCTCCGCCTCCGCCTCCCGAGCCGCCGCCGCCCCTCGCCAAGCGAGATCCGGTCCGGCGACGGTCCCACACCGCGCCGCCGCCTCCGGCGCAGGCCGGGCGGATCATCACCGCTCTCCCCGACACGGCCGTCGATCTCACCGGCGACACCTTCGTGACCGGCACCGCGGATATGTACGCCGGAGGGATCACCACCGCGCGGGGCACCAGCACGCACGCGGTCCTGACCCCGCCCGATCCGGATCCCGAGCCGCCCAGCGGTCCCGACCTCTCGAGCCCGGTGCGGCTCGACGGCGACGAGTGGAGGTGCACGTGGCCCCGCGAGGCAGAGACCGAGGACATCTTCGATCAAGCCGTCGTGATCCGCGTGGTCGTGCGCGCGGACGGCTCCACCGCGTCGGCGAGCGTGGTGGCGGACCCGGGACACGGGTTCGGGCCGAGAGCGATGGCGTGCGCGCTCCGGACCCGCTTCGTGCCGGCCCAGGATCGCGCCGGCCACGCCATCAGCGCCACCTCCCCGCCGATCCGGGTCCACTTCACGCGATGAAAAACGTCATCCTCCACGCCCTGCTGTTCACCTTCGCGCTCGCGTCCTGTACCCGGGAGCGGGCCAGCGCCGAGCTCTGCTCCCAGGTCCTGGATCGGATCGTCGAGCTCGAGCTGGCCGGCCAGGGCTTCCGCGACCACGCCCTCGAGGATCGGAAGAAGCGGGCCCTTCATCGGACCCTGGCCGGCCAGCTCGACGCGTGCGTCGGTCTTCCGGCGCCCCCGGGGGCGCTCGCCTGCGTGCGCGAGGCCCGGAGCACCGAGGAGATCAGCCACCGCTGCCTGCGGTGAGCTTCGCGCGACCTCGTCGCGATCGGCGCCGCCGCACCATCCCGAGGAGCGCCGCCATCGCGATCAGACCACCTGCGCCCTCCTGCGCCGCCTCGACGCCGGTACACCCGCAGCCCCGGTCGCGCGGCACGGGAAGGTCGATCCCGCCCACCGGCGGCCCCGTCAGCCGGGCGAGCAACATGTCGAACGCATCGGCGCAGGCAGCCTCGACACAGGGCTTCGGTCCACGGATGTCGGCGAAGTGCAGGAGCGGGCGCCACGATTGACCGAGGTCATCGGAGACGCCGAGCGCGAAGCCGTCGGCCGCGTCGTCGGCCGCCGCGTAGAGCTGCCCGCCCCGGGCCGCGAGTGCTCTCACGTGGATCGGGCTCGGCCAGTCCTCGAAGGTGCGTCCGCCGTCCGTGGAGAGGTGCCCGCCGCCGCCGTAGACGTCACCGACCAGGACCGTGCCGCCCGGCAGGATGAGGAGCGCCGAGAGCTGGTCCGCCTCGTCGAGCACGATCTCGAAGGAGGTCCCCCCGTCCTCGCTGAGGGCCAGCGCATCGCTCCGCATGCCGATGAGCCGCAGGAAGAGGCGGCGCGGGTCCTCCGGATCCACCGCGCCGAGATACGGGATGCGCTCGCCGAGGTCGCTCGAGAGATCGATCGTCTCGAAGGTCTCCCCCCCGTCGATCGATCGGACCAGACGCGGCACCACCATCGGAGCAGAGGACATCGTGAGATACACGAACCGCGGATCGCTCGCCGCGATCTCGACACCGGTCAGCCGCGCGCCGTCGGGGGCCGTGAAGGTCGGCCCGGCGAACGACACGCCGCCGTCCCGGGACTCGAAGAGATGCGAGCGCTCGCTGTCGATCGCCGGGAGATCGAGCGCGAGCACGTGGAGCGGATCGGTCGGGTCGGGGAACACGTCGCGGCCGTAGTCGACGCTCGGATCGAAGCTCGCGACGCTGAAGTCGCAGGCGGTGCTGCTGGAGGAGACGACCGGCACCTCGAAGCCGACCGCATAGAGACGATCCGCGGGCGCCGCGCCCATCTGGTACAGATACGCGCCGAACGCGACCGCGTTCTCGCAGACCAGGTCCCAGGTCGCGCCCCCGTCCTCGGTCGTCACCAGACCGAAGTTGGTCGCCAGCACGATCCGCTCGGGGGCGTCGCGCGGCGCGAAGATCTGGAGCGAGTCGGGGAAGGCGCCGTCCGCGCGGGCGGTCGCGGGCGCGAGCGCGACGAGCGCCACCAGCGCCACCAGCGCGGACCGAGCGCGCACCGCAGGCCGATCCATCCCGCCCGATCTCCTCAAAAGACGCGATTTCGCGCCATCGGACGATCTATGCGGGGGTATCTCCGCTTCGGCCTGTAAGCGCTCGCACCCGCTTGACGGCCTGCTCATAAAAAACGAACGTACGTTCGTTTTTAATGCCCAAGCTGGACGACAAGAAGATGGCCGAGCGCGTGCGGCGCATCCAGGACGCTGCGCGGGCTCTGTTCACCCGTCGCGGCTTCCACGGCGTGGGGCTGCGCGACATCGCCGACGAGGCCGGCGTCTCCCTCGGCAACATCTACAACCACTTCAGCGGCAAGGAGCCGATCTTCGCCTCGCTGGTCCAGCGACTCTACGCGGACTTCGCGGCCGACAGCGAGCCGCTCGCCGAGGTGATCCGGAAGCGCCGCTTCCCCGACGACCTGGAGGCGATGGGCGAGGCGATCGGAGAGATGGTCGATCGCCACGTCGACTATCTCACGCTCGTCTACGTAGACATCGCCGAGTTCGACGGCAAGCACGTCCGCCCCCACTACGAGAACCTGGCGGGCAAGTTCGACTTCCTGATGAAGCCGCGCTTCGACGAGCTCCGCAAGGAGCGCGCGCTCCCCGCCGGGCTGGATCCCGCCGTCGCCTTCACGATCGTGTACATGCAGTTCGCCAACTACTTCATCGTCGAGCGGCTGATCGGCGCCAAGCACCTGGGCCTCGATCACTCCGAAGCCGTCAAGGCGATCGCCAAGCTCTTCACCCAAGGGCTCGAGCCGAGGAAGAGAGGCAAAGGGAAGTGATCGGTTGGGCCTTCATCGGGCTGATCGTCGGCCTGGCGATCCTGGAGCAGCTCGTCCGCCGGGACCCGCGCGGCGCCGTCGAGAACTTTGGCGTCTACGCCGGGTACCTGGTCATCACGTCGCTGTGGGCGCCGCTCCTGTTCGACATCTACTCGGCCGTCCACGATCACGCGCTCTTCGATCTGGGATCGTACTGGCTCGATCCCGACCTCGCACCGCGGCTGGGCGGCCTGGATCGCCCTCTTCTTCCTGGAGGATCTCACGTTCTACGTCTTTCATCGCACCAGCCACCGCGCTTCTCTCCTGTGGGCCTCTCACGTCACCCACCACTCGGCGCCGCGCTTCGATCTCTCGGTCGCGCTCCGCCAGACCTGGACGCCGTTCGTGGCCTTCCCTTTCTGGCTACCGCTCGTGCTGGTCGGCTTCGATCCGATCATGGTGCTGCTCACCCAGTTCTTCAGCCTGTTCTATCAGGCCCTGCTTCACACCGAGCTCGTGCCGCGCCTCGGCCCGCTCGAGCTCCTCTTCAACACACCCCGCCATCACCGTGTTCATCACGGCGCGAACGATCGCTATCGCGACCGGAACTTCGGCGGGGTGCTCATCATCTGGGACCGCCTCTTCGGCACGTTCACCGAGCTGTCGGAGCCGGTCCGCTATGGCATCGATCGCGCGATCGGCAAGAACCCGGTGCGGATCGGCCTCCACGGCTGGCTCGATCTCGCCAAGACCATCTTTCTCAGGGAGGACAACACATGAAACGAACGCTCATCTTGGCAGGTCTGCTGACCCTGATCGCCTGCAGCCCCGCCTACGCCTGGCAGGACTATCAGCTCAAGCGCATCGTGCGAAACCTGCATCAGGTCAACTCGTTCGAGGGCACGATCGTCGAGAAGGGCCTCCTCCCCGAGGACGAAGAGGTGAAGACGGACGTCATCTACGCCCGTCCCAATCGCTTCGCCGCGCGCATCGCCGAGCCGCTCGAGTGGGCCGGCACCACCGCGACGTACGACGGTGAGACGCTGATCTACCACTACCCGCAGCTCCGCTGGGCCATCCGCTTCCGCGGTCTCCACCTTCCGGAGGGCGACGACGCGGATCGCTTGATCGAGTACCAGTACCGCCGCGACCTGGCCCACTTCGACTATCACATCAGCGGCAGCACGAAGGTCGCCGGCCTCGCCACGCTCACGCTCTGGCACAACGCGAAGGCCAGGAACGGATGGAATCACCGCGGCTTCACGAAGGTCTACGACAAGTACTCCTTCGCGGTCGCCGGCGAGAGCGAGTTCGAGGGCGACGTCACCTATGGGTATCGATACGATCGCATCGCGTTCAACACCGACATCGACGACTCGACGTTCACGATCGCCCTCCCGGCCGACACGCTGATCTCCGACTGGGACCTGAGCGGAGCGGCCTGGGAGGAGGAGCGCATGCGGAAGGAGGTCAAGTTCCCGCTGATCCTCCCCGACACCAATGCGCTCGGTCTGGTCCGCAGGAAGATCGTCCGCGCCGCGGGCCCCATCCCCGCCTATTGCGCGCGCTACGAGCGCGGCGTGCACTTCGTCCTGGTGACGGCGTTCGCGAGCAACGGAATGTCGGTCCCCGAGTACGGCCTGCCGATCAAGGCCGGCCAGGAGGACGGCCGCCTGATCCTCGGGCCGCTCATGTCGTCGTACGCCTTCGTGCACGACGGCACGTATTACTCGTTGCTCGGCAACCTCCCCTACGAGGAGCTCATCGCGCTCGGCCAGAAGATCAGTGGCTCATAGGATCGAGCGGATCGGTCCCGTTCGTCACCTCGACGCCATCGTCCACGCCGTCGCCGTCCGTGTCGGCGAGGAACGGATCGGTACCGTAGAGCTGGTGCTCCATGATCACGCCGAAGAGCCCGTCGCCATCGGGATCGGAGGCCTCCAGATCGAGCCGCAGATCGTCGACGAAGGCGCCCGCACCCGATTCCGCCCGGCCCGCTCCGGAAGGCCAACCGGAGATGGATGATGTGGGTCGTGTAGAGCTGGAGCGACGCGGCTGCGAGCGCGTACTGGGACGGCCCGCCCTGATTGCGCCAGACGAGACGGCCCAGCGGATCGGTCCCGTCGCGGGCCGGGAACGCAGGCACGACCGGGCCCCAGCCGACGCCGGGGATCAGGACCTCGAGGCTGAGACCGTCGCCGGCGCTCGCGGACGACCAGAGGCGGAAGCTCAGGGTCGGATTGATCATCCCGAGGACGTCGATCGGCGGAAGGTACAGGTACTCGCGCGCCTCCTCGAAGTAGTCGGTGGCGAGCTTCGTGGCCCACACGCGCGTGCCGTTGTACGCGACGCCCGGTCCGCTGGTCGGCGTCCCGTACTCCCAGAGGGATCCGGCCACCGGGAGCAGCGGGGGTACCGCCAGCGTCGCCAGGCCGCCGCGGTTCGTGTCGAAGGTGAGGTGCGCACCCGGCGTGAGGGGGACGGCCGCCGGCAGGCTGGCGGGATCGAGCGGATCGGTGCCCGCCGTGACCTCGGCGCCGTCCCGCTCCGCGTCGCCGTCGGTGTCCTCGAGGAAGGGATCGGTCCCGTAGGTGTTGAGCTCGTCGAGGACGCCGAGGAGGAGATCGCGATCGGGATTGTCGGTCTCGTCGTAGACCTCGAGATCGTCGACGAAAGCGCCCGGGCCCTGGCCGGAGGCATCGGAGCGGAAGACCAGGCGGGCGTTGACCTGGGTGCCCGCCCACGGGGCGAGCGAGAAGATCACCAGCGCATAGCTGCTCCGATAGCCCTGCGCGGTCCAGGCGGGCGTGCCCCCGCTCAGCCCGTCGTAGGCGGTCACGACCGGCGCGATCGGGGTCCAGCCGCTGGCGTCCTCGATCTCCAGGTCGAGCCCGTCGCCGCTCCCCGTGCTGAGCCAGATCCGAAGGGAGAGCGTGGGTGAGTTCGCGACGGTGAGATCGATCCTCGGAAGATAGAGATACTCGTTCGCGTTGGCGAAGTAGTCCGCGCCGGCCCGCGTCGCCCAGCCCCAGCTCCCCGAGTGCGCGCGACCGGGGCCGCCGGTGATCACGGCGTGCTCCCACAGATCGCCGGTGGTCGCGCACCCGCCGCCGCTCGACTCGAAGTCGTTGCCCGAGCCGGACTGGATCCCCGGCGCGCCCGCATACCAGGCGGGGTTCAGAGGATCGGTCTGATCCTGCAGCTCGACGCCGTCGAACGTACCGTCACCGTCGGTGTCCGTGACGAACGGATCGGTGCCGGCCGCCATCATCTCGTCGAGCACGCCCGGGATGCCGTCGCTGTCCGGATCGGCGCCCTCCTCGGTGAGCGCGACATCGTCGATCGCGACGCCGGGCCCCTGACCGCTCGCGTCGGAGCGGAACACCAACCGCACGCGCACGTAATCGCCGACGTAGGGCGTGAGGGAGACCGCGGCCAGCTCGTACGTCGACTGATATCCGTGGTTGGCCCACGCCACCCTCCCGGCAGGATCGATCCCCTCCTGCTCCGGCGCGTCGGCGAGCAGCGGAACCCAGCCCATCCCCGGGCCGGCGAGCTCGAGGCTGAGGCCGTCGGCCGCGCCGGTCCGCATCCAGAGGCGGAAGCTGAGGGTGGGATCCGTGGTGAAGCGCAGATCGATCCGCGGGAGGTACAGATACTCGCGCGCCTCGGGGAAGTAGTCGGCGTCGAGATCGGTCGCCCACGCCCAGCTGCCGGAGCTCGCGCGGCCGGGCGCGGCCGTCGGGACGCCGTGCTCCCAGAGCGTGCCGTCGGTGGCGACGCCCTGCCGTGAGCCCTCGAAGTTCAGGCGGGTGCCGGCGGCGAGCACGGGCGCGCCCACGTACCACGCCGGGTCCAGCGGATCGGTCCCGGCCGCGATCTCGGCGCCGTCCATGACCCCGTCGCCGTCGGTGTCACGGCGGAACGGATCGGTGCCCAGGATCAGCTCGCTCTCCACACCGGGGATCCCGTCCTGATCGGGATCGTCGGTCTCCTCGAACACGGAGGCGTCGTCGACATAGGCGCCGGCCGCGACGCCGGCGGCGTCGGAGCGGAAGACGAGGCGGACGCAGACGCGCCGCCCCACGAACGCCGCCAGCGAGGCGCTCATCAGCGCGTATCGATCGTGGTAGCCCTTCCGGGTCCAGACGCCGACGCCGCCCTGGTTCGCGTCGTAGCTGGGCACGGGGTTGGGAAGGGCGATCCAGCCGAGGATGTCGTCGTGGACCTGGAGGGAGGCGCCGTCGCCCGCGCCGGTGCGCAGCCAGAGGCGGAACGAGAGCGTCGGATCGATCGCGCCCGTCAGATCGATGATCGGGAAGCGGAGGTAGGCTTCGGCGCCGTTGGGATACGATCCGACGAGGTCGGTGCCCCACACCGCGAGCCCCGAGTAGGCGCGGTTCGGACCGCTCGTGGGAACGCCGCGCTCCCACAGCGACGATCCCGAGGGCTCCATCCCGCCGCCGGCGGCGTCCTCGAAGTCGAGCACCTCCCCCATCGAGAGCGAGGGACCGGGGCCGGCCGTCACGATCACCACGACCGTGTCGCGGCCGGTCGCGCCCTCGTTGTCGGTCACCGTCAGCTCGAACACGAGCAGGAGATCGCACTCGGCCGGCGGCGCGGTGAAGCCGGCCGAAGCCATCGCTGCTCCGGACAACGTCACCGCCGGTCCCGCCACCTGGCGCCAGGCGTACCCGGCGATCGAGCCGTCGGGATCGCTCCCCCCGCCCGCCAGCGTCACCGCCGTGTTCTGCACCACCGTCTGATCCGCGCCCGCATCGGCGATCGGCGGCTCGTTGGGGACCGAGAGCGGCCGGACGGTGACCCGCGTGCGATCGGCGACGCGGGCGCCGCGATCGTCCGTCACCGCCAGCTCGAAGAGGAGATCGGTCACCACCGGAACGCCGGGGGCGTCGAACCTGGTGAGGAGCGTGCTCGTAGAGGTGAGCACGATCGCCGGGCCGGAGAGCTGCGTCCACGCGATCGTCGCGATCCGACCGTCCGCATCGGTCGCGGTGCCGGTCAAGGAGACCGAGGTCCGCTCGTCGACCGTCTGATCCGGCCCGGCGTCCACCATCGGCGCGATGTTCCCGGGGATCACGCGCGGCACGACGGTGACGCGGGTCGACGCGGTGCTCGACGCTCCGCGGTCGTCGGTCGCGATGAAGTCGAACAGGAGCGTCGCGATCTCCGCTGTCGCCGGCGCGATGAACGTCGGCGTCTCTCCGTTCACCCCCGAGAGCGCCACCAGCGGGCCACCGGTTTGACGCCAAAGGAGGGAGGCGATCGAGCCGTCCGTGTCGTCGGCTGCGCCGCTCAGGATCACGCGATCGAGCGACACCACCGTCTGTGCCGGCCCCGCCGAAACCACCGGCGGGCGATTCTCGAGGTCGACGGTGATGGTGACGAAGTCGATCCCCGTCGCTCCGCCGGCGTGGGCAGCGCTGAGCGCGAAGACCAGGGTCCCTGTGACCGAGGGCGCCACGAAGCGAGCCGTCTCTCGGCCTGCATCCTCCAGCGCGACGCCGGCACCGGAGATCTCGGTCCACTCGATCGACAGCTGGCTCCCCTCGGTGGGGGTGACCATCCCGTGAAGCTCCACGGTCTCGCCCGGGTGAACGGTTTGATCGGGCCCCGCGTCGACCATCGGCGCAGGCGCACGTGCCTCTCCCGGGCATCCGCCCAGGCATGCCACCGCCAGGAGCATCCACGCGCGCCGCACCGCCGAATTGTGGCACGGCTCGCTGTGATCAAACACCCGCCCCTCGGCATCCGATGCCCGCCAAACCATTGACCGTAGCGGCCGGAGCGGCTACGGGCCCCACGGACGGCAACTGCCGATTCAGAAAAGGGAGGAACTGCGGGTCATGAAGAAGATCGCGCGTAGTGTGTTTGTGGTCGGGGCTCTGATGGCGAGCGCGGTGTCGCTGAGCGCCTGCGCTTATGGCGGCATGGCGACGGTCGGAGGCGACCGTATCGTCATCTCCCGAAACGACGGGCTCCTGTTCGGCGCGCTCCGGAAGATCTACGTCTGCCAGGTCACCGAGTCGGGTCTCAGCAACTGCACCGAGACCGAGGCGCCCTGAGTTGGCTTCGCCGATCCATCCCAGTGGCGTGAAGCCACCGGGATGGATCGTTCTCGTTGTTCTCCTCATCCCGGCCTCCGTCTCCGCCGCACCCGGCAAGAAGGTCGATCAGGCGCTCCGCACCGGAGTGACCTGGGACGCCGAGGTTCAAGTCGCGTTCGCGGTCGCCGGTATCGACGGCATCCCGCGTCGCTTCTTCGTCCGAGGCCGCGCCGGGATCCTCTCCGCGCACGAGCCGATGTTCTTCACCGCCGGCGCGACGATCGAGGCCTCGGGCCCGGTCGGTATCGCCGGCGGCCTGGAGCTCGGCCTCTCCCACTTGTGGTCCGGCGTCTGGGCGCAGGGTGGCCTCTCCGTCGACGAGGATGCCGACACGTTCATCCATCTCTCGGTGGGCTACACGATCCTCGGCTTCGAGTGGCACCGGCGGTTGACCGGCGACCCGGCCGCGATGGACGACCGCGACGTCTGGATGGTCGAGGTCCGTCTACCGATCGGGATCTATGTGTTTGCGTACTGAGATCAGATCACCTTGAGCGCAGCGAGGATGATGATGATCAGCAGCGGTGCTCCGAACAGCACGAAGGCCAGCCAGCCAACACTCTGAGCCTTCTCGGTCTCTTCGATCTTCTCTTCGTCGGACATAGGTACCTCCGGGCGCAACGGCGCCCGCGATCCGTGCCAATCGAGCGGTGGTGTTCGAGGAGGATCAGCCGGGGTCGGGATCGCTGGAGGCCATTCGAGGTACGTGGCGCCTCGGTCGCGAGCGGGAGAGGAGGCGGCGGGAGCCCGCAGTCACGTCGAGCGCGAGCGCGCCCCGGCGGCGGGTCGAAGAGGGTACCTCGCGCTCGAACGCGTGACCGCCTCCCGCGAGCGGCACCCGCGGCGCCAGCACCAGGGGCGCGGGCAGATCGGGCGTTTGAATCGCGGCGTCCAGCGCCGAGACGGTGGCGTGATCGCTGCGATCGCTCTGGACGGCGCGAAGCGGAGCGACCGCGATCGCCAGGACAGCCACCAGGATCGCGAGCGCCCGTCTCACGGGGAGCGATCCTCGCTCTCGCGGTCGACGCTGAAGTCGGGCTTGCGCCCGTGCGTCCGCATCAATGCGTCGTACTCCTCGATCAACGTCTTGCCGCTCCCGCCCTTGGGTGGCTTCACGCCGAGCACCTGGAGGGCCAGCAGGCCCGAGAACGCGATCGCGCGCGCGCGCTCGTTGTAGCGGCTGACCGAGCGGAGCTCCACCAGGGCGTCGCGGACCGTGGCGACCAGCCGCTCCTCGACGCGCTTGGGCAGGTTCGGGATGTCGAAGGTCGCGGGGAGGTCGGCGAGGAAGCTCGCCAGCGGGAGCAGGTACTGGGGATCGGCCCGCTTCTGGCGCTCGACGTGGCGAGCCTCGGCGTCGGTTCGGAATGCGGTGATCAGATCGAGGATCTGGGACACCTCGAAGGGCTTCCGGATCACCTCGATGTCGTGGGACTCGCCGATCCGATCGAGGCGCCGATCCTCGGAGCCGGTGACCAGGGCGATCTTCATGTGCGGGTTGTTCTTGCGGAGGAACTCGCCGAGGACGAGGCCCTCCATCCCGGGGAGGTTCTGATCGAGAAAGGCGATCTGAAACGTGGTGACGGGCAGGAGCTCCAGGCCCTCCTCGGCCGAACCCACCGACATGACCTGATGACCGTGGGAGAAGAGGATGTCGGTGAGGAAGTGCCGCATGTCCTCGTCGTCGTCGATCACGAGGATGTTGAGGACCTCGTCCTGGACCGAGACCATCCTCTCGAATCTACCAGCTTGACAGGGGGGGCGGGCCCGGATTCTGTCGCGCCCATGGACGAGAGCAACACCTACAAGGTTGCCGACCTCGGTTTGGCCGACTGGGGACGGAAAGAGATCGAGATCGCCGAGACCGAGATGCCGGGCCTGATGGCATTGCGGAGCGAGTATGGCGCAAAGCAGCCACTCGCCGGCGCCCGCGTCGCCGGCTGTCTTCACATGACGATCCAGACGGCTGTGCTGATCGAGACCCTCAAGGCGCTGGGCGCCGAGGTCACGTGGAGCTCCTGCAACATCTACTCGACGCAGGACCACGCTGCGTCGGCCATCGCCAAGACCGGCGTGCCCGTGTTCGCCTGGAAGGGCGAGACCGAGGCCGAGTACTACGACTGCATCGAGCGCCAGCTCAAGGCGTTCAAGGGCGGCAAGGCGCCCAACATGCTGCTCGACGACGGCGGCGATCTCACGCAGGTCGTGCATGACAAGCACGCCGCCATGTTCGAGGGGAGCGATCCGATCCGAGGCCTGTCCGAGGAAACGACCACCGGCGTCCACCGCCTCTATCACATGGAGCGCGACAAGCGCCTGAAGTGCCCTGCCATCAACGTCAACGACTCCGTCACCAAGTCGAAGTTCGACAACCTCTACGGCTGCCGTGAGTCCGGGCTCGACGGCATCAAGCGCGCCACCGACGTCATGATCGCCGGCAAGGTCGCGGTCGTCTGCGGGTTCGGGGACGTCGGCAAGGGCGTGGCCCAGTCCCTCAAGGGTCAGGGCGCCCGCGTACTGATCACCGAGATCGACCCGATCTGCGCGCTCCAGGCGGCGATGGAGGGCTACCAGGTCACAACGATGGAGGAGGCCGCCCCCATCGGTGACATCTTCGTCACCTGCACCGGCTGCGCCGACGTGATCACCGGCGAGCACATGAAGGCGATGCACAACGAGGCCATCGTCTCCAACATCGGCCACTTCGACTCCGAGGTGCAGGTCGGCTGGCTCAAGTCCCAGAAGGACATCCGCGAAGAGAACATCAAACCGCAGGTCGACCACTTCATCTTCCCCGACGGGAAGAAGATCATCTTGCTGGCGCAGGGACGGCTGATGAACCTGGGGTGTGCCACCGGCCATCCGTCGTTCGTGATGTCGACGTCGTTCGCCAATCAGGTGATGGCCCAGATCGAGCTCTGGACCCACCCGGACAAGTACGAGAAGCGGGTCTATACGCTGCCGAAGCTGCTCGACGAGAAGGTCGCGGCGCTCCACCTGCAGCGCCTGGGCGTCAAGCTCACCACGCTCACCAAGAAGCAGGCCGATTACCTCGGCATTCCCCAGACCGGCCCGTTCAAGCCCGACTGGTATCGCTACTGACGAGCTGGTGTAGACTGGCCGCATGGCCGCGCTGACGCCCTCGGAGGCGACGCTCCACCTCTTCCTGCGCCATCCCCGCGGCGATCAGCCGGTCGTGATGCTGTCGCTGCTCCGCTTCAAGGACGAGGTCTCGGCCGCCCGCTACCTGGCGGAGTACGGCTCGCCCGCGCGCGAGGTGATCCTCGAGGTCGGCGGGCGACCCATGTGGGCGGGCCGCGCGGAGCAGGTGCTGGTCGACACCAGCCACTCCGGCTGGGACCTGGCAGTGCTGGTCTGGTACCCGAACCGGAAGACGTACCTGGCCTTTCTCGAGCATCCCAAGCACCGCGCGATCCAGCGGGTGCGGGACGAGTGCGTCGACGCCAGCATTCAGCTGGCGACGGAGGAGATGATCCGAGACCTATGAGCGACGAGAAGAAAGAAGGCCCGTGGGCCGACATGCTCGAGAAGGCCGGGAAGATCGCACAGGACTTCGCTGCCGAGGTGCAGAGGAACGCGAAGTCCATCGGCGAGATCGCGAAGGACTCGGCGCAGAAGATCCAGGAGAGCGAAGCCTTCGCAAAGGCGAAGGAGGTGGCCGAGAGCGCTCGGCAGCAGGTGGTGGAGGCGGCCGAGAAGACCTCGGAGAAGGCCCAGAAGATGAGCGCGACGGCCAAGAAGCTGGTCGCGACGCTCAACACCGCCGCCACCGACTGCAAGGATCGCGACGCCTTCATCAAGCACCTCGCGACCAACGTGCTCCCGGACGTCGCCGGACAGATGGACGCCAAGGCTCGAGCGCTCGGCATCGGATACCTCGCAGAGGCCGGCGCCGGCGTGGCCGGGGTCACCGGCGTCGAGGTGATGTACGTGCGCCCGCACGAGAACGAGCGCGGAATGCTGAAGGTAGCCCGCATGGAGGGCAGGTCGGCGCGCCTCGCGATCGGCGCCTCCTCCAACGCGTACGCCATCTGCCTCTACGGCGAGCCCGTGGTCTTGAAGAGCGCGACCAAAAGACGCGGCGCGGACGTCGAGGTGCTGGTGGCCTCCATCGGCTTCTTCTCGGTGACCTCGGCCATGGCCGCGCCGGATCAGCGGGCGGGCGGCTGGCTCGCGGGCATCGGTGCCGGCCTCAACATCGGCATCCCGATCCTCTCGGATCTGACTGCGTTCGAGATCGAGGAGCAGATCATCGAGAAATTCACGCTCACCGACGCGGAGGTGAAGGATCTGGAGGACGCGGTGCAGGCGGCGCCCGACCGGAGCACGCGGAGAAAGATCGCAAAGGCGATCTGAACGCGGTCATTGGCCCACCACGTGGGCCAGCTTCACCAGCTGGGCCTTGAGATCGACGTTCTGGGCCTTGGCTGTCTCCAGGTTGATCACGAGCTTCGGGCGGCTGCCCTCCAGATCGAACCCCACGTTCGCGCCTCCATCGGCGAACACACCGGTGGCGCCGATCGTCAGCAGATCCAGGCCGTTCAGCGCTCGAGCGATCGCCTTCATCTCGCCCTCCAGGCCGACCGAGAAGTACAGGATCGCCGGCTTTGCTCGGATCACGGTCTGGGCGAGCGCGGCGGCATCCTGGTAGTCGACGATCTGGATCGTCTTCGGCAGGCCGCCGATGTCCGTCAGTTCTCGGAGCGCCGTCGCCAGCGCATGGACCACGTGCGTCGAGTGGGCGTCACCCGGCTTCTCGATCAGGAGCACCAGCGCGTTGCCACCCGATCGAGGACCGAAGTTGCGATCGAAGCTGGCGATGCGGGCGATCAGCTGCGCTTGCAGCTTGAGGGGGACCGACACGTCCGCCCACGCGGTGGGCAGGACCGCCAGCATCAGTACGCTCGCCAGGGCGAGGTTTCGTGCAGTGCTGTGTGCCACGCCTCCCCCGCCCTCGCCTCATTGAAACAGATGGTACTGAAGGGTGAGAAAGAAGGTGAGCCGGTTGATCGGCGACAGCTCCGCCGGTTCGCCCTCCGAGCCCACCGACTGGTTCGGCCCCACCACGTATGGGTTGACCTTGGCCGAGGCGAAGCTCCCCGAGAGACGATACGAGAGGCCGTCGACCAGCGGCACCTCGCCGCTGATGGTGAGCCGGGCCTCGAGGTCGGAGGGCGCTTCGGGGGCGATCGGAAAGTCGCCGTCGAGGGCGCGGTCCGCCAGGCGTGGGCCCACCACCCAGGCCGCCAGCGCGAGCTCGGGCAGCAGGCCGGGGAGATCGTAGGCGACCCGCGCGTTCCCGAAGACCTGCGGCGCCACCGTCAGCGGGGTCTCGCCGTCGGGCGTGGTCCTTCGCGTGTGGGCCGCGGTGAAGGACAGGCCATAGCTGAAGGCGTCCACGCTGCCTTCGACCGCTGCGTTGAACCCATAATTATCGATCGTGGAGGCGTTCTGGTACTGGTAGACCTCGTCGCCCTGGCTGATGAGGCGCAGCTCGACCATGTCCTTCCACCAGGAGCGGAACACGCCCAGAAGCAGCCGGTGTCGTCCCAGGCGCTGCTCGATCGAAGCCTCGAGGGAGCGCACGGTCTCGGACCGCAGGTCCGGGTTGGGCTCCTGATCCACCGCCGCGTAGTAGTACTCGTAGTAGGTGGGCGAGCGAAACGCCTCCGAGTAGACCGTCTTGAAGGTGCCGCCGTCCCCGCTCTCGACGACGACCGCGGCGCGCGGTGAGATGTGGTCGCCGCCGCGCGGGTCGCGATCGAAGCGTGCTCCGGCGTTCAGCTGGACCCTGTTGAACGGCGTCCATCGCTGCTGCAGGTAGACGGCGAACGGCACGTCGAGCGCTGTGTCCCGTGAGTCGTCCACGATCTCTTCGGTCCCCTCGTCGATGTCCTGGAGCCGCGCACCGATCCAGCGGAGCCTCACCTCCGCCCCCAGCATCGTGGTCAGCGTGTCGTCGCCCAGCCAGTCCTCGACGCCCTGGAGCTCGAGCCCGGCCCAGCGCGCCTCACCCACCAGGTGCGTCCGGCACGTCCCGATGATCTGGTCCGAGCAGAACGAGGCCTCGTCGATCCGTACGAACTGCTGATAGTCGTAGAGGTCGCCGTAGAGGCGCGCCATCATCTGAAAGTGATCACCGATCGTTCGCGTGTACTTCAGGTCTGCCCAGAACCAACGATCGAGCTCGTAGCTGTTCGGATCGTCGAAGTTGGTGAGCGCCTGGTTGAACGCGGGTGCCGGAGTCGCACGCTTGTAGGACTCCAGGTGAAGCGACAGCGCGAAATCGCCGTACGTGACGCGGGCGTGCGCGGTCGGAACGATCGTGTAGTACTGATCGTGCGTGGTGCCTTCCCAGACACCCGGCACCGCCTTCGAGCCCAGCGCCGCAGGCTCTCCGTCCTCGTTCTCGACGCTCTGCGGCCCCCACGTGAACGAGGGGCCGTTCTGAAAGTAGCCCTCGACGTAGGCGTTGACCTCGAACGGCACCTCCAAGAGCGAGGTGGCAAAGCCGACCCCGGCGCCCAATCGGCAGGCGTAGCCGTCCTGGGGGGAGAGCTCACCGATCTGGCCGCGCGACTGGGCCGGAGACACTCCGCACTCCGACAACAGATGCAGGCCCTTGTTGCTCCTGGCCGTCTTGGTGACCACGTTGATCACCGCGAGCATCGCCGTCCCGCCGTAGAGGACCGAGCCGGGCCCGAGGATCAGCTCCACGTGATCGATCATCTCGAGCGGGATGCCGAGCCCTTGCTCGTAGTAGGCCGCTCCGCCCCACTTCTCGTTGAGCGAGTGGCCGTCGACGACGACCAGCACGTGATTGCCGTAGTCGCTGGTGATGAGCACGCCCCGGCCGCCCACCTCCACCGAGTGCAGCGGATCCTGCGTGATCAGTCCCATCGCGAGATAGTTGATCGCCTCGTTGAGGGACCGGATCCCGTAGCGATGCATGTCGTCCGCCGTCAGGGTGACGACGGTCGCCGGCGCGTCGTGGGCGGACTCGAGGGTCTTGGACGCCCCACCGACCACCTTCTCGCTCAGCAGCTCCTCCAGGTCGGGGGTCTCGTCGGCGTAGGCCGGGAGCGCCATCGCCTGCAGCGCGACCACCGCCGAGATCATGTGAAGGAGCCGGCTCACGCGGCGTCCTCCTTCAGCATCGTGACCGGAAACGAGAACCTCAGGGTGGTGCCTTCTCCTGCCGCGCTGGCGATCGAGATCCGGCCACCCAGCGACTCGACCGCATCCCGGACCGCCGACATCCCGACGCCGCGGCCCGACAGCTCCGTCACCTCGTCCCTGGACGACACCGAGCCCGAGAACAGGATCTCCTCGAGCGCCTCCTGCGACGCCGTGTCCATCCCGAGGAGGGCCGCCTTCGCCGTGAGCGTGTCCCAGGCGATGCCGCGACCGTCGTCCCCGAAGCTGAACACGATGTCCGGCCCGACCGCCTCGAGGGCGAGCGTGATATTCCCGTTGCCCGTCTTGCCCAGGCGGGCGCGCTCGTCAGGGGTCTCGAGGCCGTGATCGACCGCGTTGCGGAGGATGTGGGCCAGCACCGGCCAGAACGTGGCCCAGCGGCGCGGGGGCAGCCGGAGCGGCGTCGGCTTCACGATCACCTGGATCTCGGGCTTGCCGACCCGCTCTCCGAGCGCCCTCACCTGCTCGCCGATCTGCGCCAGACGCCGGGACGCAGGCTCGTACGCGAGCGCCACCACCATCGCCTCGAGCTGGCTCGCCGGCGCGCCGGCGCGGATCGCGTCGAGCAGCGCGCGGTGCTCCTCCGGCTCGATCGCGTAGCGCGGTCCTGCGTCCGCGCCCAATCGACCCACGGTCTCCTCGATCCGCCGCCAGAGCGACTCGAGCGTCGCGATGTCCGTCGTGGTGGGCCCGCCCTCCTCGTCGCTCAGCCGCGACTCGAGCTCGTGACAGAAGCGGGAGACGCTCTCGAGGCCGAGCAGGCCGGCGTTGCCCTTCAGCGTGTGGATGTTGCGGAACACGACCCGCTGATCGCTCTCGCGCGGACGGATCGACTCCACCAGGGCGCGGCACTCCTTGAAGAACTCTCCGAAGCCGGTGCGGTCCTTGAGGAAGTGCTGGAACAGCGCGAGCGCCTCCTTCTGCATCTCTTCGGAGCGACGCCGCTCCACCTCTGCGGTGGTGTCGCGAACCACGATCAGGACCGCCTCCAGCCGGTCAGGGTCGCGGCTGTCGGTGATGGGCCGATACTCGACTGCGAAGAAGCGGCCGCGGTTCTCGAACTTCTTGGGGAGCTGCTCGATCGTCACCTCGATGGGGAGGAAGCCCTCGGAGAGCGATTCCCAGCCGAGGCGTACCCACTCGGCGGTCTCCTTGCCGGCGATCGCCTCGAGGTAGTCGAACGCGTTCCCTGCCGCGGAGGCACCCGGCGCCAGCGGGAACCACTCCTCGAGCATCCGGGAGCGCTCCTCTGAGAGCGTCCCGTCTGCCAGCACCGTCAGGAACCCCTCGCCAGCGTTGTCGAGGATGAGGCGCATGTCCCGATTGCGGTCGTTGAGGCTCTGCTCGCGCTCCCGGATGGCCTCGGACATCGACTTGAGCGCCGTGGTCAGACGCCCGATCTCGTCGTTGGCAGCGACCTCGATCACCGCGCTCTCTCCCCGTTCGAGTCGCCGGGCGGCGTCCATCAAGGCGCGCAGCGGCTTCACGATCGAGCGGCGGGCGATCAGCAAGAGCAGGCTCGCTAGCAGGGTGGCGGCCGCGGCGGAGAGCAAGAGACTCCAGCGTTGCCGGGTGGCGAGCGCAGCGCGCTCCTTCTCGAGCGAGAAGCCGATGGCGACCACGCCGACCGTCTTCCTGCTCGGATCGAGGACCGGCGCGCGCTCGATCGAGAGATCGCCCTGGCGCCGCTCGATGCTCCGAGGGATGTGGTCGGGTGCCTCGATCGTGATGGCGTCGCGCCGGAGCTCTCCGAGTCGAGCGCCGATCCGGTCGGGCGCCTCCATCGACACCGACCAGGCGGCGGCATAGACGACGTCCTCGTTGGCCGCGAGCAGGTTGACCTGCTCCTGCACGCCTTGGTCGTCGCCGAACGCCAGGGGCGCTGACAGCCCGGCGGCCGACAGCTCGATGAGCATGTCTGCGCCCGCCTGCTTCGAGGTCATCAGGCTCTGCCGCTCCTTGTTGCTGACCACCACGTGGGTGGCGACCGCCAGCACCGCGACGACCGCGACCGTCGAGCCGGCCAGCTTCCAGCCGACGGACACGAAGCGACGCCGGAGCGGCATTATTTCGCTCCTCCCACCGGATATTCCGTCGCCACCTGGGCGGGGGGCACCGCCGCGCTGAACTTGAAACCTTGGCAGACCTGGCAGCCCTGTCCGAGCAGGAAGTCGATCTGGTACGTCGTCTCCACCCCTTCGGCGACCAGGTCGAGCCCGAGCGTTTGGGCCAGCGCGATGATCGCCGAGGTGATGGCACGGCAGGTATCGCTCTCTTCGAGATTCTTCACGAACGAGAGATCGATCTTGAGCGTGTCGATCGGGAGCCGGCTGAGATAGCTGAGCGACGAGTACCCGGTGCCGAAGTCGTCGAGCGCGATGCTCACCCCGAGGTCCTTGAGCCGTTGGACCACGACGCTGCCCTGGCTCATCGCCTGCATGATCAGACTCTCGGTGATCTCGATCTCGAGCAGGTGGCGCGGGATGGACGTCTCGTCGAGGATCGAGGACACGACGTCGATGAAGTCGACCTCCCTGAACTGGCGTGAAGAGACGTTGACGGCCACCGGACGCGGGTGTCCCTCGTCGACCCAGGCCTTGATCTGACGGCAGGCGGTGCGGATCACCCACTCACCGATCGGCACGATCATGCCGGTCTCTTCGGCGACGGGGATGAACTCGCCGGGTGAGATCATCCCGTCGGGCGAGGCCCAGCGGAGCAGCGCTTCGGCCCCTACGGTCTCGCCCGTCCGCATGTCGACCTTGGGCTGATAGTGAAGCTGCAGCTCGTCCCGCGAGAGGGCACCCCGCAGCCCGTTCTCGAGGCGCATGCGCCGCAGCGCCCGTTCGTTGATGGAGTCGGTGAAGAACTGGAAGTTGTTGCGCCCCTTGTCCTTCGCCTCGTACATCGCCGCGTCGGCGTGCTTGAGCAGCTGCTCCGGTGACTCGCCGTTCTCGGGATAGATTGCGATCCCGATGCTGCAGCCGATGAAGACCTCGACCGCGTCGATCCACACGCCTTCCGCCAGCCGGGCCGAGATGCGCCGCGCGACGGTGGCGGCCTCCTCACCCGACTCGAGGTTGTTGAGGATGACGATGAACTCGTCGCCTCCCATCCGGACCACCGTGTTCTCTCGGTTCGAGCCGTCGGTGCTCTCCGAGGAGAAGACGTCGATCGTGCCGTGTCCGCTGGCCACCACCGCGTCCCCGTGTCGAATGGCGCTGCTGATGCGCTTCGCGACCTCGCGAAGCAGGAGATCTCCCGCCGCATGGCCGAGGGTATCGTTCACGCGCTTGAAGAGATTGAGGTCGACCCCCATGACCGCGATGCGATCCTTTCCGCGCCGGGCCTCGGCGATGACGCGGAGCAAGTGCTCCGAGAGAAACGCGCGGTTTGGGAGGCCGGTGAGGCTGTCGAAGTAGGCGAGGCGTGCGACCTTCTTCTGCGCCTCACGGAGCTGCGTGATCTCCTGGACCGTCCCGACCAGCCTGACCTCTCCGTTCGGCTCGTCCTGCGCCAGCTCGGCTTCCTGCTGGACCACGCGCGGCTTGCTGGACCCGTCGCCGATCAGTCGGTACTCGAGCTGGTGGGGACGCCGGCTCTCCCAGGCCGCCTGCGCGCGGCCGCGATCGCCGGGGTGGACCTTCTCCATGAGTGCGGCGACCTGCTCGGACCCGGCGTAGCGTCGACAGCCGAAGATCTCGAGCAGCTCGGGATCGCTGGTGAACTCGTTGGTCTCGAGGCTCCACTCCCAGCTGGCGAACCCGGCCATGCGGCGCGCGCGGGCGAGCCGGTTGTCGGTGCGAAGCCGGGCCTCCTCCATCCGCTTCACCTCGAGCGCGCTCTTGATCCGGTGGACCAGCAGGCGCTCGTGCATGGGCTTGGCGACGAGCTCGATCCGTCGCGGGGCGGGGTCCTCCTCCAGGAGCTCCGCTTCCTCGGTGAGGAGGATGATGGGCGTGTTGCGACCGACCTTGGCTTGCCGGAGGCGCTCCACCACGTGCGCGACGCCGCAGGGGAACAGGCTAGCGTCCAGCACCGCCAGACTCCAGCCCATCGACTCCAGGTTGCGCTCGAGATCCGCGAGCTCGACGGCGACGATCAGGCCCAGACCGGCCTCGCGGATCGACTGCGTCAGCTCGCTCGGGGGTCGACCGATCCCGAGGAGGACGATCTCGTCGGGCTTCGTCTTGACGGCGGCTACCATCGCTCAGCTCGCCAGTTTCTTCATCACCGCGACCAGGTGGCCCGGCTTGAACGGCTTCACGATCCAGGCCCTCGCGCCGGCCTCCTTGGCCCTTCGCACCAGATCGGCCCGCCCCTCGGTGGTCAGCATGACGATCGGGAGGTCGGCGTATTTCTCCATCCGCTTCACCTCCTCGATCATCTCGAGGCCGTTCATGCGGGGCATGTTGACGTCGCAGAACACCAGGACCACGTCCTCACAGGCGCTCAGCTTCTCGAGCCCGTCGATGCCGTCCTGAGCGCCGATCACCTCGAATCCGCTGCTCGCGAGGGCTGCGGAGACGTGCTCGCGCACGGTCAGCGAGTCATCAACGACCAGTACCTTCTTGCTCATTCTCGAGTCCTCTCCTCCTCGGCGCTCACAGAAAGGTCACGGTCCCCTCGACTGCCGGCTCTGGTTCCCGATCGCGATAGAAGGCCTCCGACCACAAGAGCGAGCCCCGGAGGTCGGCATCGACCCAGACCTTCATCTCGCTCGAGCCCCTTCGAAACCGAGCGCGACAGGTCTCGCCGGCGGCGCCCAGATGCACGAGCCGTTCGGCCGAGATCGAGATTGGCGCGCTCACGCGAAGATTGATGCCGTGATCCGCAAGCCGGAGCTTGACGCGGCCCATCAGCTGGTTCGCGAGCTCACCGACCCAGTCGAACTGCATCCGCTCGGTGACCGCCGCAGCACGCGCCCGCAGCGGATGCGACGCCGCAGCCAGCTCGGGGCTCGCGCACAGAAGCAGCGTCCCGCACAGGTCCCCCACGAACCCGACGACGCCGGCCAGGCTGGTCCCGTCACCGACCGAGCCCGCGCGTTCCTCGACGACGCTGACGCCGATGTCGTAGTCGCCGAAGAGCTCCGGCGTACACCGGAGCACGTATCGCTCCATGAGATGCACCAGCCGGTCCTGAGCGATTTCGGTCGACACCCATCAGGGTCATCGGACATCAGACCAAGAGATTAAGCTGGAGCACGCGGCGAAGGCCCTCGGGGAGGGGTGACGGGCGCCGGGTGTCTCGATCGACGTACACGTGGACGAAATAGCCGTGCGCGGCCGAGGTCTCGTCGTCGTTGGCGAAGATCCCAACCTCGTAACGCACGCTCGAGGTCCCGATCTTGGTCACCCGGATCCCGGCGTGGATCACGTCGGGAAACGCGATCGGCTTCTCGTACCTGCACGAGGTCTCGACCACGAGCCCGATCACCGCGCCACCGCGCAGGTCGAGCACGCCCCGCTCGATTAGGTACTGGTTCACCGCCGTATCGAAGAAGGCGTAGTACACCACGTTGTTCACATGACCGTACACGTCGTTGTCCGACCATCGGGTCGTGATCTCGAGAGACGCCGGGTACTCCGCGCGGGTCGGCATGGCGTCACCAGAGCGTGAGCGCGCCTCGATAGAGGTCGCTCAGCACGTCGCGGGTCATCGGGAGCGGCGCGTTGTCGAGGAGCCGCTTCTGGACGATCGCGCCGTCCACCAGCGCGCCCAGGTGCGACTCTCCGTAGCCCAGCGCCTGCAGGCCGTTGGGGATCCGGCAGGCCCGCATCATCGCGGTCAGCTGCTCCGCGAGGATGCTGCCCGCGTCGGCGGCCGCCGCCTGCAGGATCCCGGCGCCGAGGAGGCGCGCACCTTCGAGGTGCCGCTCGGGCGACGTGGAGGCCGTGCAGCGGAACACCGAGGGCGCATTCACGATCACCGAGATCCCGTGGGGCACCATCGGCTCCTCGTCCGGATAGCCGGGGCTCCGGTAACGCTCCACCAGCCCCGCGACCGAGTACGCCATCCCGTGCGGCGCGTGCACCCCGGCGTTGCCGAAGGCGATCCCGGCCAGCGACGCGGCCCACATCATGTCTCTCGCGCCTCGCGATCGCTCGCGTCGGACACGGCGCGCACCAGGTAGGCGCCGCACAGGCGCAGCGCCTCGCGGCAACCCAGGTCGCTCCACGGGTTGGCGCCCTGGCTCATCGGTCGGGCCGGCGCCGCCGGCGCTCGCGGGCGTGCAGTGAACGGACGGGCGGTGAACGACTCCAGCGCATGCGAGAGCACGTCGAAGCCGCTGGCGGCGACCACCTCGGCGGGAAGGGTGTCGGTGGCGTTCGGATCGATCAGCGCCCGCGTCGGCTTGAGATGGCGGTGCGCGATGCCAGTCTTGGCGTGGAGCGCGAGCAGATCGAAGACCGCGATCCCGGTGCACTCGCTGCCGGTGCCGGAGGTGGTGGGACAGGCGAGGTGCGGCTTGAGCGGCCCCGGCACCGGGCGTGCCTCCCCAACGGGTGCGTTCACGTAGGTGAGGAACGACGCAGGGTGGGTTGCATAGAGGTTCGCCGCCTTCGCGGTGTCGATCACCGAGCCGCCGCCGACCGACACGAAGCCGTCGAACGCACCTTCCCGCGCGAAGGCCGCCGCCTCCTCGAAGGAACGATCGGTAGGCTCGATCCTCACCTCGTCGTAGCGCGCAAAGTCGACACCGGCGCGGCGCAGCGAGGCCTCGACCACCGCGGCGTGCTCGAGCTTCGCCACGCGCGCGTCGGTGATGAGTGCCGCGCGCCGGACGCCCAGCGCGAGGCACCAGTCACCGGCCTCGGACAGGGCGTCGCGGCCGAAGGTGATCGCCGTCGGATCCACCGAAAACACGCTCTCCTGCCCCTCGACGGGCAGGTACGGGTGGCAGCACACCATGGCGAAAAGAGTATAGCGTTGCGCGCGCCCGTGAAACCGGCCTAAGAGGCGTCATCGCTCGGATCATCGTCGCCACCACGGGTGCGAGCGGCGCCCTCTACTTCGTGCGCACCATCCGTGCGCTCCTCCTCGGCGGCCATCGGGTCGAGCTGATCGTCTCGAAGCACGCCCGCCTGACGCTGGAGGAGGAGACGGCCTTCGGAAACTTCGCGGGAACCATCCGCGAATGGCTCTACGCCGAGCTCGCCGACGAGGTGGAGCCCGAGCAACTCCGGATGCACAGGGTCGGGGATCAGACCGCCTCGATCGCCAGCGGCTCTGCGGCCGCGGACGGAATGATCGTGGTGCCGTGCACCGCGAAGACGCTCGCCGCGATCGCACACGGGTACGCCGCCAACCTGATCGAGCGAGCCGCCGACGTGACCCTCAAGGAGCACCGCCCGCTGGTGCTCGTCTTCCGCGAGGCGCCCTACAGCCTGATCCACCTCCGCAACATGACGGCGGCGGCCGAGGCCGGCGCGAGGATCCTCCCCGCCAGCCCGGCCTTCTACCAGCAGCCCGAGACCTTCGACGATCTGGGTGACTTCATCGCCCAGCGGGCGCTCTCGCTGGTGGGGATCGAGGTCGACCTCTTCGAAAAGTGGAGCGGTCCCCGCGAAAAGCGGACGCGCTGACCGCTACAGCGCGAGCACGCTGGAGCGCGACACGGCGATGCCGAGGCCGTGCCGACGGCGCTCGCCCTCCACCAGCACGTCCGACGCCAGCAGCCACTCGTTCTGCCCCTTGCCCTCGAGACACTCGAAGGCGTCGATCCGCTCGCCGAAGAGCTCGGAGGCCGCCGACAGGATCCCAGTCTCCCCGACCATCGTGCCCAGGTGGAGCCCGAGCCCGTGAGATTTCGCCTGGGAGACCAGGCGGAGCGATCCGACGAACCCGCCGTTCTTGCCCAGACGGATGTTGAAGATGTCCGCCGCGCCCGCGTCGATCAGCCGCTCGGCGTCCTCGATCGTGCACAGCGACTCGTCGGCCATCACCGGCACTCCGCTCTCGGCCCGGACCCGCGCCATCCCCGCCAGGTCGCCGGCCGGCACCGGCTGCTCGATCGAAGCGATGCGGACCCCCTCGCGCTGGAAGGCCGCGAGCTTCGCGATCGCCTCCTCGGCGCTCCAGGCCATGTTTGCGTCCAGCCGCAGGCGCAGCTCGCCCAGCACGCGCTGCACGATCACGAGCCGCTCCAGGTCATCGTCGCGACCCACCTTCACCTTCACGTGCGTCCGCTTCTTGAACCTCAACAAGGTGGCGTGCTTCTCGAGCGCCTCGGTCTCCACCTCGAAGCCGATCACCACTCCCGCCGGAAGCGGTGTCGCTCGCGCCGGACCGAGCTGATCGCCGCAAGAGATCTCGAAGCACTGTCCGGCGGCGTCCAGGAGCGCCAGCTCGAAGCCGCAGAACGTGGCCAGGTTCCGCCCGACCGCGTCGAGATCCGCGCGTGCGAAGGAGACCGCCTCCTCGTTGGTCTCGAACGACGCGCCCAGCCACCGCCCCCGCATCGCCGGGCACGTCTCCTGGAGCACCCGCTCGATGGTCTCGCCGGTCACGTACGCCCGCGGCTGGATCTCGCCCCAGCCGGTGATCCCGAGATCGGTCTCGACCCAGACGACGATCGCCTCGCTCACCGCCCGCTCGCGACGCGCGTGTGCGAAGGCCGTCTTGAGCGGGATCCGCAGGTGACGCCAGCCGATCTCCTCAATCCGCACCGATTCGCTCCACGACCCGGAAGGCCTCCGCGAAGGCGGCCTCCCGCGTGAGATGAGTGTCCTTGATTTGATCCTCGCTGGCTCCAGCCTCTACCCGGCCCCGCCGGTATCGCTCGTAGTCGCCCGACTCCACGCGCCACAGCTCTGGCGCGCCCAGCCGGAGGGAGCGGCGCTTGGCCGCATACTCCGAGTTGTGCTCGCCGAGCCGAGCCTCGAAGGACTCGAGGAGCCGCTCGAGACCGATGCGATCGACGCCGTCGTCCACCTCCACCAGCAACCGATAGTGCGGTAGGCCGCCGTCGAGCGCGGGGATCAACGTGAAGCCGGTCAGCGAGACCTCGACGGCCAGCGCGGCTTCGGCGGCCGCCGCGGTCACCTGCGCCTCGGTGAGCTTCTCTCCGGTGAACGAGCAGGTCCGGCCGGCGCGGTGAAGAAACTCGATCACGGGTGTCGCACCGGCGAAGCGCACCACGCGCACCACATCGCCGATGTCGTAACGATAGAGGCCGGCCGGGTTGGTCAGCACCACCACGTACTCCCGGCCCACCTCGAGCTCGTGCGGCAGGAGCACGTCGGGCGAGGCGCGCTCGTGCTGCTCGGCCGGGATGAACTCGTAGAAGTGAACGCCGACTGCGACGGCGCCTCCGCTCTCCCGATCGTGGAGCGGTACGGCCATCACGCCCTCCGAGGCCATCATCAGGTAGTCGCGGCCCGGCACACCCGGCAAGTGCTGCTCGAGCAGGGCCAGGTAGGGCGCCAGCATGGGGCTGCGCCAGGAGATGACGAGCTCGAGGTCCGGCCACACGCGGTTCTTCTCCACGGGGAGCCCGCCGCGGAAGATCCTCTCGATCACCTCGGCGCGGGCGGGATCGGTCCGCGCGAGCTCTGCGATCAGCTCGGGGGCGCGCGCGTCCAGCCGCGTGAACAGCGCCAGGATCGTGCTCGGGTTCAGCGCCATGATCCCGGCGAACTGCTCGCCGATCAGCGCGCGCGCTATCGCGAGGTACCGCTCGTCGGGATCCGCGATCCGCGCCACCTCCTTCGGGATCAGGGGCTCCTGCCGCTGCGTCGCGCGGGTCGCCTCGGCCCAGAACGCGCTCTCCGACCCGGCGGGGAGGCCGCCCTCGCTGCGGGTGGGGCGGCCCGAGTCGGAGAAGTTGGTGACCAGGCGACCGCTCTTGACGCGGGGGTGATCGCGGAAGACCAGGCTCCAGTAGATGCCGAAGGCCCTCGACTTGTCCCGGATCAGCGCCTGGGTCACCGGGACGTGCTTGGGCTTCGAGGTCGAACCGGAGGTCAGGAAGAAGCGCTTCACGGGATCGGCGGTGAGCACGCCCTGCTCGCCGGCGACCAGCCGATCGACGTCGGCGCGAAAACTCTCGTAGTCGCGGATCGGGACGGCGCGCCGGTAGTCCGCGATGGTGCGGATGCGCGCGAAGCGGTGGCGGCGCCCGAACTCGCTCTCTTCGTTCGGTCTGATGACGCGATCGAGGAGATAACGGTTCTGGACCTCCTCCGGCCGGTCGAGCTCGTCGAGGAAGGTGTCGGCGGCGCGGTCCGCGAACATCAGAGACGCTCCTCGATGAAGGCGGCGATCGCGCCCGCCAGCTCGTCCGCGCGCTCGAACATCAACCCGTGCGGCCCCGGGATCCTGACCACCGTCGCGCGGGAGGAGAGCGCTCGCTCGGCCGCGTCCGAGTCGGTGGCCTCGTCGCCGTCCGCGAGGATCGCGAGCACCGGCACCTCGCACCTTCGCAGCGCGACCGCCGCGGTGATCGCGAGCCGACCCATCACCTTGCGAAAGCGCGGCGTCACCGTGAGGAGGCGGAGCGGGTCGGCGCGGACGAAGGCGTCGAGCGCCGGGCCGCGCGTGAACATCTCCTCGGCGATCGGCGTGGCGACCACCGGCTGGTCCTCGGGCGCACCCGCGGCCGCCTGATCGGCGGCGCGGGCGGCGGCCTCCACCGCGCCGGTCGGCCAGAGCCCGGGCGCGATCAGGATCAGCCCGCGCGCGCCTTCGATCTTCGGCGTCGCGTTGAGCGCCAGCGAGGCGCCCCAGCACCAGCCCAGGAGAAACCGCCTCGGATCGGGGTGGCGTCCAGCGATCCGCAGCGCGTCATCGATCAAGAGCTCGGCGGAGGGCGCGTCTCCCAGCGCCTCGCGATTGGGCCCGCTCCCGCGCCGATCGGCGCCGACGAACGTGAAGCCGCGTCCCGCCAGCAGCTCGGCGATCGGCGCGAGCCACGCGGAGTGGCTCATCACGCCGCTCCACGCGATCACGGTGGCCCGCGAGGTCGAGCCCGGCGCCCAGACCCGGTGGCGCAGCGGATAGCCGTCCGCCGCCGGCACCGAGTCGAGCGCAGAGCTCATGACATGACGGTACCACCGGACACGTTGATCGACTGCCCGGTGATCCCCGCGGCCGATCTCGACATCAAGAAGATCACGGTGGACGCCACCTCTTCGACGGTGACCAACCGCTCTTGCGGGCTCTCCTTCACCATCTTCTCGATGTAGGCCTCGGCGCTCTGGCCGAACATCTGCCCGCGCTTGCCCATGCCGAACTGCAGGAGCTCCGTGTCGACGTGCCACGGACAGACCGCGTTCACGGTGATGCCGAGCTTCGCGGTCTCCAGGGCCACGCTGCGCGTGAAGCCGTCCACGGCGGCCTTCGACGCGGCATACGAGCTGTTGTAAGGGGCGCCGACCTTCCCGGCCACCGAGGAGATGTTGATGATGCGCCCGTACTTTTGCTTGATCATGTCGCGAAGCACCGCACGCGTGAGGCGGTACACCGAGAAGAGATTGACCTCGAAGACCGCGCGCCACTGCTCCTCTTTCGACATCACCAGGTTCGCGATGTAGTTCATGCCGGCGTTGTTCACGAGCACGTCGACGCGGCCGTACGCCTCACGGGTCTTCCCGACGAGCGCGTCGACCGCTTCGGCCTGCGTGACGTCCCCCGGCACGGCGATCGCACGACCGCCCCGCGCCTCGATCGCCTCCACGACGGCGGAAAGCTGCGCCTCGGTGCGCGCCGCCAGAACCACGCTAGCGCCGGCATCTGCGGCCATCTCGGCGATCTTGCGTCCGATGCCCCGACCGGCCCCGGTCACGATCACGACCTGACCCTCGAGAGAGATCTGCACGGTATTCGAGTAGCATCGAATGAGATGAAGAGCTACGAGACCGAGGTCTTGATGGTGGGCGGCGGCGGTGCGGCGACCGCCTCCGCGATCAGCGCGCACGAGCTCGGCGCCAAGACGATGCTCGCGGTGAAGGGCCGCTTCGGCGTGCCCGGCAAGCGCGGCGCCGGTGCCACCTCGAATCCGCTCGCCGACTTCTGGACCATCCGCACCGTCGGTCCCAAGGGCGGCCTGTTCAACCCGCCCGACTCGATCCACCGCGACATGGTGCAGCTCGGGCTCGGCATGGCGGACCCGCAGCTCTGCCGCATCTTCGTCGACGAGGTGACCGAGGCGATCAAGCGCCTGCGCACCATGGGCATGCGGTTCCAGAGCAAGATGCTGGCGACGATGCCCGCGACCGACGCGTCGAAGGGCACCAACAACATCGTCCAGATGCAGAAGGCCGTCATCGCCGCGACCAACACCACCGTCGTCGAGGACGCCAACCTCACCGATCTGATCGTCGAGAGCGGCCGCGTCCTCGGCGCGGTCGGGATCGACGATCGCGCGGAGCCCTTCGTGATCTGGGCCCCCGCCGTCGTCCTCGCCACCGGCGGCGTCGGCCAGCTCTTCCGCTACAGCTTCAACCCTCCCGGCAACACCGGCGACGGCTACGTGATGGCGCTGCGCGCCGGCGCCGAGCTCTTCAACATGGAGTTCATGCAGCAGGGCCTCGCCACCACCTGGCCGACCCAGGCCATGGTGATGCTGTACGAGATGCAGGAGCCCTACCGCATCTACGATCGCAACGGTAAGGCGTTCGTCCGCGAGTTCCTCCCCGACGGCGTCACACTCAAGCAGGTCTCCAACCTCAAGGCCGTCCACTGGCCCGTCACCTGCCGCGACGACGCCATCCACCTCGACCGCGCCATCCATGCCATGGCCCTCGACGGCCGCGCCACCGACCACGACGGCGTCTACCTCGATCTCTCGAGCGCTGAGCGCGGCTTCCAACCCGAGGTCTTCACCGAGTACATGACCAAGGTCGGCATCGACGTGAAGCAGGATCTCCTGCAGGTGCAGATCCACCACCACACCAGCAACGGCGGCGTCCGGATCGACGAGAACACCCGCACCAAGATCGAGGGCCTCTTCGCGTGCGGCGAGACCGCCGGCTGGCAGGGCGCCGACCGGGTCGGCGGCACCATGCTCGGCGGCTCGCAGGTCTTCGGCTGGCGCGCCGGCCGCGCCGCCGCCGAGGTCGCCAAGCAGGGCGAGCTCCGCCGGGTTCCCGACGACGTCCTCGAGGCCATGGTCGTCGAGCCCACGCGACGGATCCGCGAGCGCGCCCGCGCCGGCGGTCACGACATCCGCCAGCTCAAGGACCGCCTCCAGCGCGCCATGTGGGCGAAGCTGCTGGTCGAGAAGGACGCCGCGATGCTCGCCTCGGCCCGGAGGTACGTGGAGGAGCAGCGAGACCGGCTCCAGACGCTCGCGCTGGCGGAGCCGTTCGACCTGGTGCTGGCGATCGAGCATCAGAACCTGCTCGACGTCGCCGAGGTGATCATCTAGGCCGCCGACCTACGGACCGAGAGCCGCGGCTCGCACTACCGGAGCGACCACCCCGAGCGGAACGATCGCGACTGGCTCACGAACATCTTCGTGACGCGCCGGGAGGGACGGCTGGTCCTGGAGAAGCGCTGGATCAACGATGCGTGGGAGGATCTCCCGGGCGACGTCCGCCTCTCCCCCTGGGGTTGACGGGCCCCGTTCACTCGATCTGAACCGTGAGCGTTCGCCGCTGCCCCGCGCGCGTGTAGTCGATCGTGAGCTCGGGCCGGCGGAGCAGCTCGCCCATCCCGAACATCCCTTTGGGCTCGTCGAGCTGGTAGCCGTCGATCCGCTCGATCACGTCGCCCGACACGAAGCCGAGCTCGTCGGCCACTCCGCCGGGACGGATCGCGAAGAGAGCAAAGCCGCGCGCGCTCGGCTTGGGGACGATCCGGCAGTCGCGGGCGAAGCGCATCGGATCGGCCAGAGCCGTTTCCAGATCGCTCCGGTGGATCCGGACCTCGTCCGTCGTGATTCGCTCGACGAGCTTCGGCGGCGACTCGTCTTCGTGGACCTGCGGCAGGCGCACCTCGTCGAGCACGACCTCACCGCAGGCACCCTCGCGCGCGACGCGGACCGCACCGCGCCCGATCGCGAGGACCTCGGAGCCGTCGATCCGATCGCCCACGCGGATCGGCTCGAGCACCTCCGTCCCCTGATCGAACCACGCCACGCCCCCCTCCTCGCCGATGACCGTGGCGACCAGCCGGGCGCGCAGGGCCGTGCGCTTGCAGTCGGCCGGCTCGGGGGGCGCCGGCCGCGCCGTCCCGAACAGGTCCCGCTCGAGGAACGCCGAGATGGGGACCACCGGCGGCGGATCGGCGACCGCGGGCGCGACCACGGGCAGCCTCAGCGGAACGGACAGCTCGTCTTCGATCATCGTGTTGATCACGCGGCTGGTCAGAAAGGCCGCTGCGAAGAGCGTGAAGATGATGAGCGCGCGATCGAGCATGGACCGTCGCACGAGCAGCGCCCGTGCCAGCGCGCGCTCGCAGCGGCGCGGCGGCGTCGCCGGACACGATGTCAGCCCCTCATTGACAACGTGTCAGCGCGTCAGCCCTTCACGCCTCTTAGGCTCGCTTCTACCGGATGGCACTTCGCTCTGGCACCGAAAGCGCCGCCTCACTCCACACCTGCTTGAGGCGCCGACTCGCCAACGAGCAGAAGGTCCAAGCCGCCAGAGCCAAGCTCAAGCGCGTTGTCGAGATGCTCACGCGCCACATCAAGTCGATGAACGCACGCCGCGCAGGAGACGGTGATCGTGCGGCTGCATGATCGCCATCGGGACCGGGACCGGGACCGGGACCCGGACCGGGCTCGCGGTAGCGCTACGCGCTACACGCTCCTAGCGCTTCACTTGCCAGGTGGAGGGCGGAACGAAGTACGGCGATTCCGGACGTCCCGAGGCGACGATCGTCGAGGCCGAGGTGTGGAGCGTACCCGCGAGGGTCGGGATCACGCGGTAGTGCGCCGAGAACGTCTGGCCCTGCGCGCGCGAGGGCGCCTCCATCGACACCGCCCCGTCTTCGATCCGGTACCGTTGGATCACGCCGTTCGCCACCAGCGCGTCGAGGCTCGGTCGATCGACCTGCATCCCCGCGGGGAGCGCATGCTTGATCGACAGCGACATGCTCGCCGGCGCCACCGCCGTCAGCGTCACGTCGACGGGCCGTCCCACGCTCGCGTCCTTCGACAGGTCGACGGTCAGCTCGATCCCCTCCGCGGGGGCCTCCATCGTCCAAGGGCGGTAGTACGAGATCACCAGCGCAAAGCCGAGACCGGGCACCGGCGGGTTGGCCTTCACGATCACCGTGTGCTTGCCGGCCGGCGCCGACACCGGCGCGTTCAGCGTGAGCACGTCCTTGAGCCGATCGCCGGAGAGCTCGCCGGACGCGACGCTCCTCCCGTCGATCGAGAGATCGACGTTCACCTTCTCCGGCAGAGGTTGGTCGAAGATCTCGAGTACCGCGCGCAGCGCGATCAGGTTGGTGTACCCGTCGCCGAAGCCGACCGACGGTCGATAGGCCGAGAGGATGCTCGACCCCAGATCGGGAAGCACGGACTTCGAGTCGGGATCATCGGCGAGCGCCAACGCCGCCAGCGCGGTGGCCTCGACCTCGCTCGGGACGGCCCCATCCGGCCGCAGCACCGAGGCCGGCACCGGCAGCACGCGCGAGCCGTCGTCCCTCGTCACCAGCGCCTTGGTCACGCGCTCGATCAGCATCGCGGACATCGACGCATCGGCCGCGCCCGACGCCAGCACCGCCGCTGCCGTATACGGATCCTCGATGCGCCTGAGGTTGCGCTCGAACGCCCCGTTTGCACGCAGCGCCACCGACTGGGCGCGCCGCTTGCCGCTCTCCTCGGCGTTCGCCGCCCGCACCGCGCGGACCGAGTCGGCCGTGGTCACCAGCAAGCGCTGGAGCGTCCAGCCGTTGCTCCCCTGGAACGTGCCGTCGGGTCGCTGCCAACTCGCCAGCTGCGCTGCGAGCCGTTCGCCGAGCCGGGAGAGCACGGGCGACTCGGGGTGCGCCAGCGCGGCCTCGGTCAAGAGCGCGGCCGTCGCCGGATCCGGCGCCCGCGCATATCGGATCGCGCGCTGGGTCGCGATGATCCGCAGCTTCCGCAGCCAGGCCTCGTCGGCCGTCCCGCCCAACCTCTCGAGCAGCCCCTTGGCGCGCCCGGCCAGGAGCAGGAGGTACGCGTCATCGGCGATCCCCCCGCGATTGAGACCGGCATCCAGCTCCGAGCGCAGGATCGCCAGCGCGCCCGGAAACACGGTGAGCCGGACCTTCGCGCTCCGCGGATCCGTCTCGCGGGGCATGGCGATCGAGAGCAACCGAGGCGCCGCCAGCGTGCCGCTCTTCTCGATCGTGCGCGGCCGTCCGGTGGGCAGCACCGGGATGGTACGCTCGACGGCGTCCTCCTTCCCGAGCGACGCAACCAGCTTCACCACGCCCGGCTCATTGGCGCGCAGCTCCGCATAGCGGACCAGGCTCGCCTCCGCCGCCAGCGCGATGTCGCCGGAGCCCTCGGACACGGCCGCTCCGGAGGCCGAGAGGCGCAGCGTCACGTTCACCGGCTGATCCGTCGTGTTCACCACCTGGATCGGGATCGAGACGACATCGCCCGCGACCAGGAAGGGCGGCACGATCGGATCGACATAAGTGGGCAGCGTTCCCAGGAACGTCGTCACTGCGCCCGCCTGCGCGCCCTCTCGCGAGTGCGCCAGCGCGAGGACCCTCCAAGAGGTCAACCGATCGGGCACCTCCACCGAGACCTTCGCCTGGCCCTGGGCGTTCGTCTTCACCAGCGGCTCGAACAGGAAGGTCTCGGGGAACCAGCTGCGCGACGGCGCGACCTCTCCGCCGCCGCCCTCCGCGACGTCCGGATCGGCCGCCGGCTCATCCGCCGCCAGGCTCCCGAGCGCCATGGCCCCGCGGGGGGCCGCGCTCTTCTTCGCCATCGGCGCCCGATCGCGCTTCGGCTCGAAGGGAGCAGCACCCGCGGCGCCGGCCTCCTCGCCGTCCATCGGATACGCCGCCTCCTTCTCCATGGTGGGCGCCGGAGCCGCCTCGTCGGACTTGGCGCAGCCCGCGGCCATCGTCAGGAGAATGCTCGTCCAGATGCAGCGCTTCACGGGCGGTTCCTCCTCACCCACTCGCTCCAGTTCTCGACGTCCTCGCCGAGCCGGGTCCCCTCGATCACCACTGCGCGCGGCGCGGTCAGCTGCAGGAGATCCTCGGGCAGTCGATCGAGCGTCAGCTCGCGGCCGAATGCATCCGTCACCGCATCGCCCCGCTGCGTGCACGCCTTGAGCGCGGCCCTCCACATCTCCGCCATCTTGGCCGGCCGCATGACCTCGTCCGCGGGCGCGTTCTTCTCCCAGTCCCGCACCTGGACGTGGAGCTCCGCGAGCACCACGTAGAAGTGATCGGTGAGCGTCTCGATCGGATCGAAGGTGGTCGCGCCGCTCGAGCTCACGTAGGAGTCGTAGTCCGCAGGCGTCGGGATCGACTGCACCTGCAGGATGGTCGCCGCCGCCGCGTTCTTCCCCATGATGCGGCCCAGCGCCAGGGCCTCCGCGTCGAGCACGCCGAACGCCGGCTGGGACATCGTCACCTTGGGCCGGACCCGCGCGACATCGTCGGGACCCGGCAGCGCCACCAGCTGCGCGAGGCTCTGATCCACGCCGATCAGCGTCACCGCCGCCTCGGTCGGATGATCGCCGGCCACCGTCTTCACCGTGAGCTCGGCCTTGTCGCGCGGTCGATAACGCGGGCGATCCGGCGCCACCGTGACGGAGAGCTGCGATCGCGGCCGCACGTAGATCAGCGCGCGCGCGCCGCCCCAGCTCGACTCGTACCAGCCGTCGAGCTCCGCCGGCAGCTTGAACTGAGCGGTCCTGGTCTTCTCGTTCACCTCCGACTCGATCTGCCGCTGCTCGTGATTGAGATAGAGCTTCTTGGGCAGCTCACCGACGAAGTTGGGTCCGCGGATGAACGTGAGCTCGATCTGCTCCCCTGGATCCGCCAGCACCTTCGACGGGCGCAGCCGAAGGTCCGGCACCTCACCCGGTGCATAGCGCACCTTCGTGTGGCCGAGCTCCTCGCCATCCTTCGCCTGCGCCGCCACGGTCATCTCGTACCCGAGCATCACCGTCTCCTGCGGCTGGTAGGACTGGTATCGCGGCGACGGCTGCAGCGTCATGCGCGCGAAGCCGAACACCGCGTCGACCTCGCCGGCCTCGTCCTCGTCGTCGCCGCGGGGGCGAGGCGCCAGCGACAGCTTGGCCAGATGCTCCTCGACGCACGCAGTGATCTTGGCCGGAACCACCGTGTCGAGCTCGCGATCCGGCGTCCAGCGCGTCTCCAGACGATCCCCCTCGATGCGGAACATCAACAAGTGCGGGAACGACGCCTCCTCGACGTCCTCGGGGAGGCAGGTGCGCGCGTCGAGCAGCGCGTCCGAGAGCACCGCGTTGAAGCGGGCCGGCTCGCCGTACGTCGACGTGACCTCGTACTGCACGCTCGGGAGGTCCGAGTTCACGCGATAGTTGAGCTGATAGATCCGCTCCCGTCCCGGGCGGAACCGCTGGCCGGTGAATACGCGCGCAAAGCATCGCGCCAGCGAAGACTTCGAGCCCGTCGCACCCCGCACCGCGCCCGACGGGTCCACCCAGACCGAGACGGCGGCGTTGTCCGAGCTCCCCGACACGAATCGCGCGCAGGGTTCGAGCGCGCCGTTGACCGCGTCCAGCGCGACCTGATCGGCGAGCCGGGGCGCATCGTTCGAGATCAGCTCCTGTACCCCGGTCCGTTCGATCACCGGCGGACGCGGCGGCGCCCGCACCGGTATCGGAGGCACCACCACGTTCGCCGCCGGCCCTGGGTCGATCTGGAGCACGGCGACCCCGTCCTCGTCGGTGACCGCCTCAGCGCCCTCGTCCGAGGGATCCCAGGTCCGCTTCACCAGGAGCTTCGTGTTGGGCAAGACCGAACCGGCCGGGGTCGCCACGCGCAAAAAGACGCGGTTGTTGAACCCCCCCGCCAGGCCGCCTCCGAACTCGGTCACCGAGTCGACCAGGATCGCGTCCTCGGAGAGCAGAGATCGCGGCCGCCCCCTCGACCCGATCTCCGGCCGGATCGATGGCGGCCAGACGCGCCAGCAGCGTGGCACGGCCCTGGAGATCCTTGGGCACCTCGGGGAGCAGCACCTCGAACTCGCCGTTGACGCCGGTGTTCGCGCGCGTGGGCAGCCCGCCGGCCATCCAGTCCGCCGGCGGCGGCCACGCCCCCGACACCGACCAGGTGATCTGGACGTTCGCGTCTGTGACCGGCGCGCCCGAGCTGTAAGTCACATGCCCGCGGAGGCGCGGCCGCTCGTGCGGCCCGTAGGACGACTTCACCGGCGCCGCCTCCACCGCGAAGCGCGGGAGCGTGAACGGCTTCACCTCCACCGCGACCTCGTCGGAGGCAGCCCCCGACTCCCAGCGCACGTGCCAGGTCCCGGTGGCGGCGGCCTCGTCCAGCGGAAAGTCGCCGGCCGCCACGCCGTACTCGCCGGCCGCCACCTTCTCCTCGAGCACGACCTCACCGTTCGGATCGGTGACGACCCAGCGGCCGGGGCGTCCGTCGAGCGGGCTCAGATCGCGCGCGCGGAGCACCACCGAGCGAAAGCGCATCGAGTTGCCCGGCTCGTAGAGCGGGCGATCGGTGATGACGTGGACGACGGCCGGGGCGAACACCAGGAGCGGCGCCTCGACGCTGCCCTCTCCGAGCGGCGTCTCGATCTCTGCGCGCAGGCGGTACTCTCCGTCGGCGAGCGCCTTCGGGAGCATGATCCGGCCGGCCTTCTGCTCGTCGTAGGTGGTCTCCCAGCCTTTCTCGGGGACGAGCGGTACCTTCTCTTCGCCCTCGAGCAGGAACAGCTGCGGCGTGACCCTGCGGACCGCGCCCACCTGCGCCTCGTCGGACGCACCGGTGGTGTAGTTCGCGTTGGCTCCGATCTGGACGTTGCCCCAGTCCCCACGGCGGAGGCCGGACGCCTCGAGCGTCGCGCCCAGCTTCATCTCGCCCTCGGGACACTGCGGAACGAGCACACCGTATCCAATCCAGGCGGTGAGGCAGACGACCTGCGAGGCGATCAAGAGGACCACCAGCAGGACGCCGCCGAGGATGCAGAGAAGGATCTTCTTCCACCGCGTCACGGCGCGGATGATAGAGCCGGACGTGCGCGTTGTACCAGGCAGCTCAGCGTTTCATGTACATGTCATCGAAGGTCACTGCCTTCTTCCTCCACACCCAGTCGTGCGGTAGCTCCCGCGCCGACCACCCCGTGTTCTCGCGCTCCTCGGCGATCCTGCTGCTCTTGCTCGCGGCGAGAGCAAAGCCTGCGATGATCAGGCACACGACCAAGACCACCGAGAAGAGGCTTCTCCTCGCGTTCATGCCCGGTGCATGAGCACGGCGCGGGCCAACGCTGGTCCGAGTGATTCCAGCGACTTGTGAAACACCCGTGCAGCCCGCTGCCCCCGACTCCGCAGCCGGCCGCCTGCACGCGGCCGATCACACGAAGTCGTAGCTCACGTGCGCGATGGCGATGACGCAGTCCCGCTCGGACCCGACCCGGAGGGAGTGGCGCGACCCCGCCGCTTTGATCATCGCGTCGCCGGGCACGTAGACGGCGCCCCCGTCGTCGATGATGCGCCCCTCCAGCACATAGCTGAGCTCCGGGCCGTGGTGCACGTGCATCGGGAACTCGAACCCGGCCGGGAACCGAACGAAGCCCGTGTCCGCGGCGAACGCGTTCGCCCCACCGTCGAAGTGGATGAGATCGATCCCCGCCGTCGGCCCCGGCCCCCACGCCGCAGGATCATCGATCATTCGGAGGACCGTCTTCATCCGGTCCACCGCAAGATCGAAGTAGCGCGCGAGCTCGTCGACGAAAGGGAGGAAGCGGTTCTCCGACATCGTGGCGAGCAAGCGTTGCTTGGTCTCCGTCCTCGGCGCGATCGGCGGGAGCGACGTCGCGAACGACTCGAAGGCGGCGCTGATCGAGCGCAGCTCTTCCACCAGCTCGGGCGACGCGTCCAGCGCACGCTCGACCTCGGCGGTGGTGCGCTCGTCGAGGGTACCGAGCAGATACTCGGGAAGGAGGTCGAGCGCTCGATCACTCATGGCTCGTCGCCTCGCATCACGGTGCGCAACAGCTGCAGGCCTCGCGCGACGCGCGACTTCACGGTGCCGATCGGGACGGAGATGGCCTTCGCGATCTCCGACGACGTCATCCCCTGGAAGTAGCCCAGCTCGAGCACGACCCGCACGTCGTCGGGGAGCCTCGCCACGGCCTCCCGGACGCGCGCGCGATCCGGGATGAACGAGGGATCGTCCGGCGCCTCGCGCTCTGGCAGCTGTCCCTCCTCCTGAAGCACCACCTTGGCCCTCCCGGCGGCGCGGACCCGATCGAGCGCCCGGCTCCGCATCCGCATCACCAGCCAGGCCCGGACGGTCCCGCGGGACGCGTCGTAGTCCTTGGCGCGCCGCCAGGCCTCGATGAACACGTCGTGCAGCAAGTCCTCCACCTCGCGGGGGTTGCCGAGGATCCGGTGGCCGAGGGCCGACAGGAGCGGGGCGTAGCGGTCGTAGAGCGCCGCGACGGCGGCCTGATCCCCCTGGGCCGCGGCCTGGATCAAGCGCGCATCGTCCTCGGGATCCTCGGGGGCCAGGGCCTCACTCACGACCTTCCCCGCCCGCGCCACGGGCGGACCGTAGCAGCGCAAAAACCCGAGCGCCAGCGGGGGCGCTGGACGCCCAGATCGGCGCGCGGGCCGCGCAAGTCGCGGCGACGATTCATTCGTCAGGGTCTCCACGACTGCCTCCGACCGCACGCTGTTCATGGGCGTACGCGCGCCGAGTGAAACCGGATCGATCTTGGGGCGTATCTCCAAGATCGGACGTCAGGACCCGGCGACAGCCTCCTCGGCCAGCTGGTCGAGGAACGCCTCGCACGCCGGCGAGGCCAGGATCGTCTTCAGGTACGGCCAGCTCACCGCCGCCCACGCCTCGAACGGTGGGGCCGCCCGCAGGCCGATGACCTCGAGCCAGGCGCGGACCGGCGCCGGGCCGTGCGTCTGACGGAGGCGATCGAGCACGGACTTCGCGATCGCCCGGGTCTCGGGATCGTCTGCGACCGACAGCGCGATCGCCTCCGCGATCTCGTCGATCGCCGTGACCATCTCGTCGTCGAGGTGCGCCACGTGAAAGGCAGGGCTCTGCGCCAGCGCGAAGAGGACCGTGTTCTTGCGGGCCTCGATCGACACCGGATCGTCCAGGTGATCGATCGTGAACCGCGCCGCGCCGTCGAGGGCCTTGCGCCCGCCCTTGTCGAGAAACTTCCGGATCTCGGGCTCGAGCCGCCGCTCGATCTCGTCGACGATCTTCGAGCCGACGCTGGTGCCGATGCTGGCGATCCGCCCGAGGATCGACGGCGTCAGACTCGCGACCAGCCTCGGGATGATCGTCGAGAAGTCGCGCAGCGACTGATAGAGCGTGTCGGTGATGACATCCTCCATCGCCTTCTGCTGAAAGATGTGCTCGACCCAGCGCGGATCGACGAACCCCTTCCTCGAGGCCAGCTCCAGCATCTTCGCCTTCGCCTCGGCGGGCACCCACCGCCCGATCGGACGGTCATCCTTGCGCGCCTCCACGAGCGTGCTCTCGAGCCACAGGCGGATGCCCGGCCGCACTGCATCGACGATCCGCTCCCGCGTCAGGTGGGCCTCCACCACCGCGTCGACCTCGGAGCCGAGGAATGTCTCCAGCGGCACGCTCAGCAGGTGTTCCCACGCCCCCTCGAGAACCCGGCGCCAGTCGTCCCGCGTCCGATCCGACGACAGCCGGGCCTTCAGGAAGGCCGCCAGCGCTTCGGCATTCACCAACGGCAGACTTACCAGATAAAACAGAGCGATGCTCGTCGGGGCGGCCTTGCTCCTCTCGCTGGCCGCCGCGCCGCGCATCGAGGTCATCACGATGGGGCCCGGCCCGTACCTCTACTCGTTCTGGGGGCACTCCGCGATCCGCGTGGTCGATCCGCTCCGGGGCGATCTCGTCTACAACTTTGGGAGCGTCGACTTCTCCGGAGACTTCTTCCTGCGGATGCTGCGCGGAGAGGTGGAGGCGTTCGTCGGCGTGAGCACGTACGAGGCCACCGCGCGCACCTACGTCGAGGAGGACCGCACGCTCACCCGCCGCGTCCTCGACCTCACCCCTGAGCAAGCGGAGTCGATCGCAAGCCACCTTGCAAACTACCAGCGGGCCGGACAGCGCCAGCGCTACGTCTATCACCACTTCAAGGACAACTGCGTGACGCGCGTGGCCGCCGAGATCGATCGCGCGCTCGACGGTGCGCTCTCCCACGACGCGCGCACCCGCTACACCAGCGTCACCTTCCGCGACGAAGCCCTGGGCGCCATCCGCCGCAACGGGCTGTGGGCCGTCGCGGTGGACCTGGCGATCGCCGGTGCCACCGACCGGCGCATGACGGTCTGGGAGTCGGCTTTCCTACCGGCGCGCTTCGACGCGCTCCTCGACGACGCCAAGATCGACGGCCGGCCGCTGGTGCGCGAGACCGTGGACGTCTACCGGTCGAAGCACATCGACGAGAACGCGCGCTGGACCTGGCCCTGGATCCACGTCTACCTCTTCGTCCTCGCGCCGCTGTGCCTCCTCATCGGGTGGCGGCCCCGGATCGGTGCGATCGTGTTCGGCCTCCTGATCGGACTGCTCGGGATCGCCGTTTTCCTCTTGTGGGCGCCGACCGACTACGACTTCACGCGGCACAACTGGAACGTCGTGGTCCTGCCGATGACCCACCTCGGGGTCGCGATCGGCGCCCGGCGGAAGCTCTGGCCGCGCTGGTCTGTTCGGATCCAGGTCTACCTGCTCGCGCACGCGATCGCGCTGGTGCTGCTGACCTGGCTGCACCTCATGGGCTTCGTGGCCCAGTCGATCGGGCCGAGCGTCGCGCTGGCTCTCCCGCCGGCCTTGCTGTTGACCGGGAAGATTCGGCGCGGGCATAGCGTTAGTCCCTAAGTCGTATGACGTAGGAGCGGAGAGGAATGTCTACCACATCCAACTGCAGCGCCCGTACACTGCACCGCGCATGATGCCTGCGAGTCAGCCGATGGACCTCGCGCGCTTCTACCGCTGCATTTCCGAGCTCAACCAGGTCATGAACCGCGGGGTCGAGCTGTCGGTCCTGCTCGAGACCATCTGCCGCGAGACCACGATCCTGCTCGCCGCCGAGACCACCAGCGTCCTCCTCCTCGATCGCCACCGGGAGCGGCTCCTCTGCAGCGCCGCCCAGGGGCTGACCCCCAAGGAGCGCGGCGAGATCGCCTTCAAGAGCGGTGAGGGCGTCGCAGGGTGGGTGATCGCGAACGCCGAGACCGCGCTGATCCCGGACACCGCCGAGGACCCGCGGTTCATCGCGTTCGTGCACCAGAACCGGATCATCCGCTCGCTGCTCGCCATCCCGCTGGTCATCCGCGGTCAGGCGATCGGTTGCATCTGCTCCACACACCCCACCAAGGGCTGGTTCACCAAGGAGCACGAGGAGCTGCTGTCCTTCCTGGCCAACTCCGTCGTCCTCGACGTCGAGAACGCGCGCCTGTACCGGATGGCGATCACCGACCCGCTGACGGGGCTGTTCAACCGCCAGCATCTAGCCGAGCGCCTCAAAGAGGAGGTCGATCGGGCCCACCGCTACGCGGTCCCCCTGACCCTGTTGATGGCGGATCTCGATCACTTCAAGCAGGTCAACGATCGCCACGGCCACGCCGCCGGCGACGAGGTCCTCGAGCACGTCGCCCGGCGGCTGGGGGGCGTGACGCGCGAGGTCGACCTGGTGGCGCGATACGGTGGGGAAGAGTTCGTCGCCCTCCTCCCCAACACCGGACGGGACGGGGCCGAGCAGGCGGCGCGGCGGATCATCCACGCCATCCGAGAGTGCCCCGCCGAGGTCGACGGACAGCCGTTCCCCCTCACGGTCAGCATCGGAGGGGCCGTCCTCGGGCTCCGCGAGGAGCCCCGCGATCTCCTTGCGCGCGCGGACGCGGCGCTCTATCAGGCCAAGAGCGAGGGTCGCGACCGCTTCGTGTTCAACTGGGTCTCGTTCGCCGGTCTCTCCTGAGTTTGGTACAACCGTCGGCGGTGCTCCTCCCGTTCGCCGCGGTGTTAGCCATGCAGATCAAGCCCCCGATGGAACCGGATCCCTCCGTGCTCGAGGAGATGGCGGTGACACAGAACTTCACGCTCGGTCGTCCCTTCCACTTCCGGCTGGTCCCGGATGGAAGCGCGGTGCTGTTTCTGAGGAGCGGCGCCAAGGATCCCAACGCCGATCTGTACGAGTACGAGGTCTCCTCCGGAGAGGAGCGCTTGCTGCTCTCCACGGAGATCCTGCTGGGCGGCAAGCGCGAGGAGCTGTCCGCCGCCGAGAAGGCGGAGCGCGAGCGACAGCGGATCAAGACTGGAGGCTTCACGGCGTTCACGCTCACGCCCGACGGGCAGCGGATCGTCGTCAAGCTCTCCGGGCGCGTCTACGTGTACGACCGCGCCAGCCGCAAGTCGTTCGAGGTGGCGATCCCGGAAGGCGACATCCTCGACCCCCGGCTCTCGCCGCGCGGCGATCGGATCGCGTTCGTCCGCAATAGCAACCTGTACGTGATGGCGCTCGAGAAGCACACCAAGGCCGGCCGCCTCAAGGGCGAGATCACGGCGATCACCGAGAACGGCACGCCGATGGCGCCGCACGGCGTCGCCGAGTTCGTGGCGCAGGAGGAGATGAGCCGCTACCAGGGCTACTGGTGGTCTCCGGAGGGCGACGCGCTGCTCTACCAGTCGAACGACTACAGCGGGCTCGATCGCTTCACCATCGCGGATGCGGCGCGACCCGAGCAGCCGCCGCTGACCTTCCCCTATCCGCGCGCCGGACGCGGCAACGCCACGGTCCGCCTCACGCTGGTCCGCGCCGACGGCAAGCAGGCGGTCCAGGTGAAGTGGGATCGCAAGGAGTATCCGTATCTGGCGCGCGCCGTCTGGCCGAAGACGAACGGCCCCACGATCCTGGTGCAGTCGCGCGATCAGCGATCGCAGCTCTATCTCAGGATCGATCCGAAGACCGGCAAGACCTCCACACTGGTCGCGGAGCGGGACCCCGCCTGGCTCAACCTCTCCGACAGCACGCCGCGCTGGCTCCCCGACGGGAAGAGCTACCTGTGGGCCAGCGAGGAGGGCGGCGACAAGCGGCTCGAGCTCCACACCGTGGGCAAGAAGACGGTCGACAAGAAGGTGGTCGTCCCGCCGGAGGCCGGCTTCTCGTCGCTGGTGTACGTCGACACCAAGCGCGAGCTCATCTGGTTCCTCGGCGGACTGGATCCACGCCAGGTTCATCTCTACCGGACCTCGCTCCAGGGCGGGACGCCCGAGCGGATCTCGCCGGAGGGCGGCGAGCACCAGGCGGTCTTCTCCTCGGACGGCTCCACCTTCGCGCTCACGCGCGCCACCCTGGGTGAGCTGCCGCGCACCACCGTGCACCGCGTGGACGAGCTCGACGGCCCGGTGGCCAAGGTCGAGTCCGACCACAAGAAGCAGAAGAACGAGATCGGGGCGCGCGCCAAGGAGCCCGAGACCCAGCTCAACGTGGAGCTGGTGGCGAGCGAGCGGGCCGGCGGCTTCTACGCGGCGATCGTGCGGCCGCACCGCTTCGAGCCGAAGAAGAAGTATCCGGTGGTCGTCTACGTGTACGGCGGTCCGGGTCACCAGGTGGTGAAGGACACCCTGGCAGCCTATCTCATGCACCAGTGGATCGCGGACCACGGCTTCGTGGTGGTCAGCATCGACGGGCGCGGCACGCCCCGCCGCGGTCGTGCGTTCGAGCGCGCGCTCAAGGAGCGCTTCGGCGATCTCCCGCTCGAGGATCAGGTGACCGGGCTGCGCGCGCTGGCCGAGAGCTATCCGGAGCTCGACCTGGCGCGGGTCGGCGTCTACGGCTGGTCGTTCGGCGGCTACCTGGCGGCGCTCTCGGTGCTGAAGCGACCCGACGTCTTCAAGGTCGCGGTGGCGGGCGCACCGGTGGCCGACTGGACCTATTACGACACGCACTACACCGAGCGGTACCTGGGCACGCCCGAGCACAACCGGAGCGCGTACGACCAGGCCAACCTGATGACTTACGCCAAGGGCCTGGATCGCCCGCTGATGCTGATCCACGGGATCGCGGACGACAACGTCTACTTCGCCCACACGCTCCAGCTGGCCGACGCCCTCTTCCGCGCCAACCGGCCCTTCGAGCTGTTGCCGCTGGTCGGCCTGACGCATCAGGTGGCCGACCCGCGGATGCGGGAGGCGCTCTACAAGCGGATCGTGTACTTCTTGGGTCGGATCCTGTGGTCGTGAGACGCGTGCTCGATCGCTACGGGCTGGCGGGCGCGGACGTGTCGCGCGTCGAGGTCGGCCTGATCAACGAGACGTACCTGGTCGAGCGGAGCGGGGAGCGCTTCATCCTGCAGAAGCTCAACCCGATCTTCACCGCGAAGGTGCACGAGGACATCGAGGCGGTCACCGCGCACCTCGAGGCCAAGGGCATCCGCACCGCCCGCCTCATCCGCACCGCCGAGGGCGCGCTCTGGGTGGAGGACGAGGGCGTCTGGCGGCTGCAGACGTTCCTCGACGGCGTGGTCCGCGATCGGCTGGAGAACGCCCGCCAGGCCCGGAGCGCCGGACGGCTGCTGGGCGAGCTCCACCGGGGGCTGTCGGATCTCACCTACGAGTTCCAGAATCGCCGGCTGGGCGTCCACGACACCGCGAAGCACATCCGGACGCTGGCGGCGGCGCTCGAGGCCCACACCGGCCACCGGCGCTATCGCGCGCTCGCGCCGTTCCTCGAGGACCTGCTGGTCGAGGCGCGCGCGCTTCCTCCCTTGCCGGCCCTGCCCGATCGGATCGTCCACGGCGACCCGAAGATCTCGAACGTCGTCTTCGATCCTGAGACCGACGAGGCCCTCGCGCTGATCGACCTCGACACGCTGGCGAAGATGCCGGTGGTGCTGGAGCTCGGCGACGCGTTTCGATCCTGGTGCAACCCGGAGGGCGAGGACTCGGCCGACGTCACCTTCGATCTCGATCTGTTCGAGGCCGCGGTGCGCGGCTACGGCGAGGGGAGCCAGGGCGCGCTCACCACCGCCGAGCGCAGTGCGATCATTCCGGCCACCCGCCGGATCATGGTCGAGCTGGCCGTCCGCTTCGGCGCCGACGCGCTCGCCGAGTCCTACTTCGGCTGGCGCGCCGATCGGTTCGAGTCGCGGAGCCACCACAACGAGCTGCGGGCCCGAGGTCAGCGCGCGCTGGCCCGCTCGTTCGCGAGCCGGCAGGCCGAGGCCGAGGCGATCGTCCGCTCCGCGTTCGACGCTTGAGCCGGGCGGTCGTTCGTGCGACAGACCGCGTCGTGGCCGAAAAGACCATCTTCGCGAAGATCATCGATCGTGAGATTCCGGCCGACGTCGTCTTCGAGGACGATCACTGCCTGGCCTTCCGCGACATCAACCCGCAGGCGCCCACCCACATCCTGGTGGTGCCCAAGCGGGCGATCGACCGGGTCGAGAACCTGAAGGAGAGCGACGAGCCGCTGGTGGGACACCTGGTGCGGGTCGCCGGCGACCTGGCGAAGACGGAGGGCCTCTCCGGCGGCTATCGCCTGGTGTTCAACAACGGAGGGGACGCCGGCCAGACGGTCTTTCACATTCATCTCCATCTGCTCGGCGGGCGCCAAATGGGTTGGCCGCCCGGCTGAGCGGGTGCGCGCGTGAAGAGAGCCCGACGGATGCTGGCGCTGGTCCTGCTCGCGGTCCTCGCGCTGTTCGCGCTGGTGGTGTGGATGGCCGACGGCCTCCAGACCCCGCACACGTACGACTCGCCGCCGCGCCACCTGGAGGGCGTCGAGGCCCGGACCCGCACCGCCACCGACACGCTCACCGTCCTCACCTGGAACATCGCCTGGGGCTACGGATGGGGCAGCGAGGGGAGCGGGAGCGCGAAGGAGAAGGCCCACTTCGATCAGTCGCTCGCCCGGATGGTCGAGGTGATCGCGAAGCTCGATCCGGACGTGGTCTTCCTCCAGGAGGTCGACTTCGACTGCACGCGGAGCCACGGGGAGGACCAGGCCGCGATCCTGGCCCGGGGCGCCGGCTTCCCGTACGTCGCCTACGCCGTCAGCTGGCGCGCCAACTGGCTCCCGTTTCCCTACTGGCCGCCCAAGGACCAGTTCGGACGCATGTCGTCGGGCGGCGCCATTCTCTCCAAGCGCCCGATCGTCAGCCACCGCGTCGAGCTGCTGCCGAAGCCCGAGGAGAACGCGTTCTGGTACAACCTCTTCTACCTGTTCCGCTACGACCAGCGGGCCGAGATCGAGCTGGGCGAACGGAGCGTGCCCCTGGTGAACATCCACCTGGAGGCCTTCCGGCCCGCCAACCGGCAGTCCCAAGCCACGCACCTGGCGGGCGTCCTCGCCTCACTGGACGATCCGCTCCTGATCTTCGGCGGTGACTTCAACTCGGTCCCCGAGGAAGCGACGCTCCTGAGCGGCTTCGCAGACGAGCCTGGGACCCACTTCGAGGGCGATCGGACGGTGGCGACGCTTCGGGCGGTCGACGAGATCCAGGACACCGTACCGCCCGATACGCTCTCGAAGAACGAGTCGGAGTGGAACACGTTCCCCTCCCACGCCCCCAACCGAAAGCTCGACTACCTCTTCTACGGACCGGGGTGGGAGCTGGTCGAGGTTCGCGTGGTGAAGGAAGCGGGCGCCGTCAGCGACCACCTTCCCATCTATTCACGCCTTCGTCTCCGCGCCCGAACGCCCTGAATACGGCGAGGCCGCAACTCCGCCTGCACCTCTCGTTGCCACCGGGGATCCTTTGCTGTTAGCCCAGAGTGCGTGAACCGAACCATCACCGTCTCTGTCTTTGCTTGTCTCGCCCTCGCCTTCGGATGCGCCAAGAAGACGCCTCCGGTGGAGGAGCCGATCGCCGCGAAAGCGCCCGAGAAGGCCCCGGAGCCCAAGAAGGAAGTGGTCCCGGAGCCGGTCGCGCGCATCATCGCCAACTTCCAGCGCGTCCACTTCCAGTTCGATTCCTCTGATCTGTCGGCCGACACCCGGAACGCGCTGATCGAGAACGTGGAGATCATGCGCAGCTATCCGCAGGTCAAGATCGAGATCCAGGGCCACTGCGACGACCGCGGCACCAGCGAATACAACCTCGCCCTCGGCGATCGCCGCGCGCGCGGCGTCGTCGACTACATGGTTCGTGCCGGGATCGAGCGGAGCCGCCTCACGCTCGTCAGCTACGGCAAGGAGAAGCCGTTGATGTCGGGCGACAGCGAGACCGTGTGGGCCAAAAATCGCCGCGCCGAGTTTCGCGTGACGTGGAAGCCGCAAGAGATGGCGGACCTCCACGGCACCATCGACGACTGAGGATGACGCTGCGCCTTCCGATCGTATGGGTCGGACCGGAAGACGTCCCGCTCGAGATCCTCGAAGCCTCCGAGCTCGCCGGCATTGCCGAGCCGGTGCGGCGCGCGCTCCGGATCGCGCATGCGCTGGCGGAAGCAGGCGTCGCCTACCGCAACAACGGTGATCTCTCGAGGCGGGATCTGGATCGCCCGCCCCTCGCGCTCTCCTGCTCCGAGCTCGTCTACTACGTGTTCGCGCGCTCCGGGCTCGACCTCGGTGACGCGCACATGCGCACGCGCTGGCTCGCGTACGGCGATCCGCAACCGTACCAGCCATCGATGATCCGCGTCGGCGACGGCACCATCCGTCCGGGCGATCTGCTCGTCTACCACCGAGATCGCGCCCGCGTGGAGCGCGAGCTCGCCGAGCGGGGGCGGACGCTCCCCGGTCATGTGGTCATCGTGGTGTCGACCGAGCGGCGGGTGGTGATCGGCTCACACGGCCGGGAATCGACCCCGGAGGACGGGATCACAGGGGTCGGCTATCGCGCGCTTCCGGACGGCTTCGAGCGGTGGACGCTCGACCGCACCCTGCGCGCCGTCTACCGCTACTGGAACCCGAGCGACCAGCCCTCGATCGTGCCGGTGTCGCGCGCGTAGCGATCGACCACGAACAGCGTCCACTGTCCGCCCCGCTCGAGGCCGGTGGCGCCCGTGATCTCGCGATCGGCGAAGACGACGTCGTGCGCGCTGCCGCCCTCGCCGTTGTGGAGCAGGAAGCTCTCCCCGCTCGGCGCGATCAGCGTGACGACCAGGTCACCGCGATACGTGTGGTGGATGTCGACCGAGACCAGCAGCCGGCTGATCGGGCCGCTGGAGCCGACCTGGATCCGGCTGGCCGCACCGTTCGGCGTGTTGTCCGGGATGAAGACCGGGACGTCGCCGGCCGAGAAGCGCTGGCTGCGGGCGTCGTCGATGCAGGTCTGGAGCTCGGGGGTCTGGGTCCAGCCGCAGTGCCCGCTGGTCTGGGGCTCGCACGCGGCGTCGGCGTAGCACGCGTACTCCGGCAGCGCGACGCAGCTGGTGATGGCGCCGCCGCCGTTGCTGCAGGCCTGGCCGGCGCAGCCGCTCACCTGACAGTCGGCGGCGGTGAAGTCGTCGATCAGGATCCGATCCTGTCCGACGGTGTCCATGGCGAAGGTGCCGCGGATTTCGTAGAGGCCGGAGCCCATCGCCTCGAAGGGATCGCAGGTGTCGGCCCAGTTGCACTCGTCGCCGCGGCAGCCCATCGGCTGATCGTTGGCGTCGCGGAGCGCCACCGCGTTGCCCAGCACGAACCCGGCCGAGCAGCTGTTGCAGCAGGGGTTGGAGGGCTGGCAGGCGCGGCGGGTGCAGGCGGCGCCGTACACGTGGGGCTCGCCGACGACCCGGATCCGCTGGCCGCTCCAGTTCGCCCGGTTGGTCTCGAGGTCGGCGATGGTCACGTCGGCGTAGCCGCCGGCGGGCTGCTCGCAGACGCTCCAGCAGGGCGCCCGGATGCACTGGATGTTCGTGTTGCAGACCTGGCCGCTCGAGCAGTCGGCGTCGGAGGCGCAGCCACCGATGGCGTCGACACGGTCGATCGAGAAGCCGAACCGGGTGATCGACGAGTCGCTGGTGAGCTGGACCGTCGCGGTGTCGCCGACGATCGCGGGCGTGGTCACGTCCTGGGTGCTTCCGCTGTAGCGGGCGATCGTGTTGCCGGCGGCGTCGGTCACCACCACGAAGTCGTAGCCCTGCTCGACGTCGATGCGGGAGAAGTGAAGCCGGATGAAGCGCGCGCCGCCCTCGGAGAGGGTCCACGACTGATCGAAGTTGTTGGTGTAGTCGTGCGGCGAGTCGAGCAGCCGCGAGCCCTGGTACCACGGCGAGCCGTTGCACGCGCTCTGATACGCGACCTCGACGCCTGCGCAGCGGGCCTCGCAGGCGTTGCCGTAGGTGTTGCCGTCCACGCCGCAGGCCGGCTTGTGGATCGCCTGACAGGCACAGCTCTGCCGCTGGTAGACGCTGGCGCGGAAGCCCCAGCGCGTGACCGACGCGTCGGTGGTGAGCGCGAGCTCGACCGAGTTGCCGGCGACGACGAGCTCGGTCCCGGTGCGGGTGCCGGTGTTCTCGGTGAGGCCCGCGCCGCTGCCGTCGGAGACCGTGAGGTAGTCGTAGCCCGACTCGAGCTCGAACCGCTCGAACGCGACCAGCATCTCCGTGGTGTTCGGATCGCCGTTGACGCGCCACGCCCGCTGGAATGCGTTCGCGTACGGATGGGCGCTCTCCACGGTCTGGATCAGGCGCCAGTCGCCCGCGGTGGTCAGCGCGGCCTCGAAGGTCTTCCCGTTCGAGAGATCGAGCTTCTCCTTCTCGGGTCCGCAGGCGGACAGGATCAGGAGGGTCACGGCCGATAGGCTGAGCATCTTCGCGTGCATGGCTTGCGGAGGCGCTTGAAACCACAACTCGGGGGGGCTGTCATCCCCAATCTCACGGATGACCCCGATGTGGACTCAGTCACGCCGGTCCGCTATCGCCGAAGAGTGACGTCCGCGCGCGAGTTCCCGAAACGGTTCGACTATTCAGAGGCCGAGCCTCGGCTCTACCAGCGCTGGCTCGACGCCGAGGCGTTCCGCACCGCGTATGACGCAGGGGGACGGCTCGTCGATCCCGCGCGAAAGAACGCGAAGCCGTTCACCATCGTCATCCCACCGCCCAACATCACCGGACGGCTCCACCTGGGCCACGCGCTCAACAACACGGTCCAGGACGTCCTCATCCGTTACAAGCGGATGGACGGCTTCGACGCCCTCTGGATCCCGGGCACCGATCACGCCGGCATCGCCACGCAGTCCGTCGTGAAGAAGCAGCTCGACGCCGAGGGCGTCGACTATCGCCAGCTGGGCCGGGAGCGGTTCGTCGAGCGGATCTGGGAGTGGCGCAACCAGTATGGCGGCGCGATCCTCGAGCAGCTCAAGCGCATGGGCTGCTCCTGCGACTGGTCGCGGACGCGCTTCACCATGGACGAGGGCCTCAACCGCGCCGTGCGCGAGTCGTTCGTCCGCCTCTACCGCGAGGGCTTGATCTACCGCGGCAAGCGGATCGTGAACTGGTGTCCGGTCGATCAGACCGCGCTCTCGGACGATGAGGTGGAGAAGGAGGAGGAGAAGGGGAAGATGTATTACATCCGCTACCCCTTCACCGACGGGCCCGATCACCTGGTGGTCGCCACCACGCGGCCCGAGACCCTGTTCGGAGACGTGGCGGTCGCGGTCCACCCCCAGCACCCCACGCTCGCCAAGCACATCGGGCGCCAGCTGCGGCTGCCGCTCCAGGGCCGCATCATCCCGGTGATCGGGGACGAGCACGCCGATCCGTCGAAGGGCACCGGCGCCGTCAAGATCACGCCGGCCCACGATCCGAACGACTTCGAGGTGGGGCTGCGCCACGACCTGCCGCAGATCGACGTGATGAACGAGGACGCCACCATGAACGACCTCGTCCCGGAGAAGTACCGCGGCAAGAGCCGTTACGAGTGCCGCAAGCTGGCGCTGGTCGATCTGGAGGAGCAGCAGCTCCTGGAGAAGGTCACCGATCACATGCTGGCGATCGGCCGGAGCTATCGCTCGAAGGTCCCGATCGAGTTCCGCCTCTCCGATCAGTGGTTCGTCAAGATGCGCCCGCTGGCGGCCAAGGCCCTGGAGGCGAGCGGCTACGTCCAGAGCGACGGCGAGTGGGTGAAGGGACCGGGGAAGGGTCAGCTGAACCTTCACCCGGAGCACCTGGAGAAGACGTACTTCCAATGGCTCGCCAACATCAGGGACTGGTGCATCAGCCGGCAGATCTGGTGGGGGCATCGGATCCCGGCCTGGTTCCATCGCGAGACCGGCGAGATCCTGGTCGACCTCGACACGCCCGAGCGCGTGAAGTCGGAGCCCGGCGCCTGGCGGCAGGACGACGACGTGCTCGACACCTGGTTCTCGTCCTGGCTGTGGCCGATGAGCACCCTGGGCTGGCCGGAGCAGACGCCGGACTTCGCGCGCTACTACCCGACCAACGTCCTCTCCACCGCGAAGGACATCCTCTTCTTCTGGGTCGCCCGCATGAACTTCGCGGGGCTCACCTTCGTGGGTCAGCTGCCCTACCGCGACGTCTACCTCCACTCGACGCTGGCCGATGAGGAGGGTCAGACCATGTCGAAGTCGAAGGGCAACGGCTTCGACCCCATGGTGCTGATCGAGGGCGGCGATCTGGAGAAGCTGAAGCAGCCGGTGCTGTCGGCGCGCCCGCCCGACCTCAAGCGACGGCTGGAGAAGATCGAGAAGACGTTCCCCGACGGCTTCGAGGCGGTCGGCGCCGACGCCATGCGCTGGACGCTGATCTACTCCATCACCGAGGGCGAGCACGTGCGGCTGTCGCTGTCGCGGTTCACCGAGGGCCGGAACTTCGTGACGAAGCTCTGGAACGGCGCCGGCCGCGTCATCTCCACGCTCGAGTCCGAGCCGGAGGGCTCGGGGCCCTACGCCGATCCCACGGACGAGGATCTCTGGATCCTGGCCCGCACCGACTCCACCCTCCGGGTGGTCCGCGACGGCCTCGACGGCTTCGACTTCGGCCGCGCCGCGCAGGAGCTCTACCACTTCGTGTGGGACGACTTCTGCGCGTGGGCGCTCGAGCTCTCGAAGACGCGGCTCCTCAGCGAAGATCCGGCGATCCGCCGCGGCGTGCTCCGCGTGATGGGCACCGCGCTCGGCGACATGCTGCGGATGCTCCACCCGATCATCCCGTTCGTGACGGAGGAGCTGTGGGGCCGGCTCGCGCCCGCGATGTCCGCGCGCGGGCTCTGGATCGGTGAGGCGCCCACCTCCGAGATCCTGGCCTGCGATCGCTTCCCCACGCCCCGGCAGCCGCCCCAGAAGGAGCTCGAGGAGCGCTTCGCCATCCTGCAGCGCTTCGTGCTGGCTGTGCGCAGCCTGAGGTCGCAGTCGAACATCAAGGACAGCGACCGCATCGTGGTCCAGGTGAAGCCGCTCCACCCGGCCACGCGCCGGATGCTCGAGCAGGCCAAGGGCCCGGTGACGTTCCTCGCCCGGCTGGAGGACATCGAGTTCGTCGAGGCCAAGGCGAAGGGCATGGCGGTCCAGATCGATCCCGCGTTCGAGGTCTACGTCGATCTCTCGCGGTACATCGATCTCGAGGTCGAGATCGATCGCCTCGACAAGCTGATCGCAAAGAAGGAGAAGGAGCTCGAGGCGAACCGGAAGAAGCTCGAGAATCCCAACTTCGTGGATCGCGCGCCGCCCGAGACCGTCCAGGAGGTGCGCGACAAGGTGGTCGACGCGGAGACCACGCTGGCGCGGCTCAAAGAGAGCAGGTCGGAGCTCCAAACGACCTGATCGCTCGAGTTTGCGCTCAACCGGCCGATTCTCGAGGTCGTGATCAGTCGCGGCAGCAAAGGCTACGGGATCGGGATCGTCACCGTGGACGACTGGGTAGACGGCGCCTCCGTCCTCACCCGGCTCCGCGACACCTTCAAGTCTCCGGACTACCTGGCGCCGCAGCTCCCCCAGGTGGCGCTCGAGCTGCTCGAGATGGCGCACCACCCGGACGTCTCCCTCGTCGCCGTGGCGCGCCTGCTGGAGAGAGACGCCATCCTGTGCGGAGAGGTGCTTCGCGTGATGGCCTCCCCCATGTACGCCGGACGGCTACGCGTCCCGTCGATTCCCCAGGCGCTGGCGACGCTCGGTCTGACCACGGTGCGCGACATTGTGCTCCAGATTGCGACGAACACCCGCGTGTTCCGCGCCAAGCCGTATCAACGGACGATGGATCAGCTCCGCGTGCACGGGACGGCGGTCGCGCACGCGAGCCGCATCGTCTGCCGCTACACCAGCTTCGACGCGGACTACGCGTTCATGTGCGGCCTCCTCCACGACGTGGGGAAGGCCGGCGCGCTGGTGTCTCTGGTCGACGGCCGAAAGGACCCGCCGCCGCTCGAGGACGTGTGGCACGCCATCGAGGAGATGCACGCGGAGGCCTCGGAGATCATGACGAAGCAGTGGAAGCTCCCGGCCGAGGTCACGATGGTCGTCGCCGCGCACCACACGGTGCGGATCGAAGGCTATCCCCACCCGCTGGCCGCCGCGGTGAGCCTGGCCGATCACCTGGCGAAGAAGCTCGGATTCGGGATCTCCGGCGTCCCGCTGGTGACGGAGCGGAACGCCATGCCGACGGAGCAGGTGGTGCGCGTGCTCGGCCTCAGCAGCAAGCAGCTCGAGCTGATCCACGACGAGCTCGCCGAGAAGCTGCACCAGCTCGCCTGATCACAGATCGTACTCGTCGTCGATCATCACCATTCGATAGGGGCCGTACTGATCGTAGTCGTCGACCCGGCGCTGCGGTCGATCGAGCACCGCCGGCTCGAGCGCCGCCAGCCTCTTGCGCATCCCCGACCCGATGTAGTTGTTGCGAACGTCGAGCAACCGGAGCGGCTTCAAGATCTTCGCGCCGAAGCAGAGCGTCTCCGCCCCCTCGTCCGTCATGGTGCCCATCGCCAGATCGAGGGCGTCGAGCCGCGAGATCAGCTCGGAGGCGTGCAGCAGGTGGCTGCAGAGATCATCCGCGAACTCGACGTTCTGCAGGGCCAGACGGCGGAGGCGCGGAAGCGTGCGGCCGGACAAGAGCGAGCTCAGATCCTCGGCGCGAATGCTGGCTCCGTACGAGGAGGCGCCGAACCAGAGCGTCAGCTCCTCGAGGCTTGGCCAGGTCCGCGTCGTCAGCGCGAGCAGGTGCTCGAACGTGAGCGCGGTGGTCTCGAGCCGGAGTGAGCGCAGCTTCGGCAGCTCGACCTCGCCGAACGTCGCCCGCCGGGCCCGGATCGTCAGCTCCTCGAGGTCCGGAAAGGCGCGGAGCAGCTCCGTGAGATCGCCGGCCTCCTGATCGTTCCAATTGGAGTACTTGGGATCGCTGTCGGGACCGATGCGGAGCGAGGTCAGATGCTTCGGCCGCCGCCGGATCAGGATCTCGAACGCCTCATGGAGATCCGTGTCGTCGTCGATCTCCTCCAGCGCCAGGGCCCGAAGGTAGCGAGACGAGGGCAACGCCAGCAGCGTCTCCACCAGCGCGGCGGTGGTGTCAGAAGGCCAGACGATGGAGGCCGAGCGGATGAAGCCCCGCTGCCACCGGAGCTCGAGCGCCTCCCGATGATCGTTGAGCGCGCCCAGGAAGTACTCGGCGTGGGTCGAGAGGAGCCGCTTGGCCGCCGCCTCGAGGTCGGGCGCGGGCGGGCGATCGTCGGGCTGAAGCATGATCAGCTCGCCCCGCGGATCGCCCGCTGCCTGCAGGAGATCGGCGTAGACGAGATACGGCTCCACGACCTCCGGATCCCGATCGATCGTCTCTTCGATCGCCCGGGCGTCGGGACCGACGGCGATGGGGGCCGTGCGCAGGTCAGGGACGGCCAGCGGGTGCTCGGCCTTCCGTTTGGCCCGCAGCGCCCTCTGGAGCGCCTCCCGCGCGCGGCGGGCGCGGCTCGGGTCGACGTCGGCACCGATACGTTTGCGCACCTGGGCCCGCTCGGGCTCGACCTCGAGCCAGCGGGCGCGCTCGCGCTTCCAGCGCTTTCGCTTTTCATTGGGTGGAAGCGGATCGAACGCCTCGCGAAACGCCCGCTCCACCTCCGCCGCGGCCTCGGCGACCGCGAGCTCCAGCGTGCGCTCGAGCTCGCGAGCCTCGCGGATCAGCACGTCCGGATCCGTCCGGGCTTGCGCGCGATCGTGCTGCGCGCACCACCAGGCGTCGAGCGTCAGATCCACACCGAGTCGCCGCGCGATCGCACGCTGGATCTCCGCCCAGATCGACGGCGTGGGATCCTTCGTCCGGCGCTCGGGGCGCAGCTCGTCGCGCCGCACCACCACGACCTGACCGCGGCCGGCCACCTCGATCTCCACATCGATGAGCCTTCCGCGATCGCGGACCACCTTCGCGCGACCGTCCCGCACCACGCCGCGAAAGGGCCCGGCGATGATCAGGCAGCGCCGGCCGGGATTCAGCGCCTTCAATCCAGATAACCGTCGTCGGTCGGCTCGTCGAACACGACCTCGTCGGTCGGGTGCTCGCCGACGACCGTCGTCGCACGCAGGCGAGGTGCGTCTCGGATCACCGGTATCCCGGCGGGCGTGCTCAACACGTCCGCCGTCTCCATCTCGTCCGGTACCTGGATGGGCGGAGAGCCGGTGTTGGTGGGCTCCTCGAACTCGCTGCGCTCGGTGATCGAAGGCGGGATTAGATTCTCGAGCGTCGGCTGCCGGTCGAACGGACGCGACGGATCCGGCCACATGCAGCTCACCGCGTTCATCCGCTCCACGATCGCGTGTTGCGTCTCGGGGGACGCGGTGAACACGACCAGGAGCCCGGGCGGATCGGTGCAGGCGTGGACCACCTCGCCCTCCACCGACAGAGACATGAATGTCACGGTGACCTTCTCGCGGAAACGCGCCTGCCGCTGGGTGCGAAGAAAGATGCTGATGGCGGTGAGGTTCGCGATCCTCGCCGTAAAGTCATCCCCCGACTCGAGAGCCACGTGGGCGGACAGCGTGCTGCCCATGCCCCGATGCTGCGCCATCGCGGTCGGTTCCACAACCCGCGGATGGCCCAAACCTCCACCGTCTGACATCATCGAGGTGCGTGCGGGTCGGGGCGCTCCGAGTCTGGCTGAGCAATGCGGTGCTGCAGAGCACCTCCGCAGCCAAGCGCATTGGAACGATGGTCGCGCGTCGGATCCGGGCCGCCACCGGCGCTGTCGATGCAGGCGTCGGCGTGGGCGACGACGAGTCCGAGTTCGGAGGCGGGCGGAACCGGGCCTGGATCCAGGAGGTCCTCGACGACGCGAAGAAGAAGATCCTCGCCCTCCTGGACAAGAGCTTCTTCGAGCGCTTTCCCCGGTTCGAACGCTTCATGCGCAAGGTGCTCGGCGCACCCCCAAGAGGGGCGGCGCCGAAAGCCCTCCCCAAACGGACCGGCCCGGTGAAGCTCGGCGCCCACACGCCGGACGCGGACGAGAGGGACACCTATCGCCGGCAAATCCAGCGCGGGCTCATGGACGCCCACACGCGCGAGCACGCCGGCCTCCGCGATCGCGGCGAGCGCCGGAAGAAGGGCTAGGAGCGTGTAGCGCGTAGCGCTACCGCGAGCCCGGTCCGGGTCCCGGTCCCGGTCCCGGTCCCGATGGCGATCATGCAGCCCGGCGTGCGTTCATCGACTTGATGAGGCGCGTGAGCATCTCGACACGCGCTTGAGCTTGGCTCTGGCGGCTTGGAGCTTCTGCTCGTTGGCGAGTCGGCGCCTCAAGCAGGTGTGGAGTGAGGCGGCGCTTTCGGTGCCAGAGCGAAGTGCCATCCGGTAGAAGCGAGCCTTCTCAGGTGGATTGAACTCTCCGGCGCCCTCGGCGGTGTTGTTCACGATGGAATCGGATGCCCGCCGAAGCTGAACGCGGACGTGAGCGTGACCGGGTTACAGTTCTTGTGCGATCTCTTCAGCGATGTCGGCATACTCGACGGCGAGCTGGTAGACCTCGAGCTTCTCGTGATCGAAAGTGACCATGCAAGCTAGCTTGCGGTAGCTCGTCCACTTTGACCAGCAGAAGTTCTTGGAGGTCGTTTCGTCTGGAATCGATCGTTGGGCGGATCGACTTCGACGCCTGGACTTGATCCCATGTGTCGTGAGTCCCGCTCTTTGAGACTCCCATCCTGACGGAGAGCTCTGCGCTGTTCCCAGGCCGCGAGCGCCCTCGTAGGACCGATTTCCAGTTTTTTCGATGGCTCAGGCTGCGCCTGCTAGAAAGGTGACGGCCCCGCACTTTCTTTGAGCGGAAAACGGGGCCGTCGGAGGGTTCGTTCGTTCACTTACCCGGCGTGGACCTTAGCACGCACGAGGCGTCGGCGCGAGATCTGGGCGACGCGCTTCTCGTCGGTTGCGCGTGCGCCCGCTGTGGAAGCAGCGACCTCGAGCTGACGTCCCTGAGGCGCTCGCGTGGTCTCAGCCTCGCCGACGGGTCGTATCGCCAGGTCGAGGTTCGTCTCGCCCGCTGCCGGCCGTGCCGGAAGATGGAGCGGGTGCTTCCGATCGAGGCGCTGCCCGGGAAGACCAACGGATCGCATATGGCGCGCGCTCGGTCCGCTCCCGAAGCGGGCGACAGAGCGAGCCCTCGAAGAAATCCACAAGGAGCTCAAGGAAGGCCGTCCACTCGAGATCTACCTCGAAGCGTTCGAACGGCGCGTCGAGGCCGAAAGAAGGAGAAACCGATGAAACGACAAGCTGTGAAGTCCCCTCCCATCAAGTCCGCCGTCGCGACCGAGGCTGCGCCCTCGAGCGCGCCCTTCCCCTACCGAGACTACGTCGAGGCGAAGAGGAGCATCGAGAAGGAGATCAAACGCGGGCTCTTCTACGCCGTGATCACCGGCGCGACCGGCACCGGCAAGACCTCGCTGATGCGCGACCTTCGCAACGGACTCGACCGCCACCGACACAACGTGGTCTACGTCTCGGCCACCCGAGTCTCGACCATCGGCGTGGTCCGCCACTTCGCCCACAGCATCCACGTGACGCCGCGGCGCTCTGCCCTCGAGACCTCGCAGCTCATCACCCAGGCCATCCGGGATCAGGCCGCCCACGTGATCGCATGGATCGACGAGGCCCATCGGCTCTCCGTCGACACGCTGGCCGAGATCTCGAGCCTCGCCGAATTCGACCCGGACACCGCCCAGGTCTTCAGCGTCATCTTCTCGGGACCACCGGATCTGCTCCCGCTGCTCGAGGACCGGCGGCTCGCGGCGCTCAAGCGGCGGATCAGCGTCCGCGCTTCGCTGGCTGGGCTTCGTCGCGACGAGCTCGACGACTTCCTCCGGCACCGCTTCGGCGCGGACGAGCGGCGACTCGGGTCCGAGCTCAAAGATGAGCTCTTCGAGCGGACGCAGGCCTCGCCCGCCATCATCGACGCGGTGGTCCGCGCCGCGCTCGACCGCACGGGTGATTCCGTCACCGAGGAGATTCTCCGGGAGGTGCTCGATGCGCGCTCGATCTGAACCGACCCTTCCCGTGCGACACGTCCGAGACGTCACCGAGAGAGACGAAACCAAGCGCTGGCTCGTCCGCTCCATCTGGACCGCCGGCGTCGGTCTCATCGGAGGCCAGGCCAAGCAGCTCAAGACCTACGTCGCGACCGAGCTCGCCTACGCCGTCGCCACCGGAGAGAAGGCGCTCGGGCGCTTCGAGGTCGAGCGCCACGGTGCTGTGCTCGGCTTCTTCGCCGAGGACGAGCTGCCCGAGATGCGTGGTCGTTTCCAGGGGGTCGCCAAGGTACGCGGCCGCGACCTCGACGACCTACCGGTTCATCTCATCGATGTCCCGGTCCTCTACCTCGACCAGCCTGATCACCTGAAGAAGCTCCGCGCCACCGTCGCCAAGCTCAAACCGCGTTTGTTGATCCTCGACCCGTTCGTGCGCCTCGTCCGGAACAGCGACGAGAACTCCGCCGCCGAAGTCTCCGCCGTCCTCGGTACACTCCGCGAGATCCAGCGCACCTTCGACGTCGCCATCCTCCTCGTGCACCACATGCGAAAGGCGCGCTCCTCGCATGTCAGCCAGCAGCTCCGCGGCTCGGGGGATTTTTCGGCCTGGTCAGATTCGGCCATCTACATCACCCGGCACGGTGAGGATCGGCTCCTCACGATCGAACACCGAACCGCCGCACCACCGCCACCGATCGTCGTTCGGCTTGAAGACCAGCCTGCGCCTCACCTCGTCGTCGTCGATGCCGGCGATGCATCCGCAGCGAGCGAGTCACTCCACCGAGCCATCCTCGAGCATCTCGAGATGGCCCGGCGGCCGCAGTCGGCGCTCGCGATTCGAAACGCGGTGAAGGTCCGCAAGGCCTTCCTGATCGCCGCACTCCGGGAGCTCCAGAAGCAGGGGCTCGTGAAGCAAACGTCAGCAGGCTGGACCAAGGAGGGGACATGAGCGTCATCGGCGTGGACAAACGAAGGATTGGACTCTGGCTCACGAAGACGGAAATTGTCTTCGCGCTCGTCGAGCCCGATGGCCACGTCGTCGTGCGGGGACGCGTCCCGCGTGGCGCGTGGTCGCGACGCCCTGCTCGACACCTACCCGCTCAACCTCGAGATTGTCGGCACCACGGGCGTGTGCAACTCGGCTAGCCGCGCCGACCCCATCCTCTCCCTCGCCACCGATCTCGGCACACCCTGCTGGTACGTCCGAGCCGAGCTCATCCTCGCCCTTCGCATCGCCACCGGCATCCAGAACGAACCGCTCGAGACCACCGCCGCGCTCCTGGCCTGCCTCCCCGACGCTCGCCACGACGTCATCGGCATCGCTCCCGGCGGCAATCTTCCGCTGTTCCCGTGGTCCCCGCTGGGGGGATCGACATGGGAACACGTAGCCTCGCCTTCCCACAAACTCCGTGAGGGGCGCGACGGCGCGCCCGACCTCCACCTCCAGCTCGAGCACGAACCTCCGCTTGGAGCTCTCGCCCGCCGTCGCGACCGTCGCGGAGTCGACAAGCGCGCTACGTGCTCACGCTCCGCACCAGTGGTCGTGCGCGCGGCAGCTGACACCTCCTAGCACCGCGCCCGGCGTGTCCTCGTCGGGATGAGATTCTCGAAGAGCGTGGGTCACGACACCGGCCTGGTCTCCCAGAATCCGACGCGCCGCGGTCTCCATCCCGGCGAACATCGCGGAGGGCTCGAAACGTCGACGAAACAACGACTACTCTCGCTTCCTCAACATCGCCGAGGGCTCGGCGGCCGAGGTCGACTACCTGCTGATCCTCAGTCGCGACCTCGGGCTCGTCACCGCGAAGGCAGCGGAGCCGATTCGCGCTGAACTCGACGAGATCGCCGCATGCTCAACGGCCTCCGCGGTAAGGTCGAACGGAGCGCATAGCTCCGCGCCCTGTGAACTCTCAACCGTTGACTGTCGACTGGGGCCGTCTCTGTGAGCTTTCAGGTTTACCTGATTAGTCGTAGCGGAGCTCGACGACCACCAGCTCCAGCTCGCCTGCGGGCCGGTGCACGGTGAGGTCCTCTCCGACGGCTCGGCCCAGCAGGGCGCGGCCCATGGGCGAATGCATGGAGATCTGTCCCTCTTTCGCGTCGACCTCGTCCTCGCCGACGATCTGATACGTTCGCCGGCGACCGTCCTCCTCCTCCACCACCACGGTGGCCCCGAACTTCACCCGGTTCGACGTGTTGGATCGGGGCTCGACGACCTCGAGCCGCTCGATCAGCTTCGTGAGGTATCCGATCCGCCGATCGATCTCGCGGAGCTTTCGCTTGCCGTAGATGTACTCCGCGTTCTCGGAGCGGTCCCCGAGCGCGGCGGCATCCGACACCTCCTGGACGATCCTCGGGCGGTCCTCGTGCCACAAGCGCAGGAGCTCCGACTGAAGCCGATCATAACCCCTCGGGGTAATGGGTTTTTTTCCGCTCATCCGCTCTGCTCTCTCGACCCACAGGGTGCGCTGGCCAGCCGACTTTGAAAACAGCTCTTTTTTCTCGGAGCTGCTCTATATTCCTCCCACCAAACGGCATGAAACCGGACGGGCGATCCCTCGACATCGCGGTCGTCGGCCTCGGGCAGGCCGGCGGAAACCTCGCAGCGGAGTTCTATCGACGCGGCTATCGCGCGGTCGCGTTCAATACGGCGCAGACCGATCTCACCGCGCTCGATCCCGGCGGCGTGTTCCCGACGCTCCCGGCGGAGCGACGCCATTACGTGGGCCTCGACGGCTACGACGGCGCCGGCGCGGATCCCGACTACGGCCGCCAGTGCATCGCCGAAAATGCCGAGCGGATCCGCCAGATCATCCTCAAGCAATGCTCGGACGCCGACGCGGTCCTGATCACCGCCGGCCTGGGCGGCGGAACCGGGTCATCGGTGGCCGAGCTGATCAGCGTGGTGGAAGGACAGGAGCTGCCGATCCTGGCGCTGATGACGCTCCCGACCGAGACCGAGAGCGGGATCGCCAAGGTCAACGCGGTCCGCGCCATCAACGAGATCGTCAACGCCGACCTGATGGGCTGGGTGTTCGTCGACAACGGCCGGATCTCCAAGCTCAACCCCGACGTCTCGATCGTCGACTACTACGCCCACATCAACGGTCAGATCGCGTCCCCGCTCGACGCGCTCAACCGGCTCAACGACCGGGGCAAGCTCCGAGCGATCCGCTCCTTCGACGGCGAGGACTACCGGAAGCTCCTCTTGTCCGGCGGCGTGCTCAACTACTCGGTGACCGAGCTCCCCGAGATCACCGTCGAGGAGGTGGTCGGGACCGTCCGCGACAGCATCGAGGCCAGCGAGCTGATGCCGGCGGGCTTCGACCTCAAGAAGATGTCGTATCTGGGGCTGGTCATCGAGGCGCCCGAGAGCGCCCTCGCCAACACGCCGATCTCGGTGTTCGAGGAGATCAGCCAGCAGCTCAAGGTCGAGAGCGAGGGCGCAGCCGTCTACCAGGGGCTGTACCGCACGGACGAGGAGCGCGGCACGCTGGTCCGCCTGATCGCCGCCACCCAGGCGCTTCCGCACCGGATCCGCGACCTGCTCTCCGACGCCAAGCGCGAGGGTATGGTGCTCGGCGAGAAGATCCGCCAGGACCTCCCCACGCTGGAGCTGGGCGAGATCGCGAATGTCGAGCTCTTCCGTAACCGCTCGCGTCCCAGCCAGAAGCCCGGAAAGCCGAAGCCTGGGATGCGGTTCTCGCCGGCCGCCCAGATCGACGACATCCAGCTGGAGATCAGTCAGCGCCGTCCGCCGCCGCCGCCGGACAACGAGGTGGTCGAAGAGGTGCACGGCCGGCGCGATCTCCGCGGCCGCCCCCGTCCCAAGCCGATCGGAGCGGTCGCAGCCACCGCGCGGACCGCGCCGCGGAGCCGGCCCCACGACAAGCCCAGCGGCCTCAAGGATCTGGGGACCGAGGAGATCGACGTCGTCGCCCAGCTCGCGCAACTCGGTGACTTCGGCGACTTCGACGAGGACGACGACGAGCTGAACCCGACGATCCCGGCGGCGAGCCGCGGTGTCATCCAGCGCGCGCTCGAGCCGCAGAACGGCGAGATCCCGAAGGCGGAGGTGTACGACGAGCTCGTGACCACCTACCTGCACGCACGGACCGCCAAGGATCGCGAGCGGGTCGTGAAGCGCCTCGAGACCGACGCAGGGTCCGAGCACACGGTGGTCCGCTACTACGCTGTCGAGGCCATGGCGAAGCTGGGCCGGAAGGTCTTCGGGAGCGCGCTCTTGACCGCGACCGAGGACGAAAACGAGGCCGTGCGCAATCTCGCCGTCGAGGCGCTCAAGAAGTAGCTACTCGACCAACCGCAGACATACATAGTTGGGATAGTCGCCGGTCTGATCGAGGCGGTACTCGCCGTTGTCCTTCTCGGCCGGCAGCGCCCGCCCGTCCGCGTCGAACAGCGGGGGCCGCGGATCCGCAGCTCCCAATCGCCCACAACCACCCTACGAACGAATGGTTACGAGCTGGTCGCGTCGAGCTCTTCCTGGAGGATCACGGCGGCCGCGTAGGCATCGATCAGCTCGCGCCGCGCCGGGATCCCGAGCGCCTTCAGCTTCGACTCCGCCTCCCAGGTGGTGAGCGCCTCGTCCCGCTCGCGGATCGCGACCTCCGGAATCCCGGCCTTGAGCGCGGCGATGAACGCCTTCGCCCGCGCCGTAGACGCCGACTCGTTGCCGTCGAGCGTGTAGGGCACGCCGATCACCAGCCCGACCACCTCGTGCTTCTCGATCAACCCGCGGACGTGGGCCACGTCCTCCTCAATCGTCCGCCGCTTCCAGACCTCGAGGGGCTGGACCGTCCAGCGCATGTCGTCGGACAGCGCGAACCCGATGCGCTTGGTCCCTGGATCGATCCCGAGCAGACGGCCCTGCGCGTTCAACGAAGCTCTTTCGTGAGGTACTTCTCCACCTTCGCCAACCGCGCGGGATCGATCGATTCCGGCTTCTTGATCGACAGCCGCGCATACGCGTCCGCGACGGTGGCCACGTCCTTGTGCCGCATCCCGTACTCCGCCAGCGTCAGCATCCAGAGATCGATCGTATCCCGCTGTCCCTCGAAGCTGTCGAGGAACGCCGCAGTCGCCTTGGTGGCCAACGCCTTCTTCGCGTTGTTGCCGGCCTCGTCCTGCTCGTCCTTCGGAATGATCCCGCTCTCCAGCTCGGCCGCGAACTCGCCCTTCGCCGCGGTCATCCCCTTGCGCGGGACCTGCAGCTCCCAGGTGAAGGCGGACTTGCCACCCTCGGGCGTCGTCTCGCATTCGGTCACCTTGACCGCGATGCTGGCCGAGACTTCCGGCGCCTTGTCGCTCTTTTCCTCGACCGCCTTCGTCCAGCCGGGGCTCAGCACGAAGCCCCCGAGGTCGGTGCGCTTCGACGACACCGACATGATCTCGTCGCGAAGGACCTCGTCGAACCCGAGGCACACCTTGGGACCAACCGCCTTCTCGCGAGAGACCCGCTCCACCAGGAGGATCAGGTCCATCCGCTCCTTCAGCTTGGCGGTGACGGCCTCCATCTCCTTCTTGGCGTCGTCGTCGTCCGCGTTCAGCTTGAGCGCGCGCTCGAGGTAGATGTAGGCGACACCGAGCTTCCCCATCTCGCGGCTGGTCTTGGCCGCTCCGATGCGGTTCGTCCCGACCTCCTTCTCCAGACGCTTGGAGGCCGCGCGAGCCTCCCGATGTCGAGGATCCGCGTCGAGGATCTGGCGGACGATCGCGGCCTCGCGCAGGAGATCCTTGTTGTGGCGCGCCTCCCGCCACTCGGCCTCGAGGACCGAGATACGGCGCTCGCGCGCCAGCCTCTTCCCGACGTCGGCGACCTTGCTCCCGGCGCCCCCGCCGTCGACCGAGCCGAACACCGTCTCGGCGGCCTCGAACGATCCCTGCGCGTACAGCCCTGAGGCCTCCGTCAACTTGACCTGCACGTCCGCGCCGGAGTTCTCGAGCAGCGCGGCGGCCTCCAGCACCTGAGCCGTCTCCGAGTCCGCGCCCGCCTTGGCGGCCTTGCGAGCGCGGTCCACCAGATCGTAGAGCGCGGCCCGCACCGTCCGCGACTTCGGCTCCACCAGCAGGCTCTCCTGCAGGACGCGCGCGTGCGGCCTGGGATCGCCGGGCTTCCCCAGCGCGGTCCGGGCGTTCTTCTCGATCGTGGTCCGACGCGTGCGCGCCACCTCGACGCCCACGCGCGCCACCTTCGAGTCCTTCGCCAGCGCCACCGCCTCCAGGAAGGCCTTCTCGGCCTCGGCGTGCTTGCTCTCCGCCAGCCGCATCACGCCGGCCTCGATCGCCGAGCGGAGGTCGTCCGGAGGATTTGAGGCGATGCAAGCCAGCTTGATCTTGTCGGACGCCGTCGCATCGTCGTTGTTTCGACCTGCCTTGCGCGCCTCGTCGAGCAGCTGCTCGAAGGCCTTCCTCGCCTCCTTGTTGCCGGGATCCGTCTTGAGCAGGAGCGCGATCGCCCGGGCAGCGTCGTCGCCCTGTCCCGTCAGGTTCTCGCGCAGAGTGCCGAGACGGCGTCCGCGCGCGATCTTCTGTCCCGCGACGGCCACCGGCGACTCGGTGTCGGTGAACGCTTCCTCCGCCTCCTGGAACCGCCCCGCCTCCAGCTTCCCGATGCCAATGGCCAGCGAAGCGTCCTCGCTGCGCGCAGTGGCGGCGGCGGTGAGCTCGCGGGCGGCGAGCTTGTCATCGCCGTCGGCCGACGCCTTCTCGGCACGTATCAACGTCGCGTCGATCGCACGCTTCGCGGACGCGTCCGCCGGATCGATCGCGAGCAGCGACGCCACCGCCGCGGCGCCACTCGCCAGATCACTGCCATTCTCGAGCGCCTTTGCGCGCTCGACCAGCACGGTCCTCCGACGCGCGTCTGCGATCTGCTTGCCCGTGGTGGCCACCTGGGACTCGGCGTCCCTGATGATCGCGCCGAAGGCCGCCGAGGCACCATCATGGTCGCCCTTCGCCAGCATGCCGATCGCTTCGGAGATCTTCTTCTTGGCGGCCTCCGGCTTCGAGGCCACATTGGCGGCGTCGAGCAGCCCGGCCGCCTGCGCATCGTTGCCGGCGTCGCCCTGGCGCTTCGCCTCCGCCAGCAGCTCCCCGAACGCCTTCTTCGCCTCGGGGCTCGTCGGATCGATCTCGAGCGTCTTCCGCAGCGCCTCCCCTGCCCGCGACGCGTTGCCGCTGGCCTTGGCCTCGGCGACCGCGGAGTCGAGCATGCCGACCCGGGCCTGCTTGGCGATCTGATATCCGGCGGAAGCGACCTTGTTCTCGGGCTCGATGTCGAGCGCATCCGCGAACGCTTTCTCGGCGGCGATCATGTCGCCCTTGGCCAGCGCGCTGTTGCCGGAGTCGAGCTGGTTCTTCACCCCCGGCGCCGGACTCGTCGCGATCGTGGCGAGACGAAGGAACCGTGCTGCCTCGGTGTCCTCCTTCTTGTCCGCGTGCTCGGTGGCTTGCGCGATCAGCGACCTCACCGCCGCCTGCGCGTCACGGTTCGCCGGATCCTTCTGGAGCAGCTGCGCCAGCGCATTGGCCGCTGCCTCGTCGCCTTTGGCCGCACCCTTCGCGCCCGAGCTGAGAGCCGCGAGCATGCGCGTGCGCGCGATCTCTCGCCCAACCTCCGCCACCTCGTCGCCCTTGGCTTCACCGAACGCGCTCTCGGCGCCTGCGTGATCCGCGGCGGCCAGCTTTGCGACGCCGTCGTCGATCGCCTTCTTCACGCCGCCCGGCGACAGCCTCGCCGCCAGCTGCAAGAGCGAGGCGACCTCCGCGTCCGTCCCCTTGCCCTTCGCCCGCGACAGCAGCGCCTTCTGGGCCTCCCTCGCGCCTCGATGATTCGGCTCGACGGCCAGCGCGTCCTCGAGCGTCGCGACCGCCCGCTCCTGATCGCCCTTGCCGCTCTGGATCACCTCGACCGCGGCCTGCTCGCCGCTCTTGCGCATGAGCTGCGAGATCTCAATCGCGCGCTCCGCCAGCTTCGATCGCGGCGCCGTCACGAGCGCCTTCTCGAACGACTGTTGCGCGGCGGCGAAGTGCGCCTCCTTCAAGTGATCGCACCCCTCCGCCGCCGGCTCCCGCATGTTGGCGGGAGCGTTGCTCGCGTTCAGCGCCGCCAGCAACAGCGTCGATGCCTCGGTCGCATCGCCCTTCTTCGCCTGCACCAGGGCCTCGTCGAGCAGCTCCTGGAAGGAGCCGGCGCGCAGCTGGCGCTGGAGCGCCGCGATCTCCTGGATCTCGCCCTCGAACGGCTGGAGCTCCACCAGCATGGCGAGCGCCTTCTCGGCGCTGCGCTTCGCCGTCCGCTCGGCGTTGGCCAGTTGATCCCTCGCCGCCGCCAGCGCCAGGTTATGCGCGGCGCCATACAGCGGGTTCGTCGCCTCGAGCCCGACCTTGTCGAGCACCTCCATGGCGGTCTTCGGTCGGCCGGCGCGCGCATGATCGATCGCCGCCTTGTACGTGTCGCGCTCGACCCTCCCCAGGTTCGCATACGAGAGCGCGTTGGTGAGGATCTGGTGCGCCTGTCGGACCTGACGCTTCTCCGCCCGCGCGTTGGCGTCGGCCACCATGTCCGCGAGCAGATCCTGACGCACCGTCGCCGCCTCTTGCTCGACGAACGGTGGTGCCCCCTCGAGGTCGAGGATCGTCCCGTAGATCCGCAGCGCGTCGACGTAACGCTTGCGCTTCACCCGATCCCGCGCCGACTCCAGCTTCGTCAGGATCGCGCTGGCCTTCGCCCGGGCCTTTGCCATGTCGCGCTTGATCTCCGGGAGCGGCATCTTCTCGTAGGCCTTCCCGTAGAGGTCGTAGGCAGTGACGGCGTCGCCGGCCTCCAGCCGGGCACCGGCGTCCTCGGCCATCGCCAGCGCCTCCGCCTTGGTGAGGAGCTCCGGCGAGAGCCCCGGCGTCGTCGGGTCGATCGTCCGGGCACGCTCGAAGTACGTGTGGGCGCGAGCCCCTTCGCCGCTGCCGAGAAACTGCTGTCCGAGATTGACGTTGTACTGATAGGCGGCCGCACGCGCGCCCTCGAGGGTGCGCCCGACGACCTTCTGCTGAGGATACTTGTCAAAGACAACCTTGACGCCGTCGTACCACTCGTCCGGTCCCAGGTTCTTCGCCTTCAGCGCCGAGAGATCGCGCCGCACCTGGAGCTCGGCGTCGTTCGGTGCGTACTCGGCCGCGCGCGCCCAGGCCTCCGACGCGCCGGCCCAGTCCTGCGACTTCTCCTTCGCGCGGGCCTCGGCCCGGTGTGCGCGTGCGAGCTCCTTACCCGTGTCCTCGACGGCCTGCCGGTAGCGCGTGTTCTTCGGCTCGCCCTCGAGCGCCGCCTTGTATTGGCGGTACGCCTCCTCGAGATCTCCTGCCTTCTGCGCGTCCTCGCCGCTCTTGAACGCCTTGGAGCCCGCGCCGAAGCCGAGGCAGCTCGCGACCGCGGCAAAGATGAGCACCGCGCACAGCCCTCTTCGGTACATGGCCCCTCCCATACTTTCCCGCGACCAAAACAGTAAATCCGTTTCCCGACGCGACTGAACATCCGTCGGGTGCTATAGAAGGAGACGCATGCGTCGATTGGGTCTCCTGTTCCTCGCCTCTCAGCTTTGCGCGTGTCCCGACGCGCGACAGGAGGCGCCGCCGCCCCGCGGCGAGCCGGGAGTGGCGGAGGTGAAGTCGCCCCCCGAGCCCGACTGGCAGAAGGCGTTCGAGTATCAGATCCAGTACGACGGGACCGGCAAGGCGCTGGTCGTCGACGTGAAGATCGCACCTGGATACCACGCGTACACGGTCGGTGAGACGATCGGGAAACCGTTGAACCTGACGCTGGACGACACGAGCGCCTACACGTCCGCGGGCGAGGTCAAGTATCCCGAAGGCGAGACCAAGGACCTCCCGATCGGACGCTCGGTGATCGTGGAAGGCGCCGCGCGCATCGTGGCGCCCGTCCAGAAAAAGCAGGGCGCCACCGACAACCACGCGACCGGAACGTTCCGCTGGCAGGTGTGCACCGAGGACGCGTGCGACCGCCCCCGGACCAAGCCCTTCTCGGTCGACGTCCCGTCCTAGGAGCGTGTAGCGCGTAAGCGCTCACGCGACCCCGGTCCGGGTCCCGGTCCCGGTCCGGGTCCCGATCTGAAGATGGCTGCCTTGAGTCAGACGCTCGCGACGGTCGCGAGCTTCGATCGGTAGAGCTTGAGCAGGTGGGGATGACTTTCTCCGGCCAGCACCCGGAGTGGAATGTCTTCGTAGGTCGCCCGCGCGATCCTCCGCGACGAATAGATGCCGGTGCAGTAGGCGTACAGAAGCAGCGCGATCATCATTCGAGGCGAGTACGGTCGCTCGCCTCGCGGGGGCTCGCTTCTACCGGATGGCACTTCGCTCTGGCACCGAAAGCGCCGCCTCACTCCACACCTGCTTGAGGCGCCGACTCGCCAACGAGCAGCAGGTCCAAGCCGCCAGAGCCAAGCTCAAGCGCGTTGTCGAGAGGCTCACGCGCCTCATCAAGTCGATGAACGCACGCCGGGCTGCATGATCGCCATCGGGACCGGGACCGGGACCGGGACCCGGACCGGGCTCGCGGTAGCGCCACGCGCTACACGCTCCTAGTCCGACAACCGTTCCGACCGGGGCTCAGGCAAGGCGATAGCGGCGGCGCCGCTTGCTCTGACCGCCCTGCGTTCGCGGAACCGGAGACTGCGGGTCGAGATCGAGCGCGGGATCGCTCCCCATCTGCTCGGCGGTCTTCCGGCCCCACTCCTCGAAGCGCGCCGCGCGTCCGTGCCACCGATCGATCGTCGTCCAGGGGCCCGAGGCCTCCGGCAACACCGTCGTGGGGGTGAGCGTCTTCTTGGGCGAGGGGCCGTCGATCTGGATCGCGCCGAAGTTGCTGCGACGGCCGGTCCCGCTCTGAAAGCGGCGCCAGCTGTCGCGCCCCGATTGCAAGTCACCTTGCGCCAACACCACGGACTCTTGCCGGCTCCATCCCCCGGCGCGACCCTCGTCCTCGCGTTCGGTGCGATCCTCCGGCTTGGTCTTGTCGACCGACTGCGTGGGGATCCGGAGCTGAAGCTGAAGCCGCGCCTGGAGCTGAGGCTGATCGAGGCGCTCCGTCGAGAGACCGAGCGGCTTGAGGCTGGGCGCCACGGGAGTATCGTAGGCGGTCGGGACGGAGTTGCGGACATTTTTTTGCGTGACCCGAGTCTCCCTTCGATTTTCTCGATGGTTTCCGGGATGATCGCGGGATGCAGAGCCCGGCCGGGTTCGAGCTGCTCGCCTATCTTCGTAACGTTGGCCCCTACGAGGAGTGGCTGGCGCGTCCACGGGGTAAGGCTCGTTTGGGGCTGCCCGCGCTGGTAGTGGCCCGCCGCGCCCACCCCTCTCGGCCAGACGGCCCGGCCCTCGACGCCCGCCTCGCCGTCGCCAGCCGGATCGCGCAGAAGGTCGAGCACCAGCAGGTGGTGCACTGCTATGGGCGCTTCGACACGACCGAGCTGACCGCCCAGCTCCTGGAGGCCCTCGAGGGGATCGACCTAGCGTGCGCGCTCAGGCGAAGCGGCCCGATCGCGGCGCCGCTCGCCGTGTGGATCGCACGCCAGATGGCCGAGGGCATCGCGCACGCCCACTCGATCGGAGAGGCCCACGGCGGCCTCAACCCCGAGCACGTGATGGTGACCCGCCTGGGCGCGGTGAAGGTCGACTTCGGTCTCGCCGCCGAGCACGCGTCCCTCGCCCAGACCGCGCTGACCAGCTGGGTCGACCTCCGCTACGTGGAGCCGCGCTGGCTCACCGACGCCGCGCTCCATCCGCGCCTCGACGCGTTCGGGATCGCCGCGATCCTCTGGGAGCTGCTGACGGGGCGCCTCTTCACGGAGGCCCGCGACGAGGCGCGCGCGGTCTATCTCCCCACCCACCGGGCGCCGTCGGCCCTGGAGGCCCTCATGAACCGGGCCCTCGATCCCGCCGCCGAGCCGGTCGACGTCCGCGGTCTGGCGGACGCGCTGACGCGCATCTTTTACGCGGACCTCGATGCGGAGGACGAGCAGGACGGGCGTCCGGCGCTGGCGGCCTGGATCCGCCAGGTGGCCCGGGAGGAGCTGTCCGTCTTCGCAGAGCACCGGGAGCGGATCGAGCAGGACTCCCACCGAACCGAGATCGACGGCGACAGCTTCGAGGCTGTCCTGGCCGAGCTCGACGCCGTGGTCCGTCCGAGCGAGTTCACCAAGGACGACGTGGATCTCGGATCGGAGCGATCCCTGGACGGTTCGTGGGCGCCGGGGATGGCCCTGCGGACGCGGCTCGAGCTCTTCCAGTCCGAGCAGCCGACCGCGGGGTCCGCCGGGGACCGCCCGGGCGGAGCCGTGGCCCCCGACTCGGCACGCGGGGGCTCGCTGCGCGCTTCGCTTGCCCCGCCCGCCCCGGTCCCCTCGAGGAGCGCCCCCGACACCCGGCCTCCGAAGAAGAACCCTTCGAAGTTCCTCTGGTTTTGGGCCGGTTTTGCGGTGACCTTCTCGCTGCTTCTGCTCTTCTCGGTGTGGCGCTCCTCCAACGACCGACCATCCGATCGGAAAATCGGTGGACGGGATAAACCCGTCGAGGTAGGCCAGCCTCCGCCATGAAGATCGTCTCGGGAGGACAGACGGGCGTCGACCGCGCCGCGCTCGATGTCGCGCTGGCGCTCGGGTGGGAGGCCGGTGGTTGGTGCCCGAAGAATCGATGGGCGGAGGACGGCCCCATTCCCCGTCACTACCCGCTCAACGAAACGCGTTCGGACGACGTCCACGTGCGCACCCAGCGCAACGTCGAGTGCAGCACGGCGACGCTGGTCCTGACCCGCGGCGCCCCGATGGGCGGCACGCGACTCACCTGCGAGATCGCCCGCTCGATCCGTCGCCCGCTCCTGGTCGTGGACCTCGCAGACCCCGACGAGGATCCGGTCGACGAGATCGTGCTCTGGCTCGCCCGCGTGAAGCCGCGCGTGCTCAACGTCGCCGGCCCCCGCGAGAGCGGCGCCCCCGGGATCACCGAGCAGACCAAGACCCTCCTCAAGCTGGCCTTCGAGCTGGTGCAGGACAGCCTGCAAGAAGAGGCGTCCGAGCCGGCGATGGTCTTCCCGCCCAGCGAGAGCAGCGCCGAGCTCTTCGCGCGCGGCATGTGATCCCGCGCTCGTCGGCGGACCGGCGCGCCTCTCCACCTCGGCGGGCGCTCGACGCGCAGCGTGCTACTGGATGATGCGGAGGCCGCCCGCGCTCTTGCTCGGGGGCGGCGCCTTCTTGGCCAGGATCGTCGCCAGGCGCTTCGCGACACCGAAGAACGCCTTCGAGGCGCCGCTGTTGGGGTTGGCGAGGACCTCGGGCCGACCCGCGTCCGCGGACTCGCGCGTGCTGATCTCGAGCGGGATCTCGCCGAGCAGCGGCAGGCCGAGCTCCTTGGCCAGCCGTCCTGCGCCGCCGGTGGAGAAGATGTGGTGGCGAGCGCCGCAGCTGCCGCACTCGAAGTACGCCATGTTCTCGATGATGCCCAGCGTGGGGATGTCGACGCGATCGAACATCGCCTTGCCACGCTGGACGTCCGCGAGGGCCACGTCCTGCGGCGTCGAGACCAGCACCGCGCCCGACACCTTCAGGTTCTGGGCAATCGTGAGCTGGACGTCGCCGGTGCCCGGAGGAAGGTCGAGGATCATGTAGTCGATGTCGCCCCACTCGACGTCGCGCATGAACTGGATCAGCGCGCCGTTCAGCATCGGTCCGCGCCAGGTCATCGCCTCCTTGGGATCGACGATGAAGCCGATCGACATCAGCTTGAGCCCGTGCCGCTTCAGCGGGATCAGCTTCTGGCCGGCGATCTCGGGGCGCTCGCGGGTTCCGAGCATCGTCGGGATCGACGGGCCGTAGATGTCGGCGTCGAGGAGGCCGACGGTCGCACCCAGGTTGGCGAGGGCGGCCGCGACGTTGGTGGCCACCGTCGACTTGCCCACGCCACCCTTGCCCGATGCGAACAGGAGGATGTTGCGCGCGCCGGCCATCAACGCCTGACCGCTGGCGGGGGGCCGGGAGGGTCGAACGTTGCTGCCCCAGGCGATCTCGATCGTGCGTCCGCCGCGCGAGTCGGCCAGGACCCGGTTGATCTCCTGCTCGAGCAGCTCCTTGGGCTCCCAGGCCGGAGTCGGCAGCTCGACACCGATGCGCAGCCGATCTTTCTCGACCTTCACGTCCTTGATCATGCCCAGCTCGACGACGTTCTTCTCGAGCTCCGGATCCACGACCCGCTCCAGGGTCTTGGTCACCGCCTCCGGGGTCAGTCCGTCCTTGTCCTTCTTGCCAAACATGCGACCCTCTCGTACGAGCGAAAGGTCATGGCCTCACCGCTCGCAGCCTTCAGACGTGACTTCGCAAAAGCGGTAGCGGAAAGCCAAGGCCTTTCCACCGAGCAGGCGCAGAAGCTCGAGGATGCCCTGGAGAAGCCGCGCGAAGAAGGACGCGGCGATCTGGCGTTGCCCTGCTTCGTGCTGGCCAAGCTGCTCGAGGAGAAGAACCCGGCAGCGGTGGCGCAGAAGGTGGCCGACGCGCTCGCCGGCGATCCGCGCTGGCTGAAGGTCGAGGCGATCAAGGCGTTCGTGAACGTCACGTTCTCCACCGGTGCGCTCGCGGGGGCCGTGGTCCCGGCGGCACGACAGCGCGGCTTCGGCGGCGCCGACCGCGACCGCGGCAAGACCGTCGTGATCGACTTCTCGAGCCCCAACATCGCCAAGCCACTGGCGTTCCACCACGTCCGCTCCACCGTGATCGGCGCGGCGCTCGGGCGCATCCATGGCGCGCTCGGATGGGACGTCCGCGGGATCGACTACCTCGGCGACTGGGGCAAGCAGTTCGGGCTCCTCGCCACGGGCTTCCAGCGCCACGGCGATCCGGCGCGGCGCACCGACGCCAAGCACCTGGTGGAGGTCTACGTGACCGCGAACCGGGAGGCGGACGTCGGGGGCCTCAAGGAGAGGATCGCCCGTCCCGACCTGGCGAGGAAGCTGATCGCCGAGCTCGAGCGCGTCCGCGGGACCGACGACAAAAAGTCCGCGGCGCGGCTCGAGAAGAAGCTGCGGGAGATGCGCGGCCTGAGCGAGGGCGACCCGCTGGCGGATGTCGCCCCCTGGCTGGGCGCGCTCGAGGCCCAGAAGGTGGAGGCCGAGGCCCGGCTGCCGGACGCCGAGGCGAACGATCAGGAAGCGCGGCTCTTCCTCAAGCGCATGGAGGACAAGGATCCCGAGGCGCTGGCGATCTGGCGCGAGTTCCGGGAGACGTCGATCGCGGACTTCGAGAAGGTCTACGCGCGCATGGGGATCGAGTTCGCGTCGATCGAGGGCGAGTCCACCTACCAGGACGTCCTGGAGGACACGCTGGCGCGCGTGCGCGAGAAGCCCGGCACGCGGATCAGCGAGGGCGCAGAGGTGGTCGACCTGGAGCAGAGGAACAACGAGCCGCCGATCATCCTCAAGACCCGGGACGGCACCACGCTCTACGTCACGCGCGACCTCGCCGCCGCCATGGATCGGTACGCGCGCTTCTCGTTCGACCGCTCCCTCTACGTGGTCGCCTCCGATCAAGCGCTCCATTTCCGCCAGCTGTTCCGGACGCTCGAGGCGATGGGCTTCGACTGGGCGGAGCGCTGCCGGCACATCGACTTCGGCCGCATCCACGGGATGAGCACCCGGCGGGGCGAGATTGTGTTCCTCGACGAGGTGCTCGAGGAGGCGACCGACAAGGCGCGGCGCGAGTGTGAGAAGTCGGAGAAGATCGACCAGACCCATCTGGACGAGACGGTGGAGGCGATCGGCGTGGGCGCGATCGTGTTCCGTGATCTCAGGGCGCTCCGCACGACCGACTACACCTTCGACTGGGCGGACGTGCTCAACTTCTCGGGCGAGTCGGGCCCCTACGTGCAGTTCTCGCACGCCCGCTGCTGCAGCATCATCAAGAAGGCGGGTGGGCTCCCGGCCCAGGCCGACCTCTCGCGCCTGACCTTGGAGGAGGAGCGACCGATCCTGCTCGCCCTCTCCCGCTACCCCGAGGTGGTGGAGAAGGCGTGCGACGAGCTGGAGCCCTCGCACGTGACCCGCGCGATCTTGGAGCTGGCGAAGCTCACCGCGAGCTACCTCACGGCCGGCAAGCGCGACCGCGAGAAGCGCGTGCTGCTCGAGGACGACGCCGCCACCCGGGCCGCACGGCTCCACCTGATCGACGCCGTGCGGAACACGCTGGCTCACGGCCTGGCGCTCCTGGGCGTCCGCGCGCCCGAGGCGATGTAGTCAGGGGACCACGTACAGACCGACGATGCACATCTCGTCGTCGCTGCCCTCTCCCCAAAAGATCGTGCGGCCGTCCGTGGGCCGCTCCCACTCGCAGGTGAGCTCCAGCGTTCCGCCGGTCTCGAGCCGGATCCCGCCGGCGAGATCGTAGAAGTAGAACTGCTGCCAGTGGAAGTTCCAGCTCGGCACGTTTGCAAGGCAAGTTGACGTCGCCCCACCCGGCGGCGAGTAGGTGAGATGGATGGTGCGCCCGAGCAGATGCATGTGCGGGAACACGCCGAGGAGAGTCCCCGGGATCGTGATCGGCCAGGTCACGGAGCTCGAGTGCATGAGAACGCTCCCGCCCGGATCTCGCGGCGGGATCGCGAAGGTGTTGTTGTAGATACTCGAGACGTATGCCGGAGTGACCGCGGCATCGGCGACCTGCATGTGGACGATCGTGCGATCCGGCTCCGGTGAGCGCCCGCCGGTGACATGATAGTGGACCTGCATCACGATGACGTTGCCCGCCGTGAGATCGACGCCGGTTCCCGCCGGATAGTGCGTCACCGGAGTGCCCGGCGCCCAGGCGCCGACTGCGAGGCTGTCGAGCGGTGAGGTGGGGGCTACGCCGGGGCCGCCGAAGCAGGACCAGCCGGGACCCGAGTCGACGGCATCGGCGGCCTGCGCCTCGAGCGCGTTGGCCTGGAACAGCACGACGTGGTGCACCATCCAGCGGACGCCGGGGACGATCTCGAGCGCGACCAGCTGCTGGGTCCGGGTGAGGCCCAGATCGACGACGAAGCAGCGGTAGTCGTCGGCCCCGGTGGGCGTGTACTCGACGCCCGGATCGCCCTCGAGGTCGACCCGATCGAGGGCTGCGGGCGGGAGCATGGGCGGCGCGTCCGCCGGATCTCCCGCAGGCGCCCCGAGATCGGCCCAACGGACGATGAGCGCCTTCTCGTGATCGTCGACCCGGCGGGCGTCGAGGTACGGCTGGCAGTCCTCGCTCGGCGGCCAGGGCGGCATGATCCCGCCGATCACGTCGCCGGCCATCGCGCGCGCGTAGGGCGCGGCGGTCTGGTAGGACTCCATGGAGAACGGCGCGATCCCGCCGGAGCGGTGACACGACAGGCACTGCGCCTGCACCAGCGGCACGATGTCGCGGTACCAGGTGACGTCGGGATCGGCGGTACCGGCATCGCCCGTGGCGGCGTCCGGATCGACGGCGGCGTCCGCCTCCGGGAGCTCCACGCCCCGCGATCCGTCGCACGCCGAGATGAGCAGCACCGCTGCGACGCCCCAGGCTCTCACGTTCGGCGTGCATAGCACCGCGGCCGGTCCCGGATCATCGGCCGATCATTCGGTGCGTGCGGTCACGAGGAAAAGCGCGTTCGGTCGTGCGGCGCGCCCAGGGCCATCAGCGGGCCCTTCGGGACGATCCCACGCGGGTTCAACGAGCGGTGGCTGCGATAGTAGTGCTGCTTGATGTGATCGAAGGAGCAGGTGTCGCGGACGCCGGGTTGTTGATAGAGGTCCTTGAGATAACCGTAGAGGTTCGGATAGTCGACGATGCGCCGGAGGTTGCACTTGAAGTGCCCGTGATAGACGAGGTCGAAGCGGAGCAGCGTCGTGAAGAAGCACCAGTCCGCCTCGGTGATGAGGTCACCGACCAGGTAGCGCTGGCCGCCCAGGACCTCCTCCCAGTAGTCGAGCGCCTCGAAGACCTCGGTGACGGCCTCCAGATACGCCTCCTGCGTCGTCGCGAAGCCCGCCCGATACACGCCGTTGTTGATGGGACGATAGAGCTGGTCGATCAGCGCCTCGATCCGGTCGCGGTGGGGCTCGGGGAAGAAGGAGACCGACGGATCCCCGAGCGTCATGAAGACCGTGTCGAACATCCGCATGATCTTGCGCGACTCGTTGTTGATGATCGTACGCGCTTGCTTGTCCCAGAGCACCGGGACCGTGACGCGCCCGGTGTACTGCGGATCAGCCAGGACGTAGAGGTCGCGAAGATAGGCGGCGCCGTTGATCGCGTCGGGGATCGCGCCCGGGTGATCGCTGAACGACCAGCCGTCATCGCCCATGTAGGGATCGACGACCGATAGCCCGACCGCCTCCTCCAGGCCGCGCAGCTTGCGAACGATCAGCGTGCGGTGCGCCCACGGACAGGCCAGGGAGACGTAGAGGTGATAGCGGCCGGCCTCGGGGGCTTCGATCACGCCGTGAAAGACGGTCGGCTCACGCTGAAATCGGCCTTCTTGGTCCGTGTTGAAGTCGTTCGCTCTCCACTCACCGCCGACGAGCATCCCCATGCCCGCGGAGTATAGTGGTTCACGCCGCCTCTGTCTCGACCTGCTCGAGCAGCGTGGCCGCCTGCTGCCGCGCGTGCTTCGAGTCCGGGAAGCTCGCCACCACCCAATCGATCAGCGCGCGCGCTTTGCCGACACGCCCGGCGGCGAGATGAAGCCGCGCGAGCGCCAGCGCGGTGCTCGGATCCTGATCGTCGTAGAGAAGCGCCGTAGCGTACGCGCTGCTCGCCGGCATCGACGCGCCCAGCTTCTCGAGCGCCGTCCCCATCATCGACCACGCGCGCGCATGCTCCGGATCGATCGCGAGCGCCGCCCGCAACATCGCCAGCGCATCCTCGAACGCGTTGACTCGGAGCGACGACGCCGCACACGACACCAGCACATCCGGCTCCGCACCGGTCAACGCCACGAGCCGCTCCGCTCCAGCGAGGTCCGACAGATGATCCAGATCCGACGCGTCGAACATTTCGACTCCAATCATGGTTATCGGGCCGCCCCCCGCCCGGTTGCTCCGCCGATGTGACGTCGGTGAAGCCCTTCTTTCTCCCCGGCCCCTGTGCCAGGCTCCAACCTCATGGCGAGGCTCCCGATCCTGCTCGCGCTGCTCCTCTTCGCCTGCGAAGCCTCCCGCGATCTCCGCCCCGAGCTCTTCGCCTGCGACGCCGGCGGCACCTGCCCCGACGCGCCCCCGAGAACCACCTGCGGATTCGGCAACACCTGCCGCTGCCCCACCGGCGACGAATGCCACTTCGACTGTCTCGGCGAGTGCACCCTCAACTGCGGCGAAGGCGCCCTCTGCGACATCCGCTGCCAGACCTCGCAGTGCCACACCACCTGCGAGACCGGCGCCGACTGCCAGATCGCCTGCAACGTCGGCGCCTGCGACACCACCTGCAACGCAGGCTCCTCCTGCGAGATCGCCTGCGGGATCGCGGCCCAGTGCACCTGCAGCGGACCATCGTGTCCATTTTAGGCCATGGAGACCGCGGTCAGGCGCTTGGGCTCGCCCTCGGCGATGAGGTCGAGGTGGTTCGACTGGATCGAGTAGTGGACGGGTCGGAATCCGTCCTTGTCGGCGCCGGCGAGGAGCGCGCCGCGGACCCAGCGCACCATGCCGCGCAGCGAGGGAGGGATGTCGGGAACACGGCGCAGCCGTGCGATCGAGTCAATATGTAAATGCCCATTCAAGATTTATTATGCAAGTTAACTTGCAAATCCCCGCATCACTCCTCCGCTCGCTCGGGCGGGGGCACCGGGGCTTCGTCCCGCCAGAGCCGACCACGGTGGAGAAGGAACGTACCAGGTCGACGCTTCGAAAACAGCACCTACCGCCGGCGTTGCTTCCACCGCGCCACCGGGTCGAAGCCCTCGCGCTTGCGGCGGTCGAGGTGCTCGAAGCCGACGTCGTTGAGCTCGGTGAGCTCGACGAAGTTTCCGTCGGGGTCGCGGAGGGTGATCGTTCGACCGAAGCCGTCGTCCTTGAGGGGGTAGAGCGACTCGACGCCGTGGTCTTCGAGGCGGCTGAGGACGGTGTCGAGGTCGAAGACGATGAAGCTCATCCGGACGGGGGCGGGGCCGGCGGGGGTGCCGGGGAAGTTGGTGTCGGGGTGAATGGCGAACTGGATGTCGCCGAGCTCGGCGGCCCAGTGGGTCTCGAGGCCTCCGTGGTCCTCGGCTTCGAGCTCGACGCCGATCACGTCGCGGTAGAACTCGGCGAGCTGTTCGGCGCGCGGGGAAACGACGACGAAGCCTGAGAGGAACTCGATCGACTCCATGAGCCGGCTCTAAGTCCGCCGGATCCGGGGAGGCAAGCCAGAAACAACGACAAATCTTTTACAGATCGACCCCCGGGCCCGCGCGTTCATGGCGTCGTGAATGCGCTCGCAGCCACCCTCGCACTCTTCTCCACGCTGGCCACCGCGCCGGATTGGGTCAAACCGGAGGACTTCAAGGGAAAGAAGATCCTGATCGCCTGCTACTACTGGGAAGGGAACGCCGTCGACAGCGTCCCGATGAACAACGTCCCGGCCGTGCTCCGCAAGCTCGGGTTCACGGTTGACGTCCTGAAGTCACCTCCGCACCTTCCGAGCCTCACCCCGTACGACGAGGTGTGGATCGTCTCGGGTTCAGGCGGTCCCTTCGACACGTCCGACGCCGCCAAGATCAAGACGTTCCTCGACAGCGGCAAGGGCGTCTACGTCATGGCCGACAACACCCCCTATATCCACGAGGCGAACGTGATCGGAGGGCTGCTGCACGGCATCTCCTTCGACGGAGCCTATCTCGGCGACAAGACGATCAACGTCGTCCCACCCGGGACCATCAAGAAGCTGATCGATGAGGCGATGAAGAAGGAGGACATGGAGAAGCTGATCGAGTACCGCCGTGCCGGCTGGTTCAACGGCAAGCTCTACGCCGAGGACCACGAGCTCCTCACCGGCATCAGCCAGATCTACGAGGGCTGCACGCTCTCGAGCATGACCGCTTCGCCCGACCTCGAGGTGATCATCCGGGCCTCCGACAACAACCCGCTCGTATCGGTCTCGACGAAGCCCGAGCAGCGCATCGTGTACGACGGTGGATTCACGCGCCTCTACTATCGATGGAACGAGCACGCGGAGATCTCCACGCTCTGGTACCGCAACATCGCCGCGTACCTTCTCGGCAAGCGGCGCGTGGACCTGGCCGCCCCTGCTACAGGCGCGCAATCCAGCCTGCGAGCCGATCGCTGACGGTGTCCGCCTCGCGCCCCATCTGGAGCACCAGGCCCATGTGTCCCGAGGAGACCTCGAACGTTTGGGCGGCGGCGCCCGCGCGGCGGTAGGCCGCGGCGAGGTATCCCTGCTCGTCGGTGATGGAGGGGGCGTCGCGGGCCGCGGCCCCGGCGAGGAGCGGAGGCGCGCTCGCGTCCACCCACCGCTCGGGTGACGCGGCCGCCAGATCGGGGCCGAAGAGGCGGTGGACGTGACGCCGGGGGAGGCGCGGTAGCGCGGCGGCGAAGCGAGCCACATCGTAGAAGCCCGCCAGCGCGATCCATCCCTTGGCCTGGCCGCGCCGGTCGGGATCCAGCGCGAGCCAGCCCGCGAGGTGCGCGCCGGCGGAGTGACCCATCAGCACCAGCTTCCCGGCGGGCGCTCCCGCGCCGGGGGCATGCTCGGCCAGGAAGTCGAGCGCACGGCGAAGGTCGTCGATCGACGGACGGACGTCGTCGGTGAGCTGTCGATAGCCGAGAACCGCAGCGGCGATCCCTCGACGCGCCAGCGCGGCTCCCACGTTCGAGTACAAGCCCGTCATCCAGCGATGGAAGCGCCGGTCGCGGATCTTCCAGGCGCCGCCGTGGACGAAGGCGACGAGCGCCGTGCCGGGCGCCTCGAGCGGAAGGAACAGATCGAGACGCTGCTTCTCGTGATCGCCGTACGACAAGTCCTGCCGGCAGCGAACGTGGGCCCGATGCCGGTAGAAGTTGTCGCCCGCGATCCACAGCATGCGTTCACCCGCCTTCGCGGGCGCGGCACACGTCCTCGACCACGTCGAAGAGCACGCGGAGCCCCCACCGGAAGCCTTCGACGGGAATGCGCTCGTCGTGACCGTGGTACATCCGGGTGAAGTTCAGGTCCTTCGGGAGGCGCACCGGCGAGAATCCGTAACAGGTCGCGCCCAGCCGCGCATACGCGAACGAATCCGTGAATCCGGGGATCATGTATGGCACGGGCACGCCGTCGGGGTCGTGCTGTCGCAAGCGTCCCCGCAGATGGCGTCGAACAGCGGCGTCTTCGCGTCGAACGTGATGCCGTCGTGGTGCTCGAGAACCGTGAGCTCGAGCTCGTCCCCGACGACCCGCCTGACTCTCGCGATGAACGCGTCCTTGCTCTGGCCCGGGATGATCGCGACCATCCACCTTCGACGCTCGCGCGCGAGGGGATCACGTTCACCTTGCTTCCGCCAGCCAGCATGGTCGGCGAGGCCGTGTTGCGGAGCATGGCGTTGATCCCGACGGCCTCGATCGGGGTTCTTCTTGCCCGAGCGTCTCGAGCAGCGCGCTCGAGAGCGCCGGCTGGAGCAAGAGCGGGATCAGGCCGGTCTTGCGGAAAGCCGGAGCGCGCGGGCGAGCCGCGCAGGAAGCGATCCACGACCGGCGTATTGTGCTGCGGCAGCCGGATCCGCGCCCAGCGCCTCGATCGCGCGGGCGATCTTCACCACCGCGTTGTTCCGCGTGGGGCATGGAGCCGTGGCCCGGCTCGCCGCGCGCCGTCAGCTCGAACCAGCAGATCCCCTTCTCCGAGACCTGGATGGGATAGAAGCGCGCCTTGCCGAAGTGGAGCGTGTGACCGCCCACCTCGTTGAGCACGTACTCGGCCTCGCACCAGCTCCGGGTGGTTCTCCACCAGGAACAGCGACCCGAGGTGGCTGCCCGCCTCCTCGTCGGCGACCGCGGCGAAGATGACGTCGCGGTCGAGCTTCGCCTCCACTTCTCTTCAATAGCAACAATCGTCATGAGGCTCATCGCGACCATGTTCTTCATGTCGATCGCGCCGCGTCCCCAGATGCAGCCGTCCACCTCCTCAGCGGCGAAGGGGTCGTGGCTCCAGTGCTCGCGCTCGACCGCCACGACGTCGAGGTGCCCGTTCAGCAGCAGCGGTCGCTTCTTGCCGTTGCCGCGGAGTCGGGCCACCAGGCTGGCACGTCCCGGCTCGCTCTCGAGGATCTCGGTGGTCGACACCGGCCTCCCGCAACACGCCGGACAGATAGTCGGCCGCGGGGCGCTCGTTGCCGGGCGGGTTCGTGGTGTCGATCCTCAGCAGCGACCTGAAGTGGCGGATGGCTTCGTCGGTGGCGGCTGCCCAGTCGATCGACATCGGCGTCCCATACGATCCCTTGCTCTCGGTGACCACGCCGTCGACGACGCCGACAACCGCCTTGGCATCGATCCGGCGGGAATCGTCCGAAACCCACTGAGCTGCGCTGGCCTGCTTCCTGAATCGCTCCCGGGCGGAAGGAGAAACGATGAACCTCTCGGAGCGGATCACAAAGTTCGGACTCAAGCGGGCCGCCGCCCTCACGGTCGCGTTCGGCCTGTTGACGATGGCGTTCGACGCCGGCCTCTCCCACTTCGCCGGCCGGCCGCTGAAGCACCCGGCGCAGCTGATCCCGGTCGCGTTCGGGGCCCTGGTGATCGGGCTGGCCGGACCCCTCCTCGCCGGCGACGAGCGCCGGCTCTTCCACGCAGCCCGCGTGCTCGCGGGCACGGCCGTGGTGATGGGTGTGGTGGGCAGTGCCTTTCACGTAATCGCCCTTTGCCGCCTCCTCACCACCGGCGGTGCCGTCGACCTGAGCCTCGTGGGCGTCGCGCTGAGCATCGCGCCGCCCCTGTTCGCGCCGGGGGCCTTCGTCGGGCTGGGAGCCGCGCTGTGGGCCCTGGCCAGCCCGAGGGTCGGGCTCACGCTGGCCCGCCAACCCAGGGAAATCCTCGCCGCTGCGTGACAACGCCGCCCCCCTCCGTTATCGGAAGAGCGCCCCCGGGCTGGACCGTTCTCATGGTGGTGCTCGCCCCCTCTGCAACCCAGCTTGCAACGCAACCCTCGGACGATCCGGCGGCGCCCATCGGCCTGTTCGACTCGGGCGTGGGCGGTCTCACGGTGCTCCAGCAGATCGCGAGGCGGCTCCCGCTCGAGCGCTTTCTCTACGTCGCAGATCAAGCTCACGTCCCGTATGGCGATCGACCGCTCGAGGAGATCCAGGGCCTCGCCTCCGCGCTGACCGACCACCTCTTCGACAGCGGCGCCAAGGCCGTGGTGATGGCCTGCAACATCTCTTCGGCCACCGCGCTCGAGACGGCCCGCCGGCGCTACGGGGCCGCGCGCGTGCTCGGCGTGATCGAACCAGGCGCGCACCGCGCCCTCGCGCTCAGCGTCAGGCGCCGCATCGGCGTGCTGGCGACCGCAGGCACCGTGAAGAGCCGCGCCTACGCGAGGGCGATCGCAGCGCTCGACTCGCGGGCGATCGTGGTGGAGGTCGCGTGCCCTCGATTCGTGCCGCTCGTCGAGTCCGATCTGCACGAATCCGATCAGGCCGTCACGGCGAGCTGCTCGTATCTGGAGCCGCTCCTCGACGCCAAGGTCGACACGGTGATCCTGGGCTGCACCCATTACCCGTTTCTCGGTCGTGCCCTCGAGCGTGCGGCGGAGGGCCGGCTCACGTTCGTCGATCCAGCCGTGGCCACCGCCGACGCCATCGCGGGGCTGCTCGGCGCCCCCTTGCTGGCGCGGGAGCCCCCCGCCCACGACCGCCTCACCACCACCGGCGATCCGACCCGCTTCGCCGCGCAGGCCGGCCGCTTCCTCGATCCGCCCCACCGGAGCGGCCCCGAGGTCGATGCGATCCGCTGGTGCGACGGCCGTCTCGTCTCTCCCTGACGGCCCGCCGATGCTATCGTGTCCGTTCAGGTGCGTCGGCGCTGTCCGCTATGCGATCGCGAGACCGAGGACCGGATCTGTCCCGAGGATCGGATGGCTACGCTCGTCGCGGAGACTTCGCGGGCGCGGCCTCGCCTGCCCGACCCCGGCGAAGTGGTCGGGGGGCGCTACCAGATCGAGGAGCCGATCGGACAGGGCGGGTACGGGCAGGTCTTCCGGGCCCGACACCTGGGGACCGGCCAGGACGTCGGTCTCAAGGTATTGATCCCGCAGGGCGGCGACGAGACCTTCACCGTCAAGCGCTTCTTTCTGGAGGCGCGGGTCACCTCGGGGCTCCGGCACGCCAACACGATCAAGGTCTTCGACTTCGGACAGGAGGACTCCGGCCTCGTCTACCTGGCGATGGAGCTGCTCTTCGGCGTCACGCTTCGCGAAGAGCTGCGCGTCCGGCGCACAGAGGGGCGCCCGTTCTCCCAGGGTGAGGCGATCGAGCTGGGCATCGCGATCACTCGAAGCCTGGGCGAGGCCCACGCCGCCGGCCTGGTGCACCGCGACCTCAAGCCCGACAACATCTTCCTGCACTGCGCCGACGAGGACGACGAGGCGACGGTCAAGGTGCTCGACTTCGGTATCGTGAAGCTCGGCGACGGAGAGCACACGCTCTCCAGCACCACGAGCGTCCCTGGCACGCCGGCCTACATGAGCCCCGAGCACGCGCTCAACCAGGACGTCGACGGGCGCGCGGATCTCTACAGCCTCGGCGTCATCCTCTATCAGATGGTCACGCTCGATCTCCCCTTCCGCGGACAGAGCGATCCGCAGACGCTCTTCATGCATGCGTACCACCCGGTGCCCGACGTGCTGGCGGCGGCGAAGACGCCGATCTCGCAGGCCTTCGCCGAGACGATCTCCATCGCGCTCGCGAAGCGTCCCGAGGATCGGTTCCGCGACGCGCGCGCGCTCCGGGACGCGCTGAAGGCCGGCGACGCCTCGGTCAGCCGGCCCAGCCGCCGGCCCGCCCCGGCGGCGCACTCGAGCGACGGGCTGCAGATGGCGACGCCGCACGCCGACAGCTATCTGATGCCGACGCTCACGCGCCCGGCGCGCCGCTGGGAGCGATGGGCGATGGTCGCGGGGGTGGCCGGCGTCCTGTTCTCCGGCGGCGCCGTCTGGCTGGCGGCGCAGCGTGGCGGCGCGCCCAAGGTCGAGGCGCCCGTCCCCACGCCGGCGGCCGCCCCGCAGCCGCTGGACGCCGGGCTGGTCGAGGACGCCGGCCCGCCCGTACCCGTCGAGGTGCCGGCGCCGAAGAAGAAGAAGCCGCCCCGGCAGGATCGAAAGAAGCGCGTGCATCGGCCGCCGCCTCCAGCGCCGCCGCCGAGCTCCGATCTGCTCCACATGCGCCTCGAGGATCTGGTGAAACCGAAGAAGTGATGCGGACGCTGCTGCTGCTGATCGCGCTCCTCGCTCCGAGCGCCGCACGCGCCCAGACGGACGCCGCCGAGGTGCTGGTCGAGCGCGCGGTCGCGGCCTATCGACAGGGAGACCTGGCAAAGGCCGGCGCCTTCTTCCTCGAGGCCTACGAGCTCTCGCTCGTCCCGGCGCAGCTGCGGAACGCCGCGAAGGCGTACCAGGACGCGGACGATCTCGATCATGCCGAGTCCCTCTGGGCACGCTTCGCCGCGCTCGAGGCGATCGGTCCCAGCGAGCGCGCCGAAGCCGAGGCCCAGGTCGGCCTGATCCGGGAACGCCGAAAGCTGATCGCCGCCCAGGCCGAGGCCCGGCGCGCCCGGGAGGAGGCGGCCACCGTCCGGACGGCCACCGTGACGCCGACCTCGGCGTCGGTGAAGTTCCAGGCCCCACGCCGCACGCTCCCTGTCGGTCCGATCATCACGCTGGCGGCGGCGGTCGCCGTCGGGGTCGCGGGCGCCGCGGTGTACGCGCACGCCGACCAGCGCCTGAGGCACCTCGACGACCAGCTCGAGATCGTCGACGACGGCGGTTTGATCGTCGGGATCGATCGCCCGAGCGCGCAGGACCAGCTCGACCAGATCAACCAGGAGCGAGGGATCGCGGTGGCACTGGGAGCGATCGCCGGCGCCGCAGCGATCGCGGGAGGTGTGTGGTGGTTGCTCGACCCGGGCTCGACCGCACCACTGGCCGCCGTGACGCGCGGCGGAGCCACCCTCGGCTGGGTCGCCCGCTGGTGATCAGCGCGTGAGCACGAAGACCAGCGCGATAAATCCCATGAGCGCCGCGAACAACACGAAGAAGAACACGGCGCGACCGGGCTCGGACGCGGGCGCGGGTGCCGCAGGCGCGGGCCGTTCGAGCGCCGGGAGCGCGGGGAGCCGGCGAGTGGCGGCGTCATCCGGAGGCCCGGAGAGGCTGCGGAGCTGGCGCACCGTCCGCGCGTAGCTGGAGTCGGACGGATCGGTCGGCTCGAGCGTGGGGTCCTCGGGCGGAGGTGCCGCTGGAGGATCGATCGCGATCGATCGATCGAAGGGCTCGAGGCGCGCGAACACCTCTCGGGCTACGAACGCCGCCAGCGTCTCGCCGGCTCCACCCGAACCGCCGAGCTCGGCGATCTCCGCCTCGACCTCGCCTGCCGTCGGCCGGCGGTCGGGCGCGAGCTCGACCATGCGCACCAGCAGATCGATGAACCCCGTCGGGACCGGCTCCTGTGCGAGCGCGGCGCGTGATCGGATCAGCGCCTCGGTCTCGGAGAGCACCATCATCACCGGTGGCAGCACGCGCTCCCCGGCGATCAGCTCGGTGAGCACCAGCCCCAGCGTGAACACGTCCGCCTTGCCGTCGACCGGCCCGGGCCGGCACTGCTCGGGCGCCATGTATCCGAGCTTGCCCTTGACGTGGCCGGCGCGCGTCTCGTGCGCGCGGCCCTCGAAGCGGGCGATCCCGAAGTCGACCAGCTTCACCCGCCCGTCCCGCGCCACCAGGATGTTCTGAGGGGTCACGTCGCGGTGGACGACCGCGAGGGGGCGGCCGTCATCGCCGGCGGCGCGATGCGCGTGTGCAAGCGCGCTTGCACACGAGCGCCCGATCTCGAGCACGCCTGAGAGCGGTATCCGCCCCGGTCTCACGATCTCCATCAGCTCACGCAGGCTGACGCCGTCGATGAGCTCGAACACCAGGTAGGGCGCGCCGTCGATCTCACCGGCGTCGAGGAGCTCGACCACGTTCGGATGGGCGAGCCTCCGGCAGACGCGCGCCTCTTCGCGGAGCAATGCTCGCCGGTGCTCGACCTTGGGCCCGGTGGAGATGGTCCGTTTCACCACGCAGAGGCGTATCGCTCCGGCGAAGGGCTCGGCGGCCAGCCGCACCTCCGCCATCCCGCCCTTCCCCACCGAGCCGAGGAGCGTGTAGCGCCCGAAGGGCTCCGCCACCGACGGCCCGCTGCGCATCGCCTGGAGCTCGGCGAGGACGCGATCCGCGCGACTTCGCAGCGGCGGCGGTCGCGGGCCCGCGGGGACGTGCGTGGGGCTGTCGGGGTCGACCGTCGCGGCGATGAGCTCCACGAGCGCGCGGGTGGATACGCGCTTCGTCGTCGGGTCGAAGATCGAGTCGGTCTCGTCGTGAAAGCCGGCTCGCGCCACGGGGATGAGCGTCTCGGTCCTGCGCTCCCCCGCCATGAGCCCTTGATACCAGGCGCGAGGGGGAGATTGACAGCGCGGCTGGACGCTCCCTAAGACGACGGAGTGGGTGCCTCCCGCCGCGACCTCGTGCACACCAGCACGCTGAGCATCCGCGAGGGCGGCGGTGACGAGCTGGTCGAGTGCAGCCTCGAGCTCGAGGTCGTCGAGGGTCCGGACCTGGGGACACGCATCGCGCTCCCCGGTGGGCGCGCGGTGGTGGGCGCCGGCGACGAGGTCGATCTGCCGTTGAGCGATCCGACGGTCTCCCGACGCCACGCGGAGCTCCGCGCGGTCGCGGACGGCGTCCTCTTGATCGATCTCGGGAGCAAGAACGGGACGCGCATCGCCGACGTCCTGATCAAGGAGGCGCTCCTGACCACGGACGGCACGTTCACGGTCGGCGCCACGCGTTGTCGGGTCAGCCGGCGCCTGCGCGCGATCGTCACCGAGAGCGAGGACACCGAGCGCTTCGGCGACTACCTGACCTGCAACGACAAGCTGAAGCGATCCCTCGAGCTGCTCCGCAGGGTCGCCCGCTCCGAGGCCACCATCCTCCTGGAGGGAGAGACCGGGACCGGCAAGGAGCTGCTCGCCCGCGCCGTTCACGCGCACTCGGAGCGCGCCGCCGGCCCCTATGTGGTGGTCGACTGCAGCGCGATCACGCCGAGCCTGCTGGAGAGCCACCTGTTCGGACACGTGAAGGGCGCGTTCACCGGCGCCGCGGACGACCGCACCGGCGCGTTCGAGGCCGGCGACGGGGGCAGCGTCTTCCTCGACGAGCTGGGCGAGCTCCCCATCGATCTCCAGCCCAAGCTCCTGCGCGCGCTCGAGTCCCGGACGATCCGTCGCGTGGGCGACGTCGCCGACCGCGCGATCGACGTCCGCTTCGTGTGCGCCACCAATCGCGACCTGAAGCAGATGGTCGCCGCGAAGAGCTTCCGCGACGACCTGTACTACCGGATCGCGGTGGTGCGGGTGCGCGTGCCTCCCCTTCGCGAGCGCCCCGAGGACATCGCGCTGATCGCGTCTCGCTACGCGGAGACGCTCGGTGATCGGAGCACGACGCTGGCGCCCGAGACCTTCGCCACGCTCTCGCACTACGACTGGCCTGGAAACGCGCGCGAGCTGCGCAACGTCATCCAGCGGGCGCTGGCGCTCTCCGAGACCGAGCTGATCATGCCCTCCGACATCTTCCCCAGCGAGGAGAGCGCCTCCACCTTCCACCAGGCCAAGGACAAGCTGATCGCCTCCTTCGAGAAGCGCTACGTGAAGGCGCTCATCGATCGACACCAAGGCAACATCTCGCGCGCCGCCAAGGAGGCTGGTCTCTCGCGCAACGCCCTCTATGCGCTGATGAAACGAGCAGGCCTGTCCGATGTCCAAGAGGGATGAGCTCGCCGCGTTCTTCGTGCACCTCAGGTGGCACTACCAGCTCCTGATCCTCTCGGGCGGCTACCTCCTGGGCGGGCTGTACCATGCGAAGGTCGCGCCGGCGTCGTTCTCGATCCAGTTCCTCAACGTACACCTGCTCCTCAACGGCGGCGTGACCGCATACAACTCCTACTGGGACGACGACGACGGTCCGATCGGCGGCCTCGAGCATCCACCCAAGATGACCAGGTGGATGCATCCGGCCTCGATCACCGTGCAGCTGATCGGGCTTGCGATCGCGCTTCAGCAAGGTCCCTGGTTCATCGGGCTCTTCGCGATCACGATGGTGCTCTCGGTGCTCTACAGCTCGCGGCCGCTCCGGTGGAAGGGACGCCCGCTGCTCAGCCTGGTCTGCGTCGGCGTCGGCACCGGCACCAACACGTTTCTGATGGGCTACCTCGCCGCGAACGGTGAGCCGCCCGATGCCGCCATCCTCGTCGCCGCAAGCGGAGTTGCGCTCCTGGTGCTCAGCATTTATCCCGTCTCGCAGATCTTCCAGATCGAGGAGGATCGCGCGCGCGGTGATCACACCTTCGCCGTCGCGTTCGGCCTCGCGGGGGTCCGTCGCTGGTTCGCGGTCGCTTACCCGGTCGGGCTCGCGCTGGTGAGCGCGACGCTCTACCGGTCTCAGGGATCGATCGGGCTCCTCTTCTTCGCGGTGGGCGCCGCCGGCGGGCTGCTCAACGGGCGGGCCCTCTTCCGACTCGAGGGAAAGCCGGACGAATATGGACCGGTGATGCGGCTGAAATACCGCGCCTCGCTCTCGTTCGTCCTCTTCTTGGTAGGCTGCCTGGTGGTCCGGCAGATCTCGTGAGCTGTGACGGACTTGTGAAGTTTCACCTCGTTGGCGAGGCCCACGGCGTCCCTGCGGGATCAGGGCTTTCCGGCTCAAATTTCTGAACTTCGGGGCTGGCGACCGCGACAACCTGTGCTAGGCGGCGCCCGTCGATGTAGGTGTGAGCAATACCTTGGTCCTCAACAACTCGCAGGCACTCCACGGAAGCGCTTCTCCCGGCGCCAATCGTTCTGTGGACTTACAGAACGATATCCACAGAAGTGAATAAGCTGTGAATAAGCTTCGCCGGGTCAACCCAGGTTGCAGTCCCGTGACAAGATGGCTTGCGTTCTCGACAGTGCGACCAGCGCAACACAGCTTGCGCGATGCGGAGACGCACCGGGGAAGCCTCCGTCGGCGCCCTGCAGCATGATCAGGCGGTCCGTGAGCCATTCCAGCTGTTCCTCGGAGGGCGGGACGACCGCCGTTTCCACCCAGAGCGTACCCGCGAGCAACATTCCGGTGACACCAGGCTCGGCCTCTTCGCGGACCGCCCGAAGCAACCCTGCCTGCAAGGCGGCTTGCGTTCGCCCGATGCGCGTCTCGCCATAGTCGCACTGCCGCAAAGACGTCGCGAGATCGCACAGGCTTCCCAGGCCGTCCGGTTCGCAGAAACCGGTGGAATCGGCCCATCCGAGGCGTCCTGCCCAGTAGAAGAGGTCGGACCGGGCGGGCTCGCTCCAGGCCTCGGCGGCCGGTGCAAGGCGCTCCACCAGGGGCGCAACGACCGGCTCCAGCTCGTGCGCCGGGAGTTCGTGGCGGCGGAATACCCATGCCAGCCGGAGCGCATCCACCAGATACGAGCAGACGGCCCCCCCGCCCAGGCCGGCGAGGAGCGGGATGAGGAAGCGACGGCGATCGATCAGGAGCGCGGCCACCTCCGCGTCGGCGTACGCGTCGCGCACTTGAACGGTGCGGGCGAACACACGGTCGGCGTAGTCGGGGATCGAGACAGGTCGATGTTCCGACAGCCAGCCCTCGAGGCGAAGCCGGGCGAGCCTCACCGGCGGCCCGGCGCTGAGAAGATTTGACGTCGTCGACAGCACGCTTCCGCCCGATCAACAGCGGCGGAACGGCGCGGATTCCGAATCAGTCGAGCTTGAAGCCGGCGCGCTCGAGCGCCGCCTTGGTCAGCGATTGATCGATCGCCTTGTTCACCGCCTCGCGGGGGGCGACGACCTTGGTCTTCACCAGCTCCATCATGTGGTCGAGCTGGGTCTGGTTCCCGATGGCGCGCCCGGTCTGCATGATCGAGGCGATCTGAAACGTCTTACCCTCGCGGATCAGGTTCGAGACGGCGGAGTTCACGACCAGGATCTCCAGGCACGCCACGCGCCCGCCGCCGATGCGCTTGCAGAGCGTCTGGGCGACCACGCCCTTGAGCGACTCCGAGAGCATGACGCGAATTTGCGCCTGCTGATCCGTGGGGAACTGATCGATGATGCGGTCGACCGTCGACATCGCGGTGTTCGTGTGGAGCGTCCCGAACACCAGGTGACCGGTCTCGGCGGTCTCGATGGCGATGCCGACCGTCTCGAGATCGCGCATCTCACCGACCAGGACGATGTCGGGGTCCTCGCGCAGCGCGGCCCGCAGGGCCGTCGAGAACGACTCGGTGTGCATGTGCACCTCGCGCTGGTTGACGAGGCACTTCTGGGACTGGTGCACGAACTCAACCGGGTCCTCGATCGTGATGATGTGATCGGACCTGGACTTGTTGATGTAGTCGACCATCGCGGCGAGCGTCGTGGACTTGCCGGAGCCGGTCGGACCCGTCACCACCACCAGCCCTTTGGGCAGCGTACAGAAGTTGAGGATGACCCGGGGCAGGCCCAGCTGGTCCGCCGTCAGGACCTTGCTGGGAATGGTGCGCATGACCGCGCCAGGACCGTTTCGATCCCGGAACCAGTTCATGCGGAACCGAGAGATGCCTTCGATCTCGTACGCGAAGTCGGCGTCGTTCCGGGTGTTGAAGTTCTCCCGAGCGGCCTCGTGCGCGACCTCGAACATCCACTCGTAGATCGTGTCTCCCGTGAGCGGTTGCTGCCAGCCGGGCACCGACTGGATGTCGCCGTCCTTGCGCATGCGCGGCTGATGGCCCGCGGTGAGGTGGAGATCGGAGCCTCCGCTCTGGACGAGGACCCTCAGGATCGCGTCGATCTTGGTGGCGCTCGCCCTCCCCGGATCCACGACCGCCCGCTGCGCCTGCGGTGGCGGCGGCGCGACGGGTTCGGGCTGCGCGAACGGCTGCGCCTGAGGTGCCAGGTTCCCCATGATGTCGAGCGGTGCGTCTTCGTCGTTCGAGACCGCGTCGAGCTCGACAGCCTCGTCGACTCCGTTGTCCGGCGAGATGATGGCGGTCATGCGGTCGCCAGCGGTCATGGTGCGGAGGTGAATGCGCCCGCTGGGCGCATCGTAGTAGCACTGGTGCTCGCCGTTGCGCTGGAGCGGCGTCGAGTCGCCGACGATCGGGACCAAGAGCTTCACCAGCTGATCGGTGCGGACCGGCTTGTCGAGGATGACCCGCTCCGAGCCGCCGATGCTGATCCTGACCGGCGTGTCCGTGCCGAACAGCAGGTGATCGGCGCTCTTCTTGTGCATGGCCTCGATGAACTTGTCGATCCGATGGGACACTCCGATCCCATACCATCGCACCGGACTGGGATCACCGCCGCTGGACCAGTTGCCGCACCATCCGCCCGAGGTGATGGTAGGCGGGCGTGCGGCTCTCGGCGTGCTTGGGTTCGTAAGGGCCCGTGAGGTACGGCACGAACATCGTCCGTCGCACGCTCTCAGGGCCCACCGCGCTGGAGCGGGCTACCCGGTGCCAAAGACGCCCGTCGTGCACGGTGAGGTCGCCGGGCTCGGTCTCGACCGTGACCTCCGATGGGTCCTCCCGATGGCTGACGAAGTAGGCCTTGCGGAAGCACATGGACCAGAAGCCCTGCGTGTGGCTCCCCGGGATGAGCCGAAGGCCGCCCTCGGCCTCGGTGATGCGATCCAAATGGATACCGACGTTGAGCATCTGCTGGGGCATCCGGAGGTAGAAGAGATCGCGGAGGCCGTCGGTGTGCCACCCGAGCCCCCGATAGAAGTTGCCCGGGAGGTTGACGTATCGATTGATGACGACCCCGTCCTTCTCCATCTCGCCGACGCGCGCGTCCTCTCCGATCAGGCGGCGCACCGGCTCGAATCGAGGGTCGCGGACGAAGCGACTGATCTTCTCCGAGTAGCGGGACGTGAACGGGATCCGCTGGAGGATCCGCTCGCCGTCGGCGCCTCTGCCGAAGAACAGCGGGATGCCGTTGATGCTGGTGGCGCCGTCGTCGAGCCACTTCCGCTCCAGTCGATCGCGCTCGTCGCGGAGCATCGCTACCTCCTCCGAGCTGGCGACGCCACGAAAGTGAAGGAAGCCGTACGCGCGGAGGAACGCCTGCTGGTCCCGGGTGATCTCGGGCCCGAGCCGGAACTTGGTGCTGAGGTCCATCGTGTCATTCTCCCTCGAGCAAGCGCAGCGCCACGCGAACGAGGTGATCCTCGATCGCCACCAGCGCCGCAGGCTCGTCTTCGGTGGCGGCCAAGAGCGCCAGCTCGTCCGCACCGGTGAGCGCGTAGCGCACGACCAGGTGCATCATCGACTGAACGGTGAGCCGGACCTCGGCGCGCGGTCGATGGAAGGCACGCCCAAGCAGCTTCGCCGCCTCCGCGAGGAACGGGAGGTGCACCGCGGCGCGGTGCTCGGGATCCAGGTGGCCGGCGTCGATGATCGTCCGCATCAGCAATCGGAGCGCGCCCCGGTGCTCCCAGGCGAAGCGGAACGCGGCGCGGACCGTCTCGCTCACCAGCGCGGCGGGACCGGGCGAGCTCGCCAGCGCCTGCGTGAGGTCGCCGCGCAGGTCCTCGAGCTCCACGTACATCGAGCGGATGCAGGCGTCGTAGAGCTGCTCCTTGCTGCCGAAGTAGTGGTGGACGGTCGCCAGGCTGACCCCGGCCGAGGCCGCGATGCGCCGGATCGAGACGTTGCCCGTCCCCTCCTCGCCGAACATCCGCATCGCCCCCTCGAGGATCCGGGTCTGGGTCGCCGCTGCATCCGCATGGGCCGGTCTCGCCATCGCGCCGCCTATAATTAATCAATCGATCGATTAATTCAACATCGGTCAACCGCCGGACCATCGGTGGTATGCGGACGGTCGTGCGCTGGCTCCTGCTCCGCGGCCTCACCCGCGAACGACGCCACTGGGGACGGTTCCCCGAGATCCTCGAGGGCGCGCTCCCCGGCGCACGCGCGGTCGCCGTCGATCTCCCTGGCGTCGGCACCGAGGCGGGTCAGCTGTCCCCGCTCACGGTGGAGACGATTGTCGATCACGTGCGCGCCCGCTGGCCGCGCAGCGGGGGGCCCTGGGGGCTGCTCGGGATTCTCGCTCGGCGGCATGCTGGCGACCGACTGGGTCCACCGCTTCCCCAGCGACTTCTCGCGCGTCGTCATCATCAACTCGAGCGCCGGCGATCTCTCTCCGGTGCACCATCGACTCCGGCTTGGGAACCTCCCGCGGCTGCTGAGGAGCGTCACCTCGCGCGATCCGGTCGAGCGCGAGCTCGGCATCCTCGCGCTCACCACCGCGACGCACGGCGAGGATCGTGCGCTGGCCTGCGAGTGGGCCGGTTATCTCGCGGACGCTCGGCCGCGCCGCCGGGTCACGGTGGCGCAGCTGCTCGCGGCCGTGCGCTTCCGGGCGCCGCCGGTCCTCCCCGTCCCGGCCTTGATCCTGGGGTCCGAGGGCGACCGCTTCACGGACCCGAGCTGCTCGCGGCGGCTGGCCGAGCGCTTCGCGGCCGAGCTCCGCGTTCATCCGAGCGCCGGACACGACCTGCCGACGGACGATCCTTCCTGGGTCGCAAGCCAGATTGCAGAGTGGCTCCAGTGAAGGTCCATCTGGTCGACGGGACCTTCGAGCTGTTCCGCGCCTATTACGGCGCGCCCAGCATGAAGAGCCCGAGCGGTCGTGAGGTGGGCGCCGCCCGGACGCTCGCCCGCTCGCTCCTCCGGTTGCTCGCCGACGGCGCCACGCACGTGGGCGTCGCCTACGATCACGTGATCGAGTCCTTCCGGAACGACCTGTGGGACGGCTACAAGACCGGCGCCGGCATCGAGCCCGCCCTCTGGGATCAGTTCGAGCTCGCCGAGAAGGTCACCGCCACGCTCGGGTTCGTCGTCTGGTCAATGGTCGAGTTCGAGGCTGACGACGCGCTCGCCACCTTTGCGGCCCGCGCCGCCGCCGATCGGGACGTCGAGCAGGTCTGCATCTGCTCGCCGGACAAGGACCTCGCCCAGTGCGTCACGGGCGATCGGGTGGTGCTGGTCGATTGGCTGCGCAAGAAGGTCCACGACGAGCGCGGCGTCGAGGAGAAGTTCGGCGTGTCGCCGGCGTCGATCCCCGACTGGCTGGCCCTGGTCGGAGATGACGCCGACGGCATTCCCGGCGTACCGAAGTGGGGGAAGAAGAGCGCGTCGGCGCTGCTCTCGGTGTACGGCCGGGTGGATCGGATCCCGGACGACGAACGCGAGTGGTCCGTCGCGATCCGGGGCGCACCGTCGCTGGCCGCGTCGCTCAGGGAGCATCGCGCGCTCACCCCGCTGTTCCGCACGCTCGCGACGCTGCGCCTCGACGTCCCGCTCCAAGAGCAAACGGCCGACCTCGAGTACAAGGGCGCCGACCGCGCAGCCGTGGCGGCGCTCGCGGAGGAGCTCGGGGACTCGGACCTACCGTCGCGCGTACCATGCTATCGTTGATCGCTTGATCAAGGTCTGCGAGCTCTGCGGGACCGAGTACGAGTCGGACGCCCAGTACTGCAACCTCTGCCGGCGAGAGTCGCTCATCGCCGTCGAGACGCCGCCCGAACCAAAGGGCCCGGCGGCGCCCCTCACCACCGATCCGATCACGCTCGGGCTCGTCGCCACGGTCTGGCTGCTCGGGCTCGGCTACCTCCTCGCCGAGGTGCGGCCGCGCTCCTGGGCGGTGCTGGTGCTGGTCTGGGGCGCGCTCACGCTGATCAGCACCGCGCTCTGCCTGACCATGAAGAACGCCCGGATGGCCGCCATCTTCTCCGCGATCGGGCTGGTCTTCGTCGCGATCTACGGCGCGCTCCAGCTGTAGTGCTACCGGCCGTCTCCTCCCACCAGCGTGATCGCCTTCTCCGGACACGCGGGCACGCACAGCCCGCATCCGTGGCATTCGTCGGCCTTCACCGCGAAGGCCTGCTCGTACCCGTGGAAGAAGCCCTTGATCCGTCCGGCGAGCGTGAGCTGCTTGCGCTCGGCCTCTCCGAGCTTCCCCAGCTCGAACACACCGTAGGGACAGACTCGAACGCAAGCCGCCTTGCCTTCGCACCGATTCGGATCGATCACGGGCCGCAAGCGTCCCGCCTCCTTGCAGTCGTTCATCTCTTGCCCTTCCTCGCGGCCCGCTCGATGCGCGTGCGCGCATCTTCCAGGATCTCTCGGATCGACTCGACCACCTGTGGATCGCCCCGCGACTTGATCACCGCCTTGAGTGCGGCCTTGGCCAGCCGCATCGCCGGCCCCACGACCTCGGCGGCGTCGGGATCGCGGAGCACACCCCACTCGCTCCACTCGTCGGCGCGGCGCCAGATCTCATCGACCGTGTCGGCGTTGGCCAGGAGCTCGTCACTCCCCTTCTTCGTGATCTGATAGACCTTCTTCAGGGCGAGCGGCTCGGAGCGCACCAGATCCTGATCCTCGAGCTGCTGGAGGGACGGATAGATCGTCCCGGCGCTCGCCCGATAGGCGCCGCCGCACCGATCCTCCAGGCGCGTCATCAGCTGGTAGCCGTGGCCGGGCGCATCGGCCAGCAGAGAGAGGATCGCGAGCCTCAGCTCACCGGAGCCGAAGAAGCGGGACCCCGAGATGGGCCCGTCGGCGAGCTGCCGGAGGCGTCGCTTCAGCCGGTGCATCGATGTCGGCTAGATATATCTTTCGATATATCGGGTCAATCCATTCCTTTTGGCTTTGGATCGCCGGTGGCTTTGGGTATGGGAGCGCCCATGCCCCCCGCCGTCCTGATTGCGCTCGCCCTGGTCGCCACCCCCGATCTCATGCGCGATCGGACCCCCCTCGAGACCTTCCGGGACAACATCGCCCACGGCGGGCGCTACCTCCCCGGCGAGGTCCTGGTGCGGGCGCGCTCCCTCGACCACGAGTCGATCGTCCTCGGCGAGGCCGCAGCCCTCGGATGTCGGCAGACGCGCCGCTTCGGACGGCGCCCGGTGTACGTGCTCGAGTGCGGCAAGTCGAAGGCGATGGAACGGCTGATCGCGGACTTCGAGAAGATCGACGCGATCCGCTGGGTGGACGCCAGCTGGATCGAGGACGAGGAGGCGGTGCCGAACGATCTCGATCCCCTGCAGTGGTACCACCAGAACAACGGCCAGCGGATCAACGGTGTCGACGGCGTGCCGGGGGCCGACATGGGATCGGTCGACGCCTGGGACGTCACGACCGGCGACCAGAGCCTGGTGATCATGATCTCCGACGTCGGCCTCTTCCCGGAGCACGTCGATCTCGTCGACCAGATTCTGGAAGAACGAGGACGAGGACTGCACCAACGGCATCGACGACGATGGCAACGGCTACGTGGACGACTGCCGGGGCTTCGACTTCGCGGACGACGACAACGATCCGAGCCCGCTCACGCTGCCCGAGCTCAAGGACGACGGCAGCGACTGCCTCAAGTGGCACGCGACCATGATCGCGGGGCTGGCCGGGGCCCGCGGCGACAACGGTACCGGAGTCGCCGGCGTGAGCTGGAAGGTCTCGCTGATGAACGTCAAGAAGCACCGCGATTCGACGTGCCAGTCCACCACCACGCGAAGCGTCGAATCGATCATGTACGCCATCGACAACGGCGCCAACGTGATCAGCATGTCGTTCAGCAGCAGCAGCTACAGCGGCAACTTCGAGGCGGCACTCCAGGAGGCCGACCGTGCCGGCCTGTTGATGGTGAGCTCCGGCGGCAACGGCGGCGCCAACGACGACGCCGAGCACCGCTACCCGAACCAGTATGCGGTCGACGCCGCGGTGGTGGTCGCCAACAGTACGAACCAGGACACGCTTCACGTGAGCGCGAACTGGGGCGCCAGCACAGTCGACATGGCGGCCCCGGGCACCGACGTCGTCTCCACCGCGATCTACGGCCCTAACGAGTATGCCATCGGCACCGGCGCCAGCTTCTCCGCTGGGTTCGCCGCCGGCGCCGCCGCGCTCGTCTGGTCCGCGTTCCCCGCGCTCAGCAACCTCGAGGTGACCCGAGCCCTCGACGAAGGCGTCGAGCCGATCGCCTCCATGGACTGCGCCGTGACCGCCCGCTGCGTTCGCACCGGCGGGCGCATCGACCTGTACGGCGCGCTGGCGCGGGCGTCCCAGCTGGCGCCGGTCGAGCTGGTCGCCGGCGCCACGCTGATCGAGACGAGCGGCGACGGGAGGCTCGACCCCGGCGAGGAGGCCGGCCTCACACTGTCGCTGATGAACATGGGACGCGGCGCCGGCTACGGGCTCGGTGTCCGGATCGCCGACGCCGGCGGCCTCGAGGTGGTGAGCGGCGAGGCGGCCATCGGAACGCTCCCGAGCGGAGAGTCCCTGGAGCTCACGGACGCCCTGCGCGTGAAGGCGCCCGCAGACTGCACGCCCTTCGACGCGCCGCTGACCCTCACCTTCACGGACCGGTTCGGGACGACCTTCGATGCTCCGGTCACCGCCCGGGTGGAGTGCGCGGAGAAGACCGTCGATCCCGGAATGGATCCGATGAACGGCGAGGACGGCGGGCAGCTGTACGACGATCCCGATCCGTCGTCCTCGAGGCGCTCCGGCTGCACCGCCACGGGCGGCCCTGCCGGTGGGGCGCTCTTCCTGGTGGCTTTGGGCCTCCTGATCGCAGCACGGCGGCGCTGACCGGCGGGCGCACACCCTGCCTTACCCTCACACCTCCCCCCTGTCGGAAGATTTCTTTGCCGCCGGCCGGGCCCAGCTCGGTCGATGTCCGGGCATGCGGAGGGGTGCATGAATCCAGTCCTTTCCAGTCTCTCGATGGCCTCGCTCGCGCTCGTGCTCGGAATCGGGTGCGGCGGTGGCGAAACTCCACCACCCGGCGGCCCTCAGGCCGAGCTCGTCGTCGTCAATGACGCCGGCGGCAGCGGGACCTTTGCGGCCTCCGAGTCGCTCACCGCCGAGGGCGCGGTCGAGGCGATCGGAGTGTCGGGCGAAGGGCACCTGCTCGCCGTCTTCGCAGGCCAGCTCCACGAGCTCGCCGGCGGAGTGTTCGTGCCGCGGACACTCTACGTCGGCGCCGGCGATCCGGAGGCGATGGGCGCGGTCCACCGGATCGCGCCGCGCGCCGGCGGCGGCGCCTGGATCGGCGCGGAGGCCGGCCTCTTCGGCCTCGACACGCTCTACACCTACAAGGTCCCGCTGCTCCCGGACGCCGGCGCGATCAACGACGCCGTCGAGGTGGCGACGGGCGAGCTGGCCGGTCTCTGGCTCGCCAGCGACGGCGGGCTCTATCGTCGCAGCGCCGACCAGGTCCTGCAGTACGGGATCGACGGGCTCAGGGGTCCGGTCACGCACGTCGCGATCGCACAGTCCGGCGCGTTCGGGGTGGCGGTGATCGACGGCTCGATCGCGACGCTCGAGCCGGATCAAGACCAGATCCTCGTCGATCGACCGCCGCTGACGACCGGCGCGATCCGCGCGATCGCGGCCGGCAGTGACACGATCTACCTCGGCGCGGAGAACGGGATCTTCGCGTTCAACCCGGCGGCCACGCCTCGCTGGACCCAGTACACGCTGGTGACCGGCGGCGCACCCGTGAGCGTGCGCGCGCTCGCGATCGACGGTCCGAAGGACGTGCTGTGGGCCCGCACCGACGACGCGCTGGTCATGCTCGAGGGCGCGGCGCTCACCGCATTCCCGATGGCGGCGGCCGGTGAGATGTCGCTCCTGACCATCGACGCCTTCGGGGACGTCTGGGTCGCCGCGGGCGAGGCGCTGTCGCGCAACACCACCTCGCTCGGCGGGGAGGGCGTGACCTACTCCGCGGACGTCCTCCCCTGGATCCAGGAGCGGTGCTCCATGTGCCACCGGAACCAGACCCAGAACTTCGAGGACTACGACGTGTTCGTGGAGGTCGCCGAGGCGGCGCTCGCCCGCGTGCGCGCCGGCGACATGCCGCGCTGCGAGGGCGGCCTCCGCTGTCCCAGCGAGCAGAGGCTCCCGCCCGAAGACTATGCCGTGCTCGAGCAGTGGATCCGCGACGGGATGCCCGAGTGAGGGGAAGAGAGATGAACTTGAAGAGACACACCACCACGACGCTGATCGCGATCGGCGCCCTCTTCTTCTCGGCGAGGGTCTCCGCTCAGGAGGTCTGCTCGACCACGACGAAGATGGAGGGCAACCAGCTGCTCCGGCGCCTCTCCCTCGACCTGAGAAACCGCGTGCCGAGCACGGCCGAGATCGAGGCTCAGAAGGGCGTCGCCGCGGTGCCCGAGTCGAAGATCGATCAGTACATCGAGTCGCCCGAGTTCCTGAAGGTGATCCGGCGCTATCACGACTCGCTCCTCTGGCCGAACCTCGACCAGGTCGAGATCATCCCCGAGACGAACATGCTCTACCCGTACCCGGTCGGGCCGGCGCCGGAGGACGTGATCTACCTGTCGTATCTGCGCGCGGTGCTGGTGCGGGCGGCGCCCAACGGGACCGACCTCTACCTGCCCTGCAAGAACGAGCCGGCCCAGTTCGACGCGCAGGGGAACGTGATCGTCGAGCCCGTCATGATGGGCAACGAGGTGATCGCGTACCAGGAGGGCTACGTGCTGGTGGAGCCGTACTGGGCGCCCGGCACGCAGATCAAGGTGTGCGGCCTCGACGCGCAGCCCGCCGCCTCGGCGGTGGCCTGTCCCGGCCCGGCCGAGCGCTACCCGTTCCTCGACCCGAGCTGCCAGCAGATCCAGGCCTACGCGGACTACGCGCAGGCGCCCTTCAGCGGGGCCGAGGTCTCCTGCAACGGACCGCTCGCGCTCTTCGCGCCCGGCTGCGGCTGCGGTGAGAACCTCCAGTACTGCTCCACCTACGAGGTGCGCCAGGAGGTACGGAACGCGCTGCTCGAGCAGATGGGTCGCATCGTCGATCGGACCGTCGGGAGCGATCGGCCCTACCACGAGGTGCTGACGGATCCGATGATCGAGTACAACGGACCGGTCTCTCACTACCTGAGGAACCAGGTGGGCCTGAGCTTCGATCTCTTCAACCAGGTCGATCCGGCCACCATGCCCGTGCCGAACATCCCGTTCACGGACAAGTCGTGGACCCCGGCGGCGCGCAGCGGCCGTCACTCGGGCGTGCTGACCGCGCCCGGCTACCTGCTCCGCTTCACCACGAACCGCGGACGGGCGCACCGGTACTACAACGCGTTCGAGTGCAGCTCGTTCATCCCCAACGGACCGCTGCCCTCGCCCTTCGAGGCCTGCTCGCAGCACGAGGACCTGACGCAGCGCTGCGGCTGCAACGCGTGCCACCAGGCGCTCGAGCCGATGGCGGCGCACTGGGGCCGCTTCTCGGAGTACGGGTTCGCGTATCTCGACGAGAACGAGTTCCCCACGCGGATCGGATCGAGCTGCGTGCCACCGCTGTCGGACGTGACCCAGCTCTTCCGCTGCTTCCGGCTCTACGAGCTGGATCCGGTGGGCGAGGAGATCCCGTACCAGGGGCTGCTGAACGCGTACGTGTTCCGCACGGAGGAGCAGCGCAGCTACATCGATCAGGGGCCGCGGCACCTCGCCGAGGAGTCGGTCTCGAGCGGCCGCTTCGCCTCGTGCACCACGCGGAAGATGTGGACGTACTTCATGCGGCGTGACCCGACCGCCGAGGAGGAGGCCGCGGTGCTGCCCGGCATCCAGAGCAAGTTCGTCGAGGACGGCTACAACCTGCGGACGCTGGTCAAAGAGATCGTGTCCCAGCCGGCGTACGGGAGACTGCAGTGAGGAGCCCCAACATGAACGCCCGCAAGATCATCATCACTCTCGCTTTGGTCCCGCTGTTCGGTTGCCCGGCGAACGATCGGTTGGTGGAGCCGCCGGTCGAGCGTCCCAAGGCGCCCGCGATCGTCACGGTGCTCCCGTCGATGCCGGTGGATCACCCGGACATCGCCGACCTGAAGGTCCTGTCCCGCGGCCCGCGCCGGATGTCGGTGGAGCAGATGGAGCGGTCGGTGGAGCAGATCATCGGCATCGAGGAGGGTCAGTTCGACCTGGATCGGAACCTGGCGCTCACGCTCGGCGAGCCCGACTACAAGACGATCACCGAGGAGGTGCTCGAGCCGACGCCGCTGTACATGAAGTTCATGATGGACCTGGGCGCCTATGTCTGCCAGGCGGCCATCGCGTACGACCCGCAGCGCCCGCTGGAGGAGCGGGTGCTCACGCGCTACTCGGACGAGGATCAGAACCTCCGCTACATCCTCCTCCACTTCACCGGGATCGAGGGGGCGGAGGCCGATCCTTACGTCGAGCGCTTGTCGCGCGTGTATGACGCCGGCCGCGCCGGCCCGAACGGCGACGCGAGCGGCTGGGAGGCGGTCTGCATCTCCGTCTTCACCTCGCCCGAGTTCCTTCTTTACTGAGCACGGAGGCCATCAACCATGTTCGACGCAAACCGTAGAAGCTTCCTCAAAGGGACCGCGATCGGCGCGGGCGGCCTCCTCCTGGGCGGGCTGCTCCCCAAGCGGGTGCTGGCGCAGGTCTCGGGGCTCGACAAGAAGAAGTTCGTCTTCGCGTACTTCGACGGCGGCTGGGACATCCTGCTCGGGCTCGACCCGCGCGACCCGGCCACCACCCGGCCCGACACCAACCAGATCGAGCCCGGATACGGCCAGCTCGCGCAGCAGTATCAGGCCCGCGGGGTCCAGCGGAGCGGAGCGCTCCAGTTCGGCCCGGCCGTGCCGCCCGAGTTCGTCTCCGCCCACGGCGGCAGCGTGAACATCCTGAACGCGATCGGGATGGACACGGCGTCGCACGAGGTCGGACGGCGGTACTTCATCACGGGCAGCTTTCCCCGCGGCATCCAGGCGGTGGGCTCGTCGACGCCGGCCGAGATCGTGGCGCAGCTCGGCGACAACGTGCCGATCCCGAACCTGTCGGCGGCCGTCGAGGCCTACGCGACCGGGCTGCCGCCGTACGCCTCGGCGCTGGGCGTGAACAGCCTGGCGGACCTGATCGTGGCGCTGACGCCGTTCGTCGCGATCGACCCCTCGGTGCTCGGCGCGGTGCAGGCCTTCCAGAACGAGCCCGCCGGCTGCGGCGCGGCGAAGCTCGATCGGGACGGCCTGGCGACCCGGCTCCTGCGCGGCCAGAAGCGGGCGCGCGACTACATCGAGTCGCAGCTCTCCGAGGTGTTCAACGTGCAGCGGACCGATCCGGAGATGAACGCGCTGCGTGATCTGTATGGGATGACCGGCGCCGCCGCCGATCCGTCGTCGCCGGAGACGATGTCGTTCGTGGCCGGGCAGGCGCTCAAGCAGAACATCTCGCAGGCGGTCTCGGTCCGGGTGGCCACCGCGCTCGACACGCACAGCAACTGGGCGGCGGCCCAGCCGGTCGCCCAGGAGCGGGGCTGGCGGGCGCTGGGGGCGCTGATGACGGATCTGAAGAACACCCCGGCGACCGACGGGACCTCCGGCAACATGTTCGAGCAGACTACGTTCGTCGTGTTCAGCGAGTTCGCGCGTACGCCGCTGTTCAACAACCTGCAGGGGCGGGATCACTTCCTCGGGAACTCGGCGATGGTGTTCGGCCCCGGGATCAAGCGCGGCCTCGCGATCGGTAAGAGCGCCGACGTGGGCATGCTGCCGCTGATGACCGAGCTCGCGACCGGCAGCGGTATCCAGAACCCGACCGACGAGCAGCTCTCCACCGGCAAGGTGGTGGCGCTCTCGCCGAAGAACGTGCTGGCGACGGTGCTCAAGGCCGCCGGGCTCGACTACAGCTACCTGCGGGCAGACCCGATCGCGGCGCTCTTGGCGTAGAATGCCCGCATCGTCTCCCACCCCAGCATTCCGGTCGGCCCCTTCGCGCTGATCGAGCGGATCGGCCAGGGCGGCATGGCCGAGGTCTGGCGCGCGGTGCACGTCGCGCAGCAGATCCCGGTCGCCGTCAAGGTCATCACCAAGGCCGGGGCGCGCGATCCCTTGCTGCGGCGGGTCATCCGCAACGAGGTGCAGGCGGTCGCGCGCCTCGATCACCCCGCCATCATCATGGTGCTCGACTACGGCGAGCTTCCGGAGGACGCGGAGGAGGCCTCCGGGGGCGCGCTCGCAGCCGGCAGCCCCTACATCGCGATGGAGCTGGCGAGCTGGGGATCACTCGATCGTTTGAAACGAACGCTGGAGTGGCCGGAGCTGGCTCGGATCCTCCTGGGTCTGCTCGACGCCCTCGCCCACGCGCATGCGCGCGGCGTGCTCCATCGCGATCTCAAGCCGGCCAACATCCTGGTCAGCACGGACGACGACCTTCGCCCGGGGATCAAGCTCACCGACTTCGGCATCGCGCACGCCCTCGAGCCCGAGGACCGCATGCGCTACGAGAGTATCGCCGGAGGAACGCCGCTGTTCATGGCGCCGGAGCAGTTCGTCGGAGAGTGGCGCGACTTCGGACCGTGGACGGATCTCTATGCGGTCGGATGCCTCGCCTTCTGGTTCGCCACCGGCAAGCCGCTGTTCATCGCGGACAACACGATCGCCATCGGCGTCCAGCACATCCGCACTGCACCTCCGCCCTTCGAGCCGGAGACCCCGATGCCGCCGGCGTTCGAGGGGTGGATGCTGCGCTTGCTGGCCAAGGATCCCGCCGACCGCTTCCAGCGCGCTGCCGACGCCGCCTGGGCGCTGGCCCGGATCAAGAGCGAGGCCCTCGATCCGCGCGCACGCGGATCATCGCTGGCCTCGGCCGAGATCCCGACGACCACGCTGCCGTGGAGCGCCCCGCTGGACCTCGCCGACGCCGGGACCCTGGAGGCCTCCTTCCAGGGCCGCCACACCAAGACGCTGTCGGTCCGGGAGCTCCCTCCGCTGCCGTTCTCGTGGCGGACGCCCCCGCGGCCGCCGCCGCCGCCCAAGCTGATCGGCGCCGGCCTCGGCCTGTACGGGATCCGCCGCGTCCCTCTGGTCGCTCGGGAGGCCGAGCGCGATCTGCTGTGGAGCCGGCTCACGCGCGTGCGCGACTCGAATCGCGCCGAGGTGGTCCTGATCCAGGGCGCCGCCGGTACGGGCAAGAGCCGGCTGGTGGAGTGGCTGTCCGAGCGGGCCGACGAGGTCGGTGGTGCGATCGTGATGCGCGCCTTCTTCGGGCCCATGCGGGAGCCGTCGGAGGCGATCGCGCAGATGGCGGCGCGGCTCCTGCGGGTCGAGGACCTCGACCGCGAGGCCGTCCGCGATCGGGTACAACGTGCGCTCCGCCTTCAGGGGGTCACCGACGAATACGAGTGGAACGCGCTCACCGAGCTGATTGTCAGGAGAAAGCGCAGCGAGCCGAGCGAGGAGTCGGGCTCGTTCCAGTTCTCCACCGCCATCGAGCGCCACACGCTGGTGCAGCACCTGCTGGCGCGCACGTCGAGAGAGCGCCCGGTGATCGTGTGGTTCGACGACGTGCAGTGGGGCGCGGACGCGATGATCTACGCCCGCCAGCTCCTCGAGTCGCGCGAGGAGGAGCCCTGCCGCGTGCTGGTGCTAGCGACGGTCCGCGACGACCTCGTGGTCGACCGGATGGAGGCGGCGCTGGTGGAAGAGATTCTCGGTCTTGAACGGCGCCACGCTCATCACGCTCCCCGGCCTCGGCTTCGACGATCAGCAGACGCTGGTCCACGAGCTGCTCGGGCTCCAGCACGCGCTCGCCTCGGAGGTGGCGGCCCGAACGGCCGGCAACCCCCTGTTCGCGGTCCAGCTGGTCGACGACTGGGTCGAGCGCGGCGTGCTCGAGATTGATGACTCCGGCTTCAAGCTCAAGGAGGGCGAGTCCGGTGAGCTCCCCGAGGACGTGCGCGAGGTCTGGCTGCGGCGCATCGAGATGCTGCTCGAGGACGAGCCCGCCGAGGCGATCGTGGCCCTCGAGATCGCCGCAGTCCTGGGCGGAGAGATTGATCCCGACGAGTGGTCCGATGCGTGCGCGCGGGCGGGGATCTCGATCCCTCCTGCGCTCCTCCCCGCGCTCCTCGACGTTCGGCTCGCCTACTCGGAGGAGAGCCCGTCGTGGAGATTCGCCCACAACATGCTTCGGGAGAGCCTCGAGGAGCACGCGCGGGAGCGACGCCGCTACGAGGCGCACCATCGACTCTCGGCGGAGATGCTGGCGGCGCGACACGGCGTCGATCGATCCGGGATCTCCGAGCGGATCGGACGGCACTTCCTGGAGGGACACAGCTACGCCGAGGCGCTGCTCCCGCTGTACTGGGCGGCGATCGAGCGCTGGATCGCCAGCGACTACGGCCGCGCGCAGGCGCTCCTCGACGACTATGAGCGGACGCTGGCCTCGCTGGCCGGGGACAACGCCGATCCCCGGTGGCCCGAGTGCTGGGTGCTCCGGGCGCGGATCGCCTCGATGCAGGGCCGGTATCGAGACGCGACCACCTGGAGCGAGCGAGCACGAGATCACGCGCGTTACTTCAAGCTGAACGCGCCGCTGGCCGGTGCGCTCAGGGAGCGCGCGTCGATCGCGCGGGCGCTCGGCGATCGCTATCTGCCGCGCCCGCTGCTCGAGGAGGCGGAGCTCTTGCTCGCAGACGGAGAGGACGCGCTCGGGCTGGGGCTGCTCCAGCTGGCCGACGCCGATCTGATCTACGTCTCCGGCGATCTGGAGACGGCCGCGGGGCGGTACGCGGCCGCGCGCGACGTGCTCCGCGACCATGGCGACTGGATCGGCCTGCTCGCCTCGCTGCACGGGCTGGGCAACACCGCCTACTGGCGCGCGGATCGCGAGGGCGCGCGGCGCTTGTACCAGGAGGAGCTGGAGCTGGCTGAGCGGACCGGCAACCGGCATGCGTACGCCCGTGCCCGGGCCGCGCTCTCGGATCTGCTGCGGCTGCGGGGGAACCTGGCCACCGCCGAGCGCGGATATCGGGAGGCGATCGAGATCCTCAGGGCGATCGGATCGAGCGACGTTCACCCGGCGATGGTCGCGCTCGCGCTGTTGTTCCTGGAGGCCGGCGATCACGCGGCCGCCCATCGCGAGCTGATGGTGGTCCGGCCGAGCGTCGAATCCATCGACGAGGTGCGGGCGCGCTGCTTCATCCACGCTGCGCTCGCCGCCGACGCCGCCGCCGCCGGGCGGTGGCCCGAGTGTGCCGACCAGCTGTCCCAGACCCGCGCGCTCCTGGACCGGACCGGCGCCGCCGACGGGGAGGTCGCCCGGACTCTCGAGATCGCCGCGGAGCTGTGCCACAAGGCGGGGCGCCCGGAAGAGGCCGAGCAGGCGCTCCCGCTGGCCCGGCGGGTGTGGACTCTCCTCAAGCGGCGGAGCGGCTCAGCGCCCTGATTGCCGACGCGCTTCCGGCTTCGAAAAATTTGTGGTGGGTTCCGCTCCGGCCCGTGTCTTCTGGGCCGAAGGAGAGGCAACCCCATGAAGCTGAAGAAGGTCCTCAAGGTCACCGGCATCGTCCTGGTGTCGCTGTTCGTGCTGGTGACCGCGGTCGGCTACCTGCTCCCGTCCCATGCGCTGGTGTCGCGTTCGATCACGATCGAGGCGCGACCGGAGGCGATCTACCCGTTGATCGCCAACCTCGAGGAGGGCTGGACGCAGTGGTCGCCGTGGACACCGGAGGCCTATCCGGACATGCAGAGCCGCTACACCGGACCGAAGGAGGGCGTCGGCGCGACGCACCAGTTCGAGTCGGACGGGGAGGGTCGCCTCACCCTCACCAAGGCGGATCCGAAGACGGGGATCGAGTACGACCTGCTGTTGATGGACGAGTCGTTCCACCTGAAAGGCAGCTTGCTGTGCCAGGCGCGCGGTGAGAAGACCGAGGTCACCTGGACCGACGACGTCGATCACGGCAACAACCCGTTCTACCGCTACTTCGGGCTCATGATCAAAGAACCACTCGCCGCCGAGCTCGACAAGGGTCTCGCCAAGCTGAAGACCAAGGCCGAGGCGCGCGCGAAGAACGAGATGACCGCGGAGACGCCGGTCATTCAATAGAAGGAGCATGCACATGACTGCCAAACCGATCCCGGAAGGGTTCCACAACTTGACCGCGGTGATCACGGTCTCCGACGCGAAGAAGGCGATCGAGTTCTATCAGAAGGCGTTCGGGGCCAAGGAGATCAGCCGCGCGCCCGGCCCGGACGGAAAGATCATGCACGCCGAGCTGCGCATCGGCGACTCGGTCTTGATGCTGAGCGACGCATTCCCCGAGATGGGCGGCTCACCGGCGCCCAAGCCGGACGCCCAGATCCCCTCCTCGCTCCACCTCTACGTGGAGAACGCCGACGCGGTCTGGGAGAAGGCGACCAAGGCCGGCGCCACCGTCACGATGCCGATCGCGGACATGTTCTGGGGCGATCGCTACGGCAAGATCCGCGACCCCTTCGGACACTCCTGGGCGATCGCCACGCACAAGGAGGACCTGACGCCGGACCAGATGCAGAAGCGCCAGCAGGAGGCGATGGCGTCGTTCAAGCCTCAGCCCAAGTCGTAGCCGCCGCCCGACGGGCGCATGAGCCCGTGGGGATCGTGCTTGGCGGCGGCCTGATCGTCGACCACCAGGCCGCCCGTCAACCACTCCGCGATCTTGTCCTTCTGCGGATCCGAGAGCCGGTCGTAGGTGGAGTTGTAGACCTTCGCCGCGAGGTAGCTCTCCCCCAGCAGATCGTTCTCGAACTGGTGCCAGCGCTTCTCCTTGCGGGCCTTCAGGAAGCCGGCGAGCAGCGGATAGGACTTCTGCTGCTCGTCCTTGCAGAGCCAGCTGAGGAGCGCCTCCGGACAGCGGAAGTCCACGTCGGCCTCCTTCCAGAAGGTGAAGCTCGGCTGCAGGCCCGTCGCGCCCTTGGGGATGCGGTCGCAGATCGCGTCCCAGAGGCCGAACTTGTTCTGCTCGTCCGCGATCTCGCCGATCTTCTGGTACACCTGCGCCACCGGATTCCGGAGCACGCCCGAGAGCGTCAGCAACGCCCACTGCACGCGATGCGTGAACTCGCCGTGGTCGGGGCCGACCGTCGGGTCCTTGAACGGACGGGCCTCCTTGAGCTGCTGCCGGAACTGCGGGCCCGACAGCGCCAGGATCATCTCCGCCTTCGGGTGGCCGTTCTCGTCCTGGAAGAGGCCGAAGCTCGCGCCGTCCTCGATCTCGCACAGCACGTCGGTGAGAAGGTGGGAGGCGGCCTTGTACTTCTTGGGCTTCTTTTGATCGATCCGCTTGTCCCAGTCACCGAAGTGCGACTGCGCGTGTCCGATCGCGTTGCTCTTGATCGCGGGCGCGTTGCGCTGCGCGATCCAGTTGCCGAGCTTCTCCTTCCAGTTCAGCCGCCCCAGGAGCTTCTCCTCCAGGCGATCCTCGAGCATCGCGAGCGCGGAGCGGATCTGACCGCTGTTGCCGAGGAACACGCCCACCCGCACGTAGTCGGCGTAGTGGTTCGCGTGCGCCGTGCCGTTGATGACGTGAGAGAAGCTCGCCTGGAGCTCGTCGTGGACCTTGTTGTCGTCGATCGGCCATACCATGGTGGGTCGCGACGGTAGCACGTCAGCGCGGCCAGCTCACCGCCTCAGACCCGGCGACTTCCGGGCGGTTGCATCGTGGAATGATCAACTTCGAGCGGATCGCACCGGTTCTCCTGCTGCTCAAGACCAACTATCCATGGAGCGACAAGGACTGGACGTGCAGGCGCTGGGCGCCCGTCCCTTCGCGCACCGCTGAGGAGGCCTAACTGGGCGGCGTGGAGCTCCTGCGTTCGCTCTGGCGCCGCCCTGTTCGCGGGAACTCGACGCGCTCCCACGAGCCGATCCAGCTCCGGCGCCTGCGGTGGATTGAGAGGCCCGCGAACACCGCTCCGATGGCGCTGAACCCGAGCCAGAACAGCGGCTCGCGGGCCGCCGTCGCGAAGAACCAGCCGGTCCCGAGCCCCGCACTCAGAGCGAGCGTCGGCCAGAAGATGGCCTTTGCGAAGAAGCGACGCACGGCGCTCGGGTTCCTCACACCACAGCGCGGACAGTGCGCGACCGTGATGGTGAGCGCGGCCTCGTCCGCCGCGTTCCGATGCGCGCGGCTCCGCGCCTCGAAGGCGGCGTCCGAGTTGGAGAGGAAGTACGGGCTGACCGCGGCCCCCTCCCCGATTCCGAGCACCCGTCCGGTCGTCTCGAGCTGGCAGGTCTCGCAGTGGAACTCGAGCTCGAAGACGCTCTTGTCCCGGGCCTCGTACTTGTTGCCGACGAAGATCAAGCCCTCATCTTACGACGCAACCTCGACAAACAACCACCTTTCGATCGAGCGGGCAACCGGAGTTGGCTCGACGCGACCGCGCATCCCTGGGTGAACGTGGTGAAGCCTGCCGGGGATCGCGGTCCTGTCAGCCTCGCGGCAGGCGAGGCTGGTCGCGATCGCGTGGGGCCAGCACGGGGCCCACGTCGCGGGCCACCACCAGCGACAGCGCGCCCATCAGCGCAACCCAGCCTGCAAAGGCGACCTTGATGCCGATCGCCTCGGCGTTCTTGATCGCTCGGCCCGGGTGCATCTGGAGCTCCGGCGCCAGGAGCGTCCACACGAAGAAGGCCGCCAAGCCGAGGAGCAGCGCCTCGCGGAGCCTCGGGCGCACGCCGCTCAGCGCGTGGACGATGACAGCGGCCGCCAGGAAGTGGAAGCTGGCGCGCAGCCGGGGCTCGGCCCAGGCGATCCCGCCCCAGTTCACCAGCGCCGCGACCATGCTCATCCCGACGCCCAAACCGTAGGTCACGACGCCGAGCACGCCGCAGATGCGGGCCCAGCGGGCGGCCCGCGCGACGCCGAGCAGCGCGGCGATCGCGGTCAGCGCACTCGCCGCCATCAGGGCGGCGCCGACCCAGACCAGGGAGACGTGAACCAGCACCACCTTGACCCCGTCGCCGAGCTGCCGCTCGGCCGGCGTCAGACGCCAGAGGAGCGCGCCCAGAGGGAGGAAGACGAGGTATCGCCACGCGCGCTTCGTGCTCACCATCCCCGGATGATAGCGCGCCCGCGTGACTTGCTGCCTGACACTTGGTTCGCGGACCCCCATGCTCGCGGGTGATCCGGCAAAGAGGGGGGTGACACCCCGGTCGCGCGGAACTTTTGGCCGGCCCACGGATGGCCCCCGATCGCTCTCGTTCCCCTCGATGAAGCTCGAGCCCGATGCGTCGAGCTCGAAGGCGAGCGCGCACTTCGCGACTTCGCGCCTGCCGCCAGCGGTCTTTCCGCGCGGTCTCAGGATCCCGTGATCGGCGGCGCCGACGAAGTTCGCACGAACGGCGGGCCTGCGTATCGAGTCCCAGCGCGCGAGGGAGCGATCGGATGAGGTGGTAGCCAGTCGGGCGGTCGCTGCGATCGAAGCGGCGCACCGTGCCATCAGTCGGCGGTGACGCCGATGCTCAGGGCGGCGGTGTTCACGCCCAGTTTTTGCAGGACTTCGAAGTCGCGCCGCGTGAACTTGCCGAAGAGGGTGTAGGTCGTGATCCCCGCGAGGGCGGCGTCGCGCCGGTCGGACGGCACTTCGAAGCCGAGCGTGCCGAGCGCGTGGATCGCATTCAAAAGGTGATGCGGAACCTTGGACGCCAGCTCCGGCGTGAGCGCCGCGATCGCCGCCTCCTTCGGCATCGCGTCGCAAGCTTCGACGAGCGCATCGAAGCGGTTCGGTCCGATGTAGCGCACCAGCGCTCGAATGCGGTCGGTGGGATCGATGCTGATCGCGCGGATCGCTTCGAGGTTGAGGGAGTCGTCCCGCTTGGCATATTCGAGGCACGCCTGATCGAACGCCGGCGGGAAGAAGGCTCGACGCCGCTCAGCGAAGAAGCGCTCATCCGTCAGCATCAGCATGCGAGTCTGGGCCAGGTCCTCGAGCCACTCCGCTCCCATCGCGCCGGCGACCTCCGGCTCCCAACCCTCCGGCACGCGCCTGAGCAGCTCCGCGAGCTCGCAGTCAGGGGCGGGGGACGCGCGCTCGAAGAACTGCACGACCTGCTCCACGGTCGAGGCGCTCGGGAAGCTGACCAGGAGACTCGAGGTGTCACCTTCGGTCGAGAGCTCGCCGCGAGAGAACGCGCCCCAGAGCAGCTCCGAGATGGCGTCCTCGTCGCCATCGAGCTCATTCCTCAGGAAGTCGGCTTGGTCCCAGCTGTCCAAGGTCGCGAGCTCTTCGAACAGCGCGCTCTGATCGCCGCCACCCTTGCCGAACACCAGGACCAAGAGATCATGGGTGTCGTAGCTGTCGTCGTCGAGGCGCAGGACGAACTCGAGCGTCTTCTCCGTCTGCCGCAGCCCGACCAGCTCGCGCCCATAGCTCAGGGATTCGGTGGTCGGCATGAGGCTCTTTCCCTTCTTCTTGAAGCTGCCGGTCGCGATCGGGGCGCTCATGATTCCAGGTGCCCGAACCTCGAACCGACCTTTGTCCGTCACGACCGCAGAGGCGAGCTTGAACTCGGTGTTCTTCGCCGACTCGGGCTGCCGCTCGTCGTCGTCGTCGATGCCACGCGCGAGCATCTCGTCGCTCCGCTCGTACGCCACCTTCTTGCAGATCCACTCCCCGATCAACGGAGCCGGTGCACTCTTCTTCTTCGCCATTGAATAGCGATAGTGTGGGGGGCCCGCTCGGGTCATCGGCCGAAAAGGGTCTTGCCGCCCGGACGAATGCAGCCTTTTGCGACTCGAGTGACAAATCGAGCGGCGAATCGAGTCGGCGACGACTCTGGCCTCTCCGGGGCCAGCCCGGCGCGGCCGAGTGTCGCCGGGTTCCGCGCATCGAGAAGCGGCCGTCGTCGCCGGTCGTCGCGAAGCTCGGGCGGAAGCGGAGCGAGCTCCCCGAGAAGGTGACCGCGTCGCTGCCGGACGTCCGCAGACTATGGCCCGAAGCTCTGCCCTGGGTTGATCATCCCGCGAGAGTGCGGCGCAGGCGCCGCCCACGTGAAGCTTCCGGCGCCCGCGCCTTCGAGCTGAAGGCTGAACCCGACCGGGGTGGAGCCGGTCTCCTGGACCCCGATGTCCACCGCCCTCTGTCCGGCGGCGGGGCCATCCGCGGCCACGAGACCGCCCTCGTAGCTGATCAGCTGAAGGACCGCGCCCTGCGGATCGACGAGCGCCACCGCGTCGCTCGCGCCGTTCTGGAGACCCGCGATGGCGAACCACAGCGCGCCGTAGCCGCCGCTCTGGTTTTGGATGATCCCCGACAGGTCGACGTTGGCGTAGCGAGCGCCGTCGTTGCCGTTGTAGAGCACCAGCCGCCAACCGGAGAGATCCGTCCCGGCCGGGCCCGCGATCTCCACGCCCTCGTCCGCATCGGCGCCCGCGTTGTCGTAGTGAAGCTCGTTGATGAAGGGGCCCGGGCTCGGCGCGCAGGCGTCGAAGCTCTGCCCGCTGTTGATCGCGCCGCGCGTGTCGGCCGAGGGCCCTTGCCACTCAAAGTCCACCGAGCGCACGCCGGCGCCCGAGCGGGCCACCGAGGAGCCGGGGGGCGTGGCGCCCGTCTCCTGCACTCCGATGTCCACCGCCGTTCGCCCCGCCGCGGGCCCGCCGCTCGCGCTCAGGCTGCCGCCGTAGCTGATGAAGTCCAGCACCGCGCCGCGAGGATCGATCAGCGCCAGCCCGTCCGGGTTGCCGTTCTGTAGCCCGGTGGCGTCGAAGTCGAGCACGCCGACGCAGCCGGACAGGTCCTGGATGCGCCCCGAGAGAGCGATCGTCTGGTAGACCGCCCCGTTCGCGCCGTTGTACGCGGCGATGGTCCATCCTGAGAGATCCGTCCCGGCCGGGCCCGCGATCTCCACGAACTCATCGGTGTCCGATCCGCTGTTGTCGTAGTGCAGCTCGTTGATGAAGGTGTCGCTCCCTCGCCCGCCGTTGGGGGTCGCGCTGATCGGCGCGCTCATCGAGGACTCGTTCCCGGACCGATCCACCGCGGAGACGGCGTAATGGTACCTCTGCCCGTTCTGCACCTCGCCGTCGGTGGCGTCGGCGGAGAGCTCGAGAACACCGGTGAGCCGGGCCGACCGCTCTCGCGGGAGCGCTGTGGTCGAATCCGGGCACAGAGCGTGGGCCGATCGCGGCCCTCGAGCGTGGGAATGGAGGCTGATTCGAATCTCTCGAGCGGGCCGAGCCGCCGGAGCTTGGGATCGAGAGCCGCAAGCGATCCGTCGTGCGGAACGGCAATCCATCCTTCCTTGCTCGCGATCTCGGCCGGGTTCTCTGGGGGGGCGATGGGTGAGCCGGAGCGCCGCCGCCCGAGCGTTCATCGCGGACACGAGGGCGTCGAAGATGTGGTCGTTGGTGAAGGTCGTAGGCGCAGCATCGCTCGCGAACCGTAGCCATGGTGCCGCTGGCTGCAACCGCTCGAAGAGCCCGGCCAGGGCTGCCTCGCCCTTTCGTCCCTTGTAGGGCTCCTTGCCGGATCGCAGGCCCCAGGTGGTGAGGGCGGCAGCCGGATAGACCTCGAAGACACGGTCGTCGCCGGAACGATCGCGCACCTCGAGCTCTGACAGGAGCCAGGCGCAGCGCATCGCGGGCATCGCGATTCGATCGGAGGCGACGCTGAGCGGGCGGATCCCAACCTCTTCCAGCACGAACCGGTCCGTCCGGCGAAAGCCCATCGCGCGGTAGGCCATGTCGACATCCTCTCGAGCGCCGGAGTTCCGAGCAACCATCTCGGACCAGACGATCTCGGCGGACGGGCGGTCGGGTTCGGGGCCGCGCAGGAGCGGACTCAGGGCGGCGCGAGCGCTCGCGGCATGTGGAGCAATCGGTCGCCGACCGCCTTCTCGACAGACTCGGCTCCGCTCTCGAGGCACGGAAGCTGCTCATTCGAGCCGACGTGGCTCGGATGATCCTCGACCAAACCACTCGACTCTACGAGGAGGTCCATCCTCCGGAGCCTCGCGCTTTCGCGCCTGGCGACCTCGTTCGTTTCAAGGAGCAGAACGGCGCGATCCCCGCTGGGGCCGTGTTGCGCGTCGACAGCGTCGATCCGGACGGCCGATCGCTTCGCCTGCATCGGCGGAGCGGCGAACAGATCGACTGGGCCTCGGTGGCGGGCGTGCAGCTGTTCACGCCAGCGAGCGGCGAGGTGAAGCGGGGTACCGTGGTCGAGTGGGGTAGCGATCACCCGGAGCTCGGGGCGCAGAGCGGTGACCTCGGCCTGGTCACAGGCGTCCATCCGCGTGAAGGGGTCACGGTCCACTCCCGCAAGGTCGGCAACGTCCGCTTCGACCTGGAGCCGGGTGCGTGGCATTACGCGGTCACGAAGGATGGCCTGGTCGGTCATCTTCGAGCGGCGGGCGACCGTCGGCTCGAGGCGTATCGTGACGTCGATCCAGCCCCGGAGCGGCCAACGCATCCTCGTCCCTTCGATGAGCTCGCGACGGCGTATTCGCTCCTGACGCATGGAGGTCCGCCCTCGCTCGATGTCTTCTCCCGCGGCGATCTCGTCTACTTCGCGGCCGCTCATGATGATCGGATCGCTGAGAACTCTGTCTATGCGGTCGAAGACGTGCGCGACGCGCGATTGAGGCTGGTAGACGGGCGAGAGCTGAGCGGGATCCACAGGTCGCTCGCGATGTTTGGTGGCGGCCATCGACGAAGGACGAGGTCCGCGTCTACACGCCTGCGCAGGCTCTCGCCTCCCAGGATCTGATTCGATGGCGGCACGATGATCCGAAACTCCTCGTGCGCCGCGGCACGTACGCGGAAGTGCTCGACGTAAAGCCGAAGGGCGTCATCGTTACCGGACTGACCTCGACGCCGGAGTTGCTCCGGATTCGAGTCGGAGCGATGGACCCCGCGGTGGCATCGTGAGAACGGCGCGTGGCACCTGAGCAAGCTCGAACGGCGGGAGCTGTCGAGGGGCGAGGCGCGTGTTGTGGAGTCGGTCCTGTCCTTGGCGTGAGCCATGGTGTACCGGCTCGGTTAGTTCTGGGCTGAGTTGAGTCGTTCGTCCCGCGCTTCCGCGGAGATGTGTTCAATCGAGAGGCACGAGCGTACCGACGAATATTCGCAACGAGACGACCGCGACGCCAGAAATTGGAGGAAACGAAGGAGGCCAGGCACACCGAAGTTGCGACACAAACGGAGGTGCCTCGATGCCGAGAAAGCCGGAGCCTCCCTCGCGAGACGGAGAATGCCTCGAAAAGAGGTACCCGTCCACTCAGCGAGGCGGGACCTTGATCGATGAGCGCGTGAAGGATCTGGAGACGCACGATCGGTGGCGGCGGGATCCGGACGCATACCGACCGAAGGAGTGCCCGACGTGCGCGTTCGCTCGGATGCACCTTCATGACTATCGAGAGCGACGGCTGCGCTCCGATCCGGAGAGGCCGTGGATTCTGATCGTGCGGTACGACTGTCCCAGCTGCGATGCGGTCTGGCAGGTCCTGCCGGTCTTCGTCGCCCGCTGCTTGTGGCGTACGTGGCGCGTGGTCGAGACCCAGATGACGGGCAGTGATGCCGAGCGCCAGCGCGCGCCCCGTGTTCCGGAGCGGACGCTGCGCCGGTGGCGGTCCCGCTTCTGTCTCGTCGCCGGCTTCGTCGTTCAGGTGCTCGCGGTGAGCGGAGCGCTCGACCGGATCGGCGGAGCGGTGGATCGCGAGATGACGCGCGGAGAGCTCATCGCCGTGCATGCTCGCATCGCTGGAGTGCAAGCCAGCTTGCGAATAGCATCAATGGCGGGGCTCCTCCATCGCCTCGCACCAGGAGTGCGTCTCATGTGATCGCCAGGTCCCGAGGCGCCGGCGGGACGGATCGCCTGCGATGCTGATCCCCCCCCCAAATCTGGCCGGACCACCTCGGTACAACGGCGGTCATGAAAGATGACGACCGTCGAAGCATCGCGCTGTGGCGGGTGACGGTACTCGGACCGCTGGTGTCCGCACGCCTTGAGCACGGTGATCGCAAGACCTACTTCGAAGAGACCGCGGCCCGCGTGCACAAGCGGCCCGATGGAAAGGAGGTCAGACTCTCGGCGCGCACCGTCGAAGACTGGTTCTATCTGTACCGGACCGGTGGCTTGGCTGCGCTCGAGCCGCAAACACGAGGAGACATCGGTCGCAGCCGCTCGATTTCACCCGACATCACGGAGCTCATCCTCCGCATCAAGCGCGAGCGGCCGCGCCGATCGATCCGCCGCATCATCCGCATGCTCGAGCGTGCGCGTCGCGTGCGACCGGGCGAGCTCAAGAAGTCGAGCGTCCACCGGCTGCTTCGCGCACAGCATCTCTCTGCGCGTCCGGTCCGCGGTCCATCCGCGGAGCGGCGTTCGTTTCTCCCCGAGCACGCCGGCGATCTGTGGATGGGCGACGCGCTCCACGGGCCGGTCGTGATTGCGCCCGACGGAAGACTTGGAAAGGCCTATCTCCTCAGCCAGCTCGACGCCGCTACCCGCTATGTCCCCAACAGCTACTTCGCGATGAGCGAGGGCTCCGTCGATCACGAATACGGGCTCAAGGAGGCGATCCTCAAACACGGACCTCCGCGCACGTACTACGTCGATCTCGGCGCGGCCTACGTCGCCGACTCGCTGAAAGCGATCTGCGCCGAGCTCGGCACGCATCTCGCCCACACCGCACCCAAGGATTGCGAGGCAAAGGGTGCGATCGAACGCTGGCACCGCACCTGGCGCGAGGAGGTCGGCGACGAGCTCGACGACGATCCGATCTCGCTCGCCGACCTCAACGCCATCCACTGGGCCTGGCTCGCCGCCGAGTACCACGCGCGTGTGCACGAGACGACCGGGCGCGTGCCGAAGGAGCACTGGCTCGATGAGATCGAGCACCTCCAGAAGATCCGCGCCGGCACCAATCTCGACGAAGTCTTTCTCCATCGCGAGAAGCGCAAGGTCCGAAGGACGGCACGGTCCGCTTCAGAGGCCAGCTGCTCGAGGTCCGCCCCGAGCTGGTCGGCCAAGAGGTCGAGCTTCGTTTCGATCCCACCGACGAGCACGCGCTCCCCCGCGTCTTCAAGGATCGGCGATTCGTATCGGACACCGTCCTGCTCGATCGACACCGAAACGCCACGCGACGACGGCTGCGCCCGCAAGGTGACGCGACGCCCAAAACCGAGCCGAGCGGCATCGATCCGCTCTCGCTCATCCAAGACGAACACTATCGACGCACGCGCCCCGTGGGCGCCGATCACGAGCGCAAGCGCACTCGCGACGAGGAGGATGAATCATGAAGTACCGACAACGCTTTGGTCTCAAGAGCACGCCGATCCCGAAGGACGCCAAGGGCAAGACCTTCTTCGGAGAGACGCCCGGCTACAAACGTCTCGAGCGCGCCTTTCGCAGGCTCACCGAAGAGCCTGGTCTTGGCATCGTCGATGCGGAGTCCGGCGTCGGGAAGACGGCCGCCATGAGGAATCTCTGCGGCCAGCTGCCCAAGCCAGACTATCTCGTGGTGTACATCTGCGACACCGCGGTCTCGCCGCTCGATCTCTATCGAACGCTCGCCGTCGAGCTGGGCGTGACGCCATCGCATCGCCGGTCGCTGCTCTGGACGGACATCAAGAAGTCGCTGCTCCATCTCGTCGACGAGCGCGGCTCCGCGCCGGTGGTCGTCGTCGACGAGGCGCAGCACCTCTCCGATCGCTTCCTCCTCGATCTCTCTGGCTTCCTCAATTTCTGCTTCGACTCGCGCGACATCCTGACCCTGTGGCTGGTCGGCCTCCCGCCGCTCCGCCGCACCCTCGCCATGCAACAGCACGCGGCGCTCGCCTCGCGCATCGCTGCCTCCATCCATCTCGATCCGCTCGGTCATGATCTCTTCGAGCCCTTCATTCGCCACGCGATCTCCGTCGCCGGCGCCACCGAGAAGGTCCTCGGCGATCAGGCGCTTGAGCTGCTCTTTCGCGCCAGTCGCGGCATCCCCAGAAATGCATCGAGGATCTTGCGGACGGCGCTCATCCTCGCCGACGAGCGCGGACAGAGCTTCATCGACGACAGCACTATGGAGGCCGCGGTCGACGATCTGAGCCTCGCGCTCCCGGATGTCGCCTGACATGGCGCCGCTTCCCACCGTCCGCGCCCATTGCCTCGAAGACCAGCACGCCAACGGGTGGCTCATCGATCAGCTTTGGGCGCGGACCGGCGTCGGTATCATCGGGGGCGCTCCGAAGTGCTGTTTGTGCCGCGCGCGGCACAAGCAGCATTATCCCGCGTCCCGATTTATGCCGCGTCGAACGACAGGCGGCTGGAGAGGACGCCGTTCAATAGAGCGAGCCGACTGTACGACGCGGCATAATCATAGACGGTCGAGGTACGCCATCAGCTCGTCTTCTGGCTGGAAGCGCCCCTCAGCGCCGTCATGGATCGCCTTGGTTCGTGCGAGCGCTCGTTCCTTCAGCTTGATGTCGGCGTGGAGATACATTTGCGTCGTGTCGATCGACTCATGGCCCAGCCACAATGCGATCACGCTCAGGTCCACCCCCCGCTCGCGTAACGCCATCGCCGTGGAGTGCCTCAGCACGTGAGGAGTGACGTCTTTCTCGGCAATCGACGGAGTTGTGGCCGCGCGCGCGTGCTTCTTCACCAGGCGCTGTACTGCGTCCATGCTGATCCGGCCGCCACGGCTGCTCGGGAAGAGATAGTCCTCCGCCGCGAGGCTCTCCTCCTCGATCGACGTCGCGAGCGCTCCAGCCACCTCCCGGCGCAGGGGAATAGAACGTTGCTTGCGCCCCTTACCCTCGCAGCGGACGTGAGCACTCGCTCCTAGAACGACGCTTCCACGTCGCAGTGAGGTGAGCTCTGAAACGCGAAGACCTGTCTGAGCCAGAACGAGGAGGATCATCCTGTCGCGTCGCCCAAGCCAGGTCGAAGGATCGGGAGCTGCCACCAGGGATTCGATCTCTTCGTGCTCGAGAAACTCGATGGCCTTCTTCTGCTGGCGCTTCTGTGGGATGGCAAGGATGCGCTGGCATTGCAGAGCGTGCGCCGGCTCGTTCATCGCGACGTAGCGAAAGAAGGAGCGGATCGCAGCGAGCCGATTATTCCGCGTCCGCACCTGGTTCCCGCGTTGCGATTCGAGGTCGTCCAGGAAGTCGATCACCAAAGCCGGAACGAGATCATCGATGGCGAGCTCCGCGGGTTCCTTTCCGAGGGTGTTCGAGGCGTACCGGAGCAAAAGGCGGAACGCATCTCGGTATGCAGCAACGGTGTTCGGACTGGCCCGCATCTGGTGAAGCAGGCGTTCCGTGAAGAATCCTTGCACGAGAGCGGCGAGAGTCGCGGCGGTGCTCATGGTGCACCACCCGATCCCGTTGATCGGGATCGCTGGGTCGCGAGCTCAAGCAGCTCGGGAACCGCCTGCAGGTACCAGTAGACCTCCTTGGGGCCCATGTGCCCGAGAAAGGTGGCCAGCTTTGGGATCTCGAGATCGACATCGGCTCCGGCGCGGTACCAGTGAATGAGCGTGGAGACTGCGAATCGATGGCGGAGATCGTGCACGCGTGGTCCACGGCCGCGACCACCGTCCGGGGTGGGCACGCGGAGCCCGATCGTTTGCAAGACCTTGACGAAGTTCTCCCCTGCAGTGAACGCCGACAGGCGACGACCGCGATCCGACACGAAGAAGGCGGACGTCATCCGCGTGCCCAGAAGCGCGTCTCTCTTCGTCGAGTAGTCTTCCAGAGCTTTCGCCGTACTGACATGGACCGGGATGAAGCGGGTCTTCCCAAGCTTTCCTTCGCGCACGGCGACGATGCCGGTCCGCAGATCCACGTCGTCGCGGTCGAGAGCGACCGCCTCGCCTATGCGCATGCCCGTGACGGCGAGGAGCCCATATAGAGTCGAGCATGTCAGCCCGCGCAGTCCGTGGTTCGACGGGAGGGACGCAGCGGCGATGATGATGCGGTCGATCTCGTCGTCGGTGTAGATGTACGGGGCTGGCCTTCGGTATCGCCGCGGTAGGAGCCTCGGAGGTGGAATCTCGGTACGAGGATCGTCGGCGCTTCTCCAAGCGGCGAACCGCCGGACCATGGCCAGTCGATCGGAGTGAATAACAGAAGCGGCTGCTGGATCCTCCTGCGCCCATCGCAGAGCGAGCTTCGTCGTGATGACGGAGGCACCCTCCGTCTCGGCGAAATGTACAAACTTCCGAAGGAAACGCTCCGTCTGGCGAAGCTTGAACCCCAGCGCACGACGGACAGCGAGATACTCCTCGAGTGCCTTCCAGAGGTCGTTCATCGTCCGCCTCCCATCGCCGGCCATGGTTGAGCCAGACCTCGCAAGGCGTCGAAATCGACCTTTGCGTAGATGGCAGTCGAGTCCGGACACTGATGCCGAAGGACCTCAGCGATCTCGGCCATCGACGCACCATCTCGGATCATCTGCGTTCCGAGGGAGTGCCGCAGCAGATGTGCCCCCCGCACGAGCGGGTTTAGCCCTGCCTTTGCCAAACTGGTCCGCACGACGGTGCTGATTGCTTCGCGCCCGCCGATCTCCCGCACCGGTGCACAGAGCCGCAGAAACACCCGACGAGTGACGACGTCGGCTGGACGGTCGTTTCTCAAGTAGAGCGCGATTGCCTCTCCGACGTCGGACAAAAGAGGAAGGCGATCAACCCGGCTTCCTTTTCCATGAACGACGAGCTCCGCCGACTTCCAGCGAATGTCGTCGAGCTCGAGCGCGGCCACCTCTCCGGCACGGAGGCCGAGGCGGACCAGCAGAAGCAGGATCGCCCGATTCCTCCTCCCAGCCGAGGTGTCCACATCGCAGCTGTCGAGCAGCCTCCTGACCTCCGGAGGCGAGAGGTAGCGAGGGACCGTTGCGCGGTGCCGCAACTGAGCTATCGGCGTCGCCGCTGACAGATCCGTTGCGGTCTCACCGTGGGCGAAGAGGAAGCGGAAAAACGAGCGCAGCGCCGACGCGAGATAGGCCATCCTCTTCGGCGAAAGCGTGAGAGCTCGTCCGGCCAGGTACTCCGCGATATCCGACGCCGTGAGGGCAGCGACGTCCGGATCGCCACTGCCGAAGCGGTGGCCGAGGAAATCGCGGACCACTGCAAAGTAACCGTCAACCGTCCCATCAGCGGCGCCGCGCTGCTTCCGCATGCACATGGCGTAGCGCTCACCGAGAACGGTCGCGGCAGATCGATCGTGGTGGACCTCTCCCTGAGCGGCGACGCCCTCCGCACGCAGATGCGCAAGAGCGTGGTTAGATGCACACCGCCGACGCTCGCGCTGCGTTCCGCGGGCGTCGAGGTAAGCCTCGATCGCGGACTCGTCGAGACTCGCGATCGGCAGGGCGCTCTCAGCCATCCACCGACCGAGATCCGCTGCAAGCACCACGTACGATCGGCAGGAGCCGGGCGTGTATCCAAGCCCAGAAAGTCTTTCGACGAATGAGTCGAGCCACGGCCCGAGAGGACTCGAGCACAAACGGGGCGCTGCATAGTGCGCCGTGAAGAGTTGTTCCAGCATGTCGTCTCCTTCGTCCGGCGTCGATCGCCGGGCAGGAGACGAGACCTGGTTATGCCGCGTCGATCACCACCGAGAGGGACTCCCCCATCCACGTGGCAATCAAGAATCGTAGCGCGCGGCATAAATCGGGACGCGGGATAATGCTGCAAGAGCTGGCTCGGTCTCGACCTCGTGGTCTCGGTCGCGAGCAACTCGGCGTGCCTCGATCGCTTCGAGGTCCGTCGCGGCGGGAACGTGCTCATCTATCTCGCCGAAGACGCCAATCACATCGTCCGCTCGCGGCTCGACGGGATCGCGCGCCATCGCGGACTGCGGCTCGAAGATCTGCCGATTGAGGCCGTCCAGGTCCCTTCGCTGCGGCTCGACACTGCGCAGGATCAAACGCGACTTCGAGAAACGATCGAGGACAAGAAGCCGGTCTTACTGCTCCTCGATCCCTTCGTCCGACTCCATCGCAGCAACGAGAACGACGTCGGCGAGGTGTCGGCGATCCTCGCCTATCTCCGGGAGCTCCAGCGCGCGTGCGACACCGCGGTGGTCGTGGTCCATCACGCGAGAAAGAACGGGACGCAGGGCGCACCGGGGCAAGCGCTCCGAGGATCGGGAGACTTCCACGCTTGGGGCGATTCGAATCTCTACCTCAAGCGCCACCGAGATCGGCTCATCCTCACCGTCGAACATCGCGCCGCGCCCGCACCCGAGCCATTTCTGCTCGCACTCGCCGGCGCCGAGGATGCGACTCACCTCGCGCTCGCGCCAGAGCCGGCATCCGCGCCGCTGGAGGAGCCGCTCGATCTCAAGATCCTCGATACGCTTCGCAGCGCAGGCCAGCCGACGACCAGATCCGATCTCCGTCGGCTACTGCGCCTACGAAACCAAACGCTCGGCGACGCGCTTCGACGCCTCGAACAGCAACATCGGATCGATCTCACCGACGCCGGCTACTCCGTCGTTCCCAATTCCCACTCCTAGGAGTGAACGGGAACGGAATCCGGAATCGAGCTCGGTGTGGAGCGCCGGGCGCGCTTCTTCGCGGCACAACCCGAGCCTGCCGATCGCCCGGCGCGGAACGCCGAGCCGGCGCGCGCGCAACCGATCGCGCTGATCTCGACGACATCAAGCGCGCGCCAGCGGCCGAAGCATCCCGACGGAAATCCGGGACGAAGTCTTCAGATCAAACCGGGCTGGTACACATGGAACGCCGGACGAGGCGGTCAAAGGGCAGGACGGTGCCGTGGGGCGCCGGTAGCGGCCGGGGAGGTCGGGGAGGCTGCTGACTTTGGAGACGAGGACGACCGGGGGTCGCGACGCGCTCCAGGAGCGAGACGCCGTCGCTGTGGGTGTGTGCGCCCATACAAGAGGACGTCTGCGACTCGAGATCCGTTCGGCCGAGGGCGCTCTCGAGGAAGCGGCCGTCTCCGGCTCGACGGACCGGAGCACCGCCATGTCTGGGGTTGGGATGCGATGGCGCGCGCGAACTTCACCTGCTTGGCGAGGCACATGTCCGAGTGGCCAGGTCGGCAACCGTGCTCATCGGAATCGAAGTACGGGTCCAGCGGCCACCACCGCGAAGACGGTCGTCGCGCTCGGCTCCGGACCTGAAGGCCCTGCCCTTTGCCTTCGAGGCGCCGATCGGAATGGTGACTCCGCGACGCCGAACTCCGCGCTGGCGACTACGCCTGAAAGCGTTGGCCCGCTTGATTCATCTATCGGGCTTCTGTAAACTTCCAAAAGCGCAAGCGGCGCCCAGCATTTTCCTGGGCACTGGCGTCGGGGGGCAGCGTGAGGAGAGCGACTTCATTCGAACCCTTGATGGGAGCGCGGGTGCGTAGAAGCCGCGCATATAGTTCCCCTGCCGCACTGATCGCGATTCGAGGGTTGGTGCGCTCAAATCTGATCATACTTCTAGGACTTCTTGGAGTAGGAGGGTGCAAACCAGCAAACGAGGTGCGTGCTGCTCAACCTGCCACGCTATATGGAGCGGTAAGCTGGCCCTCTCAAGGCACGGCAGATCAGTGTAGCCCAACACAAATCGACATGCTCTCACTCTCTCGTGACGTCCAAGGGATTATCGCATCGTCCCCAGCATTCAGTGAATGCCTGAGAAACTTCGTAGATCAGGAATACATTCAATGTCGGCCAGACCCGACTTCGGGCGCTCCGCACGATCCGGCATGGGCCGACCCCACTCAGACTTCGTCCGACGAAATCGTCGAACGAATCGTCCATGCTCTCGTTAACCAAAATCTCTACGAAATCCGAAGCTGCGATAGCCAAATTTGCAGTTGGCTAAACGGTTGTACCTCGGCCTTTGTGGCCTATACAGAGCACAATGAGTACGGAAATCTGGAGTCTGACTGGATCTCCTGGAATGCACACCACCTGGCATATAATGAAGCCACGCAACAACAGTCGATCTGCGCGGAGTTTGGTCGCCATTCCAACTGCAGGTGGCCAGCCAGCCCGCAATCAGTCCTTGCGTGGGTGGTTGCGCACGAGTTGATGCATAACCACGGTTTCTACCACCAACAGAGTGGGGACACAGGGGCAGAGGTAGATTGCGATTATCCTAGCGGTGTCAACACTTTTGTCGCGATCACCGATGGTATTCAGCAATGCATGGATCGCATCGCCTCAGCTTCAGGATGGGCGTGTGACTTAACTGGAATAACCTGCGGTAACGCTGGAAGATACGTTGTTCAGTCAGACATCCCATCGAGTGAGGCCGCGATGTTGGGCTTTTCGATTTGCCAGTGTGTGGAAAGGACCTGCTGGGACTTCAAAGACTCAGATGGGGACGGAGTGGGAGATGCTTGCGAACCTTGCCCAGGGATTGCTGGGGGGACGGATATTGACGGCGACGGGTTATGCACGCCGTTCGATAATTGTCCCGGCTTTTCGAATCCGTCGCAGGCCGATCGTGATCACGACGGTGTTGGAGATCGCTGCGACCTCTGTCCAGACGACCCTGTGCCTGATCCCGATAGGGACGGCGTATGTGCGACCGACAATTGTCCGAACGAAAACAATCCTCGTCAAGCCGATATTGATGGCGATGGCGTCGGTAATGCATGTGACCTCGATATGGATGGAGATGGAGTTGCTAATTCGCAGGACAACTGTCCGTACGACGCTAATCCTCACCAGGAGGACAATGATGGTGACCACTGGGGCAATGTTTGTGATTGTGAGGATTTTGTTTTCGGACAAGCTAGTCCGCATTGTACACAAGCCCAACTTCGAATGACCGCAATTGCGACGATGGACCAGCGATTCGCGGCCATAGCCGCCGCCTTTGAGAAACTAGGCATAAGCGGGCCTATACCGTGGCCAGACTTTGACGAGTGCCACTGGCCCTGCCCTTATTTCGAGGTGGAGAGCTCGCAAGCATATTTCGACGCGCTCGCGTACGGCGATGAACTCGACCGATACCATGTGACAATGGAGGACATCGTAGCCGTGCTATATATGGATCCAAATATGCAGACGGAGTATGTGGAGGATTTTTTTGCCGTGCGTTTCGGCGAGGCGTTTGAGTGAAGTTCGCTGCAATCCCCCTGTTGATGCTTGTCGGCTGCGGGAGCGACGATACGACTCTTCTGTCCTGTGTTCCCGGACTGGTGGCATCAGAAGAGGAGTGCGCACGGAAGGGGGGCCAACTTACAGTCGGCCAATTCTGCTCCTGTCCGACTAACGATGGAGGGAGTGAGTGCACTTCATCCCAGGAATGCGAAACACGCTGCGTCATAGTATCCGACGATGTCGAGGAGTGTCCGGTCATTGGGGCAAAAGGAACCTGTAGTCGGTGGCAGCCGGATGACTCTTGTCTCTGCACCCTCTTTGATGGTCGGGGCGAGTGGTTTTGCGGTGACAATCCGTAGATAAGTTGGAATCGGAGCCTAACCCAGAATCCCACGGATCCTGAGTTGCTGACCTATCGTTTTGGGCTGGACGTGAAGAAGTTTCTGGGTTAGTGCAGATACGCCTCCTGGAGAGGGCCGGCGTCGTGGCCCCGAAGGCGCCGAACTTAGCGGACCCGTGGATATGTGCGAGGTCGATCAGGTCGATCGTCAAGCGAGCCCCAGATGCGACGACCGCTCTCGGTCGGACGCTTATGTCGCTGTCGTGAGGCCGCGGAGAAGGTTCCTCATGGCCCGAGGAGGCGTGAACGGCCGAGTTGGAGCTCCGGCCTTCGAGTTCGATCGCGCACAAGCCTGCGCGCGACCTCGAGCGCGCTCTCCTGCTTGAGGGAGGGCGTGATCCCTAGCGGGAGGGCGGTTCGCGTCGTCGGCCGGTCGGGCGGCCGGTTCTACTACTATCCAGGCGATGGCACGCTGTACCGATTTAGCGAGAGCACCCACTCGACGTACGGCCGGCCCTGGGATCAGCACAAGGACGGCACGGGGAACATTCTCGCGACCACGAGCCTTGATGGCAGCGCGCTGATCCAGAGGGTGAGCTCCGCCAACACGAGCATCTACCTCTACTTCGTGTACAGCTCGGGGCGGCTCGACAGCGTCCGGATCAACAGCACGTCCAGTCAGACGATCGTGGACTACGACGTGAACGCTTCGACCGGTCAGCTGGACTCGGTCGCGTTCGCCTCGTCGATCGGAACCATCGACACGGACCTGGGCTGGACGTTCACGTACGACGGGACCATGCACAATCTCACCACGATCGAGGAGAACCTCGGCGGATCCGCGGTCACCACCGGGAACTTCGACTACGACGGGTCGGATCGGGTCACGACGTTGGAAGACCGGAGCAAGGACCTGGCGATCGCGTACGACAGCGCGACGCAGACGACGGTGACGTACGACGCCTCCGCGGGAAGCAGTGAGACCGCGTTCACGCACAACGGCCTCTGGGTCACCGCCGCGAACAGCGACATTCGGATGGGCGGGATCGGCGGCGCCACGGTGATCCGGGACGAGCACGGCCGCACCACGTGCATCGAAACGGATGATTCGCGGGTCTACAAGCTGACCTACGACGCCGACGGCGACAGCACCGCGGGCGACGGGACCGTTCCCACGAAGCTCGACGAGTATGGGAAGACCGGAAGCTGCACGAGCGGCCTCGGCACGGTCGCGCACGAGACCTGGCTCGCGGCGGACTACACCACCGAGTGGTCCTGGCGAAGCAAGTGGTCGCGGACCAAGTCGGTGTACAGCCCGGCGAGCTCCTGCAGCGGAACATCCCTCCCGTCCAACTGTCGCGAGACGAAGTACGACTACGTCTCGTCGAGCGATGACCGGATCCAGTGGATCACGCGGACCGGCTACACGAAGAACGTGAGCGACACCGTCTCGCAGCAGATCCGCAAGCAGCGCTTCTTCTACTTCGGCCTGGACACGGGAACCTGCACGTCGGGCGACAGCTACTCCGGTCTGCCGTGCCGGGTCGAGACCCAGGATAGCGGCGGTACAGTCTTCGCGCGGACCGACTACACCTACGTGTCGAGCGGCGCGACCGCCGGCCTGTTGAAGGCGACGAAGCGCTACAAGTCGAGCGGGACCTCCCTCAACACCACCTATGCGAGCCACAACGCATTCGGGAGCCCGACGAGCGTCACCGACGAGCGCGGCATGGTGACCGACTACGCCTTCAACGGCTGGAACGCGGTCACCAGCATCACCGAGAACGACGCGATGAAGAACGACTCGGGCACGCTCCTCGATCCGGCGACCAGCTACTCGTACACGGATATGCGGACCGTCGACACGGTGACGCTGCCGAAGGGAAACAAGATCGTCTACAAGTACTTCACCGGAGCGGGCGGCTTCGGGCGCCTCAAGGCCTACGCGCTCGCGGACGCGAGCGCGAACCTGACGGAGATCCAGCGCTACGAGAATGACGCCTTCGGGCGACAAACGGAGACCAAGATCCTCGACTCGATCAACGGGACGACGCCCTGCGCGGACGAGGACTGCACGACGCTCGATAGCCGGATGAAGGCCGAGTTCGATGGATTGGGTCGACTGGCCACGGAATATCTGTACACGGGCGACACCAGCGATCCGGCGGACGCCTCGCAGACGTACACGTATACGAGCGGCAAGCTGAGCTCGGTGCTCGACTACCTCCACAACGAGACGGACTACGACTATGACGATCAGGGCCGCCTCTCGAGCCTCTCCCGGGCTGCTGGCGGGACCGAAGCCAAGACAAATTACGCCTACGACGGCCAGGGGCAACTCCTGACGACGACGTCCCCGACCGACGTGGACACGCGGACCGAGCACAACGACTTCGGCGAGGTGGTGCTCGAGCGCTCGAAGACACGCGGGGACATCCGCGAAGAGTTCGACGTCACCGGGAGGATCACCAAGCGACGCGAGTCTGCGTACAACTCGTCCTCGAGCGCGCAGAGCCACTGCTACAGCTACGACTGGCTGGGCCGAAAGACGGCCTACGACGACCAGTGCAACTCGACCAACGATGCGCTCTTCTACTACGACGGGGACTCGACGCCGTCGTCGGCGTGCGAGACGAACACCTACCAGGCCGGCCGGCTGTCGATGTATACGGACGCCGTCCACTACAAGCGCGTGCTCTGCTACCACAAGAACGGGCGCATCCACTCGGTGTACCAGGTGATGGAAACGGCGACCTGGAGCAATTCGGCCGCCCGGGGGTTCTCGAGGATCTACGATCTCAACGGCAACCTGCAGTACGAATACCTGGAGGACCGGCCGGACAATACCGACCACGCCCGGAAGATCGAGTACGTCTACGACTCGACGCTGAAGGACCGGGTCCAGTACGTGCGGCACAAGCTGGTCTCGGCCGGCTCCTGGACGCTCGTCACCTCGGACTCGACGAACCCGACCTACTTCGCATTCGGCGGGTTCAAGACGCTGAACTACGCGAACGGGATCGTGGAGACGAACGAATACGATCACGCGCGGCGGCTCACGCGCCGGAAGACGGACACGACGTCTCCGGCCGTCACGTACACGGACATCAACCTGTCGTACGACGTCGGCGGGAACATCACCCACTACGACGATCACCTCGGCAAACGCCACCTCGACTACTACACGGCCTACGACGACCTCGACCGCCTGCGATGCGTGGGGCGCTCCTCGATCGGCTCCTGCTCGGGCACTGAGCCCTGGTCGTCCGAGGACTTCCTCGAGTCGTTCGACTATGACAAGTCCGGCAATCGAACCTACCGGCGCTACGGAGCCTACAGCAGCGAGGACGACGAATACACGTACGCCACCGGGACCGACATCATCGACTCGGTCAATGGCGTCGAGATGTCGAACTCCGCCGAGGGCGAGATCACCGAGGCCAATACGCCCACGAACCTCGCGTACACCTGGTCGACGGACGGCGAGCTCACGGTGGCCAACAACGACTTCCTGGGCGATGTCCACTCGCGCTACACGCACTTCCACGACCGGTACGAGAAGATCGCCGTCTGCAACGAGAGGCCGACCTTCTACTTCTACGATCCGGCCGGCGGTGGCGGGACCTCGCACCAGCTCCGCGTCCAGGACACCTTCAAGAGCTGTAGCTCAGAGTTCCCGCGCTACCTGCGCTCCTACATCTACCTCGAGGGCCGGCCGATCGCGGCCGCGTACTCCACCCGCAGCTCGGGGACGGACGATCAGACGGAGGGCGAGACCTACTGGATCCACACGGACCAGCTCGGCACGCCGATCCTGGTGACCGACGACAGCGGCGTCGAGCTTTGGCGCTGGGAGAACGATCCCTTCGGCCGAAACGCGCCCATGGACTTCACGGTGTCGGCGCAGGACGTGAGCCCTGACGACGATCCCTCCACGGGTGGAGACAAGGAGGATTACAACACATGCTGCTGCTGGCCGTCCTGCTGGACTGGCTGCAATACCTGCGAAACGAGCTGCTCCGCTGGGTCTTGCACCGGTGGAGCCTCCCAGGATGTAATCTGGTCGAAGACCTACACCGTGAGCGGTGCCAACAACATACGGCTCCATTTCGATCAGTTCGACGTCGCGGCCGGGACGACGCGGACAGGGAAGGACTACGTCAATCTCGAACGGGCCGACAAGTCGGTCATCGTGCAGCTCACGGGCGATCTTAGTGGGCACTGGAGCGATTGGGCGGGTGAGGGTGAGTCGTCGATCACGGTTGAGTTCGTGGCCGACAACGTCCAGGACAGCACGCGCGGGATCGTGGTCGACAAGCTCGAGTACACCACGGACACCAGCGGGCGGTTCGTGCTGGATCTGCGGATGCCGGGTCAAGTGTGGGACGCGGATGCGTACGCGAGTTACAACTTTAGGCGATGGTATCGCTCGGAGGACGGGAGGTACTTGTCACCCGATCCGATTGGACTGGAGGCCGGTGAGATAGGGTATTTTGCCTATGCCGGCGCGGATCCAGTTGGAAGTGCGGATCCCGACGGACTACAGACCTGCGAAGCCGCCGCGCGCTCCTTGTGTGTCTACCCCCTTTCCCCGGTCCGGGAGGCGTGCTGCTGGGTTTGGGCTCCATATTGCTTGTGCCCGACCCAAAAACCGGGCTGCAAGATCACCGACAACGTCAATCTCTGTGATGCCGCGGATCCATTTGCACCCTACCTGCCGCCCGACTCATTACCGCCGAGCTATCCTCGCGGACCAGTTCGTGGCTTTCCGGTGTTTCATATACCGCTTGGTCTCGGGTGCCCAGGACAGTACGTTGCCTGCCTGTCTTGCTGCAGCGTTAGGCACCCATCGAAGCAAGGTTTGCAGTCGGAGGCGAATCGGCAATGCGCTACAGTCTGTAGCTTCTTCGATGCAATTTGTGAGAACTCTTCAGGGGGCATAGTTTCGCCTATTACCAAAGGTCTCTCGGCATCTTGTTGGCCATCGAGCGGAATCAATTGACTAACGTAGGAAAGGACAATCCTGTGGATGCGAACCTGCTCGATCGCCTAAATGGGGCTTCAAGCACTTTGGCCAGGGCTCTCGCTGCGCGCTGGCTAGCGCGCGGTATGGTGAGGCTGAGACGGATCTCAATTCAGGAATCGCTTCCACCTATAGATCGGCGTCTATGCGGACTCCTCATGTCGGACGCCCCAGATTGGAATGCTTTTAGCGTTCAACTGATGAAGGCAATAGGCCCGATCACTTCGACGGCGGGCGGTCCGTCCAGCAAAACTCTCTCTCTCATTGGGTGTTTTGTAGGAATCCTCCTAGAATACGACAATACAGGCGTGCCTCTATCCTTTGCGTACCAATGGTGCCTCGATCTCGCAGCGATGTTCGGTGAGGATATGGTGGAGCGAGAGTTTCTTCAGGAAGAGTTGAAGGCTGCCCAAGCATCCGAGATCGGATGAGCCGATCTTAGCCGATCTTCTCGGCTCTTCCGACAAGGCTCTTCCGGGAATCGAGTGGGCGCCGGAGAGCCTACGCTCACGGAATCTGTCAAGGCGCTGCGCGCCTCCTCCACTACATTCCGGCCCTTCGGGTGACAGATTCCTCCGCTGCGGCTGAAGAGCACCTATGGCGGGAAGGGGACCTTCCCGCCCGTCGACGGCGGTTCACCAACACCGGCGCGCGTCGTACGGTCCGAGCATGCGCGACCGCGAGCTATACCGAACGCGGGAGACGATCTTGTTTCCCTTCGGCAGCGTCACCGTGTCGACGGTCCGCATATCCGTGTACGAGTAGCTGGTCGCCGGATCGAGGAGCGTGCCCGAGTCGTTCTTCATCGCGTCGTTCTCGGTGATGCTGGTGACCGCGTTCCAGCCGTTGAAGGCGTAGTCGGTCACCATGCCGCGCTCGTCGGTGACGCTCGTCGGGCTCCCGAATGCGTTGTGGCTCGCATAGGTGGTGTTGAGGGAGGTCCCGCTCGACTTGTAGCGCTTCGTCGCCTTCAACAGGCCGGCGGTCGCGCCGCTCGACACGTAGGTGTAGTCGGTCCGCGCGAAGACTGTACCGCCGCTATCCTGGGTCTCGACCCGGCACGGCAGACCGGAGTAGCTGTCGCCCGACGTGCAGGTTCCCGTGTCCAGGCCGAAGTAGAAGAAGCGCTGCTTGCGGATCTGCTGCGAGACGGTGTCGCTCACGTTCTTCGTGTAGCCGGTCCGCGTGATCCACTGGATCCGGTCATCGCTCGACGAGACGTAGTCGTACTTCGTCTCGCGACAGTTGGACGGGAGGGATGTTCCGCTGCAGGAGCTCGCCGGGCTGTACACCGACTTGGTCCGCGACCACTTGCTTCGCCAGGACCACTCGGTGGTGTAGTCCGCCGCGAGCCAGGTCTCGTGCGCGACCGTGCCGAGGCCGCTCGTGCAGCTTCCGGTCTTCCCGTACTCGTCGAGCTTCGTGGGAACGGTCCCGTCGCCCACCGTGCTGTCCCCGTCGGCGTCGTAGGTCAGCTTGTAGACCCGCGAATCGTCCGTTTCGATGCACGTGGTGCGGCCGTGCTCGTCCCGGATCACCGTGGCGCCGCCGATCCCGCCCATCCGAATGTCGCTGTTCGCGGCGGTGACCCAGAGGCCGTTGTGCGTGAACGCGGTCTCACTGCTTCCCGCGGAGGCGTCGTACGTCACCGTCGTCTGCGTCGCGCTGTCGTACGCGATCGCCAGGTCCTTGCTCCGGTCTTCCAACGTCGTGACCCGATCCGACCCGTCGTAGTCGAAGTTCCCGGTGGTGACCGCGGATCCGCCGAGGTTCTCCTCGATCGTGGTGAGATTGTGCGTGGTCCCGTCGTACGTGAACGTCCAGCCCACGTCCGTGTCGATGGTTCCGATCGACGAGGCGAACGCGACCGAGTCCAGCTGACCGGTCGAAGCGTTCACGTCGTAGTCCACGATCGTCTGACTGGACGTGCTGTTGATCCGGACGCTGTCGAGCCGCCCCGAGCTGTACACGAAGTAGAGGTAGATGCTCGTGTTGGCGGAGCTCACCCTCTGGATCAGCGCGCTGCCATCAAGGCTCGTGGTCGCGAGAATGTTCCCCGTGCCGTCCTTGTGCTGATCCCAGGGCCGGCCGTACGTCGAGTGGGTGCTCTCGCTAAATCGGTACAGCGTGCCATCGCCTGGATAGTAGTTGCGCTTGCTCAACAACTTCCATGGCTGCCGAGGCCTGAAATCCCGGACCGGGTGCAAGGCAATCTCTCGGCGGCGGGGGGTTGTAGATGGCAACGAAGAGACGTGGCAGGCGCAGCAAGGAACGGCGTTCGTACACCGAGGAGCAGCGGCGCGCTGTCGTCGACGAGGCGCAGAAGATCGGCGTCTGCGCGGCGGCGAAGAAGCATGGCATCGATCAGAGCAACGTCAGTCGCTGGCTCGCGAAGTCGCGTGAAGAGCGAAGTGCTCGAAGCAATTCGAAACGAAGGTTGGCTAGCAAGCTGAAGAAGGAGCGAGGAGGCGAGGCGAAGGTAGAGCGGGGCCGCACGGCGAAGAAGTACACGCCCTCGCAGATCGCCGAAGCCGTCGAGTACGCGTCGAAGCACGGCGTGCAGGCCGCCGCCGAGAAGCTGGGCATGAGTCGCTTCACCGTCTACGACTGGCGCGCGAAGGCGAGGAAGGCGGCGAAGGGTGAGGCCCCCGCACCGACGAGCGGACCGGCACCGGACGAGATCGAGGCGCAGCGTGACCAGGAGATCCTGGCCGAGTGGAAGCGTCACCCCGGCCTCGGCCCCAGCCAGATCCGGAACCAGCTCCGGCGCAAAGGCATCAAGGTCTCGACGCGGACGGTGCGGCGGGTAATGGAGGACGCGGGCTACCGACCGCCGCGGGTGAAGAGGAAGAAGCACGACGAGCGGTTCGAGGCCGTGCGACCCAATCACATGTGGCACCTCGATTACGTGCATCGCTTCATCAACCGCGCTGATGCCCACACCTTGATCCTGCTCGACGACTGCGCCCGCTTCGTCACCGGACACGGCGTGAGCGACGCGGAGCGCGCCGACTTCGTGATCGAGACTTTCGAGGACGCGATCGCGCGTCACGGAAAGCCGGAGATGGTGCTGCACGATAAGGGTGCCGCGTTCTGGTCGTGGCGCGGCGTCTCGCGCTTCACCGCGTACCTGACGGAGCTCGGGATCGATCAGATCGTGGCCCAGGAGAAGGAGTGGAACGGAAAGATCGAGGCGTTCAACGGCAACCTCCACACCGAGCTGTTCGACGTGAACCGGTTCTACGACCTCGCGGAGATGCGACGCCGGCTCGCCGCGCACCTGCACTGGTACAACCACGCGCGGACCCACCACGCGCTCGGCGGTCTGCTCGTTCCGGCGGATCGGTACTACGGGCGGGCGGACGAGGTCCTCGCGCGCATTGAGGCCGGCGCCGGACAGGACAAGGACGATCTCGATCTGCGCGATCGCCGGCTCGAGCTCTTCAAGGTCGTCACCAAGGACGGCGTGCCCGAGGTCTGGTTGATGGGCCGCCGGATCCTCGAGCTTCGCGATTGAAGGTGGCGGTCCTTCGCCTCCTGCGGCAAGGGTGAGTTGCGAAACAAACCTTTCCGAGGAACCGGAGGACCCGCCGCTGACTGCTCTACTCGATCCCACGCCCGCTGTCCCCTCCACCGCCCTCGCGGCGCTCCTTTTGTGCGCGCGCCAGCACCTCGATCGCCTCGGGCTCCCTCATCCCAGCGTCGCGGCGATCCTCGAGGCCACCCAGGTTGCGAAGAGCCGCGCCTACGAGATCGCTGCCCGTCTCGAAGAGGTGCTCTTGGGGCTGGTCGGCGCCGTCGGGCGGCCGGTGAGATCGGATCCTCGTCCGCTCTCGGGTGAGGACCTCGTCATCGCGCACGCCGTGCTCGAATTCGTCATGGCCCATCCCGGCTGCGTCTCGGGGACGGCACTACGCCGCATCTACTCCGACGCCTTCCGCGTCCGCATCCTCGAGCTCCGCGAGGCGCACCCGGACCTCGAGCTCGCCCGCTTCGCAGCGGCCACCTGCGTGCCTCTGCCCACCCTCGAGGACTGGCGCCGCACCCAAGGCGATGCGCTCGAACCGGTCGCATCAACCAACGACGAGCCCGTCGCCGAGCCCGACGAGGCGCGTTCGATCCACATCGAATCGATCCTCGCCGCCTACAAGACCTGGTGCGGAGACTTCTCCTCGTTCGTCTCCCACGTCCGCCAACACCTGCGCCTGCCCTACGGCGGCTCGTTCATCGCACGCATCCTCTTCGTCCACGGCGAACGGACACCGCGTCCGAGGAAAGGACGGTCTCCTGATGAGAAGGCGACCAAGGACACCTTCGAGAGCTTCTTTCCCGGAGCTCAGTGGGTCGGAGACGGCATGGAGGTCCTCGTGCACGTCAACGACGAACCGTTCCTCTTCAACCTCGAGCTCGACGTTGACACCGCCTCCGGCGCCTTCGTCGGCGCCTCGATCCGCGACGAGGAGGACAGCGGCGCCGTCGTCGAGTCCTTCGAGGACGGAGTGAACACCACCGGCGCACCGCCACTCGCCTTGCTCCTCGACAACCGTCCTTCGAATCACACCGATGAGGTCGACGCCGCGCTGGGCGATACGCTTCGCATCCGCGCCACGCTCGGGCGGCCCGAGAACAAGGCGCACGTGGAGGGCGCCTTCGGGCTCTTCTCCCAGGAGGCGCCCCCGCTCGCCGTCCGCGCGACCACCCCGCGCGAGCTCGCCCGCGAACTCCTCCGACTGCGCGTCCAGACCTTCGCGCGAACGCTCAACCATCGCCCGCGTAAAGACCGATCCTGGAGGACCCGCGTCGACCTCTACCTCTCCTCATCGCCGACCGAGGAGGAGATCGCGCGGGCCAAGCAGGCCCTCGAAGAACGCCGGCGACGACAGGAACGAGCGTATGCAACTCAGCTTGCACGGTCGGACCCGCTCGTCCTCCACGCGCTCGGTGACGCCTTCGCGCGCCTCGGTCTCCTCAATCCCGAGCATCACTTCCGCACCGCCATCGCACGCTACGACCGCGACACTGTCGCCGAGAGCATCGCCATCTTCGAGGGCAAGCGGAACCGCGGCACGCTCCCCGACTCCGCCGACGCGCGATACCTCCTCGGCATCGTCAAGAACCTCGCCCACGTCCACGAAGCCGACGCCATCACCCTCGCGCTCATCAACGAGCGCGTCGCGCTCAGAGACCACTGGCTCGCTCACCTCGACGAACAGAAGCGCGCCGTGCTCGCGCTTCACCAAGAGCCCAAAGCCGCGCTCCGAGATCTCATCGACCGCGCGCTCTCCGCGGACCGGATGATCGATCGCTTCTTCTGGATCGACTCGACCGCAAGCCTCCTGCGCGAGCAGCCTGACGAGCTCCATCGAGACCACTTTCGCTCGCTCGCCCGACGGATCCACGCTCACTTCTCCCTCTCGACGCGCGACCGTTCTGCACTCGAGCGCCGTCTCGCACGCCTCGTCTGGCCGATCAGGTGATCGGGGGCTGCAAGCGAAGTTGCGGGCGACGACTCATCTCAACAGAGGCTGGCCGGCACAGGGCGGAGCCGGGAAAAGCGGCATCCCCAAATGCCGCCCCGGCGTAGCCCCCTTCGATCCTGCCTCCGCGGTCCTCGGCCAGCCGGTCGACCGGGCCGATCCTCTCTTGTTGCGAGTCCGGGGTTTCGACCTTGGCTGGTGTTTGACATCCGCAAGTAGTAGAACCGGCCGCCCGACCGGCGCAGGTTGCCGCGAACATGGTGATCGTCGATCACGCACGCCATCGACGAAGCATAGGACGTGCATCGGAAGTACTGCATCTCGCCCGAAGCCGTTTGCACGCGCCATCGGTCATCGCCGGAGACCATCTGCTTCAGGTAGACCGCGAACGAGTGGGTCCAGCCATCGCCCACAGCAGCATCCGATGTGTCCCGCCGCGAGTCGTAGGTCCGCGAGAGAACCAGCGGCCCGAATGGCCCCTGCACGACGGCGTCTACCTGGCGCACGATCAGGTTGCCGTCGACCAGGTTCACGGCGCTCGCGCCATCGCCTTGATAGAGGCTCCCGACCGCGAGCCGCTTGTGATCATGGTCCTCGGAGCATCCGCTCAAGCCGTCGTCCACCGTGCCGTCGTTGTCGTTGTCGACCCCATCGCACACGGTCTCGCTCGCGTTGATCTTGACCCACACCCGTGTACCAGCCCGCACTGCTAACGGAGCTTTGTCCCGGAGTCTCGTGAGGACATGAGCTTCGTCCGGCCGACCCGCTGACTCGTTGACTGCGTTTGTCCCCTCCCGGATGGCCGGTCGACGGGGGACGGCCGGCAGGGCGCATCCGGTTTGGGTCCGGGTCGGTCGCCACCGTTGCCCGAGTTTGTTGGCCACGCCCTGCCGGCCGAATCGATGATCAGTACGAGGACCGTTCCGGCGTTCCGTTCCGGCGCTCTGTGGGTTTTCGCGGAACGCCTCCGCTGGAACGCTCGAGATCCCAGCCGGCGGCTCCGTGCACGACGCGTGATTGTGCCTCGAGGCTCGCGAGCTCGTCGCCGAGGCGCTGGTTGTTGATCTGTAACGCCTTCCGCAGCGCCGCCTTCGTCATCGGTCCGCCCGCGGCGCCGAGCGCATCGAGGATTCTGTCGGCGAGCCGCAAGACGATGGGCGCTGCTGGAGGCGGCGCATCATCGCTGGCGTTCACGACTTCAAGCCGGGTGTTCTCGCCGTCATCGTCAGAGGTGAGCTCGAGCAGGATCGGATCGGGCGATGGCGCCGATCGATGCTCGACACGAAGCACGACACCCTCGCGGGTGCGGCGCAGATAGCAGCCGGAATCAATCCAAGCGTGGAAGTCTCCCGAGCCGCGGAGCGACTGCCCCGAAGCGCCGCCGGTCTTTCGCATGTGGTGGACGAGGACGACTGCGACGTCACAAGCGCGCTGGAGATCGCGGAGAAACGCGAGCAGGCCGGAGACATCGCCGGCGCTGTTCTCGTCCACGCGATGCAGGCGGACGAGCGGATCCAGGAGCACGACACGGGGGCGGCGCTGCCGCACCGTCTCGAGCAAGCGCTCCTGGTCGCGCGGCAGGTCGAGGCGGAGGCTCGGAGCGGTGATCACGTCGACCTCGACCTTGGTGATGTCGAGGCCGCGGAGGCGGCAGAGCCCCTCGAGACGCTGCCGTACCAGCGAGGTGTGATCCTCGGCGAGATACACGAGCGCGCGCCCGGGATCCTTGACGACGTAGCGGCCGAGACAGGGCGTGCTCGTTGCGACGGACAGCGCGAGGTCGAGGCCGAGCCATGTCTTCCCGAGCTTGGGGACGCCGCCAATGAATCCGACGGCCGCGCGCGTCCACAGCGGCTCGACGAGCCAACGCTCCTCGTCGCTGGGAGGGTCGAGCTCGCCGACCGGGCATACCGGGAGGGGTGCGGTGCTCATGGCGCCGGCGCGAGGACGTTGTCGACGGCCTCCTCCATCACGTGCTCGTCCACGAAGTCCTGATCGCGCTCGTGCGCGACGCGGAGCGCCTCGCGCAGCAGCTGGGCGGCGACGCGAAGGAGCCCGCGGCTGCTCCGAAAGAGCATTTCCATGGCGGGGTCGCTGAGGATCTTCTTCTTGCCTCCGACGGCCTCTATGCTCTGGTGGATCACGGCGGTGAAGGCTTCGCGGTCCGCCCAGGGCTCCATGTGTACGCGCGCGGCGATGCGCATCGCGAGCGGCGCGTGTTGCTGCATCTGGAGGTGGCGGCTGAGCTGCGGGAGCCCCACCAACCACATGGTGAGGATGTCGCGGCTGTCGAAGGCGAAGTTGAGGAAGCCGGACAGATCGATGAGGAATCGATCAGTGAGGTGCTGGGCCTCGTCGATGACGACGATCGGCGCGGTGTTTCGCTCGTCGACCATGTGGAGGAGCGCCTTCTTGATGTCGGCCCACAGCTGGGCGCGCCGGTGCGACGGGCGGACGCCGAGCTCGATCGCCAAAGAGCGATAGAGATCGAGCGGCGCGACGGCGGTGTCGCAGTGATAGATGACGAGGTAGTCGGGCTTCGGGAGCTGCGCACAGAGGTTGCGCATCGCGGCGGTCTTTCCCAGGCCCGCCTCGCCTGTGAGGAGTCCGAGACCGGGCTCGTCGGCGAGCCGGCGAAAGGCGCGCCCGAGGCGGGCGTAGCCGTCTCCGCTCTCGATGAAGGTCTTGCCCTGTGCGTCCTTGGGCATGGGGTGGCCGGTGAGGCCGAAGCGTTTGCGGTACATGAATCAGTCCTCCGTTTCGTCGTCATGGCGCACGCGGGTGCGCTCGTAGTGGTCGCGCTCGATGAGCTGGAGTGGGTCGAGTCCGCTCGGCTCGGCGGTGGGATCCGGCACGCCGAGATCCCGGCGGCGCCTGCGGGTGGCGTTTCGAATGCGGTCGAGGGGCACGGCGTCGCAGACGAAGCGGTCCTCGACGAAGACGCGCGGGCGGGCGTCTTGATCGGTCGGGTCGAAGCGTAGCTCGACGACACGACCGGTGAGCTCGGCGCGGACCTCGAGGAAGCGCCCACCGAAGCGGACCGTGCCGTCCTTTCGGACGGTGCGCTTTGCGCGGTGCAGGAAGACCTCGTCGATCTTCTTGTCCTTGGGGAGCGCGCGCAGGTGCCGTGCTTGCTCGAGCCAGTGGGCTCGCGGCTCGCGGGCCGTCGTGTCGTGCCGGCGCGCGTGGTACTCGGCCCCGAGCCAGGCCCAGTGCAGGCTGTTGAGCTCGTCGAGGGTGAGGAGGCGCTCGCCGAGCTCATCGCCAACCTCCTCGCGCCACGTGCGGTGCCACCTTTCGATCGCACCTTTTGCCTCGCAGTCCTTGGGAGCGGTGTGGACGAGATGGATGCCGAGCTCGGCGCAAATCGCGGCGAGCGAGCCCGCTATGTAGGCCGCACCGCGATCGACGTAGTAGGTGCGCGGCCGTCCGCCGGTCAGAAGCGCCTGCTTGAAACCGTACTCGGATCGAGCGTGGTCGTGGCGACCAGCCCGTTCGGGGCCTGCATCCATGTCGCCTGACCGGTCTTTGGATCCGTGGTGACGATCTGTTGATGACCGAGCGGGCGGGTCTCGGTGACGAGGAAGTAGCCGGCTGGATCGTAGGTCCGCCCGGTGGTACGCGGGTTCGGCAGGTTGCCGGCCGTGTCGGTGCTCGCGATCAGGTTTCCGAAGTTGTCGTAGGTGTCGAAGTGGGTCTCGGCCCATGCGTCGGGCTCCCTTCCTTCGACGTGGATTGAGAGGACGAGTCGGGACGCGCTCGGATGCGTGTCGGGGTAGAAGTCGAAGGTGGTGGTCACCTGCTTCTCGTTGTTCTCCGGGAAGAGCGATGCCGGCATCTCGGGCGGTGCGGAGTACTCGGCGGCGTTGGTGGTGACCACCTTCTGCTGGAGATGGTCGATCCACCACGCGCCCACGTCCGCGTAGTCGTAGCTGTAGTCGGTGCGGTCGGAGTAGGTCGAGGTGCCGTCGGTGATTGTCTTCTCCTCCCAGGACATGTTCCCGTAGGTGAGATCCGAACCCTCGCAGGCGCGGTCGATCGTGGTCGTGCTGACCAGGTCGCGCGGCATCGCGAGCTTACGGGTCTCGCTCACCTCCTGGTCGACGTAGTTGAAGCAGACCTCCGCGGGCGGACCCGAGACATAGCTCGGACAGGTGGTCGTCCAGTGCTGCGTCTTCCGCATCAGCGGGGGCGCGCCGAGCGGATCGCTGGCGAGGGAGACGGTGGTCTCGGTGGCCGCGCCCACGAGCGGGAATTTCTGCTGATAGGTGGTGACCGTGCGCCGATTGTTCTCCGCGTCGTCGAGGGCCTGCTCCTCGATGATCTTGCGGAAGCCGAGGAACCCACGGCCCTGGTTGTTGTACATCGCGTCTTCGTAGCGGTAGCAGGTCGGGTTCAGGCCGCCGACGCCGTTGCTGGTGGCGAAGCGGCCGACCACGTACGTCGAGGAGGTGAAGAAGAAGTGCTCGCTGTCCGGCGCCTCGTCGAAGTTGGCGCGATAGAACGGGATCGATTGGGGTGAGGTGCAGCCGGCGACTCCGCTGCTCGAGAGCGGCGCGTAGTCCCAGGTGGACTCGGCGCCGAGGCCGTTTTGGACGTGCGTCAAGAGGTCCGGCACAGAGCCGAGGTGGCGCATGGTCTTGTAGCCGAGCGGGATGCTGCCGAAGGGATAGTACTTGCCGAGGAGCGCCGGATTCTCCCTGGCCGGTCGTCTGCCCGAAGGTCCGCCGGATGGGATAGAGGACGTCGTCGAGCCCATCGCCGCCGTAGTCGTCGACGCGAGAGCCGCGCAGCGGCGCCTCCACCGGGGTTGGGGCTCGACTGATCGTGAAGGCCCCGGCGCCGTCGTCGACGAGCTCGATGGCATCGTACTGATAGATTGTGTGATCCTCTTGATAGGGCGCTTCGGTGACGAAGAAAGTAAGCCCTTCGAGCGAGCCGAGCGAACAATACTCGTGCGGCTCGGTCCCATCCTGGAGGTAGCACCACTCCTTGACGACCGTGCTCGGGACCAGCATCTCCGAGACGCCGTCCGCGTCGTAGTCCATGATCAGGACGCCGTCCCACAGACGATTCGGGACGTCGATGGTGCCGCTTACCTGGGCGATCGTGAACGCTCCTCCCGTGTTCACGTAGAACGTCGGACCGCTCTCCGTCAGCCGGTAGATGTCGAGCAGCCCATCGTTGTTGAGATCGAACCAGCCGTAGCTCGCCGCCGTCGGGCTCGCTCGAAAGGAGCCCGCAGGTCCGCCGAGGGTGTCGAGCGTCTCGACGTCGAAGGTGACGGCGCCACCCGAGACCCGCGTGAAGACGATCTTGGGCAGATAGCCGGACGGAGGGAGCCCGGAGCCGTTCCAATCCACGAACGCGTCCGGCAAGCCGTCGCCGTCGTAGTCGCTCAGGTTCGCCACCTCCTCCGGAATCCCGAAGGTCGGGAACGGCGCGGACTCGCAGAACCTGAGGTCGGACCCGATCTGTGGGCATTGGAGGTCGACGTCGGTCTGACCGTCATGCTTGATCATGAGGTCGCTTCTTCCGTCGCCGTTGAAGTCCCCGACGTGGAACACGAACGCGGCTGGGAGTACGAGATCGCTCCCGGTCTCGTTGCCCGCGAAGTCGCAGATGGCAAAGGTGCCGTCTGCGCGGGCGCCCAGCAGATCCGCGCGCCCGTCCTGATCGAAGTCACGGTTGCCCCAGCCGGGGAACAGGTCGTACGTATGTTCGAGGCTGTCCGCGCAAGGTGAGGTCATGAACGAAAGCGGCGGCTGGCCGGACTCGCTCGACAGATAGAGATCCTTCGAGATCGCGGAGGAGCCCCACGGATCCGAGAGGCCGATCCGGTACACATCGCGCGTGCCGTCGCCTTCGTAGTCCGCGCCCAGCTTCATCGTGAGCGAGTCGCCCTCGCCGTTGGGGAGCAGCTGCTCCTCGAAGGACGGCGGGGCGTCATCATACGCGAATGTCGTCGGGGGCAGGCTCGTCGAGGCATTGCACGGGTTGGAGGTGCACTCCGTCAGGCTGGTCAACAGCGAGCGGCTGGTGGCGAGGCTGGTGCCGTAGCCGAGCTCGTAGCGCCGGACGATGGCGGTCTGGACTCGACTCGTGATCGCGTGCAGGCGCTGGGTCGTGCGCATGAGCCGGCCCGCCTGGTAGCGCGTGCGCTTGTCCGGGCGGGCCTCGTACGTGAAGCCGACCACCCGATCGCCCAGCGTGTCTCCGACACCGGTATAGCTGATGCTGGCGAGCACGAACTGGCCTGAGAGGGTCGCGTAGGCGTAGTGGACGGCGTTGTGCTGCCGGTCCTCGCTTTGCCGCAGCCACCACGCGAGGGTCGTGCCGCCGTACGACTTGAGCGCGAGCGCGTACCCACTGACGGCGCCGTAGCGATCGATCGTCCCTGACTTCCGCTCGACCTCGAACCACGTGTTGGATCCGCTGATGTCCCCATGCATCGTGATCCGGGCGAAGCTGTCGACCTCCGTCTTGTACCGTGAGCCCGTGGCACCGTACGTTCCATAAACGAGGACGAGCCGCTCACCGTCCAGGCAAAGGCGATCCGCCGCAGTGAATCCGACCTCGCCTACTTCGCCGTCGTGCACCGGCGTCCGCGGACAGCGATGGATCCGAGACCCCGCCGAGAGTGAGAAGCCCATCCCCGCGACCCCGTCGCCGGAGCGGCTGTCGTAGACGAGCGCGACGGAGGGCTGGACGCCCTTCCGGCCCGGGGCGAGCGCGATCGGGATCCGGTAGGTGGCCGAGCCTCCGGAGACATCGGCCTGGGCCGGCGTCGCGCCCACGTTCTCTTGCGCGGGGACGGTATTCCAGGGCGGCTGGCACGTCGCCTCATAGGAGCTGGAGAGGAGGTCCGGGAACTTCGGCGTGATCGTGACGAGCACCGGAGACGTGGGGTCGCTGCACTCGCCGGTCAGGCGAAGGCAGCCCCGCGCGCGGAGCTGGACCGTGAGCTCTACGACGAAGTGGAGCTCGGTCGTGAACGCCAAGCCCTCGAAGACCGTCGTCCAGACCTCGCCGTCTGTGGACTGCTCGATCTGTACTGATCGACGCCCTGCGTTGGGCTCGCGCCCCAGGTCACCGTCACATGACCGCTGTGCTCGAGGCCGGCGCGTCGAGGTAGCTGGGTGGCTCGATCTCTCCGAGCGCCGAGATCGAGGTGGTGTCGGAGCCCGAAGGCTGACACCCGAGCGCGGTCGCGATCAGGGCGCCACCAACACGGACGATGGATCGCCATCGATCGAGAGACGCCCCGTGATGACGCCGAGTCGCGAATCGAGAGAGGTGCCGGTCGTGTGTGAACGTGAATGCATGCGCGCGCTGATTACTCGAAGAGAGATGGTGTTCGTCAAGACTGGCCTATGGGACAGTTCGGTCGAA
>CAWDML010000001.1:0-3283110 GCA_963803435.1 uncultured delta proteobacterium | reverse complement strand
CCGAACCGCACCGTGCGACCATCCGACGTCTCCGGCCCCGGGTGAATCGGACGACCTGTGGAGTGAACAGCCGGAATCACCACTCGAAGGAGCAGAAGACGCCGCCACCCGTGAGGAGCCCTCCCACCGCGAACAGGCTGACCGACGCAATAGTGAGGGCGCGCCGGGACGAGCGGAGCGCGTCGTAGCGAGCTCGAGTCGGGGCGCCGGCGAGCAGCTCGCCTCGGGCATGTGCGCTCCGCTCGGCCAGGATCGAGGCGCCGCCGATGACCAGCGCGCCCCGGCCACGATGAGCGCCGGACCCCGGAGGATTCGAGCTCCAGCCTCGCCTCGGGCGGCGGTGCTCCGGAGATGCGCTCTGATCCCTCCGAGATCGGCGGAGGAAGAAGCCGATCGATCACCGGCGTGAGAACGGCGTCCCAGCCGCGGCCGTCGGCAGGGAGCGAAACGTGGATCTCCTCGGCTTGGAGAGGTCGCCCGAGAAGTACTCCAACACGACCAGGTGCCGGGTCACGCCCACGAACACGCGAACAGGATCACGTCCTGGACGCCGAGCTCGCGGCGGGTGTCGGCGGCGCAGGCCTCCTCGTGCTGCGGGCAGCGCGCCTCGCCGGGCAAGCGCACCGCGTGTGCGTGCGTCTCGACCGCGCGCATCACGGCTTCGGCGGCTCGACCGGCGATGACAGGGTCATCGGTGTCGATGATTCGAATCCCGCAGGGCGCGCCGACCGCCATCAGGGCCAACAGGTTCACGATCACGCGGTGGGGCCTCGGCGCGGGCGATCTTACCGCTCAACGGATCGTCTTGCGAGGCACGAGATCACGAAGGGCAATCCCACCGGTCGGTCTCAGCGAGGGCAGAGACGCCCGACCCCTCCTGTCTCCATTGAAGCTTCGGAATCGTTCCTGGTGGTGGCGATCGGCGTCGGCGCGGGCCTCGTGCTCACGCGCCAGCGCGGGCGCCGCCATCGCAGCAACCTCGAGCAGCGCACCGGCCGCCTCCCCCGCGCCCCGAGTGTGAAGATGCGCCGCCAGGCGGACCAGCGACTCGACCGCGATCCGCAGCTCATCGGTCTCGAGCAGCGCCTCCAGAGATGCCCGAAGGTGATCGAGATCTGGAGATGAGTACTGCGTCTGGTCGTTCGCCATCGACAGGAGCAGCGCGGCCTCGACCGCGATCGCGTGGAACTCGATGGGTTCGGCATCGACCATCTCCGCTCCCCTCACGAGAAGAGCGCCTGAACCAACGCTCCGCCTGCCGGACCGTACATCGACTGGGCCGCGAGGAAGGAGCGACAGTCGGCGAACGGCTGCGAGCAGAGCCCCGTCATCAGCGAGCCAAAGAACGCCTGCGCGCCGCTCTGCATCCCCGCGATCTGCGCCTGTATCTGCTGGATCTGCATCTGCTGCCGGTTGGCGAGATCCGTCAGCTGCTCGTTGGCCTTCTTGTCCCATGCCGCGCGCCGCTTGGCCCGCTTCTTACCGCCACCTTCGGGCGGCCGTGGAGAGCCGATCATGTACGTGAGATAGTCGTTCAGCGAGAAGGCGCCCGACTGATACGCGTTGAACGCCAGCTGAGAGCTCGGGGTGATGCCGTTGACTGATGTCATTCCTTGACCTCCGGGATGACCTGATTCAAGAGCGGTGCCAGCGCGAACCCCGCCGCCTGCCGGTCGCGGTGTCGACCATTCGGGACGAACGTGACCCGTCCTGTCGACACTCTCAGCGGTCTGCCGTGGAGACATCGCGCTCGAGCGCGTCGAGGTCGCGGAGCAGGAGACGTCGAGCCTCCGGCGTGTCCACGGCCCCCAAGCGCTCACGAAGATCGAAGTAGCGCGCCTCGAGCGACGCCAGCTCGTCGAGCGGGATCGCGGGTCCGGAGCGCTTGAGCCGATCGAGGATCGCCCGCAGGCGGGCCGGCGGGTCCTCGGGCGGGCGCGGCGGCTCGCGCGCCTCCGGGCTGGGGAGCCGCCGACGGGGCCGTCCAACGGCCCGACGGGGACCGGCCTGGCGCTCGTTTGGGGAGAAGGCCCTGGCTGGAGGCGGAGGTGCCCGCGGGATCACCGAAGGGACGACAGCGGGAGGCGCGGGCGCACGCCGCGACACCGTGAGCGGGTCCCCCGGATCGATTGGATCGGAGGAGCTCACCACGACGAGGGTCGCCACGGCGGACATCACGGTGATCGCGAGCCCGAGCGACAGCATCGTCCACCCGCTGATAGGCCATTCGGGCGGATCATTGGTGCGGGTCGGCGGGGGCTCGAGCGAGACGGTCGTGAACTGCCGGAAGCCGAGATCGTCCTCACCGCTGACCTCGAGGGTAAAGAGGTTCGCCGTATCCGAGACGTCCGGCTCCGGCTCCAGGTCGGCCAGCCAGTCGCGCAGCATCCTGTGCCCTTCCCGCTCCGACTCCTTCGTGAGGGTGCGCCAGCATGCCTCCACCATCGCGCCCGCGTTCGGGTAGCGGTCCTCCTTCCGCGACCGGGTCGCCCGCTCGATCAGCTGAGCGATCGCCTCGGGCACTCCAGGATCGATGACCACCGAGCCGCCCGCGATCACCCGCTTGCGCGCCGCCTCGTCCTCCAGCGGGCTCCGGCCGGCGACCAACCGATGAAGCACGCAACCGAGTGAGAAGAGATCGGTGCGGCCGTCGAGCGCCGCACCTCGGGCCTGCTCCGGCGCCATGTAGGCCAGCGTCCCCTTCACCACGCCGAGCGCAGTCGTCTCGAGTCGGTCGTGCGCGCGTGCGATTCCGAAGTCGCTCAGCTTCACGTCGCCCGTCGAGGACACCAGGATGTTTCCAGGCGTAACGTCGCGGTGGACGATGCCCAGCGGCTCGCCGCTCTCGTCGAGCGCGGAGTGCGCATATTCGAGCGCACGAGCGATCTCGATGACGATGTGGATCGCGACGGGCAGCGGGAGGGGCCCTCGCGCGAGGAGCGACCCAAGATCGGTGCCCCTGACCCGCTCGAGCACCTGAAAGGGCACGCCGTCGGCCACACCGAAGTCGAGGATGGAGACGATGTTCGGGTGGCTCAGTCGGCTCGAGATGCGCGCCTCGTCCAGAAAAGAGCGCCGGAGCGGCCCGTCTCGTGTGAGCGGCTGGAGGAGCCGCTTGATCGCCACCTCGCGCGAGAATCCGTTGTCTCCGACGGCTATCGCCTCGAACACCTCGGCGATCCCCTCCGCGCTGGAGAAGTCGCTGGACCTGATATCTCCCGAGCAGCATCGGCCGTCACCGAAAGCCGTGGCGGCGCAGCATTCGATTGAAGTACGAGCGGTGGATCTCGGACACCCGCGCCGCCTCCGATACGTTGTCCCGGCAACGCTCGAGCAGAGCCTCGAGGTAGGTCCGCTCGAACTCGTCGAGCAAGAGGGCGCGCGCCCGCTTGAAGCTCATCTTCACCAGGTCCTCCGCAGGGACCGACGGAAACCCGCGACCGCCGGCGGGCTCGCTGCCCGGGTCGAGACGGGTACCACGCCCATCGCGAGCGCCGCCTCCACGAAGTTGCGGAGCTCGCGGACGTTGCCCGGCCAGCGATGTTGGGCCAGCCCTTCCCTCGCGCTGGGCGGGAAAAGCTCGTCGATGCCGCCCGAGCCGCCCGCCTCCCGCAGGAAGTGCTCGATCAACAACGGGATGTCCTCCGCGCGCTCGCGCAGCGGCGGGATGCGCAGGAGGACCACCGCGATCCGGTAGTACAGGTCCTGTCGGAACGTGCCTTGGTTGACCTCTGCCCGGAGATCACGATTCGTGGCGCAGACTACGCGCACGTCGACGTCGATCGGATGCGTGCCTCCGAGCCGCCGAAAGCTGCGGCGCTCGAGCGCCCCCAGCAGCGTCGCCTGGAGCGGAGCCGGCAGCTCGCCGATCTCGTCGAGGAACAGCGTCCCTCCCTGGGCGCGCTCGAAGGCGCCGGCATGCTGCTGCTCGGCACCGGTGAAGGCGCCGCGCTCGTGCCCGAAGAGCTCGGAGGCGATCAGCGTGGGGGCGAGCGCCCCGCAATCGACCGTCTCGAACGGCTTCGCTGCGCGCGGGCTGGACTCGTGGATGGCGCGCGCCACCACCTCCTTGCCCGATCCAGTCTCGCCGAGGAGCAGGATCGACGCGTCCGATCGGGCGGCACGCTTCACCTGGGCCATGAGCGCGAGCATCACCGGCGAGCGCCCGCGAAGATCCGCCAGCTGATCCTGGTCGTGAACCTCGAGCTCCAGGATCGCAGAGTCTTCGACCCGGATCGAGGTGCGGCCGAGGCTCAGTGCGGTACCGGGCGCGACCGTCGCGGAGCTGATCGCGACCGAGCCTGAGATGGTCCCATTGGTCGAGCCGTGATCCACGACCGAGATTCGATCGCCGCGATGACTGAGCTCGAGGTGGTAGCGGGAGACGGTCTCGTCGGTGAGGACCAGATCGTTGCCATCGGCTGTGCCGACGCTGATCGTACCGGAGGTCGCGAGGCAGACGCGTCCGGTGTCTGGACCGCGCGTGACCTCGACACGGATGCCTTGAACGGGAAAGCTGCGTGAGCCGTGAGGGACGGTCGTCGGCTCGACCACCGACGAAGACTATCAAAACGCGTGCAGAACTGTAAGCGGGACGATGTTGGAACCGCCCTGGGCCGGCTCACCAACGGCGAGCAGCGCGCCCGCGAGCGGCAGCAAGCGGATCACCGATCCACCCGCGACGAACTGGCTCGGACAGGCCACCCCGTCGACGAACGAGGTGACCGCGCCCGCGTCGCCTCCCAGGACGAATGCACCTCGAAACGACGCGACCGAGTAGACGTCGAATCCGGGGAGCACAACCAGCTCGTCCTGCCAGGCGTCGGCGGCGGGATCGAACCTCAGGACCTGGCCTTCGATGCCGACCGCAATGCCGAAGCCAGCGACGTTCTCGAGGCAGCGCGCATGAAGCGAGGACGGATCCGTGTGCGGAATCGCGAGCTCGATCGTCCGCCCCTCCCTATGATGCACCATCTTCACCGCCTTGAAGCGCATCGCCACGGCCTCGCCCGGACCGAGCCGCTGCAGCCGATAACCGTATTTGTCAGTGCAGAGCTCAGTGCGGCACATGTCGTGGAGGCCTGCCCAAGCGCTGCCGTCGAACCGGATCAATGTGCCCGGCCTGACCACAGCGAAGGCCTCGACCTCCCCACCTGCGAGCTCGCCCACGGCGAGGACATCGATCCCACCCATCGTGCTGGTCGCGACGAGCTCGAGGCTCAGCGCGCCTCGCAGCACGCCGCGCCACAGCGATCCTTGCCGGTCGCCGAACCAGAGGCGGCCGCTCTGATCCACGGCACCGGCGGAGATCGCGACGCCCGCCGGCTGGACGGCGACACGCTGGGCGCCATCGAGCGTCACCTCGAACAGCTCGGCACTCGGGGTGCCGACGAGCGCCACTGTCGCGCTCAACGCCAACGCGAAGCCCTCGAAACCGGACTCCTCGCCCTGCTCCAGCAGATCGATCGGATCCGCCGTGAGCTGGAAGCAAGAGGTGGGGGAGGCGGTTCGGTGCCTGCGATCCGAAAGGAGGCGAGCGCGTCGTCCGGCTCGCCGGGCGCCGCGCCGCCCACCACGCCGCGCTCCACGTGGGAGACGAAGTGGAAGAGGGGTGTCGGCAGCGCCCGGCGCGGGTCGCTCTCCACCGGCCTCAGCTGGCCGGGCGAGATCTCCATCTCCTCGAGCGGAACGGAGTAGGCCAGCATGTCGATCCGGGCGTCGGCCCGGGGCGGGAGCGCGCGCGCGACCGTCAGCGGAGCTCCGGCGCGGAGGTCCTCCGCATAGACATACAGCGCCCCCGACTGCTCGACGGACACGATCATCGACTCGACACCCGCGAGATCGGGGAGCTCGATCGAGAGCGTCTGCTCCAAGCCGCATCCCGAGATCATGGTCGCGATCACGACCATGACGAGGCGGACCCCCGGCATCGCGCCCGACGCTAACACGCTGCCTCAGGATTGGGACACGTTCCGCGATCCTCGACCCAGAGCTCAGCGCGCCTCGAGGTCCTTCGGACGCCCGTGACGCGGATCGGAGAGGAAATCGTCGTCGGTGAGCGCCTTCAGGAACGCGACCAGATCGGACCGCTCCGACTCCGAGATCTCGAAGCCGTGGATGAACGGGCTCCGGTACGGGGACTCGGCGCCGTCCCCGGCGAACGGTCCGTCCTCGACCCGCCGGCCGCCCCGCGCGTACAGGTCGATCACCTCCTCGAGCGTGTCGACGCTCCCGTCGTGCATGTAGGGGGCGGTGACGGCGACGTTGCGCAGCGTCGGGACGCGGAAGCGACCCATGTCCTCCGGGCGCATCGTGTGCTCGTAGAGGCCGGTGTTCGAGCTCGGATAGGCGCCCGTGCCGCCGACGTTGTAGAGGCCCGTGTTGCGGAACTCCTCCTCGGCCACGTTCGGATCCGCAGCGTCGGTGAAGTTGAGCCCGGTGTGGCAGTCGTGGCACTGGAGCGCCTCGTCGAAGAAGAGGGTCAGGCCCCGAAGCTGCGCCTCGGAGAGCGCCGGCTCGCCCCTCGAGAATCGATCCCACGGCGAGTTGCTGGAGATCAGAGTGCGCTCGAAGGTCGCGATCGCCTGGACCACCGTCGCGACCGTGACGCGATCCGACGCTGGCACCTCAGGGAACGCCTCCGCGAAGAGGTCCCGGTACAGATCGTCACTGCGGAAGCGATCGAGGATCTGCTCCGTGTCGATCGATGTGCCGAGCTCGACCGGATGCTCGTTGAACATCGGGCCGCGCGCCTGCGCCTCGAGCGTGGTGACGTCCGGATCGGCCCAGGTGTAGCTCGAGTAATAGGCAAGGTTCGACAGGCTCATCGCGTTGCGGGGGACCTGGTCGCCGCTCGCGCCGGTCGGGAGCGACTTCCCGTCGCTGAACGCGCGAGCCGGATCGTGGCAGGTGGCGCACGCGGTGGTGCCGTTGAAGGAGAGGCGCTCGTCGAAGAAGAGATGCCGGCCGAGCTCCACCTTCTCGGTCGTGATCGGATTGTCGCTCGGCACCTCCGGCTCCGGGAACCCCGCCGGCAGGTTCCACTCGAAGCTCGACTTCCCGCAGCCGGCGAGCGTGCCGATCGCGATCAGCATGGGACGGCGCGGAGCACAGCGCGCCCATCATCGCGCACCCCGGCGGCCCGCGTCGACCTCCGGTGCGCGCTGGAGGTCACAGCCGCCTGGCCTGACTGTTGCTGCCGTCGGGCCGATGTTCGCGCCCGCATGGCCGCCCACCGCGCCGATCACCGTTGGGTCGTCGACCGCACGCTCGAGCTCGAGCGTCGCCTGCTCGAGCAGCGCGCCTTGGTCGCCCGCCCGCTCGAGCCCTGAGCGACGGGAGGCGCACCGCACCTCGCGTCGTTGCTCTGCGAGCCATATCGAGATAAGAGCGGCTCGCGCTCGATGCCCGGTGCTCGCTCAACCGCCGTCCTGCTGTTCGCGAGCGCCCGCTACGAGCGCAACAAGCGGCTCGGGCTCGATCCATCGTCGGCACGCTCGGTCGCGGACGGTCTCTTCCTCCAGGCGATCGACGTCCTGAGCACGCTGCCGCGAGACGTCCCGGTGGTGATCGCCAGCGAGGAGACGCCACCGGCGCGGGCGCTGCGGATGCTCGGCGCCCGCGCGGTCGCCGTCGTCACGCAGGAGGGCAACGGCTTCGAGGCGCGCTTCCTCGGCGCCGTGGACCGAGCGCTCGCCCTCGGATTCGAGCGGATTGTGGCGATCGGCTCCCGACACGCCGGGACTCGAGGCGTCCGATCTGACGGCGGCGATCGACAGCCCCCTCGATCGGATGGTGGTCGGTCCCGCCGCCGACGGCGGCGCGTATCTGATCGCGCTTGATCGATTGGCGAGGTCGATCCTCGACGGCCTGCCCTGGTGCACCCCGGAGCCTCACCCGCACGCTCATCGCCCGCGCCGGGCGCGCAGGGCATGCGGTTCGCACCTTGGCCGTCCGCAGCGACATCGACCGCCGCACCGATGTTCGGCGGCTTAGGCCCACGCTGGAGGCGATCGTCCGTCGCTTCTTCGGGGCGCCCGCTGCGCCGGCCCGTCCCTCCCCCGCGGTCGACGCCCGCACGACTGCGCAGCCGCCGCCGCCCGGCCTCCCGCTGGGCCGCGCCTCTCCACGGCCTCCTCCGCTCTAGTCGTATTCCGAGAGACCGATCTTCGGATTGAGGAGGATGTCCTCACATGGCACCCGCGCTCCTTTTCGGCGCGGCGGCGATTTGCTCGCTGTCGATTCCAGCCACCACGCCCGATCTCGAGACCACGACGGGCACTGTCGCTCCCTCCGGGGACGACGGCACGCTCACGCGGCTCTACGACGAGTTCCGCCAGCTGAAGTCCCGACTGCCGTTCGGATTCGGCGCCGGCGTCTATCTGTTCTACTACCAGCCCGTCGACCGAGGGAGCACGCTCGCCGGCGGCAGCCTGGACGGCACCTTCCAGGTCTACGCGGCCTACCTGAAGCTCGACAGCGAGATTGAAGGCTTCGGCGGGCACGCCGAGATCCGGATTCCGGCCACGGCGGCCACGCGGTGCCCGGCGCCAACAACGCCTATCTGCGCGGGTTCTTCACCTCGAACCTCTGGTTCCAGGAGATCTACGCGTACTTCACGCCCGGCCCCTATCTGAAGGCGAAGATCGGCAAGATCTATCGAGACGAGGGCATCTTCTGGGACGATTCGTTCTTCGGAAACATCCAGTACTTCGACGGGCTGAAGCTCAACCCCGACTACGGCGTGGCGGCGGAGGGCCAGGACGAGGTGACCAGCCTCTTCGCCATCGCCTACGACGCCCAGTTCTTTCTCCAGTCCGACGGCATCAACGGCGGGCTCGACTACGCGCGCACGCTCGGCGACGCGCCGCCCATGAACGACTCGGCGGCGGCGCGCGCGTACAGCCCCAACCCGGAGGGGCAGCTCGACTCGGCGGGGAATCGGGCGGCGGCGTTCCGCAACGCGGTGGTGCTCCGCGTCGCCGGCGACCTGCATCCGAGCGAGAGCTTCGGCGTCACGCTCGGCGTGTCGGGCTCCACCGCGGAGATCGATCGTGCCTCCGCCATCGACCTCATCGACGACCGCGCCCGCGTCGACCACGCCGCGGTCGACCTCACCGCGCGGCTCGGTCCGATCCTCGCGTACGGCGAGTACCTCCGGCAGTGGGCCCCGGCCACGCGCGCCGCCGATTACGTCCTCGCCGGCGCCCGTGCCGCCCTCGGCCCCGTGCAGCTGCGCTTCAACGCGAGCTGGGTGCACTACCACCTCAACCCAGGGATCAGCGAGCTGATCCTCCAGCCCGGCGTCACCTATGCCGTCGGTGGCGGGCTGTCGTTGCTCCTCGAGTACGACGAGTGGCAGCGGAAGGATCCGAGGACCGATTCCTCGTACCAGCCGTACGATCGCTCGCTGAGCTTCGTCGCCCTCTATTCCTACTGAGATCGAAGGAGTCACACCATGATGCTGCTGCTCGGAGCTACGCTCTTCTCGCTGATCGGCGCCGACAAGGTTGTCGTCCAGTACGACTGCATTCCGAACTACGCGAACTGGGGCGGCGTGACCGCGCTCTACAAGAAGATCGCCGGGGTCACGATCCCGCCCGATCCCAAGGGCTCGTCGATCGCGATGGCCGCCCTCGAGAAGGAGCGCGATCATCCCGTGGCCGACTGCGCGTACTACTCGGCGGCGATCGGATACGAGGCGGCGGCCCGGGGGCTCCACCAGGCGTATCGGCCCCGGGGTTGGGCGGAGATCCCGGACGATCTCAAGGACCCGGACGGGCTCTGGTGGACGGTCCACACGGCGACGATCGCGCTGATCGTGAACACCCGCGCGCTCGGCGGGAAGCCCGTGCCCCGCTCCTGGGAGGATCTCCTGAAGCCCGAGTACCGAGGGATGATCGCCTACGACGATCCGACGTGGGGGGGACCTCGTACACGTTCGTGTACGGGATCAACGCGCTTCGCGGCGGAGACGCGACGCGCTTCGGACCGGGCCTCGACTACCTGAAGCGCCTCGACGCGAACGTGGCGACGTATCCGCGCGAGTCGATCTACAACGCGGTCTTGCGTGGAGAGATTCCGATCTGGATCAACGCGGATGGGAACGGATACAAGATGAAGTACGTGGACGGCGCTCCGGTCGAGGTCGTGATTCCCGGGGAGGGGACCTTCACGATGCCGCTCGTGATGGGAATGGCGAAGGGCGCGCCGCACCCCGAGGCGACGCGCCGCTACTTCGACTGGCTGCTGACGAAGCCCGCCCAGGCCGAGTTCGCGAAAGCATTCTTTCGTCCGGTGATCCCCGGCGCGCTGTCCGCCGCGCTCGCTTCGAAGTTCCTTCCGCCGGCGGACTACGCGCGCGCGCGATCCCTCGACCTCGAGGCGATGGCCGCGGCCGCCGAGAGCCTCAAGCGGGCGTGGCTCGACACGGTGCGCGGGTCGCGGTGAGGGCACCGGTGCGGTGGGCGTCGGGATGAACGCTCGGCGTCCGGCGGAGCCCGCCGGCGCGGAGAGCGGCCTCCTCCTCGCGCTCCCGCTCCTCCTCTTCTTCGGCGCGGCCGTCCTCTGGCCCCTGGGGGACGTGCTCTTCGCGTCCGTCGGTAAGGACGGCGCCGGCGCGCTCCGGGCCGTGTTCGAGACCGATCGGTATCGCCGCGCGCTCGCGAACTCGGTGCTCCTCTCGGCGGCCGCGGCGCTCGGGTCGCTCCTCCTGGCCGCGGTCCCCGCCTGGGTCCTCGCGCGGGACGACTTCCCGGGCCGACGCGTCGCGCGCACGCTCCTCCTCCTTCCGCTCACGTTCTCCGGCGTGATGGTGGGGTTCCTGACGTTGGTGATGCTGGGGCGGGTCGGGCTCGTGCCGACGCTGGCGCGCCTCGCGCTGGGCGTCCCGATCGGCGCGGGAGCCGCGTACACGCTCTTCGGGCTCTTCCTCGCGTACCTCTACTTCGAGGTGCCGCGCGCGACGCTCGCGTTGGAGGCGGCGCTGCGCCGATTTCCGCGCGACGTGGACCGCGCGGCGCGCTCGCTCGGCGCCGGCCCCTGGTCGAGGCTCGTGCGGATCGCGGTCCCGATGCTCGCCCCCGCCATCCGCTCCACGCTCGCGATCACGTTCTCGGCCTCGATGGGCTCGTTCGGCGTCGCGTTGATCCTGGCGCGCCGATTCACGGTGGCGCCCCTCGAGGTCTACACCGAGCTCACCGGTTTCGGGAACGACGCCGTCGCCGGCGTCCTCTGCCTCCTCCTCGCGACCGCGACCATCGGGGTCGATCGACTCCTCGCGAGGGGCCGCGATTGAGTCGCGACCCGGCGTCGCCGCGCGCGACGGTGTCCGCAGGCCCCGCGCGGATCGCGGCGCGCGCGTTCACGCTCTCGCTCGCGCTCCTGCTCGTGTCGCCGCTCCTCGTCACGGGTGGGGCGCCTTCTCGCACTCGGAGTGGTACGGGGCGCGCTCGGAGGGCGCCGCGGTCGCGACGACGGGCGCCCTCTTCCACTACGTCTGGACCGTCTGGGGCTCGGCGCTCCTCCTCTCGGCGCGCCTCGTCGCCCTGGTCGTGCCGCTCGCGCTCCTGATCGGCGTGCCCGCGGCGATCGCCTTCGAGCGCCGCCCGTTCCCGGGCTCGGCGCTCCTCGAGTCGGCCGTGCTCTCGGTTCTCTCCGTGCCCGGGATCGCGCTCTCCGTCGCGCTCCTCCTCTCCTCGGGGAGCGTTCCGCGCTTCGGCCTGCTCGCCGCGGGGCACCTGGCTTACACCGTGCCGCTCGTGATCCGCACGGTGCGCCACGCGCTCGCGACGATCGATCCGGACCTGAGCGCGGCGGGGAGGACGCTCGGCGCGTCCTCCGCGGTCGTCGCCCGGCGCATCCTGCTCCCGCTGCTCCGCCCGTCGATCACGCTCGCGGCGCTCCTCGTCTTCACGGTCTCCTGGGGCGAGTTCAACGCGAGCTATCTCCTCACGACGCCGCGGGTGCAGACGTTCCCCGCGGCGCTCTTCGCCACGTACACGACGAATTCCTTCCCGGTGGCCGCGGCCGCCACGGTGATCTTCCTCCTCCCGGTGCTGCCCGCCCTGCTCGCGATCCAGGCACTGGGCGGCGCGCGCTTTCATCGAAGCACGGGGGCCTGAGCGATGGCGCTTCTCGAGATTGAGGGCCTGAACGACCCGCTTCGGCGCGGTCTCCGCGGTGGACGATTCCAGCCACCGTTTCCTCGACGGTGAGATCACCGGTGATTGTGGGGTCCCAGCGGATCCGGCAAGACCACCGTGCTCCGCGCCATCGCGGGCCTGCTCGATCCCGGACGAGGGTGAGCTCCGCATCGACGGCGAGCGCCTCGCCGGCGTACGCGCCGAGGATTGGGGGCTGCGGGTTCGTGTTCCAGAGCTACGCCCTCTTCCCCCACCTGAGCGCACGGGAGAACTGGTCCTCGCGCTCCGGGTCCGAGGCACCGGCAAGCACGAGCGCCGGGCCCGCGCGCGCGAGCTCCTGGAGAAGATGCAGCTGCTCCCGCTCGAGGATCGCCGCGTCGACGCCCTCTCCGGCGGCGAACGCCAACGCGTGGCGCTCGCCCGCGCGATTGCCCACGCACCGCGCGTCCTGTTGATGGACGAGCCGCTCTCCGCGCTGGACGCCGAGCTCCGCGAGACGCTCCGGATGGAGATCGAGCGCCTCCTCCACGAGCTCCGGATCACCACGGTCTACGTGACCCATGATCCGATTGAGGGGATGCTCCTCGGGCGCGAGCTCATCGCCATGCGCGCGGGCCGCATCGCCGACGCGGGCCCTCCCGAGCGAGTCTACCGAGCCCTCGGGACGAGCTCGTCGCCCGCCTCTTCGGTCCCGTCAACGTGCTCGAGGGTCGCGTGGAGCCGGCGGGCCGCTTATCGCTGTCGTTCGGCGCGGTGTCGATCGACCTCTTTCGCTGCCCTCCGGACCGATCCGCGTGCTCATCCGTCCCGAGCACATCTCCATCTTTGCGGCGGGCGACGGCTTCGAGGGCCGCGTGGTCCGCTCCACCTTCCTCGCTCCTCTGGTGCGCGTCGAGGTCGAGGCGGCCGGCGTGACGCTTCTCTCGGATTCATCGGCGGATTGGGTCCCCGCCGCCGGCGAGTCGGTCCGCGTTCGCCTGCAGGAGGACGCGCTCGTGGTCGCCGGCGGTGCAGCGCAGGCGAGCGCGGGAGGACGCCAAACCGTCTGAATCCGTGTTCGAGAGCAGGCTTCACGGTCACGGCCATTTCTCGTCCGTCGAAGGCACCCGCTCCTGAGCACGGCGTCGTTCCGGAGGACGTTGTCGATTCCGGGGACGTTCCATTCGCCCTCGAGCGAACGGAGTTCGCACCGCGCATCCCTCTCACCAGCGCCGGCACACGCAGTGCACCCCAGTGGGGCATGCAACTCATGGGAAAGCGATCGATCGAGCTGCTCGCGCTGACGATGGTGGGCGACGGTTTGCTAACCGCCGTCGAGCCGAGGCGTCATCTCGGGCTCGGGTCCCAGGGGCCGCGGCGCTGGCGCACGATGACGGGGGCTTTCTTGGAGCGACCGGGTCTCTCCCGCGTGCTCGGGGTGCTCAGCGTCTGCGCCGGTCTGTTCATCGCCTCACGCCTTCGGACCTGAGGAGGCGACCCCCGGTCGGCCCCCCGGATTCGTGACAAGTCTTCGCCCCTACGAAGCTATACGATGCGGACCTGAGGCCCGGAATCCCCACGTCCCGGCGCGCGCCCGCCCAACCGACCGGTGCGGCATTGACCGTCCCGCTTGCGCATGCCTAAGGAGCGGTGGGCCGCGAAGGCTCATCGAGGAACACGCATGGAGGATGCAAGCCATGACGTCGCCGCGCCCTCCCCTGGACCCGTGTTCGTGCTCTAGGTCGACGCCGAGGGCCGCTGGCTCGGCGGGGACGCTTCCATCCCCGGCATGTTCCAGCGCGCGCCCGAAGCGCTCGCCGGCACGCCGCTTTGCGAGCTGGTGCCCGAGCTCGGCTGCCTCGAGCCGCTGCTGGCGGCGGCGATCATCGAGGGCCGCACCGGTCGAATCGCCGAGCTGAGCCTGGGATTGGGGCGGCGGCTCGGCGACCGGCTGTGGCAGGTGCGCGTGCATCCGATGTCGCCCCAGGGAGGCGGACGGGCCTTGATCGTGCTCGTCGACCTCACGAAGGAGGAGCAGATCACGCGGAGCCTGTGGCGTTATCGCCTGCTCGAGCGCGCCACCCGCGAGGGGTTCTGGGAGTGGGACATCCGCACCGGCGACGTCTGGTGGAACGACGTCCACTACGAGCTGATGGGATGCGATCCCGCGACGACGACACCGTCGTTCGACGAGTGGGCCGACCACATCCATCCCGACGACCGCTCCCGCGTGCTCCGGACCCTCGACGGGATCCTCACCGGCGGTGCCACCATCTATCGCGACGAATACAGGTACCTGCGTGCCGACGGGCGGATCGGAGTCATGCAGGACTGCGCCTACGTCGAGCGCGCTCCGGACGGTCGCGCCACGCGGATGCTCGGTGCGCTGCGTGACATCACCGACGAGCGGACCGCCGAGCGCGCGCTTCGCGAGAGTGAGGAGCGCTTCCGCCAGATCGCGGAGACCATCCGGGAGGTCTTCTGGCTCACCGAGCTCGAGACCGGCCGGGTACTCTACGTGAGCCCGGCCTTCGAGGCGCTGTGGGGGCGGAGCATCTCCTCGCTCGATCGGGAGCCTTTCGCGTTCCTCGAGGCGATCCACCCCGAGGACCGCCCTCGCCTGCTCGAACGACTGTCGGGCTTGATCCAGGGCCAAGGCTATGAGGCCACCTATCGCGTCATCCGGCCGGACGGCACCACCGTCTGGGTCCACGACCGAGCGACCCCGATCCTGGACGCGAGCGGAAAGGCGGTTCGCGCCACCGGCATCGCCGCCGACATCACCGCGCAGCGACGCCTCGAGGAGCAGCTGACCTTCGTCCAGAGGATGGAGAGCATGGGTCGCCTGGCCAGCGGCATCGCGCACGACTTCAACAACCTTCTGGGCGTGATCCTGGCGTGCACCAACTTCGCGCGTGAGAAGTTGCCCGCAGACAGCGAAGCTCACGTGGATCTCGACGCGGTGCTGACCGCGGGCAGCCACGCCGTCGACCTGACCGGCCAGCTCCTGGCCTTCGCTCGCCGGCAGCCGCGCGCGACGGCGACATTCGAGCTCGGTGGGCTCATCCGAAAGTTCGAGCATCTGGCTCGTCTACTCATCGGCGAGTCGATCGTCCTCGAGTGCCTCCTCGACTCGCACCAGGGCCTCATCAACGCCGATCCGAGCCAGATCGAGCAGGTGATCACCAACCTCGCCGTCAACGCGCGCGACGCGATGCCGCACGGAGGACGGTTGACGATCACGACGAGCAACGTCCACATCGCAGGGCACGCCGCGAGCCCGGTCGCTCTGAAGCCGGGAGAGTACGTGCGACTCACCGTGCGGGACACCGGCACGGGCATTCCGAGCGAGCTGAGAGACCGGATCTTCGAGCCGTTCTTCACCACGAAGCAGGTCGGCGAAGGAAACGGGCTGGGGCTCGCGATCTGTCTATCGAATCGTCGAGCAGGCGGGCGGCCATATCGCGGTGCTCGAGAGCGAGCCCGGCTGCGGCACCACGTTCGAGGTCCTGCTCCCTCGGGCGGTCCCTCAAATGAGCGAGCTCCCATCGGCCCCGGCCACCGCGGCGCAGGATGAAGGGACCGTCCTCTTCGCCGAGGATGATCCGGTGCTCCGCGCGGTGGGCACGCGTATGCTGAGCAAGAATGGATACGTGGTGGTGCCCGCGAACGACGGCCTCGAGGCGCTCCGGCTGGCCGTGAGCCACGCGGGCCCCATCGACGTGCTCGTGACGGATCTGGTGATGCCCGGGATGAGCGGCACCGAGCTCGCCGAGAAGCTCGGGGCCGATCGCGGTAAGCTACGGATCGTCTACACCTCGGGCTTCGCGGAGCCGGTCGGCCTTCCGCGCGGACCCAACTCCGCGTTCCTCCAGAAGCCCTATCGGGAGGCCGACCTCATCCGGAAGATCCGCGAGACAATCTAGGAGCGTGTAGCGCGTAGCGCTACCGCGAGCCCGGTCCCGGTCCCGGTCCCGGTCCCGTCCCGATGGCGATCATGCAGCCCGGCGTGCGTTCATCGATGCTCGTTGGCGAGTCGGCGCCTCAAGCAGGTGTGGAGTGAGGCGGCGCTTTCGGTGCCAGAGCGAAGTGCCATCCGGTAGAAGCGAGCCTTCTCAGGAGGAACTTCACCGACTCAGACAGCAGGATCATGTTGAAGGAGGGAGCGTACCTCCAGGCCTACAATGCCCAAGTTGTCGTAGATGAGCACGCTCAGGTGATTGTCGCCGAAGGGGTCAGCAACCAGGCACCTGATCAGCAACACCTCGTCCCGATGCTCCGTGATGTGTTCGGCAACTGCGGCGATGCTCCGCGGAATCAAATCGATGCCCACATCGCTGTTGGACGCGAACAGAACCAAGACGCGTCGACTCCGTCCTCATCAGCTTCGGAGCCCACACCTGCCTCGCTCGCTCGCAAGCGAATGCGAGACAAGTTGCAAACGCGCGACGGCAGGCGTCTACCCCCGCAGGAAGAGTATCGTCGAGCCGGCGCTCGGACAGATCAAAGGGGCACGAGGGTTCCGCCGGTTCTCGCTACGCTCCTTCTTCAAGGTACGAGCCGAGTGGACGCTCGTCTGCCTCACCCACAACCTGCTCAAGCTCTACCAATCGAAGCTCGCGACCGTCGCGAGCGTCTGACTCAAGGCAGCCATCTTCAGAATCGGGACCCGGACCGGGACCGGGACCCGGACCGGGGTCGCGTGAGCGCTTACGCGCTACACGCTCCTAGCGGACGCGCAACTTGCCCGGAGCCGGCGCCGAGGTGTACGGCGCGCCGATGCGCCTGACCGTGTTCTTCGCGAGTGCTCTCCTCGGCGCCGCATGTCGAACCCCGTCGGCCGCCCCGTCCGCCGCGAACGCGAGGCCCGCCTGCCGTTGCGCGCCCGAGGCGCCCTGCTGGCCCGAGCCCGTGGCCTGGCAGGCGCTCGCCGCGCACCTGACCGGCAAGCTGGAGCAGCCGGCCTCACCGACGGCCGACTGCCGGACCGACGCCGCCGGCCCAGGTTGTCTCGCCGCCCTCGGCACGCTCGAGGATCCCTTCTCGATCCAGGAGCAGGCCGGCGCCACCGAGTCGACGGGCTGGCTGGGCGCGTGGACCAGCGCGCCGAGCGCATACGCGGTCGCCGCCGAGAACGTCTCCGACATCGCCGCCGCCGTCGCGTTCGCGCACCAGCATCACCTTCGGCTCGTCGTCAAGGGCGCGGGGCACGACTATCTCGGTCGCTCCAGCGCACCGGGCTCGCTCCTCGTCTGGACGCACCGGATGCGATCGATCGCGATCGACGATGCGTTCGTTCCGGCCGGTTGCCCCGGGACGGAGGCCGGCGTGCCCGCGGTCTCGGTCCAGGCAGGCGCGCGCTGGGGCGAGGTCTACGAGGCGGTCGCCGTGAAGCACGGGCGCTACGTCCAGGGCGGCGGGTGCACCTCGGTGGGCGCGGCGGGCGGGTTCCTGCAGGGCGGAGGTTTTGGGAGCTTTTCGAAGAAGTTCGGGACCGGCGCCGCGAACGCGCTCGAGATGGAGGTCGTCACCGCCGACGGACGGATCGTGATCGCGAACCGTTGTCAGCACTCGGATCTCTTCTGGGCGCTGCGCGGCGGCGGCGGCGGTACGTTCGGCGTGGTCTCGCGGGTGACGCTGATGACCCACCCGCTCCCGGAGACGTTCGGCGCGGTCGGTGGCACGATCACCGCGAAGACGGACGAGGCGTTCGCGACCCTCCTCGAGGCGTTCGTCCGCTTCTATCGCGCGCGTCTGAGCGAGGAGCATTGGGGTGAGCAGAATCACGGTGCGGCCCGACAACTCTCTGAACGTGTCGATGCTCTTCGAGGGGCTGAGCGAGCAGGAGGCCCGCGAAGAGCATCGACACGTTCAGAGAGTTGTCGGGCCGCACCGTGATCTGCTCACCCCAATGCTCCTCGCTCAGACGCGCGCGATAGAAGCGGACGAACGCCTCGAGGAGGGTCGCGAACGCCTCGTCCGTCTTAGGAGTGATGGTTTTATTGACCGCGCCGAACGTCTCCGGGAGCGGGTGGGTCATCAGCGTCACCCGCGAGACCACGCCGAACGTACCGCCGCCGCCGCCGCGCAGCGCCCCAGAAGAGATCCGAGTGCTGACAACGGTTCGCGATCACGATCCGTCCGTCGGCGGTGACGACCTCCATCTCGAGCGCGTTCGCGGCGCCGGTCCCGAACTTCTTCGAAAAGCTCCCCAAAACCTCCGCCCTGCAGGAACCCCGCCCGCCGCGCCCACCGAGGTGCACCCGCCGCCCTGGACGTAGCGCCCGTGCTTCACGGCGACCGCCTCGTAGACCTCGCCCCAGCGCGCGCCTGCCTGGACCGAGACCGCGGGCACGCCGGCCTCCGTCCCGGGGCAACCGGCCGGAACGAACGCATCGTCAATCGCGATCGATCGCCGTTCCGGGTGCGTCCAGACGAGGAGCGAGCCCGGTGCGCTGGAGCGACCGAGATAGTCGTGCCCCGCGCCCTTGACGACGAGCCGAAGGTGATGCTGGTGCGCGAACGCGACGGCGGCGGCGATGTCGGAGACGTTCTCGGCGGCGACCGCGTATGCGCTCGGCGCGCTGGTCCACGCGCCCAGCCAGCCCGTCGACTCGGTGGCGCCGGCCTGCTCCTGGATCGACGAGGGATCCTCGAGCGTGCCGAGGGCGGCGAGACAACCTGGGCCGGCGGCGTCGGTCCGGCAGTCGGCCGTCGGTGAGGCCGGCTGCTCCAGCTTGCCGGTCAGGTGCGCGGCGAGCGCCTGCCAGGCCACGGGCTCGGGCCAGCAGGGCGCCTCGGGCGCGCAACGGCAGGCGGGCCTCGCGTTCGCGGCGGACGGGGCGGCCGACGGGGTTCGACATGCGGCGCCGAGGAGAGCACTACGCGAAGAACACGGTCAGGCGCATCGGCGCGCCGTACACCTCGGCGCCGGCTCCGGGCAAGTTGCGCGTCCGCTAGGAGCGTGTAGCGCGTAAGCGCTCACGCGACCCGTTCCGGGTCCCGGTCCCGGTCCGGGTCCCAATCTGAAGATGGCTACCTTGAGTCAGACGCTCGCGACGGTCGCGAGCTTCAATCGGTAGAGCTTGAGCAGGTTGTGGGTGAGGCAGACGAGCGTCCACTCGGCTCGTACCTTGAAGAAGGAGCGTAGCGAGAACCGGCGGAACCCTCGTGCCCCTTTGATTCTGTCCGAGCGCCGGCTCGACGATACTCTTCCTGCGGGGGTAGACGCCTGCCGTCGCGCGTTTGCAACTTGTCTCGCATTCGCTTGCGAGCGAGCGAGGCAGGTGTGGGCTCCGAAGCTGATGAGGACGGAGTCGACGCGTCTTGGTTCTGTTCGCGTCCAACAGCGATGTGGGCATCGATCTGATTCCGCGGAGCATCGCCGCAGTTGCCGAACACATCACGGAGCATCGGGACGAGGTGTTGCTGATCAGGTGCCTGGTTGCTGACCCCTTCGGCGACAATCACCTGAGCGTGCTCATCTACGACAACTTGGGCATTGTAGGCCTGGAGGTACGCTCCCTCCTTCAACATGATCCTGCTGTCTGAGTCGGTGAAGTTCCTCCTGAGAAGGCTCGCTTCTACCGGATGGCACTTCGCTCTGGCACCGAAAGCGCCGCCTCACTCCACACCTGCTTGAGGCGCCGACTCGCCAACGAGCATCGATGAACGCACGCCGGGCTCATGATCGCCATTGGGACGGGACCGGGACCGGGACCGGGACCGGGCTCGCGGTAGCGCTACGCGCTACACGCTCCTAGATTGTCTCGCGGATCTTCCGGATGAGGTCGGCCTCCCGATAGGGCTTCTGGAGGAACGCGGAGTTGGGTCCGCGCGGAAGGCCGACCGGCTCCGCGAAGCCCGAGGTGTAGACGATCCGTAGCTTACCGCGATCGGCCCGAGCTTCTCGGCGAGCTCGGTGCCGCTCATCCCGGGCATCACCAGATCCGTCACGAGCACGTCGATGGGGCCCGCGTGGCTCACGGCCAGCCGGAGCGCCTCGAGGCCGTCGTTCGCGGGCACCACCACGTATCCATTCTTGCTCAGCATACGCGTGCCCACCGCGCGGAGCACCGGATCATCCTCGGCGAAGAGGACGGTCCCTTCATCCTGCGCCGCGGTGGCCGGGGCCGATGGGAGCTCGCTCATTTGAGGGACCGCGCGCGGCAGCAGCACCTCGAACGGCGCGCCGCAACCGGGCTCGCTCTCGACACGCATATGCCCGCCCGCCTGCTTGACGATCCGATAGCAGTCGCGAGCCCCAGCCCGTTTCCTTGCCGACCCCTTCGTGGTGAAGAACGGCTCGAAGATCCGGCCCTCAGCTCGCTCGATGCCCGGCCGGTGTCCCGCACGGTGATAGCACGTACTCTCCCGGCTTCAGAGACCGCTCGCGCGTCCCTCGATGTGGACGTTGCTCGTCGTCGATCGTCATCCGCCCTCCGTGCGGCATCGCGTCGCGCGCGTTGACGGCGAGGTTGGTGATCACCTGCTCGATCTGCTCGGATCGGCGTCGATGAGGCCCGGTGCGAGTCGAGGAGGCACTCGAGGACCATCGACCTCGCCGATGAGCGACGCCCAGATGCTCGAACTTTCGGATGAGCCCACCGAGCTCGAATGTCGCCGTCGCGCGCGGCTGCCGGCGAGCGAAGGCCAGGAGCTGGCCGGTCAGGCCGACGGCGTGGCCGCCCGCGGTCACCCGCGTCGAGAACCACGTGCGCTTCGCTGTCTGCGGGCAACTCCTCACGCGCGAAGTTGGTGCACGCCAGATCACGCCCAGAAGGTTGTTGAAGTCGTGCGCGATGCCGCTGGCCAGGCGACCCATGCTCTCCATCCTCTGGACGAAGGTCAGCTGCTCCTCGAGGCGTCGCTGCGCGGTGATGTCGGCGGCGATGCCGGTGGCGCGAACCGCCTTTCCGCTCGCGTCCAGGATCTGGGGTCGCTCGGTCGTGGACCCAGACGGTGGTGCCGTCCGGCCGGATGACGCGATAGGTGGCCTCATAGCCTTGGCCCTGGATTCAAGCCCGACAGTCGTTCGAGCAGGCGAGGGCGGTCCTCGGGGTGGATCGCCTCGAGGAACGCGAAAGGCTCCCGATTGAGCGAGGAGATGCTCCGCCCCCACAGCGCCTCGAAGGCCGGGCTCACGTAGAGTACCCGGCCGGTCTCGAGCTCGGTGAGCCAGAAGACCTCCCGGATGGTCTCCGCAATCTGGCGGAAGCGCTCCTCACTCTCGCGAAGCGCGCGCTCGGCGGTCCGCTCGTCGGTGATGTCACGCAGCGCACCGAGCATCCGCGTGGCGCGACCGTCCGGAGCGCGCTCGACGTAGGCGCAGTCCTGCATGACTCCGATCCGCCCGTCGGCACGCAGGTACCTGTATTCGTCGCGATAGATGGTGGCACCGCCGGTGAGGATCCCGTCGAGGGTCCGGAGCACGCGGGAGCGGTCGTCGGGATGGATGTGGTCGGCCCACTCGTCGAACGACGGTGTCGTCGTCGCGGGATCGCATCCCATCAGCTCGTAGTGGACGTCGTTCCACCAGACGTCGCCGGTGCGGATGTCCCACTCCCAGAACCCCTCGCGGGTGGCGCGCTCGAGCAGGCGATAACGCCACAGGCTCCGCGTGATTCTGCTCCTCCTTCGTGAGGTCGACGAGCACGATCAAGGCCCGTCCGCCTCCCTGGGGCGACATCGGATGCACGCGCACCTGCCACAGCCGGTCGCCGAGCCGCCGCCCCGATCCCAGGCTCAGCTCGGCGATTCGACCGGTGCGGCCCTCGATGATCGCCGCCGCCAGCAGCGGCTCGAGGCAGCCGAGCTCGGGCACCAGCTCGCAAAGCGGCGTGCCGGCGAGCGCTTCGGGCGCGCGCTGGAACATGCCGGGGATGGAAGCGTCCCCGCCGAGCCAGCGGCCCTCGGCGTCGACCTCGAGCACGAACACGGGTCCAGGGGAGGGCGCGGCGACGTCATGGCTTGCATCCTCCATGCGTGTTCCTCGATGAGCCTTCGCGGCCCACCGCTCCTTAGGCATGCGCAAGCGGGACGGTCAATGCCGCACCGGTCGGTTGGGCGGGCGCGCGCCGGGACGTGGGGATTCCGGGCCTCAGGTCCGCGTCGGTCGGCTTCGTAGGGGCGAAGACTTGTCACGAATCCGGGGGGCCGACCGGGGGTCGCCTCCTCAGGTCCGAAGGCGTGAGGCGATGAACAGACCGGCGCAGACGCTGAGCACCCCGAGCACGCGGGAGAGACCCGGTCGCTCCAAGAAAGCCCCCGTCATCGTGCGCCAGCGCCGCGGCCCCTGGTACCAGAGCCCGAGATGACGCCTCGGCTCGACGGCGGTTAGCAAACCGTCGCCCACCATCGTCAGCGCGAGCAGCTCGATTGATCGCTTTCCCATGAGTTGCATGCCCCACTGGGGTGCACTGCGTGTGCCGGCGCTGGTGAGAGGGATGCGCGGTGCGAACTCCGTTCGCTCGAGGGCGAATGGAACGTCCCCGGAATCGACAACGTCCTCCGGAACGACGCCGTGCTCAGGAGCGGGTGCCTTCGACGGACGAGAAATGGCCGTGACCGTGAAGCCTGCTCTCGAACACGGATTCAGACGGTTTGGCGTCCTCCCGCGCTCGCCTGCGCTGCACCGCCGGCGACCACGAGCGCGTCCTCCTGCAGGCGAACGCGGACCGACTCGCCGGCGGCGGGGACCCAATCCGCCGATCGATCCGAGAGAAGCGTCACGCCGGCCACCTCGACCTCGACGCGCACCCGGGCCCCGAGGAAGGTGGAGCGGACCACGCGGCCCTCGAAGCCGTCGCCCGCCGCAAAGATGGAGATGTGCTCGGGACGGATGAGCACGCGGATCGGTCCGGAGGGCAGCGAAGGATCGATCGACACCGCGCCGAACGACAGCGATAAGCGGCCCGCCGGCTCCACGCGACCCTCGAGCACGTTGACGGGACCGAAGAGGCGGGCGACGAGCTCGTCCCGAGGGCTGCGGTAGACTCGCTCGGGAGGGCCCGCGTCGGCGATGCGGCCCGCGCGCATGGCGATGAGCTCGCGCCCGAGGAGCATCCCCTCGATCGGATCATGGGTCACGTAGACCGTGGTGATCCGGAGCTCGTGGAGGAGGCGCTTGATCTCCATCCGGAGCGTCTCGCGGAGCTCGGCGTCCAGCGCGGAGAGCGGCTCGTCCATCAACAGGACGCGCGGTGCGTGGGCGATCGCGCGGGCGAGCGCCACGCGTTGGCGTTCGCCGCCGGAGAGGGCGTCGACGCGGCGATCCTCGAGCGGGAGCAGCTGCATCTTCTCCAGGAGCTCGCGCGCGCGGGCCCGGCGCTCGTGCTTGCCGGTGCCTCGGACCCGGAGCGCGAACTCCACGTTCTCCCGTGCGCTCAGGTGGGGGAAGAGGGCGTAGCTCTGGAACACGAACCCGCAGCCCCAATCCTCGGCGCGTACGCCGGCGAGGCGCTCGCCGTCGATGCGGAGCTCACCCTCGTCCGGATCGACCAGGCCCGCGATGGCGCGGAGCACGGTGGTCTTGCCGGATCCGCTGGGACCCACGATCACGGTGATCTCACCGTCGAGGAAACGGTGGCTGAGATCGTCCACCGCGGAGACCGCGCCGAAGCGCTTCGTCAGGCCCTCGATCTCGAGAAGCGCCATCGCTCAGGCCCCCGTGCTTCGATGAAAGCGCGCGCCGCCGAGCGCCTGGATCGCCACGAGGAGCGGGAGCAAAGGCAGGAGGAAGAGCACGGTGGCGGCGGAGGCGACCGGAAAGGAGCTGGCGGTGAAGGCCATGTAGAGGGCGGCCGGGTACGTCTGCTCGAGCGGGGTGGCGAGGAGGAAGCTGACGTTGAGCTCGCCCCACGACACCGAGAACACGATCAAGGTCGCGATGATCAGCGCGGGCGCGAGGAGCGGGAGGATCACCCAACGCAGCATCGCGGTGGGGCCCGCGCCGAGCGTGCGTGCGGCGTCCATGACGTCCGGCTGGATCGCATCGAGGCCGCTGGCAACGGCCTTGATCACGAGCGGGATCGTATAGGCGAGGTGGCCGGCGACCAGGAGCTCGAAGCGCGGCCGCTCGCCGTACGTTCCGATCAGCGCGACCGCGAGGGTGATGCCGGGCAGCGAGAGCGGGAGGGTGGCGACGGCCTCGAGGGCGCGACGCCCGAAGAACTGGCGGCGCCGGAACGCCCAGGCGGCCGGCGCGCCGATCAGGAGGGCGAGCGGAACGACCACCAGCGTCACCTTCGCGGAGGTCGACAGCGCGCGCCCCCAGTGATCGAGGACGTAGCGGAAGAGCACGTCGGAGCGGGTCGCCTCGACGCCCTCCGAGCGGAGCCCGTACCACTCGGAGCTGGAGAAGGCGCCTCCGACGGTCACCGCGGCGGGCAGCGCGACCCCGAGCGCGCAGGCCGCCGTCATCGCGACGAGCAGACGACGGTCACTCATCGAGACCTCGGTCGGCGAGCACGCGCGACCCGGCGAGGGCCGCCGCGGCGAGGACGACGGCGAGCGCGCCGGCGACCGCCATGTCGTTGAACCCGGTGATCTCGGTGTAGATCTCGAGCGGCGCCACGGTGAAGCGACGGGACAGCATCAGCGCGACGCCGAACGATCCCATCGAGGCGGCGAACGTGACCGCGAGCGCCGAGCGAAGCGCGGGCAAGAGCGTGGGCACGACCACCAGGACGAGGCGCGCGATGCGGCCGGCGCCCAGCGTCCGCGCCGCCTCGGAGAGCTCGCCCGGGAAGGCGCGGCACGCCGGCTCGAGGGTGAGGACGGCCCGGGGCACCTCGAAGTAGAGATACGCGAGGAACAGACCGCGCAGATCGTAGGCCCACGCGGACAAGAGCGGCGCGCCGAACAGCAGCTCGAGCGTACGAGGGACGAATCCCACGCGTCCGAGCATCGCGATCATCAGGAAGCCGACCAGGACACCGGAGAAGGTCATCGGGAGGAGCACGAACGTCCGCAGGATCGAGCGCCCCCGGAAGTCGATCCGGGCGAGAGTCCACGCCGGCACGATCGCGAGCAGGACGGCGGCCAGGGAGGCCGCGCTCGAGAGCGCGATCGAGTTCACCAGCGCGATCCGATACCTTCCGGCGCCGAGGACGCGTGCGAACGCCGCCACGCCCGCCCTGGATCCGAGGCCGCGGATCAGGTGCGCGGCGGGCCACGCGACGCCGAGCAGGAGGAAGGCGACCAGCGGCAGCACCAGCAGCCAGGTCGGGATCCGCTGGTTACCAGCGAGCGGCGCGCTCGCGGTGCGTGACCGGTAGGCCCCGACGGGGCCTACGTCGAGGTTACCGGCCCGAGCCACGGACCCCATCGACCCACGCCTTCTTCAGCGCGTCCGCAGCCTTCGCCATGGCGGCCAGGTCCAGGTTCTTCGCCCGCGCGTAGTCCGCCGCGGGGAGGAACTGAGCCGCCAGGCTCGCCGGAAGCGCCTCCGGGATGATCGGGCGGAAGTAGGCGCGCGCGAACTCCTCCTGCGCGTCCTTGGTGAGGAGCCAGTCGAAGTACTTCTTCGTCTCGTCGAGGTGCGGCGCGCCCTTCGCCAGCCCCATGACCAGAGGCATGGTGAACGTGCCTTCGGTCGGGATGACGACCTGGATCGGCCCCTTGTCGGTGTACTTCATCTTGTATCCGTTGCCGTCCGCGTTGATCCAGATCGGAACCTCTCCGCGGAGCACCGCGTTGTAGATCGACTCGCGCGGATAGGAGGACACGTTGGCGTCGAGCTTCCTCAGGTAGGCGAGCCCGGGTTCGAAGTTGGTCGCGGTCCCGCCCATCAGTGCATTGATCCCATACACGAAGGTGAACGCCGTGCCGCCCCAGGTCGGATCGTCGTACGCGATCAGCCCCTTGTACTCCGGCTTCAACAGGTCCGCCCAGCTCTTCGGCACCGGTGCCTTTCCCAGCGCCTTGGTGTTCACGATCAGCGCGATGGCGCTGGTGTGGATGGTCCACCAGAGGCCCTTCGGATCCTTCAGGTCGGCGGGGATCCGGTCCCACCCCTTCGGCTGGTAGGGCTGATGCAGCCCCTTCTCCGCGGCCAAGAAGCCGATCGCGCCGCTGTAGTACGCGCAGTCGGCGATCGGGTGCGCCTTCTCCGCGTCGAGCGCCGCCATCGCGACCGACGAGCCCTTGGGATCGGGAGGCACGGTCACGCCGTGCGTCTTCGCGTAGAGGGCCGTCACGCCGCCCCAGTTGGCGTAGTTGGGAATGCAGTCGTACTGGACGACAACCTTGTCGGCGCCGATCAGCGAGAAGAGCGTAGCTCCGAGCAGCAGCATCATGGTGTGACTCCTTCGATCTCAGTAGGAATAGAGGGCGACGAAGCTCAGCGAGCGATCGTACGGCTGGTACGAGGGATCGGTCCTCGGATCCTTCCGCTGCCACTCGTCGTACTCGAGGAGCAACGACAGCCCGCCACCGACGGCATAGGTGACGCCGGGCTGGAGGATCAGCTCGCTGATCCCTGGGTTGAGGTGGTAGTGCACCCAGCTCGCGTTGAAGCGCAGCTGCACGGGGCCGAGGGCGGCACGGGCGCCGGCGAGGACGTAATCGGCGGCGCGCGTGGCCGCTCCCCACTGCCGGAGGTACTCGCCGTACGCGAGGATCGGACCGAGCCGCGCGGTGAGGTCGACCGCGGCGTGGTCGACGCGGGCGCGGTCGTCGATGAGGTCGATGGCGGAGGCACGATGGATCTCCGCGGTGGAGCCCGACACGCCGAGCGTGACGCCGAAGCTCTCGCTCGGATGCAGGTCGCCGGCGACGCGGAGCACCACCGCGTTGCGGAACGCCGCCGCCCGATTCCCCGCCGAGTCGAGCTGCCCCTCCGGGTTGGGGCTGTACGCGCGCGCCGCCGCCGAGTCGTTCATGGGCGGCGCGTCGCCGAGCGTGCGCGCGTAGTCGAGCCCGCCGTTGATGCCGTCGGACTGGAGAAAGAACTGGGCGTCGTAGGCGATGGCGAAGAGGCTGGTCACCTCGTCCTGGCCCTCCGCCGCCACGCCGTAGTCGGGGTTGAGCTTCAGCCCGTCGAAGTACTGGATGTTTCCGAAGAACGAATCGTCCCAGAAGATGCCCTCGTCTCGATAGATCTTGCCGATCTTCGCCTTCAGATAGGGGCCGGGCGTGAAGTACGCGTAGATCTCCTGGAACCAGAGGTTCGAGGTGAAGAACCCGCGCAGATAGGCGTTGTTGGCGCCGGGCACCACGTGGCCGCCGTCGCGGATCCGGATCTCGGCGTGCCCGCCGAAGCCTTCGATCTCGCTGTCGAGCTTCAGGTAGGCCGCGTAGACCTGGAAGGTGCCGTCCAGGCTGCCGCCGGCGAGCGTGCTCCCTCGGTCGACGGGCTGGTAGTAGAACAGATAGACGCCGGCGCCGAATCCGAACGGCAGTCGGGACTTCAGCTGGCGGAACTCGTCGTAGAGCCGCGTGAGCGTGCCGTCGTCCCCGGAGGGAGCGACGGTGCCCGTCGTGGTCTCGAGATCGGGCGTGGTGGCTGAGATCGACAGCGAGCAAATCGCCGCCGCGCCGAAAAGGAGCGCGGGTGCCATGTGAGGACATCCTCCTCGATCCGAAGATCGGTCTCTCGAAAGATCGACTAGAGCGGAGGAGGCCGTGGAGAGGCGCGGCCCAGCGGGAGGCCGGGCGGCGGCGGCTGCGCAGTCGTGCGGGCGTCGACCGCGGGGGAGGGACGGGCCGGCGCAGCGGGCGCCCCGAAGAAGCGACGGACGATCGCCTCCAGCGTGGGCCTAAGCCGCCGAACATCGGTGCGGCGGTCGATGTCGCTGCGGACGGCCAAGGTGCGAACCGCATGCCCTGCGCGCCCGGCGCGGGCGATGAGCGTGCGGGTGAGGCTCGGGGTGCACCAGGGCAGGCCGTCGAGGATCGACCTCGCCGATCGATCGAGCGCGATCAGATACGCGCCGCCGTCGGCGGCGGGACCGACCACCATCCGATCGAGGGGGCTGTCGATCGCCGCCGTCAGATCGGACGCCTCGAGTCCCGGCGTGTCGGAGCCGATCGCCACGATCCGCTCGAATCCGAGGGCGAGCGCTCGGTCCACGGCGCCGAGGAAGCGCGCCTCGAAGCCGTTGCCCTCCTGCGTGACGACGGCGACCGCGCGGGCGCCGAGCATCCGCAGCGCCCGCGCCGGTGGCGTCTCCTCGCTGGCGATCACCACCGGGACGTCTCGCGGCAGCGTGCTCAGGACGTCGATCGCCTGGAGGAAGAGACCGTCCGCGACCGAGCGTGCCGACGATGGATCCAGCCCGAGCCGCTTGTTGCGCTCGTAGCGGGCGCTCGCGAACAGCAGGACGGCGGTTGAGCGAGCACCGGGCATCGAGCGCGAGCCGCTCTTATCTCGATATGGCTCGCAGAGCAACGACGCGAGGTGCGGTGCGCCTCCCGTCGCTCAGGGCTCGAGCGGGCGGGCGACCAAGGCGCGCTGCTCGAGCAGGCGACGCTCGAGCTCGAGCGTGCGGTCGACGACCCAACGGTGATCGGCGCGGTGGGCGGCCATGCGGGCGCGAACATCGGCCCGACGGCAGCAACAGTCAGGCCAGGCGGCTGTGACCTCCAGCGCGCACCGGAGGTCGACGCGGGCCGCCGGGGTGCGCGATGATGGGCGCGCTGTGCTCCGCGCCGTCCCATGCTGGATCGCGATTGGCACGCTCGCCGGCTGCGGGAAGTCGAGCTTCGAGTGGAACCTGCCGGCGGGGTTCCCGGAGCCGGAGGTGCCGAGCGACAATCCGATCACGACCGAGAAGGTGGAGCTCGGCCGGCATCTCTTCTTCGACGAGCGCCTCTCCTTCAACGGCACCACCGCGTGCGCCACCTGCCACGATCCGGCTCGCGCGTTCAGCGACGGGAAGTCGCTCCCGACCGGCGCGAGCGGCGACCAGGTCCCCCGCAACGCGATGAGCCTGTCGAACCTTGCCTATTACTCGAGCTACACCTGGGCCGATCCGGACGTCACCACGCTCGAGGCGCAGGCGCGCGGCCCGATGTTCAACGAGCATCCGGTCGAGCTCGGCACATCGATCGACACGGAGCAGATCCTCGATCGCTTCCGCAGTGACGATCTGTACCGGGACCTCTTCGCGGAGGCGTTCCCTGAGGTGCCAGCGTCGGATCGCGTCACGGTCGCGACGGTGGTCCAGGCGATCGCGACCTTCGAGCGCACTCTGATCTCCAGCAACTCGCCGTGGGATCGATTCTCGAGGGGCGAGCCGGCGCTCTCCGAGGCGCAGCTTCGGGGCCTGACCCTCTTCTTCGACGAGGCGCTCCAGTGCCACGACTGCCACACCGGGCTCAACTTCACCGACGCTGCGGATCCGAACGTGGCCGAGGAGGAGTTCCGCAACACGGGCCTCTACAACGTCGGCGGCACGGGCGCCTATCCGAGCTCGAACACCGGCCTCTACGAGCACACGATGCGCCCGGAGGACATGGGTCGCTTCCGCGTCCCGACGCTGCGCAACGTCGCCGTCACCGCCCCCTACATGCACGACGGGAGCGTCGACACGCTCGAGGAGGTGATCGACCTGTACGCGCGGGGCGGCCGGCGGGTCGAGGACGGACCGTTCGCCGGGGACGGCGCCGAGTCCCCGTACCGGAGCCCGTTCATCCACGGCTTCGAGATCTCGGAGTCGGAGCGGTCCGATCTGGTCGCGTTCCTGAAGGCGCTCACCGACGACGATTTCCTCTCCGATCCGCGTCACGGGCGTCCGAAGGACCTCGAGGCGCGCTGAGCTCTGGGTCGAGGATCGCGGAACGTGTCCCAATCCTGAGGCAGCGTGTTAGCGTCGGGCGCGATGCCGGGGGTCCGCCTCGTCATGGTCGTGATCGCGACCATGATCTCGGGATGCGGCTTGGAGCAGACGCTCTCGATCGAGCTCCCCGATCTCGCGGGTGTCGAGTCGATGATCGTGTCCGTCGAGCAGTCGGGGGCGCTGTATGTCTATGCGGAGGACCTCCGCGCCGGAGCTCCGCTGACGGTCGCGCGCGCGCTCCCGCCCCGGGCCGACGCCCGGATCGACATGCTGGCCTACTCCGTTCCGCTCGAGGAGATGGAGATCTCGCCCGGCCAGCTGAGGCCGGTGGAGAGCGACCCGCGCCGGGCGCTGCCGACACCCCTCTTCCACTTCGTCTCCCACGTGGAGCGCGGCGTGGTGGGCGGCGCGGCGCCCGGCGAGCCGGACGACGCGCTCGCCTCCTTTCGGATCGCAGGCACCGAACCGCCTCCCCCCACCTCTTGCTTCCAGCTCACGGCGGATCCGATCGATCTGCTGGAGCAGGGCGAGGAGTCCGGTTTCGAGGGCTTCGCGTTGGCGTTGAGCGCGACAGTGGCGCTCGTCGGCACCCCGAGTGCCGAGCTGTTCGAGGTGACGCTCGATGGCGCCCAGCGTGTCGCCGTCCAGCCGGCGGGCGTCGCGATCTCCGCCGGTGCCGTGGATCAGAGCGGCCGCCTCTGGTTCGGCGACCGGCAAGGATCGCTGTGGCGCGGCGTGCTGCGAGGCGCGCTGAGCCTCGAGCTCGTCGCGACCAGCACGATGGGTGGGATTGATGTCCTCGCCGTGGGCGAGCTCGCAGGTGGGGAGGTCGAGGCCTTCGCTGTGGTCAGGCCGGGCACATTGATCCGGTTCGACGGCAGCGCTTGGGCAGGCCTCCACGACATGTGCCGCACTGAGCTCTGCACTGACAAATACGGTTATCGGCTGCAGCGGCTCGGTCCGGGCGAGGCCGTGGCGATGCGCTTCAAGGCGGTGAAGATGGTGCATCATAGGGAGGGGCGGACGATCGAGCTCGCGATTCCGCACACGGATCCGTCCTCGCTTCATGCGCGCTGCCTCGAGAACGTCGCTGGCTTCGGCATTGCGGTCGGCATCGAAGGCCAGGTCCTGAGGTTCGATCCCGCCGCCGACGCCTGGCAGGACGAGCTGGTTGTGCTCCCCGGATTCGACGTCTACTCGGTCGCGTCGTTTCGAGGTGCATTCGTCCTGGAGGCGACGCGGGCGCGGTCACCTCGTTCGTCGACGGGGTGGCCTGTCCGAGCCAGTTCGTCGCGGGTGGATCGGTGATCCGCTTGCTGCCGCTCGCGGGCGCGCTGCTCGCCGTTGGTGAGCCGGCCCAGGGCGGTTCCAACATCGTCCCGCTTACAGTTCTGCACGCGTTTTGATAGTCTTCGTCGGTGGTCGAGCCGACGACCGTCCCTCACGGCTCACGCAGCTTTCCCGTTCAAGGCATCCGTGTCGAGGTCACGCGCGGTCCAGACACCGGACGCGTCTGCCTCGCGACCTCCGGTACGATCAGCGTCGGCACAGCCGATGGCAACGATCTGGTCCTCACCGACGAGACCGTCTCCCGCTACCACCTCGAGCTCAGTCATCGCGGCGATCGAATCTCGGTCGTGGATCACGGCTCGACCAATGGGACCATCTCAGGCTCGGTCGCGATCAGCTCCGCGACGGTCGCGCCCGGTACCGCACTGAGCCTCGGCCGCACCTCGATCCGGGTCGAAGACTCTGCGATCCTGGAGCTCGAGGTTCACGACCAGGATCAGCTGGCGGATCTTCGCGGGCGCTCGCCGGTGATGCTCGCGCTCATGGCCCAGGTGAAGCGTGCCGCCCGATCGGACGCGTCGATCCTGCTCCTCGGCGAGACTGGATCGGGCAAGGAGGTGGTGGCGCGCGCCATCCACGAGTCCAGCCCGCGCGCAGCGAAGCCGTTCGAGACGGTCGATTGCGGGGCGCTCGCCCCCACGCTGATCGCCTCCGAGCTCTTCGGGCACGAGCGCGGCGCCTTCACCGGTGCCGAGCAGCAGCATGCCGGCGCCTTCGAGCGCGCCCAGGGAGGGACGCTGTTCCTCGACGAGATCGGCGAGCTGCCGGCTCCGCTCCAGGCGACGCTGCTGGGGGCGCTCGAGCGCCGCAGCTTTCGGCGGCTCGGAGGCACGCATCCGATCGACGTCGACGTGCGCGTAGTCTGCGCCACGAATCGTGATCTCCGGGCAGAGGTCAACCAAGGCACGTTCCGACAGGACCTGTACTACCGGATCGCGGTGGTCCTCCTGCGCATCCCGCCGCTGCGCGAGCGCGCGGAGGACATCCCGTTGTTGATCGAGCACTTCCTGCGGGAGGCGGGCGGCTCGGGCGGCATCGACGAGCTTTTCCCGCCCAGCGCGAGGGAAGGGCTGGCCCAACATCGCTGGCCGGGCAACGTCCGCGAGCTCCGCAACTTCGTGGAGGCGGCGCTCGCGATGGGCGTGGTACCCCGTCTCGACCCGGGCAGCGAGCCCGCCGGCGGTCGCGGGTTTCCGTCGGTCCCTGCGGAGGACCTGGTGAAGATGAGCTTCAAGCGGGCGCGCGCCCTCTTGCTCGACGAGTTCGAGCGGACCTACCTCGAGGCTCTGCTCGAGCGTTGCCGGGACAACGTATCGGAGGCGGCGCGGGTGTCCGAGATCCACCGCTCGTACTTCAATCGAATGCTGCGCCGCCACGGCTTTCGGTGACGGCCGATGCTGCTCGGGAGATATCAGGTCCAGCGACTTCTCCAGCGCGGAGGGATCGCCGAGGTGTTCGAGGCGATAGCCGTCGGAGACAACGGATTCTCGCGCGAGGTGGCGATCAAGCGGCTCCTCCAGCCGCTCACACGAGACGGGCCGCTCCGGCGCTCTTTTCTGGACGAGGCGCGCATCTCGAGCCGACTGAGCCACCCGAACATCGTCTCCATCCTCGACTTCGGTGTGGCCGACGGCGTGCCCTTTCAGGTGCTCGAGCGGGTCAGGGGCACCGATCTTGGGTCGCTCCTCGCGCGAGGGCCCCTCCCGCTGCCCGTCGCGATCCACATCGTCATCGAGATTGCTCGTGCGCTCGAATATGCGCACTCCGCGCTCGACGAGAGCGGCGAGCCGCTGGGCATCGTCCACCGCGACGTTACGCCTGGAAACATCCTGGTGTCCTCGACGGGCGACGTGAAGCTGAGCGACTTCGGAATCGCACGCGCGCACGACCGACTCGAGACGACTGCGCTCGGCGTGGTGAAGGGGACGCTGGCCTACATGGCGCCGGAGCAGGCCCGAGGTGCGGCGCTCGACGGCCGCACCGATCTCTTCTCACTCGGTTGCGTGCTTCATCGGTTGGTCGCCGGCCGGAGCCCGCTGGAGGACGAGGCGGCGCGCAAGCGGGTGATCGCGGGCGGCTCGGTGGTCATCGATCCTGGAGTGCCCGAGGCGATCGCTCAGCTGATCGAGCGGGCGACCCGGTCGCGGAAGGAGGACCGCTACCCGAACGCGGGCGCGATGGTGGAGGCATGCTGGCGCACCCTCACGAAGGAGTCGGAGCGGGAAGGGCACAGGATGCTGCGCGACTGGCTGGCCGACCTGGAGCCGGAGCCGGACGTCTCGGATACGGCGAACCTCTTTACCCTCGAGGTCAGCGGTGAGGACGATCTCGGCTTCCGGCAGTTCACGACCGTCTCGCTCGAGCCCCCGCCGACCCGCACCAATGATCCGCCCGAATGGCCTATCAGCGGGTGGACGATGCTGTCGCTCGGGCTCGCGATCACCGTGATGTCCGCCGTGGCGACCCTCGTCGTGGTGAGCTCCTCCGATCCGATCGATCCGGGGGACCCGCTCACGGTGTCGCGGCGTGCGCCCGCGCCTCCCGCTGTCGTCCCTTCGGTGATCCCGCGGGCACCTCCGCCTCCAGCCAGGGCCTTCTCCCCAAACGAGCGCCAGGCCGGTCCCCGTCGGGCCGTTGGACGGCCCCGTCGGCGGCTCCCCAGCCCGGAGGCGCGCGAGCCGCCGCGCCCGCCCGAGGACCCGCCGGCCCGCCTGCGGGCGATCCTCGATCGGCTCAAGCGCTCCGGACCCGCGATCCCGCTCGACGAGCTGGCGTCGCTCGAGGCGCGCTACTTCGATCTTCGTGAGCGCTTGGGGGCCGTGGACACGCCGGAGGCTCGACGTCTCCTGCTCCGCGACCTCGACGCGCTCGAGCGCGATGTCTCCACGGCAGACCGCTGAGAGTGTCGACAGGACGGGTCACGTTCGTCCCGAATGGTCGACACCGCGACCGGCAGGCGGCGGGGTTCGCGCTGGCACCGCTCTTGAATCAGGTCATCCCGGAGGTCAAGGAATGACATCAGTCAACGGCATCACCCCGAGCTCTCAGCTGGCGTTCAACGCGTATCAGTCGGGCGCCTTCTCGCTGAACGACTATCTCACGTACATGATCGGCTCTCCACGGCCGCCCGAAGGTGGCGGTAAGAAGCGGGCCAAGCGGCGCGCGGCATGGGACAAGAAGGCCAACGAGCAGCTGACGGATCTCGCCAACCGGCAGCAGATGCAGATCCAGCAGATACAGGCGCAGATCGCGGGGATGCAGAGCGGCGCGCAGGCGTTCTTTGGCTCGCTGATGACGGGGCTCTGCTCGCAGCCGTTCGCCGACTGTCGCTCCTTCCTCGCGGCCCAGTCGATGTACGGTCCGGCAGGCGGAGCGTTGGTTCAGGCGCTCTTCTCGTGAGGGGAGCGGAGATGGTCGATGCCGAACCCATCGAGTTCCACGCGATCGCGGTCGAGGCCGCGCTGCTCCTGTCGATGGCGAACGACCAGACGCAGTACTCATCTCCAGATCTCGATCACCTTCGGGCATCTCTGGAGGCGCTGCTCGAGACCGATGAGCTGCGGATCGCGGTCGAGTCGCTGGTCCGCCTGGCGGCGCATCTTCACACTCGGGGCGCGGGGGAGGCGGCCGGTGCGCTGCTCGAGGTTGCTGCGATGGCGGCGCCCGCGCTGGCGCGTGAGCACGAGGCCCGCGCCGACGCCGATCGCCACCACCAGGAACGATTCCGAAGCTTCAATGGAGACAGGAGGGGTCGGGCGTCTCTGCCCTCGCTGAGACCGACCGGTGGGATCGCCCTCCGCGATCTCGCGCCTCGCAAGACGATCCGTTGAGCGGTAAGATCGCCCGCGCCGAGGCCCCACCGCGTGATCGTGAACCTGTTGGCCCTGATGGCGGTCGGCGCGCCCTGCGGGATTCGAATCATCGACACCGATGACCCTGTCATCGCCGGTCGAGCCGCCGAAGCCGTGATGCGCGCGGTCGAGACGCACGCACACGCGGTGCGCTTGCCCGGCGAGGCGCGCTGCCCGCAGCACGAGGAGGCCTGCGCCGCCGACACCCGCCGCGAGCTCGGCGTCCAGGACGTGATCCTGCTTCGCGTGTTCGTGGGCGTGACCCGGCACCTGGTCGTGTTGGAGTACTTCTCGGGCGACCTCTCCAAGCCGAGGAAGATCCACGTTTCGCTCCCTGCCGACGGCCGCGGCTGGGACGCCGTTCTCACGCCGGTGATCGATCGGCTCCTTCCTCCGCCGATCTCGGAGGGATCAGAGCGCATCTCCGGAGCACCGCCGCCCGAGGCGAGGCTGGAGCTCGACACCCTCTGGGGTCCGGCGCTGATCGTGGCCGGTGCGCTGGTCATCGGCGGCGCCTCGATCCTGGCCGAGCGGAGCGCACATGCCCGAGGCGAGCTGCTCGCCGGCGCCCCGACTCGAGCTCGCTACGACGGGCTCCGCTCGTCCCGGCGCGCCCTCACGATCGCGTCGGTCAGCCTGTTCGCGGTGGGAGGGCTCCTCACGGGTGGCGGCGTCTTCTGCTCCTTCGAGTGGTGATCGGCCGTTCACTCCACAGGCTGTCCGATTCACCCGGGGCCGGAGACGTCGGATGGTCGCACGGTGCGGTTCGGGGCGGTCTGGCTGGCGGGGCTCCTCCTCGCGTCGTGCGCCCCGGTGGAGACCGAGGCGCCGCCGGATGAGCTCGACATCGACATGGCGCGCCGCGGTCTGATCGATTGCACCGAGCGCACGGACACCGGGTATGTCGACGGCAACCCGTTCCCGATCGTGGTGGTCACCGTCGACGGTAAGCCCGCCGAGCGAGAGACGGCGAACGCGTATTACGTGATGCAGCAGGCGGCGGCGTCCGACGGCGTCCAGATCGCCGTCGTGAGCGGCTTCAGAACGCAGGCCGAGCAGCAATACCTCTACGACTGCTACATCCACTGCAACTGCAACAACTGCAATCTCGCGGCGCGCCCCGGCTACAGCAATCATCAGAGCGGTCACGCGCTCGACCTCAACACGGCCTCGTCGGGCGTGCTGGCCTGGCTCAACGCGCACGGCGGGGCGTTCGGCTTCTCAAGGACGGTCCCGAGCGAGGACTGGCACTGGGAGTGGTGGGGCGGCGGTCCCGGCGGTGGACCGTGCGTGGGAGCCACCTGCGACGCGCTTCCTCCCGAGGGCGGCGTCATCGAGGAGGACGCGAGCTGCTTCTCCGCGTTCGGGCCCAACCAGTTCTGGCGGGACGTCGAGGGCGAGGGCCACGCGGGCTCGTTGCTCTGGACGAACGCGTTCGAGAACGATGCGCCGAGCAACTGGGCGCGCTGGAACCTCGATCTCTCGGCCGAGGGCGACTACGACGTCGACGTCTACCTGGAGCCCGCCTACGCGATCCATTCGGCGACCCGCTACGAGGTCCGCCACTCCGGTGAGCAGAGCGTGTTGACGATCGATCAATCGGCGTCGAGTGGATGGACGCCGCTCGGCAGGTTCGCGTTCTCGGCGGGCGCCGACCAGTGGGTCGCGGTCTACGACAACGTCGCGGGCGCGGTGGCGCCGGATCAACACATCGCCGTGGACGCGCTCCGGGTCGCGCCGGCGCAGGACGCTCCGCCCGTCGACGATCCTCCGGTCGACGATCCGCCCGTCGAGATGCCGCCGCTCCTGGGAGCGCACGACGTTCTGGGGCCGCCGGTGAAGGCGGCCGAGCCGAAGCCGCGCACGCCCCCGCCGGAGGAGGAGACGCCGCCGGTGGTGGACGAGGAGAAGGGCGGCTGCTCCTGCCGGGCCGGCGCGCCGGTCCGCGAAGGCGCGGGGACGCCCGTGCCGCTGGTGGGGCTGGGCGTCCTGCTCTGGCTCCGGCGCCGCGCCCGCTCCGGCAAACCATCTGCTCGCAAGGGCTCGCTCACGCGCGGGTCCGGATCTCCTTGACGCCGCGGCCGCGCCGGCGGCGGAGCAGTGTTCGCAGCGTGGTGCCCTGGGCGTAGCCGACGCGCTCCGCGATCTCGTCCACGCTGGCGTTGCTCGTCTGCAAGAGGTCGATCGCCCGGTCGATCCGCAGCTCCTGAACGTACGCGACCGGGGTCTTGCCGAGGACCGTGTGGAGGCGGCGGGCGAGGGTCCTCGAGCTCACGCCGACCGCCCGGGCGGCCGTGTTCAACGAGAAGCCCTCCGCCAGGTGGCGGGTCACCCACCGCTCGAACCGTTCGACCACCGGATCCGAGTGGGCCAGCTGATCCGGGATGACGTAGGCGGCCTGGCTCGGCCGCAGATCGGCGACGAGAAAGCGGGCGACCCGCGCGGCCAGCGAGGGGCTCTGGCGGCGCACGATCCACAGCGCTAGATCGAGGTGGGCGAGGGCTGCGCCGGCGGTGACGACGCTCCGCGCCGGCACGATGATCTCGGACTCGTCGAGCTGTACGTCGTGATAGCGCTGGCGAAACATGGGCGCCAACCACCACGTCGTGGTGGCGCGGCGTCCCGAGAGCAGCCCGGCCTCGGCGAGGACGAACGTGGCGGTGCACGCCGCCACCACCAGGGTCCCGTTCGGTAGGGAGCGCAGGTAGAGCGCGGCGTCGCGGACCTCCTTGGTGGCCAGCGCCCGCTCGAGCGAATCGGGCGTCTTCGCGTCGAGCGCAGCGACGAAGAGGACGTCGGGTCGGTCGGCCTTCGAGACCGTCCGCGCAGGGACCTGGAGGCCGCGCCCGGTCCGCACGCTCTTCCGGACCGAGACCAGCTCAACCTCGAAGCGGCGCGCCGGTTTGCGGCCGGCGTGCGACAGCTCGTCGGCGACTCCGAAGGTGTCGAGCACGGCGGCGAGGCCGGTGTCGAAGGCGCCGCCCAGGGCGAGCACGTGGATGCGCATTGGCAAGAACAGTATCATATTTGTCGATTTGGACAGAGGCCTCGAACGCTCCGAGCAGCTAGCCTGGCGCCATGGTCAAACTAGGACTCTGGGTAAGGCTCGAGACGAAGAAGGAGAAGGCAGAGGAGGTGAAGAAGCTCCTGCAGTCCGCGCTCCCGCTCGCGAACGCGGAGGCTCGGACGGTGGTCTGGTTCGCGGTGCAGCTCGGACCGACCACGTTCGCCGTGTTCGATGCGTTCGAGGACGAGGAGGGACGCAAGGCCCACCTGAACGGGGACATCGCCGCCGCGCTGATGGCGAAGGCTGGCGAGCTCCTGGCGGCGCCGCCGAGGATCGAGCCGCACGACGTGCTGGCCGCGAAGCTTCCGCGCTGAGCGCACGTCACTGCGGATGCGGCCGCGTGATCCCGACGGGGAGCACGCGGCCGCCAGCCGTCATGAGCTCGACCTCCACCGACCCCGGTGAGCCCCGACGCTCGAAGGTGACGCTCACGAAGCCGTCGCGCGGAAGGCCGGGGCCGAGGCGCACCTCGGCACGGCCGGCCCTGGTCGTTCGCGCCTCCCCGCCCTCGACGCGGACCGTCGCCCGGTAGCGGGCCTGGTCGATCAGGCCCGCCGTCACGGCCAGGTCCGTCATTACCAGTCGATCGCCGTGGATCGTCGGATCAACCAGCGGAAGCACCCGCTCGAAGGCGAAGCGCAGCAGCGCTCGCTGGCGCGCACGAAGTACGGCGACGACGTAGTCGGTGGCCCCGGTGCTGGGATAGCGCGCCTCCGCCACCACCGCGCGCAGATCGTCCTCGGTGAACCGGGCCAGGATCGAGGCCGCCCAGAACGTGTCGAGCGGGGACGCCAGCTGGAAGGGGCGCGCGGGATTCAGCGGGACCCAGGCCCGCGGGTCGAAGGCCACGGCGTCGAACCGTCCCACGCACGTGAAGCGCGCGAGGGCGAGCGGATCCCACGGTCCCCGCGTGGCCCCGAAGGAGATCGTACGGAAGAGGATCTTGGCCCAGTCGATCGAATACTCGCGGCCGTAGTCGGCGGGCTTCGGCACTCCTGCGGACGATCCGAGGGCGGAGCCGAAGTCGATCCAGTAGTGCTCCACGAAGCCGAGCCCGTCCTCATTCACGGGTACGAAGGCGTCGAGGGTGTTGGCCGGCCGCATGTCCGCGTTGTCGAGCCAGGCCGCGAAGACCCACATCCCGCGCACGCTGCGGCGGCGTTCGTGCGGAATCCGATCGTTCGGATCATCGGCGCTGGCGCCCTCGAAGGGGAACGGTCCCAGCACCGTGCCGTCGATGATCCGGCTGAACAGCGTGCGCGGGGTGCCTCCTGAGGACGGGGCCATCCGATTCAGGAGCTGCGCGAACGTCTCCGCGTCGAGCGGTACGTTCTGCCGGTAGCGTCCCTTCGTGGTGGCGCCGTCACCGAGCACGAGCCGATCGAGCGAGAGGTCCACCAGGTAGTTTTCGGGCACGTGATATCCGGCCGCGTAGAGGAGCTTGGTCGCGATGACCTCGGCCCCGGAGCCGAGGCCGCGGAAGGCGGGCGCGTCCACCTTTACGAGAAAGGTATGGCCGTCGCTGTCCTTCACCACCAGGCCCGGCGTCACGCCTTCCGATTTCCCGCTCAACACGAGCAGCGGTCCGGGCGCGGGGCCTGTGAGTCGGTTGGGGCCGTGCGTGATCTCCTCCGCGGTCATGCGCCGGCGGCCGATCCGGTTCTCGAACCAGGGCGAGTCGATCACCTCACCGAAGTCGTTGACGTCGAGCGCCCTCGAGGCGCCGAGGATCCGTGCGCCGCGGAGCGGATTCGCGAGCGACTCCGGGATCAGCGAGGAGAACCGGTCCCAGTGCGGCGAGACCTCCCGCTTCGGCGGCGCCGGATGGAGGATCGGCGGCGGCGCCACCTGGAACTGCTGGTCGTAGGGCGGCCCGTGCCACGACGGCGTCGCGCAGGCGCTCGCGACGGCGAGCGCGATCGCGGGGTTGAGCCACCCCCTCACCGGAGGCCTCCGATCGCAGCGGTGAGCTGCACGCCCTCCGGCGAGCCGGCGATCTGGAAGCGGGCCAGGACGGCGTCGATGCTCTCCAGCGTGAGCCCCGCGCCGAACGAGAACGGGAGCGGTCCCCTCGCGAGATCACCTGCGTGATCGCCGAGCTGCCCCACCTCGCCGAACCAGGCCGCGCTCCAGCGGAGGTCGGTCGAGGGAACGTGATAGATCGGATAGCGATACTCGGCCGTGCTCCACCAGGAGAAGAGCCCGGCGAAGCGGTACGAAGGGTAGCCGCGCAGCGCGTCCGGCCCGCCGTAGAACGTGTAGAGGAAGAAGGGCACCTCCCGGCCCGCCCCGAGAGGAGCGGCCCAGGTGCCGCGCGCCGCCAGCACCAGCATGCGCTCGTGCCCGAAGATCGGGATGTGCCCGATGACCTCCAGCCGGCCCTGGATCCCCGAGAGCTCGGGGTGCGCGTCGATCGCGCTGGCGACCTGGACGTGGCCGTACAGCTCGAGGCCGCGGTGGAGCCGACCGTTGGCATCGCGGGTGGCGAAGCCGGCGTCGAGGAGGCCCTGGCCGTAGGCGAGCTGCTGGCCGAACCCCGGCGGTGGCTCGAGCTCCCCGTGCGGGCGCACGGAGGGAGCGCCGTGCGCGTCGGTTGGCTCGGTGAGGCTGCGGTTGATCCCGGCAGAGAGCCCGAGGCTCAGCTCACCGCGGCGAGGCTCGACCCACTGCACTCCGGCGGCTGCGTCGGCCGCCTCGTAGGAGAACAGATGCTTGGCGCTCTGGGTCGTGCCCCGGCCCGTGCCGTAGTAGCGTCGGTCGCTGTCGAGCTGGCTCTCCCCGTGGACGAGGAGGGAGAGGTGGGTTCGGTCCAGCGCGTGGGAGACATCGCCGAAGATCCGGTAGTCGCCGTTCAGGTGCGCCAGCCCGATGACGACCGTGCGCACGCCGACCTCGTGCGGCTGGTGAATCAGCGCCGCGCCGAAGCCGAGCCCCGACGAGTCGAGGGGGGTGACGAAGGGGACGAGGGCCAGCGTGCGGTCGTCGTTGGTGAAGAGATCGTAGAGCCGCTTACCGATCGCGTACCGCTCGTCGAGGACGATCAACGGCAGGAGCGGGACGAACGCCAGCTCGAGCAGGTGGGCCGGGAGATCGAGCACGAGTCGGCCCAGGTCGAGCCCGTCCTCTTCCTCAGCGCGGATCCGCACGCGCGGATCGCCGGCGGTGGTGGCCGTGCGCGATGCTCCGCCCTCGCCGGGCGCCGGTTCGGCTCGCCCGGCGCCCGGCCATTGAAGCGAGGACGCGATCAGGATCGCCGCACACCGGCGCACTCGAGCCCGATCGCTCACGGAGGCCCTGACGAGGCCTGGCTGATGACTGCCGTCGTTCCGCGTTCGAGCATGGCCGTTCGCTCTCCCGGGAGTGAACGAAAGCAAACGCGGGACCGACCTCGCAGAGTGCGGCCCTGACCTCGGAAGCTGTCGCCGACTGACACCCCCGGGGCGGAATCGCCTCGGGGCGCTCCTGGCGGTCAACGCGTGAGGTCGACGCGCTCGACGCCTCCGTCGACCAGGAGCAGGATTCGATTGCCGTCCAGCGCGATGTCGCGGATCCCGTTGGCCCATCCATCGACGCGCCACTCGGCCAGGCTCGCGCCGGCGTCCCCCTGATGGATCGAGAGGCGGGACGAATCTTGCTCGTCCTCTCAGAGCGTTCCGACCTTGAAATGCGCGGCCGCGCGGTCAGCGTGAGCGCATCAGCGCGGCGCTCGCGGCTCCGTACAGGTTGGCATCGTCGAGCTTCAGGATGCGCACGTTCACCGGGCCGCCGGCGAGGAGCGCACAAAGAGTGTGCTCGACGCGCGCGGCGTAGCCCGGGATGCGCCAGAACAGCCCGCCCTCGGCGAGGATGCCGATCGTGCCCTCCTTGGCCGACGAGACGTCTGCGACCGCGGCGAGCGAGGCTGCCACCAGGTCGGCGGAGCGATCGAGGAGGAGCGCGGCGGCCCTGCGGACCAGCGCCGTCTGAGAGGGATCGTCGCGCAGCTCGGCGAGGACGCGCGAACCGGCCTCGGGATCGAAGCCCTCGAGCTCGGGCACGATCTGCTGAAAGATGAACGGGAGGTAGTAGCCGGACACCGCCTTCTCGAAGCGATGGAAACCGGCGTTGTCCATGGCGGCATCGACGGCCACGTCCCACTTCGTGAGGTGCGGCGGCGAGAAGTTGCCGGTCTCGAGGTTGACGGCCATCCGCCCCGTCCACTTCGAGTCGCCGAGCTTCGGCATGGATTCGGGGTCGACGAAGGAGGCGATGTTGTGACCGGTCCCCGCGATCAGGCCGATGAAGTCGGCGAAGCCGTCGCACGCGTAGGCCGCCGCGCCGCCGAGCAGCGCCGCCACGGTGTCGTTGAGGACCGAGACCCGGCCGGGCGCGAGCCCTCCGTCGGTGAGCGCGTCGTGGAGCGCGGCACCCACCCGCGTGCCCTCGACGTCCGGGACGTGGATGCCCTTCGACCAGCGGAGCAACCGCGCGTCGCCGTCCGGGAGGATCTCGGAGCCGAAGGAGAAACAATAGCCGACCGGGAGACCGGCCGCGTCTTCGAGCTCGCCGACGAGGTCTCGATGCGCGCCGAAGAACGCCGCCCGCGTGATCGACTCCTCCCGACCAGGGACGAGCCGCTGCACGGGGCCGTCGACGAGCTCCGCGCCGCGCTCACCGCCCAGTCGAACTCGGGCGGCGCGCATGTTGGTGCCGCCCGTGTCCAGCACCAGCGCCTCGCCACGCAGCGAGGCGTCGGGCGCTCCGACGAACGCGGGCAGCGCCGCGATCTCCGAGCCCTCGACGGCGAGCCCCTTCCTGATCCGGGCGCGCAGCGCGGAGCGTACCTCGGCCAACTGATCCACTCCGAGCTCGAGCGCGGAGAGGGCTTCGAGCCGCGAGGGGCTGAGGGAGGCCTTCCGGAGCTCGATCTCGCGCGCGACGGCGGTCGACTTGCCCGAGACGTCGGTCTTCGCACGATGCGTCAGCCCGGGCGCGAGCACGGGGGGCTCGAGGCGCGAGGGCGGCGCCGGGTCCGTCGGGAGCACGGGCTGCAGGCCGTCCCCCAGAACCGACACCCCCGCCCGTTCGGCCCGCAGCCCCACACCGAGTTTTCGTCGGCCGGCTCCGAAACGTTCACACTTTCGCCGCGATCCGCGCCCGCCGAAACCCGAGGTCCGGCCCATCCTGCGAGGCGTTCTTGAGCCGCGCGCTGGGCGTCGCGTATCGACGCGTGGCGGCTCGAAACTTGAAGCGCTCGCCGAAGTGGTCCTGCGTCGACTCTCGAGAAGGCTTGCTTCTACCGGATGGCACTTCGCTCTGGCACCGAAAGCGCCGCCTCACTCCACACCTGCTCGAGGCGCCGACTCGCCAACGAGCAGAAGGTCCAAGCCGCCAGAGCCAAGCTCAAGCGCGTTGTCGAGATGCTCACGCGCCTCATCAAGTCGATGAACGCACGCCGGGCTGCATGATCGCCATCGGGACCGGGACCGGGACCGGGACCGGGACCGGGCTCGCGGTAGCGCTACGCGCTACACGCTCCTAGGAGCGCGGCGGCAGCTCGAACCGCACGATCTCGCGGTACGAGATCGCCCACACGACGCGCGCGTCGGACGACACCTCAACGCGTTGGAAGTTGCCCGCTTCCGTCTCGATCTCGCACCACCGATCGCCGTCCCAGATCGCCGCGCGCCCCGCCTCACCGACGACCAGAAAGTGGCCGGCGCCGAGTGCCGTCGCCTTGGGTGAGATCACCGGCGCGAACGGGATCTCGAGCCACGAACCGTCTCTTTGGAGGAAGGTGGTCCGGAGAGACTGGAGCGCGATCAGCTCGTCTTCGTCCCCGGCGACGCTGTCGAGCTCGATCGCCTGGAGCTGGTAGTCCCAGCGCCGGCCGTCGAACAGGTACAGGTCGGTCTTGCTCCAGCCGGCGATCAGGTCGCGCCGGACGATCGCGAGCTCGGAGAGATCGGCCGGCGGCGTCGAGAAGGGGGCCGCGATCGTGGATCCCGCGGTGAGCTCCACGATCCGTCGCGGGCTGGTGCTGGTCAGCGCGAGGATCGTCCCGTCGCCCCTGAAGAGGCCGCGTATGCTCTCGGGGGCGGTCCAGGTCGCCGTTACTGCGCCGCTTCCATCGAGGGCGAAGAACGCCTTCTGCTCGTCCTTCGCGATGAAGCCTCCCCGGCCGTCGTCGACCAGACCGCCCGAGTCGCCCGTGAGGCGGGGATCGGAGGGGAGCGTCCGGGGGCCCTCCGGATCGACGGTGATGAGCTCGAAGCTCTTGCCGAGCACGAACGCCCGATCGTTCGCCAGCACGAGCGATCGCAGATCGTCCTCCACGGGGCTTTGATAGATCGTGACCCGCACCTCGCTGCAGAGATCACGCGGGACGCAGGAGCGGCCTGCCAGCATCGGCCGCGAGGAGACCGAGCCCTCGTGGAGCACGATCGTCTGCGAGTTGCTGGGAACCAGGCCCGACGTCCAGGAGGCGTCGGCCGGCGGCAGTGGGTCCCCGTCGTACGCGGGCGCGCAGGCACGGTCGATGCGACCGGGCGCATAGGTGTCGACGAAGATCTGGATCTTCGAGGGCAACGCGATCGAGAGCTCCGTCGCTCCCTCCGGCGGGAGGAGCCGCGGGCGCGCTTCGAGTGGCACCAGATTTCCTCCCGTGATCGTGAGCAACGCAGTCTGGTCGGCGGGCCAAGTGCGCTCGACGAACAGGCTCGCCGACGGATCGCACGCCACCAGCAGGAGGGCCAGCAGCCCCGGAAGCCAGCCGCCTCGAGTGTGCGCGGGATCCACGGGTACCGAGCATCGCGTGAGATGGGAGGATCTACCAGACGTCGATTACCGTGGCCGAGTAATCGTGCTCCGGCAATCGCCGTGACTACATCGACCGTCATGCGTGGCGTTGGGTTGTCGATCTTCGCGCTGTGTCTGTGCGCCTGCCCGGCGTCGCCCGCGGTCCAGCGTCCGGATGCCACGCCCGACAGCGGCGCGCCGGACGGGCTCGACGCGGCCTTCGACGCGGGGGTGGAGGAGGCGGACGCGGGCTCCGACGCAGGCACGGAGGAGATGTCCGACGCCGGGGACGAACCGGACGGGGGCTCGGACGCCGGCACACCGTGCGAGCCGGCGCCCTCCACACCGGTCGAGATCAGCCGCTCGGTCACCTTCTGCCCGGGCCAGCTCTCGATCGCCGCCGACGCGACCCGCCACGCCGCGCTGCAGGTCGTCGCCAGCGGCGTCACCGTCACCTGCCTCGACACGGTCTTCTCCGGCGCCTCCGGCTTCGGCACCACCGAGGACCCGACCGTCGGCATCCTCATCGACGGCGTCCAGGACGTCCGCGTGGTCGGGTGCGGCGTGCACGGCTTCCGCTACGGGTTGGTGGCGCGGGAGGTGGAGCGTCTCGCGGTCGAGTCGGCGGATCTCTCCGACAACTTCACCGACCCGCTCGCCGATTGGGTGCAGGACACGGTGCAGGGCGGCGGGATCCGGCTCGAGAACACCCGGAGCAGCACGGTCTCGAACAGCAGCTTCGCGCGCAACTGGAACGGCATCGAGCTCCGGGGGAGCGATGACAACACGATCTCGACCAACACGGCCGACCACTGCTCGAACACCGGTGCGACGCTGGTGAACGCGCACCGTGATCGGCTGGAGGGAAACGACCTCTCCTGGGGCATCCGCGGCGATCAGCTGTCGTTCCCCGGTCGCTGGTACGGGATCGACACCAAGGATTCGGCCGGGATCATCGTCGACGCTCTCTCGAGCGACAATGAGCTGATCCGAAACGACACCACCTACGGCGGGGACGGCATCTTCGTCCGGAGCGTGATCGGTGGCTGCGCCACTTCGAACCTGATCGAGGGCAACGACACCTCGTTCTCGCCGCACAACGCGATCGAGTGCTGGTGCGACGGCAACCGTTTCATCGACAACATCGCCTCCGACAGCACGTATGGGCTCTGGCTGGGGGGGACCGACCTCGGTGTCGTCCGCGGCAATCTGGTCGAGCGCAACCTGGTCGACGGCATCTCGATCCAGATTGGCGAGGACCGCCACACGGTCATCGAGGACAACGTCATCACCGATAACGGGCGCACCGGCGTCCTCCTCACCGGCCGTGAGATCCAGGCCTGGGATCCGCTCGACCGCATGGGGCCGAACCTCGCCAACTCGAGCCAGCTGGTGATCCAGCGGAACGCGTTCGCGAACAACGGGCCGTGCTCCCCGTTCACCGGCTGCGACGTCTTCGTCGCCTCGACGCGAGGCTTGGTGATGGGATCCAACTGCGGCGACGGCATGAGCACGGTCGCCGCCACGCCCGCGGCCGAGGTGGAGGGGATCTGGACGGTCGGCGCGTGCGGCGCGGATCCGCAGGACCGTCCGCCCGAGGCACGCCTCGCCCCGATCTCGGCCACCGCGGGCGTCGAGGTCACGCTCGACGCCTCGGCCTCCAGCGATCCTGAGGGCGCGGCGCTCGGCTATCACTGGCTGGTGCAACGCTCCGGTGCTCGGTTCGTCCCGGCCGCGCTCCCCGAGGCGCTTCTGGTGGCTCCCGGAGCTTCGCAAGTCCAGTTGACGTTCCCCTCCGCCGGCCTGTGGGACGTGGCGGTGACCGCCGACGACGGCGCGCTCGCCGGCCTCGCCTTCGCGACCGTGGCGGTGCTTCCGGACGGCCTCGAGATTGGTGCGACGGCGCTCGACTGGTCGTGGCGCTGCACCGACCCCGCGTGCACCACTGTCATCGTCGAAGACACGAGCGCTTCGGTGAGCGGAGGCGCGTCGATCCGGATCGCGACCGATGATCCGTACGACTTCGCGGCGTTCACCCCGCCGGACCGCCAGGCCGCCTGGGATTTCTCCAGCTTCACGCACCTGGCCGGCTTCTTCCGCTCGCAGAACCGGAACATGTTCGGCTGGCAAGGCAACTTCCCCACGTTCGTCCTCGGGTCCGCGTCCGGGACGGTGACGCTCACCCCGGACAGCAACCTCCTCCCGCTCGAGGCCGGCGAGTGGATCTACGTCGACGTCCCGCTGGCGGGCGGACAGGGATGGACCCGCACCGAGACCGGCGCGCCCGTGCTGACGGACGTGGACTGGCTCGAGGTGCACACCGATACCTGGGACTACGGCACGTACTACGTCTGGTTGGACGGGCTGATCCTTCACTGACGCGCGCGCGAAGCCAGCCGCTCTGCGATCAGGTCGGTGAAGCGCGCTGCGCCCCGCGGGTCGAGGTGGGTCGCGTTGTTGAAGTCGTCGTCGGAGAAGCGGTCGTCCGCGCGATAGTCCCAGTGCGGGATCGGCTCGCCGGCGGCGGCGCGCACCGACTCGACCGTCGACTCCACCAACCGCTGCCACGCCTCGGGCCGAACCGCACGATAGAAGCGGTGGTCGGGGAGCGTGAGGAGGATGACGTCGATGCCGCGGGCCCGGAGCGCGCGTGTGAGCTCGATGAGCGCCGCCACGTTGAAGCGCGGGTCGGCCGCGGTCTGACGCAGGTATTCGACGCCGCGCTCCGAGAGCGATCGCGAGAGCGTGGAGGTCCGCGCCGGCGCGGGCGGTGGTGAGCGATCCTGGATCCACTCGTCGGGGGTCGGTTGCAGGCGTCGCTCGAGGTTCGCCAGCGTGAAGCGGCGGCTCGGATCGAGCCCCGCCAGGCCGCGGCCGCGGAGGAGGTTCCGCACGATCCAGACGGCGCGCGGGATCGGGTCGTCCTTCCGGGGCAGCTCCCACGGATCCAGATCGAGATCGCCCGCGAGGGGCGTCAGGTCGAACCGGTGGTTCCAGGCGCGATCGCCGAGCAGGGTCACCTCGTCCACCTCGATCAGCACGACCTGGAGGCGCGGCCAACGATCCCGGTGCGAGAGATAGGCGCGGGCCAGAAGATCGATCTCGGCGCCGGCGTGCGTGATCCGAGCCGCCGGCACCGGCATGCGGGCCGGCGTGATGCCGCCGTCGACGTGCGAGCTGCCGAGGAAGAGGACCCTGACGCGTGCGTCGCCCCACTCCGGGTTGGGGAGGAGGGTTCGGAGGGTGCGGAGCCCGACCCCTGCGCCCGCCAGCGCCGCCGCGATCATCAGCGCCGGCACGCCGAGCCGAAGGCGCTCAGAACTGGAAGTAGACGAAGTCACCACCCTCCACGACGCCGGCGAACAGGATCAACAGGAACAGCGCGCCCCCCAAGGCGGCCTGAGCGGACCGCGACCACTCGAACCAGACCACGTCCATGTCCCGCGCGCGCTCGCGGGCGAGATCGACGACCAGCAGGGGTAGCGCCAGGAGCACCGCCAGGAGCCAGAGCTTCACCTGCAGCGGATCTGCACGGCGGAGATCAAGGAGGCCGCGGGCCATCTTCGAGAGCAGCAGCGGGACCTCCGAGAGCCGCTCGACCCGAAAGAGGATCCAGCCCACACACACGAGCTGAAAGAAGAAGAACGCGCGCACGATCCGCGGTACCGCGCTCGCCCTCTCGCGCGCGCCGAACGCGGCTCGGTGCACCGCCAGCAGCACGCCGTGGTAGACGCCCCAGATCACGAAGTGCCAGGCGGCGCCATGCCAGAGCCCGCCGAGCGTCATGGTGGCGATCAGGTTGAGGTACGTACGGCGCTCGCCGCGCCGGTTGCCGCCCAGCGGGATGTACACGTAGTCGCGCAGCCAGGTGGAGAGGCTGATGTGCCAGCGGCGCCAGAGCTCGGACGGGTTGGCCGCGAAGTACGGCATTCGGAAGTTGTGCATCAGCTGCACGCCGAACAAGAGACCGACGCCGCGCGCGATGCTCGAGTAGCCGAGGAAGTCGCCGTAGATCTGGAACGCGAATGCGTACACGCCGGTGACCACGGTCAGCGGGCTGGCGGTGCCGGCGTGGTGAAACGCGCGCTCGGCCCACGGTGCCAGGTTGTCCGCGACCACCACCTTCGCGTAGTAGCCGAACAGGATCATCCACGAGCCCTCGCGGAGCTCGGCGAAGCGGAGCCGTCGCGGATTCTCCAGCTGGGGGAGCAGCGCCGAGGCGCGCTCGATCGGACCGGCGACCAGCTGCGGAAAGAACGTCACGAAGAGCGCGAAGTCGGTGAAGCGCCGGGTCGCCGTTAGCCGGCGGCGATACACGTCGATCACGTAGCTCATCGTCTGGAAGGTGTAGAACGAGACTCCGACCGGCAGGACGATCTCGAGCCCGTTGCGGACCCCCGAGATCCCGAGCTGGGCCAGCAGCCCGTTCATGCTGTCGATGAAGAAGTTGAAGTACTTGAAGTAGGCGAGGATGCCGAAGCTGACCGCGGCGCTCACGAACAACAGCCCCCTCCGCGAGCGCTCCGACCGTGCGTTCTCGATCCCGATCGCCGCCAGGTAGTCGATCACCACCGTGACCAGGAGAAGGCCGAGAAAGCGCCAGTCCCAGTAGCCGTAGAAGAAGAGGCTGGCCGCCAGGAGGAGCAGGTTCTGCGGCCGGTGGGGGACGAGGTGATAGACCGTCAGGACGAGCAGGAGGAAGAGGACGAAGTCGAAGGAGTCGAAGCGCACTTTCTTCCGCTCGGCGCGGATCAAACCCACTTCTTTGGGGAGGCGCAACCCGGGAGAGTGCTCAGGAGAAGACCTTGTCGGCCAGCGCCAGGACGTCGTGCAGCTGTCGTTCGGCTGCCTGGCGGGACGGCTGGTTCGTGAGAGTGGCGTAGGCGGTGTCGCCGTTCCGCAAGCTGACCTGCACTTGCAGCGCGTTGCCGTGCTCGTGAGAGAGCACCTGGAAGGAGCTGTCCCTGCCCGCGGAGCGGTCGAATCGGTGGGCGGGAGCGCCGTGCAGCACGCTGAAGAACACCGGGCCGACCGAGAAGCTCGAGGTGCTGGGCCGTCCGTCGGTGAATGCGTGCTGGACGGAGCCCTCACCCTCGGGGGTCCGGACGTAGGCGCCGTTCGCGAGGGCGCGGTAGCGATCGAACGGACGGGCAATGACGCCCTGACCGGCGGCCTCGGAGCCGATCCACTGCAGGTGACGCGTCGGGACGAAGTCGGCCACGAACGCCTTGCGGAGGGTCGTCGCGAGGGAAGAGACGGCGGTGCGCTCTCGCTCCGTGAGGGGACCGTCGCTCCGCTCGGCGTCGATCCGCGTCTGGACCTGGAGATAGCCGTCGTTCGAGGGCACCCAGCCGGTGAAGGCGAGCTGGTCGCCCTGGCGCGTCACGTCGCCGTAGGTCTCGCGCTGGGCGCCGGGACGGCAGGGTTGATGGACGGCGACGGACGGTACCTCGAGCACCGTCACCAGGTGCTCACCGACGTGGAGGATGGTGCCGTCAAAGCCGGACTGGTAGCTCGGGTGCATCCCCGCGACACCTTGCGCGCCGGAGCGGCCGAGCGGCTTGCATCTCAGCAGGTCCAGCGAGCGCGCCAAATCGTCGACGCCGAGCGTCCCGCTGCGAGCCTCCTCGATGAACTCGCCGAGCGCCCTCAGCACGATCTCCTGCCGCTCTCGCAGCTGCGCGCCGGTCAGCCCTCGGCGATTCCCACCGCCCTCGACCGGCCAGTGGACGCGCTGGTCCGCGTCCTCGACGAGCTGCTTCGCGACGCCCGCCTGCTCCGTCGCGGGCAGATAGGGGAGGTGCTCGCGGACGAAGTCGAGCGCTTGACGCGTGTTGATGAAACGGCCCGCGTGCTCGCGGACGAACGCCTCCCGGAGGCGTCCCACGTGCTGCTCGACGGACTCGTCGTTGTCCAGGCGGACGTCGCTCCACCGGCTCACCACTTCGTTGAGGTCGGGAATCCGCAAGTGCTGTCTCCTATTTCGTCTGACCGGCCCGCACAGCCAACCAGCTGGAGCCGCCGAGGTAGCGATCGAAGAGGGCCTTCAGCTGGGTCGACTCACCCGCAATCCGGAACGAGCCCGCGCACGGCGCGCCTTGAACGATGGCCTCGCCCTCTGCCTCGTCGAATATCAAGAGCGCAGTGGATCCCTCCGGAACCCCGTCGAGGTAGCCGAAGGTCACCCCGGCGCGGGTGGCTGAGAGGTGCCAGTAGCGATCGAGGCGCGCGCACCGCTCGACCAGGCAGAGGTCGCCGACGAACCCCGGGGGCCCGGGGCGAGCCCGCACCGAATCGTCGATGAAGGTGAGAAGGCTGCTCACTCTCTCCGACTGTGGAGGGAAGGACTCAGCCAGATCAAATACACGGCGCTTACGCGGCCGCCGTGGCCAGTACGCCGAGGGGTTATTCGAGTATGGACGGAAGGTCGAGGGGATGGCGAAGTGCCTTCCAGGCCTGATGCGCGCGTTCGGGATCGCGATGCTCGCAAGCTGTCTTGCGGGATGCCGCTTCGAGGGCGCGCCCAACCTCGCCGGCGGCCGGGTCCCCGAGGATCGCCCGGGGCCGTCGCCGCGATCCGTGGAGCGCGCGGTCCGGGGCTCTACCCTGCCGGTGGTCGCGATCGACGCGCCGCCCCTCTCGGTGCCGTCGCCCCAGGTGGAGTCGGCGCTTGGTCCCAGCTTCGAGACGGTCGAGCTCGGCGCGCCCCGCGGCTTCCGGCCCGACTACTACGTCACCGGCCAGGCCTGGGGCGACTACGATCAGGACGGCTGGCTCGATCTGTATCTGACCGACAGCACCGGCCCCAACCGCTTGCTCCACAACGATGGACAGGGCGGCTTCGACCTGGTCGAGGACGCCGGCGAGATCGGGCTTGCCGACGCCGTCAGCGGCGGTGCGATCTTCGTCGATTACGACAACGACGGCGACGAGGACCTCTACGTCCTCAACCTCGGCCCCGACGTCATGTTCCGGAACGAAGGCGGCGTCTTCGTGGACGTCACCGGCGAGATCGGCCTCGGGAACCCCGGAAAGGGCGAGACCGCCACCTTCGGCGACTATGACGGTGACGGCCTGCTCGACCTCTACGTCGCCAACTGGTTCTGCTACGAGTGCCGCCTCGGCGATCACGACGCTGCGCGCGACCACCTCTACCACAACGACGGCGAGGGCAAGTTCACCGAGGTCTCCTCTCTCCTCGATCTCGATCACCTGAGCGGTCTCGGGTTCGTCGCCAGCTTCTTCGACTACGACGGCGACGGCGACGTGGACCTCTATCTCGTCAACGACAAGGGCTCTCCGGGCGAGCCGGCCTCCGATCGCCCGCTCAATCGCAACGTCCTCTGGCGGAACGATGGGAGCGGCTGCAACGGGTGGTGCTTCACCGAGCTTGCCATCCCCAGCGGCGCCGACGCCCGGATCGACGGCATGGGCCTGGCGGTCGGCGACTACGACGGAGACGGCGATCTCGATCTGTACATGTCCAACACCGGCGCCGAGGTCCTCCTCCGCCAGGAGAACGGCGGTTTCTCGAACGTTAGCGCAGAGGCGGGCGTCATCGCCGGCAACACCAGCTGGGGCACCGCTTTCATCGACTACGACGCCGACGGCGACCTCGATCTGTACGTCGCGGTCGGGCGCGTCTTCGGATTCGGCAACGCGAACCGTCTGTTCGAGAATCGGGGCGACGGGACGTTCGCCGACGTCTCCGCCGAGAGCGGCGCTGACGATCCGCGCTACTCCATCGGCGTGGCGGTGGCGGACTACGATCGGGACGGCGGGATCGATCTCGTCGTCGGCGACTGGGACGTCGGCTATCAGCTCTTCCACCACCGGCCGCTCCCGGCCTCCGCCGGATGGCTCTCCGTGCGGCTGCTCGGGGACGGAGCGGTGAACCACGACGCGGTCGGCGCCCAGGTGATCGCGCGCCTCAGCGACGGGCGCTCGCTCCTGCGCGCGGTGATTGCGGGGACGAGCCTCGGCTCCGGGAGCGATCTGGCGCTGTACTTCGGGTTGGGGTCGGCCGAGGTCGACACGCTCGAGGTCCGATGGCCGGATCGGACGGTCGAGCTCTACGGCCGGCAGGACAGAAACCGGGAGATCGTCCTCCGCTACGGACAGTGAAACGGTAGGATGGGGCCCGAGAACCCATGAACGCCGCGCTTCCCATGGTCTTCGCCCTGATCGTCCTGGGGCTCGGGTACTTCTTCTATGGCCGCCGCGTGGCCCGGTGGCTCGGCGTCGACGACAGCCGAGAGACGCCGGCGAGAGCGCTCGACGACGGCGTCGACTACGTCCCCGCGAACCCGGTCGTCCTGTTCGGGCACCACTACGCCTCGATCGCGGCCGCCGGGCCGATCGTCGGGCCGACCGTCGCGCTCGCGTTCGGCTATGTCCCCACCTGGTCGTGGATCCTGCTCGGCGTCGTCTTCATCGGCGCGATGCACGACATGACCGCGCTGTTCCTCAGCGTTCGTTCCGGCGGCAAGTCGATCGCGGAGGTGACGCGTGGCGTGCTCGGCACCACCGGCTACGTGCTCTTCCTGGCGTTTGCCGTGATCCTCTGCGTGCTCGTCGGCGCCGCCTTCCTCGATCTGGTGGCCGTGGCGCTCACGTCCACCTATCCGCTCGAGGCGCTCGACCTTGCCCCCGATCAGACGCTGCTCGCCACGGTGGTGAAGGACGGCGTCGTCCACGGCGTCATCGGCGGAGTGGCCAGCACCTCGGTGGTGGTCATGACGGCGGCCGCGCCGTTGATCGGCTGGCTCATGTATCGAAGGGGCCTCTCGCTCGGCATGTCCGTGACGCTGTCGCTGGTGGTGTGCGGACTGTCGGTGTGGATCGGGCTGGTCGTCCCGCTCTCGATCGATCCGCAGATCTGGATCTACATCGTCGCGCTCTATTGTCTGGTCGCCGGCTTCATCCCGGTGTGGGTCGTCATCCAGCCGCGCGACTTCACCAACGTCCAGTTCCTCTACGCGGGCATCGTGGCGATGGTCGCGGGCGTGCTGGCGTGCGGCTTCCACGGCGTGACCATCGACGGCCCCGCCTTCGCTGCCAGCGATTCACCGGCCGCGGGCGCGCTCGGATCGATGTGGCCGGTGCTCTTCGTGACGGTGGCGTGCGGATCGATCTCGGGAGCCCACGCGCTGGTGGCGAGCGGCACCACGGCGAAGCAGGTCGCGCAGGAGCGACACATCTTGCCGATCGGCTACGGAGCGATGCTCGGCGAGGCGCTGCTCGGCATCTGCGTCACGCTGGTCATCCTGGCCGGTCTCGGACAGGCCGGCTACAACCACATCGTCTGGCCGGTCGACGATCACGGCCACCTCGGCAAGGGCAACGCTGCGCTCGCGTTCGCCGCCGCGATCGGCGGCGCCCTCCACAAGGGCTTCGATCTTTCTCCTGTGTTCGGGACGCTGTTCGGCATCCTGCTGCTCGAGGGCTTCCTCGTCACCACCACCGACACCATCGTCCGTCTGTCCCGGTATCTCTTCGAAGAGCTGTGGGGAGTGGTGTTCGCAACAAGGACGCCAAGGATCCTGAAAAGCCGCCTCATCAACACAGCGATCCCTCTCCTGATGATCCTCGTCTTGATCTACGACGGTGACTGGAAGCGGATCTGGCCGGTCTTCGGCACCGCCAATCAGCTGCTCGCCGCGCTCACGCTGGTGACCGGGACGGTGTGGCTGATGGCCCACGGCCGCCGCTATCTGTTCACGGCGCTGCCGGCGGCGTTCATGGTCGTCACCACCATCGCGTCTCTCTGGCAGCTCGTCGGCAAGCACTACGGCGGTGGGCAGTGGCTGCTGCTCGTCACCGACCTGGTCCTGGCCGTGCTGGCGGTCGTCGTGGTCGCGCTGGCCGTGCGGCGGATCGTGCGCCACGAATCCTCGGTCCCCGCCGAGATCTGAGGCGCGCTCACCAGCGGAGAAAGATCGGCGCGGCGGGCTCGGCCAGCCAGACGTCGATCGCCCACGCGATCAGGAGGCCGGCAGCGGCGCCGGCGGTGCTCCAGGCGAAGTCACGCCACGACGGATCTCCGGACCCCGCCCAGTCGGCGAGCTCCTTGGCGGCGGCTGCGCCGAGCGAGAGGGTCGCCCCGACCACCAGGCGCGGGGCGCGCTCCTCGCCCAGCTCCGCACCGATCGCGTAGCCGCTCGCGCCCAGGACCGCAGTGGCGCCGAAGTGGATGAGCTTGTCGCTCCCGAGCCATGGGTCGGAGGGCGCCGTCATCGTGAGCATCAGGACGAACACGATCGACATGACACGGCCGCGATCGGTTCAGCCGCCCACCGAGATCTCGAGGCCGAGGTCGAGCGTGTCGTTGGGCTCCACGTCGGTCGGCTCGTCCCAGGGATCGAACTCCTGCGAGCGGCGGTACGTCACCTCCACGCCGCGCTCCCGGAAGCGGTCGAACAGATCGTCGATCTGTCCTCGAGAGCGGATCCGGAGCTGCTTCAGCGACTCGAACGCGCCGGCGGAGTCGACCAGTCGCTCGATGTCGTCGCGGCCGACGCCTGCGATCGCCAGCGTGACCAGCCCGCGCGCCAGCTCGCTGCGGGCCAGCTCGCCGACGAAGCCCGCCAGCTCGGCCGGGACACGGGCGCCGACGCGAAGGTGCTCGAGGTGCGGCATCCGCGCGAGCAGGAGGCGCGGCAGCTCCGTGCGCCCGTGGCTGAAGGCCAGCGAGAGCGCCCGGAGCGAATCCCACTCGGCGTTGACGATCGCGTGCAGATGATCGCTCGAGAACGTGTCGACCCACAGCTCGAGCTGGCGGAGTCGGGGCAGGTCGAGCCGGCCCAATCGGATCCACGTCGCCGCCAGCGACAGCGACTCGAGGCTTCGCAGCGCGTTCGCGGCGCCGCTCACCTCCATCCGCACCGGCGACTGTCCCAACCCGGGACCGATCCGTAGGCTGCGCAGGCTTCGGCCGCGCAGGGCCAGGCTGCGCATCACCGTGGTGTAGTCGCCGGCCATCAAGGGCGTCAGCGTGAGCTCGCGGAGGAACCGGCCCGCGGGAGCTTCGAGCAGCGCTTCCACCCAGGCCGCCACCTCGTCGGGTCGCGCGTTTTGGGGATGGAGCAGCGTGACGCTCTTCAGGAAGCCGAGGTGCCACTTCACGTCGGTGAGGCACGCGGACAGATCGACGAGCGGACCGAGGAGCGCGTGACGGTGTCGATCGAGATGGCGCGCCACCGCCCGCACCCGCTCGGGGTCGTGCGGGGATTCGAGCCGCATGCGGTCCAGCGTGATCAGCTCGCCCCGCGGATCACCGGTCTCTTGGAGCTGGTCGGCGTAGACGAGATACGGATCGACCAGGTCCGGATTCTCCGCGACCAGCGCAGCCAGGTCGGCGAGGTCCACGGCGTTCGAGTGTAGCAACGCTTCTGGCGGAGTCGACGAAGGTGAGTGTGCGATAATCGCCCCCGCCGTGACCGCGCTCCTCGTCCTCTCCGGGCTGCTGTTGCCCTTCTGGTGGGTGACGCTGTTGAAGGCGGCGCGGGCGGCACGTCGTCGAACCGGCGACTGGGTGACCGCCGATGAGCCGCTGGCGGTCGCGGAGCCGCGGCCCAAGGTGTCCATACTGATCGCAGCGCGCGACGAGGAGGGGAAGGTCGGGCCCTGTGTCGACAGCCTCCGCGCCCAGACCTACCCGAACTTCGAGGTCATCATCGTGGACGATCGCTCGAGCGATCGGACCTTCGACGAGGCGAAGCAGCACGCTGGCACCGACGAGCGCTTCACGGTGATCCGGACCGAGGCGCTGCCAGAGGGTTGGTTTGGGAAGCCGCACGCGCTGGGGCTCGCCGCGGCCCGCGCGACGGGTGAGTGGCTGCTCCTCACCGACGCCGATACCCTCCACCGCGAGCGGAGCGTCGAGAACGGCCTGGCGTTCGCATTGAGGAACCACGCCGACGCCGTCTCGCTGGTCGGCGAGATCGTCCACCCGACGACGATCTCGAACCTGGTGACGCCGCAGCTGTATGCGATCATCGCGGCGTCGATCGAGCGGAAGCGCCGGACCGACGGCGAGACGTTCTCCACCGCCTGCGGCGGTTGGTTCCTGATCGCGCGCGCAGCGCTCGATCGGGCCGGCGGGATGGAGGGGGTCAAGGCGGAGGTCGCCGAGGATCGGGCGCTGGCCCGGGAGCTGTCGCGCTCCGGGGCGAGGTACGCGTTCGGCGTGGGCGCACCGGCGCTCTGGCGGACCACCTCGTACGCGACGCTGGCCGAGATCCATCGAGGCTTCGCGCGCAACGTTCACCTGCAGCTGAACGGCCTGCCCAGGTTGGCGGCCCTGTCGCTCCTCATCTGGCTGCTCGCGCTCACGCCGACCGCCACCGCGGTCGCGACGGTCCTCTCCTTCGACGCGCTGCCGGCCGCTGCGGCGCTCTTCGGCCTTCTCCAGTACGTCTTCGTCCTCTGGGTACAGGCCTACGTGCGAAGGCTCTCGCACACGCGCTGGTGGCTCGCTCCGCTGGCACCGGTGGGCGGTCTCCTGGCGTGGTTGCTGTTGATGCGCTGGTCGTTCGGTCGGGCTCGGATCGAGTGGAAGGGCCGAACGTATCCGGCGTGACGGCTCAGCGGGAGACCAGCGGGATCACCTCGAGGCGGCCCTCGTCGATGCGGATCCGGATCATGCCCTGGGTCTCCGTGCGGTACGTCCCCTCGCTCGACGTGACCGTGCCGTCCGGCGAGACGACGGCGTCGGCGGCCATGCTCGAGGTGGCGGTCGACGCGAGGAGGATGGAGCGGCCCTCGAGCTCGAGCCGCACCCCGGCGGGCGTCGACCGGATGCGGGTGCCGGCCCGCTGGATCGGTGAGTCGAGGATCCGGTCGCTCTCGAGCGCCGTGGGATCGGCGGGTGCGCGCGTCCACCAGACCTCGCCCACCGGGAACTGATGGGCGAGCTCGCGGGCGCCCTCGAGGTCGTCCCCGGGATCCGCGATCAGGGCGTCGATCCGGGTCTCGCGGTGCAGCTTGAGGTGATTGCTGACCAGGCGTTGCTCCATCTGGAACCAGGCGGCCGGCGGCGCGGTGTCGCGCACGAGCACGGCGTCGTCCGGCAGGCGGATCACGTCGGCGACTCCGCGCGGCGTGGGGAGCACCGCGACCTCGAGGTCGTGACCGGCCGAGCGGACCCAGATGCCCGCGCCCACCCAGGCGATCAGGAAGAGCGAGAGCGCGGCCGCGACGCGCATCGGTGTGACGCGTCGCTCGACCTGCGGTGTGGGCGCTGCGATCGAGCTCATGATGCCGTAGAAGACGATGCACTCGAACACGGTCGGCGTGGGGATGCTGCCGGCGCCTCCGCTGGGGAGGATCCGGAGCAGCGCCTCGAGCGCGGTGCCGGCGATCCAGAGCGGCGGGATCCCCAGCGCCGGCGTGATCGCCGCCAGCGCTCCGCCGATCAGCGAGAGCGGAGCGATCAGCCCGATCATCGCGCCGATCGCCAGCGGCGCGACGGCGAAGGAGAGCAGCGAGACCCGATCGAACTGGCGCGCCGCCAGCCCGGCCGTTCCGAACGCCACCGCGATCGCGATCAGCAGGAGCTGGAGCGGTGCGCGGAGCGAGCGGCGGATCGTGCCGAGGCGCGGCAGCTTCTCCATGATCCCGGGATAGAGACGCACGACCGCGGAGGTGCCGGCGAAGGCGAGCTGGAAGCGCGTGTCGCCCAGCGCCGACGGCGACACTGCCAGAACCGCGATCACGGCGATCGCGAGGGCGTCGAACACGTCGATCCGCCCGCGGGTCAGGGAAGGAAGGAGCAGGCACGCGAGCAGGAGCGCGATCCGGATGATCGAGGGCGTCCCGCCGAAGAGGAGCGCCAGCGGGACGATGAGGATCAACGCCAGCTGACTTCCGCGCATTCGGTGGCGGCGAAGGAGGAAGAGAAAGAAGAACAGCAGGAGCGCCATGCTCAGACCGTAGAGCTCGAGCAGGTATCCGAGCCCCGCGTGGACGATGCGCGCCTCCGCGTCGAGCTCGGTGCCCGTGCGATCGCCGGTGGCGAGCGCGCCCAGGAGGCCGCCGTCCCGCGGCGCGGCCCGGCGGATCACCGCGGCGATCGAGCGCTGGAGCGCGGTGAGCGCGGCCGGCCCGGGATCGAGCGCGACGCAAGGGCCGACCGCCTCGCCGTACAGCTGAACGCCGCGCCGGACGGCCAGTCGCCTCGAGCGAAAGGCGGGCACCAGGGACGGCTGCCGGGGGCTGATCCGCACCCGCGCCCGGATCCGCCCGCCCGGCGCCGCGCACGCGGCCGGGTGGAGGGCGCCGTCCTCGTGGGGCAATCGCAGGAGGATCCGTCCGCGGGCCGGCGTGAGCTGCGCACCGGCGGCCGTGGCGGTGCCCGTCACGTCGACGACCAGGCCGTCCGCGAGCAGACCGCGATCCGCAACCTCGACGACCTCGCCCTCGAGGACGAGCGTCGACGCCTCGGTGATCGTCTCGGGGCCGGGAAGTCGGAACACACCGATGGTGAGGCCGAGCAGGAACGCGCCCACGATGACGAAGGTCGCGTAGGCGATGCGGGTTCGAAACTCCCGGCGCCTCGCGATCGCGAGACAGACGAGGCCGGCGATCACGTCGACCCAAGGAAACGCGCCGGGGCCGTAGAGGACGCCAAAGGTGAAGCCGAAGGAGGCAATCACGATCGGCCTCTTCTTCATCGGGCCCGCACGATCACACGTGGATCCGCACCGCGCAATGTCATAGGGTGCAGCGAATGCGCCGTTCTCGCTCCTCGTTACCCATCCTGATCCTGACGGTCCTGCTCTCGCTGTTCATGTCCGGCTGTATCCAGCTGGAGATGCTGCTCAAGGTGAAGAAGGACGGCAGCGGCACCTTCACGGAGACCGTCCTGTTCGACGTCGGCCTCCTCGAGGACTTCCTCAAGCGACTGCCCGCCGCCGCCCAGGGGACGTCGCGCCCCTGGGACATCGACGAGAACCAGCTGAAGGCGCAGGCGATCAAGAAGGGCAAGGGCGTAACGTACGTGTCGGCCGAGCCCCTCGCGCGCGGGCGGTTCAAGGGCTACACGGCCAACTACACGTTCACGGACGTCACCGCCGTTGCGATCGATCCCGACCCTGGCAAGCGCGCGCCCAGCGGCCCGCAGCCCGAGGAGCAGCGCAGCGATCCGATGCGCTTCGGCTTCAAGAAGGGACGGACGGCCGAGCTCACGGTCAAGGTCCCACACGAGGACAACAAGAAGGGCAAGAAGGCGGCGCCGAAGAAGATCGATCCGTCGGACGAGAACTTCGAGATGATGCGCGGCTTCCTCAAGGACATGAAGGTCCTGATCCAGGTGGAGGTCGACGGGAAGGTCGAGAAGACCAACGCCAAGTTCCGCGACGGCAACCGTATCACGCTGATCGCGCTCGACTTCAACACCCTGATCGACGACGCGACCCGACTGGCGGCCGTGATCAACGCAGACTCGTACGACGAGACCGCCAAGGCGTTCAACGCGGTGCCGGGGATGAAGATGGAGACCCAGAAGCAGGTCCGGGTCTCCTTCAAATGACCGCTAGGAGCGTGTAGCGCGTAGCGATACCGCGAGCCCGGTCCGGGTCCGGGTCCCGGTCCCGGTCCCGATGGCGATCATGCAGCCCGGCGTGCGTTCATCGACTTGATGAGGCGCGTGAGCATCTCGACAAAGCGCTTGAGCTTGGCTCTGGCGGCTTGGAGCTTCTGCTCGTTGGCGAGTCGGCGCCTCAAGCAGGTGTGGAGTGAGGCGGCGCTTTCGGTGCCAGAGCGAAGTGCCATCCGGTAGAAGCGAGCGGTAGAAGCGAGCCTTCTCAGGTGGATTGAACTCTCCGGCGCCCTTGGCGGTGTAGTTCACGATGGAATCGGATGCCCGCCGAAGCTGATCGCGGACGTGAGCGTGACCGGGTTGCAGTTCTTGTGCGATCTCTTCAGCGATGTCGGCATACTCGACGGCGAGCTGGTAGACCTCGAGCTTCTCGTGATCGAAAGTGACCATGCAAGCTAGCTTGCGGTAGCTCGTCCACTTTGACCAGCAGGAGTTCTTGGAGGTCGTTTCGTCTGGAATCGATCGTTGGGCGGATCGACTTCGACGCCTGGACTTGATCCCATGGTTTCGTGGCGAAGCAATACCGTTCTTGGACTCCGGAGGATCGCGCGGGCGACCTACGAAGACATTCCATTCCGGGTGCTGGCTGGAGAAAGTCATCCCCACTTCACGACGATCAACGAGTTTCGGCTGGTCCACCTGGAGGCACTGAAAGCGCTCTTCCTCGAAGTCCTGAAGCTTTGCCAGAAAGCAGGTTTGGTGCGGCTCGGACACGTCGCACTCGATGGCTCGAAGGTGCAGGCGAACGCGAGCAAGCACAAGGCGATGACCTACGAGCGGATGGCCGAGGAGGAGAAGCGGCTGTCTCTCGAGATCGAAGAACTGCTGGAGCGAGCGCGCACGATCGACCAAGAGGAAGACGAGCGGCTGGGCGTTGAAGAGACTGAAGAGGACATCCCAGCGGAGCTCGCTCACCGTGAATCCCGCCTTGCCCGCATTCGAGAAGCGAAGGCTGCGCTGGAACAGGATGCCGCCAGGGCTCGCGCGGAGAAATTGCGCAGGCAAGCCGAAGAGCAGCAGAGCAAAGCGGATGATGCTCTTGTGGATCGGGTGGAGCAGAAGCGAGCGAGAACTCGAGCCGAGAAGGCAAGAGCGCGGCGATGCTCCGGGGAAGATGACGGCAGACAACGGCTATCTGAGCGCGACCAACATCGAATTCTGCGACAACAATCAGATCGATGCCCACATCGCTGTTGGACGCGAACAGAACCAAGACGCGTCGACTCCGTCCTCATCAGCTTCGGAGCCCACACCTGCCTCGCTCGCTCGCAAGCGAATGCGAGACAAGTTGCAAACGCGCGACGGCAAGGCGGTCTACGCCCGCAGGAAGAGTATCGTCGAACCGGCGCTCGGACAGATCAAAGGGGCACGAGGATTCCGCCGGTTCTCGCTACGCTCCTTCTTCAAGGTACGAGCCGAGTGGACGCTCGTCTGCCTCACCCACAACCTGCTCAAGCTCTACCGATCGAAGCTCGCGACCGTCGCGAGCGTCTGACTCAAGGCAGCCATCTTCAGATCGGGACCCGGACCGGGACCGGGACCGGGACCCGGACCGGGGTCGCGTGAGCGCTTACGCGCTACACGCTCCTAGGCGGCTTCGGTGAAGTCCGCGTCGATGACGTCGTCGCCGCCCTTCTTCTCGGGCTCACCGCCCGACGGAGGCGCCTGCTCTGCGTTCGCCTGTCCGCGGTACAGCAGCTCCGCCATCCGGCTCGAGGCCGCCATCAGCTCGGCCTCGGCGTGCTCCCAGGCGCTCTGATCGTCCTTCTTGAGCGCCGACCGCGCGTTCTCCAGCGCTTCCGAGACCTGGCGTCCCAGGTCGACCGGGAGCTTGTCCTTCGCGTCGTTCATCGTGCGCTCCACCTGGTAGACGAGCTGATCCAGCTTGTTCTTCGCCTCGACCTTCCCGCGTCGCTCCTGGTCCTCCTGCTGGTGCCGCTCCGCGTCCTGCACCATCCGTTCGATGTCGTGATCGCTGAGCCCTGACGACGCTTCGATGCGCACCGACTGCTCGCGACCGGTCGCTTTGTCCTTCGCGAAGACGTGCACGATCCCGTTGGCGTCGATGTCGAAGGTGACCTCGATCTGCGGCATCCCGCGTGGCGCCGGGGGCAGGCCGTCCAGCATGAAGCGGCCGAGCGTCTTGTTGTCGGTCGCCATCTTCCGCTCGCCCTGCAGCACGTGTACCTCGACGTTCGCCTGGTTGTCGGCCGCGGTGGAGAAGGTCTCCGACTTCTTCGTCGGGATCGTCGTGTTCCGCGCGATCAGCGGCGTGAACACGCCGCCCAGGGTCTCAATCCCGAGGGACAGCGGCGTCACGTCGAGGAGGACTACGTCCTTCGTCTCGCCGGTGAGCACGCCGCCCTGGACCGCCGCGCCGGCTGCGACCACCTCGTCCGGATTGACGCTGCGGTTCGGCTGCCGCCCGAAGTACTTCTCCACCCGCTCCTGGATCATCGGGACGCGCGTCGATCCGCCCACCAGGATGACCTCGTCGATCTCGGTCGGCTTCTTGCCGGCGTCCGCGAGCGCCTTCTTCACCGCCTCGAACGAGCGATCGACCAGCTCCTGGATGATCGCCTCGAACTTGGCGCGCGTCAGCTTCAGCTGCAGGTGCTTGGGCCCGCCCGCGTCGGCAGTGAGGAAGGGGAGGTTGATCTCCGTCTCGAACGCGTTCGACAGCTCGATCTTCGCCTTCTCCGCAGCCTCCTTGAGCCGCTGCATGACCATCTTGTCCTTGCTGACGTCGAGACCGGTGTCCTTCCGGAACTCGTCGAGCAGCCACTGGATGACGCGGTTGTCGAAATCGTCGCCGCCCAGGTGCGTGTCGCCGCTGGTGGAGACCACCTCGACCACGCCGTCGCCCACCTCGAGGACCGAGATGTCGAAGGTGCCGCCGCCGAAGTCGTAGACCGCGATCAGCTCGTCCTTCTTCTTGTCGATCCCGTACGCGAGCGCCGCGGCCGTCGGCTCGTTGATGATCCGCAGGACCTCGAGTCCCGCGATCCGGCCGGCGTCCTTGGTCGCCTGCCGCTGCGCGTCGTTGAAGTAGGCGGGGACGGTGATGACGGCCTGGGTGACCTCGTGTCCGAGGTGGGCCTCTGCGGCGCGCTTGAGCTTCTGCAGAATTTTCGCCGAGATCTCCGGCGGTGCGTAGCTCTTGTCGCCGATCTTGATGTGGGCGTCTCCGTTCGCCGCGCCGACCACCTCGTAGGGCACGCGCTTCAGCTCCTCCTTGGAGTCCGCGAACTTCATGCCCATGAATCGCTTCACGCTGAATACAGTGCGCTGCGGGTTCGTGATCGCCTGACGCCGGGCGATGGCGCCCACCAGAACCTCGCCCTTCTCCGTCCAGGCGACGACCGAAGGTGTGGTTCGTGTTCCTTCGTCGTTGACGAGGATCTTGGCCTCGCCTCCTTCCATGACAGCGACGACCGAGTTGGTCGTGCCCAGATCGATACCGATGACTTTTTTGGATGCCAAAATAGAGAACCTCCGCTTGCGCCAAGGGGTAGCGCCGCCGCAGGCAGCGTCAAGCTGGCGGGCCTGGGGAAATTTCTGCACGGCATCCGCGCGTTCTGATATCAAGCGCCTATGCTCACCGAGCGGATCCGCGCAGACATCAAGCAAGCCATGCGCGACAAGCGCGAGCTCGAGCGCGACGTCCTCAGGACCGCGCTCGGCGAGATCCAGAGCGCCGAGGCGCGCGCCGGGCAGGCCCTCTCCGACGAAGAGGCGCAGAAGATCGTCAAGAAGCTGATCAAGTCGAATCAGGAGACGATCGACGTCAGCACCGATCCCGCAGGCAAGGCCAAGCTGGCGGAGGAGATCCGCGTGCTCGAAGCCCTGCTCCCCAAGACCCTCTCGATCGCGGAGATCCAGCGCGCGCTCGCGGGCGTCTCGGAGGCCATCAAGGCGGCCAAGAGCGACGGCCAGGCCACCGGTGTGGCGATGAAGACGCTCAAGTCCGAGGGCGCGGTCGTCGACGGCAAGGACGTGGCCGAGGCGGTGAAGCAGATCCGGACCGGGTGATCGCTCACCGCACCGTGACCTGGTGTTCTCCGGCCGGGACGGCCACGGAGATCAGGCCGTCCTCGTCGGTCCACTCCGCGGCTCCGCCGTCGATCTCGACGACGCCTGGCGGCGGATAACCGATCAGCTCGAGCGTGAAGCCCGAGGTGAAGACGCCGCCGCTGGCCAGCGCGATCCCCGCGTCGGACTGCTCGATCCGGGTCCCGTCGTACAGCTCGAAGCTCGACGCCGGCCCCGTCGCGATCCGAACGAACAGGACGCCGGGGTCGGCGGCGTAGCTCTCCACCTCGGGATCCGTCGCAGGCGACAGCGTATCGATCGCCGGACGGAGCATCGGAACGATCCCGCCCGCCCGAAGGTAGAGCGGGAGCTTCTCCAGCGGCGCCTCGACGGTCTCCTCACCCGAGTGGACGCCGAGGTCCCACCAGTCGAACCAGGCCCCTTCTGGGAAGACGACCGTCCGCGCGCGGGCGTCGCGAGCCAGCACCGGAGCGACCAGGAGGTGGTCGCCCATCAGGTACTCGTCCGAGGGATGCACGCCGAGCTCGGGATGGGCGAGCCCGAGCGCGCGTTGGATCGCGCGGCCGTCGACGTCGAGGCGCTTCGCGTAGCTCCAGACGTACGGGAACAGCCGCAGGTGCAGCCGAGCGTATCGGCGGTACAGCGCGAGCGTGTCCTCGTCTCGCCCGTTCTCGGCGGTGTAGACCCAGGGGGGCTGGCTGGAGCTGTCGCCGACCTCCATCACGGTGGACAGCGCGGTCTGCTCGAACCAGCGCACGTAGGTCTCCTCGTCCGGCGGGCTGTGCTTGTAGCCGCCGGTGTCGGCGCCGAAGAACGGGAAGCCGGAGGGGCCCAACGTCAGGCCCATGATCACGCTGGCCGGCAGGCCCCCGACGGCGTTGTAGCTGCCACCGTCCCGACCGGTCTCGCGGGCGCGGTGCGCGGCGAAGGTGGCGTCGAGGTCGCCGGGCCAGATCACGGAGACGTTTCGCTGGTCGCCCCATCGCCCCGCGCGGCACAGCAGAAAGCCGCCGTTCGACGGGAGCGTCTCGGCGTAGGCTCGGTGGTACAGCAGCGTGAAGCCGTAGTGCATCGTCAGCTCGGTGCTGCCGTCCTGGAACTCCCAGGGCGTGCGGGCGCCGCCGATGCCCGCGACCAAGTCTTCACCGAAGTCGAGCTTGAAGCCTTCGATGCCCATGTCGGTGTAACGGCGGATCAGGCCCTGCCACCAGTCGAACGCGTCCGAATTCGTGAAGTCGATCGGCTCGCTCCAGCTGTTGAGCCGAAGCCCGGTGCGCGGCGGGAAGAAGCCCTGCGAGACCGCCTCCGCCCGCAGCGTGGTGGCCGCCTCCTCGAGATAGGGCGTGTGCCACAGCGCCATCCGCAGGCCGGCGGCGTGGGCCCGGTCGATCATGCCCTGCGGATCCGGGTACCGCGCCGGATCGAAGTCGAAGGTGTTGACGGCCGAGGCGTAGGGTCGATCAATCCAGAATCGCCGACGTCGCCAGGTCGAGGTCGCGGATCATGCGGATGTCCTCCTCGACCTCCGCCTGATCCCGGTCTTCGTTGCGCCAGATGAGCGGACCGTATGCCCACTGCGCTGGGAGGCGCGGGGGACCAGTCACGTCGTAGTAGAGCTTGGTGATGTCGAGTGGATGCTCCGCCAGGAAGAGGTGAAAGGTGAGACCGAGCGCGCTCTCCTCGCGCGTCCCATACGTCACCTCCAGCAGGTCGGGCTCCGACCGGGCCACGTCGAAGAGGCCGAGGCGCCGGCTCTGAACGAAGAGCCCCCATCCCTTGGTACCGATGAGGAGCGGTACCGGGACGTGCTGCTCGTTGCTCGCACCCTCGAGCATCAGGTCGGGCTCGAGCTGCATCGGCCGCAGCTTGCCGCGCTGGTTGACGTCGTCGAGGAGCTCGCCGAGCCCGTAGAAGGCCTCCTCCGGGTCGGCGCGGGGGCGCAGCCTCATCCATGCGATGGCCGCCTGTGAACGCGGCACCCACCGGGCCTCGAAGCGGCCCTCCGCCGCGGGCGTGATCTCGAGCTGGGCCGAAAGTGATCCTGCGTAGGTCTGATCGATCGTGAGCTTGCCGTCCTCGACCTTGGCGGTGGTGCTCTCCACGCTGCGCCAGCGCAGGCTCGCCGGGGGCTGCGGTTGAAAGAGCTGGTCCTCGTAAATCAGCCAGAACGGATCATAGCTGGCATCCTCGTCCAGACGATCGACCACGCCGATCTCGAAGGCGTCCGAGGCGAAGCGAAGCAGCACCTCGTCGCCGCGCATGAGCTCGATCCACGATCCGTCCGCCGCTGCCCGCACGACGTCCTCGCCGCTGCCGATCGTCAATGGCTCGGGCTGGCTGTCCCCGCAACCGATCGTCAGCGCGAGCAGCAGGAGAGCGCGCTTCATGGGCAGAAGATAGCGAGGAGGACGTGCGCGGGCATCGGTCGAAGGCCGCGCGCGAGCGCCGCCGGGAGCGTCACCTGTGACCGCTCTCTCCCTTTGCGCGCGTTCGGATGTAGGGACCGCTGGACCTGGTGCCCGCAGCGCAGATCGCACCGTCTTGCGAGCGCGGGATCGCGGCGATGCGGTTTGCAAGATAACTTGCGGAGCGAGTGAGGAGGATCGGCAGCGCATGCCATGCTCATCAATGCGACATCGGAAAATGATCTTCGCACCGAGAGATCGATCGTCGGTTCGGAGTGTTAGACTTTGAGACGTCCGGGAGGTTCAAGGTGCAGCAGAATTCCAAGAGAAAGGACCCGCGAAGGTTCGCCCTCGTGTGTTTCGCCGTCGGCTCCGCCGTGGTGTTCGCCGGTAATCGGCCGGCGTGCGACGGCGATCCGCCGACGCTGACTTGCGATCAAGTGTCTCTCAATCTCGACCCAGGCGGATGCGTCGAGCTCACGAATCCATGCGGGACGCATCAGTGGGATCGTCTCGATGGATTCCGTCTGTGTGATCCGCCGAACGGTCTCTTCATCCAGACCCAACGGAGTCCGCGAACGCGCTTCCTCTGCGCCGACACTCACGTGGCGACGTTGGTCGGTGAGCCGGTCGACTTCTTCTATTCGACGCCGACCGACAGCGGAGTGGGAACGTTCCGCGTCACCATCGGAACGACTCCGCTCGCTGCCACCGTCTCGGCGTCACCGAGCTCGGTTGCGCCCGGCGGATCGTCGCAGCTCAATGCGAGCGCGACGGGCGGTCAGCCACCGTACTCGTACGCGTGGTTGCCGGCCGGCACGCTGAGCGCGAGCGACGTCGCGAACCCGGTCGCGACGCCGCCCGTGTCGACGCAGTACACGGTCGTGGTCACGGACAGTAGCGGCGCGCAGGTGAGCGGCGCGATGATCGTCAACGTCGGGATCGGACTGACGGCGGCGGCGAGCCCCGCGGTGATCAACGCGGGTCAGACGTCGAACCTCTCCGTGCAGGTTGCGGGCGGTACGCCGCCGTACTCGTATGCGTGGACTCCGGCCGCTTCGCTCAGCGCCGCGAACATCGCCGCACCGATCGCCGCGCCGTCCGTGCGCACCACCTATACGGTCACCGTGACGGACTTCTTCGGCGCCTCCGCGATGGCGAGCATCGTCGTCGACGTCCGGCTCCAGGCGACCGCTTCGGCGAACCCGTCCACCATCCTGGCGGGTGCGGGCACGCAGCTCGACGTCGCGGTCACCGGCGGCTCACCGCCGTACGCCTTCGACTGGGCCCCGGCCGCCAGCCTCGATGACTCGACGGTCCAAGACCCGGTGGCGACGCCGACGATGAACACGACCTACAACGTGGTGGTCACGGACGCGAACAACACGCAGCTCGTCACGGCCGTCTCCGTCGCGGTGCAGGCGGGCGGCCTGACCGCGTGCGTCTCCCTCACGCAGCCGTCGGCGCTGCGCGTCCAGGGCGACGGGAGCTGCAGCACCGGCAACATCGTCCAGTACCGATGGTGGAGCGACTACCGCGCCACGGGCCTGCCGCCCCAGGACGTCACGACCACGCCGATCAGCCCGCTGTACATGCTCGAGAGCTTCGGACCGCACACGTTCCGGCTCGAGGTCGTCGACGCCGGCGGCGCGACCGCGGTCGTCACGCAGGGCTACGTCGCTCAGTAGCCACCCTCCATCGCGCGCGCCCCTCCACAGATCCCCAACACGTCCAGTGCCGTTCGCCCGATAATCTCTTCGCCCCGAAGGGTCCGTCCCCCTCACTTCGTCGCCGCGCCCGATCCGCGGATCACGTTCACGCCGATGACCGGGCCGCTCTTCGTCGAAGCTCTACGGACTGCTCGGTACCTTGCTCGAGATCGCGCCGGCCGAGGCGAGCTGAAGCACCGCGTCCAGCGTGGTCCGACCCACCAGCGAGAGCGCGTCGAGCTCGATGTACTCGTCGGGTGCGTGCCCCTTGTACGGGCGCCCGGGGAGGGAGGGGCCGAACGAGACCGCGCCGGGAAAGAGGCGCGCGTAGGTACCGCCCCGGATCGAGATGCCCTTCGGGTCCTTCTCGCCGGTCTCCCTGGCGTAGACGTCGAGCAGCGTCGACACCAGGGGACCGCTGGTGTCTGCGATGGCGGCCTCGCCGACGAAGCGGCGGTCGGTCAACTGCACCAGAATCCTTCGACACCTCCTTCTTCAGCTTGGCGAATGCCCGGTCCAGGTCGGCCTCGAACTCCTTGGAGGTCTTGCCGGCGGGACGGCGCATGTTCACGGACAGGACTACGCGATCACCTTCGGTGCGCAACAGCGTCGGCGTGACCAGCAGCTTCCCCATGAGCGGGTGCTCGTACTGGAGGCCGAGCTTCTCCCCCCAGTGGTCGCCGTCGAGGTGCGTGGCCACCACCTTCATCATCGTGGCGACGCCGCCGGGACAGAGATCGAGCGCCGACGCCACGCGCGAGAGCCCCCAGAACGCGTTCTTTCCGTGATCCGCCTCCGAGGAGTGGATCGCCTCGCCCTTCACGATCACCTGAAGCGCGGCGCCGTCCTCCTTCACCTCGAAGGTGAACTCGTCCGTCTTCACCTTGGCGATCGCGGAGTCGAGCGCCGGTCTCTTCACGCCGGCCAGCGTCATCTTCGCCTCGCCTGGAACGACGGTGAGGAACTCTCCGATCTCGGTCGAGGTCACCTCTGCGCAGCCTCGCCTCTTCTTCGCCTTGGAGGTCGTCGGCGCGGACAGCAACCAGGCGACGAAGCCGCTCTCCGCCACCACCACGGGATAGCCGGCGTCCAGAGAGATGACGTACTTCGCGTGCGGCTTCTCCTTCGCGTATGCGGTCATGCCGTCCCAGTCGTGCTCCTCGCCCGTGCCCATCACGGCGCGGATCCGTCCCGGCAGCGGGACACCGAAGCGCTGGAGCGTCGCCATCGTCACCAGCACCGCGGCGATCGGGCCCTTGTCGTCCTCGGTGCCGCGACCGTACAACGTCTCCCCGTCCCGCTTCGCCTCGAACGGCGGGCTCTTCCACTCGGCCGGGTTGGCCGGCACCACGTCGGCGTGCATCACGAAGTCCACCAGTGGGTCGCCCGCGCCGAGGTGGATCTCCCAGGCGTCGTTCTTGCCGTAGACCTCGAAGCGCATCCCGTGCTGCTCGGCCCAGCCCTTCAGGTAGTCGGCCATCGCCGCGAACGCGGGACCGTCGGCCGCGCGCTCGTTCGCACTCACGGTTGGAAATCGCACCAGGTCGGTCGTCAGCGCGATCGTCTCCTCCATCCCGCACGTCTTCACGTAGGCGCCCGCGACCTCCGCGGGCGTAGCGTCTCGAGGGGAGGCGCGGCGAAAGGCGTCGGTCTGGCCGCACAGCGTCGACAGCGGTGGCGGTGGTGTCTCGACCGTCTTGCCCGTGTCGACCTTCTCGGACGCGCCCGGCCCGGCGCAGCAGGTCAGGGTGAGGAGGAGCCAGGATGCTCGCATGGCGCGGGACGGTAGCCGAGTTGGCCGAGGTTGGGATAGAAATGATCTTCGCGGCGCTCGCCGCGCGGGCCGGCGCCGCCGCGACTCGGTGCATCAATTCCCTGAGGCTGCGGCCTCCGCCTCGGACTCTTCGAGGAGGAACTGCGTGATCACGTGGCTGACGTTCAGCAGGCCCGCGTCGATGAGCTTCTGGCCGCCCAGGTCACGGTTCAACGGCACGCCCTTCGCGGTGATCGCCTGCGTGTTGTGACAGGTGAAGCAGTTGTTGAAGTCGCCCGGACCCTGCGTGAAGGACTCCATCGCGGTGCTCGAGAGTCGATCCTCACCGGCGAGGATCGACAGCGCGGCGTCGCCGCCGTTCTCGATGACGTCCTGCTTGAGCTCTTCGAAGCTGACCGCAGGGACCAGCACGCCGTCCTCGTAGTGATCCTTGAGGAACGGTGAGGTCTCGTCGTTCTGGAGCGCGCTGTCGACCTTGTAGAATCGCGGCTTATCCATCCACTGGGCGCCGACCAGCCGGTAGTGTCCGCGCTTGTCGCCCGGCTTCAGCTTGCCTTCGTTTCGCGCGAAGAGGGCCTCCACGTTGTGGTTGAGGGACGTGATCGCGTCATCCGGGTCGATGGTGTTCGACTTGGACGCCGGGAACATGCGGTAGATCGAGGTCTGCTGTCCGGGGAAGCTCTGCCCCACCAGCGTCAGCTGCGTCTCGTCGATGGCCTTGTTGGCCGCGTTGGCGGTGGTGTGCCCCTTGTAGAGCAGGAAGTCGTCCGGGCTCACCTCGACCATGTTCCTCGAGTTGTTCGGATCGTCGTCGCTCGGGTTCTTGTCGTCGGGGACGATCGGCGCCACATCGCGTTGACCGTCGACCGCCGAGGTGTCCGGCGTGCCGCTGCTGTGCTCGAACGACGCCCAGATGAACTCCGGATGACCCGGGAGCGTGAAGACCACGTGGATGGCGAGCAGCCGGACCGTGACCTCGCGCGGATTCTCCTTGTCCTCGTGGATCACGCGCGTGACCGGGTCCTGACTGAGCGTCGGCACCGTGGTGGTCATGCTAATGTAGTCTTCGGTCTCCGCGGCGATGTCCCCTTCGACGATCTGCCACGCGGACTTGAACTCGACCACGCCCGCAGGGAAGAACAGCTTCGACTTCACCGGATCGCTCGGATAGGCGCGCAGGGCCTCGGCCGTGTCCAGCTCGTTCTCGTGGATGAAGTCGGCGAACGCCTGGTTGACGTGGATCGCGTAGAAGAGGCTGTTGCCGTTCTGATCGATGAGTATCTGACGGCCGCCCGCCTGCTTGATGTCGCCCAGGTAGGCGCGGTTCGGTCCGTGCGGGATCGCCGGCGTGAAGACGGTCTCGATCGTCGGATAGGAGAGCAAGGCGGGACGGCCCTGGTCGTCCGGCTGGAGGGCGTACAGGAAGTTCTGCCAGCCCCCGCGATAGAACGGGCACTCACCGGCCGGGTGCGGCAGGGGAAGGAAGAGATCGAGCGGCGGCGTGCCCGCCGGATCCTCGAGCCAGTCGGGGCTCGCCTGACAGATCTCTTCCTCCTCCTCCTCCATCGGCGTGTGGTCGAAGGGGAAGGGATCGGAGCACGACAAGAGCAGCGTGCATCCGAGTGGGAGTAGGGCTGAGCGGGGTGCGTTCATGGGTTTCGCTACCAATCCACACTGTCGAGGTAGACAGTTCCGTTCCAGGTTCCTTCCGTCCAGAACTCGATGCCGAGAGACGTAATGGTCACGGCGTCGTCGGGCACCATCACGGTGAGCGTCGTCCAGGCTCCGGTCTGCGGATACATCCACATCGACGCGGTGTACACGCCGGCCGCGTCGGTGACGTACGGCTCGAGCGAGCGGATCTGCGCCTCGGGCGGCAGGAAGACGTGGAACGTCACTCGGGTGCCGGCGGGGATCGCGCCCGGGTCCTGGACCATCATCCAGTACTCGGCCGTACCGGTGGAGGTGATCGAGCCGGCGAGAGACGCGCTTCCGGAGAACTGCTCCGTCATGCTGGTCGAGACCTGCATGAAGCCGCCCTCACCGACCTCCTCGGGGAGCCCGATCCATCCCTGGGTGTCCGCCTCGAAGTTGAAGCGAGCATCGTCGAGGGCCGGCTGATCTGGAGGATCGACCCGCGGCGGGCCCACGCAGGTGGTGATCCACTCTCGAAGCACGGACAGATCGCTGATCGTGGGACGGGGCGCGTCGGCGTTGCGGAGGTCGGTCTGGATCGGCGGCATCGTGCCGAGCAGCGGTCGGAGATAGAGCCAAGAGCTGTCCGGATCGCCCGGAACCAAAAACCGGCGGCTCTCCGCGCCCACTGTCCAGGTCTCCTGCGTCAGGCGCTGCTCATCCATCACGAAGTCGAACTTCGGGACGCCGCTGCTGGCGTCGCCCTGATCGTGGCAGGTCGCGCAGTAGGTGCCGAGGACCGCGTGGGCATCCTGCTTGACCTTGACGCAGGGGTCGTCGGTGGTGAGGCCCTCGTCATCGAGATCGAGCCCGATCGTGGGATCTTCGAGTGCGGTCGTCGGTCCGGCGTTGGGGTCGCGCTCCTGCGGCTCCGCGAACTCGTCGGCAGCTCCACTGTCGAGCTCCTGAAAGCAGCCCGTAGAGAAGCTGGTCAGCAACAGCGAGAGTGTGATCACGCGGCTCATCAGAACCTCCCTGAGACCGCTGCGACCGCCCCTGACGGCGTCGGCTGAACGGCGACGCCGAGGTTGGTCGAAGCTGGCGAATAGTCGTCGCTTGCGAGGCGGGTCGCGAGGAACCAAACGGAGGTCGCCAGCGCGGCCGCGCCGACACCGAAGGAGATATCGGCGGCGATGTAGAGCTTACGAATGTGCGTGACGCTCTCCGGCCGGCAACCGGGCGAGCAGTCCGCGAGCAGCTTGTTGTCCCTTCTCCCCCACACCGTCAGGAGCGCCCCGGTCCCGACAGCCACCAGCCCCGTACCGCCGAGGACGAACGAGAGGATTGTGGGGAGGTTGCTCGGCGGCACCGTGGTGACCACGCGAGCGTCCTCGCTCGGAGAGAGGGGGGCCGGTGCCGGCGCGGGCGTCGCAGCGGGCGCCGGCTCCGGGGCCGGGGTCGCGGCCACCTTGGCGGGCGGCGGGGCGGACGCCACGACCGGCGGGGCCGACTGGACGACCGGTGCGGCAGGGACGGGCGCGGGCGCGGGCGGCGAGGCGCTCGCCTGCAGCGACACCGAGATGGTTCGGTTCCGCTGGCCCTGAACGATCATGATCTTCTCGAAGACCGGGTTCGAGCCCTGGCGGTTGAACGAGAACTCGTGCAGACCGGGATTGACGAGGAGCGCGTGTCCGTCGAGGTGCGACGCGAGCGCCTCTCCATCCATCTCGATCTTGACGTCGACGAGGGGCGCGCCGGTCTCGTCGAGGGCGAGGGGGACGATCGACGGGATGTCCGAGTCGATCCGCGTGTAGCGAGCCGAACACTCGTGCTGGAGGAAGCGCCCGCAGGTAGCCTTGGCGCAGGCGAGCAGCATGTCGCGGGCTTCGCGGAGGTGCGCCGACGCCTCGAGTGCCTGTGCCTTCTTGTACGCGATGCGGCACTCATGTCGGGGCAGCGGCTTCTTCTTCGCGTGGGCGGCGTCCGGTAGGATCGCCAACCCTACGATCGTCGCCAACACGACCTGGACCGTTCGACGAAGTGAGTCGCTGTTCACATGCTGCATGGCTTCTCCGTGCATCCGTTAAGCGAACGACGTGCCATGAACCGATGGCAGAGTTTCCGAGTCGGATCGGAGGCGGAGAGAAGATGAGTCCTCAGGTCTACGGACATCAGTCGTCAGAGTGCCGGTAGTCGGTTGGCGTGGGTTCGACTACGTTTCACTGGACCCGTTTCGGGTCGGGCAGCTCAACATCGGTATCATTGAAGACCGGCACCCACCGTTCGAGCGTGTCGCCCTGTGCACTCCGTATTCTGAGTTGCTTGAAGCCGGAGCGGACGCGCTTTCTCAACGGTGAGGTACCGGCCGCCTCGCCGTCGATCCACACCTCCATGTCGGGCGGTGTGCTGACGCGAAGCTCGACCTCCGTCTCGAGGGGCCGGCCGGCGAGCGTGACCACGTCCTCCGATCCCAGGCTCGGACACGACAGCAGCCATGCACCCCGGATCTCGCCCACCGCGCGGATCACGCCAGCCCCCGGCACCTGGAATCCCGCCGAGGTCTCCTCGATCGAGGAGCCGACGCTCTCCACCGGGACGTTGCGCGGCACGTGCAGGTTCATCAGGCACGTCTCATGGTCCTGCCAGCGCGGCTCGAGCGTCACGTCCAGGCGGCCGCGCGCCGGCAGGACGACGCGGATCGGATCGTGTCCCGGCGCTGCGACCAGGACGGCGGGCTGCATCGACGGCGGCAGCTCGAACCACATCGGGGTTGATCCGAGCACGCGCCCGTCGTCCTCCGAGATCACGAGCGCGCTGGCGGCCGGCTGAGCGTCGAGCTTGACGGTGTTGTTCGCCGGGATCGTGATCGAGCCGGAGAGCAGCGTCGGATCGTCGTCGAGGAGCCGCAGGCCCTTCGAGGCCACTGCGCCGATCAACAGCCCGAGGATGAACGTGAGCACCGCGATCGCGGCGGTGCGCGGACTCGGAACCGGCTCGATCTTGAGACCGTCGTCGTCTTCCTCCGGCTCCTCGACGGCCTGAACCGCGGGGTCGGCGACACCCGCATCCTCGGGCGGAGTCGACACCACCGGCCGGGGCACGCGCATGATCTGGTGCGGCCCGACCGGGTTCGCGCCGATGAGCGTCCCCTTCGGCCCGGCCAGCATTCCGCCCGGAGGCGGCAGCATGCGCGGCAGCGCGGCCGGCTCGATCCGTCGCACGCCCGGGAGCGTCGTGGTCGATCGCTTGGCCCACGACTGAGGGAGCTTCGGGCCCAGCACGGTCCCGGTCGGCCCAGCCGGCTCGTTGTTCGGGGCGGGTTCCCAGGTCCCGCGCTTCTTCCGCATCTTCGGGATCACGGCCTCGGCCAGCGTCGGATGCTTGTCGTCGGAGTACGCGGAGGCAGGCTCGGTGCCCGCCGTGCGCGCCTCCATGAAGCCGTGATCGAGGACGTCGGCGGGCTCCAGCACGACGACGTCCTCGCCGTGCTCCGCGTACATCTGGAAGTCCACCAGCGTCTCGGTCTCCGGCAGCGGGCTTCGCGACATGCGCGGTGGCTTCGCGCCCGGCTGGGTCTCGAAGTCCTCGATGAGACGGCGTTCGCCGGCCGCCAGCGGTTCATCCGCGATCGTGATCGCGTTGTCCACGTCCGGGATCGGAGTGTCCGGGATCGTGCGTTCGATCGGCGATTGCGCGCTCGTGAGATCCGAGATCGACGGCGGATCGGGCGCCTGCGGATCCGCCAGCGACTCCATCATCGCCAGCGCCTCCGCGGCGGTCCGGATGCGCACGCCGACGTCCGGGTGCCCGAGCAGCTCGAGCGCGCGCCAGACGCGGGTCGGCAACCGCTCCAGATAGACGGTCAGCGCCTTGAGCGTCTGCCCCAGACGCCAGACGTCGCCTTGGGCGGTCGGCTCCTTCGCCAGCGTCTCCTCGGGCGCGAGCCTCGGAGGCCGCATCCCCGGCGACAACCAGCGGTCAGGAACGGGCAGCGGTGCAGCGGCGATCCAGGGCTCGCCGTTCTTGATCACGAGGACGCGCTCGGAGAGCAGCGGATCGAGCCGGCCGGTCTGGTGGAGCGTCGTCAACCGCTTCGCGAGGAGGATCCCGACGGACACCAGCTCGTCGTCGTCGTCGATCTTGGCCAGCCCGAGCTCGACGGCGCGGTCGTCCCACGGCAGCGCCCAGTACAGGATCGTCTCTCCGTTCACCTCGGCGGCGCCGTGCTGAAGGATCCCGACGTCCGCCGCCAGCTCCTCGGTGGCGACGCGGATCGACTCGAACATCTCCTTGCGCTCGATCTCCTCCGCGCTGCTGCGCGCGGCGCGACAGCGGACGATCTGGAGCATCAGCTGCTCGCCGGAGTCGGCGGCGGCTTCCAAGATCTGGGCGCCCGGTCCGGCGACCAGGTGCCGCACGACATGATACGGACCGATGCGTGCGGAGCCGGGTTCGTCACCGCCCACGCTGCGCGGCATGGGGATCTGAGGCTTCGACTCCATCGCGTCGGGAGGACCCACCGATCCTTCCCCAGCGGCTCGCGCGAGACAACCGTTGTCGGTGCTCCGCGTGCGGACCCCTGTGGCGACCGCGATCGACGCGAGCGCGTTCGCCCCACGGGCCCGAGGATTGTTCCACGAATTCACGACGAGGTCACGCACCCGAGCCGGATCGCCCTACGCGGTTTCGGGCTATGATTTCGAGGTGACGTCGACCCGGTTCCCCGGCTGGTACGTACGATTCAAGCGGGACCTGTTCGCCCTCTCCTACGACGAGGTCGTCGCCACCCTCCTCGACATCACCGAGGGGCGGCTCAATCCACACCCGTCGATCGAGGTCGAGATCGCCCCCGACCTCACGGTCCGCGTCTCCGCGTCGCCCCGCCTTCGCGTGGCACCCGACGCCGACGTCGATACCGAGCAGGAGGTCCGCCTCCTCGAGAAGCACCTGGAGGTGCGGGACCTCATGATCCACCGGGTCGCCCAGGTGATCGCCTGGGAGCAGCAAGGCTACCTCAGGGGCGTCGTGCCCTCGCCGGTCCGCCTCGACGTGGACGCGATCGCGGTGCGGGCCGGCGCGTCCCACGAGACCGTGCTCGCGTGCATCCGGAACAAGCTCGTGATCCATCCGCGCGGGCTGGCGAAGCTGGAGGCGCTGGTCACGCCACCTGGTGATCCGGCGCTGGTCGTGGCAGCGCGGCACGGCGGACCGACCGATCCCTCGGCCTCCGCGGAAGCTGCGGAAGACGACCGGTGATCAGCGGAGTCGGGACGCGATCCGATCGATCGCGTCCATGAGCTCCTCGGTGGAACAGCCGGTGCGCTCGGTGGCGCCGCGACGAAACAGCGATGCCGAGATCACGCAGCGATCTCCGACCTCGAGGAACTTCGACGTCAGCGCCTCGTGCGCGGCGTCGTCGCGGATCAGCGCACCGCCTTCGGTCAGGCGGACGATCAGGTACTCGACCAGCTGATCCGCGAGCGCGGGATCGAGCTCGCCCTCCATGGGTTGGATCGAGAAGGTCGCGGCGGTCGAGGTCACCGCGAGCTCGGGCGGGGGCGCGCGCCGAACCGGAGGCGCCGCAGGATCCCGCGCGAAGGCGGCCAAGCGATCGGAGGTGAGGATGAGGTCGACCAACCCGTCAGGCCACAGCGGGAACAACGACACGATCTCGATGGTTCGACCGCTCCGATCCTTGGCGATCAGCTGAGCGCTGCCCTCGAGCTGGCCGTCGTAGGTGCAGGTCGTGACGTGCGTGTGGTGCTCGAAGAGCAGGTTGGCCTCGGCCGGATCCACGAGCAGGAAGCCGTGCGCGACCAGCGACTGCCTCAGCTCGTCGAAGGACGCGGTGACCCGGGATCGGTCGTGGTCGTCGCAGTCGCTGTCGTCGATCTGGATCGCAGGCTCACCGCTCAGCGCGACCTTCAGGTGTGCGACCAGATCGGGCGTGACCTGCACCGGTCGATCGGTGACGGGCTGGTGTGCGCATGCGATCGCGGTCACCAGGATCGGAGCAGCCCGGCGCATCGGGCGGGACCATAGCAGGGAACTTGTCCTCCGCGGGGGTGTCCTTGCCCTCGATGCGAAAGCTCCTGGTGCTCCTCTCCGTTCTCTCAGCGCTTCCGATGCTCTCGCCCTCCCGCGCCACCGCGGCGGGGGAGGATCGGACCGAGTCACCCTACTTCTACGTCGCCGACCAGAAGGCCGCCGAGGCGCTCCCGCTGCAAGAGACGCGGGCGAAGGTCTCGATCGCTGGCGTGATCGCCCGGGTTCGCGTCACGCAGGTGTACGTGAACGAGGGCGGCCAGCCGATCGAGGCGGTCTACGTGTTCCCGGGATCGACCCGCGCCGCCGTGTTCGGGATGGAGATGAAGATCGGGGACCGCACGATCGTCGCCGAGATCGCGAAGACGAAGGATGCGCGCGCCCGCTACGAGGAGGCCAAGAACGAGGGGAGGGCCGCCAGCCTGCTCCTCCAGGAGCGCCCGAACGTCTTCCGCATGAACGTCGCGAACATCATGCCGGGGGATCGGATCGAGGTGCACCTCGACTACACCGAGCTCCTGGTGCCGGAGGAGGGCGTCTACGAGTTCGTGTACCCGACCGTCGTGGGTCCGCGGTTCACCGGGGAGAGCACGAAGAGCGAGGCCTGGACCGCCAATCCGTACCTCGAGCAAGGTCGCGGGCCGACGTACCGCTGGGCGCTGTCCGCGCGGATCAGCGCCGGGATGGCGATCGCGGGGGTGCAGTCGCCGACGCACAAGATCTCGCCGCGCTTCGACGCGAGCGGCGACGCCAACGTCGAGGTCCTCGACGAGGACGGTGGCAACCGCGACTTCATCCTGCGCTATCGGCTCGACGGGGACCGGATCGAGACCGGCCTGCTCCTCTACCAGGACGACGCCGAGAAGTTCTTCACGGCCATCATTCAACCGCCCCAGCGGGTGGCGCCTGCGATGATCCCGCCGCGCGAGTACATCTTCATCGTCGATGTCAGCGGTTCGATGGGCGGCTTCCCGATCCAGAGCGCCCGCGCGCTCGTCGATCGGCTGGTGGCGGAGCTCCGCGCAGAGGACCGGTTCAATCTCCTCTTCTTCGCGGGCGGCAACCAGGTGATGGCTCCGGCCAGCGTGCCCGCCACGCCGGCGAATCGGCGTCGCGCCCGGCGGATGATCGCGCACGCCCAGGCCGGCGGCGGCACCGAGATTCTCCAGGCGCTCCAGAAGGGGCTGTCGATGCCGCGAACCCCGGACATGTCGGCGACCATGGTCGTCGTCACCGACGGCTACGTCTCGGTGGAGAACGAGGCCTTCAACCTGATCCGGAGTCACCTGGGCGACACCAACCTCTTCGCGTTCGGGATCGGCTCGAGCGTCAATCGCCACCTGATCGAAGGCCTGGCGCGCGAGGGCCTGGGCCAGCCGTTCGTGGTCGAGAGCCCGGGGGAGGCGGGGCCGGCGGCCGAGCGCTTCCGCCGCTATATCGAGAGCCCGGTGCTCACGCGGGTGAAGCTCGAGCTCGATGGCTTCGACGCGTACGACCTCGAGCCTGCGAGCGTGCCCGATCTCTTCGGGGAGCGACCTCTGGTGATCATGGGGAAGTATCGCGGCGAGGCCAAGGGCTCGATCCGGATCAGCGGAACCAACGGGCAGGGCGCGTTCACCAAGACGATCGCGGTCGCCGATCACCACCCGAGCGATGATCTGATCGCGCTCCGCTATCTGTGGGCGCGCGAGCGGATCGGCCGCCTTCACGAGGACCCCGAGGCCGTCACTCGCCTGGGGCTCGCCTACCACCTGATGACGGAAGAGACGAGCTTCGTGGCGGTCGACTCGACGATCCGGAACACGCTCGGCGGGAGCGCGACGATCGTGCAGCCGCTGCCGCTGCCCGAGGGCGTCTTCGGGAAGATGTCCGGCACCTCGATCGGCGGCAGCTTCGGGATGGGCGGTCTCGGAACCGGCGAAGGGGGTGGCGGGCTCCGCTCGGGAGGCCGCGGCAAGGGGACCACGAGCGTCCTGTCGGGCCAGACCGTGATCATGGGCTCGCTCGACAAGCGCGTGATCGCCCGCGTGATCCGGCGCGGCCTGGCCCGCGTGAAGTACTGCTACGAGAAGAGCCTGGCCCGGAGTCCGAACCTATCCGGGAGGCTCGCGCTCCGCTTCGTGATCGGACCCGATGGAAAGGTGACCCGCATCGAGGTCAGCTCGAGCACGCTGGGGGCGCCCGAGATCGATCAGTGCGTGGAAGGTGTCCTGAAGTCGCTGGTCTTTCCGAAGCCTGCCGGCGGCGGATCGGTTACTGTGACCTATCCGTTCAACTTCAATCAGGGTTGAGGTACAGTGCCGCCTCCGCGCGGCGACCCGATGATCTATCCCGGCATTCTCACCGGCGACACGCCGGAGGCGATGCGCGACGACGCCGTCCGGCGCATCCTGATCCCGCTCGCCGACGCCGCCTTCGCCGTGGACGATACCTTGAACAGCGGCCTGCTCTCCGTCGCCCAGTACTGGAACGACGAGGCGAACGACGCGGTCCACGCGGACCTCCACTACTCGCAGCGCCATACGCCGCTGTGGCCCGACGATTCCGCACGGAGCGCGCCGGTCGAGCCGTGGGACGACAACGGCTCCGCGATCCCCGCGTTCCAGGCCTACTGCCGCGAGGCCTGCCACCAGGAGATGACCCAGGCGGAGGCTTATCTCCCGTACGCGGTGGTGCGGCGCGGGCGCGGCGTCGAGATCGTCGGCAAGCCGGTCCGGTCGTGGGACGATTGGGTCGAGCCGGTCGATCGTCCTCCGCCTGGCGGCCAGCTCGCCGAGCTCCTGGCGGCGGTCTACGCCGCACCTCGTGAGGATGGACCGCGCTCGGTGCTCGCCGACTATCTGCTCGATCAGAACGATCCCATCGGCGAGCTGATCGCGGTCCAGCTCAAGAGGACCGAACACCAAGACGTCTCGGACCTGGTCGCTCGGCACGGGCGGGCCTGGATCGGCGGATCGATCCGGTGGTCACCAAGAGCGGCGCGGTCTTCCGTCGCGGGTTCCTCGCGGAGGCGGAGGTGTACTTCTCCGGAGCCGACGAGGTGTCGCGCTTCGCCTCCGATCCGTCCTGGAGCACCGTCGAGCGGATCCACTTTCTCCCTGGCAGCCAGCAGGTCCTCGATCCTTCGATGCGCGGGCTCGAGGTTGCCAGCGGGCTCGAGGATCCCGCGCTGTGCGCCGGCGCCGCGGCGCCCAAGCCGCACTCGCTGGTGGAGCTCGCGGCGCAAGTCGAGGACCGGGCCACGTTCGCCCGGCTCGAGCGGACCTCGGCCTTCCCTCGGCTCCGGCGCCTCGAGCTCTGCGGGCGCGCGGTCCGTCCGTCCGAGGTCGTGCAGCTGCTGCGTTCGCCGGCCCAGAGACTGGAGCGATTCGCCATCGCGAATGTCGAAGCCTCCACGGTGCCGGCATGGCTCGACGCGATGGAGCGCTTCACTCCGCTGGCCGCCTTCGAGGTGACCCAGCGTCTCGACGCCGGCCGTCGCGCCGGCTGGGTCCTCCGCTTCGAGCGCGGCCCGGGCGGCCGTCTCTCCACTCTGCGCGCGCGCCTCTGCAACCTGGCCGGCGACGGCCGGATCGAACGGATCACCGACGTGATCGAGACCCTTCCCCGCGACGTCCTGGTCCGGGTCCTCCTCGAGCGCTCACCGCTGTTCCAGCCCACCGTCGGGGACGAGCTGCGACTGCGCGAGGCCTGCAAGAGCCAGCGCGACTTCCACGGGGTCGAGCTGGCCGGGTGACCCGAGGTCACGTCCGCTTGATGCGCGCCCCCAGCTCGGCCAGCCGCTGGTCGATCCGCTCGTAGCCCCGATCGATCTGCTGGATGTTCTGGATCGTGCTGGTCCCCTGGGCGCAGAGCGCCGCGATGACCAGCGCCATGCCGGCGCGGATGTCGGGGCTGACCAGCTCCTGTCCGATCAGCTTCGAGCGGCCGCTGACGACCACCCGGTGCGGGTCGCACAGGATGAGGCGCGCGCCCATCGACGCCAGGCGATCGACGAAGAACAGGCGCGACTCGAACATCTTCTCGAAGACCAGCACCGTGCCTTCGCTCTGGGTCGCGCCGACCACTGCCATCGAGGTGAGGTCCGCCGGGTAGCCCGGCCAGGGCGCGTCCTCGATCTTCGGGATGGCGCCGCCGAGATCGTGGGCGACGCGCAGCTCCTGCCCGCCGGGGACCAGCAGGTGGCGTCCCGTGGGATCGGGGCCGAACTCGATCCCGATGCGGTTGAACGCAAGCTGAGTTGCGCGGTGCTCCTTGGGGCGAGCGTCCTCGATCAGCAGCTCCCCGCCGGTGACCGCCGCCAGCATGATGAGGGATCCGACCTCGATGTAGTCCGGGCCCAACGTGAGCTCGCCGCCGTGCAGGCGGGCTGTCCCCTCGATCACCAGCCGGTTGGTGCCGATCCCCTCGACTCTTCCGCCCATCGAGACGATCAGCCGGCAGAGGTCCTGGATGTGCGGCTCGCAGGCGGCGTTCTCGAGGATGGTGGTCCCCTCGGCCAGCGCGGCGGCCATGATCGCGTTCTCGGTGCCCGTGACCGAGGCTTCGTCGAGAAAGACCTCGGCGCCGGTCAGGCGGGTGTCGGCGCGGAACACGTACTCACCGGTGCTGGTCTCGACAGTGGCGCCGAGCGCCTCCAGGGCCAGCACGTGCGTGTCGAGTCGTCGGCGGCCGATCACGTCGCCCCCGGGGAGCGGGACTCGGACGTGGCCGCGGCGCGCCACCAGCGGCCCGGCCAGGAGGATCGAGGCGCGGATCTGCTTGCAGACCTCCGGATTCGGCTCGTGACCGTTCACGCGGTCGGCTTTGAACGCGATCGAGCTCCCTCCGCGCGGAGTCACCGTCACGCCCAGCTCCCGCAGGATCGAGATCAGCGCCTCGACGTCGCGGATCGCGGGGACGTTGTGGAGCACCACCTCTTCCTCGGTGAGGAGCGTCGCCGCGATCAGCGGAAGCGCCGCGTTCTTGTTGCCGCTCGGGCGGATCCGGCCTCCGACCGGATGACCCCCTTCGATGACGAAGCTTTGATTGGCCATCGTTCCTCTCTACTGGCTCTGGATCACGATCAGCCCGCTCCCGGTCTGGAGGCGAATGATGCTCAGGCCCCCGGCGACCGAGGTGCTGTAGGGCAGCGTGCCTCCCGGATAGCGCGGCAACCGCGGATGCGTCACCACGATGTTACCGGCGTTGATCACGTCGGCGACGATGTCCGCGCTGAGCGCGGGTGGAAGAGTGAGCTGGATGTCGCCGCGCCCCAGCCGGATCAGCGTCTGCTTGCCCGGCGGCGCCTCGGTCTCGACCAGCGCGTTGCCTGCCTCCACGGCGACCGAGACGTCGTCGGCGGCGCCCGTGACCCGGACGTGCGAGAGCGAGTTCACGACGATCTGGCCCTCGACGCCGAGCACGTCCACCGTCCCGTTCCGCTCGGTGACGTTCACGTCGAGATCGTTGGGCAGGACGATGCGATAGGTGCCGCTGAGCGTGACCCGCGGGAGCTCGGAGATGCCGAGGCGGAGCACGCCGTCCTCGCTCTTCGAGACGATCTCGAATCTCGCCGGCCTTCTGCTCCGCCACGGTCGAGCTGGAGGCGGTGACGGTCAGCTCGACGGTGATCACGACGTCGTTCGTCCGGCTGGTGCCGTCGAGGACCACCGGTATGGGGAGATTGACGTCGATGAGGCTCTCTCGCGTCAGCGTCACGGTCGAGGTCAAGGTGCGCTCCACACTGTGCTGCTCGCCGGCCAGACAGCCGGTCGACGCGACCGCGAGTACCGCGATCAGGAGGAAGAACGATCGTCTCAAGCGGTCCTATCCCTTCGGATGCCTAACACAGCATAGAGCCGGAGATCCGCCAAGCTGGGACTTGGATCGGCCTCACGAGGCCGCTCACGGCCAGAGGAGCGACGCGGCGATGGCCTTGTGATCCGAGGGCGGACGCTGGTTCTCGCCATACACGTGAAGATCGGCGACCCAGTCGTCGACCAGGAAGCGGGCGCTCGGTCTCAGGAAGATGTGATCGATCCGCAGCGCGGGATCGTAGTCAGGCGGAGGGTCCTCGTTGCTGTCCGTCCGCCACGCGGTGGTGCGGTCGAACGCGTTGGTGAGCGCGCCGGCCAGCGTCTGATACGCCGGATCCGAGGGGTCGGAGTTGAAGTCACCGACGAACACCAGCGGTGTGTCGCCGGCGATGGGGATGAGACGCTCGAGCGCGAGCGGCGCGCTCCTGTCCTGAGAGGGCGCGTTGTTGTCGAAGTGCGTGGAGGCGAAGACCAGCTCCTGGGAGGCGTCCAGGTCACGCAGTCGGGCCCACGTGATCAGCCGGGGGAGCTGCCGTCCTTCTGAGAAGCCGGTCGAGAACGGATCGTCGGGCGTGGGGCTCAACCAGAAGAACCCGTGCTCGAGGACATCGAAGCGCTCGGCGTCGTAGAAGATGGTGGCGTCGGGGTACGGGTGGCGCTCGCCATCTTCGGGGAGCACCTCGTCGAAGTAGATCGCGGCGTAGCGAGGGCTGCGCGCCCGGATCTGGTCGACCTCCTGCTCGAAGGAGATCTCCTGGAGACCGATCAGATCGGGGCTCTGGCGCGCGAACGTGTCGGCGAAGAACGCCAGGCGATCCTCCCACGGGTCGTAGCTCGGATCGCAGAACGAACAGAGCACGTTGAAGGTCATCACCCGCAGGGGCGCGGGCTCCCCGCATCCGATGGCGGTCGCGGCGAAGACGAGGAGGGGGAGCACTCGCACGGCGCGAGTGTCGATGACCCCGGGGTGGGGAGTAAAGCGGAGAGGCGGCCTACTGGATCGTCCAGGCCACCGTGCCGCTGCAGCTGGTGTTCGCGTAGCAGCCGGCGCGGATCGAGTAGTTGCCGTTGGCCGTCGCGGTGTACGTGATCTGCGAGCCGAGGCCGCCGCACGCGTCGTCGTTGACGGCCACCTGCGAGCCGGCGGCGTTCCTCAGCCTCAGGTACGTGTCACCGGTGAACGTCGAGCCCGACACGCCGCAGGTCCCGATGGTGAGCCGCTGGCCCGCCGTCAGCGCGATCGTCTGGTCCGTCGTGTTCCGCTGCGCGCTGTTGGTGTTCGATCCCGTATACGAGAACGATCCGGGCGGAGGCGGGGGCGGCGGAGGCGGCGGGGGCGTCCCGGTCTGGACCGTCCAGACCACGGTGCCGCTGCAGCTGGTGTTCGAGTAGCACCCGGCATGGATCTCCACGGTGGCAGCCGACGCCGCCGTGTACGTGATCTGCGAGCCGAGCCCGCCGCACGCGTCGTCGTTCGAGGCCACCTGGCTGCCGGTCGCGCCGAACAGCCGGAGGTACGTATCCCCGGTGAAGGACGCGCCCGTGAGCCCGCAGGTGCCGATCGTCAGCTCGTCGCCGGCCCCCAGGCTGATCGACTGGTTGGTGGTGTTCTGCTGGGCGCTGTTCGTGTTCGAGCCCGTGTAGCTGAACGAGTTGCCGGGCGGAGGCGGCGGAGGCGGCGGAGGCGGCGGTCCACCGCCCCCGATGAACGAGATGTTGAGCAACACGTTGGGGGAGCCCGTGCCGACCCCGGAGATCGTCCCGTTCACGCCGTTGCTCACCAGCGCGTCGCGGACCTGCTGCGGGGTGGCCGAGGGGTTGGCGCCCAGGTAGAGCGCCGCCGCACCCGCGACGTGCGGCGAGGCCATCGAGGTGCCGCTGATCGTGTTCGTCGCCGAGGGGCTGCTGTACCACGAGGAGGTGATGCTCTGACCTGGCGCGAAGATGTCGACGCACGTACCGAAGTTCGAGAACGAGGCGCGGGCATCGTTGGTCGTGGTGGCGCCCACGGTGATCGCCTCCGGCGTGCGGGACGGCGAGCTGTTGCACGCGTTCGCGTTGTCGTTGCCGGCGGCCAGGGCGTAGGTCACGCCGGCGGCGATCGATCGCTGCACGGCTTGATCGAGGGCGGTCGAGGCGCCGCCGCCGAGGCTCATGTTCGCGACGGCGGGGAGGACGCGGTTCGCGGTCACCCAGTCAACGCCGGCGATGACGCCGGAGTTGCTGCCGCTGCCGCTGCAGTCGAGCACCCGAACTGCGATCACGTTGGCGGCCTTCGCCACGCCGTAGGTGGTGCCGACCGCGGTGCCCGAGACGTGCGTTCCGTGGCCGTTGCAGTCGGTGGGGTTGCTGTCGTTATCGACGAAGTCGTGGCCAGGCAGCACGCGCCCGGTGAACTCTTGGTGCGTGCTGAGGATGCCGGTGTCGATCACGTAGACGCGAACGCCGGCGCCGGCGTTGTCGTTGTACGTGTAGCGTCCGTCGAGCGGGAGCGACGTTTGATCGATCCGATCGAGCCCCCAGGTGGCGTTGTTCTCGGTCGTGCTGGCCTCGACCAGGCCGTCCTCCTCCACCAGCGCGACGCGGGGATCGTGGACCAAGGCGAGGGCCTGCTCGCGCGACATCTCGCCGGCGAAGCCGTTGAGCGCGCTGCGATAGGTGCGCTCGACGCGAGCCTCATACTCGTTCGCGATGTCGTCGCGGACCGCCTCGACGCCGGAGCGACTCATGACGTCGTCCCGGAAGACGACGATGTAACGGTCCGGGATTGGGTTTCGAGCCCGAACCAGCGCTGCGCTGTTGTCGTCGTTGTCGACGACCTCGCCCGGTGCGGGCGGTACACACCCGGCCGCTGTCACGAGCAAGATGGCCATGGAGACCGACGCAAAACGATTCTCGATCCGCACGTCCCACTCCCTCTCGCTCCGCGTTCACGCGCCTCGAAGAGATTCTCGAGGACTCTGGGCGGAGCCTCTGCATTAGCCCGCGCGGGGCGGCATCGCTTCCATCCGCCGTGCATCCGGCGGATTCGCTGCCGAAAGAGGCGCGCGCGGCGCGACGAGTGGTCGGCTGTGTCAGGTCCCACCTGCGCGTGAATGCGATCGCGCCATCGCAGCCTGAAATGAAAGTGGGGTTGCGATCCCAAAACTACGATGTGCACCCAGGGGCTGTTCCGAAGGGCCGAACATCCGGCGTCGGGATGACGGTCTTGGCAGGGTCGCCACCGTTGGTGGAGGGGTTCGCGGGCGATTCTGCCGATCCCGCCCGTGGATCAGGACCTGGATTGCCACCACAAAATGGCGATCGATCCGAACGCGACGATGACGGAGATCAGGATGGCCGCCACTGCCCACGCCGATCGACCACCGCCGGTTGCGTGCCGGTTGCCGGTGGCGCTCCGTTGCTCCTCGCGCTGGCGCTGCTCGAGCGGTGCGAGGTTGCTGGAGAGCGTATCGACCGCGGACTTGACCGCGCCGCCGCGCTGCTCGGGTGGCGCCGCGTACAGGTCGTGCCCGGGGCTCCACGAGACGTTGGTCGGGAAGCCCTTGTCCGAATGCTCCTCCACGAGCGCGCGCGCGTCCGAGACTCCCTCCGCGTAGAGCGCGTGCATCATCTCGGCGACCAGAGCGTCATCGGCGGGCGGGCTTCGGTTCTGCGCGTAGGCGATGAGCTCACTCGCGACCTCGCCGGCGCGCGGCCGCCGTTCGGCGCTGCGCTCGAGGCAGGAGAGGACGATCTGATCGAGCCGGCGATCGGCGCCGCCCGTCGGCGGGCGAAGGGGCGCCTCGACCACCGCGCGCATCGTCTCGAACTGATCGTGCCGCTGGAACAGCCGCCGTCCCGACGCCATCTCCCACAGACAGACGCCGAGCGCGAAGACGTCACTCTTTCCATCGATGGGTCGGGAGTGGATCTGCTCGGGCGACATGTACGCGGCCTTGCCCTTGAAGACGCCGGCGGTGGTTCGCGTGAGCCGGTGGTTCGCGCGCGCGATCCCGAAGTCGATCACCTTGGTGACGCCCTCGTAGGTGACGAACAGGTTCTCCGGACTCACATCCCGGTGCACGACGCCGAGGGGAACGCCGTCGCCGCCCACCGCCACATGCGCGGCATGAAGGCCGCGGGCGGCGCGGGCCCCGACCATCGCGAGCACGCCTCGCTCCAGCTGTCCCCAGCGGTCGTGCGCGGCGACCTGGATCTTGGACATCGGCTGTCCCTGGAGATACTCCATCGCGATGTAGTAGCGCCCGTGGTCCCGGCCGAAGTCGAACACACGCAGCACGTTCTGATGCCTGACCTGGGCCATGATCGAGGCCTCGTCCATGAACATCGCGACCAGGCTGTCCTTCTGGCTCGAGTCCTCGTCGAGGATCTTGAGCGCGACCAGGTCGCCGCTGGATGATCGCGCGAGCACGACCTCTCCCATTCCACCCTTGCCAATCGGGGCGACGACCTCGTAACGACCGAACCGCTCTCCGATCATCGGGGCGCGGATGTTATCACCGGAGTCGAGAGATGCCGACCAAGATGCGGCGGACGCCCTGGGTCACCGCGATCCTTTCGCTCACGATCGCGTTCGCGCTGTTCAGCGCTGCCAAGGCGATCCAGTACTCCGTGCGTCCGAACAGCGGCTTCCTCTTCGGGGAGATGCCCGCCGACGAGTCCCGCACGATCGCGCTCCCGGTGACACCCGCCGCCGCCCAGGCGGTCGCCGATCTCCACGGGCTGCTGGTGGTCGAGTCGATCAACGGGGCCGTTCCGGACCTCCATCGAGGGATGCCCCCCTCGCTGGCGGCCTCCCGCATGGTCGATCTCCGCCCGGGCGCCTCGAACGCGTTCGTCCTCCGGAGCCCCTCGGGGGAGGTGCGATCCTTCACGATCCCGGTGGGTCGGTTCGACGTGCTCTCGTACCCGTACCGCTGGGCCCTGGTCGGCTATAGCGCGACGGCGTTGCTCTATCTCGGGTTCGGGCTGCTGATCTGGCTGCGAAAGCCCGGTGACGAGGTCGCCGAAGCGTTCCTCCTGTTCTCGCTGGTCGGCGCCGTCTCGATGTTCCAGATCCCGCCGTTCGACGAGGTCTCGCACTTCGCCGCGACGGTCGCGGGCCTCCTGATCCCGATGTTCGGCGCCACCGGGATCGCGCTGGCCCTCGCGTTCACTCGCCAGGCGCCCGGGCTGGGCGCCGATCGCGTCCGAAGGTCCGCGACCGCCGTCTCGCTCGTCCTCGTCGTCGGGGGCATCGCCCTCTATGAAGTATGGGCGCGCGGCGGTCCCGACCGGTGGGTCCGCCTGTTGATGATCGGCGTCGGCGTGCATCTGCTGGCGTCCATCGGCGTGATGCTCGACCTCTGTCGTCGCGCCGCCCGGCCGCCGAACCCGCCGGGGATGCGGACCCGCGCCAAGATCTTCGGCGCCGCCGTCGCGATCGCCTTCGTCATCCCGAGTCTGCAGCTCATCGTTCTGCCGCTGATCGATCGGTTCCCGGAGTTCCTGATCCTGTTGGACCTGATCCTCTTCGCCTCGTTTCCCTGCGTCATCGGATTCGCGATCGCGCGCTATCAGATGTTCGATCTCCGAATCGCGCTGCAGCGGCGGGTCATCTACGTGATCCTGTCCATCCTGATCTCCTTGACCTACGCCGCGCTGGTGATGGGCGTGCTCGGGTTCCTGGGGCCCCGGGTGACCGGGGCCCCGCTGGTCCTGGGAGCGACGATCCTGGCGACGGTCCTGGTGGTCAGCCTGCTCCAGTTCCAGGTGCAGCGCGGCGTGGAGCGCTGGGTCTACCGGCGCCGCTACGTCTACGCCAAGGCGGTCGCGCGGAGCAGCGAGGTGATCGCCCGGGCACGCAGCCTCAGGGACGCCACCGAGAACGTGCGGCAGGCGCTGCTCGAGTCGATGGCGCTCTCTCGCGCCTCGCTGGTGCTCGTGAATCACCAGGAGCGGCACCTGATCGAGCTGGGCAACCTCACGGACCGGGAGACCGGGAAGGTTCCTCCTCCGGTGGCGGTCGAGGATCCGGACCCGATGCTCGAGCGCGCGTTCGCCGAGCAGCGTCCGCTCAGCGCTCACGACGTCGAGACCGCGGAGGCGTTCTGGAGACGGCACGGCCTCGAGATGATCCTGCCGTTGATCGTGGGCGGGGGAGACGAGACGCGATGTCTGGGCGCTCTGTTGATCGGGCCTAGGATCAGCGCCCGCGCGCTCGACCGACAGGACCTGGAGCTTCTGACGACGCTGACCAACCAGCTCGCCATCGCGATCGACAACGCCAACGCGTTCGACGAGATCCGCCGGCTCAAGGAGGGGCTCGAGGAGAAGGTCCGGGAGCGCACGCGCGAGCTCCGCACGGCCCTCTCGGATCTCCAGGAGGCCGAGGGCATGGTCGTGGAGGCGGAGACCAACGCGCTGCTGGGCCGGCTGGTGGCCGGCATCGTCCACGAGATCAACACGCCCCTGGGCGCGATGATGTCCTCGGCGGATACGATGGCCCACGTCTTCGAGCTCCTGGGGAAGGCGATGGAGGCGCCCCCCGAGCGGGCGCTCCGTGCGCTGAGCCAGGGCGCGAGCCTGGCGTGCGTCCAGCGTCAGAGCACCGAGCGCATCGCGCACCTGGTGGGGAACCTCGAGCGCTTCGTGAATCTCGACCAGGCCGAGCGCAAGGTGGTCGACGTCCGGGAGAGCCTCGACGCCACGCTCGAGCTCCTGGCCGCGGAGGCACGCGACCGGATCGAGATCACGAAGACGTATCCGCCGGTGGCTGCGACGGTCCTGTGCCAACCGCTTCGTCTCAACCAGGTGTTCCTGTCGGTGATCCAGAACGCGATCGACGCGATCGACGGCGGCGGACGCGTCGATGTCCAGGTGGTCGCGCACGACGGCGAGGTGCAGGTGACGGTTACCGACACCGGTCGCGGCATCCCCGCGGATCAGCTGGCGCACGTGTTCGACTTCGGCTTCAGCCGCAAGAAGGGCCGCGTCGGGCTCCGGCTCGGCCTCCCCACCAGCCGGCGCGCGCTCACGGACATGGGCGGGCGGATCGAGATCGTCGAGAGCGCGCCCGGCGCAGGGACCACCGTATGCGTGGCGCTCCCCGTCGATGGAGCCGCGCGGTGAACCGCGGCAGGATCCCGTGACAAACGGCCGTCGTGTCGGCTAGCTTGGCCGGTAGCCGTGCGTCCGCTCCCCAGCCGCTCGATGTCCATGCGCTAGCCCGCGCCCCCTCGCGGCGCGGGCCCCCTTCCGCCATCACCTGCAACCCGACTTGCGCGGAGGACGCCATGGAACGCTTTGTCTCGACTGCCATCGCTTACGTCAACGCCGAGCCTCACCTCGGCCATGCCCTCGAGCTCGTGCTCGCCGATGCGCTCGCGCGCGCGCGGCGGTGCGCCGGCGATCGGATCCGATTTCTGACCGGCACCGACGAGAACAGCCTCAAGAACGTGCGCGCCGCCGAGGCGCGCGGCATACCGGTCCAGGCGCTCGTCGAGGAGAACGCGGCCGCCTTCCGGAGCCTCGCGGATCGCCTCGGCGTCACCTATGACCGGTTCGTTCGCACCAGCGCCGATCCCGATCACCGCGCGAGCGTCGAGGCGCTCTGGTCGCGGACCCGCGCCGATCTGTATCGAGGTCGCTACGAGGGCCTCTACTGCGTCGGCTGTGAGGCCTTCCTCGGCGAGCGTGATCTGGAGGCCGGCCTCTGTCCCGAGCATCGGCGCGCGCCGGATCGGATCGAGGAGGAGAACCTCTTCTTCCGGCTGTCGCGTCACGGCGCGGAGATCGCGTCGAGGATCCGCTCGGGGGAGCTGACGATCCGCCCCGATCGCGTCCGCGACGAGACGCTGGCGCAGCTCGACGCGGGCCTCCCCGATCTCTCGGTCTCGCGTCCTTGGGGGCGGGCCGGCGGCTGGGGCATCCCGGTCCCCGGCGATCCGTCGCAGGTCGTCTACGTCTGGTTCGACGCGCTCGCCAACTATCTCACCGGCGCGAAGGATCGCTGGAGCACGTCGCGACGCACGCACGTGATCGGAAAGGGGATCGCGCGCTTCCACGCGATCTACTGGCCGGCGTTCCTGCTGTCCGCGGGGCTGCCGCTGCCCCACGAGATCCTGGTGCATGGCTACCTGACGTTGAACGGGACCAAGATCTCGAAGTCCCTCGGCAACACGGTCGATCCCAAGGTGGTGATCGAGCGCTACGGCGTCGACGCGCTCCGCTGGTATCTGCTCCGCCACATTCGCTCCACCGAGGACGGCGACTTCACGGTGCGGCACTTCGAGGAGGTCTATCAGTCCGAGCTGGCCCACGGCCTCGGCAACCTGGTCAGCCGGGTGATCGGCCTGGCCGAGAAGCTCGGCGTCGCGCCGGAGGCGGAGGCGTCGCGCGCGCGGATCGCTCCCGCGCTGGATGCGCGCGTGCGGGGCGCGATCGATCGCTTCGCCCTCGACGAGGCGGCGGCGGCGATCTTCGGGGTGGTGGAGCGGACGAACGCGGACCTCCAGGCCCGCGCGCCCTGGACGCGGGCGAGGCAGCCCGGGGGCCGAGGCGACGCCGAAGCGGTGGTCGCGGAGGCGATCGCTTCGCTGCGGTCGATCGCGGGGGCGCTCGAACCGCTCCTCCCGGCGACCGCCGCCGCGATCGCGTCGCGCCTCGATGCGCGTGCGGCCGGCGCGCCGCTGTTCGAGGATCTGCGAGCGCGGTCGATCAGTCGCACGCGCAGCTGAACGGGTCGCCGGTCCCTCCGCACATGCAGGTTCCCGGTGGACACGTCACGCCGCACGCCCCGCAGGCGCCGTCGAGGACCGCGGTGCAGACGCCCCCGCAGCACATCTGGTTGCCGCCGCACGCGACTGCGCTGTCGAGGACCGGCGAGTAGCCGAATCGATCGATCAGCGGCTGGCAGGTGACGCAGGGGTTGCTGAGGGGCGACATGCCTTGGTTCACGCACGAGCCGCCGATCAGACACCAGCCCGGGTTCAGGACGTCGAGGCAGGTGTCGGAGCCTTCGTCGCAGGTTTGGGAGCTGCAGGTCGTCACGACCATGCACGGGCTGCCCGAGCCCCCGCAGGTCCCTTGCGCCGTGCACTGATCGACCGCCGTGCAGAAGAGCCCGTCGTTGCAGGAGACGCCGGGGTTCGGCGTCCAGGCCGTCTGGCTGGTGCTCGCGCTGCAGCGCTGGCAGGGCGTGGCCGGGTTCAGCTGGCCGTCCGAATAACACGTACCTTGGATGACGCACGCGTTGGCCTGGATCGGTGCCTCGCAACGGTCCGCGGCCTCGTTGCACGCGTCGGCGGTGCACGCCAACGCGTCCGGGGTGCACGGTGAGCCGCTGCCGACGCACTGACCCTGGGCGTTGCAGGTGTCGGTCGCCGTGCAGAAGAGGTTGTCGTCGCAGCTCGCTCCGGCGCGGATCGTCCAGGTGGTCGCCGACATCCCGCTGTTGCAGACGAGGCACCGATTTGCGGGGTTGACGTCCCCGTCGCCGTAGCAGGCGCCCTGGATCAGACAGAAGCCGGGGAAGAGCGGCTGGCTGCACTCTCCGCCGTTGCACACGGGGACGTCGGTGCAGGGGAGGGCGTCGGCCGGACAGTCGAGCGGCGTCGTGCACGCGACGCACTGGCGAGCGATGCAGGAGGTGCCCGGCCCGCAGCCCATCGTGCACATGCCGCAGTTGGTCGAGTCGCTGCTCAGGTCCGCCTCGCAGCCCGGCTCTTCGTCGCAGCTGTCGAAGGGATCCATGCAGCCGCAGGTCCCTGAGACACACTCCGAGTTGAGGCCGCAGTCGGTGCAGGCGGGCCCGCAGGCGTGGGCGTTGGAGGCGGTGTCGAGGCAGGTCTGCTGGCAACACCGCATCTCGCCGGGGCCGCACGAGTCGCCGTCCTGGGCCGGCGGCGCGCAGGGCAGGGACGCGTCCTGGGCGGCGGCGTCCTCATCGTGCGCAGCGTCCTCGTCGATCGATGCGTCCGGAATCTGACGCGTCTCGGCTCGAGGCGCCGTCAATCGTGGTGGCGTCCTCGTCCTCGACCTCGGCGTCCCGGAGACCCGCGTCCCTCCGGATCACGTCCAGCTCGCGGCCGGCGGGCAGGCGCTCCAGCGTGGCCGGATCGATCTCTTCGGGGCGACACCCGAGCTCGGTGCACGTCTGGTCCACGGGGCATTGCTCGCTGGCGCAGGCGCGGGCGAGGAACATCGGCAGGACGAGGGACTCGTGCTCGACGAAGCGCGTGATGGCGCGCCGGGTGAAGAGGTCGGATCCCTGGGGGCCGACCGCGTGTGCCTCGATGATCACGCGCGCCTCTCGGTCCTCTCCCGGCGCGACGCCGAACGAGAAGGGGAGGGCCACCTCGTCTCCGGTCGGAAGCCCGGCTGTGAGCGCGAACGCATGCTCGCTGATCAGGGTGTCGTCGTCCGACTTGACCACCGCGCGCACCGACGCCACCTCGGCGGGCACGCCGAGGTCCGAGTCGATGGCCACGATGATCTGAGTGGGCGCCCTCTCGCAGCCGAGCGCGACGAGGGCGAGGATCGGCAGCACGGGGCGTCTCATCGGGCAGCCGGCCCACGACCATCGCATCTCGTGGGTCGGTCGGAAAGGCCTCTTTACAAACGCGCGGGCCCCGGCCAGCCTGCGAATGGGGGCATGAGCGACTTTCCGGCGATCGGCGAGGAGATCGGTGGATACCGGCTCGTGCGGACGCTCGGGCGCGGTGGGATGGGCTCGGTCTACGAGGCCGTCCACGCCAAGCTCGGCCGCAAGGTCGCGATGAAAGTGCTCCTCCGGACGCTCGCCTCCGACCAGCAGTTCGTCTCCCGCTTCTTCCACGAGGCCCGGATTGTCAACGAGGTCCGCCACCCCAACATCGTCGATGTCTTCGACTTCATCGAATCGGAGGCGCCCCGTCGCGTCGCCTACGTGATGGAGCTGCTGGAGGGCGCGCAGCTCGGCGCGCTGATCGATGCGAACGCGCTCGGGATCACGGGCGCGGTCCAGGTGGCGCTGCAGCTCGCCTCCGCGCTCGAGGCTGTCCACGCGCGACAGATCATCCACCGCGACCTCAAGCCGGAGAACGTCTTCGTGATCCGTCCGCTCGAGGCGTTGGGGCTGGTGCCGAGCGTCAAGATCCTCGACTTCGGCATCGCCAAGGTCCAGGACGACTCGGTCGGCCATCGCACGGGGACCGGCGCGCTCCTCGGAACCCCGCGCTACATGGCCCCGGAGCAGATCGCCGGCTCGCCGGTCACCCCCGCCGCCGACGTCTACGCCCTCGGCGAGGTCTTCGCGGAGATGGTCACCGGCCGTCGCCTCTTCACGGCCGAGCCGCGGGCGGTCCTCAAGGCGAAGCTGCTCGGCGAGATCCCGGCGCTCGTGTTTCCGGATGGCGCGGGACAAGCGGCCGCGATCAACGGGCTCGTGCAAGCCTGCTTGCGCGCGGAGCCTGCGGAGCGTCCCACGCTCGATCAGGTCGAGGCCGGGCTCCGCGTCATCGCCGCCGCCCAGGGCCTCGATTCGGGCGCGCTGCTGGTGATGGCCGATCCGCCCTCCTGGGGCCCGCCGCTCTCTTCGTCTTCGTCCGGCCCTCGCACCGAGCACCCTTCGATGAACCTCGCCCCCGATCTCGAGCCGATCGGTAAGGCGCCCTACCTGATCGCCGCAGCCGCCGCGATCGTGCTCTCGGTGATCGTCGGCTTTGCCGTCTTCGGCCCGCCGCGCCGCGCACCGGTCGAGATCCGCGCCTCGCCGCTCCCGGAGGAGGTCGTCGAGCCGTCTCCGCCCCCGGCGCCAACGCCGCCTCCGGTCCAGCCGCTTCGGGTCGAGCCACCTCCGGTCGTGCCACCTCCGGTCGTGCCCCCGAAGAAGGTCGCCGGACGCCGCCACCTGCGGCCGGCGAAGCGAGCCCCGAAGATCGACAGGAAGCCCCGCCCCCTCCGCAAGGACGAGGCGACCGAATGGTGAGCCGCATCGGCTTGGTCGCGACGCTCGCCCTCATGGCCGCCTCACCGGCCTTCGCCCAGCAGAACGGCCGCCGCGAGTTCGACAAAGGGATGCGCTACTTCAAGGCGCAGGAGTACGAGGCGGCGCTCCCGCACCTCCAGCGCGCCTACCAGCTGTCGAGGAAGCGGCCGTCCACGATCCGCGCGCTGGCCCAGTGCGAGCGGGCCGTCAAGCGGTACGACGACGCCCTGGTCCACTTCCGCGAGTACCTGGCCACCAACCCCGCCGACACCGACGCCATCAAGGAGACGATCTCCGCTCATCCTGGATCTCCAGGCGGAGCAAGCGCGCGCCGCGTCACCGCCGCCCCCGGAGACGCCGACGATCGAACCGCCCCCACCGGTCGCGCCTCCGCCTTCGCCTTCGCCTCCGCCGCCTCCGATGCAGGCGGTCGAGACGCCGCCCCCGCCGCCGGCGCCGGTCGAAGACGGCGGCCTGCTCGCGTCGCCGTATTTCTGGGGCGGGATCGCCGCGGGCGTCGCTGCCCTCGTCGGCGGCGGGATCGCGCTCGGCTTCGCCCTCTCCGGCGAGCGCGATCCCTACGGCGGCTCCTCGGACGTGGTCCTTCGCGGACCGTGACTTCGTCCGCGCGACTCGTACTCGCCACGATCGATTGACTCGACGCAGCCGAAGAACGCGCTTCGCAACCCGATCCGCGATGTCATCGCCTCTCATGCGCTGCGGAGGGGCAGCGAGTGCCAGAACACGTGCAACGCGGAATAGCGAGCGGAACGGATTGAGGACCGTCCTGATCTAAGAGCCGGTCCGAAAACCTCCGGACCGTTCCGCGTTTCCTGTTTCGCTCGTTCTGCTCATTCGCTATTCAAAGCGGCCGTTGTTGCATCGTGCTCGATCGAGTGTTCTGCAGAGTCGATGCAGGCAAGATTCGCAAGTCTTCCGGACGCCCTGTGGAAACGCATTGAGCCGTGACTCCCGAAGCGAGGTCCAAGGCCGCGGGGAGGTCGCCCGCGGGTTGCGGATCGCGTCGTGATGGCAGGTGTCGTCTATCGCCTTCGGACAGGGTGCCAGTGGAAGGCCCTGCCGCGCGAGTTCAGCTCCGGTTCGACGTGCCACAGTCGATTCGCGGCATGGTGCGCAGCAGGGATCTTCACCGCGATCTTCGCTGAGCTGCTGCGGTACTACGACAGGAGGCGCGGCATACAGTGGAAGTGGACTTCACTCGACAGCGCGATCGTCAAGGCTCCAAAAGGGGGGACCTGACCGGTCCGAACCCGACGGATCGAGCCAAGCGAGGCGTGAAGCGTCACGTGCTCACGGATGGTCGTGGTGTTCCGTTGGCGGTCGAGATCTCAGGCGCGAACGTGCACGACAAGTGGCGGGTGGAGCAGACGCTCGACGGCGTCGTCCTACGGGGCTCCCGCGGTCCACGACGGCCGGAGCACCTCTGCCTGGCTAATCCTCGCGCCGGCTCGACGGCTGCGCGGGCTCGCTCCGTCGGCGCGAGAGGCACAGCCAGGCGTCAGCGGCGAGCTCGACGTCGCGGAACTCGATCGCCCGCAGCTCGACGATGCGGAGCGAAGGCTCGATCGCCGTCATGATCTCGCGGGCGCTGCGGCGCGGCGGGCCGCGGTCGCGGGGGGCGCCCTCGGTGCTGCCGATGAGGCTGAGCCAGACGCCGTCGGGCGCGAGCAACGCCGCGATGCGGGCGGCGAACTGCGCCTGCTTCTCGGCGCCGTCGAAGACGTGAAAGCAGCCGCGGTCGAACGCGAAGTCGAAAGGTCCGCTCGGGGTCGCGTCCCCGAGAAAGTCGAGGACCTCGAAGCGACAGGTGAGGCCGGCGGCCGTCCGCGCCCGGGCCGTCTCGATCGCCGTGGGCGCCAGGTCGACACCGAGGACGTCGAAGCCACGTTCGGCCAGCCACCGGGCGTTGGTGCCGGTGCCGCAGCCGACCTCGAATGCTCGACACGGCGCGATGGGGTGCGTCTTCACGAGGTCGACCAGATAGGGATCCGGCCGGCCCGTATCCCAGGGCAGCTCGCCCTGCTGGTAGATCTCCTCCCACTCCGGTCGCGGCATGGCGCACCTCCTCTCGAGGTTCGACCACATCACGGCGACCGCGTCGAGCGCGATCTCGTCGCCCAGTCGGCGTGGCGGTGCCGCCAAGTCGACCTCGCGCTCGGGGCCGGTTCAGAGATGATCGGCCGTTGGTCCTCGGATTGCTCTCGGCGGGGCGACAATGACCGACGTCCGGATCGAGACCGCGACCCCCAAAGTCACCGCGCCGGAGCCCGGCCCGGTCGAGGCGCCGGATGGTCCCGACGCACCGCCATCGGCGCCGGACGACGCGGACGAGGATCGATTCGATCGCGTCCAGGGTGGGGCCGCGACCGCGCCGTCGCTCGCGCCGCCGCCGGTGAGAGAGGCCCGGCCGTACACGGTGACCGACGACGGCGCGATCGTCATCAAGCGCACCAAGGGGCCCGTCGCGAAGGAGGTCGCCGCGCCCGACGGCAGTGTCTCGACGCTGGTCGACGAGACGATTGGAGACGGGAGCACGTCGTGTCTAGAGGTCGCCTACGCGTCGGGCGACGACGTCACCTTGTTCCGGGACGAGGACGGCGTCGGTCACGCGATCGCCGCGTCCTCGGCCCAGGCCTGGCTCGCCGAGCAGGAGCCCGGAAAGTACACGGAGGTCGCGACCGTCAGCCACGAAGAGCTCGAGCGGATCTTCGAGCGACCGGCGGGCTCGGAGGAGCGGCGCCGGGCCGCCGACGCGCTGGGTGAGAGGATCGGAGTCCCGGAGCTGGCCACGCTCCGCTTCGCAGACTCGGGCGACGGGGGCAGCCTCGACTACGGCCGGATCGATCGGATCGCGCCCACCGAATACGACAACTTCCTCGCGAACCCCAGCAAGGAGGCGTTCGATGCGCTGGTCGCCAAGGTGGCCGCGCACGCGTACCTCGATCTTCGCACCGATCTCGCCGGCGCCGACGCGCTGCTCTCCGTCCCTGGCTTCCTCGATGACTTCACCCGCAACACCGGGCTCGAGGGCTACGCGATCCAGGACTACCTCAAGAACTGCGACAACCTCGAGTACGCGATGCGCGAGCTCGACGGCGGGCTGTGGTCGACGATCGGCCCGCAGTACCGGGAGGTCCTGGAGCGCCAGAACCCCGGGGTCGATCTGTCCCGGCTCGACATCGCGAACATGAGCCCAGAGCAGATCCTGTCGTTGTCGCCGGAGGACCGATCCAGGGTGACCGCAGCGCTGCGCGGGATCGGCGAGGACACGGCCGGGAACACGCTGGCCGATCTGGTGGACTACTTCGATCGCGCCGGCGTCGACGGCGGGAGCTACGCGGGCGCGAAGACCGCCGCCTCCGCGCGCTTCGCCGAGCTCTCCCAGGAGCACCCGGAGCTCATCGCGCTCCTGGGACCGAAGTCGAGCTTCGCCCAGCTGCTCCCGCACTACGACGAGTTCCAGCTCACCTACGATCCGAGCGGTGCCGGCTTCGACGTCCAGATGGATCCGAGTGTTGCCGCGTCCTACGGCGCGCGTCTCTCGGGGACGCTGTCCACGGACGGATCGGCGCCGTACCTCAGCGCGCTGAAGCAGTCGATCGCCGATCTCGACGGCGCGCTCACCAAGATCGGCAAGGTCCCGTCGTTCGAGAACCTCGGCGTGATCGCCGCGCAGATCCCCAGGTTGATCCAGCTCGACACCAACTTCGTCGCCGGCACGCCCGAGGGCGCGCCCTATCCGGCTGCGCTCGCGGCCGCCCAGGGCTACCTCGAGGACGCGGCCAGGAAGCAGAAGCTCAAGGACATCGGCATGGACGCGCTCGGCGGTGCCGGCGCGGCGCTCGGCCTGGTGGCGGCGGTCGGCGGAGTGTTCACCGGCGGCGCCGCCTGGGTCGCCTATGTCGCCGGGGCGGCCGCAGTCAGTGGGATTGGGCTGGCCGGGCTCCAGGTCTCGGATCTGATCGATCGCACGTACGCCGCGTCCCTGAACGTGCCCGGCTACTCGAGCGTCAACGGCAAGACCATGCCGACCGCCGGCGACTGGGCGGGCGCGATCCTCACCGGTGCGCTCTCCGCGGCCGATCTGGGGGCGCTCACGGCGCTCCCGCGCGTGTACACCGCGGCGGTCAAGAGCAAGGTGCTGGCGCAGGTGGGAGAGGAGCTCGCCGGCCTCGGCGTCGACGGACTCTCCGCCAGCAAGCTCCAAGATCGGCTGCAATACTTCGACGACCTGGGCGAGATCGCGAAGCTCAGAAACACGCTGGTCGCCACGGACGGTCCGACCGCCAGCCGGATCATCGGCGCGCTCGGATCCATGAGCGACGCGCAGATCCTGAAGCTCAACCGGGTGCTCGAAGGCGCGAGCGCCCGCGGCGACTTCGCCCGCGTGATGAGCGGGCTCGACAGCCCGTCGGCGGAGCGCGTGCTGGGACAGGTGCTCGGCCTGGGCACCGACGACGACTCGCGCGCGATCCTGGACCTGGCCTCGCGCATGTCGGCGGCCCAGCCGTCGGCCGCCCGCGCGCTCTTCGCCGGCGATGGTCTCGACAGTCTGATCCGCCTCCGCGGGCTCGGGAGCACGCCGCTGGTCGAGGCGGCGATCACCCGCGCCGACGCGGCCACCTCGATCCCGGCGCTGCTGTCCGCGGCCGCGAAGGCCGACGCACAGGGCACGCACGGCTCGGAGCTGTTCCGCGTCCTGGGCGATCACGATCCGCGCATGGCGTTCGAGCTGGCCCAGCGGCCCGACCTCGGCGCGCGCCTCGGCACCATGGCGGGCGCGGTGGAGCGGTCCCAAGGCCGCGGGCTCGAGACGCTCCCCGGCGCCCGGATCACCTCGTCGCTCGCGCGCCCGGACGGGAGCGTCGACGACGTGCTGGTGCTGGGCCCGGTCACCGTCGTCCGCAACTCGTACGGCGGCACCGAGCTCCTCGACACCAGCTCCAGCCAGGCGCGCACGCTGGTCCGGGAGACCGCGAGCGAGCGGGCCGCTGCCGGCCGCAGCTGGGACTTCACGCCGCTCCGCGGTTACCTGACCCCGGACGACAACTACGTCTACTACGAGAAGCGAGGGATCTCCTTCAACGAGACGCGCCCGGAGATCGAGAGCCTCAACCGCTGGATCACGAGCGAGCACCCGTACGTCGCCGGTGTTCCGATCTACGGGACGGACATGATCTCGAGCGATCGCTTCGCAGAGATCGAGGGCGCGCTCCGCCGGATCGCGGCGGTCGACCCGAGCGTCCTGGCCGACATCCCCGAGGTCCAGATCGTCCCAGGGATCGGTTACGCCCAGGACGCGAACGGAGTGATCACCGGCGACGTGGCCGGGCTGTACACCCCCTCCTCCCACGCCATCGCGCTCGACCGGGACATCGGCGGAGCCGACACCATGATCCACGAGGTCTTCCATCACGTGTGGCGCCTCGAGAACCTGGATCACGCCGACGTGAACCCGTTCCTCGACCATGGTAGCGGCTACTTCACGGACTTCGGAGCCACCAGCCCCGAGGAGAACTTCTGCGAGGGCGCTGTCGTGATGATGCGGGACATCGATCAGATCCTCAGCGACTGGGCCGGCTACCTGAAGAGCAACCCCCAGATCCCGGACGAAAAGCTGCGCTGGCTGGTGAAGCTCTTCTTCCACCAGGATCCCGCGGCCATCAACGTACCGCCTGAGATCACCCCGGGCGGACCGTCCTAGAGAAAGCACGAGAGGAGAACGATGATGAAGAAGATGGGAACCGCCTGGCCGACCGTGCTCGAGATCCACGACGACTTTGCCGAGCGAACGCACGGCGGGGAGCGGATCGTGGGCCGCGTCTTCACCGACGGCACGCGAGGCGAGGTCGAGGTACTCGCACCCGAGTACCACCGGATCCTCACCGAGCTCTTCACGCAGCAGCAGGCGCCCATCACGGGGGGCGGGACGGCGCCCGACGGGTCGCACTACGTGTTGGTGGCGCGCGCCTACCCGCCGTGGAAGCCGGAGACGATCGATTTTCTGATCACGGGCGAGCTCGCCAGGCGCAGCTTGAGGGCGGTCTTCGTGCGCCGCCCCTGATCGGACGTCCAAAGACTTGCGCAGACGGTCGATCACTCTCTAGTCTTCCGCCGCCTTCGGGCCGCCATGGGGAAGAAGCGCCAGCGCGGGGATGAGCCCAGACTGATCGCCGTCGAGGGCCCGGTCGGTGTCGGCAAGACCACGCTGGCGCGGCAGCTGGCGAAGCGGGTGAACGCGCGCCTGGTCCTGGAGGAGGTCGAGTCGAACCCCTTCGTGCGCGAGTTCTACTTCGAGCCCCAGCGCACGGCCTTTCAGACGCAGATGTTCTTTCTCCTCTCCCGCTATCAGCAGCAGCAGGAGCTGCGGCAGGAGGAGCTGTTCCAGCGCAACACCGTCTGCGACTACGTCTTCGCGAAGGATCGGATCTTCGCCTACCTCACGCTCAACCCGGCCGAGCTCGCGCTCTACGACCGCATCTACGGGCTCCTCGATCCCCGCGTCCCCCGGCCGGACCTCTGCGTTTACCTGCAGGCCCGCCCGCAGGTGCTGCTCGAGCGGATCCGCAGCCGTAACCGGGACTGGGAGCGCCCGATCACGCTCGACTACCTGGAGCGGGTCTCAAAGGCCTACAACGACTACTTCTTTCGCTACGACGAGACGCCGCTTCTGGTCGTGAACACGTCCGAGATCGACATCGTGGAGAGGGAATCCCATCTCGAGGACGTCATCTCGGCCGTTCGTCGAATGCGGAAAGGTGTGCAACACTATAACCCGTATTCGAGGCGCTGAAGCGCGCGCGCCGACCCTCCGGGGCGGCGACCTGTCGTGGAGGCGAGAAGAAGTACGGAACGAAACCCCGTCCGGTCTCCGGACCGGCGACTGAGGGCGAGGCGGCGACCCGAGAGGGCGCTGACCCGTGAGGTCGGAGATGAAGAAAGACAAGAAGGTCACGGCGACCGCTCTCCTCCAGATGAAGGAGGAGGGACGGCGCATCTGCATGGTCACCGCCTATGACGCGACGTTCGCGCGCCTGGCCGATCGCGCCGGCGCCGACGCGCTGCTCGTGGGCGACTCGCTCGGGATGGTCATCCAGGGCGGAGACAACACGCTGGCGGTCACGCTCGAAGACATCATCTATCACACGCGCGCGGTGCGCCGCGCCGCCTCCCACGCGCACGTCGTCGCCGACATGCCGTTCATGAGCTACCAGGCCGACGTCGCCCGCGGGCTCGAGAACGCGGGACGGCTGGTGAAGGAAGGCAATGCCGAGAGCGTGAAGCTCGAGGGCGGCGAGGAGTACGCGGACCTGATCTACAAGATCACGCGCGCCGGGATCCCGGTGATGGGTCACGTCGGTCTCACGCCCCAGTCGGTCCACGCGATGGGCGGCTTCAAGGTGCAGGGCAAGGACGCGGCCGGTGCGCGGCGGATCCTTCGCGACGCCCAGGCGCTCGAGCAGGCTGGCTGCTACGCGATCGTGCTCGAGGGCATCCCGGTCGAGCTGGCCCGCGTCATCACCGACTCGCTGTCGATCCCGACGATCGGGATCGGCGCCGGCGCGCAGTGCGACGGGCAGGTCCTGGTGATCTACGACCTCCTCGGGATGGATCCCGACTTCGCGCCCAAGTTCGTGAAGAAGTACGCCGACCTGGGCACTCAGATTCCCGACGCGATCGCCCGGTTCAAAGCCGAGATCGAGGAGGGCGTGTTCCCATCGGAGGCGCACACGTTCCATACCAAGGAGCAGCTCTTCGGTCCGCTCGAGGTGGTCGGCGGCTCCGAGCTCGACGACGACGACGGCCTGGCCGGCCTCTACGGCGTTCCGGTGTAGACGGTGTGAAGCGGCTCGGCTCGATCGCGGAGGTGAAAGCCGCCTTGCGCCCGCTCCAGAAGCACGGGCTTCGGATCGGGCTGGTCCCCACGATGGGCGCGCTCCACGCGGGGCATCTGTCGCTGGTGGAGCTCGCGAAGCAGCACGCGGAGGTGATCGCCGCCTCCGTCTTCGTGAACCCGAAGCAGTTCGGCCCCGGCGAGGACCTGGCGCGCTACCCGCGCGATCTCGAGGGCGACGCGAAGAAGCTGGAGGACGCCGGTGTCGGCGTCCTCTTCGCGCCCCCGCCCGACGTTGTCTATCCGCCCGGGTTCCAGACGCGCGTCGAGGTCACCGCGGCGTCGCAAGGCCTGTGCGGTGCGCATCGGCCCGGCCACTTCGAGGGCGTCGCCACCGTCGTGACCAAGCTGCTCTCGATCGTCCGCCCCGACGTCGCCGTGTTCGGTGAGAAGGACTTCCAGCAGCTCGCGGTGATCCGCGCGCTCGTGCGCGACCTGGATCTCGACGTCGAGATCGTCGGCGCGCCCTTGATGCGGGAGCCCGACGGCCTGGCGATGTCCTCCCGGAACGCGCTCCTCTCCCCGGCGGAGCGGACGCAGGCGCTCGCGATCAGCGCCGGCCTCTTCGCCGCGCACGCTGCCTATCGCGCCGGCGAGCGCGCCGCCGCCGCGCTCACCCGTGCGGTCCGAGACCGCCTCACCACGGCGGGCCTGTCGCCCGAATACCTGGAGGTGCGCCGCTTCACCGATCTGGAGCCCCTCACCCGCGCCGACGATCCTGCGGTGATCCTGACCGCCGTGCGGGTGGGGGCGACGCGATTGATCGACAACGTGGTCCTCGCCCGCGATTAGCGAGGGTCCCCAAGCATGACCGAGGTCAGGATGTGCTCTGCGCGTGTGGGAACGAGGTCCAAAAGTTTCCCACTGGTTGCGGGAAACTCGCGGGGGGGGACGTCGATAACTCCTCTCGGTTGTGGTGTCGCACGCCCAAAGACGCCGGGGGTTTGCCGTCATCCGCGGCGGTGACGCGGCCCCGGCAGCGGTCGAGGCGCAGCAGACGCGCCGGCTGCCGGAGTGGTTCCGGGACGGTTGGGCGGGGATCCGGAACGCGGCCGTGCGGCTCGCCTCCGATCAAGCGCTGCACAAGACGCTCACCTGGCGCGTCACCGCCTCGACGGACACCGCGCTGATCGGCTGGGTCGTCACCGGCGAGCCGCTGGCGGGTCTCAGCATCGCGGGCATCGAGATCTTCAACAAGATGATCCTGTACTACGCCCACGAGAAGGCCTGGAGCCTCCGCACCGGCCTGGGGGCCATGAGGACGAAGATGAAGGCGCTCACGCAAGCTCTCCGCACGCTCTCCAAAACCGACCTCGAGAAGCTGTCGAAGAGCAAGGACGACCACCGGATCCTGATCGAGCTGCACCGAGAGATCGCCCGGGTGGCGGCCGAAGCGGGGATCGATCTCGACGGAGAGACCGAGGGGTCGACTCGGCCCGGTCGGGCCCGTATGCTCCCGCGGCCGTGAGCCGGGGGAAGGACAAGCAAAAGAGCCCCGCCGGCACCAAGGTCGTCGCCAAGAACAAGAAGGCGTACTTCAACTACCAGATCTTCGAGACCCTCGAGGCCGGCCTGGTCCTCCAGGGCACCGAGGTGAAGAGCTTGCGGGCGGGTCTGCTCCAGCTCGTCGATGCCTACGCCAAGATCGAGGGCAAAGAGGCGTGGCTGATCCACGCGCACATCGGCGAGTACAGCCACGGAGGCGTGTTCAACCACGATCCCGTGCGCAGGCGAAAGCTGCTGCTCCACAAGAAGGAGATCGAGAAGCTCGACGCCAAGACACGCGAGCGCGGGTACACGCTCATCCCGCTCGAGGTGTACTTCCACGAGGGCCGGGCCAAGGTCCTCCTGGGGCTGGGCAAGGGCAAGGCGGTCCACGACAAGCGAGCGTCGATCAAGACGCGAGACGAGCAGCGCGACACGGAGCGCGACCTCGCGGAGCGGTAGCCCGATCCGATGAGCTCGCTCTTCGTCATGCTTCTGCTCGCGGGGCAGGTCGACGGTTGCGAGGTTCCCGCCGCCGCCACCGCCGAGGTGCGCGGCCTCCTGCTGGGAGCGCGGGGTGCGGAGCTCCTCGCCGAGCGGCAGCCCGCGCGCGCCGCCGGCTGTCTCGACGCGGCCCAGGCCCTCCTCCCCGACGACTTCGTGATCGCGCGCGACCTGGCGGCGGCCCGAATGCGTTCGGGCGCTCCCGCGGCCGCGCTGTCCGCGATCGATCGGGCGCTGGCCCTCGGCGATCCCGATCCGGAGGCGCGCGAGCTCCGGGCGATGGTCCTGGCGCAGCTGGGTGAGGTCGACGCCGCGGTCGAGGAGGCCGGTGCGATCGGCTCCATGGAGTCGAACCTGATCGGCGCAGTGCTCGAGGATCCGCGCGCCGCCTATCGGCTGGTACCGCTGGTGGACGAGGAGAGCGATCGCGGCGCGCTGGTGTCGCTGGTGCTGGCGGCGCACGAGGGCGCCCGCGGCGACGTCGCCAGCGCGCGCCGTCTCGATCTGGTCGCCGAGCAGCAAGCGCTCCACGCCGAGTCGCTGCCGCTGATCCGGGCCTCGCGCGAGCTGGGCGGGCGACTGTCCGACGCCGGCGCGATCCGGCACCGGCTGAGGCTGCGGGCTGGCGTCGACTACGCCACCAACCCGGCCTACCTCGCCAGCGGCGCGCCCGATCGCACCGGCGCGCTGCGGGTCGCCTTCGCCGGGGAGGGTGCGCTCGAGATCCCGATCGGGCGGGCGCTCTTCTCCGGCGCGCTCCGGGTCGATCAGCACGTCTTCGCCACGGAGCGCGAGCTCTACGATCGCCTCGATCTCACCGCCTTCGGCGCCTCCACGCGGGTGGATCTCGCGATCAGCCGTCACCCCAACTCCGCGGTGGTGGGCCTGGGTCTCCGCTACGTCGACGTGTTCGCGCGCCTCTTCCGCGATCACTACGCGGCCTCGATCGAGGGCGGCCCCGACCTCACGCTCCAGGTGCTGGCGCCGCTGCGGGTGCGCCTCGCCTTCTACGGCATTGCCACCGACTTCATCGACGTGAGCCCGCCGAGCGGGATCGTCAGCTCCGTCAACCGCGATCGCGTGGGTCAACGCGTGGCCTTCAGCGCGCTCTTCGACACCGACTGGTTGAGCGGGATGCTCGAGGCGATGTTCCTCCACGACGACGCGAAGGGCGATGCCTTCGACAACCTCGGCGGCGCGGTGGCCGGACGCGTGGAGGCGCGCCTGTTCGGCGGCGTCGAGCTGTTCACGGGCATCGCCGTCACGGTCCGTGACTACGGTCCCGTCGGCGACCGATCGATCATCGGGCCTGCGTCGACCCGCACCGAGATCCGCACCGTCGCCGAGCTGGGGGCCCGCGTCCCGCTCTACGATCACCTCGACTTCGTCATGGAGGACGCGTTCATCAACGACGACGCGCGCACGCTCCACTCGTACAGCGAAAACGTGCTGTCGATGGGACTGGAGGCCACCTGGTGATCCCGGCGGTGCTGGCTCTCGCGATGCTCCTGCCCCAGTCGCCCGCCATCGTGCGGATGGCGCGGGGCGCGGTGACCGTGACCAGCACGGGCGCGCAGCGCGGTCTTCCGGCGCACAGCGGTACGCTCGTCCTCGAGGGTGCGGGCGTCGACACGGGCGCCGACGGCTTCGCGGAGGTTCACCTTCCCCGCGTGGGGCGGCTCCGGATGTCCTCGTCCACGCGGGCCCTGTTCCTCGACGGAGAGGTGCGGCTCCTCTCGGGTCGGATTCTGGGTGCAGGTCGGTGCAGGCAGGCTTGCGATCAACACGGTTCGCCATCGGGCCGAGCTCGAGCCTCGCTCTTCGGCGATCGTCGAGCGCACGAACGGCGGCGGGACGGCGCTGGTGGTGCGGGCGGGTCGGGCCTCGCTCTCCGATCGACAGGGCGCGCGCCAGGAGGTCGAGGAGGGCCAGACCGTGCGGGTGCTGCCGGGTGTGGCCGGGATCCCGCCGGCGCGGGCCGGCGGTCGCGGGACCCAGGAGCTGGTGACGATCGAGGCGCGCCGCGCGCTGAACGATCCGCTGGGGATCGAGGGCTTCCTGCTCTCTCGCTCCCTGGAGGCCGACCTCGAGGCGCGTCCGGCCCGAGGCGTCGAGCAGCAGGTCCGCTCGGCGAGCGAGCTGGGCGGCGCCGAGCGCGGGGCCTACGAGGGGCTGATCGAGGATGGACTGCGGCCGCCACCCTTCTTCGAGGCCGAGGTACCGCCGAAGGGGCCGAACGTCCGGGTGGAGGTCGAGTTCGGTGAGGAGTGAGCTCGCCCTGGTGCTTCTCGCAGCCGGCTGCGGCGCCGAGCCCTGGTCGATCGCGCAGGTCGAGCTGCCGCTGATCCCCGACGACGTCACCACCGTCGCGGTCTGGGTGACCGACACGGATCGGCAAATGGTGGTGGCGAGCGCAACGGTCTCCCCGCCCGCCACCGCCGTGGAGCTGGGCGTGCCCGCCGAGCGTCCGCTCGAGTTTTCGGTCCTGGCGCGGACCGTCCAGCCGGGGCCCGAGCGGCTGGGCGGAAAGATGCCGGGCTGGGTCGGGCGCGTGCTGAAGCGGATCCCGCTGGGCCGGGAGAAGATCGTCCTGCCGATCACCGCGCATCCCGCCGGCGCGCTCACCATCTCGCCGGTTTTCTCGCCCGGGCTCGATCGGGTGGTGCACGCTCGGCTCTCCTCCGAGACCGGCGAGCCCCCGCACGATCTCCTGCTCGCTCCGGGGCAGGATCGGGTGCTGGCCCTTCGCACCGGGCGCTACCGCGTCAGCGTCGCCGAGGCGGACCAGGATGCGGCCGCGATCATCGGCGGCGAGGGCCTCTACGTGGCGCGCCGGGTCGAGTCGGTATGCCAGGTTCGGATCGAGCCGAGCTCACCGGTGCCGCCGCCCGAGGCCGTTCGGACGATCGAGGTCGCACTGGCCAATCTCATGGGCGACCGCATCGCGCCGCCGATCGCCACCTCCAGCACCGCAGCCTTCCGCGTGCGGATCGACGCCTTCGATGCGGCCGGCCAGCAGGCCCACTCCAGCGCCGACGTCGAGATCGACCTGACGACGGTGCCCGAGGGGCTGATCCCGAACGGGCACTTCGTCGCCTCGTCGCTCCCGGCGATCACGCCGCCGTTGTCGATCGGCAGCCTCGCTCGCCTCTCGATCTCCGCGGAGGCCACCATCGAGGATCGACCCGACCGATCGCGCACGCTCCGCGACGTCCTGCGCGCCAACGTGCTGGCGCCCGGCGTCGAGCCCGGTCCGCCGTCGCGGCTCGCGCTGGCGCTGCTCGGCGGACCGGACGACCTGATCGGGGGTGCGAGGCTCTCGGTGGAGCTGATCGACGGTCGCAGTCTGTTCGCGGCGGGCGCGAGCGGCACGGTGGACTTCAGCGCCAGCGATCCCTGGCTGTTCCTGCCCGGAGGACCGAGCGCGGAGCTGACCGCCGCCGATCGGGGCCATCTGATCCGCGAGGTGGCGCGGCCGAGCGGCCCGCGGGGTTTGTTCGTGGTGCTTCGCGCCACTTTCACATCGACGGCCGTTCCGGGAACATTGACGTCCAGCGTGACGTTGCCCGTGCTGGAGTTGAGCAAGTGAGCTTGCAGCTGATTTTTCCCCTGCTCATGATGTCCGGGTTCACCAAGCAGGAGCTCGAGGTGCCAGGCATGACGTTGTGGGTCGCCACCGGCGATCTCGACGGCGACACGCTCACGGATCTGATCGTGAGCTACAAGCGCGGCTCCGGTCCCAAGGCGGAGCGCTACCTCGCGATCTTCTTCCGCGGTCCGGAGGGCTATGGGCCGCGCCCGGACGTCGCCTTCGCGCCGCTGAAGACGGCGGGCATGTTCGACATCGGCGACTCGAACGGCGACGGCGTCGACGAGATCCTCTACGTGACCCCGGGCGGCGTCTTCGCGCAGACCTTCGTGCATCGCAAGCCGACGCCGCCGACGCGGCTGCTGAGCGCCTCGACGCTGGTCAGCGCGCCCGAGGAGGAGGACTTCCCGGCTTGGGACTTTCTCCGCGATGTCCCCGGGCTCGGGCCGTTGATCGTGATGCCCGCCCGCACCAAGCTCCACCTCTTCCGGCGCGAGGGTCAGGTCTGGAAGCGCTGGTGCGCCGTCGAGATCGATCAGTACAGCTTCTATGACACCGAGACCGCGACCTTCCGCCGCTCCTCGGCCCAGGGCGGCAGCACCGGCCGCCCATACTCCATCCGCGTCACGACCGTGGTGCCGACCCTCGACTTCGTGGAGCAGACCGGCGACGGCAAGGTCGATCTCGTCACCAGCTACGACGACCGGGTGGCGGTCTATCCACAGCTGGAAGACGGCACGAATCTCGCCTACACCCACGCACCGGCAGTGGCTGAAGGCGCTGACGGACGAGGAGCTGGAGAACCGGGACACCGGGGTCTCGTCTCAGATCCTGGACCTCGACGCCGACGGCATCGCCGATATGGCGATCACCAAGATCGGCGGCGGCATCACCACCCTCTCCTCGGAGGTGCGGATCCATCGCGGGCGCAAGGGCGGAGGTTTCGACCCTGTGCCCGCCCAGGTCTTCCGCGATGAAGGGTTCGGGGCCCTGGCGCACTTCGCCGATGTCGACGGCGACGGCCGAATCGAGATGATTCATCCCCACGCGGAGGTTTCCATCGTGACCATCTCGAGCGCGATGTTGTCCTCGTCCTTGGGCCTCGACGTACGGATTCGGCGAGCGGCCAAGCCCCCGGAGTTCTTCGATCCGAAGCCGATTCAGGTCCTCGACACCCGCTTCGGCCTGGACCTGTCCGTCGGCGCGTCCCTCCGCGGATCCGCGCCCATCTTCGGCCACGACTTCGACGGGGACGGCGTCCGGGACGCGATCCTTTCGGACGGGGGCGAGAAGATGTCATTTCACCGGGGGAAGAAGGGGGGGAGCGAACCCTTCGACGACGACGGGCCGATCACCCTGGCGGCCGAGGGCAGCAACACCACGGAGGTGTTGAATCCCAGCACCAAAAGCGCCGCCAAGCCCGACGTGCTCGTCTACTATCTTGCGCGGAAGGGGAAGTCGGGGAAGCTGCTGGTCTTCCGAAACACTTTCTGAATGCAGAAGCGATCGCTCGAATCTTGACTCGATCCTCAGGTTTGACTACGCGACGCAGCATGCACGCCTTCAGGCCCCTGATTCTCCTCGCCGGCCTCTCCGCGCTCTTCTTGAGCGTTTCCTGCGCTCCCAAGTACCCGAAATGCGAGAAGGATGAGCACTGCGCCGAGCACAACGAGGTCTGCGTCGAGGGCATGTGTCAGCAGTGCCGCGACGACTCGAACTGCGGCGACGGCATGACGTGCAAAGGCGGGCGCTGCGAGCCGAAGGCCGAGTGCTCCACCGACACCGACTGCACCGACAACAAGGTGTGCCGCTCCGGCAAGTGCCAGATTGAGTGCGAGCAGGACGGCGACTGCGGCGTGGGGCTGAAGTGCCAGAACAATCGCTGCATCGACAAGCTGGCTTGCAACTCGGATGCGGACTGCGCGGGCGGGATGACGTGCATCTCCGGCCGCTGCGGCGAAGCCATCGCGGCGTCGCGGTCGATGTGCGACTACCCGACCGTGCGTTTCCCGTTCAACGAGGCCACGCTGAGCTCGAGCGTGAAGGAGGGGCTGCAGTCGGTCGCGGAGTGCCTCCGCTCGAAGGGCGGCCGGATCACGATCGAAGGTCACGCCGACGAGCGCGGCACCGAGGAGTACAACCTGGCCCTCGGTGATCGCCGCGCCCGCGAGGTGAGGAAGTATCTGGAGCGGCTCGGTGTTCCGGGGAACAAGCTCGAGGTCCTCAGCAAGGGCGAGAACGAGCCCAAGGATCCCGGCCACGACGAGGACGCCTGGGCGGCCAACCGCCGTGCCGAGTTCATCGAGCAGTGAGGTCGACCATGCCAAAGCTGTCGCTGCTCTGGGCGCCGATCCTGTGCTCGGCGTCCTGCGCGTACTACTCGCAGGAGGACGGCGAACGTCTCAACAACGAGGTGTACGCGCTGCAGACGCAGGTGACGGCGATGCAGCAGGCGGTGTCTCAGCTTCAAGACTCCGACAAGGATGAGTCGAAGAAGATCTCGGCGATGACCGAGGAGATGGCCGAGCTGTCCAAGGTCGCGCGGCGCAACGACGCCGATCTGGGCGTGCAGCTGGAGGAGATGCTGCAGGAGGTGGCCCGGATGAAGGGCTACGTCGAGACCTTCAGCGAGCGCGTCTCCGACATCGAGGCCGCGCTCGCCAAGGTCCAGGGCGACGTCGACGTCCGCTTCCAGGGCCTCGCCGAGCAGCAGAAGATCACCCAGGCCAAGAGCGAGGCGGAGAAGAAGAAGGCCATCGAGGAGGCCAAGCGTCGCGAGCAGCTCTTCACGGATCCGCCGGCGCTCTTCGATGAGGTCGAGCGGATGATCGGCAAGAGCGAGGCGAAGGACGCCCGCAACCTCCTCCGCGAGTTCTCGCTGCGGGCCGAGGGCGACAAGCGCCTCAAGAGGTCCCTCGACGGAGCGCAGTACTGGATCGCCGAGAGCTACCTGGCGGAGGCGAACTTCCAGCAGGCCGCCGCCGAGTTCAACAAGGTGCGGAAGAGCTATCCGAAGTCCGACTACGTCCCCGACGTCCTCTTCAAGCTCGGGGTTTGCTTCGAGAACCTCAAGCTCCCGAACGACGCCAAGCTCTTCTACACTACGGTGGTGAAGAAGCATCCCAAGTCGAAGGCCGCCGACAAGGCAAAGAAACGCTTGAAGGACATCAAGTAGTGCCTCGCAGCTGGTTGCTGCTGCCCCCGCTCCTCCTCCTCTCCGTGCTGGGCTGTCCGGCCGAGCCCCACGCCCCCTCGACGCTCGTCACCGGTCAGGGGTCTGCGCGCAAGCTCACCGTCTTGGCGACCGGCGACGTCGGCAGCGACACCGACGTCTGCGGATGCAAGGCCCACCCGATGGGCGGTATCGCGCGCCGGGCCAAGGTGGTGAAGGAGCGGAGTGGTGCGCGCGCGGTCGTCGTCGACGCCGGCGATCTGTTCTTCCGCCAGTGGTCGATCTCTCCGCGCTACCACGCGCAATCGATCGCGACCGCGGAGTTCCTGGCGGACGCCGCCAAGCAGATGAGCCTGGCCGCGATCGCGGTCGGTGAGCGGGACCTCGCGCTCGGGATCCCGGAGCTGAAGCGGCTGGGCGAGCGGGGCGGGCTGAGGGTGCTGTCGGCCAACCTCGTCTACGCCAGCACCAGCTCGGCGCCGTTCGACGCGTTCGCGGTGGTCGAGCGCGGCGGGATGAAGATCGGGATCGTCGGCGTCTCCCCCGAGATGGGCGCGAAGGCCCAGGCCGAGGTCGTCTACGAGCAGAACCGCGTGACCACCAAGCCGCTCTTCGAGGCCGTCGATACGGCGGCCCGCGCGGCCCGATCCGCCGGCGGTGAGGTCGTGATCGCGCTGCTCCACCTCGGGCAGCAACCGGCGCTGGAGCTGCTGGGCAAGCTGGAGCCGGGCGTGGTCGACGTCGCGATCGTGTCGCACGATCGCCTGTCGGGGAACCTGACGCTGGCGCCGGGCGGGCGCTCGGCGTGGATCGCGCCGGGATCCCGAGGCAAGTGGCTGGCCGCGGTCGACCTCGAGGTGGTGAAGGACGCACACGGTCTCTTGGACGTGGGCGCGCTCGAGTCCCAGCGGGAGGCGATCGCCGCGATCGATCAGCGCCTGGAGGCCTACCAGAACGAGGACGCGGGCGTCGTGGATCCCGGGATCGCCGAGAAGATCGCGGCGGATCGCAGCGCCACCGTTCAGCGCTTGAAGAGCCGCCGCGCGAAGATGCAGGAAGAGCTCGATCACCTGTCGCTCGCCGGCAAGAACCGGGTCTCGGGCGAGCTGATCGGTCTCGACGTGGCGCTGCCCGACGATCCCGAGATGCTCGCGCTCTACCAGCAGTATCAGGACCGACTGATCCGCGTGAACAGCGGTGAGCCACCCCCGGATCGCGCCGAGCTCCGCTACGCCGGCAGCGCCGCCTGCAAGCGCTGTCACGCGCCGATGTACCAGCAGTGGGAAAAGACCAAGCACGCCAAGGCGTGGGACACGATGGTCCGCACCCGCCAGACCGGCAACCTGGATTGCATCCCCTGCCACGTCACCGGGTTCGATCGCCGCGGCGGTCCGACCTCTCTGCTGGGGCTCGAGAGCTTCGTCAACGTAGGTTGCGAATCGTGCCACGGACCGGGCAGCGCCCACGTCGCCCAGCCGAAGGTGAAGCTCGACTACGGGGCGCAGGTCCCCGAGCGCGTCTGCGCCGAGTGCCATCGGGCCCAGGAGGATCAGCGACCGTTCGACTACGAGGCGCGGTTGCCCACGGTCCGCCACGCCGAACCGGAACCTGGGCGGCCTCGGCTCGGACGATGATCCGATGCCGGCCTCCCGTTTTTCGAGTGTTCAGGTGTACGAGAACGTAGGCGACGGTTGACCCATCTCCGCTGGATGTTCATCCTCGTGCGGACGTCCGGGTGTGGGAACCTGAGCCGGGTCCGCCCACACTCGAGGGAGTTCGACGATGCGCGTGTTCCGCTGTGCTGCCCCCGTGTTCTTCACGCTCGGTCTGTTCGCTTGCGATGACGGCGGCGTCGTCCGGGTGAAGGGCGAGCTGGACGCGCCCGAGACCGTCGACTTCGGCGACGTTCAGATCGGGATCATCCAACCCGTTACCATCGACATCAAGAATGTCGGCTCTGCCGTGGTCACCGTCGAGCAGATCGAGCAGACCAGCTTCACCGGGGCGGATTACGAGTTTCGGCTCTCCGAGACCTCCTTCTCCCTTCAAGCAGGTCAAACCAAGACGCTGACGCTGACATTCCAGGCGTTCGAGGCGATGGAGCAGCCGATCGACGCCAGCTTCCGCATGGTCTGGAGCGACGCCGGGACGCCGGCCAGCCGTACGGTGGCGGTCCGGGCCCGCGGGGTCGACACGGGGCTGGAGGTCATGCCCAACCCGATCGACTTCGGCAAGGTGCTGGTGGGCTCGAGCCGAACCCTGGACGTCACCATCACCAACCGGCTGGGCGTGGAGGTCGAGGTCTTCACGAAGGTGGGCAGCGACGGACGGCCCCAGATCGTGAACGAGGGTGGCATGGGCCGCTTCGAGCTCATCGATCTGCCCGCCGATCTGACCGGCGGCTCGCTGCTCCCGGCCGGCGAGAAGCTGGCCCAGAACCAGTCGATCATGGTGAAGGTGCGCTACACGCCGGATCCCTCGCAGGTGGGCCGCGCCGACATGGGGCGCTGGACGCTCTCCAACTGTCCCAACCCGCTGTGCGATCAGCGCGTCTCGCTCCTCGGCGAAGGCACCAACGCGGCGATCGTCTGCGATCCGGCGGACCTCCTGTTCGGCCAGGTGAACCCGGGCGTCACCGCCACGCAGCGGACGGTCTGCCGCAACGTGGCCACCGAGGCGGTCACCGTCCTCGGCTGGGATCGCACCGCGGGCACCGCGCCCGAGTACACCGTGGTCGGGTACACCGGCACGCCCTCCAACCTGGGCCCGAACGAGACCTTCGAGGTGGAGGCCCAGTTCTCACCGACGGTCGCCAGTGTGGGCACCAACCCCGCGGGCCGGGTCACGATCCATGGCCGGAACCCGGCGGCCAACCGCAACCTGGACGACGTCGAGATCCAGCTCCGCGGCGAGGCCGGTGGGCCGGACATCTCGGTGCTCCCCGCCGCCATCAACTTCGGGATGATCGCCCTCGGCACCACCGGCAAGCGCCGCGTCCTCGTCGAGAACACCGGCTACAACCAGCTCACCGTCACCCGGATCCAGGGCGACGTCGACGGCACCGGCGCCTACTCGGTGGATCGCTCTGCATTCACGGTGGATCCCGGCGACGCCCAGGTGCTGGAGGTGACGTTCCGTCCCACCGCCGAGGGGGTCGTGACGTCCCGCGTTCAGATCGACAGCGATGACGCCGACGAGAGCCCCTTCTTCGTCGACGTCCAGGGTGAGGGCGTCGACCTCCCGCCGTGCAGCTACACGGTCACGCCGATGGCGGTGAACTTCGGCATCGTCCAGGTGCTCCGCGCCACCTCGCAGGGCGTCCGGATCACGAACACGGGCACGAACGACTGCCTGGTGAACGACATCGAGATCGCGCCCGGCTCCTCCTCGGCCTTCGGCCTGGCCGACGGTGTCGAGACCGGCATCATCGTCCCTCCCGGCGGTGAGAAGAACGTGATCGTCGAGTACACGCCGCCGATGAATGGCATCGACGACGGCCTGATGAGCTTCTACATCTCGGATCCGACGAACTCGAACCCGGAGGTCATGCTCCACGGTGTCGGCTCCGACTCGGCGCTCCTGATCACGCCGAACGAGATCGACTTCGGTCAGATCGGCGTCGGCTGCTCCACGCGGCAGCGGGAGATCACGGTCTACAACACCGGGACCGCGCCGACGTTCGTCGACCGGATCGAGCTACCTGCCGGCGTCAGCGCCGAGTTCAAGATCGAGAACCTGCCCGCCGGCGTCCCGGCGCCGCCCGGTGCGTCGATCAACCCCGGCGCCTCGATCACGTTCAACGTGCGCTATCAGACCGTCGACATCGGCGTGGACAACGGCTTCTTCCACCTCTTCGAGCGGGGCAAGGTCGATCCGTACGTGGTCCCGATGTTCGGCGAGGGCGCGGACGATCCGGTCAACACCGACGAGTTCCAGCAGCTCGAGACGCCCGAGGTCGACATCCTCTTCGTCATCGACAACTCCTGCTCGATGAGCGAGGAGCAGACCAGCCTCGCCTCCAACTTCGACGCCTTCATCCAGTTCGCCGACAGCCAGGCCCTCGACTACCGCATCGGCGTGGTCACCACCGACGTGGACGGCTGCCCCTCTCCCGCGCCGGCGCAGCGGCCCAACAGCCTGGCCCAGGGCCAGTGCGGCTACTTCGCCGACGGCAACGGCGACGGCTCCCAGATGAACCCGAACTGGCGGCTGATCACGCCCGACGAGCAGCCCTCGGCGACGCAGGCCTTCTCGGCGATCGTGTCGCAGGGCATCAACGGGTCCGGGACGGAGCGCGGTCTGGAGGCCGCGTACCTCGCGCTCTCCAGCCCGGTGATCACCGGCTGGAACAACGGGTTCCTGCGGACGAACGCGTACCTGGCGCTGATCTTCCTCTCCGACGAAGAGGATCAGTCGTCGAACGCCGTCGACTTCTACGTGAACTACTTCCTGGCGATCAAAGGCTTCCGGAACACGAACCTGTTCTCCGCCTCTGCGATCGTCGGCGACGTTCCCGGCGGTTGCGCCACCGCCGAGGCGGGCTCGCGCTATGCGGCCACCGCCGAGCGGAGCGGTGGCATCTTCGAGTCGATCTGCACGGCGGACTGGGCCCAGTCGCTCCAGAACCTCGGTCTCTCGGTGTTCGGCTACAAGTCGCGGTTCTTCCTCACCAACCAGCCGGTGGCGGGTACGGTGGAGGTGATCGTCGACGGTGTTCCAGTCGATGCCGTGGGCCCCGCGGGTCAGGTCCGCTGGACCTATGATCCCGCCACCAACACGGTGAACTTCGCGCCCCTCGCGATTCCGGAGCCGGGCTCGGAGATCACCATCACCTACCGGCCCGAGTGCCTCTGACACCAACATGCATGTCCTCAAATACCTCGGCCCGGCTCTCGTCGCAGCCGGGCTCGTCACCTCGTTCTCCTCCGACGCCAGCGCTCAGACCCCGTATCTGACCACCCACTCCAACGGGACCTACACGCCGATCACCGGCGGGACGGTGCATACGCCGGTGCTGGTCGATCCGACGAGCACGTTCGATCCCTGGGACGAGGGCTTCGTGCAGATCTCGCTGCCGTTCGACTTCACGTTCTTCAACGGCACGTACAACCAGATCTTCGTCCACACGAACGGGTTCGTGACGTTCTCGCCGCTGCCGATGAACGGCCCCAGCATCCTGGGCCCGCCCTTCACGGTGCCGAGCGCCAGCAACACGGTGCACAACTACATAGGGGTCGCGTGGTCAGACCTCGACGGCAGCGGCGGGACCGGCGAGATCCGATCCCAGGCCCTGGGCACCGCGCCGAACCGCACGTTCGTGATCCAGGTGTCGGGGCTCCACGAGTTCTTCAACCCCAGCGGATTCGAGCCTCTCGTTCCAGGTCATCCTCCACGAGGGGAACGCGCAGTTCGACGTGGTCTACGGGCCCAACGCCGGCATCTCCGGCGCGACGGCGGCCGTCGAGAACGTCGACGGCACCGAGGGCTTCAACCTGATGGGGATGTTCACGGGCTGCGGCGCCGGGTGCATGTGCTCGCCTGCGTCCTGCGCCTCGCTCAACTGGCAGCCGGCCGGCAAGACCATCAGCGTGCAGCTCCCCAACCAGCCCGAGCTGACGGCGTCGATCACGGCGCCGCCCGGGGCGTATCCCGGCACCAACTTCACGGTCGACATCGCGCTCCGGAACCTGGGCCTGATGCCCGCCGGGAACTATGCCTGCGCTCTGTACCTCACCACCACCAACACCTCGATCACGGGCGGCACGCCCCTCGGCAACTTCAACCAGAACGGCCAGGCCGCCTCCAGCGTGGTCAACGTGATGCGGACGGTGATGATGCCCCCGGGCACGCCGGTCGGGACGTACTACGTGGCGATCGTCGTCGATACGAACAACACGGTCGCCGAGGTGGTCGAGACCAACAACACGGTCTTCTCCGGACCGATCGCCACGGCGCCCGACCTCACCGGCTCGGTCGCGATCCCGGCGGTCACCGGACCGGGCGAGGTGCTCGACATCGACTTCACGCTGACGAACCGGGGCGCGCCGGTCGCCACGCCCGTCAGCGTCACCTTCTACTTCTCGACCAACGAGATGCTCGACTCGTTCGACACGATGATCGACCCGACGCAGCTGATCACGCTGCCGGACGGCTTCACGTTCAACGGAACGGTGAGTCTGACGGTACCGCCCGGGATCCAGCCGAGCCCGCCCAACTACTACGTCATCGCGGACATCGACGACACCGATCAGATCGCGGAGCCGAACGAGAACAACAACGAGATCTCGTCGCCCACGACCGTCGACATCGACGGCCCCGATCTGGTCGCCGAGACCTTCACCGGAGCCGACATCGCGTTCCGCGGACTCACCTATCCGGTCGGCCTACGGATCCACAACACGGGCGGCGCCACCGCGCGCGACTTCACCGCCTGCGTGGTCCTCTCCGACAACCTGCTCATCTCGCTGGTCTCGGACACGGTCCTGATCGAGACCGGCCTGATGACGCTGGTGCCGGGCGAATCCGCCACGCTGATGCTCCAGCCCATGATCCCGACCGACACCGCCACCGGGACCTGGTACATCGCGGGCGTCGCCGACTGTCAGACCGTGGTGAATGAGGCGATCGAGACCAACAACACGAAGCGCCGCGATCAGACGATCCTGATCCGCGATGTTGCGCCCGACTTCATCCCTCTGGAGATCTCCACCAGCTCGGCGGCTGCGGCGGGTGAGCAGCTCCCGGTGGCCGTCCGCTTCGCCAACCTGGGCAACGCCCCCGGCGCCACGCACCTGCGCATCGTCGTCTCCGACAACGCGGGCATCACCGACACGGATCCCTCGATCTACGACAGCGCGACGGCGGTCCCGTTGACCCCGCCGGGCGAGTCGACGTCGGCGGTCTGGGCGTCGATCCCGGGCGACCTCCCCTCAGGCAACTACTACATCGGCGCGATCGTCGATCCGGACGACCTGGTCGACGAGGTCTACGAGGACAACAACACCGCGTCGGTCGGGCCGATCGTGGTGGTCGGTGCGGACCTCGCGATCGTCTCGCCGGCACCGCCGCCCGCGATCATCGGCGTCGAGTACACGCGGCGCTTCTCTGCAGTCGGCGGCGTGGAGGACTACGCCTGGTCGGTCACCTGGCCGAACGGCGCTCCGGCCGGCCTCTCGTTCGATCCGGCGCTCGGTGAGCTCCACGGCACGCCCACGGCGGCGGGCGAGGGGAGCCACCCGCTCACGGTGCGGGTCACCTCCGGAAACCTGTCGGCGACCAAGTCTTACTCCTTGATCGTGACCCCTCCGACGATCGGCCTCGAGGTGGTCTCGTCGCGCTTGCCGCCGGCGCTGGCGCTGGAGTCGTACCGCGTGCAGCTGGTGGCCGTGGGCGGAACGCCGCCGTACACCTGGTCGCTCGGCAACGGGACGGTTCCTCCGGGCCTCGGTGTCTCGGCCCTCGGCGAGCTCGGCGGCGAGCCGCAGCTCATCGGCGCCTTCACGTTCGAGGTCGAGGTCCGCGATCTGACGGGCGCGCTCGCGACCGGGCTGCTCGCGATTGACGTGGTCGACCCGTCGTCGTCCATCACGATCACCACCGCGGACGTGCCGGACGGCGAGGTGGGTACCCAGTATGACACCTCGTTCGCCGCCGCCGGCGGAACGCCGCCCTATCAGTGGCGCCTCGAGGGCCGCATCCCGCCGGGCCTGTCTTTCGATCTCGACCACGCCACGCTGACCGGCACGCCGACGATCGCGGGTGACTATCCGCTGGTGGTCGAGGTCCGCGATCAGCGCGGTCTCCTCGATCGCAACGCGTACGTGCTGGCGATCCTCGAGGAGGGCGCACTGCAGATCACGAACGGCCAGAGCTCGGAGACGGGCCTGCCCCCGGGGAAGGTCGGCGTGGACTACCTCGATCCGAACGGCGAGCCCGTGCGCCTGCGGGCAGTGAAGCCGGGCGGTGATCTCTCCTCGCTCGTCTGGAGCGTGCTCGACGGATCGCTCCCCGCCGGGATCGGCCTCGACGCTGCGAGCGGCGTCATCTCGGGGACGCCCTCGCAGTCCGGGACCTTCCCGTTCATCGTCCAGGTCCGCGACGCCTCGAACGACGTCTCGCGCACGTCGCTCGTCATCTTCGTGGAGCCTCCGGACGAGGGCATGGGCGGCGGTGGCGACGACGGCGGCTGCGGTTGCAGCGCAGCCGGGCGCGGGCAGGGCTCGCCGTGGTCGTTCCTGTTCCTCGCCGCGCTCGCAGGTCTGTGGGGCCTGGGCCGGCGGAGGCGGAGCGCGCTGCTCCTCGTCGGCTTGGCGGTGCTGCCGGCGACCGCCCGGGCTCAGGCGGTCCCTTATCAGGTCTTCGAGAGCGTCGAGCCCTTCGAGCCGCTCGACGGCTCCGCGCAGATGACCTCCGGCCTCGGGGATGGGAACACGGTGATGATCCCGCTCCCTTTCGAGTTCTACTTCTACGGCCAGCCGCAGAGCGCGGTCTGGATCAACGCGAACGGGCTGATCGGCGTGATGGATCTCGGCTTCGGCAATCACTACCCGCCGGGCGTCATCCCGTCGGTGGGGTCGCCGAACGGCTTCATCGCGGGGCTCTGGTCGGATTGGTGCGCGGATGCGGTCGGTTGCTTCGGAGTGTCGAACCCCGGAATGGGCGTCTTCTATCGGATCGATCCCAGCCCAGGGGACGGCAGCATCACGATCGAGTTCCGGCGGCTTCGTCACTACACCGATGATCAGACGGCGAGCAGCGCGACCTTCCAGATCACGCTGCACGAAGGGCTGTCGTCGATGTTCGACATCCACTTCGGGCCGATGTCGATCGGCACCGACTTTCTGGGCCAGCCGACGCTGATCGATGCGCGCATCGGCATGGAGAACACCTCGGGGACCGCCGGGATGTGGCTCGGGCCCTGCCAGGCGAACCCGTGCGACAACGCCACCATCCTCGGGCTCCCCGATCAGAAGATCACGGTGATCGCGGACGCCGGTGAGGACGTCACGGTCGCCGGCGTTCAGGTCCCGCACGTCGGTTATCCCGGCCTCCCGTTCCCGGCCTCCGCCCGCGTGATCAGCCGGCATCAGGATCCGCTCGGCCCCTTTCGCTACGGTGTCTATCTGATCCCGGGCACCGGCACCTCCACCGCCGGCGGCGCGCTCCTGTTCCAGAGTGGCCCGATCACGCTGTCAGGCTACGAGTCCCGCTCCGTCTCCTTCGAAGTCGAGGTCCCGAACGATCAACCGGTCGGGCAGTACCGGGTGGGCGTCCGCGTGGATCAGCTCGACGAGATCGACGAGACCTCCGAGGCGAACAACTTCGCCTTCTCCACCCAGACCGTTCGCATCGCCGACCGGGCCCCCGACCTCCGCGTGCTCTCGCTGCGCCCGCTCGCGACCGAGGTCCGCCCCGGCGAGATGCTCTCGGTCGCCTACCGCGTGCAGAACTTCGGCAACGAGCCGGGCCGCCTCGAGATGCAGGGCTACCTGTCCAGCAACTCGGCGATCACGATCTCGGACTTCCCGCTCGGCGGACGCGTTGGCTTCGACACCCAGCCCCGGGAGACCGTCACCGGCACGCTCACCGCGATGGTGCCCGCCGGGATCGCCACCGGGGCCTACTACTTCGGTCTGATCCTCGATCCCGATCTCACGCTCGCCGAGCTCGACGAGACCAACAACATCGGACGATCCGCCGAGCGCGTGATCGTCTCCTCCGCCGACGTCGCGATCATCACCGACGCCCTCCCGCCGGCTACGCTCGGACAGGGCTACTCGGCCCGCGTCCGCGCCGCCGGAGGCACCGGCGTCTTCACGTACTCGCTGGCCTCGGGGAGCCTGCCCTCGGGCATGACGTTCAGCCCGTCCACCGGCGAGCTGGCCGGCGTGCCGCTCACCGTGGGCTCGTTCGAGCTCCAGATCCGCGCCACCTCGGGCAACGTCACCGGGATGAAGACGCTGGACCTCGAGGTCCTCGATCCCAGCTATCCGCTGACGATCGCCACGCACATGCTCCCCGACGGCACCCTCGGTGGAGACTACGCCGTCTCGCTGGTCGCGGTCGGCGGCGCACGCCCATACAGCTGGCGGCTCCGCGAGGGCTCGCTCCCGCGCGGGGTCCTGCTGGCGCCGGACGGCACGCTGTTCGGCTCACCCGATCAGGCAGGCTTCGCGGCGTTCTCGGTCGAGGTGCGCGACAACATGTCCGCCACCGCGAGCGTGGCGTTGAACCTCGACATTCGCTCGCCGGGGAACCTCACGATCGTGAGCTCGGACCTCATCGACGGTCAGATCGAGGAGCCCTACTCCCAGCAGCTCATCGCCGTCGGAGGTGTCGGAGCGCTCGCCTGGCGCGCGGTCACCACACTCCCTCCGGGCCTCAGCATCACCAACACTGGTGTGCTCGCCGGCATCCCCGAGATCGCCCGCAGCTATCGCTTCCGCGTCGAGGTCACCGACGAGCGCGGCAACGCGGACACCAACCAGCTCACCATGGCCGTGCTGGCGACCGGCCGGTTCGCGATCGCCACCGAGGAGCTGCCGGTGGGCGCGCCGAACACCGAGTATCGCGCGCTCATCAAGGCCGAGGGCGGCGCCCAGCCTTACACCTGGGAGCTCATCCGCGGTGAAGGCTTCCTCCCTCCGGGGTTCGTCGTCGAGCAGAGCGATGGCATCGCCGAGGGTGAGACGGAGAACGATCTGGTCGTGCGCGGCAACCTGGAGCGCGAGGGCACCTGGGCGTTCACGGCGCGGGTCTTCGACGCCAAGGGCCGCTTTGACGAGCGACCGTTCGCGATCGTGTCGCGGACGCCAGTGGTGGTGGAGATGCCGGACGAGAGCGGTGGGTGCGGTTGCACCACGTCCGGCGGCCGCTCGGGCGGCCTGTGGGGCCTGCTGCTGCTCCCGCTGGCCTTCGTCCTCCGCTCGCGGCGCCGGATCGCGCCCACGCTGGCGGTGCTCGGGCTGGTGCTCTCCTCTGCGCCCGCCTCCGCGCAGCTCTACGTCGCCGCACAATACTCGGCGCCCTACGTCCCGCTGACCGGCGCCGCCCCGCTCTCGCTGACCGACGATGACGACGGAATGGCGTCGGTGAGCATCCCCTTTCCCTTCTCCTATTACGGGGTCAGCTACGACACGATCGACGTCGGCGTGAACGGCGCCGCCATCTTCGCGAACAGCTGCACCGGGGACGCCGAGTGCGATCAGTTCACCGGTGCCTGCGTGCAGAGCCGCTGCGTCTACGACATCGACTACCAGTCGATCCCCATGCCGTCGACCGAGCCACCGGATCGGATCCTGGGCGTGTTCTGGGACGACATGATCCTCGACGCGCCGAACGCCGCCGTCTCGACCCAGGTGATGGGGTCGGCTCCCAACCGCCAGCTCGTGATCGAGTGGAGCAACGTCTCGCACTACGACTTCGGAGGCGGGAGCATCTCCCACGCGAACTACCAGATCCGTCTCGACGAGGCCTCAGGCTCGGTGCGCTTCCACTATGGCCCGTTCACGAGCGCTGCGGACGACTTCCTCTGGGACTTCGCGGTCGTCGGGATCGAGAACGACGGTGGTACCGACGCCGTGGTCCCGCTGCCCTGTGCCGTGAACGGCAACTGCGGTGCCGTCGATCTCCAGGCGCTGGTCGATCAGGTGATCGAGTTCGCCCTCCCGGTGGGGCCGGAGCTCGTGGGCAGCGCGACCTCCGGGACCGGCGGAGACGTGGGCGCTCCGCTGAGCATCGCCCTGACCGTGCAGAACATCGGGACGCAGCCGTCAGGGGCCTTCGCGGCCGCATTCTACTTCTCGACCGACAACAGCGTCATCGAGCCCACGGACATGCTGCTCGGTACCGCCAACTTCGCGAGCATCGCCCAGATGGGATTGGCGATGCGGACCCTCAACACCACCGTGCCCAACGTGGCTCCCGGGCTCTACACGGTCGGCGCGATCATCGACTCCAACAACCAGGTGATGGAGACGATCGAGACCAACAACGCGGTGGTCGCGACCACTGCATTCCTGGTGGGTGCGGATCTGGCGGTCGCCGTCGCGCCGATCGGGTCGACCGGACCGAACGAGGTCGGCAACGCCGAGGTCACCATCGTGAACAACGGATCGGCTCAGCCGGCCGTGGGGGTCGCGGTCTATCTCTCCGCCGACACGCTCCTGAACCCGGCGACCGACTACCTGATCGGCACTGCCACCGTCGCGGTGCCTGCCCAGCCGAACACGCCCGTCAGCGTCCCATACCAGATCCCCGGCACCATCGTCCCGGGCGACTACTGGGTCATCGCCCAGGTCGACTTCACGAACGCGATCGCCGAGGCGAACGAAAACAACAACGTCGGGATCTCGCTCAGCACGACCGAGGTCGCCGGGGCCGACGTGGTGGCGAGCCAGGTCGACGCCGTCGGCAACTTCATCTTCATCGGCGGCCAGCTCCAGGTCTCGGCCCGCATCAGCAATACCGGCGGCGCCACCACCCCGCCGTTCTACTACGCGTTCCACCTCTCGGAGAACGAGCTCATCAACTCGCTCACCGATCCGCTGCTCGGCGAGCTCGGCCCCATCACGCTGGCGCCGGGCCAGTCGGTGCAGGTGATGCACACGCTCGACGTCCCGGCCTCGCTGGCGCCCGGGATGTACTATCTGGGGCTCATCGCCGACTCGCAGAGCAGCGTGATCGAGCAGTTCGAGACCAACAACATCGGCCGCACGCAGAGGAAGCTGGACGCGCGTGCCCCAGCGCCGGACTTCACCGTTTCCGAGATCCGGCTCCCGATCAACGCCGCTGCCGGCGAGTCGTTCGTGGTCGCGCGGACGATGGCCAACGCCGGAAACGCTCCCGGCGGGATCGACTATCAGATCTATCTCTCTTCGGACTCGACGATCGATCCGATGACCGACGTGCCGATCGGAACCGGGACGGTGGCGCTCTCGGCCTTCGGTGAGGACGTCGGCGTCGACCGCGTGCACGTCCCCTCCACCGTCGCCGGCGGCAACTACTACGTCGGCTACGTGCTGGATCCGGCGGACGCGACCGAGGAGCTCGACGAGGGCAACAACCGGGTCGCCAGCCAGGGCACTCTGGTGGTCCTCGCGAGCCAGCTCGTGATCCTCACCGGTGACCTCCCGGTGGCGGTGCTCGGCACCGAGTACCAGGTGCTGTTCGGCGCCGCCGGCGGCACCGGCGGCTACGTCTGGTCGATCGCAGGCGGTACGCTGCCGACCGGTCTCACGCTCGACGCCGGCGGGCTGCTGTCCGGGACCACCACCGAGGAAGGCATCTTCACGTTCACGGTCTCGGTGCGCGCCGGGATGCTCACCAGCGTGAAGTCATTCACCGTCATCGTCTCGGCGAAGACGCTCCCGCTCGAGATCGTGACCCGCTCCCTGGTGCCCGGGTTCGTCGCCCACCCCTATCGCTATCCGTTGACCGCGTTCGGCGGCATCCCGCCCTATCGCTGGACGGTCGACGGCCTGTTGCCGCCGGGGCTCGAGATGGACGCGAACGGCGTCATCTTCGGCGCGCCCACCATGCCTGCGGTCGACACCCTGACGTTTCGCGTGGAGGACGCCACCGGCGCCTTCGACGACCGACCGATCGCGATCCGCGTCGTGAACCCGGACGACACGGTCCGCATGTCCGACGACGTCCTGCCCGACGGAAGCCTCGGCGAAGAGTACGACGTCACGTTGCGCGTCGCGCCCGGCACCGGCGCCTCACCCTTCGAGTTCGCGCTGGCCGGCGGCAGCTTACCCGACGGCCTGATCCTCGAGCGCGATCGGATCTACGGGATCCCGGGGAAGGTCGGGTTCTACAGCTTCGCGATCCGGGCCTCCGACAGCCGCGGCGACTTCGACGTGAATCGGTACGTGGTCGAGATCAGCGAGGCGAACGGCATCTCGTTCGTGACGAGCGATCTGCCGCGCGGCGTGGTCCAGCAGGAGTACGCCGACGAGGGCGGGAGTCCGGTCCGGCTGCGCGCGGTCTCGGCGGAAGCGCCGGCCGGCACCATCGTGTTCCGCGTGATCAGCGGCCAGGTCCCACCCGGGCTCTCGCTCGCGGACGACGGCGCCATCTCGGGCACGCCCAGCTCCAGCGGTATCTTCCCGTTCACCGTGCTGGCCCAGGACGAGCTGGGACAGATCGAGGCGAGGGCCTTCGGCATCCGCGTGGAAGACCCCCTCACCACGCCGCCGCCGCTCGAAGAGGGCGGTGGCTGCGGCTGCTCCGCGGCGCGGACCGGCGGATCATCGGCCGCGTGGGGCCTGTTGCTCCTGCTGGGGGCGCTCCTCCCGCTGCGCCGCCGCCGCTCACTGATCGCGGCTGTGCTCGTGCTGGTCCCCGGGATCGCGTCCGCCCAAACGGGCATGTACCAGACGCAGACGCTCACCGAGACCTATCAGGAGCGCACCGGCGGCACGCCGATCGCCTTCCCCTCGGACGACGACGACCAGGCCACCGTCACGCTGCCGTTTCCCTTTCACTACTTCGACGCCGACTACACGCAGGTCACCGTGGGCACGAACGGCTACGTCACCTTCGACACCGACGGCGACTCGCGCTTCAACGAGCCCATCCTCAGCCAGAACCCGCCCAACAACATGATCGCGCTCTGGTGGACGGACCTGATCACGAACAACGCCAGCACCATCGTTGAGGGCACCGCGCCCAACCGCGTCTTCATCGTCCAGTGGGAGGACGCCGAGGCCTACTTCGAGCCCACGGGCGGGATCATCAAGATGCAGGTCCTCTTCTACGAGGGCCCGTCCGGACAGTTCGAGGTTCGCTACGGTCCGATCTCCAACCTGAGCGATCCATTCGTGTGGGCCGCCACCACTGGTTTCGAGGATCCGTCGGGACTCCAGGGCGGTCCGATCCTCGGATGCAGCCCGTTCTGCAGCGGCACCGACTTCAGCGGGGCGCAGGATCTGGTCTTTCGCGCCCTCGAGGACGGTGGTCCCGACATCGTCGCGAGCGACCTGGTGCTCCCGAGCGTCGCCTATCCCGGGATCCCGTTCGCAGTCCCGATCCGCATCCAGTCGCTGCACATGAACCCGCTGGGCCCGTTCGTCTACCAGGTCCATCTCCTCACGCTCGGCGAGTCGGCGCCGAACAATCCGATCTTCACCTCCACGCCCGTCACGCTCGGCCCGTACCAGACGCTCGACGAGACGCCGCTGGTCTCCCTCCCGCTCGATCAGGCGAGCGGCCGCTACCGCCTGGCGCTCGTGGCCGACGCGAACGATCAGGTGATGGAGCCGAGCGAGCTCGACAACGTGTTCATCCCGGCCGGCGACTTCCGTGTGGCGGCGCGACAGCCCGACTTCACCGTTGCGAACGTCTCGCCGTCCGTACCCTCTGCCTCACCGGGGACATCGATCTCGGTGACGGTGGCGCTGGCCAACGCCGGCAACCTCGACGGTGCCGCCGACTGGAGCCTCGTGCTCTCCCAGAACCGTGTCATCAGCGTCGACGACGTCGAGGTCCACACCGGTACCATCGCGCTCCCCCTGCTCACGACCTCGTCGGTCTCCGTGCAGGTCGACCTTCCGTCCGATCTCGAGCCCGGCGCGTACTACCTGGGCGTCCTGATGGATCCGAACGACGCGGTCCACGAGCTCGACGAGGTCAACAACACCGGCGTCTCTGCTGCTCCGTTGACGGTGGCCAGCACGTCGCTCGCGGTGACCACGTCCGCGCTCCCCGGCGGCTACGTCGACGTGCCGTACTCGGTGTTCCTCCGCGCGAGCGGCGGCGATGGCACCTACCAGTGGTCGATGGCCGGCGGATCGCTCCCCCAGGGTCTCAACCTGCTGCCGTCGGGCGAGATCCGCGGGTCGCCGCGCTCCCGCGGCAGCGCACTCTTCACGGTGGCCGTGACCAGCGGCGGGGTCGACGCCCAGGCCGATCTCGAGATCGCGGTCGACACCGTCGAGGGCGGGCTCTCGATCGTCACGCGCGAGCTCCTCCCCGGCATCGTCGGCGATGCCTATCCTCCCGCGGACCCCGGCACCGACCCGGCGCAGCAGCAGCACATCGTCGCGGTGGGTGGCGCCAGCGAGGTCCACTTCACGTTGAAGTCGATTCCTCCGCCCGGCCTCGAGCTGGACGCGGACGGCTATCTCCACGGCGTGTCGCTCCAGGCCGGCGACTACGATCTCGACCTCGAGGCGACCGACGGAGGTCAGACGGTCCAGCGCACGCTCATCCTCACCGTCGCCGAGCCGGGACGGCTCACGCTGGTCTCCGCGGTGCTTCCGGACGCGCAGCTCGGCGACGAGTACGCGGTGCAGCTCCGCGTCCTCGGAAAGTCCGCCACCTCGACGGTCACGTTCGACACCGGCGGGCCGCTGCCCGACGGACTCGCGCTGGCGCCGAACGGCCGGCTGGTGGGCGTGCCGCAGAAGGTGGGTGTCTGGCTCTTCTCCGTGCGCGCGATCGAGGGCACCGGCGTCACCTCCGGATCGGACACCGCGAACTTCCGCCTGGCCGTCCTGCAGGACGAGGGCCTCGGGATCACGCCCTCGACGCTCCCGACCGGGATTGTCGGCGAGGCCTACTCCGCGGTCATGGAGGCGCGCGCAGGTGTTCCGCCCTTCACGTGGCGCGTGCTCGGTCAGAGCCTCCCGCGCGGGATGGCCTACGCCGTCACCATGGGCGAGCGTGAGACGCTCGAGCTCTCCGGCATTCCGGAGGAGGAGGCCTTCGTCACATTCATGGTGACGGTCACCGACGGCGACGGACGGTACGCCGCGCAGGCCGTCTCGATCTCTGATCGGCGCCAAGGTCGACACCACGCCCATGACGCCGGCCGACGCGGGCTGCTCCTGCCGCGCTCAGCGGGCGGGATCCGGCGCCAGCGGGGCAGGGTGGTGGTTGCTCTTGCTCGCCGTTTTTATTGGCCGAAAGCCTCGCCGTCAGCGGTAGAGTGGGGACATGCGACCGGTCGCGCTCGCAGCCGCACTTCTCCTCATCGCCGGCTGCGAGGATCCGCAGATCGGGAAGATCGATCCGGTGCTCGACGTCCGGCCTGAGCACATCGACTTCGGGACCGTCGAGCTCGGTCAACCCAAAGCGGAGATCGTCTTCCTCAAGAACCTCGAGAACGTCCCCGCCAAGATCAAGTCGATCACGATCGAGGAGCCCGCCGATTGCGAGGGCTGCTTCCTCGCCATCGATCCGCCCGACGAGGTGGGCCCGTTCTTCGAGCATCAGCTCTCGGTGCGCTTCCGTCCGGTGCGGCTCGAGGTCGCCACCGCGACGCTGACCATCGAGAGCGACGAGCCGCAGGCCCCGATCCACGTGGTCACGATGATCGGTCGCGGCATCGACACGCGGAAGCCGTGCGTCGAGGTGATCCCGTCGCCGATCGACTTCGGCTTCGTCCCCTCGGGCGGCGTCGCCGTGCGCTCATTCGTGGTCCGCTCCTGCGGCACCAACAACCTCGAGATCGATCGCATTCGGATCGATCCGTCGGACGCGCCCTTCCGCGTCACCACCTCCACGCCTGCGCCCGATCGGCCCGCGGTGCTCGAGCCTGGCGCGCAGGTCGGCGCCAGCCTGGCCGCCGAGCTCCCGATGACTGTCAGCGGTACGGTCACCGGCAGCCTCGTGCTCGAGACCAACGTGGTGGAGACGCTCAACATCCCCGAGCACCGCGGCTGGCTCCGCGTGCCCCTGGTGGCGCTGGGCAACCTTCCGCCGGTCGCCGAGTGCGGCGGCGATCAGACCATCGATCCGTGGAGCCGCGTCACGCTCGACGGCTCGACCAGCCACGATCAGGATGAGCCGCCCAACGAGCCGCTCACGTACCTCTGGAGCCTGGTGTCGAGGCCCGGCGGCTCGACGTCGGTGCTCGAGCGCGCCCGCACGCCCCAGCCGAGCTTCTGGGCCGACCTCACCGGCACCTACGAGGTGCAGCTGGTGGTGGTCGACAGCCTCGGTCTCGAGAGCGAGCCCGCGATCTGCGCGGTGGAGGCGCTGCCCACGAACGCGGTCCGGATCGAGCTCACGTGGGACCATCCGGACTCCGACCTCGACCTCCACCTGATCCAGGCCAACGGTACGTTCTGCGACTGCAACAACGACGTGCATTACCGGGACTGCGGCCGTACCCCGAACTGGTTCCCGGCCACGCCCGGTGCGAACCCGCGGCTCGACGTCGACGACCGGAGCGGCTTCGGGCCCGAGAACATCAACATCGACGGCGACGGCCCCGAGCGCTTCATCCCAGACGGCCGCTACACGATCGCGGTCCACTACTACGCGAGCAACTCCGAGGTCTCGACCTGGCCGACCAGCGTCTCGAACGCCACCGTGCGGGTCTACGTCTTTGGTCTTCTGGCCGCGGAGCTGACCCACGCGATGATCAACGACGACGACCTCTGGATCGCGGGGCAGCTCGAGTGGCCGAGCGGGATCGTCTATCCCGATCAGACGGTGATCGGCGGCGCGATCTGTGGGGCCTTCTAGGCTCGGGTTTATCCGATGAGCGATCGTGATCTGCACCACATCGAAGCGCCAGGAATCTAACTCCGACCGATCACCGAGGCTCTCCCGCGATCCTCGCTGTAGGCTCCCTCGATGCGAGCGAGTCTCGTCGCGGGGCTCCTGACGCTGTTCCCGGCCTCTGCGTGGGCCCAGGTCAACGTCCGGGCGCTGAGCGTGGTGGCCGATCCGACCGTGATCGCCGGTCAGTCGATCGGCCTCGTGGTGTCCTTTCAGTCTGACGGCGTGCAGCCGATGCCGGCCTTCCGTTGGCGCCCGTACCTGACGCTGGGCGGTGCCCTCGACACGGCCATCCCGCTCGCGATGGTCGGACCGATCACGCTCGGCGATCAGCAGCCGCACGTCTACACCGTGACGCGTCCGATCCCGGCGAACGTCAGCGGTCGATTCACGGTCGCGATCGTCGCGGACTTCGACGATGTGATCGTCGAGTCCAACGAGTACGACAACCTCGCGATCGCCTCCGCCACCACCCACGTGGTCGCCGAGGCGCCGGATCTGGTGATCACCGCGGGCAACGCCAGCGCGACCTCGCTGACCGCCGGTGCGAACCTCGACGTCGGCTTCACGATCCAAAACCGAGGTCAGCTCGACGCCAGCGTCACCGTCGGCGCGTATCTCTCCCGAAATCCAGTGGTGACGCCGTCCGATCTCCTGCTCGGCACCGCCGACGTCACCGTGCCGGCCGGCGGCAGCCTGGGCGGCTCGATCCCGGGCGTGGTCCCGCCCGACGCGCACGTGGGTGACTATACGGTCGGCGTGATCGCCGATCCCGCCGGGCTGATCACAGAGGCCGACGAGACCAACAACCTCTTCGAGGCCGGCCGCGTGAACCTGTTCGAGGACACCATCGCGCTCGACACCGAGAGCCTCCCGGGCGGAACGCTGACGATCGACTACCACGTGCAGCTAGCGGCCTCGGGCGGCGACGGCCACTACGCGTACCGGCTGACGGCGGGCGCGCTCCCCGAGGGCCTCACGCTCGACACCGGCGGCACGCTCTCGGGCACGCCCACGCGGACCGGCGCGTTCGACTTCGAGATTGAGGTCGAGAGCCGGGGCCTGACTGCGTCCCGCGCGTTCTCGGTCGAGATCGTCTCCACGTTCCAGCCGCTCCGCATCGTCACCGACTCCGTCGACGGCGGCTTCCATCGCTACCCGTACCAGCAGGTCCTGGTGGCCGGCGGCGGCGAGCCGCCCTATCACTGGCGCCTGACCGAGGGCGGGGGGATCATCCCGCCCGGCCTCGATCTCTCGACCAGCGGCGTCATCTCCGGCATCCCCAGTCAGCTCGGTCACTTCAGCTTCGGCGTCACCGTCTCCGATCGACTGGGGGCCATCGACTCGCTCCTGTACGAGGTGGAGATCGTCCCGCTGGCGACGGTGCTGATCCTGACCACCGAGCAGCCCGTGGGTGAGGCCGGACAGCCCTTCGACTACACGATCCAGGCGATCGGCGGCGTCCCGCCGTATCGCTGGCAGGCCGCCTCCACGCCGCCGCCGGGCCTCAGCGTCACCGAGGACGGTCACATCGCCGGCACCGCCGAGCAGTTCGGCGTTTGGCCGCTCCGCGTGCGGGTCACCGACTCCACCACCGACGGCGCCAGCGACACTGCGCTGTTCCAGGTCGACATCCGGGACACCAGCGACTTCCACATCGTGACGGAGTCGCTGCCCACCGGGCTGGTGCGCAGCCTCCTCGAGCTTCCGCTGGAGGCGGACGGCGGCACGCCTCCGTACCAATGGTCGCTCGGCCCCGGTGAGAGCCTGCCCGACGGCTTCTTCCTGGCCCAGGGCGATGGCACCGACTACCCGACCGACACCGCGCTGATCGTGGGCCGCGCCTTCCGCCCGCTGGTGCACGGCTTCTCGCTGATCGTCGAAGATGCGCGCGGACGCACCCGCCAGCGTCCGTACGCGATCGTCATCGAGGCGGGAAGCGGCAGCTTGAGCTCCGGTTGCACCTGCACCGGTCGACCCGACTTCGGTGCGGCGGGGTTGGTGCTCGGTCTGCTGGGAGTCTTGATATGGCGAAGACGACCGCGCTCCCGCTGATCCTGCTCCTGGGGTGCTCCCAGAAGCCGGTCGCGCCAGCGGAGCCCTGGCAGCCGGGGATCGCGCTGGCGTCGATCCCCGGTCCGAACGCGCGCGGGCTCTATGACGTACGCGGCCTGATCCACGCCCACTCGATCTACTCCCACGACGCCTGCGACAACGAGCCGGTGAAGGACGGCGTACGCGATCCGGTCTGCCTCGAGGACTTCCGCCGCGGCCTCTGCCAGTCCAAGCACGACTTCGTCATGCTCACCGATCACCCCGCCTCGTTCCGCGAGTACGAGTATCCGGATCTGCTCCTTTACGATCCGGCGCGGGACCAACTGGTGGAGCGGGACGGTGCGCCGGTCGCGAACCACCTCGGTTGTCCGGACGGCCGGCGCCCGCTGCTGATCCCCGGACTCGAGTCGGATCTGATGCCCGTCGGGATCGAGCACCACGCGGTCGATCGCCAGGTCGCGTACGGCGAGACCTCGACCCGGGCCATCTCGATGCTCGCCGACACGGGCGCGCTCGTGCTGATCGCCCACACCGAGAACTGGAACGCTGACCAGCTCTCCACTCTGCCGATCACCGGCTTCGAGATGTACAACCTCCACGCCAACGCGCTCCTGGCGGCCGGCACTATCCTCGAGCTCCTGGTGCGGCTCGATCGCGGCGACACCGATCTGCCGCAGTCGGATCTCGCGTTCCTCCCCATCTTCTCGGAGGACCCGCGCTATCTCGACACCTGGGCCGAGACCCTGGCCCACGGTGTCCGGCGCACCACCACGATGGGTACCGACTGCCACCGCAACACCTTCCCGGCGATGATGCCGGACGGCGAGCGCGTCGACAGCTATCGCCGGATGATGATGTGGTTCTCGAATCACCTGCTGGTGGACCGCGCCGACTTCGACGATCGGACGCTCAAGGCGGCGCTGGCGGCGGGCCGGCTCTACGGTGTGATCGAGGTGCTTGGCTACGCCGACGGCTTCGACTTCGTGGGCGAGGCCGGCGGAGCGACGTACGAGATGGGCGACGAGATCCAGCTGGGCGCGGGGCCGCGGCTGATCGTGCGGCGCCCCACCGTGCGCGGCCTCGAGGAGGCGCGTCAACCGAGGTTGCAGATTCGAATGCTCCGCGCCACCGCCTCCGGCTGGGAGCCCGTGGCCACCGCCGACACCGGCGACCTCACCTTCATGCCGACCGAGCCGGGCGCGTATCGCACCGAGGTCCGGATGAAGCCGTCGCACGTCGCAGAGCTCCTCGGCAGCTATCGGCCGATGTTCGTGAACCAGGAGCTGGTGTGGATCTACTCGAACCCGATCTACGTCAGGTGACAGGCTCGTCGTTCTCGAGCGCGACCGCCTGACCCGCAACCTCGGAGCCGGGCTCCAGGCACAGGAGCCGCACCCGACCGGTCGCCGCCAGCCGGCCGGCGTCGTCGCGGATCTCGACCTGCCAGACCTGGGTCTTGCGCCCGCGCGTCAGCGGCGTGGCGCGGCCCCGGAGTGTGCCGCTGCGGACGGCGTGGACGAAGGAGGTCGAGTTCTCGAGCCCCACCGGCATCTGCCCCCGCGACATCGAGACCAGCGCGGCGCCGGTGGACGAGAGCGTCTCGATCATCGCCGCGTAGACGCCGCCGTGGACCAGGCCGTATGGCTGCGTGTGCTGGGGACCGACCTCCACCTCGGCGATCACCTCCTCGTCGGTGGCGTGCACGAAGCGGAGCCCCATCAGGCGGTTGAACCCCCCGAGGTGGCTGTTGAGAATCTTGGATGCGTCGTCCATCAGAGGCCGTCCAGATCTTGCGAGCGGTCGCGGGCAATTCCGTATCGGTCCAGCACTTCGCGGGTGGCGCCTTCGGCCTTGTCGGCCTCGATCACGATCCGCGTTCCAGCGTCGGCCGCGTAGTCGGAGGTGCTGCGCGCGGTGTGATGGTCGAGGTGAAAGACGTGAAACTTGCCGACCGGCGTCTCGAGCGCTCTCAAGACGTCGCGGATCTCGGTGATGACCTTGCCGTTGACGCGCTCGACCACCGCGTTGTGAAGCTTGTGATAGCCGATGTTGACGTCGTGGGCCAGCACCTGGCCGATCAGCACGATCTCCTTCCGCTCGGGCGTGGGAAGACCGTCGGTGTAGAAGAACTTCAAGCGGTGGTCGATGTCCTTCCACTCGCCGTATTCGCGCATGTAGTTGTACGTCAGCGGGGTGAAGACCAGGCCGGCGAAGACGAAGTACGTGGGTCGCACGTCGTTCTTCGGACGCGCCACCAGCCCCACCGGTGCCTGCAGCTCCAGCGAGAGCGTCTCGCGCTCCCCGTGCCGCAGGACCTCGATCTCCATCCGATCGCCGACATGGTGCCGCGCCAGCACGTGCGAGAAGTGGACGCGGTCGTCGCCCCGAAACGAGATCGACCCGTCGTTCGCCACCGCCTCGCCGCCGATGCGCGTGATGACGTCCTCCTCCTCGAGCACTCCGAAGGCCGATGATCCGTGGATCACGCGGGTCACCAGCACGCCGCTGTCGTTGGCCTCCATACGGAGGTACGTGCGGAGGGCGTCGCTCTCGAGCTTCTGGAAGTAGATGCCCAGCGCCGGGATGCCGTTGGATCGCCCGGCTTGCACGTCCTGGAGGAAGTGCTCGATCAGCGGGATCGGTACCACGTAGCCCGAGTTCTCGACCTGCTTGCTCCGGCTGTACGACTGGAACGCGACGCCGATGAGCCGGCCGTCCCGGATCACCGGACCGCCGCTGTTGCCCGGGTTGATGGCGGCGTCGACCTGGATCGCCAGGAGCTCGCGCTTGCTGTGGGAGTAGGCGCGGACCTCGATCCGCGATACCACGCCCTCGGTGATCGACAGCTCGTTCCCGCCGATCGGGAAGCCGTAGACGGCGACCTTGTCCCGTCTCTCGGGGAGCTCGCCGAACTCGACGGGGACTGTGCCCTCGAAGAACGCGGGGTCCTCGAGCTCGAGCAGGGCCAGATCCGATCCGTGATCGACGAAGCCGACCCGCGCGCTATACTTCTTGACGTCGCCCGTCTTCAGGACCTGCACGTAGACCTGGTTGCTCACCACGTGGGCATTCGTGAGGATTCGCCTACCCTCGATGACGCAGCCCGAGCCTCCCGAGCTCTTCTGGTACCCGAAATCCCAGGGCTGGTAGTAATTGGGCTTCTTCGTGACCGTGAAGATCTTGACCACGGACCGGCGGAGATGCTCCGACGCGTTCGTCACGGAGATAGGTTACACGCCATGTCGGAGCGGGTCGAATCTAGGGGAGAGCAGCTGCATGAGAATCGAACGCATGGGGGAAGGGTCGCCGGTGATCCTCCTCGATGCGGGGTGGGGGCATTGGTCCGCGATCTGGGCCCTGGTCCAGCCGAAGCTCGCGGAGCGGTTCACCACCGTCTCATTCGATCACATGGGCCTCGGCGGGAGCGACCCCGGGCCCTGGCCGCGCTCGAGCTTCCAGATCGTCGACGAGCTTCAGAGTACCCTCCACGCGGCAGGGATCTCGGGGCCGTACCTGTACGTGGCGCACGGGTTCAGCGCGGTGCACGCCCGGACGTTCGCCTACCGGCAGCAGCAGGACGTGCTCGGGATGGTGCTCCTGGATCCGGTCGTCGAGTCGCTCGGCGTGAGCAAGTACTTCCGCCAGATCAGGGACGCGCTCGACAAAAGCTGCGCGCGCATGATCATGCCGGCGCGGCTCGGCCTGCTCGCGGCGTCGCGCTTCTTCTTCCGCGGACCGCCCATCGCGAAGCGCCTGCCCAAGGCCGCCGCCCGCGAGCTTCGCTACGGCTACAAGCCGGACGTGCTCCGCTCCATCCGCGGCGAGCTGGCCGCGCTCGACGAGAGCCTCCAGCAGCTCGGCGGGCTGGGGACGCCGATGGTCCCGTTCGAGGTCCTCTCGGCCGCAGACGACTGGCTCCCGGGGACGAAGACCGGCGACGGCGAGACCCGGGTCCAGGCGATGCACCGGAAGTTCGCCGGGGCCGTCCGCGGCGGCCATCACCGGATCGTGCCGGGCAGCGGCCACGATCTCCACCTCGACGCGCCGGACTCGATCGTCGAGGCCGTCGACGATCTGCTGAAGCGCTGCTGAGCGATCGCGCTACCGGAACACGAGCAGCGAGACGCCGCTCGGCAGCGTGGCCTCTCTCGCCCCGCCGATCACGCGAATGCGACCGGCGCTCATCGCTGCGACGTAGGTGAGCCCGGCGCCGGTCACTCCGAAGCCCTCGATCGAGAGCTCGCCCTCGACGCTGAGCTGTCGCGCCCAGGCGAAGTCGAAGGTGGGCGTGATCGCGCCGATGAGGACATCGGGCTGAGAGCTGCAGACGGCGTCATTGATCGCGCTGGCGCGCCCGGTGGTGCAGGATGCCTTGCATCGCTCGCACTCCTCCGGCGCCTTCTCTCCCGAGCAGCTCTTCTCACATAGCTGATCGCAGTCGGCCGTCTTGGCCGCATATCCGGCGGAGGTGAACGCGCCCGTGGCGGTGGAGACGTCGCCGACGAACTCGACCGCCACCATCGGCTGACCGCCCGGATCGAGCCCGAACCCTGCGACCCCGCGCTCCAGCACGCGGGCGCTCTGGACCTGGCCGGCGGCGTCGAACCGGGCCACGAAGCCGAAACCGGTGTCCCCGCACGGTGTGCGCTTCTTGTCGATCTTGGCGCCCGCCTCCTGGAGGTCGTCCTCCAGAGAGAGGGCGGTCCCCGCCAGCCAGACGTCGCCGGCCGAGTTCGTGACCACCGAGGCGCGCTCGAGCTCACCGAGCTTCACCGTCCAGCTCTGCCCTTCGGCGCCGGAGGCCTTCCCGCTCTCGCCGTCCTGGCTTCGCGGGATGACCTCCGTCCTGGAGGCCTTCCCGCTCTCGCCGTCCTGGCTTCGCGGGATGACCTCCGTCCTGGAGGCCTTCCCGCTCTCGCCGTCCTGGCTTCGCGGGATGACCTCCGTCCTGGAGGCCTTGGCCAGCACGTGCTTCTTGCCCACCTTCACCGCGATGATCCCGGCGCCCCGCGCGTCGACCGTGAACGCGGCGGTCTCGGCGGTAATCGGAAGCTTGAGCGCGACGGCGTCGGAGACCTTGCCCGTCTCGTCGAGCCATACCATGACGACGTCGTTCTTCTTCCGGGCGCCGAAGGTCCGGTCGCCGATCTGAACCCGGTCGTCGATCGCGAGCGCGACCACCGAGCCCTTGGCCCACGCCCCGGCGCCGAGCACGCTGCCCGGCAGCTCCGTGGACCACGCGGGGGCGCCGGTCGAGCGCACCGAGGCGGCCACCGAGGTCTCGGCGCCGTCGCCGGCGACGACGATGGTGCCGTCGGGACGGGGGGCGAGCGCCTTCGGGGTGAGGACCTTCGACTCGGCGAGCGAATCCTTCTCGTGCGCTTGCCGTCGGGGCCGAAGGTCTCGAGGCGCTGCTCCTTGCTCCAGACGGCCTCGCCGTTCGGATCGAGCGCGAAGGCGCCGCCGCCCTCCTCGTCGATGCGTTCGGCCGAGAGGAGCGCGCCCAGGACCACGTCGAGATCGACACGCACCGTGAGGGGCGAGCTCACCTTGAGCGTGCACGGCACGGTGGTGCCGCACGGTCCAACCTGAACGACGCGCACTCCGATCTCCGGCTTGACGTTGAGCGAGAGTGGCGTCCCGTCCGGGAACTCGGCGCTGCACTTCTCGCCGCACTCAATCCCGGGCGGCGTCGAGGTGATGACCCCCTTGCCGTCACCCTTCCGCTGGATCTCGACGCGATGCAGCTTCGAGATCTTCACGGTGACGGTGACCGGTGCATCGACTTGGATCGTGCAGGTCGCCGGCTGGCCTGAGCACGGGCCGCCCCATCCCGAAAAGATCGACCCGCTCAACGGCTGTGCCGTCAATTGGAGTTGCGAGCCGGACTTGACCTTCGTCCGGCAGGACACGCCACAATCGATCCCGGGAGGGCTCGACGTCACCCGCCCGGCGCCTTCCACCTGGACGGTCACTTCCTCCCCACAGGCTGTGAGGAGGATCAGGGTGCACATCCACGCCCCCGGCCGCATGGTCGGATGCTGCTATTCGCCCGAACGGGAGGCAAGGAACAAACCCCGCTACCTGTTTGCCCCCGCCTTTGGGTATTGTCGGGTCGCCTGATGAACCGGGCGCGCGAAATTTCGACGACGGGGCAGTTCGAGAATCCTCGCACCGCTCTCGGTCGGTGGGATGGGGGAGGTTCACCTCGCCCGCCGCAAGGGTGCGCACGGCTTCGAGAAGCTCATCGCCCTCAAAACCATCCGGCCGGATCTCCTCCAGCACGAGGAGATGCGCCGGATGTTCCTGGACGAGGCCCGGCTCCTAGCGCGGCTCGATTACCCCGCGGTGGCGCAGGTGTACGACTTCGTCGAGCAGGCCGGCGGGCTCTACCTCGCGCTGGAATACGTCCCGGGTGTCCCGCTCAGCAAGCTGATGCAGAAGCGGCAGGGCCCCCTTCCCCCGGCGATCGTCGCCCGGATCGGGGTGGAGGTCTGCCGGGGCCTGCACGCCGCGCACGAGCTGGCCGACCTCGACGGCAAGCCGCTCGGCGTCGTGCATCGCGACGTGAGCCCGCAGAATGTGATGCTGACGTTCGACGGCCGGATCAAGATCCTCGACTTCGGCGTCGCCTTCATGTTCGAGCGCGAGGCGACGACGACCCAGACCGGCCTCTTCAAGGGCAAGCTCGCCTACATCGCGCCCGAACAGATCGCCGGGCAGTCGGCGGACCGGCGCAGCAATCTCTACTCGCTCGCGGTCGTGATGCACGAGCTGCTCACCGGGCGCCGCCTGTTCTCGAAGGGGAAGGGCGGTCTCGCCGACGCCACCACGCGGCGCAAGGTCCCCAAGCCCTCCACGATCATCCCGTCGGTTCCCAAGCAGCTGGAGACGATCGTGATGAAGGGCCTGATGAAGGTCCCGCGCTCGCGGTACGCGGACGCCAAGGAGATGGCGGCGGCGCTGGAGGCGTACCTGTCCGCGGCCGGCGGTGAGTCGCTGGAGTCCTTCGCCGAGCGCGAGCTCGAGGAGGACAAGGAGCACCACCGCAACTGGCTGCAGTCGGTGATGGACGCGCCGACCGGTCCAACCCCGGCGACGCAGCCGGATCAGACCAAGGCAGACCGTCCCGCCGCCACGCCCTCGAAGACCGGCGAGGCGGCTGGATTGGTGGATTCGGCGCTGATCAGCTTCGTCCCCGAGCGCCCCCGCAAGAGCGGTCGCATGGTCGGGCTCGCCATCATCCTGGCGGCCCTGACGGCCGGCGCATGGCTGCTGTTCCCCTCCCTCGTCGAGGAGAACGCGTCCCGCTTCGCCAGCTGGGCCACCGACGAGGCCAAGCCGATGATCTCCGACGTGATCGCACAGGGGGCCGACGCCTTCGACGACGATCCGGAGATCGATCGGACCGAGCAGGAGCGCATCGAGGAGGAGGATCCGGATCCGGAGGCGCTCGAGGCGACCGACGACACCAACGAGCCGCCCGATCAGCCCGATCAGCCGCCCGAGGTCCCCGACCCGATCGACGTCCACGCGCTGGTCGGGATCACCACCGCGACGGTCGCGCCGGCCACCCTGATCGGCACGCGCACGCCTCCGCCGCCCGAGGCCGTGACGGAGACGCCGCCGATCCCGGACAAGAAGGATCCGCCGCCGCCGACGAAGGTCGAGACACCGCCGCCGCGCCACACGGCCCCACCGCCGCGACGGCGCGCGGTGAAGCCGGTCGCGAAGCGCAGCCCGCCGCGCTCGAAGAAGCTGATCTACGGAACGCTCTCGATCGCAGCGCGTCCGGGCGGCGCGATCCTCGTCGACGGCCATCGCGCAGGCGCGACCCCCCTCGATCACTACCGCCTGAAGGCGGGCCGTCACCGGGTCGCCCTCACCCGCGGCAAGGATCCCAAGCCCCGCTGGAGCAGCACGGTCTGGATCCGCGAGGGCAAGCACGTGCTGATCAAGCTTCGCTAGGAGCGTGTAGCGCGTAGCGCTACCGCGAGCCCGGTCCGGGTCCCGGTCCCGGTCCCGGTCCCGATGGCGATCATGCAGCCCGGCGTGCGTTCATCGACTTGATGAGGCGCGTGAGCATCTCGACAACGCGCTTGAGGTTGGCTCTGGCGGCTTGGACCTTCTGCCCGTTGGCGAGTCGGCGCCTCAAGCAGGTATGGAGTGAGGCGGCGCTTTCGGTGCCAGAGCGAAGTGCCATCCGGTAGAAGCGAGCCTTCTCAGGTGGATTGAACTCTCCGGCGCCCTCGGCGGTGTTGTTCACGATGGAATCGGATGCCCGCCGAAGCTGATCGCGGACGTGAGCGTGACCGGGTTGCAGTTCTTGTGCGATCTCTTCAGCGATGTCGGCATACTCGACGGCGAGCTGGTAGACCTCGAGCTTCTCGTGATCGAAAGTGACCATGCAAGCTAGCTTGCGGTAGCTCGTCCACTTTGACCAGCAGAAGTTCTTGGAGGTTGGCTCCCAGAAAATCATCTCGCGTACTTCGTCTTGGACGTCGTCGATGAGGTAGAGCTGAGCGCGATCGTGATCTCGATCCAGTCCAAGGACCCGCGAGGCGAGCGACCGTACTCGCCTCGAATGATGATCGCGCTGCTTCTGTACGCCTACTGCACCGGCATCTATTCGTCGCGGAGGATCGCGCGGGCGACCTACGAAGACATTCCATTCCGGGTGCTGGCTGGAGAAAGTCATCCCCACTTCACGACGATCAACGAGTTTCGGCTCGTCCACCTGGAGGCACTGAAAGCGCTCTTCCTCGAAGTCCTGAAGCTTTGCCAGAAAGCAGGTTTGGTGCGGCTCGGACACGTCGCACTCGATGGCTCGAAGGTGCAGGCGAACGCGAGCAAGCACAAGGCGATGACCTACGAGCGGATGGCCGAGGAGGAGAAGCGGCTGTCTCTCGAGATCGAAGAACTGCTGGAGCGAGCGCGCACGATCGACCAAGAGGAAGACGAGCGGCTGGGCGTTGAAGAGACTGAAGAGGACATCCCAGCGGAGCTCGCTCGCCGTGAATCCCGCCTTGCCCGCATTCGAGAAGCGAAGGCTGCGCTGGAACAGGATGCCGCCAGGGCTCGCGCGGAGAAATTGCGCAGGCAAGCCGAAGAGCAGCAGAGCAAAGCGGATGATGCTCTTGTGGATCGGGTGGAGCAGAAGCGAGCGAGAACTCGAGCCGAGAAGGCAAGAGCGCAGGCTGACCAGCTCGAACCATCCCCAGACCCAACTGAACGAAATGATGGATGGCCGCATCATCGCGTTCCTGCAAATGTGGACGGCACACCGAGGCCCCACGCTCAGAGGAACTTCACCGACTCAGACAGCAGGATCTTGAAGGCAGCCATCTTCAGATCGGGACCCGGACCGGGACCGGGACCCGGACCGGGGTCGCGTGAGCGCTTACGCGCTACACGCTCCTAGGGCTCGATCCACAAATGAGATCGATCGAGTGATCGCGACCCGGGCTGGCTCCGCGACCGAGTCGTCGAGCGCTCGTGGGTGAGCAACCAGCGCTTCGCGTTCGTGCCGCCGGCGTAACCCGTCAAGCTGCCGTCGGCGCCGACGACGCGGTGGCAGGGCACGAGGATCGAGATCGGGTTCCGGCCGTTCGCCGCGCCGACGGCACGGACTGCGCGGGTCCGGCCGATCGCGCGCGCCAGCTCTGCGTACGAGCGCGTCGAGCCGAACGGGATCGCCTCGAGCGCCGACCAGACCGAGCGCTGGAAGTGCGTGCCGTGCTCGAGGGACAGCGGCGTCGTGAACTCCCGGCGCCGGCCGCAAAAGTACTCGTCGAGCTCGCGTGCGGCCTGCTCGAGGATCGGGTGGTCGTCTTGGTCCTCGGCCTCGATCGACGGCGCAGGGTGGTGGTCGGGGAAGTAGACGCCGACCAGGGCGCGCTCGCCCGCGATGAGCCGCAGGCACCCGACCGGGGACTCGAATCTCTTCTGTGAATACATGAGCTCACTCTCCCTTCGTGACCGAGCTGAACACGTGCATGACGCCGTAGGCCCGCCAGGGCTGCCAGGCGGCGGCGCGCGCCTCGGCCTGCCGCGCCGTCTTGACGCCGAGGGCGCGCTTGAGCACGAGGTCGCCGCTCGGGAATGCGTTGGGCCATCGGAGCGCCCGCATCGCCAGGTAGTGGGCGGTCCAGGATCCGATCCCGCGGACCTGTTGCAGCTCTTCGATCGATCGTTCGGGATCCGCGCCCTCCGAGAGATCGATCCGACCGTCCGCGACCGCCTGTGACAGCGCGACGATCGTCTGCGCCCGCTCCTGCGTGAGGCCGATGCGCTTCACTGCGGCCGCGCCCGCGCCCGCCAACGTCTCCGCCGAGGGGAACGTGCGGTCGATCCCCGAAAGACCGTCCTCGATCGGCGCGCCGAACCGCTCGACCAGCCGGCCGCTCAGGGTCGTCGCAGCGCGCACCGAGACCTGCTGCCCCAGGATCGCCCGGGCCCCCACCTCGAAGCCGTCGAACGCACCGGGCACGCGGAGCCCGGGCCGCGCCGCGATCCACGGCGCCAAGAGCTGGTCCTGTGCGAGGTGCCCGTCGACCGCGTCCGGCCGCGCGTCGAGATCGAACAGGGCGCGCAGGCGCGCCGCGATCTCCATGAGGTGTGGCGCCAGCGACGCCGACACGCGCGCCTGGAGCGCGCTCCGATCGGAGACCGGCCCGACCTCCAGCCAGCCCGAGCTGCGTCCGATGGCGACGGACCGCCGGTATCGATCGCCCTCGACGCTCTCCACGCCCGGGATCGCACGATCGCGGAGGAAGCGGAGCAGCGTCCCATACTCCAACGGCGGGCGGTGATCGAGGCGCAGCACGATCGAGTCCGTCGCCACGGCTCCGACCCTGGTGCGTCCGCGGCGGAGCGACGAAGGCGTCTGCCCGAAGCGGTCCGCGAACACCGCGTTGAAGCGACGTACGCTGGCGAAGCCCGAGGCGAAGGCTACCTCCGCCACCGGCATCGCGCTGTCCTGGAGCAGTTGTTTGGCCAGCGCGAGTCGCCGGGTCTGGGCCAGCTCGATCGGGTTGATGCCCAGCTCCCGCTCCATCGAACGCCGGAGGTGCCGCGCGGTCACGCCCAGCGCCTTCGCGAGCGCGTCGATCGAGTGCTCGTTCAGGTACCCGGCCTCGATCCGCGCGGCGGCACGCAACACCAGCCTGGGCACCGACTCGATCGACGATCGTCCCGGCGCCAGCTCGGGCCGGCAGCGGAAGCAGGCCCGGAAGCCCGCCCGCTCCGCCTCCGCCGGCAGCGCGTAGAACGTGCACCGCTCCCGGGCCGGCGTCCTCGCGGGGCAGATCGGGCGGCAGTAGATCCCGGTGGTCTTCACGCCCACGAAGAAGAGCCCGTCGAACCGGGGGTCCTTCGCTCTCAGCGCGCGATAGCAGGTGTCCGCGTCGAGGCTCACACCTGATTCATAGCGCGCGGGTCTCGGGATGTCTGGCCGTTTTCGGACCTCGACGCGCGCAAGCCGGCTTGCTCCCCGTCTCCGCGTTGCCTAGAAGGCAAGCGTGACGCGCCGCTATCGCCCGCTGTTCCGCTGGGGCGGCTGGCTCCTGGTGATCGGCTCACTCGTGTGGCTGTTCCTCCCGGCTCTGATCGCGCACGCGCGTAACTCGCTCGACCCGCTCCAGTTCAACGACGACGCGCGCATCGTGATCTGGCCCTTCTATCGCTACTCCAACCCGGCCGCGTTTCCGAACGACTACCTGGGCGACTACGTGATGGCGACGCACATCCCGATCGGATATCGCGTGCTCTTCACCGTAGGGAGCTGGCTCTGGGACGCCGAGCCGCTCAGCAAGCTGATCCCGTATCTCTTGCTGCCGATCGTCGTGGTCGCCGCCGGCATCGCGGGCCACGCGTTCGCCCGTAAGACCGGCGCGTGGATCGCGATGGCGCTGACGCTGGGCACCGACGTCTACCTGGAGCGGATGGGCGGAGGCTTGCCGCGGGCTTTCGCACACCCCGCGATCGCGGTCGGGCTCGTCGCGATCATCTACGGCCGTGTGCGCCTGGCGGCCGTCATGGTGGTGGTGGCGTCGGCGTTCTATCCCTCGGCGGGCGCCGTCCTCGGGATCGCGTTCGCCGCCTACCTGTTTCTGCTCCCGTCCGCGTCCCGCGGTGACGCGGAGGGCTGGCGGTTCGGGAAGCGCCTGCGGGTCACGGTCCTGGTCGCGCTGGCGTCCGCGATCGTGGTCCTCCCGCTGGCGCTCTCGCAGCGGCCGTACGCGCCGGTCTCCAAGCCGAGCGACTGGCAGCAGTACCCGGAGGCCGGCCCGGCCGGAACCTCGAGTCCGCTGGATCTGCCGCCGTACAAGACCTTCTTCGAGGACACCGACGCGGTCGCGCGCCGTCTCTTCTTCGGACAGGGAGAGCCGTGGCTGCGACCGCTCCGCGACCTGACCGAGCGCCAGAAGCAGAGCGCGCTCGAGCTGATCCTCGTCCTGTTCCTTCTCGGCTGGTACCGCCTCGCCAAGGACGACGTGCGGGCACAGCGCGTCCTCGCGTTCGCCGCCGGGATCGCGATCGGACACACGATCTCGCGGGTGGCCGCGCCCTACGCGTACGTCCCGAATCGCTACGTGCAGTACGGATTGCCGCCGGTGCTGGCGGTGATGGCGTCGGGTGCGTTCGTCGGGCTGCTCTCCTATCTGAAGCCGCTGCGGATCCACACCCCGATCCGCAACGCGCTCGCGGTGCCGCTCGCGATCGTCTTCATGCTGTTCGTGGGTGGGCGCGGCTCCACGAACGCGGGTCTGTCGGTGCACGTCCCGCCTGATCTCGCCGAGATGTATCGGGCGATCGCGGAGCTACCGGAGGGCGTGATGATCGCGGGCTGGCCCGACGATCCGATGAGCAACGTCCCCTACGTGGCGCGCCGCCAGGTGCTGATGACCGGCGAGCTCCACCAGCCGCACCACCTCGGGTTCCTCGACGAGGTCCGGCGCCGCCTGCGCCCGTTCTTCGAGGCCTATCTGGCGAAGTCGCGGGAGCCCTTGATCCGGCTGCACGACGAGCTCGGTGTCACGCACATTCTGGTCGACACGAACCAGCTCCGCGGCCGCCCGCCGGGCTACATGCCGCCCATGGGCGGCTGGATCCAGGAGCTCGCCCGACAGCGGCCAGGCCAGCCGTACGAGCTGATGCGGCAGATCCCTGGCCCGGCGGTGGTCCACCAGACGGGGCATTGGGCCCTGATTGATCTCTCCAAGATCCGCGATTGACCCGCCGATCTTTGGGCGCTCTGTTGGGCGAAATGGCGGAGGTCGTCGTCTTCGGAGCGTCGGGGTACTCGGGCCTCGAGCTGCTGCGCCTCCTGGCCCGGCACCCGCGGGCCCGCGTGATCGCGGCCAGCTCCGATCGCGACGCCGGCAAGCCGATCGGCGACCGCGTCCCGGAGATGACCGGGACGTTCACCTCCCACTCCGAGACCTTCGAGCTGGCGGGTGCAGGTCAGCTTGCATTCTTGGCGACCCCGAGCGAGACCTCGGTGACCCTGGTGCCCGAGCTCCTCGCGCGCGGGCTACGGGTGATCGAATCTTTCGGGCGCCTTTCGCCTCCCGGACCCGCGCGCGTATCCGGAGTGGTACGGCTTCGAGCATCCCCACCCGGAGCTCCTCGGCGAGGCCCACTACGGGCTCCCCGAGCTGATCCCGATGCCCGACAGCGTGCGCCTGGTGGCCAACCCGGGCTGTTACGCCACCGCCTCGGCGCTGGCGGTGGCGCCGCTCCTCGAGCTGTTCGAGGGTCCGGCCATCCTGGACGGCAAGAGTGGAGCGACGGGCGCCGGCCGCAAGGCCGAGGAGTCGCTCCTCTTCGCCGAGGTGGCCGAGAACCTCCGTGCGTACCGCGTCGCGTCGCACCAGCACACGCCCGAGATTCGAGCGCGCGCTCACCGCCGCCGCCGGCCGCCCGGTCCAGGTCGGGTTCACCGCGCACCTGGTCCCGATGCGCCGTGGAATCCTGGTGACCGGTTATCTTCGCGCGCGTTCCGGCGTCACCCAGGCCGCCATCGACGAGGCCCACGCCGCCTTCGCCGCGCACCGTCCCTTCATCCGCACGGTGACCCGACCGCCGGAGACGCAGCGCACGCTCTACACGAACCTCGCCGAGGTCAGCGCCACGCTCGATCGGCGGACCGGCACAATCATCGCGTTCACCGCCATCGACAACCTGGTGAAGGGCGCCGCGGGTCAGGCGATCCAGAACCTCAACCTGATGCTCGGTCTGCCGGGCGAAACCGGGCTCCTCCCGCGATGAAGGCCGAACGACTCCCACCCGGATTCCTGGCGGCCGGCCGCAACGCCGGGATCAAGAACAGCAAGTCCGATTGCGGTGTCCTGATCGCCGATGCGCCGGCCGTGATGGCGGCCTGCGTGACGCAGAATCGGTCGCGTGCGCCCTGTGCAGCGCGCCTGGAGGCGATCCGGGCCGGCGCCGGACCGGTCCGGGCGATCCTGGCCGTGAGCGGCAACGCCAACGCGCTCACCGGTGAGGCCGGCCGCGAGGCGGATCTGGCGCTGGCCGCAGGCCTGGCCGATCGGCTCGGGGTACCGGCGGAGGAGGTCGTCACCTCGTTCACCGGGATCATCGGCTACCGCCCCCCGATCGATCGTATCGACGCCGCGATCGAGCTGAACCTCGAGTCGCTCGACGAGGATCCCACCGCGTTCGCCGAGAGCATTCTGACCACGGATCGGGTCACGAAGATCGGCGCCCGCGAGATCTTCATCGAGGGCACACGCGTGCGCATCCACGCGATCGCCAAGGGCTCCGGGATGGTGGCGCCCTCCCTCGCCACCATGCTCGCGTTCATCACCACGGACGCCGAGATCTCGGCCGAGTGTCTGCAGGCCTGCCTGAACGAAGCAGTCGACCGCACCTTCAACCAACTGACGGTCGACGGCGAGATGTCGACCAACGACGCCGTGGTGGCGCTGGCGAACGGCTTCGCCGAGAACGCACCCATCACCGGGGGAGACAACGCGGAGATCTTCCGCGGCGCTCTGGTCGACCTCTGCGAGGAGATGGCGATCGCGATCGCCAAGGACGGCGAGGGGGCCACCCGACTGCTGCAGGTGAGGGTCGCGGGCGCGGAGTCGGAGGCGGACGCCCGGCGGCTGGCGCGGGCGATCGCGGGCTCCCTCCTGGTGAAGACCGCGATCTTCGGCGCCGATCCCAACGCGGGCGGGCGGATGATTGCGTCGGCCGGCGGGGCGGCCGCCCGGTTCGGGATCGCCTACCGGCTCGAGCGGACCTCACTGTCGATCCAGGGAGAGACCGTGGTGACCGGTGGTGTCCGGGTGGAGAACCGAAGGCTCCGGCACCGGCTGACCGAGCCCGAGGTGGAGGCGGTGCTCGACCTGGGCCTCGGCTCCGCCGCCGCGGTGGCGTGGGGATGCGACCTCTCCTACGACTACGTGAAGATCAACGCGGACTACGCCGCGATCACCAAGACCACCGAGGACGGCGGCGTCGCCGTCGATGAGCGCCTGACGGGGTTGGGGCCGACGATCAAGAAGAAGATCCTGATCGAAGCCCTCCGCTACATCGACGAGTTCCGCGGCCTCCGCGCGGTGGTGAAGGTCGGCGGCGCTGCGATGCTCGATCCGAAGCTCGAGGAGCAGTTTGCGGAGGACGTCCTGCTTCTGCGCTCGTGCGGCCTTCGGCCGATCGTGGTGCACGGCGGAGCGCCCGAGGCCGTCGCGCAGGGCGAGTCCGTGGAGATGGTGCTGACCGGACGCGTGAACCAGCGTCTGGTCGCCGCTCTCAACCGGAAGGGCTCGCGCGCCGTCGGTCTGTCCGGCAAGGACGGCGGGCTGATGCGCGCGCCCGGGGGCGAGCTCGCTTCGATCGATCCGCGATTGATCGACATGCTGGAGAAGGACGGGTACGTGCCCGTCATCTCGCCGGTGGGCCTGGGCGAGGAGGGCCTGGCGCACCAGCTCGACGCCGACATCGTGGCCGCCGAGATCGCCCGCGCGATCGAGGCCGAGAAGCTGATCTATCTCTCGGACGTCGCCGGGATCATGGAAGAGGAGGGGCTGCTCACCGAGCTGAGCTCCGATCAGGCCAAGCTCTGGGTCGAGCAGGGCGAGATCACGGGCGGCATGCGAGGCACGGTGGCGGCGGCCCTGTCGGCGCTGGCGGGCGGCGTCGAGCGCGTCCACCTGGTGGACGGCCGCGTCCCGCACAACTTGATCGCCGAGCTGTTCACCGACCGAGGCGTCGGGACGTTGATTCGGCGCGCATAGGAGAAGAAGTCATGGCGAGAAGCTATCTATCGGAGCTCGATCTCTCGGTCGAAGAGACCAAGAAGATCCTCGAGGACGCAGCCTGGTTGAAGGACGGACGGCGTCGGACCAACGATCTCGAGGGCAAGCACGTGGCCTTGTTCTTCGAGAAGCCGTCGGTCCGGACGCGGACCTCCTTCACCATCGGGGTCCACGAGCTCGGCGGCCACGTGGTCGAGCTGGGGAGCAACAACACGAAGGTGGGGAAGGGTGAAGAGGTCGCCGACTTTGCCTCGGTGATCGGGCGGTACGTGTCGATGCTGGTGGCTCGCGTCTTCGAGCAGGCGAAGCTGGTGGAGATGATGGAGTACTCGCGAATCCCGGTGATCAACGCGCTCTCCGACGACCGGCACCCGACCCAGGCGATCGCCGATCTCCAGACGATCCTCGAGCGCAAGGGCAAGCTGGAGGGCCTCAAGCTCGGGTACGTGGGCGAAGGTAACAACGTGGCCACCTCCACCGGTTTGCTGGCGGCGGCGCTCGGCATGGACGTGGTGGTGGCCTCCCCAAAGGGGTACGGGCTGCCGGACGAGGTGCTGGAGGAGGCGGAGAAGTTGGCCGGCAAGGTGGAGCAGGTGGTCGACCCTGACGAGGCGTTCGCCGGCGCCGACGTTCTCTACACGGACACATGGGTATCGATGGGCCAAGAGGAAGAGTCGAAGAAGCGGCGCAAGACCTTCAAGGGCTACAAGATCAACGCCAAGGCGCTGAAGAAGGCGAAGGACGACGCGATCGTGATGCACTGTCTGCCGGCGATCCGCGACGACGAGATCGACGCGGAGACGATGTACGGCCCGCAGTCCGCGATCTGGGATCAGGCGGAGAACCGTCTCCACGCCCAGAAGGCCATCCTGCGCTTCTTCGCCAAGCAGTGATGCGATCTTCGCTCGTCGCGGTGGTGACGCTGGTCGGCCTGGCAGCGTGCCGTTCCGAGTCACGGCCGGCGGGCCGCGTCGAGGTGGTCTCGTTCGGTCCGGAGGGTCTGGTCGAGACCACCCGCGCGATCGAGGTGAAGTTCTCGAAGCCGCTCGCGGTCGAGGGCGACAAGCTGCTCTCGATCGTGCCCCCGGTCGAAGGACACTATCGCTGGGTCTCGCAGGACACCTTGCAGTTCGTCCCGATGGTCGAGCTCGCCGAGAGCACGCGCTATCGGGTCCGGGTCTTGCTGCCGGGCGCACCGGAGTTCACCTTCCACACCCCGATGTTCGGGCTGGCCTCGGTGGAGGCGCTCTACGAGGTGGTGCCGGAGGGTGTGCGCCCCCGGGTCAACGTCGAGCTCACGCACCCGGTCACGGTCGAGGCTGCCCGCGCCGCGATCACCTTCAGAGACAAGAAAGGCCGGCCGGTGGCCGCAGAGCTCGACACGAACGAGGCCGGCTCGGTGATGGCCTTCTCGCTGGCACCGGTGCCGGCCGACGCCGAGCTGGCGATCCGGATTGACGCGACGCTCGCCCCGAAGAGCGGAGGTGAGGCGCTCGGTAAGCCGGTCGTGCGGACCCTGCGAGACGACGACAATGCACCGCTTCGCGTCGAGTCGATCGAGGCCACCCAGCAGGGCACGGACCTCGGAATCGCGCTCCGCTTCAGCGCCGGGATCGACGCCTCCGCGCTCGGCCCGCTGGTGACGATCTCGCCGCCGGTGGAGGTGCGGTTCGTCGAGACCTACCACGGCGCCACCGCGTACGGCACGTTCGCGCCCCGCGCGCGCTACACCATCACGGTGAAGCGCGGGCTCGCCGCCCAGGGAGGCCTGCCGCTCGTCGAGGACGTGGTGCACACGATCGAGATGCCGGATCTCGCACCGGTCGTGCGCTTCCCCGACGACGGCCTCGTGCTGCTCAGGTCGGGGAGCCGGCAGATCGCGGTCGACACCATCAACGTCTCGCATCTGGCGGTGACCGTGACCAAAGTGTTCGAGAACAACCTGGTGCACGTGGTGTCGCGGCTCGATCGCAACAGCGTGCCGACGTCGATGGGCCGAGAGATCTTCAAGACCGCGATCGACGTCGACGAGCGAAAAAACCAGCGTGTGCGCACAGCGCTCTCGTTCGACGACTTCTCGACCGGCGGCCGCCGCGGGCTCTACTTCGTCGACGTTCGCGACGTGGAGGACGAATGGGTGAGCGACCAGAAGTGGGCGCTCGCCACCGATCTCGGGATCACCGCGAAGATCGGCGACGAGCTCACGCGCGTGCAGGTGGTCTCGCTCCAGAAGCTCGACCCGGTCGCCGGCGCTGAGATCGAGCTGCTCTCCCGGACCAACGCATCCCTCGCAAGGGTCGCGACCGACGCGCGAGGCGTCGCCAGCGTGCGTGCGCACTTCGACGACCCGGTGAGCCTGGTGATCGCGCGACTGGGACGCGACGTCTCCTACCTCCCGCTCCAGGGGACGGCGCTGCCGACCTCCGATCTGGACGTCGGCGGTGACGCGGAGACGTCGGCCGCCTACGAGGCGTTCGCGTACACCGATCGAGGGACGTATCGCCCCGGCGACACCGCGCACTTCACCGCGTTGCTTCGCGATCGCTCGCTCGGTACCCCGCCCGCCTTCGCGTTCGTGGTGGAGGTGCGCGATCCGGGCTGGCGGACCTTCCGCGTGCTCAAGGGCGCGGCGTCGGCCGACGGCGCGCAGAGCTTCGACGTCGCGATTCCGCGCGACGCTCCCACCGGCCGCTGGACGGCCCGCATCATCGGCGCGGGGGACGACGTCCTCGGCGAGGCCGCGTTCGCGGTCGAAGACTTCATCCCCGAGCGGATCGGCGTCGAGGTGGAGGCCCTCGACACCGAGGCGACGTTCGCGGCCCCGGTGCCGTTTCGAGCGCGGGGGCGCCATCTGTTCGGCCCGCCGGCCGCCGGCCTCGAGGTCGAGCTCGCCTGCCGCTTCGAGGAGCGGCCCTTCACGACGCCCGCCTTCTCTGCCTTCACCTTTGCGCCCGACCGAGGGCAGGGTGCGAGCTCGCTGTCCGCGAACGAGGCACTCGGACGCTTCACCCTCGACGGTGAGGGGAAGATCGAACGGACGTGCGCCCTCGAGGACGGAAGGAGCGCGCTCGGGCCCGTGCGCGTGTCGCTCCGCGCCACCGCGTTCGAGAAGGGAGGTCGCTCGGTCACCGGCTCCGGCGGTGTCACGCTGCAGCCGCTCCCGCACTACGTCGGCGTGCGCCGCAACAGCGACAGCTACCAGGTCGAAGAGGGGAGCGACGCGGCCCTCGAGGTGGTGGTCGTCGATCCCGACGGACAGCCGGTGGCGAACGTCCCGGTGACGGCGACCGTGTACGAGGAGCAGTGGCGTACGATCCTCAAGCTCGTCGACGGTCGCTATCGCTACACGTCGCACTTCTCGGAGACGGTCGCGGATCAGCTCGCCGTCACCAGCGGGGCCGAAGCGGTGCCGCTGCCGTACACGCCGCCACAGGTGGGCCGCTATCGGATCGAGGTGCAGACGGCGAAGGGCGCCAAGAGCTCGTACCGCTTCTGGGTCAGCGGGGCCGGGACGGCGGGGTGGTCCGTGTCGCGCCCGGATCGTCTCGCGATCTCTCCCGATCGCGCCCGCTACGACGTGGGAGAGAGCGCGCGCGTCATGGTGCGTGCGCCCTTCTCTTCGGGGAAGCTGCTCGTCACTGTGGAGCGCGACCGCGTCCTCTGGCAGGGCACGTTCGACGTGGAAGGCGACACCACTACGGTCCCGATCCCGATCCTGGAGTCGATGAGCCCGAACGCCTACGTGGTGGCGCAGCAGGTGCGGCGCCCCGACCCGGCGGAGTCGGAGGCCGCCCTGCGCGCGTTCGGGGTGGCGCCGCTCGAGGTGAAGAGTCTTCGCCACGCGCTCGACGTGAAGATCGAGGCGCCCGCGGAGATGCGACCGCAAGGCAAGCTGCAGATCCGCCTGCGCGGGCTGGGCGCGACGAAGGCCCCTCACTTCACGGTGGCGGCGGTCGACGAGGGCCTGCTCCGCCTGGACGGATTCGAATCGCCCGATCCGTTCCGCTTCTTCACCCGGCGGCGCCGGCTCGGGCTGACCACGCACGACCTGTACGGGATGGCGCTGCCCGAGGTCGAAGCGCGGCCCGGCAAGAAGCTCGACGCCTCGGGCGGAGACGCTGCCTTCAGGGCGCGCCACCTCGGTCCCTCTGGGGCGCGGCGGGTGAAGCCGGTGGCGCTCTGGTCCGGCGTGGTGGCGGCAGGCGCGGACGGTTCGGCCCTCGTCGAGCTCGATGTCCCCCAGCTGACGGGGACGCTGCGGCTGATGGCCGTCGGCTTCGCCGGCGATCGCTTCGGCTCGGCGGCGGCGCGCGTGCGGGTGGCGGATCCGGTGGTGGTGTCGCCGTCGCTTCCGCGGTTCGCCGGGACGCTCGATCGCTTCGAGATGCCGGTGCAGGTCTTCAACACCACGCGTGCCCCCGTGCAGGTCGCGCTGCGCGTGACGACCGAGGGGAGTCTCGGCGTCGAGGGCGCTCCCGAAAGCGCGGTGTCGGTGGAGGCAGGCGGAAGCGCGACCGCCCTGTTCACGCTGAAGGCGGGCGAGGTGCCCGGCAAGGCCTCGGTGGCGGTGACCGGCCGCTCGAGCGCAGGCGAGTCGACGGTGACGACGGAGCTGGAGGTCCGCCCGCCCGGCACCACGACCGTGCGGGTCGACAGCCAGATCGCACGGGCCGTCAAGCCGGCGCGCTTCCATCTCCCCGGCGGGCTCGTGCCCGCCTCGATCCACGCGCGGCTGGAGATCGGCTCCCACCCCGCGTTTCGCTTCGGAGAGTCGCTCTCGTACCTGCTCCAGTATCCGCACGGCTGCGTGGAGCAGACGACCTCCCGCGCCTTTCCGCTCCTGTATCTCCGCGATCTGGCGAGGACCGTCGGCAAGGGGCTGGCTCCGGGAAACGTGCGCGATCACTTCGTGTCGGCGGGCATCGGTCGCGTGCTCGGGATGATGATGCCCGGCGGCGGTCTCTCGTATTGGCCGGGCGAGAGCTGGGGTCAGCCGTGGAGCACGGTCTACGGCGCGCACTTCCTGGTGGAGGCGGACCGGGCCGGCTTTGCGGTCGACCCGGAGGCCCTCGGCAAGCTGCTGGCGCACCTCGGGATGATCGGCGCGGGGACGGTGGCGGGGAGCTATCGGGAGCGGATCGACTTCAGGACCCGCGCCTATGCCCTCTACGTGCTCGCGCTCGCCGGACACCCCGATCCGAGCGCGCTGGATTACCTCACGGACCGCTTCGAGCACGCGCTCACCGAGGACGATTCGGAGGTGCCCGTCGACAACGAGGTGCGCGTGCTGCTGGCGGGCGGGCTCGCCCACGCAGGGCTTCAGGAGCGGGCCAACAAGCTGCTCGCCGAGGAGCTGGTCTCCACCGCGCAGGTCGCCAGGAGCGGCTTCTTCTCCTCGACCCGCGCCGACGCGCTCGCGCTCTCGATCCTTGCCGACCTGCGACCGGATCACCCGAGCGTTCCCACGCTCCTCGATGTGCTCGGCAACCGAGCGACCGACGGTCGCTGGGCCACCACGCAGGAGAACGCGTTCGCGCTGCTGGCGCTGGGGAAGATGAGCCGAAAGCTGGGCGCCGAGAAGTACTTCTGGGGCACGGTGCGGATCGACGGCAAGGACGTGAGGCGGTTCGAGAGCTCGGCGCCGCTGGTGCTCGAGAGCAGCGGACCTGACTGGGCCGGCAAGACGATCGAGGTGACGGTGACCGGGTCGGGCAAGGCGTACGTCGGCTTCCGCGTCAGCGGGATCTCGTCGGACACGCTCCCCCCGGCGGCCGCCGACGGGCTCGACGTCGAGCGGCGGCTGCTCGATGTGGGCGGGACACCGATCCAGGGCTCGGCGGTGAAGCAGGGCGATCTCGTGATGACTGAGCTGACGGTACGAGCGCCGGAGGGAACGGCGGTTCCGAACGTCGCTGTCATCGACCTGCTCCCGGCCGGGCTCGAGATTGAGAATCCGCGGCTCGTCGAGGAGCCCGCGGGTCTCGAGTGGCTGAAGGACGCCACGCCCGCCGACTACGCAGATGTCCGCGACGATCGGATCGTGTTCTACACGGACCTTGCGCCCGGCCAGTCGCGGAAGTTCTTCTACGCCAGCCGCGCGGTCACCCGTGGCACGTACACGCTGCCGCACGCGCAAGCGGAGGCGATGTACGATTCCGAACGTGCGCGCGCTCGCCGGCGGCGGACACCTCGAAGTTCGGTGACGCAGGCTCACTCGAACAGGCGCCTCAGGAACGCGGGTATCAGGAGTGTGTGCGGCTGGACGCGGACCTCCGCGTGGTCCAGGTCGCCGTCGATCCGGTAAGACGGCGCGAAGAGGAGCGCGTCCCCCTCGGGGGCCAGGAGCCGGCCCAGGACCGGGATGTGGCGGATCAGCTTGTTGATGTCGTCGAGGGGCGCGGCGCGAGCCAGCAGATGGGCCTGCCGAGAATCGAGGTCGATCCGCCCGCGCGCCGACAGACCGAGCGGGCCGCCGGAGGTGTGCGCGTCGGCGATCTCCAGGCTCTTCTTCGAGAGGGAGAAGCGGATGTCGGCGCGATCGAAGTGCAGCCCCTCGCCGCGGATCAACGCCAGGATCCCGGCGATCGAGGTCGCGCTGATCACGCGCGCCGCTGGCGGTGGCCGATCGACCCTGAACCGGCGCATCACCGCGCGACCGTCGAACACCAGCGCGCGCGAGAGGACGCCGGTGATGTGGGCGTTACCACCGCGGATCGAGCCGGGGATGCCGAGCGCGCTCGAGAGACGGCCCGCATCGGTGGAGCGGGCGTCGATCCGATAGCCGTCGGGACGGCGATGCGCCCGAAGCGAGAGCGGAGCCCCCCGCAGGCTGACGCGTCCGCTCGCCGCGCGCAGCCGGCCCCGCTCGACCTCGACCAACCCGGACACGCGATCGAGCGTCACGTCCTCCGAGAGGCGCACGTGGCCGAGATCGACGTGGACCGTCCGCTCTGCGTTCGAGCCCTGGGGCCCGCCGGTTCCCTGCAGTCGATCGACCAGCGGCCGGGCGTCGAAGCGGTCGCCGAAGATGACGGTGTCGCGCCCGTGCCGTCTCAGACGAAAGTCGCTCTCGCCCTGGACGACGTGGGTCTGGAGGGCCGCGAGCGCGCGGTGCGCATCGAGCTCGAGCGCTCCGGTCGCCGTCAAGTCGCGGGACTCGAGCGCGAAGTGGGGGATGTCGAGGGCACCGTCGGGGCGAAGCTCGGCGGCGAAGCGCAGGCCGGCCTTGGCCCCGGCGTGCTTGGTCCATCCCAGCGAGGGGATCTCGACCATCGCCTCTGCCAGATCAATCGTGCCGGTGCTGCGGACGCGGTCGCCGTCGACGGTGGCGGTGAAATCGACCGAGACGGGCCCGGCGAGCTCCTCCAGCTCGGCCAGCCCCAGCGCCGACCGCTCGTCACGGCCGAGCATCGCTCGGACATGGACGTGGTTCGGCGTCGACCAGGAGACGGCCATCGGGACCCCCTCAATCGCGGCGGTACCATCGAGGGCCAGATGCTCACGATCGGCGTCGATCGCGAAGTCTGCGCCGCTCACCGAGAAGCGATCGAGGAAGCGGTAGTCGTGAAGCGTCACGTCGTGCGCGGTCCCGCGGACCGTCAGCGCGAGCGCGCGGGTGCGGAGCGTCCCGCGATACGGCGCGGTGAGCGCCAGGTGCAGCTCCGCATGGCCCGAGATCGATCGGGCCGGAACGGCGGCGCGTCGAGCAGCTGGAGCGCTCCGGCGGCGGGGCCGAGGAGATCCGCCCGCAGGGTGAGGCGCCCTGCTTGCGCTCCCAGGCCGGTGACCACGACGCGCCCCCGCCGGGCCGCGAGGGAACCCGCGCGTGCCCGGTCGACCCAAAGCTCGAGACGATCGGCGGTGATCCGGCCGCGCCCGCGCGCGTGAGAGATCGGGAGCGGGACACCCGGGAGGTCGGCGTCGACGCCCTCGAAGCCGAAGTCGAGCGTGAACGAATCGCCGATGCCCGCGAGGTGCCCGGTAGAGGCGGTCCCGCGGACGAGGTGGCGATCGACCCAGCGCCGCGCGCCCGGCGCCAGCTGCGGGAGCCAGTGGCGGCGAATCCAGGAGAGATTGGTCCGGCCCGAGCACGCGTCCACCTCGAAGCGTCCGGGCGCAAGGCGTCCCGCACCGTCGATGCGGGTGCCGTCGACGCCGAGATCGAAGTTGACGACGTCGTCGACGAGGGAGGCCCGGCCCGACACCAGAAAGTCGCCGACCAGGGCCGAGTCGAGCTCGGCGCTGAGCGCGAGGCGCCCGGGTGCGACCTCGACGAATAGATCCGCCTGAGGGAACACTGATCCCAGGCTCACCAGGCCCCTCAGACCGGAGCCGTCCCCGGCAAGATCGAGCCGGGCATGCTCGCTCCACCGGCGTCCCGCGACGCGGATCGTCGCGTCTTCGATCGTGAGGGCGCCGACGCGCTCCACCGGGATCGTCGCAGCGACCTCCGCGAGCGCGGTCCGGATCGCACGGGCGGACGCGATCGGATCGGAGCGCTCCGGGGGCGAGGTCGGCGCGGCGGCGACGTCGAGCTCCGCATGAGGGATCGAGATTCGCCCCGCGGGATCGATCTCGGCGCGAGGAATGGTGAGCGTGCCGCGTCCGCGCGGATCGCGGAGGCGCAGGGCGTCGAGCTGGAACGTCGCGCCCGCGAGCGTGATCCGAACGGTCGCGCTACCGCACTCGACCGCGACGGGCAGCGGAAGGATCGATCGCGGGAGTGGGACCTCGAGGCCGTCGACGCCGAGCTGCGGCGCCACCACGGCGCCGGCGAGAAAGAGACATCCAGTCGCAGCGCGTCGTACGCGACGCAGGACGGTCATGTGGGACGATCCTGCACGCGCACCCGTGCGGAACCGGCGAGCTCCGTCGGGTGTTCCTGCAAGTTGTGCGAGGGCAGGTCGTGCTCGTCATAGGGCCGAGGTAGCATCCGGCGCCGTGACCGACGGCCATCTGCGAGGAGATTCGATCCGGCGTACGGCGTCGACTGCGCGCTGGGGACCGGCGAGGCCTGCGTGTTCGACGTGGGTAACGGCGAGTACGAGTTCGCGTTCTGCCAGGGAACCGCGCCCGGGTGCGTGGAGACGTTCGAGGAGGCGGTCTGCGATCCCAACGCAGGCGCCTGCGTCGACGCCGACATCCGCACGTGTCGCGGCGACCAGCTCATCTACGACTGCAGCTACGGCCGGCCTTGGATCGTCGACTGCACCAGCTTCGAGGGCACCTGCGAGGGCGACCATTGCCTGGTTCCCGGCGGCATCATCTGCGACGACGACTCGCTCGTCTGTCAGCCGGGTGCGAGCTGCGGGCTGGTCGGCATCTGCATCAACGACGAGCTGGTGGACGCCGGCGTGCCCGACACCGGGACCACGCCGGACGCCGGGACGGAGTCCGAGAAGAAGAAGGGCTGCACGTGCGCCACAGCGCAGAACGGTCGCGGATCAGGGTACTTGCTCGCCCTGGTCGCGGCGTGGTTCATCATGAGACGACGTGCGTGTTGATCGAGAGCTCGATTGGCTGATCATCGGCTCCGGGTTTGGAGGCGCCGTCTCCGCCATGCGTCTGGCGGAGAAGGGCTACACGGTCGGCGTGCTGGAGGCGGGCAAGCGCTGGACGGCCCACGACTTCCCCCGGACCAACTGGTCGATAAGAAAGTTCCTCTGGTTCCCGGAAGCCCTCTGCCACGGCATCTTCCGGATGACACTCCTGAAGGACGTCCTGATCCTGGGCGGCGCGGGCGTGGGCGGCGGGAGCCTCGTCTACGCCAACACCCTCTTGGTGCCGCCCGACGAGGCGTTCACGCGCGGACAGTGGCCGGCCGGGACGGACTGGAAGCAAGCGCTCGCCGCCCACTACGAGACGGCTCAGCGCATGCTGGGAGTGACCACGCCTCCCCACGACTTCCCGGCGGACGTCCTGCTCAAGAAGGCCGCCGAGAAGATTGGACAGGGCCACACCTTCGAGCGCACGCACGTCGGCGTCTACTTCGGTGAGCCGGGCAAGACCGTCAGCGACCCCTACTTTGGAGGAGAGGGTCCCGACCGGACCGGGTGCGTGTTCTGCGGGGGCTGCATGGTCGGTTGCCGCTTCAACGCCAAGAACACGCTCGACAAGAACTACCTCTGGTTCGCCGAGAAGCACGGCGCCGAGATCTTCCCCGAGACCTTGGTCGAGCTGATCCGCCCGATCGAGGGTGGGTACGAGGTCGACACGCGACGTTCGACCTCGCTCCTGGCGAAGGGCAGAAAGACCTATCGCGCGAAGAACGTGATCGTCGCGGCCGGGGTCCTCGGCACGGTCAAGCTGCTGATGACCTGCCGCGAGCGTGGGTCGCTCGAGAACGTGTCGCCACGGCTCGGGCGCTACGTGCGGACCAACAGCGAGGCGATCATCGGCTCGACCGCGCGACAGAGCGACGTGTCGTACTCCGAGGGGATCGCGATCGGGTCGGGCGTCCACCTGTCCGACGGCACGCACATCGAGGCCGTCCGCTACAGCGAGGGCTCCGACGCGCTCAGCGCCCTCGGCACGCTCCTCACCGACGGCGGCGGAAAGCTCCCGCGATTTCTCCGCTGGATCGGCGAGGTCGCCCGTCACCCGATCGACTTCACCCGCAGCCTGGTACCCTTCGGATGGGCCAAGCGTACCCTCATCCTGCTGGTGATGCAGACCGAGGAGAACAGCATCAATCTCAAGACGGAGCGGCGCTGGTTCTCGCCCTTCAAGAAGACGCTGAACTCGTACCGCACCGAAGGCCAGGCCCGCATCCCCACGTACATCAAGGGCGCGAACGACTTCGCGCGGGTGGTCGCGCAGCTTCAGAACGGCTACGCGTCCAGCGCGATCAACGAGGTCACGCTCGACGTCCCGACCACCGCACACATCCTCGGTGGCTGCAACATGGCGACCACGCGAGAGGAAGGTGTGGTCGACGATCGCAACCAGGTGTTCGGACACCCAGGTCTCTACGTGATCGACGGATTGATGATCCCGGCGAACCTGGGCGTGAATCCGAGCCTCACCATCACGGCCATCGCGGAGCACGCGATGAGCCACATCCCTGCCAAGGCGGATGTATGAGCGGCGATCACGACCCCCCATTCGACGAGATGGACGATGGCAAGACCGACGTTACCGACACCGGCGACCTTCCGCTCTCCGAGACGATCGAGCCCCTCCCGCCCATGCACCCCGAGGGCGAGCTCACGCGCGACCTCTCGTACATCGGCCCTGCGGACCGCTTCGACAGCACGCTCGTGGTTCCGTCGCAGCCGGTGCAGCTGGGCGAGACGCTCCAGCTGGTGAGGTTCTCGCGCCGCGACAAGACGCTGATGATCACCGGGCTGACGCCGCACGGACGCCGGCTCACCTTCGAGCAGCGCGAGGATCACGACGGGTGGTACGTGGTCGCGGGCGGTCGCCGGCGCCGCCCGACGGAGCGCGAGCTGCTCCTGGTGGTCGCCAGCATCACCCAGGAGATGGAGGCTGCCACCGCCCCCGAGGGCGAGAGCGAGGTGCGCTCGGCCTACCGGCTGGCCGCCTCGTCGGAGCAGCCAGGGATCCCGGTGCGCGGCCTCCAGGCGTACCGCAATCTCCTCCTCGACGAGGCCGCCGCCTATACCTACGACCAGATCGAGAGCTTGGCGGTGGTCGCGATCGAGTACCAGGCCTTCAAGCGCTTCGCGATCCGACACGGTCATCGCGTCGCTGCCGCCTTCGTGCGCGCGCTCGGCGAGCGGCTCGCCGACGTGCTCGAGAGCGAGCCGAAGCTCCACGTCTTTCACAAGGCCGGCAAGTCCTACCGGCTGGTGGCGGTCGATCGTTCCGCGCGCGAGGTTCGCGAGCTGATCACGAAGATCACGTCCGCCGAGACACGGAAGTGGATCGTGGATCGCGTCTGGGGCAAGGAAGGGCGCACGCACCCGAACGAGGTGCACTTCTACATCGGCATCGCCAAGGCCCGTCCCTCCGAGCGGGACTCCGACTACGAGGCCCTCGCGCAGCGGCTCAACGACGACGCCTACCGCGCCGCCAAGCTCGGGCAGCTCCGCGGCCACACCTCGATCCACGAGGCCAAGAGCGACTACCGCACCACGGTCTATCAGTGGGTCCGCTCCTCGCGCGACGATCTCGGCGCAGCTCGCCTCCGAGATGGATGACGGGCCGGCCGAGGTCATGTCGGAGCTCGAGGACTATCTCCACGAGCTCTCCCCGGCCGATCTCGAGGGCATGGCGGTCGAGGGCGACGTCGGCGCCCTGATCCACAAGGCGATCGCCCGCGAGAACTTCTGGCAGGGCACCACCGCGATGCGCATCGCGTGCGAGCGTCTCCTCGACCGGTTCCTCAGCCGCGAGACGGCTCCGGAGGGAGAGAACGACTTCGTCGGCGGCTTCGCGTTCGGCGATGAGTTCTACGGCGTGGCCATCGAGGATCAGCGCTTCTTCTTCGCCTGGGGCGACATCAACAGCGCTGGCGTCACGCGTCTCCGCGCCGGTCTGGAGCGGATCCAGAAGGCCGTCGGCTGGCGACGCGAGGACGACGGCGGCATCGTCGGCAGCTTCCTCAAGAACCTGGCCCCCGACGAGACCGCCATCTCGCTCCCGGTGCGGATCCGTAACTCCGCTCAGCGCTGCTACGAAGAGCTCTCCGCCGACGAGAACCTCCGCGTGAACGACGCCGTCGACATCTCCGATTTCCTCGAGACCCGGGAGGGCGAGCCCATCCTCAACGAGGACATCGTCGAGGGGGCCCAGTTCATCCTGACGCTCCCGCGCCGCCGCCGGCTGGTCTCCGTCCTCGAACGCCGCTCCAGCTTCATCGCCCGCCTCGAGATCGACGGTCAGGAGTATCCGGTCGCGATCAACGACACGCCCACCGGACCCCAGGTCAAGCTGCGCGTCCGCAACACGATCATCTCGTCCGCGGTCTGCATCCTCCACACGCACTGGGAAGAGCTGATCGACATGCTCGCCATCATCCGCGAGGACAACAACCTCGACGAGGAGGGCCCCCTCGACCTCGTGGGTTTCCTCCGGCACATCGCCGACATTCTTCTACTCGAGCAGGTGAAGGCGCCCTCCAAGATCGAGCTCGCCCTCGGCTCCCGCTACTCCGCGGAGGACTTCGTCCAGGACTTCTCGCTGGAGGAGGTCCGAGAGGAGCACCCCGGCCTCTTCTACGAGGCGGTCCACCACAACCTGCTCATGGAGCAGCAGTTCCTCCACCTGGATCGCAACCTTCGCGAGCTCATCGAGACCACGATGCTCGCGAAGACGCGCCCCGAAGAGTGAGCGCGCCTCAGATCTCGAGCCCGAGCACGAACCCCGGCCAGATCGCGATGTCGTTCGAGACCCGCTTCGCCCACTTGGGCGCATACAGGTCGAGCCCGGCCGGCTGATCGAAGTCGATGGCGACCGTGCCCGCCACTCCGCCGAAGATCGCGATCCGCGGCAGGATCCGCACGCCCGCGGTTACGCGGAGCCGCACCGGCAGCAGCTTCGCGTTGGCGAAGCCATGGTTCAAATGCACGCTCATCGCGGTGGCGTCGATGTCGACGAAGAAGCGACCGAACGCGATCTCGCCGCCGAGCCCGTAGCCGAAGGTCCAGGGGCCCGCCGAGGTGAACGAGCGGGCGCCGGCGGTGACCAGCGTGTAGACCGACCCGTCCTGCATCTTGAACCCCACCTCGAGCGGGCTCGTCTCGCCGGTCCAGGCCGACGGCCGGTAGATCGTGTCCTTCGAGATGTTGAACAGGCCCAGGCGCAGGCCCTCGAAGTGCTCGGCGACGTTGACCACTCCGATCTGGACGCCGCGTCCGTCGCCCGCCACGTTGACCACCCCGATCTGCGCGCCCTCGACGGTGCCGGCCCAGTTGACCACGCCCGAGATCTGCGCGCCCACGACCGTGTCCCCGGTGATTCCGACGATGCCAGCGATCTGGACGCCGTGGAGGTCCTTGTCGACTTGGCCGACCAGCGACGAGATCTGGGCGCCGCGGACGTTCGCGTACGCACCCCAGAGGACGTCGAGCGCGAAGTTCGTCGTGATCCGCCGGGAGAAGGAGGTGCTCAGCTGCGGGATCAGCGAGACGCCGATTGGATAGTACGGCGCCTCCTCGTCCGAATCCCCGCGCGCGATCGCCTGCTCACCTTCGACCGGAGTGAGCTCGGCCAGGGAGGGGGTCTCGCCTCGCTCGACCACGATCGTCGCCACGCGGAGCGCGCCCTCGACCTCCTGCGTGATCTGATACCGGCCAGGCTCGAGCCCCAGCTCGGCGGGGCGCCCGCGCGCCTTGTACAGCTCGGCGACCAGGCGCCCGGAGGTGTCACGCACGTAGAACCGCCCGTCGAGGTCGGCGCCGAAGGTCAGGCGCGCGGCGCTCTCACGCAGATCGGTGATGACCAGATCGCCGCTGCCGGCCAGCTGCATGTCGTAGGAGGCGTGCTGCGCCCCCCCGGTCGTCTGCTCGGTGCGCTTGAGCGTCTCGTCGAACGCGAACTGGTAGGCCTCGCTGAGCGTGACCTTTCCGTCGTGGGAGGTGTCGGCGGCGCCCCGCAGGCCGGAGATCAGGTAGTGGGTGAAGAACGAACCGCCGATCCGATCGGACTCCTGCGCCACCTCGTTCTCCGAGCTCGAGGTGAGGAAGACGTGGCCGCGCACCTTGTTCGACTCGTCGAGCAAGAAGGGCGGGCGGGTCCGACCTCCCTTGCTTCGGACCAGCGCACCCGACGCGCACGAGTCGAGGATGGCGATCTGGATGTCCGCGCCTACGTCCTGGAGCATCTTCCGGAGGTCGCCATACTTCACATGCTCGTTGCCGAGGAGGAGGCCTTCACCGTCCGAGTGTCCGGAGTAGTAGAAGATGAGCTGGCGGAGCGTGCCGGGCCGCTTGGCGGCGGCGATCCGGGCGCGCATCAGCTCCAGCGCAGACGTGAGCTGCGCGCGGTCCGCGGAGAGCAGTACGGTGCGATCGGCGTCGGAGAGGCCGCCGAGATCCTCGAGCACGCTCGCCATCCTCCGCGCGTCGTCGGTGGCGTAGCGGAGCTCGACGCGCTTCTTGCCGCCGTCGTTCATCCCGACGATCAGCGCGAATCGGCGGATCGCCGTGCGCTCGGGGGCGGCCCCGTTCGCGGACGAAGCGGTGAGGAGCAGCGCGAGGGCGAGAGCGGCAGTCTTCATGGGGCACCCTTTTCCAGGAGCACGGAGCTCACCTCCACGCCGGAGAGCTCGAGGTCGCCGCGCTCGACGTTCTCTCAATCCGCGGCGAAGGCCCGAGCGGTCTCGAGCACGCGGTCGACGTCGAGGGCGGCCGGCGAAGCCACGAAGAAGAACCGCTCGAAGGAGGGGGCGTCATCGAGCTCGTAGGCGGTCGGCAGCGGCACCGGGTGGTCGGGCGACTCCAGCGAGGCCGGCCCCTTCGGGGAGCTGGGATGATGGAGCGTCACCACACCACGTCCGTCGATCGAGAAGATCACACCGTACGGCCTGCCCAGCGCGACGTAGCTGATCTGGAGCAGATCGCCGCTCTCGACCGTTGCGCCGGAGGTCAGCCGATCGGCGTGGTCACCCGCGCGCCGATCGATCACCAGGTAGGGCACGGCACCCTTCGGACGCTCGGTCTCCTGCGGGGGAAGCGCCAGCACGATCAGGGCCGCCGCCATCGCCGCCGCCAGCGCAGGGGCCGCGATCCGGAGACCCCGACGCTTCTCCGCCCGCCGGCGGCGCCGTTCGATCTCCGCCACCACCTGCGCCGGTGGATGGGCCTCGAGGATCTCCTGGTTCTCTCGGCGGAGCGCGTCGAGACGGACCTGATCGGTCTCCTCGGGAGGGATCTCGCCGAGGAGCATGCGCTCGAGCTTCAGATCGCTCATCTCAAACTCCTTCGAGCCCGGCCACGGACTCGCGAAGCGTGCGCAGGCGCTTTCGAACACCGGAGACGGAGAGGCCGACCTCACGCGCGACCTCCTCGAGCGTCATCCCGTCCACCCAATGAAGCACGGCGATGGTCCGCGTCGACTCGACGTGGCCACGGAAGATGCGTTCGAGGAGCCGGCGCGCGCTCGAGCGCTCGCCCGGATCCTCCGCCGCCGCGATGCGACCGAGCAGGTCGTCGTTCCGAATCCTCCGGGTGCCGGCGCTCGCTGCGGATCCGATTGAGGCAAACGTTGGTGGCGATCCGATAGAGCAGCGAGGACGTCGACTGCACCTCGCCGTACGCCTGATAGCGGAGTAGCTGGACGAACACGTCGTGCATGGCGTCGAGCGCCTTCTGTTCGTCGTGGAGGAGCCTCCGGCATCGCCGCAAGACCATCGGCCCGTATCGCCGGTAGCACGCGTCGACATCCACCTTCACCCCCTGCGATCTCCATCGACAGTCCTCTGCGACACCAGAGCGGTCGAATGGTGTTACCGGCCCTTCGTCTTTTGGGATGTGACGGCGATCTGGTGACGGGCGTACCCCCGGCCGGTGTCTCGTGCCGGCTGAATGAACACCTCGACCAAGATTGCCCTCCTCTTGCTCCTATCGCCGGGATGCAGCGGGGCTCCCAAGCCTGTGGACCCCGCGCCGCGGGCGACCTGGGCCCAGGACGTCGCCCCGCTCTATCGGGATCGATGTGTGGCCTGCCACCGGGACGGCGGGATCGCGCCCTTCTCCTTGGAGGGCTACGAGATCGCCCGCCTGATGGGGCCGGCGTCTGCCGCGGCCGTGCGCGAGCGGGTGATGCCGCCCTGGCAGGTCACCGACGATGGGAGCTGCCAGAGCTTCCAGGCCTCGCGCTGGCTGTCCGACGCCGAGATCGGGACGATCGAGGACTGGGTCGAGGACGGGATGGCGATGGGCGCGGACGTCTCCGCGCGCGCCACGGAGGCGGAGGACTCGGTGGGCGCCGATCGGCTCGAGCTGGAGATGGCGGAGCCGTACCGGCCTGCCGGCACCGAGCAGTACCCGGAGGACGACTACCGCTGCTTCCTCCTGGAGACCGCGCTCGATCGCGATCGATTCATCACCGCGTTCGAGGTCCAGCCGGGAGATCCGCAGCAGGTGCACCACGTGATCATCTACGACGTCGACCCGGACCTCACCGTCGGTGTCGACGGCGAGGGTCGGCCGATCTCGAACGGCCAGGTGATCGAACTTCTTCGCGCCGACACGAGCCGTCCGGGCTGGAGCTGCTTCGGAGCCGCGGGCGACGGTGTGGTCCCGACCGGTCTCTCTGCAGCGTGGGCGCCGGGGACGGGCGTGACGCGCTATCCCGAGGGCACCGGGCTCTTGCTCCAGAAGACCCATCTCCTGGTGTTGCAGGTCCACTATCACCTTCATGGTGGCGACGAGACGGATCAGACGCGCGTCCACCTCGGCCTGACCGACCAGGTGGAGAGGCCCGGCTTCATGGCACTGCCCGACGAGTTCCTGGCCACCGCGTTCGGGCCCAACCCGGCGATGCTGCCTCCGGGGATGCCGGAGGTACCGTTCGCTTTCAGCGTCCCGGCCGCCGACCTCTTGTCGCAGCTGAGGGCCGCCGTCGGCTCGCCGAACGCGCGCGTCTTCCTCCAGGGCGCGTTCCCTCACATGCACGGGCATGGGCGCGGGATGCAGGTGTCGTTCGAACAGGAGGGCGCGCCCTCCACCTGCCTCGCCGATGTCTTCCGCTGGGACTTCGACTGGCAGCGCTTCTACTTCTATCGCGATCCGATCCTCATCGACGACGGCGCCAAGCTCGACGTGACGTGCCACTTCGACACCTCCGGCGAGACAGAGCCGGTCTACCCGGGGCTGGGGAGCAACAACGAGATGTGCCTGTTCGGGATGTACGTCGTCGTCGAGCCCTGAGTCACCGAGGCGCGAGCCCGTGGTGCTCGAGCACCTCCCAGATCTTCCGCGGATCGGCGAGCACGATCCGGTAGAGCGCGCGGTAGTGGTCGGTGGTCCAGAACTGCATCGCCTCCAGCGCGGCCAGCTCGCCGACCGTCCGGATCAGGCCGAAGCGCTCCAGCGCGATCACCAACAGGTGCTCGTACGAGCTCTCGAGATCGTTCGCGCCCTCGGGATAGCCCACCGGCAGCTCGGGGAACATCGCTTTCAGATCCGCGACCGCGCTCGCCGTCTTCTCCCGGTTCTGCTCCAGGTACCAGTGACTCTGCTCGTGCACGTAAGTGGAGAGCAGCAGCAGATCGTCCTTCGCGTGACGCGTGTGGAGCGTCAGCACCGGATGGCTGTGAGGAATGCTCTCCTCATCGATGATCACGACGCTGGTGAAGCGCCAGGGCTCGAGGTCGTACTTCGAGATCAGCCCCTCGAGCTGGCGCGCCGTGCTCGCCTCGCCGGCGCTCCCGTGGGCCAGCCGGATCTCGACCCCGTGCGTCGACGCACCGCAGCCGAGCTCGAAGAGGGTCAGGAGGAGGAGCAGCCGTCGCATCACGGAGCGAACCCGGTCCCGGCCGTCGATGTTTCCGCGGCCGTGCGGTTGTCAAATCGTCCGGCACGCAGACGTTCTGTCATAGAATCCTCCCGCCGCGTCGCCCGTTGAAGAGCCTCATGGCCCCGACCCTCCCCATCGTCGACACCCTCCGGATCGCCTCCCCCTGCGACGCCTCCTGGGAGGCCATGACCGGCGACGACCGGAAGCGCTTCTGCGGCCGGTGTGAGAAACACGTCTACAACCTCCCGCTCCTCAGCCCCGACGAGCTGGTCGACCTGATCGAGGCCACCGAAGGCAAGTTCTGTGGCCGCCTCTACGCGCGCCGCGACGGCACCGTCCTCACCGCCGACTGCCCCGTCGGCCTCGCCCAGCTGGCCCGCGCCCGCCGCCGCCGCGCGGTCTCCGCCGGCGCCGCCCTCGCCGCGCTGTGGCTGTCCGCCGGCACCGCGCTCCTGTCCGCGTCCTGGGGCGGCGCGAGCGTCGCACCGCCTCCGCCCACGCCTTCCGCACCCACCACCATGATGGGCGAGCCGACGATCGTCGAGCCGGCCCACCCGCCCGAGGAGCCGATCATGATGATGGGCGACATCGCGATGCCGGAGGAGAAGTAAGATCCACGTGCACCGCGTCGCGATCGCTCTCCTCATGCCAGAGGCCGCGTGCGGCACCTCGCGATTTGATGGGTCGAAGCATCGGCCGTTCTTTCGTCAGGCTTGCCGACGCTGAACGCGGAGTCGGCTCACGCGTCCGGCATCGCGACGAGATGACGCGTCGGCTGGGCGTCCACGCTCGCTGCACCGGGCTCCAGGTACGTTCGAGCGGTTGCCCGGAGCGCCTCGCTGAAGCGGTAGAGCTCCGTCGGGTGTTCGATCGGCTCCTTGACGAGGCTCTTACCGTCGGCGAAGAGCTGGACGTATTTATGCGATCGGTTGAACCACAGCCGACAGATCGGCTTTCGATTGTTGTTGTCGACGAGGACGGAGAAGTACGTCCTTCCATCGCGCCAGGTCACGCGGCTTGGTGCTAGCTCACTGCAAACGATCGCGCGAACGATGTGGTAGCCCTCGAGCTCCTCTTCGGTGGTGACAATCCCATCGTCCTCGGCCGGCGGATCGGACTCCAACGGTTGGGTCGGTTCGACGCCACCGGGCGCCGCGCCATTCTCCTTTTCGAGAGCGGATCGAAGGCGCGCACTGATTCGCTCAGTCAGGACCTGGTGAAGTGCGCGCTTGACCAGCGCAGTGAACTGTTCCCGGACGGACTGCATGAAGCGCCCCGTAGGGTTGGCTTGCACGAAGCAGAGCTTGACGAACTCTTCATCGGGCGCCTCGAACTGCTTCTCGAAGAATCGTCGGATCTCTCGCAGATTCTTGAGATCATTCGCCGCGGAGAGCATCGACTCTAGGTCGAATGACGGCTTGGTCAACTTCTCCAGCTCCTGGATCGCGTCATCGCGGAGGCTGAGCATGTCGACCTCGAAGAACGGCTTGGCGTCCATCTTGTTTGGCTCTTCGAGGTCCGAGTAGAACTGGTACACCACGCCGTTTGTCAGGACGGCGATGCGGGCGGAGGTGACTGAGAAGTAGCGGTAGAGTTGGCTCGCGTGAACCTCGTTGAGGTCGTCTCGAGCGCACTTGGCTTCGACGAGCATCATGATCTCACCGTCTCGCTTGATCGCGTAATCGACCTTCTCGTGCTTCTTCGTACCGACGTCCGCCGTGAACTCGGGGATCACTTCAATGGGATTGAAGACGTCATATCCGAGCGCTGCGATGAACGGCATAATCAGCGCATTCTTGGTCGCCTCCTCGGTTTCCAGTAGGGGTATCGTCGTCGGGATTCGCTGCGCCAGTGATTTCAGCCGTTCGCCCAGGCTCATTTTTCATCCTCCGCGATCAGAGGACCACGCATTCGAACCGCCCGTAAAGGTGAACGGAGCGGCGCTCAAAGAGCCCAATGACGTCGGAGTCGGAAAAGGTGCTAGCCTGCGGGCCAATCTTCTCCGCGGCGATCGACTGGCCTAAAGGACAGGTGTTCGATTCCTACCCGACAGCTCCGAACGAACCAGCGATGGGTCGAGCGAGCAACACGCGCTGCGTCCTCTTGACCGGCTGGCACCACCTCAGGTCGCCGGGAGCCGGAGCGCGCCACCTCGGCGCAACGCACCACGATCCGATCAGCTCAGCTCTCCCACTCGGTGTGGAACGTCCCCTCCCGATCGAGGCGCTGGTACGTGTGCGCGCCGAAGAAGTCGCGCTGGGCCTGCGTGAGGTTCGCCGGGAGCCGCTTGCGGCGGAGGCTGTCGTAGTATGACAGCGACGCCGTGGTGGTGGGCACTGAGATCCCGCTCTCGATCGCACGGCAGACGAAGCGGCGCCAGCCTTCCTGGCGGGCGCCGAGCTCCTTCTTGAAGTCCGCGTCGAAGAGGAGGTTCTCGAGGCCGGCGCTCTTGCCGTAGGCCTTCTGGATGCGACCGAGGAAGGCCGCGCGGATGATGCAGCCGCCCTTCCAGATGCGGGCGATCTCGCCGAGCTTCAGGTCCCACTTGTGGGTCGCGGAGGCCTTGGCGAGGAGGCCGAGGCCCTGGGCGTAGCTGCAGGCCTTGGCGGCGTAGAGGGCGGCGCGGGCGTCGGCGATGACCTGCTTCTTGGCGGCGGGGTCCACCTTGGGCGAGGGGCCCTGGAGGATCTCGGCGCCGCGGAGGCGGAGGTCGCGCTGGGAGCTCATGACGCGGGCGTCGACGGCGCTGGCGATGGTCGGGAGCGGAGAGAGGGTGTCGGCGCCCTCCTTCACGGTCCAGGTGCCGGTGCCCTTCATCGCCGTGGCGTCGACGATCGAGTCGACCAGCTCACCGCCGGTCTCGGGATCCTTCTTGCGGAAGATCTTCGACGTGATCTCGATGAGGAAGCTCTCGAGCTCGCTCTTGTTCCACTCCGTGAAGACGTCGGCCAGCTCGGCGTTGGAGAGGCCGCCGACGTGCTTGAGGACGTCGTAGGTCTCGGCGATGAGCTGCATGTCGCCGTACTCGATCCCGTTGTGCACCATCTTCACGTAGTGTCCGGCGCCGCCGGCGCCGATGTACGTGACGCAGGGGCCGTCCTCGACCTGCGCGGCGATCTTCGTGACGATGGGCTCGATCTTCTGGTACGCGGCCTTCGCGCCGCCGGGCATGAGGCTGGGGCCGTGGCGTGCGCCCTCTTCGCCGCCGCTGACGCCCATGCCGATGAAGTCGATCCCCAGCGCGGTCAGCTTGTCGTTGCGGCGCTCGGTGTTCGTGTAGAACTCGTTGCCGCCGTCGATCACGACGTCGCCCTTGGCGAGGTGGGGGAGCAGCCCCTCGATGGTGCTGTCGACCGGCGCGCCGGCCTTCACCATGATGAGGATCCGCCGCGGCGTCTCGAGCTTCTTCGCCAGCTCCTCGAGGGAGTAGGCGCCGACGAACCGCTTTCCCTTGGTCGCAGCGAGCAGCTCTTCGGTCTTGTCACGACTTCGGTTGAACAGGGCGACGCTGAACCCCTTCTCTTCGATGTTCTGCGCGAGGTTCGCCCCCATCACGCCCAGACCGATGACTCCGAATTCCGCCTTCTCAACCACGATTTGAATCCTCCAGCTTCGAAGCTGCTGCCTCGTCGACCAACAGGAGCGTGTCCGAGTCCCGGGCGTCGAGGACCTTCCGGAGCGGAAGATCGACCGCTCGGTCACCCAGGATTTCGGCCAGGCGCTCCGCTTTGCTCGCGCCGGTCACCAACACGATGACCGTGCGCGCCCGCTCGAGCGCGCGGTGGGAAAACGTCACGCGCTGCGCGATCGGGCTCTCCGGCGGCGCCGTTGTGGCCACCACCAAGCCATCCTTCTTCGGCTCCCGCCCTGGAAACAGGCTCGCGGTGTGTCCGTCGCCCCCCATCCCCAGGAAGACCAGATCGATCGCGCCGTCCGGTGCGATCGCCAGGAGCTCCTTCTCGTACGCGCGGGCAGCGCCCGCGGCGTCGCCGTCGTCAGCTACGATCCGGTGCACGTTCGCCGCCGGGATCGGGACCTGATCGATCAGCGTCTCCTTCGCCATCCGATGATTGCTGTGCTCGTCCCCGGGCGGGACCGCGCGCTCGTCCGAGTAGAAGATGTGGATCTTGCTCCAGTCGAGCGCGTCCTTCATCCGGGTCAGCGCGCGATGAAAGATCTTGGGCGTCGATCCGCCTGACAGCGCCAGCATGAAGCGGCCGTGCTCCGCGATCAGCTCTCCGGCCAGGTCGCGCGTGAGCTCGGCGGCGCGCATTCCCACGGCCTGCTCGTCGGGCAGGATCTCGAGGACCCTCGACCGCTTCATAGGTCACCTGCGATGAACATGGCGCCCGCGAAGCCCTGATCATCCGAGCGCGTGGCGAGCGCGCGCGCCAGGAGCGCCGCGCCCTCCGGATGCTGGATCGACTTCCGCGCCACGCTTCCTGCCGGGGTCGGCACCTCCACCACCTTGGGCGCCACCGCGTCGACGACGATCGGCGCGCTGCGGCCGCGCGCATAGAATTCGATCCTCGGGCCCACGGTGTCCGCCACCTCGAAGCTCAGCGCGAGCTCGCCGCCGCTGCTCACCGGCAACGACCAGCTCGAGCCACCCTGGGCCGGGCCGGACGTCACGCCCAGCGCCGCCGCGATCCATCCCAGCATCGTCAGGCTCGACCAGCGTCGCGTTGCCGGTGCCAGGTAGCGCACGCGCGCGATCCCGCCGATCGACTCCAGCGTCAGCGGTGCATCGAACAACTCGGCGATCACCGCGCGGAGCGACCCGTTCGCCAGCCAGCCCAGGTCCATCGCCATCAGCGGCGCCCGATCGATCGCATCGCGCACTGCGGCCAGCGGACGTTCGGCGATCGATCGATCGACGTCGGTGATGATCCGATCCGCCTGCTTCGCCACTGCCGCCATCGCCGACGTCGAGCTCGACGGTGGCGCACCTGCGAACACCGCCGCGGTGGGTACCGCCGGCACGAGCAACGCCCGCACCAGCCCGGGCAGGTGGCGGTCCGCCGGGCCGTGCGCCGCAAACGTGATCTCCTCGCTGCAGACCAGCTTGCTGCCGCCCTCCGCCAGGATGCAGTTGGCGGAGATCCAGCTCTCCAGCTCCGGCTTGCCGCCGTCGGGCAGCGTGCGCAGGACCAGCGCCCGCGCCGCCAGGTGTTTCGGCAGCTCGTTCACCAGCTCGAGGAGGTGGTCGGCATGTCCGAAGCCGTCCCGCGCCGGGCGCTCCTCCAGGTGGAAGGCCACGTTCCAGAGGCACGCGCGCGTGACAGGGTTCTTGCCGTCCGTCGTCTTGCCGGCCTCGCGCCACAGCGACGCCAGCTCGCGCTCGATCGCGTCCGGATTCACCGCGAAGCTCTCGCCCGCGGAGAATCGCTCGAGCTCGTTCTCTACGTTCACGGCTTCCTCCACATCCGCCCGCTCCGCTTCAGGAGCTCGAACGCCGCCTCGGGGCCCCAGCTGCCCGCCTCGTAGCCGACCGGCTTCGCCTTGCTCGCGGCCCACGCCCGGTGGATCGGGGTGATGAACCTCCAGCTCGCCTCCACCTCGTCGCCGCGGGTGAAGAGCGTCCCGTCGCCGTTGAGCGCGTCCAGCAGCAGCCGCTCGTAGGCCTCGGGCGCCTCCACGCCGAAGCTGGAGGCGTAGCGGAACTCCATCGTCACCGGCGCGATCTCGATCGACGGCCCGGGTACCTTCGAGCCGATGCTCAAGGTGATGCCTTCGTCCGGCTGGATCCGCACGGCGAGCACGTTGCTCCCGATGTCGGCCACCTGGTTCTGGCGGAACAAGCGATAGGGCGCGCTCTTGAAGTGGATCGCGATCTCGGTGACGCGCTTCGGCATCCGCTTGGCGCTCCGCAGATAGAAGGGCACGCCGGCCCAGCGCCAGTTGTCGACGAACAGCTCGAGCGCCACGAACGTCTCGGTCTTGGAGCTCCTGTCGACGCCCTCCTCCTCGAGATAGCCGGGCACCTGCGTCCCCAGCACGCTTCCCGCCGTGTACTGCGCGCGCACGACCCTGCGATCGAGATCCTCCGGCGTAATCGGGCGGAGCGCCTTCAGCACCTTCACCTTCTCGTCGCGAACCGCGTTGGCGTCGAACGAGCTCGGCGGCTCCATGGCCGCCAGCGACAGCACCTGGAAGAGGTGGTTCTGCACCATGTCGCGGAGGATGCCGGCCTTGTCGAAGTAGCCGCCGCGCCGTTCGACCCCGAGCGTCTCGGCGCCCGTGATCTGCACGTGGTCGACGTACTTGTTGTTCCACAGCGGCTCGAAGATCCCGTTCGCGAAGCGGAACACCAACAGGTTCTGGACGGTCTCCTTCCCCAGATAGTGATCGATGCGATAGATCTGCTCCTCCTCGAGGACGGCGCGCACCTCGCGGTTCAGCGACTGCGCGCTCTCGAGGTCGGTGCCGAAGGGCTTCTCGATGATCACGCGGGCGAACGGATCCTCGCCCTTCGGGACCAGCCCGGCCTCGCCGAGATTGCGGATGATCGGCGCGAAGACCGAGGGCGGCGTGGAGAGATAGAAGAGGCGGTTTCCGGGGAGGCCGTGGTGCTTCTCCAGCTGCTCCAGGCGCGCGCGCAAGCGCAAGAACGCTTGCGGATCGTCGAACCCACCCGACTGGTAGTAGATGGCCGGCTCCATGGAGCCCCAGAGGTCGCGATCGATCGGCCGCTGTCGGGAGTACTTCTCCACGCCCTCGCGCATGCTCGCGCGGAAGGCCTCGTCGGTGATCTCGGACCGCGACGTTCCGACGATCGCGATGCGGGAGAGGTGTCGCTCGACCGCCAGGTTGTACAGCGCAGGCATCAGCTTGCGCTTGGTGAGGTCGCCGCTGGCGCCGAAGATCACGATGGTGGCGGGCGACGGCGTGCGGTCGTCGGGCATGTCTGCACGGAAGGGATTCATCGGGCTCCGGACGATCCGCCTGTCCTGGGTGAGAGTCAAACGTGCGCTCCTCTGGCATAATCTCCGCTCTGCTCGTGGACCGAGATCTGGCCAAAAGGGACGCGGAAGCGCTGCGTTATCGCCTCATCGTGCGGCTCGCGCTGGTCACCCGTGAGGCGCGATCCCAGGGCAAGGCGGACGTGGAGGCGCTGGCGCGTGCGCTCCGCGCCGAGGTCGAGGCGATCGAGATCGCCCCGGAGGAGGCGCTCGATCCGACGGCCATGCGCGCGCTTCTCGCCGAGGTGCCGAAGATCGAGAAGCTGCAGCGGGACATCGGTCTCCCCGATCACGGCATGCGCGTCTATCCGAAGTGGCTGAGGTTCGCGGCCTGGACGTCGCCGGCGCTGGTCGGGATCGGGCTGGTCGCGTGGATCATCGAACGACGGCGGCGGAAGAAGGAGGTCAGCGCGGATCAGATCCAGCGCCTCGAGGAGATGGAGCAAAAGGACGAGTGACGCGGGCTCAGTCGTCGTCGTCGCGCACCTTGCGGGCGGCATCGGAGAAGTCCTCGGTGCCGAAGTACTTCATCCGATCGGGCTGAGCGGGCCCCGCCGTCTCGTGTTTCAGCTGGCCGGCTGCCTCCGAGAAGTCGCCGGTGTCGAGCGTGCGCAGGTTCCCCTTCTTCAGCCCGGTCGAGAGCTCCCGTGCCTCGGCCGCGGCCTTGGAGAAGTCCTTGGTCTCGAACATCACTACGCTCCCACGCGCCGGCGCTTCGCCGTCCTCGCTCCGGATCGGTCCTACGGCGGGGTGCCCGGGATAGAGGAGGGCCAGCCCGGCGTCGATCTCGGCGCCCGTGGCGAGGCTGGTCTTGATGCGCGCGCCGGTCTTCGCGCCGATCTCGTCGAGCGCGGGGAGGTTCAGGTGATCCTCCATCGCGATCTGGAGCGTGCGCGCCTGCGCGTCGAAGCGCTCCGGACAGAGGTGGTGCTCCATCGCGAACCCCGCGTCGATGCTCGCAAGGACGGCTGCGGGAATCACCGGCGCGCGCAGATCGGCGCGGGGCAGGCCGAGCTGCTTGGTGAGCGCCTTGAGGAGGATCTCCTCCGTCACCAGGTTCATCTCGCGCAGGATCCTCCCCAGGCGGCCGCCCCATCGCTTCTGCTCCTGGAGCGCGCGCGCGAGGTCGTCCTCGGTCAGGTGACCCGCTCGGACCAACAGCTCGCCCAGCCTGATGTGCGCCATCTCCCTGCGACTGTACCCGCTTTGGTCCGAGCGATGTAGAGTGCCGCCCGATGGCGGACCGCCTTTTCCAGAAGGGCGAGGTCATCGGCGATCGCTTCGAGCTCTCCGCTCCCCTCGGGAAGGGCGCCTTTGGCGCGGTCTGGAAGGCGGTGGATCTCGAGCAGGAGCGCGCGCCGGTCGCGATCAAGATCCTCTTCGACAAGTTTCGACAGGACAGGAAGATGCTGGCTCGCTTCGTCCAGGAGGCGAAGATCCTGGAGAAGCTCGACCACCCCAACATCTGCAAGCCGCTCGCCTGGGACGCCTCCGGGGAGGACGTCTATCTCAGCATGGAGTTCATCGACGGGGAGACGCTCGACGTGAAGTTCGCCGGCAACTCCCGGGACGACAGCCCCGTGCCTCCGGAGGGCATCGCCTGGATCTGCGATCAGCTCTGCTCCGCGATCGACTATGCCCATCGGAACGGGATCGTGCACCGCGATCTCAAGCCGAAGAACGTGATGGTCAACCGCCGCGGGCAGCGGCCTTTCGTGAAGGTGCTCGACTTCGGGATCGCGAAGATGCTGGTCGGGAGCGAGATCGATCCCACCACCGTCGGACGCGTGCTCGGATCGATCCTCTACATCTCGCCCGAGCAGGTCCTCGGCCTCGAGCTCACGCATCGCGCCGACATCTTCTCGCTGGGATCGATCCTCTTCGAGCTGATCACGCTCAGGCGCGCGTGGGCCCGCGGAGAGGACGGCGCGCCGCTGCCGTTCCACAAGGTCGTGCCGACCGGATCGATCAACAGCCACGTGGCCGTACTGCGACGCATCGCCAGGGAGGGGCGTCCCTCCGCCCTGTTCGAGCGCGAGGGCCTGTCACCGCTGGTCGACGAGGTCCTGCACCGAGCCATGTCGATCAAGCCGGAGGCGCGCTACGACAGCGCCGAGGAGTTCGCGATCGCGATGCGCAGCGCTCTGATCGAGGACGTGCCGGAGCAGGTCGGAGACTCGGACGCCGTGACGGAGTCTGTAACGCTCGGCCCCACGCTCCGGGACGCGATCTTTCCCGCCGAGCCGGAGACGCTCGAGCCCGAGGCCCCGGCTGCGCCCCCACGTACCAGCCGCGCGCTGATCGCGGGGATCCTGATGCTGCTGGCGGCGGCGGGGGTGGTCGGCTTCGTGCTGCTCCAGCGCTGAGGAACGGCTCTCAGTCCTCGAGCGCCTCGAGGAGCAGATCCGCCTCCGTCATCAGATACGCGAACGTGAGGATCCGCTTGGCCAGCGCCGGTTGCTCACCGACCAAGGTCGCGAGCGGCCGCCGGCTCTTCAGCCGCTCCACCAACCCGCGGTCGCCGAGCGGAAGCGCCATCTCGTCCAGCGCGTCGGCGAAGCGCCAGGAGGGCTCGAGCCCTTTCTCCAGGAGGCCGCCCAGCCGCTTCTTGAGCTCGTCCGTCGAGCAGGCGGCCTCGATCAGCGGCGGCAGCAGCGCCAGCAGCGAGGGCGCGAACGGGGGCTCGGCCGCCCCCAGGGGATCGATGTTGAACGAGTACTCCGCCTTGCTCCAGCGGAAGAGCTCCCTCATCCGCTCGCGCATGAAGGCGTCGCGATCGAGCGGCACGGGCTCCGGCTGGCCCGACCTCACCAGCTCGTGGAGCCAGCGGTCGACCTCGCCGGCTCCCATCAGCTTCTTGGAGACGAGGAGCGCCGGGAGCTGCATCGAGGGCACGTTCGTGATCACCAGCAGCGGCTGCCCGTTGGCGATCCGGATCTCGTACCACTCCTCGACGTCGGTGTTCGCGATCGAGAGCGTGCCGCTGGCGCTGTCCCGCGCGATCAGTCCGAACACGGCCGCCATGCTCCGCTGCTCCAGCGTCCCGATCAGCGTCAGGTTGTTCCCCGGCGCCGCCAGGTCCATCACCAGATCCTGTCCCGAGAACCGCGAGAACTGCTCGAGGCTCAGCCAGTGCCGGCGGTCCGCCGAGATGGAGATCGGCGCGCCCTCCATCCCTGCCTCGGCGAGCCGAACCCGGGCCGCCTGGTAGGGCATCGGGCCCAGCGCGGCGCAGCCCGGCGAGCGCACCCAGTACTCGCGCGAGAGATCGATCGCGTGCATCGGCAGCGTGGCGTCCTCCACCTCCACCGCCGGGAACCCGCGCTGGTTGGTCTCGGCCAGGTCGTCGGGGACGTCGCCCTGCTCCGCCAAGAGGGCCGCCGAGTGCTCCGCCTTCAGCTTCTTGCGCTCGCTCTGGTCGAGCTTGAGGAGGAAGCTGGCATTCGCCTCGCGCGCCCGGGCGGGCGTCATCGGCTTCGCCATCGTCTCGTGGTCCGGCTCCTCGCGCCCGAGCAGGACCTGGACCACGCGCCGCATGTCGGAGGTGCGGACCGGGCCCCGAATCTTGTGGAGGCAGTCGAGCAGGTCCGACTGGAACTCGGTGGCGTTGTGATAGCGCTGGTCGCGATCCGCGGCGAGCGCCTTGAGGGCGACCATGTCGAGCTCGGGCGGGACCTCGGGCTCGAGGGCGCTCGGCGGCTTGCGGGTGTCGTCGCAGATCGCGAGCATCGCCTGCATCTCGTTGAGCTGTCCGAAGAGCCGCTGCTGCGTGAGCGCCTCCCAGAGCACGACCCCGGCGGTGAAGAGATCGGAGCGCAGGTCCAGGGTCCGAGCGTTGAGCTGCTCCGGCGACATGTACGCGAGCTTGCCCTTCAGCTGGCCCGCGATCGTGGTGGGCGCCTTGCCGGCGAAGTCCGCGATGCCGAAGTCCGAGAGCTTCACCCGCCCGAGGAACGTGAGGAAGATGTTCGAGGGCGTGACGTCGCGGTGGATCACGTTGCGGGGCTGGCCGTCGTCGTCCACGAGCGAGTGCACGTATGAGAGCGCCTCCAGGACCTCGCTCACCACCTTGACGGAGAACCAGATCGGCACCCGCAAGCTGCGTTGCGCGCTGGCACGCAGGAGCATCTCCAGATCGATCCCCGCGAGGAACTCCATGACGATGAAGTACCGGCCGTCCTCGGCGCGCCCGAGCTCGAACACCTTGGCGATGTTGTCGTGATCGGCGGCGGCCGCGATCCGTGCCTCCTCGATGAACATCTGGAGGACCATGGGGTCGTCGAGCAGCCGCGGGAGGATCCGCTTCACCACCACGGTCTTCGAGAAGCTGTTCGGTCCCGGCAGGCGGGCCCGAAAGACCTCGGCCATCCCGCCGTAGCCGATCCGCTCGATCAACTGGTAACGGCCGCAGGGGACCGGCTGCTGGGGCGTGGGATTCTCGTATCCGGGGAACATGCGCGAGCGGCCAATTACTCACACATTTTCGCAGCCGACTCCAAGCCCAGCGCCTTCGCCTTGCAGAAGGCCGTTCGCGCCGCCTCCTTCTGCCCCAGCTTGGCCCGCACGTTCCCGAGCAGCGCGAACGCCTGAGCGTCCTCGGGGACGCGACGCGTCAGCTCCACCAGATCGCCGGCGGCGGCCTCCAGCGATCCCTTGGCCAGGTAAGCCTGCGCGCGCGTCTTGTACGCGACCGTGTACTCGGGATCCTTCTTGAGCACGGTGCTGAACGCGGAGATCGCTTCGTCGATGTTCTCGCTCTTCAGATTGACGAGCCCCAGGTTGAACACCGGCGACAGATAGTCGGGGGCCAGCTCGACCGCCTTTTGGTAGGAGAGCTTGGCGAAGCCGACCTCGTCGGCCAGCAGCCCGAGCGTCCCGTGGAGGTTGTACGGCGGCGCGAAGGCCTTGCAGAGCTCGATGGATCGAATCGGCGGCCTCGCGCACGCTGGCATCCGGGGCACCATCGAAGTGCAGCGCGCGGGCCTTCAGCTGCCAGTACTCCGCGCTCTTGCCGAGCTTCGACTCGACGCGCGCCAGCGCCGCCAGCGCCTTCTGGTCCTCCGCGCGGTGACCGCCCGGCTTGCCCTCCTCGAGGAGATCCGTCACCTGCACGAACACGGACAGCGCCTCGGGATCGTTCGTCTCGCACGACTGGGGCGGCGGATACTCGTGTGCCTGCATGTAGGCGCGATTCAGGGCCGCGCGGCGCTCCACCAGGTCGGCTGCGTTCGCCTCGGCGGTGGCCGTATCGGAGGCCGGCGTTCGCCGGGCGTAGAACACTGCGCCGATCGCCAGGGCCGCCACCACGCCGCCCAGGCCCGCCACCAGCGGGGTCTTGGATCGCGGCCCCGCCGCGGGTGCCGGCCGCGCTGCCGGTGCGGTCGGCGCGGTCGGCGCGGTCGGCGCGCTCTTCGCCGGCGGGATGGGCGAGGAGACGGTGGCGCCGTCGGTCAGATACTTCTCCTGGTACCAGTCGAGGATCGCCACCAGGGAGTTGAGCGCCGCCAGCGCCTCATCCTCGCCGACCTCGAGCCCCTTCTCGAAGAGATCGGCGTGCTGGTCGTGGGCGCCTACGTTGCCCCAGGCCTGGATCGTCCGCACGTGCACCACGATCGCGACCGGGAGGATGCTCGACTGTCCCTCCTGAAAGAGCTTGGGGATCAGCTTCTCGAGCGTGTCCTTGCCCGGGGTCTCCTTCTTCTCCTTGTGGAGGATCGACCGGAGGAGGCTCTCGACGACCACGCGCGCGTTCTGGAGCACGCCGCGGAAGTCGCTCGAGCGGGCCCGCCCGCAGATGGCCTCGAGATCGGAGGCGACGCGACCGAACCGGCCCCGGAGCGCATCGAATCCGCGAGACCAGGGACTCGAGGTGAGACGCGTCGACCATCGAACGGGGCACCATACCTCCGACCGCGCGGGGGGCGCCACGGGTTTCTCAGGTCGAGCGGCCGCGAAATCACGGTCACGAGACGCGGAACATCGGATCGACCTCGACCCGATCCACACCCGAGCTCGATCGGGCTGTGCCGTTCGGATCGTGGCGACCGCGCCGTCGTCAAATCGGATCAGTGTCCGGATCCATTGCGCCGCCAGCCCTGTGCAAGGCCGGTGCCTGGGCACGTGTCACTCCACTAACGCCGGGGTATAGAGGCACAATGGAGGCCCGGGGTGGTTCGAGTCACGACATCCGGCGCGAAGATTTCGGGCTCCGGGACGTGCTCGGCACCAGCGCCCGGATCTACGGCAAGCATTTCGGACCGATCGCGATGGTCGGGCTCGCGATCTATCTCCCGATCGAGGCGTTCATGGCCTGGATCGCGCCCGCGAGCACCGGCGGCTTCCAGTCCCAGTTCGAGGTGATGGAGGTCGAGGGCATCTTCGATCTGCTCTTCGGGATCATCGCCGCGCTGATCGTCATCCGGCTCACCGCCAACGCGATGGACGGCGGCTCGACAGCGCTCGCGGACGTCTGGAGGCAGGCGCGCCGGCGCTACTTCTCCTCGGTCGCCACCACCGTGGCGATGAACATGGTGCTGCTCGGTCTGGCCGTGATCCTGGTGCTCCCTGCGGTGGCGGGGCTGGTGTACATGCTCTTCTATCTGCAGGTCCCCGCGCTCCGCGAGGAGACCGGCTTCCACGCGCTCAAGCACAGCAAGGCCGTGATCGAGGGTCGCTTCTGGCGCGTCGCCGGCTATGCGGTGCTGTTCGGGCTCGGCGATCTCGGGCTCTCGTTCCTCGGTGACCTGGCGCCCTGGCCGGCGCTCGGCGTCGCGCTCTCCGCGCTGGGCCAGGTGCTGGATCTGTACCTGGTGGTGGCCGCGACCGTCCTGTACCTGCACCTAGATCGGACGCGCTTCGGCTACGACGAGTGAACCGAGGCCTCCGACCCTGCGCTCCTGATCTTCGCCAGCTCGTCCCGCAGCACGTCGAGGGTGTGCGTGAGCTGCTCCTCCGTGTGCGTCGAGCTGATGAAGAAGCGGAGCCGGGCGGCGTCGTCCTCGACGGCCGGATACACGATCGGCTGCACGTTGATCCGGCGGACGGCCAGGGCCTCCGAGAGGCGCATGCAGTCCATCGAGTTCCCCACGATGGCGGGGACCACCGCAGCGCCCATCGCCAGGCCGGTGTCGATGCCGCGCCGGCGGGCACCCTCGAGGAAGAAGCGGGAGCGCGAGCGAAGCCGCTCGACGTTCTCGGGCTCGCGGTGCATCAGCTCCAGGGCCTTGAGCGCAGCCGCCGCGTTGGGCGGCGTGATGCCGGCCGAGTACACGAAGCCCGGTGCGGTGTACTTGAGGTACCGGATCAGCGGCTGGCTGCCGGCGATGTACCCGCCGCAGCTGGCGAACGACTTCGAGAGCGTGCCCATCCAGAGGTCGACGTCCCGGGGATCGAGCCCTGGGAAGTGATGGCCGACGCCCCGGCCGCTGGGGCCGAGCACGCCGATCGAGTGGGCCTCGTCGACGAGCAGCAGCGTCTGATAGCGCTTCTTGATCTCGATCAGGCGCGGCAGCTCGCAGATGTCGCCGTCCATCGAGTAGATGCCTTCGGCGCAGATGAGCACGCGGCGGTAGCTCTTTCGGATCTGCGCGAGCAGATCCTCGAGCGCGTCGAGATCACCGTGCGGGAACGGCCGCCGGGTGGCGCCCGATAGATAGATGCCCTGCATGATGCTGTCGTGGATCAGCGTGTCGTGCAGGATGAGGTCGCTCTTGTCGAAGAGATGGCCGATCGTCGTGACGTTGGTGGCGTGCCCGCTGACGTAGACGATGGAGTCGTCGACGCCGACGTGGTTCGCGATCCCGAGCTCGAGCTCGCGGTGGATCGGGCGCTCGCCCGAGGCGACGCGGCTGGCCGAGACGGACGTTCCATAGCGCGCGATCGCCTGCTGCGCCGACGCCACCACCTCCGGGTGTCCGGAGTAGCCGAGATAGTTGTAGCTGGAGAAGTTCACCATCTCCACGCCGTCGACCACGCTCACGTTCTTCGCGGTGCCGGAGTGGACGTGGAAGTACGGGTTGCGCAGCCCGATCAGCTCGGCCATCTGGAAGCGCTGATCGAGCTGTTCGATCTCGGGGAAGGAGGCGATGTCCCAGCTCTCCTTGGGAACGTCGAGCGGCTCCGAGGCCGGGGCGCGGACCTCGGCGAAGCGGCCGCGCACGTTCTCCAGGAGGGCGTAGGCGGTGCCGAGATCGTCGGTGTAGTAGATGTCGCCGGCGAACGTCTCGGGGCCGACGTCGCGGACGTGCAGGCGGCAGAGGATGGGCTTGTCGCCGAACGGTCGGAGCAAGGTCAGGCGATCGAAGCCGAGCGGGAAGCCGACGCGGCCGTGGTGGATCGCGAGCCAGTAGGCGGCCAGCTGGAAGCTGCCGTCGAGCACCAAGGGATCGATCGTCCAGCCGTCGCGCCCGCTCTTCGGCATCCACTCGCGGATCGCCGCGCGGCGCACGACGCCCTCGATCCCCTCGGAGGTCACGCGCCGGACCTTCTCGATCCCGCGGAGCCGCGGACCGTGGAAGGTGTGATCGGAGTAGAAGCGGTCGAGCGAGAGCGTCGCCGCCGAGCTCCCCCCCTCGAGCGTGAAGCCTGCGAGCTCGACGCCGCGCAAGGTGCGGAGCTCGGCGCGGTACGCGACGCCGGCGCTGGTCCGGATCTGGACGCGGGCGCCGTCGCGATCGGTCGTGTGCTTGCCGGCGAGGCCGACCACGGCGCGGTCGCCGGCGAAGAGTCCGCGTCCGAGCTGGAGATTCTCGAGCACCAGCGCGCCGCTGGAGGTGGCGGTCTCGGCGAACGTCCACGCGATCAAATCCGCGGCCGAAGCGAGCGGAACCACCATGCGGCCCTTCAGGCGGTGATCCGCGAGATAGGGATGGGCGTTCTCGTCGAAGAGCTCCTCGTGCTGCGCCCGCGTCTCCCATGACGGGAGCTGGCGGCCCACCACCTGGATGCCGTAGAGGCCGTGCTCGAAGACCTCGTCGAAGAGGGCCAACCCCTCTTCGTCGCCGAGGAACGTGACGCCCTCGGCGCGCATCGCCTTCTTCACCGGATCGGGGATCGTCGCCACCATCGCGGTCGAGGACCACGGCGGCCACGCGATCGCGACCACGCGCGTGGTGCCGATGCCGGCCACCGCGACCTGATCGAGGAGCCCGTTGGCGGCCGAATAGTCGACCTGACCCGCGTTGCCAAAGCGGCCCGCCCAGGAGGTGAACAGGACCAGGTCCTTGAGCTTTGGGAACGTGCGCAGGACAGCTTGCAGCCCACGCACCTTCACGTTCATCACCCGGTGAACGCTCTCGAGCGTCTTCTTCGAGGCCGGCGCGTCCTCGATGGAACCGGCGGCGTGGATCGCAATCGTCGCCGGACCCACGCGATCGATCAGCGGCTTGGTGGCCGTGATCAGGCTTCCAGCATCCGTCACGTCGGCGCTCGCGTAGAAGGCACGCGTGTGTTGGTCGAGCTCGCCGAGAAGCGCGCGGATCTCCGGATTCTCGCGGCTACGGCCCACCAGCAGCAGCGCCTTGGGATGCTTGGCCGCCAGGTGTCGCGCCAGCCGGCTGCCGATCTCGCCGGCGCCACCGGTGATCACGACGACGTCGTCGGGACGGATCTCCCGCAGCGCTCCCCGCGAGTCGTCCGGCACCAGCTCGGCGACCACGCGGGCGGCGCCGAGCCCGACCTCGGCGGTGAGATTCGCCGGAGAGGAGCTCGTCGATCACGGCCTCGGCGTTGGCGGCGGCGGGGCGGTTCGGATCGAGGTCGAAGGCCCGTACAATCGATCCGGTCCGCTCGCGGGCGAGGGCCTTGGTGTACCCGGTCAGCGCGCCCTGGAGGATGTTCTTGGAGAGCTCCGGCGTCTGCTCGAGGCCGAGCTTGGCTCCGAGGGCCGTGAGCACCGCGATGCGGGGTACGGTCAGCTTGGCAATCAGCGGGTGGAGCACCGCAATCGGGTTCACGAAGTCGGAGGCGTTCGACACGCCGAGCCCGGCGCCGTGGATCAGACCGTCGACGTTGATGCCGGACTTCTCGAGGGCGCCCGCAAGCCCCTCCGCAAAGGACTCCGGCCACACGTTGAGCGCCGTGAAGCCGAGCTTGGCCGGGGCGGCGGCGCCGTTCTGGAGGAAGCGGACCCGCGCGACCTTGGCGCCGCGCTTCTCCAGCTCGGCGGCCAGCAGGCGGCCCAGCTCGGAGTCGTCCTCGGTGACCAGCCAGGTCTCACCGGAGGGGATCGTGAGGCGAGAGCGCCACTCGGTCTTGCGCGCGGGGGACCGGACGGTAGCGCGTAGCCGGGGCCGGCGCCGCGGCGTTGGGCTCCTCCTCCGGCTCGGGCTCGGCCGCGGGCGCTGCGGGGCCGCGGGCCAGCGCCTCGGCAATGTCCTCGACCGTGGTGTCGACGCTGAAGAAATCGAGGCCGGTAGCGTCGCGCGATCGGGAAACGACCTGGTGAGCGCATCACCCAGGTCGGTGATCATCAGCGAGTCGAAGCCCAGCTCGCCCACCAGGCGCTGGTCGGCCCGGATGCTCGGACGCGGGAACGCGCTGATGCGCGCCACGATCTCGAAGACCCGCTCGCGCAGATCGTCGGACCCGGTCGCCGCCGGCGCTGCGACCGCGCTCGGCACGGGGACCGCGCTCGGCGCCGGAGAGGGAACGGCGCTCGGGATCGGAACTGGCGTGGGCTCGGCCAGCGTCTCCCGCACCTGCTGCTCGATCGCGGTGACCGCCGCCTGGCCTCCGTCGACCGCGGCCTCGCCGAGGAGCACGCGGTTCTGCGCCGCGATGATCTCCGCGTGTCGCTCCAGGACCTCGGCCTGCCGGCGGAAGAGGTCGACCAGGCCGGTGTCCGCCTGCTTCTCCGCCGTCGACAGCTCGACGCGGTCACCCTCGGGGAACGGCCCCAGGAGCTCCGGCTTCGGCTGCGGCTGGGTCTTCACGATCCAGTACGGCTCCCGCGGGAGCGGGGTCTCGGGCAGCTCGACCACCCGCCGCTGCTCGCCGCGGTAGGCCGCCGAGAGGTCGACGGCGTGCCCGAGGGCAGCGAGCGTGCAGAGGCCGCGCAACAGCTCGTAGCCGCCGTCGGGCTCGAGACCCGCCAGCGTCACGCCGAGCGCGTCCGTGCCCAGCGTGGCCCGCGCGAACGAGGTCAGCATCCCACCGGCCCCGACCTGGACGAACACGCGCGCCCCGGCGGCGCGGGCCTGTTCGAGGCCGCGGGCGAACTGCACCGGCGCGGTCGCGTGCGCGATCATGGTCGGACGGATCGACGCGGCGGTCTCGTGCGCGCGCTCCGCGATGCACGACGCGATCGGGTGCGTCGGCGAGGCGACCTCGAGATCCGAGATCATGTCCTCGACCTGGGACCTCATCCCCTCGAGCAACGGCGAGTGGAACGCGTGCGAGACGGGCAGCCGCCGCACCTCGATCCTCTGCGCCTCGAGCTTCTTGCAGGCCAGGTTGACCGCCTCGGTGGTCCCGCTGATCGCGACCTGACGCGGATGGTTGAAGTTCGCGAGCACCACCTTCTCGATCCCCGAGATCGCCTTCTTCACGGTGGCGGCATCGGCCATGACCGCAGCCATCGCGCCCGGATCCTCGAGGCCCAGATCGCGCATCATCCGGCCGCGCCGGGCGACCAGCTCGACGGCGCGGTGGGGATCGAGCGCCCCGCCCGAGGCCATCGCTGCGAACTCGCCCAGGCTGTGACCCAGCGAGACAGCCGGCTCGACGCCGCACGCGTCGAGCAACGCCTTGGCCGCCAGCCCCAGCGCGCACATCACCGGCTGGCAGACCTCGGTGGCCTCGAGCGTCTTCTCGGCGGCGGCGTCGGCCTTCACGGGATACAGGTAGTCGGTGAGCGAGCGCGGGAGGAGATCACCGGCGGCGGCGGAGAGGGACTCGAAGGCCTCGGCGAAGACGGAGAAGCGCTCGCGCCAGTCCGACAGCAGCCCGACCTTCTGCGCGCCCTGTCCCGGATAGAGCAGGCAGATGCGCGGCGGCGGGGTGCCCGGCTGGCCCGAGTCGAAGATCTGGACGTCCTTGGAGATCGCGACCGGCAGCGCCGGATCGCCCGTGAGCGCGGTGGCGGCGCGCTGGAGGTTCTCGAGGAGCTCCCGCGCGGTGCGGGCTCCGATCACGGCGCGGATGCGCTCGCGGGTCCGGCGCACGTTGAGCGTGTACGCCAGGTCCGCCAGCGAGATCCGATCGCCGTGCGCTTCGACGGTGCGGGCCAGCGCCGCCAGATGGGCGACGAGGAGCGGCGTCGTGGGCGCGGTGACGAGGACCGCCTCGGGCGGCGCGCTCGGCGCGTCCAGCTCGAGCTCGATCGGCCGATCGATCGGCTCGGCGCGGGCGCGCCGCGGAGGCTCCTCGAGGATCAAGTGCGAGTTGGTACCGCCGAAGCCGAACGAGCTGACCGCCACCCGGAGCGGTCCGCCTTCTCGGGCCTCGAGCGGCATCGGCGTCTTGGCGATGAAGAGCGGGTGGGCCTCGAGGCCCAGGTTCGGGTGGGGCCGCTCGAAGCCGGCCTGCGGCGGGACGGTCCGCCGCTCGATCATCTTGACCGCCTTCACCAGCCCGGCCACGCCCGCCGCCGACATCGCGTGACCGATGTTGCCCTTCACCGATCCGATCCCGGCCGGCGCGTCGGCGCGCACGCCCGCCTCCGCGAGCAGCGTCCCCAGCGCCGTCACCTCGGCCGGATCGCCGATCGAGGTGGCCGTCCCGTGGGCCTCGAAGTACGCGATCGAGGCGGGAGAGACGCCTGCGTCCGCGTAGGCCAGGTGCAGCGCGTCGAGCTGTCCCTCGACCCGCGGCGTCATCGGCCCCTCGCCGCGGCCGTCGTTGTTGCAGCCGCTGCCGAGGATCACCGCGTGGATGCGGTCGTCGTCCGCGAGCGCGTCCTCGAGGCGCTTGAGGAAGAGCACCGCGACGGCGTCGGATTGCACGAACCCGTCCGCGCGGGCGTCGAAGGGGCGGCAGGCGCCGGTCGGGCTGATCGCGCCGATCTTGGTGAACGCGATCAGGTTGTCCGGCGAGAGGTTGAGGTAGACGCCGCCCGCGATGCCGACGTCGATCAGGCCGGCGCGGAGCATCGTGATGGCGTCGTGGATCGCCACCGAAGACGAGGCGCAGGCCGCGTCGATCGAGTACGCGGGCCCGGCCAGATCGAAGGTCTGCGCCACCGAGGCCGCGTTCATGTTGAGCAGCGATCCCGGCAGCGTGAAGGCGCGCATCGGCGCCACCCGCCGGACCATCTCCATCAGCGCATCGCGGAGCTCCTGGGTGCCGGCGGCCGCGCCGAACGCCCCTGCGGCCATCTGCATGGCGCTGATCCGCGCCCCGGCCACGTTCTTGAACTCGGAGACGGAGACGCCAAAGAACGATCCGGCCCGCTTGCGGGCAAAGGCGCGGGTCTCGTAGCCGGCGTCCTGGATCGCCCAGCGGGTGGCCTCGATCAAGAGCCGCTGCTGCGGATCCATGACCTCGAGACGGCGGGGCGCGATCCCGTAGTGGAGAGCGGCGAAGTCCTTCCAGCTCTCGATGAACGAACCCGCCCGCGTCCACGCCTTGTCGACGTCGCGGCTGTTCGCCGAGTAGAGCAGCGCGTGGTCCCAGCGATCCTCGGGGATCTCGGTGAAGGCGGTGGCGCCCGCCTCGATGTTGTCCCAGAAGCGCCGGGCGTCCTCGGCCTGAGGGAATCGCGACCCGATGCCCACGATGGCGATCGGCTGGCGGGACTCTTCGTGCTTCTTCATCGCGTGCCGCCCCCGCGGCTGTTCAGGCGGCTCGGGCTCGGCGCAGCTCCAGGCTCGCCTTGACCACTTCCTGACGGGAGACGCCCAACCGCTTGAGCGTCGGGAACCAGACCTCTTTGAGGAACGCGGCGCGATCGACGCCGCCGGTCTCGCGCATCACCTCGGTGCGGGCGGCGTAGTCGGGCACCAGATCCTTGCCGGGCATCTGGAAGCCGGAGAAGACGATCGCCATGTCCTTGATCGTGCCCTCGCGATCTTCTTCGAGCTCGAGCAGGACCACCTTCCGGTAGAAGTCGGCGTGGGCGGCCTCGTCCCGCGCGATGAACCCGTAGATGGTCTCGAGCACCAGGTCGCCGCGATCGGCGGCGAGCTTGCGCTGGTGCTTGTACATCATGAACGTGGCCAGCTCCTGGACGGTGCCGTAGAAGGTCATCTGGCGGGCGGTCTCGAAGGGGAGCACCCACTGCTTCGCCAGGATCTCCTTCTCGTACTCGAACATCTGGGCGGCCGTGCGCTGGCCCGACCGCACCAGGTACTCTCGGAGCGCGAACGCGTGCTTCGACTCCTCGTAGCCCCAGTTGGCGCTGAACCAGGCCTGGCCGAACATGTCCCGCACGACGTTCATGCCGGCCGAGACGTAGTCGGGGAGATACGACTCGACGCCGACGAAGGTCTCGGTGCAGAGGGCCGCCCGCTCGTCGTACGCGCCCTCGTTGAGCTCGTCCCACGGCACGTCTTCGAAGACGTTCCAGCGGCGGTTCTTCTCCGCGCGTGCGAAGAAGTCCATGTACTCGCGATAGACCGCCTCGCGGAAGGCCTCGTTCTTCGTCAAGTCCGACTCCTCAAGCGGCCGTGCGCTGGATGAGCGCGGTCAGGTCGCCGATGTTCTTGAGCGTCGCCAGGTCCTCGTCAGGGAAGCGGATGTTGAGCCGCTCCTCCAGGACGCCGATCACCTCCATCGTCATGACGGAGTCCAGCCCGAGCTTCGCGATCTCGGTCCCGGTGGTGAGATCCTCGAGCTTGGTGTTCGCGTCCACCTCGTGAACGGCCTCTTTGAACAGGGTGATGATGTCGTTGTCGGTCATTGCTCTCTCCAAACTCAGTCGATGCGTCGCAGCGACCACTGCGCGAGGGATTGATAGTGCTTGTCGAACGCGCGCACGCAGGTGCTGAGGTAACGGTCGTAGTCGTCGAAGACCTCGTCGCCCCACTCCCGCCGGATCAGCGCCTCGTTCTTGCGCATCCGATCGCGCCAGTGCCAGCAGGTCTTGCCGTAGTCCTCGCGCCGCGTCTTGACCTCGACCACCTCCCAGTACGGGTTGACGGCCTGGACGATGTCCTCCATCCGCGGCGTGATCCCGCCGGGAAAGATCTTGTAGGTGACCCAGCCGATGTCGCGGATGTCGTCCTTGTTCCGCGGGACGAAGTTCCGGAGGATCGTCTGCAGCCCGAACCAGGAGCCCGGGCGCGTGATCGCATGGGCCCGCTTGAAGTAGCGGCGGTACAGATCGACCGCGCGCCCCTCGCGCGCTTCCTTCGGTGAGGCGACGTGCTCGATCATGCAGATCGAGGTGAGGGCGTCGAACTTGTCGTCGGGCTCGTACTCGAAGAAGTCGACGCAGTGCGCGGTCACGCCGGGGATGCTCCGCCGCAGGATCTCCTGGTGCTGCGCCGGGCTGAGCGTGACGCCGTGGACGTCCTTCACGCCCTTGTCGAGGGCCAGGAACTCGATGTTCGCGCCCCAGCCGCAGCCGATGTCGAGGACGCGCTTCTCGGGGGTCAGGTGCGCGAAGTCGTGAATGACGTTCAGCTTCTTGACCTGAGCCTCCTCGAGGTTGTCGGTGCCCTCGAAGACGCCGCAGGTGTAGTTCATCCGCTCGTCCAGCCAGAGCCGGAAGAACTCGTTCGAGACGTCGTAGGAGACCTGAACCTCCTGTTGGGTGGAGCCCATCCCGTTACCTGCTTTCCGCCCGCCGCCCGAAGAAGGGCACGAGCCTCCTCCCCTTCTTGAGGGAGTGCTTTACGCGCGCGAACGCGCTCCTGGTCACGTGCCGCGCCAGCGCGACCTTGGTGGCGGTCGAGCCGAGCGTGCGATCGCCCTCGGCGCCGATGCTGCCGTCGAAGTAGAGCTCGCAGGTCTTCCTGCGCTGCAGCTTCCCGCTCGAGGTCTTGGGCAGCCCGCCCGCGCCGAGCAGCACCACGTCGCGGACGCGGACGCCGGAGGTCTCGTGGATCCGCTTCTTCGCCGACTCGGCCAGCGCCGCGCGGTCCAGGTTGTCCTTCACCTCCGCGACGATCACCAGCTCTTCGCTGTTCTCGCCGGCGCGGGAGAAGGCGACGACGTTGCCCTTGCGGATCCCGTCGATCTGCTCCACCTCCCATTCGAAGACCTGCGGGTGGTAGTTCTTCCCGTTGAGGATGATCAGATCCTTCTTGCGACCCGAGACGAACAGCTCGCCGTCGAGGAAGAAGCCGAGGTCACCGGTGTGGAGCCAGCCGTCCGCCAGGAGCGCGCGGGTGGCCTCCTCGTTCTGGAAGTAGCCGGCGGTGATGCTCGGCCCGCGCACCACGATCTCGCCGACCTCGCCCTCGGGACGCGGCGCGCCCTCCCGGTCGAGCACCGCGACCTCGTGGCCGGGGAACGTGGTCCCGCAGGAGACCAGCTCGAGGGCCTGGCTCCCGTCGAGCCCCTGGTAGGGGACGGCCAGGTTGAACTCTTCGTAGGCGGCCCGGTTGATCACGGCGGTCCGCACCGGCACGTCGAGGTTCGCGAAGCTGATCGCCAGCGTCGCCTCGGCCATGCCGTAGCAGGGCATGAGCGCCTCGGGCCGCAGCCCGGCGGGGCTGAACGCCGATACGAACGTCCGCATCGTCTTGGCGTTGATCGGCTCGGCGCCGCACCCCAGCACCCGCAGGCAGGAGAGGTCGTAGTCGAGCTTCTTGCCCTGGGCACGCTTGGCGGCCAGGCCGTACGCGAAGTTGGGGGCGAACGTGATCGTGCCCTTGTACTTGGCGCAGGTCTCCATCCAGATGTGCGGCCGCTTCACGAAGCTGAGCGTCGGCAGGAACACCACCGGCACCTGCGCGAGCAGCGGGGCGATCACGAAGCCGATCAGACCCATGTCGTGGTAGAGCGGGAGCCAGCTGACGCCGCGATCCTCCTCCGGATCCGATTTCAGGCCGTCGATCATGATCGCCTTGGCGTTGGCGACCAGGTTCCCGTGCGACACCACCACGCCCTTGGGCTCGGCGGTGGAGCCCGAGGTGTACTGGAGGAAGCACGGATCCTCGGGCGCGAGCTCCAGGCCGTCGAGCGTCGCGGTGATCGCGGCGTCGTCGAAGGTGGTCAGCTTCTCGGTGAGCAGCAGATCCTCGAGGGTGTCGACCCGATCGAGGAGGGACCAGACGATCGGGGCCACCGCCTTGCTGGTGATCAGCATGCGCGCGCCGGAGGTCTCGAGGATCCGGGCGGCCGCGTCGACGTAGGCGTCGAGCTTGCCGAGCGCCAGGGGCGGGTACATCGGCACCGGCACCAGGCCCGCACGCACCGCGCCGAAGAAGCTGAGGACGAAGTCCTTGCCGTCCGGGACGATCATCGCGATCCGATCGCCCTTGTTCAGGCCGAGCGTGCGGAAGATGCGGGCTCGACGCGCTGCTTCACGCGCCAGGTCCTGAAAGGACCACACCGACTCCTGGAGTCGATCGTCCAGGAAGACGTAGCCTTTGTGGGTGACCGAAGCTGCTTGCTGCAGCACGTCGATGAGGGTACGAAGCATAATGAATGGCGGTTCAGCGCCCGCTCCGAGTCGGAATGCCAGCCCCCGATCTCGCGGTCAATCGCGTTTTGGCGCTCACAGGGCAGGGCAAGCGCCCGACTTTCCAGTCGTTTTCCGCTAACCGCCCATTTCGTTTGCGGTATGACAGCCTACCGGTGAGTCGGAACTCCACACACATTCTTTTCAGTCGTTTTGACGCAGAGCCCCATCCGCTTGCTTCGCCGGCGATCGGTCGGTAGCAGGGGCTCCGCATGCCGGCGCACCTGGCTCAAGTCTGCCTCTTCAAGAACGACGGAAACGCGCTTCGACGTTTCTGTCAGGTGGTCTCGGGCCGGGTCGAGATCGACAACGGATCGCTCCTCTCGTTTCACATGGGCGCCTCCACGGTCGCGCATCATCCGCCGGCCGGCGAGCTCGCCGAGGACGACGTGCTGGTGACGCTTCAGGTGGGGACGCCGGGCGAGGTCGATCGGATCTATCGTGCGCTCGTGACCTCGGGCCTGAAGCTCGACGACCAGCCCGAGAACACCGACTGGGGTTGGCGCTTGTTTTACTACCGGGCCGCCAAGCACCTGGTGTTCGAGGTGGGGGCGCCGATCTCATGACGCAGGAAGGACGGCCGCGCGTGCTGGTGATGGGTCTCGGCGGCATCGGCGGGATCGTCGCGGCGCACCTGCTCGAGCAAGGGATCGACGTCGTTCCGGTCAGCACCAACAAAACGATCCGCGACACGGTCAACACCGCTGGCTTCTGGGTCAGCGGCGACGGCGAGACGCGCATCGTCCCGGGTCTCGCCGCCGAGGAGCCGCCGATCGACGGCCGCGGCTTCGACTACGTGCTCCTGGCGACACAACCTCCGCAGGTCGAGATCGCCGCGCGGAGCTCGATCGGCGCGCTCGCCGACGACGGCGTCATGGTGGTGTTCCAGAACGGCCTCTGCGAGGAGCGCATCGCGAAGATGGTGGGCAAGGATCGCGTCATCGGCGCGATCATCGCCTGGGGCGCCTCGATGGTCGGCCCGGGCCGGTATCAGCGCACGTCCTCGGGCGGCTTCACCGTGGGCCGGATGGGCGGCCGCATCGACGAGCGCTGCGAGGAGCTGTCGACCATGCTCGAGTGCATCGGGCCGGTGCAGACCACCTCCAATCTGCGCGGAGCGCGCTGGAGCAAGCTCGCGATCAACTGCGCCATCTCCGCCATCGGCACGGTCGGCGGCGATCGACTGGGAAACCTGCTCGCGCACCGCTTCGTCCGCCGGCTGGCGCTCGAGGTGATGAGCGAGGTCGTCGACGTCGCGCGCGTCGAAGGCGTGACGCTGGAGAAGGTGGCGGGCACGCTCGATCTGGAGAAGCTGGCGCTCACGCCCACCGATCGGGCTGCGAACGGCTCGGCCTCGCTGGTGACCAAGCACGCGATCCTCCTGGCGGTGGGCGCACGGTACCGCCGCTTGCGCTCCTCGATGCTTTCGGCGATCGAGCGCGGTCGTCGTCCCGCGGTGGACTATCTCAACGGCGAGGTGGTCACGCGCGCGGACAAGCACGGGATCGCCGCGCCGGCCAACGCGGCCCTGCAGCGCACGATCCATCTCATCGCGGACGGCGAGCTCCGCTCCGGCCTGGAGCTCTTGAGACGGATGTACGACGATACACGGGCTCCGAACTGACGAGCGAACAGAGATGCCCATCCGGGTGATGACGTACAACGTCCGGTACTTCGGGCACGCCAGCCGGCCGTTTCGTGGGGCCGCCTCCACTCGCCGCTCCATCTCGCTGATCACCGACGCCATCGCCCGACTCGAGCGCCTCCCGCACGTGATCTGCCTGCAGGAGGTGGAGACCCGCTCGCTGCGCTCCACGCTCAGCCACACGCCGAGCCACGTCGGCGAGACCCAGCTCGAGGCCGTCATGAAGGCGCTGGATCGGGCGCTCCACGGCCACGGGCAGGAGCACCGCTATCGCGCGCACTACTTCCATGCCCACACCTACCAGGTGGCGCGCGCGCGCATCTACACCACCGGGCTGGCGGTGCTCACGCGCGAGGACGTGCAGGTAGACTTGCACAATGCCGACGGCCCCCACGACATCACGCACCGCCGCAGAGGACCGATGTCGCGGGTCAAGCAGTCGCGCGTCTGCGCGCACGTGACGGTGGCGTCCGGTGGTGACACCGTCGACATCTTCAACACGCATCTCTCGCTCCCCGCGTTCATGTCGCGCGACGTCTTCCGGATCTCGAAGCGCATGGGCTTCGGCAAGAACCAGGAGAAGGAGATCGAATCGCTCGCCCGCTTCGTGGAGGCACGGCGCAGCTCGGAGCGGTTCCTGATCGTGGGCGACTTCAACTCGCTCCCCGGCTCGCCGGCCTACAACCTGATCATGGAGCGTCTCGCGGTGCGGGATCCGTTTCCGGAGGTCTTCGGACACTCGGTGGCGGATCTGATGACCGCCTGGCCGACCGCAGGCTTCCTCAACTTCAAGATGCGGCTCGACCACATCTTCGCCGGACCGGGCCTCGAGTGGCTCGACTTCGAGGACACGCATCCGTACGGGTTCGAGTCGGGCCAGTGGCACGAGCTGTCCGACCACGTGCCGATCGTGGGACGGTTCAGGATCCGCCGGCCGTTGATCGTGGTCCCTCGCTAGATCCGTCCGCTATTCCGTGGTGCACTTGTTCTGGCATTCGCTGCTCGTCTTCAGCTCATGAAGGGCGATGCCCGCGCTACTGACATCTTGTGCACGAAGGACCCGAGATCGTCCGCCCAGGCCTCGTATGACCTCCGCAAGCTGCGGGCGAAAGAGGTAAAGACGTCTCTGCGCCTGGTGTCGGCGTGACAAAGGATCCCGCGCGGCGCTCGCATCGCGGCTCTTTTCACGCTGGCGTCCGCCAACTGACCTAACCAGGTAAACCTGAAAGCTCACAGAGACGGCCCCAGTCGACAGTCAACGGTTGAGAGTTCACAGGGCGCGGAGCTATGCGCTCCGTTCGACCTTACCGCGGAGGCCGTTGAGCATGCGGGCGATCTCGTCGAGTTCCGCGCGAATCGGCTCCGCTGCCTTCGCGGTGACGAGCCCGAGGTCGCGACTCAGGATCAGCAGGGATCTGGGAGACCAGGCCGTAGCGCTCGTCGTCCGGGAAGCCGGTGGTGAGTCGGTAGATCTGCAGAACGAGCGCATGGCTTCGCTGCCAGACCTTCAAAATCGGTGAATCGCTGAAGGGCTGCTCCTATCGCCTCGGATCGCGTGGGATGAGAGCACGTCTTCACGGTGGTTTGGACTCGTTCGGGTGGCCGGAGCTCAACGAACAGGGTTCAGCGCGAGAAGATCACGGGATGGAGCGGTTCATGGAGCTCTTCGGACATCTCGTGCACTTCGCGTGCGGCGTCTGGGACCGAATCGTGCTGCGCGGATTCTGCGGGATCCCGTGCATCACCCCGAAGGTGCTCGCGAAGCGAACGACCGACTACCGCAAGCAAGTGGAGGCTTATGCGAAGCGACACCACATCGAGATCCTCTCGGCACCGAAGGGCGTCCGGAAGGAAGAGTTCGTCGCGCCTCACTATCGGGGAAAGAAGAGCGGCGTGGTGGTGATCCTGAAGAGCATGGAGCAGGACGACAACGCGATCATCAGCTGCGCCGATCCCGCGCGGCCTTGGACCTCGCTTCGGGAGTCACGGCTCAATGCGTTTCCACAGGGCGTCCGGAAGACTTGCGAATCTTGCCTGCATCGACTCTGCAGAACACTCGATCGAGCACGATGCAACAACGGCCGCTTTGAATAGCGAATGAGCAGAACGAGCGAAACAGGAAACGCGGAACGGTCCGGAGGTTTTCGGACCGGCTCTTAGCTAAGCCAACGTCACGATCGCGTCCGAGCCTGGGCGGTCGGGGATCAGGACGTGCGGGCGGCCGACCTCGAGCGGGAGGAGCTGGGCGTCGGCCGCGTCGAGCGTGAGGAGCCGGGCCTCGCTCGCCACCCAGTAGCCGCTCGACGAGACCTCGGGGGGCACCGGATGCACCGACCAGCGCTCGAGCTCGCCGCCCTGCTCCACCAGCACGCAGCCGATGGGGGCGAGCCGCCGGGCACCCAGGAGGCGGAGGCTCTGGGTGCGGGGGGCGAGGGGCGTGCGGTCCCAGCGCTCCGCGGAGATGACGCCGAGCGGGAGCCGGAGGAGGGTCATGACCGGCGTGTCCTCGCGGCGGCGGCGGCGGCGGCCCCGGCCCTGGGTCGTCGGATCGAAGTCCAGTCTCCGCGCGAGCTGCACAGGCCGTCCTTACGCAACCTCCGGGCCACACTGAAGGGCTGGCGGACCCGGTCGGGCGACGGGGCCCCCTGTGCACTATTCGAGCAACTCTGTGTGCAGGATCCGACAACCGGGATAGGCCGGCCCCGTGACGACCGAGGCTCACGACGCCTTCCGCCGGACCCGTCACTTCGGCAGCCTCGACGGCATCCGCTGCTTCAGCATCCTGGCGGTGGTCTGGCATCACACGGACCACGCCTGGATCGGCGCCGGTTGGGCGGGACGCGGGTTCCTGGGCGTCGACATGTTCTTTGTCCTCTCTGGCTTCCTCATCGTGACGCTGCTCCTCCGCGAGAAGGAGCGGACCGGGGACGTCTCGATCAAGGACTTCTACGTACGGCGCACCCTCCGCATCTTCCCGGTCTACTACGGCCTGATCCTCGCGCTCGCCGCGATCTATCTGGTCTTCAAGCCGCAGGATGACGACACGCAGGTGCTCGTGCACCGGCTCCCCTTCTACCTGCTCTACCTCTGCAACTTCCTGTCCGTGCACGCGCACAATCTCGGGATCACCTGGTCGCTCGCGACCGAAGAGCAGTTCTATCTGGTGTGGCCGAGCGTCGAGAAGCTGATCAAGGGCTGGGCCGTGTTCGTCGTGATCGCGGTGGTGCTGCTGCTGAACCAGCTGGTGAACTTCGGCCTGTTCGATCCCCTGCTCGACCGGATCTACACCCCCGGCCACCAGCCGGAGATCTTCGACGCGACCTTCACGCCCATCGCCCTCGGCGTACTGCTGGCGCACCTGCTCCACCGCCCGGCCAGCTTCGCCGTCTTTTATCGACTCCTCGGCTCGCGCTGGTCGAGCGCCTTCGCCGCCGGCGTCGTCGGGCTCCTCGTGGTCGTGGCGCCCGCCGACATCAGCGGCGCGCCTCGCCTCCTGATCCAGCTCACGATGGCGATCTTTCTGGCGAGCGTCGTGATCCGCGAGGGCCACGTGCTCGCCCCGCTCCTCTCTCTCAAGCCGATCGTCCGCATCGGCGTGGTCAGCTACGGCATGTATCTGTTCCACCTGCTGGTGCGCCACGGTGTCCTGGCCGGCATGGCGAAGGCGGGCCTGGACGGCGTGGTCCTGCTGGACTTCGTGCTGGTGTCGCTGGCGACCTGGCTGGTCGCCGAGGTGAGCTTCCGCTTCTACGAGGCGCGGTTTCTCGCGCTCAAGAGCCGGTTCCAGAGCAGCTGACGCTTGCGCAGCGCCAGGAGCGCGCCCACCGCCAGCATCGCCCACAGCGAGCCGAAGGTGGCGCTCCCAGAGGAGGCGCTGCATCCGCAGCCGGTGTCGCCCGGCTCGACCTTGGGCGCTGGCGCCACCTGGATCGACAGCGGCTGCGTGTCGGTGCGGAGCTGGGCGTCGTGCACCTGGACCACGAAGGCGAAGAGGCCGTCCTCGGTCGGGCTGCCGCTCAGGCTCCCGTCCTCGGCCAGCGTGAGCCCGGCGGGCATGTCGCCAGCACCCTCGACCACCGACCATGCGTAGGGCTCGGTGCCGCGCACCGCGGTGAGCTTCTGCGAATAGTCCTCGCCGACCTTTCCGCCCGGAAGCGTGAAGGTCGAGATCGTCAGCGAGTTGCCGCCCGACACCTCGAAGATGAACAGCGCCGTGTCGTACAGGCCGGTGGCATCTTGCGCGCGCACCACGATCGGGAACTCACCCGCGGTCTCGGGCGCACCGCAGAACTCGCCGGTCGCCGACATGCTCATCCCGGCCGGCACCTCGCCGATGAGGCTCCATCCGTAGGGCGGGACGCCGTTCTGGGCCTCGAAGCGGATCGCCTCCGGCTCACAGTACGGCATGCCCACGATCGCCTTCGGCAAGGGGACCTGCGTGATCTGCACGGCCTGGTTGGCGTTGAGGACGGCCAGCACCAGGGCCTTCGAGTCGGAGCTGTTGATCGCGTCACGCACGCTCACCGTGATGGGAAGATTTCCGGGCGTCGTCGGGACGCCGCTGAGGACGCCTGCCGAGGTCAGCGTGATTCCGGAGGGCAGCGTCGAGATCGCCTCCCAGGTGTACGGCGGGACCCCGCCGACCGCGATCAGCGTAGCCCGGTAGCTGCGGCCTGCGATCGCGGACGGCAGCGACGGCGTCGCGATCTCCAGCTGGACCGTCGGCGAGGTGATCCGCATCGAGAAGGCCTTGTCGGCGTAGGCCGTGCCGCTGGAGGCGCGCAGCACGAACTGCGAGACGCCCTCCGAGGTGGGCGTGCCGCCGATGATGCCGGAATCGACCCCGATGGTGAGCCCGGCCGGGAGCGCCCCGCTCTGTACCGACCAGGTGATCGGGAGCGGTCCACCGCGGGCATAGACGCCGACCTGATAGGGCACGCCGGTGATGCCGTTCGGGAGGCGATCGGTCACGAACTGGATGGCGGCGCGGTACACCGGGATCTGCGGTCCGAGCGCGACGTTGTTCTCCTCGTCGACCTCGTCGAGGAGGTCGTCGGGATCCACGATCATGCCCAGGTAGTACGTGCCCGGCGAGACGTTGGAAGGCACGGTCAGGACGTCGACGCCGTAGTCGTCCCCGCCCTCGGGCAGGCTGAGATTGAAGCGGCCGAGCTCGATGTCGTCCGTCGAGATCATCGCGTTGGTCGACAGGTAGTAGCGATAGGAGAAGGACATGGCGTCGGCGACGCCGGCGTTCGTGATCTGTCGGGTGATGGCGAGCTGCTCGCCGGCGGCGGCGGCGGTCGCGGTCTCCACGATCGAACCCGCGAGGTCCGGAATGGGGAACACGATGCGGAGCGGCTGCTGTGTGTGACCGATGTTGTTGTTCGGGTTGGTCTCGGGCACGCGGCTGTAGATGTCGACCAGGACGCCCAGATACAGCGAGGTCGTCGCGGTGAACGTGGGGAAGGTGAGGGTGTCGACGAACGTCTGCTGCGCGCCGGCCGCGATGGTGGCGGTCCCGGAGATGAGCACCTGGGTGTCGAACACGCGGATCGCCTGGTCCTCCGAGAGGTAGTAGGCGTACTGGAAGCCGCGGGCGTCGGCGACGCCGGTGTTCTCGATCGTGAGCGTGACCTGATAGGTGCGGCCGATGAACGCGACCGGATCGCCGGTGATGCTGGCGACGCGCAGATCGGCGCCCTGCACCGTGAAGCTGCCGGGGCCGGCGGTGGCGTTGTTGGTCTCGTTCGCCTCTGCGATGGTGTTCGCCGGATCCGCCACCACGAAGAGCGTGTAGGTGCCGGGCACCACGGTCGGTAGCGCGAAGTTGGCGCTGATCGGCGCCGTGCTCAGGCCGCTGACCAGGACCTGCGAGGAGTAGATCAAGACGTCGCCGGGATCGAACTCGGGGTTCGGCGAGATGAAGACGCCGTAACCGACGTTGCCGGTGAACGGGACACCGATCGAGTTGAGCGTCGCGTTGACCGTGATCGTGTTACCGACCTGGGCCGTCGCGGGCGTGAACGTTGGAGAGGTGATCCGGAAGTCAGGCCCGTTGAGGATCGCGGTCGCAGAGACGCCCATGTTGTTGGTCTCGCTGACCTCGGCGATCGCGTTGGTCGGGTCGACCTGAGCGATCACGTAGTACGAGCCGGTGGCGAGCTGGGCCGGGAAGAGCACGTTCTCGGTGTCGGGGAGCGAAGCCTCCCCCGCGAAGGTGGCGGTGAAGTTGCCGAGCAGCGTGTCGTTCCCGACCATCTGATCGGTGGAGGCCCACAGCCGGTAGGTCACGTTGCCGGTGAACGGCACCGACAGCGAGCCCAGCGTCGTGGTGATCGCAGCCATTCCGCCAGGGACGACGGAGGCGGGGACGGTGACCGCGGCGACGGAGAAGTCCGGGCCCGACGGGATGGGCATCACCGAGACGACCGTGTTGTTGGCCTCGTTGGTCTCGGAGATCGTGTTCATCGGATCCACGACCGCGATCGCGTAATAGCTCCCCGGCGCCAGGTTGGGCGCCGTGCCCGAGACGGGCGCAGTCTCCACGTTGGCTCCGGTCAGGTTCACGGTGCCCGTGAACATGAAGCGATCCATCCCGTCGAGGACGTCGTCGACCGAGGCGTACACGCTGATGTCGAGCGAGCCGACCCGCGGCACGCCGTTGTTCGTGATCTCCACGTCGAAGGTGGCGGTGGCCCCCGGGTTGATGCCGGGCAGGCTGGTCGAGACCCGCGTGGGCTGGAGCTCGTACGCGGTGGCGAAGCGAGGCCCGGCGAAGACGTTGTCGGACTCGTTGATCTCCGACCACGCATCGTTGGCGTCGATCCGGGCGAACAGGTAGTAGTCGCCGACCGGGGTTCCGTTCGGGACGGTGATCGTCACCGGCGCCGTCGTGTTGCCGTTCGGGAGCGTCGGCGTGGTGATGCTCCCGACCATCGGATCCGACGCATCGAGCGTGCCGTCGGTGGAGAGGTAGACCCGCGTGAGCACCGCGGTGGCCGTGTTGGTCGCGAGGTTGCGGAGGATCAGGTTGCCGGTCGCCGTCATCCCTGGGAAAGCACCGCGCGGCCAGTTGGTCCCGAAGCTCCCGGTCAGCTCGGGCGTGATCGGCTGCGCGATGATCACGCGCATGTTGCTGACCGCGGCGAAGTCCGCCTGGCTGCACAGGGTCACGCAGTTGCTGGGTGCGAAGAAGAACGGGTTGCCACCCGCGGGATCCTCCATGCCCATGGTCGCGTTGTAGGTCCCGGTGCCGGTGATGTCGCCGTAGTCGATCTCATAGCGCTGCTGCCCCTCGAAGAAGCGCACCTCGACGCTGAACTGAGTGGCGGTCGTCGGGTAACGACTGTTGTGGAACCACTCCACGGTGAAGGTGCGGTTCGGTGCCGTGCCCTGGGTTTGATGCCCGATGTACGCCATGTTCGCGGCGTACTGGGCCTGGTCGTCCCAGAAGGGCGCGATGAAGCCGTTCGGGGTCACCGTGCTCCCGGGCGTCTCGTTGATCAGCGAGACCTGGAGGCCCCCGGGAAAGAGGATGGCGACATTGTCGCCCACGGTGATCGTCGTGAACGTGCTCCCGTAGAACTGGATCGGGAACGGGGGCGTCACGGTGTACTCGTTTTCGTCGCCGGTCGTGGCGAGGATCGTGGGGGACGGGAGCGAGGTGTACGTGATGGGTTGGGTCGTCTTGACGAGCACTTGCGCGCCCGCCTGCGTCGAGACCAGAAGGAGTATGGCGGAGAGGAGGTACTTCAGCTTTCCCATGTTTGGCCCAGGCGGAAGCAACATGGAGGGAGCCGTGGCCGGATGTCCAGGGTGGGCAATCCTGCTGTAAGGGATGGTGTCAGGCGTTCTTACGCATCGGCCGCATGTCCGGAAGACCGCTCCCGGAGGTGTCCACACCCAGGGCGTGCAGGATCCCGGCGTAGATCTCCATCTCCTTCATCGTCCGGCCCGGATCGGGCGCGCCGGTCGTCGGATCGAAGCCGTACGTCAGCGCGGTGGTCGGGTCCACACCGCCGAGGACCTGGTTGCCGTTCGCGAGCGGCGACAGGATCGCATAGCCGTTGTTCAGATCATGCGAGCTGCCGAAATCGTCTGCGTTCGAAGGACGCCGCTTGGTCCGACCGAAGTCGGACGCGAAGTAGATCATCGTCCGATCCCAGAAGCTCTCCCCCGCCTCGAATTCGGTGCTCTTCAGCAGATCCGACAGCCGATCCGCCATTCCCAGGATCCGCCCCCACATGACGGCCTGCGCCGCCCGGTGGCTCTGATGCGAGAAGTCGAAGGCCAGCGGCGGATTGGTGACCTGCGGCGGGAAGCCGTCGAGATCGAGGAGCACGTTGAAGGAGGGCGCGATTGTCACTGTCACGGAGACTCGGTTCTTGAGCAACAGGAACGCCAGGGCCGCCTGCGCCTCCAGCGGATCGGTCAGCAGGTTCGGGAACGCCTGAAGAACCGCCGCGCCGTCGGGTGACTGCTCCAGCCCGTACTCGGAGAGCGGGAGCTGCGGCGGCGCGTCGGGGAAGACGTTGAGCTTGGTGATCAGATCCAGGGACTGCAGGTTGGGTTGCTGAGCCCGCTGCGCGCGCCACAGCTCGAGGCGCGAGCTCTTGTTGAACGTCTTCACGAAGCTCGACTCGGGCTCGAGCTTCTCATCGCGGACCTTGCGCGCCAGCGCGAGCACGTCCTCCGAGGGCGCGCCCTTGAACCCGCGCCGGCCGTCGAGCGAGAGCGGCCACAGCGCCGCCTGGCCCACCGGCTCCGAACGCGCGTAGGGCGGGAGCGTGCGATCGATGCCGGGCTCGAGGTAGCCGCCGGCCGCCATGTTGACGTTGGGGATCGGCGCGCCGGCGCCGTAGTAGGCGGCCACGGCCTCCTGCAGCGTGCGTCCGCCCCAGGCGTCGTTGCCGGTGAGGGATCGCTTCTGCGCGATCGTGTGATTCACGCTGGTCCCGGTCTGCGTCACCACCATCAGATCGTTCTTGTGCTTCGACACGAACGCGCTCTGGTTGGAGGAGAACGGGATCGGGATCGCGCCCACCGCGTTGCGCGACAGGTTCACGGCGCGGAAGGGCGAGTCGGCGATCGTAGCCACCTCGCTGTCTTGATAGGTGTTGATGTTCGGCCCATTCGGGCCCGCCTCCGAGGTGCGGATCGCCAGGAAGCTGTCGATCAGGGAGGCGCCGCCCGCGCCCGCCACCACGATCAAGAACTTCGGCTTGGGCGTGTCCTGCGCGACGCCGCGCCGCGCCGCGAGCAGGGTCGCCAGCCCGCTGCCGCCGCCGGCCGAGCACATCGCGAGGCTCTTGAGGATCTGTCTTCTGTTCAGTCTCATCCTGCAGCCTCCTAGTAGAACAGCGTCTCGACCGACGTGAGGACGGCGACGCAGGTCGCGATCGCCCACTGGCGCGCCGGGTTGTCGACGCCGAGCGCGTCGATGTCGCGATAGAGCTGCTTCAGGTGATCGACCTCGGTGTCCTTCGCGGGCCGTTGCTCCGCGTGCTTGTAGAGCTGATCGATCATCGCCGCGACCGCGGGGTCGTCGAGGTTCGCGATCGATCCGCTCAGCAGCCCCTTGAAGATGGCGGCCGCCGGATTGTCGAGATCGCGGGTCACGCGCAGCTCGCAGGCGTGAACGGCCAGGCGCTCCACCGCGATGGGGGTGGTGATCGTCGTCGACGGTGTCGGCTCCACCAGCCCCAGCTCGTACGGCTCCACGCCGCCGAGCGCGATGTTGTGGACGTAGCGGCAGTCGTACTGGCCGAGCTCGCTGCAGACCTCCTCGGGCGCGAGCTCGAGGGACTGGGCGAAGTCGTTGGTCAGCCGGAGGACCTCCTTGAAGCGCAGGTTGGCCTTCTCGGAGACGGCGAAGCCCGGGGGGATGCCGGAGTCGGGCGTCGGGGTCCCGCCGTCGTCGTTCGTCACGCCGCCGTCGGGCGTCGTCGTCGTGCCGGTGTCGAGGCCCTCCGACGGGGACGCGTTGCAGGCGACCGCCAGCGGGAGGAGCAGGAGGGCGAGATTTGATTTACGGAACACCGTACGCCTCCGTCCTGATCAGCGCGTGCAGCATGCGCTCGACCCGGTAGTCGTCCTTGGTCGGATCCATGAAGTTCTGCCAGAGCACCGGGAACTCCTCGTTCGAGTCGGCGTCGAGGGCGACCAGAAGCTTCCAGTAGTCCTTTACCGTGGCCTCGGCGAAGCGCTTGCTGTTGGCCGCCACGGTGGCCCACTCATTGAGGTTCGCCACCGGCTGCCCGAAGATCGAGCCCGCCTCCGGCATGTCGCCGATGTTGGCACCGTCTCCAGAGAAGTCGTTCTCGATGCGGTTCGGCTCGTAGCTGCCGATGTTGCCGGTGAGGCCTTGATAGTTCCGGAAGGGATAGGAGAGCGGATCGAGCGTCGAGTGGCAGCGAGCGCAATACTCTGCGGTGACGCCCTTCTCGTCGTAGTCGACCGGCTCGCCGGGCACGCCGAACAGGCCCTCGCTCTTGGCGACGTCGAGGCCCAGGAACGACCGGTAGGCCTGCGCCGCGGCGGTGCGGGGCAGCGCGGTGAACATGACGTTCAGGATGAGGTACCAGCGCGTGGTGATCATGCCGGCGCGGCGGGCAGGCACCACGCTCTGATCGCCGGTGGGATCGTTCACGCCCGCGATCGCATAGCTGGTCGGGTTCGAGCGGCGGGTCACGAAGTAGTCCGCGAGGAGGACGTCGCGGGCGTCGTGATCGTCGGTCTGGGTCCACACGAAGAGGTTGTAGTCGTCGTAGTAGTCGGCGAGCGGGATGGGGCCGCCGTCCTCGCCCTGCTTGATGGCCTTGATCGGGCGAATCTTGCGGTGCGCCAGCCGCCAGAGCTGGCCGTCCTTTCCGATCCAGAAGTCCGAGTCGAGGCAGCGGTCCAGCTCGCGATCGAGCGCGGCCGCTTGATCGGGCTCCGTGTCGAACGCCATCAGCTCCGCGTAGGTCGGCGACTGGCCGCAGAAGTCGATCCGCAGCTTCTTGAAGACGTACCGCGCGTCGTAGTTGCAGACGCTCCAGTCGGGGTTGACGCCGCCGCCGCACGCCTTCTTGGGCGGGATGCTCAGGTCATCGGCGGGCAGCGTGCCGGAGAGGATCTCGTCGAGGTTGGTGAAGCCGTCGCCGTCGGCGTCGCCGTCCTCGATCGCGTGCAGCGCTTCGGGGAGCGCCGAGAGAAAGTCGTTCGGATCGAGGGGCCGTGGCGCGCCAGGCAACAGCTGGTCCTCGATCATCTTGCCGAACACGTTTCGATCCGGCGGCGCGCCCATGTGGCAGAACGTGCAGGCCGGGACACCGGCGATGCAGCGCGGTGCGTCGGGATACGTGTCGCAGAACGCCTGCGGAGCGACCGGCATCGCCCAAGCCGGGGCGGCCCAGGCCAAAGCCAGGCCCAGCGCAATCGATAAAGTCCTCACGGTGCTACAAGCGCTCAAACCCGCATGCTTGGACCATCGGTCATAGGCCGGACGGTGAGATGCCTGTGGGTGGATGTCAGGCGGTGCCTTCCTGGATCTCGGGCTCTTCCTCGTCGTCGTCTTCGTCGTCCGCGAACTCCTCGTCGCCCTCGGTGGGCTCGGACTCCTCGTCCGGGACGGCGGTCTGACGGGGCGGACGGCGCGCCTTGAAGAAGATCACGCCCTCGGCCAGGCCGAGGCCGATGTACCCGAGGAAGAACGACGCCAGCGCGATCGTGGGCTTCAGGCGCGTCGAGAGGCCGGCGAAGATCACGACGAGCACGAAGCTGATCGTGATCGACTTCTTCGAGGGGCGGAGATCCTTGAACGTCCGGTAACGGACGTTGGATACCATGAGGCCCGACAAGACGAGCGCGATCACAGCGACGCTCACCGGCGTCAGATACGGCGTGTCGAAGGGAAAGTTCGACATCACCAGCGACACCACGGAGCCCGCGGCCAGCGGGATCGGGAGGCCGAGGAAGTACTTCGAGGAGCCATGCTCACGCGCGGCGAGGACGTTGAACCGCGCCAACCGGAGCGCGCCGCACGCCACGTAGACGAACCCGACCATCAGACCGAGGAAGCCGAGATCCGCCAGCATCCACTTGTACAGCAGCACCGCGGGCGCCACGCCGAACGACACCAGGTCCGCCAGCGAGTCGAGCTGCACACCGAAGTCGCTCTGCGTGCGCGTCAATCGGGCCACCCGACCGTCGAACATGTCGAAGAACATGCCGAAGAAGATCGCCACAGCGGCGCGGTACAGGTGGATGGGCTCGGGCTGCGGGCTGAGGCAGAGGGTCACCGCATAAAAGCCACAGAAGATGCTCGAGACCGTGAAGAGATTGGGGAGGACGAACATCGCCTTGTGGAGGTCGAACCGAATTCGACGGCGTGGCCCCCGAACGGGGCGACCTCCAGCTGGCGAGGACACGGTGGGCTAACGTAGCATGGGCGTGGGAGGGGAGGGAGCCCGACGATGGACGCCGCCGTGATCGCGCTGATCCTGCTCGCGCTGGCGATCGTGTATGGGCTCGCGGTGGTGATCCTCACGCGCAGGTACCGGCTGCCCGAGCCGGTGGTGGAGACGATCGAGGTGGAGCTGCCGACCGTCGGACACCACATCGCGCTCTACCACTATCCGCCGGAAAACCGCCGATTTAGGGAGCCACTTCTCCTTTGCCACGGCCTCGGCGCCAACCGCTTCAACATGGACTTCACCGACGACGGCACCGGCAGCGATCGATTGTCGCTGGCCCGCGCCCTCGTGCGCGGTGGGTTCGACACCTGGGTGGTGGAGCTGCGCGGCCGCGGGCGGGCGCGGGTGCCGAAGGGCGCCGACTGGAGCGTCGACGACGAGGTCTCCGAGGACGTCCCGCTCGCCATCGAGACGGTGCTCGATCTCTCCGGCGCCGAGCGGCTCTTCTGGGTCGGCCACTCGTGGGGCGGAATTCTCCAGTACCTCCTCCACGCGCGCGGTCTTCCGGCCGCCGAGAAGGTCGCGGGCCTGGTGACGCTGGCGAGCCCGGGCACGCTGCGCTTCCAGCAGATCGGCGCCTGGATGGTGCGCCTCCCCGGCCTGTTCCTCGTGTACCTCGGCCTGCGTGTCCCGCTCGCGCTCCTGGGGAAGCTCGGCCTCCCGATCGCGTGGCTCGTGCAGCTGATCGGGCGCTTCGTCTTGACGGATCTGCGGACGATGTCCGGTCCCGTGCTCCGCAGGGTGTTCGCGTCGCTGGCGGACGACGTCTATCCCGGCGTCGCGCGCCAGGGGATCGAGTGGCTCCACACCGGATCCTTCTGCACCGCCGGCGGGTGCGTCGACGAGGACGAGTTCCGCCGCATCGACAAGCCGCTCCTCCTGATCGCCGGCTCGCACGATCGGATCGCGCCGCCGTCGTCGATCACGCACGTCCGGGATCGGGCGAGCTCCCGCGATGTCACGTTCCGCGTGTTCGGGAGCGCGACCGGCTGCGAGGACGACTATGGGCACGGCAGCCTGCTGCTCGGCCGCCGCGCTCCGGACGAGATCTTCCCGGTGGTCCGAGGTTGGCTCGCATCGCGGGCCACCCGCGTCACGCAGGTGACGCATCGCGAGCACGGCAAGAACGGCGTCCCCAAGTCCAGTTAGCGAGGCTGCTTCAAACGCTCGAGTTCACTCGAATTCCGTTTTGGCGCAGCCCCGCGTCGACACCCGAAAACTGCGAGCCCACCCGGGTCTCTAGCCGAGCAGCGAGAGGGCCTGCTCGAGGCGCGCGCCCATCGACTCGCAATCCGCCTTGCTGACGGCGCCGACGGAGGCGCGGAACCAGGCGCAATCCTCCTGCACTCCGAAGCAAGAGAAGGGGATCAGCGCGATGTGTGCGGCGTGGAGGAGGTACTCGCGGATGTCCTCGTCGGTCTCCAGGACCTTGCCGTCCGGCGTGCGCTTGCCGCGGATGTTGATGCGCATCGAGAGATAGATGGCGCCCTGAGGTGCGATCGCCTCCACGTCGTAGCCCTTGGCGTGGAGCGACTCGATCCCCTTGGAGAGGAGCTCGAGGCGCGCGAGGACCTCGCGCCGCATCGTCGTCAGGTGGGCGTCGACCGTGGCGCGATCGGAGAGGAGGTGCGCCGTCGCGACCTGCTCGGGCCGCGGCGCCCAGGCCCCGATGTGCGTGAGGATCGCGCCCATCCGCTTCATCACGTCCGGCGGGCCGACCGCCCAGCCGACGCGCAGCCCGGTGGCCGCGAAGCCCTTTGAGATGCCGTCGACGAAGATGGTGTAGGGCGCGATCTCCGGGACCAGCTCCACCGGCGTATGGTGGCGCGTGTCCCCGAAGGTCAGCAGCCAGTACACCTGATCGAACATCAGGTAGAGCGCGCGGCGGCCCGAGCGCTCGCGGCGCTCGTTCTCCTCGACGATCGCGCGCGCGATCTTCTCCAGCTCCGCCGCGTCGATGACCGTTCCGGTGGGGTTCTGCGGCGAGTTGAGGCAGACGAGGCGAGCCTTCTCGAGGTGGGGTGCGACGTCGTCCGCCCGGAGAAAGAAGCGGCTCTCGACGGTGGTCGAGATCTCGACCGCGCGCGCGCCGACCATCACGCGATAGTGGTTGTTGTTCCAGGAGGGGAGGCCGTAGACCACGTGCTCGCCCGGATCGAGCAGCGAGAGGTACGTCCCCGCGATCATGGGGCGCGCCCCGCCCGCGATCATCACCGACTCCAGCGGATAGCGGAGGCCGAGGCGCGTCTCGAACATGGCCTGGACCGCCTCACGGCAGCTGCGGACCCCGCTGGCCGGAGGATAGTTCGTGTGTCCGTCCGCGAGCGCCCGGACGATCCCCTCCCGGAGCGCATCGGGGATGGGGAACTCGGCGCTGTTGAAGTCGCCGACCGTCAGATCGAGGACGTTCGTGCCGGCGTCGATGATCGCGCGGACCTCGTAGGCGATCCGGAGGATCTCGCTGCCGATCAGCGATCGCGCCACCGTCGACAGACCGCGCGCCTCGGGATCGCGGGCGCCGGCCTCGATGAGCCGTTCCGCGGTGTCCACGACGGTCACGAGCCCTCCGGCTTGGCCAGCCCGCACGCCGCCAGATCGTCACGCTCGAGCGCATCGCAGTCGCAGGTGTCCAGGAGATCGCTGCAGGCCGCCTCCTCGGCGCTGTTGGCCGATAGTCGCTGCATGGCGCTGTTCACCTGTTCGAGGCAGCCCTGCTCGAGCAGGCGGCTGGGCTCGCAGCTGCAGATCCGCTCCGCCAACGTCTGGCAGGGGCCGTGACAGGCGAAGAGGAGGAGGAGCGCCAGCGGGCTAAGGCTGAGCAGGAACGCAGACCTTCGCGGTCGCGGAGACCTCGACGCACCGGTACTGGTCGCGGCACTCGGCCGTCGCCTCGCAGGTCTCCAAACAGAAGGCATCGAACGGAACATTGGGAAAGGACACGCGTGTAACGCACCGGGATCCCGAAGGACAAGAACCAAGGACGCACTCGAGCTCGGTACAATAGCCTTCCGGCCAGGCCAGGATGCAGGCTGCGCGCGGGTTCACCCCGCACGTGTTGCCGCTGTTGCATTGATCGCCGATGACCCGTCCGTCGCCGCCGCCGCACCCGGCGAGCACGACGACCAGGACGAGCGCCGACCTCATCGCGCGAGCGCCTGTTTGAACGCACGCCTCACGAAGACCGGCACCATCTCGCGGCGATACGCCGGATCCGAGGCGATGTTCGAGAGCGGCTTGCAGCGGCGGTAGGCCTCGGCCGCGATCGCGTCGATGGCGGCGCGGTCGAGGGGGCGGCCGCGGGTGATCGGCTCGAGCTTGGAGAGGTGGATCGGACGCGAGGCGAGGGCCGTGACGCAGACGTCCGCGTGCGCGATCAGACCGTCCGCCGTGCGCGCGAGCACCGCCACCCCCAGCTCCGGGAAGTCGATGGCCGCCCGGGTCCGGAGCTTCGCGTACGCCATCACGGTGTCGGGCCCCGGCACCGGCACGATGATCTCCGTGACGATGTCGTCGGGGCGGCGCTCCTGATTGAACACGCCGTCGCTGGTGTAGAAGTCGTCGATCGAGACCTCACGCTCGCCGGAGACGTTCTGGATCCGCAGCGTCGCGCCCAGCGTCATCAGCACCGGCGCGCTGTCGTTGCTGGCCGCGGCGACGCAGCGCCGGCCGCCCTTCACCACGTGACAGACCGTCCCATCCTTCTTCAGACAGAACCCGAGCGCGCGACGCCAGAAGTAGGTCTGGTTGATGTACACGCACCGCGTGTCGAGGCAGACGTTGCCGCCGATCGTCCCCATGCGGCGGAGCTGCGGGCCCGCCACCATCCCGGTCGCCTCCGCCAGCGACGGGAGCTCGCGCTGGACGATCGGGTCCTCGCTGAGCGCGTGCAGCGTGGTCAGGGCGCCGATCCGGATTTGGCCGCGCTCTTTCTTCACCCCCGTGAGACCCTGGATCCGCCACAGCCCCACCACCAGCTCGGGCGTCACCAGACGATGCTTCATGTTCGGCATCAGATCGGTGCCGCCGGCCATGGCCCGCGCACGATCGCCGTGCGCTGCCAGCAGCGCTGCCGCCTCCGCCACGGTCGCGGGCTCGGCGACCTCGAACTTGGGCAGCCGGAGCATGCGAGGCGCAATGAACAAAAGGCCCCACGGGGGGTCAACGATTTTGTAAGCTGGAGCCCGTGGAAGGGCGGTCAGACGACGAGGATCCGGCCCCGGACGACCCGATCCCGGAGGGCGACATCGGACCGTACGGCCTTCGCGGCGAGCACACACCACCGTTGGGGAACATGTTTGGGGGCTACGCGATCATCTTCGCCGCTGTCATCCTGATCCCGCTCGTCGTCTTTGCGATCGTCCGGTTCGTCGTGCTCTGACCGACGCTCACCTTTCACGTTCTCCCGGGATGTGCGTATGCTCCCGGCGATCGTGCTTCCGAGGCTGCGCTTCTTCCTGCGGATGGCGCTCTCCGCCCTGGCCCGCTCCCTCGGTGTCACGCTCCTCGCGGTCGGTACCATCGGTGTCGCGCTCGCCGTGCTCGCGACCTTCGTGGTGGTGGTGGACAACCTGGCCCGCGTCGCCGACGAGCTCGGGCGGGACGTCGAGGTCTCGGCCTACCTCGCGCCCGAGGTGGCGGCCGCCGACGTCAAGCAGTACGTGGCGGAGATCGGATCCTGGCCGGAGGTGGAGCGGGCTCGGTTCGTCACCTCCGAGCTGGCCATGACGGAGTTCAAGCGGTCGCTCGGCGCCGACGCGGTGCTCCTCGACGGTCTGCCCGCCGAGGTCATCCCGCCCTCGATCGAGGTGCGGCTGGCCGCTCGCGCGTGGACGGTCCTGGAGGTGGAGGCGGTCAGCAGGCGGCTCCAGGGATCGACGCTGATCGCCGACGTCCGCTTCGGTCAGGACGAGATCGAGCGGGTCAACGCGCTGCTCGGCTTCGCCCGCATCGCCGTGGTGATCCTCGGTGTCGCGCTGTGTCTCGGCACCGTGTTGATCGTGTCGAACACCATCCGCCTCACCGTCTATGCGCGCCGCGACGAGATCGAGATCATGAGCCTGGTCGGCGCCACCGGCGCCTTCGTGCGGGCGCCCTTCGTGCTCGAGGGCGCGATCCAGGGGATCATCGGCGGCTCGCTCGCCGGGCTGAGCCTGGTCCTCCTCGAGGGCGCGCTGCGGGTCGGGATCGAGCGCGGTCTCAGCTACGCGTACGGTCCCATCTCGCTCTCGTTCGTTCCGATCGAATACCTCGGGTACCTGATCGCGGCCGGCTTCGGCCTGGGGCTGCTCGGCAGCGTGCTCGCGGTCGGCAAGTTCCTCAAGCTGTGATGCACGCGATCGCCATCCTGCTCTCGATCGGCGCCGTGGCACAGCCGCACCCCGACTACGACGCGATCCGGAAGCGCATCGCCCAGGATCGGGTGCGCGTCGAGTATCTCAAGCGGGAGGAGAGCTCGATCCTGCGCGGCCTCATGGATCTCGAGCAGGGCATCCGGGAGAAGCAACGCTCGATGGACGAGCTGGCCGCACTGTCGAAGCGGATCGAGGAGAAGATCCACGGGCTCGACGAGAAGATCGAGATCAAGGAGCGGGAGCTGGCGAAGCTGCGGGTCCTGGCAGGACGGCGGGCCGCCGCGATGCACCGGATCCGCCGGACGAGCATCGCCTCCATCCTGGCGCGGATCTCCGATCAGAGCGAGGTGCGGCGGGTCCGCGATCGACTGCGCTTCGTGCTCGCCTACGACGCCGGCCTGATCCGCTCCGCGCGTGACGCGAGCACCGAGGACAAGAACCTGAAGGCCGAGCTCGCCGGCGAGCAGAACCGGTTCGCCGAGCTCTCGGCGGGCCTCGCCGAGGAGACCGAGCAGGCGCTCCTGCTCAAGGCCGAACGCGCGGCGCTGCTCGACGCGATCCGCTCGGAGAAGCAGACCTATCAGCGGCTGGCGCGCGAGCTGAAGTCGGCGGCGAAGCGCCTGGAGAAGGAGCTGACGCGGGTGCGGGGCCTGGAGCCGGCGCCCGAGCCCGCCGAGGGCGGCTTCGGGGCGCAAAAAGGACGCCTCCCCTGGCCCGCCACCGGCCGCCTGGAGATGACGTTCGGCAAGAAGGTCGATCCCGAGTCGAGCATGGTGATGGTGTCGAAGGGCCTCGATGTGCGCGCCGCCCAATCGACCCCGATCCGGGCCGTGTTCGGTGGGGCGGTGGTCTACGCCGACGCCCTGGAGGGCTACGGGCTGCTCGCGATCATCGATCACGGGGGGAGCTGGTACACGCTCTATGCCCACTGCGAGTCCTTGGACGTGCGCGTGGGGCAGAAGGTGAATCAGTACCAGGTGATCGGCTACGTCGGTGACTCCGGATCCACCAAGGGCGCCTACCTGTACTTCGAGATCCGCGAGGGCAAGAAGCCGGTCGATCCTCTTCTTTGGCTCACGAAGTAAGATCGGTCCGTGCAGAGGTTCCTCTTTCGAGCGACCACGGTGCTGGCGGCCTTCGCGGGGGGAGCGCTCTTCTCGACCGCGCTCGCCGGTAGGGACGACGGCGATCAGACCTACGCGAAGCTCGCCATCTTCGCGCGCGTCCTCAACTACGTCGAGAATAACTACGTGGAGGACACCGCCTCGGATCATCTGATCTACGGCGCGATCCGCGGAATGCTCGGCACGCTCGACGTGCACTCGACGTTCATGGAGCCGGATCAGTTCGCGGCGCTCAAGAGCGAGGCGCAGGGCGAGTTCGGTGGCATCGGCATCGAGATCGTGAAGCGGGACAACGCCGTGGTGGTGGTGGAGGTGCACCCCGAGACCCCGGCGGCGCGCGCCGCGATCGCCGTCGGCGATCTGATCGCGTCGGTGGCCGGGCGCTCGGTGACCGAGATGTCGCTCGCCGACGTGGTGCAGCGGATCAAGGGACCGCCCGGATCGCAGCTTGCGCTGATGGTGCAGCGCCCGAGCGGTCGCGTCGACGAGGTGATCCTCGCGCGCGATCGGATCCGGATCCTCTCCGTCGTCTCCGAGAAGCTCGGCGAAGGCTTCGGCTACATCAAGATCAAGAGCTTCTCCGAGCGGACCTCACACGACGTGAGCTTGGCGTTGAAGCAGCTGGAGAAGGACGGGCCGCTGCCGGGCTTGATCCTCGACCTGCGCGACAACCCGGGCGGTCTCCTCGATGAGGGCGTACGGGTCGCCGACACCTGGCTGTCGGGCGGCGTGATCGTGTCGACCGAGGGGCGCAACCGCCCGCCCGATCTGGAGCTCGCGCATCCGAAGGGTACCGAGTCGAGCTACCCGCTGGTCCTCCTGGTCAACGGAGGGACCGCGTCGGCGTCCGAGATCGTGGCCGGCGCGCTTCAGGATCACAAACGGGCGATGCTGGTCGGTACCCAGACGTATGGGAAGGGCTCGGTCCAGACCGTGATCGAGCTCGAGGATCACTCGGCCCTGAAGCTGACGATTGCGCGCTACTTCACACCGCACCATCGATCGATCCAAGGTACCGGTATCACCCCCGATGTCGTCGTGCCGCTGGCGGCGAACCGGGGTTCCCCTTCGGAGGCCGATCCACCCGAGCCGGCCGACAACCAGCTCGAGGCCGCCCTGACGCTCCTTCGTCGTTGGGTTAAAGGTACGCCCAGCAAGCGGGTTTCGGAGCCGATCAGGAGGTAGGACGGGGGCCGCCTTTACCACCCGAAATCACCATGGTATCCGAGACGTTGGCGGTCCGAGGCCCGTCCCCCGTGGCGACGATCTTCAAGCTCATCATCGAGGACGACGAGGGGAAGACGACCGTCTACCCCCTGGCAAATGGCGACATCTCCATTGGTCGGAGGGATGGCAACACGATCCGTTTGATGGAGCGGAACGTTTCGCGCCGCCACGCCAAGCTGTTGCGCGCGAACGGCGCCGTCTACATCGAAGACCTCGACAGCTACAACGGCATCCGCATCAACGGTGAGCGGATCAGCGGTCGGTACGAGGTGAAGGAAGGCGATCTCGTCGAGATCGGCGACTACCACCTGGCGCTGCAACGGCAGGAGGTCGAGGACGCCGCCGACGACGAGGTGCCGACCGCCAAACCGGAAGGTTGGCCGGCGGTCGGAACGGTCCCCGACTTCCGCCTGCCCGAGGAGATCCTGGCAGAAGGTGCGCCGCCCGGTCCGCAGGTCTCGACGCGGGACACCATCGTCGATCAACCGGCGCCGCCCGAGCTCCCCGCGGCGATCGCCCAGACGATCCCGGCCGAGCACACCCTGCCGGTGGGGCACAAGGACGGCGTCAAGCACCACTCGCCGCAGCTCCCCCCGTTCCCCACGCCCGCCAGCCCCACGCCGGCGCGCGTGCCGTTCTTCAGCGGTGCCGCGGCGCCGGTCGTCAAGCCGGGGGACGACGAGCCCACCAAGTCCCTGTCGGTCGGACCCTCACGGATGGCCGCGGTCCCGCGCCTGATCTGCGTCAGCACCCACTACGCGGGCCGCGAGTTCGCGTTGACGCGCCCCGAGCTGATCATCGGACGGGTCGAGGACAACGACATCGTGATCGAGCACCGCTCGGTGTCCCGCAATCACGCCAAGATCCTGTACGACGGCCGCACTCACAAGATCATCGACCTCCAGAGCGCGAACGGCATCCTCGTCAACGGCGAGGAGTACGCGATGACGGATCTTCGCAAGGGAGATTCTGATCGAGCTCGGCCACGTGCGGTTCCGCTTCGTCCCCGCCACCGAGGACTTCGCGCCCACCGACGAGGAGGCGCGCGAGATGCGCGAGGCCGGCGTCGAGCCGCCGTCGCGGGAGGCGCGCGAGCCCGCCCCGATGAAGGCGGTCGACGTGCCGAACGAGGTCGGCGGCTACGATCCGTCGACGGCCGCCACGGTCACCGATACGCCGCTGTCGGCCCTCAGCATGAACGAGGTCTTCGCGCCGAAGGTCGAGACCAAGCCGAGCCCCGCCCCGCGGCGCCGCAACGACTCGCACTCTCCCAAGAATGGCGCGGCGCCGAAGCGCGCCACCGAAGACGAGCGGCCCACCGAGATCAATCACGTGTCGTCGCGCGCCGCGGCGTCGGCCACCGCACCGACCGCCGGAGGGGCGATCGCCGCCGACATGGAGGTCGAGCTCACGAAGCCCCAGCCGGCGGTCCCGGCCCTCGAGCGCGCGCCCGGTACCGGCAAGGGACGGCCGCTGGTGCTCCTGGTGGCGATCGTGGTCCTGGCCGGCGTGGTCGCGGCGATCGGGCTCTCGCTCCTCAGCGGCTCGGACGACGACGCCAACGACCGGATGCTCAAGGGCCTCTTCGAGGAGAAGCGGTACGAGGAGGCCCAGCGGCTCTGCAAGTCGGGCGTGAAGTTCGCGAACCCCGCCCAGTCGTACCGGATGTGCGGGCAGGTCGACGTCCTCCTCCTGAAGCAGCAATCGCTCCTCAAGGAGCCGCCCCCCGAGGTGGCCGAGGTGGAGCCGCCCGAGGGTGACGACGCCGAAGACGCCGATCCCGAGGCCGACGTCGAAGATCCCACCCCAACGACCGCCCGCGATCCCACGCCGCCCCCCGTGAAGGTTCGGCGGGTGGTGCCGCGCCGACCGAAGCACGATCAGTCGGCCGTGCGCGCGCTCTTCACCAAGGGCAAGAAGGCCCTGCTGGCAGGACGTCTGTCCGCCGCCAAAGACGCGCTGGTGGAGTGCGTGGAGAAGGACGAGACGTTCGCCGAGTGCCACCGTTTGCTCGGGGTGCTCTACGCGCAGCTCGACGACACCCAGGCTTCGGTGCTGCACTATCGCCGGTACGTTCAGCTGCGCCCCAACGCGCCCGACGCCTCCCGCGTGCACAAGATGATCCGCGACGTCGAGCTGCAGGCCAGCGGGGAATCGTCCGGGGCACCGAATCCGTGAGCTCGACCGATCGCCCGCTCCTCGCGATCACGATGGGGGACCCGGCCGGCATCGGCGCAGAGGTGACCGTGAAGGCGGCGAGCGTGCCCGATGTCCGAGGGGACGCCGACCTGGTCGTGTTCGGTGATCCGAACGTCCTGACCCGCGCTGCCCGCGACGCCACCATGGATCTCGAGATCGTCGAGGTACGGGTCGAAGACGCGCGCGAGCATCAGGCCATCGATCGACTCCCGGTGGTGCCGATCTCCAGGCTGGACGCCTTCGCCTGGAGCGTCCCGACGCCGGCCTCCGACGCGGCGCAGGTGACGTACATCGAGCGGGCGTTCGAGGCTGTGGTCGGCGGGCTGGTCGATGCGATCGCGACAGCGCCGCTCAGCAAGGCCTCGATGTCCCGGGCCGGTGCGCCCTGGACCGGGCACACCGAGATGCTCGCCGACCTCAGCACCCGGTACCGGCCGCGAAGCGACGGCGAGCGGTGGGTCCCGATGATGATGCTCGCGGGACCGACCTTGAAGGTGGTGCCGCTGACCACGCACATCCCGCTCGTGGACGTGCCCGCGCAGGTGACCCGGGCCCGCGTGCTCTACGCGATTCGGGTGACCGATGACGCCTTCCGCCGGCACTTCTCGCGGCACAAGCCGAGGATCGCCGTGGCCGGCCTCAACCCTCACGCGGGGGAGGGCGGGCTGTTCGGCAGCGAAGAGCGCGAGGAGCTGGTGCCGGCGATCGAGGAGGCGCGCCGAGACGGGATCGGCGTGTCGGGTCCCTTTCCCGCCGACACGGTCTTCCACCGCGCGGTCTCGGGCGAGTTCGACGTCGTGATCGGGATGTATCACGACCAGGCGCTCATCCCGATCAAGCTGCTCGACTTCGATCGCGCCGTGAACGTGACCTTGGGCCTCCCGGTGATCCGAACCAGCGTGGATCACGGGACGGCCTACGACATCGCCGGGCGCGGCATCGCTTCGGCGAGGAGCATGATCGAAGCGCTGCGGTTGGCCGCTCGGATGGCCCGCGACGGTCAGAAGACCTGGACCAAGGAAGGCGCCGCGGCATCTGCCTAGAGTGAGATGGGTCGGGCTCATCGCGGGACTGGTCGCGTTCTCGATCTTCGGCGCGGGCGCCGAGGCCGGCGATGAGCACAGCAAGCTGATCCGGGTCATCCGGACCGACTCAGCCTACAAGGTGCGGATGCAGGCGATCCGGGTCCTGCTCAAGACGCTGGAGAAGACCAAGGAGCGGCCCACCGACGAGATCATGGCCGCGCTCTCGACGGCGGCGACCGAGGACGAAGAGCACCTGGTGCGCGGTATGGCGTGCGCCGCGCTGGGCGGGCTCAGCGATCCGCGCGGCGAGGCGGCGCTTCACCGGGCGATGGCCGATCCTGACGAGTTCGTGCGCCAGCAGGCGAAGGAAGCCCTGGGAAAGCTGAGCACGTCGAAGGCGGTGCTGGTGATCAGCACGGACCGTGTGCCGGGTGTGTCGTCCTCGGACGAGCTCGAACAGGCGCTGCGGAGCGGCCTCGAGCGCGGGTTCCAGACGGCGGCCCTCGGGCGCTACGTGGTGGGCGACCGCAACGGGAGCGGCTACCACATGAAAGGGAGCGTGTCGGAGCTCTCGGTGACGCCCGGCGATGCGGGCGCGAGCCAGGTGACGGTCGGCGTGAAGATCGCCATCGCGACCTGGCCCGACAACAATTTGCGTCACGTGATGTCGGCCCGCGCCAGTGCGCGCGCCAAGGTTGCCGGTCCGAGTCTGATAAGATTGCAACTCAAGTTGCTCGAGGCAGCCGTTAACAAGGCGATCCAGGATTCGATGGCCCAGATCGGGGGATGAGTCGTGAACGACGGAGGAAGACACAATCGTCGTATGACGAACCTGCTGCTGAACGCGCGGTTCCAGCTCAAGTACTGCTTCATGCTCGTCGCCATGTCGTCGATCATTTCCAGCGGGCTCGGCTATTTCCTCGTGGATCAGATGCGGGAGAACTCACGGATGCTGCAGCTCGAGGCGGACCTCGACGCTGCCTTCCAGGCGCAGCTCGCGGACGCGGACGCGCAGATGGTCCTGATGATGGTCGGGGCGCTCGTCATCTTCAACATCCTCATCTTCTTCATCGGCGTCTTCATCACGCACCGGATGGCCGGTCCCATCTACGTGTTCCGTCGCTACCTGCTGTCGCTCTCGGACGGCCGCGTCCCTCAGATCCGTCGGCTCCGCAGGGGCGACGAGTTCAAGGAGGTGCTGGAGGCGCTCGAGGTGGCCTGCGATGCCATCCAGAGCCGGACAGAGCGGGACATCGATCTATTGAATAGAGCAGCGGCGGCGCTCGCAGGAAACGAGGACAAGGACGCGGTGCGGGCGGCGTTGATGGAGCAGATCGAGACGAAGCGACGCGCGCTCACCGAGCGAACGGGCGATCTCCGCGCTTGATGCGCGCTCCTCTAGGGGCGCGCCCTAGGCGAGATCCGTTCCCTTGACGCATCAGGATCGAAGGCGTAGGTCTGGCCCCCTGGGTCGGGGCCCATAGCTCAGCGGTTAGAGCTGTCGGCTCATAACCGATAGGTCCCTGGTTCGAATCCAGGTGGGCCCACTGAGGTGTACGTCGTTGCTTGAAGGAAGAGCACGAACCCAACCAAAGACACACGGACCCCGCGGTCCCATCCCTTCCTGCTCCCCCCACCGCTCCACTCTTTCCGCCCTCACATTTGGAGGCCTCCCACTGTGCGCGACACCCTCGTAGCCCTCTATCAGCTCCAGAAGATCGACAGCGCCGCGCTCGAGTTCGAGCGTGGTGCGCTCGCGATCCCCAAGAAGATCACCGAGCTCGAAAGTGAACCCGAAGTCCTTCGAACCGACCTCGGCCAGATCAACGGTGAAGCCGAAGCCCTGAGGCAGGAGCAGCAGACGCTCGACGGCCAGGTCAGCGAGGACGGCGCCAAGGTCCAGAAGTGGAAGCGCCGCCTCAACGACATCAAGAGCCCGCGCGAGTACCAGGCGCTGTCTCGCGAGATCGAGATGGCCGAGCGGCAGGTCAAGGGGTTCGAGGACCGGATCGTCGACATCATGGGCGAGCTGGAGGCCAAGCAGAAGGTGATCGCCTCGAAGGAGGCCTACCTCCGGGAGCGCGAGGCCGACGTCATGGCGAAGGTCGGGGAGCTCCGCAGCGCCCAGGCCAAGCTCAACTCCGACGCGCAGAAGGCGAAGCACGGGCGGGACCTGCTGGTCGCGAAGATCCCGGACAACGTGATGAAGCGCTACGAGCAGGTCCGCGTCCGACGCAACGGGATCGCGGTGGCCGTCGCGGAGAAGGGCAACTGCAGCGGCTGCAACGTCTCCCTCCGCCCGCAGCTGGTGGTCGAGCTTCTCAAGTACTCGGCGATCGAGACCTGCAGCACCTGCAACCGCATCCTCATCCACGAGGAGCTGGTCCACGAGATTCGAGACGAAATAGGAACGGGTCCTAGGTCTTCTTCGCCGAGCTCAGGAACGCCTCGAAGTCCTTCTTGGCGTTCTCCACGGTCTTCTCGGGGCCGATCAAGCGCACGAAGTATCGGCCCTCCGGAGTCTCGAGGACGGCGGCGATCATCCGCCAGCCTTTCTTCGGCTCCTCCTTGGTCTTGCTCTGCATGAAATCCGGCACTGTATACGTGCCACGGACGTCGAGGACGCTGGCGTCGAAGGGGCCGAACTTCTTCTTCTCGACGGTGGGCGCGGGACCGCCGGTGAACTGGGACTTCCAGCGCTCGATGTTCTGCTCGGCGCTCCCGCCCTGATCCAGGCCGAAGTAGTAGATGATGACCTCGGCGTCGCCGACGGCGTACTGGGCCTTTCGCATCGACGAGGTCGGGGTCGACTCCTTCCACGTCTTCGCGGGCGTGAACGTGATCTCGGCGAACGCGAGGCTCGGGATCAGGAGGAGGAGAGCGAGCGGGAGTGTCCAACGCATGGCGCGAGCATACGACGGCATTGCTCGGTTGGGTCAAAGGCGCTATCGATGGTTCGTCTGGAGCGACAGTGAGGCGGGCGGCCGCCGGTGGCTTCGGCCACGGGAGGAAAGTCCGAGCTCCAAAGGGCAGGATGCTGGCTAACGGCCAGTCAAGGTGACTTGCAGGACAGTGCCACAGAAAACACACCGCCGATCAGCCTGTGCTTCGGCGCAGGGGACGCGGCGAGGGCGAACCGGTGCGGTAAGAGCGCACCGCGGGCGTGGTGACACGTCTGGCACGGCAAACCCCATCCGGTGCAAGGCCGAATAGGGATCCGCGACGCTCGCAAGAGCGCCGACAGGTGGCCCGCCTGAGGATCCGGGTAGGCTGCTGGAGCGCTCCGGCAACGGAGCGCCTAGAGGAATGGTCGTCGCCGCTTCGGCGGGCACAAAACTCGGCTTACAGCCTCACTGTCGCTCCGGACGCTCGGCGTCACTTCGGGACGCAGACGTTGACGTAGATCGTCTGACCGTCGAGGTCGCCGTACTGCTCCACGCCGCACACGTCCGTGGCGGGGCAGTCGGCATTGCGCGAGCAGACGCCGGTGCAGCGAGAGAGCGCGATGTGGCAGAGGCCGTCGCGGCAGGCGCTGGCGTCGGTGCAGGAAGTGCCGATGGCACCGTTCCCGTGCGCGCTCTGGACGCAGGCCTTCACGAAGTTGAGCTCCCATCCCAGGCACGCGCCGAAGAGGTCGGCGGTGCAGACGCTGAAGTTCACGAAGCCGCAGACGTCGTTGGCGGGGCAGTCGGCGGTGCTGCCGCAGAGATCGCCGCAGATGCCGCTGCCGTAGCAGACGCCGCTGCGACACTGATTGTTCGAGCTGCAGCTGGCGCCGTTGGCGCCGTTGCCGGCGGGGCCGTTGCACGAGCCGATATAGAGATCGGTGGCGAACTGGTTCCACTGGCAGGCGCCGCCGCCGCAGTCGTTGTTCTCGGCGCAGGTCTCGACGCAGACGTTCTGCCCGGGACAGAAGTTCGACTTGCAGTCGCCGCCGGCGGAGCAGCTCTGGCCGGGGTTCTGGGCGAAGGTGGCGTTCTGGAAGAGCTGACTCGAGACGCACATCCGCGCGCCGTCATAGTCGTAGCAGGTGAACGACGCGGGACAATCGGCGCTGTTGCCGCACGAGGCGATGCAGCGCTGCCCGATGCTCCCGCCGAAGTTGAAGCAGAGGTCCGACTGGCAGTCGGCGTTGGCGGAGCAGCTCGCGTTGAGCGGCTGGCCTCCGGTCATCATGCCGGGGTCGTAGCAGTGGCCGGTCGCCGTGTTGCAGACGTCGGGCGCGGCACATCCGGTGGTGGGGCAGCCCGGGTCGCAGGCGCCGGTGGTGAGGTTGCAGATCGTGGAGGGCGGCGTGCAGTCGTTGTCACCGGTGCAGACCGCACCGCCGGGATCGCAGCGGCCGGTCGAGGTGTTGCAGATGGTGTTCCCGTTGCACTGGATTCCGCCGACCTGGCTGCATCCCGGCACGCACTGGCCTACCTCGCACACGCCCGCCGGCGGGCCGCACTCGCTGTCGAGGGAGCAGGGGCCCTGCACGGTGACGCAGCGGCCGGTCCCCGTGTCGCAGACCGAGCCGGTTCCGCAGCTCATCCCGCCGGGCTGACCGCAGCCGGGCACGCATTGGTTGGACTCGCAGATGCCCGCGGGCGCACCGCACTCGGTGTCGTTCACGCAGCCGGAGGGCGGAACGCAGCGGCCCGAGGTCTGATTGCAGACGTAACCGCCGGTGCACTGCAGGCCGCCGACCTGCGCGCAGCCCGGGATGCATTGACCCGACTCGCAGATCGCGACCGGTGGGCTGCACTCGTTGTCGCCGCCGCAGGTGACCATACCTTCCTGACAATGACCGGTGAGCGCGTTGCAGTAGTTTCCGAGCGGGCAGCTGGCCGGGTTGCACCCGGCGGCGCACTGGCCGTTCGTGCAGATCGTCGACGGTGGATCGCAGCCGTCGTCGTCCGTGCACAGGTTCTGCGACGGATCGACGCACGTCCCCTGGAGACAAATGTCCGGGCTCGGGCACTGGCTGGCGTCGACACAGTCGACGCACTGGCTCACCGTCGTGTTGCAGTGCTTGCCGATCGGCGTGCAGGTCGATTCATCCGAGCAGGTGCGGCGACCCTTGATGCAGACGCCGGTGAGCGTGTTGCACTTCTGGTCCGCGGGGCACTCCACATCCGTCGCGCAGCCCACCACCTCGATGGCCTTGCAGATGCCGTCGGCGGTATCGCAGTACTCTCCGATGTTGCAGGCGTTATCGTTCTTGCAGCCCGCGACCTGGGCCGCGACACAGGTACCGCCGACACACTGCTCGCCGGCGGGACAATTCTGGTTCGTGACACACGAACCGCCGGACGTGGGCGATCCCGTGCATCCCCAGATCGACATGATGCTCCAAAGCGCCGCCACCCCTAGGCTTTTCGAGCCCACGTCCCTCATTCCGACCACTCTGAGCGTCCCACTCTAGTATCGGCATCGGCCGATTGACGGTGCGGACTCCGGGTCGCGGGTACCGTCGCGCTCGCGACGCGCGCTCCGGAGCGCCGGGACACCGCGATCCTCGGCGGAATCCGCGGGGATGGCCAGCGAACCGCTTGACCGACCTCGGGGCCAGACCTAGGCTCCGCGCGCGCGATGGAGACGGTGTCCTTCCCCTTCCTGTTCCTCATCCCGCTGCTTCCGCTCACCGGCGCCGCAATCCTCGGCCTCTTCGGCGCACGGATGGAGCGGGGACTGATCACGCTGATCGCGCTGGGCACCGTCCTGGGCGCGTTCGTGGTGACCTGCATCGGGACCTGGGTCTGCCTGAACGGCGGCCTTCCCCTGGAGGCCGTGGCCTGGAAGTGGATCGCCGTGGGCCGCTTTCGCTTCGACCTCGCCATCGGTCTGGACCAGCTTGCCATCGCGCTGATGCTGGTGGTGACCGGGGTCGGTTTCATCATCCATGTCTACTCGGTCGAGTACATGAAGGACGACCCGGGGTACTGGCGCTACTTCGCGTACCTCAACCTCTTCATCTTCGCGATGAGCCTGCTGGTGCTTGGACGCTCGCTGCCGGTCATGTTCATCGGATGGGAGGGCGTCGGCCTGGCCTCGTACCTGTTGATCGGCTTCTGGTACGCGGATCTCGACAAGGCCAAGGCCGGCAAGAAGGCGTTCATCACCAACCGGATCGGCGACTTCGGGTTCCTCATCGGCATCTTCACGCTGGTCGGCCTCTTCGGGACTGCCGACTTCCTCGATCTCAAGGACGCCGCCCTCGCCATCCACGATCCCGGCGAGGTTCTCCAGACCGGTATCTTCGCCGGCTACACCGCGGGCACCGTCATCACCTTCGCGTGCCTGGCCCTTTTCCTCGGCGCCTGCGGCAAGAGTGCCCAGATCCCGCTCTACGTCTGGCTGCCCGACGCCATGGCCGGCCCCACCCCCGTCTCCGCGCTCATCCACGCCGCCACCATGGTGACCGGTGGTGTGTACATGATCTGCCGCCTCGGCTTTCTCTACGACCTGGCGCCCTTCGCGCAGAACGTCGTCGCGATCGTGGGGGCGGCCACCGCGCTGTTCGCCGCCACCATCGGGCTGGCGCAGAACGACATCAAACGCGTGCTCGCGTACTCCACCGTCTCTCAGCTCGGCTACATGTTCCTCGCCGCGGGCCTGGGCGCGTACGGGGCGGCGATGTTCCACCTGATCGCGCACGCGTTCTTCAAGGCCTGCCTCTTCCTGGGCTCGGGCGCCATCATCCACGCGCTCCACGGCGAGCAGGACATGCGAAAGATGGGCGGCCTGCGGAAGGAGCTCCCGGCGGTCTACTGGACGTTCCTGGTCAGCACGCTCGCGCTCTGCGGGATCGCGCCGTTCTCGGGCTTCTTCTCGAAAGACGCCATCCTCGGGTACGCGTATCAGGACAAGCTGGCGCTGTGGGTGATCGGGTTCGTCGCCGCTGGCCTGACGGCGCTCTACATGAGCCGGCTCGTGTGTCTCACGTTCTTCGGTGAGCGCCGCGGGAAGGACCCGCAGGGCCACCCGGTGCACCTGCATGCGCCCGGACCCACGATGACCGCGCCGCTGGTGGTGCTGGCCGCGCTCGCCACCGTCGCCGGTGTCTGGAACCTGCCGCACCCGATTGCGCACCTGGTCCACGCGCCCGCCACCTGGCTGGATCACTTCCTGTCGCCGGCCGTGGAGATGGCGGTGCTGGAGCTGCCGTCGGGGCTCGAGTGGGGCTTGATGGCGGGGTCGGTGGTCTGGGCGCTCGCGGGCCTGCTCCTCGGCTACCTGATCTACGGAAAGGGGCCCTCCGGGGCGATCGAACGGTTCACCCGGGCGGGGGTCGGCCGGATGATCCAGGGCGCCCTCTACGGCAAGTGGTTCATCGACGAGGTCTACGACTATCTCGTGATCAAGCCGCTCCGGTTCATCGCATCGGCGTTCGCCCACGTCGTCGACCCGTGGATCATCGACGGCCTGGCCGTGAAGGGCAGCGGTTATGCCGTGCTCGGCTCGGGCAAGCTGCTCTCCAAGCTCCAGACCGGCAACGTGCAATCGTACGCGCTGGTGCTGGTCATCGCCATCGCCGCCGTCATCCTGTGGTCGGTCCAGTAGCCCTCGCCGCGCTCCTGATCGCCGCCTACGATCCGGTGATCGATCAGGCGCTCGATCCCAAGGCGGGGATGGCGGTCGGGCTCTCGGTCCAGCGTCTCCAGGACGAGTTCGGCCTGGCGGTGGCGCTGGCCACGCCGCGGTTCCTCGACGATCACCTCGCGATCACCGTGGCGGGCGGCGTCGGCTGGTATCCGGATCTGCGCGCACTCCCGATGGACGCCGAGGATCAACACTTCGGTGCCTGGTCGTTGTATGGCCACGCCCGCATCACCCTCGACGTCTCCGCCCGGATCGCGCCGATCGCCGGCCGGGTCTACGCCTCGGTGGGGCCGAGCGGGCTCCTGCTGTCGGAGCGCCTGAGCACGAAGCGGATCGCGTTCGGGGTGTACGGGGCGGTCGGCGCGGAGCTGTTCGCCGGCGACGCGAACCGCACCTTCCCGTTCTCCTTCTTCCTCGAGATCGGCGGCGTCGCCCACGCCGCCAAGGCGGACGTCGCCAACCGCACCGGGCCGATCGAGCAGACCGACACCACGGTGGATCGACCGATCGCCACCGGTCTGGCCCTCAGCGGCGGGCTGCGCGCCTACTTCTGGTAGCGCGTCACATCGGGCGGCCGCGGAAGATCTTCTGGGCGAACGAGCGGTCGAGCTCGAGCTCCGGGTGCGCCGACGGATCATCCGAATAGATGCGGTAGACGACGTTGATCATGCGCGAGATCGCGCGCGGCGCGATCGTGTTGAGGACGTAGCGGCGCGCGTCGGTGGCGCGATAGAGCTTCTGCTTGCCCTCGACGAGGCCGTCGACGATCCACTCGGCCGCCTCCTCGGCGCTCATCGCGTCGTTGCCGTCGAAGGCGCCGGTCGCCTCCATCATCGGAGTGCGCACCCAGTGCAGGTAGGCTTGCGTGACCTGGATGTCGTCCGCCGCATGCTCGGCTGCGAGCGTGTCGCCGAGCTGGGAGAGCGCCGCCTTGCTCGCGGTATAGGCGCCGAACCGGGGCGAGGGCATGTGTGCGCCTGCGCTCAGCACGTTGACGATATAGCCACAGCGCCGCTCTTTCATCACCGGCAGCACGCCGCGGATCAGGCGGGCCGGAGCGAAGAAGTTGATCTGCATGACGCGCTGGAGATCGTGGAAGCGATCCAGCGACTCGATCAACGGGCGCCGGATCGAATGGCCGGCGTTGTTGATCAGGATGTCCACGTGTCCGTGCAGCGCCAGCGCGGCCTGCACCACGCGATCGCACTCCTCGAGATCCGCGAGATCGGCCCGCATCCACTCCGCTTCCCCACCGGCGGCGCGGATGCTCTCCGCCACCTCGGCGAGCTCGGCTTCGCGGCGCGCCACCAGGATCACGCGCGCGCCGCCGGCGGCCATCTTGCGCGCCAGCGACTCGCCGATCCCGCTGGAGGCGCCGGTGACCAGCGCCGTCATGCCCTGGAAGAAGCGACGGTTCCGGACCTCCTTGTGGCGCGCGCTGGCGAGGTGGCGCCGGTAGAAGTCCCACAGGTTCTCGACGTACGTCTCCTGGGCGGGGGCGCGCAGCTTAGGTTCCAGCACGGCGTCGGCGTTCCGGGTGTCGAAGTGGACCTCGCGGTTGATCGCCGTCTGGACGCTCCGCGGGATGCCGAGGTCCTGCATCGTGCGGCTGCGTAGGAACTGCACCGAGCCGAGCTTTGCGGTCATCTCGCCGGCGCCCGGGAGCAGCCGGCCGAGGAAGCCCTTCTTCTGGGGGAGGCGGGGGGCGCCGGCGGCGTCCGCGATCAGGTTGAAGGTGTCGGTGAAGGAGGGCGGGCTCCTGTCCGCGAGATGGAACGTCCTCAGATCCTGCCCGGGCGCGTGCGCCAGGTGATCGAGCGCGGCGGCCACCCAGTCGACCGGGACCATGTTGACCTCGGTGCCCTGGAAGCTCATCAGCGGCATCCAGCGGGGGAAGCGCTCGCGGAGCTGATAGATCGCCTCGAAGAGGTAGTACGGCCCGTCGATCCGATCCATCGCTCCCGTCCTCGAGTGACCCACCACTGCGCTGGGCCGATAGATGCGATAGCGGAGATCGGAGAGGTCGCGCACCATCCGCTCGGCCTCGAACTTGGAGCGGTGATACGGGTGCGCATGGGTCTGCCCGACGTCGAGAAGGTCCTCCCCAAAGGTGCCGCAGAAGTCGCCGGCCACCGCCACCGAGCTGACGTGGTGCAGCGTGCCCGAGAAGCCACTCCTCCGCAGCGCGGCGATGAGGTTCCGGGTTCCGCCGACGTTGACCCGCTCCAGCTGCTGGGCCCCCGCGCCGAGATCGTAGAGGCCCGCCAGGTGGAACACGTGATCGCACGCGAGGTCGGTGTCGCGCGCGCCCAGGCCGGGCTCGGTGATGTCCCCGGAGATCAGGCGAAGCTCGCCGAGACGCCGCCAGCGCTCCAGCTCGTCGGCCCATCGTGCGCGGGCTGCATCGCGCACGAGCAGCGTGACGGTGCCGCGCGCGAGCAGGTGAGGAACCAGCGCTCGACCGATCAGCCCGGTCCCCCCGGTGACGAAGTATTCCATGGGCCCAGGCTAGCGCAGCGCGCGCCCGGGCGAGCTAAACGAAGCTAAAACTCGACTCCGATCACTCGGAGGGTCCGCAGCCTTCGGGCGCGCAATGAGGACAACGAGGGGCGTCGACGCGCGCCGCTCCTCCGGAGGTCACCGTCACCGTCACGGCCACGCACCTCGGTCACGAAACACGGAATACGGAACACGGAACACGGGATTTGTCTCACACCGGCGCAGGCGTTGGCGGATCGAATCACGGCGATGCTGAACCAAGCGCATCCGATCCAGTCGCGGTGAACCAGACCGACGCCTCCGCCCAAGACATGTTTCGTGGACCGTTATCCGTGTTTCGTGACCGAGGTGCGTGGCCGTGACGGTGACGGTGACGGTGACCGCCGTAGGATTCGAGGCCGAGATCCAATCGAAACCGTCCGTCGGTCAGGAGCCTTGAGAGAGGGTCGGCAGGAGCATCTCTTCGCTCTCTTCGGGCGCTTCGCTCTCTTCGGGCTGGGGCGGAGGCTCACCGCCCCCGAGGGCGCGCTCGAGCAGATTGCGCGCGAGGTCCTCGGGGAGGACGCTCAGCTCGTCCTCCCGCTCGGGCGGCTTCTCCGTCGGTCCGGCAGTATACGGGTCCATGCCGCGTGACCATGCAACCGCCGTTCCTTTACGCCGTCAGCCGTCGAGGAGCGGCACGGAGGGGATCGAGGCGATAGCCGGCGTCGTCGCGGATCAGGAGGTCCTTGAGGCCCATCTTCCGCAGCGTCGAGATCGCGACGTAGACGCGGCTCGCGGCGGCCGCAGGGAGTGCGCGCTCGTTGGGCCAGCCGGCGTCGAAGAGCGCGTCCACGGTCAGGCTCGCGCCCGAGCGTTGCTTGCGGGCGGAGGCCAGCGCCCGGAGCAGCGCCGAGGGTGCGCGCCGAGACGAGATATCGATCCGATGTCCGTGCGGCGGCTTGAACCAGCCGATGCCGACCACGAGGGCCTCGTCGGGGAGGCCGTCCGAGAGCGCGGCGCGGAGCGTTCGGGCGGCGCGACGGAGCAGGGCGGAGGTCTCGGCGATGGGTACGGCGCTCGCGAGCTTGGCCTCGGCCGCGCGCGGATCCTCCGACAGGCAGAGGTGTCCTTCGACGATCCCGATCAGCGCGTCGACCTGGCGATCGGGGGTCGCGCCGCGCGCCTCCTCGAGCCGCGACCGCGCACGTTCGCGATGGCCGAGCTGGTTCTCGACGCGCGCGCGGTGAGCCAGCGCGATCGCGAGCGCGCGCGGGCTCTCGATCTCCCGGTGGATGCGGACCGCCTCCCGATAGCTCTTCAGCGCACCGGCGAGATCCAGCCGCTGCTCGAGGCACACGCCCGCGAGGAGCCGGACCATCCCCTCCGTTCGCCGGTCCGGGACCTCGTGTCGGATCGCGAGCGCGCGCTCGAACGTCTCCTCGGCGCGATCGAGATTGCCGAGCTCCGTATCGAGCGCAGCCAGGGCCGCCAGCACGTTCGCGAGGTGGCGGCGATCTCCGCTGCGGTCGTGGACCGAGACCGCCTGCAGGTAGAGTTGACGCGCCTCCTCGACATTCCCGCGCGCGTCCTCGAGGCCGCCGAGGAGCGCGATGGTGCGACCCATCCAACGCTCGTCCTTGGTCTCCTCGAGGAGACCGAGGGCCTGCTCGAATCGTTCGCCGGCCGCCTCGAGGTCTCCCTCCTCCAGCGCGAGCGCACCGAGCGAGGCCAGCGAGCGTCCCTCGTGGATCCGGTCCTGGACGCGGCGGTGGACGGCCAGCGCCTCCTCGAGCGTCGAGCGCGCTTCGTCGAATCGATCCTGCGCCGCGTGAAGGACGCCGAGCATCCACAGCGCGCGGCCGTGCAGGCGGGCGTCTCCGGTGGCCAGGCCTGCGGCGATCGCGCGGTCGATCATGGCGCGGCTCTCGATCATCCGTCCGATCCCGAAGAGCGTGTCTCCGCGAGCCAGCGTGGCCCACCCGATCAGGCGTGGGTGAACCGACGGATCCTCTCCAGCCAACGCCAGCGCAGTGTCCACGAGCTCGAGACGGAGCGCGGCCGGCCCCCGGGCAATCAGCACCGGCTGCAGGCAAATGGCGGCGCGGATCGCCGGCTCGGCTCGCCCGGCGCGGAGCGCGCGCCGATGGATCGCGATCAGGTTCGGCTGCTCGGCGTCGAGGTGCCCGCGCGCCGACGATCCTTCGGCGCCCTCCGAGTGGGCTGCCCAGGTGAAGCCGTGCGAGAGATAGAAGTCGGTGTGCCGCTCGAGCACCGCGTCCTCCGCCTCGCGCTTCTCCGCGGCGTAGTCGCGGATGCTCAGGTAGAGGCCGAAACGGAGGCCGAGGGCGGTCTCCCGGGTCCAGAGCAAGGACTTGTCGCGGAGGGCGTGAAGCAGATCGAGCACGGCGCCCTCCGTCTCGAGGATCGCCTCCGCCGCCTCCAGCGTGAAGCCGCCCTCGAACACCGAGCACTGGGCCAGCGCGCGACGCTCGTCGTCCTGGAGTGAAGCCCACGACCAGTCGAGCGCAGTGCGGAGCGTCGCGTGTCGCGGCGAGTGCATGCGCTCGGAGGACGAGAGCACCGTGAAGCGCTCGTCGAGGCGGGCGCGGAGCTCGCCGGCGCTCAGTACGCGCATCCGGGCTGCCGCCAGCTCGATGGCGAGCGGGAGCCCGTCGAGCTCGCGGCAGATCGCGTCGATGGCGGCCGACTCCTCCTTTCCGGGCTGGTAGCCGTGGCGAACGGCGCGGGCGCGGTCGAGGAAGAGCGTGCGTGCGGGCTCGCCGGCGAGCGGGGCCAGATCGACGACCGACTCCTCCGGCAGGCGCAAGCGCTCCCGCGAGGTGAGGAGCAGGCGCACGCTCGGGGCCGCCTCCAAGAGCCGCGAGACGATCGGAACGCCCTCGACGCCGACCTGCTCGAAGTTGTCGAGCACCAGCAGCCGCTCGCGCCCGTCCGCGCGAAGGCGTGAGAGCAGCGAGGCGAGCGCCTCCTCGACCGTCGAGCTCGCGGAGAGCGAGACGTCGAGCGTCTGCCCGAGGTTCGCCACCACGTCGAACGCCGTCACGGCGTCGGTGAGATCGCAGAAGGCGCCCGATCGCGTCGAGGCATACGCAGAGGCGAGCCGCGTCTTCCCGACGCCCGCGGGACCCAGCAGGGTCACGAGCCGTACCCCCGCGTCGAAGAGCTGCGCCAGCGCGGACAGATCCCGCTCGCGCCCGACGAACGAGGTCCCGAGGTGCACCTCGGAAACCTACCTACGAAGGGTACGAAGCTCAAACGGTCGAGGCGGAGGCTCTAAATGCCTCTAAAACCGGGGGCGCCGCCCTTCTGGTCCTCACGGCCGGAACCTACCCTCTCCCGATGCGGCGCACCGCCCTCTCGCCGCTCCTCTCGGTGGTGCTGGCGGCGGGCTGTGGCGGGGCGTCGCTCGTGCCTGCGGGCGACGCCGGCGTCGTAGAGGACGCCGAGGACGCCGCGGCTCCTGGAAAGGACGCCGGCCTGTCGCTCGAAGACGCCGCGGTCGATCCGCCGCCGCCGCCGCCGTTCGAGGGCAGCGAGCTGATCGACGGCCGGCTGGCGCTCCGGACGCAGCTCACGGCCGCCTGCACCCGTGACGGTTGCGAGGATCTCGACGCCGACGGGCTGGCCGACGACTGGGAGGTCCTGGTGCTGGAGGCGTTTCGGCCTCGGCTGCGCCTCGCCGAGGGCGAGCCGTTCCTCTCGGATCCCGACGCGCGCCTGCTCCAGATCGCCCGCGTGTTTCCCGTGTCGTTCGAGCCGCTCCGGGTCCGCGCGCTGATCGCGATCGGATGGCACCGCGACTATGGGAGCACCTGCGGTGGCATCAGCGCGCACGCCGGCGATCCCGAGCGGGTGGCGGTGGAGCTCGAGGCGATCGACGGCGGTGGGCCGGGCGACGTGACGCTGGCTCGCGCGTATACGGCCGCCCACGAGCACACGGCCGCCGACGCCAGCCACCTCTTCGGAGCGGACGAGCTGGATCAGATCGAGTACGACGGCGAGCCGCGCTGGGTGATCTACGCGGCGCTGCGGAAGCACGGTAGCTTCGCGAGCATCGAGCGGTGCGAAGGCGCGAGCCGGGTCCCTTGTCTCCGGGAGACCTGCGGGGACGCCGCAGAGCTTCTCCCGGAGGCGATCAACGCCGGCGAACCGGACCGACCGCTCATCGACGATCTCGAGGGCTACGGCTTTCCCGGCGACCTGGTCTGGACCGACACCGACTTCTGCGGCGGACAGACGCGCGGGCTCTGCTCTGGACCGCTGTCGAACAAGCTGATCGACGATCCGTTCGCCGCTCAGCCTTGAGCCGCGGTCGGGTTGGAGAGCGAAGCCTCGATCTGCTCCACGGCCTCCGCACCATACCGATAGCACGTGACCAGCCGGCCCGTGCCGGGCGCGAGATTGTCGTACGCCTCGACGGTTTCGGGGTGCGCTTCGGGATTTCGAAGCCCCAGCTCGGTGATGATCCGACCCACCCGCTGCACGGTGGTCTCGTTCTGTCGTGCGATCTGCGTGGGCGTGGTGAAGCGCTCCGTCTTGGACGGTAGGAGCGAGGTGAAGTCACGCCCGGCCAGCTCCTGCGCCAGCTTGATCTGGTAGACCTTCAGCTCCTCCTCGGTGGCGGTCCGAGCGATCGCGTCCAGCAGCACCAGCAGCCCTCGAGCACGCTGCTCCGAGGCCAGCCGCTGCTCGCGCACCTCGGCGATCCGGAGCCGGCGCTCGTCGAGCAGCCCGGCCCTCGGCACGAGCTCCTTCTTCGCGGGCACCGTCACGGCGGGGTCGAGCGTCTCGGGGAGGTTCTCGTCGATGAACGCGCGCAGCGGCGAGGCGATCTGGAACGGAGCTCGGGCGAGCACCTTGTCCAGGCCCGAGCGGAAGAGGATCATGACCCGCCGCGTGCGTCGAAGGCGCGGGGCCAGACCGCGCAAGCGCTCGAGCAGCTCGCCGGTGAGCCGATCGTAGTCGGCGCCTTCGATGAAGTCCTTGGTCCAGCGGCGAGCGATGTTGCGAGAGAGCTTGTCGCCCCCCCGCGCGTACCCGAGCGCGCGTCCGACGTCGCGCGTGATCCACGCCGACTTGCCGTCGAGCTCGATGCGGGTGATAGGAATCGAGAAGAAGTCTTCGGTCTGAACGGTAATCGTCGTCATGGGTAGAGCATCCGATCCAGGTCTGACAAAACCGGTCAGACATTCAAACGCTCGGATCGAGGCGCTCTTCGCATGATCAGGCGCCGCAACGACTGGATCGCCGCCCGGCGGTGCGGGTCCCGAGTCGGCTGGTATGGCGCTCCCGAGATCGGCGGGGACCCGGTGAGCGCCGCCCGCCCCCGGGAGCTCGACACCATCGTCGCCACCTCGAGGCCCGAGGGCGGCTTTCAGATGCTGATCGAGCAGCTCGTCGAGGGCGGGAGGCTGCTGCTGGCGCTGCCCTTCGGTGAGCCGTATCCCTCGGCGCTGGTCGACGAGCTCCGGGCCGTCACAGTCCCGATCGAGCTCGAGCTGATCGACGGGGAGCTAAGGCTGGCCGTGGAGAAGCGATCTCCGACGGTGGCCTCGTGGCAGATGTTCGCCGCGCCGGGACGACTGCTGGTGATGACCGAGCGCGGGGCCCGCGAGCGGGATGGACGACGCGCCGCCGAGCTCGGGCTGCTGCGCTCGGCGTACCAGCGACTCGCCGAGCGTCTCATGCACCGGGCTGCGGATCGCGCGGGGCCGGAGCTGGCGGCCGCTTCGCGCGTGCTGGCGCTGGAGGACCGGGTCGCCGATCTGGCCGAGCGGCTGCGCTCGATCGACGAGGCGCCGGACGCGCAGATCGGTCGCGCGCTCCTCTTGGCGGCGCGGAGCCCGCGCGAGGCGGTGCGTCTCCCGGCTCGCCTCTTGCGCGCGCTCGTGGACAGCCGGCATGCGCCGCCGGCGCTGCCTCCTCCTCCTCCGGCGGATCGCGAGCTGGTCAGCCTGGTGCGGCGCTCCCGCGATCGTCTGGCGCTGATCGTCGACGGGCGCCGGTTCGAGCAGGCGAGCGGGCTGGAGCGCGAGCTCTCGATGGAGGGTTGGGGTGTCATCCTGGCCGCCAGCCGGGAATCCAATGAGATGAGGGCGGCTCAACGGATCCTCCACCTGGAGATCGAGCTGCTCGAGGATCTGATCGCGACCGTGGAGCGGGCCGATGCAGCCGAGCGCATCGCGATCTTCCGGACGCCGCACCCGGTGGCGCCCCGCTGGATCAACCGCCTGAACGCGTGGGGCTGGGTCACGCTATACGACTGCTTCGAGGACTGGCCGGCGGCGCTCCGTCTCGCGCAGCCGCATCGATACCGGCGCTCGGTGGAGCGATTCCTGGTGCACAACGCGGACCTCGTCTGCGCCACGCGCGCGTGTGCCGATCGCCTGCGCGAGCTGGGTTCTCCCGCTCCGATCCTGATCGAGGATTGGTCCGCTTCGGGTCGTGCACGTGCGCTCATCGAGGCAGCCCGCACGATCAAGTGGCCCGCACGGCCCGAGAAGAGCCTGCACGCGAGGGAGCTCGGGTGAGGATCCTCTTCGCCCTGCAGTCAGCGGAGCTCGGCTCGACGACGACGCAGTTGCTCGCCCGCCTGCGCTGGCTCTCCGCGGTCCCCAACCTCGAGGTCGAGCTGGTCGCGCTCGAGGATCGGGGTGCCCTCGAGCTCTTCGCGGGGCTGGCGTCGACCGCGAGCGCGGATCCCTGGCGCTTCCGGGAGCGTGTGCAGAGCGGGCGTCACGACGCGGTGGTGGTCATCGACAGCGCCCCGTATCTCGACGCCATCGCGGAGATCTCGGGGGAGCGGTGCCTCGTGGTCGAGATCCAGACCGCCCAGCCCGAGGCGTTGCGCTACCTCCAGGATCGCAAGTTCGCTTGCGATGCGCTGCTGGTACCGTCCCGATACTCGAAGCGGGTGCTGCTGGAGCGGCGGCTGCTGTCCGCGTTCGATCCTGTGGAGATCGGGCGAAACGCCGTCGATCCGCGCCTCTTCTATCCGACGCCGGCAACCTCTCACGCGCGGCCGATCATGGGCTGGGTCGGCCGGCTCGACGAGGATGAGGCATGGAGGCAGCTCCTCCTGATCGCGTCTGTGCTCATGGAGGGCGGCGCGGATCTCGAGGTCTGGACGGTGGGCGGCGAGCGGGCTCCCGATCCGGTGGTGGACGCGTTCCTCGAGAGCGCCGACGCGCTCGAGCTCGCCGATCGGCTGCGCTGGTTCCCGCGGATCGAGCACGGTGCGATGCGCCGTTTCTACTCGATGGTTGCGGCCAGCGGCGGCTGCCTGGTCTCGACTGCGCCCGCCGCGCCGTTCGGCACGACGGTCGCCGAAGCGTTGCTCTGTGGGTGCCCGGTGGTGGCGCGTGAGGAGGGCGCGATTGGCGAGCTCGCGCCTGGCGCGGGCTACCTCCCGCTCTACCGGGAGATTGAGGAGGCCGCCGGCTGGGTGGCGCGGCTCACCGGCGCCGCCGCCGCGCCGCTCCGCAGCAAGCTCGAGCGCGACCTGCCCGACCTGCGGCAACGCTTCGCGCCGGAGACGGTCGGCTCCGCGTACCTGGCGATGCTGGTTCGCTTGATTGAGCAGCGGCGCCGCGGCACTCTCCCGGCGTGAGCAAGCCAGCCCTGACCGTGGGCACGATTGGCCACGCGGGCGATGGCAAGACCTCGCTGCTCTCCGCCATCACGCACGTGCTCGCCGGAGAGCCGGGTTGCTCGGCGACACCGCGGACCGTCGCGGAGCTCGATCGGATCTCTGGCGTCCCCCCGCTTCCGACACAGCCGCGCTGGCTCTACGGGACCGGCACGATCCAGCGGAGCGCCGTACCCTACGAGTCTGCGTCGCGCCGTTACGCGCACATCGACGCGCCCGGGCGTCGAGCGATGATCGGTACGGCCGCGCGCGGAGTCTCGATTATCGATGCCGCGATTGTCGTGGTCTCCGCCGAGGACGGCGTCCGCGCGCAGACCCGCGAGCACGTGCTGATGGCCAGGTGTGCGGGGGTCAGGCACTTCATCGTCTTCATCAACAAGTGCGACGTCGCCGACTCCACCGCGGTCGACGTGGTCGAGCTGGAGGTCCGGCGCATGCTCGCGGACTACGGCCTCGACGGCGACGACATCCGCGTGGTCCGCGGCTCGGCCACCGCCGCCCTCGACGGCGAACCCTGGCGCTCTGCGATCGTGGCGCTGATCGGCGCGCTCGACTCCGACGTGCCGCTCCCCGAGCGCGATCCGGACGGCGCCGCGCTGTTTCGCATCGACGAGCTTTTCGGGCGGGGCTTACGCCAGTCGACGCTGGCCGCCGGGCGAGTGGAGCGCGGCACCATCGCCAGCGGCGAGTGGTTCGATTGTCTGGGCTACCAGCCGCCGGCTCGCGCCAAGGTGGAGAGCGTCGAGATCTTCCGGAGCGGCGTCATGAGCGCCGGCGCGGGCGAGCAGATTGGCGTGCTCCTTTCCGGGCCACCGGGGCGCTCGTACCGCCGGGGGCAGGTGCTGGTGCTGTCGAAGAGCGCCACCGCCGGCGTCCGCTTCACCGCCGACATCACGCTCTTGACGCAGGATCGAGGCGGCCGGCACACGCCGATCTTCTCGGGTCACCGGGCGCACTTCCACATGGGCGCTGCCGCTGTCACGGGAACCATCACCTGGGAGGGCCCGGCCGGGCTGGCGCCGGGAGAAGCCGGCAGGGTCGACGTCGAGCTCGATCTGCCGGTGCACCTGGAGCTCGGTATGGGCCTGTTCTTCCGCGACGGCTGCGACGGCTTTCAGCGCAAGTTCGGGGGCGCGCCGAGGTGGAGCGGGACCGCCGGTGTCGGTGAGGTCGCCGGGATCGATCACCAGGGCGCAGGCCGGTAGTCCTTCAGGAGGCAGCCGTAGAGCGGGTCGCCGCCGTTGATGCGGCTGAAGATCGGATCGAGCACGCGGGCGGCGCCATCGATCTCGTCGATCGGGAGCGTGAAGCCACTCGCCTTCATCCCCTCGGCGATCGGATGTGGGTTCTCGTTGCTGAACCAGCCGGGATCGACGCTGGCCAGGTAGATGTGCTCGAGGGCGAGGTCGGGGGCGGAGGTCCGCGTGATCATGTTGAGCGCGGCCTTCGCCATGTTGGTGTGGGGATGGAAGAAAGTCTTGTTGCGCCGCTCGAATTGGCCCTCGACCGCGGAGACGTTGATGACGAACTTGTCGCCCGGCGTCTTCGCCATCCGCTCACGGAGCTTCGCGATCAACAGATAAGGCGCGACGGTGTTGATCAGGTTCACCGAGATCAGCTCGCGCGTCCCGACCTCGTGCAGGCGCAGGCGCCAGCTGTTGCGGGAGCGCAGGTCGACGGGCTGGCCGTGGCCGTCGTCGGACTGCGCAGGGAACAGGCGCGCGTCGCCCGGCTCGGCCAACTGCAGCGCGCCCGGGTGCGGGCGGTCGATGAGGCGAAGGAGGGAGGCGGGGAGCGCGGCCGCCTCGAGCGCGCGCATCGGGGCATAGAAGGCCTGAGGCCGGTAGAGCGTCTGCGCGGCGTTGTTGATGAGGATGTCGAGCCTGGGCTCGCGCTCGGCGAGCCGGGTCGCAAAGGCCTCGACGTGCCCGAGCTGGAGCAGGTCGAGCTGGTGGATGCGGAGCCGGCCCGCGAAGCCCTCGAAGTCGGGCTCGGCGGCGTAGCGCCGGGCGGCGTCGTGCGGAAAACGCGTGGTGGCGATGACCTCCGCGCCCGCACGCAAGAGCTTCAGCACGATCTGGATCCCCGCCTTGATCCGCCCGCCGGTCACCAGCGCCACGCGCCCGCTGAGATCGGCGGTGGCCAGCCGCTTCTCCCAGCTCACCTCCGCGCACGAGGGGCAGAAGGAGTCGTAGAAGTGGTGGAGCGCGGTGAAGGCCGACTTGCACACGTAGCAGGTTCGGGAGCTCGTGAGGGCCCGCGGTCCCTCGGGCGGCACCTCGATCTCGATGGTCGTGCCGGTCTTCCGACGGATGCCGGTTCGATCGAGCAGCGGGCGATCGTCCTGGCGGCTGCGCCGGCGCTTCGCGGGACGCGCGGTCCGGAGCATCCGAGTCATCAGGTCCCGAACCTCACCGAGCTCGTCGAGCACGCCGCGGCGGATCGAGAGGGCCTCCAGCACCTTCAAGCATGTCTCCAGCTCGGCGTCGCTGAAGCCGCGCTCGGCCTCGGTGGATCGTCTCGGCTCGCGCTCGGGCTCGACCGGCGGCTCGGATCGGGTAGCGGCCGTGCGGTACACGCTGCGGATGGAGGAGAGGTGCGGCTCCTCGCGCCGCGGGCCGGCGGCGTTCGCGTTCCGGCAGAGCAGGCCGTTGAGGGACTGTTTCAAGTTGCGAGGGAGATTGCCGATGGCGAGCTTGGTGATCCTCGTGTTCGAGGCGAGCGCTGCCACCAGCTCGGCCGCCGCAGGATGAGTGATGCCGTTGCCCGAGAGATCGAGCGCCGTGAGGACCCCGCCGGACTCGAGGACCTGGACGAACGCCCGCGCGCCGGCGTCGCCAAGCCGATTCGCTTCTGCACCCACGACCGCGGTCGAGCGCGCGAAACCGAGCTCGAGCTGTTCGAGCGTCGGGTGCCCCGCGACCGCCCGCGCCAGCGCGATGGCACCCTCTGATCCGATGTCGTCGCTGCTCAGCCCCAGCACGCGAAGCCCGGCCCGCCCCTCGATCGCGCGCGCCAGCGCCGCCGCCCCTGCATCGCCGATCCCGTTGGTCGCCAGGTACAGCCTGCGAAGGCCGTCGCTTCGCTCGAGCAGCTCCGACACCATCGCCGCGCCCTCCGGGCCCAGCTCGTTGCCGCATAGATAGAGGTTCTCGAGCGGATGATCGACGAGCGCCTCACACACGAGCCGCGCACCCTCGATCCCGAGCCCGTTGCTCACCAGATCGAGCGTTCGGATCCGGCCGTTCGCTCTCAACAGCCGCGACACCTCGGCGGCCCCGCCGACCCCGAGCGCGTTTCGCTTGAGCCAGAGCGCGTGAACGCGGTCGTTGTCGGCGAGCGCGTCGGCGAGCGCCCTCACGCCGTAGGGTCCGATGCCATTGCAGCCGAGATAGAGCGTCTCGATCGACGGGTGATGCCGGGCCAGATCGGCCACGATCATCGCGCCCTCGGGACCGAGCTGATCCGCGCCGAGCAACAGGTGGGCGACCTGCGTGTTGCCCGCCAGCGCCTCTGCGACGCGTCCGAGCCCTTCGGGACCGAGGGCCTGCTTGCAGAGGTCGAGCCGCCCGTCTTGGAGCAGCGTCCCGCGCGGGAACGAGGTGCGCTCCGCGATCGGTCGGTTCTCGGACAGATGCGCGAGGAGCGGTTCCAGCTCCGCGGGCGGGCAGCGAGGCCTGATCTTGCAAACGGGGGCTGCGGGCTCCATCAGTGACTCCGTACTCCGTGCCTCGCCGCCTCCGTGGCTAATTGCAAACGACCGAAGCACTAGGACTAGGGATGAAGGCTGGTGCCTCCGTCGATCACGATCGTCTGGCCCTGGATCATGTCCGACAGATCGCTCGCCAGGAACAAGACGGTGTTCGCCACGTCGTCGGGCGTGATGTTGCGCCGGCCCGCCAGCGAGCGCTTGGAGCGCTCCTCGAGGACGACCTCGACCCCGGGGAGCGCGCGCAGCGATCCGGTGTCGACCACGCCGGCGCGCACGCAGTTGACGTTGATCCCGCGCGGCCCCAGCTCCAGCGCGGCGTGGCGGGTCATCGACTCCAGCGCCGCCTTGCAGGCGCCGATCACCCCGTACATCGGCAGCGCTCGCTCGGCGCCCCAGCTCGACAGCGTGATCACCTTGGAGCGCACGCCGTCCTCGTCGGTCCGCTCGAGCAGGGGCGCAGCCTTCTGCATCAGGAGCATGAAGGCGCGGACGTTGAGGTGGAGGGCGTAGTCGAAGTTCTCCGGCGAGACCTCCATCAGCGGCCGGAACCCGCCGCCGGCGGCGTTCGAGACCACGATGTCGAGACGCCCCAGCTGATCTGCGATCGCTTCGATTGCGAGGGAGACGTCCTCGGCCTCGGCGAGATCGGCCCGCACCGCCAGCGTGCGCCGCCCCAGCGCCAGGATCTCCTCCCCGACCTCCTCTGCGTTTCTCCGCGAGTTGAGGTAGGTGATCGCGACGTCGGCGCCGGCGGCCGCCAGCGCGATCGCCGCGCGATGTCCGATCCCCCGCGAGCCGCCGGTGACGAGGGCGCATCTCCCCGAGAGATCGAGCGAGGTCATGACCCGCTGAGTACTTGCTGCCCGACGGCGAGGCAAGGCGGGGATCACGCCCGGCGGAACAAGGGGAGATAGGCCTCGGGGATGAGCGCCTTCATCTTCGGCGCCAGCGAGAAGCGGGGTCGGTCCCGAAAGTTCTCGGAGTCCGTGAACCACTTGCGGGTGTAGACGAGATAGAGGATGGGGCGGGGGACCTGGCTCGGGTTCCGCGTGCCGGCGTGGGCGAGCCGGTAGTCCATGAGCCAGCAGGCGCCGGTGCTCGCCTCGATCATCTCGCCGCCGCGGAGCTGGGACCACAGCGAGGGCTCCGCCCGGGCCGTCTTCTGGAACAGGCGGGTGCTTCCCGAGCGCTCGGTGAGATTGACCAGCGGCACCACCATGGTGAGCGCATAGGCGGGCAGGGCCATGCTGGCGGCGCTCTGTTCTTCGAAGAGGAGCGAGTGATCGAGATGGAGGTGCTGATCCTCGGCGCCGGGATATGCCACCACCGCTGAGAAGCTGTCGAGCGTGCAGTCGGCGCCCAGGAGGGTCCGGATCAGCGCCAGCGCGAAGGGGTTGGCGTAGAGCTGCGGGTCGAGGAACGGCGGCTCGAGATCGATCGCGAACATGTAGCGGTCGGGTCCGACCCTGGATCCGACGGCCAGGAGGTCGTCCTCACTCAGTCCGCCGTAGCGGGCGAAGAACGCGCGCTGGAGCGACTCGATGAGGCCGGGATCGTACGCGTTCTCGAAGAGGACCCAACCGGCGCCGTCGAAGGCGGCCTTCGATCTCTCGAGCGTGTGCACGCGGAGGCGGCCGCGCTCGAGCTCGGCATTGCTCAGCCGGACGCGCACGTCACCAGCCGGCGGCGAGACCTTCCCGCCGGGGATCGACGCCCCCGAGGAGGCCGTGCTCGGTGATCGAGATGGCGTGGAGACCGCTGTTCTGCTCGCCCACCTCGACGGTGTGACCGAGCGCGGTGAGCGCCTTCTTGGCGGCGTCCAGCTCGCCCGGGTCCCAGCCGTCGTTCTCGAGCTCGGTGGCGCCGTTCCGGTTGACCACGTGCGGAAGCGAGACGGCGCGCTGCGGATCGAGGCCCCACTCGAGGATCCCCAGCGTGGCGCGCACGACGTACGCGATGATCCGGCTGCCGCCCGGTGAGCCGATCGCGAGCACGGGCTGACCGCTCTTCTGATCGAACACGATCAGCGGCGCCATCGAGCTCCGAGGCCGCTTGTTGGCCGCGACCGCGTTCGCGATCGGCCTCTTCTCCGTCCCTGGGAGGAACGAGAAGTCGGTGAGCTGGTTGTTGAGCAGGAAGCCGTGGACCATCACGTGCGAGCCGAACACGAACTCGATGCTGGTCGTCATCGACACCACGTTCTGATGGCTGTCGACGATCGAGAAGTGGCTGGTGGACGGCAGCTCCGGCGACACGCCGTCCACGAACGCGCTCTTGATCCCCTCGGGCAGGCCAGCCTTGGCGGCCTTGCGGGCCTTCTTCGGATCGATCATCTCGGAGCGCGCCTCGAGGTATTCGGGATCGAGCAGGCCGTCGACCGGCACCGGGACGAAGTCGGTGTCGGCGATGTAGCGATCGCGGTCGGCGTACGCGAGCTTCTCCGCCTCCGCGATCAGATGGAGCGCCTCGGGCGAATCCGGCTGGGTGCGCGCGCCCAGGTCGAAGCGCTCCAGCAGCGACAGCACCTCTAGGACCGTGATCCCGCCCGAGGTCGGCGGCGGAAAGCCGCAGACGCGCCAGGTCCGGTAGGGCCGGCACAGCGGCTCGCGGATCTTCGCCTGATAACCGGCCAGGTCCTGCTCGCTGAGGAGGCCCGGGTTCGGCTCGTCGGCGTCGAAGCCGGCCGTGTAGGGCGCGCCCATCTGCAGCATGGCCTGGTTGATCCCGACCTCGAGCATGCTGGGACGCTCGGCCGAACGCACCGCGGCGACGATGTCCTTCGCGATGGGGCCGCGATAGAGGGCGTCGGCGCCGCCCTGCGCGATGGCGCGGAGCACCTCGGCCAGCTCCGGGTTCACGAGCCGCGTTCCGATCGCCTTGGGGCGCCCGTCGTCCTGATAGAAGTACGCCCGGGCCGCCGGCATGGTCGGGAGCATCGGGTCCTTGGAGAGGAGCTGGAAGAGGCGCGGCGTGACCTCGAATCCCTGCTCCGCCAACGCGATCGCGGGCTCGAAGAGCCGGGCCCAGGGGAGCTGGCCGTGGCTTCGCTGCGCCAGCTCGAGCGCGCGCAGCGCTCCCGGCACGCCGACCGCGCGGCCGCCGACCACGGCCTCGATGAAGTTGTACGGGTCGCCGGCGTCGTGCATGAACAGGCTCGGAGGCGCCTCGGCCGGCGCCGTCTCACGACCGTCGAACGCCTCCAGCTGGTGGCGCTGTCCGTCGTAGTGGAGGAGAAACGCGCCGCCGCCGATCCCCGAGGATTGGGGTTCGACCAGCGTCAACACGGCTTGCACCGCCACCGCGGCGTCGATCGCGTTTCCACCGGCCTCGAGGATCTCGAGGCCTGCCTTCGTCGCCAGCGGGTTGGCGGTCACGACCATCGTCGTGCTGGTCCGGACCAGCGCCACGTCGCGCCGGCCGGTCGCCGACTCGGGCGCTCGGTCGGCCTCCGAGATCCACAGGAGCTCGAAGACGCCGAGCAGCGCGGCGATCGCCAGCAGCAGGATGCCGGCGCCGATCGCAACCTTCTTCAGGACCCGCATCACGGTCGCCCATCCTTCCGCCGTCGCTCAAAATTTGCTAGCACGTTCGAGTGCTCGATTGCCTCTCGACGCGCTCGACCCACAGCCTCGCGCTGACCCCGATCAAGCGGGACGAGCTCGCGACCTGGCTGAAGAAGCAGAGCAAGTCCGTGATCGCCTGGGTCGAGCGCCTCGGCTTCACCGCGAAGGCCGGCACGGCCTGTCCGCTCCCGGGCGACCGGGGACCCGCCGGCTTTCTCCTCGGCGTCGGCGCCGGCGAGCTGTGGGATTGGGCCGCCGCGCCGGCCGCGCTGCCGCCGGGTCGGTACGCGCTCGACGGCGCGGCGAGCGACGATGCTGCTCTCGGGTGGGCCCTCGCGAGCTACCGGTTCAGCCGCTACAAGACCTCCAGGACGGTCATCCCGCGAAGCCAGGACGGCGAGAGCGGGAAGGCCTCGAGCGAGGAGGCCCGCGTGCTGGCCTGGCCGAGCGGCGCCGACAAGAAGGAGGTGACACGGCTGGTCGAGGCGACCTACCTGGTCCGCGATTTGATCAACACGCCCTCCTCGGACATGGGGCCCGTCGAGCTGGCGAACGAGGCGAAGAAGCTCGCGAAGCAGCACGACGCGAGCATCAGCGTGATCGTGGGGAAGCAGCTCCTCGAGAAGAACTATCCCACGATCCACACCGTCGGGCGCGCCAGCGTCCGCGAGCCGCGGCTGATCGATCTCCGCTGGGGGAGAAAGAATGACCCCAAGCTCACGCTGGTGGGGAAGGGCGTGTGCTTCGACAGCGGCGGGCTCGATCTGAAGTCGGCCGACGGCATGCTGTTGATGAAGAAGGACATGGGCGGGGCGGCTCACGTCCTCGGGCTGGCGCACGCGATCATGGACGCCGCGGTGAGGGTCCGGCTCCGCGTGCTCGTCCCGGCCGTCGAGAACTCCGTCGATGGCAACGCGTTCCGTCCGCTCGACGTGATCACCACGCGGAAGGGGCTCACCGTCGAGGTGGGCAACACCGACGCCGAGGGACGATTGATCCTCAGCGACGCCCTGACCGAAGCGGCGCGCGAGAAGCCGGAGCTGATCGTGGACTTCGCCACCCTGACCGGCGCCGCCCGCGTCGCGCTCGGCACCGAGGTGCCGGCGATGTTCACGAACCACGACCCGACCGCCGCGCTCCTCGCCGAGAGCGCCGACCGCACCACCGATCCGCTGTGGCGATTGCCGCTGGTGGCCGGGTACCGGCGCCTGCTCGACAGCAAGGTGGCGGACATCAACAACGTCTCACGGGGAGGGTACGGCGGCGCGATCACCGCGGCCCTCTTCCTGCGGGAGTTCGTCGACGACGTGCCTTGGGTTCACTACGACGTGATGGCCTGGAACCTCGATTCGCAACCGGGCCGGCCCGCGGGCGGCGAGGCGATGGGGCTGCGCGCCACCTACGCGGCGATCAAGCGTCGATTCGGCTGAGGGCGCTCAGGGCTTCTTTTCGATGAGGCCGGTGGTCGGATTCTTCCAGATCGATCGGCCCTTCTCGGCGTTCTCGAACTGGACCTGGAGGCCGTCCCGCGTGCGCAGGCCCCCGGACTTGATGAGGTCCACCGGATCCGGGATCGTGAGCCGCCCCTCGGCGATCTCGCCGCACATGTAGCCCGACACGCCCACGCGGTCGATCACGAACGTGGGTACCGACGGGCTCTGGGGATCGTTCGGATCCTTCGGCAAGTCCACCACCGATCCTTCCACGTGGCCCCAGAACCAGCCGGGGTAGCCGCGACCGAGGGAGCCGGTGGTGAGGATTCCGCCGCCGAGGTTGATCTTGTCGTCCGTCAGGGTCCGGCGCGGAGCGGTGAGGAAGTGGAGCGTGCCGTCCAACCAGATCATCGCGTTGTTGGCGAAGGGACCGTCGCCCGGCGTCCAGGCGTGATGGTCGGGGTGGCTCTTCTCGTCGTACTCGGCCACGATCGCGTCGGGATTGTGATCGAGCTGGCTGAACTCGCCCCAGGTCATCGTGGTCCGCTCGAGGTCGAAGCCGTTGCCGTTGGGCGTCTCGACGTTGAACGTCTGCGGCTCGCTCACCAGCTTGGCCGCACGCGCGCCGTTGAGGATGGTGTATCGGGGATCCAGGCCGTCGGCCCGGACGATCTGCTGCGGCTGCAGGCTCGGGCGTCGCTCGAGCGCGGCGCTCGCCTGATAGATGTCCTCGAGCGCGTGCCACTGGGGATAGCGCTCGCTGAGGCCCTTCGGCATCACCGATCCGTGATCGACGTTGAATTCACCCTTCTCGAGCGCGCGCGCGTCGGTGAAGGTGGCGCCGTTCTTGATGGCGGCGTTGAGGAGCTTCTTGGTCGCCTCGGACACGTGCTCGAGCTCGGGCGGAACCGCGAGGCCGTAGGCCTTGGCCGTGCGCGCGATGATCGACTCGGTGGGCGTGCCCTCCTTCATCATCTCGGCGAGCAGGCGCTCGAACCCGGGCCGCTGCTGAGAGACGGTGCGATTGATCTGGGGCGCGATGCTCTCGATCGCCTCCATGGTGCGGAGCTGCTCGGTGACCCACTCCCGGACCTCGGCATCGTTGGCGGGGTTCTTGCCTTCGGCCGCGAAGATCTCCTTGAGAGTGTCGACTTCCCCGCCACGGATCGTCTCGCCGGCGGAGCCCAGGATCGCGTGGGCGGCGTTGAGGTCACGGATCTTCTCGCCGTTCGGCGAGGCGATGCGTGCGTTCTGGTGAGCGGCTCGAATATCAGTGCTCGACATTGGATTCCCCGAACGAATATCGGGTGGCGGCGCTCGGTGGTTGCGACAATGAATGGGAAGGGCTCAAGCTGTCTGGATGAGCCCGTCCTCCCTCGATCCTGAAGACGTCCCCGAGGCCATCTTCGCGCTCTTCACGCACGGCGAGCCCGGCGGCGATCGCTACCAGCTCAGCGGGCAGGCGCTCTCGACCATCGAGATGATGTTGAAGCCCTTCCTGGGCACCGCGTCGGCGAGCGAGGCGCTGATGAACGTCTTCCGCGTCGCGCATCTGCTCGACAAGAAGCTCGAGTCCCCGACGACCGCCCGCGAGCTCCTGATGGTGGGCGCGAAGCTCGCGCCGCCCAGCGACGTCTTCAAGGCGCTCGCGCGCAAGGGCGCGGTCGACGAGCAGACCTGGAACAAGCTCCTGGGGTCCGAGCGCGGGCTCCCGGAGCCGGGCAAGAAGAAGAAGACCGGAAAGTTTCCCTGGGAGCTGATCGGATCGGATTGAGGCGACGCTGCGCCGCGCGCATCCTCACAGCTCGCAGTGGACAGGCGAAGCGGCCCTTCGCCTCCGACTCCGTCCGTGCGCTAGAAGCGGTCGCCTGTGGACTTCGCCTCGCGCGGGGACGTTTCCCAGTAGAACGTGCGGCGCGCTCGCTTCTCGGGCGCGACCTCGTTCATGGTGGCCGCGTCGTACACACGGCCGTTGAGCACCGTGTACCGGACGTTCTCGGAGGTGCGGATGTCCTTCAGCACGTCGCCGTCGATGATGGCGAGGTCCGCGAGCTTGCCCGGCTCGATCGATCCGATGTCGCCGTCCATCCCGAGGTAGTGCGCGCCGTTGATCGTCCCGTTTCGGAGCGCCTGGTGCGGTGTCGCGCCGCCCTGCACGAACATCCACAGCTCCCAGTGGACGGCGAGCCCCTCGCGCTGGCCGTGCGCGCCCAGGTTGACGCGCACGCCCGCGTCGCTGAGCTGCTTGGCGGTGCGCGCCACGGCGAAGTGGTTCCAGTCGCCGTCGGACGCCATCATTCGGCGGCGCGCGCGCGGTTCGAGGACGAACGAGGGCACGAACGCCGTCAGACGCGGATGCGCGAACACGTCCATGTGCTGATACCAGTAGTTCTCACCCCAGAGGCCGCCGTACGCGACGACCTGCGTCGGCGTCCAGCCCACCTCGGTCTGGGACCAGAGCTGCTCGACATCGCGGTACACCTTCGCCACCGGCACGGCGTGCTCGACGCCGGTATGGCCGTCGACCACCATGCTCATGTTGGCCTCGAACATGCTCGCGCCCTCCGGCACCACCATCATCTCGGTCTGGCGGGCCGCGGCCAGCACCTGCTGTCGCTGCGAGCGGCGTCGCTGGCGGTAGCTCTTCACGGAGATCGCGCCCACCGCCTTCATCCGCCGGAGGTGGTTCAGCGCGTCGTCGAGGCTGTCGATCTGCGCGTGCACTGGGACATGACCGCCGTAGAGGATCGTGCCGGTGGAGAAGATGCGCGGCGCCAGGATGATCCCGGCGCGCGCCAGCTCCGAGGCGGCGAAGATCGTCGCGGTGTCGGCCGACGGGTCGTGCACGGTGGTCACGCCGAACGAGAGCGATGAGTGGAGCGCCCAGTTGGCCTGCGGGATCAGACCGTCGTCGCCCTGCGGGCCGTGATGGTGGACGTCGACCAGCCCGGGGATGATCGTGGTACCGGCCGCGTCGATCACGCGCGCGTCCTTCGGGATCGCCGTGCTGGAGCGCGGGCCGACCGCCGTGATCCGGTTGTGATCGATCAGCACGACGCCCTCGTCGATCACCTCGTCACCCTTCATCGTCACCAGGCGGCCCCCCACGATCGCGATCTTCGAGACGGGGATGTCGGAGTCGACGTCGAAGCCGAGGTCAGTCCCCTGGTCCGCCACCGGCGGCTTCTTCTCCGGCGCGCCCTCGACCTCGGCGAAGGCGTCGCGGAGATCGCGCGCGAACAGCACCGGACCCATCGACCAGTAGAGCTGGTTGCCGTCGCCCGAGAAGTGGAGGTTGGTGCCGGCGTCCTTGCTCACGCGCACTACCGGGACCGACTTGCTCTCGGGCCCCAGATCCACGGCCTGGCCCGTCGGTGAGAACGGCGCCACGTAGGCCTGATAGTTCCAGCGGAACGCCAACCGCTTTCCGTCCGGCGAGAGCACGAGCTCGCTCCCCAGCGCGACCTTCGCGTGCTTTCGCGGATCGCTGCCGTCCAGCTCGATGCTGGCGAGCACCCGCCGGCTGGCGTCTCCTTCCCCCTCCTCGGTGCGGTAATAGACGCGATCGTTCTCCGCCGCGAAGTAAGGATCGTGGCCTTCCCGCGTCACGAGGTGGGGCTCGCCGCCCTTCGCCGGGATCACGTAGAGGCCCGGATCCTGGGTGTAGAGGTTCGAGCGGAGGGGATCGTCCCACCCGGTCTTGCGGTACACCACGCGCGCGCCGTCCGGAGAGAAGACCGGCTCCACGTAGTGGCCGGGGACGGAGGTGATCGTTCGGCTCGCGCCGCCGCCGGCCGACACCGTCCGCACGCTGCCGAGCTCGCGATCGCTCCAGGTGGTGAAGACGACCGAGCGGCCGTCGCGCGAGAACGACGGATGCTGCTCGAAGAGATCCTCCTTCGAGTCCGTGAGACGCCGCGGCTTGCCGTTCGGTAGCTCGCGGATCCAGATCCGCCCGAACGTCTGGAACACGGCGCGCTTGCCGTCCGGCGACGCGGTGATCCAGCGCAGCATCTTGGTGTGGAACCGCTTCGGGTGCACCTCGACGGGGAACCGCACCGCCTTCCACACCTTGCGCGTGTCGGCGACGTGAAACGGGATCGCGTGGGCCTGCCCATCGCGGGCGTCGACGCGGAGGATCTTGCCGCCGGCCCACACCACGATCGACCTCCCGTCTGGCGTCCAGTCGAAGCCGGGATAGACGCCCTGGACCGCCCAGGTCTCCTGCATGTCGCGATCGAGACCGTCGAAGAGCATCCGATCGCCGTTCGAGGCCACGTCATGGAGGAACAGCGCCGTCTTCAACCCGACCCGGCGCACGAACGCGATCGACCTTCCGTCCGGCGAAGGCGTCGGTGTGACCGATCCTCCGGGCATGTCGATGAAGCGATCGATGCGGCCGCTGTCGAGCTCAAGACGCTTGGTCACGTAGATCGTGTCGTACGGGTTCTTGTTGTACTCGAAGAACTTCCCGGGCGTGACGTCCTGGGTGAAATAGAGGAAGCGACCGTCCGGCGAGAACGCGGGCTCCCCCAGATCTTTCTGCTCGTTCGGCCGCTTCGTCATCATCGAGCCCGATCCGCCCGAGCGATGGAACAGCCAGATCTCCCCGGCACCCAGGCTTCGCTCTGCGGTGAAGTGCTTCCGCACCGCTACGAACCGTCCGTCGGGGGTCCACGCGGGGCTGGAGAGCTCGTTCTCCTTCTCCTTGCTGACCTGGCGCGCGCCCGTGCCGTCCGGCTTGATCAGCCACAGGTTGTCCATGCCGTCCCGGTCGCTGATGAACGCGATCCAGGCGCCGTCCGGCGAGAAGCGGGGCTGCATCTCCCAGGCGGCGCCCGCGGAGATCCGGGTGGCCTCGCCGCCGCCGATCGGCATCACGTAGAGGTCACCGAGCAGGTCGAACGCGATCGTCTTGCCGTCGGGGCTGACGTCGAGGCTGAGCCAGGTGCCCTCGTCGGTGTCGATCTTGGCTTCGCTGGTCTCGCCCGGCATCTGCTCGACGTCCCACTTGGCGGCGGCGGTGGAGGTCGCCGTCAGCCGGACGAGCGTCGGTGCAAGCTGGGTTGCAGGCAGCGATTGGTTCTCGGCGGAGCGGCCCGGGCTCAGAGCGCAGCCGAGGAGGGCGAGCAGCGGGAGTGCACGGCGCATCGAGCCGTGCTCACCACGGTCACGAGTTCAGGGCAACCACAACCGCGATCGCGGCGCCCAGCACCGCTACGCCGATGACGACCATCGTCACGGACCCGCGCGCCATCTGCGAGCGCACGTCGGGCGGGAACTCGTTCTTGGGGATCGACCCACACTTGACGCACTGAAACCCCGCCAGCGCCATTCCGATCAGGAGACCCGCGACTCCGAACTGTCGCGACACGGCGCCGCTCTGGCCGCGGGTCACGGGTCCTTGGCAGCGGGGGCAGGTGTAGTCAGCCATTCGGCGGACGCTATCACGATCGCGAAGGCGAAGGGCACGCCCCCCACGGCGAGCGTCCCGCGCTCCACGGCGACGTGAGCCGGAACCACCAGGTCCGCAAAGGGGATGCGAAGACCGCTCCCCTCGAGCTTTGCGTAGGCCTCCTTCTCACACCACAGCAGCGTCAGCGACTCGTCCCGCGCCGGTCCGGTGAGCCCGTCGAGGCGCGACCGGTCGCCGTCGGTGAGCACCAGCGCCTCGAAGGTGTGATCGCGCGGCTCGATCCGTTCGACGTCGAGACCGATCGGGTGTGAGGCCGCGATCGCCGCCGCGATCCCGCCCGAGTGCGTGATCGAGAGGTGAAGCGCGCTCGGTCTCTCATCGACGAAGAGCAGGGGACGTCCGCTCTCCTCGAGACGGATCTCGAGCCGCGGAAACGGCAGCCCGAGCTCCCGCTGGACCGCGCGCTTGGCCGCGATCCGGCCGGCGAACCACTCGTGGCGGCGCTTGTCGACGGCCAGCTGATCGAACACCTCACGCTCGGCGGGCGTGAGACCCGACAACAGGGTCTCGCGGGCCGCCCAGACCTCGCTCACGGAGACGGTGGAGAACCGCATCGACCGCCCGACGATAGCGCAACTTCTCCCCGGCCGCCGGGTTGGAGCAGACGATGCGATCCCGTCTCGGTTTTTTGCTCCTCTCGCTCGGCGTCGCGTGCGCCGAAGGCAGCACGACCCTCGACGCCGGCAAGGACGCGGCGGACGCGGGCTCCGCCGGGGACGCGGGTCCCGGTGACGCCATGGTCGAGCCCGACGCCGGCCCGCCGGCCTGTGCCACGCCCGAGGTCCGGGAGGTCTCGATCCCGATGCGGGACGACCGATCGCTCTCCGCGCTGGTGCGGGCGCCGTCCGACTGCCGCCTGCCGACGATCCTGATCCAGACGCCCTACGACAAGAATGCGACGCGCGGCAGCTGGCTCGAGCCGACCTCTCCGCAGCCGCTGTTCGACAGCCTCGACTACGCGGTGGTGGTGGTCGACTGGCGCGGCTTCTTCGGATCGACGGACGCCCGCGTCGAGGGCGCGCAGCCGTACGGCCAGGACGGCTACGACACGGTCGAGTGGATCGCCGCGCAGCCCTGGTCGAACGGTCGTGTCGGAACCTACGGTGTCTCCGCGCTCTGCGTTCAGCAGTACCGCACCGCTGCGCAGCGTCCGCCGCATCTGTCGGCGGCGGTCCCGATCTTCTGCGAGATGAACACCGACTACCTGCAGGTCTATCCGGGCGGCGTCCTCCGCGAGGAGTACGTCGCGTTTCTGGGGGCGTACTTCGGTGCCGACCTGTTCCGCGATCATCCCTACCAGGACAACCTCTGGCGCCTGAGCGGACAGGCGATCGATCCGGCCGCGATCGGCGTCCCCACGCTGGTGGTGGCGGGCTGGTACGATCTCTACCCGATTGGCTCGTTCCGCACCTTCGACGCGCTCGCGAGCGCGGGCGATCCGGCGGTCCGCGACGAGCACCGCCTGCTGATCGGGCCCTGGGTTCACTTCGCAACGGGCGGCGAGGGCGGGAACGCGGACGGGATCGATCCCGCCTATCTCGACGTCGACAAGCGCGTTCAAGAGGATGCGCTGGCGTTCTTCGACCTCCACCTCCGCGGGCGACCGAGCGAAGCGGAGCGATGGTCGCAGGTCCGCTACCGGGCGAGCGGCGAGGACGCCTGGGAGAGCGGCGATCGCTGGCCGCCCGCAGTGACCTCCGAGCGTCCCTTCTATCTCGCGCCGGGCGATCGGCTCGCCGAGGTCGCGCCGGCCGTGAGCGCGACCGTAGCGATCCCGTACGATCCGGCCGATCCGTCGCCAAGCACCGGCGGCGCGACGCTGCTGCCGGTGCTCGCGCACGGTCCGCAGCCGCAGACGCGCGTGCTCGACCGCGACGACGCTCGCGCGTTCACCAGCGCGCCGCTCGATGCGCCGCTGCGACTCCGCGGTCCGATCACCGTCGAGATCGCGTTGAGCACCACGGGCGCCGACACCGATCTCGCGGTGAGGCTCACCGACGTCTCGCCGGCCGGTGAGCACCTGCTGATCGCAGAGGGCATCCGCCGGCTCAAGCTCAGGGACGCCTACAGCGCGCCCTCGACGGTCACGCCCGGGGAGCGCTATCGCCTCTCGATCTACATGACGTCGGAGCTCGCGTACACGTTCGCCGCCGGACACCGGATCGGTCTGATCCTCAGCGGCAGCAACTACCCGCGCTTCGCCAGGAACCCGGGGAACGGCGCCGATGCGCTGGGCATGGGAGAGTCCGGCACGCCGCTCGTGAACACGATCTATCTCGACGGCGAGTCGAGACTGGTGCTGGCCACCGAGTGACGCCTGGGCCCGAGCGGGCCCCGGCTCACGTATCTGGCACCACCTGCGCGCGGTAGCCCGTCACCGACAGCAGGGGCCCGTCGGCGGCCATGACCGAGAAGTCGGCCACCAGGACCTCGCGGGTCACCTCGCGGAACTCGATCACCAGCTGGACCTCCTCGCCGGCCGCCTCCAGCGCGCGGGGCGCCACGTCGACGCGCCCGAAGCCGGCCGGGAGCGCGATCGCCGAGTAGGCGAGACGCCCGAGCAACCCGACCGCCTGCAGGCAGCCATCGAGCAGCGCCGCCGGGATCCGCCAGCGCTCGACCCGCGAGCCCGGGACCAGCGAGGTCGGCGACGGCACCAGCAGGCGGCCGATCCCGCCGCCCTCGACCGCGGCGACGCCCTGGAGACATCGGAACACCGGGCCGTGGAAGATCGCGCGCGATCCCGGCGTCCGGTCGATGGCGCTCGGATACGGATAGGGGAGCAGCTCGGAGGGACGGCCCCGCTCCTTCGCCACCGGCGGAGCCGCCGGCACCAGCCGCCCGCGCACGAAGACGCGGTCCGGCTCGAGCACCACGCCGTCGGGACGCACCGGCGTCGACACCACCCTCACCGCGTCACCGGAGCGCTCCACGCGCACCACCACCCGCGCGCCTTCGGGCACCTTGAGCGGCTGCTCGATCCGCACCTCGGCCAGGCTCGAGGCGGGGGCCCGCAGCGCAGCCAACTCCGCCATCAGCTCCAGCCCGATCACCGCCGGCAGGATCGGCGTCGCGCCCATTCGATGCTGATCGAGGAACGGCTCGCTCGCCGAGAGAGTTCGCTCCGCCACCGTCCGCTCGCCGTCGAGGATCAGCGTCTGCAACATCGGCGAGGCCGCGCAGCTCGAGGCCGCCGACAGCCAACCCAGCCGCTCGGGCTCCGGGATCATCAACCGATCGAGATCGAGCGCCTCCATGCGCTCCGAGATCACGACCTCGCCCTCGCGCCCGTCCGACCACAGCTCGCGCACGAGGTGGTTCGCGCCCTCGGCCGGCGTCATGAACGCCTGCCCCGAGCGCTCGAGGAACGTCTTCGCGGACGATCGCGCCGCCAGGCCCACCTCGCTGAAGGCGGCCCAATCGATCACGGTGACCTGGCCGCCGATCACCCGCCGGGCCTGCTGGAGGAGCCGCGACAGCCCCTCGTTGGCCAGCGAGTAGTCGGCCTGACCGTGCCCGCCGAAGCGACCCGACACCGATCCGAACGCGACGATCCGCGAGAACGGCCGCTCGCGGGTGAGCGCGAGCAGGTTCACCAGGCCGTCGATCTTGGGAGAGACGGTCTGCTCGAACAGCCCGTCGGTCTTCTTGTCGAGCGGCTTGGCGACCTCGACCCCGGCGCCGTGGAGCAAGCCCTCGAGCGGGCCCGCCGCTGCCAGCAGCGCGCGCATCGCCTCGCGATCGGCGACGTCCGCGACGTGGTAGTGGACCTCGCTCCCGGCCGCCCGCATGGCCTCGAGGTTCGCGTCGATCTCCAGCGACTTGTCGATCGCCTCGCACGCGTTCTTCCAGGCGAGCGGAGTGAACGAGGGACCGGCGCTCTTCATGCGCTCGAGCAGCGCCTGCTTCTCGGCGGCCAGGCCGGCCGCGTCGAGCGCGCGTAGTTGCGCCAGCTCCCGCGACGGCGGCAGCCGGTGGCGACCCACCAGATGCAAGTCGGGTTGACACAGCTCGGCCAGACGAATGCACATCTTCGCGGTGATCCCGCGGGCGCCTCCGGTCACCAGCCATCTCCGCGGCAGCGGCGGGCCGTCCCCCGGGCCAGCAGGGCGTTCGGCCAGCACCAGTCGCATCCGCTTCTTCCGCAGGAGACCGACTTCGAGCCGCGGCGAGCCCGCGTCGAGCTCGCCGAGCAGCACGTCGGCCGCCACCTCGGGCGTCTCCGAGGGCGACAGGTCGAGCGCCTGCACCTGGACGCCCAGCTCGCGCCGCACCGCCTTGAGCAGCCCGAGGAGGGCGCCCTGCTCGCCGGCGCACTGGGCGGTGTTCTCGAACCCGAGCGCTCCGCCGAGGAACGTCACGCCGAACACGCTGCCCCGCCCGCGAAACGCACGGAGGAGGCGGAACGGAGAGGACACCGCCGACTCCCGGCGCTCCCGCCAGGCGGCGACATTGAGCTCCCACGCCGGCGTCTCGGACGGCGCGAGCACGATCCCGAGGGCGTCCGGCCGGAAGCCCTCCAGCACCCGAAGCGCACCCTGACAGTTGGGCTCGACGCGCACCTCGACCCCCCGGGCGCCGATCGCGCTCGCGATCGCCGCGGCGAACGGACCGTCCCCGGCGATCAGACACCGGCGCGGCCGCCACTTCTCCCGCGGCGCGGGTGCCTCTTCCGCCACGGCTCGGATCACGTAGCGGCGCATCACCTCTTCGAGCCCCGCCAGCCCGGCGCCGCTGGAGGTGAAGCGGGCCACCGGCTCGGTCCGCGCCATCAGCTCGGACCTGGGCGCGACGCTCCGCGTCCGGATCTCCGGCACCTCGCCCGCCGGCGGGTTCCAGCTGCGCTCCTCCCGGCGCGGCGCGTACGCGATCTTCATGAAGGAGGCCGCGTCGGACTCGCCGGTGCCGGCGCCCTGGACGCGATCGGTCACCCACAGCTCTCCGGCCGACGGATCGACCACCAGGCTCATGACGTTGTCGACGCGGCGGACCGTGTTCATCGTCGGATGCGGCACCTCGCGACCTCGGCCCGCGTCGTGCCGATCGCGCAGGATGGCTTGCGCCCGCTCGACGGTGAGGACGGACGCCTCGGAGAGGAGCGTCCGCGCGCGGGCCTCGCGATGGGCGCTGTGCTCGGGAACGCTGCAGCCGGCGGCCGGCTCGCAGATCGAATGGTTCGTGGTCACCACGGTCCGCTCGATCTCCTCGTCGGTCAGGATCCGCTCCGCGTCGTACTCGAGATAGCACGCGCGATCCGCCCGCATGTCGGAGACCAGGAGGCTCCAGCGGCCTGCGCGCCGCGCATCCCGGGCGATCTGCATGGCCTCGTCCAGCGAGCGCGCCTCCTCGGCGATCCGCTTGACGATCTGCGGGTGGGGGAGGCCTTCGGGGAGCTGCTCCGGATCGCGACCGTCGAGCAGCGTGGTGCTGGTGACGGTGAGACCCGTGTCGCTGACCGCGTTCGGCCCGACGATCTGTCCCGACAGCGAGAAGAAGACGGTGCGCCGCTCTGGCTGGGGTCCGTCCGTGCGCCGGCGGATCTGCACCACGCGCGGGTGGACTCCGCCCAGATGGAGCAACAACGGCGAGTCCTCGTTGACCAGGTGGATCATCGAGCCGCCGTTGTCCTTCGCCATACGGACGGATTGAGTGCAGCCACCCGCGAAGACCGGGAAGAGCGCTGCGTCGAGGTTGTACGCGAGGAGATAGACGTAGGGCACGCCGATCGCCTCCGCGACGCCCTCGATCTCCTCGATGCTGGGCGCATCGAACAGCCCGTGCAGCCGCGGCAGCGTATCGGGGTGCGTCAGCAGATCGATCCCCTGGTCGCCGACGAACGAGAGGTACTCGTGCATGACCTCCAGGATGGGATCGCGGAGGGCGTCGCCGTGCTGCCGGCCGATCTCCCGGGAGGTCCCGTGCAGATGGAGGACGGTCACCGGACGCGCCGTGTCCTTCGGGAGCCGGATCCGCGGGGCCGGGATCTCGATCCGCAAGCTGGCTTGCCTCGGCGCCGGGGCCGCCGTGGGCGCCGGCGCGGCACGATCGGGCGCCGGTGGCGCGGGCTCGGGACGCTGGGTCCGGCGCTCCGTGACGTCGACGATCGGCACCAGCGAGCGCCGCGGCGCAGTGGTTCGCACCACCTGGAGCTGGCCGTCGACATACTCCAGCACGTGGCGCAGCGTGGGGAAGTCGCGCAGAGAGAGCTTCTCGTCGGTGCGGAGATCGAACTGATCGCGCACCTTGCCGAGCACCTGGGCCTGCTTGACCGTGTCGATCCCGAGGTCGGCCTCGAGGTCCGCGTCGAGCGTGATGATCTCCGGCGGGTAGCCGGACTGCTCGCAGAGCGCCTTCAGGACGAAGGCCTCCACGTCGGCGCGCGAGGCCACGTTCGTCGCGGTCGCGGTGGCCGGCACCGCCGTGGGCGCCTCGAGGACCACCTCCTCGGGCGCGGGGTGCTCGGCGTCGAACAGGCTCTGCACCATGTTCGCGATGCTGGGCCGGGTCCGCTCCCAGAAGCCTCGGAAGCCTTCGCGCGCGAGCAGCGCCTCGGCAAGCTCGCCCTCGAACAGCGCCAGCGCGGGCCCGGCCGGAGCGAGGGACGTCTCGGCCGGCGCCTCGGCCGCCAGCGCCGCCGCCCGGGCGTCGAGCAGCGCCTCCACCCGGGCCAGGCTCCACCGTCCCGGCCGGTTCGCATCGTCCGTGGAGAGCGCGTCGAGCTCCGGCGCGATCCGCTTGACCAGCCCGGTCAGCACGCCCCGTGGACCGCATTCGACGAACACGGTCGCGCCCTCTGCCGCCAGCGTCTTCACCTGCGCGACGAAGTCGACCGGCAGGGTCAGCTGATCGATCAGCGCCCGGCGGATCTGCTCCGGGTCGTCCTCGAAGCGACCGGTGATGCTCGAGAGGTACCGCACCTTCGGCGCGCCGATCGCGATCGTCTTCAGCCCGGCGGCCAGCGTCGCCTTGGCGCCCTCCATGAGCGCCGAGTGGAACGCCCGCGGGATCGGGAGCCGCTGGGTCTCGATCCGCTGCTTGGCAAACGCCGCCTCCGCCCGCTCCAGCGCGGCGATGGTCCCGGCGATCACCACCTGGTCGGGCGCGTTGACGTTGGCCGCCGCCACGTAGCCGGCCTCGCCGGCGTCCCGTAGGACCGGACCTACCTGTTGCTTCGACGCGGTCACGCTCGTCATGCCCCCCGGCTCGGCGCTGGCCTCGATCGCGCGCGCCCGCAGATCCGTGGCCCTGAGCGCGTCCTCGAGCGACCAGCAGCCGGCCGCCACCAGCGCCGCGTAGTCGCCGAAGGAGTGGCCGGTGACGAACGCCGGCGACAGGCCGATCGATCGCAGGGCCTCGAACGCCATCAGATCGCCCGCCAGCACGGCGGCCTGGACCAGGAAGACGTCGCTCGGGATCGGCTCGCCCGAGAAGAGGATCTTCGAGAGCGGCGCGCGCCCGTTCTCGGTGAGCCACACGTCGAAGCGATCCACGATCCGCTTCACCGGCGGGAGCGTCTCCGCGAACGCCTTCATCATCCCGGCGTACTGCGATCCCTGGCCGGAGAACGCGAAGCAGATCGAGGTCGCGCCCCGCGGCCGGCCCTCGAAGTAGAAGATGCCTTGCTTCCGCCGGAACTCGTCGGCGCCCTCCGCGAGACCCGCCTTCGCCAGGGTCGAGAGCGCGCTCTCCAGATCGCGCTCGTCGAGCGCTGCCACGCTCACCACGTGCGCGCCCTCGCCGATCCGCTCCTCGGCGTGCAGCGCGTGGGGGTCGGTGGCCGCCAGCCGCGCCTGGAGCGCTTGCCGGCTGAGATCCGAGATCCGGAAGACCGTGCTCCTCTTCTCGGCGCGCCCGGTCAGCCGCGGGTGGGACTGGAGGACCGCGTGATAGTTCACGCCGGCGAGCCCCATGCTGCTCACACCGGCCGCCAGGAGCCCGCTCCTTCCCGGCTGCAGCGCCTCCCGCACCTGATTCACCCGGAGCTGCTCCCCGAACCGATGATCGGGGTGCGGCTCCTCGAACCCGCGCGTGGGCGGTACCTCGCCCCGGTCGATCGCGAGCGCGGTCTTCACCAGCGCGATCACGCCGGCCGCGCCCTGCGTGTGCCCCACGTTGCTCTTCACCGAGCCGAGCAGGCGCGGCGCCTCTTCGCCGTACGCCTCGCGGATCGACTCGACCTCGGTCCGATCGCCGAGGGGCGTGGCGCCGCCGTGGCACTCGATGAACCGCACCTCGTCCCGATCGATGCGCGCCTGCGCCACGGCCCGCCTCATCGCGGTGGACAGGCCCAGGGCGCTCGGCTTGTGCAGCCCGCCGCGGGTCCCGTTGCCGGAGGAGCCCACCCCCTTGATCACGGCATAGACGTGGTCGCCGTCGCGCTCCGCGTCCTCGAGTCGCTTCAGGATGCAGACCGCCGCACCCTCGCCGGGGAGGAACCCGTCGGCGTTGCGATCGAACGGTCGCGGCTGTCCCTTGGTGAGCGCGTAGAACTGGCAGTAGGCCTCGTAACGCTGGACGCGCATCCCGCGATCGGCGCCGGCATAGGCGACCAGATCGACGGTCCCGTTCCTCAGCAGCTCGCAGCCGGCCTCCAGCGAGGCCAGCGAGGAGGCGCAGGCCGCGTCGATCGCGTAGGCGGGCCCCATCAGGTCCAGCGTCTTCGCGGTCCGCGAGGCCAGCGTGCTCGACGAGAAGCTGCCGCTCGAGTCCTCGTTGATGGAGGGAAAGCGGCTCCTCAGCGCCGCCAGGACCTGATCGAAGAGGGCGGTGTCGTCCTGTCGGCCGGCCTCGGTCACCACCGTCTCGGCCAGCTCGAGCGCGCGGATCGCCAGCGACAGCTCGAGCGCATAGTCGCTGCCGAAGACCGAGCCGACGATCACCGAGACGCGCTCGCGATCGATCTGCTCGACGTCGATGCCGGCGTCGGCAAACGCGTCGAGCGCCGACTCCAGGATCATGAACTGGAGCGGATCGTTCCGCTCGATCAGCTTGGGCGGCACCTTGTAGCGGCGCCAGTCCGGCTCGAAGTCGGTGATGAACGCGCCCTGATCGAGGTAGGTCCGATAGTGCTGTCGATCGCCGGGCGCGTAGTAGATCGCGCGATCCCAGCGATCGGGCGGGACCGGGCTGGCCAGATCCCGGGCGTCGATCAGGTTCTCCCAAAAGCGCGACACGGTGTTGGCGCGGGGGAACTTGCCGCCGATGCCGACGATCGCGATGTCCGCCCGGGCCGGCTCGACGGCTGCGGTGACCGGGACCTGCGGGCGCGCTCGCGGCGCCTCCTCCACGATCACGTGATAGTTGAGCCCGCCGATCCCGAACGCATCCACGCCGGCGCGGCGGACGCCGTCCGACTTCCACGGACGCGGGGCCGTGATCACCTCGACCGCCAGGTCCTGCCACGGGATCTCGCTCGAGGCGGTGCGGAAGTTTCCGGTGGGCGGGAGCGTCGCGTGCTCGAGGGCCAGGATCGCCTTGATCAGGCCGGCCGCGCCGGCCGCCTCCCGCGCGTGCCCGATGTTGCCCTTCACCGAGCCGATCGGGAGCGGCGCCGACGGGCCCCCGTTGCTCCGGAAGAACTCGTGCAGCGCCTCGAGCTCGGTGCGATCGCCGAGCGGCGTGCTGGTGGCGTGCCCCTCGATCAGCCCGATCGACGCCGGGTCCACGCCCGCGATCCGGTACGCCCGCGCCATCGCCAGCGTCTGACCCTCCTTGCGCGGCGCCCACAGCGCCTTTCCCTTGCCGTCACAGCTCCCGGCGACGCCGCGGATGACCGCACGGATCCGGTCGCCGTTCGCCAGCGCGTCGTCGAGTCTCTTCAATAGAACCAAGCCGAAGCCGTCCGAGCTGATGAAACCGTTGGCGCGCTGATCGAAGGGGTACGAGCCGTCGGGCGAGAGCGCGCGCGACTGCGCGAACATCACCACGGACATCTCCTGCGAGTAGCTGGCGCCGCCCACGAGGGCGGCGTCGAGACGGCCCTGGGTGAGGCCGGAGATCCCGATGTCGAGGGCCGCGAAGCTCGAAGCACAGGCGGCGTCCACGACCATGTGACGGCCGGTGAGCCCGAAGGTGTTCGTGATCAGCCCGGCGAGGGCCGAGGTCATGGTGCCGGTGCCACCGTCCTCGGTACGCTTCGGGTAGCGGTCGTGGATGGCGCGGACCACGCGCCGCTCCAGCTCCGGGAGGGAGAGCTCCCGGAGGGCCGGAACGTCGCGGAGGGCCGGCAGCATGCCCTCGACGGCGGTGGCGAAGCCCATGTCCGAAGTCAGCATCGAGCCGCGGGCGTGGCCGATCACCACGCCGATGTTGGCGCCCTCGATCGCGGCGAGATCGTAGCCGGCGTCCTCGAAGGTGCAGCGCGCCACGTCGAGCGCCCACAGGTGCGCCTCGTCCGTCGACGCGACGACCTTGGGCGGCATGCGGAACGCTGCGGGATCGAAGGTGGGTGGATCGACAAGCCCGCCCAGCATGCAGTAGCTCTTCCCGTACGCGCCGATCTCGGGATCGAAGTAGCGCGCCTCGTGGAAGCGCTCCGGTGGAAGGGGTGCGATGGAATAAACGTCCTTCAGGATGTTTTCCCAATAAGTGTCCGCGTCGTTGGCACCTGGGAACCGGCAAGCCAGCCCGACGACGGCGATCGGCACATCTCTCACTCGGCCACCTTCGGAAGGGCCGTTTCCAGAGTAAATACGACGGCCTGCCCCTCAAAAGGGGGCGGGCGGGGTGGAAAGGTGGGCGGTTTTCTGGTATCTATCCGCGCTCCCCGGGGCAACAGCCCGACATGACGGGGAGTTTCCGGCGAAAGGAATGCCGATGGTCACGACACCGCGAAAAAAGGGCGACAAAGAAAAGCCGCTCAGCAAGAAAGAGCTCGACAAGTATAAAAAGCGACTTCTCGAGCTCCGTGACGAGGTCGGCGCACGAATCCGAGAGCGGGCCAGCACCGCTCGGATCGACGATGCGAACGATCTGATCGAGGAGATGGATCAAGCGAACCGCGCGACCGAAGAGGCGTTCAACATGCGCCTCCTCGACAAGGAGGTGAAGCTCCTGCGCGAGATCGACTACTCGCTACGCAAGTTCGACGAGGGCACGTTCGGCATCTGTGAGGGGACCGACGAGCAGATCAGCCGTGCGCGCCTCGATGCGCGTCCCTGGACCCGCTACTCGGTCTCCTACAAGGAGCAGCTCGAGCGGGAGAAGAAGGGTCGAGCCTCCCGCTGATCCTCACTTGATCTTATGCGTCGGCGGCACCAGCCGCGCCTCGATCCCCTTCTCGTGACATTTCAGACACTCCGCATAGCTGAAGGCCAGCTCGCCCTGATGGCATTCCACGCAGGTCGCCATCTTCGGGAGGATGAGGGTGGCGATCTTCTGCGATCGCGGCACCTCGAAGTGGCAACGGAGACAGCCCAGTGACTGGTTGGTGGCCGGATCGGTCTTGTGCTGGGCGTGGCTGAACTTCTTCACCATCGACGCAGGGTTCGGCTCGCTCCTCGGACGCGAGTGGCAGCCGGCGCAGTCGTTGATGTTGGGCTCGACGTCCTGCTGGGTGTGGCACTCGCAGCACTGGGGATGCTCGGGGAGCAACACCTTCTCGCCGCCGCGGACGAAGCGATGGCAGAAGCTACAGTCCTTCTCCATCTTGAACTTCTTCCGCACGCGCTGCGTCGGATCGAGGTGGAGCAGGTGGCTGAACTCGGTGCGCAAGGGCGCCTGCGCTGAGGTCTGCTCCTTGAGCGGCGACTTCTCGGTGATCTTCACGTCGACATGGCAGTTGGTACAGATCACGATCGGCGGCTTGAAGAACGCCGAGGCGTGGCAGCCGATACACTTGTCGTGGGCCGGGAACGGCATCCGCGGCGACGCGCAGATCGGATAGGCCTTCCCGCGCTCGCCGTCCTGGCTTCGCGGGATGACCCCCGTTTTGGAGGCCTCGTCCTTGACCGCCTTCAAGGTATGGCAGTCGCTGCACGAGTACCGCCGCTCCTTCCCTGCGACCGTCCTGAGCTGCGAAAGGTGGGTGTCGTGGGAGAACGGTTTCGTCACGTCGGCGCGGACGTCCTTGGGCGGGGCGGCCTGGGTCGCGAGGGCCAGCGCGAAGACCAGTACGGAGACGGCCACTCCCACACGAATACTCCAGGACGTCGATCGAGTCACCTTGCGGATCCGACCGGTTTCGCGGGATGAAAGTGTTTTGAGCGGTCCCGAGCTCCTGAGGAGAGTCTCCCTCTTCGACGGCGTCGACGACGCGACCATTCAACGCCTCTTCGAGGCCGGTCGTCTGGCGGAGTTCTCCGCCGGCGACTACGTGGTGCGCCAGGGAGAGTACGGCGACAGCTTCTTCGTGATCCTGCGCGGCGAAGCCACCGTCGAGGCGCTCGGCGGCGACGGTCGCGTGACGCGTATCAGCCGGCTTCGCTCCGGTGAGTACTTCGGCGAGCTGGCGCTGCTCGGCCGCGGCGAGCGCAAGGCGTCCGTGAAGGCACGGGTCAACTGCGACATGCTGGAGCTGCGCAAGATCCACCTCGATCAGACGCTCCGCCGTTACCGGCAGGTCAGGAAGCGTCTCGAGGATCTCTACACGCACAACGCGATCCTCAACTTCGTCGATCAAAGCCGCTTCTTCCGCCGGCTCGCGGAGGCTTCGCGCCAGATGCTGGTCGAGACCTCGACGCTCCAGACCTTCTCCAAGGGCGACGTGATCGCGACCGAGGGCCAGCCCGCTCAGGCCTTCTTCATCGTCCGCACCGGCTTCGTTCGCATCAGCCGCAGCGTCCAAGGGAGCGGCGAGGAGATCGTCGCGTATCTCGGGCCTGAGGACTTCTTCGGCGACGAAGAGGCCACCAAGTCGGCGCCGTACGCCACCACCGCGGTCGCGGTCGAGCCGGTCGAGTGCGTCGTGGTGCCGCGGTCGACCGTGTGGAGCCTCTACCTCAAGGCGCCCGAGCTCTTCTCCGAGTTCCGTCGCTACAGCCTCAGCCGCACCGCCCAGCAGTCGGGGCTCCTCAAGAGCAAGACCTCGATGGGGTTCGTGCGCGACGTTCTGGAGGCGGGCCTGGGACAGGCGCGCTCCGCGCTCATCATCAACCTCGACGTCTGCGTCCGCTGCGGCAACTGCGTCCAGGCCTGCGACGACCTCCACGGCTTCTCCCGGATCGCCCGGCGCGGCAAGAAGATGACCCGCCGCAGCGACGTCGCCAGCAGCCGCCACGAGAACCTCTACTTCCCCACCAGCTGCCTCCAGTGCGCCACGCCCGAGTGCATGGTCGGCTGCCCCACCGGCGCGATCGCGCGCGACATCGGCGGTGAGGTCTACATCAAGGACACCTGCATCGGCTGCGGCAGCTGCGCGCGCAACTGCGACTTCGGCAACATCTCGATGGCGCGCGCCGGCAAGGCGTCGGTCGACAACGCGTCGGATCTCGTCGCCGTGAAGTGCGATGTCTGCTTCGAGCGCGAGTTCGCGGCCTGCGTCTACAACTGTCCCGTCGAGGCCGTCCTCCGCATCGATCCGCGCATGTACTTCGACGAGCTGCGGGCGATCGCGCCGAAGACCATCACGCAGGAGGGCACGCCGCAGGCCGCCAAGACCACCAGCAAGAAGCGGCGCTCGGGCACGGTCACCGGCGTCCTCCAGGCGGTCGCGCTGGCGGTGAGCACCATCGGCGGCTTCGTCCTTCACCGCGCGACCCACGCCACCAGCTGGAGCGGGCTCGGTCTCTACGCAGGTGTGGCCGGCGCCGCCATGATCGCGCTCCTCGCCGCCATCGGGCTGCGGAAGCGGCTCCGCACCCACAAGCTCGGCTCGCTGGCGGTCTGGGCCCGCGTGCACGCCGTGGTGGCCGGGCTCTTCTACGGCGTGATCCTCTTCCACGCCAACTACGGCGCCACCGCCGTGCTCACCTCGCTCCTGCTCTCGATGATCACGCTCTCCATGATCGTGGGGATCGGCGGGCAGCTCGCCTCGGCCTGGATCCCGCGCTTCCTGGCGGCCACCGAGGATGAGGCGCTCCTCCCCGAGGACGTCGGTCCGCGCATCCGTGAGCTCCTCGATGCGAACGCCGAGCTCCTGGCAGGCGTCGACGAGAAGCGCGGGAGGAAGATCGAGCAGCACGCCGCCCAGCTGGTGCAGGGCGGGCTCTCCTATCTGCGCCGCGGCATCGGGCCGAAACAGCTGGGCGCCACCCTGGAGGCGCGCGCCCGCAAGCTCCCGGCGCTCACCGAGACCGATCACGCGCTGGCCCTCCGTATCGGCGAGAACATCGCGCTCTCTCGCATCCTCGCCTCGCGCCAGACCTTCGAGCTGCTGTTGACCTCGTGGCTGCCCATGCATCTGGTCTCCTCGGCGATCGCGGTGACGCTGCTGCTCGGACACTTGATGACGGTGGTGCTCTGGTAAGTGTTCGTCCTCGAGGTCATCAGCGGTCCGTACCGCGGTCAGGCGATCCAGCTGGTCCAGGGCCAGGTGATCACGATCGGACGCTCGCCCGAGTGCACGGTCACGTTCGACGACGCGCAGCTCTCTCAGCGCCACGCCGAGGTCGACTGGACCTCGAACGGCTTCTCCGTCTTCGATCTCGGCTCCTCCAACGGCACGCTGATCAACGGCCATCGCGTGGCGGGCCGCGCCGGGCTGGTCCTCGGCGATCATCTGCAGATCGGGGAGACGATCCTCCAGCTTGCCGACGTCGATCTCGAGAGCGCCGACGTCGAGCTGATCGCGAACGACGCCCCGGCACGGGGACAGATGCTCGCGATCGGATCGATCAAGACCGAGATCGCGCCCCGGCAGCGGGGCCTCACGATCGTCAACGCCACCCGGATGCTCGCGCTCGGCCAGCAGAAGACCGCGGTCCAGCAGCGCGCCGCCGAGCTCCAGATCGACGACCGCTTCGTCGCCGCCGCCGCCAAGCTCAAGGACGTGGTCGCGGGCGGGGGACAGGGCGCCAAGGTGGTGGTGCAGCGCGACGGTCGGCTCGATCCGTTCTGGACCGTGCCCGTCACGATCGGACGTGAGCACGGCAGCGGCGTCGTCATCGACGAGGCCGGCGTCTCGTTCCGTCACGCGGTGGTCGACCACCGCGAGGGCCGCTACCTGATCCGCGACGTCGGCAGCTCCAACGGCACGTTCCTCAACGGACGGCGCGTGGTCGAGGAGCGGCTCTCCGACGGTGACGTCCTCAGCGTCGGCAGCTACGCGATCCTGGTGGTGCTGGGGGCGACCTGCCTCGGCCTCGATCTTCAGCCGCCCAGCATGACCGAGCAGCCGGCGCGAGCCGCCACGCAGAACCTCGGCATGATCGGACGCCCGCTCGGCGATCGCCCCACCACCGAGCTCAGGAGGAAGAAGAAGGCGTCGGAGCTGGTCTGGTACGCCACCTCCGACCTCGACCGCGGTGTCTTCCGGGCGCGCAGCGCAATCCTCGCCATCCTGATCGGGCTGGTGATGACGGGGTGGATGTTGGCCAGCGGCGACTCGGAGATCTTGGCCGGCAACCGCCTCTCCCGCGCGCACGAGTCCGCAGATTTCCGCGCGCGCGCCGCCGAGCTCGACCGCGATCAATGCACCGCCTGCCACGTGGGCGCCGGTCGGATCTCGACGCTGCGCTGCCTCGATTGCCACCCCGACAACCGCCCCACGCGCGGGCACGTGGCCGCCGACATCGAGTGCGTCGGTTGCCACATCGAGCACCGCGGCGCCGCGTTCCACCCGGCCGCCGCCGCGATCCTCGACTGCAACCGCTGCCACGAGAACCCGCACGAGAACCTCGTGCGCACCGCGCCGCGCCTGGTGGCCGAGTTCCGGATTGATGCTCCCGCGGATGTCGCCTTCCACGTCCGCCACGAGTCCGAGGGCGTCGCCTGCCTCCGCTGCCACGCCGCTCGCTCCGACGGCCGCAGCATCCGGAACGCCTGCGGCCAGTGCCACGCGCCCGACCACCCGGCGATCCAGGACTGCCAGCTCTGCCATCGCGGCCACCCCGACCGCGTCCGGAGCTCGACGGTCGTCGCCGAGTTTCCTCCGGTCGAGGACCCACCGCGCTTCGCCGCCCGCGCGCTCCCGTGGGCGTTCGGCATGCTGGTGGTCTCGTTCCTCTTCGCGGCGCTCCTTCCTCGCCGGCGTCGCGCACCTGAAAGCAGCAGGTAAGGGACCAAGGTGACGTTCTCATCGATACTGCGCAACGGTGAGTCATCGCCGCCACCTGACGGAGGATCTCCTCCTGCCGGACCTCGACACGGCGCAAACGGTCCAGGTGGGTCACTCGCCCCTGCCGTTCGAAGAGTCGGACTGTAACCTCCACGTTCGCATCGCCGAGATCCAGGTCCCGGCCCCCCGCCAGTCCTCGGTCGAGACCCTCTTCATCCGCCGTCCCCGCTTCGAGACCGCGCCGACCAAGCTCCTCCCGGCGGCTCGCGACGATGACGACGATCAGCCGAGCGGCCTGATCGAGCGCCCCCGCAGGTCCCGCCTCCGCTCCACGCTGGTGTTCCTCTTGCTCCTGCTCGCGATCAGCCTGGCGTCGCTGGCCGCCGGCGTCGTGCTCGGCCCGATCCTCAGCTGAGCCTCCTCGCTCAGTCCAACCACTCGAACACGAACGCCATGCTGTCCGCGCCGATCTCTTTCGGCACCTCGCGGAGCGTGGAGTAGTACAGGTTCAGCAGCGCGCGCGTGAACCAGACGGAGGCGCGATCGTTCGGCAGGTCGCCGCCGCCCTCGTCCACCGCGCGTGCGCCGACGTGGTAGGCACCCAGCGCGATCTTCACGTCGCTGAAGTGGATCGTGAGGCGGGCCAGATAGCGCGCGCCCACCAGGATGTTCTCCTGGGGGTCGAGAAGGTTGTCGAACTCGAGCCCGACGTCGCGGAGGTGCTCGGGGTTGAGCTGCATCAGCCCGTAGTGTCCGTCGTCGGAGATCACACCGGGGCGATATCCGGAGGAGTACTGGATGATCAGATCGATCAGCGCAGCGGGAACATGCGTCTCGCGGGCTGCGATCGCGATGGCGCCCGCAACATCGGAACGCTTGAGCCGGACCTCGCCGAGCGTCCGGTAGCCGCGCAGATGATCCCTTTTCCAGCGCGTCCTCATGCAGTAGCGGAGCGCCCACTTCTCCTCGCCGCTGGTACGCAGGACCGTCTGATCGACGGCGGAGTCGAAGCAGTCGTACTCGTCGAGCGCGGCGCCCGGGCGAACGTCCCGGCTGACCAGCATCGGCAGCGCTTCGGTCACCTCGGGCTCGGCCAGGTCGTGCCAGCCGCCGCCCAGCTCGTCTCCGGTGGTGTCTTCGATGAAGTCGAGCGCCTCACCCAGGTCGCCGGCTTCGGCGGCGCGGGGGAGCACCGCGATCATCAGCGCCAGCGTCCCACAACGCCCATACATATCCCAGGTTATCGGACATGTAGGACAGTGGGTTGCGTCTCACCGTTCGGCAGTAAGCGGCCGTCTTGCCACGGATTGGAAGTAGTACGGGATCTCCGGAGGGAGAGGATCGACGACCACACCGCGGATGTCCGCGGCCGCGAGCATCAAGCCGTGACCGAGGTAAACCATGACGCTACGTGGGACGTAGGCATACGAGACAAAGAAGATCAGGTCGCCCGGCGCGAGGGTCCGCTCCGGATCGCGGAGGTCCAGCACGACCTCGGGGCCGCTCGCGAGCTGCTCGGCGAGCGTCGCGCCGACGTCGATGGAGAACGTCTCGCGCAGGATCGCCCGCGCCAGCCCGGGTGCTTTGAGGTCGCTTCGTCCCAGATACTTGGCGGCCGTCTGCGCCAGCCGCTTGCCCAGCGGATCGCTGAGCGTGGCGAGGAGCCGCCTCGACTTCTGGAGCCTTCCTTCGGGCGTCACGGCGTCCTCGATCAGCTCGCCCGACGCGATCTGCGGTGGTGGTGGCACCTCGGGCATCTCGACGTGACGGGGGATGGCGGCGATCAACGCCGCGACGGCGTGCTTCACCGAGCGAAAACGCTCCGAAACGGTGGCCACCCGACACCCCGCCTCCGAGCGCAGCGTCAGATCGATCGTTCCGCGGGCTCGGTGTGCGGCCAGGATCGCGTCGCCTATCCGTCCGTTCCGGCCGACGCACGTGGGCAGCGCCAGATGGATCTTCGCGTAGGGACCCGGTCCGAGGCGGGCGATCCGCGCGCGCTCGGTCGGCGGCGGCGCCGGGCGATAGAGCCGGCTCTCGAGCATTGCGTCGCGAAGCGCCGGCACCAGCTCGTCGGGATGATCGCTCTCGCGCACGTCGATCACGATCTCGGGGGTCGACGCGAGCTGACGCTCGACCTCGCGCTCGACGGCGCCGAGCTCGCCCCGTTCCACCAGGAGGTCGCCCGTCCAGCTGAAGAGGAAGGCCGCCGGCGCGTGCTCGGGCAGCCGCCACTGCTTTGCCAGGCCGTCGTAGTTGACGTCGCAGACCGTGGCGTCCGGCGCCCACCCGGGATCGATGCACCCGAGCAGCGGATCCCGCGCGACGATCGTGAGGACCCGGAGCCCGTCGTCGCGATGGCGCTCGGCGAGGGCCTTCCAGCGGGCCGTCTCCCCTCCGCACTCGGCACACTTCTCCGGGATGCTCTGCACGGCGAGGAGTCGAACGCCCGGCTTCCGCAGCCACTCGCCCACTGGCACCTCGACCGCCCGCGCGCGCGACGGCCACCCGAGCGCGAGCAGGATCAACGCGGTGCTTCGGGCTCTCACCGTCGGGCCGATCGCCTCAGATTGTCCGGCTCATCGCCGTGCCTGTGACGTCCGACATCGCCGAGTCGAGCTCTTTGAGCAGGCCCTGCACGGACGCGGGCCGGTCTTCGGAGCGACGTTCGAGGCAACGCTTCACCACGCTCCGTACGCTGTCCGGGATCGGCGGGTGTCGCGGTAGCTCGGGGGCGGGCTGAGTCAGACGCACGGCGATCGAGGCGAGGGACCCGTCGAACGGCGCTTTTCCCGCCAGCATCTCGAAGAGCACGGCACCGAGCGAGTAGATGTCCGTGCGAGTGTCGAGCTGATCGCCGTTGGCCTGCTCGGGCGACATGTACTTGGGCGTGCCGGTGAAGATGCCGCCGGTCGTGTCGCCCTCGGTCGCGCGGGCGACGCCGAAGTCGGTCAACCGCACGCGATCGAACTCGTCGATCAGGATGTTCTCCGGCTTCACGTCGCGGTGAATGACGCCGGCGGCGTGGGCGGCCGCGAGCGCCTCGGCCACCTCCTTCGCGATCTGGAGCGCGCGGAAGGCCTCGAGCGGACCGTCGCGCAGCACATCGCCCAGCGACGAGCCCTCGATGTACTCCATCGCGATGAACGTGAGGCCGTGCTCGTGCCCGAAGTCGAAGATCGCCACGCAGCCTGGGTGATGGATGCGCGCGGCCAGGCGGGCCTCGCGGAGAAACTTCTCCAGCCCCTGCTCGCTGACGGCCACGGACTCGTGCAGCACCTTGATCGCGACCGGCCGATCGAGCACGGTGTCGCGGGCGAGGAACACGCGCGCCTGCCCTCCGCCGCCCAGCTGCCGCTCGAGCCGGAAGCGCTTACGGAGGACGATCCCGTCGAGCGCGCGCGCCGAGGTGAGGCCGAGCAGCTCTCCGCTGTCCCACGCCGACGACGCCAGTGACCGGGGCGAGTCCGCGTCGAGGAGATTGAGCTCGCCGGCGTCCTCGTCCTCGGTGGCGAGCGAGAGAGGTTTGGGCGTGGGCGGTGTCGCAGGCGTGCCGACGATGGTGCGGAACTTCTGCGACGGCGGCGTCGAGCGCTCGGCGATGTAGCGCATGCGCTCGGTGACGTCGCCGAACCTCGGCTCGAGCACGACGATGTTCCGGTACACGTCGCGCGCCTCGGCCAGGAAGCCCTCACCCTCGAGGAGCCGCGCGTACTGGTAGAGGATCGGACAGTGGGCCGTGGTCGGCGTGAGCCGGTCGACGACGCGCCACAGGATGTCGATCGCGCCGCGCTTGTCGCCGATCTCGGCGGTCGCCTCGGCGAGCATGGTCCGTGCCTTCAGGTAGCTGGGTTGGCCCGGATCGATCATCTCCAGGCACTTGATCGCCTCGTCGTAACAGTGTCGCTTGCCGTTGCGGGCCGCGTGCAAAAAGCCCTCCGCGGCCTGCAGGTAGTCGCCGTCGTCGTAGATCTCGCGGACCGCGTTGGTGTCCGGATCCCAGGACACCCGATCGGCCTCCTGATGCCGGCCGAGCGCGCGCAGGCACCGATCGGCGCGCGAGGTGTCTCCGATCCGCTGATAGATGCTGGCCGCCGTCTCGAGGTTCCCGGCGCGCTCGTGGGCCGAGGCCGCGTGCGGCAGGTCGCTGCCGAGCTCGTACAGCATCGCGGCCTGACCGAGCTGCCCCGCTTGCTCGTAGTGGCTGGCCGCCTCGATCATGCGACCCGCGTTCTCGGCGCGCATCGCCAGCAGGATCGAGGCGCGCTCGATCATGCCGGCGGCCCGGGCCACCTCGGCGGCGCCGAGCAGATCGCCGGCGCCGGAGAGCAGCGCCAGCGCGGCCTCGGGCTGCTTCGCGCGCTCCAACGCCTTCGCCGCCTGCGCGACATGTCCACCCTTTTGAAAGGCTTCGACCGCCTGCTCGGTCCGCCCCAACCCGGCATAGAGATCGCCGGCCCGGCGGCAGGCGGCGGGGACCTCGGACGACGGCAGCGCCGCAGCGTGCCGGTTGACCGCGCTCCACAGGATGTCGGCGGCGCGCAGCGGGTCGCCCGCCTTCTCGTACTGGATCGACGCGCGAACCAAATCGCCTTGCTCCTCGAGGACCTCGGCAGCCTTCAGATACTCGCCCGACCGTTCGTAGAGCTCGATCGCCGACTGGTGCTCGCCGGCCGCCAGGTGCTCGCGCGCCGCACGCTTGAAGTCGCCGCTCCGAAACCAATAGCGCGCCGCGCGCGCGTGGTCCTTGAGCCGCTCCGAGATCTCGGCGGCGGCGGTGTAGTTCTGAGCCTTCGAGTAGATCGCGATGACCTCTTCGAGCAACTTGCGGTTCTTCTTGCCGTCCCCCTTCATCCGGGAGAGCTCGGCCTCTTGAAGGAGCTCCGCAACGCGCTCCTCGCCGTCCTTCCGGAAGAGGGCCATCAGGGATGGAAAGCTATCGCAGGTCGGCCGGCGTAGGCTAGCGTGGCACTGTGAGGCTGTTTGTAGCGGTCACACTGCCGCACGAGATACGGGCTTCATTGGCAGCGCTGCGCTCCGAGATCCCGCGGGTGCGGTGGGTGGCCTCGGAACAGCTCCACGTGACGCTCCGTTTTCTCGGAGAGGTCGACGAGGACACAGTCGCGATCCTCCGCCCCGCCTTGCGCAAGATCACCGTGGCGGCGTTTTCGCTCCAGGTCGAGGGTGTGGGCACCTTCGGACATCCACCGCGCGTCCTGTGGTGCGGGCTCCGACCGGAGCGCGAGATTGACGGCTTGGCCGAGCTGATCGATCGCGCCGCGGTGCAAGTCGGATTGACGCCGGCAGATCACCCGTTCACGGCCCACCTGACGCTTGCGAGGCTCAAGAACAGCCCGCCCGTGATGGTCAGGCGCTTTCTCGAGCGCCACGCTGGCTGGTCGTCCGGCGCTTTTTCAATCACCGACTTCACACTCGTCGAGAGCCGTCTCAGCTCCGAGGGTGCGATTCACTCGCCGCTGGAAGTTTTCCCTCTGGGAGCTCGAACATGATCGCCAGGCCGCCGCCCTCGGCGTTGTGGGCGGTGATCCTCCCCGAGTGAAGCAGGACGATCTGCTGTGCGATCATGAGGCCCAGGCCGAGCCCGGTGGACTTCGACTTGTTGCGGATGCCCCGGTAGAACGGCTCGAAGAGACGGTCGAGATCCTCGGCGGCCACGCCGGGTCCGCGGTCGAGCACCTCCAGCTTCCGCCCGTCCACCCTCACCCGCACCTCGGTCCCCGCCGGCGCGTACTTTCCCGCGTTCTGGATCAGGTTCACCACCACGCGCACCAGCCGATCGTGATCCCCGGCCAGCGGCTCGGCCATGCCCTCGACGATCAGGTCGTGATCCGGGAGCGGATTCCGATCGGCGGCTTCGCGGGCGACCCGCATCAGGTCGACCTCGCCCTCCGCGATCTGACGCTCGCCCAGGGAGAGCCGCGACATCTCGAGCAGCTCACCGATCAGGCGATCCGTCTCCTCGAGATCGTTCTCCATCGCATCGAGCCGCTTCGCCGGCACCTCGGTCTCGCGGAGGAGCTCGACCTCGAGGCGCAGGCGCGCGAGCGGCGTGCGGAGCTCGTGAGAGATCCCGGCCATCAGCTCCTTCTCGGCGCGCAGCGTCTTCTCCACCCGGTCCGCCATCGAGTTGAAGGCTCGACCGACCTCGGAAAGCTCGCGGCTGCCGGTCTCGGGAAGCCGGTGACTGAGATTTCCGGCGGAGATCCGCTCCATCGCTGCGATCGAGGTCTTGAGCGGCCGCATCACCAGCACTGCGATCCATGCCGACAACGCGATCACGACGGCCGCGATCACCAGCAGCACGTAGCCGATGCGCCGTCCCGGGGCCTGAACGTCGAGGTCGCGGCGAACCATGATCCAGCTGCCGTCCGCGGCGCGCAGCGCGACCGGTGCGCGCCGTCCGAAGCAGAAGTACATCTCGATCCCGTCGTGGCGCCGATGTTGGCAACGCGGGCCGGCACGGCCGTGCTGGATCCGGCGTACGAACGGCGGCGGCTCGGGCACGCGTTGGACGTTGAGGCCGAGCCGCCGGCCCAGCCGGTGGGCGTCGGCGCCGCCCTGGAGCTCGTCGGCGACGAAGTGGACCGCGTCGAGGTGATGCTCGAGGACCTCCTCGGTGAACGGGCTCAGCACTGCGCGGCGCGTGAACTGCCAGGCGAGGAAGAGGCTGCTCATCACCACCAGCGACAGGAGCAGCGTGAGGCGGACGCGCAGGCTCATGCTTCGGGGTTCTTGGGGATCGTGTACCCAATCCCCCGAACGGTCTTCACGAAGCTCGGGTGGCGCGGATCATCGCCGAGCTTGCGGCGGATGTGGCTGATGTGGACGTCGACGGAGCGCTCGAAGGCGGCGAAGTCCTCGCCGCGCGCGAGCTCCATCAGCCGCTCGCGCGGGATGACGCGCCCTGCGTTCGCGATCAGCGTCCGCAGGATCTCGAACTCGGTGGTGGTGAGATCGACCAGCTCGTCCCCGAGCGTGACGGTCCGGCGATCGGCGTCGATCACGATGGGGCCGGCGCTCAGCACCGCCGGCTCCTCCCGCGGGATCTCGACCCGGCGCAGCACCGCCTGGATGCGGGCGAGCAGCTCCCGCGGGTTGAAGGGCTTGGGCATGTAGTCGTCGGCCCCGATCTCGAGGCCGACGATCCGATCGGTCTCGTCGCCGCGCGCGGTCAGCATGATCACCGGGACGCGAGAGGACTTCCGGACCTCGCGCATCACCTCGAAGCCGTCGGGGCCCGGGAGCATCACGTCGAGGACGACCAGATCGATCGTCCCCGAACGAAGGAGCTCGAGCCCGCGCTCGCCGTCCTCAGCGGTCTCGACCGTGAAGCCGCGGCCCCCGAGGTATTCGGCGACGAGCCCACGCAGGCGCTCGTCGTCGTCGATGACCAGGATCGTTCGCACGGGCAACGCGTCGATCTTACTTTTGGAAACCAGACTTACGGAACTGCTCACGGCGCTCCTTCATCATTCGCGCGTGGTCGACCAGCTGCTGGCGCTGCTCCGGGGTCAACGTGCGCTGGAACTTGAGGTACTTGTCGACGGAGGCGTGTGCCAGCTTGGTCATGCGTGCGCTGGTCTGGTCGACGATCTGGTGCAGGCGCGCGGCGTCGGGCTCGGGCTTCTCCAGCTCGATCAGGACGTCGGAGAAGATGCTCGCCATCTGCTGGCGGTTCTGCTGGGCCTCCTCGCGGATCTCGCGGCGCATCTTGATCGCCGCCAGCTCCTGCTCGTCGCTCAGGTTGAGCGTCTCGGCCAGGTGGAGCAGGCGCAGGCCGGGCATCGCGCCCATCATCCCCATGCGACCGCCGCGGTGCGCGAAGCGGCCGTGGCCGCCGGGGCCGGCGAGCGCAGCAGCGGAGAGGCCGCCGGCCAGGAGGACGGCGCCCGTGGTGACTGCAAGGATCTTTCGGTTCAGCTTCATGCTGCCATCGTAGGCGAGGGCGATTGCGGGCAGGTTGCGCCTGGGCGAAGAGCCCCGACGAAGTCCGAAGGATTGTGAACGCGATTTATCGTACCACGCACCACATTCCACTGTGTCGCCGATAACAAGCCCGGCAGGCATGCGACTCGACGAAGTTGGCGGATTCTTTAGGGACTTGGGCATTCGGGCAGCGAAGATGGGCGACGTCGTCCAGCTGCGTGCCGGCGAGACCCTGCCGGCGCCGCCCCAAGGCAAGCTCTGGTACCAGCCGCGCTGGGCGCCGGGGCTGTTCGAGCTCTTCGATTTGGTGCGCCGCCCGGTCCTCGAGGTCGGCGACGTCTTCGGGATCGCATCCGAACGATCCCATCCCGCTGCCGCCGAGCGGCGCGCAGCTCCAGCGGCTCACGAACCCGAGCGCCCTCGACGGCACCGTCGGGGCGCGGATGTACAAGGTCGTGCTCCCGCCGGAGATGGCCGCGGTGCTCGCGCTGCCCCGGCCGAGACCGCCGACCCTGAAGGCCCACGCGATCGCCGAACGCCCCCGGCCTGAGCCTGGCCGCCGCTGGCAGGTCGCCTACGTCGACGGGCGGGATTGAGGCGGGTCGTCGGCGCGATGGTCACGGTCTGAAGACGACGCTCACGCGCCCAGCTCCGAGATGACCTCGCTGACGTCGCCCGCCAGCGCGATCTTCGACAGGTTGGCGCCCGCGGTGTTCAACCCGGTTCGCGCGTGCATGAGGTCCGGCAGCCCGGTCAGGATGATCCGCAGTCGATCGCCGGGCGGCATCCGCTGCATGCCCTCTACCGTCCGATAGAAGAGCTCGTCGTCGGCGTTCGTGCCGAGCGTGTCGATCACCGCGATGTGCGCGCCGGTGCGGACGCACTCCCGGAGGATCCGGCCGAAAAGGGCGTCGAGGAGATCGGCGTGGAGTGGGCCGCAGAGGAAGCCCACGACCGCGCGGTCGCCGATCCGGATCACGGGGGATGAGCGCGCGAGCTCGCCGCGATGACGGGCGGCGAGCCGCTGGGCCAGACCGGCCTCGTGGGCGTCGGCGACGAGCTGCATCATCCTCGAGGTGAGGGCTCGCGTGTCGGCGCGCCGCCCGCCGTCCTCGAGGGCGTCCTCGAGCAAGGCGACTTGCATCAGCGCTGCGGAGGCCGGGTGTCCATCTGCCCCCAGGTTGCGGGCGTGGAAGGAGACGAGCCGCATCAGCTCTCCCTCGGCCCAGGTCTCGCCGTCCCGGATGCGATCGATCAGCTCCAGCCACGCCGACAGCTCGGCGCGGATCGCGTCGACGTCGCCCATCGAGACCTTCGCCGAAGCGAGGCTGCGGAGCCAGGCGTCGAGCATCGTCCGAGTCTACCATGTCGCTTGACGGGGCCCGGGCGTTCGCCGAAGACCGCCGGGATGGCGCTGAAGTTCGTCTTCCTGATGGATCCGATCGATCGCATCAACATCGACGCCGATTCGACCTTCGTGCTGATGCTCGAGTCGAACCAGCGAGGGCACGAGGTCTACTACGCGGAGATCACTGCGCTCGAGCTGGCCGAGGGCGCGCCCTTCGCGACGGTGCGGCCGGTCGTGGTTCGCCGCCAGCGAGGCGATCACTACCAGCTGGGGGCACCGGTACGGCTGGCGCTCGACGAGGTCGACGCCGTCTTCATGCGCAAGGACCCGCCGGTCGATGCCAACTACTTCCTCGCCACCCTGGTGCTCGACCGTGTCGACGCCTCTCGCGTCGTGATGGTGAACCGGCCCTCGGCGCTCCGCGACTACAACGAGAAGCTGGCGGCGCTCTTCTTCCCCGACCTGATGCCGCCGACGCTCGTGACCGCGGATCGGGCCCGGCTGCGGCAGTTCGTCGAGGAGGTCGAGCATGCGGTGGTGAAGCCGCTCAGCGGCGCGGGCGGCTTCGGGATCCTTCGCGTGGGCCGGGGCGACATGAACCTGGGCTCGGCGATCGATCTGCTCACCAACGAGGGGCGCGTGATGATCGAGGCCCAGGCGTTCATCGCGTCGGTGCACGAAGGGGACAAGCGCATCATCCTCCTCGACGGCGAGCCCATCGGCGCGGTCAATCGCAGGCCCCGGGCCGGCGACCTGCGGGCGAACCTGCACGTCGGCGGCGCCGCCGAGAAGTCGGTGCTGACCGAGCGCGACCAGGAGATCTGCCGGGCCGTGGGACCGGAGCTGGCCCGGCGCGGGCTGCTGTTCGTGGGCATCGACGTCATCGGCGGGTATCTGACGGAGATCAACGTGACCAGCCCGACCGGTCTCCAGGAGATCAATCGCTTCGACGGTGTCCACCTCGAGGCCCAGATCATCGACGCGGTGGAGCGGAAGCGGTTATCCTGAGCGCACGCGATGGCGTTCGTCGATCTGAAGCGGGACCGCTTGATCCTGAAGGTGGTCCTGGCGGGACCGCCGGCCGTGGGAAAGACCGATCGGCTGGACCAGATCGGCCGGGCCGGACGGCGGGAGACCTTCGGGTCCTCGGTGATCGGCCCGACGCAGATGGGCGTGCTCCCGATCGAAGCGGAGCGGGAGGGCCGCCCGGTCGAGCTCGAGATCTACGAGTGGCACGGGCTGGAGAAGGCCGACGTGCGGATGCGCGGCCTGTTCGTGGGGCTCGACGGCCTGATCTACATCGCCGACGCGCGCCAGGATCGGCACGTCGATACCGTCCGCCAGTTCCAATATTTGGTGCAGACCGCGGGCAAGTCGAAGATCCAGCGGCTGCCGGCGCTGTTGCTCCTGGGCCAGATGGATGAGGGCCTCCTCCGGCTCGCCTCGCTGGAGGAGCAGCTTCCCGGTCCCACCTGGAGCGAGCGTCTCGAGCTCCCGATTGACGAATCCGAGCCATTCCTGGAGGCTCTGCGCGTGTATGGCGAGGTGATGCTCGCGCGCGTCTTGTAGAGCCCGCTAAGCTCCGGGGGACATGCGAATCGGGAGGGCGTCCGGCCTCCTCGTGGCTCTGGTGGCGTGCAACACCGGGGACCCGGAGGTCGATACGAACACGACGATCGTCGGGCAGGTGATCGATACGGAGACCGGTGATCCGCTCGAGGGGGTGCGAGTCAGCACGATGCCCGCCACGGAGGAGGTGGCGACCGACGCCGGCGGCGCGTTCGTCATCGCCGAGGGACCCAAGGTCGCGGTTCGGTACCAGGTGACCGCGACGATCGACGGCTACGAGTCGGTCACCAAGACGATCACCACCAAGGCGATCCCCGTCGGGACGCGCGAGGAGAACCGGCTCGACTTCGAGCTGACGATCCTCAAGATCTGCACCCCCGGCGCGAAGCGTTGCGCGCTCGGCGTCGAGGAGGAGGCGGTCGAGACCTGCGGCGCGCGCGGCAACGAATGGACGCCGGCCGCCTGTCCGGGCGACCAAGTGTGCTCCGACGGGCAGTGCGTCCCGGGTCAGCTGTTGACCGTGCAGACGATTGGCGCGGGCTCGGGCGGGATCACCTCCTCGCCCGGCGGGATCAACTGCGGTCCGTCGTGCGAGCGCGCCTTTCCCCAGGGGACCACGATCACGCTGGCGGCGACGCCGTTCGCGCTCTCGGGCTTCGGAGGATGGACGGGCGCGTGCACCGGGACCGACCTCACGTGCATGGTGACGATGGACGGAGACAAGACCGTCGCCGCCCGGTTCGATCCGACGGGGTACCTGCTCACGGTCCAGACGTCGGGGTTCGGCAGCGGGCGCGTGACCTCGGCGCCGGCGGGGATCAACTGCGGTCGCGGCTCGATCGGGCACGGCACCTGCGAGTACGGCTACATGCTCGACGAGATGGTCACGCTGACGGCGGTGCCGGTGGCGGCGAACAATTCGACGTTCGGCGGCTGGTCCGGCGCCTGCTCGGGTACCGGGACCTGCGTGGTGACGATGGACCAGGCCCGCACCGTCGGGGCGCGGTTCGACACGCAGACGTATCCGCTCACCGTGACCAAGGCGGGGGCGGGCGCCGGTCTGGTGGTCTCGTCGCCCGCCGGCATCGACTGCGGCGCGACCTGCGCCATGGACTTCGTGGAGGGGGACGTGGTCACGCTCACCGCGACCGCGGCGCCGGCCTCGACCTTCTCCGGCTGGAGCGGTGCCTGCACCGGAGCGGCCGACTGTGTGGTGACGATGGACCGAGCCCAGAACGTCACGGCGACGTTCGACGGCGTCGCGTACCCGGTCACCGTGACGAAGATGGGGAACGGTACGGGACGCGTGGTGTCGACTCCGAGCGGGATCGACTGCGGCGGCACCTGCACCTCGTCGTTCGGGCCGGGCACGGCGCTCACACTCACCGCGATGCCTGACGCCGCGAACGCCTTCACCGGCTGGGGCGGCGCCTGCGCGGCCGCCGGCGTCAACGCGACCTGCATGATCACCGTCGACGCGGCCGCCGACGTCAGCGCTCAATTCGACGTGGGGCAGATCAGCGTCACGGTCGCGGTCACCGGCCCCGGCGCCGTCACCTCGAATCCGGCGGGGATCAGCTGCGCGCCCACCTGCAACGCCAGCTTTGCCGGAGGCGCGCAGATCACCCTGACGGCGGCGCCCCAGGGGACCGCGGTCTTCGGTGGGTGGGGCGGGGCTTGCGCCGCCGCCGGCGTCAACCCAACTTGCATGCTGACGCTCAGCGGCAACGTCACGGTCAACGCGGTCTTCGAGCCCTTCTATCTCAGGCCGCTGCTGGCGGACGGGAGCTGCGTGAGCCTGTTCTCCTTCGACAACCCGACACCGCTGGTCGACGAGTGCGGCGGCGCGCCGAACGCGATCCTCTCGGGGACCTGGGCCCAGGTGACCTCGCGGGCGACCGCGCTCGGCAACGCTTACCAGGCGGCGATGACGGCCGGCGAAGAGGGCTGGATCGACACGCAGAAGAGCGCGCCGGCGCCGGGCAACGCCACGTTCGAGATGACCGTGCGCAAGGCCGGGGCGGCGTTCAATGGACGGACGCGCGCGGTCCTCTACAGCGATCGGGACGCGCTCGCGCCCGGCCCGGGCGTGCGCCTCTTGGCACTCGACGACGGCTCGCTGTTCTTCGAGACCCGCAGCGCGGCCGGGCTGGTCACCAGCGCCACCGCCGCGGCGGCGCTCACCAACGGCACCTGGGCCCACGTGGCCGCCACCGTCAGCACCGCGGCCGGTCTGCGGCTGTTCGTCGATGGCGTGCAGGTCGCGCAGGCCGCCGGCCCAATCCAGTGGACCGCGTCGTCGTCGACGGCGTGGATCGGCGCCCAGCGCGAGGGTGCGGGCGGGGCGATCTATCGCTTCTTCGGGGACATCGACGAGGTCCGGATCAGCAACACCGTCCGGTATTGACGGCGTAGGCGACTTCATGTCGCCGATAACGGCCAGGACTCTGCTAGGCTCGGCCGCCATGTACGAGAGCTTGAAGGTCGAGACCGAAGGTGCTGTCACCCGCATCGTCATCGATCGCCCGAAGGTCCTGAACGCGCTCGATCGCGCCACCATGATCGAGCTCGATCGCGCGATCGAGGCCATCGATCGCCGGACGCGCGTCGTCGTGATCACCGGCGGCGGAGAGAAGTCGTTCGTCGCCGGCGCGGACATCTCGGAGATGGCGGGGCTGGGCGCGGTGCAGGCGAGCGAGTTCGCGTGGCTGGGCCAGCGAACGCTGATGAAGCTGGAGTCGCTGCCGCTGCCGGTGATCGCCGAGGTCAACGGCTTCGCCCTGGGCGGGGGCTGCGAGCTGATGCTGGCCTGCGACTTCGCCATCGCGTCGGACCGGGCGCGGTTCGGTCAGCCCGAGGTCGCGCTTGGCGTCACCCCCGGGTTCGGCGGAACGGTGCGCCTGGGACGCCGCGTCGGCCCGGCGATGGCGCGGCAGCTGCTATACACCGGCGCGACGATCAAGGCCGACGAGGCGCTCCGCATCGGGCTGGTAAACGAGGTCGTACCTGCCGAGAAGCTCCGGGAGCGCGTGGGCGAGATCGCGCAGGCGATCGTCAAGAACGGGCCCACGGCGGTGGCGCTCGCCAAGCGCTCGGCGCGTCGGGGGGAGGAGGTCGAGCTGGGCGCGGCCTGTGACTTCGAGGCGCAGGTCTTCGGGCTCATTTTTGCGACCGCCGACCAGAAGGAGGGCATGCGCGCTTTCCTCGAGAAACGCCCGCCGGTCTGGGAAAAAGAGTGACGGCGAACGTAGAGTGACCTCCATGGTCGCTTTCTTTGGAACAGGTTTGATCGGTTCGGGCTTCGTGCGGGCGCTGCGCCGTCGCGGTGAAGACGTGCGCGTCTGGAACCGGACGGAGGAGAAGGCGCGCCCGCTCGAAGAGGTCGGTGCGAAGGTCTTCTCCGATCCGGCCGAGGCTGCACGCGGGGTTCTTCGCGTGCACCTGAGCCTCTCGGACGACGACGCCGTCGACCGCGTGATCGAGCGTGCGGAGCTCGCGCCGGGCGTGATCATCGTCGATCACACCACCACCTCCGCTACCGGCGCGCTGGCGCGCAGCAAGCGCTGGCCGACGTTCGTGCACGCACCCGTCTTCATGGGGCCGCAGAACGCGCTCGAGTCCACCGGCATGATGCTCGTGTCCGGAGATCGCGCACGGATCGATCCCGTGCGGGACGCGCTCGGGGCCATGACGGGAAAGCTCCTCGATCTGGGTGAGCGGCCGGAGGCGGCCGCGTCCTTCAAGCTGCTCGGGAACCTGCTGCTCATGTTTCTCAACGCCGGTCTCGCGGACATGCTCGCGCTGGCGAAGGCCCTCGGCGTCCCACCTCGTGAGGCGGCGACCCTGCTCGAGCACTTCAACCCCGGGACCACGCTGCCGGCGCGGATGCAGCGCATGATCGCCGGGCGCTTCGACGAGCCCTCGTGGGAGCTGGCCATGGCGAGGAAGGACGCCCGCTTGATGCTCGAAGAGGCGGCGCGCGCCAACGTCGAGCTCGCTGCGCTCCCTTCGATCGCGGCCCGCATGGACGAGGCGATCGACCAGGGGAACGGCCACCGGGACTGGACGGTCGTCGCCGAGGACACACTTTCGTGAGGACGTTGTGACCCCGGCAGCTTCGCGCGCGACGAAAACGCGATAGAAGGCCGCGTGGTCCATTCGACGGAGGTCCGGCGATGCCGCCGGTGTGAAGCTTCTGCGGTCGTGCTCGTCTCGGACTGGAAGCACAGCGTCTTCGGTGCGGCCACCGGCTCGTCGACGCGCGACTATCGGTGTCAGGCGTGCGGCGCGCGCTTCACGATCCATCCGCGCGGGAAGCTGATCGGCCTCTGGATTGCGGGTGTCCTGACGCTCCCGATCTTCATCGGTGTCGTTCTTCTGGCGATCGCCTGGCGCCGGTCTCGGGCGGACGGCGCCAACCCGGTGGTCCCCGATGCGCCAGTTCCCCAGATCCGGTATCGCGACGGTCCGCCGCTCCGGACGTGCGCGAGCTGCGGGGGCACCGCCGCGGCCGCGAAGATCACGCGGCGAACGCACAACGGTGTCCCGACGGGCACCGAGTACGTGTACGAGTGCAGCCAGTGCAAGCGCGGCTTCACGATCGAGAGTCTGTGGGGGCACACGCTGTCGCTGTTCGGCAGCGGCCTCCTCCTCGGTGGCGGGCTGTTCGTGCTCGCCACGGTGGAGAGCCCGTTGTCGCGCTTCGGCTGGGGGGCCGCGCTCTCGTTCTTCGGGCTGGTGCTGCTCGCTCAGCTGGTGAAGCGCCTGAGAAACCGGATCGCGAACACCGCGAAGCCCGATCTGCTGCTTTGATTGGGGACCTGGTAACACGAGGGTCCCCGCGCTCTTCCGGCGCAGAAGGGCTCCGAGCGGCCCGTTCGAACGATGTACACGGAGGTGCCGCGCATCGGTCGAGCGCGCAGCCGGGGACAACTCGAGCCTCGAACCCACGATAAACGGGCGTGGCTCGAATCGATCTGCTCGCCGGCCGGATCGACCGTCTCGTGGGGCGCGGCCTGTGGGGCGGTCGGTCCGTCGGGAAGTCGTCCCCCGAAGATCGCATGGAGCGTGCGCCCGCCTGGACGCGGCGCAACGTCCTGCTGGGCGCTGCCGCGACGGCGGCGGGCGCGTTCGCCGTGCGGCCCTTCATCCTCGCCTCGCTCGGCGCTGGGCGCGACTCGGTGACCCTCGCGATCCTGCCGGACACTCAATACTACTCGGAGAGCTTCCCGGAGATCTTCCGCGCGCAGACGCTCTACATTCGAGAGCGGGCCCGCGCCGACAACATCCGGCTGGTCGTGCACGAGGGCGACGTGGTGAACCAGCCCAAGAAGCGTGAGCAGTGGATCGAGGCTGACGCCTCCCTGAAGATCCTCGAGGACGGCGGTGTTCCGTACACCGTTGCCCCCGGCAACCACGACATGGCCCCCGGCGACGGCGTCGCGGGCTCCCCGAGCGCCCGCCGCGACATGGTCGAGTGGGAGAGCACCTTCCCGCTCCAGCGCTTCCGCGCGATGCCGACGTTCGGGGGCAGCTTCGACGAGACCAGCTCGAACACCTGGCACCTCGTCGACGCCGGGTTCGCGAAGTTCCTCGTCATCAGCATGGCGTTCGGTCCCACCGACGACGTCCTCGCCTGGGCCAACGAGGTCGTGCGACAGCACCCCGACTGCCACGTGCAGATCAACACGCACAGCTACATGTACAGCGACAACACCCGGCTGGGACCCGAGGACAACGGAGACCCGGCCGAGTATCCCGAGCTGGGCGGAGGCAACGATGGCGAGCAGATCTGGGACAAGCTCATCAAGCTGCACCCGAACATCTACAAGGTCACCAGCGGTCACGTGACCACCGGACCTCGCGCGCGGGAGGAGGGCTGCCACGGCTACCGCACCGACGCCGGCGTCCACGGCAACCTCGTCCACCAGGTGCTCGCGAACTTTCAGACGATGGAGCACGGCGGGGAGGGTTGGATGCTCACGGAGAAGATCCGTCGCGTGGGTACCGACCGGCTGGCGGTGAGCGTGCGGACCTATTCGCCCTGGCTCGACCGCTACAACCGGTCTGCGGATGCCAACTTCGACTTCGAGATCCCGCTGGCGCCACCTTGCTAATAACCGAGCGCGCCAAACGGTCCGTTCTTGAGCACGTTCTGGGAGATTACGATGCGCTGGATCTCCGAGGTGCCCTCGTAGATCTCGGTGATCTTCGCGTCGCGGAAGTGGCGCTCGACCGGGTACTCGGTGATGTATCCGTAACCGCCGTAGACCTGGATCGCCTGCGTCGTCACGCGCATCGCGACCTCGCTCGCGTACAGCTTGGCCATCGCCGACTCGCGCGAGTGCCGGACGCCCTTGTCCTTTAGGTAGGCGGCGCGCAGGGTCAGCAGGCGCGCGGCGTCGATCTCGGTGGCCATGTCCGCCAGCTTGAACTGGATCGCCTGGTGCTGGCTGATCGGTACGCCGAAGGCCTTGCGCTCGAGCGACCACTCGCGGGCGGCCTCGAAGGCGGCCCGCGCGATCCCGAGGGCCTGGGCGGCGATGCCGATGCGCCCGCCGTCGAGCGTGCCCATCGCGATCTTGAAGCCGACGCCCTCGTCGCCGAGCCGGTTCTCCTCGGGCACTTCACACTCGTCGAAGCTGATGGTGCAGGAGTGCGAGCCCTTGATGCCGAGCTTCTTGTCGAGCGACTCGATCAGGTAGCCCTTGGCGGTGCGCGGGATGACGAAGCAGGTGGTGCCGCGAGAGCCCTTGCTCGGATCGGTGGCCGCGAAGACGACGATGGCGTCGGCGTTGGGACCGTTGGTGATGAAGTTCTTCTGGCCCCTGATCACGTAGCGGTCGCCCTTCTTCTCTGCTCGGGTCGCCATGTGCTGGGCGTCCGAGCCGCTCATCGGCTCGGTGAGGCCGAAGCAGCCGAGCTTCTCGCCGGTGGCGAAGGGCTCGAGCCACCGCTTCCGCTGGCCGTCGTTGCCGTGCTTGAGCAGCGGATCGCAGTACAGCGAGTTGTTGACGCTCATGATCACGCCGGTGGAGGCGCAGCCCCAGGAGATGTTCTCCATCGCGATCGCGTAGGAGATGGTGTCGAAGCCGGAGCCGCCCCACTGCTCGGGGACGCACATGCCCATCAGGCCGAGAGCGGCCATCCGCTTCACCAGCTCCTCGGGGAAGCGGCCCGTCTTGTCGATCTGCTCGGCCTGGGGGCGGACCTCCTTGGTCGCGAACTCCTGGGTCATGTCCTTGATCTGCTGCTGCAGATCGGTCAGCGCGAGGTCCATCGCCGGAATTCAACGCACACCGACGGGCAGGTGATCAAGCGGTTCCTGCGCCGCGATCGGACACGACTTTCTCGCGGCCGTGGCGCCTATGCGGGACGGGGCGTGGCCGGTGGTGAAGTCCGCGTCGTCATCACCTTCGAGGTCCCCGCCAGCGATGCGACGAAGATCGCGATCGCGACGATGATGTTGTTCCAGGCGGTGCCGCTGGCCTCCGTGTGAAGGATCCAATTCGAGAAGAACAACCATACGGCGAGGACGGTGTTGGCGTAGCGGGCGGCGTCGACTCGCAGCGCGACGCCGGCGCAGACGACGACCAGCAATCCGACCACCCATTCGTTCGTGAATTGAGCGGTCGTGTGCGGCCAAGCGAACGCAGAGATGAATAGCCAGATGCCGAGCACGATGTTGATGTAGCGAGCGGGTGCTGTTTTCATTGACTCCTCCGGGGTGAGGCTGGTGCAAGCCGCAGGCCGGAAAGGCGCGCGCAAGCGCGTCGTCCGTGGTAGAGCGACGACATGGACTTCGAGCTCTCCGAGGAGCAGCGGCTGGTTCGAGACTCGGCGCGCCGGATCGCGGACGAGATCCTGAGACCGAAAGCCTCAGAGTACGACAAGAGCGAGCGCTTCCCGGAGCCTCAGAATCCGGGCGCTGGCCGAGAACGGCTTCCTGGCGATGATGGTCCCCGACCGATACGGCGGCGCAGAGCTGGGCTCGGTGTGCTACTCGCTCGCGATGACCGAGGTCGCCAAGGGATGCGCGTCGACCTCGGTCACCATGGCGGTCACGAACCTGGTCGCGGACGCCATCAACGCGTTCGGCGCGGAGGCGCAGAAGCAGAGGTACATCCCCAAGCTGGCAGCGGCGGAGATGCTGGCCGGGTCCTTCGCGCTCTCGGAGGCGGGCTCGGGATCGGACGCCGCCGCGCTCAAGACCACCGCCGTGCGGCGCGGGGATCGTTACGTGCTCAACGGATCGAAGTCGTGGATCACGAGCGGCGACCGCTCCGGCGTGCTCCTGGTGATGGCGAAGACGGATCCGGAGAAGGGTGCCCGCGGAATCTCCGCGTTCCTGGTCGAGCCCTCGATGAAGGGGTTCTCGGTGGGACGCCACGAGGAGAAGATGGGCCTACGGGCTTCGAGCACTGTGACCATCACGCTCGAGGACGTCGAGGTCCCCGTGGAGAACCGGCTCGGCGAGGAGGGGATCGGCTTCAAGGTGGCGATGCGCGCCCTCGACGGCGGCCGGATCGGCGTCGGATCGCAGGCGCTCGGGATCGGACAGGCGGCGCTGGAGGCCTCCGCCAAGTACGCGAACGAGCGGATCCAGTTCGGCAAGCCGATCGGTGAGTTTCAGGCGATCCAGTGGAAGATTGCCGACATGGCGATGGAGCTCGACGCCGCCCGTCTGATGATTCTGCGGGCGGCCTGGCTGAAGGACCACGATCAACCCTTCACGCGGGAGGCGTCGATGGCGAAGCTGTTCGCGACCGAGGCCGCCAACCGAGCCTGCGCCCAGGCCATCCAGATTCACGGCGGTTACGGCTACACCCGCGAGTTCGGCGTCGAGCGGCACTACCGGGACGTTCGCGTCACGACGATCTACGAGGGCACCAGCGAGATCCAACGCTTCGTCATCGCCCGCAGCCTCTTGAACGGCTGAAAATCCAGCGTCCCAGCCCACGAGGGGTAAGCGCGGTCACCGTTCGACGGCCGCGGGGGGCGTCGTCGTATAGGTCTCTGGAGGAGAGCGAGCTTGACCAGTCTGCCCGCCGGCCTCTAGAGGACCCGTGATGCGTGCGCTCTCTCTGGCGCTGTTGCTCGCCGTCGTTCCAATGACCGCTCTCGCTGACGAGGGCATGCCCAAGACTGCCGTCGTCAACGTGGAGAAGGTCATGAACTCGACCGACCACTGGAAGAGCGCGGTCGCCGAGCTCGAGAAGGATCGAAAGGCCCGCCAGGCCGCGCTCGAGGCCAAGCAGAAGGAGCTCCGCGACCGCAAGGCGAAGCTCGACGCCAAGAAGGCGGTCAGCGATCCAAACGCGACACTCCAGGAGGAGCAGGCGCTGTTCAAGGACGCGCAGGACCTGACGCAGCAGTTCCTCACCCAACAGCAGGAGCTGGGCGACTGGGAGAAGCGGATCACCGACGCCATGCTGGAGCGCGTCGAGCTGGTGGTCCGCGAGGTCGCGACGATCGGCGACTACGAGTTCGTGTTCGAGGTCGGACCCGAGCAGACGCCGAATGTCCTCTACGCCGACGCGAAGATCGACATCACCCAGAAGATCATCGAAACGTACGGCAAGCGCTACAAGGGCAAGCCGCTCGACATCAAGAAACCTGGCAAGTGACGGTGGGATGTCCAGCGGAAGGACAGTCGCCGAGCTGGCGAAGATCGCGCGCGGAGAGCTGATCCGAGGCGACGGGTCGACGACCGTCACCCGCGTCGCGCCGGCCGACTCCGCGAGCGAAGGTGCCATCACGTTCGTCGCGAAGCCCGAATACCTCCCGTTTCTGAAGACCACCGCAGCCTCAGCGCTGCTGATCGATCCAGGCGCGCTGGACGGCGTGCAGCTCCCCGAGCGCCTCGCGGTGATCGCGACCCCCACGCCGTACGCCGCCTTCGCCCGCGTGTCCCAGGCCCTGGCCGAGCGGCCTCCGCAGCCGGACGGTGTCCATGCCTCCGCGGCGATCGATCCGAGCGCGGTGCTGGGCGCCGGTGTCTCGATCGGACCGTTCGTGTTCGTGGGCCCGGGCGCAGTGGTTGGAGAGGGCGCGGTCCTGCACGCGGGCGCCCACGTCGAGGGCGACGCTTCGATCGGGGCGGGGACCATCCTCTACAACCACGTCGTCGTCCGACACGGCTGTCGCGTCGGTGCGCAGTGCATCCTGCATCCCGGAGTCGTGGTGGGCTCGGACGGCTTCGGCTTCGCCGAGGACCAGGGCGAGCACGTGAAGATCCCGCAGGTGGGCAGCGTCGAGATCGAGGACTGCGTGGAGATCGGCGCCAACTCGTGTATCGATCGCGGCGCGCTCGGGCTCACGCGGATCGGCGAGGGCACGAAGATCGACAACCTGGTTCAGGTCGGTCACAACGTCCAGATCGGTCCCCGCTGCATCCTGGTGGCGCAGTCCGGGATCGCGGGCTCGAGCCGGCTCGGTCGATCCGTGATCCTCGCCGCCCAGGCCGGCGTCGTCGGCCACGTCGAGCTGGGAGATGAGGTTCGCGTGCTCGGGCAGTCGGGCATCATGCGGTCGGTGCCGGCCGGCGAGTCGATGATGGGCTCGCCGGCGGTGCCCCAGAAGGAACACTTCCGTACGCTCGTTCTCCTCGGCAAGCTTGACTCGCTGTTCAAGCGCGTGAAGAAGCTCGAGCGCCTCCTCGGGGCAAAGGAAGAGAGATGACGTCGCTCGACCTGGAGCAGATCAAGGGCTACCTGCCTCACCGCTACCCTTTTCTCTTCGTGGATCGCGTCGACGAGGTCGTGCTCGGTGACCACATCCGCGCCAAGAAGTGCGTCACCGGCAACGAGGCCTTCTTCAACGGCCACTTCCCCAACAACCCGGTGATGCCGGGCGTCATCCAGATCGAAGCCATGGGGCAGGCCGGCGCGCTGCTCGCGATCCTGTCGGGCGCCGACGTCGGCGAAGGTCGCGCCATCTACGTCACCAGCATCACCGACTGCCGCTTCCGCCGCCCGGTGGTGCCCGGCGATCTCATGGATCTTCGGGCGCGCGTGGTTCGACATCGCCTCGGCATGTGGAAGCTCGAGTGTGAGGTCTGGATCGACGGCGCGCTGGCGTCGCAGGCGCTGATCACCGCGACGGCGGCCCCGGCCGCCGGGAAGAAGGCGCTGCCCGAGGGGCTGCCGCCGCCGAAGTACGGCTGAGATGACCAGCGAGAAGGCACCGATCCCGCTCCACGAGACGCGCGTCCACCCGACCGCGATCGTCCACGAGCGTGCAGAGCTCGGGGCCGGCGTCGATGTCGGCCCCTACGCGATCGTCGGCGAGCACGTGCGGATCGGCGACGGCACCCGCATCCACTCCCACACGGTCCTCGACGGACACACCACGCTCGGCGATCGGTGCGAGGTGTATCCGCACGCCTGCGTCGGGCTTGCGCCTCAGGACAAGAAGTACGACGGTTCCCCGACCCGGCTCACCATCGGTCCGCGCACCGTCATCCGCGAGAGCGCGACGCTCCAGCCCGGCAGCGTCGGCGAGGGGTGCGGTCTCACCGAGGTCGGCGCGGATTGCTTGATCATGGCCTACTGCCACGTCGCGCACGACTGCCGGATCGGCGACTCGGTAATCATGGCCAATGCAACCCAGGTTGCGGGGCACTGCGTGGTGGAGGATTTCGCGATCCTGGGCGGGGTCACCACGATCCATCAGTTCGTCCGGATCGGGACGCGCGCGATCACCGGTGCGTCGACGCGGGTGCAAATGGACATCCCACCGTACGTGATGGCCGACGGTCACCCGGCCGCGCTCTTCGGCCTGAACACGGTCGGCCTCGATCGCGCCGGCTTCTCGGACGCGTCCAAGCGTGCGCTCAAGGAGGCCTACAAGGCGCTGTTCCTGCGAGGACGCTACGCGGAGGCGCTCGCCGAGCTCGAGGAGGGGCCGGCGCAGGCGGTCTCGGAGGTCGCTCACCTGTGCCGCTTCCTTCGAGCGAGCACGCGCGGCGTGACGCGGGCCCGGCGTCGCTGAAGATCTTCATCAGCGCCGGCGAGGCCAGCGGAGACGCGCTCGGGGCGTCCCTGATCCGCGCCCTACGCCCGCGGACCGGCGAGATCGATCTCTTCGGGATGGGCGGCGCCGCCATGGAGGCCGAGGGCTTTCGCAAGCTCAAGGACGCCGGCGAGGTCGGTGTGGTCGGCCTGGTCGAGGTGATCCGTCACCTGCCGCGGCTGTTCCGGTTGAAGGCGGAGCTCGCCGCGATCGCCCTCGAGGCGAAGCCGGACCTGGCGGTCTTGATCGACGTACCGGATTTCAACCTCCGCCTCGCCCAGGTTCTTCGCCGCGCTGGCATTCCGGTCGTGTTCTACGTGGGCCCTTCGGTCTGGGCCTGGCGGCGCGGGCGGGTACGGACCTTCCGAAACGCGATCGATCGGCTGCTGGTCCTCTTCCCGTTCGAGACCCGCGTCTGGAGCGAGGCGGGCGTCGACGCGATCTGCGTCGGTCATCCGCTCCTCGACCAGGTGCCCCCGATCGAGGAGGATCTCTCGGGGGGGCCCGCCTCGAAAACCATTGCGTTGCTCCCCGGCAGCCGCCGCTCCGAGATCGATCGCCACCTCCCGGTCATGCTCGACGCCGCCGCGCAGCTCGCCGCGCGCGGCCTCCTCGACGGCTGCGTCCTCCCCATCGCCCCGGGCGTCGACGTCGCCTCGCTGCGCGCGCGGATCGCCGCTCACCCCTTTGGCGCTCGCATCCGCACGATCGAGGGCGATGCCGCCGCGCGCCGCCACGCCGTGGCGGTCTCCCGACTCGCGATCGTCGCCTCGGGCACCGCCACCCTGGAGACCGCGCTGCTCGGTCGTCCTCAGATCATCGTCTACCGGGTCCATGCGATCACGTTCTGGATCGCGAAGTGGATGACGAAGCTCCGCCACCTGGGGCTTCCCAACATCATCGCCGGCCGCCAGGTCGCGCCCGAGCTCCTGCAAGACGACTTGACGCCAGAGAACCTGGCGGCGCAGGCGGAGGTCCTCCTCGTCGAGGGCGAAGCTCGGGATCGCGCGATCGCCGCCACCCGCGAGGTCCGGGCGCTCCTCGGTGAGGCCGGCGCCGCCGAGCGCGCCGCCGCCGCCGTGATGGAGGTGCTGGCTACGGCTCGCCGGTAAACGCGTCCCAGCCCCCGGGCGGCTCACCGAACCCGATGGTCGAGAACCAGGCGCGCGCCTTGGCGATGATCTCGGGGCTGACCGCATCGGTCCCGCTCTGGGCGCGCAACAGATCCCGCAGCTCGATCGTCATTCGCGCAAGCTCGGAGGTATCGACCTCGCGCTCGGCGCCGACGATCGACGCCGATCCGACGGTCTCGAGGAAGGGCTCGATGTGCTCCTCGACGTGGTGAAAGAGCTCCCCGCAGGAGGAGGTGGCCAGCAGTCGCTGGTGGACCTGGGGCGCGGCCAGGGTGGCCACCATGTTCATCAGCCGGGCGGTCGCCTCGGCGACGCCGTCGGGCCGTGGTTCGCTCATGGCCTCCCCAATGTACGCCGGATCGGAGGGCAGGGCACTTCCTGACCGTCCGTCTGGGGGTACCGGTTTCGTGTCCGACTGGCAAAGCCCCCGAGGTTGGCCATGATGGGCCCGTGGCTCGCGGAATCCTCGCCAGCGCCCTTCTCGCCCTGGTGCTGTCCTTCGGCGGATGCACCTGTGACGATCCGATCGCTCGGCTCCACGCAGCGATCGAGGTGGACCCACCTCAGGTCGACTTCGGGCGGGTGGCGCTCGGGGTCTCCAAGGAGGTGCAGCTCCGGGTGAAGAACATCGGCAGCTACGGTGTGACCATCCAGAGCTTCGATGTGGCCGCACCATTCTCGGGGCCCACCGCGACCGCGACGATCGGTGTCGGAGGCTCCATCGACATTGCGGTCGCCTTCACGCCGACCGAGCTCGGCGCCGCGCAAGGCACGTTGACGCTGACGCCCGATGATCCGACGGCCGAGGCCGTCGAGGTGCCGCTGATGGGCGAGGGCATCGAAGCCGCGGTGCGCGTCGAGCCGCTCGTCGTCGACTTCGGCGAGGTGTTGCTGACGTCCATGACGCAGCTCATGACGCAGATGGTGACCGTCTCCAACCCTGGCACCGACAACTTCGATCTCACGAGCCTCGAGCTGATGGGCGACGGGGACGGTGCGTTCACGCTCGATCCGATGAGCGCGGTGGGCACGTACGCGCCGGCGGACTCGAAGACCTTTGCCGTCTCGTTCCTGCCCAAGGTGATGGGACCGGTCTCGGGCACCGTCCGCATCCAGACCACGGCACCGGACGGCGCCGAGATCACCGTGTCCCTCCAGGGTCGCGCGGTCGGTCCGATCTTCGAGATCTGCGCCGGCGGCGCGGGGCTGCCAGATCTCTGCACCGCGGACAATCAAGCGCCGCGGATCGACTTCGCGATCCTCCGGAGCTCGAGCGCCAACGGCTACATCGAGCTGCTCAACACCGGCGATCGGGACCTGAGCGTCGGCGGGAGCATCACGAACACGTCCGAGACCGAGGTGGCCGTCACGCCCGATCCGATGTCGCTCGGGACGATCACGATCCCGCCCGGCGGGAACCAGATGTTCGACGTGCAGTACACGCCCGAGGACTACGCGTTCGACAACCAGCTGGTGGCCTTCGGCTCGAACGCCTACAACCGCCCCGGTCAGGCTGTCCGCATCGACGGCCGCGTCATCAAACCGCTGATCAACGTCGATCCCGACACCATCACGGTGACCCAGGACGGAAACGTCCCCGAGGCCCGCGTCACCGTCGGCATCCGCAACTGCGGCGAATCGCCGCTGATCATCAACAGCATCATGCTGCAAGAGAACGGCGGCGGCGGATCGATGAACCTCTACAACCTGCCGGCCGGCGGGACGATGGTGCAGCCCACGATGAACTGCGAGAGCGACCCGGCGGGTCTCACGTTCGAGTTCGGGTTCGATCCGCCCGGGCCCGGCTTCTACGACGGCGTGGTCACGGTCGACTCGAACGATCCGCTGACGCCGATGGCCGTGGTCAACGTCAGCGGGACCCGGCGCTAATGGATCTGACTAAGAGCCGGTCCGAAAACCTCCGGACCGCTCCGCGTTTCCTGTTTCGTTCGTTCTGCTCATTCGCTATTCAAAGCGGCCGTTGTTGCATCGTGCTCGATCGAGTGTTCTGCAGAGTCGATGCAGGCAAGATTCCCAAGTCTTCCGGACGCCCTGTGGAAACGCATTGAGCCGAGTCTTTTGATCCTTGCTAGAGGCAGGGCGCGCGCGTCGAGTAGAACGTTCGGAACTGGTCGCTCAGGTAGAGCGTCTGACAGTCGGGGCTCTCGACCGCGTAGAACGACGGGCGCGTCGGGGCGATCCGGAGGGGCTGGCCACGGACGTCCTTCACGGGGTGCGGCTGGCCGAACGTCAGCGGTTCGAGCGAGCGGATGGCGACGATGCGAAGCTCGGGCTCGTGGGTCGTGGGTTCGAAGTAGACGTAGAAGATGTGGCGGCGGTCGCACGAGAGCGAGTGTTGGTCCGTCGTCGCCCGGTTGAGCTCGAATGGGGAGACGCGCAGGGGTTCGAACCGGAGGTCGCCCGCGCGTGTCGAGGGACGCCGGGCGAACTGCTGCTGCTGCGCGATCGCGCTCGGCGCCGAGTAGATCAGCGTGCGGTAGTCCGGGAGCAGAAGCGGTGAGCGGACCTCGTCCTGATCGAGGAGGTTGTCCGGGTCCTGGCCGTTCGAAGGATCGGCGAGCGCGTCGACGGTGACCAGGCGGCTCCAGCCTTCGGGGCCGCGCGTCGAGACGAAGATCTCCTCGTCCCACCAGTACGCGTCGGGCCAGCTGCCGTGCAGGAACAGCTCGGTCGCGTCGTCGCGGACCTGCGGGGTGGAGAGCCAACCGAGCGGATCCTGGCTGGCCGGTGGGATCACCTCCAGATCCTCGAGGGTCCCCACGTCGAGCTGACCCGGAGCGGTCATCTCGACGGCCAGCGTGCGCGTGAAGTTCGAGTCGTCGCCGCCACGATCGCGATCGCTCGCGAAGTAGAGCAGCGTGCGGCCACCTTCGACGGTGAAGCTTCCCGGTTGATCGTGCGCGTCGGGATAGAGGCCGCTGTTGATGCCGTCGAACGCGATCGGATCCGACCAGCACTCGCTCCCGCGCTCGGGGCCGCTGAGCTCGCAGTCCGGGATCAGGGGGATGGGCCCCGGCGGAAGCCGATCGAGGCCGGCAAAGTCGGCGCACCGCTGCTCGCAAGGTACCTTGCAGATCGGGTCGGCGGCCTCCTCGGGAATCACGAAACAGCCGCCGTGGGCCGCGCATTGGGCGTCCGTGACCTCCGGAAGCGCTGCGCCCACCAGCCAGGCCGGGATCTCGGACTCCGTCCAATCATCGCGGAGACCCGCCGTCCTCGTGCGCAGTGTTCCCGGAGGAAGGGGCCGGCCGGTGCCGGGACCCGCGAGCGCGAGCGGTCCGGGATCGAGGAGGAGCTGGTCGAGGCTCTCGGGATAGGTGACCAGCGCCATCAGCGTGTCGTCGGGCGCTGAGAACGGCGCAAGGTCCCAGCGGTCGCCGGCGGCGTCGAACGCCACGGCCAGGTCGACACCCTGGGGGTGACCGAGGAAGAGGAGGGCGCTCTTGGCGTCGCCAGGATCGGGGAAGGGGAGGGCCGTCAGGTCGTGGCAAGACACCAGCGCCAGACCGAAGAGGAGCGCCCAGCCCGGCGGTCGGGTGCCGGTCGGCTTCAGCGCGGGCCCGCGCCGTCGAAGGGCGTCGCGGCGTAGTCGCTCAGGTTGGCGAACTGTCCCAGGTTGCCCGAGCTGGCCCTCGAGGGGCCGCCGCCCCAGTAGTTGCCGCCGAAGTCCACCGCGATGCCGCCGCCGATGTCGAGCAGCTGCGGGCTGCCGCCGACGATGTTGTTGCCGGTGACCGTGCCGCTGGCGTTCGCGATCATGATCGGGACCGCGCCGTTGTCGAGGATCGAGTTCGTCAACGTGATGCCCAGCTCGGCGCGGCCCATGTGGATCGGGCAGTGGCAGCCGGTGAAGCGCACGTGATCGAGGTTGGCGCCGCCGCCGGCCCACACCACGCAGTCGGGCGAGGCGCCCGGGTGGCGGAGGTCGACCACCGAGTCGACCATCGTCAGCGTGCCGCCCCGGATGTACACGCTGGAGCCGCCGAGGATGGTCATGCGATCGAAGTGAGCGCCGTTGGCGACGCTGAAGCCCTGCCGGCAACCGAGAAGCATGCCTGCGACCAGGTCGATGTCGGAGCCAACCTTGCCGTCGATGCACACGTTGGCGGCACCCATCGTGAAGTAGCCGCCGCTGATCTTTCCCTCGATCTGGATGCCGGTCCACGGCGACTCGCCGAACGAGACCATGCCTTCCTTCGTGCCCGAGATGAGGAGCTCGCCCTGAACGATCAGTTTCGCGTCGGCGCTGGGCACGATCACGGTGCCGGGACAGATCTCGAGCGTGTCCCCCGCCACGACCGTGGTCTCGCCCGTCAGCTGAACGGTGCCGGCCCAGAACCCCTTCACCTCGCCGGTGGCCTGGATCGTCTGGGACGCGTCCTGCGAGCTGCAGTCGTTGGACGGCATCGGATCCGGCATCATCTCGGGCGGCATCATCTCCTGGACGGGTGGGGGCGGCGTGTTCTCGACACCACCCCCGCACGCGAAGACGAGAGGAACGAGAGCGGAGATCAGGATGCGCTTCATCTCGCGTCGAGCCTAGCAAGCGCGGGCGGGAGCGTCACTGGAGAGGCGAGTCCGAAGGGGGTGGGGAGTCGAGACCCGTCAGTTGTGGACGCTCCAGCTGGAGAGCGTGCCAGTGTCCCCGAACGCGTCCGTATCGACGATGCAGAAGGTCCAGACGCCGGCGGCGTCGCCGGAGAATCCAGACACCGCCCGGTTCGTGAAGCTGAAGTTACCCGCGCCGCGGGCGAACGTTCCCGTCGGGAATGCGGTCGCCGTCACGCCGTTGTGGGCCAGTGTGCCGCGGAGGATCGAGCGCCAGTCGTGGCGGCCGGCGATGTCGAGATGGACCGCGCTGGCGTCGCCGGACTGGGCCACGGTGACCGAGTCGCAGACGGTGCCGTTGTCGCGCGTCGCGAGGTTCGGCGTGCGTGACCCCGACCAGTTGCCGCCGCCGCCGCCGCCGCCGCAGTCACCGGTCACCGAGAGCGACCAGGAGTCGAGCGTGCCCACGTCGATGCTCGCGAGGTCCTGGACCGCGAGGGTCCAGACGCCGTCGATCGGAGACCCGTTGAACGCCGTCACGGACTGGTTCGAGACCACCAGGTTGTCGGCGCTGCCGCCGGCCCGGTTGGAGACCACGAACGACGAGCCGTTCGGTGCGAACAGCACGACCCGCAGGTCGCCCCGGTACGTGTGCGTGATCGAGAGGGAGAGGTTGAGCGTGGCGACGTTGCCCGGCCCCGAGATCGTGATGTCCGCGGCGATGCCCGTGGAGTTGTTGTCGGGGATCGAGATCGGGAGGCCGGTGCCGGAGAACGTGCCGCTCGTGCACGCGTTGCCGTTCTGTGCGGTGACGTGAACGCTCGCCACGGCGCTGCCGCTGCCGAGGTTGTCGAACGCCTGCGCGCTGATCGTGACCTGGCCGTCGCCGACGGTCGCGCTGTTCCACGAGGCCGAGTACGGGGCGCTGGTGTCGTCGACCGAGGTGCCGTCGGGGAAGGTGAAGCGAACGCGGGTCACCGTGCCGTCCGAGTCGGAGGCGCTCGCGTTCACCGTGACGTTCCCGCTCACGGTGGCACCGTTCGACGGCGCGGTGATCGAGACGGTCGGCGGCGCGTTGGTGGTGGTGTTGCTCTGGATCCAGGTCGCGAACGAGGAGACGCGGCTGTACATGCCGGGAAACTGCGAGCGGGCGCAGCCGTTGCCCCAGCTGACGATCCCCGCGAGCAGGCGGTTGCCGCCGTTGCCGGGGACGGTCAGCGGTCCGCCGCTGTCGCCCTGACACGAGTCCCGACCGCCGACGCCGAGAACGCCGGCGCCGATCTGGTCGTCGGTGAGCGGGCCATAGGCGGCCTGCGCGTCGGCCTGGGAGACAATCGGCACGGTCACCGCCTGCAGGGTGTCGGGCGTCGAGCCGTTCTCCGAGAGCGTGCCCCAGCCGGTGACGATCGCGTTGACGCCCGGATCGGTCAGGCCGGCGGTGCGATCCGCCGGGGTCGCGATCTGGATCGGGCGCGCTGCGGTGGTGGTCAGATCGAGCGGGGACGACAGGTGGAGGAGCGCCGCGTCATGTCCGTTCTCGGGCGAGTTGAAGCCCGGGTACACGAGGATCTGACTGATCGAGCGGATCTGTCCCGAGCTCGTCTGGCTCTGCCGCGTGATTCCAGCGACCACACGCATGCTGCTGGGGGAGCTGCCGCTGACGCAGTGCGCAGCGGTGAGAATCCAGGAGTCGTTCAGGATCGAGCCGCCGCAGAAGTGGAAGCCGGAGTTCGTCTGCAGGGAGATCTGCCAGGGGTGCGTCTGGATGGTGGTATTCGAACCGCCCACGATCGAGTCCTTGGTGTCGCTGGTCGGGGCACGGACTTCATCCGGCTGCGGAACACATCCTCCCAGCGCCATCGCCAGCGTGAAGGTGAGAGCTCGTCGTGCAGTGCGGTCCATCAGTCCTCCTGGTGTCGCGTTCATTCTTCGAGGATGGCGATGGTTCAGTTGTATCAGTCCGCAATACGAGAGGACTTACGCGCTGGGAGTAAGCTGCACACGGACGTAACGCACCGATACGCGCGCAGGTTGTGTTGCAAAGCGTAGCGGCCGGCGAAAGGTTGCGCCCGTGGATCCGCGTTCAGCATCGATGACAAGTCAACTTGCGTTTCCCTTCTGTACGCAGGACCTCCGCCGAGCCGACCGCCGGTGCGTTTTCGAGGTGATCGCGGGGCGTGTGTACGTGCGGAGGTTCATCGCACCGCACAGTCGCTTGGGGCCTGTGCGACAGCGGCGCTCAGCCGTTCGGCCGACGGACGGGGATCAGACCAGCTCCTGAAGGTAGGCGTCCTTCCGCGCCCGCACGCCCAGCTCCTTCTTCGCGTAGAAGATTCGGGAGCGCGTCGCGGAGAGAGAGGTCGCGGTGCGCTCCGCGATCTCCTGCGGTGAGGCGCCGTCGACGGACCACATCAGGAAGGCGTCCCGCTTTCGGCTGGAGATGCGGTCCAGCGCATGCTCGAGACGCCGCACTTGTTCTCGAGCGATCGCGACGCGCTCCGGGCTGGGGCCGTGGCTCTCGGTCTCGACCTCGAGCGCGGCGCGGCGGCTGTCCCACGCGGTCCCGCGTCGGGCGCGGCGTACGACCATCAACGCGATCCCGCCGATGAACGTCGACAGCGAGCTCTCACCGCGGAATCGGGGGAGGGCCTTGAGGAGCTCCAGGAACACCGTCTGAACCAGATCGTCGAGGTCCTGGCGCGCGCCCAGGTGCTTCCTCAACATCCACTCGATCCGGGGCCGCTGCGCCGTCAGGATCCGCTCGAACGACTCGCCGGATCCGGGCTCCCCGAAGAGCTCGGTGGTCGCGCCAGTCGCTTGGAGACGATACATGCCGCCCCCCGGTGCACCGGACGTGCCTCTCTTCACACGACGGCGATCGCTCGGGACCGGTACCTCGAGATCCGCCGCCGCGCACGGGCTCACCCTCAATCTGCGGATCTGGAGATCCAGCCCACGTCGCCGATAACGGCCGCAAGGAGCGAAGCGACGCGCAGCCGCGCGCGGAGCGCGATGCGAAGGGCCGCAGGCGACTTCACGTCGCCGATAACGGCCAAGTCATGGAAGCTGCGCGGAGCGAAGGGCGTCGCGTCGAGACTGGGGCCACAGGCGAGCCGCCGGCGCGACGGCGGGGCCGCGCCAGCCGACCAGCGAGATCGCGTGGTCGTGCTGCACCACCAGGAGGGTGCCCTCGCGCCCGTACGCGGAGAAGAAGTCGGGTGCGATGGCGGACGCGTCCCGAGCGTCCTTCCCCAGGTCCACCATCGGGGCTGCGTCGGTGTCGACGGCGCCGCCGCTGGCGAAGTAGACCCGCCCGCGCTTGGAGACGAAGACGACGTCGGGCCAGCTGTCGTCGTCGACCCACGCCGTCAAGAGCGCACGCCGATCGTCGATGTCGGCCAGCGGGTACTGCTTCGTTCGTGTGAAGAGGGTGCACGCGCCGTTGTCCTCGTGGGTCTGGCATCCGGTCAGCGTCCCGTCGGCGAGCAACACGAAGATCCGGCCGTTCTCACCGCTCGTCGCTGCGATCGGGCCGGCGACGATGGTGCCGCCGAAGTCGACCGACAGGCTGTCGACGATGGCTCCGCTCTTCCAGACGGCGATGAGGACCTCGTGGGCGTTCGAGCGTGCGGCGAACAGGGTCGAGTCCTCCGGTCGGAAGACGATCGGATCTCGCACTGTGGGCGCCAGCGCGGCGTCCTCCAGGGGTGAGCCCGGCGTGATCAATCGGAGCCCGAGATCGTCGCCGTGTACGTAGGTCCCGTTGGCGAAGTGCGCCGATGAGCCCTGCGGTCGCTCGACGGCGGCTGTGTTCTGGCCGAAGCCGGTCGTGGGATCGAAGGCCAGGTAGCGCCATCCGGAGCCGAGGTCCGCCACCGCGAAGCCCTTGTCGCTGCCGCCCCCGAGCGCGAGGTGCTCGAGATCGGCGGCGGAGGCGACGCGGCTCTCTGTCTCGTCGATCATGCCGGGGCCTTGGTACGTCCACTGCGAGATCTTGCGGCGCTCGGCGGCCAGCAAGCGGTCGGAGAAGAGGAGACCCTGGCGCAGCTCTCCGTAGGCGACCGTCGCGGTCACGACCGGCTGATCGCAGTGATCGAAGTCGATGATCGCCATCGGGCTGCCGCCGGCCGCACTCCTGGCCGCCACGAGCTCGGTGATGCCGTCGCCGTCGAGATCGGCCGCGAGCATCTCGAGGTTCGGATCGAAGTCGATGGGGACCGAGCCGATCTCGGCCGGCGCCTCGATCGGGATCGGGCAGCGCTCCGGAGGTCCGGCGTCCACGCCGCCGTCGGCGCCGGCGTCGTCGTCCATGCCGGCATCCACACCGCCGTCCACACCGCCGTCCCTCGGGGGACGCGGCACGTCGATGTCGTCGGGATCGTAGGACTCGAGATCGTTCGGCGGCCGACCGTCGTCGGTGCAGCTCCCGCCGGAGCAGGTCTCGCCGGTGCCGCACTCGACTCGGTCGCAGCTCTGGCCCAGGAAGATCGGGAGATAGAGGGTCTTCTTCTCGACGAACCCGGTCTTGGCCAGCGACACCACGCGCGGCTTCGAGTCGCCCGCCTTGCCGTAGCCTTCGACGATGACGGTGACCTCGAACCCCTCCTCCCCCGGCTTGGGGACGACGCCCAGCGTGAGCGGCAGCCGCTCCGGCGTGAGCTCGAAGGTCTTGTGCATCGACTCGACGGCGTCGCCGTCGACGGCCTTCAGGGTGTAGACCTCGAGCCGTGCCAGCTCGGCCGGGACGGCGTAGTCCGTGTCGATGCCGACGACGAGCTGGGTGACCGGCTCGGTGCATCCGACCAGGAGCAGCAACAGGGCTAATCGCACAGTCGACTTCCGATCATGGGTCGCACCAATCCGCGTTCGAGATGAAACATTCTCATGGGTGATCACCTCCCCCGTATTCCCGCCGGTGGGGTCCCCCACCTTCCGCTGGGAGACACCGAGCCCGATCCCCACCGCAGCCCCCACCACGACCACCCCGGCCACCACCCAGAACCACGGGCTGGCCACGATGCTGGTCTCCTCCACGGGCTGGGTCTCGACCGAAGGCGTGATCGCGATCGGTGGGGCCGGCGGCGCGATCGGCGGCGCGATCGCCACGACCGGCGGCGGCGGCGACACCGGCACCAGCGCGATGGTGTGGGCCAGGCGGGCGCCGGGATCCAGTGCGAGCGTCTCGCGGACCGGACCGAAGCCGTCGGCGCTGACCTCGAACGTCCGCTTGCCGGGATCCAGCGACAGCCGGCGGATGGGCCCGTCCGCCGGGAATGCCTCGCCGTCGACGACCAGGCGCGCGGTCTTGGGCTCGATGGTCAGCTCGATCATCGCGAGGCTGGATCGCGCCTGCTCGATCAGATCCTGCGCCGCGCGGGTCTGATCCGGCCGATCGGAGAGCGCAAGGAATTGCTCGAACGCGTCGATCGCCGACTTCGGCCGCTGGAGCCGCATCAGCGTGGTGCCGATGTTGAAAACCGTGCTGGGGCGCTCCACCAGGGCTCGGGACGACTCGAACTTCTCGAGCGCGTCCGACCACTTCTCATCCTTGGCGAGCGACACGCCCTCCTCGAAGAGGATCCGGGCCTTGGACGCGTCGGACTCGGCGCGGGCGACCCGGGGCAGGAGCGCGACCGAGGCGATGGCGCAAAGCGCAAGCTGCCTTGCAGCGCTTACCACTCGGTGATGATACCGTCGGCGGGCGGGCGCTTGGTAGCTTTCTTGGCCGCCCTCCTGGACGACGCATTCCGCTTCACTCGCTTGCGCCGCGGCTGCGGTGGTGGATCGAGGGTCCGCGCCGGTTGATCGAGTGTCTCTTTCGGGAGAACGATCGGCGGCGGCTTCACCTGGGTGTGGGCGCGCCGCGGCAGGGCCGGCGGCGGTTCTCGCGGGAGCCGCTCCGCCTCCGGCTCCGAGCCGCGCGCCAGGAGGATCACGATCGCGATCGCGATCGCCGCCGCGGCCAGCCAGAGCGTTCGCCCGGACCGGTGGCGGCGCTGGGGTCGCCGATCGAGCTGAGTGTCGGGCTCCGCATGCAGGCGGCCGACCTCGGTCGCCACCTCGGGCTCGGGCGCCGGCCCGATGTCGTCGAGCGTGCCGGGGTGCTGGTCGAGCGCGCCCACGTTCGGTCCGGTGCCGCCGAGGACGCTGCGCATCCGGCCCTCGTGCACCGCTCGATGCGGCGCCAGCTCGCGCTCGACGAAGGCCTCGAGGGACTCGCACCCGTGGCGCTCGATGATCGCCTCCAGATCGACAGCCATCGCGCGCGCGTCCGGGTAGCGATCCTCTGGATCGACCGCCAGCCCCCTCATCACGATCTCGTCGAGGCCCCTGGGGAGCTCGCCCGCTGTGGCCGAGGGCGGGGTGATCGTCCCGGCGATCTCCTTCCAGCTCTGCTCGGTCTCCGGCACCGAACGGCTGAGGAACTCGTCGAGCGAGAACAGCTTCTGCCCGGTCAAGATCTCGTGAAGCACGATCGATAAGGAGTAGATGTCGGTGCGGCGATCGATCGGGTCGCCGTCGATCTGCTCCGGCGAGAAGTACGTGGGCTTGCCTCGGATCTGACCGACGTTCGTGGCCGGCGCGCTGCGCGTGCGCATCAGCGCGATCCCGAAGTCCAGGATCTTCATCTGCCCGCCGAATGTCAGGACCAGGTTGCTCGGGGTGACGTCCCGGTGGACCACGTTCAGGGCGCGGCCTTCCACGTCCTTGGTCTCGTGCGCGGCATGGAGGCCGCGGCAGACGCCTGCCGCGATCGCAGCGCAGATCAGCGGCGGTGGTGAGAGGCCCTCCAGCAGGATCTCGGAGAGGCTGACCCCGGGGACGTACTCCATGACCAGGTAGAGCGCGCCCTCGCTCTCGCCGAAGTCGTAGACCTGCGCGATCGCCGGGTGGTGGAGCTGGGCGACCAGGCGGGCCTCGTCGAGAAACATCGCGCGGACCCCGTTGTGGTGATCGCGCTCCGGATGGATCACCTTGACCGCGAGGAGCTTCTCGAAGCCGTACGCGCCGCGATGCTTGCCGAGGTAGACGCGTCCCATCCCACCCGAGCCGAGACGGGTGAGAACGTCGAAGTTCGGGATGACCGGGTATGCTTCCTCCCTCACGCCTTCCTCAGCCCGCGGTCCTCGAGCAGCTTGCGGAGGTGGCGCCGATTGATGTCGGCGTGGTCCGCAGCGGCCGAGAGATTGTCATGATACCTCTCCATCAGGGCCGCCAGGTACTGGCGCTCGAAGGCCTCCACGACCTTCTGTTTGGCCTCCTTGAAGGTCAGGCTCACGTCGACCGGCGCCGTCGACGACGGCTCGCCGGTGCCCACCCAGAGGTCGAGGTGCGTGAAGGGCGCATCTCCACCAAGGACGAAGGCGCGCTCGAGGACGTTCTTCAGCTCCCGGACGTTGCCCGGCCACTTGTGGGCGTGGAGGCGCTCGAGCGGGACGCCTTCGATCGGCCCAGGCTCGACGCCGCGGCCCTCGTAGAAGCTGCGGATCAAGACCGGGAGATCCTCCGGACGCTCGCGAAGTGGGGGGATGGCCACGTGGACCACGCTGATCCGGTGAAACAGATCGAAGCGGTACGCGGTCTGGTCGACCATCGCCGCCAGGTCGCGGTGCGTCGCCGCCACCACGCGGACATCCACCGAGACGGGCCGGTCGCTCCCGAGCGGTTGGACCGTGCGCGCCTCCAGCGCGCGCAGGAGCTTGGCCTGCGACTCGAGCGGGAGCTCGCCGATCTCGTCGAGGAAGAGCGTCCCGCCGTGGGCCTCGAGGAACGCGCCCTTCCGCTCCTGGACCGCGCCGGTGAACGCGCCGCGGACGTGACCGAAGAGCTGCGACTCCACGAGCTGGGCGTGGGTGGCGCTGCAGTCGAACACCACGAATGGACCCTCGGCCCGCAACGAGTGATCGTGGATCGCGCGGGCCGCCAACTCCTTTCCGGTCCCCGATTCGCCCTGCAGCAGCACGGTGGCGTCGGTCGGGCTGGCCAGCTCGAGCACCGCGAACATCTCGCGCATCGCGAGGCTCTCACCGACCAGCGCGCCGAACCGCTGGCGCCGGCTGGGGGCGATGCTCGGCGCGGCGGTGGCCCGGACCCTGAGCGTGGTGTCGCCCAGCCGTACTGAGAGCGTGGAGGTGCCGGTGAGCGGGCTGACCGCGTCGTAGACCCGGACGCCGTCCGCATACGTCCCGTTCCGACTGTCGAGGTCCTTGATCCGGACCCCCTCCGGTGCCGCCTGGAGCTGTACGTGCTTGCGCGACACCTTTGGGTCTTCGACGACCAGATCGCACACCGCGTGGGTACCGACCACCACGGCGCGCCCACCGATCGAGACCTGTTTGCCGACCGAGGGGCCCGCGGTCACGCGGCACACGTAAACCTTGTGGGAGGGGGCCGCTCCGGAGGTCACCAGCCCCGTCTCGACCATCGTCTGTCGGGGATCGGTCACGCCCATGCGGAGGATAACACGCCGGTTTTTTCTTTCATCATCTGGCTCTCTCCGGGTGACACAGTCGGCGAGAATGGCCGGAAATCTTGCGGCGAAGTTCGAGGCCGAGCCGTTCGAGTCGCTGCGGCGGATGTCTCTGCTCGAGCGACTCCCGAACGACGGTGTGGCCGCCTTCGAGGCGCGCTGCACCTGGGTGCACCTCTTTCCGGGGGATCGCCTGTCGCGCAGCGTCGACCGACGGCGCGGCCCCACGCACTACGTGGTGGCGATCGGGCAGGTCGGCGTCCTCCAGAACTTCACCTCCAAGGATGCCGAGAAGATTGACGTCAAGATCGTGAACGGGCAGCCGGCCCACGAGCACCCGTTCGTCACCTTCTTCGTGGAGGGCGACGCGTTCTCGGACGACTACCTGCGCTCCGGCGGCGGCCTCGACTGCGTCGCCACCATGGAGACCGTCCTCGCCTCCATCCCCAAGCAAAACCTCGAGTCCCTCATGCATCGGTACCCCGTGTGGGCGTCCGACATGAAGGCGCACTTCGAGGCGCTCCACGACCGATGGAAGACCAACCGAAAACGCTCGCTCCCGGTCATCCAGGACTTCTACCTGAAGCACAACTACTCGTTCGCGAGCACGCTCAAGGTGATCGATCTGGAGGCGTGCATCGCGTGCGACGGGTGTGAGCGCGCCTGCGCCGATCGTCACGGCGTCCCGCGCCTGCAGCGCAAGGGTCCGATCCTGGGGCAGCTCTCCTTCCCGATCTCCTGTCGGACCTGCACGGACCACCGCTGTCTGCCCGCCTGCGGCTTCGACGCGCTGAACAAGATCGAGGACGAGCTGATCATCGATCCGAAGAAGTGCGTCGGTTGCCGCGCTTGCTACGAGTCGTGTCCGAACGGCGTCATCAACATGATCGAGACGGCGTACGACGTCACCGACTTTCCCAACCCGATGCCGAACACGGATCTGTCCGGGCGCACGAACGTGCCCGGCCTGTATCTGACCGGTGAGGCCTCGGGCGCCGCGCTGATCAAGGTCGCGATCAACGGCGGCGTGGCGGCGATCGAGAGCATCGCCGAGGAGATCGAGTCGCGCGAGGTCCCCGGCGTCACGGACGTCATCATCGTCGGCGCCGGGCCTGCCGGGTTGGGCGCGGCCCTCGAGTGTATGTCGCGGGACTACGACTTCATCATCTTCGACAAAGGAAACTACGCCGAGACGATCCAATCGTATCCTCGCAACAAGCTGGTGATGGCCGAGCCCGCGCACATTCCGCGATACGGCCAGCTCTGGCTGCGCAACACGACGAAGGAGCAGCTGATCGCCAAGTGGGCCGAGGTCATCCAGACCACCGGCCTCCAGATCAACAGCAAGGAGCCGGTCACCCAGGTGACCAAGGGCGCCGACGGGAACTTCGACGTCGTCACCAGCAAGGGGAGCTACCGGGCCCGGCGGGTGGTACTGGCGACCGGGACCCGCGGCGACCCGCGCAAGCTCGGGGTGGCGGGCGAGGACGAGTCGCGCGTCGCCTACGCGCTCACGGATCCGGAGCCATACGCGAAGAAACGCGTGCTGGTGGTCGGCGGCGGTGACTCGGCGGTCGAGGGGGCCATGTCGCTCGCGGACTTTGGCGCGATCGTCACGATCTCGTATCGCCGCGACAGCTTCGGCCGGATCAAGGGCGGCAACCGCACGCGCCTCCAGGAGTATCAGGCCAAGGACAAGGTCGAGGTCCTGCTCGAGTCGAGCGTGAAGGGCATCGAGCCGGGACGGGTCGTCCTCGGGCTCAAGGAAGGCGAGCGGACGATCGAGAACGACTTCATCTTCGCGATGCTGGGCGGCGAACCGCCGACGAAGTTCTTCAAGGCCGCCGGCGTGGAGATCCTCGAGCCCGGCTCCAGGGAGATGGCGGCGCTGGCGAAGAGCCGAGGAAACCGTTTCTACGCCAGCAAGTGCGACCACTGCGCCGGCCATTCGGATCAGGCGTGCATCTCGGCGTGTCCGACGGGCGCCATCTTCGAGTTCGAGCCGGAGCAGGTCTTCCTGGATCGATCGGACGACAAGATCCGCTTCGCGGAGCGCCCATTCGTGGGGGGCATCGTCCGGCGGCGGACGCGGATCGCGGCGGCCGCGGTGCTGGTGGCGGTGATCGCGACGGCGCTCACCGGCGTCGAGTGCTTCCTCGAGGCGATGGTCCCCAGCATGAGCCTGATGCGCCGTGCGCTCTCATCGGGCGAGGGCCTGGGCTTCTGGCTCGGCATCACCGGCACGTCGATGATGGCGGCGACCGCGCTCTATCCGCTCCACTCCCGACTCGGTTTCCTCCGCCCGCTCGCCGCCACCCGGGCGTGGCTGTTCGCACACATCATCGCCGGGCTGGTGGGGCCCGCGTTCGTCAGCTTTCACACGATGCTCAAGCTCGATCGCTGGCCGTCGGTGGCGTTCTGGCTGATGTGGCTGGTGGTCATTTCCGGTGGGATAGGTCGGTACTTCTTCACATCGGCGCGCATGCGCAACGCGGTGGCGGAGCTCGAGGTGAAGGTGGTCGCCAACAAGGGGACGCTGAGGAAGCGCATCTTCGCGATCGCGGAGCGCGTCGCAGCGGCGTGGCGAACCTTTCATGTCGCGCTGACCGCGCTCATGCTGGTGGTTGCGAGCGTGCACGCAGTGGTCGCGCTCCTCTACCGAGCAGCGGGGTGATCGATGCGATCTGATTCGGGAGGCGTCAGGGAAGCGATCCTCGCAGCCAAGGCCGCGCCTGAGGATCCGGCGCGGCGGGCGGAGGTCGCGCGGGCCTGGCTGCGCATCGGCAAGGCGGACCTGGCGCTGACCTGGGCGCGCGAGGCCTATCGGCTGGACCGCTCGCAAGAGAACGCGGCCCTTCTGCGCGAGGTGGGAAGGTACATCATCGAGCCGAAGACCGTGGTGGGCCCCCCCGGCGATCCGCCGAAGCCCGCGGCGCCTCCGACCCAGGTCATGCGGATCCGGGCCGCGCGCGCCTCGCGGGTCAGCGAGAGCTGGGAGTCCGCCCCGACGCAGGCGATCGACCCGGTCACGCCGGCGTCGCTCGAGTCGCAGCTCAACGCTCTCTTCGGCGGCGACCTTTTCAACGAGGAGACCCAGTACGGTCAGCTGACGGCGGTCCGCACGTTGCGCCCCCCGCGCAAGGGCAGGCGGATGTTCATGTCCTTGATGGTCGGAACCTTCGCCGTCGGTCTCGTCGCGGCCGGCTGGGTCGCGCACGATCTCAAGAAGTCCCGAGAATGCGCCACGCTGGTCCACGACCTCGAGGGCTTCCTCCGCACCGGCGAGCTCCGCCACGCCGACGAGGCGCTCGATCGCGTCCGGCTCCTCGCGGACGACACTCACCGCACGCGCGAGCTGGCGCCCTTGATGGCGCGCGCGGAGGCGACGCTCTACCGGTACGTCGACTCGAGCCAGGACCGGAAGCGCAGCGTCGAGAAGCTCCTGAAGGCGGTGGGCGAGGGGACCTTCGACGCCGTGGTGGCGCGGGCGCTGATCACGCCTCCGAGCCAGCTGGGAGACCTGCAACCCATGCTGCAGAAGATCGCGACCGAGGCGCGGGATCCGGAGGCCGCGTTCCTGGTGGGTGTGAGCCTGGCCTCGGGCGGCCGGCGCAAAGCCGCGGACAAGGCGTTCGAGGCGGCGATCGACCTCGAGCCGGCGAATCTGCCCCATCTGGCGCATCAGGCGCGCTGGCTGGCCCGGACCGGACATCCCAAGGACGCCGACGAGGTGCTCGATCAGATGCGGACGATCGATCCGGAGTCGGCCTGGATCGACTGGGTCGAGGAGGAGGTGCGAACGCTTAGACCGATGCAAGCCGGGTTGACACCTGACCGTGGAGGCGAGGTCTGGTGAGACCGCGCCTGCTGGCGTTGCTCGCCCTGTGTTGGCCCAGCGGCGCCCTCGCCCAGGGCTGGGGTGACTTTCTCGCGAACTCTCCCGGGCCGCTGGTCCGCGGACATCACGACCTCGACGGTCCCGACGGTTGCAAGAAGTGCCACGTGCTGGGGGAGGGCGTGGTCAACCGCCAGTGCAAGGACTGCCACAAGACGCTCGCCAAGAGCGCGATGCACACAGGCTTCGGAGAGAAGAAGAAGTGCGTCGACTGCCACACCGACCACAAAGGCCGGTCGGCGAACATCAGCGACTGGGGACAGGTCGGCGGGCGGCGAGACTTCGAGCACGACCGGACGAAGTTCTCGCTGACCGGCGTGCACGCCGAGGTGGCCTGCACCAAGTGCCACAAGCAGAAGCTGGCCACTGGCAGGACCTCGTTCATGGGTCTCGACTCCACCTGCGTCGGCTGCCACGGGAACGTGCACGAGTTCACCAGCAAGGATCTGCTGGGCAAGTGCGTCGACTGCCACGGGGAGGGCGGAAAGCGGAAGAAGATGAAGTCCGCCGACCTCTTCTTCAACCACGGCGATCGAGCTGGCCTGCCGCTGATCGGAAAGCACGCCGAAGCCGAGTGCCGCGACTGCCACAAGGGCGCGAAGATGTCGCTCAAGCGCAAGCGCGTCTGCTCTTCGTGCCACCAGAAGGACAGCCCCCACGGGAAGGGCTTCATCCGGGCCGACTGCAGCCAGTGCCACTCGATCGACGTCTTCAGCAAGCCGTCCTTCTCGCACGAGAAGACGAAGTTCCCGCTGCGCGGTCAGCACGACACCAAGAGGTGCTCCAAGTGCCACGACTCGCCGAAGAAGAAGCCGGCTCGCAACTGCGAGGGGTGCCACGGTGATCCCCACCGCGAGCGGTTCTCACAGTTCACGTGCGCCACGTGTCACGCGCTCGGCGGAAAGAAGAAGATCGAGAGCTTCGATCACGCCAAGGATGCCAAGTTCGCGCTGACGGGCAAGCACACCCGGCTCGAATGCCGGAGCTGCCACCGCGGCAAGGGCCCCACGCGCTTCGAGAAGCTGGGCGTGGGGAAGGAGTGCCGCACCTGCCACACGCACGAGAAGGCCCACGACGGCCAGTTCGACGACAAGCAGTGCACGGCCTGCCACGTCGAGGGCGGGTCGAAGAAGCTCGACTTCGACCACCAGAAGGACACCCGCTTCGCGCTGGTCGGCCTCCATCAAGACGTGGAGTGCGCCAAGTGTCACGAGGCCGGGAACTACCGCAACGACAAGCTGCGCTGCGTTCAGTGCCACGAGGACTCCCACAAGGGAGAGCTCGGCGACAAGTGCGACCGGTGCCACTCACCCGAGGTCAAATACAAGGAGACGGTATTCGATCACGACCATCAGTCGCAGTTCGCGCTGGTGGGGCTCCACCAGAAGGTCGAGTGCGCAAAGTGTCATCCGAATCGCAAGTACAAGACGAACCAGCTCCGCTGCGCGGACTGCCACTTCGACGACGATCCCCACAAGGCGCAGCTCGGTGTCGAGTGCGAGAAGTGCCATATCCCGGTGAAGGGGGCGCCAAAGTTCGAGCATGATCTGATGACCGACTTCGCGCTCACCGGCGTGCACAAGGACACGAAGTGCGGCTACTGCCACCAGCCGAAGATCGATCCTCCGCCGCAGGTGGGGTGGAACAAGGGCGTCGAGCTGGGCAAGCTCGATCTCCACTTCCCGACCATGGGCGGCGGGTGCGCGGACTGTCACTTCGACGTGCACGAGGGCGGCTACGGCAAGGAGTGCTCCACCTGCCACAACACCGAGTCGTTCGAAGCGTCGCGGAAGGTCCACGACACCGGCGCGTTCCGGCTGATGGGCCGCCACGATCAGCTCGCCTGCGTCACCTGCCACACCGAGAACCGCAAGCTGGCCGGCGTGGGGGATCAGTGCTTCGTCTGCCACCAGAAAGACGACACGCACAACAACGCGCTCGGCTTCGAGTGCGGCGGTTGCCACCAGCAGACCGAGTGGCTGCCGGCGCGGTTCAACCATACGCTGGCCGGCTATCCCCTCCGGGGGATGCACGCGGCGGCCCTCTGTCGCGACTGTCATCGGGTGGGCGTCTACGCGGGCACGCCGCGCGACTGCCAGCAGTGCCATCAGACCGCCGCGTCGGCCGTGATCGACCCGCCGCACGGCCCCGAGATGACCGAATGCGAGACCTGCCACACCGAGGTCAGCTTCTCACCGGCCCGTCCGATCCACCCCTGGTACGAGCTCGCTGGCGTTCACCGCACGAACCGGTGCACGAGCTGCCACATCGGAGGGACGTACCTCGGCACGCCGCGAGAGTGCATCGGCTGCCACCAGGGCGACTATCTCGATCCGAGGAATGAACCCAACCACGTCCTGGAGTCCTTCTCCATGGACTGTACCGAGTGCCACACCCAGCTGACCTGGATGGGGGCCCGGGTGCCGATGCCATGAGAGGAGCCCCATGATCCCGAGCCCGGTCTTCGAGCTCGCGACGCTGCTCATGGTGGCCGGCGCGGGCGCCAACGTGGAGGTCACGACCAACGTCGCGCCCGAGGTGGAGACCCGCCTGGAGCTCCTGGTCGATGTATCGCAGCTCGTCACCGACGACTCGGTCACGGACGTCCACCGGCTCTTCACCGACCTCCGCCTGCGTACCGAGGCGGTGGATCTGTTCGGGCTGAAGGACCTGTCGTTCTCCTTCGACGGACGGGGACGCCTCACCGAGGACGGCATCTCGCCGAGCCGCTACGATCTCAACCGGGCCTTCTTCCAGTACGGCCGGGATGAGCAGTGGTCGGTCGGTCTGGGCCGCATCCCGATCATCGAGATCGGGACGGCGCAGGTGGACGGCGCGCGGGTCGCGTTCGGGCTCGCGGACGGTCTCACCACCAGCCTGTTCGGCGGGCTCATCCCGCACCCGATCACGGCGGCGTTCAACGCCGACTTCGCTGGCGGCGGCGCGGCCTACTCGTATCGCTCCTCGTTGATCGACAACGCCGGCGGTCTGAACGCGCAGCTCTACCGCGGCAAGCTCGATCGCCTCTACGCCTCCGAGCGGCTCTACCTGGCGTTCGGCCGCACCCTGAGCCTGTTCGCCAACGGCGTCGTCGACTTCGCCGCGCCGGGCGGCGTCGACGTGAGCAACGCGCTCGCGACCGTGCGCTATCGTCCGGCCTCCTTCGTCGACTTCTCGCTGACCGGCAGCCACGTGCACAGCATCCTCCCCAACAAGTGGTGGCAGGACTGGATCGAGCAGGAGAGGGCGCGCCTCGGGTTCTCGCTGGACGGCCCGCTGCCCGTCGGATCCCGCCGGACCAGCGCCCGCCTGGTCACCAACTTCCACATCCTCGGCGCGGTGAGCCCGTACCTCTCGGGTCGCTACGATGTGCGCCACGAAGACGGCGCGCAGGGCTGGGAGGGCCGCGGCGGCGTGAAGCTGGTGAGCCCCACGCTCGGCTATGCGGATCTGTACGGCGCGTACCGGGACTACTTCGGAACGCGCTACCAGACGGGCGGACTTCAAGCGGGCTTCGAAGGTCTCACTTGGCTCGGCGCCGACGCCGGCTTCAGCGTGCTCAACGCCCAGGCCGTCGGCGTCATCTACGACGTGAACGCAATGCTCTGGGGGCAGCTCGGCCCGGTCCGACTGACCGCCATGTATCAGGCGTTCATCGAGCCCGACCTGTTCTACCAGCTGTTCTTCGTCCGCCTGGGCTACCGGTTCTCGGGCTGAACGCCGGCCTCACCAGTTGAACCGGATCTGCGTGCCGCCGTAGTTCTGGAAGTACTCGATGCGAAAGGCGTGGGACCCGGCGCCGGCCTGGATCGTTCCCTGGCCCACCTGGGGCCCGAGCCAGCTCTCGTAGAGGAGCGCCCCGCCGTCGTAGACCCGGATGCCGTCGTCGTAGGTGAGGCTGATCGTCGTCGCGGTCCCGAAGATCCGCGTCCCGAAGAACTCGCCGCCCCAGAGCGAGGTCGCGCCGATGGAAAGGATGGGATTCGGCTCGCCGCTCTGGGTCAGCTGATCGGTCGCGATCGTCTGGACGCCGAGACAGTCGTCGCGATCGATCGTCCAGGACTCGGGGCTCGAGGTGTAGAGGATGCGGTAATAGCGGACCCACCACTCTGCCGTGCTGAGCCCCGTGGGCATCTCGTCGCAGAGGCTCGTCCAGCTGATCGAAAGCAGATCGCTCCCGCTCGTGACGAACTTCTCGAAGTCGACGCCGCCGGGGACGGGGAGATATTGCTCGAGGGAGCGGGCGGTGGGGGCCTGGGCGGTCCAGTCGTCGAAGCCGGGCAAGCCGTCGACGCCGGCGCGCAGACCGTCGCGATAGGCGAAGTCGAGGCGGGTCAGGCCGCGGTAGTCGTGGAGGCCGTGGCCGACGATCCCGTAGTTGGTCGTGACGCCCTGCGCCGCCACCAGGGCCGGCGTGCCGGTGATGTTCAGGAAGGTGGAGGACACGGCCTCGACGCCGTAGCACTGATCGTAGATCAGCGTGTTCGTGCCCGGATCGTAGGGGTGGTAGCTGAGCGCCCAACCGCCGGAGGGGGCCGTCACGCCGGCGCAGCCGCGCTGCCACGAGACGACGATCTGCGCCCAACCGCCGTCGTCGTAGTGCTCGACCTCGAGCTGGTGCTCGCCGGCGGTGAGGTAGGCCGAATAGGCGTGCGCGTCCGTCACCAGGCCGTGCACCCATTGCTCGTAGACGAGCTGTCCGTCGATCCGCACCCGGATGCCATCGTCGTGCGTGAACGTGAAAGTATAGACGCCCTCCAGGAACGTGCGGGTCGCGGTGTAGCGCGAGCCGAAGTCGGTGATCGTTCCATTCAATGGACCGTTGCCGGCGTAGTCGCGATCGATGTCATCGGAGGCGAGGTCCTCGACCCCGAAGCACTGGTCGAAGGTGGGCCCGGCGGCGAGCGTGAAGTGGCGGACCTCCCAGCCGGCGCTGGGGTACGAGACGGGATCGCTGCAGCGCGCCAGGTTGGGATCACCGGCGTCGCCCGGGCCCACGTCGATCGTGCCGCCGTCCGCGACCTCGCCGCCGCTGTCGCGACCGCTCGCGTCCTCGTCCGAGCCGCCGTCCGTGCTCGCCCCGGCGTCGAGGGGGGCCGGTGGCCGGTCGGTGCAGGCGTTGTTCACGCAGCGAAAGCCGGAGGGACACGGCTCGTTGTCGTCGCAGGAGAGGCCCTCGTAGGTCGGCTCGTCGAAGCAGCCCGCGAGCAGGAGCGAAGCGGTGAGGGCGAGACGGCGCACTCGAAGAGTGTGGGTCAGGCTCTGCGCACCAGCAACACCGCAGGGATCGAGACGCTGGTCACGCCGAGCATCATCCCCAGAACTCCGCCGAGGCCCGCCAGTACACACCCGAGCGCACCCACCAGCATGGCGATCGCGCATCCTGCCGCCAGGAAGCGGCCGCGATGGAGCGGCTGTCTCAGACAGCGCGCGCCGAGGAACGCGCCGGTGAGCACACCGCCGAGGAAGCACAGGCTCGCCGAGGTGAACCGGGTCACGCCGTCGCAGCCGAGAAAATGGCCAGCGAACGGGACCGCGAAGGCCCCCAGGCCGGCGGCGAGCCCGGGGACAATCGCGGACTCATACGCGCCACCGCGCCAGGCCAGGAACACCACGGAGATCACCAGGAGCGCGCCCGCCAGCCCAGACGTCAGCGGAGTCCCGCACGCGTGTCCCGAGAGCGCGACCAGCGGTAGCGGATAGATCGAGAAGCGCAGCGCGCGGCGGAGGCGACCGAGCTCGTAGGCTCGCCTGGCTCTCGCCTTCGAGAGGTCGTCAGTCTGTGCCATGTCTCGCTCCCCACGCGCTCCGCAGTCGGGTCAGTGCGCGTTGCAGCCGCTTGCGAAAGGCGGCGGGCTCGATCGGAGGCCGATCGCGCGCCTCGATCGCGGCGAGGATCGCCTCTGCGTCGGCAGCGCCCAGCTCTCCCAGCAGCTCGCCGATCGCAGCCGTCAGCTCGTTTCGGATCGCCAGGTCCTCAGGCGTGGTGTCGTCTCTTCGCTCGACCGTCGAGTGGTCCTCGCGACGGCGCGCGATCTTCCTCCTCGCCGTCCGGCAATTCCAGGCGGCGATCCCGAGTATCCAGGTGAGCGCGTCGCGCGAGGGATCGAACTCACTCGCGCGCGAGAAGACCCCGAGCAAGGTGTCTTGCGCCACGTCGCCGGCGTCGCTCGGTCCGAGCATCCGAGCCGCGAACGCCTCCACCAGCGGACGGACCGCCGCGTAGACCGGCTCGAATGCGCTCCGGTCTCCGTCTCGGAGTCGCTCCATCGCTCGATGGAGCTCGGCTCGCGCGACGCGCTCCACGCCTCAGTGGCAGAACGGGCAGCACGAGAAGCCGGCGGCGTTCGCGGCCAGCGCGACCGCCGGTACGCCGAGCACGAGGGCCAGCAACGACCAGGTCATGATCCTCTTCATGTTGTCCTCCTTTCGACCCCCTCTAGGCGCGAAGCGAGTCGAGCGTGACACCTTGCCCGTCGGCCGGTCACGGCGTGTCCAACACCGGAGGCGTACGCGCGGACGCAAATGGCCGAAATGAGAGAGATATGACCCGGCTCGGGCTGCCGCCGGTAGATCGGATGAACCATGACGAAGGCTGAGCTCGAGGCGATCTTCGAACGGTATGGCCCCATGGTCTTTCGGCGGGCCAAAGGGATCCTCGGCAACGAGGACGAGGCGAAGGACGTCACGCAGGAGGTGTTCATCCGGGCCTTCCTCAACGCCGACCGCTTCGAGCACCGGAGCCACGTCACCACGTGGCTCTACCGGATCACGACCAACGTCTGTCTCAACTGGATTCGCGACGCCAAGCGGCGACGCGAGCTGAACCAGGAGCACTTCGGCGATCGCGAGCACGCGGCCATGCCGACGAACGATCGCTACATTCTCGCGCGGACGCTGCTCGCCGAGGCCGAGGAGCCGTGGGCGCTGGCGGCGATCTACGTCCACGTGGACGGCATGAGCCACGCCGAGGCGGCCCAGTTGCTCGGCGTCTCCCGCCGCACCATCGGCAACCTGCTGGCGCGCTTCGAGCGGTTCGCCAGGGAGCGTCTCGCCCGACCGGGCGCGGACGAGTTCGAGCCGGTGCTGACCCCTACGCCGACTTTCTTCTGGAGCCGGTCATGAGCACGTTGCGCAAGCTGGGCTTGGCGCGAGACCTCGCGCCCGAGTGTCCCTCGGATCTCGAGCTCGACCGCCTGTCCCTCGAGGAGCTCGACCGCGCACATCCGGTCACGGCGCACGTGGACGTCTGTCCCGCCTGCGCCCGCCGGATGGCGATCCACGCACGGCCGCTCCGGCCCGAGCTCCGCCGCCTGATGCTGGCGGAGATCCAGCGGGGCCTGATCGAGCGCGGGCGCCGCTCGTGGTGGGCTCGATGGCTCGATCGAGTGAAACCGCCGGCGGGCCGACTCCGCGCGCTGCTCGCTCCGGTCGCGATGATCGCGACCGCTGCCGCCGGCGCCTTCTTCACCGCGTACCCTTCGCGGCCGGCCGAGGTCGTGCACCCGAAGGGCGGTCTCGGGCTGGTCGTGTACCGCGAGCGCCGCGGCGACGTGGAGCGGATGCTGTCCGGCGAGCGCTTCGAGCCGGGCGATCGCCTGCGGTTCGAGGTGGATCTGCCGCAGCCGGGGCAGCTGATGATCGTCGGAGTCGAGGCCGGCGGCGATACCTTCCCCTGCTACGCGCGCGACGGGCAGCGATCGGTGGGCCAGATCGAGACCACGAAGCGGATCCTTCCGGGTGCCGTCGAGCTCGACGGCTCCCGCGGGCGCGAGCAGCTCCACGCGATCCTGTGTCCGGCGCCGTTCTCGCTCGATCAGGTGACGATCGAGGACGGTCGGATCGTGTCGCCGCTCGGCTGCATGAGCACGCCCTTCGTCCTCGACAAGGACATCGAATGAGGGGAGCGCTCCCGACCGCCGCCCTCCTCTTGCTCGCATCGACCAAGACGGCCCTGGGCGCCACCTTCGTCGTCTCCATCGGCAACAACTTCGGACACGCGGACGAGCCTCGGCTCAGCTACGCCGAAGAGGACGCGACCGAGTTCGCGGATGTCCTTCGCCGGCTGGGGCGGGTCACCGGCGAGAACACGGTCCTCCTCACGGGCGAGGACGCGCCCTCGCTCCGCGGCGTCCTGCTGCGGATGAACGCCCGCATCCGTGCTGCTCAAGGTGACGGCGCGCCGGACCACGCGCTCGTGATCTACTACTCAGGCCACGCCGACGCCGTCGGTCTCCACCTGGGTACGACCACGCTGCCGTTCGACGAGCTCAAGGCGATCGTCGAGAGCTCGGCGGCGCGCGTGCGCGTGCTGATCGTCGACTCGTGCCGGTCGGGCGGCATCACGCGGATCAAGGGAGCCCGCCCCGCGGCGCCCTTCGCGATCCGCCTCGACGATCGCCTCGACGCCGAGGGCACCGCCATCATCACCTCGAGCGCCGGCTCCGAGGACAGCCAGGAGTCGGAGTCGCTGGGCGCCTCATTCTTCACGCACCACTTCGTCAACGCGCTGCGCGGCGCTGCCGACCGCGATCACGACACTCACGTCACGCTCAACGAGGCGTACAGCTACGCGTACAAGGAGACGATCCGCTCGACCGGCCGAACGCTGCGCCTGCAGCACCCCACGTACCTGTACGACATCAAGGGCAAGGGCGACTTCGTCCTCACCTACCTCGACGATCACCACACGCGCTCGGGCCGGCTGCGGATCGACGTGCCCGGGGCATACCTGATCATGGAGGGGCACGCGGGAGGCAACATGATCGCCGAGCTGCAGGTGGAGGAGCGCGGTACCGAGCTGCTCCTCTCGCCCGGCCGGTACGTGGTGCAGAAGCGCGCCGCCAGCAGCTATCGGGAGTACCAGCTCGAGCTGGTCGAGAACGGGCGGGTGCAGCTCGAGACGGCGGCGTACGAGGATCTCGCGTACTCGCGACTGCTCCGAAAGGGCGGCGGCACGCGCACCGCGATCCATCGGATCATGGTCAGCGGTGCTGCGCGGGGCCCGATGATCGAGGGCCACGGCGTCACCCCGAACGTGCTCCTCGGCTACGGCCTCGACCTCGAGTGGTTCTCGCTGGGGCTCGGCGCCCGCTGGTCGATGAGCCGCGCCGTGGCGACGGGCAGCAGGCTCGCCTCGAGCGATCACGAGGTGGCGCTGCGGCTGACCGCAGAGCGATACATCGATCTATGGATCTTCAGCCTGTCGCTCGGGCTGGTGGCGGAGGGGATCTATCACCGCCAGGTGTTCGCCGGCGGTGAGGACGCGCCGGATCGCTCGTCGTTCGCGTTCGGCTTTGGCGGGCTGTTCGCGGTCGAGGCCGAGCTGATCCCGGAGCTGATCCTCCGGATCGAGGGCGGGCCGATGTCGCAGGTCTACCGGCGCGGCATCACGCGCGGCGGCGCGCTGACCGGAGACGAGATCGCGACCCCGCTCACCTGGTGGGCCGGCCTGGGCGCCGGATGGAGGCTGTGATGCGGAGCCTTCCGCTGCTCCTGCTGTTGTTCGCCTGCGGCGATCCGATCGTGGACACCTCCTATCGCGGAGAACCGATCTGGTACGTCGAGGGCACGATCAACGCGCCCGAACAGCTCCACGGCCTCAGCCTCGGCGACGAGGTGCGCGCTTCGTTGTTCTGGGTGCCCAACCTGAACCCGTCGAGCCCGCTGCAGCTGATCGAGCAGACCTCGGTCACCGCGGAGGTCCGGTTCCCGGCGACGTTCGAGGTCCGCGTGTTCGAGCCGCCCTCGGATGAGCACTACGTGGTCTCCGACGGCCGGTACGCAGTGGCCATGCTCTTGATCTACGTCGACGAGGATCACGATGGCTTCTTCAGCGCCGCCGATCGGATGGTGGGCGGGGCGGTGCAGAATGCACTCGTGTTCGCGCGCGATGCGGTCCCGATGGAGGAGAGCCCCAGCCATGCGGCCCTCGCGAAGGGCTTCTCGGTGGTGCGGCCGCCGCTCGACTGTCCCGAGACCGGGCCGGTGGGATACGGCCCGCCCCCGCCCGAAGCGCCCTGGGCCTGCGGCGCCTGCCCCGAGGAGCTTCGCTGCAACGTCTCGGGATTCTGTGAACCGGAGTATCCGCTCACGATCACCGTGTTGGATGTCATCCCGAAGGACATCCTCTGCCCGCCGCAGTGAGAGTGTGATACCCAAAAGAGTGCCGTGGTGAAGCCGGTCGAGCTCTCCGAAGTCATCGGAGGGTACGTGCTCGAGCGCGTGCTCGGGCGGGGCGGCATGGGGACCGTCTACCTGGGCAAGCATCGCCTGCTGGGGCGTGCCGCCGCGGTCAAGGTCCTCGACGCCGAGCTGGCCGGCAACGAGCAGCTGGTCTCCCGATTCTTCCACGAGGCGCGGATCGTCAACGACGTCCGCCACCCGAACATCGTCGACGTCATCGACTTCGTGCACACCGAAGATCCGCGTCGCGTCGCCTTCATCATGGAGTACCTCGAGGGCGATTCGCTCGACCGTCATCTCAAGGTGAACGGCCCGCTCACCGTCCCTCAGTCGATCAACGCGATCCTCCAGGTGCTCGACGGTCTCGCCGTCGTCCACGCGATCGGCGCGATCCACCGCGACCTGAAGCCGGCCAACCTCCACTTCACGACCCAGACGCTGGGCGACTGCTCGCAGGTGCCGGTGATCAAGGTTCTGGACTTCGGGATCGCGAAGGCGTCGGGTCCGGGCTCCGGCCACAAGACCCAGACGGGGATCGTGCTCGGGACGCCGGCGTACATGGCACCGGAGCAGGTGTCCGGAGACGAGGTCTCCGCGCGGACCGACGTGTATGCGATCGGCGAGATCCTCTACGAGCTCGTGGGCGGTCGCCGCCTCTTCACCGGCACCAACACGCAGGTGCTCCGCTCCAAGCTCGCGCAGAGCCCGCCGAAGATCGAGCTTGCGGCCGAGCTTCCCCACCACGAGGAGCTTCGCGCGATCATTCGTGCGTGCATCGTGCTCGAGCCGGAGCGGAGGCCGACCACCGAGGCGCTGATCGAGGAGCTCCGCCACCTCCGGTCGCGGCTGACGTCGAGCCCGGTGCCGGTGGGGTTCGACGCCGCGCGCCCCACCACCTTGGTGCCGCCCCCGGCGCCCACGCCTCGACCCCCGCCGACGTACCCACCGCTGCCGGAGTCCTCGTCGCCCATGAACACCCTGGCCGCCGAGGGGAGCCTCTACACGACGCACGCCGCCCCGTCCCGCTGGCCGTTCGTGATCCTGGCGGCGGGTCTGGCCCTGGCGGGCGGTGCGATCGCCTACCTATCGCTCAGGCCCGAACGACCCCTGGTGGTGACGCCGCTCGACCCGCCGCCTCCGCCGCCGGTCGAGGTGGCACCGCCGCCTCCGCCTCCGGTGGTGGTGGAGAACGCCGCCAAGCCCGAGAAGCCGGTCCCGCACGAACGGACGGAGAAGAAGCGGCGGCGACCGCACGTCCGGGTGGCGGTGCCGCCGTCGGCGCCGCCGGTCGTTCCGCCACCGGCGACCGCGCCCGCGATCAGGTACGGCCGGATCAAGCTCGCCGCCTGGACCACCGCGGGCCGCCAGGTGCCGGCGAAGGTGAAGGTCGATGGCAAGCTGGTGGATCGGACGGCACCGCTCGAGATCAAGGCGAGGGTGGGCCGTCGTCGGATCGAGATCGAGGCCGTCGGGTTCCCGATCAAGGTTCAAGAGGTCGAGATCGAGGACGGGCAGACTACCAACCTCGACGTGGTGGTGGACCTGAGATGATCTCGGTCCTGCTCTGCCTCGCACTCATCTCGGCCAATCCGGATCCGCAGGGTGAGTTGACACGAGGGATCGTGGCCTTCGGGCGGGGCGACCTGCCGGGGGCGCGCCGGTTCCTCGACGACGCCGAGTCGCACACGACCGATCCTCCGCTCCTCGCTCGCATTCAGCGCCAGCGCGGGATCATCGATCAGGTGGAGGGCAAGCGGCTCTCCTCGGTGCTCTCCTTCCTTCGAGCGCTCTACTTCGATCCGAAGATCGAGCTGTCCGAGCACGAGCATCACGGCGAGGTGCAGCGCCTCTTCGCCTGTGCGAAGGCGTTCCAGAAGGTGGGCCTGAGCGAGCGCGCCGTCGAGGTCCGTCACGCCAGGGACTTCGAACGCGCCGACTGGACCTGTCCGGCGAGCCCGCAGGCCGCGCCGCCTCCACCGCCGCCGGCACCACCACCTCCGCCTGCGGTGACGCCGCCGCCTCCTCCACCGCCGGCCCAGGCCGACGGAGGATCCATCTGGACCAGCCCGTGGCTGTGGATCGCGGTCGGGGCGGTGGTGGTCGCCGGCGGTGCCACCACGGCCGGTGTGTTGCTCAGTCGCGAGCAGCCGTACGGCGGGACGACGGACGTGAGCATCAGGTTGGAGAGATAGAGTGCGGTCGATCCTGTTCACATCGCTCGCCTTCGTCGCAGCCGCGTGCCAGTCGCCGACTCAGCTGGTGGTGGTCGTGGACTCCGACTTCGAGGTGCCGAAGGAGCTGGCCTCGGTCCAGACGATCGTCTCGGACGACGCGGGTGAATCGCTCGGCTCCGAGGTCTTCGATCTGGGGACGTACGGGCTGCCGCTGTCCTTCGGGATCGAAGGCGGCGACCTGTCGAGGGAGCAGATCCAGGTCCTGATCCAGGGCCTCACGCCGAACGACGAGCTCCTGGTGGATCGCGCCGCGATCGTCGGGTTCGTCGAAGGCGAGACCCGCCTGCTCCCGATCTTCCTGGCGCGCCAGTGCAGCAGCACAGACTGCGGCGAAGGTCGCACTTGCACCGAGCTCGGCTGTGCCAGCGCCTTCGTCGACGTGGCCACCTTGCCCGCGATCGAGCCGGGCGACGAGCTTCTCCACGACGCCGGTGTCCATCCCGACGGCGGCCCCGCGCCGGACAGCGGCGTGGAGGCCGACGCAGGCGGCGACGGCGGTATGAACCCGCTCGACAGCGGCGTCGACGGCGGAACGGACGGCGGAACGGACAGCGGACCGGACAGCGGACCGGACAGCGGCGCCGACAGCGGGCCGGATGGCGATCCTGACGCCGCCTCGCCCGACACCGGCACGGACGGCGGCGCGGACGCAGGGCAGCCGAGCGGGTGCCAGAGCGGATGCGTGGGGGGCGAGCTCTGCGTCGACCCCACCGGCCTGGACTGCGCCGGGGGCGCGGGCTGCGAGTGCAGGCCGGCCTGCGATCCGTTCGCGCTCGGTCAATGTCCGATCGGTGAGGCCTGCTGGCTCCGGTCCACGGGCGACGGCGTGTGCCTCGACCAGAACCTCTCCACCGCGGCCAACTACGCGGCGCCGTGCAACACCCAGAACGACTGCGACATGTACGAGAACTTCGTCTGCCACCAGTTCGGCTCCAATCCTGGCGTCTGCACCTCGCTTTGCCGCGTGCCCGAGGCCCAAGGCTTCTGCGACACCAAGGTGCAGGGCACTGTCTGCAACGTGCCTCCGGGCGGCCAGCTCGGCGCCTGCCTCGAGCCTCCGCAGCCGCTCGGCAACCTGACCGCGCCGTGCACGGTCGATATGGAGTGCAGCTCGGCAAACTGCCTCGCCCAGCTCGGCATCTGCAGCGCCGACTGCACCCAGCTCCACGCCTGCCCGACCGGGGCGACCTGCGCGTTCTCGACCGTCACCACCGACGCCTGGTGTCTTCCGTTGTGCACCAGCAGCTTGGAATGCGCTGCCAACCCGGGGTTCACATGCCGCCTCGACGTCGGCAATCCGGGGCTGTGCTTCTATCGCTGTGACTCCGGCGTCTATCCCTGTCAGGCCGGAATGCTCTGCGACGCGAACACGGGGCAGTGTCTATGAGATCGTGGCTGCTGGCCGCCGTCCTGGCCGCGTCGTGTGGGGGTGAAGCCGGGACGAATCCCCTGGATCTCGACGGCGGCGTCGACACGCCCGAGTGCATGCCGTGCGCCGATCGACTTCGGAGCGACACGGCCCCGTGTGGCGCCACGCTCGACCACTGCACGAACGATCCCACGCTCTCGGTCGAGCAGCAGATCGCCTGCTTCCAGGCGGACGGCCGCTGCTACTCCTCTGCGCTGCTGGTGGCCAGCGCCTGCCACCACGCCTGTGGAGACGAGCCGCAGTCGAAGATCGAGTCGTGTGCCGCCGCGTGCTTCACCGACCGCGCCGCTTGTGCCGAGCGCGCTCTCCGTCGCGCCGACGCCTGCTTCGACTCGTGCGGCGATCCGAACCAGTGCGCCCTCTGCGATCAGCTCGGCCAGTCCGACTTCGATGCCTGCGACGCGACGCTGGTCGACTGCGCCAACGCTTGCATGCAGACCTACCGCGGTGGTTGAACCAGCGCGTGTCGGACCTCAAGCGGCTCGAGAACGAGCTGAGAACGCTCTGGACGGCGATCCAGGAGGAGCTGCAGGACGAGCACCCCGAGCTGGGACGCAAGGAGCGCCGGCAGCTCGCGCGCTCACGCTTCGTTCAGATCGTCGACGATGCGGTGCGCGAGATCGCGCGGGAGTGAGGGGGAGGGGCTGCCGAGGCTTCAGGAGAGCGTCTGGATCAGGTCTGCGACGACCTCGATGCCCTCGTTGACGAACGCCTTCTGATATCGCTCGAAGTCGGAGTCGTCCTCCGGGACCTGATCGTGGTCCTTCTTGCTGTTCTTCTTCGCCTCGAGCGCCTCCTTGCGGAGGTCGAGCAGCTTGACCTTCCCCTCCTTCTTCTTGGCCTCGACCAGCTCCTTTTGGATCTCCTTCATCGTCTGATCCTTCGCGACCCGCTGGGCGGAGTGCTCCTTCAGCTTGGGGAGGATCGCGGCGGTGATCGGAATCCAGTGCTCGCCGGACGTCTTCGAGTTCGCGTCGTCCGAGAGGAACGACTTGGTCGACTGCGGAGGCAGCGAGTAATCGAGGGCCTTCTCGCCGAGATCGTAGCTGCTGAGGATCGAGGGGATCTGGACGTCCGAGAGCACGCCGACCTGCTGGGTCGACTTCCCGGACGGGAGGAAGAACATGCCGGTGGTGATCTTGAGGGCGCCCAGGTTGCGGGGGAGCATCTGGAGCTTCTGGACGGTGCCCTTGCCGAACGTGCTGGGGCCGCCGCCGACGATCAGCGCGCGGTGATAGTCCTTCAGGGCGCCCGCCAGGATCTCGGAGGCCGAAGCGCTCACCGGGCTGGTCAACACCACCAGGGGACCGTTGAACACCACCGACGGATCGTCGTCCTCGAGCACCTCGACCTCGCCCTCGGAGGACTTGGTCGCGACGATGCCGCCGGTCTTGAGGAAGAGCCCGGAGATCTTGACCGCGTCCTCCAGGAGGCCGCCGCCGTTCTTCGAGAGGTCGAGGACCACACCGTCGACGTTCTTCTCGTGGGCTTCGCTCAGGAGCCGGCGCATGTCGATGTAGGAGGAGCGCCCGTCCCGGTCACCGCCGTAGAACGACGGCAGCTCGATGACGCCGATCTTGTACTCCTTGTTGCCGCGCTTCCTGGTCTCGTAGCGGATCTTCGCCGCTTGCTCCTGAACGTCGATCTTGTCGCGGGTGATCGTGACGTCGAACCTCTTGGGCTCGGGCTTCTCGCGAAGGATGCTCAACGTCACCTTTGTGCCCTTGGGGCCGCGGATCATGCTGACCACGTCCCGAAGATCCATGTCGATGACGTCGACCGACTCCTCGCCGTCCTGCGCCACCGCCGTGATCTTGTCCTTGGGCCGCAGCTGCTTGAGCTTGTCGGCCTGCCCGCCGGGTACCAGCTCCTGGACGATCGTGAAGCCGTCGTCCGAGCGGAGAACCGCGCCGATGCCCTCGAGCGAGAGGCGCATGTGGATCTGGAAGTCGGCCAGCGTCTCCGCCGAGAGGAACGAGGAGTGGGGATCGAGCGAGGTCGCATATGCCTCGGCGTACATCCCCGGCAGCTCCGCCTTGCTGCGGCGTCGCTCGACGCGCTTCACGGAGAGCTCGTATCGATGCAGCACCTTCTTCTTGGCGGTCTCGAGATCCAGCCCCCCCACGAGGAAGTTCGAGATCTGGAAGTGCACCATCCGCCGCACGCGGTCGGCCCGCTCCTCGGCGGTCTTCGCGTAGCCGCGCTTCTCGGGATCGAGGACGATCTCCACGTTCTCGTCGAGCTTGTAGCTGGGGGTGAGCAGCTTCTTGACGATGTCGTAGTCCTCCCGGACACGGGAGATGATCGAATCGCCCGCTTGCACGAGCGCCAGGCAGTCGCCCCGCTTCATCGTCCCGAACAGCTTCGGGAGGTCGCCGTGCAGCCGCTGGACATCTTGCTCGAGCAAGAGGTTCTTCGAGGGGTCGAGCGACTCGATGAACTGATCGACGCTCCGCTTCTCGGCGACGGGCTCCACTTGGTCGCGGGCGTAATGGCCATGCTCGAGCATGCCCATGATCGGAGGAAGGTCCTCACACTCGAGCATCGGCGTTTCGGGCGCCGTGCTGGCGGCGAGGCTCAGGAACAGAAGGGTGGAGACGAACATCGACGCCTAGTCTAGCCCACGTTCATCCCTGATTGCCTGCCGGAACTCACGGAGCCCCCGACCGAGGCCCTTGGCGAGCTCGGGGAGGCGCCTCGGACCGAGCAACATCAGCGCCACGATCAGGATGATCCCGATTTCCCAGAGCCCCAGACCGAACATCTCGTCCACTTGGACCCGACGAAACGAGAAAACCGACAACTATTTTTGACGCGGGCGGAATAAAACCCACCGCCACGCCCTGTGGGTGTCCTCGCCCCCCACCAGCAGCCCGTCGCCGAGCCGCGTGAGCGCGTGCACCTTCGACAGCTCCATCCCCGGCTCGCTCCCGCAGTCGCCGTCCGGGGTCGCCAGCCCGACAGTCCCCGCCTGGCTCCCCCACGCCAGGCCGCCTCCGTACTCGGTCAGCGCTTCCACCTCGGGCGGGGCTCCCTGGATCGGCACCAGCGTCCACTGCGCCCGGCCCTCGTAGCGGTAGATCCCACCGAACCGCGTATCGATGACGACCGGCCCGAAGCGCGTGGTGGTGGTGGCGGCCCCGAAGCCGATCGCGTTCTCGCCGACCAGGTCGAGGTGCACCTCGCCGTCCCAGCGCGTGAGCCGCGCCTGCGCCGGATTGGCCACCGCGCCCTCGCCGGGTCCGAGCCAGAGCGCGCCGCCCTTGCTGACGCCGTCGCCCTCGACCGGTAGCGTGTCGATCAGCCGCCACGAGGCGCCGTCGAAGTAGCCGAACTGCCCCGTGCCGGAGAACGAGAAGATCTCGCCGTTCGACCCCGCCGAGATCCACTGCTGTTCGCCGACCTCCGGGTTGAGCTCGCCGATCGCGGTCAGTCGGATCGGATCGACCTCCACGCGATACGTCCGATCTGCCAGCAGATAGATCGTCGTCGACGTGTTGGTCCCGCAGCTGACGGGAGGAACGGTGGCCGTCTCGGTGATCGTGCCGTCCGCCGCGATGCGGAGAGCCGTCGTGCCGTGGGCGGCGAAGGCGCCGCCGTCCGCGAGCGTGAGCAACACGGAGCCGAACCCCCACGGGTACTCGCCGAGCGTGCGCTGTTCGAACTCGGGGCAGGCGAACATGTCCGAATCGAGCGGGATGGGAAACTCGAGGATCGTTTGGCCGGCGGCGTCGATCGGGCTCCACGCCTCCGCCTTCGCGCCGAGGATCGTGGTGGTGAACGCGGCGTAGACCGAGAGCTCCGAGAGGGGGCGATTCGGCGGGGCCGCAGGCTGGAGCGGGCCGGGCACAAGCCGCATCTCGGCCAGCGATCGCGGCAGCAAGAGCGCGGTCAGCTGCGCGGATCCACCGCTGAGAGCGATCGGAGGCTCGAACGCGGAGAGGGCGGGATCGAGATCGACAGCGAAGAGCTGGAGTGTGGGCCCGTCCTCGAAGGCGAGGATCATCGCCTTGGCGCTGCCGTCGCCAGGAAACGGCAGCCGGACCACGTCGCCGGGCGTGCAGCCGAGAGCGCTACCCCAGACGAAGCAGCAGAGTGACGCCGTAAAACGCGCTGAGACTGCCGAAGACGATCGCGATGTTGGCCCAGTCGAGCTGCCAGCTCTTGTTCGGTCCCATACTCCTTCCATCGTACGGATGGACCGCGTCAGAGCAACGTGCGTGCGCGGGCGCAAACGGCGCATCATCGATCAGCGGCAACTACCTGCCAGTGTGGCTTCGGTGATGCGTCTGGCCTCGTCGATCTGCGCATCGAAGTCGCGAAGACCGAAGAAGGAGGTGCGCGAGCGTGGCGACTTCACGACGGTGAGGCCGGTGAGATCGCAGTCGACGTCGACGCCGGCCGTACGCTCCACGTGGTGAACCAGTGCGGATCGACCATTCCGCCACCGGCGCCAGCCGCGGATCCCCAGTCGATCGCGGGCGCCTCCGTCCCGATATGGCACACCGCCGATCTCGATCGGCCCGAAGACCCCGGGCATCGCGCAGGAAGCGGCCACCGCAGGCGCGAGCGGTCCGCTGGTGAGGAGGAGATGTCCCTCGGGACCGGTCACCCCCGCGGCGAAGGGGCGGGGGAGCCGGTCGAAGGATCCGGGCAGGACGCGCTCGAGCTGTGCGATCACCTTCGCCATCGTGAAGAGGCCCCGCCAGGGGAGCGGCGAGATGCGGAGCAGGTGGGTCCAGTGACTCTCGAGGATCCGCCGCCCCGCTTCGCGCGGCGAGAGTCCGGCGGCCCACATCGCTCCGATGATCGCGCCGGAGGAGGTCCCCACGATGGCATCGACCTCGACGCCCGCCGCCTCGACGGCCTCGAGGAAGCCGATGTGCCGCGCGAACGCGAGGAACCCGCTGCTCAGCACGAGGTCCACGGACCGATCATACCTCAGTGCGCATCCTTCCACGTCCGCCCGGAGCCCACTTGTACCACCAGCGGAACGCGGAGCGAGACCGCGTGCTCCATATGATGGCGCACGAGGACGCAGGCGCGCTCGACCTCGGACTCGGGCGCCTCGAGGACGAGCTCGTCGTGGATCTGGAGGAGCAGGCGCGCCTTCATTCCCTCGGCGGTGAGCGCGTCTCTGACCCTGATCATGGCGAGCCGCGCGATGTCGGCGGCGGATCCCTGGATCGGCGTGTTGACGGCGATGCGTTCGCCGGCCCCACCGTCCATCGGGTTCTTGCTGAAGAGCTCGGGGATGAAACGACGGCGGCCGAGGAGCGTTTCGACCCACCCCTCACGGCGCGCCTCTTCGACGGTTCGATCGAGCCAGCGCCGCACGCCGGCGTGGAGCGAGAAGTAACCCTGGATATAGGCCTCGGCCTCGCGCCGCTCGATCCCGAGGATCTGCGAGAGGGCGAGCGCACCCTGCCCGTAGATCGTCGCGAAGTTGACCGTCTTGGCGACGTTGCGCTGCTCGGGTGTGACCTCGGCCTCGGCCACCTGGAAGAGCTGGGCGGCCGTGCGCCGGTGGACGTCGATGTTCTTCTGAAACGAATCGACGAGGAACGGATCGTCCGAGAAGTGCGCGAGCACGCGCAGCTCGATCTGGCTCCAGTCGGCGGAGATCAAGGCGCACCCGGGCGGCGCGACGAAGGCCCTCCGGACGCGCGCTCCGTCCTCGGTCTTGATCGGGGTCCGCTGCAGATCGGGATCGGTGGAGATGAGGCGACCGGTGGCGCTCGCGGTCATCTGGAAGTTGGCGTGGACGCGGCCGCTGTTCGGGTCTATCGCCGCGGCGAGAACCGACGTGTACGTGTTGATCAGCTTGGCCAGCTTGCGGTGCTCGATCAGGAGGTGCGCGATGGGGTGCTTGGGTGCAAGCCGCTCGAGGACCTCGGCGTTGGTCGAGTAGCCGGTCTTGGTCCGCTTGATCACCGGGAGGCCGAGCACCCCGAAGAGGATCTCGGCCAGCTGTCTGGGGGAGCCGAGGTTGAAGCTCCGGCCGGCCAGCGCCCAGATCTCGGCTTCGAAGGTGGCGAGGCGGGCCTGAAACTCGGTCTCCAGCTTCTCGAGCTCGGCGCGATCGACCAGGATTCCGGCCAGCTCCATCTCGGCGAGAACGCGGCTGAGCGGAAGGTCGCGGGTCGAGAGCTGCTCGCTCTGGCCGGTCTCCCGCACGCGCGCCTCGAGGATCGGCCAGGCGAGCGCGATGGTCTGGGCCTGGTGCGCGAGCCACTCCGCGACCTCCTCGGGCGCGAGCTCCGACGGTCGCCTGGCCTTCTTTCCCCGGCCGGTGAGATCCTGGAGCGGCCGGAGGATGCGTTGCAGATACTCCTTGGCGATCTGGTCGAGGCGGTGCGGGATGATCTTGGTCGGATCGATCAGGAAGGACGCGAGCTGTGTGTCGCCCGCGAGACCCGCCAGCGGTATCCCCAGACCTGCGAGAACCTCGATGAGGCCCTTGGCGTCGTGCGCGATCTTTCGTCTCGCGGGATCACCGAAGAAGCGCGCCAGCGCCTCGCGCTCCTCGGGACGGAACGGGACGTAGAGCGCCTGGCCCGAGGGCGGCGCCACCGCGAAGCCGACGCCGAGGTAGGCGACGCTGAGCGGGTCGCCCTCGAAGGCGGCGAGCTCGGAGGCGTTGCCGACGCGATGGTGCACCTCGGCCTCTTCGGTCTCTTGCTTGCGCTTGGCGGCCATCCCCAGGAGCGAGAAGAACTCGAGCTCGAGGAACAGCGCGTTGAGCGCCTCCTGATCCGGCGGGGTGAAGCGGAGATCCTCGAGCTCGACCTCGATCGCGACGTCGGTGTCGATGGTGGCGAGCGTCCGCGAGAGGAGGCCGCTCTCCCGCCCCTCTTCGAGCGCCTTCCGCTGGCGGCCGGTGAGCTCGTCGAGGTGCGCAAGGATCCCGCTGAAGGAGCCGTAGCGCGACAGCAGGTCGATCGCGCTCTTCGTCCCGATCCCGGGGACGCCGGGAATGTTGTCCAGCTTATCCCCGAGCAGCGCCAGGAGGTCGATGAACTGCGCCGGCGGGACGCCCCACTTCTTCACCGCGAGCGCCTCGTCGTAGGTGATGTCGCGGATCGCGTCGAAGAGCCGTACCTGCGGGCCGATGAGCTGCGTGAAGTCCTTGTCGGCGGAGACGATCACCACGTCCATGCCGGCGGCCACGCCGCGGACCGCCAGCGTGCCGATGACGTCGTCAGCCTCTACGCCCGGGTGTCGGATCAACGGAAAGTTGTGCGCCGCCACCACGCGATCGATCCAGGGGAGCTGCTCCCGCAGGTCCTCCGGCATGCGCGAGCGGCCCGCTTTGTACTCGGCGTAGACCTCGTCGCGGAAGGTGGGGCCGGGGGCGTCGAACACCACGCCCACGAGCTCGGGCGTCCGACCCGCCAGCAGCTTCCGGAACATGGTGGTGAAGCCGAAGATGGCGTTCGTGTGCAGACCGCTCTTCGTGGACAGATGACCGGGGATCGCGAAGTACGCACGGTAAATCATCGAGTGTCCGTCGACGAGGATCAGGCGCGGCCGCGACACGGGATCCGTCTATCACGACTCGCCCTGCAAGATGCCTCGGCCGGTGGCTTCAGCGCGAGCGGGCGGTCTACGCGGCCCACCGGCACGGCGTGTGATCTGGGCGGGAGCAGGAGCAGGACAGCGCGGCCGTGGCACGGTCTCTCACGACTCGCGCTGCAAGATGTGCTACGCGCCGGACGATGCGGACGGTGATCTGCATACCGACGTACAATGAGCGGGAGAATCTTCCCTCGCTGGTGGAGGAGATCATTTCGACCGTGGAGGTCGACGTGATGCTGCTCGACGACGACTCGCCCGACGGCACCGGCCGCGTGGCGGACATGCTCTCCAAGCGGTACCCGTCGGTCACTGCCGTCCACCGGCGCGACAAGCGCGGCGTCGGCGACGCCTACAAGGACGGCTTCGATCGCGCGCTCGCCGCCGGCTACGACCGGGTCTACCAGATGGACGCCGATTTCTCGCATCAACCCAGGTACCTCCCGGACCTGGTGGCCGCCCTGGAGGGCGCGGACGTGGTGGTCGGCTCGCGCTACGTCGAGGGCGGCCGCATCGAGAACTGCAAGACGCGCCGCCGGCTGATCTCGCGGCTCAGCAACTCCGCGGCCAGCGCCGTCCTGGGTCTCCCGGTCCGTGACGCCACCGCCGGCTTCGTGGGCTGGCGCCGCCGTGTGCTGGAGGCGATCGACTACCGGTCGATCGAGGGCGAGGGCTACGCGTTCCAGGTCGAGCTCAAGCACCGCGCGCATCGCGCGGGCTTCGCGGTGAAGGAGGTCCCGATCCTGTTCTGGGATCGGGTGGCCGGACGATCGAAGCTCGAGGCCAGCGCGGCGGTCGCCCTGTGGCGTGTGCTGCGCATGCGCGCGGAGAGCTGAGCGCGCGCCGTGGCCGCCGCGCCCGCGACGAACGCCAAGGTGCAGCTCGCCGTCACGGCGATCCTGATCCTGCTGGCCGCCGCGGCGCTCCCGCCGGACTTCGACGAGACGTACTACTGGGCGTGGTCGAGATCGCTCGCGTGGTCGTACTACGATCACCCGCCGGGGATCGCGTGGGTGCTCCGGGTCGCGACCGCGCTCTTCGGCGACGGCATCCTCGGGGTGCGATCGGTGGCGCTCGGGTCGTCGGCGATCGTGGTGCTGTGCTCGGTGGCGTCGGTGCAGCGGCTGGTGTCGCCGGAGCACCGGGTGATCGCGCGAGAGCTCGCCGTCTTCTCGCTCCTGGGTGCGCCCATGTTCGTGCTGGGGTACCTGCCGGCGACGCCCGATCCGCTCCAGGGCGCCGCGGTGGCGTTGGCCGCGTACCTGGTGGTGAGAGCCGGGGGCCCGCTCGGACAGGGCCCTCTCCCGGCGTTCCTCGCCGGCTTCGCGCTCTCGGCGGGCGTGCTGATCAAGCACACCACTGGCTTCCTGGCGCTGGGCGCGCTCCCCTTTGCGTTCGCGCTCCCGGCGGCGCGCCGGCCCGCGCCCTGGCTGGGGGTGGCGCTGGGGTCGCTCCTGCTGGTGCCCTGGCTGCTCTCCGATCCCTCCACCGTCTTCCAGCTCGATCGCGTGATCACCTCGGCGCCTCGGGGGCCGCTCGCGATCCCCCTGACCGTCGGCGCGATGCTGGGGACGCTGGGTCCGGCCACCGCGCTGGGCTTGCTGGTGCTCCCGTTCGTGCGGCTCCAGCCGGTCGAGCGCGTGCTGGCGGGGGGGGCGGGCGCGCTGATCCTGGCCTGCGTCGCCGCCGTGTGGTTCGGCACCGGAGAGGCGAACTGGCCCATGCCGGCGATGGTGTTTGCGCTTCCCGCCCTGGTCGGGTTCGTTGTGCGGCGGGGCGGCCGCCTGCTCCGCGCGGTGCGCGCGACCGCCCGGATCACGGCCGTGCTGATGATGGTCGCGCTCCTCCACGTGCTCTACCCGTTCCTCCCCTTCCCGCCGGCGAAGGATCGGACGCTCCGCTCGGCGGGCTTCGCGGAGGTGGCGGCGGCCGCGCGCGACACCGCGGCGCGGATCGGCGCCCATACCGTGATCGCGCGGCGGTATCAGATCGCCAGCGAGCTGCGCTACCATTTGCAAGACGAGTTGACAGTGCACGAGCTCGGGACATCGCGCCGGAGCCAGTACGATCGCTGGCCGCACCCACCGCTCTGCCGCGGTGAGCCCGCCGTGCTGGTGCTGCCGTTCGAGGGCGTACCGCCGGAGCTGGCCGCCGATCCGCTGGGCCCGGCCCGCCCGGTCGAGCGCCGCCGCGCCGGCCGCTTCCTCGACACGTACTTCGTGACGCCGATCCGCATTCGGGCAGATCGTGGAGCCTGCCCGTGAGCACCTGGCGCCGCTTGCTCGGCTACCTCGCGCCCTACAAAGGCCAGCTGGTGGTGGCGTTGCTCTCGATGGTGACCCTCGCCGTCACCACGGCGATGTATCCCGGCCTCCTCGACGTCCTCACCACCAAGCTGATCGGCTCCGGCGCGGGGCCCTCATCGCCGGTCGATCGTCTGGCCGACTCCCTCCGCAACGTCGGCATCGAGCTCGATACCTCGCACCTGCGCGGCGCCCTCGAGGCGAACATCCTCCTGATCTTCGGCGCCGTGGTGACGGTCAAAGCGATCTCGCAGGCGATCCGCTTCTACGCCATGGGCTCGATCGCGCAGCGGGTGGTGCGCGACCTCCGACAGGATCTCTTCGATCGCGTGATCGTGCAGGGCCCGCGGTTCATGGGCGATCAAGCCACCGGCTACCTGGTCTCGCGCCTGGTCAACGACGTCACGCAGGTCGAGCGCGCCGCCACCTACGCGATCCCGGTGATGATCGGCGACGCCCTGCGCGTGCTCTCGCTGGGTGTGGTGTGCCTGGCCCAGTATCCCAGGCTGTCGGTGATCTCGCTGGTGGTGGTGCCGCTGACCATCGTCCCGGTGGTCCAGTTCGGCAAGATGCTGAAGCGCTACGCCAAGCGCGGCCAGCAGGCGCTGGGCGGGCTCACCAACCGCATCACCGAGACCCTCGGTGGCATCGCGGTGGTCCAGACCTACGGGCGCGAGGCCCACGAGAGCGACCGTTTCGGCCGGGAGAGCGACGGCTACGTCCGCATCATGATGAAGAGCGTCCTGGTGCGCGCCGTCCAGACGCCGCTGATGGAGCTGGTCGGCGTGGCGGCGCTGCTGCTCACGCTCGGGTACGCCATCGGCGCGGTGGAGCAGGGCAGCCTGCGCCCGGGCGAGGTACTCGGCTTCCTGGTGGCGCTGGTGCTCCTGTACGAGCCCATCAAGTCGCTCGGCCGGCTCAACGGAATCATGATCCCCGGGCTGGCCTCCGCGGAGCGGGTCTTCGAGATCATCGATCGACCGCCCGAGATCACCGACCGCCCCGGTGCGCGGCCCTTCGACGGCGCCCCCGAGTCGATCCGCTTCGAGCGCGTCACCTTCCGCTATCGCGACGATCTCGAGCCGGCCCTCAGCGAGCTCGACCTCGACCTGCCGCGGGGCAAGATCGTGGCGCTGGTCGGCGCCTCGGGCGGCGGCAAGTCCACGGTGGCCAAGCTCCTGCCGCGCCTCTACGACGTGGACGCCGGGCGCATCACCCTCGACGGTGTGGATATCCGCGACGTCACGCTCGAGAGCTTGCGCGGCATGATCGCGATGGTGGCGCAGGAGACCTACCTCTTCAACGACTCCATCCGCGCCAACATCGCCTACGGCCGCCCCGACGCCACCGACGAGGAGATCGTCCACGCCGCCCGTCAGGCCTTCGCCCACGACTTCATCACTGCGATCGAGGGCGGCTACCAAGCGCTGTGCGGAGAGCGCGGCACTCAGCTCTCCGGCGGGCAGCGCCAGCGCATCGCCATCGCGCGGGCCTTCCTCCGCAATGCTCCCATCCTGATCCTCGACGAGGCCACCTCCGCGCTCGACACCGAGAGCGAGCGCGTGGTCCAGGCCGCGCTCGACGCCCTGCTCGAGAACCGGACTGCGCTGGTGATCGCGCACCGGCTCTCCACCATCCGGCGCGCCGACGAGATCGTGGTGCTCCAGCGCGGCCGCGTGGTCGAGCGCGGTACGCACGACGCGCTGGTGAGCCGCCGAGGCGCGTACCATCGCCTGGTGCAGGCGGACGAGGTCGGGGTGTGCGCCACCTGATCTATCAGCTCGCGAGCTGGCTCCTCTTCGGCACGCTCATGCCGCTGCTCTGGCTCCATCCCAAGCTGCGCGACGGGATCCGCCAGCGCTTCGGCTTCTACCGGGACGGCGAGCTCCCGCCCCGCGATCCGGCCAAGAAGCGCATCTGGCTCCACGGTGCCTCCGCGGGCGATCTGCTGGCGCTGATGCCGATCATCCAGGAGCTGCGGCGGATCATCGGCGATGGCGCCACCCTGATTGTCTCCACCATGACGAACTCCGGGTTCGCCATCGGCCGGGACAGGATCGCGCCGCTGGTCGACGCGGTCGTGTTCGTGCCTTACGACCTCCCCGGCGCCACCGCCCGGGCGGCCCGCGCCATCCGCCCCGATCTCCTGGTGCTCGAGTACGCCGAGCTCTGGCCGAACCTGATCCACGCCGTCAAACGGACCGGCGCCAAGGTGGCCCTCACCAACGGCCGGTTGAGCGAATCGCTGGTGAAGCGCTACCGGCTGCTGCACGCGCTGTTCGGCAACCAGCTCGCCAAGATCGATCTGCTCCTGATGCGCGAGGAGCGGGAGGCCGAGCGAGCGCTCTCGCTGGGCGCTCCCAAGTCGCACGTGAAGGTCACCGGCAACACCAAGTTCGACAACCTGGGGAAGCTCCCCGACGCCGGGCGCATCGAAGCGCTCCGCGGGCTCGTCGGGGCCGACCGGACCCGCTGGCTGGTGGCCGGCTCCACCCACGAGGGCGAGGAGCGGGCGATCCTCCGGGCCTTCCGCGGCATGCAGAGCGCCGACGCTTCGGTGCGCCTGATGATCGCGCCTCGCTACGTCGAGCGCGCCGCCAAGATCCAGCACCTGGCCGAGCACGAGGGCTTCACCGCCGCACTCCGCAGCCAGGCCGACCTCCACCCCCGCGAGGTGCAGGCGTCGGAGGTGATCGTGCTCGACACCATGGGCGAGCTGACCACCGCGTACGGTCTCGCCACGCTGGTGTTCGTCGGCGGCAGCTTCGTGTCGCGCGGGGGCCAGAACATCCTGGAGCCTGCCGGCCAGGGGCGGCCGGTGCTCTTCGGGCCGCACATGATGAACTTTCGCGACTCGGTGGAAGTGCTGCTCGGACGCGGCGGCATCCAGGTGGCGACGCCCGACCAGCTGGAGAAGGTCGGCAAGGAGCTGCTCTCCCGACCCGAGGAAATCGAGCACTTGGGTGCGATGGCGCGGGAGGCGGTGAAGAAGGCGCGCGGGGCGTCGCGTCGCAACGCAGAGTTCCTGTTGGAATTGGTCCGGTGATGGGCTAGGCCCAGCGCATGGCGAGCGAGCGCTACGAAGTCGCAGTGATCGGTGGAGGGCCGGGCGGATACGTCGCCGGCATTCGTCTCGGGCAGCACGGCAAGAAGGCCGTCGTCATCGAGCGCGAGCATCTCGGGGGCGTCTGCCTCAACTGGGGCTGCATCCCCAGCAAGGCGATCATCCACGCCGCCAACGTGCGCAGCGAGGTGCAGCACTTCGGGAAGGTGTTCACCGGCGGGATCCCGGAGGTCAGCTCGAAGGACCTCCAGGTCTGGAAGAACGGGATCATCGACAAGCAGCGCAAGGGCATCGCCAGCCTGCTCAAGGCCAACAACTGCGATCACCTCACCGGCACGGCGCTGATCACCGGGCCGAACACGCTCAGCGTCTCGGGCGGCAACGGCAAGCCCAGGGAGCTCACGGTCGATCAGCTGGTGCTCGCCACCGGCGCCACCGTCATCGAGATCCCCGGCTTCAAGTACGACGACGACCTGGTCGGCTATGCGCGCCACGCCGTCGCGTACGATCCGATCCCGAAGCGCCTCGTGATCATCGGCGGCGGCGTGATCGGCTGCGAGCTCGGCACCGCTTACGCCAAGCTGGGCTCCAAGGTCACGATCGTCGAGATGATGCCGCAGATCCTGCCTGGCACCGACAAGGACCTGCTGCGTCCGGTGACCAAGTCGATGAAGAACATCGGCGTCGAGGTCTTCACCGAGGCCAAGGCCAAGGGCTGGAAGAAGGTCTCCGGCGGCGTCGAGGTCGAGGTCGAGATCAAAGGCGAGACCAAGAAGATCGCCGCCGACAAGATCCTGGTCTCGGTCGGCTTCAAGCCCAACACGAGCGGCCTCGGCCTGGAGAAGGCCGGCGTCGAGCTCGACGAGCGCGGCTGGGTCAAGGTCGACGCCCACTGCCGTACCAACGTCCCCAACATCTACGCCATCGGCGATCTCACCGGACCGCCGCTGCTCGCCCACCGTGCCTCGTACATGGCCGAGGTCGCCACCGACGTGATCGCCGGGAAGCCGGCCGCATACGACGCCGTGGCCATGCCCGGCGGCGTCTTCACCGATCCCGAGATCGCGTTCGCCGGCCTGATGGAAGCCGAGGCCAAGGCGAAGGGCTACGAGGTGCGCACCGGCCTGTTCCCGATCAGCGCGCTCGGCCGCGCCGCCGCCATGAACCAGACCGAAGGCGTGGTGAAGGTGGTCGTCGACGCCAAGTCCGACGTCATCCTGGGCGTCGGCGTCGCGGCCGGCAACGCCTGCGATCTGATCGCCGAGTGCTGCCTCGCCCTCGAGATGGGCGCGCTCGCGGAGGACCTGGCCCTGACGGTCCACGTCCATCCGACGCTGTCGGAGGGGATCATGGAGGCCGCCAAGGCCGCCCGGGGCGAGGCGGTCCACATCATCAACCGCCGTCCCGCCGGCGAGCGGCACGCGGTCTCCAAGAACGCGTGAGCCGGCTCGAGGTCGTGCGCCTGGGGCGCGTCCGCTACCGCGACGGCCTCGAGCTGATGGAAGCGCGGGTCGCCGACCGCATGGCCGCTCTCGTCCCCGACACCCTCTACCTCCTCGAGCACGAGCCGGTGCTGACGCTGGGGCGGCGCGCCAAGCGGGAGAACATCCTGGCCGGCGCCGCCGAGCTGGAGCGCCGCGGCATCGAGGTCATCGAGACCGGCCGGGGCGGCGACGTCACCTACCACGGGCCGGGACAGATCGTCGGCTATCCGATCGTGGACCTGAGCCCGGACCGAAAGGACGTGCGCAAGTACGTGAAGAGCCTCGAGGAGGTGATGATCCGGACCTGCGCGCGCTACGGGATCGAGGCCGGTCGCGTGGAGGGGATGATCGGGACCTGGATCGCGGGGCGGCGGAAGATCGGCGCGATCGGCGTTCGGATCTCGCGCTGGGTCACGTCGCACGGGTTCGCGTTCAACGTGTCGAGCGCGCTCGACGCGTTCAGCTTGATCGTGCCCTGCGGGATCCGCGATCGCTCGGTGACGTCGCTGTCCCAGGAGCTCGGCCGCGAGGTCCCGATCGCAGAGGTGATGGACGTGATCGAGGCGGAGTTCAGGAGCGGGTAGCGCTACGCGTTGCGAACCGCGGCTATCGACTTCAACAACGCCGCCTCCGGCACACCGCGACGGCCCAGCTGCGGCGGCGGATCTCGCCGTGTCAGCGATCTCGGATCCGTGAACAGCTGCACCAGGCGATCGGTGCCGAAGGACTGGATCAACCGCTGCTCCTGCTTGAGCGCAGACAGCAACAGGTGTCCGGCGTCGGCCTGGACGCGGGTCAGCCGCGAGCCCAACTTGTGCTCCGCCTCCTCCATGCGCTCGGCGATCGAGCGGAACAGCTGCGACCACGCCGGATCGAGGCCCGCCTGATCGAGCGCGGTGGCCACGTCGCCGGGGTGCGGCAGATAGCGGTAGCGCGTGCGGTCGTCCTCTTCGCCCGCGGCGGAGACCAGCGCATTGAGCGCGTCGAACGAGGGGCCTCCCGCGGTCGAGGCGGGGAGGCTGCTCGGCATCGAGAGGACGACGTCGTCCCCCGCGCTGGCGGCCTGCGTGACCACGCCGCGCATCCAGATCTCGAGGGCGGCGGCGTCGAGGGCCTCGTCGACGAGCTGGTAACCCCGTCTTCTCTCGAGCTCCTCGAGCGCCTCGATAAAGGCTTTCGACTCGGCGTCGGTCGCCTCGGTGAGCCGCTGAAGGTTGCGAGACTGCGCCTCGAAGATGGAGTCGGCGAGCTCGGCGGAGAGTTGGAGAATTCGAACCATACGGGGGCCCGGCGTTTTATCGTCGGACGGAGGCGTTTCGTTGCTAAAAGAAGAAGGCGGAAAATACCCCGAGGACCAGACCGGCGACCGCGCAGCCGGCCAGCAGCGCGTGCCGGCGGTGGCTGTAGATGGCCTCCTCGATCAGGACCGTGTCGGGGGGCAGGGAGGGCTCGGCCAGCTCGTCCGGGCACAAAGGGTGGGTGATCTCGGGCAGCGTGGCCTCGACCAGTGCGGCGCAATAGGCCCGCTCCAGCTCTCCGGTGGTGACCGTCGGTTCGACGCGCATGTCGGGTCCTACGTTAGGCCACCGAATCCCTCCCCAGTCCAGTCCTTCCCACATCCCCTCCATTTCAGCGAGGTCCCCCGCTGTTTTGGTTGACGCTCTTCACGTCCCAAACCTAGGTTCCTCGCCATCATGCCGTTCGAGTTCAAGCTTCCGGACATCGGCGAGGGCGTCGTCGAAGGTGAGATCGTCAGGTGGCTCGTGAAAGAGGGAGATCCCGTGGACGTCGACCAGCCCATGGTCGAGGTCATGACCGACAAGGCGACGGTCGTGATCCCGTCTCCGAAGAAGGGCGTGGTCCGGCAGACTCGAGGCAAAGAGGGCGACATCATTCAGGTTCACTCGGTGCTCGTGGTGATCGACGAAGCCGCGCAGGTTGCACCGCCGCCGGCGGCCGCTCCCCGCGAGACACCGAAGGCGTCGCTCCCCTCGGCGGCGACGGCGCCCAGCTCCGGCGCGACGGGGATGCAGGCCGCGAGCGCGTCGGCTCCGCGCGCCGAGGCCCCGCCCGTCCCGCGCCCAGCGACCCACAACGGCGGGGGCAGCGCGCTCGCGCCGACCGGAGGCAAGGTCTTGGCTGCGCCTGCGACACGTCGTCTGGCGCGCGAGCTCAACGTGGATCTCACCGCGGTCCGCGGTACCGGACCTGCCGGCCGGGTCACCTCCGACGACGTGAAGCGGAGCGCGAGCGCCCGACCGCAGCCGGCGTCGCTGGCCGCCGCGACGCCCACCGTGCCGCGCGCCGAGCACAAGCCGATCGAGATGCGCCCGCTGGTCGGTACCGACGAGCGCATTCCGGTGCGCGGCCTTCGCCGTCGCATCTGGGAGAACATGGCGCAGTCCGCGTTCACCGCCGCGCACTTCACCTTCGTCGAGGAGTGCGATGCGACCGAGATGGTCGCGCTGCGCAAGCGCTTCAACGAGAAGCTGAAGCCGGGCGAGCTCAAGTTCACCTTTCTCCCCTTCATCGTGAAGGCCGTCATCGCCGCCCTCAAGCAGTTCCCCAACATGAACGGGCACGTCGACGACGACGCCATGGAGTTCATCAAGCGCGCCGACTTCCACATCGGGGTGGCGGTGGCCTCGGAGCGCGGGTTGATCGTGCCCGTCGTGCGCCACGCCGATCGCCGATCGCTGGTCGACCTCCAGCGTGAGATCGGGCGCCTCGCCGACGCCGTGCGGGACAACCGCCTCACCCAGGAGGATCTGGGCGGCTCCACCTTCACGATCACCAGCCTGGGCAAGGACGGCGGGATCTTCGCCACGCCGATCATCAACTATCCCGAGGTCGCCATCATGGGCGTCCACAAGATCTCGCGGCGACCGATGGTGAAGGACGACTCCGATCAGATCGTCATCCGCGACATGATGAACCTCTCGCTGTCGTTCGATCACCGCCTGATCGACGGCCACGTCGGAGCCGCCTTCACGTACACGGTGATCCGGCTGCTCGAGAATCCCGATCGCCTGATGATGGAGATGGCGTGAAATGATCGCCGCGCCGAAGGGTGCGCCCAAGACGTCGATCTTGATCGACGCGCGCGCGCATCCCGAGCCGAAGCTCCACCAGGTCGTCGGGAGCGACGGACAGCTCGTCGGTAAGCTCCCGGAGATCGACGGCGAGACGATGGTCCGCATGTACCGCCACATGCTCACCGTCCGCCTCCTCGACGAGCGCATGCTGATCATGCAGCGCCAGGGGCGCATCGGCTTTTACGGACCGTGCACCGGACAGGAGGCGCCGCCGATCGGCACTGCGGCCGCTATCGAGCCGAGCGACTGGATCTTTCCCGGCCTGCGGGAGGGCGCTGCGATGCTCTACCGCGGCTTCGCGCTCGAGACGTACGTCTGCCAGATCCTCGGGAACAGCGGCGACAGCCTCAAGGGGCGGCAGATGCCCTCGCACATGGCGGATCGATCGGTGGGCTTCGTCTCATGGTCGAGCGTGATCGGGACGCAGATCCCGCAGGCCGTGGGCGCGGCCTGGGCCGCCAAGATCCGCAAGGAGCCGGCCATCTCGGTCGCGTTCATGGGCGACGGCGCCACCTCCTCCAACGACTTCCACAGCGCGCTGAACTTCGCGGGCGTGTTCCAGGTGCCGGTCGTGCTCATCTGCCAGAACAACCACTGGTCGATCAGCGTGCCCACCCAGAACCAGACCGGCGCCCGCACCATCGCGGAGAAGGCGATCGCGTACGGGCTCCCCTACGCGCGGATCGACGGCAACGACGTCCTCGCGGTCTACGGTGCCGTGAAGGAGGCGGCCGAGCGCGCCCGCAGCGGCGGCGGCCCGTCGTTCCTCGAGATGGAGACCTACCGGATCGGCGCCCACTCGAGCTCGGACGATCCCCGCGTCTATCGCGACGATCGCGAGGTCGAGGAGTGGAAGAAGCGCGACCCGCTCGAGCGCTACCAGAAGCTCCTGATCCAGCAGAAGCTCTGGTCGAAGGACGCGGAGCTGGCCGCCCGGGCCGAGCTCAACCAGATGATCGTCGAGACCATCACCGTGGCCGAGTCGCGGCCGCCGCCCGGCCCCGAGACGCTCTTCGACGACGTCTACGCCGATACCCCCTGGATGCTGGAGGAGCAGAGGCGGGAGCTCCTGGCCCAGTGTGCGCGCGAGCGCAAGGAGTAGCCCCCAAAGACGCAGCGGCTGCTCGAGCGCGGGCGTGGGAGCTGCGAAGATTGCCCATCGCCGCCGCGGCACCGCGGTGAGACCACGTCCGGTCGTCTGGCACGGGACTTGGATTGGCCCTCTTCAGAACACGAAAACACCCATTCCCTCCTGACGACTCACGGAAGAGCTCCTGATCGAGATGGTCTCGATCGGGAGCTCTTCTCGTTTCAATCCACCGTGAGCGTACCGAGGGCCTGCGCGCTGAACGAGAGGTCCGGATTGTAGCCGGCGCCGTCGAGGTCGCTGTAGCTCCACGTCAGGCCGCCGTCGAGCGACCAGCGATACGTGTACAGATAGCTGCCGGGGGCGGGGACGGTGAGCCGCTGCATGTACTCGTCGTCGTTGCCGTACTCGGTGTTGAAGATCGCCGGCACCCAGATCCACGCGTTCGACCCTGACGGATCGGATCCGACGGGGCCGTAGCCGAGCTCGGCGAGGATCCCGGGCGCCTGCCCGGCCGAGACGTCGGTCAGGCCGGCCTCGTAGACGCGTCCGTAGATCAGCTCCGTCCGCATGCCGGCCGTGGTGGTGGAGGCCGGGGGATACTGGAGCACGCAGTAGTCGCACTCCTCCGGGAGGTCCGTCTCGTTGTTCGACGTCGTCCAGGTGAAGCCGCCGGTGAGCGTGACGCTGGCGCCGACCTCGGGGCGCGTGCTCACCGTCAGGTCGCTGCGCTCGGCGTTCCCGCTGCCGCCGGCGGGGTAGGGCGCCGCGCACTCGAGCGTGTTGGGGCCGAGGAACGTGCAAGCGGGGAGGAGGTCACCGCCGAGCGTCACCGTCATGGCGTCGGTGAAGTCGTTGCCTTCGATCCGGATGATCGTGTCCGAGCCGGCGATCGCGTCGTCGGGATCGAGCCGCGTGACCGCGAACGCGACGGCGCCGTTCCGCGCCCCCGGCGTCGGCGAAGGATCGTGGTGGAAATCGGCGCGGTTGTCCTGCGTGTCGGTCTCGGCGTCGTCGCGCGCCCAGTCGGCGGCGTGGACCTCGGTCGTGAGGTCCGCGACCGGCGTCCCTTCACCGGCGGCGTTGCCCCATGCGAACGCGTCCAGCAGCGCGCCGCCGCGCCGGAGCTCGAGCGCCATCGGGCCGCCGTCGAGGGTGAGGTTGTCGATGAGGTAGAGCCCGTCGAGCGGCATCGTCCCTCCGAGCGCGCGCGTCGAGGTGATCGCGCCGCGCATCTCGAGCGTGACGCCGTCGAGGCGTGCCCCGCCCGGTCCAGCCAGCTCGACGAACTGCGGCCCGCCCGCGTAGGTGACCTCGCTGATCACGATCTCGTGACAGCTCGAGTTCGGCGCTCCCGGTGTGGAGGCGCGGAAGATCGGGACGCACCACGCGCGGGGATCGTCGTTCGCTGCTGCATCGAGGGCGTCGGCTCCGAGCTGGGTGGCGCGACCGGCCACCAGTGGAAAGCCGTCGTAGTCGACCCGGTCCTCCAGCATCCCGTGGGCGCGTACCGCGATCGTGTCACCGAGATCCGCGAGCGCATCGGGAGCACCTCCGGGAGCGCCGAAGACGAACCCGGCGTCCGCAGGAATCGCGGATGGGATGGCCGGATTCGGGTAGCCCAGGATCACCCGACCCGGCGCGAGCGTGACGGGTGTGCCGGCGGCACCGGTCGGGTCGGAGGGCGCACGGATCACGAACGTGCCAGCGTGCGTCGAGAGGCTGGCGGCGGTGACTTCGAGAGACGCCGCCGACGCATTGTAGAGCTCGATCCACTCGTCGCCGCTGGTCGAGAGCTCGCTCACGATCAGCGCGCCGTGCTGGATCTCTTCTCCGCCCGCGTCGGCGCCTGCGTCTTCCAGGCCCGCATCTTCCGCGGCGTCCTCGGCGGAGTCCTCCAGCTCCGCATCCGGGTGAACGCCCGAGTCGAGACGGATGGCGCCGTCGTACGGCTCGAACCCGAAGTCCTTCGCGCCGGCGTCGTGGAGGGCGGGCGGTTGGTTGTCGCCGCACGCCGAGAGGACGATCAGGATCGGGAGCGCACCCAGTCGATCCATCGCGCTGGTCAGCTTAGCGACGGTCCCCCCGATTGTCCCGCCGCCGACTGACCGGGTTGTGATCCCTCACATCGTGGCGCGGGGGCGGTCACAGAGGGCGCACGGTCACCGGCACGTCACTGAACCGGATCGTCCCCGACAGCTCGTCGATCAGCGCGTCGTCCGTGACGTCGTTGATGCTCTCGCCCGCGTGGGCCCCCGCCACCTGGAGTCGGATGCCCTCCCGATTGTGCCCCCAGCCGTGCGGAAGGCACACCACGCCGGGCATCATCTCGTCGCTCACCTCGAGCAACACTTCGAGCGCGCCCGACGCCGATTCGAGCCGAACGCGCTCGCCGTCTGCGCAGCCGCGAGCCTTCGCGTCCTCCGGGTGCATCCTGAGGGTGCAGCGGACCTTGCCCTTCACCATGCGCCGGCTGTTGTGCATCCAGGAGTTGTTCGTCCTCAGCTCGCGGCGGCCGATCAGCGAGAGGGCACCGTCGGTCGCCGTTCGGGTCAGGCGCGCATGGAGGCGATCCAGATCGCGGAGGTAGAGGGCCGGCGCCAGCTCGATCCGTTTCCGGTCGTTCTGGAGACGCTTCGGCAAACACGGCTCGAGCGGCCCGAGATCGATCCCGTGCGGCTTCTGCTCCACCGACTTCAGGCTCAACCGGTGGGGACCGAATCGAAGGCCAAGATCGAGAATCCGGCGGGGTCCGCGGCGCAGCAGCGCCAGCTGCACGGGGCCCGTCACGCGATCCAGGAGGTTCCTGGGACGGCGCAGGCGCGCCATCAGCTCGACGAAGATCTCCCAGTCGTCGCGCGCGTCCGGCGGCTTGGGGAAGATGGCCGGGCCGTACTTCGCCGTGTTGCGGACGCTGAGGAGATGGAACGCGAGATCGTAGTGGTCGTGCTCGAGCGCGAAGGTGGGAGGGAGGATCAGGTGCGCGTGCCGCGTGGTCTCGTTCAGGTAGATGTCGATCGCGACCATGAACTCGAGTGAGGCGAGGGCCTTGTCGAGCTTGCGGCCGTTCGGTGAGGAGAGCACCGGGTTGCCGGCCGAGGTCACCAACCCGCGGATCTGATCCTGGCCCGGCGTGAGGATCTCGTCGGCGAGGGCCGCCACCGGCAGCTCGCCGCCGAACTCTGGGAGGTTTCGCACGCGGCTGTGGCGGCGACCGTAGCTGCCCTTCAGGCCGAGCGTGCTCGCCAGCGCCACCGTGTCGATCGCCGGTTTGGTGAACATGGATCCGACCGGCCCGATCGAGGTTGCCGGTGATGACGTTGAGCGCGTTGATCAGCCAGCCGCACAGACCGCCGAACTCCTGCGTGGAGACGCCGACGCGGCCGTACGCGATGGCCGGCTCTGCGTCGTGAAAGCGGAGCGCGAGGGCCCGGATCCTTGCGGCGTCGATCTGAACGGAGGAGGCGACGCGCTCGGGCGAGAACCGCGCGATGGCGGTCTGGAGGCGCTCGACGCCGTCGGTGAAGCTCGCGAGGTGTCCCAGGCGGGGACCGCGCGCCTCGAGGATGGTGTGGATCATCGCCGCCATGAGGAGGGCGTCGGTGCCCGGGCGTATGAACACGTGCTCGGTGGCCGCTTCGGCGGTCTCGGTGCGGCGCGGATCGACGACCACGATCTCTCCCCCGCGCTCGCGGATCGCCTTCATCCGCCGCTCGATCCCCGGTGCCGTCATCAAGCTGCCGTTGGAGATGACCGGGTTGGCACCGAACATTAGGAAGAAGCGCGTGCGGTCGACGTCGGGGACCGGCAGGAGCGCTTGGTGTCCGAACATCTCCAGCGAGGCCAGCATGTGAGGCAGCTGGTCGAGCGAGGTCGCAGAGTACTTGTTGCGCGTGCCCAGCGTCTTCCCGAAGAACTGGGCGTAGAGGATCGTGCCGTGGTTGTGAACGGTCGGGTTGCCTTGATAGAACGCGATCGCGTGTCGTCCGTCGCGGTCGCGGATCTCGCCCAGCCGGCGGCCCGCCAGCTCGAACGCCTCGTCCCATCCGATCTCGATCCAGCGCGTGCCGTCTCGCTTGAGGGGACGCTTGAGCCGATCCGGATCCTCGTGGATGTCCTTGAGCGCGACCGCCTTGGGACAGATGTGGCCACGGCTCAGCGGATCGTCATCGTCACCACGGATGTCGGTGACGCGGTCGTCCTCGACCGTGATCGAGAGGCCGCACATCGCTTCGCATAGGTTGCAGGTCCGGAAGTGGGTCGCTGCCATCGCGCCGCAGGCTACTGCCGGGGGTGAGCGAGCACCAGGCGACGATCGGTGCCTCCCAACCAGAGGATGCCCTCGCGATCCTCCACCGTGTCGAACGGAACGATCAGGGAGCGAAGCGGCGTTCGCTCGTACTGCAGGGCCCAGGCGCCCTCGGTGAGGATCACATACCGATCGGCTGCGCCCAGGATCGCGTGCGGCTCCCGCCGGAAGAGGGAACGGAGGGCCACCGCGGTCGCCGCCAGCGGCGGCAACGGCGCGACCTCGAGTTGGTATTGGGCCACCGGCGGGACGGTCCGATAGTACTGGGGGCCCGAGCCGAAGAGGAGGCGATCGGGGCAGAACGCGCGGAGGCCCGACACCGGGCCGTTGGTCCAGCCGAGCCGGTAGCCTTCGTCGCTCGGCTCGCGCGCGAGCGAGAAGCGGCGGGCCTCCGACCCGAACACGCGCAAGAGCAGCCCCGCGGATCCGCCGATCCAGACCACCCCGTGTGAAGCCGTCAGGGACACCAGCGCGATCGTCTCGGGTCGGACCTCGAGCTCGGGCGTCTCAAAGTCGTCCCAGATCGGCTCGAGCGTCTCGACGCTGTCGTGCGTGATTCGAACCACGGCGCCGCACGGGTTGGTGGCGATGTGCTCGCCGGGCGCGGCCTCCACGATCCGCCCCAGCGTGGTCGTCTCGCAACCGGGCCCGCGCGCCGGTGGGAGCTGGTCGATCAGCTCCACTCGCGGCGGGTCCTCCCAGGCCCGGTAGATCAACGGTGTGTAGCCCTGCGCGGTGGCATCGTAGGCCGTAGAGATCAAAACGAACGAGCCGTCCGTATGATCGGGCGCGGCGTCGTAGACGTAGTCGTGGAAGTCGGGGAGGACGATCGTCGAGGTCTCCACCCGGCCTTCTGGAGTTCGTTTCAAACGAATGATGGCGCCGGCATCGATCCGGCGGGCGGCGCCGTCGTGTCCGAGGAACAGCGGAGTGGCCGGCGTGGGATCGAAGCGCTCGGGGCCGAGGATCCGCTCGAACGCTCCGCCGTCGGGGCGCCGCCAGACCTGGGTGGCCTGGCTGAGGAGCGACGCGCCGAAGAACGTCGCCAGCGTCCACCCCTCCACGGGGCGGCTCAGGCTCATCGGCGCGGGTATGCCGGTGAAGTCGGAGGCGGCCGAGCTGGTGCAGGTCCCGTCGCGGTTGCAGACGCCGACGGCCTGAAGCGAGGTGACGATTGTGGCCTGATCGGGTCCCGGCCCCGGCACGAAGTCCTCGCAGGGGACGCCGAACCGGCCGGGGAGGTCGAGCGCGAGCGTCCAGGTGACGTCGTCCGTCATGGCCTCGAGCGAGGAGGCCCCCGCGAAGTCGGCCGTGAGCAACGCTCTGTTTCCGTCGGCGATGACGCAGGCGAAGACGCGGCCGTTGGGAAAGGCCGCGGCGCCGCCGAGCGTGGCGAAGTCGATCGGGTACGGAGTCCCGTGCGTCACGAACGTGACGTTGTCGACGCATCCGAGCTGCCAGGTGCCGTTTGGGCCGTCGCGCGTCCCCACCAGCAGCCCGTTCTCCTTGAGCGTCCCGGCGAGCCGCCGATCGTCGATCATCTCCAGGTCGTTGATCTGCTGCTTGTCGGTGGAGCAGTCGCTGGCGATCTGACCCGCGAGGGTGCAGCTCAAGTCGATGTCGGTGATCCGGCACTCGTAGAAGGCGCCGTGCTGGGCGCGGAAGGTGTGGTCCTCCAGCCCTCCAAGCATCCAGAAGCTGGAGCTGTCGATCGACTTGAAACGGTAGGGCCTGAACTCGGGCGCTCTCGGATCGACGAGGGTCACGCTGATCTCGGGGCTCGTCTCGACCAGGAGGTAGTAGTCCTGCTCCTCGACCAGGCCGAGCGACGACGCGGCGATCACGAAGGCGGGACGGCCTCGGTACGTGATCGCCACCGCAGTCAGAACCGGGCCCAGGTTTTCGCGCAGCGACGCGGGGACGTGGTAGTCGCGCCGCGCGCCCGACGGATCGATCACCACGAAGCGGCGCTCGCTGAAGCCGCCGACGGTTCCGTCCGGGTGTACCGCCCAGCGCTCGAACGGCCACGCGTCGAGCGAGGGGTCGGCGGGATCGAAGTCGTACGTGACCTCCGAGCGGTGCGCGAGGTCGACGTCTTCGCACGCGCAGGGGCCGGGCCAGTCCATCCGGATCGCCTTACGGACCTCCTCTGCCCGCATCCGATCATCCGGCCCGATCGCGTCGCCCTGCTCGGTGACCACGTCTCCGTTCTCGCGCCGGATCACGATCAGGTCTTCGGCGAGGAACGGAGGGGGCTCGCAGCTGTCGCCGGAGAAGACCGCCTGAGGTCGGCCGGTCGCGCCTCCGATGCACCGCTGGCAGCGCCCGTACGCGCCGTCGGCCGCCTGATCGCCGATGCGCACGCGAACACCGGCGAGCTCCGCGGGTGTGATCGGCGCGCGGTCTTCGTGGAGGAAGTCGGAGGTGCGCGCTCGCCACAGAACCATCTCCGTCTCGTCTCCGAAGGACAACGGGATCGAGGTGGTCGAGGTGATCAGCAGGCCTTGTCCGTGGCCGCGCTCGAGGATCGCGCCGACCGCCACCTCGTTCGCCGAGAGGTCGAGCTCGGCACGCCGAGTTGGGACACATCCGGCGGCCGCGAGCGCAGTCAGTGCGAACAGCGGCTTCCCCAGCATGATCCTTGACCGAAGCTTACGCGAAACGGATGGTACGCCCAATGCGCACCGACCTGAGAGCGCTCTACGCTGAGCACGTGGTCACACTCACCAAGGGATTCGTGCAGGCGTTGGAGGCTGAGGGCCTCGACGCCGTCGCCATCCACTCCGGGAGCCTGGCCCTTCGGTCGTCCTACGACGATCAATTCTGGGCGATGAACCCGGTGCCCATGTTCTCGTACTGGGCTCCGGTGCGCTGGCCCGACTGCGTGCTCCACCTCTCGAAGCAGCGATCGCCGCGGTTGATCGTTCTTCGCGATCTCAGCTTCTGGGAGCGTCCGGCGGAGCCCGACTGGTCCTTGATCCGCGAGGGGCTCGAGCTCGTCGAGGTCTCGAACGAAGAGGACCTCAAGAGGGCGGTCGGCCCGACCCCCAAGACGGCGTTCATCGGCGAGGGGACGGGGCCGGCCAAGCTGCTCGGGATCGAGCGCACCAATCCGCCGGGCCTGATCGACCGCCTGCACGACCTGCGCGTGTTCAAGACGCCCTACGAGATCGAGTGTCACGCCGAGGCGAGCCGGACCGGCGCCCGCGGGCATCGTGCTGCGGCCGAGGCGTTCGCCGCCGGCGAGCGATCGGAGCTCGGCCTGCACCTGCGTTTTCTCGAGGCCACCCGCCAGGACGATGCCGACACGCCGTACAAGAACATCGTCGCGCTGGGTGATGCGGGCGCGATCCTCCACCACGTCACCTACCGTGACGTCCCCGGTGCGAAGTCGTTCCTGATCGACGCGGGCGCGAGCCACCTCGGCTACCCCAGCGACATCACGCGGACGTACGCGGCCGACCGGAGCCTCTTCGCCGAGCTGCTCCAGGGCATGGAGGCGCTCCAGCAGCGGATCGTGTCGAAGATCGCGGTGGGGATGCCGTACGAGCAGCTCCACGACGACTCTCACTACGAGCTCGCCGGCGTCCTGATCGAGCTGGGCATCGCCACCGCCAGCGCCGAGGCCTGCGTGGAGTGCGGCGTCACGCGCAAGCTCTATCCGCACGGGCTCGGCCACTCGCTCGGGATCCAGGTCCACGACGTCGGTTGCCGCAAGAAGGCGCCGAAGGCGAACAACCCGTTCCTCCGGAACACCCGGACGATCGAGCCCGGGCAGCTGTTCACGATCGAGCCGGGCGTCTATTTCATCGACACGCTCCTCGACGAGCTCAAGGCCTCCGCGCACGCCGGCATGGTCGATTGGCAGAAGATCGACGCCCTCCGCCCCTACGGCGGCATCCGGGTCGAGGACAACGTGGTGGTGCAGCCGAAGAGCAGCCGGGCCAACGTGCGCAACCTGACGCGCGAGGCCTTCGCAGCCGCGTGAGCGTGGCTCACTTGATCGGCTTGAGCTGACCCTTGATCGGCACGGTCTTGAGGTCCTTGGCGTCCGGATTCACGGCGAAGGGATCGCTCGACTTCCCGGTCTCGCTCTTCCACTCGCCCAGCTTGCTCTGCCGCTCCTCGGTCTTGGGGTGGCTGGAGAAGAGGCCGCCCTTGGTCTGCGGGATCTTGCCGAGAAACGCCACGAACTCGTCGGGGTCGTAGCCGGCGTCGAGCACCAGCGACGCGGACGTCTGGTCTGCCATGAACTCGTCCGAGTGCGCGTACCCCTGCGTCGTGATCGACTCGACCATCTTGTCGACGAGCTGCGAGAGGATGTCGAGGTTCCCGACGGCGTTCAGGTCGATGTACCCGATCGGGCTGTCGAGCGCGCCCTGGAACCCGGACACCTGCGCCGCCAGCTCGCCTCCGGCCTTGGCGGCGAGCGCCACCTGACACTGGTTGGCCTTCACGCTCGAGTACACGTTGAGGGCGTGGCGTCCGGTGACGTGCGAGATCTCGTGTCCAAGCACGCCGGCCAGCTGCGCCTCGGTGTCCACCTGCGCGAGCAGGCCCTTGGTCACGAACACGTACCCGCCCGGGGCGGCGAACGCGTTGAACTCGTCGGAGTCGAGGACGCCGAACGTCCAGTCGAGCGTGGGGCGGGACGACTGGGCCGCCAGGTTCTTACCGACCATGTTCACGTAGCGCGTCAGCTCGTACTCGGGTGTCCCTTTGTCTCCGATCATCAGGCCGCCGTGCGAGCCCACCACGTTGACCGCGACGGCGCCGCCCAGCGCCACCTCCTCGTCGTACGAGACCTGGAGCTTGCGCAGCTTCTCGCACTCGGCGGACCGGCTGGCGGTCTCCACCATGTCCTTGGCGAGCTGCGTGTTGTTCGAGCTGGGCACGACCTTCGAGACCACGCCGCAGCTGATCACGGCGCCCACGAAGGTGGCCGCACCGGCAAACGCCCAGACGTCGCGACGGATCATTGATCGCCTCCCACGACCGGGAACAGGCCGTTCTTCTTCTCGTGCTGCGCGAGATCCTTGGTGGTGATCTCCTTGGACTGCTTCTCGAGCTTCTCGATCTGCGCCACGGTCTCCTGGAGGTTCTTCTTTTCACCGTACTGCTTGGCGCCCGGTCCCAGCGCCTTGGTGGCTGCGCCCGAGCTGGCGAAGGCCTTGGCGTCGACCTGCTCGCCGCTGGTCCCGACCACCTCCATGCTCGGCTTCTGAGTGGTCAGGTTCGACTGGAAGACGAGCCCGTTCTTCCCACCGACGCTGACCTTGTGCCAGCGCTTCTGCTTCTTGTCCGCGCCCTTCCAGACGACCTCGTCACCGGGTTGAAGCACCGCGATCACGTTGGCGGTCGGCGAAGCCTTCGCCACCACCTTGGTGTTCTTCGCTTTGACGAAGAGAGTGTCGCCAACCTTGGCAGCGACCGCGGTGGCGGTCGTACCGAGGACGAGGGCGACGATCGGAAGTGTCCACCTGCTCCTCATTTTTCCTCCTGGAGCACCGGGCGTAGCACGGCGAAAGGAGCGCCACCACTCGCTCGGGATCGCCTGTCACTTCAACCGCTTGTCGGGATAGCGCGGGTGCGGTGGAACGGGGATCGGCTCCGCCGCGATGCGCGCCATCACGTGCTCGATGGCGGCGTCGAGCTGCGCGTCGTGGCCCTCGAAGGTGGCGTGGGGCAGATCGTCGACGACGAGGTCCGGATCGACGCCGTGCCCTTCGATCAACCAGGTGCCCTCGGGCGCGTACACGCCGGTCTCCGCCGCCGAAGCGATCCCGCGATCGACCAGCCAGTTGTCCATCGACAACCAGATCTCTCCGCCCCAGGTGCGGGTGCCGATCACCTTGCCCAGGCCCAGCCGCCGGAAGCCCTCCGCGAAGGCCTCCCCGTCCGACGACGTCTGCTCGTCGACCAGGACGACCAGGTGGCCGCGGAAGGCATACTGCATGTTCCAGATCGGCTGGCCGGTCCGGGGTTGCCAGTAGAACCAGGCCTTGCGGAGCAGCCGCGAGAGGATCCAGCTGTCGATGTTGCCGCCCCGGTTGTTGCGGACGTCGATGATCAGGCCCTCGCGGTCGAAGACCGGGAAGAAGTCGCGCGCCCAGGCCTGGTAGTCCTGCCCGCCCATCGCCCGCAGATGCACGTAGCCGACGCGGCCCTTCGTCTTCTCCTCCACCTCGATCCGCCGGCTGTACTCCCACTCGCCGTAGCGGAGATCGAAGTCCTCCTCGGGCGAGATCGGCTCCACGATGACGTCCTTGGTCTTGCCCGTGCGCTTCGACTCGATCTGCAGGCGAACCTGCGCGTGTGCCTTGTTGCGGAGGGCGGCCCGCGGGTCGGGCAGGCTCGCCGTGGGGACGCCGTCGATCGCCAGGATCAGGTCGCCCGGCTCGGCCTCGACGCCCGGGCGTGAGAGCGGAGCCCGCTTCTCCGGATAGACCGGATCGCTGGCGTAGATGTGCTCGACGGAGAGCGCACCGCCCGGCGCGCGGGCCAGCCGGGCACCCAGGGACGCCGGCATGATCTTGTCGTTGCCGGCCCGGAAGTCGCCTCCGAAGACGAAGATGTGGAGCGCGGAGAGCTCGCCCACCATCTCCCCGATCAGATCCGAGAGCTCGCCGCGATCGCTGACCCGCTCGACCAGCGGGAGGTATTTGGTGAGAACGCGCTTCCAGTCGAGGCCGTTCATGTGCGTGTCGTAGAAGTAGTCGCGCTCGAGCCGCCAGGCCTCGACGAAGATCTGGCGCCACTCTAGCCGAGGATCGAGCGAGAAGATCCAGCGCGAGAGATCGACCTTGGCCTCGTTCGGCTTGGCGGGCGCCTCGCCCTTGGCGTCGAAGACGAGGATGTCCTTGCCCTTCGCGACCATCAGCTTCTTGCGATCGCGGGTGAGCTCGTAGTCTTTGACGTCGGCCAGCACGGTGGCGAGCTTCTGCTTCTTGGGGTCGTCCGTGATCGGGTAGCTGGAGAGCGTCTGCTTCTGGTCGTCCTGTCGGAACGCGTCCTTCCGGGTGAGGAGGAAGAGCAGGTCCTCGCCGATCCGGAGCTTCGAATAGTTCCCGGCCTCGACCGGCGCCTTCACGATGCGGTCCGCGATCCCGCCCAAGTCGATGTGGACCGTGACCTCCTTCTTCCTCTTCCTCTTCTTCTCCTCCTCCTTCTTCTTCTCGTCCTGGTCACCGTCCTTCTCCTTCTTCACCAGCTCGTTCTTCGGAGCGAACGGCGAGCGGAGACCCGAGACCAGCGGCACCAGATAGACCTCGGTGGCCCGATCGAGGTACGGCTCAGGCGCTCGCGGGCCCCAGGGCGACGGGACCTTCGACACGAAGCGCCGATCCGAGAGGAAGTACAGCCACTCACCGTTGGGCTCGAACACCGGGCCATAGCTGTCGACGCGGTCGCTCGTGATCGGGACGCTCTTCCCGCGGTCCACCGAGTAAATCTCGATTCGCTCGAACAGGTTCGAGCCGGTGATCGAGTACGCGAGCCACTTCGAGTCGGGCGACCAGGCGAGATCGGAGAAGTTGCCCGGCGTCCCGGACTCGCCGATCTTCTTTCGGAGCCGGCTCTTCAGGTCGTACAGCCACAACCGCTGGTCGAGCGAGACGTACGCCAGCAGCCGTCCGTCCGGAGAGACCTGGCCGCCGAAGAGAAAGGCCGGCTCGTTCTCGGTGAGCCGCTCGATCTTCCCAATCCCGTCCGCGGGAATGCGCCAGAACTCGAGCTCACCGCTCTGATCCGAGACCGCGAAGAGCGACTTGCCGTCGGGGAAGAACTGCGCCTCGCGGAAGCGGACGTTGGGCCGGCGCGTGGTGTCGACCAGCCGGCCCGGTCCGACCGGCGCCACAAAGATCTGGCCGCGCGCGGTGAGCGCCACCCGGTCTCCGTCGGGTGAGGGGGACGCAGACGTGAGGAACTCGATGGGCGCCTTCACCCACTTCTCCCGCATGTGGTCGAGATCCGAGGCAAGCCGGATCGGGATCTTCTGATCGCGGCCGCTCGCGATGTCGTACAGGCGGAGGTCGGCGCCCTGTTGATACACGATGCGGCCCCCGTTCGAGGCGGCCGACTTGGCGTCGAAGTCCCGATGGTGGGTGTGCTGGCGGAGGTCGCCTCCGTCCGTCCGCATCGACCACAGGTTCATCACGCCGTCCCGATCCGACACGAAGTAGAGCCGGTCGCCCTCGAGCATCGGGTCCTCGCTGGTCCCCGCGAAGTCGGCGGTCAGCGGGACGGCCTCCTTCGCGCCGGGATCGAACCGCCAGATCTGCTGGGCGGTGCCGCCGCGATAACGTTTGGTCTTGCTGCCTTGCTTGGCGAAGCGGACGAAGTAGAGCGTCCCGGTCTTCGGGTCGAACACGCCGTCGCTCGCCTGATAGAGCGGGATCCGCTCCTCCGCCCCCGTGTCGGGACGGATCGCGACCAGCTGCGCCTTCGGGAGCGTGGAGTAGGCGGAGGTCCGGTAGAGGACGCGGCCGTCGGGCGTGAAGCCCACCACCTCCGACCGGTCGCCGTGATAGGTCAGGCGCTTGGGTACGCCCCCGGCCAGCGGCATGATGTAGACCTCGCTCGGACCCTCGTACCGGCCCGTGAACGCCAGCCAGCGCCCGTCCGGCGAGATCGCGGCGAACGATTCGAAGTCCGGGTGCGCGGTGAGCCGATCGGCCTCGCCGCCGGAGGCGGGCACCTTCCAGAGGTCGCCCTCGGCGGTGAAGACCACCGTGTCTCCGTGGATCGCGGGGGCGCGATAGTAGCCCTCAAACCCGCCCGCCGTCGCCAGAATCGATGCGAATAGGAGCAGCGACCCAGGCAGCATCGGAGAGTGCCTAGCACATCGCGAGGCAGGCAGGCGTGTGTCATATTCCTGCCCAGCGTGGTGACGCGACCCAAGGTCCTGTACGCCGACGCCGACGCCGGAAACCTGGCATTGTTTCAGCGAGGCTTTGGGGACCGGTTCGAGGTGTCCGGGGTCCGAACGCAGGCCGAGGCCATCGATCTCCTAGGCGAGCTGGAGTTTGCGGTGGTGGTCGCCGAGCGCGCCGATCTATTGGGGGAGGCCCGACGCTGCCAACCGGACGTCGTCACGGTCATCGTGACGGCCCACCCGACCTTCGAAGGGGCCGTCGAGGCCATCAACCGGGGCCAGGTCGTCGGTTATCTCAAGAAGCCTTGGAGCGCCGTCGAGATGCTGCAGGCGCTCCACACAGGGGTCGACCTGTTCGAGAAGCGCCGCGAGAACCGCCTGCTCCGCGAGCGGCTGATCCGTGAGGAGCGCAACGTGGTCATCGGCCAGCTCGCGTCGGGGTTGGTGCACGAGCTCGCCAACATCGGCGCGGTGCTCGCGGTGATCGAGAACGTCCGCGAGGACTGGGGCAAGGGCCTCGACCTCACCGAGGAGCTCAGCACGCTCCGCAGCGGCGTCGACAAGTACTGGGCGCTCGTCGGATCGCTCAAGTTCTGCGGGAGCGGTCACGACGCGGTTCAGCTGAAGCCCGCCGTCCAGGATCTGAGCGACGTCATCCGGGATGCCGCCGATCTGGCGGCGCACTTCCCGGCCGTCCGCCTGCTGAATCGGTTCGAGATCGAGCCGTCGCCGCCGACGCCGGCGAACGTGGACGCGACCGCGCTCTTCCATGCGCTCCTCAACCTGATGAAGAACGCGGCGGAGGCATGCCCGCCGCGGCGCGGTGAGGTCTACGTCCGTCTCCTCGATTCGCCGGAGTCGGTGCGCATCGAGGTCCGGGACACCGGGCCGGGCGTTCCGGACGAGCTCGCGCCGCGGATCCTCGAAGGCTTCTACTCGACCAAGGGCTCCTCGGGGACCGGTCTCGGGCTGCTCGTCACGCGGCGGATCGTCGAAGGGCACGGTGGACGGCTGGCCTTCCATAACCTTCCGGCGGGCGGGTGCGTCTTCTCGATCGAGCTGCCGCGGAATCCGTCAGGAGAGCTCTGAGCGGGACAGCGGCAGCCGCAGCTCCAGCAGCACCCCGCCTTTTCCGCCCCGGATCTGACCGCCGTGGTCCCCGACCACCTTTTGTGCGAGCAGGAGCCAGAAGCCCGACTCGGTCTCTTTCGCGCCGGCGAGCAGGCCCTCCTCGAGCACCGTCGCCGATGCATCCGAGAAGCCGATCCCTTCCCCCGAGAGCGTGACCACCGCGGAGTCGCCGTCGACCTTCGTCTTCAGCATCAGCGACGGAGTCGCGACCTTCGCGTGCGTGAGCAGGTGCAGCGCGAGGTTCACGATGATCTGTTTGATGCGCTCGATGTCGATCTCGACCAGCAAACGATCCGAGCAACGCTCCAGCGAGAGCACTTCCGTCCCGCGAGCGATTGGGAAGAGCCGGATGATCTCGCTGCTGAGCGAGACGACCATGTTCAGATCTTCGAGCTCCTCGTTCGGGCCCTCCTGCAGCGCTCGCCGGGAGTAGAGCCGGAGCCCGTGCAGCACCGCCGAGAGCTCGCGCACGCCCCCCTGGAACAGCTCGATGTCGCTCGTGGCCTCAGCGGCGGCCTTGCTCTCGAGCGTCTCGAGCGGCTCGAAGCGCCGTCCGATCGCCTCCAGCTCCCGCACCAAACCCACCGTCACCGTACCGATCGCGACCAAGCGCTCCTGGTGCAGCACGTCCTCGGTCAGACTCCGGTTCTCCTTCGCCTTCCAGTAGAGCTCGCACGCCCCGCTGAGGATCGACTGCACCTCCCCGGGATCCCACGGCTTGGTGATGTAACGCTGCACGTGGCTCTCGTTGATCGAGCGGACGACCTGGGCGAAGTCGGTGTACGCGGTCACGATCATCCGAACGACGTCGGGATGGCGGCGGCGGACCTCGGCGAGCAGGTCAGCGCCGCTCATCTCCGGCATCCGCTGGTCGGAGAGAACCACCGGGATCTCTTCGTGCTCGAGGATCTCCAGCGCCTGCCGGCCGGAGCCGGCGGTGAAGATCTCCATGTGCTTCTTGAACTGAGCCTTGAAGACGAGAAGGTTGCTCGGCTCGTCGTCGACGTACAGGACCTTGACCGTCATGCTGCTGAGAGCTCGATGCCCCGGACGGGATGCTGGAGCACTCCGAGGACGACGTCCAGTCCCGCTCAGAGCGCGCTGCTGACCCCGGTCAAATCGGGCGTCTCGACGTACGATTCGTAGGCGCGGTCGACCGCGTCCATCACCATGTGAACGACGTTGAGGACGCGCTGAAGCTCGTGCTCCCGGCGGAGGAATCGCTGGAACATCTTACGGCTCCCCTCCCAGTGGCCATCGTCCCCGCCGTCGAACTGGATGTGGGAGGCGAGGAAGGTGCACGCCGTGCTCGGCTTCGCGATGCCCCAGCCCTGGATGCACCGCTTCAGCGCCTCGAGAAACGCCTCGCCCATGAACGCGGTGCAACCCTCGATGGCGAACGGGACGGCGAGGAACAGCAGCGGGTCCTGGTGGAAGGCGCTCATGCTCTCCTGAACGCACATGAACTGGTGGATGCTGACATTGGGAACCATGCCGAGCCTCACCCAGTCGACGTCGGCGCCGAGATGTCTCAGGTCGTTCTCGAGCAGCAGCTCGTGATCGATCTCGCCGCCGAGGTGCTCGATGTAGCTCCGGCGAAGGACCGGATCGCTCGTGACGCCCACAATCCTCCCCAGGAGTCGGGTCGTCCAGCGCACGAACTGATGGTTGTTCGCCACCGAGTCGATGTACTGATTCTTGGAGATGGTCCCGTCGAACACCGCCTTGAAGAAGGCGTTGTTCAAGAACTCGTGGCAGCGGCGCTTGACCGTCTCCTCCAGCTCCTGGGTCAAGAGCTTCTCGGCGGCCCAGATCTTTGCGCCCTCGCTGAGCGAGTCGAAGACCTGGTAGGCCGCGTACTGGACCTCGGTCGCGAACATGGTCGGTGCGCCCGGGATGGGCGCGAAACGACCTCTCGCCACCTCCGGCGCCTCCCGATCGAAGCTGGCGATCAGGATCTTCCGGCCGGCGACCCGGCAGCGGGTGAGCGCCAGATAGAGCAAGAGCCCGCGGACGTCCTCCGCGTGCGGCCCAGCCTCGACGGTCGTACGGCAGACCAGCGTGCACGCCTTCAGGTGCGCCTCGGGAATCGAGGCGAGCAGCGTCGAGTCGCTGCGCTCGGCCTCAATCGTCTGAACGGAGCCGAGGACCGCGGCCGTGGACTCGTTCCACAGCACCAGCGCGCGGCTGTCCTTGGCGAGCGACGGGACGAGGCCCGCCGGGATTGGCTCACTGCTCGCCGAGTCCAGGAGCGTGAGCTCCGGGAAGAGCGACGAGCTGGGCTTCGACGAGGTTTTCGATACGGATGGATTTGTCATGGTGCGTTCTCTCTCTTCTCTTGATTTGGACCTTGAAAATGTCGTCGACATAGCTGAGCCACCCCGGGACGACGTCCCGCCGGACGATCCAGCGGACGCCGGGTGAGACCGCTGTGAAGCCCAGGGCGATGACGTCCTGGTCGGCGGGGCCGCTGTCGTCGAGGAAAATGAACTGAAGCTTTCCGGCCTCTCGATAGTGTCGGATCGCGGCTTGGAGGAGCGCGGTCTTGACCTCTCTCGAGACCGCGACGCCGGGGCTCAGGGAGACGATCCGGCACATGTTGAGCAGGCCGAAGACGTTGGCGCCGTCGAGGCCGGTCTCGGCGATAAGGCCGGCAATCGGAGCCGAGTCGCGACGTGCCAGATAGAATCGTGCGTGTTCGCTCGTAGCCCGTCGCCGCGCACTCGCTGCTGAACGCGCCCATGGAGATCTCCTGAGGTGACAGCGAGAAGGCGTCGATCTCGATGGCCTCCATGACCTCGGGGAGGCGTTCCGCGAAGTCGCGCGTCTCCTCCGGGCCGGCCGCGACGATCTCGAGCGTCGGATCCTCGTGGACCACCAGCGCCGGTGCCGGGGCTTGCGCGCACTGATACTTGAACACCATGTTCTGCGTCAGCTGGGAGGCCGACGTGTCCGAGTAGGCGCGGACGAAGTCCGAGTAGAGCAGCTCGTTCCAGCGCTTGTTCTGCTCGACCCAGATCGCGAAGTACTGCGTCTCCGCGACGTGCTGGACCATGTACATGATCGCCGAGTACAGCTCCCGCGAATAGTCGAGGAACTCCTCGCGCTTGCCGGCGGTGCGCTCCTTACGGTCGACGCCGAGGTGATGGACCATCCAGCTCCTGGGGAACACGCGGCTTCCGGCGACGGTCCCAATCGCGCGCCCCTCGCGGTGGAGGAGCAGGAGATGGCCGTTGCTCTCGGACACCGACCGCCAGCTCTTCCCGTAGGCGCGGGCAATCCGGCCGCGCTCGCGCTCGGGTGTCCACCCTGAAATGTAGTCGGAGGCGTTGAGAAGGTACCACGCGGGGGCGAAGGCCTTCGGCGTGTCGAGCGTGACGTTCGGATGTGTCCGATGGAAGACGAAGCTGGCCCATCGCTTTTGCTCCGCTGCGCTCTCGAAGTCGAGGATCTCGACCCCGTAGCGATGGCGCTCTCCGGCGACGCCGCTGACAAATCGAACGACGCCGGCTCCGCGGACCTCGTGCCCCGGGATCTGGATCTGGAGTGCGGGGAGGTGCTGGCCGGGGACCATCGCGCTCAGCTCATCGCTCGCGAACGAGAAGCCGCGCGCACCGACGTCGCTGACCACGAAGAGCGCATCGAGCGGCCCGCCCAGCCGGACATGGGCGACGTCCTCGGGTAGGCCGGTGCGGATGGAGTCGCGAAAGCCGGACTGCCGGAGCTCCAGCGGAAAGGCGAGATGGAGGAGCCGGAACGCACTGTGCCGGATCCAGGTGCGGAACTGATAGACGGAGCCGTGATCCGCGATCACCACGGTGAGCTGCGATTCGTCGAGGGGCGCAGCCTCACCCACCGCCTCGACGATGAGCTCCGGCCGCTCCCGATCCTTCACGACCGCGACCAGCCGTACGTGCATCGAAGGTGCCGTGCAGCCACCGACGTAGACGCGCAGCAGGTTCTGCTTCAACGCGTGGAGGCGAAGCAGCGCCTCGATGCGCTTCGGGTCCTGCCACGACAGGCACGGGCTCCCGGCGGATTCGAGACGATCGAGGAGGCGGTTCTGCTCGAGGAAGCCGTCCACGAGGAATCGGGCCAGCGTCCGGCGCCCGTTCTCGGACAGCGCTCGGAATCGACCGCCGACCCGCACCCTCGCGTCGCAGGTCGGGTCCATACGGACCGGATCGATCATCGCGTCGAACGAGCGCCCGCCCAGGTGGATCGTGGTCGGCGCTGCCGAAAGAAGTGGAAGGGACAACGGTGAAACCACCACGGCCATGCCACCCGCGCTGATGTCGACCAGCGGGAGGCGGTCTCCACCTGCTGTGAGAACACGGGCTTGGCCCTGTTCGAGTGAGAGACGGTAGGAGTCACGGCGGTCCATGGTGCCGGCTCTATCGGACCAATGTCCTGCTACTTTAGCGCCTCGTCTGCCCCGGAATCCCCACCCGGCCGGGACCCCACAACAGATCCTCGGTCTACGCCATCCCCGTGTGGCATATTTGGGATTCGATCGTGAGGGAGAGGGCGGCCGAGACGGTCCAAAAGCTCCAACAGGTTGAGGATACGGCGCCCGAACGGAGCCCGGACCTCAACCTCCGGATCCTTCATACCTTCGCGCAGTTCGTACAGGACCGCTACGGTTCGGAAGCGCTCGATGCGGTCTGTTCGGAGGCCGACATCGACCGGCAGAGTCTGGACGGCCGTTCACACTGGGTCACGCTCTCCCAGTTCGAGTCGCTGCTCGCCGGCGCCCGCGCGTTGATGGGCGACGATCAAGAGTTCACGGATGCCTGCATCCATCGATTCGGAAGCGAAGGATACGGGGTGCTTCGCTTCGTTGTGATGGCCCTCTCGCCCAAGCAAGTCTACGAGTTCGGCGCCAAGAGCCACCACATGATCAGCTCGATCTCCAAGATCGAGAATACCTGGCACACGGCGACCCACTTCACGTGCCGCTATACGAGCCAGCACCCGGAGAGCCGGTTGATGTGCCTCTCGCGTCAGGCGCACACGGCGAACTTTCCCACACTCTGGGGGCTGCCTCCTGCCTATCTCACGGAGAAGTCGTGCATCGCCCACGGCGACCAGTGTTGCGAGTACGAGGTTCGCATCCACCAGCATCGGCGAGACCTCCCGGTCCTCGCCGGCGTCCTCTTGGGATTGGTGCTCGGGCTGATCTTCACGCAGCTCGATTTCGCCATTCCATTGATGAGCATGACCGGGGTCCTAGGGGGCGTGGTCGGCTACGCCCTCGAGCTGCGGCGCACCAATCGCGCCAACCTCAGGTTCGGGCAGGACCTCCAGGGCGCCTTCACGGCGGTGGCCCGCGAGGACGCCGAGGCGAGACGCGAGCTCTTCGAGCTGAACCAGCGCCAGCGCGATTGGGCGCGGATCATGGAAGCGCGCGTCGCGGAGCGCTCGGCCGCGCTGGACGCCGTCGTGGAGCGCGTCACCGAGCTGAATCGCGTGCGCCAGACGACGCTCCGCGGCGTCTCGCACGATCTGCGCAATCCGTTGACCTGGCTGGCGGTGGAGACCGACTTCCTCCGCGAGTACCTGGCCGACGACGGGCCCCACGCCCAGGATCTCGTCGAGAACCACGAGGTCGCGGTCGAGCGCATGAAGCGGCTCCTCGAAGAGCTGATCGACATCGCCGTCTCCGACAACTCGATGATCCCGCTCGAGGGAAAGGCGCTCGAGGCCGCCCCGCTCGGTGATCGCCTGCGCAAGCGCCTCAACGCGCTGGTCCGCGGCCGGGACGTGCGGGTTAGCGTGTTCTCCAACCGCGAGGTCCCCGAGACGATCATCACCGACGCCCTCGTGTTCGATCGCGTGGTCGACAACCTCCTCACGAACGCTGCGAAGTACACGGCCCGCGGCAGCATCGTCGTCGAGCTCGACGGCACGCCAGGGTTCCTGACGATCAAGATCTCGGACACCGGCTGCGGAATCAAGCAGGAGGAGATCTCGAAGATCTTCGAAGCCCGTAAGGTGCCGATCCAACGCGGGGACTTCGAGAGCTACGGGCTCGGGCTCTCGGTCGTGGTGCAGCTGCTCGATCAGGTGGGCGGCAAGCTCGAGGTGATGTCGAAGGAGGGGCTGGGCTCCACGTTCTGGGCGCACTTCCCGATCGTCATGAAGTCGGATGCGTCGCGCAGCAAGTCCGGACGAGGCCTTCGGACGGGTCGTGACGATCCGGAGGATGTCGAACAAGTGAGATCCGCGCGAGAAACCGAGCTCCGACGGCGCTCCGCGCCATCGACGTGTTTCTCGAATATCTCAAAGCGGAAGGAGCGAGCGTGGTCTTCGGGATCCCGGGTGGGCTGCTCCATCCGTTCTTCGAAGCCGTCGAGTACGACGAAGAGCTTCGCCTGATCGTCCCGAAGCACGAGGAAGGCGCCGCGTTCATGGCCGACGGATTCGCGCGCGCTGGCCGCGGGATCGCGGTCTGCGCCGGGACGAGCGGACCCGGCGCCACCAACCTCTTGACCGGCGTCGCCTGCGCCTTCGCCGACGGCGTGCCGATGCTGGTGCTGACGGGTCAGGCCGCCTCGCACGCGCTCGGTCGCGGGGCGGCGCAGGAGACCACGCGCGAGGACATCGACATCGTCGCGATGTTCCGGCCGGTGGCGAAGTACTCGACGATGGTGACGTCGGCGCAGAGCATGGCGCACCACCTGCGGCGCGCGCTGCGCCTGGCGCTCTCCGGCCGGCCGGGTCCGGTCCACCTCAACGTCCCCGTCGATCTCTGGGAGCAGGAGGCCCACGAGGACTGGTTCCAGCCGTCGACGTACCGCACCGAGACCCGGACCTTCGATCGGCGGGCCGTGCAGGCGGCCTCCGAGGCGCTGCTCGCCGCGAAGCGTCCCGTCTTCCTCGCGGGCTCCGGCGTCGCGGTGGCGCGGGCGACCGAGCACGTGCGCACCCTCGCCGAGATGCTTCCCGCCCGCGTCGCCACCACGCCCCGCGGCAAGGGTCTGTTCCCTGAGGACCACGAGCTCTCGCTGGGCGTGCTGGGGTTGGCCGGTCACCGCGCTGCGCGGGAGACGATCCTGGGCGACGACGCGGACGTCCTGCTCACCATCGGTGCCTCGCTCAACGAGACCACCACGCTCACCTGGGATCCGCGGCTCCGCCCCACCGACCGCCTCATTCAGATCGACATCGACGCGGATCGGATCGGCCGCAACTATCCGGTCGACCTGCCGCTCATCGGCGACGCGCAGACGATCCTGGTCGAGCTGGTCTATCACGTGCATCGTCGCCTTCGCGAAGGCGAGGCACCCAAGTCGATCTGGCCGCGCCTTCCTCCTCCGCCTTCGGGCGAGGCCCGCTACGATCGACCCGATCTGCGCGCCTCCTCCGCCGACCCGATGACGCCCCAGCGCTGGCGCGTCGAGCTGATGAGCGCGTTGCCGGACGACGCGCTGATCTTCTCCGACATCGGGGGCCACATGCTCTTCAACCTCCACGACCTCGAGGTTCGGGCCCAGCAGCGCTTCCTGCTCAACCTCGGGTTCGGCTCGATGGGTCACGGCACGGTGGCGCCGATCGGCGCGGCGCTGGCGAACCCAGGGCGCCCCGTCATCGCGATCGTCGGCGACGCCTGCTTCACGATGAACGGCATGGATCTGTTGACTGCCCGCGAGTACGACGTCCCGGTGGTGTGGATCGTCGAGAACAACAACATGCACGGCATCACCTGGCATGCCAGCGACAAGGTCTCCGAGCACCAGCGCAAGCTGATGGGGATCCGGTACCGCCGGAACATCGAGGTCGCTGCGATCGCGCGCGCCATGGGCATGAACACGTTCACGGTCGATTCGCCGTCGCAGGTCCGCCAGGTCGTCGAAGAGGCGCTGGCGTCGCGCGTGCCCTCGGTGATCGAGGTCCTGGTCGATCCCGAGATCTCGCCGCCGCTGGGCGCGCGAGCCCGGTCGCTCGCCGGGTTCATCAAGCCATGACGAAAGGCCCCGCCTACCTCCTCCCTTGCCCGGATCGACTGGCGGCGCGCGCGGTCAGGCCCGGCCCCGATCCGCTCCTCTACGGGTTCGATGTCGAGCGCGATCTGGCGCCCAGCTTCACCTTCGCCGAGGTCGTCCTGCTGGCGCTGACGGGTCGCGAGCCCGATCGCGCGCGCGGTCGTGCGTTCGAGGCGTCGATGACGTTCCTCTCGGCGATCTCGGTCGCGGAGGCGCCGGCCCACGCGGCGGTGCTGGCGCGGATCTGCGGCGCGGCGCCGGCACCGCTGGTCGGAACCACCGCGATCGCAGCCGCGGAACGCGCGGCCTCGGTGGTCGCCGCCCACCGTGACCTGATCGCGTGGGCGCAGCTCGGGGAGGGGGAGCCCCCCGCGGCGTACGTCTCGAACGCACCGGAGGACGAACGGTCGCGCGCCGCGCTGGCGGCTGCGATCGGCGACGGCGCGCCTGCCTGCGTGGCGGCTCCGCTCTCGCGCACCGCCGCGCTGATCTCGGTGCTGGTCTGGTGCGGGCTCGACTCGGTCGAGCGCCTGGTGGCCGCGCTCGCCGTCGCGTCGCTCCCGGCGTCGCTGGCGGAGGGGATCGAGGCGCGACCCGTCTCCTTCAACGAGTATCCGCTCCGGCTTCCGGAGTTCGAGTACCGCGAGCCATGAAGATCGAGACGCGCGTCGGAGACGCCGGCTTCGACGACCACCGGTTCCGCGGCGCCTCGCTGTATCGGGAGCTGCTCGGCAGCGAGTCCGTCGCCTCCCTGCTCGCGCTCGCGCTGGACGGACGCCGCCGCACCCCCGAAGAGGCGGCGATGCTCGACGACCTCGCGGTGGTGGTCGCCGTGGCCGATCCGCGAATCTGGCCTTGCAAGCTGGTCCGGGTGGCCTCGGCCTACGGCAGCAGCCTCGCGGGCGTCGCCGCGGCCACGTACGCGATGGACGAGGCGATGATCGGGTCGTGGACCACCCAGGGGCCGGCCCGATGGCTCCAGCAGATCCGGGCACGCCGCGGCGATGATCCGGCGGCCGAGGCCCTCGCCGAGGAGCTGGCGGCCGAGCTGGGGAAGGGCGGCCGGCTCTTGGGCTTCGGTGTCCCGGCGCGCGGGCGGGACGAGCGGGTGATCGCACTGTCGGAGCGGATCGATGCGCGCGGACGTGGCGGCCTCCCATACTGGAGGATGACGCAGCGGTTGATCGCGCTGATGCGCGCCGAGCGAAGCGTCGAGCCGAACATCTCGATCGTGTTCGCCGCCGCCTGCCTCGATCTCGGCTTCGACGCGGAGCACGTCGGTCTGCTCGCGACCGCGCTCTGGCAGCCGGTCACCGTCGCAAACGCGGCGGAGGGCTCCGCGCAACAGGTCCTGAGGACCTTGCCGGCCGAGTCGGTGGAGTACCTGGGCCCCGCGCCGAGAAAGAGCTCGCGCCGCGCGCGCTGACGTCGGTCTGACCCGGGCCTCATTCACGCGGGCTGGAGCGCCTTGGACGTGCGGTGGATCCTCTCCTGGTCATCCCGGTGGTGTTTCTGGCCCGGGGGAGCCGGCCCGCGGCGCCGCCCCTTTGAGGGCGCCGTCGAGGTCACCGATCGAGATGACCGGAGGGACCGCGTTCTCGTTCTTGTCGCCCTTGGGCGCCGGGGTCTCACGGACCAGGATCGAGACGCGGCGGTTCGAGATCGAGAGCGGATCCTGGGGGTTGCGAAGCTGATTGGCCGCGTAGCCGACCACCGAGTCGATCTGATCGTCCTTGACCCCGTTCGTGAGCAGGATCCTCCGCGCGGCGTTGGCGCGATCGGTCGAGAGCTCCCAGTTGCCGTAGGTGCCCTTTCTGGAGACGAACTTCCGGCTGTCGGTGTGTCCTTCGATCCGGATCGGCTGTCCGAGCTTCGCGAGCTGAGGCGCCAGCGCCGAGAGGATCCTGATCGCTGGATCGTTCGGCTTGGCACCGCCGACGTCGAAGAAACCGGATCGCTCGCCCTCCACGAGCTCGATCCTCAGCCCTTCGCCGGTGATCGTCACGCTGACGGACTCGAGGAGCCGTCGCATGGCGTCGTCGTTCGCGCCCAGCTTCTTGAGCGTCTCCTGGATCTGCTCGCCGGCGCTGGCGAGCTTCTGGCGGTTGGGGACCAGCTGTCCCGCGGCGGCTCCGTCGGGACCCTCGGTCGTGGAGCGATAGCGCGACTGCGAGGGGACGACCTCGATCGGCAGCGCCTTGCCCGTGGTGAAGCTGAAGAGGCCCGGCTCGGTGAAGTAGCCCGAGATCGCCTTTCGGGTGTCTTCGCTCAAGCCGAGGATCCACATCACCAGAAAGAACGCCATCATCGCCGTGACGAAGTCGGCGTAGGCGACCTTCCAAGCGCCGCCGTGGTGCCCGCCGTGGCCGCGAACCTTCTTTTTCCTGATGATGATCTTGGTCATGAGCTCTTGACCATGGCTTCCGCGTTCACGAACGAGGGCCGGTTCTCCAGCGCGATCGCGCGGCGCGCATATTCGATGACCAGGCCGGGCGTCGTTCCCTTGGCCAGCGCCAGGAGGCCCGTCTTCATGCAGAGCAGATACTGTCCTTCGGAGTCGATCCGGTGCTCGATATTCTTGGCGAGCGGTCCGACGAACCCGTAGCAGAGCAGGATGCCGATGAAGGTTCCGACCAGCGCCGCGGCGACGCTGTGTCCAATGACCTCGGGCGGCTGGTCGATCTTGCCCATCGTGATCACGACGCCGAGCACCGCCGCCACGATTCCGAGGCCGGGCAGCGAGTCGGAGAGCGTGGTCAGCGCGGAGGGCGCCAGCATCTCCTCGTGGTGGATGGTCTCCAGATCCTTGTCCATCAACTCCTCGAGGTCGAACGCATCGACGCCGATGGAGACCGTGCGAAGCGTGTCGCAGAGGAACTCGACCGCGTGGTGGTTCGCCATCAGGATCGGCGCGCTCGACAGGATCGAGCTCTGCGTCGGGTTCTCGAAGTGCTGCTCGAGCGCCACGAATCCGTCGCGGCGGGCCACCTGCGCCAGCTTGTAGAGCACCTTGAGGAGCTCCTCGTAGGCCTTGGCGTCGACCGACGAGCTCTTGAACGAGCCCAGCACGCGCTTGAACAGGTCCTTCGTCACGGGCAGCGGGTTCGAGATCAACAGCGAGCCGATGGCGGCGCCACCGATGATGATGAACTCCGTGATCTGAAACAGGATGAGCAGTTGGCCGCCGTGCATCGTGTATCCGGCCACGATGCTTCCGATGACGACGATAGCCCCAATGATCACGAACATCGCGTGGACTGAATCGAACGTTCCCGCGACGCCTTAAGTCAGGAAGTCTGCGCGTTCAGCACCAACAGCGTACCCGCGATCCCCAACCCGATGCCGAGGACGAGCCCGAACAGCCACAGCAGGAACGCCGTGCGTGCGCCGATCCCCGGAGAGCGGCCGACCGCGATCTCGTCCTGTCCCACCTTCTTGGTGTCCTCGGGAGGCGTCTCGTGCAGCTCCTCGATGTCGAGGATCGGGCGCGTGTCGTCGGCGTCATCGTGCATCCGCGTCTGGTCCGCGAAGTCCTCTTCGGGGATCAGCGGGAGCGCAGCGACGGGCTCGAGGTTCGAGCGCTCGCGGATCGCGGGGGCGGTGGCGGGGGAGGTAGCTGCGGACCCGACATGGCGGGGGCGTCGGTCTCGTCGATCGTCGGGCCGTCCCCCGGCGAGGCGTTCGGATCGAAGACGGTGGCGTCCTCGTCGAAGGAGTCCAGCCTGGGGGCCTCGGGCGGCGTCTCTTCGCCGAAGAGGAGATTCGAGCTCCATCACCGGGCGAATGCCCAGCACGCTCCGGATCTCGGCGAGGTCGAACTGGTTGGCCAGCACGCGCTCGACCAAACCGGAGCGATCGGTCGCGCGCTCGCCGAAGCGATCCCGCATCAGCGCGGCGATCGGGTCCCGCCCCGAAGCAAAGTCGATGCGCTTGAGATAGTTGCGCAGCTCGCGGCCCAGCACGTACGCGGTCGGATAGCGGCCCTTGGCGTCGAACTGGAGCGCCGTGTAGCAGATGGCGTCGAGCTGCGGATCGACCGAGGGCAGGAAGTCGCGCACTCTGGGGACGCGCTCGTGGAGCATCTTGTACTGGATCTGCGCCGGCGAGCAGCTCTCGAAGAGCATGCGGCCGGTCAGACACTCGAACATCACCAGCCCGAGCGCGTAGATGTCGCTGCGACGATCCAGCGGACCCGAGAGGATCTGCTCGGGTGACATGTACCGAACCTTGCCCTTCACGATCCCGGTCTTGGTGTCGCGCCGCTCCATCTCCGCCTTCGCGATCCCGAAGTCGAGGACCTTGGTCTGTCCGGTGTACGAGATCATGATGTTCTGCGGCGACACGTCGCGATGGATCAGGTTGAAGGCTCGACCGTCGGGTGCGCAGAGCTCGTGCGCGTAATGCAGACCGTCGCAGACGCTGGCGAGGATCGAGATCATCTCGGGCGCCGGCAGCGGCTTCGCCGGTTGCCACGTCGACAGCAGCGCGGACAGCGTCTCGCCCGGGATGTACTCCATCGAGATGAAATAGGCGCCGCGCTCGACTCCGACGTTGAAGATGCTGACGCAGTTCGGATGGCGGATATGCGACGCGATCTCCGCCTCCGCCACGAAGCTCTGGACGAAGTCCTCCTCGGAGGCACGCTCCGGCGTCAGCGTCTTCAGGCAGACCAGGCGCTCGAATCCGCGAGCGGCCCGTTGACCTGCCAGGAAGATGTGGGCCGATCCCCCGGTCGCCACCCGTCCCAGCAATTCGTACGCGCCGAACTGCACGCGCCCTGAATAGCACCTACTGGACCGTGAGGGAGGCCCGCGTCTGATCGTTCGCGCCTTCGCCATCGCCGATGGTGACGAAGAGTGGGACGGTTCCGGAGGGAGTCGGTGCGGTGACCGCGGTCGTCACCATCTGGACGCCGGCGCCGCCCACCAGGATCGCGCCCGACGGACCGAGCGATGGACCGACGCGGACACTCCAGGAGATCATCGTCGCCGTCGTCGTGGTGTTGCGGAGCGTGAAGGAGACGTTGACGGAGCTCCCCGCCGGGGCGGACGGCGGCGTCAGCGTCGTCTGGTCGATGACCACCCGCGGCTCGACCACGAGGATTGCCGTGTTGGCCGGCACTTGATAGAGGCGCTGGTCCACGCCCGACGGATAACGAACGAGGAGCCGATCGACCGAGACGACGGGTCCTAGCCCGAAGTGCACGGTCTTCTCGGACGAGGAGGCGAACGAGAAGTTCGGGTTCACCTCGCGGACGATTGAAGTCGGACCGATCTCCGCGATCAAGCGGGTGCCGATCGCGTCCCTCGTGCTCGTCCGCCCGCGGACCTCCACGGTCAGGTGCGACCCCGCGGGAGGCGAGTCGTTCCGGAAGAGCCGCGGCGACCCGGCCATGTTCACCTGGAGCACGTCGACGTCACCGTCGTGGTCGAAGTCGCCGAAGGCAGCGCCCCTTCCGATCCGCTTGTCGTCCACACCTGACGACTGGCGCACGTCCGTGAAGCGACCCATCCCGTCGTTCTCGAGGAGGACCTTCGGTGTGGTGCGCGCGTTCGCGATGTGCGAGGCCGCCGGGATGAAGCCGGTGGAGACGTACAGGTCGAGGTCGCCGTCGAGGTCGAAGTCTGCAAAGCCGGCACCCCAGCTGGTGCTATAGAGCGTCGTGAAGCACGGGTCGTACTCGAGCTGGCTCCCGGTCGCCAGGGCCACGTCGGTGAACCCGGCCGCGCCGCGGTTCTCGAGCAGCGCGTTCCTACGGATGTTGGTGAAGTAGTAGTCGAGGTCACCGTCGCGATCGAAGTCGCCCGCGGTGATCCCCATGCAGTAGATCTGCACGTCCATCCCCAAGGCAGAGCTCACGTCGGTGAACGTCCCTCCATCGTTGCGGTAGAGGTGGTTGCCTTCGATCGTCGAGCCGAAGTCGTTGCAGACCAGGAGATCCGGGTCGCGATCGCCGTCGAAGTCGGTCCAGGTGACCGCCAGCGTGGTCCCGGCGCCGGCGACGCCCAGCTGCGCAGCCACCTCGGTGAACGTCCCGTTGCCCTGGTTCTGGTAGAGCCGGTTCGGATACGGCACGTGGTTGGGGAAGTTCGAGACGGCGATGTAGTCGCCGACGTAGAGATCGAGATCGCCGTCGCCGTCGTAGTCGCCGAACGCCGCCGCGGCGCTCCAGGAGGGGTCGCCGACGCCCGCGGTCTGAGTGACGTTCGTGAAGGCGCCGTTCCCGTCGTTCCGCATCAGGATGTTGGGCCCGTACGCGAGAAGATAGACGTCCGGATCGCCGTCATTGTCGTAGTCGGCGATCGCGAAGCCCATGAATCGATCGGGAAGGAAGAGCTGCGGGAGGTTTGCTTGGACGGTGACGTCCTGAAAGGTGCCGTTCCCCAGGTTTCGGAACAGGGAGGGGCGGGCGGACTCGGAGCCGAGCAACAGGTCCAGATTGCCGTCGCCGTCGTAGTCGAGGAACGCGCCGCCGGCGCCGATCATCGTGGTACTCGACCGCGGTCGAGGTCCAGGTGATGCCGGCGCTCGAGGCCACGTCGGTGAAGCAGATGCCGTCCTGACACCAGGTCCCGTCGAAGACGACCGGGTCCGTCCCGATGCATTGGCCGTTCGAGCAGACGTCGGTGCGCGTACATTGATCGGCGTCGTCGCAGTGGGCACCGTTCGGCCGCTGCGTGGTCGAGCACGTGCCCGTCGAAGGATCGCAGGCGCCGGCGAAGTGGCACTCGGTGGGAGCCACGCATGTGAGCGGCTGGCCCGTGCAGACCCCGCCGACGCAGGTATCGGAGAACGTGCAGAGGTCGCGGTCGTCGCAGAGTTGACCGTCCGGGGCGACCGGATCGTCGCAGCCGCGGGCCGGATTGCACGTGCCCGCCAGGTGGCATTCGTCGCGCTCGACGCAGGTCACCGCGTTCCCGCCGCCGCACGCCCCGCCGGTGCAGGTCTCGTGCTCGGTGCAGGCGTTTCCGTCGTCGCAGCCGGCGCCGTCGGGACGGACGGTGATCGAACAGCCGGTCTCCGCGTCGCAGACCGCGTCGCGGCACGGATCCGCAGGCTCGCAGGGGAGGGCCTCTCCGGTGCAAGCGCCGTCGAGGCACGCGTCGCCGGTGGTGCACACGCTCTGATCGTCGCAGGGCGCGCCGTCGTCGATCGGCGTGCCGATGCACCTCCCGGTGTCGGGGCTGCAGGTACCGACGGTGCACTGGGTCTCGACGCAGTCGACGGGTGGACCCGACGTGCAGACGCCGGCGCTGCAGGTGTCCCTCGCCGTGCAGAGGTCGCCGTCCTCGCAGCGCGCGCCGTCGGCCGCGATCGGATCGCTGCACGCGCCCGTGGCCGGATCGCAGACACCCTGGAGGTGGCAGGGGCCCCGCGCTTGGCACGCGATCGGCGGCCCGCTGCAGACCCCCGCGAGGCAGGCGTCTTGGCCAGTGCAGAGGTCACCGTCGTCGCAGAGCGTCCCGTCGGGCGCCGGCGGATCCGAGCACAGGCCGGTCGTGGGATCGCAGGTACCAGCGGTGTGACACGTGAGCGGGGCGGGGCAGGTGACGATCGCGCGTGCGACACAGGCGCCCCCCGAGCAGATCTCGCCCGAGGTGCACAGGCTGTGATCGTTACAGCGGGTGCCGTCGGGGGCGCCGGTGCAGTCGCTGGGCTGCGAGATCGACGGCTCCCGCTGGAACGTGCAGGCCCCGAGGACGATCGCCACCAGGGCCGCGCCGCGCATTTTCCCAGCGTATCACCGGATTTTGAGGGGTTACAGGTATGACCGGATTTGACAGACCTCACCTCTACGCTGACCCCATGATCTTCATCTGGGACAACGGCCAAGAGTTCCTGGATCACGCCGTCTGGTTCATCCAGACCGAGCTGGATCCGGACGTGATCGAGAAGCTCCTCAACGCCGCGGTGAATCCGTTCTCCCGGCGGGGCGGAGTGGTCGCGGTGATCGAGGAGCCCGCCATCGCGTGGAAGCAGACCCGGATCGAGTCGCTCGAGGCGTGGTTCACGCTCCACGGCGACGAGCTGGTCGACTGGCGGGACGGGAGCGTGCACGACGCGCTGGGGCGTCTGCCCAAGGAGGCGATCCACGCGCTGGCGGCGCGGCTCTACCCGAGCAACGCCGCGATCGTGCGCGAGGTGCTGGGGCTGTAGCTACCTGCGCTCGAGGCCGTGCGGTGTGCCCTCGTTGAAGCCGCCGGTCGACTGAACACCCACCACCGCGCGCTCGAAGAACCGCTCGTTGTCGAGCGCACCCGCGTACGTCAACGCAGATTGCAGCCCGCTGATCACGTCGATCAGGATGTCGCCGACGCTCTCGCGTCCTGGCTGCAGATAGATGCGGGAAGTGGAGATGCCCTCGCGGAAGAACGCCTTCTTGGCCTGCTCGAACGGGTCGAGCTGCGCGGTCCGGTAGCGGACGGCGCGCGCGGAGGCCATCCCATAGTTCTCCTTGTAGAGGTGGCCCTCCTTGTCCTCCTTGATGTCCCCCGGGCTCTCGAAGGTACCGGCCAGCGCGGTCCCGATCATGACGCGGGCCGCTCCGGCCGCCAGGTAGAGCGCCACGTCCCGGGGGTGGCGCACGCCGCCGTCGGCCCACACGTGCTTGCCGAGCCGGCGCGCCTCGGCGGCGCAGGCGTGCACCGCGCTGAAGGTGGGGCGCCCGACGCCGGTCTGCATGCGCGTGGTGCACATGGCGCCCGGGCCGACGTTGACCTTGACCACGTCGGCGCCGGCCTCGATGAGGGCGCGTGTCCCCTCGGCCGTGCACACGTTGCCTGCGATCAATGGATGACTCGGCCCGATCACCTGGCGCACGGCCCGGATCGCCTCGACCATCCGGCGCTGATGCCCGTGCGCCGTGTCGAGCACGATCAGGTCGACGCCCATCTCGCGGAGCGCGCCGGCGGTCTCGGCGGCCAGCGCCGAGATCCCCACGGCGGCGGCCACCATCAGCTCGCCTCTCGCGTTGAGGGCGGGGCGGAGGAGCTCGAGACGAACCGCGTCGTCGCGCGTGAGGATCCCGGTGAGCCTGCCCTCGCCGTCGACCACGGGCACCGCCTTCACGCGCTCGCGCTCCATGAAGAGGAAGGCCTCATGGTTGGTGGCGCCCGCGGGGAGCGCCGCCAGGCGTCGCGCCATCACCCGGTGCGCCGGCGTGTATTGATCGCGGTCCCGCAGGTCCGCGTGGGTGATGAGGCCGATCGGACGGTGCGCCTCGTCGACCACGATCACCATACCGTGCGAGCGCTTGCGGATGAGCCCGAGCACGTCCCGGATCGTCGCTTCCGGCTGCACCTGGAGCGGCGTGTCGTAGCGAGTGTCGGCCGACTTGATGTGCTGGACGATGCGCTCCACGGTGCGGAGCTCCATGTCCTGGGGCAGGACGCCCAATCCGCCGAAGCGCGCCAACGTCTCGGCCATGCGCTTCCCGGTCACGGCGTTCATGTTGGCCGAGACGATCGGATGGGAGCCGCCCGGAAAATCAGCGGGCGTCAGGTCGACATCGAGTCGTGAACGACCATCGAAGTAGTCAGGAACGAGGAAAACGTCGTCGAGTGAGAGCTCGAGCCGCGAATCGCGCTCGGGATGGAGGTAGCGCATGACAATTCCGTGACGTAGCACCCGTTGACTCGGATAGGAACCGATCGTTATGGGCCCGATCGTGAAGCTGCGCAGCATCCTCCTGCTCACCCCGCTCGCGACCGCGTGCGTGACGAATGGTCACACGGTCATGGAGGTCCCGCCCGCGGCGGAGACGGTGCCGGTGACCGACACCCACCACGGACTCTCCGTCACCGAGCAGTACCGCTGGCTCGAGGATTGGAACGACCCGAAGGTCCAGGCGTGGAGCGACGCCGAGAACACGTACGCGCGGAAGTACCTGGCGGTCCTGCCCAACCGCGACGCGATCGAGAAGCGCGTCACCGCGATCATGAAGGAGGAGACGCGATCGCAGCTGGCGCTCGACTTCGCTGGCGGCAAGCTCTTCGTCCTCGAGCAGCGCCCGCCTGCGCAGCAGCCGCTCCTGATCGTGATGGACTCGTACGAGCAGGCGGACGCCGCGCGCACCATCGTCGATCCGAACACGATCGATCCCAGCGGCAAGACGCACCTGGACTGGTTCGTCCCCTCCCCCAAGGGTGATCGGGTCGCCGTCTCGCTGTCGGTGGGCGGCACCGAGAGCGGCGACGTCCACGTCTTCGACGTCGCCACCGGCAAGGAGGTGAACGACGTCGTTCCGCGGGTGAACGGCGGGACCGCCGGCGGCGATCTCGCCTGGGCCGCCGACGGCAGCGGCTTCTTCTACACGCGCTATCCCCGCGGCGACGAGCGTCCGGCCGAGGACATGCCGTTCTTCCAGCAGCTCTACTTCCATGCGCTCGGCACCAAGACCGAGCAGGACCGCTACGAGATGGGGAAGGATCTGCCGCGCATCGCGGAGATCCAGATCGAGTCGCATCCGAGCGGCTACGTCCTGGCGACGGTCCAGAACGGCGACGGCGGTCAGTTCGCTCACTACCTCCGCGCACCCAGCGGCGAGTGGAAGCAGTTCTCCAACTTCGAAGACAAGACGGTGCAGGCGGCCTTCGGGCCCAACCAGGATCTCTACCTGATCTCCAACCAGGACGCGCCCAAGGGGAAGGTCCTGCGCATGGCGATCGCGGATCTCGACGTGAGCAAGGCGGAGGTCGTCATCCCCGAGAGCGACGACACCATCGTGGCCGACTTCTGGGGCACGCCGACCGTTCTGCCCACCCCCACGCGGCTCTACGTCACCTATCAGCTGGGCGGCCCGTCCGAGATCCGCGTCTTCGATCTCGAAGGGGCAGCGCGTCGACGGTCCGGAACAGCCGCCGGTCTCGGCGGTCGGCGGTCTCACCGCGGTGGGCGGGGACGACGTCCTCTTCCGTATGACCTCGTTCGTGATGCCGTCGGCGTGGTTCGCCTTCGACGCCGTGAAGAAGACCACGACCAAGACGGCGCTCGCCAGCACCTCGATGGTCGACCTGAGCAAAGTGAAGGTCGTGCGCGAGATGGCCACCTCGAAGGACGGCACCAAGGTCCCGGTCAACATCCTGATCCCGCCGAACGCGAAGCTCGACGGCAGCGACCCCTGTCTCGCCAACGCCTACGGCGGTTTCGGCGTCGCGATCACGCCGCGCTTCTCACCGACGATCGACGTGCTGATGCAGCAGGGCGTGATCTACGCGGTGGCCAACCTGCGCGGCGGGAGCGAGTTCGGTGAGGAGTGGCATCAGCAAGGCAGCTTGACGAACAAGCAGAACGTCTTCGACGACTTCGCGGCGGTGCTCGAGTACCTGGTCGAGAAGAAGTACACGTCGTCGGAGCACCTCGGGATCATCGGGGGCAGCAACGGCGGGCTCTTGATGGGCGCGACGATGACGCAACATCCCGAGCTGGTCTCGGCGGTGATCTCGAGCGTCGGGATCTACGACATGCTCCGCGTGGAGCTGTCGTCGAACGGCGCCTTCAACATCCCCGAGTTCGGGACGGTGAAGGACGAGGCGCAGTTCAAGGCGATGTATGCGTACTCGCCGTACCACCACGTCGTGGACGGCACACGCTATCCGGCGACGCTCTTCATGACCGGCCAGAACGATCCGCGGGTCGACCCGATGCAGTCGCGCAAGATGACCGCGCGCCTCCAGGCGGCGACGGCGAGCGACGCCCCGATCATCCTCCGGACCACCACCGACGCGGGCCACGGCCTGGGGACGGGGCTCGACGAGCGGATCGCCCAGACCGTCGACACCTACGCGTTCCTCTTCCAGCAGCTCCAGGTGCCCTACCAGCCCTGATTGCGCTCGAGTTGGGATTGACGGCAATTCCGCGATGACAGGGTCCCCTCGAAGCGAGGGCGCAGGGGTGATAGACAGGTCGTCACCGTGGGGGACGCTGAATTCCAAGCCTACTTCCAGGCCTGGGTGACAGCGGCCGAAAAGGACCCGCCGCAGAGCGCGCAGCACCCTGTCGACGAGCTCCTGGCCGAGCACCACCTGATCCGCAAGGTGCTCGAGGCCGTCCAGCGTAAGGCCGGCACCATCCACCAGAGGAAGCGGATGGACCTCGACTTCTGGGAGGGAGCGGTCGAGATCATTGGGAACTTCGGGCTCCTCTTCCACTATGCGAAGAAGGCCAACCATCTCTTCCCGGCGATCGAGCCCTTCGGAATGAACGAGAAGATCCGCGCCCTGGACCAGCAGCAGCAGCAGGACATCGACGTCACGCTGGAGCTGTGCAACGCGGTCTCTGAAGGCGATTGGGAGTCGGTCCAGCGCCTGGTTTCACTCTACGTGGGGACCAAGCGCGATCAGATGGCCAGAGAGGAGCGGGACGTGCTGTTTCCGGCCAAGGCGCTCCTCTCGGAGGAGGCCGCCGCCGCGTTGAGGAAGACGTTCGATGCGATGGAGGGTCCCCCGGGGAAGAGCCGGAAGGTCTATCTGGATGTGGCGCTTCGCGTGATCCACGAAGCGGGTCTGCCGGATCCGAGGTCCAGCTGACGCGGGAAGGATTGATGGTCTCGACCAGCACCACCGGCTTCCCCCGCGCCTTCGGGAAGTATGAGCTGTTGGAGCGCGTCGGCGACGGAGGCATGGCCGAGGTCTTCCGTGCGCGCCTCCCGGGCGTGGCCGGCTTCGAGAAGATCGTCGTCATCAAGCGGATCCTGCCGCACCTGGCGGCAGAACCGAACTTCGTCGCGATGTTCATCGACGAGGCCAAGCTCGCCGCGCAGCTCACAGCACAAGAAGATCGTGCAGGTGTTCGACTTCGGCCAGATCCGAGAGAGCGGCGAGTTCTTCATGGCGATGGAGTACGTCGCACGGGTCCGACGCTCCGGGCATGCCTCGGCTACACCACCAAGAAGCGCCTGCACGCCTGCCGCGCTGGTTCTCGGTGTTCATCGTCAGCGAGGTGCTGGAGGCGCTCCACTTCGCCCACATGCTGTCGGACATGGAGCGCAAGGTCGCGCAAATCGTCCATCGGGACGTCTCGCCGTCGAACATCTTCATCTCGAAGGGTGACGATGAAGCTGGGCGACTTCGGCGTCGCCCGCGACGACGCGCGAGAGAGCCGGACCCGCACCGGGCAGCTCAAGGGAAAGATCGGCTACATGTCCCCCGAGCAGGTGCGCTCGCTCCCGGTCGACGGACGCACCGACGTCTTCGCGCTCGGCATCGTGCTCTGGGAGTGCCTGGCGCAGCGCCGGCTCTTCAAGGGGCGCTCGGACTTCGAGGCGATGAGCCTGATCTGCACCTCGCCGCGCGAGCCGCCGTCCGCGCACATCAACGACGTCCCCGCCGCGCTCGACCAGATCGTGCGGGACGCGCTCGAACCCAACCTCGAGGCGCGGATCCCCAACGCGCGGGAGATGCAGGCCAGACTGCTCAACGTCCTGCCGGCGCTCAAGCCCACGGTGCGGCCGAGCGACATCGAGGAGATGGTGCGGTCGCTGAAGAAGAATCCGGGCGAGCCGGGCTCGATGCTTCAATACATGCATCGCCCCTCGGTGGCGCCGATCTCCTCGGCGCCGGTCTCGGCCGGCACGGGTGACGTCGGCGAGTTCGAAGAGTCCGACTCCGAGATCGAGGCGCCGCCGATCCCGACCCCGCCGCGGCGCGAGGGCAGCGGCCTCGGTGCGTCGCTCCCCTCGTTCCCGACCTCGTCGAGCTCCCACGCCTCGATCCCGGTCGCGCCGATGACGTCGGAGAGCAGCTCCCTGCCACCGCGCTCCGGAAGCACCACCGGCGAGGTCCCGGTGATCGTCGGTAGCAAGGAGCCGCGCCGGCGTGGTCCGAGCACGCAGGTGATCCAGGCGGCGGTGGAGGACGCCGCGCGCTCGCCGGTGGTCGAGTCGGCGCCCAACATCGAGCTCTCCGCGTTCGGCGCGATGCCCCCTCCGCCCACGGGCGACATGCACGACCCGCCCACGCTCCGTCCCGGTCTCGACGTCCGCGAGCACGCCGAGGACGTCTCCGACGCCGAGAAGCAGCGCTGGGCCTCCTACGGTTTGGTTGGTCGCGCCTACGACGGCGAGCAGCCGTTCTGGATCCAGAACCACGAGAGCTACGTCTTCGGTCCCGTCAGCTACGAGGAGGCGCTGACGATCGTGAAGGCGGAGTCGCTGGCGCGCTACGCGGAGGCCGCCCTGATCTCCGGCGATCGCAAGAGCTGGATCGATCTCGTGGAGTTCGCCAAGCTCACCGGACAGCCGATCCTGCTGCGCTCGGTGGAGGAGCGCATCCCGGCGCGCGTGACCTTCCACGGCGTTCTCACGAAGCGCACCATGACGTCGGTGCTGGGCGCGCTCGCCCAGCGAAACGCGACCGGCCGCCTCTACGTCACCGATACGGCGCACCACACGCGGGCCTCGCGCGAGATCGAGCTCGTCAACGGCAGGCCCACCAACGTCTATGCGCACGCCGAGTCGCTCCAGCTCCCCGAGATGCTGGTGCAGAAGCGCTTCGTCCCCGCCTCGATGATGCGGGAGCTGATCCACCGCGCGGTGGTGCAGCGCCGCCCGCTCGAGGTACTGGCAGGCGAGCAGGTGGGGATCGACTTCAGTCAGTATCAGACGGTCTTCCTCAAGGATCGTCTGGTCGACATCTTCGACTGGCCGGCGGGGCGCTTTGCGTTCGACGACACGGTTCGCCCCGAGCACACGGTCCCGTTCGCCCGCTCCGTGTACGCGCTCCTGCTGGAGATGGTGGGCCGGAAGTTCAGCACGTCGAGCCTCCGCCACCACCTCCAGGATCTGATGAACCTGAAGCTGCGACCGTCGGAGCTGTTCGAGCAATGGCTCCCGGAGCTCGGCCTCAGCCCGCCCCTCACGGAGGCCGCCCAGCGCCTCGCCAAAGGGAAGAAGCTCTCAGGGCTGATCAAGCGCGAGGACGAGAAGACGATGCTCTCCATCGCGTACGTGTTGGTCGAGACCGAGCTTCTCCGGGCACCGCGCTGAGGAGGGTGGTGCGTTGCGCTGAGGTGGCGCGCTCCGGCTCCCGGCGAGAGGAAGGATTGTGTCCAGGGGGACCGGCTCAAGGGCGGCAGCACTTCGAGCCGCGGTCGTCGAGCCTAGATGGGGCCCCAAGGGCGGCATCACTCACGAGAGACGGTCGCCTTCCCCCAACTTCCCCCTGGACACAACCCTTCCCCTCGCCTCCGCCGTCGACCTGAGGTGGTGCCAGCCGGTCAAGAGGACCGAGCGCGTCGAGCGTGGAGACGCTCGTGCCGATCGCTGGCCTCCGATCGAGTCCGCATGTTGTTGCTGTTGATGCGGTCAGCACGCCCCCGCATCTGTCAGGGCACATAGGGATCTTGTTTCCAGGTTCCGAGCGCGGGGCACAGATCGAGAGCCCGGTCGCGAGCACCCTCGCGCCGCCATCCGCCGATAACCCGATCCGGATCCCCGTGAGGACCGCGAGGCGTCAAGAGGTCCAGGCCGCATCGAGGGTCGCGAGCGTCGTCACGCTCGACCCACGCCACGCGCCCGCCGCGACCCGGCGCGAGCTGTGGGCGCAGCTCGACCACCGTGGCATCGCGCGATCCGTCGCGGATCCGGTCGGGACCCTGCGGAGCACGGAGCTCGCGTTCGCCCGGCGGCTCGATCCGCGCGTGAGCGAAGCGCAGTACGACGCGCTGGTCCGCCTCTCGGCCGAGGCCGCCCGGATGGTCCCCGAGCCGCAGCGGCTGTTCTTCGGATTCAGCCGGCTGCTCGACGCGAAGTTCGACTGTTCGCCGCGCGTCCTCCAGGGCTTGATCGACGAGGTGCTTCGCACCGACTCCGCGATCACGGCCGAGCAGCTGATGACCGCGATCGAGCAGGGACCGCCGGGCGAGGAGATCTGGTCGGGGCCGGAGTCGCCGTGGCAGCTGGTGGCGAGCTTGATCCGCCAGATCGTCAACGGCAGGGAGACTTCGGTCCCGATCAACATGGCCGAGCCGGTGGCCCGCTGGCTCGAGGACGCGCTGACGCGAATGGGCCGTCCGTTGAAGATGGCGATGGGCGGCGCCGCTGCCTTCGGCGCGAACGTCGCCGCCGTGTTGAACGCGGATGCCTCGAAGGATGGCGCCGAGATCCTGGGCGTGGACTTCTTCGCGTGGGAAGATCACGCGCCCGAGATCGCGGCGCAGTTCGGACCCAACGTGCACCAGCTCGATCGTTCGGGGCTCCGCTGTGCGAAGGAGGCGCGCGTGGACGAGACCCTCACGCCCCGCCGCAACTACGTGGCTGCGTTCCCCCAGCAGCGGACGTTCCGGCTTCGCATCGGCGATCGGGAGCTCCAGGCGCGCCCTCTCACTGACGGCGGCCGCTTCATCCTGGGCACGCCCGTCAGCCAGCGATCGACGTTCGGCGACATGACGCCGGAGGCGCTCGCCCGGATCGGTCGGAGCCACGACAGATTCTTTCTGTCGGGAGCCCACTATCAGACGCTCGGGCCGCCCGGTGCGGTCCCGGAGGCCGAGCAGTTTCGATCGCAGCTCGACGCCGTGCGTACCGCCAACCCGAAGGCGCAGGTCCACATCGAGTACGCGAAGGCCAAGCTGGTGGCGAACGAGGCCCTGCTGATGCGGACGCTGTCCGGCGCGATCGACTCACTGTCTCTCAACCCGGGCTCCGAGGGCCCGGGCCTGTTCGAGCGCTTGAAGGCCGCCGGGATGGTCGAAGGCGACTGGCGGAAGGAGGACGCGGAAGCGCCCGCCGTGATGCTGGCGGCCGCCGAGGCGCTCCTCGACGGTCTCGATCTGAAGCGGCTCCATCTCCACGGTTTCGCCGTCGATCTCCTGGTGATTGACGGACCGATCGATCCGCGACGGCAGGTGCTCTCGCTGCTCCGTGCGCGCCAGGCCGTGACGAACAAGGCGGCCAACCCGAGCGGAGAGATCAAGGTGGCGCACGGCAAGAAGCGCGAGCTCTGGCCGGTCTATCCAACGTTCCCCGCGGAGGGCTTGGCCGCCGAGCAGGCGATCGCCGACGCGCTCCAGCGCCGCTTCGGCCTCTCGGACGACGCGCGCGAGCAAATCCTGCGCGATCGCTTTCATCGCGATCCGGCGAGCGGTCGAACCTACGTGTTCGCCGCGTGTCGCCGTCTCGCCGACAAGCGCGGTGGAACCGTGGGCGCAGGCGACACCATCGACCTGACGGCGTGGATCTTCGGTCGTGCGCCCGCCTCGTCGTCGGAGACGCCGAGCCCGGAGCGCCCGCGCCGTCTGCGCCGGGTCCTGGTATGATGCTCGAGCGCCATGTTGCACCTCACCGCCATGATCATCGCGTCGGGTATCGGGTACGTCTCCCATCTCCTGCTGGGTGACATCGCGTCGCCCTTCACGGACTTCATGGTGAGCAGCCTCGTCAGCGGCGTCGTCTACGTGGTCGCGATCTACAAGCTGAAGCAGCTGCGCGGCGACTTCTAGATCCGAGGTTCCCACTCCTCGCAGCGAGGGCGGCGTGTCTCGCTTCGCGCTTGTCTCCTGACCCACGGCCTGTTGGAGCGTCGGTTGCAACCGGCGTCGTCCGTGGCCTTCGGCATCAACACCCAGACACCGCTGTTCCCGCACGTCCGTCCGGTCGAGGCCGAACGCGCGCCCGAGGTGGACATCGACGCGACCAACGGTCAGCCGGCGGAGATCGCTGGCGCGTCGGGCGCCCGGGTGAAGCGATCGAACCGCCGCGGCCCGCTCCGCTTTGGCGGCGTCGACTCGGCCACCACCCAGGCCGCGTGGCTGGCGCGGATGGGCGCCGTCGAGCGCAGCCCGCACAGCCAACAGCGGCGCGCCGAGACGCTGGCCGCGATCCGCGCCCCCGCTCGGCCGGGGCTCCCCGACGACTGGCAGAGGAGGAGCAATGCCGCCCAGTGGTACTTCCCGGAGGTCAGCCACCAGACGTTCCGCGACCTCATCGGCGAGCTCGACGCCGCCAAGGCGCGCGGCGTCGGCGCGATCCTGATCTACCCGCCGTACCAGGGCGATCCGGGTGGGTGGCTGGGCGGCGTCCCCATCGATCTGAAGCACCCGGATCCCAAGCTGGGCACGATGGACGACTTCAAGGCGCTCGTCTCCGCGGCGCACGAGCGCGGCCTGGCGGTGACCACGTACATGGGCCCGCAGAACGTCACTCGGGACTCGGCGCTCTTTCGGCAGGCTGTCGAGGACAAGGCGGCCGGCCGGGACACGGTCGCGACCCGCATCTTCCGCTGGTCGAGCACCAAACCGAAGGGAGACCTCGGCAACCCCGAGCTGCGATGGGCCTACAGCAAGGAGGCGAAGTCCTGGTACGCCACCTCGTGGGACCGGCCGGCGATCGACTACGCGAGGCAGGAGGGTGTCGACTACGTCGCGGACTCGATGAAGCCGTGGCTCGAGGCAGGGATCGACGGCATCACGTTCGACGCGCCCTACGTGCAGCTCGGCGCCACGGCGGAGACCAAGAAGTATCTGATGGGCGATCTGCCCCACGCCTACGGCGCGAAGTTCATCTTCCCCGAGGGCACCGGTCCCGACGCGTTGAAGGACGAGTACGGAAAGTACGGCTTCAACTTCGGCATCTTCGGCCAGGACGACGACAACAAGACCATCGTGGATCAAGTCCGCGAGGGCACCGAGACCGCGAGCGATCTGGAGGAGGTGTTCGAGCTCCGCGACGCGGCCGCGGCGAAGGGCGGCGGCGTCTCGCGCATCTGGGTCTACAACAAGGACGTCGACAAGCAGCTCTTGACCGGCGCAGTGCTGGGCGGCAACGGCGTCCAGCTCGACGTCATGGACTGGACGGGTGACGGCGAGGACGTGAACTACCGGGACTGGAGTGCGGACCGCAAGGCGAAGATCGACCGGCTGTCGGCCACGCTCGCGTCGAACCCGGCGCTGGCGCCCGGCGGGGAGCGGACGCAGCTCTCGAGCGGCCCCGATCCGCACCACTACGCGACGCTCCGGACCAGCCTCGACGGGCGCAAGCGCGCGCTGAACGTCTACAACATCTCGGACAAGCCGAGCTGGGTCACCGTCGATCTCACGGGGAGCGGACTTCAGCTGGGCCAGACGCCGACGGACCTCTACACGGGAAAGGAGGCGCCGCCGATCACGTCGAACCGCTACCGGGTCAAGCTCCCGGCGAACGGGTTCCTCTTGCTCGACGTGCGCTGAGGAGAGGTCAGGGCGTGATCGTGCTCTGACCGACCGTCCCGGTCTCTCCCGGGAAGCCGTTGCCGAGCGAGGCGCCTGCGGAATCCGCCGGCGACGTCGAGCAGACCGAGCCCGACGTTGGCGCTTCCGCCGGTCGCGTCGATCACGATCAGCCCGCCGCCACCGCCGCCGCCGGTATCGCCGAAGTCGGTGTCGCCGCCGGCGCCGCCGCGAGCGCTGATGGTGTCGTTGACGGTGATCGTCCCGCTGGGTGCGAGGACCTCGACGCGGCCGCCGGATCCACCACCTCCTCCGCCGGTGTTCTGGAAGCCGTCGCCGCCGCCGCCGCCGTTCGCGCGGATCGCGCCGTCGACGAGGACCGCGCCGCCGGGTGCGACCTGCAGGATCAGCCCGCCGCCGCCGCCGCCGCCGCCGCCGCCCGAGGCGTTGCCGCAGGTCGAGCCACCGCCGCCGCCGGTGCCGTCGCCGAACGTGCTGCCGCGCCCACCGGCGACGCCGCCGAAGCCGCCGCTCCCCGGACCGAAATCGCCGCCGCCGCTGCCGCCGTTGCCCCCGAGCGCGCCGCCGCCGCCGCCGTGCGCGCAGCCGAACGCGCCGCCGCCGCCGCCGCCCTCACCGCCGCCGTCCCCGCCCGGCGTGCCCGCGCCGAACCCCGGCCATGCGTTGCCTCCGGCAGGAGATCCGGCACCACCCGCCGCCGGGTTCATCGCGTTCCCGTCGCCGCCGCCGCCGCCGCCGCCGCCGCCCGGGCCCGCGTCACCGCCGGCCGCCGGGTTGGTGAAGCCCTGGACGCCGGGATCGCCGCTCACGTCGATCGTGCCGCGGATCGTGATGGTGTTGGAGGCGATGATCGCGAGCGTGCCGAGCCCGCCGCCCAGGATCCGTCCTCCGGTCTGCACCGTGACGTTCGCATAGACGTTCGTTCCACTCAATGTCACGGTCTGACCGGAGCTCACCAGCAGATCCATCAGGCCCTGCGTCGCGATCACCTGGATCTGGATCGTGTCCATGCCGAGCGGGTTGGAGAGCGTCACGGTCTTCATGCCCGCGGTGGCGGTGGCTGGCGCCGTGATGCGGAGTCGCACCCAGGTGCCGTCGGGCGCGACGGCGAGCTGGGTCACGGTGAGACCTCCGGTCGCCGCGAAGGAGAGGTTGACCAGGCCGGTGCCGATCGCGGTGACGTCGACGCTGCTCCCCACGAACACGCTGTCCGGCGAGTAGCTGGTGACGTCGGGGATCTGGCCGACCAAGAGCCGCACGATGTTCGAGCGTCCGTTCGCACCGCGCACCTGAACGTCGAGCGAGGCCGGGAAGGCCAGCAGGAAGCTCGGCACCTGCGCGGTGAGACGGGTCCCCGAGACGAACGTGGTGGTGAGCGTCACGCCGCTGACGAAGATCGAGTCTCCCATCGAGAAGCCGCTGCCGTTCACGGTGAGGGCGGTGGCCGGTGAGCCGACCAGGACCGCAGCCGGGCTGATGGTGGTGATCATCGGGCCCATCGCCGTGAAGACGTCGATCTGGACGAACTCCGCGAAGTTCCCGAACGTGACCAGCGCACCGCCGGTGCCGGAGCTGAGCGCCGTGACGAGGCCGGTGGGCGAGATCGAGGCGACGCTCGGATCGAAGTCGACGAAGGTCGCCCCGCTGATCGGCGACTCGGAGCCGTCGCTGAACACGCCGATCACGGTGAGCTGGATGGTGTCGCCCTCGGCGAGCTGGACGCTCGGCGGCTGGATCCGGATCGCGACCAGCATCGGCGCGTTCCCCACGGTGACCGGCAACCCCGCGACGAATCCCTGGTAGGTGGCGGTCACCTGACCGTTGCCCTGCGCGTTGCCGGTGACCTGCAGGCCGCCCGGACCCGCGACCGTAATGATCGGGCCGGTGGCGCTGAGCATGATCCCGGGGGCAGAGGTGACGTCGACCGCGTTCCCGCCGGCGGACAGCGCGAACACCTGAGCGTTTGCGCTGGCGCCGACCTGCAGGTTGAGCTGCGGTGGGTTCCAGAAGATCGCGACGACGGGGTCGCTGTCGATCACCGCGACGACCCGCGAGTCCGCGAAGCCCTGGTAATTGGCTGTCACGGTGGTCATTCCCACGCTCAGGCCGTTCAGGACGCCGTTCATGGCCGAGAGCACCGATGCGTCGGCGACCGAGATCGAGACGCTCGGGTCGAGGGTCACGTTCTGGGTGCTCCCGTCGGAGAAGTTGGCGATGACGCGATAGGTGTCGGTGGTGCCGAGGTCGATCTGCATCGGCGCCCGCAGCGTGATCCCCACCAGCACCTGCGTGCTCTGGATGGTGATGGGGAGCGTCGCAGCCAGCCCCTGGTACGACGCCATGATCGAGGCGGTCCCCGGGCCGAACGCGTCGATCACGATGTTGCCCCCGGCCCCCGGGCCGATGTTGATCGGGCCGTTGAAGTTGATGTTGAGGCCCGGATCGAAGGTCACGTTGACCTGGCGACCCGAGGCGAACACCGCGATCACCTGAGCGGTCGCCTGGACGCCGACCTGCATGGTCAGGGCGGGAGGGACGAACATCAGCGCGATGACGATGTCGGATCCGACCGCGACGCTCTGAACGTCCGTGAAGCCTCGATACGAGGCGACGATGTTGGCGGTCCCGGCCGAGATCCCGGTCAGCGAGCCAACGCCGACGTCAAGGATCATCGGGTTGCTCGACGACAGCATCAGATCGGGCTCGAAGGTGATCTCCGAGAAGGTGCCGTCCGAGAAGAAGACCACCACGAAGAAGCTGTCCCCGGCGCCGACGCCGATCGTCGACGGCGAGACGATGTCGATGCCGACGATCGTGCTGGTCATCCCGACGGTGACGTCGAGGCGGGCCGTCAATCCTTGGTAGGTCGCGACCACCTGTCCCGTCCCCGGGCCGAGCCCGCTCACCTGCAGGCCGGTCGGCCCGAGCACGGTGGAGATGGGGCCGGTCGAGGAGTAGACCACACCCGGATCGAGCGTGACCTCATTGACGAGGCCCGACTGGTGGACCGCGACGAGGACGGCCGGCGCAGCGGCGCCCACCGCCAGCGACAGCGAGCTCGGCTGGAAGTTGAGCGCGACGATCGGATCGACGTTGAGCGTGACCTCGACGACGGCGGTGTCCAAGAAGCCGAGATGATCGGCGACCACCGTGGTGGTGCCGGGCTGGAGCCCGGTCGCCAGGCCGAAGAAGACGTCGAGGAGGGAGGGATCGGTCGCCGTCACCTGTGTCTGCGGATCGAGGGTCAGGTCCTGGATCGATCCGTCCGAGAAGATCCCGAGCACTGCGTAGGTCGCGGTCTGTCCGACCTGGATCTGGGGTGGGATGGAGAGCTGGATCGCGATCAGCGTCTGCATCCCGCCGACGATCACGTCCGCCTGAGCGGAGAATCCCAGGTAGGTCGCCCGCAGCGTCGTGAGCCCCGCGTTCCGGCCCTCGACCGCGCCGCCCCCGAGATAGCCGGCGACCCGAGGTCGATCGATCGCGATCATGAGCGAAGGATCGAAAGTGATGTCGAGGACCGAGCCGTCGCTCAGCTGCGCGAAGACCTGGATCTGAACGCGCCCACCCTCGGGCACCGAGATCTGCGGCGGCGAGATGAAGATGTCGACGATCTGGCCCTCGTCGACCGCCGTCACCGGTACGAACACGCGGAAGCCGCGGTACTCCACGATCAGCTGGCCGGCGCCGGCGAAGTTGGCCCGCACCAACCCGTCCGGTGTGACGGTGGCAAAGCCGTCGGGCGGCGGCGTGTACTGGACCCCGCTGGTGGCCGGCGTGACGTCGGCGAAGGTGCTGTCCGCGAAGAGCGCCCGCACCTGGAGCTGGATCGACGCGCCCACGCGCAGGCTCACGGTGGTCGGCCGGACCTCGATGCCGATCAGCTCGGCGTCGCCGACGACGTTGACGTTGACCAGCCGCTCGAAGGTGCCGTGGTCGACGATCACGAGCCCCGAACGCCCCGCGGTGAGCCCGGTGATCAGCCCACCGGCGCTCACCGAGAAGGCGCCCGGGTCGGTGCTGACGTACTTGGTGCCGGTGCTGGCGGCCGTGAGGTCGGCGGTGCTTCCGTCGGCGTAGCGTCCGGTGACGCGGAGCTGGACGGTGCCGCCTTCGCGCACGTCGGTCATCTCGGGCCGCACGCTCAAGCCGACGAGCTGGCTCTCGGGAGGCACGACGCGGACCTCCGCCGACGCGGTGAGGTCGCCCAGCTTGGCCACGATCGCGGTGACACCGGATCGGCGGAGCGCGGTCACCACCGCGGTCTCACTGACCTCTGCGATCCCGGTGTCGCTCGAGGAGAACGTGACGGGGTAGGTCGGGAAGGTCGCGATGAGATCGATGCGGTTACCGCTGGCGTCGATGCCCAAGACACCGAGCTGGACCGTCCCGTCGAACTCGAGCGAGACGGCGGCCGGATCGAAGAGCAGCTGCTTCAGCTCGACCGCGGTCTTGGAGACGTCGACCTCGACCTGTCCGCTGAAGGCGCCGTGCGTGACCGCGATGGTGGCGTGTCCCTCGTGCTCGCCGCGCACCAGGCCGTCGGAGGCGACGGTGGCGACGTCCGGATCCGACGACTGGTATCGGGTGCCCTGGTAGGCCCGCGTCAGATCGAGCTGCTCGCCGTCGTCGAGCGTCCCGGTCACGCGAATCTGCGAGGTCTGTGCGATCGCGAGACGCACCATCGCGGGGATGATGTCGATGCCCGTGAGCCGGCCGGCGCGGACGTCGACGCCCGCCTCGGCCTCCAGCCCCAGGTAGGCCGCGATCAGGGACGTCTGCCCCGCGCCCTTTGCGGTGCCGGTACCCTCGGTGTTCACCTCGACGACCCCGGCCTTGCCGACCTCTACCGTCAGCGCTTCGGTCGCGAGGACGCTCTTCGGTGACTCGTCGTCGGTGAGGACGACGTCGAACGTGAACGTTTGATCCAGGTAGAGATCGAGCGTGGCCGGCTCGACGAACAGCGTCCGATCCGAACTGCCGGCCCCGCCGTCCGGGACATCCCTCCCGCAGGCGGCGAGCATGAGGCCGAGGCCCAGGAATGAAAAAAGCTGTGCACCCGACATCGCTGGAGGATGATACTGAGATTGACACGCTCCGGGCAGAACCCTAGCGTTCCGCTCGGTCGAAACAACGGCGATGCCCAAGACCAAGAAGAAGATCGAGCCCTCCGCAACGCAGGAGCTCGAAGCGGTTTCGACGGTGCCTGAGAACGCGGAGGGCCCCGAGCCGGCCCCTTGGCTCGAGCGTCTCCGCGACCTCATCCCGACGGAGAAGGCGGCGCTCCTCACCGTCTTCGGCATCGGTTTTCTGATGTTTTTCCCATACCTGGGGACGCTCGGGCTCTGGGATTGCTGGGAGCCGCACTACTCCGAGGTCGCCCGCGAGATGATCGTTCGCGGGGACTACGTGTACCCCTTCTGGGAGAGCCATTACTTCTTCAGCAAGCCGGCGCTCCCCATCTGGATGATCGCCGCCGGGATGCTCGCGGTCGGCGCCGAGGCCCACCCGCTCGGCGATCCGTTGGGCCACTGGACCGAGTGGGGTATCCGGACGCCGTTCGCGCTGGTCGCCATCTTCACGCTCTGGGCCGTCTACAAGATGGCCAAGCAGGCGCGCGGCGGTGATCGGGTCGCGGGCCTGATGGCGGTGGTGGTGCTCGCCACCTCGGCGTTCTTCATCTTCATCGGCAAGCAGGCGATGGCCGACATGCCGCTGGTCGGCTTCATGACCATCGGCCTGGCGTTCTTCTGCTTCGCCGTATTCGCGGAGGAGCCGGACTCGGTCGCACCTTCCTGGATGAAGGCGTCGGTGGCCGCGACGATCGCGCTGTGCGTGTTCGGGCAGCTGGCGCTGATCGCGGAGCAGCTCGCCGACAATCACGATGCGATCTGGCCGGTGATCCCGCCCGCGGTGCTGGCGGCGGGGTTCATCGGCTACCTGTTGCTCAAGGGCTCCCGCTTCGACTGCTACCTCTCGATCTTCTACGTGATGATCGGGCTGGCCGCCTTGTCGAAGGGCCTCGCGCCGCTGGCGGTGGTCGGTCCGACCGTCCTGCTCTACATGGGCTTCACCGGCGACTGGCGCCTGCTCGTGCGCAGCAAGGTCTACGTGGGCTGGGTGCTGTTCCTCCTGGTGGGCGCGCCCTGGTACGTGGCGCTCAGCCTGTTCGGGGGCCGGGACGAAGAGGGCAAGACGTTCGTCGAGCGCTTCTGGATTCACGACAACTTCAATCGGGTCGGCGCCGGCGTTCACGGTGATCGCGCGGGCATGGCCTACTTCATCGAGCAGCTCGCCTACGGCATGTTCCCGTGGACCGCGGTGCTGCCCTTCGCGCTGGGCCTCGCCGCGCGCACGCCCGAGGAAGAGACCACCGTTCAGCGGCGGCGCATGACCATCTTCATCCTGCTGTGGGCGGTCTGGACCTACGTGTTCTTCACGATGAGCCAGACCAAGTTCCACCACTACATCTTCCCGGGCGTGCCGGCGTACGCGATCCTGATCGGGCTGTGGGTGACCTGGGCGGCCGAGGACCCGAAGAAGCGGATCAGCGGGTACTCCGGCATCTTGGTGGGCATGGTGTTCGCGGTCGCCATCCGGGATCTGATCAACGACCCGCAGCACCTGGTGAACCTGTTCACCTACAAGTACGACCGTGACTATCCCCGCGAAATCAATCCCCGCATCTTCCTGATCACGCTGGCCGCGGTCGGGGGGGTGGCGCTGGCGGCCACCTGGGCGCTGCGTCAAAGGGCCAACTCACTCCTCGCCCTCGGGGCGATCGGCATCGTGTTCGGCGTGTGGATCTCCCACTATCATTTCAACATGCTGGCGCCGCACTGGAGCCAAGCGCACCTGTTCAAGACCTACTATGAGGAGCGGAGGGGCGACGAGCCCCTCTACGCCTATCAGCTCAACTGGCGGGGCGAGACCTTCTACAGCCGCAACCGCGTCATCCAGGTGAAAGAGGACGGCGCCAACGAACGCATGCGCGCCTTCGTCGATCGGCCGGGCCGCGAGTTCATCGTCACCGAGCAGTCCCGCTACCACACCCTCAAGAGCGTGCTATCGCCGGACAAGCGCGAGAAGCTCCAGATCATCGATAAGAGCAACAACAAGTTCTACCTCTGTGTGGTCGAGGAATGAGACGACTGCTGATCGTCTCCGACATGCACCTGGGCCGTGACTGCAAAGAGATCACCGGCTTCCAGGAGGTGCAGCGCCCCAATCCGGAGTTCGATCAGGCCTTCATCAACCTCCTCGATCACTACACGTCCGCGCGCGAGAGCGAGTGGCGGCTGATCTTCGACGGCGACTTCATCGACTTCGTCGAGGTGGTGGTGGTGCCGGGACGCAAGGGACCGCTCGACGTCCGCCTCACCTTCGAGGCCACCACCGAGGAGATCCAGTTCGGGCTCGGGAACGAGGCCGAGCGCTCGGTGATCAAGCTCGAGCGCACGATGGGCTATCACGAGGCGCTGTTCCGCCGGATCGCGCACTTCGTCCGCGAGGGCGGAGAGATCGTGATGGTGCGCGGCAATCACGACACCGAGTTCCACTGGCGGAAGGTGCAGCGCGTCTTTCGCAAGAACATGGCCTCGTTCGCCTACGCGCACATGAAGCTGGACGTGGATCAGGCGATCGAGCTCCGGAACGCCTTCCAGGACCGGATCAGCTTCTCGCCCTGGTGCTACATCGAGCCGGGGCGGATCTACGTCGAGCACGGCCACCAGTACGACGTCTATTGCTCGTACGACCACCAGCTCTATCCGGTCAGCCCGGACAACCCGCGGAAGATCGACACGCCCTTGTTCGCGTTCACGATGCGCTACTTCGTGAACATGCTGAACGACTACGCCGCGCACAACGCGGATCTGTGGACCATACGCGACTACTTCGAGTGGCTGAAGAAGCGCGGGATCAACGGCACCATCTACGTCACCAAGATGGGGGTGATCACGGGCGTCCGCATGCTCCAGTACGCCTGGCGCTTCGCCTACGGCCTGGTGCCGCGCTACATCAAAGAGCACGAGAAGCACCTGGCGGCCGAGGCGCGCCGATTCGGCGTGCCGAAGAGCAAGCTCCAGGACATCGACGCTCTTCACCACACGCCGATCAATCGCAACCTCTCGGAGCTGGCGCGCCTGCTGTTCCTCGATCGGATCGCGCTCGCCGCGGGGGCGCTGGCGATGGCGCTCTTCATCCTGGTAGTGGTCGACAACGTCTGGCTCGAGCTCCTCGGCCTGCTCGCGATCGCGGCCGGCGCCTGGCTCGTGAACAAGCGGATGGCACCCCGGCGCTACCTCCTCCCCGGGCCCAAGCAGGCGCAGGCGGCGAAGAAGATCGCGGCGATCCTCGACGTGCCGCTGGTGGTGATGGGCCACAGCCACTCGCGTCGCTTCACCGATCTGGGGAAGGGCCGCCTCTACGTGAACACGGGCTGCTGGCTGCCGGCGCTGCCGGGGAACGAGCGTCCCTCGCTGTATCACGTGGTGGTCGATGGCGCTCGCGCGGAGCTCCGGATCTTCGAGCCGACCACGCAGACGCCCCACACCGCCGACGTCGAGATCACCAAGCCGACCGCCGCGGACCGTGAGCCGGACGCGGAGCCGCTCGGCGCATGATGTCGGTCGAAGAGATCGGCGAGGACGGGCTGATCGAGATCTTCTCCGCGGAGGCGGGGTCGCCCGACTCCAAGGTGCTGGTGGGCAACGGCGATGACGCCGCCGCCTGGTTCGTCTCGCCGCAGCACTGCTCGGTGATCACCACCGACTGCCTGGTGGAGAACGTACACTTCGATCTGGCGTACGCAACGCCGCACCAGGTGGGGCGGAAGCTGATCGCGGTGAACCTGAGCGACATCGCCGCCATGGGCGCGGCCCCGCGCTACGTGCTCCTCTCGGTGAGCTTCCCCGGATCCACGGATCTCGAGATCGCGAAAGGCATCGCCGGCGGCGTGCGCGACCAGTGCCGCTCGCACGGGGTTGCGATCATCGGCGGCAACACGAGTCGGACCTACGGACCGATCCATCTCACCGCCACGGTGATCGGTCGGGCGCTGCCGAGCGAGCTGATCACGCGTCGCGGCACGCAGGTCGGCGACGCCATCTTCGTCACCGGTCACCTCGGCGACGCCCGGGCGGGCCTTCACTTCGCGAAGCAGAACCTCAAGGTCTCGCGGAGCGACTACCGCCAGAAGCTGATCGAGATGCTGGTCGACCCCGAGCCCCGGGTGAAGGCCGGGCGCGCCCTGGCCAAGGCCGCCGTCGTGCACGCGATGTGCGACGTCTCCGACGGCCTGGGCAAGGATCTCCGCCGCCTGCTCGTGCCCGAGCGCCTCGGCGTCCGCCTCGACGGGGCGAAGCTCCCGATCTCGGGCGCGGTCCAACAGTACGCCGCCGAGGCGGGCCTCAACCGCGACCTGATCGCGCTCGAGGGCGGCGAAGACTACGAGCTCCTCTTCTCCGCCGCGCCCGAGGACGAGCGCCTCGTGCGCGAGACCTGCGCCGCGACCGCCACGCCGGTGACGCTGATCGGCGCGGTGACGGTGAAGCCGGAGATCGAGGTGGTGATGTCGGACGGGACGGTGCTGCCGGTGCCGGGTGGGTTTGACCACTTCTGATCCCGCGCCCCCACCCTGACCGTTCGTCTTCGGAGTGAGTCACCCCGGAGCCACTACAAAGCTCCGCCCCTCCATCGCCGATCCCATGATCCCCGTCGCGCCCAGCGGCCCCACGCGCACGGTCATCAACCCGTTCCCCGGCCGCTCTGCCCGCAGCTTCACCACCAGCTCGATCGACGGCGCGGGGTCGGCCCGCGACGCGTCCGCGAAGTGCGCATCCAGCTTCGCGTCGCTGATCTCCGCCCGGAACGCGCTGCCCTTCTTCTCGAACTGCCCCTTCGCGCCGCCGAGCGTCACCTCCTCCGAGGCGATCAGCCCCTCCGCGACCGCGTTCCCGGCAACCTCCACGTACATGCCCGCCAGGGGGCCTCCGCGGTTCATCACCTGGAGCCGGAGCGCGGTGGTCTCCTTCAGGTTGGCGCGCCACGGTGTGCTCTGGTCCGGTCGCATCGCCAGCACCGGTGAGCCCTCCGCGCGCTTGCGCTTCTCCGGTTTCGCGACCGGTGGCGGCGGCGGCTTGAAGTCCGGCATGCTGAGGTTCTCGGCCTTGAGCTTCTTGGCGCTCGGATCGTACGCGACCAGCTTCCAGCTCTGGGGCCTCAGCGAGCCGGGGGGCGTCGTGGCCAGGACGTGTCGCGATCCGTCCGCGTTGCTGGAGGCCTCGATCACCACGGCCTCCTCCTTCCCGAACTGCTTGGGCGCGAGCCCCGGCAACGCCATGAAGAATGGGTTCGCGCTCCCGAGCTGTTGGTTCACCAGGACCTTGTCGTCCGACCACAAGAGCCCCGCCGAGCTCGCGCCCCAGGCCAGCTCCTTGCCCATCTTGTGGCGGTGCGCCATCACCTCGCGCTTGGGCCCGACCAGCAGATATTCGGTGTTCCGGAAGTTCGCCACCAGGGTCAGCAGCACGCCCTGTGGGACCGGGAGCGCGAAGAGATCGAGCTGATCCTCCTCCGTCCGGACGCGCAAGGTGAGTTGCGGTTTGAGCGACTTGGGATCGAGGAGCGCCACCATGCCGCTGTACGTCGACGTCAGCGCGATCCCGCAGCGGTTCGCAGAGAGCCGCACGCGTCCGGGCCAGTGGCCGGTCACCGGAGAGAGGATGCTGAGCGCGGCCGGGTCGAACGGGGGATCGTTCTCGTCACGATCGTCATCCTCCTCCGGCCACAGAGGCTCGACCTCGTCACCGAGGGCCGAGGCGAAGGAGAGGCGCTCGCCCTTGGGGAGCGCGATCGGGTCGCCGGCGACGACGCTGTCGCCCTCCACCTTGCAGCGGTGGAGCGTCGCTCGATCCTTTCCGGCGACTACGGCGAGCACTGCTCCTTCGCCGATCGCGATTGCGTCGAGCAGCATCGGGCCTTCGACCGCGCTGAAGCCTTCGCCGGCCGTCCAGAGCTGGAGCGCCTCTCCGCGCCTGCGTACCAGCGCAGAGCGCCCATCCGGGTCCAGAACGGCGAGGAGCTCGACGGGAGGAGGATCCTGATCACGCTTCAGGCCCTCCGTCGAGAACCGCGAGATCTCGCTCGTCTTTCCCTCCGCGCGGGCCACGCCCCAGCCGGTCGCGACCACGTGTGCGTCCCCGTTCGTCCACAGCGACATGGCGCGCGATTCTACTCAGAGTCCGGCGCTTGCCTAGCTAGAGTGCGCGGCGTGCGTCCGATCCTCGAACAGACACGCATCCACCCCGCGATCCACGACAAGATCGCGAACCTCCACCAGGAAATCCTGCGGGAGGTTCAGGAAGCCATCGACAAGCACGACATCGTCGTGGTGGGGATGGCGATCAACCCTCACCCCAAGCGGGCCAAGAAGGCGCTGGAGGCGAAGGGGCTCGCGTACGAGTACCTCGAGTACGGGAGCTACCTGTCGAGGTGGCGGCCACGGACCGCGCTGAAGATGTGGACGGGCTGGCCAACCTTCCCGATGATCTTCATCAAGCGCACCTTCATCGGCGGCGCCGACGATCTCATCCGCCTGATCGAGAGCGGTGAGCTCGAGCGCCTGCTGGGGGCCGAGCCTGCGGGTTCGTCGCGAACGGCCAGCGCCGTCGCGGGCTGAGGGGGATCCGGGGTCGAAGGGCGCGCTTCGACCACCGCCGCTCGTTCCACGCGAGTCGACGACACCCGACCTATTTCGACCATTTGGCGCCTGCCGGCCGCCCGCGGTCGTTCCACGCGCGGCCGGTACCATGGCAGGAGGGTGACAGCGACGTGACACTGGAGGCATGCGCGCCGCCTCGTCCCTGCTCCTCCTGGCGGCTGCGTTCGGAGGCGGCTGCGGCGGCGGCGCCCTCCCGGCCGCCACGCTCTGGATCGCGGATCGGGACGGCGGCGCCATCCGGGCCTTCGATCCTCGAACGGGCGCAGCGCTCGACGCGGACATGCTCGCGCGCCGTCCCTCGTCGGCCACCTTCGACGACGACGGCCTCCTCTACACGGTCGACTTCGATCGCGACGAGGTCCTCCGCTACCGGATGCTCGACGGCGCGCTGGAGGCGGTCGTGCTCGACGACTCGAGCGTCCTTCGCGAGCCGGTCCAGATCGACTACCGCGATCATCGCCTGCTCGTGCTCGGCAAGGACTCCCGAAACCTCGTCCTACTCGACGAGTCAGGCCGCCTGATCCGCGACATCGGTCGCGATCGGATCTGGTCCGGACACGATCTGGCGGTGGCCGCCGATGGTAGCGTCTTCGTCGCCAACGCGTACTCGCTCGACGACGGCGGCCTGATCCAGGTCTGGGACCCCGAGAGCGGCGAACAGGTCGCGCGCTACGGACCGCTCGAGACGCTCGGGAGCGCGGTAGGGATCGAGCTCGGTCCCGACGGCTCGATGTACGTGGCCGACGAGATTCGCCAGCACGTGGTCCGCTTCTCCGGCGACCGCTTCGAGCGCTCCGAGATCCTCACCACCGCCGAAGACGTGCCGAGGCCGATCAGCCTGACGCTCGACCTCGACGCCGGCGTGCTGCTGATCCTCGGCGCCGACGGCGTGCACCGCTACGACGTCGAGGCTGGCGAGTATCAGGGCCGGCTGATCGACGACGGAGAGGCCGCCCTCATCGGGCCTCGCCACCTGGTGTGGCGCCGGGACGGGTAGCGACCACCACCTTCGAGACGAACGTCGGCAGGACAGCGTCGATTCTGAAAGCCGGACTCCGCGAGCCCGCCCTCCAGGTCGTCGCGCAGGTAGTCCTGATAGAACGGCTCGTGGAGATCGGCCGGGAAGCGCTCGAGCACGGTCCTGATCTCCGACGACTCCGAGAGCTGCGCCGAGTCCTCGATCACCAGCAACCCGCCCGGCCGCAGCACGCGGAGCATCTCGCGGAACACCCGCCGCCGCGCGTTCCGCGGGAGCTCGTGGAACAGATAGACGCTGGTGATCACGTCGAACGACCCGTCCTTGAACGGCATCTCCTCGGCGTTCTCCACGATGAACGAGATGTCGAGGTTCTCGTGCGCCGCGCGCTGGGCGACGTCGAGATAGTACTGGCTGATGTCGAGCGCGTAGTACTTGTGCTTCGGGTGTGTCTTGGCCAGCTGGAAGAGCGCGCGTCCGGTCCCGGTGGCCACGTCCAGGATCCGCGCACGGCCCGCCGGGTGCTCGCGCTCGAGCCAGCGTGTGATGGGCGGAATGATTTGTCGCCGCATCACGTCGGCCGAGCCGAGGAACACGAACTCGACGCCGACGTCGTAGAGCTCGGCCGAGCGGCGCGACAGATAACCGTCGGTCTGCCAGTGGAACGTGCGGCGGAAGTAGTGCGGGTAGCGGGACAGGTCGATGTCCTTCGGGAGATCTCTGAAGTCGGCCGCGCGCATGCGGCGCATGGCGCGCCCGAACTCGAGCGCCAGCCGCGGCAGCGTCTTCGCGTACTCGAACATCGGGAGCTCGAAGAGCAGGCTCTCCGGATAGAGGCCGCGCTCGGCGTTCGCGAGGTCCTGCTCGAGGAGGGCCCGATACCGGGCCTGGATGATCGCCACCTCGCGCCGGCTGGGCTGCTCCCAGCGCTTCGAGAGCACGCGCAGCATCTGTTGCATGGCGAACAGCGGCAGCCGGATCGAAGCGTGTTGGGCGTGGTAGGCGGCGCGCGTCAGCATCCCAAATCATTCTAACGCCTTGGAACCTCACGACGCAGCACGTCATTTTCTCCTTGACCGGTCTCTACCGATCGGTAGACAGATCGGTATCACTCGGTAGACGCACGTCATGGAGGTCCGCGACACCATTCTCTTGGAGGCGACCCGCCTGATGGCCCGGCGCGGGTTCGACGGGACCTCCCTGCAGGCGGTGGCGGACGCCGTGGGCGTGCGAAAGCCGTCGGTCCTCTACCACTTCTCGTCCAAGGAAGAGCTGAGAAAGGCCGTCCTCGATCAGCTGCTGTCCCGCTGGAACGACATCCTTCCCAAGCTGCTGATGGCCTCGACGCTGACCGGGCTCGCGAAGTTCGACGGCGTCATGCGCGAGCTGATGTCCTTCTTCGCCGACGATCCCGATCGCGCGCGGCTGCTCGTGCGCGAGCTGCTCGATCGGCCGCAGGGGATGAAGGCTTCGCTCGAAGGTTATGCACGCCCTTGGGTCGAGGTGGTCGCCGGCTACATCCGGAAGGGACAGGAGAGCGGGCAGATCCGGACGACCGTCGATCCGGAGGCGTACATCCTGCATGTGGCGAGCATGTCGCTCTCGGTGCTCGCGACCAGCGAGTGCATGAGCGCGCTGATCAAGGGGACCCGACCACAACACATGCGCCGCGCGATCGACGAGCTCGTTCGCATGACGCGCAGCAGCCTCTTCGAACAGAGCTATCTGGATCATCAGAGCGCGAAGGACAAAGGAGTCGACTAATGGCGAACTTCTTCACCGACAATTCCGACCTCCAATATTACATCGATCGCGGCATCGACTGGACCCCGCTCGTCGAGCTGACCGAGTTCGGCTACCGCACGCCCGACGGGTTCAAGAACCCTGAAGAGGCGCTCGAGTTCTACAAGGACATCCTCGGCGTGATCGGCCAGTTCGTCGCCGAGGAGGTGGCGCCCTACACGCAGCAGATCGACCGCGAGGGCGTGCGCTTCGAGAAGGGTGAGGCCTCGTTCGGGCCCCGCATGGACGCGATCTTCGAGGGCATCGCGTCGCTCGAGCTCCACGGGATGTGCCTACCGCGGGAGCTGGGCGGCCAGAACTGTCCGATCGCGCTCTTCCTCCTGGCCAACGAGATGTTCGGCCGCGCCGACATCTCCGTGATGGCGCACCACAGCTTCCACGGCGGCATCGCCATGGCGATGCTGGTCTACTCGCTCTTCGAGGGCAGCACCGAGTTCGATCCCGAGACCGGCGCCATCACCAAGACGCGCTGGCCCGAGGAGATTGAGGAGATGCGCTCCGGCCGTGCCTGGGGCGCCATGGACATCACCGAGCCGAACGCGGGCAGCGACATGGCGCAGCTCCGGACCGTCGGCGAGCAGGACGAGGCCGGCAACTGGTTCGTCACCGGCAACAAGATCTTCATCACCTCCGGTCACGGGAAGTATCACTTCGTGATCGCGCGAACCGAGAAGACCGCCAACCCCGACGATCCCTTCTCCGGCCTGGGCGGGCTCTCGATGTTCATGGTGAAGACCTACGACGATCTGCCGGACGGCACCCGCAAACGCTACGCGGTCGTCGATCGGATCGAGGAGAAGATGGGCCACCACGGCTCGGCCACCTGCTCCATCACGTTCGATCGCTCGCCGGCGCAGCTCGTGGGCAAGCGCGGCGAGGGCTTCAAGCTGATGCTGACGCTGATGAACAACGCGCGGATCGGCGTCGGTTTCGAGAGCCTCGGCCTCTGCGAGGCGGCCTACCGGGCGGCGCTGGCGTACGCGAGCGAGCGCAGGTCGATGGGCAAGACCATCGATCGCCACGAGATGATCGCGGACTACCTCGACGAGATGCGGAGCGACATCGAGGGCATCCGGGCGCTCGGCGTGCACTGCGCGGTCGAGCAGGAGATCGCACAGAAGGAGGAGGTGCTCCTCAAGGCGGGCGTGCTGCGCGATCCCCACGAGATCGAGAAGCACCAGCGATCGCACAAGCGCCACGGGCGCACCGCCCGTCGCCTCACGCCGCTCCTCAAGTACCTGGCCGCCGAGAAGGCGGTCGAGCTGGCCCGGACCTGCGTGCAGATCCACGGCGGCGTCGGCTACACGAAGGAGTTCGGCGCCGAGAAGCTGCTCCGCGACGCGATGGTCATGCCGATCTACGAGGGGACCAGCCAGATCCAGTCCCTGATGGTCATGAAGGACGCCCTGACCGGCGCGCTCCGGAACCCGCAGCGCTTCGCACGGCGGATCGCCCAGGCGAAGTGGAAGGCGACCGCGTCCCGTGATCCGCTGGAGCGCCGCGTGGCGAGGCTGCAGGCGCTGTCGCTGTCATCTCAGCAGCACCTCCTCACCAAGACCGCCGCGGACAAATTCTCCGCACTGCGCGGTCTGCCTCTGGCGGAGTGGCCGGAGCGCTTCCTCAAGAACTGGGATCCCAAGCGCGACTTCGCCTACGCGATGTTGCACGCCGAGCGACTCACCCGGCAGCTCGTCGACGAGGCCATCTGCGAGCTTCTGCTCGCGCAGGCAAAGAAGCATCCGGAACGGGTCGAGGTCCTCGAGCGTTATCTCGAGCGCGCCGAGCCGCGGGCGCGATATCTGCATGAGCGGATCACGACGACCGGACAGCGTTTGCTCGGCGAGCTCGCCGACAAGGACGAGGTCCGTGAGAAAGAGGCGGTCTGAACATGACGGTTTCGAACAAGCACGTGCTTCAGCAAGGGCCGGTGCTGGCCGCGCTCGGTCGCGCGGCGCTGGCCGCGATGAAGGAGCAGATCGGCCTGAACGGCGTGGCGAAAGCGCTCGAGCTTCCGGGCGCCGAGATCACTTCGCAGGTGCCGCCCCGGCCCCGCGACCTGGTGCGGGACTACGTGAAGAACGTCGGCGGCGACCCGGCGCGATACAAGCGGACCTTGCCGCCCCACCTCTTCCCGCAGTGGACGTTCCCCATCGCGTCGAAGACGCTCGAAGGGATCCCGTACCCGCTGGTGAAGGTGGTCAACGGCGGCTGCCGCCTCGAGATCGCGAAGGCGCTGCCCATCGACGAGCCGCTGCTGGTTCGCGGCCGCCTGGTCGACATCGACGACGACGGCTACCGCGCGGTGCTCCACCAGGAGCTGGTGACCTCGACTGCGAGCGCCCCCGACGCGCTCACGGCGCACCTGTATGCGATCGTCCCGCTGAAGCGGCGCGACGGCGAGAAACCGAAGGCCAAACCGCAGGTTCCCTTGCACGCGCGTGAGATTGGTTCGGCCGCATCCGGCGTGACGCGGGGCTCGACTTCGCCAAGCTCACCGGCGACTTCAACCCGATCCACTGGATCCCGGCGTACGCCCGGGCTTCCGGATTCAAGAGCACGATCCTCCACGGCTTCGCCACCATGGCGCGGGCGATGGAGGGCCTGAACAACGTGGTGGTCGCACCGGGGACGCGCATCGCCGTGATGGACGTGAAGTTCACGCGGCCGCTGCTCTTGCCCGCCAAGGTGGGCCTGTACGTCGACGACAACGACGGCGTCTTCGTGGGAGACGCCCCGGGCGGCCCGGCCTACCTGGTCGGGACGTACGGACTGAAGCGAGGAAACGGAGCGGACGCATGAGCGACTTTCTTCTCGAGCTCTCAAAGAACCCAGGGGCGCGCCGATTCATCGAGAACCTCGGCCTCCCCATCCCGATGCCCCAGGAGCTGGCGCGCGATCAGGGCCCGGCGCGGGAGCGGCCGCTCAAGGATCGGTCGGTGGGCATCTACACCTCCCCGGAGAGCCGGATTGCCGGCCGGCTGGCCCAGGCGCTCGCCGAGGCCGGCGCCGATCCGCACGTGGAGCGCCGCGCCGGGATCATGGAGCTGTTCAAGAAGCCGGGGGAGGCGTTCGGGCGGCCGCCCGCGGACCTCGATCTCGAGGGTGCCGACCGTTTCTTCGGCCTGGTCTTCGACGCGACCGAGGTCAAGACCTCGGGCTCCCTCCGGCACCTCTACGACTTCTTCCACGCGACCGTGCCGCGGCTCGAGCGCTGCGGGCGGATTGTGGTGGTCGCGCGGCCGACGGGCGACGAGTCGACCTCTGAGGCGGCTGCAGCGAACTCGGCCGTCGACGGCTTCGTGCGCAGCCTGGCCAAGGAGATCGGCAAGCAGGGCGGGACAGCGCAGCTCCTCCGCGTCGCTCCGGAGGCCGAGGATCGGATCGCAGGGCCGCTCAGGTTCCTGCTCTCCGAGCGCTCGGCGTACGTCTCCGGCCAGCCGCTGAACGTGACGGATCAGGCGCGGCCGCTCTCCCATCCCGTGCGCTGGACCGAGCCGCTCGAGGGCAAGATCGCGGTGGTCACCGGTGCAGCCCGAGGGATCGGCGCGGCCACGGCGCGGCAGCTGGCGTCGCAAGGCGCGCGGGTGGTCTGCCTCGATCGGCCGCAGGACGACGGCCCCACCAGCCAGCTCGCGCGGGAGATCCACGGCGGCCTGTTCCTGGTCGACGTGAGCGAGACGACGGCGGCCGATCAGATCGCTGAGTTCTTGAAGGCGGAGTACGGCGGCGTCGACATCGTCGTCCACAACGCGGGCATCACGCGGGACAAGACGTTGAAGAAGATGTCGCCCGAGCTGTGGGATCAGACGATCGCGGTGAACCTGAGCGCGGTGCAGCGGATCACCGAGCGCTTGCTGGGCGGCCTGATGCGTGACGAGGGTCGGATCGTGTGCCTGTCGTCGGTGGCCGGCATCGGCGGCAACATGGGGCAGACGAACTACGCGGCCTCCAAGGCCGGCGTCATCGGGCTGGTGAAGTACTTCGCCAGGCTGCTGGCCAATCGCGGCATCACGGTCAACGCGGTGGCGCCCGGGTTCATCGAGACGCGACTGACGGCGGTGATCCCGGTGGCGATCCGGGAGGTGGGCCGGCGCTTGAACAACCTGGGACAGGGCGGCCAGCCGATCGACGTGGCCAACACCATCGACTTTTTGGCCGGCCCGGGCGCGCAGGGGCTGACGGGGCAGGTCCTCCGCGTGTGCGGCGGGGCGATGATCGGAGCATGAGATGAAGAAGAGAGCAGTGGTGGTTGGGGGCATCCGGACGCCCTTCGTGAAGGCCTTCGGCCCGTTCACCAAGATGGATACGATCGCGCTCGGCGACGCGGCGGTGGCGGCGCTCCTCGAGCGGACCGAGGTCCCCAAGCGCGAGATCGACGGCGTGATCTGGGGCGGCGTGATTCTCCCGGGGATGGCGCCCAACGTGGGCCGCGAGATCGTCCTCGATCTCAAGCTCCACCCCGAGACCGAGGCGATGACCGTGACCCGCGCCTGCGCCACCGGGTTGCAGGCCGTCACGCTGGCGGCGGCCGCCATCGAGCGCGGCGAGTCGGACGTGGTGATCGCAGGCGGCTCGGACTCGACCAGCAACGCGGAGATCAAGCTGCCGCAGAAGGTCGTGCACGCCCTGGCGCCGGTGGCGTTCGGCAAGGCGACGCCCGCCGATCTGTTCAGCCTGCTCGGCGAGCTCACTCCGCTCCGGGACGTGCTGCCGAGGATGCCGAAGATCGCTGAGCGCACCACCGGCCAGGTGATGGGCGAGGCGGCGGAGGAGATGGCGCGACGTAACGGGATCTCTCGCGAGGCGCAGGACGACTTCGCGGTCCGGTCGCACCACCGGGCGGCGGCCGCCATCGCCTCGGGTCGGTTCACGCGCGAGGTGGCCTCGGTGGAGACGCCCGAGGGCAAGTGGGTCCACACCGACGGCTTGGTCCGCAAGGACACCAGCGTCGAGGCGCTCTCCAAGCTGAAGCCCGTGTTCGCGGCGGACGGGACGCTCACCGCCGGCAACTCGAGCCCGCTCACCGACGGCGCCTCGGCGGTGCTGCTGATGAGCGAGGACCGGGCGAAGGCGCTGGGGATGAAGCCGCTGGCGGCGTTCCGCAGCTGGTCGTACGTCGGCGTCGATCCCGCGGATCAGCTCCTGATGGGTCCGGCGCTGGCGATGCCGAAGGCGCTCGAGCGGGCCGGGCTGGTGCTCGGCGACATCGGGCTGGTCGACCTCCACGAGGCGTTCGCGGCGCAGGTGCTCGCCGTCCTCAAGATGCTGGCGAGCAGCGCGTTCGCGGAGGCTCGGCTCAACCGGACCACGCCGGTTGGCGAGATCGATCCTGCGCGCCTGAACGTCCACGGCGGCTCGGTGGCGATCGGTCATCCATTCGCAGCGACCGGAGCGCGCATGGTGACGACGATGGCGTACGAGCTCCAGGAGCGGGACGAGGAGCTGGCGCTGCTCGGGATCTGCGCGGCCGGCGGGCTGGGCGCGGCGGCGGTGATGGAGCGGGTCTAGGAGCGTGTAGCGCGTAGCGCTACCGCGAGCCCGGTCCGGGTCCCGGTCCCGGTTCCGGTCCCGATGGCGATCATGCAGCCCGGCGTGCGTTCATCGACTTGATGAGGCGCGTGAGCATCTCGACAACGCGCTTGAGCTTGGCTCTGGCGGCTTGGACCTTCCGCTCGTTGGGGAGTCGGCGCCTCAAGCAGGTGTGGAGTGAGGCGGCGCTTTCGGTGCCAGAGCGAAGTGCCATCCGGTAGAAGCGAGCCTTCTCAGGTGGATTGAACTCTCCGGCGCCCTCGGCGGTGTAGTTCACGATGGAATCGGATGCCCGCCGAAGCTGATCGCGGACGTGAGCGTGACCGGGCTGCAGTTCTTGTGCGATCTCTTCAGCGATGTCGGCCTACTCGACGGCGAGCTGGTAGACCTCGAGCTTCTCGTGATCGAAAGTGACCATGCAAGCTAGCTTGGAGAAAGTCATCCCCACTTCACGACGATCAACGAGTTTCGGCTCGTCCACCTGGAGGCACTGAAAGCGCTCTTCCTCGAAGTCCTGAAGCTTTGCCAAAAAGCAGGTTTGGTGCGGCTCGGACACGTCGCACTCGATGGCTCGAAGGTGCAGGCGAACGCGAGCACGCTCAGGTGATTGTCGCCGAAGGGGTCAGCAACCAGGCACCTGATCAGCAACACCTCGTCCGTCGAACCGGCGCTCGGACAGATCAAAGCGGCACGAGGATTCCGCCGGTTCTCGCTCCGCTCCTTCTTCAAGGTACGAGCCGAGGGGACGCTCGTCTGCCTCACCACAACCTGCTCAAGCTCTACCGATCGAAGCTCGCGACCGTCGCGAGCGTCTGACTCAAGGCAGCCATCTTCAGATCGGGACCCGGACCGGGACCGGGACCCGGACCGGGGTCGCGTGAGCGCTTACGCGCTACACGCTCCTAGCGGCCCACCCCGGGACGTGCGACGTAGAGGCGGATGCGAGGATGTGCCTCCCTGGTCGCGCTGATCCTGCTCTCCGCCTGTAGCGGCCTCAATGTCCGCCTCCATCGCGCGAGCGTGCAGAAGCCCAGCAACGTGGCGCTCTACTTCTCCGTGGAGACGTCCGACGGGATGCCGGTGCCGGCGCTCTCCGCGGAGTCGTTCCGGATCTACGAGGACGGGGAGCTGATCTCTCCATACGAGAGCAAGCAGACGATCCTCAACCCCGAGGTTTCGGTCGTGCACTACACGATGCTGCTGCTCGATCTCTCGGGGAGCATCGTCGAGTCGGGCTCGCTCCCGGTTCTCCAGGAGAATGCGATCTCGTTCGCGGACAAGGTGACGCAGCTCCACCACGTGGGGGTGGCCGGGTTCGACGGGCGTCCGGAGCTGATCCCGCTGGTCGGCTTCACCACGAACGGCGCGGCGGTGAAGTCGAGCCTGGAGCGCCTGTCGGGCTTCAAGCCCAAGGACCCCTCGACCAACCTCAACGGCGCCATCGTCAACGCGATCGACGTGCTCGAGCGGGAGCTCGAGCGCTCCAAGCAGCCGGTGCGCTTCGCGACGCTGGTCATCTTCACCGACGGCACGGATCGGGCGCACCGGGTCTCGCAGGCGGCGATGCTCGAGCGGCTCGATCAGGCCAAGGTGAACGTGTTCGTCATCGGCGTCGGCGGGGAGGTCGATCTGGGGCAGCTCTCGCGGATCGCCACGGCGGGCGTGGTGACCGCGCAGGACATCTCCAGCGTCGGCTCGGCGTTCGACCGGGTGGCGGCCATCATCGAGGCCGCCGCACACAAGTTCTATCTCCTGTCGTACTGCAGCCCGGCCCGGGCCGGGACGCACGAGCTAACGGTGGTCGCGAGCGCCGGCGATCGGGAGGGGCGCCTGGTGCATCGCTTCGACACGGACGGCTTCGGGCCTGGCTGCGATCCCAACAAGAAGCCGAGCTTCCCGATCGGGAAGGTCCGCCTGTCCGAGCCCCAGCGCTGAGGCTCTACCGGAGCGCGGAGACCACCTCGACATAGTCCTTGGCCGTGAACGAGTTGTGGAAGGTGGCCGCGAACCCGAGCGCGTTCTGCGGGTCGACCATCCGCGAGGCGCGGTCGCGGACGACGTCCATCCGGGTGAGCTCATTGTTGAACAGCGCGATGATCTGACCGAACTGGCGGGCCGTGATCAGGTTCTTGTCGAGGATGGTGAGCGCAGTGTCCTTGCGGACCAGCTCGTTGGACTGGGCGCGGAGCGCCGTCATCACGCCCTCGAACCCGCCCCGGTCGAGCGGCGAGCGATCGCGTCGGGTCAGATCGCAGCCGGGATCGTCGGGCCCCGTACCGCAATCTCTGGGGGCGACCCGGCGGTCGTGCCGCCCGCGATCGTGATCGTCGTGCCGACCGTGCTCGTCGCGACGGCCTCGCTTCACGATGGTGAAGCCGTTCTTGGCGACGTACCGCCCGGGCTCGACCTGCTGCAGCAGCTCGGGGCGCCAGTTCGACCAGCCGAGGACCAGGAGCTCCCCTTCGACCGTCCAGTGCCCGGAGTCGCCGTTGCCGCGGCGATAGGTGCCGTCGGCGTTGATGGTCACGGTGTCGCGCCAGTGGGGATGGACGGCGTCGTACGTACCGGAGACGTCTCCCGCCCGGGCGACGGAGGGGGCGGCGGCAATCAGGGCGAGAGTGAAGAGGGAGGCAGCGGCGGTGCTCATGGGTTCCGGACGCGCCGCCTACCATGGATATTCAGCTTTTGACGAAGCTTTTACGTTTGGTGCCGGCCGCGCGTGCCATCCTGCTCGCCATGAGCTTCGCTCGTACCGCAACCCATCTTGCGCTTCCCTTCGTGGTCGCCGGCTGTGCCGCCTCCGCGAAGGATCCGAACCTGGTAGAGCTGACCGCTGCGCTCCAGAACCGCTTCGTCCGGGCGGGTGCGCCGCAGGAGCTGGTCGCCCGCGTCCGGGTGCGAGGACGCCCGCTCGACACCGACGGCCGCCGGCCGATCCATCTGGCGCTGGTGATCGACACCTCCGGCTCGATGGAGGGGGAGGCGATCGCGAACGCGCGTACGGCCGCCGGCGAGCTGGTCGACGCACTGTCGCCGGGCGATCGCATCAGCGTGATCGCGTTCCACTCCCGGACGGACATCCTGGTGCCCTCGACGGAGATCGACGCCAAGTCCCGACTCGTGCTCCGGAGCAAGCTCGAGGCGCTCGAGGCGCACGGCACCACGGATCTGGCGGGTGGGCTCTCGGCGGCGCTGGCGCAGCTCGCGGACGGGCCGCCGGACCAGCTGCGGCGCGTGGTGCTCCTGAGCGACGGGCTCCCGAACGATCCCGGCCCCATCGCCTCGCTGGCCTCGGCGCTGGCGGCGCAGGCCGCGCCCATCACGGCGCTCGGTCTGGGGCTCGAGTTCGACGAGACGCTGCTGGCCGGCATCGCGCAGCGCTCGGGCGGCCAGTTCCACTTCGTCGAGGACTCCAAGAAGGTCGCGGCCGTCTTCAAGGAGGAGGTGCTGCGGCTCGATCGGGCCGTCGCCAAGAACGCGGTGCTCCAGCTGATGCCGGGGCCGGGCGTGACGATCGCAAGCGTGATCGGCCGGACCCCGGTCGTGGTCGGGAGAGGAATCGAGATCCCGCTGGGCGACGTGGGCGAGAAGGAGACCCGCGACGTGCTCGTCAACCTCCAGGTCTCGGCGCGCGCGGACCGGGCCGCGGTCGAGCTGATGGATGCGGTCCTCGCCTTCGAGGATGCCACCCGATACGGCGGTGTGTTCGAGCGCCGGCTCTATCTCTCGGCCCGCTCGACCGCCGACGAGAAGAAGATCGCCGAGGGCGAGGACGTCGAGGTGACGCGTTCGTTCGCCAGGCAGGCGGCGGCCGCCCTGACGATCGACGCCCTCGACGAGGCGCGTCAGGGGAACGAGGCCGGGTCGCAGGCCATCCTGCAGCGGGCCGAGCAGGTGACCCGCGAGAACGCAGAGAAGTACTCGGACTCCGAGCTCCAGCGGGCGCTGGTCGACATCGTCGACCTGCAGCGGGCCAAGGACGAGCGGCGGAACAAACGGGTGTATGACAACGCCATGCGCATGATTCATTGATCACGCGTGCGCGTACTCGTTCTCTGCACCCTGGCCGCGTTCGCCGGCTGCACCGGGGACAACGGCGACGACACCGCCATGGTCCCCGACTCGGGCACGCCCGATGGCGGTGACACCTCGGTCTGCGAGACCTGGGTCGTCGACTACGATCTGATGCCGGCCCAGTTCGACATCCGCGGCACGCCGTTCGGCGTCGGCGATGCCACCGAAGACGTGGGCCCCGGACACCTCCGGCTGGCGTTCCCCGACGACGGCGGCGATCTCGGCCGTGGCGCTGTGGCGATGCGCGAGTACACGCTCAAGCTCGACTTCACCGTCTCCGACGTACACACCGACATCACGATGGAGTCCGGACCCGTCGAGTGCGGCGTCGCCGGCGGTACGTTCGACGGCCGGGCGATCGCGTGGTCGACCCCGATCGCCGGGTATCACTCGCACGGGTCGGTCACCTGCAACGCCAGCGAGATCGTGTGCGGGTTCGCCAATCTGCCGGTGGGGACGCCGGACCCCCGCGACGACACGCGCGATCAGGACCTGATGCCGTTCATCTTCACCTCGTCCACCTCGACCGTGATCCCGCCCAACGGCTTCATCATGGACTACGTCGAGATCCCCAACGACGACGCCGGAGACACGTTCCTGCGCTTCACCGGCCGCGAGAGCAGCCGGATCTGCGTGCGTGCCGCCGACTGCCCATAAAAATCCGCCGCCCCCGCAACCAAGCGGGTGAGTGGGGGAGAACGTCCTGAGCTGGAGTCTCGTGGTGCTGCTCGGTGTGCTCTCCGGCCATCCTGCGCTCGAAAGCCTTGACCTTCTGGGCTTTTCGACCAACGTCGCCTCGTGGATCCAAAACGCTTGCGTGAGCTCATCGATCGCGTCGCTCGTGGAGAGACCACTCCGGACGAGGCCATTCAGGCCCTCGCGACGCTCCCGTTCGAGGACCTCGGATTCGCCAAGGTCGACCACCACCGGCACCTGAGGACCGGGGTGCCCGAGATCGTCTACGGCGCCTCGAAGACGCCGGAGCAGATCGCGCGGATCGTCGAGCGGATCCACGGCGCCGGACACACGGCCATCGTGACGCGCGTGGAACGCGACAGCGCCGAGGCGGCGATCGAGATGATGGTGCCGAAGGTGGCGCCGCACGCCCGGTACCTGGCGGTGCCGCGCATGCTGGTCGCGGGATCGGCGATGCCGAAGGTGGGCCGCGGGACGATCGCGGTGGTGGCCGCCGGGACCTCGGATCGGCCGGTCGCGGAGGAGGCGGCCTTGACCGCCGAGCTGCTGGGGAACGAGGTGGAGCGGATCGACGACGTCGGCGTGGCTGGAATCCACCGCGTGCTCGCGGTGCGCGAGCAGCTCGAGGCGGCCGAGGTGGTGGTCGTCGTCGCGGGGATGGAGGGCGCGCTGCCGAGCGTGGTGCGTGGACTGATCTCGCGGCCGGTGATCGCGGTGCCGACCAGCATTGGCTTCGGCGCCAGCTTCGGCGGCGTGGCGGCGCTGCTCGGGATGCTCAACTCCTGTTCGCCCGGCGTGACGGTGGTGAACATCGACAACGGCTTCGGCGCGGGCTATGCGGCCGCGCTGATCAATCGACCGAGGGTGAGCGAGTGAGCCGCGTCCTCTACCTCGACCTGGTAGGCGGCGCGGCCGGCGACATGATCCTGGCGGCGCTGGTCGACGCGGGCGCCCCGCTGGATCGTGTGCGGGAGGCGGTGGCGTCGCTCGGGCTCGCCGACGTCTCGATCGTGGAGGTGCCCGCGCATTCCGCGGGGCTTCGCGCCAAGCAGATCGACGTCTTGATCGGGGGTCGGCCAGCCGACACGGAGCACGGGCACGCGCACGATCACCACGCCCACCGGCCCTATTCGGTGGTGCGAGGAATGATCCAGGCGGCCGCGCTCCCGGCGCGCGCCCGGACGATCGCGCTCGAGGCCTTCCTCGTGCTGGCCAAGGCAGAGTCGGCGGCGCACGGCGTCGCGATCGACGACGTCGTCTTCCACGAGGTCGGCGCCGACGACGCGATCACCGACATCGTCGGCGTCGCGATCGCGATCGACGCCCTCGCGATTGACGAGGTCGTGGTCTCGCCGGTGCCGATGGCCCGCGGGCTCACCCAGGGTGGTCACGGGCCTATCCCGCTGCCGGGGCCGGCGGTGCTCCAGATCCTCACAGGTGCGCCGCTCCAGGAGACCGCCCTCGACGGCGAGCTGGTGACGCCCACCGGCGCCGCGCTGATCGCGGCCCTCGCCGATCGTTATGGCGCGCTCCCGAGCCTGACGCTCGAACGCGTCGGTGTGGGAGCGGGCCATCGGTCGTGGCCGGATCGGCCCAACGTGGTCCGGGCGATCCTGGGCGTGCGCGCGCCGCGGGGCGCGTGGAGCACCAGCACCGAGGTGGTGATCGAGTCGAACCTCGACGACATGAACCCGGAGCACTTCGGCGCCCTCGAGCGGGCGCTGTTCGAGGCCGGGGCGATCGACGTCTGGTCGCGCCCGATCCAGATGAAGAAGGGCCGCCAGGGAACGCTGGTCTCGGCGCTGGTGCAGCACACGATCAAGGAGGCCATCGCGAACGTGTTCTTCGATCACAGCACGACCCTCGGCGTGCGCGTGCATGACGTGGAGCGGCTCAGGATCGCGCGCCGGGTGGAGACGGTGAACACACGCTTTGGTCCGGTTCGCGTCAAAGTCGCGGATCGGCCGAGCGGGCCTCAGATCGTGCCGGAGCACGAGGACTGCGAGCGGCTGGCGCGGGAGGCGAAGGTGCCGATCCGCCTGGTGTACGAAGCAGCGCTGGAGGCGGCCTGGACTTGACCGGTCGGCGGCTCTACCTTCCGGGCCCGAAGCGATGACCGAACCCGATCGTCGCGAGCTCGAGCTGGTGGAGTCGGACCTGGACGCTCTCCTGGGTCTATCCGAATCGCTGATCAGCCTGGGCAACGTGGAGCAGGCGCTCCTCGAGATCACCGAGCGCATGGCGCGGGCGCTCGAGTGCGATCGCTGCTCGATCGTCCTCCTCGACGAGGGCTCGACCGCCGGCTACGTGGTGGCCGCCTCCGACGACGCGGCCGTCAAGAACCTTCAGATCGACATCGAGGCCTACCCGGAGATCCAGGAGGTGATGCGGACGCACGAGCCCCTGGTGATCGGCAACGTTGGTGACTCGGTGGTCCTCGAGCGCGTCCGCGACATCCTCCAGGACAAGCGGATCGGGAGCATCGTGATCTTTCCCATGCGGATCGAGCGCTATGTCCAGGGCGTCCTGCTCCTACGCAGCGCCATGCCCCGCGACGGCGGGCTGAGCGCGCGCGAGGTTCGCTTCGGGCGCATCGTCGCGAACGCCACCGCGATCGCGATCCGCAACCTCCGCCTCTACGAGGTGGTGCGGGACCGGAGCGAGCGGCGGCTCAGCGATCGGATCAAGGCCGAGCGCCGCCTTCGTCAGATCGAGAAGTACCAGCGCTTCTTCGACTTCGCCGGCGATGGCCTGATGATCATCGACAGCAGCGGGCGGATCCTCTTCACCAACCGAGCAGCGCAGTCGATCCTCGGCTTCGACGAGGCGGCGGTCAGTCAGATGCGGCTGTCGGACATCGCCGGTCCGGACAGCGAGGCGGCGCTTCGCGCGTTGACCGAGGGCGTGATCGAGGGACGCTACCCGCGGAACCTCGACCTGCCGGTGCTGCGGGCCTCGGGCGAGACCGCCATGCTGTCGCTGACGACCGCGGCGTTGAGCGGGGCCGACGATCTCCCCAAGCTGGGCGAGGGCGAGGCGATCGTCTCCTTCCGCGACGTCACCGAGACCCGCGCGATGGAGGAGGAGCTGCGGCGCACCAAGGACTTCCTGGTCAATCTGATCGACGCCAGCGCCGACGCGATCGTGGCGGCCGACATGAACGGGAGCATCGTGGTGTTCAACGCCGTCGCCGAAGCGATTACCGGCTATACCGCCGAGGAGGCCATCGGGATGAACGTCGAGCGGCTCTATCCGGGCGGCGTGGCCAAGAAGATCATGGCGGCGCTCCGCTCGGGCGACTACGGCGGGCCGGGGCGCCTCGAGGAGCGGCGGCACATGCTCATCACCAAGGAGGCGGACGCCGTACCGGTCAACCTGGCGGCGGGGATCGTCTACGACCAGGGCAAGGAGGTGGCCACCGTCGGGATCTTCTCGGACCTCCGGGAGCGCCTCCAGATGGAGGAGGAGCTCCAGCAAGCCCAGCGCAAGCTCCAGCTGTCGGAGCGCCAGGCGGCCGTGGTGGAGCTGGCGGGGGCGGCGGCCCACGAGCTGAACCAGCCCCTGACCTCGATCATGGGCTACGCGGAGCTGGCGATGCGCAAGGTGGCACCCGAATCGCCGGCCACCCCCTCCCTCAAGACGATGCTCGCCGAGGCCGAGCGAATGGCGGAGATCGTGCGCAAGCTGGGGGACATCACCCGATACAAGACGAAACGGTATGTCGGGGGTCACGATATCGTGGACCTGGACGCGGCCTCTCACGATAAAGAGGAGAACGGATGAAGCCCCTCCTGCCGAGCCTCGTGCTCCTCCTCTCGGTCGGTCCCGCCCACGCCGCCGAGACCGCCAAGGAGATCGCCTCGCGCGCCCTCGAGAACAACACCTTCTCGGCGTCGAACGCCCGGGCCGAGGTCGAGCTCGAGGTCTCCAAGGAGGGCAAGGTCCGCAGGACGCGCCGCATCATCACCAAGATCAAGCGCAAGGACGGGGTGGTCCGCTCGTTCGTCGAGTTCCAGGCCCCGGCCGACGTGGCCGGCACCCGGTTCCTCTCAGTGGAGCAGGACGGTAGCGAGGCCGAGCAGTTCATCTATTTGCCTGCGTTCAAGAAGGTGAAGCGCGTGGTCGGCTCTCAGCGGACCAAGAGCTTCATGGGGACCGACTTCTCGTTCTCCGATCTCGACGGCCGGCAGGTGGACGCCGCCGAGTGGAACCGTCTCCCGGACGAGTCGGTGGGCGGTCAGGACTGCTTCGTGATCGAGGGTGTCCCCAAGCGCGCAGACGGCGAAGACTACGGCCGGACGATCTTCTGGGTTCAAAAAAAGTACATGGTGCCCATGCGGATCGATTTCTTCGACAAGGACAAGAAGACGGTGAAGAAGAGGTTCACCGTGAAGAAGCTGGAGAAGAAGAGCGACCGCTGGCTCGCGACTGACGCTGTCATGGCGACGCTGGACAAGAACACATCCACCCGGCTTCAGGTGCTCCAGGTCGATCTCCAGGCGAACATCCCCGAAGAAGAGCTCACCCGCCGCGCACTCGAGCGCTGACCCGCCGCGAACATGAATCTTCTCCTCGCGCTCGTGATCGGCACGTCCTCGACGGCCACCACGACCGAGGATCAGATCGTGATCATCGACGACACGCCGCCGTCGCCGCCGCCCGCCGTGAAGGAGAGCCCGTCGAGCTTCTGGGACATTCACGCCCGCGCCGCCATGCGGTTCGATACGCGCATCGCCGTCGACACTAGCTTCGATCGCAGAGGTGAGCAGGTGGGCGAGCTCTGGCTCGGCGGACGGCTCGACCTCGATCTCGAGCTGGCCGACAGCATCAAGGTCTACGCGGCGCCCAGTTTCCAGTGGGTGGGGGCGATCGACCGCGAAGGCGGTGATCGCGAATTCCTCTACCTGATGACCCCCGAGGCCTACGTGAGCTGGGCCGAGGGGCCGTTCGTGCTCCGCGCGGGCGCGCTCGTGTTCAGCTGGGGCCCGAGCGACATCATCGGACCGAACGACGTCCTCAACCCGGTCGACTACCGGCGGAGCATCCTCGGCTTCTCCGACGAGGCCAAGATCCCGGTGCTCGCGATTGAGGGCGCAGGAACGTTCGGTCCCCTGACGCTGCGCGCGGTGGTGGAGCCGTTCTTCACGGCCTCCCGCTTCCACCTGGCCGCCTGGGACTTTTCGGCGCTCCAGGCCGGCGTGTTCCCGCTCCGCTCGGACTTTCCGATCGACTACTTCTTCTCCGACGCGGCGATCGATGAGCTGGGCAACGAGCTCTTGGCCACCGACCGGCCCTCCGACCACCCGGGGAACGCCACGGTCGCGGGGCGCGCGACGCTCTCGCTGGGCGGCATCTTCGATCTCTCCCTCAACGCCGTCTACGGCTGGGACACGCTCCCCGCGATCGTGGTGGACGACGACCTGCTGTTCATCGCCAACACCTTCGCCGAGGCGAAGGCCGCCGGGGAGTCATTCCCGCTGACGGATCAGCCGGTGCTCGACGCGATCCAGCGGATCCGCGAGGCGGTCGACTCGGGTCGCAAGCTCGCCAAGGGCACGTATCTGCGCCGCTCGGTGCTGGGGTTCGATGCGGTCCTCGCGCTCGATCCGATCGTGCTCAAGCTCGACGTCGCCTACAGCTTCCAGCACACGGTCTACACCCAGTCGATCGAGCCCAAGTCCCGCCCGTGGCTCGACGCGGTGTTCGGGATCGAGTACTTCAACGGTGACTCGCTCCAGGTGATCCTGGAGCTCTTCGCGTTCACCATCTTCGACGTGCCTTCGTCTTATCGGCTGATCTTCTTCGAGGCCGACCAGGCGCTGCCGGAGGATCCGGGCGACCGGACCGTGGTCTTCCCGGGCTTCGCCGGCGCCATCCGCTACTCGATCCTGGACGGCGATCTCCGCTTCGAGCTGGGCGCCTCGGCGACCCTGCGCGGCGATCTGCTGCTGCTGCCGAGCGTGCGCTGGATGATCACGGACGCCCATCAGGTGATGCTGGGCGGCATGGCGATCGAGGGCAAGGACGGCAGCTACGGTCAGCGGTACTCGAACACGGATCAACTGTACGTCGCGTACCGCCTGTCGTATTGAGAGCGGGAGATGGCCGCCCGCGCCCCAGGCATGCGGATCGCAGAGCTCGCGCGCCGTTCGGGGACCACCAAGGAGACGATCCACTTCTACCTTCGAGAGGGTTTGTTGCGGCGGCCGAAGAAGACCAGCCGCAACATGGCCTATTACGACGAGACGCACGTCGAGCAGCTCAAGCTGATCAAGCGGCTGCGCACCGAGAGCTATCTCCCGCTCACCGTGATCAAGCAGGTGATGAAGGAGGGCAAGCTGGGGACCTCGGCCCGGCACCTCGACCTGGCAGGCGATCTGTTCGGCCAGGGGGCGCGGGCGCAGTTCGAGCCGCTCACCCGGAAGGAGCTGGCCGAGCGCAGCGGCCTCTCCGAGAAACGGATCGCGGCCTACGAGGAGGCGAAGCTGCTCCGCCCGGTCGAGAGCGGTCGCACCAAGCGCTACGGCTACGAGGACGTCCGCGTGGCCGAGATCCTGAGGCAGGCCGTGGAGGAGGCCGGGGCCGGGACCGAAGCGCTCGTCCTCGAACGTTTCGAGATCCTCGAGCGCCACATGAGCGATCTGGTGCGCGAGGAGGTCTCGCACTTCTTCAGCCGGATCCTGGGCGAGGGCGATCCGCACCACGTGCTCGAGGTGCTCCAGGGCGGGCGCGAGACGATCAGCCGCTTCCTCGGCGTGGCCAGGGCCCGCCGACTCCGCGAGGAGGTGGAGTCGATGATGCCGGCGATTGAGGGTGTGATGCGCTCGGAGCGGGGGGAGAGGCTCCTCCGCCCGCTCTCGCGCCGCGTCCGGGAGGCGCGCGGTGAACCGGCGCACAAGGCCGAGCTGATGGCTCGCTTCGAGCAGCGCACTGACGAGGTCGAGGCGGTGCGCGCGCTGTTCGAGCACCTGGTCCAGGTCGGCGATCACGCCCAGGTGGTCGAGCTCTTCCGGCGCCTGAGAGGACGCGCGCAAGCCAACCTGCAGGTTCGGATCATGTATGCGGAGGCGCTGGTGCACGCGAACCGGCCCGACGAGGCCCTCCCCGTGCTCGAGCATGCCCGGGAGGCGCTCGAGGCTCCGGATCCGTTCGTGGAGGCGCTCTGGGGCTCGCTGTCGCTGATCCGCGTCCGCGAGCACTTCCGCGAGCTCGAGTCGAGCACCGAGCTGATCGGGTATCTGGCCCGCGCCTTCTCCTCGTACGAGACGGCCCGCGCGATCGGCGGCGCCCCGCTCCTGGTGGAGGCTCGCGCCCGGCTCTTGATCGGGCGCGTGTTGCTGGCCACGCCCGAGTTCCTGGGCGCGCGGCCCCAGGGCCTCTCCGACCTCGCCCGCTGTCTCGAGTGCGTGCAGGCGCTCCGCGCAGAGGACGAGGCCGGGGGCTTCGGCGCGCTCGATCTCCTCGAGGGGAACGCGCTCGAGCTGATGGCACGCGTGGCTCCGGACCGGGAGGCCGCGGCGTACCGGGCCCGTGCCGACAGGCTGGTGGAACCGTGAGGGGTCCCCGGCTCGGGCTCATCGCGCTGCTGCTGCTCTTCGTGGTCTGGGGCGCCTACCAGCTCGCCGGCGACCGCCCTCGCGACAACGCGAAGACCACCATGTCCGAGATGATGGAGATGGCGGAGTCGGGCACGCTCGAGAGCGCGCAGATCGAGCTCGGCGAGAAGAGCGGGCTGGCCTCGATTGTCCTGACGACCAACGACGGCCGCCGCTTCCAGACCCAGGGGCTGATCGACCGTCCCACCCTCGATCAGCTCGACGACTTCGGGGTCACGGTTCAGCTGTCCGTGAAGCCGTCGTGGCTCGAGCGTACTGGACCGCCGCTCCTGTTCTTCTCGGTTCTCTTCTCCGTCCTTTTCCTGAGGCGGAGGCCCGAGGTGTTCGAGCCCGTCCCTCAGAAAGGCTCCGGTTTCTCGGCGCTGGTCGGCGCCGAGGCGGCCACTGCGCGGGCGCAGCGCTTGATCGCGGGGCTTCGCGCCCGCTCGGCGTATCTGCCCGGGCTCCTGGTGACGGGCGCGCCCGGCTGCGGCAAGTCGATGCTCCTCGACGCCATCGCGAAGGAGGCGGGTGTGCCGATGCTGTGTCTTCGAGGCGCGGGCGGGACGGGGGCTGTGCGCCTCCGGGATCTGTTCGGCGCCGCGCGGAAGCAGGCGCCGGTGATCGTCGCGATCGACGGTGTCGAAGTCTTCGCACGCACCCGCGGCGGCGGGGACGGCGACGCGGCGCTCTCCTCCCTCCTCGACGCCATGACCTCGATCGCCGAGTCGAAACTCGCGATCGCCGTGGTGGCCACCACGGATTGACCGGACCTGGTCGATCCCGCCCTGATCGCCTCCGGTCGCTTCGGGCCTGCGGTCGAGATCCCCCCGCCGTCGCTGGAGGCCCGCGCCGAGCTGCTCCGAAGGTTCACGAAGGACCTCCCGCTGGCCGGCGGCTTCGATCCGGCGTCGCTGGCGCCCGCGGCCGAGGGCTTGAGCCCCGGCCGGATCCGCGCCGCCGTCGCGCAGGCCGCGCTGGAGGCGGCGCCCGCCGGCGAGATCACCGAGGCCTTGCTCTCACGAGCACTGGGAGCTGACCGGACGCGGCACCGGGCCGGCACGCGCCTTGATTGAGCGCGGAGGTGGCCGTGATTGGGTGCAACCGTGATCATGCTCACCTTGATCGTCCTCGCGTGCGCGCGAGCGGGGTCACCGGTCCGTGAGGCGCGCGCGTCTGACCGCGCGTTCGAGCATGTCCATGGCCGTGGCGCAGTCCTCCCGCGTCACGTCGAGCGCGGGGCGGAGTCGGATCGAGCGCTGGCCGCAGGGGAGGACCAGGAGGCCCTCGTCGTAGGCGAGCGCGATGATCGCGTTGCGGAGCTCGGGCGTCCGCACGTCGAACGCCTGGAGGGTGCCTTCGCCGCGGGGGCTGTCCAGGAGGTCCGGGTGGGCCGCGGCCAACGCCGTCACGCGCTCGAGCAGATAGGCGCCCTGCTGCTTCACGTTCTCGAGGAGGTTCTCGGTGTGGATGATCTCGAGGAAGCGGGTGGCGCGCACCTGGTCGACCAGGTTGCCGCCGAAGGTGCTGTTGATCCGCGAGGACTCGCTGAAGACGTTGTTCTCGACCTCGTCGAGGCGGCGCGACGCCATGATGCCGCCGGTCTGCGCCTTCTTGGCGAACGAGATCAGATCCGGCATCACGCCGGTCTGCTCGCTGAACCACATGGTGCCGGTCGCGCCCATGCCGGTCTGCACCTCGTCGAAGACCAACAGGGCGTCGCGGGTGTCGCAGATGTTCCGCAGGTGCTCGAACACCTCCTTGCGGAAGTGGTTGTCGCCGCCCTCGGACTGGATCGGCTCGACCACGATGCACGCGATCCGCTCCTTGCCGATCCGCTGGTAGATCTCGTCGAGCTGCTGGAACATCGCCTGCTCCTCGCCGCGAACGCGCTCGATCTCACGGGCGTCGATCGGGAAGTGGAGCCCCGGCGATCGCACGCGCTCCCAGGTCAGCTTGGGGAAGAGCTTGGTCTTCTTCGGATCGGTGTTGGTCAGCGACAGCGTGTAGCCGCCGCGCCCGTGGAAGGCCCGCTCGAGGTGGATGACCACGTCGGCCTCGACCTTGCTCCCCGCCGCCTGGTTCTTCCGGGTCTTCCAGTCGAACGCCGCCTTCAAGGCGTTCTCGACCGCGGCCGAGCCGCCCTCGATCAGGAAGAGGTGCGCCATCTCCGGCGGCATCGCGAGGCGGCGGAAGGCGTCGACGAAGGAGGCGAGCTCGGTGGTGTAGATGTCGCTGTTGCTGGGCTTGATACGCGCGGCGGTGGCGAGGCGCTTCTGGTAGGCGGGATCGAGCAGACCGGGGTGATCGAACGCGACCGGCCTCGAGGCGAAGAACGTGAACATGTCGAGGAAGTCACGCCCGCTCCTCGAATCGTGGAGCCACTGGCCGTGGCTCTTCTCGACGTCGAACACCAGCGGATAACCGTCGACCAGCATCACCTGACCGAGCGCCTCGTGGACGTCCTTCGGCGCGATCTCGACGTGACCCCACCTGTCTTCGGGCGGGGTCAGCCGCGCCTTCTCGATCCGTCCTCCGAACTCGTTGGTCTTGTGGACCTCTCCATGCACCGCGACCCACTCGCCCGCGTGCGCCTTCGCGATCTCGGGCGACAGATCGAGCGTGAAGATCGACGGTACGCCCGAGCCGTTCGCGGCCACCAGCACGGGCTTCTCGGTCTTGGCGGCCAGCGGACCGCGACCCGAGGCGAGCGTGCTCAGGCGGAGCTCGCCCTGCACGGTCCCAACGGCGGTGGTCCCCACCCGGCCGGGCTCGAGGAGCTTCCGGAGCGTGGTGCGGGACGCGGGCACGTCGGGCTGGAGGAGCGGCTGCGCGTCCTGGCGGAGCGCGCGACGAACGGCGGAGGTCGCGGTTCGGACCCAGGGGTGGAGTCGGGACGAGCGCACGGCGACCTCCTGAATTTTCGGTGGAGCGAACGGGCGCGTTGCGGCTCATTCGCCGCTCGTTTCGGGCACCTCGTGACAGCCCCGGGCGGGTCGCGGTCAGGGCCGGGCGAAACGCCTCCTCGCGGGCGGCTATTTCACCGCGCTGTTGCGGTTTCTTGGGTCGAGCCATTCGGCCCGGGGTGGGATGAGCTCAGAGGGGCCCTCATTTCTTGAACGCGTCGTCGACGTCGAGGTCCAAGCGGTTCTTGCCGTAGCCGAACCAGTAGGCCACCTCCACGCCGGCGAACAGGCCGCCGGCGACGATGTCGCCGGTGGGGAAGATGCGGCCCTCCACGTAGGTCGTGAGCGCGAAGCCGCCGCTCTTCTTGGGGCCGTGCCAGGGGAACCAGTCGTAGGTGACGCCGAGGGTGTAGAGCGCGCCGTAGCCGCCGGTGGGGTCGTCGTCGCGGGCCTCGGCCTCGTCGCGGCGCGTGACGGCGACGAACCCGGGGCCGACGGCGGCGTGGAAGGCGAGGTTGATCTTCTCGAACGGCGCCAGGTTGAACGTGACCGAGAGTGCGCCCAGGCCGGTCGTCCAGTCCTTGCTGCGGCCGCCGCCGAAGTCGAGCGAGAGGCCGAAGCCGATGGTGTCGTTCGCCATCTGGCCGAAGCGGAAGTTGAAGAGGCCGCCCTGCAGGATCCCGAGACCGCCGACCGGATCGGCGTTCGCCAGCATCACCCCGGAGCGGAGGCCGAGGCCGAGGAAGAAGCCCTGGCGGCTCTTCGGCTTCACCAGCTCTACGTCGCTCTGGGTCTGCGAGACCAGCGCGGCCAGCATCATCGCTGTCAATCCAACTTGCATCACAGCTCACCTCGGATCCCGAGGATCGGGAGGATGGGCAGGCCGGTGACCGCCTTCGACTGGGAGAAGTCGAAGTCGTAGTTGATCGCCTCGACGTTGCCGCGGTTGTACGTGTTGATCAGGCTGATGTACGCGCTGACCGACCACCAGTCGAACACCCAGCGCTTCTCGACGCGGAGGTCGAGCTGGTGGAACAGCGGCAGGCGCGCCGAGTTCACCGGGCCGGGCACGGCCGAGAAGCGATCGAAGTCGGAGAGGAAGACGCCGCCCACCACGGGCGTGTACGGGTTGCCGGAGACCAGCCGCCAGCGGAGGCCGACCTCCCAGTTCGCGGGGAAGACGTAGGACAGGTTGATGTTGAGGATGTGCGTCTGGTCGTAGGTGAAGAGGCGCTCGTCGGTCTCGCCCGACTCGGTGCGGGTGGCGCGGCTCAGCGTGTAGCTCAGCCAGCCGCGGAAGTTGTTGTGGAAGTCGTGGCGCACGAAGAGCTCCAGGCCGTAGCTCCGGCCCTTGCCGCCGTTGTCGTAGAGCGTCTGGTTGCCGGCGCGGCTCACCTGGTCCCGCAGGTCGTTGTAGAAGAGCGTCAGGTCGACGCTGAGGTAGTCGGTCGGGTGCCACTCGCCGCCGAGCGAGTACTGGATCGCGCTCTCCAGCCCCAGGTCCGGGTTGCCGAAGGTCGCGTCGGTCTCGTCGCCGGACGGTTGCTGGTGCACCACGCCGACGCCGCCCTTGGCGGTGAAGCCGGGCAGGAAGTCCCAGCGGGCCACCAGGCGGGGGTCGACGCCGAACGAGCGGACCCGATGGTAGTAGTCGGCCCGGATCCCCGGGACCAGCGTGAGCTGATCGAGCAGCTTCCACTCGGCGTCCACGTAGAGGCCGCCCTCGGGATCGTCGATGTTGTCGAGGTGGATCTCGCGGGCGTCCTGGAGGTCGTCCTGGCCGCCGACGTCGCCCTCCTTGGGTGGCAGCGGCGCGCGGATCGCGATGTCGACGATCCGGTACACGCCGTCCGCGCCGAAGGTCAGCGCCAGGTTGTCGAGCACCTTCCAGCGGAAGTTGTCGCGGAGCTGGAAGGTGTAGAAGTCGATCAGGAAGAAGAAGTCGCTGAAGAACGAGGTATCGATCCGATCCCGGCCCACCGCGAAGCGCAGCTCGTTCGTGAGCGCGGTCGAGGGCGCGTACTCGTAGATCGCGTAGAACCGGTTGAACTCGGTCTTGGCGCTGATGTCGCCGCTGGAGAGCTGGGCGTCGAGATCCGAGGGATCCCGGAACAGGAGCTTGATCTGATCGTTCGAGCCCAGGAACACGCCCCGGATCGAGTGGCCGTCGGCGGGCCGCCAGTCCGCGAGGACCTGGTAGTCGTAGTAGCGCGGCGCCGCCACCAGCGAGACGTCGGAGTCGTCGGGCACGACGGCGTTGAGGATCCCGTCGATGTAGCTGCGCCGGCCGGCGACCGCGACCGCCAGCGTGTCGGTGATGGGCGCCTCGAGGTAGAGGCCGGTGTCGAGCAGGCTCACGTCGAGGGAGCCGTGGACCTGATCGGGGTGGAGCCGCTTGATGTGGGCGTCGAAGACGCCGCCGGTGACGCGCCCGTAGTAGACCGGGAAGTTTCCCGGGAAGAAGTCGATCGTCTCGATCACGTCGGAGGGCACCACGCTCCGCAGGCCGCCGAAGTGATAGATCAGCGGGACCTCGACGCCGTCGAGATAGACGCCGGTGTTCTCCGGCCCAGAGCCGCGCACCACGATGTTCCCGCTGCCGAGCGGCGGGCGCGCCACGCCCGGGAGGTTCTCCACCACCAGGATGGGATCGCCGAGCGTGCCGGGGACCTTCACGAATCTCGGCGACGGTGAGCGTCCTCCGGTTCACCTCCTTCTCCGGGCGCTTCGCCTCCACGAGCACGTCGTACGGGTTGTAGGAGCCCTTCTCGAGATAGTAGGTGACGTCGACCTGCTCGGTGGCAGAGAGGGTCTCGGCGGTGCGGAACGGATAGTAGCCGTCGACCTCGGCCAGCACGCGCCACTCGCCCGGCGCCAGATCGTAGAAGTGAAACGCGCCCTCGGCGTCGGTCACGTCCTCGAAGCCCTTCTCCTCGCGGAAGACCGTCACCACCACGCCGGCCAAGCGCTTGCGCGTGCCGCGCTCCCGGATCACGCCGGTGAAGTTCTCGACCCGGGGCGTCGGCGTTGCGGCGGTGGCGGTCATCGAGATCGCTGGGGGCGGCGGCGGCGGCGGCGGCAGGACGAAGCGATACGTGTAGCCGATGCGCACCGGCACCGGCACGCCGCCCGCCTCGGCCGGCTCGAACTCCATGGACGCGACCGCGGTGGTGGCCGAGCGGACGAAGCCGTAGTCGGCGATCGTCGAGGAGACCGTCGATTCGGCCCGGGTGGCGGTGGAGACCACCGTGATCGCCTCGACGCGACCCTCGGCGCTGAGGTCGAGCGCCATCGTCACGGTCGCCGAGACTCGATCCTTCAGCGCGGCCGCCGGGTAGATCGCCTCGACCTCGCGCTTCGGCTGGGGCAGCTTCGTGATCGGCGGCTCGTCCTGGGCGTGGGCCGGGCGTGCACCCACGACGACCGTCAGGACCGAGAGCGCGAGGCTCATCCACCTCATGGCGTCTCGTCCTCCTTCAGCGTCACGCGTCGCTCAATCCAGGAGACGCCCTTGCGGTCGTCGCGCACCACGAAGAACAGGCGCACGCTCGAGTCGGGATGGTCGGGGGTACGCGGCGTGTGCCAGACGTTCTCGTGCGTCTCGGAGGTCCGGGTGTGGTCGACCTCGCCGGCGTCGACGAACCAGGTGACCACGACGTGCTCGGGCTCGCCGTCGACCTCCTCGATCGCCTCGGGCGGGATGTCGAGGCTGAGCGTCACGTCGGTGTCGCGAGCCAGCAGCGTGGAGCCGTCGAGCGCCACGGTGGCGCTGTCGGCGTGCACCGCGCCGATCAGGGGGTTCGTGTTCACGTCGGTGACGGCGTCGTCGTAGACCAGCACGAGCTCGCGGATCGCGGTCACCTCCGTCTCCCCGTCGCCGACCGTGAGCCGGATCGAGATCGGGAAGGTGCCGTCGCATTCGGGGACCTCGACGAAGTCGGGGAGCGCCTGCATCGAGATCGCGTCGCAGAGGCCCCGGAAGAGGAGCGGCGAGAGGTCATAGGCGAACGTCACGGTCGAGGTCTCGCCGAGCTGGAAGGGCGGGACCTGGAACACGCCCGGTCCGACCGCGCCGTCGATCTGCTCCTGGAGCTCCGCCTCGGTGAAGGCGCACTCGTAGCCGCTGGCGTTGCCGAGGGTGAGCGGACACCAGGACCACCGGTAAGAGAGCGGCACGTCGGCGTCCGGCGGCTGGACGATCAGCGCCGAGATGCTCGCCGTCTCCGTCGGCTCGAGCCACGGGCGATCGGCGCCGACCGCCAGCACCCGCAGGCGATCGATCTCGCTGTACGGCGTGAAGTCGCCGCCGCAGGCCGCCAGGATCAACGATCCACCGAGAAACCAAGAGAACGCTCGCCCATCCATGGTCAGTCCACCAGTCGGAAGCGGTACGTGAAGGTGATCGTGAACTCGATCGCCTGGCCGTCGCGGGTCGCGGGCTCGAAGCGCTGCGCCCGCGCCGTCGCCGTCGCGACCCGGTTGAACTCGGGCTGGGCCGCCGCCGAGACCACCTCCGCCTCCGAGACCCGCCCTTCGCGATCGATGCGGACGCGCACGGTCACGTCCGCCTCCAGGCCCTGCGCCTTGTAGAGGTCGGGGAAGGGCGCTTCCCGCATGCCGCCGATCGGCTTCGGCTTCACCAGCACCGAGCGCGAGGCCGTCGGGATGCGGGTGGCCGCCCGGTTCACCGGGAGGATCTTCTGGGCCGGCTTCTCGAGGGGCTTCGCCTCCGTCGGATCCTCCGCGATGCGCTCCGTCTTCCCCATGCGTGTGTTGCCGACGCCGAAGCTGGGACCGCCGGCCCCCTCGGTCGTCGACTCCAGGCTCAAGCCCACGATCCGGCGCGGCGGATCCTGCTTCGGCGGCGGCGTCGGCTCGGGCGGCAGATCGATCGGGTCCGCCGGCGGCGGCCGGGGTCGCGCCTTCGGCTTCGGCGCCGGCTCGGGCTCGGGTGTGGGCTCCAGGGCAGGCTCGGGCTCGGGCGGCGGCGGGGGCGTCTCGATCACGGCGACCTCGATCGGCTCCGAGAATCGGGTGTCCGACCGGACGGCTGAGCGCGTGGCCAGCCACCAGCGCGGCCGCGACCACCGCGCCGTGGACGGCCACGGCCGCGATCCCGAACACCAGCGCCAGAACGCCTTCCTTCACGCGGCTCTGGTCACCGTGAAGGAGCGGATCCCGGGCCCTGAGCGCGAGGGAGATCGGACGGACCACCCGCACGATCACCGCGCGCCGCCGTCGGTGACCGGCCCGGCTCATCCGCCCTCGAGCTCCCGCCGCGGCTTGCGCTCGATGTTGAGGGCGAACGTCTTCACTCCGTTGAGCTTCACCAGATCGATCACGTTGACCACGGCGCCGTACGGCACGCCCTTGTCGGCGCTGATCACGGCCTGAAGCTTCGGATTCTTCTGCTTCTCGGCGCGCACCGCGGAGGCCAGGGCGACCTCGTCGATCCGGTTGCCGTCGAGGAGGATCTCGCTGTCCTTGGTGACCACGATGTTGAGCGTCGACTCGATCGCCTCGCCGCCGCTCGCCGCCTTCGGGAGCTCGACCTTGAGGGAGGCCTTGATGATGTGCGTCGACGTCACCATCAGGATGATCAACAGCACCAGCGCGATGTCGACGAACGGCGTCACGTTGATCGCGGAGATGACGTCGTCGTCCGATCTCTTGGAGGCGCCGGCCATGTCAGGCGCCCTTTCCCACGCGCTCCGACTTGAGCTGCGAGAGGAGCGTCCGCGACAGCAGCTCGGCGTTGCCCGCGATCTCCTTCACCTGGCCCATGAACGCGTTGTAGGCGACGACGGCGGGGATCGCGACCAGCAGGCCGACCGCCGTCGCGATCAGCGCCTCGGAGATGCCGGCCATGACGCTCCCGCTCGCGTCGGCCATGTTGGCCGAGAGATCGTGGAAGGCGCGGATGATGCCGAGGACCGTCCCGAACAGCCCGATGAAGGGCGCGTTGCTGCCGACGGTGGCCAGGAAGTTGAGCCTGCGACCATAGCGCAACCGCTCCTTCGTCTCGGCGCCCTGGAGGAGATCTTCCACCGAGTCGGGGCCTTTCTCGTACTCGCGAAGCCCGAACAGCACGATGTTCGTCTCCAGGCTGTCGAACCGAGCGAGATACTCGGCGGCCGCGTGGAAGTCGCCGCAGTCCAGGAGCCGGTTGAGCTCCAGGCGGATCGCATCGCTGTCGACGGCGTGCCGGCGGTAGAAGAGGAAGCGCTCGACCATGATCGCCACCGAGACCACCGAGAGTCCGATCAGCAACCAGAGGACCCATTCGGCTTCGAAGATGGGGAGCCCGAGCAGCGCCCCCACCAGCCCTTGCGTACGTTCCATCAGACCTCCTCCAGCGGCGACCAGATGACCCCGCCAGAAAGAAAAAGTGATACCCAAAAACAGCGGGTGACCGCGGTCATCGATACTCGACGTTCACAGTCAGTCGAGCCTCACCTCGACCCTCCGTCGCAACCAGCCGAACCGATGATGTGTTCCGCAGCAAGCCCTCATACAACGTTTCGAACAGGATGAGCGGGACGATGGGGACGACGGGTCCCGAGCGCGTGCGCGCCCGCCGGCGGAGCGCGGGCAAGAGCGAGCCCGGGCTCAGCTGCAGCTGGAGCGGGCCCTCCGCCCGAGGTGCGGCCTCGAGCTGCTCGGCCGAGAGCGCGACACCCCGCGCAGGGTCCGCACCGGGAAACCATCCCAGGAGGAAGCTGCCGGCCCTTTGAACCTGCAGGCCCGGTTGCAGCCGCTGGAGCCGCTCGGAGAGCGCGGCCACCGCCTTCGTCGAGGCGGATCCCGAGAGCCGAACCACACCGGCGAGGATCCCGTCCTGGGTCAGGGAGACGGCGTGCTCGCCGGACAGCAGCTTGCGGGCGTCATCGGCCTCAGCGGCGGGCATCCCCGCCTCGATCAGGGCCTCACGGAGCGCGCCGGGGCCGGCGGTGCCGGAGAGCTCCGCGATCCCCTCGAGCGCCCGGAGGTAGCGCCGGGCGGGACGGCCGCCCAGGAGATCGCCGGCGATCATCCGCGCTGCCAGCGAGAGCCGCGCGCGCGCCTTCGCCTCGATCGCGTTGGGCGCGAGGTCGACGTCGATCTGCGCCTGCTCGATCGGTTCGAGATCGCGGATCTGGATCACCAGCGGTGCACGTCCCTTCGGCTTGGCGCGATCGGTCGCCTCGCCCTCGCGAAGCTCGACGGCGGCGCGCGTCGGATCGACGACCTCCTGGACGATCAGGCGGCGATCGATCCGGGTCACCAGGAGTGGGCGCGCTCCGGCCCTCTGCAGGATCACGGCCTTGGTCGAAGCCACCGGCTTGGCGCCGGGCAGCGCGCCGATCAGCGCGTCCACCCGCGAGGGCTCCGCGACGGAGAGCTCGAGGATCAGCGGACCGCGCGTCTCTGGCAGCAGGACCCGGATCGGAGCCTTGGGGTCCAGGCCGAGCGCCTTCAACGTCGCCGGGTCGAACAGCTTCGCCTGGCCCAGCCGGCTCCCGGCCCAGCGCTCGAGCCGGTCCGGCGCGAGGGATGGCTCCGCGCGTCCGACCCACTCGAGCAACGGCCGCAGCTTCGGCAGGTTCACCGAGGGATCGCGGAGGGTGACCGCGATCCGAGGCGGGACCGCCAGCGCGCAGAGAAGCGGGAAGAGCACGATCATCGGTACGATGAGTAGACGCGGGCGATGACCTGCTCAGCCGGCTTGTTGAGCGGGCTGAAGCCGTGGCGCGGCTCGGAGGCCGGATCATCGGGATCGGTCGGAACCACCCACACCATCAACCCGCGCACGCCGGGCGCAGCGAACCAGTGCGTGAGCACCGCGGCCCATGCGATCGCCTGCGAGGCGTCGTCGACGACCGGGTCCAGGTGATCGGGCCACTCCCACGGGCGCAGATAAGACAGCGGGCTCGAGCGAAAGCCGACCTCGAGGACGACCACCGGCCGCCGGGCCTCCATCGCCAGGGCCGAGAGCCGGCGCGCGATCCTCTCGGCGCCCCGGTGGGGCTCGGGCTCGAGCGGGTAGTAGCCGTTGACGCCGGCGACGTCGACCACATCCCAGAACGCGACCTCCTCGGCCTCGTCCCAGTTCGCGCTGTAGGTGAGGAGGCCCGAGTAGTCCCGGCGCACTCGCTCCGCCAGGGCCCGCATCCGCTCGCGGGTGTCGACGTCGCTCGACAGGCCTTTGAGCTCCACACCGATCGAGAGCATCGAGGCACCGCCGCCCGCGGCGATCGCCGAGGCCACGTCCATGAAGCGCGTGTAGGACCGCCACCAGGCCTCGCGCGCGGCGGGATCGGTGAGCTGGATGTTCCCGCGCCAGGAGCCGTCGTTCAGGTAGATGTGCGGCACGAGGACCGTGGCCAGGCCCAGGGCGTTGGCGTCGAGGAGCGCCGCCGCGATCGCCTCTTGCTCGCGCTTCGGCGGGGCGAGCACGTCGACGGCGGAGAGGTCGTCCATGCGGCCTTCCATCAGGATGCCGATCGTGTTGGCGCCGAGCTTCTTCAAGCGCTCCATCGTCTGTCGCGCCGCCGTGGTCCCGTAGCCCCGGCGATGATCGCCGACCGGACGAACGTCCGCGCCCTTCACCACGGCCGGCAGAGGGATGAGCTTCTTCGGGGGTGGACCGAGGTGCGGATTCGTTTGGCAGGCCGCAGCCAGCGCCGCCATGACGAGGAAGACGCGCATCGCCCGCGCCCGAACCGATATCATCTTTTTACCGGCACTCCCAAGCACCTGTCTGGAACGAGCCCTGGCACTCGGCGCTGTCGTTGCAGCCGAGGTATCGACAGCGTGCGCCCGTGCAGGCGTAGTTGTCGCTGTCGTACGCAGGGAGGCCGGCGACGCACTCGCTGACGTCGGCGCAGGGGCGGACGCAATTGTTGAACTGCAAGCCGGCTTGCGGCTCGCAGACGTAGCTCGGATCGTTGAACACCGTCTGGCACTCTTGGGCCGAGTTGCAGCCCAGCCACTGGCAGCCCCCGAGGACGCAGGCGTAGTTGTCGGCGTCGAAGAGGACGTTCTGCAGCGCGCAGTCGCTGGGCGTGGTGCACGCCAGGACGCAAGCCGGGATCGTGTAGCCCGGCTGCTGCACGCAGACGTAGCCCGGGCCGTAGACCGAGGTGCACTCGTCCGCGCTCAAACAGCCCCGGTACTCGCAGGCGCCCGCGTTGCAGAGGTAGTTGTCGGCGTCCAGCAGCGCGTTGCTCGCGCTGGCGCAGTCGCTCGGCTGCGCGCAGGTCTGGTAGCACAGCGGCGGCAATCCGGAGTCCGTCGGGCCGCCGGCGTCGGGCGTCGCAGCGTCTGCTGGGGCGGCGTCCCTCGTCTCTCCGTCGGCCGGCTCGGCGTCGTCGAATGATCCCGCATCCCCGGGCGAGGCGCCGTCCATCGTGCCGCTGTCTTTCCGCTCGCCGGCGTCGGCGAGATCGCCGGCGTCGACGCGCGGCCCCACGTCGCGGGGGTGCACGCTCGAGGGCGGCCGGGGACCGTCGCAGGCGGTCGTCAAGAGCAGCAGGACGCCGAGTGGCCAGCGCATGTCGGCGGCAGTCTACCCGGTTCGGCCACCCTCGCGTCGGGCATCGGCCGCTCAGCGCGACAGAAAGTGGAATCGGCCCGGGACGGACTCGTCCGCGACCACGATCTCGTCCAGCCCGTCACCGTCGAAGTCGGCGCAGACGAGGGGCCCGCCCGCGACGTCGAACGGCGCCGGCCGCAGAAGGCCCCCCTTGCCGTCGCCCGCGAAGACGTAGACGCGACGCTCGGCCGGCGCCGTGAGCACCAGGTCGGGCGCCAGGCCGGGGTCGAGCTGCGCAACACAGATTGCACCGGGGACGAAGGAGAGCGGCACGCGACGGCACGCTCCCACCTCGGGTGGATTCAGGTCGACCTCGAACCCGCTCAGCTCGGTCAGGCGCAGGCCCAGGCAGCCGGCCGCGTCGGCGACCTCACCTGCGACCGGACAGGCCGCGTCGATCGAGCTCCCGTGGGTGCAGGCCGCGTCCTCGATCCAGAGGACGTCGCTGTTGCCGTCGAGGCCCGTGTCGAAGTCCTGGCCGATCATCTCGAGGGCGTTGGGGGTGAGCAGGAACGCGCCCGTGTCGCGGAACCCGGTCGAGGTGGGCTCGAGCCGGTGCAGGCCCTCGGCGGTGGGGATCAGGAGGCCGACCTGGGTCCCGCGGAACGAGGTCGCGGCGAGCCCGCGCGGATCGAGCGGACCGCGCCAGCTCCCCAATCGCGAGCGATGCGGTACCCGGCAGCCGCAATCGTCGATGTCGCATCCGCCGAGCACGCTGTCGAGACAGCAGTCGCTGTCGCCGCAGGTCGGTTCGGGGTGCTCGCAGCGCCCCACCTCCGTCAAGGGTTGGGGCCCGCCCGGATTGATGGTCACGACCACCGCCACGCCATCGTTCGCGACGCAGACACCTCCCGGTGCGCAGTACTCGTCCGGCGGGCAATCACACCCGCCGGTGCAGGTGCGGTCGTTTCTGCGGCGTCCGGCGGCCGCGACCGCGATCTGGCTCGTCCGCGGGAGGGCGGCCATGGCGATCGCGTTGGAGGCGGTGAGCGTGTACGCAGCGGCGAGCTCGACGGTGTCTCCGGCGAGGTCCAGGAGTCGGACCTCGGCGCGCTCGCTCGCCGCCGCGTGCCCGTTGGCGAGGGCGATCCGCGAGCCCACCACGGCCACGCCGATTGGGGCGACGCCGAGCTCATCCGCCACCGGGCGCAGCGACGGGCTCACCAGCGGGCGGGAGGCCACCAACAAGCGTGTCGAGCCGCCGGCGGATCCGAGCGCGATCAGCTCCACGCCGCTTCCGTCGAGGTCTCCGGCGGCGAGCGCGACCGGGGCGGCGTCGAAGTCGACGTCGATTGTGCGAAGTCGCAGCGGGAGGTCCTCGAGGGCGCTCGCGGTGAAGCTGACCTCGAGGTTCTCGATCAAGGGCGTGGAGGCGCGGACCGATCCCCACCTGAGGATCGAGCGGCAGCGTCACCTGGACGGCGGCGAGGCCGTCGACGCCCGCCTCGGTTCGCTCCTCGATGGTCCCCTCGCCGAGGGAGAACGGTCGATCGGTGGTGAACACCACCTCGAGCCCGGGGGACGGGATGACCCGTCCGTTCGGCGCCGCCTCTGCGCGCACGAGCAACGGATCGGGCAGTCGTTCGCCCGGAAGGCCGACCTGACGATCGCCGCCGGCTGCGCGGATCCGGAGGGAGGGATACGGGATATGCCGGAGGACGACGTCGACCTCGTCCCTCGCGCTCGAGTCGTAGCGATTGTTGCAGCCCGCCAGGAACGCGGGCGTGTCGAGGGCCGGGTTCGAGAAGGCGAAGGCGTAGACCAGCTGCGGTCCCACGGGAACGTCGGTGAGGTCGACGTCGTCGAAGGGGAGCGAAACGTCTGCGACCTTGGAGGCGTTGCCGAGCAGCGGCTTTCCCTCCGCGAGCTGCTCCGCGAAGGTCGAGCACCCGCTGGCGCCGGTGCTGGCGGGATCGTGGATCTCGATCCTCAGGCGCGCCGCGCCGGCCATCGCGGATCCGTTGGGAAACAGGATCTGGATCGAGGGGGTCCGGCCGCATCCCCACAGAGCGACGAGCAGCAGGAGCGGCCGCGACCGAGCCAAGCCCGCCGAGTCTACCCGAAGAAGGTGTCGAACCTTTGGCACCCCCCGGCGAGCGGTCAAAGTTTCGACGCCTCCGAGAGACGCCGAGAGAGGCCATTCCGGCTCGTTTCACTTGGAGACGCGCGCGAGGTCCGGAGGCTGCGCGCGTCGTGATTTTGACAGTCGCCGCCGTTTTCGTGTGAGACGCCCGTGTCTCTGAATGGCACGACCCGTGCTCATAGGACGCGCATGCTGACCGCAACGCGCCGAGCCGATTCCGAGATTCTTGCCTACCTCCCGATGCTCAAAGGCGTCGTTCGAAGCGTGAAGGGCCGCGTGCCGTCGATGGTCGAGGGCGAGGCGCTCGAGGCGGCGGCGATGCTCGGGCTGCTCCAGGCGTTCGAAGGCTTCGACCCGACCAAGGGCGTCCCCTTCGAGACGTACGCGCGTATCCGTGTTCGGGGCGCGGTGCAGGATGAGCTGCGCGGTCTGGACCACCTGACCCGCCGCCAGCGCCGTCGTGTCCGCTCGGTCGCCGAGACCCGCGAGGCCATCGAGCGTGAGACCGGCCGACCCGCGGACGACGCTTCGATCGCCGCGGGCGCAAACATCACGGTCCAGCAGCTCAGCCGCGCCGCTCAGCTTCCTGCAGCTCCGCAGGCGATCGATCCGTCGCTCCTCGGCGAGATGGCGGTCGAGTCCTGCTGGCAGGAGGCCGAGGACATCGAGGAGAGCCTGATCCGCCGCGAGCGCGCGGAGCTCCTGGGAGAGGCCCTGGCCCGCCTGCCCGAGCGCGAGCAGAACATCATGTCGCTGTATTACAAGGAAGAGCTCACTCTTCAGGAGATCGGCGACCTGCTCGGCGTGACCCAGTCGCGCGTCAGCCAGATCATCAGCAAGATCAAGCGCCAGCTCCGCGTCGAGCTGGCCGATGCCTGAGCCCGACCTCGAGTTCGTGGACCTCGAGCCGGCCCCAAACAAATCGCGGTGCTGCCGCAGAGGTCTCCTCGTGGGTTCAACGGAGGATGTTGGCTCGGGAGATCGCTCTGTGAAAAAAATTCGCCGGCCCCACCTCCTCCTCGCCTGGCCCCTCTTCTCGCTTGGACTCTTCGCCTGCAGCGGAGACGAAGAGGTGCCGCCCCCCGCGCCGCCGTCGATCGCCGACGGGATCTTCGCGGAGCTCGGTGAGCCGGTGGCCTTCGCGAGCGCCGAGCAGCTGGACACGTTCATGCGCGGGCGGGAGGTCCTGAAACGGCGCTTCACTCCCGAGGAGGGCCTCGGGCCCAGCTTCAACGTCACGTTCTGCGGTGCCTGCCACGAGAAGCCCGTGTTCGGAGGCAGCTCGGGCCGCTACCGGAACTTCCTGCTGGTGGGCAACATGAACGAGGCCGGCGTCTTCACCGCCACCGGCGTCAACGGCATCCAGCAGCAGTACGATCCGGCCGGCGCCGTACGGGTCCCGGACGCGCCCGCCACCAACATCGCCGCGCTGAGAAACGCGATCCCCTTCTTCGGCGTGGGCCTGCTGGCGGAGCTCCCCGACGACGCGATCCTCGAGAACGCCGATCCTGACGACGCCGACGGCGATGGGATCAGCGGTCGGCCGAACTACGATCGCGGCTTCGTGGGACGCTTCGGTCGCAAGTCGCAGACCGTATCGATCGAGGGCTTCATCCGCGGCCCGCTCTTCAACCACCTTGGTATCACCAGCGCTCCCCTTCGAGACGCGCTCCGAGCGCAGCTTCCCGTGCCCAGCAACGTGGGCCACACGATGCGGGGTCTCTCGCCCGAGATCGGAGCCACCGTGAGAGGCCAGGCGGCCGCGCCCGACGTGCCGACGGTGGACCTGGACGACGCGCCCGATCCCGAGCTCGCGGAGCAGGATCTGTTCGACCTGGTCTCGTTCTCGATGCTGCTGGCCGCGCCGAGGCCCGAGGCACAGACGCCTGCGACCGAGGCGGGCCGCGCGCTGTTCGGCGACGTCGGCTGCGACAAGTGCCACGTGCCGGCGCTCCTGGGACCGCGCGGCCTGATCCCGCTCTACTCCGATCTGTTGCTGCACGACATGGGCGCCGAGCTGGCGGACGGCATCTTCATGAAGGAGGCGACCGGCTCGGAGTTCCGCACCCAGCCGCTGTGGGGTGTGGCCGCCGTGGCGCCGTACCTTCACGACGGTCGCGCAGACACCCTCGACCAGGCGATCCGGCTCCACGGTGGTGAGGCCACGGCCGCCCGCGATCGCTACCTCGCGCTCTCCGACAGCGAGCGCGCGTCGGTGGTCGGCTTCCTCGAGTCGCTCGGCGGCAGAGACCAGCGCACCGAGGGGCTGCTCGCTCCCGACGAGCCGATCCCGTCGGTCGGAGAGTACGGCGGCCCCTGGCGCAGCCTCGACCCGGCGGAGAAGGAGAGGTTCCGCAAGGGTCGCGAGGTCTTCGACCGCGATTTCAGCCTCGGAGGTGGGCTCGGGCCGCGCTACAACGGAGATTCCTGCCGCGCTTGCCACTTCGATCCGGTGATCGGCGGTGCCGGCCCCGCAGGCGTCAACGTCACGCGGCAGGGGATCGTCGATACCTCGACCACGCCCTTCCGCTACACGCAGTGCAGCGCGGGATCGATCGCGCACAAGCTCCTGGTGATGCCGGCGCGAGCGCCTGTCGATCCCGAGGCCAACACGTTCGAGCACCGCCAGCCGCCGCTCGTCCTCGGCGTCGGGCGCATCGATCAGATCCCGGACGCCGAGATCCTGGCGCGTGAGGATCCGGAGGACGCCGACGGCGACGGCATCCGCGGGGTCGCGCAGCGGACCGCCGACGGTCGTCTCGGCCGGCTCGGCTGGAAGGCCGACGTCCCATCCGTGCACGAGTTCGCCCGCGACGGCATGAGCAACGAGGTGGGTGTGACCGTCCCGGCCGAGCCCGGCCAGACGTTCGGCAAGCTCAGCGATCAAGATGGTGCGAGCGACCCGGAGGTCTCGCTCGAAGATTTGGAGGCGCTGGTGTTCTACATGGATCTGCTCGCGCCGCCCCACCGGAAGCCCGTCGACGCCGCGCTCGAGGCCGCGGGTGAGGCCCTGTTCGGTGACGTCGGATGCGCGGGTTGTCACGTGCCGGCCCTGACGGCCTCCGACGGCACGCCCGTGCCCCTCTACAGCGACCTCCTGCTCCACGACGTCGCACCGGCCGGTTATCGCGGGATCGCCGCGGGCAACGCGTCCATGCGGCAGTTCCGGACCCCGCCGCTGTGGGGGCTCAGCGAGACTGCGCCTTACCTGCACGATGGACGCTCGTACTCCATCGAGGATGCGATCGCGCGCCACGAGGGCGAGGCGGCGGCGAGCCAGGCGGCGTATCAGGCGCTGGCGCCGGCAGATCGCGCCGCTCTGCTGGCGTTCCTCCAGTCCTTCTGACCGTCCGCCCTCAGGTGTCCCACCGGCGGAGCAGCGCCAGCACCGAGCGCGCCAGGCCGTCGAGATCGTATCCGCCCTCCAGCACCGCAGCGATGCGCCCGCCGGCCACCTGATCGGCGAGCTCGCGCCAGCGGGCCGCCAGCTCCCCGAAGCCGTCGATCGTGATCCGGAAGCCGCCCAGCGGATCCCGCTCGTACGGGTCGAAGCCCGCCGAGATGAGGATCATGTCCGGGTGAAAGGCGCGCGCCTTCGCGAGGAGCAGCTCGCGGTTGGCCTCGAGGAGCTTCGCGTCGTCGGTGCCGGCCGCGAGCGGGACGTTGAGCGTCGTCCCTTCGCCCTTGCCTTCGCCGATCTCCTTGCTGCTCCCGGTGCCGGGATAGAACGGTGACTGGTGCGTCGAGAGGTAGAGGACGTGAGGATCGCGATAGAACGAATCCTGCGTGCCGTTCCCGTGGTGGACGTCCCAATCGTAGATGACGATGCGTTCGGCGAGACCATTCGCGATCAACGATCGCGCTGCCACCGCCATGTTGTTGATCAGACAGAAGCCCATCGCGCGATCCGGAGGGGCGTGATGCCCGGGCGGGCGCACCAGCGCGATTCCCGGCGGCGCCTCCTTCTTCGCGATCGCGGTGAACAGATCGATCGTCGACCCGGCGGCTTCATAGGCGATCTCGATCGAGCGCTCGCTGGCTGAAGTGTCGGGGTCGAGGCGCGCGGAGCGCCCGCGGACGCGGTCGAGGGCGTCGAGATAGGAGGGGTCGTGGTTGAGCTCGAGCTCGGCGCGCGTCGCGGCGCGGGGCGCGATCCGGTGCATCTCGAGGTCGCTGGCCTTGGGGCTCTCGAGCAGGTTGTCGATCGCCTTGAGACGCTCGGGTCGCTCGGGGTGGCCGGGTCCGGGATCGTGATCGCGGAAGCGGGTGTCACGGACGATGGAGACCGTCACCGCGCGATGATACGACGGCTCGCCTCCAGCGTCAGGAAGGGCTCATCCGACCGTCCTCGTTGCGCCGCACCGTCAGCATCTCGGTCCAGCGGATGCGGCCGGTCAGCTGCATCAGCAGGAAGAGCGTCAGGATCGAGAGGCAGGTGACCGTGAGGCCGGTATACCCGTCCCAGAAGTGCGCCAGCGAGAAGCCGACCAGATAGATGAGCTGCGCCAGCGCCGCCTCGACGAACGCGAACCGGTTCGACACCACCAGCCGGAGGTAGGTCACCACCAGGAGGATGCTGACGGTGCTCGCCAGGATGAACGCGGGGACGAGCGTGAGGTGATCGACCGAGTACGAGAACAGCAGGTGGAAGGCGAAGAAGGCGCCGCCGAGGAAGAAGTAGTTGATCGGGTGGATCTCGATCTTCTTGAGCGTCGAGACCACCCAGATCATGAGGAAGAAGAACAGGAGCGAGATCGGGGCCGAGAAGGAGAGCTCCGAGGCGAGCTCGCCCGGCTGAATCTTGGTCGGCATCACCATGCCGATCTTGTAACCGGTGATCACGCGCCGGAAGCTCCAGCGCAGCGCCCAGCCGCCGTCGATCTTGGTCTTCGACGAGGGCGACATGGAGTTTCCGGGGAAGTCGATCTCGTCGAAGTCGGTGGTGAGGTCGACGTCGAAGTTGGCGAGGCTGGCCACGCCGTCGGAGGGGACGTAGCTCCAGGAGTCCATGCCGCGGGAGAGGTATCCGATGGAGAGCTCGATCTGATCGCCCTTCGCCACCGGGATGCTCGTCTGCACCACGCCGTTCTGCGGCGACAGCTCGATCGACTTGCCGTTGATGGTGAAGTGGAAGTCGTCGTAGATGCCGGTCGCGTCGGGAAAGGTGAACGCGATCGCGAGCTCGCCGCCTTGGTCGTCCTGATGGACGTAGGTCCAGCGGCCGTCGAAGGCGACGTCGTAGAGCGAGTACCACATCAACCCCTTCAGCCGCTGATCGAGGGCCAGCTTCACGCCCAGCGTCGTCGAGTCGGGCGCGACAGGCTTCTCGTGCGCGTCGATGACCGTCTCGCGGATCGTGCGGATGTTCTTGCCGACCTGCTCCTGGCGCAGCACCTGGCGCGGCGTGGTCCAGCGGAACGTGAGCACCGGCGCGCGCTGTGCCTGCGGCTGACCCCAGAGCTCGGAGACGTTCTGCTGCAGCTTCCAGCGCTGATCGCTGGAGCGCTGGTTCATGACGCCGCCCAGGATGAGCCAGGCGACGCTGGTGAAGAGGAAGATGAGTCCGATGACGAAGATGCGGCCGATGGGCTTCATGGTGAAGCCAGCTTGGTCCCCGCCTCTTGCAGAGCCGGGGAGGCGAAGAGGAGAGGGCGGGGAGAGGTTGTGGCGAACCGATGGCTACCGGTTTCTGGAGGTCGAGAGTCGTCAGTTGAGCGTTGCGAGTTCGGATCGTGCGCTCGTAGGGCCGATTCGCGAGCGTCGTTGGATGCCGCTGAAGATGGAAGCGCTCTACCGTGGAATCGAAACCTGGAGCGACGACTCGGCTTCGTCACCCACTACACCTTCTTCATCGTCGACGCCCAGTGGGGTCCGATCTCCGTGGTCATCTCCTCGCACCCCCCGTACGTGAAGATCTCGATCACCGCCATGCAGACCAATGCCTTCCTCGGTACTTCTTCTCCCGAACGTCTCCAGCAGATCATCGATCGCCTCAGCGAACACGATATCCCCTCCTCTCACAGCACGCCGGCGCCCAGGTAGGCGATCACATGCATGATCAGGCCCGAGGTGACGCCCCCTTGCAGAAGGGTGCGGCCGCGGCGCGCGAGACGTTGACGTCGAACGGGAGCCCGGGCGTGACGCCGCGGTCGGTCGCGCTGCCGCCGAGGTCGCACGCGCACAGGAGCACGGCCGCCGTCAGAGCTGCGATGCGGAGCATGTCCGCTTTACCACCACCGTGCGGGATATCGGTGAGGTGTGATCATCGAGGGGAGCGGTCCGGGATCATCCACCACGCGGTCGCCGCTCCGGCCGCCGCCAGGCCCGCGGCGACGAGCATGAGGCAGCGGAACCCGAAGACGAAGGCATCGTCGATGGCGGCTTCAATCTCGGTGCGGGTCTCGCGGTCGAGAGTGGCCGGCACCGGCATGTCGGCCAGCCGCAGTCGCTCCTGTCCGAGCACGGTCCGCTCCGCCTGCGTGAGGTCGGCGGTTCGCAGGTGTTCGTCGAGCCTGAGGTCGAACATCTGGAGCATCACAATCCCGAACACGGCCACCGCCAGGAGCCCCGCCGTGCGCGAGACGGCGTTGTTGACGCCGGAGGCGACGCCGGCGCGGTTCTGTTCGACGGCGCTCATCACCGTGGTCGTCAGGGGCGCGACGCTGACCGCCATCCCCAGACCCAGCACCACGACCGCGGGGAAGAACGTCACCCAGTAGGTCCGGCCGACGTCGGGCACGGCGAGGAGGACGAACCCGGCCGAGGCGATCGCGGGCCCGATGATCAGCGGCCGGCGCGGCCCGTAGCGTGCGACCAGCCCGCCGGACCAGCGGGAGAGGAAGAACATGAGCAGGATGAACGGGAGCAGCGCGGCGCCGGCGGCGGTGGCCGAGTAGCCTTGAACCTGGATCAGATCGAGCGGGAGGAAGAAGAGCGCCCCGCTCAGCGCGGCGTAGAGGAGGAGCGTGAGCACGTTGGCGCCGCGGAAATGGGGCGAGCGAAACAGGCCCAGGGGGAGCATCGGATCGGGGGCGCGGGCTTCCACGAGCACGAAGGCGGCCAGCAGCGCCACGCCGCCGCCGAGCGACCCGATCACGATCGGATGTGCGAAGTGGAACCGGGAGGACTCGATCAACCCGTAGACCGCGGCGCCCAGCCCGAGGGTGACGAGCGCGGCGCCGGGCCAGTCGAGCCGGGAGTGCTGCGCCGCGCCCCGGCTCTCGGGCACGCGCCAGAAGAGGAGGGTCAGGACGACGACGGCGATCGGGACGTTGATGCAGAACGCAGCGCGCCACGAGATATTCTCGACGAGCCAGCCGCCGATCACCGGTCCCACCGCCGCGGTGATCGAGGTGAAGGCGGACCACGTGCCGATCGCTCGACCGCGCGCCTCGTCCCCGAACGAAGCGCTGATGATCGCAAGGCTGCCGGGGACGAGCAGCGCCGCCCCGGCGCCCTGGATCGCGCGCGCCAGGATGAGCTGGCCGACGCTCGGCGCCAGCGTGCACCACGCCGAGGCGAGGGCGAAGACGGCGATGCCGAGCGCATAGATCAGGCGGCGCCCGTAGCGATCGCCGAGCGATCCGCCCACCAGGAGCAGCGCGGCCAGCGGCAGCGCATACGACTCGACGACCCACTGTGCGTCGAGGACCGTCGCCGAGAAGTCGGCCTGCAGCGCCGGGAGCGCCACGTTGACCACGGTGCTGTCGATGAAGGCCATGCTGGATCCGAGGATCGTGGCGGCCAGGATCCAGGGCCCGTCCAAGGGCGCCGCCGAGGCCGCGGCATTCGGCGCCAAGAGGAGCCCTTCGTCGCACGGCGGCTTGAACGTATTCCCCACCACTTCCTCCCTTCTCGCGCATGCACGTCGGACGCCACACCCGCGATCACTCGCCCAGATACACTTTGCGGACCCTCGGGCCCTCGAGGAGCGGGCGGCCCGGACCCGCCATGACGATCTCGCCCGTCTCCAGCAGGTGCCCGCCCATGTGGGACCGTTGTCCCAGCCCATCGCGCTCGGCTCAGCTTTAAGATCGATCCGCAATGGAAGCCGTTTCGGGAATCATCGAGCGCATTCGGACGCCGCTCTCGCTGGCCGGCCTCGTCGTCCTGGCCCTGTACTTCGTCTACGCGAAGATCCTCGAGATGAATGTCTTCTCCAGCGTCGGCTCTGATCAGACCGCGCTCCTGATCAGTAGAGTCCTCTCGTATCTGTTCTGGTTGGCCTTGGTCGCCGTGGTGCTCGGCATCGGCAGCTTCGTGTGGACCGGCCTTCTGAAGAAGCGAGCCAACGAAGAGGCATGAACCCATCCGGGTCGCTGCGCCTCCTGGTGCAATTTCGTCGCTACGTCGGCGGCGGAGGCCTCTTGCTCCTCCTCGTCTACCTCGTCTTCTCGCGGGTGCTTCGCGCGGGCATCATCACCCCGCTCACAGCCGAGGGTTCGTTCGAGATCCTCACCCAGATCATCAACTTCACCTTCCTGCTCGCAATCACGGCGATCATCGTGTCGATCGTCTCCTACTCGCTTCCTCGGTTGATGCCGGTGTCGCTCCTCGCTCCGATCGATCCCGAAGCCAAGATCACCCTGATGACCCGAGTCATCAACCTCACCTTCATCGTCGGAATGACCGCTATCCTGTTCCTGGGACTCGCGATCATTCTGCCGCGGATCCTGCCGGCTTCGGTCTTCGAGCCGATCCCGAAGGTCGAGTATTCGGTGGCGATCGCGGAGATGATCGATCCGTTCGCGGTCGATCCCATGGCCCAGGTCATGGATCAGGTGGAGACCTTCCCGGGATTTCCGTACTACTCCCGGCGGAGCGATCATCCGAGCGAGTGGCCGGGCCGGGTGATGCGGGATCGCCAGGCGCTCTTTTCGAAGTACGCTCGACTGCTCGCGCGCCATCCTGTTGGGGAGGAGGTGCTGGGAGGGCGTGATCACGGGTCGACCGTCGAGGTCCTCGGCCAGAGCAGCACGGTGACTCAGACGCTCGCCAGCCTGCGGATGTGGTTCAACAGCACCCTGGAGGGAGATGCAGCGAAGCTCGAGAGCGCCCTCGGCGCTGGCGGAGCACGCGAGTTCCTCGCACTGGAGCAGGAGCGAGCCAGGATGCGCGAGGCCTTTCCAAACCGCTTCGCGCTGCTGCGGATCAAGAACGCAGGGAAGATCGACGCGAAGAACATCATCATCGAGCTGGATCTCTTCGGTGAGCTCTACGACTACTCGATCAGCGCGGATCCGGAGCAAGTGCGTCACGCCGAGTATGATCAGGTCAGCAACCGGATCGTGGTGCAGCGTGCGCCGCCCGGCTATCTGATCGAGATCCGGCTATGGTACCGCTACCTCTCCGTCGAGGACCGTGTGTTCCCGGATGAGAAGCACTTCATCCTGGAGCTGACGCAGGGTCTGGTCATCAACAACATCGCCGTGAGTGACGGTCGCGCCATCTTCACGCGGTCCCTGATCGGAGATCTCGAAGCCCATCGGCTGCTCTACGTCGGAGACGCAGCCAAGAAGGACGACTACTCCGATGACCTTCGCGCCTACTTCGAGAGGCAAGACGCGAGCTCGGCGGTCGAGCGCGAGAAGTACGCGGCGGAGAACCCGAGCTTCAAGAACGTCACGCCCGAATGGCTGGAAGCGAGCGAGCGTCCGGACGAGAGCGTCACCTCGATCTGGGTCGGCTTCAAGAGCACCGCCGGGAAGAGCTATCACGCAGTGCACGTGTTCAAGCACCCCGATGGCCCGTACCTCCTCCTTTCCAGCGACGATCGCGACCGCACCGACTTCGCCCTGGTCCGCGACCGGATCGCGAGCGCCTACGCCGGCCAGGCAGAGGACTCGATCACCGATCGAACCGACGACATTTCAGCGGTCATTCAGGTCGGCGTCCCCTTCACCCAGCGCGGGATCGCCGAAAAGGTACGCGGCTTCTTCCATGAGGCGTTCAACGACGCGGTCATCGAGGCCGTCCACTACTCCCTACCGCAATGATCGACCGGCGTTCGGCCAGGCGCCGCACGCCCCCGTCGGACGCCACCGCTGCGATCACTCGCCCAGATACACTTCGCGGACCTGCGGGCTCTCGAGGAGCGCGCGGCCCGGACCCGCCATGACGAGCTCGCCCGTCTCCAGCACGTAGCCGTAGTGCGCGAGGGACAGCGCGAGGTGGGCGTTCTGCTCCACCAGGAGGATCGAGACGCCCCGCGCGTTCACCTCGCGCAGCGTCTCGAAGATGCGGGCCACGATCTGGGGCGCCAGGCCCAGGGAGGGCTCGTCGAGCAGGAGGAGGCGAGGTCGGCTCATCAGCGCCCGGGAGATCGCGAGCATCTGCTGCTCCCCTCCCGAGAGCGTGCCGGCGGACTGCCGCCTGCGCTCCTCGAGCAGCGGGAAGAGGCGGAACGCAGCGGCGCGATCCTCGTCTATGCCGGCGGCGTCGCGCCGGACGTACGCGCCCAGGTCGAGGTTCTCCTCGACCGTCATGTTGGGAAAGATCCCGCGTCCCTCGGGCGCGTGCGCCATGCCGCGCGGAACGAGCGCGTGCGAAGGGAGCCCGGTGACGTCTCGACCGTCGAAGACGATCCGGCCCCCGTTCGGCCGGAGCATCCCGCTGACGGCGCGGAGCGTGCTGCTCTTGCCGGCCCCGTTGCCGCCGATCAGCGCGACGACCTCGCCCCTCCCGATCGACAGCGAAATCCCGCGCAGCGCGCTGATCGGCGCCGTACGCGACCGCGAGGTCGGCGACCTCCAGGATCGTCTCGCTTCGCCTCGCGCTCTCCGAGGACCTCCATCAGGCGCCCTTCTGCACCGGCGAGGCGTCGCCGAGGTAGGCTTCGATCACTTTGGGATCGCGCTTGACCTCGCTCGGTGAACCGACGGCGATGGTCTCGCCGTGATCGAGCACGGTGATCGATCTCGCAGATCCCCATCACCAGCTTCATGTCGTGCTCGATCACCAGGATCCCGAGCGAGAAGCGCTCGCGGAGCTGCTGGATCAGGTCCATCAGATCGATCTTCTCCTTGGTATTCATGCCGGCGGCAGGCTCGTCGAGGAGGAGCACGCTGGGGCGCGTGGCGAGCGCGCGCGCGATCTCGAGGCGCCGCTGCTCGCCGTAGGGGAGGTTCTTCGAAACCTCGTCGCGGCGGTGAAGGAGGCCCATCACCTCGAGCAACGATTCTGAGCTCTCGGTCACCTCCCGCTCCTCGCGAAGGTATCCGGGCGTGAGCAGCAGGGCGCGCCACCAGTCGTAGTAGTTGTTCCAGGGCTGAAGCCAGGGCAGGCGCCGTGTGACGCCCTTCGAGAAGAGCGGGCGCGCGGCCTCGGCGAGGCGCGCCACCCGTACGTTGTCGATGGCCGTGAGCTCCTTGAAGAGCCGGATGTTCTGGAACGTCCTCGCCAGCCCGAGACGGTTGATCTGGTGCGGCTTCCTCCCGTTCACCCGCGTGCCCGAGACGCGGATCTCTCCGGTGGTGGGGAGGTACACGCCAGTGAGGAGGTTGAAGGCGGTGGTCTTGCCGGCACCGTTGGGGCCGATGAGCCCGAACAGATCGTCCGTGCCGACCGTCAGGTTGAAGTCGTCGAGTGCGGTCAGACCGCCGAACCGGATGCCGACGTGCTCTGCCGGAGAGGACGGCGTCGCTCACGGCTTCGGCGACCTCCGCAGGCGCCGCATCCAGCCGAGCTGCCGAGATCTCCTTGGTGCCGAGCATGCCCTGCGGTCGCGCCAGCATCAGGCCACCAGGAGCAGGCCGTAGACGGGCATGCGGATCTGGTCGACCCGCTGCGCCATCGACCATGTCGCCTGCGCCCGAGGCGAAGACCGTCCGCATCGCCTCCGGCAGAAGCGTGAGGAATGACCGCTGCGCCCACGGCGCCGCTGGTCGATCCCAGGCCGCCCGCCACCACCATCACCACCACCTCCATCGACTTCACGAACGTGAAGGAGCCGGGGTTGATGATCGGGACGAAGTGCGCGAACAGCGCGCCTGCAACGCCGGCGAAGAACGAGGAGATCACGAACGCGCGCACCTTGTAGGCGGTGGTGTCCACGCCCATCGCCTCGGCGGCGACCTCGTCCTCGCGGACCGCCCAGCAGCGATCGGCCCGTGCGTGGAGGAGGCGATCCGGCGCGCCGACCAGCACGGTGAGGAAGACCCAGAGCCAGACCATGAAGAGGCTCGAGGTACTGCGGGATGCCCGGAGAGCCCGAGCGCGCGCCCGAGGGCCTCGGTGTTCTGCACGATGACGCGGATGATCTCGCCGAAGCCGAGCGTGACGATCGCGAGATAGTCGCCCTTGAGGCGGAGCGAGGGGAGGCCCACGACGAAGCCGAACACGGCCGCAGAGGCGCCGCCGGCGAGGAGCGAGAAGCACGAACATGCATCTGATCGGACATCGGCACGGGCAGGCCCGAGATCGCCATCGAGGACAGCGCCAGGCTCAGCTTGCCGCCCATGTACGCGCCCACCGCCATGAATCCGGCGTGGCCGATCGAGAACTGTCCGGTCATTCCGTTCACGATGTTGAGCGACACCGCCAGGATGATGTTCACGCCCGACGATCGACGCGAGGTAGATGAAGAACGGCATCGAGCGCGTGCACCAGGTCGAGCGCCGCCAGGAAGGGGAGCGCGATCAGGACCGGCAGCACGCCGCGGAGGGCCATCGGGACGCGGGCCATCTCGGCTCACACCTTCTCCGGCGACGGCCCGGCCGAACAGGCCCTCCGGCTTGACGAGCAGGACGACGATCAGGAAGCCGAACGCGACGGCGTCGCGCCAGCTCGAGGCGGTGTAGCCGACGACGAACTCCTCGACCAGGCCCAGGAGCAGGCCGCCGACCACGGCGCCCGGCGACGTTGCCGATGCCCGCCGATCACCGCGGCCACGAACGCCTTCAGGCCGACGTAGAGGCCCATCAGCGGCTGGATGGCGGTGTCCTTGATCGCGTAGAGGATGCCGGCGCAGGCCGCGAGCGCGCGAGCCCAGCATGAACGTGACTGCGATGATCGCGATCGGTGGGGATGCCCATCAGCGCCGGCGGTCCGGTGATCGAAGCTCACCGCGCGCATGGCTCTGCCGAAGCGGGTGCGGAACACCAGATACTGCAGCGCCGAGCATCAGCGCGATCGCGATGCCGAACGAGATCAGCTGCCAGTTCCAGATCACGACGTCGCGATCGCCGAACACGATCAGCCACTCAACGGGGCGGATGATCTCCGGGAAGGCCTTGGGCGCGGCGCCGGGCAGCGGCCCGAAGTCGAGCTGGAAGCCGTAGGAGAGCGTGAACGAGATCCCGATGGCGGTGATCAACGAGGTGAGGCGGGGCTTGTCGCGGAGCGGGCGGTACGCGAACCGCTCGATCAGCAAGCCGAGCAGCGCGCAGCTCGCCATGGCCGCCAGGAAGACCAGGATGACGCCGAGGAAAGACGACTGGCGCTCGCGCCCCAGCTCGAGCGCGGTGGCGTAGCCGACGTAGCAGCCGACCATCATCACGTCGCCGTGGGCGAAGTTGATCAGCTTCAGCACGCCGTAGACCATCGTGTAGCCCAGGGCCACGAGGGCGTAGATGGTGCCGGAGGCGAGGCCGTTGATGAGGTGCTGGAAGAAGTCGGCCATGCCTCAGGGGCTGATGCTGGTGACGAACTTGACCTTGCCGCCGGACACCTGAAGCACGACGGCCGGCTTCATCGCGTTGCGGTTCTCATCGATGGTGATCTTGCCGGCGACGCCCTCGAAGTCCTTGGTGGCGGCGATGGCGTCGCGGAGCGATGGGCCGGAGAGATCGGGCGCGCGTCGCATCGCCTCGACCGCGACCATGGTGGCGTCGTAGCCGAGGGCCGCCGGCGAGTCGGGGACCACGCCGTAGGCCTTCTGGTAGGCGGTCAGGAACCGCTGGACCCGCGGTGAGGGATCCTCGACCGAGTAGTGGTTCGAATAGTACGCGCCCTCGACGGCGCTCCCGCCCAGCTCGAAGAGCTTCTCCGACTCCCAGCCGTCGCCGCCGAGCAGCGTGGACCGGATCCCGAGCTCGCGGGCCTGGCGAGCGATCAAGCCGACGTCGGTGTAGTAGCCGGGGACGAAGAGGACGTCGGGCTTCTTGCCCTTGATCGAGGTGAGCTGCGCGCGGAAGTCGGTGTCGCCCTGGGCGAAGGCCTCGGTGGAGACGATCTTTCCGCCCATCTTCGCGAACTGCTCGGCGAAGACCTCGGCCAGGCCGATCGAGTAGTCGCTCTTCTGATCGCGGAGGATCGCGCCGGTCTTCGCCTTGAGGCTCTCGCGCGCGAACCTGGCCATCACCAGGCCCTGGAACGGATCGATGAAGCAGACCCGGAAGATGTAGTCGCCGACCTCGGTCACCTTGGGGCTGGTGGAAGACGGCGAGATCATCGGGATCTGCGCAGCTTGCGCCTTGGGGGCCATCGCCAGCGAATTGGTGGAGGCGATCTCGCCGAGGATCACCTTCACGCCGTCCTGCGCGATCAGCCGCGTGACTGCGTTGGCGGCCTCCTCCGGCTTGCCTTGATCGTCGTACACGCGCACAGCCAGCTTCTTGCCGTTGACCCCGCCGGCGGCGTTGACCTCCCTGATCGCCATCTCGATCCCGTTGCGCGACGAGATCCCGAAGGTCGCCTGCGCGCCGCTGAGCGAGGCGACCTCACCGATCAGGATCGTGTCGCCGGGGGCCGGGACGGGCTCGTCGGTCTCCGCCTCGCCGCTGGTCTCGGGCGGCTGACCGCTCTTGTCGGTCTGATCGGCGCCGGGCTTCTGCTCGCACGCGAACAGCGCCAGGGAGAGGAGCGCCAGCGGGCAAATGCGCATGGGGGCTCTTAGGGGTCAATGCCGGTCGGGTCAAGCGATCGATCCCGCTCCGGAAGCAATCCGAGCGCGGTCGGCGCCAGGAGGAGCGCGAGCACATCACCGACGAACACCGCGACTCCGAGCGCGCGCAGCGCCGGGTTGCTCGACAGCGCCAGCGCGCCGAACGAGAGCACGGTGGTGAGGCACGCGATCACGATCGAGAGCAACGACGCTGATCGCTCCACGCCGGGCGTGCGGTGCTCGACCATGAAGATGCCATAGTCGACGCCCATGCTCAGCACCAGGAGCAGCGCGACCAGGTGCATGAGGTTCGCCTCCAGCCCGACGATCCCCAGGAAGCCGAGCGTGGAGGCGGCGGCCAGCAGCGAGGGGACGAACGCCGCGATCGTCAGCCGCATCCTCCGGTAGCGGATCAGCACGATCAGGAAGACGATCACCAGACCGAACCCCATCAGCTCCATCGTCCGCTCGCGGTAGCGGCCGTAGGCCTCGGCGAGAAATCGGTGCTGATCGAAGTAGAACGCGCCCTCGATCGGCGCCAGGTCGGCGGCGAGCGCCTCCGGATCCTTGACACCGCGCACGAAGGTGTAGAGCGCCGTCTTCCCCTCGAGCTCGCCGCGGAACGGGCGGATCAACGGACCGATCGGCGTGGCCTCCAGATCGGACCACGACAGCGGCGCCACGGTGGCCGTCAGGCTCTTCACGAAGGGCGCGAAGGCGTCGGCCGAGAAGCCCTCCTTCGCGAAGGCGGCCGGGAGACGCTCGGCCAGCCCGGCGCCCTCGATCTTCTCGAGGTTCTCGCGCTGGAGCCTCTCCGACCAGAGGAACGCGTGGAGGGACCGGAACTGCTCCACGTGGCCGCCGCGCTCGAGCGCCTGATACACGCGGTCATTGCGCTCGAGGGCCTGCTCCTCGGTGTCGCCCACCACCGCCACGATCTGCCCGCCCTCCATGCGGGACACGCGCTCGCGCACGCGGACGTCCTCCGCCAAGAGCGCGGGATCGAGGTGGTTGAGCGCGGAGAGCTGATCGTTCCAGGTGAGGCGCGGATAGCCGACCGCGGCGATCGCGATGATCGGGATCCAGCCGAGGAGGATCAGGCGGCGGCGGGACAGCACCGCGTCGAGGGCGCGGCCGAGGGCGTCGGCGAGCGCGCGGTGGAGCTTCACCGGCGTTCGCGCCAGCGGCAGGAACGCGGGGAGCACCAGGCGCGTGGTGGCGAGCGACGCGATCACGCCGACCACCGAGAACACGGCGATCTCCTTGATCCCGGGGAAGGTGGTCCACAGCATCGCGGCCAGCCCGGCGGCGGTGGTGGCGCAGCCGAGGACCAGACCCGGCCATACGCGCGCGAGTGTCTGGGCGGGCGTGGTCTTCTCGGTGGAGAGGGCGTGGTGGTTGAGCAGGTGGACGCCGTAATCCACGCAGACGCCGATCATCGAGCTTCCGAATGCCAGCGTGACGCCGTGGATCGAAGGGAAGCCGATCGCGCAGGCGGTGATCGAGGCGCAGATCCCGGTGACCATGGGGATCAGCGTCAGGATCACGTAGCGGAACGAGCGGAAGAGGATCAGGAAGAGGATCAGGACGCCCAAGGTGGACAACGTGGAGATCCGGGAGACGTCGGCGACGATCGATCGCTCGGAGCTCACGGCGAAGCGATGGACGCCGCTCTCCTCGATGCCGCGGATCTCGGGATGGGCCGCGCGGGTCTCGGCGAAGACGCGGTCCATCGCGTCCACCAGCGGTGCCTGGCCCTTGAAGGGCGACTCCTTGGAGGCGAGGAAGGCGACCCCAAACCTGCCGTCGGGCGTGACGAAGCGGCCGTGGTGGAGCTCGAGGTCGCCGGTGCGGGCGGCACGCATGCGGAGGAGCTGGCCGAGGAACGCCAGCAGCGGATCGGCCGTGACCATCGGGCGGATCAGCGTGGAGGTGGGGAGCGCCAGCTGCCGCTTGAGCTCACGGGCGGCGGCCTCCAGCCCCTGGTCGGATAGGTCGAGCTCGTCGGGCCGATCGCTGGCGAAGTAGAGGCGGCGGTCGAAGTACAGCGAGCGAACCGCCTGCTCCAGCTCCGGATCGACGCCGCTCCGCACCCAGGCCACGCCCGCCACCTTCGCCAGCCGCGCCGAGAGATCCTCGATGGCGGCGGCCGAGTGATCCGCGCTGTCGGTCTCGACCGTCACGATGATCGTCCGGAGGAGCTCCGACTCGCTCAGCGATTGCGAGAGCCGCGTGAGGTCGTTCTCCTCGCCGCCCTCGAGGAAGTGGGTGATCTTGGTCGAGACCGTCAGGTGATCGAGCGCGAAGGCTCCGGCGGCGACGAACGCGATCGCGATCGCGACGGCCGCAGGCTTCGGCACGACCCTCATTCGTCGCCCCGGCGCGCCACCAGATCGAGCATCGGCGTCAGCACGCACATGTCGCCGAAGAGCGCGGAGAGCATGACGATGCCGGTGAGCATCCCGAAGTTCCGCGTCGGCCCGAAGTCGGAGATCAGGAGCGAGAGGAAGCCGGCGCCGATCACGATCGAGGTCACGATCATCGCGCGCCCGGTGCTGCGGGCGGTCGCCTCCGCGCCGTGCTGGCGCCAGCCGTCGATGAAGTGGAACGTGTTGTCGACCGCGATGCCCAGCGCGATCGCTCCCGTCATCGCGGTCCCCAGATCGAGAGGGATGCCCAGGAGCCACATCAGGAGGTAGTTGACCGCCACCGGGAAGACGTTGGGCACCAGCGCCGCCAGCGAGAGCAGGGGGGCCCGCAGGAGGAGTAGGAAGGCCAGCTCCATCAGGATCGCGGTGCCGAGGAGGCTCTGCTTCATCGTGTCGATCAGGCTGCGCTGCGTCGACAGGAGCAGGCGGTAGTTGCCGGTGACCAGCAGGCCGGCGCCCGGCAGCTCTCGCGCGACCAGCGTGCGGAGCGCGGCGTCGAGCTGGTCGATGCGGTCGGCGTCGAGCGACTCGATCAAAAGTGAGACGCGCGCCTTCTTCCGATCGGCGGACAGGAAGTCGGACAGTTCCGATGCGCGCTCCTTCATCGCCTGATCGATCAACGGCTGCTCGGGGATCTGATCATTCCCGCCGGCGCGGAAGCTGGCCTCGCGCATGAACAGCGGCAGCGCGACGGCGGCGTGGATGCCGGGGAGGGCGCCGGCCTCCACGGCGACGCGGTCGAGCTTGTCGAGCTGGGCACGCCGTTGGAACCCGGCGGTCGAGCTCACCACCAGCTCGAGCGTCGACAGGCCCAGGCCCGACGCTTCGAGCGCCTCGTAGTCGACCCGGAGCGGATGATCCTTCGGGAAGTACTTGATCGCGTGCGGATCGGGCGTGAGCTGGAACAGGGCCAGCGTCCCCGCCACCAGGCTCAGGAGCGCGACCGCGATGATCGGGCCGCGATGCGCGCGCGAGAAGCGAATCGTGGCGACGGAGAAGGCCTCGAGCCGGCCCTCGGGCTGCGGGCGCACGCGGCCACCGACGATGCCGAGGATCGCGGGCAGGAGCACGAGCACCAGCGGGATGCCGAAGAGGCAGCCGCCGGCGGCGATCATTCCGAAGCGCCGGATCGGCACCACCGAGGAGACCGCCAGGCTCCCGAACCCGATCGCGGTGGTGAGCAGGGCGAGGACCACCGCGCGACGCTTCGCGGCGATCACCGTGCGCGCCGCCTCGGCGGGGGTGGCGTTGGTCTGGCGCTCGTGGACGAAGGCGATCGCGACGTGGAGCCCGGAGGCGAGGATCAGCACCAAGAGGAGCGGCTTGCTGATGTCGACGATGATGTTGGTCGAGATCCCGAGGAGCCCCAGCACGCCGTCGCCGGCGAAGACGCCGAGCGCGGTGGTGCCGAGCACCGCGGTGGAGAGGATCACGCTGCGCGTGTTCAACAGGAGGAACACCACCGCGACCAGCGCGAGGAGCGGCAGCGCCTTCCCCGAGACGTCTCGGCCGGCCCGATCGAGCTCCAGGTTGAGGAGCGCCGGCCCCGCCAGGAGGATCCGCCCGCCCTTCTCGGAGAACGCGCGCTTGCGAGCCTCAAGGGCGTTGGCGAGCGGGATGCGCTCCTGAGCGGGAAGGACCCGGCCCAGGGCATAGATGGTGGCGCGGGGATGTTCGGTGTCGAGCAGCTCGAGGGCGCGGTTGAGCGGGCCCTGGAACCTCGGCGCCAGCCGGGGGAGCTCCGCCATCCCTCCCAGGTCCTCGTCCGAGAGGAGGTCGAGCTCGGCATGGTAGACGAGGGTGGGGGAGACCACGCGCTCCATGGTCGAGTCGTTCTGGAAGAGCTCGGTCAGCTCCGAGACTTCTTGCAGGACAACTTGCAGATCGGGATGCTCGACCCGCGCTACGATGACCTCGTCGGTGCCGAAGAGCCGCTGGAACTCGGTGTAATCGGAGAGGCCCTCGTGGCCCGCCTCGAGCAGCGCGTTTGCCGAGTTGTCGACGCCCGGACGAGGCGCCAGACAGAGCGCGAGCCCGACGAGTAGAGTGATGACGGCGAGGGTGCGCGGTCTCACCACGGATGGATCCGAGCGAAGAACATTCGGACGCCCCCCTATCACCCAGACGGAGTGCTGTGTCGAGCCTCACCGGGGGACATTGGTGTACTCTCGGGCGCCTTGATCACTCGACCTACGCTCCTCGATCGCGCCGGCGCCGTCGTGCTCCGCCGTCCCGGCACCGTCCTGCTGATCGCGCTCATCACCACGTTGCCGATGGGCTACTGGACGGCGCGCCTCTTCGGCGACACGCGCGCCGACGTGAAGGAGCTCCTCCCCTCGAACGCGCAATCCGTGCTCACGCTCAACGAGCTGGAGCGTCGCTTCGGCGGCCGATCCTATCTCAACATCACCATCGAATCTCCGAGCCGCGAGGCGAACCGCCGCTTCTCCGACGCGCTGGTGGAGGGCATCAAGAAGCTCCCCAACATCCGCTCGGTGCGCAACAAGCTGGGCGAGGAGAAGTCGTTCTTCGAGCAGCACAAGTGGCTGTACGTCGATCTCGAAGATCTGGAGGAGATCCAGGAGCGCGTCGAGGACGCGGTCAACGACGCTAAGGCGCGAGCCAATCCGCTCCTGGTGGATCTCGAGGACAAGAAGCCCGTCGAGCTCGACTTCAGCGACATCGAGAAGAAGTACCAGAGCAAGCAGGGCCTGATGGCCCGCTTCCCCAGCGGTTACTTCGAGAGTGAGGACGGCCACCGGGTGGCGGTGCTGGTGAGCCGGAGAGGGACCGGCTTCGGCATTGCCGGGAACCGCCAGTTCCTCGGAGCGATCGAGCGCATCGTCCGCGAGCTCGATCCGGCCTCGCACGATCCGAAGATGGAGGTCGGCTATTCGGGAGAGCTTGCCAACCTGATCGCGGAGCAGGACGCGCTGGTCGAGGATCTGATCACCGCCTCGATCATCACGCTCTTCCTGCTGGCGCTGCTCGTGATCGGATACTACCGGCGCTGGCGCGCGGTGATCATCCTGGCGCTGCCGGTGTTCGTGGGCTGCGCCTGGACGTTCGGCCTCAGCCACTTCCTCGTCGGCCACCTCAACGCCTCCTCGGCGTTCCTCGGACCGATCGTCCCCGGCAATGGCATCAACTTCGGCCTGGTTCTGCTGGCGAGATACATCGAGGAGCGGCGCACCGGCACCGACGTGGAGCGCGCGGTGCGGACGGCGGCGCGCTACACCGTGCAGGGGACGTCGACCGCCGCGCTGGCGGCCTCGATCGCCTACGGATCGCTGACCGCGACGGACTTCCTCGGGTTCAAGCACTTCGGGATCGTCGGCGGCCTGGGCATGGTCCTGTGCTGGCTCGCGACGTTCGCGATCATGCCGGCGCTGATCATCTGGATGGAGCGCCGCTGGCCGTCCGATCCGGGCCGCGAGATCTCGCTCTACCCGCCGGGGATGCTGGCCTCGATCCCCGCGCGCTTCATCCGCGCGCTGCCGGCGGCCTTCGCGATCCTGGGCGTCGCGCTCGGGCTCACCGGCGCGGTCTTCACCACCAAGTTCCTGCAGGATCCGTTCGAGAAGAACTTCCAGAAGCTGAGGAGCACGTTCGCCGCCGAGAAGGGCGCCGAGTACTGGCAGCAGAAGATCCAGGGGCTCTTCGGGCGCTCGATCACGCCGCAGGTGTTGCTGGTCGATCGGCCGGAGGACGTCGAGCCGGTGATCGACTACCTCGACGGGCTCATCGCGAAGGACGGCGACGCCAGCCCGATCGGCGACGTCGCCGCGCTCCAGAAGCTGGTGCCGAAGCAGCAGAAGGAGAAGATCGCGGTGCTCGGGGAGATCCGCGGCCTCCTGACGGACGACCTGCTCGACAACCTCTCCGAGACGCAGCGGGCGCGGGCCCTCGAGCTGCGTCCGCCCGAGGAGATCGTCTCGGTCACCGCCTCCGATCTACCCGAGTCGATCCGGTCCGACTTCAGAGAGCTGGACGGCCGCGAGGGGCTGGTCGTCCTGGTGAATCCCAACATCAAGCTCAACCAGTGGCACGTCGACGTGATCCGGGCGACCGGAGAGGTGCTGCGATCGATCCCGCTCCCGGACGGGCGCGTCGTCCATTCGTCCGGCAACTACGTCATCTACACGGACATGCTCGAGTCGGTGGCCATCGACGGACCTCGCGCCACCATGTACTCGTTCTTCGGCGTCATCCTGCTCTGCTTCTTCGCCTACCGCCGCCCCGGCCGGGTGGCCGTGGTGGTCGGGGCGCTCCTGGTGGGCGTCAGCACGCTGGGCGCGCTGTGCTGGTTCCTCGATCTGCGGATCAACTTCCTCAACTTCATCGCGCTGCCGATCACCTTCGGGATCGGCGTCGACTACGCAGTGAATACGTACTCGCGCTATCTGATCGAACGGGGGACGAACGATCCGGTGATGGCGGCCTATCACGCGATCAGCTCGACCGGTGGGGCGGTCGTCCTCTGCTCGCTGACGACGATCGTGGGCTACGGCTCGCTGCTGTTCGCGCGCAACGGAGGGCTGATCTCGTTCGGGCAGGTGGCCATTCTCGGCGAGATCACGACCCTCCTCGCGGCGATCGTGTTCATGCCGGCGTGGTTGATGGCGTGGAGCCGGAAGAGCTGAGCCGCGCCTCGCTCACAGGCCGGTGTCGGCGGGCGTGTAGCGGAGGAACGTGCCGTTGGCCGCGTTCGCGGGGCGCGCCAGCCAGCAGTTGATCGTCTGATCCGTGCTGGTGATGCTCACGAAGACCCAGAGGCTGTACGCGCCGCCCGGCGTCACCACGGCCTCGCCGGCGAGCGGCGGCGCATTGTTCACGAAGCTCTGGGCGAGGCCTTGATCGCCGCCGTTGGTGAGGAACGAGGTGGAGTAGATCGGCTGCAGCGTGGCGCCGTTATAGGCGTAGAACGCCAGGTTGAGCTTGAAGGGCGTCTGGCGGTACGGACAGACGACGATCGGGTGAGACAGCTGGGCGTACAGGCGGCCGGTCGTGCCCTGGTTCGGGATGGGGATCAGGCGGGCGCCCGTCGTCGACTCGGCGAACGCCCAACCCCCCTTGGCGCTATCGATGCACGACAGGTAGCAGGCGTCGTTCGTGCTCAGGGAGCAGAATCGGCCGTTGCCGAGGTTGACGCCCTGGCAGTTCGCGTTCGTGGTGCTTCCGCACGTCACGTCCCCGTTATTCTGGTTGAACGTGCACGGACCCGTGCAGCTCACCTGCGTCCCGTTGAGGACGCACGACTGCATCGTCCGCGTTCCGGCCATCGCGGGAGGGCCGGCGGGTCCCGCGGGTCCGACCAGGCCGCGCGGGCCTTGAGGTCCCGCGGGTCCGACCGCCCCGGCGGGTCCGGTCGCGCCGGCGGGGCCGATGGGTCCGACCGCCCCCGCAGGTCCGACGGCGCCGGTCTGTCCAGTGGGTCCGGCAGGTCCGGCCTGTCCGATGGGGCCGGTCGCGCCCGTGGGTCCGGCAGGCCCGGCAGGTCCGATGGGTCCGACCACGCCCGCGGGCCCGGCAGGTCCGCCAGGACCGATGGGTCCGACCGCGCCGGTCGCGCCCGTGGGTCCGGCAGGCCCGGCAGGTCCGGCAGGTCCGATTGCGCCGGTCTGTCCGGTGGGTCCGACCGGCCCGGCGGGTCCGACGGCGCCCTCGACGCCCGTGGGCCCCACGTCCCCGTTGCACGCGTAGTTGACCGTGTTCGACGCGTTGATCTGCACGCCGCCGTTCGGACAGCTCGCATCACCGACCGGCAACGAGGTCACGTGGATCGACGCGCTCCCGTCGAGCCCATTGCAAGCGTAGTTGACACCGCTCGCCGAGGTCAGCGCGACGCCGCCATTCGGGCAGCTCGCATCACCGACCGGCAGCGCTTCCGAGGTAACCGAGACGCCGTCGAGGCCGGGGGGCCCGTCGGCGCCGGGCGGGCCTTCGAGCCCTGCCTGGTCAGTGGTCAGCGCGTGCACCGCGTACGGCACCATGCCGATCCGGAACCGAGGCGTGAACTCGTCCTCGCCCGCGATCGTGAGCCCGAGCGTGAGCTCTCCTCGCGCCATCGAGAAGACGGACGGAGCCAGCTCCGCTGCCGCCCCCACGTCGAGGTAGAGGTAGCCGGCGGTGACCATCACCGTCTGCCGCTCCTCGAAGACGACGGTTCCGCCTTCGTCGTAGATCCGCTCCTCGAGCTCGAACATCGCGTTGATCGGCATGTCGTCCGTGTCGGTGAGGAAGGCCTCGAACGGCAGCTCGACGGCGCTCGCCGCGGCCGGTGCCGACGCCAGGATCGCGACCGCGAGGGCCGCCGCCAGTCTCTCTCTCTTCATGGTGTGCTCCCTCTCGAGCTCATCGAGCGAGCGGCACGAGGCCGCCGCGAATCTGGTGAGATCCGTTCTTCGTCAGCTCACCGCTGCTTGCCTTGAGATGCCCGTGCATGACGTAGCGGCCGGCCTCGGCGCGCTCGGTGGCGGGCGCCAGGTTGGCCTCCTGGATCAGGACGCCTGATCCCTTGGGCGGTGGGGGGTCATCCGGGGGAGGCACGACCTGATTCGGACAGCCGAGGACGGGCAGGAGCCCGCACAGGACCAAGAGGACCCAGATCTGGCGCATTTTAAGAGCATCCCTCCCCGGCGCCCGCATGAAGCAACCGTCATGCCGAGCGCCGCTCGGCGGAATAACGGCCGTCCCGCCGAGGGCAGGCCCGCCGAAGCGCAGGTCCCGCAGGTCGAAAGGCAGCGGCTACGCGAGATCGTGCTGGTGCTCGGGCTCGACGGCGCCGAACCCGAGCGCCGCCTTGATCCGCTCCAGGAGCACGTAGAACGCCGGCACCACCAGCAGGCTCAGGCCGGTCGACACGATCAACCCGCCCAGCACGGCGGCCGCCATCGGCCCGCGGGTCTCTGAACCGGGACCGAGCGCCAGCGCGGCGGGCACCGCCGACATCATCGTGGTCACCGAGGTCATCAGGATCGGACGCAACCGGCGGGGGCCCGCGAGGCGCATCGCGGCCACCGGATCGTGCCCTTCGCGGCGCATGATGTTGGCGTAGTCGACCAGGATGATCGAGTTCTTCTTCACGATCCCCATCAACAGCAGGATGCCGATCATGCTGAAGATGTTCACCGTCGCGCCGGTCGACCACAGCCCGAACGCAGCGCCGGCGAACGCGAGCGGGAGGATCGAGAGCACCGCGAGCGGGTGCAGGAACGAGTTGAACTGTGAGGCGAGCACCATGTACGCCACGCCGATCCCGAGGAACAGCGCGAAGATCAGGCCGGTCATCGACTCCTTGAACGCGACGCTCGCACCGCCCGGGACCACGTGGTAGCCGGGCGGGAGATCGCGCGAGAGCTTCTCGACCATCTCGAGCACCTCGCCCTGCGAGTGACCCGCAGCCACGTTCCCGAAGACGCCGATCGCGCGCTCGCGATCGCGCCTCGTGATGGTCTGCAACACCGGGCGCTCCTTCCGGGTCACCAGCGTCGAGAGCGGGATCAGCTGCTTGGCCGAGTTCCGCACGTAGAGGCGATCGAGGTCCTCCGGTCGCGAACGCTGCTCGGACAGCAACCGCAGCCGAACGTCCACGCGCCGACCTCCGGTCGAGTACTTCCCGACCCGGATCCCGCCGATCAGCGCGTTGATCGAGCTCGCGATGTCCACCACCGAGACCCCGAGGTCGGCGGCGTGCGCGCGATCCGGCACGATCTGCAGCTCGGGCATGCCGACCTGATAGTCCGTGTCGAGATCGACCACCGCGCCGCTCTCGGTGAGCTTCCTGCGCAGGTCGCTGGAGATCGCGACCAGCTGATCCCAGTCCGGACCGCGCACGGACAGCTCCACCGGGAAGCCGCGCTGTGCGGTGAAGCCGGTCTGCGAGAGATCCTGGACGACCACGCGCAACCCCGGGATCGAGTTCAGCTCCTTTCGCAGCACCGCGCCGAACTCGTTCTGCGTGAGCTTGCGCTCCCGCGGCGGGACCAGGGTGAGGAACATGATACCGGAGTTGACGCCGTCCCCGCGGAAGCCGCCGACCACCACGAACGCGCGATCGAGCTCGGGTTTGCTGTTGACGATGGCCTCCGCACGCTTGAACAGCGTGTCGGTCTCGTCGAGGCTCGACCCGACCGCGGTCTGCAGCCGCAGCATCAAGCGGCTCTGATCCTGCGAGGGCGCGAACTCCGTCGGGAGCACTCGGAAGACGCCGAACGTCGCCGCGAACAGCCCGATCGCGCCGGCCAGCACCAGCACCGGATGGCGGAGTCCGCGCTCGAGCATCCACTCGTAGCGGGCCGCCAGGCTCTTGAAGGCCCGGTCGACCGCACGGCCCAGGGCGGTCTCGCGTTCGCCGTGTGCGCGGAGCAGCTGCGCCGAGCGCGACGGGGCCAGCGTCATCGCCTCGAGATACGAGAGGAGCACTGCGATCGACAGCGTGACGCCGAACTGGAGGAAGAACGCGCCGATGATCCCTTCCATGAAGATCACCGGTGCGAAGATCGCGATCACCGCGCTGGTGGCGGCGAGCGCCGCGAACGTGATCTCTGCGGTCCCCTCGCGCGCCGCGCGGACCCGGCTCTTCCCCATCTCCGAGTGGCGCGAAATGTTCTCCATCACCATGATGGCGTCGTCGACGACGATGCCCACCGCCAGCGCCAGCCCCAGCAGCGTGAACGTGTTGAGCGTGAAGCCGAAGAAGTAGATCGCGCCGATGGTCCCGAGCAGCGACATGGGTATCGCCAGCACGACGTTGAGCGTGCTCGAGAGCGAGCCCAGGAAGATCCAGCACACCAGCGCGGTCAGCAGGACCGCCAGCACCAGCTCGAACTCCATCTCGTCCACCGACTCCTCGATGAACTGGGTCGAGTCGAAGTTGATCCCCAGATCCATCCCCTCGGGGAGCGACGGCCGCACGGCGTCGAGCTCCGCCCGGACCGCCCGCGCCACCGCCACCGCGTTGGCCCCGCGCTGCTTCCGGATACCCAGGCCCTGCGCCGTCTGGCCGCCCACGCGCGACAGCCGGCGCATGTCCTCGAAACCGTCCTCCACCAGCGCGACGTCCTGCAGGTGCACCGGAGCGCCGTTCCGCTGCTCGATGATGATGTTGCGCAGCTGATCGAGGTCGAGCGCTTCGCCCATGACGCGGACGTTCACCTCGCGCCCGAAGGCCTCGAGCCGGCCGGCCGGCATCTCGACGTGCTCGCGCTGCAGGGCCGCCAGCACATCGGTGACGGTGAGGCCCTGCGCGTCCAGCTTGTCGGCGTCGACCCAGATGCGGACGTTCCGCTCGAGCGATCCGCCCAGGATGATCTCGCCGACGCCTTTGATCGTCTGCAGCTTCTCCTTGAGGCGATAGCGGACATAGTCGGACAGGACCTGGGGCGAGTACGGCCCGGAGAGCCCGATCCACATGATCGGCTGATCCTCGGGGTTGGACTTGGAGACGATCGGAGGATCGAGATCCTTCGGGAGCCGCATCTGCGCGCCTGCGAGCTTGGTCTGAACCTCCTGCAGCGCCACATCGACGTCGCGGGAGACGTCGAGCTCCACGGTGATGGTGGCGCCGCCCTGGCGGGACGTGCTCGAGATCGAGCGGACGCCCTCCACCTGGATGATCGCCTCCTCGGCGATCTCGACCACGTCGTGCTCGACGGCCTCGGGCGCTGCACCCTCCCAGTTGATCTGGACGCTGATCGTGGGGAAGTCGACGTCGGGGAACTGGCTGATCCCGATCCGCGACGCCGCCACGCCGCCGAAGACCAGCGTCGCCAGCATGATCATCCACGCGAACACCGGCTTGTCGATGCAAGCGTCGGTCAGCTTCATGGCGTGGTGCCCTGTCCCGCGCCGGACTTGAGCTCTGAGACCACGCGGACGACAGCCCCGTCCTTCAGCGGCTCGACCCCGCGGACGACCAGCTGCTCGCCGGCGTCGATCCCGTTTCGAGCCTCCACCAGACCGTCGCCCGTGCGCATGCCGAGCTCGACGACGCGCTCGGCGGCCTTGCCGTCCTCGACCACGAAGCAGAGGAAGCCCTTCTCGCTGGGCCGGATCGCGGACTCGGGGACCAGCACGGCGGCCTTCTGCTCTCCGACGGTGATGGTCACGTTGGCGAAAGCGCCTGGCCGCAGCGCGTCGTTCGCGCCCGAGACCTCGGCGGTGGCGGCCACCATGCGCGTGCTCGAGTCGGCGACGTCGGCGATGTGCGTGATCTTGGCCGAGTGCTCGACCTGATCCGTCGCCACCCGGAAGCGTGCCGTCATGCCGCGCGAGATCCGGTGCGCGTCGGCCTCGGGGAGCTGAAACCTGAGCAGCAAGGGCTCGCGACGCACCAGCGTGCCGACCACGTCCCCCGGGGTCAGATATTGTCCGGTCTCCACCGTCCGCGTCTGGATCGAGCCGGCGATCGGCGCGCGCAGATACGCATCATGCAAGTTCAGTTGCGCCTGCTCCAGCGCCGCGCGCGCCTGGGCCGCCTCTGCGCCCGCCACCGCCATCTTGGTCTTCCAGGTCTCCAGCTCCTCGCCCGTGATCAGCCCCGGGCTGGCCTCGAGCGCCTGCTGTCTCCGCGCCAGCCCGGCCTTCGCCTCGGCCTCGCCGGCCTCCGCACGCTCGAGGGTGGCCTTGGCGGCGTCGACAGCGGTGGCGAACCGCGCCGGCTCGATCTCGACCAGCACCTGCCCATCCTTCGCCACGTCGCCCTCGCGAAATCGGACCTTCTCGACGACGCCGGCGACGCGGGCGGTCACGCGCACGCGCTCGAACGCCGCCACCGAACCCACGGCGTTCACCTCGAACTCGACGGCGCGCGACGCGACCGGCCGCGTCTCCACCGGGTATTCCATCACGTGCGGCCGCTTTCCGTCCGCCTTCGAGGTGCTCTCTCTGCTGCACGCGATCAGCAGCAGCAGCAGCAGCAGCGAGAGATGGTTCCTCCTCATCAGCTCACCTCATGACCGAGCGGGTCGACGCCGAGCGCCAGCCGCAGATCGAGCAGCGCCTCCGCCAGCCCATAGCGCTCGCGCGCGAGATTGATCTCGGATTCGAAGCGGAGAACGCTGGCGTCGCTCGCCTCGAGCGAGGTGGCCAGCCCCTGACGATACAGCGCCGAGATCTGCTCGGCGTGGGCGGTCGCCTGCTCGGCGGCGTTCTGCGCGTGGATGACGGCCTGGCGCGCCGTCCGGAGCGCGGCCAGCGCCTCCTCGATCTGGAGGCTCGTCTGCCGCCGCAGCTGATCGGCCTGGAGCTCCGCGATCGTCGCCGCCGCGGTGCGCTCCGATCGATCGGCGTAGCGCTCGCCGCCGTCGTACACGTTCCAGGAGAGCGTCAGCCCGGCGAAGCCGTCGACGCTGTGGCCGCTGAAGCCGGCCTCGTTGCCGGCGAAGATCTCGGAGTGCAGCGCCAGCTTGGGCACCATCCGCCAGAGCGGCTCCGCGGCGAAGGCGAACAGCGAGTCGGCCTCGAACCGCAGCGCGGCCAGGTCGAGCCGCGATCCCTCGGCCTCCTCCACCAGCGGCGCCGCCGCCACGGACGAGGTCCGCGCGGACGCGAGCAGATCGGCGGGCTCCGCCAGCGGGCCGCCGATCGGGCCGCCGATCAGGAACCCGAGCCGCAGATACGCGGTCTCCTGATCGCTCCGCGCGTGCGACAGCGTGATCTCCGCGTTCGCGAGCTCGATCTGCGCTCGCGTGACGTCGCTGCCGCGCGCCATCTCCGCCCGGTACCGCGCCTCGGCGTCCCGCAAGGTGGTGCGGGCGAACTCACGGCGGCGCTCGGCCGCACGCACTACGTCGCCCGCGGCCAGCGAGCTCAGGAAGGCCGTCGCCACGTCGAACGCGAGACGACGCCGCTGGTCCTTCGCGCTCGCCCGCACCGCCTCGCGGTCCAGCTTCGCGCTCCGGTAGAGCGGGAAGCCGCGGCCGTCGAAGAGCGTCAGGTCGAGCGCGGCGCTGGCGCGGAGCGAGTTCTTGCTCTGAAGGACGACGCTCTCGCCGTTGAAGTCGCGCACGGTCTCGAACGCCCGGCGCGTGTAGCTCGCCGAGGCGTCGAGGTCCGGAATGAAGAAGGAGACGGCGCGATCGACCCGGGCCTCCGCTGCGTCCTCCTGTCGATCCGCGATCTTCGTCCGCTCGTTGCGATCCAGCGCCAGCGCGATCGCGCGGTCGATCGTCAGCGTCTCTTCTGCGCGCGCGAGGGAGGGAACGAGCGACACGATCAGCAGAAACCAGGACCAGCAGCGTTTCATGAGCTGTCGCCTCTCTCTGACCGCCCCGGCGTCGCAAGAGTCAAGGGAGCTGTTCGGTGATAGTTTCACCGGATGGTCCGGGCCGTCCCCTTGATGCTGGCGTGCGCGTGTACGCACGGCCCGGATCAGGCCCGCGTCGGCGCACAGGCCCCGCGATTCAGCCTCTCCACCCTCAATCGCGAGTGGAGCCAGACGGAGACCGTGGATCTCGACGAGGCGATCGCCGCACACGGCGCTGTGCTCCTGTCGTTTGGCGCCTCCTACTGCGGACCGTGCATGCTCGAGTGGCCGATGCTCCGAGATCTGGCGGAGGCGTATCGAGCGCGCGGCCTCCTGGTCGTCTTCGTGTCGGTCGATCGGGATCCCGAGGGTGTCGACGCGATGCGGCTCATTGCGACGCAGCAGCTCGGCATCTCCTCGCCGCTGATCGCCGACGAGGACGGTGACCTCAGCCGCCGCTATCAGGTGAACGCGCTCCCTCAGCTCGATCTGATCGATCCCGGCGGAACCGTCGTTTGGCGCCAGGTCGGCTACCGGCTTTCGACGATCGACGAGCTCGCCGCGCATCTCGATCGTCTCCTCGACGACCCTTGAGGGAGTACGCCTGCGCGCGGAGGCGCGACTACTTTGAGACCCAATTCGGCATAGGACCGCTGTTCCTCGTCTACGCGAAGATCCTCTTCATGTACTAGACTGGGCCGCAGACGGTGGACGCACATCTCAGAAAGCACCCACGTTTTGTTGATCAGCAGAAGGTCGAGGTGGAGATCTCCGATCGCGCAGAGCTGCACCAGCTCTGGACCGTCGACATCTCGAAGGGCGGCATGTTCATCCAGACCGACGCGCCGCCGGCGATGGGTGCCGCGCTCCAGATCCGGCTCGCCACGCCCGATGGTAGCGTTCGGCTCAACGGCCGGGTGGTGCACATCGTCGATCTGGTCTCTGCGAAGGCGTTCCATCAGCCCGCCGGAGTCGGCGTCCAGTTCGTCGATCTCTCCAAGGAGGTCCGCACTCGGATCGAGCGTTACGTCGACGGTCTTGCCGAGCGACTGACCGGCGATCTGGCGGTCGAGCCCGACACTGAGCCGCTGGAGGTGCTCTTCGAGGAGGCCCGCCGCATCGCCAAGGCGCTCACCGCGTCCGATCTCTACGGCGCTGTCCAGGTCCCGGCCGGCGCGACCCCGGAGCAGATCCAGACCGCGATCTCCGAGCTCTGCCATCGCTTCGCGCATCCGCCCTCGGACTGCCCGCCGCCCAAGGCCGCGCGCCTGGTTCAGCTGTGCCGGCAGCTCGAGCGCACGGCAGCGCTCTTCGCCAACCCGCTCCGGCGCCTCCACTACGACTTCCATCACGGCCTGGCCCGGGTGAAGGAGCGCGAAGCGGCCGGCGAGCCGATGGATCACCTGCGTCAGGTCTGGAGCGAGGTCTTCCCCGAGAAGGTCGGTAAGGCGCGCGAGATCGCGCGGCGCGCCCTCGCTCTCGAGCAGGCCGGGCGCGTTCAGGAGTGTGCTCGCTTCGGCCTCGAGGCCCTCGAGCTCGACCCGTTCAACGCGGAGCTGCGGCAGGCGGTGGAAGCCTGGCAGCAGGGCCAGCGCGCCGACGTCCCCGCGGACCAGGCGCCCCAGGCACCGGAGGAGGATCAGGGCTCGGTGCTCAACGAGCTGCTCGAGATCAACAAGAAGCTCGAGGAGCTCGATCACTTTCAGCTGATCGGCGTCAGCGAGTCCGCGAGCCCACAGGAGATCTCGCGCGCCTACCTTCACAAGGCCCGCCGCTACGACCCGGAGCGTCTCCGCGGTCGCGTCCCGCAGTCGGTCCTGACGATGGCGGTCGAAACCGTCCGCCGCCTCGGCATCGCCTACCGGATCCTCAGCGACGGCCAGCGCCGCCGGGAATACGTCGCCGAACATCAGCCGCACGCCGCGCCGGTCGCCGACGCCGATCTGGCCCGGACCCGGAACGAGATGGGCATCGTGTTCGTCCGCAAGGGCGACTACCGGCAGGCCCGAGAGATGTTCCAGGCGGCCATGGAGCTCAAGGCGGACGTGCTGGACTACCAGGCCAACCTGGCCTGGGCTCTGATCATGGATCCGGAGGTCGACCGCAGCGAGGTGGTCGCCCGGGCCCGCCCGTTGCTAGAGAACGCGATCGAGAAGACGATCGTCCGTGGCACCGACGCCCAGCGCAAGAGCGCCCGCTACCACTATTACCTGGGCCGCCTGTTGCGGGAGCAGGGACAGATCGACGAGGCCGCGCAACACTTCCAGGAAGCGGTGCGTTTCAACCCGCGACTCGCCGAGGCGGCCACCGAGCTCAGGCTGATCGAGATGCGAAAGCGCAAGCAGAAGAGCTGACGCCTGCCGGCTCAAAACGTCCGGTGCGTGAACTCGTAGAGCCGCGCGGGCCGGTGCGGTCCCTTGCGAAACGCGTCCACCTCGCGGACCAGGCCGGAGCGGAGCAGCTTGGTGCGGAAGTTCCGCTTGTCGATCGGGCGTCCCAGCACCGCCTCGTAGATCGTCTGGATGTCCGTGAGCGTGAAGCATCGCGGGAGGAGCTGGAATCCGATCGGGGCATAGTCGATCTTGCCCCGGATGCGATCGACGGCCGTCTGCAGGATCTCGCGGTGATCGAACGCGATCGGCAGCTCGTCGCGGTGTGGCCCCACGTGCACCCGCTCCTCCTCATCAGTCCAGATCCCGAACCACCGCGGCTCGCGGGTCCCTTCGCGATTTTGCAACTTGTCTTGCGACACCAGCGCGTAGTACGCGACCGAGACCACGCGGGAGCGCGGGTCCCGCTCGGGCGCGCTGAAGGTATAGAGCTGCTCGAGGAACACGTCCTCGACGCCTGCCTTGTCGCGGAGCTCCCGCTCGGCGGCGGCATCCGCGCTCTCGTCGACTCGAACGAAGCCGCCGGGCAGCGCCCACCGCCCCTCGAACGGCTCGCTGGGCCGGCGCGTGAGCAGGACCTCGAGCCGCCCGTCGACCACCGTGAATACGACGATGTCGACCGCGACGCCGAGCCGCCGCTCCACTGTTCTGACGTCGTTCACTCGCTGAAGCGCTGGACGATCGGGTAGTAACGTCCGGTCCATGCCTTGTCGGAGACGCGCAGGGTCGGCGGGAGCTGCCGCCGCTTGAACTCGTTCCGATAGACGGTATTGATGATGCTGCCCGCCAGCTCCCGGCTGATGCCCACCTCCTCGGCGATCGCCTCCACGCCCGCCCGCTTCTCGATGAAGAGCTCGAGCACCCGATCCAGGACCGGGTAGGGCGGCAGGGAGTCCTCGTCCTTCTGGTCCGGGCGCAGCTCGGCGGACGGCGGCTTGGTGATCGTCGACTCCGGGATCCGCAGCCGGTCGGCGTTGGCCAGCCGCGCGATCGCGTAGACCTGGTGCTTGTAGAGATCGCCCAGCACGGCCAGCGCCCCGTTGGTGTCGCCGTAGAGCGTGCAGTACCCCATCGAAGTCTCGCTCTTGTTGCCCGTCGCCAGCACGATGCCCCCAAACTTGTTGGACATCGCCATCAGGATCACGCCGCGCAAGCGGGCTTGCATGTTCTCCTCGGTGATGTCCGGCTCGAGCCCCTCGAAGGCGGGCGCCAGTGTCGCCAGCATGCTGACGAAGCTCGACTGGAGCGGGATCAGATGGAAACGGAGCCCGAGGTTCCGCGCGAGCGCCTCCGCGTCGAGGACGGAGTGCTCCGAGGAGAAGCGGCTGGGCATCGCGACTCCGATCACGTTCTCCGGGCCGATCGCCTCGGCCGCCAGGTACGCGGTGACCGCCGAGTCGATGCCGCCCGAGAGACCCACGACCGCCTGCGTGAGTCCGGTCTTCCGGAAGTAGTCGCGGACGCCGAGCACCAGCGCGTCCCGCACGCCCTCGATCTGATCCCGCGGCGCCGGCGTGATCGGCGCGGGCAGCGCTCCCGTGTCGATCACGGCGTAGTCCTCTTCGAAGGAGCGACCCTCGAAGAGCTGCTGACCGTCAGGCCCGAACACCACGGAGGTGCCGTCGAAGATCAGCCCATCGTTCGCGCCCACCAGGTTGAGGTAGACCGCCAGCACTCCGTGACGGTGCGCCGCCCTCGCCACGATCTGCCGACGGAGCGTGCGCCGGCCTCGCGCCCAGGGCGACGCCGAGATGTTCACGAGGACCTCGGGGGAGCTCTCCATGAGCTGCGCGATCGGATCGATGGGATAGAGCCGCTGGTCCCACTCCTCGTCGTTCCACACGTCCTCGCAGATCGAGATCCCGACCCGCCCCTCTCCGGCGGCGATCACGTTGCCGTGCGCGTGGCCGCCCGACTCGAAGTAGCGGGCCTCGTCGAAGACGTCGTAGGTGGGGAGCAGCGTCTTCGACACGCGCTTGATCAGCTCACCCCTCCGGCACACCACCGCGGTGTTGAGAATGGAGCGCCCGTACGTCGGTGGGGCGGGCCGGCGGGCCACGTTGCCGAAGATCGCGACGATCCCGGCCGGCATCTCGGCGATGATCCGCGCCTCCTCCTGCTCCGCGCGGTCGAGGAAGGGAGGGCGCTCGAGGAGGTCGAGCGGGGGATAGCCGGTGAGCGCGAGCTCGGGGAAGAGCACCAGGTCGGCGCCGTCCGTCACCGCGCGCCGGATCCCCGCCAGGATCTTCCCGCGATTGGCTTCGAACGCCCCGACGGTCGTGTTGATCTGCGCCAGCGCGATCTTCATCGTAGGCTCTCCGTGGTGATCAGACGGCACCCGGCCGCTGCCATCTTCGCCAGCGCCTTCCTCCCGCCCTCGCGCTCGACCGCGGCGATCGCGTCCGTGACGACCGCGACCGCGAACCCGCGCTCGATCAGGCCGAGCGCGGCCGCCTCGACGCAGTAGTCGGTGGCGACGCCGAACACCGTCGCTTCCACGCTTTCCCGGCGCAGCCCGCGGCGCTCGAGGAGCGCATCGATCAGCGGCTCGGCCGACGGGTTGGCGAACATCGAGTAGACCTCCTTCTCGAACAGCACGGAGGTGGCGCCCTCCGGCACCACCGAGGGATCGAGCCCGGCGACGTTCGGCACGAACACCGCCCGCTCCGGGAGCGTCCCCGGCATCTTCAGCCAGCCCGGCGTGCCCTTGACGCAGTGCCGCGGGAACGGTCCGCCTCGGTCGCGAAACTCCCACGCGGTGAAGTCGTGCGAATCGACGGATCCGAATCAAGAGCTCGCCGCGCTCCACCGCGCGCGCCACCACGAGGCGCGCACGTTCCACCGCGACCGGCGCGCCTGGCACGAAGAGCGCGCCGGTCGGGTCGCAGAAGTCGTACTGAGTGTCGACGTCGACGTGAATTCGGATGCGATCCATCGCCTTCTCCTCATCGGTTCTCGGCGCGCTCGCGGTCGCTCACCTCCTCGATGAGCTGCGTGAGCGCGTCGCTGAGCACCACCTCATACTGAGGCGCTCCCGGGTCGAGGCGCCGGCAATCTTCGGGCAAGGCGGCCAGCTGCGCCCGACAGTGCGCACGGATCGCGGAGAGCGAAGGAAGCTCGTGCACCAGCTCGCCGCCGCTCATCCACTGGACCAGGAGGGGCTCGCTCTCGACGTGGAATTCCTCCAGCGTCCCAATCACGTCACGCTCGGCCGCGCCGTCCTTGCGCTTGCGGTAGACCTGGTGGAGACCGGGGAGGCTCGCCTTGCCCTGCGAGAGCTTGGACACCGGCCGGTCTTCGGTGTGGTCGTAGACGATCTTGTAGACGGCGCCGAGCGTCGGATGATCGATCGAGCGGACCAGCTCGGTCCCGACGCCCCAGACGTCAATCGGGGCGCCGGCGTCGCGGAGCTCCTGGATCTTGTATTCGTTGAGATCTCCGGAGGCGACGATGATCGCGTCCCTCAGGCCTGCCCGATCGAGGAGCTCGCGGACCGCCTTGGAGAGGACGAGGAGATCGCCGCTGTCGAGGCGGACGCCCTTGAGCCGGGCGCCGGCGCTCGCGATCGCCCGCTTGGTGCCTTCGATCGTGTCGTACGTGTCGACGAGGAGGATGCTGTGGTTGGGAAACGCGGCCACGTAGTGCGCGAACGCGTCCTGCTCGCTCGGATGCGACATCGTCCAGGAGTGCGCGGCCGTGCCGGAGATCGGGATGTCGTAGCGGTAGCCGGCCTCGACGTTCGAGGTGGCGCTGAACCCGGCGAGGTAGGCAGCCCGCGCCGACGCGACCGCCTCCTCCGGCGAGGTGCGGCGCGTCCCGAACTCGAGGCACTCGGAGTCGCCGGCGGCCCGGGCGATGCGCGAGGCCTTGCTGGCCACCACCGTCTCGGTGTTGATCGCGGAGAGCAGGAAGGTCTCGACGAGCTGCGCCTCCAGCACCGTGCCGGTGACGCGCACCATCGGCTCCCGCGCGAAGCACACGGTGCCTTCCGGCATTGCGTGGACATCTCCGCGAAAGCGGAAGTCGCGGAGGAATTCTATGAACTCGAAGCTCATCGCCGATCGGAGCGCCGGCACCTGGCGGAGGTACGCGATCTGCGATTCGGTGAAGCGGAGCGTGCGAAGGTACGTGAGGCAGGTCTCGAGGCCGGCCGCCACCATGTAGCGGCGGTTCGGCGGAAGCCTGCGGAAGAACAGCTCGAACGACACGCGCTTCCCATGAAGCCCGTGCTTGAAGTATCCAGCCGCCATCGTGAGCTGATACAGATCCGCCATCAGAGCCTGCGCGCGTTCGTGCATCGTCTTCGCCTCCTGCTTAGTGTATAATATACACTAAGCAGACCCCGTCAACGCAGGCGGAATCGAACGCAGGGTGCTATGGTTGAATCGCCATGTTTGGACTGGGCTTCTGGGAAATCGCCATCATCCTGGCCATCGCCCTCATCGTCCTCGGTCCGAAGAAGCTTCCGGAGCTGGCCCGCAGCCTGGGCAAAGGGTTGAAGGAGTTCCGGAAGGCGACCGAGGACTTCAAGAGCACCATGGACGACGAGCTGCGCGACGACCGTCCGCGGAGGATCTCCACACCCGCCGACCTGGCGGACGCCCACCTCGAGGCGAAGATCGATCAAGAGAAGGCCGCCACCGCCGAGGCTGAAGTGGTCGCCGAGGTCGAGAAGGCGCAAGCGATCAAGACCGAAGGTTGATCTTTCGAGATGTCGCGCGACGACGGTCTAGACGACAGCAAGATGTCGTTGATCGATCACCTGACCGAGCTGCGCTCCCGGTTGATCAAGTCCGCCCTCGCGATCTGTCTCACCACGGCCGCCGCGCTCGGCTTCTCCCCTCAGATCCTCGAGTACTCGATCCAGCCGCTGATGAAGGTCCTCCAGGACCGCAACCGGGTCGAGACGCTGCTCATCCACAAGGACGAGGTCGCGGGGGCCCGGCTGGCGGCCCGGCTCGCCGACATCCCTCGCATCGACTTCCACGGCAACATCGAGGACCTCTCGAAGGTCACCGAGGTCGTCCGCGATCAGATCGAGAAGAAGCGCCCGATCGATCTGATCCTCGTCTCCTCCAACGCGATCGGTTCGGACGGGGCGCTGGTCTCCGACCTCCTCGAGAAGGTGGAGCCCTCTCCGTACGTCGCCTACCTGGTCTCCAGCAAGGACGACCCGGTCGTCGGCGAGCTCCAGCTCGAAGGCGCGACCGTGCTGCTCGAGCCGATGCGCGACCCGGTGCTCCAGCGCGTGATCCGCCGGGCGGCCGCCTCGGCGGGCAAGGCCACCGCCAGCGACAAGCTGGTCGTCCTCTCGCCGCTCGAGCCGTTCATCGCCTATCTGAAGATCGCGCTGGTGGTGGGGCTCTTCCTGGCCTGCCCCATCTGGCTCTATCAAGCCTGGGGCTTCGTCGCCCCCGGCCTCTACTCCACCGAGAAGAAGGTCGTCCTCCCCAGCGTGGCCGGCGCCTCGGTGCTGTTCTGCATGGGCGGTTTGTTCGCCTACTACGTCATGTTCCCCATGATGTTCGACGTCCTGGTGAACCAGATGATGCCGTCCTCCCTGGCCGCCAGCTTCACCATCGACAACTACCTCAGCCTCTTGATGCAGCTGACGGTCGCCTTCGGGATCGTCTTCGAGCTCCCGCTGGTGCTCGGGTTCCTCTCCTCCGTCGGGATCGTCAGCCCTCCGGGGCTCCGTCGCTTCCGCAAGTATTGGGTGGTCACCGCCTTCGTGGTCGGCGGGATCCTCACACCTCCGGATCCAATCTCGCAGGTGATGATGGCCGCTCCGCTGTTGATCTTCTACGAGCTCGGCATCGTCCTCGCGACGATGTTCGCACGGCGACGCGAGGAGCGGCTCGCGCTGATGGAGCGAGAGACCGAGGGCGGCTGAGCCCGACCGATGGACACCGTCCTGAGCGCCGTGGGACGATCTCGATCCTCCTCCCAGCGCCCCTTGACCATCGCGTCGCGGGCGTTCCATAACCGACTCAGCGGTCGGTTTAACCCGACCTGGAGGTTTCGGACCCGTGACCCGTCATATGCCCGAGCAGGCTCGCCGCGAGCAGATCCTCTCCGCCGCGCGCCGCTGCTTCATCGACAACGGCTATCACCCGACCCGCATGGACGACATCGCCCGGGAAGCAGGGTTGTCGAAAGGTGGCGTCTACTTCCACTTCAAGAGCAAGCGTGAGGTCTTCGACTCGCTCGTGCAGGAGGAGTTCGACCGCACGATGGCCTTCATCAGCGGCGTCACCGAGAGCGATCATCCGATCGCCGAGAAGATGCAGGTGCTGGCGGCGCACTATCTCCAGTACTTCCAGAGCGCGCCCGACGCCGCCCGCTTCTTCGTGGTGATGGGCGAGATGGCGCTGCGCGACGCGGATCTTTCGCGGCGCTTGCTCGAGAAGCAGACGCAGATCATCGACGCCGTCGCGCGACTGATCGATCAGGGCGTGGAGCGGAACGTGCTCCGTCCGGTCGACTCGAAGGTGGTCGCCGCGATCCTCAAGGCGCTTCTCGACGGCGTCGAGGCCCTGCGCGCGCTCGACTACCCCATCGACTTCGACCGCTACCTGGGCGTCGGCATGGAGCTGGTGATGGGCGGTCTCGTCAAGAGGTGATGAAGAGGCTCACCCGGAGACAGCTGTTCGTTCGCGGGGCCTTCGCGGCCGGCGGCCTGCTGATCAGCAGCGCCGTCCTTCGCTACGGCTGGTTCCTGCGGTCAGCGCCCCGGGCCGGCCTGTCCGTGTTCACCACGCGCGAGGCGGAGATCCTCGAGTCGCTCCTGGCCACGCTGTTTCCCGGCGCCGCCGGCATGCCGCCCGCCGATGTCGACCACCTGGTGCCCAAGATGGACGCGTTCTTCGTCCATAACGACCCCGACTCGCGCCTGGCGTTTCGCGCGATGCTCCACGTCATCGACGATCATGCCCGTCTCTATCACCTGGATCGTTTCGTCGACCTCGACCCCGCGAAGCGCGCCGACGAGCTCAGGGCCTGGGAGCTGACGCCGGTCTATCTGGAGAAGACGGCCTTCCGGTCGATCAAGCTCATCGCCGGTATGCACTACTTCGAGCAGACCGACGTCCGCAAGGCGATGGGCTGGTACCTCGGCTGCAGCCCGCCTCACCTGACCCCCTCGGACGCGGGCGGTGCCGGCGTATGAACGAGCGCCGGCTGAAAGCGGACGTGGTCGTGGTCGGCGCCGGGGCCGGCGGCGCCGCCTGTGCAAGTGAGCTTGCAAAGCGGGGGAGGAAGGTGGTGATCCTCGAGGAGGGCCACCGCTACCAGCCGCGCGACTTCCCGGCGAGCTACGGCTGGGCGATCAATCACATCTACGCCGACAAGGGGAGCCGCTACGTCGAGGCGGACTCCGTGTATCCGATGCCGGCCGGTCGCGGCGTGGGCGGATCGACGCTGATCAACAGCGCGATCTGTTACCGCGCGCCCGAGCACATCCTCGATCGCTGGGTCGAGCGCCACGGGTTGGAGGCGCTGGGCCCGGCCGCGCTGGCGCCGATCTACGACTACGTGGAGGAGGTCATCGGCGTGACCGAGATGCACCCACTCCAGGCCCGCGCCAACAACCTGTTCGTCAAGCGTGGCGCGGAGAAGCTCGGGCTCGACGGCGCGTTCATCCATCGCAACGCGCCCGGATGCGTCGGCTGCGGGATCTGTCAGCTCGGCTGCCCCAGCGGGGGCAAGGGCAGCGTCGATCGCAACTTCATCCCGATGGCGGAGGAGCTCGGCGCGATCGTGTGCTCCGACTCCCGCGTGGAGAAGATCCTCCTCCACCGCGGGCGCGCCGCCGGCGTCCAGGCGGCCGTGCGGAACATCGAGACCGACGAGCGCGTGGGCACGGTGGTGGTCGAGGCCGACGCCGTGGTGTTGGCGGCGGGGACGGTCGGAACACCGATGATCCTGTTGTCGCAGAAGCTCGCCAACCGCTCTGGCTACGTGGGGCGCAACCTCTCGATCCATCCCAGCACCGGCACCTACGGGTTCGTTCCCGAGGCGATCAACTCTTGGGACGGCGTTCCTCAGGCGTACGCGATCCACCTCGATCGCGCTCGCGGAATCCTGCTGCAGACGTACAACGCGCCGCCCGAGGTCTTCTTCATGGCGCAGCCGTGGAGCGGCGTGGACGGCATGAAGCGGATCAGGATGCTGAAGAACCTGGCCATGTGCGGTGGTCTCATCAGCGACGAGGGAAATGGCCAGATCACGATCGGCTTCCACGGCAAGCCCAAGATCCGCTACCAGCTCCACGACCAGGATCGACGCAAGCTGATCGAGGCGCTGCGCGGAATCGTCCGCGTCCTCTTCGCCGCCGGCGCGACCGAGGTCTTCCCGGGCGTCGGCAGCGGCACCGACTGGGTCACCACCGAGCGAGAGGCGCTGGCCCAGCTCACCGATGACGTCCCCGAGCACGCGATGCACATCTATGCCAGCCACCCGATGGGGACGTGCCGGATGGGCGTCGACCCGACCTCGAGCGTCGTCGACCCCGGCGGCCAGACCCACGACGTGCCCGGCCTCTACGTCGCCGACGCCTCCCTGATGCCCAGCTCGCTGGGTGTGAATCCGCAGATGACGGTGATGGCGCTCGGGATCACAGTCGCGCGGGCGATGACCTAGGAGCGTGTAGCGCGTAGCGCTACCGCGAGCCCGGTCCCGGTCCCGGTCCCGGTCCCGATCTGAAGATGGCTGCCTTGAGTCAGACGCTCGCGACGGTCGCGAGCTTCGATCGGTAGAGCTTGAGCAGGTTGTGGGTGAGGCAGACGAGCGTCCACTCGGCTCGTACCTTGAAGAAGGAGCGTAGCGAGAACCGGCGGAATCCTCGTGCCGCTTTGATCTGTCCGAGCGCCGGTTCGACGATACTCTTCCTGCGGGGGTAGACCGCCTTGCCGTCGCGCGTTTGCAACTTGTCTCGCATTCGCTTGCGAGCGAGCGAGCGAGGCAGGTGTGGGCTCCGAAGCTGATGAGGACGGAGTCGACGCGTCTTGGTTCTGTTCGCGTCCAACAGCGATGTGGGCATCGATCTGATTGTTGTCGCAGAATTCGATGTTGGTCGCGCTCAGATAGCCGTTGTCTGCCGTCATCTTCCGCGGAGCATCGCCGCAGTTGCCGAACACATCACGGAGCATCGGGACGAGGTGTTGCTGATCACTGATCAGGTGCCTGGTTGCTGACCCTTCGGCGACAATCACCTGAGCGTGCTCATCTACGACAACTTGGGCATTGTAGGCCTGGAGGTACGCTCCCTCCTTCAACATGATCCTGCTGTCTGAGTCGGTGAAGTTCCTCTGAGCGTTGGGCCTCGGTGTGCCGTCCACATTGGCAGGAACGCGATGATGCGGCCATCCATCATTTCGTTCAGTTGGGTCTGGGGATGGTTCGAGCTGGTCAGCCTGCGCTCTTGCCTTCTCGGCTCGAGTTCTCGCTCGCTTCTGCTCCACCCGATCCACAAGAGCATCATCCGCTTTGCTCTGCTGCTCTTCGGCTTGCCTGCGCAATTTCTCCGCGCGAGCCCTGGCGGCATCCTGTTCCAGCGCAGCCTTCGCTTCTCGAATGCGGGCAAGGCGGGATTCACGGCGAGCGAGCTCCGCTGGGCTGTCCTCTTCAGTCTCTTCAACGCCCAGCCGCCCGTCTTCCTCTTGGTCGATCGTGCGCGCTCGCTCCAGCAGTTCTTCGATCTCGAGAGACAGCCGCTTCTCCTCCTCGGCCATCCGCTCGTAGGTCATCGCCTTGTGCTTGCTCGCGTTCGCCTGCACCTTCGAGCCATCGAGTGCGACGTGTCCGAGCCGCACCAAACCTGCTTTCTGGCAAAGCTTCGGGACTTCGAGGAAGAGCGCTTTCAGTGCCTCCAGGTGGACCAGCCGAAACTCGTTGATCGTCGTGAAGTGGGGATGACTTTCTCCAGCCAGCACCCGGAATGGAATGTCTTCGTAGGTCGCCCGCGCGATCCTCCGCGACGAATAGATGCCGGTGCAGTAGGCGTACAGAAGCAGCGCGATCATCATTCGAGGCGAGTACGGTCGCTCGCCTCGCGGGTCCTTGGACTGGATCGAGATCTCGATCGCGCTCAGCTCTACCTCATCGACGACGTCCAAGACGAAGTACGCGAGATGATTTTCTGGGAGCCACTCGAGAGGGGACGGCGGGAGCAAGAACGATTGTCTCGGAGTCCAAGAACGGTATTGCTTCGCCACGAAACCATGGGATCAAGTCCAGGCGTCGAAGTCGATCCGCCCAACGATCGATTCCAGACGAAACGACCTCCAAGAACTTCTGCTGGTCACTTCGCTCTGGCACCGAAAGCGCCGCCTCACTCCACACCTGCTTGAGGCGCCGACTCGCCAACGAGCAGAAGGTCCAAGCCTCCAGAGCCAAGCTCAAGCGCGTTGTCGAGAGGCTCACGGCCTCATCGAGTCGATGAACGCACGCCGGGCTGCATGATCGCCATCGGGACCGGGACCGGGACCGGGACCCGGACCGGGCTCGCGGTAGCGCTACGCGCTACACGGCTCCTAGCGCACGGGATCCGATCGGCGCCGCCGGACGTAGGTCTCATGAATGGCTTCCGGTACCCATCCGTACCTCCGCGTTCGGCGCGGTCAGAGCCCGCTCGAGCGCCGCGCGATCGAGGCCCACGCGCTGCGCCTCGGCCTGCGTGTCTGTCGCGAGACCCGCACGGTCCTGGCGCCCGGCCGCGCGCGCGGCGGCTTCGAGGCGCTCAAGTCGGCGGCCCGGCTCTCCGGCAATGCGCGGGTCCTGGGGCTGGACGCGCTGTCGTCGGTACCGGCGCGAAGACGACTGGTCGATCTGCTCGGATTGTCTCCGCCGGCCGAGGCCAAGGCGCGCACGCGACTGGCGAAGGCCTCGGCGTCCTCGACGCGCGCCGCCAACGGCCTTCGCGCGATCTCGGAGCGCTACATCCTCACCGCGCAGTTCGACCGCCGCCATTTGCTGGCCGTCGCCCACGAGATGAGCGCCAGCGTCGAGTCGCTGCGCGCCGCATTGGAGCCCGCTGTGCTGGGCTACGCGACCCCGGTCGATCTCGAGCAGATCAACCGCGCATATACTGAATATCTCTCCACCTGTGGTCGCTATCGGAGGACGTTCTCCGATCTCATCACGCACGCGTTTCCTGAGGGCGAGAGCAGGATCCTCTGGCTGGGAAAGGATCGGACGCTCGGAGCGAACGACCCGCTCGAAGCGCCGTCGCAGCGGGCGCTCGCGAGCATCGGTGCGTTGATCGACCTCGGCGAGCTCTTCGTTCGGCGCGCAGCCTCTCACCTGACGGGCGCCCGGAACTCGCCCCGCAGGGCGATCTCCGATTCGTCCCGCTCGCTGCCGTCGACGTAGGTCCGGCACGCCACCGTGATCGCGAGATCGCCTCGCACCTCTTCGCCGTCGCGGGCGGCGCGAACGCGACCGGTGCCGCCCTTGCACACCAGCGTGTACCGCATGTCCTTGGAGACGCCGGGGACCTCGGTGTCCAGGTAAAAGTGGGGAACGAAGCTTTCGACCACGCTCAGCTCGTCGCCGAGGCGCTCGATGTCGAGCGCGATCGCCAGCGAGGCCTGCTCGGACTCGATCACCAGCACGTCCTGATCGCCGTGCTCGATCGAGAAGGGCACGCCGTGAAAGCCTTCGCTCTCGAAGCTCCGATCCAGAACGATCCGCGAGGCCTCGAAGTACCCGCCGCGCTCGATCACGCCGTCGATCGCCGACTCACGGCTGCTGTTGCCTTCAGGTGCGATGGCCGTCCCGCGCCAGGACACGCCTGCGCTCGCACATCCGGCGAGGAGGAGGGTGCCGAGCCCGACGGCGTGGGGAGAGCGAATCACGATGAGACCCGATCTCGTCGCAACGACAACGCGAGGACCAGCGATTTCCGTTTGTGTCCCCCGGTCGCAGGCCAGGGAAATCGAGGCGAGGACGTCAGTTCTTGTGGCGGTGGCCGAGGCGTTCCAGCTCGTCGACGAGCCGTCGCATGGCGTCGAGGCGCTCCTTCAACATCGTCACGTGGATGTCGATCTTGTGGGCGGCGAGCATCTCGTTGCTTTCGGCCTCGCTGGCCTCGTCGGCGGGCTCGCCCTGGCTCTCGACGTCCTGGATGCGGGCCTTCAGCCGGGCCTCCAGGTCCTCGAGCTCGGCCGAGACAGCCTTTCGGAACTCCTCCGCCTTGCGCTCGGCGAACATGCGTTTGGCCGATCCGGTCAGCTCCGTGACGCTTCGCGTCGCGGCGTCGCGAAGCTTCTCGACGCTGCGCTGGGCCTCGAGCGCGGGCGTCTTCACGGACTTGTCGAAGAACTCGGTGAGGGCCTCACCGCCGGTCTGGATCAGGTTGCGGAGCATAGCGAGCGGCATCCGGCTCTCGCGCTTCTCCTCCTCGTAGATGATCTGGGTCAGCGTGACCGAGGTGAGATCTTCCTTTGTCTCGTTGTCGATGATCGTGACCTCTTCCCCGGCCTTGATCATCCTGGCGATCTCGTCGAGCGTGACGTACTTGCTGCGTTCGGTGTCGTAGAGCTTGCGGTTCGAGTAGCGCTTGATGACCTTGGGCTCTTCCTGATGCGGTTCAGGCTCCTGTGCAGGCTTGTCGTTGGGCTGGTTGGTCATTTGGGCTTTCCCGGCGGGCTGGGCCGCAGGTCACACGGCCTCGGTCGCACTGTCAAGCGATCCGCAGGTGCGCGGACCTCGCCTCTCCTGGGCCCCGGCCGCATTCTTGCTCGCACCCCCGGAACGCCCCTAAACTGGCCCATCGCTCTCACCCAATGATCGTCCAATGCGACAAGTGTGAGACCAAGTTCAGGATCGCGGACGGGAAGGTCACCGGCGGCGGCGTCAAGGTACGTTGCAGCAAGTGCGCCCACGTGTTCGTCGTGCGGAAGGAGGCCGGGCTGGAGACGCCGGCCGGGACCCCCAGCCTGAGCTTCGGTGAGGTCGGCGCCACCACCGTCAAGGTGTCGCCCGACAAGCTCGCGACCATCGCGGCCGGATCGACCCCGCCGAGCCGACCGCCGCGCTCGATCCCGCCGCCGGCCACCACCCAGGAGGTCGCGGCGGCCCTCGGCTTCGGATCCGCGCCGCCGCGGGCCCCGCAACCGGAGCCGCCGAGATCGAGCGGACTGCCGGCGTTCCCGGAGAGCACGCGTCGCGAGCTCCCGACATTCCCCGATCCGCCGACCCAAGATCGATTTCCGGAGCCGCGCGCTCTCTCCGAGATGAAGACGGAGCAGATGAGGCTGCCAGGCTCGAAGCGCGATCCCTTCCACGACTTCGCGCCTCCGGCGCTCCACGGCGCCGATCCGTTTCCCAAGCAGCCCTCGTCCCCGGGCCACTTCCCGCCGGGCATCGGCCCTGATCCCTTCGCCAAGATCCCGTCGCAGTCGACCGAGCCGTTCCCGAAGCTCCACTCCGACGGCAACAACCCGTTCGTGAAGCTCCACCCCGACGGCAACGGACCGTTCGCGAAGATCTCGTCGAGCGCGCCCGATCCTTTCGCGAAGATCCCGTCGAGCTCCAGCGATCCGTTCTCGAAGATCCCCTCCAGCTCTCCGATGAATGCGTTCGACCGCGCACCGGCGTCGCACGATCCGTTCGCGAAGATCCCGTCCGGCTCCAAAGATCCGTTCGCGAAGATCCCGTCCGGCTCGAAGGATCCGTTCCCTGAGCTCGGGTCGCAGCCTGGAGCGAACCCGTTCATCGCGCCCGATCCCTTCAGCGCGATCTCCCCGGTCGATCCGTATCCGGCGCCGCAGGGGCACCGCGCGGGGCCTGATCCGTTTCCCGACGCCAACCCGCTGTCGCAGCCCCTCGGTCGGCCGGAGTCCAACCCGTTCCAGAACCCGCCGGCGCCGGGGCCGGACCTGCACCAGCGCGGTGTCCCGAAGTCCGATCCGAAGACGGGAATGTTCCCGCCGCCGCCCGACCTTGGGAAGCCGCGGTCGAACGTGGAGAAGATCGTCCCGGCCGGCGCCACCGACGACGATCCGTTCGCCGACATCGACATCGGCGTCCCGCCCCCGATGTTCGACGCGCCGGTGGAGGACGACTTCATGTCCCCGCCGTCGCCGCCGAGGCCGACGCCGGAGCCGCTGGCGCGGATCCGGTTCGGCAGCACCGCGCAGATGCACGGCGAGGTGAGCCACGCCAAGACCGCGGTGGCGGCGGCGTACCGCGATGAGGAGACGGAGTCGTCGATCGGTGTCTGGCCCACCGTGGTGGGTGCGGCGGTCGGTCTCGTGATCGCGCTGTTCGTGTTCCCCGGCCTGGTGGGCGGGTGGACCGATCTCCGGATGGGCACCGAGCTGATCCAGCCGAAGAAGCTGCTCCCCGAGAGTCTCGAGCGCGTCAGCCCGCTCGGTGCGCGCGTCACCTCCTACGACGGGCGGAACGGCGCGCGCATGCTGGTGGTCTCGGGGAGCGCACGCAACGAGACCGAGACCACGCTCGACAACGTTCAGGCGGTCGTCCTCATGATGGACGGGGACGAGATCGTGGAGCGCCGCCGTGCGCTCGTCGGCGTCGCGCTGGACGAAGCCACGCTGGCCTCGGTGGAGAGCCCGGCGGATCTGGAAGCCGCGTACCGCACCGCGAAGCAGAACGCCTCGCCTGAGCAGCTCGAGATCGACCCGGGGGCAAATGCCCGGTTCGTCGTCGTTTTTCCCGAGATTCCCGACGGCATCGAGCAACGAAAGTTTCGCGTCGAGTTCGTCAAGGCGCCCCAGGAGAGCGCGAAGAAAACCGAGCCCACCCCCTGACGCTGTGCTACGTTCATCTCGCGCAACATGGGTTGTCCGAGCCTCCAAGAGTCCCTGATCATCATCTTCGTGATCGTGCTGGTGCTCGGAGCGACGCGGCTACCCCAGCTCGGCGATGCCCTCGGTCGCTCCGTCCGCAACTTCAAGCGCGGACTGAAGGGTGACAACGAGATCGATGTGACCCCGAAGAAGAAGCTCGAACCACCGGACGACGAAGCCTAGCTAGAAATCCAGCCCCAGCTTCGTGGTGATGGTGGCGACCGGACCGAACGCGCCCTTGCCGCCCAGCATCTCGAACTCGCCTTGCACCGACAGGTTGAGGACGTAGTAGACGGTGCGGAGCCCAATCGTGAGCTTGTGATGGAGCTTGCTGCCGGCGGTGACCTCGTCGAAGACGAAGTTGTTCTCGATGTCCGAGCGGGCGACGCTGCGCGTGGTGCCGTCGGGCAGGCGGATCTGATCCGTGACTTCGGCGGTGGGGGTCGGATCGATGACGCGCGAGGTGGCGGCGATCAGGATGAACGACCAGCTCAGGTACGGGGCGACGTTGACCATGCCGAAGAGACCGAAGTTCTTCGAGAGGACGGCGTCGATCCCGACGGTGGTGAGGAGCAGGTCGCGGTTGCCGACCATGTGATTGACCGAGCCGCGCAGCCCGAAGTCGGGGACGTACTTGTAGCCCTCTTGGAGGGCCCAGCGGACCTCGAGGCCGGGGGCGAAGAGCTCGCTGTCGATCAACCACATGAAGTTGACGCCGATCTCGAAGGAGAACGGGAGGCCCTTGCGCACGTCGAGCTGCAGCGTCTGCAGCATCCCCTGCGGTGAGCGACCCTGCTGCGCGCGGTCGGTGACGAACCAGAAGTCCTGATCGTTCGAGACGAATGTGCCGCTCCAGAGCGCGCTCACCTGGAATCCGGAGTGGCCGAGGGTCTCGGCGGGTGCGGCCAGACGGGGCGCGAAGACGAAGCCGAGCTCGGTGGTGAAGTCGCGGAAGAGCTCGTTGTTCGGCTCGAAGCGACCGCCGCTCTCGGTGAAGAGGATGCCGCGGCCGTCGCGCCGCGCGTTCAGGCGGAAGTCGTTCTCGCCGGCCTCGGCGACCGCGGGGGCGAGGGCGAGGACGGCGAGCACGACGAGCACCTGTTCGGGCCGCACAGCAAAGTCCTCGCCCGACCTCTGGATGCTGTCAAGAAAGGCACCCCACCCACCGTTGACGCGCGAGTGCCGAGAGGTGAGCGTCGGTCGTCATGCGCGTCCTGGTCACCGGCGCCGCCGGCTTCATCGGCTCGGCCGTCTGCGAGGCGCTCTGCGCCCGCGGCGACGAGGTGATCGGCGTCGACAACTTCAACGATTTCTACGATCCCTCGATCAAGGAGGCGAACATCCGCGAGGTCGAGGCCTCCACCTCGGGTCGGTTCAAGCTGGTCCGCGCCGACGTGGTGAAGGCCAAGGAGGCGCTGCAGGCCACCTTCGAGAGCACCAAGCCCGACGCCATCTGCCACCTGGCCGCCTGGGCGGGCGTGCGTCCGTCGATCCGCCAGCCGCTGGTGTACGAGATGAACAACGTGGAGGGCACCGTCCGCCTGCTCGAGCTCGCGCGGGAGCACGGGATTCCGGCCCTTCATCTTCGCGTCCAGCTCGTCGGTGTACGGAGCTCGCCGGACCGTGCCGTTTCGAGAGGAGGACCGCGTCGACGATCCGATCAGCCCCTACGCCGCCACCAAGAAGGCGGGCGAGCTGTTCGGCTTTACCTATCACCACCTGTTCGGGACGCACTTCACGGCGCTCCGCTTCTTCACCGTCTATGGGCCGCGGCAGCGCCCGGAGATGGCGATCCATCTGTTCACCCAGCGCATCGAGGACGGCGAGCCGATCCGATTCCACGGCAACGGCGCGTCTTCCCGCGACTACACGTACATCGACGACTGCGTGACCGGGGTGCTGGCCGCCATCGATCGGACGGTCCGCGAGCCCGGGTACCGCATCTACAACCTGGGGGGCGCGGCCACCACGTCGCTGGCCGAGCTGGTGGCGGCGATCGAGCGCGCCCTCGGCAAGAAGGCCATCCTCGACCGCGTCCCCGATCAGCCGGGCGACGTTCCGATCACCTACGCGTCGATCGAGCGCGCGAAGAGCGAGCTCGACTACGATCCCACCACGCCGGTCTCCGAGGGCATCCCGCGCTTCGTCGAGTGGTTTCGCCGCAGGCGGGGTGGGGATGGCGTCTGAACCCGGGGCTCAGCTGCGGGTCCTGCCGCTCGGCGGGTGCGGAGAGGTGGGGCTCAACGCGACGCTGCTGCTGTATGGCGACGACGCGCTCCTGATCGACTGCGGGGCGTTGCTCGGGGTCTGGGACGCGCCCGGCATCGAGCGCGCAGTTCCGGGGTTCGAGCCCTTGTTCGGGGAGCGGCGCTGCCTGCGGGGCGTCGTGCTCACGCACGGTCACGAGGACCACCTGGGCGCGCTTCCGGCGCTGCTCGCCGAGCTGGACACGCCGGTCTTCGGCACGCCCACCACGATCGCGTTCGCGCGCTCTCGCCTGGAGCGGAGCTCGAACGAACGCAGCGCGCAAGACAAGTTGACAGAGGTTCCTCTCGGCGGGCGCATCGAGCTGGGCCCGTTCGTGGTGGAGCTCATCCGCGTCACCCACTCCATCCCCGAGGCCGCTGCGATCTACGTCGAGACGCCGGGCGGACGCCTCCTCCACAGCGGTGACTTCAAGCTCGACGAGCAGCCCCGCGACGGTCTGCGCACCGACGTGGAACGATTGCGCGCCCTGGGCGATCTCGGGATCGACGTGCTGCTCTCCGACTCGACGAACGCCGAGGTGACGGGCCGCGGGCGGTCCGAGCACGAGGTCGCGCAGTCGATCGCCGACATCGTCGCAGGCACGAGCGGTCGCGTGGTGATCTCGCTGTTCTCGTCGCACCTGCATCGCATCGGAGCGGCGGTGGACGCCGCGCTTCGCAACGGTAGAAAGGTGATGCTGGCCGGACGCTCGCTCGAGCGCACCTGGGCGATCGGCGTGGAGCGCGGCCTCCTCCCGAACGATCCCACCCTGCTGCTCACCGCCGAGGCCGCCGCCCAGAAGCCGCGCCGCGAGGTCCTGGTGCTGGCGACCGGGACCCAGGGCGAGCTCACCGGAGGGCTCGCGCGGATCGCCGCAGGCCATGACGCCGCGCTGCGCCCTCAACCCGGCGACCGGGTGGTGATGAGCGCTCGCACGATCCCGGGGAACGAGAAGCCGGTGCGCCGCATCGTCAACGAGCTGGCGCGCCGCGGGATCGAGGTCGTGCACGACCGCATGGCCCCGGTCCACTGCTCCGGACACGCCTACGCCGAGGAGCAAGCCGACCTGCTCCGGATCGTCCGTCCCCGGCACTTCGTCCCCATCCACGGCGAGCGCACCATGCTGGAGGCGCACGCGCGGATCGCGGAGGCGGTCGGGATGGCGCGCGCGCGGATCCAGGTGATCGAGGACGGCGCCAGCGTGGTCCTCGGGCCCGAGGGGCTGGACCGGGGGCCCGACGAGCCGGTCAGCAAGCGCATGGTGGACGCCGCCGGCCGCATCCTCGACTGGGGTGACATCCGCGATCGCCGCCGGATCGGGCGGGCCGGGCTTTTGGTGTGCGCCCTCGCCCTCGACCGGCGCACCGGTGCCCCCATCGGGGTGGCCCTGAGCGCCCGCGGGGTGTCGCTCCCACCGGGGCTGGGCGCGGAGCTGCAAAAAGCCGCGTCGGAGGCCGCGAACGGCCGAGAATCCCGGGAGGCGATGGAAGCGGCCGCCCGGACCACGATCCGCGACCGGGTGCGGCGCCGCCTCGGGGTGACGCCCGAGATTGAAATCCAGCTCGTCCTGTTGGGTGCGAACGACCCCCGCTAAATAGACAACCTTTGCCTACATTAGACGATATATGTGATGTGGCTTTCGGACGAGTCGGGCTCGACACGTACGAGTTCAGCCGCTTGGACCTGCTGCAACGGGACAAGCTGGCGAATCGACACCCAGAAGGGTTCTCGTCCTACCTCATCCTCCCGGAGCGGAGCGGCCGTGGGTTCGACGGGATGCTCACCAACTACGAGCTCCGGAACGTCCGGGATGCGCAACGGGCGGCCATGCTCGACGGGGATTCCTTCGCCCGCAACCGCTACGAGGAGTCGGAGCGCCTGCTCGAGAACATGCGCCGGGACGGCCTGGACGCGGTCAACTACCTGCCGAAGCCGCTCCATCAGCTCGGCCTCGACGGCGACGGCGAGGTCGTGGATCTGCGGATCCGGATGCGCGCCACCGAGATCCTGGACGCAGCTTACCTCTTGAGCCGGGGCGGCGAGATCACACAGGGCGTGATCGACTTCGTCGCCGACAAGTACGAGAAGAAGTGGCGCTCCCACGACATCACGCGGGGCAGCCTGGGGGCCGTCTACGACGAGATTGACCGTATCATCGACGTCCTCACCGAGGACAACCCCGCGATGAATCTCCACAAACCGATGCGTCCGGATTGAGAGACTCGACACGCCGATTGTCCGACACTTTCCCACGCAACTTGGCTTCACTCTCGCCGATGACTTACAAGGGTCACTGGGCGATTTGCGTCCCGGTGAGGAGTGAGATGTGACCAGCTCCGTCAGCAGAGCAGGGCAAAATCGAAGCCCGGACGTCGTTCAGCAGCTCGTCGATCAGGCGCTGACCGAGGTCGTGAAGGCCGTGAGCGCTCGCTTTCTGAAGAAGTTTGGGGTTGATCCCAACGCGTTCGACGCCGCCTCGCTCGGTCCCAAGACCAAGGCCGTGTTCGACACGCTCGTCACCCGCACCACCGAGAGCGCGTCCGAGTCCGGCAAGAAGCCCGCGCCCAGGACCCTCCTTCAGGGCGCCGCCCAGCTCGCCGAGGCGATCCTCCTCGACACCAAGGGCAGCGGGGTTGCGCAGGAGGCGTTTCGCACGCTCATCCGCAAGGCCGTCGGGAGCCCGCCGAAGGTCGACGACCCGGCGCAGGCACAGCTCAGCCAGCGTGCGAACACCAACAAGGACGGCAAGCCGGTCCTACCGAAGAACCACCTGCTCTGGGTCCTCCTCGATCGGATGGGCCTCGGCGAGCCGAAGCTCGGCACCAACGCCCGCGAGGTGCTCGACCATCCCCGCCATACGCAGCTCGACAAGAGGTCGGACTGGTGGGGGCTCGCGATTGACCTCGGTGAGGCGATCCTCAAGGACGGCGCCGAGCTGGCCTCGAAGCTGGTGCGCAACCTCGTGGCGGCCGACGGACCCGAGGCGGCGGGGAAGACGGGCGCTCCGGCCGATCCGCCGCCCGCGATCGATCCCATCCCGAAGTCCCTGATCGGCGACGCCTCGCCGAGCGACACGCGGAGCAAGCCCTCCGCCGAGAACACCCCGGTGTTCACGCTGCTCCGCTCGCTCTCGGCCTCGCTCGCCGGCGCGCAGGCGGCGAAGGACAAGAGAAAGCCGACCCCGATGCCGGAGGGCATCAACGCGCCGGAGGTCATCGCCCGCCAGACCGCGGACGCGTTCGGCATCGCCGAGCATCCCCGGATGGACAAGGCCGCCAAGGCGATCGAGGCGGCGTTCGCTCCGTACAAGGACTACGAGTCCCCGAACCAGTTCGATACGCTCGAGGCGCTGCTCAACGCGCTGATCAAGGCCGCCCGCGCGAAGATGGATCGGTGCGATCGCAACTGCAGGCAGGCGATGACGTCCCAGCGTCCGGAGACCATCGACGCGGCGGCGAGGGAGCGGAAGGCCGCCGAGGACGACCTCAAGGCGCTGGAGGCGAACCTCGAGCACATGCAGGCGATCAAGTACGAGACCGAGGGGGTCGGGCCCTCCGAGAGCGTGACGGACGCGCTCGGCAAGCTGACCGGCAAGGCGCTGGCCCGACTGGTGGCGGACGCGCTCGATCTGAGGCCGTCTCAGCGGCACGACCTCGATCGCCTCTCCACGATCGACCGGATCTATCAGGGACTGTTCGCCGAGCGCGACCCGAGCGGTACCACGGGATTCGATCGGATGAAGGCGCGTACGAGCGGCGAGGCCAGCGCAACCGCCAGCAAATCCGCGGCGCCGGAGCCCAAGAGCACCCTCATCAACTTCATCGACCCGAAGGATCCCAAGGCCAGCGCAGCCAACACCGTGGGAATCTTCCCCGACCTCAAGAAGCCAGAGAACGCGGAGCTTCGAGACAAGGTCGCCGCGGCGATCGAGGAGATTGTCGAGAAGCACCATCCGACCACCAACCTCGACCTCGTGACCCGGCTCTGTGAGAAGCTGGTCGACCTTGGCGTCTCCAAAGAGGCGTCGAGCTTGCTCGCGCTCTTCGCCACCGCGACCGAGAGTCAAGACAAGGCTGCGATCAAGGACGCCCGGGCGGCGCTCGATCACGGACGCCAGCGCATCGAGACCGAGCGGCGACGGCTCGCCGACATGGAGTCGGAGCTCGCGAAGGTTCGGACCCACATCAAGGAGCTGAAAGACACGCTCCCGTCGGAGCCCGAGGCCCAAAAGACGGCCGAGGCGGCGATTGCCAGCCTTCAGAAGACGGCCGACGAGTATCAGACGCAGATCGGAACGCTCCGCAAAGACATCCACGAGGGCATGAAGGGTGTCCCGATTCTGCAAGGGAAGATCGACCAGCGAGAGCAAGAGCGCCTGAAGGCGTCGGACGAGAACGTCCTCACTGGCCTGAAGTTCTTGGTCGGCGCATTCTCGGATCCCAAGCAGGTCGAGTCGACGATGCTCGAGAACAAGGCCAACCTCGAGGCCATGGGCATCCTGCCGCCGGCAGATGGTGGCAAAGGTGGTACCGGCGGTACCGGTGGTACCGGTGGTACCGGTGGTACCGGCAATGGGGGCGACGAACCTCCGAAGCGACCGGGCGATCGAGAGCCTCCGCACGACTCCGCTCGGTCCGACGGGACGACGTCGTCCTCTCGCAAAGGCGATCCGACTCCGGCGCAGAGGCGCGCGCTCGAGTGCGCCCAGGTGCTGGCGGATCCAGCGCTGTCCATTCAGGACAAGGTCTTTTACTTCATGCTGATCTTCGCGAAGTGGTCCGACAAGGAACGCGAAGACAAGCTGCGCGAGCTCACCAAGCAGGAGGACGAGGCTGCCAAGTGGGATGCCCAGCGCCAGGACATTAGCAAGAGCCAGGACGCGCGCATCGAAGATCGGCGTGAGATCAACAAGGACATCGACGCCGCCGAGAAGAAGGTCAAGTCGCTCGAGGCCAAGGTCGCGTCGGGCGCACTGCCGGAGGACAGCCACGAGCTCAAGGCGGCCCAGGAGGAGACCAAGGACCTTCACGAGCGCGCGCAGGTTCTGGACCGCGGGATCGAAAGGCTGGGAGACGAGCTTCGCGAGAAGGCCAGCAAGGCGGACAAGGCGCCGCGGGCGCGCGAGCTGATCTTCTCGGAGATCGACAAGATCACCAAGTTCCGAGATCAGATGATCAACATGGCGCGCAGCATGATCGACGACGCGAACCGGCTCATCGAGAGGATCTTCAGGTGAGAGTCACGGGCGACAAGTTGGTCGAGGACGATCCGACCACGCGCGGGTCGGGCAGCATGTCCATCGAGCCGGTCGCGCCAGAGATGCCGATCCAGGCGGCACCCATCGAAGAGACGAAGGTTCCGGATCGCAGATCGTACGAGCGCGTGGTCGGTCAGAGCGGTTCGACCGTCCAGCGCCGGACCACCCCACCGCCGGTCCTCGTTCGCCTCAACCGCCACAAGAACGTGGCGCACGAGGAGGTCGTGTCGCGCACCGCGGATCTGGATCAAGTCCGTGCGGAGACCGGGGCCGGCGAGGGGGCCTTCGAGAGGTTCACGTTCAAGACCTTGGTCAACGGCATCGTGCAGGGATGGCAGGATCAGGAGCGCGCGCTCAACATCGGCGCCGCGAACCAGGCCGACCGCACCTACGACGAGTTCACGTACCACGACGATCGCGTTCGCTACCCCGAGGTGCTCGACGAGCGCCGTGCGAACGAGGATCAGGACGTCGAGGCCGACGTGGAGAGGCTGACCTCGGAGGAGCGGTGGGAGCAGCAGCGGGACCTCGAGCAGAGGATCCGCGAAGAGCGAGTCCAGATGGATCGCGACAGCATCAAAGCTCGGAGCGACGCGGTCTCCGAGCGGAATCGCCGATCCTCGTCCGACGGTGGGCGCGAAGACGAATACTACGCCGACGAGCGTTACTTCGAGCACAACCGGCTCCGGCGCTGATCCCAAGGGAGTGACAGCTCCCCCGTGCGTGCATTAGAAGGGCCTCGCCGTGGTGCCCGCCACCCCCAAGTTCAAGTCGGGCGAGTTCAAGAAGGTCCTCGCCGAGCTCAAGGAGATCTTCGACGCGCACTCGCTCGGGATCGTCCTGCTCGACGCGCTGGAGCGGCGCGTGGCCGAGCGAATCTATGGCGCCAGCACGCGGCAGAGCCACGGCGCCCGCATCGACAACCGGAAGAAGGCGGAGCTGGTCGGCCAGCTCACGGCCGGGTTCTTCTCCGTCGACGACATCGCCTATCAGCTGATCAAGGAGCTCGATCGGGCCTGCCAGAAGGAGCGCCACATCGTGGCCTCGATCCCGGAGGCGCAGGCGCCGGATCGGATCGGCTCGTACCGGGCGATCGCCCTCAAGCGAGAGCGCGCCAAGCTGGTCTGGGCGCTGGCGCGCGACGACCGCGGGTCGGTGCGTCAGCTCGCGAACCGCGTGATCAAGGAGTTCTTCGAGGAGGCCGCCGGGTTCGAGACCGCGCGCGCGGTGCTCGAGGGGGACGAGGACGAGCGCGCCCTGGACGGCATCGGCCTGGCCAAGCGGCTACAGGAGCAGGCGGAGCGGCTGGCGGAGGCGGCGCAGCGGGTGACGGATCTGGAGTCGCAGGTCACCTCCTTCGAGGGTGAGCGGGCGAAGCTCCTGGCGCAGATCGGCTCGAAGGAGCGCACGCTCCGGCAGGAGACCGAGGTCCGGTCGGAGCTCGAGCAGCAGCTGGTCGAGCTGAAGCGCGCGCTGGCCGAGGTCGAGACCGGGCAGCGCGAGACGGTGGCTGCGAAGGCCGGCGAAGAGGAGGCCAAGGCCAAGGCCGAGGAGCTCCAGCAACGGATCCGGCGGCTGTCCAAGCTGGCGGGCGCCTCGAAGACGCTGGCAGGGGCCCAGGCGGAGCTCGATCAGGCGCGGCGTCGCTCGGAGGAGCTGGAGCATCAGCTCGACAAGCAGCGGCAGGCGCGCGAGCAGGACCTCGGCGAGCACGAGCAGCGGATCGAGAAGCTGCGCGCCGAGCTGGAGGCCGCGCGAGAGGAGCTGCACGCGGCCCGCCGGCGGATCGTCGAGCTGGAGCGACGCGTGCCGGAGACGGAGGACCCGCGCGAGCGACCGGAGAACTCCGTAGCGATCCTGCTCGATCAGGCAAACCTGGCCGCGACGGCTGCGACCGTCTATCGGCGCAAGGTGAACTTCGCCGCGCTCTACGATCGGCTGCGCGCGGGGCGCGAGGTGAGCCGCGCGCTCGCCTTCGTGGTGGACAACGGCGGCACCGCGTTCGAAGCGTTCTGCGACACACTTCGAAAGAGCGGATGGGAGCTGCGGGTGAAGAAGCCGAAGGTATTCGCCGACGGGCAGAGCAAAGCGGACTGGGACATGGGCATCGCGATGGAGGCCGTCTCGATGCGCGGGTCGGTCGACGCGGTGATCCTGGTGTCGGGTGACGGAGACTTCGCCCCGCTGGTGAAGCAGATGCAGCGCTGGGGCCATCGTGTCGAGGTGGCGTCCTTCCCCGAAGGGCTCGCGCTCGAGCTGGCGAACGCCGCCGACGCGGTCACCCGGCTCGACGCGGGAACCCTGGAGTGAACGATCACGCCGAGCTGGTCGAGCGGCGGCTGCTGTTCGACGGATACATGAAGCTGCGGCGCTTTCGCTTCCGCTTCGCCGGCGACGAGCGGGCCGCCGACGTGCTCTCGGGACCCGGACATGACGTCTCGATCGTGGCTGTTTTCACCCTGGATCACGACGGCGAGCTGTGCGCCGTGCTCAAGGGCGGCGACACCCGGCCCCCGCGCACGCTCCGGGGCGAGCCGTACGTGAAGATCGGGACGATCGGCGGCCGGCTCGATCACGAGGACCAAAGCGCAAGCCAGATTGCGGCCGCGGAGATCGCCGAGGAGATCGGCGCGGAGATGACCGCGGGCAGCCTGGTCGAGCTGGGCCAGATCCCCTCTCCGACCATGCCCGACGAGTCGACCGAGGCCGATCGATACTTCTTCTCGCTGGTGACGTTCTCAGATCGGCGCGCGCTCGGTGACGGCGCGGGCCTCGAGCTGCCCGGGCTGCTCCATCCCGTCTCCATGCCGATCGCCGAGGCGATCGCAGCCACGGACGAGGGGCGGATCGGCGAGTCGGCGCGCGCTCGGGTCGCCTACGCGCGGGCGCTCTCGAAGATTGGCTACTCCGTCGAGCTGGGCGGCTTCGTCGACGATCCCCGCTGGGACACGCTCGGGCTGGGGCCTCGGATCGATCCGCGCCCCTGGGCCCGCGATCCGGGGCCGGCCCCCTCGTCCTCGCTGTCCATCGGCGGCATGTCGATGCACGTGCACCGCGACGTCGCGCTTCGCGACGGGCTCCGGATGATGGAGGCTCGCGTGAGCCACCTCGCGGTCGAGGGCACCCGGATTGGGCGGCCCTTCACGATGCAGTTCCTCAGCGTGCCCTACGACCGGGCCAAGGTGGTGCTGTGGGGGTTCGGTGCGGACGGCGTCCCGCGGGTGCGCTTCGAGCCGCGCACGCGCTGGCAGCTGCTGGTGAAGCGCGATCTGCTGGCGTCGGAGTGGCACGGCGATCCGAGCACGGTCCGGCCGTGCGCTCGGGACCTGCTCGACGTGAAGGTGCACCCGAAGACGCCGGAGGTGACGCTCCAGAGCCTACTGATGACGCGCGGCTTCGATCCGGGCGGCCTGGTGCGGCTCGGCGCGCCGAGCGATGCGTCACCCGGGCAGACCGATCTCCGCCATCACTTCTTCGCGCTCGAGATCGAAGTGACACCCGAGATGCTCCCGCTCCGGGAAGCGCTCCGAGCGATCCGGGGCGGCGAGGCGGACGCGAACGCGGAGGCGGCGTTGTTGAGGCTGGCCAGCAACATCGGGTGGGTTCCGGAGCTGGACCGTTCTCGGTGAGATGTGCTGATCTCGAGCCGTGTCCAACCAACAGATCAAGCTGTCCGGGTCCGAGAAGGCCCGGACCAGGGTCGATCCGCAATCGGTCCAGCGCTTCACAGACGGGCAGATCGAGCTCATGGAAGCGCTCGGGCTCGGCGACGACTCAGCGCGCGATCTGAGGCGGCAGGCGATCGCGCTGTTCGGTGCGGGCAAGCTCACCGCCTGCATCGACGTGCTGTTGGGGCTGGCCGCGCTGGGCAGCGTGCACCCGGTGGATCCGCTCATGCTCTCCCGCTGCTATGCGGCGCTCGGTGAGGTCGACAACGCGGCGCTCTGCGCCGAGCACTACGAGCGGATGATGAAGGCGATCGGAGGGGCGGAGTGAAGACGAAGGTCGACGCACCCTCTCCCGAGCTCGCCCGTGCGGTCGCCTCCTACGGCGAGCGGGTCGGCAAAGAGGTTGAAGCGAAGGTGGCCGAGGTCGGTCGCATCCGCGACATCACTGCGGCCGAGCTCGGCCCGGCCTGGCGCCCGCTCGAGGGCAAGCCGCTCGGCGACGACGACGCGATGCGCAGCCTCCTCGAGCGCATCGCGCCGATCAACGCGCGGGCCATCGACTCGCTGGAGAACGAAGCAGAGGCGCTGCAGGGCGTGACCCGCTCCTTCCTCGGCCTGGCCGAGGCGCTCTCGATGCAGCGATCGGGACGGATCACCCAGGGGACGGCGCGCCGGCTGGAAGCCTCGCAGAAGGGCGTGCTCTGGAGGATCGGCCAGATCGCCCGCGCCCTCGAGGCGGCCGGCGACTGCGATGCGGTCAAGGTCTTCCCCCGGGCCCAGCTGGAGGCCATCGAGGCCGCTGCAAAGGCCCGCATCGAGCAGATCCATACGGTAGCGGCGTCGCGCTGCCGCCGGACCACCAACGAATGGGTGCGTCCGGATCAGGTGAAGCGGCCCGAGGACGCCGCGTCCATGATCGGAGAGCGGCTGGGCGATCCGGGGCTCGGCGCGTCACTGCTGGCGCTGCACGCGCGCCTGAAGGGCGAAGCCCGCCGCTCGTTCGCTGCCAATCTCACGGGGGCCGCGTTGCTCGCCGACGAGGCCGTCAACGCCCCCGACTACGCGCGCACCCGGATGGGGTGGCACCACCCGAACGCGCGCAGCGCCTATCGACGCCGGGAGCACGACGCCATCTCGCGCTTCCAGTCCCAGGATCGGCAGGATGCCACCCAGGCGGCGCTCGCACGCGATCTGCAGGCTGTCCTGCGCGACGCGGATCCCGCCCGCGCTCTCGACGGCTTCCTGGTCTCGAGCTTCCTTCGCGAGATTGGCGTTCCACCGAAGAGCTCCGCGCCGTGGAAGCCGACCTCGGCCGCGATCAGGCGGGCGCTCGAGCATGAAGCGTTCGTGCCCTTGAGAGCGCTCAACGAGACCGCCCGCGAGATGTCGCCCGACCGGGCGCTCACCCCCAAGGTGGTGAAGGCAGTCGCGAACATCACGCAGCACGTGGTCGAGGGCGACTATCGCAAGTGGCGCTACGACAATCCGATCTCGGCCGCGCAGCTTTCGGGCTTGAGCCGGAAGCAGAAGCGGACGTTCGAGTCCGATCTGAAGACGACCTATCGAGCGGGCGACGTGGAGCTGAAGACGCGAGAAGAGGACGACATCGAGCTGCTCTGGCTCACCAAGATCGGCGGTCCCAGCCACGGCTTCGACTATGGCGGCCGCTGCCTCCTCCCTCTCCTCTCCAACGGCCGCACCAAGGCGATCCTGGTCGACGATCCACGCTGGCCGCACAACGCCGCGGCCCGCTCCTATCTTCGCGTGCTCCACCTGGAAGACGGGACGCCGACGCTCTACCTCGAGCCGTTCCAGCGCGACTTTCCGCATCGCGATGCGTTCGGCGAGGGCGAGCTCGACGCCCACCTCTACGCCGCAGTCATCGCGCACGCGAAGAAGAAGGCGGAGGCCATGGGCCTGCCCCTCTCCATCGGCGCCGGCTATCGGGATCTGGTGGAGGCGCTCGACGTCCCGGTCGTGCTCGTCGAGAAGCCCCTGACGCTCAAGGCGAGCAACGGGGTCTTTGAGGCGTCCGATACGCTCGGCCTCGGCCACGACTTCCCGCAGCCGCACGACCTGGTCACTCCGCCCCTGGTCCGTCTGGAGTTCACGCCGGGCCGGTGAGCGCAGTCACCCGCAACCTCTTTCCATCGCGCGGGTTTGGGTCGGTCAGGAGGACATGATGCGAGAGTCGAAACTTCTGATGGCCGGGCTTTTCACCTTCTCCTTCGCGTGTGGGCAGCAGCCGACCGCCGAGGACTATGACGATGTCGGCGCCAGCGTGGGCGCGCTGGTGTCGGACAACTCGGGCGGGGAGGCGGAAGCGGCCTCCGATGCGGTGATGGTCGCCGCCGGCCAGATGCCGGGTGGCTTCACCCGGAGCGGTTCGGGGGTGCTCAGCGGACGCCGGGGCAGCCTCGACTACACGTTCGAGGCGACCTGCACCGACGCCGCCGGCGCGGTGATGGACGCGTGCGGCGAGCTCACGGACGGGGCGCACCTCGTCCTCCACTGGGAGGGAGACGTCGACACCGCGCGCTATGACGCCAGCCTGGTCCGCGACGGAGACTGGACGCTCTCCGACATCCAGTCGGGCACCGCCCGCTTCGACGGCACCGGCAGCTTCGACGTCGACTCGGAGTTCATGGCGATCTATCGCCCCGTCGAGCGCTTCTTCAAGCTCGACTACGACGCGAGCTACCAGGGCGTCCAGATCCGCACGTCGGATCGCGCGATCATCGGCGGACAGATCACGTATCAGATCCGCGCCGAGCGGACGGCCCAGCGTCGGGCCACCGTCCGCGAGCGCACGCTCGACATCACGGCCGACGTCACGTTCACCGGTGAGAACACCGCGACGCTGGTGCTCGACGGCGAGCGCACGTATCGGGTCGACCTCGCCTCTGGAAACGTCGAGTCGATGTAGTCACGAACCGAGCTTGCTGAACACGACGCCCGCCCCCACGCCCAGCGCCACCGCCCCCAAGAGCAGCGCGAACCAGATCCATGCCGTGGAGCGCTGCGCGGGTCCCGAGGGATCGGTCTGTTGCCGCGGCAACGCCCGCCGCGGCGCGGGCGGCAGCGCGGGTAGATCGAGAGGCTCGTTCGCGACGGTCGGCCCGCTGTCCATCTCCTTGACGCGCTCGAGCGCGAGCTCCTGCTCGAGGTTCGCGGAGGAGTCCGCGCGGTCGATCTCGGCCGTCTTCGCGTCTTCGCTCGGGCGGTTGATCAGATCCGTCGGCCCGTCGGCCGCCGGTCCGTCGGGGATGATCTCGGGCTCGGTGATCGGATGTTTCTGCGGGAGCGGCAGGTCGATGCCCGTGGTGTCGAAGAAGCCGCCGGGCTGCACGATGCTGGGGGCATTGGCGCGGCCGCGGGCGTACAGGGCGTCGGCGCTCTGCTTGCCCTCCGGGAAGTAGGCCTCGAGGAAGAGCCCGATCTCCTGTCGCGTCGGCAGCGTCCAGGGATGGGAGGCCTCGAGGGCGTCGCGGAACTCGGCGGCGCTCTGCCAGCGCTCGGCCGGCGACTTCGCCAGCGCCACCTCGAGCACGTTCCAGATCTCCGGAGGAAAATCGGTGACCACGTCCACCAGCGGGCGCGGGACCGCGTCGACGATCTCGCCCAGGACCTGGCCCGGTGGTCCCTTCCGGATCAGCGGTCGCCCGGTGAACATGCCGTAGAGGACGACGGCGAGTGTGTAGAGGTCGCTCCGCTTGTCCACCGTCTTCATGGTCGCCTGCTCGGGGGAGAGGTAGCGCGGCGTGCCCATGATGTGGCCTGGCTTCGTCTTGAAGGTGTCGATCTTTCCGGAGGCGATCCCGAAGTCGATGATCTTCGCCTCACCGAGGTAGCTGAGCATGATGTTGTTCGGAGAGAGATCGCGGTGCACGAGGTGAATCGGCTTGCCGTCCGGGTCGCTGTGGTCGTGCGCGTAGCCCAGGCCGTCGAGCACGTCGAGCGCGACCACCATCGTGACCTCGGGCGGGATGCGGCGCTGCTGCTTGCGGAGGTGCTGCTGGATGAGCGCCACGGTGTGACCGGGGATGAACTCGAGCGCGATGAAGAACGCGCCCCGCTCGAAGCCGGCGTCGAGCACGCGCGAGATGTGAGGATGGTTCATCAGCGAGAGCAGGTGGGCTTCGCGGCGGAGACGCTGCGCCCCGGCCTGATCGTTCTCGTGCTCGGTGTCGAGGAGCTTGAGCACACAGATGTCGGACGAGCCGTCCTTCTGCGCCACGAACACGCGGGCCATCCCGCCCCTCGCGAGCTCTTCATGGATCGAGTACCGGCCGACCCGAGTGACGATGTCTCCGGACCTTGGGAGGCTCTCGGCGATGGATCGGATAGTACGAGGTCCCGAAGATCCCGTCCAAAGCCTATTTCTTCTGCCGCACCCTCCGTTTGAGGGGGCGCATCTTACGTTCCGTGGGGGGCGGATCGATCCGGTCGGCCTTCGCCCGCACGCGCCTCGCCGAAAGCGGGCTGTTGGCTGCTTCGTACATGTCGCCGGCCTTCCGGAGCAACGCCGCCGAGGCACCGGCGCGCTTCGCAGCCTCCTCGACGGCCTGCGCGCCCTCGAGCAACTTGCCTTGCGCGGCAAGCGCGTCGCCGAGCAGCGCCAGAACGGTGACATCGGTCAGGCCGGCTTCGATCGTGCGGAGCTCCTCCTCGGCCTCGGCCGGACGGTGGAGCGCCAGGAGATGGCGAGCGAGGTGCAGGCGCGCCTCGGAGTAGGAGGGCTTGAGCGCGAGCGCGCACCGCCAATGGGTCAGCGCCGTCTCCGACTCGCCGATCTCGGCCAGGAAGTCGGCGAGCTTCGAATGGGCGCGTGGGTTCTCGGGGAGCAGGAGCACAGCCGTCGCCAGGTGGCTCCGCATGACGGCCGTGTCGTTGTCGGTGAACAGGTGGCTTTCGGCTGTCGCGAGGTGGGTGAGCGCGTGGTACGGATCAGCCGCGAGCGCCCGGTCGAACGCCTCCAGCGCGCCCACGTGATCGCCCATCTTGGCCAGCTCCAGGCCCCGATCGAGCTCGGCCTGCGCGGCCGCTGCGTTGCGCGTGCCCTGCACGCTGATCTTCGCCCACCGCGTCGGGTATACCAGGCACGGGTCCTCGACCTGCGCCTTCGGCGTCTCGGGCGAGTCCGGGGGCGGGATCTGGACGGGCGGCGGCGGCGGGGGCGGCGGTGCCCGGGGCGGTTCGCCGGCGCAGCTCCACAGCACCGTGGCGAGCACGAGGGCGATCGGAGTAGACGAAGGAGAGATGGAGCAGGCCATCGACCGTCTCGAGCTTTCGGCCATCAAGAAAGCGCTGAGCGTACGCGTTCGGACCTCTCTCGGGGGCCTCGTCGTCGACGCGCTCGGACCGCTGCCCGAGATCGGTACTGCCAAGGAGCGCATCGAAGCCATCCGTCAGGCTCGCATCCTACTCGAAAAAGGTGAGCCGCCGCCGGTTTGGGGCGCACAAGACGTCGAGAAGGCGCTGGAGCTCGGCGAGAAGGGCATCATGCTCGAGAGCCCGGCGCTCCGGGCCATCGCCCAGACGATGACCGCGGGCTCTGCGCTCCGCAAGCACCTGCTCGCACACGAGCACGACGCGCCGGCACTCTACGGGCTGGCCGCTGGTCTCACCGACCTGTCCAGGGTCGCGAACGAGGTGCTCCAGTGCTTCGATCCGGACGGGACGCTGGCCGACCACGCTTCGCAGGATCTAGGGCCGCTGCGCCAGCGGGTCCGGACGCTGCGCGAGAAGATCCACGAGAAGCTGTCGGAGCTGCTCCACTCCGAGAAGATGCAATCTCTCCTGCAGGAGAGCTACTTCACGGTGCGGGCCGATCGCTATGTGCTCCCGGTGAAGGCGTCGTTCAAGAACGAGGTCGACGGGATCGTGCACGACGCCTCGGGCTCCGGCCAGACGGTCTATATCGAGCCTCAGGCCCTCGTCGATCTCGGCAACCGGCTGAAGATCGCGCAGAGCGCGCAGCTCGAGGAGGAGCATCGCATCCTCTCCGTGCTCACGCAGATGGTAGTGCGCGAGGCGGACATGATCCGCCGAATGATGGACGTCATCGGTCGCTGCGACTTCCTCTCCGGTGCGGCTCGGCTCGCGGTCGACCTCGAGATGGTGCCGCTGGTGCCGGACGAGGTCCCGGGGTTCGAGCTGATCCGTGCGCGGCATCCTTTGCTGCTGCTCCAGGCCTTCGTGACCGAGGAGGACGGCGTCGAGAAGATCTCCACGCAGAAGCAGCGCGAAGTGCGGATGGTGCCGAACGATCTCGGTCTCGGCGAAGGACGCCAGGTGCTGGTGCTGACCGGGCCCAACACCGGCGGCAAGACGGTCGCGATGAAGACGATCGGCCTGATCGCCCTGATGGTGCGCTGCGGGCTCCATGTGCCCTGCGCGGAACACTCGCGGATCGGCTGGTATCGAGCGATCGAGGTCGCGATCGGCGACGAGCAGTCGATCGCCTCCAACCTCTCCACGTTCGCCGCGCACGTGAAGGCGATGGTGCGGATCCTGAAGAAGGCCGACGCCAGCACGCTGGTGCTGATCGACGAGATCGCGGCCGATACCGATCCCACGCAGGGCGCGGCGTTGGCCCAGGCGATCCTCGAGCGCGTGGCCGAGTCCAAGGGCCACGCGGTCGTGACCACGCACTTCGAGCGGCTGAAGGCGGTGCCGTTCGTCGATCATCGCTTTCGCAACGCCGGCGTCGGGTTCGATACGAAGGCGCTCAAGCCGACCTACCGGGTGACGCTCGACGTGCCGCAGGGATCGAGCGGCTTCGACATCGCGCAGTCGCTCGGGCTGGACGCCGACATCGTCGAGCGTGCGCGGGCGATCCTGGGGCGGGGCGCCGGCGAGCTCGAGAAGGTGATGCGGGAGCTGGAGCACCGCGCCGCCGAGCTGGAAGAGGCGCGCGATCGGGCCGAGCGTGCGGAGCGGACGGCGGAGTCCGAGCGCCTGGAGCTGTCGCGCAAGCGTGAGGAGTTGGCCCTGGAGCTCAAGGAGCTCAAGACCAAGGCGCGGGAGGAGCTCCTCCACGAGATCGCGAGCGCACGAGAGGAAGCGCGCGCGCTGATCGCCGGCATCCGCGAGCAGGGCGATGCGGCCAAGGAGATGATGCGCGCGGCCAACGCGTCCTCCGAGCGGCTGGCGGAGCTGGAGAAGTCCGAGCAGAGCAAGAACGAGGAGGCCCGGCTCAAGACCAGCGACAAGCCAGTCGAGGAGCTCGCCGTCGGAGACTGGGTTCATCTCGCCCGCCTGGGACGGGACGGCGACGTGGTGGCGATCGACGGCAAGGATGTCCATGTGGTGGTCGGCAACATGCGGATGCGGGTCGCGCGCACGGATGTGCTCCCGGCCAAGTCGCAGCGACCCAAGAAGACGGCGCGCCCCGATCCCCGCGAGATCCGAAAGGCCGTCCGGGAGTCACAGACCCAGGCGCCGACCCGGATCACCGAGGAGATTGACGTCCGGGGGCAGACGGTCGACGAGTGCATCGATTGGCTGGAGGCCTTCCTCGACCACCACTACGGGCGCCCGACCACCCACGTCCTCATCATCCACGGGATGGGCACAGGAGCCCTCAGAGACGGTATTCGCGAACATCTGGCGCGCTCGGGCTACGTCAAGTCCATCCGGCCTGGAGAGCCCGGTGAGGGGGGCGACGGGGTCACGATCGCGACCTTGGCCTGAGGCTTGTGTCAGAATAGGCGGGTGGCCGACGAGGCCGATTCGCAGGGTCCACCCACGGCGGCAGGTCAGCCTGCGGGTGACGATGATGATGCTCGAGCCTGTCCAGGGCTACGTGCGCGACATGAGCTTGGGCGGAATCTTCGTCAACACCTCGATGCGGCTCGCCGTCGGCGAAGAGGTGGAGCTCGAGATCCAGCCGCGCGACCGTCACTCCGAGCCGCTCTCCCTCCGCTCCGAGGTCGTTCGTGTCGTGAACCCCATCGGAGCCGCGCTCCGCTTCGTCGACGCGTCGGAGGAGATGCTGAAGCGGCTCGAGGCGATGCTCCGCGCCGAGGGCAAGCAGGCGACCGTCGATCTCCAGAAGTGAGAGACCAGCTCTTACTTCAACCGGAGGAGGGCGAAGGCGGCCTTGAGCTGTGGATCGGCCGAGAAGTCCAGCTGGAGCGGCGTCGAATGGGCGTGCCACTTCTCCTTCTCGGGAGATGGGATCACGAAGTCGGGCTCGATGCCCTTCCCTTGCCAGTTGTTGCCGTTCGGCGAGTAGAAGCGGGCGATCGTCAGCCGCAGCGCATAGCCGTTATCGAGCTCGAAGATCCGCTCGACGGTCCCCTTGCCGAACGTGGTCTCGCCGATCAGCGTCGCGTGGCCGTTCTCGCGGAGCGCGGCCGCCAGGATCTCGGCGCTCGACGCGGTGTGGTGACCCACGAGCACCGCGATCGGCATGCGGATCGCCGAGGCGGTCTTGGCCCGGTGGAGCTCGTCACGTCCGTCGCGACGCCTCAGGGACACGATTGTCTCGCCGCTCGGGAGGAATCGATCCGCGACCTCGAGCGCCGCGTCGAACAGGCCGCCGGGAGAGCCGCGGAGATCGAGGACCAGCGCCTTGGCGTTGCCCTTCTTCATGGCGGCGAGCACCGCGTCGAGTCGCTTGGGCGTGTCCTGGCTGAACCCGGCGATGCGGATGTAGGCGACGCCCTCGTGCAGGACGCCTTGCACGCTCTCCACCTGGACCTGTCCGCGCGTGATGGTCTCGGTCCACTCCTCGGTCCCGCGCTGCATCAGGAGCTCGACGGAGGTGCCGTCCTTGCCCCGGATCATCGGGACCACCCTCTCCAGCGGGAACGCGGCGACGTCTTGGCCGTCGATGGCGAGGATGCGGTCCCCGGGCTGGATCCGCGTCTTGGCGGCCGGGCCGCCGGGGAGCACCTCGCGGACCACCTTCAGGTCCTCGACGGCCTCGATGGCGACGCCCACGCCGGTGACCGTGCCCTTCACGCCCTCCTGGAGCGCGGCCAGCGCGTCGGGATCGAGCAGATCGTTGATCGGCTCGTCGCCCGTCTTCAACAGGTGATCGACCAGGCCGTCGAGCGCGTAGGTCCAGAGCTGATCCTCGCCCACATCCTCGTCGACGTAGTTGTCGCGGATCAGCGCGCTCACCTGGTCGAAGATGGCGCGGGCGTTGGGGACCGGCTTCTCGGCCGCGTGCGCGGGGGCAGCGGTCAGGATCGTCAAGGTCAGCACAACAGAGCGAATCATCGGTCACCTCACAGGACGTGCTGGTCGATCATGTCGACACTCGCGCCGTCGAATCGTTCGAGGACGGTGCGGAGCTCGCCTGAGGCCGCCTTCGGCGTCAGGCTCGTCATCAGCGTCCAGATGAAGAGGAGCAGGAGCAGTACCAGCGCCGGCTGGTAGACCGGCACGGGCAGCGAGAGCAGTCGGGAGGCGCGGCGCCACCACGTAGGCTGGAGCTCGGCGGCCACCTTCTCGCGGAGCGTGCGTTGGACCTCGGGTCGCGGCAGGTCCCGATCGAGCGCGCGAAAGCCTGCCAGCGCCGCGGAGAGACGGCAGTACTCGAGCGCGCATCCGGAACAGTCGGAGAGGTGTGCGGCGACCTCCCGGGTCTCGTCGAGGACGAGCTCTCCGTAGTGATGATCGATCAGGCGCTCGCGACATCGTTCACACGTCGTCGTCATGTTCAGTCCTCCAGGTCTCCCGTGCGCTCGGCGAAGAACCGGCGCACGGATTGGATCGCGTGATGAAGCCGCGACTTGGCGGTCCCCTCGGGGACGTTCTGTACCGAGGCGATCTGGCGGTACGTCAGACCGGCGACCTCCTTGAGCACCAGCGCGTCGCGGTGCGGCTCGGAGAGCGCGGCGATCGCCTCGGTGAGCAGCGAGATCGACTCCCGCTTCTCGGCCTCCGCCTCCGGGGTGGCGGGCGGCGGGACGGGATTCGAGGACCGGCGTCTTCTCGCGCCGTACCTCCCGCCGCCGCTCCGAGAGCGCGCGGTTCTTGGCCACCGTGAAGAGCCAGCCCCCGAACTGGTGGGCCCGGAGCTCCAGCGCGTCGCGCTTCAGGGCGGTGAGGAAGACCTCCTGGAGGAGGTCCTCGGCGCGGGCCCGGTCATCGGTGAAGTGGAGGAGGTAGGAGAAAAGACGACCGGCATAGCGGGTGTAGAGCACGTCGAACGCCGTCAGATCCCCGGATCGCAGCCGGAGGACCAGCGCCTCGTCGCTCGGCTCCTGCATCGGGACCAGGAACGCCCGTGGGAGCCCGATCGTTCAACGGGCGCCGACGGTCTCGAAGAGCCAGGCTACGCGATCATGGCGTACCGATCCATCCGAAGCGCGCGCCGCGCGTAGCTGGAGAACATGAGCCCGAGGGGCAGACCGAAGAAGAGCACGTGCATCAGCATCTCGAGCCCCTGAGGCGCCAGCAGGAACCAGGGGAAGGCGAGCCGCGCGATCAGCTGGAAGTCGACGAACCAGAGCAGGAAGCCGAAGACCACGCCGAGGAGAGATTGCCAGCTTCGACTGATCCGGATCTCCAGCGGGAGGCGCTCGTCGAGCCACCCGTAGAGCACGCCCAGCATGATCGAGAAGAGGAAGTGGAGCACGATCCCCGCGAGCACCGTCGGTCCCAGCGCCGTGGTGGTGAGGGCGGCTTCACCCATCAGTACGCTGGCGAAGAGCCGGAGCGGCATCAACCCCAGCTCCCCGGTCATCGAGGTGATGATCATCTGGGCGAGCACGAAAACGATGCCCGCGACGATCCCCAGGCTGATCCCTTCCTTGAGGCGGCGCCGAAGCGGAGCGTCCATGTAGACGCGATGTGCAAGCCACGATCCCCTTGTCAGGCAAACAGTTTCTTGATCGCCACGGCCAGGACGGCGAGCACGATCGCCCCGAAGAGGCCGAGCACGATCAGGCTGGCGATGTTCGACTCGGGGGTGGTGGTTCCGAACTGCCTGCGCGCGACCAGAAGACTCTGCAGGCTGGCCTGCAGATCGACGTCGTTGATCCCATCGAGCAGCTCGACGGGCGCCGTCTCGCTGCGCAGCGCGGCGAGCCCGTCGCGAACGTTGTCCGCCTCGAGCGACTTGCGGACCTCGCGGACGGCGGCGGCCATGGTGGTCTTCGGGTGCGGGTCGGCGAGGAGCGACGTCAGCTCGGCCCGGTACCAATCGGTCACTTCGCTCACCGAGCCGTCGGTTCGCACCGACAGCTGGATCTGGCCGCCATATCCGCGCCGCGTGAAAGAGCCCGTGGGTGAGTAGGTGAGCCCGCGCTCCTTTCGCAGGACCGCGAGCGCGCGCTCCTCGAGGTGGTGTGCGACGAGACGCCACACGATCTCGTCCTTCGGCGAGGCGTCGTACCAATAGAAGCCCTGGAAGAAGGTGCCGCCGCCCGCCGAGAGTGCGCGCGGGCCCGGCTCCAGCTCCGAGAGGTGCGGCGTGGAGACGGCGGGCCCTGAGGGGAAGGCGTCGAGCTCCGGCATCAACGCGGCGATCAGGGGCTCGCACTCGACGGCGCCGCGCAGCACCACCGCGACGTTGCCCTTGCGGTAGGCGCGCGCGTGGAAGCCCTCGGCGTCGGCTGCGGTGAGCGCGCGGACCGAGTTGGCGTCGCCGCCAGGGAGGCGGGCCAGGAGCGTGTCGCCGAAGATCGGATTCGACGGAGGGCGCCACCGAGACGTCGCGGACGTCCAGCTCGCGAAGCACGATCCGCTTCTCCACCTCGAGCGCCTGCGGATCGAAGTGCTCGACGCGGAGGGCGCGGAGCAGGGTCGAGGTGGCCTCCTGGAGCTCGCCGCCGGTCACGTCTCGATAGAAGGACGTGTAGTCCCAGGCGGTGGTTCCGTTGCTGTCGTCGAAGTCGAGCGGCCTCAGCAGCATGTGCTCGAGCAAATGCGCCACCCCGCGCTCGTTCTCACCCTCGTCGAGCGCGCCCGCGCCGACCACGACCTCGACCCGCGCCCTCCCGACCTTCCCCCGCAGGTTCTCGAGGCAGCTCACTCGGACGCCGCCCGCCGGGGTGAAGGTGCCGGTCTGTGCGAAGAGGATCGCGAGCGCGAACGGCAGCACGACCGAGTTGTATTCGGCCTTGACCGCGCATGCAACGCGAGGCTCCTTCTCGCTGGTGAAGCAGAGGCAGGAAACGCAGGTCATCCACGCCGGATGCGATCCCGAGAAGATCACCGGGGCCGTCAATCCACCCGTCTTCTTCACGTCGACCTACGCGCAGAAGGGCCCCGGCGAGCACACGGGCTACGTCTATGCGCGCGGTCGCAACCCGACGCGCGACGCGCTGGAGGTGAACCTCGCGGCGCTCGAGGGCGCGCGTTTCGCGGCGTGCTTCTCCTCGGGCTGCGCGGCCGCCGACGGCATCCTTCACTGCCTGGACGTCGGCGCGCACGTGGTCTCGTGCGACGACGTGTACGGGGGGACGTTCCGGCTCTTCGACAAGGTTTATCGCCGCCACGGCCTCGAGTTCAGCTACGTGCCCGCCGCCGACGTCAGCGCCTACGAGGCCGCGATCCGACCCGAGACCCGGCTCATCTGGTTGGAGTCGCCGACCAACCCGCTGCTCGCGATCGTCGACATCGAGAAGGTCTCGGCGATGGCCAAGAAGCGCGGCATCCCGGTGGTGGTCGACAATACCTTCGCCACGCCGTATCTCCAGCGGCCGCTCGATCTGGGCGCGACGATCGTCGTCCACTCGGTGACCAAGTATCTGGGCGGTCACTCGGACGTCATCGGCGGCGCCATCGCGACCTCCGACCAGGGATGGTACGAGCGGATCAAGTTCGTCCAGAACTCGGCCGGCGGAGTCCCCGGGCCGATGGACTCGTACCTCACGCTGCGCGGGATCAAGACGCTGTGCGTGCGCATGGATCGCCACACCGAGAACGCGATGGCGATCGCGGAGCTGTTGCAGGGCCACCCGAAGGTGAAGAAGGTGTTCTACCCGGGCCTGCGCGATCATCCCCAGTACGAGCTGGCCCAGCGGCAGATGAAGAAGCCCGGCGGCATGATCACGTTCGTGGTCGCCGGCGGCCTCGAGGCCTCGAGGCGGCTGCTCCAGGGGATGGAGGTCTTCACGCTCGCCGAGTCGCTGGGCGGCGTGGAGTCGCTGATCGAGCATCCGGCGATCATGACGCACGCGTCGGTGCCGAAGGAGATGAGAGAGGCTCGCGGTATCGACGACGGCCTGATCCGCCTCTCGGTCGGCATCGAGCACATCGATGATCTCCGTGCCGACCTCACCGCGGCCCTCGATCGCGCATGACGCTGGTCCCCATCCTACGGAACGCGGAGCTCAGCTTCCGCGCCGGCCTGATTGAGGTGCCGCTGGAGCCGCTGGTGAGTCGAGGCTCGAGCGGCGAGGGGAGCCGCGACCTGGTGGCGCCGAAGATTGCCGCGCCCGATCTCGCGGACAGCCTGGAGATGGAGCCCGTCCGGCAGCTGGCGCTGCGCGAGCTGATCCGGCAGGCCGACTCCGGCAAGGTGCGCGTGGCGATCCCGCTCCCAAAGCAGAAGCTCTCGGTCGGTCCGGTGTCCCTCGACCTGACCGCCGGCCACGCCGCGGTGATCGAGCTCGAGGTCGACACGGCGCGCGTCCTCCGCAAGAAGACCCGGGGGACGATCGAGCCGCCGATCCGGATGCCGCTGGGCCTGAGCTTTCAGGGGCTCTACCTGAACGACTACGGCGAGGTCATCGCCGACATCGCCAACTTTCCCGACATCAACCTGTCGCGGTGGTCCGATCAGGTGCCGCAGATCCCGTCGACGCTCGACCAGGTCCTCGACCTCCTGTTCCCCGAGAAGCCGCCCGCCGAGGAGGCGCCCCCGCCGGCCGAGGAGAAGGCCGACAAGCCGGAGCCGATCGATCTGTCGGGGCTGACGGTGGAGGCCCGGGCGGTCCAGCCGCGCTGTGTCGAGCCGCTCGACCTGGGCGAGGTCGGCCTGGTGATGCTGGGGAAGGAGACCAAGATCGACGTCGAGTACAGCAGGACGGCGTTGATCATCCGCGGTCATGCCCACCTCGAGCGCTCGCACATCGCGGGCCGCGGGTTCTCGCTCGAGGGCGTGTCGGCGGCGGGGGACGGCGAGTGGCGCCTGTTCGGGGAGGACGGGAACAAGGAGATGTACCTCGGGGTCTCGGACGCCTGGGTGCGGGCCGAGCGCGCCCGAGTCTCGCTGGGAGAGGACGGCGAGCTGGTGTTCGGACCGACGGTACTCAGCGGGGTCGAGATCGTGGTGCGCAGCGGATTCGAACCGGAGCTGTCGCTGAGCGCCGAGCACCTGACGAGCGAGCTGGCCGGCGGAAGGATTCTCGTTCTCCATCGGCGGGAAGCCGGCGGTCGCCTCGCTCTCACCGGCGCGGGTCTCGGGCCACGCGGCCTTCTCCGGACAGCGGCTCTCGTTCGACGTCGAGGTCGAGGGCGCGTGCCTGACCGTGCCCGAGATGGTGGCCGACCTGGGGCTGGGACAGCTCGAAGTGAGCCAGCTGACCGCGCGCGGCAGCGGCCGCCTGCTGGGGAGCTCGGACGAGATTGCCTTCTCCGGCGGAGTCGAGGCCACCGCGGACGTCGCCAGCTCGCACTTCACCCTCGGCGATTCTCGGCGCGACGCTGGCGCCCGGCTCGCACGGCACTCTCCGGCTCACCGAGCTGGCCTTCGACAAGAAGGGCCTGCGCGGCATGATCGCCAGCGCCGCGCTCCAGCTCCGGCTCCACTCCGGCAGTCTGCCGCTCGGCCCCCGCTCGGTGGTCCGCTTCAGCGCCGGCGCCGAGGGGACCGTCAACCTGGACACGGTCGCGCTGTCGGCGGATCAACGCTGGCCGTACCTCGAAGGCCGCGTGCGACTGGAGGCGGCCTCGGATCCCGTCTCGATCCCCGACCTGCTGGAGCTGCCGGCGGGCCGCGCCCAGGTGCAAGCCAAGTTGACGCTCGATCCCACCGGCAACCTGGTGCTGTCGAACCTGGACATGAAGCTGTCCACCTGACGCGCGCGGTCAGTTCGCGTCGGCGCACATCATCTCGTCGTAGTACCTCGGGTCCGGGCTGCAGCTCAGGAACCGCCCCTCGCCGTCCTCCTCGAAGTAGCTGGGAAGCGGGGTGGCGTCGTCGAGGAGCTGCTCGACGTAGTCGTGCTCGTTGATGGTGCCGCTCGACGTCGTCAGCTCCGTGCCGGCCCAGGCCAGGCGCGGGAAGTCGTTGAGGAAGATGTCGATGAGCTCGTCCTGAGGGAACTCGCCGAAGCCGGGGATGGTGGCGCAGTGGCTGCTGTTGGTCTCGCGGTAGTACGGCATGAAGTAGCCGAGGTTGCTCATGCCGTCGAACTGCGCCCGCAACAGGGCGGTGTCGTCCCACCACAGGCCGTAGACGGCCGTGCGATCGCGGGCGACGGTCTCGTCGAGGCCGAGGCCGCCCAGGCCCGTGCCGTCGCCGAAGGGGACCACGTCGCCCGACGGATCGACCTGGTAGAAGCGCTCGTACGAGTACAGCGAGTAGTTGTAGTCGAGGCGGAACTGCGTGTGGGCCAGGCGGTCCTCCGGGAACTCCTCGGCGAGGGCGCGGGCCAGGTTGCCGAAGTCCTGCGAGACCTCGGAGGCCCGGGGGCCCGACGCGATCAGCGGATCGACGTTCCAGGACATCCGCACCCGATCGTGGAGCGGGCGCGAGCGGGAGGTGGTGGCCGTGTCCGGGTAGATCGGACCCGAGTCGTCGAGCAGGTAGCCCTTGTCGACGGTCAGGCCGGTCCGGAAGAAGTAGTAGTTGATGATCGCGCCCGCGCCGCCGGCGCTGCAGCCGCCGACGAACATGCGCGGGATGTGCTCGAACATTCCCGACAGCATCTCGACGCTCTTGAGCACGTCGACGTGGCCCATGTGCCGGAACTCGACGGGCGCGCCCACGCCGTTCGGGTCGGTGTACGTCACCGTGGTGTCGCCCGAGTAGACGTCCCCGGTGCAGTAGGGGACGAAGACCTTGTTCCAGTCCGCCATGGGATTCACGTTCGGGTCCGAGTTGAGGAGCGGATAGACGGTGTCGACGGGGACGGAAATCCCGCCGAAGCTGGCATAGGCCGTCGCGTGCGAGTCTGGCAGGCCGTCGCGGTTGGCCGCCGAGCGGATGCCGGTGCCGGTGCAGCTCGCGTAGTCCCAGCAGGCGCCGCCGCCCTCGAGGAAGATGACGGTGTTCGACGAGGTGCGGGAGAACTTCACCCAGAACTTGTAGGGGCTGCCGTTGGAGCAGAGGGCGCCCTCGGGCTCGAACTTGATCCAGCGATCGTACTCGGGCGGGACGAAGCCGCCGTCGGTGGCGCCGGCGTCCGCCTCGCCGGTGTCGGGCGCGCCCGAGTCTTTGATCGCCGCGTCGGTGTTGCCGGTGTCCGCGGTGGTGCCGGAGTCTCCCGCGTCGGATGTGCCGCCGCCGTCGTTGTCGCTGCAGCCCGCGGCGAGGCCGAGGATCAGGAGGCCGGTGGCGATCCGGGTGGATGCGGTCATGGCCGCGGACGCTACCACGCGGCTCGGGAGGGGATCAGTCGTCGTCGAGCGCTTCGTAGATGAGGTAACCCTCGCCGACCGAGACCGCGCCGAGCGCGGCGAGCGCCGCGCTGCCGTGGCTGACATACAACGCCGCGCCGTCGTCGGCCGGCGTGTACTCGGCCGGCCGCCACGTCCTGGAAAACCAGTCCCGCTGTCCGTTGCCGTAGGTCGGTCCGCCCCGGGAGGCGGCCAGCACGGTGACGTCCTGGGGGAGGCCCCGCGACGCGAGCGCCGCCCGCAGATCGGTCTGGAACCGCTCGGCGTTCGACCTCCCGATCAGCATCCGCCGGTCGCGCTGGTCGCAGGCGTCGAGCACGACGTAGTCGATGCTCCGTCCCGCGGCGCGCGCCGCCGCCACCTGATCCGCCACCATGGTCGCGGCCTGCTCGGTGGTGGCGCCGCTGAATTGACTCGGGCTCCCGTGCGCTCCGAACACCATGACACCGTCGAGCGACGCGAGCGGCTCGCCGTTCACGCGGAGCTGCGAGGGGAGGGGACCCTGCGCCAGCGGAACCTCGGTCGGGACCCTCCGGGGAGACTCCGTGGTGCGCCCGAGCGCCAGGCCGGGCTGTTGAAACGCGCCGTTGTGGTCGAACATGGTCGTGGGATAGATCGCGCGCTCCGGGAAATAGTCGGGCGTGTCCGGACCCCGCTGGACCACCACGAAGCCGGGCTGGCCGCGCGCCGGCGTGATCACCGGGAGCATCCCTTCGAGCCGGCTCGCGGTGCCCGAGAAGCCGATCTGGTGGATCGAGCTCTGGATCGCCGCGGGATCGAAGTACGTGACGCCTTCGGTCAGCACGCGCGCCTCCGCGGGGTGCGCCGCCGCGAACTCGCCGAAGCCGGCGAAGCGCGCCGCGGTGTCGAGGCCCACGGGATACACGGACCCCGCGGGGTAGAGCGCGCGGAGCTGGCTCGGCGTCAACGACCCGAGCTCGGCCCGCGCCTCCGGTGAGGCGGTCGCCATGAAGAGATCGCGGTACTGGGCGTCGCTCCAGTTGCGCCCAGGGAGCCAGGCCTCGATCCCGTTGGGGAACGCGCGCCGCGCCGCGATGGCCGTGCCGGCGCTCCAGAAGCCGAGCGAGAGCGACAGCTGCGCGCGCTCGCTCCCGCTGAGCTGATCCCAGTCGCGGATCAGCTGCCAGCCGACGTTGGCCGCGGCGGTCGCGTCGATCGCGGTGGCGCCGGCCCCGAGGATGGCGGCGGCCGCGGCCGCCTGGGGCCGAAGGGCGCTCGCAGCACCTCCGAGGCGAGCGGCCACCTCGCTGGTGCCCAGCGTCGCCGCGGTCAACGCGTCGGCGCCGGCGTTCAGCCATAACGCCCGCGCCTGCGAATCCGTGAGCGGGTTGATCGATTGTCCGTGGGCGTATCGATCGTGGAGACGGTCCCCGCTCCGGTACGCGCCCCAGGCCGCCGCGCCCCCGACCACGAACGGGGCGGCCGTCCCCCCGCTCCCCACGATGAGCAGCCCGCCCGCGATCGTTCCACCCACCACGGCCGCGATGTCCGCCACGTGCGTGAAGTGCTCCCAGGCCGAGTCGCGGGTCGACGGCGTGGCGCCCTCCTGCAGCGCGACCGAGCCGCCGCCGCTCTCGGTGAGGTGGCCGCCCGCGGGGAAGATCATGCGACCCGAGGGGAGCCCGTTGTGGTGCCGCCAGTCGTCGAACGAGCTGTACCGCCTGCCCTCCTGATCGACGAACCGGTCCTCGCCGGTCGCTCCGTCCTGAACGCGGAAGAGGGGGAGGTCGACCGCCGCACCGTCGCCGTCGTGGATCCGGATCGGCAGCACGGTGACCTGCGGATCGGGGCCGCCGACGTGCCGGATTTGATCGACCACCGGCTGGATGACCCCCTCGGCCGGCTCGCCCGTGAACAGCGAGTAGCGGCCGGCCGCGACCCCGGCCTCGCGGGCGTTCCGCTGGGCCTCGGTCTCGTCGTCCGGGACGCCCTGCACCGCGAAGCCGAAGGCCATGCCGACCGTGTTCTCCAGATCGGTCCCGGGCAGCCTCATCGGGGCGTCGCCGCGGAGCTCGAGGAGATCGCGGGCGCGCGGCTCGAGCATCGCCTGCTCGACCCGGCGCGGATCGAGATCGGTCCCCCACTCGGGATGGGCGCGGACGGTGAGGAGCGTCTCGACCCGCGCGCCCAGCGGCCGGTCGGCGCTGAACACCAGCGCGCGCCCGTCGCGGGTGGCGAGGATCTCGGCCAGCCGATCCCCCTCTTCGCGCGCTTGCGCCGGATCGTCCGGGTGGGTCTCGGCGGCCAGCGCGTGCGCGAAGCTCGACCCCAGATCGACCGTGTCCCGAAAGTCAGCGAGATCGCGGGAGGCCTGGAGCGCGTCGTCCGTCAGCTCGCTCAGACCGGCGGCGACCACCGCCGCCGAGCCCTCGGTCGGACCTCCCCGGCAGGCGTCGAGCAGCAGCGCGGCGGCCTCGGCCCGCTCCTCGAGCTCCGGCGAGTAGCCCGTGGCCATGTTGCCGACGCCCCAGTTGTTCTCGCCGGTCTGGAGCTCCGCGAAGAGGATCCCGGCGTCGGGGCCGAGGGCGTCGATCATCTCGCGCCGTCGGCCCGGGGTGCCGGGCGCGTCCACCGCCGCGACCGCCAACGCCTGCTGGAACGACTGCACGATCGGGATCTCGGGGTGCGCCTGGTACACCGACTCGTAGGCGAGGGCGCGCGTCGCGAGGTCGTGCGAGACGAAGGCCGCGCGCGTTCGATCCTGCCCGGACCACGCGGTGAGCGCGTCGAGATCGCGATAGCCGTCGTGGTTCCTCCAGGCGTTGGTGGCGAAGTCGAGGACGCGCGTCTGCTCGCGCTCGCTCAGCGCGCCGAGCGGCGATCGGCCCTCGAGGATCGGACGCAGGTCGTCGAAGTGCGCCCCGTCGTGGAGCGAGGCGAGCGCGTCGTCGACGGCGATGGTGCGCCCGTCCGCGGGGCAGGACGGATCGAGGTAGACGGCGTAGGGATCGATCTCGTCGGAGGAGTCGGCGTAGCGATGATCGGCGGTGCGCGCCAGCTCGGGGTTGGACGAGGCGGCGATCGCGGCCGCGCGAGCGTCGGGCGGCACTGCCACCAGGGTCGTGGGAGCCGGAGCGCTCGCGACCGCCTGCGCGACCGCCTGGGCCGCGGGCTGCACCGCGGCGGGGGTGGGGACCGGTGGCTTGACCTGGTCGAGCACCGCGCTGGCGGCCTTGGTGACGGCGGAGAGGAAGCTCATGGGTCCGGCGAGAGCAACTTCGAGACCAGCCGGCGCCCTCGCTCGTTCGGAGGGCGACCGGTTCGTCCGACCGAACACTGTCGGTGGCCGCGAACACCGAGGACCGGCCGCACGGCGCCGGGAGGGCCGCTTTTGGGGCGCCTTTCCGCCAACCTCGAGATCGGATGAGATCCCCCGCCCCTGCCGTCCGTTGGTAGGGCCCGGAGGTTCAATGGACACGTACGCTCGTCGTGGTTGCTGGCTCCTTCTCGCTCTGGCGCTCGCCTGTGAAGAGAAGGAGATCGCGCACGTTCCCCCGGCCGAACCCCCGCTGAGCGGCGAGGCGGAGGCACCGCCGCCGCCGCCCGATCCGGGGGCCGAGCGGGCCAAGGGCAAAGAGGCGGCCCAGGAGCGGCTGGAGGCCCTGAAGACCGCGCTCGATCCGAAGCTCACCGCTGACGCGCTGATCGAGACCGCCGACGCCGCCCAGAAGCAGCAGCACTTCAAGGAGGCCCGCGACGCGTACCGCGCCCTCGTCCTCCTCCACGCCGACGACGACCGGGCCCCCCGCGCCCTCAACCAGTCCGCGCTCGCCTCGTTTCGCCTGGGCGAGTACTCCGACGGGCTCCAGTTCTACGAGGATGCGCTCCATCTCTTCGAGGGGACCGTCGCCGAGGCGCGACTGTTGCGCGTGCTCGGCAACACTTATCTCTCGATCCCGCACTGGGGCGTGAAGAAGGGTGGGGAGCTGATCCGCGTTCGCTGGGATCAAGGCATCTATCAGGACACGCACCGCCTCGACCGCGCCCTCGCGATCGCCCGGCTCGAGGAGGCGCGCGCCTTTTATCTGGCGCCCGAGCACACCCAGACTGAAGCGCTGGTGAAGGAGCGCATCGAGACCGAGTTCGATCTGGTCGGCGCCCTCGCGCGTTTCACCCCGCACGATCGGGCCTGGTACTACTGGTACTACGCGTGGCCCGAGGCCGACGACGACGATCGGGTCGAGGCGGAGGGCGCGGACGAGCAGGTCAATCAGTGGGCGCAGCGCTCGCTCCTGTATCGCTCCGAGCCGCGCGGGCTGGCAGTCGACGCGTCCGGCACACCGGTCTTCGAGCCCAAGCCCGCCACCTACACGGGCAGCTCGGTCCAGAAGATGAAGTTTCTGCTCGGCGAGATCATGTCGATCGATCCGACGGAGAAGAAAGAGCTCGCCGCCACCGCGCTCCTCCGGCAGGCCACGCTGTTCCAGACGCGCGACGGCCCCGATCGTCTGCAGCGCTACGCCGGCTGGTGGTGGAACGGCGCCTATCCGTACAAGGCCGCCGTCGAGGAGAAGAAGCTGTGGGAGCTCGCGGACGACGAGGTGTACGGCCTGATCGCGACGCACCTCGGCGTGTATCGTCCGCCCGAGGACGAGAACGTCCTGGTCCTGCTCCGCAGGATCACCAAGGAGTTTCCGGGCACCGATGCTGCCGACCAAGCGGCTGCGTCCGTGGGCGTCTACTACCAGTCGAGGCAACAGTACGACCGTGCGATCACCGCCTATCGCGACTATCTCGAGCGCTTCTCCGCCGGGAAGCACCGCGGTGAGGCCGAGAGCGCGATCCAGGAGCTGAAGCGCCCCGAGCTCAAGCTCTCCGACGGCGGCGTCCAGCTCCCCGGGCAGCCGCTGATGCCGATCGAGCATCGCAACACCACCGCGATCACCGGCCGCGCGCGCCGGCTCGACGAGAGGAGGGTGGTCGAGCGCTTCAAGAAGGAGTGGATGCGCGAGCGCTATCAGTATCCGGACATCGATCTGGAAGCGCTGCAGAACTTCTTCTCCTACGACGACAAGAAGATCGAGCAGTACGGCGTCGGTGAGTGGCTCCCGTTCGAGCTGAGCGTGAAAGACGACGGAACGATGCGCTACTCGAAGACCGACGTCCGGATCCCGATCGACGGCGAGGGCCTCTGGATGGTCGAGGTCAGGCCCAAGGGCTCGAGCGCGTTCTCGCGGGCGCTGGTGCTGCTGCAGACCACCGCGGTCGTCACCAAGAACGGCGAGAAGGGTGAGCTGATCTGGGTGGTGGACGCCCGTACGGGGGCGCCGATCCCGAACGCGGAGATCGAGGTCTTCGAGTACTGGAACGAGTGGAAGTCGGACAGCGGCAAGAGCATCCAGCTCCACCAGGTCCGGAACGCGACCAGCGACGAGCAGGGGCTGGCGACGGTGGCACGACTCCAGAACCACACGCACCTGATCACGGTGAAGAGCGGCAAGCGCTACGCCTACGCGGGCAACGGGTACTACTGGTACTACGGGCGGAGCAGCATCGAGCGCGGCGACGTCGGCCTGGTGTTCACCGATCGCCCGGTCTATCGCCCGGAGCACGAGGTCAAGCTGCGCGCCTGGGCGAGACGCCGTCGCGACGGCCACTACGTCGACGCCACCGCCGGACGGTTGGCGCTCCGCATCCTCGATCCGAAGGGCGCCCAGGTCTTCGACAAGGAGGTGCCGGCGGACGCGTACGGCGGCGCCGACTTCACGTACACCCTCCCGAAGAACGCGCCGCTCGGGCTCTACCGCATGGACGTGCGGGCCGACGGCTCCTGGCTGACCACCGGCGGCAATCAGTTCCGCGTCGAGGAGTACAAGGCGCCCGAGTTCGAGGTGAAGGTGTCGGTCGGCGACGGCCCCGCCAAGCTCGGCGAGAAGATCCCGATTGAGATCTCGGCCAGCTACTACTTCGGCGGCGCCGTCGAGGGCGGCCGGGTCCGCTACCAGATCTTCCGCACCGACCATCACCAGCAGTTCGTCCCGAACGGCCGCTGGGACTGGCTCTACGGCGAGGGCTACGGCCTCTGCTGGTACGCCTATCCCTGGTTCGACTGGTGGGATCGCTGGGGCACCCAGCCCTGGGTTTGGTACCCGTGGTGGGGTGCGCGGCCCGAGCCGAAGCGCGAGCTGGTGGAGGAGGGCGAGGGCGTCTTCGGTCCCGACGGCGTGCTCAAGGTCGAGCTCGACACCTATGGGATCGCTCAGGCCTTCGGCGACGCCGACCAGCGCTTCGTCGTGAAGGCCGAGGTGCGCGACGCCTCGCGCCGGACGATCAACGGCGAGGGCGAGGTCATCGCCACCCGAAACCAGTTCTTCACCGCCATCGAGACCGACCGCGGCTACTACCGCACCGGCGACACCGCGAAGCTGGTGGTGCGCACGATGCGGCCGGACCACGCGCCGTTCGAGGCCGAGGGCGAGCTGCGCATCGCAAAGGTCAGCTTCACGGGCGAGAACCTCGACGTCGTCGAGGAGAAGCCGGTGGTGACCCAGAGCAAGAAGACCGACGCCTTCGGCGTGCTGGAGCACCGCTGGGAGATCGCGGAGCCCGGGCAGTACCGGATCTCCTTCACGGCCAAGGACGCCTGGGGCGGTGAGGTCGTCGGGTCGACGGTGATCTGGGTCTGGGGCCCCGGCTTCGAGGGCCGGCGCTTCAAGTTCAATCACCTCGAGGTGCTCACCGACAAGCGGAGCTACGCGGTCGGCGAGACGGCCCGTCTCTTGATCAACTCGAACGTCGCCGGCGCGCACGTGCTCTTCTCCGCGAAGGCTGACAACGGCACGCTGTTCGATCCGCAGGTCCTCCAGCTCGAGGGCAAGACCAAGGTCATCGAGGTCCCCCTGACCGCGTCGCACGTCCCCAACTTCTTCGTCGACGCCACGCTGGTGGGCGACGGCCGGATCTCCGAGGAGATCCGTGAGGTGTTCGTCCCGCCGGTCGACGCGGAGATGAAGGTGGAGGTGACGCCAGGGAAGAAGGAGTACCGCCCCGGCGAGAAGGCGACGCTCGAGGTGGTCACGACGACGCTCGATGGACGTCCGCTCCCCGCCAACGTGGCGCTGAGCGTGTTCGACGCGTCGGTGCTCTACATCCAGGGATCGCTGACGCCCGAGGTGCGGCAGTGGTTCTGGGGCATGAAGCGTACGCACCAGCGGATCTCGCGCACCAACCTGCGGCGCAGCTATCCGAACCCGCAGTATCTCAATCGCCCCGACCAGAACGCGGTCAATGCCCTGGCCTCACTGGCGCAAGGCTGGTTGCAGCAAGAGGTCGACTTCCGGGCCGCGCTCGACGACGAGACCACCGCGGTGGCGGGCGGGGCGGCGCTCGCAAAGTCCGAGGTGGCGCGGGGGGACGCGCCGGCCGAGGAGAGCAAGGATGCCTCCGGAAAGAAGGCGCCGGCCCCGACGGCGCAACCTGCGGCGGGACGCGTGTCCAGGGAATCGCGCCGCAGGGCGGGCGACGAGGGCGGAAAGGCGAACGAGGACGGATCGGCAGAGGCGGGCGGTCCGCAGGCCCTGGTCGCGCCCGCGGTGCGGAAGAACTTCGCGGACACCGCCGCGTGGCGAGTCGTGACCACCAACGAGGCGGGCCGCGCGACCGTCGACTGGACTTTCCCCGACAACCTGACGACCTGGAAGGTGAAGGCGATCGGGATCGCCAAGGGGACGCGCGTCGGCGAGGCCAGCGCGCAGACGGTCACCACCAAGAACCTGCTGGTCCGGCTCCAGGCGCCGCGTTTCTTCCGCGAGCGCGACCGCGTCGTGATCTCGGCGAACGTCCACAACCGGTTGAAGACGAAGAAGAAGGTGAAGGTCGAGCTGGCGGTCACCGAGTCGCTGCTGGCGCCCGAGGGCGACGTGTCGAAGTGGGTCGAGGTCGAGGCCAACGGCGAGGCGCGTGTCGACTTCTGGGTCGACGCGAAGGGGGAGGGCGAGGCCACCGTCCGGGTCTCCGCGCTCAGCGACGAGGAGTCGGACGCCAAGGAGCTGCGCTTCCCCGTCCTGGTGCACGGGATGCTGAAGACCGACTCGCTCGTCGGCAGCATCACCACCAAGCAGGCGGGCCCCGCCGAGAAGAGCATCACGATCGAGGTCCCCGAGGCGCGGCGTCCCGAGCAGAGCGAGCTGATCGTAAGGTGGTCGCCCACGCTGGCGGGCGCGATGCTCGACGCGCTCCCGTTCCTCCTCGACTATCCGTATGGCTGCACCGAGCAGACCACCAGCCGCTTCGTCCCGGCGGTGATCACGAGAAAGGCGCTGCAGGTCGCGGGCGGGCTCAAGCTCGAGGATCTCAAGAAGCGGATGTCGAGCGCCAACCCGCAGCAGGTGGACGAGTCGAAGGAGGCCTACTCCGCGCGCCTCGATCACCTGTACCGCGAGTTTCACAGGAACCCCGTCTACAACCAGAAGGTCATGGACGGCATGATCGACGCCGGCCTCGATCGGCTGCGGCGCATGCAGCACGCCGACGGCGGCTGGGGCTGGTGGGCCAACGACGACACCTCGATCTACACCACCGCCTACGTGCTCTGGGGGCTCTCGGAGGCCCAGAGCGCGGATGTGGCGGTTCCCCAAGACATGATCGAGCGCGGGCGAGCCGCGCTCCGCAACCTGATCCCCGGCCACCTCGCCGAGTACCGGCACCACGACTGGATCGACGACTCCGACGCCTTCTTCGCCTATGTGATGAGCCTGTCGGGCGAGAAGAACGATCAGCTCGAACAGGTACCTGTTCGACCGCCGGGTGAAGCTGAGCGTCTACGGGAAGAGCCTGTTCGCGCTGGCGCTCTGGAACGTCAAGGACGTGGAGAAGGCGAACCTGGTCCTCCGCAATGCGGCGCAGTTCCTCAAGGAGGATGCCGAGAACGAGACGGCCTGGCTCGAGACGAGGAACGAGGGCTGGTGGTACTGGTACAACAGCGACATCGAGTCGAATGCCCTCTTCCTGCGTGCGCTCTCGACGATCCGACCCGACGACGAGCGCGCCGGGCGGATCGTGAAGTGGCTCCTCAACCACCGGAAGAACGGCTGGTACTGGCGCTCCACGCGCGACACGGCGATCGTGATCTCGAGCTTCGCCGCCTACATGCGGGCGAGCCGCTTCGACAAGACGGACTACGATCTCGAGGTCCTGATCGACGGCAAGACGAAGAAGAGGGTCCACCTCGACGCCTCGAACCTCCTCATCTTCGACGGCGAGCTCCGGCTGAAGGGCAGCGACGTCACCTCGGGCAAGCACACCATCAGCTTCAGGCGGAGCGGGACCGGCGCCGTCTACTTCAACGCGTACCTCACCTACTTCACGCTCGAGGAGGACGTCCCGCCGTCGGGTCTCGAGATCAAGGTGGAGCGCAAGTACTACAAGCTGGTGCGCGACGATCGCGAGAACACGATCTACGATCAGCGCGGACAGGCGGTGAAGTCGAAGGAGCTCGCCTACCGGAAGGTCCCGCTCGCCACCGGGGATGCGGTCGACAGCGGCGATTCGATCCTGGTCGAGCTCATGCTGGAGTCGAAGAACGACTACGAGTTCCTGGCGTTCGAGGATCCGAAGCCGGCCGGCGCCGAGCCGGTGGCGCTGCGGAGCGGCTACACGTACGGCGAGGCGGTGGCGAACATGGAGCTCCGCGACGACAAGGTCGTGTTCTTCCTCTCGCAGCTCAACCAGGGGAAGCTGAAGCTCGACTACCGGCTGCGGGCCGAGATCCCGGGGACCTTCCACGCGATGCCGACCACAGGGTTCGCGATGTACGCGCCGGAGCTCCGCTGCAACGCGGGGGAGATGCGGCTGACCATCCACGACGCGCCCTGAACGCGAACGGCGTGCGCTTGACCCCTCCCTGGGTCGGGTCTCTAACTAGGCTCGATGACCCGGAAGACGTTGTCCGTGCCCGACATCTCCTGTGGGCACTGCAAGGCCACGATTGAGGGCGCGGTGAGCAAGCTGAAGGCCGTCTCGGCGGTCGAGGTCGACGTGGAGAGGCGGCAGGTCGACGTCACCTTCGATCCGCCCGAGGCGTTCCCATCGATCGTCCAGGCGATCGAAGAGCAAGGGTACGAGATCGAAGGTTGAGGTGGACCGGGTTCGTCTCAACGTCGGCGGCATGACCTGTGCGTCCTGCGCGGCGCGGGTGCAACGCGTGCTGGAGAAGAAGCCCGGCGTGTCGAGCGCCAGCGTGAGCTTCGCCGCCGGACAGGCGATCGTCACCACAACCGAAGGCACATCGCCGGACGAGCTGGTCGAGGCGATCACGAAGATCGGCTACTCGGCGGAGCCCGTCGCCGAGGACGAGCATGCGCGGCCCGACGAACGCCATCGGAGCGAGGCGATCGCGATGCGGCGGCGGTTCCTCGGGAGCGCTGTCCTCACCCTCCCGGTGTTCGTGCTGGCGATGGCCCACGTCGACGCGCCCTGGTCGCGGATCGTGCAAGCTGCGCTGACGATGCCGGTCCTGTTCTGGTTCGGCCGCAGCTTCCACCGGATCGCCGCCCAGCGGCTGGCGAGCCTCAGCGCCAACATGGACACGCTGGTCAGCGTGGGGACGCTCACCGCGTTCTCGTACTCGCTGTGGGCGCTGCTCGCCGGGCGGCACGTCTTCTTCGAGACCGCCGCGGTCATCGTCACGCTGATCCTCCTCGGCCGCTGGCTGGAGGCTCGCGCCAAGGGCCGCGCCAGCTCGGCGGTGGCCACCTTGCTCGAGCTCGGCGCCAAGGAGGCGCGGGTCCTCCGCGACGGCGTCGAGGTCTCGATCCCGATCGACGCACTGCAGCCGGGCGAGCTGTTCGTGGTGCGCCCCGGGGAGAAGATCGCGACCGACGGCGTGGTGGTCGAGGGGCGCTCTTCGATTGACGAGAGCATGCTCACCGGCGAGTCGCTGCCCGTCGACAAGCGCCCCGACGACGCCGTCTTCGGCGCCACGCTCAACCAGCAGGGCCGGCTGGTGGTGCGCGCCGGCGAAGTGGGTGGCGAGACCGCCCTCGCGCGCATCGTGAAGATGGTGGAGGACGCACAGGCCTCGCGCGCGCCGGTGCAGCGGCTGGTCGATCGCGTCGCGGGTGTCTTCGTCCCCGTCGTCATCGCGGTCGCGATCGCCACCTTCGCCGGATGGATGCTGGCAGGGGCCGGCGTCGAGATCGCGCTGGTGAACGCCGTCGCCGTGCTGATCATCGCTTGCCCCTGTGCGCTCGGCCTGGCCACGCCGACCGCCATCATGGTGGGCTCGGGCGTGGGCGCGCGGCTCGGTGTGCTCTTCCGCGGCGCCGAGGTCTTCGAGCGCAGCAAGCGGATTGACACCGTGGTGTTCGACAAGACCGGGACCCTCACCCGCGGCCGGATGGAGCTGACCGACGTCGTCGTCGCCGGCGGCGATGACTCCGGCGAGGTGCTCCGGCGGGCGGCGTCGGTGGAGTCGGGGAGCGAGCATCCGATCGCGCGGGCCGTGGTGGCGGCGTACGCAGGCGAGCTCTCGCCGATCGACGCGTTCGAGGCCGAGCCCGGGCTGGGTGTCTCGGCCCGGGTCGAGGGCACCGAGGTGCGCGTCGGTCGTCGGCGCTTTGCCGGTGCGCCCCTCCCGGCCCCGCTCGAGTCGGACCTCGCCCGGCTGGAGGCCTCCGGTAAGACTGTGTTCGTGGTGGCCTGGGACGGCGCAGCGCGCGGCCTGGTCGCCGTCGCGGACACGCTCCGGCCCTCGTCCGAAGAGACCGTGCGCACGCTCCAGGCCAGCGGCGTCGAGGTCATCCTCATCACCGGCGACAATCGGGCGACCGCCGCTGCCATCGCGAAGGCGCTCGGGATCGAGACGGTGGTCGCCGAGACGCTCCCCGACCAGAAGGCGCTCGAGGTGAAGAAGCTGCAGGAGAGCGGTCGGATCGTCGCGTTCGTCGGCGACGGGATCAACGATGCCCCGGCGCTGTCCCAGGCCGATCTCGGCATCGCGGTCGGGACCGGCGCGGACGCCGCCATCGAGGCGGGCGAGGTCGTCCTGATGTCCGGCGATCCGGCGCTGGTCGTCACCGCGATCGGGCTGGCGCGGAAGACCTTCCGCACCATCGAGCTCAACCTCTTCTGGGCGTTCTTCTACAACGTCATCGCGATCCCGCTGGCGGTGCTCGGAGTGCTCGATCCGATGATCGCCGCCGGCGCCATGACGTTTTCGAGCATTACGGTCCTCTCGAGCAGCCTGATGCTCCGCCGGTTCCAGGTCACTTCTGGGCGTGCTTCGCTTCTTCGGCCTCGAGGTCGGAGAACGCCTTCTCGGCGGCCCGCTTCACTTGCTCTTTGACCTTGCCGTCGAGCTCTTTCATCGAGGCGAGCTGCTCGGCGAAGCCGTCCATGTCGAGCTTCGCCAGCGAGTAGATCGTCCCGTCCACCGGGTGGATCCAGTGATCGACGACCTCGATGCCGCTCAGGTGGTTGGCCGTGAACGTCTTGACCACGCTCTCCACGTGCTGCTCGTCCGAGGTAGCGGTGAAGTCACCGGCCGTGGTCGATGCCTGATAGTCCTTCATCAGCGACGCCGAGTAGACCTCGAAGATCTTCGAGATCTCGTCGCGGGCCCGGTTGTCGGCGGTGGTTCGCGCAAGCGTCGGGTTGCGAACCCCTGTGGACGAGGACACCCCGTAGAAGATCTTCTTGTTGCTGTCGCCTCCGAAGGCGCCCGAGCCCCGGGTCACCCAGTCGGGGTGCTCGACGGCCGGAGTATGGGGGTGGACTACGCTCGTCTCGGTGTTCGATGAGCAGGCGGCCAGAGGCAGGGCGATCGCGGTGAGGATCAGGACGAGTCGCATGAGTTCTCCTTCGACGCCCTGGGCAGTGTCCGCTTGAGACCGGCGTCGATTTGAGGCTACCTGGTCGACAGGCATGCCAGGCGCCGGTGACGGCTCTCACCGGGAGAGCAAGCGTCCCGCCCTCGGGCGCGGATTGATCGTGCTGGGTGCCGCGATCTCCATCGTGTCGATCGCAGCCGATGCGCTCGGGATTGGGGGGCGACCGGACATCGGACCGCGCCAGGCCCTGGCGGCGATTGTCGGCGTGGTCATCCTGCTCGCCGGAGGTGCGCTCGCCTCCACCGAGCGCACCACGCGCTTCCGGCTCGGGTACGCGGTCTTCGTGATCGCGTTCTCGCTCCTGCTCTTCGCCGGCGCCGAGCTCCTCCTCCGCGTGGAGGTCGACGCCTGGCCGTTCGAGCTTCCCCGCCTGCCGATGCCGTATCTCACCGCGAAGGACGCGAACCTGCGCTGGCGCATGCCCCCCGGCGGCAAGAACAACAGCCTCGGCTTCAAGAACCGCGAGATCGGCGCGAAGCCGCCCGGCACCTGCCGCGTGCTCTTCCTCGGCGACTCGCTGCTCTATCTCGGTGACCTGTCCGAAGGCGGCACCTACCTCGAGGCGCTCGAGGACCGGATGCGCGCCGCGCTCGGCGACCATTACGAGGTCATCAACGCCGGCGTGCCGGGCTACACCACCTACCAGGAGGTCGAGCTCCTCCACGAGTACGGCTACGACTTTGACCCCGACGTCGTCTTCCTCGGCTTCGTGCTCAACGATCTGTACCAGCCGTATCTCCACCGGCCGTCGACCGAGGGCACGCTGGCCGTCGACCCCAACGCGCGCCTGACGCGCTTCGACACGCACGGGCTCCTGGGCGACGTCTTCGGCTGGAGCTATGCCGCCCACGAGCTGGTGCTGGGGTTCGAGGTGCTGACGGCGCGGATGAGCGATCACCCCCGCTTCAACTTCGACTATCGGGAGGACCTCTTCCTCGCCTGGAAGGACTACGGATGGCGGGACACCGAGCCTCTCCTCGCCGGCCTCGCCAACGAGCTCGACGCGCGCCACCTGCCCTTCTACGTGATGCTCTTTCCCGTCCGCGAGCAGGTGAGGCCGAGCGCACTCGAGCTGGATCGCGAGCGCGTGCTCTTACCGCAACGCAGGTTGCGCCAATTCCTGGCGCGGCGCGGCCTCCCGATGCTCGATGCTCAGCCGGCGCTGCTCGAGCACGGCGGGGACGCTCTCTTCGTGGACCACCTTCACCTGAAGCCGGAGGGCAACGCGGTGATCGCGGACTTCCTGTCCGGGTTCGTGCTGGAGGAGGCGAAGCGCTGGCCTGCGCCGTGCTCGGCTTTCTAGCCTAGCGGCAGGTCGCTTCCGCCAGCAGATCGAGCACGTGCTCGCTCGTCTGGTCCGGATCGGGCTCCACGCTCTCGAGGCACCTGCCGGCCTCCACCACCACTGTCCTGCCGGCCGCGCTGGACGAGAGCGACAATCGGCCTTGCAGCACCTCGACCTGCGAGTCCGAGAACCGGACCGCGGGCGTCGACGCGCCGTTGAGCAGGAGCTGCAGCGAATCGCGAAGGCTCGCCGCGGGGACGTCGGTCAGCTGATCGGCCAGCGGTGAGAGGTCGATCGTCGCGCGCACGTCCAGCTGCGGGGCGACCGAGACGCTCACCCCGGAGTCATCGGAGGTGACATCGGCGCTGAGCTGCTGCCCGCCGTTCACGCTCAGCGAGACGATCTGCGTGCCGTCGTAGGTCGCGTTCATGCCGCCCACGACCAGCCGATCGATCGCGATCCTGTTGGCGGCGTCGATCGTGACCTTGGCGGTGCTCGGCGCCACGTGCAGGCCGAGCGTACCGGTGAGGGCCGGCGAGGGCTCGGTGGGGACGCAATCCGGCGAATCCGGCGGGCAGTCGTTCGAGACCTCCTGCGAGGCGAAGATCGCGAGCGGAAGGGTCAGATCGAACGGCCCGCTGTTGGACTCGAAGACGACCTTTGGCGTGGCGCCGTCGATGCGGAGGCTGGCGAGCGGCTGCGCGACACCGACCGCGATCGCGAGCGTCTCGCCGTTGACGGTGGCGTCGACGTTGATCGGCGAGGTGATCGAGAGTGCCAGTGTGTAATCGTTCGCGCCGTTGACGGAGAGCTCGAGTCGAATGCGGCCGCGGATCGTCCCGCTGACCTGGGGAAGCGAGCCCTCGCCGGCCGCCGCCAGCGCGGTGGAGGCGTCCATCGCCGCGCCCAGGTCCAGGTCGACCGCCAGGTGGTCACGGTACAGCTGCGCGGTCGCCACTGGCGAGGCGCCCACGGTGAGGGCGAGGTCGATGTCGTTCTCACGTCGCGAGGTCAGCTCGATCCGCACCGGGATCTGCGCCAGCGCCTGGCTGCATCCCGCGTCGTCGGCGCAGGCGAGCTGCGGGTCGAGCGCCAGCACGATCCGCGTCTCCTCCTCCACCTCGACGTTGGCGACGTTGAGGATCCGCGCCGCCAGGTCGTCGGCCATCGCCGCCGCCTCGTCTTCCAGGGTCTGCTCGGTGGGCTGCGGGCAGTCGGTGCCCTCGGGGCAGGAGACCGCGACGTCATCGCCGAGCCGGAACAGGTCCCCCAGCAGCGCCTGGCCCTCCGCGAACTGGCCGGCGTGCGCGGCCCCGACCAGGACGCTCCGGAGATTTCGGTTGGCGGCCTCCAGCGCCGAGGTCTTCTCGAGCTTCACCAGCGGTGGCGGCTGATTGTTGGAGGGCGGCTCGCGGCCGGGGCCGCACGCCAGCGCGAGGAGCGGCAGGAGAGCCAGGGTGATGGTTCTGGGCGTCATGGGGGAGGGCATCGAGCAAGGAGAGTACCAGCGGGCCGGTCAACCCTTCACGCGGGTGATCGCGCTCCCTGTATGACAATTCAGTCGTTCATGGCGCCGTTTTGAATCCACTCCTGGATCGCCTGAATCTCGCAGTCTGCCAGTGGCAGCCCCGGGGGCATCCGACCGGAGCCGCCCCCCGGTGGGTTCGTCTCGGACACCTTCACGTACAGGTAGCTCGACGCCGGATCGTTCGCGACCACGCGGTTCGGGAACTGGCCGTTGGCCAGCGTGTTGAAGGTCCCGGTCGTCAGGAGCTCGTCGTACACCGCCTGCTTGCCTGCCTGATAGTCGAGATCGGCCTGCGGGACGGTCGAGGCATGGCAGCCCGGGATCGCGCAACGCGTGGTGGTCAAAAGGTCGTCGTGGATCGAGGTGAAGGTCGGCTCGACCGCGCAGCCGGTGTTGCCGTCGTTCGTGCCGCCGTCCGTCAGCGTGCCGCCGTTGTCGCTTCCGCACGAGCAGATCAGTGCAAGTAGGCTTGCAAAGCAGAGAGTGCGCATGGTCAGTTGCAGTCCGCGTTTTCCGCGATTTCCGTGAGGGTCTGCCGGATGGAGTCGCGCGAGCCCGTCAGCTCGCCGAGATCGTGGATCGTCGATCCCTGGAGACTGGTGAGCGGCGGCTGGTTCGCGTACATCCGGGTGAGGCCGTCGACATCCGACTGGGAGAAGACGTGCACGCGGAACCCTTGCTGTGCGAGCGCGTCCTTGATGTCGGAGTAGTGCGATTGCACGTGGATGTTGTTCGAGAGCACCGTGGGGGCCTCGGCGAAGACGGCGTCGGTGGCGATCAGCATGAGCTTCGCCTCGGCGGTGGACTCGCGCTCGAGCACCGACGCGATCGCGTCGAGCAGGTTCTCGGTGGTCTCGGCGTTGAGCGCGTCCTGGGTCAGGTTCTTGCCGTGCGAGCCGGCTTCGATTGCCTCCTCGAAGGCGGCCTGGACCGCGATGTGGCTGGTCATTCGCTCGGCGCCGACCGGGAACCACTTGTGGTCGTTCACGAAGCCCTCGACGTAGTAGTCGACGTGGGTGCGCCGGCCGTCGGCGTCGTACTCGGGGAAGCTCAAGGAGAGCGAGACCAGCTCGTCCTTGACCTCGTTGAGGAAGGGCGCCATCGACGTCGAGACGTCGAGGACGAAGTAGATCTCGTAGGTTCGCGGGGAGGTCTCGCGCTCGCACACCCGCTTTGGGGGCTCCTCGATGTTGCTCAGGCCGCCGTCGGATCCGTCGCCGCAGGCCGCGAGCAGGCTTCCGACGAGCAGGATGGAGATCGCTTTCATCGCTCGGCTCTCAGGATCTACTACTCGGGATCAGTGCTCTTGGGCTTCGAGCCAGCGCTCGGCGTCCAGAGCCGCCATGCAGCCGGTCCCCGCCGCGGTCACCGCCTGGCGGTATACGCTGTCTTGGACGTCTCCGCAGGCGAACACGCCCGACACCGAGGTCCGCGTCGACCCCTTCTGCACCTTGATATACCCGTTCTCCTCCAGTTCTAGCTGGCCGGCGAACAGCTCGGTATTCGGCTTGTGTCCGATGGCCACGAAGAACCCGTCCGTCGGGAGCAGGGTCTCCTCGCCGGTCCGTACGTTCTTCGCCCGCACGCTCTCCAAACCGCCGGGATCGCCCGGCTTTGCGGGACGTTTTCCGATCACCTCGGTGATCGCGGTATCCCAGATGAAGCTGATCTTCGGGTTTCTGGCGGCGCGATCCTGCATCACCTTGGACGCGCGCAGATGATCGCGCCGGTGGACGATGGTGACGGAGCTCGCGAACTTCGCCAGGACTCCGGCCTCCTCCATGGCGGTGTCGCCACCCCCGACCACCACGACCTTCTTCTGGCGGAAGAACGCGGCGTCGCAGGTCGCGCACGCGGACACGCCGTAACCCATCAGGCTGCGCTCGCCCGGGATCTCGAGCAGCTTCGCCACCGCGCCGGTGGCCACGATCAGGGCCTCGGCCTCGAAGGTGGGCTCCGACTCCACCTCGACGGCGAAGGGCCGCTTGGAGAGGTCCACCCGGGTGACGAAGCCGTGGATGATCCGGGTCCCGAACCGCTCCGCCTGCGCCTTGAGCTTCTCCATCAGCTCGGGGCCCTGGATCCCCTCCGGGAACCCGGGGTAGTTCTCGACCTCGGTCGTAATCATGAGCTGCCCGCCAGGGAGGACCGACTGGTTCCCGGGGATGAAGCCGCCTTCGATCAGGATCGGCGCCAGGTTGGCGCGTGACGCGTAGAGCGCCGCCGTATAGCCGGCCGGCCCGCTTCCGATGATGACGACTTTCGCTCGTTCCACGACCGAGTTCGGTAGCATCGATCGCCCGGGGGTGTCGAGCGCTTCGCCGGGGCGGTGGCGGTGCGCGATCACTTTCTTGCTCGGGTGCGCGGCCTTCGCCATGGTCACGTTCGATGCGTCGGCCCCTCCTCCTCACCGCCCTCCTCCTCGTGCTGGTCCCCGGGCTGGCGCAGGCCAACCCGCGAGCTGTCGGGTTGGGCGCCGCGGCCGGCGTAGCGCTGCCGCACTCCGGAGACGTCCCTTACAAGCCGACGCTCGCCTGGGGATTCTTCGTCGACATCCCGATCATCTCCACGTTCACGATCACGCCGTCGGCCATCGTGTACGGCGTGCGACCGAAGATCGAGGGCTTCGACAACGAGGATCCGTACACGGACATCTCGCTGTCGTTCAAGTTCGTCATCCCGATCGATCCGGTGGGGATCTTCGTCGGCGTCACTGGCGGACTCACGACCTCGACGGACATCGACGTCCACGTGGGCGCGCTCGTCGGCGTCTCGGTTCAGATCGTCTCTAACTTCGAGATCTTCGTACAGGCGAACTACCGGATGCTGCTCGAGGAGGGGAACAACCGGAACACGCTGCACGTGTTCGGCGGGCCGCTCTTCCGCTTCGACTGAGGGCGAGGCCGAGGATCAGCACGAAGAGCGAGAGGCCGCTCGCGCCCTCGACCGGCGTCGCGCTGCAGCCACAGCCGCGGTCGCGGTCGAGCTCGAGGCTCCCGCTTCCGGAGTCGGCGCGGACGCCGGTGTCGCGGGAGCCCGAGTCCACCGCACCTGCGTCGAAGCGGACCTGGGAGTCGTCGGCTGAGCCGAGGTCGTCCGAGCCGGCGTCGACCCCCTCGCGCCTCAGGTCGATGCAGGTGCCTCCCCGCGTGACCTGCGGAGCCGTGTTGCCGGCGACGTCCGTGGCGATCGCCAGGTAGCAGCGCGTGCCCTCGTCGACCCCAGGATGCGCGAAGATCGAGAGAGGCCCGGTGTCGGAGTGGTACGCGATGCCGGCGAAGATCAGCGCGTCGTTCGGGAGTACCTCGAAGAGCTGGTAGTAGATGACACCGAAGTCGTCGGTGGCCGGCGTGATCTGCGCCCGCACCTGGAATCCGCCGACCTGGCAGAGCCCCGGCTCCTCGTCGAACCATTCGTATGAGAGCGAATCGACCCCCTTGAAGTCCGGCCGCGTCGTGTCGGCGGTGCTCGTCACCACGAAGTTGGCGGTCACCGACATCGCCCCTGGCTGCGTGGAGGTGGCGTAGAGCGTGATGTCACCGAGCAGGCCGAGCCCGCCGAGGTCGACGGTGATGATCCCGTTCTGGACGTCGGGCGTGAGCACGAAGTCCGTGTCGCCCTGGGTGACGGTCACCTGTGCCGTGCCGACGTCGTAGCCGAGCAGCACGATCTTCGCGTTGAGCGGCAGGCTCGCGCCGGACTCCGGCCGCGTCGCGTAGAAGCCGGGCAACGGTGGGACGCACGCGTCAGCGGGGCGGGCTGCGAAGAGCAAGGCGATCGTCAGGGTGAGCGGAGCCGCAAGCCGAAGCATGGCGCGCATGGTTCCGCGCTCGGATCGATTCGACAAGATGACTCAGCGATCACGGTCCCACAGATTTCTGAGGACGAGCCAGACCATGCTGGGGCTCTCGTCCATCCGGCGACGAAGATAGGCGGTCGCGTCCTTCCAGCCGATCGCGAACGGGACGTACAACCGCACCGGGAGCTGCGGGCCCGCCGCGCCGGACTGTAGCTTCTCCTGCAATATGCCTCGCGGAACGCCGAGCAACATCTGGACCTCGCAGCGCTCGGGTGCCAACGGTGCAATCTCTCTTGCGAACCGCTCGACGCACGGTTGGTCGTGGGTCCCGAACTCCACATAGACATTGCGGGAGAGGAGCGTCTTGCTGAACGCGAGCATGCGCTCTTTCATCGAGTCCTTGTCGGTCAGCGCGACGTCCGAGGGCTCCGGATAGATGCCGATGACCAGCCGGATCCGCATGCCTTCGGGGATGCGCGCGAGATCGGCCTCGGTCCGATGCAGCCGGGTCTGAAGCACGGTGCCGACGTCGTAGCCCCGCCGATAGAGGTCGACGCTGGTCTCGAGGGTGAGGTCGGTCCAGTGTCGATCCTCCATGTCGATCGTGAGGCCGACCTTCGACTCGCGGGCGACCTCCGCGATCTCCTGGAGCGGGGCGACGGCGTCTCTTCTCTCGCCGGTGGTGAACGCCGACGGCTTCACCGACACGGTGGGTCGGGACCCGTTCGCCGCGAACCTGGGATCGGCGGCGACCTTGCGGATCAGCTCCTGATAGACGCCGACGTTCGCGCGCACCTGGGCGGACTCGGTCACCGACTCGCCCAGGAGGTCGAGCGTGGTGAGCAGCCTGCGCCTCTCGAGGAGCTCCGAGGCGGTCTCGAGCGCGTCGTCGATGCTATCGCCGGCGACGTAGGGGCCCGCAAAGAATCGCACCATGGGCGCAGGCACGAGACGCGACAGCATCGGTTCTCCTCGGGTCAGTCGTTCGCGAACGCTCGCTCGATCGAGTGCAGGATGCGGGGCGCGCGCGGGAGGTACTCGTTCTCGAGCGTGTAGGGGAACGGGGTGTCCCATCCGGTGACGCGGATCGGCGGAGCCTCCAGATGGTAGAAGGCGCGCTCGGCGATCAGCGTGATCAGCTCGGCGCCGTAGCCGCACGTCTTCGGCGCCTCGTGCACCACCAGGAATCGTCCGGTCTTCTTCACGCTCTCGACGATCGTCTCGACGTCGAGCGGGAGCAGCGTGCGCGGATCGATGAGCTCGCAGTCGATCCCGCGCTGAGCCGCCTCCTCCACGGCGAGGAGCGCCTCGTGGAGCATCGCGCCCCAGGCCACCACCGTCAGGTGTGCGCCCGGGCGGACGACCGCGGCCTTGCCGAGCGGGATCTCGTAGTCGCCGTCCGGGACCTCACCTCGCGCGGCGCGATACACGCGCTTCGGCTCGAAGAAGATGATGGGATCCTCGGAGCGAATCGCCGAGAGCAGCAGGCCCTTGGCGTCATAGGGGTTCGACGGCGAGACGACCTTGAGGCCAGCGGTGTGGAGGAAGTACGCCTCGGGGGACTGCGAATGGTAGTGCCCGCCGCGGATGCCGCCGCCGATCGGTGTGCGGACGACGAGGGGTGCACCGTACTGGCCCCCGGAGCGGTAGCGGAGCTTGGCGAGCTCGCTGACGATCTGATCGAAGGCTGGGTAGATGAAGTCGGAGAACTGGATCTCGGCCACCGGGCGCAGCCCGTAGAGCGCCATACCGATAGCGGTGCCGATGATGCCACCTTCGGCGAGGGGGGTGTCGATCGAGCGCTCGGGGCCGAATTTCTCGTAGAGTCCCTTCGTTGCGCGAAAGACCCCGCCGAACTTGCCGACATCCTCGCCCAGGACGACGACCCGGTCGTCCTTCTCCATCGCAATGCTGAGGGCGCTGTTGACCGCCTCGATGATGTTCATCGTCGGCATGCGGGCAATGCCGTACTCCAGGGTCGCCGGCGGATCAACTACGCTGTTCGTATGAAGGTCACCATCGAGTATTGCGGGGTTTGAAACTACCTACCCCGCGCGTCCAGTCTGGGCGCGAAGATCAACGAGGTCCTCCCTGACGTCGACGTCGAGCTGATCCGAGGCGGAAAGGGAGACTTCATCGTCATCGCCGACGGAAGAGAGCTGTGGAACAAGAAGCAGATGGGGAACGAGTTCCCGGCGGAGCAGGAGATCGTGAGGAAGCTCCGGAGCTGACGCTCGAGGTCGTCGAGTCGATCGCGGACGTCGAGCCCGAGGCCTGGGACGCGCTGCTCGGGGAGGGGGACGATGCGTCGCCTTTTCTCGAGCATCGCTTCCTCTCCAGCCTCGAGGACGGCGGCGCGCTCGACGAGCGCAGCGGATGGATCCCGCGCTTCCCGATCATCCGGCGCGGTGAGCGCATCGTCGCCGCCGCACCGGCGTACGTGAAGCTGCACAGCCAGGGTGAGTTCGTCTTCGACTGGTCGTGGGCCGAGGCGGCCGAGCGGCTCGGGATCGCCTACTACCCGAAGCTGCTGGTCGGCGTCCCCTTCACTCCGGTGACCGGCCGGCGCCTCTTGACCGCTGCAGGCGAGGACCGCCCCAACCTGATGGCGCTGCTCGGCAAGCTCACGATCGAGCTCTGCGAGCTGATCAACCTCTCCAGCGTTCATGTGAACTTCGCGCTGGAGGAGGAGGTGCGCGCGCTCGAGTCGGTCGGGTTCCTGGCGCGCGACGGGATCCAGTATCACTGGCAACGCCACGGCGAGCCGGCCTTCGACGACTACCTGGCGCGCTTCACCAGCAAGCGTCGCAACCAGATCAAGCGCGAGCGACGCGAGCTCGCGGATCAGAACATCACGATCGAGCTGCTCCCTGGCGCCGCCCTCGACGAGAAGCTCCTCGACACCGCATTCGAGCTCTACAAGACCACCGTCGAGAAGTTCTACTGGGGGCGGCAGTACCTCAACCGCGAGGTGTTCGGCCTCTGGCGCGACCGGCTGCCCGACCGGCTGGAGCTGATGGCTGCCCGGCGTGGGAAGAAGATCGTGGCCGGCGCGATCAACTTCGCCAAGGGCAAGCGGCTCTACGGGCGCTACTGGGGCGCGTTCGAGGAGGTGCGCCACCTCCACTTCAACGTCTGCTACTACGCCGGGATCGACGAGTGCTTCGCGAAAGGGTTCGACGCGTTCGAGCCCGGCGCCGGCGGCGAGCACAAGCTGGCCCGCGGGTTCGAGCCGACGCTGCAGCGCAGCGCGCACTGGGTGAAGGACCCGCGCTTTCGTGAGATCCTGGCGCGGCACCTGCCCTCCGAGCGGATGGAGATCCGGAGGCACCGCGAGGCGATGCTGGGGTCGATGGGGGTGCGGGGCTCCCGGTGATCGTGACCGCCGCGGGATCGACCGTCGTTACTTCCGAGTCTCCGCCTGATACGTGATCCGATAGATCGCCCCCCGCTGATCGTCCGACACCAGCAGCGCGCCGTCCGGCATCACCAGCACGTCGACCGGGCGGCCCAGCTTGTTGCCCTCGCGCGTGAGCCACCCGGTGGCGAACGGCGCGTAGGTCGTGTGCTCGCCGGCGTCGATCGTCACCAGCGTGACCCTGTCGCCGTCGGGCTTGGTCCGGTTCCAGGAGCCGTGCTCGGCGATGAAGATCTGACCGCGGTAGCGCTCCGGGAACATCGACCCGGTGTAGAAGCGCATGCCGAGCGCGGCCACGTGGGGCCCGAGGCGCTGGACGGGCGGCACGAAGTCCTGGCAGCGCTTTCCTTTGCCGAGCTCGGGATCGGGGATGTCTCCGCCGTGGCAGTACGGGAAGCCGAAGTGGAGGCCCTTCTTCGGCGCGCGGTCGAGCTCGTCGGGCGGGACGTCGTCGCCGAGCTCGTCGCGTCCGTTGTCGGTGAACCAAAGGACCCCGGTCGACGGGCGCCAGTCGAAGCCGACGGTGTTGCGGATGCCACGCGCGAAGATCTCGAGACCGCTGCCGTCGGCCTTCATGCGCATGACGCTGGCGTAGCGCGGATCCTTTGGATCACAGACGTTGCAGGGCGCGCCCACCGGGACGTAGAGGAGGCCGTCGGGACCGAAGGCGATGAACTTCCAGCCGTGGTGCTCATCCGTGGGAAAGGTGGCGTTCACCACGGCCGGCTTCGGCGGGGCCTCCAGCCGGCGCTCGATGTCGTCGAAGCGGATCACGCGGCTCACCTCTGCGACGTAGAGCGCGCCGCCCCGGACCGCGACCCCGTTCGGCATGTGGAGCCCCTTCGCGATCACGAAGCGCCGCTCCGCGACGCCGTCCCCGTCCTCGTCGCGGAGCGCATACACGCTGCCCGCGGTGCGCGTGCCGACGAACAGCGTTCCCGCGGGGCTCAACACCATCGACCGGGCGTTCGGCAGGTGCTCGGCGAAGAACGCGATCCGGAAGCCGGGCGGCAGCTCGATCCGATCGAGCAGGCTCGGGCCCTCGGCGCGGGCGGTCGATCCGGCGGCGGAGAAGACGAGCCCGAGCGCGAGCAGAAGGGGGCGCATGTGTTCGATTGTAGCGCTCGGCGGGTCCCGCCGATGGAAAAAGGCGGCGCGCCGATCCGCCACGCCGGCCCCGTCCAGCGGGCGCCCGACCCGAGGTCCACCGAGAACCGCGGAGCCCGCTCGGCAAAGCCGCCGCACCCGACGGCGCTCGCGTTCGCTCGCTGCGCGCTTCGTTCGCAACACCGGCGGGGCCCGTGCCTGCCGTCCGGCGGTCTCGGCGCGCGCGAAACCGATCGCGCTTGTGTCGCATGTCGTGGTGCTGGCGCGTCGACGATGCTTCGCGCGTGCTCCACCGCTGGCTCCTCATCCCGATCATCGCCTCAGGCGCTTGCGCGCCCCCCTCCGAGGGTGTCGACGATGCCCCGCTGACGTCCGCCGAGGCGGATCTGCTGGGGCCGAACGCGCGGTTGTGGAGGCAGAGCCTGAGCCTGGCGCGGTGCGGCCACGCGTCCGTCGACGAGGACTTCTCCAGCGGCCGCTTCAACGTGCATCGCTACGCGGTCACGGTCGCTGCGGGGACCACGGCGGTCCGCCTGGAGCGCACCGGGGGCACGTTCGAGCCGGCGCTCGTCATGGCGAGCGATCGGGTCACGTGGGAGGTCGACGAGAGCGGCCGCGGCGGAGACGTCGAGGCGCTGCGGATCTTCGCCGACGCCGCCGCGCCGGTGGACATCTACGTCTCGAGCTGGCCCGTCGTGGATGGCGGATTCACGACGTCGCTCTCTGTTAGCGCCGAGTACCGGCTGACGGTGGAGCACGCGTGCCAGCTCGACGCCGGTGATGGCCTCTTCGACACCGCGCGCGTCTACGCCTTCTCGGCCGACACGACCGGGTGTCGTGCGGTCGACCGCCCCGAGGACTACGCGAGTGGGCGCTACAACGTGCACCGCTACCTCACGACCATCGCGCCCGGTGCGCCGGTGGAGGTCGAGCTCGTCCGGAGCGCCGGCGCGTACGAGCCGGCGATCGTGGTGACCGCGGGAGGAGGCGATCGACGTCTGATCTCCGACGGCCGTACCGGCGGGAGCGCGGCCGGGATCCTGGTGACCACCTCCGAGTCCGGCGAAGGCGCGTCGCGGGCGCACCTCACGATCGAGGCCTCGGCTGTGACCGAGGTCTACGTCCACGTCACCACCTGGGCCGTGATCGCGAGCGGCTACCAGGACGCCATCCCACGCGACGCGGCCTACCGGCTCTCGCTGGCGCCGGCCTGCGCGCCGACGGCCCCGATCTCCTGGGCCGCCGTACACGACGGCCTCGAGCAGGGCGGCGGCTCGATCCCGCGCGCCGGCCTCGCGAACAGCACGTTGCGCAGCGCGCTCGGCATCTCCATCGAGCCGTACGGCGACGTGGTCACGGTGGACGGCCACGCCTTCGTCGAGGGTCGGACCAGCGAGTTCGGCGGGCCCAACGACACCGGCGTTTCGGCCACCGAGACCGGCGCGATCAGCGGAGAGGTCCTGCGCAGGCTGAACGCGCCCCTCAACCCGAGCGCGGCCACCCTCGCGTCGCGGCCGGAGGACTACTACTACGTCGCGATGCGCTTCGACTACACGAACGTGGGCCGGGCGTTCTGGGCCAACGCTCGCCTGCTCGTCCTCGATCGGGCGAGCGGTCGCGCGGTCGTGGTGCGACCCGTCGACTGGGGTCCCAACACCTCGACCGGACGGCTCCTCGATCTCTCCCCTCAGGTGCTGCGCGATCTCCAGGTGGCGACCGACCATCGACTCGCGGTGGCGTTCGCGGTCGCCGGCACCCCGCTCGGAGTGGTGGGACGGTGATCAACGCATGATCGGCCGGATGTCGCCGAAGAGGCCGTGCGTCTCGTCCTCGACGCCCGCCGTGAAGAACAGCTCGTTGGTGGCGCCGGCCATGACGCCGTTGCCGAACTCGATCGACCACAGCCCCTCGATCGCGATGGGGGACTTGTTCGCGTCGAGCACTGCGTCGACGAGCGCGCCCGTGTCGCTGTTGTACGCGTGGATCCGGCCGTCGCCGAAGTTGCCGACCAGGATCGTGCCGCCGAGACGGCCGAAGCTCGCGGGCGCCTTCGCGATGCCCCAGGGCGCGTCGAGGTCGCCCTGGGAGACCAGGCGGCGCTCGAACGTCCCGTTGGTCTCGAAGATGCTGACGTAGCCCTTCCCGAGCCCCGCGACCTCATCGGTCGTCGCGGGATCGATCTGGGCGTAGGCCACGTAGATGCGGCCGCCGATCGCATGCACCGAGAAGGGACCGTAGTCGTCCGGAATCGCCGGGCTGCCGCCGTCCTCGAACGCGCCTGCGCCGAGGTCGACGTTCTCGAAGTGGGTGTCGAACACCTCGATCTCCCGCCTCGGGAAGTTCGACGCATACAGCAGATCGCCGCGCTCTCCGTCGTTCGCGAACGCCAGGCCGGTGTACGCGTCTCCTTCCTCCGCGGGGACCGCGGTCACCGTCAGGGTGCCGAGCACCGCCGGGCTCCAGCCCACGATCGAGCCGTCCGTCCTCGCCGCCATGAACCGGGCCGGAGCACTCACCTGCTGCAGCGGGATGCCGGTGGTGGTTGCCGTGATCACGAAGCCGTCCGTCGGGTTGAAGACCATCCCGGTGAGCTCGGGCGCCTCCTCGCCCGGTGCCACCTCCGACGGTGCCGTGACCACGAGCGGGTTGCCTTGGGGCTGGGGAGTGCCGGCGGCGTCGTAGACGGTGAGCGTGCCCGAGCCCGCGTTCGCGACCCAGAGGAAGGTGTCCGGCCCGAAGGCGAGCCCCCAGGGATTGATCAGGTTGGTGTCGGTGACCGCAGCGCGACCCGGGAGGTCCGAGACCAGATCGCTCCTCTCGAATTGCAACTCCTCCTGCGGCGGCGGTTGTTGTTCGTTTTCATCATTGTCGCAGGCAGACACAGAGATGCCCGCGAGGAAGACCGTGGCGAATGCCCAACGCATAGTTGAGTACCTCCGGGCGGGAGTCGTGCACGGCACATGCCGCGCGGCTGGGGTGCTCCCCGCACGCGCTTCGAGACAGGCTGTCGCGCTCGGTGGGCCGGCGCACGAGGCGCAGCCGCCTTCGGGCTGCGCAAAATCGATTGCGCACGCTGGCCTGTCCGAGGGTATTGTGGCCGATGACCGCGGACGAGCTGGGTCCGACGCCGGAGGGCACCCGGACGCTCCATCGCTCCGAGTCGAGCGGCCGCGCCTCGCAAATCTCGCTGCCGTCGCGGACCCGCCAGCGCTACACGATCCTCAGCGAGCACGCGCGCGGCGGCATCGGCCGCATCCTCAAGGTTCGCGACGAAGAGCTGGGTCGGATCCTGGCGGTGAAGGAGCTGCTCACGCCACACCCGGAGGCGGAGTCGCGCTTCCTTCGCGAGGCTCTCATCACCGCTCGCCTCGAGCATCCGGGGATCGTGCCGGTGCATGAGGCCGGCCGCTGGGAGAGCGGCGAGCCGTTCTACGCCATGAAGATGGTCTCCGGACGCACGCTCAAGGAGATCGTGGACGAGAAGAAGCGCCTCGACGGACGCCTGTCCCTGCTCCCCAACCTGATCGACGTGACCGAGGCGATCGCGTACGCGCACGACCGCGGCGTGATCCACCGCGATCTCAAGCCCTCGAACCTGATCGTCGGCGATTTCGGCGAGACCATCGTGATCGACTGGGGCCTGGCGAAGGCCGTCGGCGAGGAGGACGTGCCCACCGAGCGCACGCCGATCGATCCGGCGACCGATCAGCTCACGCAGACCGGCGCGGTGCTGGGGACGCCGGTGTACATGGCGCCCGAGCAGGCGCGGGGCGAGGACGTCGACGAGCGCGCCGACGTGTACGCGCTGGGCGCGATCCTCTACTTCCTCTTGGCCGGCTCGCACCCCTACGAGGGCGCCTCGATCGAGGTGCTCCGGAAGGTCCGCGAGGAGCCTCCGCCCCCCCTCGAGCAGCGCGAGCCGGCCGTGCCCGCCGATCTGCTCGCCATCGTGAACAAGGCGATGGCGCGCGATCCCGCCCGGCGCTACCCGACCGCCAAGGAGATGTCGCAGGACCTGATCCGCTTCCGCAACGGACAGCTCGTCGGTGCGCACGACTACTCGTGGGGCCAGCTCTTCCGCCGCTGGGTGGCGAAGCATCGGGCGCTGGTGATCGCCACGCTCGCGTTCCTGGTCCTGGCCGCGATCGGCACCGGCGGGTTCGTGCTGCGAGAGCGGCGCCTGCGCCAGGAGGCCGACCGGCAGTCGATCGCACTGCTCGAGGAGCGGGGCCGCAGCGAGCTCCTCGACGGCCGGCCCCACCAGGCGGCCGTCTATCTCTCGGAGGCGTACCGGCGCGACCCGGGGAACCGGCGACTGCGCGCGTGGGCCTCGCAGGCGGTGCGTCCGCTGTCCATGCACCGGGGCGCGCTCGTCGGCCACACGCACGACGTGGTGTCGGCCGCCTACTCTCCGGACGGCCGCCGGCTGGTCACCGCCAGCACCGACAAGACCGCCCGGGTCTGGGACGTCGCGACGCTGGCGCCGATCGCGACGCTCGAAGGCCACGAGAAGCTGGTGCAGTTCGCCGTGTTCAGCCCGGACGGCGAGAGAGTGCTGACCGGCGCCGGAGACGAGACGGTCCGGGTCTGGTCGGCCCAGACCGGTGCGCTCTTGATGACGGTGCCGGACCGCGACGCGTATCGAGTCGCGTGGAGCCCGGACGGCGCGTACTGGGTGATCGGCGGCCACGACGGCGCGCTCCGCTTCCGCGACGCCTCCACCGGAGAGCTGCTCGCCGAATCGAAGCTCCACACCGACCGCATCTATGAGATCGCGTTCTCACGGGACGGCTCGCGCCTCGGAGTGGCGGCGGCCGATGCCACCGGTTCGGTCTGGGACGCGCACACGCGCCAGCTGCTGTTCCGGATGACCGATCACGAGAACGAGCTCTCCGCGATCGCCTTCAGCGACGACGGCAAGTGGCTGATCACGGCGGAGAGCGACGTCTACGTGCACCTGCGCCGCGCCGCCGACGGCGTCCGGATCTACAGCCTCCGGTTGCCGGAGAAGGCGCGCTGGCCGCAGGTCTCGTTCTCTCCCGACGGGCTCACCATCATCACGCGGGCGTTCGACGGCGGCGTCCGCATCTATCACACCACCAGCGGGATGCTGCTGTCGGCCTTCGACGCGCAGGTCCACGGCAAGCTGTTCCAGTCGGCGATGCGACCCGACGGCCGCGAGCTCACCACGGTTGGGCTGGCGGGGAGCGCGAACGTGTGGTCGCTCGACGATCCGGGCTACCGGGTGCTTCCGCTGGACGTCGGGCGCCGCAAGCACGTCTACCCCTCGATCTACCTGCGCGGCCGGGATCAGCTGGTGACGACCGAGGAGGACGGCCACCTGACGCTGTGGGAGGCCGGCGCGTCGCGGGTGCTCCAGACTCTGCAGGTGCCGGGGAACGCGTACTCGATCGCGGACGCCGGCGGAGGCCGGGTGGTGGTGGCGGGGAGCATGCCGGAGTCGCTGCCGCCGCGCCTGTTCGACCTGGTCCGCGGGGAGGAGATCGGCCCGCTCGCGGAGCACACCCGCATGGTCTACAACCTGGCGGCGGCGGACGGCGTCATCGCCACCTCGAGCTACGACGGCAAGGTTCGGATCTACGACGGCGTCACGCTCTCACGCGCGGTCGACGTGGTCCCACAGCTCCGCCTGGCCTCGGTCGGCATCTCACAGGACGCGAAGGTGATCGCGGCCGCCGACGAGAACGGCAAGCTGTACCTGATCGATCGGGCGAGCGGTTCGATCACGAAGACGATCGCAGCGCACAGCACCTGGATCCAGGACGTCGAGTTCTCCAAGGACGGCGCGCGGATCATCACCGCGGGACGGCAGGATCACACGGCCAAGATCTGGGATGCCCACAGCGGCGAGAACCTGCTGACGATCGTGGCGCACCTCGACAACATGGCGCGCGCCTCCTTCAGCCCGGACGGGCGGCTGGTGGCGACCTGCGCGCTCGATCACACGGCCAAGATCTGGGACGCGGCCACCGGTGATCTGCTCCGGATCATCAACGGGCCCAGCTACACGTGCGAGTTCTCCGACGACGGCAGGTCGCTGCTCACCACCGGCTATCACGGCTACGCGGTGGTCTGGGATCTCTCGACCGACGAGCGGAGCGCCACGGCCATCGCGCGCTATGTGGCGGAGCGCTCCCCGTGGCACCTCGTCGACGGGCGGCTCGTCGCCTCGGAGTGAGGCCGCCTCAGGCCGAGGTGCTGAGCTGGAGCGCGTGGATCGGTCCGCCCACCAGCGTTCCGAGCGCCCGGTAGACCATCTGGTGCTGCTCGATCAGCGAGCGTCCCGCGAACCCGGGCGCGGTGACCTCGGCCTTGAAGTGATCACCGGTGCCGGTGAGGTCGGTGACGGTCGCCTGCGCGCCCGGGATGCCCGCCTCGATGAGCTTCTTGACCTCTTCAGTCGTCATGCTGGACCTCGCCGCGTACCTGCTCGAACCGAGAGAGTCAAACGCCCACGATCGGTAAGGCGGGATGGGACCGGGGCTCCGTGGAGAACGAGAGCACGTCCATGGGGCAAACGTCGATGCAGATCCCACATTGAATGCAGGCCGAGTTGCGGTTGTCGAAGGCCTGCTGGTTCTTGGCGAACGCCATCACGTCGACGCCGACCTGGCAGTACTTGGAGCACTGCGTACACGAGATGCACTTGTCGTTGGAGACGATCTCGAGCTTGCCGTACCACTTCGCGAGCAGGCCGTTGTAGGCGGCCAGCGGGCACCAGTAGCGGCACCACACCTTGCCGCCGAAGAACGGATAGAGCGCGATCGGGACCACCGCCACCAGCCAGAAGTCGACGAGGTAGCTGTAGGCGCGCCACCACGCGTTGTTGCCGTCGGTCCGGTACATGCCGACCACCACGACGCCCACGATCACGCTGGCCAGGAAGATCAGCACGCCCTGGAACTCCCAGGCGCGAGAGCGCGGGCCCTTCGGGGCCAGGTGCCGCCAGCGATCACCGAGCGTCTCGGCGAGCCCGCCGCAGCCGCAGATCCAGGTGCAGAAGCGCTTGCCGTGCTTGTAGGACGCGACCGGGATCGCGATCAGAGATCCCGCGATCCCGGCGCCGACGAAGAGCCACACGATCCAGCGCGGGTCGCCGTCGTACCACCAGAAGAACGTGTTGAAGAAGAGCGGGAACGGCTGGTAGAGCCCCCAGGCGCGCCACGCGTACTGGACCGAGAGCGCCTGCACGGCGATCACGTTGACCACCAGGAAGAAGATCAGCTGGAAGGAGATCAGCGAGAGGTAGCGCCAGGTCTGATAGCGCTTGTTCTTGGCGATGCCCCGCCAGCGCACCAGGGCCTCGAAGCCGAACACCAGCATCACCAGCGTGTAGAGCAGGCTGTACAGGTAGCCCTGCTGATAGCCGCGGTCGCCCAGGAGGTCCGCATAGGCCCGCGGCTCGAACATCCAGCCGAACGGGAGGAAGGCGACCCGGAAGATCGAGCTGAGCACTGCGTCGTAACGGTCGGCCGGGATCAGCTCCTGGAACGGCCAGGCCACGGCCCCCTTGCCGTAGCTCTTCAGCGCGTACAGCGAGTAGACGAACAGGAACACCACGCCGAGCGCGAGCCAGCGCTTCGCGTTCCACTGGTTCTCCAGCTGGATCCCGATCTTGCGGAAGAACGGCGTCGGGAGCTCCGCGCCGATCATCTCGAACACGAAGTCGTTGTCGATGGTATGCGTGGTGCCGCCCGCCGAGAACGTCACGGCAGAGGCGCCGATCTCGATCAGCTTCGCCGCCAGGTGAACCGTCACCTTACCCTCGGTCTCCTTGGCGCGGAGTGCGTCGACGTTTCGCTTCTTCGGATAGGTGAGTGCCTCGTCGATCGTGATCAGCGTGACCCGGTTCGTGTCGGCGAGGGCCAGCGCCGCCTCCAGGGCGACGTCGCCGCCGCCGTAGACGACGAGGTCCTTGCCCCCGAAGTCGTCCGGATCGAGGAGCCGATGCGCGATGCGCGAGGCGTGCTCGACCTCGCCCTTCACGCCCGCCTTGCGCGGATTGCCGGCCTTGCCGACCGCCAGGATCACGCGCCGCGCCGCGTAGGTCGCCTTCTCGCTGACGACCTCCAGGAGGCGATCCTTCCGGCGCACGTCGGTCACCTTCTCGAACTCGCGGACGTCGAGCCCCAGCTCCTGGATCTGCGCGCGCCACCGCTCGAGCAGCGCCTCTTTGCTGCACTCCTCGAACCACATCTCGCTCTTGTTCGGGACCGAGTCAGGCTCGGCGAACAGGATCTTGCCCTTGGTCATCGTGTACACGGTCTCGACGGCGTGATTCGCGTCGATCACCACCGCGCGCAGACCGAGCGCCCGGGCCCGCGCTGCTGCCGCCAGCCCCGCGGCACCAGCGCCGACGATCACGAGGTCGTACGCGTCGCTCTCCTGGCCGCGCTCGGCCTCGACCTCGGGCGCGAGCTGATCCACGAGATCGTGCCCCGCGTTGAGGCCGAGCTTGATCAGCGGCGTGCCCGCGACCTCTCCGACCAGATAGACGCCCCGCACGCTGCTCTCGCCCCGCGCGTCGGCCGCCGGCAAGACCGGGTAGCTGGGCTCGGGGCTTTTGGGGGCGATCAGCGCGTTGAGGAAGGCGGGCATGGGAGGAGCGTAGCCGAGCGGACCGGCGTTTTCTTGATTCTTCCGCCCTGTCGAGGTGCCATCCTACCGACGTGGTCCGCAAGAAGCGCAGCGCGCCCGAGACTGCGGACCTCTTCGCGCCGCGCACGTCTGTCCCGGATCCGGAGCCGGCGCCCGATCCCGATCCGCCGGCCGATCCCGAGCCTTTCGGCGAGACCCGCCCCAAGAAGCAGGACGGGAGCCTCTTCTTCGACGAGCCCTATCGCGAGCTCGAGTACAACGGCGGGATCCATCTCACCGGATCGATCCTCTGGTGCGACGCTGACCGGCGGCGGGATCTCACCTTCATCTCGCACTCACACGTCGACGAAATCGGCAAGAATCGCCGGATCCTCACCACCGACAAGACCTACAAGATCATCACCCGCGGCACCGGCAAGATCGACGCGCTGACGTCGCCGTACAAGCGCAGCTTCACGCTGGGGCCGCTCGAGCTGCAGATGCACCCGGCCGGTCACGTGCTCGGGTCAGCGCAGCTCCTGGTCGTGCGCGACGGCCGCCGGATCATCTACACCAGCGACGTCAACGTTCGGCAGACCGCCACCTCCGAGCGCGCCACCCCGGTTCCCTGCGACGTCCTCGCGATCCCCGCGACCTACGGCGTTCCAATGTTTCGCTTTCCGCCGCGCGAGGAGGTGCTCGCCGCCATCAAGCGCTTCGTCGGCGACTGCCTGGAGGATCGGGCGACACCCGTGTTGATCGCGAACCCGATGGGGACGGCGCAAGAGCTCATGCACGTGCTTGGGAAGGCCGACCACCGGATGCGCGTGCACCGATCGATCTACGACCTCGCCAAGATCTATCGCGAGCTCGGCGTCAGCATCGTCAACGCCCGCCGGTTTCAAGGGACGCCGGCGCGGGACGAGGTCGTGATCTTCCCGCCGATCCTCCGCAAGCACGCCTCCATCCGCAAGCTGAAGAAGTATCGGACCGCCATCGTCACCGGCCGGGCGATGGACGAGTCCTGGGTCTATCGCCATCGCGTCGACGCCGCCTTCCCCCTGTCCGACACCGTGGATCACGACGAGCTCGTCTCTTTCATCCGTGAGACGGGTGCGTCCGAGATCTACCTGTCGGGCGGCTACGTCGAGGAGCTCTCCGCCGAGCTCCGCCAGGCTGGATGCAAGGTCTATAGCCTTGTGCCGCCGCAACAGCTAACCCTGTTCTGACGCATGCTGCTCCGTGTGGCTCTCCTGGCTCTGCTGGTGCCCGCGTTCGGATGCGGCGGGTCCGCGCAAGACGACGAGATCGTGCCGCCCGCGCCCGACGGCGGGATCGCGACGAGGGACGGTGGACCCGAGGCTTGCGCCGTCGAGGTGACAGAGCCCGAGGCGCCCGACCTGCCGGCGCCGGTGGCGTGGAGCTGCCCCGCGGGCTGGAGCCTGGACGACGGCGCCTGCTCGGCGTGGCCTCCGGGCGGCCGCGCGCCCTGTCCCGACGGCGAGGCGCACTTTCCCGGGACCGAGGGCTGCGCGCCCATCGGCACCGCGTGTCCCTCCGGCGACTTCTCGGAGCCGCCCGAGGCGTACGCGGCGTGGCCCCGCATCTACGTGAACCCGAGGGCGCAGGAGGGCGGCGACGGCGCCACGCCCGAGCGGGCGCTGCGCTCGTTCCGCGACGCCCGGGTGGCGGCTCGCGACTCGGGGCGGGAGACCGCGATCCTCCTCTCGAAGGGCGACTATCCCTCCGCGCAACCGGTCGGGCTCCCGAAGGACGCGATCGTCTGGGGCGCGTGCGCGCGCGACACCGTGATCCGGACCTCGACGGGCACCCAGCCGCAGCTCGTCGTGGCCGCGCTCGAGGGATGGTCGGGGCTCGGCAACGTCTCGGTCACCGGACAGACGTTCGGCGTGTACACCGAGGGCGCCGGCATCGAGCTCCACCTGGAGGGCGTGTGGGTACACGACACCATCCGCGCCGGCATCCAGGCCCAGGACGGCGCCCTGATCACGGGTTCTCGCGTCGTGGTCCAGGACGTCGTCTCTCCCGCCGCGACCGCGCGCAGCGCCGGCCTCACGGTGCTGGACGCCGCGCTCGAGCTCGCGTCCGTGATCTCGGAGGGCAGCGCCGCCGGCATCGCGGTCGCCGCTTCCTCCTCGCCGCTGTCGACGGCCCGTCTCGAGGACGCTGCGCTCAGCGGCAACCTGGACGCCGGCGCGACGGTCTTCGCCGGGGGTGAGCTGACGCTCTTGCGGACCGACGTGGCGCTGAACACCGGCTACGGGATCGACGTCTTCGACGGCACGGTGACCCTGGAGGACAGCGTCGTCCGCGGCACCATCTTCAAGGACGCCGAGTCCGCCGGCCAGGGCATCGTCGCCAACGACTCGCTCGATCGCGAGGGCGCCCGCTCCCGGATTGCGCTCACACGGACGTTGATCGCCGACAACGAGCGCTCCGCCATCACCCTCGGCGGCTCCGGCCAGACGCTCACCGCCACGTTGGCGATCCTCCGCGACACCAAGCTGCACTACGTGAACACCGCGACGGTCGGGATGCACGACGGCCTCGACGGCGCTGGCCTCGGGCTCTCCCTCCACGAGAACGCAGAGGTCTGGCTCAACCAGGTCCGGATCGAGGGACACCACAACGCGGGGATCGAGGTGTTCGGCCCCGCCGCCCAGGTCCGCGGCAACGACGTCACGATCTCCGGCGTCGGTGCCGGGCTCGAGCGACTCGACGGCAACGGCATCAGCATCGAGTCCGGCTCCAGCATCGCGCTGACGCGGGTCCTGATCGAGGAGATCCAGGGCTCCGGAATCGAGATGGACACCGGGGCGGTCGCCGTCTTCGACGATCTCACGATGCGCGACTCGGCCGTCGTGGCCGGACACGGCGAGGGCGGTGTGGGGCTGGTCGCGGACGGCCCGCGCACGCGCGCGATCGTGCACCGCGGGCAGTTCGAGCGCGGCGAGCTCTACGGCGTGGTCTCTCAGGCCTCCGCGGAGGTCGAGCTCGACGACGTCTCCATTCTCGACACCCAGCCGGCCGCGGGCGTCTTCGGGCTCGGTCTCGCGGTCAACGATCATGCCTCCGTCATCGGCCGGCGCCTCCGGATCGATCATGTCCACGCCGCCGGGATCGTGGGCGCCTCGTCGGCGCGTCTCGATCTCCAGGATCTGATCCTCAGCCGCACCCAACCCGGCGTGTCGTCGTTCGGGTTTCCGGTCGGGCGAGGCGTCTCGCTCGAGCTGGGCGCCACTGCCACCGTCACGCGCGCCCGCCTCGAGGACAACGTCGAGGTCGCGATCTTCGTCGCCGGCGACTCACGCCTCAACCTGCGGGACGCCGCGCTGCGACACACCGGTCCGCTCGAGGGCGCCTACGGACGCGGGATCCAGGCCCAGGAGGGGGCGCGGGTCGACGTCGAGCGCGCGTGCGTCGAAGACAGCGGCGAGGTGGGCATACTGGCCTCGCGCGCCCAGATCTTTGGGCGCGACATCCGCGTCCTGGGGACGCGCCACAACGCGTGCTTCGACGACGGCACCTGCGACGCGCCCGGAGGGATCGGCATCTTCGCCGCGATCGGAGGTCGGATCGCGCTCTCCGGATTCCTCCTCTCGGACAACGTCGAGACGGGCCTGACCATCGACGGTCCCCGCGCGGGTGTGCAGCTCACCGGCGGTCAGATCGATCTGGTCGACGGCACGATCGCGCACAGCGTGCTCGGAGCCGACGTCCGCGATCCCAGCTTCGATCAGTCGCGGATCACCACGACCGTCGTCTACACCGGCAACGAGGTCGACGGCGTTGCCTCGCGGAACACGCCTCTGCCCAGCACCGACACCACCGGTCTCTACTGAGGCACCGGTACGAAGCAGGGCCCCACCGCCCCTACGGTGTCGATCACGTTGGTGAACGCCTCGTCCGCCTGCACGGTGGCGGCGTCGCGCATCAGGCCGACGTCCCAACCGGTGGCACGGGTGCCGTCTTGTACGATCACACCGTTCTCGGCCGCCGAGTCCCGCTCGACGGTGACGTTGTCGAACACGCCGGCCTCCAGGTTCTGTCCGAAGAGGTCGATCACGATCCCGGCCCGGTCGTTCCCGGAGATGGTGGTGTTCTGGATCAGCGCTCCGCGCGTGCTGTCGACCAGCTGGATCCCGTCGCCGGCCTCGACGCCGCCGTTCTCCTGGCGGATCGCCATGGCGTTGTTCGCAATGGTGGCGTCGCGGATCGTGAGGTTGTTCGCGCCGTACGCGACGATCGCACCGAAGTCGTTGTCGGAGATCTCGCCGCCGAGCTCGGCCTCGCCGGTGAGCTCCAGCCGGACCCCGCCGTGCGAGTTGCTGCGGGCGGTGAGGTCCTGATGCACGGCGCTCCCGCGCAGGTGGAAGAGCCCAAAGCCGCCGGAGCCCATCACCGACAGCCGGGTAGACGCCACCGCCGCGCTCGCGGTCACCACTCCGAAGGTGGCTCCGTCGGCGAGCTGGAGATCGAAGGTGTCGTGCACGTCGACGTCGGTGAGCGTGGCGCTCCCCTGCGCGACCATGATCCCGACCCAGGCGTTCTCGTTCGCGTCCCCGTCCGACCAGCTCGTGACGCTGTCCTTGAGCAGCGCGCCGAAGCGGGCGAAGCCGCGCGACGAGACGCCGCTGAGGGTCGCGCTGGGAACGTCGACGACGATCAGCCCGTGGGTGGCCGTCTCCTCTGGATCGGGCTCAGTACCGAAGAGCGCCGAGACGTTGCTGGCGTCGACCGGGCCTCGCAGCGTCACGTCCTGCATCGTGAGGGAGGCGACGCCGTCCGCGGCGACCCCGATGCCGGTGCTGGCCGTGACCTGGACGTCCTCCAAGGCCACCGCGCCGCCGCTTTGCGCCACCACGCCCGCGTCGTTCGACTCGACGGCCAGGTGCTCGACGCGTCCGCCCCCAGACAGATCGATCCGACCCGCGATCGTGCTCCCGGCCTCACCGCTGAGCGTCACCCCGGCGGGGAGCGTGAAGTCACCGCTGATCCGGCAGGCACCGACGTGCACCACGTCGCCGCCGCTCGCACCCGCGAGCGCCGATCGCAGGCCCTCGGCATCACACTGCGGCCCGCCACAGCCCCCGAGCACCAGCCCACCGAGAAGGACGATCGAGGAGGAGATCCAGCGCATCGCCATGGGCGTCATCAAAACCCGGACCGCGCAGTTTCGCGAGCGAAAGCCGCCGCTGTCACCCCGGCGCTGCCGTGACGGCGTCACAGGTTGAGGAGGAACCAGATGAACACGGCGATCAGCACGGCGACACCGAACCCGATCATGACCGTGAAGAAGACGCCCAGGCCCGTCGGAGGATCGCGCTCCGGCTGGGTCGGCTCCACCGGCGGGTGGCCCATCACCTCGGCACGTGCGACCGGCTTGGTATCGCCCGAGGCCATGACGGTGACGCGATGGGCGAAGATCGGCTTGGGCGCCTCCCGCGCCTCCCGGATCGGCTGCGTGGGCGCGGGCGGCCGGCGGTCGACACGCTCGCTGGGATCCTGCGCCGAGACCCGCTCCTTGATCGCGCGGCCCCGCTGCAGCTTGGACTCGCGCGGCCCCTCCTTGGGCAGCCGCGACAGCCGCGTGGGCGCGTCGCCCCCGTCCTCTTCCGGCGCGGTGCCCGGTGCGAGGCGCGGCGGCGCATCCATCATCACGGTCATCTCGTCGTCGCGGTACTGGCCGAAGTGTGCCAGCCCGTGCACCGGCGCCGCCTGGATCGTCTGGTCGTCGTCGAGCAAGCCGAGCTCGTCGTCGTCCGTCTGCTCGATCACCGGCGCCGTGAGCGGAGCCTCCAGCGGCATGCGGCTGATCTGCGTCGGCGGATCGAGCGTGTCGTCGATCAGCCGCGCCGACGGCGGCGGCATGCCCTCGTCCCGGCGTGGGAGCTCGGCGGCGTCGGTGGTGACCTCGAAGTTCCTCTTCTCCTCGCGCCGCTGGAACGCGCGCCGCAGCTCGTTCGCGTTGATCTGCGTGGTGCCCTCGATCGCGAGCTCGCCGCGGCCGAACACCGACAGCGCGCCCTCCCGCGAGGTGGCGATGATGATGGAACGTTCGGTACCCCAGCCGATCTCGCCGGTGTAGGTCGGGACCTGCGGGGGCGAGAAGTCGACTTTCGCGTAGAGATAGCGCAGGTAACGCGTGAAGGATTCGCGGTTGCTGTCCTCGTTGCGCATGGAGTCGACGAACTCCAGCATCCGGCTGGCATCGCCGAAGCGGTCCCCCGGGTTCACCGAGACCGCGGTCATGACCAGCTCGTCGATCTCCTTGGGGAGCCCCGGAACCACGGAGCGCGGCGCCCGGTGCTTCGGGCTGAGCACGCGCTGCCAGAGCGTCGCCTGATCCTGCTCGTCGACCAGGCGATCGCCTGTGAAGACCTCGAAGAGCATCACGCCGGTCGAGTAGATGTCGGCGCGACCGTCGATGTTCTCGTGGCGAGCCTGCTCCGGGGACATGTAGCCGTACTTGCCGACCGCGAGCGCGCCCTGGGTTCGTGCCGGGAGAAGATCGGTGCGCGCCAGGCCGAAGTCGATGATCTTCACTGAGCCGTCGAAGCCGATCAGCACGTTCTGCGGAGAGATGTCACGGTGGACCAGGCCCATGTGCCTGCCCTGCTCGTCGGTGAGTCGGTGCGCGTATTGGAGCCCGCGCAATACGTACGAGGCGACGTACAGGCCGAGCTGCGTCGGCATGGGCTCGCCGCGCTCGTAGGCGCGATCCAGCACGTCGCCAAGGTCGCGCCCGTGCACGTACTCCATCGCGATGTAGTAGTCGTACTCGACCTTGCCCGCGTCGAAGACGCGGATGATGTTGTCGTGGCTGATGCGGACCATGATCTTCGCCTCGTCGGCGAAGCGTCCGATGAACTCGTCGTCTCCGGTCAGGTCCCCCCGGATCGTCTTGATGACGCACCACTTGTTCGGACCGCGCGCGACCGCCAGGTAGACCTCGCCCATCCCACCGCGCGACAGGGTCTTGTCCAGGATGTAGCGGCCGAAGTTCCGCGGGAAGCGTCTCCGGACCCCGGCCACCGGCGCGTTCTGTAGGACGTCGTTGTTGGCCACGGTGCGGCGGTCAACCTCCAAGCCGTTCGGTCCGGCGGCTCTTGATCTCGATCGCCTCCGCCACAATCTCGAGGACTTGATTGAACCGGAACGGTTTGGCCACGATCAGGTCCACCCCTCGATCCTTGAGCTGCTGGTCGTCGATGGTGGATCCCCATCCCGTGATCAAGCCGACCGGCGTATCCGGGTTGATCGACTTGATCCCGTGGGCGACCTGCCATCCGTCCATCCCCGGCATCCCTAGGTCAGTGAAGACGATGTCGAACTCGGACCCCTTGAAAAGTTCGATGCCCTCCTGTCCCGTCGCAGCGGCGACGACGTGATGGTCGCCCGTCCGGAGGATATCAGCCAGCACGTCGCGGACCGCAATGTCGTCGTCGATCACCAGGATCCGGACTCCCATCTGGGGTTTATCAGAGTCTGTCGCCCGCCGCTCGTCGGACGGCTCGGCGAAGTCCGCCCGGGCGTCGTACGTCGGGAAATCAACCTGAATCCGGGTACCCACCCCCTTCTGGGAGACGAGGGTGAACGACCCGCGGTGCCGCTGCACGATGCCGTACGACACCGACATACCCAGGCCGGTCCCCCGCGCGCCCTTGGTGGTGAAGAAGGGATCGAAGATCTTGTTCTGCGTCTCCTCGTCCATCCCGATCCCCGTGTCCTCCACCTCGAACCAGGATCGGTCGTCCTCGGACCCGGTGCGCACCGCCAGCCGCCCGCCGTGCGGCATCGCGTCGATCGCGTTGTAGATCAGGTTGGTCAGCACCTCGCGCAGCTCCGTCGGGTTGCCGAGCACCGACAGCACCTCGCCGAAGTGGACCTGCATGTCGATGCCGATGCCGAGCTCGTTCACGCGATGCGTGGTCAGATCGACGGCGTCCCGCACCAGTGAGTTGAGGCTCAACCCGACGAACTCGCCCTCCGACTTCTCCTTCGCGAACTCCTGGATGCGCCGGACCGTCCCGGCGCCGTCGAGCGCGGCGCGTTCGATCACGCGCACCGATTTCAGGATGTCCTCGTCCTTGAGCAGCACGCTCAACATCTGCGCGCGCCCCAGGATTGCGCTGAGGACGTTGTTGAAGTCGTGGGCCACGCCGGCCGCCAGCTCGCCCAGCGAGTGGAGCTTTTCGGATCGCACGAGCTGATCTTTTGCGTCCCTGAGCTCCTTGTAGGCGCGCTCGAGCTCCTGGAACACGCGCGCGTTCTTCAGCGAGATGGCCATGTGCGCCGCGAGATCGCGGAGCAGATCGAGGTCGCGCTCGCGGAAGCCGTTTCGATCGTCGGTGGTGACCACGAAGACACCCAGCGTGGTCTTGTCCGCCACCACCGGCACCACCGCCGAGAGGACCTCGTCCTCCCTGGGATACGCGGGGTGCTTCTCGGCGAGGAGCCGCCCCGGCCGGACCACGACCGTGTGCTGGGTCTCGAGCGCCTGGTGCAGCGGTGTGCCCGCCTCCAGCCGCAGCGGCTCGTGCAGTCGGACCACCGGAGCTTCGCCCGCCGCCGGGAGCTCGATCGTGCGCACGCTGAAGAACTCGCTGTCACGCCGGAGGATGTTGAGCGCGATGCGCCGGTACGGGATCAGGCGCTGCAGACGATCGCCGACGATCCGGAACACGCCCTCGACGTCCAGCGTCGAGCCGATCGCGCGCGCGATCTCGGAGAGCGCCTGGAGCCGCGCGATGCCCTCGCGGGCCTTCCGGTAGAGACGGGCGTTCTCGATCGCCACCGCGATCTGCCGCGCCACCGCCACGAAGAGGTTGATGTCCTCCTCGGCGAACCTCCGGGGGTGGCGCGTGAAGACGGTGATGACGCCGGAGCAGCGCTCGTGGCTGACCAGCGGCAGCGCCACCGCCGACTTGAAGCCCTCCCGCGCAGAGGCCTCGTGGAGGATCCTCGGATCGGAACGGATGTCCTCGATGATCTGGAGCTCCTGCGTCTCGAGCGCCAGCCCCATCACGCCGCGGCGCGGATCCCGCCAGCGCATCTCCCGGATGAACGTCTCGCTGGTCCCCCGATAGTGGACCGAGGCGTAGCGCTCGCCGGTCGAGTCGAGGATGCAGATGCCGGCCGCGTCCACCTCGAGCAGCTCGATCAACCGCTCCACCACGCCCTCGAGGATGGCCGACAAATCGCGCACCTGCGTGATCGCCTCGGCGACCGCGTTGAGCACCGAGAGCTCGTGGTTCTTGCGGAGCAGCGTCTTCTCGTAGGCCTTGCGCGCGGTGATGTCGTTGACGATGCCGAGCACGGCCGGCTGGCCGTCGAACTGGATGTACGAGACCGAGACCTCGACGTCGAAGGTCTGGCGGTTCTTGCGCACGCCTCGGAACTCGTAGCGGGTGGGCAGCGGCTGGTTCTCGGCGACCTTGCGGCCGCGCTCCTCCACCAGCGGCCGGCTCTCCTGGGCGATGAGCTCCCGGTAGTCGAGGTTCTCCTCGATCAGCTCCTCGATCGTCCGCCCGAACATCTCCGCGAATTTCTGGTTCACGTAGCGGAACGTGCTCCCTACCAGGATGTAGATCGCGTCGTTCGAGCTCTCCAGGAGATCGCGGTACTGGCGTTCGCTGATGCGGACGCGATGCTCGAGCGCCGAGGTCTCGATCGCGCGATCCACCACCACCGGGAGCGCGCGCTCGAACTCCTCGCTCTTGACGATGTAGTCCGCCGCCCCGCGCTTCATCGCCAGAACGGCCATGCGCTCGTTCGCCTGCGCGGTCACGATCACGACCGGGGGTGCGTTGGCGCGCTGGCCGATCTCGGACAGCAGGCTGAGCGCGTCGGTGTCGGGGAGAGAGTCGTCGAGCACAACGGCGTCGATCGGCTCGTCGTCGAGCACCTGCAGGGCGTCGCGACCGTTGGAGGCCGAGCAGACGCGGAAGATGATCGCGGTGCCGCTCGGGCTGGTGAGCGCCTTCAGGATCAGCTCCTGATGAGCGAAGTCGTCTTCGATCAGGAGGACGGTCTTCACGGTGAAGCTACCGGGATCAGCTGCGGAGTGGCGACCGAGAAGAAGTAGCTCCCCGTGCTCGACGGATCGAGATCAGCGGAGTGATCCTGGATCAAGAGGCGCCACAGACCTCCACCGTCGACCTGCGCGACGAAGAACCCGAGCGTTGGCGAGTCGCCCTCGATCGATCCGACGAGGCCGTCGAAGATGAGCCGGTTCACCCCGTCGTAGCTGGCGGACAGCGGGAAGGGCGCATGAAACCCGCTGAACGCGGGCGTGGTCTCCGGGACCCCGGCCTGCTGGCTGCTGATGCCGGCGAGAATCTCCGGATAGATCGTGGTGGGGTCGTCGCCGAACGTGGAGATCTCGAGGAACTCCTGCGGGACCACGATGGCCGTCTGCACCGGCCAGGCGAGGTGCTGGCCGAAGCAGCGGTAGAGCGCCTCGCGGATGATCAGGCCCGGGTCCTTGCAGGCGTAGCGGCCGGTGTTGAGCTTGTAGTCGTGGACCCAGATCCCGTAGTCCTGCGGTCCGCCGCTGGTGAGCGTCGAGACCGCGAACTCGCTCCACGCGAGCTGGCTGGAGCGGGGCAGCGGCTCGAACACGGGCGCGTCCTGAACCGCGCCCTCCCGCGGGCTCACCGCGTGCGCGTCCGAGCCGTCGAAGTTCGCGATCATGATGTAGGTCTCGACGAATCCGCCGTCGCCGAGGGGGCGGCCGAAGTCTTCGCGCACCCAGGCCACCTTGACGCCGTCGAAGGAGACGGCGGGCAGCGAGTCGGCGAACGCGGTCCCCTTGGTGTCGCTGATGCGGCTGATGCGCCCACTCTCGGTGATCAGGAAGATGCCGTCGTCTTTTCGGGCGAAGGCGAGCGCTCGGCCGCCCGCCGAGACCGACGGTTGCCACTCGTCGCCGCGACTGCTGGTCAGGCGCGTGTAGGGGACGCGCTCCGCCGTTCCGCCCAGCGGAACGGGCGACCACCACAGGTCGTAGCCGTTGGCGCCGGGGATGGCCGCGGTCGCGTACACCACCCCGCCGGCCAAGTTTTCGAACGGCGCGAGGATCTCGGAGTCTTCTTCACCGGCGTGGGGCCCACATGCGCAAAGCAGCGAAAAGCCGAGTAAAACACGGCGCCGCATCGGTGATGGACAGCGTAGCAGAGCGTGCTAGCTTCCGCACATGACACGCGATCTGGTGCTGGCGATCGACCAGGGGACCACCGGCACGACCGTGGTAGCGGTCGACGGTGAGCTCAACGTAATCGCCCGGGAAAACAGGGAGTTCAGGCAGATCTTTCCCCGTCCCGGGTGGGTCGAGCACGACCTGGAGGACATCTGGGCCTCCACCGGGGCGACGCTGGCGGCGGTCCTCGGTCGCGTGGAGGCCAAGCGGGTCGCGGCCATCGGCATCACGAACCAGCGCGAGACCGTGGGGCTCTGGGAGCGCGGCACGGGACGTCCGATCCACCCCGCGATCGTCTGGCAGTGCCGCCGGACGGCGGACCGCTGCCGCGCCCTGAAGGCGGCCGGCAAGGAGGCCGAGATCCGGAGCAAGACCGGCCTGGTCCTCGATCCGTACTTCTCCGGCACGAAGGTCGAGTGGCTGCTCGAGAACGTCGGCGGCGCCCGCAAGCGGGCCGAAGCGGGCGAGCTCGCGATGGGCACGATCGACACCTTCCTGATCTGGCGGCTGACCGGCGGCGCCGTCCACGTGACCGACGTGACCAACGCATCGCGGACGATGCTGTTCAACCTGGAGACCGGCCGCTTCGACCCCTCGTTGCTGGAGCTGTTCGGCGTCCCGCAGAAGCTCCTGCCCGAGGTCCGCTCGAGCGCCGAGGTGTACGGCCTGACGAAGGGCGTCGCGGGCCTCCCCGACGGCATCCCGATCGCGGGGATTGCGGGCGATCAACAGGCCGCGCTGTTCGGTCAGGCGTGCTTCGACGTCGGGGACGTCAAGTGCACGTACGGCACGGGCGCGTTTATCCTGGTGAACACGGGGACCCAGATCGCGCGTTCGCAAGCCGGCTTGCTCAGCACGGTCGCGTGGAAGCTCGGCCCGGACGCGCCGCTCGAGTACGCGCTGGAGGGCTCGGTCTTCTGCGCCGGTGCGGCCGTTCAATGGCTGCGCGACGGCCTCAAGATCATCGCGCAGGCGTCCGAGGTCGAGGGCTTGGCCGCGGCGGTCGAGGATTCGGGCGACGTCGTGTTCGTCCCGGCGCTCACCGGGCTGGGCGCACCGCACTGGCGCGCGGAGGCCCGGGGTCTCATCAGCGGCATCACGCGCGACACCTCGCGCGCGCATCTCGCCCGCGCCACGCTCGAAGGCGTCGCGCTTCAATGCCACGAGGTCATCAGCGCGATGAAGAGCGACACCGGCAAGCTCGGCGAGATCAAGGTGGACGGCGGCGCCAGCGCGAACGATCTGCTGATGCAGATCCAGGCGGACCTGGCCAGGAGCACCGTCGTGCGCCCGATGATGATCGAGACGACGGCCGCCGGGGCAGCCTTCCTCGCGGGTCTGGGCGCAGGATTGTTCACGAGCAAGCAGGCCATCCGCGACGTGTGGCGAGAAGACAGGCGGTTCAGCCCCGGGAACGACGCCGCCGCGAAACGTTTGCTGGCGAAGTGGGCGACCGCCATCGGGAAGGCTTGACCGCCGCGGACGCGTCGCTACATCGGGCGCGGTGGCCGCGGTTCAGTGACGCGTGGCCGAAGTCCTTGCGCCCACCTGCTGTGGCCTCCGGAGGAGGTCGCTCATGCAACGCACCCTTCATCGCACGATCAGTGCGCTCGCCACCGCGGGGCTGCTGCTCTTCCCTGCGATCGCGCTCGGGGCGCCGCCGCAGTTCGACGTGACTCCCGCTCCTCCCCCGTCCTGGTTGGTTCCCCGGCCTGGTGAACCGACCTTCGGCCGGATCTACAGCCCGCTCCACTTCCGGCTGGGGCCCGACCTCTCGGTCTCCTTCGATGGAAGGGATGCGGCGCCCCCGAGCCTCGAGCGCGAGCTCGGGCTGGGCATCCAGCCCTTCTCTCTCGATGGTCCCTTCTCCATGCGTTATCCGGTGATCACGGCGCTCAGGTACTGAGCGCGACCGGGACGTGACAAACCCGAGGCACTGCGGCAGACCGGCGAGGTGGTGGGTCGGGTCGCGAAGAAGGTGATCGCAGAGATCGAGGCGATGGAGCGAAAGGGTGGTCCGGCGCCGGTGCTCGACGCGATCCGCGGTGCAGGTCCCGTCGAGGTCCCGGCGGACGTTCCGCCCGCGACCTTCGTCTGGATGAAGTCCTACCAGTATCTGGTCCGCGTCGGGTCGGCGCTCGCCGGCACTCGGACCCTCGCCGACTTTGCGGAGGACGTCCTCGCGGTCGACGAGGAGTACTCCCCCCACGGTCCACCCGACAGTCCGATCAGCGACTCGTTCTTCGTCGGCTGGTGGCTGATCGATCTTCCGATCGGTGACGGCGAATCGGTGGCGACCATCGCCGCCGACGTCTGCGAACGGTTCGGTGCACCGCGCGAGGAGCTCGAGCGCATGCGTGTCCTCGCCGGCACGCACCTGCGTGTGCTGCGGCGCGAGCGCTCCGCCGGATCGACCGCCCGTCTCGTCGATCTGGTGACCGGCGACCAGCTCGAGGTCGGGCTGGTTGCACCCTGGGACGGCGATCTCTGGCTCGCACGCGCGCTGCCCGATCTTTGCTTCACGCCCTACGCGCTCGAGAGCGAGGACGCCGAGACCGAGTGGCAGGACTACTTCACCCGTCACCTGGGCGACGCCGCGGGCGAGCCGCTCCGCGATCTTTACCGCCGCCACATGCGCTCGGAGACGCCGAACTTTTGGTTCGAGTTCATCCTCGACAGCTACTCCCACGGCGACGAGCACACGCTGTTTCTTCGCGGGATCCCCGATCGGCCCGACTCGTTTCCCGGCCTCCCCGAGGACCTCGAGCTGATCGACGAGCTCCCCCTCGAGACCGGCCGCGATCACCTCCTGCGCGGCGTTCTCCGCACCGATCTGCTCATGGACGCGCTCAGCGACTTCATGGCCGCCCGCGAGAGCTTCGAGCTCGACGAGATCGAGCCGGACGAGGAGACCCTGCTCGATCCGATGCTGATGGCGTACGCGATGTACGGCATCGCGCAGCCCGACGGGTCCACCTTCCTGCAGAGCTTTCTGGCCGCTCCGCCCCCCGAGCTCGGTCCGGACGACCTGGCCGACCTCCGCGCGATCGAAGCCGGATGGTTCTCGCTCTTCGAGGTCGTCCACGTGAAGCTCGATGAGGGGATCGAGCTGAAAGACCTCCTCCGACGGAAGAAGATCTGGGTCGACGAGAAGCTCGCCACTCGGGAGATCGCGCTGGGCGATCTGCTCGCGGCCTGGATTGAGGATCACGGCGGGCGCTACGTGCTCGAGGGCGCGAACCTCCACTTCCCCCGGATGCTCGCCGAGTCGGCCCGGGGGCTGGTCAAGGACTACTACACGAGTCTCAGCAAGGAGCAGCCGCTGAAGCAGCGACTGTCGTTGATCGCGCCCGTGGTGGCGGCGCTCCACGAGGCCATGCGCGAGCGCCCGCCGATTCCGACGATCCTCAACGAGGACGGCGAGGAGATGGTGTTCTCGCAGGCTCGCTACGAGGTCACCGGAGACGCCGCCGGACGCCTCACCGCCGCGGGCTGGTCGGGAGACGGTGACTCGTACGTGCTGATCGAGGGCGAGAAGCTGCTCGCGTCCGTCGAGATCGAGGGCGGTCGCTTGATGTTGTTCGCGACCTCGCCGCGACAGCTCGAGAAGGCCAAGGCCCGGCTCGCAGCGGCGGTCGGCGACGCCGCCGTACACAAGACGGATGTGTTCGAGGATGCGCAGGTGGCGGTGGCCGAGGGCATGTCGGAGCTCGGCGACGACCCTGAGAAGCTGACACCCGAGATGCAAGCCGAGTTGCGCGTCTACCTCGAGGAAGAGCTGAACGCGTGGCTCGACATCCCGATCCCGCTGCTCGGGGATCGCACACCGCGCCAGGCGGTGCGCACCAAGCGGGGGAAGGAAGACGTGAAGATGATGCTCCTCGAGCAGGAGCGCATGCTGGAGGCGACGGAGCAGCTCGACGAGCCGATCGACTTTCGGCCCCTGTGGGCGTCGCTCGGGCTCGAGTATCCGAGCTAAGCTCCCAGAATGCTGCCGCCCGGGCCCACAGATCCGCCCGAGAGGCAGTCTTTCCGCTGGTTTGCCGCCCCCTATGACTTCCTGAGCGAGTGTCTCGATCGCTTCGGCGATCCGTTCACGCTGCGGCTCCTCGATTATGGCGCGCACGTCTGCGTCACCGATCCCGAGGCGATCCGGACCGTCTTCACCGCGCCCCCGGGCACCCTCGAGGCGGGCGCGGGGAACGATCCGCTCCGTCCCCTGCTGGGCGATCGCTCCCTGCTTCTGCTCGACGGTCACGAGCACCGCCGGCACCGCAAGATCCTCATGCCCGCGTTCGCCGAGGAGCGGATCGACCGCTTCCGGAGCACGATCGAGACGATCACCGAGCGCGCGCTCCTCGAATGGTCGGAGGGCACGACGCTCGCGATCCACCCGACCGCCGTCAAGATCTCGCTCGAAGTCATCCTCGAGTTCGTGCTGGGCGGATCGAGGCGGCTGGTCGAGCTGGCGGCGCTGTTCACCGAGATGCTCCAGCGACCGAGCTTGAGCCTGAAGCTGTTCGAGGGTGGCGATCCGATCTGCGCGCAGATCGACGAGCTCCTCTTCGAGGAGATCCGAACACGCGAGCCGGGAGGGGTCGACGCGGTCCTCGATCTCCTGATCGCCCACCAGGACGACGAGGGGCGGCTCGACGAGGTGGCCGTGCGCGACGAACTGGTCACGCTGATCGTGGCCGGCCACGAGACCACGGCCTCCAGCCTGGCGTGGGCGATGTTCTCGATCCTCTACACACCGGGAGAGGTGGAGCGCGTCCGCGAACGCGGCGCTCCGTATTGGGAGGCGGCCGCCAAGGAGACACTGCGCATGCGGCCGGTCATCCCGGTGGTCTCTCGTCGGGTGGCGGCGCCGTTCGAGGTGGCCGGACATCGCCTGGAGGTCGGCCAGCACGTGATGCCGTGCATCTATCTCACGCACCACCGCGACGACCTGTATCCCGATCCGGAGCGCTTCGATCCCTCCCGCTTCCTGGGGACGCGCCCGTCGCCGTACGCCTATCTGCCGTTCGGGGGAGGCGCGCGCAGGTGCATCGGGATGGGCTTTGCGCTGTCGGAGCTCTCGACGGCGATCGGTCGGATCGTCTGCGGCTTCGACCTCGAGGGGCTGGACCGCGCGCCGCCGCGCCCGGTGCGGAGCGCGCTCATGATCGTGCCCTCGGGCGGGACGCGGGTGCGCGTGCGACGGCTCCGACGCAGAGTGGAGTCCGATTCATAGACGGCGCTCTCGACCTATCTCGAGCATTGGAGCCGCAGCGCCTCGCTAAGAGCCGGTCCAGAAACCGTTCCGTTCGCAGTTTGCTGTTTCGTCGTTCTGTCATTCGCTGTTCGATCCGGCGATGAAGGGCGATGACATCGCAGAACGACTGCTCAAGTTTGCGAAGCGTGTACTTCGGCTTTGCCGCGAGTTCCCAAACGACTTTGCCGGCAAGCACGTTGTCCGACAGCTGATCCGGTGTTCATCCGGAGGTGGTGCGAATGACGAGGAAGCGCGTGGCGGCGAGAGCCTTGCCGACTTCATCCAAAGATGGCGGTCGCTCGCAAGGAGATCCGCGAGTCGCTGTACTGGTTGCGTCTTGCCGATCCGGAGCTGATGCAGGGAGCGGAGATCGCTTCGCTGATCCGAGAGGCCAACGAACTCTCTGCGATTCTGACGAGCTCCATCAAGACGGCGAAGGCTCGATCAGCGAAGTCATCGAGCCTGCTGGAACGCGATGATCGCGCACGCAAGATGAACCAGCCCGAGATACCGCGATCCCGTTCGTTCCCACCGCACGAGTCATGCGCGGAACTGGTTGTGCCAAGCGTTCGTGCGCTCGACAACCCAGCGCCGCGGCCTACCGTGGACACAGCCAGCGAGTGCATGCTCGCCACGGCGGCGGATATGCGGTTTGATCCGGCGAGCACGAATAGCGGCCTCGACATCCGCGTAGTCGTAGCCTTTATCCAGGCAGAGGTGCTCCGGCCGTCGTGGACCGCGGGAGCCCCGTAGGACGACGCCGTCGAGCGTCTGCTACACCCGCCACTTGTCATGCACGTTCGCGCCTGAGATCTCGACCGCCAACGGAACGCCACGACCATCCGTGAGCACGTGACGCTTCACGCCTTGCTTGGCTCGATCCGTCGGGTTCGGACCGGTCAGGTCCCCCCCTTTGGAGCCTTGACGATCGCGCTGTCGAGTGAAGTCCACTTCCACTGTATGCCGCGCCTCCTGTCGTAGTACCGCAGCAGCTCCGCGAAGATCGCGGTGAAGATCCCTGCTGCGCACCATGCCGGGAATCGAATGTGGCACGTCGAACCGGAGCTGAACTCCCGCGGCAGGGCTTTCCACTGGCACCCTGTCCGAAGGCGATAGACGATACCTGCCATCACGACGCGATCCGCAACCCGCGGGCGACCTCCCCGCGGCCTTGGACCTCGCTTCGCGAGTAACGGCTCGATTCGTTTCCACAGGGCGTCCGGAAGACTTGCGAATCTTGCCTGCATCGACTCTGCAGAACACTCGATCGAGCACGATGCAACAACGGCCGCTTTGAATAGCGAATGAGCAGAACGAGCGAAACAGGAAACGCGGAACGGTCCGGAGGTCTTCGGACCGGCTCTAAGAGTAGAAGTCGCGTATCCCCGAGACGTACGCCTCGGCGGCGGCGCGCTCGGCCTCGTCCCCTCGTTTGATCCGGGAGAGCGCGGTGCTCACGCGGGCGCGGGTGAGAAACGAGCAGAGGCTACGGTGCTCGAGTGGAAAGTCGAGGAGCTCGCGCGCGGCCAGATCGACGATGGTCGGATGCGCGATCACGCCGGTCGTGAGCAGGTCGCGGACGGAGGCGAGCCAGGAGAGGCAGAGCGCGTCGATCAGGCGCGGATCGACGCGGCCCTGCGAGGGGCGGCCCGAACGGAGGCGACGGATCCAGCGCGCGTCGCCCGCAGGGAAGAGACGCTCCACGTCGAAGCGCGCGAGCAGGACGCCGGGGCCCTCGACGAAGCCGAACCGCCTGAGCGTCTCCTCCACGTTGGCGCCCCGCGCGCTGGCCTCGAGCAGCGGGCGGAGATGGGCGATCAGCAGCGCGTCGATCGCGAACCTTCGCACCGGTGAGGAGACGATGGGGACCTGACCGATGCGCTCCAGGTGATGGACGAGGGTGGCGGACACACCGGAGCGTTGGACCTCGACCAGGGCGCGGCGGCGTCTCCGATCAGGCCGATACAGCTGCTGCTTCGGCGGGCGCCCCGTGATGCTTCGCCGGACCGAGACCCCGAGCGCGCGCGCGAGCGCTCCGATGGTGCGCGGTGGTTCGGGGAGCGGTCTCGTCTCGCCGAAGTGGCACAGCTCGGAGGCGATCTGTCGCACGAAGAAGAAGCCCAGGGCCCGCTTGGCGATCGGGGCCGCCGCCGTCTTCGCCGAGAGGGCCAGCTCGCGCTCCGGCGTCGCGTCCATCATCAGGCGGAGGCAGCTCCGGTAGAGAGGTTGAAGCGCCGGCGGAAGGCGATCGATCCGCGCCAGGTGCCGGCGGGCGGAGCCACCGGTCGTCCTGCGCGCGGCCGACTGAGGTGGGTGCGCCAGCAGGCCCTCGATCGTGCCATCGAGCCTGCCGGTCCGCGCGACGCGATCGAGGAGGCCCGCGCGCAAGGCGTCCTGCGCCGACCAGCGCTCTCCCCAGAGCAGGAAGTCGGCGGCTCGATCCAGTCCGAGCAGCGGCGGAAGCCGGCTGACGCTGCCGAACGCCGGCGAGAGCAGGTAATCGCAGAGCTCGGTCATGTACAGCTGCGTCTCCGGCCGATCCGTCGCGATGCGATGTCGGCAGCGCAGCGTGAACTCGACGCCGCATCCGAAGCAGCTGCCCTCGATGGCCGCGATGGTGGGCACCGGAGCGCGCTCGACCAGGTCGTAGGCGCGGAGGATCGGCGCCGACACCTCGGCCGCTGCTTCCTTCGACTTGACAGCGGACGCCATCATCAACGCCGCGCCGTTGATGAAGCTCCCCGGCTTGCCGCTCTCGAAGACGATCGCGCGAAGGCCCGGCGGCAGCTCCTGCAGAATGGCCGCGAGCTGCTCGGCCGCGGGCAGGTCGAAGATGTTGACGCGCGCCCGGGGCGTGTCGAGCGTGACGTGGAGAATGCCGCGCTCGATGCGGGTCCGATACGGCCGGTCAGTCTTCATCCTGCATGATCTCTCGGATGTAGGTGCACAAGGATCCGACCGTGAGATCCTCCGGATTCCGAGGCGCCCGCGATCCACTCGGCCAAGAGGAGGGGCCGTCCGAACTCCTCCTCGAGCGCGATCGCCAGGGTCGCCATGCGAAGTGAGTCGTACCCGAGCCGCACGACCAGGCCGTCGCCGTCCCGGATCTTGCGAGCCGAGATCCCACAGGAGGACTCGATTGCCCGCACGACGCGCCGTCTCGTTTCGTCCACCGCCACGCGCGTTCCTAGGTGCTCAAAGGGCGCGGCCACCAGCGAACGAGCCGCGAGCGGATCCAGAGCGGATGGAGCAGGCTGTACGGCTTCTGGAATCCGCTCCGGGTGAAGGTTTCGCGGGCGCTCGCGCGGATCAGCTTTCCGCTCGAAGTGGTCTCGATACTCTGGGGTCGCGCGAGGACCACCTCAGAGGGGGAGAGGCCGACTTCGCGCTCGAGAACCTCGGAGACCTGGCGCTCGATGCGGGCGGTGCGAAGGAACAGCGCCGGCTTGACCTCCGCCACCACGATCAACTGTTCGGTGCCGAGCTCCGGATCCCAGACGCCGAAGGCGACGCTGCGCCCCGTTCGTACCCCCGGCACCGTCTCGACGATCCGCTCCAGGTCACTCGGCACGTAGCTCCTGCCGGCGATGATGATGAGATCTTTCATCCGGTCCACGACGAACAGCTCCGGGCCCACGACGTAGCCGAGGTCGCCGGTGCGAAGTAGCGCCCGCCGATCGGGGTGCGGCTCACCGGACTGGAAATAGTAGGGCGTCACACTGGGACCCCTGAGCTGGATCTCGCCCAGGTGGCGCTCGGGCAGGTCCCGGCCGGTGGCGGGGTCGCGGATCACGATTGCGTGTCCGGGGAGCGCGCCTCCCACGGAGACGAAGGCGGCGGCGCCCGCCGATCGGCTGGGCACGACGGGCTCACCCACGGCGAGGCTGTCGCGCTCGACGCGGTCGATCAGGGGCTCGCGGCCGCAGGGCGGAAAGGCGGCGGCCAGCGTCGACTCGGCGAGTCCGTAGACGGGGTAGAAGCTGGTGCGCGGGAACCCATACTTCTCGAAGCGCGCCGTGAAGCGTTCGATTGTCTCGTGATCGACGGGCTCGGCGCCGTTGAGCGCGAGCCTCAGGGAGGAGAGGTCGATCCCCTCCAGCTCGTCCTCTCTGATCTTCCGGGCGAGGAGGTTGTACGCGAAGTTGGGGGCGATGGTGACGGTCGCGCGGTAGCTCGAGATCGCGTGGAGCCACGACGGCGGCGACAAGAGGAAGTGCATCGGCGACATCAGGTGCGCCGCAGCGCCCGACCACATGGGTATGATCAGGCCTCCGACCAGCCCCATGTCGTGATAGAGCGGCAACCAGGACAGCACGCGGTCGTCCGCGTCGATGCGGGTCACGTGGGCCGCGCTCTCCACGTTGGCGCGCAGGTTGGCGTGGGTGACCACCACACCTCGCGGCCGTCCCGTGCTCCCGGACGTGTACTGGATGAGCGCGGGCGCCGAATCGTCGAGGTCGGGTACCTCGAGCTTCATCGCCGAGGTCGCGAACGGCGGTGTCACGACCTCGATGCCGGGCATCGAGCGCGCGGTTCCAGCGTCGGCGACCGCCGCACGCGGCGAGGCATCGGCGACGATGTTCGCGATCCGGCGCTGGAGCGCCGTGGAGCGCAACCAACCGGTGCTCGATGGCAGCGGAACAGGGATGGCGCCGAGCGAAGAGATGCCCCAGAACGCGTGGAGGAACGCCTCCGAGGTGGGCAGCGCGACGAGGACCCGATCCCCGGAGGTGACGCCGCGCTCGGTGAGCGCAGACGCGCAAGCGGCGGCGCCGCAGGCCCAGCTCGAGACGCTCACCGTCGCATCTCGAAACACTCCACGACCGCGCGGCTCGATCAGTCGAACGGCCGTCCTTTCGGGAGAGGAGTCGCAGAGCTCTGCGAGGCGACGCAGCGCATTCGTCATCAGCAAGTTTCCTTGCGATGTTTGAAGGTCTGCCCCTATCGCCCGGCTGTCAACGCGGGAGGCGGACGCACACCGTGGTCCCGTGACCGACCTCGCTCTCGAGCGAGATGTGTCCCTTCTGTCCTTCGACGAGCTGTCGAACGATCGCGAGCCCGAGCCCAGTGCCGGTACCTGCAGGTTTGGTGCTGAAGAAGGGTTCGAACACGTGTCGCAAGTTCTCCTGCGGAATGCCGACTCCGTCGTCCTCCACTCGAATCTCTACGACACCGTCTGACTCAACCGCTCTCACGCGTACCTCGCCCGGTCGATTGTCGAGCGCCTGGGCTGCGTTCTGAACGAGGTTCAAGAGGATCTGAAAGAGCTCCTGTGGGCCCGCACGGACCTTCTCAGTCCCGGCGAGATCATGCATCAGGTGCACGTGAGGAGCCGCCTTGGCCTTCGCCATCTTGAGGACCAGCTCGACGACCTCGGTGATGCTGACCTCGCTCGTCTCCGCGCTGCTCTCCTGACGGCCGAAGGTGAGGAGCTGGCGGGTGACGACGACAATGCGGTTCAGGCTCTCCTCCATGTCGGCGATGATCTCCTTGATCTCGCCCGAGGCCGCCTCCGGGACCAGTCGGCGCAGACGCTCCGTCAGCACGCGCAGGTTGCCTTGCAGGAAATGGAGCGGATTGTTGGTCTCATGCGCGACTCCTGCGACGACGGTTCCCAGGAGCGCCATCTTCTCCTGACGCATCATGGCGGCCTGCGCCTCCTTGAGCTGCCGCGTCTGATCCCGGAGGCGCAGGTGGAGATTGATGCGCGCACGGAGCTCGGCGATCTGGAAGGGTTTGGAGACGTAGTCGTCGGCGCCGACCTCGAATCCGCGGACCTTGGTCTCCAGATCCTCGCGGGCGGAGAGGAGCAGGATCGGGATCTCGCCGGTGTTGGCGCCGCTCTTGAGGCGCTGCGTCAGCTGGAGCCCGTCCATCACCGGCATCATCACGTCGGAGATCACCAGATCCGCCCCCGCGGTCCGGATGTGCTCGAGCGACTCGAGGCTGTCGCCCATCGCGATCACTCGGTACCAGCGTCCGAGCTCCTGTCGGAGATAGGCGCGAAGGTCGGCGTTGTCCTCGACGACGACGACGCTCGGGAGCTCGCCCTGCGACAGATTCGCGGGCGCCTCCTGCTCGTCGGAGGTCTCGACCGGCTCGAACGCGATCCCGGTGATGTCGACCGATCCCGTGGGCTCCCCCCAGCCCTCGAGGTCGCCGGAGGGCTCATAGCGGGGCAGGCTCACCCGGAACGTGGAGCCTTCGCCGAGCTTGCTGTCGACCTGAACTCGACCGCCGTACATCTCGGCGAGCTCCTTGGTGATCGCCAGGCCGATACCGGTCCCTTCGAATCGCCGGTTGGGCCCCGAGTCGACCTGGACGAAGCGGGCGAACAGGCGGGCGACATCGGCGGTGGAGATCCCGATCCCTTCGTCCTTCACCGAGAGCAAGAAGTCGTCGTCGCCGACCATCAGCGAGACCGAGATGTTCTTGCCGCTCTCCGAGAACTTGCACGCGTTGGAGATCAGGTTGAGGAGCATGCGGTCGATGTGGCGGGGATCGCCGTGCCAGGTCGCGCCTTCGACGACGTCGATCCCAATCGTGAGGCCGAGCGATTCCGCGTGCGGACGCATCGACTCGGCGGTGGTGCGGACCAGCAGCGAGAGATCGACCGATGACGTGGTCGGCTGGACCTGGCCGCTGTCGAGCCGGGCCAGCAGCAGGAGATCGTTGATCAGAATGAGGAGCCGCGCAGCGTTCCGCCGGACCTCCTCGATCAACACGCGCTGATCCCCCGTCAGCGCGCCCGGTGTCTCCTCGAGGAGCGAGCTCGTGGGCGCGAGGATCAGCGTGAGCGGAGTGCGGAGCTCGTGGCTGACGTTGGCGAAGAACTCGCTCTTGAGCCGGTCGACCTCGCGCAGCCGGCGGTTGGCGTTCTCGAGGTCGATGCGGAGCACGAGCTCACCGATGAAGATCGAGGTGACGATGCGATTCGCGATGATCGCGATGACCGCGTAGTCGACCAGCAGGATCACGCTCGAGAGAAAGCGGTTGGAGCCGGCGACGTCCATCCACCAGCCTAGGACCGCGTACCCGAAGGGAAGCAGGAGACACGTGAGCACCACGTGGACGATCCGCGCCGGAAAGAACGTGGCGATGCCGAAGAACAGCAGGAAATAGGGGAAGAAGAAGTTGCTCTGGATCGGCCCCCCCGTGATCGCCAGCTGCGCGGCCTCGGTGGCGTTGCAGATGACCCCCACCAGGATGACAAAGGGCATCGCCGGCCGGCGGTCGAAGAGATGTGCGCGGACCGCCCAGGCCATCGCGATTGCACCGGTGGTGGCGAGGGCGGCGATCAGGACGCTGTCGGCGAGCCGTTCGAATGCAAAGAAGGCGTCGAAGAGGAGGATGGTGAACGGCATGACCGCGGCCGCCACCCAGCACGCGGCCTGGCCGCGATACAGCAGCGTCCGGCTCTGCTCCTCCCTGATGCGCGGATCGTCCCGGTCCGCGCCGAAGCGCCTGACCGCTGCGATCCACTCCGACACGATCTTTGCCACGGGGACCTCGACGCAAGTAGCATTGCTCCGGTGGGGGGCCAGTCACAATACCGGGTGCTCTTCGTAGACGACGACCGGCTGGCGCTCAAGCTGGCTGAGCGTGTGTTCCACGAGGACGAGGAGATCGCGATCGTCACTACGGTCTCTCCGAGCGAGGCCGTCGTCTGGGCGATGAGCGATCCGTTCGACCTGATCGTCGCAGACCAGCGGATGCCCGAGATGACGGGCCTCCAGCTCCTGGCCCGGATGCGCGAGGTCTGTCCCGACGCCGTGCTGTTCCTGTTGACGGCACACCCCGAGCTCGAGGTCGCCCTCAAGGCGATCAACCAGGGTATCGTCGACCAGTTCGTGCTCAAGCCCTGGGACGCCGATCTCATGCGCGCGGCGATCCGCAGCCGGCTCAAGGACAAGAGGCGCCAGGACGATCAGCTGGTCGCGGACCGCGACCTCCGGAAGAAGCTGGAGGACCGCGCGCGCTCGGAGAAGCTGGCGCTGGTCGCGAAGGTCGGGGCGCGGCACTCACGAGATTCTGGAAGGAGCCGAGATGGTGCTCGTCGATACGCTGGTGGCGTTCGATCGGAGCTGCTCGGTCGACGAACTGCGAGAGCAGGTGGCCGGCGTGCTCGAGCAAGTGCGCTCGATCCGCGCCGGCCTGGCGCTCCACAGCGACGCGGGACCGTCGTCCACCTCCGAGGGCGACCTCACGGTGACGATCCAGCGCGCGGTGGCCCGCGTTCGGCACCGATTCGCGGAGGACGGCGAGCCGCTGCTCCAGATCGCCGACCTCCCGCCGATCGGTCATCGCTCCCGCGACGTGGAGCAGGCGCTGGTCGAGGTGCTCAACAACGCGCTCGACGCCGTCGACGAGGTCGGCGGCGGCCACATCACCGTGTCGGCCTTCCCGGGCGACGGTCACGTCTCCATCGAGATCACGGACGAGGGTAGTGGCATCGAGGGCGACGTCCGCGAGCGGATGTTCGTGCCGTTCGTCTCCACGAAGACCGGCGCGCCGGGGCTGGGGCTAATGCTCGTGAAGCGGGTGGTCACCGAGCACAGAGGCCGATTTGCGATCGAGCGGACGCCCGAGCGCGGGACGTGCTTCCGGATCATGCTGCCGTTGATGCCTCCGGGACGGCACGTGATCGGCGCGCTCCGGCGCAAGGGCGATTAGGAGCGTGTAGCGCGTAAGCGCTCACCGACCCCGGTCCGGGTCCCGGTCCCGGTCCGGGTCCCGATCTGAAGATGGCTGCCTTGAGTCAGACGCTCGCGACGGTCGCGAGCTTCGATCGGTAGAGCTTGAGCAGGTTATGGGTGAGGCAGACGAGCGTCCACTCGGCTCGTACCTTGAAGAAGGAGCGTAGCGAGAACCGGCGGAATCCTCGTGCCGCTTTGATCTGTCCGAGCGCCGGTTCGACGATACTCTTCCTGCGGGCGTAGACCGCCTTGCCGTCGCGCGTTTGCAACTTGTCTCGTGGCGGCATCCTGTTCCAGCGCAGCCTTCGCTTCTCGAATGCGGGCAAGGCGGGATTCACGGCGAGCGAGCTCCGCTGGGATGTCCTCTTCAGTCTCTTCAACGCCCAGCCGCTCGTCTTCCTCTTGGTCGATCGTGCGCGCTCGCTCCAGCAGTTCTTCGATCTCGAGAGACAGCCGCTTCTCCTCCTCGGCCATCCGCTCGTAGGTCATCGCCTTGTGCTTGCTCGCGTTCGCCTGCACCTTCGAGCCATCGAGTGCGACGTGTCCGAGCCGCACCAAACCTGCTTTCTGGCAAAGCTACCGCAAGCTAGCTTGCATGGTCACTTTCGATCACGAGAAGCTCGAGGTCTACCAGCTCGCCGTCGAGTAGGCCGACATCGCTGAAGAGATCGCACAAGAACTGCAACCCGGTCACGCTCACGTCCGCGATCAGCTTCGGCGGGCATCCGATTCCATCGTGAACAACACCGCCGAGGGCGCCGGAGAGTTCAATTCACCTGAGAAGGCTCGCTTCTACCGGATGGCACTTCGCTCTGGCACCGAAAGCGCCGCCTCACTCCACACCTGCTTGAGGCGCCGACTCGCCAACGAGCAGAAGGTCCAAGCCGCCAGAGCCAAGCTCAAGCGCGTTGTCGAGATGCTCACGCGCCTCATCAAGTCGATGAACGCACGCCGGGCTGCATGATCGCCATCGGGACCGGGACCGGGACCGGGACCCGGACCGGGCTCGCGGTAGCGCTACGCGCTACACGCTCCTAGATGTGCTCGGCTCGAGTCACGATCTGCAACGGTTGGATCGCGAGTCTCGCACGTGATCGTCATCGTCGGCGTGGTCGTCGTCTCTAGTTAGTCCTGCAAGTCCTCGATGAGCCGATCCAGCTCCGGCTTCATGCAGCGGTTGGCGTCCGTCTTGAAGATCAGGAAGCCGGCCTTCTTCTGCTGCTCCTTCTGGAGCGCCGGGAGGATCCGTCGATCGTCGCGGAGCTCACCCAGATGGAGCACGTACCAGCGGCGGGTCTCGCAGTCCGAGGCGCGCGTGTGCTCGAGGCCGTCGAGGAGCGCGCCGACGGCGTCGACGCGGTCGAGCTCACCCAGGTCCTGGAGCGCCTGAAACGCGGTGCGTGCGGCTTGCGGCTCGGCCGTCTCCACCACGCCCGCCAGGAAAGGCGCGGCGTCGTCGTCGCAGGTGCGCGCGATGAGGTCGAGCAGCCGCTGGCCCTCCCGCCGATCCGCGTCCAGCAAGCGGCGCGCGTCCCCCGCCAGCACCGGGTCCTCGATGGCGTCTCGATCCGCTCGAAGCGCGTCCGCGAACGCCGACGCGGCCCCGGCATAGTCCCGCCGCTCGAACGCGCCGTGCCCCTCGGCCACGCGGCTCGCCACCACCCGGCCGTTCGACCAGGCGACGAACCCCCACCGCACCCCCAACGCGATCACCACCGCCAGGCCGCCTGCCACCAGCAGCCGACCGCGGCCCCCGAGGACTCTGGCAAGCGAAGCGCGCAGCGAGGGCAGCGAGCGAAGACGGGTGTCTCGGGCTTTGCCCGAGCGGGCCCCGAGGACTCTGGCAAGCGAAGCGCGCAGCGAGGGTAGCGAGCGAAGACGGGTGTCTCGGGCTTTGCCCGAGCGGGCCCCGAGGACTCTGGCAAGCGAAGCGCGCAGCGAGGGCAGCGAGCGAAGACGGGTGTCTCGGGCTTTGCCCGAGCGGGCCCCGAGGACCGCCGCGCGGAGCTCGGTGGCGTCCTGAAACCGGGCCTCAGGGGCCTTCGCCAGCGCCTTGCGGACGAGCCTCTCGATCGCCGCTTCTCGCTCCGTATCCCCGATCGAGAGCCCGAGCGGCGGCGGGGGTTGGCCGAGGTGGGCCCGCAGGATCTCGCTCTCGCTGCCTTCGAACGGCGGGTGGCCGGTCAAGAGAAGGTACAGGATCACGCCCACCGAATAGAGATCGCTGCGGTGATCGATCTCGCCGGCGCTGGCCTGCTCCGGCGACATGTAGCGGGCGGTGCCGTAGACCATGCCCACCTGGGTGAGGCGCGAGTCGTCGCCGGCGAGCAGCTTGGCCAGCCCGAAGTCGAGGATCTTCACCACCGGCGGATCCGCCCCGACCAGCATGATGTTGCCCGGCTTGAGATCCCGGTGGATGACGTCGTGGGCGTGCGCGTGGGCGAGGCCGTCCAGGATCTGCGCGGTGATCTCGAGCGCCTCCTCGACGTCGAGCTTCTTCCGCGCGATCCGCCGCATGAGTGTCTCGCCCTCGATCAGCTCCATCACCAGGAAGAGCGTGCCGTCCTCGGCGCGGCCGAAGTCGTTCGCGCGGACGATGTGCGGGCTGTCGAGCCGCGCCGAGGCGCGGGCCTCGCGCTCGAAGCGCTTCTCCATCTCCTCCGTGTTCGAGAGCTCGGGGCGGAGCACCTTCATGGCCATCGACGTGTGCATCATCGTCTGCTCGACGCGGTAGACCGTGCCCATGCCGCCGGTCCCGAGACGCTCGACGATCCGGTATCGTCCGCTGACGAGATCGCCTGGATTCACCCCGACCGTCCCGGCTGCTCGAGATGCCAGCGCAGCCGCTCCGCCAGCGTGGTCACGTAAGGCTCCTGGAGGATGTCCAGGTGCCCGCCCGGGATCTCGTAGAGGTGGACGCCGCCGCGGACCAGCTCGTTCCAACCGAAGCACGAGTCGACCGAGTAGCCCTCGATCTCGTCGGTGTCCTGGGCCCGCACCAGGATCACGGGCCCGTCGTAACGATGCTCGTCGCGGTCGTAGCGGGCGGTGGCGCGGTTGTAGATCTGGTTGCGGGAGACGCGCATCTCGTCGACGTCCGGCGCCGCCTGGATCAGATCGAACCCGGGTCGCAGCCGCTCGACGAACGCTTCGCGCAGGCGGGCCGACGCCGTGACGACCTGATCGGTGAGGCCGCGCGGGCCCTGCGATCGGAGCCGCGACATGCGGGCCTTGAGCCAGCGCTTGGGGCTCAGCGAGAGGGCGCGGGGCAGGAGCGTGTCGAGGAGCGCGAGGAACCGGACCTCGTCTCCCTGGAGCGTCAGCTGCCGTGCGATCTCGTAGGCCAGCACGCCCCCGAACGAGACGCCCGTGAGGCAGTACGGACCCGCCGGCTGGGTGCTGCGGATGGCGCGGACGTACTCGGCGGCGAGGTCCTCCACGGTCAGCTTCGCGGCCTGGCCGTTGAACAGCTCGGCCTCGACCGGCACGAAGACGCCATAGATCGTCCGGTCGGCGGCCAGGTGTCGCGCGAGCTCGGAGTACAGGTGAATGCCGCAGATGCAGAACAGCGGCGTGCTGGTGCCGCCCGCCTCGAGCAGGATCACCGACGGCTCACGATGCCGCCACTCGGCGTCGACGAGGGCCGCCAGCTCCTCGATCGTAGGCGTCTGGAACACCGCGCCGAGCGGGATATACACGCCGCACTCCCGGTTGAGGCGGTTGATGAGCTTCACCGCGAGGAGCGAGTGGCCTCCGAGATCGAAGAAGCTCTCGTTGCGACCGACGCGATCCACCTCGAGCACCTCCCGCCAGATCGAGGCCATCTGCACCTCGAGGTCGCCGGAGGGGGCCATGAAGCCGGTGTTGGGCCGGCGTGTCTTTCCCGGCGCCGGAAGCGCCTTGCGATCGACCTTGCCGTTGGGCGTCAGCGGCAGCGCGTCCATCTCCACGAAGCGCGCCGGGATCATGTATCCGGGGAGCTTGCTCTCCAGGTGGCTGCGGAGAACCTCCTCGCCGATCAGATGGCGTGCCTCCAGATAGCCGACCAGCCGCTTCTCCCGGTCGTCCTCGCGGGCCACCACGGCGGCGTTCTTGACGTCGGGATGGGAAAGGAGCGCCGCCTCGATCTCGCCGAGCTCGATGCGATAGCCGCGGATCTTGACCTGGAAGTCGGTGCGGCCGAGACAGTTCAGCTCTCCGTGGGGAGGCGTCGGGCCAGATCGCCGGTTCGATACAGCTACGCGCCCGGACGATCCGAGAACGGATCGGGGACGAAGCGCTCGCGCGTGAGGTCGGGCCGGCGGTGATAGCCGCGGGCCAGCCCGCTGCCGCCGATCAAGAGCTCGCCCACCACGCCGATCGGCACGGGCTCGAGGCGGGCGTCCAGCACGTACATCGTGGTGTTGGCGATGGGCCGGCCGATCGGGACGGATGTCCGCCGTACGTCACCGGGTGCACCGACGACCAGATCGTGGTCTCCGTCGGCCCGTACATGTTCCAGAGCTCGCCGCCCGCTCCAACAGCTGCTCCGCGAGATCGCGGGGCAGCGCCTCGCCGCCCGCAGAGCAGCTTGAGGTTGCGGTTTCCGCGCCACCCCGCCTCGAGCAGCATACGCCAGGTGGCGGGCGTCGCCTGCATCACCGTGGTCGGCTTCAGATCCAGATGGTCCCGGAGGCGCTGAGCGTCGACCGAGGTGACGCGACCAGCGAGATCGACCTGAGCACCCACCAACAGGGGAAGGAGGAGCTCGAGCGCCGGCGATGTCGAAGGAGAGCGTGGTCACCGCGAGCACGCGATCGGTCGCGCGCAGGCCGGGCGTGCTCCTCATCGCCCAGAGAAAGTTGGAGAGCGAACGGTGCGTGATCTCGACACCCTTGGGCCGGCCGGTGGAGCCCGAGGTGAAGATGACGTACGCGAGGTTGTCCGGGCCCACCGTCGTCTCGGGCGGGGACACCGGCGCGTCGATGGGCGCATCGACCAGGATCAACCGCGTCGATGCCGGCACCTGCAGCTTGTCCTCGAGAGACCGCTGCGTGAGCACGACCTTGGGGGCCGCCTCCCGGAAGATCATCGCGTTGCGCTCGGGCGGATGCGTCGGATCCAGGGGCACGTAGGCGCCGCCCGCCTTCAGCACGCCCAGCATCGCCATGACCATCTCGAAGGAGCGATCGAGGCAGAGCCCCACCAGCACCTCCGGACCCACGCCCAGCGAGACCAGGCGATGGGCGAGCTGATTCGATCGCTCGTCCAGGTCGCGATAGCCGAGCTCGAGATCGCCCACGCAGATCGCCGCCGCGCTGGGCGTATGCGCGGCTCGGAGGGCCACTTCTTCGTGCACCAGCGGACGATCGGGATGCTCGATCGACGTGGCGTTCCACCCGACGACCAGCTGGTTCCGCTCGCTCGGGAGGAGGAGCGGCATCCGATCGATCGGCCCGTCCGGATCTGCCGCGATCTGCTCGAGCACGGTGCGATAGTGCTGCAGCAGTCGGCGCGCAGTGTCCCGCTCGTACAGCGCGGTGTTGTACTCGAGCTTGACGCGGATCGGTTCGTCGCGCTCGTTCACGAGCAGCGTGAGATCGTGCGCGCTGATCTCTGAGTGGACCTCGTGCGGCGTCATGGTGAGCGCCCCGTGGTCCGTGACCTTCGGCTTCGAGCGGAAGCGCGTCGGGTCGAACATCACCTGGAACAGCGGCGAGCGGCTGAGATCGCGCGCCGGCTGGAGCTCCTCGATCAGCTCGGCAAAGGAGAGCGCCTGGTTGTCGAACGCCTCCACGAGCGCCTGGAAGACCATCCGGAGGAGCGCGCGGAAGCTGGGACGGCTGGAGACCTCCACCCGGATCACCAGCGTGTTGGAGAACGGGCCGATCAGCGGTTGGGTCTCCGGACGGACCCGCTGCATGATGGGCGTCCCGACGAACAGATCCTGCTCCCCGGTGTATCGGAACAGGAGGACATAGAAGGCCGCCATCAAGACGACCGTCATGTTGATCTCGGAGTCGGTGAGCCGCCGCAGCTCCTCGATCAGCTGATCGGAGAGGTCGATGCTCTCCTCGGCGCCTCCGAACGTCTGCAGCGCCGGTCGTGGGAGATCGAGCGGGATCTCGAGCGGTCGCAGATCGCCTCCGAGCTTCGACCTCCAGTACGCGAGCTGGCGGGTACGCTTGTCGATGTCGAAGCGCGCGCGCTGCCAGATCGAATAGTCGCGATATTGGACCGGCAGATCCGGGAGAGGAGAGCGCTCGCGCACCACCTCCGAGGCGTAGAGGGCGACGATCTCGTCGAGCATCAGCTCGAGCGAGTGAGTGTCCGCGATCAGCTGGTGCATCACCGCCTGGAGGACGTGCGCCGGATCCTTGAGCCGGAGCAGGCGCATCCGGAACAGGGGCGGCCGCGAGAGATCGAAGGGCCGATGGATCTGCTCGGACATCGATCGGCGGACCTCGACGTCCTGCTCCACCGAGGAGCGCGCCGAAAGATCGACCTCCTCCACCTCTGCGCTCGAGCCGGCGGCGACCACCTGCATGGGGACGCCGTCATAGATGCGCACGGCGGTGCGGAGTGTCTCGTGGCGGGCAACCACCGACCGGATGGCCCGCCGGAGCGCGGCCCGATCGAGCGGGCCCTCCAGGTCGATCTGCACCGACAGGTGGTGCGCGTGCGTTCCCGGCGACAGCTGTTCGAACAGCCAGATTCGTTCCTGAGCGAATGAGAGTCGAACCCGACTCGGGTTCACCTGCCTCGGGATCGGAATGGCCGCGCTACGGTCGACCTCGGGCTGCCCGTTCTCCACGCGATCCGGGGCCATGCTCACACGATAGGCGGCTTTTCTCCAGCCGACGACGCCGGCCGTTTTGCCTCGGATGAAGGATTGCCTTGAATCGCCACACCGGGCTCGGCACACTCCGGGGGCATGTCGGTCGCGGTCACCAACGGCGTCCGCGTCAGTGTCCGCTCGAAGTACCTGCCGGAGCAATCGATGCCGACGCAGGGCCGTTACGTTTTCGCGTACACGGTCCGCATCTCGAACGAGGGCAGGGACACCGTGCAGCTCAAGACGCGCCACTGGATCATCACCGACGGCACGGGCCGCGCGCAGGAGGTCAGAGGTGAGGGCGTCGTGGGCGAACAGCCGGTTTTGCGCCCCAATCAGTCCTTCGAGTACACCTCGGGCTCCATCCTGAAGACGCCCTGGGGCACGATGCACGGCAGCTACCAGATGCATCTGGAAGACGGCTCCATGTTCGACGCCGAGATCGCCCCCTTTCTTCTCAGCACGCCGTCGGTGATCCCTTCGGGCGTGAATTGATGGACGCCGTCCTCCTCGCGGATCGACCCGCCGAGGAGCGCGTGCCCGCGGGCGTTTATCCACTCTCCGAGCGCTACGGGCCCACCGAGGTGGACGCGTTTCACCTCGATCGCCACCTCGTCACCGTGGCGCGCTATCGGAGGTTCATCGACGCCGGCGGCTATCGCGAGCGGCGATTCTGGGATCCACGCGGCTGGCGGATGATCAGCGCGTACAAGCTCACCGCGCCGCGCTTCTGGAACGAGGCGAAGTGGGCGCGCTTTCTCCGGCCTGATCGGCCCGTGGTCGGTGTCTCCTGGTACGAGGCGGACGCCTTCTGTCGCTTTGAGGGGCGCCGACTGCCGGCCGACGTCGAATGGGAGGCTGCGGCGCGTGGCCTCGAGGGGCGGCCCTATCCCTGGGGCAACGCATGGGATCCGAAGGCCGCCGCGGTCCGCGGGCAGGGCGCTCGGGTCACCTGGCCTGTGGGACACTTTCGTCGCGGGGTCGGTCCCTTTGGACATTATGATCTGGTGGGCAACGTCTGGCAGTGGACCGCGACCCCGTCCAGGCCCGACGCACCAGGCGGTCCGATGATGGCCCGCGGCGGCTCGTGGGCCTCGCGGCCCGACCAGAACCGCACGGATGTCTGGAACGGCTACGACGCCGGCGCACAGTTCTCGCATCTCGGCTTTCGCACGGCCCGATGAGGCGATCGCCGTGTGTACGGAAAGATAAGCGTTGTAGGCGGAAGATCGAGCTTCCGTGACCGCCCCGCCCGAAGTATCCCCCGGGGCGTGTCGACGGATCTCTTCTTCAAGCTGACCCCCGACTGGGTGCTGAAGGCCGTCGAGGCCGGCGGTTTCGAGCCCACCGGCCACATCCTCGCGCTGCACTGCATGGAGAACCGGGTCTACGACCTCATGCTCGAGGATCGATCCCACATCGTCGTGAAGTTCTATCGCCCCGGTCGCTGGTCCCGCGAGGCGATCCTCGAGGAGCACGAGCTGCTCTTCGATCTGAAGGAGCACGAGATCCCGGTGTGCGCGCCCCTGGTCTTCGAGGACGGCGAGTCGCTCCACGAGGTCGAAGAGATCTACTACGCGGTGTGGCCGCGGACCGGCGGGCGCTCGCCCGACGAGCTCAGCGAGGAGCAGATCCGCCGGCTCGGCCGCCTGGTCGCCCGCATCCACAACATCGGCGCGCTCAAGAGGCCCAAGCACCGCCGCACGCTCGATCCCAAGACCTACGCCTACGAGCCGCTCGCCGTCCTGGAGGACAAGGGCTTCGTGCCCGACCGCTGGGCGGACCGGTACCGCGCCGCGGTCGATCACATCGCGAAGACCTACGCGGAGCGCAGCAAGCGCGTCCCGATGCACCGCATCCACGGTGACTGCCACATGGGTAATCTGCTCGAGGGCAAGGAGGGCTTCTTCTTCCTCGACTTCGACGACTTCCTCACGGGGCCCGCGGCGCAGGACGTCTGGCTCCTGGTGGGCGGCCGGGACGAGGAGGGCAAGGCGCAGCGGGAGATGTTCGTCGAGGCCTACAACCAGTTCCGCGAGTTCGATCCGTCGTGGCTCTCCCTCGTCGAGCCGCTGCGCGGTCTCCGCTACATCCACTATGCGGCCTGGGTCGCCCGACGCTGGCACGACCCCGCGTTTCCGGCGGCCTTCCCCGACTACGACTCCGAGCAGCGCTGGGTGAAGGAGACGATCGACCTGGAAGAGCAGGCGCAACGTTGCTAGACAGCGTCGGGATGCAGCTCGTCGAGATCGCCACCCGCATGACCGAGGAGCTCGCCGCGCTCCAGTTCTCAGCGCCGGTGACCCACGTCTACAACCCGTTCGAGTACGCCTTCGAGGCGCACCGCGCGTACCTCGACCGCTACGCGCGGCGCGGCGCCGAGGTGATGCTCCTCGGCATGAACCCGGGCCCGTACGGGATGGCGCAGACCGGGGTCCCCTTCGGCGAGGTCTCGATGGTGCGCGACTGGCTCGGCATCCGCGCCAAGGTCGGCAGGCCCGCCCACGAGCATCCCAAGCGTCGGATTGAGGGCTTCGAGTGCCGCCGCAGCGAGGTGAGCGGCGCGCGGCTGTGGGGCTGGAATCCGCGACCTGTTCGGCACCCCCGAGCGCTTCTCGGAGCGGATGTTCGTGGGCAACTACTGCCCGCTGGTCTTCATGGAGGAGAGCGGCCGCAACCGGACGCCCGACAAGCTGGCGGCCGCAGAGAAGCTCGCGCTCTTCGAGATTCGCGATCGCGCCCTCCGCTTCACCGTCGAGTGCATCGAGCCCGCGGTGGTGGTCGGAGTCGGCGCCTTCGCCGAGGCGCGCGCGCAAGCCAGCTTGCACGGGATGAACGTGCGGATCGGCCGGATCCTCCACCCGAGCCCGGCCAGCCCCTCCGCGAACAAGGGCTGGAGCGCGCTGGCGACGAAGCAGCTGCGGGATCTCGGAGTCGCGCTGTCGTGAAGGCGGCCCTGGCCGCCCTGGCGATCGCCGGCTGCGCAGGGGTCCAGGAGGGCGGCGGGCCGACGCTCGTTGACGCCCTCGAGGCCGCGGACGCCCGCATCATGTGGGTCGGCGCGCATCCGGACGACGAGACCCTTGCCAGCTCGGTGCTCTCCTTCGCTTGCATCGCGCGGGATTGACCCTGCTACTTCTTCGTGATGAACCACGGCCAGGGCGGGGAGTGTCTGCTCCCGGAGGGCTGCCGTCCCGACCTGGGTACGGTCCGCGGCCGCGAGATGCAGCTGGTGGCGGCAGCCTACGGCGCCCGGCTCGAGCACCACAACTACTGGAACGCGCCCCTCCCGGTGAGCTCCTTTCCGCCGCGCCACGAGATCGGACGGCGGTGGGTCGAGCAGCACGATCCCGCCGACCTGGTCTTGCAAGCCATCTTGCGCTTCAAGCCCACGGTTCTGATCACTTTCGATCCGGACCACGGCTTCACCGGACATCCCGAGCACCAGCTTGCCTCGCGATTCGCGCTGGAGGCCGTGCGCAGGGCGTGGCCGCAGCACCGGGTCGGCGCCGTCTATTACGTGCTCAATCGCTACTGGCCGATCCGGCTCGCGCTCTCCGGGGACGACCGCGCGCCCACGGAGACGTTCGATACCGGAGTGACATGTGGCCCGGGCCGAAGGAGTTGCCTCGACGTTGCGCTCTCCATCACACGAGCCCATCGGACCCAGTCGGGCGACATGGGCCGGGTGCGCGCTTTGCGCCCGCAGCTGGGCGATCTCTACCTCCGGCGGGTCGACCCGTTCGATCGCGCCGACGCCCCGCCGCCCCTCGAGGTCGCCCCATAGCCGGGGTCACACCGATCCTTGGCCGACGGACGAACGGGGTCCGATCGGCTATCCGGGATGGATGGCTTTGTTCAAGGAAAAGAAGCGGCTCGAGGACGAGGTGGCGGTCCTGCCGGTGCAGGGTCGCATGCCCGCGCCGATCATGCCGCCGCAGGTGACGGTCGTCGGTCATTCGCCGGTGCATCCATCGCAGTCCGGTTTGACGCCGAGCCCGGCGCCGCAGTCCGCCGGCTATGGGATCGAGCAGCTCACCAAGCTCATGCGCGAGCTTCCCGGCGGAAACGTCGAGCTGGTCGTCCGCGTCCTCAAGAAGACGCTGGAGTCGGTGCGCATCAGCGTCCCCGGCCTGATCCAGGAGGCCCACCGACGTGAGCACGAGCTCGAGGAGAAGATGGCCGGCCAGCGTCGCGCCATCTCGGCGCTCGAGGACGAGATCAACTCGAAGCGCCGCTCCATCGAGGAGCTCGAGGGTCACTATCGTGAGGTGATGATGGTGAAGGAGCGGCTGAACCTGGCGCTCTCGCTCGAGCAGCAAGAGGTCAGCGTTCGCCCCGCCCGCGCCGACGTGCTCCCGCACGACGAGGTCGTCCCCACGCCGATCGTCACGAACGTCGATCACACGTCCCACAGCTCTAACGGACGAGGACCGAATAGAGGTTGAGGTCTTCGGTCTCCCCGTCAGCCGCGTAACGATCGACCTCCTTCAGCCCGGTCGCGGTCACCAGACGATCGATCTCCGCGTCGCTCGCGTGATGGCAATAGCGTAGGGATCGATCTCCGCCGAACCGGAGAAGGTGGTCGCCCGGCTCGACGTCGTCGCCCGGATCCCACGGCGCGATGCGCCGCTCGAAGCGGGCCCGCTCCGCGAATCGCCAGAACGTGAGGCAGGCGGTGCCGCCCTCCACCATCCGCGGGCCCAGAGACCGGACGAAGCGCTCCCGAAGCACGAACGACGGCAGATGGTGGAGGAGCCCGAACGCCACGCACAGCTCGAAGGTCTCGCCGGCCGCCGGCGCGAGCGCGTCCGCCCGCTCAAAGCGCGCCTCCGGATGGGCCCTGCGTGCGATCGCGATCAGGGCCTCGCTGGTGTCGACGCCGAGGTACGCCCCCGCCAGGCCGCGACGGCCGAGCTCGGCGAAGAACCGGCCGTTCCCACACCCGAGATCGAGGACCGAGATCGGCGCACGAAAGCGGTCGAGGAGGCGCGTCCATCCGGGCCAGGGCGTGCGGCGGGTGGCGCTGAAGCCCTCGGCCGAGGCCTGGTAGAAGGCGGCGTTGAGGGCCAGCAGCCTTTCGATTGTCTCCGGCTTCATCGATCGCCTACGTTCGCCCCGGCTCCATGCGATCCCATCATCGCTTCGATTTCAAGCCCGAGGCCTACGAGGCCCAGATCGCAGCGATCGTGGGGGAGCTGATGATGGCGGCGCCGACGGAGCGAGCGTTGCTGGCGCTGCTGCGTCGCCACCCCAAGGGCCGCTCTGACCTCTTCAAGAAGAGCGAGCTGATCCAGGGCGTTCGCCGATTCGCCGGAAAATACGGCTGGGACTCCGAGTTGGTCTGCGCGCGCCTGCGGAGCAAGCCGGTCCGCACGCAGAGCGGGGTGGCGCCGGTGACAGTCCTGACCAAGCCGTTCCCCTGTCCCGGCCGCTGCATCTTCTGCCCGAACGACGTGCGCATGCCGAAGAGCTACCTCTCGATGGAGCCGGGCGCGCAGCGGGCGGCGCAGAATCGCTTCGATCCCTACGCCCAGACGGCTTCGCGACTGGTGGCGTTCCGGATCAACGGCCACCGGACCGACAAGGTCGAGATGATCCTGCTGGGCGGGACCTGGTCCTCGTATCCGGAGCCCTATCAGGTCTGGTTCGTCGAGCGCTGCTTCCGCGCGATGAACGAGTACGACGCCGACACCCCGCCACCGCCCGATCCCACGCTGCCCGGCTTCGAAGCGCTCTCGCTCGGCGCCGACTACAACGGGACGGTCCGCGATCACCTGGTCCGTCTGCAGGGCAGCCTGCACAGCGGGCGGGAGTCAGCCACCTGGGACCAGCTCGAGGAGGCGCACCGGAGCAACGAGTCCGCGGCCTCCCGATGCGTCGGCCTGGTCGTGGAGACGCGACCGGATCACGTCACCGAGGAGGAGGTGATGCGGATGCGCCGGCTCGGCGCCACCAAGGTGCAGCTCGGCTATCAGAGCCTCGACGATCGGGTGCTGTCGTTGAACCGCCGCGGGCACGACGTCGCCGCGACCCGCCGGGCGATGCGGCTCCTCCGCGCCGCCGGCTTCAAGGTGCACGCGCACTGGATGCCGAACCTCTACGGCTCCGATCCCGCGAAGGACCGGGAAGACTTCGCCCGGATCTTCGACGATCCGGACTTCCGCCCCGACGAGCTCAAGATCTATCCCTGCAGCCTGATCGAGTCCGCCGAGCTGATGCGGTTCTATCGCTCGGGCGAGTTCCGGCCCTACGGAGAAGAAGAGCTGGTGGAGCTGGTGGCCGACTGCATGCTGAGCGTGCCGCCCTACTGCCGCATCACACGGGTCATCCGCGACATCCCGAGCCACGACATCGTCGCCGGCAACAAGCTGTCGAACCTGCGGGAGCTGGCGGACCGCGCGATCGCCGGGCGCGGACGGTGTTGCCGCGAGATCCGGGCCCGCGAGATCCGTCGCGATCCGGTGCGCGCGCTCCGTCTCGAGGAGCTCGAGTACGGAACCTCCGTCGGACGCGAGCGGTTCCTCCAGTTCGTCTCGGGCGAGGATCGGATCGTCGCGTTTTTGCGGCTCACGCTCCCCGCGGCGCCGAGCTTCGTCCCCGAGCTGGCGAGCGCCGCGCTCATCCGGGAGGTCCACGTCTATGGCCAGGTCGTCGGGCTGGACGAAGCGGCCGGCTCGCGGCCGCAGCACGCCGGGCTCGGGCGGGCCTTGGTCGAGCGCGCCGCGGCGATCGCAGCCGAAGAGGGCTTCCTGGACCTGGCCGTGATCTCCGCGATCGGAACCCGCGCCTACTATCGCCGGCTCGGCTTCAGGGACGGCGCGCTCTATCAGCACGTCGTGTTGCCTCCATGCCGCATATGAAGAACCCACTGCCGGCGGCGCCGGCAGGGGTGGGAAGGGGAGGGGACGGGAGATTTAGATGGAGAGGGCGCCGGACCGGAGCAGGTAGGCGAGGGCAGACCGCTGCTCGGGGGTCAGCATGGCGTGGGTCCGCTCCATGGCGACCAGGACCGCGTCCCGAAGCCGCTCGGCGCTGGTGACCCTGAGGTCCAGGGCGGCCTTGGCCTTGGTCTGGTCAAACACGTCGCTCTCGAGGGCCTGGGCCATCGAGGCGATGGTCCGCTGGTCGTCGACCGCGGCCTGGGCCCGCTCCGTCTTCAGGTCGTTGAGTATGGCAGCCAGCTTCTGGATCTGGGCCTCGTCGAGCTCGAGCTTGTGCGCCAGGAAGCGCAGCGGCCGTCGCACGCCGAACGGGGCGCCTGGGCCGGCGTCGAACGGGGCGCCCGGACGTCCGGCCTCGAATCGCTCGTGGTGGTGGGGGTGGTGGTCGGGCCCGCAGCCCGCCCACGCTTCGGCGGCCCGTTCACGGCCGCGCTTCCAGCGATAGAACACGCCTGGATGCATCGTTTTTCTCCTCTGCCGGGGTCTTCGCGCCCGGCGGGGTTCAAGGCGACGCGGGACGAAGCCCTGCGTCGAGTCTGGTGATCAAGACACGGGGGACAGGCCGATCTGTTCCGCGGTCCGCCCCCAATCCGATAAAGATCCGATGATCATGTGTGTTTGTAGGACCTTCAGGTCGGTGTTCGGGCGATTTCGGGCAGTTAGCATACGGCACTAAGGTAGTCCGTTGTCGCTCGATGTAAGCAACTAGCGCTGGTTCACTCCGATAACGTGGTCAACAAAGCAGCCGGGACAGTAGGCCGGCGGCAACTGAACAAGGGCAAACAAGCCCAACTGTTACAGCGGCTGTCGGCCGCGAGGAGAGACCATGAGCTTCGTTAGTGGAACTGCCAAGACCTTGATTCCGTGGGGCGCCGCCGTCCAGTCGACCGATCGCTTCAATGACTACGTTGGCGCCAAGGAAATCGGCGGCGCTCGCCTCATCACGGGCGGCGTGCAGGCCTTCGCGTACGGCCGTGCGGCCCAGCTGGTCGGTGACCAGGCGATGAACGACCTCAGCCGGGCTGTCGAGAAGTTCAGCGGTGGCGACATCGCGAACGGCATCGGGTTCTCGATGCTGACCGCGGCCGAGGGCGCGGCCACGCTGATGCTCGCGACGCACAGCGCCGCGGCCGTCACCACGGCTGTCCGTCCGAACCTGGCCGACCGCGTGGGCAAGTAAGCCCTCACGATTCGACGAACCAAGCGACCGATGAAAGGCCGGGCTCCTCGAGTCCGGCCTTTTGCTTTTCTGTCCACACCGCACGGAATCGATTCCTGCCGCTCTCCGCTTGCGGGACCCTCTCACGAAAAGTAGGCTGAACGCTCTCATTTCGAGCGTAGGAGGGTGCATGGGGTTTGAAACCGGGGACCGCAAGGCTGTCGCGCCGCTCCTGCTTCACAAGTACGGGGAGCTGCGAACGATCGCGGACATCGCCGAGGTCGCGCCCGAGGCGGACAGCAAAAAGGCGTTCCAGAAGCAGGACCGGCAGCTCGAGCAGCAGGTGGGCTCCGCCGATCGACTGGCGAGCGATCCCGCGGTCGGCGCCCTGGCGGGCCAGCTGCACCTGGATCATCTGACCCTGCGCGACCCCATCCAGGCCGCCTACTTCCAGGACGTCATCCTCAAGTATGGGGACGACCTCCGCCGGATCGCAGGGGGCGAAGCGCCGCAGCACACCCTCGAGACGCGCGAGCTCCAGACTTTCCTCGCGCTCACCGGCGATCGGCTCTGTAAAGAGGAAGCGCACATGCTCCGGATGCTGGAGCCTCTGATGACGCCCCCGCAGCGCGAGACGTACCGCGACGCTCGCGCGCTCGACTGGAAGCTCGAAGAAAACTCCGTCAGCTCCGCCGATCTGGCCCGCCTCGCGCTCAAGATGTACGCGCCCTATACCCCGGTGATGGGCGCCGCCGCCCTCGGCGGGTACGGCTTGATCACGGGTGACGCGCTCTCGATCGCGCTCATCACCGCGATGTCGGGTGGCTTCACCGTCGGCGAGCATCTCCAGAAGAAAGCGATCTCGGAGCGAAAGGGCACCTACGGCGTCAACTTCCTCGAGGATCCCAACGTCGCGAACGAGCTGCTCCGACTGCACGAGCGCGCCGCCAAGCCGGTACCCGAGCCGGATGAGCTCGCGCGCCGGCTCGAAGGGGACGTGGCGTTGTTCGGCGCGCTGCTGCAGATGCACGGACCGGACGCCTCTGGGCTGACCGCGCACTTCGACGCCTACCTGAGGGCGGCCGAGGCGGCAAAGGCGCAGCTCGACGCGCTCACCGAGCAGAGTGGAGGTGCAACGCTCGATCCCGTGGTCGTCAAGAAGGAGGTCGGCGAACCGCTCGCACAGGCGCGCGCGGCCCTCTTGGCCGCCGTCGATCCGAAGCAGCTCAAAGACGTTGCCGTCGGGATCCGCCCGGACCGAGTGCTCTCCGAGGATCAGCTTCGGAAGTCCATCAACAGGCTCGTGGCGATCAACGTGCACGAGACGCTCTCGCTCGTGAACGCGCCGCTCTCGCACTCCATCGATTGCATCGAGGCGGAGCTGGGGATCGAGCGCTACCTCGACACGCGCGATGCGCCGCGCCTCGATCAGGCCTCCATCGACGCGCTCAAGGTCATGGTCGGCAAGGAGCCGAGCCTGCCCGAGCTGATGGGCGTGGCCCGGCTGGCGTTTGCCGGCGCGATCGACCTCAAGGACCTCTGGCCGAACCTCGACCACCCGCTCCTCCCCGGCCAGCAGAAGCTCGACGCGCGCGCGCTGGTCCACGACATCGGATCCCTCGGCTTCGATGACCACGCCAAGTGGCTGGAGACCTTCGGAAAGCTCCTCAAGGGCCCGCTCGCCCAGGGACTCGGCGTCGGCGGCCTGAGCGCGGTGATCCTCCTGACGGACCTTGCGTTCTTCCCGTTTGGCTTCGTGGCAGGCTTCGGTCCGCGCTTGCTGGGCGCCTATCTCGGCAACAAGGCCGAGCAGAAGGCGCTCGAGATGCGGGCTACCAAAGGCATCGAGTACGTGCGGGGGCGCCCGAACGCCACCGAGTACGAGGTCCTGCTCGATTGGTACGCCGATCCGAAGAAGTTCCTCGAGGCGAGCCCCGCCGAGCTCAAGGCCCTCTGTGCGCAGGAAGCCGGCGTGATCCGGAAGGTGGTGGAGGGGCTCGAGGCCATCATGCCGCTCCTCGGCGAGAAGGATCTGGCCGACTACCAGGCGTTCCAGAAGCCGGTGTACGACGCGTTGACCGCGTTTGCGGATCGCTTGGAAGCGCTGGGCACGGGCGATCCCAAGAAGGCCGCCGAGGGCTTCCGGACCGCATGGAGCCACCTCTTCAGCGCGGATATTCAGCGCACCGTGCAGACCGACATCCTGCGTCAGGCCTCGGTCGACGACTTCGTGGCGGATCCGCGGGCGCGCTGGGTGAACGCGCGGATCAAGCTCCTGCGTGCGATCAAGCAGCTCCTCGACGGCGGTGCCGGCATGTCGTTCCCGGACTTCGTGTCCGCGTGGAAGAACAGCCGCCTCCGGAACGACGAGTTCGTGCAGCTCGCCAAGGCGGTCAAGGAGCTCGGCGACGACTTCGATCGCAGCCAGCTCAAGACGTGGCAGATGATCGCCGCCGGTATCCCGATCATCGGCAAGCGGGTGGTGAAGAGCCACTCGCTCGACGAGATCGAGACCTTCGCGGCGCACGTCCTCGCCGAGCGCTGGGAGCCGACCAACCTGTCGGACCTGGTCAAGATCTACGAGAGCTACCAGGAGCACGAGACCCGCCTCGACACCGAGCTTCGCGAGCACTGGCCGGTCGACGAGAAGCGTGCGGTCGCGATCGCGCAAGAGATGCTCGATGTGCTCTGGCGCCGAGTGCACCCCTTGATCGGCAACGCCGACCCGGGCGAGGAGGCACCGAAGTTCCACGGGACCGCAGAGATCAAGGGGACGCACTTCGTGGTCACCGGCGAGATCGGCGGAGGCAAGAAGGGTGAGCGGGGCCGACTCGAGATCGAGGTCGATCCGTACGGCCTCGTCGATCTCGGCAGCGTGAAGAATCTCGACCTGGGGACGGGCGTGTTGAAGGACTTCGCCGCCGCCGCGGTCGAGAAGGCCATCGCAGGCGTCGAGGTCAAGCGCGTCGAGCTGCTCGGGGGAGGCGGCGGTGAGGACTACCGGTTCGTGGTTCACAGCCGCGCCGGCGACGCCTATGCGATCCACGTCTCGCCGGACGGATTTCCCAAATTGGACACGCTGGGCGCCGTCGCTTGACGCCGGTCCTGAGTAGAGAGGAGAAGCGAGGCCATGACGAAGGACGCAGGGGCGACGCTGAGGATTCCGGATTGCTGGAAGCCGACCCAATTCACCATCCACTTCGAGGGCGCAGATCTCAGCGAGGATCGGATCCCGTTCGCGGGCACGATGGTCGTGCAGCTCCGGACCGACGTGCGCTCGGGCAGCGTGCCCGCCGCGGTTCGTGACGCGGACGTCTCCAGCGTCCGGCGCTCTCTCCCCGGGATGCGGGTGCTCGAGCAGGGCGAGGTCGAGCTCGACGGAACCAAGGTGGAGCTCGTCGAGTGGACGTACCCCGACGCCTCGGTCGGCGGCGTGCGCCAGGCTGTCTTCTATCTGCTCCTCGACGGGGATCTCTACACGCTCACGGCAACGCAGCGGAGCGATCGCTTCGAGGCGATCCGCGGCGACGTCCTCGCCTTTGCCCGCTCGCTGCTGAGTGGTTTCCCGCGAAAGGTCGAGGCATGAAGGTCGAGCTGGGCGTCGCCAAGATTGAGATCCCGGCCGGCTACGGCCCGACCGCGTTCCTCTGTCTCGGTAAAGAGGACACCATGCCGTCGATGAGCGCAGGGCCGACCGTCGCCAAGACGAAGACGCCCAAATACCGGCGCACGCTCGGGTTCAACTTCACAAAGGTCGACGCTGACGCCGTTCCTTCAGAGGCGCTGTCTCGCGGCCTCAACGACGTGAAGGATCGCGCCCGCGCCAAGGTCGTCTCCGTCAAGGACATGACGCTGGACGGCCAGCCGGCCAAGACCGCCGAGTTCCGTCACGTCTTCGACGAGATGCCGGTGATGACCCTGGCACTGTTGAGCTTTGGCGACGGCTACGTGCGCTCGGTGCTGCTGACGGTTCTCGACGCGCCGGCTGTCCTCAAGGAGGCGAAGGTCGAGTTCGACCAGATCGTCGCGAGCTTCAAGGGTCAGTAGCGGAACGTCGAGCTCACGAACAAGAACGCGAAGAGCTGGCTGACGTCGGCCTTGACGAACTCCGTGCGACGCCCGAGTGCCCCCAGACCCGCGAAGCGCGGGACGACGTCCGTGCCTTGTCCATAGGACATGGTCAAGCCGATGCGCGTGAGCGTGAAGGATCCCCCGAAGAAGCCGAGCACCAGCGCACCGCCGAAAGTGTCGAGGTGCGGGAGGCGGTCGCTCACGAAGGTGTCGCCGGGCGCGCCCGGGATTGCCGGTGCCGAGCTGAAGTTCGTGAAGAAGCCGGCGGCGATCGAGAAGGGGTCGATGACCAACCACTCCACACCCAGGTTGAAGTTGGCGGTGAAGCGGCGCTCCACGTCGGACACGATGGTGAGGGCGTCGAGCACCTTCCGGTCGGAGCGCGGGACCTGAAACAGCGAGTAGCGCGCGGCCGTGTTCAGGGTCAGGTCGGCGGCCAGCGTGACCTTCCGCGGCACCACGTAGGCGCCCCCGATCCGGAAGGCCGTCCCGAGACGGGTGTTGGCCCGGAGATCGCGGAGCTCGTCGAGGTCGAAGCTCGAGGCTCCGGTGTTCGGATCGGCGGAGGTCTGTCGGAGCGTGACGTCCGCGAAGTCGAAGGCCCGGATGGTGGGTGAGGTGACGGTGGCGCCCAGAGTGAAGCCGTTTCCGAGCTCGGCCTGGATGCCGAGCGAGATCAGGAGCGCGGCCACCGCCAGACGCAGGTTGGTCTCACCGCTGGCGAAGACCGTACCGCCGTCGGTCTCCGTGAAGCACGACGTCTCCTCTTGATCGTTGAGCGTTCGGTAGGAGAGGAACCCGCTCACGCCGAAGCTCCAGACGTCGCTCATCCGGTGCGCCATGGCGCCGCCGAAGAGGAACGTGCGATCGACCAGATTGCGGCTGTACGCCAGGCTGTGGCACCCGGAGAGGTCCTGGTCGGAGGGCAGCTCGGTCAGCGAGCGCGAGTTGAAGCTGCGGTACGAGGGGACGAAGGAGCCGAACCCGTAAGCCGTGATGGGGCGGCCCTTCTTGTCCTCCTCGATCACCGAGGTGAAGCTGGCGGAGGTGGGGATGACGTTGAGCTCGGTGGCGACGTTGTTGAAATCGCTCAGGTGCTCGAAGGCGGAGAAGAAGCTGTCGTCGATCTCGAGCCCGTAGAGGTTCGTCGAGATCTGCACCGATCCGCGGCGCGCATTCACGATGCCGGCCGGGTTGAAGAAGATCCCGCTGGGGTCGTCGGCGATCGCGGCGTAGGCGCCGCCCAGCCCGACGGCGCGTCCGCCGAGCGGATAGTCCTGATAGTGGGTGTCGTCGGCGTGAGCCACAGCGCTCGCGGCGAGTGCCACGCACGATAGGAGCCATGCTCTTCGGATCATTCGTGCTGCTGGATCTTCACGCCGAGGAATGGATCCACGGTGCCGGTCTCGGTCTTCGTCTCGAGTCGCAGGATCATGGCCACGATGTTCCGGCGCTCGTCCTCGTCGACGTCGATGAGCTCGATGCCCATGCCGCCGGGGTTCGCGCCGTCGTACTCCACCACCCGGACGACCCGGCCGGGCGCCTCGAAGAGCTCGTCCGAGTCGAGCGGTGTCATCATCACGCGGGTCCCGATCGCCAGCGGCAACGCGGTCTCGAGGAAGAGGCCGGTCTCCGAGACATCTCGAACGCTCCCTGCGTTGAACGTGTTGCCGTCGTCGTAGACGAGCTTGAAACGGACCTTATGGCGCTCTGCTCTCCGCTTTTCCCGTTCCATCCCCGACGAGACTATCACTGCCCGGCCCGATATCCGAGCCCGAGGTAGACGGTCTGGCGCAGGAAGCTGACATCGTTCGTCGCGAATTGGTTGGCGAACAGCGCGTATCTGACCTCGGCCACCAGATCCTCGGTGATGCGATAGCCGATCCCGGCCTGGAGGCTGTTCTGGTTCTCGTCGTCCTCGGCGAGGAACTTGGTGTCGGTGATGGAGACGCCGTTGTTGATCTGCAGCGCCGCGACCAGGTTGACCATGAAGTCGAAGGGGAGGCCGACGGTCGCGAATGCGGAGACACGGTGCCGATCGACCTGCTCGAGATCCGAGTTCGACCGCTGCAGCCGCAGCAGATATCCACCTCCCACCACGAACGTGCCGCGGTAGACCGCGTTGATGGAGATCTGCGCCTCGGTGTCGCGGCGGTCGCCGCGGGCGGTGCAGCTGATCCCGGACGCCTGGTCCTCCGGGGTACAGAACGTGAGACGGTTGACGGGTACGCCGTTCTCGTCGAGCGCCGTTCCGATCACCAGCGCGTTGCCGTCGTAGCGGCGCCAGACCCAGTCGAAGCCGCCGGTGAGCGTGAGGCCGCGGACCGGACGAACGTGGACCGCGGCGCCCGCGCGCGGGCCCAGGTAGTCGTAGTTCGACTCGGCCGGAAACGTGAAGAGCGTGAGCCCGCCGTGCCCCTCGAGCTCGAGCAGCGAGAGCGGCCTGACCAGCACCGCCGCCTCACCATAGGCCAGGTTGTAGTCGCGTGTTCTGCTGCGGATGCGGCTCATCTTCGCCGCCCCGGCGAGCGTCACGACCAGCCATGGGGTCAGGGTGTGTGCCGTGGAGAGGAAGAGGTTGTGGACCAGGAGGTCCTCGCCGCCCTGTCCGAAGAAGCGCTTGGCGCCGAGCAAGTAACCGGCGGAGATCTGGTGCCCAGGGGCCGGATCGAAGCGGACGTCGGTATCCACCAGGAGGCGGATCAACCCATCGCCGACCACGTCGCTCCCCGAGGTCCCCTTGATTGCGCGCTTGGCGTTGGTGTCCCACTCGCCCCCGGCCGAGAGACGGAAGGAGAACTTCCAGTCGCTGGTGGTGTCCTCGCTCTCGAGGGCTTCATATCGGACGGAGGGGTCCGGCCCGATCGCGGCGAGCAGCAAGGGGATGACGAGCATGCGCCCGCCTCACCATACCATCGAGCTACTTGGTTTGGGCGCGGGCTTCGTCCTTCTCGAGCTGCTTCGCGCGTGCGTGGATCTTCTTCGCTTGCTGTCCGAGCGCCGACTGGAGGCTCTCGAGCTCCGCCACCAGCTTCTGGAGTGTCGCGAGGTCGACCGCGTCGGCGTCGAGCTCGTCCACCCGCAGGTTGATCAGCAGGTTCGGATCGATCTGCTTCGCGACCGGACCGCCGATCGCAGCGCTCGGCGGCGTCACTGGGACCGACGTCTTCGCGCCGGGGATCGAGGCCTGGGGCTGCCCAGTCTCGAGGCCGCCCTGCCGGCTGGGGTCCACGTCCGGCGGGGGCGCGCTGGCGCCGAGGTTATCGGCCTCGTCGAAGGCCGCCGGGTCCGTGTCGCGGCTGCCCTGGGTGACGTCGGCGGGCGACTCCGGAGGCGCGGGCGCATGGTCGGCGCCGCCCTCGTTGGCGAGGCTGAGCGTGCCTGGCCGCCGCGACACGCGACCGCTGCGGAGATCGTCGTCGAGCGCGGAGGCGTCGGTGCTGAAGTCGCGGGCCGCCTGAGCGATCTTCTTCTCGCGGATCAGCTGGGTCAGCCTCTGCTTCTTGGCCTCGATCTTCTTCCGCGTCAGCTCCAGGACATCGCCCTTGTCGGCGAGCTCGCTCGGGCCGTCCAGCGGATCGATTGTCACGACGTGAGCGGCCCACTCGCGATGCGGCTCGTCGTTCTTCGCGCTCACCAACTCCTCGCGGAGCTGATTGCGGACCGCTCGCAGCTCGCTGATCTCTCTCGCCGCTGCCTGGCGTACGGCCAGCGGGTTCTTCTCGGAGAGCTTGGGGGCCAGCACCCGGAGGCGGGCGTCGATTTGCTCGAAGGCCTCGCGGACCGCCTGCAGGACCGCCTGCTGCCAGCGCCGGACGTCCTCGATCTGGGCGGCCAGGGCCTCGTCCGCGTCGACCGACTCGCGGAGCAGCCGCTCCAGGAGCGCGTTGTCGGTGCGGGGCTTGTCGAGCCGCTTGAGCGCGGCGATGCGGTGGGCGAGGAGGGCTTGCGCCTCGCGGGTCGTCCGCTCCTTCATGCGGGCCGCCTTGAGCTCGCCGACGGCGGCGCTCACCTGGCCCTTGATGGTGGAAACCCGGACAGGCTCGGCGTGCGCGACGCGGCCGGCGACGGGGATCGCGAGGAGCGCAACGAGGATGGAGACACCGAGCCGCATGGGCCACTCCCCGAGGAAGCAAGCCGCGTTCCCGGGTGCCGCCGGCATGATCAGGCCTCTTTCAGGCCCGCGATCCTCAAAACTTTGAGAGATCGTCTCGCGTGCGACACAGAAACCCGAACCATTCTCAGTCCTTGGGCTCATCGTCCAGGTTGCGCCCGGCGACCGTCCCCACCCCGTACTTCTCGAGCTTGTAGTACAGCGCGCTCGTCTTGATCTTGAGGAGCTTGGCGCACTCGGTCTTCACGCCGTTCGCGCGCGCGTAGGCCCGGAGGATCATCTGGCGCTCGGCGTTCTCGAGAAACTCGTTCAGCCCGATGTCGCCTGCGGGGATCTGGAACGTGTTCTCCTTCGGCTTCGCGCCCGAGACCTGGGGCGGGAGATCGTCGACCTGGATCTCCGGCGGGCTCGCGAACACCATCGCCTGCTCGATGATGTTCTCGAGCTCTCGAACGTTGCCCGGGTAGTGGTAGCTGAGGAGGTGTTGCTCGGCGTCGCGCGACAGCCCCGTGACCTCCGAGTTTGTGCGGTGCTTCAGCTTCTTCAGGAAGAAGCGGCCCAGCGGGATGATGTCGTCGGTGCGCTCGCGGAGCGGAGGGAGCGTGATCGGAACGACGTGGAGCCGGTAGAAGAGATCCTCTCGAAAGCGCCCGCCTTCGACCTCGTGCTGGAGATCTCGGTTGGTCGCGGAGACGACGCGTACGTCGACCTTGGTCGGCCGTTCGCCGCCGACGCGATCGATCTCCTTCTCCTGGAGCACCCTCAGCAGCTTCACCTGCATCGCCGGCGGGAGCTCGCCGATCTCGTCGAGGAAGATCGTGCCGCCGTCCGCGAGCTCGAAGCGCCCCAGCTTCTTCTTGATCGCGCCGGTGAATGCGCCTCTCTCGTGACCGAACAGCTCGCTCTCGATCAGCGTCTCGGGGATCGCGCCGCAGTTGACCTTGATCAGCGGACCACCCGCGCGATCCGACCGCTCGTGGATGGCGCTCGCGATCACCTCCTTGCCGGTGCCGGACTCGCCGTAGATGTGCACGTTGGTGTTGCTGCCCGCGACCTTGTCGACCATCTGGAGGATGCGCTTCATCGAGCTGCTCTCGGCGATGATCCCCTCCGGCGGCCCGTCACGGCGCCCGCGCAGCACCTCGTTGGTCTCGGCCAGACGCTCGTTGCTGGCCTGCATCCGCGAGAACTCGAGGGCGCGCTCGACCTTGATCCGCAGCGTGTCCGGTGAGAACGGCTTCTCGATGTAGTCGAACGCGCCCAGCTTGATGGCTTCGACCGCGGTCTCGATCGACGCGTAGGCGGTGATGATCATGACGACCGTCTCGGGCGACCTGTCCTTGACGCCCTTGAGGACGCCGATCCCGTCGAGCTCGTCCATCTTCAGGTCGGTGAGGACCAGGTCGAACTTGTGCGCGTCGAGCATCTTCATCCCGGCCACTCCCGAGGAGGCCTCCTGGACGTCGTGCCGCAGGCGCTGACAGACCACCACGACGCCCTCACGCAGCGTGTCGTTGTCATCGATCACGAGGATGTTCGCCATGACTCTCCTCCACTACGTGACTCCGGAAAGTGCGGCAAGCGGAGGACGAAGCAGGCGCCGCCGTTGTCGGACGCTTCCACTCGAATGTCGCCGCCGTGGGCAAGGATGGTCTTCCGCACCAGGGCCAGGCCGAGGCCGGTTCCTTTCTGCTTGGTGGTGAAGAAGGGCGCGAAGATCTCCTCCCGCTTCTCCTCCGGGACACCGGGCCCGTCGTCGCTGACGCGGATCTCGAGGTCGCCGTCGGCGAGCGCGGAGAGCCGGACCCGTCCGCCCTTCGGCACCGCCTGGATCGCGTTCTTGAGCAGGTTCAGCAGGGCGCGCTTCAGCGACTCGGCGTCGACGGGGAAGCGCAGCGCCTTCGGTGCCTCGAGCTCGAGCCGGACCTCCTTGTCGGAAGCGTCCTTCTCCGCCAGCGACACCGCCTCGAAGAGGAGCTCGTAAACGTCGGTCTCGACGGGCTCGTGCGGTCGCTTGCGCGCGAAGTCGAGGAAGTCGTTGACCACCCGCGCCAGCACGCCCAGCTCGCGAAGGATCTTCTCGACATGCTTCCGCCGCGGATCGTCCGAGTCCGAGATCCTCCCGCAGGAGGCCCCCGAAGAGCTCGATCCCGCCCAGCGGATTCCGGACCTCGTGCGCGATCCCGGCCAGCATCATCTGCATCTCCTCGTCGCGCGCCCGGAGCGAGGCCGTCATCGAGCGCATCGTCTGGGCCAGCACCACCGCTTCGCGAGGCCCTTCGGACGGGATCTCGGTGTCGAGCCGCCCCTGGCCGATCCGCTCGGCCGCGTCGGAGAGGTTCGAGAGAGGGACCGCAACCCGCCTTGCGCTGATGATCGAGGCGACGATCAGGAGCAGTAGCCCGAACACCGCGATCCCCCCGACGGCGGCCCTGAGATCCTCGAGCGCGTCCGTGTAGTCCGCGGCGGCCTGCACCGCGACGTAGCCGACCACGTGGCTCTGCTCGTCCAGGAGCGGCGCGTAGCCCGTCTTGTACGGTCGACCGTCCTTGCCCTGGAACAGGACCGAGGCCGTCGCGCGGCCGGCGATCACCTTCTCCAGCTCGGGCACGTCGAAGCGGGCCCGCAGGTATGGATCGCCGATCTCGAGCTCACCGTCGCTGTCGATCAGCGCCTCGTTGGCCCGGGTCAGCACCAGGATGCGGGCGACCTTGGTGGTCGCTTTCAGCTCGGCCAGCTTCGCGCGGGCGTTCTGCGCCAGCCGGGCGCCGTCGTCACCGGGCTCGAGCAGCGTGACGTGATAGCCGACCAGGAGCGCGCTCGACTGGGCGATCGCGGTCAGCCGATCCGCCAGCGCCGACTCGAGCGACTCCTTCGCGGCTTGATCCGCGAGATAGGCGACCGCTGCGACCACGAGGAACGCAGGCACCACCAGGAGCGCGAAGAGCTGCTGGCGAAGCGGCCTCGCCTGGTGCACGGGTGGAAACGTAACACGGCGCCGCGAGGTACGCCCGCCGGCCTGGCGAAGCCCTCCTCCCGTCTTCGCTCCAGGGCTCGCTGCGCGCTTCGCTTGCCGCCCGCTCAGCGGGTGATGCCGTAGCGCGCCATCATGCGGTGCAGGATGTTGCGATGGATCCCGGCGGCGCGTGCGGCGGCGGAGACGTTCCCGCTGTGCGCGTCGAGCAGGTCGAGGATGTAGCCTTGCTCGAAGTCGGACATGACGGCGTCCTTCGCGTCCTTGTAGCGCTTGCCGGTCCACAGCGGGCGGGTGATCTCCCCCAGGCGCGCCGCGCGGTCGACAGGGGCGGAGGGCACCAGGCCGTCGACGAGCCCGAATCCCGGCGCCGGGGGCTCGGCCGCCCAGGCCGTCGAGCTCTACGGAGCGCGCGAAGTCCTCCGGGAGGCGGAACTGCTTGTCGGAGAGGGCGGCTCCGCGGTCGATGACGTTCCTCAGCTCGCGGACGTTGCCCGGCCACGAGTGCTCGAGGAGCCTCTGGCGGGTCTCCTCCTTGAGATCGATCGGGCCGGACGCACCGGCCATCTCGGCGAGCCAGCGCTCGGCGAGCAGGACCACGTCCTCGCGACGCTCGCGGAGGGGAGGCAGCCGAACCTTGAGGACGTTCAGGCGGAAGTAGAGGTCCTCGCGGAAGCGGCCCTCTCTCACCTCGCGCAGCAGATCGCGGTTGGTGGCGCACACCACGCGGACATCGATCATCTTGACGGCGTTGGAGCCGACCGGCCGCACCTCCTGCTTCTCGAGCACGCGCAGGAGGCGCGGCTGCAGATCCAACGGGAGCTCTCCGATCTCGTCGATGAAGATCGTGCCGCCGTCCGCATCCTCGAAGGCACCGCGCCGATCGGTGGTGGCGCCGGTGAACGCGCCCTTGGTGTGCCCGAACATCTCCGACTCGATCAGCTCGCGCGGGATCGAGGCGCAGTCGACGACGATGTACGGCTTGCCGGCGCGGCCGGAGCGCTCGTGGATGGCCTCGGCGACCAGCTCCTTGCCGGTGCCCGTCTCACCTTCGATGATGATCGAGGCGTCGCTCGACGCGACCTCGCTGATTCGGTCGAGGACCGCGATCATCGACGGAGAGCGCGCCCAGAGACGACCGAGGGATCGATCGGTCAAGTGACTTGCCAGGTATCGCCGGAGCGCAGGAGCTTTTCGATCTTACCCTCGCCAAGCTTCTGCTTCGCCAGCTGGGTCTGGGTCTCGACCTGCCGCTCATAGAGCGGGCGCTCCACCGAGCGGAACACGCCGATCGGCACGGGGAAGTTCGGCGGCTCGAAGCGGGAGAGGAGATAGGCCATCGCGCCGGAGTGCTGGTGGGCGTCGTAGACGAGGATGTCGTCCTCGGTGACGCCGTTCACGCCGATCTCCACGATCTCCGGGGTGAGCCCGTTCTTCCCGGCGAGGCGGACGCCCTTCGCCTTGTCCTTGCCGAAGAGCAGCGGCTTCCCGTGCTCGACGTGCAGCTGGAGCTCCGACTTCACGTCCTTGGCCGTAAAGTGTTGGAAGGCGCCGTCATTGAAGACGTTGCAGTTCTGGAACACCTCGATGAACGCCGATCCCTTGTGGACGGCCGCCGCTTCGAGCACCGACTCCAGGTGCTTCGGCTCGACGTCGATCGAGCGCGCGACGAACGAGGCCTCGGCGCCGAGCGCCACCGAGATGGGGTTGAACGGGTGGTCTACCGAGCCCATCGGCGTGGACTTGGTGCGCTTGCCGGCCTCGGAGGTTGGCGAGTACTGGCCCTTGGTCAGCCCGTAGATCCGGTTGTTGAAGAGGATGATCTTGAGATCGATGTTGCGGCGGAGCGCGTGGATCAGGTGGTTGCCGCCGATCGACAGGCCGTCGCCATCGCCGGTGATCACCCAGACCGAGAGCTCCGGGTTCGCGATCTTCACGCCGCTCGCGACCGCAGGGGCGCGGCCGTGGATGGTGTGGAAGCCGTACGTATTCATGTAGTACGGGAAGCGGCTGGAGCAGCCGATCCCCGAGATGAACACGATCTTCTCCCTCGGGATCCCCAGGCTCGGCATGAAGCGCTGGACGGTGGCCAGGATCGCGTAGTCACCGCAACCCGGACACCAGCGGACCTCCTGATCGGTCTGGAAGTCCTTCCGCGTGTAGCTCGGTTTGTCGTTCGCTGTAGAGACCATCGGGTTACTCACTCAGCTCCTGGTTGATACGGGCCAAGATCTCCTCGACCTTGAACGGCTTGCCCTGAATCTTGTTGTGACCGCGCGCAGGCACCAGGAACTTCGCGCGGAGGATGTTCACGAGCTGACCCATGTTCATCTCCGGCACCACGATCTTGTCGTAGCGCTTGAGGACCTCCTCGAGGTTCCTCGGGAGTGGGTTCAGATACCGGAGGTGAAGATGCGAGACGTCGAGCTTCTTCTCCCGCGCGATGTGCACCGCCTGACGGATCGCGCCGTAGGTCGAGCCCCAGCCGACCATCAGCAGCTTGCCCCCGTCCGGCGAGCCCATCACCTCTGCGAGCGGGATGTCGTTGGCGATGTTGTCGATCTTCCGCTGGCGGGTCCGGACCATCCGCTCGTGGTTGATCGGATCGTACGAGATGTGGCCCGAGTCGTGGTCTTTCTCGAGGCCGCCGATCCGATGCTCGAGACCGGGCGTGCCGGGGACTGCCCAGGCGCGCGCCAGCGTCTCCGGATTGCGGCGGAACGGGAAGAAGCCCTCCGTCTCGGTCCAGAACTCCGCGCGGACGTCCGGGAGGTCCTCGACGTTGGGGATGCGCCACGGCTCGGACCCGTTGGCGAGATAGCCGTCGGTCAAGAGGAAGACCGGCGTCATGTACTTCAGCGCCAGCCGGGCCGCTTCCATCATCATCAGGAAGCAGTCGGAGGGCGTCGCCGCCGCCACCACTGCCGCGGGGCATTCGCCGTTTCTCCCGTAGATCGCCTGGAAGAGGTCAGCCTGCTCGGTCTTGGTGGGGAGGCCGGTCGACGGGCCACCGCGCTGCACGTTGATGATGATCAGCGGCAGCTCCACCGAGACGGCGAGGCCGATCGCCTCACCCTTGAGCGCCACGCCCGGACCCGACGATCCCGTGATCGCAAGGTGGCCTGCAAAGGCCGCCCCGATCGCGCTGGTGACCGCCGCGATCTCGTCTTCCGCCTGGAAGGTGACGACGTTGTGGTGCTTGTAGCGCGAGAGCTCGTGGAGCACGTCCGAGGCGGGCGTGATCGGATAGCTGCCGTAGAATGCGGGGATGCCGGCCTTCTCGGCCGCCGCCACGGCGCCCCAGGCCGTCGCCTGGTTCCCGCTGATGTTGCGGTAGAGACCAGGCGCGAGCTTGGCGGCCCGGACCTCGTAGGTCTCCTGGAAGATCTCGGAGATCTCGCCGTAGAGGTAGCCGGCCTTGAGCGCAAGCCGGTTGCCCTCCGCGATCTGCGGTGCCTTGGCCCGGAACTGGTTCTCGATGAACTTGAGCGTGGGCTCGAGCGGCCGGCTGTATAGGTAGTAGAGGAGGCCGAGTGTCCAGAAGTTCTTGGCGCGCCCGATCTCCTTGAAGCTGAGGCCGGTGTCCTTGAGGGCACCCTCCACCTGGGCGGTGATCGGGAGCGAGAAGAGCCGGTAGGAGGAGAGGCTCCCGTTGGCCAGCGGGCTCTCGGTGAAGCCGGCGCGATCCAGGTTCGCCTTGGTGAACGCGTCCGCGTTGACGATGAGGATGCCGCCGGCTTTCAGGTCGGCGATGTTCATCTTCAGGGCGGCCGGGTTCATCGCGACCAGGACATCCGGCTGATCGCCTGGGGTGTAGATGTCGCGTGCGGCGAAGTTGAGCTGGAATCCGGAGACGCCGAAGGTCGTTCCCGCGGGGGCACGGATCTCGGCCGGGAAGTCCGGGAACGTCGCGAGGTCGTTCCCGACGATGGCCGAGGTGTTCGTGAACTGCGAGCCGGTCAGCTGCATGCCGTCACCGGAGTCGCCGGTGAAGCGGATGACGGCCGAGTCCAGGTCGACGTTGGGGCGTGTTTTTTTGGGAAGCGGAACTACATCATTGGGTGCGGTAGACATCTAACCACCTGATTTTCGTGAACGTGGTACAACCTTCGACCATCGCCTTCAAGCAGGAACGAAATAGGGGGTTTCTGATCAAGCTGGCGGTCGTCGCGTCTCTGGGATGCTCGACGTCACCGCGCGCGGTTCCGACCGGCCGCACGAAGCCCGCGGAGAACCAGGTCTTCTTCGAGGGCGTCCGCGTCGATCGCTTCGAGAAGGATCACCTCCGTCATCGCGCACGCATCCGAACGGCCCGCCTCGACCGGGATTCCGGACAGGTGCTCGGCGAAACGATCGAGGCCGAGGTGCTCGACCAGGATACGGTGGTCGAGGCGAGGGTCACCGCCCCCCGTATGGTATCCGACCTCCGCTCCCGCCAGGTGCAGCTCGAGGGCGGCGTCGAGATCCGGGATCGCGCAGGGCGGACGCTTCGAACGGAGACGCTCCAGTACGACTCGTCGGCGGATCGGCTCGAGACGAGCGCCCCGGTAGAGATCGAGGGGGACAACTTCCACGCGACCGGCGGCCGGCTCACCGGACAGCCCCGCAAAGGTGAGCTCGAGGTCGAAGGCGCGGCGAGCGCGACGATCAGCGACCCTGGCCGAGGTGCGCGGTGAGGCCCTCGTAGGCCTCGCGGAGTCGCTGCGCCAGCTCGTTCGCGGCCTTCGCGCGCTCGGGATCGGTCTGGTGTCGATCCGGATGATAGCGCCGCATCAGCCGGCGGTAGGCCGCCTTCACCTCGGGCAGCGTGGCGCCGATCGGGAGCTCGAGGTTGGCGTAGTACCTGCGGATCTCCGCGGACTCGCGGTCGTTCGCCGAGGTCACGGGCGGCTCGTAGTCCTCATCCTCGAAGTCGAAGCGCGCGCGCGGCTCGGTGGTGCGCTCGCCCAGCAGATCGTCGGCCGCCTCGCGGATCTTGCGAGCCGCGCCCTTGAGCTCGGCCTTCGCGACGTTGAACAACCGATCCCTCAGACTCATCGCCTCGCCTCTTGCTCGGCCGCGCGCAGCACCTCGACACAGGGGCCGAGCGGACGTCCCCAGAACACGGCATCATACGCGCATCGCTTGGCGCGCGCTGCGCCGATCTCCGCCGCCCGATCTTGGAGGATCTGGGACGCCTCGACCTCCCGTCCCGCTTTCAGCCGCTCGCTCACCGCCGTCTCCCAAGGATACTTGCCAGGTGTGCCCGATGCGGCGCGTTTCGTCGACCGCGGCGGCGCCGCCTTCACCTTCTCCCGCACCGGAGGCTTCGGCTTCGGCGTGGGAGCGACCCGGTGCTCCACCTGCGGTGGGGTCGGGCGCACCGGCGGCGGCGGTGCAGCGGGTGCCGGCACATCGACCACCACGGTCGGCCCTGGGCTCTCCACCACGGGGTCGGGTGGAGAGACGGCGACGGCCACCTCCTCTTTGGGGGCGATCGCCACGGTCGCGAGGGTCGCGACCAGGCTGGCGACCGCCAGCAGCACGGTCGCCCAGAGGAGGTTGCGGCGGCCGGCCGGCGGCGGCGGCATCACCGCCGGCGACGAGTAGACGCGCGTGGGAGCCACGTAGACGTTCGTGGGCGCGTAGTGCTCGGGCTCAGGATCCGAGAGCGACAGCGCCTCCGGTACGGGCACCGGCTCGAGCTGCGCGGGGACCCCCGCCTCGAGGATGCTCTGACCGGCGCGTGTCGGCTCGTAGTCCGGGCCGTCCTCCGACGTGGAGCGCTGGGTCAGATCGTCGGCGTCGATCCGCTCGTCGGGGAACACGGCCGCGACGAACCGACCGATCTTGTGGCGCTTGGTCCGGCACAGCTCCGGTGCCGCCGCCTCGATCGCGAGCGCCATCTCCTTCGCGGTGGAAAAACGCGCCTCCCGCTCCTTGGCCATCCCGGTGGCGAGCACGGCGTCCAGCGCCTTCGGCAGGTGACCGTTCAACGTCGACAGCGGTGGCGGTATTCGCGTCACCACCGTGTGCAAGATCTCTTGCGCGTTGTTGCCCATCACCAGCGGGCGTCCGGAGAGCATCTCGTAGAGCACGACCGACCAGGAGTAGATGTCGCTGCGGCGATCGACCGGCTCGGCCACCGCCTGCTCCGGAGACATGTAGCGCAGCGTGCCGAGCACCATCCCCGGCGCGGTGCGGAACTCGCCCAGGTTGGTGCGCGCAAGCCCGAAGTCGATGATCTTCACGTCGCCCTCGTACGTGATCATCACGTTGCGTGGGGACAGATCGCGGTGGACGATCTCGAGGTGCCGGCCGTCGGCGTCCGTGTACTCGTGGGCGTAGTGGAGGCCTTCCAGAACGTCGAGGGTGACGCGGATCGAGAGCTCCGGCGGGAGCATCTTCCGCTGCTCCATCAGCCGGAACATCATCGACTCGAGGTCGTGCCCGGCAATGTACTCCATCGCCAGGTAGAAGACGCCGCGCTCGCTCTTGGCGTCGGTCAGTCGGGCGATGTTGGGGTGCGTGAGCTCGGAGGCGACCCGCGCCTCGCGGAGGAAGCGGTTCCCGACCACCGAGTCCTGCGCGAGGTGATCATGCAGCGTCTTGACGACGCAGATCTCGTCGGAGCCCTTGCGCTCGGCGACGTAGATCGACGCCATCCCGCCCGCGGCCAGCTTCCGCAGGATCGAGTACTTCTCGAGGACCGGCAGTGAACCCTCGAACGGCTCGTCGTCGATGTCGTCGGGAGTCATCCCGTGCGTTCCACTATAAGCGAACTAGCGCCGGGCGGTCTTGCGCCCCACCACCTCGTAAACGCGGATCGGCTCCGTGCGACCGCGGACCTGGGCCACACCGAGCTTCTTCACCTCGAACAGCGACTGCACGGCCGACACGGTCGCCTCACCGATGAGGATGGCGCCGGGCGCCGCCGAGCTCTCGAGCCGGACCGCCGTGTGGACCGGGTCACCCGCGATCGTGTAGGTCAGCCGGTCACCCGTGCCGACGAGGCCGGCCAAGAGCCAGCCGGTCTCGAGCCCCAGGCTCAGCCGCCGGTTGGAGAAGCTCGGTCTCTGTTTCACCAACGCGTCCACGGCGGCGCGCATTTCCGTGGCGGCGGCGACCGCGCGGGCGGCGTCGTTGCCGTGAGAGAAGGGCGCGCCGAACGTGGCGATGATCTGGCTCCCGACCACCCGATCGATGGTGCCGTGCTGGCGATGGACGATCTCCTCGAGCTGCGAGACGTAGCGGCTGAGGAACTCGGTGACCTGGTCCATCGCGATCCGCTCGATCGCTCCGGTGAGGCCCTGGATGTCGGCCACCAGCACCGTGGCGGTCTTGGGCTCGAGCTTGGGTCCGCGGTGCCGCGTGTAGAGCTCGACCACGTCGGGCGAGAGGAAGCGGGCGAGGGCGTCCTTGGTGGCCCCGCGCGCCACCTCGGAGTGCCGCGCCTCGGCGCGCTCGATCCCCACGATCGCCAGGTGCGCGATCGCGGAGAGCGCGTCGAGCTCGGCGTCGGCGAAGGGACCACCCGATCGTTCGCCGGTATTGCGCGCGACGTAGAGCGCGCCGAGGACGCCGGCCTCGCCGGTCACCGGGACGCACATGACGGCGTTGGGCCCGGATTGACCGCTCGGCGGGCCGCCGAAGCGAAGATCGGCGGCGACGTCGTCGGTGGTGACGGGAAAGTTCTTGGTCGTCACCCATCGCACGACGCTCGTGGAGACCAGCGCGTCCGAGATCTCCCCCGAGGGACCGACCGCGGCGATGATCTCCGGGGCCCGCTCGGTCGAGGCCCTCGCACCCGGCTCCGCTCGCAGGCGCTCGCTGCGCGCTCCGCTTGCTCCCGGGGTCGTGTCGTCGGTGGCGACGTAGGCGGCGAGGTCGCCCGGGATCTGCTCGAGCGTGAGGCTGAGAATGTCGACCATGTAGCTCTTCACGTCGACCGCCCGGGCCAGCGCGTCGCTCGCGCGGTAGAGCAGGTGGAGCGCGCGGGCGCCGCCGGCCTCGCCCGAGCGCGCTTGCTCGATCTCCCGGATCAGCACGGAGCGGCTCGGCTGCATGGGCTGCTGGGCGCTGGAGGTGTTGCTGCTGCTCTTCTCCGCCGCGGTGGTCTCGTCGTAGCCGGGCTTGTTGGGCTGAACGGCGCCCGCGTGGAAGGCGATGCGGAAGTTGCCGACGCGGGCCAGGTCGCCGGGCTTCATCACGCGCGAGGTGACGCGCTCCCCGTTGACCCACGAGCCGTTGTGCGATCCGAGATCCTGGAGGGTGGCGCGGCCCTCGAAGAAGGTGATGCGGGAGTGGTGGCGGCTCACCAGATCGCCGAGCAGGATGACGTCGTTCGACGGGAGGCGACCGAACGACGTGATGCCCTCCCGGAGGGGGAGCGTCGTCCCATCATGACCGGGGCCGTGAATGACGATGTAGGCTTGATGCCGTTCATCGCCCACGGGTTGGATACTTCCAGCGATCGCCGCCTTCGTCTAGCATGGGGCCCGGCTTGCGCGGATGCCTCCGGCTCGCGGCGTGCAGCTTGCTGGCGTCGGTCATCGCTCCCCTCCCGATTCACGCCGAAGAACCGCCCAAGAGCGGCGTTTATCGGGCGACCACCGACCGGGTCCCGATGAAGTTCGCCTTCTACTCGCCCACCGGGCGCGTGGGCAGCGTCGCGCTCTCCGAGGTCATCCGCTGGGTGGACACGGCCGTGGAGGAGAACACCGATCTCGACGTGACGGAGCTCGACGACCCGATCGTCGATCGATGCGCCGAGTCCTCGGCCAAGCGACATCGCCTCACCTGCCTCGTCGAGGAGAGCTCCGAGCCGTGGATGACGATGCGGAAGTCGCTGCCGTCGACCTACTCGGAGGTCAAGCACGAGCTCCGTGGCAAACGGAACCAGCCCCGCTATCTGTTGATCATCTCGGCGGCGGCCGCGGAGGGCGGCGACCGGCTGGCTGCGTTCCTGATCGACGTCGAGGACGCGCTCGAGCACGTCTACCGGCGGCGCTCTCGCTCCTCGCAGCCCACGTCCGACGAGCTCGACGAGGTCGAGGACGAGATCTCGCGCTTCTCGGTGATCGCGCGCCCACCGATCGTCGAGCATGTGGAGAGCAGCGAGCAGCTCCGCGCCTACGTGCAGGCGTTGATCGAGAGCCACCTGCGCGAAGCCTTCGAGCAGGCGGGACGGTGGCGGCCCTTCGGTTCGATCGAGATCGACGTGGACGCAGCGGTCCCGTTTGCGGTGGAGCTCGACGGTGTCAGCCTCGGCACCACCATCGCCGGCAAGGCGAAGATCCTCGACGTTCACCCGGGTGAGCGCCAGATCTCGCTCAGGAGCGAAGACTTCGAGGAGTACACGGGCAAGGTGGTCGTCGAGACCGGCCAGACTGCCCGGCTGCGCGCGACGCCGATCAAGAAGCCCAGCAACGTGAGCTTCGTGCTGAAGCAGACCGTTTTCTGGGGCGGCGTCGCCAGCGCGGCGGCGGGCGTGGGTCTGATGATCTACGCGGCGGTCGCGCGGAGCACGCTCGACCGCGAGGACATCTGCGTCGGCGGGAGCGGCGCTTGTTCCGGCCCGTTCCTCCGGTTCGGTGCGATCTCGGCCGATCCCGCCGTCGGCGCCAACGGCAAGGGCCCACCGATCCTTCCGCTCGGCTACAGCCTGGCCGGCCTGGGCGCGGCGTGGATCGTCGGTCCGCTGATCGAGCCCGACGACGACCGCATCCCCTGGATCGAGGCGGCGGTGGGCGCGGCGGTGTTCGCGGCCGCTTTCGGCATCAGCCTGGCCGCCGATCGGAGCGACCTGGTCTGCGAGGCCCACGGCTGCCCTTGACAGCGGCCGGACGGCCCGGCGCTACTCTCCCGGCGAGCGGGTGCTCGAGAAGCCGGTGCGATTCCGGCGCGGACCCGCCACTGTGAGCAGGCGCGCTTTGCGCAGCGTGCGCCGGCAGGCCACTCGACCTCGGATCCCGCGATCCGCCGGTCGGGGAAGGCGGCGCGCGTGAAGCCTGTGAGCCAGGAGACCGACCGCTCGCAATGACTCGATCCTCCTCGTGGAACGGGAGGGAGGGAACTTGAGCGGACTCTCCATACTATTGGCCGCGTTTTCGTCGACGGCCACCTCTACCGCGACCGAAGAGCTCGTCGTCACCGGGATGCCCGCGGTGACCGGCGATCCCAGCGCGTCGTCGTCCGACCTCTCCGCCGAGCGGCTTCGCGAGGCCAGGCGGCGAGGCGAAGAGATCGGCGAGCTCCTGGACGCCGTGGCCGGTGCGCGGGCCCTCGACTTCGGCGGTCCGGTCGGCGAGCGGCGGCTCACCATCCGCGGCGGCGCGCCTGCGCAGCTGCTGACGGTGGTCGACGGCGTGGTCCTGGGATCCTCCTTCGCGACCGGGGTGGACCTCGGGATCCTTCACCCGGAGGCGGTGGGCTCGATGCGCGTGCTGCGGGGCGGCCAGGGCGCGCTCTACGGGGACGGCGCCCTCACCGGCGTACTGCTGGTCGAGTCGCGGCGGCCGAAGGACGAACCCTCCGCATCGGCGTCGATGAGCGGCGGATTGTTCGGGACGATCACGGCCGGTGGCTACGCGGCGATGGCGCCGCTCTCGTTGTCGGCGAGCTATCAGCAGACCGCGGGCGGCTTCGACTACGCCGATCGCGCGTTCGGGCTCTCCGACGTCGAGCGCAGGCGGACCAACAACGATGCGCGCCGCGGCTCGGTGGCGCTCTCGGCCGAGCAGTCGCTCGGCGACAACCGCGTCACCGCGGCGGCCTTCGGATCGTTTCGACGCGCCGGCGTGCCGGGTTTGATCTCCGACGAGCACCCCGAGGCGCGCGAGACCCAGGCGAACGCACACGCGCGGATCGGGGTCGAACACCCGATCCCGCGCGGGCTCCTCACGCTCGGGATCAGCGGCGCATTCCTCTCGCTCGCCTACGAGGATCCCCCGCTCGAGGTGATGTCGAAGAGCGCGTTCGTCGCCACCACCGCGGGTGCTGGCGCCGAGATCGAGCTCCCGGGCGGGCAGCTCGCGCGGGCGCTCGCCGAGGTGGGCGGCGAGATCGCGCGCTCGACCGAGCACGGTGATCCGTCGCGATTTCGCTGGTCGCTCGCGCTCTCGGACGAGCTGGCGCTGGGATCGGCGACGCTGTTCGCGGCGGCCCGTGCCGTCGGTGTCGGCGGCCAGAGCGTCGCGCTCCTTCCGCGCGCCGGCCTCACCTGCGCGCCGGCGGACGGGCTGGTGCTGCGGTTCGGGATCGGTCGCTCGCTGCGTACGCCCTCGATCGACGAGCTCTACCGCCCGTCGGAGGCGGGGTTCTCGGGGAACCCGGCGCTCTCGCCGGAGACCGCGTGGGAGGCGGAGCTGGGCGCCGACTGGGGGATCGAGCACCTGCGCGCTTCCGCCGGCGTGTTCGCGCGGAGCATCTCGGACGTCATCCTGTACGTGAACAGAAACGCGTTCGAGGTCCGGCCGGAGAACCTGGGCGATGCGCGCGCGCTGGGCGGCGAGCTGGAGCTCGACGGCGACCTGACGCTGGGCCTGGTCCGACTTCGCGCCTCCGGATCGCTCTCGCTCCTGTTCTCCGAGCTGGTGGAGACCGGTGAGCGCCTCCCCACTCAACCGCTCTACAGCGCGGCGGGTCAGCTCGATCTCGGGATTGGACCGGTCACGGTGTTCACGTCGGTCCGCGGGTTCGGGCCGACCTCGACGCGCGTCGGATCCGATCGGGAGGAGACCCGCGTACCGGTGTTCGTCCGCTGGGACGCGGGTCTGGAGGCGAGCCCGCTCGACTGGCTCTCGGTCGCGTTTCGAACCACCAACCTGCTCGACGATCGAGGTCTCCAGTCGGTGAACAAGATCCCGCTACCGGGCCGAGCGTACTTCGTGTCGCTCGCGGTCCGCACGACGGGTGCGTCGTGAGTCGCCGCGCGATCGTGGTGCTCGGGCTGGCGGCCGCGTGCGGCGGGACGGACACAGCACGGCCGTTGGAGGGGCCGATCCCCGACGTGCCCGGCGTGCGCCCGGAGCTCACGTACTACGTGAAGACGGACGGTGGCGCGCTCTTCGGCGGGTTCGACGGCGCGCTCCAGGGGCCGATCCGCGCCGGCGATCAGACGATCGTGCCCGACGCTGATGGGCGCTTTCGCGTGCTGCTGTCCGGCGACGATCCGCTGCGGCTGGATGCCGGGCTCGAGTATCGGCTCCGCCAGCCGAATCGCGCGCGGGAGGAGGCGGTGCGGCCGGTGCTGGCCGGCGCTGGGAGCCTCCCGAACGATCTGGTGATCGCGGGCGCGGGGGAGGGCGCGTACGGCGTCCTGGTCCGTTCGGGCGACGCCGGCGTCAGCGTGGTGGATCTCTCCCGAGGCCTCTCGGACCAGGGCGTGCGGACCGAGGGGCGGCCGTTCTTCGCCGCGGTGATCGATGCCGAGCGCCGCCGGATCGCGGTCTCGGACTTCGATCGCGGCCGCGTGCAGCTGATCGATCTGGCGGCGGGGACGGTCGAGCGTTCCCTGGCACCGCCCACGGTCGTGCTCGAGCGGCCCTTCCCGCTGTCGCGCCCGGCCGACGTCGACGGAGACGGCACGCCGGAGACCGAGGTGGAGCGGTTCACCGCCCGCGCGCCGCAGGCCATGGCGACCGCAGGCGATCGCCTCCTGGTCGCGTATACCGGCTTCGTCTCGCGGCGGCTCGACGGCGAGCGCGGCCCGGTGTTCGTGCCGAGCGTGATCGCGTCGTGGTCGCTCGACGACCTGGACGCTGCGCCGCTGCTGTTGATCCTCGACGCGCTCGACCCGCAGGAGCTCCGCATTCTGGACGACGGGCGCGGGCTGGCGGTGAGCTCCGGGATCATCGATCAGCGCGACGGTGTGCATCCGCTGAGCGAGGGTGCCCTCACGTTCTTCGATCCGGTGACGCTCGCGGTGACCGATCGGATCGGTCTGGGTGACTTCGCGCCCGGCTCCGCGTTGATCGCGGCGGGCCGGATCGTGGTGGCTTCGCTGGCGAGCGCGCGCCTCCAGCTTCGATCGGGTGAAACGACGGAGGAGGTGGCGCTCAACGACGAGGCCGTCGATAGCGTCTTTCGTCTGGTCGATCTCGGAGGCGGGCTCGTCGGTGTCCCGTCCTTCGACACCGACCTCCTGCACATCCTCGACGCGCGGACGGGTGAGCTCGATCCAGCACCGTTCTTCTCGCCGCTCGTGATCGGACCGGGGCGTCCCGTATTCGACGGGCTCCAGATCGTGGCGCGGCGACCGGGCCGGCGCGGCGTCGACTTCGTGGGCCCCGATCTGCTGGCGCTGATGGGGATCGCCTCGGAGCTGGTGCCGATCGAGCTCAGAAAGGTGCTGGGACCATGATCGCATTCCTCCTCCTCCTCGCCGGTGTGCCCTGGACGGATCCTCCCAGCGTCGAGACGCAGTGGCTCTCGAAGGCGCGGCCGAAGGCGATCGAGCGGATCGTGACGGTGGCGCCCAGCGTGACGGAGCTGATCTTCGCGCTGGGCGCGGGCCGCCGCGTGGTCGGCGTCTCGCGCTACGACGACTATCCGCCCGCGGTGGCGAAGCTACCCAAGATCGGCGGCTTCCTGGACCCCAACCCGGAGGCGATCATCGCCCTCTCGCCCGACCTGGTGATCGGGGTACCGAACGCAGGGAACCGTCCCGCGCTGGAGCGGATCGCCGAGCTGGGCGTGCCCGTGTTGGTGGTGCCCGGCAACAGCTTCGCGGACGTCTTCCACGCGATCCGCGGCGTCGGTCCCGTGCTGGGAGAGGACGCCGCCAAGCGGGGAAAGGATCTGGAGCGGGACATCATCGCCGCGCTGTTGCAGCTCTCCAAGAAGGCGGCGCGGCTCCCGCCGGTCAAGGTGGCCGTCATCTACGGATGGAATCCGCTCGTGGTGGCCGGGCCGGGGAGCTTCGCCGACACCATCGTGGCGGCGCTCAACGGAAGGAACGTGGTCGGGGCTGCCGCCGGCGGCGCGTACCCGCACTGGTCGGCCGAGCAGCTGGTGGTGGCGCAGCCCGACGTGATCATCGACGCCTCCGAGGTCCACGGGCTGGCCGGCCCGAAGCCGTGGGCGCGCTTCAGCACCATCCCGGCGGTGAAGCACGGGCGCGTGCATGCGGTGGAGCTCGGCGGGCTGTTCCGGCCCGGGCCTCGGATCATCGGCGGGATGAAGCTCGTCTTTCAGCTGCTGCACCCGAAGGACTGAGCCGCCGCGGGCGCTTCAGCAGCAACAGCATTCCGAGCAGCAACAGCGGCCCCGCCGCGTTCGTCTGGGATCGCACGCACCGGCAACCGCCGTCTGGGCTATCGCCGAGCGGTCCGCCGCCCGGCCGGCCCTGGATCACGGGGGTGCTCCCCGAATCGAGCGTGAACGTGTCGGTCGCCTCCGAGCGATTGCCGGCCAGATCCATCGCCACCACCCGCACGGACAGAGGCATGTTCGCGAGCGCGGGCACCGTCAGGTTCGGAGAGATCCCGCGATAGCCCACGCCGATTCTCGAGCAGCGCTCCGCTGCTCGCGTCCTCGAGCAGCTCGATGACCGGCTCGTCCGGCGGCGTCACCTCGAAGATGATGCCGGCCGTCGCGCAGAGGTCGTACGGGCTGGTGATGTTCCGGGTCGCGGTCACCACCGGCGGCGCGGGCGCCTCGGTGTCGGTGGCCGTGTCGACGACCAGCGGCCCCGGATTCACGGCGTCGGAGCGCACCTCGTAGCGGGCGCCGGTGCGAAAGCCGGCGAGCGGCCGGAGCTGGACCAGCGCGCCCTGTGTCGCGGTGAGCAGCGTCCGCGTCTCCTCCGATTCGACCTCGACGTCGCGATCGGCGTCGAAGACTGCGAAGGTGTGGGAGCCGTAGTCCCTCAGCCAGATCGAGCTGTTCGGCGCGAGCCCATCGCCCGTGATCGGCTGGAGCGGATCGACGAAACCGAACATCCAGGGGCACTGAGGCGGCGCTGGAACGGCGTACGCCTCCGCCGGGACGATGAGCAGCATGAGCGCGAGCAGCGAGCGCATGACGCCTCGATACCGCCCGTGGCCACCGGCGGGTCCGGCTTTCACCCGCTGCGCCGGCGGTGGTTGCCCGCAACCGTTCGATTTCGATCCCCGAATTGCAAGTTTTCTTGACATGGCACGCCAGACGGGTCCAACTGCCGGAGAAACATCCTCTCGCGATCGCGCGAAGCGCGTCATTGGCACTCCCTCCGACCCGTCACCATCCGAGAGTTGAACCGCGGGCCCCTCATCGCGCGGGCGGGTCGCAGGACAGGAATGACAGACAAAAATTTCTCCGAGCTCGGGCTCATCGAGCCCCTTCTCCGGGCGATCCGTGCCGAAGGCTACGAGACCCCGACCCCCATTCAAAGCGAAGCGATCCCCCACGTGCTGAAGGGCCGCGACCTCCTCGGTTGCGCGCAGACCGGGACCGGCAAGACCGCCGCCTTCGCCCTCCCCATCCTCCAGCATCTCAGCCGCGGCAAGCGCGCGCAGCCGCGGCGACCGCGGGCGCTCGTGTTGACCCCCACGCGAGAGCTGGCGGCGCAGATCGACGACAGCTTCGGCGCATACGGCCGCTTCACCGAGATTGGCCACACCGTCATCTACGGCGGTGTCGGCCAGCGGCCCCAGGTGGCCGCGATGCGGCGAGGCGTGGAGGTGCTGGTGGCGACGCCGGGCCGGCTCCTCGACCTCATCGGTCAAGGACACATCCAGCTCGATCAGGTGGAGATCGCGGTTCTCGACGAGGCCGATCGGATGCTCGACATGGGCTTCATCCGCGACGTGGAGCGCATCCTCTCCTTCCTCCCCAAGAAGAAGCAGTCGTTGCTGTTCTCGGCGACGATGCCGGATGCGATCGCCCGCCTCGCCTCGGATCTCCTCATCGATCCGATCCGGGTGGCGGTCGCGCCGATCTCGGCGACGGCCGATCGGATCGACCAGCGGGTCCTGTTCGTGCGACGTGGCGACAAGCGCGCGCTCCTCGGCGAGCTCCTGAGCGATCCGCGGATCAACCGTGCGCTCGTCTTCACCCGGACCAAGCGGGGCGCCAATCAAGTCGCGAAACAGCTCGGCGCGATCAAGGTGCCGGCCGAGGCGATCCACGGCAACAAATCACAGGGCGCACGGCAGCGGGCGCTCGACGCCTTCAAGCGGGGTCGGGTGCGCGTGCTGGTGGCGACCGACATCGCGGCGCGTGGAATCGACGTCGAAGGCATCACCCACGTGATCAACTACGATCTTCCGAATGAGCCCGAGAGCTACGTGCATCGGATCGGCCGGACGGCCCGCGCTGGCGCCGAGGGCGCGGCGATCTCCTTCTGCGACGCCGACGAGCAGCCGTATCTTCGCAGCATCGAGCGGTTGATCCGCCAGCAGCTCACGGTGTTCTCCGACCACCCGTACCACCTCTCGCCCTCGGCGAAGGCGGCCCAGGCCGAGGCACCGCCGGCGTCGCGAATGGGCGGCCGGCGGCAGCGCTCGAGCCGCGGCACGCGCTCCTTCGGGCCCCGCGCTCGCCGTCCGGGCTTCGCGGGCTGACCTCACTCCTCTTCGACCTCGTCCTCCAGGGCCCGGTTCAGCTTGGCCAGGATCCGCGCGAAGGCCTTCACCTCCGAGACGGTGAGGTGGCGCTTCACCTCCCGGTTCATCCACTCGAGGGTCTGGCTCAGGGTCTCCACCTCGCGCTGGGCCTTGCGGGTCACCTCGAGTCGAACGCAACGTTTGTCCTCGCCGGGGTGGCGCCGGAGGAGGCGGGCGGTCTCGAGGTGGCGGACCAGACGGCTGGTGGCCGGCGCGTCGATACAGAGGCGTTCGGCCAGCGCATTCTGGGTCTCGATCTTCTCCTGCTCGAGGGCGCGGAGGGCGCGGAGCTGCTGGTAGGGGCGGCTCGACTTCAGGGCAACCCGATGGACCATTCTGCGATGGATGGTCCGGCACAGGCGACCGAAGTCCTCGACGACCTTCATCCCGCTCGCGACGCTATTTGACTTTCACAACTATTGCCAACTACTTCGGGAGCCGGCGGATGTGGACCGTTCCGATCGTCTTGCTGCTGGCCGGGCCGGCCGAAGTGCCGACGTCGACGCTGGCGCCGCCCCGACCGTTCGAGGTCGAGCTCAGCGATCCGCTGGTGGCTCCGGTGGCGCGCGCGTCCCAGGAGATCGCGACCTGGGACCAGGCGGAGGCGATGCTCCGGCGCCAGTCGACGGAGCTTCGCAGCGCGGAGGCGGGCCTCCAGCGCGCAGAGGGCTCCTGGCGGCAGTCGCTCTCGGTGCTGCTCCCCAACGCGGGCGTCGCGCTGGTCGCCGCCTACGATCTGCTCAATCCGGACATCGCCGTGCTGACCGGTGGAGGCGCGGCGGTGGCGGCGAGCGATCGCACGCCCACCAGCCCGGTCGCGACCGCTGCGATCTCCGTCGAGCAGTCCGTCGTGGATTTGTCCGCCTGGCGCGGGCTGGGCGCGGCGGCGGCGGGCGAGCGCAGCGCTCGGGCCCACCTGTTCGACGTCCAGCGCCGCGTCACACAGGGCCTCGCGCAGTCGCTGATCGCAGTGGTCGCGGCGGAGCGGGCGGCCGAGATCAACCGGGTCGGCCTGCGCCAGGCCCTCGAGCGGGTCGCGCTGACCGGCCGCACGTTCGAGCTGGGCGCGGCCACCAAGCTCGACGTGGTTCGGGTGCGCCAGGACGTGGCGGTCGCCCGCACGGCCGTGATCCTCGGTGACGAGCAGCTGAGGCGGACGCGCGAGGCGCTCGGCGAGCTGCTCGGCGTGCCCGGCGAGGTGGGCGTGACGCACGCGTTCGCGCTGGAGGGTCTGGTCGAGGAGACCCGCAAGCACTGCCAGCCGCTCGGTCCCTCCGAGACGCGGTCCGATCTGGTCTCGGCTCAGGCGCAGCTCGACGCGGCGGAGGAGGGGCGAAAGCAGGCCTCGGCCGGCTATCTCCCCCGCCTGGGGGTGAACAGCAGCGTCTTCGCCTTGACCACCGACCCAGGGCCCGGCCGATTTGCGACCTGGAGCATCTCGGCGATCCTCTCGTTCCCGCTCTGGGAGGGCGGGCTCCGGGAAGGCCAGGTCGAGGAGCGCGAGGGCTTCAGGGAACAGGTCGCGCAGGCAACTGAAGCGCTGCGGCGCTCGATCGAGGTCGAGGTCGCGCGATCGCGGCGCGCCGAGGAGGTGGCGAAGATGCTCGTCGATGCCGCCACGGATGCGAGGGATCTGGCGGCCCGGACGGACGCGCTGACGCGACGGTCCTTCGAGATGGGGCGCGCCTCCAGCCTCGAGCTGGTCCAGACCGCGGCCGTGCTGAGACAAGCGGAGCTGAACCTGGCGCTGCGCGAGTTCGAGTGGGTGCAGGCCCGGCTCGACGCATTTCTCACGGAGGCTCGATGCGAAGGTTGATCGCGGCGATGTGGGCAGGTGCCCTGCTCCTGGATTTGGCGTGCGACGGCGCGGGGCACGGTCCGCCCGCGGCGCCCCCTCCGCGCGAGGTCGAGGTGCTCGCGCTGGCTCCCACCGACGTGCGCGACACGGGCGCATATCTGGGCTCGCTCCTCTCCCGCGCGAGCGTCACCGTCCTCCCCCAGGTGGCCGGTTACATCCGCAAGATCCACGTGCGGCCGGGCGACCGGGTGGAGGCCGGGGCCCCGTTGATCGAGGTCGACGCGCGGGAGGAGACCGCGGCGCTCGACTCCGCGAACGCGCAGCGGGAGTCGGCCGGAGCCCAGCTCGAGCTGGCGAAGCGGACGCGCGACCGGGCCGAGGCGCTCTACAAGGAGGGCCTGGCCACCGCGGAGGAGATCGAGCGGAGCCGGGCGGACGTGGAGGCGGCCAAGGCGGCCGCCCGCGCCGCCGACGCGATGGTCTCGCAGCGCCAGGTCCAGCTCCAGTATCACGTGATCCGCGCGGCGGTACCCGGCGTGGTCGGCAACGTCCAGGCCCGCGTGGGGGACTTCGTCACCGCCACCACCCAGATCACCAGCATCGCGCAGGCGGACGTGCTCGAGCTGACCGTCTGGATCCCGGCACAGCGCGCGCGGGAGATCGCGCCCGACACGGTCGTCGAGATCCTCGACGAGGAGGATGAGGTTCTCCTCACCAGTCCGATCTTCTTCGTCGCGCCGGAGGCGGATCCGCGCTCCCAGCTGGTCGAGGTGAAGGCGGTCTTCCAGAACACCGTCCGGCTGCGCCCGAGCGAGTTGGTGCGGGCCCGCGTGGTCTATTCGACGCGGAAGGCGCTCCAGGTCCCGGCGCTCGCGGTGGTGCGGCAGAGCGGGCAGCCGTTCGTGTTCGTGGTGCTCGAGAAGGACGGCAAGCTGGTGGTGGAGAGACGCCCCGTGTCTCTCGGTGCGCTCGGCGATACCTCCTACGTGGTCGAGGGTGGACTCAAGGAAGGGGATCGGATCGCGACCTCTTCTCTGCAGTCGCTGCGCGACGGCGCGCCGATCATCGTGAAGCAGGCAGGTTGATCAGGTGTTCGTCGACTTCTTCATCCGACGACCGGTGTTCGCCTCCGTCTGCTGCATCGTGGTGACGCTCGCCGGTGCGCTGGTCATCCCCACCCTCCCGATCGCTCAGTACCCGGATCTGGCGCCGCCCACCGTGAGCGTCACGGCCGTCTACGTCGGCGCCAGCTCGGAGGTGGTGGAGACGGCGGTGACGCTGCCGCTCGAGCAGGAGCTCAACGGCGTGGAGGGGATGAAGTACATCTCCTCCACCAGCAGCAACGAGGGCATCAGTAACATCGTCATCACCTTCGAGCCGACGCGCGATCTCGACGTCGCCGCGGTGGACGTACAGAACCGGGTGAGCCGCGCGGCCGCCCGGCTTCCGGCCCAGGTCAACCAGGCGGGCATCGTCGTCAACAAGGCCTCGACGCAGCTGTTGATCGCGTTTGGCCTCTACTGCCCGGACGAGCGCTACGATCCGAAGTTCCTCAGCAACTATGCCGACGTCTACCTGAAGGACGCGCTCAAGCGCGTGAGGGGCGTCGGTGAGGTTCGCATCTTCGGCGAACGCAAGTTCTCCATGCGCATCTGGCTCGACCCGATCGCGCTGGCGAAGCGGCGGCTCACCACCCAGGACGTGGTGCGCGCGCTTCAGGAGCAGAACGTCCAGGTCGCCGCGGGACAGGTCGGCTCGCCTCCAGCCGACAGCAACCAGAAGTACCAGATCGCGCTTCAGGCCGAGGGCCGGTTGGTCGAGCCCGAGGAGTTCGAGCAGATCGTGCTCAGCCGCGGACCCGACGGAAGCGTCGTGCGCCTCTCAGACGTCGCCCGCGCCGAGCTGGGGGCCGAGAACTACGGGCAGCTCCTCGAGTTCAACGGCCGGGCCGGCGTCGGCATCGGCATCTTCCAGCTGCCCACGGCCAACGCGCTCGACGTCCGCGACGCGGTGATGCGCGAGATGGATCGCCTGGCCAAGGACTTTCCGCAAGGCGTCGAGTTCAAGGCCGGGTCCGACACCACCCTCGCCGTGCGCGCCTCCATCGACGAGGTGGTCAAGACGCTCTCGGAGGCGATCGCGCTGGTGATCCTGGTGATCTTCCTGTTCCTGCACGGTTGGCGCAGCGTGCTCATCACCGCGCTGACGCTCCCGGTATCGTTGATCGGGACCTTTGCGTTCGTGCGCTTGTTCGGCTTCTCGATCAACACGCTCACGCTCTTCGGGCTCACGCTCGCCACCGGGTTGGTGGTCGATGACGCCATCGTGGTCATCGAGAACATCGAGCGCATCATGGTGCAGCGGAAGCTGCCTGCGGCGCAGGCGACCTCGGAGGGGATGCGGGAGGTCGCGGGTGCGGTGGTCGCGATCTCGATCGTGCTGATCGCGGTGTTCGTCCCGGTCGCGCTGTTCCCCGGGACCACCGGCTCGATCTACCGGCAGTTCGCGCTGACGATCGCCGCGTCGGTCGGGCTCTCCACGTTCTGCGCGCTCACGCTCACGCCGGCGCTCAGCGCGCTCGTGCTGAAGCACGACCACGGCGAGAAGTGGATCGTGTTTCGACAGATCGATCGCGCCCTCGACTGGACCCGCCGACGCTACGCCGCCGCGCTCCGGCGGATCCTCCGGCGCCCGCTCGCCATCCTGGGGGCGTTCCTGGTCTGCGTGCTCGCGACCGTCCTGCTGCTCCGGTCGGTGCCGACCGGCTTCATCCCGGACGAGGACCAGGGCTACGTGATCATCTCGGTGCAGGCGCCCGAAGGTACCTCGCTGGTGCAGACGAAGAAGGTCCTCGACGAGGTCTATGGCGTCGTTCGCGAGCTCCCCGAGGTCAACGTCGTCTTCATGGTCGGCGGCTTCACGTTCAGCGGCACCGGGCCGAACCTCGCGACCGTCTTCGCGCTGCTGCATCCCTGGGAGGAGCGGACCAAGCCGGAGCAGTCGGTGGCGAGCGTGGTGGAGAGGCTCCGCGGACCGCTGGGGCGGATCGGCAGCGCGCGCGTGGTCCCGTTCCAACCGCCCGCGATCCGCGGCGTCGGCACGGTGGGCGGCTTCCAGCTCGTCGTGGAGGACACCTCGGCGGGCCGCACGCTCGGCGACCTCTCCCGCGCCACCTACGAGCTGGTCGCCCGCGCCAACCAGGATCCGCGGCTCAGGGGGATCTTCACCGGATTCACCTCCGACACGCCGATCCTGGATATCCAGGTCGATCGCCAGAAGGCGAAGGCGCTCGGGATCTCGCTGGAGCAGGTGTTCGGCACGCTCCAGGTGCTCCTGGGCAGCCAGTACGTCAACGACTTCAACTATGCGAACCGCACCTATCGCGTGTACGTGCAGGCCGAGCAGCGGTATCGCGACAGCCCCAGCGACATCGGCGGGTTCTACGTGAAGAGCGAGAGCGGCGACATGATCCCGCTGGAGGCGCTGGTGAAGATCACGCCGAAGACCTCCGCGCAGATCGTCCGCCGCTACAACCTCTTCCGCTCGGCCGAGATCAACGGCCAGGGCGCGCCGGGTGTGTCCTCCGGCCAGGCCCTGGCGGCGATGGACGAGATCGCCGCGGAGACGTTGCCGCAGGGGATGAGCTACGAGTGGACCGGCATCAGCCTCGAGCAGAAGGAGAGCGGAAGCCAGACGCTGCTCATCTTCGCGCTCGGCTTGATCTTCGTGTTTCTGGTCCTGTCGGCGCAGTACGAGAGCTTCAAGCTCCCGTTCGTGGTGATCCTCTCGGTGCCGCTCGCGATCATGGGCGCGCTCACCCTCCAGGCCCTCCGCGGGTTCGCCAACGACGTCTTCTGCCAGGTCGGCCTGGTCATGCTCGTCGGTCTCGCCAGCAAGAACGCGATCCTGATCGTCGAGTTCGCCGAGCAGCTCCGCGAGCAGGGGAGGAGCCCTGTCGACGCGGTGATCGAGGCGGCGGGCGTGCGGCTACGGCCGATCCTGATGACCTCGATCGCGTTCCTGCTCGGCGTGGTCCCGCTGATGGTGGCTTCGGGCGCCGGAGCGGCCGCGCGCAACTCGCTCGGTACCACGGTGTTCGGCGGGATGCTGGTCTCGACGTTCGTGAACGCGATCTTCATCCCAGGCCTGTACGTGCTGATCCGGCGGCCGGGGGCTCGAGAGTCGCGCGCGTGAGCTCGCGCCGCACGAACAAGAGCCGGTAGGCCAGGATCGCAGGCACGCCGAAGAGCACACCGACCCGAAGCACGATCACCAGCAGCCCGAGCCCCACCACGCCCAGGCTCACGCCGCCGTCCGGCGAGAGCAGGCCGTCGTCGACGGTGGAGATCGCGAACAGCCAGCGCGTGAACGCGTAGAGCAGGAGCAGGCCGAGCTCCACGCGGACGAACCGAAGACCGGCACGCCAACGCATCACTCTGCCTGCCCCGCGAGCTCGGGGCCGCTGGTCAGAAACGCCAGCAACAGCGCGTTGCCGATCGGTCCGCCGGTGGCGAAGCGGCGTCTCGCCGTCCGTCTCGATCGGGACGCCGAAGAGATCAGTGGTGCGGTAGAGCCGCTCGAACGCCTCGCGGTGTCCGAAAGCGCGCGCCGGCGCCAGCGCGAAGCCGGTCGCTGAGACGGACACGCCGAGGATCACCGGACCACTGTCGACGTCGCCGAGCCCGTGGTGACCGGGCCCGTACTCGCGGATCGCGCCGAAGCCCAGGAACGTCGACTCCTGGGACAGGAGCGCGCCTGCGAGCTCGGCGGCCAGCGCGCGATCGGCGAAGCCGGCGAAGTAGGCGGCTAGGAGCGTGTAGCGCGTAAGCGCTCACGCGACCCCGGTCCGGGTCCCGGTCCCGGTCCGGGTCCCGATCTGAAGATGGCTGCCTTGAGTCAGACGCTCGCGACGGTCGCGAGCTTCGATCGGTAGAGCTTGAGCAGGTTGTGGGTGAGGCAGACGAGCGTCCCACTCGGCTCGTACCTTGAAGAAGGAGCGTAGCGAGAACCGGCGGAATCCTCGTGCCCCTTTGATCTGTCCGAGCGCCGGTTCGACGATACTCTTCCTGCGGGGGTAGACCGCCTTGCCGTCGCGCGTTTGCAACTTGTCACGCCAGCAGCCGGCGCTCGTAGGCGGCGAAGCGCGTCGTGCTTGGCCGCCACCTCGGCGGGAAACGAAGGGTCGAGGAGCCGCGCCATCCCGATCGCCAGCGCCGAGTAGGCGAGGTACGCGTGGCCGTGCGAGCTGGCGAGGCTCGCCAGCGCGTCCTCTCCATGCCAGGCGCGCGTCCCGAAGTCGCGCATCTCGGGCCGGAAGCTCTGGATCGCCGCCCGCGTCACGACCGGCGCGTAGTTGGGCCTCCACTCCGGGTGGGCCAGGCAGAGCTGCGCCAGCCCGAGGGCCGTCATCTGATGCGTGACCAGCGCCCACTCGCCGGCGAACCGATCCTTGGCCGGCTTCTTCGCTCGCTCGGCGTCGCGTCGCTCGAACGACACCAGGGCCGCCGCCAGCGCACGCTGGGTCTCGGGGTCCCCGCGCATCCAGCGCTCTGCGTCGCGGCCACACCACCACGCAGGCAGCCACCGGACCAGGACGAGCGCGACCACCAGCGCCAGGCCGCGACGGATCATCGAGGTGAGAGAACGCGACCCAACCGGGGGCCGTCAACGGTGCTCGAGCTCGAGATCGAAAGGGCCGACTGCGCTGTTCGTCCGGATGGTCGAGAGGAACGGGAGGACATCCCGATCCAGATCGAGCTCGGGGAGCCAGGGATAGAGGTGGTCGAGGCTGCCGGCAGATCCGATACTCGTGTGGCTCGCGTCCCGCAGGAATGCGCCGAGAAGGCTGGGATGCGCGCGGTGATACAGGTGGACGAGTGCGCCGGCGGACGCGACCAGGGTCGGTGGCGAACGGCCGGCCGGGGTCAGACGGACGATCGCATCGCGGTCGAGGTGATCGCAGGCAGCCCGCGCTGCGGCGAGGTGATCCGCATCGGGCGAACGCAGCGCGACGATCCGCGCCGCCGGATCCTCGCCGAAGACGCGCAGGACGGCGGCCAGGAGGGCGATGCCGGACCCACGCTCGAAGGGTTGGATCAGCACGCCGTCGGCCGGTCCACCCACGAGCTGAGGACGCCACCAGGGCTCCTCCGCCTCCAGCACCACAGCCAGCACCGACCCGCCGATCGCGCCGGCGTTTCGTACGGCCCGCGCCAGCTCGCCCGCAGGCCGCGAAGGAACGAGGACGATCGCCCGCGGTCTCATCGCTGGTTCAGCGCCTGCAGCGCGAGCCCCTCGTAGAGTAGGTGGGCTCCGAGATGGAGGGTGATGTCCGCGTGATCGAGCGCGGGGCAGATCTCGACCAGATCCATTCCGACCAGCCGCACACCGGCGAGCCCGCGCAGGAGCCGGATCGCGTCGCGTGAGGTGAGGCCGCCAGCGACGGGGATCGTGGTGCCGGGCGCGAACGCTGGATCGATCGCATCGATGTCCAGCGACAGATAGACCGGAGCATCGCCGATGGACTCGCGGCTCGTGCGCGCCACCCGATCGATCCCGCCGTCGTCGATCTGGGCCATCCCGTAGATGTGGCTCCCGCGGTCGGCGGCGAAGGCGCCCTCGTCGCTGCCGCCCCAGGTGGCTCGAATGCCGACCTGATGCAGGCCACCTTGCATGACCAGGCCCTCGATCAACGCGTGACGGAACGGCGTGCCGTGGTGGTAGTCGTCGCCCCAGAGCTCCCCGGTGCTGGTGTCGAAGTGGGCGTCGACGTGCACGACCGCGACCGGGCCGTGGACGGCGTTGACGGCGCGGAGCAGCGGCAGCGTGATCGAGTGGTCGCCGCCGACCGCGTACAGCGAGGCGCCGGCCTGGAGGATCTTGGTAGCCTCCTCCTGGATCATCTCGCGAGCGGCCCCGGCGTCGAAGGGCGGGACCGCGATGTTGCCGCCGTCGATCGCGTCGAGCACGTCGAACACGTCGACGCGGTGCGTGGGGTGGTACGTCTGCACCAGCGCGCTCACGCGCCGGAGCTCCCACGGCGTGAAGCGAGCGCCGGCGCGGTAGGTGACGCTCTGGTCCCAGGGGATGCCGACCAGGACCGCGTCGCGGCCCGAGTAGGGGACCGACGAGCCCAGCTCGACGACCTCGAGCCGGTAGAACGGGATCTGCCCCTGGCGGATGTAGGCGGCGGCGGAGAGCTGGTTCATCGTCGATCTCCTCGGTCTTTGATGACGGCGCGGGCCCGCTCGGCGAGCTCCTCCGGGCGCCGCGTCGGTGAGGGTTGGATCGGATCACCGACCCAGATCTTCGCCTCGATCGACGGCATGCGGAGGACGCGAAGGTAGTGGGGGAGAAAGGAGGCGTCCGCGGTCCACGTCATTCGCGGATCCGGATAGTCGATCCGCACCGGAACGATCGGGACGCCGGCCTTGATCGCGATCCCGAAGATCCCGCGGTGGAAGGGCAGCAGGTCGCGGCCATCCGTGGTGGAGCCCTCGGGAAAGTTGATCACCGAAGCCCCTGCGCACAGCGATTGAAACGCGCCGCGGAGCGCCCGCGTTCGGCTCTCGACCGACGTCCGATCGACGAACAGCGCGCCCAGCGCGGCCACCGCGGCTCCCAGCACCGGCCAGTCGCCGACCTCCTGCTTCGCGATCGGGGTCGCTGGAAGGAGCCGCGCCAACAGGATCGGGTCGAGGTAGCTGAGGTGGTTGGCCACCACCACCATCGGTCCCTCGGAGAGCGGGAGCTGGCCGAGCAGCTCCACCTGGACGTCGTGGATCTCGAGCAGCCGATCGCACGTGGTCATCAACGAGCGGGCGCGCGCGCGCAGCCGGGCGGCCGGATCGCTGGGGAGCACGCGCCCGCGAACGCGGACCCCTCCGACCAGATTGATCATGTCGAGACCGCGATCGATCGCACCTCTCTTGCGGAGCGGAGCGGGAGCGGGAGAGGCGAGCGCGAACCTCATGCGTGGACCTCCTCGACCTTCTGGGTCTCGATCAGACCAAGGCGCCGGAACCGCTCGGCCATCCGGTCGACGGCGGCGCGATCGACGCGGGAGACGATCCGCGCCCGGCCCGGCCCGTAGAAGTTCGGGATCACCGACTCCTCGACCGCGCCCAGCATGCGGTGCAGCGCTCGCGCCGACTCGTTGTCCTCCTCGACGGTGAACCAGCAGGCGTCGACGCGGTCCGCGATCGCGCGCGTGAACTCGCGCAGGAGCGCCAGGAGGAGGCGCGTGCCCTGATACTCCGGGAGGATCGCGAGCGTGGTGCAGTAGGCCTCGCGGCCGTTGACGAACGAGAGCAGGTAGCCTGCGGGTTGGCCGTCGACCTCCGCGAGAAAGCAGGTCCGGCCGAAGAAGCTGCAGCACAGCCGGACGTAGTAGGGACCGAGCACGCCCTCTTCGGAGTCTCCGAAGAGGGCGCGCTCGAGGGACATGATCGTGTCGAAGTCGTCGGGTGAGAGGGTGCGAGCTCGATATCGTGTCACGGCCGAGAGCATCGCCGGGCGATGTGACGATCACGTTCGGGTGGCGTGAACTCGGTGCGATTTCAACCGAGCATGATCCGGGCGCCGGCGCCCGCCATCACTCCGACGATCGCGCCCGCGAGCACGTCGAGCGGATAGTGCGCTCCCAGATAGCAGCGGCTGGCGGCGACGCTGGGCGCATGGAGCCAGAGCATCGGGACCAGCATCGTCGGCTCACCGAGGAAGGCGGTCGCGACCGCGAACGCAGTCGCCGTGTGGCCGGAGGGGAACGAGAACGAGTCGGGATTGTCGGCGAGCGCCACGAACCCGACGAGGATGCGATCGGGGCGAGTCCTGCGGATCGATCGCTTCATGACCTGGACCACCAGCGTGGCGAACAGCGCCGAGGTGCCGAGCAAGAGCGCTTGCCGGCCCGCCCCGACGCCGATCATGACCAGTCCCGCGATCGCCCAGGAGACGGCATCGCCGGAGCGCGTCAGCGCGCGGGCGGCGGCGGTGAGCTCGGGCTTCTCGAAGCGGCGGAAGCTCCACAGGAGCGCAGCGTCGATCTCGAACAGACGAGACGGGCGCCCCGCCGGGCACGGTACCAGCGCGCTGCCGGCGCCGATGCGGAACCGATGCCCGCGCCACCCGACCGTGGTGTGAAACGCGCCCGCCAGCCAGACGAAGAGGATCAGCACGTCCTTGAGTGGGATCAGGAGAGCGCGCCCGAGTGGGCCCCGCGGGCCCAGAAGGATGCTGTCGGCCGCGCACTTGAGGGCGACCCCGGCGAGCGCGATCTGGGGATGGGAGAGCGCCGCCAGGAGCAGGAACGGGATCGGATTCAGGAGCACCTCACCCGTGTACGACAGCGGCGAGATGCGACGGCGCATCTGGTTCCAGCGCAGGTGGCGGCCCATGAACGCGCAGAGGCCGATGCCGGCGCCCGGCGTGTGGACCACGTACGGCGAGCGGACCACGCGCAGGCCGGCGTCGGTGTACATGCGGCCGATCAGATAGTCCTCGGCCAGCGCGTCTTTGACTCGAGCGAGGCCGCCGAGTCGCTCGAGGTCGGTCCTCGACAGCAGCATCGACTTGCCGATGACACACTGGTGGCCGGCGGCCGCCCGCGCCAGCGCGACCGCGCCGGTGATGAAGGTGCCGAGGTGGAGGTGGTCGCAGGCGTCACCGATCGATCGCGCGCCGCTCCCGGCGATCGGGTTGTGGACCAGGCGCACGCTCGGATCGTCGAGCTCCGCGGCCAGCGAAGCGAGGTAGTCCGGGCCGGGGCGCACGTTCGAGTCCGAGATGAGGATCCAGTCGTAGCGGGCCTCCTCGATCATGGAGCGCAGGTTCCGAACCTTCGGGTTGAACCCGAAGCTGGGCGCGCCCGCGACGATCCGTGCGTCCACGCCGGGGAACCGGGCGAGGATCCTCCTCGCAGCCGCGATCGCGGGATCGCTCGGATCGGCCGCACCGACGATCACCTGGAATCGCGGATAGTCCTGCGACAGGATCGCGATCAGGTTCTCCTCGAAGCCGGGATCGATCCCTTTGACGGGACGGAGAACGGTGATGGGAGGGCAGTGCTGCGGGCGCAGGCGGCGGCGTGAGAGCTCGACGAGCACCAGCACCGTCGAAGCCAAGACCAAGAGCAGCGATCCGCTCCCGAACAGCAACGCGACATTGCCGAGGTGGTCCACGCTCGCGAGCTTGCCCCTCGAGGGTGGCGTCACGAGGGCGCGCGCGTGACGACTCTGCGAGCGAAGTGGGGTGCTTCACTCCGGCGGGGCGTGCTCGGGGAGGTCGACGAAGCGATAGCCGACGCCGCGGAGCGTCTCGATGTAGCGCCCGGCCTCGCGGAGCTTGTGCCGCAGGCGCTTCACGTGCGTGTCGACGGTCCGGGTCTCGACGTCGACCTGGATGTCCCAGACGTCGTGCAGGAGCTGGCGGCGCGACTGAACGCGGCCGCGCCGGCCGTAGAGCGTCAGGAGGAGTTTGAACTCGAGCGCGGTCAGCGGGACCGACTCCTCGTCGACCCACACGGCGTGACCCTCGCGGTCGATCCGCAGCACGCCGAAGACGGTCTGCCCCTCCGCCCGATCCTCGGAGCGGGCCCGGCGGATGATCGCGCGGATGCGGAGGAGGAGCTCGCGGACGCTGAAGGGCTTGACCACGTAGTCGTCGGCGCCGACCTCGAAGCCGATCACGCGATCGACCTCCTCGCCCTTGGCGGTCGCCATCATGATCGGGATGTGCCGGGTCTCGGGGTCGGAGCGGATCTGACGGCAGACGTCCTTTCCCGACATATCGGGGAGCATGAGGTCCAGCAGGATCAGATCGGGAAGCGGTCGTTGAGCCGCCAGCTCGAGCGCAGCGGCGCCGTCACGGGCAGCTCGAGTCTGATAACCGTCGCGCTCGAGGTTGTACTGGAGCGCGGTCACCAGATCCTCCTCGTCCTCGACGATCAGGATCAGATCCGACACGCGCTCGCGACGTTCGTTGCGGCCTCGAAGGCTGTCAACGCTCGAGCGCACTCGTCACAACGTTGTCACCAGCCCGATCCGGAAGAGTCGCTTCAACTACACGGAGGCCCGTGAGTATCTCGTCGCCATCGATGAGACTCCTCGAGACCCTCACGCTTGCAGCCCTCACGACGCTCGGGATCCCCACCGCGCACGCGCAGTCGACCGTCGACGAGATGGCCGCGGAGCTGTCCAGGCTCCGCGGCGAGGTCGAATCGAAGACCTCCGAGATCGAGGAGAAGAAGGAGGCGGGCAAGAGCCAGATGCGCTCGCTGGTGGCACAGAAGGCCGGCGTCGAGGCGGAGATCCAGCGGGAGCAGCTGCGGCTCCAGCAGCTCGAGCAGGACCTGGGCCGTATCCGGGGCCGGATTGCCGAGGCCGGGCAGGAGCAGGACAAGCTCGCGCCGGCGATCGGGATCGCGGTGCAGACGCTGGAGCGGACGGTCCGGTCGGGCATCCCGTTCCGCACCGAGGACCGCCTGGAGGAGCTCCACAAGATCGCCCGCGAGGTCGAAGACCACACGATCCTCCCCTCGGTCGCGCTCAACCGGCTGTGGACCTGGGTCGAGGACGAGGTCCGGCTGACGCGGGAGAACGGCCTCTATCAGCAGACGATCGAGGTCGACGGCGAGCAGATGCTGGCCTCGGTCGCGCGCCTCGGGATGGTCGCGCTCTACTTCAAGACGCCGGACGGCAAGTATGGGGCCGCCGTTCGCCAGCCCGACGGGACCTTCGGCTACCGGCCGTTCCAGGACCGAGCCGATCTCGAACGCACGGCGGCGCTCTTCGAGGCGCTGGAGAAGCGGGTGCGTGTCGGCTTCTACGAGCTCCCCTACGCGATCTCGGAGGTCCGGTGATGCTGCGCGCTCTGACGATCTCAGTCCTCCTCCTCGCCTCGCCGGCCGCCTTCGCCGAGAGCGGGCTCGAAAAGGCCTACCTGCGCGAGCTCGCCTTCCTCAAGTCCGAGAACGCGGTGCTCTCGACGCGCCTCGAGCAGATTGACGGCGAGTCGAAGAAGCGCACGGCCCAGGCCGACGCCGAGCTCGGGGCGCTCGAGGCCAAGCTCCTCGATCTCCGCCGCCGCTCGGACGAGGCGGAGCGCCATCTTCGAGACGCCGAGGTCGCGCTCGAGAGCGCCGACAAGCGTGAGCTCGCCGCCGAGACGCTGGCGCGCGCGCGCGAGGCGGTGGGGATGAGCGACGCCAAGGAGGCCACGCCCGAGGCGGTGTTCAACGCGGCCGCCGAGCTGATCGAGCACGGCAACCGCATCCGCAAGGAGGAGCGCTCGTTCTTCCTCGCCGACGGCAAGAAGGTCGACGGCACCGTGGTGTTCGTCGGCGGGATCGCGGCCTACGGCGTCAGCTCCGAGGGCGCCGGCGCGCTCGTGCCCACCGGCGGCGGGATGTTCCGGCTCTGGGAGGAGCCCGCGCAGGCCACCGCGATCGCGCTGAAGGAGGGCAGGAACCCCGGCGTGATGAAGACGTTCCTGTTCGAGTCGGCGGACAAGGCCGTCGCCGTGCGCGCCAAGAAGGACCTCGCCACCGAGACCAAGTCCGGCGGTGTCATCGCCTACATCATCGTGCTGGTCGGACTCCTGGCGAGCCTGATGATCGCGTTCCGGCTGATCTCGCTGACGGTGACCGGCGCCGCCACCAAGTCCTTCGCCGACGAGATCGTCGAGCTGGTGGCCAAGGGTCGGATCCAGGCGGCCCAGCAGCTCGCCCGCGCCAAGAGGAGCCCGATCGGCCGCGTGCTCGAGGTGACGCTGAGGAGCCTGAACCGCGACCGCGAGATCCTCGACGACATCGTCCATGAGGCGGTGCTGCACGAGCTCCCCAAGATCGAGCGCTTCGGCGCGGCGATCGTGCTGTTCGCCGCGGTGGCGCCGCTGCTCGGCCTGCTGGGCACGGTCACCGGCATGATCTCCACGTTCGACGTGATCACCGAGTTCGGGACCGGCGATCCGCGCATGCTCTCCGGCGGCATCGCGGAGGCGCTGATCACCACGAAGTTCGGGTTGATCGTCGCCATCCCCACGCTCTTGCTCGGCACGCTGCTCAACAACCGGGCCGACTCGCTGATCGCAGACATCCAGCACTCGGCGCTCCGCGTGATCAACGCCAGCGCCGGCGTCGACACCAAGCGGTCCCGCGACACCGACCCGGTGGAGCAGCTCCCGGGCGCCGCGGCGGAGCCGGCCTGATCATGCCCCACGTGCTCCAGGAGCTGGGCCGCGTCCTGATGAAGGGCGGGCAGGTGATGCCGCCGCTGGTGGTGTGCGCCGTGCTCCTGTTCTTCGGCCTCGGCTATCGCTACGTGATGCTCCACGGCGGCACGAAGAAGGGCGCGCGCCTGTTGCTCGAGGAGGTGCGCCACGGGCTGATGGTGCGGCCGACCAGCGTGCTGTCGCAGGCGGCGCTCGACGGCTGGACCCTCCTTCAGACCCAACCTGAGCGGCTCCGCCATCGCCTCGATGAGCTCTTCTTCTCGCAGGAGACGGAGGTGGGCCGCTTCGGCGGGCTGGTCCAGAGCATCGTGGGCGTGGCGCCGCTGCTCGGGCTGCTGGGGACGGTGACCGGCATGATCGAGACGTTCGACTCGCTCGGCGACAGCACGTTCATCAGCGCGACCGGCGGAGGGATTCGCGGGCGGGATCGCGGAGGCGCTCTACTCGACCGAGCTCGGCCTGGTGGTGGCGGTCCCCGGCCTGATCCTGGGCGGGCTGCTCGACCGGCGACAGACCGAGCTCGAGCTCGAGCTCGCCAAGCTCAAGGACCTCCTGATCCAGGAGACGCTCTCATGAAGTCGATCATCAAGAAGCGAGCGGCGGTCGGGATCGATCTCTCGCCGATCATCGACATGACCTTCCTTCTCCTCATCTTCTTCATGGTCTCCACGACCTTCCAGAAGGATGCGCACGTGGAGGTGGAGCGGCCGAGCGCGAAGAGCGCCTCGACCGCGCCGAGCAAGGCGCTGCGGGTCGCGATCGATCGGCAGGGGGCTGTCTATCTCGACGGCATCCCCACCAAGGTCTGGATGCTGCAATCCAAGCTGCGCGACGCCTTCCGGGGCGGAGCCGACAAGCAGGTGCTGGTGATCGCGGATCGGACGATCGCGATCGAGAAGGTGGTGGAGGTCGTCGATCAGAGTCGGATCGCCGGCGCCAGCGACGTCACCGTCGCCACCGACAAAGAGCTGGGCGGAGGTCGCTGAGCTCGTGGCGTCGCTCCATCTCAAGCGGTACCTGGGAGGCGCCGTGGCCGTTCTCGCCGGCTGCGGGATCCTCTCCTGCTTCCTCCTGGTGATGAACCGCCGGGTGCTCCGCCCCAAGGAGGAGGTCGCCAAGATGGAGGCCGAGATCGCGCTGCCCGCGGAGCGGCCGAAGCACGAGCAGCGCCGGGTCGCCGAGGCGCCGCCGCCGCGCCCGAGCCGGGCGGCCCGCGCACCCCGCCCGAACCTTGCCACCGACATGTCCGCGCTCGGCGCCGGCGTCGCCCTCTTCGACGCGCCGGCCGCCCTCGAGGATCTCACCGCCGCGATGCTCGCGGGCGGGAGCGACGCCGATCAGATGGTGATGACCGAGGAGACCGTCGACACGCAGCCGCAGCCGCTCCCCAGCAACCGCCAGCCGGTGCCGCCTCCGGACGCCCAGCGCAAGCGGGTCAGCGGGCACGTGGTGTTGAGGATGCTGATCGACGAGCAGGGGAGCGTGCAGGACGTCCGCATCATCGAGTCGGATCCGCCCGGGTTCTTCGACGCCTCGGTCCTGGAGGCGGCGCGCAGCTGGCGGTTCTCGCCGGCGACCTACCGGGGCAAGCCGGTGACGCTGCGGGTCGATCAGACGATCCGCTTCAACCTGGGTTGATCATGAAGCGCACCATCCTACTGATCGCGGCCGCCACGCTCCTCACGGCCGGCGTCGCCGAGGCGAAGAAGAAGAAGGAGGCCGAGGTCGATCCGCTGGCCCTGGCGCGACTGCTCCTGAAGGACGGCTTCCCCAAGCGCGCGATGGCCGCGCTGGAGGAGGTGAAGATCGAGGACGGGAAGGTCGACGCCGCCGAATACCACCGCGTCCGCGGGCTGGCCGAGTTCGAGCTCACGCTCTACCGTGAGGCCGCCGCCGACTTCCGGGCCGCGCTCGCCGCCGGCGATGCCTCGCCCGCCACCCACTACTCGCTCGCCAGCGCGCTGTTCGGGAACAAGGATCCCGACGGCGCCATCGAGGCCCTCCGCGCCGCGCCGCCCGCGATCTGGGAGCACCCCGGTCCGTACCGGGTCCAGGCGAGCGCCTACTATCTGCGCGGCAACAAGCACGCGGCCTTCGCCGCCATCGATCGCGGCGCGCGCAAGTTCCCCGAGGACGTCGAGCTCGAACGGCAGCGGGTCCGACTGATGATCGATCTCGGCCTCTATCAGAGCGGCCTCGAGGCGGCGCAGCGGTTCCTGCAGAAGGCCGAGGCCGAGGCGAAGGACTACCTCGCCACCGCCACGGCGCTCGCCTCCGCCAAGCAGCTCGAGCGCGCGGCGCTGCTGCTGGAGCAAGGCATCCTGCGCTTCCCGGAGGACGACTCGATCCGGCGCCAGCTGGCACGGACCTACTATGAGCTGGAGCGTCCGCTCTCGGCGGCGGGCGTCCTCTATCCGGTAGCGCTGGTCGACTCGACCGCGGCGCTCCACGCGGCCGAGCTGTTCCGGCGCGCAGGACAGTACGAGCGCGCGCTCCACATGAGCTCCCTGGTCGTGGATCAGAAGGAGAAGATCCGGCAGCGGTTGAACCTGCTCATCGAGCTCGAGCGATACGAGGAGGCGGCGGCGCTCGACGACCGCCTGGCCCGCCTCGGTCTGCTCGAGGACGAGCACATCGCGTACGCGCTTGCCTACGCGCACTACCTGGCCGGGAACCGGGCGCGCGTGGAGCAGCTCTTGAAGAGGATCTCGGATCCGGAGCTGTTCCAGAAGGCCGTCGTGATCCGTCGTGCGATGGACGCGTGCGCGGAGGACGTCTGGCAATGCGATCTGTGATCACGCTGCTCGTCGCCCTGCTGGTGCCGGCGCTGGCCCACGCCGACGAGGGCACCGTGCGCGGCTATGTCATCGAGCCGAACGGCCGCCCGATCCCGGACGCGTCCGTGACCCCCGACGCCGGCGCACCGGTGCAGACGGACGGGGAAGGGATGTTCGAGCTGATCCTCCCCACCGGAACGCACGTCCTCGGGATCGCACACGGACCGCTCACGGTGAAGACCGCGTCGGTCCCGATCGCGCTCGGCCAGACCACCGAGGTGGTGGTGGTGCTCGGCGAGGGCGTCTCCCAGGTCGAGATCGAAGCGCCGGTCTCGGCGCAGCCCGAGGTGGAGACGACGGCCACCGCGACCGCCACGGGCAGCGTGCGCGGCTGGGTGACGGATACGAGCGAGCACCCCATCGCCGACGCGCGCGTGCTGGTCCGCGGCGTCTCCGCCGACGCGCGCTCCGGCGCCGATGGGCGGTTCGAGCTGGTGCTCCCGGCGGGCGCGCGGGACCTCACGGTGATTCATCCCCAGCTCACCACGCAGGTGGTGAGGGTGGTGGTGCCCGCCGGCGGCGAGGTGGAGGCGCGGGTCCGGATGCTGGCGCGCGCCGCCACGCTGGCGGAGATGGTCATCCTGATCCCCAAGCCCGACTACGGCAGCGTCACGCAGCAGCTCGCGCTGCGGAAGGAGGCGGCCGCGGTGATGGACTCCGTCGGCCTGGACGAGATCAAGAAGTCGCCCGACAGCACCGCCAGCAGCGCCACCCGACGGATCGTGGGCGCCAGCGTGGTCGGCGGCGCCTACCTCAACGTGCGCGGGCTCCAGGGCCGGTACACCAACGTGCTCCTCAACGGCGTGGAGCTCCCCAGCACCGATCCCGACCTTCCCGGGTTCCAGATCGACCTCTTCCCGGTGAGCCTGCTGACCAGCCTGAACGTGACGAAGGCGTTCACGCCCGACATCCCGGGCGACTTCGCCGGCGGCTCGCTCGACATCCTCACCCGCGACTTTCCGGACAAGCTGTCGATCTCGGCGAACGCCGGCTTCTCGGGCGCGAGCGACACGTTCGCGCAGAAGACGCTCGGCTACCGCGGAGGCAGCATCGACTTCCTCGGCTTCGACGACGGCACGCGGGCCCTGCCGGACGCCGTCCCCGATCAGCGCGTCAGCAGCGGGCGCAACGGGCTGCCGCCGGATCAGATCCAGGCGATCGGCCGCTCGTTCCAGAACGTCTGGAACGTCGACGAGCGCCGCGCCATCCCCGACCTGTCGCTCGGGCTCAGCCTGGGCGACTCGGTCGAGCTCGGCGACGATCGCCTGGGGTTCCTGGTCACCGCCGGCTATCGCTACGGCACCGAGCGCAACCTGGAGCGGATCACGAACGTCAAGCTCCAGGGCGAGCAACACGTGGTCGAGAGCGACGAGCTCGCGCGCGAGGTCGGGCAGACCTCGTCCCAGCTCGGCCTGCTGGGGACCGCCAGCTACCGCGTCGGACAGGATCACGAGCTGAAGCTGGTGTCGCTCTTCACCCAGACCGGCGACGACCGCACCTCGCGCACCACCGGGATCGCGGAGAACGAGGGCACGTCGATCGAGCAGACGCAGCTCCGCTTCATCGCGCGGCGGCTCTGGTTCAACCAGATCCTGGGACGGCATCAGCAGCTCTTCGACGCGATCGATCTCGACTGGCAGGTGAATATGGCGCTGATCGCGCGCGATCAGCCCGACACCCGCGATCTCCTCTACGCGCTGGGGCCGCAGGGCTTCGTGTATCGCAACGTCACCGGCAGCGGCGAGCGGCTCTTCACGGAGCTGGGCCAGACCGACGTCGGGGGCGGGGTCGATCTCAGCTACCCGCTCCTCGAGGAGCTGAAGCTCAAGGGCGGCTACCTGATGCGGTTCTCGGACCGGAACTTCTCGGCGCGGCGCTTCGGCACTCGTTACGTCGGCACCGCGGATCAGCGGCTGCTGGCACCGGAGGCGCTGTTCGCGCCCGAGAGCTACGGCCCGATCCTCGAGCTGCTCGAGCTGACCCGGCCCGACGACGGCTACGCCGCCAACCTCCTCCTCAACGCCGGCTACCTGATGGGCGACTGGTTCATCGCGAAGGCGGTCCGCGTGATCGGCGGGGCGCGCCTGGAGGCCTTCAATCAGCAGATCGAGGCCAGCTCACCCTTCTCCACGGACAAGGCGGTGGCCGCCTCCACCTCGCGCACCGACTTCGACGTGCTGCCCTCGGTGGGCGTGATCGTCCCGATCGCCGAGCAGATGAACATCCGCGCCTCGTACGGCGGCACCGTGGCCCGTCCCTGATCCGGGAGCTGGCGCCGTTCCTCAACCAGGACTTCATCCGCCGCCGCAACACGCAAGGGAACCCGGACATCCTCCGCACCTACGTCCACAACTTCGACCTGCGCTGGGAGTGGTTCCCGGGCGAGTCGGAGGTGCTGGCGGCGTCCGTGTTCTACAAGATCTTTCAGGCGCCGATCGAGCCGGTGGTGCTCGACCAGCAGGGCAACGTCACGTTCGACAACATCGAGGGCGCGCAGAACTTCGGCGGCGAGCTCGAGGCGCGCGTCGAGCTGGGAAGGATCCATCACTATCTCGACGGCTTCAATCTCCTGGCGAACGTCGCGCTGATCTATTCGAGGGTCTCGCTGTCTCCCGAGGACCAGCAGCTCGCCACCTCAGCGTCACGTTCGCTCGCCGGGCAGTCGCCATTCGTTGCCAACCTGTCACTCGGATATGCACCGGACGGGTCTAGGTTCTCCGCGAACGTGTTCTACAACGTCTTCGGTCGTCGGATCAGCGACGTGGGTCGCCTGGGACTTCCGGATGTCTACGAAGAGCCCTTCCATTCCCTGGATGCGACGGTGTTCTGGAAGATCACGGACGATTGGAACGTGAGTTTGTACGCGAAGAACCTTCTCGCTCAGAAAATGAGGATCACTCAACAGGACTTCAACTTCTCGGAGTACGGGCAGGGCCTCACGATAGGGACGCGTCTCGCGTGGACGCACTGAGAATTCGGAAGAGAACGAACATGAATACTACGCTCAAGCTGCTACTCGGAACCATGCTCCTCGTCGGGACCGCCGCCTGCGGAACCAGCTCGAACGACGGCAACACCGACGACAACCACAACAACGATGGGATCGTCGAGGTCTCGTCCTCTCTGACGGCCGATACCACCTGGACCGCCGACAAGACGTATATCCTCACCGAGCTGATCTTCGTCGAGGAGGGCGCCACGCTCACCATCGAGCCCGGGACCACCGTGCAAGGCGACAACGGGTCGGCGTTGATCATCACGCGGGACGCCAAGCTCATCGCCAACGGGACCAAGGAGAAGCCGATCATCTTCACCAGCTCCACGATGGTCGGGCAGCGGCGCCCGGGCGACTGGGGCGGCCTGGTACTCCTGGGCCGTGCGCCGATCAACATCACCGGCGGCGAGAACCGGATCGAAGGCATCGACGCCACCGACGAGCGCGGCGTCTACGGCGGCACCGACTCGACCTACAGCTGCGGATCGCTCAAGTACGTTCGCGTCGAGTTTGCCGGCTTCGAGCTCTCCATCGACAACGAGCTCAACGGGATCTCGGTGGGCGCATGCGGCAGCGGGACCACGCTCGACTACGTGCAGGTTCACATGGGCAAGGACGACGGCATCGAGATGTTCGGCGGCCTGGCCAACCTGAAGCACGCCGTCCTCTCCAGCAATCAGGACGACCAGCTCGACTGGGACCTCGGCTTCTCCGGGAACGTGCAGTTCCTGGTGGTGCAGCAGAACCCGGGCGACGCCGACTCCGGCTTCGAGGCCGACAACCAGCACGAGAACAACGACGCCATGCCGCGCTCTCGGCCGACGATCTACAACGCCACCTTGATCGGCACGAACGCCGCCTCGGGCACCCAGAACGGAATGGTCCTGCGCCGCGGCACCTGGGGTCTCCTCCACAACATCATCGTCATGGGCTTCCCGGTCGCAGGCGTCGACGTGCGTGACGTGGCCGGCGTGATGGGCATGCAGATGACGCCGCCCGCGCTCACCATCGAGAACAGCCTCTTCTATCAGAACGGCGCCAACTTCGACGCCGACGCCGACGAGGACGATGACGGCGGCTTCGATGAGGCAGCGTTCCTCTCCGACCCGGCCCGCTCCAACAAGATCGACGTCGATCCGATGCTCGGCGCACCGTACAACCTGACGGCGCCGAACTTCGCGCCCGCCGTCGACAGCCCGGTCGCGTCGGGCGCGGCCACGCCGCCCGCGGGCTTCGACAGCGCCCCGTTCATCGGCGCCATTCCTCCCGGCGGCGAGGACTGGACCGCCGGCTGGACCTCCTTCCCGGCGAACTGATCGCGACCGGCCGTTCGCTCGGGCGAACATGTTCGTCCGAGCGAACACGATCGCGACCCCGCCCGCAGCGCTGATTCAGCGATTTCTCCAACCACGAACGTGGCACCGAACGTGAAGTGGCTCAGGTGAAGGAGCCACTTCAAATGCCGACGAACATCCCGATCAACACGACGTTCAACCCCGTCTCTCGCAGCGCTCTCCCCGGCGCGCAGCCCGACGACCGCGCGGCCGGCGGCGACCAGCGCGAGCGCTTGCAGACGCAGATCCTCCAGCGTCTGGCGGACCGGCTCGACGCTGCGGGGGGAGGCCGGGGAGCGCCCGCCGCCGGTGAGGCTTCGGGCGGGCAGGACACCTTGATGAAGAAGATCGAGGAGCTGATCGAGCTCATCAAGCAGCTGGTGACGCAGCGTGCGAACGGCGCCGCGGATGCCGAGACGTCTGCGACACCGCAGTAACGGCACCCTCGAGCTTGCGCAACGAAGAAGTCGCGGGCTCGAAGTCCGTGGCCCGATTGTTCCCGAAGCGTGAGACGAGTTGGTGCAACGATCCTTCCGATCGCACTCCTCTCCGGCTGCGGCGTCGCATTTGCGGCGGTGCCGCCCACGCCGATCGTCGGCGCGTATTCTGCCTACGGAGGGCCGGTGAGCCTCGACCGCTTCCAGCGGGACCTGGCCCCGTACGGTGCCTGGCATCGGACGGCGTCGTACGGCCTGGTCTGGGTCCCGAGGGTCGACTCGAACCAATGGCGTCCCTACACCGACGGCGAGTGGCGCTACACGAACGCAGGCTGGGAGTTCGTCTCGAGCGATCCCTTTGGCGCGGTGACGTTCCACTACGGACGCTGGGCGTGGATGGCCTCCCTCGGCTGGGCCTGGATCCCCGGGTATCAGTGGGCGCCCGCCTGGGTCGACTGGCGGTACTCAAACGGCGTGGTCTCGTGGGCGCCGCTCGCGCCGGTCGGCGTCGGGCTGAGCTACTACAGCCGTCCCAGCATCTGGGTCTCGGTCCGGAGCGGCGACTTCGGGGGGCGGCTGGACCATCGCCGCTTCCTCAGCTCCGCGCGAACGCACGACGTCTTCGTCCACTCCCGGCGTGAGCACTGGGATCGGCGCGGCCCGCCGCCCCACGAGATCGCGCGAACGGACGGACGTCCGGTGGTGCGCATGCCCAGCCGTGTCCCGGCGCATCCACCCGCGGTGGTGCCCCGCGCGCCCACGCACGAGCGGAATCGACGGCGCGACGAGCACGCGACCGCGCGGCGGGAACCTGATCGGTCGCAGGCGCATGGACACCGCGGTCCGCACGGCCATCATCGCTGATCGTCGAGGGAGCGGCGCGATGGTACCGTGAACCCGTGATCGGATGGACGCCCGAGGCGCTGTACCACGAGGCCTTGATCGTGCCGCGCCGCGCCTACTTTATCGCGCACGACTCCCGCGTCGTCGATCGGCCCGGCTGGCTCCAGATCATCACGCCGTCCCTCAAGCAGGGTGGGCTCAACGAGGTGATCCACTCCGAGCTCTCCCCCGAAGAGACGGACGCGGTCATCGAGCGCACGCGCGCCGAGTACGAGCGCGACGACCTCCTCTTCCGCTGGCGGGTCACGCCCGAAACGCGACCGAGCGACCTGGCTGACCGGCTCGCCGAACACGGCTTCATCCGCTCCTCGCTGTGTGCCTTGGCGCAGGCGACGTCGATCGAGGATCCAGATCCTCCCGGCGTTTTCGTGGAGGAGGTCGGCCCGGAGAACGTCGGCCTGTTCACGCGGATGATCGCCGAAGGCTTCGGGATGGATCCTGGCCCGCTCGGACGCTTCCATCGCCAGGTCGTGGAGACGCCCGGACGCCGAAACCACATGTTCGTCGCCCATCTCGACGATACGCTGGCCGGCGCCGCCAACATGGTGCTCTTCGAACGCTCCGTCCTGCTGCAGGGCGCCGTGGTGGTCCCCGCCCTCCGCGGCCGCGGCGTCTACCGCGCGCTGGTCGCGCGCCGCCTCCGATTCGCCCGGGCGCGCGGCGTCGCCCTCGCCACCGTTCACGCGAACGAGAACACCTCGGCGCCAATCCTTCTCCGCGCTGGCTTCGAGGAGATCCGCCGCTTCTCGATCTACCTCAGCCGTTGAGGCCGCAAGCCTCAAACGCTCGAGTTCAGTCGAATTCCATGCTGGCGCAGCCCCGCGTCGACAGCTCGCAGCTCGAAGCGTCAGTTTAGAGCCGCCACTCGATCCCGGCGAAGGCGATGAGCGTCTCCTGCTTCTCGATCGTCTCCCATCCCCTGATCTCACCGTCCGGCTGGAGCTCGTAGACGATGGAGGCGAGGTCGGGCTCCTGAAGGTAGAGAGCGACGTTCTCGCGGAAGTAGCGGAACATCCCGTGGACCGAGAGCGTCCCCGGGAACCAGCCCCGCGGGAAGGTATAGCCGAGCGTGGTGCCGGCATCGAATGCGTCGATGTCGCCCGGGAGGTAGCGGAGGTCGCCGCTCAGATAGAAGCCGAAGAGACCGCGCCCGAGGCCGCCCGAGATCACCGCCTTCGCTTGCGACTCGGGATCGGCGATGTACGCGAGATCGACGTGGGCGTCGATGATCTCCGGGTTCCCATAGCGGACGGTGACGCCCGGAACGACGCGCGGCGCGCCCGGTACGACGTCCCGAATCAGCACGTCGAGCCGGACGCCCAGCTCGAGCTCTCGGAGGATGCGGTAGGCGCCGCGGAGCCACGCCGTGCTGTAGATCGAGGTCATCAGCGCCGCGTCGAAGGGCACGACCGGCTGGCCGTCGGGGTCGACGATGGTCCGCTGGTTCCCGCCCACCACGACCGCGTTGTCGCCGGCGGCGGTGAAGGTGTAGCCGCTGGAGACGGCGTAGAGCAGCGTGCTGAAGCGCCCGCCGCCCAGCGCGAGGGAGAGGTCGTCGAACGGGCTCCAGGAGAACGAGCCGCTGAGGTTCTGGACCACCTGGCCGCCGGGCAACACGTCGAGCCAACCGTTCACCACCAGGTTGAGCTCGGGGAGGATCAGCCAGGCGCCGTCGAGGTAGACGTAGGCGCGATCGACGTCGGAGAGCCCCTCGGCGATCTTCGCGTAGATCACCACGCCGGCCAAGTTCACCGAGAGCTCCGGCAGCTGCAGCGAGACGAACGCACCTCCGGTGTACCAGTCCGCGCTGAAGACCTCGGTTCTTCGCTGGTTCCAGTTGTAGCCGTACGGATTGCCGGTCACACCGCCGAAGATCCCGGCTTGCAACCCGCCCGCGATCCGGAAGCGCGCCGCGATCCCGTCCGCCTGCGCATAGCCCGCCTCGCGAACGGCGAGACGGCCCAGGGCGACGCCCCACCAGGGCGCCTCTTGGGTGCGCTGTTCGTCGAGCCCATAGCTCGCGTATGCCTCGTTGAGGCGGTAGTCCGTGAAGCGGCTGCCGCTGATTTGAGGTCGATACTCGACGTCGAGGTGGAGCGAGAGCTCGGTCCCTGCGATGTGCTCGTAGCCGAGCGTGGCGCGCGCGCGCAGGAGATCGATGTCCCGCGATGCGCCGTCCTGCACCGTCGGTATCTCCCAGTTGTTCGTTGCGTAGCGGCTGTCGTTGGGCGGCGCGGGGGTGTCCCTCGGCGTCGGGCCGAGCACCCTCCCGAGCCCGCTGGTCTCGAGATGATAGCCGCTCAAGCTGAGGCGGGCCGAGATCCTCTCCTCGCCGGCGCCGCCCGAGAGCGCCTGGCCCGGTGTCTCGACGGGCGTCTCGATGGGTACCGCGCGCTCGGGAAGCTCGGCGGTGACCGGCACCGGCGAGACGATCGGCACCATCGCGCCGCGGTTCGACCAGCGCGACGGTTCCTCCCCGGCAGCCGGCGGCTCTGAGGCGAACGCGAGCAGCACCAGCGGGAGGACGCCGTGGCCGGTCATCGCAGCTCCAGGTTGAGGGCGCCGGCGAACGTGAACTGCGTATGGCAGTTGTCGCAATCGTGGCTCATCTGCCCTCCCGTCCCACCGGTGATGTGGAACGGTGTGTTCGGCGGATCGTCCGCCTGCTGACGTTGGTCTCCGCAGATGTGCCAGGGGGCCTGGAGATACTGCTTGAGATGGCAGCTGTAGCATCGCGGGTTCTTGCCGATGGCGTAGTTGCCGGCCAGGTGGCACTGCCGGCACTCCAGCGAGCGGTGGATGCCTTCCAGCACGAAGGCCGTGTCGTTGTGCGCGAACGTCGTCGGGACCCAGACGTCCTGGAGGTGGCACGAGCCGCACTCCGACCCGAGCGAGCCCGCGTGCACGTCGTCCTGCGCATGACAGGTGCCGCAGCGCCGCCCGCGACCGCGCATGCTGCCGCCGCCGGTGTGGCAGCGGGTACAGGCGACGATCGTGTGCGCGCCGCCCAAAGTGAAGCCGGTCGACTGGTGGTAGTCGTTGCGCGGTGGAGCCGTCCACCGCTCGAATCCGTGGCACGCATCGCAGGCCAGCTTCTCCCGGACCTGATGGGGGTCGGGATGGCAGGCGTCGCAGTCCCGCCCCGCCGCCCGGAACAGGAGATCGAGGCGAGCCCCCGGCTTCGCGAGCGCCACCTTCCGGCCGAGGCGGTCTCCGTTGCTCAAGAAGTGGCAGCGCGCGCACTCGAGCCGCGCGTGAACGCCCTTCTGAACGAAGTCGGTGTGGACGTTGTGATTGAACTTCGGCGCGCCGCCGGTGGTCTCGTGGCACTTGGCGCAGTCGTCGCCGAGCCTCGCGTCGTGCACGTCGTCTTTCGCGTGGCACGAGGCGCACCGCGTCTTCTCTAGCTTGTACTTCCGCCTCGGGTGGCAGCTGTCGCACGCCACCAGCTGATGGAAGCCGGTGAGGCTGAAGCGGGCGTCTCGGTTGTGATCGAAGACCAGCGTCTTGAAGCTCTCGCCGCTGGTGTGGCACTTCGAGCAGTCCTTCCCCAGCTCGCCCTGATGGATGTCCACATGGCAGCCGAAGCACTGGGGCTCGAGTCCGGTGTATGCGACGGCCTTCCGGCACTCGGCGGTCTCGCCGAGGTGCTGCGGCTGGTGGCAGCGCTCGCACTCGACCTTCGCGTGTGCGCGCTGGAGCGGAAAGCGCGTGAGGTCGTGGTCGAACTTCGAGGTCCGATCACCGCCGCGCACGTGGCATCGCTCGCAGTTCTTGAGCCCGAACTGCCCGCAGTGGGCCTTCTGATGGCGGTGGCAGCCCGCGCACTCGGTGGTCTCGAAGCGCTCGAAGCCCGACGCCAGCCCGCCGCGATGGCACCCGGTGCAGGGCGCGGTCCGATGCTTCCCGGTCAGCTCGAACTTGGTCTTCTTGTCGTGGTCGAAGACGATGGCGGTTTTGAAGCCCTGCTCGGTGTGGCAACCGTCGCAGGTCTCCTTGCCGAAGCGTCCCTGGTGGATGTCACGGTGGCAGCCGGCGCAGGCCATCGCCGGTTTCTCGGGCGGGCTGTCGATCTTGTGGCAGTCCTTGCACCGGTTCTTCCGGTGCCGGCCGCGCAGCGGAAAGCGGGTCTCCCTGCCGTGATCGAACTCGGTGTTCGCGAACTTCGTCGTCATCGAGTGACATCGCCGGCACTCGCGCGACGCCGAGATCACCGATCGGTGCGAGTCCTGGTGACAGCCCTTGCAGTCCGCGAAGTCGCGCGTCTTCACCTCGAACGTCTCGATGTTGTCCCGGTGGCACTGGATGCACGCGTTCCGCCGATGGAACCCCACCAGCGGGAACGCTGTCCGGTCGTGATCCCACCTGGTGGCGCCCAGGTTCGCGACCCGAAAGTTGCTCGAGCCGTGGCACATTCGGCAGTCGGTCAGCGACGCGTCGGTGAACCGGTGCGGGTTGTCGCCGCCGATGCCCCGGTCCTCCTTGGTACCGCGATGGCAGGTCGTGCACTCGCCCCGCTTCCCGAGATAGGTGGGGAGCTTCGACTCCGGATACTTCTCCGCGTGGCACTTCTCGCACCTCTGGAAGCGATGGGCGCCATCGAGCGGCCAGCCCGTGAGGTGATGGTTGAAGTTCGCCTTTCCGCCGAACGGCCTCCAGTCGATGGTGGTCCTGCGGCCCTTGCCTGAGCCCGGCGGCTCTTCTTTGTGCTCCGCGTGGCACGCCTGGCAGCGCTTGCTCTTCACGTCGGGCTGCGCGTGAAAGCCTTGGCCCGCCAGGATCCGCGCCCGCAGCTTCTGATGCGTGTGGCAGGCCAAGCACTTGTCGTCCGGGACACCGTTGCCCGAGTCGTGGCACTTGTTGCAACCGATCGGAAAGCCGCCGAGCGCCTGGTGCGCCCGCGAGCGAGGCCCAGGCTCGACCTGGCCTCGCGCGAGCCCCGGGTACACGAGCGATGAAGTCCACAGCGCTGCCGCCGACACGATGATCAGCCCTGTTCGACGCGGCGGGTGCCATTGATCTGCCACCGAGATCGACCACCTTCGGACGAGGCTCGGCCCGTCGGTGGCGACACCGAGAGATCGAGATCGAGCGCGCCGAATCGGACAGTCTCTAGACCCGCAACTCCGCCTGCTCAGCAGTCGGTGCGATCGGATGAGCTCACAGGGTCACCGCCTGCGGCGGGACCGGCGGCGGGAGGTCGGACCGGAGAGGAGCCGCCCGTACGCCCGCAGCGCTGCCTCCACCCGTTGCTCCGGAGAAGCGCCGTCGCCTCCCTTGGCGAGCGGACCGTCCAGGACCAGACCGGAGAGGCCGTGTACGAACGCCCATGCGAGCGTCACGGTTCCACCCGCGAAGCGAGGCTCGATCACTCTCTCCTCGACCGCGAAGCCGACCAGCCGCTCCAGCGTCTCGAACGCACGTTGGGCCTCGGCCAGAGCCGAGGGGTGCTTCTCCAGATCGACCAGCTCGGGGCGAAACATCACGCGGAAGTGGGCCGGATTCGACGTAGCGAAGCGGACATAACCGCGACCGCTCTCGACGAGCCGATCGATCGCGGCCAGCGAGGGTCGCGCGACAGCGGCCTCCAACTCGGCGCTCAAGCGGCGAAATCCCTCCTCGGCCACCGCTGCCAGGATCGCCTCCCGATCCGCGAAGTGGTGATAGGGGGCCTGGTGGCTCACGCCGGCCCGGCGCGCCACCTCCCGCATCGAGAGCGCGCCCAGCCCCTGTTCCTCGATGAGCCGCACGCTCGCCGCCAGGATGCGGCTCCGGAGATCCATCGGCTTGACAGTGTCAAGGCGGAGGTAGACGCTGTCAACTAGACACTGTCTAGCCAGCGAGGTCTTCATGCCGATGTCCGACGCCGCCAAGCTCTGTTGTGGAATCCTGCTCATCACGGTGCCGACAATCGCGTTCGGCGGCACCTTCCTCCTCCGTATCCTCTCCGGCGGCTTCAACGGTCGCTTCAACGATCTCCAGCGTTCGCTCTTCCGGGCCGGGCACGCCCATGCCGGTGTCCTCGTGATCCTCGCGCTGGTCGCCCAGCCTCTGATCGATCAGGCGCGCCCACTCTCCGCCTTCGCCTGGCCGCTCCGGGCCGGCTTCATGCTCCCGCCGATCTTGATCAGCGGCGGCTTCTTCGGCGCAGCGGCCGGCAAGGATCGCGTCGGCCCCCTGATCGCGCTGGTCCGGATCGGCGCCGTCGTTCTGTCGCTCTGCCTGCTCGCGCTCGGCGTTGGCTTGATGAGCGCGCTCGGATGAGTGCCGGCAGCTCGACGAGCGCGGCCTTGCCGATCGCGTCGGCCTCTGGAACGACGCTCTGCGTGAGGGCGACCCACCTTCCGGCACCATCGAGCTGGCCGGTGGCGTCTCGACCTTCGCCCTGCGGATCGCCGCTCGCCTCAGAGCTGACTGACCTGTCGCTCGCTCGCCGGCGCGGCCTGGAGGCGGCGCCAGCGGTGCCAACGGCACCTTCTCCATCTTGTCGAGGTGTTGCTTCGACCAGAAGCGGCGGAAGGGAACGAGCCATGAGTCGAGCTCCATGAGCGGCTCCGGTCTCAGCCGATAGAGGCGCCGCTGCGCTTCGATCCGTGATCCCACGCGGACCCGACGGCCGACCATCGTCGAAGCTTCGCGTGGGAGCTCAGTATCCGGCGGGGGCCAGATCGATCTCGAAGTAGTCCAGGACGGGGACGTCGAACTTTCGCCCCTCGAGGACCACGCGGTAGCGCACCCAGCGCCGGCCGACGAAGCTCTCCAGCTTCTTGTCGTTGGCGTCCGAGGTGATCGGGAGCCAGTCCTCGAACGGTCCGTCCGCCTGATCCGCGCCGGCCAGCTGGATGCTGACCTGCGTGTCGGCGGGCGTGTCTGCGATGACCTCGACGAGGCGCGGGATGCGATCGATCGCGTCATCTCCCCGATCGATCGTGACGGACTCGAGATAGCCGCCGCCGCCGACCTGGAGGTTGGCGGGCGGCACCAGGTAGTCGGGCACGATGTTCACGTCGACGGAGCCGGGCTGTGCGCCGGTGCCGGGGATGAGCGCTGCGGTCAGTCCGATTGCGTCGCGGGCGAAGATGATGATCGCGCCGCCGGGATGGGTACGGCCGCAGGTCGCGTTGGTGTTCCCGGCGCCGCCGATGATCTGCGCGCCTTCGCCGGCCGAGAGAGGCCCGCCGACCTCGAGGCTGATGTCTCCACCGCGGGCGCACTGTCCCGCACCGCCCTCGATGCGGGCGAAGGGAGAGAGGGCCAGGTTGTCGACCGCATGCATCTCGACGCGTCCGGGTTCGGCGCTTCCTCCGCCGGCGGCGACACGGGTCGCCTCGCCGAGCTCGATCGAGGCAGCGCGCAGGACCACCGATCCGCCGCTGGGACCGTAGCCGGCTGCGAGGAGCGTGCGGTGCCCCGTGAACATGCGGCCGGTCGCGGTCAGGAGCACGCGTCCGCCCTCGCGGAGCGCAGTTCCCGTCGCCGCGATCCGGACGTCGTCGCCGAGCGTGAGGTTGGTGCCGATGAGCTCGATGTCGCCCCCGGGCTCGAGCGTGTCGGGGACGATGTTGTCGGTCGGCATGCCGCCCAGCCAGGCGCCTCGCTCGACGGTGACATTCGACTCGCTCTGCAGCGTGATCCCGCCGGCGATGCCCTGCGGCTCGCTGGTCGTGAAGAGATGCGCCGTCTCGCCGGAGATCACGAGATCACCGTACGAGTAGACGTCGATGTTGCCACCCAGCGCTCCGATCACGCCGATGGTCGAGATCTCGCCCGCGATCTGGATCGAGCCACGTCCGTAGATGCGGACGTCACTGGTGCCGAGGACGGTGGAGCGCGCCGCGATCCTGCCGCCGATCTCGATGGTGCCGGTGTCGTCGGCGAGCAGGAGCCGCACCGGGCCTTCGCTGGTGATGGTGCCGTCGATCTGGATCCGCTCGCGCGCGATGATCGTGACGCCTCCGCGACCCACGTCGAGTGTGCCGGCGATGATCACGCGATCCTCGGCGCGGAGCTCGACGGAGTCGGAGGCCTCGAGCGTGGCGCCTTCGTGCACGATGATCGCCTCGGCCTCGATCAGCCCGTTCTGATAGGTCGGCTGATCGTACGCGTTCACGGCCCCGTTGCTGTCGAAGTCCGGGAAGCGCTCCGCGGCCAGCGTGGCGATCCCGCGGTTGACGTCGACGACGACGCCCCCGGTCTCGGAGGCGATGAGGTCACGGTTGTTGAAGTCTTCGCGGATCCGACCCAGCTCGGGCTCACGGGTGGGCGGCGGCACCATCGCGGGTCCCTCCTGCGGGAAGCCGTCGAAATTTGCGCCGCACCCGGCGATCAGGGCGCTCGCCAGGAGCGCCGCGCCCCCGTGTCCGGTCCTTCCGCCCACGGCCCCTATACCGCCATGGTCCGGGCTTGGGCCGCAAACCGCTGAAAAGGCCCGCTTTGGGTTGTGTTTTACCTCCGAGAATCCGCGTGCTTACAAAAGGGCTCGATGTTCAGCGCGCTCAAGCTCGGAACCATCAGGGGAATTCCAATCCGCCTCCACATCACGCTCCTCGCGGTGTTCGCGCTGATGCTCCTCCGCTTCGGCTGGATGGGCATTCCGGCCGGCGTGATCCTCTTCGGCTCGGTGCTGCTCCACGAGCTCGGTCACTCCGTGGTGGCGCAGCGCTACGGCATCCGGATCGCCAGCATCGATCTCCATCTTCTCGGCGGCATGGCGATGATGACCGAGATGCCGCGGACACCGCGACAGGAGATCCTGATCGCCGCCGCCGGTCCCCTCGTCTCCTTCCTCCTGGGTCTCCTCTTCGTCGGTCTCTCATTTCTCTTGGGCGCCTCCCTGAACATGGGCGCGCCCGGCCCTGTCGATCTGCTCGCCTACGCAGCGGCGGTGAACGTGGCGATGGCCGTCTTCAACCTGGTCCCCGCCCTACCGATGGACGGAGGCCGCATCTTCCGGGCGGCCCTTCAACGGCGTATGGGGCGCCTGCAGGCGACCCGCGTGGCCGCCACCGTGTCGCGTGCGTTCGGCGTCGTCTTCATCGCCGTCGGCCTGCTCTTCGGACAGCTCTCGCTGGCGTTGATCGGCGGCCTCCTGTTCCTGATGGTCCGCGGCGAGGAGCGCTTCGCCGAGCGCGAGGCGCTGATCCAAGCGCGCCGCTCCGAGGAGGAGTACGTCAATCCGTGGGGGCGCCGCTGGGTCGTGGTGACTCGACTCTCCGACTGAGGTACCGCCTGGGTCGATGACCCAGAAGCTGATCCCGGTCCGCGAGGCCCATCGGTTCGACGAGGCGGCGCTGGCCCGCTACCTCGGCGAGCACCTCGAGACGTTCGCGGGCCCTCTCACGGTCGAGCAGTTCGCGGGAGGGCAGTCGAACCCGACGTTCCTCCTCACCGCGGGTGAGCCCAGCCGCCGCTTCGTGCTCCGCAAGAAGCCGCCGGGAAAGCTGCTCCCTTCGGCCCACCTGATCGAGCGCGAGTTCCGCATCATTCGGGCGCTCGAGGGCTCGGGCGTTCCGGTGCCGCACGCGCACCTGCTCGCGGAGGATCCCGGGATCATCGGCACGCCGTTCTACGTCATGGACTTCATCGAGGGTCGCGTCTTTCACGATCCGACGATGCCCGACGTCTCTCCCGAGGAGCGGGCGGCGCTCTACGACGAGATGAACCGGACGCTGGCCACGCTCCACTCGGTCGATTGGCGCGCGCGGGGGCTCGAGGACTTCGGCAAGCCTGAGGGCTACGTGCGGCGGCAGATCGAGCGCTGGTCGCAGCAGTACCGCGCGTCCGAGACCTCGACGATCGAGGCGATGGAGCGATTGATGCCCTGGCTGCTCGAGCATCTGCCCGAGGAGGAGGAGACCACGATCGTGCACGGCGACTTCCGGCCGGGGAACCTGATGTTTCATCCGACCCAGCCCAAGGTGCTCGCCGTCCTCGACTGGGAGCTCTCGACCCTCGGCCATCCGCTCGGCGACCTCGCCTACAACTGCATGGCCTACCACCTGCCGCCGACCCAAGGTGAGCTCTCCGGGCTCCTCGGCGTCGACACCGCCGCCCTCGGCATCCCACCCGAAGCGCGCTACGTGGCCCGATACTGCGAGCGCACCGGCCGCACCGGAGTCCCCAGCTTCGGCTTCTTCGTCGCCTTCGCGCTCTTCCGGATCGCCGCCATCTGCCAGGGCGTCTACAAGCGCGCCCTCGACGGCAACGCCAGCGACGCCAAGGCCGGCGGCTACGGCAAGATCGCCACCCAGCTCGCCGTTATGGCCTGGAGCGAGGTCGCGCCCTGAAAGGGCGTCTTCCACGCGACGTGCGGAGGTCGCGTCGGAAGACGCGGCCGTTATGGCCTGGAGCGAGGTCTCCGAATCGTTCGCTGTTCATGGAGAGGGATCGCTCTTGCAAGCGCGTCGAGATCACTGCGATGGAGAGGTGGAAGCGAAGTTCGCGAAACATAGTACGCCGGCAAGAAATTATGATGGCCGTTCGCGCAGTTGGATGAGTGCGACACTGATTTCGGATAGTTGATGTGCCACATACGTGCCACGAAGCTCCGTCGGGTTTGTGCGTTCCGGAAACTCTGCTGCCGTTTTTCCAGAAATTCTGCTGCCGGTTGAGTTGTCCTGAACCTCCTCGACGAGGTCGTCTTCGGGCAAGTGTTTCGTTCTCACCGACGGGCCGTCGAGGCGCAACAAGCGTCCTCGTTCAAGAATCCGGTCGACGATTGCCTCGGCCAAGTCCTCATCGTGAAGCGCCACGCCCCAACGTTTCGGATGCTTGTTCGTCGTGAAGAGCATCGATCGGCGCCGAATGTGGCGGTCATTCACGACGTGATAGAGCACGTTGGCAGCGTCGTCGCTGCACGCGAGGTAGCCGACCTCATCGACTACAAGGACGTTCGGCTTTAGGTACTTGGCGATTGCGTCCTGCAGACGCCCCGAGCGACTCGCCGAGGAGAGGTGATCGATGAGCTCAGCGGCCGTGGTGAACAACGCATCGAAGCCGTTCTGCAAGGCGCGATACGCGATGGCGATCGCCAGATGGGTCTTTCCTCGACCCGGCTTGCCTTCGAGGATCACCGAGCGGCCTTCGGTGACGAAGTCGGGTGCGAGCAGAGAGCCGATCGTGGTGAGACGGAGCGCCGACTGATACGAGAAGTCGAACTCCTCGACCGTCCGTAAGAAGGGGAACGCGGCCGTGCGCGTGGCCCGCATCAGCCTCGTGCCCCGGCGGTGCGCGATCTCCTCCGCGAAGAGCGTCTCCAGGAGCTGCCCATGCGACCACTGCTCCTTCTCGGCGCGCTCAACCAGCGCTCGCCAAACGCGACGTGCATTGGCCAGGTGAAGACGTCTGAGAAACACGTCGAGGTCGGTCGTCATCGCGCACCTCGGCGCGCCGCGTTCGCTAGGATCCCGCGACGTACTCCGGCGACAGAGAGACGCCCCTCCTCGACGGTCTGGGTGATGGCGGAGCGCAGGACGTTGTCTCCATATTGCTCGAGCAACTCGTACAGCTCCTCGACGCGCCGGTGTGAAAGCTTGGGATCTTGGTGAGTGATCTCTGTGAGCAACGCGAGCGCCGCAGGACCAAGGTTGAGGATCTGTTGGCGCTTCTCGTATAGCTTGGCGCGCTTCCCATGGTGCGTATTTCGCCCATCGTGAACACTCGTTTCGCGCCATCGTGAACGCCGGAGCCCGTGCCGGAGCGAAGCGACGTCTGGCCGTCTGGTTTCAGTTCCTCCTCTTGCCCTGCTCCTTCCTCCGGGAGGGTCCTGTCAAGGAGACCTTGAAGGCGTTGTGGACGAGCCGGTCCAAGATGGCGTCGGCGAGGGTCGGATCGCCGATCCACTCGTGCCATTTTCCGACCGGAAGTTGGCTCGTCGCGACGGCAGATCGGCGACCGTAGCGATCCTCGAGGACCTCGAGTAGGTCGTGTCGCTGGGGCTCCTTGAGGGAGCCGATCCCGAGGTCGTCCAAGATCAGGACGTCGAAGCGCGCCAGCTTGCCGAGGAGCCGCGCGTAGGATCCGTCGGCCTTCGCCAGACTGAGCTCCTCGAAGAGACGGGGCACCCGACGGTAGAGAGCGCGGAAGCCTCTTCGACATGCGATCTGCCCGAGGGCGCAGGCCAGGTAACTTTTCCCGACGCCCGTGAGCCCTGAAATGATGACGTTGTGGTGTTCGCCGACCCAGGCGCAGGTGGCGAGCTGGGCGACCAGCCCGCGTTCGAGCCCTCGTGTAGCCGATACCTCCACGTCTTCGAGGCAGGCCTCCGGCAAGCGGAGTTGCGCGTCCTTGAGCAGACGCTTGAGGCGACGGTTGTCGCGGGCGAGGTACTCGGCGTCGACCAGCATGCCGAAGCGCTCGTCGAACCCGAGTGCGTTCATTTTTCCGTCGCTCTGTTGCTCCTGCCAGGCGGCGGCCATCGCAATCAGCCGCATCGCGTACAGCTTGTCCTTTGTTGGTTCGGTCAGCATTTCTTCCTTCTCTCTCAATTCAAGTAGTAGCCAGGCCCACGGACCTGGTCGTGACGGATCGGTTCGACGGCGGTCTCGTCGTCGTCGGGATGAGGGCGGAGATCGAGCTGCTGCTTGAGCATCCTCTCGATTGGTTTGTACGAGCGCGCACCGAATCGCAGAGCGCGTTCGCACGCGACCTCGGTCCGTTCCGGACCGTACTTCTCGCCGACACGACGAAGCGCACGTCCGGAGCGCCACGTTTGATCGCGGTGCGGGTTGCTCTCGAAGATCCGCCTCATCATCGCCTCCGTGCTCGGGCCCGTCTCGACGGCCCATCGCAGCAAACCGCCAGGATCCCGATCCGCCCATGCCTGGTGGTTCGGTGGCCGATGGCTCGGATCCGTCGTGTGACCGTAGGCCGTGTGACTCCGCAGGTGCGACGCGACCCGGCGTCCTCGGTGGAAGAGCTCGACCGTCATCGTGGTGAAGCAAGCCTCGACGGTCTCGCGCACCAGCACGTGCGGCACCGAGTACCAGTGCCGATCGATCTCCACGTGATAGTCGAGGTTCACCTTCGCCGTCTTCCAATCGTGGTGAGCGAAGCGAATGGCCGGCAGCGGCTTCAGCGCGGGACGATCGATCCGCTCGAACAGCTCACGTCGCGAGACGCCCCCCAGGTGCTTCCGCGGGCGATCATTGAGCTGCTCCAGCAGCTCGCCGATCCGCACGTTCAGCGCCTCCAGCGAAAAGAAGGTCTCGTTCCGAATTCGCGCAAGGATCCAGCGCTGTGCGACTTGGACTGCGACCTCCACCTTCGCTTTGTCCCGGGGGCGATAGGGACGTGCGGGGATGACGATCGCGCCGTAGTGTCGCGCTTGGTCGCGATACGTTCTTTGGATCGTAGGGTCGTGCTTATCGGAGCCTGAGACCGCGCTCTTCAACCGATCCGGGACCCAGATCTCAGCGACACCGCCGAAGTACTCCACCGCGTGCGTATGTGCAGCGGTCCACGCAGCGAGCTGCTGCGATGAGGTCGCCTCCGCGTACGTGTAGCTCGACGCGCCGAGGACGGCCACGAAGAGCTCGACCGCTCGAGCCTCACCGCTACGCTCGTCGACGATTCGCGGTCGCCTGCCCGAGAAGTCAACGAACATCCTCTCCCCGGCCTTGTGCTCCTGGCGCATCGTGAGCCCGAGCCGTTTCTTCCAGGCCCGGTACCGATCACAGAACGCGGTGTACTGCAGCCCGGTCGGATGCTCTTCGAGGTACTCGAGATGCAGCAGCTCGAGCGTCACGTCTCGACGCCGCAGTTGCTGGTGCATCCAGGCCGGGTCCGGCTCCGGCCGCTTCGCTCCAGGCTTCGTGGGCTCGCCGTAGAGCCGTCGCTCCAGCGTTGCGTCGTCCAGGCCCTCGACCGCAGCCCAGTCCAGCCCGGCCTTCCGAGCGCGCTCTGTCGTCTTCGCGACGACTCCGACACTCACACCGAGGCTCGAGGCGGCCTGCCGAGTGCTTCGTCCGAGGCTCCATCTCAGCCTAAGGACTTCCCGTATCTTTCTCACCACCAGTCGCTCCATCGCCATCCGATCGCCTCCTTGAGGCGCTCGGTGGCAGAAACGACGGCCTGACGTCACCCCTCAGCGACAAGGGGCCCGATCCCGGCGTTCACGATGCCCGATCTCGGCGTTCACGATGCCCGATCTCGGTGTTCACGTTGCCCGATCTCGGTGTTCACAATGCCCGATCTCGGTGTTCACGTTGCCGCGATCTCGGTGTTCACGATGCCCCGATCTCGGTGTTCACGATCGGGCGATACGCGCACCATGAACCGCGGCGATCTTGGCCGCACGATGCTCAGGTAACGGCGAAGGTGGCTCGCCGGTCTTTCGTCGACGATGCTCGCACTCGAAGCGGCCTGCGACGATGCGAACCTGGTCCTCGTACAAGAAGAGCGTCCCCGCTACGTGGGTCGCCCCAGGAGGCATCGAGTACGCGACGCCCTCGAACATGACCTCGGCCGTGGGTCCAACGAAGATGGGCATGCGCAAGGCGAGCGTTTCCGGAAACACCTTGATGGGTCGAAGACGGGCGAGCTCCTCCTGACGCCGGATTTCCGGAATCACGCCCGTCGCTCGCGAGGGTGTCTTCGTGTTGACCTCGAGATGCCAGGCATCGAGCTGCGTCCGCAGGTCCTCCATGTCTTGGAACTTGCGGTGCTTGAAGAACGAGCTTTTCACCCAACCGACGAGCCGCTCCACGGACCCCTTCTGGTTGCCGCTCCTCGGGGCGCACATCTCGACGCCGACGCCGATGTCGACGATGGCTTGAGCAAAGGTGGCGTTGAACTCCTCGACGTCACGACCTCTGCCCGCCTTTTTGACGATGGTACGCGGTCGATCGAAGACCGCCATCAACGGCAGGCCCCCGAACGCCACGAAGTCCCGAGCGAGACAGCGAACGATCGTCTCGACACGCTCGTCCTCAACGAGGGTGACTCGCGCAAACCGCGAATACTTCAGGCGGGAGGCGAAGAAGTGGATCCGTTGCTTGCGACCATCGACGAACTTCACGTCGACGTGACCGAAGTCGTGCTGCGAGAACTCGCCCGGCAGGCCTTCGAAGCGCACGACCGGAGTCGCCTTCGGGGGCCTGAGACCCGCGACCAAAGCGTAGAACGCAGTCTTGCTTCCGCCATATCCCGAGTCCTTCCCCCGCCGGAGAAGCTCCTGCGTGGGCAGCCTCGATCCTCCACGAGCCAAGCCCTCACCTTGTCCGCGAACGGCGCCGCCTTCGAGGGTCGGCCGATCTTCCGCTCCGCTCGCAAGGCGCGGTCATCCGTCTGCTCGACATCGGCCTCGCGTCGAACCCGTCTCACCGTGTCGATTGAAGTGCCGCTGCGCTCGGCGACGTCTCGGGTCGAGAAGCCCGCCTTGAGAAGCACCTGGATCTCGTGGCGTTTGAGGAGCGGGATGATGTCCCCGTTCCCGTATCCGCTCGAACCCCGAATCGGCATCAGCGCTCCCATGATGGCCAAGATCAACGCGTGAATCATCCTGCTCGCTCCTTTCGCTTCGAAGCAGCAGAATTTCCGGAACGGGAGGCAGCAGAATTTCCGGAACCATCAGGGTTCCGTCGCGTTCCGCAGGCTCATGGCGCGTATATGGCGCGATCGAGCGCTGGGCCCTGCGACCCGGGTCGCGGCATCGTCAACAAGATGCTCTGCCGCTCGGGGACTGCGAAGTGTCGACGCACCAAATCGGGCCGCAGCTTGCCCGAGATCGCCAAGACCGAGTGTCGAATCGGATGAACCAATCGTCATCTCCATCTGCGGTAAGTCGGATGGTCTCCGGTAGCAGCTCGAGCGCGCTGGGTAAGAGCGCACTCAGGATGCCAGAGCTCGCTTCCTCGTATAGCACCGACTGGTGCCGATCTCGGGGCGCGATACCGGGGTTTGATCGTCGATGCGGAAGCTCGACACCAGGGCCTTGAGCAAGCGTGGATGGATCCGATCCGTCGCGCTGCCACCTGCGCGAAAAGCGCAGCGAGCGTCAGGGCGAAACTATCGCCGTCACGACCGAGTTTGGGCGCAAGCGTGCCCAAGAGCCGGATTCTGAACGCGTCGACGATGATGGACGTGCCCAGCACAGCATGCCGCCAGACTTGCTCCGGGTGTTCGCAGGGCTTCATCCGCGCAGGCGCTTGTGTTTTTGATACTCGGGCGGCAGATACTGCCCCCAGTCGACCTGGGCTCCGCGAAACCGCACCATCGGCAGATCGCATATCCATATCCGTGGCCACCCAACGGGCTCCGACCCTGGATCGCGCAAACAGACGAGCGCCTCGGAGGAAGGAAACGGTGAGGCTTCCAGGCAAGACGTCGACCGGCTGTCCCGCGCCTGAATAGGAGATGGTCACTCGCGCGGGAGGCAAGGTAGCAAGCTCCTGTCCGCGCAGACGACGTGGTGGTACGCCAAGCTTCACTGCAAAGGCCGACGGCTGAAGGAACTCGCGTATCGGTCTTGCGTCTGAGAACGACGGAATCGGTGCTTCCTTCTTCCGGCCCCGGCTCCCTCGACGGGCTACTCCTGCTTCGATTAAGAATCGTTCTGCTTCCACTGTCGGATGCCCGCAGAGTGGGCAGGCCTCCGACCGTACATTCCGATCCTCCGCGTTTCCGCATTTCACACACTGGACGAAGTAGTGACGACGAACCGACTCCTCGTCGGACAGCCAGTTTCGAATGACGCCGGCGACACGATAGACGCGCTTTCGCGCGAGGTCTTCTCCCCGGAGCGTACTCGCTGAGTGCGGGAATCGAGCGGCCGCTCCATGCGGAGCCCGGCAGCTTCGGGTTCTGAGGGCGAGTTGTCCCGGGTTCCGTAGGCGTCCCTTTGACGCCGCGGAGGCTCCCAATTCGTTTCCAGTTGGACTCCGTCCAGCGGAAAACCAAAGCGAGGAAGGAAGTCGCCTCGGGCCGGCAAGGCAATCAGCGTTTCGCGAAGCATGGCGCGCTCCTGATGCTTGAGAGCGGCGAGGAACCGCTCCATCCCTGGCTCCTTCTCCTTTGGCCATCTGGTCGATGACTTTGTCGGTGATGACGCCGTGGTCATGTCTCGCGACCACGACAGGCGCATCAGAGTTCGCGCACAATCGGCTGCGACCTTCCCGAGCGGAGCATCTTCGAGAACCGTGCCGCGGGTAAGCCTGGCGATGCGCGCTGCATACGCTCCTTCTGGTGTGAGTCGACTCAACGGGTACGGAGTGGACCCGCGTCCGCAGAGACGATCGCTCTTCTGAGAGCTCAAGACGTTCGCCAGCCTCCGGGCGGATACCACCTCTTTCGCCGATCGGAGCGAAGATGAAGTCGTCGACCAGTACCGAAAGCAGCACATTGGGTTCCCACGTTCACCGGGTCGTCCAACTTCCTTGAAGAAGGCACAACGGGCAGGCCCCAGTTCACGTGGCGAGTCGGCGGCAGACTCGAGATCAAGACGAACCGACGGTGAGGTCACGGGTGAGCCGAGAAATGCGCGTGGGTCTTTGAACACCCGTTGGTCATGAGGGCGGGCAAGAGCAAGCGTAATGACCATGGACGAGCCGTCTGTTCTTCGACCAGCGCGTCCGGCACGCTGTAGATAGCTTGAGGAGGTGGGCGGCACGTTTGTCAGGAAGACAAGACTCAAGCCACCCGATATCCACGCCGAGCTCAAGCGTTGTGGACAACACCGGCCGCCGGCTCTTGCCCTTGCAGGAGGGGAAAACTCCTGCTCCTCGAGCTCCTCTTCGTCGAGCTCCGAGCAGTCCCCTTCGACGCTCCAGAGGCCGAGCGGAGGTTCGTCGAGTACTCGGCGGACCGCGCTGCTTCCACGCCGACGATCGATCTCCTCGGTATTGGGCGGATGCAAATTGCCCCCGCGCCTCCGATCGGGACCAATGCCACGAACGGCGCAGGAAATGCGGTCGCGCGGTATCAGACGCAATAATCAGGGGAAACTTTATGAATGCGCAGGCGGAGATATCGGAGATCGATCCTGAGATCCGGTTCTTGCCCAGGACTCTCCTCGGCGAATCGAGATCCACTCGGTCCTCTTGGCGGTGGGGCGACGGAATCGCGCCACGCCATCTCGAGGAGCTGAGAGAGGACCGTAATCCGTTGCGAACTATGCTGAAACCCGAGCCGCAAAGGAAAAGACGCGACTCCTTTCCGGTCGGTGGATTGCGACTTGGCACGAAGGGCGCACAATCGGAGCCTTCATTCTCCATCTGCTCGTCATCCTCTCCGTCCTCCGTCAAATCGACGCGGTGGTAGAGCAAAGTCGCTTGTCGATGAGTCGGAGGGAGAAGTTGATGGAGCTGCCGGTCGCGGAGCCCCCCTGCGAGGGATTTTCGGACGTCGCACGACCCCTCTCGCCGCCGCGCATCGTCCAGCACAGTGCTCGGGAAGGCGAGCTATTTTGTATCGCTCAGGAGGCCGGCCAGCTCGGTCGGAGCCGGCGGAAGGTCCGGATACACGACCTCCACCAATCCAAGTGTCTCAAGCGTCCATCCGCGGGCAGGTGGCCGCGCGAGTTCCTGGTAGACACACAAGTTCGCCAAGTCCTCCCGCTCCTCGGCACCCGTCGCATTCGCTGCGGCGCGCTCTTTGAGGAACTGTGAAAGTCTTCGATGAGCTCCAAGAGCTGACGTACCCGAATCTCGGCCTGGCCCTCGAGCAGTCGCCAAAGAATCTGACGATTGAGGCCGATGTCGTGGGTCTCCTCTACGCGAGTCGCGACACGAGCAGCCTCTTGCCGACTATCAGAAAAAGTGAGGAGCCTGCGACCACCGCCCGGCCGCTTTGTGCCTCCATCTTGCTGCGGTGTGGCCCCGAGATAGGGATAGATGGCGTCAATGAGGGCTCCGAGTGCAGCTCGCGGGCTCAGCGCGATGCGCGTGAAGGTCGCTCTCTTGCGGCCACATGCTTTGCATTCTGCCTCGTATCTTCCGCGCTTCGTCGGAGTCGCCGCCGCGGACGTAGCCTTTCCACCACCCCACGCGACCGGAAGTTGTTCGGCACCAGCCTGGTCACGCCACAGCAGGACTGGCGATCCTCCTCCTGCTCCGGACGCGACTAGTACTTCGGTCTGCCATCCCGGCTCTCGCTCCGTCCATGCCATGGGCGTGGGCCCACCGCATTCAACGCACAGGAACAACTCCAGCTATTTTCTTCGTCGGCTTCAGGACCGGGCGGATCGGCATGCACCGTACCCCAGGCCACAATCCGTCGCCACCGTTCTGACTCTTTGGAACAACCCAAGCTCCCACAGGCGCTCGAACAAATGCGTGTGTTCGGACCGGCACCAGCGGCAGCTCGTTTGCGCTTTGGCGCGCCAACGCGCCGAGTGCGAGGATGGCGGATGCTCCCGCGCGTCGGGCCTCGCTGGGCGGCTCGTGTCCGTAGAGAACATCGGCAACCTCGTCGATTGTTGCGAGGCTCGTATCCCGATTGAACAAGAACTGGCGAAGTGCCCGGACGCTTGCGTTGCAGCTGAGCAGCGCGTGCAGGACGAGAGACGGTGTGTCTCGCACGTTCGCGTTCAAAATCGCGGCTTCATCCGTGGTCCCGATCCCGAGCGCCATCGCAGCTTGCACGGCCCTGCTAGCGAAGTCTGCGTCCAAGATGAGGGCCGTCGGGCGGCCTTCTACATCGAGCTCCAAGGTCCTTAGTTCGGGCGGAACGATCGCGAATTCTGGAGAAGTCGGCGGACGAAGCGTGGCCCCTTCGATTCACCGCTCAACTGAGGCAGCTGGCGACGGCCGAGAACGATCGAAACTCGCTCGCTCGACTTCGCGAACATCTCGGCAGCGAAACGGGTGAGCGTCTCTTGGCCATTCTCGAGACCCCCCTGAGGAAGCGATGCAGAAGTTGCAATCCCTTGAACATCTCGAGCCTCGTTCCGAAGCGCTCGGCGGCTCTTCGGAGAAGCATGTGGATTTCTGTGGCCTGCGCTCCCGCATAGACGTGAGCCTCGTCCAACACGACGAATCGAAGTCGCGGTCGTCCATTGAAAGCGATCGCTGCTGGCGAAAAGATAGTTCGATCGATTGGTCGAATCAGCATGTACTCGAGCATGCTGAAGTTTGTGAGCAGGATGTGCGGTGGTCCGTTGGCTCGATCGGTGTGCGCATCTAAGCCGCGCAGGGTCTTGCGATCGACGATCTGACACGTTGGCGGTAGCGGCTTTCCGGGCTCTCACACCGCGTACGGATTCGGGACCAGGTCTCGGGCAGTCGGCTCGTATAATAGGCGAAAGATATATCGCGCTGATCTTTGAGAATGTCGACCAAGCGCTCGACCTGGTTGTTTACCAACGCGTTGAGTGGATAAATCACAACGGCCCGCACACCGGGTTGCCGTAGATCGTCGAGCCCTTGCTCATGGTCCCAGAATAGGCGATCGATGATCGGGATCAGAAAGGATTCGGTTTTGCCGCTACCCGTCCCAGCCGAGAGAATGACGGTCCTTCCCTCGGCGACGGCCTGCGCAGCCCGCGCCTGGTGCTGATGCAGACGAAAATCGTATCCCGCATTCTGGAGCAGTTTGATGGTTCGAGGGTGAAGTCCACTGCTGGGCCCCGCTGATATCTCTCCACCCAGGTCGCGGAGATCTGGTCCCTTTTCATATGGAAACACGCCTTGAACGAAGAGCGGTGCGATCAATTGAAGCGATCCGATTTGGGAAGTGGACCATGCTGTCCGCAACATCGAACGAAGCGGCTCGGAGTGTACCGAGTATGTCTCTAGGAGGAATTCGAGGTATCGCTCGCGCATGGCATTGAACGCGGCGTGTGCATCGAATTGATATCGTTCTGCTTGATTCATCGCTTTGTCGACATCCCGAGCCGGCCCAGCCGTGCCACCAAGATGCTCCATCGATTGTTGGAAGCGCAGGACGGGATCCTGCAGATTAGGATGTTGGCATATGGCCGGGAGACGCTGACGAGCTCTTGTCTCCCGCAGGCATGACACGAAGCTCCTATGCGGTCGGCGAGTTCCTGAAGTGCGGTCACGGAGACTCGCTCTCGAACGCGACAGTTGGAGGAGATGCAGGTCAGCACGATGCCTTCGTCGTCCAGGTGACGCCTTTGTCCGCTCCACATGCTCGGCAGGACGAGCGTTCGATGTTGGGACGGAGGCGGCGGAGCTCTGCCAACACGTCGATCGGCTCCGTACGGGCCTCTACAGGCGCGGAGTCCACGGGAATCTCGTCAGTCGTTCGAGTATGGCTCGTCGAGTCTTCCGTCGGGAGACTCGGTTTCGATAGTCCCGTCGCAGGTCGCAGGAGGGCAAGGCGGTTCAGCCAATAGTCGAGCAAACGCGGCGTGAGATCGGATAGGAGCTCGACGTGCCTCCAGAGGTCCGGCGGCATCTGAATCCGGTCCGCCACATATGAACCCACCAAGCACACCGAAAGACCGAGCGTTCGATCTCCTGGAGCAATGGCAACCTGTCGTTCTCAATTTGGTGAAGGACTGCCTCTGCCTCTGGCGGTAACTCGTTCGGCAATCGGCAGAGTTGGCCCGCAAGTGCAGGGCGGATGTCGTCCTCTCGCAAGCGAGCTTCGAGCAATGCGCGAGTTCACGGAGGCATCGAGGAGCGTGTCGGGCGTAGCGCCACCGGGAGTTCGTAGTCGATCGAGCGTAGCATGATCGATCGGTTGCACTGGTGCCTCGAGCTCGGACGATGTCGCCAGGATTGGCGCCACCTCGGAGAGGAGGTGCTCGGGCCGCGCTTCTTGAAGCCGATCGATCGATATCCAAGCGGGAATGACCAGGCCGGCACGCGCGTCATCGAGCGCTCGTAGAGACCGGGCGAGCTTGGTGGGGTCGGAAGCAGCGGCCATGGCCCATTCGTCGAAGTCGGCGTATTTAGTCGCGGCTAGCGGGATGTCGAGGGCCGCAAAGACACATCGGATCGGGTCTCGCTCGTTCGCTGGGTCCTGAAGGTACGCCGCGATGCGGGCTTTGCTGGCCAGATCGACCAACACGCGGGCCTCTTGGATCGAATCGACTCCGAACCTGTGAAGGTTGTGAACGAGTCCGGTCAATGCGGCCGAATCTACGGCGGAGAGGCCTTTTTAGACGCCGCTTGAACGATGTCCGAGCGGCGGCCGATCTCCGATCCCGCGCCGATCGGAAACGCAGACAGCGCACTGATTGGTTGGCCGTCGCTGACGAGGGCCGCGTAATACCAGCCGGGAGGCAAGGGCTCATCGGTGAAAGAGTGGGCTTCGAGTAGCGTCCCACCCGACTCAGGGCCTTCGCGGGAATGCTCATGCGCAGCGCGCAAGACGATAGGAGTCATCCCATGGTGCTCGTCCGGGAAGAAGGTGAGCCTCGACGTCGCCGGTCGCCAGACCAGCCGGGGGCTGATCTCAACCGCCAAGGGAGGGAATCCACGATTGCGACGCGTGGTGGTGTTCTACGAGGATCGACAAGTGGACCGAGTTCGTCGACGTGTCCGTTGTCCCACTGCAGTTCGAGCGTCACTCGCGCGCGGGACTTCCGCAGAAGCGACGTGCGGAGAATCGGCCAGGGAACAAATCCGGTTCCATGTGAATCCAGCGGGACACAAATTCGGCGTTCTCGGAATCGAACGGTGACCGAAGTATTGGGTGGGCCGAGGCAACTGACGCGAGTTCCTCTCCGAGCTGTCGAACATCGATGCCAATGGCATCCGATTGCTGCTGACACCCGCGCGGATGACGATCATCGCACCTACGGACATGATCACCGGACGCCATGTCGCTTGCATGCTCGGCCGATCGGCCGGGCGGAAGCTCACGATGATTGGCACTCTTCCTCGGCAATGCATTGGCAGCTCGAGGATCCCAGCCGACTCCTCGGCTCCGTCTGGCCGACGCATCGTGACGGGAACCGAGGCACGGAAGCAATGAGCTGAGTCGTTTCCGGATTCCGTATGGACGGCTAAACGTAACTCCGGAACGATGGCGAAGCTCATGCTGCTCCGATGTCCATCGGCGCTCAGATCCAACCGATACATCCCGAACGGCTCCGGGGGAAAGGCTCGAGGGACAGGCTTCCCAGGCGACCTCGAAACTCTCCTTCACGTGTGACGCCTGGCCCGGTGAGGACGAAGCGGACATCCCGGCGTGCAGCCTCGATCCAAAACCTCGGCCACGAAGAGAAAACTGGGCGACGACCGATTCGAAGGTCAGAAATCTTCGGGCCCCGCACCTCGACACGGAGAGGCTCCCGAGCGGCGCCAAAAGGCCAGTCGCGAACCTCATCGTCCTCTTGATTTGGAACGGTGACGACGTCTGCTGGTGTCGTCGCCTCGTAGAGGCTGGCGCCGCGAGGGCCGGAGTCCAGCGTGAGACGCATGAACTCTGCGGGTGCTCTCAGCTCAGCGCCGGGGCATACGACCAGCAGCACCGACTGCGAAGCGATAAACGAATCGACCAGCCGACCAGACTCACGAGAAAAGACGAGCACCGGCTCGTCGAGGAAATCGACAGTGGAAAGTTGGATTCCATGGATGGATTGGCCGACTCGACACTCGGCCACGACTGAGATGGGGAACTCGGCTTCAACAGGGAGACTCAGTGTTCTCGGACCGCCGACGTACACGAACGCTTCACCACGCCTCGCGAAGGCCGGATATTCAGAGAGAGAGTACCCTTCGAACGTCAGCCGCACTCGATCGGAGTCCAACGGCGCGTCCGGTAGCAGTAGTCGTTCCGGCACGTCGAGCACCAGACTCGCACGGTGTCCATTCTAAGGACGCACCGCACCTCCAACTTCGGGAACATCGACGCGCTCCTTGTGCCAAACGCGAACAGCGATTCGAGGAGACTCGTTGCAGCTGCTTCGCTTGGTGCGTCGAAGAGCTCCCATAGCGTCAAGCCGGCGGCATGAACGGCTGCCGCGGTGCTCTCGGCGTCAGGCCGAGCCACTCCTTGTCGATGATCTGCTGCCGGCCCTCCGCCAACCGCATCAAACGTTTCGACGCGGTGTTGCGCGCTGCTTCTGTCGAAAGCATCGCACGGAGTTGTTCCGGGAGCGGGTGAGTGGTCGACGTGCGAAATTCCTCGACGCGAGCAGCAGCGTTCTCCACGGTTCCTTTGACGATCGAGAGCCAGCCCTTTTCCCGCGTGATCCGCTCGACCAGGGCGGCCGCTGCCGCGTATCCGCCTCCAGAATGGAAGAGCATTGTGTCGATGAGAAGGCGCTTCCCTGAACTGGAACGTAACATCTCGATGCCCCAAAGTTCTCTCGCACCCCGTACGATCGCAGCGCGATGGGCCGCAGTCAGGCGCGACCGAAGATCGGCGATTCCAGCCGTGAGCCGAGCGCCTCGTAAGTGAACTGGCCATCATCAACGTCCGCAAGTGCCCGAGCACCGCTCAGCAGGAACGCCGCTCCCCAAGCGACTCGTTCGTAGATAGGCAAACGCTCGAAGTCGATCTCCAGTCCCAGACGAACGTGGCGTGCGATCAACGAACCCTGGCTAACATCGGCATGCAGAAGAGCCAGGGGGTCACCTTGTGACCAATTCGCTGCGTTCGAGGCGGTGATCAGACGAATCTCGGTATAAAGAGTGCGCTGAGGTTCCGGAGCGCCAACTCGATGCCGTTCCTCGATAACGGTCGATTCGACCTGCACTTCGACCGGAGGCTCTGTAGTGGTCTCCACCGGATTCTCGAGCTCTTCGTGTGGTACACGAGTTTGAGCATGTTCTGGGCTGACATCAGCGAGTCGTTGCTCGGCCTGAAGTAAGTCTCGACGTAGGTTCGCCGATTCACGGGCGTTGATCTCGTGGAGTAGCGTGCCTGCATCCGGCTGCTCGAATCGGGCCTCGAAGTCGGAGTCGGAGAGCGCGTTGAGCTGGCGGACGGTTTCCTTCATTAGGCCAGCCTCGACGATCCCAGAGAGGATCCGTCCCAATTCTCCCTCGGGGACTTCGCGGTGCGCGTTCAAGAATGTTTTCCAGATCGGCATCCGTACTCCGACCATCAATTGGATCTTCAGTTCGGTGTGCTCGTGCGGATCAGCGGGCGGTTGCGGCGGCGATTTCTGTTGGGGCCAGGGATCTTTCTCGCGGGGAGGAGGGGGCGTCGGCGAAGGCAACAATGATCCCGGATCGGGAGCACGGACTTTCTGAGCGCGTTGGTGCCGATCGAGAAGTTTCTCGAGTTCTTCAGGAAACTTCTCCTCCAAAAACGATCGCGCTCCAGCTGGGAGGTACTCGCGTAGACGGGGAGCCGCATTCTTATGAAACTCGTTCGCGCGAGATCGCAGGTGCGGACACACGAGCATCAGGACTCGATCTTCGAAGGGCCAGCCTCTTGCTTCCGCTGGGAGCTCCGTCTCGAGCAGTTCGTCAACTTCCTCTTTTCGTTGGGTAGCAAGCTCCAAGAGCTGCGGAAACTCTCCAGAAGCGAACGCGCGATGTGGCGCCGGCAGTTCTGAAGACGGCATTCGGTTGTGCGGTTCGTCGGCTTCCTGCTCGCCTGTCCCACGGCCGAATCGGTTGGCACGTTGCAGGGCGGCGATCAGCTTGGGAATTGACGGAGCGCTCGCTGCGCCGAGGGTCCCGAAGAAGCGAAGAAGCTGCTCGCGCTCGCTCAGCCCAAGGCGACCGCGCCCATTCTCCCACTTCCATACCAGCCCACCCGTCCGCCCGAGCTTCTGTGCAAGTTCGTCGATGTTGAGGCCGAGCTCACTGCGAACATGCTGCAGCAGCCTTCCCACTTGCTTGATCGCGTCATCCACGTTCCACCATCACTCCGCTGGCAACTGACGGCTCACTCTGATCTGTACACTATGTCTTGAGCTGCGCGAGGGCGGCGTAGATTCGTTGCATGCATTCTGTCCTGACGTCACCTTGCACTTCCCACGACTCCAGCAAGCCAGCTGCTTCCTCTAGCTGTTTCCTTTTTGCTCCATCGCTCTTGAGAGACACCACCTTGGCGAGAACATGGTCCACCTCAGCGCGTGCGGCTTCTACTCTGAGCTGGTCGCGGAGCGAAACATCGATGATCTCGACGAGTCCCTCTTCGACCGCTTTCCGTCTTGCCTCCGAGCTCTTTAGCGTGCGGACCTTCTTCGAGTACTTCGCGTATGCTTCTTCTGGAGGAGGCGGAAGGTCGAGGCGTGCACTATACTGGCTCGCGTAGTTTTCGCTGCCTTCCCATCCGGACTTGATCTCCGCGTGGCAGCAAACCGTGCTGCCCTGTTCGTTCAGTCGCTGAACGAGTCCGAGATACCGCTGCGCATCTTCTGTCGCGAGATGACCGATCCTCTTCCCGTTCACAACGATCGCGATGGCGTTCGCGTCATGCGGATTTCTCGGGTCCGGAACAAGACTCGCGGTGACGGTCATTGTTTTTGGCGGCGTTGGCGGACCACAGATTTCTCGAAACGAATTCGTGTAGTGCGACTCTCCCACGACATGGACACCGAACTTGCCCAGCGAGGGCATCAAATAGAGCGAGGCCGAACGTTCGTCGGTGTTCTTCTTTCGTCCGAGTAACCAATCAAAAATTCCCATTTTGTTATCGACCTTCGACTAAGGGATCTCGGCGAGAGCGCTCACCCTCGACCTATCACCGCGTCCAACTCCACAGGTTGAGCTTCCCATCGATCCCGGTGATCGCCTTCGCGAGCGGAAGCGGCTTTCGAAGAATCCAGTGAACGCTGTCGGGATCGGCCCATGGCGACTCCGCCGAGTCGATGCAGTCGACGACCTCGACCGTGCCGAGCAGCTGGCTCCGCGGGAACTCGGTCGGAATCTCGTCGTGGTCGAGCCCTGAGCATTGGGCGATGAAGTCGCGGGCGTCCTCCAGCGAGGCTGCTCCGTACTTCCGCGAGGATGCGTGGATCAGGATGCGCCCACGGTACGGCGTGGACCACGAGCGATTCTCCACGTCCTTGCCGGCGAAGATGATCGCCCAGGCCCAAGGAGGATGCACGGAGAGCACTCGATACTGCTGGCCTGAGACGAGCTCGTCGACTCGTCGTCTTCTCGCGCTCTTCTTTCCGCTCATGGGCGGTTTCCTGTCTGGGCGCCCGGTTCGAGATCGAGGAGCGCGTTCTTGAGCGCCGTGAGCTCTTCGTATTGGAGCTCGTCAGGAATCGGATCGCTCTGGAGGTCTTGAATTGCCTGAAGCAAGTGCTTCCTCTTGGTCGCGATTCCTTTGATCGACGCGACCTTTCGGAGCACCTTCTCGACCTCGGCTTTGGCGGCTCCGATGAAAAGCGCCTGGCGATCTCTCGGGTCTGAGAAGTTCGCGGCAAGTTCCTGCAGCGCCTCGCGCCGGTGTGGTGGTACTTTGATCGATGCGATGCGGGCGAGAGCTTCGTCGACGGTGCGAGGGCGCGTTCGATCGGAGGCGGGGAGATCGAGCCAGATTCCGTAATCGGCTCGCTCGCCATCCCCGTGATCCCATCCCCCGCGGATGAGCGCCGCGCATGCTGCGTAGTGTCCGCGGGCCTCTATCTCTTCGACGAGGGCTCGGTACTCGATGGCATGAGCGCGGCTGAGATGGGCGACCTTCCGACCTTCGACGTAGACGGCGACGGAGGTCGGGTCGTACGGATTCGACGGCTCACGAAGGAGTATGGCGACGACGGAACGATGCTCCCCTTGGATGGTTCGCGGCCCGCAGATCGCCCCGACGGCTTCGACGTAATACGACTCTCCCACGGCTGCGATCGCGCACCTGCCGCTCTGCGGGATCATCTCTATGGGTCGCACGTTTCGCTCGCCCATGATCATGTCTCCTTGCGCGGGCTTTCGACGTTCGAGGCCGGCGCTGATCGCGTGCTTCCGTCCGGGAGGACGCGCTTTGCTCCGTAGCGGTTCACGCACTTCGCGAGATCGACGATCGTGCAACCAGTCCCTGGACGCACGTAGTCTTCCGGGCGGCAGGTGAGCACGATGATCTGGAGCCGATTCGCTGTCTCATAGAGCAGCTCGCGCACCCAGCCGATGCGGGTCGGATCGGATTGGGTGAGCTGGTCGTCGAGGATCAAACAGGTGCCGAGGCGCTCGGCGAGACAGATCCTGATCAACGTGGCGAGTTGCTCTCGCGTGCCGACAGAGAGCGAACCGATCTCGCGCTCACCTCCTTCCGCGACGATCTTCTGGGCTTCGAGGTTTGGGCCGATGGCAAGCTTCGGATAGCGGCCTTCAGTGAGCTCGGCGAACCGTTGGCGGATCGGCTCGACGAGGGCCCGTCCGAGATGGCCGGCCTGCTCCTTTTCTGCCTCTTTGAGCGTCTCGACGAGGAGGCGCCACGCCTCGTACTCCATGTCGAGATCCTGTTGTCCGCGGGAGGCGAGACGGAGCGCTTCTTCCAAATCCTCCTCCTGCTCCTTCACCACGCTGCCCCCGACGTGCTCGAGCGCGCCTCGTGCGGCGTTGAGGTCGGCCTCAATCGAGTCCGCGAGCTGCTCCTCGCGTCGAAAATCGCTCCGTGCCTGTTCGATCATCGATTCACTCAGGTCCGGATCTACCGGCATGGCGCTCAGCCGAGCGGCCAGTTCAGCGATCCTCGCCTCGTGCTTGGCGCGATCGGCCGCCTCCGCATTGCGGCGTCGTTCATCGAGTAATGCCTGGGCGGCTGCGTTCCGCTTTTGAAGATCGCCCAGCTCGGCTTCTGCTCTAGAAGCGGCTTCCTTCGCGGTCGCGACTGAGGACCGTGCAGTTTCCACTGCTCTCGACGCATCGACGATCGCCGTCTTCGCCTCGCGGTCGAGTGCTTCTAGCCTGGCCTTCGTCTCGTTTCGGCCACGCTCCAACTTCCGCTGTTCATTCTGAACGCGCTCGAGGACCGATTGCGGCGACGCTCCCAGCGCTGCGAGGCGAGGCTCCAACCGCTGCTTCTGTTCGCTGATCGCTTCCTCGTCGCGCTTCAGCTCGGCGTCGAGTTTCGTCAGTTCGAGCTCCAGCTGCCCAGCCTTGGCAATCGCCGCATCCAGCTTTTTCCGAAGCGACGCTTCCTCGAGGTCGAGGCGATCGGCTCCGATTCTCTCCAGCTTCGCCAGGAGTGTGTTGCGATCGAGATCCCGAAGCGGGAGCTCACGCTCATCCATGAGATGGCGCAGCTCGGCCCGATCCCGGACCACGATCTCCTTCAGGGCAGCTTCCATTGAATCCGACTCGCGAGACCGGGCGTCCGCATCGATCCTCAGCCGCTCTGCCTCTTCGATCATGCCGGCGAGGGCGTCCAGATCGGCGGCACCTGCGGCGTCGAGAACTGTGCGACCTTCGAGCTTCCAGCGCCGACCGAGGTCATCGGCCTCTTTGCGAGCCTCCGGTCGTCCGGCGACCGCCGTGATCTCTCCGACACCAGCGATCACCAACCTGATCGATCGTCGCGCCTCGATCGTTTTCGCGGACTCGATCCGATCGTCGATCTCGAGCGCGTCGTCCGTGCTGATGGATACCGCGAGCGCGCGCTCGGGTTGGACCGACAATGCGAGTGCAGTCTCGGCCTCCGCGAGGTCGAGCTTGTGCTTCAACGTCCGCAGCGATTGAAGCTGTGCCTTCGTCGGTAGCGTGAGCGTCGCTAGTCGTGTCTCGAGGGCTTTCGCTTCATCTCTTAGTCGCGCCACCTTTTCTCGAAGTGCCTTCGCCTTTTCGATCGCGAGCTCGTTCCCGTCGTATTGCCTCTTCGCGTCGAGGTGGCGAGCGACGGCCTCGAGCTGCTTGCTCTCTTCGACCGCGCCCTTGGCGTCCTCCATCGAACGCTTCGCGCTGTCCTGCTCACCGGCCAATCCCGCGATGCGACCCGTGAGCTCGGCAGCGCGCGCCTCGACGATGTGCAGAGCGTCTGTCTCTCGCTTGGCTTCGGATGCTCGCTGTTTCTCATTCTCCAGCGCGGCGATCGTCGAGGCCGCCTCGGCCAGAGCAGTCTCCAGCTTCGCCCGCTCGATCGTTCGCGCCTGCTCGCCCGCCTCGCTCTCGAGTCGCGCCTTCTGCTCCTCTGCCACCTTCAGCGAGGTCTCGGCGCCTTCGACCTGCTCCTTCGACCGGACCAGTTTCTGACTTGCGTCTGCGATCTTTCGCGCGAGTGATCCGATTTCCACCTCGGTCTCGGCTACGGCCTTGAAAAGACGTTCGATCTCGAGCAGTGCTGCGCGAGCGATCCGCTCCTCCTCTTCGACTGTGCTGCGCTTCTGCTTTGCCGCCCACCGACTCTCGAGTGCCGTCAGGCGATCTGCGGCATCCTGAATTTTGAGGCGTTTCTCAGCGAGCTGCTCGGACAGCAGGCGAGCCTTGTTCTCGGCGTCCTGGCTCTTCACCACGTCCGCCTTGAGTCGGTCCACGTCCCGCTGCAGCTCGTTGATCCGGTCTCGTGCTTCGGCCCAGGGCGAGCCTCTCCCGCGCTTCCGCTGTCCGGTCGGTGTGTAGGCTTCGTCGACCTTCGCGGTGGCGGCGGCGAAGACTCTCTTGAACACTGGATCGGTCGCCATCGCTTGGAGAACTTGGGTGAGGTGTGCCTTTCCCGAGTCGTCGGGATCCGTCTCCAGACTGAGCTCGAGGACCCTCGCGACCTGGCTCTGATTGGGCATCAGAACCTCGGTGAGGAAGGTCTCGGGCATTCCTCTCGTCCTCGCTTTGCCGCCGGGCGCAGGTACTCCCCAGCGGAGGAGCTTGCGCAGCTCTTCATCGACCTCTCGGCCTTTTGTGGTTACGGCGTAGTCTCGGCCGTCCTTCGACCACCCGAGAAGCGACTTTCCTCGATTCCCGTCGCCGAAGAATTTGGTGACCTGATAGTAGCCCTTCTCCTTCATCTCGAACCGCAGCTCCACGCTCGGCGCTGCATCCTCGGACCACGGGATGAAGGACTCGTGCTCTCGCTGGTTATGGGTCAGGAGGAGGACGGCGCGGATTGCCATCGCCAACGTCGACTTTCCCAGATCGTTTGGGCCATGCAGGATGTTGAGCCCAGGCTTGAGCTCGATGCGAGCCTTCTGGATGCACCGGAACCCATCCACTTTCAGCGAGATCAACTGCATCAGCGGAGCTCCTTCATGACTTTGTAGAGATGTCGGATCGCGCGCGCCGAGAGTTCGCCTTCCTGCTGCCTCAAACGATCGACCACGGTCCTCAGAACCTCCGGCATCCCCGCCACCGCATCTTCGACGTTCGCGAGATCCACCTCGGTCCGATCTCGCTGGAGCTGCAGAACGGCGACGCGGCCGTGGCTGACGTTCGTGCCCTTCATTTCGCGGAGTATGGTCTCCAGTTCGTCGAGCTCCCGTACGGTTCCCTTCAGATCGAGGGTCAGGCGGAGCACCGTCTTCTGGAGGTTCGGCTCCCGCATCAGATCACGGACGGCGTCGACGCTCTTGCAGGTCTCTTGGCGCCAGCGCCACTGCGCGACTCGCTCTTTCAGGACGCTCGGCGCGCGAGGACGACGGTGGAACAGCACCAGGGCCGCGAACCCGGCTTCCGTCTCTCCGAACGTGCCCGGCTCCGGCGAGCTCGGGTAGATCATCGGTGGCCCGTTCTCGGCGACGTTCCGATGAGCGTGAGTGTCGCCGAGCGCCAGGTAGTCCAGTCCGCGCCGCTTGGCGGCATCGATCGCGATGGGAAAAGTGGTCTGATACCCTTTGAAGTGGAACGTCTGCCCGTGAACCATGCCGATCCGGATGCGCTCGTCCCCCGGTTCGCGCTGTGGGATCTTCTCCGTCGGATCTGACTGGCCGGACTGACTTCGGCAAGGCACGGCGTAGAGAACACCTTCCTTCCCGAGCGGATGCATGAAGTCGTCGCGATCGACGATTCGAACGTAGCTGGGAAGGCGTGCCTTCAGCGGTCCGTCTGCGCGATAGATCGACGTGGTAGTGAGCGGATCGTGATTGCCCGGAAGAAGGAACACTGGGAATGAGCGCTCCTTCTTGCGAAAGAGTTCGATCAGCGGGTCCACCACGTCGGCCGGCGGGTCGGGCTGATCGAAGAGATCGCCCGCGCAGAGCATCGCGTCCACGACATGCTGATCGGCGAGCAACAGGAGCCTCGCGACGGCGTCGAGCCTGGCCCGCGCCAACTTGTGCCCGTCTTCCGCATCGAAGCTGTTGAAGCGCTTGCCAAGGTGCCAGTCGGCGGTGTGAAGCACTTTGAGCACGACGTCTTCCTCCTGATGGCTCATGCGATCTCGAACTCCACGTCGAGCAGGCGTCCGACTCTGGGTTGGGAGAAGCGACGTTGGTTCGCCCGCTCGTGGGATTTGCGATAATCGTCGTCGTCTCGATTCCGGAACTGCTCGATGCGTGCCTCCAGGCTTTCGAGCTCCTCGCTGATGCGCGCCAGGTCAGCTTCGGCTTTGTCGCGCTGATCTGGTCCGAGCGCCGAATCGCGCCGGGCTTCGGCAGCGCGGAAGCGGTTCATCGCCGACTCGTGCTCGCGTTTCAGCACGAGGACTCGGTCGTCGGCATAGCGCTCGATTTGCTCAATTGCCCGCTCGAAGCGTTGCTGCTCTTCCTCTGCGACCACGGCTTGATCGAAGAAGAGCTGCTCCTCGATGGCGTCGTCGATCGCCTGCGGATCGACGCGCGAGGTCACTTCGGCGTCGGTGATCGTTTTATCGAGCAAAAGCTCCGCGTCCTGCTGGGGAAGAGGCGTCGAATCGCCTTCGATCAGCGCCGTGACGAGCAGGCGATCCACTGGCTCGAAACCGTCGTACCGGACCTTGGTGACGACCATCCGGCCGCGTTTGCCCAAGTGCCGAACGAGCGAAACGTCGGTCTTGCGATCGAGAGCGAACCGGACCTGGAACCTCTTCTCGGTGGCGTTGCGCGCCTCGTCGACGGCGGCGTGCACGAGCGGGTGCCCGATGTGTAGCGACTCGATGTCGCCGGCATCGCGCGCCTCACCTACGAGGTAGCGACCGCCTTCCGAGAGCCCAGCGGGGAGCACACCATTCGGAGCGATCTCGAAGATCGTACGATTCTTCTGCCGTGACCGTTGATACTGAGCACCGCAGGCGTCGAGATAGCCGGCAACCAATTTATCGACGTCGCGATCGAGCTCAACGAGCGTGAGCGGAAGCTTCGCCTGAATGCCTTTGAACACCTGTCGGACGTTTTCATCGAAGCGGCTGGTGATGAGATTCTCAGTCTTGGCTTGCGTTTCTTCGAAACGCTTCCTTCGCTCTTCGACCTGCGCCCGGAGCGTCTTCAGCTCCTCCTGAACTTCCTGCACGGTCCGAGCGCGCTGATAGATTCTGCTCAACTCCCGCTCCACCTCCGTTCCCAAGGTGGAGGTCGAGTTTCTGGCGCATCGGTGCTCGGTGAATGAATGACGACATCGGATGCGTCGAGCACCTTTCCGAAGAGGTCGAGCTTCAACGCGAGGATTTCGAAAAGGAGGAGCTCCGTCTCGTTGTCCTCCGCGAGAAAGTTGATCACCGTGACGGCGTTCTTCTGACCATATCGATGGCATCGTCCGATGCGCTGCTCCACGCGCTGCGGATTCCAGGGAAGATCGTAGTTGATCAGCGATTCGCAGAACTGAAGGTTCAGGCCTTTGGCTCCCGCCTCGGTGCTGATGAAGATCGACGACCTCGTCTTGAACTCGTGAACGAGCGCGAGCCGCAGCCGCACCTTCTTGTTCTTGGGTCTGGCGTGCGGTGGTTTTTTCGATTCCTCTTCGACCGCCCAGCGCTCCAGCGCCTGCAGCGCCCTCGCCGAGTCGTTGTTCCCGCGAAATAGTGTGATCTCTTCGTCTGGGATCCCATGGCGCACGAGCAGCTCGCGGAGGTGATCCTGTGTCGTCAGCGACTCGGTGAAGATGACGACCTTGCGGGACGTACCCTCGCGTTTACGGATGATGTCGACGACATCGATCAGCTTGGCAGCTTTGCTGTCGTGCTGAATTGCCTCGGCCCGAGCGATGAAGCTTCGCACCCGGTCCAGCTCGGCTCGGATGCGTTCCGGCGAGAGGGGCGGAATGTCCGAGGTGATGACTTCGTCGGTGACGTCGCCGAGATCCTCATCGTCGAGATCGTCGACGATCTTCTCGACGTCGCGCTCGTCGAACTTACCGCGCAGCATGCGCTCGAGTCGCTCGGCGACCTTGCGCAGGCTGGCCGCGAGTGCGCGGTGGACGAGCGCCATGCGGCGATGGAAGCCGATCAGGAGAAGCCGCCGCTGATTGCCGCGGAAGGCGCAGCAGGCTCGGCTCGAGCAGATATGCGGTGACGTCCTCGTAGAGCGAGCGCTCCTCCGGGCTCATCCGGTACGTCGAAAGCTCTGGCCTGACGACCGACGAAAGGCCGCCCAGGAACTCCTGCGCCTGACGTCGCAGCGTTCGCTGCAGACCGCGCCGAGCCTGCGTCGCAGCTCGTCGTCCTGCTCCGGAAGCAGCTTCGATCGTCGCCGTCGCAGAAGACCCTGCGGAACGTGCGGAGGTCGCCGAACAACGCGCCGGTCGGCTCGACGTAATGGACGAGGCCCCACAGCTCGGCGAGCGAGTTCTGGATCGGCGTCGCGGTCAGCAACATGACCGGCCGTGCCGGCGCAGAATAGCCTTGCGCACGCGAGCGGCCATGCGCGCCTGCGCGACTCCGTCCTTGATGCCCTCGCGATCGAAGCGCCTGTAGATGCCCGCGAACATCTCGTGCGCCTCGTCGATGACGCACAGATCGAACGGCTCGGCATCGAGCAGGATCGCGGCTGCCGCGCTCGCTGCCCGCCCTCGCGCCGACGAGGTAGACGCCAGGTGCCCGAAAGGCGCCGAGCTCGCACCTGCCTCGCGGCTTCGATGCCGAACAGCGTGTACAGCTCGTGCTTCCACTGCCCGAGCAGCGGCTTGGGCGTGATGAGCAGGATGCGTCGCGGCACCCTCGGCGAGCAGCTGCGCGATCACCAGGCCGGCCTCGATCGTCTTGCCGAGCCCGACCTCGTCGGCGAGGATGCAGCCGCCCTCGCGGATGCGCTGCAGCGCGAAGACCACCGCATCGATCTGATGTGGATTGGGGTCTATTCGACCGCGGCGTTGAGACGTTGCGTAGCGGCGCTCCTCGCTGGCGCGCCGTAGTCGTACCAGATCCTCGGCCAGCATTCGGCGTTGGATGGGATGGGGTGCGCTCATCTCGTTCTCGGCGACAGTCACCCTTCAATGACTTGCCTTCAAGTTGTCCTGAAGATCAGGGTGACATCGTCACAGTAGTCGGCACACGGCCGCAGACAACCCGAGACGATCTTCGTGACGCGCCGGATGTTCAGTCTTGATCGGCACTCCGGGGTCCTTCACTCCGATGTCATCGACATGGAAGTGCGGATCGAAGCGGACATCGACACGCGGATCAACTTGGCCGCGCAACAGAACGCGGTGCCCGTCATTCGTCGGCTCGCAGTGGCCAACGCGACGGATGCTCCCCTACGTGACCTTACGGTGGGCATCACCGTGGATCCGCAGTTCGAGGAGCCTTGGTCGGCGCGGATCGAGTCGATCGAATCGGGAGACACGCATGGCTTCTCCACGATCGATCTCGCCATCTCACCGAGCGCGTTGTTGTCGCGCACCGAGCGCCAAGTCGGGAACCTCTGGGTGGCGCTCGCGAGTGGGGGCTCGGAGCTCGTGCGGCGGCACTTTCCCGTCGAGCTCCTCGCTCCAAACGAGTGGCCGGGCGGGGGTGCGTTGCCGGAACTCCTCGCTGCGTTCGTGATGCCGAACGACGAGGCGCTGGTTCCACTTCTTCAACGAGCCGCGCGCGCGTTGGAGCAGAGCACAGGCAGCTCGGCACTCGATGGCTACCAGAGCCGCGACCCACAGCGAGCGGCAACGATCGCTGCGGCGCTCTATCACGCAGTCCAGTCCGCCGGCATTACCTACGCGAATCCACCGGCGAGCTTCGAGAGCAGTGGGCAGAAATCAGAACGGGACAGCAGGTCGTGCACGGAAAGCTCGCGACGTGCCTGGATCTGACGGTGCTCTTCGGCGCTCTTCTCGAGCAAGTCGGCTTGCATCCGCTTTTGATCGTGGTCGATGGCCACGCCTTTCCAGGCGTATGGCTGACGGAGTTCCTTCTTCCCGAGCCGGCGATCGATGATCCCGGGCGCATCAGCAAACGCGTTCGTCTCGGTGAAGCGCTGGTGTTCGACTCCTCGGCGGTCGCGCAGGGCGTTTCGTTCTCGAGGGCGAGGGAGATCGCCGATCGCGCCCTCGAACAGACCGATCGCTTCCGATTCGCGGTGGACGTGGCGCGAGCGAGGCGCAGTCGCATACGTCCTCTTCAGCTCGCGCCCGAAAGACTGGCGCGGCCAGTGTCCGAAGGTGCAGCGAGGCCTGCCGCGGTGTCGCTCGACGACGTCGTCGTTCCCCGCCCATCCGACAGGCCCGGACAAGCCAGCCGGTCGCACACCCGCTTGGATCGATGGCGGGAGCGTCTCCTCGACCTGTCGCTCAGGAACCGCTTGATCAACTTCAAGGAGAACAAGCAGAGCATTCGATTCGGTCCCCTGGATCTTCCGAAGCTGGAGGACGTGCTCGCCGCTGGTCGAGAGCTGCGCGTGATGCCGCGTGCGCCCATCATGAGTGGCTTCGATCCGCGTGATGCCGCGCTTCACGAGTCACGGACAGGAGAGGATCCGATTCGTGCCGCGGTACGGGAGGATCAAGCGAGCGGGCTCCTCCGCACGGAGCACGAAGAGGAAGACTTGGACCGCCGGATGCTCGAGCTTTATCGGCGATCCCGAACGAGCCGCGAAGAGACCGGTGCGGTCACGCTGTATCTCGCCGTCGGCATGGTCGAGTGGTACGAAGCGCCGTCGAGCGCGGCGCCTCGGCACGCACCGCTGATGCTGGTGCCTATCGATCTCGTACGATCCGATCGAGGTCAGACCTATCGCATCAAGCACGCCGAGGACGAAACGCGCGTGAACGTCACGCTCCTGAAGAAGCTGAGCACCGAGTTCGGGCTCGATACCGCGGAGCTGGAGCAGATCCCGGAAGATGAGAGCGGGCTCGACGTGCGTTGGGCTTTCGATCGCTTCACGCGACTGATCAAGGACAAGAAGCGGTGGGACGTACGGGAGACTGCGTACCTCGCCGAGTTCTCCTTTGCGAAGTTTCTGATGTGGCAGGATCTGCAAGCCAACTTGCAGCATCTCCTTGCGAACCCGGTGGTCAAACACGTCTTCGACGGCAAGGGAGCGGCGTATCCGCTTGCAGCTCCGATCGTGAAGTCCGAGGATCTCGACGCAGCAAGATCCGCGACAGAACTATTCTCGGTCGTCGATGCCGACCCCAGTCAGCTCCAGGCGATCCTCGCAGCGGAGGACGGGAGTTCCTTCGTTCTCCAGGGCCCACCAGGCACCGGAAAGAGCCAGACCATTACCAACTTGGTCACGCAGCTCCTCGCACGAGGGAAGTCGGTTCTGTTCGTCTCCGAGAAGATGGCTGCGCTCAACGTGGTGCACGAGCGTCTGGCAAGGGTGGGTTTGGCGCCCTTCTGCCTGGAGCTCCACTCGAATCAAGCGAACAAGGCCGCGGTGATGAAACAGCTCGAGGCCCCGTTCCACCTAGCCGGAGAGAAGGCTCCGGAGCGGTGGGAGCTGGATGCGCGGGAGCTCGAGACGGTGAGAAGCGAGTTGAACGCGTTCGCTGATCTGCTGGGAGGGCCGACGAGTTTCGGGGATACGGTCCATGCAGAGGTCTCTCGTCTGATCGGTATGAGAAGCGCGCCCTTCGTTGCGCTCGACTTCGGCGAGCCGGATGCAATCGATCGAAGGACGCATGCGAGCATGCGTGACGCCGTGCGGGCGCTGGAGGCTGCGTGCCGCCAAGCGGGCGGACTCCACCGTCATACCTGGTTGGCCGTGCGGGCGACGGATTGGACGCCAGGCTGGCAGCGCGAAGTGGAGACGACGCTGGAGGAGCTCGCTACTGCGAGCCGTGATCTTCGAGGCGCGAGCGAGCGAGCGGCAGCGGCGTTGAGGCTGTCCCCGATGGACGATCGGTGGGAGCAGACGAATGCTCTGGTGGACGTAGCCGGTGCTCTCCTCGAATCACCCCAGCCGCCGAAGGCGCTGCTCACTCGGGGCGCACTTCATCGATCGATCTCACGAAAGCATGGCTCACGCGCGACGCGCAAGAGAGTTGGTAGCGCGGATCGAGCGCGCGAGCTTCGGATCCGATCGGGCTCGTGAGCGGCGCGATCGGGATCGTCGACCTGCGCTTCAGCTCGTCGATCGGATCTCTAGGGTCATCTCGGCGAACGGACGCGCTGGTGAAGCCGCGCAAGGGAGTGGAGTGCTCGGCGTGGTCAGTCTACTGGCGGAAGGCGCTCCGTTTGGGCTGCGAAGCGCAATGAGCGACCCGGGGGTCGCGAGCCGTCGCACGCTCGCGACTCGTCGAGCACGGAACTCTCGACCAGCGAGCGTTCGGTGGTGCTGTGGTGTGCGAGCGCCGGTGGCTGTTTCATCGGAAATGCAGCGTTCGATCTGGTCCCGCGGTTGCGTTGGTACGCGTGCATGACGAACCAAATCTTGTCGCTGGCTCTGGACGAGGTGACACCTGATCCGGAGCAGCCTAGGCAACACTTCGATCGAGAGGCGATGGAGGGACTTAAGGGCGCCATCTTCGCCATGGGACAGCTTCAACCAATCCGCGTTCGGCGCGCCGAGGATCGCTGGGTGATCGTGGACGGGCAGCGGCGCTGGCTCTCGCTCTGCGCGCTCGCGAAGCAGCACCCAGAGAACGTTCGGTTCAAGACGATCCAGGCGTACGTCGGGGGAGAGCTCGACGAAGCGATCGGCAACCGGCGTGTCGTTCAGGTGCTCAGCAACATCGGGGAGGATCTGACGCCGACCGAGAAGGCAATGGCGTTCGATGAGGTCCGGCGTTCCGAGCCGGAGCTCGACGTCGAACAGCTGGCGCAGCGGTTTGGCGTTCCCAAGGGCCAGGTCGAATTTCTACAGCAGCTCGCTTCCGCGCCCGAGTTCCTCCAGGCGTTCGGGACCGGCGAAGGCGCAATGCCGATGTGGAACCTGATCATCCTGCTGCGCCTCCACCGAAAGCTCCGGAAGTGGGACGCCGATCAGTTTCGGGAGACCGAAGGCGCGCACACTCGTCTTGCAGATCGCGAGGTGAAGCGACTCGGAGAACGCGCGCGGGAAGAGGGGTGGGGCAAGCGCAAGCTCCAGCTCGAAGCGGATCGCGTGCTCAAGAAGATAGAGGGCGAGGAAGAAGTCGCGGAGAAGTCGGGATCGAGGATCGCGGCGGTTCGCAGGATCCTGGCGAAGCTCGGAGAGCTCTCCGAGTGCGAGCGGTCCGATCTGATCGACCTCCTGACCACTGAGCTCGCCAAGCATGCCGAATCGGGAAGCGCTGAACGACGAGTTCGAAACGGTGCGAAGCAGAAGCTCCTGCCGCCGACCGGAGGAATGAAGTGATGCGCTCCCATGGATCGTGGCCCGCATCGGATCGAGGCAAAGTGGTGAGAGCAGCACGTCGCTTCGAGTGATCGAGGAAGCGGTGGGCCAATCGCGGATTGAGACGTGACGCGGTCCGTGGGTCAGAGCGCTGTCAGCCGTCCCGCCGCCGAATTCGGCTGGAGCTGAACGCGCATATCTGAGGACGAGGGAAACCGGATGCTTTTGATGATTTGGATGGCAGGCGGGCGGATCGAAGGCTTGACTTGCGGGCGCGCGGATAAAATACTCCCTTATGAGGGAATGATTATGTCGCGAGCCGAGTCACTCAGCGCCGTGGAGGCCGCGTACCTTGCCAGCGCGTGTCTCGAGGCTTCTCGGCAAAAAGATGCGCCGCCGGATCGGATCCTGGCCGAGCTCGCGCTCGACTTCGATCCAGCCGACGGTCCGGTGACCGAGCGCGTCGTGCGGAAGGCGCTCGAAGAGGGGATCGTGCTCTCGGAGGACGAGGACCGCGTATTGATCGATCCGAGCGTGGTCCCGTATCTCGCCAGCACGCAGCTCCTCGGTGACGCGGCGTTGGGCGTGGACGCCAAGACGAAGATCTACGGTGTCATCGCGGCGGGGGCCGAGCGCGTGGAGCTCGCACCGATGATCTCGCTCGACCTGAAGGAACTGATCAGGCGCTGCCGCCGGGTCTTGGACGTCTATCGCAAAGCGCTCGATCGCTATGTCGTGATCGATCCCGAGATCATGGGCGGCCTGCCGACCATTCGCGGGACTCGCATTCCGGTCTACACGATCCTCGGGCGCATCGAAGAAGGCGAGACGATGGATGAGATCTCCGCGGACTTGGATCACGTCGAGCGAGAGGCGCTCGAAGCCGCACTCGCGTATGCGCGCACGCATCCGCGACGCGGACGCCCGAAGCAATTTCGATGAATTCTCCGAAATTCCTGATCGACGAGTGCCTCTCTCCGGCGCTCGCCCGGCGGCTCGCCGAGCGCGGATACGATGCCACCTCTGTTCGCGACAGAGGTCGGCTGGGCAAGGAGGACACTCCCATTCTGGAGTACTGCATCGCGGAGGACCGGATCCTGGTCACGCAGAACGCGGAGGACTTCCGGAAGTTGGTCGGAGATGTCGAGTTGCATCCTGGTTTGGTGATCCTCACCGCGAGCGCGCGCGAGACGTCGTGGGCGGAGCTTCAGGCGGCGCTGCAGCACATCGAGGCGAAATCGGGGCCGAACGCGCGATCGTGGATGCTGAACCGGGTTGTCGAGGTGAACGGGACGACGGTGGAGGACTTCGAGCTGCCTCCGTCGTAGAGCGGCAACGAAACAAACACTGGTGGCGCGCACACTCCGCCGAGGCGGTACTTCGCTCGGCGCGCGTCGTCCGCGTGGGTGTTCGAGCGGCTCTTCATCGGCTGATCCGAGATTCTGATCGCACCGCCCGGAACGAATTTCGGTGCGCCGTTTCCCGTGCGAACGCCGTTCGGGCTCCGACCGGATCGTGGGCGTCGAGAGCCGCGGAGGCCGCTCTCGTCCGCGGTCCATGCCTTGCGCTTCTCCGGCGCATGAGCGGAATCAATGAAGTCGACACCTACGGGTTGCCCGTCGTCCTCGGCGTGGAGGAGGTCGCGGCTTTCCTCGGCCTCAACGTCAAGACCGTCTACGCCGCGATCGAAGAGCGCGGTCTGCCGGCGCGGAAGGTCGGCCCGAGAAGAATCGTCATCCTGCGCGACGCTCTGCTAGAGTGGTTGCGATCCAACGAGCGCGAACGGCCGTCGACACGGAGGTGATCGATGACTGTTCGCAAAACGGAGGACCGAGGGTGGTTCGTTGATTTCGTCTTTCGACATCCAGATGGACGGCGAGAGCGAGTGCGTGCGACCAGCCCGGTCCAGACCAGGCGGGGTGCAGAGGAGTTCGAGCGCAAGCTGCGCGAGGATCTTCTCGAGCACCCGAATCGAAGAGAAGAAGAGAAGAACAAGGAGGAGGTTCCGACGCTCGCTGCGTTCGCAGAGGAGTTCATCGAGAACTACGCGCTCACCAACAACAAGCCTTCCGAGGTTCGGATGAAGCGGAGCACGCTTCGCTATCACCTGATCCCGGCGTTCGGTCGCAAGCGCCTCGACGAGATCGGGGCGCGCGAGATCGAGAAGTACAAGGCGGACAAGCTGAAGACGAAAATCTCGAAGAAGTCGATCAACAACCACCTCACCATCCTGCGGAAGATGATCTCGGTCGCCCGCGACTGGGAGATCATCAAGAACGTTCCGCGGGTGAAGTGGTTCCGCGTGCCGAAGGCGGAGTTCGACTTCCTCGACTTCGAGGAGGCGGAGCGGCTGATTGCCGGCGCCGAGTCGGAGTGGGTCTGCATGATCACCCTCGCGATCAAGACGGGACTCCGGCAGGGCGAGCTCCTCTCGCTCCGCTGGGACGACCTCGATCTGGTTCGGGGGCGGTTGATGGTGAAGCGCGCGGTGTGGCGCGGGCACGAAGGGACGCCGAAGAACGGCCTCACGCGGGATATTCCGCTGTCGCCGATCGCGGTCGACGTCCTCAAGGACCAGCGTCATCTTCGATGCCCGCTCGTCTTCTGTTTGGAGGACGGCAGGCAGATGAACGAGAACCACTGCCGGCGCCCGCTCTACCGAGCGTGCGCGCGGGCAGGGCTGCGGCGGATCGGGTGGCACGTCCTCCGGCACACGTTCGCTTCGCATCTGGTGATGCGGGGCGTGCCGCTCGAGGCGGTGCAGGAGCTGCTCGGGCATTCGACGATGGAGATGACGATGCGGTACGCGCATCTGTCGCCGGACGTGCGGCGGGATGCGGTCACGAAGCTCGACGATCCGCTCCCAAAACGTGGCACGTATATGGCACAAGACTCAGAGCCCTCGGCCAAGGGCCTGAAATCAGTGGACTAAAGCGATGGAGCCGGCGGGAATCGAACCTACCGGAGCGCTTTGGAGGAGGATCGAAGCCTTGCTGCCGAGAAGACGGCGGAGCTTACGCCGCGGTCGGCCCCGTATTCCTGATCGAGTCGTGGTGGCTGGGATCGTCTATCGACTTCACGCGGGTTGTCAGTGGAAGGCGCTTCCGCGCGAGTTCAGCCCTCACATCCGGCGGCGCGGCGGAATGCCAGAACAAGTGCAACACGGAATGGCGAACGGAACGGTTTTAGGACCGGTTCTTAGACTTAGTTAGCTGATCACCTTTCGGATCAACTTGCTCCAGGGCTTGTCGGTGAAGATCGACTTGAGGATGCCCTTGAGCTGCGCTTCGGTTTTCTTCGAGTACGGGAACCAGTAGGGGTCGCGGGCCCATCCGCCGACGCGATCGTAGTTGACGTGGCGGGCGTGGCAGAGCTCGCGGAGCCCTCGGTCGCTCCGCATGATGCCGATGCCGGAGTGCTTGATCCCGCCCCATGGCATCTCGGGCGCGCCGGCGTGCGTGAGGACGTCGTTGATCATCACTGAGCCGACCTCGAGCTTCTCCGCGAGCCTGCGGCCGCGCGCGCGATCCTTCGTGAAGACGTAGGCGCCGAGCCCCAGCGGGCTGTCGTTGGCCAGCTCGAGCGCTCGGTCCTCCGTGTCGACCTTCATCATGGGGACGATTGGTCCGAAGATCTCCGCGTTCATCACGTCCATGTCCTGCGTGCAGTCGGCGATGACGGTGGGGCGGAAGAAGAGGCCGCGATCACCGGTGCGCGTGCCGCCGGTGGTGACCCGCGCGCCTTTCCCCTGCGCGTCGGCGATCAAGCGCTCGGCGAGCTCGCGCTGCTTCGCCCAGGTCATGCTCCCGATGTCGCTGTCTGCATCCGGTGGCCCGACCCTCAGCTGGGCCGCGGCCCGGGTCAGCGCGTCGACGAGGCGGTCGTAGATCGGGCCCACCGCGTATACGCGCTCCACCGAGGCGCAGATCTGGCCTGCGTTCGCGAACCCGCCCCACAGGATCGCCTGGGTCGCCCGTTCGAGGTCGGCGTCCTCGAGCACGATCGCGGGCGCCTTTCCGCCGAGCTCGAGCGTGTAGCTGATCATCCGCTCCGCGCAGGCGATCCCGATCCGGCGCCCGGTCGCCACGGATCCGGTGAAGACTACGTGGTCGGGCCGCGCGTCGATCACGGCGGCGCCCGTCTCTCCGAGACCCGTCACCACCTGGACCAGATCGGGATCGAGGCCGCCCTCGTCGAGGCACGCCTTGAAGATCAACGCCGAGAGCGGCGTGACCTCGGAGGGCTTCAGAATGACGCCGTTGCCCGCGATCAGCGACATGAGGGTGTCGGACGCGGGGAGCATGAAGGGGAAGTTCCACGGCGAGATCACGGCCACCACCCCGCGCGGTTGAAAGCTCAGGTAGCTGCTTCGATGCGGGGCCGTCGCCAGCTCGATGCGCTCGGGCTTCAGGATCCTGGGGCCGTTCTCGATGAAGTAGTTCAGCACCACCAGCGTCGGGCCGACGTCGAGCGCGAGCGCCTCCATCCTCACCTTGCCGTTCTCGTTCGAGATCGTCTCAGCGATCTCGTCCATGCGCCGCGTGATCGCCTTGGCGATCGGGACCAGCCTCCGGCACCGCTCCTCGACCGTCAGCGCCGCCCAGAATCGAGCCGCGCGGCGCACCTTCCCCATCGCCTGGCCGACCTCCTCCCGCGAGAAGATCGGGAGCTCACGGATGGGTTGTTCGGTCGTCGGGTTCACGACCGCGAAGGTCTGCGGGCTCTTCTGTGCTGCGATCATGGAGCCTTCGTACCATGCCAGATCGTATTGCGCATCGCGGCAGCGCGTGGCAGCCTGCGCGGCCATGCACCCGCTCTCGGCCCACGAGCGGACCGCGCTGATTCAGATCCTTGGCGCCTCCGCACAAGACGCACAGACGCTGGGGTCACGGCAGAGGGCGGCGCTCGACGCCTATCTGTTCGTGTTGAGTCATCCGCCGCTCGATCCGCGGGAAGTGCTGGCGGCGGCCCGCGCGCTGATCCGAACCTGGGCCGAGGTGCGCGTGGCGAATTCACCCATCGCACCGTTGCCGCGCAAACCCTCCGAGCGCCGCAGCGCGGCCATCCAGGCCACGCTCCTCGACCAAGAGGTATGCGTGAGCGACGGGACGGAGCAGCTGTCGCCCATGGCGCTGAGCGCGGTCTTCGAGAGCTACGGCTACCGGTAGGTGATGTCGACGCCCGGCGGGGGCGTGAAGGTGAACAGATCCTTCTTGAGTCCGGTGTTGATCTTCAGGTTCGAGAACTTGAACTGGTTCTTGTTGCCGGACGTCTCGTAGATCGTGGACTCGATGACGTGGCCCGTCTTGGCGTCGAGCACGACGACCAGCTTGGCGTAGGTGGCGTCGTGCTTGGGCGTGAGCTCGAGCGTGGGGGCGCCCTTGGGCGCGCCGACCTCCTCGGGATTGCCGAGCTTCGCGTTGAACGTGTCCGCCAGCTTGCCCTCACCCCACAGGAAGCTGATCGAGTCGGAGAGCCGTGCGGTCTCGAAGTTGCGGTCGATCGTGACCTGCTGGAACTCCGGCTCGTAGACGTAGAGCTGGGTCCCATCGGCGATCCAGAGCTTGGGATCGGGCTTGTCGTACTCCCAGCGCATCATCCCGGGCTTCTTCAGCATGAGCCGTCCGCGGGATTCCGAGGTGCGACTCAGCGCGACACGCGTGTAGGTCTGGATGAAGTCCGCGGTGTAGTCGTGCAGCCCTTCATAGTGTCGCTGGACCTTGTCGAGGAGCTCGGCGGCTGGGTCCTTCTTCTCAGCCTTGGGGGGCGCCGCCGAGAGCAGCAGCAGCATCGCAGAGCAACCAAGTTCGAGCGCAACCATCTAAAATCCTTCTGCCTCTGTTGGACGAGGGTCCCAGCCCTTTCGTTCACAGGCAACCACATCCTTACGTTCTTGGGGAGGATTTTGCATCGACTGCGTAGTCACCAGAGCTCCCCATGTCGACGGATTCGAACCCTCAGCTCAGGACCGAGCTGGTGGAGAGACGCAGCGCATCAGGCGGCCTGGAGCCGCGCACCGAGCGGACGCTGCGCTTCTTCGGACAGATCATCGCCGATCGCTATCGGATCGAGAAGCTCATCGCCCGTGGGGCGATGGGCCACGTGTACGCAGGCACCGAGCTCGACGTCGATCGACCGGTCGCGATCAAGGTGCTGTCGATGCGCGACCCCGGAGGATACCGATCGCTACCGGCTGCGCTTCCATCGCGAGGCCTCGATCTCGTCGCGGCTCTCCCACCCGAACATCGTGATCATTTACGACTACGGCGAGCTCAGGACCGGCGATCTCTTCATGGCGATGGAGCGCGTGGCCGGGCGGAACCTGGCCCGCGTGCTGGAGGAGGAGACGAGGCTCTTGCCGCAGCGCGCGCTCGGGATTGCCATCCAGATCGCGCGCGCGTTGCGCAAGGCCCACCGCGAGGGCGTCGTGCATCGCGATCTCAAGCCCGACAACGTGATGGTGCAGCCGGACGAGGACGGCCTCGACTTCGTCAAGGTGCTCGACTTCGGTCTGGTCAAGGTCTTCGACCCGGAGGCCAGCGACCTCTACCCGCCCCAGAGCGACATCACGCACGCGGGTTCGATGATGGGAACGCCCGCGTATATGGCGCCGGAGCAGGCGGTCGGCGAAGCGGTCGACGGGCGCGCCGACATGTACGCGCTCGGCGTGATCATGTTCCAGATGATCGCGGGCCGGGTGCCCTTCTACTCCTCGAACTTGATGACCCTGATCAACATGCACCTCCTCCAGCCGGCTCCTTCCCTGACGCAGTTTCTCCCCTCGTGTCCGCCCGAGATCTCGGAGCTCGTCGACAGGTGTCTCAAGAAGGATCCCGACGAGCGCTACCGAACGATGGACGAGCTCCTCGCCCAGCTGAAGCTGGCGTGGCGGGTCCTCACCGACGAGAGCTTCGGGACCGACCCTACGCTTGCGATCACCTCTCTCACGGATCCGCGGTTGGCCGCGTTGAAGGAGCCCACGCTGAAGGCCCGGATTCTCAAGTGGATCACCGGTGGTGAGGGGAAGTGAGGAGACACCGGCCAGAATTTTGACGGGATCCTGGTGGTCTCACACCCTGGGCCACTGTGGGCGCCTCTCTCAAGAAGCGACGGATCGACGAAGACGATGAGGACGACGAGCTCTCCGAGCTGACGCTCGAACACGAGGATCTTCCTGCGCGACGCATGATGGAGGCCCTCGGCATCGCGATGATGCTGGGGGCGATCGCGCTCTGCTTCGCGCTCTTCTCGTTCGACCCCGCGAGCGGCGACAACCTGGTGGGGCCGCTCGGCGAGGAGCTGGCGCGCGTCATTCTGGGCGGCATCGGCGTGATCGGTTACGTGGCGGCGCTGCTCTGCGTCCTCGGTGCGGGCGCCACCCTGCTCGGACGGCTGCGATTCCCCTCCGTCCTTACGATGATCTCCGCCGTCGCGATCACGATCGGTGCGGCGGTGCTGGCCCACATGATCGTCGAGCCCGACCTGCTCGGACATCCTGCGGGCGGGATCGCCGGGGTCGTGATCTCGGAGGCGATCTCGTCGGTCGCAGGTCCGGCCGGCGCGGCGCTGGCGGCGGTGGGCGCGGTTCTGATCGGCGTGCTCGGGATCGCGGACGTGTCGATCGGGCGGGCGCTGCTCGACGCCTACCGTGCGCTGCGCTGGCTCTCCATTCTCCTTTTCGGGCGGGCCCGCATCTGGACCGAGGCGAAGCGGGCCGGCAGCGAGCGCGAGCTGGAGCTTGTAGAGGCGGCGCGCTCGCGGCGTGCGATCCAGAAGATGGAGGCCGCCGAGCGCGAGCGCGCCCTCCGCGAGCAGCTCGAGGAGCGGGCGCGGGTCGCCGTGCTGAAGGCCACCGCCAAGGCGGAGGAGCGTGCGCTCGCCAAGATCGCGGCGCTCGAGGCCAAGGAGCGGATGGAGAAGGAGCAGGCCGTCGCGCACGCGCCAGTCGAGGAGGTCGAGGTCGTCGAGGGCCTGAATATTCCGGGTCCCGGCGCCGAGCCCGACCTCGAGATCGCTGTCAGCTCTGCGGACGTCATCGAGGAGATCGATCGCGTCTCGCACCGGCCGAAGCGCCTCCCTGCGCCGAAGCTGGTGGTGGCCGAAGAGGCGCCGGAGGAAGAGGTGGAGGAGGCGCTCGAGGCGGACGACGAGGAGCCGGAGGACGACGAGGACGCGTTCGAGGAGGACGAGGAGGCGCACGGCCCCGAGCTCGACGTCGACTACGCGCTCTCGGACGGGCCGCGGATCCACGACCGCCTGACCCTCGAGACCAACTTCGACGACGACGGGATCGCGGCGGAGGACGCGCCCCGCAAGGAGTTCCAGCTCCCCCCGATCAATCTGCTCGACTACGAGGGCGACCCGCCCGAGCCCGTGCTCGGCGAGCTGCTCCGGGCCAAGGCGACGCGGCTCGAGGAGAAGCTCCGCACGTACGGCGTCGAAGGGAAGGTGTCCGCGATCCGACCTGGCCCGGTCGTGACCACGTACGAGTACCAGCCGGCGCCGGGCGTGAAGGTCGCGAAGATCGCGAACCTCTGCGACGACATCGCCATGTCGATGGAGGCGCTGCGGGTACGCATCGTGGCGCCGATCCCGGGCCGCGGGGTCGTCGGCATCGAGCTTCCGAACGAGCGCCGCGAGAACGTCTATCTGAAGGAGCTGATCGCACACGAGCGGTTCCGGAAGTCGCGATCGCTCCTGACGCTGGCGCTCGGCAAGGACGCGGAGGGCAATCCGATCGTTCGCGACCTGCGCAAGATGCCGCACTTGCTGGTCGCGGGGACGACCGGCTCGGGCAAGTCGGTCAGCATCAACACGATGATCCTCTCGATCCTCTACAAGGCGACGCCCGACCAGGTGAAGTTCATCATGGTCGATCCCAAGATGCTCGAGCTGTCGCTCTACAACGACATCCCGCACCTGCTCCTGCCGGTGGTGACCGATCCTAGGAAGGCCTCGCTGGCCCTCGCGTGGGCCGTCGATGAGATGGAGCGACGGTACCAGCTGCTCTCGGACGCCAAGGTGCGCGACATCGACGGGTTCAACCGCCGCCTGGAGAAGCTGCGCGAGAAGCGCGAGCTGGGGATCGACCTGGACGAGGAGGGGGGCAAGAAGAAGAGCGATCCCTGGCACGGCCAGGACTTGCCGGAGCCGCTGCCGTACATCATGGTCCTGATCGACGAGTTCGCAGACCTGATGTGCGTCGCGCCGCGCGACGTCGAGGGCGCGGTGCAGCGGCTGGCGCAGAAGGCTCGCGCCGCCGGGATCCACGTGCTGCTCGCGACGCAGAGGCCGTCGACGGACGTGATCACAGGGGTCATCAAGAACAACTTCCCGTCGCGTATCTCCTTCCGGGTCGCGTCGCGCCACGACAGCGCTACGATCCTGAACAGCCCAGGCGCCGAGAACCTGCTCGGCATGGGCGACAGCCTGGTCCTCGACGTGGCCTCGCCCATGCCGGAGCGCGTGCACGGCGGCTACGTCTCTGAGACGGAGGTCGAGCGCGTCGTGGACTTCTGGAAGGCCCAGGCGCGCCCGCAGTACGACCCGAACATCCTCAAGAAGCGGGACGAGGACGAGGCCGAGATCGACGAGGGCGACGTCGACGAGATGTACGACCTCGCGGTGCGGATCGTCACCGAGACCAAGAAGGCCTCCATCTCGGCGCTGCAGCGCAAGCTCCGGGTGGGTTACAACCGCGCCGCCCGCATGGTCGAGATGATGGAGAAGCAGGGCATCGTGGGGCCAGCGATCGGGCCGAAGGGCGAGCGCGAGGTCCTGGTCAACGCGATCGAGGCCGTGTAGCCGAGCCCGCCCTCCGGTTGCGTCACGTGTGACGTCCCTCGGACGCGACCCGGCCCCCGGTTTGCCCGATTCGGGCCTCCCGCCGAGTGGCATGTCGCTTGGAAAGGTGGGAGGAAACCACCGGACAAGGAGAACTCATGGTGCAGCAGTGGTCATGCCCTCGATGCTCGAAACTCATGCCGAACATCGCGACGCACGCGTGCGGGGCGCTCACGGCCTCGAGCCGGGCGAACGCGTCGAAGCCTCACTCGCAGCGCTCGAAGCTGCTCTCGGCGTATAACGGGACCAGCAAGAAGCTCACGGGCGCGCACCCGTCGATCTACCCCGGCTTCCTCCGGAAGTACGACGTCGCGCTCCAGAACTGGGGCAACGACATCGGCGCTCGTGCCGCCACCTCGAGCTGGAAGCTGTACTCGGACAAGTTCACGCTCGACGATCTCTCGCAGCTCGGTCCCGCCGGCCACGCACAGCTCATCGACAACATCTGGGAGGAGATCATCGAGTTCCGGCCGTACGCCACCCCGATCGCCGGGATGCGGGATCTCAACACGCCGAACCATCGCTCGTCGCTCACGCGGTCGGGCGAGGCGATGTTCAGCCAGCACGGCTACGGCTTCCGCTGTGACGGACGAAAGCCCGACAACGTCAGTCAGTACGGCTTCCTCCCCGAGTACGCGTTCAACTGCCCGGACTACGCGCGGGACACGATCCTTCAGGGCAGCGCGACCGGCGGCGACGGGTACACCAAGGCGGCCGGGTTCTGGATCGGCAACCGCGACATCGTGAATCAGACCTCGATCTGCGTCGCCCGCGAGCTGAAGGCCTGCGGCAAGTTCCCGACGCCGAAGGACGTGGGGACGCACTTCCTGTACGCGTTCAGGTTCGCCCTGCAGAAGAAGGGGTTCGACACCGAGGCTCGGCAGCTCCAGACGGGCGGCCGCTGGCTCGGCGGTGAGAAGTGCTTCCCGCAGATCGTGCCCAACGAGATCATCGCGCACACCGAGATCACGAAGCTGGGCTCCGATACCGGGACGGACGCGTTCAACACGTTCTCGTACAAGATCACGATGCCCGTCTGGAACTACAGCGTGCACGCGACCACGGCCGACAAGGCGTACCTCGACGCTGAGCTGAAGGCCCTCACCGGGGGCAAGCCGCTGGTCACGATCACGATCGCGAAGGGCGAGGACTTCGTCGCCGAGTGAGGATGCGAGATCCGATCGGCACCGACGCCGCTCGCCGGAGACGTCAGTTTCGGATCTCATCTCGCTGCCGTCTAGCCAAGGCATCCGAGAAGACGAAGACTTTCACCTGTCAGGAGCCGAGGAAGGCCACCACGTCCACCCACCGCAACCTGGATTGCAGACAGGCCTTCGTCACGCACTACTCGTTCTACATCCTCGACCGGCGCTGGGGCCCCATCTGCGTGGTGCTCTCTTCGCATCCACCGTTCAATGCGAAGGTGTTCCTCAACGGTCATCACTGGGCGGTGCACCGCGCGTCAGAACGCGGCGTGCATGTCGAGAGCAAGGCGAACGCATTCATGGGCACCCGTGAGCCCAAGGCGCCACAGAAGACCTGCGACAGCCTGACGGAGGCGGAGATCCGGCGAGTGGCGGATCGCTGGGTGTATCGTGTCCTTCCCACGCTCACTTACGAGCAACGGCACGACACCGGCTTCAAGTACGAGTGGTCCATGGCGCAGCTGGAGGTGTCGCACAACCTGGTCTTCCGAGGGTCCTACCCGTCGCCGAGCTCTTCCATCGTCACATCGATCTCAACCGCCGGTTCCTGGGCCCCAAGGCGATCTCGACGGTCTTCGGACGGAAGAGAGCAGCTCGCCCGGAGAAGACCAACGTCTCCATCTTCCAGTCCCACGAGTCCGTGACGATCTTCCGCGTGAAGCACCTGAAGACCGTCATCAAGCCGTACGACAAGCACCAGCGGATCCTTCGGACCGAGATCGTGGCGAACGAGCCAGGTCGGTTCGGGATCCGCAAACGCCTCTCCGTCGTTCTGTCATTCGCTGTTCGATCCGGCGATGAAGGGCGATGACATCGCAGAACGACTGCTCAAGTTTGCGAAGCGTGTACTTCGGCTTTGCCGCGAGTTCCCAAACGACTTTGCCGGCAAGCACGTTGTCCGACAGCTGATCCGGTGTTCATCCGGAGGTGGTGCGAATGACGAGGAAGCGCGTGGCGGCGAGAGCCTTGCCGACTTCATCCACAAGATGGCGGTCGCTCGCAAGGATGGTTGCGTCTTGCCGATCCGGAGCTGATGCAGGGAGCGGAGATCGCTTCGCTGATCCGAGAGGCCAACAAACTCTCTGCGATTCTGACGAGCTCCATCAAGACGGCGAAGGCTCGATCAGGGAAGTCATCGAGCCTGCTGGAACGCGATGATCGCGCACGCAAGATGAACCAGCCCGAGATAGTTGGTTCCCACCGCACGAGTCATGCGCGGAACTGGTTGTGCCAAGCGTTCGTGCGCTCGACAACCCAGCGCCGCGGCCTACCGCGGACACAGCCAGCGAGTGCAGGCTCGCCGCGGCGGCGGATAGGCGGTTTGATCCGGCGCGCTCGAATGGCGGCCTCGACATCCGCGTAGTCGTAGCCTTTATCCAGGCAGAGGTGCTCCGGCCGTCGTGGACCGCGGGAGCCCCGTAGGACGACGCCGTCGAGCGTCTGCTCCACCCGCCACTTGTCGTGCACGTTCGCGCCTGAGATCTCGGCCGCCAACGGAACACCACGACCATCCGTGAGCACGTGACGCTTCACGCCTCGCTTGGCTCGATCCGTCGGGTTCGGACCGGTCAGGTCCCCCCTTTTGGAGCCTTGACGATCGCGCTGTCGAGTGAAGTCCACTTCCACTGTATGCCGCGCCTCCTGTCGTAGTACCGCAGCAGCTCAGCGAAGATCGCGGTGAAGATCCCTGCTGCGCACCATGCCGCGAATCGACTGTGGCACGTCGAACCGGAGCTGAACTCGCGCGGCAGGGCCTTCCACTGGCACCCTGTCCGAAGGCGATAGACGATACCTGCCATCACGACGCGATCCGCAACCCGCGGGCGACCTCCCCGCGGCCTTGGACGTCGCTTCGGGAGTCACGGCTCAATGCGTTTCCACAGGGCGTCCGGAAGACTTGCGAATCTTGCCTGCATCGACTCTGCAGAACACTCGATCGAGCACGATGCAACAACGGCCGCTTTGAATAGCGAATGAGCAGAACGAGCGAAACAGGAAGCGCGGAACGGTCCGGAGGTCTTCGGACCGGCTCCAAGCTGTCGGCTGTGGACTGTCGACCGCCCGCGCAAGCAGGGAGGCCGATCGAGCATCTTCGACCGATTCAAGATGTGGCCCGCCAAGGAGCCTAGGACCGCGCTCAGTCGCTGGCGCGCGCCTCCATCAGCGCGGTCACCCGCGCCATCAACGCCTGGTCGTGCCGGAAGATCTCCAGCGCCTCGATCGCCGCCTTCGCCTCGCCGTCGCTGCCGCCCTCGATCTTGCCGAGCAGGTGATCGATCGCGGCCTTGGTCCGCATCATCGCCAGCGCCAGATAGAGGACCTTGCGGCCGAGCACCTGCCGTTCGGCGGCGTCGATCAGGATGTTCTCCGTGCCGTCGATCCGGGCCTCGCCGAAGGCCAGAGCCGCCGACTCGGCGAGCGCCGGATCGGCCGAGGTGAGGAAGGGCTCGACGAACGCGACCGTGTCCTGGGCCAGCCGCAGGAGGGAGGCGAAGGCCTCCGTGAGGACCTCCGGGTCGGGGTCGCCGATCAGGACCTTGAGCTCGAGCACCGCGACACCCTCGCGGCGGCCGGTGTCTCCGATCGCCCGGGCGGCGGCGGCTCGTGGACCGCGCTCCTTGTCGGCCAGGAGGATCGCGAGCTTCTCCACCACGTCCGGAACGTGGAGCCTCACCAGCGCGTCGGCGCACAGGCAGCGGAGCTCGACCGCCGTGTCCTCGGGCGGGCCCCACGCGGGCTCCAGCTGTACGTGGGCGATCCCGGCGAGACAGACCTCATCGGCCCGATGATTGGCGGCGAGCAAGGCTCGCACGATCGCTGTCTTGGCGCGGCAGGTCTTGTCGGTCTCGGCGCCGTTCTGGAGGAAGCGGAAGAACGCCCCCTCGATCGACGGAAACAGCGCGTCGATCCCCAGCTCGACGGCGACCTCGGCCGCACGAGCGACGAGGAGGTTGTTCTTGTGCCGGAGCATCCGCTCGAGCTCGGGCAGCGCCTCCTGGGGCGGCTTCTTCCGCAGCGACTCGACGAGCTCGAGCTGCGCCTCGAACGTCCGGCGCGCCATGGCTCTTACGGGCGCGTGCGCCACCAGTCGACGCGATCGAAGTTGGGATCGTGGGAGTAGGTGGTGGTGACGAGGTCCGGGATGCCGTCGCCGTCGATGTCTCCGCCCGCGACGAAGTCGACGCCCTCGAACGGCTCGATGACGGTGCGCTCGATCCATCCTCCGGCGCCGTCGTCTAAATAGGCCCGCACCGCGGCGGCGTCGTTGCTGCTGGCGGCCACGTCGATCCGGCCGTCGAGGTTGAGATCGAGCGCCGCCACGCGCGCGGCGTTGGCCGCACCGAAGTCCTGCGCGATCGGATGCGAGGTCCACGGACTTCTGGGATCGGCCGGGGGATCGAGCCAGGTGATGAGGCCGCCGCTGCCGTTGTCGCCGGTCGCGATCAGCTCGAGCTCGGGATCCGCGTCCGCCTGGGCGAGCGCCAGCCCTCCTGGGCTGGAGATCGAGAACAGCGTGTGCTTGAGGAAGGTCGGGTTCGTCTGGATCACGCCGGGCGGCCGCTGGTTCTCGTACCAGGCGATCTCGCCGGCCACGTTACCGGCAGCGATCACGTCGAGGACACCGTTGCCGTCGACGTCGTGGATCAGAACGACCGCGAGCCCGCGCAGCGTGGCGTCGATCGCGGTGGGGCCCTCGAAGGCGCCGCCGGTGTTCCGGAAGAGGTGGATCCCGTTGCCCTGCTCGGTGCCGTTGTCGTCGGCGGTCTGGAGCGCCCCCACCACCAGATCCGCGGCGCCGTCGCCGGTCAGGTCGCCGGCGGCGAGGTACCGCGGACCCCAGAAGGTGAGGCCGGTGATCGGGTGTGTGACCCAGCCGGACGCGACGTCGCCGGTGTTCTCGTACCAGGCCACCTGCCCGGGTGAGCCGAAGCCGCGGCTGCGATCGAACAACCCCACCGCGGCGACGTCCAGGTCCGCGTCGCCGTCCAGATCCACCGCGATCGCGTGCATCGCCACGATGGTCCCGGGCTGCGCAACCTCGACCGTGTCGAAGCTGCTGCCGCCGCCGTTGTTGAGGTGGAGGCGCACGGTATCGTCGAGGCTGATGGCGGTGAGAACGTCGAGGTCGCCGTCGTCGTCGATGTCGACGATCGTGACGGCCTGGCCGTGGGTGAACGACGTGTCGATCGGACGCTGCGTGAAGCTGGGGAGGAAGCCGCCGTCGATCGATCCCGCGTCGACGCCGGCGTCGCGGCCCGCGTCCCTGCCTCCGCCGTCCCCGACGGTCGCGTCCCTGTCCCCGCCGCCGCCGTCGCCGGGCGCGGCGTCCTGTCCGTCAGTCGCGTCCTCACCGCCGCCGGCGTCGCCCTGAGCGGCTGCGTCCGCGCGTCCCGCGTCCGTTCGGCCGGCGTCGTCCGGGGCGGGATCCGCGGTGCAAGCGCCCAGCCAGAGCAACAGCGTGAGGAGCGGGAGCCGCGAGCGCATCGATCTTCAAGCATAGCCCAGGATGGGCTACTCACCACGCATGGGACGCATGAACGTCGTGATCGTCTTCCTCCTCGGCGCCTGCGCGGGTTCGGCCGCCACCGCGGTCTCCCCAGGACCGCTCGCGGCCATGCGGCCTGGCGAGCCAGCGGTGATCCCGCTCGAGGACGCTCCGGTTCGGATCGCGCCGTCGGGCCACGCGCGCGTCTTCATCCTGGCCCAGGGCAACAACGCGTTCCTGGGCAAGCTGGAGATGGATCCGGGGGCCCAGGTCCCGAAGCATCGGGACGCCACCGAGGAGTACGTCCACGTCCTCGAGGGCAGCGGCTCGATCCTGATTGACGGCAAGCCGTACGACGTCACCCCTGGAGCCACCATCTACATGCCGCCCGACGCCGAGGTCTCGTTCCAGAACGGGCCCGCGAAGATGGTGGGGATCCAGGTCTGGGCCGGGCCGGCGCCCGCCCAAAAGTACGACGCCTGGAAGCCAGTCGAGTGAACCTTGCTCAGGCGGCCCGCAGCTTGGCCGGCTCGACAGGCAGGAGGATGCGGAACGTGGTACCCGTCCCGGGGGTCGACTCGAACGTGAGCGTGCCGCCGTGCTTCGCGATCACCGAGCGGGCGATCGCGAGGCCCTGACCCGTTCCGCGTCCGACCGCCTTGGTCGTGAAGAACGGCTCGAAGACGCGGTCCCGGATCGCCGCGGGAATGCCGGCTCCGGTGTCGGAGACGGAGATGAGCACCTGGTCGTTCTCCGCCCGCGTCCGGATCGTGATTCGACCCCGGCCGCCGCTGGGACCGACCACGTCTTCGATCGCGTGGGCGGCATTGACGAGGAGGTTGAGCAGGACCTGGTTGACCTCGCCGACGTGGCACGTGACGAGCGGAAGCTCGCCGAGCTCCGTGACGATGTCCGCGACCTGCTTGTACTCGCCCCGCGCGATCGTGAGCGTACTCTCGATTGCGCCGTTGATCTCGGCGGGGGCCATCACCGTCTGATCGGGGTGTGCGAAGGCCTTCATCGAGCGGACGATGGAGGCGATCCGCGCCAGCCCTTCCATCGAGCGCTCGCACGCCTTCGGCAGGTTGTCGGCGATGTATTCGAGATCGAACTCGGCTTCGGCGGCCGTTCGCTCGGGGGTGGTGGGGTGCTCGCTCCGGTAGCGCTCGATCAGCGCCAGGAGGTCGGTGCCCGCGCCCTGCACGAAGTTGAGGCTGTCGTTCACGAACTGGACGGGCGTGTTGATCTCGTGCGCGATGCTCGCCGCCAGCCGGCCGATGGCTTCGAGCTTCTGCGAATGCCTGAGCTCGACCTCGATCAACTCGCGTGCGTGGATCTGCCGCTCCGTCTCCGCCTGGGCGTGCTCGAGCTCCTTCCGCTGTCGGTCGGACTTCAAGAGCATGTCGCGGACGATGTGGTGCTTGGCGGTCGAGATGGTCATGCAGAAGATCGCGAGGAAAGTGAAGCTCGCGAGCTCGATCGAGGGGCGGCCGGCGCTCAGCGCGGAGAGGTCGACGCCGATGCTCAGCACGACGACCATGCCCCACGAGATCCGAGGATCGGCCTGATCGAAGGCGAGGGCGACGAAGGGGAGCCAGAGCCACATCGGGAACGGCCAGCCGGCGTAGTGGCAGCTGATCAGCGTGGCCCCCATGTTGACCGCGGTCCGGAGGGTCTCGGTCGGTCGCGCACCCCAGCGGCGGAGCAGGACCATGGTCGCGAAGGCGTTGAAAGGCACCAGCGCGAGCTGGATGGCGCCGACGATGACGAGGTTACGCCAGGCGCCCCAGCACGCCAACGTCATGAGCACGCTGATGATTCCGGCGCCGACCGTGGTGATCGTGTTGAGGCGGCGCGAGATCTCGACGTAGTTCTCCTGCTGGGTGTTGTCGCGCATCAGGGCCGATCGGTGGATCGGATCAAATGAGGTCGGCCTTGAGTGGATCGCACAGACAAACCGGGTGGAAGTCCGTACCATCCGCGCCGTGCGCGCGCTCTTGCTCGCCTCCGCACTGACGTTGTGGGGCCCGGCCGCGGTCGCCTCCGAGGCGCCGGTGGTCGCGGTCTTCGAGGTCCAGGACCTGCGGATCTCACCGGCCAAGCTCCCGGAAGGAAAGCTCACCGCTCTCACGGATCTGCTGGAGAACTTCCTGGCCGAGGGCGGGGCCTTCAAGGTCGTTCCGCAGAGCGGGCTCCGCCGCGCGATGGTGGACGCGAAGCGGGCCACCTATCAGGAGTGCTTCGACGAAGCGTGTCAGATCGAGATCGGCAAGGCGGTGTCCGCCTCAAAGCTGGTCACCACCAAGATCATCCAGGTGGGTGCGCAGTGCATCGTCACCTCCACGCTGTTCGACCTCCGTACCGAGACCACCGATCGCGCCGAGCACGCCAAGGGTGACTGTACCGAGGAGTCGCTGGCGCTCACCCTGGAGAAGGTCGCGATCCGGTTGAAGGCCGACCGCGCGCAGTCCGAGCTCGAGGCCGCCGGCCCCGATCGGTGGGACCCGGGTGCCAAGAAGCGCGTGATCGCGTCCTTCCGCTCCGAGCCTCCGGGCGCGCTGGTCCAGATCGACGGTGAGCTCGCGTGTCAGGACTCCTCCGCCGGGTGCCGCCGGACGCTCTCTCTGGGCAAGCATGTGATCTCGATGCAGAAGGAGCGCTACTCGTCGCGGACCGAGGAGGTCTACGTCGAGGACGGCAGCGAGATCGCGTGGGCGCTCGAGCCCAACTTCTCCCAGCTCGAGGTCCGCTCGGAGCCCGCCGAGCTCGCGATTCGCATCGACGGGCGCGAGGCTGGGCGCACGCCGCTCACCCCGGATCTCGAGCCGGGCGAGCACCTGATCGAGCTCGCGGACGACTGCTACTTTCCCAGCCGCAAGCGCGTGACCGTGGTGCGTGGGCACGGCGAGTCGATCGACATCGAGGCCGTCCCGCGGGAGGGCGCGATCGACGTCTCGGCGGTCGACGAGGACGGCAACGCGGCCCACGCGGACGTCTATGTCGACGGCAAGCTGGCAGGACGCGCGCCGGACCTGATCAAGGTGAACGTCTGCGCGCGATCGCTCCGCGTCGTCAGCGAAGGGGTGGGTGGATGGGAAGGGCCGATCTCCGTCGCCGAGCGCCAGACGATCGCGATCGAGGCCCAGCTGAGGAAGTCCTACGTAGCGGAGAGCGGCGGAGGTGAGCCGACCACCGCGCGCGAGACAGCCCCACCCGGGATCGGCCTTCGCGTCGGCGGCCAGGCGATGCTCGGGATCCTCTGTCTCCACGCCGAGAAGAGCGGCTCGCAGAGCACCTGCGTGGACCGTCTGATCGGCTATGGCGGGCTGTTCGATTTGCAGTGGCCGACCAACCGCGCGTCCGCCGAGAACGGCTGGTTCTTCCGCGGCAACCTGCGGGCCGGCTTCCTGTACTACCCTGGCTCGGGCACCGGCCCCGCGGTCTTCGAGATCCCGGCCGCGCTCGCCGCCGAGGTCGGGCTGACCGGGCAGGCGCTCGAGTACGCGCTTGGTGGCGAGGGGCTGTACGTCTTCCGCAAGTTCTCACGGCTGATCGCGCCGGACGCAGGGAGCTCGACGGAGGACGTCATGCTGTTCGAGGAGCGCCGCGACAGCTCACCGCACGCGGTCGACCTCGGGCTCTATCTCGTGGTCAGGCTGACCGGGTTCGAGCTGGGGGGCGGCGTCTACGTCCCGATCACCGGCATCGGCGACTCGATCCTGGCGCGCATGTGGCTCGGCTTCGCCTACGATCTCTGAGGCCGCGCGTCGTACCTCTCCTTGGCCTGCGCCAGCTGGCGCGCGATTCGACTCGCGCAGCGAGGCCGGCTCGAGGACCTCCGCCTTGTCGCCGAAGCTGAGCACCCAGCTCTCGAGCTCGGTCGTCCCCTCGACCTCCGTGGAGAACTCCACGCCGCCGCTGACCGATTTGATCTGCTGCTTCGGATGCCACTTCCTCCGCATCACGAAGCGCTTCACCTTCTCGTCGAAGAAGATCCGTACCTTCGTCTTGGGGCCCTTGAACAACCCGAAGTGTCCGCGGAACTCCTTCGACGGCTGGTAGTCCTTCGGATACTCGAACGCGTCACCCTTTCTCCAGTCGATCTGCGTGAAGCCGTCCAGCGCGAAGGTCCGCTGGCTCTCGTGATGGTGGCTGTAGCCGTGGAGGTAGAGCCCCTTCTTGTAGACGAGCAGCGTGTAGGGATCGACGACGAACTCCTTGCGGCTCTTCGAGACGCTGTTGTGGGAGACGCTGAGCCGCTCGTTCCGCACCAGCGCGGTGACGATGTCGTTCACGTCGTCGAGCCGGCCCTGATACTGATAGGGCGCCTCGTTCACGTCGAAGAGCTTGCGATCCAGGTTCCGCGCGGCCACGAAGTCCTTCTTCTTGAGCATGATCTCGAGGCTCCGCGAAGATCTCCTCGAGGTCCTCCTTGAAGCCGGTGCCCTCGAGGAAGTCGAAGACGCGCCGCGAGAGGTACAGCGACACCATCTGGCTGGTGGTGAGTCGGATGGTGCTGCGGCGCGCGCTCGGCATCAGGCGCCAGACCTTCCGGTGGCCCTCCATCTCGTCGTAGAGCTGCTCGCCCGCCTCCTCGAGCGCCCGGAGGTAGCGATGGGCCGTGCGCACGCTGACGCCGAGGCGCTCCTGCGATGTCGTAGACGCTGCAGCCGCCGGTGGAGTTGAGCAGGTTCCGCACCTCGGTGAGGCGGACCGAGGGCGAATAGCGGAGCTGCAGCTTCGCGCTCTTCTTCTTGGTCACCACCCGATCGCCTCGCCGTCCTTGCGCATTTCGGATGCGCCCCAATAGACGTGGTGTTCGCGGTCCCACATGATCGCCTGATAGCCGCCGAAACCGCCCGTGCCCGGCGCCAGCACGATAGCCGCGCCGCGTCCAGTTCCGCGCGCACCGCGGGCGCGATCCCGCTTTCGATCTCGACCTCCCACGCCTTCGCCGGTTCGCCGGTGACTTCGGTCGAGCCCACGTGATGGATGCGCATGTAGTCGCCGGCCTCCTGCACGCCCATCCCGAAATCGATCATGTTGACGAGCACCTGCACGTGGCCCTGCGGCTGCATGTCGCCGCCCATCACGCCGAACGACAGCCACGGCTCGCCGTCCTTCAGCACGAAGGCGGGGATGATGGTGTGGAAGGGCCGCTTGCCCGGCGCATAAACGTTGGGCGAATTCGGATCGAGCGAGAACAACTCGCCGCGATCCTGGAACATGAAGCCGAGGCCGTCGGCACCAGCCCCGAGCCCATCCCGCGATAGTTCGACTGGATGATCGAGATCATCATGCCGTCCGCGTCGGCCACGGTGAAATAGGTGGTGTCGCCGTGGGACAGCTGGGATCGCCCGGGCCGATGTTGGGGTTGGCGTGATGCAGATCGATCAGTTTGCGGCGCTGGGCCGCGTAAGCATCCGACAACAGTTCGGCGAGCGGCACATGGGCGAACGCGGGATCGCCATAATATTTGGCGAGGTCTTCGTAGGCGAGGCGCTTGGCTTCGATCATGGCGGCGAGCGCATCGGCGGAGCCCGCACCCATCGCTTTCAGGTCGAAGCCTTTCAGGATGTTCAGCATGATAAGGGCCGCCGTCCCCTGGCGTGTTGGGCGGCAGCTCGTACACGTCGTAGCCGCGATAGTTCACCGAGACGGGCTCCACCCATTCGCCCTTGATGGGCGGCAAATCCTCGTAGCGCAGGTCGCCGCCGATGCGCCGGAAATACGCGTCGATCGTGTGCGCGATCTCGCCCTTGTAGAACGCGTCGCGTCCGTCTTTGGCGATCAGCTCCGCGTGTGCGCGAGGTCGGGGTTGCGGAACACCTGGCCTTCGACCGGCGCCTTGCCGTCGATGAGATACGTGTGGCGCGCGTTGTCGAGTTCCTCGATCATGCCCGGCGGAGCCTGCCTGGAACGCCGCCATATTGACCTGCCAATAGTGCGCAATGAGCTGCGTCACCGGGAATCCTTCGCGCGCGTAACGGATGGCGGGCGCAAGGTCTTGCGGCGAGACCGAACTTGCCGAAACGCTGGTGCAGCGCGCCCCACCGTCGACGGTACCGGGCACGGTGACGGGCAGCGAGCCCCATTTGTAGATGTGATGCTCGCCGTGCATCTTGGCCAGCATCTGCTCGTAGGACCGCCCCATCGGCGAACGACCCGAGCTGTTATAGCCGTACAATTTGTGCGTCTTCGGATCCCAAACGATGGCGAACAAATCGCCGCCGATGCCGTTCGACACCGGCTCCATCAGACCGAGCGCGGCATTGGCCGCGATGGCCGCGTCCACCGCCGTGCCGCCCGCCTTCAAGATATCGATGGCCACCTGCGTGGCCAGTGGTTGCGCCGTCGCCGCCATGCCGTGCTGCGCGATCACCGGGCTTCGCGTCGCCAGCGTACGGCCCGTCACGCGATCGCCGCGGCCGATCTCCTCCGGGCTGTGAACCGTCGATGCGCACCCCGTGACGGCGATGACGATCCCTGCGATCCATCTTGATGAAGCGCACGAAAAACGCGCTCGTGCCGGTGCGTGAATGTGCTCACCTCGCGCTGCTTCCAGGGACGTGTTCATCGCTCACTCCGGCCTACCCGAATTGGGATTTGCAGTCCTCGCCCGAACCGTGCAATTAGTGGGATTACGCCTACGTGCACCCTCATGCACCCCAAGGACAAAATTCCCCCGCCGCGGGCGCCGATGGAGGAAGAGGACACGAGCCCATCGGGCGCTGCGAGCGGAGATTCCCTCCCGATCGACATGATCGGTGACGACTCCAGCTCCGCGGTGCGCGTGTCGCGCGCGGAGGTGTTGTCGGAGCGACCGGAGGACGAGTCGGCGGTGGAGGTGGCCCAAGATCCGCGGCTCGGTGAGACGCTGGTCGGCCGCTATCGACTCGACAAGCTGGTGGGCAAGGGCGGCATGGGGCGCGTCTACCGAGCCACCCAGTTCCCGCTGAATCGGCCGGTGGCCGTCAAGATCCTCAACCCGGAGTTCCAGCGGAAGGATCCGCAGTTCGTCCGCCGCTTCTTCCTCGAGGCCGCGTCCGCCGCCCGCCTCACGCATCCGAACACGATCACGGTCTTCGACTACGGCGAGGCCGAGTCGGGCGAGCTCTTCATCGCGATGGAGTACCTCAAGGGCCGTCCGCTCTCGAAGGTGATCACGGCCGAGGGACCGTTCGGCGCCGAGCGCACGATGCACATCGCGATGCAGATCTGTCGGGCGCTCCGGGAGGCGCACAGCAAGGGCATCATCCATCGCGATCTCAAGCCTGGAAACATCCTCCTGCTCGAGGAGGGCGACGACGCCGACTTCGTGAAGGTGCTCGACTTCGGCCTGGTGAAGCTCTTCATCCCCGCCGAGCTGGGGCGATCGCAGTCCGCCGTGGAGCCGCTGACGCCGGGCCCCACCTCCGAGGGCGAGCTCACCAAGGCCGGCATGTTCCTCGGATCGCCGAAGTACATGTCGCCCGAGCAGATCCAGGCCATCCCGCTCGATCCGCGCACGGACGTCTACTCGCTGGGCGTGCTCATGTACCAGATGTGTACGGCGAAGCCGCCGTTCACCGGCGCCACCAGCGTCGAGGTGATCTACAAGCACGTGAACCATCCGGTGCCGCCGATGTCCGAGGCGGCGCCGGGCGTGATCGTCCCGCACGAGCTGGAGGAGGCGATCCGCAAGTGCCTGGCGAAGCGGCGCGAGGAGCGCTACGAGTCGATGGCCGAGCTGCTGGTCCGGCTCAAGGATGTTCGCAAGCTCCTCACCGGGGTCAGCAACGCGAGCGAGACCGGCCTCGGGTTGAAGCTGCGCGGGCCCGACGTCTCGGTGTCCGGAGCGGCCTCGACCGACGACATCTCGCTGTCGGTCTCCCGCCCGCAGACCCATGCGCGCGTGCGCGCCACCGAGGTTCCGCGCGAGGCGGCCTTCGTGGACGGCGCGCTCCACGAGGACGCGAACCCGACCAACAGCGTGATGCAGCAGGCACGGCTGGTCCGGGGCTCGGGCGCAGGGTTGGCGCGCATGGCGCCGCTGGTCGCGGGAAGCGCGCTCGTGCTGGTGCTCGGCGTGCTCGCGTACGTGATGTCCCGTCCCGCGCCCACCCCCACCGTCGCCGCCCCCCCGCCGCTGGTCCAGGCGGATCCGGTTCCGGAGAAGGCTCGAGTGCGCTTTACCTCGATGCCCCCGGGCGCCGAAGTGTTCCAGGATGGTGTCTCGCTCGGCCACACGCCGCTGACAGTGAACCTTCCCCGTGCGCTGCCCGGCGAACCTCCGGAGCAATTCGTGCTCAAGCTGATGGGTCATCACGACGAGGTCCACGAGGCGGCCCTCGACAGCGCGAGCATCGACATCAGCGTTCGCATGCGTCCGAAGACGGACGACCAGGGCCCGGAAGACTACAAAGAGAATCCGTACTAACGTCCCCACTTCGCATGCGGCGCGCGATCCTCATCCTGCTGTTCACGCTTTGCGCCGCGCGAGAGGCTCGTGCCGACTCCAAGGCGGAGGCCCGACGCTACTTCATCCGCGGGATGGAGCTGATCGACGGCGGTCAATACCGCGACGGGATCGACCAGCTCCAGAAGGCGTACGAGATCCGACCGCACCGGAACGTGCTCTTCAACATCGCCCGGGCCTACGCCTCGCTCGGAGACTACGACACGGCGATCGACTACTTCGAGCGCTACCAGGCGACCGATCCGCCGGACCGGGCACGGGTGAAGTCGACGCTCGACGAGCTCCGGACGCGACAGCAGCTCCGCAGCCTGGTCGATCACGGCATGTCCGAGATCAAGCGCAAGCGGTACGAGGAGGGCATCGGCTATCTCCGGCAGGCCTACGAGCAGCGCCCGCACCCGAACATCCTCTTCAACATCGGTCGCGCCTACGAGGACTCGGGCGATCTCGAGCGCGCGATCGAGACCTATCGCGCGTATCTGCAGTCGAGCCCCCGGGACGCGTCGAAGGTGCAGAGCCGCATCCGGCGCTTGAGGCGGAGGCTCGACGAGCGGAGCCGTACCGTCGCGGTCGTGAAGAAGAAGGCGCCGCCGCCGCCGCCCGCCGGACCGCAAGCGGCACGGCAAGGAGCCGCCGGCCGAGGTCGGATCGCAGAAGCTGGACGACGAGCAACTCGATCGGCTGGCCTCGCTGCTCATCGACAAGCTCAAGGCCGAAGGTGCGTTCCCCGCGCCGCCGCCACCGCCACCACCGGAGCTCGCCGAGCCTCCGGAGCCGACCGGCGGGTCCGAGGTCACGGCCGAGGTGGAGGTGGCGACCGCTTCGATCGGGATCGCGGGCGCCGACGTGCAGCTGCCGGCCAAGACCGGGGAGGTGTACGAGCCGGTGGTGGTCACCGCGTCGCGGCGCGCGGAGAATCCGCTGGTCTCGCCGGCCGCCGTCACCATCCTCACCGAGGAGGACATCCGACTCTCGGGCGCCCGCAGCATTCCCGATCTCCTCCGGCGTGTCCCCGGCGTGGACGTGATCCAGATGTCGTACTCGGACTACAACGTCGCGGTCCGCGGCTTCAACCGGCGCATCGCCAACAAGGTGCTGGTGCTGGTCGACGGCCGCACGGTCTATCAGGACTTTCTGGGCGGCATGCTCTGGCGGGCCCTCATGATCGGGCTCGACGACATCGAGCGCATCGAGGTGGTGCGCGGGCCGGGCTCCGCGATCTACGGCGCGTATGCGTACACCGGGATGGTCAACATCATCACGAAGCGCCCCGAGGAGCTGAAGGGCTCGACCGCCGAGGCCGCGGGCGGCAACGGCGGGCGGGTCGAGGCCGCCTATCAGTACGGCGAGCGGCGTGGTCCGGTCGGCTACCGGATCAGCCTCGGGTACGATCGTGCGGACAAGTACGAGCTCGAGTTCGACCCCGGTCGCGTCGACTACACCACCAACGTCGACGACCCGAACAAATCGCTCGAGATGCTCCGCGTCGACGGCGAGGCCGAGTACAACTTCGAGGGCGATCTCGGGCGCATCTACCTGGGCGGCGGCGCGCGCAGCGGCTTCAACGAGATCTACGGCGTGGCCGCGCTGAGGAACCAGGCCGTCGACAGCCGTGAGTACAACGTGCGCGCCGGCTACGGCAGCGACCTTCTGGCGGTGCGCGCCTTCTGGAACCGCACGGACGCCGAGTCCACGCCGCAGTTCTTCCGCACCGGTCTCCCCGATCTGGGGTCGCACGTCTTGTCCGACCTGGTCAGCTTCGAGCCGGTGTTCCGCCCCGAGTTCGAGCTGCTCGGCAAGCACCAGCTGGTCCTCGGCGGCGAGTACCGCTTCAAGCGGATCGAGTGGGACTATCTGATCGGCACCCAGAACGAGAACCACTTCGCCGTGTTTCTCCAGGACTCGTGGACGCCGATCGAGTTCTTCACGGTGATCTTCTCGGCCCGCCTCGATCTGCACCCGATTATCGGACCGCTCTTCTCGCCTCGCGCGGCGCTGGTGTTCAAGCTCTCCAAGGAGCAGGCGATCCGGATCTCGGCGGGTACCGCGTTCCGCCAGCCCACGCTCTCCGAGACCTACCTCGACCTCTCGGCGAGCTCGCCGGTGGCCGGAGTGGCGCTGACGCTCGAGGGTAGCCAGGACCTGGAGCCCGAGCGGATCGAGACCGTCGATCTGGGCTACCGCTGGAGCCCGGAGTTCGGCGACTTCGAGGTCGACGCCTACTTCAACCGGATCTCGAACCTCATCACGCTGGGGCCGGTGGTGCCGACGGGGCCGGAGGAGGGCTTCCAGGAGGACCTGGGCGCGTTCGTGGGCGCCAAGTCGTTCTACACCAACGAGTCGAGGAAGTACCTGGCGGTGGGGACGGAGATCGCGGCGCGCGTCTATCCGATCGACGGCCTCGACGTGGGCGTGAGCTACGCGTTCCAGTACATCTTCGATCAGGACACCGGCGAGCGCTTCACGGACTCGCCGATGCACAAGATCAGCGGCTGGGGGATCCTGCGGACGGCGTTCGGGCTCGACGTCGCGCTGTCCGCGCACTTCGTCTCCGACCAGGACTGGATCGAGCCGACCTTCGATCCCTCGAACCCGACGAACTTCCTCACCTGCCCGCCCAACACGGACTGTCACGTGTCGCCGTCGGTCGTGATGATCGGGCGGATCGGCTATCGGCTGTTCGACGACCACATCGAGCTCGGGGTCTCGGGCACGAACCTTCTCGACTTCGGCAACAACCGCCACCGCGAGCATCCGTTCGCCAACCGCGTCGAGGCCCGCGTGCTCGGCGGCGTGACGGGGAGGTTCTGATGCGCACCTGGATGCTCGGAGCAATCGCGCTGTCGGCGGCGTGCGGGAAGCTCGCGGTCACCGAGTACGAGCCGCACACCGGCATCATCACCGGGACGGTGCTCTTTCAGTCGTCGGGCGCCTCCACCGGTGACGCGTGCACGCCGGTGGCCGCCGGTGGCAACGCGGTGATCCTGCTCTTCAGGGAGGACGATCCGCCGCCGCCGGAGGGGACCGGGAGCCCGGTCAACTTCATCGTCGTCCCGGAGAGCCGCCTCTTTCGCGAGGGGAGCCAAGGCGGCGGGCTATTCGCCGCGCCCTTCGTGATCCCGACGGTGCCGAGCGGGCGCTACACCGTGCGCGGGTTCCTCGACGCCGACAAGGACTTCAGGCCCACCATCGATCTGTTGGCGCAACCGACCGCCGGCGACGTGGGGGGCGCGCACGTCGATCCCACCACCCGCGAGATCCTGACCGTGGAGGTCGCCCAGGATCGCGTGACGCCGCAGGTGACGGTGACGCTGGCGCTGCCGATCCCGGCCGAGCGACCGGCGTTCGCGATCACCAGCACGCCCGGCTTCACGGTACCCTTCGCGGCGCCCGAGACGCTGGTGATCGAGGCGCACGCCATCGACACCACCGACATCCATATGTCGCCGGCCTGCACCCGCTTCCTGGTGTCGTACGTCGACGAGAACGGCGACGGCGTGCCCGACGATCAGAACGGTGATCATCTGCCCGATGTCTATCCCCGGGTGGTGCTGCGCCAGCGCGGGCGCACGGCGGACCAGACCTCGATCCTGATCCCGGCCATCATCAACCCGCTGCCGTTCCTCGACGCGCTCTCGACCGCGCCGTACGTACCGACCTCCACGCTGGAGCTGATCATCCCGCCGGTCGCGGTCGAGCGCGGAGCGACCGACACGCTGCTTCCCGCCATTCCGCCCGGCGAGTACGAGACGATCGTCATCTCCGGCACCGGGCAGACCTGGCAGGTGCCGAACGACCTCGCGCGGCTCCAGCCGGACGACCCGCCCGATCCGACGCAGGCGCAGATCGTGACGATGAGCGAGGGCTCGGCGCTTCCGGCGGGCGCGATCTCCGGCACCGTGCGGACCGCCGCCGATGCCCAGGGCGACGTCGACGTGATCGCGTTCGACGCGACGGATCCCCCGCCGCCCGCCGGCTCCGGACGCCCGCGCGGGTTCACGACGGTCCCGCGCGGCGCGCTGGCGATGAACGGCGCCGAGCGCGAGGGCAGCTTCGCGATCCGTGGCCTGCCCGACGGCGTCTATCTGGTGATCGGCATCCTCGACGCCGACGGCGATCTGTCGCCGCTCGCCGATCTCTTCTCGCAGCCGAGCGCGGGCGACGTGGGCGGTCGAGCGCCATCACCGGTGACCGTCTCGGGTGGGGACACGGGCGGTGTCGTCGTCGAGCTGGCCTCGCCGTTTCCCTTTGATCGGCCGGCCTTCTCACACAGCGCCGGGGTGATCCCTCGGACCGGGTTCCCGGCGATCATCGAGACGGACGCCCACGCGATCGACGCCCTCGGGATCACGCTCGAGTCGGCGCGCGTGCCGGTGGCGCTGGCCGGCACCGACCTCGAGGGCGACAACCTGCCGGATCTCTATCCGCGCGTGATCCTCACCCAGATCGCGAGCGAGGGCGATGCGCGCATTGCGCCCGACACGGGCGTGATCATCCCAGGCATCGTCGACCCGCTGCCCTACCTGGCGGCGCTCGGCGGGGGCACGCCGTTCGTGCCGGCCGATCATTTGCGGATCATCCTGCCGCCGGTGGCGCTGGCCGGGACCGAGCGTCTCTCACCGCCGCCGGCCGGCCGGTACCGCGTCAACGTGCTGTCCGCCTCCGGGCAGACGTGGTCAGTGCCGAATGCGCTCGATCTCGCGCTCGGCCGGGCGGGAGGCCCGCGCGAGGATCCGACGCAGTCCGCCATCGTCACGATCGACGACACACCCGTGCCCGGCGGCGCGATCACCGGGACGGTGCGCCTCTTGGTCGCCGAGCCTGCGGGCGACTACCAGGTGGTGGTGTTCGCGTTCGCGAGCGATCGCCCGCCGCCACCGCTCGGCGCGGGCCGTCCCGTCGCCACTGCGGTCGTCTCCAAGGCCCAGTTCAGCGGCGGGGTCGCCGCCTACGCCCTGGGTGGGCTGGCGACCGGGACGTATCAGGTGCGCGCCTTCCTCGACAGCAACGACGACTTCGTCCCCTGGTTCGACACCATGAATCAACCCGACGGCGGCGACGTCGGGGGCGGCTATCTCGATCTGGCGACCGGGGCGCTGAAGGATCTCGACGTCAACGCGCTCGGCGCACCGCTGGCGAACAAGGAGGTCAGCATCGTGGATGCGCTGGTGCTCCCGACGGATCGCCCCTCGTTCTGGATCCCGACACCTCTGCCGGTCCTCGATCCCTCGGCGGGGCCGGTCAGCGTCTCCGTCAACGCGCTCCGCGAGACCACCGACATCGTCACCACGAACGGCATCTTCCCCATCCAGTGGGTGGATCTCGATCGAGATGGCGTCGGCGACGACATCAACGGCGACGGCAATCCGGACGTCTATCCCATCGTGATCGCGGAGCTCCTCGATCCCGAGGATCCGGATCACCTGGCGCTGTCGCCCGACGGCGTCCGTATCCCCGGCATCATCAACCCGGGACAGTTCGCGCCGCTCGGCTTCCCGGCGAACGATCCGCTGCAGGTCGAGGCCGTGGTACCGGCGACGACGGCCACGGTCGTCTTCCCGCCCCAGGCCGTGCGCGCCGCCGCGCCGGGCACGCCGATCATTCCGCCGAACGGGCTCTATCGCATCACGCTGATCAATCCGGCCGGCCAGACTTGGACCCTCCCCAACGAGCTGGTTCGCGCCGCCGGTACCCCGTTCACGAACACACAGGGCGGCTATCTGACCGTCCGCGATTGAGGTCGATCAACGCCCGCGCGCCAGCTTCCACGAGGCGCCGAAGCCCCGGCCGAGCTTGCCGAACCGGGCGCGCTCGTTCCGGAGCAGGATCTCGGCGCCGCGCCGCTCGAGGGCGCCCTGCTTCTCGAGCGCGGCGAGATGACGGCGGACCGTCTTCGGGTTGAGGCCGAGCGCGTTCGCCAGCTGGACCTGGGAGATGCGGGCGACCGAGTAGCCCGACTCCTCGCCGTCGTGCGCGATGCTCATCAGGAGGCGGAGGATCTTGTTCTCGGTCTTCTGGAGCGCGAACACCTGCATGATCTCGACGGCGAGCAGGTGTCGCGAGCAGCTGTCGCGATAGAGGCCGGCCGCGATGTTCGGATCCGAGGAGACCATGCGATCGTAGGCGGCGACCGGGATGCGGACGACGACGCTCTGATCGGAGGCGCGGACCGTGACGACCCACGGTGAGCCGGCGTAGAGCTCGGCGTCGCCCAGGATCGCGGGCGCCTCGATCACGCCGACCAGCATCTGCGTGTCGGCCTCTCTGTTCTTGCGGTAGAGCTCGAGCTGCCCACTCGCCACGACGAGGACGTGCGTCACCTCGCTGCCCAGGCGCGCCGCGATCGCGCCCGGCTCGAACACCTTCGCTTCGCTCACCCTGGCGACCTGAAGGAGGGCGCGGTCCGAACCGATCGCGAGGACTGGGTTCCGCCTCAGGAGCTCGCGAACGTTCACGAGATGAATGTCGCCCGGAGCGCAGAGGACGGCCTCGAAAAATCGGACGGGACAAGTGTCCGCTCGGGGCGCGTCGCGACCGGTCGGCAGGTCGATGATGTAGGTAATCATCGGACAGTAATCAAACAACCGAGAGAACAAGGAGTTAGACCATGTACGACGTGACCAGCACCCAGCGCGCAAGCAAGATCAGCGACGGATCCGGCGCCGTCGAGCTCGCCCGTCCCTTCTTCGAGCGCGACAACGGCGCGACCGCGAAGATGATCCCCGGGACCATCTTCCGCATCTCGCTCCCCGAGAACGGCGGGAGCAGCGGCTACACCTGGCAGCCCAAGGAGTCGGGGAGCTCGCCGCTCCTCAAGCTGCTGCGGAGCGACTACGTCGGCGGATCGAACCAGCCCGGCAGCGGCGGATCCCGCGTCTTCACCTACCAGGTGTCGCCGAATCTTCCGGCCGACATGGTGCGCGGCAAGCTGACGCTGGTGAACAAGCGCTCCTGGGAGTCGGTTCCCTCGGCCACGTTCACGCTCAACATCGCTCCGGCCCTGGACCGTTAACGGCGACGGGGGCGCGGCGGGCCATCCGGAAGATGTACGGGTGCGTGGTGGCCTGGTCGATCGTCCCGACGATGAAGCTCTTGCGCACCGCCTCCGGGCTCATCGTCTCGACCTCGCGGGGATAGAGCGTCAGCCAGCGCGCGCCGCCGTCGGACACGTCGATGTCGATCGTTCGGAACATGTGCGTACCCATGCGCCCGTTCTCGAGGTGATGGATGCCCTGGCGGATCGCCTCCCAGACCAGCAGCGGCGTGGTGACGGAGTACGCCGGGATCGTCGGGCGTGGGTAGGCGAGGTTCGCGACGTAGCCGTCGGCGAGGGCCGTGAAGGTGGTGCCGCTCGGCAGCGTGTACTCGACGATCGGCTGGTGTCCGAGGAGGCCGATCTCGCGGCGCGTGACCCCGGGGGACCTGGCCTGTTCCTCCAGGTGGTCCATGGCGAACTCGTAGCGTCCCGAGCCGAGCGACAGCAGCGTGGGATGGCCGGTGAAGCGGTCGAGCTGCTCCGGTCCGAGGGTCTGGGTGCCCGCGCAGGAGATGATGAACGGGGAGCGGTCGTACTCGCTGTCGAGCGTGTCGATGACCTGGAAGCCGGCTTCGCGGGCGGCGGCCCGGCGCTCCGGATTGGGATCGTAGACGACGACGTCGCGGACGTCGGCGGCGTCCAGTGCGTCGCACATCGCCGGGCCGATGATGCTGCCGTAGCCGAGCACCAGGAAGTGGCGGTTGAAGATGGTGTCGTTGAGCGCGTCGCCGACGTCGTAGAGCAGGCGGCCGAAGGTATGCTTGAAGCGATTGCGCTCGTCCTTGGCCTTGGCCGGGGACAACGACATGAGCTCGACCGGGAGCGGTGCGGTGCCGCTGGTGCCCTCGAGGCTGGCGAGCAGATCGCGGCCGTCGCTGGTGGTGTGGGAGACGCCCACCATGCGGACCTCCGGGTGCCTGCGCTGGTGCTCGGCTAGCCAGCCCCAGAACGACTTGATCCCCTCGATGTGTGCGACCAGCGGCGCGCGATCGCGGCCCTGCTCGGTGGCGTGCTCGATCGCAGCCTTGGTGTGCGCGACCAGCTCCTCGTCGCCCTCGACCACCTCGATCTTGGCGCCGAACACGCGCGCCACGGTCTGGGCCACCAGCGGATCGGTCGAGTAGTGCTTCGAGACGATGTGGACGTCGTGACCGTCGAGGCCGTCGGCCGAGAGCATCAGCTCCATCCGGGGGACCAGATCGGCGAAGATCCCGGTGCACTCCACCAGCCGGGCATTGCGCATCAGGTCGCGCTCGTCGCGGATCGCCGCCAGGTCCTCGAGGACGGCGTCCGTCATGGGGATCTGGGCGAGGGCGCGGATCTCCCGGACCAGGTCGCTGTACAGGCGGCCTCGGACGGTCTCGGGGAACCGGGTGCTGAGCGAGAGGCAGTCCTCGGTCTTCCTGCCCTCGGGCCAGCGGGGGATGAACGGGTAGATCGTGCGCAGGCGCTCCAGATCCTCGGGCTCGAAATCGGGCCACAGATAGAGGGCGGCGATGCGCGGGTCGCGGACGAAGCCGTCGAGCGCCTCAGCCTCGGTCGTGCCGTTGGGGACGCCGAGGAGGTAGAACGCGAGGTGCGCCGCGAACAGGAAGTGGGGCTCCTCGCCGTAGCGATCGACCGGCCGTCCCAGGCTCCCGGCGGTCTTCGCCAGGCTCCGCACGTACGGAGGCGTGAACCGGGGCTCCTCGCCGGAAGCCGCCAGCCAGCGGCCGATCTCCGTCAGGGAGTAGGAGGCCATCGGGCCCCTCGCGAGCTCCAGGAGGCGCCGGCGGTCGGTCGCCCGCTGGAGGGCGCCCTGGCGTGGGGCGGTTCCGGGACCCGCGGAGGCGGGAGGATCGAGCGCGCGGACGGCCTCGACCATCCAGGCGAGCGAGCCGTCGCGGTGCTTGGCGGCGGGCCGCGCGGCCTGCGCGCGGGAGAAGGCGTTGGCGTCGAAGCCGGCGTAGACCGTCACGTCCTCGGTGCGGCGGAGCCATCCCCGGCCGATGAACGACTGCGTGCGCGTGTCCGTCGGATCCCAGCGCAGGCGCTCGAAGGGGGGGAAGCGCACCGTTCGCGACTGTACCTCGCGATCGACACACCTGTCCCGCTTCGCCCCAGATCGTTCGACGACCCGGTGCGCGACCGCGGGTACCGGACCGCACACGACAAGGCGCCGGCTCGAGATCGTCGCCGAGGCGCGCCGCCGGCTCTTGTGATTCGGGACCGGTTCCTGCGAACCTGTATTTGATGGAGGAACAGCTCCGGGTCACGGTCCTGGCTTACCGTGATCCGAGTGACGGCGAAGTCGACGAGGTCGTGCCCCGGGTGGTGCGGGCACTGGAGCGGAACGGGCATCATGTCTCGGTCTTGACCGTCAGCCACGACATTCGCCGCCTCGTCGACGGCATCCGCACCACGGATCCCGATCTCGTCTTCAATCTCCTGGAACAGTTCGGCGCGCGATCGATCGGAAGCGATGTCGCCGCCGTCGGCGTGCTCGATCTTCTCGACGTCCCGTACACGGGAGGCGGTCCCGGCGAGTTCTATCTCACCGGCGACAAGGGCCTCACCAAGAAGATCCTGGCGTTCGCATCGATCAACTTTCCCAAGTTCGCCGTCTTCGCCAAGGGCGCCGACGTGAACTGCGGCGGACGGCTGCAGATGCCGCTCTTCGTGAAGCCGCTCCGGCTCGATGCTTCGATCGGGATCGAGTCGGGCGCGAAGGCGGTGGTGCAGAGCACGAGCGATCTCGTGCGCCGCGTCGGCGAGATCCATGAAGAGTGCGACGACGCCGCGCTGGTCGAGGAGTACATCGAGGGCCGTGAGTTCTACGTCGGCATCGTGGGCAACGACGACCCGATCGCGTTCCCGCCGATCGAGATGGACTTCTCCGGGCTGCCCGACGGCTTCCCCAAGGTGATGGACGCGAAGGCGAAGTTCGATCGCTCGTCCGCCGAGTATCACGGTACGCACGCGAAGGTGGCGGACCTGAGCGAGGCCCTGGCGCAGCGCCTCAAGCAGGTCGCGCTCGCCGCGTACCGAGCGCTGCGCGTCCGCGATTATGGCCGCGTCGATCTGCGCGTCGACGCCTCCGGTGACATCTTCGTCCTCGAGGTGAACGCGAGCTGCTATCTCGACCCCGAGGGCGAGTTTGTGATGGCCGCCGGCGCGGCCGGCTTCGGCTACGAGGAGCTGATCCAGCGGATCGTGATCGAGTCCCGTCGCCGGAGATGCCAGCACCCGAGCGTCGCCGCGTACGAGGGCTCTCACTGAGCCGGGAGCCGTTTTCTTGCCGGTCCCGCAGCCCGGCGCTATCCCAGACGGCATGGTACGGACAGCGCGTCTCCTCGCGATCATGACGGTGGTCTCGACGATCGGAGCGGCCGGCTGCGCGAGCCAGCGGGTCGCATTCCTCCACGACTTCAGAGCTCCCGGACGTCTCTCGCCGAAGCAGGTCGAGGGACTCCAGTTCTTCGTCTCGGACGACCTGGTGTTGCGCCGTCAGGTCGATACCAGCGAGCACGCGGTCACGCGCGATCACGCGTACCGGTTCGTCGACGGAGAGATGATCGAGGAGATCCGGATCCCGGCCGGAACGCCCGGGCTGGTGGTCAAGGTCGAGCCCGAGCGCCTGTGGGTGAGCTTCGAGGAGAACGGCGTGCTTCCGTTCGATCACCTGCCATCGACGGCCGGGCTCGAGGCGGAGGGCTATCGGTTCCCGTACCAGAACGGGCGCAAGGTGAAGTATCGCGACGCGTTCTATCAGGTGGTGGCCGGTGGCCTGGGGAAGGATCGCGAGACGTTCCTCCTGATCGAGGCCGAGTGGGCGACGCGCTTCGAGGATCAGCACCGCGTGATCTCCGGACGCACGCTCGCCGAGCAGGCGCGCGCCGAGTAGGGAACACCGAGCGAAGCGGGGAACCGGCCGGCGTTCGCCAGTGTCCGATCGGGCATGGCGGACGACACGCTCGAGATCACGGTTCACTGGGGCGACACGATCCTCGATCGCGTCCACGTCTTCCGCGATCGAGCCGTGCGGATCGAGGATCTCCTCGCCGAGATCGACGCGCCGCCGGGCCTGGTGATCGCCCAGAAGCGGGGCGCGACGGTGGTGGTGCGGGTCCCCCGCGGATCGATCGCGCACGTGCGTGCGGGCGGCCGCCGCGTCCGCTCCAGCGAGCACGAGGTCGAGCTCGGCCCGGAGACGTCGGTCACCTTCCCGTTGGCGAACCTGATCCTCGAGCTCCGGCGGGTCGACGGGCGGATCGAGATGGAGCGGGCCCGGAGGATCGACTGGGCCTACCCGCGACTGCTGGCGCTCTCCACCACCACGCACGCGTTCTTCGTGGCCTCCGCCGTCATGACGCCGCCCGCGAGCCCGTTCGGCGTCGATCTGCTGGAGGCGCATCCCTCGTACATCCGGAACATCCGTCTCGAGCCGGTGCGCCGGGCCGACGCCCCTCGCGGGCATCCCGACGCTGCCAAGCACCTGGGGCCGGAGGGCGCGCTCGGGCCGGTGGACCGTCCTGCGAAGACGCACCAGGCGCCGCGCACGGACGCTGAGCGGCGGCGGCGCGATCGGGCGATCGCGCTGGGCTCGGGCCTCCTCAGGGACCTCTCGGCCCTCGGGTCGGGCGGGGCGATCGCCTCGGTGCTGTCGAGCGACTTTGGCCCGGGGCTCACCGTCGCGCTGGGCGGCGTACGGGGCTCCCGCGCGCTGGGCGACGCAGGCGGCGCCGGAGGGATGGGCACCCGGGGGACCGGCGCGGGCGGCGGCGGCGGGTCGCTCTCGATCGGCGGCCTCCGGACCCACGGTCGCGGCGTCTACGGCGATCCGCACGGCACCGGGATGGCGCTCCGAGGGAGGAAGCGGACGGTCCGGATCCCGGAGCGGCACGTCACGCTCCAGGGCGGCCTCGATCGCCGCGCGGTGGCCCGGGTGATCGAGCGGTCGCTGCCGCGGATCAAGTACTGCTACGAGAAGCAGCTCCAGGCCGATCCGAACCTGGGCGGCAAGATCAGCACGCGGTTCACGATCGCCCCGACTGGCCGGGTGGCCAAAGCTCAGGTCGTAGAGAGTACGCTCGGGAACGAGCGGGTCGAGTCCTGCGTCCGGGAGGTGCTCGAGTCTCTGGCGTTCCCCAGGCCCCACGGCGGCGGCATCGTGGTCGTCATGTATCCCTTCGTGTTCGAGAGCACCGAGTGAGTCGACGCGCGCCCGGCGGATGATTAGAGTCCGCGCGTGCAGAGAATTCTCTGGGCGCTCACCGCGCTGACCCTCATCGGCTGTGCACATCGGGCCTCCGTACCGGATGAGCGAGGGATTGGGATCTTCACGAAACCGGACGACTTCGACGACGCGAAGATCTCGCCCGACGGTACCCGGATCGCGATCAGCTCCTTCGACGGCACGGAGAGCCGCGTCGAGTTCATGCAGACGTCCGACCTGAAGGTTCTGGGTGGCAGCGCGCTCAGGCCGCCGCTGGTGCTCTGGTCGATGGAGTGGGCGAGCAACGACCGTTTGGTGATGGAGCTCGGCCAACGGTACGGCCCCCTCGATCTGGTGGCGCGGACCGGCGAGATCATGGCCGTCGACGTTGACGGCTCCAATCCGAAGCTCGTCTTCAGCTTCCGCCAGACCACCGAGATGCAGACCGGCTCGCACATCAAGAAGGCCGAGGCGGTGCGCGCGTTCGGGACGATCCTGGATCCGCTCCCGAACGATCCGGGCAAGATCCTGGTGTTCTCTCGGCGGTGGTCCGACAACGCGCGCGGCACGAACCAGAGCGAGGTCGTGGCGGTCGACGTCCAGACCGGCGTTCACCGGAGCGTGCTGGCGGGACCGGGCGACGTCGACACCTACTTCACGGACGGAGCCGGGGACGTTCGGGTCGCCCTCTCGGAGGGTTCCGACGGCGACTACCATGCGTTCCTGCTGACCAACGCGAAAGATGGTTGGCAGCCGCTCGACACCGCCGCGCTCAGCCCCGGCATCCAGATCGAGGGGTGGTCGTCGGTGAAGCGCGAGATCTACCTGGTCGAGGAGGACGACGAGGGGCCGGGGCTCTTCGCGCTCTCGCTCGACGGCGGACAACGGCTGCTCTCCCGCCACGCGGGCTCGGCGCCGCGGGAGATCCTGTTCGATCCCGAGACCGGCGCTCCGGCGGCGGTGGACTACGAGCCCGACTATCCGGTGTGGGACATCCTCGACGAGACCCGACCGATCACGCGGGTGCTCGGCGTGCTGAAGGAGAAGTATCCCCAGTACCACGCCCGGGTCACCAGCATGAGCACCGACGGGAAGGTCGCGCTCGCCAAGGTCTACAGCGACCGGCTTCCGGGCGTCTTCCATCTGGTCGTCGGCGACGACGCGAAGGCGCTGTTCTCGATCCGCGAGGGGGTCGACGTCACGGCGATGAGCCCGATGGAGGCGTTCAAGATCACCGCCAGCGATGGCGTCGAGCTCCACGGCTATCTGACCACGCCCGCCGGCAAGAGCGACAAGATGCTGCCGATGGTCGTGATCCCGCACGGCGGTCCGACGAACCTTTACGACGAGTGGCGTTTCGACCCGGAGGTGCAGATGTTCGCGAAGTTCGGCTTCGCGGTGCTCCAGCTGAACTATCGCGGTTCGGGTGGCTACGGGATGAAGCTGACCCGCGCCGGTGACCTCCACTGGGGCGATCGGATCCAGGACGACATCATCGAGGCGGTGCGCTGGGCGATCGGAGAGGGCGTGGCCGATCCCGCGCGCATCGCGATCTACGGCGCGAGCTTCGGCGGCTACTCCGCGCTCGAGAGCGCGATCCGCGCGCCGAAGCTCTTCCGCTGCGCCGTGGCGTACGCAGGCGTCTACGATCTCGCCGGGCTTTTCCAGGAGGGTGACCTTCAGGAGAGCGAGTTCGGCGTGGCCTACCTGAAGCGGCAGCTCGGTGACGACGCGGCGGCGCTGGCGGCGGTCTCGCCGATCCACGGCGTGGATCGGATCCAGGTCCCCGTCCTCCTCATCCACGGGGAGGCTGACGAGCGGGCGCCGTTCTCCCAGGCCGAGGCGATCGCGAAGGCGCTCCAGGCGCAGAAGAAGCCCGTCGAGACGCTCTTCGTGCCGGACGAGGGCCACGGCTTCCGCGATCCCGGCAACAACCTGATGGCCCACCAGCGCGCCCTCGAGTTCATCGAGCGCTACACGCACTGACATGCCGGGAGCCTCCGGGCTCCGCCGCGGAACCGGGAGGCTCCCCGGTGCGGTCGGGCGGTGAGCGTTTCGCGGCTGGCGCGGCGGTTGCGGAGTCCCGGCGCGATGCGCATTCTCACCCTGATCCTCGTGTTTGGTCTGACCCTCTTCGCGGCGGAGCGCGCAGAGGCGCGGCAGTACCGATACATCGGACCGCACCCCCTCTCCGCCCACCGGTTCTGCCCGATCCAGGGCCCGCACGTGCATGGCCGCCCGCCGTATCGGAGGGTCCTCTTCCGCGAGTACGACCGGCAGTACTACTTCGTCGGTGATCCGGTGGCGTACGGGTGGGAGGGGGATCGGTACGTCTACGAGGGCCACCACCCGATCCACGTGGAGGCGATCATCGGGCATCCGGCGATCGAGTTCTGTTACCTCGACGGGCCCCACTATCACGCGTTCTCGCCCGCGCCTCAGGAGCGCTTCGTCGTGAAGGGCGGAGTGTACTGGTATGTGGGGCGGATGCCGGGACGGTACCGCCGCGAGCGGGAGACCTACGCGCCGATCAACACGGTGGTGGCGGAGGTGCACTACGCGCGGCCGGTGGTGACGGTGGCGCCGCCGGCCGGCTACGTGAACCTTCGCGTCTCCACACCGCACGTCCAGGTCCGCGCCGTGCCGCCGCCCGTCTTCGTCCCCCTCCCGGTGCCGGGCATCGTCGTCGAGCGTGGACATCGGGGCCACAGTCACGGACGACATCATCGCGGTCGTTGATCCGGTTCTCGATCGCGACGCATCCGACGTACCGTCGAGGGATGCGCCGGATGGCCCTGCTGTTCGCGATCCTCGGCGGCCTGCCGCGTACCGCCCGCGCGGACCAGGTGATCGAGGGCGAGGTGTCGGCGGAGGGCGCCTTCTTCCTGGTGCCCTTCGAGGTCCCGGCGGGCACCCGTGAGATCGAGGTCCGTCACCCCAAGCAGTTCGCGGAGGGCGTGCTCGACTACGGCTTGCTGGATCCGGTTCGCTTTCGCGGATGGGGCGGCGGCAACTCGGAGCCGTTCATCGTCGGGGACGCGTCGGCCTCCCGCAGCTACCTGCCGGGCGAGATGCCGGCGGGGACCTGGAACGTCATCATCGGCAAGGCCCTGATCGTCGAGACCCCGACCCGCTATCGGCTGGAGATCATGCTCCGCACCGAGCCCACGCTCGCGCCCGCTCCCGAGCGCGCGCCCTACCAGCCGGTCGTGCTGGCGTCGACCGGGCCGCGCTGGTTCGCGGGCGACTTTCACGTGCACTCACGTCAGAGCGGCGACGCGAACGCGACGTTCGAGGAGATCGCCGAGCTCGCCACCAGCCGCGGCCTCGACTTCGTCGAGATCTCCGATCACAACACCAACGCGCAGCTCGACTTCTTCGACGATGTGCAGTCGCGCCATCCGGATCTGCTCTTCATGCCGGGCGCCGAGATCACGACCTACGCCGGACACGCCAACGGCATCGGGGTCGAGCACTGGATCGATCATCGTCTGGGCGTCGACGGCAATAGTATGGCGCGCATCGCAGGCGCGGTCGGCGAGGTGGGCGGGGTCTTCGCGATCAACCACCCGGTCCTCGACGTCGGCGCGCAGTGCATCGGTTGCCTCTGGGAGAGCGAGGTTCCGGTCGAGCTCATCGGCGCCGTGGAGATCGCCACCGGCGCGGGTGCGTTCCTCTTCAGCGAGGACACGCTCGCGTTCTGGGACGAGCTGTCGCAGAGGGGCGCGCACGCCTCGGCCATCGGCGGCAGCGACGATCACCGCGCCGGCCGGGACACCGGACCGCTCGCCAGCCGGATCGGGAGCCCCACCACGATGGTCTACGCCGAGGAGCTCGGCGCCCGCGCCATCATCGAGGGCGTCCGTCTGGGCCGCACCGTGGTCAAGCTCCGCGGACCTGATGATCCGATGATCGAGATCTCCGTGGGCGGCGCAGTTCCGTCGGGCGTGGTGGTGGCAGAGGAGACCACGCTCGAGGCGCGCGTCACCGGTGCGTTCGGCGGGAGCGTCCGCTGGCTCGAGAACGGACGCGAGGCCGCCGCCACCGCGATTACCTCCGATCCGTTCGTGTTCTCCGTGACGGCGCGAGCGCCCGCGCAAGGCGAGGACCGCTGGCGCGCGGAGGTCGCGATCGACGGCACGCTCTGCACCGTCACCAGCAACGTGTTCATCCGGGCGGCGGAGCCGGTCGTCGCCGGCTGCGGCTGCTCGAGCACCTCGGGAGGACAGAGCGGCGCCATCTGGATCCTCGTGTTCATTGCGCTCACTGGATGTTGCCGCTCAGCCGGAAGAACGAGCGCGAGGAGCCCCATCGCCGCGAGGCCCACGAGCGGCGCGAACCAGGGCGTCAGCACGAGCCGGGTGGCGAACGGGAGCTCGCCGCCGAAGTCTTTGAACATGGCGGCGAACGGCTGCCCCACCACCGCCGGGAAGAGGAACAGACCCAGGCTGGCGACCCCGCCCAGCCAGATCCCGATCCAGTCGAGGAGGGTGAAGGTGCGTCTCACGGCCATTCGTTCGCGCGCTCCGTGAGTGGGCCTCGCTGCGGCCGGACGACGCAGAAGCGCTGGCCGGTGGGCGCCTCCATCACCCACCAGGTTCGGATCTGCTCGATCCTGCGGGCGCCGAGGGCCTCGAGCCGCCGGACCTCGGCCTCGACGTCGTCGCTCTCGATGTCGAGGTGGACGCGGCTCTGGTGGGTGACTTGCTGGACTTCGACCACCGGCTCATCCGGGTGCATTCCCAGCGACGCGTACCGTCCCTCGCGCTTCACGATCTCGCGACCGAGCGCGGCGCTCCAGAAGTCCGCGGCCGCCTTCAGATCGTCGGTCTCGCAGTCGATGATGACGCTCGAAAGCCTGCTCTTGTGCACTGCACCGGGATAGCCCGAGGCGCAGCCCGGGTCGAGGAAGGATCTGCGCCCGTGACCCGGTCGTGACATCGACCTTCTAACATTTCTACGATGACTCGAGCGATCAGCTTCGGCCCGCGCGCGTTCGCCCGACCCGCCAACATCGCCCGCAGCCTGTTCCACGTCGGATCCGGGATCGGCACGCTCTTGCTGGTGGAGCTGGTCCTCGACCAGCGCGGCATGATCCTGGTGGCCGTGTCGGTGGCGGCGTGGGCATGGTCCCTCGAGATTACCCGCCGGTTCAGCGACCGGTGGAACCGCGCCCTGATGCGGTTCTTCAGCGCCGTCGCCCATCCCCACGAGTCGTACGCCGTGAACTCGTCGACCTGGTACATGACCGCGCTCGTGTTCCTCGCCTTGACCCACTGCAAGATCGCGGCGGCCCTCGGCGTGGTGATCCTCGCGGTCGGCGATCCAGCGGCGGGATGGTTCGGCCGCGCGTTCGGCCGCACCAAGCTGGTGGCCAACCGAAGCCTCGAGGGCACGATCGCGTTCGTCGTCGCTGCGACCCCTGCGGCCTTTCTGGCGCTGGTGCTCTTCCACCCCGAGGTCACGACCGGCGATGCCGCTGCGATCGCGATCGTCTCGTCGATCGTCGGCGCGCTCGCCGAGCTGTTTGCAGCGCGCCTCGACGACAACTTCTTGGTGCCGGTGGCGGCCGGAAGCGCGGCGCTTGCGCTGTCGATCCCGATGGGCCTGTTCGGCGCCTGAACCGGCACGCGTTCTGCAACCGTATGTCCCCATGAGGCGGCACGTCGGCTCCTCCGCGTTGGCCCTGCTGCTCGCGTCCATCGGTGCGTGTCGGAGCGGGCCTCGACCGAGTCCCGAGTGGCCGCCGCCGCCGATCGCTCGGGGCGACGAGAGCCGGCTCGATGCCGTGAACGATCAGGTGCACTACGCGCTGAACGCCGCCGAGGCGCTGGACTCGTCTCACATCATCGTGGTGGTGGCGAAGAACGGGGTGGTCTATCTGAGCGGCACCGTCTCCTCGGAGGCCGAGCGGCGGAAGGCGCGCGCGGTCGCCGCAGGGGTACCTGGAGTCTCGCGGGTCTTCATCGACGCGCTCGAGGTCAACACGGCGCAGGCGCTGCTCTGATGCCGGTGTGAGACACTGAGGCGGCAGAACCAGCAGACAATCTGGTGCTTTTACCCCTCGACCGAACGCGGGCCGACAGCGCGCAGGCGTGGCATCGCGCTTGCTCGGGTGCGGCGCATGGGAAGCCCTCTCGTTCCGACCCAGTGCCGAACCCCCGAGTTTCAGCGGGCCACCGCGCTCGACTACAGCCCGGCGACCCATCCGCGTCCCCTGAACCCGGGGGCCGACGCCCAGCGCGTGCTGGACGGTGTCGTGGGCTCGAACCAAGGGATCGCCGAGCGCGCGAAGTTCGACGGCGGATTCCGTATGAACGCGCCCGGCAAGCCGCTCGAGGGGAACGCAGTGGCCGACGCGCTCGCGTGCACCGCGAACTACTACGCCGATCGAGGCGACTCGCAGACCGCCGGCCAGATCGCGCGATCGCAGGTGACGTACGCGAACGCGGTCAAGGGCTACTGGGCGTCTCACCCGGGCGCGACCCCGGCCGACCCGGTGAGGTGACGCGATGAATCATCCGCTGGTCGATCTCGCCTGCCGACTGCTCACGGAGGTCGACGGGACCTGGACGTACGACGACGAGTCCGCCGGGATCATCGAGCAGAGCCTGCTCGCGTACGCCAAGCACCCGAGCCGCGACGAGGCCGTGCTGGGCCTCTTCAACCTGGGGGTGCACCTCGAGTCCGATCGGGGCGCGCTCGCCGCCGCCGGGATGCTGTTCGCCGCCATCGGTCGCGCCGCGCCCGAGCTCGCCCTGCGCGCCACCGGCTTCGAGGCCCTCGAAGACACCGGCGAAGCACCGAAGTCGCAGAAGGTGACCGGCGCGGAAGCTCGGACCCTCCCCAACGGGCGCCCACCCCCGGAGGGGGCGCTGCCGGTGAGCCAGCTCGAGGAGGTCCGCTCGGGCCGCCTGGAGATGGGCCGAGCGCGTGCAAAGGGGCGATCCCAGGTCCCCAAGACCTACCGTTGACCGCCCACATCGGCCGATCGCCCTTCCGACTCCGGCCGCCGCCCCGTGGTACGTGGGGAGGGTGAAATTTCGGGCCCTGATCATCTCGGTCGCCCTCCTGAGCGGCTCCTGCGCGTCCTGGTTCAAGAGCGGCCCCACGCCGGAAGAGGTCGCGGACAGCGCCGGCCAACTCCTCGACTCTGCCGAGAAGGCGCTCGAGGCGATCGATCCCGAGCAAGGGGAGTCGCTCCTCGCGAAGGCCAAGGATGAGCTGACCCGGCCGGAGCTGGCCGAGTCGCCGCTCCGGGCGCCGCTCGAGGCGCGCCGGCAAGCGCTGTTCGATCGGTTGCCCGAGGCCCGCGCGCGCGCGCTCGAGGTGCGGGTCGCCGCGGCGAAGAGCACCCTCGAGGGGGCGCTGGAGCGGGCGCGCGAAGGCGCCGCCGAGGTCGAGGGCAAGCAACCGCCGGAGGAGGCGTTCGACACCACGCGGGCGGCGATCGAGACGGCGAAGGGCGCGCTCGACCAGGCGAAGTCGCTGGAGGCGCAAAAGCCCGAGTTTGCCACCGCCGCCGAGGCGGCGCGGACCGAGCTCGCCGCGATCTCCCAGAAGCTGGAGGCGCGGTGGGCGGTGGTCGAGCTGGAGGTGCGGCGCGCGTCGCTCCAGGAGCGCGCCAAGGCGGTCGATGCGGCCATCGGCGCCAAGGATCCGGCGACCGCGGCGACGGCGGCGAAGTCGCTGTCGGAGGCGATCGAGAAGGGGAGCGCGCTCGAGACCAAGGACAAGGCGTACGCACGGGTCGCCGCCGGGGCGAAGCAAGCGCTGGCGCGGGCGGAGATCTTCGCCCATCGGGCGGCCGTGGAGGCACAGAACGCGAAGATCGAGGCGGCGCTGGCCGCGCTCACCGATGTGACGCCCGAGCTGTACGAGCGCGCCGAGACCGCGGTGTCCGACCTCCGGAAGACCCTCTCGGACGGCGCCCCGCTCGGGGAGAAGGATCGCCGGTATGCGGCCTATCTCGCCGCGATGGAGCGATCGCTCGACGCGCGCCGGCTGGAGATCAGAAAGCGTCGCATCGACGCGGCCGACGCGGCGGTGGTCAAACGCCTGGAGACGCTAATCTCCGACGACGACTTCGCCGAGGCGGAGAAGGCGCTCCACCTGCTCGAGAACACCATCGAGTCGAACAAGGACTTCCTGGGGAAGGCGCCCGTCTATGCACGGTACGCGGCGGGTGCGGAGAAGCGGATCGCCGTCCACCGGGCCCGGATCGAGGCCCGCACCCTCGAGCGGGCGGTCGAGGCGGCAAAGGCGAGAGTCGAGGCGGCCTCGAAGCAGGTCGACGACAAGATCGCGGCTCTGGGCGACACGCCCTCCGATGCGGAGCTCGACCAGGCCGGCAAGACGGTGTCGGAGCTGGAGAGCGAGATCGACGCGGCCTCGTCCACCCAGGATCAAGGCTTTGCAAGTTATCTTGCAAACATGAAGAAGAAGGTCCCGGCGCTCAGAACCGATCTGGAGCGACGTCGGATCGCGGCGGCCGTGGCGGCGAGCACCGTCAAGGTGCAGGCGCTCGACGCGTCGCTCGACACCACGCTGGGCGCGCTCGAGGGGGCGCCGGAGCCCGCGGCATTCGAGGCGGCGGCGGCGGCGGCCGAGGCGCTCAAGGCGGCGGTCGAGGGCGAGGGCGAGACGGCGAAGAAGGATCCGAAGCACGCGGCGCAGCTGGCGGCCCTGGAGAAGAAGGCGGCGGGTGCGAACGCGATCATCGAGCGGCGGCGGAGCGAGGTCCTGGTCGCGAAGAACCGCGCCGAGGTGGACGCAGCGGTCGCCAAGGTCGACGAGCTGGCGAAGAGCAGCGACTTCGAGGCGGCGCTGGCCGCGGTGGCGGCGCTGGAGAAGGCCGTGGCGGACGGCGCCGACGCGGCCGGCAAGGACCGGCGGCACGCGGCCTACCTGGTCGGGCTCGGCAAGCGGATCGTTCGCGATCGGGCGGCGATCGAGGCGCGCCGGACGGCCGCGGAGGTCTCGGCGCATCGGACGAAGGTCGACGAGGCGATGGCGGCGTATCAGGAGCGGTTGAAGGCGCTCACCACCACCGATCCGTCCCTCTATCAGGCGGCGTCCGAGGCGCTGGTTGCGGTGCAGCACGCCCTCGAGGAGGGCGCGCCGCTGATCGACAAGGACAAGAAGCACGCCGCGTATCTGGGCGGTCTGAAGAACGTGGTGCTCGCCCAGCGCTTCGAGATCGAGAAGCGCCGCGTGGACGCCGCCGAGGCCGAGGCGCTCGAGGCACAGAAGGGCGAGGTGCCGGCGGCGGAGCAGGCGCTCGAGCGGTTCGCCGACACGGTCGAGTCCAAGAAGGCGCTCCTCGAGCAGAGCCCGCAGTACGCGCGCAGGGTGAAGGCGGCGGAGCAGAGGGTGGCGGCGCTGAAGAGCGGGCTCCAGGCGAGGAAGCTCGAGCAGGCCATCACCGAGCATCGGGCGAAGGTGGAGGCGGCCGAGGCGGCGCTGGTGGGGAAGGTGGCGCTGCTCGAGGGTGACGCGGCGCCGGAGGCCTTCGCGGCGGCGGACCTGGCTGCCTCCGCGGTGGAGACCGAGCTGTCCGCGGGCGCTCCGCTCGGCGAGAAGGACAAGCGGTACGCGGCGCAGCTGGACGCCGCCGGCAAGAGGACCGCGGCGCGGCGCGCCGAGATCGCGAAGCGCCGGGACGCGCAGGCGGTGGCGCAACACCGGGCGAAGGTGGAGCAGGCCCTCGCGGAGGTGAACGCCAAGCTGGAGGCGCTCACCGAGGTGACGCCGTCCCTCTACGGTGACGCCGTCGAGGCGACGTCGGCGCTGAAGAGGATGATCGACGAGGGTGCTGACCTCGCCGAGCGGGATCGCGCGTATGCAAGCTACCTTGCCAAGATGACAGGACAGCTCGCCGGGTTCGGGCAGGAGATCCGGAAGCGCCGCATCGACGCCAACGACGCCATGGTGCAGAAGCTGCTCGAGGCGCTCCCGGAGCGGCCCGACGACCAGGCCTTCGCCGAGGTGGAGAAGGCGCTCAGGCTCTTCGAGAACACGGTCGAGTCGAGCAAGCCGTTCCTGGAGAAGGACAAGGCGTACGCGAAGTTCTCGGCGCAGGCGGAGCGGCGGCTCGCCGAGCGCTCGGCGGCGCTGGCGAAGAAGCACGTCGACGCGGAGGTCGCCGCGCATCGGGCGGCGGTCGAGCCGGCGCTGGCCGCCGCGGTTCAGCGGCTGGACGCGCTCGGCGACAAGCCCGAGGAGGGCGACTTCGACGCGGCCGAGGCAGCGGTCTCCAAGCTCGAGGAGACGCTGGACGGCGGGACGGAGGCGGCCAAGAAGGACCGCGCGCACGCCGGATATCTCGCTGGGATCGCGCGCAAGCTCCCTGCGTTCAAGGCGGCGGTGGCGCGCCGGCGGACCGAGGTGGCGGTCGAGACCCATCGCGCGGAGGTGGAGTCGCGGACGGCGGCGGTGAAGAGCGCGGTCGACGCCCTCGGCGGCGATGCGAAGCCGGCGGCGTTCGACGCGGCCACCAGCGCGATCTCGGCGCTCGACGAGGCGCTGAGCAAGGGTGATGCGCTCCGGGACAAGGATCGCAAATATGCGGCCTACCTGGACGGCGTGAAGAAGCAGATCCCGGGATACACGGCCGCGGTCGCGCGCCGAAAGCGGGAGCAAGAGGTCGCCGTGCACCGCGCCGCGGTCGACGAGGCGGCGGGCGCGCTCGATCAGCAGCTCGGTGCGCTCGACGGCGACTCACCCTCGTTCGACGCCGCGGCCGCCGCCGTCGATGCCCTGGCCACCGCCATCGACGCCGCAGGCGACGCGGCCCAGGACCCGAACCACGCCCGGTATCTGGCCGGGCTGAAGAAACGCGCCGACGGTGCGCGCGGGACGATCGAGCGGAAGAAGGCCGAGCGCGCGGCGGCGAAGCACCGCGCGAAGGTGGAGGCCGCGGCCACCGCCGTGAAGGAGCGGCTGGACGCGCTCACCGCGGTCGACCCCTCACTGTACGAGGAGGCGGAGCGGGCGGTGTCGGCGCTGCGGAGCGCCGTCCAGGAGGGCGGAACCTTCGCCGAGAAAGATCCCAAGTATGGGAAGTACCTGGCCTCGATGGAGGCCGTGGTCGAGACCGATCGCCTGGAGATCCGGAAGCGGCGGATCGATGCCACCCGGGCCGCGGTGGAGGAGCGTCTGGCCGCGCTGAGCGAGCCGTCGGACGCCGCGTTCGCGGAGGCGGAGAAGATGCTCCACCTGTTCGAGAACACGATCCAGTCCAACGAGAAGTACATGTCGCGGGACAAGGCCTATGCGAAGCACGCCGCCCAGGCTGCCGGACAGGTCGCGGGCTACCAGGCGCGGATTGATTGCCGCAAGGTCGAGCTCGAGATCGACGCGCGGCGCTCCAAGGTCGAGTCGCTGAGCAAGGCCGCCGGTGAGAAGATGGACGCGCTCGAGGGCGCCGGGGAGGACGGTGCGTTCTCGGCGGCCGAGCGCGCGGTCGCAGAGCTGGCCGAGATGCTCGACGGCAACGATCCGCTGGAGGCCAAGGACAAGGCGTACCGCGCGTACTGCGACGGCGAGCGGAAGCAGGTGGCAGGCTGGCGGCGGCGCATCGACCGCGGCCGGCTGGAGAACGAGGTGCGGCCGCACCGGGAGCGCATCGATCAGGCGAAAGAGAAGGTGGGCGAGTCGCTGGGCGCGCTGGCCGGGCAGCCGGGCGAGGAGGCGTTCTCTTCGGCGGAGGCGGCCGCCTCGGAGCTGGCCTCGGCGCTGGAGGAGGGCGAGCCGTTCGCCAAGCGGAGCCCCGAGCTCGCGAAGTACCTGGCCGCAGGCGGGCGCACGCTCGCGGGTGCGCGGCGACGGATCGAGAACCGGCGGACCGAGGTGAAGCGTGCCGAGCAGCGCGAGAAGCTCGACGCTGCGGCCACCGAGGTCGACGAGAAGATGGCCGCGCTGGAGAACGAGGCGGCCCCCGAGGCGTTCGACGCCGCCGCCGGCGCGCTCGAGGCGCTCAGCACCGCGATCGCGGAGGGGATCGGGAGCCTGGGAAAGGACAAGCGGCTGACGGAGCTCCGGAAGCGCCTGCCCGAGCAGCGGCGGGCGCTGGCCCGGAAGCGTGTCGAGGGGGCGATCCGTCGAGCGGAGGAGAAGATCGACGCGCTCGAGAAGCCGGAGGGGATCCGGCGAGATCGACGCGGCCGAAACCGCGGCCAAGGAGGCCCGCGAGGCGCTCGAAGGCGTGCGGAAGTCCGAGAAGAACAAGGAGGGGCGTCGGTGGCTCGCGACGATGGAGAAGCGGGCCGCCGTGCTGCCGCGGAAGATCCAGTCCCGGCGGATCGGGCTGCTCGTCGAGGCCCAGCGCGCGAAGGTGGAGTCGGCCTTCGGGTCCGCCCAGGAGTCGGTGGGATCGCTGTCGGGCGCCTCGGAGATCGGCGCGTTTCAGGCCGCCGACGAGACGGTCTCATCGCTCGAGTCCGCTCTGCAGGACGGCGGCGCGGCCGCCAAGAAGAGCCCGCCGTTCGCCAAGTATCTGGCGTCGGTCAAGAAGAAGATTCCGGGCATGCGCTCGACGATCGCCCGCTTCCGGGTGGCCGGCGACGTCGCGAAGCAGAAGCGCGAGGTGGAGGAGGGCCGCGAGGGCGTGGAGAAGGCGCTGGCCGCGCTGACGGAGATCTCGTCGCCCTATCAGGACGCGGAGGATGCGATCACCGCGCTGCAGCACACGGTGGACGCCGGGCAGGAGTACGCGTCGGTCGATCCCGAGTATGCAGGTTATCTTGCAAAGGTCGGCAAGGAGATCCCTCAAGACCGAGGTGAGATCCGGAAGAAGCGTCTCACGGTCACGCTGGGCGCGACCGAGGGCGTGATCGAGGCGCTGGCGAACGAGCCCTCGGATGCGGCGTTCGTGGAGGCGGAGAACGCGGTGCATCTGCTGGAGAACACGGTCCGCTCCAGCAAGGCCTTCAAGGAGCAAGATCAGGACTATGCGCGCTTTGTCGCCTCGGCCGACAAGCAGGCCAAGGCGTACCGAGGTCGGATCGCCGGCGTGAAGCGCGACCTGGAGGTCAACGGTCTGAAGAAGCGGGTGGAGACCGCGCTCGCCACAGCGAACGAGCGGATGTCGTCGCTCGAGGACGAGGCCGCCCTCCGGCAGGGACGGGAGGCGCTCTCGGAGCTGAAGGAGGAGATCAAGTCCGGCGCCGGCTCGGCGAAGAAGGACAAGGGGCTCGCGAAGTACCTGGCGCAGAAGTCGGGCGAGGCCCGGGGGATGGAGAAGCGGTTGAACGACGCCGAGTTCCAGCAGGAGTTCGGACCTCAGGAGAAGAAGGTCCAGGAGGCCCGCGCGGCGCTGGCCGAGAAGGTGCGGGCGCTGAAGGACCTCTCGGCCGAGGCGATCGAAGCCGCCGAGTCGGCCGCCGGCGAGCTCGAGTCGGCCCTCGAGGAGGGAGACGCGCTGGCGGAGCGCAGCCCGAAGTACGCGAAGTTCCAGAAGAGCGCGCGCCAGGCGCTGGGGCGGGCACGCGCAGCGATCCACGGCGGTCAGCTGGCGCTCGGCCGCGCCGGGTTCCAGGAGAAGTTGGCGGCGGCGAGCGGAGCGGCGGACGAGAAGATCGCCGCGCTCGCCGGTGAGCCGGACACCGATGCGTTTCAGGCGGCCGAGGACGCCGTCGAGGAGCTGGCGTCCGTCCTCCGGGATGGCGACGCCTACGCGAAGAAGGATCGAAAGCTCAAGAAGACGCTGGTCGCCCGCAAGAAGCAGGTCGGTCGGAAGCGCATCGCGATCGAGACCAAGCGCCTCGAGTTGGCGCAGGTGTCGGCGCGGGCGAAGGTGAAGAGCGGCGATCTCGAGCAGGCCGACGCCGCCCTCGACGCGCTGAGCGTGGCCATCGAGGCGACCAAGACGCCCGCCAAGAAGGATCGCGGCCTGAAGCGGCTGCGGTCCAAGGCGGTCAAGGAGTCGAAGAGGCTCCGCGGGAAGATCGCGCAGGTCCATGCGGAGGCCGTCTTCGGCGACCACCGATCGCGCGTGGAGCAGGCCAAGGCGCAGGTGAAGGAGGCCCTCGGCGAGGAGGGCGACGGGTCGTCGGCGGAGGAGGCGATCGATCGGCTCGAGTCGGTGATCGCCGAAGGGAAGGCGTTCGGGAAGAAGAACAAGGGCTACGGCAAGTACCTGGCGACGGCGCGCCGCTACGCGAAGAGCCAGCAGGCCGTGCTGCGCAAGCGGACGATGGAGGCGGAGGTGGGGTCGAATCGGGACCAGCTCAAGGCCGCCTCCGCCGAGCTCGCGAAGTCGATGGCCGCGCTCAAGAAGGGCGCGGACGAGGAGACGCTCACCGCGGCGACGGACCAGGCGGATCGCATGCAGTCCCTGCTCGACGAGGGCGCACCGCTCGGCAAGAAGTACCGCGCGTATCACAAGTTCCTGGCCGCCAAGGGCAAGAAGCTGTCGGTGTACCGGAAGCAGATCGCGAAGAGGGGCAAGAAGAAGTCCGGCAGGAAGGCGCACAAGGGCAAGAAGCGACGCCGGCGCTCGCGTCGCCGGAGCTGACGCCGCCGGGCTCAAAGGCCGACGATCGGGACCGGCGTGAGGACGAACATGCCCATGCCGAACGTGCCGTTGCCGAGCTCGGCGTTGACGTTGCTTCCGAACGCCCACACCTCATCGGAGTCGGTCCGCACGATCGCGTGGTCGCCGCCGCCTGCGAAGCCCGCGCTGCCGGCGAAGGGCAGCCCCCCAGGCGCCGACAAGACGGGTGCGGCGTACGAGCGCGACGGATCCGTCGTGCCGGCGCCGAGCTGACCGAAGAGGTTGTTGCCCCACGACATCAACCGGCCGTCGGCGCCCAGGGCCAGCGAGTGCGCGAACCCGGCGGCGATGCGGGTGATGCCGGTGAGCGCGGCGCCTCCGGCGATCGAGACGGCCGCGGGCGCGATGCGATCGGTGGTGCCCAGGTCGCCGAGCTGACCGTACGCGTTCCAGCCCCAGGCGAGGGCGCGCCCGTCCGAGGTCAGCGCCATCGTGTGGCCCCAGCCGGCGTCGATCGCGGCGACGTTTCCGAGCTGACCTGCACCACCGATGCCGACGACCGCGCCGGGCGTGTTGAGGTCGGTGCCGATGACGCCGTGACCGAGCTGGCCGTAGGCATTGTAGCCCCACGCCGCCACCGCGCCGCCGCCAATGATCGCGGCGCCGTGGTAGGTGCCGGCCGCGATCGCGGTGACTCCGGCGAGGTTGGGGATCGCGGTGGGGGTCGCGGTCACCGTGTTGGTGGCGCCGCCCAGGCCCAGGCTTCCGAAGGAGTTCGCGCCCCACGAGCGCACGGTGCCGTCGGTCATCAAGGCCAGCGCGAAGTCGTAGCCGCAGCGGATGTCGCGCACGTTCGAGAGCGAAAGGCGGGTCGGGGTCGCGACGGCGGCGGGGCCCACGCGGCCGAGGCCGAGCTGGCCGCTCCCGTTGCCGCCCCAGGCCCAGACGGTGCCGTCGCGCTTGACGGCGATGCTGAAGGTGCCTCCGGCGCGGGCCCAGGCCACGTCGCTGATGGCGAGCTTCACCGGAGCGGTGATCTGATCCTCGGCGATCGGGTCGATCTCGCGGTGCTGGTTCCAGCCCCAGCCCCAGACGGTGCCGTCCGACTTTACCACCAGGTTGTGCTTGTTCCAGGTCTCGACCTCCACGACGATCGGATCGGAGACGTTGAGCGCTGCGCTCCCCGTGACGCCGCCGAGCGCTGCGTTCACGATCGTGGTGCCGGGGACGAGCGTCTGGAGGAGACCGGCGGCGTCGATGGTCGCGACGCTCGGATCGACGATGGTCCACGCCACCGCGCCGCTGACGTCGGCGGTGCTCTGATCGGAGAACGTCGCCTCGGCCGCCAGCTGGGCGGTGAACCCGGCGGCCAGTGACACCGAGCTGGGCGTGATCCGGAGCGAGACCACCGGGGGACCGGCGTCGACCGGCGCGGCGTCGGGCGTGCCGGCGTCGCGGCCGGTGTCCTGGGCGGCGTCGGTGGCGCCCGAGTCCTTCGATGATGCGTCTGCGCTCGCGTCCAAGCCGGCCGCCGCGTCGCCCTTCGGGCCGCCGTCCGACTGCAGGCCACCTTGCACGTGGCAAGTGCCGTCGGTGCCGCACTCGTAGCCGTTCGGACAGGTGCGCGTCTCGTCGCAGAGGCGACCCTCGTAGCTCGGTTCGACCGCGCAGGCGACCAGAGCCAAACCGAGCAGTGAAGCCGCGCGACGCACGCGATCCGGAAGTCTACTGGAGCCCCAACCGGCTGCAAAAGCCCTGTGGACCCGCGGCCTCTCGGCCGTCTGGCGAGGGTCAGCGCCCGCCGCCGCTGCTACAGTGTCGCGGTTGAGGCCCGCATCGATCCGCCTCCTCCTGCTCCTCTTCGCCGCCTGCGGCGAGGGTGAGCGACCGCCGATCGATCTCTCGGTGGCGACGATCAACCTCCGCCACAACGTCGATTGCTGGGAGGATCGCTTCGCGCTGATCGGGTCCGAGATCGCGTCGCTGTCGCCCGATCTGATCGGCACGCAGGAGGTGGAGATCGGAGCGGAGCAGGCGGAGCTCATCGATCGGATGGCCCGCGATGCCGGGCTCGAGTACGCGTTCCATCAGGAGCTCAAGACCGGGCTGGCCGTGTTCTCCGGCGAGGGTATCGCGCTGTTCAGCCGCAGGCCCATCGCGTCGCAGTCGATGATCGATCTCCAGTATGGGCGGCCGGCGATCCTCGATCGGATCGATCTGGATCCCGACGTGGAGGGCCCCGAGCTCCTGTTCGTGGACACGCATCTGCACAACACCGGCGGCGACGAGGTCCGGCGCCCGCAGATGCAGGCGATCCTCGACGCGATCGCGGCCGAAGCCGGCCCGGTGATCCTCACCGGTGATCTCAACTCGACGCCGACCTCCGAGACCTACGCGGCCGCGATCGCCGCAGGCTTCCGCGACGCCGGCGAGGACGCCGGCTTCACCTCGCCGATCCGGCTGGTGAAGAGCGCGACCGTCGCGCAGACGACGAAGCAACGCATCGACTACATCCTGGTGCGCGGCCCGATCGAGGTCCTCGACGCCCGCCTGGCGTTCGATCAGCCGGCTCCGAACGGGCTCTATCCGTCGGATCACCTGGGGCTGTTCGCCCACCTGCGGGTGGCGCCTTAGAACCGGTCCGAAACCCCCCGAATCGTTCGCCGTCCCGTGTTTCGGCGTCCTGGCATTCGCTGTTCATGGAGACGGATCGCTCGATGCGCTTTGGGGGAGTGCGTTTCCACAGGGCGTCCGGAAGACTTGCGAATCTTGCCTGCATCGACTCTGCAGAACACTCGATCGAGCACGATGCAACAACGGCCGCTTTGAATAGCGAATAAGCAGAACGAGCGAAACAGGAAACGCGGAACGGTCCGGAGGTTTTCGAACCGGCTCTAACTAGGGGGAGCCGGAAGCTCAAACCTTGCGACTCGCGGATCTCCTTGCGAGCGACCGCCATCTTGTGGATGAAGTCGGCAAGGCTCTCGCGGCCACGCGCTTCCTCGTCATTCGCACCACCTCCGGATGAACACCGGATCAGCTGTCGGACAACGTGCTTGCCGGCAAAGTCGTTTGGGAACTCGCGGCAAACCCGAAGTACACGCTTCGCAAACTTGAGCAGTCGTTCTGCGATGTCATCGCCCTTCATCGCCGGATCGAACAGCGAATGACAGAACGACGAAACAGCAAACTGCGAACGGAACGGTTTCTGGACCGGCTCTTAGACAGTTAGAACCGGCCGGACGAAGTCACAGAGGAAGAGTCGCGCGTCGAGCGCTCTGGTACGCTCGAAGCGTGCTCCCTCTCCTGCTCCTCGCGGCGACGCCCGACGCGGCGCTGGTGACCGCCGCCGCGGGCGCGCTCGAGCGGTCCGAGCTCCCTCCCGAGCGCGAGCGGGTCGCGCAGGGCCTGATCGATCTCGTGGAGGGGCGACGGAGCTCGGCGCGGCTCGCGCTCGACGGTTCGGTCGAGCTGGCCGTGTATCGGGCGATGGCGGAGCTCGACGGTCCGGGCGGGATCGGGCGAGCCCGTGAGGTGCTGGCGAAGGCGGCCGAGTCTCCGGACGCGCCGGCCGGCGCGCTGTTCCTGGGCGCGCTGGCGTTCCAAGCGTCGGGTGCGCGCGCGAAGGCGGACGCGCTGCTGGTGCGGGCGCTGGCGCGGGCCCCGAGCGCGCTCGACGACGCCTTCGCGCCCGATCCGGCGGCCGCGCTGGTGCGGCTGGTGGCGTCGTCTGCACCGCAGGGGGAGAAGCGACGGCTCGCGCGCGCGCTCCTCGACGCGGGTCGCCGGAGCGCGGCGATCGCGCTGGCCGACTCGATCGACGCGCGCGAGATCCTGGTCGACGCCTGGGCGCCCATCGATCCGCGGCGTGCGCTCCGTTTTGCGGACGACGCGGAGTGGAAGGCGCGCCTGCACTGGAGGCTCGACGAGAAGGACCAGGCCAAGCGCGAGCTCGCGGAGATGAAGGGCGAGAGCGCGTCGATGGAGCGGTTGCGCGCGGAGGTCCTGCTCGACGCCCAGCGGCCGAGCGAGGCCCTCGACGCCGCGCAGGAGGCTGCCCGCCTCGATCCGAAGTCGGACGACGCGGTGCGCCTGGTCGCGGAGGCGCTGCTGGCCACCCGCGCGTACGATCGGGCGGCCGCGTTCGCAGAAGAGCTGTTGCGGCGCCGCCCGCTCGAGATCGATCCGTTCGGGCTGCTCGCCCGGATCGACGTGGAGCGGAAGCGCGCGCGGGAGGTCCCGGCCCTGGAAGCGCGGTCGAAGGGCCACCGGCAGGAGCGCGAGAAGCTGGACAAGGCGCGCCGGCGTCGCGAGGCGATCCTCTCCGCCGTGCGAGATGCCGAGGGCGGCCTGGGCGTCACCGGCCTCGAAGCCGTGCGCACCGCCGATCCGACGCTGTCGCTTCCGATCGATCTGGCGCTGGCCCGGCTGGGGCGGTCCGGCACGGCACGCGCGGCGCGCGATCGGATCCTGGCGACCTGCGCCGCCGACCTGAAGAAGTTGCTGTCCCACCCCGGGGCCTGGGATCGGGTCGAGGTCGACGTGAGCCCGTACGGCCGCGCGCAAAAGGCCGAGGCGCCGCTGTCGGCGGCGGACCCTGGGCGGTGCGGCGGGCGGGTGCTGAAAAGGTGAGCACAACGGACTTGACGCGGGGTCGGCCCGCTGACTCGATGGGCCCCTCATGCTTCAGAGAACGCTGAGGAACGGTCTCAAGGTCATCGTCGACGAGAATCACGCCGCCAAGGTGGTCGCTGCGCAGGTCTGGGTGCGCGTCGGCTCTGCGGACGAGCGGGAGGCAGAGTTCGGCCTCGCCCATGTGCATGAGCACATGCTCTTCAAGGGCACCGAGCGCCGAAAGGTCGGCGAGATCGCGGCGGACATCGAGGCGGCCGGCGGAGAGATCAACGCCTGGACCAGCTACGACCAGACCGTCTATCACGTGACGATCGCGAGCCGCGAGCTCGACGTCGCGCTCGACATCCTCTCCGACGCCGTCCAGCACTCCACGTTCGACGCCGAGGAGCTCTCTCGCGAGCTCGAGGTCGTGCTGGAGGAGCTCCGCCGCGGCAACGACACGCCCTCGCGCGTGGCCAGCGAGATGCTGTTCGAGACCACCTACACCGGCCATCCCTACCGGCGGCCGGTGATCGGCTACGTCGACAGCGTCAAGAGCTTCACGCGCGATCGGATCCTCGCGTTCTATCGCCGCTGGTACCAGCCGCGGAACATGTGCCTGGTCGTCACCGGCGACGTGAACGCCGAGGAGGTGATGGAGAAGGCGGAGCGCCTCTTCGAGGCCAGCCTCAACGCCGGCGACCTCCAGGGGCGGCAGCGCTCGATCGAGCCGGTGCAGTCGGAGCTCCGGGCGGTCACGCGCACGCAGGACATCCAGGAGACCTACCTCGGGGTGGCGTGGCACGGGACCTCGCTGAAGGACGCGGACACGCCGGCGCTCGACATCCTCAGCGTTTTGCTCGGCACCGGCGAGAGCTCGCGCCTCTACCGCCGCGTGAAGCGCGAGCAGGAGCTGGTGGCCGACTGCTACGCGTTCTCGTACACACCTCAAGATCCGGGCCTGCTGGTGATCGGCGCCCAGATCCAGGGCGAGAAGATCGAGGAGGCCTACGAGTCGCTGATGAAGGAGACGCTGCGCCTCCGCTACGAGGCGCCCACGGCGGCCGAGGTCGAGAAGGCGCAGACGATCATCCTCTCCGACGCCATCTATCAGAAGGAGACCGTCGAGGGGATCGCGCGCAAGCTCGGCTACTTCGAGCTGGTCGCTGGCGGCACGGACTTCGAGGACAAGTACTACGACGCGATCCGCAAGGTGACCCCAGATCAGGTGCGGGAGGTGGCGAGGAAGTACCTCTCGCCGAAGGCGCTCAGCGTGGCGACCCTCCTCCCGCTCGCGCACGAGAACGCGATGGGCAAGGAGCGCGTGATGGCGATGACCGAGAAGGTGATCGCCGAGCTGGAGAAGGAGCACGCTCCCGATCGGATCCGCTTGGGCGCGCTCCAGGTGGCGAAGGTGACGCTCCCGAACGGCGCCACGCTGCTGGTCAACGAGGATGCCTCGGTGCCGCGCGTCAGCATCCGCGCGGTCTCGAAGGGCGGACTCCTGGCGGAGATGCCGCGGACGAACGGCGTGAGCCACTTGGTGGGCGAGCTGATGGTGCGCGGTACCAATCGGTACACCGCCGAGCAGATCGTCGACGAGACCGACGCGATGGCCGGCGGGATCGCGGGCCTCTCCGGTCGCAACTCGCTGGGGCTGCGCGGCGACTTCCTCCAGGAGTCGTGGGAGCGCGGGTTCGAGCTCTTCGCGTCCTGCCTCCTGGAGCCGACCTTCGACCAGAAGGAGATCGACAAGGAGAAGAAGAGCCAGATCGAGGACATCCTGTCGCGGCAGGACAACCTCAGCGCGGTGGCGTTCGAGCAGCTGGGCGCGACGATCTACGGCGATCATCCGTACGGGATGCCGACCCTCGGGACCAAGGAGAACGTGTCGGCGCTGGTACGCGACGACGTCGTGGACGCCTACCGGACCCAGCTCCGTCCCGACCAGCTCACGATCGCGATCGTCGGCGCGGTCGACGTGCCGCGGACCGTCGACATGGTCACCGATCGCATCGGTCACGCGGTCGCCCATCCGGACGCCCCGCTCCGGCCCACACCGCGGCGGCCCGAGGTACCGAACGGCCCCCGCTATGCCACCACGGTCCGCGAGAAGGAGCAGGCGCACCTGATCCTCGGCTTCCTCGGGGTGACGCTCGACGACCCGCGGCGCTACGTGCTCGACGTCCTGTCCAGCGTCCTGGGCGGCCAGTCGGGGCGGCTGTTCCTGGAGCTGCGCGACAAGCAGTCGCTGGCCTACTCGGTGGGTGCGTTCAGCCTGGAGGGGCTCGACCCGGGCTACTTCGCTGTCTACATCGGGACGTCACCGGAGAAGCTCGACACCGCCGAGCGGGGCATCCGGGCCGAGCTCACCAAGATGCTCGAGGAGGAGGTGACCGAGGCGGAGCTCGCACGCGCGCGTAGATACTTGATCGGGTCGCGCGGAATCGGGCTGCAGCGTGCGAGCGCGCGCTGCAGCAATATGGCGCTCAACGAGGCCTATGGTATCGGCTATGATGATCACGCGAAGTATGCGGAGCGCATCGTCGCCGTCAGCGCCGCCGACGTTCGAAGGGTCGCCCGCTCGATCATCGACCTGGACGCGGCGGTCCGCTCGATCGTCTCGCCGACGCGTTGAGCCCGTCCTGATCGCCCTTCTCCTGGCGCCCGCGGCGTGCGGCGTCTCCAAGTCCGGCACCGCCTCGGTCGAGGCCGACTTCGATCGTCCGGAGTGCCGGATCGGCGAGACCAACGACGCGCTCGAGTCGTACGCGTTCGACGCCAACTGGATGTCGACCGAGCGCTTCTCGGGGATCCTGTTGGTCATGATCCAGAAGTATCGCGTCAACGTCGAGGAGACCGACGGCCTGGTGATCCGGGTCAGCCTGGATCAGCTCATCCGCATGGGGTTCTTGACGGTCGACTCGACCCGGGATCAGAATCGTCCGCACCGACCCTTCGATGCCGCTGGTGCTGCCGGTCTCGCAGAACCCTTCGGGAGCCAACGCCGCGCTCAGCCTCTTCGAGACCTGCCCCGAGTTTCCCACTCTGGACGTCCTCTCGGGGGTCCTCCAGCTCACCACCGTGACGCTCGCCCAGGATCCGCAGGACACCGGCCGAATGGAGCGCCTGGCGGGGACGCTCACCGCGACGTTGACGCGGTCGAACGCGGAGGGAAGAGTCGGCACCTTGCGCGCCGAGTTCGACTTCGCCCCCCCGCGCCGCCCACTCACGGACTTCAAGTGACGTGGCTCAGCGTCGAGATCGAGCTGCCGCCCGAGCTGGAGCCCGAGGACGAGCGCTTCGACGTGATGAGCGCGCTCCTCTTCGAGCTCGGCGCCGAGGGCCTCGAGGTGAAGGACGAGCAGCGCCCGATCGTCGTGGTGGCTGCGTTCGCGCCCGATCCGGAGCTCGACCCGACGGCGCTGGCAGGCCGCGTGCAGGACAGCTTGCGCGCCAACGGGATCGAGGCCGGCGCCGTTCGACCGGGCGAGTTCGAGGCGATCGACTGGGCCGCCCACTGGAAGCGCCACTTCGCTCCGATCTGCTTCGGAGCCATCTGGGTGGTACCGAGCTGGCTCGCGCCGCCGGAGACGGCGGGCGCGGTGCTGTGGATCGATCCGTCGATGGCCTTCGGGACCGGTCTCCACGCCACCACCGCCCTGTGTCTGGAGCGGATCGGTGAGCTCTCGCCGGTCGGGTCCCTGCTGGACGTCGGGACTGGCACCGGGATCCTCGCGCTGGGCGCGCTGCGCCTGGGGACCCGTCGTGCGGTCGGCGTCGACAACGATCCCGATGCGCTGACCGTGGCGAGAGAGAACGCCGTGAAGAACGCGCTCTCGCTCGAGCTGATCGACGAGCTCCCGGACGAGCGCTTCGACCTGGTCGTCGCGAACATCCTCGCCGGACCACTGATCGAGCTGGCGCCGGAGATTGCAAGTCGTGTTGCGCCGGGCGGCCGGCTCCTGCTGTCGGGCGTTCTCGGGTCGCAGGCCGAGGAGGTCTCCGGAGCCTATGAGCGTGAGGGCCTTGCCCTCGAGGCGATCGTTCATCGGGACGAGTGGGTGCGGATCGATCTCGTGCTGGATTCTTGATCCGAGCTCCGGCAGGCCGGAGCTATCGCTCCTCCTCGCCCTCCTCGACCGGATTGTTCTTCATCAACCGCTGGAAGAGCTCCTCGCTCTTGCCCGGATCGCGGACGCGCTCGCTGTACTTCGGATCCGTGGGCGGCGCCTTCTTGGGCGGCGCGGGCCGCGCGACCGGCCGCACGGCGACGCGGATCTGGCGCCGCAGGCGGAAGCGCTCCCAGAGGATCGAGAACAGCGGCCACGCTTCGGCGCCGTCGAGCGGACGGATCGGGATCAGGTTCAGCGCAGCCAACCAGAGATTCGCGCGCGTGAAGGCGTCGATCAGATCCCAGAGGTGTGGGTTCGGCGGCGGCGCCACGAACAGCAGGGTCACCTCGACCGCGGCGAACAACGCGAGCTGAGCCCAGACTCCGCCCCACGCGATCAACGCCTGCTTGAGCGAGGTGAGACGGCCCTCCCAGCGGCACTGCCCGCCGAGGCCGTGGATGTCGATGCCGGCGACGCGCAGCCCGCACAGACGGACCACCACCGCGTGGCCGAGCTCGTGGAGGAGGACGAGCAGGAAGAAGCCGATCCAGAAGCCGGGGACGAAGCGGAAGCCGCCGAACACGAGTGCCCCCAGCGGAGCGCTCCAGTGGAGGCGGATCGGTGCACCCTTGAAGTGTCCGACCGTGTAGTAGCCACTCTGGAACATCGGACGGTACTGTTCCCAGTCTAGTACGAATGCGCGTCATCCGACACGAGACCGTGATTGCATCGCCCTACCTGTGCCCGGAGATCCGTCTCCACCTCATCACCGACGCCTGTCCGCTGTGGACCGCCACGGAGGCGGAAGCCCGCGCGCGGGGATTGACGGATCCCTACTGGGCGTTCGCGTGGGCGGGCGGACAGGCGCTCGCCCGCTTCCTGCTCGACCATCCGGAGATCGTGCGTGCGCGCACGGTGCTGGACTTCGGGGCTGGCGGGGGGCTTCAGTCGATCGCGGCGGCGCTCGGCGGCGCCGAGGTCACCGCCAACGACATCGACCCCCTCGCATGTGTTGCGCTGGAGATGAACGCCGCCCTCAACGGCGTCCGGATCGCGGTCCGGCAGGAGAACCTGGTGGGCCGCACCGACCTCGACTACCAGCTCATCCTCGCCGGAGACGTCTGCTACGAGGCGCCGTTCGCGCGCCAGGCGCTGGATTGGCTCCGTGGGCTGGCCCACCAGGGTGCGAAGGTCCTGCTCGCCGATCCTGGCCGGGGCTTCCTCGATCCGAAGGATCTGGAGGCTCTTGCCGTCTATCGAGCGCCCACCGACTGCGACGCCCGCGGCACCGACCTCACCGACACGACGGTCTATCGCGTGCGCTGACGCGATGTGTTACCCGAGCCGAGGTAAGGACCGAGGTAAGGAGGTAGGGGCATGGATCGTCGAGGGCTGATCTTCGCGGCGCTGCCGGTCCTGTCGGCCTGTGGCGGGATCGCGTCCGTCGATCTCTTCTTCACGGTGGCGCGGCCGCCGCAGGATGGGTCGACGAATCTGCGCGTCGTGGTGACCGAGGGTTCCGGCGCCGCTCCGACGGTCCTCGAGGAGGTCGTGCAGCCGTTCGACCTGAACTTCGACCTCGCCAGCGTCCGTCTCCCCTTCGGGACCCAGCGGGTCATCACGGCGACGTTGGAGACGGACGAGGAGCGGCCGCGCGTGCTGTTCGCCGGGCGCTCGGCGCCGTTCCGGCTCCAGGAGTCGGACGGTCCGATCCTCACCATCACGATGAGCCCGGTTCCGAGCCCCGGTACGCTCCGAGTCTCGGGCTCGCAGCAGGGCCGCGTCGGCACGGCGACAGTGACGCTGGCCCTCGGTCTCGACCTCGCCGCGGTGGGCGTCGACCTGTCGGAGGACCCGTCGTTCTCCCCGGCCCGGACCCGGTCGACCCCGATCCTCAACCAGCGCCCGGCCGATCCGCGGATGCCCGGCGAGGTGCTGGTCGACGCGGTGATCGGCGCGCGCTGCGACGATCGCACCGGATGCCCGCGGACGATCTATGCCCGCTTCGTCGACTTCAACGGCTTCCACTCGGACGTCTTCAGCACCCGCTTGATCTACGATCCGTTTCCCCCGCGACTGCTCGACGTGTCGCTCGCGATCGACACGGGGGCGGTGCTGGGCGGCACGCGGAGCGCCCGCATCGCGGCCGACTTCGACGAGCCCGTCGTGCTGAGCACGTTCGCGGCGCTCTCGGGCGGATCGCCGCAGTGTCCGGACCGGGTCGAGCTGGTCGACGGCACGATCCCCGCGCTCGCGTTCCCGATCGACTGCGCCGGGACCTACAGCATCGAGATCACGGCCACGGATCTGGCCGGCAACTCGGTGCGGCTCTTCGACGTGGCCACGCTGGCGGTGGATCGGACGCCGCCGCCGCCGCTGGCGCTCGCCGCCATGCACGGCACCTGCGCCGGATCCCAACCCATCGTCCAGGGCGATCCGGGCGCCGCCGAGCCCCGGGCCACGGTGGCGGCCGGCGCGGTCCACGCCGTCGCGGACGATCGCGGTGGCTTCGTGCTCGCGGTCCCGGCGGGCGAGGTCGAGCTCCGCCCGCTCGACACGGCCGGGAACGAGGGGCCCATCGTCTCCCTCGAGGTGCTGCCGTGCGGGGGCTGATCGCGACGCTCTTCGTCCTCGCCGGGTGCGGCGAGTCGTCCCGGGTCGCCGTCACCTTCGACGTGCCGGATGGGGCGCCCTCGCTGGCCGGCGCGCTGATCCGCGTGACGGTCGGCCGCGACGTCGACGGCGATTTCCAGACGCTGGCGGGCGAGGGCGGACCGCTCGGCGTCGAGCCGCTGGTGTTCGACCTCGCCGCGCCCGCCGGTTCGAATCGTCGGGTGCGCGCCCTGATCCGCGACCCCGCCGGACGCCCGCTCCTTCACGGACAGTCGAACCTCTTCGAGCTCTCGGCCGGGGGCTCGACGCCCGTCGACGTCGCGCTCCACCTCCCGCCGGAGGGCCACATTCTGAAGCTCCGCCGCACCGGCGCCACCGCAACGCTGGAGATGGACGCGCGTCGCTGGTCGAAGGTGCAGCTCGGGCTGCTGCCGGGCCGTCCCACGCACGAAGCGGCGCGGCCGCGAGAGGGCGAGGAGATCGACCGACTCGAGAGCTTCGCGGTCGAGTACCCGCTGGATCAGGTCGACTGCACGATCGGCCGCTGTCCCATCATGCTGTTCGCCGACTTCCTCTCGGCCGACGGCGTGCTCGGTCCGACCGAAACGGCCTCGCTCACGGTCGACCTGGACGCGCCCGTGCTCTCGACGCGCGCCCGCCTCGAAGGTGCATCGCGCCTCGGGCCGGGCGGGACGCTGGTGGTCGAGGTGGAGGCGAACGAGGCGGTGTCGATGCCCGAGCTCCGCCTCGCGCGCTCCCTGGAGCGCGCCGGCCACTGTCCCTCGACGCTCGGCCCTTATCCCTGCACGGGCGGCGGCAGCACGTTCTCGTGCCGCGCGGAGTCGGCGACGCTGGGCTGCGACGGCAGCTACACCGTCGGGGTCACCGCGGAGGATCGCGCCGGCAACCTCGGCCAGGCCACCGGTGCAGAGATCGGCGTGGACACCATCCCCCCCCAGCTCACGGTGATGTCGGTGGTCTGCTCGTCGTCGAGCGCCGTCGTCGCCGGCGTCTCCGTCGAGGCGACGCGCGTGTCGCTGCAGGATCAGGCCGGCGCCGAGCTGGCGTGGACCGAGGGGGGGTCGTTCGTCCTGGCCGCTTCGTCGTCGACCGCGCGCGCGGTGGCTGCAATCGACGGCGGCGGCAACGAGGCCGCGCTCTCCATCGCCTGTCCGTGACGGGCGGGCTTCGGACCCGTGGGCTGATCTAACGGATGCGGATCTCGATGACGGCGTCGTCGGGGCGGCTGGCGGCGGCCACTCCGACGATGGTGCCGCTGACCACGACGGCGGCGCCGAGCGCGGTCCAGACCCACCACTTTCGATACCAAGGATCGGGGAGGGCTGAGAGCCGCTCGTTCAGCTTCGTGCTCTGACCGCCGAGCACGTAGAACTCGTCGAAGAGCGGGCGGTGGCCCTCGGCGCTGAGCGCGAGCTGATGCTTACCGGCGTCCAGCGTGAGCCGGTGGAGACCGTGGAAGGGGAGGGGTGGCGCGCCGTCGATGGAGAGCTGGGCCTCGTCGACGTTCGCGGTCAGCGAGACGTCGCCCGAGTCGTCGCTCCCGATCCCGACCAAACGCCGGGCCGCGACCCGCGTGGCCAGCACCAGCTCGGAGCGCGGGCCGGAGAAGACCTCGCTGGCCCGGTGCGCCGACTGGCCGTCCGCGTCGAGGAGCTCGAGGGAGACGATCCAGACGTCGTCGAGCCGGCCGACGGCGCCCCGGACCTCCCAGTCACCCTTGTCGGCGGCGACCTTGATGCCCGGGGCGCTCGACAGCTCGATCCGGACCACGCCGCTGACGTTCCGGGCGAGCTCGTCCGGCACGCGGTAGGCGTCGAGCGTCGAGACCACAATCGTGCCGCCCGCGCGGCCCACCGGGGGCGGGACGGCGTCCCGGGCCAGGCGGTCGGCGGCTTCGAGGAGACAGGCCGTCAGCGGGACCTCCTCACCGGATCGACAGCTCTCGCCGGTTTTGGCGTGTCCTGTGGCGTCGGTGGCAATCAGGATCCCGAGGTAGCCCGAGGCGCTCTGGACGATGCCGCCGCCAATCTCGAGCTCGTCGCCGGCCTCGCTGACGGACAGGTCCGGGCGTCGTTCCAGCTGGCGCACGATCGCGCGCGTGGCGCGCTGCGCGACGATGACGCTCTTCGTATCGCCGTCGAGCGCGCGGATCGCGACTCGCCGGGGCGCCGGCTGAGCGAGGAGGGCGAGCGCGACCAGGGCCGGAAGCACCGCGAGCACGTCTATCAGATCTTACCCGTATATTGAAGAGAAAACTCGTTAGGGGGGATCGACGGTCGGATCGTCCTCATGTACCTTGCGCCTGCGATCGAGCGGGCGATGGGCGCACAACCGGGCTCCAAGGACTCTCTGAGCCAGGCACTGGAACGGATCTGTTTCCTCGAATGGCGTTTGGAACAGATGGAGGCCGTGGTCGCGGATGAGCGGCGTACGGTCCGCGACCTCCGCGAGCGCGTTGCAGAAGGAGCACAACGAGAGGCGGAAGCGGCGCGCCGGATCGCAGATCTGGAGGAGCGGCTGGCGGAAGCGCGTCGCGAGATGGTCGTGATCGGTGACCGCACCGCGCACGCCGACGCCGAACGGACCGCGCTCGAGCGGCGCATGGAGGCCGGCGGTCGCGAGACCACCCGCGAGATCGCCGAGCTCTGCCGCAAGCTGGAGCGCGAGCAGCAGCGCGCGGAGCAGAAGAGCAGCGCGCTCGACGCGGCCCGCGAGCGCCTGTCCGCGCTGGAGCGGGCGCGGGAGAGCTTCTTCGCGCGCTTGATCGAGTGGCAGAAGATGTCGCGCTCGGACGACGTGGATCTGGCGGAGTTCATCGCCGAGCTCCGCGGCGAGATCGGACGGCTGGCCGCCGAGAACGAGGCTGCGCACGTGCGCGAGGAGACGCTGCTCGAGGCGCTCGCGAAGTCGGAGCTGCCCGCGCCGCCGGTGGAGTCGACGCCGCGGTTCCTGGTGGCGTCGGAACCGACCGCACTGCCCTCGAGGATCGATCAGCCGCGGAGCGCGCTCGCCATGCAGCTGGGCCTGAGCGAGGCCCGGGCCGCCCTCGACTCGATCGAGAGCGACGCCAAGAGAAGGCGCGCGCAGCGCCTCGCCAGCGAGCTGTCGTCATCGCGCGTCGAGACGCGGCTCTCGGCGGCTCGCCACCTGGTGGAGACGGCCGGTGCGCTGGCCGCGCCGGCGCTGGCTGCGGCGGTGAGGCTGGCCTCGGACGACGAGGAGCGGATCGCCATGCTCGAGCTCCTGGGCCGGACCAAGGCGCCGATGGCGCGCGTCTCGATCGACAGCGCGCTCACTGATCCCAACCCGTTCGTGCGGGCGGCGGCGGTCGAGGCCAAGCTGGAGCTGGCGGCGGAGAACGAGATCGCCGAGGTCGCGCAGGTCGGGTTGACGGATCGCGATCCCAGGGTGCGGCGGCGGGCGGTCCTGGCGCTCAGGGCCGTCTCGAAGACGGACGTGGCGCCGTTGCTCATCCCGCTGTTGAGCGACCCCGATCTGCAGGCGCGCAGGGCGGCCTGCGCGGCGCTCGCGGGCGAGAGCTCGCCCGAGGCGATGAAAGCTTTGATCGACGCGCTCGACGATCGGGTCGAGAGCGTGCGTGCAGTGGCGGCGGACTCGCTGTCGAAGGTGCGCCGGGAGACAGGTCATGGAGCAGGTTAACATTTCGCGCGAACGCCTCATGAAGCTGCTCGACCTCACGGAGGGCGAGCTCACCGCGTGCGAGACGTCCGGTCCGCTCCAGAGTCAAGGGAACGGCGCGCGCCTCGACTACAGTGTCGAGGACCTGTCGCTGTACCGGACGGCGTTGGCCCGACGGCCGCCCAAGAAGAAGCTGCGCAAGCAGCTGTTCCTGAACTTCAAGGGCGGGACCGGCAAGACCAGCCTCTCCGTGTCGTATGCCCACCGGCTGGCCGAGCTCGGCCACCGCGTGCTGCTCCTCGACCTCGACTCGCAGGGCCACGCCACCAAGTGTCTCGGCTACGAGGGCGAGAACTGCGAGACCACGCTCTTCGAGGTGCTGATCAAGAAGGCGGCGATCGCGGAGGCGCGCATCGAGACGGCTCTGACCGAGCTCCACCTGGTGCCGGCCAACCTGAGGATGGCGACGATCGATCTCTCGCTGATGCCGCTGTCGAGCCGGGAGGGCAAGCTTCGCAAGGCGCTGGCAGCCGTCGAGTCCGACTACGAGTACATCGTGATGGATGCGCCGCCTTCGTTCGGGCTGCTCAACCTGAACGCCATCGTGGCGGCGGACGATCTGTTCGTGCCGGTGCTTCCGGACTTCCTCTCCTTCCACGGGTTGAAGCTTCTCTTCGAGACGCTCGACGACGTCGCAGAGGATCTCGAGCATCGGCTGGATCGGATCTTCGTGATCGTGAATCAGTACAACCCGACCACCAAGATCGCGCGCGCCGCGCACGACGCGCTCCGGCAGCACTACCAGGACTATCTGTTGCCGATCACGATCCGACAGTGCACGAAGTTCGCCCAGGCCTCGAGCGAGGGCCTCCCGATCTACGCGTTCGATCCGACCAGCAAGGGCGCGGAGGACATCCAAGCGCTGATCGACAACACCGACGTGCCCGCCCCCGCGGCCGCGGAGGAGCTCCACGCATGAAGTCTGGATTCGACGCCAACGTTCCGAAGCGAAAGCCGCGCACCCGCCTCGCCGCGATGCTCGCCGAGGTCGACGGCGCCGAGGACGCGCCCGAGACACCCTCGCCCCAGAACGGCGCCGACGCCGAGCTCGACGCAGCGCTGACCCACGCCCTCGACGAGGGCCTCGTCCTCGCCCCGCCTCCACCGGTGGCGGTCGCGACCCCGGTCGTCTCCCCGACCCCGGTCGCACGCCCCGCCGCAAGCGAACCGCGGGCGGAGCCGGGTGCGCGGGCTCTGCCCGAGCGGGCCCCGGTGGCTTCCCGTCCGCTGCCGGAGGTGGAGGCGGGGGGCGCGCTCGCGAAGACGGGGCGGGCGCGGATCGCCGAGCTCAAGGCGCGCCTCGAGGCGGCCAATCGTCGGCGCGAGGAGAAGCCGCCGGAGCCCGAGGCCACCGCGAGCCGGGTGCGCGAGACGGTGGCGGCGCTCCGGGACCAGCTCGATCAGGGACGGCTCGAGCGCACCGAGCTGATCAAGGCGCTCGACGTGGCGCGGAACGAGCTGGGCGAGACCCAGGAGCTCCTCGAGTCCGAGCGGAAGGCGCGCGTGCATGCGGAGCTCCTCGCCGGCGAGCGTCAGAGCGTGGCGGACGAGCTGCTTTCGGAGTCCGAGGCGCTGGCGGTCGAGCGCGATCGCGCCCTGGCCTGCATCGCGGATCTCAAGGAGCTCGACGCCCAGCAGGTGGCCCTGTTGCAGCAGATGGAGGCGCAGCTGGAGGAGCGCGATCGCGCGCTCGATCGCGCGCGCGCGCAGGTGACCGACCTCCGCGGCGGGCTCGACGCGGCGCAGGCGGACGCCGACGCGATGCAAGCGCGCTTGCACATGGTGCTGAACGAGCGGGCTGATCTCGAGGCGCGTGCCGCCAAGCTCGAGGCCGAGCTCGCCCGCGCCCACTCCGCGCGGCAGGCGCTCGGGGAGATCCAGAAGCTCGTCGACGCCATCAACTGAGGTAGCCAAGCCCTGCGCCCGGTGTTACGCGGGCGGCATGCGTGACGATACCGTGGTCCTCGCCTACTCGGGCGGGCTCGACACCAGCTGCATCCTCAAGTGGCTCAAGGTCAAAGGCCTCCGCGTCATCGCGTACATCGCGGATGTCGGCCAGGAGGACGACTTCGAGGACGTGAAGCGCCGCGCGTTGAAGACCGGCGCCGACGGCGTGCACGTCCTCGATCTCAAGCGCGAGTTCGTCACCGACTACATCTTCCCGGCCCTGCGCGGGCGCGCCATCTACGAGGGCCGCTATCTCCTCGGCACCTCCCTGGCGCGGCCGCTCATCGCCAAGCACCAGATCGAGATCGCGCGCCAGGAGGACGCGGGTTGGGTGTCGCACGGCGCCACCGGCAAGGGGAACGATCAGGTCCGCTTCGAGCTGGCCTACGCCGCGCTCTCTCCCTCCATCAAGGTGATGGCGCCCTGGAAGAATCCGCGAGTTCCTCGCCAAGTTCTCCGGGCGCAGCGATCTGATTCGCGTTCGCCAAGCAGCACGGCATCGACGTCCCGGTCACGCTCGAGAAGCCGTTCAGCACCGACGAGAACCTCATGCATAAGAGCTACGAGTCGGGGATCCTCGAAGATCCGATGGACGTCCGGGCAAGGACATCTTCACCGTCTGCGTCGACCCCAAGGACGCTCCGGATAGGGAGACGATCCTCGAGATCGACTTCAAGGACGGGCCCCATCGGGTCCGCAACCTCGATGACGGCAAGAAGGAGAACGATCCGCTGGAGCTGTTCACGTACCTCAACCAGTCAGGGCGGAAGAACGGCGTAGGACGGATCGACATCGTCGAGAACCGCTTCGTCGGCATCAAGTCGCGCGGGATCTACGAGACGCCCGGGGGCACCATCATCCACCACGGCTCTCCGCGACCTCGAAGGCATCGCCATGGACAAGGAGGTCCAGCGCCTCCGCGACATGCTGGCGCCCGAATACTCGGCCATCATCTACAACGGCTTCTGGTTCAGCCCGGAGATGGATTTCGCTCACGGCGGCCCTCGACAAGAGCGCAGAGCTGATCGACGGCACCGTGCGCCTGTCGCTCTACAAGGGCAACGCCGCCCCTCGGCCGCACCTCCCCGAGCTCCCTGTACGACAAGAACCTGTCCAGCATGGACATCGCAGGCGGCTTCGACCAGACGGATTCGGCCGGGTTCATCCACATCAACGCGCTCCGCCTCAAGGCGCACCGCGTGATCGTCCGCAGCAATCCGCGCTGAGCGGGGTAAGTTCGCCGCCTCGAGGCGTAAGCCTCCTCAGATGAAGCACGTCGTGGTCACCGGAGCCTCCGCCGGGATCGGGGCCGCCCTCGCCCGGGCCTTCGCCGCGCGCGGGGCGAACCTCACCCTGATCGCCCGGCGGGAGGACCTGCTGAAGGCGCTGGCCGCCGAGCTCGACGTCGAGACCCAGGTCGTGGTCCGCGACCTCTCCCGGATCGAGACGGCCGCCGACTGGATCGACGAGGCCGAGGCGCGGCTCGGACCGATCGACGTGCTGGTCAACAACGCCGGGATCCAGCCGGTCTCACCCACCGCCGAGGCCGACCTCGCGTTCTGCGAGGCGGCGCTGACCGTCAACCTGACCGCGCCGATGAGGATCATCCGCACGCTCTTGCCGCGGATGCTCGCCCGCGGCGAGGGCGCGATCGTCAACATCGCGTCGATGGCCGCGCTCGCACCCACGCCCGGCATGTTCTACTACAACGCCTCCAAGGCCGGCATCGCCGCTGCCTCCGAGGCGCTCGGCGGCGAGCTGCGCAGGACGCCGATCCGGGTGGTCACCGTCTACCCCGGCATCATCGCCGAGACCGACCTTGCGCAACGCAGCTTGCAGAAGTACGCGCACAACAAGGCGCTGGCGATGCAGCCGGTGGGTACCGCCGCCGGCGTGGCGGTGCGCGTGGTGCGCGCCGTGGACAAGGGCCGCCGCCGGGTCATCTATCCCCACGCCAACGCGCTCGCGCGCCACTTCCCGGCGATCACCCGCTGGACGCTCGACCGATTCACGCCTAGCTTCCGCTGAATGCGGAGGCTGGTCGTGCCGGCGGGCTCGGTCATGGCGGGCCGAGCCCTGCTCGACGACGCGGGCGCGCACTACGTCCGTGAGGTGCTGCGCGCGGCCACCGGCGAGCCGCTTCGCCTCGTCGACGGCGCGGGGGTGCACGCGCCCGCGCGGATCGCGGTCATCGACAAGAAGCGCGTCGAGGTCGAGGTGGAGGCACCCCTGTTCGAGCCGTGCGATCACCTCCGCGTCACCCTGATCCAGGCGGTGGGAAAGCGCGACAAGATGGAGTCGGTGATCCGGCAGGCCTCCGAGCTGGGCGCGGCGCGGATCGTCCCGGTGCTCACCGAGCGGACCGTGGCCGAGCGCGCGGGGCGTCTCGATCGCTGGCGCGCCATCGCGGACGACGCGCTGCGGGTGGCCGGAGGCTTCCACCGGACCGAGATCGCGCCGGTGACGCCCCTCGACGCGATCCTCGCGGGGGCGCGCGCCACGCTCCCGCTGGTCCTGGCGCTCGGCGCCCCTCGCTCCCTGCGCCAGCGCCTCGCCGGTGCGAATCCGCTCACCGACGACGCCGAGCTCCTGATTGGCCCGGAGGGCGGCCTCTCCGACGAAGAGGTTGCGTCGGCGTCGGGAGCCGGCTTTCTCGACTGCGACCTGGGGGCGCGGACGCTCCGCACCGAGACCGCGGGCCCGGCAGCCCTGGCGATCCTGCTCTCGTGGGCGGGCGCGCTCGGGGCTTGACCAGGTCGGTCCGAGGGCGCGAACCAAGCTCGACGTGGGCCGTCGGAACCGAGGCGCGGATCAGGACCGGGGCGGGATCGCGCGGGCGAGCTCGATCGGGATCGAGATCGGCGTGGCGGTCATCGCGGGGCTGCTCGGGGGCCGGTGGGCGGACGAGAAGCTCGGCACGTCCCCTTGGCTCTTGTTCCTCGGCGTCGCGATCGGGTCCGCGCTCGGCCTGATGATCGTCCTCAAGACGGCGAAGGCGCTGGAGCAAGAATGACGCTCACCCAGGTGATTCTCCGGCACGTCCTCAAGGTGGCGCTGATTGTCGTCTCGTCCGCGTTCGCCCTCACGTGGCTGCTCTTAGGCTTCGAGGTCGCCGTCGGGACCCTGATCGGAGCGATGCTCTCGATCGGCGACGCCAGCGGCATGATCTACCTGGTCGGCGACCTGATGAGGCCGGGTCGGCCGGCGGCGCGCAAGGTCGTCATGACCGTCGTCCTGGTGCTGAAGCTGACGGTGGTCGGGGCTCTCCTGTGGGTGGCCGTCGATCGATACGGCGTCTCCGGGCTGGGCCTGGTGCTGGGGATCGGGGTAGGCCTGGTCGCCACCGTGGTCGGCGCGAGCCGCGGCTCGGCCTCGAAGGCCGGGCAGGACGCCATCGCCCGAGCGGAGGCCCTGATCGCCAAGGAAATGGAAGACAGCGGCCCTCAAACGCGCTAGACGCCTCGGCGCATGCCAGAGCATCAATCCTGGCTCAGCTTCTTTCCCGGCTACCACGCGCTCGAGCGCTGGGTCGATCGCCTCGGGCCGGGCTGGTTGTTCTACGAGCCCGTCCATGTCCAGCACCTGGCCGCGATGCTGCTGGTCATCCTGCTGATGGGCGGCCTGGCGCTGGCGGCCCGCCGTGGGCTCCGACGTGCCAAGGACATCCTGCCGGACGAGAAGCTGACCGCGCGCAACGTTGTCGAGCTGATCATGGAGACGCTCCTCAACCTCATGCAGTTCACGATGAGCCGGCAGGCCGCGATCCGTCACTTCTGGATCATCGGGACCCTGGCGTTCTTCATCCTGTTCTCCAACCTTCTGGGCCTGATCCCGGGGTTCCTGCCGCCCACGGAGAACTTCAACACCACCTTCGCCTGCGGGACGATCTCGTTCACGTACTACAACTTCTACGCGTTCAGGAAGCTCGGGCTGGGCCACCTCGCGCACATGGCGAACCCGGTCGGCGCCTGGTGGGGCTGGTTCATGGCGCCGCTCTTCTTCCCCGTCGAGGTGATCTCGCACTGCGTCCGGCCCGTCAGCCTGTCGATCCGACTCATGTGCAACATCGCCGGCGACCACCTGGTGCTCGGCGTGTTCGTGGGGCTCTTCCCGTTCCTCGTCCCGCTCCCCTTCGTCGCGCTCGGTCTCTTCGTCGCGGTCGTACAGACGTTCATCTTCATCTTGCTGTCGTGCGTCTACATCGGCGAGGTCGAGGCCAACATCGAGCACCATCTCCAGGCGCACGCCGAAGCGCACGCGCACCACGGGGAGGAACCGGCACACGCTCACTGACAAGAAACGAGAAGAACGGCCGCAGGTCCTCGCGCATGGTGGGATGGTAGAGAGAGAGAAGAGGGCGCATCCGGGTCGGCGGCGGTGGCTCGGAGGTTAAGAGAAATGAAGAAATACCTGATCACGACTTTCAGCACCCTCACCCTGATGCTGCTCGCGCTCCCTGCCTTCGCGCAGGGCGCGGACGCGCCGGGCGCGCCGAACAAGCTGGGGTTGGTCGCCCTGGCGGCGGGCATCTGCATGGGCGCCGGCACGTTCGGCGGTGCGCTCAGCCAAGGCCGCACCGCAGCGGCCGCCCTCGAGGGCATGGCGCGCAACCCACAGGCCGCCCCGAAGGTTCAGACGCCGATGATCATCGCACTGGCGATGACCGAGTCGCTGGTGCTCTTCGCGATGGTGATCGCGTACCTGCTGCAGAGCTACATCGGAAAGATGGTCGGCTGAGAAAAGGACGAGACCTGCCCGTCAGCATCCTTTGCTGACGGACAGGCTCCTGGACCGTCGTTCCCAAAGAGAGGTTCGAGCTCGATCCGCCCCTGTCCTCCCTCATCTCGCCTTCCTGGCCTTGTGGGATGACCTTGGGGGTGACGCCCGAACGACCTCGGACAATCCAAGCGCCGTGCCAGCCCGCCCGTGGCTCGGATCCGAGCCCTGCGTGCCCGAGCCTGCTGTGCAGCTGCAACCGGGCGGGTGCACGGAGGTGCAGATTCGCCGGTGAGATTATCGGGTTCGCCGCCGTCTGCGTTGCGCGAATCGCACCCACGCGAGCAGCAGCAGCCCGGCGAGGGGCGGGCTGCGGCCTTCGGCGCGGGCGCTGCACCGGCATCCATGGCCGGGCGCGGGCGCCGAATGGACGGACAGGGAGGTCGCGGCGTTTCGCGTGGCGCGGTTGTCGTGTCCGACGCTCTCCCAGACCACGCCGTCCACCGCGCTCTGTGTGCGCCAGGCGAACAGCGCCCCCTCACGGGTGGCCGCCGCCAGATCGAGGTTGCCGTCGCCGTCGAGATCGCCCGCGGCCGGCGATCCGTCCGCCGTCCCGCCCGTCAGCTTGGGCCACAGCGGCGGGCTGCGTCCGTTCACCGAGAAGGCCGCGAGCCGGTAGCGGCCGTCGCCGGTGATCAGCTCCGGGCGGTGATCGCCGTCGACGTCGGCGGCGACCGCCGAGGTCCGGGAAGGATCATGCGTGCGCCGGGGATAGGCCGCGAGGAACCCGCCCGAGCGCAGGGACCAGACACCGGCCAGGCGCTCGATCTCGTCCCCGGGGGACGGACCGGCCAGGTCGTTCTCGGGCAGCGCGAAGAGGAACGCGTCCGGCCCCCCGTCACCGTCGAGGTCCGCGATCGACGGCTCACCGGCGGCGACGATCGGGGCGCCGGTCAGCGACACGTCCGAGCCGGGTCCGAACGCTCTGGCAGCCACCGCCGTCACGAGCGCCTCTCCGTCCGACCTGAACACGGCGAGCGGGCGGCCCAGGGCGGCCAGCACGATCTCGAGCCGTCCGTCGCCGTCGGTGTCCGCCAGCACCGGCGCGGGCGGGCGGGGCCCGGCCGGACCGTCGGCGATCGCGATCGGCCAGCCTTCGAGGGCCGAGCCGTCCGAGTGGAAGACGAACAGCTGCGCGTCGCTCGCGAACACCACCTCGGGGCGCGCGTCGCCGTCGAGATCGCCGATCGCGGGCGCACCGACGGGCTCACCCACGTCGATGGGGAAGCCGGTCACCTCGCCGCCGCCCTCCGTGAAGGCGTGCAGCGCGCCCGCGCCGTCCGGGATCAGGATCTCGAGCACGCCGTCGCCGTCCAGGTCCTCCAGCGCCGGGCCATCGGCGATCCCGATCGGGCGCGATCCGCGCGGGATCCGCACCGGGAAGCCCGGCAGCAGCTCTCCGGCGGCATCGAGCGCGAGCACCGAGCCCTCGGAGGTGACGGCCGCCAGCTCCCCGGGCGCCACCGCCACCGCGCCCAGGAACGGCTCGCGCACGCCAGAGTCCAGCGCGCCGTCCCGAAAGGCGGGGGCGTCCCCGTGCAACGCTGGAAAGGACCACACCGGCCCGCGCCGCGGCCAACCCGGCCGGGTTGCGCCGCGGACACCGATCAGATGCAAGGTACCTTGCGAGGTCGCGATCGCGATCTCGGTGGCGCCGTCTCCGTCGAGGTCCGTGATCCGCGGTGAGCTGGGGCGCGCGTGCAGCGCCAGTGGGAACGCGGGAAAGATCTGAAGGTCGCGCTGGACGAACACGACCCGTCTGATCTCGCCCGTGACCACGTCGCCGCCCGAGGTCGCACTGGTACGAAGACGGATCGTCACCGCCAGGGCGTCGTCCCGCGCCGGAGGTGCCGCCGGATCGTCGAACAGCCCGCGCGCCGGGAGGGCGCCGCTGATCGTGCCCTCCTGGTCCTTCGCCACCGTATCGGTGCCGAGCGAGATGAACTCACCGTCTTCGGGATCGATCCCGACCGCGTACGCGAGCTGCCAGGTGGCGCGGTCGTAGCGCCGGTTCATCACCACGCCGGTCACCGGGAGCGTGTCCTTCCCGGTGGGATCCAGGATCTCGAACCATCCGGGTGACGTCAGCTCGGCGGGCACCGGGATGCGACGCCGGATGACGGCGTCGAGCGCCGCCCGCGCGTTGAGACGCCCGAAGCCGGTGTGCTGATCCCATCCGTGGCCGGAGGCGTCGTCGGTGTTGCCGGCGGCGATCAGCATCATCTCCGCCGCATCGAGGGGACGCTCCAGCGCGGGGATGTTGAGCCGTGCGACGCCGCGCTCGACCGATCGCATCAAGCCGAGGACGCCCGCCGCCAGTCCGGCGCCGGCCGTGTCGCAGCGGGTCGGTGTAGAGACGTCGAGGCGCGGGCCGAAGCTCGCGCAGGGATCGGCGGCCAGCGCCGTGGTGGCGTCTCTGAGCGCCGACCGGTCGTACCGAAGGCCGCCCGCGGTGAGCACCCGATCCGGCGGCCAGGCGATCGCGGGCGCGACGGCGCTGCCGACGCCGGAGGAGGCCACCAGCGGGATCCCGCGCCCGAACGCGTAGTCGGCGGCGCTCTCCAGGAACTCGTCGTGATCGGGGGCCTCCAGCGACGACGCGACCACGGCCGCGCCTCGATCCACCGCATACGCGATCGCGACGGCGATCCGGTGGGCCTCGCCGAGCCCGCCGCTGCCGGCGCGCAAGGAAAGGAGCGTGCATGCTGGACAGACGCCCGCACCTCCGATCCCGTTGTTCGCGACCGCCACTGCGCGGCGGGCCTCGCTCGCTCCCGCCGTCGACGGATCGCTCGGATCGTTGTCGTCATCGAGGAAGTCCCAGCCGGCGATGTCGTCTCTATAGCCGTCGAGGTCGTCGTCGGCGCCGTCCGAGAAGATCGCGATCAGGTCGCCCGGGTCGAGCAGTCCGTTGCCGTTCGCATCGCCGTGATCCGGTCGGGCCAGCAACGTCCGATCGTTCACGCGATCGATCGTCGGCGGGACCGTACCGGTGGCGGTGGTGTAGTCGAGCACCGTGAAGGCGCCGTCGCCGTTGGCGTCGTGCGCCGTGCTGCTGGTGCTGGGCGCCGGGAGCTCGCCCGGGTTGAGCAGGTACCGCGCGATCAGATCCGGGTCCGAGAAGTCCGCGCCATCGCCCACGAAGGCGAGGGTGACCTCGGGCCGGCCGATGGTCAGGAGCCACGCACGATCCGCGTGGATGCCGGAGCCGAGGGCCGCATGCTCGACATTGGGTGTGCACGCCGGCGTGAACGAGTACAGCTCGAGCTGTCCGGTGCACTCTGCTCCGGGCGGGTACTCAGGATCGTCGGGCATCTCACCGGGGCGCGAGAGTGCCTCGGGCTCGAGGTTGGGATCCGGCGCCGGCCAGCTCGGGTTCGCACCAGCCAGAAGGACCAGCAACCCGATGGCGATCGTGCCCGGCACGCGCGGCTACTCTACAACATCGACTTGCCGATTCGCGCGCGCCATCCTTTGATACGCCCCGGTGGAGCACGTGGTGCATGGCGCTCGCTCGCTACCGGAACCGCTGGCGGGCTCGGTCGTCACCCTCGGCGCGTTCGACGGCGTCCACGTCGGGCACCAGGCGCTGATCGCACGCACGACGGCCGCCGCCGCTCGCCGTGCCCTCCCGGCGGTCGCATACACGTTCGATCCGCACCCCGCGAAGATCCTCGCGCCCAAAATGGCGCCACGGACGCTGACGTCCCTGGAGGAGCGCGTGCGCCTCCTTCGCGCGTACGGGATCGATTCGGTGGTGGTGGAGCCCTTCGACGCGGCCTTCGCGGAGGTCACTGCGGACGAGTGGGTCGAGCGGTTCCTCTTCGATCGCCTGCGCCCGGTCTCGGTCGTGGTGGGCTTCAACTTCAGCTACGGCAAGGGTCGCGGCGGCAATCCGGACCACCTGACCGCGGCCGGCGCTGGGCTCGGGTTCACCGTGGACGTGGTGGCGCCCGTCGTCCTCGACGGCGCGGTGGTGTCCTCCACCCGGGTGCGCGAGCTCCTGCTCGAGGGCAACGTGGAGGGCGCGGCCCTCTTGCTCGGCCGGCCCTTCGCCGTCACCGGCAAGGTCGTCCCGGGCGACCGCCGCGGGCGCACGATTGGGTTTCCGACCGCCAACGTCGAGCCGGACCACGAGCTCTTGCCGGAGCACGGCGTCTACGCGAGCCGGGTCGACCTCGGCGATCGGCGGGTCGATTCGGTGACCAACATCGGCCGGCGCCCGACCTTCAGCGGTCGCCACGTCACGGTCGAGAGCTACCTGCTCGACTGGGAGGGTGATCTGTATGGAGCGGCGGTCCGCGTCGAGCTGATCGCGCGCCTGCGCGAGGAGCGCCGCTTCGACGGCGTCGACGCGCTCAAGGCCCAGCTGGCCCACGACGTCGAGCACGCCCGGAGGGCGCTGACGCGCGCATGAGGCGTCTGCTCGCCGTCCTCGGCCGGGACGTCTCACGCTCGCTGTCGCCGCTTCTCCACGCCGCCGCCGCCAGCGCGTGCCACCTGGAGATCGCGTACGTACCGGTGTCCTGCCCCGACACCGATTGCTTCCACGGCGCGGTGGCCGCGCTCCGAACGCTGGGCGCCATCGGGTGCAACGTCACCATCCCGTACAAGCACGAGGCCCTCGCGCTCTCCGCGCACGCCTCCACCACTGCGCAGGAGATCGGCGCGGTCAACACGCTCACGTTCTCTGACGACGGCCGGATCCAGGGCGACAACACCGACGGCCCCGGCCTGATGCGCGTCCTCGAGGCGCTGCCGGCCGGTCAGCTGGCGCGGGTGCAGATCCTGGGCGCAGGCGGCGCCGCCCGAGCGGCCGCCTGGGCGGCCTCACGAGCGGGCGCGACGGAGATCCATGTCTGCGCCCGACGAAACGCGGAGCAGGTCGCGACCACCGGCGCCCACGCGCACGGGCTGGGACGGATCAAGGGGGCGACCCTGGTCGTCTCGGCGCTCCCGGGCGAGCGCACCCTGGCGAAGAAGATCCTCTCCACGTGGATCGACGAGCCGTCGCGACCCTACGTCCTCGACCTGGCGTACGGCGATCTCGAGACCGAGAGCCCGCTCGCCCTTGGTGCGCGGGCTGCCGGGCTCCCCGCCGCCGACGGCCGCGGCATGCTCGTCGAGCAGGCGGCGCTCGCGCTCGCGCTCTGGACGGGTGGGGAAGTGTCGAGAATCCGCGCAGCGATGAGACGCGTCGCCGGCCTCCACTAGACTCGCGACCTGGGCGAGTTTAGCCTCCCCCCTCGCATGCCAGGACGCCTTGGAGAGCTGCTCGTCCGCGAGAACCTGATCTCGCTGCAGCAGCTACAGAAGGCCCAGGAGGAGCAGCGAAAGGGAGGCGGACGCCTCGGCTTCGACGCTCACCAAGCTCGGCTACATCGAGGAGAGCGAGCTCACCGCTTTCCTCTCGCAAGCAGTACGGCGTCCCGTCGATCAACCTCGCGACTTCGAGATCGATCCCGAGGTGATCAAGCTCGTCCCGCAAGAGGTCGCCGAGAAGCACCAGGTCATCCCGGTCAACCGCGCCGGCGCCTCGCTGATCGTCGCGATGGCCGATCCGTCCAACATCTTCGCCATCGACGACCTCAAGTTCCTCACCGGCTACAACATCGAGCTCGGTCGTCGCCTCCGAGGCGCCGATCGAGGAGGCGATCGACACGCTACTACGACGCAAGCAGGCGGCCCGACCTCACTACGACGAGGTGATGGGCGAGTTCGACGAGGACGAGATCGAGGTCGGCGGCGACGAGGACGCGGTCAACGTCGTCGACCTCGAGAGCGCCGGCCGAGGACGCGCCGGTCGTCAAGCTGGTGCAACCTGATCCTGCTCGACGCCATCAAGAAGGGCGCCTCCGACATCCACATCGAGCCGTACGAGAAGGACTTCCGGGTCCGCTACCGCATCGACGGCGTGCTCTACGAGGTGATGAAGCCGCCGCTGAAGCTGAAGAACGCGATCACCTCGCCGCATCAAGATCATGGCCGAGCTCGACATCGCCGAGCGCCGGCTGCCGCAGGACGGCCGCATCAAGCTGAAGCTCGGCAAGGGCAAGGAGATGGACTTCCGCGTCTCCGTCCTGCCCGACGCTGTTCGGCGAGAAGATCGTGCTGCGGCTCCTCGACAAGTCGAACCTCCAGCTCGACATGACCAAGCTCGGCTTCGAGGCGAAGCCGCTCGACGACTTCAAGGAGCGCCATCAAGCGGCCCTACGGCATGGTGCTGGTCACCGGGCCCACCGGCTCCGGCAAGACCACCACGCTCTACTCGGCGCTGTCCGAGCTCAACAAGTCCACCGACAACATCAGCACCGCCGAGGATCCGGTCGAGTTCAACCTCGCCGGCATCAACCAGGTGCAGATGCACGAGGACATCGGCCTCAACTTCGCGGCCGCGCTGCGCGCGTTCCTGCGCCAGGACCCCGACATCATCATGGTCGGCGAGATCCGCGACTTCGAGACCGCGGAGATCGCGGTCAAGGCCGCGCTCACCGGCCACCTGGTGCTCTCGACGCTGCACACCAACGACGCGCCGTCCACGATCTCCCGCCTCCTCAACATGGGCGTCGAGCCGTTCCTGGTGACCGCGTCGGTGAACCTGATCCTGGCCCAGCGCCTCGCGCGCAAGATCTGCGCCGACTGCAAGAGCCGCCGATGGACATCCCGGAGAGCGCGCTGCTCGACGATCCAGGCATCAAGCCGAGGACAGATCGGCGAGCTTCAGGTCTTCAAGCGGGCAGGGCTGCAAGACTGCTGCAACGACCGGCTACAAGGGCCGCATCGCGCTCTACGAGGTCATGGCGTTCAGCGACGAGCTCAAGGAGCTCGTGCATCAACGGCGCGTCGGCCGCCGAGATCAAGGCGGAGGCGATCCGGCTCGGCATGCAGACGCTGCGCATGGCGGGCATCAACAAGATGCATAGAGGGCATGACCACGCCTCGAAGAGGTCGCTGCGCATCACGGCCGCCGGAGGCCGATTCTAGCGAGCCGCACAGTGCGACGCAGTGGCCAACCTGCACCAGCTCCTGAAGGCGATGATCGAGAAGGGCGCGTCCGACCTCCACATCACCACCGGCACCGCCGCCGCAGCTGCGCATCGACGGCGAGCTGGTGCCGCTCAAGACGCCGCCGCTGACGCCGGTCGAGACCAAGCAGCTCTGCTACTCGATCCTCACCGACGCGCAGAAGCACCAGTTCGAGGAGGACAACGAGCTCGACCTCTCGTTCGGCGTGAAGAACCTGGCGCGCTTCCGCGCCAACATCTTCATGCAGCGCGGCGCGGTCGCCGGCGCGTTCCGGACCATCCCGTTCAAGATCATGCCGCTTCCAGGAGCTCGGCCTGCCGCCGGTGGTGGCCGAGCTGTGCGAGAAGCCGCGCGGGCTGGTGCTGGTCACCGGGCCCGACCGGCTCGGGCAAGTCGACGACGCTCGCGTCGATGATCGACAAGATCAACACCGAGCGGCACGAGCACATCATCACGATCGAGGATCCGATCGAGTACCTGCACCCGCACAAGAACTGCATGGTCAACCAGCGCGAGGTCGGCGCCGACACCCAGTCGTTCAAGAAGGCGCTCAAGTACGTCCTGCGCCAGGACCCGGACGTGGTGCTGATCGGCGAGATGCGCGACCTCGAGACCATCGAGGCGGCGCTGACCATCGCCGAGACCGGCCACCTGGCGTTCGCCACGCTGCACACCAACGGCGCGTGCAGACCATCAACCGCATCATCGACGTGTTCCCGCCGCACCAGCAGCCGCAGGTGCGCGCCCAGCTCTCGTTCGTGCTCGAGGGCGTGCTCTGCCAGTCGCTGATCCCGAAGGCTCCGGCGCGGGCCGCGTGCTGGCGCGTCGAGGTGATGATCCCGAACGCCGCCATCCGGAACCTCATCCGCGAGGACAAGATCCACCAGATCTACTCGCAGATGCAGATCGGCCAGGCGAAGTTCGGCATGCAGACGCTGAACCAGTGCCTCGCGATGCTCGTGCAAAAGCGGCTGATCTCGCTCGAGAGGGTCTGCTCCGCTCGAGCGATCAGGACGAGCTCCGGCAGATCCTCTCGGGACAGCAGCCCATGCGTTCCCAGGCTGCCGCCCCGCCGGCGCCCGGCACCGGCGGCGCCCGCCCGCCGCGTTGATGGGGCGAAGATTCCCCACACCCACGCCGAGTCCACCGTTTTGCGGACCGTGACCTGGGACGCTAGACTAGTTCGTCCGCCGGAGTAGAAGGAGCCGAGATGCCGCAGTTCGTTTGGGAAGGCAAGACGCGTCAGGGCGAGTCGCGCGCAGGGACCATGGAGGCCAAGAGCCGCGACGACGTGCTCGAACGGCTCAAGGCGCAGCAGATCTCCGCCTCCAAGGTCAAGCGCAAGCCGATGGAGATCCACCTCAAGCTCGGGCAGCGGCGTCAGCAAGAAGGACATCGTCGTCTTCACGCGGCAGTTCGCCACGATGATCGACGCCGGCCTGCCGCTGGTGCAGTGCCTCGACATCCTCGGCTCCCAGCAGGCCAACGTTCACTTCCAGAAGGTGATCAACAGCGTGAAGACGGACGTCGAGGCCGGCTCCACGCTTCTCCGACGCGCCTCGGCAAGCACCCCAAGGTCTTCGACGACCTCTACGTCAACCTGGTCGCCGCCGGCGAGGTCGGCGGTATCCTCGACACCATCCTCAACCGGCTCGCCACCTACATCGAGAAGTCGCTGAAGCTGAAGCGGCAGGTCAAGGGCGCGATGGTCTACCCGTCGGTGGTCATGGTGCGTCGCCATCGGCGTGACCGCGGTGCTCCTCATCTTCGTGATCCCGGTGTTCGAGAAGATGTTCAAGGACTTCGGCGGCGACGCTGCCCGCGCCGACCCAGTTCGTCATCGACCTGTCGAACGGGCTCCGCGCGAACATCATCCCGGTCATCGTGGCGTGATCGTGCTGTTCGCCGTCTCAAGGTGGTCGGCCCGCACGCCGCGCGGGCGTCTGATGGTCGACGCCGTCATCCTCAAGGCGCCCGTGTTCGGGCCCGCTCTTCCGCAAGGTCGCCGTGGCCCGCTTCACGCGCACGCTCGGCACGCTGCTCTCCTCGGGCGTGCCCATCCTCGACGCGCTCGACATCTGGCGCCGACTCCGCGGGCAACAAGGTCGTCGAGAACGCGATCATGTACGCGCGCGAGCGCATCTCCGAGGGCAAGGACATGGCCGAGCCGCTGGCGGAGACCGGGTGTTCCCGCCGATGGTCGTGCAGATGATCGGCGTCGGCGAGCAGACCGGCGCCATGGACGCCATGCTCCAGAAGATCGCCGACTTCTACGAGGACGAGGTCGACGCCGCGGTCGCCGCGCTGACCTCGCTGATCGAGCCGTTCATGATGGTGTTCCTCGGCGTCATGCTCGGCGGCCTGATCATCGCGATGTACCTGCCGATCTTCGAGCTGGCCGGCAACATCAAGTAAGCGGATGGCGGCCCTCCGCCGCCCGCTCGATGGTCTCCCCACCCAACATCGCGCGCCGGAGCCACTCACTCAGCGGCGTTCCGCTCCTCACCCCGCCCCCCGATCAGCTCCAGGTCGATGCGCTGGTGCGGAAGCTGGTCAGCGTCGCGATCGCCCGCGTCGTCATCGTGACCCTCTCGCTCGGGGCGCTCTTCGTGATCGCGCAGCTGCGACCACCGCACAGCGTCCGGGAGGTCTCGGACTGGGAGTACCTGCTGATCGGCTCCGCCTATCTGGTCTCCGTGATCTACGCGGGCTTGCTGCGCTATCGCGCGCTGGTCCCGCTCCTCGGCTACATCCAGATCGTCCTCGACACGGCGATCGTCTCGGTCCTGGTACTGATGACCGGCGGGATCGAATCGGTCTTCACGGTCGCCTACGTCTTCGTGGTGCTGGGCGCCGCCATCACGCTGTATCGCCGGGGCGCCGTCATGGCCGCCGTCTGCATCTTCCTCCTGTTCGGGACCGTGATCCTGCTGCAGGTGGAGCGGATCGTCGCCGTGCTGCCGCGGGTCGACTCCAGCACTGCGATCTTCGCCTTCGTCATGCACACGGGCGGGATCGGCGTGGTCGCCTTCCTGGCCAGCACGCTGACCGAGCGCCTGCGGATCACCGATCTTCGTCTCGCGGAGAAGAAGATCGACCTCGAGCGGCTCGAGGAGCTGCACGCCGCCATCCTTCGCTCGCTGCCTGCCGGGCTGATGACGATCGATGAGGAGCTCACCATCCGCTACGTCAACGACGCCGCGCTCGTCATCCTGCGGATGAGCTGGGATCAGCTGGTCGGACAGCGCCTGATGGGCGCGGTACCGTTCATGGGCCGCACGTGGCAGGAGCACGGCCTCTCCGAGCACCCGTTCCGCTCCGGCCGCCCCCGCGGGCGCTACGAGCGGGGACACCTGGCGCCCGACGGCACCGTGCTCAAGATCGGCTTCTCCTTTGCGCCGCTCTCGCTGGCGGGCGGTGCCGAGTGGTCCGGGTTCATCGTCGTGTTCCAGGACGTCACCGACATCGTGCGGCTCAAGGAGGCGGTCGAGCGCGCCGAGCGCCTCGCCACCGTGGGCAAGTTCGCCGCCGGCCTCGCCCATGAGGTGCGCAATCCGCTCGCCTCCATGTGCGCCTCGATCGACGTGCTCGAGCAGTCGCTGGATCCGCCCGTCGCGATGAAGCGCCTGATGAGCAACGTGGTGAAGGAGGCCGACCGCCTCAACGTCCTGATCACCCACTTCCTCTCCTTCGCGAAGCCGCGGGAGCTCGAGGCCAAGGAGGCCGATCTCTCCTCCCTGGTCCGGTCCGTGGTGGAGATGTACCGTCTCGAGGCCTCCTCCAACGTTTGCATCGACCTCGCGCTCCAGGAGGGCCTGGTCGCGGCGATCGACGAGGACCAGGTTCGGCAGGTGACCTGGAACCTGATCCGGAACGCCGGCGAGGCGATGAAGCGGGCGGGCGGGACGCTCACCATCCGCACCTTCGAGCGCGAGGGCGAGGCTGTGCTCGTCGTCCGCGACACCGGTGTGGGTGTCCCGCCCGAGCAGGTCAAGAACGTGTTCGATCCGTTCTTCACCACCAAGCAGGGCGGCTCCGGGCTGGGGCTGGCGATCGCCCACGCGATCGTGGAGTCCCACGGCGGGAGCATGATGTTCGAGAGCCACGTCGGAGTGGGCACCGAGGTGAGCGTGCGCCTGCCGACGGATCTCGGGAGCGTGGACCTCGTCCAGGGCTGGGACGACACCAGCAACTCGTCGGAGCTGGAGCCGATCGCTTGAGATGACCGCCGTAATGCGAGAAGGAAGATCCTGATGGGACGGGTGCTGGTCGTGGACGACGAGGCCGGGCTGCGGGATGTCCTCGAGGTCCTGATCACCGCGATGGGCCACGTCGTCCACCTGGCGAAGAACGTCGAGTCGGCCCGCAAGGTCCTCGATACCGAGGTCGTCGACCTGGTGATCAGCGACCTGCGCCTCGAGCCCGGCGGTGATGGCATGGAGGTGGTCCGCGCCGCCCGAGCGCACCCGAACCTCCCCGAGGTGATCGTGATGACCGCCTACGGCACCCGGGAGAAGGCGCAGACCGCCATCTCGGAGGGGGCCTCGTTCTATCTGGAGAAAGGGCCGCACCTGGCGACGGACATTCGCGTGCTGGTCTCCCAGGCGATCAACAAGCGACAGCTGCAGGAGGAGAACGAGGCCCTGCGCCGCCAGCTGTTCGAGCGCTACAGCGCCTCTGGAATCTCGGGCAAGAGCGAGGTGATGCAGGACGTGCTCGACATGATCGGGCGCGTCTCTCCGCTCAAGGCGACCGTGCTGGTCACCGGTGAGAGCGGCACCGGCAAGGAGCGCGCCGCCAAGGCGATCCATTACGGCAGCGATCGTCGGAACAAGGCGTTCGTCGCCGTGAATTGCGGCGCCATTCCGGAGAATCTGATGGAGTCGGAGCTCTTCGGACACGTCAGGGGTGCGTTCACCGGAGCCGACGACGACAAGAAGGGCCTCTTCGAGGCGGCCGAGGGCGGCACGCTGTTCCTCGACGAGATCGCGGAGCTCCCCATCGCGCTGCAACCGAAGCTGCTCCGCGTTCTGCAAGAGCGGAAGGTGAAGCGTATCGGCGCGGTCAGCGAGGTCGACATCGACGTGCGGGTCATCGCGGCCACCAACCGCGACCTCGAGGCCGAGGTGCGGGCGGGACGCTTTCGCGAGGACCTCTTCTATCGGCTGCAGGTCGTCGAGATCAACATGCCGCCGCTCCGGCAGCGGCGCGAAGATCTACCGCTGCTCGTCCAGACGTTCCTCGACAAGTATGCGAAGGAGTTCGGACGTGAGATCTCCGGGATCGATCCGGCGGCGATGGAGAAGCTCCTCGGGTACACCTTCCCCGGCAACGTCCGCCAGCTCGAGAACATGATCGAGCGTGGTGTGGCACTCGCGACCGGCCGCACGATCAGCGTCGAGCAGCTCCCGAAGGACGTGGTCCATGCCGAGTCGGGGCCCACCCGAGTCTTCTCCCTGGAGGCCAGCGATGAGCCCCTCCCGGACGAGGGGGTGGATCTGGAGCGCCTGGTGGAGGAGTTCGAGTACGGGCTGATCGCGCGCGGGCTCGAAAAGGCAGGCGGGGTGAAGACCAAGGCGGCGGAGCTTCTGGGGCTGTCTTTTCGGCAATTCCGGTACAAGCTGTCCAAGTACGAGAAGAGTCGAGGGTCGAAGACATGATCAAGGAACATCCGATCGCGGCGGGCGCATGGCTGGTCCTGGTGGTGGGAGGCATCGGCGCTCTCGCCACCCTTGGGCTCCAGTCGAGCGCCGACAACGAGAAGAAGACCGAACGCGGCGAGCTCAACAAGGAGCTCGACGAGATCATCGCCGCTGGACGCAACGGCGACTATGACGTCGCGATCGAGCGGCTCGAGGAGATGATCGGGAAACATCCGGACGAGCCCAGCCTCTACCTGAACCTCGGGATTGCGCAGCGCGCCGCCGGCAAGCTCGACGACGCCGATCGCACGTTCGCCAAGGTGCTCGAGATCGATCCGAACGACTTCGACGCGATGGCCGAGCGCGCGAACATTCTCCGGGAGCGGGGTGATCTCGAGGCTGCGATCGATCTCATGGAGAAGATCCCGCCCAACGAAGGCCGCCTCAACATGCGATTGCGCGAGGACCCCCTGTGGATCGAGGTCGCCACCAACCCGCGGGTGAAGGCGCTCCGGGAGAAGCACGGCGTGACCGATGAGACCGACACCTCGCTCCGCATGCAGCGGCTGAAGCAGAAGGGAGCCCCACAGGGCGTCTCCGTGCCATGAGCCGCGAGCTGGTCCAGCTGACCGAGGATCGCATCGAGTCCCGCGCGCTGGTGCGCGAGACGGTCGGCGCATTCGGTCTGCTCGGCACGGCGCTCGGCGGCTTGATCCTGGGGCTCGCGCTCGAGCCTGGCTTCATGATGAAGCTCTCGCTGGTCTTCTCCGGCGCTGCGCTGTGGACCAGCGCCCTGGTCGCGGTCTGGCCCCGCACCCGGCGCTTCGTGGCGCGGATCAATCGCCTCGCGTGTCCGGCGTGCGGGGAGCCGTACCGCGTGAGCACCCAGGAGATCCTGGCCGACGTCGGCAACGTCCGGCCCAGCCGCCAGCGCTCGCCCTCGGGCTTCTCGTGCTACGAGGTCATGTGTACCGCCTGCGGGGTCGCGCATCGCTTTCGGCGCTCGGGCCGGATCGTCAGCCGCTCCGGCTGGCGCCGCGACCGCGCCACCGAGGAGAGCGCGAGGCAGGTGGCCGAGTCCGCGCTGGCGGCGCTCGACGCCGGTGACTTCGATCGGCACTGGGACCAGGCCCGGATGTTCTGGGACGGCATGCTTCGCGACCGCACGGAGTGGATTGCGGAGACGGCGAAGAATCGGGGCTGCCTGGGGCGTCCCTTCGATCGACACAAGGCGCCCATGGTCCGCTGGAGCAACCATCCGGACGGGGTCGCGTACGTTCAGTATCTCGATGAGCGCGACCTCCACGATTGCGCCGACTCGCCGTTCTCTTGCGAGGACTATGTCTCGTTCACCTGGACGACGGTCTTCGGTGGCGCGGTTGCGGGTGAGACGATCATCCTAGGGAAGCGCAGCGACGTGTGGACCGTGCTCGGCTACGCCATCGAAGGCGTGTCGGAGTACGTTCAGCTCGACGGCGTGGGCCGGCTCTCGATCCGCGAGCCGGACGACCAGGGCGCGCTCGGTATCACCGGCTGACGGAAGGGGTGCCGGTCTGCGCACACCGGTGGTATGAAGCCCCATGCGCGTCGGCAGCGCTCTCTTCGGGCTCATCCTCGCTGCCTGTATCCGCAATCCCAAGGACCTTCCAGCGCCGGGCGAGGGCGGCTTCGTCGAGGGCGTCGTCGTCGAGCAAAGCCTGGCCAGCGGCGATCTGGCGGGCGTGTCGGGGGCGCTGATCCGCGAGCTGGGGACGGACACGCGGATCAGCGCGGATCCCGACGGCCGTTTCATGCTGCAGCGCCTCCCGATCGGCCGGAACATCTATCTCGACATCCGCAAGCCGCTCCAGCCGGGCGTGCTCCCGACCGCGGTCCGGCGGTTGGCGCCGTTCAAGATCCTGGTCGACGGGCAGATCATCGATCTCGACGAGATCCGGCTCGGCGAGAACGGTGCGCTGGAGGGTCGCGTCCTGCTGGAGCAGGAGACCGGTGGACCGGTGGCGGCCGGCGGTACCGTGGTGGTGATCGCGACGACCGCATTCAAGGGCATCACGTCGGCCGACGGCACCTTCCTGATCGCCAGCGTTCCGGAGGGCACCTTCGACGTGGTCGCGTTCCGGCCCGGCTATCGGCCCGCCTACGCCTCGGGCGTGACGGTGTCGCCCGCCGTGACGGTGCGGGCTCGGGATCTGATCATGACGCCCGGAGATCCGCCGCTGGTCCAGGTCTCGGGCCAGGCGACGCTCTTCGGCGCGGGCGAGGGCACTCACGATGGGACCGAGATCCGCTTCGTCAGCGATCTCGATCCTTCCATGGTGATCGGACCGGCGACCACGGACGGATCCGGCCGCTATCAGATCACGGTTCCCGCCGGTGTCTATCACGCCCGCTTCACGCACGACGGGTACCACAGCGCCGAGCTCCAGGGCGTGGCGGTGCTGGAGGAGGGCGTGATCGGCCTGTTGCACGTCACGCTCTTCGACGGCGAGACGAGCCCCTTCCCCGACGGCGATCGCGACGGCGATGGCTGCCCGGACGCCATCGATCGCTTCCCGGACGATCCCTTCGGCTGCTTCGACACCGACGGCGACGGCATCGCCGACGAGAGCGACACCGACGACGACAACGACAACCTCTCGGACCTCGAGGAGCTCAGCTCCGGCCTCGACGGCTTCATCACCAACCCGCTGAACAGCGATACGGACGCCGACGGCGTCCGCGACGACACCGACACCTGCCCGACCATTCCGAACGCCGACCAGGATCCGACCGCATGCACCGGCTCACAGACCGGCCTCTCCCCCGTGATCCTCTCGATCGCACCGCCGGCCGGACGGGTGGGGGCGCCCGTGACGATCACCGGGCGCAACTTCCTTCCCCGGAGCCCGACGTCCGTACAGTTTGGCGTCGGTGCCATCGCGGTCGCCGTGAGCTCCAGCGTCAGCGACAGCCGCCTGGTGGTGCGCGTCCCCCGCGACGCCGCCAGCGGTCCGCTCACGGTCATCTCGGGCGGTCGCACCGTCACGTCGAGCGTTGCGTTCGAGGTGATCCCCTCCGCCCCGGCTGCTCCGGGCCGTGCCCTCGTCGGCGCGGACGAGCGGTGTCTTCGCGGTGGTCGGCTTCGACGTTGCGGGCGGCGACGTTCTCATCGGCGGAGTCGGCGCGATCGCGCGCAATTGCTCGGCCGACGAGCGCGCGCTCGCCCTGCCTGGGCAGGAGGTCGTCTGCGCGCAGGTCCCGCCGGGCGCCGGCACCGGGCGTCTCGAGGTGAGGACGGTCCTCGGCGGCCCCTCCTACGAGGTCATCACGTTTGTGGTGCTGTCCGGACCGGTCATCTACGAGGTCCGGCCGAACCCGGCGGCGCGCGACGTCCCGGTCACGATTGTGGGGGACGGCTTCGACACCACGGACACCGGCGGAATGGTGACGGTCGAGTTCGAGGGGGCCACTCCGGTTCAGCCCACGCGGGTCCGCGACCGATCGATCGACGTGACGGTCCCCGCCGGCGCGATCACGGGCGCCGTGCGCGTCCACCATCCCGCGGGCACCGCCGTGTCCGCGCGCGACCTGATCATCGACGACGGGTCACCGCTCATCTACGACTTCGACCACTCCCTCATCGAGGCCGGCGACACGCTCGTCCTCTTCGGGCGCCACCTCGCCGGCGTGACCCAGGTCCAGTTCTCCGGCGGTGCCGCGGGCACCGGCGCCACCTCCACCGACGGCCAGGTGAGTGTGACGGTCCCCGCCGGGGTCGATCCTGGTCCGATCACGGTCACCGTAACGGCGGGTCAGGCGGCGTCGGGTGCGATCGCCGTGCTCGAGCGGGAACCGCCGATCCTCGCCGAGAACATCACCAACGGGATCGGCCTGTCGGCCTCGGAGGGCTCGCTCTACGCGCTGTCCTTCTCCGGGCCCCCCGAGCTGATCATCGTGGACACCACCAGCGGCGATCAGAGCCGCGTCCCGGTGGGCGGGGCCACCGGTCTCGCCACCTACTTCGGCGTGGTGCCCGACGGGACGCGCGGGCTCGTCTACCAGCCGCCGCTCGGCATCCACGTGATCGACCTTCCGAGCGGGACGCTGGTCGGGACCTGCCCGCGCTATCCCACGCTCGGCGGCGCCGGCGACGCCTTCGCCCCGAGGACCGACGACCGGGGTCGCTACGCCTTCACGCGGAAGCCGGTCGACTCCGCGGCGGGTGAGGAGGGCTTCCTCCGGATCGACCTGTCGGACGGCAGCTGCGAGTTCTTCGTCACCGCCACCACCATGACCGGCAACGGTGTCCAGGGGGTCCTCTTCGATCCGGTCACCGGCGACCTGCTGGTGAGTCATTCGACGGTGGGCCACTGGTACGCCGACGTCGAGACCGGCTTGCCGACCACGCCGTCGCTGGGGATGCCGGCGTTCGGCCAGCCGCAGCTGTTCCGCGGGCTCGCCGGACCGAACCGCATCTACGCCCTCGGCGCGCCCGGGAGCGGGCTGGCGGCCGTCGATCTCTTCTCAGGCCGCGCCCCCGACATTCTCCACACGCAGAACGGGCTCGGCGCCCAGACGAAGAATGGACGGTGGGTGTTCGTGGGGCTCACGGCGGGGACCGGGTACTTCGTCGACCTGCTCTCGGAGCGGATCGCGCGCGACGCCGTCCCGTCGGTTCGCGGCGAGAGCGCCACGCCCGGCGTGTCCAGCTTCTTCATCAACACGGGCCCGCTCAACGCCGAGCAGATCCAGGCGTTCCGGATCCGCGACTGACGTGTATCCGCGAGGCTCACATCGGGCCTGACGCGCTTGGGCGGAGTGACCAACTTTGTAAGCCCGATCATGACGAAACTTGGCACCGCCCCGGGAAGGTGATGGCTCGGCCTTGGCACGTCGCCTGCGTAAAGGGTTCGAGTTACGCCAACCCGAGAGGAAGAACGAAAGACGCTATGAAGAAACTCAACAAGTCCAAGGGCTTTACGCTCATCGAGCTCATGATCGTCGTTGCGATCATCGGGATTCTCGCCGCCATCGCCATCCCGAACTTCATTCGCTACCAGCTGCGCTCGAAGACGGCCGAAGCGAAGACCAACATGGGCGCCATCAAGACGAACATGGAGACCTTCCGGGCTGGGTACGACATCTACCCGACCCTCGCCCCGCAGCCTGCTGCTCCGGGCCCTGGCAGCAAGGTTCCGTGGCCGGGCACTGCGTGCCCCGCGGGCTGCAACCGGGTGACCCCGGCCGTCTGCACCGAGTTCCAGTGCGTCGGGTACGAGCCTGCCGGAGACGTCTACTACTCCTACGAGACGCAGGGTCAACCTGCCGGCGTCGTGCCCGAGTACTGCATGGACGCGATCGGCGATCTCGACGTGGACGGTGTCAACGGAGAGTTCGAGTTCCAGACGTCGAACGACCCGGCGATTGCGGCCGGCATCCTCGACTGCGCACGCACGGCGCAGGGTCCCTGCGGCGCTGCGTTGCCCGCGGGTGAGATCGTGAACTGCAACGAGCTTTCGTTCTGAAATGAGCTCGCTCGCGATGAACCCAAGACATCTCCATCGCCGTGGGTTCACGCTGATCGAGCTGATGATGGTGGTGGCGATCGTCGGCATCCTGGCGGCGATCGCCATTCCCAACTTCGTCGAGTACAGCCTCCGCTCCAAGCAGACCGAGGCTTCTCTCATCCTGGGCGATCTCAAGACCGCCCAGTGGAGCCTCTACGCCACCCACGACTGTTTTGCGATCCTGGAGCAGACGCCGGCTGTGGCACCGGTGCCCGGCCAGCGCGGCACCTGGCTCTCCGCGGCTTCGCCGGCCGGAACTGCATTTTGCGCCGGCAACACCATGTCGATGGAGGACGTCGGCGTTCGGACCACCGGGTCGGGCGTCTACTTCCAGTACGAGTGCGCCGCGGTCGACAACCCCGGTGCCGGGTCGAACTTCTCGTGTACTGCAGTCGGTGATCTCGATGCCGACGGCGCGGCGTCCGAGTTCGCGTTTTGCTCCGACCTCGACGGCGACGGTCTCGGCCTCCCCACTCCGTTGGGGACGGCCTGTCCTTTTGTCGATCAAGTAGTGCGTCTGTCCGTCGCGCGGTTCTAAGATCCCTCGGGATGCGCCCCGCCACCGCCACCCTCACCCCGCTGATCACCGCGACGGCGGCCTTCGCGACGACCGTGGCGGCCCGCGTGCTGGCGCTCGATGGCCTCTCGAGCGCCCGGCGCGAGACGGCCCTCTCCCGGGATGTCATCACGTCACCCGGACCGAAGGCCCTGAACCTCCTCTCGATTCAACACGCCAGCGCGGTCGCCGAGCTGGTGTGGCTGCAGATCGTCCAGAACCTCGGTGCCAACGAGGCGAGCCTCCCTGCGGTCGCGGATCGGCTGGAGCGGTGGTCTGAAATCGCGAGCGATCTGGATCCCGAATACTTCGAGGTGCAGTACTATCCGGCCGTCGTCCTCACGATGTACTCCCGGCGCACCGATGCCTCCGACCGGCTCGCGAAGAAGGGTGCACGAAACCTCCCCGAGCGTTGGGAGTTTCCGTTCTTGCTCGGCTACAACGCGTACTTCGTCCACGGAAAGCCGGACGACGCCTCGAGCTACTGGCTGCAATCGGCTCATCTCCCCAACGTGCCGAGGTACGTCCCCTCCCTGGTGGCGCGGTCGAAGCTCCACGCGGGAAATCCGGAGGAGGCGCTCTCGCTGCTCGAGAGCATGCTCGAATGGCTCCCTCCGGGACCTCACCGGGAGGACGCCGAGATCCGCATCGCGATCATCAAGAGCGAGCTCTACATCCTCCCCAAGTACGACCAGGCCTGCGCCTCGATGCGCGCCCAGACCGGCAAGGTCCCGACGGCCGAAGAGCTCTTCACCGCCGGCCTGGTGGTCGAGCCACCCCGCGACCTGCTCGGCGGCGAGATCGAGCTCGACGAGAACTGTCGGGCCAGGACCAAGGTGATCAACGTGCGTGAGGACGAAGCTGCCAAGCGGGTCGGGAGTCGTCCGGAGGTCGACGACCCATCCATCAGGGCCATCCAGCCATGAACATGATCCAGGTGGACCACTTCAAGAAAACGTTCTTCGTCGGGCTGCGGCGGAAACGCTTCGACGCGGCGCGGGACATCTCCTTCTCCGTCGAAAAGGCCGAGATCTTCGGATTCCTCGGCCCGAACGGCGCCGGCAAGACGACGACCATCAAGGCGATGCTCGGCTTGATCCGCGCCGACTCCGGGCTGATCCGGCTGCTCGGGCACGAGCCTGACAGCCTGCAGTGGCAGAAGGACGTGGGCTATATGCCCGAGCATCCGACGTTCTACGAGTACCTGACGCCGCTCGAGATGGTGGCCTGGTTCGGCCAGCTCTCCGGGCTCGCTCGACACGAGGCGGAGACACGGGCCAAGCGCCAGCTCGAGCGCGTCGGCTTGGGCCACGTGCTCGATCGGCGGCTGAGAAAGTTCTCCAAGGGCATGCTCCAGCGGGCCGGCCTCGCCCAGGCGATGGTGGCTGCGCCCAAGCTGCTGATCCTCGACGAGCCTATGACCGGCCTCGACCCGATCGGACGCAAGGACCTCCGGGAGCTGATCCTGGAGCTCCGCCACGAGGGCGCCACCATCTTCTACTCGACCCACATCCTCCCTGACGTGGAGATGACCTGCGATCGCGTCTCGATCATCCATCGCGGCGAGACCCGCAGGACCGGACGCCTGGAGGACATCCTCACCGAGACGACCCGCGGTGTCTCCGTCGTCCTCGGCAACCTCGACGGCGTTCACCTGGAGCGCATCAAGACGGCGCATCCCGGCGCCACGATCGCGGACGGTGCGATCCATGTCGAGTTCGACCAGCTCGCGCCCGCGCAGACGTTCGCGTCGGCGATGATGGCGGAAGGCGCGATGCTGGTTCGATTCGAACCTCACCGAGACGACCTCGAGGCGATCTTCGTCCGCTCGCTCGGTGAGAACGCAACAGAGGCCGGACTGTCGTGAGCTCTATCTTCATCATTGCCCGGAACACCCTTCGACAGGCGATGCGCGAGCGCCTGTTCTTCAACGTGGCCGTCTTCGGCTTCGGGATGCTGCTCTTCTCGATGGTGGTCGCCGACATCACCTTCGGCCGCTCGGACCGGGTCGTCCGCAGCATCGGCCTCTCGGGCGTGACGCTGGCGGTCGACCTGATGGCGTTGCTGCTCTCGGTCTCGCTGATCCATCAGGAGATCGATCGCAAGACGCTCTTCGTGGTGCTGACGCGTCCGGTACAGCGGTGGAAGTACGTGATCGGACGTTACCTGGGGCTCATGACCTCGCTCTCGATCGCGCTGATCGGATTCTCGATCGTCTTTCTCCTGGTGCTCAGCATGGTGCGGGGGACGCCGAGCCGAGGCGATGTCTTCGCGCTGGCCGCCATTCTGCCCGAGTCGGCGATCCTGGCGGGCTTCGGGCTGATGCTGTCTTGCTTCTCGACGCCCATGCTCAGCACCGGTCTCGGGCTCGGGTTCTGGGTGGCCGCCGCCAGCACCGACGACCTCATCGGTCTGACCAAGAAGGCGGAGGAGCCGACCAAGCTCGTGGTGGAGCTCCTGTACTACCTGCTGCCCAACTTTGCCCGCCTCGACTTCCGAACCTCCGTCATCCATCAGCACGCCGTGGCGCTCTCGGACTTCGCGATCTCGATCGGCTACGGCGTCGTCTACGCGGCCTGCCTGGTCCTGCTGGCCACGGCCATCCTCTCCCGCAGAGAGATGCTCTGAGGTCTCAGCCCACGAGCTCGCGGTAGAGCCGCTCCTGCGCCTCCACCATGCGGTCGGCGTCCCACTCGAGGATCCGCTGCTCGTCGGCGGGATCGATCGGCCGGACCAGCAACGCCAGCGCCAGCATCTTCGCCAGCGCCTCGGGATCCCGCGGCTCCACCAGGTACCCGTTACGGCCGTCGTGGATGATCTCGGAGGTGCCGTCGACGCGGGTGCCGACGAAGGTGCGGCGCGCCGCCACCGCCTGCACCGCGGAGCGCGGGAGGCCCTCGAAGATGGAGCTGAGCGCCACCACGTCGGCGGCGGCCAGCAGCTCCGGAATGTCGCGGCGCCAGCCGAGGAGGCGGACCTTGTCTGTGAGCTCAGCCTGCAGGATCGCACGCTCGACCTCGGGTCGGAGCCCGCCGTCGCCCGCGAACAGCAGCACGGCCCGCGGCCGGGACCGCGCAAGGATCTGCATCGCCGACACCAGCGTCACCGGATCCTTCTGCGGCTTGAAGTTGCCGATGCAGACGATCGCCTCGTCGTCCGGCGCCAGGCCCAGCGCCGCCCGCGCGGCGGTGCGCCGGCCGTCGAGACCCTTGAACTGCCCGAGGTCCATCCCCGAGCGGATGAGCTCCGCCCGATGGCGAGCCTTGATGATCCCCTTGGCCCGCGCCTCGGCCAGGTTGGCCCGCGAGACGCCGATGAAGGCGTCGGTGACGCGGGCCGCGATGCGCTCGGCGTTGAGGAACACGGCGTGCTTCAGCGGATGCTGGCCCGGGTGGAAGCCGAACCCGTGGATGGTGTGGACCACCTTCGGGACCCCTGCGCGCGCAGCCGCCAGGCGTCCCACCACGCCGGCCTTCGAGCTGTGCGTGTGAACGATGAAGCTCCGCTCGTCGAGCCCCAGCCGAGCGTGCTCGGCGCGGAGGCGGCGGAGCTCGTGCGTCAGGCGCGCCACGCAGGCGGCGTCCTCGAGCGGGCTCACCTGTCGAACGAGCTCGCTCACCTCGATGATCTGGGCGTCGGACAAGGCGTGCGCGTCGTCGTCGAGGAGCCCGCCCGGGCCGAAGATCAACGCCACGCGAAAGCGGCTGCGATCGAGCCGTCGGCAGGTATGGAGCGTGTTCTCCTGGGCGCCGCCCAGCTCGAGCTTGGTGATGAGATGGACGACCGTGATCAACGATCAGGCGCCTTCGAGGAAGCGCGAGACGATCGTCGTGTCGTACTTCCCGGAGAGGAAATCCTCGCGGGCCAGCAGCTTCCTGTGGAAGGCGATGTTGGTGTCGATTCCCTCGACGATGAACTCGCGGAGGGCGGTCTGCATACGCCGGACGGCGTGCCCGCGATCGAAGTCGCGCACGATCAGCTTCGCGATCAGCGAGTCGTAGTAGGGCTCGATCAGCGTCCCGGTGGTCACGTGCGAGTCGACGCGGACGCCGTGGCCGCCCGGCACGTGATAGGTCGAGATCGTGCCGGGGCTGGGAGTGAACCGCTCCGGATGCTCGGCGTTGATGCGGCACTCGATCGCGTGGCCGCGCATCTCCACGTCCTTCTGGGCGAACGGGAGCTCGAGGCCGCAGGAGAGCTGGATCTGGAGCCGGAGCAGGTCCATCCCGACCACCATCTCGGTGACCGGATGCTCCACCTGGATCCGGGTGTTCATCTCCATGAAGTAGAGCTCGCCGTCCTCGTCCATGAGGAGCTCGATGGTCCCCACATTGCGGTAGCCCAGCTGCTCCAGCGCCCCGACGATCCGGGCGCCCACGGCGGCCCGTTTCTCCTCCGTCAGGGCGGGGGAGGGCGACTCTTCGATGAGCTTCTGGTAGCGCCGCTGGACCGAGCACTCGCGCTCGCCCAGGTGCACCACGTGTCCGTGCTCGTCGGCGACGATCTGGAACTCGATGTGCCGCGGGTGCTCGATGAACCGCTCCATGTAGATCGCTTCGCTGCCGAACGCGAGGCTGGCCTCGCGCTGCGCGATCGCGATCTGGTCCTTCAGCTTGCTGGGCTCGCGGACGATCTTCATCCCGCGTCCGCCGCCACCCGCTGCGGCCTTGATGATCAGCGGGAAGCCGATCTTGTCCGCGAGCGCGATCGCCTGCTTGGGATCCTCGATCGCCCCGTCCGATCCGGGGAGCGACATCAGCCCGACGCTGGTCATCGCGCGTCGGGCCTCGATCTTGTCGCCCATCATCTTGATGGAACGGGCGTCGGGACCGATGAAGTGGAAGCCGCAGGCCGCGCAGATCTCGGCGAAGGTGGCGTTCTCGGAGAGGAAGCCGTAGCCCGGGTGGATCGCGTCGGCCGCGGTCACCTCGGCGGCGGCGATGATCGCCGGAATGTTGAGATAGCTCTCGGTGGGCGAGGGCGGTCCGATGCAGACCGACTCGTCCGCGAACTTCACGTGCAGCGACTCGGCGTCGGCGGAGGAGTGAACGGCCACCGTCTGGATGTCGAGCTCGCGGGCGGCGCGGATGATGCGGAGAGCGATCTCACCGCGATTGGCGATGAGGATCTTCTTGATCACCCTTGGGCTGCGATCCTGAACAGGGGGTCGTGGTACTGTACGGCCTGGCCATTCTCGACCAGTACGGCCACGACCGTTCCCGCGACCTCCGACTCGATCTCGTTCATCAGCTTCATCGCTTCTACGATGCATAGCGTCTGTCCTTTGACGACCTGCTGGCCGACGTCCGTGAATGAGGGCTGATCGGGGGAGGGCGAGCGATAAAACGTGCCCACGAACGGTGACTTTACCACGTAGAGGTTCGCCCCAGCGGTCTCGGCGGCGTCCGGAGCCGGAGCCTCGGACGATGGCGGGGGCGCCGTCACGACCGGAGCCGACACCACGTGCCCCGACTGACCGTTGGCGTGGGCCCGGGACAGCTTCACGGCCATGTCGCTGTCTTCGTACTCGAGCGAGGCCAGCGAGGAGCCCTCCAGGATCCCGACCAGCCTCTTGAGCCGATCCATCCGGGCGTCCGTCGCCGGCGCGGGCACCACCTTCTTCGCGGGAGCCTTGGGGGCCGTCTTGGCGGGGCGCTTGGTCGCCATCAGGAGCCGCTCCCGATTGCCGTGCGCTCGAGGTACTTGCCGGACTCGGTGTCGACCTTGATCCGGTCCCCGGTGTTGATGAACAGCGGCACGTTGACGATGGCGCCGCTCTCGACGGTGGCCGGCTTGGTTACGTTCGTCGCCGTGTCCCCACGGACCCCCGGCTCGCAGTGCGTGATCGTGAACTCCATGTGCGAGGGGATCGAGACCGAGATGGAACGGCCGTTCCAGAAGATGATGTCGCAGAGCGTGTCCGGCAGCAGCCACTGCGCCGCGTCACCCACGCCGTCCTTGGGGATCTCGACCTGGTCGTACGTCTTCTGGTCCATGAAGTGGTACATGTCCGCTTCGGCGTAGAGGAACTGCATCTTCTTCTCCTCCACGTCGGCGGCATCTACTTTTTCACCGGACTTGTACGTCACCTCCAGCAGCGACCCCGTGACGAGGTTCTTGATCTTGGTCCGGGTGAAGGCGTTGCCCTTGCCGGGCTTCACGTGCTGGAACTCGATGATCGTGAAGGGCTGATTGTTGTGGATCAGCTTCAGCCCTTTGCGGAATTCGCTGGTGTCAACCGTTGCCACGCGACGCGATTAGCGTCGATGCGGCCCTGAGCGCAAGAACATAAGAGAGCGCTCCGAACCCCGCGATCCGGCCGTCTACCACGCCTGTGAGGAGGTTGGTTCGACGGAACGGCTCCCGCGCCTCGGGGACCGAGAGGTGGACCTCGATGACCAGCAACGGCGGGCGAAGAGCAGCGATTGCGTCGCGGATCGCGACGGAGGTGTGCGTGTATGCAGCCGCGTTGAGAAGCACTGCGTCAACGCGGCCGCGACAGCCCTGCAAGTGGTCGACCAGCGCACCCTCGTGGTTCGACTGAAACGTCTCGACCTCGACCCCGAGCGACGGCGCCAGCGCCAGGAGCGCCTGATGGATGTCGTCGAGCGTGGCGGTTCCGTACACGGCCGGTTCGCGGGTACCCAGCAGGTTGAGGTTCGGACCGTGGACGACGGAGACGAGGCCCACGCGTGTCACGAGAGGAACGTGGCCAGCTTGGGCGCGTGGACGCGGAGGAGGTAGCGGCCCTTGCCGAAGTTGGCCTCCGGATGGAGCGCCAGACAGAGCAGGTACTCCTCGTTGATGGGACGGATGATCGTGGTGAGGTGCTCGGACCGGATGGCGAGCTCCTCGAGATCGCCCGCGGCGAACATCTGCGCGCTCTTTTGCACCTGGATGAGGAGGGACGAGAACTCGACCAGGAGCGCCGAGACGTCGACGTCGCCGGAGTCGCGCTCGATCGCATCGACGGGGAGTCCATCCATCCCCATGATGCTGGCCGCGAACGCGCCCCCGGCCAGCGCGTCCACGATGCTCTCGAGCGGCTCTCTGAGCTCGTTCACAGGGGCATCACTCGAAGCAGGGGTTGGCCGGGTAGTTGGTGTTGCGCCCGAGCTGGATGTCCTGCGACCAGTCGTTCGAGGTGACGGTCTGACCCGCGTTCGTCACGCCCTCGAGCACGCCCCGGATCCGCAGCTCGTACGTGGGCGTCGGGAGGGCCGTACCCTGGGTCGGCGGCGTCGCGCCGTCGAACAGAGAGAAGGGTCGGTACCGCTGCGCGGCCTCCGTCTGATTCTGGAGGATGCCGACGTCGTTGAAGAACGTCTGCAGGCGGATGCACTCCTGATTGGCGCCGTTCTCCACGCCGCCGCAGCCGTCGGTGGAGGCACAACACGTCTGCGCCAGCGCGGCCAGCGTGAACATGTCGTACATCGCGAGCCCGAGCGGGGCCGGCACCGGCCGGATCTCCACGGAGCCCGTGCCCGCCGCCGGTATCAAGCCGCCCGTCGCGGGAATGACGTCGAAGCCGACGAAGTCGCCCCCGGTGGCGTCTCGATTGTCGAGACAGAAGGGCTGGTTGACCGAGAACTGGGGGAGGAAGAGCGGGCCGAGATCGGAGGAGAAGCCGATCGAGTCGCACTCCCAGCGATAGTCGAACCGCAGCGGGTTCACCGATTGAGGGTGCTTGAGCGTGATGTCCGGGTTGGTGTCGATCACCGCCTCCGATGGCTGGAGCGTGTTGGCCACGTCGAGCACCAGGAAGAGCGTCAGCTGCTGCGCGACGTCGAGCACGATGTTGGCCGCGCTGTCGGAGCCGCCCGACTTCCACTCGCAGCTCGTCGCCCCTGTCATCATGTCTTGCATCGTGGTCGGAACGATGACCCGCTCGATGACCAGCGCGCTGCCCGGTGCGTCGCACCCGGCCAATGCGGCGGCCACCACGCAGCCCAAACCTGCAGCCAGCTTTCTCATGTTTCTCCTCCACATCGGACGAGCTCGGAATGCACCTCGGCCCATGGTAACCGTTCAATGGTCACGCTGCCCACGGCCCGGAGTGCGATGAGATCGATCTCGTCCTTCGTCCCTTTCTTGTCGGCTTTGATATGTCCCCCCGCCGCGACCAACAGGTCGTGCGGGGCGGACGCAGGCAGCTCGAGCGCCCGGAGGGCCTCGAGGATCCGCTGTGCATCGGCGCTCGAGAGCCAGCCTCGAAGCGCTGAGAATCGCGCGATGGCGGCGAGGCCGACGGCGACGGCCTCCCCGTGTCGCATGGAGTAGTCGCTGGCCGCCTCGAGGGCGTGCGCCAGGGTATGTCCCAGATTCAGCACCTTCCGCAGCCCCGCCTCCCAGGGGTCCTGCTCGACGATCCGCGCCTTGTGGGCGACGGCCCGCGCGATGCTCTCGGACGAGGCCCGTCGCTCCCGGACGATCTGCTCGAACAGCATCGGGTCGGCGATCAGGGCGATCTTCAGGATCTCCGCCAGCCCGGAGCGGTAGTCGGCCTCCGGCTGGGTGCCGGTGAGGGCCACGTCGATCAGGACGTCCGTCGCCGGGTGGAAGGTCCCGACCAGGTTTCGGCCGCCCAGGTTGACGGCGGTCTTGCCGCCGACGGACGCGTCGACCTGGGCGAGGAGCGTCGTCGGCACCAGCACCACCGGCGCCCCGCGTCCCAGCAGGCCGGCGGCCAGGGCGGTGAGATCCGTGGTGGCGCCCCCGCCGATCCCGACGACCACGCTCTGCCGCCCGCACCCGGCGGCGATCCCACGCTCGAGGAGGGCGCCCAGCTGGTCCCACGTCTTGATCGGCTCGCCGCCGGAGACGCGGAGCGGCACCACCGGCGCGACGCCGCCGATCGCGGACAGGTACGGCTCGACGGCCGGGGCAGGGACGCCTTCGTCCACCACCACCATCACCGGACGCCCGGGTTCGAGCGCCGCCACGGCGCCCGCGCATGCGTCGGCGAGGTCCGAGCCCACGACCACCCGCGTCTCGTCGGCGCCAATCCGGGCGGTGATGATCTCGAGCCCACCCGCCGCCTCGGCGACGGCGTCCACCACCTGCGCGACCGGTCGGTTGGCGTCGATCCGCCGATCGACCGCTCGATACGTCCGTGCGCGCGCGGTCATCAGGGCGTCCAGGCCGCCCGCGAGGAGCGGCCAATCGCCGCCCTCCCGGAGCCGCGCCTCGAGTACCAGTGTCTCCGCCACCAACCCGATCACGGGCCGATCCCGCCGCGCCGCCCGCCGCGAGGGAGCGTGGGTGAGCGTGCCGCCGCCCAGCGCGATCAGCGCCGGTCGATCGATCGAGGCCAAGGCCGCCCGCTCCGCCTCGCGGAACGCCGCTTCGCCTTCGGTCCGGATGATCTCCGCGGGCGATCTCTTCTCGCGTTCTTCGATCACGTGGTCCAGATCCAGTGCTGTCAGACCGAGCCGCGCGGCCGCCTTCGGGGCGACGGTGGACTTACCCACGCCGGGTGGCCCCGAGAGGACGAAGCCGAGCACTTCAACCTGCGTTCACCAGCGCTGCGGAGCGGTTGATGATCCGGGGCGAGATGAAGATCAGGAGCTCGTCCCGCGCGTCGGTGCGGCTGGTCGTCTTGAAGAGCCAGCCGAGCACCGGGATCTGGCCGATCCACGGCACGTACGACTCGTTCTCCTGCGTGTTGCGCTGATAGATCCCACCGAGCACCGCGGTATCACCGTCTCCCACGATCATCTCCGTGTTGGCCTCGCGGGTGATGATGCCGGGGACGCCGAGGAGGTCGACGCGGTTCGACAGCTGGTTGTTGGAGGCGGTGATCTTGAGCAGCACCGAGCCGTCCTGGGTCACGTGCGGCGTGACGTTGAGCTCGAGGTTCGCGTCGATGAACCGGGTGGTGGGGCCGTTCGCGGTGATCACGGTGATCGGGACGCGCTCGCCGGAGAGGATCTTCGCCTCCTTGTTGTCGAGGGTGACGACGCGCGGCGCCGAGATCACCTTGATCTTGCCGGTCGATTCGGCCGCCGAGAGCCGGAGGTTGATCAGCGAGGCGCCGCCCACCGATCCGAACACGAAGCCCAGCGCGCCGCCGCCGCCCGACCCGACCACCGCCGGGAGGTTGACCGCGTAGTTCGGGTTGCCGCTCACGCCCTCGGTGACGTTGTTCTGCGCGTCGTCCGCGCCGCCCGCGATCCGGATGTCCGACGGGAAGGTGAGGCCGGTCTGGGTACCGAACTGCTGGGTCGCGTTCACCTGACCGCCCCACTGGATGCCGAGCTGCCGGGCGAAGTTGGCGCGCGCCTCGACGATGCGGGCCTCGATCAGCACCTGCGGCGTCTGTGTGTCGAGCGTCCGGACCAGGCGCTCGATCTTGAGCAGCACCTCCGGGATGTCCTCCACGATCAGGACGTTGGTGCGCGCGTCGATGTTGACCTTGCCGCGCGTGGAGAGCAGGGCGGTCACCTGCGGCTTCACCTCGTTCGCGACGGCGTAGCTCACCGGGATCAGGCGGACGGCCAGGGGCTCCAGCTCGATGCGCGCCTTCTGGCGATCCAACCGAAGCTCCTCTTCCTTGCGGAGGACCTCGATCGGGGCCACGCGGATGATGTTGCCGTTGCGGATCTTGTCGAGCTGCTTCGACCTGAGAATGATGTCGAGGGCCTGATCCCAGGGCACGTTGCGGAGCTTGATCGTGACGCGACCCTTGACGTCGTCGGCCGCGACGATGTTCAGCTTCGACACGTCGGCCAGCAGGCGGAGCACGTTCTGGATCTCGGCGTCCTTGAGGTCGAGCGAGATGCGCCGGCCCGTGTAGCGCTTGGCCTGGGGCGCGGCCTCCGCCGCGAACTGGAGCGCGGTGGTGGCCTCGGCCGGGAAGCCGGAGGTGGCCTCCTCCGGATATTTGATGACCGTGGTGGCCGTGGGATTGCGGAAGTCCCACATGATCCGGTTGCCCTTCGTCCAGGTCCGGTGCTCGGTCCCCTCGGTGATGGCGGCGGACACGATCACGTCACCGTTGTGGTTGTAGGAGGAGATGGCGCTGACCACGGAGCCCGCGACCTCGGCGACGTCGAGCGTCCGCTCCAGCGTGGTCGGCAGCTGCGCGTGCGGGATCCGCAGGAGGGGCGCATCGCTGTCCTTCATCTTCTCGGTGAGGGCCTCGGCGTTCCCCGTGAGGAACAGGGTCAGCCGCATGAACCCGTCCTTGGGCTCGAACGTGATGTCCTCGACGCGGATCGTCCCCTTCTTGGCGGGCGGGGGCTCCGGCGCCTCGGCGACCACCTCGGGCTCGGGATCGGGCTCCGGCTCGATGACCGCGGGCGCCTTCTCGACCGGCGTTGCGACGGGCTTCGGCGGGGGCGCGGCCTCCGCCACCGGCTGCGGCTCGACGTGCGGGCGCTGCGCGGTCATCCCGATCTGGAGCCGGCCCTTCGCCTCGACGACGTCGATCTTCGGGAGCATCTCGTTCGGCTTGCCGTCGAGCACGATCCGCACGCCGTTCTTCCGGCTGGCGACCCGCGCGCGCGAGACGCCGGCCACGCCCAGCTTCACCCGCTGATACTTGGGCTCGACGCTGGCGTTGGCGATGTCCACCACCAGGCGGCTCGGGTGCTCGAGCTCCTCGATGGAGACGGCCTGCTTCACCAGCTTGCCCGCGCGGATCTGCGCGGAGAGCGTCGTTCCCTTGCGGGAGAAGTGCGCGAGCGTCACCGGCGCCACCTCGGCCGGCGCTGCGGTCAACGCGGGCGCCGGATCCTGGTTCTGCGTCGAGTCGAGCTTCTTCTGATCGCTCCCGATCAGCACGACGATCGAGTTGCCGTGCGGCTGCACCGAGTACGGCGCGGCGTCCTCGAGCGCGATCTCGACGCGCAGGACCGCTGAGGTTTCGTCGGAGAACTCGTCGGTCGAGACGTACCGCAGCACGCCGTCCGTCACCTTGAGCAGCCCGATCGGCTTCTCCAGCCGCGCATCGTTGATGTCCACCAGCACGCGGAACGGCTCGGACAGGCGGAAGACCGAGAACGTCGGCTCCTTCGAGGTGTGGATGACCACCTCGCGTCCGAACTCGGTGGTCCGCGTCTCGACGCTCTGAACCACCACTGAGCCTTTGGGCTTGGCGAGCGCAGCGCTGGGCGAAATCAACAGCGCCCCGAGAAGGGCGAGCGCGGGGGTCGCATGTCCTGCGGTCCGTCGATTCAACATTTGGGCAGTCCCTCTCCGTATCTCCGGTGTCACTTTTCGCACGGCCTGCGGATTAATCAACTTTTAGCTCGTCCGGCTTCGGCAAGCATTTCGGGGTCGTGTTGGTGACCTTGCGCCCGGTGTAGTCGCGATACTCTTCCTTGATCACGACACAGTCGGGTTTGATCTGCGCGACGCGGCCCCAGTTCTTCCCGATGAGCGTGCCGCGCGTGAGCGTGTGGCCCTTACCGGAAGGATCCTCGACCATGGCGTACGGCGTGGCGATGCGCGAGACGATGGCGACCAGCTTGAGCTGATCCAGCTCGAAGTGCTGCAGCTCGGTCAGCTGCTGGTTCTGCTCCTCGCGCTGCAGCTGATCGAACAGGGAGCGGAACGGATCCCGCTTCCCGATGGGCGAGTAGGCATATGCGATCTCGGAGACGTCTTCGCCCTCACCGGCGGGCTTGTCGGCCGTATCCGCCGGGGCCGGGGGCGGGGTTTCCTCGCCCGCGGGCGGCGGCTGCGTCCCCTCGACCGTGCCCTTCGTCAGGACGTTGAGGCCGGTGGCGGCCTTCGACGGGGTCTGATTCGCCGGCTTGGCGTCCCCGCCGCAGGCAGCGAGCCCGAGGAGCGAGGCCCATACGAACGTGCGCGACCAACTCATCATCGTTCTGCCCTCCTACGGTGCCTTCGCCGGCGGCGCCTTGAACCCGCCGGCCGCCGACTTCGCGGTCTCGGCGGCCTTCTCCACGAACTTGAAGGTGGTGGCCGTGAACTCGGCGTCGAGCACGACCTTCTGGTTGGTGATCTTCGGCTCCTTGAGGGCGATGTTGTTCACATTCACGATGCGCGCGAGCTTCGACACCTTGTCGAAGAAGACCGCGATCGAGTGGTAGTTCCCGTGGATCGCCATCTTGACCGGGATGCGCGCGTAGAAGCCCGACACCACCTCGCCCTGCGGCTCGAACGTCGTCATCTCACAGTCGGACTGCTCGACGAGCGCTGCGATCTTCTGGAGGAGCTCCGGGATCTCGGCGTCGTTCGGGAGGAGGGTGAGCGCTTCGTTGAGGCGCTGCTTCAGCCGCTCCACCTCGATGCGATAGCGCGAGAGGTTCCGCGCGATCGCCCGCTTCTGCACCAGCTGGGCGTCGAGGTTCTTGATGCGCACCTCGGAGGCCTGGATCTCCTCGTTGATCGGGCTGACGAAGACTAGGTAGTTCACGACGAACAGCATGACCAGGACCAGCACCAAGATCAGGAGGCGCTGGGCAATTGGAATCTTGGAGATTCTCGCGATGAACTCGTCCATATCTCGCTCCCCTCAGGCCGAGTAATTCACCGCGCAGGTGATCTTGAACTCGTAGAGATTGACGCCCGATTTGTCCTTGGTCTGCTTCGAGAAGCCGAGGACGATCCCCTTGAAGTACTTCGATTTCTGAAGCGACTTCATGAACGCCGAGACATCCTCGTGGTCGATCGCGACGCCGGCCAACGTGACCGAGCCGCTGGTCTCCTTCATCTCGGTGAGCCACACGCGGTTCGGGATCTCGGTGGCCAGATCGTCGAGCGCGCGCACCGGACCGGTCTTGCCCTTGCGCAGCGTCTCGATGATCCCCAGCTTCTCCTCGAGCTCCTTCTTCTTGGTCGTGAACTCGTTGACCTCGCCGATGATCTTGTCGAGCTGGGCGAGCTCCTGCTGCTTCTCGGTGATCTGCGCCTTCTTCTCCTCGCCCTCGCTCGAGCGGATCGCGGTCCAGACGATGCAGATGACGATCGTGACGATCACCGCCGCGGCCGCGCCCAGCATCTGGTGCTGGATCGTCTGGCGGCGCCGGGTCGCCTGGATCGGAAGGAGGTTGATCCGAATCATTGCGCTTCTCCTACTTGTCCGCCGGATAGCGGAGGGCGAGCCCGACCGCAACTGCCGCCAGGGGTGAGATGCTGTCGAGGTACGCGGCGTCGAACCGGCCCGACCCGACGTCGACGTTCCGGAAGGGGTTCATCAGCTCCACGGGGACCCCGGTGCGGTTCTCGATCGTCTTGATGAGCGCCGGGATCTTGCCGGATCCGCCGCTGACGAAGATTCGGGCGATGTGGGCGTCGGCCGAGGTGGCCGCGTAGAAGTCCAGGGATCGCTGGATCTCGTTGGCGATGGATTCGGACTCGGTCTGGAGCACGCGCTCCACCTCCTGCGGCACCACCGCGTCGCTCTCGGAGCTCCCGCCGCCCAGCTTGAGGGCTTCGGCCTCGTCATAGCTCACGTTGAAGCGCCTTTTGGATCGCATCCGTGAACTGACCGCCGCCGATGGAGATGTCGCGGGTGAACGTGGAGACGCCGTTGGCGAGGACGTTGATGTTCGTGACCGACGCGCCGATGTTGACCAGCACCACGGTCTCGGACCGCGGAACCTCGTAGTTGATCTCGAACTGGTTCTGGACCGCGAACGCGTCGATGTCGACCACCACCGGGATGAGCCCTGCCGAGCTCGATCACCTCGGTGTAGTCGTTCACCATGTCCTTCTTGGCCGCGACCAGGAGCACGTCCATCTGGCCGGCCTGCGTCGACTCGGTGTTGAGGATCTGGACGTCGATGTTCACGTCGTTGATGTCGAAGGGGATGTACTGCTCCGCCTCCCACTGGATCGACTCCTCCAGCTCCTCCGGCGGTCATCTGCGGGAGGTTGATCTTCTTGATGATCACCGAGTGACCCGACACCGAGGTCGCGACCTCCTTGTGCTTGATCTTCTGGGAGGCGAACAGCTCCTGGATCGCCGTCGACCACCGCCGTCGAGTTCATGAGCGCGCCGTCCACGATCGCCTCGGGCGGGAGCTGCGATCATCCCGAACGCCCCCAGCTGATAGTTGCCGCGCTTCGCGGGCTTCAGCTGACAGAGCTTGATCGACCCGGAGCCGATGTCCAGCCCGACAGCCAACTTGCCCTTTGCCATGGCGCTATCCTTCTTCCTGATCCCCGAGATCCGTGGCCTTCTTGGCGTCGCCGACCGGCTTGGGATCGGCGAGGTCCGGGAAGACCTCGGCCTTTTGCTCGAGCTCCTTGCCGAGCGCGAGGATGATCTTTCGCTTCGTGTCCAACCGGCAGTCGTTGCCGTTCTCGATCCGGTCCACGGTCAGGGCCGAGACGCCCGCCTTCCGCGCGAGCTCCGCCTTCGACATCAGGATCTCTTCTCGAAGGGCGCGCACGTTGTTTGGAATGCTCTGACGACGCTTGTTCAACGCGGGGCCTCTTCCCGGACGAGAGAGGCCGATGATCGGCGAGGCAAGACTCACCGTCAAGCTTTCGACCGTACAAAATGAAGCATAATTATATGTCTTTGATACATCTTCGATGTGGTATTGAGGCCCACTCATCTCTACGAAAGCCCGTGGTCCTTGAGCTTGTAGAGCAGGGCGCGGTGGCTGATCCCGAGCAGCACGGCGGCCCGGGTCCGGTTGCCGCCGGTCCGCTCGAGGGCGCGGCGGATCATCATGCGCTCCAGCCGATCCTGGGCCTCCTTGAGCGTGAGCGTGTCGTCGACCAGGGACGGCGGCAGCCCGTCCGGCACGCGCGCCTCTAGATCGAAGCGATCGTCGAGATCGGCGGCCGTGATCCGACCGCCGCCCTCGGAGAGCACCAGCGCCCGCTCGATCGCGTTCTCGAGCTCGCGCACGTTGCCCGGCCAGTGGTAGCGCTCGAGGATCGCCATCGCCTCCGGCGTCACCTCTGCGCCCGCGAGCTCGAGCCGCTCGGCGATCCGCCGGACGAAGTGCTCGACCAGCACCGGGATGTCCTCGGTCCGCTCGCGGAGCGGCGGCAGGACGATCGAGACCACGTTGAGCCGGTGGTAGAGGTCCTCGCGGAAGAGCGACTCGCGGACCAGACCCTCCAGGTTCTGCGCGGTCGCCGCGATCACCCGGACGTCGATCGGGATGGTGGTGGTCCCGCCGACGCGCCGGACCTCCTTCTGCTCGAGCGCGCGCAGCAGCTTGACCTGAAGCTGGAGCGGGAGCTCGGCGATCTCGTCGAGGAAGAGCGTGCCGTCGTGGGCCGACTCGAACAGTCCCGCCTTGTCCAGGTTCGCGTCTGTGAACGCGCCCTTGACGTGACCGAAGAGCTCCGACTCGAGCAGGTTCTCGGGGATCGCACCGCAGTTGATGGCGACGAACGGCTTCTTGGCGCGCTTGCCTTCGGCGTGGATCGCGCCCGCCACGCGCTCCTTGCCGGTGCCGGTCTCGCCCGTGATCAGGACGGTCGTGGGGAAGCTGGCCACCTTCTCGACGGTCCGGAAGATCGCCTTCATCGAAGGCGCCACCGAGACGATCTCCGACAGACCGCCCGGCGCCTTGCCGGACCGCGCCTCCGCCGGCGCGCCCTCTTCCGAGCCGGTCTCCTTCGCGATCGCCTTCCGCTCCACGACCAGTCGGAGCTTGAGGGCCAGCTCCTGCGGCTCGAACGGCTTGCTGATGTAGTCGAAGGCGCCGCGGCGAAGGGCCTCGACCGCCAGCTTCTCGTCGCCGTACGCGCTCATCGCGATGAACGTCGGCGATCGCTCACCGAGGCGCGCCCCGCTCTCGATGAACGCGAGCCCGTCCATGCCCGGCATTCGGACGTCGGTCACGCAGATGTCGAAGCGGTCGCCGGTGCGGAGGGCGTCCAGCCCCTCGCGTCCCGAGGAGGCGGTCCACACGTGGAAGCCGTCCTTGGAGAGCGCGAGGCTGAGCATGTGGCGGAGGCTCTCCTCGTCGTCCACCACCAGGACGCGCGTCGCTCGTCCGCCCACCGGCGGGGACTCTATCAGATGTTCCCGGGTCGCCTCATCCTCACCGCGAACGCGGCGCCCGCCTCGGAATCGACCACCTCCAGATCCCCTTCCATCGACTCCATCAAGGCTCGAGAGATCGCGAGGCCGAGCCCCGTCCCCTCGCCGGGTGACTTGGTGGTGTAGAAGGGATCGAAGATCTGCTCCCGCTTGGCCTCGGGGATCCCGGGGCCGGTGTCCCGGATCGAGAGCGTGATCCGCTCCTGGTCCTCGGACGTCTCCAGGATGATGCGGCGGGGCTCAGACTCGGCCATCGCCTGCCCCGCGTTGAGGAGCAGGTTGATCAACACCTGGTTGAGCTTGCCCGGGTGGCCCACGGCGTCGGCCGCGTCGCCCGCGCGGACCCGGTTGTCGATCTCGACGCTTCGGATCGACGGGTGCCCCTTCACCAGGGCCAGCGCCTCGGCGACCACGTTCCCCAGGGACAGCGGCGCAGGTGCGGCGTCCTGCTCGTCGCCGTGGCGCGCGTACATGAGCAGCTTCTTGATCGTCTCGTGGATGCGCCCGAGCTCCTTGTGGCTCCGGTCGAGCACCTCGGCCTCCTCGGCCTCGTCGAGGCCGCTCTTCATCAGCGACAGGTAGCCCTGCACCGCCGCCAGCGGGTTGCCGATCTCGTGGGCGATCCCGGCCGCGAGGCGGCCGACGCTGGCCAGCTTGGAGGCGCGCACCAGGCTGGCCTGCATGCGCGTCAGCTCGTCCTTCTGGGCCTCGATCAGGTTTCGCTCCTGGTTGAGCAGCCCGATCGTCCGCCGGAACTGGCGCGCCACCTCCACGATCTCGTTCGGCGCATCCGACGGCTCGAGCGTCCCGCTCGACTCTGCCCGGATGTCCTGCGCGATCTCGGACAGCGCGTTCAGCGGCGGGAGCACCAGCCGCCCGATCATGAAGGCCAGCAGCGCGGCGCAGGCGAGCGCGCCGATCAGCACGATCGGCACCATGCGCGTGATCTCGACGAAGGCGATCGAAGAGGGCACCGAGCCGTTGAACCTCCCCACCAGGTACGACTCCTCGGAGGCCGCATGGAGCGGCACCGCGACGATCGCGCTCCTCAGCCGGGGACGGATCGCCGCGCGGCGGGCCTCGTCGATGTCGAGGCCGAGCGCGGGCGTGCTCTTGGTGACGATGCCGACCTCGAGCTCCACGTCCTGGGGCCGCGCCACGATCACGCGGGCCAGCTCGTCCGCCGGCGCCATCCCGGCGAGCGCTCGCAGCTCGAGCAGGGCGGCCCGCCGGTACGCGCGCCGCGCTGCGCTGACCATCGCCACGCTCGCCAGCGTCACCACCGAGAACGCGACGATCAGCATGAAGATCATGGCGTAGAGGACGACGGGCTGGCGGATGCTGACCTTGCTCATCCTCAGAACCGATAGAGCGTGTGGAGGCCCATCAGGAGCCGCTCGAAGGCGGGCTGGAAGAGGAGCGCGGCCAGCGCGCCGAGCGCGAGGAACGGGCCGAACGGGACCGCGTCCCAGGAGGGCTCCCAGTCGTCGTCGTCCTCGTCCTCGTCCTCCGTCGCCTCGGGCTCGGGCTCGGGGGTCACGTCCTCACCGCGGAGCTTGCGGCCGAGCACCACCGCGCCGCCGATGAGGCTGCCGGCGAAGGACGCGACCAGGATCGAGGGGAGGAGCCCGCCGGGACCGAGGAACGCGCCGATCATCGCGATCAGCTTCACGTCGCCGAGGCCCATGCCCTCCCGCTTGCGCACCAGCATGTGCGCCCAGCGGATGAAGGCGAGGAACGACGCGCCCAGGAGTGCGCCCACGATCCCGGAGAACCACGGCTTGCCGAAGCAGAGCGGGCGGAGCACGCAGCCGAGCACGATGCCCGGGAGCGAGATCTCGTCGGCGATCTCGAACGTGTCGATGTCGATGAAGGTGACCGCGACCAGGCTCGCCGAGAAGATCAGCGCCGGCGCCAGGGCGGGCGTGTACCCGAAGCGCTGCAGGCACGCGAGGAACAACAGCCCCGTGATCAGCTCGACCACGAAGTACCGGACGCTGATGGGCGCCTTGCAGCTGGCGCACTTGCCGCGGAGGAGGAGCCAGCTGAGGAGAGGGAGGTTGTTCCAAGGCTTGATCGGGGTCTTGCACTTCGGGCAGTGGGACGGCGGGCGCACGATGCTCATCCCCTCGGGGAGCCTCGCGATCACGACGTTCAGGAAGGAGCCGATGGCGGCGCCGAGGACGAACACGAGGACCTGCAGGAGATGCATGTTGAACGACAAGGAGAACAAGCCAGGGTCGATTCTATATCCGGACGACGCGAAACGGGGAGATCAGGGCTCGCTGCTCCAGGTGGAGACGCGATCCCGTCCCTGGCGCTTGGCCGTATAGAGGGCCGAGTCGGCCCGCGCGATCAGCTCCATCATCGTGACCGGGTCGTTGTTCTCGAAGCAGGCCACGCCGATGCTGAGGGTCAGCCGGAACTCCTCGCCGTTGCAGCGGATCGTGCGCTCGCGCAGGGCGGTGGCCAGGCGGTCTGCGAAGCGCGCGGTGTCGTCGCGGCCGGCGCCCCGGGAGAGGACGATGAACTCGTCGCCGCCGTAGCGCGCCACCAGATCCTCGGTGCGGACGGCGTCGTGCAGCGTACGCCCCACGGTGCGGAGGACCTCGTCACCGACGGCGTGGCCGTGCTCGTCGTTGACCCGCTTGAAGTAGTCGACGTCGAGCATCATGACGCCGAGCCTCGATCGGTGTCGCCGCGCGTACGCGAACTCCTGCTCGAGCCGCTCCATGAAGTAGCGACGGTTGGAGACGCTGGTGAGCGCGTCGCGCGTGACCGCCTCCTGGATCTTCTCGATGATCTCGGTCTCCTTGGGATCCTGGTAGCGGAGGCGCAGCACGGTCTCTCCGGAGAGCTGGATGCGGTCGCCGTCGAGGACGCGCTTCTCGGTGATCCTCTCGCCCTCCACGTAGACGCCGTAGCGGCTCTCCAGATCGCGGAGCACGTAGTGGCCCTCGTCGTTCCGGGAGATCTCGGCGTGACGACGGGAGATGCCGGGATCGGGGAGCCGGATCTCGACCTCGGGATCGCGGCCGATGACGCCGCCCAGGCGCGGGACCTTGTAGAACTGTCCCGAGAGCGGACCGCTCAGCACCAGCACAGAAGCGTCGTCACGTCCGGGCAAGGGTGCGGGAGGGACGACGCACTCTTCGGTGGTCTCCTCCTCTTCGTAGCGCGCGCTCATGGGAAGGTCTTCAAACTTACTCTTTCCTCGCCACCACCACCAGAAGGTGGCCCACCCTACGGAGCGGCGTTCGGTTGAGCGCGCGGTCGAGCCGATAGAGCCCTCTCGCCAGGGCGCGGTACGGGAGGCCGCTCGGCATGGGGAGAAGATCGACGCCGTTGGCCACCAGGATGCCGAAAGGATGCACTGTGTAGGAGCGCTCCACCGAGAACGCGTGTCGGATCAGTTGGACGTATTCCTCGGGCCGGTAGGCGTGGTGGTCGTCGGTGAAGGCGTGGTCTTCCTTGCGAAGGATGCGCTTGACGGGCTCGAGCCAGAACCACTCCCGCGGATCCATGAACACGACGCGCCCGTTCCTCTTGAGGACGCGGTGCGCCTCGGCCAGGGCGGCGGTGGGATCGGAGAGGTGGTGGAGCGCGCCGCGGGAGACGATCGCGTCGAACGACTCGTCGGCGAAGGGCAGCTCGACGGCGTCGGCCCGCACCACGGCGTCGAGACGGCGCCGGGCCGCCCGCAGGCAGGGTTGCGAAAGATCGGCGCCGACCACGCGCATCCCGCTCCGCTTGAGGCCGCCGCCCGCGGTGCCCGTGCCGCAGCCGAGATCGAGCGCGAGCCCCGAGGGACGGCCGAGCATCTCCGGGATGTCGAACGCCGAGATGCGGTCCCAATGGCAACACAGCTTGCGCTCGTTCTCGTAGTAGTCGTCGACGGCGGCGGTCTGGGCCGCGATCTCCTCCAGGTGGCGCTCGGTCAGCGCCCGCTCGTCGACGAAGTCCGGGATCCCGTCAGGCGCCCGGCCGGAGAAGCCGCAGGCGCAGCTGGGGACGGGGGCCATCGTGAGCGCTCCGCCGCACTTCGGGCAGGGGATGAGGATCTCGAGCAGGGAGCGCCAGGGGCCCTCGGCGAGGGCCGACTCCTTCTCGAGGGCGTTGACCATGCGGGTCCCCTAACATTCGTGGTCGAGTTCGTCGACACTGGTCGCCTGCCTGTGGTTCTGATCGCTCGATGATCGAACCGTTCGCGAACCTCTCGGAGCTCGTCCGAATCCGGCACGACCTTCACCGGCACCCCGAGCTCGGCTTCGAGGAGGTCCGGACCCAGAAGCTCGTGCGCGACTTCCTCACCGCGCGCGGCTATCGACCGGTCGACTCGGCCCGGACCGGGCTGTACGCGGATCTCCGGCCCGGGCGGAGCCCCACCCTCGCCCTTCGCGCCGACCTCGACTGCCTGCCCATCGACGAGAAGACCGACGTCCCATACCGATCCATCCACCCGGGCCGCGCCCACAAGTGCGGCCACGACGGGCACACCGCGATCCTCCTCGGCGCCGCCGACGCGCTGGCCCGCATGCGGGATTGCGTCGCCGGCAACGTTCGGCTGATCTTCCAGCCGGCGGAGGAGGGCGTCGAGGGCGGCGGGGCGCGCGTCATGGTGGCGGAGGGCGTGCTCGACGGGGTGAAGGAGATCTACGGCCTCCACAACTGGCCCTGGTTCGACAAGGGCTCGGTCCACGTCACGTCCGGGACGGTGATGGCGCAGGTGCACGAGCTCTACCTCGACATCGAAGGCACCGGCGGGCACGGGAGCCAGCCCCAAAAGTGCCGCGATCCGATCGTGGCCGGCGCGCAGCTGGTCAACGCGCTGCAGACGCTGGTGTCGCGGGAGCTGGGCTACGAGGGCGGCGCGGTGGTCAGCGTTTGCAAGTTCACGGCCGGCAACACGCACAACGTCATCCCGAAGGCCGCGCAGCTCGCCGGCACCATCCGGACCTTCGACCCCGCCGTCACCGAGCGCATCGTCCGGCGCTTCAAGGAGATCGTCGAAGGCACCATGCTCGCCGCGGGCACGCGCGCGACGCTCGAGCTGATCGAAGGCTACCCGGTGCTGACCAACGACGCCGAGTGCGCCGCGGCGGTCGCGCGCGTCGGCGCCGTCGAGGCTCGGCACGTGTCGAGCGCCGGCCTCCCGATCGCCGGCGGCGAAGACTTCGCCTACTTCGCGAATGTGATCCCGGGCGCATACTTCTTCCTGGGCGCGAAGAAGCCGGACGAGGACACGCCCGGCTGCCACCACCCCGACTTCGACTTCGACGACGACCTGATCCCCCTCGGGATCCGGATGTTTCTCGGCCTGGTCGAGGATCGGCTGCGATGATCGATCCACTCTGGTAGAGAGCGCCCATGCGCCGACTGCTCTGGCTCCCGCTCGCGATCGCCGCCGGATGCACCGCGGAGGTCGCTCCGCGGGACGACGCGGGCCGACCGCCCGACGCAGGCGTGGCGATCGACGCAGGCACGCCGGACTCCGGGCCCCCGGCCCCCGACGCCGGCCCGCCGCTCACCGAGATCCCGCCCTCCCAGCAGCGGCCCGGGGACCCGACGGCCGGCTATGACGCGCTGGTGAACGGCGGGTACGTCGGCTGCGGCGTACCGTACTCGGCGTGGAGCCAGGTGATGGGCCCGGCGCCCGCCCACCTCCGCCTCCCCGGACGGACCGGCGCGAACGAGACCCTCGAGTACGACTTCAACGCGTTCACCACCACCAGCAGCGTGATGGTGGTGTCGAGCAACTGCCTCACCTGTCACGCCTCGGTGTTCGAGGGGAACGTGATCGTGGGTCTCGGCGACTCGAACCGGGACTTCACGGCGAGCGCGGCCGACACCGCGGAGGCGGTCGGGTTCCTGGTCAACGATCCGGCGGAGCGGATCGAGTGGCGCAAGTGGGCCGATCGCATCGAGGCGACGGCGCCGTATCTGGTGACCGCGGTGGTGGGCGCGAACCCCGCGGACAACCTGGCCGCGATCCTCTTCGCCCATCGCGATCCGATCACGCTCGCGTGGTCGAGCACGACGCTGATCGAGCCGCCGCCCGAGCTGCCGCTCCCGGTCGACGTCCCACCTTGGTGGCGATACAAGAAGAAGAACGCGCTCTATTATCCGGGCAGCGGGCGCGGCGATCACGCGCGCCTGATGATGACCGCCTCGGTGCTGTGCGTGGATCAGGTCGAGGAGGCGCGCTCGATCGACGCCTACTTCCCGGACGTGCGCGCATACCTGGCCACGCTGGAGGCGCCGGCGTATCCGATGCCGCTCGACGAGGCCAAGGTGACCCGCGGGCGGGGCGTGTTCCTCGCCACCTGCTCCCGCTGCCACGGGACCTACGGCGAGGGCGGGCGCTATCCGAACTTCGTGGTGTCGCTCGACGAGATCGGCACGGATCCTTGGCTCTCGACCGGCTCCAACAACGAGGTCCGCTTCCGCGACTGGTTCAGCCAGTCCTTCTACGGCGAGATCGCGTCGATCGAGCCCACCGGCGGGTACGTGGCGCCGCCGCTCGACGGGATCTGGCTCACGGCGCCTTACCTCCACAACGGCTCGGTGCCGGATCTCCGCCGCCTGCTCGAGAGCTCGACCCGCCCGACGTATTTCCAGCGCACCTATGACGGCAACGGCTACGACTATGAGGCGGTCGGCTGGCCCTGGACGGCCCTGGATCACGGCCAGGCCGCCGAGCCGGACGCCAGCAAGCGCAGGTTGATCTACGACACCACCCTCCCGGGCTACTCGAACGCCGGTCATACCTTCGGCGATGCGCTGACAGCGGAAGATCGGGACGCCGTGATCGAGTATCTGAAGACGTTGTGAGATCCGCAGTCGTCGCTCTTCTCCTCCTGCCCGTCACCGCGGCCGGCGCGGAGGGCAACCGGATCGTCGTGCCCAAGGTGGAGGTGACCGGCGTCGATCCGCAGATCGGGACGATCGTCACCGAGCTGATCCTCGACGCGCTCCTCAACCGGCACGGCGTGCAGGCGCTCGGCCCCAACGACTTCAAGGACATGCTCGATCAGGAGCAGCAGAAGCTGCTCGTCGGCTGCGATCAGAACTCGTGCATGGCGGAGATCGCCGGCGCCATGGGCGCGAGCCTGTTGATCACCGGGATGGTCGGTAAGCTGGGCTCGGTCCACGTGGTCACGCTCAAGCTGATCGATACGCGCACGGCGAAGGTCACCGCGCGCAGCTCGAAGCGCTTCAGCACGATCGAGGAGGTCCCGGACGCCGTCGGCCCGCTGGTGGACGAGCTCCTCAACGCCAAGCCCCGGAACGCCGCCATCGCCCCGGCCCTCGATCGGATCGAGGCGCCTGGGAAGCGCCCGCCGACGATGGAGTCGCGCGCGTTCTGCCGCCGCATCGACAAGCTCGTCGACGCCTACCTCCGCGCGAAGTACGACGTCGCCCTGGTCGCCGAGCGGAAGGCCCTGCTCGAGGACATGCTCAACACGAGCTTCCTCCAGGAGTTCGACGCCAAGGTCGGCTGCGTGAAGTCCGAGCAGCAGAAGGTGCTCGGCGGGCTCTGGGGCGACATCCAGGCGGCGCGCACTGCCGACCAGGCGCTCGACGCCAAGCGCCGCCGCGTCGAGTACGCCGAGCTGCTCCGCATGACCGAGCTCCTCGAGGAGGCCTGGAAGGTCGGCTACGAGAAGGAGAAGACCGGCGCCGGCCTCCGCCCCGCCGAGCTCCCGTTCCAGGTCTCCCGCCGCGAGCCCACCCCGCCCGAGGACACTGAAGAGGTCCGCCGGTTCCTCGACGAGTTCGAGAGCGGCCAGCGCACCCTCGCCAAGGTCCTCGAGGCGGCGCGGAGGAAGGACAGGAAGGCCTTCGACAAGCTCTGGACCCCCGAGGATCCCAAGCGCTCGCGCACCTCTCCCCAGTACGTCTGGGATCAGCTGCTCGACTATCTGAAGAACGGCTACACGCTCGAACCGTGCCCGGTGTTCATCATCGCCAGCACCGACATCGAGCGAAACGCGCGCCGCCTCCTCGACGACGGCGACCTGGTGGCCTGCGTCCGCCGCAAGAAGGACACGTACCTGACCACGGACGACAGCTACCTTCGCAAGACCGACCGGGGTTGGCTCATCGATCGCTGGTGACGCTCGACCGCACCTCGACGCGCGCACCCAGCGTCTCGAGGCGACGCTGGATCTCCTCGGCCTGCTGGCGCGGCACGGATTGCTTGATCGGCCGCGTTCGATCCGTGATCAGCGACTTGATCACGACCAGGCTCAGGCCGGTGAGATCGCGGATCTCCCGCACCAGCTCGATCTCGCGCGCGCCCGGATCGATCAACACGACGTCGTGCGGCGCCAGCTCGGCCTCCGCCGCCAGCCAGTCCTCGAGGTCGTGCCCGTGCTCGCCGCCTCGCGCGACGAACCGCTGGTAGGCGCGGGCGGCGATCCGGTCGAGAGTCTCGGGGGTCGTGCGGTGGCTCATACGTGCCGGTGGATCTACGCCTTTCATCCGTCGCTGGCGAGCACGCGAGGTCCGAGCTCAAGAACCGGTCCCAGCCGTTCCGTGCGCTATTCCGTGTTGCACTTGTGCTGGCATTCGCTGTTCCTCCGCAGCTCATGAAAGGCGATGACACCGCGGATCGCGTTCTAGGCGTGTTCGCGCCCGTGGCCGTGGGCGCGAAGCGTGGCCGTGGATGGAGAGGTCTGACCAATGGACGCTCTGCGTTGCTGGCGGCGATGATGGACGACGCGCAGCGGCTCGCGCGCGCGATCCGCGGTAGGCTCTCGACATGAACCGAGCGCTCGCTCGTTATCATGCGGAGAGATCGGACCCGGACGAGACCTTCTGGTCTCGGGTGTTCGTCTGGCGCAAGCGGCTCTACTTCGACGAGGTCGAGAACGCGAACGTCTGGAGCTTCTACCTGGTCGATCGCGATCTTCATCATACGTTCGAGGAGTGGATCCTCGCGGGGCGCCTCGAGCCTTACGCCGTCTGGTCGCAGCGCGAGGGCCGGCCCCGGACGACCTTTCCGATCGCCGAGACCGCGGCACTGTATCGACCTCCGGTCCCCAGGGCCGGCTGGTCCATCGACTACACGCTCGAGGTCCTCCAGCTGGGCAAGAGATCTGCCACGCTCGGGATGCTCGGCTACGGCATCGACCTCGACGGGCTCCGATCGCGATCCCCGTCGATTGCGGCGATGTGGCGGCGCGTTTACGTCGAGTATGGTGAGCGGGACCGAACTCCCGCGCCGCTCCCCGAGCAGCTCAGAGCTCGCCTCGCGGCCGCGCTGGCCCCCGACGCGAAAGCGTTCGCTCCAGGTGACGAAGCTTGAGCTGGGACACGGGCACGCTCTCTCCGGCGTTGGACACGCTTTCAAGTCTTGCATCGAGAGGTGATGACCCGGTGATGCCGGTGCGTGTGCTATAACGCGCCGCCGTGGCTCTCCGGGTCCCTCCCATCATGTGGCTGGCGGCAGCGCTCGCGGGCTGTTCCTCTCAGACCGGATCGATGTCCCCCGACGATGCAGGGGAGCCGATCGATGCCCGTTCGGTCGAGGACGCCGATGGAGGGAGGGAGGATACGGGCCAGCCGGTGTCGGCGTTCGACCGCCTCGTTCGGCGGTACGACCTCCTCGAGACGATCGCCGGTGCGGGCCGGATCGGGACCAACGGACAGAACGATTGGGATCCCGCCTTCGAGGGTGGCCCGGCCACGGCGGCGGAGCTGTCGCGGCCCCACATCGCGCTCGGTGATGCGGCGGGCAATGTCTACATCGCGGACAAGGACGCGCACGCGATCCGTCGCGTGGGGACGGACGGGGTCATCACGACCGTCGCGGGTACCAACGTGGCCGGGGACGACGGAGACGCGCCGGGGCCTGCGAACGAGCGGCGGTTGTCCTCACCCAACGGCCTGTGGGTGCGCGCGGATGGGACGCTCTACGTCTACGATCTCGGCAACGACAAGGTCCGTCGCGTCGACACCGACGGAACGATGACGACGATGTTCGCGGTCGGCGGAAGCGGTGACGGGCGCGGGCTCTGGGTGAGCGACGACGAGCAGCTCGCCTACGTCGCGGCCGGGACTCGGCTCAAGCGGTGGCGCGCGGGCGGCGGGGTCGAGGTGCTGGCGGACGGCTTCGTCTCGCTCGGTAATCTTCACGTCGCGGGCGACGGCACGCTCCGGGTGGCGGACCGTCTCGGCCACCGGGTGTACATCGTCGGCGAAGCCGGGGAGAAGACCGTGATCGCCGGAAACGGGACGACGACCGGCGGCGGTGATGGCGCCCTCGCCACGATGACCGGGCTCGACGAGGTGCGTGGGGTCTGGTCGTATCCGGACGGTGGGTTCTTCGTCTGCACGCACAAGGGTGGACAGGTCTGGTTCGTCGATCCGGACGGCCGCCTCCACCTCTTCCTCGACGGCGACACCGGCGACACCCACGCGGGCGACGGCGCCAACTTCATGACGCCCGGTCCGAAGATCAGTGAGCCGCGCGCGGTGACGATGGATCCCGCCGGCAACGTGCTCGTCACCGAGAGCGACTTCGGCTACGTCCGGCGCGTGCGCCTCCGCTGACGACGCCTCACGATCGATCTGGGATCGGCTCCAGGTCGGCCCAGTTGGGGCCCGCCTCCACGCCCACCACGAGCGGCACCTCGAGCTCGAACGCGTGGCGCATCGCCTCCGCGGTGAGCTTTGCGGCGGCGGCCAGCTCCGCTTCGGGGACGTCGAACAGGACCTCGTCGAGGACCTGCAGCACCGGCACGGTGCCGAGGCCTTCCCGGCGGAGCGCGCGATCTGCCTCGAGCAAGGCGCGGCGCGAGACGTCGGCGACCGAACCCTCGTGGCTGGCTCTGCGCGCCAACCGCTCGGCATACGAACGGTCGTGCGGGTCGAGCGACTCGAGGCCACCGATCGGCCACCGCCGACCCGAGACCGTCTCGACCCAGCCGCGCGCGCGCGCGAGGCGGAGCTGCTCCTCCTGAAACGCGCGCACCGCGGAGTAGCGTCGATCGAAGCGCTCGATCATGGCCTTGGCATCCTGCGCCGAGATGCCGAGCTGGAGCGCGAGCGCGCTCGAACCCTGGCCGGCGAACGTCGCGAAGTTGACGACCTTACCGATCTGGCGCTCGTCGATCGTGATCGTCTCGGCCGGCTTGTCGAGGACCGCCGCCGCCGTCAGCGTATGCAGGTCCTCGCGGCGGGTCAGCGGTTCGATCAGGGAGGGATCCTTGCTCAGGTGAGCCAGCACGTAGAGGCCGAGCTGATTGAAGTCGACGGACATCAAGAGCCGGCCGGGCGCGGCGACGAACGCGCGACGGATCCGTGCCATCTCGGGCGTGCGTCCCGGGACCCGGCCCAGATCCGGGCTGGTGTTGATCAGGTGACCGGAGAAGGAGCGGGCCAGATGGAAGCGGGAGTGGACGCGACCGTCGTCGTCGATGAACCGGCGCAGCGCGATGAGCCAGCTGTCGCGCAGGCGGCGGAGCCTCCGCCAGCGGATGACCAGCGGCACGAGCGGGTGCGCGTGCTCGATCCTCTCCAGCGCCTCCATCGAGGTGCTCCAGCCGGTCTTGGTCCGGCTCGCGATGGGGAGGCCGAGCTCTTCGTAAAGGACGGTGCCGAGCTGCTTCGTCGAGTTGAAGTTGAACGAATGGCCGGCGAGCGATTCGATCTCCTGGGCGAGCTCGGCCTCGATCTCCGCGAACGCGACCTCGGTACGCTCGAGCTCCGCGGGGTCCACGATCAAGCCGGTGAGCTCCATCCTGACCAGGGTGTCGGAGAGCTCGAGGTACTCGTCGAGCAGCGCGCGATCGACCGTCGGGGAGAGCGCGTTCCAGACGGCGGCGGCCGCCGCGGCGGCGGTGCCGGCGAAGGCCGCGGCACGCTCGATCGGCAGGTCGGCCCACGCCTTCCTCTTCTTCTCGACGCCCCGCACCGTCTCCTCGCCGGCAAGCGCGCGCCCGAGCACGTGCTTCGCGACCGTCCCCAGGTCGTGCGGCGCCCAGTTGCTCGGATTGCTGAGGTGTGACGCACAGGCCGAGTCGCCCACGATCCCGGCCAGCCGGATCCCGGCGCGGCGGAGCGCGACCATCGTCGCCACCAGGTCGTGGCCCATCTTGGGCGCTGCCGGCGCCTCCAGCCACGCGCGAAGCACGCTCCACCCGGCACCCTCGAACGGGACGTAGAATCCTCCCTCGCCGGCGCCCGCGAGCGCGATCCCCGCCAGGGCCTGGCGGACGGGCGCGGGATTCTCGAGCAGCGCATGGATCGTGATCGGTCCCGGCCCGAGCGTCTCGAGCGCGCGCAGCACCTCGTCCTCGGTCTCGCACGCCACGACCTGCACGCCGGCGCCGTCGGCCGCCAACAGCTCGACGAAGCCGAGCCGATCGAAGAGCGCGTTGAGGTCGGAGGTGGCCGCCGGTGCATACGCGAGCTCCCCCAGCGGCACGGGCAGCGGGAGATGCCGGTCGAGCCGCGCCCGCGACAGCTCCCGGGGAACGTCCTCGCGCGCCGCGCGGAGCGCGTTCCCGAGCCTTCCCTTGATCTCGTCGATCGACGCCAGCGCCGCCTCGATCGATCCGTAGGTCGTGAGCAGGGTGGTCGCGCCCTTCGCGCCGATACCCGCGACGCCGGGCAGCTGGTCCTCGTCGCCGACGAGCCCGAGCCACTCGGCGACCTGCTCGGGCGGGACGTTGAACCGCTTCTTGACGATCTCGGTCGTGTAGCGCGCGTCCTTGTTGGCGTCGTACCACCAGAGCCGTTCGCCTACGAGCTGCGCGAAGCGCTTGTCGACGGCGGCGATGATGACGTCGTCGTCCGCCGCGAGCGCCGCCTGTGCATACGACGCGACCAGCGACGCGCTCTCCTCCGCCTCCACCACCACGAGCCCGAGCTCTGAGAGCAGGCTCGGGAGCTCCCGGTGCTGCGCGGCGAGCGGGCCCGGCCACGCGGGGTTCGGGCTCGCATCGACCACCGCGACCGCGCGAGCGGGCACCTTGAACGCGACGACCCGCAGGATGGCCCGCGCCACCGCGAACAGACCGTTGACCGGCTGGCCGGCGCGCGACCTTCGATCCGTCGGGACGACCAGGAAGCCGCGCGCGAGCAGGTTCGACCCCGCGGCGACCAGCGTGCGCTCAGCCATCGCGGAAAGGGTCGAGGTGGGTTCGAGCGCCGCACGGCGAGGAGGGCACGCACATGGCGCGAGACGGTATCCGAAGCGCTGCTGCGATCCAACGAGCGCGGGCGCCCGGCGGTGCGGAGGTGTTCGCGACGAGCTATGAGCGTGTAGCGCGTAAGCGCTCACGCGACCCCGGTCCGGGTCCCGGTCCCGGTCGGGGTCCCGATCTGAAGATGGCTGCCTTGAGTCAGACGCTCGCGACGGTCGAGCTTCGATCGGTAGAGCTTGAGCAGGTTGTGGGTGAGGCAGACGAGCGTCCACTCGGCTCGTACCTTGAAGAAGGAGCGTAGCGAGAACCGGCGGAATCCTCGTGCCCCTTTGATCTGTCCGAGCGCCGGTTCGACGATACTCTTCCTGCGGGCGTAGACCGCCTTGCCGTCGCGCGTTTGCAACTTGTCTCGCATTCGCTTGTGAGCGAGCGAGGCAGGTGTGGGCTCCGAAGCTGATGAGGACGGAGTCGACGCGTCTTGGTTCTGTTCGCGTCCAACAGCGATGTGGGCATCGATCTGATTGTTGTCGCAGAATTCGATGTTGGTCGCGCTCAGATAGCCGTTGTCTGCCGTCATCTTCCGCGGAGCATCGCCGCAGTTGCCGAACACATCACGGAGCATCGGGACGAGGTGTTGCTGATCAGGTGCCTGGTTGCTGACCCCTTCGGCGACACTCACCTGAGCGTGCTCATCTACGACAACTTGGGCATTGTAGGCCTGGAGGTACGCTCCCTCCTTCAACATGATCCTGCTGTCTGAGTCGGTGAAGTTCCTCTGAGCGTGGGGCCTCGGTGTGCCGTCCACATTTGCAGGAACGCGATGATGCGGCCATCCATCATTTCGTTCAGTTGGGTCTGGGGATGGTTCGAGCTGGTCAGCCTGCGCTCTTGCCTTCTCGGCTCGAGTTCTCGCTCGCTTCTGCTCCACCAGATCCACAAGAGCATCATCCGCTTTGCTCTGCTGCTCTTCGGCTTGCCTGCGCAATTTCTCCGCGCGAGCCCTGGCGGCATCCTGCTCCAGCGCAGCCTTCGCTTCTCGAATGCGGGCAAGGCGGGATTCACGGCGAGCGAGCTCCGCTGGGATGTCCTCTTCAGTCTCTTCAACGCCCAGCCGCTCGTCTTCCTCTTGGTCGATCGTGCGCGCTCGCCCCAGCAGTTCTTCGATCTCGAGAGACAGCCGCTTCTCCTCCTCGGCCATCCGCTCGTAGGTCATCGCCTTGTGCTTGCTCGCGTTCGCCTGCACCTTCGAGCCATCGAGAAAGCGCCGCCTCACTCCACACCTGCTTGAGGCGCCGACTCGCCAACGAGCAGAAGGTCCAAGCCGCCAGAGCCAAGCTCAAGCGCGTTGTCGAGAGGCTCACGCGCCTCATCAAGTCGATGAACGCACGCCGGGCTGCATGATCGCCATCGGGACCCGGACCGGGACCGGGACCCGGACCGGGCTCGCGGTAGCGCTACGCGCTACACGCTCCTATCCTGGCTTCGGGATGAAGCGACACGCCGCGCTCGTCGGGCTGAGCCAGGATCACCACCACGGGCTCGCGCTGGCCCGCCGCTGCCTCGCGCTCGAGGTGAGCTGGCAGGAGGTGGCCGGGATCTTCGCCGAGGAGCTCGAGCCGCACTTCTCGATCGAGGAGCGCCTCCTCTTCCCTGCGCTCGGCGCCGATCCGATCGTCGAGCGCGCGCTCGCCGATCACGCGGAGCTTCGCCGCCGGGTGGGGGTGCAGGGATCGCTCGCGGACTTCGGCCGCCAGCTTCACGACCACATTCGCTTCGAGGAGCGGGAGCTCTTCGAGCGGGCCCAGGAGGTCATGACCGGCGAACAGCTCGACGCGCTGCTGTCGGCCTGGCCGAAGAGCGCGGATCGCCCATAAATCCGTTGTGATCCCGCCGCGGATGAAATACTTGGGATCCCATGGATTCGGTCGTGGCCCCGGTCGACAACGCCCAGACCGCGCTCGACCACCTCCGCCGCGTCATCCGCACGCTCCGCCTGGCCTCGAAGCACAGCGAGCAGACGGCCGGGATCAGTGGAGCGCAGCTCTTCGTGCTGCATCAGCTGAGCGTCGCGCCGGGCGCCGCGCTCGGCGAGCTGGCCGCACGAACGCTCACGGATCCGAGCTCCGTCTCGGTGGTCGTGCGGCGGCTGGTCGAGCGGGGCCTGGTGGTGCGCCACGCTGCGGCCGACGACGCCCGGCGCGCGGCGCTCTATCTCACCGCGAAGGGTGAGCGGCTGCTCCGCGACGCACCCGCGCCGGTCCAGCTCCGCCTGCTGGGAGCGCTCGCCTCGCTGCCGGAGGCTGAGCTGGGAACGCTGGTGCGGGTGATGGAGAAGCTCGTGATCGCGCTGGACGCGGGCGAATCGCCGCCCGACATGTTCTTCGAGGAGGAGCCAGAGCGGAGCTCGGATCGGAGGGCGCGCCGTGGCCGATCGTGACGTCGAGGCGGCGGCCACCACGGAGGGCCTCCCGGTCGCGCCCTCGATGGCGCCGGAGATCTCGAGGATCCGGATCCCGCGAGAGCGCCGGGTGATCGACGCTCGAACCGTCTGGATCACCGCCGCTGCGACACTCATCGGTGTCATCGCCGCCTTCGTGGCGCGCGGGCTCACCGCGCTGATCGGGCTCATCACGAACGTCTCCTTCTACGGGCGCTTCTCCGTCGCCTTCGTCTCTCCCGCCGAGAACGAGCTCGGCCTCTTCGTGGTCGTCGTGCCGGTGGCTGGGGCGGTGCTGATCGGGTTGATGGCGCGCTACGGCTCGACCGCCATCCGGGGTCACGGCATCCCGGAGGCCATGGAGCAGATCCTCTTCAACAAGAGCCGGATCCCGCTGAGGGTCACCTTCCTCAAGCCGCTCTCGGCCGCCATCTCGATCGGAACGGGCGGCCCGTTCGGCGCCGAAGGACCGATCATCGCCACCGGCGGCGCCCTCGGCTCCTTCCTCGGACAGCTGCTCGAGATCACCGCCGACGAGCGCAAGACGCTGCTGGCCGCGGGCGCCGCCGCCGGGATGACGGCCACCTTCGGGAGCCCGATCGCGGCGGTGCTGCTGGCGGTCGAGCTCCTGCTCTTCGAGTATCGCCCGCGCTCGCTGATCCCCGTCGCGTTCGCGAGCGCCACCGCCACCGGGATCCGCGTCGCGCTGGTCGGGACTGCGCCGGTCTTCGCGATGCCCGACGTCGTCTCCGGCGGCGAGCTCGCGTTGATCGGATACGTGATCGTCGGCGCCGTCGTCGGTCTCGCCTCGATCGGCGCGACTCGGCTCGTCTACCGGATCGAGGACGCCTTCGACCGCCTGCCGATCCACTGGATGTGGTGGCCCGTCCTCGGCGCTCTCCCCGTTGGTCTGATCGGCTACCTCGAGCCCCGCACCATGGGCGTGGGCTACGATCTGATCGAGCAGATGGTCTCGGGCGACCTGCTCGGCCGGGCGGTGATCGTCCTCTGTCTGCTCAAGCTCGCCTCCTGGTCGATCTCGCTGGGCAGCGGCACCTCGGGCGGCACCCTCGCCCCGCTCTTCATCATCGGAGGCGGGCTGGGCGCGAGCCTGTCCGCCGCGATCGGGCCGCTCTTTCCGGAGGCCACCCTCGACCCCCGCGTGGGCGCGCTGGTCGGGATGGCCGCGATGTTCGCAGGTGCCTCGCGCGCGTTCCTCGCCTCGGTCGTGTTCGCCTTCGAGGCGACGCGTCAGCCCGCCACGCTGCTCCCTCTCCTCGGAGGATGCGGCGCGAGCTTTCTCGTCTCATGCCTCTGGATGAAGGACTCGATCATGACCGAGAAGATCGCCCGGCGGGGTGCGCGCGTCTCCTCCGAATACTCCTTCGATCTCTTCAACCAGGTCGCGGTGCGCGAGGCGGCGACCTGTCCGGCCGCCACGCTGAGCGCGGAGGAGAGCGTTGCCCAGGCTCGCGACCGGCTGGCGGTAGCGGCGGTCCGACACCGGTGCTATCCGGTGGTCGACGAGGCGGGCCGCGCGATCGGCATGCTCAGGGAGAAGAGGCTGTTCGACGCGCAGGACGCCGACCGGAGCGTGTCGGATCTGACCGAGGGCCCCGCCCTGGTGATCGCGGAGGGCCACTCGCTGCGCGAGGCGATCGACATGATGGCCGCTTCGGGCCACGGTCGACTCGCCGTGGTCTCCGAAGGCCCTGCGGCCTGCGTGATCGGTCTGCTGACCCGCGGCGACATCCTCGTTGCATACCAGCGGCATCTTCATCACGGTACGCACAAGGAGCGGACATTCGCGTGGTTCCGGCGCGAACGCCTCCACCGTTGAGATGACGATCGAAGGCGCTCGAGATCAGGCGCGGTCGACGCCGCCGGAGGTGGTCCGCTCGGCCGTGTGGGGCGCCGCGGCGATGCTGCTGCTCGGGATCCTCATCCTGGTGGGATCGCGGAACCTGGCCCACTTCGACGCCGCCCTGGTGGCTTATACCTCCTCGATCCTGTTCGCGACGTTCGGCCTGACCTACCGCTACGCGATGTGGCTCTCCCGGCCGCCGACCGCCCTGTACTGGCGGCGTGGCTGGCAAGCGTTCTGGCAGCGCGGCCGCCGGATCGACAACGTCTTCGCCTGGCTGTCACGCGCGACAGTCGACGTCCTCGGCAACCGATTCATCATCCGGCGCGACCGGTTCCGCGGCCTGGCGCATCTCTCGATCATGTGGGGCTGCATCATTGCCGTGCTGATCACGTTCCCGCTGGTCTTCGGCTGGCTTCATTTTCGCCCGGTACCCGGGGACCTCTCGCTCTACGAGATCGTCCTCTTCGGCTTCCCGGCCTTCCGCTTTCCGCACGACTCGCCGATCGCCTTCTTCCTCTTCCACGGGCTGGTCTGGGCCTCGTTCCTGGTGATCGCCGGCGTCATGCTGGCGATGCGCCGGAGGATGCGGGAGGAGGGCGCGGGTGCGCTCCAGCGGTTTGCCGAAGACTTCATGCCGCTCCTCCTCCTCTTCTCCGTCAGCGTCACCGGTCTGATGCTCACCGCCAGCTACACGTGGATGCAGGGGTACGGCTTCACCTTCATCTCGATCCTGCACGCCGTCACCGTGATCGCGACCTTCATCTGGCTCCCGTTCGGTAAGTTCTTTCACGTCTTCCAGCGTCCCGCGCAGCTCGGCGTCGGGTTCTACAAGGATGTCGGCCGTGACGCGGAGAAGGCGTGCTGCCGTCGCTGCGGCCATCCGTTCACCTCGCGCATGCACGTCCTCGATCTCATCCAGGTGGAGGCCGAGCTCGGCTATCGCTACCAGGTCCCGAGCAGCGAGGCCGAGCACTGGCAATGGATCTGCCCGCCCTGCCGCCGGGCCTCCTTCGGCATCGCGCAGGGGCTGCTATGGCAGGGCCAACGGGGAGGCGCCTCGCTGACCGGCGCCGCGCCGCTCCCGATGCCGACCTACGCGAACGCCGGGCTCGGCGAAGGTCCCCTCGACAGCGAGGACGCGGAGAACTTTCATCCATGAGCGAAGGCGAGCGAAGCCAGCCGCCGCTCGACCTCGACGTGATCGGGGAGTTCGGGCCCTTCCGCGCGTACGCGAGCGGCGTCCGCGTCGACAGCGGGGTGGAGCCGGACGCTGTCGTGAAGAGCCACTGCTGCTTCTGCGGCCAGCAGTGCGGGCTGCAGCTGAAGGTCAAGGACAACACGATCATCGGCATCGAGCCGTGGTACGAGTTCCCGTTCAACCACGGGATGCTCTGCCCGAAGGGGGTCAAGCGTTACCTCCAGCAGGCTCATCCGGATCGGCTCCTCTCGGCGTACGAGAAGGACTCCGCCGCGCCCTCCGGCTTCCGGGCGCTCTCGTACGCAGAGGCGATCCGCCGGGTCGCCGAGGCGATCGAGCGCATCCAGCGCGAGCATGGGCCCGACGCCTTCGCCGTCCTCTCCGGCGCGAGCCTCACCACCGAGAAGACGTACCTGATGGGCAAGCTCGCCCACATGTGCCTGCGCACCGCGAACATCGACTACAACGGCCGGCTCTGCATGGTCAGCGCGGCGGCCGGCAACAAGAAGGCGTTCGGGATCGATCGCGCGGCGAACCCATGGGCCGACATCCTCGGCACGGAGGTCGTCCTGATCGCAGGCGCGAACGTCGCCGAGTGCGCCCCCATCACCACGGATTACGTCTGGCAGGCGCGCGAGCACGGCGCGAAGGTCATCGTCGTCGATCCCCGGATCACACCGATCGCCCGCACCTGTGATCTGTTCCTACCGGTCAAGCCCGGGCGGGATACCGCGCTCTTCAACGGCATCCTCCGGCTGATGATCGAGAACGACTGGCTCGATCACGCGTTCATCGATCGGCACACCGTGGGCTTCGAGTCGGTGGCCGAGGAGGTACGGGAGTGGACACCGCGCAGGACGGCGGAGGTCACCGGGATCGCCGAGAAGGCGATCCGCCAGGCCGCCGAGTGGTGGGGCACCGCGACGACGAGCTTCCTGATGCACGCCCGCGGCATCGAGCATCACAGCCACGGCGTGCAGAACGTCCTCAGCGCGATCAACCTGGTCCTGGCCTCGGGACGCATCGGCCGCCCGAGCTGCGGCTACGCCACGATCACCGGCCAGGCCAACGGTCAGGGCGGCCGCGAGCACGGGCAGAAATGCGACCAGCTCCCGGGCGGTCGCGACCTCGCGAACCCGGAGCACCGCGCTCACGTGGCCGGCGTCTGGGGCATCAGCCCCGACGATCTTCCCCGGCCGGGGGTCGATGCCTACGAGATCATGCGCAAGGCCCACTCCGGCGAGATCCGCGGGTTGCTCTCGCTCTGCTTCAACCCGGTCGTGTCGCTGCCGGACAACAACTTCGTCCGCGCGGCGCTCGAGAAGCTCGACTTCTTCGTCGCCATCGACTTCTTCATGAGCGAGACCGCGCGCTACGCCGACGTCGTGCTCCCCGGATCGCTGCAGGAGGAGGACGAAGGAACGGTCACGCAGGTGGAGGGCCGTATCGTCCGCATCCACAAGGCGGTCGACTGCCCGGGAGAGGCCCGGCAGGACTGGCGGATCATCCAGGATCTCGCCCACGCCCTTGGGCGCGGCCGCGGCTTCACGTTCGAGAGCCCGGAGGCGATCTTCGAGGAGCTCCGGATCGCCTCGAGGGGCGGCGTGAGCGACTACTCGGGCGTCACGTACCAGCGGATCGAGGAGAACTTCGGCGTGTTCTGGCCCTGCCGGAGCGAGACGCCGGACGGCGCGCCGGAGCCCGGTCCCACCGGGACGGTCCGTCTCTTCGAGCCCGGATCGTGGAACCCGGTCGCCCGGGGGGCGGGCCCCTTCTATTTTGCAGACGGAAGGGCGCGCTTCATCGCGACGCGGTACGTCGGACCGGCCGAGGACGTCGACGCCGAGTACCCGATCATCCTCACCACCGGCCGCGTGGTGAGCCAGTTCCTCTCCCTCGAGATGCTGGCCCCCTTCCTCACGGGCTTCACGCTCCTGTTCTGGGTCACGGCGACCTGGTGGATCCCGCTGCTGATCATTCTCGGTGTGTGGCGCCACCTGATCCGCCGCTTCCCGTTTCGCTACGACCCCCAGTACTGGGGCATGGTCTTTCCACTCGGCATGTATACGGTCTGCACGACCCGACTCGCGCAGGCGATCGGCGTCGATCTGCTCCTCCTCATTCCGCGCGCCTTCGTCTACGTCGCGCTCGCGTCCTGGGTCGCGATCTTCGTCGCCATGCTGCTGTCGTTGATGGCGTCGCTGAGGGGCCGGGGAGCTCGCGATCCTCGAACTCCTTGATGCCGAAGCGGTGGCCGGTGTGCTATGCGGGCTCGATGCCTCACACCTGGGATCCGACCTCGCTGACCCCGGAGCAGGCGCTCGAGCGGCTGGTCGAAGGGAACCGTCGCTTCCGCGAGACCAACGAGACCTCGCTCGCGCGCGGCTGGAGCCAGGACCTCGCCACCGAGGCGCAGCGTCCCTTCGCGATCATCCTCGGGTGCTCCGACTCGCGGACGCCCGTCGAGCTCTTGTTCGACCAGGGCTTCGGGGAGCTGTTCGTGGTCCGGATCGCCGGCAACATCGTGGCGCCTTCCGTGGTCGGCTCGATCGAGTTCGCCGCCTCGCAGTTCGGCACCCGCCTGGTGGTGGTCATGGGCCACACGCGCTGCGGCGCGGTCGCCGCCACCGTGAACGCGCTGCAGACCGGGCTCGGCCCCGAGTCGAAGAACATCCAGGCCATCACGGATCGCATCGCGCCACACATCCAGGGGTTGGTCCGACCCGGCGACGCGAGCGGCGTCATGCGGGAGGCGATCCGCGCGAACGTGCGCGCGTCCGTCGATCACCTCCGGCACGGGAGTCGGTTGCTCGAGGATCTGGTCGCTGTGGGTCGGTTCGCCGTGGTCGGCGCGGAGTACGAGCTCGAGACGGGCACCGTGCATTTCCTGGACGGACTGCCGAACCGGGGCTGACGGGGAGCCCGGCCGTGCCACCGTTTGGAAACGTCGGGTCGGTTCCACATGGGTGGCGCGTTCGGCGCGGAACCTGCGATCCTCTATCGTCGTGGAAAGCACAGTGACCTGGACCGATGGGATGGCCTTCGAGGCGGAGCTCGAGGGCCACCGCTTCATGATCGACGCGTACGCGGAGTTCGGGGGCAGAGGGCTCGGTCCCGCGCCGAAGGGGCTTCTTCTGTCCGCCCTCGCCGGCTGCACGGCGCTGGACGTGGTCTCGATCCTGGAAAAGATGCGCGTGAAGCCGCGGCGGTTCGAGGTCAAGGCGGAGGGCCAGCTCGCGGAGGAGCACCCGAAGAGGTTCCTCCGCATCGTGGTGACCTACAGCTTCGAGGGTGACGATCTTCCGCTCGACAAGCTCAAGAAGGCGGTCGCCCTCTCGGAGGAGCGCTACTGCGGGGTCAGCGCGACGCTGCGCGGGAACGTGGAGCTGGTGAGCGAGATCCGCGTAAACGGAGCCTCGGTGTAACGGCGCGCGAAACGTTCGAGCCAGCAAGCCGAATTGCAAGTTAACTTGCTGTTCCGCGGATGTCGAGTTTCGAGATCGTCCGACGGGCCTCCGGAATGCACGTATCAACGAAGACGGGCTAAGAGCCGGTCCGAAAACCTCCGGACCGTTCCGCGTTTCCTGTTTCGCTCGTTCTGCTCATTCGCTATTCAAAGCGGCCGTTGTTGCATCGTGCTCGATCGAGTGTTCTGCAGAGTCGATGCAGGCAAGATTCGCAAGTCTTCCGGACGCCCTGTGGAAACGCATTGAGCCGTTACTCGCGAAGCGAGGTCCAAGGCCGCGGGGAGGTCGCCCGCGGGTTGCGGATCGCGTCGTGATGGCAGGTATCGTCTATCGCCTTCGGACAGGGTGCCAGTGGAAGGCCCTGCCGCGCGAGTTCAGCTCCGGTTCGACGTGCCACAGTCGATTCGCGGCATGGTGCGCAGCAGGGATCTTCACCGCGATCTTCGCTGAGCTGCTGCGGTACTACGACAGGAGGCGCGGCATACAGTGGAAGTGGACTTCACTCGACAGCGCGATCGTCAAGGCTCCAAAAGGGGGGACCTGACCGGTCCGAACCCGACGGATCGAGCCAAGCGAGGCGTGAAGCGTCACGTGCTCACGGATGGTCGTGGTGTTCCGTTGGCGGTCGAGATCTCAGGCGCGAACGTGCACGACAAGTGGCGGGTGGAGCAGACGCTCGACGGCGTCGTCCTACGGGGCTCCCGCGGTCTGCACTCGCTGGCTGTGTCCGCGGTAGGCCGCGGCGCTGGGTTGTCGAGCGCACGAACGCTTGGCACAACCAGTTCCGCGCATGACTCGTGCGGTGGGAACGAACGGGATCGCGGTATCTCGGGCTGGTTCATCTTGCGTGCGCGATCATCGCGTTCCAGCAGGCTCGATGACTTCCCTGATCGAGCCTTCGCCGTCTTGATGGAGCTCGTCAGAATCGCAGAGAGTTCGTTGGCCTCTCGGATCAGCGAAGCGATCTCCGCTCCCTGCATCAGCTCCGGATCGGCAAGACGCAACCAGTACAGCGACTCGCGGATCTCCTTGCGAGCGACCGCCATCTTGTGGATGAAGTCGGCAAGGCTCTCGCCGCCACGCGCTTCCTCGTCATTCGCACCACCTCCGGATGAACACCGGATCAGCTGTCGGACAACGTGCTTGCCGGCAAAGTCGTTTGGGAAAACTCGCGGCAAAGCCGAAGTACACGCTTCGCAAACTTGAGCAGTCGTTCTGCGATGTCATCGCCCTTCATCGCCGGATCGAACAGCGAATGACAGAACGACGAAACAGCAAACTGCGAACGGAACGGTTTCTGGACCGGCTCTAACTGGCCAGACACCGGCAGGGGCGAGGTAAACGGAGGCCGCTCAGCCGCGGTGGTCGCGCGGCTTCGTATGCTGGGCCCGGCGCTTCGCGTCCTCGCGCTTCTTCGCCTCGTTGCGGGCCTGGGCCTCCTTGCGGGCCTGGGCCTCCTTGCGGGCTTGCTCGGCGCGGGCGCGCTGCTCGTTCTCGCGTCGTGCGGCCGCGGCCTTGCGCTTGTGCTCGGCCGCCGCGCGCTGCTGGTTCACGCGGCGCTGGTCGTTGCGGCGCTGCAGGGCGAGGTGCTCGTCGCGCGCGCGTCGCTCGGCGGCCTCACGGCGCGCCCGATCGTGCTCGCGCTCGATCGGCCGGGCTTCTCGGCGCACGATCGCGCGGTGATCTGCACGTTCGCGGGTGATCCGCGCCGCCGCCACGCGGCCGGCCGCCGGCGGACGGACGTAGGCGCGCGGGATCTCCACGCGGGCGACCGTCCGGACCCTCACCGGATCGGGACCACGCACGAACGTCCGGCCTCCGTAGGAGACGCGGTCGTTGACCCGGGCCGTCGCACGATACGCGTCGCGAACGCGCTCGTGCGGGAGGTGATGCACGTAGACGTTGCGATCGACGAAGTGCGCCTGATCGACGAACACCCAGCGTGGGTGTCGCCTGATCACGGGCGGCGGCAGCGGGGCCCAGCCGATGTAGCCGTCGCCGACGCGCCAATCGACCCAGGCCGGCGCCCAATCATTTCCGGGTGCCCATACCCAGCCGAGGGTCGGATCGTCGTACCAACGACCGTAGTGGAAGGTTGCCCATCCCCAGGGATAGTCGCTCTCGAACATCCAACCATAGTCCGTGTAGACCCAGCGCCCCGCGGTGGCGTACGGCACGAACCCCGCGCTGACGACCGCCGTGTAAGGACACCACACGCGGCCCAGGTCGGGGACCGAGATCCACGCCCCGTAGGGCGAGAGCGCGTCGCCGAACACACTCACGGACACGCTCACGTGGGGCCGGGCCTGCGCGTCGGAGGCGTTGAAGGTGGCGGAGACGGTCAAGGTGAGCACGGCCCCCGCGATTGTCGAAATGGTTTTCTGGAGCTGATGCATTTGAACCTCTCAAGAGTAACGTTTGCATTTGCGAGACCAGCCCTTGCCCCGGCGATCCCGGCGCCGAAGGCGCCAACCTTTCGGCGCGCGTGACCAAATGTCCCGGTGTCGTCCCCCTCGACGTCGGGTTCCGGACCCACGCGAGGCGCCGAGCAGAAGCAAGGCGATCGTCGGGAGCGGTGGCGCCGAGGCGCAGCCGCCCGCCGATGGGGGGAGCGGCAAGGTCCGAATCTCCGGCGTACTGTCCACGCAGGAGCCGGCCTGGGTTTCGGCGAACGCCGGCGTCGCGCCCGCGTAGCTCTCGAAGTCGAGCGAGTCGACGGTCAGGCTCGCGGCGCTCTCGGTGAGCCAACCCTGGTAGGCGTCCACGCGCGTCTCGATGCCACCGCGGGCGCAACCGCCGCTCTCGTCGTCTCTGGAGGAGATGCTCACCAGCAGGTAGCGCGCCTCGGGCAGGTCAAACCTCGCGAAGCTCGGACCTCCCGAATCGCCGTAGCACTTTCGAGTCGCGACCAGCCGACCTGCAGCTCAGTCGGTCCGACGTCATGCAGGACGGTCGAGCCACACCTGCGAACGCCGATGGTTTCCGGCGGCGGGTCCCCGATCAAGGGCGGGAGGATCGACACGCCCCAACCGACACCGTACACCTGGACCCCCGGCGCCAGCCGCGCGGCGGCGTTGACCATGATCGCGGCGACGGGCTGCCGGCGCGGAGCGCTCAGCTTCAGCAAGGCCAGGTCCGCCAGCTGGGACGACGCGTCGGGATCGAATCCAGGGTGCGTCTCGAACGCGAGGACGGGTGTCGCGTCGGCCGGCAAGGGCGACGCCTCGCTCCAGCCGCTCAGGGCTGGATCGGCGCTCACCCAGTAGCTGACCGATGTGAGGTCGCCCGGATCGGGCCCCAGCAGCTCGGGGTGAACGCAGTGCGCAGCGCTCAGGGCCAGGTCCGGCGCCACCATCACCGCACTGCAAACCACCCGTCGTTCCGCTCTCGCGTCAGCGCCGACGCCTCGATCCTCCTCCACCAGTAGAGCCAGAGCGCTCTCCCACGGACCGACACCGGTGCACGCGCCACCTTGGATGATCGCGGCAGCCTGAGCGCCGGTTGCGGGATGATGGGGCGGACTGCAGCCGACGGTGGCCGCCGACAGGAGTACGGCGACCCGCAGCCTACGGAGGTTCAACATCATCGCCTGAAACCGCAACCAGGCGCTTCGTCAGATGTGGAAGTTGTCGCAGGTGAGGTCGGTTGCGTCGAGATCCCACTGACCCGCAGGGCAGGAGATTCGATTGCACTGCCGCAGCGTGCCCGAGGAATTCATGGCCTCGCAGTGGGAGCTGCAGCAATCGGAGTCGATGTTGCAGCTGTGGCCGTTGCTGCTCAGCGTGCAGACGCACTGTCCCGAACCGTTGCACTCGTTGCCTGGGCCACAATAGGTTCCCGACGCCAGATCGTTGCTGCAGACGGCATCGATTGGATAAGTGTCGTACTCGCAGGGAGAGCAATTGGCCGTATTGCAGTACCTCAGCGTTCGGCTGGCGTTCGCATACTCGCAGGTCTTTCCGGCGGCACAGTCTCCGTCGGTCGTACAGTGACCGATGCAGTGCCCACCGAAGCAGGTGGAGTCGTTTCCGCAGTCACCGGAGCTGCCATCAGGGAACGTGCCATCGCACGTTTGGTTGTTGGGGTTCGAGTCATAGTGACACGGATTGCAGTTGGCCTTGTTGCACAGCTTCGCAAACCTCGCCGCGTCGGCGTAGACGCAGTAGGGATGGTCTCCCGAGCAGTCGTCGTCATCGTTACAGGCATTGACGCAGACGCCGGTCCCGTCGCCTCCGTCCACGCACGCCATGTTCGAGGGGCAGAGGTCGGTGGCGTGAAAAAGACATCCATTGTCACAGGAGCTGTCGTTGAAGTTCTGGGCGTCCCAATCGCCGGGCTGGCAGCCGACAGCGCTGCACTTCGAGCCCGCACCTACCCACCATCCCGAGGGGACGCAGTTCCCGCTCGCGCAGTCGCGGCTGGCGGTGCAGGAGACTCCGTTGGCCAAGTTGGGGAGCCCGTACTTCAGGTTGATCATGGCCAGATCGCCCGGCGATATGGGGCCGAGGTAGCCGATCACGTTCTGGAAGGCCGGATCGATGGTCGTGATCGAATTGCCGGCGCCCGGGATCTGAAAAGCCGTTCCCGAGTAGTGCATGATCGAGTTGAAGTTGTAGCTCACGACATCCGACCAATTGTTGCCGCACTGCTTGTCGAAAGCGTACTCCCATCTATCGATGATGTTGTCGTAATCGACGATCACGTAGGCGTCGCGGTCGCATCGGTTCTGCTCGTGGTCAAATCCCATCGAGTGCAAAACCTCGTGTTTGATCGCCCCCTTCTCCGTGACCGTGTCGCTGTCGCACCAGGTGTCCAGGTTGATCGTGTTGATGATCGGGTAGGTCTGTTGACCGAGAGGGCTATTGCAGCCGGCGTCGTGGTACCGAAACTTGATGTGCGAGTTGGCGCCACAGCTGGGCGTCGTCCCCGATCCGCACTCGGAGAAGAGCAACGCCCCGGAGGTCTCGCTCTCGAGCTCGCTGAGCGCGTTTGATACCGCCGTACGAACCAGGGCTGGCACCTCGTTGTCGAACTTGAATCGGACCGGCATGCTCCATACGCCGGAGTTTTTCGACACGCCGTGCCAGCTTCCAGCCTCGAGCAGGTCGGATTCGAAGGTCTCGACATCCCCCATGACGATGTCACCCCCGATCACCGCGACCCCGTCGACCACCTCGTACCTCAGCACTTGATCGCGCAGCTGGAGCTCGCGCACCTCTCGGTCGGTCGCATCGGGCATGTAGACCTCGCCGCGGGCACTCGATGCGACAGGGTTCGGCTCCGAGGTGCATCCGATGAGGGCCAGGCCGATCGAGAGGTAGAGTGGAGTCGTGTTCATGGTCATTTCCCTCTGAGGGACGCGAACCTCTCGGCGGAGGACGCCGGTTCGCAGTCGCTCTCGATCAGCTTTATGTGACGCCCGATCGGAACCTGACGCTTTCTGGTCGCGGGAGAGGCGCGGCGCACTTCAGCGATCCTGCTCCCGGCCGATCCTTCGTCGTGAGCCCACGGATCCTTCCTCCCACCCTGGTCGTCGTGCTGCTCGGCTTCACCGCCTGCGGTCCAGGAGGTGGCGATCCGCACGGCGGTGGCGGTGCGAGCAGCGCGGTCCACGTCTACCTCGCGAGCACCAGCGCGCAGATCTCGACCTCGCGCAGCGCGCTCACCGCCGGTGGTCGCGCGCTCGAGCGCGGCGGGGTGGAGGCGTGCGACACCGGATCGATGGGACCGGTCCGCGGTGTCTGCATACGTCCGTTGGACGCGTCGGGCTGGGCTGGACGGATCGATCTCGGCGCGGACGGCGCCGGCAGCCCCAGCACCTGCGGTCCGGGGCGGCTCCTCGCCCTCGACGCCGCCGAAGGTCCAGCGCGCGGGGGCGGCCCTTTCGATCTCCAGCAGCCTCGCGCGGTCGGTGGCGAGACCGCGCTCTCCTGCGACGAATATCGGGACCTCTGGTGGGAAACCGTCTCGGTCGAGATGGCCTACCTCGACGTCAAGGTCGAGATGGTCGACGACTTCTGGACCGTCCGTTACGTCTTCGAGCCCAACCCGCTCGACGCCGATCCCGTCTTCGCCGATCCATCGTGCGCCCTCGACGCCCCCTACATCGAGGAGCAGCTGTTCCTGCCGGCGGAGCGCCCGGTGTTGCGCGGCGACGTGCTGCTCTGCCGCAAGCCTGACCCGGACGCCGCCTGCGCGGAGTCCGACTTCCAGTTCCTCGATTCTCGACTCGATGACCTTCACCTCGACCCGCCCCACCAACCCGCACCAGCTGGCGTTCCTCGAAGCCTACTCGGTTGGGCTCGGCGAGGACGGCCAATACGGCCAAGTCTTCTGCAACACAGATTGCGAACGCGGGAGCGCATACTGCGGTTGGGACGCGGGCGGGTTCTCACCGAGCTTCTCCATCCCCGAGGAGCGCCGCTTCAAGCTCTTCTCCGAGGAGGTTCAGACGGATGACCCACGCCACCCGGACTACGACCCGGCGCTCGCCGACCAAGCTGCCGGTGTCCCCCACAGCAGCGAGTTCTGGTACACGCACGAGGACGCCGAGGGTCACGTGAGCGAGGGTGCGGGCCGCTTCATGCAGGTGGTGGTGCGCTTCGATCTCGACGCCTTCCTGTTCCTCGAGGGGATTGGTGATCCGGGCGAGCTCGAGGACTACTCGGACGCCGAGCTGCTCCGGCGCCTGCTCCCGCGGGAGATGGCAAACCTCGGTACCCCCGACAACCACGGAACCCCCCCGGTCCAGAGCGGCTGGGTGGAGGTGACGTTCACCTCCTCCACGACCGGTTCGCCGTAGCCTCCCTGGTGCAGCATCGAAGCATCTTCTGCCTCCGTCCTTCACCAAGCTCATGGCGAAGCACGGGTTGGTCCTGCGGATGTCCGATTTTCGAGGAAGTCCGTCCCGGCCGGACGGACTTCCGGACGATCGCGTCACGCGGAGGAAGGGATGAATCTGAGCGGGGACGAGCTGATCACGTCGGGTGGACGGCCTGTCTTCACGGGCGCACGAATCGTCGCGGGACGTGTCGTGATCCGTTGGCCCGGCGCTCGCAGTCACCGGCCGGATGATCGTGCTCTTCCCCATCCTCCTCGCGCTCGCCGGTCTGCCCGACCGCCCGACCCAGACGCGGACGCCCACCTCGGCCGTCGATCTCAACCGGGCGCCGGCGTGGGTCCTGACGCGGCTCCCCGGGATCGGGCCCAAGAGGGCCGCCGAGATCGTGCAGGCCCGGAAACAGCGCCCGTTCGTGCGGGTCCGCGACTTGCTGCGGATCAAGGGGATCGGGGCCAAGACCCTGGCGAAGCTCATCCCGCTGGTCCGGGTCGAGCGGGTGCGGCTGACCCCGGCGCCCCGGCCTCCCCAGAGCCCCGCCCGGGCCAAGGCGCGGAGGCCGCAATCGCCCCCGGAGTGAGCGGCTTGCCTCGCCGTCGGGCGACCAGTATGCCTCCGGGGTCCCGTGGAGGCGTTCGGCTCCTACGTCCTGCTCCAGAAGCTCGCCAGCGGCGGAATGGCCGAGATCTACAAGGCCAAGATGGCGGGCGCGGGCGGGTTCGAGAAGACGGTCGCGATCAAGAAGATCCTGCCGGAGTACTCGAGCGATGCCGAGTTCATCCAGATGCTGATCGACGAGGCGAAGCTGGCCGCGCGCCTCAACCACGGGAACATCGTGCAGGTGCTGAACCTCGAGCGGGTCGGCGAGACCTGGGCGCTGGTGCTCGAGTATGTGGACGGGATCGATCTGTTCCGCTTCGAGCGGGTGCTCGAGCAGCACGAGCGGCGGCTCGGTGTCGACGAGTGCGTGCACATCGTGAAAGAGATGCTGATCGCGCTCGACTTCGTGCATCGCGCCGCCGACGAGGAGGGCGTTCCGATGGGGCTCGTCCACTGCGACGTGGCGCCGTCCAACGTCATGGTCAACATCGGCGGAGAGGTGAAGCTGATCGACTTCGGGGTGGCGCGCGCCAGCGGGCTGGCCGAGATCGAAGGGCGCATGCCGGGTGGCAAGGTCCGCTATCGCGCGCCCGAGCAGGCCCGCGGCGGCGACTTCGATCTGCGGGCCGACATCTACTCCGTGGCCGTGGTCCTGTGGGAGCTGCTCGCCGGCGAGCGTATCTATGAGTCGATGTCGCTCGAGGAGGTGATCGTCCGAGTGGGTGACGGTGATGTCCCGGATATCGCCTCGATCCGCGACGATCTTCCCGAGGGGCTGGTCCGCGTGCTGCGCCGGGCGCTGCACCGGGATCAGCGGTATCGGTATCCGCACGCGGCCGCGTTCCTGCGTGCGCTGGAGGATCTGGACGTGGGCCTCGACCCGGCCAGGAGCCGCCACGTGCTGTCGGAGATCGTCCGCGCGATCCTCAACGACAGCAAGAAGCTGTCGAAGACCGCCGACACGATCCGGGTCGCCGAAGAGGGGAGCCTCGAGGATGCGCTCGAGAGCGCGCTCGACGGTTCCGAGTTTTGAGATAGACTCGCCGCGATGACTGCTCCCGGCGTCGAGCGGCGCCGCTATCCTCGCGTGCCGCTCAACCTCCTCATCCAGTATCGCTTCGACACCTTCGAAGAGTTCATGTCCGAGTACGCCTCGGACATCTCGGCGGGCGGAATGTTCATCCGGACCGACGATGCCCGAGAGGAGGGCTCGATGGTCTATCTCCAGTTCGCCCTCAAGGACGGTACCAAGCTGATTCGAGGGGCTGGGCCGGGTGATCCGCGTGAACCCGTCCACCGGCCCGAATCCCCAGGGGATCGGAGTGGAGTTCGTGAACTTCGACGAGGACTCCCGGGCCCTGATCGAGGCGATCATCGAGGAACGCGCCGACTGACTTGCTCCAATCGGTTGATCGGGTCAGATTCGCCCCGATGCGCCGCCTGCTCCTCGCCCTGTCCATCGCCACGCTCTACACGCCGGCCTGCAAGGGCAGCGACGACGACTCCGACGGCAACACCGACACCGGTACCAAGGACACGGGGACGTACGACGGCGGGGTCGCCGACACCGGTGTCCCGGACAGCGGCGTGCGCGACACCGGTGTCCGCGACTCGGGCGTCGAGGAGGCGATCGTCGTCGAGGTCGGCGATCCCTACGGAGAAGCCGAAGCGATCGATCCGCCGGGGGACGTCGATCTGTTCCAGTTCACCGCCACGGCGGGACAGTGGGTCCGCATCATCACGCGCAGCGGCGGCAGCCCGGTCGATCCCGTGATCACGCTGTTTGACGCGGACATGAACCAGATCGCGGAGAACGATGACGAGATCGTGGTCCCGCACATCACGGACTCCGAGATCAACTTTCACGTGCCCGCAGACGGCACCTACTTCGTTCGGGTCCAGGAGTACTCGACGTGGGCGGGCGAGACGCCCGTTGGAGGCCCCGAGTTCACCTACTCGCTGCGCGCCCCCCTCTGGGACGACGCCACCAGCGGCGTGGTGGTCGACCCGGAGAACGGCGACGACGCCGCGAGCGCTGTGCAGGACGAGCTCGGCGTCATTCTCGGCACCTTCCGCGATGCGGACGACGTCGACGTCTACCGGATCCGGGTCGCCTCCAGCACGACCGTGGACTACAGCGTCGACATCCTTCCGGCGGGGACCACCGGACAGGGCTCGACGTCGCCGGCCGGCAAGGTCTGGCTGACCGACCTCGCCAACACGCAGACGATCGCGGCCGTCGATCAGTCGGTGGGGAACGACTCGCTGGGGCCGCCGGTCAACCCCGGCGAGTACCTGATGTGGATCGCGCATCCCGCGACGGCGGTGGGAGCGAACGACTTCTACGTCCTTAAACCGCGGCTCTTCGTCGAGAACCCGCTCGAGCGGGGCGAGCCCAACAACACGCTCGCGACGGCGGAGGCCCTGGCCGAGGCGGTGTCGGGCACGGTTCGCCAGTCGTTCATCCTGGCGAGGCTGAGCGGGACCGACGTCGACTACTTCTCGTTCGAGATCAGGATGAACGAGGCGGTCTCGGTCGCGTGCGGCGCGGAGAGCTCGGGCTCGGGCGTGCGTGGGCTCTCCGTCGAGCTTCGCGACCGGGGGGACGCCGTCCTGGTGAGCGATGAGGAAGGGCCGACCGGCGCGCTGATTCAGTCCTTCGTACCGACCAGCACCGGGACCCTGTACCTGCGCCTGTCCGCCGGCACGCCGGCGGCCGACGTGACGAGCCGCTTCGTCCGGTGCGGTCTCCAGGCGTTCATCCCCACGCCGTAGTCCCGGCCCGGGCGCCAGATGAGCGAGCGCTCCAGGCTGGACAGGGCTGGTGCGATCTCCACCGCGAGCTGGAACCCGCCCTTGTCGTGTTCGCGGAGAAAGCGCGCCATGTCTGCGGGCTTGACGGTGCGGACGGCCGGATCCTCGGGATCGTGCACCCGAAAGTCGCCGTTGTGTTCCAGGCCGTACACGAGCACGAAGTGTCCCTCGCGGGTATCCGGATCTTCGTGCGGCGGCATCACGTAGTACTCGCCGTTCGCCACCACCACGCCGCCGCTCCGGAGCGCGCCTCGCATCCACGCCAGGTCGTCGCCCGGGCGCACCAGGCAACCCCGTCCCATCGCCGAGGCCATCGCGACCATGCCGGCGACCTCGGTGCCGAATTCGAGGTTCGTGCTCCCGATCGCTCCGAGGTGGACGACGAGCTGATGGTCGTCGAGCGCGCGGCCGTAGCCGAGCACCCGGGCGATCATCGCCATGCAGGCCGGCCCGCAGCTGGCGCTGCCGTCGAAGTCCGGACCGGCGCCCTCGGGCGTGCGCTGGCTGATGTACGGCGGTTGAAGGGAGTCCGAGCGGAGGGGGAGAACGGGTGAAGGCGCGTGGAGGATCCGCGGGCGTGGCCGCTCCTCGCGCGCAGGCCCGTCCCGATAGGGCAGGATGAGGGCGCTCGAGCCCTTCGGTGCGGAGCCGACCTCCACTGTGGTGTTATCGGCGACACGTCTCGGACGGCGCTCCGGCGATCGTCCGACGGGGGATGGCCGGGGCTACTGAGCGCGGCGTTCGCTCAAGCGCTCGCTGATGTCGGTGACCTTGTCCGCTTCGGCGGGCTTCTGCATCAGACCGTCGAGGCGAAGCACGCGGGCCGGGACGCCGATCGCGGTGGCGCCGGGCGGGACGTCGGACAGGACGACCGAGTTGGGGGCGATGACGGCGCCGTCGCCGATGCGCACCGGGCCGAGGATCTTGGCGCCGGTTCCGATGAAGACGTCGTTGCCGATCCTGGGCGCGCCGTGGCGGCTCATCGAGGTCCCGATGGTGACGTCGTGCATGATGCCCACGCGATCTCCGATCACGGCGTCCGGGTGGATGCGGATGTCGAAGTAGTGGACCAGATGCACCGCGTCGCCGACCGTTGCTTCACGGGGGATCGACGAGCCCGTCGCGAGCTCGATCGCGAGGTTCATCGCGCCGTAGATCTTCCCGCCGATCCAGCGCGCCGGCGCGCCCAGCTCCGCGACCCACCGCCCATAGCGATACACCGCGAGCATCCAGAGCGCAGGATTGGACACTCGACGATCGTGGCGCATCCAATCCGCGTGCAACTTGGTCATCATGGTTCCTTCACTCTGAACGCCTGTCGTGACGATCGACAATCGAGTTGGACTCCTCATGCAAGGCCGCCACGCGGTGATCGGCCGCGACGAAAGGTTTGCAAGCCGACTTGCTAAGCCGAGGCACGACCGGCCCGCGCGTCGATGAAGTGCTGCGTGCGATCGATCGAGCCCTGGAGATCCTCGATCAGGCTGGACACCTGGTCGCGCACCTCTTGGAGCGTCGCCGTCTTCCCCGGCCTGATTCCGGCCCTCAAGCTGGTCTCGAGGACGATTACCTGATCCTGGAGCGCGGGGACCACGTTCGCGAGACGGTGCTCGGTATCTCGAAGCGACGCGCTCAGCTGGTTGTAGTCCTGCTGGGTCTCACGCATCTTCGCCGCGCTCTGGCGCCGCACCGTGTCGTCGTTGATCCTGGCCAGGTCGTCGCCCCACTGCGAGAACATCGAGCGCGCTACGCTGTCGACGCTGGCGATGTTGCTCCGGAGATCGTTGAGCGCGTCCTTCGTATCGCCGGCCTGGTGTTTCAGATCGGCGTGCAGATCTTCGAGCCCGCTCACCGGTACGGTGTCGATCCGGCGGAGAGACGAGAGGGCGCGGCCCAGCTGCTCCTTCGCCTCCAGCTGGCTGGCCCGGGCGTCCTGGAGCCGATCCGCCAGGATCTCCCGCCGTTCGTAGCCGACCTTGTCCATCGCGCTGTAGTACGCGCCGGTCCGGCAGCCGAGCATTCCGAGGACGCCGATCGCGATCGTCCCAGCAGTCATTGTGCGCATCCGACCAGAACCCGCAAAGAACGGGCCGGGCGTGGAGGGAAGGAGACTCTGCGCGAGCTGGGGCTGGGTGCTACGACGCCGACGATCGCCTCAGTCGCCGTAGCGCGCCACGAAGCCCGACGCGGAGGGATCGTCGATGTTGCCTCCGGTCAGATACAGCTCACCGTCGCGCTCGAGCGTGCCTGTGATCGGGACGATCCAGGGCGTGGCGAGCTCGATCCAGCGCTCGCCGTCCCATCTCGCCAGGTAGCCCTCATACCCGGCCACCCACACGCCCGCGCTCCCTGCAAAGACAGCGCGCAGCGGCGGCATGAAAGGGAGCGCCAGGTCGCTCCAGGCCTCTCCATCCCACTTGAGCACTGCGGCGCGTTGATCGCCGCCCACCGCATAGAGGTCGGTGCGCGATCGTCCGTGCAGCGCTCGGATCGTCGCGACGGTCCCGGTCTGCGTCGCGGTCGCCTCCGTGCCGCCGATCGTCAGGACGACACCCTCCGCGCCCCCGGCGAAGATGGTCGTGCCGCCAGCCCACAGGGCGTAGAAGTCCTGGGACGCGGCGATCGAGGTGGTCTCCACTCGGCGTACGGTGCTCCCGTCGAAGTGGAAGAGCCCGCCGTCACCCGCGATGAAGACGTCGTCGTCGGCGCGGGCGAGGAGCGCGCGGAGCGATGTCCCCTCGGCGTCGTCCGCCGCGATCATCTCCAGTCCCGTTCGACCTCCGGTGGCGAGCTGGCCGTCCTCACCGCTGAGGAAGAGAGTGCTCCCGACCACCGCGACGTCGAGGATCGGCCCGCTCCACGCGTCGGGCGGCACGAGGGGGACCCATCCACCGTCCTGGCGCTCGAGCAGCAGCGGATCGGTCCCACCACCGGCGGCGATCGGCTCGCTCAACCCGACCCGCACTTGTTGCATGGCGCCCGGGAGCCGGCCGGCTTCGATGAAAAACTGCGAGCCGGGGAGCTGGATCGGCAGGATGTCGCCGTTGCAGCCGAGCAGGAGAAGTGCCGGGACGGCCAGCCACCGCACGCCGTGCCTCGTACCACGAAAGCAGTTGCCATGTCTGGACGTCGCCCCTAACCCGAACCGGTGCGCGTCGGACGGAGCCTCGACCGCTTCCAGCGCCTCGCGCTGGTCACCACGGTGGCGACCTATCTCTTGATCGGCATCGGCGGCCTGGTCCGCGCGTCCGGGTCCGGGCTCGGCTGCCCGGACTGGCCGAAGTGCTTCGGCCGCTGGATCCCGCCCGTCGATGTCTCGCAGGTGCCCAAGGAGATCGATCCCGCCCTCTTCAACTTCACCAAGGCCTGGATCGAGTACTTCAATCGGCTCACCGGTGTGACGGTCGGCTTTCTCATCTTCGGCACGCTCGTCCTCGCCATCCTCGATCACCGGCGTTCACGCCGCGTCCTCTGGTCGACGGCGGCCGCGTTCGTCCTGGTGGGCGTCGAGGGATGGATCGGAGGTCAAGTGGTGCGCTCCGAGCTCGAGCCCCTGGTGCTCACCGTCCACCTGGTGTTCGCGCTCCTGGTGGTGAGCCTCCTCCTCTATGCGACGGTCAGCGCGTTCTTTCCGGACGGCGTGCGGCGCGATCTCTCCACCGACCGCATCTGGCTGGGGCGCGCCACGCTGGGCGTGACCGCGGTGGCGCTCCTCCAGAGCGGACTGGGCGCGGCCGTCCGCGGCGAGGTCCAGCTCGTCGCCGAGGCGGGTCAGGTCCCGCGCGAGCTCTGGCTCGGCGGCGCCGGCCCGCTCGCGATCGTTCACAAGAACTTCGCGGTGCTGACGGGCCTGGCGGTGCTGGCCCTCGCCTGGTGGATCTTCACCAGGGTGGAGCCGGACCGCTGGCTTCGGGGCGCCGCCGTGGTGGCGGCGGCACTGGTGTTCGCGCAGGCGGGCGCGGGTATCGGGATGGCGACCCTCGCGTTTCCGCCCTGGCTCCAGATCGCCCACCTCTGGCTCGGGAGCGTGCTGCTCGGGGTGCTGACCGTGATCGCGCTGCTCGCCTACCGTCTCGACTGGCGCCGCTCGTGGAGCATGCGCTCCGCCAGCTCGTCGGCCGCCGCCTGATCGCGCAGAAGAGCGACCAGCTCCAGCGCGAAGTCGAGCGCCGTCCCGACGGCGCGACTGGTCACGAGCCGTCCGTCCACCACCACCCGCTCGTGTCGATAGCGCGCCTCCGTCAGGTGCCCCTCGAATGCCGGGTAGGAGGTCGCCTCTTTTCCATCGAGTAGATGGGCACGGGCCAGGGCGATCGGCGCCGCGCAGATCGCGCCGATGCGAGCGCCCGAGCGGTCCGCCTGGACCAGGAAGCGCTGCACCAGGTCGCTGTCCCGGAGGTTCGCGGCGCCCGGCATGCCACCCGGCAGCACGACCAGATCCCAGGTGTCGTCGAGCGCGTCCGCCAGCGTGCGATCGGCCTGGACCGTGATCCGATGCGAGCCCTCGACCTGGGTATCCTCGACACCCAGGATCTCGGTGTCGATCTCACCGCGTCTCAGGACGTCGATGACGGTGACCGCCTCCACCTCTTCGAACCCCGGTGCCAGCAACACACATGCGCGCATGCACCGAGTGTACAGCAAACATTCGGCTCAGCCGCGCGCAACGAGCGCGTCGGCGCGGGACTCCCTGGCCTCCCGCACCAGCGCCTTGCCGTGGGCCGAGTTCTCGGGGACGGCCTTGACGGTCAACCGCACCGTCTCGTCCTTCTGGCGATATGCGACTCGAACGGGCTTCCCGAGGCACTCGGCGACGTCGTCGACGGCGACGCAGCGCCAGCGAACCTGACCTTCGGACTCGGCCTGGAAGACGAGCACGGCGCCGGGTGCAATGTCCTGCGGGTCCGCATGGAAGACGGCGTACTTGTGACCGGCGGTCCGCGTTCGCTCGACGACGGCCGTGGTCTCCCAGCGATCCAGCGAGAGCTCGGTCTCGTGCGAGGGACGTTCGAACAGCGGCGAGCGCTTGGAGGAGGCGCCTGCGTACGAGGCGGGCACCGTGAGCGCAAGTGCGAGGGTGGTGGCGGCGGCGATGCGGATCATGCGTGGGACCTCAGCAGCACGCGTGCCAGGCCATCGAACGGGGAGAACGTCGTCACACCGCGGGCGTGCGCAACCGATTGCGTCCTCGCGAGCAGCGACTTGCGCGCAAGCCGTCGAGCGGGATGATCGGATGGCCGATGCGCGCGCTCGACATCATCCTCCCCACGCTGGCGCTCGCGGCGGTGGCCTGTCGGAGCGGCGGCGCAGGCTCCACCTCGGAGGGCGTCGCTTCGTACTACCACGAGAGCCTCGCCGGTCATCGAACGGCGAGCGGCGCGCGCTACGATCCAAACCAGGACACCTGCGCCCACCGGACGCTGCGCTTCGGCGCTGAGGTCGAGATCGAGGACCTGCGGACCGGACGGACCGCGCGGTGCGTGATCAACGATCGGGGTCCCTATGTGAAGGGGCGCATCATCGACATGTCCCGCTCGGTGGCCGAGAAGCTGGGCGTGTACGGCAAGCGGGGCGTCGCGAAGGTCAGGGTGCGCGTCTTGAAGCCCTGAGCGCTATCCGGAGCGCTTCACCGCGAGCCACGGGCGCGCTGCCCAGATCCAGATCCCGATGGCCGCCGCCGCGGCGAGGGAGGTGACGATCACCGTGCCGCCGCTGGCGCCGAAGAAGTGCACCGCGAACGTCGTGATCACCACGCCGGCCGCCACCGCGCCGCCCGCGTGACGCAGCGGGATCCGATCATGCCGCCGGACCAGGAAGAACGCGCCAGCCCAGAACATCGCTGTCCCGAGGAGCGCCAGCAGCCCCGCCAGGCCCTGGCCGCCGCCGGACGCGTAGGGGATGGAGAACCGGGCCGCGTCCTCGCCTTGATTCGCGTAGAGCTTCGCGAACGAGTACTGGATGCCGGCCATCGGCACCGAGATGCGGAGCTGGTTGTTGTCCTGCCCGGCCGCCTCTGCGAGCGCCTCCGGCCCCACCTCGCGTCCGTCGACGACCAGCCGCATGTTGGTCTCCGGGGCTCGATACGTGACGCCTTCGGGCAGGAACACGTCCCACTGCGACTCGGTCACGACCATGTCGGGTCGGGGGAGCGCCGCGCTCACCGTGCCGATGCTGCCGATCTCGGCGGTCTTCGTCTTGTAGACCATCTCGACCGGGAACCCTTGCGCCGAGTTGATCACCTTCACCAGCACGCTGAGGGACTTGCACGGCAGGGGATCCTCTTCGGTCCGCTCGTCGACCGCCGGCTTCTCCGGCTTGCCGTCGACGAAGACCGACCGAGATCTCCGTCTCTTCGGGGAGGCAGATCTCGAGGAACTGCTTGCGGCTGTTCTTCACCATGAACGTCACCGTGGTGACCGCCAGCCCGTCGCGGGTGAACAGCGTTCGGTAGTGCGCCTGCTCGATGGTCGCGATCTGCGTCTCGAGCTCCCGGTGTCGCGTGATCTCGAGGCCCAGCTCGTGGTCCGCCTGCACGTACTTGTAGGCCAGCCGGATCGGGTTCCGCGTCTTGAGCACGAGCTGCTGCGGGAGCTCGGTGACATCGACGGTCGACAGGTTCTTGGTGGTCGAGGCCCTGACCTCGACCGCGGTCAACGCTTCGACCGCGATCCGACCCTGCTCCGGCTCCGCACCCTCGACGCGCACCACCGGCACCGTGGTCTGTCGCTCCTCGGCCGAGGATGATCCGCTCGTACTCCAGGTCGACGGGGAACTCGCCCTCCATTTCCTGCGTGAAGTGGAGGTCGATGTGCTGGACGCCATCCTCGAGCTTCGTGGTGTGGGCCCGCTTCGAGGGCGCGCTCAGGTTCAGCAGGGTGACGTCGGGCGGCAGCTCCAGGCGCAGCACCTCCATCTTTCCCGACTTCACGTTGATGCGGACGGTCGCCGATCCCTTCATGGTGACGTCCGCTAGCGAGAGCAAGGTGTCGACCTCGGCGTCGAACTTCGCGTCCTTGTGCTCCGGCGGCACCGCCTGCACCGACAGCTTCACGCCCGCCGCGTCGGCGTACTTGAAGGTGTGCGCCACCGTCATCTCCAGCGTGCTCCGGAAGAAGTCCGGGAGCTGGTTCTCACCGACCCGCGAGAGGTTCTTCTGCTCGGTGGGCTTGAGCGCCAGCTCGGCCGAAGAGAGCAGGGCGACCATGCCGCGCTGGCGGTGGACGTCCAGCATCGAGAGGAGCGGTACCGCCATGATGTCGGCGGCGTCCGGGCCGGTGCCGCCGAGGCGCTCGTACTGTACCTCGAACTTCACCGCGCCCGAGAGCTTGCGATCGAGGAACGCGCTCACCTCGATCGACCGGCCGCTCTTGGTGGTCCGCCAGTCCGTTACCGAGGCGTTGTCCGCCGTGATCCTGTTGATCTGCACATCGTCGGGGACCGAGAAGCGGACCACGCTGGTCTTCCCGCGCGTCACCTCGAACGCGATCGTGGCGCGCCCGTGCAGCACGCCCTCCTCGGCGTGGATGGCGTGGTAGATCGTCGCGTTGGCGCGGACGTCCTCCTCGACCTCCTCGGGCACCGCCTCGGTCCAGGTGAGCTGGAGCTGGCTGGTCATCGGCGCCTGGATCGTGGCCAGTGTCGCGTTCTTCTCGAACCGCAGGCGCACGTTGGCGGCCGGCTCGACGGCGAGCTCCTTCTTCCCGGGGAGCCTGAGGTCGAAGCGCGAGATCGGGATCTCGGGGATGCTCAGGTCGACCCGCGGCGGCCCCGAGTCCCGCGTCACCGGCGTCTCGAGCTGGATCTCGATCCGGTGCCGGCCGCGTCCCTTCAAGAGCGTCGCGAACGTGTCGCCCTCGCTCAGCACGGTCGCCGACTTTCCGTCGACCGTGACGCCGCTCAGCGTCGTGCCCTTGGGGAACAGCGGCAGCACCGCGTCGCTGCCGAACACCTCGGCGTCGAGCACCGCGTTCCAGGCGATCGCGTCGCCGATGAGCTCGCCCTGATAGCTGGCGCGGCTGATGGCGTAACCATTGCGGGCCGGCGGTTTCCAGGAGATCTGGACCCCCGCGGTGCTCGGCAGCGTCGCCGAGATCGTCGTCGTCCCCCCGTCGCTCTCGGTCGAGAACGAGGCGGACGGGATCACCGCCACCTCGATCCCCGAGCCGGGGAGCGTCGCCGACAGCTGGGTCCCCGTCGCCGCCGGAAGCGGGAGCGCGAGCAACCGCCCGTCGCCCGAGCCGCTCACCTGCGCTCGATACGTCAGCGCGATCCGATGCTCCCCCGCTTGGTTCGATCCGAAGGCCAGCCCGGACGCGCCCACCACCAGCTGGGTCGGGCTGCCCTGGTCGGTGGCGCCGATCAGCGCCGTCCCCGCCGGGAGCAGCGGCACCAGCGTCCACCGCGCATCGAGGATCCGCACCGTCAGCTCGACCTGCACCTCGGCGATGCCGTTCTCGGCCAGCTCCACGGTCGCGGTCGCCTCTCCGAGCGCGAACTTCCCGCTGGCAGCGTCATCGTCCTGCTGGCTCGCGCGCACCAGCTGTTGATACGCGTCGAGGGGCACTCGAACGGTGCCTTTCGGGTCGCCGGCAGCCGCGATGTCGGGCGAGAGCAGACACACGAAGACGAGCAATGCGACGTTCTTCATTGGGATCACCTAACGTTGAGACGGAAGAGGCGGAGGAAGGATCTTGGCCATCGAGGCGAACTCGAGCGATTCGGCCAGCGCGGGATCGGGGCCGACGAGCGCCGCCTGGTAGCGCGCCAGCATGTCGGCGTCGCGGGCGAGCTCGGGATCCTGCGAGAACGACGGGATCGCCCGCTGGAGGTCCGCGATCAGCGCGGTGCTCTCGGCGACCCGACTCTTGGCGGAGGCGACGTCCCCGGCCCGCATCCCCGCGGAGGCGGTGTACAGATCGTCCGACATCTGCCGTGCCACCAGGTTCTTGAGCACCGACAGCTGGAGCGGCCCGCGATCGGTCCGGCCGCGGCGAAGCTCGAGACGCGCCCTCGCCACGCCGTTCTTGAGGTAGACCAGATCCTTGTAACGGACCTGAACGTCGGCGACCGGACCGGGGCCCGGCACCACGACGTCGAGCAGGATCGGGTGCTCGTCGTTCGCGTAGTAGCTCGGGATGACGATCTGGATCCCGTCCTCGTCCTCGCCGCGATCCGAGTCGATGCCCAGGTGCTTCGACAGCCGCAGGTCGATGCTCTTCTCCGCTTCGCGGACCCGATCGGCCTCCATCGTGTCGAGACGGCGCGAGCCCAGCACGTCGATCAGCTGCACACCCGGCGCCAGTCGAATGCGGAGGCGGACGGCGCGCGCGACGACCCGGCTCACCGCCGACAGCTCGCGATCGACCAGCTGCTCCGCCTCGGCGGCCGACGCCAACAGACGCCGGTTGCCCTGACCGGCCAGCGCGATCCGCTCGAGCTCCGGGAGCGAGCCGCCATCGCCGACGCCGACCGTGCTCACCACGATCCCCGCGACCGCGCTCTGATGGGCGAGGTCGGCGAGCCGCTCCGTCTCGATCCCGAGGGTCCGCGCCTCGATCAGCACCACCGCGCTGGCGCCCAGCGGGGCCGACTCGTCCTCGGCGCCGGCCACCAGCTCGATCGCGCGGCGCAGCGCCTCGGTGGGCGTGAGCGTCTCGCCGTCGCCGGGGCGATCGCCGAGCAGCGCCTGCATCGTCACCGCGGCGGTGCCGTAGTCGAAGCGCTTCGGCTCCACCAGGAGCGCGCCGGGACGGCCCGCGGCGAACAGCGCGATGCGATCGCCGGCCTCCCTCGCATGCGCGAACGACAGGACGACGCTCCGGATCGCCTTGGCGGTCTCGATGTCCGGCGTCCCGGCGGCGTCGACCACCAGCGCCAGGTTCATGGTCGGGCGGCGCCGTCCGTACTCGGGCGCGCCCTTGAGCCCGATCTGCAGCAACACGCGCGTCCGGCCGTCGACGGCGGCCCGGTCGGACGCCATCGTCACGCCCAGCGCAGCACCGTGGGGGGCGTCGAACGGCTGGGCGTATGGCCGCGCGCGATCCTCGATGCCGTCGCCGGCGAGCTTGGCCGCCAGGAGCCGGAACGCCGGGTCACCCGGGACGTACGTGTTCTGCCAGTAGCCCTCGCCAGGCTGGAACGCGAGTCCCTCGGTGACGTCGCGCAGCGACAGGAACGAGGCGGCCGCACCCCCGCGATCCGCGCCCTCGTTCTTCGCGTTCGAAGGGATCCAGCCGTTCTCAGGGCCGCGACCAACCTGGCTTCGCGGCACCTGCTCGTCGTACCGGCCGTGGTCCCGCTGTCGCTCGGCGTTCCCCTCCGCGAAGGCCACCTCACCCTTGTTCAGGACGCCGAGGTGCACCGGCTCCGCCTCCGGTGCCTTGTCGACGGCCTTCTCCTCGAGCTTCTTCTTCGATCTGGCCTCGTCGCCCTCCGTCGACTCCTTGGCGCCGGTGTGGGCCGGAGGGAGCGCCGCGAAGTAGCCCGGGGCCGGCCGCTCGGGCGGGGTCCGGGGCTGGATCAACCCGGTGTCGACGTCCTGCTTCTCTGCCTCCATCTGCTCCGTCTGGAGCGTCACCGCGTGCCCGCCCACCGGGAGGTCGACCTTCCTGCCGTCGAGGACGATGGTGTCTTTCTCGGGCGCGCTCTGTGCCACCATCTCCCCGCGCTTGGCGGCCGACGGCGCGTCGCGCATCACCATCGTCGACGAGAACAGGCCCACCAGCACCGTCGCGGCGATGGCGCCGCTGCCGTAGATCCATCGCGCGATCCGGCGCCGCGGCTTCACGACCGGCGCCGGCGTCTTCGGCGACGACAGCACCCGCTCGACGAGCGCGTCCGGCGCGTCGATCGCCGGTAGCTCCGCCAGCGCGCGATCCACCTCGCCGAGGGCCTCCACCAGGGCGAAACATTCCTCGCACTCCGCCGCGTGGGTCCGGGCCTCGCCGTTGTCCCGCAGGGCGTCGAGCGCGTGCTCTTCCAGGAGCGCGCGCAGCTGATCGCAGCTCATGTTCATCGGGCGGCCTCCCGCTTGGCGCGCAGGTTGCGACGTGCAAGCTCTGTTGCAAGCGCCATTCGCGCGCGCCGCAGATGGGTCTTGACGGTGTTGACCGAGAGCTCGAGCGCCTCCGCGATGTCGCGCATCGACAGGTGCTCGACGCACGCGAGCACCACGACCTCACGCTGATCCAGCGGAAGCCGTCCCATCGCCTGCTCGATCCAGGCGGCGGTCTCCTTGGCTTCGGTGAGCTGCTCGCTCGAGGGCGCGTCTGACTCGGTGTCCTTCGGCAGGGTGCCGGCGAACACCAGGGCCTCGATCTTTCTCCTGCGGAAGTGACTTCTCACGGTGTTGGCCACGATGGTGAAGAGCCAGGGTTTGAGATCGCGCTCCGGTGCGTAGCTCCGTGCGGCGCCGTGGATCTTGAGGAAGATCTCCTGGAAGAGGTCGTCCCGCGCGCTCGCGGGGACCCCGCACCGCACCAGGTATCCGTAGACGGGCGCGCGATAGGCCCGCATCAGCTCCGCGAACGCGCGGGCGTCACCCTCGAGGTGCCGGGGGAGGAGCCGCCGCTCCTCGAGGGACACCACGCTCTCCGCCGGTTGCTCGCCGAGGGCCGTCACCTGATGGGCGTTCGGTACGCACGGCCCCCGGATTGGGTTTCAACTTTTTCGCGGGGCGGAAGACCCCATTCCGAGGCGAATATCACCGGAGCACCCACCTTCGAGCTCCCGCCAACATCCGATGAGGACACTTCGGGGTTGCGACGGTCGATTGGGAGTGAAACTCGGGGGCGTCATGCGGCCGGTCGGACGCTATCTCGTCGAGAAGCTCCTTCACCGCGGGGGGATGGGCGAGATCCTCCTGGCGCGGACGGACGGGCCCGGCGCTTTCTCCCGGAGGGTCGTGATCAAGCGGCTCAAGGGCGACGTGATGGACGACCCCGCGGTCCGCACCCTCTTCGAGCGGGAGGCCTTCCTGCTCTCCCAACTCCACCACCCGAACATCGTCCGGGCCGTCGACTACTTCTTCGACAACGGCGCGCCGCAGCTGGTCCTCGAGCACATCCAAGGCAAGAACCTCCGGCACGTCGTGTATCAGTCCCGCAGGATCGCGGGCCACGTGCCGATGCGGTACGTCCTCCACATCGTCGCTCAGCTGCTGCGCGGGCTCCACTACACCCACCACGCCCGCAACGACGACGGGAGCCCGCTCGAGATCGCCCACCGGGACATCTGTCCCTCCAACGTGATGGTCAGCTACTTCGGTGAGGTCAAGCTCACCGACTTTGGAATCGCCAGCATGGCCGGCGCGGAGCGGCTCACCAGCCCCGGCTTCTTCCGCGGCAAGGTTCAGTACGCATCCCCCGAGCAGATCAGCGGAGAAGGCTTCGGCGTGACCAGCGACGTCTACTCGGTCGGCGTGGTGCTGGCCGAAATGCTCAGCGGACGGATGCTCTTCAACGGCAGCTCCGCCAGCGACACCGTCCGCATGGTGCTGAGCGAGAACCGCGAGCGGACGATCGATCGGGTCCTCGAGGGCGTACCCGCGACCCCCGGCCTTCGCACCGCGCTCCGCGGGGCGCTGGCCGTGATGCCGTCCGATTGCTTTGGCTCTGCGCTCCACTTCGCCGAGGCCCTCGAGCGGATCATGCGGCTGCAGCACCTCGAGTGTACGGCCGCGCAGCTCGGCCTTTTCCTCCGCCGCATCTACGACGGCGATCCCGATTTCCCGGTCGACGACATCTTCGACTGGAACGCCGGTGCCGTCCCCGCCTTCGCCGAGGAGCTGGCCTCCGACCGCCCCAAGAGCCCCCCGCCCTCCGTGCGGAAGGTGGTGGAGGTTTCCAGGACCGAGCGGACGCGCCCGCCGTCGGATTCCGCCGGTCCGGAAGCGCCGCGGCTTGCTCCGTTGGCTGCCCTTCGTCGATCGGGCGGCGATCGTCTCCTGATATCGTCTTGCCTCCTGCGAAGATTCTTGTTCGAGTGCGTCGCCCATGCTGCCGCTCGACCTCTCGGGAAAGAACGCGTTCGTCACCGGCGTCGCCGATGACCAGGGGTTTGCGTGGGAGATCGCCAAGGCCCTGCAAGCGGCCGGCGCCACGCTGTATCTCGCGAGCCACCCGCGCGTGGTCAGCATCGTCGAGCGGTTCCTCGATCGTGGCAAATACGCCCCGTCCCGCAAGCTGCCCCACGGGGTCGAGGGCGAGCTTCGGCCCGCCGCCCTCTTCGGTTGCGACGTCCAGTACGACACCGCCGCCGACATTCCCGAGGAGAGCCGCGGCCAGAAGGGCTACGAGGGCGACATCAGCATCGCGGGGGCCCTCGCCAAGTTCAGCGAGCTCTCGAACGACGCTCCGCTCGACATCCTCATCCATTCGGTCGCGTTCTCGCCGGAGATCCAGAAGACGCACCTGGAGACGAGCCGCGGCGCCTACCTCACCGCGCAATCGATCAGCGCCTACTCTCTGGTCGCGCTCACCCGTGCGGCGCTCCCCTGGATGCGGCGGCGTGGCGGGAGCGTGGTCGGCCTCACCTATCTTGCGTCCACCCGCGTCACCCAAGGCTACGGAGGCGGGATGGCCTCCGCGAAGGCCTCGCTCGAGTGCGACGCCCGCACGCTCTCCTGGCACGTCGGTGAGCACGACGTTCGTGTGAACCTGATCAGCGCCGGGCCCTACGCCTCCCGCGCCGCCCGCTCTATCGGAGCGATCGACTCGATGATCGAGATCGCGAAGGCGAAGAGCCCGCTGCGCCGCGAGATCACCGGTCAGGACGTCGCCGACGCCACGCTCTTCCTCTGCTCGCCGCTGGCCCGCTCGATCACCGGCGAGATTCTCCACGTCGACTGCGGCTTCCACGCGATGAGCGCGCTCTGACGCGCGCCGGGATCACTCCTCGTCGCACCAGCCGATGCAGGCGTCGCGGCCGCTGGCGCCGCCGATCCAGACGCTGAGGACATCCGCCCGCTGGGCGACGTCGATCCCGTGGCAGTCCACGCCGGTTCCTCGCGAGGTCACGCCGACCAGCGCGCCGTTCTGGAGGATCGGTCCGCCCGAGTCGCCGTAGCAGGCGCCGCTCGCGGAGGCGTCGTAGAAGATCTCGCGATCCGTGACGAGGCCCAGCGCGATCCGAGCGTGGCGCCGTCGGCCGGACCCGACGCCCTGTCCGGGCCCGCTGGCGCGCGTGACGCCGAAGCCGACCACGTCGGCCTCGACCCCTTCGAGCGGCGGATCGATGGAGACCGGGATCGCTCCCACCTCGGAAGCCTCCTCGAGGCGGAGGATCGCCGCGTCCTCCCAACCCTCGTCGCGGCCGGGATCGTACCCCGGGTTGACGCTCGAGCGGGCGATGCGATGCACGACGCCGCCGACCTCGAACGCGAGCTCGGGCGCATAGACCCGTCGCGCGCCGTCGAACAGACAGTGCGCGGCGGTGACGACGGTCTTCGGTCCTACCAGCGTGCCGGTGCAGAAGAACCCGACGGCGTCACCGTCGAAGGCGCCGACCTGTCCGACGGCCTCGTGCGAGCGGTCGATGCGACCGCCGGTGATCGGGTCCTCGGTCGCGCGCGTCTCCTCCGGGCCGCGGCATCCGATCAGGAGCAAGAGAGAGAGGGGAACGAGTCGAAGTTTTTCGAGCATGCGCGACGCCTGGCAACACGCGTACCAGCCGCGCGCTCACTCGGTTCACCGGTTCGTCCGGCGCTGTCCGTCCGAAAACCGGACCTCCTCGAAAACCGAACGGACGATCCCGGCGGCCGCTCACATGACGACGCGAAGCCGCTGCCGCCCCCAGGTCCCGGCCTCGGCGGCGAAGCGCCCGGGGACCGCCGCGCCGCAGTCGGGACAGCGGCCGTCCTCGATCCGGAACGCGTGAAGCTCGTACCAGTCGCGCGCGATCAACGTCGCGCCACACCCGGCGCAGAGCGTGGTGCCGCCGGCCGCGTCGTGCACGTTTCCGGTGTACACGAAGCGCAGTCCGGCCGCGCGCGCGATCGTGCGGGCCCGGGTCAGGGTGGCCGGCGGGGTGGCCGGGATCTCCATCTTGTAGTCCGGGTGGTACGCGGAGAAGTGGAGTGGCACGTCGGGGCCGAGGTTCTCCAGGATCCAGTCCGAGGCCCGGGCGATCTCGTCCGAGTCGTCGTTGAGGCCGGGGATCAAGAGCGTGGTGATCTCGAACCAGACGTCCGTCTCGCGCTTCAACCAGCGGAGCGTGTCGAGGACCGGGGCGAGGTGGCTCGCGGTGACCTTGTGATAGAAGTCCTCGGTGAAGGCCTTGAGGTCGACGTTCGCCGCGGTCATGTCGCGGAAGAGCTCCGTCCGCGCCTCGGGCGTGACGTAGCCGGCGGTCACCGCCACCGTCTCGATCCCGCGCTCCCGGCAGGCCCGGGCGGTGTCGACCGCGTACTCGAGGAAGATGACCGGATCGTTGTAGGTGAACGCGACGCTGCGGCATCCGTTCTCGAGGGCGGCCGCAGCGATCCCGTCCGGGCTCGCCTGGCTCTGCAGCCGATCCTGCTCGCGCGATTTGGAGATGTCCCAGTTCTGACAGAACTTGCAAGCCAGATTGCAACCGGCCGTGCCGAACGAGAGGACGCTGGTCCCCGGGTAGAAGTGATTGAGCGGCTTCTTCTCGATCGGGTCGATGCAGAAGCCGCTGCTGCGGCCATATGTGGTGAGGACGATCCGGTCGTCCTCGCGCATGCGGACGAAGCACATGCCACGCTGCCCCGCGTTCAGTTGGCAAAAGCGTGGGCAAACGTCACATTGGATCTTCCCCGATTCGGTGGCGTGCCAGTAGCGCCCCGGAAAGACCATGGAGGCCCATCGTACCGCATTAGCGATGGTCTACGGGTCCAGAATCCGCTAGGACCTGCGCATGTCCGGCGCCAAGCTTCCGACCGTCGATGCGCACGTGAAGGAGCTGCGCACCTTGCCTCCGCTCGAGGACAGCTTTCCCAGCTCGGGCAAGGTGATGGTGGGCGACGAGCTCGCCGTTCCTTTCCGCGAGGTGGCGCTGGCGGGCGGCGAGCCTTCGGTGCGCCTCTACGACACCACCGGTCCGCAGGGCCACGACGTCCGGGCCGGGCTTCCGAAGCGCAGAGCCGAGTGGATCCGTGCCCGCGAGCAGCGCGGCGATCAGAACTTCTCCCAGATGCACTACGCCCGTCGCGGGATCGTGACCGAGGAGATGCGGTTCGTCGCGCTGCGCGAGAACATGGACGCGGAGCTGGTGCGCTCCGAGGTGGCCGCGGGCCGCGCGATCATTCCGGCGAACAGGAAGCACCTGGAGCTCGAGCCGATGATCATCGGCAAGCAGTTCCTCGTGAAGGTCAACGCCAACATCGGCAACTCGGCGGTCTCCTCCTCGATCGAGGACGAGGTCGAGAAGCTGCAGTGGGCGATCCGTTGGGGCGCCGACACTGCCATGGATCTGTCCACAGGCGAGAACATCCGCGAGACCCGCGAGTGGATCATCCGGAACTCACCCGTGCCCGTGGGGACCGTTCCGATCTACGAGGCCCTCGAGCGCGTCAACGGCCGGGCCGAGGACCTCTCGATCGATCTCTTCATGGAGGTCCTGGAGGAGCAGGCGGAGCAGGGCGTCGATTACTTCACGATCCACGCCGGCGTGCTGCTGCCGTTCATTCCGCTGACCGCCAAGCGCGTCACCGGGATCGTCTCGCGCGGCGGCTCGATCCTGGCCAAGTGGTGCCTGGCGCACCACCGGGAGAACTTTCTCTACACGGAGTTCGATCGCATCTGCGAGCTGATGAAGAGGTATGACGTCAGCTTCTCCCTGGGGGACGGTCTACGGCCCGGATGCATCGCCGACGCCAACGACGATGCCCAGTTCTCCGAGCTGCGCGCGCTGGGCGAGCTCACCCAGCGCGCGTGGGCGCACGACGTCCAGGTGATGATCGAGGGGCCAGGACACGTCCCGATGAACAAGATCAAGGAGAACGTCGATCTCCAGCAGGAGATCTGCCATCAGGCGCCGTTCTACACTCTCGGCCCGCTCACCACCGACGTGGCGCCCGGGTACGATCACATCACCTCGGCGATCGGCGCGGCCATGATCGGGTGGTTCGGCACCGCCATGCTCTGCTACGTGACGCCGAAGGAGCACCTGGGCCTCCCCAACAAGAAGGACGTCAAGGACGGCGTCATCGCCTACAAGATCGCGGCGCACGCGGCCGACCTGGCCAAGGGCCACCCCGGCGCGCAGGCCTGGGATGACGCGCTCTCCAAGGCGAGGTTCGAGTTCCGCTGGGAGGACCAGTTCAACCTCGCCATGGATCCCGAGACCGCCCGTGAGTTCCACGACGAGACCCTGCCCGCCGACGGCGCCAAGGTCGCGCATTTCTGCTCGATGTGCGGCCCGAAGTTCTGCTCGATGAAGATCACCCAGGAAGTCCGCGAGTACGCCGCGCAGGCGGGCGTCGACGAGCGCGCCGCCCTCGAGAAGGGCCTGCGGGAGAAGTCCGAAGAGTTCCAGCGGACGGGCGGCGAGATCTACCAGTCCCTCACCTGAGCGCCTCTTTCATAGGGGCCCAGGATCATGAAATAAGAGCCGTATTCGTCTCTTGAGCTCCTTCGGGAGGCTGTCCACCGCCGCTTCGGCCTCCCCGCGGGCGTGCCGGCGCGAGAAGTGGGTCAGTAGGATCAGCTCGTTTTCGAACTTGTCGGCCCGGGCCGCCAGCTCATCGAAGTGGATGTGCCCGCTCCGACGCGCCTTGCGGACATCCACCTTCGGCGAGAAGAACGTGCACTCCAGCAGCAGCAGGCGGGCCTTCGTCACCGTGGGCTCGGTGTCGATCACGTCGGCCATCGTGTCGCCCGGATAGCAGACTTCGGCCTGCTCCACGATCCGGTTCACCTCCTCGCCGCTCCGTGCACGCTCTCCGATCTCCTCCGGGGGCAGATGCTCGAGGTCCTCGCGCAGCTTCTTCTTCCTCCGAAAGAGCGTGTATCCCGCACAGGCGATCCGATGCGGTGACCGGAAGACCTGGGCGTACGCGCTCTTCCCCAGCTCGATCCGATCCCCGGGCTCGACCGGCGTCAGCGTGCATCGCTCAGCGTCGGCCTGCATCTCGGTCCAGACGGCGAGCAGCCGCGCGAGCGCCGGGTGGCTCGCCTTCGGGCACCAGATCGACGGCGGCTTCATCCCGGTGAGCGCGCGCATCGAGACGTAGTAGGGCAGGCCGGCGGCATGATCGATGTGCGCATGAGTGAGCAGCACGCGGCTCCTCAGCTCGGCGCCCGGCGGGCAGCGACCGATGTCGAGGCAGACGTCGAACTCTGGGAGCTGAAAGCAGGTCTCCACGCCGCCGACGGAGACCGCCTCCACCTGATGCCCCGCCAGCGTCAGCCTCATCGTCGCGCCCGTCCGCCGAGCTTCATTCTGGATCCCATCGGGGCTAGATTGTTCCTGGACCGCTCGTGGGGGTCCACTCTGGTGCAGGTCACGATCTCGAACGCGCTCCGAGCGGCTGGGCAGAGATCGACCCTGCGCACCTTGCGGTCGGCACCACCACGATGGCCCAATGGTCACGACCGAGCGCTCGCTGATTTCGAGCCAGCCTCCGGAAGAGATCGCGCGGTGCCGGATGTTGGATTGAACTCTCGTGCACGGCGTGTGGGCGCGGCGCGCGAAGGAGCGGACGGCGGTCGCGATCTTCGGCTACGCAGGTGAGGCAAGCGTGCACGCAGGAACTGCTAGGGCTCTCTGGGAGCTGATCCGCATGATGCGGCTCGAGTCTCCGGAGGACAGTCCTCGCGAATGATGTTAGAAGAGCGGCGATGTTGACGTGCGATCACGTGCGATGCTCGGGATGCCGTCGCCCGATCCCGGGCGTCATCGACCGTTGCATGTACTGCGGCGAGGAGATGGTGCCTGCGACGCGCGTCACGGTCGCGCCCTGGAGCCTCCCGGGTGAGCTGCCGGACGAGGACGAGGTCTGGTTCTCGGATCTTGCCACGCTGGCCCGCGTGCTGTGCGCCGCCGGCGAGCAGTCGATCGCACTATGGGGCCAGCACGCGTCCTCCGATCTCGTGGATCGCTTGAAGACCGACCTGGCGCGCGTGCAGCGCGCGATCGAGGACGGCGATGAGGATGATCTCGCCGACGCACTCGACGAGCTCGAGCGCGGCTGGAGCCGTTTCTCGGATCTCCCTTGAGCCATGGACTGCGACACACGGACGACCTAGCATCGCCGGCCGTGTCGCACGATGTGTCCTCGACAATCTCTTCTCCCCGCCGAACGGTCTCCATCGACTGCCGGCTGAGCCGCTTCCGGTTGCCGCCGGTCGAGAGCGCGCTGATCATCGGCAAGCGCGCCCACATCGGCCCGAAGGCGATCGAGAAGGCGCTGCAAGAGATGCTGCCCGGCGGCTTCGAGCGCATCGACGTGACGCATCCGGTGATCGAGTCGATCCTGGTGAACGTCTCCCACCTCCGCCGAGTCCCCCGCGAGAAGCTCATCGCGTTCTTGATCAGGCACTCCGAGGGCGCGATGGAGTCCGACGATACTCTACACGTCGCCCTGGAGATCGAGCTGGTCATCAAGGAACAGCTGGAGCTGTGACGCTGCCGGACGCCACGGTCGAGCGCTTCCTCGAGGAGGCGATCGCCTTCGGGCCGTACGCCACGCTCAGCGAGGCGCTGCCGCTGCTCGATCAGGGGCGTCCGGTCTATCTCGAGCTCGATGGCTCCTGGAGCTGCCTGGCGCCGCGGAACGCCGTGGGTCACGCGCAGAGCCGCCGGCTGATCGATCTGCCGCTGCTGGCCGTGCCGCCGATCCAGCGGTCGACGCGGATCTCCGAGGTGCTCGCGCGCCCACACAGCATCGACTGGGTGCCGGTGGTCGAGAGCGGCGCGCTTCTCGGTCAGGTGCGCGTCAGTCGAATCGGCAAGCGCCTCGCCGGCTTGCGGGGCCAGGTCGCCGCCGTGCTCGGCCACGACATCAACAACGTCCTCTCGGTGCTGCAGGCCTGCCTCGATCTCGTTCGGCTCGGTGGCGACGACACGCCCGAGATCCTGGAGCAGGCCGAGCGTGCGCTCATCCATGGTCGTGAGCTGTCGCGGCGCCTCCACGATTGGGCCAACCCGGGCGATCTGCGCCTGGGCGCGCTCGCCGTCGGGGAGGTGCTCGACGAACTGATCCCGTGGCTGCGCCGCGCCACCATCCCCACCGAGCTCGCCCTCGATCGGGTGTCCGAGCTGCCGTCGGCCTGCGGCGATCGGGCGTCGTTCGAGCGTATCATCGTGAACCTGGTGCTCAACGCCTGCGAGGCGATGAACGGGGGGCACGTGGTGGTCAGCGTGAAGGCGGGCGAGTCGTCGGTCTCGGTCTGGGTGCGCGACGACGGACCCGGTATCCCATCGGACCTCCTCGATCAGGTGTTCGAGGCCGGCACGAGCAGCAAGGGAGAACAGCGCGGCCTGGGGCTGGCGGCGGTGCGCCGGTCTGCGGACGAGTCGGGCTGTCAGCTCACGCTCGAACGCACCGGCCCGGACGGCACCGTCTTCCGAATCGATCTCCCGCTGATGGCGTGAGCCTCACGGCTTGCCTGCTGAGACCTCCGTCCTGGAGGTCCCCAGCGCTCGGCGCGCGTGTTCGGTGAACGTGACCACGGGCTCGCGCTCGGCGGTCTCCTCGTCCTCCGACTCCTGGGCGAACTCCGCGCCGATCTTCCGCAGCATCTCCGAGGCCTGCGCCGACTGGCCGCCGCGGAGTGCGCGCAGCGGTGCACCGAGCTCCTGGGTCCGCCCGATCACCAGCGCCGCGATCGAGAGCGCGCGAATCATCTCGTCCGTGTCGTTCGCCTTGGCGGACTTCTCGGCGTGGGCGTAGAGCTGTTCGAGCGCGCGCTTGACGTCGGAGTCTCGCGGATCGATGGCGAAGATCTCGGCGGCCGCCTTCGCGCTGTTGTCGAGATCTTCGAGCCGGGCCAGCGCGCGCACGCCCTCCAGCAGCTTCTGGATGTGCCGGGTGAACGCGATCTTTTCGCCCGCCTCCGCCACCTCCGACGCCTCGGACAGCGCCGCGTACGCCTTCTCCGCCTCTTGGTGCTTGCCCGCGGCCAGGAGATCGTTGGCCCGCCGCACCCCGACCTTGGCGCTCCCCTCGGTTCCCGCGTTGGCTGCATCCAGGATCTTGGAGGCTTCCAGATCGTGGCCGAGGCTCGCGAGCCGGGCGGCCTCGTTCAGCATGACCTCGAGCACCGTGCCGCCTTCGTCGAGCTTCTTCGCCAGCGCTGCCTTCACGCGATCGTCGTGGCCCACCTGCGCCTCCGCCACGATCCGCTTCACCAGGTCGGACTTCTTCGCCTCCTTGGCGGCTTCGAAGCCGGCGCGCGCGATCGCGTTGGACGGATCGATCTCGACCGCGCGGCTGAGGGATCGCGCGGCCTCCTCGAGGTCGCCGCGCGAAAGCGCACCGGCGCCGGAGTCGACGCTCTCTCGCAGCGGTCCCTTCACTCCGCCCGCGACCGCCGCCAGCCCCAGGTACTTGCCGGCGGCTTCGGGGCTCGGCGCCACCTTCACGCGGAGCACCAGCTTCTCGAGCGTCGCCTGCAGGTCTTCGTCCTGGGGACGGCGATCGAGCAGCGAGCGGAGCACCAGGGCGGTCGCTTCGTTCTCGATCGGCACGTCTCCCTTGGCCACCCCCTCCGTCAAGCTGGCCTGCGATCGGGACAGCCCGATCTTCGCGATCTCCCGCCGCGGGTCCTTCGCCAGCACTCCGCTGAAGGCGGCGGCCGCCGCGGCGTGATCGCCGGCCCGAAGCGCCTCGGCGCCGCGGCCCACCTCGCCGTCGCCCTCGAGCCGGGCGATCAGGCCGATCAGCTCGGCCGCACCGCCGTTGGAGAGACGCTTGGTCCGCTTGAGCCGATCGAGCAGGACCTTGGCGGCGTCGGCCCGCACCGGATCGGCAGGTTCGATCTCGCGCGACGCCGCCAGCACGGCCACAGCTTCGCTCACGCCTGGCTTGTCCCTGCGGATGGTGTCGAGCGCGCGGGTCTCGGCCCGCCGGCGGAACGTGCGGGCGACGTCGAGCGCGTAGTCCGCGATCCTCGACTCCGGCGACGCCCCCAGCGCGTCGCTGAACGCCTTCTCCGCCTCGATCCACTGCTCCTGCTTCAACGCGGCGCAACCGGCCAGCACACCGCGCTTGAGCGCCGGGGGCGCCTTGCCCGCGTCGACCGCGTCCTCCAGGACGCGCACGGCCTCCGACCTGTTGTCCGCCTCGGCCGCCAGCTGTGCCCGCTCGAGCTTCTGGGTGAAGACGTCGACCTTGAGCTTCTTCCGCAGCTCGCGGATGCCCGCGAGGCTCGCCTCGAAGGGGGAGAGCTCGCGCAATATCTCGGAGGCGCGATTCGGATCCTTGTCCGCGATCTTGCGGGCCGCCTCGAGCTGGGCCTCGGCCATCATCGCGGCGAAGCGCTCCACGCTTGCGAGGAAGGGCGCTGAGGTCAGCCCGGCCCCGCGCACGTGCTGGATGCCTTGGCCTGGCGACCCGCCCGCGATCCGATCGAGGCCGCTCTTCGCCTTCGCCTTGGCTGCCTCGTCCGCATGCAGGCGCTCGAGCGCCTCGGTGAGGGCTCTCTGGGCGGGCTCCCACTGCCCGTGCTCCGAGGCACGGTCCGCCCGTTCGAGCACCTCCGCGATCATGCCCGCCTCGGCGGCGGCGATCTTGGCCTCGAGCGGGGGTGCACCCGGCTCGCGCGCGATCCGCTCGTACATCGCCAGCGCGCCGTTCCAGTCCTTGCTCTCGACCTTGGCGTCGGCCTCGGCGATCCGCTTCCGGATCGCGTCGGCCTCGGCCTGCTGGGCCGAGCGGGCCACCTCGACCTCCCGCGATCGGCGCGCGGCGGTGAGCTCGAGACCGCGGGCGGCGACCTTCGCCTCAGGCGCGTGTTCGAGCGCGGTGGCGAAGGCGCGCTCCGAGCGCTGGTAGGCGCCGCTCTCGAGCTGCTTCGCGCCCTCCGAGAGGGCCGCCAGCGCCGAGGGCGCGAGCCCGCTCAGCCGCGCTGCCAGCCCGATGAGCTCGGCCGCCTGCCGGTCGCTGACGCTGGGGGTCAGCCGGGCCAGCAGCGTCTCGCGAGCTTTGATCAGGTAGGGAGACTCGGGCTCGAGCCCGACCGACGACTCGAGGACGCTGACCGCCCGCGCCGCGCCTCCGTCGTCCTTCTCCAGCGCCGCCAGCGCTCGCTGCTCGACCTCCTCGCGACGGATCCGTGCGATCTCGACCCCGGCGTTCGCGAGCCGCGAGCGAGGCTCGCGCGCCTTCACCTCGAGGAACGCCCGCTCCGACTCGGCGTAGCTCTGCTTGGCGAGCGCCTGGCAGCCGCTCCGGATCGGATCGCGGATCTCCTGCGGCGCTTGGCTCATCGCGAGCGCCTTCATCAGGGCCTCGGCCGCGGCTCAATCGTCTCCACGTCGGGCCGACTCGGTCGCCCGAATCGATCTCGGCGATGAACGTCCCCAGCTGCAGCGTTCGATCGAGCTCCCCGATCTCCGGGATCGAGCTGCGGAAAGGCTCCAGCTCCTCCGCGAGGCGGCGGGCCGCTGCCGGATCGCGCTTGGCCACCTCGCCCAGCTCGGCCGCGCGCGTCTTCGCCACCGCCAGCGCGTAGGCGCTGATCGCCGCCGAGAGCGACGCCCCCGACTCGGGGATCTTCGCCTTCTCGATCGTCTCCAGACCGGTGGCGGGCTCGCCGCGCTCGATCCGATCGAGGCCGGCCTTGGCCAGCGACCGCGACTCACGGCCGAGGTGGAGCTGGGCGAGGCCGCGCGCCAGGTAGTCGTGGGCCGCGCGCAGGTCGCCGCGGTCGACCGCACCCTTCGCGGCGGCCGCCACGTCCGCGATGATCTTCCGCTCGAGCTCGGACAGCTCCTTGACCGCCTCGGGCGGCGCGCCCTCCATCCGCACCAGCTTCGAGTACAGCTTGACGGCGGTGGCGTAGTTGCCGCGGGCCGCGTGCTTGCGGGCCGCCTCCAGCGTCCCGATCAGCTCGCGCGCCCGGGACCGGGTCCGCTCGAGCTTGCGCTTGATGCTGGCCGCCGGCATCAGCGCATAGGCGCTCTGGAAGCGCTCGGCCGCCGCGACCGGGTTGTCCTGCTCCACCAGCGCATCGCCCTCTTCGACCAGCGCGAGCGCGTGCGCTCGGTTGAGATCGGCGTCGGAGAGGCCGGGGTGCTGGGGATCGATCCTCAGCGCCGCGTCGAGGTGCTCGACGGCCTTGGCATAGTGGCGCAGCCCGATCTCGCGCTTGGCCAACCCGACCTGGAACAGGTACGCCTGCTTCTCGGCCTTCTCGAGCGTGCGCCGCACGATCTCGTGCTTCGGGTGGTGCGCGGCGACCTCGCTCACTCCGTGGAACCAGGCGTCGGGATCGAGGTCCTGTGACTTGAGGAGCGTGAGATCGCGGCGCACCGCGTAGTCCTCTTTCTCCGGTACCAGCTCGGCGGCCTGAGCCCAGCTGCGGGACGCGGCCAGCCACTCGTGCCGCTGCTCGCTGGCGTTCGCCTGCGCCTCGAGGCTCGAGGTCAGCTCACCGGTGACCGCGTCGAGCGCGTGACGATACTGAGCGTTCTTGGGCTCTGCGCGCACCGCCTCCTCGTAGGCCGCGCGGGCCTCTTCGAGCTGTCCGCTCGCGTAGGCCTGCTGACCCGCACGATACATCCCGGCGCCGTTCGCGCATCCGCCGAGGAGCAGGAGCATCAAGGACGTTCGCGCGGCCACGCGCCGACAGGGTACCACATTCGGAGCGTCCACTTTCCAGATCTCCAGACTTGGGAGATAGACTCGCGCGCGCAGATGAGAAGGATCTTCGTCCTTTGCCTCGCGATCGCGGGCTCGCTGGCTTCTCTCGGAACCTACTTCACGCGCGAGGCTGCGGTCCTGTTCCTGGTGATCGTCCCGGTGGGGCTGGTCGGCTTCTGGGACATGGTCCAGAAGAAGCACGCCATCCGCAGGAACTTCCCGGTGATCGGACACGGGCGGTACCTGATGGAGATGCTCCGTCCGGAGATCAACCAGTACTTCGTCGAGTCGAACACGGACGGCAAGCCGTTCTCGCGGGAGGATCGGTCTCTGGTCTACCAGCGCGCCAAGGGGGAGCTCGACACCGTCCCGTTCGGCACACAGCTCGACGTGTATCGGGTCGGGTACGAGTGGATGAACCACTCGCTCGCTCCGGTCGCGATCGATGAAGTGCCGCGGATCCTGATCGGCGAGACCACCTGCAAGCAACCGTACGCGGCATCGCTCCTCAACGTCTCGGCGATGAGCTTCGGCTCGCTGGGCGGAAACGCGGTGCGAGCGCTGAACCTGGGCGCGAAGGCCGGCGGCTTCGCCCACAACACCGGCGAGGGCGGGATCAGTGAGCACCACCTGATGGGCGGCGATCTGATCTGGCAGGTCGGCACCGGCTACTTCGGCTGCCGCGCCTCCGACGGCGCCTTCGATCGCGAGCGCTTCGTCGAGAACGCCTCGCGCGAGCAGGTGAAGATGATCGAGGTGAAGCTTTCGCAGGGCGCGAAGCCCGGGCACGGCGGGATCCTGCCCGCGCGGAAGCTCACGCCCGAGATCGCGAAGATCCGCGGCGTGCCGCTCGGGCACGACGTCATCTCACCACCCGCGCACGGCGCCTTCTCCACTCCGCTCGGGCTCCTCGAGCTGGTTGCGGAGCTGCGCGAGCTCTCGGGCGGCAAGCCGGTCGGCTTCAAGCTGTGCGTCGGCAAGCGCCGCGAGCTCCTCGCGATCATGAAGGCGATCCACGAGAGCGGCCTCCACCCCGACTACATCGCGGTCGACGGCGGTGAGGGTGGGACCGGCGCAGCGCCGCTCGAGTTCTCGAACACGCTCGGCTGTCCGCTTACCGAAGGCCTGATCCTGGTCGACGACGCGCTCCGCGGGATCGGGTATCGCGATCGGGTGCGCGTGTTCGCGTCCGGAAAGATCTTGACGGGCTTCAGCATGGCCCGCGCGATCGCCCTCGGCGCCGACGCCTGCTACTCCGCGCGCGCCATGATGCTGGCGCTCGGATGCATCCAGGCGCGGCGCTGCAACAACAACGACTGTCCCACCGGCGTCGCCACCCAACGCCCCGAGCTGATGGCGGGCTTGGTCGTCGAGGACAAGGCGCCGCGCGTCGCTCGTTTTCAGAAGGAGACCGTCAGCAGTCTGCTCGAGCTCATCGGCGCCGCCGGGCTGGACCACCCGAGCAAGCTGCGCCGCTGGCACATCCTCCGCCGGGTCACTCCCACGGAGATCCGGAACTACGCGGAGCTGTATCCGTACCTCGAGGATCGGGCGCTCTTGGGACGCGAGGTGCCGGACAGCTACGCCCGGTCCTGGGCGAGCGCGGACCCGCGGAGCTTCGCCGCCGCTCCGGCGTAGCCGACCGATCCGCCTCTGGAATCACGAAGCACCGAGCGCGACGCGTAGACGGGAAGGCGACTTCACGTCGCCGATGACGGCCAGGACCACCAGGCCGGGCGCAATCGCTCCGCGAGGCCGTGGCTCGTCAGACCGCGCGTCTCGAGCGCCAGCCAGAGCACGGCGTCCAGATCGAGCGCAGGTACCCAGTCCGTTACGCGCAGGGTCCAGTTCCTCTCATCGACCACGCCGGGGCGGTTGTAGATCTCCTCGAGCCCAAAGAGGTCCGCGAAGAAGATCATCACGTTCTCGGCCTCGCTGACGAAGAGGTCGGCCACCTTGGCGTGCACCAGCTTCCTCCGATCGCTCGCGAGCTCGGCGGCGAAGCGCTCGAGCTCGACCGGCTCGGCGCGGGGGCGCAGGCGGCGCGCGAGGTAGTCGGCCTGGGCCTTGGCCAACCCGCGGGTCTCCCAGTCGCGGGCGAGCAGCCAGATCGGCTGCGTGTCGTGCGTTCCGACCATGATCCAGTCCTCGGGCCTGGCGTTCTCGCTCCGGTAGACGTCGGACGGATCGTCGAGGTTCGCCTTCTGCGTCACGCGGAAGCGGCCCAGGTGGTGGCGCGCCATCACCTCGGCGAGCGGTCGGGGCTGCGTGCTCAGCACCTCGCAGACCAGCGCGTCGCAGTGCTCGGCGACGGCGTCGAATAGCCGCGAGTACCGATCATCTGCGACGCGTCGAGCCCGCGCTCGCGGCCGTCGGCCCAGGGGACGACCTCGAGATCGAGCTGATCGATCCGCGTGATGGCGTGGTGCGCCAGGTCCGGGCGCTCCGGTGAGCCGAACAGGCGCCCTCCGGCGACGACGTCGTCCGTGTACACCCACGGACAGACGAGGCCGTGCGGATGATCGATCCGGATCGCGTCGTATGCCCAGCTCATCCGCTCGATGCGCGACGTCAACAGCGCGAGCCCGCCCTCGTCGTAGCGGTCGGGATCGAGGACCGGATAGCCCCAGGCCTGACCCTCCGGGTTGGTGCGGCTCGGCGGTGCGCCCATGCGCCACGGCTCGAGGAACAGCGCGCGCGCCCGCCAGACGTCACGCGCGGCCCAGCCCACCTGGAGATCGCCGAAGAGCGCGAGCCCGATCCGTCGACACGCGTCGAAGAGCGCCCGGTGCTGCGCTTCTGCGATCATCTGCCAGAGCGCCCAGCGGTCGACCGCCAGCTCGTGCTCTGGCATCGGCCGACAGCGCTGGAGCGGCTCCGGCCAGTCGCGCCAGTGTCTCCCGCCCTGGAGCGACTCGATCGCGTCGTAGAGGCCGTCGGGCTCGAGCCAGGACCGGTGGCGCGAGCGATACTCTGCAAGCTCGCTTGCAACCTCGCTCGAGGCCCGACGGTAGACGGTCTCCAGCGCCGCTCGGATCTCGTCGTAGACGTTCGCATGGGGAGTGTCCCCTTGGGCGTGCTCGACCGCGGAGTCGAGGGTCTCACGCGGAAGCCAACCGCGCTCGACCAGCGGTCCAAGCGCGATCGACATCCAGCTTCGAGAGAACGCGGTGCTGTCGTACGGAGAGCGATTGTCGCGCGAGGTCTGCCCCTGCGGCCCCAGCTGGATCGCGTTGAAGCCGAGCGTCCTCATACGCTCGAGAAAGCGCAGCGCGCCCCGATCGTACGGTGAGCCACGCCCGACGTTTTCGTCGGCATCGGCGGGGAAGCTGGCGTCGTGAATCGCGAGCGCGAGCCGGCGCTTCTGGAGCCGCACCAGCGCGTCGAGCCGGTCGCTCGGAGCCACGAATTCGAATGTAGCTTTTGATGGACCTTTCCGCGCGTTTTGGCGTACGCACCGCCGCGAGATGTCACAAACCCTGGGTATCAGTGGATTCGCAACTTACCTTCCACCCTACCGGGTCCAGCTCGAGCGCTGGTGCGAGTGGACGGGGCAGCCCTGGCCGACAAGATCCGCGCGGTCGTCGGCAGCAGCTTCCGCATGCGGGGCCCGCGCCAGAACGTCTACACGATGGCGGCGAGCGCGGTCCTCCGGCTGATCCGTCAGAACGACGTCGACCCGCGCTCGATCGGCTATCTCGCGCTCGGGACCGAGTCGAGCACCGACAACTCGGCCGGCGCCGTGATCGTGAAGGGCATGGTCGACTCCGCGCTTCGCGAGGAAGGCCAGCCGGAGCTCAACCGCAGCTGCGAGGTCCCCGAGTTCAAGCATGCGTGCCTCGGCGGGGTCTACGCGATGAAGGCGGCCGCGCGCTATCTCGCGCTCGACGGCCGGAACAAGAAGGCGATCGTGGTCTGCTCCGACATCGCGGAGTACGAGCGAGGCTCGACCGGCGAGCCCACGCAGGGCGCGGGCGCGGTGGCGATGCTGCTCGACGGCGAGGCCCGGCTGCTGGAGCTCGATCTGGTCCACGCCGGCAGCGCCTCCGACTATCGCGGGCCGGACTTCCGCAAGCCGTTCATCCGCTACACACACCAGTCGCCGCCGGAGTCCGGCCACCTGCGCGACTTCCCCGTGTTCAACGGCAAGTACTCGACGACCTGCTACGTGGATCAGGTCCTGGCTGCACTCGACGACATGTTCACCAAGAACGGCGCCTCGCGCGGCGACTACTTCCGTGACCTCGCCGCCGCCTTCATGCACCGCCCCTACGCGCGCATGCCCGAGACCGGCTGGGCGCTCGGCTACCTGTTCGGCCTGGCCCACGGAAGCGCCGAGGATCGCGCCGAGCTGGCGGCCTACGCCGACCTCGCCAAGGTCTCGCTGGCGGCGCTGACCGAGGAGATGGAGTCGTCGCCCCGTCTGTTCACGCTGGTCGAGGAGCGCCGCATGAACGACGAGGTCTATCCGCTCGGCATGGAGGTGCTGCGCGCCTTCAGGACCTCGCCGGTCTATGAGGAGATCGTCGGCTCCAAGATGCGGCTCGGCGCCGAGCTGATGAAGGACGTCGGCAATCTGTACACGGCCGCGCTTCCCGGGTGGCTGGCCGCCGGCATGGAGCACGCTGCGGAGGAGGGCGCGGCCCTCGAAGGTCAGCCGCTCCTGGCGATCGGGTACGGCAGTGGCGACGCGGCCGAGGCGATCCCGATGCGCGTCCGTCCGGGCTGGCGGAGCGCGGCGCGGCGGATCGGATTCGCGGCCAGCTTCGAGGGCGCGGTCGACCTGACGGAGGCGCAGTACGATGCGCTCCACGGCGGCCGCCGCGCCGACCTTCCCGAGCTGGCCGAGGAGGAGTTCGTGATCGACCGCGTCGGCGATCGGTCCAACGACTTCGACGAGACCGGGATCGAGTACTACCGCTATCTTCGGGCCTGACGCTCAGTTCGGGTCTCGGCCCATCGCGACCTCGGTGCCGGAGGCGGCGACCGATCGCGCCTCGATGTGGTGCGCCGCCAGCGTCGCGTAGCCGCTGATCAGCGCCGCCAGGATGAACGCCACCGAACCGGCGATCGCCAGCTGGCGGTTGGGACGGGCGGGCTCGGGCGTTCGCAGCGGGAGGGCGCGGGCCAGGCCGCGCACCAGCTCGCCGGCCGTGGGGTAGCGGTCCTCCGGACGACGGGCCAGGGCGCGGGCGACCACCGCGTCGAGGTCGCGGGTGATGCCGCGCCGCTGCGACGACACCAGCGGCGCTGCGCGATCCACCTTGAGCCGGAGCAGCTCGATCGGCGAGCGCGCCTCGAACGGCGGAACCGCGGTGAGGAGCTGATAGATGACCACGCCGAACGCATAGATGTCGGTGCTGGGCCCCAGCCGGTCCGTCTCGACGAGCTCGGGCGCGATGTAGAGCGGCGTGCCCATGATGCTCCCGTCGCGCGTGAGCCTCCCGGCGGTGTCGTTTCGATCGACGGCGATCCCGAAGTCGAAGACCTTCGCGACCTCGCGGCCGTCGCTGCGGCGGACCAGCATCAGGTTGTCGAGCTTGAGATCACGGTGAACGACGCCGCGCGCGTGGATGAAGTCGAGCGCGGTCCCGATCTCCCAGAGGCGATCGATGATCCGGCTCAGCTCCACCGGACCCTCGCGGAAGACCTCGCCGAAGGTCCGGCCCTCGAGCAGCTCCATCACCATGTACGGCCGCCCGCCGGGCAGCCGTCCCAGATTGAAGACCCTGACGATGTTGGCGTGATCGAGGCGCGCCACCATCCGACCCTCGCGCAGGAAGCGTTCGACCTCGATCGTGCTGGCGCCGGGGCGGCCGATCTTGATCGCCACGTCCCGCTCCAGCGTCAGGTCGCGGGCCGCGTAGACGGTGCCCATCCCCCCCGCCCCGAGGCGCTTCAGCACCTGATAGCGCCCCTCGATCAGCGTTCCCGTGAGGCCTTGGTTCCACCCGACGTTCCGTCTCCCATCCATGGCTCGACCTACCGAAGACGCGTGCAACCCATGTGCCGGCGGCGGTGCTGCGTTTCGCCATGGCGGTCAGCACTGATATTTGAGCTGGAGCGTCTCCTCCGCGAGGGCGTCGAAGCTGGCGGCCTGGGCGCGGTGCTTCTCGTCGTCGTCGTAGAGCGTCCGCATGACCCGGGGGTCGACGCCCACCACCCGGATCAGCGCGCGCCCGAATACGATCCCGACCATGGGCGTGTTGAAGAGCTCCTGCATGGCGAGCATGAACCGCACGAACGGGCGCTTCCGCACACGCGGCTTGGTGCCGATGAGCTGGATCCGCTTGAACGCCTCCTTGAGACGGCGCCCGGTGGGATCGACCAGATCCATGGGCTCGAAGAACACGGCCTTCAGGAACGGGCGTGCGTGGAAGAGCATGCGGGCGAGCGCTGCCCAGCCCTCGGCGCGGTGCCGGATCGACAACCGCGGTAGCCGCTTCAGGTCGTCCAGATACGACTCCGAGGAGTAGTAGTCGATCATGTGGAAGTCGACGGCGATGTGTCGCGACTCGTCGCGGTTGATCAAGCCCATGGCTCGATCGCTCAACGGGTCGTTGACGAAGTCGTTCAGCGAGCGGAGGAGGGCCACATCGAGGATGATCTCGCCACACGTGATGTACGTGTTCGCGACCTCGGGTGTCAGATAGCGGATCGCGTTCACGAACGCAGGCGCGAACTTCACCAGGTGCGGATCGGGTTGGTAGTCGCGGTAATGATGCACGTCGTAGTGATCGGAGAGCAGCCGCGCCACGTGCGAGTGGCGGAGCTCGTCGATCTCGAACGTCCGAAAGATCTCCCGGAGCGCAGGCATCTTCGCGCGCAGCCGTTGCTCGCGGAACAGCGCTCCGGCCAGACGCTCGATTCCGGCCATGTTGGTGAAATACTGGCAGACCGAGATCTCGTCCGCTCGGCTCATCGGCCGGGGAGGACGGTCGAAGTCGAGATCGCTGATCGACCACTGATCGCGGACGCACTTGGCGAGCATGCGCGACAGATCCATTGGCCCATCGAGCTTGAAGCAAGCGCAGCCCGCTTTGGTAGCTCCCGACCTCCTACATGGGGCCGAGCAGACGCGTGAGGGCGCTACCGATCTCGGGTGCCGCCCGGATGATCAACCCGCCGTGACCTGCATCGTCGAACGAGAGGAAGATCTTCGGCTCGGCTGCGCTCCGGAAGACCTGCTGGCCCATGCGGAACGGGATCCGGGGGTCGTCCCGGCTGTGCGCCACCACCAGGGGCTCGCCGATGGTCGGGATCCGCGCGAGCGTGTCCATCTCGACCGTGGAGATCCAATCGTGCGGGACCCCGCCGGGCGCGGAGCCCTCGACCAGCTCGCGCATCGAGGTGAACGGCGCGCCCAGCACCAGCGCCGCCGCGTCGTTCGTGAAGGCGAGCTCCGTCGCCACGCCGGTTCCCATCGAGAAGCCTACGATCACCAGATCCGAGCGGGTGACGCCGCGATCGATCAGGAGGTCCAACGCGGCCTGCGCGTCGAGGTAGAGCCCCTCCTCGCTCGGCTCACCGTCGCTCTTCCCGTATCCGCGATAGTCGAGGACCAGCACCGAGTAGCCCTGATCGAACAGCGCCATGGTGCGACCCCAGGCCTCGTCGATGTTCTCGGCCTGTCCGTGGCAGAAGAGCATCGTCCGCGCCGGCGTCGGCTGCGAGGCGAGCATCGCGAACAGCCGCGTGCCGTCGCTGGCCGTCAGCTCGATCTCCTCCAGCTGATCGGCCGGTATCCGGTTGTCGGGCAGCTCGTACGCGTCGACCTGCTTCGGGATGAAGACGATGAATCGGTCCGCGTTCACGCAAGAGGCGCAGCCGAGCAGCACCAGCAACATCGATCTCACGGTGACCTCCGTCCCAGGCGAAGCGAGATCGCCGACCCCACGTACCAGACGCCGCGCGCCGGCCCCACCAGCGGCAGCGTCAGCTCGTCCCGCGGGATGGAGAAGGCGAACCAGCCCAGCTCGAGGGAGAACTCCAGGATGCCCCGAGGCCACAGCTGGAGCCCCGCATACAGGGAGGTGATCGGTTCCCGCTGGTGGCTCGCGGCCGCGGCGTCGAACGCGAGGTACGGGAACAGCCACCTCCACGGCTCCCAGTGCACCAGGACCGCCGCGTCACCGATCGCGATGGCGGCAGGTCCGCCGCCGCCCTTCAGGGGCACGAACAGCGTCAGGTCGGCGGTGAAGTGGAGCGCCGGCACCCATCCGTCCGCCGGCGAGAGGTGGAAGATGCCGCCCCCGCCCAGCCCGAGGATCGGGCGGTGCTCGAGGAACAGGTGCAGCGGATGAAACGTCAGCCGCACCTCGCTCGTGTCGGTCACGCCGTAGCGCACGCCGATGGTCGGGCTCGGCACGCGGATCGGCGGGCTCGACGCGAACACGACCGAAGGCGCCGCGCCGTCGATCGCGACCTGTCCCTCGCCGAGCGGCACCAGGGGTCTCGCCGTCGCGCACGCCGCCGACGCCACCACCGCCGGCAGGACGAGGGCTGTCCCGGGAAGCTTCACCCGGTCACGGCCACGGCCGTCGGTTCAGTCTCGGGGCGCCTGTCCTCGGCGACGAGCTGGCCGCGGATCCGTTCGTTCTCCCGGGCGACGAACCCGAACAGCGTCATACCGAGGCCGAAGTGATCCTCCATCACGTCGAACAGATCCTCCTTGAGGATGACGAGCGTGGTCGCCTCGGTCAGCGCGGTCGCCGTGTACTCGTAGACTTCGCAACCGATGGCGGCGGTCGCGCAGATCAATCCGCCGGCAGCGAACACCGCCTCGATCGAAGGATAGTCGCGGGTGATCCTGATCTCGCCGGACGACACGATCCGGATCTCGTGCGTCGGATCTCCAGGCTGGAAGAGCACGTCATCGGACTTCCAGGTCTCTTCCTTCGCGACCTTCGCCAGCGTCACCAGGGCTTGGATGGGCGCGTTCGTGAAGTACCGTGCGTTGTGCAGCACCACCAGCCGTTCGATCTGGTTGAGCGGGCGACCCGCCCGCACGATCTCGATCCCGGCGGGGTTCTCCAGCTCCGCGGAGGGAAAGACGCGACTGGAGGGTAGCTTCAGCGATAGCTGATGGATGGCCCGGGCCGCCTGGATCATCTCGATCCGGGTGAAGTCGAAGTTGTCCTCCATGATCTCGGCATAGTCCTCGAAGTCGATCACGATCGCGTGGACCTCGGTCCCCGCCACCGCGGTGCGCGCGTGGTTGCGCTGGAGCGCGGCGTCGAGAATGCCGATCACCGAGGTCGTCTCGAACGTCCACGGCTTCTCGCCCTCGGCCTCGAGCCGCACCGTGCCGCTCGAGACGAAGAAGAGCTGATCGGGCGGGTCGCCGGCGTGGAAGATGATCGCGCCGGCGGGGAACTCGACGTCGCGCATGCTGGCGACCAGCTGGTTGGTCACGCGCTCGGGCGCAGCCATGGCAAAGAACGTGCGGATGAAGAGCTCGCGTTGGACCGCGTCGTCACGCGACATTGGGCACCTCGCGCAGGCCGGATACACCCTCGAGCATGGCCTTCACCTGCTTCCACAGCGGGCTGTCCTTGGAGATGTTGAGGACCTCCTGCTTGAGCCCGCCGATCTGCAGCCCGTGGTAGGTGGCGATTCCGGCGAGCGCCTCGTCCTCGTCCTCGAGCAGCTTCAGGACCGCCGAGCGATGCGTCTGCGGCGCACCCGGGATGTAGACGGCGGCGCGGCGCAGGCGCTCCTCGGGCGAGAGGTCGTCGATGATGATCCGTAGCAGCTCGCGGTTCTCGGGGATCGACGACGACAGCGTCAACGTCGACACGAACTCGAGCGCCTGCGCGCGCACGCGCTTGTCCCGGGAGCGGGCCGCGAACGCCACGCTGCGGATGTCCTCGTTGCGGTGAGAGATCTGCAGCAGCCGGAACACGCGCTCGAGCGCCTGGTCCATCTTGTCCGTGAGGAGCCCCACCAGCAGGCGGCCGCTCATCCGCGCGTCCGGGCTCTGCGCGAGGTCGCGCTGGATCGGAGCGCACAGCGACTGAAGTCGCATGTGCTCGATCAACTCCGCGTTCATCCGTCGCTCGATCGCCTCTCGATCGATCCGGATGGACGGCTCGGCCGCCAGCCGCCCCAGCCCCCGCAGGATCTTGAAGCGCACGGTCCCGTCCTCCTCCGCGAGGAGCTGCCGCGTGAGGATGTCGGCGGCGCGCTGGACGGTGCAGCGCGAGATCGTGCGCGGGAGGTGGCGGCGGATCGCGCGCGCGGTGGATCGATCCGAGAGCGCCTTCTCGAGGGCGTCGAGTGCCGGATCGCCGAGCGCGACGATCGCCTCGCGCACCACGTCGCGGCTCGAGCGCATCCCCAGCCGGTCGATCAACAAGGGGAGGAATCGTTCGTCGCGCACCTTCCCGATGGCGAGGACGGCCGCCTCCGAGACGCGCTGGTCCTCCGACGCAGCCAGCACGGCGATCACGTCGATCCAGCGCTCGTCGCCGCCGGCGCGGATCGCCTCGAGAAGGCCCACCTGCGCGTCGCCGCCCGCCGCCCACGCGCCCATCTCGAGGATCTGCGCCACCCCGGGATCGTCGATCGGCGGCGCGTCCTCCTGAAGGTTCGCCAACCAGAACGCGGCGTGGGCCCGGACGTACGGGCTGATGTCGAGCATGCGCGCCTCGATCGACTTGCGGTCGCCGGTCCGAGCCAGCGCCCGGAGCGCCGCCACGCGGACCTTGGGCGAGCGGTGATCCAGCAGGCGCTCGGCGAGCGGGATCCAGTCGCGCCGATCGGGCGTTCCGACCACGCCGAGGGCGCGGATCAGGACGGACTCGTCCTCGTGATACAGGATCAGCCCAGGGATCAGCCGCGCGCGGTGGCTGGCGGCGAGCAGATCGATCGCCGCGATCACCTCGCCGGGATCGCGGCTCGACAGCCGCTCGACGACGACCTCGATCGCATTCAGGTCCAGCTGGAGGTGTCGCTTCTCGTCGGGCGTGCTGCGGTTGAGCGCCCGGCGGAAGAGATCGAGGTACGGCCCCCGGAGCGAGAACGCCCACGCGATCCAGACGATCGAGAGGACCGCCACCACCGCAGCCAGGATCGGCACCGAGTCGAGCGCGAACATCGACAGCACGAGCAGCAGCCCGGCGACCAGCGCCTGCGTGCTCCGCACCACCACCGTGTCGACGAAGGCCTTGCTCCGCGCGCGCACGGAGTCGGGGAGCGGGAGCCAGAGGAGCTCCGTCGAGATGCGGTGCAGCGAGTGTCGCAGTGAGCCGTCGGCGCCCTTGGTCAGCAGCACCGCCATGAACGCGCCGCCGAGGATCAGCGTGCCGATACCGCCGGCGCTGAGCAGGACGGGGAGGACGAGGAAGGCGCTGATCACGCCGGCGCGATCGACGAGGCGTCCCGCGATGAAGACCTGCACCACCAGCGCGACGGCGTTGAGACCCGCGTAGTAGCTGGCGAAGAATCGGCCCAGCTCCTCGGGGCGGTAGTGAGAGGCGGCCGCCGACTTGAACAGGTAGTCGGTGACCAGCACCGCCGCGGTGGAGATCGTGAGCAGCCCTGCGATCCGCACCAGGTAGGGGTGCTGCTTGAAGAGACCGAAGCCGGAGGCGATCGGCGGGTCCCGCCGGCGCTTCGAGGGCGCCTCCGGGGCGTCGACGCTCAGGCTCGTCAGCCCGAGCGCGGTGAGGAGGAAGATGCCCGACGAGATCAGGAGCAGGGACGACACCGGCAACAGGCGCAGCACCAGAACCGACAGCGAGGCGCCCAGGACCGCGCCCAGCACGCCGCCCGAGGTCACCAGCCCGAAGAGTCGGGAGCCCTGCGAGACCGTGAAGACGCTCCCGAGGTACATCCAGAACTGGACGACCATCACGGTCCCGAGCGTGGCGCTCCACACATAGAGGCCGAAGATCGAGGCCTTGGACTCGGGCAGGAGGAAGATGAGGATCGTGCCGTAGGCGGCGCCGAGGAGCGTGATGATCAGGCCGTTGCGGCGTCCGAAGCTCTCGGTGAAGCGAGCGTTCGTTTTTGCGACGATGATCGAGAGCCCCGCCAGGAGCACGTAAACCAGCGGAAGTCGGTTCGCGGTCAGCTCACCCAGGAACAGCGCGTCCCGGGCCGTCTCCAGCATCGTGTGCGCTGCGATCAGGCCGGCGAGGGTGAGTGTCGTCTGTAGGACCAGCGGTCCCTCCCCCTCCCGGACGTCGAAATAGTCGCCGAACGCCCCGCTCATCCCCGCAGCCTCGACTATAGCGCGCTTGCGTCCGCCGATCCGTCGCGGCTAGCCTGGGACCCATCGATGCGAGGACTCGTCCGCGAAGATCGCGCGCTGCCTGGTCACAACCTCGGCGCCGGGGCCCAGAACGTCCGGCTCCGGCAGGCCATCGTTTCCACCACCATCGCGCTGGGTCTCACGATCTTGATGGTTCAGCTCCCGATCCCGCGGATCTGGCGCCTGGCGCTGTTCATCCCGTTCATGGGGGCCGCGATGGGCGCAATGCAGGGCCTGTACCGGACCTGCCCCTTCCACGTGAATCGGCGGACCCGCGTGAATGAGGCCGGGGAGGTGGAGCCCGTCTGCTCTCGGGCCGAGGTCGACGAGGCCAAGAGCCTGGCGAACCGGGTGGTCGGGGCGAGCCTCCTCTCCGCGCTGGCCGCCACCGCGCTCGTCTTCTTCCTGCCCTGAGAAAGTTGGAGTAGGTCTCCCGCATGGCGGGAAAAAAGCGCATCGGGCTCTCTGCGCTGCTCGCGGTCGCCGCGTGCGGGACGCAGACGACCTCGCAACCACCGCCGGTCGCGCAGCAGACGGTCACGCCCGCCACCCCGAAGCCTGCGCCCACGCCGCCGCCGCCGCCGCCGCTGGCGCCGAAGATCGCCGACGACGCCTACCGCAACGAGCTGCTCCGCGAGTTCCGGCTTCGCAATCGATCGCGGCCCGTGGACGAGAAGAGATTCCCGGCCGAGGGCGCGGCGCCGGAGCACACCGTCTACGCGTTCCGTCGCATCGGGCGAGGGCGAACGCACATCGTCCTGACCGTCGGATTCGGCCGAGTTCCGCGCCAGTCGATCGACGGCGAGAACGTGTACGTGGAGCTGTTCGCCGAGACGCGCAACTACGGTCCACCGATCGCCGAGGTGTTGTCGGCGCTGGGTAAGCTGCTCCTCGACCCGGAGGCGGGCCGCACGTTCAAGGCGTACGCGACGGTGCAGCTGCGCCAACCGCAACACAACCTGCAGTACTTCGACCTGGTGCCGGCCGGAGAGATCGACGTCGCCGCCGATCATCGGGTCAACCTGTTCAAGGTCGTTCCGGTGACCGCCGAGGAGTTCGAGAACACCAAGAGTGGGGAGACGCAGTTCGCGGGGCGCGATGACGCGACGCCCGAGGGCGCCGAGCGTGCGTACCTGCGCTGGGCGCCTGCGCTCCCGCAAGGCGCGCATGACTCACCCTAGCGTGGGCGGTGTCCCCACATCTTTTGCCCCAGGGGTGTGCTCGCTAACCTGCCTGAGGTCTTCGTGGAGGCGGAGGTGACAGAGCTCGAGCGATTCGAGCTCCTCGATTCGATCGCGCGCGGGGCGACGGGCCAGATCTTCGAGGGCCGCGATCGCTCCGATCCCGCGGGTCCGCTCTGCGCGATCAAGGTGATCGAGGCGAAGCTCGCGGAGGGGCCCCGCTTTGCGACGATCCTGAACGCTGAAGCTCCTGGGGCTGTCGCGTTCCGTCACGAGAATGCGGCGCGGACGCTGTTCGCCGGGAAGGCCGGACGACACACGATCATCGCGAGCGAGCGCCTCCGGGGTCAGACGCTCGACGCCTGGATCCAGCGGGTGGGCGCTGCCGGGAGCGCACCCGCGTGGGAGATCGTCATCTGGATCGGGCTCCAGATCGTTCACGTGCTCCGCGCGGCGCACCAGACCCCGTGGGCGGAGGGCGAGTCGAAGGGCATGTTCCACTGCTCGATCTCCCCGCACTCGATCTTCATCCTCCCGGGCGGCCAGGTGCGCCTGCTGGGGGTCGGGCTCGGTCGCTCGCGCATGTGTCTGCCGCCGTCGCGGGAAAAGCTTCCCTATCGGGCGCCCGAGCTCTTCGCGCGGCAGAAGCCCGATGAGCTCACGGACATCTACTCGCTCGGCGTGACGCTCTACGACGCCATCGCCGGCGCGCGCTTCTTCGGCCGCGAGACGGTCGCCGAGATCAAGGACGCGATCATCAGCGAGACGCCGCCGCCGCTGCGCATGGAGCGACCCGAGGTGGATCCGCCCATCGACGAGCTGATCACCGCGATGCTCTCCAAGTTTCCGCGGACACGCCCGTCGCTCCGCAAGGTCGAGGAGACCTTCCGCGCGCTCTCTCGCCGGAGCACGTTCTCCGCCACCGCCCTCGCCGAAGCCCGCTCCGACCTCTTCGGCCCCGAGACCGCGCCGCGCACCCGCACCCCCGCCAACGGATCCCGCGCCCCCACCGAGGACCCGAGCGGCTTCTACCCCGAGTACGACATCGACGACCTCGTCAACAAGCTGATCGACGCCAGCGAGGCGCGCAGCGAGCGCACCCGCGCGGAGACGGACAATCGGGCTCCTCCCGCAAGCGAGGCGCGCAGCGAGCGAATGCGAGCGGAGATGGGTGGGCGGGCTTTGCCCGACCGAGACCCAAGGGACCGGGACCCCCCAGACTCACTGCCGGTGCCGGAGGTGCGGGCGGTCGAGCCGTCCGACGAGCATCCGGCCCCACCGATCGCCGCGCTGGATCGGCTCGACGAGAGCGGCGACCTCAACCCCTTCGACGTCGACGCCATCGTCAACGCGATCGTCAGCCGCGCCAAGACCGGCGACGTAGCCCGGATGACGCCTCCGCCGCACACGCCGCCGCCGAAGAAGAATCCCGCCGCCGCGGTCGCCGCCGCGGCTCACCAACGAGCAGCTCTACTCCGGGGCGCTCTCGTCGCTCGAGAGCACCGACGGCTCGTTCGACGTCGACGCGCTGGTCAATGCCATCGTCAGCACGACACCGAAGCCCGCCTCCGTCGATCCCGAGGCCAACACGCTCCCCAACGTCCCGCGACCCCGTGCGAGCGACGAGGAGGGTCCTTCGGCCCGCGGGATCGCGGTGCGCAAGACGCCCCGTCAGGTGCTCGACGAGTATACCGAGCCGTTGCGAGACGTGACACCGCCCGAGATCGCGACGACCGGCGACGTCCTCGGCGGCTCCGAGACCCTCAAGGCGGGCGACGTCATCGGCGATCGCTACCGCGTCATCGACGAGCTCGGCGAGGGCGGCATGTCGGTGGTCTATCGCGTCGAGCACATGCTCCTGCTCAAGCAGATGGCGCTGAAGCTCCTGCGTCCCGAGCTGAGCTCGCTGCCATCGGTGGTGGAGCGGTTTCAGCTGGAGGCGCGCTCGGTCTGCCAGCTCGACGATCCCAACATCGTGCGGGTCACCGACTTCGGCCGCCAGCCCAACGGCTCGCTGTACCTGGTCATGGACTATCTCGAGGGCGAGTCGCTGGCGGCGCGGCTCCGCCATCAGGGACAGCTGGCGCCGATGACCGCGGTCGACGTGGCGGTGCAGATCCTCTCCGGTCTGTCCCACGCGCACCGCTTCGGTGTCGTCCATCGCGATCTCAAGCCCGAGAACATCATGCTGGTTCCGAAGTTCGATCGGACGCAGGTGAAGATCCTCGACTTCGGCATCGCGAAGCTCGCGGCTCGCGAGGAGGCCGACTCGGCCAAGCCGATCACCCAGGCCGGGACGGTCTTCGGTACGCCGCGGTACATGTCGCCGGAGCAGGCGTCGGCCGAGCCCGTCGATCTGCGCGCGGATCTGTACGCCGTCGGCGTGATCCTCTACGAGTGTCTGAGCGGCCAGCCGCCCTTCGACGGGCCGAGCGCGGTCAAGATCCTGGCGAAGGTCCTCACCGAGGATCCGCCCCGCCTCAACCTTTCCGAGCCGAACAAGCGGGTGGGAACGGAGATCGAGGCGGTCGTGATGCGCGCGCTGGAGAAGGAGAAAGAGGACCGCTTTCCCACCGCCGACGCATTCCGCGCGGCCCTCATCAAGGCGCTGGGGAAGTAGCCCACCGACGATACCGCTTTACAACGGGCCCGGGATCCTCTTTGAGTGGTTCGATGGATCTGAAGCGTGTCGGCGCCGAAGAGGCGAAACGGCTGGTGGAAGAAGAGGGGTACCGTCTCCTCGACGTCCGTTCGATGCCGGAGTTCGCGGCCGGACATCCGGCGGGCGCGTACAATGTCCCGTTCCTGCACCGCACCCCGCAGGGGAACATTCCCAACCAGGACTTCTCGCGGATCGTGCAGTTCGTGTTTCCGGAGAAGTCGACCAAGATCATCACCTCCTGCGCCATGGGTGCGCGCTCCCTGCGCGCGGCGAACGAGCTGAAGAACCTCGGCTATCAAAACGTGATCGATCTTCGCGGCGGGTTCTCGTCCGAGCGTGGGGATGACGGCACCATGGTGACCCCCGGCTGGGTGGACTCCGGTCTTCCGGTCGAGGAGGGCGAGCCCGAGGGACGGTCCTACAAGTGGATCAACAACGAGGCGAACCGGGCCAAGAAGCAGGAGGCCGAGCCCGCGGCTGCGGCCGCCGCGGGACCTGGGCACGATCACGACCACAGCACCCACGCGAACGCGCTCCACGATCCCACGGCCAATCGCTTCGCCAGCAGCCGGCGCACCGTCTTCTGTACCAAGCTCAAGAAGGAGCTGCCGGGCCTCAAGCGTCGTCCCTACCCCGGGCCGCTCGGCGAGCGGATCTACAACGAGATCTCGGCGGACGCGTGGGAGGCCTGGGTCGAGCACTGCAAGATGATCCTGAACGAGTACCGGATCCACTCCGCCGACCAGAGTGCGATGAAGATGTTGATGGAGCAGTGCGAGATCTTTCTCTTCGGAGAGGGCGGAGTCTCGCATCCCGAAGGCTACGTCCCCGAGAACGCGTAGCGTCCGTCGGCCAGGACGTCGACCTTCGGCAGGGCCTTCTTCTCCTCGAACCAGCGGTAGCCCACCGAGAGGTTCTTCCAGAACTCCAGCAACGCTCCCCCGTACCGGCGCTCGAAGTACGCCATGCCCTCTTCGTCGAGCCGCCCCGGAAAGATGTGGACCGGGATCCGGCGCTGCCCGCGGGCGCGCGCCAGGACCGCGAGCGTGTAGACCTCGTCGATCATCGCGTCGGTGATCGCGATGCAGCCGATGCTCACGCAGTCGCCGTGGATGAAGATGTCGCCGCCGAGCCGGCCTTTCTCTCCCAGGATCACGTCCGCGCGGTTCGGATAGCTCACCCCTAACGAGAGGTGGTAGCTGCTCGATGGGTTGAACCGATCGAATCTGATAGAAGCCCTCGGGCACCTGGCTGTCGCCCTGCCTCCGCTTCGGACCGAGGTGACCGGAGGCATAGCAGAACGGATAGGTCTTGCCGAGCGTCCAGCCCTTCTTCGGATCACGCGTCCACAGCTCGAGCTGCTTCTCGCGCTTGAGCACGCGGAGAAAGATCTGCTCCGGAGGGAAGGCCAGGCCCCGCGCCGCGAAGTGCTTCCGGAGCCCGGCCTCGGTGCTCTCGAACGCCTTCTCGACCCTCGGGAACCGCTTCTGGTCCGCGGCGAAGTCGGCGTGTGCCACCCGAGGGAGGACCAGCAGGGCGAGGACGGCGGGGAGGCGGGGGCGGCCCATTCAAGCCATTACGCACGGGCCCCGCCCCCGATTCCACTCTCTTCGCGGCACGCCCGCTGCACCCACTCGAGCACCCGGTTCTCCGCCCAGTAGCGATCCTCCTCCCGACCGCCGCGCGCGATGAAGCCGGTGTGACCGCCGCGATCGGTGAGGAGGAACGTCACGCGCTCGGGCCCCCGCGCACGCCAGGCCTCGAACGGCGCGACGGGGATGATGCTGTCGTCGCGGGCGTGGATCACGAGCGCGGGCACCGCGAGCGCGTCCAGCAGAGGACCGGCGCTGGCGCGTGCGTAGTAGTCGTCGGCGCCGGTGAAGCCGAACATCGGCGCGATGTAGCGGTCGTCGTAGGCCCGCAGCGAGCGGATGCGATCCAGGCCGGACGGATCGTAGCGGTCGGGGAAGAGGACGGCCTTCCTCCGCACGAGGCCGGTGAGCGAGCGGAGAAAGCTCCGCTGATAGATCCCGTTGAACAGCCCGCGGTCGATCGCCTGCGAGGCCTGGCCCAGCTCGATCGGCGGTGAGATCGCGGCCACCCCGCGGAGGAAGCGGGGCGCCGCTTGGCCGAGCTCGCAGCCCAGCTTGAGTGCGATGTTTCCTCCCATCGAGTAGCCGACCAGGAACGGGCGCTGCAAGCCGTCTTGCGCGAGCTGCTCGAGCACCGCGCGACAGTCGCCGGTGAGCCCCGAGTGATAGAGGGTCGGTGTCAGGTGCTCGGTCCCGCCGCAGTTGCGGGCGTTCAGCCGCACCACGGTGAAGCCGCGGGCGTACGCCTTGGCGGCGAGCGTCCCCAGGTAACCGGCGCCGGCGGAGCCGGTGAGACCGTGCAGCACGAGCAGCGTGGGAGCGTCGTCGGGGCGGCGGTTCACCAGGGCGAGCACGCGGGTCTCCGCATCGATCGCGAACACGCGCTCGGTGGTGGACGGCAGGGGCCGGCTCGCGCGGAGCGCGCCGGCGATCGTCATGGCGTGCGCCGACGGAAGCAGCCGATTGGGAACGAACGGTCTCATCGTCCAGCTTGCGCTTTGAGCCGACCTGCGCCTACCGTGCAAGCCCGGCGCGATGAGCGGCGATCGAGACGACCAAGGACTCCGGATTCCCGCCCAGATGACCACCGAGGTCGCGCCCAACCCGACCAAGCCGGCGGGGATGCGGCGCCTTCGCACGCTGACGTTGGTCTTCTCGGGCGGACGGATCCAATCCCACGGGATCTGGGTCCTCGATCGCAAGCCGTATCTGATCGGACGCGATCCGGGCGAGGGACCGCGAAACATCGCGCTCGAGGGCGACGGCAAGGCCAGCCGCGTTCACGCCGAAGTGCGCCACGACCGCGGCGAAGACCACTACTGCGTCGTCGATCGGGGGAGCAAGAACGGCGTCTTCGTGGGCGGCCAGAAGGTGGAGACGGCGCGGCTCGCGCACGGATCGGTGATCCGGATCGGCGGCTCGCTGCTCGTCCACGCGGACGTCGAGGTGCCCGCGGGGCTGTCGGTGGCCGGCGCGCAGCACGGGGTGGCGCTGGGGCGCGCGGTCGCCGAGGCCGCGGCCGATCTGGCGGCGCCCACCGAGCTGCCCATCCTGATCGTGGGACCGACGGGCGCCGGCAAGGAGCTCATGGCCCACCGGATCCACCAGCAGAGCGGCCGTAAGGGCGAGCTGGTCGCGGTCAACTGCGCCACCTTCTCCCGCGAGCTGATCGGCAGCGAGCTGTTCGGACACGCCGCGGGCGCCTTCTCCGGCGCTCAAGGCTCGCGCACCGGACTGTTCGCCCGGGCGAAGGGCGGCACGCTCTTCCTCGACGAGATCGCGGAGCTGCCGCTCGATCAACAGCCTGCGCTCCTGCGCGCGCTCCAGGAGCGGAAGGTCCGGCCGGTCGGGTCCGACGTGGAGATCGACGTCGACGTTCGCATCATGGCGGCGACGCACCAGCGTCTGGAGGACATGGTGCAGGCAGGCCTGTTTCGCTCCGACCTCTTGGCCCGCCTCGCAGGATTCGTGATCGAGCTGCCGCCCCTGTCGCAGCGCCGCGAGGAGGTGCTGCGGTTGTTCGGGCGCTTCTTCGCGTCCGACAAGCCGATCGCGCTCGAGACCGCCGAGGCCTTGCTGCTGCACGCGTGGCCGCAGAACGTCCGGGAGTTGCTGCACGCCGCCGAACGCGGGCGCCTCTACGTCGCGCAGGCGGATCGGTTGGAGACCACGGCGCTGCCGCCGTCGATCCGGAACCCGCCCAAGACTGTCGAGGCGGCGCCGCCGGTCCGGCTCGAGGAGGAGCCGACCAAGGAGGTGCTCGAGCAGATGCTGATCGAACATGGCGGCAACGTCGCCGAGATCTCGCGGCTCACGGGCAAGCACCGGCAGCAGGTCTACCGCTGGCTCGACAAGCACGGGCTCACGCTCGACGCGTACCGCCCGCCCAAGGACGAGGCCGCCAAGGACTGAGCCGCCGCTTCAGCGGCTTCCAGAGCGGCCGGACCTCCGCGATCCGACGCTTTGCTGACCCTCAGCTCGATCCGGGCTAGCGTGCGCCCGATGTTGGGTCTTGCCATGGGCCTCGCCGGCCTCGCGATCACCTCGCCGACCATCCTGGTGATGCCGTTCGAGGGAAGGAACGAGCTGGTCGGCGACCTCGGGGTCGCGATCCAGCTCCGCGCGCTCGGGACGCTGGGCGCCTTGGGCGACCTGAACCTCGTCCATCCGAAGCAGCTCAACCGGGTCTTCGAGCACCACGAGGCTCGCTTCGCCAACCTCGACGACGCGGCCATCAAGCGGGAGCTCGCGACCGTCCTGGGCGCCGACTGGATCCTGAGCGGGACGCTGGGACGCGGCGCGAAGGGCGTCGAGCTGACGTTCGAGCTGCGCTCGCCCGACGGCGTCAAGAAGGTGTCGAGCCGCGTCGAGGGCGGCAACCTCATCGAGGCCTTCGGGCCGTTCTCGAAGGAGCTGGTGGGGCTGCTCGACAAGGCCGGAATACCGAGGAAGGCGGTCGATCCGGACCTGGTCACGCCGGCGACCCAGAGCGAGCCGGCGCTGACCGCGTACGCCGCCTGCTATCGGGTCATGATCGAGCAGCCGATCGGCATCGTGACTCCGGCGTTGCTCGATGCGAACCGCATTGGCGGCGCCATCCGCTCCTGCGAGCAAGCGCTCGAGCTCGACAAGGGCGAGAGCGGTGGCTTCGAGGACGCGCACGCGGCGCTCGGGTTCCTCTACGCCCTGAAGGAGGATCAAGCCGCCGCGGAGAAACACCTGGCGAAGGTGAAGGACTCGAAGCGTTTCCTCCCGATGTACTGGATCGGAAAGTTTTGGGTGGTCAGCCGTCGCTACGACGTCGACGCCGCGGTGAAGACGCTCGAGCAGGCGATCGAGCGCCAGCCCGGCTTCCTCCTCGCCCGCGGCTACCTCGGCGACACGCTGGTGGCGCTGATGCGCTACGACCAGGCGCTGGCCGTCTTCCAGGCCTACCTGAAGGCGGTGCCGCGCCAACCGTGGGTGATGGGCCGGATCGGGTACGCCCAGTCGAAGCTGGGGAAGATCGACGAAGCGATCGAGTCGACCCGCCAAGGCTTGCGCCTCGCGCCGTCCGACTCCGAGCTGCTGCTGGAAATGGCGAGTCGGCTGGTCGACGCGAAGAAGTACGACGACGCGATCACGATCCTGAAGCGCATCGTTGCCGAAGGCGGCGCGCGCGGCGAGGTCCACCTGCGGCTCGGCTACGCGCAGCTGAAGAAGGGGCAGATCCCGGCCGCGGAGAAGGAGCTCGACGCGGCGATCCGCTCCGCGACCGCGCTCAGCGAGTGGCGCACCCGCGGGCGCGCCCGCTACGACCTCGCCAAGATGTGGATGCAGTCAGGCGTCCCGGCCAACGCGCTGCGGGAGCTCCGGATGGCGGTGGACGAAGGCTATCGAGACCGCGCCGTCTTCGAGAGCGACCCCGACTTCAAGCCGTTGCTCGGCGACCCGGAGTTCAAGGCGCTGGTGAAGGCAAAGGCCCAGGAGAAGAAGGACCTGCCGAAGTACGCCAGCCCGTTCAAGCTCGATCCCGAGAACGGCAACATCGATCTGACGGTGCGCCGTGACACGAAGTTGAAGCAGCAGACCGTGCTGCTGCGCTTCTGATCGCTCTGTAGGAGGCGCGGATGGAACGGCGGATCATTCTCATGCGACACGCGAAGAGCTCCTGGAAGAAGGAGGCTCCGACCGACCACGCGCGCCCGCTCGGCAAGCGCGGGAAGAGGGACGCGCCCAGGATCGCCGCCGAGCTCGCGAAGCTCGGCTGGGCGCCCGAGCTGGTCCTCTCGTCCGACTCGGCGCGGACCCGCCAGACCTGGGCCCACATGGAGCCGGTGTTCGAGCACCCCGAGGTGACGTTCACGCGCCGCCTGTATCTGGCCGGGCTCGGCGAGGTCCGGAGCGAGGTGGCGCTGGCGCCGCCCGAGGTGCGCACGCTCCTGCTCCTCGGACACAACGACGGTTGGGAAGAGGTGCTCACCTTCCTCACGGGTGAAGACCAGCGACTGCCCACGGCGGCGGCGGCTTTGCTCGAGGGTACGGGTGCGACGTGGGTCGACGCTTGGAACATCGCGCCCTCATGGAAGATCCACCGGATCCTCCGGCCCAAGGAGCTTGAGGACTGAGTTGGTGCTACGCTCCCAGCGGTGAAACGACTCTCGGTCGTCTCCGTATTCTGTCTCCTCTTTTTCGCGAACGAAGCCCGCGCACAGTTCTACGTGCAGACGGTGACGCCCGGCCCCTACTTGCCGCTCGCGTCGCTCCCGGGGGCCCAGAATGTCACCCCGTTCAGCTTCTCGAGCACCGACGAGGGCAACGCGACCGTCCCGATCCCGTTCATCTTCAACTATCTCGGCCAACCGTACACGGAGGCCCGCGTCGCGGTGAACGGCTACGTGGTCTTCGGTCAGAACACCGACTTCGGCTCGTACTCGAACTATCCGATCGGATCGCCGAGCGGGGCCGACAACGTCATCGCGGTGTGGTGGGACGACCTGGTGGTCCCCTTGGTCGACGGCTATGCGAGCTACGGTACCCTCGGCAGCGCGCCGAACCGGGTGTTCGTGATCGAGGTCCGAGGCTGGGAGCACTACGCGTTCGGAAACGTCGCCGACGGCAACTGGCAGGTCTGGCTGTACGAAGGTGTGGCCGGACGCTTCGAGGTGCGGGTCGACGGTGAGCTCGACGCCGCCGAGGGCTACTCGGCGACCACCGGCTGGGAGGGACCGGACGGCGTTCCCTCCGGCGCGTTCCTCGCCTGCTCCAACGGCTCCCCGTACTGCAACCACCTCGACTACGCCGGCATGACCGGCAACGTCTACGCGGTGCAGCTCGCCCAGGGGCCGGAGCTCCAGGGGAGCGTGGGCATGTTCCCGCGGGGAGCGCTGCCAGGCCAGTCGGCCGTCGGGCAGGTCACGCTGCGAAACGTCGGGACGCAGAGCGCCAGCAACGTGCAGTCGTCGCTGTATCTGTCGGCAGACGCGCAGGTCGACGCGAGCGATCTCCTGGTGGGCACCTTCACGGTACCTCAGCTCCTCGCGGGGAACGTGCCCACGACGCTGACCGCCACGGTCAGCGTCCCCCCGGGTGCACCGCCCGGAAACTACACGCTGCTCTTGTTCGTCGACTCCAACAACGCGGTCAACGAGGTCGCGGAGACCAACAACGTCTCGGCGGCCGCGGCGCCCTTCGCCACCGCCCGCAACCTCACCGCAGCCGGCGCGCTGGCCGTGAACGGCGCGAACCCAGGCGGCACTCTGTCGGTCGACATCGGGATCGGGAACGTCGGCGTCGCGTACGCCGGCCCGGTGACCGTTCGGATCTACGGCTCGACGAACCGCACCTACGAGGCTCAGGACCCGGTGCTCGGCACCGCCACCATCAACCTCACCGGGGCGGCCACCGAGACCTTCTCCATCCCGGTGACGGTGCCGAGCATCCCGACCGGGAGCTACTACCCGGTGCTCCGCGTCGATCCGAACAATGCGATCGTGGAGTACGACGAGAACGACAACCTGGCCGTGGGCGCACAGGCGTTTCCGGTCGGACCCGAGCTCGGCATCTCCCAGCTGGTCTCGCCCGGCGGTGCCAATCCGGGGCAGCCGATCGCCTTCATGGTCACGATCGTCAATACGGGCGTGGCGTACTCGGGTTCGCTCCAGGTGCGGTTCGTCGCCTCGCCGGATCCGATCTACGACGTCAACGATCCGGTGCTCGGCCTCGCGTCGATCACGCTCACCGGGCTGCCCAGCGAGACCTTGCCGGCGACGCTCACGATGCCGGCCATTCCGTCGGGGCTCTACTACCCGATCGCGATCGCCGATCCGAACAACCTGATCCCGGAGGTGAACGACTTCAACAACACGCGGGTGGGCACGACGGTCTTCGCGTCCGGCCCGGACCTCCGGATCGACGACGTCGCCGGCCCCACGCAGGCGACGCCCGGTCAGCCGATGATGGTGACGACCACCGTCGGATCGTCGGGCGCGCCGTACACCGGCCAGGTCGCCTATCGACTCTTCCTCTCCGCCGATCGGGCCTTCGACCCGCAGGACACCATGGTCGGCGAGTACACCGTCAGCTTCACGGGGCAGGCGGCCGTCGCCGACGCACGGATGCCGCTGTTCCCGGCGTCCCTCCCGCCCACCGGTCACTACCTGATCGCGGTCGTCGATCCGCAGTCGCAGGTGGCAGAGGCGAGCGAGGCGAACAACGTGTTCATCGACGATCAGCGGATCGGCAGCGGCACCGACCTCCGCGTCTACGGCGTCGACTTCGACGCCTCGTCAGCCAGGCCGGGCGACCAGGTGCACGTCACGTTCACGCTGAGCGCGGAGGGGAGCCCGTTCTTCGGGACGGTGGGGTTCGCCATCTCCTTATCGCGGGACTCCTCTCCCGATCCGGGCGACCTTCGCGTCCTCGACGGGACGATCGCGATTGCCGGGACCGTCACGAACGCCGTCACCGCCACGATCACCATCGGCGCCCAGGTCCCGCCCGGTAGCTACGAGCTCATCGTCGAGGCGGATCCGGCCAACCAGATCGTCGAGCCGAGCGAGACGAACAACTGGGACGACAGCTTCTTCGACCTCGACATCGAGGGCCCGAACCTCGCCGTCACCTCGCTCTCCGCGGGCGCGCAGGCGTTCGTCGGGATCCCCTTTCCGGTCCAGCTCGTCGTCTCGAACACCGACGTCGTCGACGCGGCCGGCTTCCGCTACGGCTACTACTTCACGACCAACGGCCTCCTTCGTCCTCCCGACGGCACCGAGCTGTTCGTGGCGACGACGGGACCGATCCCCGCGGGTCAGTCTCGCGTCCTCACCGACATGATCGACCTCCCGCCGCAGGCGGTGCCGAGTCGATACGTCCAGCTGGGCGTGATCCTCGACGTCGACGCCGCGGTCAGCGAGTCGGACGAGGGCGACAACATCTCGTTCCTCCCCGGTCAGCTCCAGATCCTCCTGCCGGTCGCGGACCTGTGGGCACGGATCGACGAGGCGCCGCTCGAGGTGGCCGCCGGCGAGGACCTGGCGGTGACGCGTACGCTCCAGAACCTGGGGGTGGCTGACTCGCCTCCGTTCACCTACGGCTACTATCTCTCCGCCAACGACGAGATCGCGCCTGCAGACGACCTCCTCATCGCCTCGCTGAGCGCCCAGCTGCAGATCGGGGACTACGACCGCTCGATCGACATCGTGAACCTGCCGGCCACCGTGCCGCCCGGCGTCTATCGCCTGGGGCTCGTCGCGGATCCGGGCGATCAGCTGCTCGAGACCGACGAGTCCAACAACGTCGCGCTCGGCCCTGAGGTGCGCGTCTTTCCGGCGGCGCTCTCGGTGTACACCGACCAGCTCCCCGCGGCCGTGCTGGGCGCCCCCTACTCCGCGCAGCTCTTCGCCTCCGGCCCCGCGGCGAACCGGACCTGGACCGTCACCTCCGGTGCGCTTCCGCCAGGGCTCGCGCTCGATCAGCTGGCGGGGACGATCATGGGGACGGCCACCGAGGACGGGCTCTATCCGTTCATCGTGCGCGTGTCCGCCGGGAACGCCCACGCCGAGCGCGGCCTAGCGCTGCGGGTCCGCGGCGGCACCGTTCCGATCGAGATCGTGACCCGGATGCTCCCGTACGCGATCGTGGGGAGGCCCTATCAGACGGAGCTGGTCGCGGTGGGCGGCGCCACGCCGTACACGTTCGGGGTGCGCTCGGCGCTGCCGGAGGGTCTCACCGCCACCTCGACCGGCGGCATCGGCGGTACGCCCACGCAGGCGGGCGCGTACGCGCTGGCGGTGGTGGTGACGGACGCAGAGGGCAGCGCGGCGACGGCCGACGTCGCGCTCAACGTGGTCAGCCCGGACCGCACCGTCGCCATCACGCAGGCGCCGCTCCCCGACGCCACCTTCGGGGCCGAGTATTGCCAGCCGGAGACGATCAAGCTGTACGCGAGCGGCGGGCTCCCACCCTACGTCTGGACCGCGCTCTCCGGCCCACCTCCCGGGATGACGCTCTCGTCGGCGGGCTCGCTGTGCGGCGCGCCCTCGTCCACCGGCGACTTCCCGATGCTCGTGCGCGCCCAGGATGGGACCGGCGTGTTCGACACCTCGCTGTTCATCCTCCGCGTGCGGGACGCGAGTGAGCTCTCGATCAGCCTGACCACGCTCCAGGATGCGGTCCGTGGCGAGCCCTATGCCGCGAAGCTGACCGCACGACAGGGCGTCGAGCCCTACCGGTGGACGATCGACAGCGGCGCGCTCCCCGGCGGACTCGAGCTCTCCGAGGAGGGGACGATCAGCGGGACCCCGTCCGCGCTCGAGACCGCGGTGTTCGCCGTGCAGGTGACCGACGGCGCGATGCAATCCAGGTTGCAGCCCCTCTCCATCCGCGTGGTGGAGCCCGGCGGCGGAAGCTCCTGCGGCTGCACCGAGGCCGAGCCCCGCAGCGGCGCCGGTCCGTGGCTTCAGCTGGTGCTCATCTCGTTGGCGCTGGCCTGGCGCTCCCGCCGGTTCCGGCGGGCCTGATTCGCGAGCCTGATCACGACGTGGAAGACCAGCGTGCTGAACGCCAGCAGGATCGCAGGCATGTGGACCTGTGACGCGATCATCAGCGCCACCGAGAAGAACGCCCCGTAGAGAATGACCGAGAAGACCCGGCGAAAGAGCTTCATCTCGGCGTAGGTGACGAGCATACGCCCGCCGATGAGCCAGACCCCCACCGCCGCGAAGGGCGCGCCCACCGCCAGTATGTCGACGTCGTCGAGGATCGGGCGGTCGATGCCGTACGTGTAGAACAGGATGGTGGTCATCGTCAGGCAGGCCAGGAGCACCGAGAGTCCGAAGCCTGTCTCGACGATCCGAACGGCGAGGTCGCGCTTGAGCGGGAGCGCGATGGCCCCGGCAAAGATCGCGAGCACCGGGATCAGGAGGATCAGGCCCCCGAAGAGCGGTGCGCGCCGCTGCACGTCGAGCGCGAGATCGTAGACGGAGTACGAGCGGTCGCTGGTCGTGAAGCCCGGCCAGCGCGTCGGGGTCGGCGGGGGCACCACCGGCAGCGGCGCCACCGGCGGCGGCGGAATGATCGCCGGCGGTGGCGGCGGTGACGGCGGCGGCGCCGGGGGCGGCCGCTCGACGGGCGTTGGCTCCGCCTTGCGCGCGGTGCGGATCGGTCGTCCGTTCACCGTGCCCTCTTCGCCGACGAGCGTGATCGCGAGCGGGACCGACTTCTCCACGGGCCGCGCGCGCGCCACCTTGGGCGAGGCGCGCTTTCCGATCAGCTGCTGCGCGAGATCGCCGGCGAGCGCCCGCAGGTCCTGCTCGCTGCAGTCGTACGGCTCCGGGCTGGTGACCTTCGCCTTTCCGGTCGCGAGCTCGATCAGCTTCGCGCGCGCATAGCAGATCCGGGGCGACTCCCAGACCTCACCGCGCAACAGGTGAGACGCGCCGACCTCGTGCCCGAGCTCGATCCAGTAACGCTCATCGGTTCGAAGGCGATTGGTCTTGGCGATGACCGCTTTCCGGGCGCGTTGGGACTCGGCGTCGGCGATCGCGTCGAAGTCTCCGGTGGCCGTGAGCTCCCACTCGAGGGCGGCGGCCAGGATGAGGCCGTCCCCGCGCGTGAGGCTCCCCGTCTCCTTGAAGCTGCCGACCGCGAGGAAATGGGACGTGGGGGTGGCGAGAAGCAACGCCGACAGCCCGGCCGCGAAAACGGTCACCGCCCGAGCATAATCACGACCTTGAGGAAGGCGAAGAATCCAGTGTGTTCTCGTGTGCGCTGGGTTCGAGTACACTCCGTTCGCGATGGATCTCGAACGGTACCGGGACAAACCGTTCCTCCTCATGCTCGAGTCGTACATCCTCGACGCCATCGGTGAGCTGCCCGGTCCGATGGAGCAACTGGCCAAGAACGTCTCCGGTAAGCTGTTCGGCGGGGGTGACTGGCGCCGGCGGCTCCGGGAGGAGGTCGGCTTCGACACCTCGCTGAACGACCAGGTGAAGCAGCTGTGGACCGAGAACCTGCAGATCGCCAAGGAGAAGGCCGCCGAGCTGGAGCCCGGCGACTTCGCTCAAGCCCTGGTGGAGGCGAACTTCTCCGAGATCATCGAGATGGTCAGCGCCGACATCACCGCCGAGAAGGGCCGGCGCAAGCGGAAGGGCGAGGACTGATGCGCTGGATCCTCCTGATGGCCGCGCTGGCCGGTGGTTGCCTCGAACCCGAGGTCGGGGACGAGATTCGATCCCTCGCGCGTCCTGGGCGACCCGAACCTCAGCTCGGCCCAGCTCCCGCACGTCGAAGACAACCCGGAGCTCGCCAGCCGGATCGCGCAGTTCGCGACGAAGGTCCCGTACGCGCACGCCTTCGCGAATGGTCATGCGACCTGGTACTGGCGCGTACCTCCGCCGACCAAGAACTTCATCGTGCCGCTCTACGTGCTGACAAACCAGGATGGCACGCCGATGGAGCGACCCATCATCGACCTCCTCCCCGGCGATACCGGCTACTCACCCTGGTGGCGGGTCGTCACGGTGCGGATCACCGACCGGTACGCAGGCGAGCACATCTTCTCCCGGGAGGCGATCGACGTCGGGGTCCGGCTCGGAATCCTGGAGGTCCCGGTGCCGACCGAGCGCGTGGTGACCTGCCCGGTGGTCCGGCGCGACGTCCGGGTCCAGGTCGATCCCGACGGAAGCACTGTCGCCCCCACGTGGGCCATCTATCGGAACCAGCGCGTCCACTGGATCGAGTTCCAGAGCGACATCTCCGTCGATCCCGAGCAGCGGCGGATGCCGATCGCGCCCTTCTACGTGTTCCAGCGCATCAACGAGGCCAACCTGCTCTCCGAGCTCGACGAGGGCTTCGACCTCGACGGAGACGGCCTGATCAACGCCTCTAACAACATCTTCCAATTCGACATCACCCAGACCGGCTACACACCGTTTTGGTATCCCATCATCGTGCGGACCGTGCCGGACTTTGTCTCGATCGATACGGCCAGCACCGCCGCGGATCTCGAGTTCACGGCGGAGGATGACTTCGTCGGTCCGGTCTACAACGTCGTCACCTCGGATCGCGTCATCCCACCGCTCGAGGACCGGCGCACCCAGCTCGAGGACTGCCCGCTGCAGCGGGCGTTCGGATCGCTCTAGGAGCGTGTAGCGCGTAAGCGCTCACGCGACCCCGGTCCGGGTCCCGGTCCCGGTCCGGGTCCCGATCTGAAGATGGCTGCCTTGAGTCAGACGCTCGCGACGGTCGCGAGCTTCGATCGGTAGAGCTTGAGCAGGTTGTGGGTGAGGCAGACGAGCGTCCCCTCGGCTCGTACCTTGAAGAAGGAGCGTAGCGAGAACCGGGTAGACCGCCTTGCCGTCGCGCGTTTGCAACTTGTCTCGCATTGGCTTGCGAGCGAGCGAGGCAGGTGTGGGCTCCGAAGCTGATGAGGACGGAGTCGACGCGTCTTGGTTCTGTTCGCAGATCGATGCCCACATCGCTGTTGGATTCCGCGGAGCATCGCCGCAGTTGCCGAACACATCAGGGAGCATCGGGACGAGGTGTTGCTGATCAGGTGCCTGGTTGCTGACCCCTTCGGCGACAATCACCTGAGCGTGCTCATCTACGACAACTTGGGCATTGTAGGCCTGGAGGTACGCTCCATCCTTCAACATGATCCTGCTGTCTGAGTCGGTGAAGTTCCTCTGAGCGTTGGGCCTCGGTGTGCCGTCCACATTGCTTCGCCACGAAACCATGGGATCAAGTCCAGGCGTCGAAGTCGATCCGCCCAACGATCGATTCCAGACGAATCTGGCACCGAAAGCGCCGCCTCACTCCACACCTGCTTGAGGCGCCGACTCGCCAACGAGCAGAAGGTCCAAGCCGCCAGAGCCAAGCTCAAGCGCGTTGTCGAGATGCTCACGCGACGACGGAAGGCTCTGGCGCCTCATCAAGTCGATGAACGCACGCCGGGCTGCATGATCGCCATCGGGACCGGGACCGGGACCGGGACCCGGACCGGGCTCGCGGTAGCGCTACGCGCTACACGCTCCTAGCGGACCGCTGACCTCGTCAGCTCTCCTAACGCGCGAAGAACGGGAAGTCGGGCGGGAGCGCGGCCCGGTCGGCGTCGACACCGTCGGGGACGCCGGTAGGGGCGCCTACCGCGAGCGCCGAATAGGTGGTGTCGATGACGTCGTAGGCCGGGGTCCGGCCGCCGCAGTCGCCGCTCACGCCCAGCTCGACGGCGAGGTACTGCGCGCAGGTTCCGGCGCGCGTGTCGATGAAGAGGCGGTCGTCGGCGAGCACGCCGGCCAGCGCGGCGTAACGACCGGGCGCGGCGTCGGCGCCGGCCAGCAGCTGATTGCCGCAGACCGCGTCGAGCGCGTCGTAGATCGCCAGGTTCGCCGCGATCTCGCTCGCGAAGGCCGGCCAGCCCTCCGTATCCGTGGTGTTGTACTGCTCCTGGAGGAGGTTCTTCTCTCCACGCGGCTTGACCACACCGATCAGCGCGCTGTTCACCGCCGGCCGGCCCACGCGATCGAACATGCGCGTCCCCAACGGCGGCGGCGAGGTGTCGTCGATGACCGCCTTGGTCTTGCAGGCGCCAAGCAGGAGCAGCGACAGGATCACGGTTCGCATCGACCACCTCACGAGCGGACGCTCGCCCACACCGAGACGATCGGACCGCCTTCGGTCACCAGAGACTTGTCGATCTCGAGCACGATCATGCCGATCGAGCCGACGAACAGATCGGACGCCGGACCACCGAACGGATCCGTGGCGAGCTGTCCTGCAAGGAAGCCTGCAGTCGGCGGATCGAGGGCAGGACAGCCGGCAGGATCGAAGTCGAGCTGTGGCGCCGCTCGCTTGACCGCCGAGATCGCCGCCGAGAAGCCGGCCGCATTGAAGAAGAACGCGTCCTCCCGCAGCCCGGTGAACACGCGGACCTTCCCGCTGTCGCTGGTGACGCCGCGCTCGCCGTGTGCATCACCGCGGACCCGATCGCGATCTCCGACCCAGCAGGTGACGCTCTGGTCGGCGTCGAAGACACAGATGATCGCGACCGTGGACTCGGCGGCGCCGAAGGTCGGGGCGCTGCCCACGTGAAAGACGTACTGCACGCCGGGGGAGAAGTTCGGCGCCGGGATCCCGAGCGCGAGCCGGAGCGTGGTGGCGTCGGGGCTCATCCACGCGTAGACGTCGGTGAGATCGACCGCGGGATCGTCCACCACGCCCGGGCTGTCGAAGTGATCGGCGCCGGCCAGCAACGCCGACAAGGCCAGCAGAAGAGCTGGGGATTTCACGCCGCCATCAAAGCAGACTCTGGGCCCACTTGCAGGAGCTGCATCTCGACAGGCGGCCGGCCCGGCCCGCGCCCGGGGCGGATCGTGGGATCCAGGGTGGCCCACGCCTTGCTCTTGCTTCCCTTGCCATGGAGCACCGCCCCCAGCCGCCGGAGGACTTCGCCGGGATCGCGCCCACCCGGGTCCAGACCCGAACCGTGGGCCTGGCGCCGGACGAGCTCGAGACCGTGAACGACCAGGCGAACCGTTTCGCCGCCCGGGCGGACATCGAGGCGTATCTATCGGCGGTCGACCCGACCGGGCGGATCTCCGACGAAGGCACCTGCCTCGGCGACATGGTGTCGCCCGGCACGCTCAGCCCCCAGGTCCTCCCGGCGCCCCGTCCCTCGTCGGCGGTCGAGCCCCGCACCGTGCACGCGTACTGCGAGCCGATGCTTCCGTTCCTCCCGGTCGAGGATCTCGAGCCGCCCGAGGAGATGGACCTGTTCCCCGAGCCGGAGGTGCTCTACCAGCCCGCGCCACTCGCTCCGCTCCCGCTCTCCTCCAAGATCGAAGACCCGATCCTCGAGTACCTGCGCGAGGTCAGCGCCGATTTCTCGCCCACCGTCGAACCGACCGCTCTGCGGATGCTGCCGGAGACCTCCGACCCGCTGGTGCTTCCGGTCGTCACGTCTTCGCCGCACCTGACCCGGCAGACGATGGGTCCCGAGCCGACGACGCTGGAGCAGGCGCATGTCAACACCACTTGCATGCGCTACAAGCCCGGCAAGAGCAACTTCAGCGCGCGCGTCCTCTCGCTCAAGAAGCGGCGCACTCCGCTCTGGGCCGCTGCGCTGATGGGCGCGCTGATCGCGGTCTTGCTGCTCACTTCGAGCGTCTTCACGGTCGAGGTGCTGGCCTCCAAGCTCAGGTCGCACGCTCCAGCCAAGTTGACGACGCCGGTGCTTCCCGAACCACAGCCTTGGGTCGTGCCCAGATAGCCCGCGTCACCGGTGGTGGAGCGTCACTGTGACGATGGGGTTCTCGGGCGTGACCTCCACCTCGATCGGCTCGTACTCGGGCAGCACGATCCTGAGCGTCTGCGGCCAGGTCCTCCCGTCGAGCTGGAGGTCGAGCGGCGTCTTGCCCAGCGGCAGCGGCTCGGAGTCCGGATCCTCCGAGACGTGCATGACGTCCGCGTGGGTCGGTTCGCTCGAGATCTTGAACAACCCCGGCTTCGCCTCCGCCGTCGGCTCCGTCTTCTCGATCGGGGCCTCTCTCGGAGCTTCCTTCGGTTCGGTGGGTGCAGGGCCAAAGAAGTCGATCCGGCCGGTCGCGACCAGGAGCGCGAAGGCGGTGCCTGCGCCGATCATCAGGAGCAGTACGTAGAAAAACGCGTTGGAGCCCGACTGGGTGCGTCGCTGCGGTCGTACCTCGGTGATGCGCGTGTCGGGTACGTCGGGCCCGCTGTCGGCGCGTTCAGAGGCCTGGGGCCCGGCGCCGGGGGCCTTCTGCGGCGGCATGGTGGCGGCGTCGTCCGAGTGCTTCCGCGGCTGAGGGACATTCGACGCCGCGGGCTCGTCCGGTTCGTCGAGGTCGTCGGCGTCGAGCGCGTCGAGCTCGGCGGAGCGATCGAAGGTCGCCAGGCCGGCCGGCTGGCCGAGGCCCAGACCCGGCAGGGCGCGCCCACCGTCCAGGTGGATCGGCGAATCGCGCTCGAACGCCGGGTCGTCGACGGGAGGAAGCTCCTCGCTGCTCGGCCGCGTTCGAGGCGGCGGCGCGATGCGGAGCGGATCCTCTTCGTCGAAGAGCACCGCTTGCGGCGATCCGTGGAGCTGCGAGAGCTCGACGTCCTCGATCTGGACCGAGGCCTCGTCGTCCGACGCGCGCGACGAGAGATTGTCGATCCTGAGCTCGCCGATCGAGAGCGACTGCTCGTCGCGCACCACGCGCGCCTGGCCGGGATCCAGCTCCCGCCGATTGAGGGAGCCCGGCATCGTCGGTGCATTGGGCATCTCGGATCGGGGCGGACGATCCGAGAACGACGCGATCTCCGTGAGCGCCGGAAGCACGCGGTTCGTCGGGCTCGTGATGTCCTTCAGGAACCGACGCGGCCGAGGGATTGGGTTGGCCTCGGTCAGGACCGGGTCGAAGTCGGGCGGTCGCTCGATCCGCGTCTGATTCGGCACCGGCGAGCCGTCGAGCGGGGTCGCATCGGCCGCGCCGGTGTCCCAGGCCGGGATCCGCCCGCCCAGCATCGGAGTCAGCTCCGTCGCCGCCGGGGGAACCGGCTGGTGGCCGACCATACGCGTCTCCACCTCGGACGCGTCGAGATCGACGTCCTCGAGCGTCGTCACCCGCTCGCCGCTCGGCCGCACGCTCTCCAGCACCGACTGGATCTCCTGGAGCCCGGGGCGATCCTCGGGACGATACGAGAGGCAGCGCTTGACGAGGTCGAGCAGCGCCCGGTCGCCGGGCATCGGCGAGAGCTTGAGGTCGGGGAGCTCGCCCCGGAGCTTCGCCCGCACGGTCTCCGAGATCGTGCCGGCGGGATAGGCCCGCTTTCCGCTCAGGATCTCGTAGAGGACCTCGCCGATGGCGAACACATCGGTGGCGGCGGAAGGTCGGGGGCGCCCAGCGATCTGCTCGGGTGCCATGTACGCCGGCGTTCCCAGCATGGTGCCGACCGCCGTCTGCGCCAGGTTCGAGTGGGCCATCTTCGCGATCCCGAAGTCGACGACCTTGAGCGTCGGCACCTCGTCGGGATGCTCGCGGGGATCCATCGTGAGGAGCAGGTTGTCGGGCTTGATGTCGCGGTGGATGATGCCGGCGGCGTGGGCTGCGCGAACCGCGGCCACCAGCTGGAGCATCACGCCGATCGCCTGCTCGAAGGTCAGCGGATGCTCGCGGCAGATCGTGAGGCTCGGCCCCTCGATGTACTCCATCACCAGCGCGACGCGACGGGGCGACGTGGTGTTGATGAAGTCGCTGATGTCGATGAGGTTCGGGTGGCGGATGTCGTTGACCACCTTGGCCTCGGTCAGGAGACGGCTGATGACGTCCTCGTTGCCGAGCAGCTTGTGGACCAGCACCTTGATGGCGGCCCTGCGGCCGAGCACCACGTGTTTTCCGAGGAAGACCTGGCTGGTCGAGCCGGCCCCGAGCAGCCGCTCGAGCCGATACCCACCGATCACCTCGCCGAGCTCGACGAAATCGCCCGCGGGCTCGGCCGCCATGCCGCCCAGGGTAGACCGATCTTCCGGGAACGCGCGACCGAAGTGAGATGTTCGAGGGTAACTCCGGTCACTGCCACGCGTTCCACCAACGGGCGAGGATGAGCGCGATGGAGGACCGGATCGGTCAGCGGCTTCTTCGTTTTCTGGGTCTCGACCTGGCGGAGGTGGTCGAGCGCGACCGCCACCGCGCCGAGGGCGCGTTCGAGGAGGTCCGTGGCGACGTCGCTGAAGCGCCGCCGAAGCCGGCGTCGGACGATGCGATTGTCGAGCGCTTCGAGGCCAACCCGTTCCTCGACGACGCGTGGACCGCCGGCGGTCTCCCGGATCTCCCTCCCGAAGAGGCGCCGCTGGCGGAGCCGGATGCAAGTGAGCTTGCACCTGAGACACCGCTCGTCGAGCACGCCGACGAGGTCACCGAGAAGACCGCAGCGCACGCCGACGCGCCGGATGACGCCGAGCCCTCGGACGCCGACGATCGCGCCGACGCCGAACGTCCTCGCGACGCTGAGACCTCCGAGGACGATCGACCGGGCGCCGGCTGGGTGCGCGGCCAAGCGGCGACGTCAGAGGCGAAGGCCACCAAGGGGCTCCGCCACGCTCTCGCGCTCGGCGACGAGCATCGCTGCCACGGCCTCCAGGCAGACGGCACCCGCTGTCTGCGCAGAGCGGTCGAGGGCAAGGCGTACTGCCGCGAGCACACCGCCGGCTCCTCGCCGCGCGACGTTTGACTCGGAAAGGGCCGGCGGTCTTACGCGCGCATCTTGTCGATGATGTTCTTCGCGGCGTTGTTGTAGGCGGTCAGCGTCTGGCTGAAGAGGTCGGTCGCCTGGCTCTTCTTGTCGATCATCCGCTTCAGCTTGAGGATGTCGGTGTCGAGGCCGGAGCTCTGATCGAACTGGCCCACCGAGGTGGGGCTGCTGAAGTCGGAGCTGTCACCGTAGTCGCTGCTGCCGTCGAGGCTGCTCTCGTCGAGGCTGAAGCCTTCCATGCCGCTGGCGAACAGGCCGAAGGGGCCGAAGCTCGCCTGGTTGTAATAGAGGTCGAGGAACTGCTTCAGGAGCTCCGGCGTGGCCAGGCTCGCCTGCTGCTCGATCTTTTGACCGACCATCGCGGCGCTCTGCATGCCGGCCGCCTTCTTGTTGGTCTGGATGGTGAGCACGCCGTCGTTACGTCCGTCGGGAAGGATCCGTCCCACGGCGATCCGCTCCACCGCCGTTCTCAGATCGCTGCGCTTCCTGATGGCCATCGCGAGAACCTGAGCGCGCTGCTGGTGGCGATCGAGCAGCGCGGTGAAGCGGTTCCTGGCGGTCGGATGCTTGGCCACGCGATCGCGGTGATAGGTGGTGCCGACCGACTCTTCGAGGCTCGAAAGCGCGTCTTTGGGGTGCGGGTTGAAGCCGAAGGGCGGGAGGTCCGACGATCGATCCGCGGCCGCCTGATAGCGGGTGAGCGATGCGGTCGGGATGCTGTAGGCCGAGCGCAGCCTCTTGAGCTTGTCGAGGGAGCCGGCGTCGAGCTGACCGACCTGCGTCCCGATGATGTCCGCGGACGGGCCGAGGGCGTTGAGCAGTTCCTTGCTGTGGACGGGGAGGGCGACCATGATCTCCTCTTGTAGCAGAGGCGGGCGATCCGGTCAGTCCGCGGTATCACCGGTGGCGGAGGTGCCACAGGGCGATCCGGGTCACAGTCGGCCGGTCGAGGTCAGCGACAGGTCAGCGTCAGACGCCGGACGGTGTGTGCGTCGAAGCGCGCCCCCGTCGCCGCTGTGGCCCCGAAGGTGGCGCTGAACGGCCGGTCGCCGGCCACCGTGGCCGTCATGACTTGCACGCCGTCGAGGGCGATCTGCACCGCGGCGCCGTCGAAGTCGACCGCGAGCGTACGCGCGTTCGCGCTGCGGAGGGATGGGAGTCCGGTGACGACGCCGAACCGGTCGACCGAGGGTAACAGCGCGCCGGTCGTGCGCGAGAACGCGATGTGCTCGGCGTTCGGATCGCCTTCGACGTTGGAGAGTGTGTCGAGCTCCACCACGTAACCGTGCAGACCGTAGACGCCGAGGTTCGCGCCGCCCCCGCCGCTGGCGGCCGCGTCCTCCTCGATCCACGCCATCGTCATCCCCTCGCCGCCGCTCGTGCCGCCGTCGAACATCCGGAACACCATCTCGAACCGGAAGCGCTCGGCGTCGATCCGGTGGGTGTACCAGATCGTGCCCCGTCGATTGGGCTCTGCGGGCGTGAGCTCGACACCGCCCTCGATCGCAGCGGCACTCCCGTTCAGTCGCCAGCGTTGGACGTCGAGGTCGCTGAAGTCCTCGTCGAACCCGCAGGTGGGCTCGCCCGCGTCCGCGCGGGGTCTCTCGCTCGACTCGGTACAGATCGCGAGCGCCGGATCGCATGCGTAACCGGCGGCGCACTGCGCGTCGTTGTCGCAGTGGTATCGCGTCGCTTCGATCCCGAGATCGGCGGAGCAGGCACAGGTGGTGACGAGCGCGAGCACGCGCGCTCTCACCATACCGGGACCTCCGGATCGTCCGAGGTGTCGTGCTTCTTCCGCTTTCTCCGCTTCTTCTTCTGTGCGCTCTCGGGCTCCTTGATCTTCTCGAGGGGCACCAGGATCACGTGCGGGCTGTCGCCCTGGAGGATGACGTGCGCGCTCTCGAATCCGCCCAGCTCGAGGCTGAGGTGGCGCTCGGCGCCGGGATTGGGGAGCTTCACCTCGAGCGGCGTCTTGCCCAGCAGATCGCTCGCGAAGAAGACGGCGGCGCCGCTGGGCGTCGACTGGAGGAGCACGGCCCGCGCGGGGACCGCCGTGACCATCGGCGGCGGCGCGGGCGGCGGCGGTGCATCGGCCGCGATCCTCCTCGTGGGGCGGCACCTCGGTCTCGGCCTTGGGCGCGTAGAGGAAGCCGAGCACGATGCCCGCGACGAGCAGCGCCGCTCCGCCCGCGATCATGCCCGTCGGCGTCTTGGCCTGGGTCATCTCGGGGACCTGGAGGTGCAGAGGCTCGGGCCGCGATGGCGTCGCGCGTGCGGGCCGCTCGAGCGGTGGGGGCTCGAGCTCCGAGGGCGTGTTCGGGGTCAGGCCCGAGTCGGCCGGATTGAGCGAGGAGGGGAGCACGGTGGTCCATTCCTCGTTGTCTCCGGAGGAAGAGACGAAGTGCGCCCTGCCCAGGCGGCGGGGCTCCGGCGGCGTGGGCGGCAGGCTCGGCATCGAGTCCTCCGTCTTCTCGCGGACGCCGACGCCCGAGCCCAGCTCGTCGGCGAGGTTTCGCGACTCCGGGAGGGAGCCTCCGAGCTCCGTCAGGAGAGTCCCCTCCGCCGGGATCGTCACCAGTGCGTCCGAGTCCTCGAGGCCGTGCGCCGACGGCGTGGTGATGACGTCCCGCTCCCGATCGACGTGGGGCAGCGGCTGGATCTTCGGGATCTCGAGGCGGCCCTCGGCGATGGTCATCAAATCGCGCGCTACCTCCGCGGCGCTCTCGGGTCGGTCGGTCTTGCGCTTCGCGAGCAGTCGCCCGTACAGCGAGCACAGGAGGTCGCTCGGCGGCTGGCCGTCCGACAGGCGCTCCGGCAGGGGTGGCGGCGCCTTGTTGAGGTGCATCCGCATCGTGTCGATCAGATCGGTGCCGACGAAGGGCGCGGCGCCGGTCAGCACCATGTGGAGGACGCAGCCGAGACCGTAGAGGTCGGTGCGGCCGTCCTGTTCCGCGCTCACCACCTGCTCGGGGCTCATGTACGAGGGCGTCCCGATCGTCTTGCCCGGCTGGGTCAGCGGCGGCTGCGGGTTGTCGTCCTCCGCGATCTTGGCCAGGCCGAAGTCCAGCACCTTGATCAGCTCGTCGCCGTCGGCGAGCGACCGCACCATGATGTTGCGCGGCTTGAGATCGCGATGGAGCACGCCGTGGTTGTGGGCCTCGAAGAGCGCGCGCGCCACCTGCCCGAGCAAGCGCGCCGCCCGCCGCTCCGGGAGAGGCCCCTCCTCATCGACGATGTCGCGCAGCGTCCGTCCCTCGACGTGCTCCATGATCAGGAACGGCGTGCGGGTGGGAAGGTCGACGCCGAACTCGTGGACGCGGACGATGTTGGGATGGTTGAGGCGGCTCATCGCGATCGCCTCGCGATAGAAGCGCCGCAGGTGGTTGAGCAGGGCGTCCTTGGCGGTCTTGACCACCTTGACCACCACGGTGCGACCGATGCCGAGCTGCGTGGCGATCAGGACGGCGCCCATCCCGCCCTGACTCAGGAGCCGCTCGATCCGGTAGCGACCTCCGATCACGGTGCCGAGCTCGATCGGCGCGGGTGGCCCTTCCAGCTCGGCGATCACCAGCGTCGGCACTCCGTGGGTCGGGCAGAAGTCTGCACCGAGGGTCTCGTTGCAGAGCGGACATAGGCGGCCGGAACCAGTCACGCGGCGAATCGACGTTAGCAGAAGGCCATCGCCAGTGGCACATCAATGGGTTACGGTTCCAGGTGATCCGTTGTGCGCGTTCTCGCGACCCTGATCCTGATCACAGCTTCGCGCGCGTGGGGAGCCGACTTCGACGATCTCTTGCGACGCGCCGCCGACGCGCGCCGGGCGGGTGATGCCGGAGGCACGCTCTCCCTCCTCCGCGAGGCGTACCAGGTGCGGCCCATTCCGGAGCTGCTCAACAACATCGGCCGGACCCTCGAGGACCTCGGACGCTACGACGAGGCGGCGGTTGCCTACGCCCGCGTGCTCGACGATCCGGCCACGAAACCGCCGCTCGTCGAGCTGGATCGCCAGCGCCTCGCGGTGCTCCGGCCCAAGCTCGAAGAGGCCTGGCTGGAGGTCACCTCGCCCGACGCGCGCGCGTTTCTCGACGGAGACCCGATCGCCGTCGGCCGCGAGACCGAGATCCCCGTGGGCCCGCATCTGCTCGAGCTCTCCCAAGGCCGGCGCGCCGTCCTGGTCTTCTTCACCGCCGTTCGCGCGCGCCGCATCGACGTCGACCGGCGCCCGGAGGTACGCCTCGAGCACGAGGCGGTGCTCTCGCTCGAACCCACCGCGCGGGCCCCGGAGATCCGCGCGCTCTTCGTGAACGACCGCCCCATTCGCAGCCCGCTGGCCCAGCTCTCGATCGCGCTGCCGGCCGGCTCCTATCGGATCCGCGCGGAGACCGAAGCCGGCCCCCAGGCGAAGCTGGTCCGGATCGGCGAGGGGCGGGCGCTGGCGCTCGGAAGGATCCTCGATCCGATCGCGCGCCGCGAGCTTCCCCGAGAGCGCGCGCTGTCGCTTCGGACCCCGAGCGCTGCCCACGCCGGACCGATCGTGCTCGGCAGCGCCGCGCTGCTCGCAGGCGGCGCCGGCGCGCTCCTGTTCGCGCTCGCTCAGGCGAACCGAGGGACGGTTCGGCGCGCCGCGACGGACAGGGGCGGCGTGGTCGTCGGTCTCTCGATGATCGAGGCTGTGCGCCTGCGAGCGCGCGCGAACGAGGAGGCGACCGCCGCGGTGGTCGGCTTCTCCGGGGCCGGCGCGCTGGCCGCCGGCGCGGTGCTGTGGTGGATCCTCGGTGCCGACGTCGCGCCCGCGCGCCTCGGCGCGGTGGCGGCGCCGGGCTCGGTCGGGCTCGACGTCGAGCTCGACTTCCCATGATGGGAAGTCGAATGCCTCCCAGGGAACGGCTCCGCACCCGCGACGGCCTGGTCCGCGCGTTGCACTTGCAGCACCGATGAGAAGCAGCGCGATCATCATTCGAGGCGAGTACGGTCGCTCGCCTCGCGGGTCCTTGGACTGGATCGAGATCTCGATCGCGCTCAGCTCTACCTCATCGACGACGTCCAAGACGAAGTACGCGAGATGATTTTCTGGGAGCCACTCGAGAGGGGACGGCGGGAGCAAGAACGATTGTCTCGGAGTCCAAGAACGGTATTGCTTCGCCACGAAACCATGGGATCAAGTCCAGGCGTCGAAGTCGATCCGCCCAACGATCGATTCCAGACGAAACGACCTCCAAGAACTCCGCTGGTCAAAGTGGACGAGCTACCGCAAGCTAGCTTGCATGGTCGCTTTCGATCACGAGAAGCTCGAGGCCTACCAGCTCGCCGTCGAGTATGCCGACATCGCTGAAGAGATCGCACAAGAACTGCAACCCGGTCACGCTCACGTCCGCGATCAGCTTCGGCGGGCATCCGATTCCATCGTGAACAACACCGCCGAGGGCGCCGGAGAGTTCAATCCACCTGAGAAGGCTCGCTTCTACCGGATGGCACTTCGCCCTGGCACCGAAAGCGCCGCCTCACTCCACACCTGCTTGAGGCGCCGACTCGCCAACGAGCAGAAGCTCCAAGCCGCCATCGGGACCGGGACCGGGACCGGGACCCGGACCGGGCTCGCGGTAGCGCTACGCGCTACACGCTCCTAGGGGATCGTGCAGTACCCCGGCAGCGCGCTCGGGAGCCCGCCCGCGTACGGCTCCGGCGCGATGCCGCGCGGGTGATCCTGGAAGAATCGCCAGGTCCACGCGCCCGAGTCGCTCGGGAGCGTGTGGCTGTGATTGCCGGCGCAGTGGATCACGAAGTGGCCGTCGTTCCGGAGCGCCGCCGAGAGGTTCAAGGTGGCCGTCTCGAACGAGAAGCTCCCGTACATGTCGGTGGGGCCACCCCAGGTGAACATGACCGGCAGATCGAACTGGGGCCGGGTGTACTGGCCGAGCAGCCCGCCGGAGAACGGCGCGGCCGCGGCGAGTCGACCGGAGCGCTGCTGGAGGAGATAGCTGGTGTAGAGGCCGCCCGCCGAGAACCCGGTCGCGTAGATGCGATCGAGATCCACGTTGTACTGGAGATAGAGACACGCCAGCACGTCGTCGAAAATCGAGAGATCCGGGTTGTTGTTCGGATCCCCGCCGATCACCCACTCCGAGGCGCAGCAGGAGTAGGGCGCCACCAGGATGAAGCCTCCCGAACCGTAGAGCGCGTCGAGGCCGGGCCAGTTCATCGCATCCTGCGGCGTGGCGTTGAGCGCGTGCCAGGCGAAGACCACCGGCGCGCCCACCGGGTTCGGCGGCAGCCGCAGCTCGAACTGCCGCTGATGGTTGAGGGAGTCGATCGTGTTGTTGCCGGGCATCAGCGTCGGGCAGGTGCCCGGATAGACCGGCGGCGGAGGATAGTTGCTGAGCGGACAATCCTGCGGGCAGGTGGTGCTGTTCTCCGGACCGGGTGAGCAGGCGCCGTCGCCGCAGTAGAGGCTGGTGGTGCAGCCCTGGTAGCCGTCGCAACCGGGGTTGCAACGCTCGGAGCCGGGGTAGCCGCTGGGCGCGGTGCAGTTCCGCGTGTTGCTGTCGCAGACCTCGGTGCCGTCGACCGTCCCGTTGCCGCAGACGGCGGGACCCGACTCGAGCAGCTCGATCTCTCCCACCTGCGTGAAGGCGGCGCCGTGATTCCCAAGATCGAAGCGATAGACGCGGTACGAGCCGGGGTTGGCGATGCTGAACGTCTGCCGCTCGCCGCGCTGGTCGAACGAGGCGCCGGCGTTGTTGAGCGTGTCCCACTGGCCGTTGCCGTTCGAGGCGATCAGCGTCCACCACGCGGGATCTGCGCTGGGGTTGTCGGACGCCGAGGTGAACGAGAAGTCGCTGATGGTGTACGCGCCTGCGCTGGTGCCGCTGAAGTCGATCTCGATCCAGCTGACGTTGGCGGAGTCACGCCAGGCGGTGCTCGGATTGTCGTCGATGAGGTTGTTGCGCAGGAAACCTTGCTCCTCGCTCCGGACCCGAATCACCACGCCCGACTCTCGCGTCCGATCGTTGGCGGCGCCGGACATGCAGTCCTGCGGGCAGTCGGCCGTGGTCTCGATGCCGGCCGAGCAGATCCCGTCGCCGCAGGAGAGGCTGCTGGTACAGCCGTCGTAGCCGGTGCAAGCCGAGTTGCAGAGCTGTGTCCCCGGATAGCCCTCGGGAGTGGTGCACGCGAGGCTGTCGGAATCGCAGCTTTCACCGCCTTCGCGCGTGGCGTTGCCGCACGCCGGCGTGATGTTCGGAACGCACTCACCGAAGCCGGAGCAATCGGACTTGCAGTTGGCGACGCCCGCGGCGCCGTCGGGCGTGGCGCAACCGCTCTGGTTCGAGTCGCACGTCTCACCCCGGTCGATGGTGCCGTCGCCGCAGGTCCCCGGCTCCATCATCGAGGGCGGGCGCCGCTGGTCCCCACCGCACGCAGCCAGTCCCACCATCCAGGGGACCAGCACGCTCCAGGCTCTTCTCGGCCGCATCATCGTCGAATCTCGCCCATCTGCCGGTGGTTGTACGTCCCTCATCGGGCCGATCTGCCGTGGCATACTGGTTTGGGCTACGGAGACGCCGCATACTCGGTCCGATGGCTCCGGTTCGGTTGGCGGTCACCGTCGAAGGCGACGGATTCGAAGCCCTTCTGGCGGACCTTCGGGACCGCCTCACGGCCCACAGCATCTTCATCGAGACGGATCACCCCATCGCCGTTCAGACGCCGGTGCGGGTGGAAGTGAGCTATCGCACGGGTGAGACGGCCCTGCGCGGCGGTGGATCGGTCGCCGACGTCCGGACCGAGGGCGGCCACGGCGTCGTGGTCGATGTCGAATGGGAAGCCGACAGCCGGTCGCTCGTGGATCGGATCCTCACCACTGCCGAGCCGGCCCCTGCCGTGAAGGTACCCAAGCCGCGCCCCAACAGCTGGGCCGATGCGCTCTTCACCGGCGAGGCGCCGCTGCTCGCGCCGCCGAACTTCGACGTGAGCGACGTCCTCGAGACCGAACCCTCCTTCGAGATAGACGACGAGGAACCGGAGGAGGGGCCGTCGTGGCTCCAGCCCGATGACGTCGATATCGACATCGATGTCCCCGAGCTCTCCGACGCCGGCATTGCCCTCATCGATGACGAGGACGAGCTCGCCCTGCCCGAGCTGGCCCCGGTCGGGCCGGCCGGCCTTCCCGTGTTCGAGCTGGAGCCGCCGCCCGGTGAGAGCGAGGCGCTGGCCCACGACTTCCAGAAGCTGATCGACGAGACGATCTCCGACGTCGAAGAGGCCGACGCCATCCTCCGGGGAAAGAAGCGACCCGAATCGGAGGATCTTCCCGAGGCCGACGCCGAGCTGCTCGCCCCGCCGGCGCCCACGCCCCCGCCTCCGCCCCGTCCCAACTCGCGGAATCTCGCCGACGATCTCTCGATCTCGGAGACGTTGCTTCGCGCGCCGGTGCCCGTGCCTGCACCGCGATCGCGGAGCGAGAAGCGCATCGCCCGCGCGAAGGAGCTGGGACCGAAGGGCGACGTCGTCATCGGGATCGATCTGGGGACCACGTTCTCGTGTGCCGCCATGGTCGAGAACGGCGAGGCGCGTGTCCTCGCGACCCGGCGCGGCAAGCCGACGATCCCGTCCGTCGTCTATTACGACAAGTCGGGTCGCACGATCATCGGAGACGCCGCGATCAAGAAGGGCGAGAGCGACGCGTCGCGCGCGATCGTGGGTTCGAAGCGCCTCATGGGCCGCGCCTTCCACTCGCCCCTCGTCCAGGAGGTGCGCGACCACTTCGCATACGAGATCGTCCAGGGTGAAAACGGCGAGGCGGCGATCCGGGTCGACGATCGCGTGCTCCTGCTCGAGGAGGTCGCAGCCGACATCCTCCGCGAGCTCCGCGAAGCGGCCAGTCTCCAGATCGAGGGCCGCGTCAATCGCGCCGTCATCACCTGCCCCGCGTACTTCAACGAGCGCCAGCGCGAAGCGGTGCGCGTGGCCGGCGAGCTGGCCGGCTTCCACGTCGAGCGTGTCCTCAACGAGCCGACCGCCGCGGCGCTCCACTACGGCTACAACCAGGCCTTCGACGGCCGCAAGCTCCTCGTCTACGACCTCGGCGGAGGCACCTTCGACGTCTCCCTGCTCGAGGTGACCGGCCAGGTCTACGAGGTCCTCGCCACCGGCGGCGACAGCTTCCTCGGCGGCATCGACTTCGACGCCTGTATCGCCGAGATGCTCGCGGAGTCGTTCGTCGAGAAGGAACACATCGATCCCCGGACCGATCAGCTCGCCGTCGCGCGGCTCCTCCACTACGCAGAGCGCGCCAAGCGCGATCTCAGCACCATGGTCAGCACGCTGATCCAGATCGAGCACCTGGTCGTGCACCCCTACGCCGCCCGCAGCCTCACCGTCCCGATCAAGCAGGCCAGGGTGGAGCAAGCCTTCGAGCCCCTCGTCGACCGCACCCTCCGCGTGGTCGAAGAGGTCTGCCGCCGCGCCCGCGTGAAGCTCTCTCAGGTCCACGATATCCTGCTGGTCGGCGGCCAGACCCGCACCCCCCTGGTCCGCCGCAAGGTCGCCGAGCTCTTCGGCCGCCAGCCCCTCTCCTCCGTCCACCCCGACTACGCCGTCGCCCTCGGTGCCGCCCAATACGCCGGCTCCCTCGGCACCTTCGACAACATCGTCCTGATCGACGCGCTCCCCATGTCGATCGGCGTCGGCCTCCCCGGCGGCCGCTTCAAGCGGATCATCGAGCGCGACACCCGCCTCCCCGTCAAACGCAGGTACACGCTCCACACCACCCGCGACCACCAGAAGGCCTTCGACATCCTCGTCTTCCAAGGCGAAGACGACTGGGTCCAACACAACGAGCCCCTCGGCATGCTCCACGTCCCCAACCTCCCCAAGGCCCCCCGCGGCGGCGTCTCCGTCGACATCGAGCTCGAGATCAACGAGGAGTGCATCCTCCGCCTCAGCGCCCGCGAGACCCGCACCGGAAAAGCCGTCGAAGCCCAATTCGGCACCAAGGACACCCCGGAAGACCTCCGCAGCAAGCTCGACCTTCCCCCCCAACTCACCCACGCCGAGCTCGCCCGGATGAAGGAAGACGCGAACCGCCCCAAGGGCGTCTGGAGCTGGCTGACCGGGATCTTCGGGCGGTAGACGTTCCTCCGCAGTGCCCGCGGAGAGTCGAAGCCGACCACGGTGCGAAGGAAAACGCGAAGCGATTCGGTCAACGGAGCCCCGGCATCCCCAACTAACGAGCAAGCCCGCCTCCCGAGCCCCATCCTCCCGCGCTTTGAGGGCGCGCTGCCGAAGCCTATGCGGCCTCGGGCAGCGTGGCGCGGCCCATGGGCTGGATCGTGAGGTCGAGCGGGAGCTCGTCGTAGGAGAGGACGGCGACGGACGGGAGGTCGGTCTCGACGAGCTTGCGGACGAAGCGGCGGATCTCCGGGTTGGTGAGGATGACCGGGCGCTTGCCCTGGGCCACCATGGGCTGGAGGGCGGCGGCGACGGTCTGGACAATCTGGCGGACAATCTCAGCCTCGAGGGAGAGGGTCTGGCCCTGGGCTCTGCGGACGATGCCGCTCGAGATGGTGTCTTCGATGATCGGGTCGAGCATCACGACAGGGAGGCGGTTCTCGAGGCCGGCGTAGGCGTAGGCGAGCTGGCCGGAGAGGGAGGAGCGCACCTTCTCGGTGAGGTAGAGGCCGTCGTTGTCCATGGTGCCGAACTCGCCGAGCGCTTCGACGATCGTCTTGAGGTCGCGGATGGAGACGTTCTCGTCGACCAGGCGTCGGAGGACGTTCACCAGCTGCGGGATGGTGGCGACCTTCGGGATGACCTCCTTGACCAGGGCGGGGTAGGCCTTTTCGAGCCGCTCCATGAGCTCGCTGACCTCCTGGAGGCCGATGAAGCCCTTGGCCTTCTTGCGGAGCACCCCCGCGACGTAGAGGGCCACCATGCCGGCGGCGTTCCACACGGTGATGCCGGCGGCCTCGACGACCTCGCGCTGGCTCTCCTCGATCAGGGACATCTTGGCCTTGCTGATCGGGTGCTGGATCGGCTTCGCGTTGATGGCGAGCCGCTGAAGCTTCTCGGGTGAGGCGGTGGCCAGGAGGTGGCCGGCGGCGATCCGCTCCTGGAGCACCGGGACGTCGTTGATCCGGACGACGAAGGTGAACTCGGGGAGCGTGCGCATCTGCGGGCGGACCCGGACGCCGGGGAAGCGGACGCCGGTTTCGAGGTAGAGCGCGTCGCGGAGCTGCGGGATGTAGATGCTGAGCAGCTCGTTGTCGTCGTCCTGCTCCTCGTCGATGAAGTCGAGGTACTCGGAGAGCTTCGGATCGATGTCGATGCCGATGGGGACCACCGATGGGGAGAGCTTGTCGGTCAGGCTCTTCTGCTTCTTCGCCTCCTCGACCTTCTTGTCGAGCTTCTCCTTGAACGCGAGCTGCCGGGCGATGGTGGTGGTGCCGGGGTTCTTCTTGGCCCGCTTCATCAGGATGGGGAGGAACATGTTCGACACGTTCAGGGAGAAGACGAAGGCCGCGCAGGCGACGAACGGGATGGCCGGGAGGCCGGGGACGATCGCCATCACCAGCATCAGGCCGGCGCCGATGTTGAGGACCTTGGCGTTGCCCAGGATCTCGCGCTTCATCGAGAAGCCGATGTTCTCGTTCTTGTCCTTGGACTCGACGCGGGTCACCAGGATGCCCGAAGCCAGCGTGATCAGGAGGGCGGAGATCTGGGCCACCAGGCCGTCGCCGACGGTGAGGATGCAGAACGTCTGAGCCGCGGAGCCCAGGTCCATGTGGAGGCGGAACACGCCGATGACGATGCCGGCGACGATGTTGATCGCGGTGATGATCAGGCCGGCGATCGCGTCGCCTTTCACGAACTTCATCGCGCCGTCCATGTTGCCGAACATCTGCGACGCGCGGGTCAGCTCGTCGCGGCGGTCCTGAGCCTCCTCCTCGGTGATGGAGCCGGAGCGGCAGGCGGCGTCGATCGACATCTGCTTGCCGGGCATCGCGTCCAGCGTGAAGCGGGCGCCCACCTCGGCGACGCGCTCGGCGCCCTTCGCGATCACCAGGAACTGCACCAGCGTGATCACGATGAAGATCACCATCCCCACGACCAGGTCGCCCTGAACCACGAACTTGCCGAACGCGGTCACGACCTCGCCGGCCTCGGCGTGGGAGAGGATGTTCCTCGTCGTCGAGACGTTGAGGCCCAGGCGGAAGAGCGTCGTGATGAGGAGCAGGGTCGGGAACGAGCTGACGTCGAGCGCCTTGGCGGCGAAAAGCGCGACCAGCAGGACGATCAGAGAGATGGCGATGTTCACCGCGATCAGGCCGTCGATCAGGAACAACGGCAGCGGGACGATCAGCATCGCGACGATCGCGGAGACCATCAGCGCGAGGATGATGTCGGGGCGTCGTGCGAGGCCACCGATCGGAAGAGCGGCGAGTGCTTTCAACATGACCTGGTCCTCCCTTTGATCGGCGGCTACGCCGCGCGCTCGAGATGATTGATCAGCGCCATCGCCTTGCGGGCCAGCGGCTGATCGCCGCGGTTGCGGGCCTTCTGGGCGCCCCGCGACAGCAGCTTCTTGGCGGAGACCTTGTCGCCCGCCTGGAGGAACAGCTCGGCGCGGTTCACGTCCGCGCGGCCGTCGGTGGGATCGAGCTCGGCGGCGAGCTTGTACCACTTGTTGGCCTCGGCCCGCTGGTCGAGGTGATCGTGCGTGAGGCCGAGCGCCAGCGCGAAGTACGCCTCGTCCGGCGCGACCGCGTTCAGCCCCTCGAAGATCGTGAGCGCCAGCGTCAGGCCGCCGGAGAAGAGGTAGTGGTAGCCGATCTCCGCGATCGCGAAGAGGTCGTCACGGCCATAGCCGCGCGCCTGGGCCAGCGTCCGCTTCTTGCCGTCGACCGAGCGCATCTGTCCGTGGGCGGTCAGGGCCTTCACCTTCGCGATCGAGTTGAAGAAGGCGGTCTTGAACGGGTTGATCTCGCTGACCTCGAGGGCGAGGTCCTCGACTTCGACCACGTACGCCTTGTTCGCGGGCGCCTGCATCGGGCGGTGGGCGAGCGCCTTGGGGGTCGTGTCCTTCTTGTGGGACTTGACCTTCGGGTTCGATTTCTGGGGACGACGTGCGGTAGTCATTTCAATCCCTCGTGCTGAGAGCAGCGCGGCGCTGGATGTCGGCGACAGCGCCGTCGAGCGCCTGGAGCACGCGGCGCATCTTGGCTTCCTTGATCACGGAGTCCTGGCCACCGGCGACGGCGGTGACATCGGCGGTGAGGATGCGGCCGACTGCAGCGCGGATGGCGGGCCCGCTGAAGTTGGTGCGCTTCTCGAGTCGGAGGTGGTCGCCCGAAGTGAGCGTTCCCCGGTAAAGCTCGACCAGCGGCTCGGCCAGGTCGGCGGCCTCGGGCGGGGCCACCATGTCGAGGGCCCGGAGCGCGTCGAGCTCCTTGATGCCGAGGTGGGCCTCGGTCCGGGCGCCCGGACGCGCGTCGGGGGTGGTGGTCTCGATCGGCAATCGGGTCAGGGCCTGGTTGAGGTCGCCGATGGCAGCCGCGGTCATGCGGGCGGTCTGTTCAAGGCCCGTGCCGCCCCGAAACCGCTCGCCCGGCTCTTCCTCAAGGCAGCGGATTTCTTGGGAAATGCAGGCTCCGCGTTCGGCTTCGCGCAGGAGCTGCAAGTAGGCGAGGGCGGAGGCCGTCGGGGCGGACGGGGACCTGCAGGAGCTGCCACTCTCCGTGGGTCTTGGGCGTCCGGCGCGACTCGTCCGAGCGATTTCGGCTGGTACATCGTGTGCGAGGGACCAGCGCATGCTCGGGAATGGTGGATCGAGCGGCGCGGGAGCCAGCTCGCTCGTCAATGCCGGTCGAACCGGCATCATACAGGGATATACGGGAGTCGGCCGCGGCGGCGCGGCGAAGAAGTCGAAGAAGGGCGGCCAGGTCGATGAGGCCCGCGCCGACCGGATCGACCGGGACGACCCCAGCAACGCGATGCTCGTCGAGATCATCGACGATCGTCGCAGCAAGAAGGACAACGACGTCCTCTGCCCGCCGGGGCACAGCCCCGGTGTTCGCTACGTCGAGGGCGACGCGTTCCGCACCGACAAGAACGGCCGGACGGTGCCGCCGACGTTCAGCGACGTCGACCAGGGCAACCTCGGCGACTCGTGGCTGCTCTCCAGCCTCGCCGCGGTCGCGTACACGTCGCCGCAGCACCTCCTGAAGCGGTGCGACAAGTCGAAGAACGCGGACGACGAGTTCGGTGTTCGTCTCGGCAAGGTCGAGATTCTGGGTGTCGCCGGAGTTCTCTGCGGAGGGCTACGCCGATCCGATCCCGAACGCGCAGACGGACACGCTGTGGGTGGCGCTCTTCGAGAAGGCGTTCGCCAAGCGCGAGGGCAACTCGTACGGCGCGCTGGAGATCGGGAACCCGTCGCGCGCGCTCGAGCTGCTCACAGGCAAGCCGAGCGTCCGCATGAGCATTCACGCGGCCACTGACATCGACCGGCTCGCGAGCCGGATTGTCGAGGGCCGACGCGACAGCTGTGCCATGGTGCTCGCGACCCGCGAGAGCGGCGTCTCCACGCCGATGCACCCCGAGCACTCGTACGCGGTGCTCGACCTCTACGAGAAGGCGGGCGAGCGCATGGTGAAGGTCTACAACCCCTGGGGAACCAAGGGCGGTACCCGCTCCCTCGAGAACATGATCCACGAGGTCAAGCTCGACGACGTGCGCGCCAACTGCGCGGCCTTGTTCGTGAGCGGAGGTTGATGACATGGCCATCGAGAAGCGCAACTCCCAGACCATGACCGCCGAGGACCTCCAGGCCCGCATTGACGCGGCGAAGCCCGGCTCGATCCTTCAGCTCGGCCCTGGACGAGTCCGCGGCCGCGTCGTCATCGACAAGCCGATCACGATCCGCGGCTCCGGCGCGGATCGCACCACGATCGACGGGACCGGCAAGGGATCGACGATCTGCGTGGACGCGACCGAGGGCGAGGTCCACCTCGAGGAGCTCACCGTCACCGGCGGCCGCTCGAACCACGGCGCGGGCATCTCGATCGACAACGGTGCCCAGGTCCACCTCCTCGGGCTGACCATCATGCGCAACATGGCCAAGTCGGGCTGCGGTGGTGCCGTCGCGATCGATCGCGGACAGCTGTTCATCAACGAGTGCACGATCGTTCAGAACCGAGCCTACGAGGGCGGCGCCCTCTACATCGGCGGCGAGGCCAGGGCCGAGCTCTCCGCCTCGATCGTCGCCGAGAACGCGGCCGTCCGCGGCGGCGCGATCGCGGTCATCGACGGCGCCCAGCTCGACATCTGGACCAGCCGCGTCCTCGACAACGAGGCCGAGTTCGAGGGCCACCACCTGTTTACCCGCGGCTCCCTGGAGCATCGGCCCCACATCGTCCTCGCCAACACCCTCCTCTCCGCCGCCGACGCCGCCGGGATCCCGATCGCGAACGACCTGGTGTTCTCGGCGCAGATCGTGGTGGACAATTCCACGCTCGGCCGCGACCGAATGCCGGCGGTCGTTCAGGGGTAGAGGCGGGTCGCGCGTGCCGCCGATTTCCCACTGAACCAAGGGACAGTTGGACCATCGAGAGATCTGTGCGAGTCTTCGCACGCGATTCCGACTCTCTTGTCCAAGACGAAGCACGCCCTGTACTCCGCGTTGGAGGGTTCGTCGAGAACGGCCAAGGCCGTCAATGCGGCGATCCTGATCTTCATCATCGGTTCGGTGGCTGTGGCCACACTCGAGGTCCAGTTAAAGAGTTACCTCGGCGACCGAACGATCAAACTCTTCGAGACGGTTGCCATCTCGGTCTTTACCGTCGAATACCTGGTCAGGATCTGGACGGCTGATTGGCCGCGGTCGCAGAACCCTCGAATCGTGCATACGTGGCGCGAGGGGTTGATCTGCCGGCTGCGTGCGGCTCGGCAACCGCTACAGCTGATCGATCTCCTCGCGATCCTTCCCTTCTACGTGAGCGCGATCGTGCCGGCCGTGGACTTCAGTCTGGCATGGGTGAGGATCATTCGGCTGTTCCGCATCTTTCGCTTGTTTCGGCTGTCACGATACTCGGCTGCGCTCAACTCGTTGGGCGTCGTGCTCCGCCAGCGAAGTCGCGAGCTCCTGGTCTTGGTGTTCGTGGTCTTCGTCGTTCTGCTCATCGCGTCGAACCTGCTCTGGGAGGTCGAAGGTCCTCACGTCGGCGTTTTGCCGGAGGACCGCAACGAAGGGCTCCGCAGCATCGGAGACTCGATCTGGTGGGCGGTGGTTACGATTACGTCAACTGGCTACGGCGACGTGCTTCCGAAGACGGCGTTGGGTCGTGTCCTCGCGGCGCTCTTGATGATTCTCGGGGTTGGCTTCGTGGCCGTTCCTGCGGGTCTCGTCGGTGCATCACTTTTGGAGCTGATGGTGAACATGAAGGCCGAACGATGGAAGTCAGACGACTACGACCAGCACGTCATCATCTGTGGCTGGAATAAGGCGGGGGAAAGCATCATTCGTGAGTTCACGGCGGTCGAGCTCGACAAGGTCGTCATCATCTCGCGCTCCGATGACGTACCGCTCGAGATTCAACAGAGATATAAGGTGATACATGAGGACTTCACGAAGGACTCAGTGTTACGGAAAGTGATCTTTCGCGAAGGGACCTGGTCGCATCCGTGTCTGATCGTTCTCGCTGAGCAGCGGGGGGATCAGACTATAGAGGACGTGGATGCACGCACGCTGATGACCACCATGCTCGCGGAGAGGATCGCTCGGGAGCAGAACTGCCGCGACGACGAAGACGCCTTGTACACGATCACGCAGATGCTCGAGTCTGAGAATGCTCGCGCTCTGCGGGAATCGGTCGCCACAGCAAACGAGGTGTTCGTTTCAGGAGAGGTGATCGGAGGAATGATCGCGAACTCGGTGGCGGTGGCCGGCTCGAGCGATATCTTGCTGGAGCTCTTCTCCTCTGCGGGGGAGAACCAACTCTTCTCGGTCGGAATCGGAGAGCTGCCGATCTGGGGCGCAGGCGGCGTCCGCTACGAAGAGGTTGAGAAGCTGTGCAAGGCCAAGAGCGGCCTTGCGATCGGCTTCGCGAGAGTCACGATTGGGCAGGTGAAGGGGACGCTGAATCCTTCCGCGGGCGAGCGTCTCGTGTCTCCCCGCGACATCGTCTACTACGTTGCCCGACGACGGTTGTTCTGACGCTTTCCGCTGGCATCGGGCCGACGTGCATGGGACGGAGGCCACATGGAGCACATCCTCGATCACATCGGTGTCAACGTGACGGACTACGCGCGCTCAAAGGCGTTCTACGAGGTGGCATTGGCGCCGCTCGGGATCGAGCTGGTCATGGAGTACGGGACGGCGGCGGGCTACGGTCGTGGAAAGAAGCCGGAGTTCTGGATCGGCGCGGGGACGACCACGTTCCAGACGGAGGAGCAGATTCAGGTGATCACGCCGGTGCACGTGTGCTTCGGCGCTGGGAGTCGCGCGGACGTCGATGCCTTCTACAAGGCGGCGATCGCTGCAGGGGCGAAGGACAACGGGACGCCGGGCGTGCGGCCGCATTACCACCCAAACTATTACGGTGCGTTCGTGATCGATCCCGACGGGCACAACGTCGAGGCCGTCTTTCACGGGTAGCGGAGCTACTCCACGTCGTCGACCTGCGGCAGGTTTGCCGCCTCGCGCGTCACCGCGTCGACCTCGATCGACTCCGTGCCCACCGACTCCACCGCCTGGATGATCTCCACCTTCGACGGCATGCGGATCCGTCTCGGCGATTGCTTGGGGTTCGAGTCGGGCTCGGTCGGCTCGGTCGACTTGCGGAGCGCCTCTTCGTCCTCGACGTCCTCGGTGTCCTGCTCGATGTCGACCGTGTCGGCGTCTTCGGGGTGCGCGCTCACGCTTGAGACAAAGTAAGCCGTTTGGACATCCGTGCAACAGGATGCGATGTGCGCGTTTGTACGCGGACAGGACGACGAAACAGCCAACGAACGGATCTAGCCGGGAGGATTCGAGCCCCTCGAGCTCGGCCTCGAGCGCCTCCAGGGTGGCGTCGGCCTCGGCGATCCGCGCCCGGGCCCGGTTCACGCGGTCCCGGGCCTCCTCGGCGATGGCCTTGGCGTTTTCGGCGTTCTGGACCAGGGCGAGCCTCTCGGCCTCCAGCTGGTGGACGCGGTCGCGCATCGCGTCGAGGCGCTCCTCCTTGGCGGTCAGCTCGGGGAGGTCGACCTGGCCCTCGTCGCGGAGGGCCTCGGCGGCCTTTTCGGCGTCGGCGGCGATCCGCTGCTCCTCGGCGGCGGCGTTGCGGAACGTGTCGGCGGCGCGCTCGAGATCCTCGAACTCCGAGCGTAGCTGCTCGAGCTCGGCTTCGAGCTCGGCGATCCGGTCGGCGCGTTGCTGCGCCTCGTGGTCGGCCTCGTCGGCCTTCTCCTCGGCGTCGCGGGCGTCGGCGCGTCCGGCGATCGCGCGGTGCTCGAGCTCGTTCGCGCGCTCACCGAGAGTCTGGCGCTTGGCCCAGAGCTCGTCGAGCTCGTGGGCGAGCTCGGTCATCGTGGGATGGATCTCCTTGAGCGTCACCTCGAGATCGATCTGCTTGGCGGCGACCGTCTCGGCCAGCCGCTCGGCGGCGGTGGCGTCCTTGTCGAGCGAGGCGGCCTCGTCGACCAGCTCCTCGCGCTCGGCGCGATATGCGGCGATCTGCTCCGCGAGGTGCTCGATGCGGCTGGTCCGGCGCGCGCGGGTCCGCTCCGCCTCGCGCCGGCGCCGGCGTTCGAGGCGCTCCTTGAGCTCGTCGATCTCGGAGATCGCGGTGTCCTCGGTCAGCGGCTCCGGCTCGCCGGCGGGCAGCAGCGGCTCGATCGGTCCGGTCTCGGCGATCTCGAGCCGGTCGAGCTGGGTCGCAGGGTCCGTCCCCTCATCGGCATCGGTGAGCGGCTCAGGGCCGAACTCGACCGGGATCGCGCCCAGGTCCCCGATTGGGATGATGTCGGGCGCCGGTCGCTCCTCGGTGATGGGCTCCCGATCCTCGGTCTCGAGCTCTCCCATCTGACCGACCTCGAGCTCGGTCAGCTTCGTCTCGTCGAAGATCGCCGGGACCTCCTCCACCTCCTCGAGGTTGATGCGGAGCGCGCTCCCCACGAAGGCCCGCGTGGCCACGACGGAGGTCGTCAGCTCGCTCGCCAGATCGATGACGCGCGGCTCGCGATCTTCGTCGTCGGTCCGCACCTGGGGTCGGTCCCAGCGATCGCCGACGCCGATGACCGTCGCGTTCTCGCCGCTGTCCAGCACGACCTGCGTACCGGGCGGGAAGATCCGGAGGACGTTGATCAACAGATCGACGATCCGCGGGTCGAACCGAGCGCTCTCTTCGCCGGCGAGTCGCGCGACCGACTCGATCGGGCTCGTTCCCCGATCGCCGCCGCTGTCCGAGCCGCAGGTGAGCTGCTGGTAACGCAGAGCGACCGCGGCGATCCTCGAGAAGAGGTGGGACGCAGGCTCGATCGAGGGCTCATCCTGCTCTCCTGTCACCGCGATCCGGAGGTAGGCGTTCCGCCCCACCGGACCGTCAGGGACGTGCGGCATCAGCGCCGCCGAGGTGAGCTGCAGGAGCTCGTCGCGACCCAGGCCGAGAGCAGCGCCCAGGACCAGCGCCACCAGCGCGACGCCGGCGGTTTGCCGCTCCTCGCCTCGACTCGAGAGCTCGAGCAGAAGATCGGGCCGCTCGGATCCGATCTCGACCAGCTCCCGCAGCGCGCGCTGGACCCCGACGGGCTCGCCGCGCCGCGACAGGATCAGCTTCGCGTAGGCGTGGATCGCGCGCGTCCGGGGATTGGGCGCCTCGGCCTCCGTCGCGAGCGTCTCTACGGCCGGGCGTCCGTTCGTGCGTGCGCCCTTCGGGCAGAAGAGCAGGATCAGCTTGCGCATCGTCGCCTCGGTGGGCGGGTTGCGCATCTCGATGCCGCTCAGTCCTCCCGACTCGAGGATTCGCTTGATCGAATCGAGTGATTGCTCGGCGCTCGAGTCGAACTGCACGCGCTGTCCGTTGATCAACGCGCTCGCGTCCGCGAACTGGATCGAGAAGCCACCGATTGCGCTGTACAGCTGACTGGCGGCTTGAAACATGATGCGCGTCGCGTTGTCGAAGGCGCGGTTCGAGAACTCGTGCGTCTGGGCGGTCCTCATCCCCAGGAAGATCGAGGAGAGGAGGCTGCGGGCCTGCTCGATCGCCGCCGGGTGCAGCTTGGTGGTGATCGGGGGTGTCGACGGTTGCCGATTCACGGCGTGTCTCCCTGGGCCTGGGCCTGCTGGAGGACGTCGCGGGCGGCTTCCTTCACCAGCTTGCTTCTCGACTGCGACGCCTTCTCCACGATCTCGTGGGTGCGCTGGCCTCGGATCGAGCCGAGCGCACGCACCGCCGCCGCCGCCAGCTCCTCGGCATCTCGGCGGACGAGGAGGCCTTCGCCGCGCTTCACGTAGCGCGCGAGCAGCGGCACGGCCCGCCCCGGGTTCACCGCCGCGAAGCTGATCAAGATCGCCAGCTTGGTGTCGAAAGGGAGGGGCCGCTCGGTCAACCGGTTGGCAGCGGTGTCGAGCGCGTCGGCGGTCTCCTTGGTCTTGTAGCGGGGGAGGGATCGGGCGGTGGCCGCCAGGACCTTCGGATCCTCCTCCTTCTGCAGCAGCTCCAGCGCGATGGCCAGCGCCAACTCGGCGGGGACGTGGCGCAGCGACTCGACCAGCGCCAGCCGCACGTGCAGCTTCGGATGGAGGCGTGCGTCGCGGATCGAGCTCTGCGCTTCGGGCGTCGCCAGCCGGCCGAGGATGAAGATGGCCTCCTGCGCGAGAAACGTCGGATCTCGGTTGATCAGCTCCTTGACCGTGCCCAGGTCGTCGACGCCGTAGCGGACGATCCGCTCCGACACGGCGCGCCGGTGTGCCGGCTCCGTGAGGGCGGGCAGCAGCGCGAACAGGGCCGGCACCGCGGGCCGGCCGATCGCATCGATCACGCCGAGCACGTCCTCCTGCTGGGCCGGCTGATCCGCCAGCATCGCGATGAGACGACGCAGCCTCGCCTCCGCCCCGGCCTCCTTGAGCCACGTGACGGCGCGCTCCGTCCCGTCGGGGAGCATCTTCACGGCGCGCGCGATCGTGGTCGCGAGTCGGGCGTCGTCGTCGACCAGCGCGGCGTCGAACATCTTCAATAGGATGCTGGCGGTGCCCTCGATGTCCTCAGGGCGGCGCGGCTCCCTCCACGCATGCATGAGCACGCGCGTGGCGCGGCCTGCGACCGTGTGCTCGTCTTCGAGGACCAGCTCGCGGAGCAGCTCGTCGCGGTAGGCCGGGGTGGACGCGTACCGATTGATTGGTTGGAACGCCTCGGTGCTGGGCGTCCGATCGCCTCCCGGGTCGAGGGTCTCGACCAGCGACTCGAGCTCGCCCTGCAGTCGGGCGTCGAGGGCCTCGGCCGAGCCCAGGTACCAGACGTGCGCGAGCTGGTAGCGCCAGAGCGTGGAGACGATGTCTTCCCCCATTCCGGCGAACGAGAGCCCCTGCGCCGTCGCGGACACGACCACCTCGAGCTCGGCGGCGGTCAGACCCCGTGAGAAGCCAATCCGTCTCAACCCGTCCCGGTGCAGCGCCATCGGGATGGAGGTCTCGGGGAGCGTGCCCTCGAGGACCTTCTCGCCCTGGAACGTGATCGCGTCTTGCCCGACGTCGAACGTCACCTCCGGAATCTCCTTGAGGAGCGCGTCGAACGCCTGCGTCAGATCCGTCATGGCGCGCGCCACCACCGCATGGCGCGCCGGGTACGACTTCTTGCTGTCAGCGGCGCGCGCGAAGGCCTGGAGGGTGCGGGCGACCTCGTCCGCGGTCACACCTTTGCCCCGCTCGCGGATCATCGCGCGGAAGCTATCACGGCACCGGGCTTGACGGCACATCGTGCCCCAGGGATGAACTTCCGCTCGTGGAGCTGAAGTTCGGTACGAGCGGTCTTCGAGGGCGGGTGGTCGACATGTCCGACTTCGAAGTCCATGTGAACACGCTCGGTTTCCTCCGCTATTTGACCGAGCACGGCGAGGTTCGTGGTGGGAGTCACGTCGCGGTCGCCGAGGATCTGCGGGAGAGCAGCGCCCGGATCGGGCGTGCGGTGGCGAGGGCGATCCGCGACGCCGGCCACACGCCGGTGCACCTCGGCCGCGTCCCCACGCCGGCGCTGGCGTACCGCGCGTTCGGCTCCGCCATTCCGGGCGTCATGATCACGGGGAGTCACATCCCAGCGGACCGGAACGGTGTGAAGTTCTACCGGCCGACGGGCGAGATCCTGAAGAGCGACGAAGCCGGCATTCTCGCCGCCGTCGCGAAGGTGCGAAAGGAGCCGGACCGCATTCGTACGGAGTCGAGCGCGGAGCCGATTGATCCGAGGGGCGCCGACGCATACGTGTCGCGCTATCTGGAGCTGTTCGGGCGCGCGCGGCCGCTCGCGAGCCGGCGCATCGTCGTCTATCAGCACTCTGCGGTTGGCCGCGACCTCCTGACGAGCGTCCTCGAGGGGCTGGGCGCCGAGGTGATCGCCGAGGGCCGGAGCGAGGCCTTCGTCGCGGTCGACACCGAGGACGTGAGCGTCGAGGACGAGCGGCGCTACGGTGAGATGGTCGAGCGCGGCCGCGGTGATGCGCTGGTGTCGACCGACGGCGACGGCGATCGCCCGCTGGTGGTCGACGAGACCGGACGATTCCACCGCGGCGACGTGCTCGGCGCCATCGTGGCCCGCTGGCTCGGCGCCGACTACGCCGCGGTCCCGGTGAGCACCAGCGACGCAGTGGATCGATTCTTCGCCGGTTCGACGCCGGCGATCGAGCTCGAGAAGACGCGGATCGGATCGCCGTTCGTAATCGAAGCGATGACGGCGGCCCGCAGTCGCGGCAAGAAGGCGATCGTCGGCTGGGAGGCGAACGGCGGCTTCCTGCTCGGCAGCGACTTCGAGGTGGGTGGCGGCGTGCTCCGCGCGCTCCCCACGCGCGACGCGATGCTGCCGATCCTGGCCGCGCTGCTGGTCGCCGGGGAGCGCCGCGTTCCGCTCTCCGGCCTGTTCGACGATCTTCCGAAGCGGGCCACGCGCGCCGGGCTCCTCGACGACTTCCCGGTCGAGGTCAGCAAGACGATCCTCTCGAGGCTCGATCACGCGTTGATCGGCCGCTACTTCACCGCGAAGGACGGCTTCGGCGCGGTGGTCCGCACGGAGGACCTCGACGGGCTCCGCATCTACTTCGACAACGGTGAGATCGCGCACCTCAGACCGTCCGGGAACGCGCCGCAGCTCCGGCTGTACGCGGTCGCGGACACCCAGGCGCGCGCCGACGAGATCGTGGCGTGGGCGGTGGCCGAGCCGGACGGTCTCTTGCGCCGGCTGGAGCGCGATCTTTCGGGGGCCGCTTGACGCCCGGCGCGCGCGCCCTAAAGTGGGCGAATTCAGTTTGCGTCCGGCCGACGAGGCCCAACAAGCAAAAGCTCACCCGTAGGTCGTTGGTTCGATCCCAACCCGCTCCGCATGTTATGGAGCGGTAGCTCAGTGGACAGAGCGACAGGTTTCATTCGCGGCTCCCTCACTCGGACGCACCCCTTTTTTCTATGACTGACATTCCGCTCATCCCCGAGGCTCAGCGCGGTCCGGCCGAGCGCCTGCTCGACCTGGTCCTCCGCTCCGGTGCTCACCTCTGGCACAACCGTCCCGGCGTCGATCTCAACGGTCGCTGGGTCGCCGCCAAGGCGATCCGGAAGGCGCTGCTCCCGGGCGCGGCGCCCGTTCGACCTGGCCTGCACGTGCCGGCCGCCGTCGAGCTCTACACCCGCCTGCTCGAGCTCTTTCAGCTCAACCCGGAGCTGATGGCGCACTTCGCGTCCTACGCGCTGCTCGAGACCGACTGGCGCGATCTCAAGGTGGCGACCTGCGCGCTCATGCTGGTGCAGCCGCGCGCAGGCGCGCCGATCCGCGGCGACGACGGCGCGATCGAGTTCCTCGACGACGACTACCGTGCCGTCGGCGAGGCGATGATCCTCTTCTACCAGAAGGGCTCGACCCGCATGCTCAACCCGAAGGGCGTGCTGCGCGTGGCCGAGCTGCTCGCGGTGGACGCGATTGCGGTGATCAACCGGAAGGCCGGCTTCGGCGACCCGGCGTCGAAGAAGCCGCCGCTCGGTCGCTGGAAGAGCGCGGCCAAGCAGTGGCTGGCGATGCGCGAGAGCAACCTGCCGATGCTCGAGGGCCTGGTGAAGGCCGGCTTCAAGGAGACTATCAAGAAGCTCGCCCGCAAGGCCGGCTACCGTCCCCAGACTCAGGCGTTCTTCGAGGTCCTCGGCTGGCGGCAGAGCCAGGCGGACGACGGTCACCGGACGATCGGTCTGACGGATCTCAACCTGAAGAAGAGCATGCGGTTCGACGGCCTCTCCGAGGAGGAGATCTGCGCCCGCATCGTGGAGGAGAAGCTCGGCTACAAGGAGACCGTGGGTCGGCTGCCGAAGGAGGTCGGCCTGACGCCGGCGATCATGGCGGTGCTGCTGCCGTCGCTCTCCGATCGCGACCTGCGGATGATGACGCCGACGCTCGAGTCGCTCGGTCTCCTCGAGGATCGGGAGATCAAGGCGCGCTGGGAGGCGGCCATCCGGACCGCGACGGATCAGCGGGCGCTCAACGTGGCGAAGAACGTGAAGAGCCGCGCCCTCAAGGAGAAGCTGGAGGAGGCGGCCGATCATGCGGTGAAGGTCGCGGTCTCCGAGGCCACGCGGGACGGCGACCTCGAGGTCATCTTCCTGATCGACAAGTCGGGTTCGATGGAGGGCGCCATCGAGCAGTCGAAGGAGGCGCTCTCGCGGATCCTCGCCGGCTTCCCGCTCGAGCGCCTGCACGTGGCGGCGTTCGACACGTCGGGAACCGTGCTCCGTCCGAAAGCCGCCTCGCGCCTCGCAGTGCAGCACATGCTGCGTGACCTCCGGGCGAGCGGTGGCACGACCTACGGCGCGGGCGCGGCGGCGCTCCATCGTGACGGCCTCCGGATCCGACCCGAGGCGAAGCTGATCCTGATCGCCGCCGGCGACGAGGCGGGTGAGGCGGGCCAGACCTTCGCGCAGGTGCTGACGGATCTCGGGTACCGTCCGGCCGCGATGGCGCTCATCGTCGCGGTCGCCGGCATGGGCCGAGGCCTGACGGTCCGCGGCGCGGCGGCGGCGCTCCAGGTGCCGTTTAGCGAGATTGAGGCGTCCTCGTTCGACGATCCGTACCAGGTGCCGCGCGTGCTGAAGGCCCTGCTCGACGCGCCGGTGATCGCCGGCGGCATCGCGGTGGTTCCGTCGATGTGGGTCGAGAAGGTGATGAAGACGCCGATCCTCCAGAAGCCTGCCTAGGCGATCGATTCCCCACGCGATGGACTACCGAAGATTCCTGGGCAAGACGGAGACTCGGATCCTTCCGCACTTCGGCGGCCGGCTCCTGGAGACGTCCGACCGGACGCTCCGCCTCGAGCACGTGCTCGAGCTCGGCTGGTGGCGCTTCGAGATCCGGGGGCGCAACGCCCGTGCGCTCGAACCCGCCGAGCCGGAGCCGGCGGAGCTCGAGAAGCTGCCGCCGGTCCGCGGGCATCTGCTCGGCGATCGTCTCTTTCGGACCGGGGCGATCGCCGAGCTCCTCTTCTTTCTCCCGGCCGATCAACCCGCGCGCTTCTCGCTCGTTCGCGCCCGCCGCTGGGCGGGTGGACAGTTGATCTTCGAGAGCGTCGACTTCGACACGGAGGCCGAGGAGTCGGCGCGCCGGGCGCTGGAGGATCGGGAGATCCCTGTCGGGCGAGCGCGGTATCCCCGCGACGCTGCGCGGTGCGTTCGGCTACGCGGTCGTCAGCGAGGTGTCGCGACGGCTCGGCGTCCCGGTGTCGCCGGCGGAGATCGCCGGTCGCATCGTGGAGATCGCCGATCGCGACGACGGACGTGCGATCGCGGAAGCCGAGCTCGCGCGCATCGCCGGCGAGCGTCAGGCCCACGAGCGCTGGCTCGCTCAGAAGCAGCAGTTCCAGGCGGCCCGCCAGCGCACGCAGGAGATCATGGCCGACCGGGCGGGGCGAGAGATCGACGTCGAGGAGCGGGCCGAGCGCGCGCTTCTCTCGGCGGGCGCACAGCTCCTCGACAGCCGGCGGCTCGACGGCGGCTTGCTCGAGGTGACCTATCGCTTCATGGGCGAGCGCTTTCTCACGCTCGTCGAGCGCGACACGCTGCGCGTGGTCGACGCGGGCATCTGCCTGGCTGGACATGACGACCGGGTCACACTGGAGAGCCTGCCCGGCGTGATCCGCGAGGCCATCGAGGGCCACCGCCTGGTCATCGCCCGGCGCGACGCCCGGGATCCCGTGGGCCGGTATCACTGGGAGCGAGATCTGGTGGAGGATCCGGACTGACTTGACGCCCGTACGGCCCGTGCCTCTACAATGACGACCGCGTCCGGCCGAAGAGGCCCAACAAGCACATCCTAAGGTTGGATTTTCGTGGCTTCTCCACTCGGACGCAGCTCTCTCTTTCTCCCGCGCGAAGTCTGCTTCCTCATCGCTCGCGATGACTCCATCTGCTGGGCCGACGCGAGCGGAGACGCAGGCGCGATGCCGGACTCCCGGGCGCGCTGGGAGGCGATCTGGTCCAGGCGGGAGACGCTCATCGAGATCGCGCACAGCCATCCCGTGGGTCCGCTCGCGTTCTCCTACGAGGATCAGACCACGATGGAGGCGCTCGAGCCCGCGCTCGGTCGGACGCTGCGGTTCTCCGTGGTGGCACCCACCGGCATGATCGCGCGCGAGGGCGCGAACGGCGAGACGCTCCGTATCGATCCGGAGCCCTGGTGGGCGGACCTGCTCCGCCAGCTGTCCGGCATGGAGGAATGAACATGGCCACGCTCAACATCACGTACCAGGGCCTCTCGGCCGACGTTCCGCTCGAGCTCGAGATGGAGGTCGGCGATCAGGACATCCGTCGGATCGCCGTCGAGCTCGTCCGCTCCGGAGGTGTCCCGGGCCTCCACATCGCCAACCTCGACGCCGAGGCGTTCGCGAACTACGTGGTGGATCGCTTCGCCACGGCGCAGGGCGGGCAGCGCCTGTACCTCCGCCCGAAGGTCCCGTTCGGCGCCTGCTGAGGAGCATCGTCATGCGCATCATCCTCTGCGGTGTCGGTGCCCTCGGCTCCACCTCCGCGCTCTTGCTCCGCAGCATCGACGCCGAGCTGGTGTTCATCGACTTCGATCGTGTCGAGTCGAAGAACCTGATGGCGCAGGCGTTCGTGAAGGCTTCGCTCGGCAAGAACAAGGCCGACGCCATGAAGCTCCAGCTCGCCAACTTCTACGGCGTGAAGTCGGAGTCCTTTCCGGTGCGCCTCACCGCCGACAACACCGACAAGCTGCTCGAGAAGGCCGATCTGTTGATCGATGGCTTCGACAACCGCGAGAGCCGCGAGCTGCTCTCGGGCTACGCGCGGCGCACGAACAAGGCGCTGGTGCACGCGGCCATCAGCGGTGACGGCACCTTCGGCATCGTCCGCTGGGACGAGCGCTTCCAGGCGGACGCCGAGGATCGCGAGGGCCAGGCGACCTGCGAGGGCGGCGAGCATCTCCCGTTCATCGGACTGGTGGCGGCCACGCTGGCGCGCATCGTCCAGGACCATCTGAAGGAAGGCACCCGGCGCGACGCGATGATCTCGCTCGCGTCCGTCACTCCGACCTGATCTGCACAGGACACCATGGAACCACCCGACAACGCGAACCTGATCCGTGCCATGCGCGCGTTCTTCGACGCGCCCGAGTCGGAGACCGAGCGCTATCTCCGCCCGGTCCTCGAGGCGCTCCTGGAGGCCCGGTTGATCGCCGGCGACGACGAAGGTCCGATCACGCTCGAGTCCGACAGTGGGGAGCTTTTCCTGCCGCTGTTCACGGATCTGATCGAGCTGCACATGTTCGAGCCGGGATCGCGGTGGATCGCGATGCCGACAGTGGACGCGATCCGGAGCGTCGCCGAGGGCGAGTTCGACGGGCTGATCGTCAATCCCGCGGGGCAGGAGCTCGAGCTCACCCGCGAGGATGTCCTCGACTTCTTCGACATCGACGCGGAAGGGTCCGAAAGCGGGAGTTGAGGACCGAGGGCGACACGACAGACGCCGGATGACGCGCCGCGCCCGCCGCAGTATCAGCGAACGGTGTTGCGTGGGCTCGCCGTCGCTTTGCTCGGTCTTTCGGCGTGCGTGCCGGACGGGACGCCCCGCTCGGGGATGCTGGACGCCGGCAACCCGTTGCCCGCGGCGGATCAGGGCGTACTCATCAAGGACGCCGAAGCCCAGCTGGACGCCGAAGCCGAGATGGACGCCGAAGCCGAGATGGACGCCGGTGAGCCGCCGGCCGACGCCGGGATGCGACCCGACGCCGGGATGCTGCCCGACGACGCGAGCCTGCCCGACGCCATGATGGAGCCGGCGGACGGCGGCCCGACCCTGGTGGACGTCGGTCATCCCCGCGAGCTTCGCGCTGTCTGGGTCGCGACCGTCTCCAACGTCAACTTCCCCAGCCAGCAGGGGCTCTCCGCCGCCGACCAGCAGGCGGAGCTCCGCGCGATCGTCGATGCGGTCGACGCGGTGAACCTCAACGCGATCGTGTTCCAGGTCCGCCCCGAGTCCGACGCCCTCTACGACTCTGCGCTCGAGCCTTGGAGCCGTTTCCTCACCGGAACCCAGGGCGGCGATCCCGGCTACGATCCGCTGGCCTACCTGATCGAGCAGGCCCACGCCCGCGCCATCGAGGTCCACGCCTGGCTCAATCCCTATCGCGCCAAGGTCAACGCCGGGACCACCGCGGTGCTGCCGCACATCTCCCTGGTGGAGCCGGAGGACGCCCATCCGTACGGCAACGCGCTGTGGATGGATCCCGCCGCGCCCGGTGTGCAACAGCGCGCGATCGATGTGGTCGCCGATCTGGTCGACCGGTACGCGATCGACGGCATTCACTTCGACGACTACTTCTATCCCTATCCCGACGGCACGCCGTTCCCCGACGACGGCACCTATCAGGCCTACCTCGACGGCGGCGGCACCATGGCGCTCGGCGACTGGCGGCGCGAGAACGTGCACGATCTGGTGCGCGGCGTCCACGAGGCCGTCGTGCAGCAGCGGCCGGAGGTCCGCTTCGGGATCGCGCCGTTCGGGATCTATCGCCCCGGCATGCCTCAGGGCATCAGCGGGCTCGACCAGTACGCCAGCATCTACTCCGATCCGCTGCGATGGATCGCGGAGGGCTGGGTCGAGTATCTCGCGCCCCAGCTCTACTGGCCGACCACCCAGACCGCGCAGGCCTACGAGACCCTGCTCGATTGGTGGGTGAGCGAGGCCGGGACCGGGACCTACCTGTTCAGCGGCAACTATCTATCCCGCCTGGGCGACAACGCCAGCTGGACGGCCGACGAGTTCCGCGCGCAGCTCGACCTGAACCGCCTGTATCAGCCGGCCGGCGGCGTCGGTGAGATCTTCTTCCAGATCGATCCGATCATGGAGAACCGGGACGGCATCGACGACATCCTGGTCGCCGAGTACTACCCGCACCCGGCGCTCAGCCCGCGGGTGCTCACGGCGCCCGCGCACACGCTGGTGCCGCCCGAGGTCGAGCTGGTCGGGGACACGGCGCATCTCACGCATCCCTCTCCCGAGACGCTCCGGGCCTGGGTCCTCTATCGCCAGGTCGGCTCCGACTTCGAGCTGGAGGACATCTTCTCGGCGACCACGCCGGAGCTGGTGCTGCAGAGCGGGACCTGGGCGATCTCGGCGGCGGACACCGCCGGCGTGGAGAGCCAGGGCGTGCTGATCACGATCCCTTGAGCGCGCGCTCAGTGCTTGCCGTAGTCGAGCGCCACGCCCTTGCGCTGCGAGTAGATGTACGCCTCCAGGGCGCGCAGCTTCTCGTCGCCGTCCGCCAGCGGGACGCCGCGGACCGGGTTCTCGATGCACCAGTTGATCATGTCGCGTAGGAGCGCGACGCGGCCCAGCTGCACCTGATACTTGGGATAAGTCTCGGGATGCGTGTTGGCCGCGTTCGGGTGGCACATGTCGCAGCTGACCGAGATGGTCCCGCCGAGCGCCTTGGCGTCGTGGAAGATACGGTTCCCCTCGTCGATGAACCTCTGGGTGGAGGCTGCCCAGATCTTCTCGTCGCGAGCGCTGAACGCGCCGTAGGTGGTGTCGCTCTGGGCGTTGGCCGCCTTCTTCTGCTCCACGCCCTTGGCGCCGGTGGCGCTCGACTGGGCCAGCTTCACGCCCTCGTCCCAGCGCGCCTTCGGGTTCTTCTTCTTCCACTCGGTCATCAGAATCGCCCGCCACCTTGCGGGCCTCGTCCTCGGTGAGCGTGTCACCGGGCTTCTTCCCCTCCACCTCGAGCGCGGTCTCACCGTCGCAGAGGCCGACCACCAGGTTCCCCGACTTCGACTCGGGGAGCTTGTGCTTGGTCGGGCCGTTCGCGTCGGCGGCGCTGGTGTAGACGAAGGCCGCGAAGATCGCTGCGCCCGTGAGTGCCAGCAGTGTCGTTGGATATCGCATCGTTCACCTCAGTAGCTCGGCAGCGTCGTCGCCGGCGGACGGTCCTGTGCCCCGTTGGAGGCGAGGTAGGTCGCGGTGACCGAGATCGGGTTCCGGTCCCAGAGGTTGTAGATCTTGTTGGCCAGCCCCGACTCGAGCACGTCCACGCGCCCGTCGCCGCAGCCGTCCAGCTGGCTGAACGGATCGGCACGGTTCTGCTGGATCGTGAGCTTCGGCAGACCCTCCGGCGCGTACGGCCAGGGCCATGCGGTCGAGAGCATCCCGTGGAACGAGATGTTCCCGATGCGGTTGCTGAGCAGCTGGTGCGTGTGCCCGTGGATCACGGTCACCTTCTGGAAGGGGCGCAGGATGGCCTGTACCTCGTCGGCGTCCTCGGTCCAGAAGTTCCAGGGCCGGTAGTATTTGTAGAGCGGCGAGTGAGAGAAGACGACCAGCGGGGTCTTCTTGTCGACCTTCGCCAGATCGGCCTTCAACCACTCGCGGCCCTCCGGGCCCACCTCGAACCGGGACTGCTTGCCGTTGTCCAGCCCGGCCACCGTCTGCATGCGCTCCATCGGCGTCATGCCGGCGGCGGTCCAAAAGTCCTTCTCCACCACGCTCATCAGCGTCACGAAGTGAACGCCCTTGTGATCGAACGAGTACATGGGCGCGCCGAACTGCGACTTCCAGTGCTCGCCCAGGTCGAGGAACCAGTCGTGCTCCCCGACCATCATCCGGACCGGCGCCTTCAGCGTCTTCAGGATCTCCTTGCCCAGGTCGAGCTCGGCCTTCTGACCCAGCTGTGCGAGATCGCCGCCGAACAGCACGAAGTCCGGCTGCGGGTCGAGCGCGTTCACGTCGTCGACCGCCTTCAGGATCGCGCGGATGAAGCGGTCGTTGACCTTGGCCTCGTACAGGTGCGTGTCCGAGATGTACGCGAAGGTGAAGGGCGGCTTGCCGGTCTCGGCGGCCTCCGCCACCTCGATCAGCTGGAAGCTGTGCGGAAACACCAGCTGCTTGGCCGCCGCCACTCCCGCGGAGATCCCGGCCAGCTTGAAGAAGGACCGCCGCGACAGCCCGCGCAGCCCCTGGAAGAGCGACTCGCGCTCCTCCATGTATTTGGTTTCGATGCTCTTGACGCCTTTCCTCATCGCCGCCTCCTAGTACACGCCGATCTGGGCCGGGTTCTTCTCGGCCAGCTTGGGGTTGGGTGCCAGGTCGCCGAGGTGGCCCTTCTTGCCCATCGCGGCCGCGACGTCGCGCTCAGGCCGCACGTTCTTCTTCCGGGTCTGCCGCGCGCGTTCGCTCTTCGCGTAGCGGGCGAAGCGCTCGTCGGTCATGGAGAACAGCAGCTCGACGACGTCGTTGATCTCGGCCTCGGTCAGACCGAGGCGGATCATGCCGCCGTCGAGGTACGGGTTCTGAACGCCGCCCTTGTTGTAGTGATCCATCACGTCCCAGAGCGTCGCCAGCGATCCGTCGTGCATGTACGGACCCGTGATCCCCGTGTTGCGCAGCGTGGGGGTCTTGAAGGCGCCCACGTCGGCTTCGTTCTTGGTGACGAGGAAGCGCCCGAGCTCCGAGAACTTGGTCTGGAGCGCGAGCTCGTCGATCTGCTTCTGATCGCCGGTGCGGACCGTCTTGAGCGCTTCGCGCGCCAGGTCGACGAAGTTCTGCTTGTGCGCGGCGATGCCGATGTTGTGGAACTTCTGATCGGAGAAGAGCGGGGCGGCGGCGTTGCCGGCGTGGCAGTTGTTGCAGCGGGCCTTCCCGTTGAAGAGCGCCCAGCCCCGCTTGGCCGAGGCGGAGAGCGCCTTCTCGTCGCCGTTGATGTAACGATCGAACGCCGAGCTCCCCGAGTATTGCGTCCGCTCGAACGCGGCGATGGCGCTCCGGACGTCGTCGAAGCTCACGTCGCGCCCGAACACCTTCTTGAACTCGGCCACGTACTCGGGGATGCCGCGCAGCTTGGCGACCACCTGGTTGCCGTCCTTCATCGCCATCTCGACCGGGTTCGTGATCGGGAGCCCGGCCTGCTCCTCCAGGTCCTTCGCGCGCCCGTCCCAGAACTGGGTGGCGTTGAACATGGCGTTCAGCACCGTGGGCGCGTTGCGCATGCCGGTCTTCTTGCCCACGCCCTCCGAGACCGGCTTGCCGTCCACGAAGCCCTTCTGGGGATCGTGGCAGTTGGCGCAGGCCACCGTATCGTCCGCGGACAGCCGCTTCTCGTTGAAGAGCTTCTCGCCCAGGGCGATCTGCTCCTTGGTCGGGACTCGGTTCTTGGGCACCGAGAATCTCGTAGAGCGCTCGCGAGACTCCGAGCGGCAGGTCGTCGCCCGCCGACGCCCTCGCTCCCTGGCTGCACATCAGCACCGTTGAGACCCCCAACCATGACCACATCTTTTTCACGTCCTGCTCCTCCTCTGTCTCGCACCGGTCGAGCACACTCCGATGACCTCCACGCTGACCGAGCGCGACGAAGCCGCCACGGCGGCGGGGCGGCTCGACCGTGTCGAGCTCCAGGTGGCGGTGCTTCTCGAGATTCCCGTCGTAGCGCTTCGTTTCACGGAGCGCCGAGACCTCACGAGCGACTCCGAGCTCCGTCCGCGCGTCGAGCGCCTCGTCGATCGTCGCCAGCGAGATCGAGGGCATCTTCCTCCTCACGCGCCGGTACAGCCTCTCTGGGCTCGGATGATCTTCGGCCTCCAGCAACGCTCGATGGATGGCGGCTCTGTGATTGATCCAAGGCGAGAACAATTCTCCGTCGAGAATCCTTTGTCCATGGGCGAACGACCCCGTGCGACCGGGCTTTTCCGCCACAGTCCGCGTCGATGTGCAAGTTTGCTTGCACTTCGCCGGTCGTGCAGCGTCTGCCTCTCCGACTTGCAGGCTCTGCTCGAGGCGTCGATGTGGGATAGCACGCTCGCCCCACGAGCTGTGACGTCACATTGTGGTCCGTGCCTTGCTCGCACTCGGTCCGGCCATGAGAGACGGGGTCAAAGAGCAGCTCGGCATCGCGTTGGATTGGGAGTTTCGTGAGGAGGAGCGTGCCCAGGCCGCCGAGCAGCTGGGGGCGACGGGCGATCCCCGGGTCATCGTGCCGCTGGGCGTCCTGCTCGGGCAGACCACCCCGGGTCGGCTGAGGGGCGCGCTGACCTCGACGCTCGAAGCCCTCTCGGCGGCCGAGGCCATGATGAGCCAGCTCGGATCGCCCGATCCCGGGGCGCGGGAGCTCGCCGCCCAGATCCTGGCCAACCTCCAGGATCCGCGGGCGGTGCCGGCCCTGATCGAGGCGCTCAACGATCCGAACGCGCGCGTCCGCGAGGAGGCCGCCTCGAGCCTCTTCGAGTTCCGGGCCAAGGAGGCGCTGCCCGCGCTCGCCCGGGTCCTGCTCGAGGACGACGATCCCGACGTGCGCATGGCGGCCGCCCAGGCGCTCGGTGAGCTGGACGATCGCGCTGCCCTCGAGGCGCTCGAGCGCGCGGGCGAGATCGAGAAAGACGAGTTCACGATGATCCTGATCGAGCAGAGCATTCAGCGATTGGTGGATCGAACGTATCAGTGACCGCGAGGAGGCGGATCGATGAGCACCATCACTCAATCCAACTTCACCAACACCCTGAACCGCCACGGCGGCTACGTCGACATCCGCAACATGTCGCCCCAGCTCCGCCGCGAGCTGCGCGACGCCGGGATCACCGACGACCAGCTGCGTGAGATCGCCGGTCAGGACTTCGCGATCCGAGGATCGCGCGAGTTCGACAGTCTCTTCCGGCAGCTCGATCGCCTCGACGGTGCCAGCGACTCCTCGTTCAGCACGCACGATCGAAGCGGCAACCTCACCCGCGCCGGCGCCGTGTATCAGGCGCTCCAGACCGAGGTCGACGGAAACCGCGCGCGCGCCGCCCGGGAGGGTGGGCTCCGCTTCGCCGGCGACACCACGCTCGCCTCGGTCATGGACGGGCGCACGGTGCTCAGCGAGGGCGCCCGCGGAGAGCACGTCCGCAAGGTCCAGCAGGCCCTCGTCGACATGGGCTTCGACATCCCCACCCAAGGCGCCAGCGGGACGTACGACCGCGAGACTGCGCTGGCGGTGGAGCGCTTCCAGCGCGAGGTGGGTCTCGGCATCGACGGCCGTGTCGGATCCGAGACCCTGGGCGCGATCACCTCGGCCGCGCCGCCGCCCGACCATCAGCTCGAACGAAGCGCCGACTACGATCGCCTCTTTCGCGATGGTCGCCTCGATATCGCGATCGCGATCGGATTCGACGAGGGTGGGTCGCACGCGCGCGAGCAGCGGGAGGTGCTCTCGGGCCTGCGCGCGGACGGATGGCGGCGCCTCGATTACGGCACCATGACGGCCGACGAGCGGCGCCGATACGGGCTCACCGCCGACCGCTACGATCCGAACGCCGAGTACTTCGCCAAGCAGGTGCAGGATCCCCGCTCGGGGCAGCCCGTGGACGCCGTCGTCAGGATGGTGACGCCCGGCGGTGACGGCGGCCGTGCGCGACGCAGCTTCGAGCAGGCGATGCAGCAGGACGAGGTCGTCTACTACTCAGGTCATGCACGCTACGGCACCGGCCCGGACTTCGACGACAAGACCACCAGCGGTGCGGGCAACTTCGTCGTGGATCCGCACGGTAACTATCGCGGCGACACGCCTCCGGCCGGTCTTCGGGCGACGATCCGCGGGCGCGACAGCGACCTCACGCGCATGCGCAATCGGCCCGACTATCAGGTCTTGGTGTTCAACGGCTGCTCGACCGAGAACTATCTCCACAACCTGCGCAACCCCTCCGTGTTCGCGCGGGACCAGCAGGATACGGACATCGTCAGCACCACGATGCCCACCAGCATCGGCACGGGCAGCCAGCACACGCTCCGCTTCGTCCAGGGCATCACCAGCCGCGAGAGCAACAACTCGATGTTCGGTGCGATGAACCGGATCGAGGAGTCCTATCTGAGGCGCTGGAACGACCGTACCGCCGATCGCGCGCGCGGCACCTTCACGGAGAGCGGCTTCCTCTCGAACTCCGGCAACCGAGTGGTGCGCAACCCCCGTCCATAGACCGACATCGCTGCCAAGTCGGAGGACGTGCTATCAGATCCGAGCGGCGTGATGTTCGGGAAGCGTCTGGTCGTCGTCGATTCCGACGTCCGCAATCTGCGGGTGCTGGACAAAAAGCTGCGTGACGCGGGGTTCGAGGTTCACACCGCCGGCCGCAGCGACGAAGCCCTGGAGATGGCCCAGGCGCTTCGGCCCGACGTGGTCCTGACGGATCTCGCAGGTCCGAACGTCGATGGGCTCTGGCTGGCCCGACGCTTGCGCGCCGACGAGCGCACCGACTCTTGCGGCGTGATCATCCTCTCGCGGGACGCGAGCGTGGAAATCAAGCAGCAGGTCCTCGACGCGGGTTGCGACGAGTACCTGCACAAGCCGATCTTCGTCCGCGAGATCATTCTTCATCTGAGCAACCTGATCTCCCGACTCGAGCGCCGCGATAGCCCCTCGAGCTTCAGCGGCTCGCTCTCGCGGCTGTCGGTGATCGATCTCCTACAGCTGATGGAGGCCAGCCGGAAGACCTGCATCGTGAACCTCCGCTCGGATCGGGACCGAAGCGGCGGCTTTGCCCGCGACGACACGGAGGGCGCGATCATCTTCCAGGCGGGTCAGGTCGTCGGCGCGCACGTCGACGCGCTCGAGGGGAAGCTGGCGGTCTACCGGATGCTGATGTGGCGCGACGGCACCTTCGACATCGAGTTCACCCACATCGACCAGCCGAACCAGGTCAACGAGGCGACGCAGGCGTTGCTCCTCGAGGGGATGCGCCGAATGGACGAGTGGAGCCGGGCGCTGGACACGCTCCGAAGCCCGCAGGTGCGCCTATGGCTCTCGCCCCAGACGCTCGACGAGATGGGGAGCGCACCGGAGACGCTGCTGGCCGTGCTCCCGCTGCTCGACGGCGAGCACGCCCTCGTCGACGTCTTCGACGAGGTGGGGCTGAAGGACGAGACCGCCGTCCTGTGGGCGATCGCCCAGCTGATGAAGGACGGAAAGCTCCGCAACATCGACTTCAGCGGCTCCTCGGAGGTCGACACGGAGGACATCCCGCACGCGATTCCGCTGACCCACGTGAAGCGAAAGGGAGAGCAAGACGACTCGACCACCGAGGACTGGTGGACCGAGATGATGAAGCTCGTTTGATGGAACCGAAGGCGAGAATTCTCACGGAACGTGCCGCCGAGCGAAGCCGGCGCCTGATCCTGACCGGCGCGCTCTGGTCGGCCGGGGGACTGGAGGACGCGATCGGTCTGCGCACCATCCAGGCCGAGCTCACCGGGTTGGCGCAGGAGCTCCGGGTCGCGGCGATGGAGCCGCTCGCCGAGGCCCTCGACGCGGCGGCCAGCTCGCTCAGCAGCACCCTGGCGATCAAGAACGCGCCGGCGCCGTTGCCGATGGGACGGAGGATCCTGGTGCTCGACGACAGCGAGGTCACCTGCGATCTGATCGCCGTAGCGCTCGAGGGCGTCGGGTGTGTGGTGACCGTGACGTCCACGCTGGCGGAGGCGCTGCAGCGCTTCGTCGAGTTCGAGCCGGAGCTCGTGTTGATCGAGCCGACCCATCCGGACTTCGCCGGCCGGATCTCTCTCGAGTCCTTCCGCAAACGACTCAAGAGCTCGTTCGTGCCGATGATTCTCTTCTCCGCCGAGTCCGAGTCGAGGCTGGCCAAGAGGGCCGCCGAGCTGCAGGCGGACGGCTTTCTGACCAAGGATCAAGGCATTCCGCAAATGGTGACGAAGGTGGACGAGATCCTCTCGGAGATCGTCTGGTGAGGAACGGTATGGAGCAGTTGGTGGTCGGTGATCTCTCGATCGAGGTCAGCGAACAACCCGGGGCCATCACGCTGAGCTGGAAGGGCAAGAGCAACGACCGCTATCCGAAGAAGTCGCTGGGGCCGTTCTTCGACGAGCTCTTCGTGAAGGCGAGCGAGAAGAACGCGACGGTCGAGATGCGCTTCGAGGAGCTCGACTATCTCAACTCCTCGACGATCTCGACGCTGGTGGGCGTGATCCGCGATCTACGCGACAAGCGGATCAAGCTGGTGATCAGCTTCGACCAGCAGCAAAAGTGGCAGAAGCTCTGCTTCGACGCGTTGCGTGTGTTCGAGAAGCCCGACGGGCTGCTCGTGATGCGAGCGAGGTCGGCATGAATTCTCCAATCCAATTCCAGATCGAGATGCCGCTGACGTCGGAGTGGAAGAACGTCGAGCTCCTGCGGAGCTCGGTCCTCAACTGCTTGACGACGATCTTCGCAAACAACGACTTCTGCCGGACGATCGGCATGGTCACCGGAGAGCTCCTCGAGAACGCGCTCAAGTTCGGCGACTGGTCGAATCGTCCCGAGTTCCGGCTGCGCGTGTTCGGGGCCGAGGACAAGGTCTCCATCGAAGTGTTCAACCCGATCGACCCGGGTGGGACCGGAGTCGAGCGGCTCCTCTCGACCATCGACTGGCTCGAGGAGATGGGCGATCCCAAGGTCGCCTTCATGGCGAGGCTCGGCGTTTTGGCGCAGGAGCGGAGCGAGGACAGCGGCCTGGGGCTGGTGCGTATCGCCTACGAGGGCAACTGCAAGCTGTCCGCTTCCGTGGACAACGGCATCGTACGCGTGTGCGCGACCACGCGACCATGACCCAGGTCCAGCGGGACCTGGAGGTCGTCGCCGGTGTCGTCGATCGCCTCCCCGATCCTGCGCTGCTCCTGGACCGCGACCTGGAGCTGGTTCGCTACAACCCGGCCTTCGTCGGCTTCTCCGAGCTCCGCATGCGCCAGCTCGATCGCGCGCTGGAGAGCGCAGGATCGACGTTCGAGATCGTGGGCGATCCCGGGCATGCCGAGATCGCGAGCGCCTGTCTCGCCAGCGGGCGCGCGACGCGCCTCGAGGACGTGGAGGTCATGAGCCCGTGCGGTCGCACGAAGATCGCCATCGTCGCGTTCGTCCCCATCTCGTCGCCGGAGGGAGCGCCCATCGGCTTGATCTATTCGCTCCGGGACGTGTCGGGAGACGTCGAGGTACAGAAGCGTTACCGGCTGCTCCTCCGGCAGGAGCAGGAGCGGGTGCAGACCCTGGAGGCTCAAAAGCTCGAAGTCGAGAAGGACATGATGGAGGCGAAGATCTTCCAGGAGAGCCTGCTGGCGCCACCGCCGGTGCTCGACGGGATCCGCCTCAGCACCCGCTATCTCCCCGCGGATCTGGTCAGCGGCGATCTCTACGACTTCTTCGAGATCGAGCACGGTGCGCGCGTGCTGCTCGCCGACGCCAGCGGACACGGCGTGCAGGCTTCGCTGCGCACGATGGTGGTGAAGACCGAGTACGATCAGGTCAAGAGCTCGGTGGCGCATCCGGCAATGGTCCTGGCGTCGCTCAACGATCGATTCGCGCACAGCTACTCGAAGAAGCAGCTCCACTTCACCGCCTGCTGCTTCGACGTGGTTCGCACGGCTCAGGGGCGCGCCCGGCTCTCCTTCTCCAGCGCCGGCCATCCGGGATTGCTGCGGCTGTCGGGCGGAAGGGTCCACGAGGTCTGCGCCGAAGGGCCGTTTCCCGGCCTCTTCCCCGACGTCGAGTTCACCACCGTCCAGGTGGACCTGGCGGCCGGCGATCGGCTGCTCGCGTTCACCGACGGGTTCGTGGATCAGGCCCGCCGGGACGGGACGCAGTTCGACGAGGCCCGAATCTGGGCCGCGCTCGAGCGCTTCCCCGGCTCGGTCGACGAGGCGATGGATCGCGCGCTGGGTGAGCTGTTCGGCTTCCTTGGCGAGGACCCGCAGACCGACGACATCACCATCGTTGGCGTCGAGATCGATTGAGCACCAGGCGTACGCGCCGGGGGCCCCGCCTCACGATGATCACGACCGGTCGATCCTTCACGGCCCAGGTGTTCGCGAGCATGGTCCGGTCGATGTCGCGGTAGCGCCAGGCGCGGCCGCCGGCGCCCTTGAAGGCGGTCCGCACCAGCTCGTCACCCTCGCGGAAGCCGGCATCCATGCCGGTGCCCGCGAGCCGGACCTTCTCGACGAAGACCCGGTCGCCAGAGCTGACGACCACAATTCCGGCGCTCTCGATGATCCGCGCGAGCGTCTGAGCCCATTCGAACGGGCGAGACATCGGCTTCTCGATCGGCTCGGGATGCACGGCCGCGGCCAGCGACTCGTGGCTCGTGAACCGGCAGGCTCGACCCGTCTCCCGGCCGCTCTCGTCGAGCTGAAACGCGCTGCAAGTCACCTTGCACCCTTCGTGCGCGATGCGGTATTCATCTCCCGGCTCGGCGTAGAGCTCGATCGCGGGGCGACACGTCTCACCGATGATCTCCAGCAGCAGGGGGCCGCCGGCGCGGACCACCGGCTCGGTCACCGTCAGCGGATCCTTGGCAGGTTCGCGCCACAGTCGGACGGGCGCGTCGAGCCAGAGGGTGGCGTCCTGTTCGCCGGTGGTTCCGCCGATCGTCGCGCACGCGGTGAGCGTGAGCGCGAGGACACCGGCCGCTGGCTCGAGATGCACCGCCTCCGGCTTTGCAGGCGCCGTACCACGCCGTCAGTCGTGCGCGCGTGCGTTGGGTCGCTGCGGTCTCAGGGCGATCGTGGCGCGGTGTGGCTCGTCCGGCGTAACCGCGTGCTCGTGGGCCTCGAAGCCCTGGAGCATCAGCCGGAAGTGCTGCGGGGTGGTCGAGCGGTCGAGCTCGGTCGTCAGGGGCGTGCTCCCGATCTCCCGGCCGGACTCCACGTGCAGCACGCGCGCGCCCTCCGGCTCGGTATCGATCTGCACGGACACCTTCGAGATGGGCTGGATGCGCACCGGCGGGGCGCGACGGGTCACCGCCGCCACCACGGCGAAGACGGGCAGCATCACCAGCACCATCACGGCCATGATGGCGATCGCGTTGGGCCGGCGACCCTCGGTCATCACCACGCGCACCAGATCGCTGGTCTCGTCCGCGATGGCGCGCAGCTCCTCTTCGAGCTCGCGCATGCTCTGAGGCCGCTGAGACGGCTCCTTGGCCAGGCATCGCATGACCAGCTCCTCGAAGCGCGGCGGCAGCGGCTGCGGGAGACTGGCGAGCTCTCGCGGCGGGATTGCGCGGCCGGACAGGTGGAGGTCCAGCAGCTCGCGGAGCGAGGGGGCCGCGAAGACCTTCCGGCCGGTGCTCATCTCGTAAAGCACCGCACCGAGCGAGTAGATGTCGGCGCGGTGATCGACCTCGCCGCCGACCGCCTGCTCCGGCGACATGTAGTCGGGCGTGCCCACGAGCATTCCTGCCACGGTGGTGTGGGTGTTCTGTCCGCGGGCCAGCTTGGCGACGCCGAAGTCCAGCACCTTCACGAACCGGTCGCCGTCGCCGCGCGTGGTGAGGAAGACGTTCTCGGGCTTGAGGTCGCGATGGACGATCGATTGATCGTGGACCGCCTGGAGCGCGCGCGTGATCTGCATGGCGACCCGGATCAGCTGGGAGACCGGGATGACACCCGTCCGGGAGAACCGCTGATCGAGCGTCTCTCCGTCGAGCAGCTCCATGATGTAGTAGCAGGTGCCGTCGTCCTGCTCGACGAAGTCGGTGATCTCGACGATGTTCTCGTGCGCGATCTGGTTCACGGCCCGCGCTTCGCCGAAGAACCGCTTGACCACCGCAGGCTTCTCCGCGAACTCGCTCCGGAGGACCTTGACCGCGACCTGCCGCCCCAGCGTTCGGTGCTCGGCCTGATAGACCCGACCGATCGCGCCCTCGCCGAGGAGGCGCCTGAGAACGTAGGAGCCGAGGACCGTCCCCGGGTCGTGCACGCGCGACACCGAGAGACGAGCGTCGACGGCGCGCGCCTTGGGCGGCTCTTCGACGGGCAGCGCGCAGAAGTGCGTACCACCGTCGTACTCGTTTCCGCATTGCGGACACCGTGGCATCGCGTGGGCGGTTTCATGCTACCCAACCAACCGCGCTCCTCGCCACCCACGCTTTGAACCTACACGTGCGCGGCTCTACTCTGTTGGAGCATGCTTCGCTCGCTGCTCGTGCTCGCCGGAGGTCTGTCGGGCCGAACAACGGCATCGATGACGAAGGGGACGGTCTCTCCGACTGTGGTGATCCCGACTGTCTCCCGGAATACGCATGTCTGGTGGACATGCCGCTCGATCGAGATCCGCGGTGAGATCTGCCGAACCGCGCTGAAGGATCGCGAGCCCAACGTCCGGCTGCGCGTGTCGTCCAAGAGCGTTGCCTTCGACTGCGGCGTGCGCGAACGAATGGACGGCTCCGACTGATCTCAACCTGCGAAGATGCTCGGAAGGCCTCGGCTTGCGCCGGGCCTTTCTTTTTGTCTCCGCCATGCTACTCCCGATCCGATGATCGGCGAGCGCAACCTATATTGCGGCCACACCATCGAGCCCGCGGCCGTGGGGAGCAGCGGGGTCGGCTGGGACTTCTCAGTCGTTCCGCTCAGCGTGGACGGGAAGATCGCGTTCTCGGATCTCGACCTTCCGGGTCCGGCCTGGCGGGAGCACCTGGTCGGTCTCCTCTCTTCGGAGGACCCGCGGAGGTTCGAGCGCGAGCTGTCCTTCGGACGACACCTGGCGCTGCCGGCGTTGATCGTCCCGCTGACCCTGGCGGAGCAGCCTCCGCTCCTCCGGCAGATCCGCGCTCACCTGCTCGAAAAGACGGCGCCCCCCATCCTCGTGCGGGTGCCGTGGACGGAGGAGGGGTGGTGGGGCTGGCATCGGGTCCGCACCTTTGCCGACTGGGATGCGCGGCTCCGGATCTCGTCTCGAGATCGCGGACGACGACGCCGGCGAGCCCAACCGATTCCTGGCCGAGCCGGTCGATTGCCTCTGGGTCGACGGCGCGGTGCCGCTGCCGAGCCGACCGATCCAGCGCCTGTTTCGCAATCACACCGAGCGCGCGATCGTGGACGGGGGCCGCAACAAGGGGCAGATGCTGGCGGCCTTCCACGCGGCCTGGCGGGACGCCGGGGACAAGGAGCGCTATCTCGCGCAGTTCGAGGAGCAGCTGATCGCACCGGTGCAGCCGCTCCGCGATCATCTGGCGAGCACCACCTATGTCCAGTTCGAGCGGGCGCTGCCGAAGTACGAGCACTACCGTCGGGCGGTGCTGGAGGCCATGAAGGTCAAACCTCCGAGGGCGGTCGCGGTCGCCGGAGCGGGACGAGGCCCCCTCGTCGAGGCCTGCTTGCACGCGATCCGCGATCTGGATCTCTCCACGGTGGTGTACGCCGTGGAGAAGAATCCGAACGCCGTCGTCACGCTCCATCACCGCAACCGGCGCGAGTGGGGCGGGAGAGCGCAGGTGATCGAGGCCGACATGCGGAGCTGGGCACCCCCCGAGCCGGTCGGGCTGCTGGTCTCGGAGCTCCTGGGAAGCTTCGCCGACAACGAGCTTTCGCCGGAGTGTCTCGCGGGCGCCGAGCGCTGGCTCGCGCCGGACGGGATCTCGATCCCTCGCCGCACCACGAGCTTTGTGGCCCCGGTGTTCGCGCCACGGCTCTCGTCGGCGCTCGGAGACCGCAAGCCGGAGTGCGAGCGTCCGGTCGGCATCACGCTGCACCGGGTACAGCTGCTCGCCGATCCGGAGCCTTGCTTCGTCTTCGATCATCCGAATCCGATCCCCGATCACCGCCGCTTCCGGGAGCTCTCGTTCACCGCGGGGTTCGACGCCTCCATCACCGGCTTCGCCGGGTTTTTCGAGGCGGACCTCTTCGGCGACATCGGTATCTCGACCCGGCCGAGCACCGCCACCCCCGAGCTGAACGGCTGGTCGACGCTCTACTTTCCATTGTCGCGGCCGGTCGACGTGAAGGCCGGCGGATTCGATCCGCTGCGCCTTCTTCCGGGAGAGCGACGGCCGCCGCGTCTGGTACGAGTGGCTGCTCGCGTCACCGCTCCACCTGCCGCTCCACAACCCCGCCGGGCGCAGCGAGGTCATGTCGCTCTGAGCTCGACCTTCAGCTCCGCTCGCTTCGCGAGGGCCCGCCGCAGTTGCACCACGGCATCCTCCGGCCAGGTCCCGGTGAGCTCGAGAGACGCGAGGTGGACAAAGCCGCGCTCGAACGCGGCGAGGAGCCGATTGGTAGCGTCGGTGTGACCATCGACCAGAGTCAACGGGGCGAGGTGGACGCGTTCGATCCGAAGGTCGTCGATCGCTGCCAGCACCTCGACCACCTCGACCGAGGCCTCGCGGATCGCCCGAAGCGATCGCATGACCGGCGACGAGACCAGCCGATGAAGGCGCGCCAGAAACGGATCGGTGTCGACGTTGCGGAAGGGCAGCGCGAGCTCCTCGACCGTCGCCCAGCTGGGATCGTCGGCGTCGCCGTCCTCCGACAGCGCGCGCCACGTCAGTCGGCCGCGGGCGGGAAAGCCTCGCTCAAACTGGACCCGCTCCAGCCAGCCGCGTAGCGATCCCAGCCACCGCTCGGAGTGGAGCTCCAACAGGTGCGCCAGCCGCGCCTTCGCCTCCTCGGAGAGCTCCGGCTCCAGCTGCAGGTGGATCATCTCGCCGCGGGGATCGTCGGCGTCGAGGAGCAGATCGGCGTAGACGCGCCGCAGGTTGTCGTCGCTGGGATCGGTCTGGAGCGCCGCCAGCAGGTCGGGCGCACCGGGAGGCGCCTCGGGCGGCGTCAGCCCGAGCTGGACCTGGATGGCCTCGAGCATCGGCTCCGCATCGACGAGGTACGGCTCGCCCAGCGGAAAGCCGCGCTCCAGCCGCTGGACCGCCCGTTCCAGCTCGGTCCACACCCAGTGCCGCATCCCTACCGCGTGCTGGGCCAGCGCCGTCCCCCCCTCGCCGCGGAGCCCGTCCAGGACGCGGTGGTCGCCGGAGTTGCCGAGGATCTCGAGCGCGACCTCGAGCAGCGGTCGGGCGCGGGGTCCGTAGGGGTGGACCGGTCGGGTGAGGCCTTCGAGGAGGCGGCGGGCGATCCGCGGATCGTCGGGCCGGGCCCTCGAGAGGAGGAGCGCCCGCTCGGCAGTGACGTCGGGATCGGGGCTGAAGAGGAGGTCGATCACCTCCGGCAGCAACGGTTGATCCTCCGCGAGGGCGGCGCGCCAGGCGGCATCGTCGTACGTGCGCTCATCGGCGGGTGGACGTGCTCGCAGGGCCTCGGAGATCCGATCGATCGCGTCGGCCAGCGCCGTGATGTGCGAGCGTCTCCACGAGTCGAGGGCGGCGGCGAGGGCGCGCTGGTGCTCGTCGGCCCGCAGCGCCGCGACGACCTCGTCGAGCTCCGACGCGCCCCGCAGCGCGACCAGACCGGCGATCGTGATCTCGCGCTGGCCGAGCCGGGACGCTCGGTCGATCAATCGGCTGACCAGGCGGGGCGTGACGAAGTTGGCGCCGGCGACGAAGGCGAACATCTGCTCCCCACCGTCCTCGGGTTGCGCGATCACATGGTGAAAGGCGCGGGGGTATTCGGCCGGGTGGACGGTCCACCGATATCGGCGACCGCCGATCGTCAGGACGCGCGAGCCCCGCTTGGGAAGCACGGCTCGATCATACCGCAGATGACGCGTCACCCCACCGGCGGGCGTTCGATCCTCACCGGCACGTACTTGTGAAACGGCGTCCCGGCGATCGGGTCGCGATGTGCGGAATCGGTGAGCTGATTGATCGCCGGGCCGTGGGTCTCGCCTTCGGCATAGCGCAGGCCGTACCCGTGGGGGAGCGTGACGACGCCGGGCCGGATCGCGTCGTGGCGCTCGATCGTGACCTCGACCTGTCCGCGCGCGGAGCGACAGATCGCGCGGTCGCCGGTCTGGAGCCCCAGGTGGTCCGCGTCGGCGGGATGGATCCTGAGGGCGCCGGCCGCGTCGTTCTTCCGCCAGGCGGGATCGCGGTAGATCGTGTTGGCGTTGTACGCCCGGCGCTCGCCCGCGATCAGCACGAACGGGAAGTCGGCCGCAGGTGGGGGTTCGTCGCGGAGCGCGTCGAGGGCTTCGATCATCTGCGGGATCTCGAGATGGATCTTGCGGTCCGGGTGGCGGATGAACCGCCAACAGTCCTCATAGAGGTGGCGGGAGATGATCGTGCCTGCGCGCGAGCCCAGGATCGAAGCGAACAGCGACTCGCCGAGCGTGAGGCCGAAGCCGGCGCGATGTCCCGCGCGGGTGACGGCCTCGCGGTGCTTGCGGGCGTAGCCGTGCGCGAGGAACCAGATCGGCGCGGCAGCGGCTGCGTGGTCGGGAAGGGTGCGGCCGAGCGTCCGGTAGAGCACGTGCGCGCCGTGGTCGCGCAACCGGGGTTGCAAGACGGCGGCGGCGGCCATCGCCCCCATGAACAGACCGAGGCGCGGCGCGGCACGGTCGAGGCGCGCGATCCGTTCGAGGATCGGATGGCGGGCGGGGAGCTCGCCCATCCGGGTCAGGAGCTCGCCGTAGATCTCGGGCTCGGGTCTCGAATCGCCCAGCGGCTCGAAGATCGGCGCCCGCAGATGAAACGAGTTCTCGGGGAACTCCAGGTTGAAGCCGGTCGCCTCCCACTTCTCGAACTGGGAGGCGGCTGGCAGCACGAAATGGGCGGCGCGGGCCGTCTCGGTCATGGCGACGTCGACCACCACGGCGAGCTCGAGCCGCGCGAAGGCCTTCCGGTAGGCCTGCGTGTCCGCGCCGCTCATCATCGGATTGGCGCTGTCCACCCAGAGCGCGCGGACCCGATCGTCGCGCTCGTTGTCGATCTCGAGCGGAAGCACGTTGGGCGGGTAGAGCTTCCGATCGCGGCGATCTGGGTGGCGCGCGTGCGTGGGCTGTCGTCGTGCGAATGGCCGACCAGCGGCAGGAAGAAGGAGTGGAAGTTGTTGCCGCCCTGCCTGGCGAAGTTCCCGGTGAGCAGGAACAGCAGCTTCTCCAGGTAGGAGTTGAGCGTGCTGTGCAGCGACTGTTGGATCCCGAGATCCACCCGCACGCACGCCGAGGGGGCGGCGGCGAAGTCGCACGCCACCCGCTCGACGTCGGCCAGCGCCACGCCCGCGCGTTCCACGAAGGCCTGGATCGGGATCCGCTCCAGCGCCGCCTTCACCCGCTCGAAGTCGACGGTGTGGGCGCCGATGAAGTCGAGGTCGAGCAGGCTCTCGCGATTCATGATGGCCAGCATCGCGGAGAGGAGGAAGGCGTCGGTGCCGGGTCGAAGCTGAAGGTGCACGTCCGCCTTTTGGGCGGTCTCCGTCCTCCGCGGGTCGATCACCACCATCCGTCGCGAGCCGTCGCGGCCGAGCTCGCGCACGGTGTCCCGCGCGTTCCTGATCCCGTGCGCCTGCCAGGGGTTGGTCCCGATGAAGAGCACGAAGTCGGCGTGCTCGATGTCCTCCGTGATGTGGCAGGTCTGACGGCCGAACAGCTTCCCGTTGACCCAGAAGTCACCCGTCTTCTCCTGCGCCAGGGCGCTGTAGAGGTACGGGCTCTTCATCGCCCGGAGCAGGGACGTGCCGTACGCCCCGCCCAGATGGTTGCCCTGGCCGCCACCGCCGTAGAACGCGAACGCGGGGCCGCCGTGCGCCTTGCGGATCGAGAGCAGGCGGTCCGCGATCTCCGAGAGGGCCGCCTCCCAAGAGACCGGCTCGAACGTGCCGTCGCTCCGCCGCCTGAGCGGGCGGGTGAGGCGGTCCTCGTGGTTCTGGTAGTAGTCGAGTCGCGCGGCCTTCTGGCAGAGATAGCCCTGCGACACCGGATGGGCGGCGTCGCCGCGGATCTTCACGAGCCGGTTGCCCTCGACTTCGACCTCGATCCCGCAGTTGCGCGAGCACAGGATGCAGGCCGTTTGATGCGCGCTCATTCGTTCTCCTCCCCGACGGCGAAGCGCCGGCAAGCCAACAGGATGCGATCCGACAGCTCGCGATCCTTCACCGCCCGGGCGAACATGATCCCCCCGACCGCCAAGCAGATCAGCGCGAGCGCCCGGTCTCGGGACATGTGCGCCTCGACCGGTGCGATCAAGCGTTCGAGATAGTCCTGGAAGACCTGGCGCGTCGCCTCGCTCTGACGGGCGACCTCTCCCGTCAACGAGGGGAGCGAGCAGCCGTCGGCGGGCAGGTCTCGATGCGCGCGGGACAGGTAGCGCCGCATCAGCTCGGCGACGAACGCGCGGCCTTGGAGGTCCTCGAGCCCTGCCAAGAGGACGTTCCGGGTGGTGGCGAGCGACTCGCCGAGCACCTCGGCCAGGAGCGACTCCTTCGAGTCGAAGTGCGCGTAGAACCCGCCCACCGTGAGGCCGGCGGCGGACATCACCTTGACGAGCCCGGAGGCCGCGTAGCCCTCGGTCCGGAAGAGCCGCCCGGCGGCCGCCAGGATCCGGCGGTGCGTCTCTGCCCGGTGCTCGACGGGATAGCGGGTCATTATAGAATTATGTTCATAATATAAAAAACAGACAAAAAGAAGCCCCGCTCTCCCAAAGAGGACAGAGCGGGGCTCTCTCGACGGTCCCGGGCTAGAAGTCGCCCATTCCGCCCATTCCGCCCATTCCGCCGCCGCCACCGCCGTGGCTGTGCGCTTCTTCCTTCTTCGGCTTCTCAGCGATGATCGCCTCCGTGGTCAGAAGCAGCGCCGCGACCGAGGCCGCGTTCTCGAGCGCCGTGCGGACGACCTTGGTCGGGTCGATGACGCCCGCCTCGACGAGGTCCTCGAACTTCTCGCTGGCCGCGTTGAACCCGAACGAGCCCTTGTTGGTGGCGACCTTGTCCAGGACCACCGAGCCCTCCTGGCCCGCGTTCATGGCGATCTGGCGGAGCGGCTCCTCGCACGCACGCCACAGGAGGCGAACGCCGAACTTCTGGTGCTCGCTGGCGAGACCCTGCGGCTTGTCGAGCGCCGCGCGGGCGCGAACCAGCGCCACGCCGCCGCCGACGACCACGCCCTCTTCACGGGCAGCGCGGGTCGCGTGCATCGCATCCTCGACGCGCGCCTTCTTCTCCTTCATCTCGACCTCGGTGGCCGCGCCGACGTTGATCACCGCGACGCCGCCGACCAGCTTGGCGAGACGCTCCTGGAGCTTCTCCTTGTCGTAGTCGCTGGTGGTCTCCTCGATCTGGGCCTTGATCTGCTTGATCCGGGCCTGGAGCTCCTCGGTGCTGCCGGCGCCGTCGACGATCGTCGAGTTGTCCTTGTCGATCGTGATGCGCTTGCAGGTGCCGAGATCCTTCAGCGTGATGTTCTCGAGCTTGATGCCGAGATCCTCGCTGACGACCTGGCCACCGGTGAGAACCGCGATGTCCTGCAGCATGGCCTTGCGACGATCGCCGAAGCCCGGGGCCTTGACGGCCGCGACCTGCAGCGTTCCGCGCAGCTTGTTGACGACCAGCGTGGCCAGCGCCTCACCCTCGACGTCCTCGGCGACGATGAGCAGCGGGCGGCCCGACTTCACGACCTGCTCCAGGATCGGGAGGAGGTCCTTCATGCCGGAGACCTTCTTCTCGTGCAGAAGGATGAACGGATCCTCGAGGTGGACCTCCATCCGCTCGGCGTCCGTGACGAAGTACGGCGAGAGGTAGCCGCGATCGAACTGCATGCCTTCGACGAAGTCGAGGGTGGTCTCGAGGCTCTTCGCCTCCTCGACCGTGATCACGCCGTCCTTGCCGACCTTGTCCATCGCCTCGGCGATGATGTCGCCGATCGTGGTGTCGCCGTTCGCCGAGATCGTGCCGACCGAAGCGATGTCCTTCTTGGTCTTGCACTCCTTGGCCTGCTTCTTCAGCTCCTCGACGACCTTGCCGACCGCCCACTCGATGCCGCGCTTGAGCTCCATCGGGTCGTGACCCGCGGCGACGAGCTTGAGGCCCTCGGTGAAGATCGCCTGCGCGAGGACGGTGGCGGTGGTGGTGCCGTCGCCGGCCTTGTCGGAGGTCTTCGAGGCGACCTCCTTCACCATCTGCGCGCCCATGTTCTCGAACTTGTTCTCCAGCTCGATCTCCTTGGCGACGGTGACGCCGTCCTTGGTGACCAGCGGAGCGCCGAAGCTCTTCTCGATGACCACGTTGCGGCCCTTCGGACCGAGCGTGACCTTGACGGTGTTGGCGAGGACGTTGACGCCGCGGGCGATCTCGCCACGCGCGTTCATCTCGAAATGGATCTCTTTGGCTGCCATGTCATTGTCTCCGTTCTACTGCGCCGCGCGGCTTACTCGAGGATGCCTAGGACCTCATCCTCGCGGAGGATGATGTGCTCGACGCCTTCGATCTTGATCTCGGTGCCGCTGTACTTGCCGAAGAGGATCTTCTGGCCGACCTTGACCTCGAGGGCGCGGACCTTGCCGTCGTCGAGGGTCTTGCCGCTGCCGACCGCCATCACTTCACCCTCGACCGGCTTCTCCTTGGCCGAGTCGGGGATGATGATGCCGCCCTTGGATTTCTCCTCGGCTTCGACGCGTTTCACCAGAAGACGATCGTGGAGGGGACGAAACTTAGCCATTGCCACCTACTCCTTAACTACTCGAAACTCCGAAAACTTTTGATTTGGTTTAGCCACACGGGGGGTGTGGCTGCTAACGGCCGGACTTTTAGCACGTCTGCTCCCGCCGTCAAGCCCGGAAGTGACGAAAGTCGAAGTGGGCCTCAAGGGCGCGGGACGAGCGTGACTTCGACGACCTCGGGCGGCCCTTGCGCCGCCCGAGCCGCCACCACCCCGCCGGCCGCCGCCAGCACGACCGCCGCAGCCACGCCCCAGAACCAGGGCCGGTTCCACCAGGCGGTCGCCGTGGGCACCGGCATGGGATGGACGCGCCCGGCGTCGAGCCCGATCGCGCTCGGCGCCAGCGTGGTGGGCTTCGGCCCCGAGTCGTCGCAGCGGAGCGCACGATCGAGCGCCGCTTCGAGCGCCACGGCGTCGTCGGTGGGCGCGAACGACCGGCCGGCCTTCGGGACGAAGATCTCGACGCCGATCGCCGCGTCTCCGGTGGGGGTCCGCGCGCTCGAGAGCACGAGCGAGGCCAGGATCGCGCGCTCGACCTCGGCGCGCTTCGCCAAGAGCAGCAGCGTCGCGGAGGGATCGTCCCCCGCCGGAGCTTCCGCGGCAGGTCGACGATCTCCCGGATCTCGTCGTCGGGTACCAGGTGCGCCGTCTCGACGCGCGAGCGGCCCCCCGCGATCGACACGCTCGCGATGTAGCTCTGAAAGCCCGGCGCCCAGACGCGGAGGAGATGGCGACCTTCACCGATCGATTCGAGCATCATCGGGGTCAATCCCCGGAGGCGCCCATCCACGAACACGGACGCGAGCAGTCCCTCGTTCGAGAGCCGCACCTCGAGGCTCCCCGCAGGGCGCGTCGACTCCGCAGCCCGCAGCGCCGCCAGCTCGGTGAGGACGCGCGGCGAGAACTTGCGTTGATCGGGCTCGATCTTCGGATCGAGATCGAGCGCGCGCTGGAGGCGGTTCTTCGCGGCGGGCACGCGCTCCCGCGCGAGGTAGATCGCCGCTGCCAGGAGGTGCGCGCGCGACAGGAGCTGGATCGCGCCCTCCTCCTGGTGGACCGAGGCCAGGTTCGCCGTCGCCTTCGCGATGAGCTCCAGCGCCTGCTCGTCATCCAGCTCGCGGAACTGCTCTTCCGCGCGCTTGACCAGCACGCGCGCCTTCACCAGCGTCGCCTCGCGGTTGGTCTGGCCGCCCTCCGCCTGGGTTGCGCGCCGGGCGACGTCTCTCGCCACGAACGTCAGGCGCCCCTTGGCCGCCGCGTAGAGCCTGTCCTCGATCTCCGACTTGTCGACGAGCAGACCCTCGTCGGCCGCTCCGACCACCAGGAGCACGGGCTCGCTCGCCTTCGGCGGGGCGCAGGCCGCGAACAGCGCGAGCAGCAGGACCATCGGCCTCATCTAGCCGCGCCCCGGAGCTCCGATCAAGCACGGCTGCTACCGCAGATCGTAGCGCGCCACCTGGACCTCCTTCACGCCGGGGACGGCCACCAGCGCGGCCTGTAGGTCGGCGGTCGCGCTGGCCACCACCACGATCGCGAGACCCTCCGACGCGGCCAGCCCCCGGGCGGCGCGCTTCACCTCGTCCTCGCCCAGCTCAAGGAATCGAGCGGTCTGTGCGGTGCGCGCCAGCGCCGACAGGTGGGCGCGGACCTGTGCGTCGGCTCGGGAGGCGGCGTCACGTTGTGTCAACTCGGCTTGCGCGGCGGCGGTGCGCTTGCCGAGCAGGATCTCCGGCGGCGCCAGCCCCTCCTTGGCGACAGACGCGAGCGCCTCGAGGATCCGGGTGACGGCGGCCGCCGTCTTCGAGGGCTCGACCGCCGACCAGACCACGAGGTGATCGTCGCGCACCGCGCTGAACGCATAAGCGCCGACTGCGGGCGTCCGCAGCATCGCCTCGGTCAAGCGCCCGCTCATGCTCCCGCCCAGCCCGGCGTTGGCGGCCAGCTCGGCGGCACCAATCGTGGGGACCCGCCGTCCAATCGCCACCTGGGCGAGGCGTCGGTTCGGCTTGTCGATCAAGAGTACGCGCAAGCTGGGTTGACGCGCCGGCGCCTCGCGGGCGGGCGCTTCCTTCTTCACCTGCGGGCGGGTCATCTTCTCCAGCCGCGCGGCCAGGTGCTTAGGAGCCTCGGGATCGAACCGACCCGAGATCACCACGAGCGTTCGATCCGCGACCCAGTTCCGCCGCTCGTGCAGGAGGACGTCGTCGCGGGTGATGGTCGCGAGCGACTCGGGCGCGCCCAGGAGGTGCTCGGCCGGACCCAGGGTGCGCTCGAGCTCCATCTCGGCGAGGGCGCGGTCGTCGTCAGCGAACCTCCGCCGGCGCTGGGAGGCGATCCGGACGGCGGCGTCCACCTCGGCCGTGACCGGCTCGGCCGCGATCGCGTCGATCGCCGCGATCGCAGCGTGCTCGATCTCGGCGGTGGGCGCGCCGGCGCTGACGGCGAGGCCGTGCCTCCCCAGGATCACCTTCGCGCCGATCGACGAGAGCCGCCGCTCGAGCATGACCGCTGCCACGTGGGCCAGCCCGCTCTTGTCCTTGGGATCGCTGTTGGTGCCGCCGGGCAGCGCGATGCGCAGCTCCGCCCAGGGCGGGCCGTCGTCGGGAAGGGCCACGACCTCGGGAGCGGCCGCCACCAGCGCGAACAGCACGGGGATCAGGAGCCGCCCTCCTTCTGTGGCACACCGAGCACCATCGCCGGTGCGCGCGTCGAGAGGTGATCCTTGACCGCGGCGCTCACCGCGGCGGCGTCGAGGCTCGAGAGCTCGGCCAGCCGGAGATCGATCGCGTCGACGCTCCCGCTCATCAGGAACGCCGAGGCGAACAGCTCGGCGCGGGTCTCGAGCCCGCTGGCCTGTCCGAGCACGTCGTCGATCATCCGCGCGCGGGCGCGTTCGAGCTGCGCCTGGCTTCCTTCACCCTTCGCCACCGCCGCGATCTCGTCCCGAACCCGCTGGGCGGCCCTGGTGGAGGTGATCGTCGGCTCGAGGATCACGGTCACTTCGAACGTGCGCGCACCCTCGACCGCGCGGGCGCGGATCCCGCTCACACCCTCGCCGAGGCGGAGCGCGAGGCGGCTCGGATCGCCCGCCGCCAGCACGTGCGCGGCGGCCTCGAGCGGAGGTCCCGCGGTGGCCGGATCGATCGTCCATCCCAGGAGGAGCTCCCGGTCGTCGGCGGGGATGGGGACCTCGACGGCGAACGCGGGCGGATGGGTGCGGACCTCGGTCTTCTTGGACTCGACGTCGCCGACCGTACCGCGGGACGCGTGCAGCGCTCGCAGCAGCGAGAGCACCTCGGTGCGATCCACGTCGCCTGCGATCACGAGGACCAGGCGCTGCGCCGCCAGCGTCTCGGCGGCCGTCTTCCGCAGCGACTCGGGCGTCAGCGGCTCGGGCCGGCCGATCTCCGTGCGCTGTCGGAGCGCCCGGAGCATCGCCTGATCCACCAGAGCGCGCGGATCCATCAGCCGGGACGAACGCTGGATTGCTCCCGCGGGATCGAGCGCGACGCTGAGCCGCTCCGCCTCCAGCCGGGCGATGCTCTCGAACGGCGCGGCGTCCCCGAGCTTGGTGGGGGCCGTCGCCGCGAAGAAGCCGAGCTCCCGCGAGATCCCGGCGGACGTGCGGGCACCGGCCAGCTCGTACGAGCGCATGCGCTTCGAGCCCGGGTGATCGCGGTAGAGCTCGATCAAGGCGGCCGAAGTCTTCGGATCGAGGTCGCGCGCGTCGAACCAGAGCTGATGTGTGAAGGCGTGCGCGTCGTGATCGATCGAGAGGAGCAGGTGGAGCCCGCGTCCCAGCCGGTAGTGCTCGACGATGTATCCGGCCGCCTCGTGCCCGCCGAGGACCCGCCAGCGGGGCGCGTCGAGATCGAGATCGTTGGCCTTCGCCAGCGCCTGGCCCACGTCGCGGGCGATGGTGAAGGGGAGGCGGGCCGGGACCTCGATCTGCGTCAGCGTCACGGTGCGCGGGCACGCGAGAAGAAAGACGAGGCCGAGCGACAGCTTCCTCAGCATCCTCAGCCTCCGGACTCTAGCCCGGCCGGGACCGCGGCCCGATTTTTTGACCGATCGATCACCTCGGATCACCATGCCGCACATGGAGCGTCGCAACAGCATCCGAATCCCGACTCGGCTCTTCGTGCGCGGCCTGGGGGATGACCGCGCCTGGACCGATCGCCTCGGGGACGTCTCGACCGGCGGGGTGGGGTTCGAGTTTCCGCGGGCCCCCGAGGCGCAGCGATTTCAGATCGCCTTCAGCCTGCCGGGAGAGTCCCGGGTCCGCCGGGCGACCGCCGAGCTCATCGACTATGATCCGATGGAAGGGACGCGGGATCGGGATCATCCGTTCTTCGTGCGCGTTCGGTTCTCCCAGCTGGCCCCGGACGACCGCGCCGCCATCGACGAGCGCCTCCACGTGGTAGAGTCCGCCGGATGCGGAGGCGCCTCCTTCCCATACTGATCCTCCTCGGCGCGAGCCTCGGCTGCGGGGCCGATCCCGACGTGATCGGCCCCGAGGGAGGCACCGTCTCGGTGGCGGGCGGACCCACGCTCGAGTTCCCGGCGGGCGCGGTCAGCCAGGAGATCCACGTCGTGCTGGAGAAGATCGCGCTCCCGAGCGACGCGCCCTTCACGGCCGTCAGCGAGGTCTGGTCGTGCGCCCCGAACGGCACCGACTTCGCGCAGCCGGTCCGCGTGACCATGCCGTACAGCGACTCGGATCCGGCGAGCCTGATCTTCTACTGGAGCGCCGGCAGCCCGGAGTACCGCAGGGTCGAGGACGCCCAGATCAGCGACGGAGTCGCGACCGGAACAATCCGTCACTTCTCCAGCGGCTTCGTCGGTCGGCCCCAGTGACCGCTCATTCCTCGAGCTCGCGGAGCTGCTCCTCGAGCTCTTCGCGGGTCATCGTCGACCTCCCCGAGATGTCCGCCGCCTTCGCCTCCTCGTAGAGCTCATCCTTCGTCATGTGCGAGTAGGCGTCGCCGGTCGGCTCGAGCGCCTCCATGGCGGCCTGCCGGGCAGCGAGGTAGCGATCGTTGAGCTCTGCCAGCTCCGACTCGGACATGTGCTGTTCCACCAGCGGAAAGAGCTCACTCTCCTCGGTGTCGGTGTGCTGCTCCACGTTGTCTCGAAGCTCCTCCAGCCAAACGGCAAATCGCTCGTCATCGCTGAGCGAGCGCACCATCCGCTGGAAAATCTTCTCGATCTCCTGGTGCTCCTGGAGCGAATCCTCGACCCTGGACGCGATCTCTTCGTCGAGCGATCGAATCTGCGAGTAGAACTCTTCCTCTTCACCCTTCGAGTGGGCGAGCAGCGTGCGGCGCAGCTCGTCGAAGACGGGCATGCGGTCGCCTTCGTCCTGAGCGAGGGTCTCGATGAGTTTTCGGATCTCGTCGTGCTCGTCTGAGAGTTGCTTGAAGATGTTCGCCATCCCTCGACCGCGAGCAAAGAGAAGGCCAGCGAGGATGGATGAGCTCGTGGTGACCGTCGTGGACGCGTGCCACAGGTCACGATGCGGTCTACTACGGCGATTGCTTTGCCGTCTTCGCCGGCGTGTCGGTGGTGGCGACCGCTGGGTGCGGGCTGGCGCGGCGAGATACGAACAAGCTTCGGTAGCTGATCACTTTTTCGTCGAGCCGAGCCACCACGAGCACCTTGTTCAGGCCTTCGTCGAGGCGCAGATCGAGCTTGAACGGGAGCTCGACCGAGTGATCGTTGGGCTCCGCGATGCCGGTTGGATCGGCCGTGCCGGGCTGGGCCTCGGGCCCGCTCTTGAAGAAGACCTTCTTGTCGTTCACGAGCACGTACATGTCTCGCAGGCTGCGCCCCGCGATCTTGCCGCTGAGCTCCACGGTCTCCGAATCCACGACGCTGCCCCCCAGATCGTTCGAGAGCTCGATCGTCGGCGGGCGGCGTTTGGGCCGGTACGACACCAGTGCGGGGGTCTTCTGCTGGCCACTCTTGAGCTTGAGGTCGCTCGCCTTGACCCAGCCGGTGGCCTCGTCGACGAGACCGACCCGGTAGAACTCGCCATTCTTGCCGTCGACGCTGAGCTTGGTCCCTTTCTTCGCGGAGGCGAGGATGTCGCTCCCCGGGATGGCGTAGACCACCGCATCGCGCGCGATCGTGCCGAGCCCCGTCTTCTTCACCAGCTTGTTGTAGTGCGCCGCCTTCGCGACCACTGCGAATTGATCCTCGAGCCACTCGCCGGTTCCGCTGTCGTAGATCGTCAGCTCCAGCGCGAGATCCTGGTTGGCGATGTGCGAGCTCGAGGGGATCCGGAACCTGAGCCGGCCCATGCGCGTCTCGCCCGACTTGATCGGTCCGATGCTGGCCCGGCCGCGCTCGAGGAACAGCTGTTCGTTCGCCGCCGACTTGAGCCGCAGCGAGACATCGTCGGCGTCGCCGGGACCCGTGTTGGTCACGAAGATCAGGAAGTCGACGCCTTCGCCGACCTCGAGGACGCCGTCGCCGTCGCCGCGCTTCTCGTCGTCGTACCCGTAGGTGTACGCGAACTGCGGATGGGGCACGTACTTGGTGACGACCGGCAGCACCGCCTCACCGGCGACGTCGCCCGATGAAGAGGCGAGGGTCAGCGTGAGGACGTCGGATCGCGACGCCGCTTCCTTCGGGATCTTGGTGGTGATCGACCACTTGCGCGTCTGGCCGGGATCCAGCCTGCCGAAGAGGAACTCGCGGCCCTTGAACGCCGGGTGCTCCGACTCGATCAGCCCGCGCAGCCGATGGACCGGCCCGGCGCCGGTGTTGGTCACCGTCGCCACCAGCTCGACCTCGGAGCCCGCCTCGATGCGGCCCTTGGTGCCGCCCTTGGCAAGCGTCAGATCGACGTCGATCTTCGCGATCCCCGCGTCCTTCGGGCCCTCGCTCCAGTCGATGCCGAGCGCCTTCATCCGTTCGATGATCCGCTTCTCCTCCGTGCTCTGGCGGGACTGGAGGAACGGACCGGACCGCTCGATCATCTTCTGGCGCGAGCGGTGTCCGTCGGCGGAGAGGAACTCGCGGGCGAACTTGATCTGGTAGTCCTCCTCGAAGGTGCTGAAATCGTCCTCGGCCACTTCTTCCACATCCTCGTCGTCCTGCGGCCGATCCTGGAGGTACTTCAGGGTGAACTTCGGATGGCTCTCCGGGATCGCCTTGGTCCCGGCCCGATCGAGGTGCTTGTCGAGGTTCTTCTCCCGGTGGCCGTCGGGCTCGTAGAAGAGGTGGACCGAGTTCTCCTCGAGCTTGGCCGGCTTGAGCTCGAAGTCGGGGGCCACACCCTCGTTCTGGATCGAGAATCCCGCCGGGCGTGAGGTACTGGGCGATCGTCAGCTTGAGCGCGGAGTTGTCGGCGAAGTCGTACAGCACCTGGACCGAGCCCTTGCCGAAGGTCCGCTCGCCGATGATCACCGCGCGATCGAGGTTCTTGAGCGCGCCCGCGACGATCTCCGAGGCGGAGGCCGACCCCTTGTTGACCAGCACCGCGATCGGCAGCTCCGATTCCGTACCGGACCAGCGGGCCCGCTTGGGCTCGCGCAGCTTGTTGCCGTAGCCGACCGTCGTCACGATGTCGCCCGAGGTGAGGAACTTGTCGCTGACGCGGATCGCCTGCTCGAGCAGCCCGCCCGGGTTGTTGCGCAGATCGACGACGATGCCCTTCAGGTTGCCGTCCGCCTTGTGCTTCAGGTCGTCGAGCTGATCCTCGAGGTCCTTTCCGGTGTTCTGCTGGAAGTTTTTGATCTTGATGTAGCCGACGTTGTTCGAGAGCAGCTTGCTCTCGACCGACTCGATCTTGATCCGCTCGCGAACGATGTCGAAGCGCTTCGAGTCGGACCAGCCCTTGCGGTCGACCCAGATCGTCACCTTCGAGCCCTCGGGGCCTCTCAGCATGCGCACGGCCTCTTCGATCGGCATGGAGACGGTCGAGACGTCACCGATCCGCGAGATCACGTCGCCGGCCTTCAAGCCGGCCCGGGACGCGGGCGTGCCCTCGAGGGGCGAAACGATCGTCAGCTTGCTCTCCCGCACCGAGATCACGATACCGAGGCCGCCGAACTCCCCCTTGGTGGAGGTCTTCATCTCGGCGAACGCCTCCGGCTTCAGCAAGACCGAGTGGGGATCCAGCGTGGCGAGGGCGCCGTTGACCGCAGCGTACTCGATGGCCCGGACGTCCTGCTGCGGAGGTAGATACTTCTCGAAGAATCGGAAGACGTCGCGCAGCTTGAGGTTGATCTCCCAGAGGCTCTCGACGTCGTCGATATAGACCACCTTCTCGTGGTCCATGACGCGCACGCTGAGGCGGCCGTTACCAAGGTCCTCGACCAGCACCTCGGCGACCTGGCGCTCGATCTCGCGCAGCGCGGAGATCAGCATCTCCTTCGGATCGATCCGCTCCGGATCGACGTAGTTGTCTTTTACGTGGAGCGCGACGTTCGAGAAGACCGACAACGCGGAGATGCGGTACGTGTCCTTGCCGCCGCCCGTGTCGCTGTTGGACATGAAGCCGGACTCGCCTCCGGCCGCGGCGAGGACCTCCGAGAACGGCGCCTCGTTCCCGGCGCGCAGCACTGATACCCCATACCCGGCCCAACCCAGAGTTCCACAGACCGCGATCAAGACGAACGAACGAAGATGCATCATTTCTCCTGGGGCCTGTCAGTTTTCGATTCCATGATAGATGAGGAGCGGGCCCGAGTAGTCCGCCTGGACGCGCTCGGATTCCGGGAGAGCCACCTCGGCGGTGAACCTGATCGTGCCCTCCTTACCGATCCCGACCGGGATGGGCAGGTCGTAAAGGAGGATGAAGGAGCCGGAGAGCGTCGAGCGGAGCTCGGCGAGCGTCTGACCCACGGTGAACCGATAGAACTTGAGGACGTTGTAGAACTGGCCCCGGGTGAACGCGGCGATGTCCGAGAGCAGCGTGACGTTCGCGTCGTCGCCGGGGATCTCGACCGCCAGCACGTCGACGGTCCAGCCGGGGAAGCCGGACGACGGGTTCTCGCTCACCTTGTCGAAGGCGGCGTCGAAGCTCGCGGTCGCCTCCTGGAGCGTGCCCGGCTCATCGCTGAGCGTGATCACGATGATGCGACCCGGCCTCCGGGTCCGAGCGTCCTCGAGGAGGGCGGCCGAGAACGAGATGCCCTGGAAGACGTTGGCGGGCCCGGCGGCCTGGGCGCTCTCCAGGCTCTGCAGCTCGGCGAGCACCGCGGCGTGATCGCCGCCGACCAGCCCGGTGCGGGCCTCGATGGTGCCGCCGAAGGTCACCAGGGCCACGGAGTCCCGACTGCGGAGGCCGTGGACGAAGTCGCGGACCTGCTCGAAGCGCTGGGGCGGGGTCGAGCTGTCGATCTTCGCGGCGTTGGCGCTCATGTCGAGCGCGATCACCAGGTCCTGCGGGCCGGCGAGCGGATCGCTCCCGCCCAGGAGGCCCCGCGAGTAGGGCTCGGCGGCGGTGGTGGTGGTGGGAACGGCCGCTAGCGCTTCGCCGTCGATGTCGAGGTTCTTGATGCCGACCATCTTGTGCGTCAGCCCGCCGGACAGGCAGAGGATCGGATCCTCGTCGGTGTTGGGGCAGATGCCCCGTCCATCCACACCGTAGGGCTGCAACAGGAAGGCAATCGTCCCGATCTGTCCGGGTGTGAGCGGTGAATAGGCGAAGGCTCCCGTGACATCGACGCCCGCGATCTCTGCGTCCGGCACCAGCATCGACGCTTCCGGCGAGCGGAACCCGAGCAGATCGTGCACCTGGAAGATCAGCTCGTCGTCGCCCCGTGCGACCACGCTGTCGAAGACGAAGTTCCCGTTCTTGTCGGTGATCCGGACCTGCCGTCGCTGGGTGGGCTTGTAGCCGCCGACCGCCGACTGGCCCCGGTTCTCCATCGTGATCAGCGCGTCGGGCAGGACCGTGCCCGAGATGGTGATCCGACCCTCGGCGCTCGGCGAGGTGATCGTGATGCGCGACTCGTCGAACGGCAGGATCTCACCGCTCTCGGCGCCGCAGTCCCGATCGACCTGACATTGGGTGATGCCGGTGGCCGCGTCGGGGCAAGGGTTGCCGGCGGCGGCCGAGTCTTCGTCCTGGCAGGTTCCGTTGCGGCCCTGGCGCGCGCCGCAGCAGACGAAGTTCGGTGGTGGCAGCGGGGTCGGCGGTACCACCAGGTAGACCGGCTCCCCGCGCCGGGTCGCCTTGTCGTCGGTGGCCGCGGAGATCTCGAGCAGGTCCCCGGAGATCGCGATGACCGAGAACGCAAACGAACCGTCGGACTGGACCGGGACGATGGTCTCGCCCTTGGTGGGATGGGACGCGATGCGGACGTGGGTGGCGCGGGTGTCGTTGACGGTGGCGGCCAGTCCTCGGCCGCGGACCAGGCCGTCGACCGGGTAAAATACGGAGATCTTGGAGAGGTCCGGCGGGCCCAGATCGCTCGGCGGCGTCTCGCCGGCGCAGCTTCCGGCGAGCGCCCAGGCCGATGCTGCAACCGCCCAAAATCTCAAGCCCGATCCGCGCTCGCCCATCGAAATAAGCATGTTAGCGCCCGGGCCCTGGCCGGCTCAACACGGGGAGGGGAGGAAACTGTTCCGGGTGCGGGCGGCGACTCTCGGCGGATCGGTCGGGGAACCGGAGCCCGGAACCGCTGGAATTTGCTTGCGACTCGGCCGCGAGCGCGGTAGCGGACGCGGCTCGATGACGGCATGCCGGCCGGGTAGGACCCGGCTGGTCCCCAAGGAGGATCGATGAAACCCACCCCCCACCAGACGGTGACGAAGAGCTTCGAGAGCCGGACCAACCTGGTCGAGAAGCTCTCCGAGATGGTCGACAAGCAGCACGGCGACAGCAGCGCGGCCGATGTGAAGTCGCGGCTGATGGCGCTCTCGAACAAGAAGTTGCTCCGTCTCTACCAGGCCGAGCAGAAGGTCCGCGAGCGCTTCGGCGACAAGGACGGCCTGATCAAGCACATCCTCGAGAAGCGCAAGGCCGCCGGCTTCACCGCGGACGAGGCGCTGCGGACGAAGCTCGAAGGCTTCACCAAGGCCCGCCTCCTCGACATTTCCCGTCAGCGCTTCCCGGAGCGCCCGAAGAAGCAGACGCCCGAGCAGCGCCTCAAGAGCAAGCACGGCCGCAAGCAGCGCGCTCGCGCGCTCGAAAAGGCGAAGTAGCCCTTCAGTTGCACGGCGACGGATCGCCCGCCGCGCCCTCGAACGAGACCACGCCGCGGAAGTGCGCGTCGAGGGATGCGCCGCCGATCTCGGCCGTGAGATCGAGCTCGACGCAATCCTGCTTGCCGACGTTCGGAAGGTCGACCTCGTAGAGCAGGATGAACGAGCCCACCAGCGTGTCGGCGAGATCGTAGACGGTCCGCTCGAGCCCGGCGATCGACTCGAGGTCGACGACCTCTCCAGGGGCGTCGCCGAAGCGCGCCAGGCGGCGGAGCGCCTCCAGGTTGCCGCCGGGCCCCGCGCCGATCGTGATGATGTCGACCCGGGCATCGCCGAGCTCCTCGCGCAGGGCGGTGGCCCGCTCGACGGTCGGATCGGCGTCCCCCGACACGCCGCCCATCATGATGGCGACGATGCTGCCCGGGCGGGACTCGGAGGTCAGCATCGCGCGGGCCCGCGCGAGCGCGAGGAACAGGTCGCGCTCGCCGGTGGTGGGCTCGCCTTCGAGCGCGGCCAGCTCCGCGATCACCTCCTGTGCGGGACCGACCGCGACCTCGCGGCCGCCGCCGCCGATGGCCACCAACCCGACCCGAATCTCGATCCCTCAGACGCCGGACCAGCTCGGCGGCCGCGGCGAACCTCCGCTGTTTCGGCGGATCCTGCGCCGAAGCGCCCGCGCTCATGTCGATGGCGATGACGATGTCCTTCGCGGGATCGCGGACCTCACCCTGCGCGCCGACGACGTGGGGGCGCGCCTCGGTGACGGCGGCGGGACGCGGGGCGATGCTGGGGCCTCCGCCGGTGCGCGCCAGCCGGGCGTCGATGGACGTGATCATGGAGTGGAACAGGCCGCCGGTGAAGCAGGTGGACGGATCCTCGCGGCTGTCGGGACAGATGCCGCGCCCGTCGATCCCTCCGGGCGCCACGCGCACCGCGATCACCCCGTGCTCGCTCGCGTCGACGGGCTCCCAGCCCTCGACGGACACCACGTCGAGCGAGGTGAACGGTGGATCCGGCACGATCAACTGAGCGGGCGGAGATCGCAGGTTCTCGAGGTTGCGCAGCTGAACCACCAGCTCGTCGTCCCCGCGGGCCGCGAGGTTGTCGAAGTAAAAGGCGCCCTCCAGATCGGCGACCGTCGTCCTCTTCCAGCGCGGCAGGCCCACGCCGAGGCCGGTGAGGGCTCGATTCTCGATGGTGACCAGCGCCATCGGGAGCACCGTGCCCGCGATTGAGATCCGCCCCTCGGTATCCGGAGGTGAGACGTCGATCCGGCTGACGTCGATCGGGAGCACCTCGTTGGCGAGACCGAAGCAGTCCGCGTCCTCGTCGCAGCGGATGAGTCCCGCTTGGTACGGCTTGCACGGGACCTGCTCCTCGGCGTCGAACTGCGACTGGCAGGTGCCGGTCTCGGCGCAGCAGTAGAAGCGGCCGATCGACGCGTTCGGGGGTTCGGGTACGCGGAAGAAGATCGGCGTGCCGCGGTCGCGCGCGCCCCTATCCCCGGCCGGGGCGATCTCGACGACGTTGCCCGTCTCGGCGACCAGGTCGAAGGAGAAGGTACCGTCGGGCGCGGCGGGGACGATCGAGTTGGTGCGCTCAGGGTGAGCGGCGACGTAGACGAACGGCGAAGAGGCGGCGCCGGCGAACCCGCGCCCGAACACGCGGCCGTTCTCGATCGGGAAGTAGACGACCACCTTGGTGTCGTCGACCGGGGGAGCCGCGGCTCCGAGTCGGAGCACCCGATCACGATCAGGAGCACTGCGAAGAGCGCGCGGGGCACGTCCTCCAGCGTACACCGGGGGTGCGCAGGCTCGATGTGCGAAACGACACCGGTCAACGGGCGCGGATCAGCTTCACTGCCCACACGGCCAGTCCGAGCAGCACGACGGCGAGCACGATGCCGATGGTGCTGCGATACTTCTCCGTGGCCGGAAGATCGTCCGCCACCTCGGGGCGCCCGTGGGTCGGGTTCGGCTCGAGGACTCCGAAGGAGGCCCGGCGAGGGGCCACGTCGGCGCGCGCCAGCAGATCCGCCAGATCGTACTGGGCCCCGGTGCCCTCGGGGTTGCCGACGTACAGCAGGTGCCTCCCAGGCTTGGTGGCCCGGAAGACCAGCTCGCGCGTGAGCAGGCGGCCCTTCGCGCCACGGATGTCGAGCGGCGCGTCGTCCCCGTCGTCGATCGTGATCTGGAAGTAGCGCTTGCGGGTGCCCCCGGCGGACAGCGAGAGGTCGGCGTAGTTGTCTCCGTAGCGCTGGATGAGCCCGTGGCTGACCACGGGCCAGACGCTCTGGTGCGAGGAGGCGGCCAGCGTGGTGCGGCGGGCGAAGGCGCTCGTGCCGACGTCGAGCGTCACCACCTGGAACGGGACCCCCTCCATCCCGGCGTCGAGGTCGACCACGGTGGTCTTGTCCTTGTGATCGATCTTGGTGACCTGGAGATCGACCTCCGTCGAGGGGATGGTGCTGCTTGGCGTGTCGCAGCCGAGCTCCGCGCCGGTGATCGTGGTGAGGCTCGCGTTCGGATCGGGCAGCAGCGTGACGCGCACGTAGCGCGCGATCGATCGGGGATAGTGAAGCTCGGCGCGCGACTCCTCGAACAGCGCCCACACCAGGCCGCCCTCGGCGACCAGCTGCATGTCGCTGGTCTTGTCGCCGGTCTCGACGCGCGTGCGTCTCAGATACGGTGCCGAGCCGCTGAGCTGGAGGTGGATCTCGCAGTGCTCGAGCGAGCTGGGGATCTCGAAGGTGGCGCGGAAGCCGCCGCCCGCGATGACGCCGGGATCGAACATGGAGCCGGGCTCGAACGCGGAGGGGCGCTCGGGCGGCGTCATGCGCGTGATGAAGGGGACCTCGCGGCCGTCGGGATCGGCGATCCGGACGTCGTCGAACAGCGCGCGTGCGGTGCTGTGACGGAACAGGTCGGCGTCGAGCCGGACCACGTAATCGCCGACGCCGTCGACGCCGTCGATCGTGCGCCGGTGCGCGTACTCGTGCGTGGCCACCGGGTTCGTCAGCGGCGCGTCGGTCTCTGCGCGCGCCGGCAGGGCGACGCCGAGGAGGAGCAGCGAGACCGCGGTGGCCTTGAAGAGCCCTTTGAGGCGCGCATAGAGGAACCCGGAGCCCAGGAGCAGCGCGCCGACCACGGTCAGCGCCACCACCTGGTAGATCCGAGCCAGGTTCCACACGTCCCAGCCGACCAGCTTGCCGATCGTCGCCAGGAACACCGTCAGGCCCAGATAGCGGTGGAACGCGTCCTTGGCGATGAAGCCGATCGCCAGCAGCAAGGAGGCGACGCCGGCGAGCACCACCGTGGAAGCCATCGCGAGCAGGTTGTGTTGCGCGGCGCGCGCCTCTCGAACGCTGTCCATGAACACGTTGAACTCCTCGGTGTCGAACGCGACCGGGGGGACGGGCGGGAGCTGGAGCAGCCACGCACGGACCTCCACGATCAAGACGATGGTGAGCAAAGTATAGGCGACGATCGCGAGCATGCCGGCGACGGGGGCGAGCGTCTTGTCGGGCCGAGCCTTGAGCGATCGTCCGAGCAGGAAGGCGCCACCCAGGAAGCCGAAGCCTGTGCCGAAGAACGCGTAGGCTCGGAAGTTGAAGAAGGCGGGGAGGGCGAGCACACCGGTGCGGCCCTGGGACCACTCGAAGCTCCGGATCAGCTCGCTCGCCTCGGGCACGTCGACGGCGACGATGCGCGTCAGCGTGGCGACCGCCAGGAGCACGACGGTGATCAGCCAGGCCTTCTCGCGCGTCTCGGCGAGGATCAGCGCCGCGACCGCGGTCAGGATCGCCCAGAGGACGGTGATGGTCGCGCCGGAGAGCGCAAAGGCGATGGCGGGGGCGAAGAGGCCGAGCGCCAGGGCCGCCAGCAGCGTCCGCCAGGCGGCCAGGCGGCTCCGGGTGGATGCAAGGTAGCCTGCCAGCCCCAGGCTGGCGGCGCCGGTCGCCCCGGTCAGCAGCGCGCGGAGCGTGGGTACGTCGTCGTGCGTGGTCATCAGGGCCAGGCCCAGGAAGCAGAGCTCGGCGAGCGCGAGGGAGAAGAGGTGGACGATCCGGGGCTCGGGCTCGCGGAGCGCGGCGAGCATCGGCGCGGTGCCGACCGCGATCGCCCAGAGGAGCGCGATGCCGACGGCGATCGGCGCCCAGTGCGCGGAGTTCTCCTGCGCGATCAGCATGGCGATCGACATCGGCAGGAACGTGCCGAGCAGCGTGAGCAGGTTCATCCACGGCAGTCGGGCGCGATGCGCCACGACCGAGAGGGCGGCGGCCGTGCCGGTCAGGGCGATCGCCGCGCCGATCGCCTTCTCGCTGGGGAGCAGCACGGCCGAGGCGAGGATCGCGAAGCTGCCGAGCGCGATGCCGGCGCGCACGGCGTGGCCCGTCGTGATCTCGCGATGCTCGGCGGAGAAGTCGCGGAGGAACGCCACCACGTAGATCGCGGTCCAGACGCCGAGCAGCGCCACCACCGCGGTCTGGTTCCAGCTGTGGGCGTGCTCGGTGAGGCCGAGCAGGAGGAGAAACGCCGCCAGCATCGGGAACAGGAGGTGCCGGGTGGCGTCGAGGGCGCGGAGGGCGAGGACCGAGCCAACGCCCAGGAGGACCATCGCGGCGCCGAGGTGGATCGCGCGATCGTAGAGGAGCGCGGTGAGCCCGGCGTGGGCGACCACCAGCGCGAACACGGCGATCGGCTTGACGAAGCCGGGCAGCTTTCCGATCTGCCGGAGCCGGAACGCGACGGCGATCCACTGGAGCGCGAAGAGGAGAACCGCGAGCAGCGGGACGAGCCTCGCGGTCAGGTCGAAGTAGGCGCCGTGCAGTTGCTCGGGCGGATAGTCGCCCAGGCCGGTGAGGTCGTGGGTGTCGAAGAAGCGCTGGTACCAGCCGCCGAAGAGGAAGGCCACGCCGAGCATCGAGAGCGGGACCGCGATACGGAACCCGTGGTGCGTGGCGACCAGGAGCACGACACTGGTCATCACCAGCAGATAGGAGAAGAGGGCGAAGGGGCGATCGACGCCGGTCGAGAGCAGCACCGGGTTGAGGAAGCCCGCGATCAACACCAGGACCAGGATCGCCTCCGCCTGATGGCGCCAGGCGAGCGCGGCGCCGAGGATCAGGATGATCGCGTTGGCGGCGAACGCGGCCTCGGTCGGGATCAAGTGATAGAAGGCCGAGCTGGCGTATGCCGAGATGTAGAGACACGCGAGGCCGATGCCGACGACCGCGCTGACGTAGGCGGCGCGCGTGCGGGACCGGACGATCTCCGCGAAGACCAGGAACCCGAGACCGAAGAACGCGCCGATGAGCACGCGGCCCATGGGGCCGATCCACTCGCTGTCGACCGCGTACTTGAAGAAGTAGAGCACGCCCAGGAGGAGCGCCCCGGCGCCAACACGGGTGAAGATGGTGGCGAGCCGCTGCTCGAACGGGATCGGCGGAGGCGGCGGGGGTTTGGTGGGCTCTTCCTGCTGGAAGGCCGGGGACGCGCGCTCGGGTGCGGGCTCCGGCTCCGGCGGGAGGGCCGGCGCGACCGGCGCGGTCGGCGGCTCGAGCTCGGCCTCCGGGGTCCACTTGGGCTCGGGCGCCAGCACGGGCGCCGGCTTCAGCTCGGGCTCCCGCGCCACCTTCGGGGCGGCGGCCGCCGTCGAGGTTCGCTCGTAGAGGAAGCGGAGCTCGCGCTCGCGCTTCTCGAGGCCGGCCTCGACGTTGGCCAGGCGCTTTCGCGTGCTGTAGATGAGGACGAACGCGATCACCGGGAGCACCAGTGAAGCGAGGAAAAGGACGACCGAAGCGCCGAGCAGAAACTCGTCCACGATACCCCCAAGCGGCGCCTGCGCGCCGGCGACACTCTATTTGCAAAGGTGGTTCCGCAGCCAGTCGCGCGCCCGGATGTCCGGTGATCCGAGCCACGCCGCCGGACGAATCCGGACGAATTCGGACGAATCCGGACGTTTGACCGGGCGTGTGAACGAAAGTCAGCGGCACATGGGTTGCCTCTGCGAAGGGGAATGACCATCCGAACGCCCCTCCTGATCGCCGTTCTGTTCGCAGTGCCTGCGCATGCCTTTGCGCAGGACGCAGAGGATCTCCCCTTCCACGACTTCCGGATCTCGGGCTCCGTCCTCCTCGGAACCGGGCACAACACGCTGGCCGGCCAGACCCTCAGCGCGAACGTCAACGCCGGCGTCTTCATCCCCATCGTCCAGCACTTCGGCGTTCGGGTCGGCGCCACCTTCCTCGCCCAGCCCGCGCTCGACGCTTCCAGCGGCGGCGGCGCGGCGGTCCTCTCTTTCGGCGCCGGCCTCGACTACACGGTCGGCCTCGGCGACGGCCCCTGGGGGATCGGGATCGCCGCCGGCGTCGAAGGCGCGCCCTGGGGCTTTCTGGATCCGGGCGGCTTCGAGACGCCGTCGACGACCATCCGCGGCGTGGTGTTGTTCCAGGAGGTGGCGCTGCGCCGGGCGATCCGCGTGGGCATCTGGGAGTTCGGCCTGCGCGGCGACGAGTTCTTCGGCGACACCACGCTCAACAACGTGGGCGTATTTTTCCGGTTCTCCTTCCGGATCTGAGTCACGGGGACAGGTCCAGCTTCCTCATCAATCGATAGAGCGTCGTGCGATCGACGCCGAGCGCGGCGGCCGCGTCGGCCTTACGGCCGCCGGTCCTCTCCAGCGCCGTGAGGATCCGATCGCGGGTGGCGCGGTCCAGGGCCTCTTGCAGCGTGCCCTCCTCGCCCGTCTCCGTCGGCTCGGGCGCGAGAGAGGTCAGGAGCAGATCTTCCGGCTCGATGCGCTCGCTCCGCGCCAGGAGCACGGCGCGCTCGATGGCGTTCTCGAGCTCGCGGACGTTGCCCGGCCAGCTGTGTCGTTGGAGCGCCAGCGCGGCCGTCTCGTCGAGCGTCTTCGTCCAGCCTCCATGCGTGCGGTGCCGCTCGAGGAAGTGTAGCGCGAGGGGGAGCAGATCCTCGGGGCGCGCGCGGAGCGGAGCCAGCGCGATCGGGATGACGTTGAGCCGGAAGTAGAGGTCTTCGCGGAAGCGGCCGGCTCTCACCTCCGCGTCGAGGCGCCGGTTGGTCGCGGTCACCACGCGCACGTCGATCTTCCGCGGAGATTCGCCGCCGACGCGCAGCACCTCTGACTCCTGAAGGACGCGGAGCAGCTTCGCTTGAAACGAAGGCGAGACGTCTCCGATCTCGTCGAGGAAGAGCGTGCCGCCGTGGGCGCGCTCGAAGCACCCGGCGCGCGCTTCCGCGGCTCCGGTGAACGCCCCGCGCTCGTGGCCGAACAGCTCGCTCTCCAGGACGCCCTCGGCGAAGGCCTTGCAGTTGACCGCGACGTACGGGTGGCCGACGCGGTCGGAGAGGTGGTGGATCAGCTTCGCGATCACCTCCTTGCCGGTACCGCTCTCCCCCTGGATCAGGACGGTGGCCCGGGAGGGCGCGACCCTCCGCACCAGGTCGATCACCGCCCGCATCGACGCGCTCTCGGCGATCAGGCCCGAGGCCGGGTCTTCGCCGGCCAGGCGCTCCCGGAGCCAGCGGTTCTCCCGCCGCAGGTGCGTGAGGTCCAGCGCCCGCTGGACGGTGGCGCGGAGCTCGTCGTTGTCGAAGGGCTTGGTGACGTAATCGAACGCGCCCAGCTTCATCGCCGCCACCGCGGAGGGCACGTCGGCGTGTGCGGTCACGATGATGACCGGGACCTCCGGGACCAGCTCGTGGAGCCGTCGCATCAGCTCGAGGCCGTCCATGCCTCCCAGTCGCCAGTCGCTGATCACGGCGTCGGCAGGACGGGCTCGAAACGCGTCGAGCGCCGCCTCACCGCTCCCTGCGGTCTCGCATTCCATGCCGCTGCGCCCGAGCGCGACCTCCATCGCCCGCGCCATCTTGGGCTCGTCGTCCACGATCAGGACGCGCGGGCTCACCTCGATCTCCTCAACCACACGCTGAAGCGCGCGCCTCCGCCCTCGCGGTTCTCCACGGAGAGCGAGCCTTCGTGGGCGGTGACGATCTGACGGGCGACGGCCAGGCCCAGGCCGGTTCCGCCCTCGCGCGTGGTGAAGAATGGCTCGAAGATCTGATCCTCGAGCTCCCGAGGGATGCCCGGCCCGCGATCGGCGACCGCGAGCTCCACCCGATCGGCGTCCGCCCTGGCCTCGAGCTGGAGCAGCCCGCCCGGCGCGGTCACGTCGGCGGCGTTGCCGAGCAGGCCGAGCAGCACCTGACAGATCAGATCGCCGTCCACCTCGAGCAAGGCGGCGGGCGCGGGCTCGGTCACGAGCGTGATGGAACGTTCCCGCAGCATGCGTGCGGCGAGCTGCTCCGTCTTCGACATGATCGCGGCGCAGGTGGTCCGCCGCCGCGCGAGCGCCACCGGCCGGGCGAACATCAGCAAGACGTCGGTCACCCGGGTCAAACGGTCGATCTCCTCCATCACGAATCCTGCGCTCTCGCGGGACTCGCCGTCCGCCTCCGGGAGCGATTCGGAGATGTTCTGGACCGTGGAGCGGATGATCGCGAGCGGGTTCTTGACCTCGTGCGCGATCGCTCCGGCGAGCTGGCCGAGCGAGGCCAGCTTCTCGTTCTGAGCGATCTGCTCGCGGGCGCGGTCGAGCGCCTCGGCGGAGCGGTGCTCACGGCGCCGGAGCTCCAGGGTGATGCCGAGCAGGAAGCCGAGCGCCACCAGGGACGACGTGAACGCGCTCGCCACCACGATCGTCACGTCGTTGCCGCCGAGCGTGAACTCGGTGCCGAGCAGACGGAACAGCACCGTATCGAACAGGCCGAGCACGAGGCCGACCAGGGCGCCGTGGAAGCGGCCGAAGCGCATGAGGAAGGCATCGAGCAAGTCGTGGGCCTCACCTCGAGATGCCCATGGAATCGGATTTTTCGCCATCGAGGTTGCGCGCGCGCAACACGACGCTGCATCCGATCCACGCGGCCGACCCGAATCCGACCTCGATGCGGTGGCACGCCGGTCGCAGTGCCGCCTCCCATGATGAATCCAACTGCTGACCGTTCTCCGCTCCCGCTCGACGCGTCCGGGCCGATCGTCAAGCCGCTCGTCGCCGGCCTGCTCGTCCTGTTCGCCGGGCTCAACGTCTATGCCTTGGTCGTGAGCGGATGGGGCGGATTTCTCGACTTCGTCCACGCCGCCAATGGGTGGACGCTGGTCGCGGTCGCGGACCTCTGCATCTCGTTGACGCTCGTGGTCGCATGGATGGTGCGAGACGGGCGGGCGCGCGGCCGCTCGGTGCTCGGCTACGTGGCCCTGACGATCGCGACGGGGAGCATCGGACCGCTGCTCTATCTGCTCAGGAGAGAGTGAGCTACGCCATCCCGCCGCTGGGGCTGGCGCCGCCGTACAGGTCCCTCGCGATGACCATGCGCTGGATCTGCGAGGTGCCCTCGTAGATCTGGATCAGCTTGGCGTCGCGCATCAGCTTCTCGACCGGGTACTCCTTGCTGTAGCCGTAGCCCCCGAAGACCTGTACCGCGTCGGTGGTGACCTGCATGGCGTAGTCGGCCGCCAGCGCCTTGGCGAAGGAGCTGATCACGCTGGCGCGCTCGCCGCGATCGACCAGTGAGGCGGCGTGGTAGGTGGTGAGCCGCGCCGAGTGAACCTTCATCGCCATCTCGGCGATCATGAACTGGATGGCCTGGAAGCTCGCGATGGGCTGCTTGAAGGCCTTGCGCTCCTGGCTGTAGGCGATCGCGTGCTCCATCGCCTTGCGCATCACCCCGACCGCGAAGGTCGAGGTGATCGGTCGCGACGAGTCGAGCGTCTTCATCGCGATCTTGAACCCCTCGCCCTCGGCACCGATCCGGTTCGACTTGGGGACGCGCACGTCCTCGAAGGTCAGGCCGATGGTGTCGGAGGCGTTCTGGCCCATCTTCCGCTCGGGCTTGCCGCGGCTGATCCCCTTGGCGTCGCCGGGAACCACGACGCAGGTGATGCCTTTGTGGCCCTGGCTCGGATCCGTCTTTCCGAAGAGGGAGAACTGCTCGGCGTAGGAGCCGTTGGTGATCCACATCTTGCTGCCGTTGATGACGTAGTCGTCGCCGTCCGGCGTGATGGTCGTGCTCATCCCCGCCACGTCGGAGCCCGCGTTCGGCTCGGTGAGCGCGAAGGAGGCGAAGCGCAGCTTCTCGGTGAACGGTCCCACGAACTTCTTCTTCTGCGCCTCGGTCCCGCCGATCAGGATGGGGAGGAAGGCCAGATCGTTCGCGATGATCGAGGTCGCCATCCCGACGCAGCCGGCCGCCAGCTCCTCGCTCACGATCACCTGATCGAGGATCGACAGCCCGATGCCGCCCAGGCTCTCGGGAATGCCGAGGTTGATCAGCCCCAGCTCGAAGGCCTGCTCGAAGACCTCACGGGGGAAGCGATGCTCCTCGTCGCACGCCTGCGCGATCGGGGCCATCACCTCGTCGCCGAACTTGCGCGCGGTGGTCTGGAGCTGCTTCTGCTGCTCGGTCAGCGAAAAATCGATCATGACGTCACCTCAATCCTCGGATGATGAACTCTGCGATCTGTTCCCCGATCAGCTCGGGATCCTCCGTCCGCAGCGATTGCTGATCCCGGCTCCGCAGGATCCATTCGAGCGAGAGCTCGTCTATCAGACCGAACAGCGCACGGCGAAGGATTCCGGCGTCGAGATCCTTGCGGAACACGCCCGCCTTCTGGCCCTCCTCGATGATGTTGCCGATGACGGCCAGATAGCGTGCGAAGGCCTTCGGCGAGTACTCCTTGATGAAGCGCGTGCTCTGGCGGAGCTCGACGGTGAGGACCTGCATCAGCTCCGGCTGCCGCGCCACCAGCTTGAGGTGCTCGATCACGTACCGGCGCATCTTGGTCTCGGGGTCGGGGAGCTCCGAGAGGATCGCCTGTAGCTGCTTCACGATCTCCGACATCTTCTCCTGGAAGAGCGAGATCAGGATGTCGTCCTTCGACTTGAAGTAGAGGTAGATGGTGCCGTCGGCGACGCCGGCGGCTTCCGCGATCTCGGAGACCTTGGCGCCGAAGAACCCCTTCTCGGCGAAGACCTTCACCGCGGCGTCGATGATGCGGCGGCGCTTGTCTTCACGGCTCGTACGACGGATGGGCAAGGTGACAGTCCTAGAGGATGGGATGCAGGCCGAGTTGCACTTGCCACGCAGTCATGGTGTCGGCCCACATGTACCCCGCTGTCAGGGAGATGCTGCCGAAGTCGAGGATACGATACGCGAAACCAGCGTTCCCGCCGAGCGTGTAATCGCGCGAATCGTCGGTCACGTAAAGCACCGGGGTGATCTCGAAGTGGGCGATCGGGCGAAAGCGCCACTCGTACCACGTGAACATGACGCCGAAGGGGAGCGCGATGACCAGCTGATTCTTGATCGCGCTCGAGTCGGGCGCCGTGTACACGAAGTCGAGGCCGGCGGTCAGATAGATCGGTCCGAGCGCGCGGAAGCCGAACTCCAGACCCGAGCCAAACGCCAGCTCGTCCGAGCTCTGTGAGGCGCAGAAGAAGTCCTGTGTGGGGAGCTGTTCCGCCCGCAGCTCAAGCGTCGGGAATCCCACCGGCCCGGCCCGGCAGGCGCGGGGCGGACGATCGAAGTTGGCCACCCAGAAGTTGAGCCGCGGCGAGAAGCGGAAGAGCTTGGACTCCCGCGCGTTGCTCTCAGCGTCCTGATAGATCCAGCTGCTCGCCTCGGCCGGCGCGGCCTGTCCGATCAGCAGCGCGAGCGAGACCCACCGAAGCGCGCGCGGCATCCCGCGATACTAGCAGAGCCAGGCTCAGGCGTGGCCGGGGTGGGGCTCGTCAGCGGCCAAAGGGATCTCTTTCCCCGGCATCACCAGGTTGAAGATGGTGATCTTCACGGTCTCGAAGATCTCGTCGGGGACGGCCTCGGGATCGAGGAACCACTGGATGAACATCCCGTCGAAGATCGCGAGCACCATGGCGGAGAGGTGATCGGACGGGACGGCCTTGGTGAAGTGGCCCTGGGCGACGCCCTCGTCGATCACGATCTGGATCGACGTGCGGTAGCCCCGATACATGCGCTGGAACCGCTGCTTCACGTCCTGGTTGGCGTCGGCCGTCTCGAGGAGGAGGCCGAGCAGGAGCCGCAGGGTGTCGGGCCGGTCCTGGGCCAGCTCGCGGTAGAGGTCCACCAGCTTGGCCAGCTGCCGCGGCGGGTTGGGTTGGGCCAGGATCTCGGTTCCGGCCTTGACCTCCCACTCCGACATGGCGCGATCGACCACTGTGAACAGGAGGTCCTCCTTGTTCTCGAAGTGCCAGAAGATCGAGCTCTTGCTGGTCTGGGCCTCCTTGGCGATCAGATCGAGCGACGTACCGGCGTATCCGCGCATTGCGAACAACTTCGTCGTCACTTCGATGATGGTCTTTCGGGTCTGCTCGCCCTGTTCCTTGCGCTGTCGTTGCATCGTGGGTCTGTTGTACCGGCCGGTCAGCTCATCACGCAAGCGGTCGATCAGGGTTTAACGTGTTAGCCTGACTGAACGGTGGGTCCATGAACGCGCGAACGCAACCAAAACCCCGGCAAACGCGCTATACGGCCGCCATGGGGAAGCTCAAGGCGGCCGTCATCGGCGGGAGCGGGTACGGCGGCGGGGAGATGATCCGCCGGCTGCTCCGCCACCCGGACGTCGAGCTGGTTCGGGTCGCCAGCATCGACTACGTGGGCCAGCCGCTGTCCGCGGCCCACCCGAGCCTGGAGCAGCAGACGGACCTGATCTTCGAGGACCTGCCGGCGCGGCAGGCTGCCCTGGGCATGGACGTGGTCCTCCTCGGCTTGCCGCACAAGATCGCCGCCCACAGGGTCCCCGAGCTCCTCGAGACGGGCGCCAAGATCGTCGATCTGTCGGGCGACTTCCGGCTCCAGGATCCGGCCGCCTACGAGCGCTGGTACGGCGCCAAGCACCCGTGCCCCGAGCACCTCGAGAGGTTCGTCTACGGCCTCCCGGAGCTCAACCGGGAGAAGATCCGAAGTGCAAGCTGCGTTGCGAGCCCCGGGTGCTTCGCGACGACCATCGAGCTTGGCCTCCTCCCACTCGCCCGCCGTGGTTGGCTCTCCGGCGAGATCGAGGTCGTCGCGATGACCGGCTCCAGCGGGAGCGGCGTCGCCCCGAGCGCCGGGACCCACCACCCGGTCCGGGCGATCAACCTCAAGACCTACAAGACGCTCGAGCACCAGCACACGCCGGAGATCGTGGCCACGCTGCGGGCCGCCGGCGGGGACGTGTCCGCCCTCCACCTGGTGCCTGTCTCGGCGCCGCTGTCGCGCGGGTTGTTCGCGTCCTCGTTCGTGCATGTCGACTGCGCGATCGACCCTGCTGCGATCGTGGCCGCCTTCGCCGAGACCTATGCCGGCGAGCCGTTCGTGCGGGTGCCGAAGAAGCGGCTGCCGGAGGTGGCGGCCGTCTCCGGCTCCAACTACGTCGAGGTGGGGGTGGTGATCGGCGAGGTCGTCGGCAATCGGCGGCTGGTCACCTGCATCAGCGCCCTCGACAACCTGATCAAAGGCGGTGCAGGTCAGGGCATCACCAGCATGAACCTGATGCTGGGGCTGGACGAGACCGCGACGATGGCCGACCCGGGGAGCTGGCCCTGATGCGCCTCCTGGTGAAGCTCGGCGGCGAGCTCCTCACCCCGCCGAAGCGCGCCGAGCTACTCGCGATCGCCGCCGACCTTCGCCACCTCCACGACGCCGGTCACCGGCCGGTGCTGGTCCACGGAGGTGGCCCTCAGCTGACCGCGCTGATGCGCCAGCTGGGATCGGAGCCTCGGATCGTGGGCGGGCGACGCGTCACCGATGACCTCGCACTCGAGGCCCTCGAGATGGTGGTGGGCGGTCGCCTCAACATCGAGCTGGTGAGCGTGCTCCGCGGCGTGGGGCTCTCGGCGATCGGGCTGAACGGCGTCAGCGCTGGGCTGATCGTCTGCCGGAAGCGCCCCCCGACGCGCGTCGGCGAGGAGCTCGTCGACTTCGGCCACGTCGGCGACGTCAGCCGGGTCGACACCGCGCTCCTCGATCTGCTGCTGTCCGCCGGGCACGTGCCGGTGATCGCGTGCATCGCCGGCGACGAGCTCGGGCGGCCTTACAACATCAACGCCGACACGGTGGCGAACCGGATCGCAGAGCAGATGAAGGTGGACCGGCTGCTCCTCATCACCGGCACCCCGGGCGTGCTCGCCGACGTCCGGGATCCGAGCACGCGGATCGCGCGCCTCACCGTCGCCGACGCACGCCGGGCGATCGCCGACGGCGTGGTACAGGGCGGGATGATCCCGAAGCTCGAGGAGTCGTTCGTCTCGCTCGAGAACGGGGTCGAGCAGATCCACATTCTCGGCGACCTGTCCGCGGGCGATCTGGCCAGGGCCGTGGAGACGCCGGGAAGCACGGGGACGGCGCTGCTCAGGTAGGGCTCACTCCTGGATCTCGTCGAACCGGTCGTCGCCCTCGGCGAGCTGGTCTTCGAAGGCGACCTCGCAGGACAGCTTGCGTAGATCGAAGAGGACGTCGCCGCCCATCCGGTTCGCCGTCAGGTCGAGCCGCTTCAAGCGCCTGAACCAATCGAAGCCACGGATCAGGATCTCGGCCCCAGCGTTGGTCATGCTTCCGGAGGAGAGATCGAGGACCTCCAGCCGCTCGGCGAAGCGCGGCGCGGCCAGCAGCAAGTCGGCGAGCTCGTCCGTGAAGGCGGCGCGGCGCAGGCGCAGCGTGGTGAGCGCCGGGAGACGGTCGGGATTGGCGAACAGCGCCGCCAGCGCGCCCGGCTGGATCGTGGTGCGAAGGAGCGACAGGTCGAGCTCCTCGAGGGACGGCCAGCGCGCCGCCGACAGCGCCCGCACCACCGCGGGCGAGACGCAGCCGCCGAGCCCGAGGTGCCTGAGCGCCTCGTGGGCAGAGGGGAGCCGCGCCGTTCCCAGGTCGCGGAGGAAGAGCTCGTCGCAGCGGATGCGCAGCGTGTGGAGCGCGGGGAGGTTGGAGAAGAGGAGGTCTCCGTTGCCCAGCTGTGTGCGGGTCTCGTCCTCGTGGCCCGGTGAGAGATCGAGCGAGGCCAGCGTGTCCCAAGGACCGTCGGTGGTGGCGATCGCTGCGACGATCGGGTCGAGCACGCCCTCGTCGTCGATGTCGTGCCAGCGCATCCGGATCTGGAGCTCGCGGAGGAACCGGGTGGACGCATGAGCGAGGAAGCTCGAGAGCAACGCCGCCATCTCCTCGGTGGTCGCGGAGTCGTCCTCCTCGTTCCAGTCGCGCTCGCGTACGAGCAGCCGGGCGGTGCGGATGAAGCCGAGCTTCCACTCGAGCTGGAGGCCCAGCGCGATCAGGTCGTCGAAGTCGCCGTAGAAGTCGTCGGCGTGCTCCTTGAGGAAGCGGGTCTCCCGGCCCCGGAGGTCGGGGTCGTCGGGTCGAGAGGAAAGACCGGCGGAGATCGCGATCAGCTCCCCACGCGGATCGTCCTCGGTCATCAGCAGGTCCGCGTAGACCAGGTGAGCCTCGAGGTCGTCGGGCGCGCTCAGGATCGCTTGCTCGAGCGCCCGCCTCGGATCGCTGGGCTCCGGCTCGGCCGCCAGCCGGTAGCCCGCCTCCAGCGCCGCGAAGACCCGATCGTCGTAGGCGCCTTCGGCGTCCTCTTCGAGCTCGAAGCGCTCGACGCGCTCGCCCTCCACGTCCCGCACGACCAGCTCGGTCCCGTCGACCTCGATGGTGAACCAGCTCTCGTCTCGCTCGTATCTGGGCATCTCACGGCTCCCAATCCAGCAACCACCTCGCCATCGGCTCGAACACGCGGGCCTCGGCCTGGTCGTTGATGAACATGTCGGCATGCGCGAACCAGGCGCCGGCGTCTCCCACCTCGAGGTGCTGTACGTCGGTCGAGCCGAGGTGTGCTGCGATCGTGCGGGCGGCCGCCGGCGGTACGATGCCGTCCGCGTTGGCGAAAATGTTGAGCAGCGGCAGATCGACCGAGGCGAGGGCCTCCGCCACGTTCGTCTGGCCGACCAGCAGCTTCCCGGTGCGGATCCAGTGGACGATCTGCACGTTGAGGTGGCTGTGCGGATCGTCGACCGTGCGCACCAGCTGGTCGCCGCGGCTCAGATCGATCCCGTCCGTGTTCATGTAGATCGAGAGGAGCTGCGGGAGCCGCGTCGCGATCGGGAGGGCCACCCGCGCCAGCCGGCGCGTGCCGCGCAGATCGACGAGCGCGGCCAGGCGCGGCGACGAGAACAGGAGCTTGATCAGCGGATGGGCGCCCTCCCAAATGAGCGGGGCGCCCATCGCCACCATGGAGCGGAGGCGGTGGCGATCCGGATGGTGCGCCAGGTATCCGTACGCGATCGACCCACCCAGGCTGCAGCCGATGAGGTGGACGTCTTCGGCGCCGCGTCCGGTGGCGCGCTCCTGGGCGAAGTCGATCGCGGCGGGGAGATCGACGAGCCCCAGCTCGCGAAAGCCAATGCGACGCGTGCCGTGCGCGAGCTGCTCGGACTCGCCCTGCCCGCGCAGGTTGGCGGTGAAGACCTCGAACCCCTGCCGGCAGAGATACTCGACGAGCGAGGTCCCCCGCGGGTGAAACGCGAGGATGAAGGTGTTCATGCAGTATCCGGGGATGATCACGATGGGGCGTAGGCGCGGATCGAACCGCGCCTCGACCTTGTACTGCTTGATGTCGAGCTTCCAGCCGTCCCCGTTGTCCACGAGGTGGCGGATCGGATCGAGCGCCCTGTTCAACTCGGGTCCTTCCAGTGCGGATAGTCCGTGCGCAGCTTCTTCACGCCGAAGTGCGTCTCTACCCACTCGATCAACGCCGGCGTCAGGCTGAGATCGCGGGTCTCCTCGGGCGCCGACAGATCGAAGCTGTGGGTCGCGCCGTCGGGTGCGGCCAGCTCGAGCCGGCGCGGGAGGTCCACCGCCACCAGGTCGATCGCCCTCCCGTCGTAGTGATCGGAGCGGCGGGCCCCCTGGATGCTGGCGAAGTCGACTCCGTAGGTGTCGGCCATACGGCGGGCCGCCTCGACGGTGGCCAGGAAGCCGCCGGGATGGTGCCACTCGATCGGCACCGCCAGCGACCAGCTCCGGTTGTACTCGACGAGGCGATCGATCCGGCGGGTGAGCTCGGACCGGCTCTTCGCACGGCTGAGATAGTACGAGCCGTAGATCAGATAGCCGCGCGCACGGCTGCGAACCGCCGACTCGACGATGATCGCCGCCCCCTGCCGTTCGAGCTGCGCCACCAGCGACTTCATCGCCTTGCCGAAGCGGGCGTTGGCCGCCTCCAGCTCGTCGAGCCGCCCGGCGAAGGTGGCGGGTTGCTGGTAGCGCGCCGCCCATCGCGGACCGAGGGGCTCCCCATCCGCCGCCGGCTCCAGGTTGTCCTGGAGCGGAGGATCGTCGGTCGGCAGCGTGTGCGCGTCGCGGGCGTAGACCTTGTGCTGCTGCGGCGAGCCGAAGACGTCGTGGGGATGGATCAGGATGCCGTACGAGCGCGCGCGGTCCGAGGTGACGACGATCCGCGCCCCTGCGCCCTTCGCGACGATCACATCGTCGAGAAAGAAGATGAAGTCCTCCAGATCGATCGGACGGTGCAGCCCCTCCCGCACGGCACGCAGAAGCGAGGGGTCCTTGCTCCGCGCGACGGCCTGGAGCGCGGCGCCGTCGAGCTCATAGCCGCCGACGACGATCTTCTTGGCAGCCAGCTTCTCTCCGGCCGCCAGGAGCGCGGCTCTCGGATCCTTCGGCAGCGCCTCGAGGGTTCGATCGATCGGGATCGCGGTCACCACGGCGAGGGCGCTGAGCAGGATCGGGGACACGGGTCGTCAGCGTACCTTGAGCCGGGGGGCCGCGGGCAACGGTGCGACCTCGCGGAGCTGGACGCGCAGCTCATCGGCCGACGAGGTGGGTCGCTTGCAGGCCTGGGCCAGGCAGACGTAGGCCGTGGCCTTGCCGTCGACGGCCCGCTTCGACTCGACCAGCGGGATCGTGGTCTTCAGCCGCTCGACCGCCTCCGCCGGGGTGGTGACCAGGACGCGATTGGGGAGAAACGCGGTTCGTACCACCTCCAGGAGCGCCTCGCCCGGATCGCCCGGGCTGGTGACGATGACGATCTCCTTCGCCTGATCGTCGAAGAAGTCGAGAGCGAGGGCCAGCTGCGGACACTCGAGGGCTCCGCCGGCCAGGCTCTCGCCGAGCGCCGCGAAGAGCTTCTCGGCGGTGCGGCGGTACCGATCCTCGGTGGTCAGCTCTGCGATCCGCAGCAGGTTCATCGCCGCCGCGGAGTTCCCGGAGGGTTGGGCTCCGTCGTAGGTTGGCTTCTCGCGGATCAGCAGCGCCTCGCCATCGATCGGAGTCCCGAAGAACGCGCCCTTGTCTTCGTCGAGAAAGAGCTTCTCGGTGGTGTGGTGGATCGCGAGGGCCTCGTCGAGGTAGCGCGTCCTACCATCGGCCTCGTACACGTCGAGCAGCGCCGACGTCAGGAACGCATAGTCCTCGAGCACGCCCTGGTGCTTCGGCTGGCCGTTGCGCCAGGCGCGCCGGAGCCGTCCGTCCGCTGTCTTCATGTTCGCCAGCAGGAAGTCGGCGGCCTTCTCGGCAGCGGCGACATAGCGGGGCTCGCCGAACGCCAGGCCGGCCTTCGCGAACGCGGAGATCATCTGCGCGTTCCACTCCGTCAGCACCTTGTCGTCGAGCAGCGGTGGGATCCGTTTCTTGCGCGCCTCGTAGAGGATCGCCCGCGCCGTCGCGATCGACGGCGGCGGAGCGGCCGGGTCCGGACGGAAGAGGATGTTCCGGCCCTCGAAGTTTCCGCGGTCCGTGACGCCCCAGTAACGGATCGCCGCCGGCGCCAGCTCGGGCCCGAGCAACCGCTCCAGCTCGTCCTTCTTCCAGACGAAGAAGAGGCCCTCCTCGCCTTCGCTGTCGGCGTCCGTCGCCGAGTAAAAGGCGCCTTCGGGGCTGGTCATCTCGCGCAGCACGTAGTCCAGCGTCTCGCGGGCGATGTCCTGGAAGCGCGCCTCGCGCGTGACCTGCCAGGTCTCCACCAGCAGCGTCGCCAGCTGCGCGTTGTCGTAGAGCATCTTCTCGAAGTGCGGGACCAGCCACTCGCCATCGGTAGAGTAACGATGGAAGCCGCCCCCGATCTGATCGTACATGCCGCCGCGGCTCATGTGATCGAGCGAGCGCGTCACCATCTCGAGCGCGCCCGGATCGCCGCTGCGCCGGTGGTAGCGGAGCAGCAGCTCGTAGGTCGAGGGACGCGGGAACTTCGGCGCCCGACCGAAGCCACCCCAGGTGGGATCGAAGCGCTCGGCCAGCTTCACTGCGGCGGTGGTGAGCGCCTCCGGGCCGGGTACATGCTCAGCCTGGGCCCGCTCGGAGGACATCTTCATGCCCTGGGCCAAGCGCAAGCTGGCCTGCACGACATTCTCGCGGTCCTGATCGTAGGCCTGCTTGAGGCGCTTCAGGATGCTGAGAAAGCCCATCCTCGTCCCGCGGTCGCCGTCGCGCGGAGGAAAGTAAGTGCCGCCGAAGAACGGCTTGCCGTCCGGAAACATGACCACGGTCATCGGCCAGCCGCCCCCACCGGTCATCAGCTGGACCGCCGTCATGTAGACCGAGTCGACGTCCGGGCGTTCCTCGCGATCGACCTTGATCGCGACGAAGTTGGCGTTGAGATAGGCGGCGATCTCCTCGTCCTCGAAGGACTCCCGCTCCATCACGTGACACCAGTGGCAGGTGGAGTAGCCGACGCTGAGAAAGATCGGGCGGCCCAGCGCGCGGGCCGCGGCGAACGCCTCTTCTCCCCACGCGTACCAGCTCACCGGATTGTGGGCGTGCTGGAGTAGATAGGGGCTGGTCTCGAAGATCAGGCGATTGATGAACTCGGGCGCGCCGCCGGGTTTCTTGTGCTCCGTGCGCGGCACGTAGTCCGGCCCCTTGGCGGCCAGGGCCGCCCGGAGGCGCCGCGTGAGCTCGGGCGTGAACGGCTCCGCCCCCGGGAGCGCCAGCGGAGCGACGGGATCTTCCATGGTCTTGGTCTCCTGGGCGGTGCACTTGCACCCTGCGAGCGCGACGAGCAGCGCTGTGCTCCATGCTCGCACGCCGCGAGCTTGCATGACCCGGATCACCTTCGCCAGCGTAGATCTTTTTTTTCGTCGGCACGTTTGACCGTCGCATGGTGGCAAAGCGTCTCGGACTCTCCCTCGGAATCTCCGCTCTTCTGGGCGGCTGCCTCGCGATGCACGAGCAGCAGGCGGCCCCCTCGGACACCTCGAAGGTGCAATCCGCGCCGGCCGGCGACAAGGCGGAGGCGGAGATGACGCCCGCAGAAGCTCCGGTGGCGACCGTGAGCCTCGACGCGCCGCCGGCGCCGCCGGCGCCACCGGCGACGCGCGCGCAGTCTGCCAAGCCCGACGATGCGCGCTCGCTCCGCCGCCCGGAGCCGGTCTCGAAGCCCGTCGCCCATGACGCCAAGAAGTCCAAGTCCGCCGGTGGTCCGAGCGGGAACGGCTATGTGCTCGACGGCCTGATGACCACCGGCCGGACCGAGTCGGAGGTCGGCGGAGACTTCGAGGGCCGCGAGGCTCGAGATCAACGCCTTCACCAACACGAAGGAAGACGCGCTCTCCACCTTCGCGATCGACGTCGACACCGCCGCGTACTCGATCGCGCGGCGCACCCTCAACGCGAACCGAATGCCCACCTCCAGCCTCGTGCGCGTGGAGGAGTTCATCAACTATTTCAAGTACGACTACGATCCGCCCAGCGGCCCGGACAATCTCTTCAGCATCCAGGCCGACGGCTCGCTGTCGCCGGTCGACGGAGAGAAGCACCTCTTTCGCGTCGGAATCCAGGCCAAGCCGGTGAGCGCGGCGGAGCGACTGCCCGCCAACATCGTGTTCCTGGTCGACACCAGCTGCTCGATGACGAGCGCCGACCGGCTGCCGCTGGCCAAGAAGGCCCTCCGCGTGGCGGTCGGCCAGCTCGGCGAGAACGATCGCGTCGCCATCACCACCTACGCCGGCGGCGTCAGCGTCGTCCTCCCGCCGACCAACGCGTCCAACAAGAAGATCATCGACCGGGCCATCGATCGCCTCACCAACGGCGGCGGCACGGCGATGTCGTCGGGCATGGAGCTGGCTTACAAGCAGGCCATCCAGATGGTCCGGGAGGGCGCGATCACCCGCGTGATCGTCTTCTCCGACGGCGACGCCAACATCGGCTCCACCACCCACGAGCAGATCCTGAAGAGCATCGAGGGCTACGTGAAGGAAGGCGTCTTCATGTCGACCATCGGCTTCGGCGACGGAAACTACAAGGACGCCATGATGGAGCAACTCGCGGACAAGGGTAACGGCAACTATTACTACGTCGACTCCGAGCGCATGGCCGAGCGTGTTTTCGGTCGGGACTTCACCAAGATGATCCAGGACGTGGCGCAGGACGTGAAGATCCAGGTCGAGTTCGACAAGGAGTCGGTCTCCAGCTATCGCCTGGTCGGGTACGAGAACCGCGACATCGCGGACGCGGACTTCCGAAACGACAAGGTCGACGCCGGTGAGATCGGTGCCGGACATCAGGTCACCGCGCTCTACGAGCTCACCCTCAACGCCCAGCGCTCCGATCACCTCGCCACCATCCGCGTTCGCGCCAAGAAGCCCCGCGGCAGCGCGGCGAAGGAGGTTGCGTTCGAGGTTCCGGTCCGCGTGGTCGACCGTCCCTTTACACAGGCCCCCGAGGACATGCGCTTCGCCACCGCCGTCATGGGCGGCGCCGAGCTCCTCCGCCAGAGCCCGTACGCCAGCGGCTGGTCGTACGCCCGGATCATCTCGATCATCTCCGACACCCGCCCCTACGACGAGCCGGACCGCGCGGAGTTCCTCAGCCTCATGAAGAAGGCCGCCCGCCTCTCGGGCGAGGACCAGCCGGTGAGCCGCCGCTGAGACGATCACGCCGCCTTCTTCTCCGGCGGCGGAGGCGGCGACGGCATCGGCTCCCACTCCGCTGGCTTCCCCAGCGCCTCGATCGACGGCTTGTCCGACAGCAGCGCGGCCCGCATTCGCTCCATGAGCACCGGCCGCGCATCGAGATAGTCGCGAGCGCGCTCCCTTCCCTGTCCCAGCTTGGTCTCTCCCAGGGCGTACCAGGCGCCGGACTTGTCCACGAGCTTCTTCTCCACGGCCAGATCGATCAGCTCGCCCGACACCGAGACACCCTTTCCGTAGATCACGTCGAACTCGGTCTCGCGGAAGGGCGGGGCGACCTTGTTCTTCACCACCTTCGCCCGGACCCGGCTGCCGACCGCGTTCTCGCCGTCCTTCACGGTCCCGATGCGCCGGATGTCCAGACGGACACTCGCATAGAACTTCAGCGCGTTGCCGCCGGTGGTGGTCTCCGGCGATCCAAAGGTCACGCCGATCTTCTGTCGGATCTGGTTGATGAAGATGATGGTGCTCTTCGACTTGGAGGCGTGGCCGGTCAGCTTTCGCATCGCCTGCGACATGAGGCGGGCCTGCAAACCCATGTGAGCGTCTCCCATCTCGCCCTCGATCTCGGCCCTCGGGACCAGCGCAGCCACGGAGTCCACGACGACCAGATCGACCGAGCCGCTCCTGATCAGCGTCTCGGTGATCTCGAGCGCCTGCTCGCCGTGGTCGGGTTGTGAGACGAGGAGCTGATCGATGTCGATGCCGAGCGCCCTCGAATAGGCCGGATCCAGCGCGTGCTCGGCGTCGACGAAGGCGGCCACGCCACCGGCCCGCTGCACCGAGGCGATCGCGTGGAGCGCCATCGTGGTCTTACCGGAGGACTCCGGCCCGAACATCTCGATGATTCTGCCGCGGGGGAGGCCGCCGACGCCCAGCGCCAGGTCGAGCCCGACCGACCCCGTGGAGATGACGGAGAGGGGGCCCTCAGGCTTGGCGTCTCCGCCTCCCAGCCACATGATCGCGCCCCGCCCGAACTGCTTCTCGATCTCGCCGATCGCGGTCTGGACGCTCTTGAGTTTTTCTTTGATGCCCATGTTGCTCGAGCGCAACGCAAGCCGCGTGCCGGGCAAAAGACATGAGGCTGCGAGCCTCCGTCCGTTCGGAATCCGGAGAACGTTCGAATACCGGACGGACGTCGTTTCACTCGAACGTTCGATCGAGCTCGAGGGCCGCGGCGAGGCGAGCGAGATACTCTCTTCTCGGGATCAATTTCCCGCCCATCGAGAGCATGTGCGGCGTGCCTTGCTGGATGTCGAGGAGACGGAAGTCTCTCTCCCTCAATCTCCCAACCAGGTGAACGAGCGCGATCTTCGACGCGTTGGAGTAATTGGAAAACATCGACTCTCCGGCGAAGAGACCCCCGATCGACACGCCGTACAACCCTCCGACGAGCTCTCCGCCGACCCAGGTCTCGACGGAGTGCGCGTGGCCCGCGTGGTGGAGCTCGACATAGGCGCGCTCGAGCTCACGGGTGATCCAGGTGGACATTCGGCCCGGCGCCGGCATGGCGCAGGCCCGGATGACGGCCGCGAAGTCGCGGTCGAAGGTGACCTCGAACCCACCGCGACGCAGGACCTTCTGGAGGCTGCGGGAGACGCGCAGATCGGAGGTCTCGAGGATCGCACGCGGATCGGGTGAGAACCAGGTCATCAGATCGTCGTCGAAGATCGGCCACGGAAAGATGCCGCTCCGGTACGCCAGCAAGAGCCGCTCGACCGAGAGGTCACCGCCGACCGCGACCAGGCCATCTCGGTTCGCCGAGGTGGCGGGAGGGAACTCCAGCCGTCGCGTCAGGATGGCGACCACGAGCGCAGTCTACCAGGATGCCTCACGATCGGATGGGCCCGAAGAAGGCCTCGGGATCGGCGAACGCCTCGTGCACCGTGCGCGAGAGCGCGGCCGCGTGTGCACCGTCGAGCAGCCGGTGGTCGAACGTGGCGGACAGACGCATCACTTTGCCTGGGACGACCTTGCCGTCGTCGACGACCGCCTCGTCGGTGACCTTGCCGACCGCGACGACCATCGGGACGCGCGACCAGGGAACCAGCGGCGCGTAGGCCTGCTCGAGTCCGAGCGAGCCGATGTTCGTCACCATGATCGATCCGAATCCGTCCCGCGGGACCCCCAGGAAACGGAGATCGATGTTGAGACCGTAGAGCACGAAAGAGAGGAAGCGCAGGAGCGGATGGAGAACGAAGCCGGGGAGCCGCGAGAACAACCCGCGCGAGCGCGCCAGCGCTTCGTCCTCGTCGTTGCGAACCTTCGCGACCTGGTGCTCGGTCGCTGCCACGATGTCGGCGAGCGTCATGCGGTCGATGTTGTGTAGGGTCAGACCCGATAGATCCGGTTTTCCTGTCACCGGATCGATCATGACGACCTGGAGAAACACCGATACTTTCTGCCGGAGATAGACGCGACCGAGACGAAGCAGGGCGTTGGCGTCGGGTGTTTTTTCGAGCGCCGTCGCCACGATCTTTGCCACGAGGTGGGTCACGGTCAGCCGCTGCCCTGTGGTTTTTCGAAAGGTCTCGATGTAGTCGAGGGCGCGTTCCATTCGAACGACCATCGTCCCGTAGACCTGAGGATCATAGGTCGTAGCCCAGGTTCCGATGGCGATCTTACGAAAAGCAGGCAGCCGTTTGGGTGGGTGGAGATCGACGTTCGGCATGACTCTCTTTCTGAGCTGACATAGTTATCTTGCAACGCCGGCCGTAAGCCGGTAAATAAACTCCTATGGTGGATACCGACAAGATCGCAAAAGAGCTTCGCAGAGCGATCGACGCGCTACACGACGAACGACAGGAGCTCGACGAGAAGATTCGGGTCATGGAAGAGACGCTCTCGAAGCTGGGCGTAAAACGCGGTCCTGGGCGTCCCAAGGGCTCTAGGAGCAAGGCGTCGAAGGTTCGCGCCAATCGCAAGAAGCCCAACTGGTCGCCGGAGAAGCGGCGCGAAGTCAGCGATCGGATGAAGAAGTACTGGGCCGACCGACGGAAGAAAAAGTCTTCCAAGAAGACCAAGTCAAAGGCACAGTAGCTGAATTTTTCACGACATCGAGCGAATTTGCCGAGCGGAATTCAGCGCGCGACCCCCTCGTGCGCCAGCAGCCACGCTTTGGCTTCGACGCCGGCGCCATAGCCTCTCAGCCCGCCGTCGCTGGAAATGATGCGATGGTCGGGGACGAAGAGCGCACAGGGATTGGCGCCGTTGGCCGCGCCGATGGCGCGAAACGCCCCAGACATGCCGACGGACGCCGCCAGCGCCCGGTAGGTCAAAGTCTTTCCGGGTCGAACTCTCCGCACTCGCCGCCAGACGGCGAGTCGTGTCCGCGAGCCTTCGAGCGCGAGGGAGACCTTCTCGAGGGCCTGGAGGTCGCCCGCGAAATAGTCGGTGACGGCTTGCGCGGCGAGCGCGAGGGTTGGGCTTCCCTTTGTTCTTCGGACACAACCCGGCTCCACCGCACACCCTTTTTTCGCGAGCCGGAGAGTCAAGGGGATCCAGCGGGGCTCCAGCTCGGCGCCCCATACTGACTCACCCTGAGTTACCAACCACAGACGCCCGATCGGTGTCGTGACCTTCGCCATCGAAAATTTCTCGTTCATCACAACGCCCCTCAGGCAGCGGCGCGCTCGGCGCCCGCCCATCCCTTCGGCTGGCGATAACGGAGCGCTTCGTCCATATGCCACACCTCGATCTTCGAAGAGCGCTCGAGGTCCGCGATCGTGCGGGCGACGCGGATCGTTCGCTCCATGGAGCGGGCCGACAGCTGGAGCCGCTCGATCGACCGCTTGAGCTGGGCGAGGGCCTCGGGCGAGGCGCGCGCCGACCGCAACAGCTTCCTCCCCATCAGCCCGGAGTTGGCGCGCCCGCTCCGCTCGAGGGCCGCGGCGCGGGCCGTCGCCACCCGGACCCGCACCGTCGCGGAGCCCTCGCCCTCATCCTCGGACATCAGCTCGTCCGCCGACAGCGAGGGGGCCTCGATCACCATGTCGATGCGATCGAGCAGCGCGCCCGAGATGCGGGAGACATAGCGCTGGATCTCCTCGGTGGTGCACCAGCAGCGCCCCGAGGCATGGCCGTGCCAGCCGCAGGGGCAAGGGTTGGCGGCCCCGACGAGCACGAACGAGGAGGGGAATCGGATCGAGTGGCGCGCCCGGGAGATCACGACCTCCCTATCCTCGAGTGGTTGTCGCAGCACCTCCAGCACACGCCGCGGGAGCTCGGGCATCTCGTCGAGGAAGAGCACGCCGTGATGCGCGAGCGAGATCTCTCCCGGCCGGATCGGTGAGCCGCCGCCGATCAGCCCGGCTTCGCTGATCGTGTGGTGCGGAGCGCGGAACGGACGATCCACGATCAGTCGGCCGTTCCCGATCGTGAGCCCTGCGGCCGACCAGATCTTGGTGACCTCGAGCTGCTCGTCCGGCGTCAACGGCGGGAGGATCGACGGGATGCGCCGGGCCAGCATGGTCTTGCCGGAGCCGGGGTTCCCGACCAGGAGGAGGTTGTGCTCACCGGCGGCGGCGATCTCGAGCGCCCGGCGCGCGGACTGCTGGCCGCGGACCTCCCGCAGGTCGATGTCGAAGCGGCGGGCGGCCGCCCTCATCGGCGTGGGCGTGGCGAGCTCGAGCTTTCCGGAGAGCCAGCGGATCGCCTCGTTGAGCGTCGACACGGCCACCACCTGCACGCCCTCGATGACGGCGGCCTCGGGGCCGTTCTCCCTGGGAACGATCAGCGCGCGGTGGCCGCACCGCTTCGCCAGCGAGGCGATCGCGAGTGTTCCGCGCACGCCGCGGAGCGCGCCGCTCAGCGCCAGCTCGCCGACGCAGGTGACGCCGGCCAGCCGCTCGGGCGAGAGGTGGCCGCACGCCGCCAGGAGCGACAGCGCCATCGGGAGATCGAGCGTCGCGCCGTCCTTTCTCACGGCGGCGGGCGCGAGGTTGATGGTGACGCGTTTGTGGGGCAGGTCGATCTCCGAAGCGCGCAGCGCCGCCTGGATCCGGTACTTCGCCTCCTTCACCGCGACGTCGCCGAGGCCGATGATGGCGAAGTACGGCAGGCCCTGGGTGAGCTCGGTCTCGACCTCGATCGTTCGGGCGTCGACGCCTTCGAGCGTCGCGCTCAGCACGCAAGCGACCACGACCTCCGGAAGAGCAAGCGAGGTGCCAGCGTGCGCGCCACCGCCGGCGGCCGTTCGTCCGCCATGAAGATTGGCCGTCCATTCGCTTGATCCGTTTGTCCCGCTCAGATTCTTCCTTTCCGGCGCGTTTCGCGATCGTCCGAAAGTCCGTCCGGCCCGGACGAACTTCCTCGAAAATCGGACATCCGAAGCCCCTGAACCTGGAGCGTGAGCACCCGCCGCTCCCCCGTGCGGGGTCGCGAAACGCAAAGCGCATCCGGTCGGTTCGCGAACTTCGCTTCCACCTCTCCAGCGCGTGATCTCGACACGCTTCTGCAAGAGCGATCCGTCTCCATGAACAGCGAGTGCCAGAACGCCGAAACACGGAACAGGGAACGATTCGGAGGTCTCGGACCGGTTCTTGGATACGCCATTCGTTTGACGGCCGCCGCTCGCCGGACGAGCTTCTCGATCCCACCGATGTCGAGCGGGGTGCACTTCCAGGCCGTCGACCGTGACGGGTACGGAGTGATCGAGGGCGCGCTCGATCCGGCCACCGTTTCGCTGCTGCGGCGCGCGTTCGAGGGCGCACCCAACCGGGACGGCGGCACCCAGCACGTGCGGATCGACGACCACACGCCGGACCGCGAGGCGTGGTGCCGGCTCGGCGAGCATCCCGCGGTCCTCGACGTGGTCGCGCACGTGCTGGGCCGGCCGTTCCGGGTGCGCGAGATCCACGGACGCAACCCGCTCCCCGGCTTCGGCCAGCAGGGCCTTCACGCCGACTGGCCGCCGCGCGTCGCAAGCGGTCCGTTTTACGTCGTGACGGCGATCTTCATGCTGGATGACTTCACCGAGGAGAACGGCGCCACCCGCGTCGTTCCCGGCTCGCATCGGCTCGTCCGCCCCATCCCCAAGTCGTTGGCGCAACCGCTCTCACGCCATCCTGACCAGCGCATCGTCATCGGCCGGGCGGGAAGCGTGGTGATCATGAACGGTCACACCTGGCATTCGGGTCGCACGAATCGCAGCGAGGGTCCCAGACGGGCCGCCCAGATGGTCGTCGTCGCGTGCGACGCGGTTCTGTAGGATGCCGGCGTGGTGGTTCGGATCGTGCGGCTCGGATCGGATCGCGCCGAGGGCGAAGGGCTTCGGATCGGGACGGTGCGGCGGCCTCCGCGGGGGGTGAAGAAGGAGGACTACGCGTACCGGAACCTCTACGATGTCTGGCTTCCGAATCTGTCGCCGAGCGAGGAGCTGTTGAAGGCCTCGTTCCCGATCGTGAACGACGCGGGGTGGCGGAAGTTCCGGCGGGCTTTTCTTGCGGAGATGAAGGCGCCCGACGCGCGGCGGGTGCTCGATCTCCTGGCGGCGCTGTCCCATACCGCCGACTTCTCGGTGGGCTGCTACTGTGAGGAGGAAGCGCGCTGTCACCGGTCGTTGCTACGTGAGCTCCTGGGCGAGCGGGGCGCCGTGCTCGAAACCGACGTCACACTCACGTAGAGACGCCGAAGATCGTCGTGGCAGGTAGACCTGAAAGCTCACAGAGACGGCCCCAGTCGACAGTCAACGGTTGAGAGTTCACAGGGCGCGGAGCTATGCGCTCCGTTCGACCTTACCGGGGAGGCCGTTGAGCATGCGGGCGATCTCGTCGAGTTCCGCGCGAATCGGCTCCGCGGCCTTCGCGGTGACGAGCCCGAGGTCGCGACTCAGGATCAGGAAGTAGTCGACCTCGGCCGCCGAGCCCTCGGCGATGTTGAGGAAGCGAGCGTAGTCGTTGTTTCGTCGACGTTTCGAGCCCTCCGCGATGTTCGCCGGGATCGAGACCGCGGCGCGTCGGATCTGGGAGACCAGGCGGGTGTGGCTCTCATCCTGATCACGTGACGGCCCGAACCGCTCGCCGGAGCGGAGATAGTGTGAGTTGAAGGGCTGGCTCCCATCGGTCGCTGAGCGCGAGCGCGCGAAGGTTGATGATGTCGCGGGCGGTCTCCTCCTTCCACCGGGCGCCGCTGCGTTTGAGTCGCACTTGGAACAGGCTCTTCCACGTCGCTTCCGTGTTCCCGCTTCCGATCGGGAGTCCGCGGCGCCGCGCACCGGGATAGCCGAAGAGCTCTCGATGAACGACCGGCCTCCTTCGTATGCGGCTCTGGCGTTCACCGACGCCAACCCGCGATGGCTTAGGCCCGATTTGCGATCCGGGGCCGGTCCTATTTTTCTTCTGCGCTACTCGCGCCCGCGACTTTTCGGACTTCCGCTGTACCCGTGGCACGACCGTTCTCCTTCGCCGGCCTCGCGACCGGGCGCGGTCGTTCCATATGGTCTAAGAACCGGCCCTACAACCGTTCCGTTCGCGATTCCGTGTTGCACTTGTTCTGGCATTCGCTGTTCGTCTTCAGCTCATGAAGGGCGATGACATCGCGGATCGGTTGCTCAGGTTTGCGAGGCGCGTTCTTCGGCCGTGTCGCGAACTCGCGAAGGATCTCGCTGGCAAGCATGTCGCTCGGCAGCTCATCCGATGCGCCTGGGTGGTGGTTCCAAACGACGAGTTAAACGGCGATCTTGCGGAAGGACCCGAGCTCGTCCCTCTCATTCGCGAGGCCAATGAGCTCACAGCGATCCTGACCAGCTCGGTCAAGACGGCGAAGCACGCTTCCGAGCCAAGTCACCGCGCCTGCTGGGACGCGATGATCGCACAAGCGAGATGAAGCAACGCCAAGTCGTGCGCACCGATTCGTTCCCATCGCACGAGTCGTGCGCGGAATCGGTTGTGCCAGGCGTTCGTCCGCTCGACAACCCAGCGGCGTGTCTTACCGCGAACGCATCCAACCAGAGGCCGCTCGTCGCGCCGCCGGAGGTGAGGGGTGATGCGGCGTGATCGAACAACGTTTCGACATCTGCGACGCGTTCGCGAAGCGATTGAGCGCCGTGCTCGGTCCTGCCGCAGTGGAGCTGCGCGGTCAGCGCGAGGTCCGCCGGTAGCGGCTGCGCACCCGAAGATCGGGCGATTCAGGTCTGTGCGGGGGACGATTCTACGCGAACTCTCGCGAGCGGCAGCAGGCGGGTAGCTCGCCCTCGATGAGCTCGATCGCGCGCGCGAGCTTGTCCACGAACTCGAGCTGGTTCTCAACGAGGAATCTCCGTGGATGCGCGCGCCATGCCAATGCGATCCGAGCGTCGATCGCAAGGGCCTGCTCCGCGGTCTCGGTGCGGATCGGGTTGCTGCGGTCGTACCCGGTGTGCTCGTCCGGAGTCCGCAGATGGATGACTGTGGCGTAACGTGCGAGCTCCTCCTCGAACGAAGTGTGGACGTCTCGAAAGAATCCAGCAGGCGGACCGGGCCAATAGGCCAGCCCGTCGATCGTGCCGCGATCGCAGAGCACGATCGCACCCTGATGCTCCTCGAGCGCCATGCGCTCCAGTTCTCGCTGCACCCAGAAGATCGCGCGCTGCGCGGAACGCATCGCGATCTCCGTCTTTCGGCGGGGAAAGCCGCCGGAGAAGAGAATGCTCGCCGACTCGGGAAGTACCACGACGTGCCGGCAGAAGTGCCGCCGCACCACCTCGAGCACGGCCGTCTTGCCGGCCCCGGGACCGCCCGTCAGGACGACGAGCTTCGGATCATGGTTTGCAATCGCACATCCGCACTCGTGCATGAAGCGATCGGGAGCAAGCCGCGCGCCGCCGACGAAGGACCGTGCCCTGGGCGCTGCGTCCTGTTCTCGTAACTGCCCCGTCCATCACTTGGAGGGACTGGCGTTGCCGCTCGTGCTTCGTCGTTCACCGCTTCGGAGCGCGACACCACGAAGGTGACGATCTCGCGGGCGTCCGGTCTTCGCGCTCTTCACGATGCCGGCGCGCGCAGCCCGCGGGAGGCGAGCGCAGGACCGCGCGATCGATCGCTTCGAGATCGTCCGACGCCGTCGGACGCTCGCCATCCTTGGAGACGAGCTGGCCGATCAGCGGCCTGACGGCCTCCCAGGCCTTTGAGGCCGAGCCTGAGTTCGTCGCGCTGCGATCCCGGAGGCGCGCCGCGCGTGCACGTCGAACGGGTGGCGCTGAACGATGGCGGCGGAGAGGCCCGCCGCATGGCCACCCACTGCGACGTCGATCGGATCACCGATGAAGCGCCGTTCTACGTTCGAGGCGATCAGCGCGGAGGAGAGGCGCCTCGGGCGGCGAGAAGCGGCGATGGTGCCGATCCGCCATGGAGAGGCAGCGACGTCACGGGGTCGTAACCGAACACGCGCCGATGGGAACGATGCCCCAGGCGGATCAGCGGACCGCGGGCAGGCCGCCGCAACGCCGGGAATCGGCCTTCGCCGACGAGGAAGGCGCGGATCTCTTCAGCTGTCAGCCTTGTGGAGCGGTGGCACGACGAGGACGGGACAGGGCGCAGACGAAGCCACCTTGGTCGCGGTCGAACCGAGGAAGATGCGCTCCCAGGCGCTGTGTCCGCTCGCCCCGACGACGATCAGATCGGCGCCGAGCTGCTCTGCCTGCTGCAAGATCACCTTGGCCGGCGGCTGGCCGCCGGTGACGGTGCTGCTCATCGGCACGTCCGGGTCGGCTACGCGGTCGACCATCGCCTGTACGGCCTCGCGGTGGCGTACCTCGAGCGCGCGCCGGTCCGTGTCGTCGAGCGGGAGCGGAACGGACGCCTGGGACGTCGTGGGGATCCACAAGAGATCGTACGCCGACAGCGCAGTGACCTGGGCCCGCGCAGCCTTTGCGAACGCAACCGCGTGGATGAGCACGCGCTCCGAGACGGGGGAGAGATCGATCGCGGCGAGGATCTTCTTCGGCCTCCGCCAGCGGTGGCTCTCGCCGACGACCAGCACGGGACGGCCGGCCGCGCGGATCACGGCATGGGCGACGCTGCCGAGCACCCAGCGCCCGACGCCGCTGCGCTGTTGGGATGCGATCACGGCGAGGTCGCCGTTCGACTCCTCGATCGCAGCGACGATCTCCTGGGCGGGACCGCCGATCCTGGCCTCGCGGGTCACCTCGAGGTCGGGGTTCGACGGTACGAAGCGGGCGAGGCGCGCCTCGGCGAGGTCCACGATGCGCTCGAGCGAAGCGAGCGGACCGACCGGGGGTCCCGGCGACAGCTCGCGCATCCAGCGGGTGACGTCGCGGATGACGTGGACGAGGTGGATTCGCTCCGCGCCCAGCATCTCTGCGACTCCGACCGCAGACTCGAACGCCGCCCCCGACAAAGGTGAGAGATCGATCGGAACGACGACGGTCCGAACCTCGACGGCTCTGCTCATGCCCTCTCGAGACAGCAATCGACGTTCCAGGGGGAGCCGGAGGTCGCTACCAGCGCGCCGCTTCCGATCGGTGACGCGATGCGCAGGAAGCCGGCACGCGGGCGCGTGAACCGGGTCAAGCCCGGTGCCAGGGTTGTACGCTCGAAACGCAGCCGATTCGTGCCGCGTTGCCGGCGACGGTTCCTCGGGGCTGCCCAAACGGACGCAGCGCCGTGTCAGCGCTTCGGCGGAGGAAGAAGCCCGATCGGCGCGGAGCCGCGATCCTCGGAAGTGCGGCCGGCGACGCCCATCCACGGATCGGGGAGGAAGCCAGCGTCGCTCCGCCATCCGGCGATGGCGTCGCGCAGGGCGTCGTGCGTGAGGGCGAGGCCGCGCGCCAGGGCGTCGAAGAACGCGTCGCCGGCGAAGATGTGCGCGCGACCGTCCCGCCACAGCGTCAGGATCAGCTGGGGAGCGCCGAGCATCGGGAGTCGCTTGGCGAACAGGTGCTCGGTCAGCTTCGGCAGCTCCAGGTAGAGCAGATCCTCGAGCGTCCTGCCGTCGAGCACCATCTCGTAGCCGATCGACGAGTCGAGCTGCTCCCGGATGCCGTAGAGCACGGCGTTGATCTCGATCCCGGGCACGATCTTCCCGGCGCCCCCGAGCAGGTCATCCAAGGTCACCTGGCCAGCTTACCGCGTCGCCGCCATCACCGCTCCCACGACCTCGAGCGGATCGATCGGTGTCCCACCGAACCTCACCTCGAAGTGCAGGTGGGGGCCGGTCGAGCGCCCGGTGCTGCCCAACAAGCCGATCGTCGTCCCCGGGCGGACGTGCGCCCCGTGCGCAACCATCACGCGCCGAAGATGCCCATACATGGTGACGTACCCGCCGGCGTGCTGGACGATCACCGTGCGTCCGGTGCCGCCGAGCCAGCCCGCATAGGTGACGCGTCCCTCGGCGGCCGCGACTACGACGTCACCCCTGTCGCCGCCGAGGTCCACCCCGGAGTGGAAGCGGATCTCCTCGAAGCCCAGGATCGGATCGCGTCGGTATCCGAACGGGCTGGTCACGATGACCGGAGCCAGCGGCCACTCCAGCTTGATCGCGTAGCGCCGGCGCGGCCTCGGATCCTCGTGGGGCTTCGCCCGTAGGTGCAAGGCGACTTGCACATAAATTCGGTTGACGCGATCCGCGAGCTCGGTCGGCGCGGGACCGAAGCGGCGCTGGGTCAGGTCGAGCTCCACCTCGAGGCTGACGCGGGTCTGGATCAGGATCCGCCGGGACAGCGCGCCCCTCGGGACGTCGTAGGCCTTCTCGAGCGCGGCGAGCGTCCGGGTCCAGAGCTCGAGCATCGGCTTCGGCCAGAGCTTCGCGCGGGGGAGGGAGAGGGCGACCGCGTTCCGCTGGGCGGTGAAGCGCAGGATTTGGAGCTCGAGCTGCCGGGAGACCTCGACGAAGTCGGTGGAATCGGCCTCGGACTTCGGGACGATGGTCACCGCCTTCACAGGTGCCCGATTGGTGTGGTCCTCGAGGCGGGACTGCGCAGGGCCCACGCCGTCCGCCCGGTCGTCCTCCCAGGTCGTTCCGGCGGGCGTCGCACACGCCGACAGAAGCGCCAGCGCCATCGCCGAGTTCGCGCCCCGGTTCACCCGCGGTCATCCTCCTTCAACCGTGCGCCGTCTGCCAGTGTGGGGGTCCGGCGGCGGAGGTGCGCACCTCCCAAGATTGTATTTTGAATGGAGGTTTTGGCCCCTAACGTCCGCCTCGGTGAGGGGACTTACGTGAGAGAGACGAGCAATAGAGTGAGGAGCTTGCTCCTCGGTTCGATCGCCATCACCGCGCTTCTTCCGCGCTGCAGCTGTGACGAAGGTCAGGGAATCCAGAAGGCAGCCGTCGAGATGCGGCTCACCTTCGTGGAGGAGGACAGCTGCTCAGGCGCGGCCGTTCCGCGACGGATCCCCGACGACTTCGAGGCGACGGGGCGGGCGGCGTCCACCGACTTCGGCTCTCGCGGCGAGCGTGTCTTCGAGGTGCGCTCGGTCGGTTCGGCGCCGCTCAGCGTCACCAGCGTCGGGCTCTCGGCTGAGGATCCGGAGTTCACGGTCGAGCTGTTCACGCAGATCGGTGGGCCGGACGGCGACGTCCCCGCGACCTTGCCGGTGACGATCAGCGCGAACACGGATCCTTCTGCACCGGCCGGGCTCCTGATCAAGGTGACGTACGCGGCGCAGGACGCCGAGCCCGATCTCGTCGATCTGGTGATCCTCAGCGACGATCCCCACCGCGACGAGGTCCACTTCGGCCTCTCCGCAGGCCGCGGGCGGATCGAGGTCTGCGGCAATACGGGTTGCAACGCCGACGCAGGCGTTCAGTTCGGCGACGTCTCGCTCGGTGAGACCGGGATGGAGCAGGTCACGATCAAGAACACCGGCGAAGGAGAGCTCGACCTCCGATCGATCCGCCTGGAGTCGCAGTCCGCCGAGTTCTGCGCGCCCGAGGTGACCGAGTTGCCCTCCGGCGCCAGCTGCCAGCTGGTCCAGGAGTGCATGGTCCTGCGCCCGGGAGAGACGTACACGATCAACCTCAGCTACGCGCCGATCGACGGGGGCGTCGACACCGGAAAGATCGCGATCGTCTCGGGCGACGCCTCCACGGGAAACGTCGAGGTTCCGATCAACGGTCGCGGCGCTGGTCCCGCGATCTGCTCCTGCGTCGTCGACGGCGCCGACTGCAACCCGGTGCAGGTGGTCGACTTCGGTCTGGCGGAGGTGGGCGGGGCCGGCGTCTCGAAGACGGTCCGCCTCGAGTCCTGCGGTACGGAGCCCGTCGATCTCAGCGAGGCCACGCTCGAGACGGATCCGAACAACGTCTTCTTCACGGGGCCTGACTTCCAGATCACCACGGCCTTCGCGCCGGGGACGCTCGATCCGGGCCAGTACGCCGAGGGCGTCATCACCTACAACCCGCAATCGGCGGGCATGCACCGCGGCGGGCTCCGCTTCACGGTGGCGCCCTCCGGGTTGAAGTCGTGGATCCTGCTCACCGGGCAGGCGGCCACCTGCGATCTCCAGCCCATCCCGACCAGCGTCAACTTTGGGACCGTCGCCGGCGGGTCGCAGGCCGATCGCAACGTCATCCTCGCCAACGTCGGGACCAAGGAATGCACGCTCACTGCGATCAGCGATCCGGCGGACGCGAGCTTCACGATCCTGAACAAGCCGGCGCTCCCCACCCCCGTGGCGGCGGGTGCCGACTACACGCTGCAGGTCCGCTTCGCAGCGCCCGCGGGCCCGGTGGTCGCGTACATGTCCTCCTTCGACGTCACCTCGGACGAGCCGGGGCCCGGCGCCACCAACCACATTGAGCTGCTCTCGCAGGGCGGCGGCACGCCGGTGTGCGAGGTCAACGTGATCCCGTCGGGCAACGACAACCCCATCACCATGCGCGACGGGCGGCTCGAGTTCGGCGCGGTCAACATCGGATACAGCAAGTCGCTGTCCGTGCGCGTCGACAACGTCGGCAACACCGACTGCGTCCTCCAGAGCTTCAACCTGGTGACGCAGGCGGCGACGCAGTTCAGCGTCACGCCGTCGCGCCCGCTGCCGATCACTTTCAGCTCGGGACAGTCGGCGCAGATGGACGTCGTCTTCGCGCCGACGATGGGGGCTACCAACCCGCTCGGTCTGTACGGCGGCCTCCTCAACCACCTCGACTTCACGCTGGCGGGACAGGGGCTGGCCCAGCCCGACTGGTCGCTGTCGATCTCGGCGCGACCGACCGTCCCCACGATCGACGTGATCCCGCAGGACGTCGACTTCGGTGTGGTCACCTGGGAGAATCCGCAGCCTCCCGACAATCGCAGCTCGTGCGGCTCGGTGCCGCGCGTGGTCAACGTCTATAATTCGGGCACCGGCGCGCTGACGATCACGTCGATCAACATCGACTCGACGTCGGATCCGGTCTTCCTGATCGCCGCCGTGCTCGCCAACGGCACCACGCCGATCAACGCGCCCTACCAGAATATCACCGTGCAGCCGGGCAGCCACGTCGAGGTCCAGCTGCGGTTCTTCCCCTCGCGGGCCAGCCCGTCGCAGCACCAGGGGCTGCTGATCATCGACAACGACGTCACCAACGGCGGCGGCATGGGCGCTCCGCTGACCGTCCCGCTGGTCGGTGCGTCCACCACCAACTCGAACCAGACCGATGTCTTCCAGCAGTTGGTCGACAACAAGATCGACCTCCTCTGGGTGGTCGACGACTCGAGCTCGATGAGCGAGGAGCAAAACCTGCTCGGCACGAACTTCGCGAGCTTCATCGGGTTCGCGGACACGCTCGGCGTCGACTATCAGATCGGCGTCATCACCACCGAGATCAACGACGCACCGGCCGGGAAGATCTGGGGCTGCAACGGGTTCAACAAGATCATCAAGAGCAGCGACGCCAACCGCAACCAGGCGTTCGACTGCGCTGCCAACGTGACCAACCCGCCCAACGGAAACTCGCGTCCAAATCCGCTCGGTTCGGACGAGCAGGAGGCCGGGTTGCAGGCGGCGCGGCTCGCGCTCGACGTCCCGATCATCAACAACGAGAACGCCGGCTTCCTCCGTCCGGACGCGCGGCTGGCCGTGATCATGGTCAGCGACGAAGAGGATCAGTCGCCGGGGTCCGTGAACCTGTACGTCGACTTCTTCCGCAACATCAAAGGATTCGCGAACCCGCAGCTGGTGTCGGTCTCCGCGATCGCCGGCGACGTGCCCAGCGGCTGCTCGACCGCCGAGGCCGGCCAGCGCTACCACGACGCCGCGGCCCAGCTCAACGGACAGTTCGAGTCGATCTGCACCGCCTCCTGGTCGCAGATGCTCATGAACATCGGCCTCGACGTCTTCACGCTGAGGACGGCCTGGACGCTGTCGCGGCCCGCCGATCCGAGCACGATCAGCGTGCGGGTCGACGGCGTGGTGGTGCCGCAGAACGGCACCAACGGCTGGACCTTCGACGCGGCCTCGAACACGCTGACGTTCCACGGGAACCAGATCCCGGATCCGGGATCGACCATCGAAGTCCAGTACGGCACGCAGTGTCTGCCGTGACCGCGTGAGAGCGTGGCCTCGGGCGCTGGTCGCGCTCTCGATCGTGCTCCCCCTGGTGGCGGGGTCGATCCACTCCGTCTGTAACCTCTACTTCGACTGCGGGTGCGTCCCGATCTGGGCCGGTGGGATCGCGCACTGCAACATCCAGGTGGCCGGGCCGCCCGACTGTCCCTGGTGCCGCGCAGATCGGTTCGTGTGGGTCGCGCTCGCGCTGCTGTCGGGGAGCGCGGCCGGGGTGGCGCTGGGGACGCGCATCAGCCGGCGGGTGACGGTCCCCGTCCTCCTCGGGCTCGTCGCCTACGGCCTCACCTCTTTCGTCGTGTCTTGGTTATGATCGGGCCGCCGTGTCGGGTCCGAGCTTCCGGGTGCGGCCGCTGTCGATCGCCGAGGTCCTGGACGAGGGCTTTCGCCTGTTTCGCCACGGCTTCGCGCGCTTCCTTCTCTTCCAGCTGATCGTCTACGTCCCGACCACCGGGCTGCTCGCGTACGGGATCCTGGCGGCCGGCGACGTGCTGACGCGGATGGTCGAGGAGAGCAGCATGCCCGACCTCGAGCGGTTGGGCGTCCAGCTCGGGCTGTTCGTCGTCGCGGTGGTCGCGCTTCAGATCGTCGCGGGGGCGATCGTCATGGTCGCGACCTCGCGCGCCGTGGCGGACAGCTACCTGAGCCGGCCGTGGACCACCGGAACCATCCTGGCCGAGGCCTTTCGTCTGGCGGCGCCGGCGATCGGGCTGGGCGCGGTGCTCACGCTGGTCTTCCTGGCGGCGGTCGGGGTGCCGTTGTCCGTCGGGGTCGGGGTCGCGGTCGCGCTGGCGGCCAGCACCCAGGGCGGGATCCTGCTCATCGCGCTGGGCGGGTTGTTCGGCCTGGCGCTGGGGGTGCTGGCGCTGCTGGCCACCTGCTTTCTGATCCTCCGGTACGGCCTGGCGCTGGTGGTGCTCGCGGTCGAGCACACCGGCGTGCGCGCAGCGCTCTTGCGCTCGGTGGAGCTGATGCGCGGCCGGTATCTGCGCGCGCTGGCGCTGTTCCTGATCCTGATCGCGGTCAACCTGTTGATCACGTCGGTGTTGACCGCCTTCCTGCCGACGCCCGGGTTCGAAGGTGTCGATCCGGACGAGCTCCGGCGGCTCCTGCCGCAGTTCATCCGCGGTCAGGTGTTGAGCACGATCCTGAGCCAGGTGGCCGGGATCTTCGTGCAGATCTACACGTCGATCTGCTGGACCCTGTTCTACTTCACCGCGCGATGTGAGGCCGAGGCCTTCGACCTCTCCCACCTCGCCGAGCGCACCGCCGAACGATGAGCCACCTCTCGGGCGAGCAGGTCGATCGGGTGATCCGGTCGATTCTCGAGCGCGAGGAGTTTCGCGGCCTGGATCGCGGCGGAGGTTCCGAGGTGCAGGCGATCGCCGAGATGGCCACCGCCCTCCTTCAGGCGGTCGACGCCTTCATCGGAGAGCTGCGCTCCAACCACCCGGGCGTCTTCGTGCTGCTCCTGATCGCGGGCACGCTCGTGCTCGCCACCGCGGTCTGGTACGGCGCCCGCGGTGCGGCGCGGCGGGCGTACGGTGACGCCGCCGGCGTCGACGGCATCCCCGCAGAGCTGACGGGCGACCCGCGCTCGCTGCGGCGCGAGGCCGAGCGGCTGGCGGCCGGCGAGCGCTATCTCGACGCCCTTCGCGCGCTCTTCCGGGCGCACATCATCGAGCAGGCGCTCCAGGAGGGCTCGCTCGAGAGCCTGCGCGAGGCCGGGCGCTTCCGGAGGGCGCACACCTATCGGGAGCTCGTCGACGAGTTCGCGCGCTCGTCGTCATCCCACGCACGCTTGGGGCGCCTCGCGGAGCGGATCGAGGAGGGGCTCTACGCGGGGCTTCCGCTCTCGCAGGACGACTGGCGCGAGGCGCGGGAGCTGGGAGCGAGCCGATGAGGCGCGCGATCCTCAACACGATCGCCGTGCTCGCGATTGTCCTGGTACCGCTCTTGCTGGGCGCGCTGATCATCGGACCGAAGGCTCCGGTCGGTCGCAACAGCCGCTCCACCACGCGCGTCGGACACAAGGCGGTCTTCCTCCTCTTCGAGGCGCTCGGCTACGAGGTGCGCCGCTTCGAGCGCGGCCTGGAGACGCTGCCGGAAGAGCCGTCGTCGCTGATCGCGCTGGAGCCCGGACCCTCCCTGTTTCGCGACCAGGGCGAGTACGCGCGGAGCTTGCTGTCGTGGATCGAGCGGGGTCACGCGGCGCTCGTCACGCTCGGTCCCGATCCCGATCGCCCGGCCGAGCTCGACGACGACCAGGGCGAGCTCGGCGTGCAGGCCCGGCGCGCGATCGCGGTGGCGAGGGCGATCCGCGGGCGCACGTTCGCGGAGACCGGGTCGGTCGCGGCCGGGACCGAGCCCGAGGATCTCGATCCGGCGATCGCCGCCTTCGAGGCGGCGCAGCAGGAGGCGGACGAGAGCTGGGATTCGAGCGACCTGACCGCGCTGGCCGGTGTGCCGCTCCTCGAGGATCGGCTGAGGACCCAGCGGACCAGCACGGTGGCGCTCGACGGTGCGATGGCGCCGGAGCTCGGCCCGCGCGCGGCGCTCGCGATCACCCGGCCCCGGGTGTGGCTGCCCGATCCGGGGCGCTCGAAGAAGGAGGGCCGGACGTATCGGGTGCTCCTGTCAGCGGGCGGGCGGCCCGTGCTGATCGAGCTCGAGATCGGAGGCGGACGGCTGCTGATCCTCAGCGAGCCGCGGCTGTTCCAGAACGCTGCGATCGCGCGGGCGGCCCACGCGCGGCTGGCGGTGCGCGCCGTCGAGCGGTTGACCGAGACCGCCGGCAGCCGGGTCGTCCTCTTCGAGGAGTTCAGCCACGGCGGGCGCGAGGCGTCGTCGGTGATCGACCTGGCGCTCCACACGCGCGCCCGCTGGCTGGCGTGGCAGCTCGGCGTCACGCTGCTGGTCTGGATCCTGGTGGTCGTCTGGCGCAACCGCTCGGTGGTCCCATTCGAGGTCCCTCCGCGGCGATCGCGGGACGAGGTGATCGACGCGATGGCATCGCTCTTCCTCCGGGCGAGCGACGTCCCCGGCGCGGCCGCGCGGTTGATCGCGCTGTCCCGCCACCGGCTGCGCTCTGCCGTTCCGGCCGGCGCGGACGCGCAGCTGGTCCCGCTGATCGCCCGGCGGCTTGGGCGCGATCCAGCGGAGGTGGCGGCGCTCCTGGATCCGGACACGGTCGAGAGCGCGAAGGATTCTGATCGCGCGGGCGCAGGCGCTCCGTGCGCTTCGGGTCGCCGCCGACGCCCAATGGTGATAGGCAGCCGTCTCTATGGAGAGCGTGCGCGAGCTGTACGCAGCGGTCATCGCTCAGGTCGAGCAGGTGGTCATCGGACAGCGCGAGGCGCTCGAGGGTGCCTTGGTCGCGCTGCTCACCGAGGGCCACGTGCTCCTCGAAGGCGTGCCGGGCGTGGCCAAGACGCTCCTGGTCCGCACGCTGGCGGCCGCGCTCTCCTGCGAGTTCGGGCGCGTGCAGTTCACGCCCGATCTCATGCCGTCCGACGTCACCGGTTCCACCATCCTCCGCGACGGTGAGCTCCACTTCCGGCCAGGCCCTATCTTCACGCACCTCCTCCTCGGGGACGAGATCAACCGTGCGCCCGCGAAGACCCAGAGCGCGCTGCTCGAGGCCATGCAGGAGCGCGCGGTCACCGCCGACGGGAAGCGGTACCCGCTCGAAGACATGTTCGTCGTGTTCGCCACCCAGAACCCCATCGAGCAGGAGGGCACGTATCCGCTCCCCGAGGCCGAGCTCGACCGCTTCATGATGAAGCTGGTGTTCGACTACCCGGACGAGGCGTCGGAGCGCGCGATCCTCACCCGCCACCACGCCGACGATCGCGACGCGGAGCTGGGCAAGGTCGAGGCGGTCGCCGGGATCGAGACCATCCGCGCCCATCGCCGTCAGGTCGCCACGATTGAGGTGACCCCACAGGTCGTCGACTACACGACGCGCGTGGTGCGATCGACGCGCAACCACCTCTCGGTGGCCGTCGGCGTCTCGCCGCGCGCAGGCCTCAACCTGCTGCGCGCCGCCAAGGCCCAGGCGGCCCTCTCGGGGCGCACGTACGTGATCCCGGACGACATCAAGCGCTGGGCCCGCCCCGTCCTTCGCCACCGCCTGGTGCTGACGCCGAGCGCGGAGATCGGAGGCACGCGGCCGGACGACGTGATCACGGCGCTGCTCGAGAGCGTGGAGGTGCCGACCTGATGGGCCCGATTCCCTCTCGGCGTGCACGGTCACGGTCATCGGTGGTCCGTCACCGTCGGGCGTCGACCGTGACGGTGACGGCCGTAGGAGCGGGAGGTCGGCTCAGCGCGATGCGTGGGTTGTCCAGGCCGACCATGCCCCGTGCTCGGCGAGCTTCGTGATCGCGTTGCGGGACGCTCCATAGAACGGGGCGCCGGGGGCGTCGGGGCGGCCGCGCACCAGATAGAGGTCGACACCCTCGGTGTGGGCGGCGGGGTCGAACAGCTCGGCCATGCCCCAGGGCGGGCCGGGCACCGGTCGCCGCACGGCGAACGGGAGGGCGGCAGCGGCGACGGTCCCCGCGCCCGCCGGTTCGAAGAACGTCTGCGCGGTGGCGCCGCCCTTCTCGAGGACGTACCAGCCGCCGGCGTGACCGAGGGGCGCGCCGGGGAAGCGGCGATTGGGGTCGACGTCGTACCAGAGGACGGAGAGGGCCCGGCCCTCGGGGAGCGCCGCCAGCACCGCGTCGAAGCCGGGCATGATCGTCCGCTCCCATACCCAGAGCTCGACCAGCGAGTAGATCGTGATGGCGACGGCGGCGGTCACCGCGAGCCACAGCGCGCGGGGACGCTCGGCTGGGACCAGCGGGATGGCGAGCAGCACCGCGACGGCGGGGAGGCGGCCGCGGGCCCCCCACCAGCTGACGGGAGGGCCGACGTCCATGGGGATGAGGACGAAGGCGACGGCCACGGCCAGCAGCGCGAAGAGGAGGTGTCGCGCGGGCGCGTCCCAGTTGCTCTTGGCGCCGATCAGTGCGGCCAAGGGTGCGAGCCACGCGATCTGGAGCAGGTCGTCGGCGAGGGTGCCGCCGCGGAAGCCGACGAGCCACGACCAGAGATCGCTGGCCATGCCGGCGCGATCGCCGGACACGATCGCGGCGGCGGCTCCGCCCAGCGCGCCGCCGCCGGCGAAGAGCACGCCGAGCACCAGCAGACCGGCGGCGGCGGCGGCGGCGCCCCAGAGCGCGGTCCGACGGGCCTTGGCCAGATCCAGTGCCGCCCAGAGCCCGATCAGTCCGATCGAGACGAGCGCGACGAAGGCGTGGGTGAGGGCGAGCAGCGATTGCAGGACAACCTGCAGAACGACGTGCCGGTGGAGGGCGGTGCGGCGGTGATCGAGATAGGCGGCCAGCACCACCACCAGCAGCGACGTGGCGGCCACGTTCGGGATGAAGCCGGCGTAGGTCGGGCGTGCGAAGGCGACGGGGAGCGACAGCAGCGCCAGCCGTGGATCCGCGCCGGCCGCCCGGCACAGCCGGAGCGACGCTGGCCCGATCGAGCCGAGCACGGCCGCCAGCACGAGGCCGGCCGCCCAGGTGGGCGGGAGGATCCGCGCGAGTGCCGCGATGACCGGATAGAGCGCGCCGTTCGGTCCGAGCGTCCGCTGGTGGATCAGGAAGTGATCGGTGCCCGCGCCGGGCTCACCGAGGTGGAGCAGCGCTCCAGCCACGGCCAGGTGTCCCGCCCAGTCCTGAAACGGAGGGTGCGGCGAGACCAGCGGTGTGAGCGCAGGTAGAAGCAGCAGCAGCAGCAGCACGCCGAGCTAGGTCCGCGGGACGAGCGCGACGCCGACCGCCGCGTCGAAGTCGGTCCTCGGAATGCTCTCGAGTCCGGTGTCCGGGTCGACCACCGCGCGCACCGGATCCGAGCGAAACGCACCGGCGCGCTTGGTGCTGCGACCGTGGGGCGCCCGGAGGAACACGGACCCCTCCTCGAAGTGATCGAAGACGAAGAGCCGCTCGCCGCGGTCGTAGAGCAGCGACACGAACACCGGCGGGGTCCGGTGGGGATCGCGCGCCACGCGATCGAGGTGGCGGATGGCCGTGTCGAGCCCCGCCGCCACCGTGAAGCCCGGCCCATACACGATGGCGAGCGCCCGCGAGACGACGTCGGCGTCGATCCCGTGGCCGCCCGGCATCACGAAGTCGGGGTGCGGCTTCCGGGCCCGGGGGTGGGCCAGCTCGGGCAGCTGATCGAGCGCGATCCGGAGCGGAGTGATCTGGTTCGTGAAGGAGACGTTGGCCGTCACCCGACCCGAGAGCTCCAGCCGGCCGCCGCCGCTCAGCTCGGCGGCGCAGGCGCGCGACACGATCTCCGTCCACAGGCGCGCGTACTCCGCGGGCGACCCGTCCGCGAGCGCGAACTCGATCGTGCTGATGACGCCGGGAGATCCTTCCTCGAAGGAGAGCTTGGCCGGGTTCGCGAGCGCCGTCAGCACGAGCTTCACGATGCGCTCTCTCCGGACGCCATGCGTCTCGAGCAGCTCCGGGATGGGATCGCCGTGGACGAGCTGGTTGAGCCGCTCGATCAGGGAGATGTCGCGCGGGTCCCGGTCCTCGAGCACCGAGCGCCCGCGAAGCTGTCGCGCCGACAGCTGGGCCAGCGTGGCCCGGGCGTCCGGGTCGAGCGTGCCGAACAGATCGAGGAGCTTCCCGCGGACGTGCTCCGAGAGTCGCTCGACCAGGCGCGTCTTGAGGATCGCGATGCCCGACTTGATGGTGGAAATGTCGCGCGGGTCCTCCGCGATCGGCATCAGCAGCCGGGCGCGCTCGCGGGGCACGAGCGACTGGTAGCTCTTCTCGTTGATCAGGTGCTCGAGCGCCCGCTTGGGAGAGACAGATCCGTCGGTGGCGCGCTGCTCGTGCTGGCCGGCCAGGATCTCGTCCAGCGACAGGAGCAGGTCCGCGGAGAGCTCGGCGCGCAGGATCTTGAGCGGCGCAGCCCGGACCTCGGGGAGCCCGCGTTCGATGCGATCCACCAGCTGCCGGTGGACCTCGGCCCCGGCCCCCTGGGTCCCGGGGGCGCCCAGATATCGCCGCGGCACCACCCCCAGATCGATCCCGACCTCCTCCTCCTCCTTCTGCTTGGGGACGCTCCGTCGCACTAGCACCGCCTGGGCCCGCTCCGAAGGATGGGGGACCAACGTGGGGATGTGCTCGTCCGACTCGGTGAAGCGCTGGTTCGCCTTCTCCAGATCGCCGACGCGCTGGGGCGGCTCCGATGCGATCAGCGTCTCCTCCTCGTCGATGAACCCACCCTTTCGGCGCGGCACCGGATCGAGGACGGCCTCCGCGCGCGCTTCCGGCTTCTTCTTGGGCGCAGTCTTGGGCGCCTCCCGGCGGGGCGCCTTGGGCTTCTTGGGCTCGGCGACCTTGGGCGCCTCCACCACCATCGACTTGGTGTCCTCGAGCGCCATCGGCGCTCGCGGCCGCACGCGCTGCGTGGCCTCGGCCAGCTCCCGGGCGGCGCGCTCGATCTCGTCGGTGCGATCCGTGTGCTCGATCTGCTCGTACAGCGACATGCCGTCGGCCGACATCTGCGCGGCCACCCTCATCTCGGGTCCGGTGGCGGCGACCGTGGCTTCGCTGTCGCCGCGATCGCTCAGGGCCGGCTCGCTCGGCTTCCGCTCGATCATCGGGTTCTTCGAGCGAATCCGGACCTGCATGGTCTCGTCGTAGACCTTCGGACGCTTGCCTCGATCGTCGGCCAAGGGGGCTCAGTCTACCACGTTCGACGTCGTCGTCGCGGGGTGCTATCTGGGCCGGCGGATGCTCACGGGGCTCCGTCTCGCGCCGCGGTTTGCGCGCCTCGCCGCGCTCGGGCTCCTCCTGGCCGCCGCCGCGATGGCCAGCGATCTCGCGCTCTACGGCGTGGTTGGCTGGGACCTCCTTCTCCTGTTCGCGCTGGTCGCCGACGTGGCGTTCCTTCCCCGCGCCGGCGGCCTGTCCGCGGAGCGCGCTGCCCCCGCCCGGATGCAGCACGACCGGAGCGCGCGCATCACCCTGGCCGTGACCTCGTCCCGGGCCGGTGAGGCGATCCTGATTGACGAGCCGCCGCCCGAGCTCCGCCCCCGCGAGGCCGCGTCGGCGCCCCGGACGGTCCGATTGATCGCCGGCGGGGTGGCGCGTGTCGAGTACGACGTGCGACCGCGACGCCGCGGGCGCTTTACCTTCGGCCGCCTCAACCTGCTGGCGGACGGTCCGCTCCGGCTGGCGCGACGCCGTATCGTCCTCGAGCCGTCGGGCGCGCGCGAGGTCCGCGTCGATCCGGACGTTGGCGACGTCGATCGCGGGTCACTCGATCCCGATCTGATGATGGCCGAGCTGGGGATCAAGCGGGTCCGCAAGCGCGCCGAGGGCACCGAGTTCGAGTCGCTCCGCGACGCGGTCCTCGAGGACGAGCTCCGTCGGATTGACTGGCGGGCCACCGCCCGGCGCGGCAAGCTGACGGCCCGAAACTTCGAGCTGGAGAAGAACCACGAGCTCTTGATCTGCATCGATACGGGTCGCCTGATGGGTGCGCTCCATTCGATGGAACGAGAGTCCGAGCCGCGCACGAAGCTCGACCTTGCCATCAACAGCGCCCTTCGACTGGCGGCGGTCGCGCTCAACAACGGCGATCGCGTGGGCGCCATGAGCTTCGACGCAGGGGCGGGCGCCTTCGTGCGGCCGGATCGCGGGCGGGCCCAGATCGGTCGGCTGATGGAGGCCGTCTCTGACCTTTCGTCCACCAGCGCCGACGCCAGCTTCGTCCAGGCCCTCGCCGAGGTCCGCCGGAGGCAGAAGAAGCGCGCCCTGATCGTGTTTCTCACCGACTTCGTGGATGCAGAGGCTTCGTCTTCCATGATCGACGTGCTCGGTGTCCTGGCGCGACGACATGCGGTGCTCTTCGTGGCACTTCGCGACCCTCACGTTCGGCGGATCGCGGACGCATCGGTCCACGATCTGGCCGGCACGTATCGCTCGTTGGCCGCGCTCGGGCTGGAGCGTGCGCGGAACGAGGTGATCGAAGGGTTGGCCGCCCGGGGCGTCCGCGCCCTCGATCTCCCCCCCGATGCGGTCACCTCGGGCGCCATCCGGGCGTATCTCGCGCTCCGTGCGGCCGAACGCTTGTAAGCCTTGTCTTGTCGAATCCGCTCGGAGGAAGCATATTGGGAGCTCTGATGGATGCCGTGAGCGCCAACGCGATTCACATCAAGACCCCGGCCGAGATCGAAGGCATGCGGGCCGCCTGCAAGCTGGCCGCGAAGACCTTGAAAGCGGCCTCCGAGATGGTCCGGCCCGGGATCTCCACGGAAGACATCAATCGCTTCGTTCATGACTTCACGCTGGATCACGGCGCCGTCCCCGCGCCCCTCAACTATGGAGCCGATCCGAGCCGTGGCATTCCTCCGTTTCCAAAGTCGGTCTGCACCTCCGTCAACGACGTCATCTGTCACGGCATCCCCTCGCGGGACGAGGTCCTCAAGGAGGGGGACATCATCAACATCGACGTCACCTCCATCTTCGATGGGTTCCACGGCGACACCTCCCGCACGTTTCTGGTGGGCGAGGTCCGACCCGAGGTGGCCCAGCTGGTCCGCGTCACTGAGGAGTGCATGCATCGCGGGATCCGGACGGTGCGCGCCGGCTCCCGGATCCGCGACATCGGCGCCGCCATCGAGGATCACGCCCACGCTCACCACTACGGGGTCGTTCGCGAGTACGTCGGTCACGGCGTCGGGCGCGTCTTCCACGAGGCCCCCCAGATCGCCCATTACCGGTCGAAAGGACCGAACCCCCGCCTTCGTGCCGGCATGATCTTCACCGTGGAGCCCATGATCAACATGGGAGGCCACGAGACGGTCCTGGATCCGGTGGATCGATGGACGGTGCGCACGGCGGACGGAAAGCTCTCGGCTCAGTTCGAGCACACGGTGCTCGTCACCGATACGGGCCATGAGATCCTCACGGATTGGGCCCTGATCTCAGACTGAACACGAGCCCGAGCCCGGGAAGCCCGCAGTCGCCTCTCCCCATGCACGCGGTGTCGGCGCCGGCGAGCACCTCGACGAATCGACCGTAGCCGAGGTCCCGTCCCAGGACGCGCACGTCGATCGCTTGTCGATCCTTGCTCCGCAGCAGCGCCGGCTGATCGCGCACCAGGCCGCGCAGATGTTCGGCCCAGTCGCTCTCCTCGAAGGGCCGGACCTCGGTCTCCGGAGGGACGCGGATCCCGCCGTCCAGGATCTCGATCCGGAGCGCTGCCGTGCGATCGCTGTCGAGCTCGAGCGGGATCATCGCCTGGAGCGGCTTGCCGCCGGGCTCGCCGTTGAGCAGCGTGCGCTCGACGATCAGATCGAAGCGATCGACGTCGTACTTGGCCTGGAGGTACTGCATCAGCTGGAGCACCAGCTCCAGCGGGAGCTCGCGATGCGCCGACACCACCACGCGTCCCCCGGAGGTCGCGAGGATCTTGGTGACGTCGGGGACCTCGGCCTTCCAGTTCTCCGGGAGGCGTCCGTCCGCGAACCCCACCAGTAGATCGCTCCCGCCCAGGAACGCGTTGTCCGGACCGATCACCAGGGACGGCGGCGGCTGGTCGCCGAGCGGCGCGCCCGCCCGCGAGCGGGGAAGGCTGAGCTCGGCCGTGGTCTGCAGCATCCGCGCGCGCTTGGCCGGCCAGACGTCGAACACCGGCTCCCGATCGTTGGCCGCGCGGACGTCGGCGGTCTCGTAGAGCACCAGCCAGCCGGCGGTGATGCCGCACAGGCAGACCACCAGGGCGGTGATCGGACGCCCGAGCCCCCGGTCCGGCGCGATCAGCTCCGAGAGCCGGCCGCTCGCCGGCGCCGGGCTCCTCGGGCTGGCGCGGGCCCCGGCCTCCAGCAGCGTGCGGATGAAGCGCGCCTCGCGGACCTCGGGCCGGCGCAGGTACCACGCGAGCGCCCACAGGAACGCGAGGCCGAAGAACAGGAGCGCCGAGCCATGGAAGGCCTGCCGAAGGAGGAGAAAGGGACCTTCGAGCTCGGTCTGCCCGCGGAGATAGACGACCGAGCGATTGAGCGCCTCCGACTCGTTCCAGGCGGTCACAATCTGCGAGGCGGTGACGAGGAGGCCATACGACGCGGGCCCCAGCATCGCCAGCGAGCAGATCACGCCGACCAGCAAACGTTGCCAGAGCGGCTTCTTGAACGGCTGGCGGGTGGTGTCGATGACGGCGTCCAGGAGCGCGTCGTCGAAGTCCTGATCCATCGCGAGCTGATCGGCGAGCGGGCGCGCGACCGAGCGATACGGCTGCGGCAGATCGTCGACGGCCGTGACGAATTCGGCCGCGGCTTGATCGACCAGCGCCTTGAAGGCCTTGTTCTCGCGGAGCGTCAGGACCACGACGTACGTGCCGAGCCCGAGCTCGAGGAGGATGCCGGCGACGATCAGCAGCCCGAGGCTCATCAGTCGCCCCTCGGATCCTTGCGCGGGCCGCGTCGGATCGCGTCCTTTCGATCGGCGTCCACCGCGCTCTTCACGTTTTGTGCGAGGAGCGTGATGCAGGTGCCGCGCACCGAGCGGGAGGCGCGGCGGCTGATCTCGAATACGGCGATCGAAGCGGCGAAGGCGACCGGAAGCAGGACTGCGGTGCCGAAGAGCAGGGTGGTCGCGACGTGGATTCGCAGCTCGGCGCCGTCGCGGAGCTCGGCCAGGCTGTAGGCGACGAAGAGGAGCACCGGCGCCGCGATGACCAGCAGCCATGGCGAGTCCCGCATCATCGAACGCCGGGGAGGGGGAACGACGTCCCCTCCCAGCGCGTCGAGCACCGGCTGCATGGTCTTTCCCGCCTTGCGCGCGCGAATGCGCGCCTCGTCCGCGCGCCCCTCGAGCGCGAGCTGCATCAGATCCTCGGCGATGTGGACGATCCGATCGGTTCGCACGGCGTGCAGCACCACGATCCCGATGATCACGATGAACCCCACGCCGAGGAGCACCAGCGACAGCGGTGCCTTCAGAATGCTGTCGATCAGAGGCGTCACTGCCGCGCGAAGATCGCTTCGAGGACCAGGGTCTTGATGTGGAAGGTAATGACCTCCGCGAGGCCGAGGAAGATCGCCGAAGCGAGGGTGGAGGCCCCGATCGCGAGGCAGACGGCGATCCACAGGTGGGAGGGGGGCGCGGGGGTGTACTCGACCGGGCGCCGCTCCAATCCATAAGTGGATTGCGCCATGCGCCCGTACGCTCCGGCGAACCGAGGCGTCCGTCAAGTCCGTTCGTTTGCGTTTGTCGCGGACCGGGGTAGCCTTCCACACCGTGAGGTTGAAGGAGCGGATCCGGATCGGGATCGTCGGTTTGGGGTGGGTCGGACAAGAGGTCGCCCGCGCCGCACTGGAGGATCCGCGCGTCACGCTCGTCGGCACGGCAGACGCCGACAAGAACAAAGCCGGCCGGGATCTCGGCGAGATCATCGGCGAAGGTCGCCTCGGGATCCCGATCGATCAGGACGTCGAGGGGATGCTCTCCCGGGCCCGCCCCGAGGTCGCCGTGGTCTGTACCACGTCGGACGTGGAGGCGCTCGGGCCCACGCTCGAGCTGTGTGTGGCGCACGGTGCGCATGTCGTAACGACCTGCGAAAACCTGGCGGACGCGGAGCAGGCGCTCTCGCAGCTGGACGACGACTTCGATGCCCGTGCGCGCGAGGCCGGGACCGTGGTGCTGGCCACCGGCGTGAACCCGGGCTTCGCGATGGACCGCCTGCCGGTGATGCTCGCCCAGGCCACCCGGAACATCCGCAGGATCCGCGTAACGCGCGTCGTCAACGCGACCACTCGCCGAGCGCAGCTCCAGTCGAAGGTGGGCGTCGGGATGACGCCCCACGAGTTCAGCGACGCCATCAAGGCCGGCCTCATCGGCCACGCCGGGCTGAGCTCGTCGCTGCGGTTGATCGCGAAGGGGATCGGCCTGCACCTCGACAAGACCTCCGAGGCGTTCTCGCCGGTGATCGCGGCCGAGCCGACGGTCTCCGTGTTCGGTCCGGTGCCGGTGGGCCGCGTCCGCGGCATCTATCAGATCGCCCGGGGATATCGTCACGGGCGTGAGATCGTCACGCTCGAGCTGACGATGGCGCTCGACGAGCCGCAGCCGCGCGACACGATCGACATCGTCGGGGAGCCCCCCCTCCACCTCGAAGGCGAGCTCCCCGGCGACACCTGCACCGTCTCCACCGTGCTCTCTGCGATCTCGGTGGTGGTCGCGATGCCGCCCGGGATGCGCACGGTCCTCGACGTTCCGCTCGAGCAGCCCGAAGAGCCGTCCACGATCGAGACCCAGGTCGCCAGCCGGAGCGCCACCCAGATCCCGACCAAGCGAAAGACAAAGAAGTCGAGGAAGAAGGCGAACGGCAAGCCCGACGGCGTGCCCGCCCTCGTCCCGGTGATCCCGGCCCCCTCGCCGCAGCCGAAGAACAAGCCGAAGGTCCGGACGGCGGCGAAGGGCAAGCCGAAGAAGACCACCACCAAGGCGCGCTCGAAGAAGCAGAAGAAGAGCGCGGCGGCGAAGAAGAAGTAAGTGCTCCTCCTCTTCGACATCGACGGCACCCTCGTCACCTCGGGCGGCGCCGGCCGGCGCTCGCTCGCGCGCGCCTTCCTCGACGTCACCGGTGTCGACGGCGCGATGGAGGGCGTCCACCTGGGCGGGAGCACTGATCCGACCATCATCGCGGACGCCTTCGCGCTCAACGTGGGCCGCCCGCCGCGCGGACTCGAGGAGATCGACGCGATCATGGATCGTTACCTGGTTCACCTCGAGGCCGAGCTCGCGCGCACGCGCGATCAGTATCGCGTCCTCCCGGGCGCCGCGGACGTGGTGGCCGGCGCGGCGGGCTCGGGACGTCATGCGGTCGGCCTGGCCACAGGGAACGTGGAGGCCGGGGCGCGGTTGAAGCTGATGCCCGGTGGGCTGTGGGAGCGCTTCAAGTTCGGCGGCTACGGCTCCGACTCGGCGTCGAGGCCCGAGCTGGTGCGTCACGGGATCCTCCGCGGCCAGACCTACGCCGAGTCCCGCCTGGGGCGCCGCTTCGAGCTCGAGGACGTGGTGGTGATCGGAGACACCGAGCGTGACGTGGAGGCGGCGCGCGCCGCCGGAGTCCGGGTCGTGGGCGTCCTGGCGGGGAGCCTCGATCCGGACGCGCTGGCCGGGGCGCAACCGGACCTGCTGGTGGACAGCTTGGCCGAAGAGGCCTTCTGGCGGTTGATCGGCCTGTGACCCCACGGCGGAGGGTGTGGAGCGAGTTCCTGGCGCCGGAGGAGCTCGCCGCGGGCGCGACCCTCCGCCTGCTCCGTCGCTTCCAGCTGGAGCCGCTCATCGCGCTCCCGCCCAGCGCCGAGACCCCGCCGATGGCGGACGCGCTGCTGCGGCTGACCGGCGCCGGCGTCCCCTTCGGGATCTGGCCCCTCCTCTCCGACACCGACGGCTACTGGCCCTCCGAGGAGAACGCGCAGGCGTTCGAGTCGCGCATGCAAGGCGCCCTGCGCTTCGTGGATCAGGCGCGAGCGATCCCACGCACCGTCGCGATCGATCTCGAGCCTCCGCTCGCCGTCACCCGGCGGTTGATGCACGGCGCGCTGGCGCGGCGCGGGCTCTTCCTCATCCGCGGCTTCGCCGAGCTGGCATTGCGCGACGGAGCGCGCCATCGTTCCATCGAGATCCTGACCCGCGTCGCGCGGGACCTGCGCGTCCGGGGGCTCGAGACCATCGCCGCCGTTCTCCCTCCGGTGGTGCTCGATCTGTTTGCGCGCGACGACCTCTGGCAGGGCGTCTTTCGGACGCCGGTGAGCGCGCCCGGATGGTCGGTGGTGTCCCCGATGATGTACACGACGTTGTTGCGCCGGATGGTGCCGCTCTCGAGCGAGTCCTCGGCCCGGGCGCTTCTGTTCGAGACGGGGAGGATGTTGGTCCAGAGCGTGGGGCCCGCGCGGGCCAGCCTCTCGGTCGGTCTGGTGACCACTGGAAAGCTCGGAGACGAGCCGGCGTTCGCCTCTCCGGCGGAGCTGGTCCTCGACGTGGCCGCCGCCCGCGCTGCCGGTGTGGACGACCTCGCGCTCTTTTCGCTCGAGGGCGTGCTCCATCGCGGCGCCCCCGAGTCCTGGCTGTCGCCATTCGACTCGGCCTCTCCGCAGGCTCCGGCGCCGATCCTCTCTCGCCCGCTGGGGGCGGCGATGCGGGGCTTTGCGCGTGCGCTCGGCTCGGGTCACGCATTGCTCCGCTGAGCGCCAGCTTCTATCGTTGAGCCCCGTGCCGAAGATCGAGAGCATCCGTCCCGGCGGCTCCCTCTCCGCGACGTTCGCCGAGTATCCGCTGCCGGATCTCCTGTTGGGCATCCTGCGCGGCAACCTCAGCGGGCGGCTCGACATCACGCTCCATCCGGAGCCTCGCAACCGGATCTACTTCCGCGATGGCGTCCCGATCGCGGTCGATCTCGCCGATGCCCGGGTCTCGATGATGCACATGCTGATCGAAACCGGGCAGGTGTCGGAGGCGGCAGGCCTCGAGCTGCTGCGGATCGCCGAGGGCATGGACGTGAGCGAGAGCGTGATCCTCGAAGAGCGCGAGGTGCTGCCGCCCGGGCGCGCGCGGGAGCTCGAGGCCCGGCGCGCGCGCGCTCAGCTGGTGCGGCTGTTCGACGTCGGTACGGTCGACTTCACCTTCCATGAGGGCATCGATTGTCCCGAGCAGGTCCGACTCACGATCCTGCAGCCGCTGCCGATCGTATACGAGGGCCTCTGTGCGACCCAGGATCGGGCGCTGCTGGAGCGCATCCTCGAGGACTACACCGGCAGGAGCTTCGTGCTCGCTCCCACTTTCCCGCGGGGCGTCGATCCGTTCGAGTGGGGCCCGGACGTCGATCGAGCGCTCGGGCGTCTCGAGGAGGAGCCGCACACCCTCGCCGACCTGCTGGAGCTCGGTCTCGACCCGCGCACGGCGTCGGCGGCCCTCGCGACGCTCGTGCTCGCCGGCATGCTCGAGGTTCGCGACAAGGCGGCCCCCGCCAAGCCCAAGAGCGATCCGCGGACCCGCAGCGCGGGCGCGGCCCCGGCGAACCCACAGCGGATGCCGCTCGACGAGTCGGCGGCGGACGAGACCTCGGGCCTGGTCATCCACTACAAGTCGGGAGCGAAGGCCAAGCCGGGCAAGGACACCCCGCCCGCGCCGGCGCCGGCCCCGGCGCTGCTGGAGTACGAGTCGGTGAAGGCGCGCTTCGCCAACTACGATGGCAAGAACTACTACCAGATCCTCCGGGTCGCCCCGAACACCGATTCTCGCACAGGTCGAACGCGCCTATCGGTTCCTGGTGCGACGGCCCGACGGCGGCGACAGTGATGACGCTGCCAGCCGCGCGCTCAAGGGCCTATATCACGAGGCCTTCGCGTGCCTCTCCGACGTCGAGTGTGCACGGCGATACCGAGCGCTGGTCGACTGGGCGGAGAAGTCGACGAATGCCGTCCGCGAGCGCGAGGCGCTCGAGGCGGAGCCGAAGGTCGATCGAGGCTTTCGTGTGCTCGGCGAGGGCCACCTCGGCGAGGGCCGCGCGCTCCTGGAGTGGGCGAGGCGACTCGATCCGCTGCGCGGCGATGTCCCGCTCCTGATCGATCTGGCCAAGTATCTGTCGGAGCCGGGGGCCGCCGATCCGCTGGGGATCGCCACCATGCTGGTCGCGGAGCGCCAGCGTCGCCCCGAGGACGAGCGCGTGAAGCTCGCCTACGCGTTCTGCCTCTCGGAAGAGAACGAGCACACAGCCGCGCGCGCGCTCCTCGAGACGGTGAGCGATCGCGATCATCCGATGGCAAAGCGCATTGGATCCAAGCTGAGATCCTGACCGTGCGTCTCGGCCTTCCCGCGCTCTCGCTGTGGGTGGCCCTCGGGCTGCCCGGCTGCCATCCGCCCAAGGAGCTGGCCGACGTGGTGTCGCCGGCGAAGTGGAGCGTGGTGCCGCCCGAGCGCGATCCTTACGACGCCTTCCGGCCCGGCCCGGACGCGTGTCCGCCGACGGCCTTCGGGCTGGAGGACCTGGGCGGCGAGCCGACGCTCGGGATCAACGCCCAGGATTGCGCGTACGTGACCCTGGAGCAGCCGGCGCTGGCCGAGGTGGAGCGCGGCGACCTCGTTCACATCCGGATCTGGCACTTCCAGCTGGTGGCGCTGGAGGCCTCCACCGCCACCATGGCCCTCACGATCGACGGCCGGACCATCCTCGAGCGCGAGATCCCGATCCCCTCGCCCAGCGAACTGTTGTCGCCCCGCTTCACCGCCGACTTCGATGCTCCGGCCGGTGCCAACATCGTTTTCCACGTGCGGAACCACGGATCCAACTCTTACAACTTGATCGAGTTGAGCCGCGGCGGCGAGGAATGAGGACATGAGACGGTGGCTGACCGTCGTGATCCTCGGAGTCGCCCTGACCGGATGCCAGAAGGGTGAGGAGAATCTCCGGAAGGCTCACGTCTTCTTCAAGAGCGGCGACCTCGCGTCGGCCGAGAAGCACTACCAGGCGGCGGCCGACGTCGATCCCAAGAACGCGGCGGCCTGGGAGGGTCTCGGCAACGTCGCGTTCGAGCGCGAGGACTACGACGCGGCCATCGAGCGCTACCGGAAGGCGATCGCGCTCGAGACCAAGGCGATGTCGGCGCGTCACAAGCTCGCGATCGCGCTGACCAGCGCCAACAACACCCACGACGCGATCCGGCTCCTGGAGGAGACCGTCACGCTCGAACCCAAGGACACGTTCGCGCTCAACGCGCTGGGCGGCCTCTACCAGAAGCAGGGTGACCTGGTGAAGGCGAAGCAGCTCCAGCTTCGGGCGCTCGAGGTCGACCCCGACTTTCATGCGGCTCGGTTTGCGCTCGGCAGCCTTCTGGTCGATCTGGGTGAGCTCGACGAGGCGGAGCGCGAGTTCACGCGCCTCCTCACGCACGATCAGGAATCGCTCGCCGAGTACGGCTTCGCCCGTCTCGCGGCCCGGCGCGGTCGCTGGGCGGACACGGCGCAGCACCTCGCGCGCGTGCTCGAGGGCGGTGTCGCCCACCCGGAGAAGATCGCAAAGGATCCGGTCTTCTCGGAGGGCTGGGACCTCCCGCCGATGAAGCACGCCAAGGAGAGCCTCGATCGCGCCGCGGGCACCCGGACGTCCACGGTCCCGATTCGATGAGGGCGCCGCTCCTCCTGATCCTCCCCGCGCTTCTCTTCGTGCCGCGGCCCGTTCGTGCGGAGCCCCAGGGTTCGGTCTATCGAGTCGATCCGTTGATCGACGGCGTGGGGACCGCCGCGATGATCGGGATCGCGATCCTGATCGACTCGGAGAAAGCGCGTTGGAACGGGCTGACGCCGTGCGGCCGTGAGGGGCGATCGCCGACGGCCGAGGAGCGGGCGGCCTTCGAGCGCCTGGGAGAGGAGGAGGGCCTCTGCGAGAACGACAGCGTGAGCGTCTTCGAGCGCTTTGTGAGCGATCTCGGCTCGCCCTCCGCGCGCTTGGGCAGCGACCTCGCCGTGTTGACCCTGGCGCTGGCGCCGTACGGGTACGCGGTCGCGGACGTGTTCACCACCGGCGCCGATCGGCCGGGCCTCCGCTTCGGCGAGGACGCGCTCATCGCCGCCGAGACCCAGGGCGCCACGCTGCTCGCCACCAACCTCCTGAAGCTGATGGTGAAGCGCCCGCGTCCCTACACATACAGCGGGCGTCACCCGAAGCTCGAGCGCTTCGGGGGCGACGCCCGGTTGTCGTTTCCCTCCGGGCACACCTCGCTCGCCTTCGCCTCGGCGTCGCTGATCGCGTTCTCCGCGGCGGCGCGCCACGGCAACGCGCCGATCACCTGGGTCTCCGGGAGCGTCGCCTATCTGACAGCGGGCCTCGTCGCCTACCTGCGCGTGCAGGGCGGCAAGCACTACCTCACCGACGTCTTCGCGGGCGCCGTCCTCGGGATCGCGGCAGGCCTCACGATCCCCGCCTTCCACGCGCGGTCGGCCTCGTCTGGCGAGAGCGCCGACCCTATGATGTTATCGATCGGCGGAGTCTTCTGATGAGCGCGTTCAAGGGCCAGCTGCTCGAGGGCATCCGGAGCACGCTCGAGTTTCTGCGATCGACGCGGGAGGCGTACGAGGGGGCCGGGCGCTTCGCGAAGATGCGCATCTGGATCATCGCCATCCTGCTGGTCGACCTCCTCGCCACCGTGGCGTTCGTGACCATGGTGGGCGGACGCCCGATCGACGTCGACGTCTGGTTCGAGCAGAGCTTTCCGTCGAACATGCTGATCCTCCGCAACGAGAGCGGCGACCAGCTCGATGACGTGACGCTGACGCTCGACCGGCGCTACGTGCTCAAGGTGCCCTCGATCGCGCCCGGGCTGCGCGGGTTCGAGGTCAACCGCGAGTTCCGCGACGCCGGCGGATCGACGCCGGGCGACTCGTATCGTCCCCAGCAGCTCCAAATCCGCGCCGACGGCGACTCGATGGTGGTGCCGGTCGGCGGCCGTCCGTGACCCTCTTGGGGCTCAGCCAGGCCCTCGGGCTCGGCGAGCCCGAACCGGTGCTCGAAGCGCTCCGCGGGCTCTACGACGAGATCGATCGCGAGGTCGGACGCGCCAGCGCCGGGCTCGAGCTCCCGTGCCGGGCCGGTTGCGACGCCTGCTGCCACGAGTCGGTGTTCCTCTCCGCGCCGGAGTTCCTGATGGTGGCTGCGCACCTCTTCGCGCACCGCAGCGCCGCCGAGCGGGCGATCCTGATCGCCGAGATGCGGGCGCTCGCCGAGCGCTTCGAAGACGAGCTCGATCTGCTCGAGATCCTGCCGGGCGGCGACGAGCGCGACGAGGTGGCGGCGCGCGTGAAGTTCCGCTGCCCGCTGCTCCTCGCCGACGGTCGCTGCGGCGTCTATTCCGCCCGCGAGCTGAACGCGCGCACGTTCGGGTCGACCTGGGACTCAGCCCGCGCCCACCCGTTCGGCTGCGAGCTCACGCACGCGCGCCTGGCGGTGCTCCCACCCGAGATCGGGCCGGCGCTGTTCGACGCCCGGGCTGCGCGCCGCCTGCTGGCTCGGATCCCGGGGACCGAGCACGTGCAGGTCTATCCGTTCTGGTTTGCGCGGTACGCGCGTCACCTCGCGTAGGTGGGAATTAGGTCGAGTGAAGTCCACTTCCACTGTAGGCCGCGCCTCCTGTCGTAGTACCGCAGCAGCTCAGCGAAGATCGCGGTGAAGATCCCTGCTGCGCACCATGCCGCCAATCGACTGTGGCACGTCGAACCGGAGCTGAACTCGCGCGGCAGGGCCTTCCACTGGCACCCTGTCCGAAGGCGATAGACGATACCTGCCGTCACGACGCGATCCGCAACCCGCGGGCGACCTCCCCGCGGCCTTGGACCTCGCTTCGGGAGTCACGGCTCAATGCGTTTCCACAGGGCGTCCGGAAGACTTGCGAATCTTGCCTGCATCGACTCTGCAGAACACTCGATCGAGCACGATGCAACAACGGCCGCTTTGAATAGCGAATGAGCAGAACGAGCGAAACAGGAAACGCGGAACGGTCCGGAGGTCTTCGGACCGGCTCTTAGCCGCAGCCGGTGGTGGCGCCGCAGTTGCTGCAAGCGTAGCAGGCGCCGGCGCGGACGGTGATCGATCCGCAGACGTGGCAGGGCGGGGCGTCGGCCTGGGTCCGGAAGATCTCCTTCTCGTCCGTGACCGGCGCCGTCATCGGCAGCGTCAGCTGCGAGGCGTTGAGCGCCCGAGCGATCGCGGCCTCGGCCTTGGCGCTGATCGCGTTGTCTACGTGCTCCTCGTCCCGCACGAACTTGAGCCCCAGCCAGCGGAAGATGTAGTCCACCACGCTCTTCGCGATCGGGATGTCCTTGTTGCCCGTGAAGCCCGAGGGCTCGAAGCGCATGTGGCTGAACCGATCCACCAGTACCCGGAGCGGCACGCCGTACTGGAGCGCCAGCGAGATGGCGGTGGCGATGGTGTCCATCAGCCCCGAGATCGTCGAGCCCTCCTTCGACATCGTGATGAAGATCTCGCCCGGCACGCCGTCCTCGTAGAGGCCGACGGTCAGGTAGCCCTCGTGCCCGCCCACCGCGAACTTGTGGGTGATGGCCGCGCGCTCCACCGGCAGCGATCGCCGCGCCGGACGCGCCTCGACCACCACCTCCTTCTTCTTGCCGTCGCCCGACTGCGCCGACTTGTCCGTGGCGAGAGGCTGGGAGCGCTTGCTGTTGTCGCGATAGACCGCGATGGCCTTGAGCCCCAGCCGCCAGGCCTGCACGTACATCTCGTAGATGTCGTCGACGCTCGCGTCCTCGGGCACGTTGACCGTCTTCGAGATGGCGCCCGAGAGGAACGGCTGCGCCGCCGCCATCATCCGCACGTGGCCCATCGGCGCGATGGAGCGCGTGCCCTTCTTGGCGCGGAAGGCGCAGTCGAAGACCGCCAGGTGCTCGTCGAGCAGATGCGGCGCGCCCTCGATGGTCTCCTCCGCCTCGATGTACTCGAGGATGTCGGCCTGCTCCTTCTCCGAGTAGCCGAGCTTCGCCAGGGCCTTGCCGACCGTGTTGTTCACGATCTTGAGCATGCCGCCGCCGACCAGCCGCTTGTACTTCACCAGCGCGATGTCCGGCTCGATCCCGGTGGTGTCGCAGTCCATCATGAACGCGATCGTCCCGGTGGGCGCGAGGACCGTGACCTGGGCGTTGCGGAAGCCGAACTGCTTGCCGACCTCGAGGGCGTCGTCCCAAACCTGGCGCGCCGTGGTCACCATGTCGTCCGGCAGCACGTCCTCCTTGAGCTGGTTGTACGCGTGGTCGCGGTGCATGCTGATCACGCCGAGGAAGGGCTCCTCGTTCCGCGCGTAGCCGGCGAAGGTCCCGCGGGCCTGGGCGACCCGGGCGCTGGTCGCGTACGCGTGCCCGCACATGATCGAGGTGAGGGCGCCCGCGATCTGCCGCCCCTCGTCCGAGTCGTACGGGACGCCCCGCGACATCAACAGCGCGCCCAGGTTCGCGTACCCCAGGCCGAGCGGCCGGTAGTCATGGCTGTTCTGGGCGATCTTGGCCGTCGGGTAGCTGGAGTTGTCGACGATGATCTCCTGCGCCAGGATCGTGATCTCGCAGGCGTGCTGGTATGCCTGCACGTCGAACTCGCCGTCCTCCTTCACGAAGCGGAGCAGGTTCAGCGACCCGAGGTTGCAGGCCGAGTCGTCCAGGAACATGTACTCGGAGCACGGGTTCGAGGCGTTGATCGGCGCCGAGTTCTTGCACGGGTGCCAGAGGTTGATGGTGGAGTCGAACTGGATGCCGGGATCACCGCAGACGTGGGTCGACTCGGCGGCCGTGCGCAGGAGGTCCTTGGCCCGGACCTTCTTCACCATCCCCTTGTCGCGCACGCCGGTGAGCGTCCACTCCCGATCCTCCACGGCGGCCCGCATGAAGTCGTCCGAGGCGCGGATCGAGTGGTTGGCGTTCTGGAAGAACACCGAGCCGTAGGCCTCACCGGTGAAGGTGCCGTCGTAGCCCTGCTCGATGAGGGCCCAGGCCTTCTTCTCCTCGTTCGCCTTGCAGGTGATGAACTCCTCGATGTCCGGGTGATCGCAGTTGAGGATCACCATCTTGGCGGCGCGGCGCGTCTTGCCGCCGCTCTTGATCACGCCGGCGAAGGCGTCGAAGCCGCGCATGAAGCTGACCGGACCGGACGCGGTCCCGCCGCCGGTGAGCTTCTCCTTGCTGCTTCGGATCGAGGACAGGTTCGAGCCGGTGCCCGAGCCGCCCTTGAAGAGGCGGGCCTCGGTCTTGGCCAGCTCGAGGATCGACTCCATGGTGTCCTCGACCGAGTTGATGAAGCACGCGGAGCACTGAGGATGGGCCTCGACCCCGACGTTGAACCAGACGGGCGAGTTGAACGCGAACATCTGGTGGAGGAGCAGATAGGTGAGCTCGGAGCGGAAGGTCTCGGCGTCGGCGTCCGAGAAGAAGTAGCCGTCCGCCTTGCCCCACTTGTAGATGGTGCCGGCGACGCGATCGATCAGACCCTTGATCGATCCCTCGCGCTCGGGCGTGCCGAGGTGCCCGCGGAAGTACTTGGAGGCCACCACGTTGATCGAGAGCTGGCTCCAGCCCTCGGGCGCCTCGATGTCGGTCTGCTCGAAGACCGTGCCCCCCGCACCGTCTCCGATGGAGGCCGTCCGCTGGGTCCACGGCACCGTGGCCCAGACGTCCTGGCCAGGGGTGGTGAACATCCGATCGAGGCGGATACCCTCCCGCGGGTGGCGGGCTTCGAACACCGACTCCCGCGCGAGATGCTTCACGCTCCCCCCTTGCTGACGAATCGTCCGGACGTTCGTATTCTCCCCTACCTGCATGCCGACTTCCTCCGAAAGACTTAGAGCTGCCCTCGCGCGCCTCCCAAGAACGGTGGATGGATCACATCCGTCCGAAAAGCGCGTTCGCGCACCATCAGTCTTTCCGTGTCCGATGTCAAGTTGCCGACCACAAAATGTTGTGGGGTCGACAAAAAGGCACCACTTTCAGTGGTAGTCCGGAGGCAAAAAGCTCACACCCCCGCCAGCGCACTGACAGAGCCACTCGTGTCGGTCCGAGGTCAACAGAAAGCTGCGCGGGGGTCACGACGCCCGCAGGGCGAGCAGGAGCGCTCGGAGCACCACATAGCCCACGAGGAGCAGGCCGACGCCCATCACCGGCAGGAACCAGCGCGGCATCTTCTGCGTCGCCGCCGGCGCGGGATCCGGCCGGGCCGCCTTGCGCACCAGCTTGAGGTCGAGCCGCGTCGGCTTGGCGTCGCCGCGGATCTCGGCGATGGCGGCGCGGATCTCGCCGGCGTCCTGCGGGCGCTGCTCGGGGCGCTTCGCCAGCATCCGACGCACCAGCATCTCGGTCGCGTACATGACCTTCGCCTCGGGCGCCCGCTCCTTGATCGGCGGTGGATCCTTCGAGAGGTGCGCCTCGATCAGCCCGGCGAGCCCGCCCTTGAACGGCGTCTTTCCGGTGAGGCAGTGATAGGCGACCACGCCCAGGCTGTAGATGTCCGAGCGATGGTCGAGCTCGTCGCCGACCGCCTGCTCCGGCGAGCAATACATCGGCGTGAACATCGCCATCCCGGTCCGGGTCTTCGCCGCGAACGTCTGGGAGAGCTCCATCCCATTGAACGCGATCCGCGCGATCCCGAAGTCGAGGAGCTTCGCCCGCGCGCCGTCGACGAACACGTTCGCAGGCTTCACATCGCGGTGAACCACCCCTTTGGCGTGCGCGTCCGCCAGGGACGCCGCGACCTGGTCGATGATGTCGAGCGTGCGATCTTCGCCGATTCCGTTCGGGTTCGCCTCCAGGAGCCGATCGAGGGGCTGGCCGGCGAGGAGCTCGGTGACCAAGAACAGGGTCCCGTCCGGCTCGGCGCCCCAGTCGACGAAGTGGATCGTGTTCGGATGATCGAGCTTGCTCACGAGCATCGCTTCCCGCTTGAAGCGCGCTTCGAGCCCGAGCTCGTCCGACTCCTGCGCCTTGAGCACCTTGATCGCGACCACCGCGGGCGGGCTCTTCGAGAGGTCGCGACCCCGATAGACGATGCCCATCGCACCTTCGCCGATCTGCTGATCGGCGATGAAGCGCATCTTGTACCTGCGTCCGATCGATCCGGACAAAATCAGAGGCGGACCGGTGATCGTAGGGTGCTCGGTGGCATCCTCCTCCTCGTCCACCACCGGCGCAGGCGGAGGCCTATCCACCTGATCCGCGGTGTCGACGAGCCGAGCACCGTGCAGGGGGCAGCGCTTCACCCCCTTGCCGAACGACTGCTTGCAGATGGGACAGTGCATCAGGCCTGCGACCGCGGGGAGTATAGCGAGCGCCCCGTCTTGACAGAAACTCCCATGCCCGTGACGAATCTCCCGCCCGGATGCTGGTTTCGACGCCGCTCATCGCCGTCGCCCTGGGGGCGCTCGGTCAAATGCCCACCTTCCATCGGACCCACCCGAAGGTGGAGGCCGGCGAATGCCTCACCTGCCACACGGCGGGCCCCGAGGCCGACTCGGTCCCCCCGTCCGGCTCGGGGACGCACCAACGCTGCGATGGCGACGCTTGCCATGTGAAGGACTTCTACGACCCGAAGACGTACGAGACCACCACGGTCTGCCTCGTGTGTCACGTGACCAAGACGCGGGGGGTCAACGCGGACTTCGTTCCCTTTCCACCGATCTCCCCCTGGTTCTACGCCGACATCTCGCATCAGCGGCACACGGACTCGAAAGATACCAAGCTCGGCTGCGATCTCTGCCACAAGAGCAAGGAGGATCGGGTCCGTCACGCGCCCTGCCTCGACTGTCACCTCAACCAGAAACCGACGATGACCGACTGCGCCGGCTGTCATCACCCGCGCTACGACAAGAACGGCAACGCCCGGCCGGTCGGTCCGATCGGCAACCCCGCGCCCTGCCGAGTGACGCTCGCGTTCAAGGACAAGCACCCGGTGCACCTGGCGCAGAAGCTCGACGGCCGCAAGCTGACCTGCGAGCAGTGTCATTCGACCGTCAAGGCGGCGGAGTCCGTCTCCGAGCTGGTGCTGACGCAGGGGCGCAAGACCATGACCACCGCCTGCGGTCCCTGCCACAAGCCGGGTGGACGGGCCAAGGTGTCGCTGGCGGGCGACTGCAACAAGTGTCACCAGGATGCCTGCATGTCGAGCGTGTCCACGCTCCCCGCTTGGCACGTGTTCAAGGGAGGGCCGCTGCGGTGAGCGCCGATGTCATGATGACGATCGGGATGTCGACGCAGCTCGCGGCTGCCGACATCGCCGAGATCCTCCGCGAGGTACCGTTCCTCAGCAAGGTCTCGCAGAAGCGCCGCCTCAAGCTGATCGAGGACGGCTTCCTCAGGAGCTACGAGGCGGGCGAGAAGATCGTCCGCGAGGGCGATCACGGGCACAGCATGTTCGTGCTCCTGGCCGGCAGCGTCGGCGTGCAGGCGATCTCGTCCGAAGGGACGCCGATCGAGCTGGCCACGCTCAGCAAGCCCGGTACGTACATCGGCGAGGGCGCGATCCTGGGCCGGACTCGACGCTCCGCCACCGTCATCGCCCGCTTCCGCAGCGTGGTGCTCGAGATCGAGAAGATCACGATCGAGAAGCTCGACAACGCCGAGGAGGGCGTCCTCTCGCGCCTCGAGCAGACCTTCGAGCGGCGCTCGATCGACACCTTCCTCAACCAGCACTCCGGCTTCGCCGCCCTGACCGACCAGGAGAAGAAGATGCTGGTCCAGGACGCCACCCTGGAGTCCGTCCCCCGCGGCGACGCCCTCTTCAAGGAGAACGACCTCGCCAACACGGTCCTGATCCTGAAGGCCGGCAGCTGTCAGCTCGAGCGCAAGAAGGAGGTCGGTACCTCGGTGCTGGCCTACTTCTCCTCCGGCGACGTGATCGGTCTGGCGGACATCGGCTCGCGGCCCGGGACGCTGACCGCGCTCGAGTTCGTGGACTACGTCGAGATCGCGCGGCCGGTGTTCGAGGAGGTCCGGCAGATGGTCGACGCCCGCTTCCGGTTCACCAACGCCCGCGGCGAGGCGGTGCCGTGGTCCGCTCAGTTCGACAAGGCGGTCGACGCCGCCAGCGCGGTGGTGTCCGAGAACAGCTTCATCCCCCACCTGCTCTCGGACTCGGTCCAGCAGGCGCGCTCGCTGCTCACCATCGATCTGGGTCTCTGCATCCGCTGCGGAAACTGCACACGGGCCTGCGAGGCCCGCCACGGCTACGCGAAGATGACCCGGCGCGGGAAGAAGCTGGTGCGCGGGCCCGAGTACGCGAACCAGGCGATCCTGATCCCGTCCTCCTGCCGGCACTGTGAGACGCCCGAGTGCATGATCGGGTGCCCCACCGGCGCGATCCATCGCAAGCCCACGGGCGAGGTCGCAATCCACGACTTCTGCATCGGCTGCAGCAACTGTGCGATCCGCTGCCCCTGGGACAACATCACCATGGTCCCCACGCCCAACCGCTTCGTGGGCGATCTGGCCACGCCGAAGATCGCCAGCAAGTGCGACCTCTGCTTCGGCTACGACGAGGCCAACTGTGTGAACAACTGCCCGACGCGCGCGATCCTCCGCGTCGATCCGGTGGCCTACTTCCCGGAGGTGCAGAACGCGCTCAGGACCTCCGGCGTGCGCAAGGCGTTCTCCGCCACCGAGAGCGAGAAGCGGCAGGATCTCTCCCGGCCGATCATCTGGGGCGTCACCGCGTTGATCGCGGCGGCGATGATGGTGCTGGCGCTGATCGCCGATCCGCTGCTCCCGTTCACGCCGATCGGGACGCTGTTCGGCGTCTGCGCGTTCGGCTTCATGCTGGCGGCCACCGGGTTGGCGGCGCGCCGGCGGGTCAACCGCTGGCCGAAGGCGCCGCCGCACCCGGACCGGGGCGGCCAGGACGGGCGGGGCGGCCGGGCGCAGGGCGGGCCGTTCTATCTGTGGGCCCGGGCGCACGTCGCGATCGGCGTGCTGGCGCTGCTGGCGGTGGCGCTGCACTCACGGCTGTCACTCGGGGGCTTCGTCACGTCGATGCTCTGGTTCCTCCTCTCCACCGAGATCGCGACCGGGCTGTTCGGGATCGTGTTCTACAAGTGGTGGCCCAAGCGGATCACCAAGCTCGAGCGCGGGTCGCAGGTGGAGGAGGACGTGCTCGAGGAGCGGGCCGAGCTCCTGGAGCGGCGAAGCGAGCTGGTGCTGGCGCAGGCCGATCCCGCGCACCGGAAGATCGCAGCTTCGGCGATCAAGGCGGCCGGGAGCCCGATGGCCTGCCTGTCGTCCGGGTACGATCCACCCGCCACCGAGGCGGGCGTGCTGAAGTCGCTCGACGCGATCCTGCCCCGCGATCCGGTCCTGGCGGCGCCGCTGGAGACGCTGGCCAAGGACGCGGTGCGTCTCTCGGAGATCGAGGCCGTCCGATTCCTCTATCGGATCCGCCGGAACTGGTTGGCGCTCCACGTCGGCGTCACTGCAATGCTCCTGACGCTGGCGGTGGTGCACGTCGTGTCCGTCGCGTCGTTCTATCTGAGGATGTAGATGCTGGTCCTTCGCTTCGAGAACGGTCCCTGCGAGGGGCAGGACGTCGAGGTCTCCGAATCATCGGTGCGGCTCGGCAAGGGTCCGCTGAACCAGGTGGTGCTCGTCGATCCGAAGGCGAGCCTCGATCACTGCATGATCTCCGAGACCGCGCACGGCCTGATCCTTCGGGATCTGGGGAGCGAGCAGGGGACGCGCGTCAACGATCCGAAGTCGCGTCCCATCCAGCAGCCGGTCCAGATCCGCGCCGGCGATCGGATCTACATCGGCGACACGATCATCCTGTTGGCCGAGGTGCTCGACGAGAGCAGCCCGACGATCGCGCTCTCGGTGCCCAAGCTGTCGACCCAGCGGGACGTCCAGACGCAGGAGGTCCGGGCCTACCGCAAGCCGGCCATCCCCGACGACGCCACGCTCATCGACTCGCCCTCCCAGCCGGCCATCGAGGACGTCTTCTACACCGACATGGTCGGCCGGCGCGCCGAGACCGTCGACACCAAGTCGCCGTCGGTGGCGGCGGCCATCGTCGTCGATCCCGATCCGGGGTCCGAGGACCAGGACGAGGAGTTCGCACAGTACGGGCTGCCGGCCCGGCTGGTGTTCCTGAGCGGGCCGCACAACGCGCGCCGGGTCTTCTTCGACGCCGGGCCCATCACCATCGGGCGCGGCGAGAACAACGACGTCGTCATCGCCGATCCGCAGGTGAAGCTACGCTCGTTCCGGATCACGAAGGTCGGAGGGAGCCACCGGCTGGAGCCGATCGACGATCTCCCGCGGCTCAACGGGGTCGGGATCCCCAAGGTGGGGGCCGTGCTCGGCCACGGGCAGGTGATCACCATCGGCGCCAGCGAGATCGAGTTCCTCGCCCCGGGCGTCGACACGGACGCCGCCGACGCGATGGAGACGGTGGTGCTCAAGCAGCCGATCTTCGCGTTCCAGGGGTCCGTCCGGAAGGGCGAGTCGATCGTGGTGGGACGCGATCCCGACTGCGAGATCTTCATCGACGACCAGAAGGTCGAGCGCAAGCACGCGAAGATCTTCTTCCGCATGCCGGTCTTCCACCTGGCGGCGATCGAGGGCGCGCCGATCTACGTCGACGGTGCGCGCGTGGTCGAGATCCGGCTCAAGAACGGGGACACCGCCACCATCGGCGGGCACGAGCTTCGCTTCGAGGTCCAGGGCTACCGCGTCAACATCGATTTCACGCCCAAGGCGCCGGACGTCGACGTGCCCAAGTACGTCAAGGACGTCGAGGTGTCCTCGCCGTTCCAGACGCTGGTCCGCCTCCCGGGCGACTTCGAGATCGCGAAGCGCGAGGACCGGCAGCAGGTCGATCGCGAGAAGCTGGTCTGGAAGGAGCCGCACGACGTCCGGCGGACCTGGCAGCTCCCGCTCCTGGTGGGCACCGGGGTGGCGCTGGCCCTCGGGGTCACCGGGATCTTGATGTTCGACGGCGGATCCTCCTTCCTGCGCCGGCCGATCTCGGAGCGCCACCGCTCGCCCGAGTTCGCGCGGTTGGTCTCCGAGAAGTTCGACTCGGGGACCGACTCGTGCGGCGCCTGCCACCTGCAGTTCCGCGGCCCGGTCGACGAGCAGTGCGAGCGCTGCCATCCCGGTCAGAAGGCTGCGCTCCGCCCCGAGCACCTGGCGCTCGAGGCGCTGAAGGACGGCGCGTGCGCTCAGTGCCACGCCGAGCATCCGCGGGAGCGAGGTGTGGCGGCGCTGGTGAACGGGCAGTGCGCCAGCTGTCACCCCGACCGGCATCAGAAGATGAAGCAGGTCTCCGCCGTCGTGAAGAAGCAGGAGCCGCCGGCGAGCGCGGGCGTCTTCCCCACCGCGAACATCCGGGCCGACCTGGGCCTCGGCGGGGACGAGAGCGTCGCGCTGCATCGGGCGCACGGCACGCTCGCCCGCGGGTGCGCCGCCTGCCACGCCGGCGGGACCGGCGAGCGCGAGGCGCCGTGGGGATCATGCTTCGGCTGCCACGGCCCGGTGAAGGCGCTCGACTCCAAGCAGTGCGGCCAGTGCCACCGCGAGCACGGCGAGATGTGGGCCAAGGCGGCCGCCGAGCCCTTGATCCCGCCCTCGCCGGCGGGCACCGCCATGGCCACGCTGCTCCTCCTCTTCGTCCCGATGGGGCTCATCTTCTTCGGGCACGCGGCCTTCAAGCGCCGCGCGGCGTGGGAGGACAAGGAGCGCGAGTCGCCGCTGTCGATCCCGAGCGAGGTCGAGCCGCTCAAGTGCGACGGCGTCGAGCGCGGCAAGGCCAAGCGCCTGCCCCGACTGCTCGGCTCGCGCTGTACCGGCTCGGGGGACTGCGTCGAGGCGTGCCCCTATCAGGTGCTGGAGATGGAGGAGAAGCGGCCGGTGCTGCGGTCGCCCGAGCTCTGCCACGAGTGCGGTATCTGCGTCGACGTCTGCGGTCCCGGGGCGCTGATGATGTGGGAGCCGGACAAGCCGCTGCCGATGCAGCCGCGCCCCGCGATCGATCCGAACTACCAGACCGGCGTGAAGGGCGGCGATCGCGGCGTCTACGTGATCGGCGAGGCAGCCGGCAAGCCGCTGGTGAAGAACGGGATCAACGTCGGCTTCTTTACCGTGCACCACATGATCCACGAGGGCCTGGCGCCCGGACAGGCGGCCCGGGCGGGCGTCGACTACGAGGTCGTGATCGCGGGCAGCGGGCCGGCCGGGATCTCGGCGGCGATGACGGCTCGCCAGGAGAACCTCAGGTACGTGCTCCTGGAGAAGCGGGAGACGTTCGCCTCCACGATCCAGGACTATCCGAAGAAGAAGAAGCTGATGGAGTCGCCGCCGCCGCCGACGCCGGACTATCCGCAGGGCGTGCGGTTGATGGGGCCGCTCTGGATCGCCGACACCACGCGGGAGGAGGCGATCGCACGCTGGTCGAACGACGTCTCCAAGCTGTCGATCGCGTACGGCGAGTCGGTCATCGACATCGATCCGCACGGCGATGGCTTCGCCGTGAAGACGAAGAAGGGCATGTTCACCTGCCTGCGCGTGATCCTGGCGCCGGGTACCCGCGGCGATCCGCGGCGGCTGGGGAAGCCCGGCGACGACCTACCGAAGGTCCGTTACCGCCTGATCGACGCCGAGGAGCACAACGGACACAAGGTGATGGTCGTGGGCGGCGGCGACAGTGCGCTCGAGGCCGCCATCCAGATGGCCGAGGTGCACGGCGGGAGCAACCAGGTCTGCATCGTCTACCGGCAGGACTCCTTCAACAAGGCGAAGAAGGGCAACCGGGAGAAGATCGGCGAGCTCATCAAGAGCGGGCGCGTGAAGGCGTACTTCAAGGCCAACCCGGAGAAGGTCACCGAGAAGACCGTGGTGCTGGATCTCGGGGACGAGATCGAGAACGACTACGTGTACTGCATGCTGGGCGCCAACCCGCCCACGAAGTGGCTCGAGAGCCTCGGCATCAAGGTGGTGCAGAAGTCGATCGACTGGGAGCCGCCGCCGAGCGACCAGCCGGCGTTCCTCCAGTTCACGGGGACGGACGATCTGAAGCGTCAGGGCTGAGGCTTCGGTCGCAGGCCGCCGGCGGAGCGTTCGGATCCTCCGCCGGCGAACCTGCCACCAGCCCACGAACGTTAGCGCGCGAGCTCGAGCTCGCTGGAGTCGGCGGTCGGCGTGCCGAGCGGATGACCGGCGCCGGGGAGGTGGTCGTGGGGTGCCAGACTATGCGCATCTCCTCTAGATATCGGGGAGTTAGAGCTGTCGACGACGCCTCCGCCGCGTGACCAGCGCTACCATCGCGAGCCCGATCAGCGATCCGGGCAGGCCGTGGGACGCGGCGTGGGTCGCGCGACAGTCGCAGCCTGACCGGTGGTTCTCTTCCTCGGTCTTCGGGAAGTCGTCATCGGGATCGAGCGGGCTGCTGCCGCGCCGGACCTCGACGCCGTCGGAGACACCGCCGTTGTCGGAGTCGGGATTGTTCGGATCCGTCTCACCAGCGTCGACCCGTCCGTTCGCATTGAGGTCCTCACCTGCGATGCAGGTGCCCACGGTGACGGGGCCGTCGCAGAGGCCGTCGTCGTCGCTGTCGGCGTCCAGCGGGTTTGTCGGATTGTCGCCGTGCACCTCGATGCCGTCGAGCAGGCCATCGTGGTCGGTGTCCGGATCGCACGGATCGGTGCCGAGCGCCGCCTCCTCGGCGTCGTCGAGGCCGTCGTCGTCGCAGGCCTCGCCCTTGGCGACGACCGACATCTGGACCGCGACGTTGTTCGCGAGGTCCGGATCCACGAAGGTGTCCGGTACCTGGACGTCGACCTCGTGCTCCAGGATGCCCTCGGCCTCGGCCGAGACGGTGCCACGGACGTTCATCGTCACCGTGCTGCCGGCGGTCAGGTCGAGCCCGCTCCACGATCCGGTGGTGTCGTCGTAGTCGCCGAGGCTGGGCGTGAACGCCGGTGACTGGACGTCGGCCGGGAGCATGTCGAGGAGCGCGATCGTATCGAGCGTGTTGGGTCCTCCGTTGGACACGGTGATCCGGTAGGCGATCGGCGCGCCCGGGGTCGCGCCCTCGCCCAGGTTCACCAGCGCCACCGAGACGTCGGCCAGGCCGAGGATCGAGACGTCGGTGGAGGTCGTGTTGTTGGTCGGATCGAAGTCGCGCGTGGAGGCGACGCTCGCGGTGATCGTCAGCGCCGGATACGCCTCGGGGCCGACGGTCGCTTCGATCTCGAGATCGGGGGCCCCGGTGTCGATCGGGAGGGCGCGAACGCAGGTGAGCGCGGCGTCGGTCGTCGAGCAGGTCCAGCCGGTGCCGGCGGCCGACTCGAACGCGAGCCCGGGGGGCAGGCGATGCGTCACCGTGACGTCGCCGCTGGTCGGCGCCGTCCCCACGTTCGAGACCCGCACGCGATACGCGACAGTCTCGCCCACCCCCCACGGCTCGGTGAGGTCGACCAGGACCGTCAGGTCGGGCGCAGCGTCGTCGTCGAGGATGGTCGCTGTGGCCGAGGCGACCGCGAGCGTCGCGTTGACCGGGGAGGTGAGGTCGATCGTGAAGGTCTCGTCGGGCTCAACGGTGGTGTCGTCGAGGAGCGCGACCGGCACGGTCCGGGCGGTGTCGCCGGGGGCGAACGTCAACGTCCCGCTCACCCCGGTGTAGTCGGTCGCGTCCGCGGTGCCGTCCATCGTCGCGTAGCTCACCGTCACCGGCCGCCCGCTGGGGCCGGAGAGCGTCACCGTGAAGACTGCCTGACCCGCGCCCTCGGCCAGCGAGAGGTCGGCAATGGAGAGGACCGGCTCCGGATCGTCGTCGGTGATGGTGCCGGCGCCGGTTCCATCCTGGATCGAGGCGTTGGTGGGGCTGGTGAGCTCGACGGAGAAGGTCTCGTCGGCCTCGTCGAGCGCATCGTCGGCGAGCGCGATCGGGATCGTCCGGCTCGACACTCCGGGCGCGAAGGTCAGCATTCCGGAGGCGGCGGTGTAGTCGCCGGGCGCGAGGGCCGTCCCGTTCGCGGTCGCGTAGGCGACGGTCACGGTCCGCCCGCTGGCCGCGGAGAGCGTCACGGTGAACGTCAGCGTGCCGGATCCCTCGCCACCGGTCCGATCGTCGATGGTGAGGGCGGGCGGCGCGTCGTCGTCGGTGATGGTGCCGGCGCCGGTCCCGTCCTGGATGGTTGCGTTCGTCGGGTTCGTCAGCGTCACCGAGAACGTCTCGTCGGCCTCGTCCAACGTATCGCTCACGATCGGGATGTCGATCGTGCGCGTCAGCGCGCCGGGCGCGAAGGAGAGCGTCCCGGAGACCGAGGCGTAGTCGGCGGGCGACGACGCGGTGCCGTCGGCGGTCGCGTAGCTCACCGTCACGGTCCGTCCGCTGGCCGCGGAGAGCGTCACCGAGAAGGTCATGGTGCCGCCGCCTTCGCCCAGCGTTCGATCATCGATCGAGATCGAGGGTGGGGGGTCGTCGTCGTTGATCGTTCCGTCGCCGGTCCCGTCGAGGAGGGTGGCGTTGGTGGGCCCGCTCAGGATCACCGAGAACGTCTCGTTCGCCTCGTCGAGTGCGTCGTTCACCACGCTGACCAGGATCGTTCGCGTCAGCACGCCCGGTGTGAACGTCAGCGTCCCGCTCACCGCGGTGTAGTCGCCGGGTGCGACGGCTGTCCCGTTCGCGGTCGCGTAGGCGACGGTCACGGTGCGCCCGCTGGCCGCCGACAGAGAGACGGTGAACGTCATCGCAGGCGTGGCCTCGCCGGCGGTCTGATCGTCGATCGAGATCGTTGGCGGGTTGTCGTCGTCGGTGATCGTACCGGCGCCGGTGGCGTCGGCGATCGTCGCGTTCGTCGGGTTCGTGAGGTTGATCGACAGCGTCTCGTTGGCTTCGTCGAGCAGGTCGTCGATGAGTATGACGTTGATCGTCCGCGTCACTACCCCGGGCGCGAACGTGAGGGTGCCGCTGGTGGCCGTGTAGTCGCCCGGTGCCACCGCCGTTCCGTTCGCGCTGGCATAGTCGACCGTGACGGTCTGCCCGCTGGCCGCCGACAACGTCACGGTGAACGTCATCGTCCCGACGCCTTCGCTCACCGTACGGTCGTCGATGGCGAGCGTGGGCGTGGGATCGTCGTCGGTGATCGTCCCGGCCCCGGTGCCGTCCTGGATGGTGGCGTTGACGGCGCCGCTGAGGACGACGGTGAAGCTCTCGTTCGGCTCGTCGAGGGCGTCGTTCGCGATCGCGATCGGGATCGTGCGCGTGAGGGTCCCCGGCGCGAACGTGAGGGTGCCGCTGGCCTGGGCGTAGTCCGCGGGCGAGACCGCGGTCCCGTTGGCGGTGGCGTAGTCGACCGTCACGGTCCGACCGCTCGGCGCCGAGAGCGAGACCGTGAACGTCATCGTCCCGCCGTTCTCGGCGAGCGTGCGGTCGTCGATCGAGAGGGCCGGCGGCGGGTCGTCGTCGGTGATCGTGCCCTGACCCTGGTTGTCGGCGATCGTCGCTTGCACCGCGTTGCTCAGGTTCACGAAGAAGGTCTCGTCGGCCTCGTCGAGGAGATCGCCCAGCACCGGCACGCTGATCGTCTGCACGGTGGCCCGGCCGGAGAACGTCAGCGTGCCGCTCCGCGCGGTGTAGTCCGAGCCGGCGGTGGCCGTTCCGTTGGCGGTGGCGTAGTCGACGGTGATCGTGTCCGGCGAGCTGGTCGAGAGGGTCACGGTGAACACCGCGTTGACGCTGCCGCTGTCGCCCTCGGTCACGACGGCGTTCGTGATCGAGATGGTGGGCCCGTCGTCGTCCAGGATCGTCCCGACGCCGCTCGGATCCGCGATCACCGAGTTGGTCGGCGCAGACAGGTTCATCGTGAACGTCTCGTCGGGCTCGTCCGTCGTGTCGCCCACGATCGGGACGCCGATGGTCATGGTGGTCTGTCCGGGCGCGAGCGTGGGGCGGCCGTTGACGGTCCCGTAGTCGGCGGGCGTGGTGGCGCTGCCTGGGCTCGTGAAGTAGCTGAACGTGATCGGGAGCGTGCTGGGGCTCGAGAGGCTCACCGTGAAGGTCATCGTGGTGTTTCCGGCGTTGCCCTCGAGGAGCGAGACGTCGCCGACCGAGAGGGCGGGCGGCGGGCCATCGTCGTTCGTGATGGTCCCGACCGCGGTGCCGTCGACGATCGTGGTGATCGCCGGTTGCACGTTGCTCAGGACGACCGAGAACGTCTCGTTGGGCTCGCCGGTGGAGTCGGCGACGACCGGGACGGTGACGAGGGCAGTCTCGGTGGGATTGCAGGTGACCGTGCCGTCGAACGTCAGCGTCCCGGAGGTGGGCGCGAAGTCTTCGGGCGCGACCGCCGAGCCGGCGAGGGCGGTGTAGTCGATCGTGAACACGCCGCAGTTGTTGCGGGTCAGCGTGACCACGAAGTTGAAGCTCTTCGTTCCGCCGTTGCCCTCGGTGGTGGTCAGGTCCGCGATGCTGATCTCGTTGGGAATGATGGTGAAGGCCGACGCGACCGCCGGGAGTCCGAGCGAGGCGGTGAGGCTGATCGCGACGAGCGCGCGCCGGAGGGGCAGAGCGGGCATCCCCAGAGAACGGAACAGGCGGGGTCACGTGTCAACGGTCAGGGGAGGACGCGGGCGGCCCGGGCCTCGGAGAGCATCGCCCGCGTCAGCCGCTCGATGGGCGCGCGGTCGTCGGTGAGCACCTCGCCGCCGGCCCACGCCATCGGGGCCAGGGCGCCGGCGACCTCGCTCGCGATCTCCGTCACGGTCGACGATCCCACGGGCGCGAGGAGCCGGGCCTGCGCCTCGCCGGCGGTCCGCGGCTCCGCAAACGCGAGCAGGAGGTGGTTTCCCTCCCGCGACCGCACCAGCACCGCCGGGAACACGCGCGCCAGGGTGGCCGCCACGCTTCGAAGCAGCGCGCGTCCCGGCGCCAGATCGAAGACGTTCAGCATGAACACGCCGCCGCGCGCCAGGTGGGATCGGATCAGCGCGTAGAACTCGACGGTCACCAGGTGCGCCGGGATCTCGGGGCCCCCCCGGAAGAGGTCAGCTTGGATGACGTCGTAGCGCCCGTGGTCCCGGGCTACAAACCGGCGTGCGTCGGCGACGTGGATCGCGAGACCAGGCCCGTCCGTCACGCCGAACTGCTCGGCGGCGACGCGCACGACCAGCGGATCGAGCTCGACTGCGTCGATGATCGCGTCCGGATCAGCCCAGCGCACCGCGCGGATCGAGGCGCCGGCCCCCATCCCGAGCACGAGCACCCGATGTCCGCCGGCGAGGAGCGGGCCGACGGCGAAGTCGTCCCAGTAGCCGCCACTCCGTCCACCGCCGGGATCGATCGCCGTGTGCAGGTCGCGCTCGTGATCGAGCACCAGCCCGCGCAGGCGCCCGAGCTGCACCACCTGCACCTCGTGATAGACGGACTCGCCGACCCACCGGGTCCGCGCCGGGCGCTCGCGGCGTGGCGCATACGGGATCGCGACGGCGAAGAGGAGCCCGGCGATCGCGGATCGCCGCGGCAGCAGGCCGGCGATCCCGAGCAGGAGCGAGAGGCCGGCCAGCGTCTGGAGCGTCGCGCGCGTGCCGAGGCCGGGGAGGAGCGCGAACGTCGTGCCGAGGACGCCGGCGATGCTCCCCGCGGTCCCCAGGGCGTAGACGCGACCGGCGGCGGCGCCCGCGCCGCCTCGCGCGGACAGACGGATCACGTAGGGACCGACGCCCGCGAGCAACAGCACCGGCGGCGCGAAGATCGTCGAGATGGCGAGCGCGGTCGCCGCGAAGTCGGACCAGGCGCCGAGCGACGACAGCACCGGTGCGGCGAAGAAGAGCGCGGCCACCTGATGGACGCCGCTGCCGAGGATCGCGAGGAACATGACCCGATCGTCGCGTGCCCGATCCGCGACGCGGCCGCCGATCGCGTAGCCGAGCGCCATCGCGCCGAGGATCACGCTGATCAGGGTCCCGAGGACGTCGATCGAGCTTCCCAGCGCCGGCGCGACCAGACGTGCGGCGGCGATCTCGAGGGACATCGCGAGCGCGCCGCCCAGCAGCGCCGCGATCGCCCACAGGCCGCGGCGCGCGCGGGAGGGTTCGATCGCGAGATCCACGCCGACGGCAGACTATCGGTTCGCGGGGCACGTGTCATATCAGGGGTCGCGCCGCGCTATCGGGGAGGGCTAGGAGCGTGTAGCGCGTAAGCGCTCACGCGAGCCCGGTCCGGGTCCCGGTCCCGGTCCGGGTCCCGATCTGAAGATGGCTGCCTTGAGTCAGACGCTCGCGACGGTCGCGAGCTTCGATCGGTAGAGCTTGAGCAGGTTGTGGGTGAGGCAGACGAGCGTCCACTCGGCTCGTACCTTGAAGAAGGAGCGGAGCGAGAACCGGCGGAATCCTCGTGCCGCTTTGATCTGTCCGAGCGCCGGTTCGACGATACTCTTCCTGCGGGCGTAGACCGCCTTGCCGTGGCGCGTTTGCAACTTGTCTCGCATTCGCTTGCGAGCGAGCAAGGCAGGTGTGGGCTCCGAAGCTGATGAGGACGGAGTCGACGCGTCTTGGTTCTGTTCGCGTCCAACAGCGATGTGGGCATCGATCTGATTGTTGTCGCAGAAATTCGATGTTGGTCGCCTCAGATAGCCGTTGTCTGCCGTCATCTTCCGCGGAGCATCGCCGCAGTTGCCGAACACATCACGGAGCATCGGGACGAGGTGTTGCTGATCAGGTGCCTGGTTGCTGACCCGGCCTGGAGGTACGCTCCCTCCTTCTCCCTCCTTCAACATGATCCTGCTGTCTGAGTCGGTGAAGTTCCTCTGAGCGTGGGGCCTCGGTGTGCCGTCCACATTTGCAGGAACGCGATGATGCGGCCATCCATCACTTCGTTCAGTTGGGTCTGGGGATGGTTCGAGCTGGTGCAGTAGGCGTACAGAAGCAGCGCGATCATCATTCGAGGCGAGTACGGTCGCTCGCCTCGCAGGTCCTTGGACTGGATCGAGATCTCGATCGCGCTCAGCTCTACCTCATCGACGACGTCCAAGACGAAAGTACGCGAGATGATTTTCTGGGAGCCACTCGAGAGGGGAACGGCGGGAGCAAGAACGATTGTCTCGGAGTCCAAGAACGGTATTGCTTCGCCACGAAACCATGGGATCAAGTCCAGGCGTCGAAGTCGATCCGCCCAACGATCGATTCCAGACGAAACGACCTCCAAGAACTTCTGCTGGTCAAAGTGGACGAGCTACCGCAAGCTAGCTTGCATGGTCACTTTCGATCACGAGAAGCTCGAGGCCTACCAGCTCGCCGTCGAGTATGCCGACATCGCTGAAGAGATCGCACTCAAGCGCGTTGTCGAGATGCTCACGCGCCTCATCAAGTCGATGAACGCACGCCGGGCTGCATGATCGCCATCGGGACCGGGACCGGGACCGGGACCCGGACCGGGCTCGCGGTAGCGCTACGCGCTACACGCTCCTAGAAGAAGAGCGAGGCCGTCAGGCGGGCGGAGAGGGGCGGGCCGGGGGTGAAGTGGAGGTCCTCGCAGCCGAGGAACGCGCCGCCGTCCGAGACCGCGCGGGTGCCGTCGGGGCAGGAGGCGGCGGAGGTCTCGGAGGGGAGGCGGGAGACGGTGGCGAACTGCGCCTCGCGGATGTCGGCGTTCAAGAGGTTCTCCAGGTCCACGCTGATCTCGAACATGTGGGTGCGGTAGCCGAGCGTGAGGTCGGCCTTGGTGTAGCCGACCGCGGTGAGGAAGCCGTCCTCGGTGGCGGGGCGATCGCCGACGTGCTGGACGCCGATGCGACCGAAGATGCCGATCGGGTGGATCGCCGAGAGGCCGCCGCTCACGGTCAGGCGGGGGGCGAGCGGGATCTCGCGGGCGCCGGGCGCCGCGCCGGTGAAGTGCGCGCGCGCGAAGGTGAAGTCGGCGTCGGCCCAGAGCCAGCGCAGGAGCTGGAGGCGCGCCTCGGTCTCCACGCCGAGGCGCCGGGTCGGGCCGTTCGCCTCGGTCGTACCCTCGTCGCCGACCCACACGATCTCGCTGGCCAGATCGATCAGGAACACCGTGGCCGCCAGGTCGAGACGATCGAAGAGCCGCGTGCGGGCGCCCAGCTCGCCGCCGATCGCGCGTGTGAGCGGGGTGACCGGGTCTTCGGGCGCGAGCACGCCGCGGGCGTCGTTCGAGTGAAAGCCGAGGCCGAAGTTGACGAAGACGTCGGTGTCGTCGAGCGGCGTCACGATCAGGCTGCCCTTGGGGCTCGCCGCGAAGGCGTGCTTCGAGCCGGAGCCGTCCACCGCGAAGTGGAAGTAGTCGCCCCGGAGACCGAGCTGCGCCCGCAGCCACTCGGTGAGGTGCAGCTCCTCCTCGGCGTAGGCGGCGAGGCTGGTCTCCCGGACGTGCGCGCTCACCACGGGCTCGAGGCGCGCGCGGGCGCGGTCGTGGAAGAGGCCGTTGTCGATGAGGTCGGTCCGGGTCTGGAGCCCGAAGCGGCTGGTGAGATCGATCGGCCCCAGCTTCGTGTCGAAGCGATAGCGCGCGTCGGCACCGGCCACGATGCGATCGTCGGTCTGCTCGATCTCGTCGCCGTTCACCGGGTCGCGGCTGAAGAAGGTGAAGTCGGAGAAGAGGTCGAGGTGAGACTGGGTCACGTAGGCCATCAGGGAGAGGTCGTCGTGGCCGGAGCTCCTTCGCCAGCGCACCGAGCCGCCCATGCGCCGCGAGCTCCCGCCCTCGGTCGCGTCGACGGTGCCGAAGCGATCGAGCCGGCCGGCCGCCACCTCTCGGTTCGGGATCTGCCCGGACGCGTTCCAGCGCGCGCCGTAGGCGTCGAGCGTGAGCATGAGATCGCCGCCGAGGACCGGCACCTCTCCCCGGCCGAGCAGGTTGTAGCGACGCAGCGACTCGCCCTCCACGAACGGTCCGTTGGTGGCGTACAGCTCGCCGGCGAAGAGCATACCCACGGGACCCAGGTCTCCGCCGCCGATCGCGAGGCCGCGATAGGTGTCGAACGAGCCGCCGCTCAGGCTGAGGCTGTTGGCGCGGACATCCTCGCGGAGGATCATGTCGACCGCGCCGGCGGTGGCGAAGTCGCCCAGCTCGGCGAAGTACGGGCCCTTCTTCACCTCGATGCGATCCACCAGCTCCGGGATCACGAAGTGGAGGTCTGCATAGCCCTGGCCGTGTCCGTGGCTGACCATGTTGACGGGCACGCCGTCGACGCTGAGCGCGAGATCGGTGCCGTGGTCCGCGTCGAAGCCGCGGATGAAGTACTGGTTGGCCTTGCCTCCTCCCGCGTGCTGGACGACCTCGAGACCGGGGATCACCTCCAGGAGGTCGGCGGGCCGCCGCCGTGGCCGCAGCAGGAGATCGCGCGCGCGAACGATCGACGCCGAGCCGGCGGTCGTGGGCCGCGTCCCGGTGACGATGATCTCTTCGGTGTCGTCGAGCCTCTGAAGCTCGAGATAGCTTCGATCGAGCGCCTCCGCGGCGCTCGAGGTCCCCGCCGGCTGCGCGAGGATCGGCGCCGCGTGAGCAAGCACCGTTCCGATCGCGCAGGCCGTGAGCATGATGCTTCGCACCCAACGCATCCGCACCTCCCGTACGCGCGTCGGCCCTTGATCGGATCGTGGGATCGCGGTTCTCGCTCACACACGTTTCAACCGGTCTCCTTACACGTGCTCACCCGCCGCGGCCTGGCGCCGCGGTGCGGCCTTCGCTAGAAGCAGCGCGGGGTTGGACGAGATCTGATGAGTCTCCTGATTTGGGCGGGCCTGCTCCTGGCTGCGCACCCGCCACGTTTCGATCACCTCTCGGAGAAGCACGCCACGGTCGCGTGCAACGACTGCCACGACCGCTCGAAGTCCAACGGTTGGGGGCACGTGCGCTTCCCGAAGAAGGATCACAAGCCGTGCGAGAACGCGGGCTGCCACGCGGGCAAGCTGGTGAAGTTCGATCCGAGGAAGCCGGAGTTCTGCCGGACCTGCCACGTCGCGGGCCCGGGCGGTCACGGGATCAACATCCACAAGGCTGTCTATCCGCCCTACCGCAGCGGCGAGCACTCGCAGTTCACCCTGGCGAGCTCCGGCCACAAGACGCACGTCGAGGCGGGCAAGTGCGAGGTCTGCCATACGCACGACCGGGCCGAGTCCGGCGGACCGGACATGGTCTTTACCGGGCATCGCGGTTGCGCCGGCTGCCACGAGAGCAAGGCCAAGCCGGCGATGGCGACGTGCAACGGCTGCCACGTGAAGAAGGCGCCCGAGGAAGCGCTCGCCTCGTCGACCTGGTCCGATTATCGGGTCTCAAACCTCTTCACCCACGCGTCCCACGCGAAGAAGACCGGCAAGAACGAGTGCGCGAGCTGTCACGTCAACGCCAAGGTGGAGAAGGGCGTCCACACGCCGCTCCCGGCCATGGCCGATTGCACCTCGTGCCACGACGGCGATCAGGCGTTCGACGCCGTCGGATCGCAGTGCCGGCGCTGTCACGAGTCGGCGCAGATCTCGGAGGCGCAGCCGCCGACGAAGGAGCAGTGCTTCTTCTCCCACGTTCGCCACGCGGATCAGAACGTCGTCGGCCCCACCGGCGCCTACGTCTGCGTCGACTGCCACCCGACGACGGAGCGCGGCCGGCTCTGGTTCCCCGCGGGCGGGAGGAACTTCGATCCGAAGGAGCAGCGCAACGGTCACTGGCCCTGTGAGAAGTGCCACCAGCAGCAGTTCCTCACCCGGGAGAGCAAGGGCATCTGCCGCGTCTGTCACGAGCACTCCGATCCGTGGCGCGCGAATCCGGTGAAGGAGCGCTTCCGCTCCGAGCGCGAGATGGCCTCCGATCTCCCGCACGCGAAGCACGACAAGACGGCGTGCGACAAGTGCCACTACGAGCAGTCGGGCGCGGAGAAGCCGGCGATCGCAGGCGGTCTGATGGCGCCGGGACACGAGCTCTGCGCGCAGTGCCACGAGACGCTCAAGACGCAGCCGATGACGAAGTGCGAGGGCTGCCACCGCACGCTCAAGCCCGAGGAGCAGCCGACCAAGTGGGCGGTGACCGAGAAGTTCAAGCACGAGACGCATCGGGTCGACGTGCGGACGGCGAAGGTGATCGACGCCGCCGCTCTGGGCTGGAAGCGCGCCGACGCCGCCAGCGCCAAGAAGCTCGATTGCGCCGTCTGCCACCAGCAGATCGACGGCGGCCAGAACCCGCGGATGCAGACGTGCCGCACCTGTCACGACGGTACGCTCGCGTTCAAGGACACCGGTTTCGCGTGCGCGCGATGCCACGGACCGGTCGATGTCGAGGGGAAGGGATCATGACGAGAGTCAGACTCATCGCGATGGCGCTGGTGCTGAGCGGTTGTCCGAAGGGCAGCGAGCCACCACCGACCGCGCTACCCCAGATCGGTGCCTTCCGGCACGACCATCATCTCGCCGAGGGCCTCGAGTGCGAGGCCTGCCACTTCGCGGATCCCGATCAGAAGTACGCGTTGATGCGGCCAGGGTCGCAGGCACACGCGCCCTGCGACGGCTGCCACCAGCACGAGAAGCAGTTCTATCAGGAGCCCGGCGCGTTCTGCGAGGTCTGCCACGTGTCCGTCGATCCGCTCCACGAGCACAGCTCGCCGCTTCGCCCCTATCCGCAGGTGCGGAACACGGCGCAGCTGGTCTCCTCGTTCAATCACGCGCAACACCTGGCGCCGGCGACCGCCGAGTCGTCGGGCTCGGGGCTCGACTGCAACGACTGTCACCGCGTCGCCAGCCCGGAGGAGGCCTACGCTTCGTTCCCTCGACACGAGGTCTGCGGCAAGTGCCACGCCGAGTCGGTGGCCCCGCGCATGAAGGATTGCAAGGGCTGCCATCGCGGCGACGGCCCGGGACGCGCGCGGCGATTCCTGAAGCACCTCGAGAACGACATTCGCTTCACGCACGGCAAGCACATGATCGCGCCCACCGGCGAGCGCGTCGAGTGCCGGTACTGTCACGAGCATGTGGATCAGAGCCACCGTGTCGATGAGCTGAGCCTCCCCGAGATGCGCGTGTGCACCGCGTGCCACGACTCCGAGCTCACGCCGGTGGACAAGCGGATGAAGAACTGCGGCCTGTGCCACACGGGGGACGTCAACAGCCAGCCGCTGCCCGGTAACCATACGGCGTCCGTCGACGTACTTCCTCGACGATGGGTCTTCGCGCGCTCTGCGAAGCCGCCCGTGCGCTCCCGTGCCTCCCGGCCGGGGCGGCGATGCGGCGGCCCCGCCCATCCAGGGAGTGTGCTGGCCGCCAAGCCCACGTTCGAGCTGCTCGAGCTGCCCTCGTTGCTCCAGATCGCCCAGACGTCGACGCCCAGCGCCGCGCCGCCGCCGCCAGCCTTTCCCAAGGCGACCGGCGTGTTCTCCCGGCCCAAGCCGCCGATGAAGACCTCCTCGAGCGCGCCGCAGGATCACACGCCGTTGTTCCGCCTTCAGCACGGTCGCGCCGCGCAGGCGGCCAGCGCGACGTGCAACTTCTGTCATCTCGGCACTTCGGGTTCGAAGCGCGACGCTTGCCAGGATTGTCATGCGGTCACTCGCCCGCGCTCACATACGCTGAGGTTCCGGACGGTCGGCCACGGACGGCTCGCCGCGCGCAACCCCAAGCCCTGCGCGACCTGTCACGAGGTCGACTACTGCACCGAGTGTCACAACGTCGCGCCGCAGAGCCACTTTCCTCTTCAGAACTTTCGCACGCATCACGCTCGGGTGGCTCGCGTCAATGCGAGAACCTGCATGACCTGCCATACTTTCGAGTCCACGTGCGAACGGTGCCACTCGCTCGATTTGACGATCCCACCGCGGAACGTCGAGAGCGCCCTGAGGAGGTCGAGATGAAAGCGCCGCTGGTCGCGCTGCTCCTCCTCTCTGCGTCGCCGGCGCTCGCCGACGAGACCACGACGTCGATCGTCCCGGTCGATCTTCCGGACGCGGAGCGCCGCGTGATCCTCGACTTCGAGATCGGGTTCGCGCCGGTGTTCACCGGGCTCACCGGGCAGCCCGACGTCACCGGGATGATCCCGACCGACGGCTCGTATCAAGACTCGAACCTGTTCCTCGATGGCAACGCGGCGCTGGGGACGCGGGGCATTCTCTGGCCCACGCTCAATCTTTACGGCCTGGGCTCGGGGATCTTCGATCTCCGCGGGGTTCCAGGGACGACGCCCGACGAGATCGGCGTGAGCGCCGCACCGGCCGTGAATCCGAGCATTGCGCACCGCTTCGGCGACGCCCGCGCGCTGTTCCTGCACCTGGCGTACGTCGAGATGGAAGGCATCACCCAGGACGGCTTCCTCAGCGATCTCCACGTGCGGGCCGGGCGGCAGTTCCACATCTCCCGCGTGGGCGTCACGTTCGACGGCGTTACGCTCGGCTACGACGGTCCCCACGCCAAGGCCGCCGTCCGCGTCGGCTCGCGGTCGTCCAGCTTCGATCGCACGCAGGGGGACGCCGGCTTCCTGAACGGCGGGCTCCTGGTGGGCGGCGATCTCGGGTGGGACTTCGGCGAGGACTTCCCGCTCTCGATCGAGGCCGAGGTGTTGCACTACCGGCGCACGGTCGCTCTCTTCTCCCGGGACCAGCCGCTGGAGGGCGGAGCCGAGACCGTCGATCAAAGGACCACGATCGGCGACCTTCGGATCGAGTACGCGAACGCGTCGAGCCTGATCCTGACGGCGGCCGCCGAGCTCACCTTCCCGGCGCTCAGCCACGTCCGCGCCGGGGCCAGCTTCGCCATCGGAGCGACGGCCTTCATGATCGACTTCGATCAGAAGATCGGACGCGATCTCTTCTACGACCTCGCGGGAGGGGAGGGGCTCACGCGCCGCGATCGGAGCACGACCTACGAGACGTTCCGTCTCAACATGATCGATCCACAGCCGTACAGCGATCTGAACGCGATCGTGTCGATCCCGCTCGCCGATTGGCTGGATCTCCAGCCGACCGCCGGCTTCCGCGTCTCCTACGGCGATCAGCTGGAGTCCTCGCCGTACGACGCGACCCACATCCGCTACGGGCTGACCGCCGACGCCAGCTTCCAGCTCGACGAAGGGAACGGGCTCGAGGCCCAGCTCGGCGTCGAGGGCATCAAGTACCTCCGAGGGGAAGGCGCCGACGGCAATTTCCGCGATTGGTCGGCCGGCGGCGAGGACCTCTCGCACGAGGTGTCAGGCGGACTGCGGTACGTACACGGCGGAGGGTTCCGCGGCCGGAGGCTGCTCTCGGAGCGCAGCCTGTCGGTGGGCGTCCAGGGCTTCGGTCGGTTCGCGCGCTTCGCGAACCGCTACCTCGCCGACGCGGTCGACGAGGGCGCCTACGGCTTCGGCGTCGACGCGACCTGGCAGTTCACGCGCTACACCGGCGTCCGGCTCGCCTATGAGTTCGCGAGCGATTCTTCGATCTTTTACGACTATCTCAGCGCGTTTCACGCGGTGAGAGTGGCGGTCAAAGGGAGCTTCTGATGCGACTTGCACTCGAGAGCCTTGCGGTCGTTTCGATCCTTTGTTTGGGCGTCGCGTGCGACGAGGGCCTTCCGCCCTCGCCGAACGACACGGGGGGCTTCCTGCCGGCCTCGACGGCCTCGGACTGCGGGCGCTGTCACCCGAGGCAGTTCCGCGAGTGGGCCGGCTCCTCTCACAACTATGGGGGTGGGCTCGACCCGGGATATCAGTCGCTCGAGATCACCGCGAACTATCTGGCGACCGCCTCCGGCCGCGGTCCGTTCTTCCGCCGCGTGGTCCTCTGCGTGCAGTGTCACGCGCCCACCGGCGGTGCGCTGGTGGACGGAACGCTCGACCCGAACGCCTCCTTCCGCGATCCCCAGACCGGCGACGTGACGCGCGAGTATCCGCTATCCGAACGCCGACGAGGCGCTGCTCGAGCCGCCGGGCCGGGCCAGCGAGGAGCAGAGCAACACCGACATCGACCTCGACCTGACGGCGCGCCGCCGGATCACCTTCCAGGGCATCACGTGCGACTCCTGCCACAAGGTCGGCGCACCCTTCGACGATCTGGTGGATGAGGAGGCCGGCCAGGCCTGCAAGGAGAACACGCCCGAGTGCGCCCGCAAGCTGCGGGAGCAGTGCGAGGAGACGGACGACCCGCGCTGTCGTCGCATCTCGCGCGGCCAGCACCCGGAGGGTGAGGACTTCTTCGAGCGCGGCATCGCGAACGTCGCGATCCGGTACAACCGCGAGGGCACCACCCGCTTCGGACCCTTCCCGCGGGGCGAGGTGGCGGAGAACATCGCGCACGAGGTCTCGCACGGCGCCGACGAGGCGGCGCAGTCATACAAGGTCAGCTTCCCCGGGCAGCCGGACGACATCCGCCCGTACCTCAAGACCAGCCAGTTCTGCGGCGCCTGCCACGACGTGCGTCTGCCGATCGACAACATCAACACGCCCCAGGTCGAGGTGGAGCCGATCCACAACGAGCCCTTCGCGCGCCTCGAGAACCTCTACACCGAGTGGTTCCGGAGCCCGCTCAACCTCCATCCGGACGCCGATCCGCGCGACAACCCGTACCTGGACAAGGACGGCAATCCGCGGCGCATCGTCTGTCAGGACTGCCACATGTCGCTGTTCCCGTACGCGCCACCTGGGACGTTCCCGGGCGCGCACACGGCCTCCGAGGCCGACTGTGAGCCGAACGGCGTCTGCGGGTCGGTCATCGCGCTGTCGGAGACCGACGGCGTCCCCACCACGCGCAACAACCTCCGCGTGCGCCATCGCCCGCGCGTCACCACGCACAACATGACCGGCGTCGACATCGGGCTCGGCTATCTCGCGCCGAATCCGACCCTCCTCGGCTACGACGGCCAGGATCTCCCCGCCGAGCTGGCGCTCCCCTCGCAGAAGGAGGCCAACGCGCCGGCGCAGGATCCCGACTACACACTCCCGGTCTCGCTCGATCAGCGGCGCCGCCAGCAGCTCGCGCACGCCGTGACCATGTCGCTCGCCGGAACGCCCGACGTCCTCGATCCGACCGATCGCGACTGCAGCGATGGCAGTTGCTGCGACGAGGCGGGCATGTGCAACCTCCCGGTCAAGGTCTGGATGATGAACGTGAACGGCGGTCACAACGTCTCCGCCGGCTTCTCGCAGGAGCGCCAGGTGTGGGCGGAGCTCACGGTCCAGGACATGGGCGCGCCGGGACAGCCGGTGATCGACTGCCCGCTCGGCGGTCTCGACGACCTGTACACCGACGAGGATTCTGGTCGACGGCCGCTATCCGCGCTGGACGCCCAAGCCCCACGACGCGCCCGAGGCGAACGACGTGATGAACCGCTTCTTCGGCGAAGGGAACCACGAGGAGATCTGCCGCGGCATCTCCGGGCATCTGATGGACAAGCCGCACGACGAGACCAACGAGCATCTCGCCGACGGCCGCACCGCGGACGAGGACATCTTCCTCCACCGGATCGGGAACACGCTGCCGCAGCTCGAGGACGGCCGGTTCCTCCTCTCCTGGCACGTGCTGGATCTCGGGCTCGACCCGGCGGACCCCGCCCAGGTCGACTTCGCCAAGGTGAATCGCCTGGATCAGGCCCACATCCCCGGCAACGACCCGTACTCCTGTGAGCTGAGCGGGCGCGACTGGAACCCGAGCACCATGAACGGGCGCGTGACCGTGTTCGATCCGGTGACCGGCACGCGCGAGATCATGCCGCTGAACGCGCTGCCGCCGCTCAAGTACTCGGTCACGAACACGCCGGACGAACGAGAAGAGATCCTCTACCCGTTCCCCGAGTACAAACCGCTCTTGCCGCGCCTCGACGGCAACCAGCTCCATCCCGGCGATCGGTTCGGGCTCGTCTACGCGACGAACATCTTCTACCGGATCTGCGGCTGCCCGCTCCCCGGCGACGCCTCCTGCGAGGGCCCCGAGGAGATCCCGGCCAGCCTGTCCGACTCCAAAGCGCAGGTCCCGTGGATCATGACCTACCCGACGCTCCCGTACGTGGACGACACCAAGGAGGTCTTCCACTTCCCCGGCGAGCGCGCCGAGTTCACCGACCTGCTCTCCTATCTGGGCATGCCGAACGGGACGACGGCCCTGGAGGCCTTCACGTTCGTGCCGCTCAACGCGAACCACATGCCGAACAACCGGTCGCTCCGCTTCTACCAGCCCCAGCGCCACTACTGGGACGTCCGTGTCGACACGGCGAACCTGGTCGGCCCGATCCGCGTCGCGGTCAAGGTCTGGTATCGCCACTTCCCACCGGAGTTCCTCCGTCTGATGTCCCGCGTCTCGCACCAGGCCTACGATCACGCGCAGGCGATCGGGAAGGCGGACGAGCTGTTCCCGAACGGACCGCTGATCGTCGAGGGTCCGGAGGACAGCGCCCGCTGGCCGCGCGCGGGCAACATCGACAACGTGGATCGCGTCATGCTCGACGAAGGGGTGACGTTCGTGGCGAAGAACGCCGAGCAGAACGCCGCGATGCTGCCCGAGCGGCCGACCTGGGATCAGGACGTCCGCTTCATCGTGAAGGACAACTGCCTGCCCTGTCACAGCGACGTGCTCCGTCATGGCCGCCTGGTCCTCGGCTACGATCAGTATCCGCAATGGGACGATCCGGCCGTCGGCGAGAAGAAGCATGCCGCGCAGGATCCGCTGGCGAACCTGATCGGGGCGACGTCGGAGCTGGTGCCCGGCGAGACGCTCGTCATCCCGGGGAGCTCTGAGGGATCGTTCCTCTACCGCGTGTTGACCCAGGACAATCCGCACGAAAAGGTTCGGCGCATGCCGCTCAAGATGGACAAGCTGTCCGCCCGCGATCTCGAGATCATCAAGCGCTGGATCGACGCCGGCGCGCCGCGCAGCTGACGTGCGGTACCGGAACCTCGAGCCCCAGTACGAACCGCACAGCCTCGCAACGGTCCTGAAGTGGATGAGCCGGCGACGCCGGCCCGCCCCCAAGCGTGCCGAGGTGCCGGTGCAGGTCCCGGACTTCGGGCTGATCGCGCGCGCGGCCTCCCTCACCTGGATCGGTCACGCGACCTGGCTGGTGCGGCTGTGCGGCCGCTCGATCGTCACCGACCCGGTCTGGTCGGAGACGCTCGGCCCCGGGATCACGCGCAACGTGCGTCCGCCGATGTCGATCGATCAGGCTTCGCCAGACGTGGTCTTGGTCTCGCACAACCATCGTGATCATCTGGATGCGCCCACGATCGGACGGATCGGACCGGAGGCGACCTACCTGGTACCGATGGGCTTGGGGTCCTTCTTCACGAAGAGGAAGTGCCGGCGCGTGGTGGAGATGGAGTGGTGGCAGTCCGAGGCGGTGGGCGATCTTCGCGTCACCTTCGTCCCTTCGCAGCACTGGTCGCAGCGCGGTCCCTTCGACCGCAACGACACGCTGTGGGGCGGCTACGTGATCGAGGGCGAGGGCAAGAAGGTCTACTTCGCCGGCGACACCGCCTACTTCGACGGCTTCGCCGAGATCGGCCGGCGTCATCCGGGCATCGACGCCGCGCTTCTACCCATCGGCGCCTACGATCCCGAGTGGTTCATGCGCTCGCAGCACATGAACCCGGAGGACGCTGTGAATGCGTTCGTGGCGCTGCGTGCGGAGCTCCTGTGCGCGATGCACTGGGGCACGTTCAAGCTCACCGACGAGCCGCTCGACGAGCCCCCGCGGCTGCTCGAGGAACATCGGGCGCGGGCGGGCATTCCGCCCGAACGGGTCTGGGTGGCGGCGATCGGCGAGACGCGGGCGCTCTGAGGCACGCCTTACGGGAGCGGCGGCCAGACGCGGTGAGGTTGAACAGGCCGGCGCAGCACGGCCGGGAGTCGCGGGGGTCAGTGCTTGCGCGAGCTCTTCGTTTCGTCGTCGTCTGCGGGCGCGGACGGAATGCTCATCGTGCGCTCCGCAGCGTAGGCGTAGCTGTCCTCGAGCCAGCGCGCGACGCGGGTGAGATCCTCGGCGCGCTCGAACCGGACCTTGACCGCCTCGCTCCCCATGAACGGGTGCGCACGTCCGATCCCCGACGAGCGGGCGTCCTCGAGCTTCTCGGGCGGGAGCCAGAGATCCAGGAGCAGATGATCGCGCCGGATCTCGAGCTGGAGGAACGGAATCTCGCCTCGAACAAAGACTTCGAGCTTGTCCTTGACGCTGCTCGTGTGCTCGAGGCTCTCGATCCGCGCGCGCAGAGCCTTGAGCAGGGGGCGCATCTCCAGCTCGATGTTGGATCGAAGCGCCATGACGGCGCGGTCGTTATCCCTCGAGATGAAAGTGATTGTCCACCGTATAGCGCGTCCTCATGCGCGAGCCGGTGGTGCCGCCGCGCAGCTCGACGCTGTTCGACCGGGTGACGGTGACCTTGTGAAGCCCATTCTCGAGGCCTTCGAGGGGGATGCGGGTCTGGTGCGGATCCCCGTCGAGCTCGACCTTCTCAGATCCTTGCGGCACGACCTCGACCGACTCGGCGTGATCCTCGGCCTCCCAGCGGATCAACAGCTGGTCGACGCCCTGGCGGGTGAGCATGGCGTCGTTCAATGGATACACGATGGTGTGGGGCGCGGGGCCTTCGAGCTTCGCCTCGAGGTGGTCGTCGCCCGACACGATGCGCAGCGAGAGCGCGCGCGCATAACCTTCGAGGGTGGTGCGGTACAGGCCGGAGGATTCGGACTCGGCGGTGGCCGTCTTCTTCCGATCGAGGTCCTTCAACACGACGTTGGCCCCGATCACCGGGTTGCCGGCGGCCTCGATCTCGATCTCGATCGCGGTGCTGTCGGGTTTCCCGGAGATCTCGGCCGTCACGAACAGGGTCCTGGTCCCAAAGCCCGGATCGGTGCGCACGCCGCATCCGGCGGCCCATGCAAGCAAACCTGCAAATGCCCATGCGTGCATGTCACAAGAAGAAGTTGAGCTGGGCGGTCACCGTGAGCATCGGATCGTCTTTACCCTGGAACACGAACATGTAGAGCGCATCGGCCTGAATACCGAGGAAGATGTCCCGAGAGAGCTTGAACTCCGCCCCCACCTCCGCACCCGGACCCCAGAACACGCGGGTGCCGAGCGCGCTGTTGAAGAGGAACTGAAAGGCGTTGGTGACCCCGACGAACGGCCGGAAGGTGTCGGTCAGCACGTAGTACCGGACGGCCACCGGCGTCAGGTGCAAGACCACGACCGTCCGCTCGCTGATCGGCTCTCCGCGAAAGGACAGCAGGCCCCGGGCCGAGAACCAGAAGTGATCCTCGGCCTTGAAGGCGCCGCGCAGCCCGACCTCCAGGTGATGCTCGTCGAGCAGCAGATCGGGGGCGTAGAAGCCGTAACCCACCTCGAAGCCCAGCTGTGCGTTCTTGTACTGCGCTCGGGCGTCGCGAGGGACGAAACAGAGGGAGGCGAGGGTGAGGAGGAGGGGCAGGAGAAGCCGCATTTCCGACCTCATGCTACCTTAGCAAGTCCGCCGCGAGCGAGCGAAGGTCGGGCTTTTGCCGTCACTGCCAGAGGTTGACTCCCTCGAGGGTCGACGAGAGACAATCAGCACCACGCCGATGAAACGCCTCCTCATGGGCCTCTTCTTGACCCTGATGTGCGCGCACTGCGCGACCTGCATCGACAACTCGGTCCACCCCGAAGCGATCAAGCGTCACGACCTGGGGATCGAGTACCTCAACAACGGCCAGTGTGTGCAGGCGGAGGAGAGCTGCCGACTCGCGCTGGAGTACGGGCCGAACTTCGAGCACCCGCACAACTGTCTGGGGATGGTCGAGCTCATCTGCCATAACGACCTCGAGAAGGCGGCCCAGCACTTCAAGGACGCCCTGTCGGTCAACCCCGACTTCGCGGAGGCCCACAACAACCTGGGCTCGGTGTTCTTCCGAAGGAATCCGCCGGACTACGACGCCGCCTGCGACGAGTTCAAGGCGGCCATCGAGATCGACCCCGGATACTTCGACGCCCGCGAGAACTACGGGATGTGCTTGATGCGCCAAGGTACGATCCTGGGCGACAAGGGCGACGTGGCCAAGCGGACCGAGCTGTACAAAGAGGCGCGGAGCCATTTCATCCGGCTGCTCGAGATGAACCCCAACAACTTCAACGCCCGACATCACCTCGGGTTCATGGACCTGGTGGAGGACCACTACGAATCCGCCGAGCAGAACTTCAAGCGTTGCCTGGAGATCGATCCCGAGAACCCCAACTGCAGCTACAATCTCGGCAACACCTACCTGAAGACCGCCCGGTGCTCGGACGCGATCCAGGCGTTCATCGGGGCGCTGCGGGGCGGAGGCGTGGACAGCGAGGTGAGCATCGGCGCGAGACAAAACCTCGGCGTGGCCTACGAGCTGTGCGCCAAGAACGACGGGGCCATCAAGGAGTTCCTCGACAAGATCAAGTCGGACCCCGGCAACCCGACCCACCACTACGATCTCGGCAGCATCTACGCGGAGAAGGGGCTCCCGGATCAGGCCGTCAACGAGTGGGAGAATACGGTGAAGCTCGATCCGCTCTACTGCCGCGCGTACTTCGAGCTGGCCATGTACGCGAACAAGACACTGGACACCAGCTTGACCATCAAGCGCTGCCAGGACTTCGTCTCCTGCGCCACCGAGGTGAACAAGGACCAGCCCTCACCGAAGTGGGCCGACGAGGTCTCGCAGTGCAAAGACCTCGTCAAGAAGCTGGAGATGGAGTAGCGGACCACCGCTCTATGGGAGAGCCGGTAATGCAGGGCGCAGGCGGCAGAGCGGCACCTCCGGTGCATCTCCTGGTCCGTCTCCAGCTCCCGGACAAGCCGGAGCGCGAGTTCTCCTATGACTTCAGCCAGAGCGTGATCTCGCTGGGGAGGGACCCCAGCAGCGACATCCAGATCCCGCTCACGACCGTCTCCCGGCGCCACGCTCGCATCTTCTTCGAGATGGGTGACTACTTCCTCGAGGATCTCGGCTCGACGCACGGCACGGAGCACAACGGCCGGCGCCTCGGCAAGGGAGAGAAGTGCTTGCTGCGCGACGGCGATCGGATCGCCGTGATGTCGTTCAGTATCACCTTCAAGACCTCCGCTGGTACCGCGCTCGATCGGCAGCCCGGCGAGAAGACCGAGCAGCTCGCCCGCCGCATGGTGCAGGAGGTCCTGTCGTCCCTCGATGGCAAGATGGACGCGACGGTGCTCCGAGTGATGAATGGGACCGAGGAGGGCCGCCGCTTCGAGTTCGACGAGAGCATCTCCGAGATCACGATCGGACGCAGCCCGGACTGCGACTTCCCACTCAACGACCAGAACATCTCCAGGCGCCACTGCCTCATCAAGCGGAGCTGGGACGGATACACGGCGCAGGATCTCGGCAGCAAGAACGGCGTCCTCGTCAACGAGAAGCGCATCGAGGGCGTCAAGCTGATCAAGGACGGCGACGAGCTCCAGATCGGCGGCGTGAAGCTCACCTTCATCGACCCGCCCTCCCGCCTGCTCGATCAGATGGGCGGCCTCGACGCGCAGACCGAGGCGATCAGCGGCAACGCCGTCGACGAGGCTCCCGAGCCGGGCTACGAGGACGACGGCGGCGAGGACAGCGGCCTGATGGACGAAGCCTCCGCGGTGCCCGAGCCCGAGCTGGAGTCCGAAGCCGAGGCCGAGCTCGAGGCGCCCGCGGACGATCCGGAGATCCAGAAGGTCAACGCCGAGATCCAGAACGCGACCAAGAAGGGCGTCGGTTGGGATCTCGATGATCCTGCTGCTGGGCGGTCTGTTCCTCTTCGGCGCGGTGGCGCTGATTGTCTTCCTGGTGCTCTGAAGACGGACACCCGGGTCACTGGAACCGAAGCGTGCCGACGAGCGTGTGCCGCACGCGGACGGAGAGGTCGATGACCTCCGTCGTGGGGTCGGTCGGGATCACGTCGGTGCGGCGGGCGAAACGGCGCTCGAAGTAGAGCGGGATCGTCGTGCCGGGGGTGACGCCCTGGTGCATGATGAACGAGCGGAGCAGGCCCGCCTTCACGATGATGGCGCCGTCGACCATCAGGCCCTCGGTCTTCTCGCAGTGCACCTCGTAGTTGGGGCCGCGGAAGCGGAGGACAACCGCCTCACCGTTGACCGAGCCGGCGGCGATGCGGTCCCAGCGGACGACGAGATCCGCCGGCGTGGCGAGATCGAGGGTGACACCGCTCGTGAGCATGGTGAGCGTGTCGGCGCTGGGGACCAGCTCGAAGGGGACGTGCTCGCCGTTCTCAGGGGTCGGGTTCGGCCATGCGCCCGCGAGACCGGACTGGGTGGCGGCGATGCTGATGAAGTGCGGCTCCGACTGGGGGAGGAGCTTCGAGAAGACCAGGAGGTTCGCCGGCGGCGGCGTGGGGGCGGGTGCAGCGTAGCCGTCGTCGTTGACGTCGTCCCACGGCACATCGAAGTGATTCGAGATGGAGCCTGCGAACCCGGGCGCGTCCTCGACCACCACGTCGCCCAGGTCCACCTGGGGCAGCGTGATCGTCCCGGTGTACGTCCGCAGGTAGTTGAGCGTGCAGTCCTCGCCGAGCGCCTCTTCGATCGCGGTCTCGGTGGCGGGATCATAGCCGCCGCCCACGTCGTCCCAGGGATCGACGCGCCAGATCAGCCCCGGCTCCGTGACGCCCCCGACGTAGTGCATCCTGACCAGCACCTTCGACTTCTTGGTGAGCGTTCCGTTGGTGAAGTAATCCTCGATCTGCGCGACGTCGACCAGGCCCGCGTGGGTGACCACGGCGTCGACCGGCACGTCCTCGCCGGCGTCCTTGTCCAGCCGGAGCCCGCCGTCGATCCAGCCGCCGTCCAGCGGCGCCGGCGGCTTCGGCGCTCCGGTCGGCGGGGGCGGCGGGACGGGGATCATGGTCAGATCGATCTCGCTGACGGCCTGGCAGATGTTCAGCGTCGGCACGCAGAACTCGTTGTTGTCGCAGGCGGAGCAGTAGCCGTCGATGCAGTGCGGACGGGTGCCGTCGCAATCGCCGTCACCGCCGCATTGCTGCGCGCCCTCCTGACCGGCGTTGCAGGCCTTGATGCACTGGCCCTGGTAGCACAGCAGGCCGGCGGCGCACTCGAGCGCGGAGCTCGGCGTATTGGGATCGATGCGGCTCTGGGTGCATTGCCCGGGCGAGCACGCCGGCTGGACCAGCAGGAGGGCGGTCATGCCCGCCGCGAAGGTGAGGGAGCCGAAAACCAGGAGCAGGCGGGTGAGTCGCATGTCCACTTCCTACTCTATCAGGGTCCGTCTCGGCGGGTCAGCGTGCCCGAGTCGAGGATGTCCGCGAGGTCATAGGAGAAGCGGAGCTCGCCGCCGAACTGGACGCCGCTGACGTTGGCGACCGATCCGAGGGGGAGGCCGACCCAGACACCGGGCTCGAAGTATTCGAGCAGCTTGGCCCGAACACCGAAGTACATGAAGAACTCGGTCCGCCGCGGGCCGTAGAGCAGGCTGGCGGCGCGCGCCTCGACGTATGCACCCACGATGTCGCCGAACGGGAGCGCGCCCAGAGAGAAGCCGTAGTTGAGCGTGAAGAACTTCGCGCGATCGGCGGCTCCCGAGATGGGGAAGAAGTAGTCGGTGTAGAACTGTACGCCGGCGTAGATGAACTCCCATTGCCACGCGAGGTTGAAGCCGAGGCCGAGCGCCGTCTTCTCGAGGAAGAAGGCGTAGGTATCCGCGAAGTGCGCCTCGCGCGTGAAGGTCTCGGCGCCCAGGCCCGTGGGCGGGACGTTGTGGAGCGGTGAGATCGGGAGCGCCCAGCGGGCCCGCAGGGTCAGGGCCGGCCGCCGTCCGATCACCTCGGGGAGATACAGGCGGTACTTCGCGGCCAGCAACGGGTTGCCCATCGTGAAGACGTTGCGGGAGCCCTCGAGATCGAGATCCACGAACTCCACCGGGATCTTGAGCTCGACGCCGAGCTGCCGTGTCAACGCGACTTGCCCTTCGAAGAAGAAGGCCGCGGCGATCGCCGACTCCTGGAAGGTCACGTTCGCCCACTCGAGCCGGATCGCGGCGCCGTGCGCAATGTTCGGATCGTCGAGCACGAGCCCGCGGTTGTAGCCGGGGATGTAGACCACCTTGCGGAGCTGGCGGGCGGCGAACGGATCGTCCGAGAGCTCGAGCGAGGCCTCCGGCCGGGGCCGATCGTCCGCTGGGGGCGTCCCCACGCCTTCGCCCGGCTTCACCGGCGCGACGGCCGGCCCGCGCTTGTCGTCGGGCTCGCGGGGGCGGCTCGAGTCGGGCAGGTCGGTGGGCTCCTCGTCGCCCTCCGAGCCCGGCTCGTAGCTCGCGACCGGCTTCAAGCTGCTCTCGTCCTTGCCGCCTTCGGCGCCGGGCGCCGGCTCGACCGCGGTCGGCTCGAGCGTCTCGACCTTCCCTTCGGCCGGCGGGGGCGGGGGCGGCTCGGCGGCCCGATCGGTGAGCGTGGCGTCCGGGAGGCCCTTCATGTCCTCCGGCCGCTTGCCCAGGTTGGCCAGGAACCCGTCGGCGATCTTTCGCACGCCGGCATCTCCGCTCTGGGAGGCGGCGATCAGGTGTCGGTGCGCGATCCACATCCGCGTTCGCTCGCGGAGGAAGCGGAACACCTCCCGCGCGCCCTTGTCCTCGAGCTTGTCGAGGAGCGGCGGCGGCGCGAGATCCTGCATCGAGACCTTGATGCCCGCGCCGCCCAGGCGATCGGAGCGTGCGCGCGCGTGCCCGCCGTAGTAGCGGTAGGCGTGGAAGTCGGCGGCCAGCTGCTTGGGCGTCGGCTTCGTGGGCGGGCCGATGTTGACCACCTGCGCGACCTTCAGCGTGGCGACCGTGTTGGCGAGCCCGGTCCGCTCGATGAGCTTGAGCGTGAACTGCACGCGCCCGCCGCCCCGGCTGCCCGGGTCGACGTGGATCGTGTAGCGGAAGACGACGTCGACGTCGGCGCCCTTGGGCTCGAAGTGGACCTCGTCGACACGCGGATGGACGACGACACCCTTGGGCGTGGACACGCCGGTGACGATCGCTTCGTATTCCAGCTCCCGGTGCCGGAGCGCGGCCTTGCTCACCGACTTCTTCTTCACCATGAAGGCGGTTTCGCCGGGGCTGATCGTGATCTTCGGTGAGGCCGCGATCAGATTGTCGACGCGCGCCGCGACGATCTTCTTCTCCTCCGCCGTGAGGGATTCGCCGCGCGCGATCGCGGGGGCGAGGACCAGGAAGAGCAGCGTCATCCACCGGTGCTGCAAGATGTCGGAGATGGTAGCAGCGGGCTCGTTTTGGCCGCAACTCGTGCCTCTTGTCAGCGTTTTCAGGCCGGAGGATAACGACGCCGGTGCGGGTCACGCTCTATACCGACGAGCTGCGCGAAGCGCCCACCGACCTCATCGCGATCGGCGTCTTCTCCGATGAGCCCGACCGCGGACTGGCCTTCTCCGATCTCAATCGTGCGCTGGAGGGGGCCCTCGAGCGCGCCTGTCGGGAGGAGGAGTTCAAGGGCAGCTCCGGTCAGACGCTGGTCTTCAACGCCGGGGGCCAGATCCCTGCGAAGCGCATCTTGGTCTTCGGATTCGGAGAAAAAGACTCGTTCTCGCCCGAGTCGCTGCGGCGCTACGGCGGTCAGATGTCGCGGACCGCACAGAGGGTCGGCGCCCGCTCGGCGACGATCCAGCTGTCGATCTCCTACGAGGCGGAGGCACCCGAGCCGGTCCTCGATCTGATCCGTGCGCTCACCGAAGGTGCCGAGCTCGGTGCGTACTCCTACGATGATTATCGCACCCGCGAGGTCAAGGTTCCGTCGCTCAAGGAGCTTCGCGTCGCGTTCCAGGCCGAGGACGTCCGCGGCCTGAAGGGCGCCGATCTTCGCGCTGCCTTGGTCCGGGGACAGAACGTGGCCGCCGGGGTCGCGATTGCCCGCGATCTCGTCAACGCACCGCCGAACATCCTCTCCCCGCTCGAGCTGGCCGACCGCGCGCGCCGGATGGCGAAGAGCGACGAGCTCCAGATCAAGATCCTCAACGCGCGCGATCTCGAGCGGCAGGGGATGAACCTGCACCTCGGCGTCGGCCGGGGGAGCAAGAACGAGCCCCGGCTGATCCATCTCACGTATCAACCGCCCGAGGTGGAGAAGGACGCACGGGTGCTGGTACTGGCCGGGAAAGGGATCACGTTCGACGCCGGCGGGCTCTCGCTCAAGAGCAGCGAGGGCATGATGGAGATGAAGGTCGACATGGGTGGCGGTGCCGCCGTGATCGGCGCGCTCCACAGCATCTCGCTGATCAAGCCCGACTGCGTCGTCCACGGCATCATCGGCGCCGCCGAGAACATGCCCGACGGCGGCGCGATCCGGCCGGGCGACATCATCCGCTCCAAGAAGGGTCTCACGGTCGAGGTGCTCAACACGGACGCGGAGGGCCGGCTGGTCCTCGCCGATGTCCTCGCGTATGCGCAGGAGCTCAAGCCCACCGAGCTGATCGACCTGGCCACGCTCACCGGCGCCTGTATGGTCGCGCTCGGGCGTGGCGTCGCCGGCGCCTTCATCAACGACGAGGAGCTCGCCGCCAAGCTCGAGGCGGCGTGGAAGCGCAGCGGTGAGCGGTTCTGGCGGATGCCGCTCGAACAGGATCTTCGCGAGCAGCTCAAGAGCGACGTGGCAGACCTGAAGAACATCGGCGAGCGCTACGGCGGCGCCATCACCGCCGCGCTCTTCCTCCAGGAGTTCGTCGAAGTGGGGACCAAGTGGGCCCACCTCGACATCGCCGGCCCGGTCCTCTCCACCAAGGAGGGGGCCTACGTCCCGAAGGGCGGCACCGGGTTCGGGGTCAGGACGCTCGTCGAGTACGTGTGCGGTCCCTGATTTCGACCACTTAGACTCCGGTCACTTCGCGGGAACTCTCGCCGGCCGCCCGTTGTCCGGTACCCTGTGCGAGCCGCCATGTCGAAGTCTCGCACCGTCGAGGGAGAGCCGCTGCGGCCGGTGCTCGTGTCGACGGTGGAGGCGGACGATCGAACCCTGTGTGCGCGGGTCGCCAAGGGAGAGGACGCGGCCTTCGAAACGCTGGTGGTCCGGCATCAGCACCGGGTCTACGCGTTCTGTCTCCGGCTCCTCGGCGATCCCGCGGAGGCGGAGGACGTGGCGCAGGACGTCTTCCTCACCGTGTACAAGAACGCCGATACCTTTCGCGGGGAGAGCGCGTTCACTACTTGGCTGTTTCGGATCGCGAAGAATCAGTCGCTCAACCGGATCAAGTACCTGGAGCGCCGGGGTCGATCCATGCGCCGCTCGATCGACGAGCTGAGCGACGAGCGAATGATGCGGATCGACGACGGTGGTGATCGCCGCCCGGACGCGTTGATCGAAGGCGACCAGACCGCCGCCCTGGTTCAGCAGGCGATCGCGACGCTGGGCGAGGAGCACCGCGTGGTGGTGGTGCTGCGCGACGTCGAGGATCTCTCGTACGAAGAGATCTCCGAGATCACGGGGCTGCCGATCGGCACCGTGAAGAGTCGGATTCATCGAGGCCGCTCCGCGCTCGCCACTCGGCTCGAAAGGATCTTCAAATGAACGTTTTCGCTTTTTCTCATGGTCGTGCAGCGCGGCTCATCGACGAGCGCCTCGACGAGGAGCGAGGCGAGGGGCGTCTCGACGGGAGCGACGCCGAGTGGCTCGAGCAGCACCTTCGTGGCTGCGAGGCGTGCCGCGCGCTCGAGGCGACGCGCCGCCGGGTGCTGGCGGCGGCGTCGGCGCTGCCGAGGGTCTCGGCGCCAGAGGGGTTCGCCGCTCGGGTGCTCGCGTCGAAGGCCCGCGCGGTCGAGCCGGCGCCGATCGCGGAGCGCGGCTCGTTCGGACGCGTCGCCCTGGGTGGCGCGATCGCGGCTGCCGCGATCCTGGCGTTCGCGGCGATCGGTACGGTGTCGAGCTCGAGCGATACGCCCGGCGGCGTCGGGGTCAGCGGCACCGGCGCGCTCGAGCAGGTCGATCTCACCCCGCACTTCGTGGTGCGCGCCCCCGGCCTCGGCCCCGCCCGAGCGCGGGCGCAGGCCGTCGCGATCATCGAGGCCCACGGCGGCCAGCATCAGGTGCAGCACGGCGCCATCTACGGGCGCGTGCCGCGAAGCGAGCTCGTCAAGGTGATGCGCGACCTCGCCAAGCACAGCCGCTACAAGGTGTCGCGCGCGGACGCCGGCGAGCTCGATCCGTCCCTCACCGAGGTCGTCATCAAGTTCGAGCTCGAATAGGAGCGTGTAGCGCGTAAGCGCTCACGCGACCCCGGTCCGGGTCCCGGTCCCGGTCCGGGTCCGATCTGAAGATGGCTGCCTTGAGTCAGACGCTCGCGACGGTCGCGAGCTTCGATCGGTAGAGCTTGAGCAGGTTGTGGGTGAGGCAGACGAGCGTCCACTCGGCTCGTACCTTGAAGAAGGAGCGTAGCGAGAACCGGCGGAATCCTCGTGCCCCTTTGATCTGTCCGAGCGCCGGTTCGACGATACTCTTCCTGCGGGCGTAGACCGCCTTGCCGTGGCGCGTTTGCAGGTCTGGGGATGGTTCGAGCTGGTCAGCCTGCGCTCTTGCCTTCTCGGCTCGAGTTCTCGCTCAACCCGGTCACGCTCACGTCCGCGATCAGCTTCGGCGGGCATCCGATTCCATCGTGAACAACACCGCCGAGGGCGCCGGAGAGTTCAATCCACCTGAGAAGGCTCGCTTCTACCGGATGGCACTTCGCTCTGGCACCGAAAGCGCCGCCTCACTCCACACCTGCTTGAGGCGCCGACTCGCCAACGAGCAGAAGGTCCAAGCGCCGCCAGAGCCAAGCTCGAGCGCGTTGTCGAGATGCTCACGCGACTTGATGAGGCCGATGAACGCACGCCGGGCTGCATGATTGCCATCGGGACCGGGACCGGGACCGGGACCCGGACCGGGCTCGCGGTAGCGCTACGCGCTACACGCTCCTGGAGCGCTACCAGCTCACCCGCGGGAACGGCGGGCCGGGGCGGGCGAACCGGAATCCCTGCAGGAGATCGCACTCGAGGGTCACCAGCGCGTCTCGCTCGAGGTCCGTCTCGACGCCCTCTGCGACCACCACCATCTTCAGCTCGCGGCAGAGCGCCGAGAGTGATCCGATGACCTTCTGGCGGGTCTCGGAGTCCGAGACGCCGCGAACCAGGGACATGTCGAGCTTCACGAACTCGGGCTCCACCTGCGTGAACGTCGAGAGCCCAGCGTAACCGGCACCCAGATCGTCGACGGCGATCCGGAAGCCGATCGCTCTCAGCCGTCCGATCCGCGCCGAGACGTCGCCGACGGACTCCAGCGAGGCGCGCTCGGTGATCTCGAGGACCACCCGCGAGGCGATGCGGCCGAGCGGCGTGGTCTCATCGGCGAGCCGGTCGTCGAGGAGCTCCGACGGGTGCAGGTTCACGAACAGCAGCGCGCCGTTGACGGCCTCGGCCATCGGCTGCGCCGCCCGCGCTCGCACGACCCGGCCCAGCTCGATGATCCGATCGAGGCGCTCCGCGGCCTCGAGCACGGCGCCGGGGTGGGGGAGCGCCGGCTCGCTGCTCCGCATCAGGGCCTCGTACGCGAAGACCCCGCCGTCCCGCGAGGAGATGATCGGCTGGTAGACGATGGTGAGCGACTCGAGCGCGCGGTCGAGCTGGACCTCCAGGCCGGCGCGGTCGGCGGCCGTCGAGCTGACGCCCACGATCTTCATCGCCTCGCGCTTGGCGACTCCGAGGCGCCGCATCTTGGAGGCGTGATCCACGGCCGCGACCAGCGCGTCCGAGTGGACCGGCTTGATCAGGTACTTGAACGCCCCGTGGTCGACGGCCTCGGCGGCGGTCTCGAGCGACGGCTGGCCGGTCACCAGGATGACGGGTAGCTCCAGATCCCGAGAACGCACCGCGCGGAGCAGCTCGATGCCCGACATGCCCGGCATGGACACGTCCGCAACGATCGCGTCGAACTCTCCGGCGTCCAGCTCCGCGATGGCGCCCTTCGCGCTGTTACTATCCGTGACCTCCCAGCCGTTGCGAGTGAGGAGCCGGCTCAGGAAGCGCCGCACGCCGTCGTCGTCGTCCACGACCAGAACTCGTCGAGGGGGTGCCATCGAGTGGAACACAATACCGTGATCCTGGGGTCTGCCAACCCTGCCCATACGGCCAGGTCAGCGAAGGAAGTACTGAACGACCACCCCGATCGCGAGGCCGAGGGTCAGGCCGATGACGATCCCCAACCACAGTCGATCCGGTCGCAGCGCGCCGGTCTCCAGGGCTACGTTGAGGGGGATCGAGCGCTCCTCGTCCGAGAACGGCTTCGGCGCCCGGGCCGCACCGTTGGCCGCGCTCGCAGGGTCGGTCCCGTCCTCGGAGGCTTCGTCCGCCACGTTCCCCGGGCCAGCTTTCGTCATCGAATACTGCCCCGATACGGAACGTGGCTTGCGCGGTGCGGCAAAGTCCGGGAAGTCGGGCCCGCTGGGCTCGAGCGGCGGCGGCATACGCGGCGGCTCGGGTCCATCGAAGAGCGGCGGCGCCTCCCGGATCAGCTCCTTGCTCGCGCGCTCCAGCAGCTCCGCGTCGGACTTCACATCCCAGACGAAATCCGGGATCGGCGTCTTGGCCAGGAAGGGGTGCGCCTCCTGGATGTCCTTCAGCTCCTTCTCGAGCTCGGGCGGCAGCGTGAAGAGATCGACGCTCTCGGGTCCGAGCAACCGATCGAGCTCCTCGAGCGTCTCCTCGAGGTTGAGCCCGACGCCCTCGGAGGGCTTTGCGTCGGGCATGGTCCCGCTCTTCACGAGCGCGTCCTCGTACGCCGGGTCGACCTCGGGCACGTCGGGGTCGTCCTTGAAGAAGCCGCGGAGCTGATAGCCCATCGTCGCCGGCGACAGCGGGCCGGCCAGCTTCATCAGCTCTGCGAACACCTCGGCCGCCATCTCCTCGGCGGTGCGATATCGATCCTGCGGATCTTTCTTGAGCGAGCGCTCGAGGAGCCGGCAGACGCCGGGGCTGTAGCTCGGGAACTCCTCCCCGAAGTTGGGAAGCTCGTTCCGCGCGACCGCCGCCAGCGTCTCCTTGACCGACGTCCGCGCAAACAGGGCGCGGCCGGTGAGCATCTCGTAGAAGACGACGCCCACGCCGTAGATGTCCGCCTGGTTGTTGACGCGCTTGCCTGCGAGGACCTCGGGCGCGACGTAGCGCGGCTTGCCCTTGAGGACGCCCTTGCGAAGTCCGCCGTCGCGCGAGGTGACGTAGCTGATCCCGAAGTCGGTGATCTTCACCTCGCCGAAGAACGAGACCATCACGTTGCTCGGCGTCATGTCCTGGTGGACGACACCGAGCGCGTTGCCGTCGCCGTCCTTGAGGCGATGGACGAAGGCCAGCCCGCGGAGCACCTCGGACACCACCGACAAGGAAAAACGGAGCGAGAGCGTCTGCCCGGTGATGTTGGCCTGACGGATGACCTGGTCGAGATTGCGACCGCGGACGTACTCCATCGCCAGGTACTGCGTGTCGTCGATGACCGGCTGGTCGAAGACCTTGACGATGTTCGGGTGCTCGATCTTCGACATCACCTCTTGCTCGACGTCGAACATCTCGAGGTGGTCCTCGCGTTCGGCGTCGGCGCGGAGGCGCTTCAGCACGACCAGCTTTTCGAAGCCCTTCGTGCCCCGAACGCGGCCGAGCGCGATCTCTCCCATGCCGCCTCGGTTGACGACGCGGAGGATTTCGTAGTGACCCGGGCGCTTGACCTTTAACTGCGTTTCCAACACGGGCTCAGAGGTCCAGTCGGTGCCTATCATCGCGCCCCTCGCTCTCGGGCGAAAGTTCACGGCCGTGTGGGACAATCACACCGTGCCGGCCCGCGCCCGCCATCGACATTTCATCGGATCAATCGTGTCTCAGCTTGAGTGTCCAGGCTGCGGTCCGGAGCCGGGCGCGCCCTCGAAGTTGTCCCACTTCGAGTCCGAGGACGAAGCGACACCCTGGACCCGCAGCGCGAAGTTGCTGGGGTTGGTCGCCTGACGGAGCGCTTCCTCGTACGAGATGCGACCTCCGGTGAAGTGGAGCATCAGAGCCTGGTCGAAGGTCTGCATCCCGTAGCTGATGTGACCCTCGGCGATCGCGTCCTGGATCTCCTTGGTCCGGTCCTTGTCCTCCACCATCTCGCGGATTCGCGGGGTGCACCGCATGATCTCGAGGGCGGCGCACCGTCCCTTACCGTCCTTGGTCGGGACCAACCGCTGGCAGATCACGCCGCGCAGCACCGCGCCGAGCTGGAGCCGGATCTGCCGCTGCTGATGGGGCGGGAACACCGAGACGATGCGTGAGATGGTCTCGGTCGCGTCGAGCGTGTGCAGCGTCGACATCACCAGGTGTCCGGTCTCGGAGGCGAGCAGGGCGGTCTCGATGGTCTCCACGTCTCGCATCTCGCCAACCAGGATCACGTCGGGATCCTGACGCAGCGCCGACTTGAGGGCCTGGCTGAACGACATCGTGTCCACGCCGACCTCGCGCTGGTTCACGATCGAGCGCTTGTCGCGGATCAGGAACTCGATCGGATCCTCGATCGTCATCACGTGGACCGTGTTGTGCGTGTTGATGTGGTCGATCAGGCCGGCGAGCGTGGTCGACTTGCCGGATCCGGTCGTTCCGGTGACGAGGATCAGCCCGCGCTCCTCCATCGCGATCGATTTCAGCACCGGGGGCAGGGAGAGCTCGTCGAGCGATCGCACCTTGAAGGGGATGACACGAAGAACGATGCCGACGGTGCCGCGCTGCTGAAAGACGTTGACGCGGAAGCGGCCCAGGCCGGGAACACCGTACGCGAGGTCGAGCTCGTTGAACTGCTTGAAGCGCTCGCGCTGGAAGTTGTTCATGATCGAGAGCGCCATGCGTGAGAGGTCTTCCGGCGCGGTGCGCTTGCCGTCCTTGAGCGGCACGAGCGATCCGTTGATCCTGAACATGGCCGGCAGCCCCGCCTTCATGTGGATATCGGAGGCTCCACTCTTCATGGCGATGGCGAGGATGTCGTTCAGCTCCATCGTGTTCGAGTAGGATATAGACGTTCAGAGACGAAAGGGAGCCCACGGGACGACCCGCAGCGTGAGCCCCACGATCGTCTCGATCGCGCGGCCGTCCGGATCGCCGCGATCGTCGATCCGTCTGCGAACCGTGACGTCGAGCTCGAGGAGGGCGCGGCTATACCACAGGCCAAGGGCGATCTGCGCCCGGCCACCGGCACGGGGGACCAGGTCGGTGTCCAGTGAGCACACCCCGCCGAAGGACACACCGAGCGGCAGACCGGTGTCGCCGCGGAGACCGGCGAACGACCAGCCCACCAGGAGCGCGAAGGTCGAGTCGATCAGGTGGGTGGTTTCGAGGCGCGATTGCAAGGTGACGCCGCTCTCGTGCAGCCAGTCGACGCCGGCGCCCACCTTGAAAAGGGCGTGGGCTGGATCGCCAGCGCCGGTGGCGACGGCCCCGCCGGCGTGGAAGCCGATCAGGAGCGCCGACTCGGCGCGAGCCTCGATGGGACACGCGAGCAAGAGCATGACGACGAGAGGGGCGAGCGGTTTAGCGGAGCTGGATGATCTCTGCAGGGCCCTGGTCGCGGGTGCCTTCGTTGACCAGCTCACCGCGCATCATCTTGTACTGCGGGCACTGGCGGCAATGGAAGCTGCGCCAGCGAACGCGCGCCGTGAAGGAGAGGCACTGGTTGTAGTAGAGGCAGTCCATCTCGCGGCAGCGATCCACGTCGTCGTACTCGAGATAGGCGATCGGCGTGGGACGGGTGCCTGTCGGGAGGTGGACGAGATCGATGACCTCGGCGCCCAAATCGCGCTCCCTGGACTTTGCAAACGCCTCTTGAATCGGCGGCGTCACCGAAAATCAGCATAGCACACGACCGCCGGACCACCAGCCCCGCCCCGGTCGATCGCGATCGCAGATCGTGATCGATCACAGTGCGCGACGAACCGAAATCCGACTTGCAATTTTTCCAGAGGCGTGATCGACGGGCATCTGCGCGTCAATGGGACTGGCGTATCAAAAGCTCACGAAGCTCTTGATTCTCTCGTCCCAGACGCGAGATCTCGTGTTCCAGCGCGGTCAATCGTTCCTCGAACTGGCTCTGCATCACCGCCAGATTCTTGAACTCGTCGAGCACCAGATCGGACGTGATCTTCACCGGCCTGGGGCCGTCCTTGGTGAGCTGCGAGCGCGTTGCGATGGACGCGGCGCGCGGACCCGTGGTCAGCGGCGGCCCGCCCGGCGTGGTGGTTGCGCGCTGAAGCGGCGTGGCTTGCGGCAGGGGAACCGGGGACTCCTCCGTGCGATCGAAGCTGGTCTTCGGGAGCGACGCCGACCAGGTGCCGGGCTTCACGTTTCCGACGCTGGCAGAACGCGGCGCAGGGCGGCCTGCATTTCCGGAGGTGGGCATCGCGGTCTGAGTGTTCGGACGCTTCGCCTTTCCACCCGACTTGATGTGATTGAAGACCGAGAGTGTGATGAAGCGGAGCGTCTCCAGGACGCCTTCGCCCTGCGAGGCGACCGCGGAGAGCGCCTTGACGGCGCGAAGGTTCAGCGTGGCGTCGAGCTCGGCCTCCGAGATCAGGTGCGGGAGGTCCCGCTTGTTCCACTGCATCACCAGCGGAATCGTCTCGTGATCGAGCCCGTTCGCCGTGAGGTTCTCCTGCAGGTCGCGGAACGACTGCCGGTTCTCGTCCATCATGTGATCCTGCGAGTCGGCGACGAACACCACGCCGTCCGTCCCCTTGAGGACCAGCTTCCGGGTCTCGGCGTAATAGACCTGACCCGGCACCGTGAAGAGCCGGACCATGAACTTCATCCCGCTGATGGTGCCGAGGTTGAGAGGGAGGAGGTCGAAGTAGATGGTGCGGTCTGTCTCGGTGGCGACGCTGAGCAGCTCGCTGCGCGTCTCGGGGCGCATCCGCTGGTGGATCTGCTGCAGGTTGGTCGTCTTGCCGCAGCGACCCGGGCCGTAATACACGATCTTCGCGATCAGCTCGCGGGACTTGTAGTTGTAGGTCGGCATTCGCTCGCCCGGACCCCGCGCAGTGTCCAATCGGGCCGCATTCGCGTCAAGTAACCGGCCTAAGGGATCTGGGGGCGCTCGAATCGTCGCGCCACGTCCATGAGCGCCCGCTGTGCGCGCGGATCTGGGAACCCGACCAGCGCCCGGGACAACGCGAGCATCTCCGGCGGAGACGGTGCCGGGTGTGCGCGGTAGGCGGCGATCAGCACGGGCAAGGTCCGCGGGTCGAGCAGCCGCGCCATCCGCTCGACCAGCTCGAGGCGCAGCGCGAGGAGGCCCGGACGACCTGCGCCCCCCTCCTCCCAGGGATTGGCCGCGAGGAGCGACGCCAGGTCGTGACCCGCCTCGGCGGCGTCGCGTGCCAGCAGTGGGACCACCGCCCGCTGGATCCGCGCATCCGGATCCACCCGGATCATCGGAATGTGCGCCTCGAGATGGGCGGGAAAGTGCTCGGCGAGGACCCGCAGCGCGAGGGCGCGCCGGCCTGCGTCCTGCTTCCGGTCCTGGGCGAAGACCAAGAGGTCGTCGGGCAAGGCAGTGCTGTTGATGCGCGCGATCGAACGCCGGGCGACGGCGGCGGCGCGGCGATCCTCGCCCTCGGCGATGGCGCGCAGCTCCGGGATGATCCACGGGGGCGCGATCATCTCGAGGGTCTCCAGCGCGCGGATGCGGGCCACCCGGTTCGAATCCGCTCAGCGCTTCCCGGCACTCCTGGAGCTCGCTCGCCAGTCGGGACTCGGACCGCCGCGTCTTGCGCCGGCGGTACTCGAAGCCCAGCTTCCTGTGCGCCTTCTCGTCGTCGTCGTACAGGTAGAGGGCCGCCCGCCACCCCGGCGTGTCGTGCGCCAGCAGGAACGCGCGGCCCAGCGCGCCCACGCCCATCTCGCCGTCGTCGCCCTCGGCGAGCTCCGGCTCCTCGCCTGGGAGGACCGCACGCGCCAGGTCCCACGGGTTCTGCGCCTTGCGGAGCTGCTCGAGGGCCGATTCGATCGCGATGCGGCCCACCTGGACCTGGCTCGCCATCCGCTCGACGAACGCCGGCGCCGCCGCGATGACGCGCGCGCGATCGCCGGGCGGCTCCAGCGCGCGCACCGAGCGGACGGGCGGTCCCTCCTCGGTCTCGTCCGCGAAGCTGAACCCGTGGAGCGCGCACACGTAGCGGCCGACCTCGTCGGCGTCGATGGTGAGGCGCGAGCTGTGCCCGCGATCCACCAGCGCCAGGAGATCGAGCTCGCGCTGCATCAGATCGACCGTGATGTTGCGTGACTGGTAAGAGGGTTCGATCTCGTCGAAGCCGCGGTGGATCTCGAGGGACCCGTCGCGCCCGAAGGCGAAGGCCCGCGTGCCCGACCACACGGGCGTCCCGTCGCGCGCGATCCCACACAAGGTGAGCTCCACCGCCTGATCGGGTGCGACCCGGACCTCGATCGCGAATGTTCGAATCCCGGGGAAGCCGGGCGCGAACAGCCGCGAGAGCCCGTCCAGGCTGACGCGGACGCCGAGCAGGCGCTCGAGGGCCTCGGCCGCCTCCGGCTCCAGGGCACGCCCCTTTCCGACGGCTTCCATGAGCGCGTCGACCGTCGGCCGCTCCCGGATCGCGCGGGCCATGAGGTTTGTGTAATAGCATGGCGCCGTGCGCGCGGGGGAGCTGAAGGGGACCAGGCGTTGGGACCTGCCCCGCGCGCGGCGCCGCGTGGCGGCCCTCTATGCGCGGACCCGCCGGTTCGTGACCCACGACCTCTGGTCGATCCGTCTCTCGGAGCCGGCGCCACCCACGCTCCGGATCGCGATCCTCCTGGGGCGCATCCTCTACATCGTGGTGACCGGCTTCCGGCGCGAGCGGATCAAGCTGCGGGCCGCGGCGCTCACCTATGTCAGCCTGCTGTCGCTCGTGCCGGCCCTCGCGGTGATCTTCTCCCTGTTCGCCGCGTTCGGCGGGCTGGAGCCGGTGGAGGCGAAGCTCCGCGAGTTCGTCGTCGACGCGCTCGCCGTCGAGAGTCACCGCCAGATGCTCACCCAGTACCTGACCGAGTTCGTCAGCAAGGTACACGCCAGCCAGATCGGGATCTTCGGCGTCGTCATCCTCCTGTTCACCGTGATCTCGCTGCTCGCCAACATCGAGAAGTCGTTCAACGACATCTGGGGCCTCGAGCGCGATCGCAGCCTCCTTCAACGCTTCCAGGTCTACTGGCCGCTGATCACGCTCGGCCCGATCCTGCTAGGGCTGTCGCTCTCGATCTCGACCGCGGTGGAGGCGAACGCGACCGTGCGCTGGCTCGCGGAGAAGGCCCCGGCCCTGACGCTGATGGCCGGCATTGTCCCGCTACTCCTGGCGTTCATCTTCTTCACCTTCCTCTACGCGGTCATGCCCAACACCAAGGTGCCGGTCCGCTACGCGGCTGTGGGCGGGATGGTGGCCGGCGCGCTCTGGGTGACGGCCCAGAAGCTGTACGCGATCTACGCAGCGCACGCGATCACGTACTCGGCGATCTACGGCTCGCTCGGCGCGGTGCCGCTGTTCATACTCTGGATCTACGTCAGCTGGATCGTCGCGCTGCTCGGCGCGCAGCTGACGTTCGCGTCGCAGTCACACGCGACCTACGAGCCCGAGCACGAGAAGCAGCGCAAGGTACCGCAGCGGAACCGCGAGTTCCTGGCGGCGCGCCTGCTGATGGCGGTGTCGCGGGCCTACGAGCACGGCGCGGGCCCGGTCCCGACCGATCACCTGGTCAACCACCTGTTGATCCCGCCTCGCCTGGCCCGCCAGGTCCTCAACGAGCTGGTCCAGTCGAAGCTGCTGGTCGAATCGGACACGGGCTTCGTCCCGGGCCGGCCGCTCGATCGGATCTCGGTCGCCGACGTGGTCCAGGTCATGCGCGCGGGCGGGCGCGTGCACTTCGATCCCCATCTCATCGGCGAGGACGCCCTCTCCGTCTTCGTGGGCGAGACGCTTCTCAGCGCCGAGGTGGTGCTGGAGCGGGAGCTGGGGAAGCTGACGCTGGCCGAGGTGCTGGAGAGGTTCGAGAAGAAGCGCGCGGACGGGTAGGGTTCAAGTCGCTTCCGCGCACGCTGGAGCTGGGCGGTCGTCGTCGTGATCGTGAGACGACGTTTACAAGTGCGCCATCGAGCTGCTTGCACTTGCAGCCGAAGTCCTCGAGTCCATCGGGAAGACGAAAGGCACCGCGCGCCCGATGACGATGACGGGCAAGACGGGCGATCCAACCGCTACGGATCGTGATTCGAGCCGACCACGATTAGGAGCGTGTAGCGCGTAAGCGCTCACGCGACCCCGGTCCGGGTCCCGGTCCCGGTCCGGGTCCCGATCTGAAGATGGCTGCCTTGAGTCAGACGCTCGCGACGGTCGCGAGCTTCAATCGGTAGAGCTTGAGCAGGTTGTGGGTGAGGCAGACGAGCGTCCCCTCGGCTCGTACCTTGAAGAAGGAGCGGAGCGAGAACCGGCGGAATCCTCGTGCCCCTTTGATCTGTCCGAGCGCCGGTTCGACGATACTCTTCCTGCGGGCGTAGACCGCCTTGCCGTCGCGCGTTTGCAACTTGTCTCGCATTCGCTTGCGAGCGAGCGAGGGAGGTGTGGGCTCCGAAGCTGATGAGGACGGAGTCGACGCGTCTTGGTTCTGTTCGCGTCCAACAGCGATGTGGGCATCGATCTGATTGTTGTCGCAGAATTCGATGTTGGTTCGAGCTGGTCAGCCTGCGCTCTTGCCTTCTCGGCTCGAGTTCTCGCTCGCTTCTGCTCCACCAGATCCACAAGAGCATCATCCGCTTTGCTCTGCTGCTCTTCGGCTTGCCTGCGCAATTTCTCCGCGCGAGCCCTGGCGGCATCCTGTTCCAGCGCAGCCTTCGCTTCTCGAATGCGGGCAAGGCGGGATTCACGGCGAGCGAGCTCCGCTGGGATGTCCTCTTCAGTCTCTTCAACGCCCAGCCGCTCGTCTTCCTCTTGGTCGATCGTGCGCGCTCGCTCCAGCAGTTCTTCGATCTCGAGAGACAGCCGCTTCTCCTCCTCGGCCATCCGCTCGTAGGTCATCGCCTTGTGCTTGCTCGCGTTCGCCTGCACCTTCGAGCCATCGAGTGCGACGTGTCCGAGCCGCACCAAACCTGCTTTTTGGCAAAGCTTCAGGACTTCGAGGAAGAGCGCTTTCAGTGCCTCCAGGTGGACCAGCCGAAACTCGTTGATCGTCGTGAAGTGGGGATGACTTTCTCCAGCCAGCACCCGGAATGGAATGTCTTGGTAGGTCGCCCGCGCGATCCTCCGCGACGAATAGATGCCGGTGCAGTAGGCGTACAGAAGCAGCGCGATCATCATTCGAGGCGAGTACGGTCGCTCGCCTCGCGGGTCCTTGGACTGGATCGAGATCTCGATCGCGCTCAGCTCTACCTCATCGACGACGTCCAAGACGAAGTACGCGAGATGATTTTCTGGGAGCCACTCGAGAGGGGACGGCGGGAGCAAGAACGATTGTCTCGGAGTCCAAGAACGGTATTGCTTCGCCACGAAGGCTCGCTTCTACCGGATGGCACTTCGCTCTGGCACCGAAAGCGCCGCCTCACTCCACACCTGCTCGAGGCGCCGACTCGCCAACGAGCAGAAGGTCCAAGCCGCCAGAGCCAAGCTCAAGCGCGTTGTCGAGAGGCTCACGCGCCTCATCAAGTCGATGAACGCACGCCGGGCTGCATGATCGCCACCGGGACCGGGACCGGGACCGGGACCGGGCTCGCGTGAGCGCTTACGCGCTACACGCTCCTAGGCGATCACGCGGGCGCCGGAGTTCTCTGCGCTCGCGCGGTACGGCACCGCCTGGGAGGTCCCGAGACCGGAGGTGCGCTCCACCTTCTTCGGGCACGCGCTTCCCGGGTGGAGCAGGCCGCGGGAGCTGCCGCGGGTGGTGCCGCTCTTGGAGGTGATGCGGCGCCGGCGATCCTTCTGCTCTCCGCGCTGGGCCGAGAGCATGACCGCCACCAGGCTCTGCGAGGGATCGAGCACGCGATCGCGCGGGCCGAGCCGCTGCGACTGGCGCTCGGCGTCGGAGCGGAGCTCGGCGTCTTCGCGGAGATCCTGATCGACCAGGCGGCGTCCCCAGGAGCGGCGGCTCTGGGTGGTGGCGTCGTGCTGATCGGCGAGGCGCCCGTGGAGGTCGTCGAGCGCCTTCCAGTCGTTCGGATGTCCGCCTGTCGGCGCGTGTTCCGGATGGACCGGATCGTCGTTGAGGCCGAGGGGCTGCTGCTCGTCGAGGCGAGCCTCGGCCTCGAGCTGCCTTCGCCGGAGCTCCCAGAGCTGTCGCCGCCGCGTCTCGCGCGTGCAATACACCACGGGCTCTGCGGTTATCGGCCCGAGGCGCACTTCGTTGCCAAAAATTTTGATTGCGGCCATGGTCCCTGAATGATTGGCGTTTCGTGGCTGCTCGCGCTCGCGCTGCCGGCCGTGCCGCTCCCAATCCGCCTCCCGGCTGAGGTGGACGACGTCTATTCGCTCCGCTTCAACCCGGCCGGGCTCGGCTATCTCCGCGGGACCGAGGTTCGTCTTCTGTACGGGCACCAGGGGGCCGCCGACGGATTTGCGGCCTACGGAGGGGTCCACCTCATCGGCGGGCTGGTCCTGGGGGCGGGGTTCGACATCGACGACGACGGGAATCGGACCGCCCACCACGAGGTGGTCGGGCTCTCCTACGGAGGACAGCGCGGCGCCTTCGGCTTCACCTGGGACCACATCGCGCCGTTCGATGGGGAGGACAAGGGGATCCTCTCCGCGGGCGCGTCGCTCCGCATTGCAAGGTGGCTTGCGGTCGGAGCCGCGGTGCGGGACGTGGCGCAGCACTACCAGCGCCGCGAGTGGGATCTCGGGATCGCGCTCCGTCCCTTCGGCGAGCGCTTCACGGTCTCGACCCGGTGGCGCCTCACGCAGAGCGAGCCGCTCAACAAGGACACGCTCGATCTCACCTTCCTGGCGCAGGCGGAGCCGTTCGATGGGGTCAAGCTGGGCGTGGCGGCGAACCTCGATCTCGACTTCGTCTTCATGCTCTCGCTGAACCTCGAAAACTTCGGCGCTGGAAGCGCCGTCTTCGCCGCGGACGACAAGCTCTCGGTCTCGGGCGAGCTGATCTTCCACTCGGAGCGCAAGCCGCCGCTCTTGTCACCGTCGCGGGTGGCGCTGGTGACGCTCGAAGGCGACCTGGTGCCCGAGCCGGAGATCAACCTCCTCAGCCAGACCCTCGACGTCACGCCCTACGGCGGTGCGCCGCTGTACTTCGACAACCTGGCGCGCTCCGATCGCATCGACGGGGTGTTCCTCCGGATCGGCCCGCTCGAGATCGGGTGGGCCAAGGCCATGGAGATCCGGGCGGGCATCGAGGCGATCCACAAGGCAGGCCGGCGCGTCGACTGCTATCTGACCGGATCGAACGACGTCTCGTACTTCGTGGCCGCCGCCTGCGACACCATCGCGGTCGCGCCGCCGATGAACCTCAACGTCAACGGCGTGGCTGCCGAAGTGCTGTACTTCGGGGACGGCCTCAAGAAGCTCGGTGTCACCGTCGAGGTGGTGAAGCGGGAGAAGTACAAATCGGCGCCCGATCAATTCACCCGCAGCGGGATGAGCGTCGAACAGCGCGAGTCTCTCGGCGCCTACCTCGACGCGATCTACCAGACGCTGGTGGCCGCGATCGCCGCCGGCCGCAAGATTCCCGCCGAGGAGGTGATGGCGACCATCGACGTGGGCACGCTGACGGCGACCGAGGCTCTGGCCAGGAAGATGGTGGACGCGTCGATCTACCCGGACGAGCTCGACGCCTACGTGGAGAAGCTGTACGGGCGCTCGGTCTCCTTCCTCCAGGGCGGGGACGCCTACGCGCCCAAGCGACCCCGGTGGGCCTCGCCCCAGAAGATCGCCGTGGTGCACATCGACGCCGCCATCGCCGGGGGAGAGTCCCAGGACCTCCCCTTCGGCCTGGGCAACACGGTCGGTGCGCGGACGCTGGTGAAGGCGCTCGAGGAGATCCGGACGGACGACTCGATCGCTGCCGTGGTGCTGCGCGTCGACAGCCCGGGCGGGGACTCGTTCGCGTCCGATCTGATCGCCCGCTCCGTCGTCCGCGTGCAGGAGAAGAAGCCGGTGGTGGCGAGCTTCGGCGACGTGGCCGCCAGCGGCGGCTACTACGTGGCGGCGGGTGCGGGGACCATCATGGCGGAGCCGACCACGCTGACCGGATCGATCGGCGTCTTCGCCATGACCGTGACCGCCGAGCAGCTCCTCGGCAAGCTGGGCATCCACGCCGGCACGGTCCAGCGCGGCGCGCTCGCAAACTCGGGCTCGTTCGCGCACGCGATGACACCGGCCGAGCGGGCGGTGATGGAGAAGACCGTCGACGACGCCTACCAGCAGTTCCTCGAGGTGGTGGCCCGCGGGCGGCACCTGAAGAAGACCGAGGTCCGGTCGCTGGCGCAGGGACGGATCTGGAGCGGCCGCGACGCGAAGGCGCGCGGTCTCGTCGACGAGTTTGGCGGGCTGGTCGACGCAGTGCGGCGCGCCAAGACCGCAGCGGGCTTCGATCCGGATCGGGAGGTGGAGCTCGTCACGTACCCGCCGAACCGCCACCCCCTCCCGGGCCTGGTCAATCTGATCAGCGGCGTCTTTGCGCCGGCCCCGACCTCGGCGGGAGTGGAGGTGCTCTTCCCACACGGCGTCCGTGCCGCGCTGGCGCGCGTGGCCGCCCAGAGCGTGGACCCACCCCACCGCCCGAAGGCGCTGGTGCCGTTCGTCCTCGATGTCGACTGAGGTCCCTGGCGCATGGTATTTCAGCGGAGACGCGACTGATGTTGTCACTTGGAAATGACTGGTGACGCGATGCCTCACCGAGTCCTGGTCGTCGACGACGAAGAGAACATTCGGTCACTGATCCAAGACTACCTCGAGGGTCGGGGATACCGGTTGTTCTCGGCGGTCGACGGCGATCAAGGGATCAAGCGCCTCGAGGAGGTGTCGCCGCACCTCGTCATCATCGACTTTCTCCTGCCCCGAAAGAACGGCTTCGCGGTGGCCGAGGCCGTGCGGGCGCGACCCGGCGGCGCCCAGATCCCGATCATCATGATGAGCGGGGTTTTCAAGAACCCCAAGACGGCGGTGGAAGCCCGCGAGAAGTATCAGGTCCTCGAGTTCCTCGCGAAGCCGCTCGACATGGACGTCCTCGGCGGCCTGGTGCAAGACGCCTTGCGCGACGTCGAGCCCGACCCCGAGCCCTCGATGCGCGAGGTCTCGGCGCCCAAGGCGCCCTCCACCCAGACGAGCCGCCCCGCGCCCAGGGGCCTCTCCTACGGGTCCACCGTCGCGGAGTCCGAGGCGATCACCGGCGAGCACGAGGTCATCGACGGCATCTATCACGGCCGCCCCTTCCCGGTGCTGCCGGAGGAGGGCTCCATCGAGCAATACCCGGCCGCGCTGGTCCTGGCCACCATCCGCTACGACGCCGGCACCGGCATGCTCGACATGACCGACCAGGGGACGCACCGCCGCATCTACATCATCGGCGGCAACCCCACCTTCATGCAGTCGAACGCCGAGGGGGAGAACGTGGGCGCGCTGTTGCTGCGCCGCGGCCGCATCACCGATCCCGACTTCGAACGCTGCCAGCGCTACATGAAGGAGAAGGGCCGCACGCTCCAGCAGAGCCTGCTCGAGCTCCGGCTGATCACCGAGGCCGAGCTGGCCACCGCGTACAAGCTCCTGGCCGGACAGCTCCTGCCGCTCGCGCTCGGAATGGCGAGCGGCGGCTTCCACTGGCGCGAGACCGACGCCTTCATCGGTCGCGTGCCCGAGGGCAAGTTCGAGCCCATCGCGGTGCTGCTCGACGGCATCAAGCGCCACGTTCATCCGCCGCAGATCCTCAAGTTCTTCAAGGGACAGGAGGACGTGCCCATGCTGAAGACGCGCGAGTTCGACCGGCTGATGCCGTTCTTCCGTCGCACGTTCTCGGCGTCGAACATCGCGTCCGAGATCGACGGCCACCAGAGCTATCGCTCGATCACGCGAAAACACCCCTCTGACACCGCCACGGTGGTGCCTCAGCTGTTCGCCCTGGTGACCAGCGGGATGGCAGCGCTGCCGCGCATCACGCCGGAGACCGCGATGGAGGTGGCCGTCAGCGCCGCGGCCGAGATGATCAACTTCGGGGACGAGGCCGAGGACGTCGATCTCGGGCTCGAGGACGACGGCGACTTTCACCCCGAGGACCAGCGCGCGCGCGCCCAGATCGAGCGCTACCACGATCAGGTGATGTCGCGGGACTTCTTCCAGATCTTCGGGGCCACCCACGAGACGGAGCTCGATCAGATCAAGGCCGCGTACTTCGAGCTGGCCAAGAAGTGGCACACCGACGCGTACGCCGAGCACAACCTCGGCTCGATGAAGCGAAAGCTCGACGAGATCTTCCAGCGCATCACCGAGGCCTACGAGACCATCACCGACAAGCAGAAGCGTGAGGAGTACATCGTGTACATCGATCGGAAGGCGAAGGGCCTCCCGACCGACGTCAGCGAGATCCTCCGCGCCGAGCAGTTGTACGATCAGGCGATCGCGATGATGCGGCGCCGCGACTGGAAGGGCGCCAAGCAGGTGCTCGACGAGGCGCTGACGCTCAACCCCGATCCGCTCTACTTCGCGACGCTCGGCTGGGCGACGTTCAACCTCAACCAGCGCTCGCAGGTGCACGTCACCGAAGCGGTGCAGCACCTCAAGCGCGCCGTGGGCGAGCAAGAGAACTTGCCGGTGGCGTACCAGTATCTGGGACAGATCTGCTTCGTACGCGGGAACTACGGCGAGGCCAAGAAGTGGTGGGCGCGGTGCATCGAGTTCGAGCCCAACAACATCGAGGCGGCCCGCGGCATCCGGATGGTCCACCAGCGCCAGGAGAAACAGCCCGGCTCGCAGAGCACGTCGAAGGGGTCAGGCCTCCTGAGCAAGTTCCTCACCGGCGGGAACAAGAAGTAGCCGTCACTCCTCGTCATCCTTGATCTTCACCTTGCCGCTCTTGAGCGGCTGGTAGACCCGTCGCTTGTCGTCCTTCTTGCCGCCGTCGTCGTCCTTCTTGGCGAAGCTGGTGAGCGACGGGCGCGCGATCGCCTCGTTGACGGTGCTCTGGACCTTGATGCTGTCCTCGATGCGCTTCACCTCGGCCTGCCCGGCGGAGGCGTCGGCCAGGCTCCCCTGAATGCTGCGGACGATGCGGAGGACGTCCGACTCGGCGGTGAGGAGATCGAGGTCGAACTTCACCACGTCGAGCGACTTCACGGCCGACTTCTCGACGTCGACGACGAACGTGTGCACGCGGAAGTGATCGTCGGCCTTGGCCATGCCGCCGAGCACCACGTACTTGGCGGACGCCTCCTTGCCCGCCTGGACGGCGCTCTGGATCGCCTTGGCGGGCAGCTCGTTTTGAGAGACCGCCTCTGCGACGCGGCCCACGGCGTCACCGCCCATGGTGGCGCCGAAGCTGATCGTGACCTCGGCCTGCTTCTTGTCGTCGACGCTCACGATCGCGCCCGACGGCGGGACACCTTCGATCGAGGCGCGCACCAGATGTTTGCCCGGGATGGCCTTCTTCAGGAGGACCGGAGTCACCTCCATCTCACGGCCGTCGAACCAGATCTTGGCACCGGGGATCGTGCTCTTCACCAGGAGCGCCGACGGACGCAATCGGAGCGCCTCCTCGCCGGCCGCCTTGAACCATTTCCGGTAGAGCCGGGAGAACTGGGCGCGCGGGAGATCGAAGCCGGGATCCATGCGTGCCGTCACCGCGATCGGATCCTTCGCCTCCTTGTCGCGCGCCGCCCACATCAGCGCGCGCGCCAGGAGGTGCTGCGCCATGAGGTAGTCGTCGGCGTTGGCGATGGCGGCGACGTTCTTCTCCATCGAATCGACCGCCTTCTTGCGGAGGTCGATCGCATCGTCGATGCGGCGCTCGTTCTCGGCCTGGGTCGCCTGGGCGAGGAGCTTGTCGGCCTCGTCGAGCGAGGTGACCGCGCTCTTGTTCTCGGCGACAGCGCCGCGGATCACCGCGAGGCCCTCCTTGTTGGAGAGCTCCTTGCTGAGCAGCTCCGTCGCGGTCTGGGCCTTCCTCTGCTCCACCGATTGGTAGATCGGTTGGTAGGGGAGCACGAGCACCGTCTTGCTGTCCTGGGCCGCCGCGGTCGACGTGAGGAACAACGTCGCAAGCGGAAGAGCGAAAATCTTCATCACGGGGACCCAACCTGCTGAAGATCGAGGGTATCGGTCAACTTCTACCGGCCGCGGCTCTGCGTGACGACGGAATCGACGTAGGCGGTCAGGAGCTCCTTGTTGCCCCGGACGACGAACTTGACGGCCCGAAACTCCGGATCGGAGGCGACCGGCGCGCCGCGGCCGGAGTCCACCAGCAGGGGCCCCTCGTCCGCGTCCCAGCGAGAGGCCGGGGCGAGGCGGCGGATCGTCTCCCCGGTGAACGCGGTGAGGGCCCGCACGGCGGAGGGGTGGAGGACCAGGCGGCCCTTGGCCTGGGCGCGCTCCTGGAGGAGGGCGCGCTCGAGCTGCCGCATGCCCTCGAGGTCGGTCGAGATCAGGAGGCGGAAGATCGTGCGCACGGCGTCGGCGAGGGCTCGGCTGGCGGCGTCGGCGACGTCGCCCAGGTCCCCCTCGGGCACGTCTTCGATCAGCGACTCCTCGAGCTCGCCGAGGCGCTCGCTGACGTCGGCGGCCCGCAGATACGGCGTCATCCACTTGTCCAGCTTCGACCGGGTCCGCTTCTGGAAGCGGGAGAAGAGGGATCGGTCGGCGCGCCCGCCGGCCTCGCTCTCCACCGGCGTGAAGCCCAGGCTGATGAGCCCGTCCTTGAGGGCGTCAGGGATCGGATCGCGGGAGACGATGCAGGAGGCCAGCGCGAGGTCGGGCGGGTTCAGGATCGTCGGAATCCGTCATCGCCTGGTACTGATGATCGAACAGGATCTCGTTGACGCTGTTGAGGAAAGTCTCGGCGGCGTCCCGCTGGGGATCGACGACGTCCGCCGTCAGCTCGACGACGCCGTCCTTGACCGCGATCAGGAGACCTTGCTCGACCGGCACGGGCCCGCAGGGTAGCCCGGACGGAAACCGGGAGCCAGATCGACCAGGAGCAACGCCCACACCGGGACGTGCACGAGGGCGCGGATCCACGCGAGGTCGGTCCACCTCCCGGTAGAGAGCTCGAGCCATCCGGGGTGGTGGAGGAGCGGCGCGAGCAGGGCGAGCGCGAGGACGGCGCGACGTCCGCTGAAGTCGGCGAGCACGGTGAACGGGAGGACCCACGCGACGTACCACGGATGGAGCGTCGGGCTGATCAGGAGCAAGGCGAGGAGCAAGAGGCCGGCGCGGCGGGGGATGGCCTCGACCGGCGCGCGCGACCGTAGGATCGCGATCAAAACGCCGGCGCCGAGGAGCGCCGTCAGCCCCCGCGCCAGCGCCTGTTTCGTGATCGTGAGCCCCGAGCCGGTGAGCCGGCGCCAGTCGCCGCCGAGGATCGCCTCGGACCCCCGCAGCACCAGGGAGAACAGGCCGTCGCCGGCGCGCCAGCGCGTCGCGTATTGCGTGAGGCCGAAGCCCGCGTGCGCGCCTGCGAGGAGGAAGGGGACTCCGAGGAGCGCGGCGAGCCCGAGGCCGACGGCGAGGCCCCTGCGCGTGGTGCGGGCGGCGGCGAGCAGCGCGACGAGCCCGTTGAGCTTGGCGAGCGCGGCCGTCGCGAAGGCCGCATAGCCGAGCCGCGGGCGGGCCGCGACGAACGCTGCCAGGCCGAGGGCGAGGCCGAGCGCGCTCAGCACGTCGGCGTGTCCCTCGCGCGCGATCTCCAGGACCGTCAGCGGGCACAGGCCCCACGCGATCGACGACCCGATCGGCCGCCCCTGCCGGTGGAGCACCGCGGCCAGCGTGGCCCAGGTCCCGAGAATCGGCGAGGACCAGGAGGAGCTTGAGCCAGAGGAGCGTGCGGCCGAACAGCTCGCCGAGCCCGCCGGCGGCGGCAAACACGGCCTGCGCGAAGGGCGGGTAGATCGTCGAGATGTCCGGGTGGTTGATCCGGCGCCACGCCTCGTCGAGGAGATGCGGCGGAACGCCGAGCGCGGGCGCGTCGGCCGGCGGATGGGCGAAGGGAAAGGCGGGGCCGCGGTACCACACGACCCGACCCTCATAGACGTATCGAAATACGTCGTCGGAGAAGGCGGGGGCGGCGAAGAGCGCCGCGATCCGGAGCGCGAGGCCCACCCCGACGAGCGTCCAGACCTGGCGCCGAGAGAGGGTCGGCGCCGCGTGGAGCAGCGCGAGCCAGGCGGCGCCCATGAGCGCGACCGCGACCAGATGGGCCGGAAATCGTAGCCGCGGGTCGTCGAGGGCCAAATCCCACAGGCCCGCGCCGAGCCAGAGCGCCGGCGCGAGGCGCGCCGCCCAAACCTGTTTCACTGTGGGGAGGGGTGCGGACATCGGCGCGCCACCTTGTTTGACACGTTCTCCGGATCCTGCAATTTATCCGAACACCGCGTCATGAGACGGCTTTTCTGCACCATACTCACCGCGGCGGCGCTCGCCTGCCCCGGCCTCGCGGCGGCGGCGCGCGTCCGAGGGACCGTTCGGCGCGCCCGCGCAGAGACGACAGAGGAGAAGCTCGGCTACACCGTGACGCAAGTGGCGGCCCCCGCCAAGAGCCTCGAAGCGCTCACGACCGACGTCGTGATCTTCCTGCGCGCGAACGAGTCGAAGGTCCTCCCCGAGGCCACCGAGCACCTCCGGATGACCTTCCGCGGCCTCGAGATCGTTCCGAAAGTCTCGGCCTGTGAAGTGGATGCGAAGGTGATCCTGGTCAACGAAGAGCGCGATCCGATCACGGTGGTGATCGGTGACGAGTCGTTCGGTGTTCTCAAGCCGAACGAGGAGAAGGCGTACACCTGCAGCGCGATCAAGGGTGCGGGCGAGTCCGAGCTTCGCCCGATCCGGGTGAAGGAGTGGCCGCACATCCGCGGAGTCATCCACGTCGGCGACCTGGGGCTGGTGGCGATGCCCGACGAGCGCGGCAGCTTCGAGCTGAACGCGGTCGAGGGGCAGTACGCGCTCCGGGTCCTGGGGATCAACGGCCAGGTCGAGACCCGGGACGTCGAGGTGAAGAAGTACGACGTCGACGTGGGCACCCTCAATCTCAGGTCGGACCAGGAGCGCGCGGAGTCCGCCCCGCCGCCCCCTCCGCCGCCCCCGGCGCTGAAACCGCGCCCGCCGCGCCCGCCGGCGCCACCCCCGATGAGGACGAGGGCGACAGCCCGTAGCGAAGATGACGTTCTGGATCCGCCACCTCACCCTTCTCATCCTCTGCGTGGTCGTCCCGCTGGGCGCGGCCCTCTACGTCGACACCGCCTCCGAGATCAGTCGCGCCGAGCGCGCCGGCGCCACCGCCGCCAAGCTCGCCGATCGGAGCCTCAGCCAGAGCCTCCGGCTCGACGCCCATCAGGAGGTCGGCCGCGCGCTGGTGCTGGCGCGCGAGATCGGCAACGCCGCCATCCTCGACGACCTCGGGCGCTCCGGACGGCGCAAGGACACCGCGGTCCAGAGCGCGCACGAGCTGCTCGCCGCCAACGCCGAGGGCGGTTTTGTCTGGCTGATCGACGCCGAGGGCCGGATCGTGCTCACCGATCAGGCGAGTGACGTCCCGGAGACCCCGCGCGTGATCGTCGGACATCCGCTCTTCCGCCGCACGCAGCAAGGGTTCGCGCTCGACGGCTTCTGGGACGAGCGCGGGAAGCTGTCGCTGGTGAGCGCCGCCCCTGTCGTCAAGGACGGACGGGCCGAGGGCGCCGTCCTGATCGCACGGACGGTCAACCCTGCGCTGCTCAAGACGTTCGCGTCGTCGTTCGTCGGCGATCTCACCGTGGTCTCCGGATCGGGAGAGGTGACCACCACGCTGGACCCGGCGTTCGCGAAGCAGGTGGTCGACGACTCCGCGAGGGCGGTCGGCGTGGTCCACGGCGGCCGGCTGACCAAGCCCCTCGAGAGCGGCGTGCTCCCCTTCCTGCCGGTGCTGGTCGACAAGTACGCCGACGGCCTCGCCTACAGCTCGTACGCCTCGACCGCGCCCTCCAACAACGTCCGCTGGATCCTCTCGGTCCCGAGCGCCGATCCGCTGCGGGATCTGGCCCGCCGGCAGGAGGTCCTGATCGGAGTCCTGGTCGCGTCGCTGATGCTGGCGTTGCTGGTCGGGCTGGTGAACTACCGGACGTTCGTGTCGCCGATCGATCGCGTCGCCGAGCATCTCTCTGCGATCCAGCTCGGCCGCGGCGAGGCCGAGCTGCCCGAGCGTAACGTGAGCCGACCGTTCCGGCGTTTGGTCCGCCTCATCAACATGATGATGCAGAAGATGCCGCCACGGCCGTTCTCGGCGTCGACGTCGCTCGCCGACGGCTCACCGATCAGCGAGCTCCCCGGGTTGAACAGCGCGGATCTGCAGACCAGCCCGCTCCCGCTGCTGCAGTCGCAGCGGCCCAAGGCCGCACCGCCGCCCGAGGCGTACGAGGATCTCTACGAGCCCGCCGATCTCTCGACATTTCCGCCGGCCCCGGCGTCTCCGCCGCTGTCGACCGCCCGCTCGCCGATCAAGCCGCCGCCGGCCGCGTACGACGCGCGCGACGAGGAGGAAGCGGCGGTCGCCGAGGCGATCGCTTCGATGAGCCTGCCCCAGGTGGCGCCGAGCGAGATGGACGACTACGGCGGCGAGGAGGACGGCGATAGCGCCGCCGCCATCGCGGAGGCGATCGCCTCGCTGGAGGCTCAGCAGAACGCGGCCGCCGACGCCGGGCTCAGCGCGCCGCCCCAGCCGCCCCGCTCCGCCGCCTCGATCCGCGGCGCGGCACCTCAGACCGAGTCGCCGTTCATGCCGTCGCAGTCCGAGTACTTCCGGGCCGGCTCGCTGACCTCTCCGCGTCCGACGCCGCAGCCGAAGTTTTACATTCCCCCGGAGGACTCGGTGTCGCAGGGCGTCGGTCTTCGCGGCGGCGGCAGCCTCACGCTCGACGCGCCGGCGGGTCTCGGATCGGCCTCGCTCGGAGACGGCGGCAGCTTCGGCCCCGAGGAGACGGTGGTCGCGCCGGTCCAGGAGGAGCTGCTCGCCAAGACGGCGCGGGATGAGGGCACCGGGGAGCACGCCCTCCACGAGTCCAAGCCCGACGCGACGGTCGTTGCCTCGGTACCCGCCGACCTCCTCGCGCAGTCGGCCGGCGACGGAATGCCGGAGGGTCCCTCGCCCGGCAGCCTCCACGGCCTCGACGCAGCCGATCACGCCCACTTCAAGCAGGTGTACGAGCGCTTCATCGACATGCGTCGCAAGTGTGGCGAGGCCACCGCCGATCTCGCCTTCGATCGCTTCCTCGTGAAGCTGACCAAGAACCGCGAGAACCTGATCAAGAAGTACAACTGCCGGACCGTCCGCTTCCAGGTCTACGAGAAGGATGGCAAGGCCGCGCTGAAGGCGACGCCGGTCCGAGCGCGATGAGACTCAGTTGAGGATCTTGCCCGTCGGCATCGCCAGGTTGGGCCCGATGTCGATGACGCCGAACTTCCGCTCGTAGCCTGCGATCGAGTCCTGGAGCGCGATGAGGAGCCGCTTCGCGTGCTTGGGGCTGGAGATGATCCGCGCCCGGACCTTTCCCTTCGGCTCTTGCGGCTGGACATAGATGAAATCGAGCGTCAGCTCGGTCTCGTTGTGGTTCACCATCGCCATGTTGACGTAGGTGCCTTGCGCGGTCTCCGGATCGAGCTCGAATCTTGATCTGCACGGGCACCGGTGCGGGCGGGGTCTTCGGATCGTCGCTCACGGTTTCACTCCCAGCTTCTTCAGACGCGCGGCGGTCGCCTTCACGCCCTTCTTGTCCTTGGCCTGCTGCTGCGCCTTCAGGAGCAGCTTGAGGAGGTTCGGCTCGTCCTGGTTCTTCGAGAGGAGCTTCTGGAGCTCACCGGCCGCATCCTTGGCCTTCTTGGCGCCGAGCAGCGCCTTGGCGTACTCGAACCGGAGCCCGTCGTCGTCGCCGGTCTTCTCCAGCTCCGCGGCGTACAGCGCCAGGGCTTCCTTCTTCTTGCCGGCCAGGTAGGTCGCCTGCGCCAGCTTTCGCCGTGGCGCCGGATCCTCCGGAACCAGCTCGCTCGCACGACTGTAGACCGCGATCGCACGATCGTACCGCTTCTTGATCAGGTGGATCTGGCCCAGCGTCATGTTGCACTGGAAACACTTGGGGTCGATCTCGAGCGCCTTGTTCGCGAGCTGCTCGCCCTCGTCGGCCCGGTCCACGAAGATGTACGCGTAGGCCAGGTCCGACATCACCTCGGTGTCCTTGCCGTCGTTCACCTCCTCGAGCATGGCGATCGCCTGGTCCATCTCGTTCTTTCCCAGATGGACCAGCGCCATCGCCTTCTTCAGCGCGACGGAGCGCGGCAGCGCCGCGAGCCCCTTCTGGTAGGCGTCGGCCTCGCACGCGTCCTGCTTCATCGCGCAGGCGCTCCCGTACAGCAGGTACGCGTTCTCGAGCTGGGGATTTGCCGCGATCGCCGCCTGGGCGCGCTCGACGGCCGCGTCCAGATCACCCTTCCGCGCCGCCGTCATGGCCGCGTCCAGCTCGGCCTGTCCGGGCGGAGCGTCGGAGTGGACCGGCCGCGTCCGCTTCGGCGGCGGAGGAGCATCGTCATTCGACGCCGGCTTCTGCGGCCCGCCGCACGCGGTGAGGAGCAGGGTGAGCAGGAGGTGCTTTGGCCGCAGCAAGGAGCGGACGATAGGCAAGCCGTCGGACGATGAGCAAGCGCTCGCAAGTGAGTGCCACCGCAATCGTCGGGTGACCCGACGCGACTCGCGCTACGCCCCGGCTTCCCGGCGTTCTGGCTTCGGGATCCGCGTTGCGCGCGTCTTCTCCAGCGGCGGAAGCAGGATCACGAACGCTGCGCCCCCCTTGGCGCTGCGCCGGAGCGCGATCGATCCGCCGTGCTGCAGGACGATCTTCTTCACGATCGCCAGGCCCAGGCCGGTGCCCTCCGGTTTGGTCGTGTAGTAGGGCTCGAAGATCTTCTCGCCCAGATCCTGCGGAACGCCCGGCCCGTTGTCCTCGACCCTGAGCTCGATCATGCGCGTCGCCGGGATCTGCGCGCACCGGACCTCGATCTCCGAGGTACCTTTCCCGGCCGCCTGGATCGCGTTCATCACCAGGTTCGAGAGCACGCGCCGCATCAGCACGCGATCGATGCCGGCCTGGATATCGTCCGACTCCACCTCGAGCGTGAGCTTTGCGTCGGGCTCGAAGTTGTGGTGGGCCGCCAGGAACTCCAGCAGATAGCCGTTCATCTCCACCTGCTCCGGGATCACCTCGGGCAGGCGCGCGAACTGAGAGAACTCGTCGACCAGGCGGGTGAGCGCGCCGATCTCCTCCTCGACGACGTCGGTGGCGTCCTCCACCAGCTTCTTGAAACGCGCATCGGTCTCGGGGGCCCGGCGCCGCAGCTCCTGGATCGAGAGCCGGATCGGGGTCAGCGGGTTCTTGATCTCGTGTGCAAGCCTTCTTGCAAACTCCTGCCAACCCGAGACCTTCTCCAGATAGACGATCCGATCGCGCGCTTCGGCCACCTCCTCGATCATCCGGTTGAAACCTCCGATCAGCTCGGAGATCTCGTCGCTGCCTCCGACCGGCACCGTGAAGCCCGATTCGCCCCGGGCCACGCGCTCGGTGGCCAGGGCCAGCCGCGCGATTCGCTTGGTCACGCCACGCGCCAGCAGGAAGCCGACCCACAGCGCCATCACCACCACGATCGCGGTGATCGCGATGTACCCGAGGTAGAACGAGCGCGCGCGATCGCCCTCGGTCTTGAGCGAGGTGGCGTAGAGCGTGGCGACCTCCTCGGCGTCGGCGCGATCGGTCAGGTAGCGTCGCGGTAGGATGAACTCGATCTCCATCATCGGCGCATCACCGATGCCGAGCGGCAGCGCCAGCGTCTTGGGCACGAACTCGTCGCTCAGCCGTTCAGGTGGGCCGGGGAGCTCCGTCAGGAGATCGCCCGCGGCGGAGAATACGCGCACGCGCCGGACCTCGGCGTTGTCGGCGAGGATCTGTCCGACGCGCTCCTTCACGTCCTCGACCTTCCTCGCCTTGGCCGCGCGGATGAGGACCGGATCCTTGGAGATCGACTCGGCGCGGGCCGAGTACTCGCGCTTCTTGGCGTCGAAGAACTCCCGGTAGAAGAGGGCGCTCTCCTCGAGCTGCTCGCGCACGTCCTGGTGCATCGAGAGCGCCAATCGGGACTCGATGATCTGCGGGATGAAGAAGAGCGAGAAGAGGAAGGGCGTGAGCGCGCAGAGGAGGATCGCGATGATGATGCGGCGCTCGAACCTGGAGATCCTCGGCAGCATCGCTCAACCTCCCGGTCTCACCAGCATCTGCGATTGGAAGTAAAACGTCTGCCCTCCCGCCGTCGAATCCCCGTGGAAGAGCTTGGCCACGCCGCCCAACAGCGAAGGTGGGCGACCGGCGCCGCCGCCCCGCGGATTCGAGCTGAACTCCCGGGACCGCTCGAGCAGATCCTCCGAGACCGGGTTGAGGGAGACCGCCACGTAGAGCCGGTAGCCGGCGGGCCGGGTGAGGAGCGTGCCGTCGGCGATCACGGCGCGATCGACGTCGCCACAGGCCTTGAGCCCCTCGTCGACCGCGATGAAGCGCTTGCGCTGGGTACGCTCCGGATCCTGGATGCGAACCAGCAGGACGTCGTCCCAGATGTCGAGGCGCAGATCACAGCGGCGCGAGGTCGCGGCGACCTCCGCGTTGTCCGTGTCGAGCAGCTTCATCTCGATCTCGACCGTGCTCAGGATGCCGCCGTTGAGCCGTTTGCGGAACTGCTCGGTGAAGGCCGAGGTGACGTCGAAGCTGGCGGTCACGATCCGGCTCCCCCTGGCCAGCGTGACGGACAGCGGGGCCGGCTCCTCCCTGGGCTGACCGGCGAGCGCGGCCAGGAGGAACCAGGGCAGGACGCTTGTCGCCGGGCTCCCCATGGTCACAGCACCAGATCGACGATGTAGGCGACCGAGAGCGTGAAGTTGCCCACGAACGTGTCGAGCTTGATGCCGGCGTCGAACGAGAATCGGGACCTTGCCTCCGGTGCCGCGCCCGCTCGGGTCCTCCTGCAGCTCGTCGAGGGAGGCGGTCGCCGTCACCCCCAGGCCGCCGTAGAAGAAGGTCCGGAGCAGGAGCGAGCCGCCCGACTGGAGCGGCACGTTGTAGGTGACGTTCGCGTTGATGATCAGATCGTCGTAGTCGTTCGACTCCGAGAAGTTCAGCTCGGCGTTGCGCGGCAGCGAGTCGCGACCGAACGCGAAGTAGGCGTAGTCGCTGATGAAGAACTGGTTGAAGAACGGCGCGTGCCCCTGGATCAGGCCGCCGAACGCCGAGACCAGCAGGCTGTGAGAGCCGAAGAGCAGGAACGCGTGCTGGTACTCGGCGGTGTACTTGCTGAACTCGTAGCTGGAGCCGATCAGCGAGGTCCCCAGCTCCACGCCGAGCGAGACCCGATCGCCCTGCGTGGGGACGAAGGCGTCGTCGCGGGTGTCGCGCTCGTAGGTGAGCGAGAGCGTGGAGAGGACCGAGTCGTCGAACTGGATCGAGGGCGCACCGCGCAGGATCGCCGGGTCGAGGTTCGGCAGTCGATCGGTGTGGACCGACTCGAGCCGGTAGATCAGCGAGACGCGCTGGGCGGGCGCCACTCCGATCCCGACGCCCAGCGTGCCGCCGTACCGCCGGTAGTGGATCTGCTCGCCGTCCGGGTTCTCTTGATCGAGGAGCTCTGCGCCCTGGAGCAGGATCGCCGATCCGGAGAGCTGCAGCGGCGTGTTGGAGAGGTCGGGGACGAAGAAGCGGACGAGGAGCGCGCGCCGATCGCGGCCGACCACGAAGCTGGCGCCGGTGGTGACGCCGCGGCCCAGGAAGTTGTTCTCCACCACGCCGAAGCCGCCGAAGATCGGGGCGACCGAAGAGAAGCCCAGGTAGAGCTCGTCGATCAGGATCGTGTTCCGCTCCACCACCTCCACGATCAGCAGCACCCGTCCGCGCTTCGACCCGCGCCGCAGGCTGAACTCGACCGACTTGAAGAACCCAGTGGAGAGGAGGCGGAGCCGCGACTCCTCCACCTTCTGGTCGTCGATCAGATCGCCGACCTCGAGGAGGATCCGGCGGAGGATCACGCTGTCGCTGGTCTTGTCGTTTCCGACCAGCTCGATCGCCTCGATGAAGAGCGCCGGCCGACCGAAGGCGTCGTCCTCGATCGGCGGCTGGCCCATGAGGGCGTCGAAGGCATCGCTGTCGCCCGCGGCCGTGGCCGTGGTGGCGTGCGGCACCTGGGCGAGAGCCACGAGGAGCGCCGGCAGCGCGAGAGCAGATGCGATCATGCCTAGCCGCTGGCCGTTCGACGGGTGCGGCCCGCCGCATATTGACCTCGATCAGCGCTCAGAACCAGAACCCGTACGATACATCTCCGCGCAGGCTGAGCAGCGAGCCGGAGAGCGCGGCGTTCGGAGTGGAGAACCGCGAAGCGCTGGATCCGAGCCCTCCGAGCGTCGCGCCGACCGTGATGTGACCGGCGTCGATCTTGAAGATCGCGTCGAGCCCCACCCGGCCGGAGAATCCCACGTTCGAGATGCCGCCCGGGCTGTCCCCGCCGATCGTGACCACGCCCCGCTCGAACCGCACGTCGCCACCGCCGCGGATCGTGGCCTCGAACGCGCTCGTGGTGACATACGCAAAAATGACCTCGAAGGGGATGAGGAAGCCGGCGATGCGCGTTTTTGCGTCCAGCGTGCCCTCGCCGAATCGAGCCTTCCCGCTCCCGCTGTGATGCACGAACTCGACGCCGGTGCGGGCACCGAGGCGCCGCTCCCAGAACGGCATCCGCATCTCGAGCTGCAGCCCGCCGCCGACGACCAGGAGCTGCCCGAACGACGCGCCCACGAGACCGACCGCTGCGAAGCCCACGCCCAGGCTCTGGTCCGCCGGCTCGCTTGGCTCCTGGTGCGCCTTCTCGAGCTCGGTCTCGACCTTGGGCGTCTCTTGGACCCGCACCGCGGGCGGCGGGCCCTCCAAGGTCACCTTCGTCCGCGCCGAGAATCAGCTCGAGCGCATCGCCCGCGATGACCGGCGCGGGCGGCAGCTCGGCCGTCAGCTCAATCTCGTCGCCGGGCGCGCCCGGGCTCCCCGGCTCCAGCGCCACGCGGTACTGGCCGGGCCCGGTCCGCTTCGGCGTCAGGACCGTGCCGTCGTCGCTGCGCACGCGCGGCACCGGAAGATCCGTCGGCTGCCCCCGCGAGTCGTGCACGACCGCGATCGCGGCGGCGCGCTCGCCTCGCTCCGTGGAGGCCGGATCGATGTCGATGCTGACACCGCGGGAGGAGGTGAAGTCGATCTCGCCCGCCGGTACCTCGTCGAGGAGGACGGTCACCCTTCCGCCGTCGACCGGCCGCTGGAGCACCAGGACCTTGGCGTTCTCCGCGATGTCGATCGTCTTGACCAGCTTCGCGCCTTCGACCGCCAGGTCGGGCCAGAACGGCTTGCCGCCCAGGGCCGAGGGCGGGACCGCGACCACCAGCGACGGGCCCGTGCCTCCGTCAGCGATCGTCTGGCCTGGGATCGGCGCCACCACGCCCGGCGAGACCAACCCGGTGGGCAGCACCACTGAGAGCGGCTTTCTCTTCCCCTTGTCCACCACGAAGGCGCGGACCCGGGAGCCGTACCGGACCAGGACGTCGTCCATCACCGTTCGCCCGTCCGCCGGCGCGGTGACCGGCTCGGGCGAGTTCTCCGCGCCCTCAATCTCGAGCCTGCTGCCTGGCGGGATCTCGACCGAGAGCCGCACCGGCGCCCGTGCGCTCACGCCGCCGACCGCCACGCCGTAGCTGGAGAGGGAGGAGGCGACCGCGATCAGCGTCATGTGGCTGGGCGCGTCGGGCGGGAGATCGGGCGGCGTCAGCTCGCCGTGCACCTCGAGGTTCGAGGCATCTCCGGTGAGCGTCTCGTCCACGACCTCGCCCTTGTCCGCGAAGATCTGGAGCGCCTCCAGATCGTGCCCGCTGGCGCGCGCCGACAGCGCTACGATCGGGGGGGACTCGGCGTCGAAGATCTCCGGGCTCGCCGAGAGACTGATCTCGGTGGTGGAGGGCGGATCGATTACCAGCGTGTAGATCGTGGAGGTGGTGTTGCCGTTCTCGAGGCGAAGCTGGATGTCGAGCACCTCCTCGACCGTCGAGCTCGACTTCGGAACCTTGTACATGAAGCGCACGCGGTTACCGGTGATGACGTTGGTCCGCCCCACGTTGCCGGCCTCGGCGCGGATCTTGGCGCTGTTGACCTCGCCGCCGCCGTTGAGCACGACCTCGAGCGGCACCTCCGAGATCCCGTCCGCCGTCAGATAGCCGCCGCCCGGCTTCACCACCGTGATCGGGGGCGCGTCGAACTGCGACAGCACGAGGAGCAGGATCGGCACCGCGTTCACGGTAGCTCCAGCGAGCGCGGCCGCACCGCGACCTGATAGACCTCCTGGTGGAGATCACCGCGCGCCTCGACCACGATCGATCGCTCGAGGCGCTTCTCCAGGTCGATCAACCGGTCGTGGTGCTCCTCCGAGAGCAGCGCCGCCACCTCGGGCATCGCGCTCACCACGATCGCCCCCTGCGGGTGGGCGTGGGCCTGGCGCCGCACCTCCCGGAACACGTCGTGGCAGATCGTCGTCTTCGAGCGCAGGCGTCCTCGCCCGTCGCAGTACGGGCAGGGCTCGGTCAGCGTCCGGCCCAGCGAGGTCCGCACCCGCTGGCGGGTCATCTGCACCAGCCCGACGCCGGTGATCGGGAGGACGTGCGTCTTGGCGCGATCCTTCGCCATCTCCTCCATGAAGGTCTCGTAGACCTTGTTGCGGCTCTCCGGTCGCTGCATGTCGATGAAGTCGATGATGATGATTCCCGCCAGGTTCCGCAGCCGGATCTGGGCGGCGATCGCCTTGGCCGCGTCCAGGTTGGTCTTGAGGATCGTGGCCTCGAGGTCGCGTGAGCCGACGAAACGCCCGGTGTTCACGTCGATCGCGGTCAGCGCCTCGGCCTCGTCGATCACGATCGTGACGCCGCTCTTGAGCGTCATTTTCCGGATCAACGCCCGCTCGATCTCGGCCTCGATCCCGAAGCGATCGAAGAGCGGGACGGCGTCCTCGGCCACCTCGATCCGCGACACCAGCTCGGGCGCGTAGCTCATCACGAGCTTCTCGATGCGCCCGCCGTCCTCGGCCGAGTCGATCACCAGGCGATCGATCCCCTCGGTGAACAGGTCGCGCGTCGCGCGCAGCACCAGGTCCAGATCGCGCGCCAGCAGTGCCGGAGGGGCGGCCTGTGTGGCTTTGCCGCGAAGGTCGCGCCAGACGGATCGAACCAGCTCGAGGTCGTGCGCCAGCTCCTCGGCGCCCAGGCCCCGGCAGACCGTCCGCGCGATGAACCCGCCCTCGTTCGGCCGCTGCAGCGACTCGAGCACGCTCTTGAGACGCTGGCGCTCGGCGTCGTCCGTGATCTTCCGCGAGACCCCGATCCGATCGAGCGTCGGCATGTACACCACGTAGCGGCCCGGGATGGTGACGTAGTTGGTGACGCGCGCGCCCTTGGTCCCGATCGGCTCCTTCGCCACCTGGACCGTGATGATCTGGCCCTCGGCGAGCAGCGACCCGATCGAGGGGCTCTCCTTTGCCACCGGCTCCTCGTCGGGCTCCTCGCCGGGGCGGACCACGTCGTCGACGTAGAGGAAGGCCGCCCGCTCGAGCCCGATGTCGACGAAGGCCGCGTCCATCCCGGGCAGCACCCGCGTGACCTTTCCCAGATAGACGTTGCCCGCGACGCCGCGCTCGTCGTCACGCTCGACGTAGAGCTCCTTGACGACCCCTTCCTCCAGGAGCGCGACCCGGGTCTCGCCGAGGTCTCGATTGATCAGGAGCTCCGCGTGCATCCGAGCGCGGAGAAGGTAGCACGCAAACCGACCCGCTACAGCTTCTCGGTCAGCTCGGGGACGGCCTTGAAGAGGTCCGCCACCAGGCCATAGTCGGCGATCTGGAAGATCGGCGCCTCCGGATCCTTGTTGATGGCGACGATCGTCTTGCTGCCCTTCATCCCGGCGACGTGCTGGATCGCGCCCGAGATGCCGACGGCGATGTACAGGTCGGGTGCGACCACCTTCCCGGTTTGCCCGACCTGCATGTCGTTCGGGACCCAGCCGGCGTCGACCACGGCCCGGCTGGCCCCGATCCCCGCGTTGAGCTTGTCGGCGAGCGGCTCCACCAGCTTGGCGAAGTTGCCTGCCTCCTTGAGGCCGCGTCCGCCCGAGACGACCACGCGCGCCTCGGTGAGCTCCGGGCGCTCCGAGGCGACACGATCGAACTTCACGAAGCGCGTCTTCATCGCGCCCAGCTCGACCGCGAGCGGGCTGACCGCGCCGGCGGCGGCGGCGGGCTGCGCGGCCTCGAACTCGGTCGGCCGCGTGGTGATCACCTTGACGTCGGTGGTGATCTCGACCGTCGCGATGACGTTGCCGGCCTGGACCGGTCGCGTCACGGAGAGTCCCTGACCCGCGAAGCCCAGGATGTCCGACGCCATGCCGGCGCCGAGGAGCGCGGCCGCCCGCGGCATCACGTCCTTGCCGTGCGCGGTGGCGGCCATACAGACGATGCCCGCGCCCGCCGCCTTGGCCCCGGCTGCGATCGCCTTGGCGTAGGCCTCGGCGGTGGGATTCTCGAGGCCGGGTGCGTCGGCGAAGTGCACGGCGCTGACGTACTTCGCGAGCTCGGCCGCGGCGGCGCCTGCGCCCGATCCGATCACCAGACCCTGCACGTTGCCGCCGGTCCGCTCTGCGGCCTGGCGCGCAAACGTGATGGACGTGAGCGTGGTCTTCTTGACGGTTCCTTCTGCGATCTCTGCGACGACCAGAACGTTCGACATCTCTCGGCTCCCTTCGTCAGATGACCTTGGCTTCGTTCTTCAGCTTGTCGATCAGTGTGTCCACGTCGGGGACCACGACGCCGGCCTTGCGTGCCGGAGGCTCCGCGTACTTGACGTTGCGGACCTTCGGCGAGACGTCGATTCCAATACTCCCGATGGGGATCTCTTTGATCTCCTTCTTCTTCGCCTTCATGATCCCGGGGAGCGAAGCGAAGCGCGGGTGGTTGAGCCGCAGATCGGTGGTGATCAGCGCCGGCAGGGTGAGCTCGAGCGTCTCCAGCCCGCCGTCGACCTCGCGGATCACGGTGGCCTTGTCGCCCGCGATCGCGATGCCGGGCTGCTGCGCCTTCTCAGACTCCGAGTCGAGACCCTCGACCTTCGAAGCGAAGGTGGCCTGCGGCCAGTCCAGGTACCCGCCGAGGAGCTGGCCGACCTGATTCGCGTCGTCGTCGGTGGCCTGCTTCCCCATGATCACGAGGTCGGGCTTCTCATCGCCCACGATCTTCACCAGCACGCGGGCGACGGCGTCCGGATCGGTCTCGGCGTCGCTCACCACCAAGATCCCGCGGTTCGCGCCCATCGCGAGCGCCTGTCGGATCTGCTGGCTCGCATCTTTCGGGCCGACGCTGACCACGACGATCTCACCGCCGTGGACCTTCACCAGCCGGAGCGCCTCCTCCACCGCGATCTCGTCGAAAGGATTGGCGACGAAGTTCATCCCCTCGGTGACCAGAGCGGACCCGTCGGGCGCAATCTTCACTTTCCGCTCGTAATCCGTGACGCGTTTGACGGTGACCAGGATCTTCATCCCTTCCTCCTTTGGCGCAGCGTGTCAGCCGCTGGCGGTGTACGAGGGCGTTGACTCGCGTGTCAACCGTTGCGAGCTCCTCCGCGCGCGTGCTACCGCCATTGCTCTCGTGTGCCGTGTCATCGCCATCGCGAATCAAAAAGGCGGCGTCGGAAAAACAACCACCGCCGTGAACCTGGGCGCCTCGCTGGCGGCCGAAGGGAAGAGGGTGCTGATCGTCGACACGGATCCGCAGGGTAACGCCTCCAGCGGCGTGGGCATCGCGACCCGCGAGCTCGACGCCGGCGTCTATGACGCGCTCATCGGCGGGCGGGCCCTCGACGAGATCATCCTGCCAACGGGGCTCGAGACCCTCGGCGTGGCGCCGGCCTCTTCGGACCTGGCGGGCGCCGCGCTCGAGCTGGCGAGCCTCGAGGATCCGCACACGAAGATGCGCCAGATCCTGGCGCCGATCCGCGATCGCTACGACTACATCGTGATCGACTGCCCGCCGTCGCTCGATCTCCTGACGGTGAACGCGCTGACCGCCGCGGACACCGTGCTCATCCCCGTCCAGTGCGAGTACTACGCGATGGAGGGCCTCTCGAAGCTCACCGAGACCATCGAGATGGTGCGGGACAGCCTCAACCCCGCCCTCGAGATCGAGGGCATCGTCTTTACGATGTACGATCCCCGGAACAACCTCGCGCATCAGGTCGTCACCGAGGTCCGCGGCTACTTCTCGGACAAGGTCTTCCAGACCATGATCCCGCGGAACATCCGGCTCTCCGAGGCGCCCAGCTTCGGCCAGCCTTGCATCCTGTACGATCTCGCGAGCCGCGGATCGCAGTGCTATCTGGCGCTGGCGCGGGAGCTGGAAGCCCGCCGCGATACCGTGGCGGCGTAGCCCGGCTCAGGCCGCGTGGGAGGTGTATCGCGCCAGGGCCTTGCGGGCCTGGTCGGCGCGCTCGGCGACGTTCGGGATCTCCTCGTCGAAGCCAAAGCGAGCGAGCACCCGGATCGCGACGCGCTCGATCTCCACGTCGTCCGGGTAGAGCTCCGGGTCGGCGCCCCGGAGGGTCTCGAGCTCATCCCGGGTCATGAGGCGGCCGACGTCGGTCCAGCGACCGTGCAGGTCGAGGTACAGCCCGGTGCGGTGGTTGAGGATGCGGTACAGGTGCATGGCGGTGACTCCTGGTCGGTAAGAGCACACCATAACCCACATCAGGATCCAATCACCTACCTCGATCTTTCCGGGGGTCCGGCTCGCATTTCCGGTGTGCGGCCCGTCGCGCGCGTGACGCCGATCTCTGCGGAGGGCAGGCTCGGCCGCGATGATCCCCATCCTTCTCCTGACGTTCTGGGCGGCGCCCGCCACCGCGTCCACCTCCACTGCGGCCGCGGAGCTTCCGGCGTTCGGCGTGGATCCGCTCGGCGACGCCGGCACCATCGGCGCCAGCCTCGCCTTCGGAGTCCTGCTCGAGCTGATCATCCGGACGGGCGAGCTTCGCCCGCAGGAGCCGACCGATCCGAGCGTCCTCCTCGCCATCGACCGGCCGACCGCCCTCAAGGACGAACCCGAGCCGAGCGGCTCGCTGCTCAGCAACCTCGGCGTCGGCCTCGCCGCGGCCTACGCCGTCGCCGACATCGCAGCGGCGACGATCCTCGATCGCGGCGAATCGCCGATCGCCTACCTTCTGATGTACGCCGAGAGTGCGGTCGTGAACTTCGCCGTGACGGATCTCGTCAAGATCGCGGTGCGGCGCCCGCGCCCGCTCGCGTATCGGGAGCTACGACAGACGGGGATGGTCAGCTCGGACACCAACAGCGCGCTCGCCTTCTACTCCGGTCACACGTCCATCTGTGCCGGGTTGGCTGCTACGGCAAGCTATCTTGCATTCGAGAGGGATCCGCTGGAGGGCTGGATCGTCACGGGGGTCGGCGTGGCCCTGACCGCGCTGGTCGGCTACCAGCGCGTGCGCTCGGGCGCTCACTTTCCCACCGACGTGATCGCGGGGGGCCTGGCCGGCGCCAGCATCGGCCTGCTGGTCCCGCACCTCCACCGGATCGGGCCGTCGATGAAGATCGCGATGGCGCCTTTCGAGGATGGCGCGATGGCGACGGTCGGAGGGGTCTTTTGAGGTTTGCCCGCCCATTCCGCCAGCGAGCCGGTAAGGTTCGGGAGGCGCGAGGCACCTACGGTGGGGAGCATTGACGGAGTGCGCTCGATGCAGGTCGCCCTGGTGCCGCTGTTGTTGCTGCTGACCACGGCCGGGGCCTGCAACTGCGGTGGGAGCGACCCGACGGGGCCCTTCGGACGCGCGCGTGTTCGGCCCCGCATCATCACGCCGGACGTCGCAGAGGCGAAGGTGACGCCCACCGACCCGACGCCGCCCGAGATCCTGCCGGTCGAGCTTCTGCCACCGATCGTCCGCGGGCCCAGACAGACGGACCTCTTCGCCCAGGAGCGTGCCGTCGTCGACGTCCTCTGGATCGTGGACAACTCGGCGAGCCTCAGCAACGAGCGCGACCGGCTGGCCACCCAGTTCCATCGCTTTCTCTCGGTGCTGGTCCAGGCCGACGTGGACTATCACGTCGGCGTCACCAGCACGGACCTCACGACGCCCAGCGCCGACCGAGGCCGCTTGCGCGGCGACCCGCGCTTCATCGATCCGAGCACCGCCAACCCCGACCTGGTGTTCGAGCAGGCCGTCTCGTTCCCCGACGATCTCCAGATCAGGCTCGAGGAAGGCCTGGCCGCCATGTCGACCGCGCTCACCGCGCCCCTGATCGGCGGCTTCAACGCCGGCTTCCTGCGCGACGAGGCGGCGCTCGCGATCATCGTGGTCAGCGACGAGGACGACGGCTCGCTCGGGACGGTCGATCAGTACGTGCGCTTTCTGAGCTCGATCAAAGGCCCGGGTCGCGAGGTGAATGTCTCGCTCTCGGCCGTCGTCGGTCCCGAACCCGACGGCTGCGTCGCGCCTGGAGAGGAGCGGATCTTCGGCGCGCGCGCGCAGTCCGGGGATCGGTATCTCGAAGTGGCGCGCCGGACGAACGGGCTGATCGAGAGCATCTGCACCGCCGACTTCGCACCCTTCGTGGAGGAGTTGGCGATCACGCTGGCCGGCCTGCGCCGCTTCTTTCCGCTGTCGGCGCCCCCGGGCACCACCGTCCACGTGTTCGTCGACGGCGTCGAGATCCCCATGAGCGCCACCATGGGCTGGGTGCTCCGCGCGGATCGCCGCGGCGTCGAGTTCCCCGGTGCCTACGTCCCGCCCCCGGGGGCGGAGATCAGGATCGAGTACGATGTGGCGCTCTAGCCTGTGGCTCGGGCTGCTGTTCGCGTGCGGCCGGAGCCCGCTCGAGAGCGGCTGCCCGCTCGGCTTCGAGCTCTCCAGCGACGGCGACTGCGTATGCATGAACGACGGCGCGTGCCCGGAGGGCATGGCGTGCGTCGAGGGCACCTGTCGCTGCACCTCCGACGCCTGCTGCCCAGAGGGCTTCACGTTCTTCGCCTCCACCTCGACCGAGGCGGACACCTGCGTGTGCGAGAGTGACGCCTGCTGTCCCGAGGGCACGCGCTTCGATGCGCCCACCTTCAGCTGCATTTGCGAGAGCGACGTCTGCTGTCCCAGCGATCACGTCTTCGATCCCGAGACGGCGAGCTGCGTCTGCGCGGGCGACGCCTGCTGCCCGCCGGGCTTCCGGTTCGACGAGACCGAGGCGAAATGCGCCTGTCACGCGGACGGCTGCTGCCCGGTCGGCTATCGCTACGACGAGGTCGGCGGCGGATGCACCTGCGCGAATGACGGCTGCTGTCCCGAAGGCGACGTCTACAGCGCGGGGGCCAAGGCGTGCGTCTGCACCGGGGTCGGGTGCTGCCCGGACGGCTTCGTCGAGCTTCCCAACGGCAACTGCGGCTGCGGGTCGGACGCGGTCTGCCCTCCGGGTCTCACCTGCGAGCAGGCGAGCGGCCGATGCATCTGCACCGGCCCCGAAGACTGTGCCTCCGACGCGTTCTGTAACGCGTTCGGCTCCTGCCAATCCTTGACGGGGTGCGGCAGCAACCTCGATTGCCCCGATGGCTTCTTCTGCCATGTCGCCGCCGCACAGTGCCTCGAGGAGGGCCTGTGCGGGGAGGACGCCCATTGCCCGATCGGACAGATCTGCGATCCCCTATCGGAGGCGTGTGTGAGCGGATGCCGGAGCACCGGCGACTGCCCGCTCGACGCGGTCTGCATCGCCGGTCAGTGCGAGGCCGGCCGCTGCGAGGACAGCACGCTGTGCCCGCTGCGGTCGTTCTGTGACACCACGAACGAGACGTGCGGCTCGCCCGATCCCAATCAATGCCGCGCCTGCGACCAGGGCTGCGGCGAGGATCCCTGCGTCGAGAGCATCATCGAGGGGATCGGCTCCGTCGGCGTGTGTGGCATCGAGTGTGTCGGAGAGGTCGATTGTCCGGGCGGCATGCTCTGCGCCGACACCTACTTCTCCTGTGATCCGGAGACGTCGGGCCCGTGCGAAGACGAGGGCACGGTGTGCCTGTTGACTGAGCTGTTGAACGAACCTCCGCGCGGCTTCTGCTGCGATCCTGTCACGCAGCAGCCCAAGATTCTCCGGCACTACTGCGCACCACGTACTGGATTCTGCCCGCCGTAACGCTCATGATCTCGGGTGACGTGAAGGAGACTCAGGAAAGAAGCGAACGTCTGATGCGCGAGGTCCTGCGCGACGACTATCTCGAGCTCATCCTCGAGAAGTGCGTGATCGAGGAGGATCTCCAGAAAGGCCGGACCAAGGTCGAGGCGACGATCGCGCCGCCGGGTCTCGAAGGAGACGACACCCGCCGGCGCACCGTGAAGGGCGATGGCGTCGGCGTGGTCGACGCGTTCTTCCACGGGCTGATCCAGCAGCTCTCACCCGAGTACCTCTCCCTGCGGACGCTGACGTTCGTCGGCTTCTCGATCGACGCGAAGCTCGACGACAGCCAGCAGCGATCCCACACCGACGCCGTCGGCGAGGTCCGGCTGGTGGTCGGCAACGAGAAGGGGGACGACTTCGAGTTCGTGGCTTCCACCCGTTCGATCACGGCCTCAGCCCTGCAAGCCACCTTGCTCGCCGTCGAGTACTTCGTGAATTCTGAGCGAGCGTTCTTCACCACGCGGCGAGCGCTCAAGGACGCCGAGCAACGCGGACGCGCGGATCTGGTGCGAACGTTCGCAGCGCGACTGACGGAGCTGGTACAGAACACCTCCTACAACGAGGCGATCGAGGCCAAGAAAGAGTAGGCAGATCTCATCCCCGCCGCCGTAGTATGCGGGGCGGAATGCTTCGTTCTCTCCTTCCCCTGCTCCTCCTGACGGCCCTCGCGACCGCGTGCCCGTCTCCCCGATCCCGCCCGTCGGGCAACCCGCGTCCGCCCGGCTCGGGAAACAAGTGCGGCAACGGGGCCATCGATCCGGGTGAGACCTGCGACAAGGCGATCGCCGCCGGCGCGGCGGGCGCCTGCCCGGCTGCGTGCTCGGATGGGAGCGCATGCACGACCGACACGCTCAGCGGGAGCGCTGCCACCTGCAACGCCTCCTGCACGTCCACGCCGATCCAGAACTGCACCAACGGCGACGGCTGCTGCCCGGAGGGCTGCGACAACGCCAACGACGACGACTGCTCCGCGACCTGCGGCGACGGCGTGATCGATCCGGGTGAGACGTGCGACGGCAACTGCCCTGCCAGCTGCAACGACGGGGTGGCCTGCACTGTCGACGCCGCCATCGGATCGATCTCGAGCTGCAGCTTCAGCTGCACCTTCACTCCGATCACGGCGTGTACGGCGGGAGACGGCTGCTGCCCGGCCGGTTGCGCCGGAATGGACTCGGACTGCTCGTCCACTTGCGGCGACGGGACGATCGACAGCGGCGAATCCTGCGACGGCGATTGCCCGTCGAGCTGCGACGACGGCAACGCCTGCACCATCGACATCCTTACCGGCAGCGCCGCTACCTGCAACGTCGCTTGCGGACGGCAATTGATCACACAGTGTCAGAGCGGCGACGGCTGCTGTCCGGCGGGATGTGCCGGCGCGGACGACGACTGCTCGACCACGTGCGGCAACGGTACCGTCGATCCCGGCGAGACCTGCGACGGCGACTGCCCGACCAGCTGCACCGGCGGCGCCTGCGAGGTCGCGACCTACGTGGGGAGCCCGGCTACCTGCAACGCGGACTGCATCGTCACTCCGATCACGGCCTGCGCCGGCGGCGACGGATGCTGCCCGTCGCAGTGCACGATGGCGAGCGACTCCGACTGTAACGGGGGACCGTCGGGCGCCATCGGAGACCCGTGCACCGTCGCCGGCGATTGCGCGGAGTACGGTACGCCCTTTGCGGCCGTCTGCGTCTCCGCCTTCCCGGGCGGCTACTGCACCGCGTTTTGCGTCGACAGCGCCTGCCCCACCGGATCCCGATGCGCGCTCGACTTCGACGGCCTGTGCGTGAAGGAGTGCGCCGGCGCCGGCGACTGCCGGACCCCCGACTACGTGTGCCGGGCGCTCTTCGATCCAACCGAGCAGACGTTCATGGGTTGCGCGCCGCCCGGAAATTGAGCCGGCTCAGACCGGGGTCGGATGAAGCCGAGCCGCAGGCGTCGCGAGCCGGCGAAGCGCCAGGCTCAACGCCACCCAGGTGACACCGCTGAAGATGAAATCGAATCCGAGGTACATCCCGAGGAACCAGGTCCCCGACAGGGGCCAGCTCGCGATGACGAGGAGGCCCAGCACGGCGGCAAGGATTCCGCTCGCCAGCGACCATCCCCAGCTGGGGAAGCGATCTGCCACTGCGGAGACGATGCGCATCGATCCGCCGACGAGGAAGAGGAGGCCCACCACGAGCGTGAGCACCTCCGCTCCGATCCCCGGTCTCGCGACCAGCACGAAGCCGGTGACGATCGCGAGAACTCCGCTCAGGAGGTAGAGGCCTCGCCCCCTCCAGCCGCGCGAGGACAGCGCCAGCGCAACATGAGCGATGCCGGCGATGATGAGCAGGCTACCGATGAAGACCACTGAGGCGACCGTCGCGGCGATCGCGGAGGTGAGCGCAAATGCGCCGACGAGGATCATGAACAGGCCGAGCGCCAGCAGCCACGGCCATCGGTGGAGCACGCCGGCTATCTCGGCTCTCAAGATTGGATGATTCGGCCTGGGATCCATGTGTTGAGCGCATGCAACCGAGGTGCCGCCGTTCCTCGAGCTCAAGGGTCCGAAGCTCGTGAGCGCGAGCGGCTCGTTGCACGGTCCGCGCGGGAGTCGCGGGCAGCGAGCCCGGCGCCGTTCTCGAACGCCTACCGCCCGGCCATCGATACGATGTCCGCAGTGGGGGTGGAGACCAGCGCGGCGCAGGATCTTCGGGTGGCGGCGATCGCGCGATCGACCAGGTAGGTTCCGACCTTGAAGGCGATCCATCGCCGGCCGTCGGGGTGCGTGAACATCCATCGATCGTGCGGTGCGTCGGGCGGCAGCGCGCGTATCTCGTCGACCCACGCCGAGACGTCGGGAGGGTACTCGCCCCACGGCACGCGGGCGCCGGCGAAGTCGCGCTCGAACACGGTGGCCAGACCCTCGGTGATCGCGGCGTCCAGGACCGACGCGCGAGCGATCGTCCGCTCGCGCACCAGGTGGTGCAGCTCGTGGAACAGGGTCGCGCGCAGCTGGTGCTCGGCCACCTCCACCACGCCGCGCTCGGGATCGACGGTCCAGTACACGACGTTGGGACCGAGGGTCGTGCCCGCCTCTCCCGTCTCCGCGATCACGTGGTGGCCGGTCCCGACCCGGAGGACCAGCGGCGACGGGAGCTGCGGCAAGAGCCGCCTCACCTCCAAAGCCGTGGTATCCGCGATCCGCTGGATCGTCCCGAGCTCGACGCGAGTGAGAGCGTCACCGTCGGGGGCGAGGTCCTCGACGGTCACCTCGTGTGCCCGACAGGAGGCGCAGGCGAGGAGGAGCCAGCCGTAGGCCCGCATCGCGCGCGAGTGTCGCAGGCGTGCCGAGCTCGCGCCAGCGCGGCGCCGGTTTGACTCTTCGGCGCGCCTTCGATTATCGAGGGGTCATGCACTCCAGCGAGGATGGAGATCTGCGGGAACGCACCTGACGGCAGCTGGGCCTGCTGGGGTGTGCTTCCGTAACACCAGCAGGGCCAGCGACAGGAGCATCCCATGGAACGGGTCCGATCAGCGGACATCGCTTCACACGTCGGTCATCGCGTGCGGGTCGCAGGTTGGCTGCACGCCATCCGACGCCTCTCTCAGGTTCAGTTCGTCCTGGTCCGCGACGGCTGGGGCCTGACGCAGGTGGTGGCGGAGCCCGGCGCGCTCGCGCCGCTCGACGGGGTCCCGCTCGAGTCGGTCATCGAGATCGAGGGCGAGGTCCGCGCCGAACCCAAGGCGCCCGGCGGCGTCGAGCTGCATCCGACCGCGATTCGGACCCTCTCCCCGGCCGCGGCTGACGCGCCGGTCCTGCTGAGCAAGCGGAGGATCGAAGCCGGCCTCGCGACGTTGCTCGGGCAGGCGGTCATCGCCAACCGCCATCCCACTCGGCGGGCCGTGTTCCGCCTGGGCGCGGCGGCCCTCCGCGGCTTCCGGACGGCGCTCGACGCCCGCGGGTTCGTCGAGATCGCGTCGCCCAAGCTGGTCGCCTCCGCCACCGAGGGTGGCGCCAACGTCTTCGCGGTGAAGTACTTTGATCGGGAGGCGTACCTCGCGCAGAGCCCGCAGCTCTACAAGCAGATCATGGTGGGCGTGTTCGAGCGCGTCTTCGAGGTGGGCCCAGTGTTCCGAGCCGAGCCGCACGACACCGCGCGCCACCTCAACCAGTACACCAGCCTCGACGTGGAGCTCGGGTTCATCGAGGACCACTTCGAGGTCATGCGCCTGCTGGTCGAGGTCCTGCGCGAGATGCTCGGTGAGATCCGGAGCGCGTGCGGAGCGGAGCTCTCTCTTCTCGAGGTCGAGCTCCCCGAGCTCCCGACCGTCGTTCCGGACGTCCACTTCTCGGAGACGCCCGAGAGCGCCGAGCCCGACCTCTCCCCCGAGGGGGAGCGCCTCCTCGGCGAGCGGGCGAAGAAGGAGCACGGCAGCGACTTCCTCTTCGTCACCGGGTACCCGCTGGCGAAGCGGCCGTTCTACACGCATCCGGACCCGGCGCGTCCCGAGTACTCGAGCTCGTTCGACCTCCTGTTCCGCGGCGCCGAGCTGGTGACGGGAGGACAGCGGCTCCACCGCCACGCAGACTACCTGGCTGCGCTCGCGGCGCGGGGGATGACGGGTGCCGGCATCGAGGCCTACCTCGACGCGTTCCGCTACGGGATGCCGCCGCACGGTGGCTTCGCGATCGGCCTCGAGCGCTTCCTGATGCAGCTCCTCGGCCTGTCCAACGTCCGGCTGGCGGCGCTGTTCCCCCGCGACCTGAGCCGCCTCGTGCCTTAGAGAAAGGAAGACGTTGAACGCGGGAGACCTCGACCGGCGCGGATGGCCACCGCAGCGCACGCACAAGGCCGCAAGCCGAGGCGCGCGGGCCGGCGAGGAGTCGGACGAGTCCGTAGTACCTGAGAAGGCAGTGAAAACCGCTGGAGGGAAGGGGCTCTACTTGTCGATGCCACCCATTGCCGCGAAGGACGGGGGATTGCGATGACGCTAGAAACTCCTTCGAAGATCCGGGAGCTGCAAAGGGCGCTGTACCGACGGGCCAAGAAGGAGCCGAAGTTCCGCTTCTACGCGCTCTACGACAAGGTCTACCGTCCGGACATCCTGGCGCATGCCTACGCGTTGGCAAGAGCCAACCGAGGCGCGCCCGGGCCCGACCTAGGGATGAGCTCCGCGAAAGCGGAGGGACCGAAGGGGTCGCGTCATTCAGCTTCGATTGGCGGTCAACCGAAGATCGGGAGGAACCGCGCGAAGGAAGCAAAGCCGTATGAGGTTGAGGCACCATCACCGGCGAGCCGAGTACTGGATCGGACGCATTGCGCGCCGTGATCCGAAGCTCTTCGCTCACTGGGATCTGCTGGGAATTCGACCTGCGGCTGGATGAGGGGAGCCGTATGAGCTGAGAGGTTCACGTACGGTTCTGCGAGCGCCCGGGGGTGAGACTCCCCCGGGCGACTCACCTCGTCGTGCTCACACGACGCCGACCGGATCGCGAATTGTCCTGGATCAAGACCCTGTTGGGCCGCTTGGGGCTATCGCTTCATCCGGAGAAAACTCGCGTGACGCACGCGTCGGACGGCTTTGCTTTCCTCGGACACGAGGTCCGATGGCGGAACGGACGAATGCGGTTGGAAATGTCGCGGAAGGCGCGCGACCGCGTACACGACCAACTCCGCCGGCGGACAAGGTGGACCTCGTTGAGCCTCGAAGAAGAAATCGGGCAACTCAACAGCTACATCCGCGGAGCAAGGGGATACTTCGGACGGATCCGGCAACGGACGAAAGCCAAGCTGGATCATTACATAGCGCAGCGTATTGCGCGGTGGTGGGCGCGGAAGCACAACGCGCCCCGGCCTGCATGGTCGCTCGTGCAAGAGGACGCCCTCTGGCGCAAGCATGGGCTTGAACGCTGGTGGTCGCCTCGGGCTTTCAAGTCAGCAACTCCAAGGTCTGTGCGGTGAAAGACAAGGGAAGCCGTATGCAGGAAACCTGCACGTACGGTTTGAGGAGGGGCTGCTGGCCCGTGCGTCTGGTACGGCGGGCTGGGGTCTACTCGACTCGTTCTGTCATTCGCTGTTCGATCCGGCGATGAAGGGCGATGACATCGCAGAACGATCCGCGAGTCGCTGTACTGGTTGCGTCTTGCCGATCCGGAGCTGATGCAGGGAGCGGAGATCGCTTCGCTGATCCGAGAGGCCAACGAACTCTCTGCGATTCTGACGAGCTCCATCAAGACGGCGAAGGCTCGATCAGGGAAGTCATCGAGCCTGCTGGAACGCGATGATCGCGCACGCAAGATGAACCAGCCCGAGATACCGCGATCCCGTTCGTTCCCACCGCACGAGTCATGCGCGGAACTGGTTGTGCCAAGCGTTCGTGCGCTCGACAACCCAGCGCTGCGGCCTACCGCGGACACAGCCAGCGAGTGCAGACCGCGGGAGCCCCGTAGGACGACGCCGTCGAGCGTCTGCTCCACCCGCCACTTGTCGTGCACGTTCGCGCCTGAGATCTCGACCGCCAACGGAACACCACGACCATCCGTGAGTGTCGTGAGCACGTGACGCTTCACGCCTCGCTTGGCTCGATCCGTCGGGTTCGGACCGGTCAGGTCCCCTTTTGGAGCCTTGACGATCGCGCTGTCGAGTGAAGTCCACTTCCACTGTATGCCGCGCCTCCTGTCGTAGTACCGCAGCAGCTCAGCGAAGATCGCGGTGAAGATCCCTGCTGCGCACCATGCCGCGAATCGACTGTGGCACGTCGAACCGGAGCTGAACTCGCGCGGCAGGGCCTTCCACTGGCACCCCTGTCCGAAGGCGATAGACGATACCTGCCATCACGACGCGATCCGCAACCCGCGGGCGACCTCCCCGCGGCCTTGGACCTCGCTTCGGGAGTCACGGCTCAATGCGTTTCCACAGGGCGTCCGGAAGACTTGCGAATCTTGCCTGCATCGACTCTGCAGAACACTCGATCGAGCACGATGCAACAACGGCCGCTTTGAATAGCGAATGAGCAGAACGAGCGAAACAGGAAGCGCGGAACGGTCCGGAGGTTTTCGGACCGGCTCTCAGAGGGTCCCAATCCCACCGATCGCGCCAAGTCCGGCGTGAAGCGGCATATCCTCACGGATGGGCGCGGTGTCCCGCTGGCAGCGGAGAAGATCTCGGGCGCGAACGTTCACGACAAGTGGCTCGTGCCGCAGACGCTCGAGGGCGTTGTTCTCCACGGCTCGCGTGGGTTGTCGACGGCCGCACTACTTGGCGTTGCTTCATCTCGCTGGTGAGCAGCTACGATCACTTCTCCGGACGCGTGTGACGGTCAGTTGCAGAACAGGTAGTGCGTGCATCCGGTCATCTCGCCCTCCATCCACGCTCCGCCGTGGTAGCGGATTCGAAACTTCACCGGGCTGGTCGGGTCCTCGTTGAAGTTTCGCTGGGGAGCGTCCGGAACCGCGTTGCCGCAGCCCGCCAGCGGTGAGGTGGTGGCCGCGTAGTCCGCGCCCGGGAGCGCGAGATGGAACGAGTCGCAGGCGTTGTGGTGGTTGTAGACGTAGTCGAGGACGCTCTCGACCTCCGCCTCGCCCGTGAACTGCTGGCGCTGGCGCTCCGTCTCCGAAAGCTCGCTGCTCGAGTCCTGTACGGCGAAGCTCGTGATCCGGTATCCCGTGGTCTCTCCCTCGCCGAGGAACGCGCATGCCTGGACGTCGAACACCGCGGTCGCCATGGTAAATGAGGTCGCGAGCGGTTGCTCGCTGAAGCCACACTCGAGGTTCGCGAACACGTCCCCAGGTGCGAGACCGCCGACCACCACGAAGATGGAGGTGTACTCGATCGAGTCGGCGCCGACCCTCCCGGATGCGAGCGCCAGGAATCCTTCCTGTCCCACGATCAGCAGGCCGGACTCGCTGATGAGCCGGACCTTCAGCGCGGCCAGGTCCCCGGCGAGGGCGGCCTCGAGCCCCGTCACCGAGAAGGCGCTGGGCGGAAGCCTGTGCTCGAACACGAAGCCCTCGTCGACCTCCACCACGCGCTCCACGGGCGTGTCGATGGTGTCGTCCCATCGATAGAGGCTGGGGGCTTCCAGCGCACCGGCGGTGACGAGGAGCGCCCTCAGCTTGGCGCCGCCGCCGTCGTCGCAGACATCGAAGCGGGCGCTGAAGGCGCCGCCGGTTCCGGCGGCCACGATCTCCGTGCTGGGGAGCGGGTGCGGGAGCACGAGCATCGAGACCGAGGGGAGCGGGTCCACGGGCGTGAGCGAGTACTGCATGCGCGTCGAGCCCGGCGGACACGGGCCGGGATCACTCCCCGCGTCGTGGGTCCCGGCGTCCGCTGTGGCTGCGTCTCCACCTCCGGGGTCCGGCTCGGGCGCGGTGCATCCCCACCAGCTACACAGAGCGAGCCCGACGATCAGCGATTGCTGCACGCGCCCGTCGCCCGCAAGGCGGGTGCCACCGATCATCGTTCGAGCTTCATCGTGCAGCGCTGAGAAGACCACGGAATTCTGATGGGCCGCACCAGGAACGGACCTCATCTGGTCGGTTGCACGAAGACCACGGGCGCGTCGCCGTCTTCGGGGGTCCAGGTGCGCAGCGGCGCCAGCGCCGCCCCGCCGGCGAGCGGTACCGCGCCGGTCAGATCCTTCACCGTGCTCAGGAGGAGCTGGTCCGGGCATCGGCCGCGGCCCGCGTCCCAGTGAACGCCGAAGCCGTTGCGGGAGCCGACCAGCAGTCCCTCGGGGAGCGCGACCAACGATTGCACCGCGGCTTCCACACCGACGTCCGCGAACGAGACCCAGCCGAGCTCGGCCTCGGAGTACAGACCGCCATCGTTGCTGCCGACGGTGACGCCGTGGCCTTCGAGCAACGCGACCGCGGTGACGGCGCCGGCGCCGGGGATCTGCTCCAGCGATGCGACGCCGTCGGGCGAGAGACGGACGATGTCGGTGGCTCGCTGGACCACCGCGATCCAGTCGCCGCGATTGTCCCGCGCCATACCGCCGATCTGCGAGCCCCGCCCGAACGTCGCCGCCGACCGCCAGCGTCCGTCGCGATGCTCCACCAGCTCGGTCTTGGAGAGGCCGAGCACGCGGGCGCCGTCGTCCTCCACGGCGAGCGCGCTCAGCTCGGGGCCATCCGTCGCAGTGGTGATCGGAGCGAGCATCAGCCGATCGACCTCCAGCGTCGCGCGCCACACGCGCGCTGGCTCGGCCGAGCGCGTCGACACCCACAGCTGGCCGCGCTCGTCGCGGTACGCGGCCGTGAGCACCTGCTCGGGTTCCAACGTGAGCGGGATCGCGGCGGTCGCGGTCACGCTGAAGACCTCACCAGTGTCGAGGCCCACGAGCACCGTTCGATCGTCGAGCGGCTGGAGGAAGAGCGGCGGCGCGTTCACGCCCAGATGCGTCACGCTCACCTCGAGCGGTCGACATGGATCGACGCCGGGACCGGGGAGCCTGAGCTGCGTGACCAGCGCAGGATTGACGTCCTCCTCCTGCCAGGGGGTGAGGCTGCCGTGCGCGAGACGAGAGCTGAAGATCGCGGACGCCGGAGGCAGCGCCTCGCCGACGCCTGGATAGACGAGGGGGCCCGCCTCGATGCCGAGCGCGGTGACCGGCACGTCCAGCAACACCAGCACCACGTCTGCATAGCCCTCGAGTGCGAGGGGTGGTCGGAGCCGGATCTCTCCGTCGAGCGCAAAGGCGTGGGCCGAGACCTCGCCGCTCTGGTCCACGATGAGGATCGCGGTACGGTCGGCCTGGCCGATCTCGGGAGGCGCCAGCCAGGCCGTCTCGGGGACCGAGCAGGCCGCGGCCAGCGCGAAGGGGATTGGCACGCCCCACGAGCGACCGGGGGAGGATCTCACGGCTCGTAGATGTCGGTACGGCGATCGCGGGGGAGCTGCCAGCCGGACGGATCGGGGCGGGTCAGCTCGTCGAGGTCGATCTCCGCCAGTACCAGGCCGTGAAAGTAGCGATTGTTGTCGGGGCGGCCGTTGGGGCCGACGATGTACGAGCGGCCGAAGAACGGCTGCTGATACGGCGCCTCGACCCCCAGGCGGTTGGAGCCGGCGATGAAGACGTTGTGCCGGGCCGCGTCGACCTCGAACTCGAGCTCCCACATGCGCTCGGACTTGGCGCCGAAGGTGACGGCCGGCGAGAAGATCAGCTCGGCGCCGTTCTTCACCAGGGAGCGGACGACGCCCTCGAAGTGGCGGTCGTAGCAGATGGCGACGCCGATCCGGCCGGTGCGGGTCTCGAACACTGGGAAGTAGGGCGGCGCTTCGGCGCGTCCGAAGTAGAACGGCTCGTTGAACTCGCCCTGCTCGTTGTGGCCGTCGGGGATGTGCGTCTTGCGATATTTGCCCGCGATGTCACCGCCCGCGTCGATGATCACGGCGGTGTTGAAGCGCTGCTGAGTGACGGCGTCGAGCTCGTAGATGGGCGCAACGATCACGACGCCGAGGTCGCGCGCGACCTGACGCAGCTCGGAGATCGAGCGGCCCTCGGCGGCGTCCTCGGCCATCGCGAGCCAGACGCGGTGGCGCGTGATCGCGAAGTAGGGCGCGGTGCAGAGCTCGCCGAGTCCGACGGCCCTCGCGCCGACGGCGCAGGCCTGTCGGATCAGATCGATGTTGTGGGCCACGTTGGCCCTGCGGATCTCGTCGAGCCGATCGGCGAGCGCGTCGAGGCCGCTCAGCTCATCGGGCATGCCGGGATAGGCGTTGACGGTCTCGGTGACGGCGATTTTCAGGGCGCGGGTCATGACGAGCGATCTTCCATCCGATGGTACTGCTCGGGGTCTACCAGCGGCAGGCTCTCGATCCGGTCGAGCGCATCGCCGTCCAGGATCTCCTCGAACTCGACGCCGATCTCACCCGCCCGCGACACGCGGCGGATCGTCCCGGTAATCGCATAGGGCGCGACGCTCTCCACGACCACCCAGATGAGGGCTCCCACCGTGACGGGGACGTCGCCCTGGACCACGAGGCCCATTCCGTGGGCCGAGACGTCCTGCACGATCCCGAGGACGGTGGTGGGTCCCAGATGGATCTCCGCCGATTGGCCCAGCAGATGTCGGGGGGAGCGGCGGCGATCGGACGCGGCCATCCCAAGCAACGTACGCGACCCCGGAAGCGGCGGCAATGTGCTATCTGGGAGGCGATGCGAAGAGCGATCCTCACCGCGCTCCTGCTCGCGGGCTGCGCGACTCAGAACCGATCGACGAACGTCGAGACCATGGTGGCGCAGTACGTCGACGGGAGCCTGGCGGAGAACCCGGGTCACGCTCGCGAGATGGGCCTCCACGCGTACGACGGCAAGATCCCCGAGCTGGGTGACGCATCGGCGGTGCGATCGATCGAGCGGGCGAAGGCCTACCTGGAGGCGACCGACGACGTGGATCTCTCCCGTCTCGAGGACCCGATCCGCCTCGACGTCCAGCTCACGCGGCTCGACGCGCAGTCGACGATCTTCGCGCTCGGGACCCTCGAGCGGCACAAAAAGATCCTCAGCTACGCTGGCCTCTTCGACGTGAACTCGTACCTGGTGCGGGACTATGCGCCGCTCGCGCAGAGGATCTCGTCGCTGCTCGACCACGCGGAGGCGGCCGCTCAGGCGACCGACGTGATGCTGGCGACGCTCGCTCCGAAGCAGGTGCGCACGCACCTGGAGACGGCGGCGCAGATCTTCAAGGGGCTGATCGTCTTCTACGAGAACGACGTGGCCACCCAGAGCAAGCCCGCCCTCGACGCCGACGCCAAGCTGAAGGCGCGCTACGACCAGGTGATTCCGGCGGCGATCGCGTCGATGCATCGCATCGAGGCCTGGATCGCGGAGCGGACGCCGCAGGCGACCGAGGACTACGCGCTGGGTGAGAAGAACTTCTTGGCGATGTTGAAGGCCAACGAAGGCATCGAGATGACGCTGCCCGAGCTCGAGGCCATGGCGAACGAGGACTTCCAGCGGAACCACGATGCCTTCGTCGCCGTGGCGAAGGAGATCGATCCGGAGGCCAGCGTCGAGGCGGTGTTCGCGCGGGTGTCCGGCGAGCGTGTGCCGGCGGACCAGGTGCTCGAGACCGCGCGCCGGCAGGTGACCGAGCTGGCCGCCTTCATCCGGGAGCACGAGATCGTCACGATCCCCTCCGACCAGAAGTGCACGGTGACGGAGACGCCGCCGTTCATGCGCTGGAACTCCGCGTTCCTGGATCCCGCGGGCCCGTTCGAGAAGTCGCAGCAGAGCTTCTATTACATCTCTCCGCCCGACCCGACCTGGCCGGCCGACGTGCAGGCGCAGTACATCCCGTTCGAGGGCGACCTGCTCGCCACCACGATCCACGAGGTCTTCCCGGGGCACTTCCTCCACGGGCTCTTCGAGCAGAACGCTCCTTCGCGCGCGAGCAAGATCTACGGCTCGTACGCGTTCACGGAGGGATGGGCGCACTACGGCGAGCAGATGATGTTCGACGCGGGCTATGGGGCACGCGATCCCGCGCTCAAGCTGGGGCAGCTCTCCAACGCGCTGCTCCGCAACTGCCGCTTCATCGCCGCCATCGGCCTCCACACAAAGGGCATGACCGTCGCGGAGGCAGAGGATCTGTTCAAGAACCAGTGCTTCATCGATCCCGGCAACGCCCATCAGCAGGCGTACCGTGGGACCTTCGATCCGGGCTATCTCAGCTATACGCTGGGCAAGCTCCAGATCATGGATCTGCGAGAGAAGTTCTTCGAGAAGCGGAACACCCAGGACCTCAAGACCTTCCACGACTGGCTGCTCTCGTTCGGCGCCGCGCCGGTCGCCCTGATCGCACAGCGACTGTAAGCTCGTCTCCGAGTGGAGCCGCTCGGCAACTCTCCTGAGCGATTCGGGCCCTTCATCCTCCTGAAGCTGCTGGGGGCGGGCGGCATGGGCTCCGCCTATCTCGCGCTGCACGCCGACACGCAGCAGCTCCTGGTGGTGAAGCGGATGCACCCGGAGCTCATCCGTGAGGAGACGATCTTCAAGCGCTTTGTCCACGAGGCCGAGGTGGCCACGCACGTTCGGCATCCGAACGTGGCGGCGCTGGTGGCGATGGGCACCATCGACAAGGAGCCGTTCCTCGCGACCGAGTATGTGTTCGGGATCCAGTGGAGCCGCATCGTCGATCGGGTCGAGGAGTCGCTGATCGATCCGGTGCCGCTCGGGATCGCGCTGCACCTCTCGGTCGAGCTGATCAGCGGAGTGCAGGCGGTCCACGAGGCTCGCCACCTGGAGACGGGGGCACGGCTCGGACTCATCCACCGCGACGTCGGCGCGCGCAACGTGCTGATCGGGTTCGACGGGCGCGTGCGGTTGATCGATCTGGGGCTCGGCAAGTCGATCCTGTCGGACTGGCAGACGGCGCACGAGGTCCTCGCCGGGTCGCCGGATTACATGCCACCGGAGCAGGCGATGGGCGCGGTCGTCGACGGGCGTGCCGACGTCTACGCCTCGGCGGTCACGATCTGGGAGATGCTCGCGGGTCGCAAGCGCATCCGTGAAGACTCGGTGCCCGCGCGGCTGCAGCGGGCGCTGGGCGCGCAGCCCGAGCCGCTGCTCGTGCATCGGCCGGACGCCACCGTGCGCCTGGAGACGCTGCTGAAGGCCGCGATGCACGCCGATCCGGATCGCAGGACCACGACGGCCCGGCTCTTCAAGCGTGCCCTCGCGGAGGAGGCGCTCTCGGTCGCCCGCAAGATGACGCGCGCGGACATCATCGCCTGGCTCGACGCGGCCTGCGCCACCATCATCGCGCGCGACAAGCGGGCCCTCGACGAGGTGAAGGAGCTGGCGAAGCAGGTGCTGGAGCCGGCGAAGCGCCCGATGACGCGCCTGTTCGCGGGGCGCGAGTCGCTGTCGGTTCCGTCGGGCTATCAGTTCTACCAGGCGCCTGCGGCGGCTGCGGAGGAGCTCGAGATCGTCCGGGCCGGCGCCAAGAGCTCTTCGCTGGCGCGGCTGGCCGCGCTCGCCGATCCGCGAGGTCTGTTGCGTGCGCCCCTCGAGGTCCGCATCGCGCTGTTCGCCGGGATCGGCCTGCTCCTCATCTTGATCGGAACGGTGGTCGTCGTGACGCTGACCTCGTCCCGCGAAGATGTCACCGCGGTGGCGCTTCCTGCGGTCCGTCCCACCCAGCCGGTCGAGGAGGGAGACGAGGTCCCGCTGGTGGCGCCCCCGCCGTATCGCACGCCTCCGCCGCCGCCGCCGGACCCTCCGCCGCCGCCCGAACCACCGGTCGAGACGAAGGTGCGTCCGCCTCCTCCCGATCGCGCCGGACTATCGCCCGAGGTTTTGCTCCGTAAGAAGCGCATGATCGGACGAATTCGGGAGCTCCGCCGGGTGAGCTTCGAGATCGAATGGCAAGCCAGGTTGACACGCCTCAGCGCGAGACTGAGCCGCGCACGCTCCGAGGAGGCCCTCGACGATCTCGAAGTTGCGATTCGAAGGATGGAACGTTCGCGTTGAGCGGGAACCGGGCTAATCCCTACCGGTCGCTCGGATGGCGGACGGGGGCGGCCGTTTGTGGTAGCGCAGGGACTCGGGATTGGGAGGTGACATGAGACTGAAGCTGGTCGTGTGGGGTGCTGCGATGGCCGCGCTGGGAAGCGCGTGCGGTGCGGGCGAGGCCCCGGCACCCGAGGTTCGCGACGTCCGGGTCGCCATTCCGGAGCCGGACGCGCGCTACTTCGACATCGTCACGCCCGAGGTGATGATCCGGGCGGGCGGGGATCAGGCGTTCTGCTTGTACCTCGACTACTCCTTCGACGTGGACGAGGGCGCACGGAACCTGGTGACCCTGCAGGGCGCCGGCGGCCACCACATCGTCGTGCTCACCTCCGCGAAGCCCAAGCCGAACGGGACGTTGGAGGAGTGCACGGACAACGCCAGCATGAAGGACATCCGTCCCCTCGTGATTCCGTCCGAGCTTCCGGAAGGCCACGCGGTCTTCATGGGCAAGAGCGGCCAGCTCGTCCTCCAGTTCCACTACGTGAACACGACCGACAAGCAACTCCTGGTTCGGGACGTGGCGCGGCTCGAGATGGTCCGGGCCGAGGACGTGAGCACTTGGGTCGGATCGTTCGCGACGACCGACGCGCTCTTCGACGTCCACCCGGGCGAGACCGAGCACGTCGCGTTTGACTGCTCGAGCCAAGAGGACGTCGACCTGCTCCTTGTCGGTGGTCACCTCCACGAGTACGGCACCCGCTTCGAGCTGATGGTCGGGCCCGATACGGATCATCTCGAGTCGATCTATCTCGTCGATCCTTGGTACGCGGACTTCCGTGATGCGCCTCCGGTGACACTGTTGCGCGACAACCCGCTCCACCTGGCGAAGGGCACGATCGTCCGCACGATCTGTGACTGGAACAACCCAGACGACGTCGATCTCCAGTTCCCGGACGAGATGTGCGCGGCGTTCGGCTACGTGAGCGGGACCAAGAACGCATGGCTGTGTGATACAAGCGGGGTCCTCGATGGATCGGCAGGGTTCATTGCTCGCTATCCGAACTAGCCTTCCGCTCGCGGCCTTGCTCCTGGCCGCCTGCGGATCCGATCCGGTGGAGACACCGACCGGCACCGTGCAGCTTCGCTTCTCGGTGAGCAACACGGTGCGCTCGAGCCGCAACCTGAAGGACGGGCTCCTCGGCGACATCTACGGGAGCCTCTTCATCGCCGAGGAGGTGACGGTCACGGGACCCATCGAGGGCGCCCAGGACCTCAACACCAGCATCGCGCTGACGGGCGTCGACCTGCGGACCGCCGATACCAGCACCGCCAGCTGGACCAGCGATCCGCTGCCGGTGGGGAGCTACATCTTCCTCGGCTTCTACGACGTCGACGAGAACGGCGCGGACACCCGCGACCCCGACAGCGGGGATCCGGTCACCCTCCCGATCAATCCCTTCGAGATCAAAGACGGCGAGAAGACGCCGCATGTCGTGACATTCGATCTCGTTTTCAACTAGCTTCGGGCCCGATGACCGCTCTCCGCCCTCTCCTCTTCGTCCCCCTCGCGCTCGGTGTCCTGGCCTGCGGCCCCGCAGATACGCCTCCGGCGACGTTCAGCGAGGTCAACACGCGCGTCTTCACGCTGTCCTGTGTCTTTTCGGCGTGCCACCAGGGACCGTCGGCGGCCGGGGACATGAACCTCCAGGTCATGGCGTACGAGCACATCGTCGACGCCGCGTCGATGGAGAATCCCAGCAAGGTCAGGGTCAAACCGGGCGATCCGGACGGCTCCTATCTCATGGACAAGCTCCTGGGGCCGGGCGTGACCGGCGACCAGATGCCGCAGGGGGACATGCTCGACGAGGAGCGTTTGGCGCTGGTGCGCAGCTGGATCGAGGCTGGCGCGCCGAACGATTGAGCGTGCTATCGTTTGCTGCGGCTGGTGAGGATCGAGACCTCAGTGAGGATCGAGGCACCACCCGTGGTGGTGTTCCGTTTTTACGGCTGGCTCGACTACCTCCGCTTCGTCAGCGCCGAGCTCCGGCAGGAGTGGTGTCCCGAATACGGCATTGCCGTCTGTGAGGGGGCCGAGTACGAGATCCGCCTCCGTCAGGGTCGCCACGGTTTCACGCTGAGGTTTCGCACCACCCGGGTCATCGAGAATGCGCTCTACGAGGATGAGTTCCTGAGCTGGCCGGTCAAGGGCGGCCGTCATCTGCAGACGTTCGAGGCGGAGTCCGGCGGCACGCGCGTCATCGACGCCAACATCTGGTCTCCGCCCTGGTACGCCCGCGCGATCGTGGCGAAGAACCGTGATCAGCAGGCGGCCGTCTTCCAGGAGCGCCTCGAGCGGGCCAAGGAGATCATCGAGGCGGTGTACCGGGTCCGGACCGAGCAGGCCTTCGAGGAGGGAATCTTCGCGGACGCCGCCGAGGCGGGCTTCTCACCGGCCGTCGCCGAAGACGAAGGCGGTTGACCGCGCCGCGCGCCCGAAGGGAAAAGGCGGGCCATGCCGCGGGCCAAGTACACATGGGTTCTTCTGCCGGGGGACGGCACGGGCATCGAGGTGGCCGAGAAGGCGCGGCGTGTGCTCGACCTCGTCGCGAAGCAGACCAACACCGAATTCACCATCGAAGAGATTCCGTGCGGCGGGCAGTACTACCTCGAGCACGGCCGAGATTGGCCGGAGGGATCCGAGGGCCGCTGTCTCGCGGCCGACGTGATCCTCCTCGGGGCCGTCGGCTGGCCATCGCCCACCGGGAATGGTCCGGTGACGATGCCCGACGGCAAGATGGCGGGCTGGTCGCCGGTGATCGGCAACCGCACGCGGCTCGATCTCTACGCGAACGTGCGGCCGGTCCGCCTCTACGAGGGCGTGAAGCATCGGATCTGTGGCAAGCACAGGGTGGTCTGGGAGGCCGGCCAGGTCGACATGGTGATCCTCCGCGAGAACACCGAAGGCCTCTACTCCGGCGCCGGAGGGATGCTGTCGCCGGGCGGGGTCTCCCAGGTCGCGACCGACACCCGCATCATCACGCGCCGCGCCTCGGAGCGGATCATCCGCCTCGCGTTCGAGAAGTCGATGCGCCGGCAGGGCGCTCCCAAGGACGGCAAGCGCCGCGTGACCTGTGTGGTGAAGAACAACGTGCTCTATGGCTGCCGGTTCTTCGCCGAGGTCTTCGAGGAGATCGGCGAAGCAGTACCCGGACGTGGAGAAGGACGTCGCGATCGTGGACGCCTTCACGCAGTGGCTGATCGGGCAGCCGGAGTACTACGACGTGGTCGTCACCACCAACATGTTCGGCGACATCGTCACGGACCTGGCCTCGGTGCTCCAGGGCGGCATGGGCATGGCGGTCGGCTGCAACGTCGGCGATGCGCACGCGATGTTCGAGCCGATCCACGGATCCGCGCCCAAGTACGCCGGCAAGGACCGCGTGAACCCGATGGCGATGATCCTCGCCACCGGCGAGGCCCTCAGCTGGTTGGGGCACCGCAAGCACGATGCGGCGCTCGAGAAGGCCGGCGGCGCCGTCGAGGAGGCCGTGCGGACCGTCCTGAAGAAGGGCGAGACGCTCACCTACGATCTGGTCGGGGACGCGAAGGCATCCTCGATGTCCAAGGTCACCGAGGCGGTCCTGGGCGAGCTGGCCGCGCTCTTATCCTGAGCGTCTCGAACGGACGCAGCACGCGGACGCGGGCCCCCTCCTCACGCGCGAAGGCGGCAAGCGGCTCCGGATCATCCTCGAGCCCGGGGTCGTGCGGGACGATGATCCGCGGGCGCAGGACGTCGATCAGGTGGCGCGCGTAGCCGGGTGTATTCTCACGGAGCGCCAGCGCGACCAACAGCACGTCGGCGCCTTCGGGTACCAGCTCGGCGAGCGCCAGCGGATCGTGGGGCAGGCCCGCGCTCGAGACGTCGACGATCGTGATCCCCTCCGTGCGCATCACCCAGATGAAGACGGGCCCGCACTTCAGGTCGAGCGCGTGCGGGGCGCCGTGGAGGGGGCGATCGTTGTTGCCCGCGATCGGTACGCCGAAGAAGGTCCGTCCGTGCGACGCAGGGATCGCGGTCAGATCGAAGCCGCGATAGCTGAAGCGGCGGCTCACCGGCGCGACCAGGCAGTGCGCGCGATCGAGGCTGGTCGCGACGAGGCAGGTGTCCGCGGAGCCGAGGATCGGCGCGCCGGTGCGTGCAGAGATCGAGGGTGCATCGAGGAGGTGATCGAAGTGGCTGTGGCCGATCAGGATCAGGTCGGCGTCGAGCCCGGCGAGCGCGCGCGTGTCAGGCGCGAGCCGGCCGAACAGCAGCGTCGTGAGCGGAGCCTTCGTCAGGTAGGGATCGATGAGGAGCGCGTGCGCGTGGCTCCGGATCTCGAATCCCGCGGTTCCCAGCCAGCGGAGGTCGACCTCGCCCGGTGGTGTCGGCGGCAGGGGCAAGGGTGCCTCGGACGCGTGGGCGCAGCCGAGAAGCAGGATCAGAACAAGGGGGGATCGCATCCCAAAGTGCGTAGCGCTACTCAACGTAAGCGGGTCCCAAGTGCCAGTCTGGACCGGTGGGATAGTATAAACGTCGTACGGCAATTGTGGAGGTGATGCCTCACCCTCGATCCGGGATGTGTCGCTTGCCCCTCATTGCTGTCGCGTTTGGACTCTTTGCGGCCGCCTGCGAAGACGATCCCCTGACCCCTGTTTCGGGGTTCGATCCGAGCGATTGCATCGACGTGACTCGGTGCGGCGAAGGCGGGACCAAGCTCGACTCGGGCGTCCTCTTTCCCGACGCCACCCTGCCGGTCGGAGAGGCCGATTCGGGCGAGCCGGTGGTCGAGGCGGACAGCGGAGTGGCGGCGGACAGCGGCGCCCCCGACTCCGGCGAGATCGACGCCGGCATGCCGGACACCGGTCCGCCGCCGACGGACTTCCTCGACGTCTCGGGCCAGTGGCAGACCCACTACGTCTTCGACACCAGCGATTATCTGTTCGGGATCTCGGGGATCGCAGACGAGATCAGCCTGATCAACAATGCGGTCAACGGCAACATCAGCACCGGATTCCCTCCGCTCGACAACTGGATCCGGAACTTCGTGATGATGTACGTGCCACCGCAGATCATCCAGGTCATCGGCATTCTCAACACCATCGCCACCTTCAGCGAGAGCATGGAGGCGCAGGGCGTGATGATGTTGGTCCAGCACCCGCCGGTCACGATGAGCGATGCGTTCGTGGATCTCGACGCCACCGAGCTGTGGTCCTCGATCACCGTGATGATCATCGACCAGTGTCCGCTCGGCCGTCAGGATCCGAACTTCCCGCAGTGTGCGCGCTACGTGATCCCGACCGTCCAGCAGCCGGCCCAGGCGGGACCGTTCGAGGTGGGGGTCGACGTGCGTCCGTTCGCGGGGACCCTCGACGCGATCCAGGCGGGCAGCGGCGTGATGTTCGACGACCGGGACGTCGAGGTGGAGATGGGCCACCTGATCTCTCTGATCGTCGACGCCGTCATCCAGTTCGCCAGCGGCGGCCAGTACAACAACCTTCACGACCTCCTCTCCGGGATCATCAACTGCTCGGGTCTGGCGCACGACGCCGCCGCCTGGGCGGAGACCAACCTCGGCATCTCGCACTTCGTCCTCGAGCCGATCATCCGGAACCAGTGCGACAACGCGATCGACGACATCGTCGACCAGGTCGGACTGGTGACGGTCAGCTGGGACGCTTTCGAGTATGATCAGGTCGGCGTCGCCAAGGACTACGACGGCGATCGCATCGCCGATGAGCTGCAGCTCCTCACGGTGCCGCAGGGGATCCGGGACGGCCGCTTCCGCGCCCTGATCTCCGCCTCGATGGAAGGCGTCTGGCAGGGCGTCAGGTAACACCGGCGGCGCGCATCCGGGCCCTCAGCGTCTCGCGACCCTCTTCCAGATCGATCGGCTCCTTCACCGGGAAGAAGCGCCCGCATGGGCCCTCGCGCGGGACACGCAGCACGGACATCGGAAGGATCGTGCTCGCTTCGCAGGCGATCGACTCGAGCTGGAGGGCCGGGCGGCCGTCGACCTCCTTCTTCACGACGTGTCGCTCGAGCGGGATCTCGCAGTCGATCGCTCGCGCGGTGAACACCATGTTGTTGGTGGAGAAGTCCGGCAAGACCTCCTGCGGAAAGTCGTGAGGGAAGCGGAAGCCTTCCACCAGCTGCGGCGCGCCGTCGACCCGAGCCGGCGCGCCGCCCTTGTCCCAGGCGCCCGAGGCGGTTCGGCGCTTCTCCGTCACCTCCACGGACATCGGCCGGTGCGAGAGGACGTGGTGGCCCAGGATCGTGGGATCGACGGTGGCGCCCAGGTTGTCGACGTTCGAGAACAGGAGATAGTCGATCCCGCGTTGCATGAGCTCGCCCAGCACGCCGGAGCTGCGGATCGCCGTGAAGAAGTCTCCGTGGCCGGGGGCATGGTAGCTGGGACGGCCGTCATCGCCGATGAACAGCGAGCCGTCCGGGTTCAGGCGGATCGAGATCGACTGCTCGAAGGACAGCACGTCCTGGAGCGGTAAGCCGAAATTGTCGTGATCCATCAGGTGGCGGGCGGTCGCGTCGGCGGTGGCGAAGCTGTTCATCAGCACCAAGGGGACCGAGCGCCCGAACGTCTCCGCCGCCCCGCGTGCGTCCGCGGCCTTGAGCGCGATGAAGCTCTTGCCGTCGAAGACCTCGACGACGCCCTTGACCACGCCGCCGAAGCGCGTGGCCATCCCTCCGTTGAGCACCACCACCGCGGCGCGCCCCTCCGTGAGCGCCTGTCGGCCGGCGGCTGCGGCGGCCTCATCGTGCTCGGAGTCGACGGTGACGACGTCGGTGAGCGGCTCGATCGCGCCCGTGATCGTCGCGCGCTCGGCCGAGAGCGCACCGCGAGCGATGCCTCCGGCCTCCGCCTCGAACCTTTCGCGATCAAAGCGATATTTCTCGAGAAGGGCCCAGTCCAGCCGGGGATCGTCGAGCATTGCAAAAGAGCGATGAGGCCGTCTGGTTCCGGAGTCAAGTGTGCTAATACGCCCGGCATGTTGGGGCACAGAATCGTGGCGGTGACGACAGCGTTCGCCGTAGGGGCGACGCCTCTTCTTGCGAGGGCACAGTGCAAGGCCGACGTCGAATGCAAGGGGGATCGGATCTGCGTGAACGGCCAGTGCGTCGATCCCAAGACACGACTGCCGGATGCTCCGCCACCGGAGAAGAAGTCGGATGACGGCGTCACCGTGACCATCCATGACGTCGGCGAGCCGGCGTACGATGACGACGCCACCGGCTGGTCGATGGCCGCCGGTGTCATCGGGATCGTCAGCGCGGCCCTGGTCCTCACGCTCTCCATCGGGTCCGAGCTGTCCAAGGAGGATCGGATCCCGTCTCTGCCGCTCGGGGCTGCGGCCACGGTCCTGGTGGCGGCCATGGGTCCCGTCACCGCCGCGGGCGGCGGATCGGCCCGCCACGGCGGCGCCACCGGCCTCAAGGGCCTGCGGATCGTGGGCTGGATCGCCTACGGTGTCAGCCTGGTGGGGGCCCTCTATCTCTTGATCCTCGGCGCGAGCGACACGGAGCCGTTCGGGGGGCTCATCACCACCACCGGCGTCGTGGGGGCCGCCTCGCTCACGTTCTTCGGTATCGACGCGTTCGTCAGCCACTCGGAGGCGGCGGAGGGCACGCTCTCGTCCGTACCGGCGCTGGTGCCCGCACTGGGGATGGCTCGCGACAACGGAGGCGGCGCGATCCCGAGCTTCGGGCTCGCCGCCCGCTTCTGACTCAGAGCAAGATCTCGGCGCGCCGGGCGATCGAGCCGGCGACCCGATCGATCCGTAGGGCCGACGTCACCAGCAGCTTCTGGAGCTCCTCGGTGTAGTCCTCGCGGACGCCCGCCTGCCGCAGCGGCGCCAGATCGCGGGCCAGCTCCACCAGCGTCCCGGGCTCCATGGTGTCGTCGAACGCGACGACCAGGCGGTACAGGTCGCGGGCGCGCCTGAGCTCCGCGTTCGCGACCATCAGGAACCGCAGGTCCGTCCGGCACTCCGGCAGCACGGCGGCGACCTGACGGAGCAGCTCGGGGACCAGCGGGCCGGGGAGGTCGGCGAAGATCCGGATCGCGAGCCACAGCAAGTGGATCTCTCGCAGCCCCCCGGGCGCCAGCTTCAGGTTGATCGCGAGCGGGAGCGCGGTGCGGCGCTCCGAGAGCTCGCGCAGGATGTCGCGGAGGAACGCCTGCGCGTGCTCCTTCTGGACGCGGTTGCGGATCTCCTGGGTGAAGCGGCGGGCGACCGCGGGATCGCCGAGGAAGAAGCGGGCCTCGAGGATCTCGGCCTCGTCGATGAACGTCTCCCCGGTCCGTTCCTCGATGTAGCGCCGGAGCTCCGCGATGCTGACCACATAAGCGTTGAAGTGATCGGTGAAGCGGTTGTGCGGCAGCAGGCCCCGCTTGGTCATCGCGCTCGCCACCCGCTGGAGCACCTTGCCGAAGAACTTCTTCATGCTCCGATCGTTCTCGCCGACGACCGCCAGGTAGTCCCAGTCACCGCCGAAGGCCTCACCGCGGCCGTAGCCGCCGGTGGCGTAAAGCGCGAAGTTCGAGCCAGGCCGGTACTGGGAGAAGATGGGGGAGCCGAGGCGAACGTCGCGGAAGCAGGCCTTGAACAGCTCGCGGACGTAGAGATCCACCGCGGAGGTGAACTCGGAGTCGCGGGCCGCCGGCGCACCCTCGAGGACCGCGATCAGCGCGGTGCGGAGGACGTCGACGTCGAACGCGTCGCCCAGCAGCTCGATCTGCTCGCGAGGGCTCGGCTCCCTGGCGGCCTGAGCGCGGATCTCGGAGGCGAGGTCGCGGAGGCGACGGGCATCGCCGAGGCGCTGGAGAAACTCAGGGGCACGGCCGAGCACGCGCACGGTGATGCGTCCGATCGCGTTCGAGCGGTGATGGACGAGCACGATCACGCTCCGGATCGCGCGCACCACCCGGGCGCCCTGGGTGGACGGATCGGCGTTCTCGATCAGATCGGCCAGGCGCGCCAGGTCGGTGGCCTTGTAGACGCTCGCCAGACGGAACAGCGCCTCCGACTCGGTGTCGGTGTCGAGCCGGTGCACGAACGCGTCGAGCGCGTGGGCGTGCGCCTCCAGGTGGCCGATCATCTGGCTCCAGAAGAGCGGCCCGTTCGGGACCTTCTCCCCGTCGTCGGTGACCTTCTCCTCGCGGTCCTGGGCGGCCAGGAACACGAGGAACTCCACGAGCGAGGCCGCGTCGTCGCACATCATCTCGACGTAGCGATGGGCGACGTCCCTCCGCTCGCGGTCCTCGAGGAGCCGAAGATCACGGGCGAAGCGGGCCGCGGTCTCGTAGGGCGAGCTGATCAGCTCGACGACCTCGTCCCAGAACACGCTCCCGCGGTGACGCTCGAGCGCCTTCAAGAGCCGCCGCGCCAGGTTGCCCGACGACTCGTGCAGCGCCTCGCCGGACTCGACCATGTTGCGAAACGTCGAGACCCGGGCCAGATGCCGCTCGATCTTGCCGGCCAGCGCCGCTACGCACCGGAGCGCACGCGCGCGCGTGTCCATGTACGCGCCCATGAGGCGGTCCTCGGGGGCGCGGCGCGCCGAGGCGCCGAGGCCGAGCAGGAGGGCGACCCGCCGCGACGCCTCGCGGATCGTGGGATCGCTCAGGTCGAACTCGTCGGTCGGGACGACGTAGAGGAACATCAGCGCGCGCAGGATCTCGTTCTGGACGAAGGCGTCGGCGAGCGTGTGATAGGTGTCGGCGTACTCGGGATCCTTCTCGGCGACCAACGCGAGGGCGAGGGATGGGCGCGGCTCGTTGATCCCATGGATCACGCGCACCGCGGCGGTCGCCAGCTTCGCCGGCACGTAGACCTCCTTCTTGGGCGCGAGGATCCCGGGCACCGCGTTCGGCATCAGGAAGTAGCGGAGCTCCGCCATCACCGAGCGCAGGAAGCCCTCGTGTACCGTGGGCCGGCCCTGGCCCGCGTAGTACCAGTTGATCACGCGCTCCTCGAGCGCACGCTGGAGGTGCTTCGCGCCGCAAAGGTACTGGGCGCCGAGTAACTGCATCACCTGCACCACGTTGCGGTTCGGCTGATCGAGCAGCTGCTGATACTCCTCGATCAGCGCGCCGGTGCGGGGCGTCGAGAACTGCTCGGTGAGGAACAGCTGAATCTTCGAGGCGTAGCGGAGGAAGCTCTTGCTCACCAGCGCGAACCCCTTGGCGAGCGCCTCCCGCGCCTCCACCGAGGCCACCACGATCGCGAGATCCACGTCCTCGTGATCGATCAGCGCTCCGACGTTGAAGGCGCAGTAGTCATGACGATCGAGATCGGGCGCGGCGGCGGCGATGGTCAGATCGAGGAGCGCCGACACCCAGGCCTGCCGGGTCTCGTCGGCCGAACGGTAGATGCGATGGCAGACGAGCACGCGATGCGCCGGATCGGGGTTGAACGCCTCCCGCAGGAGGTCCTGCGACAGCTGCGCCTGGATCCGGAGATAGTGGTGCGCGAAGTACGCGCCGAACAGCGTGGTACGGCTCTCCCGCCGCGAGCGCGCGAACTTGTCGATGGCGCGCATCGCAGTGGCGGGGCTGTCAGGCGTGACGTCGAGGCTGGCGACCCCCTCGCTCCACGCGCACGCCTCCTCCAGCTTCGTCCGGTACTTCTCGCTGGCCGCCAGGAGCTTCCGCGTGTGGTTCGCAAAGCGCGCGATCTCGCGGCCGAGCTTTCCGAAGGCGGGATCGAGCGTGAGCGGTATCTTCGTCATCGCGGGCTGATCGCCGACATCAGCCTGCCTGTGATCCCATGATCACGTCGATGAGAGAAGAACATCGCGCGGTTCGAGAACGTACAGCCGCCGACGCGCTCGATGCGATCCGGCGAAACGCCGAGCTTCGCCAGCTGCCGCTCGAGCAGACCGACCAGATCGAGGTGTGGCCGGCCGCGAGGTCCCAGGTGTGACGGTGGGACCTCACCATCGAGGGACGCGCGCGCGGCCTCGATGACCTCGGGGCCCACCTCGAACACCTCGGCGCTGATGGTGGGGCCGATCGCGAAGCACAGGCTCGCTCGCCGCGCCCCGCGCGCCTCCATGACCTCGACGGCGGCGCGCGCGATCCCGGCGCAGGCTCCCCGCCACCCGGCGTGGATCGCCGCCACCATGCGGCCGTTGTCGGTCGCCACCAGGATCGGTGCACAGTCGGCGGTGCGCACCCCGACCGCCACGCGGGGATCCTCCGAGACCAGTGCATCCGCGTCGGCACCCGCGTCCGCGATGTCGACGACGCGCGCGCCGTGGACCTGGTTCACCCGTACGATCCGCTGCCGCTCCGCGAGACCGATCAGCGCTGCGAAGCGCAGCAGGTTCTCGCCGCAGTCGGGATCGCTCTCCGGACCGACGTCGAGGGTCGCGTGCGGTCCGCCCGAGACCCCGCCGAGCCGGGTGGAGAACCCGTGGCGTACGCCGGCGCGTTGGAGCAGAGGGCTGGTCAGAATCATCGGAGGGCCTCCAGAAGATCGAGAAAGTCCTGCGGGATGGGCGCTTCGCAAGTCAACTTGCGGCCGGTGATCGGGTGCTCGATCTCGAGCGACAGCGCGTGGAGCGCCGGCCGTTCGAACGGCACCGGCGGCCTGCGCCCGTATACGGGATCGCCGATCAGAGGGTGGCCCCGATCCGCGAGGTGCACCCGGATCTGATGCGTCCGTCCCGTCTCCAGGCGGACCTCGAGGAGCGCGGCGCTCCTGAGCGGCTCCAGCACCCGGTAGTGCGTCACGGCGCGCTTGCCGGTGAGGACCTTCGAGGAGAAGCGCTTTCGGTCCCGAGGATGTCGGCCGAAGAGGGTGTCGATGGTGCCCTCCCGCGGAGCGGGGACACCGTGGACGATCGCGCGATAGATCTTCTGCACCCTCCGCTCGGCGAACGCGCGGGCAGCGAGCTCCTGGGCGCGTACGGTCTTGGCGACGAGGATGACGCCGGTGGTGTCCCGATCGAGCCGATGCACGATCCCCGGTCGATCCGACCCGCTCACGCCTCGCAAGTCAGCTTGCAGATGGTGGAGCACGGCGTTGACCAGCGTCCCGCTGGGATGGCCGGCGGCAGGATGCACGACGAGGTTGGCGGGTTTGTCGATCACGAGCAGGTGATCGTCCTCGAACAGGACGGACAGCGGGATGTCCTCGGCGAGCAGCGCGAGCGACTCCGGCGGGGGAGGCTGGTAGCGGATGTGCGCCCCGAGTGTGACCTTGGTCTTGGCGCCGTGCTTGGGAGGGAGTCCGTCGATCGTGATCGCGCCGGCTTCGATGTGTCTCTGGATCAGGGCTCGTGAACGATCGTCCAGCAGCGCGGCCAGCGCGCGATCGAGGCGTTCACCTGCCAGCCGTTCGTCGATCTCGAGCTCGATCGACGCCTCGCTCACCAGATGTCCGATTTGATGTGCGCCTTGCTCTTCATGATGATGTCCACCACCGCGCGGTAGTAGAAGTTCGTCTTCTCGAAGAGCGAGGGCGAGACGCGGCTCTTGTAGAGTTGAAGGCCTTCGTCGAGCTCATCCTTCAACGACTCGAACAGGTTGTCTTGCTGGATGCCCTGGATGATCTTCTGCTCGTTGTAGAGCGAGATGTCGCTCGCGATGGCGCGCGCCAGGCGCATGGCTGCCTCGTCGGTGTCGATCAGCGCCATGACCCGATTTGTGCAGGATCTCGAGATCTTTTCAATACCGCCGGCCGGCGTCCGTGAACCACCGCTCCCACCGCGGGAGGTAGCTCTGCGCGACCTGATCCTTGTCGAGCCCGATCTCCTCCGCGAGGCAACGGACGAAGCCCCGCACGTACACGCGGGCGCTCGGCATGTCCTCGTAGCGCTCCTCCTCGAGCGCCTGCAGCGTCGCCACGCTGATCTTCGTCTTCTCGGAGATCTCCTTGAGCGTGAGGCCCTTCTGCTCGCGGGTCTTCTTGATGCGCTCGCCGGTGAAGCCGGACCCGAGGTCCTCGGCTTGGGGCGGCGGAGCGGGTTCCGGCGGGGGCTCCGGCGCCGGTGCGGGCGCCTCGGGCACGACCTCTTGTCTATTCTTCTTCTTCGCCACCCGAGGCCGAGCCTACTCTTCCTCCAGCTCCGTGTTCCAGTAGGAAGCATCGGCGAGGTTCAAGAACGGACGCCAGTCCTCGTAGGTATACTTGCCTTCGCCGCGCTCGAACGGCGACCAGCGAGGGCGGCCCGGCTTCCGCGTGAGGCCCATGCCCGCCTCGTTCGGCGTCCGCCCGCCCTTCTGCAGGTTGCAGTTGATGCAGGAGCAGACGATGTTCTCCCAGGTGGTGCGGCCGCCCCGCGACCGCGGGATGACATGATCGAGGTTGAGCTCGCTCCGGGGGAGCCTCTGACCGCAGTACTGGCAGGTGTTCTTGTCCCGAAGATAGATGTTCTGCCGCGAGAAGCGGACGTGCAGATGGGGGAACCTGTCGTACACCTGCAGGATGATGACGCGGGGAACGCGGATCACCTGCGAGACGGTCTTCACGATGTCCTCTTCGTTGCTGTGGACCTCGGCGGAGAGGGCGGACCAGGACTCGAAGTCGAAGGTCCGGAAGGTTCGATCGATGGCCTTGGCGGTCCCCTGGTAGAGCAGGGTGAAGGCCCGGCGGACCGTTGTGATGTTCACCGGCTGGTAGAGCCGGTTCAGGACCAACACGCTGGAATCGAGGACGGAACCCGGCACGGGAGGCGAATGCGGGCCAGTCGTGACCGTCGCGAGCCGGGTCATCCGACGGCCTCCTGAGTGTCTGGGTCCATGACGATCACATCGTAACACAGTGGAGCGCGGGAGGAAGCCCAGTCAGATCTCGAACTTGGCTCGCAGCGCCGCCACGACCGGCGCCGGCACATACCGCGTGAAGTCGCCCCCGTTCATCGCGATCTCTTTGACCAGCGAGCTCGAGATGTACACGTGGGCGCTCTCGGTGAACATGAAGACGGTCTCGAGGTCCGGGGCCAGGTCGCGGTTGGCGAGACCGAGCTGGAGCTCGTACTCGAAGTCGGTCAGCACGCGCAGTCCGCGAACGATCACACCCGCGTCGATCGACCGGCAGTAATCGATGAGGAGGCCTTCGAAGCGCTCCACGTTGACGTTCGGGACGTCGGCGAGCGCCGCCTCCAGGAGGGCCTTTCGCTCCTCGAAGGTGAAGAGACCCTTCTTGTTCGGGTTGATACCCACCGCCACCGTCACGTGGCGATACAGCCGGCAGGCGCGCTGGATGATGGCGGTGTGCCCGAAGGTCACCGGATCGAAGCTGCCTGCATAAACGGCGTGCCGGTAGTCGACCACCGAGCCTGACGCTCCTTCAACTTCCCGAGAAAAGTCAAATCGTGCTACCCAGGCGCATCATGGCACTCGCGGATCGGCAGGAAGAACTGGCTGCTCTGAAGGGCCGCCTGGGCGCGCTCCGGGGGCATCTTTGACATCGCCAAGAAGGAGCGCGAGCTCGCCGAGCTCGCTGCCCAGGCCGCACAGCCGGGCTATTGGGACAACCAGGAGCGCGCGCAGAAGCTAGAGCGCGATCGGGCCCGGATCGAGCGGACCGTTCAGGAATACAAGGTCGAGGAGCGCCGGCTGGAAGACGCCGAGGTCCTCCTCGATCTGGGGCTCGAGGGCGAAGACGAGTCGGTCGACGCCGAGATCGGTGAGCTGCTCGCGCGCTCCAACGACGAGCTCGGGCACATGGAGCTCCGCCGGATGATGTCGGGCGAGCACGACGCCATGAACGCGATCCTCGAGATCCATGCCGGGGCCGGCGGCGCCGACGCCCAGGACTGGGCGCGCATGCTGCTCCGCATGTACGTGCGCTGGTGTGAACGGCGCGGGTTCAAGGTGGAGGAGGCCGACTTCCAGGCCGGCGAGGAGGTCGGGCTGAAGAGCGCCACCTACATGGTGCGCGGCGATTACGCCTTCGGCTGGCTTCGCGCGGAGGAGGGCGTGCATCGCCTGGTGCGGATCTCACCCTTCGACTCGAACGCGCGGCGGCATACCGCCTTCGCCGCGGTGCGGGTGACACCCGAGCTCGACGAGGAGCTGGACGTCGACGTCGACTGGGAGAAGGACGTGCGCGAGGATCGCTTCCGCGCCAGCGGGGCCGGCGGCCAGCACGTCAACAAGACGGAGTCGGCGATCCGCCTGACCCACCTCGAGACCGGGATTGTGGTCCAGTGTCAGAGCGAGCGGAGCCAGCACAAGAACCGCTCCACCGCGCGGAAGATCCTGACCAGCCGGCTCTACGACTACCTGAAGGCGCAGCAGGACGCGGAGCTGGCGAAGGCCAACAGCATGCAGCTCAAGATCGAGTGGGGCTCGCAGATCCGCTCGTACGTCAATCATCCCTACCGCCTGGTGAAGGATCACCGGACCGACTTCGAGGTCTCCAACTTCGACGCGGTGCTCGACGGCGATCTCGACGGCTTCATGGAGGCTTTCCTCCTCAAGGTCGGCAGCCCGCCGAAGCCCGAAGAGGAGGAGGCGAGTGTTGGGTGAACCAGTCACCTTGTTCACGAAATACGCCGTGGACGATGCGGTCAGCGACCGCTCCTGAGGGCTGTTCCGAATGGAACGGTTGGTGCACACCGCCCTCAATCGATGGAGACGATCCCGCAGGCCACCCTGACCGCCCCACCGCCGCCCGCCCCGATCGAAGCGGCCTCTCCCGAGGTCCTCAGTAAGCTCCGAGCGAACCCCTTGTGCCGCCTCATCGATCCGCGCCGGCTGGAGCAGCTCGCCGCCAAGTGCGTGCTGACCCGCTTCCGCGCCGGCCGGAAGGTGATCCGAGAGGGCGAAGCGGCCACCGACGTCCACGTGCTCGTCAGCGGAGGCGTTCGCATCGCCCACCGCGCCCCGGGCAGCGAGGACGGAGAGGCCGTGGTGAAGCTGCTCGGCGCACCCGGGCTGTTCGGTGAGAGCGAGGCCCTCATGGGCATCGCCTCGCTCGAGTCGGTCGTGACCGTGGTGCCGTCCGAGGTCATCCGGATCCCGCGCGATCAGTTCGACCGCACGCTTAAGAGCGAGCCGCGCTTCGCCTATGGTCTGGTCCGCGACCTGGTGGAGCGGCTCTGCATCGCGCGGGAACACGAGCGATCGCTCGCGTTCTCTCCGGTGGAGTCGCGCTTGGCCAGCTTCCTGCTCGATCACGCGAAGCTGTTCTCGGTGCAGCTGCAGGGCGGCGGCCTCATGCTCGAGGTCCGACTGTCGCAGCAGCTGCTGGCCAGCTCGCTCGCCGTGTCGCGCAAGACGATCAACCAGACGATGCGGCGCTGGAGCGACGACGGGCTGATCGCCAAGCGACGCGGTCGCTACGTGATCCTGGAGGTAGCGGGCCTCGAGAAGCGCGCCGTCTCCGCCCACTTCGGCCTCGCCCATCGCTTGCGCACTGCGGTCTGAAGTGGCAATGCGGAGGCGATGGCGGTTCATGCCGACACGCTGATCGTCGAGACCCGCGGACGCTCCCTCTACGATGTCAGCGCCAAGGTCGATCGCATCGTCGCCGCTGCCGGCATCCCCAGCGGGCTCTGCAACGTCTTCATCCGCCACACCAGCGCCTCTCTGATCGTCAGCGAGAACGCGGATCCCGACGTGCAGCGGGACCTCGAGCGGTTCCTCTCCGACCTGGTGAAAGACGGCGATCCGCGCTTCGTGCACACCGCGGAGGGCCCCGACGACATGCCGAGCCACATCCGCGCGGTGCTGACGGCGACCAGCGTGTCGATCCCGGTGCGCGGCGGCCGTCTCTCCCTGGGGACCTGGCAGGGGCTCTACCTGTTCGAGCACCGGCACGACGCGCATCGGCGCACGCTCGAGGTTACGGTGCTCGGGTAGGAGCCGCGACCCCTTGCGGGTGCCGTCCGACGCGAGGTACGGGCAGGCGATGGGCGTCGAGGCACTCCGCGGCATGCTGGAGGGCTTCGGCTACGAGATCCGCTTCCGGGAGCACGAGTGGGTCGAGTGCTTCCTCTTCACCGAGAAGGAGTCCTGGACGGGTCGGGGGCCCGACCGGCGTGCCGCGCTGGAGGACGCCCTCTCGAACGCCTGTCCGTCCCAGCTGGCGCGGGCGCTGCTCGAGCGCGCCGTGGCCGAGGTGGAGCAGGCGCCCTCGCGGACCCCGAGCAAGCGACCCGAGCGACCGACCAGCGAGAGCCGGCGCAACGGGCCGCCCCAGCTGGTGCCAAACTCGGCGCCGCCGCCCCCCGATCTCTCCCGTTCGCTCGACGAGATCGCGGTGATCGAGCAGCGGATCCGCGACACCCGGGACGAGCTGGGCCTGTGCTCGCCCGAGCGGCAGCGGCTCGCGATCTACGCGTTCATCTGCGAAGCGCGCGCGCATACGGAGCTGTTTCCCGACGAGACCAAGATCCGCGACGCCGTGGCCGTGGTCTCGCGCCTGCTCACCGAGATCGGCAAGTCGTTCTGGCCTGGGAGCGTGACGGCGCTGCAGCTGCACATGCAGCCGAGGGATCTTCCGCGGCATCTCCTGGGCGGCGTCGCGACGACCTGGCTCCGCGCCTCCGAGCTGGCCGAGCGCGCCTTGCTCGGCCTCGAGTTCGGTGACGAGCGGCGCGGCTTCGACACGTATGGGTGGGCCGATCCGGCCGAGGCCCGTCCCGCGCCCGCAGAGGCGGAGGCCCAGATCGATCGGCTGATCGGATCGATCGAGCGCAAGACCGGTCCGCTGGAGCGCGCCGAGCCGAAGACCGCGATGCGGCCCGACGCCGACGAGTTCCTCTACTGGGTGCGCCGCCTGCGGTGGCTGCGCGGCTCAGCGTCCGATCCCGAACGATGGGCGCGCGCCGCCGGTCGGCTCCGCTGGTGGGCGGGACGCCGCGATCCCGGGCTGGCGGCTGCGGCGCGCGAGCTCGATCCGGCGTACGTCCCCGACGGCACCTGGCTGGCGGCGCTGGCCGAGGACATCGAGGTGCGCCCGGGGCTCGAGCTCCCGGCCGCGCTGATCGACCAGGTGCGCGGGGCCTACACGGGGAAGCGGTTGGTGCTGGTGGCGACGCGTCGCGATCCTGATCTGCAAGCTCGGTTGACAGGCGCCATCGAGGGGGCGGAGTTGATCTGGCGGGTGGCCGAGCCCAAACGCCTCCGGGACATCGGTGAGGCGATCGAGAGCCGCCACTACGATGTGGTGCTCTCGGCCCTCGGTTTCTCGTCGCTCGGCGCCGATCACCTGCTGGCTCGTGCGTGCAGGAGCGCGGGGATCGGCTACCTGCGCGTGAACCGGGGCCGTCCGATCGCGTGTCTGCGTGCGCTGGCGCGCGCGGCTTGCGCGGTCGGCTGACGGTAGCCTGCGGTCGTTCGGCCGTGCATGATCGTGATCCATCGAGGGAACCGGCCTCAAAGAGGATGCGCCTGCGTCGGTGCTGGCGGCCCTGAAGGGGTCCTCGCACGTCGACGGCCAGCCTCTACTGCTCACGATCTCCACCGACATCGACCTGGCCGGCGACCGCACTTCGGAGTGGCTGATCGTCACCCATGAGTGGATCACGGTGGTCGGCGCGGTCACCGAGTCGGTCCGTGAGGTCTCGATCGCGGAGGCCAAGAGCTTCCGCGCCTACGGGGCCGTCGGCTCCGGGTTCCTTCAGGCGCAGGTCGACGGCGTGTGGATCGATCTCCTCCGCTACTCGAAGGGCCTGGCCCAGCGCTTCAGCAAGGTCGCCGCGAAGCTCTCCGAGCTGAAGAAGGAGGGGCGCTTCGAGATCCATCCCGACGAGAAGCTCGGCGAGCGCTGCCCGAGCTGCGGCGCCAAGCTTCGCGACGTGGGCGAGATCTGTCCTCAATGCATCGACCGACGCGCCGTGGTGAAGCGCATCTGGGAGCTGGTGCGGCCCTACCGCTGGTCGACGGCGGTGCTGTTTCTCCTCCTGCTCCTCGGGATCGGGGTGTCGCTGGTTCCGCCCAAGCTCCAGGAGTACCTGGTGGACGACGTTCTTCGCGCCGGTCACCAGGCCCCCGCCACCGGGATGATCGGATCGATCGGCGCGATCGTGCTGGCACTGGCGCTGACGCGCGTGATCAGCGCCGGCGTGGGTCAGCTCAAGGGGATCGTCTCACACCGGATCGGGACCGAGCTCACCTACTCGCTGCGCAAGCGGCTGGTGGAGAAGCTCCACGATCTGCCGATCGCGTTCTACGACCGCAATCAGGTGGGGATGCTGGTCAGCCGCGTCACCCAGGACACCGAGGCGCTCTACGGGTTCCTCTACCAGCTCACGAACGGGTTCCTGCTGCAGCTGCTCCAGTTCGTCGGCGTGGGCGTGATGCTGTTCGTGCTCAACGCGAAGCTCGCGCTCTTCACGCTGATTCCGGCCCCGCTGGTGATGGGGGGCAGCATCATCTTCTGGAGGTACATCTACCCGAAGTACTACCGTCTCTCGGACTCGGTCGGTAAGCAGGTGGTCGCGCTCCTCGGCATGCTCTCGGGCGTGCGCGTGGTGAAGGCGTTCGCCCAGGAGCAGCGGGAGCTCGACCGGTTCGACTCGATCAGCGGACATCTGCGGGACTCGCGCATCGACGTCGGAACCTCCTCGACGACCTACGGCGTGATCATGTCGCTGGTCTTCAGCCTGGGCGGGCTGATCGTCTGGTACGTCGGCGGCCGCGACGTGATCGACGAGCGCATGTCGCTGGGCGAGCTGATGGCCTTCCTCGCCTATCTGTCGATGTTCTACGCACCGCTCTCGACACTGGCGCAGCTGACCACCTGGCTCTCCAGCTTCATCGCCTCCAGCGCGCGGGTGCTCGAGCTGATGGACACGCCGCCCGAGATGCTCGACCCGTCGGCGCCCACGCCGATGCAGGAGGTGCTGGGCGCGATCCGTTTCGACGAGGTCACGTTCGGCTACGATCGGCATCTGCCCGTGATCGAGAACGTGTCGTTCGAGATCCCGCGCGGGCAGATGGTCGGTATCGTCGGTAAGAGCGGATCGGGCAAGACCACGCTGGTCAACCTGATCTGCCGCTTCTACGACGTGCACGAAGGGAAGGTCTCGATCGATGGCGCCGACGTGCGCGACGTCTCGCGCCACGACCTGCGGCGCCGCGTCGGGATTGTGCTCCAGGAGACGTTCCTCTTCCGCGGGACGATCTGGCAGAACCTCGTCTACGGCCACACCGACGCCTCCGTCGAGCAAGGCATCTCCGCGGCCAAGGCGGCGCACGCGCACGAGTTCATCATGAAGGCGCCGTTCGGCTACGACTCGCAGGTCGGCGAGCGCGGCACGAATCTCTCGGGCGGAGAGCGGCAGCGCATGGCGATCGCGCGGGCGCTCCTCTACGACCCGGCGATCCTGATCCTCGACGAAGCGACCAGCAATCTCGACACCGAGTCGGAGCGTGCCATCCAGGACGCGCTCGAGGAGATCACGCGCGGGCGCACGGTCATCGCCATCGCCCATCGGCTCTCGACGCTGCGGCACGCGTCACGGATCCTGGTGTTCGATCGCGGCAAGCTGGTGGAGGATGGCAGCCACGTCGAGCTCCTGGCGCAGGGCGGGATCTACGCCAACCTGATCCGGATGCAGTCGCGCCTCTCCGAGAACGCGCCCATCGAGACGCTGTCGGAGACCGTGAAGCCGGAGGAGGAGGCGCCGAAGAACCGTGCGCTCTTCACCCCGAGCTGGCTGTCGCCCGGCGACGCCACCATCACGCGCGGGCCGCGGGGTGGTGTCTCGATCCAGCTCGCCGACTCCGGTGAGACGCACGGCGGGGTGGTGGCCGCCCTGGCATTTCCGACGCGTCCGGGCCGCTGGATCTGCCTGCGGGCCGCCAGCGGCGACGGACCGGAGCGCGAGATCGGGATCGTGCGGGACCTCTCGGAGTGGGGCGAGGAGGCGCAGCGCTTGATCGGCGAGGCGCTCGCCCGCCGCTACTACCTGCAGGTGATCGAAGCGATCGATCACATGTCGCTCTCGGTCGGCATCCTCACGCTCCGAGTGCAGACGCCCCGCGGCGCCCAGCAGTTGATGATGCGATGGAGCCAGAGTCAGGCGCAGGACTACGGGCGGACAGGCAAGGTGCTCACCGATCTCGAGGACAACCAGTGGCTGATCCCGGAGGTCGACGCGCTGCCGAAGGGGCAGCAGTGGCTGTTCCGGCGCTTCATTTACTGGTAGCCGGCCAGTCGACCCGATACAAAGTCGAGATCGAGCGGCGATACGAGAAGGCCAGCGCTCCCGTCTCTGGATCGAGGACCGCGCCGTCGATCGCGACCGTCCCGGCCGGGTCGGGCGGAACCAGCTCGAAGTGATGGGAGCGCACCCCCGTCGCGACGTCGATCCGATCGATCCAGGCGCGCGGCTCGCCCAGCCGCACCACGAGCAGCGACGTTCCGTCGGTGGACCAGGCGAGGACGCGCTCGCCGGCCGCCAGCACGCCCAGGGGCCGGCGGTCGCCGTGCTCGAGGTCGAGGAGCACCAGGGTCCCGGTCGCGGTCCGGACGGCCGCCCGGGTGCCGTCGGGGGCGATCGGGCGAGTGCCGCGGTCGAAGGAGAGACCGGCCACCCCGAGTCGGCGCGCGGTGCCGGCGCCGGGGTCGGCGATGGCGAGCCGGGCCTCGCCGCTGGTGGCGGTGCTCGAGACCAGGAGGCGGCCGTCGGGGAGGAAGGCGGCGGCGCAGATCTCGCCCGGCGTCGAGGCCGACCCCAGCGCGAGACCCCGCCGGTCCCAGCGGAGCTACGGTCAGGCGGCGGGCGTCCGGCGCGATCACCGCGGCGAGGCGGCCGTCAGCGGAGAGCGCGGCCGGGAGGCCGGGACCGAGAGAGAGAGGGCGCGCCGCCGATGGCGCGGACGCGCGCGTGGTCGCCGAGAAGGACCGAGCGACCGTCGCCCGAGATGTCCGTCAGGAAGGTCTCGTCGCTTTCGAAGAGGTCGACCCGCCGCTGCTCCGGCTCGGGACCGATCAACGTGATCGTGTGCGTCGTCTCTCCGTCGGCGACCAGCACGCTCCCCTCCGGGCCGACGTCCTCGATCCGGAGATCGCCGATCGTTCGTAGGATCATCTCGGGAGGCTGATCCGGCCCGACCGCCCAGAGCTCGCCGCCGCGGGCGAAGAGGAGCGCCTCACCGCGCCACACCGGCGTACGTACACCGGACATCGGCTCGGTGAGCGCGGTCTCGACCTTGGTGGCGAGATCGATCGTGACCACGCGATCATCGTGGATCGCGGCCGCCTGCGTCCCGTTCGGCGAGCGCCGCGACTCTCGCTGGGGGTCCGCGCGCTCGAGACGGCGCACGCCGCCGCCGTCGGGCTCCGCGAGAAAGGTCGCCGCCGCCGCGCCGTCCCAGGCGGCGGTGTAGACCACGTGGGCGCCGTCCGCCTCGAAGCGGGCGGAGACGATCTCGCCGCGCCGCTCGGTCAGGCGTGTGAACCGCGGCTGGTCGGAGGTCTCGGCCTTCGGCGCCATCGAGATCGGGTGGCTGAAGAGCAGCCCGCTGCCCGCGCCGATCGCCACCGCGGAGAGCGCCAGGAGCACCAGCGCGATCGTCCCGAAGCGGCTCGGCCCGGGGAGGAGCGCGGCCGACGCACGCGGGCCCTCCCGTGCCGGAGCGAACCTGGCCAGATGGGACGCGATCGCCTCCGGCCCCCGCGCCGTCGCCTCTTCAGCCAGGGGCTCGAGCGCCTTCCGCATCAGGCGCGGTGAATCGAAGGCCTGCGACAGGCAGCGCACGACGGCCTCCGGAGCGTCATCTCCCAGCAGCGGTCGCAGCGCCGCCGCCAGCTGGAGGAGGTCCTCGCCGCTCCGCTTCGTGCTCGCGATCCCGAGGTCGAGGATCTTCACCGTCCCGTCGGCGCTGAGGAAGAGGCTCGCGAGGGTGAGCGCGCCGTGCTCCACGCCGTGCTGGTGCGCGTGCTCGAGCCCGGCCAGCGCTTGGAGCGCAATCTCCACGACCATCCACCATGGGACCGGCGGCCCGAGGACGTCGGCCGCGATCCGACCGCGCAGCATCTCCATCACCAGGTAGCGATCGTCGAGATCGAGGAGGTCGTCGGTTCGGGCGATGTTGGGGTGCAGCAGCCGACGCCCCGTGCGATCGAGCCTACCGTCGCCGCCGATCTGCTCCAGGACCACCGCGTCTTCGAAGCCGCGGGGCCCGATGCGCACGGCCTCGAACAGCGCGCCCAGTCCGCCCGAGCCGATCCGGCGGAGGATCTGAAACCCCGGCACGCGGGGGAGGGCGACACCGGCGGACATCGCGGCTCAGCGGACCTTGTTCTTCCGCGGCTTCTTCTTGGGGACGCCCTTGCGAGACTTCCCGGCCTCGGCTCTGAGCGCCGCCTCCTCTTCGGCTTCGGCCGCCAGCAGATCGTCGGTCTTCTCGAGCTTCACCTCGAGATCGAACGCCTTTCCGCGTTCGGGGTGATCTCTTGTTCGAAGGTCTTGTAGCCCAGCTTCTTGAGCGCGATCTTGATCGGCTCGCCGGCGCGCACCGGCAGCGTGGTGGGCGCGAGCGCGATCTGACGGCCATTGCGATACACCTCGGCGGCTGGCGGCTCGACCTTCACCCGAAGATCCACGATCGCGTCCTTGAAGGTCAGCGTGAACGTCTGGTTCGCGTTGGCCTCCACGCTGACGGTCCCGGTGACCGGTTGCTCGCCGTCGAGCTCCAGCTGGACCACGTGCGCCACCTCGGACTCGACGTTCTCGATGGTCACCGGCGTGGTCTTGCCGGTCGGCTCGTCGTCGAACTTCACCTGGGCTCCGCTCGGGAGTGAGTCGATCGTGAGGTTGCCGCCCGCCTTGCGGCCCATGACGGCCTCGCGCGCCTTGCGCTTCACGAGACGCATGTTGGACTCGGACGAGAGGGCGAAGATCGCGACCACCACCAGGCCGAGCACCGCCACCCCCGAGGCCAGCTTTCCGAAGGATGGTCGTCCGTCGCCGAGATCCGGCGGAGGGAAGCCGGCCGGCGGCTGCGGCGCGCCGCGATCCGGGACGAAGGGCATCGGCGTGGGCTCGACCTCGCGGCCGGCGGGCTCGGAGAACGCATCGGCGTAGGCGCCCTCGTCGGGCTCGGGCTCGGGCTCGGCCTCGGGCTCGGGCTCGGCCTCGGGCTCGGGCTCGGCCTCGGGCTCGGGCGCCTGCACGCGCGCGGGCGGGGGCGCTCGAAGGGGCTCCGGCGCCGGCTCGGGCGCGGGCACGGCCGGTCGCGGGAGGGCCGCGGAGAACGAGGGCAGGGCGGCACCGCGGAGCATCGCCCGCGCCTCCGCATCCTTCCGCCGGTCCTCGGCGGCTTCGTCGGCGAGGATGCGGGCGACGGTCGCGGCCAGCTGGGTGGGGCCATACGTCGGATCGCGCCGCGAGAGCACCCGCGCCAGCTCGTCGCGGAGCGCCTGTGCGGAGTCCTGCCGCCCGTCGCGCGTGAACGACGTGGCCCGCTCGATCGCCTCCTGGAGCTCGGGCTCGATCTCGGGCGCCGCGGTTCGGATCGAGGGGACCGAGCCGCGCCGCGCCTTGACCAGCACGTCGGCGTCCGCGGGCGCCTCGTAGGCGGCGCGGCCGGTGAGGAGCTCCCAGAGGATCAGACCGGCCGCGAAGACGTCGGCCCGCTGATCGAGGGTGCTGCCGAGCGCCTGCTCGGGGCTGACGTAGCCGTACCGCGGATGATCGAGTCCCGGCTTTCCCGGCGCCGGTCGGCCCTCGATCTGCGCGTATCCGAAGCCTCCGACCCGGACGTCACCGTCGTAGCCGATCCAGACGTTCTGAGGGCAGAGGTCGCGGTGCACGATCCCGAGCGGCCGCCCGCTGGGCCCGGTGCGCGTGTGGGCGTGCTCCAGCCCCTGGAGGATCTGGATCGCGACGTACAGCGCGGTGTCGCGATCGATCTTCTGGCCGCGCTGCCGTGCCTTCGCGATCAGCGTCCCGAGATCGCGGCCTTCGACGCGCTCTTCGACGGAGAACCAGATCCCGTCCGCCTGATCGAGGTCGACCACCTTCACGAGGTTGGGATGATCGAGCTGCTCGGCGATGCGCGCCTCCTCGACGAGCACCGCGTCGTGCTCCAGGCGGCGCGCGTGATCCGGGAGCATCTTCTTCAGGGTCAGGGCCCGGATCAGCCCGCCGCCGGTCACCTCATAAGCGCGATGGATTCCGGCGACATCGGTTTGACCGAGCTGCTCGAGTACGCGGTATCGTCCGACCTGTTCCACCGTTGGCCGGTGATCCTAACAGGACTCCGGCTTTCAAGCAGAGGCCGGCTCGGCGAGACGCGCCAGGCGTGCCAGCGCCTCGTTCAGCGTCCGCTGGAGCTCCTCGGGGCGGAGCGGTTTGGTGAGGTAGGCGTCCATGCCTGCGTCCAAGCAGAATCGCACGCTCGTTGCTGGAGGCGTTGGCGGTGACGGCGATGATGTAGATGGCGGCGTCCGGGTTTCGGGTGCGGAATCTCACGGGTGGCCTCCAGTCCGTCCATCTCCGGCATCTGCACATCCATGAGCACCAGCTCGTACGGCCGGTCCTCGATCGCCTCGACCGCCTCGCGGCCGTTCCGCACCAGGTCCACCTCGAATCCCAGCTTGTGGAGCATCAGCCGGGCGACACGCCGGTTACCGGGATCGTCTTCGACCACCAGGACACGACCGTTGCTCCCGTCGAAGGAGAGGTGCGGGCGCGGTGACTCCAGCGGCGGTGGCGTGGCGAGCGGGGGCGTCAGCGTGAAGCGGAAGACCGACCCGCGGCCCTCCCTGGTCTCGACCCGGATCTTTCCGCCCATCAGCTCGACCAGCCGCTGGCTGATCGCGAGCCCGAGACCGGTGCCGCCGAACTTCCGGGTGATCGAGGAGTCGCCCTGCGAGAAGGCCCGGAACAGACGACCGAGGTTGTCCTCGGGGATCCCGATGCCGGTGTCGCGGACCGACCAGTAGAGCACGGTCCGATCTCCGGGAACCGGACGGCTCAGGAGCGTCAGCTCGAATCTCGCCGGCAGTGGTGAACTTGAGCGCGTTGGAGAGCAGGTTGGAGAGCACCTGCTTGAGCCGCGTCGGATCGACTCGACGGCCCCGGGGACCCCGGTCTCGACCGATGAGAGGAGTCGCAGCCCCTTCTCTCTGGCGCGGGCCGCGAACAGCTCGATGGCCTCACCCACCAGATCGCGGAGCACGACCGGACGCGGCTCGAGGTCGATTCGGCCGGCCTCGATCTTCGAGAAGTCGAGTACGTCGTTGATGATGGCGAGGAGCGCGTCGCCGCTGCTGCGGATCGTCCGCACGTACATGGCCTGCTCGGGGGTCAGGGGCGTGGTCTCGAGGAGGTCGGCCATCCCGATCACGCCGTTCATCGGCGTGCGGATCTCGTGGCTCATGGTGGCGAGGAAGGCGGACTTGGCGCGGCTGGCCGCTTCGGCGCTGTCGCGCGCGTTGCGGAGCTCCTCTTCGACCCGCTTCTGCTCGGTGATGTCGAGCAGCGTGCAGACCACGCCGTACACCGCGCCGGTCTTCTCCCGGATCGGCGACACCGAGAAGAGCACCGGGATCGTCGTCCCATGCGCGCTGCGAAGCTGTCCCTCGCGGCCGTGCTGCATCTCCAGCGCTTCGTCGATGATCAGCTCGACGGGCCAGTCGGCGAAGAGCGACTCGATCCGCGTCCCGATGAGCTCGCGCTCGGTCCGGCCGGTGAGCGTACAGAGCGACTGATTCACCACGTGAATCACGCCATCTGCGGCGGCGAGCACGAGCGCTTCCGACATCGAGGCGATGATCTCGCGCGAGGCCGCGGCCGGCGACATCGTGAACAGACGCTGGCGTTGCATGCCGATCACCAAGAACCCGGCGCCGATCGCGAAATAGACCGACGTCATCGAGGGCGTGCCCAGGCCGAGGGCGGCCGGTACGGCGTCGAAGAGGATGGTGAGCAGCAGCGGGATCTGCGTGGCGAAGAAGACCAGACGGTGGTTCTTCCGCTGGCGCCGGTCGTCGAGGCGGACGAAATAGAACGAGGCGCCCAACCAGGTCCACACCAGGCCAGCGCCGATGATCCACGCCAACCCGAGATACTGGATGAGCCGGAGATGCCGCGTGTCGATGCCCCACATGCCGAGCTCGGAGCGCCAGACCACGCGGCCGAAGAACCCGAGATACGGGTGCAGGACCATGAGGGCGAGCGCCGAGCCGTACAGCGCGATCAGGAAGGGCTTGTGCAGGCGAGTGCGATCACGCCGCGTCCACGACCATACGAAGTGGAGATAGAGCGCGAGCGCCGGAAACGCGATCGCCTGAAGATCGAGGAACAGAGAGGCGATCTGCGGTGTCGGTCCCGCGCGCTGCCCGATCTCGAAGAAGAAGAAGAACGAGGACAGGAGGAAGGTCGCGCCGGCGAGACGGTTGAGGGGATGGTGCGGGTCCTGGAGGAAGATCCAGTGCGCCAGCGAGAAGCAGGCGATCCCGCCGACCAGAGGCGTGATCAGAAGGAACCACACACGTCCCTCGGGTATAGCATCAAGCCGCCAGGTTACGCAGCCGGACCAGATCGTCCAGCTGCTCCTTCGCCTGGTGCAAGATCTCTTGCGCCTCCTCCACCTCGTTGAGGTGCAGGACGAGCTTCCCCTCGGGCGTGAGCTTGCGCGTCCGCGGCTGGCGCTGGACGAAACGGACCAGAGCGTCCGTCGAGATCGCCACCGTCTCCTGATCCAGGCGGACCACCAGACGGGGGGGCATGGATTTGGTCTTGGCGCCGTAGTCGAGCCCGAGCGCGCCGATGCGGCCCAGGCGCTGCTTCAGCAGCATCAGCTGCGCGAGGTTCTCCACCTCCGCGGGCGGGGTCCCGTAGAGATCGGTGATCTCTTGGAGCAGATCGTAGGTGGCCTCGTCGGTCTCGGCGGCGTTGAAGCGCTGGTAGAACGACAGGCGCTCACCGGGCGAGGGGATGAACGCGTCCGGAATCAACGCGGGCACCGGGAGGTTGAGCTCGGGCTCCCGAAGCGAGCGCCGGTGCGATCCCTTCAGCTCGTCGATCGCCTCGGAGAGGAGCGTCTGGTACATCTCGAAGCCGACCTTCGCGATCTGGCCAGACTGCTGCTTTCCCAGGATGTTTCCGGCGCCCCGGATCTCCAGGTCCTTCGAGGCCACCTTGAACCCGGCGCCCAGCTCGGTGAATCGCTGGAGCACGTTGATACGCTTGCGCGCGGTCTTGCTCAGCGTGCCCGCCGGGATGAGGAAGTGGGCGAAGCCGCGGACCTTGGAGCGACCTACGCGACCGCGGAGCTGGTAGAGCTGGGCCAGCCCCATGCGATCGGCCCGATTCACGACGATGGTGTTGGCGTTGGAGATGTCGATGCCGGACTCGATGATCGTGGTCGAGAGGAGCACGTTGTACTCGCGGTTCATGAAGTCGACCATGACCTTCTCGAGCCGCTCCTCCGACATCTGACCATGACCGATCACGATCCGCGCCTCGGGGACCAGCCGCTCCAGCATCCGCGCGAAGGCGGTGATGGAGGCGACCCGGTTGTGCACCACGAAGGCCTGACCGCCACGGCGGACCTCCTTGAGGAGCGCGTCGCGGATGACGTCCTCGGAGAACTTGTGGACCTCGGTCTTCACGGCCAGGCGGTCGCTGGGCGGCGTCGCGATCATCGAGAGATCGCGCACACCCATGAAGCCCATGTGCAGCGTGCGCGGGATAGGCGTGGCCGACATCGAGAGGACGTGCACGTGCGCACGGTACTTTTTGAGACGCTCCTTGTGAGACACGCCGAAGCGGTGCTCCTCGTCGATCACCAGCAGTCCCAGATCCTTGAAGTAGATGTCCTTGCTGAGCAGGCGGTGCGTCCCGATCACCACGTCGACGCTGCCCTCGCGCAGGGCGGCGATCGTGGCCTTCACCTCCTCGTTGGACTGGAAGCGCGAGACGACGCGGATGTTCGCCCCGAAGCTCTGGAAGCGCTCGTTGAAGACGGCGAAGTGCTGCGCGGCCAGGACCGTGGTCGGCACCAGGACGGCCACCTGCTTCTTCGAGAGGACGGCGAGCATAGCCGCCCGCATCGCGACCTCGGTCTTGCCGTAGCCGACGTCGCCGCAGATCAGGCGGTCCATCGGGCTGGGCTTCTGTAGATCCGCGAGAGCGTCGTCGATCGCCTTCTGCTGATCGGGCGTGGGCTCGAAGGGGAACTCGGACTCGAACTGGCGGAAGCGCTCGTCGGGCGGTTTCAGCGCGAAGCCGTCCAGCGAGGTCCGGACCGCCTGCAGTCGCAGGAGCTCGGCCGCCATCTTGAGCAGCGTGTCCTTGACCTTCTTCTTGGTCGTCGACCAGGTGGTGGCGCCCAGCTTGTCGAGCGGCGGCGCAGGACCCTCGCCTGCGCTCATGTACTTCGACACCAGCTTCAGCCGGTGGACGGGGAGGTAGAGCTTGTCGTTCCCCTTGTACTCGATGTGCAGGTAGTCGGACTCGACTCCGTTGACCGCCAGTCGCTTGAGACCGTGGTACTTCCCGACCCCGAAGTCGACGTGCACCACGAAGTCGTTCGGCTGGAGATCCTTGAGGTCGGAGACGAACTGACCGGCGGCGGGCGTGCGGCGGCGGCGGCGCTTGGTCCGCTGGCCGAAGATCTCCTCCTCCGAGACGATCGCGAGGTGGGATTCGGGGAGCACGAAGCCGCCCGAGATCTCGCCCAGCGCCAGATACGCGTGGACGCTCCGCTCGCGGAGCGCCGACTTCTCCTCGAAGAGCTGGGCCAGCGAGAAAGGCCTCGCCAGCAGCCGGACGTTCACCCCGCGCGGATCGAGCATCGCCTTGAGCCGCTCCGCCTGCCCGCGTGTGCTGCTCACGATCACCGTGGTGTAGAGGTCGGCGCGCCACTGCTTGAGTCGCTCGACCAGCGGCGCCAGCAGATCCGGGCTGGCGGTGCGCGCGCTGGTGGCGCGGAGGATCTCGGCCCGAATGCCGTCGGTCTCGCCCCACTCGAGCGGCACGGTGGCTGCGCCGGCGAGGCCGATCTCGGGCGTCTCGATCACCTGCGCCTGCTCGAAGATCCGGCGCACGAGCGCGGCGGTGTCGGCGGTGCCGGCGGTGTGGGCGTCGGGCGGGAGCGCGATCTGGTGCGCCGCCAGCGCCAGCTCGAAGCCGTTCTCTGTCTCGCGAACCAGGTCGTCGAGCTCGGTCTCGAGGCTCGCTTCGTCAGCCAGGTAGATGGCTCGCTCGCCGCTCGGCAGGTAGGCGTCCGCGGGGACCAGCCCGCCCTCGTGGAAGAGCGGGAGCAGCGACTCGATCCCGAAGAAGTGGAGCTCGTTCTCGATGTCCTCGATCGCCGCGTTGACCTTGCGCGTGGGGACGATGATCTCCTCGGCGCGGGCGGTGATGGCCTTGGTGGCGCGCGCGATCGTCTCGGCGTCGAACGTGATCTCGCGGGCCGGCAGGATCACGGCGTCCGAGATCTTCGCCTCGGTGCGCTGCGTGGCCGGATCGAAGCGCCGGATCGAGTCGATGGTGTCGCCGAAGAGATCCAGGCGGAACGGCTTGCTCTGGTGCGGCGAGTAGATGTCGATGATGCCGCCGCGGACGGAGAACGTGCCGGGGTCCTCGACGATGTTGACGGAGTTGTAGCCCGAGCTGACCAGCTTCCGGAGGAGCGACTCCCGGTCGATCTCCTCCTCGGCCACCAGGTAATCGCCGGTGCGATCGAAGTAGCTCGGGGGCACATGCTTTCGCAGCAGGGCCTGCGGTGTCACGATCAGCGCGCGCACGGACTTCGGCTCCTTGATCAGCCGGTAGAGCGTGTTGATCCGCTCCATGACCGCGCGCCCGTCGGGCGAATACTCTTCGTAGGGCGACTTCTCGTCGGCGCCGAAGAAGAGGAGCCCGGCGTCGGACGCCTCCTCGTCGGTGGTGCCCAGCATGAACGCGAGATCGCGGTGCAGCGCCTCGGCGTCGGCCTGGTCCCGTCCGATCACGACGGGAACCTTCTTCTTGGTGATCAGCTCGGCGGCGAGCTCGGCCCGCAGCGATCCCGTGACGCCGGGGATGGCGATACGGTTTCGCTCTCGTAGACGATCGAGGATCCGCCCAACGACGGGCATGGGAGTGGAGCGGTTAGCACAGGTGGTCGGGATCGACCAAGGAAACACGCGGTCAGATCTCGGGCTCTCGCTGCGTCGGCGGGATGATCAGGAACAAGAGCACGAGCCCTGGTACGGCGGCGATCATCGTGATCAGGAAGAACGTGGCGTAGCCGAGCTGTTCGACCAGGTAACCGCTCGGGGGTCCGGCCAGGGTGCGTCCGAGCCCGTAGACGCTGGTGAGGAGCGCGAACTGGGTGGCCGCGAGGCGCTTGTCGCAGAGGCGCGTGATCAGCGTGAGCAGCGCGGCGGTGGTCAGCCCCGCGCAGCCGTACTCCAGCGCGATCGCGGTGTACATGATCGGGCGCGCACCGTGGGTCCACGCGGTGGCGGCGTAGGTGAGGTTGACGGTGGCCTGGAGCAGGCCGAAGCCCCAGAGCGAGCGGCCCAGCCCGAGGCGCGGGATCAGAGCGCCGCCCAGGAGCGTGCCGGCGATGGTCGCGGCCATGCCGACGGTCTTCTGGGCGAACCCGATCTCCACCAGCGAGACCTTCAGCTCCTGCACGAAGAACGGCGACAGGATCGACTGCACCATGTTGTCGCCGAACTTGTAGAAGAGGATGAAGAGCGCGAACGAGACGGCGCCCTTCCGGGAGAAGAACTGGACGAAGGGATCGACGATCGCGTCGCCGAGCGAGGTGACCTCGGTCTGCTTCGCGGGCGGCTCGGCAGCGGTAGCCACGAGGAGCATCCCCGGCAGCATCGCCAGGGCAAGGCCGATGAACACGTAACGCCAGGGGAACACGCCGGCCGCGGCGATCGCCACGCCGCCGGCGGCCAGCATTCCGATCCGGTAGAACGTGGTGCGCAGCGCGTTACCGGGGCCCTGCTCGTGGACCTCCATCAGCTCCACCGCGTACGCGTCCATGGCGATGTCCTGGGTGGCTGAGAAGAACGCGATCACGAACCCTACAGCGATGACGATCGTCGCTTCGCTCGGCTCGACGAACGGCACCAGGGCGATGGCGAAGAGCAAGGCGACCTGCGCGATCAGCATCCAGCCGCGGCGGCGGCCGCCGAAGGACGGGCGAAAGCGATCGATGAGCGGCGACCAGACGAACTTGAAGCTCCAGGGCAGCGTGGCCAGGGCGAACAGGCCGATATCGGCGGCGCGGACGCCGAAGCTGGCCAGCCATGTCGGCATCGTGTTGACGACGATCTGGAGGGGGACCGCGCCGAAGAACGACAGCGACGCCATGTGAAAGATCCGCGGGTTGCTCCAGGCGGAACGGGGTCGGCCGGCTGTGGCATCGTGCGTCATGAACTCGCTTTGACCTCGGACCCGGCGCGGGTTAGACGGGGCGCATCATGGCAGCACCGAACTTCCCCGACGTCAGCGACGTCAAAGGGGCCCGGCTCAAGACCAATTTTGGCGACATCGAGGTCAAGCTGTTTTCGCAGCAATGTCCGAAGACCGTCGGCAACTTCGTCGGCCTCGCCGAGGGCACCGTGGACTGGACGCAGCCGAGCGGAGATGCCGGCGACGGACCGCTCTACAAGGACGTGATCTTCCATCGCATCATCAAGGGCTTCATGGCCCAGGGCGGCGATCCCACGGGCACGGGTCGGGGCGGGCCGGGCTACAAGTTCGCGGACGAGTTCGTCGCGAGCCTGAAGCACACGAAGCCGGGGATCCTCTCGATGGCCAACGCGGGGCCGGGGACGAACGGCAGCCAATTCTTCATCACCTTCGTCGCGACCCCGCATCTCGACAATCGGCACACCGTCTTTGGTGAGGTCGTCAACGGGATGGACGTGGTGAAGAAGATGGAGGCCGCCGAGACCGATCGCGGCGACCGCCCGCTGAAGGACATCGTCCTCCAGAGCGTCGAGATCATTCGGTAGCAAAACATCGGGCATGTGGGCTAGAGAGGCCCCATGCCCAGACCGATCAAGGAGCTGATCCGCGTCCTCACCGAGCTCGGTGAGAAGAAGGCGGATGAGTATGTTCCCGAGGATCGCGCGCTCTTCGCGGAGCTGCGCGAGGCCACCAACCTGGGATTGATCCGCTGCGCGGAGCGGCAGCCCGACGGCAGCTGGACGGTCAACCTCTGGTACAAGAAGGCGCTGCTCGCCGGCTTCCGTCTGGGGCAGCTCCTCGAGATCCAGGGCTTCAACCCGCAGATCAAGTTCTTCGACAAGCACACGCTCCCGACGCGGGTGTTCTTCTCCACCAGCAAGGTCCGGCTGGTGCCCGGAGGCAACTGCGTGCGCGACGGCGCGTTCGTCGGCGAGAACGTGATCGTGATGCCGCCGTCGTACATCAACATCGGCGCCTACGTCGGCGAGGAGACAGTGGTCGACAGCCACGTGCTGGTGGGGAGCTGCGCGCAGATCGGCAAGCGCGTGCATCTGTCGGCCGCGGTCCAGATCGGCGGCGTGCTCGAGCCGGTCGGCGCGCTCCCGGTGATCGTCGAGGACCACGTGGTGGTCGGCGGAAACTGCGGAATCTACGAGGGGACGATCGTGAAGGAGCGGGCGGTGATCGGCACTGGCGTGATCCTGAACGGCTCCACGCGCGTCTACGACCTGGTGAAGGGCACCACCTATCAGCGCGAGGGCGATCGCCCGCTCACGATCCCCGAGGGCGCCGTGGTGGTACCCGGCAGCCGGCCCGCGAGCGGCGATTTTGCGCGGGAACATGGCTTGCAACTCTATACCCCCCTGATCGTGAAATATCGGGACGGCAAGACCGACGCCGCTACCACGCTCGAAGAAGCGCTGAGATGAGATGAAGACGACGCAATTGATCCTCTTTCTTCCTCTGGTCCTCTCTTGCGGGGACAACCAGGAGTGCAAGCAGCTCCGCGAGATCAAGGCCAACTACGAGCGCGCCATCGCCAGCGCCAAGGGGCGCATCGCGCTCAAGGCGCAGAGCGAGAAGCGCATGAACGAGCGTGAGGCCGCGGCCAAGAAGACCAAGGCCGAGCTCGGGCTCGATCTGCCGGAGTCCAAGCTCAAGGAGGAGCTCGACGCGCGAGTCGCCAAGGTGCCCGGCGCGACGATCGAGCGGACCACCCGCCAGGTCTCGGACGTGGGCGAGACCGGCGGCGAGAGCGGCATCAGCGAGACGCTGTGGCGGATCCAGTTCAGCGAGAACAGCGACCAGAAGGCCTTCGAGCAGCTGCGCCTCCTGGCCGTGGCTCCGCCCCTCTTCAAGCTCGTCACGTTCCTCAAGGACGAGAAGGGCAGGTGGCTCCTCGAGCTGATGCGCGCGTCGGTGGTCGAGGTCCCGGTCGACGTCGACCCCACGCCGCTTCCACCGCCCAAGGACACCAGCGGGATCGAATCGCAGCTCGGCTTCTGCGGCGCCGGCGCGCTCCGCGATCAGATCGCAAAGCTCGATCAGCAGTGGCTGTCGTTGAAGCCCGAAGCGGAGGCGCTCTCGGTGGTGATGCCGAAGGTGGCCACCTATGAGAGCCTGCAGCGCCGCGCGCAGCTGCTGGGCGAGGTCGAGCGCGAGAACCGCCGGCTGATGTTCGAGTACGTCGACGCCGTAGAGAAGCAGCACCTCCGCTTCCGTGCGATCGGTGTCGAGCGCGCCGTGGTCATCTACGAGCTCTACGGCGGGCAGAAGGACAAGGCGAAGCTCGAGCGGGGGCTCCCCGAGGACGTGCTCAAGGGGATGCTGGAGCTCGAGTCCGCACACAAGAACGTCATCCGGCTCTCGGTCGTGAACCGCGTGTCCGACGAGCAGATCAAGCGCAACGGCGGTGGCACGTTCCAGCAAGGTGTCGGGCTCGCTCCCGAGAAGGGGCGATGAGGGCCGCGGTCATCCGTGAGTACGGCAGGCCGGAGGTCTTACGGATCGAGGACATGCCGGCGCCGGTGGTCGGCGTCCGCGATCTCCTGATCGAGGTGCGCGCCGCCGGCGTCAACCCGGTCGACACCAAGATGCGCGGCGGTGCGTTTCGGGGCGCGCTCCGCTTCCCGCTGCCCTGGATCCTCGGGCTCGACGTCTCGGGTGTCGTCCGCGAGGTGGGCGCCGGCGTGACTCGCTTTCAGGTGGGCGACGAGGTCTACGCCTCTCCCACGCACCGCCGGCCGGGCTGCTACGCCGAGATGGTGGCGATCGACGAGCGTGCGTGCGCGCGGAAGCCCCGGAACGTCAGCCACGAGGAGGCCGCCGGGATCCCGATGGTGGCGCTCACCGCCTGGGAGTCGCTGGTGGAGAAGGCCCATCTTCGCGGCGGCCAGCGCGTGCTGATCCAGGCCGGCTCCGGCGGCGTGGGCAACGTCGCCATCCAGCTCGCCAAGCACCTCGGCGCCTGGGTGGCCACCACGTGCAGCGAGCGGAACTTCGAGCTGGTCCGCTCGCTCGGGGCCGACCAGCCGATCGACTACCGCACGCAGCCCTTCGAGGAGGTGCTCTCGGAGCTCGACGTCGCGATCGACGCCTCCGGGATCGACACCGAATCCCGCACGCTGCGCGTCCTCCGGAGCGGCGGCACCTTGATCATGCTCAACAGCGGGATCCCGGAGAACGTGGCCCGCCACGGACCGTACCTGGGCCTCGCCGGCGCCGTGACGGACTCGGCGCGCTTCGCGATCGGCACGTTCCTGACCCGGCGTGTGAAGGTATCCCACGTCCTCCGTCGCTCGGACGGCGTCACGCTGGGGAAGATCACCGAGCTGGTGGAGTCGGGCGTCATCCGCCCGGTCGTCGACTCGGTCCTACCTCTGGAGCAGATCGTCGAAGCCCACACGCGTTCGGAGTCCGGCCGCGCGCGCGGCAAGATCATCGTACGGACATCGCCTTGACGTTCACGACCGGCGCCAGCGCCATCCTCCCCGACGCATCGGTCGTGAGCGACCGCGACGCATCGAGCTCCAGGTACACCGTCGTCTCGCGCCCCGCCTCCACCGGAAAGAGCGTCGGCACGAGCACGTCCGGCTCGGAGACCTCGACCTGCTCATACTCCCCGCCGACCATCCGCCACGCATCCAAGAACACCAGCCGCATCTCCCCGCTCGCCTGCTCCGGCAGCTCCACCGCCAACAGCTCGGCCGGCTCCGCCAACGACGCCAAGTCGTACGAGTGAACCGCCCCGAGCGCCGGCATCCACGCGCCCCCCGACTCCAGCTCCACCTCTGCCAGCGACACCGACAGCCCCTCCGAGACCCCACTCGCGCTCAACATCACATGCAGCTCCGCCGGCTCCGCCGCCACCTCCCCATCCGCATCCGGCCGTACGGCAAGGCCCTGCGGGAGATCCTGCGGATAACAGGCGAGGGCGGTAAAGGAGAGGGCGAGGGCGGCGATCGTGCGCATCACGGGGAGAATCGGCCGAGCTCGGGAGGGGTTTAGGGCCGGACTTCGGATGCTCACGCCTCCGCGCGGAACCAATCCCTGACGCGGATCCGATCCGTCGTGCCGTCCCCCGGGAAGCGCTCTTGCTCGGCGAGGCGGGCGAGGAGGGCGTCCTTCTCTTTGAAGCGGTCGAACACCCAGGCCTCGAGGGCGACCTCGTCGGTGGGGAGGTCGGCGACAGCGTAGCGGCGGACGTGGACCTCGACGCGCTTCACGCGGGCCTCGAAGCAGTTGACGAGGGTGGGGACGCCGTCGGGGTAGCCGATGGTGAGGTCGTAGACGGCGTCGAGGTGGTCTCCGAGGCCGATGATGGTGGCGACGAAGCCCTTGGTGCGGGGGATGAGCGTGTGTGCGGGACAGTAGAGGCCGCGCTCGCTGGCGAAGCGCTGGGCGTGGGCGTGCTTCTCGTCGGTACGGCGGGTGCCCTCGAGGAAGGAGACCAGGAAGATCGGGATGCTCTCGCGCTTGTACTTCTCGAAGAGCTGGTGAATGGAGCGTCGGTCGCGGGCCCAGTCGCGCTTGACGAAGATGCAGTCGAGGAACTTCATGCCCCAGCCGAAGCCCGGGAACCATTTCACGATGTCCTTGACGAAGAACTTCATGTCACCGAGCCGGCCGCAGCGCCAGGCGAAGCACATCATCAGCATCACGTCCGCCATGCTCTGATGATTGGGGAGGACCAGCGCGTTCTCTCGGCGCGGGACCGGGTCTCCGGTGATGCGTACCTGGATCCGGTTCTGGCGCTCGGCCATGATCACCCAGAGCCCCCAGATCGAGCGCGCGCACCACCGGTTCACGGCGCGGAAGAGGCGGCGCGAGAAGGGATAGATCACGACGCTCACCATCTGGATCGGGTTGAGCACGAAGATCAGATAGAGAAACGAGAGCGCGCCCGCACCGACGCCCGAGCACCACTCCACCGCCCGCTTCATGAGCCGCCTCTCCTAGCAGAAGGTCTCCCGGTTAGGTATCCGATCGCCTCGCCGGCGCCCCAGAACGCGAGGAGCGCAGCCACACCGGGGGAGGCTGCGACGAAGCGCCCGAGGTGCCTGCGCTTCTTCACCTGGAGGCGGGCCTGCCGGAGGAACATGACGGTCGGGATCAGCGGTGACGCACCGAGTAAAACGAGGCGTCGGAGCGGGCTCGAGGCGCGCACGCGCGTGTATGCGAACAGCCGGCCCCAGTGGAGGCGCTCGCCGAGCAGGTCGGTCAGATGGTCCTTCCCGCGCACCTGCTCGACCACCAGCTCCGGCGTGAGGAACAGCGTCTCGCCGCTCTCCTGCAGCGCCCAGTGGACGGTCGTCTCGTGGTAGCGCTCCTTCCAGAGCTCGGCGGTCTCCTCGAGGGCCCGCCGCTTGTAGCTGACGTTGACGTCGGTGACCCAGTCCGCGGGGCCCGGTGGGAAGGGCGGCTGGTAGCGACCGAAGTCGCAGAAGTAGACCGCCCAGTTGCGCAGCCGATCCACACCGTTCTCCACGGCGCCCCCGATCACGGAGTGCGGCAGCTCCCTGTGGAGCCGAACGACCGTGCGCGCCCACTCGAGGGTGGGCACGCCGCGGTCCTCCACGATCGCCACGATGTCACCGCTCGCGGTCGCGAGCCCGCGCGCGCGCCGCCGGTCGAACAGCTCGTGTTGTCCGGCCGCGCTCCTCGGATCGCTCTCGGTGGGGACGTGTCCCATCTCGACGAACGCGGCCCGCGGGAAGCGATCCGACGGCAGGTGCGTAACGGTGTCGTCGTATGGGACGATGATCTCGAGCTCCGGCGGCTCGATCTGGTTCGAGAGCGCGGACAGGCAGCGGTCGAGCGCGTCTCCGCCGTCGACGATCGTGACGACCACCGACAGCTTCATCGGCTCGGCGCGACCCCGCTCTGATGGGCCGCACCGTTCGGCTTGGGGGCGCTGCGGAGCGGAAGCATGATCAAAGCGCGCTCGGTGGTCGATCGATAGACGGCCTGCGCGATCTCGTTGGCCCGCACACCGGACCAGCCGTCAGCGAGCTCGCTGGTCGGGTCCTTCGCGATCATCCGGAGAAAGTGGACGAGCTCGTCGGCGAAGGTCCGCTTGGTCGTGCTCTGCCAGCCCCTCAGCTTCTCGCGGAGGATGAGCTCGGGGTAGAGGTGGTACCGTTTGCTCCGCTTTCCGCCCGGCCGCGCGTGCGTGACCAGCATGTTGAACATCGGCGCGTAAGCGGCGCGCACCATCCCCAAACTCCCGTACACGTCGACGTGCCAGTGAAAGCCGCGCCACTCGGTCCAGGTGGCCTGATAGATGATCGGGGTGCCGCTGGCCGCGTGGAAGATCGCCATCGCGTTGTCCTCCGAGCCCGGGACCTTCCAGATCGATCCCGACGAGGCGCCGTAGACGGACTCGATCTCGCCGGCCACGAAGCGCGCCAGGTCCGTCATGTGGATGCCGATGTCCATCATGGAGCCGCCGCCGGAGAGCTCGCCCTTGAACATCCAGTCGGATCGAAGGTTGGGGAGACCGTCGTGGCCGCCGTAGATCCGAACATGATCCACGGCGCCGATCTTCCCTTCCTCGAGCACGCGCTTGAGAAACCGGATCGCCGGGTAGAAGCGATGATTGAAGCCGACGCCAAGGGCGAGCCCCTTCTCCTCGGCGCGCTCCAGGATCCGCCGACACGACTCCACCGAGTTCGAGAGTGGCTTCTCGACGAGCACGTGGCAGCCGCGATCGAGGGCGTACAGACACATCTCTTCGTGGAGCGTCACGGGTGAAGAGACGATGACGGCCTGAGGGCTCAGCACATCGATCATTTCTCGATAAGAACCAAATGGCCGGGTGGCCAGCCGAGTCGCGGTTTCGGCGGCGCCGACGCGATTCACGTCTGCGACGCCCAGGAGCTCGGTCGCCTCGTGCTCGACGACGGACTCCGCGCGCAGCCGGCCGATGACGCCGGTGCCGATGACGGCCATTTTCATGAGCGCCGAATCCTACTATAGATTTGACTCGATGGAGCTCTCCGTCGTCATCCCGGCCGTCAACACCCTGGTCGACGCGGCCGCCTGCCTCGAGGCCCTCGAGCGCCAGCGAGACGATGTCGACCTCGAGGCGCTGGTCGTCGACCGGATCGGTGCCGCCGAGTCGATCGCGACCCTGTTTCCGTGGGTCCGTGTCCTTCCGGCGAGCAGAGATGCCACGATCCCCGAGATGCGGGCCCTCGCCTTCCGAGCGGCGACCGGCGACGCGATCGCCGTGATCGAAGATCACGTGATCGTCCCCGACGGCTGGGCGCGCCGGATGCTCGAGGCGATCGCTGCGGGAAGGCCGATCGTCGGCGGTGCGGTGGAGAACGCGGCCACCGATACCCTGCTGGATTGGGCGGCGTTCCTCTGCGAGTACAGCCACTGCATCCCTCCGATCGAGGGGGGATCGGTCGCCTGGCTCACCGGCAACAACGTCGTCTACACGAAGGCGCTCATCGACGCACACCGCGACGCGGTCGAGGCCGGCAAGTGGGAGAATCATCTCCACGACACGCTGCGGGCCGAAGGCGTCGAGCTCCACTGCCGGCCCGACATCGTGGTCGGTCACAAGAAGCACTACACGTTCAAGGAGTACATGTCGCAGCGGTACCTCTACGCGCGCTCCTACGCGGGGGCCCGCGTCGCCGGCGCCCCGCTCCCCAAGCGCGTCGCCTACGGTGTGAGCGCGTTCGCGCTCCCGCCGGTGCTGCTGTACCGCACGATCTCGCGGATCGTGGGCAAACGAAAGCATCTGGGGACGCTCGCTCGCTCCCTGCCGTTGATCTCGATGTTCGTCACCTCGTGGGGTGCCGGTGAGGTCGTCGGCTACTTCTTTGGACCGGGGGACTCGCTGAGCAAGGTATGCTGAGAGACCTCGTCAAGAGGAAGATCCGGCGCGCCCTGGAGGCGGCCGATCTCAGCATGCGGCTGACCAAGGACCTCCGATCTCGGGCCGCCCTGCTCTCCTGCTACGCGGGCATCACCCGCGATCCCAACGACGCCTCCGAGGTCTCGTTCCAGCTGTGTCTCTTTGACCTCGCCTTCCCCGTCACCATGCGGAAGTGCGACATCTTCACGCTCTCGGGGATCTTCTTCGACCGGGACTACGCGATCCAAACGCCGCTTCCGAGGAACCCGGTGGTCATCGACTGCGGAGCGAACATCGGTCTGTCCGCGATCTGGTTCCTCGGGCGCTGGCCGGGCGCGCGGGTTCACGCCTTCGAGCCCGAGCCGCGCAACTTCCGCTTCCTCGAGCTGAACTGCGGCGCCCGCAGCGACGTCGCCGTGACCCAGGCCGCCGTGGGCAAGGCGCGTGGGGCGGTCCGGCTCCACGTCGCGGTCCACGGCGCCCTCCACTCGATCAAGGACCCCTCCGCGGGTTCCCGTGCCATCGAGGTCCCCTGCCTCACGCTCGCCGACTATCTCCGCGAGAGCGCCGTCGATTGCGTCGACGTCCTCAAGCTCGACGTCGAAGGGAGCGAGCTCGACGTCCTCATGGGTCTGGGCGACCAGCTGGACCGCGTCGACGTGATTGTCGGTCAGCTCCACGAGAAGCTCGTCGACGAGCACGAGTTCTATCGGTACACCGACGCCCGCGGCTTCCGTCGCGTCAAACGCGAACGCGCCCGCGAGGGGGACGTCCACCTCTTCGAGCTGGCGCGCGCCTGACGGCCGCTCACCCGACCAGCGAGAACGTCCAGCGGCTGCGGGCGGGGTCGAAGCCCGCGACCACGAGCCGGATCCGATCGCCCAGAGCGAAGCGCTGCGGCGAGAACGCCAGCCCCAGGTCCTCCAGGTACACCTTCACCTCGAGCGGGGGATCGTCGAGCTCGACGTAGATCTTCGTCTGGCTCACACCGAGGACATGGCCGGAGCGGGCCGGCCGGTCCGTGGGCGCGCGATCGAGATCCCCGCGCAGCACCTGGTCGATCACCAGGAGCTTCGCCTCCTTGTCGATCTGGTTCTGGAGCGCACGGGCGCGGTTGCCTGCCTCGATGACCAGGTCGCGCAGCTCCGGATCGACCACGCCTTCGCCGGCGATCTTCTCCAGCGCCTCCTTGTGCGTATAGATCCCGACGATCTCGCGCATCGGCGAAGAGAAGCGGCTGTATTCGTCCGCGCCGATCCCGTAGTGCGGGCCGACCTCCGAGGAGAACAGCGACGGGTTGTTCACGACGACGGCCTGGCGGTGGATCGCGCGGGCGACCCCGTTGTCGTCGGGGAGGCGTCCCAGATACTCCCCGATGGTCTCGGTCTCCGGCTCCCAGCGCCAGACGCGCGGGTCGAGGTGCCGGACCTCGATCAGCTCCTCGATCCGCTCGGCGAGATCGCGAATGCGCGAGGTCGGTGGGCTGCCGTGGACGCGGTAGATCGGCTGGACGTGGGCAGCGGATCGATCGCGGAGGAAGCGCGCCCCCTCCATGTTGCACAGCAGGCTGATCTGCTCGTTGTACTTCTCGGTGTCGTTGCGGGGACGGGCCTCGATCGTGAAGCCGCCTTCGCTCTTGCTGATCCCGATCTCGGTCTCCAGCCGATCGTACTCGGCGACCCCGCGGGCCTCCTTGGCCCGGATCCGCGTGGTGCCGACCTCGGCCAGGAGGTCGAGCGTCTCCGTGAAGCCCTCTCCGTCGAGGGTGCGGTCGCCTTCGTAGTAGCGCTGAACGCCGGCATAGGTGAGCTTTCGGCGGCTCCGCATGCGCGCGCGTACGAACTCGGTACGCGTGGGCTCGGCGCGTGCGTCGAGATGCATCCGGATCACGAAGGCGCGGCGCGTTCGCTCCTCGTTGAGAGAGACCAGTCCCTCCGACAGCTCCGGAGGGAGCATCGGCACCGAGAAGGCCGGCAGGTAGTAGGTGGCGCCGCGGAGGAGGGCCTCGTCGAAGAGCGCGGTGCCGGGCCGGACGTAGTACGATGCATCCGCGAGCGCATAGTCGATGCGATAGCCGCCCTCAGTGCGCTCGAGGAGCATCGCTTGATCGAGATCGCGGGAATCGTCGTTGTCGATCGTGACGAACGCACCGCCCGTGAGATCGAGGAGCTCCGGATCGTCGATGCCGGGCGCGCGCGTGATCGCCTCGACCTCGCGCATGACGGCCTCGGGATAGTCGCGACGCAGGCGGTGGCGCTGGCACAGCGCCTCCAGCTCCGCGACAGCCTTCACGGCCCGATACTACTTCGCGAGCAGATCGAATACGAGGCGCGCGACGTCGTCGGTGGCCTCCGGACCGGTTCCCGTGATCACCGGCGCTCGGCCCGGCCGGCGGTCGACCTCGGTATGATGGATGTTCGCGAACGCTTGCGCCCGATCGATCAGGTGGAAATCGGCGCCGGCGTCGATGAGGCCCTGGTGCGCGTCGTAGGTGGGCTGGAACTCGGGGAGTACGTAGCCGGCCTTCAGCATGATCGCGTCGAGCTCCGGCGAGAACCCAGTGGCGGGGCCGCCTGCCAGCAGCCGGCCCAGGCTCGGCGTCGCGTGACAGACCGCGGTCACCGGCTTGTTCTCGTCGTGGATCGCGGTGACCGCCCGCTCGACCAGCGGATTGCCGACCAGATCGTGGTGCGACCCGTGCCCGCCGGCCACGTGAATGCTGGCGAAGCGCGACGGATCGAAGCGCGCCAGCGAGTGCGGCGCCAGGAAGCCCTCCATGATCGCGGCGCCCTGCCGAGAGTCGAAGGGCCCGGTGCCCGCAGCCAGCCCGAACCCGAGCTTCGGGCCGAGCTTCCCCAACAGCAGCGAGAGCGCGTCGGGGGAGGGCGGAAGGCCCTCCGGGGTGAAGAACACCGGCGTGTATCCGCGATCGAGCGCCTCCTTCACGTAGGCCTCGACCTCGCGCCAGTGATAGCCACCGATGTGCCGGTCCTCGGTACCTTCGAGGAGCGCGCGCCAGTTTCCCGAGCTCACCACCACCGCGACCGTCTTCTCCGGTGGCGTGTCGATCGATCGAATCCGCCGCCGCAGCGGCCGCGAACACCGGCCGCAGGGTCTCGACCAGATCGCGTCCTGTTCTGGCTCGGTAGAGCTCGGCGAGCAGCGTCCGCTCCTCACCGCCCGCACGCGCCAGCAGGCCATAGATCTCTCGTGTGCCCGCGGCGCCCGCTCCGGCGAAGCCGTCGCACCCGACTTCGCTCGCAGGGGCTCGCTGCGCGCTTCGCTTGCCCGCGGGTGTCGACGCGGGCTCGGTCCCGGTGAGCTCCGCGATTCGAGCGGCCGCGATCGCGAGGCGCGGCCCGTGCAAGCAGCGGTAGGCCTCGGCCAGCCGCTCCCCGTGCAGCCCCCGCAGGGTCAGCGAAAAGCCCTCCGCATCGATCGGACCCTTCAGATCGACCGCGAAGCCGCGCAGGTCATACTCGAGGTCGCGTCCATAGTGGCGGGCGTACGTCTCCATCAGCGTCCGGTTGCGCACGGCGTCGCCCCCCGAGAGCAGCGCGATCGCCTTGTCCCCGTCGCCCGCGTCGAATGCCTGGTAGAGGCCCATCGCATCGCCGAGCGCGCGGTGTCCGAGGAGGTAAGCCTCGGCGCGTCGCGTGGACTCCGAGCCGAGCCGGTGCTCCCGCCTCAAATCCGTCACCACATCCTCGCCATGCCGCTGGCGGTACACCTCGCGGAGGTCCTTCGCCTGAGCGGCGGGCAACCGCTGGAGCGCCTCGAAGAGCCCGCCGGTCGCGGCTCGGCGCGCTCCGAACATCCGCAGCATGCCGCCGCCGTGGAGCGCCTCGAAGACGTCGTCGGCGAGCGCGTTGAGCTGTCGCGCGGACAACCGCGGGTCGTCCGTGCCGGGCGCCGACTCCGGCAAGGCGAGGGCCGCCCCTTCCCAAACCGGCTCCAGGTGCGACGGCTCGCCCCCGAGCGCCACCCGGGCCCCCGCGTTCGCGGATCGAGTATGCGAGCTGCCGAGCAGGAGACGGATCCCTGACCTGGCCATCCGGCTCAGCACGCCGCGCAGATGATTCGGCCGGGCGTCGGGGACCGTCGAAGTCGGTCCGCCCTCATCGGCCGGCAGCGATCGATCGACAGGAGGGCGGGCCTCGGTCCCAGGAATCCGGATCTTCATCGCTCCAACCGTGTGGAGGCGAGACACGCGAGCCAGCGATCGCGCTCGTCATCCGGGAAGGCGCCGTCGTCGGCGGTCAAGGTCATCGTGGTGATTCGATCTCCGTCGAGTCGGAGCGCGTGGTATTGGCGCAGCACGATCGATTCGGCGGCGGGAAAGCGGTACGCGATCAGGATCCCGCTGGTGCCGTCACTGAACGCGAACGCGCTGCTCTCGAGACAGTCGAGCCCGGCGAGGCTCTTGGTGAGCTCAGCGCGCATCTGACCCGCGACCTCATCGATCGTCGAGCCCTCGCGTGCCTTACGTCGGCGCACGACCAGGTTGGTGTGAACCGGCGGGCGTCGGTTTAGAATCCGACGATCGTCGATCGCCGCGTTCGGCGTGCTCAGCGTGACCATCGACTCCTCGTAGGCGAGGCTGACCGGAGCCTCGAAGGCGAGACCGTCGATCGTCAGGCCCGGCACGGCCCCAGTATGCGATCAAATGCGGTCGTCGATCACGCAGCGCTGCGTCAGACCGAGCTCGCCGCCTCGGTGCTGGGCATCGCCCGGGAGCTGCGCTTCAGGAAGGGCTCGCCGTGGACCAGCTGCCGAAAATGCCTGTGGAAGATGCCGCCGGTGCGAAGCCCGATCGCCCAGGCGATCACCGCAAACGCCGGCACCCCCAGCCAGGGTCCCAGAACGCGGATCGACACGCTCGCGAGGATGGCCATTCCGAGCACACCCGTCAGAGCCATCGCGACCACCGAGAAGGCGATCAGGTGGCGGCTCTTGGGCTCCAGGCCGGCCATCGCCAGGCCGCGCTCCACGCCGCCGCCCATCATTCGCAACATGGCCGGCATCAGGAAGATGCCCATGACGTACAGCGAGATCGCGACCGGACAGACCAGCCAGGCGCCGGCCGTGCTCCAGGTCCAGCCGGGGATCTGGGCGCGTGTCTCGGAGAAGAACCGCACGTAACCCGTGCCGTCCCAACCGTGTACGAGGATGAAGAACATCAGGAAGTAGCCGAGCACCCACTGCAGGTACGCGAGGTAGCGTCGGCCGCGCGCCAGGAGCCAGGCCACCACCGCGTAGCCGAGCAGGCCCTGGGTGACGTTCGTGAGGGAGAAGAGCGTGATCAGCCAGGCCGGCATGTTCCGATCGCCGACGTGCATCGTCTCCCACGACGGGAACGCCCAGACCAGGTATGCGCCCGAGGGGACGAAGACGCAGGCGAGGAACAGGATCGTGTCTCGGAAGGAGCGGTGATCGAACGGGCTCCGCTGCGCCTTGCGCTCCGCCTCGAGCTGCCATGCGTGCGTGATCGCGAAGCCCGCGCCCAGGGCGTAACTCCAAAAGACGTCGACCTGAACCATGTCACTTCTCCTCTTTGGCGATGCCGCGAATGAACAGGCGCCCGATCTCCTGCGACCAGAGCTCGAGCGCCGCGCGGCCGTCCTCCGCGCGCAGGATGTGTCGCGCACCCTCGAAGATCATCGCGTTGATCGCGCGGGCGGCGAGCTCAGGATTGAAGTCGTCGCGAAGGAAGCCCTTCTCCTGGCCGTGGATCAGATACGCGGCGGTCATGCCCGCGAAGGCATCCATGGCCGCGGCGTGCTCCTCCGCCAGCTCGCGGACCGAGGTGGCCTCCTCGAAGATCAGGCGCGCCGCGTCGCGGTCGTTCTCGACCAGCTCGAACAATCGGACGGCGATCCGCTCCACCTGCGCCTCGTAGGCGGCGAGGCTCTCGGCGGCCGGCGCCTCTTCCACCAGCGCGGCCCCGACCTTGGCGAGGGCGTCCCCGAGGACCGCGCGGAACACGTCCGTCTTGTCCCGGAAGTAGCGATAGACGGTGCCGTGGCCGATGCCCAGGTGCTTGGCGATGTCGGCGATCTGCGTCCCACCGAAGCCGTTTTGCGCGAAGGCCTGGGCGGCGCCCTCCAGGATCTGCGTCCGTCGTTTCTCCTTTCGGTCCGCCACCATCGGTGAGGAATGACATGTCATTCCGTCCAGAGGTCTGTCAACGGCGCCCGCCGATCGGCACAACGTCTACGTACATCTGCCGATATGGACATACATGGTCACCCCGGCGCAACGAACCCAGCCAGCCACCGAACCGCCGGTCGGCTCTACCGTCGGTGAGGCGTGCCCGACCTCGGGTGCCGTTCAGATCCGGTATGAAGAGCCGTGGGGTCGCCCGGTCGAGCAGGGCCGGTACGGGGCCCGGGAGCTCCCGTCGATCACCCGGCTCGAGCAGCTGAACGCGCTGTCCCCGAGCGAGGTTCGGACGCTGGCCAAGCGCGGCAAGCTCGATCGTCTGATCACCGACATCAACGATCTCAAGGGCCTCCGCTCCGACGTGCTCCATGCCCTGTTCGAGACCGGCCACGCGCCCGAGGGGGCGCGCTTCAACGGCCAGATGCGCGGCACGGATCTGGCGGCACCGCATCACGACGGCACACGCTTCGGCCGCTTCGTCTCGTGGATCATGACCACCTGGCATCCCTGGGCCGGCAAGCGGACGCTCGAGCGCCCGGGCGAGGGCCACGAGGGCACCGGCAACAACAGCGTCTTCGGCGGCTGGATCTTCAACTTCAACTGGGACGTCGTCGACAGCAAGCTGGGTCGCAAGTTCGACGGCGACGGCGCGCAGGTGATCCGCCTCGACTACGGAACTCCGGACGATCGGTTGAACAAGCTCACCGGCGTCAACTGCGTGCACGACGAGATGCGCGAGGTCGGCAAGCCCGGCAGCGGCGTGTTCCTGGGGATGGCGGCCCTCAAGGACAACAGCCGTGTCTGGTCGCTGCTGTTCAACGGCCTCCTGCGCCTGGCCGGGCGTGACGAGCGCGTGAAGGCGAACGCGGATCCCGTCCCGATCATCTACTTCGCGCTCCAGGGCAACGCGCCCAAGACGTCCTGAACGGACCTCTAACCCTCGACGAACGCCTTCAGCCGCTTGGCTCGCGACGGATGCCGGAGCTTCCGGAGGGCCTTGGCCTCGATCTGCCGGATGCGCTCGCGGGTGACCTCGAAGTCCTGACCGACCTCCTCGAGGGTGTGGTCGCTCTTCTCGCCGATCCCGAAGCGCATGCGGAGGACCTTCTCCTCGCGCGGCGTGAGCGTGGCCAGCACGCGCCGGGTCTGCTCCGCCAGGTTCATCGAGATGACCGCGTCGCTCGGTGAGACGGCGCTCTTGTCCTCGATGAAGTCGCCCAGATGCGAATCTTCCTCCTCGCCGATCGGCGTCTCGAGAGAGATCGGCTCCTTCGCGATCTTGAGGACCTTGCGCACCTTGTCGAGCGGCAGCTCCATCTTCTCCGCGATCTCTTCGGGCGTGGGCTCGCGGCCGAGCTCCTGCACCAGGTAGCGGGAGGTGCGGATCAGCTTGTTGATCGTCTCGATCATGTGGACCGGGATGCGGATGGTCCGCGCCTGATCCGCGATCGCCCGCGTGATGGCCTGACGGATCCACCAGGTCGCGTACGTCGAGAACTTGTACCCGCGCCGCCACTCGAACTTGTCGACGGCCTTCATCAGGCCGATGTTCCCCTCCTGGATCAGGTCGAGGAACTGCAGCCCGCGGTTCGTGTACTTCTTGGCGATCGACACCACCAGCCGGAGGTTCGCCTCCACCATCTCGGCCTTGGCCTTCTTCGCCTTCCGCTCGCCGATCTGGATCTGCTTGTAGGTGACCTTCAGCTCCTCCAGCGGCAGGCCCGCCTCCTGCTCGATCCGCTTGATCTTGCGGATCGCGCCCCGGACGGTGCGCTCCATGTCGTGATATTCCTCCGGCGAGAGCCGGAGCTGGCGCTGGACGTCGCGCTCCTTGGCCGGATTGTCGCGCACCTCGCGCAGCGTCTTCTTGATCTCACCCATCGGGAGCTGGAGCCGCTTCTCCCAGGTCAGCGCCTCCTGCTCGGTCCGGTTGACCTTGTTGATGAGGTTCTTGAGCTTGCCGACGATCTTCTGGATCTGCCGCTTGTTCGGCTGCATCTCCTCGAGGAGCTCTGCCATCTGCTCCCGGTTCTTCTCCAGCTTGTCGTGGATCTCCACGCGGCGGGCCTTGGTGAGCTTCTTCCGGGCCAGCAGCTCTTCGCGGAGGACATCGTTCTCTTTGTCCAGCTTCGCGATCTTGCCCATGATCTTGTTGACCTTCTCGGTCACCGCGACCTCGTCGAAGGTCTCCTGCTCCTCGTCGACCTCCTTGACGACGTCGCGGATGCGGATCTTGCCCTGCTTGAGCCGTGAGCCGAGCGCCAGGATCTCCTTCACCGCCAGCGACGACTTGAGGACGACGTCGAGGACCTCCTTCTCGCCCGCCTCGATGCGCTTGGCGATGTTGACCTCGTCCTCGCGCGAGAGGAGCGCGACCGAGCCCATCTTCCTCAGGTACATGCGCACCGGGTCGTTGGTCTTGTAGGCCGCGTCCAGATCGTCTCGCGCCTCGGTCCGCACCTCGCGATCGCTGACCTCGGTCACCTCCTTGTCGTCGGAGGGCTCGGGCATATCGGCGATGCCTTCGGTGTCCACGATCTCGATGTCGTTCTTGTAGAAGAGGTCCATCACGTCATCGAGCTGCTGCGACGAGACCATGTCCGTCGGCAGCGAGCGGTTGACGTCGTCGAGCGTGAGCACGCCGGTCTTGCGACCGCGCTCCAGCAGATCTTGGACAATCGCGTCCGGGTCGCCGCGCCCGCCGGCCTTGCGGAGGAGCTTGGCCGCCTTGGCGGCCTGAGCCAGCCGCGCCGCCCGCGCGTTCTGATCGGACTTCTTGCCTTTGCCGCCGAGCATCATCTTCTCGGCCGCCATCGCCGCGATCAGCGACTTCCGCGCGTCGCCGCCCCGACCTGCCATCCGTTCCGCCTGCTTCCGGAGTCGCTCAGCCTCTTTCTCGGCCGCCTTGCGCGCCTTCTCCGCCTCCTTCTCGAGGCGCTTCCTCTCCTTCTCGGCCTCCTTCTCGGCGAGCTTCCTGGCCTTCTCGGCCTCCCGCTCCGCCTTCTTCCGATCGCGCTCGGCCTCGGCCTCCTTGGCCTTTCGATCGCGCTCGGCGTCACGCAGCTTCTGGAGCTTGAGCCGCTCCTTGTCCTTGGCCTTGAGGAGGCGCTCCCGCTCCTTGTCCTTCTCCTTCTTGAGGCGGAGGCGCTCCTTCTCGGCCGCCTTGCGCTCGCGATCGCGCTCCTGATCCCGGCGCTTCTTCTCACGCTCGCAATCGAGCCGCTTCTTGTCGGCGTCCCGCTTCTTGAGCTCTGCGATCCGCTTCCGTTCGGTCGCCTTCTGCTTGGCCTCGAGGGCCTTCTTCGCCAGCGACTTCTTCTTCTCGAGCGCGCGCTTCTTCGCCAGGGCCGCCCGCTTCGCCGCCACCTTCTTCTTGTCGGCGTCGCGCCTCTTCGCCACTTGGACGCGCTGCTTGACGGCCTTGTGCTTCGCCTTGGCCTTCCGCTTGGCGTCGGAGTGCTTGCCGGTCAGCGCGCGCTTGTGAGCGCCCGTCTTCGAGCGGGCCTTCTTCTTCCCCTTGGGGGAGGCGGTCCGCGTCGCTGACTTCTTCTTCTTCTTCTGGGTCTTTTTGGCCTTGGCTGCCATCTATCTCTTCCCGATCCTCAACCGCGCGTCGCCATCAGACGGCTCGCTTCCATCGCGAGCTCCCGAACGATCTCTGGATTCGTTTCCTGTTCGATCCGCTTCTTGAGCGCGCGGAGCTCCTGCTCCCGGTGCGCTTTGAGGAGGCGTGTCACGCACGCCGAAAGGTCTTCCTTCTCCGGCCGCGACTCGACGAGCGTCTGCCGCAGGGTGGCCAGGGTCGCCTCGTCGAGATCCACGGCCTGTCGCATCGCGTCGAGCGCTCGGGGAGCATCGTAGGACGCACCCGTCTCATGCGCGGCAATGGCGGCGTCCATCGCGGCCTGGATGGCAGGGCTGGTGAACGCGTTTCGCGCCTGCCGCTCGTCCAGCGCGCGTATCACTTCCGCCGGTGATTCCAAGAGCATTTTCAAGAGCTCCGTCTCTACGACGGGGAAGCTCAGCGCGCGAGTTTGTGGCGCGGGCGCCGCCCGGGCCGGGAGGGGCTCCTTCGAGGCCAGGTGGCGCCGGAGCACCCCCACGTCGATCCCGAGCTGGCGCGCGCACGCCGAGAGCGACACATCGCGCTCCAGGGGGTCCCTGATCGCCAGGATCAATGGTTTGACCGCTTCCATGGCCTTGGTCGTACCCGCGACGCCGCCCCCAGCGTGTGCCGCCCGCGCTCGACGGAGGAACAAGTCGATGGCGGACGGTGCTTCGTCAACGAGTTTTTTCAGAGATTCGGCTCCGTGCCTCTGGATGAAGCTGTCGGGATCGAGGCTCTCGGGCATCTCCACCACCCGAACGGTGAGACCCTCGGACAGGAGGAGCTCCGCCGCCTTTCGGGTGGCCTCGCGCCCCGCGTCGTCGCCGTCGTAGCAGGTGAGGACCTCGGGCGCGAGCTTGCGCAGCATCTTCGCGTGGTGGCGGGTGAGGGCGGTGCCGCAGGCCGCGACGGTCTCCCGGAAGCCGCCCATGACCATGCCGATGACGTCGAGGTAGCCCTCCACCATGATCGCCCGGCGCTTCCGGCGGATCTCGTCCCGCGCCAGGTGGAGGCCGTAGAGGATGGTCGATTTCTCGTAGATCGGGCTCTCGGGCGAGTTCAGGTACTTCGGACCCTCGGGATCGACCCAGTCGGCGCGCCGGGCCCCGAAGCCCGCCAGCTTCGGCCCACCGCGCCCACCACCGGCCTCGGGCAGCTCGATCGGGAAGATCACGCGTCCCCGCAGCCGATCGTACGGCCGGCCATCCTTGACGCTCTTGCCCAGCAGGCCGACCTCGAGGGCATCGTCGACCGGGAGGCTCCGGCTGGCCAGAAACTCGACCAGGTTCTGCCACCCGGCCGGCGCCCAACCCACCCGGAACTCCTGGATCGCCAGCTTCGTCAGGCCGCGCTCCTCGAGCAGGTAGCGCTGGGCGTCCGGGGTCCGCTCCAGCATCCGCTGGTAGTACGTCGCCGCCTCCGCGTTGACTGCGAACAGCCGCTCTTTTTTCTGCCGCTCGGCCCGCTCGCGCGGCGACTCCTCGCGCTCCGGCAGGGTCACGCCGGCGCGGTCGGCCAACAGCCGGATCGCCTCCGGAAACTCGACGCCTTCGGTGGCCATGACGAAGTGGAAGATGTCGCCGCCGGCCTTGCACCCAAAGCAGTGGTACAGGCCCTTCTCGGGGCTCACGGTGAAGCTGGCCGTCTTCTCGGAGTGAAACGGGCAGAGCCCGACCAGCCGATGTCCGCGGCGGGTCAATTGCACCGCGCGACCCACGACCTCTTCGATCCCGATTCGGTCGCGAATCTCCGCGATTTTTTCCGTTGAGACCTGGACCAAGGACGCCTGCTTGCCCCGGGGGCCGGACCGAACCGAAAGAACCCCCGGGAGCGGATCGAAATTCGTCTACATGTTGCCTTCCTTCTTCATCTTCTTGAGAAGACGCTTCCGGGCGGCGGCTGCCTTCTTCTTGCGGCGAACGGAGGGCTTTTCGTAATACTCCCTCTTGCGGATCTCACCGAGGATGCCGGCGCGCTCGCACTGCTTCTTGAATCGGCGCAGGGCGCGCTCGAAGGACTCACCTTCTTTGACTCGAACTCCTGGCATCGTTTCCACAATTTCACCTCCTCCCGGGTCCCCGGGGGACTGGCCCGCATAGCGTTGACATTTTACGGATGTCAACCAGACTACGGATCGAATTTTTTGGGTCTACTCCGGGTTATCCCGGCTTTCCTTCTCCTCGATCCCGGAGATCCCGAGCCGGCGCTCCAGCTCCTGAAAGACGTGGAGGAAGGACAGGTCCCGGGCCTTGAGGGCCACGGCCAGGTGGTACAGGACGTCGGCCGACTCCGATACGACCCGCTCATCCGTCTCGCTGCGCAGCGCCACGGCGAGCTCCTTGGACTCCTCCTCGATCTTCGCGATCTGCTGCTCGACGCCGCCGTCCAGGAGGCGCCGGGTGTAGCTCGGCTTCGCCTCGACGTCGGCGTTCCTCCGCGCGTCGATGATCGTCTCGAGGTTTTCGATCACGGCGGCCTTCTCGCTGGGCGACTGGCCGAGCTCGACCGGCTCCCGACGCCAGCGCCCGCGCACCTGGCGCCGAGAGAAGCAGGTGTCGGAGCCCTCATGACAGGCGGGCAGGCGGGCCTCGACCAGATAGAGCAGCGTGTCACCGTCGCAGTCGAGCCGTGCGTGGAGCAGGCGCTGCCGGTTCCCGGAGACCTCGCCCTTGGTCCACAGCTTTCGGCGTGAGCGGCTGTAGTAGGTGGCCCAGCCCTCGGTGATCGATCGCTCGAGCGCGGCCTTCGAGACCCAGGCCACCATCAGCACGGCGCGCGTCCGGAGGTCCTGCACCACGCACGGGACCAGGCCGTCGGCGTCGGGCGTCACCGCGTTCCAGAGCGCGTCGATGTCGATCCGGGTGGCGCTCATGACGGTCGCACCGGCAGGCCGAGGGCGGCGAGCGCCGCGCGCACCTCGAGGACGGTGTGGTGGCCGAAGTGGAAGATCGACGCCGCCAGCACCGCGTCGGCGCCGGCCTCGAGGCCCTCGGCGAGGTGCGCGATCGTCCCCGCTCCGCCCGATGCGATCACCGGGACCGTCACGGTTTCGGCGACGCGCCTGGTCAAGTCGAGATCGTAGCCGAGGTGCGTTCCGTCCCGATCCATCGACGTGAGCAGGATCTCGCCGGCGCCGCGATCCGCGACCTCCGCCGCCCAGTCCGGCGCGGTGCGTTCGGTGGCCTCGCGCCCGCCCCGCACGTAAACGATCCCGCCGCGCGCGTCGATCGCCACCACCAGGCACTGGGCTCCCACCGCGGCCGAGATCTCGTCGACGAGCTCGGGGCGGCGGACGGCGGCGGAGTTCACCGCGATCTTGTCGGCGCCGTGCTCGAGCAGGCGGCGCACGTCGTCGACGGAGCGCACCCCGCCGCCGACGGTGAGGGGGACGCGGATCCGATCGGCCGTGCGCGCCACCAGATCGAGGAGGGTGTCACGCTCCTCGTGCGTCGCAGTGATGTCGAGGAAGCAGATCTCGTCGGCGCCCTGTCGATCGTAGATCTCCGCGCACTCGGCCGGATCGCCGGCGTCGCGCAGATCGACGAACTGCACGCCTTTCACCACGCGTCCGCCCTGGACATCGAGGCAGGGGATGATGCGCCGGTACGGCACGGGGGGAGCCTACGAGGGTCGCCCGGAATGATCCAGCGAGAGCTCGGCGAGCGCCGCCGCCAGATCCAGCCTTCCGTCGTAGATCGCGCGTCCGACCACCACACCGAAGATCGCGGTGTCTATCAGCGCGCGGAGGTCGTCGACGCCGGAGACACCACCCGACGCGATCACGGGAATCTCGAGCGCCTCGGCCAGCGCGCCCGTGTCGGTGAGGTTCACGCCGCGCCCCGTGCCGTCGCGGGCGATGTCGGTCGTGATCACGGCGGCCACGCCGAGGTCCGCGGCGCGGCGGGCCACCTCGAGGGCGGTCAGACTCGACTCGGCCACCCAGCCGTCGGTCGCCACCTTGCCCTCGCGCGCGTCGACGCCCGCGATGATCCGGCCGGGGTAGGCGAGGCAGATGCGCGCGAGCCGCTCCGGATCGGTCACCGCCATGGTGCCGACGATCGCGAATGCCGCGCCCACGTCGAGGACCTCCTCGATCGAGGCCTCGTCGCGCAGGCCGCCGCCGACCTCCACGGGCACGGACACCGCGCTGACGATGCGCGCGATCAGCTCGGAGTTCCTGGGACGGCCCTCGAACGCGCCGTCCAGATCCACCACGTGGATCCGCTCGGCGCCGGCGCGCTCGAACGCCTGCGCCTGAAGGACGGCGTCAGGGCTGACGACGCGCTCGGTCCCGAGGCGGCCCTCGACCATGCGAACGCATCGGCCTCCCTTGAGGTCGATCGCGGGGATCACGATCATCGCTTTTCCAGATCGCAGTCGATCGCGAGCTGGCCCACGTCCGTGGGCGCGATGCGGCGCGTGCACGTCTTGTAGTTCGGAAGCTCCATCACCACCACGTGCTCCTGATCCGCTGGGACGCCCTCGAACATCTGCGGCGCGTTGCCCATGATGACGCCGTCGAGGCTGATCTGGGCCCCGCTCGGAGACGAGCGGACGATGAGGCTGAGCACGGGCGATCTCGAGGAGGTGTACAGCCACCCGGCGTAGGCCACCGCGACGATCAGCGCGACCAGCCCGGCCACGAAGAAGACCAGCCCGACCTTGTCGCCGCGGCTTCTGACCGGCTCCTCGCTCGCGAGCACCGTCTGCGAGCGGTGCGTGACGCTCTGCTTGGGCGGTTGGGGCTTTTGGCGCGCGCGCTCCTGGGCGCGACGGACCGACGGGCCCGCCATGATCTTGGACTCGCTGGCCGGCCCCACCGTCACGTTCTGGCCGGGGCGTTGCTTCCGCGCGGCGGCCCGGGCGGCGGAGGCCCTCAGGTCCTCGAGCTGCTCGCGGGAGAGGGCGCCGAGCATCGTTGGCAGCTCCGCGCTGTCCTCGGTGGGGATGCGGCCGCCGTCGGGGAGCCGCGTCGGTTGATCCCCCGGATCGTCGTACAGCTCCTCGTCGGCCACCTCGAACAGACCGCGGACCTGCGACTGGAACCGCCTGCGCGTGCTGTCGGCCGTGTGGTGGACGCCGCTGTGGGCGAGGAAGGCGGGCGCGCCACGCTCGGCCGGATCGGAGGAGGGTGAGGGCGCGCGGCTGATCTCGACCACGCGCTCGCGGTAGCCGCTGTCCTGGTTGGGGACGAAGTCCCGATCGACCACGTGGACCGCCGAGCTGTTGCGCCGGGGCTTCGGCTCGTTCTGGGGCGCCAGGTCCGCATGACCGACCGAGAGCGCGTCGATCAGCGCGTCGTCGTCCCCCGCCTCGCGGGCCCTTCGCTCGGCGTCGATCCGATCTGCGAACAGCTCCTTGACGTAGCGGGACAGCATCGACGTGCTGGCGGGCGTGCGCGACTCCTGCAGGAAGCCCTCGAGCGCGTCCTGCATCAGCGCGGCGCTCTGATAGCGATCGCCCGGCGCCTTCTTCATCGCCTTCAACAGGATCTCGCCCAGCGCCGGGGGGAAGGCGCCGTCGATCGCCGAGGGGTGGGGCGGATCGCGATCGAGGATCGCCCGGAGCACCTCCATGTCGGACGGGGCGTAGAACGGGTGCCGCTGGAGGAGCAGCTCGTAGAAGATCTCCGCCAGCGCGAACAGATCCGAGCGCCCGTCCACCTGGCCGCCGCTGACCTGCTCCGGCGACATGTAGGCGAACTTGCCCTTGATGAGCCCGGCGCGGGTCTGGTGAAGGCGCCCCTCCGCCTTGGCGACCCCGAAGTCCACCAGCTTGGCGACGCCGTCGTACGTGATGATCAGGTTCTGCGGGGACACGTCGCGATGGACGACGTTGAGCCGCCGGCCCTGCTGGTCGCTGAAGTTGTGGGCGTACTCGAGCGCCGCCAGCGCGTGGGAGCAGATGCGAACGGCCAGCGGGATGGGGAGGATGTCGCCCCGCGCGTGAATCCGCGCCAGGAGGTCGCGCAGGTTCACGCCCCGGAGGAGCTCCATCGCGATGAAGAGGGAGCCGTCCAGCTCGCCCAGCTCGAAGATCGTGACGATGTTCGGGTGGACGAGCTGCGAGGCGATGTTGGCCTCGTCGTAGAACATCTGGACGAACTCGTGATCGTTCTGGAGCTCGGGCATCAGGCGCTTGAGGACCACCTCGCGCTCGTTGCCGCCCATCGACATGCGGGCCAGATAGATCTCCGCCATGCCGCCGGCGGCGATCCGGCCCAGGATGTCGTAGCGCTCCTCGGGAGGGATCGAGGTATCGATCCCCGCGGCCGCGGGGTTGGGACCGTAGCGCGGCACGATTTCAACCACTTGTGATAGTCAGCCGCACGGTTTCTCGCAAGAGACTAGGACGCGGATCGTGCCCGTGCAGCGAGGTCTGTGACGTTCGGCAGGTCCGCCTCGTAGGGGGCGACGCGCTCGCGCAAGAACTTCTCCAGACGGAGGTTGATCAGCTCGGGTTGCTCGATCAGGGCCGCGTGGGAGCCCCTGGGAATCTCCAGGATCTCCGCTTGGGCCAGCCTTTGCGCCAGCTCGACCGAGAGGTGGCGGGGGGTGAACAGGTCTCGTTCCCCCGCCACCACCAGGGTCGGGACCCGGAGGCCGTCGAGGTAGGGGCCCGCGTCGTGCTCCTGTGCCGCCCGCGCCATCTCGAAGAAGATCCGCGGATCGAGCCGGGCCAGGTGCTCCATGTACGGCTCCATGTCCTCCTTCTTGCAGAGGTCCGGGTGCACCAGGCCGGTCAGGCGCGCGAAGTGCCAGGCGATCGGGCGCCGCAAGGTCAGACGAAGGCCGACGCTGAGCAGCTCGGGGATGGCGGTCCCGACCTTGTATGCGGCGCCGTACATCGCCCGACCCACGCGCGGATCGATGAAGGTGTCCGCGATGTGCCCGAAGCCGCCCAGGATGGGGACCAGACCCAGGACGCGGGCTTGAAACTGGTGCGCGAACTCCAGGATGACCTGGCAGCCGAGAGAGTGGCCGAGCAGGACCGCCCGCTCGATGTCGTTGGCGTCGAGGACGCGGGCGAGATCGTCGGCGAGGGCGGGCATCGTCAGCGACGCCGGGTCTGCGGGGTAGCCGGAGGCGCCGTGTCCCCGATAATCCCAGACCACGACGCGGTGGTCCTTCACGAAGTGGCTGGCCAGGTAGTCCCAGAAGAACGTGGAGACGCCGAGGCCGTTGCAGCACACGAGCGCGCGGGCGCCCGCCGGCCCACCCGAGGCGAACGCCAGCGGGGCGCCGTCGGCGGACAGCGTCGTGCCCGATTGGGTCCACCAGGGTGCGCGATGTTTCGGATAGTCGACCAACCCGACGAGTGTAGCACTAGCAGCGTGTAGCGCGTAGCGCTACCGCGAGCCCGGTCCGGGTCCCGGTCCCGGTCCCGGTCCCGATGGCGATCATGCAGCCCGGCGTGCGTTCATCGACTTGATGAGGCGCGTGAGCATCTCGACAACGCGCTTGAGCTTGGCTCTGGCGGCTTGGACCTTCTGCTCGTTGGTGAGTCGGCGCCTCAAGCAGGTGTGGAGTGAGGCGGCGCTTTCGGTGCCAGAGCGAAGTGCCATCCGGTAGAAGCGAGCCTTCTCAGGTGGATTGAACTCTCCGGCGCCCTCGGCGGTGTTGTTCACGATGGAATCGGATGCCCGCCGAAGCTGATCGCGGACGTGAGCGTGACCGGGTTGCAGTTCTTGTGCGATCTCTTCAGCGATGTCGGCATACTCGACGGCGAGCTGTAGACCTCGAGCTTCTCGTGATCGAAGTGACCATGCAAGTTAGCTTGCGGTAGCTCGTCCACTTTGACCAGCAGAAGTTCTTGGAGGTCGCTTCGTCTGGAATCGATCGTTGGGCGGATCGACTTCGACGCCTGGACTTGATCCCATGGTTTCGTCGTCGCGGAGGATCGCGCGGGCGACCTACCAAGACATTCCATTCCGGGTGCTGGCTGGAGAAAGTCATCCCCACTTCACGACGATCAACGCTATCTGAGCGCGACCAACATCGAATTCTGCGACAACAATCAGATCGATGCCCACATCGCTGTTGGACGCGAACAGAACCAAGACGCGTCGACTCCGTCCTCATCAGCTTCGGAGCCCACACCTGCCTCGCTCGCTCGCAAGCGAATGCGAGACAAGTTGCAAACGCGCGACCGCAAGGCGGTCTACGCCCGCAGGAAGAGTATCGTCGAACCGGCGCTCGGACAGATCAAAGGGGCACGAGGATTCCGCCGGTTCTCGCTACGCTCCTTCTTCAAGGTACGAGACCCGGACCCGGACCGGGACCGGGACCCGGACCGGGGTCGCGTGAGCGCTTACGCGCTACACGCTCCTAGGGCGTTGGTTTCGATCGATAGAACTCGACCGTTTTCCGGATGCCCTCCGCAAACTTCACCCGGGGCTCGTATCCGATCAACGCCTTCGCCAGGGAGATGTCGGCGAGCGAGTGCTTCACGTCGCCGGCGCGGTCCGGCTCGTGGACGGGCGGCTTGCCCGTCCCGACGATCTCCCGGATGACGCGGGCCAGCTCGAGGAGGTCGATCCGCTCGCCGCAGGCGATGTTCATGACCTGGCCCGCGCACTTCTTGTCGGCGGTGCACGCGGACAGGTTCGCCTGCACGACGTTGTCGATGTACGTGAAGTCGCGCGACTGGCGCCCGTCGCCGAAGATCGTGGGCGACTCGTCCTTGATCGAGGCGGCGATGAACTTCGGGATCACGGCGGCGTAGAAGCTCTTCGGATCCTGGCGCGGACCGAAGATGTTGAAGTAGCGGAGCGACACGGTCTCGAGCCCGTAGGTCTCGTAGAAGACCTTGAGGTAGAGCTCGCCGGTGAACTTCTGCACCGCGTACGGAGACAGCGGGCAGGGCGTCATCGACTCCACCTTCGGCAGCACCTCGGTGTTGCCGTAGGCGGAGGACGAGGCGGCGTAGACCACGCGCTTCACCTTCGCGTCGCGCGCGGCGACCAGCACGTTGACCGTGCCGGAGACGTTGGCCTCGTTCGACTCGCGCGGCAGCTCGACGGACTTCGGCACCGATGGGAGCGCGCCCTGGTGGAGCACGTAGTCGACGCCCGCCATGGCGCGCTGGCAGGTGGCGAAGTCGGCGATCGAGCCCGTGATCACCTCGATGCGATCGGCCCACGGCGCGATGTTCTCGCGCTTGCCGGTGGAGAAGTCGTCGAGCACGCGCACGCGCTCCCCCCGGCCCACCAGGGCCTCGACCAGGTTCGAGCCGATGAATCCGGCGCCGCCGGTGACCAGATAATGGGTCATCTCAAGCGTCCTTTCCCAGGCGCGCTCGAAGCGCAACCTCGATCTTCTCGTAGATGCCGCCGAACGCGCCGTTGCTCATGAACAGCAAGGTGTCCTGCGGCTGGGCTTCGCGGGCCAGCGTCGCCACGATCTCGTCGATGCTGGGGAGGTGGCGGGCCTTCACGCCCCGCGCGGCGATCTCGGCGACCAGCTTCGCCACGTCCATCTTCTCCTCGCTCGCGAGCTCGGCGCGTCCGACTGCGGCAATCAGGACCTCGTCGGCGCCGTCGAAGGCCTTGACGTACTCCTCCTGGAAGTAGCGTCGCGAGGAGGTGGCGGTCCTCGGCTCGAAGATCGCGAACAGCCGGCCCTTCTGGTAGCGCGCCCGCACCGCCGTGACGGTCTCGTGGACCGCGGTGGGGTGGTGCGCGAAGTCGTCGACGATCCGGATGCCATCGATCTCGGCGCGTACGGTCTGGCGGCGCGCCACACCCTTGAAGTCGGCGAGCGCGACCTTGATGTCGGCGACGGAGAGGTCCGCGCCCGAGGTGACGGCGATGGCGGCCACCGCGTTCTCCACGTTGTGGACGCCGGCCAGCGGGAGCTCGAACCGTCCCAGGCGGATGTTCTCGCGATACACCAGGAACGAGGTGCGGGCCTCGTCAATCTGGATATCGCGGGCGTGCCAGGTGGCGCGCGTGCCCTCGCGGGCGGTGTACGTCTCGACGTCGCACTTGGCGTGGTGGATCACGCGCATCACCCGGGGTGAGGAGGCGCAGGCGACGATCTTGCCGGTGCCGGGGACCAGCTCGACGAGCTTCTCGAACTCGCGCTCGATGGCATCGACGTCCTCGTAGATGTCGGCGTGATCGAACTCGATCGAGGTGATGACCGCGGTCGTGGGACGGTAGTGCAGGAACTTGGGGACCTTGTCGAAGAAGGCCGTGTCGTATTCGTCGCCCTCGATCACGAAGTACTCGCCCTCGCCGAGCCGGAAGCCCTCGCCGAAGTTTCCGGGCACGCCGCCGATCAGCATCCCCGGATCGAGGCCGGCGTTCGTGAGGATCCATGCAATCAGACTGGCCGTGGTGGTCTTGCCGTGCGTGCCGCTGGCGACGATGCTGTGCTTCTTCGCCAGGAAGAAGTCGCCGAGCGCCTTCGGGAAGGACGTGTACGGGAGCCGCCGATCGAAGACCGCCTGCGCCTCGGGGTTCGTCTTCTTGATCACGTTGCCGATGATCACGAGGTCGGGCGCAGGGTCGAGGTTCTCGGGCCGGTAGCCTTCGAGGATCGGGATGCCCCAGCTCCGCAACCTGTCCGACATGGGCGGGTAGACATTCTCGTCACTGCCGCGGACGCGATGACCGGCCTTCTGGAGGAGGCCGGCGAAGCTTCCCATACCGGTACCGCAGATGCCCATCAGGTGGATGGTTTCGAGCCTGGACAATGGGCCGATTACTAACCGAGAAGGGCGGCCCGGTCCATCGGCGCACATTGTACGAGGACGGGCGTTTTACGCCGTCACGGCGTGCGCTAGGGTGATGCAGCTTTGAGCCTCTTTCACGGCGATCCGGCCGTCACTGAGCTGGTGACGGCGGCCGAACGGGCATTCGTGAGGGGCGACGCGTCGCGCGGATCCCAGCTGCTCGCCGACGCGACGGAGATCCTCGTCGGGCGGGGCGAGATCGAGGCTGCGATCAACATCTGCGAGAATGCGCGCGACTACAGCCGGGCCGCGGCGCTCGCGGAGCAGGCCGGGGACCTCCGGAGGGCGGCCCATCTCTGGTTCAAGGCCGGCCACTACCTCAACTCGGCCCGCGTGCGCCTCCAGGCCGGTGAGCCCATCATGGCGGCGGAGCTATTCGAGAAGGCGGAGGCGTTCCTCGAGGCGGCCGCGATCTACGATCAGCAAGGCGATCTGGTGCGGGCGGCGTTCCTCTACGAGCGGGCCGGCGCCAAGCGCAACGCGGCCGATCTCATGATCCGCGCGCTCGGCGGCGACGGATCCCGGCGCCTGTTCGGGCACGAGGCCTCGGAGGTGTGCCGGCGCGCGGGCGTCCTCTACGCGGAGATCGGGATGCTCGACCAGGCGGTCCGCGTGCTCGCCTGGGGCGGCCAGAACGTCTTCGCGGGCAAGCTGATGGCGCGGGCCGGCCGGGCGCGCGAGGCGATCGAGATGCTCGCCCAGAGCGGCGACTACCTGGCCGCGGCCGAGGTTGCGCGGGAGATCGGCGACGACAAGAAGGCGCATCAGCTGCTCGGGATCCGGGCGGAGATGGAAGGCCGACTGTCGGAGGCCGCGGCCCACTTCGAGGAGTCCGACAGCTTCGGCCAGGCGGGTCGTCTGTACGAGTACATCGGCGAGATCCAGAAGGCCGCGGCGGCGTACGAGCGGGCAGGGACCTTCGAGACCGCGGCCCAGCTGTACGAGCGGCTCGGCCAGGTCCAACAGGCGATCCGCTGCCTCCGTGCGGCCGGGCGCGAGTCCGACGCGGCGGCCCTCGGCGTCCGGTCCAACGATGCCGAGGTGCAGATCAAGGCGTACCTCGACGCCGGCGACTTTCTCAACGCGTCGGCGGCAGCCCTCTCGCTGGCGCGGGCGGGCAATCCGTCGCGCTACCGTGAGGCGACCGCGTTCCTCGAGCTCGTCGAGAAGGACCACAAGGACTACATCGCGGTGCGCACGGTGCTCGCCGAGGTGCTGGCGGAGCAGGGCGACAACCAGGCGGCCCTCAAGGTCCTGCAGGGGCTGTTCGCCGGCATCGCGCCGGGTCCCCAGCATCTTCAGGCGCTCTACCAGTACGGCCGGTTGCTGGAGCTCGAGGGTTATCTGGCCGGCGCCCGCAACGCGTATCAGACCGCGGCGATGTACGACCCTCAGTACCGGGATCTCGGCGATCGCCTGCTGCACCTGCGGGAGTCGGACTCGGCCGACGTGCCTCCGACACCGCCGACCAACGGCGTCCCGAGCGGACCGCAGGCCGTGATCCCGCGCCCCGCGTCGACGTCCGGACCTCTCTCCATCTCGGACCAGAGCACACCCTCGAGCCCCAGCCTCTCGTACCTGGGCGTGCCGGTCGATCCATCCTCGCGCTCGCCGATGCCTCCGGTCGACGATCTCAGCCTCGAATCCGACGGTGCCGCCGGAGTCCGTGTCGGGCTCGATGGTGTCGTCGATCTCGAAGCATCCGACGTTCGACGACGACGACGAGGACGACGAGCTGGGCGAGGAGCCGACCGCGGGCGGCCCGTCGAAGAAGCTGTCGACGATGGACCTGATCGACGAGCAGCTCCGCGGGCTGCAGTCGAGCGATCTTCCTCCTCCGCCCGACTTCGCCAAGCCGTTCCCCGCCGAGGGACAGACGCACGCGCTCGAGGGTGTGGTGCTGCGCGGACGGTTCCGGATCGAGCGCTTGGTCGGGCGCGGGGCGCAGGCGCACGTGTACCTCGCGCGGGACCAGGTGCTCGATCGCGCCGTCGCGATCAAGGTGCTCAACGAGCAGGTCGCGCGGGACCCGGAGGGGCTGGAGCGCTTCCTCCGCGAGGCGCGGCTGGCCGCGCGCGTTCACCACGCCTCGTGCATCGCGATCTTCGACTTCGGCGAGGAGCGCGGCCTCACCTTCATGGCGATGGAGTACTTCAAGGGGCGGACCTTGAAGGAGCTGGTCCGGAGGAAGGCGCTCAACCCCTATCTCGCGCTCCGGATCACCCGGGACGTCTCCTCCGCGCTGGCGGCCGTCCACGAGGCCGCCATCGTCCACCGGGACGTCAAGCCGACGAACGTGATGGTGGATCGCAACGGGCGAGTGCGTCTCACCGACTTCGGCGTCGCCAGCAGCCTCGGCGATCAGAAGGGCGCCGGGATGATGGTGGGGACGATGCGGTACATGGCGCCCGAGCAGGCGCGCGGCAAGGAGGTCGACGGCCGCGCCGACATCTTCTCGCTGGGTGTGATGCTGTACGAGATGCTGGCAGGCAAGCCGCCCTTCGGGGGATCGCTCGACGACCTGATCAAACGGGTCACGAAGCCGCCGCCGCCGCTGCCGGACCGCGTCCACGTCCCCGGGCTGGTCCGGCAGCTAGTGAAGCGCTGCATGGAGCGGAAGCCGGCCCAGCGGTACGCCGGGATGGATGAGGTGATCTCCGACCTCAATCTGGCCATCAAGTTGCTGAAGGGGTGACCTCAAGTTTCCCGGCCGGGGGGCGATTGGATCCTCGTGGAGGCCCAACTTCGAGACTGGGTCGGCGAGCGGCTGAGCAACGGCAACCTGGACGTCCCCGTCCTGCCCACGGTCGCACACGAGGCCATGCGGGCGGCGGCGGACCCCAGCGTCGACGCTCGACGGCTGGCCGAGATCGCCGAGCGCGATCAAACGATCGCCGCGCACCTGCTCCGCGTCGCCAACTCGCCGATGTACGCGCCGAACGGATCGATCGTCTCGATCAAGCAGGCGATGCTTCGGCTGGGCGCGCGCATCGTCGGTGAGATCGCGATGATCGTGGCCGTGAAGGCGCCGGTCCTCCGGGCCCCCGGTTGGGAGTCCGAGATCCGCGACATCTTCGGGCACGCGATCGCGACCGCGTTGTTCGCGAAAGAGGTGGCCCGAGCGAAGCGATGGAGCGTCGAGGAGGCGTTCCTCGCCGGGCTGGTCCACGATCTGGGGCGACCGATCCTGATCCAGGCCCTGCTCGACGGCGCCCGGGGCTTCGGTCAAAACGCTCCCCGCGCGCTGATCTCGATGCTGGTCGAGGAGCTCCACGCCGAGGTGGGCTGCGAGGTGGCGCGCCGCTGGTCGCTGCCGCAGCCGATCGTCGACGCGATCGCGCGCCACCACGATCCCAACGCCACCGCGCCGATGACGCTGGTGGTCCAGCTCGCCGACACGCTGGCCGGACACGCGATGGGCGGCGAGCTGCCCGATCGCCCCGACTCCGCGATCGAGAAGCTCCACCTCTACCCGGAGCAGGTCGAGACCCTGGTCGGCTTCTCGGAGTCGATCCTCGCCAGTGTGCGGGCCGCGTCATGACCGCACGCTACGATCTGGTCGTGATCGGCAGCGGGCCGGCCGGCCAGAAGGCGGCGATCCAGGCCGCGAAGGCGGGTCGCACGGTGCTGGTGCTCGAGGAGGATGCCTGCGTCGGCGGTGCCTGCGTCCACTACGGCACGATCCCGAGCAAGACGCTCCGCGAGACGGCGGTGGCGCTGCTGGCCTTCCGCCGCAAGAGCGCCGGCCTGATCCCTCTGCAGATCCCCCCCGACCTCCGGCTGATGAGCCTGCTCGCCCGCAAGGAGCGGGTGGTCGAGGTCCACGAGCGGTGCGTCCGCGATCAGCTCTCCCGTAACGGGATCGAGCGCTGGCACGGGCGCGCGCGCTTCACCTCGCCGCACGAGCTCGAGGTCTGCTTCCCGTCGCGAGAGCGGCGTGCAGCCTGGGGTGAGTCGGTGGTGATCGCGACCGGCTCGCGGCCGCGCAACCCCGAGAACATCCCGATCGATCACGAGAACGTCCTCGACAGCGACTCGATCCTGTCCCTCGCGTACCTGCCGAAGTCGCTCACCGTGCTGGGTGGCGGCGTGATCGCGTCGGAGTACGCCTCCATCTTTGCGGCGCTGGGCGTGCGGGTGACCATGATCGATCGCGCCGACCGCCCGCTGATGTTCCTCGATCCGGAGGTGGTGGAGCGCTTCACCACTTCGTTCGAGCGATCGGGCGGCCGATTCCTCGGGGGTCGTACCGTCTTGAGCGTGGCGAGCGACGACTTCACCGGCGTGACGGTCTCGCTCGACGACGGGTCCACCGTCTCCGCCGAGAAGCTCCTGTGCGCCCTGGGCCGGATCGCCAACGTGGAGGCGCTCCACATCGAGGCCGCCGGCCTCACCGCCAACGCTCGCGGGCTCCTGACGGTCGACGCCGTCGGCCGCACCGCCGTCCCCCACATCTTCGCCGCCGGCGACGTGATCGGCCCCCCTTCGCTCGCCTCGGCCGCGATGGACCAGGGGCGCCGCGTCGCCTGCGAGATCGTCGGCCTCGCCGGTCACGAGGCGGTCTCCACGATCCCGGCCGGCGTGTACACCATCCCCGAGATCGCCAGCGTGGGGCTCTCCGAGGCGCAGGCCGTCGAGACCTTCGGCGGCGCCCTGGTGGGTCGCGCCCGCTTCGAGGAGATCGCGCGCGGTCAAATCGCCGGCATCGAGGACGGCCTCCTGAAGCTGGTGGCCGACCAGCGCGGCGAGCGCGTGCTCGGCGTCCAGATCGTCGGCGAGGGCGCCGCCGAGCTGATCCACCTGGGCCAGCTCGCCCTGATCGGCCGCCTCGGGATCGAGACGTTCGTCGATCAGAATCTTCAACTTCCCCACGCTCGCGGAGGCGTATCGAGTGGCCGCGTTCGAGGTCCTCAAGCAGCGCGCCGAGCCGGTAGAGAGAGACGCGCCGCCAGTGGAAGAGCGAGCGTAGGCGCGCCCGTATCCGCATCCCCGTCCGCCCGTAGCTGCGGCTGGCGTCCGCGTCCGCGTCCCGAGGCCGTCACCGTCACCGTCACCGTCACGGTCACCCAGCACGGACACGGAACACCGAAGATCGGAGCACGTGCCACGGACCACGGTGCGTCCCCGGGCCGCATCGAGCGTGCGATCCGAGCGCCGTGCTCCGCGTCCCGTGTTCGGGGTCCGGGGTCCGGGGTCGGTGCTGGGTGACGGTGACGGTGACGGTGGCGTCGTCAGGGGATCCAGGCGCAGCGGGGCTACAACCCCGCCGACAACGCCAGCAGCGTGCGGTGTGCCGGCACCCCGTGCAGCAGCTGCTCCCGCAGCGCCACGTCCTCGATCGCGTCCGCCATCTCGAACAGCCGCTTGCGACCGCGTCGGAGGGTCTCCTCCGACTCCTGCACGCGCCCCGACTTCTCCAGCAGGCGCGCGTGCGTGAGGTAGACCTCGGCCTCGTCCTCCTCCGTGGCGCCGATCCGGTCCAGCAGCTCCAGGGCGCGCGTCGAGAGGGCGAGCGCGCGGTCGTGCTGGCTCAGGCGGTAGCGGAGGCTGGCGGCCCGCGCGAACGCGTTGATGGCCAGGCCGGGGAAGCGCTTCTCGGCGCTCTTCGCGATGGCCTCGGCTTCGTCGGCCTGCTGGCCCTCGGCGCTGCCGGCGTGTGCGCGCACCCGGTAGAAGCGCGCGTAGAGCTCGAGCTGCTGATCGCCGATCTCGTCCGCGATCCTGCTCGCCTCCACCAGGAGGTTCATGGCCTCGTCCGTGCGCCCGAGCGAGGTCAGCGAGTAGGCGCGGTTCACCATCGCGTAGCCCCGCATCGGTAGGTTGTGGACGCGGTGGCTCTCGAATTGCGCCTCCTCGAGCGCGCGCTCGGCGCGGTGATAGTCGCCGGTTCGGTTGTAGACGTCGGCGACGTTGACCTTGGCGCCCGCCACGCGTCGGGCGTCGCCGGCGCGCTCGTAGAGCTGGACGGCCTGCTCGAACGCGGCCAGGCGCCCGGCCAGGTCTCCGCGCGCGCCGGCGAGCTGACCCTTCCAACCCGGAGATCAACGCGCGCAGGTGGATCGGCGCCAGCGTCGCCACGCGATCGGCCTCATCGAGGACGCGGCGCGCGTCGGGCAGCCTCCCCGCCTTGGTGAGCGCCAGGCCGTAGCGGCCGAGGGCGAGGACCAGCACGTCGGAGTCGCGGGCCTCCTGGGCCTTGGTCACCGCCTCCTCCGCCGACGCGATCGCGCGCTCGAGGCGACCGCCGAGGAGCTCGTTCTTCACCTGCTCCGCCAGAGCTTGGGCCCGCTCGCTCGCGTTCTTGGCGGACGAGAGCGCCACCTCGATGGCGTGGTTGCGCTCCCCGTGATTGCCGAGGAACTGGAGCGCCTCACTGCGGATCATCGCCAGGTCGAACATCGCCTCTTCCGGCGCGCCCAGCGTGAACGCGCGTCCCGAGCAGAGCTCGACCCGGCGGCTATCGCCCCGTCGTGCGGCCGCGAAGGAGGCCCGCGCATAGTGGAGGGCCGCGCGGCGGAGGTCGCCGGCGCGCTCGTAGTGGAAGGCCAGCTCCTCGGGATCCGTATCGGCCAGCCGCGAGAGGTAGGCCGCGGCCTTCGCGTGCAGCGGGCTCCGTTGCTCCTCGACGATCATGCGGTAGGCGACGTCCTGGATCAGCGTGCTCTTGAAGCGATACTCGGGCCCCATCACGAGCCGCTTCTTCTTCTTCATCGTCAGGATACGCTTCTCCACCAGGCGCTTGAGGAGGTCCGGCGCGTCCTCGATGCCGAGGGCAGCTGCTTCGTGGTGGAAGAACGGTCGATTGAGGACCGAGCAGCGGCGGCAGGCCGCTTTCTCCTGCGTCGAGAGCTGATCGAGGCGCGACTGCACGGCGGCCTCGACGGTCAGCGGGAGCGGGAGGTTCTCCGGTGCAGCGTCGAGCCGCGCTTCGGACACCAGCGCAGAGACGATCTGCTCCACGAAGAGCGGGTTGCCGCCGGTGCGTTCGGCGAGCGCATCAACGAGCGCGTCCGGGAGCGCCCGCGATGCGATCCACTTGGCCATATCCGCCACATCGAGGCGCTCGAGACCCTCGAGCTCGATCTCGAGCACGCCTCGCCCGCCGAGGAAGTCGACGGCGCTCCGGTCGAGGTCGGGGCGGCTGGTCAGCAGCATGAACAGGGGGTGCTCAGCGGCTTCCTCGAAGAGCTCGTCGAGGAGTGCCAGCGAGTCGGGGTCGGCCCACTGGATCTCCTCGAGGAAGAGCCCCACGGGGGCAATCGCGAGGAGGCCGAGCAGATATTCGAGGAGCGCGATCCGCAACCGGTCCTGCATCAGCTGCGGATCGGCGCGCGCGGCGGCGAGGTCCGCGGTCTCGGGCATCTCGACTCCGACCAGCCGGCCCAGGAACCCGGCGTTGTGGGCGGCCTGGCGGCGGTCGGCGATCGCCTCGTCGATCAGGCGCATGACCGCGTGCTGGCGTTCGCCCAGCGGCGCCTCGCCGCCGAGCCGTGGCCAGCCCCACTGCGAGGCACCCAGCTCGGCGCGCTCCTCGAGCACGCGCCGCAGCAGCGCGAACGCGGAGCTCATCTGCTGGGCCTCCGCGCGCGCATGGAGGAGCTTCGCCGGCGAGGACGCGGCCGCGCGCTCGTCGAGCCGCCGCATCGCCTCCTGTCCGAGCCGCCGCTTGCCCATCCCGACCGGTCCGAGCACGACCACGGTCCGCGCCTGCCGCTCCTCGACCACCGAGCGGAGCGCGCGGGTGATGCGCGCGAGCTCGGCGTCGCGACCGAATAGCGGCGCGCCCGTCTCGAGCTTCTCCAGCTGGGTCGTGAACAACGTGCGCGGCTTGCGGTCCCCGACCTGAAACACGCCCGGGCTCATCTCGGAGAGGACGAAGAGGTTGGCGACCGCCTGGGCGGCGGAGGCGTCGAGGGCCAGGCCGTCCACCTCCGCGTCGCAGCAGGCCTCGGCGGCACGAACCACGCCGCCGGAGACCTTGGCGCCGGTCTGGGCCACTCGGCCCGACGCGACCGCGACCCGCTCGACGAACGGGCGCGACGCCATTCCGGCCTCCACCGCCCGCTCAATCTCGTCGCCCCGCCACTGCTTGACGCCGAACAGGCCGACCGCCTGCCCGCCGATGATCGGGACGATCACGCCGTCGCGCGACTCGATCTCCTTCTTGAGGAGATCTCGATCGAAGATCCCGCGGGCCATCAGCACGGCCACGATCCGCTGCTCCCCCGGCGCGATCGCGCCGCCCCGCTCCTTGGAGTGCGGGTCGACCTCGGCGCCGACCGGTCCCAGCATCTCCAGCGCGGCCAGCATCGTCTCCATGTTGGGCCAGCGGTCCTCCCGGGTCTTGGAGAGCGCGCGCTCGATGATGTTGGCGAGGGCGCGCGGGACGGTGGGCGCGATCTCTTCGATGGGTGCGATCTCCTCGGTGACGACGGCGAGCAGGGTGGCGACGCGCGACTCGCGAGGGAAGGGCGGCCTGCCGGTGATGGCGTGATAGAGGACGGCGCCCAGACCCCAGACGTCGGTGCGCGCGTCGAAGGACTTGTCGCCGCGCGCCTGCTCCGGCGCCATGTAGTGGGGCGTCCCCATCATCGCGTTGGTGCTCGTGAGACGCCCGTCGCGGTCGTCGACGTACGCGATCCCGAAGTCGAGGATCTTCACCGTGCCGTCTTTGGTCTGGAAGATGTTCGCGGGCTTGAGATCGCGGTGGATGATGTTGAGCGCATGTGCCGCGGCGAGACCTCGGCACGACTGGACCGCGAGGTCGACGGTCTCCTGCGGGGAGAGCGCGCCCTCCTTGCGCAGCCGCTGATCGAGATCGCTGCCCTCGAGGAGCTCGAACGCGATGTACGGGACCTCGACGTCGATCTTCGCCTCGATCATCTGGACGACGTTCGGATGATCGATCCGGAGCGCCGCCTCGCGCGCGAAGCGCTCCGCGTCCTTCGGGTGGGGTCGGGTGGAGAGCACCTTCACCGCGACCAGGAGGCCGTCGGGTGTAGCGGCGGAGTACACGACACCCATCCCGCCGCAGCCCAGGATCTCCTTCACCTGAAACGGGCCGATCTTCTGCTTGCTGATCCAACGCGGCGTGGCCCCCGGCCCCGAAGCGTCGGCTCGGAGGGTCTTGGCCAGGTCGAACGCGTGACGATCGTCAAACACCAGGGTGTCGCCGATGTCCGGCTGCGTCGAATCAGTGTCGCTCACGATTGCGAGCCCTACCCTGCTCGGGTATCACACACTGTCAGTTGGGTTCCACTCGCGCCGCCTGGGGTCTCTCTTTCCTGCTCGTCGCCGGCTGCGGAGAGGCCGCGGTTTGCACGCCCGACGACTTTCGAGCCGCTCTCGAGGCCACCGACGTGGAGGTGGGCGCGTGTCCGATCGCCGGTGACTTTTCGATCGATCACCCGCTGACCATACATGGACAGGGCGCGCCTTCGATGATCCGCGGCTCGCTCACCATCGCGACCGACGGTCGGGTCGAAGTCCGCGACCTCGCGATCGCGTCACCCTCGCACGCAGCGGTGCTCGCGCGCGGCGGGCAGCTGGCGATCGAGAATGTCGACATCACCACCGCGCTCGGCGTCGGAGTTGCGCTCGAGGACGTCGAGGCCGAGCTGACCAACGTCTCGATCGCCGGCGCGATCGATCTCGCCAACCCGCCCTCGCTGTCGGTCGACTTCGGGATCGACGATGCGTCCACGCATGGGATCGTGGCGGCCGGCGGGACGACTGCGCTCACCAACGTCGACGTTCGCGGGACGGCCGCGGCCTGCGCACTGTTCGCCGGCGGCGCCGTCACCTGGAACGGCGGCGCGGTCTCCGACGCCCTCGGGATCGGGGTGCTGGCCGACGGCGGGAGCGCGGCCATCTCGGACGTGTCGATCGATGGGATCGTCCAAGGCTTCGCGCTTCCGCCGGCCTACGGCGTGGTCTTCGTGGGCGCGGGCAGCTACTCCACGAGCTCGGTCCGCGTCGCCGGCACGCAGGGGATCGGGCTGGCGCAGATCGAGAGCAGCGCTGTGCACACCGACCTCGAGGCGAGCGGCAACAGCGTCGCCGGCGTGTGGGTCGAGCGCGCCGACGTCGAGCTCACCGGCAACCTCCACGACAATACGTTCGCGGGCTTCGTGGCGGTCGAGACTCCGCACCTCGACGTCCACGACGCCACCATCGACAACACGCACGCAGCGGTGCGGCAGGTCGAGCTGCTCGGCAGCATCGAGGTCGGTGACGGCCTCCAGGTGGTCAGCCCCTCCCTCGAGACCACGATCGACGGCGTCACCATGAGCGGCAACGAGCGCGCCGGCCTCCTCCTCGATCTCCCCTCCGCCTTCGGGACGCTCAGCCTCACGGACATCGAGATCACCGTGACGAGCTCCGGCGCGGTGGCGGCGGTGGCCCAGGGCTCGCCGCCCGCGGGATGGGACGGCGGGATCACGCGCGACGGGACCACCGCGGCGGCCGATCAGGCCCGGACGGGGACGTTCGACGTGCTGGATGTGATCGCACCCTGCGATCGACCGCGCGGGCTGGAGGTCGGCGATCTCCAGGATCTGGGGCTATAGGCGACTTGGAACCGGTCCTAAAACCGTTCCGTTCGCTCTTCCGTGTTGCACTTGTCCTGGCAGTCGCCCCCTTTGGGTGCCTTTGCCATCGCGCTATCGAGCGAGCTCCAAACTTCGCTTCCACCTCTCCATCGCAGTGATCTCGACACGCTTCTGCAAGAGCGATCCGTCTCCATGAACAGCGAATGCCAGAACGCCGAGACACGGAAGAGCGAACGATCCTACTGAGCGCGCCGGCGATGATGTCGGAGGCGCGGGGCTCGGGCACGCTGATCGCTTGCAGGGTGAGATCGTTGTCGTGGTAGCGGACCTGATCGCGGAGCCGGTCCAAATTGTAGCCGTCGGCGTCGACGTTCACGCCGACCGGGTTGAACGCGACCTCGCCGTCGATCAGATCGATCGTGCCCTCGTGCGTGAGCGCCAGGCCCGCGAGCGCGCTCTTCTCCACCAGGAAGTGCGACACGTGGACGGCGGCCGACTTGGCGGAGCCGATCCCGGTTCCGCCCTTGCCGAAGCCGAGGCATTCGTCGGTGGGGCAGCCGTTCTCTCGCGTCCCGGTGACGATCGCGTCGAACAGATCGGCGCGGGAGCCCGGGTCGACGGCCACCATGCCGAACTCGCGGTTGTCTGCGAGCAGGAGCCCGCGTGCGACGACGTGTCCGCCCTCGCTGATGTCGAGGCCGCGACCGCCCACGCCGTCGGAGCGGCTCTCGGTTCGCTCGATGACGACGTCGGTGAGCGTGGCGGTGGCCGCCTCTCCCGATACGAAGACGCCGACCTCGACGCTGTCGGAGAAGCGGGCCCGCGTGATCACCGCGCTCGCCTCGAGCTGGACGGCCAGCCCACGGCCGCTGAAGCCGTCGCTGTCGCGTGCCATCGTGTCGCGGACGGTCAGGTCCTCGGCGCGGATAGCGGCGGCTGAACCGTTCGCGATGAGCGCGTGCTCGTGGGTTCGTTCGAAGAGCCCCCGATTGATCTCACCGGAGGCGCCCACCTCGACCGCGAAGCCGCGACCGAAGCGGCCGTCGGGAAGGCCGCTCTTGACGTCTTGGACGATCAGATTGTCGAACACCGCGGTGGTCCCGGGGTCGCGGAGGAAGACGCCCTGGTCGAGGCAGCGCTCGATGCGCACCCGGGACGCGGTCAGGCTGGAGCCGCTCTGGAGCACCAGGGCGAGGCCCTCCGAGCCGTCGGCGTCGAGGCCGAGCGTGTCCTCGACCACCGCGTCGGTCATGGTCACCATGGAGCCGTCGCCGATTGCGATACCGCCCTGAGTCGCACGCGCCACGCGCAGCCGGGCGATCTCGGCGCGTGCCCCGAAGTTGAAGGTGAGGCCCGTGCCGAGGATCCCGACGTTGTGCGTGTCCTCGATGCTCACGTCGGTGAGCACCGCGTGGGAGTCGGCCGCCACGAAGACGCCCATCTCGTGGCTCTCCTTCACCAGCACCCGCGTCATGGTGAGCTCGACGCCGAGCTGTGCGTTGACGCCGCGGCCGCCGGTGTCGTCCGACGCTTGCGGGTCGGTGCGATTCACGATCACGTCCTCGAGCTGGGCCGAAGCGCCGTCCTCGGACAGGTACACCCCGATCGTCCGGCTGTGCTCGATCCAGGTGCGGGAGAGCGAGAGCGTGCCGCCACCCTGCGCCTGGCCGCCGATGCCGTCGGTGCGGTCGGCGCTCGAGGGGCGGGTGTCGCGGATGACCGTGTCGACGGCGCTGATGGTGCCGTTGTAAGCCCAGAGCGCGCGGTCGCGGTTGCGCTCCAGCCCGGCGCGCACCAGCGCGACCTGCGCGCCCTCGCTGGCGAGCACGCCGAGCCCGTACTGGGCCGATTTGGGGCTCCCGGAGGTGTCGCGGATGGTGACGTCGCTGAGCGCGACCTCCGTGGTGGCGCCTTCCGCGTCGACAGCGATGTCCTGGTTCCCGAAGAGCTCGACGTGGCTCGCCGTCACGCGCGCGCCGTCCACGGCCACCAGGCCGCGTCCGAAGTACGTGCCGTCGCCCGTCTCGCGGATGACGAGCGAATCGGCCGTCAGCATGCCACCCATGAGGACCACGCCGCCGCCGGCCGCGTCCTGCACCACCACGTTCACCATCGAGAGCTCGCCGGCGGCCTCGACCATCACGCCGAGGTCCGTCCCTTCGAGGTGAAGGTTCTCGAGGGCGGCGCCGGGCGAGGTGACGCGCACCGTTCCGGTGTAGCTCGAGTCGGAGAGCCGGGTGTCGCGGACGCATGCGCCCAGGAGCGTCACCGCCTTGTCGATCACCAGCGCCTCGTCGTAGGTGCCGGCCGCCAGCGCGATGACCGCGCCGTCACCGGTGGCCGCGATCGCGGCGGTGATCGAGCCGTAGGGCGCGCCGCGCGTCCCATTGCCCCCGGCTGCCCCGGGACGCACGAAGACGACGGTGCGATCCGTCGGGAGATCGGCGGGCCACGGATCGCCCGCCGGGCACTCGGTCCCGATCCGAGCGCAGCCGGGCGTCCCTGGGAAGTGCGCCTCGTCGTCGCCGCAGATGACCCCGCTGCCCTCGGGGAACGGCTCGCAGACTGCGGAGGGGAATCCGGTCTCGGTCGGTGGGACCTCTCGCCACCCGCTCGGGCACGGCGTCATCACCGGCGGCGCCGGCCGATCCATCCGCGGCGGCTCCGGCTCCGCGATCGGGGACGGCTCGAAGATCGGGTTGCCGCCGTCGGTGGGCACGCCTGCGTCGGGATCGGGCCGATCCTCCGGCGGCGGGCCGGCGCAGGCGGACGCGAGCAGGATCAGCGGCAGGAGCCGTCGCAAGGCGATCGAGGATACTACGGGCTGGCGAGGCCAGTCCCCATCCGGCTCCGCTTTCGGGTGCGAGGGCGGACGGTCCGACCCTTGCTTTACTCGTCCTCGCGCGACCGGGCTGAGAATCCCGGACCTTCACCGCCGGCTCGGTCGCGCGACTCCTCGTGTCCCTTGGTTTAGAACGGGACCGAGACCCGCAGGGTTCTCGGTCCGTTCGCTTTGCTCCCGCTCGTCTCGAGGCCGATCGCCGGTGTCACCACCACCTGCCGGCGGGCCAGCCAGGCGTCGTCGAAGCTGGCGGCCGCGAAGCCCCCGATCAGGGCGGAGATGACCACGGCCGGGTCGGAGGTGAGGTCGTTGCACCGGCTCGCGGCGCAGCTGACGGCGCGTCCGACCAGGCCGAAGAGCAGGGGGCCGGCGATCCGCGCGCCCAGACTGATCAGCGCCCGCCCCCAGCTGCCCGCCGTGAAGTGGGCGATCGGTCCGCCGACGGCGTACGTGAGGGTGCTGCCGATCAGGATCTGCCCGATGCCGGAGGCGGCGGCGACGAAGGCCAGCGCGACCGAGGCGCCGTCACCGATCAGGTTGCGCCAGCCGTACCAGCTCATGCGGTACACCGGCTCGGCGACGGCGCTGGGATCAGGCTCGGCCGGGGGATCGAACGCCTCGGTCCGCGGGTTGGGCGGGAAGAGCTTCGGACCGACCGGGTCCTCGCTCCCGGGATCCGGCCACTCCGGCGGGTCCGAGCCCTGCGCGCGCGCCTCGCCGGCGAGGACGAGGATCGCGAGGACGGCCAGGGCGGCGCGCCGAAGCATCCGGCATCTTAGCGCAAGCGCGGGCTCAGTCGCACCGAGTGCGTTCGATCGTCGTCGCTACCGTGGCGTCCGCGATCGTGCGGAACAGCTCACCGAAGCGCTCGGGCTCGCTGATGGGGAAGCGGAGCCCGCCGGTGAGGATGCTGAGCGCTTGGTCGCCGGTACCGGCCGAGGTGGCGCTTTGCGCGATCGCCTCCACGATGCCGGAGGCCGGATCGACGTCCGGATCCATCCCCACGATGCTGTGCTAGAGATAGCCCTCGAACAGATCGCCGAAGTGCGTCCGAAGGTGATGGTCGAGCTCGCCGGCGATCGGTACCGCGGTGGCGGCCGCGTCGAGATCCGGATCGGGATCGCGGTAGAGCACGTCGGGCTCACACGCCGCCAGGGTCAGGAGCACGAGGATCGCTCCGCCGGCTCGCTCGGCGCGCCCCATGTGTGCCTCGGTGGAGCAAGCGACGCGCCGCCGGGCATCAGGAAGAATCCGCCGCGCTGCCGGTGTGCTCAGTCGCCATCGGCGGCACCCGCGTCGCGCGGCGCCAGGCGGAGCGTGGCGCGCCCACGCCCGGGCCAGACGATCGGTCGCCCGCGGCGGAACGCGAAGCAGGCGCGGACCTTCGTGGAGTCTTCGCTCTCTGGCTCCACCGACACGGTCGTGCCCGAGTGGAGCGCGGAGAACGTGATCGTGACGGGCGGCCGCGGATCGGCATCGATCAGACGGTAGCAGTCGACCAGCACGGGTGCGAGGTCGCGCAGCACCGAGAGGGCCGCGTCGGGATCCGACCAGCCCTCGACCTCGGGCGTCGCGCGGACGTCGTCGCCGCCGAGATCGAGGCCGGCGTCGAGTCGATCTGCGAGGCCGGAGTCGGGAGGATCGAGCGCGGCGAGGGCCTCGGCGTCGGGCGTCGAGGCGTCCGGCGCGGCGGGGTGCTCCGGAGGAAACGCGAGCGCCGCGAGCAGGACGCCACCGGCGAGCGCGGCGCCGAGTCCGATGAGGATCGGGCCGATCCGGCGTCGTTCGGGAGCCGGCGCAGCGAGCGCGTCCATCAAGCGCTCCAGCTCGTCGGCCAGCGCGTGGGCGCTCGCGGCGCGGGCGTCCGGATCCTTCTCGAGGAGCCGCATCACCAGGTCTTCGACGCGGCGATCGAGCGCCGGCGCGCCTGCGAGCGTGGACGGTCGCTTGGGTCGATCGAACCCGTGCCCCGCGATCTGAGCGATCGGCGATCCGACGAACGGGAGCCGGCCGGTCAGGCACTCGTACGCCACCACGCCCAGGCTGTAGAGATCGCTCTTCGCGCCGATCGGCCGCGCGTCGACGGCCTCGGGGGACATGTACGCGGGCGTGCCGACGATCGTGCCCGCCACCGTGTTCGGCGTCCCAGGGCTCGCCAAGGCCTCGTTCGGGTTCACCTTGGCCACGCCGAAGTCGAGGACCTTGACCACCTCCTGGCCGCCGACCTTCTCGAGGAAGATGTTGGCCGGCTTGAGATCGCGGTGGACGATCCCCTGGGCGTGGGCCTCGTCGAGCGAGAGGCAGACCTCGCGCAGGATCTCGAGCGCGGCGGCCTCTTGGAGCGGGCCCTCCGCGAGCAGCGCCGACAGCGGCCGCCCGGAGAGGAGCTCGGTCACGAGATAGAGCGTGCCCTCGTCGGTCTTTCCGTAGTCGAACAGCTTGAGCGTGTTGGGGTGGCGAAGCTCCGAGATGATCTTGGCCTCGGCCTCGAAGCGGAGGACCAGGTCCTCGCTGGCCCGCGCCTCGCGCCGCATCACCTTGATGGCGACCTTGCGATCGATGTTCAGCTGCCGGGCGACGTAGACCTTGCCGAAGCCCCCCTCGGCGAGCACCTCGAGGATCTGATACCGGCCGTCGAGGACGGCACCTGAGAGGTCGTCGTCGCTCAACGCGGGGGCGATTCTACCCCTTCAAGGCCTCGGCGCCCGAGACAATCTCCATCAGCTCCGTGGTGATGGCCGCCTGGCGCGCCCGGTTCATCTTGAGTGTCAGCTTGCCCATCAGGTCCTTGGCGTTGCGGGAGGCCGCGTCCATTGCGCTCATGCGAGCGCCATGCTCGGCGGCGGTCGATTCGAGGAGCGCGCGCCAGATCTGAACGGCCAGGTGCAGCGGCAGGAGGCTCTCGAGCACCGCGTCCCGGCTGGGCTCGTAGATGTGCTCGAAGCCGACCTCGCCGGCGTCGAGGCTCACGGCCGGCCGCCACGCCTCGCCCATGTCGACCTCCAGGTCTCCCGCGCGACCGGCCACCGCGGCGACGTTCCCGGAGATCGCCGCGAGCTCGCCGATCTTCACCGAGGCCTTCTCCTCCCAGTCGTCCAGCGGTCGGATCGGGAGCAGCTGCACCAGCGCGACCTTCTGTGAGATCGCGCTCTTGAACTCGTTGTAGAGGAGGTAGACGGCATCGAGCTCGGCGCGGCGAAACTCGGCCGAGAGGGTCTCGGCGATCTCGTTGGCGCGGTCGAACTCGAGTTTGTCCCAGACGTCGTCCCAGCTCTGGAGGAGCTTGGTGTTGCGGCGCCGGAAGTGATCGCGCGCCTTGCGTCCGATCGCAGCGACGCGCAGCTCCTCGAACTTCGCCCCCTCGTTGTGCATCCAGCGCTCGGCGGTGCGGACGATGTTCGAGTTGAAGCTGCCGCACAGACCGCGGTTGCTCGACATGACCACGAGCCCGACACGCCGCGGGATGCGATAGGCGAGCAGCGGGTGCGCGGAGACGTCGGTGGTCGAGACCAGGTGCTCGAGGACCTCGTTCATCCTGAGGGCGTAGGGGCGCGCCTGGAGGATCGCATTCTGCGCGCGACGAAGCTTGGAGGCGGCGACCATCTTCATCGCCTTCGTGATCTTCTCGGTGTTCCTGACCGCCCTGAGGCGCTTCCGGAGGTCGCGGAGGGTCGCCATGCTCGGGGCCCGCGATAGGATGGGACCCGAGCTGGGTCAAGCAGGATCGGCTCAGTCGGACACGCCCCGCCGAAAGGCGCGGATCCAGGCGATCACCGCCAGCACCACGACCAGCGCCATCCCTGCGTGTGACGCCGGCTCCGGCGGGAGCGCGGACGTCGACCCCAGCGCGAGCCCGACCTCGTCGAGGATCCAGAGCACGAAGCCGAGCCCGGCGCCGACCGCCAGCGCCGCTGCCAGGCTGGGCTTCCGCCCGATCCGAAGCGCCGCCGCCACCGCCAGCAACACCGAGAACAAGAGCGACAGCGGGTGCGCGTGCCGACCGTACAGCTCGAGGCGATGCTCGATCGCCGGCTGGCCCAGCCGCTCTCTCGCCGTCACCGCGTCGCGGAGCGCGAGGTATCGCATCCGCTCGGGCGCGCCGATGCTCCGCACGAAGTCCTCCGGCGCCTCGTCGAGGTCGAGCGGCGCCGAGCTCGAGCGCCGGGTCGTCAGCGCGTCTCCCGCGAAGCTCCGCCGCAGGATGCCCTCTCCCCGCCACCCCTCCGGCGTGTGCACGAGCCGCTCGACCTCCCAGCGATCGCGGAGGCGCCCGTCCTCGACGTCGAGGATGGTGACCCCGGCGAGCACGCGTCCGTCCTCGTCCTCCATGTCGCGCACCCGATAGATCCAATCCTTGCCTCGGAACCAGGTCTGATGCCGGCGCAGGGCTTCGGTCTCCTTCACCGGCAGACCGAGCGTACGACGGAGCGCGCTCACCTCAGCCCGGGCCGGGGGGACGATCCATTCGGTGAGACCGGCGTACGCGAGCGCGAACGCAACACCGACCAGGAGCGCGGGCTTCAACAGCGCCGAGGGCGGAGCACCGGCCGAGAGCATCGCCACCACCTCGCCGCGCCGGAGGAGCGCTGCGGTCGCCGTGGCCGCGCCGATCACGGCGGCCAGGTGGCCGATCTGCTGGATCACGAGGGGCAGGTTGTAGAGCTCGAGCCGGAAGAGCGAGGCGAAGGGCGCGTCGTCGCGGACGAGGTTGCCCGCCTCGACGAAGTCGACCGCGACGAACAGGGCCAGCCCCGCGAGCAAGGTCAACAGCGCGTTCTTCACCACGTCGCGCGCCAGCTGCCGGCCGAACAAGCCGAACCAGGGTGCGCGCAACATCATCGAGGTCGTCCGGCGCGCACCAGCGCGAAGAGGCCGATCGCGAGCATCACGGCGTTCGGGACCCAGGCAGCCCAGAAGGGCGTGCCCTCCAGCTTGAGGACCGCCCAGTCGCCGACGCGCGTGAGCAGGTAGTAGGCGAGCACGGCCAGGATGCCGAGGATCGCGTTCTTGGTCCGGGCGCGCACGCCGCCGGCCAGCGCGATCGCGCTGGCGATGATCCCGAAGACGAACGCCATCGTCGGAAGCGCGAACCGGCGCCAGTAGGTGCGCTCGACCCGGCGCGCGTAGGGCGGGCTCTCGTGCTCGGTGCGCGCGATCTCCGCCCACATCTCGTCGCCGGTCATGCGGGTGATCGGGCTCTGGACGAAGCGGGTGCGACGGAAGAGCTCCTGCTCGGCGTCGAGGCGAAGCTGCGCGCTCTTGAAGGATACGCGATCGTATCTCTCTGGATCCGAGGCCTCTCCCAGGTGCAGCTCACCGTCGTCGAGCGTGAAGACGATCCCGGCCGCCGGAGAGGTCTCGAACACGCCCCGCCGCGCCGTTACCAGGACCGGACGATCGGCGTTGCGCTCGTCGAACACCAGCACGTCGGTGAGCCGGCCGTCCTCGTCCACGCCGCTGGCGAAGACCGCGTTGCCCCGGAAGTCCTCGTTGAAGACGCCCGGCTGGACCGCGCGCGTCAGGTTCCGCAGGCCCACGTCGATCAGACGATCGTGCAGCGCGTTCATCCCGAGCGGCTCGCCGTACAGCGCGATCGGTAGCGCCGCCAAGCTGATCACCGCGCCCAGCAGCATGGGCACCCGCGCGATCCGGAGCGGACCGGCCCCGGTGCTCATCATCGCCACCAGCTCGAGGTCGTTGGCGAGCCGGCCGAGGCCGATCAGGACCGAAAGCAGGTACGCGATCGGCACGGCCAGGACCAAGAAGGGCGGCAGCGCCGACACGAAGATGACGCCCGCGTCCTCGAGCGTGAGCCCGAGGCCGAGCGCCGCGGTGGCGAGGCGCCGGGCTTGCAGCAAGAAGATGAGGCCGACCACCACGCCGAGCGAGACGGCCAGCGGCACCAGGACCTCGCGGAGCAGGTAACGATCGAGCCGGGTCACTGCTCGGGGGCGACGCTCGACTGCGCGCTGCTGTCGATCACCACGGGCTCCCGCTGCGTGTGTCCGAACCAGAGCACGACGGAGACGATCACCATCGAAAGCAGGAAGACCAGCGCAATCAGCGTCACGGTTCGGACCGTCCGTGCCGTGCTCGCCGCCGCCCGGTCGGTCGTCGACTCGTACACCGGAATCACGCGCGCCTTGAGGCTCTCCTCCGAGTCTTCGAGGAAATCCGCGCCGCGGTCGATCGCCAGCCCTCCAGGTGCGAGGGCGTCGCCGGAGCCGACGTCGCCGTTGGCAAGCCCCTTGCCACCCTCGTCCACAATCCGAGCGCGCAGCGAGCCCCCGCGAGCGGAGTCGGGTGCGAGGGCTCTGCCCGAGCGGGCCCCGTCTGCAAGCGGCGCGCGCAGCGAGCCCCCGCGAGCGGAGTCGGGTGCGAGGGCTCTGCCCGAGCGGGCCCCGTCTGCAAGCGGCGCGCGCAGCGAGCCCCCGCGAGCGGAGTCGGGTGCGAGGGCTCTGCCCGAGCGGGCCCCGTCTGCAAGCGGCGCGCGCAGCGAGCCCCCGCGAGCGGAGTCGGGTGCGAGGGCTTTGCCCGAGCGGGCCCCGTCTGCAAGCGGCGCGCGCAGCGAGCCCCCGCGAGCGGAGTCGGGTGCGAGGGCTTTGCCCGAGCGGGCCCCGAGGACCGGTGGAAGCTCCAAAGTTGGGGCGGGGGGCAGGTCGCCGGTCGGGCCGTCGAGGTCGAGCGGGAGCTCGGTGTCGCGGATGGTCGGTGCGCCCGGCGACGTCCCCACGTCGTCGCTGAGCGTGCGGGCGGTGTCGAGATCGCCGGTCGGCATGTCGTCGGTGGTCACCCGTGGCATCTGCAGCGCGGGCAGCAACGAGAAGTCGACCTGCGTCGGGCCGTCGTCGCGGATCATGACCGGCCCGCCCTCGGGCAGATCCTGCGACGAGTGAAGGGCCGGACGCATGTCGAACGGCCGGGTCTCGCGGATGTCGTCGGTGACCTCCGCAGGATCGACCATGCGGGGATCGGTGTCCGCGCCCGAGTCGCGATCGAGCGAGCTGCTGTCGATCGGGATCGTGGGGCCGCCGAACTCGTACTCGAGATCGGTCCGCATGGTCCCGCCCTCGTGGGTCCAGTCGGCCCACTCGGCGGCGTCCTCGGGGCCGAGCGAGGGGAACGTGTCGTAGCCGATCACGTCGCGGTCGCTCTGCGGCGTGGGCTGATCGGCCGGATCCATCGTGGGCGCCGCGATCCGCGACGAGATGGCGCCCGAGTCGACGCGGAGCCCCCGACCGGGGATCTCGGCGGTCCGCAGCGTCGACTGGGCCTTGCGGGGCGGATCGCTGACGATCGCGAGATCGAGGCCGAGCATGTCGATCATCCGGATGACCTCGAGGGCGGCCTGCGGTCGATCGCTCGGCTGTTTCTTCAGGAGCCCCGCCACGAGCCGCTCCAGGCCGCGGCTGGGAGGCGCCTTGGGCGGCTCCTCCATGATGTGCTTGATGAGGACCTCGGCGCGGCCCTTGCCCACGAACGGCGCGGTTCCGGTCAGCATCTCGTAGAGGATCACGCCGACGGCGTAGAGGTCGGCAGGCGGGCCGACGTTCGGATCCTGGCTCTGCTCGGGCGCCATGTACGTGGGCGTCCCGATGATGTGCCCGATGCTGGTGAGCCGCTGATCGACCGGAACGCTGCGCATGCTGACGGCGCCGAAGTCGAGGATCTTGACCAGCTCGAGGCCCTGCTGATCGGAGAGCATGATGTTCGAAGGCTTGACGTCTCGGTGGATGAAGCCGAGCGAGTGGGCAGCGCCGAGGCCCGCCACCACCTGCCGGACGATCTGGGCGGCGCGCACCGGGGAGAACGGGGCCTCCTCCTCGATCGCCTGCTCGAGCGTGCGGCCGTGCACGAGCTCCATCGCAAGGAACGTCAACCCTTCCGGCGTCGTACCGAAGTCTTCGACCGTCACGATGTTCGGGTGTCGGATCTGGCTGATGCTCTTCGCTTCCCGGCGGAAGCGTTCCCGAAACTTCGGATCACCGGCGAAGTCGCCGAATAGGACCTTGATGGCATACTCGCGCTCGATGAACGCGTGGCTTGCGCGGTAGACGCAGCCCATGCCGCCGACGCCGAGATTCTCGACGATGCGGTACCGCTCGAGGTCGTTGCCGATGAGCGGATCGTGCGGCTGGTCGACGAGCGCCGTGTTGTCGATCCCGCACCATTGAACCCGGGTCGCGTAGATCGAACGACATCGCGGACAGACCCGCACGACCTCCAGCTTGCCTGGCCTCGGCAGCCCGCGGAAGAAGCTGCCGCGGTGTCGCACAAGTCACTTCCGCCAAGTGTCCGGGATCTGTTAGGAAGCCCTGTGCCACTCCGGATCGGCGCCGTGGCGTATACCCACTACGAGTCGGACCCGCGGGTCCGGCGTGAGGCCGAGGCGCTGGCGGGACGCGGGGACGACGTGACGGTCTTCGCCCTCCGGGCGGAGGGCGCGCCTTCGTTGGCGACCGAGCGGGGCGTGCGGGTGGTGCGCCTCGACCTGCCGCGTTACCGCGGCGGCAAGGCGGGCGCATACCTCAGGTCCTATCTCGCCTTCCTCGCCGCGGTCTCGGCGCGGCTGGCAGCGGCGCACGCGAAGGCACGCTTCGATCTGGTGCACGTGCACACCATGCCGGACTTCATGGTGGGTGCAGCGTTGATCCCGCGGATGGCGGGCGCGCGGGTCGTGCTCGACATGCACGATCTGATGCCCGACCTCTACGCGCTCAAGTTCGGGCTGGCGAGGACCAGCGTTGCCATCCGCGCGCTGGAGCTCACCCAGCGCGCGGCCACCGCCTTCGCCGACGTTGTGATCTGCGTGCATGAGAACCAGTACGAGCTCCTCTTGGCCGCCGGCGTCCCCGCACGGAAGCTCGCGATCGTCATGAACTCTGCCGATCCGACGCTGTTCCCACCGCTGGCGGAGGTGCCATCGATCGCAGGGAGCGGGCCGGTCCGCGTGATCTATCACGGGACGGTCCTGCACCGGTACGGCGTGGATCTGGCGGTGCGCGCGTTCGCCGAGGCGCGGCGGAGCGAGCCGCGCCTGACGATGCAGATCCTGGGCGGCGGTGACTTCGTCGACGAGGTGCAGTCGATCGCCGCCGGCCTCGGGCTCGGCCAGGACGTCATCGAGATCCCCGGCCACCACCGCCCGCTCGCCGAGGTCGCCCGCGCGATCCGGGAGGCGCACGTCGGTATCATCCCGAACCGCGACGAGAACGTGGACTCGGTGCTGCCGACCAAGCTGCTCGAGTATCTCGCCGTCGGGATCCCGGCGATCGCCGCTCGCACGCGCTGCATCCGCAGGTTCTTCGACGCGCGTCAGGTCGAGCTGGTGGAGGTGGGCGACGTCGGCGCCATGGCCGGCGCGATGGTCCGCCTCGCGCGGGATCCCCAGCGTCGCGCCGCGATGGTGAAGGGCGGCCGCGAGTGGGAGAACGAATACGGCTGGGAGGTGAACCGTCGGCTGCTGTTCCGGACTTTGGACGCGGTCGTCGAGGGTTAGTCACGGCTGACAGGGGAACGCTCATGCGCTAAGCAGCGCGAGAAATGATCCTCCTCTATCACGAGCTGAAGCCCTACCTCTTCGCGCTTCTGTTCTTGGGAGCCATGGGCGCGTTCAGCCGGTCCGTCTGGAGGCTGGTGCGCCTGGCGCGCCTCGGTCGCGATCGTCCCAACATGTTCAAGGACGCGGTCGATCGCTTCGGGCAGGTGATCTATCTGGCCTTCTTTCAGAAGCGCGTCCTCAGCGATCGCTTCGGCTGGAATCACGCGATCTTCTTCTGGGGCTTCCTGATCATCACCGTCGGCCACATCGAGTTCTTCCTCCGCGGCATGTTCCCGCCCTTCTCGCTGAGGTTCCTCGGGGACACGGTCTACGGGGCGATCGTCGCCGGCGGCGACATCATGGCCGCCGTCGTCCTGGTCTCGGTGGCGCTGGCGGTGTTCCGCCGGGTCGTGGTCCGCCCCAAGCACATCGACTCGCTCTCGATCGACGCGTTCCGCATCCTCGGCCTGATCGCCAACGTGATGATCACGTACTTCCTCGCGATGTCGTTCGGGCTGCGCGGCGGCCATCACGACGTCATCGACATGACGCAGCACGCGCCGGTCTCCCACTGGATCTCGGGCTTCCTCTCCGACGTGCCGATCAATCGGGCCGGCGGCATCTGGTACGAGATCTTCTTCTGGGCGCACTTCGCCGTCCTGGTCGCGTTCCTCAACTACATCCCGCACAGCAAGCACCTGCACCTGCTGGGCGCGATCCCGAACATCTATCTGCACGAGCGCACCAAGCACAAAGCGGCGCTCACCCGGCTCGACTTCGAGAACAGCGAGCGCTGGGGCGTCGGCAAGGTCACCGACTTCACGTGGAAGGGGCTCCTCGACACCTACGCCTGCACGGAGTGCGGCCGCTGCGATCTGTACTGTCCTGCGAACCGGACCGGGAAGCCGCTCAAGCCCCAGTCCGTCATCCACGACATGAAGTACAACCTGTACGAGAACGGCGATCGGCTGCTGGCGGAGCGCGGCATCTTCGACTTCACGCGCGCGCCCGACGACTTCGAGCCGACGCTGCCGCTGATCGCGGACAGCGAGGAGACCCGGCAGCACGGTCAGACCTCACCCGAGGTGCTGTGGGCCTGCACCAGCTGCGGCGCGTGCGTCGAGGCGTGCCCGGTGCTGATCGATCACGTCGACTCGATCATGGACATGCGCCGCCACCTGACGCTGATGGAGGGGAACGTCGCGCCCGAGCTGGCGAACACGTTCAAGAACATCGAGAACAACTACAACCCCTGGGGTATCGGCGCGGACAAGCGCGGCGATTGGGCGAAGGGTCTCGGCCTCCGCTATTGGGGCGGCTCCGAGGACGCGGCGCGCTTCGAGTACCTCTTCTGGGTCGGATGCGCCGGCAGCTACGACAACCGCGCCCAGAAGACCGTGAAGGCGTTCACCCAGATCCTCGACAACGCCGGCGTCACCTACGCGATCCTCGGGACGGCCGAGAAGTGCACCGGTGATCCGGCCCGGAGGACCGGAAACGAGTACCTCTTCGACTCGCTGGCGCAGGAGAACGTACAGACGCTCAACGATCTGGGCGTGAAGAAGATCGTCACCGCCTGCCCGCACTGCTTCAACACCCTCAAGAACGAGTACCCGGCCTTCGGAGGGAGCTACGACGTCCTGCATCACACGCAGATCATCGACGAGCTGATCGCGAACGGACGGATCACACTCTCGGCCGAGATGATGAAGAAGGTGACGTTCCACGACCCTTGCTTCCTCGGCCGCTGGAACGACGAGACGGAGGCCCCGCGCCGCTCACTGGCGGCGATCCGCCACTTGAGCCTGATCGAGATGGAGGCCCACGGTAAGCGCTCGTTCTGCTGCGGCGCCGGCGGCGGCCAGATGTGGAAAGAGGAAGATCCGGACAAGCGCGTCAACCTCGAGCGCACGCGCCAGGCCCTCGACGTCGAGCCCGAGATCATCGGCGTGGCCTGCCCGTTCTGCATGACCATGATCGAGGACGGCGTGAAGCACTACTCCGAGGAGGAGGGCGTGAAGGTGCTCGACGTCGCCGAGATCGTGGCCATGGCGATGGACGTCGAGAAGGATGACGAGAAGGTCCCGGTCCTGGTCTCGTGACGCCTCACGGTCCCGTGAACAAGCAGTACGTCTTGGCGATGAAGGCGGTGTCGAACTCCGGGCCGATCGGCTGGATCGCTGCGCAGAGGACGTTTGCAGCTCGGGTGGTCGAACGCGCCTCGAAAGGGCTCGAGCTTGATCGGCGTTCACGGCGACTGCCGTCGCCGCAGCACTGGCAGCGAGCGGCGAATGGTCGAACCGGATCTCAGTCGGGCGGCTTCGCGGCCGCCGCTTGCGCTTCCTCGGCCGGGGCCAGGAGGGCCTTGCGGAGCGGGGCGTCGGGGGCGTCGTTGTCGAAGTGGACGCCGGTGTCGTTGCGCGAGACGCCCAGGGCCAGGAGCAGCTGCGGCAGGTCGAACGGCTCCTCATCGTCGGCGAGCTGCCGGTAGAGCTCGGCGAGCTCGGTGCCGCCGGTCGACTCGTCGCCGAGCCGCATGAGGCCCTCGGCCCGCATCGACCGCCGGATGTTGCTGGTGCGGTGGATCCCGAGCAGCGCGTCGTCGAGCGTCTTTTGCCCCTGGGTCCGCTTCCTGATCTCGGAGATCGGCGCGGAGGAAGAAGAGGGCCCCGCCCCAATAGATGTCGCCCCAGCGCTGCGGGCGCTCGAAGCCCATCCGACCCGCGCGGTCGAGCGCGTGCGGGAGGCCGTCGATCATCTCGGACCAGTACTGCTCCACCGGCATCTGTCCGCGGCGCGTCCGGATCAGGGGCTCGACGTAGGTGGCGAGGCCCTCCTCGATCCACGGGTGGCCTTTGACGTTGGGAAAGCCGAGGTGGATCAGCTCATGGGTGAGCGACCAGTCGCGCGCGAGATCGCGGGCGGTCGTGCTGCGGCCGAGGTGGATCTTCAGCGAGGCGCCGCCCGACCAGCCGAGCGCAAAGCCGCGGTGTGGACCCTCGAACTCGTCGCACGGCAGGAGGAGCACCAGGCCGTCGGCCGCCGGTGGACCGTGGAAGTATTCGGTCACGCCGTCGATCGCGGTGGCGGCCCACTGGAGGATCTCGCGATCGGCGAGCACGTAGCGGCCGGGCACCGTGACCACGCGGAGCCCGTGCATCTTGTGGAGCGCGATGGGCCCGAAGGCGGCCAGCGCCGGGCTGTCGAGCGTATCGGCCGGTCCGATGCCGCTGCCCCCGTAGCCGCTGGCGAACCCGAACCCGGGCGGCGTCCGTACGGACAATCGATACCGCGAGAATCGCGGCGTCTCCGGCCGGAGCAGCCAGAAGGTAGGAGAGAGCACGCGGACGTCGCCGAGGCGTTCGGTCCCCATACGGCCCTCCAGATCGACCACGGCCTGATCCAGGAGGAACCGATAACGGAGCTCGGCGCCGCCTTCCGGGATCGGCGTCTCGGCGTCGAACGGCGCCCAACCCCCTGCGGTCCTCGCTTGCAGATCCGTCACGTATCCGCGCCCCGCCCGCTGGATCTGGAGGTCGCCGCCGGTGAGGAATCGCGCGATCACCTGCAGCTCCCCGCGATCCGGAAGGAAGAGGACGTCGTACCGAAGCTCGGTGTCGCCCTTCGCCTCCAGGCCTACAGGTACGGGGGCGTTTCCTGGGGAGGCGCAGCCCACCACCGCGAGCAGGAGCGGGCACGACAGGGCGCCGCGGATGTAATAGCCTCGCGACCGAGCGCGGTCTGATCGATGACTTCGCAGTTAATTGATCCTCTGATCGGACGGGTCATCGCTGGCAAGATCCGGATCGAAAAGCTTCTCGGTTCGGGGGCGACCGGCAGTGTGTATCGCGCCCACCACCTGGCGCTCGCCAAGCCCGTCGCGATCAAGGTGCTCCACGCCACACACACGGTCGACGTGGACCTGGTGCGCCGCTTCAAGGCCGAAGCGCGCGCGGCGAGCCGCCTCGATCACCCGAATAGTGTGCGCATCCTGGACTTCGGCGAGGACGGAGCGGACCACCTGCTCTACATCGCGATGGAGTTCCTCGACGGGAGGGACCTCCAGAGCCTGCTCGAGCAGCAGCCGCGGCTCGATACGAAGCGGATCGCGTCGATCATGGGGCAGGTGTGTGCCGCGCTCGCCGTCGCGCACGACCTGGGCGTGGTCCACCGGGATATGAAGCCCGGAAACATCATGCTGGTTCGCCACCCGGACGAGGACGGGCGCCAGCGGGTCAAGGTCTGCGACTTCGGCCTGGCGAAGATCCTCGACGCGAACCCCAACGAGTCCACGGCGGGACCGATGACGAAGCAGGGCATGATCTTCGGGACGCCCACGTACATGTCGCCGGAGCAGGCGAGCGGGGACGTGATCGACCACCGCACCGACATCTACTCGGCCGGCGTGATCATGTATCGGCTCGCCACCGGGGAGACGCCGTTCACCGCCGAGAACGCCACCGGGATGCTGATGAAGCAGATCATGGAGCAGCCGGTCCCGGTGCTCGCGAAGAACCCGGGCTGCGATCCGCGCATCGCGGCGATCGTCGAGCGGGCGATGGAGAAGCAGCGCGAGGACCGTTACCCGTCGATGCGGGAGATGCTCGAGGATCTGCGGGCCGTCCTCGCGGACGAAGCGATCGTCTCGCAGCCCCGCGTCCAGGTCCTGCGCGAGCCGCAGATCGAGGACACGCTGATCCGTGCGCCCTCGTCGCGATCGCTCCTGCCGCCGCCGGCCCTGCCGACGCGCTCGTCGGCGCCGATCGTGATCGCGCTGCTCGGCTCGCTGGCGCTGGTCGGGGTCGGCGGGCTGATCGCCTATCTGGTGATCGACGGGCAGAAGGTCTCCGCGCCCGTCGTGACCGCGGTGCAACCGCGAGACGATCCGACGCCGCCGCTGCCGCGCACCGCTCGCGTGCGGCGGCCGCCGGCGCGCGCCGAGATCCCGCCGCCACCCGCGCCCGAGGTGAGCCCTGCCGCGGTCACCACCGCGACGCTCGCAGAGGCGCCGCCCCCCGAGCGGCCCAAGGCGCGCCGGGGGCGGCACCGCCGGCGCGGGGAGGACCAGCTGCCCGCCGAGGTCTCGGAGGTCGCGGAGGTCGCGCCCTCCGAGGAATGCCGCCGCCTCCGCCGCCCGTGGACCCGCCGCCGCCCCGCTTCGAGGAGGCGCCGCCGGTGATCGCCGAGGCGCCCCCGCCGCCCGTGCCGCCGCCGCCGCCGGGTCCCGCCAAGCTGGGCGCCGACTTCGCGCTCGAGGCCTCGATCGTCGAGGTCGAGCTCCAAGGTGGCATCTCCACCAAGCAGCTGGAGAACGCGCTCGCTCGCGCGCTCGGCCCCGTGCGCGAGTGCCTGAGGAACGTGATCGCCGAGCGCGGCGTGGCGACGAAGGGCAAGGTGAAGGTGAAGGGGCGGATCGGCAGCCGCGGTCGCTTCATGGCCCTCGAGGCGAAGGGCGGCGCTCCGGGCACCGCCGAGTGCGCCGAGACCCACTTCAAGAGCGCGCGGCTCCCGAGCGCCGACACCGGCGACGTCTACGTCGATTTCGCAGTGCACTACCGGGCGGAGTGATGCGCCTCGCCCAGATCACGCCGCACCTCTCGAGCGGCGGCGTGGAGCAGCGGATCGCCCGGGTGCTCGGCGGGCTCGATCGAAGCGAGCACGAGCTCACCTGGATCGGCCTGGGCGAGAAGAACGACGCGCTGGTGGGACGGGCCGGCGAGGGCGTCGAGGTCTTCAGCACGCCCAAGTCGAGGCGGCACGGGATCGATCGAGGGCTGATCCTTCGCATCGCCCGCATCTTGAGGCGGCGCCGGATCGAGATCGTCCACGTGCACAACTGGTCGACCTCGCTGTACGGGATCGCGGCAGCGCGTCTGGCCGGCGTCGAGCGCGTGATCTACGGCGTGGGCGGTCGAGAGCAGCCGGAGGGCGCGTCGGTCCGCCAGCGTGCGGTCATGCGCGTGCTGGCGCCGTACGTCGATCGCTTCACCACGGTCTGCGACTTCCTGGCGGAGGAGATGGCGACCGAGTGGAACGTCCCCCGCGAGCGCGTCGAGGTCATCCGCACCGGCATCGATGTGGATCGCTTCGACCGCCCGACGATGCGCGAGGCGTCCCGCCGGCGGCTGGGCCTGCCTGCGGACGCGGTCGTGTTCGGTGCGCTGACCGTACTCCGGCCGGTGAAGCGCATCGAGGACCTGATCGCGGCGGCGGGAAGGGCCGCCGACGAGGATCCGCGCGTGCACGTGGTGCTGATCGGAGACCTCTTCACCGACAGCACCGAGACGATCCTCGGCTGGGCGCAGCGCGCGGGGCTCGACGATCGGATCCGCCTCCCGGGTCGCGTCGAGGATCCCGAGAACCTCCTCGCCGCCATCGACGTCTACGTGAACTGCTCCGAGTTCGAAGGGGCCTCGAACGCGATCATGGAGGCGATGGCCGCGGCTCGCCCGGTCGTGGCCACGAGGGTGGGCGGCACGCCCGAGCTGGTGGAGGAGGGTGACAGCGCGCTCCTGGTGGCGCCGAGAGACGTGACCGGTCTGGCGGGGGCCTTCTCGCGGCTCGCCGCCGATCGAGATCTTCGGGCGCGCATGGGCGACCAGGGACGCCGCGCGGCGGAGGCGCGGTTCGGGCTGGACCGGATGGTGGCGGGCTATCGCGCGTTGTATCGGCGCACCGCCGACGCGCCGTCGAAGCCGCTCCTGATACGGAGCGCGCACGCCGCGCGCGCGCTGATGCCGGCGCTGGCGATGCTCGCGGACGATCGACTCAGGCGGGGCGACGCCTGAGCCCGAGGAGCCAGGGGAGGAGCGCCAGCACCCAGAGCGCCGGCGAGCCCTCTGAGGTGGAGCATCCGAAGCTCTTGTTCGCCACCAGCGCACGCTGTCCCGTCACCGGGAGCGGGAAGCACGCCCGGTTCGGCTCCGACTTCGGATAGATGGTGCAGATCGCGGCCACGTCGTCGGCCTCCAGCGAGGTGAGCTGTCGGTCGCACGGGGCAGCGGAGGGCCACATGGTCGGGAGCTGCTCGTCGGCCGCCCAGCTCGCCATCAGCTCCTCGCAACGGATGGGCGGGCACAGCGGATCCATCGGATAGGTGTCGGCCGTCTCGCAGGGGTGCGCGATCCCGATCAGGTGTCCCAGCTCGTGCGTGAGCACGCCCTCCAGATCGATGAAGCCGCCGCACGTGCCCTCGTCCGTGATCCCGACCAGCGGTTCGTTCACGGAGACCGTCGCGAAGTTGATGCGGCCGGAATTGACGTTGTGGAGCACCTCGGTGAGGCCGGCGGCGTAGTCCTTGAACGGCCACTCCTTGCTGACCATGACCACCTTGGTGTCCACCGGCGTATCGGTCCGGAAGAGATGGACGTCGCTGCAGGGAACGTCGTTCCACTTCGAGGCGGCGAGGTCGACGGTCTCTTCCAGCTCTTCGAGGGAGATGTGCGAGTCCGGAATCGGGCGGCTCGACGTTGAACGGGATCTCGCGGACCGGCCAGCTCAACGAGACGAAGCAGAACGTCTTGCTGTGGCTGCACTCGAACGCGGAAGCGGAGCGCGCCGGCAGGAGGGAGAGCAGGACCGCCGCCGGGAGGAGCGCGCGCACGGGCTCCATTCTACGGGGCCGAGAGGCGATCGACTACCGCCTCGGTCGCATCCACATGGACGAAGTGGCCCGCGGCCGGGATCGTGATCACGAGGGCGCCCAGGGCCTCGAAACGACGCACATCTTCGTCCGAGACGTAGGGCGAGGCGCCGCCCCGGATGCAGGTGACGCTCTCGTCGATCGTGTCCCAGTAGATCGTCCTGGGCCGCCTCGCGATCGAACGCGACCAGGCGCGCGCGATCGATCCGCCACTCGAACCGGTCGCCCTTCCACGCGAGGTTCATCAGGAGCCAGTCCGCGATCGGATCCGAGAGCGCGCCGAGGTGCGCCCGCATCTGTTCGCGCGTCGGCGAGGTGGCGGGGGCCGAAAGGAGCGCGGCCGGGACGCCCGCCAGCTCGCGCGATCTTCGGGTGATCGGTCCGGGAGCGATGTCGAGCAACGTCACCGGTGCGCGGGCGGCCGGTCGCAGGCGTCGGGTCATCAGCGCCACCCGCCCGCCTAGGGAGTGTCCGACGATCCGCGGTGTCTTCAGCCCCCGCGCGTCGAGCTCGGCCAGCACCGCGGCGGTCATCGGCCCGAGGCCGCCGGGCGGAAGGGGCGACGCGTCGCCGTGTCCGGGGAGGTCGAGCGCGACGAGGTCCACGCTCGGGTCGCGCGCCTTCCAGCGGCGGATCAGCGCGCCGAGATTGCGACGGCTGCCGAGAAAGCCGTGCAGCAACACGACAGGCTCAAATGCGCGATTTTGCTCGCTTTGCCCCGAGGTCAACTTTTGCTCCCAGAAATCCGTTCGCGCATGCTACGCGGACGGTTCCATGTTGGCACACCAGCTTCCGCGGGTGGTGATCACCGGCGTTGGTCTCTCGGCGCCGAACGGCAACGACCTCGAGACCTTCCGCCGGCACCTCCTGGCGGGCGTCTCCGGGATCGTCCCCTACGAGACGCGCCACATGGGCGCCGTGATCGCGGGTGTCTGCGACTACGACGAGCAGAAGCACCAATCGCGAAAGGCCCGACGGCGGGGCACCCGGGCCGGCTCCATGGCGGTCTACTGCGCCGGCGAGGCGATCGCGCGCTCGAAGCTCGACTGGGCGTCGTTCGACAAGGCCCGGGTCGGTGTCTACGTGGGCACCACCGAGCACGGCAACGTGGAGACCGAGCACGAGATCGCCCAGCTCCGCGAGTACGGCGACGATCTCAAGTTCTGGTCCCACCACCACAATCCCCGCACCGTCGCCAACAACCCGGCGGGTGAGGTGACCATCAACCTCGGCATCACCGGCCCGCACTACTGCCTGGGCGCCGCCTGCGCCGCCGGCAACGTGGGCCTGATCCAGGGCGCCCAGATGCTCCAGCTCGGCATGGTCGACCTGGCCCTGGCCGGCGGAGTGTCCGAGTCGATCCACACCTTCGGCATCTTCGCCAGCTTCAAGGCCGAGGGCGCGCTGGCCCACCACGACGACCCGACCCGCGCCAGCCGGCCCTTCGACCGCGCCCGCAACGGGATCGTGGTCAGCGAGGGGGGCTGCCTGTTCGCGCTCGAGCGCCTCGACGATGCCCTGGCCCGGGGCGCGCCGATCATCGGCGAGGTCGCCGGCCACGCCATCAACTCCGACGCCACCGACTTCGTGCTCCCCGAGCCGGGACGCCAGGCCCAATGCATGCGCGCGGGTCTCGCGATGGCCGGAATGGCGCCGGCCGACATCGACATCGTCAGCACCCACGCCACCTCCACGCCCCTGGGGGACGTCCAGGAGTGCAAGGCGATCCACGAGGTCTTCGGCGGTCAGCCCGATGTCTTCGTCAACAACACCAAGAGCTTCATCGGCCACACCATGGGCGCCGCCGGCGCGCTCGAGCTCGCCGGTAACCTGCCCTCGTTCGAGGATCGCATGGTCCATCCCACCATCAACCTCGACGATCTCGATCCCGAGTGCGCGATCAACAACCTGGTGAGCGGCGCGCCGCTCGAGCTCAAGAGCGTGGACGCGATCCTCAACAACTCCTTCGGGATGCTCGGTATCAATTCCTGCGTGATCATCAAGCGCTACAGGGCGGAGACATGACGGACGAACAAGTTCGCGAGCTGATTCTCGACATCATCCACGACATCGCGCCCGACGAGGACATCTCGGACGTGAAGCCGGACGTGCGGCTCAGAGATCAGCTCGATCTCGACTCGATGGACTTCCTCGATATCGTGATGGAGCTACGCAAGCGCTACAAGATCGAGGTCCCGGAAGAGGACTACATGCGGCTCGCCACCCTCGACGGCTGTGTCAGCTACCTCAAACCGATGCTGGACGCGCTCGACGTCAAGGCCAAGGCGTGAATGCACTACGACGTCGCCATCATCGGGGCCGGCATGTCGGGCCTGGCCGCGGGCGTACGTCTGGCGCACTTCGGTCGGCGCGTCGTCATCCTCGAGAAGCATAGCGTCTACGGGGGGCTGAACTCCTTCTACAAGAAGGACGGCCACCACTTCGACACGGGGCTCCACGCGGTCACCAACTACGTCCCGCGCGACTACCAGGGCCCGCGGCCGCCGCTGCTCCGGCTGCTCCGCCAGCTCCGCATCGCGCGCGACGAGCTCGAGCTGGAGCCCCAGACCTTCTCCGAGATCGTCTTCGGCGAGGCGCGGCTCCGCTTCGAGAACGGGCTCGAGGTGCTGACCGAGCGAGATCGCGTCGACCTTCCCGGCAGAGGTGGACGGCTTTCGCCGCCTGGCGGGCCGGCCCACCGACTATCCCGATCCGACGGCTGCCGCGCCCCACACCTCGGCGCGCCGCGTGCTCTCGGAGTACCTCCGCGATCCGCTCCTCACCGACATGCTGCTCTGCCCGCTGATGTGGTACGGCAGCGCCGAGGAGGACGACCTCGACTTCGACCTCTTCGCGATCCTCTTCAACTCCGTCTACCGCGAGGGCTTCTGCCGGCCGCGCCGCGGGATCCGCGCCATCCTCGACGTCCTGGTCCGGCGCCTCGAGGCCGCCGGCGGCGAGATGCGGCGCCGGTGCGGCGTCGAGCGCCTGGTGGTGGCCGACGGCCGGGTGACGGCGCTCGAGCTGGAGAGGGGCGAGCCGATCACCGCCGACGCGGTGCTGTCCTCGGCGGGGCTGATCGAGACCGGGCGGCTCCGCTCCGATGGGGGCAGCGGCGCGAGCGCGCCCACGGCCGGGCAGCTGGGGTTCCTGGAGAGCGCCTGGATCGTGGACACCGATCCCAAGGCGCTCGGCCTCTCGGCGTGCGTCACCTTCTTCAACCGGCGCGATCGCTTCCGCTGGCGGCGGCCCGAGGCGCCGGTCGATCTGGAGAGCGGCATCGTCACCGTGCCCTCGAACTACGCCCACGCCGAGCCCCTGAGACCAAGGTGATCCGCGGGACGCACCTCGCGGATCACCGGGTCTGGTTCGGCTGGGACCAGGAGCGCTACGGGCGCGAGAAGACCGAGTGGGTGGCGCGCTCGCGGGCGCGGATCGCAGAGCACCTCCCGGCCGACTTCGGACCGCACGTCGAGTACACCGACGCCTTCACGCCGCGCACCGTCACCGAATACACCTCCAAGCAGAACGGCGCGGTCTACGGCTCGCCGGACAAGCGGAAGACCGGCGAGACCGATCTCTCGAACCTGTTCCTGATCGGCACCGACCAGGGCCTGGTGGGAATCGTGGGCGCGATGCTCTCCGGCGTCGCCATGGCCAACCGCCACTGCCTGGGCGCGGGGGCGGGCGCGTGAAGCCGCTGCTCGCGCCGCCGGCGGCCACCAGCCCCTCGCTGCTGCAGAAGCGGCGGCCCAAGCTGCTCACCAAGAAGCGCTTGGAGGGCCTGCGGCCCCGCTACGACGTGGTCGTCATCGGCTCGGGCCTGGCCGGGCTCACCGCCGCCAACGTGCTGGCCAAGAGCGGCCGCTCGGTGCTGCTGCTCGAGCAGCACTACAACTTCGGCGGCATGGCCACCTGGTTCAAGCGCCAGAACGGCCACATCTTCGACATCTCGCTGCACGGCTTTCCGGTCGGGATGAAGAAGACCTGCCGCAAGTACTGGACGCAGGAGATCGCCGACTCGATCGTCCAGCTCAAGAGCATCCGCTTCGACAACCCGCAGTTCTCAGCTCGAGACCACGTTCACGCGGGAGGACTTCACGCGGATCCTCACCGAGGACTTCGGCGTCGACCGCGTCGACGCGTCGAGGCCTTCTTCGAGGCGCTCCGCGGGATGAACTTCTTCGACGACGACGCCGACGACCACGCGGGAGCTCTTCGAGCGCTTCTTCCCCGGCCGCAGCGACGTCCATCGCCTGCTGATGGAGCCGATCGCCTACGCCAACGGCTCCGACGCTCGACGATCCGGCGATCACCTACGGCATCGTCTTCTCCAACTTCATGAGCAAGGGCGTCTTCACCTTCCGCGGCGGCACCGACCAGCTGATCAAGGCGATGAAGGCCGAGCTGACGCGACAACGGCGTCGACATCCGCAACTACGCGCAGGTCGAGCAGATCCTGGTGGAAGACGGGCGCGGTGCGTCGGCGTGATCGCCAACGGCGCGCCGCATCGCGGCCGGCTCGGTGCGTCTCGAACGCCAACATCAAGTCGACGATCTTCAAGCTGGTCGGCGAGGAGCACTTCTCGGCCGAGTTCGTCGAGGAGGCCCGCGGCGTGCGCATGAACAGCTCCAGCAGCCAGGTCTACCTCGGGCTCCGGCGCGGCGAGTCGATCCCGTTCATCGGCGATCTGCTTCTTCACCAGCACCGCGCCCGCGTTCGACTCGGACGCCATCTGCGCCTCGAGTGCACGAGCCGGACGTTCTCGTTCTACTATCCGGAGATCCCGCCCGGGCACGCGACCGCTACGCCATCGTCGCCTCGATCAACGCGCGCTACCGCGACTGGATCGACCTGAGCGACGACGACTACCATCGCTGAGAAGGAGCGCTACGCGCGCGAGACCACTCGACGTGCCTCGAGCAGCTACATCCCCGGCGTGCGGCGCGAAGATCGATCACGTCGAGGTCGCGACGCCGCGGACCTTCGAGTTCTTCACCCAGCACGACGCGGGCGCCTCGTTCGGCACCAAGTTCGAGGGCCTCAAGGTCAGCCAGAACCTGCCCGAGCAGATCGACGGCCTGTTCCACGCCGGGAGCGTCGGCATCATCATGAGCGGCTGGCTCGGCGCGGCGAACTACGGCGTCATCGTCGCCAACGAGGTCGACTCGATATCTGCACGCCGAGAGGAAGCGAATGTTCGAGCTCTCGGATCAGCGGGTGATCGTCACCGGAGGCACGCGCGGCATCGGCGCGGCGCTCACCGAGGCGTTCCTGAGCCGCGGCGCCCAGGTGACCGCGATCTACGCGCACATGACGACGCCGCCGCCGAGCGCTTCGCCGGACGGGCCCGGGGCGCGAGCGGCTGACGCTGGCGCAGCTCGACGTCTCCGACCACGCCGCGGTCGGAGCGCTTCTTCGGCGGGCTCGAGGCTCCGGTCCAGGTGCTGGTCAACAACGCCGGCATCCGCCGCGATGCCATCGTGGGCATGATGCGCCAGGAGGATTGGAAGCGGCGTCCTCGAGATCAACCTCGACGGTACCTTCCACATGTCCAAGTTCGCGGTGCAGGCCATGTCGCGCCAGCGCTACGGCCGCATCATCAACGTGGTCTCGCCCAGCGCCCACCTCGGCTTTCACGGGCAGGCGAACTACGCCGCCAGCAAGGCGGGCAGATCGCGCTGGCCCGCTCGCTGGCGCGCGAGGTGGCGAAGCGCAACATCACCGTGAACTGCGTCTCGCCCGGCTTCGTCGACACCGAGCTCCTGGCCGACCTCGACGAGGCCAAGAAGAGGGAGCTTCTCACGATGGTCCCGATGGGCCGATTCGCCGAGCCGCGCGAGGTGGCGGCCGCGGTGCTTTTCCTCGCGTCCCGCGAAGCGAGCTACGTGACGGGCGCAGTCCTGGAGGTTGCTGGTGGTATCTGAGAAGAACATTCGACCCGTGAAGGAGATCCTCCCCCACCGGGAGCCGTTCCTCTTCATCGACGAGATCGTCGACATGACCGACAAGACGATCGTCGCCCATCGCAAGGTTCGCGCCGACGAGCCGCAGTTCGAGGGCCACTACCCGAACAAGCCCATCATGCCGGGCGTGCTGCTGTGCGAGGCCGTGCTCCAGGCCGGCGCGTACCTGATGGCGGTCAAGCACAACCTCGACGCCGGCATGAAGGGCGCGCCGGTCGTGACTCGGCTGAATCACGTTCGTTTCAAGCGAATGATCAAGCCGGGCGACGAGCTCGAGATCTTCGCCGAGCACAAGCTCACCAAGATGGGCGCGCACATGATGACGGGCGTGATTCGGTGCGAGGAGAAGGTGGTCTGCACCCTCGACTTCACGGTGATGCTGGCCGAAGAGACATGAGCTTCCTGGAGCTGGAAGGCCGGACCTATCTGGTCGCCGGCGTGGCCAACAAGAAGAGCGTGGCTTTCGCCGCCGGCAAGCTCCTCGAGCAGGAGGGGGCCACCCCGGTGTACCTGGTCCACACCGAGGTCCGGAAGAAGGAGCTCTCGGCCCGGGTCACCGGCGACATCTACGTCTGCGACGTGGAGGAGGAGGGCGCGATCGAGCGCGCCGCCCAGGCCATCGGCGCCGACCACCCCGTTGTGCACGGGCTCCTCCACTCGATCGCCTTCGCTGACTACTCGGAGGGCAAGAAGCCCTTCCACCAGCGTCTCGCGCCGCGACTTCCTCCAGGCGATGCAGGTCTCCTGTCACTCGCTGATCGAGATGGCGAACGGGTTCGCGCCGCTGCTCGTCGAAGGAGCCTCGGTGGTGACGGTGTCGATCTCCACGACCAGCATGGCGGCCGAGAACTACGGCTACATGGCGCCGGTGAAGGCGGCGCTCGACTCCTCGGTGGCGTTTCTGGCGAAGAGCTTTGCCGAGCGCCGCGTGCGCTTCAACGCGGTCTGCCCGGGGCTGCTCAAGACCAACGCCTCTGCCGGGATCCCGGGCTACGTCGACAGCTACCTCTACGCCGAGCGCGTGATCCCGCGACAGCGGGGCGTGGATACCGAGGAGGTGGCCAGCACGATCGCGTTCCTGCTCTCGCGATCGCGCCTCCGGGATCAACGCGCAGCGGGTCGTCATCGACGCGGGGATGTCGATCAACTACTTCGACCGATCGATCATCCAGCGTGCATTGCGGGACTGAAGGGCGGTCGTTCTGAACGGGTGCGCGTCGGGCGAGGTCTCATGTCGAGCGCCGCGTGCAGCTCGGCAGACGTCACCACTTCGATGCGGTAGGTGTGCGGCATGAGGCTCGCTCGAAGCGCCCCGCTGGTGGTGGTGCTGGCCTGCGCCAGCGCGGAATTCGAGTGAACTCGAGCGTTTGCGGCGCAGCTTCGCTAAGCGCTTCGCAAACTTGAGCAGTCGTTCTGCGATGTCATCGCCCTTCATCGCCGGATCGAACAGCGAATGACAGAACGACGAAACAGCAAACTGCGAACGGAACGGTTTCTGGACCGGCTGTAAGCGCTAGCCTGGTGCGAACGCGCCCTCGAAGCCGACCGGCGCCCCGCGATCCGATCGATGAAGCGCATGCTGACGCGGGCGAAGCGGATGAAGGCGGAGGCGATGCGATGCGCTGCCGAGCAGGACCTGCGCGCGTTCTCGTCGCGTCGTTGAGCTCAGCGCAGGTCGACTTGCACTCGTCTCAGCTGTCCCGGCGCGATCTCGATCGACCTCGTCCTGGCCCGTCCGGTCTCGGGGTTGACGAGTCGGAGCTGATAGCGCCCCTCGTACAGCTCGATCGCATCCAGTGGAGTGGTCCCGATCTTCCGGCCCGCGAGGTAGACGTCGGCCCAGGGATCGACGAGCACCGCGAGCCGCCCCTTCTGCAGCGCCAGCGCCCGAACGGTCCGCTTGCCCGGCTCGATCCGGAGGCGCAGGCGCTTGGTGAACCCGAGCGCGCGGCTGGTGAGCTGGAGCGTGATCGGGCCCGGCGCGAGGCCTCCGCGGAGCACGGGCGTCATCCCCCACGAGCGGCCGCGGTGGACGATCTCGGCCGGCGGCGTGCAGTCGATCGCGAGCTCGCCCGACTCTGGCGCCGTCTCTGGCGGGCGGGGAGCGGGTGCGGGTGGTCGCTCCTCCGCGATCTCGGGGGCGATCGATGGCGCGACCGACGAGGTTGTCACCGGCGCGGCGGAAGGTAGCGGCGTCGGCGGATCGCCGGTCAGCTTCCAGGTGGCCGCGGCGGTCGAGGCGGTCACGAGCAGAAAGATGGCCGCGACTGCGATCCTCCGGAGCGTTCCGGCCGGCGAGAGCTGCACCGTGTCGGGCACGGCGGTGGACCAGCGAGGTTGAAGGTCGACCGTCGGATCCGCGAATCGATCCGAAGGAGCGATCTTCTGGAGCGACTCCACGTCCTGGAGGAGGATCGAGGGATCGGGTGAGCGGAGCGTCTCGACGAACGAAGCCACGTCCGGCGCGCGCACCGGGCCGGTCGTGTCGGCGAGGAAGGCCTCGAGCTCGAGCGCGACCTCACCCGCGGTCTGAAAGCGCGCCCCTGGATCGGCGGCCAGCATCCTGGTGAGGATCGCGCGCAGGCGCTCCGGGGTGGCGGCCGGCAACTTGCCCATGCGATCTTCGCAGCCGGCGTAGCCCTCGATGTGCGCTGCCAGCACGCGCGGAGGTTTGCGAGGATAGAACGGGAGCTGCGAGAGCAGCTGGAACAGCACGACGCCCAGCGAGAAGATGTCGGAGGCTCGCGACACCGGCTCCCCGCGCACGTGCTCCGGGGCCATGAACGCGAGGGTGCCCTGAACGGCATCGGCGGAGGTGAGCTGCTCCTCGGAGGTCTTCGCGATCCCGAAGTCGAAGATCCGCACCGAGCCTTCGACGGTCACGAAGATGTTCCCCGGCTTCACGTCGCGGTGCACGATCTGGAGCGGCTCGCCGCGATCGTCTGCGAGCTCGTGCGCGTAGTCGAGGCCCGAGGCCGCCTCGCAGACGATCCGGCAGCTCACGCCCTCCGGGAACGGCTGCTGCCGAGAGATGCTCTCGCAAAAGAGATGGGCGAGGTCCCAACCCTCGAGGTGCTCGAGCACCATCACCAGCTCGCCACCGACGTCGAGGAGCTCGAGCACCGGCACCAGGTTCGGGTGGTGAAAGCGGGCCGCCAGCCGGGCTTCCCGCAGAAAGCGCTCGCGCAGCTCGCGGCTCGCGAGCGCGTGCGGGAGCATTCGCTTGAGGACCACGCGCCGTCGAAAGCCCCCCGGTCCCTCGACGCCCGCGAGGTAGATCTCGCCCATGCCGCCGGCGGCGAGACGGCGCTCGAGACGATATCGATCGATGCGGGGCCGGCGCTTCATCGCGAGCCGCCTGCCAGCATAGTCGATGGTTGGATCGCTTGCACACGCAGCGGTCGTCGGACATCCTCCGCGGACGGTGAAGCAAGGCACTGAACGGCTCGACGGCGCCGTCTTGGGACCTGGGCGTTACCAGCTGGCCGTGATCGAAGGACCCGATCGCGGCCGGAAGCTGACCCTCGATCGAGCGCCGATCGAGGTCGGCACCGACGCGAGCTGTGCGTTGACCCTGACGGACGCCGCCGTCTCCGCCCGCCACGCTCGGCTTGCCGTCGACGAGAGCGGCGGGATCATGGTCGAGGATCTGGGGAGCACGAACGGTACGCGCTACCGGGAGGTGCTGGTGCATCGCGTGACGATCGGCGCGGGCGCGATGCTCCGCCTGGGACGGACGGTGCTGCTGCTCGGCAATGAGGAGGATCGCCCGGACGCCCCGCGCGCGCTGCGCGATCACTACGGCAGGCTCCTCGGCACCTCCCGGGCGATGCAGGCCCTCTACGCCAGCCTCGAGCAGCTCGAGTCGAGCGAGACTCCGGTGCTGCTCCTGGGCGAGACCGGCGTCGGGAAGGAGCGGGTGGCGGAGGAGATCCATCGCCGCTCCCGGCGCGCCGGCGGGCCGTTCGAGGTCTTCGACTGTGGCGCCGTCCCCCCAAGCCTGATCGAGAGCGAGCTGTTCGGTCATACCAAGGGCGCGTTCACGGGCGCCCTCACGGATCACCGCGGCGTCTTCGAGCGTGCCCACGACGGTACGCTGCTTCTCGACGAGCTCGGTGACCTCCCGCTCGAGCTGCAGCCGCGGCTGCTTCGCGCACTGGAGAGCGGGACGATCCGCCGGCTCGGCTCCGAGGAGACGACCGCCGTCGACGTTCGCATCGTCGCGGCCACCAACCGCGACCTGGATCTCGAGGTCGCCGAGCGCCGCTTTCGCTCGGACCTCTACTATCGAGTCAACGTGGTCCAGCTCGACATTCCTCCGCTGCGTGCGCGGCGCGAGGACATCCCGCTGCTGGTGGAGCAGTTCGCCTCCGAGGAGGGGCGGTCGGCCTTCACGCTCTCCGGCGAGACGCTCGAGCTCCTGACCTCCGGCTACGACTGGCCGGGCAACGTCCGCGAGCTGAGGAACGCGGTTCGCTCGCTGTCGCTCGGGCACGTCCCGCGATCGATCCAGTCGAAGGAGGAGAAGAGCGAGCAGAGCGAGCCGGGTCGAGCGGAGCTCCAGGACCGACCGTACGCGGAGGCCCGCAAGGCCGTGCTCGAGGCGTTCGAGCGGGATTACGTCCGGCACCACCTCCGGCAGGCCGTCGGGAACCTCTCCCGAGCCGCACGCTCCGCCGGGATGGACCGGGCCTACTTCCGGCGCCTCTCGGTGAAGCACGGCCTCCTCGAGTCCGACGGATGATCCCCGCGCTCCTCCTCCTCGCCGTCGCCGCCTCTCCTTCCCAGGGCAGCGCGCTCGAGCGCGCGAACGAGGCATACCAGAGCTTCGAGCTCGATGAGGCCCGAGGGATCATCGAGGAGGCGGTGCGAACCGAGGTCGAGCCTCGCGCGCGCGTCGAGCTGCTCGAGCTCCTCGCCACCGTCTACCTGGCGCGCGACGACTTCGACGAGGCCGTCACGGTCTATCGCCAGGTCCTCCAGCTCGATCCGCGCTACGTCGGGCCCGAGTACCCGTCGCCGAAGATTCGCCGCGCGCTCCGGGAGGCCCGCCTCTCGCTTCCGTCGCCGCCGAGCAGCACGGCGACGACCGCGATCGCGGCCCTGCCACCGCCCGAGACGCCCTCGCCTTCGCTCGTCAGCTCGCCCTGGTTCTGGGTGGCGGTGGGCGCCGCCGCGGCCGCGATCGGCGCCGGCGCCTACGTCGCGTACGCCCGGGCCCATCCGTCTCCGCCCGATAGCACCTACGGGCCGTTCCAGCTCCACTAGGAGCGTGTAGCGCGTAAGCGCTCACGCGACCCCGGTCCGGGTCCCGGTCCCGGTCCGGGTCCCGATCTGAAGATGGCTGCCTTGAGTCAGACGCTCGCGACGGTCGCGAGCTTCGATTGGTAGAGCTTGAGCAGGTTGTGGGTGAGGCAGACGAGCGTCCACTCGGCTCGTACCTTGAAGAAGGAGCGTAGCGAGAACCGGCGGAATCCTCGTGCCCCTTTGATCTGTCCGAGCGCCGGTTCGACGATACTCTTCCTGCGGGCGTAGACCGCCTTGCGCCGCAGTTGCCGAACACATCACGGAGCATCGGGACGAGGTGTTGCTGATCAGGTGCCTGGTTGCTGACCCCTTCGGCGACAATCACCTGAGCGTGCTCATCTACGACAACTTGGGCATTGTAGGCCTGGAGGTACGCTCCCTCCTTCAACATGATCCTGCTGTCTGAGTCGGTGAAGTTCCTCTGAGCGTTGGGCCTCGGTGTGCCGTCCAGATCGCACAAGAACTGCAACCCGGTCACGCTCACCTCCGCGATCAGCTTCGGCGGGCATCCGATTCCATCGTGAACAACACCGCCGAGGGCGCCGGAGAGTTCAATCCACTCTGAGAAGGCTCGCTTCTACCGGATGGCACTTCGCTCTGGCACCGAAAGCGCCGCCTCACTCCACACCTGCTTGAGGCGCCGACTCGCCAACGAGCAGAAGGTCCAAGCCGCCAGAGCCAAGCTCAAGCGCGTTGTCGAGATGCTCACGCGCCTCATCAAGTCGATGAACGCACGCCGGGCTGCATGATCGCCATCGGGACCGGGACCGGGACCGGCACCCGGACCGGGCTCGCGGTAGCGCTACGCGCTACACGCTCCTAGGGTCCTCTGAACAGCGAGAGCCTCCCTGTTGCACCTGTTCTGGCATTCGCGCAGCGGACGATTCGGAGGTTTTCGGCCGGTTCTAAGGCGTCAGCCCGAGCAGGGAGGCGCTCTCCACGATCACCTCCTCCTTCGGGCCCGCGACCGACGTGGCGACGTCGAGCCGGAGGTGTCGGTCCAGCTCTTCGGCCCTCCAGACCCGCAGGAAGCTCGACGAGAGGAGGCAGACCGGCGCCCGGTAGAGGTTCGTCGCCAGCGCTCGGCCGTCGGCCGACAGCGAGTAGAGGCGATCGTGCGGCATGGCGTCGATGACGCAGCGGTCGTCGAAGGTGGCGGCGGCCAGTCGGATCCCGGGGGCCTGCTCATCGATCGCGACGTCGAGCGACGCGACGCTCACCGGCGTGGTCTCGCCGACCGGCACCGGGCCGGGGAGCGAGAGGAGGTCGAGCGTGGAGATCGCGTCCGTGGAGAGCCACAGCGTGCGGCCCTGCTCGATCGTCCCTCTCGCCATCGAGTAGCCCTCCCAGCGGACCGTGCTCGGTCCCGGAGGGAGCGTGATCCTGCGGACGACGACGTGGCTCGCGGAGCCGAGGTCATCGTAGCCGTGCGTCTCGGCGACCTGAGGCAGATAGACGCCGGAGCTCGACCAGCGCAGGTAGACGCTCTGCGCGTCCGGGCGCTCGGTGATGACCGCGCCGAGCAGCAGGAGGTAGTCGCCGCCGGCGACGGTGGCCGTGTGGACCAGCTGCGTGCTCCACGTTCGATCGCGGACGGTCACCGGCGCATCGATCGTGCGGTAGTGCGCCTCCTGGTCGCGCCGGAGCGGGAACGCCGTCAGGTGTCCGTCGATCAGCTGGACGTGGAGCGTCTGGTTGCGGCCCATCAGCTGGAGCGAGACGGTGGTGGTCACGGACGGCGCGATGAGGACGAAGTCGCCGAACGAGCCGGTGACGTCGGGCGCGCTCGTATAGGCTCCGCCCTCTGTGAGGACCTGGCCGCCGGACGAGAGCTGGACCTGCGCGCTCAGGTAGGTCGGATCGTTGCGGATCCCCACCGACAGGAAGACCAGCCAGCGCTCGCCCGGCTCGCGCGGCGAGATCGACAGGCTCGCGCCGTCGACCGGCACGATCGCTCCGGCCGGGACGTCGACCGTCGTCTCGAAGGTACGCTCCAGGATCGGCTGCACCGCGCGCGCCCGCCAGGCCGGGCTCGGCACCTCGGCGCTCGTGCGCTCCTCGGCGTCGACGGCGCGCAGGCTCAGTCGGTAGCGCGTGTCCGGCTCGAGCGAGAGCCCCGCGATCGCGCCTCCCGCGACCACGTCACTCCAGGGGGCGACCACCACACCGTCGTCGCGCTCGACCCGCGCCTGGTGGCGGAGTGGCCCCGCACCGGGATTGCCGAGCATCCCCGGGGCGAACTCGATCGTGGGCGTGCGCGTGAGATCGAGCGGCACGCGGCCGAGCTCGAGATCGAACGGCGGTGTCGGGGCGGCCTCGACGACCACGCATTCTCCCTCGGCGCAGACCGTCTCGACCGGAAGCTCGCACGCAACGAGCAGTAATGGGATCGGCGCGAGCAGAGCGGAGGGGCGCATTCGTCACTCCAGTGGGAGCACCACGGCGACGCGGTTGACCCGATCCTCTCCCCACGCGACCTCGACGGTGGTCTCGGCGACCTGCCGGCTCATCAGGCGGCCGAGCGTCCGGATCCTCAGGATGCGCGGCGTCTCCGCGCTCGGCTCGTAGACCACGCTGAATGGAAAGCGATCGGCCGCGTCGAGCGGGATTCGAGCGAGCGTCGAGCGCGACCCAGTCCTCTCGCTCGCGCCGCTCGACCTCGAGGTCGAGCGTGTCGATCTCGATCCGGGATCGTGAGGGCCGACTCCACCTCCAACAGGAGGAACGCCCGCGGACCGCAGCCGGCGAGGGCGGTGAGCAGCAGGACCGCCGCGCCGGTGCGGCCTGCATGGGGCGGGATCCTGCAATGCTGCGGGTGCGTCCTGCGAGCTTCGCCTGACTCCTCCCGGGGGAGCAAGGCGCGATCCTCCTGAGACCCCGAGTCTCCGAGGCGGGACGGCCAGTCTCGATCGAGCGCGCCAAGGAGAGGACATCACTGCGCACGCCTGGTGGCGCGTCGCTTGCGGAGGCGCGCCCCCGATGATGCTTCCGCCATCTACCACCCCACCCATCGATCACCACCGCTCGCTCATCCGAGCGGCGCTCCTCCTCTGCTGCGGCTGCGGACCCGGCCCCGAGGCGCCTCAGGCCGAAACGATTGACGCAGTCGGACCGGCCGGCGTCGTCGCCCGCTACACGTTCGACGAGAGCGGCGGCGAGGCGGCCGACGCCAGCGGATACGGCAACGTCGCGGTCCCGAGCGGCGGAGTCGTACGCAGCGCGGGGGTCTCGGGACGCGCGCTCGAGCTCGACGGGATTGGGGGCAGGCTGGTCACCTCGGGCGCGCTGCGCGCCGACGCGATCTCGGGCGCGGTGACGGTGGTGGCCTGGGTCCGGCAGACCTCAGCGCAGCCGGCGAGCTGGGCCGCGATTGCGGTCCGCGAGCACGGCACCGGTAGTGAAGATCAGTTCCACCTCGGGATCTACCACGGCAAGCTGTCCGGCTACGTCTACACGACGAGCGGCACCTTCCTGGTCGGGGCCACGCCGCTCCCGGTCGGGAGCTGGGTGCACGCGGCGATGACCTACGACGGCACTCGACTGCGGCTCTACGTCGACGGCGCCGAGGACGCCTCCATCGCCAAGACGGGCGCGATTCCGCACGACACGACGCCGCTCGACATCGGTGCCGGGACGAACGACCACGGTGCCAACTTCGACAGCTTCTTCCGCGGCCGCATCGACGAGCTGTCCGTCTACGCCCGCGCGCTGAGCGCCAACGAGATCCGATCCCCTCCGAGATGGCGCCACCGCTCCGCCTCCGCCGTCCTCGCCCACCGGCACCGACGGGTGTCCCCACCCGGAGCTCCCGCTCTGCGGCGTGATGTACGGTGCCGCGGTCCACGGCGAGTCCTGGGGACACACGCGGCGCTACGGCTACCAGGCATCGCTGCGCTTCGCGGCGGAGCGCACCGGAACCCTCAGCGCGGTCGTCTGGCAAGTCCGCGTGCTGACCTGCGGCGAGTGGGACAGCACGTACAAGTGGCCGAGCTGCAGCCCGACGTACAGCGCCGACTGCAAGATGGAGCGGATGTACATCGGCGGCTACCACTGGGGCGACGGCGGCCTGCTCCAGGTGACGGTCCAGAGCGATGACGGCGCCGGACATCCGTCCGGGCACGTGCTCGCCACCGGCACCCGCACGATTCGCCCGGTCGGCTCGAACCCGCGCGTCGTGGGCACGCGCGCCGGCGTCACCTACTACTGCGCCAACAGCTTCGATGCGCACCCCGAGGTGACGCTCGATCACCCGCTCGCCGTCACGGCCGGACAGCGCTACCACCTGGTGATCACGCAGCGCAGCCCGAGCACCGGGCTCACCGTGGTGAACGGGAGCTTCACCACGGCGTCGCTCTCACCGCCCGGCGGCCCGTACTACGGCTCGCGCCTCCAGGTGATGTACCGGCACGCCGCCGGCGAGGGCTGGACCACGCGCGAGCAGGAGAGCGGCAACACCGTGCTGCCAGACTACGCGCTCCGCTACACCGACGGGACCCTCGACGGCACCGGATACGCAGGCGTCAACGGGAGCGGCGCGAAGCTGATTGGCGGCGCAAACCGCGTCCGCCAGGTGATTCGCGTGCGAGACGCGTCGCGCACGGTGCGTGGCGTCTGGCTGCGGGCCGGCCGCTCTTCCGGGAGCGGCGCGCTGATCGCGACGATCAAGGACGCTTCCGGCGCGCACCTCTTGGAGGCGAGCGTGGCTGCGAGCCGGCTCGGGCAGGTCTCGAGCTTCTACCAGACGGACGCGGGCGGCGCGCGCATCGCGGTGCCATGGGTCTACGCCGACTTCGGCGGCACCGCGCTCCTCCGCGCCGGCAGCCGCTACACGCTCGAGCTCTCCTCCAGCTCCGGGAGCTACTTCATCGGGACGGACGAGGTGAACATCACCACGCGCAGCGTCGTCTGGTCGGACGCCGAATCGCGCGCCGAGTACTCGCGCGACGGCGGTTCCAGCTGGAATGTCTGGGATCGAGATCGGGACGACGGGAGCCACGCCCAGATCCCGGCCGCCGATCTGACCGCGCTCTTCACGCTGGCGGGTGAGGTGACCGAGCGCCCGTAGCGAGGTCAGCGCTTCGTCGGCGTCTTGCCTTTGGGTCCCTTGATGGGAGCCGTGCGGGTGGACTTGGGTTGGCCGGGCTGTAAGCCCATCCGCGCCTGCGCGAAGCGGTCGAAGAGCTGCTTGTCGAGGCCCGAGGCGCGGGCGTTCCCCCGGATCCCTTGGCCCTCGACCGGAGCATTCTTGACGTCGTTTCCGAGGAAGGCGCGGGTGGACCGTGCGGTGTCGATCCCGAACATCTCCACGGCCGCCTGGATCTCGTCCTGAGTGCGGGCGACGGTGGTGAGGAACGATCGGAACAGAGCGGGATCGATCCGTTCCCGCATGATTGCCGCGACCTGCTCGTGGACCTTCTCCTCCGGCTCGAGCGGGTTGATCCCGTGACGCCGGAAGAAGACCGAGAGAATCCTCCGCCCTTCGGGATCCTCCGCGGCCAGTCCGCCGGCGTTGATGAAGTAGAGGGCAGCGAGCGCATCCTGAATCGATTCGCGCGCGTGGCGCGGATGACCGTTCGAGTCGGTCTCGCTCGCGGTGGCCATCAGCTCGGCAGCCAATCGGTCTTCCGCCGGCGCGCTCCCCTCCGCGCCGGTCATCCGAAGAGTCCCTTCCACGCGCTCTTCAGCCCGCCGAGCACCGAGTCGCGCGCACTCGCCATGGGACGCTCGATGAAGTCGGGGATCATCCAACGAACGGCGTCACCGATGGGGCCGCCGTCGATCAGCGGCGGGTGGGCGTTGTTGGAGCTGCCGTTCGCCGCCCATCGCTCCGCAGCGTCGGCGCTCATGCCGGTGACGGGGGTGCTGTTGCCAGTGTCATTGACGCGTTCGTTGCTCATGTGTTCCTCCGAGCACGACGCTATCAGCGCCACCGATGACCTTCGCTTACTCGGCGATGACGGCGCTCCTCACTTCAGGTACCGGTGACACCGAGCACAGCGGCTGTCTCGGGTACCGGTCACACGCCGGAGCAGGCGGTGAACACGTCGCGGCACCCGTTGTCGATCTGGCACTGCTGGCAGGCGGGCGCGGCCGGGTCGAGACACGACCCAATGCAGTTGGTGATCGTGCACTCGATGGCTGCGGCGAAGCACATGGAGCAGCCCGCCGAGAGCCCGGTGGCGTTCGAGACGCAGTCCGAGGCGCACATGACGCGGTTCGGATCGGTGATGCAGCCCAGCCCGCAGGTCCCGGCCTGTCCCTCGACGTCGACCGTCTGGAGGATCGCGAGATCACCCTCATTGTTGCAGGCGCTCATCCCCGGGCCGCCGTCGGCACCGGAGGCGCCCGCGTCGGCGCCCGGGTCGCCGGCGTCCGCCGCGGGTCCGCCGTCAGAGGGAACACCGGCGTCGTTCTGGACGCCGCCGGTGTCCGACGGTCCGCTGCCGTCCAGCGTCGCGGCGTCCATCGGGTCGCCGGTGGAGCCGCCGTCGCGGTCGCTTTCGGCGCCGCTGTCGGCGGTCGACGCGTCGCGCGGGCGCGTTGAGCCGGACGGCCGCCGCTCCGGCGAGCACCCGAGGCACAGGGCGAGGCCCAGCGCGATCACCAGGGCAGAGCGTTCGAGTCCCACGAGGATCGCGTGCCACATCCTGCCGCCGTCGTCGTCCGGCAGGCGTCCGAACACGTTGCCACTCGACCGGCCCGGCGCTCGAGCACTAGCGCGCGAAGATAGCGCCATCGGGGCGACGCCTTGACTCGGCCGGACGAGATCTCCCAAGCGATCCGGACCCACTGATGAGACTCGCGCGCGCCCTGATTGTCGCCACCGCCGTGTACGTCCTGATGGCCTGGCGCTTGGTGGCCCCACTGCATGCGTCGCTCGCTGTCTCCCTGGCCTGCGGGCTGGCGCTCCTCGCGAGCTTCTCCCTGATGATCCTGTATCCCCTGAGCTGGTGGCGGGGCGGACGGCTGCGCGCCTTTGCGCGCCGGCGGAAGGTGCGGCGGGTGTCCCAGCTGATGATGGCGTTCGGCTCGTTCCTGGTCACCGCCGTCCTGGCGCGGGACGCCCTGTGGGTGACGATCGGCTGGTTCCTGCCGCGATCGATCCGTCTCGAGCGATGGAGCAGCGTGGGCGCGGTGGGGCTCGCGCTCCTCATGTTCGGATGGGGTTGGCTCCAGGTCCGGCTCGGACCACGTACCAAGCGCGTGCGCGTGCCCATAGAGAACCTGCCGAGCGCGCTCGCTGGCTTTCGCATCGTGCAGCTGAGCGACGTCCACATCGGCGAGACCGTTCGTCGCGAGCACATCGAGCGGATGGTCCACCGGGTCAATCAGCTCGGCGCGGACATCATCGCCATCACCGGCGATTCTCGTCGACGGATTCGGTCGCTCAGCTCGGCCCACACGCCGCGCCGCTCGCCGATCTCCAGTCGCGCTCCGGCACCTACTTTGTCGCCGGCAATCACGAGCACTACTCGGGGCTCGGGGAGTGGCTGCCTCATCTCCAGCAGCTCGGCATGGTGGTCCTCCACAACACGCACTGCATGGTGCGCGAGGAGCTGCTGGTCGCGGGCGTCGACGATTCTCGGCTCCACGGACGACCCCGCCGCCGACGTGCGGCGCTCGCTCCGCGGAGCGCCGGACCACGCCGTGTGTATCCTGCTCGCCCATCATCCCAAGACGGCGCTGGCGGCGTCGAAGGAGCGGGTCGATCTCCAGCTCTCCGGGCACACGCACGGGGGCCAGTTCGTGCCCTGGACCCTCCTGGTTCGCTTCGTTCACCGGTTCAACGCCGGGCTGTACCGTGTGGAGCAGATGTGGCTCTACGTCTCCCGCGGAACGTTCTACTGGGGACCGCCCATCCGTTTGATGGCGCCCGCCGAGATCACCGTCATCGAGCTCGCCTGAGGAGCTCACGCCGGGCTGCCGACCGCTCACCTATGGACTGACCGACGAGCAGTGGCAGCGGATCAGAGATCTCCTGCGCCGCCTGATCAGGGACGCCCTGGTCGATGCGATCCTGTGGGTTGAGAAGCGGCGCGCCTTGGCGTGACCCGCATCGGGAGCCGCGCAAGTCCTCCTGACGGAGCTCGGCACCAAGATCACGGCGTTTCCCACGGAGCGCCACTTCGTCTCCTGGCTCCGGTCGTGCACTCGAAGATCCATCTCCGGCGGCAAGCCGCTCAAGTCGCAGGGGGTGCCGGGATGAAGTTCAGGTCAGGCCGGCGTGTCGGCGAGCCGCTCGCGGTTCGCGTCGAGGACGCAGTATCCGCGCGCCTTGCGCGTGCACGTGTGGTACCTCCGTCGCTCAGCGATCGACCGGGTTCGCCGGAGGAGCAAGCCTGGGTGAGCGGCGATCCGACGCAGGCGATCGTGGCCACCTACGTCGACTTCGCCACGCGAGCGAAGACCACCCGGTTCGAGGAGCGGAAGCGCCAGATCCACGTCTTCGGTGATGCCGCCACCGTGGCCTACCCTGCGCGACTCAGTTCGGCTCGACGTCGACGCTGTACGCGATCTCCACCGCTGGAGGTCCGAACTTGGTCATCACCAGCCGGACCTCGAGCGTGCTGCCACCGACCAGATCGTTGTCGAGCACAGCGTCCCACTCGTGGGCGGACCCGCCCACCGCCGTATGCGGTCAGGTCGGGACGTAGGGATCCGGCGAATCGGCGAGGTCGCTCGACTGGCTCAGGAAGTAGTCGCGCGGTCCGTCGGACGTGACGACGCTGATCCGGTTGTCGAAGACGCCGCCCATCGGAACGTTCGGCCGATCTTCGAAGTCGGACCAATCGACCGTGGCGCAGCCTGAGGTGGGATGGTCCGCGAGGCAGGTGATGCCGACCTGGGTGGTGTCGACGAGCCGGACGACCAGGCGCGCGCCCGCCGTGGGGCCGAGATCCGCAGGCAGCGTGTGTATCATGGAGAACGGCTCGTGAAAGCCGGGATCGCCGAAGGCCAGGGCCGCAGGGAGTGAGAACGTTCCGGCGGCGAGCGTCCCGGCGAACAGCCCTGCGTCCGGTGACCCGCCTGCATCCGGCGTGGTCGCTGCATCCATCGCGACACCCGAGTCCATCGCGGTCGCATCGATCCCGCCCTCCTCGGGCCCGCACCCCGCGGCGACGATCGCGACGCAGAGGGCGGAGAGGGTGGTCCTCACGGCGTTCATCACAGGGCCCGAGGGTACCGCGGTCACCCGCGCACGCGCGTACGACCATCGGCAGGTCTCCACCCCGACGTTGCGGGCGCGATCGACGGGCCCTAGGAGCGTGTAGCGCGTAGCGCTACCGCGAGCCCGGTCCGGGTGCCGGTCCCGGTCCCGGTCCCGATGGCGATCATGCAGCCCGGCGTGCGTTCATCGACTTGATGAGGCGCGTGAGCCTCTCGACAACGCGCTTGAGCTTGGCTCTGGCGGCTTGGACCTTCTGCTCGTTGGCGAGTCGGCGCCTCAAGCAGGTGTGGAGTGAGGCGGCGCTTTCGGTGCCAGAGCGAAGTGCCATCCGGTAGAAGCGAGCCTTCTCAGGTGGATTGAACTCTCCGGCGCCCTCGGCGGTGTTGTTCACGATGGAATCGGATGCCCGCCGAAGCTGATCGCGGACGTGAGCGCGACCGGGTTGCAGTTCTTGTGCGATCTCTTCAGCGATGTCGCATACTCGACGGCGAACTGGTAGACCTCGAGCATCTCGTGATCGAAAGTGACCATGCAAGCTAGCTTGCGGTAGCTCGTCCACTTTGACCAGCAGAAGTTCTTGGAGGTCGTTTCGTCTGGAATCGATCGTTGGGCGGATCGACTTCGACGCCTGGACTTGATCCCATGGTTTCGTGGCGAAGCAATACCGTTCTTGGACTCCGAGACAATCGTTCTTGCTCCAACGCTCAGAGGAACTTCACCGACTCAGACAGCAGGATCATGTTGAAGGAGGGAGCGTACCTCCAGGCCTACAATGCCCAAGTTGTCGTAGATGAGCACGCTCAGGTGATTGTCGCCGAAGGGGTCAGCAACCAGGCACCTGATCAGCAACACCTCGTCCCGATGCTCCCTGATGTGTTCGGCAACTGCGGCGATGCTCCGCGGAAGATGACGGCAGACAACGGCTATCTGAGCGCGACCAACATCGAATTCTGCGACAACAATCAGATCGATGCCCACATCGCTGTTGGACGCGAACAGAACCAAGACGCGTCGACTCCGTCCTCATCAGCTTCGGAGCCCGGGGCGGTCGCGTGGTCGATCTTGACCACGCCCGGTCACAAGAGGCCGTGCTGAAGGGCGAAAGTGCTGGCGGCCGTGCGGGAGGAGACGCCGATCTTTCTGAAGATGTTGCTCAGGTGGCGGGCGACCGTGTGCTCGCTGATGTGCAGCTCCGAGGCGATCCGGCGGTTCGTCTTGCCCGAGGCCACCAGCGCGAGGACCTCGAGCTCGCGACCCGTGAGTCCGTCGTGGCCCGCGTGCGCTCGCTTCGATCCCATCTCTTCTTCGATCCGGGCGAGATCGGGGGCGGCCGAGAGTCGAGCGAAGACTGCTCGAGCGGCCTCGAGGTGCATCTCTGCGGTGTCCGTATCCCCGAGGTCCCGGCAGGAGAGGGCGATCAGGACCCGCACGCGCGCCGATTCGTACGGGGCCTCCAGGCGCTGCCAGTAGGTCCAGGCGCATCGCAGCGCGGCCAGGGCAGCCTTCGGATCGTTCTCCTTGAGCAGGACGGCGCCGGTCGCCTCCGCCGAGAGGGCGCTCAGCAGATCGGCGCGGGTACCATTCGCGATCTCGGCGAGCTCGTCGGCCGCAGCCCTCGCCGAGCGGAGGTCGTCCGTCGCGAGCATGATCTCCACGTAGGGGCCGAGGACCTGCGCACGCGGCGCGCCTCCGGTCAGGCCGTGACCAGGCTTCGCCTCGTCGACGACCCGGCGCATCGCGGCCGACGCCGACTCGAGATCGCCCTGCGCCATCCGGAGGAGCGCCACGCCCGGCTGGGGCTCCCGGCCGATCCGGGCCGCTTCGCGATACATCTTCTCCGCGAGCTCGAAGTCGCCGCGCATCCGGTGGATCTCCCCGCGCTGATAGAAGGCGTGCCCGGCCGACTTCTGCGGTGGATCGGACAGTTGCTCGGAGGCCCGCTTCGCCTCCTCGAGGGCCTCGCTCCACTCGCCCTGTCGCTGCAGGATCTCCGAGCGGTGGACCCGGCACCGGCCGCGAAACGCCACCAGCTGGGGCTGACGGGCACACCAGGCGTTCAGCGCGTTGGTCCACTCCCGAGCCCGGTGCAGGTCGTAGATCCGCTGGCAAGTTAGGATCACGGCACAATAGATGGTGCCGGCGAGGACGGGTGACACCTCTCCGCCGATGACCGCGATCATTGCTTGGTCGAGCAGGGCCACGCCCTCGGTCGTATCGCCCTCTGCGATCAATGCTTGACCGCGGCTGAGCGCGCCGAGCGCCCCCAGGTCGACGTCGCCGAAGCGATCGGCCAACGTCGCTGCCTCCTGAAACGCCTCACCGGCGGCACCGTTGTCTCCCTTGCCGAGCAGCATCAGCCCGAGGAGCACAGCCAGGTATCCGCGCTCGACGCAGTCGAGCCCGTGGTCGTCGATCAACTTCTGGGTGCGCGACAACCAGCCGCGGCTCTGAGCCGCCGCACCGCCGAGGAGGAGGCTGAAGCTGAGCCAGAATCCGCAGCGCGCCGCGGCCTCGAGCTCGCCGCGGTTGATGAGCTCGAGGTGCGCCCGCCGCCAGCAACGGGTCGCAGCCTCTTCCTCTCCGACGAGATAAGCCGCTGTCGCCAGCGACATCAGGTCCCGCGGTTCCATTGGCGAGACCTCGGCTGCGATCGAGAGCTGGGCGTTCGCCTCCTGCCAGTCGTTGCGGGCGAAGGCGTCGCGGCCCCGCGTCAGTGCGTCCGGCCGTGGCATGGTACCCTGGTACCACATGCGCCCGGCCTCGGGTGGTTCCTCCATGAGCACCGCGGCTGTCCGGTCATCTGGCCGGTGCTGATCAAGAGGCTCTCCGGATGAGCTACGATCTACGGCGTCTACGAGCAAACGGGATCGTCGCACGCGTGCTGTCGGCTCGCACCTGAAGACTGCGAGCCCCAGCGGTCGCCCGAAGCGCAAAAAGTCGTCGATTCTGTCACGCTTCTCTTGGAGCAAGTCTCCTAACCTGGCCATCGACAGGGAGGATCGGCATGAGTCTGGATGGTATCGGGATCGTCAGCGAGAACATTGAGCGAGCGGTCGAGTTCTATGGACTGCTCGGCATCCACTTGAAACGCCACGGAGACGCGGACCACTTCGAGGGGCTCACACCGAGCGGCGTTCGATTGCTCGTGGACTCGGTGGCGGTGATCCGGAGCTTCGAACCGGAGTGGAAGAAGATTCGGGGCAATGGCGTCAACCTTTGCTTCAAGCGGGCGTCGCCGGCCGACGTTGACGCTGTCTACGCGAAGCTGACGCGAGCCGGCTTCGAGGGGATCAAGGACCCGTGGGACGCGTTCTGGGGCCAGCGGTACGCGTGCGTGTCCGACCCCGACGGGAACCAGATCGACCTCTTCGCGACCCTTTGACTCCGCCTCTACCAGCACGTGCCCGAGTTGGTGAGCGTCGTGTACGAGTCGTACTTCCAGAACCGGCGGCCGTTCGAGGACAGCAACCCGACGTGGATGGTGATCGCGCCGAGCCCGACCGACATGTTGAGCCGCGGGTTCAGGTTGCTCCCGGGTGCGATCTCCTCGGGCGCTACGATGTCCTGCAGCCAGTACTCATCGCAGAGGTACCGCTGGGCGTCCGCGCGGCTTCGCTCGCTGGCGAAGTCGAGGTCGAGCGCGTCGGCGTCCGGGTGGTCGCCGCCGGGTGCGCCGCCGACACCATTGTTGTAGCAGTCGGGTCGCCACCAGTTGCGTAGGTTGACGGGCTCGTTCACCAGCGCCCGCAGCTGATCTGCGAGCAGCCCGAGCGCCGCGCCCTTTCGCCACCAGCTCCGATCCGGGAGGAGGATCGTGTACCCGCAGCCGGCCGCCACGGTCGGGTTGTTCGGGATGACGTACTCCCACGCCGCGAAATGGGTGACGCCGACGGCGTCGAGATACTGCTGGAAGCCGTCCTGCGTCTCCGGGTAGTCGAACGGATCGACGTCGTTCCCGCCGAAGCGCTGGATCAAGAAGGAGTGGTCGATCACGCTGACCAGAGGATCGGGCGCGTCGATCGGCTGGAGCCGCACCGAGAGGACGGTCTCGCTTCCCTCGGCGATCGACACCGTCTCTGTGCCGGGGTCGTATCCGTCCTTCTCGAACGTGATGGTGTGAGCCCCGCTCGGGAGGCGGAGCTCGAAGGCGCCCGCAGCGTCGGTCATGGCCATCGGCCCGCAGTCGCATCGAGCCGTCACGCCGGAGAGCGCTGCGCTGGTGACGTCGTCGAGCACCGTCCCGAGCACGTGTCCCTCTTCGGCCGGTGGTGGTGGCGGCGGGGGCGGCGGCTCCACGCCGAAGGGCGCGGTCGCGAGCCAGTCGTCGAGCGCCTGCTCGACCCAGGTGTCCGCCGGGCAGACCGGCGATGCGTCGACCGAGAGCTGCGACGGCGACGTCAGCGACAACTCTTCGGTGAGCTGATCGAGCAGCGCGGTGAGCGTCGAACGCGCACCCTCGGAGGAAGCACAGCCGAGCACGACCACGTCGACCTCATCCGGCGCCAGGGCGCTCTCGCGCGGCCCGCGTCCCATCCAGAGCTGGTCGCCCGCCAGGTAGCTCGCGCGAACGTCGCACCAGAGGCGCCCCTCCTGATCGAACGCTTGGGCGGCGCGCAGGAAGACCTGGACGTCCTCGGTCGCCGCCGGCGCCGGGAACCGGCGCAGCCGGACGGTCCTCTGCATCGACGTGCGCCCGCAGCGAGCCGCTCGCGCCGACCAGTCCGACCGAGGGCGAACCGGCGATCCGAGCGCGACCTCGGGATCGGGAAGCTCGCCGCTCCGGACCTCGGGGGCCAGCGGCACGCTCGTGGTCCAGAACACTCCGCGGATGCCGGGGACCGCCTCTGGGCTCAGCCGAAAGCGAAGGCGCGTCGCAGCCGTGTCGAGATCGACCGCGAGGACTCGCTGGCCCTTCTCCGACCAAACCTCGGAGAGCGAGATCCACGGCCCGACCTGCCCGTTCGCCCAGCCGGCCTGCACCTCCACGCCGACCGGCCCGGAGGCCTCCCGGATCCAGATGCTCGCCCGAGATGCCGGCGCCGGCAGGTCCAGCGGAGGGGACGTCAGCAGCCCCTCCTCGAGCGTGAAGGTCGACTCAATCTTCGCGCGCTCGAGCCACGCCTCCGCGATCGGTCCGGTCTCTTCCATGGCGGTGATCGGCCTCGACGCTTCCGGCATCTCGTCGGGCTCGCGGTCGGAGCTCGGGGCGTCGAATGCGCAGCCGGCCCAGCAGACCAGGGTGAGAGCGATCGTCGGGGCTCGTTTCGAAGCGATAGATCCGCGCACATCGATCCGGTAGGCCAGGTCGGTCCCGCAGGCAATCCGACCGAGCGCGAGATCCAGAAACGACCTCGTCCCACCGGCTTGGAGGTGCTGACCGCCGGTCGACGCTCGCCGTCGAGCTGCTCTCACCCGCTCGGCACACTCTTGCTTAGAGCCGGTGCAACACGGAATAGCGAACGGACGGTCTTAGGACCGGTTCTTAGACCGACGCATGGCTCCAGAGGATTCAGGCACACTGCCGTCGGACCGCACTCGTCCGAACCCGAGCCGATCGTGGGGCGCAGAACAGGTGGAGCCTCGCCGCCGTCGGCTTTGAAGGCGGCCTGCAGGTCCACGAGACGCGTGGCGGTGGGCTCGTGGGTGACAACGAAGTGTACACGCTATATCGAACTCCCATCCCGTAGGGATGCCATGAAGTGCCTGTTTTGCGCCGAGGAGATCCAGGATGCCGCCATCCTCTGCCGCTTCTGCGGCGCGCAGAAGGAAGGGGAGCGCTGGCAGCCTCCGGCAGCACGCGTCTACGTCGCCGCAGGTGCGGATTCCCGCACGAAGGCGAAGGGCACCTTCACGATGAAGAGCGCCGGGGCGTTCTTCTTTCTCTCGGCGTTGATCGAGCTGTACACGGTCACCTCGCCGGTGCCGCTGTTCGGGGCCGTTCGCGGAGGGGCCGTCGCGATCGTCTTTCATCTCGTCTACGTGGCCATCTTCGTGGTGATGGGCATCGGGCTCGTCGTTCCGAAGCCGTGGGGAGCCCGCGCCGTGATCGGCGGAACCGTGATCTATACGGTCGACAAGATCATCTACTTGCTCGACTCGAAGGCCCGCGATGCCGACCTGGCCGAATCCATCCGAGGCGCCGGTGGTGCCCTCGGCTTCGTGCCGAAGACTTCGATCCTCGAGATCATGACCCTGACCACCGTCACCGTGGTGCTCTGCTGGTGGGGCTTCGCAGCCTACGTCTACCTCAAGCGCGCCTACTTCGAGCCGTAGTTGCAGACCCTGTTTTGAGCACGGCACCCTCGGTGGACAAACGCCTGGGTTCGCTGCATGAGGAACCATGAAGCTTTACCTGAGCGCGATGTCACCCAACGTTCGGCGCGTCCGCCTCACGGCTGCCGTGCTCGGCCTCCAGCTAGAGGAGAAGCCGGTCGACCTCTCGAAGCGTGAGCACAAGAGCCCCGAATACCTGGCGCTCAACCCGAACGGTGCGGTCCCGACCCTCGTCGACGGTGACTTTGTGCTCACGGAGTCGCGAGCGATCATGCAGTACCTCGCGACGAAGAAGCCCGAGTCGGGCCTCCTCCCCAGGGACGAGCAGGCTCGCGCGGAGGTGACGCGCTGGCAGTTCTGGGACGCGTCCCACTTCTCGCCCCAGGTCGGCACGCTGGCGTTTCAGCGGGTGCTCAAGCAGAGGTTCGGCATGGGCGAACCCGACGAGCGCAAGGTCGAGGAGGCCCTCGAGGGCTTCCGGCGCTTCTCGGACGTGTTGAACCAGCGCCTCGACGGCAGACAGCACGTCGTCGGCCAGTCCCTGACGCTGGCAGACCTCACGCTCGCCTCGTCGTTGATGTACGCCCAGCTGGCGGACGTGCCGGTCGCCGAATTCCCGAACATGCAGTCGTGGTTCTCGCGCATGACCGAGATGGACGCCTGGAAGAAGACGGCTCCGTGAGCGAGGTTTTCAGAAGATCCATTCCTTCTGGGTCGCGCCTCGCCGTCCGGTCATCTTCACGGTGACGGTCGTCTGCTCGTCGCTCGGGTTGGGCCGCCCGACCAAACCGAACGAGGTCACGTCGACGCGCATCCCGTGGGTGCGCTCGTTCGGACGGGGCGGCGGACCATCGACCAGATCGAGGTAGCGGACAGAGTCGAGATAGTTGCCGTCGGGGCGCGGGCGCACCACGGTCAACGGCTGGTCGAGCTCGATCTGGTATCCCGACTCACGACCGCGAACGATCCTCGCGTTCTGGAGGTTGAGCGTGTCGCCGGGGATGATGCCGTCTCGTTCCGCGGCGGACGCCTCGGGGGGTTGCTGCGTGGCGGGACGAAGGCTGATGGCGGTCATAGAGGTCTCCTTCCCGGTGGACCGGGAGCTCCAAGATTGTGTCGAAAGGGATAGGGGCGATCGCCAGCTTCCGGCTCGGGAACGCCGCGAATATGCTCTGTTATCGCGGTTTCCGGCGGGGGGTTGTGGCGCAGGATGTTCCGCCCGATGGTGCGTCGACGCACCACGCACCCCGAGGCGCCTCGCGGCCGAGAATTCAATGATGACGCGGACCGGCGACATCCCCTCGCGAACCGTCGGGTTCGCGTCTCGCCCGGTCTACGATCTGGACGACGTCGTTCGCGTGAAGGTCACGGTCCGATACGACGCGCGCATCGGCAAGTACCTCGAGCTCGACGAACCGATCCACGTCCCTTCGGTCACGGGACCGAACCATCGCCGGCCGCTCTACGAGCGTCTCCCGTATCTCCGCCCGATCAATCCGATCACTCAGGAAGTCGGGAGTCGTCTCGAGCTGAGCCTCGAGATCACCGGACGCACGAACGATCCGATGAGCCGCCCGGCGATTCAGGATCAAGAGACGACGGTGCACGTCCGAGTCGTTTCCTCCGACGTCCCGGCTCGCTGCGCACGGTACGTCGATGGGCCGCTGACCCGCGACGAATCGGGCGTGTCGCTCTTCCAGAGCATGGGGGGCACTCGCAACGCCTTCGACTTCGGGAGAGAGGGCTTCTTCACCTATCACTTCGCCGAGCGCGAGCTCCGCGTTCTCCTGGATTGGAGCGGAACCAAGGATCGGCGAGACGCCGCGAAGATCGTCCGAAGGCTGGTCGCCGAGAAGCTCGACTCGAGCCCGCGCGGCCTCGCGGCGCGCGCCGCTCTCCTCGAGCTCGGCTTCCTCAACCCGTTCACCGATCGACTGCTGACCGAGCTTCCTCTGGGCGGGAGCGATCAGCTGAAGGGCATGCACTTCCACTACAACGGACACATGAGGCGCGAGCAGTTCGCCCTGTTTCCCATCCTCCAAGCGCTCGGCCTCGACGCCGGAACCGCGACTCGCTCTCCGTATAGTGGCACCTATCCGATGCAAGCCATCATGGCGAGGCAGCTCGACGGTGGCGTGTTCCATCCCCACGAACGAACGGCGAGAAGACTCGAGGTCGGCCCGCGCGTGGGACCGTCCGATGCAGAGAGCGCGAAGGATTGGATGAAGAAGTGCGGTCGCGCCGCGCTCGCTGCAGATCAGATCTTCGTGGTGGACAAAGGCGGCGGCGCTCTGCTCGAAGGCGAGCCCGAAGACGGAGATCTCTGGCGCGCCGCCCGCGAGGGTCGCATTCGCTTCCTCGTGCACAACGCGGACGATCTCGCCTCGCTGGAGCCGTATCTCGACTCGATCTGGGCCGTCGACGTCGCGGGCAGCTTGCTCAAGGGCGCCGAGGCGGTCGGCATCGGCGATCTCTATGCGGTGATCGCAGCGCGAGAGGCGCGGGCGCGCTGGGGCGAGCCCATGTCCGAGCTGCCGCAGTACGTGGTGGGCTTCGGACTGCTGGGACGCTCCACGGCCGAGTCCCTGGCGCGGCTCAGGCTTCCGGACGGCGCGTCACCGGATGAGATTCGCAGAGAGCGACAGCGCATCACCATCCTCGAGACGAACGCGGAGCGAGCCGAAGAAGCGCGTGCGCTCGGCTTCACCGTCCACTCGGATGATACGCCGCGTCCCGATTGCGGCGTCGTCATCGTGGCGAGCGCGACGACCGGTGTCGACGCCGACAACGCGAAGCGACTTCCGAGGGACTCGCTGATCCTTCCCATCACCTCGGGCGGAAAGGGCGTCGACATCGCGGGTCTCCGCGCAGCCGGGAAGACGAGCGTGCCGAACACCCGGGACGCGGCCTACGGTACCGAGGGCGGCATCCCCCGGACCTTCGAGGATCTCGAGATCGCCATCGCGGACGGAACGCTCTTCATCCCGGCCGAGGCCTACCCGTTGAACCTCCTCGAGGACACGGGCTCCGAGCGCTACGCGATCACGCCGGCGGCGGTGATCATGGGGGTCATCACCGCGGCGGAGCTCGACGGGCCCGGTCTCCACGCGGTCGACGTGCGTCGCTCCGGCGAGATCCTCGACATGTACGGGGCGGCCGGACTCTTCGCTCCTGAACGGCTCGGAGGCACGGATCCGTACGAGCAGGCCTGGGTGGCCCAGGCGCTGCTCGATCTGAGGCGCCGATGAACGGGCTCCACGACAAGAAGGCGCTCCGGGTCGCGCTCGCCGCTCATCCGATCTTCGCGTCGCTCCCGCCGCAGGCTCACCAGGCGATCGTCGATGAGAGTATGATCGTGAATCTCGCGCCGGGCGGCTTTCTTTATCGCGCGGGAGCGCCGGCGCAGCGTGTCTTTGCCGTGCTCTCCGGATCCCTCCAGATCGAGCACCCGCCGGAGCCTGCCGACGTGCGCGGGTTCGTGGTCGCTCTGTTCGCCGCGCCTTTCATGCTCGGTGAGAGCCAGGTCATGCAGGGCGTGAGCTGGAGCGGGACAGGCGTCGCCCTCTCGCCCCTCGTCGCGCTGGCGCTGACGAAGGAAGCCCTCGAGTCGCTGATGATCGAGAACGCTCGCTTCGCGTTGGAGCTGTACCGCGATCTGACGCTGCGCTTCGTCACGTACATCAACGCGCGTAAGGTGCAGCCGCTCCTCAGCCCGGCTCAGCTCCTCGCGCGCTACCTGCTCGCCTACCATCAGCTCCTGAAGAACACCGGGCACGCGGAGCCGATCGACGTTCCGATCCCGCAGGTGGAGCTCGGTCGCGCGACCGGCCTCCGCCGCGAGACGGTCAATCGCACGCTGAAGTCGATGGTTCAGGAGGGGCGGCTCGAGGTCGGCTCGCGCGGCCTGACCCAGATCCGACGCGAGCGACTCGCCGAGCTGCTCGAGGGTCTCGAGCTCCCCGACCTTCTCCAAGGGCTCAGCCCGGTCTACTCCGCGAGCGAGTGAAAGAGCCGGAGTTCGGGGATCTCGTCGAGCTCCTGCTCACCAGCGCGGCGGAGCTGCGCCAGCGCGCGCGTCACGGACTTCGGCGCGACCGAGAGCACCTCCGCGATCCAGGTGTTGTTGCTCAGCTCGGGCTTGTCGCCCGTCTCGCGGAGGAGCGCGGCGACGGAACCGGCGAGCGGCTCGAGCTGAAGGCTCGCCAGCGCGAGGCTCTTCGCGTAGCGGAGTGAGAGATCCCGCACCAGGAGCGCACGCAGCTCGTCGCTCTGGCTCCACGCCTCGAGGAACGCGTCCCCCGGCCAGGTCAGGACGGTCGTCGCGCTGGAACAGCGGACCGACTCCATCTCCGACACGCCTGCCAGGAGATCCCGGTCGCCCACGACGGCCGGACCTTCACACAAGAGCGTGGTGCGCTCCTCAGGCCCGTCCTTCGTGCGGCTCACGTAACAGCGCAGCGTACCGGACAGGAGGAGGTAGAACGCGTCCGCAGGATCGCCCTCCGAGAAGACGAGCTGCCCGGCCCGCCCGATGATCGGTTGACCGAGGCCCGAGTCGAAGAGCGCGCTCGCCGAGGCCCCGGCCTGCGCGGCTGTCATCACCGCTTCGACGATCGGGTGGGCGCCACGCACGTCTCAGAGGCTATCACCGCTCGGGGCGGGGCTCGGCTCGCATCGACCTCGCCTGCGCCCCCGGAGGCCGCGCTCGATGGCGGCCTGCGCCGGGTCGCTCGATTCGACGCGCACGCGAGGCTCGCTCATGTCATCATCCCGACCGTCACAATGCGGATTGCGACCTGGAACGTGAACTCGTTGCCGGCCCGCATCGAAAAGGTGTGGTGGTGGCTCGAGCGGGCGAGGCCCGACGTGCTGCTGATGCAGGAGACCAAGCTGGCCGACACCGCGGCTCCGCATCGCGAGTTCGAGGAGCGCGGTTACCACCTGGTGCACCATGGTCAGGGCCGCTGGAACGGTGTGGCGATCGCCAGCCGGCTTCCGCTCTCCGACGTGGTGACCGCGTTCGGCGCACCGCTGGCCGAGTCCGGAGCCGAGGATCCGTTCGCGGAAGCGCGGATGATCGCGGCGACTACGAGGGCCACTCGCTTCGTCAGCATCTACGTGCCCAACGGGCGCGTGCTCGACTCACCGTTCTACGAAGCGAAGCTCGTCTGGCTCGCGCGCTTCGAGGCCTGGATCCGCGAGGCGTGCGATCTGACTGCTCCGCTGGTGATCGGCGGCGACTTCAACATCGCACCCGCCGACTGCGACGTCTGGGATCCGGTCGCCTGCCACGGCGCGACGCACGTCTCCCTGCGGGAACGCGACGCGCTCGCCCGAATCCTCTCGGTCGGGCTGATGGACGCGTACCGGCTCCGGCACCCCGAGCACGGCCGATACAGCTGGTGGGACTACCGTGCCGGAGCCTTTCACAAGAACAGCGGCATGCGGATCGATCTACTCCTCGTGAACGATGCGGTGGCACGTCGGATCGTCTGGGCAGAGATCGATCGCGAGGCGCGCAAAGGGAAGCCGATCCCGTCGGACCATGCGCCGGTGGTCATCGATCTCGACGAACCGGGTCGTGCTTTCGACGCGCTCTGGTCGCGCGCAGACGCCAAGAAGAAGCCGGTTTGACCGGCGGATCTCAGGTCCTTGCCACACCTCCCGAGGTGAGGATGTGACCCGGTGAGCTCGGCGCGGCGTGCCGGAGGGCACAGTCCGACCCGACCTCGGGATCCGGCTTCTACCTGACCGATGGACGCTCCGTTTCTCCGGAGAATATGGTCCGCCCGAACATGAAGCTCGGTGCGCCGCTCGTATCGCTCGTCCTGGTCTCTGCCTCGTGCGGCGACGAGGGCACCGCGCACTACGTGGGCGCCTTGACGGGGACGGACGCGCGCGCGGCCGCGGTGGTCGAGGGCGAGTCCGTCCTTCTCTACCGCTGCGGTGGCCCCACCAGCATGGCGAGCACGCGCTGGCTCCTCGGCACCCGCAACGGCGAGCGCATCTCGCTCGCGAAGGACGACGCTCGCTTCGAAGGACGACTCGAGGACGGCCGGCTGGTGGGGATGTTCGAGGATGGGACCCCGCTCGAAGGTCCGGTCACAGAGCGCGGGGGCACGATCGGGCTCTACCAAGCGACCGACGGTGCCTGCCGCACCGGAGTGATCGTGGGTCCCGGGTGGATCCAGGGCACCTCCTGCGACGCCGACGGCAGGCTCAGGCAGGTGAGCCCCGATGGTCCGGTGGCCGTGGACGGCTTCCAAGTGCAAGCCGGCTTGCGGCGGGTCTTCGTCGAGCGGGCTCGCCTCGAGTGAAGCGCAGGCGGAGACTGATCGGCCGCGAGCGGGATCTCGATCGGCTGATAGAGCTCCTCGGATCACACCACCTAGTCACGATCTGGGGAGCCGCGGGCATCGGGAAGACGAGCCTCGCGCAGGAGCTGCTGGAGAAGCGCCGAGGCGTCTTCTACGATCTGGCGGAGGCCCGCACCGAGGACGACGTCGCTTCCGTGCTCTTGCGTGTGCCCCGCAATCCAGGCGTGGTGGTCCTCGACAACTTCGAGCAGGTCGTCGGATGCGCGCCTTCGCTCGGCGCTTGGCTCGATGGGATGGACCAGATCGTGGTCACCTCGCGCGAGCGGCTTCGCGTCGAGGGTGAAGCATGCCTCGAGCTCGGCCCGCTCGGGATCGAAGACGCGCTCGCTCTCTTCGTCGATCACGTGCGCCGACTCGGATCCGAGCCTGCGTCGCTCGAGACCGCGCGCGCGCTGGTCGCCAGGCTGGAGTGCATCCCGCTGGCGCTCGAGCTGGCAGCCGCCCGCCACGACGTCCTCGGGGTCGAAGGTCTCGATGCTCGACTGGAAGCACCGATTCCGCTCCTGTCGCGCGGACGGCGTGATGCTCCGGAGCGGCACGCGACCCTCGAGGCGGCGATCGCCTGGTCGTGGGAGGCGCTCTCGGAGGAGGAGCGACGATCGCTGATGGGCTGCTCGGCCTTCCGGGGCGGATTCACCGTCGAGGCCGCCGAGGCGGTGCTCGGGGATCGAGATGCGTACGATCTCCTCCAGTCGCTCCGGGACAAATCGCTGGTGCGCTCCGAGGCGCACGGTGGCTCGCGTCGTTTCTCCATGTTCGAGAGCATCCGCGATTTCGCCGAGCGAAGGCTTCGGGCGAGCGGCGAGGCAAAGGCTGTTTGGACCAGGCACGCCGCTCACTTCGCCGCAGCCGCGGTGGACGTCGGGGACGAACGCGCCAACCTTCTGATCGCCGCCGAGCGCTCGCTCGAAGGGACCGAGGAGCTCACGCCCGAGGCGATCCACGCGCTCGCTGCCGTCGAGCCCATCATCGGCGCTCGGGGACCTTACCAGCGCTACCTCGAGCTCCTCGAGCGCGCGCTGCTCCTCCGCTCGAGTGAGCCCAAACTTCTGCGGGCCCGCGCTCGGATCCTGCAGCGTATGGGTCGCATCGATCGGGCGGAGCAGGACCTGAGCTCCGCCCTCTCGGTGGCGCGGTCGAGCGGCGATGCTCTCGAGGAGGGCACCCTGATCGTGGATCTCGGGGTGCTGCGCCAGCAGGAGCGGCGGCTGACCGAAGCCGAGTCGCTCTACCGGGAAGCGCTCGCGATCCACAGGACGCACGGACATCGCCGGGCCGAGGGACGAGCGCTCGGCAATCTCGGCGCCGTCGAGCACGATCGGCGAGACTATCGCCGGGCCGAGGAGGCCTATCAGGCGGCGCTGGCGATCGATCGCGAGGTCGGGGACCTCCGGCACGAAGGACTGTTCCTCGGCAACCTGGGCTTGCTCGAGCACGAGCGCGGCGATCTGGAGCGGGCGGCTCTCCGCTATCACGAGGCGTTGCTCATCCTCGAGCGCGTGAGCGACCATCGCCAGCTCGCCATCACCATCGGCAATCGCGGCGTACTCCACCACGAGCGCGGCGAGCTCGAGCAGGCGGTCGCGTGCCACCAGCGTGCGCTCGAGCTCCTCGCGGAGATCGACGACCAGCGTTCGCTCGGCTTGGGCATGATCCGTCTCGCTTGCGTCGAGGCCATGCTGGGACGCGCCGCCGCGCCGCGCTTGCTCGCCGCCGAGTCCTTGCTCTCCCGGCCGCGCGACGAGCTCGGCATCGGGATCGCCGAGCTCGCAGGCGCCTTCCTCGAAGTGGCGCTCGCCCAACGCGCGTGGCTCGCCGATCGTATCGCGGAGAGCGGCGCGCGCGTCCGTGAGGCCGAGTCCCGGATCGAGCGAGCTCGGACGCTCCTCAATCGTTCCGATGATGCGAGGCTCTTCACGCGGATGCTCGGGAAGCTGATCGCGGGCTTCGGGGACGGCGGCCCGAACGCGCTCGTCGTCGGTGGCGCGGTTCGCTTCGTCCGTCCACCCCATGGTTCATGGATCGACCTCTCACGACGCGTCCCGTTGCGGCTGATGATGCAGCACCTGACCGAAGCCGCGCTCCAGGGTGGCCGGTGGTCGTCGATGGAGACGCTGCGCGCAGCGGCTTGGCCGGGCGAGACCATCCGCGCTGCCGCGGCCGCGAACCGCGTCTACGTCGCGATCACCACCTTGCGGAAGCTCGGGCTGGCGGACGTGCTGGTCTCCGGGGAATCGGGCTACCGCCTCGGCCCGCACCTCGAGATCGTGCTCTCACCAGGGCCGGAGGAGCCCGCGCGCGCCTGACCGATTCGTCGCGCGATCAGGGGAGCAGGCTCAGGTAGAGCCCGTCGTGGCCGTACGCCGAGATCAGGTAGGCGATGTGAGTGTTGGAGACGACGACGTCGCCGACGCCGCCTTCGCTGGGGCTCAGCTCCCGGCGCGTCCCACTGACCCAATCCGCGGCGGTCACCGACCGCCAACCGGAGCCGGGCCGATCGGTGATCGCCGCGCCCTTCGTTCCGTTCGGTGAAGTAAACCACCACGCGATCGGTCCGGTGGTCAGCTGCACATCGGGTCCTGGCAGCCCGAACCGATGCAGCCAGAGCGGTGTGCCACGGACGGCGTCGGTCCCATAGAGCAGCGAGCGGCCGCCGTCGACGAACTCGAGCTTGCAGCCACGCCCGATCGTCTCGGACCGGTCGCTCGAGAAGGCATAGGCGATCAGGTCGCAGACGCCCGCGGGGTGAAAGGCGAGCCGATCGCCGTCCGGCGCGGACACGACAGCGCCGAGGCTGGGCTCACCGAGGCTCCGCCCTCCGCCGAGGTCCGCGGTGTTACCGGTCTCGAGATCGAGCGCGAAGAGCTCTCCCGACGCGTCCCTCGGATCGCGGTGGGTGGCGTAGACGAGCCGGTTCGTCCCAGCGACGAATCGGTATTGCTGGAAGTCGACGTCGTCGGCGACCGGACCGCTCCGGCCGGTATCGAGATCCTCCCAACTGAGCCGCCCGTCGACGGGGTACGCGACGAAGCGGCCGTCCTCGGTGGTCGCGAACGACGGGTTGTTGGGCCCGCCGCCGCGGGTCGTCGCTGGGGGCGTGCCGGCGGTGAGGTCTCGACGCTCGAGGTGCGTCCCCGCGGCGTCGCCCACCACCGCCAGGAGGCGACTCCGGGAATCGAAACGGATCGTTCGTAAGACGGCCCTCGTCTCGAACCGGGTCGCGTGCAGGGTCTCGAGATCCACCACCGCCAGCGCCACCGGCCGATCGGCGAGATATGCGGCCCACCTCCCGTCCGGGCTCACCGGGATCATCTCGTCGGTGGATAGATACGGTGAGGCGACGACCGCCTCAGAGAGCAACGTGTCGACGCCGCGGGTGAGATCGCGCGCGTGGAGCGCTCGATCGGTGACGTAGAGGACCGTGTTCCCATCGGGCGAGACTCGGGCCGCGTTCCGTAGCACCCGCTCCCCGATCCGCTCCGGGGCGCCCTGGCCGGCGCGCCACAGATAGAGATCGTTGACGTACGAGAAGTCCTCGTTGGAGTCGGGCGCACGGCGATACAGCACCCACGACCCGTCGGGCGCGATCGACACGTCGGCGAAGACCGTGACCACCCGTTCGTCGATCTGCACCCGATCGCCGCGAGTGACGTCGTACAGGAACAGGGTCCCCAGCACGCCGTCCGTGAGATCGCGGAGGAAGGCCAGTTGGCGGCCATCCGCGCTGAACGCGAGGAGCCGGAAGCTGTGGTCCTGGTCCAGCAGCCGATCGACCGGACCCGAGTCCACGTCGCCATCGGGCGCACCTGCATCGAAGGTCTCACCTTCCCTACCGCCCTCCGGATCGGACAGAAGCTCCGAGCCCTCAGAACAGCCCAGGGCGAGACAACAGACCAAGAGGGAGAACAACCAGCGGTTTGGCATGACTCGCTCTATGCTTCGCGCCCGAGCGGTGCGGCTTAATGCTGCTTAAATCAGGCGCCACGCCGTCATCGCCTCTACGAAATCCTCGCCTTCGGAGGCATCAACGAGGTCACGCACGCGGAGCGCATCACCGAGACGATGGCACACCTCGGCTACCCGGCGTGGCTCCCGGTCCGAGCCCTCCGTGTGTCGACGCCAGCGCGGATTCGCCTGCTCGTGGTCGGCATCGGCGCGATCACGAGCTTGGCGGCGCTCGACCTGATCCCGTGACGCGGCGGCCGGTCTTCCGCGCAGGGAGCTGAGGCCGAACAGAAGACGCGCAGCGCGTCGCTCACCCGGGGGTGCGGAGCTGTACCAGTCGCTCCTGCGCGCTCCGGTTGAGCTCGGCTCGGAGCGCTGTCCCGTTCAGCTCGCACATCGAGACCATGCGCCCGTCGACCGGTACCCGGAAGGCGCAGGCCGCGAGCCGCTCCTGGCCGAGCGGAGTGGCCAGATCGTCCGCGCTCATGAAGTTGTGCACCACCACCACCAGCGGTTTCACGTACCAACGCCGCCCGGCGAGCGCGGCCCGCACCAGCCGGGGGATCCAGGAGCGCTCTCCCCAGGTACGGGAGGCGCAGTAGCCGAGGATCTCGGGGAGGAAGCGCGGACGCCGTGCGATACGCCCGAGGATCCGAGCGAGAAGGATCCGGTCCGGCTCGCCGTCCGGAGAGAAGCCCTGGAATCCTTTGTTGAGCAGCGTCCGGAAGAACCGGGCATCCTCGGCCACGCCCTTGCGGGCGACGTCGAGGAGGTGGACCTCTTCTTCACTGTCGCCATTCAGAAAGCAGACGACGAACGAGAGCGAGACCTGGTTGCACTCCGGGTGGCCGAACAGGAACGGCGATGGGTTCACGGCGGCGCCGAGCCCCGCGTCGATCTTCTCCCAGAGCCGCGACACGGGCTCCGGCCGCCGGTGCGCCCGGGTGCGGCCGACGGAGGCGGTCGGCTGGAAGCTGATCATCCTAAAGGCGTCTGCGTTCCTCGCCATCCAGCGCATCACGTCAGGGACGTCGTCGAAGCTCTCGTCGGTGACCGTGAAGGTCTGGGCCGCGGCCAGCGGTCGCCCGGTGCGCCGCCGTGTCTCGCGGACGAGGCGCGCGAATGCGTCGCGGATCCAGTGGATGTCGGCCTCGCGGTCCCCCTTCTTCAGGCCGGGGCGCCCCTTCTCCGTGGTGTCGATGTGGATCGCGATCTTGTCGAGCCCGGCTTCGTTCACGAGTCGCTCGAGGTAGCTCGGATCTTCGAGGATCCTCCGGCCGTTCGTCATGAGCATCGGGCTCAGCTCGATCGCACGGGCGTACCGGATGATCCGGACCAGATCGTCGCAGGGCAGGAGCGTGACCTCCCCCGACGAGATCTGCGCGTTGCCCCAAGGACCGAGGTAGCGCCGCATCCGATCGAGCTGCGCCTTGACCGCCTCGAAGGAGAGCGGAGGCGTGTGGTTCGCTTCATCGGCGAGGTAGCAGGCGGTGCAGTAGAAGTCGCACGCCTCCATGATGCCGTACGTCGCCGCGCAACCCGCCGAATGCCGGCCGAGCGCCTGGTCCGGCGTTCGAAGCGAATCCGGCAGTGCTCCCCAGACCGCCCGGGCCGCGCGCCGCTCCTCCTCGAGCTCGGGCCGGCGAAACGCCTGCCACGTCTCTCTCGCTCGCTCGCCGACGCTCCCCAAGTCAGTCGATCCTCCTGCGCCACATTTTCGACAGGGGACCCCGAGATCGGTGTCGATCGCGGCTCGGTTCGAATGTTGTCGGGTCAGAGGAGATTCACGATGAAAGCACGAATGAAGAACCTCGAGCCAGATCAACGGCTGCGCCTTTTGTGTCGACCCCGACGAACGGCTCTTCGCGGTGGCCGCCTGGCGGGACTCTCCCTACTTCAACGACGCCGAACGCGCCGCGCTGGCGCTCACCGAGGAGGCCACCCGGCACTACGACGAGCGCGCGCTGGCGTCGCTGATCATCAACATCGCCCAGATCAACCTCTGAAATCGTCTCAACGTGATCACGCGTCACGTTGAGCGGCCGAATCACCGGGCGATGTTGAGCGACCAGTCGTAGGTGATGAATCGATCGAGGTTCACGCCGGTCAGGCCGTGTTCGCGATGCCGCTGGATGAAGCCGGCGGCGTTCCCGTACTCGGTCTCGAAGTCTTCGGCGTACCAGTCGAAGATCTGGGAGACGCCGTCTGGTCCCGCCCCTTTGATCGCGTTCTCGACGAAGGCGTCGCTCGCGGCCTCGAGCTGCGCGTCCAGCGTCTCTGGGCGGAAGACGTACGGATCGGCGCCGAGCAGGTTGGGGCAGGAGAGCGAGCCACAGTTGAGCGCCAAGTGCACGCGAGCATCGACCGGGCCGCCCTCGAAGAGGGACGCGTGGAGCTCACGGAGTCGACCTTGCTGCTCGGGAGACGAGCGCGTGAAGGCGTCGTGCGTCTCGTCGCCGCGGATGATCGCATGCTCGATCTGGTTGAGGCTCAGCACCTCCCCGCCGAAGCTGAAGCTCGGGGTGTCGAAAAAGACGAAGCCCCCGGCGCTCACCGAGTAGGTGGGGTCGCCGCCATAGGTGCCGATCACTCCGCGGATCACCGCGGCGTTGTACCCGTTGATCCAGTACGCGAGGCGCTCAGGCCCGTCCCGTAGCTGATCGGCGCTGACCAGGTCGAGCACCGCCAGGTACTGGTCGAGGAGCAGCTTGCCCTCGTCGCTCGCGGAGAGCGCGTCGTAGTCGAAGTAGACCTGGTCCGGATCGGTCGCGACCACGAACCGGCCGGCCAGACTGCGGAGCAGCAGGTGATCCAGGTGATCGGCCATCGCGAGCTTCGTTCGCGTCTCCTCGTCGAGCGAGCCGCTCCCGACGAAGCCTCCCGGGCCGTCTCCGTCGTAGTGGACGTAGTCGGCGCAGGCGACGAGGAGGAGGGGCAGGATCCATCGCTTCATGCTTCATGCACCTCGCTTCACATCCGGTACGACATCCCGGCGCTGATGGACACTCCGCGCGAGCTGGCCCGCGCCCACGCCGTTCCGTCCACGCTCGCTTCGACCGAGAGGCCACCCACGATCGGCAGGAACAGCGATCCGCCGACGTTCACATAGCCCTTGGTGACCTCGTCCGCGGCGTACGGGACCACGCCGTTGACGGAGGCCGCGACCAAGAGGGTGATCGGCGTGGTCCAGCCGATCTGCCCCAAGAAGACGAAGGAGTCGGAGAATCTGAGGTCGTCCCCTTCGCCCACGTAGAGCTCCGTGCGGAAGCGATGTCCAATCTCTCCGTAGAGGTAGATCGGGACCTCCGAGAGGGAGGCTCCGGCTGAGAGCCACAGGGTGGCATCGACCTGACCGTCGCCGCGCGCCGGGAACCGGACACCCTCGAAGCCCTTCGGATCGGCGATGTCGTAGAGCGGTACCTTCACCTCGGCCCGGATCGCGTGCGGGAACGGGATCCAGGGGCTAGACCACTGCAGGCCTGCGACCAGATCGCCGAACCCGAGCGACAGGTAGCGCGCGGTACCCTGGAAGTCATTGAGCCCGGCCGTCCACGGGAGATAGAGCTGCAGATGCAGCCGATCGAAGATGCCTGCCTCCAAGTAGATCGCGGTGGTGAAGCTCTCGTGCGAGATGTCGTCGGTGAGACCCACGACCCGGCTGGTGCGCGGATCCACGAACTCTCCCGCCAGGAACACGCTCTCCGAGAGCTTGAGGTAGACCTCTCCCAGACTCTTCGTCCACGGGCCGGCCCACGCCGAGCTCGGCGCGACCGAGAGCGAGAGGGCGGCGAGAGCGATCCGTGCGGGGCGCATCGCTCACTTCTTCGCGAAGCCGGGGTTCTTCTGGATCGGCGTGGAGAGCAGGCTCGCGAAGGGGAGGAAGCCGTTCGGTGGATTGTTGGCGCAGACGATCTCGACGATCGGATACAACGTGATGCGGCGGTCGAGCGCCTCGAGGCTGCCTGCGACGTAAGAGTACGGCGGCGGAGGCATCGTCGGCCAGTGCATCTGATAGAGGAACTTGCGGCAGTCGGTCGAGACCGGCTGGGTCTCGCCCCCGTGATCGATGATGGAGAGCTGGGTGCATGGATCGACGACGTCGCTCTTGGTCACTGCGTACATGCGCCGGTCATAGCTCGGTGAGCTGGGGCAGACGCAGCCGTTGATCTGGGTGCAGCTCGCGTCGGTGCTCACCGGAGTGAAGCTCAGGCGCTGGACATAGAACTCGTTGGGGAGGCCCTCGAAAAAGACGAAGCAGCCGTTCGGGTGGAAGTACGTCCCACCGTCGGCGAAGAGCGCGTACGCGTACACGTTGCTCGGGATCGAGCTGCCGAGGCAATCCCACGCCGGAACGTCGAGCATGGCCTCGTTGGTGGTGGGGCACGCCTCGTCCACGTCGTCGCAGTTGTCGTCATAGTAGTCGTTGCAGATCTCGGGCGCCGACGGGTTCGCCCACGGATCGGTCGGCTTGCAGTCACCGGCCTGGCGCGAATATCCCGGCTCCTCCTCTCCCGAGCGAAGACAGACGGAGAGCGTGTCGGTGGAGACTCCGTACTGATTGCCGTCCGCGTCCCCGAACACGGTGAGGTCGACACACGCGGGAGGGCCGCTGTCGGGCTTGTCGATCGCGCCGGAGTCGGGCACCTCGAGGACGCCCATGTCCTCGATCCCCTCCGCCGTCGGGGAGCGTCCGGCCGCCGACTCCCGAATCGCATCCGAACGAAGCCAAGGCGAGGAACGCGAGGGGCAGGCGTTGCATTGAAGCAGATTACTTCTACGATCAGACCATCGCAAAGCGCCTTGCACTTCTGCTGCTCGTGACCTGCGGATCGGCGTGCACGAAGCCCGACGCGGTGCGGGATTTGCCTGCGCCGGCGGCGCGCCCCCTCGAGTTTCGCCGCGGAGTCTCCCTGGGGATGTTCGCAAGCACGCCGGATCCCGACGAGCAGCGAGCGATCTACCGGACCCTGCTCGACGAGATGAGGGCGCTCGGCGCTACGGATGTGCAGATTGTGGTGGAGTGGACGATGGGCGACATCCGCTCGAGCACCATCGCACCCGACGCCTCGACGGCGAGCGATGCGCTCCTCGCCCACGTGATCGGCGACTCCGAGGCGCGCGGGCTTCGGGTGTTCCTGATGCCGATCCTCCGACTGCGTCACCGCCGGGGTCGAGAGTGGCGGGGAACGCTCGCGCCGGGCGATCGTGACGAATGGTGGCGGTCGTACCAGGCGTTCATCCTGCACTACGCCGCGCTTGCCGCCGCGACCCGGGTCGACCTCTTCTCGGTTGGAAGCGAGCTGGTCAGCATGGAGCAGGACCGAGCCCGGTGGCGCGCGTTGATCGCCTCGGTCCGGGCGACGTACGGCGGCCAGCTCACCTACTCCGCGAACTGGGATCACTTCGAACCGATCGCGTTCTGGGACGCGCTCGACGTCATGGGCGTGACCGCCTATCAGCCGCTTGCGCGCACCGCCGAGGTCCGAGACGACGTGACGCTCGCCGCCGGGTTCCTGCCGTTCAAGGCGCGCCTCACCAGCTTCGCCTCGATGCACGACCTTCACTACCTCTTCACCGAGGTCGGCTATCCCTCGTCGACCTACGGCGCCGTGCGTCCTTGGGAGTACCGGCACGCCGCGCCGGATCTCCAGCTCCAGCTCGCATGCTACCGCGCGCTCTTCCGTACCTGGCACGACGATCGTCGCCTCGCCGGGCTCTTCGTGTGGAACTGGTTCGGCTTCGGCGGGGCCGACGACCAGAGCTACACGCCGCGCAACAAGCCCGCCGCTGCCGTGCTTCAGTACTGGTACGGCGCCGGAAGCCGGTAGCTCAGGGCAGGAGCGTCCAGGTGCTGTCCGGGCACGCGAACGTGGGTGGATCGGTCTCGGTCCGCCCGCAGCGCAGGCTGGGATCCACGACGCTGAACAGCTCGACGAGCGCCGCATCGCCGCTGCCGACGGCGCGCGGCGGGAGGATGGCGCGGAGCGGGAAGCCGGGCGCGCAGTCCTGCTCGTCACGGCAGACGAAATCGACGCGGCATCCCTCCTGCGTCATCGTCACCGGTAGCTCACGCCCTCCGCTCTGCAGGTGACGAAGCGTCGGCGAGGCGGCCAGCTTGGCGCAGGTGATCACCACGGCGGCATCCTCGACCGCGCAGCGCGGCACGGGATCCTCCTCGACGTTGGGACGGGTGGCGGCGCGGCTGCCATCGCAAGGGACCCGGAGATCGCGCATGCTCTCCGGCGCGTCCGCGGGGACCAGCTCGCCCGCCTCCACGGTGAACACCGCCTCGGCCGGCGGGAGGTGGAGGGCGTCCAGGCCGTCGCGCAGGACCGAGGGCCCGCCGGCGTAGACCAGCTCCGGGCCGGTGACGCCGTTGAACGCGCTGGGTTTGAACGAGATCACGTACGGCTCGACCGCGACCACCTCGAGCATCGGCCCACCGAGGCGGGGGACGTTACCGAGGCGGCCGTAGCGATCCTCGGGGGCCACCGAGTCGGCGAGATTGATCACTGCGAAGAGGGTGCGATCGTCGTTCGGCGGGAGCCTCACGAGGGTCGAGACCGCCTGGCCAGGCCCGCGGCTGGTGCAGGCGACCAGGAAGAGCCCGAGGATGACGGCCGACCGCATCAGGCGAATCGTATCGTACGAGCGCGCACTTGACCAACGGTCTGCCCACGCGGTCACTCCGGGTCGGAGGGCGAACCACATGAGTCGGCGCGCTGCGGCTCCGCGGCGAGGAGAAGGATCGTGTCCAGGGGGACCGGCTCAAGGGCGGCAGCATTCGAGAGGCGGTCGGGGGCCGGCGCAACGCACCGCGATCCGATCGCCGACCCGCGATCGATCACCAACCGATAAAAGATCAATGAATCGGGCGTAGAAGCGGCTCACAACGCGACCTTGCTTCGGCCTCGTGCGGCCAGTATTGGGACGGAGCCATGCGCTGGACCAAGGTCTCGATCGCCGGGCTCGGGTGGGATTCTGGGGCCCGAGGTCTGGACCTCGGAGGCGCTCGAAGATCGCCTGGCGCCGGTCTACCAGCGGATCGGTCTCCACCCCGGTCGACTCGAGCTGATGACGGGGATCCGCGAGAGGCGCTTCTGGCCCGATCCAGTGGCGCCGAGCGCGATCGCGGCGCGGGCCGGTGCGCAGGCGCTCGAGCGGAGCGGGATCGATCCCGCCCGGATCGGCTGCCTGATCCACGCCAGCGTATGCCGCGACTTCCTCGAGCCCGCCACCGCCAACGTGGTGCACGAGGCGCTCGGCCTCGCACCGTCGTGCGTGCTCTTCGATCTCTCGAACGCGTGCCTGGGCGCCATGAACGCGGTGACGGTGGCGGCCAATATGATCGAGCTTCACCAGATCGAGGCGGCGCTGGTGGTGGCTGGTGAGAACGGCAAGCCGCTGGTGGAGTCGACGATCGCGGCGCTCCTCGCCGATCCCGCGATCTCCCGGACGAGCATCAAGGACTCGATCGCCTCGCTGACGATCGGCGCCGGCGCGGCCGCCCTGGTGCTGGCGCGCGCCGACCTCGCGCCTGGCCACCGGCTGCTGGGCGCCGCTGTCCGCTCCGCGACCGAGCACCACCGCCTTTGCCGGGGCGGGATCGAGGGCGGCGACACCGGCGTGGGCGATGCCACCGCGCTCACGATGTCGACCGACAGCGAGGCGCTGCTTCACGCGGGCGTGTCGCTGGCCGGGCGCACCTGGCCGGGGTTCGTGGAGGCCACCGGCATCGCCGCGCCCGATCGCGTGATCACGCACCAGGTGGGGAAGGGCCACCACGCCGCGCTCTTCGCCGCGCTCGCGCTCGATCCAGCCCGCGGCTACGTCACCTACGATCGCCTGGGGAACGTCGGCTCGGTGTCGCTCCCGATCTCGCTGGGTCTCGCCGCCGAGGCCGGCTTCGTCAGCGCCGGCCAGACGGTGGCGCTCCTCGGCATCGGCAGCGGGCTCTCCTGCCTGATGATGGGGGTGAAGTGGTGAGCTACCGCGACCACTATCCGTTCGAGAGCCGCTTCGCCGAGCTGCCCGCCGGCCGCATGCACTACCTCGACGAAGGACCGCGCGAGGCGCCGGCGCTGATCATGCTCCACGGCAACCCCACCTGGTCGTTCTACTACCGGAACCTGATCAAGGGCCTGGCCGGCCGGCACCGCGTGATCGCGCCTGACCACCTGGGCTGCGGGCTCTCCGACAAGCCGCAGGACTACGCATACACGCTCGACCATCACATCGAGAACCTCTCCGCGCTGGTCGATCACCTCGAGCTCCGCTCCGCCACGTTCGTGCTCCACGACTGGGGCGGCGCCATCGGCATGGGCCTGGCCGTGCGGCGTCCCGAGCTGGCCGAGCGCTTCGTCATCTTCAACACCGCCGCCTTCCCCGCCGACAAGATGCCCTGGGCGATCGGACTGTGCCGCGTCCCCGTCTTCGGCGCGCTGGCCATCCGCGGCTTCAACGCCTTCGCGCGCGGCGCGCTCATGAGCTGCGTGGTCCACAAGGAGCGGCTCACGCCCGAGATCGAGGAGGGCTATCTGTTCCCGTACGACTCGTGGAAGAACCGAGTCGCCAACCTGCGCTTCGTGCAGGACATCCCGACGGGCGCGCGGCATCCCGGCTATCCGCTCCTCGTCGAGATCGGCGAGGGCCTCCAGCGGTTCGCCGATCACCCGATGCTGATCTGCTGGGGCGCCAAGGACTTCGTCTTCGACGACTGGTTTTACGGCGAGTGGAAGCGCCGCTTCCCGCGGGCCGTCACGCACTACTTCGTCGACGCCGGCCACTACGTGCTCGAGGACGCCCACGAGCGGATCCTTCCCCATCTGCGGGAGTTCCTGGGGGAGAGCGCCGCGTGAGCCAGTCGGCGATCGAGGCGCCCAAGACGGCGGGCCTCCTCAACATCGCCGATCGCATGCGGCTCCAGGCCGAGCTCCGCCCCCACGCCAAGGCGGTGATCGCGCCGGCCGGTAGAGATCCCGACGGGCACCGGGCCTACGCGCACCTCACCTTCGCGCAGCTCGATCGAACGATCGATCGCGCGGCCAGCGGCCTCGAGGCCATCGGCGTACGGCGCGGGATGCGCGTGCTGTTGATGGTGAAGCCGTCGCTCGACTTCTTCGCTTTGACCTTCGCGCTCTTTCGCATGGGCGCGATCCCGGTGCTGCTCGATCCGGCGATGGGACGGAGGAACGTGATCGGCGCGATCGCCGAGGTGGAGCCCGACGCGCTCATCGGCATCGCCAAGTCGCACCTGGCCCGCGTCCTCTTCCGGCGGGCCTTTCGCTCGGTGAAGATCGCGGTGCTGGTGGGCCCGAAGACCTGGTTCGGCCGCACCACCCTCGCCGACGTGCTGGCGCTGGGCAGCGAGGGCCGCTTCCGCTCGGCCGCCACCAAGCCCGAGGATAGCGCCGCCATCCTGTTCACCTCCGGGAGCACCGGCCCTCCCAAGGGCGCGGTGTACACCCACGGGATCTTCGACGCGCAGGTCCGCATCTTCGAGAAGGACTTCGCCATCGAGCCGGGCGAGGTGGACCTCTCGGCCTTCCCGCTCTTCTCGCTCTTCTCGGTGGCGTTGGGCGTCACCGTGATCATCCCCGACATGGATCCGACACGCGCAGCGGAGGTGGACGCGGAGAAGATCGCGATGGCGATCGAGGATCACGGTGTCACCTACGCGTTCGGCTCGCCCGCCTTCTGGAACCGGGTCGGCGAGCATTGCGAGGCCAAGAACCACCGGCTCGAGAGCCTCACGCGGATCCTGATGGCGGGCGCGCCGGCGGCACCCGCGCTGCTCGAGCGGCTGCTCCGCATCATGCCGGAGAGCGCCGACGTCTTCACGCCCTACGGCGCCACCGAGTGCCTGCCGATCACCTTCCCCTCGGCGCGCACGCTGCTGCAGGGTCCGGCGCGGCGGACCGAGCGGGGCGAGGGCACCTGCGTGGGCCGGCCCATCTCGGAGCTCGAGGTCCGGATCCTCCGCATCACGGACGATCCCATCGCCACCATGGAGCAAGCGGAGCGTCTGGGCCCCGGCGAGATCGGCGAGATCACCGTGCACGGTCCGGTCTCCACCAAGGCGTACTTCCGCCGTGACGCCGACACCGCGCGCTCCAAGATCACGGACGGCGTCCGCGTCTGGCACCGCATGGGCGACCTCGGCTACCTCGACTCCGACGGTCGCCTCTGGTTCTGCGGACGCAAGTCGCACCGTGTGGAGACGGCGGCCGGGGCCATGTACACGGTCTGCTGCGAGGCGATCTTCAACGCGCACCCGCGCGTGTTCCGCTCGGCGCTGGTCGGGATCGGACCGCGCGGCGACCAGCGCCCGGTGATCGTGGTGGAGTGCCGCCCGCACCAGCGCCCGCGGAGCGCCGGCGAGCGCGCGCTCCTCACCGAAGAGTTGCTGGCGCTGGGTAAGAAGAGCGAGCTGACCCGGACGATCGACGCGGTGCTGTTCCACCCCAGCTTCCCGGTGGACGCGCGGCACAACGCGAAGATCCGCCGTGAGGATCTGGCGGTCTGGGCCGAACGGGTGCTGTCGCGATGAAGGCCCTGGTCACCGGCGGCGGCGGCTTTGTGGGCAAGAATCTGGTGCGTGCGCTCCTCGATCGCGGTGACCAGGTCCGCATCCTGGCCCGCAGCGAGCACGCCGACGTGGAGGCGTGGGGGGTCGAGGCGCACCGGGGCGACGTCGCCGATCCGGCCGCCGTCGATCGCGCGACCGCCGGCGTCGACTGCGTCTTCCACGTGGCCTCCAAGGTCGGCTACTGGGGCCCGTACGCCGGCTATCAGGCCACCAACGTGGGCGGTACCGACAACCTCCTCGAGGCCTGCCGCCGCCACGGGGTGCCGCGGCTCCTCTACACCAGCACGCCCTCGGTCGCGATCGGCACCCGGGCCGGCTTCGAGGGCGCCGACGAGACCACGCCCTATCCCGAGCGCTTCCTCAGCCCCTACGGGCGCTCGAAGGCCGAGGCCGAGCGGCGCGTGCTGGCGGCCAACGGGCCCGCGCTCCGGACGGCGGCGATCCGTCCCCACTTCATCTACGGCCCCGGCGATCCGCAGATCGCGCCGCGGCTGGTGGAGAATGCGAAGCGCGGCACCATCGCGCGCATCGGCGATGGTACCAACCGCGTCGACGTCACGTACATCGACAACTGCGTGGCGGCGCATCTGGCGGCGCAGGACGCGCTCGCCGATCCGGGCTCGGCGGTGGGCGGGCAGGCGTATTTCATCGGCGACCCCGAGCCGGTCCGTCTCTGGGACTTCGTGGCCCGCATCCTGGCGGGGCGGGGTGCACCGCCGGTGGAGAAGCGGCTCTCGTTCGCCACCGCCTTCGCGCTCGGCGCCGCCCTCGAGGGCGCGTTCCGGATGTTCGCGGTCAAGAAGGAGCCGCCGCTGACGCGGATGGCCGCCATCATCCTGGGGACCTCGCACTTCTTCAGCCACGACAAGGCGCGCCGCGACTTCGACTACCGCCCGGCGATCGCCACTGACGAAGGGCTTTCGCGCTACTTCGCCGCGTGTGCGATCGAGCCGGCGTGATCCGCCGCGGTGAGCGCATCGGGCGCAGGGAAGAGGACCGCCGAGAGAGGCACCGGCGGTCGCGGGCTCAGGGCGACAGCAGGATCGGGCCGGTCGTCGCGCGGCTCTCCAGCGTCCGGTGCGCCTCGGCCGCCTTCGCCAGCGGGAAGCGGTGCTTGACCTCGATCCGGACCGCGCCGCTCCCGATCACCTCGAAGAGCGCGGCCGCGCTCGCCAGCAGATCCTCCCGGCGCGCCGTGTACGTCATCATCGTCGGGCGCGTGAGGTAGAGCGAGCCCTTCGCGGAGAGGATCGTCAGATCGAGCGGGTCCGGCTTTCCTGAGGCGTTGCCGAAGGAGACCAGCAGCCCGCGGGGCGCGAGACAGTCGAGCGATCGCATCGTCGTCGACTTGCCGACGGAGTCGTAGACCACCGGCACGCCCTGGCCGCCGGTGATCGCCCGCGTCCGCTCCGCGAAGTCCTCCTTCGTGTAGACGATCGCGTGGGTGACCCCGTTCTTCCGAGCGACCTCCGCCTTCGCCTCGCTCCCGACTGTCCCGATCACGGTCGCGCCCAGATGGCGGAGCCACTGCGTCGCGATGGTCCCGACGCCGCCGGCGGCCGCATGAAACAGCACAGTCTCGCCGCGCTCGACGCGATGGGTCCGACGGATCAGATACTCGGCCGTCATTCCCTTCAGCAGCACGGCCGCCGCCAGCTCGTCGCCGATGTTCTCCGGGAGCGGCACCAGCCGGCTCGCCTCGATGATCCGCGCCTCCGCATAGGCGCCGGGCGCGCCACCCGCATAGGCGACGCGCTGACCCGGCTTCACCTCGGTCACGTCCTCACCGATCGCCTCCACCACGCCGGCAGCCTCGATCCCGATCCCGTGCGGAAGCGAGGGGAGCGGATAGAGTCCGCTGCGATGATAGACGTCGATGAAGTTGAGGCCGACCGCGGTGTGCCGCACGCGAGCCTGGGCGCGCCCCGGCTCTCCCACCGATACCTCCTCCCACGCCAGCACCTCCGGCCCGCCCGTCGAGTGGATTCGAATCGCCTTCACGCTCGGAAGCAGGCCACAGATCCCGGCGGGCGGAAAGCGTGCGCGTACGCTCATCGAGGCACGGTGGTGGCCCGCGACTGCTCGATCAACCGATCGATGCTCTCGGGCAGCAGGAAGATGCCTGCGGCGAGCACCATGGCGAGAAGGACGCCGATCAGGCTGGACGCCAGCGAGATGGGGAGCATCTGTTCCGGGCTTGCGAAGAGACGAAGGACCCGCCCCAGGATGCTGACGAGCGCCGAGCCGACCGAGGAGCCGCCGATCGCGAGGCCGGCGGGCGTGGTCGACAGCTTCATGAACGCGGCGATCGCCGTCCCCATCGAAGCGACGATGAACAGCAACGAGACGACCGAGTAGATCTGGGTCAGCGACTCGCCCACGGGTCGACCTCCTTCGGGAGCTGGATGCTCGCCAGCGCGGCGATCATCAGGGCCGAGCCCGCCAGATCGACGGCGATCATCAGCAGGTTCAGCGCGGGGCCCGACGACTGGATGACGGACACGACCTGGAACCCGATCGAGGAGACCAAGCCGAGGCCGGTTCCGACCGCCAGCAACATCGGCCACGACCCGGTCCACTTCTTGTCGCGCGCGTAGCTCAACACACGGAGTCCAGCCGCTCCGGTCAACACGGCGACGAGCAAGGAGATGCCGCCGATCAGCATGAATCCGACCGAGTAGAGCTCGTTCACAGGTCCGTCATCGCCGAAACGGCGCCTGGTATCAAGGCGACGGGGCCGCGGGCGCGGTGTCAACCTGGCTTGCGCTTGGTTGGTCAACCCGCTCGATCGCTGCGCGCGCGCTCACGGATTTGAGCCGGCCCGCGTTTTCGGCCATCTTGCGCTCGATGGCCGCCCGCTTGGCCCCGCTCCTCGCCGCCGTGGTCGCCGCCTGCGTCACCTCCGGCCCGCTCGGCTACCACCCGCAGAATCCGACCGAGCTCACCTGTCCCTGCGACGACGGCCAGAGCTGCTATCAAATGACCGTCGAGCTCGCCGAGCAACGGGGCGAGACCGCCGAGACCGGCGAAGGGCTGCTCGCGCTCGCCCAGTGCGCCTGCTTTCAGGGGAGCAGCGCCGGCTGCAACACCCTGGCCCACTTCGGCAAAGACTACCTGGCCTCCTGCGAGGCCGGCCGCGAGGTGGCGACCAGCTGCACCATCGCCGGGATGATCCACCGCCACGCGCTGCGGGTGCCGGCGATCAGCGGTCGCTCGTATGATCGCGATCCCGCGGCGGCCAAGAGCGCTTTCGATCGAGCGTGTCAGGCCGGCGCCCGGGTCGCCTGCGAGGCGGCCCAGGACCCCTGAGGCCAGGAGGCCAGTGCTCCATCGCGCAGGAGCACGACCTCACCGCGTGTGCTATCGAGCCGGCATGCCACTCGACCACTACGTGACCCTCGGACACTCTGGACTGCGCGTGAGCCCGCTCTGCCTGGGCGGGATGACCTTCGGTGAAGACTGGGGCTGGGGCTCCAGCGTCAAGGACTCGACCGCGATCATCGATCGCTACGTGGAGCTGGGCGGAAACTTCATCGACACGGCCAACGCGTACACCCGCGGCCACTCGGAGCGCATCATCGGCGACCACATCGGGCGCCACCCCTCGCGGCGCGAGCGGCTCGTGATCGCGACGAAGTTCTTGAGCAACCTCTACGTGGGTGATCCGAACGGCGGCGGCGCCGGGCGCAAGTCGCTGATCGCTGCCTGCGAGCAGTCGCTCCGACGCTTGCAGACCGATTACATCGATCTCTACTGGATGCACTGCTGGGACAAGCACACGCCGATCGAGGAGACGATGCGCGCGCTGGACGACCTGGTCCGCTCGGGCAAGGTCCGCTACCTCGGCTTCTCCGACACGCCCGCCTGGAAGTGCGTCGAGGCCCAGATGCTGGCGCGCATGGACGCGCTGACGCCGCTCTCGGCGCTCCAGCTCGAGTACTCGCTGATCGAGCGCACCGTGGAGGGTGAGCTGGTGCCGATGGCCCAGGAGATGGGGCTCGGGATCACGCCCTGGTCGCCGCTCAAGTCGGGCGTCCTCTCCGGCAAGTACACGCGCCAGAATCACGGCTCGGTGACCGCCGACCGCGGCGACTTCGCCCTTCAGGCGCTGAACGATCGGACCTACGACGTCATCGACGCGCTGCTCGAAACGGCCTCGACGCTCGACACCACTCCGGCGCGGGTTGCGCTCGCGTGGGTGCAATCGCGATCCGGCGTGACCTCGACGATCGTCGGCGCCCGCACGATGCAGCAGCTCGAAGACAACGTGGGTGCGCTCGAGGTTCGCTTGTCGCCGGATCAGGTGGCCGTCCTCGACGCCGTGTCGAAGCCCGCGCTGAATTTTCCCGCCGATTTCCTGGTGAATTCCGGCGCATTCTCCCACGGCGGCACCACCCTCAACGGTGAGACTGCGCCCGTGTGGCCCGCCGCTCCGAGGAACGACGAAGAACGCTGGTAGTCCGTACATGGTTGCCCGCAAGGCGCTCCCCAAGGGCGTGGACCGGATCCCGGACCTCGTGTATCGAGCACAGCGAGTATGCCGGACGCAGGCGAAAAGAAGCTTCCGGTTGTCGCGATCCTGACCGCGTTTTTGGATCTGATCGGCTTCTCGATCATCTTCCCGCTGTTCCCGCACATGCTCGAGCACTACCTCGAGCTCGAGGGCGCCGGCAGCGCGCTGGGCCACGGCATCGCTTTTCTCCGCGACGCCGCCGCAGGGAGCGCGAACAGCGAGTTCCTGGTGACGGTGCTGTTCGGCGGGCTGTTGGGCTCGCTCTACTCGATGCTCCAGTTCGTCTTCGCGCCGTTCTGGGGCGGGCTCTCCGATCGGATCGGTCGGCGCCCCACCATCCTCATCACGCTCACGGGCACCGCGCTCAGCTACGTCGGCTGGTTCTTCGCCGGCAACTTCGCGATGCTGGTGGTCGCGCGCCTGATCGGCGGCGCGATGGCCGGCAACCTGGCCACGGTCACCGCCGTCGTCGCGGACACCACCACGCCCGCCAACCGCGCCAAAGGCATGGGCATGGTCGGCGCCTCGATCGGTCTCGGCTTCATCCTCGGCCCCGCCCTCGGCGGCCTCTCGTCCTTCTTCGACCTCACCCAGACCTGGCCGGGCGGCGTGGCGCTGGGCGTGAACCCATTCTCCGCCGCCGCGCTGATCGCGTTCGTCCTTTCCATGATCAATCTCGCGGTGGCGGTGACCCGCTTCCCCGAGACCTTGCCCGCCTCCCAGCGCGGCAAGCACGGGACCGTGCGCACCGCGAATCCGATCAAGCTGATCCGCGGTGTCTCCGAGCCGGGCGTCCAGCGCGTCAACGGGATCTCCTTCCTGTTCCTCACCGCGTTCTCCGCGATGGAGTTCACGCTGGTCTTCCTCACGGTCGAGCGGTTCGGCTACACCCCGCGCGACAACGGCAGCATGTTCGTGTTCATCGGGTTGATCATCGCGCTCGTGCAGGGTGGCCTGCTCCGGCGGCTCGCGCCCAAGCTCGGCGAGCGCAAGCTGGTGCAGCTCGGCCTCGCCGCTGTCGTCCCCGGCTTCGTCCTGGTCGGTTGGGCGGCCAGCACCAGCCTCTTCTACCTGGGCCTGGGCGCCATGGCGTTCGGCTCGGCGCTCGTCATTCCGTCGACCTCCGCGCTCGTATCCAAGTACGCGCCCGAGGAGCAGCAAGGCTTCGCGCTGGGTCTGTTTCGCTCGCTGGGTGCGCTCAGCCGCGCGATCGGCCCGCTGCTCGGCGGCACGCTCTACTGGCGCTTCGGCGCCTCCACGCCGTACGTCGCCAGCGCTCTGTTTCTGGCGCTGCCGCTGGCGATGACGATGGGGTTGCCGCACCTCCGCAGCGATTGATCGCCCCGACTGCGACCGTGACAGTCGCGCAGGTGGAGACGCAGACGGGTCAGTCAACCACCCGCACCAAGAACTGATCCCGCTTGCCGCGCCGGATCACCAGGAACCGATCGTGGAGCAGCCGCTCGCCCGTGATGCGCGCGTCCGCGACGCCGAGCTTCTCCCCGTTGAGCGCGACGGCGTTCTGCTCCACGTCCCGCTTGGCGGCGCCGCGCTTGCCGGCGTGGACCACCTCGGAGACCAGGTCCAGCCAGGCGACGCCCTCCCCCTGGAAGCGATCCTTCGGCAGGTCGATCACCGGGGCGCCCTCGAAGGCGTCGGCGACGTACTCGAGGGGGATCTCGCGGAGGTCCCCCTTGGGATTGAACAGGACCTGGGCGGCCCGCTCCACCTTGTCAGCCTCGTCCTGGCCGTGGACGAGGGCGGTCATGTGCTCGGCCAGGCGTCGCTGCGCGCGGTTGGGCTCGGTCATCAGCGCGAGCTCGCGGATCTCGTCCACCGGGACGAAGCTGAAGTAGTTGAGCCGCGAGATGACGTCGCTGTCGGGTGTCTTGAACCAGAACTGACGGAAGGCGAAGGGGCTGGTCTTCTTCGGGTCGAGCCAGACCGAACCCTTGGCGGACTTTCCGAACTTGGCGCCGTCGGAGTTGAGGAGCAGCGGGAAGGTGAGGCCGACCGCGGCGCGGCTCAGGCGGCGGCGGATCAGCTCGACGCCCGCCGTGATGTTGCCCCACTGGTCGCTCCCGCCGATCTGCATCGTGCAGCCGTGATCCCGGGCCAGCACGTAGAAGTCGTACGCCTGCAGGAGCATGTAGCTGAACTCGGTGTACGAGATGCCGTCGCCCTCGCGCTCGAGCCGGGCGCTGACGGAGTCCTTCTTGATCATCGCGTTGATCGAGAAGTGCTTGCCGACGTCCCTCAGGAAGTCGAGGAGGCCGACGCCCTCGGTCCAGTCGTAGTTGTCGACCAGGCGCGCGGGCTTGCTGCCGGTGAAGTCGAGCAGCCGCTCGAGCTGGCCTTTGATCGCGCGCAGGTTGCCTTGCAGGATCTCCGGCGTGAGCAGGTTGCGCTCCTCGCTCTTGCCGCTGGGATCGCCGACCATGCCGGTGGCGCCGCCCGCGAGCGCGATCACCTGGTGTCCGGCGCCCTGAAAACGCCGCAGCCCCAGGAGCGGCACCAGGTTTCCGACGTGGAGGCTGTCGGCGGTCGGGTCGAAACCCGCGTACACGATCTGCGGCCGGTCGAGCAGGTCCGGCAGCGGTGTGTCGTGCTCGGTGAACTGATGGATCAGGTGTCGGGCCCGAAGCTCGTCGTACAAGCGCACGGCGGGGCAGTTTGGTCGTATGAGCGGCGGGTGGGAAGAGCGAATACTGTCGCAGACGCGATACATCGTTTCCTTGCGGGAGCTACGCTTGCGGTGGGAAGGGACGATGGCACGCGCGTTGCGGGCTCCGACTGGATGCGACTTTTCAGCGCCACCCTCGCCCTCGGGATCACGCTGGCCGCGTCCAGCTGTGTCGTCGCGATCGAAGACAATGGTCCGATCGATCGCGGGCCGCCGCGCGGTGATCTCTCGGTGTCGTGGACCTTCGACGGCTACGGTGACTGCGGCGACGTCGTCGACGTGCACATCGTCCTGGTCGATCCCGACGGCTTCACCTACGACGACTCCCGATACGATTGCTCGCTCGCCGGCGTCGTCTACGAACAGGTCGACGAGGGCTGGTGGACGATTGAGCTGACCGGCCTCGATGTCTTCGACCGCGTCCTGTATCGGTCGGAAACGTCGGACGTCTTCATCGAAGCCAACGCAGACAACGGCTACGACATCGATCTCACCTACCGCTGACCGGTGACACTCCTTCGGGGCAACCACTGTGGTGTAAGGGACACGTAAGCGCGTGTAGACGGTCCCTCACCGACAATGAATGTCGATGGAACACGCGCACCAATTCGAACCGACGACGACGACGACGACGACGACGACGAACATCAGCCAGGCGTTCCTGCGGGCGGAAGACCCACCGCCGGAGCTGTGCGAGATGCCGTACAAGGTCGCCCGGGCGAGGATCATCGCCGCATTCGAGCGCGAGTACGTGCGCGGGATCCTGGGCCGATACAACCACAACGTATCCCGGGCCGCCCGCGCTGCGGGGATTGATCGGGTCTACCTGCACCGCCTCATCAAGAAGTACGACATGTCGTCCCGCTGACACACTCAGGGCGTCGCCTTGACGGCGATCGGGGTGAAACCGACCATTCGCCCCGATGCCCCGTCCGCTCCTTTTCGCCGCGCTCCTCCTCCTCTTTACCGGTTGCGGTGGGAAAGGAGAGAAGTGCTTCGACGATCGAAACTGCGGCACCGGGATGCGGTGCGAGGCGTCCTTCGGGATGGCGGGGACCTGCGCGCCTTGCGACGCGACCGAGGTTCCCTACGACGGTCTCGACAACGACTGCGACCCGAGGACGCCCGACCACGACCTCGATCGGGACGGCGAGGATTCGCCCCAGGGCGGCGGGGCCGACTGCGACGATCACGATCCGGAGGTTTCGTCCAAGAAGCCCGAGATCTGCGGCGACGGCAAGGACAACGACTGCGACGGGCAGGTCGACGAGCTCGATTGCGGCGACAAGAAGGCGCCCAGCGTCTCCATCGTCGCTCCGGACGAGGGCGCGATCCTCTTCGGCACCTTCGACGTGGTCGCCGAGCTGTTCGATGACGTCGGCGTGGTGAGCGCGCAGGTCTTCGTCGACAGCGTGCCGGTCGCGTCGCGCGACTTCACCCCGCCCATCTCCAGCCAGACGGCGACCTTCGTGGTCGACAGCCTCGCGCAGGGGTTGGTCGACGGCCCGGCCACGATCTCGGTCGAGCTGCTCGACGTCGCGGGCAAGGTCGGGCGGGCGAGCCGCGACGTGCTGCTCGACAACCGGACTCCGCCCACGGTCACCCCGCTCAGCCCGCTCGCCGGAAAGAGCTACGGCGGGCGGCTCCGGATCGAGGCGGGCGTCCAGGATCAGTCCGGCGTGGCCGAGGTCGAGTTTTCGCTGAGCGGCAACCTGGTGCACACGGCGACGAGCGCGCCCTATCGGACCTGGGTCGACACCTCGTCGATCACCGACGGCACGGCGACCGTCACCATCAGCGCCGTCGACATTCGCGGCAACAGCGCCTCCACGTCGGTCGTGATCGCCATCGACAATACCCCGCCGCTCGTCGTGTTCACCCGGCCGGCGGCGGGCTCGGTGGTCTCGCGCACGGCCAGCATCACCGTCACTGCGGTCGATGCGGCCGGCATCCGCTCGGTCGAGGCGCTGGGGATGGTCGGCACCAGCCCGCTGGAGCTGTCCGTCGACACCGAGCTGTTGCCCGGCGGGCCGCTGGTGATCCCGGCGCGGGCCTTCGACGCGACAATCGTCGACGACATGCCCGTCGGCAACGTCGGCTCCGCCAGCCTGTCGCTCATCGTCGACAACTCCGACCGGGTGCCTCGCGTGGTGGTCACGCCGGCGGACGGTGACGGAGTCTTCGGGGTCACCGCCATCCGCGCCACGGCGACCTCACCGATTGGGAAGGCGATCTCGCGGGTCGAGATGACGCTCGACGGCGAGCCGCTGGCGGCCACCTTCACCAACAACGAGTATCGCGCCTCGTTCGACTTCCTGTTCTACCCCCGCGCGACGGCCGTGATCAGAGCGGTCGCCTACGACGTCGATGGACGGATCGGGGAGGTCGCCTCGACCGTCATCATCGTACGACCGCCGACGTTCCGGGTCGCGCCCTCGCGGCTCCTGGCGAACGGCTTCACCTCCGACGGCATCGCGGTCGGCGACGTGGACGGCGACGGTGTTCCCGATGTGGTGGCGGGCGGCAACAAGCTTCAAGTCCTCACCGGGACGATCGGCGCCGGCGGCAGCTGGAGCCCTGAGGCCGCGCGCGTGCTCGACACCGTGAACGGTGCCACCCGGCTCGCGCTGATCGACACGGACGGCGACGGCGATTTGGATCTGTTCACCGTCGACGCCAACAAGGTCCGCATGTACCTCAACGACGGCGGTGTCTTCGACAGCGCTCCCGACGTGACGGCGACCTTCGCGCAGTTCAACACGTACAACTTCCTCCAGGCAGGGGACCTCGACGGCGACGGGGACGCCGACGTGGTCTTGAGCGGCCCCAACGGGGTCGATGCACTGGTGATCCGCAACGAGGCCAACGGTGCGTTCACCTTCCTCAATGCCTACGGACTGGTCGGCAGCGTCACGGACCTCCTCCTCGCCGATGCCGATGGCGACGGCGATCTCGACGTCGTCATCGGGCGGGGCGGCACGTCCAACGTGATCACGACCTACCGCAACTCCGGCAACGGGATCTTTGGCGCCGGACAGGACAGCTTCGCGCCCGGCCCGGCCCAGTACGTCGCGCTCGGGGACGTCACCGGCGACGGCTTCCCAGACGTGGTCGCGGCCATCCCCACGGTCACCGGCCTGAACCCCGCGTCTGGCGGGGTGGTGGTGATGCGCGGCGATCCCGCCACTCCCGGCACGTTCCTCAACGTCCAGCTCACGCTGCTCGCGCCCCAGGCTCGGGAGGTGCGGCTCGCGGATCTCGACATGGACGGCGCGCTGGACGTGGTGGTGAGCAGCTACCAGGCCAACGGCGTCGACCTCCTCTACAACCTCGGCGGCGGGGTGCTGCCGCTGGAGCCCCAGCGTCGATTCGTGACCGGGCGCCACCCGATCGAGCCGGTGCTGTTCGATCTCGACGGCGACGGCGACCTCGACTACCTCGCGGTCGGGAGCACGGATCAAGCGCTGGTTTGGTCGAAGAACCTCGGGCTCGGCGACCTCCTGGCCGCGCCGGTCCTCACGCCCTCGGCGGCGCCGCGCGCGCTCGCCACCGGCGACGTCTACGCCTCGGACGGCCAGGACGATCTGGTGCTGGCCTTCGCCAAGACGGGGACGATCTCGGCGCGGGTCTCGATCTGGCAGAACGCCGGCGGGAGCTTTACCCGGCGCGCGACCCTGGTCGTCGGCACTGCGATCAACACGCCCACCTCGGTGGCCATCGGCGATCTCGACGGCCTCGGTCCGCTCGACATCGCGGTCGGCTCGAACACCGGCGCCGCGGACTTGATGACCCACGACGGTACTGCCGCGGTGCTGGTGAACGACGGCAGCGGCTTCGCGCTCCAGACGATGGACATCCCCCGGCCGCTGGACGTGGCCATCGCGGACGTCGACGGCGACGGCATCGGCGAAGCGGTCTTCACGTTCGACTCGGTCCAGGGCGCGTTCGATGGCTCCGAGGTCTGGGACTTCGCCGGCGGGGGGCAGGTCCGCCTGCGCCAGTGGAGCGAGGGCATCGGTGCCCGCGCGGTGACCGCCGTCGATCGCTTCTACGCGGTGGCGAACGGCACGTCGAACGACATCACGGTCACGACCTGGAACGGGCTCGGCTGGAACGCGACCACCTACACGGCGCTGCCGGGGATCGCGGATCTCGCCGTCGGGTACGTGGGCAACGATCAGGACGCGGACATCGTGGCGGTCGGCACGCCCGGCCTCGTGTTGATGCTCGGCCTCCCGGGCGGCGGCTTCTCACAACCGGCCACGTTTGCGGCGGGGACCTCTCCCTCGCGGCTGGTGGCGGGCGACTTCAACGGGGACGGTCTCAACGATGTGCTGGTGCTCAACAACAACAGCCTGGCCTCGGCGCTGATCGGCAAGCCGAACGGCGGATTCTTCCCGCCGCTCTCGATCGCCGTCGGAGATGCCGCGGTCGACTTCGTCAGCGCCGACTTCGACGGTGACGGGCGCGGAGACGTCGCGATCGCCTGTACCGGGGTGCCGGGCGTGGTCCTGGTCTTCAGCAACGGCGACGCGCTCTGAGGCCTACCGGGCCGGTTCCAAGCTGGTGTAGCGTATCCGACCGATGAGGATCCTCTACGGCGTCGTCGGTGAAGGTATGGGGCACGCGATGCGCTCCGCGGTGGTGCTCGACCATCTGGCGGGTGCGGGGCACGACGTCCGGATCGTGGTGTCGGGCCGCGCCGCCAAGTATCTCGCCGAGCGCCATCCGGGACGGGTCACCGAGATTACCGGCCTGACGATGGTCTACGAGGACAACGTGGTCCAGAAGATGAAGACCGCGCTGGAGAACCTGAAGTCGATCTTCGACGTCCCGGACAACTTTCGCGCCTATGCCGAGACCGCCCGCGAGTTCTCGCCGCACGTGGTGATCTCCGACTTCGAGTCGTGGACCTACTGGTTCGCCAAGGGACAGCGCGTCCCGATCGTGTCCGTCGACAACATGCAGATCATCTCCCGATGCCATCACGACGACGACGTCATCGGCGACAGCTCGAAGAGCTACCTGCTCGCCAAGTCGATCGTGCGCGCCAAGCTCCCACGCTGTAATCACTACCTGGTGACCACCTTCTTCTATCCTGCCGTGGATCGGCCGCGGACCACGCTCCATCCCCCGATCCTTCGTGACGTCATCCTCGACGCCAAGGCCGGCGCCCGAGCCGGCGATCACGTGGTTGTCTATCAATCCGGCACCAGCCACGCCTCGCTGGTCGACGAGCTGGCCCAGATCGACTGCCCGTTCCGGATCTACGGCCTGCGACGTGATCTGACGGCGCCGGTGGTCGAGGGCAACCTGACCTTCTGTCCCTTCTCGGAGACCACGTTCATCGACGATCTGGCGTCGTCCCGCGCCGTGATCGCGGGCGGTGGCTTCACGCTGATGGGCGAGGCCGTGTACCTGGGCAAGCCGATGCTCTCGATCCCGCTGGTAGGACAGTTCGAGCAGATCCTCAACGCGAATTACCTCGCGAAGCTCGGCTACGGCGAGCGCACGCGCGAGATCACCGCCGAGGGCGTCCGGGCGTTCCTGAGGCGCGCGCCTCGCTACGCGGAGAACCTCGAGGGCTTCGAGCACGATCGCAACGACGGCTTGTTCCGCCAGCTCGATCTCTCCGTCGAGGCGGCCGTGAGCGAAGGCGCCCGAGGTTTCGACTAGCCGCCGGACTTGTGCGCGCCGTTCTTCGGCTTGAAGAACCTGATCTTCTCGCTCCTTCGCCTCGGCCAGCTGATCGTCAGGGAGCTGACCGAGGCGGTTGAGGCGCTCGAGCAGCCCGTTCACGCGTCCTGCCATCTTCGCGGAGATGTGGCCCCGCTCGTACTGCCGGTGATAGAGCAGCGGCCCGGGGATGATCGCGGCGAGGTACGCCATCTCCTTCGGTGTCAGCTTCTTCGGTGGCCGGCCGAAGTAGTGCATCGAGGCGTCGTGGAGGCCGTAGATGTCGGGGCCCCACTCGATGAGGTTCACGTAGAGCTCGAAGAGGTATTCCTTCTTCAGGTTCGACTCGAGATAGAAGGTGAGCAGAAGCTCCTGCAGCTTGCGGAGCGCCGTGCGATCCCGGGAGAGGAATAGGTTCTTGACGAGCTGCTGCGTCAGCGTCGAGCCGCCGCGGGCCTTCTCTCCGTTCTCGAGCGCCGCCTCGATCGCGGCCCGCATCTCCTCCAGCTCGACGCCGTTGTGGAAGAAGAAGGTCGAGTCCTCGGAGACCAGGATGCAGCGACGCTGGAGGTACGGGACGTCCTTGTACTCGACCCAGCCGGGCAACCCGCGGCCGACCTTGCGCGGCTCGCTCGCCCGGCCCTCCTCGGTGAGGGGGCGATACTCGAACTGACTCGACAGGTACTCGATCCCGCTCTCGGCGCCGTCACCCAGGCCCTGGAAGCGATGCTCCAGCTTGGGGGTCCAGGTGGCGGGGTTCTTCAGCTCGCCGGTCATCGAGAAGGCGAAGGCAAAGCTGATCGACGGGGACATCTTGTCGGTCATCTCGAGCTCGACCGCGCCGGGCACCGAGCGGAGCAGCCGGGGGAGCGAGGTGGTCCGCAGGTCGACGCCCAGCGAGAATGAGGGCGAGCTCTCGTTCGGCACCACGCTCACCGAGAAGACCAACGGGATTCGGTTCATCTCCACCAGGCCGTCCCTGATCTCCAGGCGTCCGGCGTCGAGGTCGACGTCGACGCGCATCTTCTGGTGGGCGTTGAAGCCGCGGAGTCGGCTGGAGGAGACGATGTCGTTCGCGAAGTCGATGTCCCGCTGCTCGAGGTCGAGATTGATGGTGGCGGTGCGCTCGGTCGACCGGTAGTCGACGCCGATCCGGCCCATCGAGGGGAGCTTCCGCAGATCGAGCGAGGCGGCCTCCAGGAGCGAGTCGAAGATCGGGACCACGTCGCCCTCCACGCCAGCGGAGAGGTTCCAGCCCGTCGGCGTCGGGGTGACGCGCCCGTTGATGGATGAGCGGGTGGCGGGCTCGCGAAGAGCGATCGACGCCGCCGACATGTTGCCGCGCTTCTGCACCGTGATCAGGCCGTCGATCGGACCGAAGGTGCCGCTGGCGAACCGGGAGGGAAACGGCATCGAGTCCCAGTCGAGCCTCAGATCGTCGAACACGATCTGAACCTCGCGGAGCGTCCCTTTCACCTTCTCGCCGATCTCCGAGGCGGTCGGCTTGACGTCGACGAACGCAGGCTCGGCTTCGCCTGCCGGATTCCCGGAGAGCTCGATGGAGGGGCGGAGCAGCTTGATGCGCACAGCATGGAACCCGGACCCCACCGCGGAGGACCACCGCTCCACGCATGCTTCCTCGGTGGCCACCTTGATCTTGTAGGGGCCGGTGTAGCGGTAGATCTCGACGTGCTCGAAACAGGGCGCGAACGACCAGCTGAACGTCAGCCCCGAAAGCTGCACGGAGGAGCGCGTGCGATTCGCAAGCTCGCCTGCCGCCTCGGTGGCGAGCTCGCGACTCACGACCTCCGAGGTGACCACCAACCGCAAGAGGAGGAACAGCCCGATCATCGAGGTGGGGATGAGCCAGAGCAGCCGCCGCGCCATGCGTGCTTCGCTGGTCGACGCGGGAGGGGGATGTTGGCGCCTGGCGCGTGCCAAAGAGATCAGAGAATACGGAAGCCCCCTGGCGGACGCCAACTGGGCCACGGTACCTTTTGGAGGGAATGAGCCTGTTCGGGCGAAAGCCTTACAGCCGTCGCGATTCGCTGACGGTCGCCTCGGAAGCCCAGAAGAAGGGCAAGCAGAAGAAGGCGATCGCCGAGTACAAGAAGATCCTCGAGAACGATGGTCCGGATCCGATGGTCCATCACAAGCTCGCGATGGCGCTGGCGGAGTACAGGAAGCCGACCGAGGCGCGGGCGAGCTTCCTGATCGCCGCCGAGGCCTACGACGATCGCGGCTTTCAGGACAAAGCGCTCGCGGTCTACCTGACAGCCGTCCACTATCTTCCCACCGATCTCGATCTCTGGGAGCGGGTCGCAGACGTGCAGCTGGTCAAGGCGCGTCACGCCGACGCGATCAAGGTGCTGCTCGACGCGCGCAAGAACTTCAAGGGCAAGCGGTTCCGGACGGAGCGGCTCCGACTCCTGGAGCGCGTTCGAGGGATCGAGCCCTGGCACTTCGAGGCGACCTTCGACCTGGCGCACGTCCTTCGGAAGCAGGGAGAGGCCGTTCAGGCCAGACAGATGCTGGAAGGGCTGGCGAGCCGCAACGTCGGACGCCCGCTCCGGCGCGCTCGTTACGCGCTCTTCGCGCTGTGGCCTTCGCCGGCTTCGGCGTGGCGATGGCTGCGGGCGCTGCTCTTGGGGAGATGACGCCGAGTGCGCTACAAAGGGAGTGATGAACAAGCTCCCGCTCGTGCGCGATTACATGACCAAGAAGGTACGGACGTTGCGACCGGAGACGCCGATCGTCGATGCCGTCGACCTCCTGGTGAAGCACGCGATCTCGGGGGCTCCCGTGGTGGACGGCGAGAATCGAGTGGTGGGGATGCTCTCCGAGAAGGACTGCCTGCCGCTCCTGGCGAAGGGCGTGAACCACGCGCCGCCGGAGGGCACCGTCTCGGAGTTCATGGCTGCGGATCCGGCGATCCTTCCCCCGGACATGGACCTCTACTACGCGGCCGGCGTGTTCATGAAGAAGATCTACCGGCGCTTCCCGGTGGTGGAGAACGGCAAGCTCGTGGGCGTGATCAGCCGCCGCGACATCCTTCGCGCCATTCACAAGATCCTCAAGATCCAGACGAGCGATCTCTGAGCTCAGGTTCGCGAGGCTGCGCCTGAAACGCTCGAGTTCACTCGAATTCCGTGCTGGCGCAGCCCCGCGTCGACAGCTCGCAGCGGTTTCTCCACGAGCACCGCGGCTGTCCGGTCATCTCGCCGGTGCTGGTCAGTAGGCCTCATCGGACACAGTGTCAGCTGTCGGACGATGCGCGGTCCGCTCCGACGCGCCCGGAAAGCGTGCGAGGCGGAGATCGAGAAGGTGGTGACGGAGGCTCGGCTTGCGGCCTGATCTTGCTGTCGGCTAGCACCTGAAAACTGCGAGCCCACCCGGGTCGCCCGAAGCATCGAGAGTCGGCCATTTTGTCGAGCGCCTCACCGGTTTCGCCGCCTCCTCGAGGTTAGCGCATCAGCATCAGATCGCCGAGCTCATGGTCGTGGTAGCCGACCCGCTCGGCGTGGGCGAGCGCCTTGCGCAGGACCGCGTCGTCGGCGAACGCGCGGAGCAGCCGGTAGTGGCTCTCGCTCGGCTCGTGGAGCCCGCTGATGAGGCCGTCCACGACGGTCGGATGGAACCCGGCGTCGATCACCAGATCCGTCACACCCTCGCCCGCCACCAGGCGGCCGTGCGTCTTTGCGCAGCCCTCGAGCGCACGCACCACCGTCGTCCCCACTGCGATGACTCGATGCCCGTTCGCGTGCGCCTCCTCGATCCCTCGGATCGTCTCGGCGGGGAGCTCGTAGGCCTCGGGGAGCGGGAGGGCCGCGTCGAGCTTCGGATTGCCGGTGGCGCTCAATCCGGCCGCGTGGAGCAGGGTCGCGATGCGGACGCCGCGCGCGCGCAGCTGGGACAGGATGTCGAAGCTGAGCGGCCGGCCTGCGCTCGGCATCTCGAACGCGAAGGGACGACCGGAGTACGACGTCTGGACGGCGGAGAGCTCGAGGTCGTCCTCGAGGTGCGCGTACTGCACCGGGTGGCCCACCGAATAGAGCGCCTCCCAGAGCACGGCGCCCGAGCAATCGAACTCGAGCTCCACCATCCGCGGCGAGATGGCGCTGACCTCGTGCACGAACGCGGAGAGGTCCCCCAGCTCGATGCGCTCGCCGGCTTCGACCGGAGGCGGCGGAGGCCGGTCCTCGGTGCGCGTCCGCCAGTCGCCGTCGCCGAACAGGACCGCTCGGAAGCGCGCGCCGTGCTGGCCGCAGAGACGGACCTCGATCGCATCACCGCTCTCCGTGGTGCCGAAGAGCGAGGCGGGGAGAGTGGCCGCGTCGTTCACCACCAGCAGGTCGCCGGGGGACAACAGCGCGGGGAGCTCGTCGGCCCGCGCGTCGATCAGCGTGCCGCGCGCCCGATCGAGCGAGAGCAGGCGGACCGCCTCGCGGTTCTTGGGCGGTGACCGGCGGGGGCTCATGCGGACCTCCAGCTCTGGGCGGCCACGCGGGCGCCGCTCTCGAGGGGCGACGCCAGGATCTCGAGGATCCTCTCGGCGACCCCGCGCGGATCGGCGAGGTCGCTCGGATCGGCGTCCGGGATCGCGTCGCGGTGCATGTCCGTGTCCATCTCGCCCGGATCGATCGCGAGCACTCGAACGCGGGCGTCCCGAAGCTCGGCCGCCAGGATCGCGCTCAGCTGATCGAGCGCGGCCTTCGAGGCGCCGTACGCGCCCCACCGGGGATAGGGTTCCACGGCCGCGTCGGAGCTGATGTTGACGATGGTGCCGCCGCCTCGGACGGCCATCGAGCCGCCCGCGACCCGAGCCAGCTGGAGGGGTCCCAGCAGGTTGACGGCGAGCGTGCGCTCGAAGTCGCTCCGGTCCAGGTCGAAGAGGAGACGGAGCGGGGTCGGACCCAGGGTGCTGGCATTGTTGAGGAGGAGATCGATCGGGCCCACCAGCGCGGCCGCCTCGTGCACGACCCGCTGCGGCGCGGACGGATCGCCGATGTCGGCCAACAGCCCGTGGACCTCACCTCCCGCCTCTTTGATCTCTCGTACCGCCTCATCGAGATCGACGCGGCCGCGTGCGACCAGCACCACGCGTGCTCCTCGCGCTGCCAAGGCTGCGCCGAGCGCCCGTCCCAAGCCGCGGCTCCCGCCGGTGATCAACGCTGACGTCTCTTTGAAGCTCTTCATGCCCCCAGCGTAGGTCGGGCTGTTGGCAAGTCGTCATGAATGTCGGTATACCGACAGAAGGTCGGCCGGCCGACTCACGGGGTGGTCGTGTTGCTCGGGTTGGTGAGGAAACCGCTCTCCGTGTACGTGTATCCGGCGCGGTCCACCAGGTCGTCCATGCCGATGCGGCGGAGGTAGGCCTGCTCGTCGCTGTTCATCGCGCCGAGCATCGTGTTGTTCGACTCGCGGCTGGTGACACCCTCGAGGAAGCGCAGGGCGTGCTGCCCGGTGGTGCCGAGCCGGGTGGGCATGGTCGTGGTGATGATGTCCGTGTCCTGCTGGGTGCGGCCGAACGTGCCCGGATCGCGGAGGTTGTGCAGGTACTCCTCGGTGGTGCAGGCGTTGAACGCGAGGAGCTGATACTCGGGGCGATCCGAGGAGGCACCCAGATCGCTGCGGCGGCCGCGGATGGAGTCGCGCAGACCCGCCGGCGGCGTGTCGGCGTGGCGGTTCCCGTGGGGATCGACGACGAAGTTGCCCGCGCCCGAGTTGATGTCGTCGAAGTCCGGGCCGGTGCCGTAGCGCGCGTGGCCGCCGTAGAAGACGACCTCATCCTGCCGGAGCGCCTGCTCGAAGCTCCGCCGCGCCTGGGCGCCGTCGGAGCCGGGCGTGATCAGCCGGACCACCGCCTGGACGTCGTGGCCGGTCTGGGGATCCTGGAAGGTGCGGCAGAAGTAGCGCGCATTCGGATCGTACCGATCGTCGGTGAGGCCGAGGCGCTGGCGATCCGCCGAGGACAGGTGGGCGACGTCGAGCGGACGGTAGCCCTGGGCGCGGAGGCCCGAGAGGACCTGGCGCTCGGTGGCGGGCTCGGTGCCATGCTCGTCGTAGCCGAGCGCGATCGTCACGTCGAGGCGTCCGTCCCGGTAGAGCCGATCGTACTCGGCCCGGCGCTCGAGCTGATGCCCGGGCGGCGGCGCGGTGGCGGCCAGCGCGCCCAGCGTCTCGCCGCCGACGGCGCCGTCGACGCCGAGGCCGGTCTCTCGCTGGAAGCGCTCGACCGCGAGTCGGGTGTCCCGGTTGTAGACGCCGGTGGCGCCGTTCGGGTTCATGAACCCGGTGTCGATGAGGGCCTGCTGCACCTTGCGGACGTGCTCGCCGCGGGCGCCCTCGCGGAGGACGGTGTGTCCGTCCATCACGGACTCGAGCGTGCGATCGCCGGTGAAGCGGGCGCCGCCTTCGCGGTCGGCGCGGCTGCGGTTGCCGTCGACCTCGCGGTGGATCGCCTCATAGACCTCGCCGGCCCGGGTCAGGCTGCTGCTGCGGCCCGTGTCGATCGATCGGGAGGATCCGTTGCTGTCGAGCTCGTCGATTCGATTGAACAGACGGCTGAACTCGGCCGAGCCGCGGATCACGTGATCCTGACCCGCGATGTCCTGTAGCTCGTCTTCGGAGATCCCGTGCTGCTGGAACGCGCGCTGGAGGTCCGGCGACATGTGGTCGACGTCGATGTACCCGCCGCGCGTCGCGAATCTCGAGGTGAAGTCGGTTCGAGTGATGGTCGTCATTTCCTGGCCTCGTGAGGGAAAAGCAAAGGCGAGGCCAGGCGAGCGCTCCTCACTTTGGATCCGCTCGCGGCGCGCCGAGGGCTGCCGACTTGCAGCTGTTGCCTCTCAGAGGAGGTCGATCGCGTCCACGTCGAACACCAGATCGGCCCTCCGTTGCACGTCGGCCGCGAGGTCACCCTTCATCCGCTTCATCGCGTTCGAGAGCCGGGCCGGCGTCGGTGCGAGGATCATCACCAGCCAGCGCCAGCGATCCCGGAGGCGGGCGATCGGCGCCGGCGCAGGGCCCTTGATCCGGAGGTCGGGATCCGCCGCGCGGGCGCGCTCGCCGGCCGCCGCCACCCGATGGGCCGTGGACTCGGCCGCGCCGGCGTCGCGCGACTCGATCCGGACCAACCCCATCCGCGCGTACGGAGGATAGAGTGCCCGCTCGCGCTGGGGCGCCTCGGCGGCGAAGAAGGCGTCCGAGTCGTGCGTCAACGCAGCTTGCAGCGCGTAGTGTTCGGGCTGGAACGTCTGGACCACCACGCGCCCGGGACGCTCGGCGCGACCGGCGCGTCCGGCGACCTGGGTCATGAGCTGGAACGTGCGCTCGGCGGCGCGGAAGTCGGGGAACGCGAGCGAGGCGTCGGCCAGCAGGATCCCCACGAACGTGACCTTGGGAAAGTCGTGACCCTTCGCGACCATCTGCGTGCCGACCATGACGTCGGCCTCACCGGCGCGGAACGCGGCCAGGGTCTCGTCGAGCGCGCCGACGCGCTGGGTGGTGTCGCGGTCGAGACGAAGGACTCGGGCGCCGGGGATCGTCTCCTCGACGAGCTCGGCGATGCGCTCGGTGCCGGCGCCGTATGCGCGCATGGCCAGGCCGCCGCACTTCCGGCAGCGCGAGCGGAGCGGCTCCTCGTGATCGCAGTAGTGACAGCGGAGCTTGCCGCTCGCCTTGTGATGCGTCAGCGAGACGTCGCAGCTGGGGCAGGTGCGCGCGTCGCCGCAGTCGTCGCAGTGGACGATCGTATTGAAGCCACGCCGGTTGAGGAACAGGATCGCCTGCTCCTTCCTCTCCACGATCTCGCGCAGGCCATCCTCCATCGCGCGCGAGAGCAGATGGACGTCGCCGCGGAGCTGTCGCTTCTCCTCGGCCAGGTCCACCATCCGGATCTCGGGCATCGAGGCCTTGGTGGCCCGGGCCGTGAGCCGCAGCTCGGTGATCCGACCGGTCTTGGCGAGGTGCAGCGTCTCCAGCGAGGGCGTGGCGCTGCCGAGGATCGCGACGGATCGAGTGTGGCGCGCCCGGGTCAGGGCCAGATCGCGCCCGTGGTAGCGCACGTCGCTGCCCTGCTTGAACGAGGTGTCGTGCTCCTCGTCCACGACGATCATCGCCAGGTCCTTGACCGGCGCCCACAGCGCCGAGCGCGGTCCCAGCGCGATCCGCGCGTGACCGTCCCGCAGCGCGTGCCAGCGGCGGCGCCGCTCGCCGTCGGCGACCCCGGAGTGGAGGACGACCACGTCGTCGCCGAAGCGGGCGCGGAAGCGGTTCTCGAGCTGCGGCGTCAGCGCGATCTCCGGGACCAGCACGATCGCGCCCAGGCCGCGCTCGCGGACCTCGCCGATCGCCTGCAGGTACACCTCGGTCTTGCCCGAGCCGGTGACCCCGTGGAGCAGGAAGGCCTCACCGGTGCGCTTCTCGAACGCCTCGACGATCGCGCGGTGCGCGGCGGCCTGCTCGGGTGAGAGCTCGAGGTGTCCCGTGGCGAACACGGCCGCCTCGCCTGCGGGCCCGTACTCGCTGCGCGCCACGCGCACCACCTCGATCGCGCCCTCGGCGACGAGCTTCTTGATCGCGCGCGCGGCCGAGTTGCGACCGACGGCCTCCCGGAGCTCGCCCAGCTCGCGGCCGCCGTCGGCCAGGAGCTCCCAGATCCGCCGCTGCGCCGGGGCGCGCGACAGGATCTTGGCAGCCGCGGCATCGTCGAGCACGCGGCGCGCGATCTCGAGCTCGCCGTCGCCGCGGCGCGCCGCCAGCTTCTGATCCTCGGCCAGGAGGCCCAGCGCGCGCAGCTCCTCCGCAGCCTTGGTCCGCGCCTTGGGGCCGCGCAGGCCCGAGGGGCGGGCCGCCGTCGAGAGGAGCGCGCGCTGGGCCTCGTTGATCGGGGCGCCGCTCGGGAGCGTCGTCTCCGCGTCGCGAACGAACGCGCGGCCCTCGGGTGTGGCCACCAGGCGGACCTGCGAGCCGGCGGACAGCCCGGGCGGGAGCGCGATCTTGAGGACCTCGCCGATCGGCGCCAGGTAGTAGTCGGCGGCGAAGCGGGCGAGGGCGAGCACGTCCTCGGGGATCAGCGGCTCGCGATCGAGGCGCTCGATCACCGACCGCACCTTGGGACGGATCGCCTCCGGCACCTCGTCGGCGTGCGCCACCACGAAGCCGGTCATCCTGCGGGGGCCGAACGGCACCAGCACGCGGTGGCCGATGCGCAGCTCGCCGTCGAGGTCGTCGGGGATCGCGTAGTGGAACCGTCCCTCCACCGGGACGGGTACCGCGACCTCGACGTAGCGGGTCATCGCGTGCTCGCGGTGGACGTCCGGACGACCAGACCCGCGTCTGCGGACTTGACTCTGAGCTTGACCTTGACCTTGCGCGAGCAGCCGGCCGAGAGCAGCGCGGCCAGCGCGAGGGCGAGCACGAGCTTCACGGGGCGGGCGGCTCGAACAGCGACGGCTCCAGGCTCTGGTTGAGCACGGCCCGCTGATAGGTGTAGGCCTCGACCAGCTGTCCGTTGCGATAGACCTCGATCCGCTGCGGGAACCACTCGTCGGTGGAGCCGGAGCCCCAGCCGAGGAGGCGAGTGTCGACGACCGCGCCGTCGTCCGCCTTCGTGATCAGTCGGGTCGGGACCATCATCTCCTTGTCGATCCACAGCTGCGGGCGGGTGTCCTCCCAGGGGCGCGCGCCGATGACGTACGCGATCCGCTTGTCGACGCGGCCGAGGCTGACCACCTCCTCGTCGATCTTGTGGCGCTTGAGAAAGAGGATGCCCTGCCGGCCGCCCGGATCGGTGTCGGGACGGGCGATGAAGGTCATGAAGAGATCGCCGGGCACCCGCTCGGGCGCGCCTGCGGGCTTCCCAGGCGTGAAGTGCCAGCGACGGCTGTCGACCGTGAGGTCGACCTCGGTGCCGCCGGGCTTGCGGTACTCGATGCGGTGGGCCTTGCCGGCCTTGATCGCCTCCCAGATCGGGATGCGCTGATCCCCCTGCTCGTACGTGCCCTCCGCCACGATGGTGTGGAAGGCGATCCGCGCACGTCTCGCCGCCGCGCTCGCGAGGATCGCGTCGGCGGGTTGAACGTACGCGACCGCGATCGACGGCACCGAGACCAGCGCGAGCGCCGAGAGGATCAGACTCTTGCGCCGCATTCTCGGTGAGCTACCATAGCGCGCGACCTCCGGGAAGCAAGCATGGGAAGGATCATCCTCAGCCTCGCGTTTCTCTTCCCGGCCCAGTGTTTGTTCACGGGCGCAGCCGACGCGCAGGGCTACGAGGGCGCGCGGTTGCTCGGGTTCGCCGAGTCGCAGCGCGCGCTCACCACGGGCAACGACTCCATCTACGTGAACCCGGGCGGTCTGGCGCTGGCCAAGATCTACAGCGTCGAGCTGGGTTACCTCGACGACATCCGCGGATCGGATCGGCGCATCAACGCGTCGATCATCGACAGCCAGGCCGGTCCGGTCGCCGGCGGGATCGCGTACACGTACTCCACGCGCCGTCCCGACGATCTGCCGGCGGGCGATGCACGCCTGCGCGGTCATCGCGTCGAGCTCGCCACCGCCACCAAGCTCGGCGACGCGGTCGGCGTGGGCGTGACCACGCGCTATCTCACCTACAGCCTCAAGAACGGAGAGACCGAGGACGGCTTCAAGGTCCTCACGTTCGACGTGGGCATCGTGTGGCGGATCGTGGAGGGGCTGTCGCTCGGCGCGGTGGGCTACAACCTCACCAACAGCAAGCGTCCCGAGGTGCCGATCGGCTGGGGCGCAGGCCTCGGGTACGAGATCGCCGGCTTCAACGTGGAGGGCGACGTCCGCTACAACGCGAAGATCGGAAAGGCGCGCTACTCGCTCGGCGTCGGCTACATCATCGCGAACCTGGTTCCGCTCCGACTCGGCGCCTGGTACGACCTCGCGAACAAGACCTGGGCGGTGTCGGGCGGGGTCGGCTTCAACTACGAGCGCATCGCGATCGACCTCGGCTATCGCCAGCTGGTGAACGGCAACCGCAACTTCGAGGACGATGACGAGCGCATCCTCGGCATCGCCCTTCGGGGTCAATTCTTCTGAACGACCGCCTCCCTGGTGTGCTCCTCGCTCATACCGGCGGTGGGCCTGTTGGCGTGATCACACGCATGTCGGCCGACCGTTGACGATTGCCCGGGGAGGCGAGAGACACAGTCCCCTGGCATGACCCTCCGCATTCTCGACCGGATCAACTTCGGCTACCAAGACCTCGAGCCTGTCGTCGTCGGCCTGATGGCGATGCACAAGAGCTTCATGCTGATCGGCCGCCACGGCACCGGCAAGACGCGGCTCGCACGCGCGCTCTCGAAGGGCTACGGCGAGCAGGGCTTCGTCTTCTACGACGCGACCAAGGACGATCTGATCTCGGTGGCCGGGATCCCGGATCCGGAGTCGCTCAAGAGCGGGCGGCTCCGCTTCGTCGCGCACGAGCGGGCGATCTGGAACAAGAGCACGATCGTGGTCGACGAGATCACGCGCGCCGGGAAGGAGAGCCAGAACCTCTGGCTCGAGATCCTGGAGGAGCGGACCTGCTTTGGATTGCCGCTCGCCTATCGCAGCCTGATCGCCACCGCGAACCCGGAGTCGTACGCGGCCGCCTTCCAGCTCGACGAGGCGCTGCTCGATCGGTTCCACGCGGTCATCCCGGTGCCCGATCACCAGGTCGGCGTCGGACCGGAGGACGTGGCTGCCATGATGAAGCTGGCAGCGCCCGCGCAGAACAAGGGCTCGGAGCTGGAGGCGGAGACGCTGGCGCGCGTGTTCACCGAGATCCAGCACGCGCACCAGGAGCTGATGGCGGAGGGCGCGCTCGAGCGGGTGACCGCGTACCTCGCGAAGGTGGTGCCGGCGATCCTGGGGGCGATCAAGGAGTCGAGCGGCCCGTACATGAGCGCGCGCACCTACGCGCGGAACCTCCCCGAGACGCTGCTGGCGGTGGCCGCGTACTACCGGGTGGCGGGCGCGGCCAATCCGCTGCGGAGGGCGGCGGTCGATGCGCTCCGCTATGCGGTGGCGACCAAGCTGCAGATCAAGCCGGTGGTGCTCGATCAGATCCACCAGGCGGCCGAGTCGATCCTGGAGTCGGGCACGCTCGGCCCGGCGGAGACGATCCGCATGGAGCTGGCGGCGCCCTCGACCTTCGAGAAGCGGCTCGAGCACCTCAAGGAGCGCTGGAAGGAGATCAAGGAGACGCTGGCGCCCGACGAGGTGGAGAAGCTCCTGGGCGAGCTCCTGCGCGGAGCCAGCCAGAAGGGCGAGCAGGAGAAGCTGGTCGAGCTGCGGCACACGCTCAACCGGCTCGGGTATCAGGGCGACGCGCTCCGCCAGGTGGACGGGCGCCTCCTGATCGCGCTCAACGGCGCCATCAACCTGGTCACGCCCATGCTGAGGAACATCCTCGACGGACGGATGCGGGGCCCCGAGCTCGAGCGCGCGGAGCGGAACATCGACGCCTTCCGCCAGCTGGTGTCCGAGGGGAGCTTCCTCGACAACCGCTCGCCCGAGGTCCGGAAGCTCCAGACGTATCTGATCGATCTGAGGGAGGGCGACGTCCCGAACGATCGGGACAGCGTCTATCGATTCTTCGCAGGCCTCGATCTGTCGAAGGCCGGCGAGATGAGCGTGCCCAACATCCCCACGGCATGACGGAGGAGAAGCCGCAGAACCCGGCCCTCGCGAAGGCGCTGGCCGAGCGCAAGATCGAGCGCGCGCTGATGCAGCTGGAGCTGACGTTCGCCGAGTGCTCGGGCTTCGTCACCTACGATCCCGAGGAGAAGACGGCCAGCTGGCGCCACGATCCGCGCACCAAGGAGGAGTCGATCCACGTGGGGCCGCTGGTGGCCAACCTCGACATCCCGTGCATCGAGATCGTCCTGCGCCACGAGCTGCTGCACCGGTCGATGTACCACGGCTTCGGCGAGCAGCACGCGCACCACGAGCTCGCGAACCTGACGCTCGACATCTGCATCAACCGGCTCCTCTTCGAGGCCTATCCGGACAAGATGCGGAAGACGAGCCTGGCGATCTATCCCGAGGCGTCGAAGCTGGGCCCGATCGCGCTGGCGGACTGCAGCGCGGATCCGACGAAGCTTCCGCACGAGCTGGGCGAGCTGTGGCAGGCGATCTGGTCGCGCTCGTCGGAGGACGGGAGCTACGCGTCGCTGAACCCGGCCGTCGATCTACTTCCGCCTGCTGCGCCTCCTCCAGGTGGGGGTGCTCCCGCCCTTCGAGATGTTCTGCCGCATGGGCGAGGGGCTGCCCAAGAAGCCGGGAGATCGGACCGGCCGGCTGGTGAAGACGGTGGCCAAGCAGGTCAACGAGCGCCTCCCGCGGGGCTCGGATCTCGGGCGCGCGATGTCCGAGTTCAACGTGGTCCCGGTCTCGATCGGCACCAGCGACGTGGAGACGTTCCTCGAGCGGATGCGGGTGCGGAAGCTGATCGATCAGACCGCCCAGAAGGTCCTGGCCCCGCTGATCCGCGAGATCCGCGTGGAGGCGTATCCGGGGTTCCCGACCCGGATCGGGCTGGTCTACCGGCTCTGCGGGATCAGCGACGTCATGGGCCTGTACTGGAACCGCGAGGTCTCCAACACCGGCGCGCGGATGGCCGTGGGGATCTACGTGGACGTCTCGGGATCGATGGTCCCGTACTTCTCGATCATCTCGGCCTTCGTGGCGCGCTCAAGGAGATGCCGCTGTACATCCGCGCGTTCGACACCGAGGTGCGGGCGATCGACGTGGAGGCGCTGGCCAAGGGCCAGATCGCAGGCGGCGGCGGGACCGACTTCGATCAGCCGCTGCTCGACATGCTCGGGAACAAGGAGATCGAGGCGGGCGTGCTGTTCACCGACGGCGACGCGAACGTGAGCTCGGCGATCGGGCGGCGGCTGCTCGCCGGGGGCAAGCGGCTCTTCGTGGTGTATCTGGCGGCGGGGGGACGGGCGTTCACCTCGTCGCTCGACCGCTACGCGAAGAGCACCATCGTGGTCCCGGTGGGGCCGAACTGAGCGAGGAGATCATGGACAAGAAACTCCGAAACATTCTCTCGAAGCTGGTGGAGTCGAAGCCCGCCGGGTTGACCGAGGAAGAGCTGGCCCACATCGATCGCATGCTCCACCCGCAGCAGGCGAAGAGCGATCAGGACGCGCGCCCCCTCTGGTACTGGATGCGGAAGCAGGTCTTCCTCCACGAGGGGATGTTCGACTGGTACCTCGATCCGGAGATCGATCCGATCCTCGTCGACGCTGGAGCCGACATCGGCACGCTCCCGTACGACGCGGAGGAGCGGCGCCGGCTGGCCGAGGTCAGCGGCGAGGGCCTGCGCCGCGCGGTGCGGCGTCACCTCACGCATCAGAACGTGAACACGCGTGCGCACGCCGCCCGCCTGATCGGGCTCTGCGAGCTGACCGACTGCGCGCCGCTCCTGATCGACTCGATGGAGACGGCCCGCGAGGATCGCTCTGACGGCGGCGCCTGGGTGATCGCGGCCACCCTCCAGGCGCTGGGGATGCTCCGCCACCCGATGGCGGCGCGCTTCGCCGCCAAGTACGTCAGCCACGACGACTACACCCTCAAGCGTGCCGCGCAGTGCGCGTTCCTGCTCTCCTCGGAGAGCTACGAGCGCGCCGTCTTCCAGAAGCTGCTGGGCGGTACCTTCGAGCCCCGCTCGATCACGACCTTTCCCGACGCCTTCGTGTGGGCTGCCCGCGAGGGCATCTACGACGAGGAGTCGCTCAAGCATCACCTCGACAGCCTCTACCTCGACGTCCACGGACTCGACGTCATCGCGGACATCGTGGTCTCGGCGAAGTGGACCGAGAGCTACCAGAGGCTTCTCGAGCGGGACGGACAGTTCCGCTGCGCGCTGGCGCTCCGGGTCGCCTGGACGGACGAGCGATGGACGATCCCGATGTTGCAAGCCCGCTTGCAGGAAGAGGAGGACGACGAGGCTCGCATGGTCATGATCACCGCGCTCGGCAGCTTCGGCGAGGAGCAGGCAAGCCTGGTGCGGGCCAGCTTCCAGAGCGATCGCCCGAGCGATTGGGTGGGCGCGACCTGGTCGGCCGTCGGACGCCCCGAGTGGCGGCCGGAGCTCCAGAAGCTGCTCAAGGATCCGGACTATCCGGTGCGGCGGGCGGCGAGCTGCGTGCTGGCGCTGGCGGCGGAGCCCGCGTCGGCGGAGCTGGTCGAGCTCAAGTGGACCGAGCTCCTCAACATCGACAACTGGTGGCCCTGGGCGGTGCCGGCGAAGGCGATCCGGCAGGCGGGGGTGCCGCTTCCGCACTCGCTGCGCGGCTTCGGCTTCATCTCCGACGAGCTGCGCGGCAACCGCGCGTACATCGAGGAGGCGCTCGAGTTCTTCGCCGCACACCCGATCCAGCTCCTGCGCTGGCTGGGTCCGACCACGCCCGAGGATCAGCGCCGGCGGGCTGCCGCCTTCGCCGGGATGATCGGCGGCGAGCAGATGGCGGGGGCGCTCGAGCTGGCGCTCAGCAACGCCACCTCGCTGATGGAGTCGACACAGGCGTACCGGGATCTGGTCGTCCTGGGCGGGCCGACCAACCCGGTCGCCGAGCTGAAGGGCCTGTTGACCCTCGAGCGGGAGCCACGGGCCCCCGAGGGGAGCACCGCGGCGGCGCTGGTGTACGCGTATCGAGGCGACATGATGCTGCGCGAGCGTGCCACCAAGAGCCTGGCCGGGGCCGCGCGGGAGGTGGAGCCGTTCGTCGCGATGCTCCTCGAGCAGGAGGTCGACATCGTGGCGCAGAGCGCGGCCGATCTCGCCGGTCACCTGGTGGGCGCGCACGATCCCTATCTGTCCGACGTCGCCAAGCTGATGACCGGCGAGGCGCGCTCGCTCGAGGACCTCTCGACGGCCGATTGGCTGGTCAGCTCGCAGGCGCCCAAGGTCCGCAGCCGGCTCGCCGAGATCGCAGGTCGTCCCGGGAACGAGCGAAGCCAAGCGATGCCGTACCTCCTGCGCCTCGCCGTCGATCGGAACCCGGAGGTGGCGGCGGTGGCGCTCGGCTCCATCGCGATCCACGCCGGCGGGGAGGGCTGGGTCCGCGACCTGCTGCTGCAGAACACCTGGTCGGACGACTACTTCACCAAGGAGAAGGCGGTGCAGGCGATCGTGTCGCTCTCGGACCCGGTGTTCGTGCCCCGTCTGGTCGAGCTGACGGGAGACCAGCAGAACTTCGGCGCCGCCGAGGCCTCGGTCCGCGGTCTGATTGGGATCGCGGACGCACACCCTGAGCTGGGCCTCACGGTGCTCGACATCCGCCAGCCGCACCGGGTCGTCGATCGCTACGGGCTGAACACGATCGTCGACTACAGCGCGGACGAGCACTCGGAGGCGCTCCGGCTGTTGATGCTGGCGCTCGAGGATCGGCGCGACGCTGCCGAGGCGGCCAAGCAGGTGGGCCGCAAGGTGATGCTGACGCCCGCCAGCGGAGGGTTCGACACCACGCCGACAGCCGCACGCTGGAGCGCCCGGTTGTTCGAGCAGCTCTGCTTGCACCTGAAGGTGGTGTTCGCGGACGAGGACAGCGGCGCGATCATCGCCGAAGTGGATGCGTCGCCGTCGGGCGAGATCCTGTCCGCCCTGCTGCAGACGAGCTCGGTCTCCGTGACGACCGTCGCCTGGTCCTGACGCAAGGCAGGCGGGGCGCGCAGCGAGCGTGGCGAGCGAGGTCGGGGCGAGGGCTCGCCCGAGCGGGCCCCCTGCGGTGTATCCTGTGATCGAGAGTGAGACGCCACGCGCACAGGTTGCTGCATGCGTTCCGCTTCATCGGCCGTCACGAGGGCGGTACGCTGCTGGCCCTTCTCGGGGTCCTGGCCGGCGTCTGGGTCTTCCACGAGCTCGGTGAGATCGCGCTCCATCCCGCAGCGGGTTCGTTCGATCGCTCGATCCTCCTGGCCATGCGCGTGCCCGGCGATCTCTCGGATCCGATCGGACCGCGCTGGTTCGAGGGCATGGTCCGGGACGTGACCTCGTTCGGAGGTGTGGCGGTGGAGGCGATGATCACGCTCGCGGTGATCGGCTTCCTCTTCCTCGAGCGGAAGAAGAGGGTCGCGCTATTCGTGGCGGTGGCGGTCACCGGCGGCGCTGTGCTGGGACAGCTGCTCAAGGACGTGTTCGAACGGCCGCGCCCCACGATCATCTCGCGCCAGATCGAGATCTACTCGCTCAGCTTCCCCAGCGGGCACGCGATGACGGCCGCGGTGACCTACCTGACGCTGGGCGCGCTCCTCGCCCGCACGCAGCGGAGCCGGCTGGTCAAGGCCTACGTGCTGGTGCTCGCGATCGTGCTGACGATCGCGGTCGGTCTGAGCCGGATCTACCTCGGCGTCCACTGGCCGACCGACGTGCTGGCCGGGTGGATCGCGGGTGCGGCCTGGGCGCTGCTCTGCTGGACCGTCGCGCTCCGGCTCCAGCGCCGCCACGTCCTCGAGGCGCCGGCCGGCGATCTGGCGACGTCAGGCGGGCCGTAACCGCATTCGACTCCAGATCTCGCGCTCGAGATCCGCGATCTTGGTGGCCAGATCGACGTAGCGGTACTCGCGCAGCCCCGGACGCACCGCGGCGATCATCTCGGCGAGCCGGGTCTCAAAGGTCTGGCGCACGTCGGACTCGATCTGCTCTGAACCGATCAGGGTCTCGTGAATGCGATCGAGCCGGTCGCGCAGGCCCTCGTATTGAAGCACCGGCTCGATGCCCTGATAGGTGACCGGCGAGAGCAGGGGGAGCTCGAACGTCTGGGGGGGCGGCCGCGGTGCCGCCGGTCTCTCGGTCTCGATCGCTCGGAGGAGCTGGTCCTTCGCCTCGCCGATCTCGTCGACCAGCATCTCCATGGTGTCGTCCTGCTGAGCGAAGCCGGGCTTGGTGTCGTCGTCCGGGACCGTCGCACGGAGTCGCGCCAGCTCGGCGAGGAGCTCTTCCGCGCTCTGCGGCCGATCGTTCGGGTTCTTCTCGAGCATCCAGTGCACCAGGAGCTCGAGCCCGCACGACGGCGGGACCGGCGGCACCGGCTCGATCGAGTGCTTGATGATCATGTCGACGGGCTGCTGGGCGTCGAAAGGCACGCGGCCGGTCAGCATCTCGAACATCATCACCCCGAGGGAGTAGAAGTCGGCCGCTGGGGTCACGAAGCTCGGATCCCTCGCTTGTTCGGGCGCCATGTAGGCGGGTGTACCGATGATGAAGCCGGTGCCGGTGAGCCGGGTGTCGAACGCTTCGGTCCGCAACCCCACGATCCCGAAGTCCAGGATCTTCACGTAGGGGGCACCGTCCTGCTCTCCCACCATCACGTTGGCCGGCTTGACGTCACGGTGGACGAATCCGAGGCGGTGGGCCTCGCCGAGCCCCGCGGCCACCTGCTCCACCAGATGGGCCACCTCGCTGAGGGCGAGCGGTGCGTACAGAGAGATGCGGTCGTGCAGGTTGCAGCCCCGCACGTACTCCATCACCAGGAAGGTCAGACCGTTGGGCGTCCGCCCGAAGTCCGTCACGGACAGGATGTTGGGGTGCCGCATCTTGCTGATCGCCTTCGCCTCCGCTTGAAGCGCTCGACGATCCGCTCGTCCTGGCCCAGATCCCCATAGAGGATCTTCATCGCGTGCTCCTGCTCGAGCACCGTGTGCTGGACCCGATAGACGCAGCCCGTGGCGCCCATCCCCACCCGCTCCAGCACGAGGTAGCGATCGACCTCGTATCCGACCAGTGGATCGGAGTCGCTCTGCACGAGGCAGGTCCCGTCGATCCCACAGAACTCCACGTGTGCTGTGTAGATCGACCGGCATCGAGGGCAGAATCTCACCCCAGTCGGAGCGTACCCGATGAAGGCTGGGTTGCGTATCTGTGAAGGCCACGCACCCGCCGGCACACCCGCCTACCGGGGCGACGTTGCCTAGGAGCGTGTAGCACGTAAGCGCTCACGCGACCCCGGTCCGGGTCCCGGTCCCGGTCCGGGTCCCGATCTGAAGATGGCTGCCTTGAGTCAGACGCTCGCGACGGTCGCGAGCTTCAATCGGTAGAGCTTGAGCAGGTTGTGGGTGAGGCAGACGAGCGTCGACTCGGCTCGTACCTTGAAGAAGGAGCGGAGCGAGAACCGGCGGAATCCTCGTGCCGCTTTGATCTGTCCGAGCGCCGGTTCGACGGACGAGGTGTTGCTGATCAGGTGCCTGGTTGCTGACCCCTTCGGCGACAATCACCTGAGCGTGCTCATCTACGACAACTTGGGCATTGTAGGCCTGGAGGTACGCTCCCTCCTTCAACATGATCCTGCTGTCTGAGTCGGTGAAGTTCCTCTGAGCGTGGGGCCTCGGTGTGCCGTCCACATTTGCAGGAACGCGATGATGCGGCCATCCATCATTTCGTTCAGTTGGGTCTGGGGATGGTTCGAGCTGGTCAGCCTGCGCTCTTGCCTTCTCGGCTCGAGTTCTCGCTCGCTTCTGCTCCACCCGATCCACAAGAGCATCATCCGCTTTGCTCTGCTGCTCTTCGGCTTGCCTGCGCAATTTCTCCGCGCGAGCCTGGCGGCATCCTGTTCCAGCGCAGCCTTCGCTTCTCGAATGCGGGCAAGGCGGGATTCACGGCGAGCGAGCTCCGCTGGGAGATCGCACAAGAACTGCAACCCGGTCACGCTCACGTCCGCGATCAGCTTCGGCGGGCATCCGATTCCATCGTGAACACCACCGCCGAGGGCGCCGGAGTTCAATCCACCTGAGAAGGCTCGCTTCTACCGGATGGCACTTCGCTCTGGCACCGAAAGCGCCGCCTCACTCCACACCTGCTCGAGGCGCTGACTCGCCAACGAGCAGAAGGTCCAAGGCGCCAGAGCCAAGCTCAAGCGCGTTGTCGAGATGCTCACGCGACTTGATGAGGCCGATGAACGCACGCCGGGCTGCATGATCGGCATCGGGACCGGGACCGGGACCGGGACCCGGACCGGGCTCGCGGTAGCGCTACGCGCTACACGCTCCTAGGTAGAGCTCCCGAGGCTCGCGGGCGCGGTCCGTTTCCGCCGCAGCAGAGAGGCCAGCGTCACCGCCGCGATGGTCGCGATGAGGATCGAGATGATCTGCGAGGTGGAGATGGTCGCGCCGAAGAAGTCATATTCGCCCCGGGCCTTGTCGCCCCTGATGAACTCGATGCTCGTGCGGAGGATCGGGTAGAGGAACAGGTAGGCCAGGAGGACGTGCCCGTGGAAGCGCTTGCGGGTGCGGATGAACAGCAGCAAGAAGAAGAGGCAGAGCTCGCCGAAGGACTCGTAGAGCTGCGTGGGATGGACGTGGATGGTGGCGATGGCGTCGTAGGCGATCACGCCGGTGCGCTGCATCGTGTTGTAGATCAGGCTGTCCGGGGGGAACTGAACGGCGAAGGGGAAGTCGGGGCTGACGGCCTTGCCCCAGCAGCAGCCGGCGGCGAAGCAGCCGATGCGACCGAAGAAGTGGCCGAGCGAGACGCTCGGGATCAGGGTGTCGGCGACGAGGAAGAAGTCGCGCTTGTTGTGGACCGAGTACCAGATCGAGAAGAGCACGCTGGCGATGAAGCCGCCGTAGAAGACCAGCCCTCCCTCCCAGATCTTGAAGATCTTGAAGGGGTCCTTGGAGTAGTCGTCCTGCCACTCGACGATGATGAAGAGGATCCGGGCCCCGATCATCGCGACGATCAAGATCCAGAACGTCAGGTCCAGAATGAACTGGTCGAAGCCACCCTCCTCGCTGAGGTCGACGCGGCGGGCCTCCCGGGTGCCGAGCTGCATCCCGATCATGAAGCCGAGGGCGATCATCAGCCCGTAGGTATGGACGTTGAAGAGGCCGAAGAAGTTGAAGAGTACCGGGTGCATGACGTTACGCCGATGATTCCTCGGGCGACGAGGCCTCCGCCCGGCTCTTGCTCGCGGCCTGGATCCACTCGAGGACCAGGAGACCGACGCCCGCGCTGATGGCCGCGTCCGCGACGTTAAAGGTGGGCCAGTGCGACGAGCCGACGTACCAGTCGATGAAGTCGATGACGTACGACAGGTGGAGGCGGTCGACGAAGTTGCCGATCGCGCCTCCGAACACCAGCGAGAGCGAGAGGATCAAGAGGCGCTGGTCGTCGTTGAGCTTGCGGAAGAACGTGATGATGAAGGCGAGGGCGCCGACCGAGATGAGGAGGAAGAAGGGGATCCTGATCTTCTCGTCCGCGCCCGCGAGGAGGCCCCAGGCTGCGCCCGGGTTCTCGACGTACCGCCAGCTCCACACGCCGCCCACGAACGCGACCGCGGGACAGCGGACCTCGTATCTGCGGCAGGGTCGCTCGATGTCCCGATAGAAGCGGCCGATCTGATGGGTGAGGCCGTCGGTGTGCTCGAACGCGGGCGTGAGCTCCTTGACGGCGACGAACTTGGTCGACTGATCCAGCAGCGCAACGGACGTGCCGACGAGCGCCAGGATGAGCCACCGGCGATTCACGCAGTCGCCTTCTTGTTGAAGTGATCGATCAGCATGTTGAGGCCGATCAGACCCACGCCGACCGTGATCGCAGAGTCTGCGACGTTGAAGGTCGGCCAGTGGTGGCCGGCCACGTACCAGTCGATGAAGTCGATCACGTATCCGAGGTAGATCCGATCGATCAGGTTGCCGACGGCACCTCCGCAGATGAGGCAGAGGGCGACCAGGAGAATCCGCTGGTGCGCCTCGAGCTTCTTCACGAAGCTGATGATGAAGAAGACGGCCAGGATCGAGACGCCCACCAGGAAGGGGACGCGAAAGGCGTCGCCGACGCGCGCGAACAGCGACCAGGCTGCGCCCTTGTTCTCCGCGTAGCGCCAGCTCCAGAAGCCGTCGATGACCTTCACTTCGCGGCACAGACGGTTGCCCTGGCAGGGCTCCTTCACCGAGGTGAAGAAGAGCGAAAGCTTGGTGCCCAGGCCCAGCTCGTCGATGATCTGGTCGCGCTGTCCGAGGTCGCGGACGCGCTCGCCCTTGGGCTGCAGGTAGGCATCGGCGATGCCGGGCGTCAGATTTTCGACGGCGAGAAATTTCGAGAGCTGGTCGGACACCGTGACACTCAGCGCGATCGCGATGAGGAGCTTCCACCGGGGTGCCACGGGCCCGGTCATATCGTGGCGGGGGCTTCCGACTCCAGCTTTTTCAAAGACATCCGAACTTCCGAGCACATCGTGCATAATCTGAGGCAGCGTGGGACACGGCCACGACCATCACCACGGCCACGAGCACGCCGATCGCGGGTCGCGGGCCGCCAATCGGCGCCGCCTCGGGATCGTCCTCGGGCTCACCGGACTCTACATGTTGGCGGAGGTCGCCGGCGGGATCCTCTCCAACTCCCTGGCGTTGCTGGCGGACGCCGGTCACATGCTCTCCGACGTGGGGGCCCTCGGTCTCTCCATCTTTGCAATCTGGATTGCACAGCGACCCCCAAACCCGAAGCGCACGTATGGATACTACCGGGTCGAGATCCTGGCCGCCCTCCTGCATGCGGCCAGCTTGCTGGCGATCTCCTTCTTCATCCTGAGCGAGGCGCTCGACCGGTTCAGCGCGCCGCCGGTCGTCCGCGGGCCGCTGATGATGTCGGTGGCCGCGGGCGGCCTCATGATCAACGTGATCGGCCTGCTGATCCTCCGCGGGGGGACCAAGGACAACCTCAACGTGCGGGGCGCCTGGCTCCACGTGCTGACCGACGCCCTCGGCAGCGTCGGGGCGATGATCTCGGCCGGCCTGGTCTGGGCCTTCGGTTGGTACGTCGCGGACCCGATCGCGTCGCTCGTGATCAGTGCGCTGGTGGTCTACTCGTCGTGGCCGCTGATGAAGCAGACGGTCGCCATCCTGATGGAGAGCGCGCCCGGCCACATCGACGTGGACGCGGTGCGGGAGGCCATGGCGGCGATCCAAGGCGTCATGGAGGTCCACGATCTCCACGTCTGGTCGATCACGCAGGGGCTCGAGTGTCTCTCGGGGCACGTGGTGGCGGCCCCGGACGAGGACCACCAGGAGCTGCTGGCGACGCTCCGGCACGCGCTGCACGAGCACTTCGGCATCGATCACGTGACGATCCAGATCGAGCACGTCGGTTGCCCCGAAGAGCACGTCTGCTCCTGAGGAGAGGGAGAGAACCTGGCCGAGCGGCCATGCGACTTGCGCCGGCCGCGAAAGAGCTATATTCGGCGGAAGGATGGACGTCGCCGAGCTCGTCTTTCTGAAGGACGAGGAGCCACTGCTCAAGCTGCGGCTCGATCGGGCCGAGGTCTGCATCGGCAGTAATCCAACCTGCGACGTGGTGGTGCCGGACTCCGAGGTCCCGGAGGTGGCGGCCCTCTTGATCGATCGCGGGGCCCGGCGCTTCCGCCTGCGCGATCTGACCGACGGCGCGGTGCTCCTCAACGGCGCCCGCATCGAAGGCGACGAGTCCGACATCGGGGACGGGGATCGGATCACGGTGGGCCGACAGGCCCTGCGCCTCTCGATTCGAGCGGGAGAGGCCGATCGGCAGAAGTACGGCAAGACCAGCGTGCTCGATGTCGCGAAGAGCACGACCGCCCGGGCGGCGCTGATCCACCGGGGCCAGCGCCATACGATCGAGCCGGGCCGGCCCTTCAACATCGGCGGTCACGAAGACAACGAGCTCCACCTCGAGGATCCCTTCGTCTCGTCGTTCCACTGCCGCATCAGCAACGAGGCCGGCCGCTGGGTCCTCCAGGACCTGGAGTCGACCAACGGCACGGAGGTGAACGGCCTCCGCGTGATCGAGTCGGAGCTCCCCACGCCCGCGACGATCAAGATTCGGACACGAGATCCTCAGCTTCACCGCGGAGCAGAGCGAGCGCGCGGAGCCGTCCGACTTCTTCCACGGGATGCTGGGCACCGGCGAGAAGATGAAGCGGGTCTTCGACCTGATCCGCCGGCTCTCGGACGCCAAGGAGCCGGTGCTGATCACCGGAGAGTCCGGATCCGGCAAGGAGCTGGTGGCGCGGGCGCTCCACGACGAGTCGTCGCGGGCCTCCGGGCCCTACCTCGCGCTCAACTGCGGTGCGCTCTCCAGCAACCTGATCGAGAGCGAGCTCTTCGGGCACATGAAAGGCGCGTTCACCGGCGCCACCGAGACGAAGGAGGGCGCCTTCGAGGCGACCAGCGGCGGGACCCTCTTCCTCGACGAGATCGGCGAGCTGCCGCTCGACCTGCAGCCGAAGCTGCTCCGGGTGCTCGAGACCTCCACCGTGCGGCGGGTCGGCGACACCAAGGAGCGCCACGTCGACACCCGCATCATCGCGGCCACGCACCGCAACCTCGAGGAGCTGGTCTCCGAGGGCAGCTTCCGGGAGGACCTGTTCCACCGGCTGTTCGTGCTCTCGATCCCCATCCCGCCGCTGGCCGAGCGACCCGAGGACATCATGGCGCTCGTCGAGCACTTCATCCTGTCGCAGTCGCCCAAGCCGATGGCCCTGTCCCCCGAGGCGCGCGACGCCGTCCTCGACTACACCTGGCCGGGCAACATCCGTGAGCTCCGCAACGTGATCGTTCGTGCGATCCTCTTGACGGACGGCGACCGCGTCGGCGTCGACGATCTCCAGTTCTCCCGCGACGCCTTCACCAGCCGGAGCAAGGACGCCCGCCGCTCGGTCCGCCGCCACGACGAGGAGGAGCGGAACCAGCTCCTGGATGCGCTCGATCGCGCGAAGGGAAACCGGGCGGAGGGCGCCCGAATTCTCGGCGTCAGCAAGAGCACCTTTCACGATCGGCTGAAGCGGTACGGGATCCCGTTGAAGTTCGGCAGTCGGCGGTGAGCCGTCACCGGATCGCGTCCTCGGCCGTCATCATGAACCGATAGACCGCCCGCTCGTTGGCCTGGATCTCGATCGACACGCTCTTCTGAAACTTCCCGTCCTTCGATCTCAGGATCAGGTTGTGGATCCCCGGCGGCATCTCCCGGTCCACGAGCGGCGTCTCTCCCAGCTTCTCGCCGGCGTCGGTCTCCACGAGCCCCTTCGGCTCGAGGCCGAGCGTCAGCCAGCCGGCCTCGCGCGGGTGGCACTGGAGCGGATTCAGCTTCTCCTCGGGCTCCGGCGGTCGGCTCTGGTTGTCGTCGAAGAAGACCTCCAGCCACTTTCTCTCGCCGATCGAGAGCTCGGCGCCGACGCTCCGGGCGCGGCCGCCGGGATCGGTGACCGTGACGTCGATGGTGCCCGGCTTGGTGGACGCGTAGAGCATGGGCGTGACACCGCGCTTGTACCCGTTGACGCGGACCTCGGCCTCCTCGACGTCGGAGAGCACGGTGATCGAGGAGGGCGCGGGCGGCGGTATCCGGAGATCGAGCGATCGGGAGGCGCCGGCCTCGACGCGGATGACCTGCTCGATCCCCTGCGCACCGGGGGCCTGGATGAAGAGGTGGTACTCGCCGTCCTCGAGGATGAGCGTCGCGGGCGTGCTCTCGACCGTGAGCTTGCCGTCCACCCAGACCCGGGCGCCCTTGGGATAGGTCCGCAGGCGGAAGCGACCGATGGTGACGGGACGGCCGTCCTTGTCGAGCGGAGGCCGACCCGCGAGCTCGGCGGCGCCGGCGCCGGCTGCGACGCCGAGCAGGAACCCGGCGGCGATCGCCCAGCGATTCAAGGACGTGCCTCCGCGAGCCTCGGCCCTCCGAAGCGGAGCGCGAGCCGCAGCGTCCCGGCGAAGCCGACGTCCGGCGCGATCCACAGCGCCGCCCCGCCCAAGGAGATCTCGACCGCGATGTCGGTGCCGGCGCGGTAGGAGAGCCCGCCCCGAAGCCCGACCCCCGGATCGACGCCCGGAAATCGCAAGTCTACTTGCAGATTGGGCTCGATGAAGAGCGCGAGGTCGTACTGCGAGGGCGGACGCGTGAAGATGCGGACCGCGGCCTCGGGGCCGAGCACGATCGGGCCGCCGCTCTCCAGCTCGGCCGGCGGGCTGAAGGCGGGTCCGATCGAGACGAAGAAGATCAGCTCCACCAGATCCGTGAGGCTCCCACCGGCGCCGATCACGAGCCGGGCGCGCGCGCTGCTGTTGACCCGGCCCTCGGTCCCGACGTACCCGGTGAGCCAGAAGAGCCCTTCCTCCTCCTGCTCGGGGCCCCGGGCGTAGGCGCGAAAGACCCGCTCCCGCTCCTCGACCTCCGGCTTGGTGAGCACCGGGACCTCGAGCGGATCGGCGGCGCCGACGTCGAGGAGCACGCCGCCTCGTTGGCCGAACACCTTGGCGCGGAGCTCGAGGAGCTCCGGCGCCTCCGCGGCCGACCAGATCGCCGTGCTGGTGAACGTGCCCAGCCACCAGTCACCGGAGCCGGTGCGGACCGCCTCGGCCCGCCGCCAGCGCGCCTCGCCCCGGGGTCGCGCCTCCAGCAGAACCCGATCCACGACACCGATCGGATCGGCGACCTCGATCCGCGCAGAGAAGTCCTCACCCAGCGTCGCGACCAGGTTGCCGAAGCGAGCCGAGATGCCCTGCGCCTGCGCAGGAGGCGCGGCGGCCAGAACCAGAAGGAGAGCCGTCGCCCGGGCGCGCATTCCGACCGTCGAAGACTACCCCTCGCTGTCCCGAGGATGTCCACCGGAACCGACGGCCGCACTCCCACGCCTTCTCCTGCTAGTCTTGGGCCCGGTGCGCGGGAGCGGCGGAGCGTTGCTGATCGCATGCGCGAGCGCGTGTGCTTCGACCTCGCGCGGGCCCGAGCCCGGCGATGATCCGAAGATGGTGGACGCGTTGGTCGCCGCCGTCGAGAAGCAGGACCTCGGCCCGTACGACCTCACGGACGCGGCCCTGATCGCGTCCGGGTTCGAGACCCCGACGTCGCTCCGGGAGGCCCGCGCCGACTTCGAGCGGCTGGTCGGACCGATCGCCGAGAGCCTGAAGAGCATCCCCGACGAGGGCGAGCGCGCCAAGAAGCTGCTCGCTCTGCTGCACGCGAAGGGCGGACCGCTCGGCGGCAAGTACGACGCGCGCGCCACCACGCTCAAGGACGTCCTCGACCGGCGCGCGTTCAACTGCGTCTCCTCCGCGGTGGTCTACAACGTGGTGGCGGAGCGCATCGGGCTCGACGTCGCGGCCCAGCTGCTCCCGACCCACGCTCGTTCGCTGCTCTCGGTGGAGGCCGAGCAGCGGCTGCGGAAGATCGTGGTCGAGACGACGTCGCCGCGCGGGTTCGATCCCGACCCGACCCAGCAGCGTGAGATCCTTCAGAAGGTCGCCGGGCCCCACACGGATGAGAACGCGCGATCCCTCGTGTCGGAGGGCGGCGCCATCGTGACCACGGTGGTCCTGATCGGGACCATCTACGTCAACCGGGCCTCGATCGCGCAGGAGGGGGGCGAGCTGGAGCGCGCCGAGCGGCTGTTCGCGCGCGGCGAGGCGTTCGCCATCACGGACGACATGCGCCAGATCCTGCGGGATCAGCGGGCGGCCCTGCTCTCGCAGCTGGGGGCCGACGACATCATCAGCGCCGATCCAGATCGATATGCTCGTGCGTACCGCTCTCTGAAAGAGGCCGTGAAGCTCGACCCTCGCGAGCCGCGCATCCGCGGAGCCGTATTCCAGAACCTGCGGGCGGCCGCAGAGCGCGTGATCGCCAGCGAGGCGGAGCATGGCGACGAGGCGGCCCTTCTGCACCTCGCGGGGGAGGCGGCCTCGTTCGGGCTGGCCCCAGCCGAGCGATCCGGCCTGCGCGCGTTCGCGCTGTCGGAGGTGGCTCGGCTGCGGATCAGCGCGAACAAGTTCGACGAGGCGGTCGACGCGATCGAGCAGGCGCTCCGGGAGCAGCTGGGCCCGCCCGACGCGCGGCTCAAGGCCACCCTGGAGCAGAACCGGGTCGCCGCGCTGCGCCTGGCCGCCATCACCAGCGCCAAGCACGGCGACTACCAGAAGAGCGTGCGCTATCTCGATCGCCTGGAGTCGGACGGCACGCTCACCGCCGAGGAGCGCACGACCGCCGAGGAGGATCGGCTGCGCGTGGTGCACCTGGCCGGCAACAAGCTGATCGACGATCATCAGTTCGAGAAGGCCGCCGACATCTACCGGGAAGGGGTGCGGCGGTTCCCGTCGGATCCGAACGCGCGGCACAATCTGATCGCGGTCCTGGAGCGGCTCGCCATCCCCTTCTCAGAAGATGCGCGTTGCTCGGAGGCCGAGCCCTATCTCTCGGAGATCCAGTCGCTCGATCCGAAGAGCCCGTTTCCGGACAAGGCGCGCTCGCGCTGTCTGACGGAGCGGGCGGCGCGGCGGCTGGAAGCGAACGACTATGCCGAGGCCGTCTCGCTGATGCGGGCCGCACTCCAGCATCGCCCGACCGACGCCTCGATCAAGAAGAACCTGGCGGTCGCGCTGATGCGCTGGGCCGGTGAGCTGGCCAAGTCGGGGGACTGCAAGACCGCGCGGAAGCTGGTGAGCGAGGTGCGTGCGCTCTCGGTGCCCGAGCTCACCGCCTCGGCGCTCGAGGCCGCCATCGGAGCGTGCGGTTGAGGCAGCTCCTCTCGATCCTGGCGGCGGTGCTCCTGCCGTCGTCCGCGCTCGCGCACGGCAAGAGCAAGAGCTTCGCCGAGTGGACGTTTCGATCCCACACCGCCGAGCTGAGGATCAACTTCGCCGGACATGACGTCGCGGTCGCGATCCCCGAGATGGACGTCAACGGAGACGGGCTGTTGTCGCCGGTCGAGCTGAACGCGAAGCGCGACGTGCTCGGCCGCGAGACGATCGCGCAGACCGTGCTGGCTGCCTCGGAGGAGGGCCCGCCGCTCCCCTGCCGCGGACACGATCCGGAGGTCCGAGGGATCGGCGCTCCCGTGGTGAGCGAGCTCGAGGTTCGGGCCGTCTGGACCTGCTCTTCGCGCATCGCCCGGGTGCACGTCGAGTCGCGGCAGCTCCCTGAGCTCGAGCCGCCCCACGTCACCGTCGCCACCTTCCTCGCCGGAAAGACCACCGCGCAGCACGTCTTCAACGTCGTGTCACCGGAGTTCGATCTCGACGTCGAGCTGCCGTCGCTGGCGCAGGAGCTGGGCGCCAGCGCGCTCGCCGGCGTCCGGTCGTCCCTCGCGCCGGCGGCGCTCCTCTTCCTGCTGGGGCTGCTGGTGTTCGAGCGACCGAAGCAAGTGTTCCTCCTCTTCGGCGCCTATCTGCTCGCCTTTCACGCCGCCGGGCTCCTCCACCCACTCTCGCCGCCGCCGGCCTGGTACCCGCTGGTGTTCGCGCTGGCGGTCGCGTGGATCGGCCTCGAGCTGATCGCACGTCGCGCCGGCCCGATGCCGAGGCGGAAGCCGATCCTGGGAGCGCTGCTGGCCGCCGGGTTCGGCGCTGTGATGGCGCCGAAGGTCGACCTCCCCAACCGGCTGGCGTTCGCGCTGGGCGAGACCGCGGTCGCCGTGGCTCTGTGTGCGGCCGCCGTCGCGCTGGCGGTGGTGCTCCGCGAGCGGAGCACGCAGTATCGCCGCCCGGTGGGGATCGCGTGGATCTGCGGCGCGGGGGCCCTCTTCGCCCTGGCGTTGCTGTAACGCGGCTACCGGACCACCACCGTCTTCGGGTTGTTCAGGCTCCAGGCGTACCAGAACGTGTCGAAGCCCTCGAGCGCGTGGGGGCAGCGGGCGCCCTCGAACATCTCCTTGGCGGGTGAGAAGCGGCGGCCGCTCTGGGTCTCGGTCCACACGCCGTCGACGCTCTCGAACCCTGCGCCAGCGAACCCGACGCTCGACTTGAACGGCGGGCTGCCGGCCGGGCGGAAGACGAACACAGTGCTGCCCTCCACGTCGAACACGCGCCCGCCCTCGATCGCTTCGTGCGGGATTGCGTGCGCCACGGCGGCCAGCCGGAACGCGTAGATGGGCGCCTTCGTGGGGAGCCGGTCGTCCTGCGTGGTGAGGCCATCGTAGCCGTTGGCCGACGAGAAGTACTCATCGTACGCGCCCGTGTACCAGTGGGTCACCTTGCCGACCGCGAGCACGCGCGTCTCGGGATGGTTGGCCTTCCAATCGCTCCACTGCCAGCGTTGCTCCATCGGGAGCTGCTTCAGCTTGGTCCCTCGCATCGGCCCGGCGATCGCCTCGCCGCTCATCAGGGACCAGTAGGAGCGCGTCTCCTTGTCGCGCAACACCGGCGAGCCGTTGACCACGCCGCCGGTCGACTCGAAGCGCAGGGTCAGGTTCTTGTAGCGGCGCTCGAACACCACGGCGGCGTTGGCGACCGGGCTCCAGATCACGCTGAAGTCGAAGTACTTGCTGCGGTCGTTCACCACCTCGAAGCCGTTGAGCAGATCCTGGCTGTACGCTCGGGTCTCGCCGTCGATCCACACGCCGATCACCCAGGCGTTGTCCGGGATTCGGGCCTGGGAGGCCGGCACGAACTCGGGATGATCGATCGACGGCGGCCGATGCGACGTCAGCCGCTGGAATCCTTCGGGCTCCCCGCCGGACGCGGTTCCTGCCTGCGTCCACCCGATGAGCCCGGCCGTGAGCGCCACTGCCAGCCGACCCATGAACGAGACCTACGATAGATCCGCGGCGCTTCGGTTGATAGTTGGCGCAGCGCGTCGTACCTCACCGGACACGGCCGTTTCCGGGACGAGCGCGGCGTGAGATGTTACGCTGCCGCGTCGGAGCTGAAGCCGTTGTTCGAAGCGAACGCGATCGTCGAACTCCTCGACGACGACGTCATCAACTATTCGCTCAAGGCATGGCAGAAGCGAAATACCAAGTTCTATGAACTTTTGATCGATCGGCGCCTGGTCGATCCGGGGTTGGTGTCAGCCGAAGCGCAACGCCGGCTCACCGAGACGCTGATTCACTACCGCGTGGGCGCCGCGATCGATCCGCAGAACGCAGGTCACGTCCGCGCGCAGAACGAGAACGTGGTGCACTTCGCCATCGCCGCCGGGGTCCCTGCGGAGACCCTGACGATCGCGCTGAACGCCGGCTTCATCCACGATCTCAACAAGGCGGTCGGTGAGCCCCTCCGCACCGACGAGTGGGCGGTCCGGAGCGAAAAGGGCGAGATCGTCCCCGTCATGACGACGATGGCGCAGATCGTGGGGCTCAATCACCTGGGCTCGCGGACGCGGCGCGCCATCGTGGACGCCGCGCAGATGAAGGCCGGCTTCTCCATGGAGATCGCCGACCGGATCGATCGCTGCATCATCCACCACGGGCTCGGCTCGAGCCGCTTCATCCGTGATCTGGTCGACGGCAAGAACTCCTGGTGGGGTACCGAGTTCGTGGATCCGGCGACCGGGATCAGGAAGATGGTCCACCCGAAGCAGCCGCCGCTCACGCTCGAATCCGTGATCCACGATCTCGCCGACTCCACCCAGCAGATGCAGGGCGGGGGCGCGTGGATGATGAAGTATCCGTCGGGCTTTTGGGCCGGATCGGGACGCTCCTTCGCCGACATGATCAGCGGCGGGGACGACGACGGCGACGTGCCGATGAGCCTCCGGCGTCAGATGGAGGTCGAGACCGAGACCTGCCACGAGATCATCGCCGCTGCGCTGGCGGCCGGGTTGCTCGACCGCGATCGTGCCGATCTCCTCCGGACGGCCATCGCCGAGGCGATCTCCTGGTCGAGCGAGTGGATCGACGCATCGCCCGAGCACCTCGCGCACGAAGAAGGGCGAAGTGTGTATCACGATCTCGGCCGCAAGCTCGGGCTCTCGCCGGCCGGGGCCAGGGCCCGACTCGCGCAGGCCAAGCCGCAAACGCCCGACGGTGACGCCCTGGAGGACCTGATCTGGGAGTCCGGGCGCCGCGTCGACTCGGATCGCGCCCGCGGGCTGGCCCGCCTGATCCTCGAAGCCTGATACCCGGTGATCCGGGACGGCGGTGTGGACGTACCGCTCCAGAGACCCGCGCCTGGTCTCTCTGGAGGATCTTCATGACACGTCGCTTGATCTCTCGTTTGGGCCTGTCGGCCGTGATGGGAATGGCAGCCGCCGGCTGCAAGGGGAAGACCGAGACGCCGCCGAATCCACCCGCCACCGCGTACGACGCGACGCCTGCGGCTCAGGGCGCCGACTTCTGGTCGCCCTTCGACGCCGCGCCCTCGTCGCAGGCCGACATGATCTACTTCACTGCGCTCACCACCGACGGCGCGGGGGTCTTCAAGGTGGCCGCGGAGAACGGCACCCCGGCCCCGCTCTTCGTGGGCGCACCGCTCGTCTCGCCGTTCGGCGTGATGCCCGACGGCGCCGACGCGTTCGTGTTCGTCGTGGACTCCGGCAGCGAGGGTGACGTCGCGGACGACGAGGAGGACACCACGGTGGGTCGCATCTTCAAGATCGACACCGCCGGCGGCACGCCCGTGTCCATGACCGCGGCCGAGGGCACCGCGCCGAAGAGCCTGGATGTCCTCGAGCAGAACGGGGACGAGCTCGTCTACTTCACCGGTCGAGATCCGACCACGAAGGCGCCCGCCGTCTTCTCGATGGACACCGGCGGGGCGGCGCTCACCACGATCGTCAGCGGCGCTCCACTCGCCGATCCCAGCGGGATCGCGGTCGCCTCCGACGGGACGATCTATCTCGCCGACGTCGCCGCCGAGAACAACGACGCGGCGATCCTCCGCATCAAGAACGGCGTGGTGGAGGTGTTCAAGTCGGATCTGCGCGTGGGCTATCCGGCCGGCGTGGCGCTGACGCTCGACGAGAAGCAGCTGTTCGTGTCGGGCCTGAAGAAGGACGAGGGCACGAGTGTGGTGCACGTGATCGACCTGGCGAGCGGCGACGTCGACGAGTTCGACAAGAACATCGGACAGAACCAGAACTCCGCCGGCGTGCACCGGGCGCGGCAGGCCGACGCCTTCGCCTGGGCGGACTCGAACGGCACCGAGAGCCAGCCGGGCGGCACCGTCTACTTCATTCCGAAGCGGTGAGCCGAGAAGGAAGACAGGGAGAACGAACATGAATACCGCGATGACCAAGAAGCTGGCGGCGCTGCTCGGGATCGGCTGCGTGGCGTTCGCCGCGCGCACCGCCTCCGCGTCCAGCCACCGCGAAGCCCCGCAGATCAGCGATGATCCGGCGGCCGACAACACCGACGTCTACGCCTGGGTCACGCCCGGCGTGCACGACAAGCTCTACGTGGTGGCCAACTACATCCCGCTCGAGGAGCCGTCGGGCGGACCGAACTTCCACCGATTCTCGGACGACGTCCGCTACGAGATCCACCTGACGCGCGGCGACGATCTCCGAGATGCGGTCCAGTACTTCATCTACTTCAAGACGACGCGGCTCCAGCGCGTCGATCCGTCCGATCTGTCGGCGGCCGTCGGCGGCGGCAAGGAGTTCTTCGCGCAGCTCTCCGGCCAGCAGCAGACCTACCGCGTGGTGAAGGTGCAGAACGGCCGCAGCACCGTGATCGCCCAGGACGTGCCCGTCACGCCCATCAACTACGGCCCGCGCACGTTCGGCCTCCTCTACGCCGGATCCTCCGGCCAGACGGAGTACAACGACGCGTTCGCCGCCAGCTTCATCAAAGACATGGGCGCGGAGGGACGCGTGTGGGCGGGACCCCGCGACGACGGCTTCTACGTCGATCTCGGCGGGGCCTTCGACCTGGCGAACCTGCGTCCGAAGGGCGTGGCTCAGGACGGCGTCTCCGGCTACAACGTGCACTCGATCGTCCTCGAGATCCCGACCACCAAGCTCACCGCGAACGGCCAGGCGCCGGGCAACACGCCCAGCAACGCCACCACGCTCGGGGTCTGGTGTGCGGCGAGCCGCCGCCAGGTGACGATCCGACGCAAGGGCATCGGCGAGGACCTCGACTTCGGGCCCTGGATCCAGGTGTCGCGCCTCGGCCTCCCGCTGGTGAACGAGGCCATCATCGGGCTCCAGGACAAGGACCGGTACAACCGCACCAAGCCGAAGAAGGACGTGGCCCTCTACGGCGCGTATTTCCTCAACCCCATCATCGTCCGTGACGCGGAGGCCGTCGGCATCTATCAGGCGCTCGGCGTCGACCCGACCCCGTTCAAGTCGAACCGCACGGACATCCTCGACATCATCAACCTGAAGGACATCCCGACGCCGGACGCGCACAGCTTCACGCTGGAGAGCACCGGGGACGTCCTTCGCGTGGACCTGGCGACCGACTCGGGCTTCCCGAACGGCCGCCCCCTCGTCGGCGGTGCGCAGCCGAACCAGGAGCAGGCGGACGTGACCGACGTCCTCCTCTCGCTGCTCCTGGCCAAGCTGCAGCTCACCATCTCGGACGGCGTCGATTACAACGACCGGGACTTCCTCCCCGACATGCCGTTCCTGCCCTTGCCGCACCGCGGCTATGACGACGGCCACGGCATTCCGACCCCGTGAGTAGCAAGCAGCGTTAAGAGCCGGTCCGAAAACCTCCGGACCGTTCCGCGTTTCCTGTTTCGCTCGTTCTGCTCATTTGCTATTCAAAGCGGCCGTTGTTGCATCGTGCTCGATCGAGTGTTCTGCAGAGTCGATGCAGGCAAGATTCGCAAGTCTTCCGGACGCCCTGTGGAAACGCATTGAGCCGTGACTCGCGAAGCGAGGTCCAAGGCCGCGGGGAGGTCGCCCGCGGGTTGCGGATCGCGTCGTGATGGCAGGTATCGTCTATCGCCTTCGGACAGGGTGCCAGTGGAAGGCCCTGCCGCGCGAGTTCAGCTCCGGTTCGACGTGCCACAGTCGATTCGCGGCATGGTGCGCAGCAGGGATCTTCACCGCGATCTTCGCGGAGCGCGCCGGATCAAACCGCATATCCGCCGCCGCGGCGAGCCTGCACTCGCTGGCTGTGTCCGCGGTAGGCCGCGGCGCTGGGTTGTCGAGCGCACGAACGCTTGGCACAACCAGTTCGAACAGCGAATGACAGAACGACGAAACAGCAAACTGCGAACGGAACGGTTTCTGGACCGGCTTTTAAAGCAGGATTACGTGTCCGCGCCATCGCCCACCGAGGGTACGGGGACTCGGTGGGCGATGGTCTTTCAGAAGCCGATCCCGACGGGCATCTCGCTCGTACTTCCTTCGAGTGAAGATCCTGCTCGCCGCGACACTGCTCCTCCTAGCCGCGTGTGACGAAGCGCGCGATGCCGCACCACCCCCCGCCGAAGTCCCGCTGACCGGCCTCCGCCAGCTCGCCCTGCAAAAGGTCGACGGGGACGCCGCGATCGATCGGCGTCTCCGCGAGCTGCAGTCGACGGTCACGAAGGAGCCAAAGAAGCTCGACGCCTGGATCCTGCTCGGCCGAGCCTGGGTGCAGAAGGCCCGCCAGGCCACCGACCCGGGCTTCTATACGAACGCGAACGCCTGCGCGGACGTCGCGCTCGATCTCAAGCCGGAGAACGCGCTCGCGCTCGACCTCAAGGGTATGGTGTTGATGAACGACCATCGGTTTGCCGAGGCCCGCGACCTGGCGCGGCGCATCCTGGCGAACGATCCCGACGACGTGATGGCGCTCGGAACACTCGCGGACGCGCTGCTCGAGCTCGGAGACTTCAACGCCTCCGCCGATGCGACGCAGCACATGATCGACCTCAAGCCGAACCTTCCCTCGTACGCGCGCGCGTCTTACCTGCGCTGGCTGCAGGGCGACACCAAGACCGCGATCGCGGTGATCCGGCACGCGATCGACGCCGGCGGCGATCAGCGCGATCACGAGCCGCTCGCCTGGGTGCTGGTCGAGGCCGCGAAGATCTTCCACCACCAGGGCGACTACGCCGGCGCGATCGCGGGCTATGATCAGGCGCTCGCCGCGCTCCCCGACTACGCGCCGGCGCTGGTGTGGAAGGCGCGCGCGCTGCTGGCGATCGGTCGGCCCGAAGAGGCCCGCGCGCTGGCCTCGCGGTCGTACGAGGAGTACGCGCTGGGCGAGACCGCCTGGACCTGGGGCGACGCCGCCATGGCAGCCGGCAAGCCGGAGGAGGCGGCCCTCGCGTATTCGAAGGTCGTCAAGCTGGGACGAACAGAGCGACGCACGCTCGCGCTCTTCTACGCGACGCGGAACGAGGAGACCGAGAGAGCGCTCGCGTTGGCGAAGCAGGAGCTGACCGGCCGCGGCGACATCTACACGTACGACGCGTACGCGTGGGCGCTGTATCGCGCGGGTCGCTTCGAAGAGGCGCGCGGCGCCATCGATCGGGCGACGCGCCTCGGTACCAAGGACGCGCGGCTCCTGTATCACCTGGGGGCGATCATGGTCGCCGGCGGCCAGCACGCGGCCGGCAAGAAGAAGATCGCAGAGGCCCTGGCCCTCGAGCCGGGGTTCGATCCCATTGGCGCCGTCGAAGCGCGCAGCCTCCTGTCGCGCGCGCTTTGATCACGTTCCGCTGCGCCGCGTGGTACCGTACCCGCGGACGCCGATGCCCAGGGCAACTCCGATCCCCGAGAGCCCCGAGGTTCTCACCCCGTCGTTGAGGCCTGCGCGGCGAGCGCCGGTGTGGGCGTTCGTCGGTCTCGCGATCGTCGGCGTCGTCAGCAGCATCGTCGGACAGGTCGCGCATCCGCTCATCATGGTGGGTGGGTTCGTCTGCATCGTGGCGGTGGCCATGTGGCTCGACACCGTCTGCTATCGCGCGCTCCTGGATCGGATCGCTGTCCTGCGGATCCTCGCCACGGCCCTGCTGATCCCGGTCGGGTTCGTCGCATGGCCCCTCGCCGCCCTCCCGTTCCTGGCGATCGGCGCCTCCAACCTGGCCAAGGTGGTGCTCCTGGGCGGCGCCTGGTTTGTCAGCGCGGTGACCGGCACGTTCCTGGTGCAGCTGATCGACGGCGTGGGCGGGAGCATCGCCTCGCGCTTTCACACGCGTCTCCTGGTGGTGGTCTTCGGGCTCATCTTCTTTGCGATGGTCGGGTCGGTGTTCTCGTTCATCGCCATCCCCAAGCTGGTCCAGGTCGCGATCCATCAGTCGCCCGAGGACCTCAAGATCGAGGTCGGCAAGAAGCTGGTCGTGCCGGCGAAGCTCGACCAGATGCTGAAGGAAAAGGTGCACCTGCCCGAGCCGTTCGGTCAGATCGACTCGTCGGACCTCATCGGCGTGGGGGTCTCGCTGGCGCTGCTCCTGCTCTTCGTCCCTGCGGCGGTCAGCGCCGCCAGCAAGCTGGGGGAGCTGGCGATGAACGCAGTCCACCCGATCTACGTGGCGCTCGAGCGCGTCACCGCCGGAAACCTGAACGTGCGGGTGCAGGAGGGCGGCAGCCTGGAGTTCCGCCAGCTCGCGCGTCAGATGAACGCGATGGTCCAGTCGCTCGATCTTTCGCGGCGGCTCGAGGGCGCGTTCGACGCCTACGTCAATCCGCACCTGCTCCAGCGCATCCGCGAGCAGGGCGGCGAGCTGAGCATCCCTTCGAGCTCCCGCGAGGCGACGGTCTTCTTCGCGGACATCCGCGGCTTCACCACCATGGGCGAGGCTCTGGAGCCCGATTCGGATGCTCGACGTGCTGAACCGCTACTACGGGCACGTCGTCGGCGTCGTGAATCAGTACGAGGGCTACATCGACAAGTTCATCGGCGACGCGCTCTACGTGATCTTCAACGCGCCGCTGGAGCAGGAGGACCACGTGGTTCGCGGGACCCGCTGCGCGATGGCGCTCCAGGAGAAGATCCTGATCCTGAACGCCTCGAACGAGTTCCCCGAGGTGGGCTCGCTCGAGATCGGCGTCGGCGTCGCCACCGGCCCGGTGGTCGCCGGGAACCTGGGAACGCCGCGCAAGATGCAGTTCTCCGTCATCGGCGATACGGTCAACCTGGCGTCGCGCCTGACCAGCCACGCGCCCGCCGGCGAAGTGTGGTTGAGCGACGCGACCGCAGCGCGGCTGCCTCCGGACCTCCCGACGGAGGCGCTCCCGCAGATCGCCGTCAAGGGAAAGGCGAGCATGGTCACGCCGCATCGCGTGATTCCGCTCGGCGGAGCGTCCCGGTGACCGGCGAGGCCCACACGATCGAGGCCCTCAGTCGGGTGAGCCGATCGCTGTTCGACTCGTTCGATCTGGAGCGGATCCCGATCATCGCCCTCGAGACCGCGCTCGAGGAGGTCCGGGCCCAGGCCGGCTCGATCCTGCTCGCCGACCCGGAGCATCGGACCCTGGTGTTCCAGTACTCGATCGGGGAGAAGCCGGTTCCGCGGGGCACCGCGATCCCCTGGGACCGCGGGATCGCGGGCGCGGTCTTTCAGAGCGGCGAGGCACAGCTCACGCTCGACGCGCAGAAGAGCGCCCAGCACTTCGACCGTGTCGACGCCGCGACCGGCTTCGAGACGCGCGACATGATCACGGTCCCGCTCAAGCGCTGGGGCGGCGCGCCGATCGGCGTGCTCAATGCGCTCAACAAGAGGGACGGCACCCTCGATCAGGCCGACCTCGATGTGCTGACCGTGATCGCCAGCTTTGCTGCGATGGCGATCGAGCACGCCCGGCTCTTCGAGCAGGAGCGGCTGGCCGAGATCGCGCGGATGCTCGGGAACATCGGCCACGACCTGAAGAACCTGCTGACCCCCGTGATCTCGTGCGCTGATCTCCTCGACGAGGAGCTGCGCGAGCTGTTCGAGCGCCAGCCGCCGACCGCCGAGGTGCAGGCCAGCCGAGAGCTTTGCTTCGATTCGTTGGGCGCCATCCACAAGAGCGCAGGGCGCATTCGACATCGGGTCAAGGAGATCGCCGACTGCGTGAAGGGCCGCTCCAGCCCGCCCACGTTCGCGCCGTTGCAACTCGCTCTGGTGGTCGCCGACGTGTTCGCGGCGCTCGGTCCGCTGGCGCAGGAGCGGGCGATCACGCTCGAGGCCGAGGGGCTCGAGGCGCTCCCGGCCCTGGTCGGGGACGAGAGCCGGATCTACACGGCGTTCTACAATCTTGTGATCAACGCGATCCCGGAGATCTCGGGGGCCGGGCGGGTGGCGATCCGCGGGCGGCGCGACGGGGAGTGGATCGAGATCGAGATCGCCGACGACGGGCGTGGCATGGAGCCCGCGGTCCGCGATCGGCTGTTCTCGCAGAACCCGATCAGCCGCACGCCTGGAGGTACCGGGCTGGGGACGAAGATCGTGAGGGACGTGATGGACGCTCATCGCGGCAGCATCGCGGTCGAGTCGACGCTCGGCGCCGGCACCACGTTCACGCTCAGGTTTCCGCTCGAGCCTCGGTAGCGGAGGACAGGGGCGCGTCCTCAGGGCTTCTTGGCCGGTGCCGACGTGCCCGGGGTGACGGCGGGGGCCGGCGGAGGGCTCAGCTTCTTGAGCAGCGGCGCGTCCTCGCACCCGAGCGCGCACTTTCCGTCCACGCAGGCGGCCCGGCACTCGGCGTTCTTGGTGCAATCGGCGCCCAGCCCCTTGAGCTCGGCGCACTTCCCGCCAATGCAGCGGGTGCCCTCGATGCAGTCGCCGCCCAGGCACGCCTCGCCGACGTCCGCGGTCCGCTCGTCGACACAGCGTCCGTCGGCGCATCGACCGAAGAGACACTGATCGTTGGCCTTGCAGGCGCCGCCGCTCCGGATCTTCTCGACGCATCGGTTTCGCTCGCAGAACCCGTCGGAGCAGGCCGGGTGGCGCCGATTGACGTCGTCCTGGCGGACGTAGACCGCCAGCGTGTCCACGGACGTGTTGCACGGCGAGCCGATCGCGCCCGGCTTGGCGCAGTGGCCGGGCTCGGTGGGACCGGATCCCACGCAGCGCAACCCGTGTTGACACTCGAGCGAGGAGCGGCAGGCATCGTTGAGCTTGCGGGTGCCGCGCAGCAGGCCGAGGCAGGCCTCGGGGACGCCGGGCGGACGCGGCCCGACCCAATCGCAGGTCTCGTGGGCCGACTTCATCGCGTTCTCGCAGGCGTCGACGTTGACGTCCGCCAGCGTGACCGCGCCGTCGGCGAGCGCGCCGGTGAGGTTACGTACGCACTCCCTCGTGAGGATCACGCCCGGCTTCTTCTGGCAGCACTCGGCCCGCCTGCGCTTGGGGAGACCGTGCAGGAGATCGCAGAGGCGATCGACCACCGGCGGTACGTTCTCCACCTCGGCCGGGTACACCGGCTTCACCGCCTCGTCCGCCGGTCCGTGTGGGGTCTCGGCGACCTTGCCCATCAGCTCGAGCGCGCCCACCCGTTTGGCGAGGCACTCCTGGATCAGGATCGTGGTGCTGCGGCCCGAGTCGTCTTCGCGGACCTTCTGCTCGCACGTCCTCACCTCGCGGAGGCAGGTGGTCATCGCCGCCTCGGTCGCGCGGTCCTCGAGGTACTCGTGACACTCGTCCTCCCGCGAGGCCGCCAGCGACTCCAGGTGATCGCGGGAGATCGCCACCGTGGCCCAGGCTCCGCCGATGGCGCCCAGCAGGAGCAGCACCGGCGCGGCGCGGGAGAGCATCGGCGCCACGCTGTCCTCCCTGCGCGAGGCCCGGAGCGCCAGCAACACCACGACCAGCGAGAGCCCACCGAACATGAGGGCGCCCGCCAGATCGGCGGCGTCGGGGGGCTCGCCGGCCCCGTACGAGAAGAGGACGAAGGTCACCGCGCCGGTGAAGAGGGCGGCGCAAACCGGGATTCCGAGGGTGGCCAGGATCAGTGCGCGAAGCACGGGGGGAGCATAGGCAAAAAAGGGCCGTGAAGTAATCTTCACGCGTGAAGCTTCGGATCATCGTCGTGGGCCGGGACAAGAACGATCCGATCGTTCAGTGCGCCGACGACTATGTGGCGCGGATCCGGCGGTACTTTCCGATCGAGGTCGTGGAGGTGAAGGAGGAGCCGCTGAAGAAGAGCACCCCCGTCGATCAGGTAAAACGGGCGGAGGCGGAACGAATTCAGAAAACCCTGCGGGACGGCGAGCATGTGGTTCTGCTCGACGAGCGGGGGAAGCAGCTCGGCTCGCTGGAGGTGGCAAAGCGCCTCGAGGCGCTCATCGCCCGCGCCGTCCCGTCGATCGCGTTCGTGGTGGGCGGTCCGTCGGGCCTCGACGCGGATTTCCTTCGCTCCGCGGGCGAGCGTTGGTCGCTGTCCCAGATGACGTTGCCCCATCGGATCGCGAGGCTCATCCTGGCGGAGCAGCTCTACCGCGCGTGTACGATCCTCCGCGGCGAGCCCTATCACAAATGAGCACGCTCCTCTCTCGACTGCTCGAAGCCGTTTACCCGCCGTCGTGCGCCGCCTGCGGTCGTGCGGGCGCGGAGCCGTTCTGCGAGATCTGCGGAGAGGCGCTCCTCCCGGCCGCACCCTTCGCGATCCCGGGCGCGCTCGGAGCGCGGGCGCTCTTCGCCTTCGGCGGTCCGATCGCGGACGCGATCCATCGGCTCAAGTATCGCGATCGTCCCGAGCTGGCGCGTCCGCTCGGCCGGCTGATGCAAGCTGGGTTGACATCGCTCGACGTCGAGGCGGCGGTGCCGGTGCCCTCGACGCCGCGCCGTACGATCCGCCGCGGCTACAACCATGCGCAGGAGCTGGCGCGGCACCTCGGCCTCCCGGTGCTCCCGCGCGCGCTGGTGCGGACCGTCGAGCGGCCGCAGGTGGGCCTCGGGCGGAAGGAGCGCCGCGAGAACTTGATCGGGGCCTTTCGCCCAGGTGCCGATCGGTGCGATCGGCGCGCCGTGGTTCTGATCGACGACGTGGTGACGACCGGTGCGACGGCCGAGGCGGCGGTCCACGCGCTCCAGAGCGCCGGCGCGCGGGCGGTCTTCGTGCTGGCGCTCGCCCGCGAGGAGTGAGCGAATGTAACCAAGGTAACCCCGGTGGGAGCGGTGCGCTCGGACGCTTTCCGGATGACCGGGGCTCGAGGGTTGGCCAAAGTCCCGCCCACCACGATGGGTCCCGCCCGATCATCCAGCCTGTTCATGTTGCTGTGGGCCGCCGCGCTCGCCGGATCGGGATGCCGCGGCCAGGGCGGTGTCCCGTTCGTCCCCAAGAACGACGCCGGCACGGAGACCATCCTCTGCAGCACGACCACCGACTGCGGCGGTCAAGGGATCTGCGTCGCCGGGATCTGCCAGCAGGTCCGCTCCTGTCAGACGGACGACGAGTGCGCCGACGACGGAAAGGTCTGCCACTCGAACCGCTTCTACTGTGTCGAGTGCGACGGGATGCACGCCGGTGAGTGTCCGGCCAACTACACCTGCCAGTTCGACTTCACCTGCGTGATGGTCGGGGGCTCGCCGGACGCCGGCACCAACGCCTGCTCTGGGAGCTGCACCGATCGGAGCGAGTGCGGCACGGACAACGTCTGCAAGAACAACTCGTGCTGCCCTCCACCGGCGCGCTGTCTCTCACCGGCCGACTGCCCGGTGTCCGCGCCCGAATGCAACGGCGCCACCGGCGAGTGCTTCGGCGGTGACGGCTGCTTCGCGGACAACGACTGCAACGACCAGCCCGGGTGCGCCGGCGGCGTGTGCAAGTGCGACATCCCGCAGACACCACCCGGCACCTGTCGCCTGCGGCAGGACGAGTGCCAGAGCGACGAAGATTGCAAGATGAACGGGGCCTACGTGGGGATGTTCTGCTCGATCAACACGCCGCCGAAGCGCTGTCTCCCCGCGCCCAACTGTACCTCGGACACGCAGTGTCAGAACGACGGCCTGGTCTGCGACCTCGCGCCCGGAAGCGAGTCGAACGGCAAGTGCGTCAACGGGAGCCCCTGTACTCCCGGCGGCGGCGAGTGCAACGCGAGCACCCAGACGTGCGTCAACAACGTCTGCGTCGCCAAGAACTGCAACAACACCCCTGCGCTCTGCACGGCCGGCCAGACCTGCGATCCGGGCAGCGGCCAGTGCGTCTCGAGCGCATGCACCGGCGACACCGACTGCCAGGGCGGCTTCTGGTGCAACACGGCCATGAGCCCCCCGATGTGCGAGGTCGGGTGCCGCGACAACAGCGAGTGCAACGGCGGTGTCTGCGACGCCAGTCATCGCTGTCAGGGGACGATGAACGGGCTCTGCGGCGGCTGTACGGACGACACCCAGTGCCCCGCGGGGGCCCGCTGCGTCGATGCCACCGGCCTGTGCCATGAGACGTGCAGCACGATCACCGGCCAGATGTGCAGCGACCCGAATCGGCAGTGTATCTTCGGAAATTGCTCCTGCTTGTTCTGAGCTCCGAGGACCAGTATTGAGTTCGCGATGGATGGGCTCCCATCGGTCGCGATCGTCATGCCGGCGTACAACGCGGCACACCTGCTCCCGAAGACGCTGACCGCTGCGATCGAGGCGGCGCAGGGCGGGCGGGTGATCGTCGTCGATCCCGGCTCGACGGACGATACCGCCGAGGTCGCCGAGGCGCTCGGCGCCCAGGTGATCCGGTTGCCGCACCGCGCCGGCCCCGCGCACGCGCGCAACGTTGGGGTGAAGCAGGCCGACGAGGACGTGGTGCTCTTCATCGACTCGGACTGCGTCGCCCACCCCGACGTGGTCGAGCGGGTCCGGCGCTCGTTCGCCGAGCACCCCGACATGGTCAGCCTCACCGGCTCGTACGACGACACGCCGCCCGAGCCCAACTTCTTCTCGCAGTACATGAACCTTCGCCACCACTTCATCCACCAGAAGGCGAACACCGAGGATGCGACCTTCTGGGCCGGCTGTGGGGCGGTCCTCCGGGACGTCTACGAGAGGATCGAGGGCTTCGATGCGGCCCGCTTCCCGATGCCGATGATCGAGGACATCGAGCTGGGGCTCCGACTGAGGAAGCACGGGCGCACGCGCCTGGATCGCGCGCTCCACGTCACGCATCTGAAGCGATGGACCCTGCGCTCGGTGATCGAGACCGACATCAAGTCGCGGGCCATGCCGTGGTCGAAGCTGATCCTCGAGACAGGTGAGATGCCGAACGATTTGAACCTGCGATGGTCGCAGCGGATCTCCGCCGCGCTCGCACCGTTCGCGGTGGGCGGCGTCGCGATCTCGCCGGTCCTGGCGCTCACGGGCCAGTGGCTCGCCCTCCCGGCGGCGCTCTTGCCCGTGGCGATCTCGGCCCTGATCCAGCGCGACATGATCGCGTTCTTCACCCGCGCGCGCGGGCCTGTATTCGGGACCGCCGCCTGGCTGTTTCACCAGGTCCACCTGATGTACAGCGCGGCGACCTACGCGTATTGTTTGGCCTCCCACAAGCTCTCATGACGCAGATCTTCATCGCCGATCTCGGCCACAATCTCCTGACGAAGAGCTCCGACGTTTATCCGCTGGGCGCAGCAAACATGGCCAGCTACCTCGGCGCGTACGTGACCAGGGGTGCCCTCGACGTGCGGCTGTTCCGCGAGCCGCAGGATCTCAAAGCGGCGCTCGATCGCACCGTCCCCGACGTCCTCGGTCTCTCGAACTACACCTGGAACGAGGAGCTCGCCTACACGTTCGCCCGCTACACCAAGGCGAAGCGGCCGGCCACGCTCACCGTCATGGGCGGTCCCAACTGGCCGCTCACGCGACCGGTGCAGGCACAGTTCCTCCGCGACAAGCCGATGATCGACGTCTACGTCGACGGCCCCACCTACGAGGGCGAGCGCGCCTTCAAGAGCCTGATCGAGCGCCTCCTCGAGTCGAACCTCAGCATCGAGGGCACGCTGGAGAGCCCGCTTCCCGGCAACACCTGGATCGATCGCAGGTGCGGCGAGCTGGTGGTGGGTGGGCCGGTCGATCGGATCACCGACCTCGACGAGATCCCGTCCCCGTATCTCGGCGGTCTCATGGAGCCGTTCTACGCGACGGGATACTTCCCGATGCTGCAGATCACCCGAGGCTGCCCGTTCTCTTGCACCTTCTGCAACTCCGGGGTGAAGCAGAACAGCCGTGTCTACGCCCACTCGATCGAGAACGTGAAGGCGGACCTCCTCCACCTCGCCGAGCGATTGAAGCCCGAGACCACGCTCTGCTTCGCCGACGACAACTTCGGCATGTACCTGCGGGACGAATCGATCGCCGACTATCTCGGCTGGCTCCAGGACCACTACGGCTGGCCGCGCTACATCCGAACCACCACCGGCAAGAACAACGGCGAGCGCATCATCAGGGTGATGCGGAAGGTGAAGGGCGCGCTGCCGATGACCTCGGCCGTGCAGTCGATGAATCCTCAGGTACTGGTCAACATCAAGCGCTCCAACATCAAATTGGACACGTACCAGCAGCTCCAGGACGAGCTCCACGCCCAAGGGATGCAGTCCTACGGCGAGCTGATCCTCTGCCTTCCGGGCGAGACGCCGGAGACCTTCCTCGACGCCATCGAGAAGTTCCTCGACGCCGGCGCCCAGCGGATTTCGGCGCACCAGCTGATGCTGCTGCACGGCGCGGAGCTGTCGAACCCCGAGAGCCGCCAGCGCTTCGGGCTCGAGACCAAGTGGCGCGTCATTGCGCGCAACATCGGCGACTACACCGGCGACCCGGTCATCGAGGTCGAGGAGATGGTGGTGCAGACGCCGACCTTCTCCTTCGAGAAGTACCTCGAGATCCGCGTCTTCCACCTGCTGCTCACGATCTTTTATTACGAGGGCAACTATCGAGGAGGCCTTCCAGCTGGCCCAGCAGGCAGGGCTCGGTCCGTTTCCGCTGCACCGCGGGCTGCAAGCGGCGCTGGACTAGGCGCCCCCGGCGTTCCGCAAGGTCATCGACGACTTCGTCGAGGAGAGCCAGAGCGAGCTGTTCGATACCCGCGACGGCTGCCTCGAGTGGGCGCGCCAGAACTACGCCGCGCTGGTCGACGGCACGGTGGGCGGCAACCTCCTCAGCAAGTATTCGATGCTGGGCCGCTTCTACACCGCCCACGAGGGGCTCGAGTTCCTGGAGGACGTGATCCGCGGCGAGCTCCCCCAAGGCACGTACGATCCGGAGCAGCTCCGGACCGTCTTCGAGTTCCTCCATCAGGTCATCCTGCACACTCCGTTCAAGGAGACGATGGAGCGCGAGGTCGCGTTCGAGACGCCGTGGGACATCCAGCGCTGGGCGTCCGAGGGCTACCGAGCGCCGCTGTCCGATTACCGCTTCGACGCGTCGCGAAGGTACCGCGGCTTCGTCAAACCCGAGACCAAACGCTTGATCGCCAGCAAGGTCGACACGTTCGGCGAGCACCCCGCGGGCCTCGGCAAGTTCACCCGGACCCTGTTCGCCCGCGATCTGCGGCGTACGTTCGAGTGAGGCGTCATGAGCACCGCTGAGCTGCCTCACATCTCCTTCATCATGCCTTGCTACAACGAGGAGGCGGTCATCGGGTACACCATCCCGAGGCTGGTGAAGGCGTTCGCGCAGGCCGGCTATCGTCTCGAGCTGGTGGCTTGCGACAACGGCTCCACCGATCGGACCGGCGACATCATCCGGAGGTTCGCCGCTGAGGGCCTGCCGGTGGTCCCGCACCGCGTGGAGGTCAACCAGGGCTACGGGTTCGGCGTCCTCGACGCGATCAAGCGCTGCCGTGCCCCGTACGTCGGCATCATCCCGGCCGACGGCCAGGTCGACGCCGAGGACGTGGTGAAGGTCTACGAGTCGGTCAGCCGCGCCCAGGGGCCGGTGCTCGGCAAGGTGCGGCGCCGCTTCCGTCTCGACGGCCCCGATCGCTGGGTGGTGTCGGTCATCTACAACTTGATGATGCTCGCGTTCTGGCCCGGGCTGGGGACGCTCGACGTCAACGGCAGCCCGAAGGTGCTCCCGCGCGCGATCCTGGAAGAGCTCGAGCTGATCTCGAAGGACTGGCTCCTCGATCCGGAGATCATGATCAAGGTCCGCCACCTGGGTGTACCGGTGATCGAGATGAACGCCTTCTCCCGGATGCGCGAGAGCGGTGTCTCCCACGTCAAGCCCACCACCATCGTGACGTTCCTGACCAAGCTCGCCCGCTTCAAGTGGGGCGCCGACCTGCGGGGTTGGTTCGAGAACCATCACGGGCGATGAAGACGCTGGCGGTCCTCCCGGTGACGGCGCTCTTCGCGCTGCTGCTCGCCGCGTGGGCGTGGCGGCGTGGGGCCCGGCGGCTCGCGCTCTACGGAGCGCTGTTCCTTCTCGGACAGGGCGCCACGCTCCAGCTGATCCGCTGCGGTAACAAGGTCGGCTATCAGCACCTGCACGCGCTCGATCACCCGGCCATCCTGATGATTGTCGTGGTGGAGGCGGCCGTCGTGCTCGCGAGGCTCCGCGAGCTGTCGGCGGCGGCGCGACGGCTGCTCGAGGTGTTCACTGGCTGGCAGCTGCTCGGCGTCGGGCTCGTCTTCTTCGTCACCAGCGCCACGCTCTCGGCCGACCCGCTCGAGTACGGGATCGAGCTCGTCGCCGCGGCGCTGCTGCAGCTGGTCCACCTGGGCGCCCTGGTGCTGGCGGTGAAGAGCGTGCCGAGGTCGCTGCTCCCCCAGGCCGAGGCTCGCTTCGAGCGCCTACCGCAGCTCGCGGCGCTCTTCGTGTTCGTGCTGGCGGCGACGCTCTGCTGGTTCTCGTACCAGCGTCACCCGCACATCCCCGACGAGGTCGTCTACCTCTACCACGCGCGCTACCTGGCCAAGGGCATGCTGACGATGCCGCTCCCGGCGGCCGCCCCGGCGTTCAACGTCGATCTGATGATGTACGACCGCGGCGTCTGGTACTGCCCGGTGCCCATCGGCTGGCCCGCGGTGCTCGCGATCGGCGCCTTCTTTCACGTCGAGTGGTTGGTGAATCCGATCCTGGGAGGGCTGGGCGTCCTGCTCGCGCACGCGATCGTGCGCGATCTCTACGGCGAGAAGAACGCCCGCCTGGCCGCTGTCCTGATCGCGACCTCACCCTGGTACGTGTTCCTGGCGATGAGCTTCATGACCCACACGCTCACGCTCGTCTCGGCATTGCTGGCGGGCTACGGCCTGGTGAGGTTGAGGCGGACGCAGCAGCTCCGCTGGGCGCTGCTCACCGGTGCCTTCGTCGGCGTGGTCAGTCTGATCCGTCCGCTCGAGGGGGTCGCCTGCGCCGCCACGCTCGGCCTTTGGTCGCTCTGGTTCGGCACGCTCGGTCAAAAGATCAAGAACGCGCTCGCCATGGCAGCCAGCGCCGCGATGGTCGGCGCGCTGCAGCTCCCCTACAACCGCGCCCTGACCGGTGATGCGTTCAAGTTTCCCATCATGCTGTACACGGACAAGATGTACGGCAAGGACAGCAACGCGCTCGGCTTCGGACCGAACCGAGGTCTCGGCTGGAGCGGGCTCGATCCCTTCCCCGGCCACGGCCTGCGCGACGTGCTGGTGAACGCCAACCTCAACCTCTTCCAGATCAACTGCGAGCTGCACGGCTGGGCCGTCGGCTCGCTCCTCCTGGTCGCCCTCGCGCTCCTCTCGAGGCGGCTCAGGCGGGCCGACTGGGGCTTCGTCTTCGGCGCCTTCACGATCGTCTTTCTCCACTCGTTCTACTGGTTCTCGGGCGGCCCCGACTTCGGCGCGCGCTACTGGTTCCTCGTCTTCCTCCCCGGGATCGTGCTCTCCGTACGCGGTCTCGAGATCCTGAGCGCCGAGCTCGACGGCGAAGGAAAAAAGCGCGCGCTCCTCGCGGTGCTGGCGCTCTCGCTCTCATGCCTGGTCAGCTATTTCCCCTGGCGTGCCGTCGACAAGTATCACCACTATCGCTTGATGCGGCCCGACATCCGCGAGCTGGCGGAGGCGCATCACTTCGGGAGGAGCCTGGTGATCGTGCGCGGGAACCGTCACCCCGACTACGCCTCCGCCGTCACGTACAACCCGATCGACTTCGATGATCCGGTACCGCTGTACGCTTGGGATCAGGACCAGCCCGAGCTGAGACGAATGGCGGTGGAGGCCTATCCGGATCGCCCGGTCTACCTGGTGGACGGACCCTCGGTGACCGGCCGCGGCTTCGAGCTCCGCGCCGGTCCGCTCCACGGGATCGAGCAGGTCGAGGCCGCGCTGGAGGCGCCTCCGTGACCCACCTGGTGCTGGGCGCGTCCGGGTTCATCGGGCGCTGGCTGGCGCGCCTGCTCACCGACGCGGGCGCCCCGGTGGTGCAGGCCGCGCGCGCTCCGGAGGTGCTCACCGGCGACGTGCGCCGCTTCGATGCGCTGGAGAGCGGCGCGCTCGAGGCCCTCCTCGGCGACGTTCGACCGACCGTCGTGTTCAACGCGATCGGGTACGGCGTCGACCGCAGCGAGCGCGACGAGGCGCTGGCCCGGCGCATCAACGCCGAGCTCCCGGAGGCGATCGCGCGCCGTCTGGGTCCGGGGCAACGGCTGATCCACATCGGCTCGGCCCTCGAGTACGGGACCATCGGCGGCGATCTGTTCGAGACCTCGATCCCCAACCCCACGACGCTGTACGGCCGGACCAAGCTCGAGGGCACCGAGCGCCTGCAAAGCTACGCCGTGCAAGCCCGCCTGCAGGCGGTGACCGCGCGTCTCTTCACGGTCTACGGTCCGGGCGAGCACGACGGACGCCTGCTGCCCTCGCTGTTCGCCGCGGCGCGCTCTGCCACGCCCCTCGACTTCACCGCCGGCGAGCAGCGCCGCGACTTCACCTATGTCGAAGAGGCTGCGCGGGCGCTGCTGGCGCTCGCGGCCTCGGGGCGTGTCTCCCACGGGGAGGTCGTGAACGTGGCCACTGGACGCCTGGTCTCGGTGCGCGCGTTCATCGAGGCTGCGATCGAAGTCCTAGGCATTCCGCCCGAGCGCATTCGCTTCGGCGGGCGCCCGTCGCGACCCGACGAGATGTGCCACGACCAGGTGGCGATCGGTCGCTTGCGCGCGTGGATCGGATGGGCGCCTGCGGTCACACCCGAGCAGGGCATCCGCCTTTCGGCGAGGCGTCGTCACATGTCGGCGAACCCGGTCACTGACTGAACGGTGGTCTCAGCCGGCTCGGGACCGTTCTCCCATCTCGTCGACGGTCTCCTCGATGGAGCGAAAGGGCCGGACCACGATCCCTTCGAAGCCACCACGATCCAGGAGTCCGAAGCGGCGCGCGAGAGCATCCGTCGAGCCTTCGTCGATCACTACATCGATCTCGAGCCGGAGGGCGCCGAAGGATTCGCGGGCATCCTGATCGATTGCTGGCACGATCGCCGCACCGGCATTCTTCGTGTGCAGTCGGAGCGCGGCATCACCTCGGTCTTCCTCGACTCGGGCAATCCGGTCTATGCCGACTGTACCGATCCCGAGCAGTTCTTCGGTCGCATGCTGGTCCGGCTCGGACGCCTGACCGACGCCGAGCTCCAGCGGGCGTTCAACGCCTGCGGGCGCACCGGGCGCGTCGACCCGATCCGCTTCGCCGAGGTGCTGGTGGAGTCGGGGCTGCTCGGCGCCCAATCGGTCTACGAGCACCTGCTCCTCCACTGCTGCGACACCGTCCTGACCTGCTTCGGCGCGGTGCGCATGCGGGCGCGCTTCGGTCCAGGTCGCGATCCCAAGGTGAAGTTCGCCTACTCCGTCCCGGCGCTGGTCCGCGAGGGACTGGAGCGCTCGTACGACCAGGCGCGCGTGGACGCGATCGTCGCGCCGTGGGTCAATCGCAAGGTCAAGCTGCGCTCCCACGCCTACGACGTCTTGGAGCAGCTCGGGTTGACGCCCGTCGAGCAGTCCTTCGTGGAGCGCTGCGACGGCCGCGACTCGCTCGGTGTGGCCTCGCAGGCGAGCCCGCTCCCACCGCTCGCCACCACGCGGCTGGTGGCCGTGCTGATCCTCCTCAATCTCGTGGATCTGGCGCCCGAATCGGACGGCGGCGGCTCTGAGCCCCGCAAGCTGTCCACCTGACCCACCCCGTGTTAGACCCCGGCGAGGGTCATGGTTCATCACCGGCGAACCAGCTGCCGCAGCTGCGACGGCGTCCACCTCCATCGATTCCTCGAGCTCGGTGACCAGCCGCTCGCCAACGCCTTCCTGAAGGATCTGTCCGAGGGCGACGCCGAGGGCCGATATCCCCTCGACGTCTACTTCTGTGACGACTGCAAGCTGGTCCAGCTCCTCGACGTCATCGATCCGGCGGTCCTCTTCCGCGACTACATCTACGTCACCGGGACCAGCGAGACGATCGCGCTCCACAACGAGGCTTATGCCCGCACGGTGGTCGGCGCGCTCGACCTGGGTGCCGAGGATCGCGTGGTCGAGGTCGCGAGCAACGACGGCAGTCTGCTTTCGCGGTTTGCCGCGCTCGGCGTGAAGACGCTCGGGATCGAGCCTGCCACGAACATCGCGAAGATGGCGGAGGCAGCCGGCATCGAGACGCTCAACGAGTTCTTCGATCGCGACTGCGGCGCGCGGGTTCGGCGCGAGCGGGGCCCGGCGCGGGCCGTCATCGGCAACAACGTCCTTGCACACGTCGACGATCCGGTGGGCTTCCTGGCCGGAGCCGCCGCGCTGATCGGAGACGACGGCCGGGTCATCGTCGAGTTCCCGTACCTGGAGGAGCTCCTCGACCGCCTCGAGTACGACACGGTCTATCACGAGCACCTCTCGTATTTCTCGCTCACCGCGGCGGCGAACATCTTCACGCGCGCCGGCTTGTCGGTGGTGCGCGTCGACCGCGTCCCCGTTCACGGCGGCTCGCTGCGGGTCTGGGGCGCGCTTCAGAGCGCCCATCCCGAGCACGCCGGCGCGGTGGAGGAGGAGCTCGATCGCGAGGCGCGCGACGGCCTCACCGACTTCGCCCGCTTCGCTCGCTTCGGGGAGTTGGTGGACGCGAACCGCACCGAGCTGATGGCGTTGCTGGGCCGGCTCAAGTCGGAGGGTCGCTCCCTGGCCGGCTACGGCGCGCCGGCGAAGGGCAACACCCTCCTCAACTTCTGCGGGATCGGCACCGAGCTGCTGCCGTACACCGTCGATCGGTCACCTCTGAAGGTCGGACGCCTCACGCCCGGCATGCATCTCCCGGTGCTGGACGCGGGGGAGCTCGAGAAGCGCCGTCCCGACTACACGCTGATCCTGGCCTGGAACTTCGCCGAGGAGATCATCCGTCAACAGGCCGCGTATCGCGCGCAGGGCGGCCGGTTCATCGTCCCCATTCCGGAGCCGAGGATCGTATGAAGGTGGTGATCCTGGCCGGCGGTCTGGGCACCCGGCTCGCCGAGGAGACCGGCACGCGCCCGAAGCCGATGGTCGAGATCGGCGGCAAACCGATGCTCTGGCACATCATGAGCATCTACGCCGCCCACGGGCACAAGGACTTCCTGGTCGCCTGCGGGTACAAGGGCGAGCACATCAAGGAGTACTTCAACAACTTCCGCCTGCACACGAGCGACTATCGGATCGATCTCGCGCGCGGTGAGCTCGAGTTCATCAACGAGTCGACGATCGACTGGCGCATCAGCGTGATCGACACGGGTCTCGCGACCATGACCGGCGGGCGCATCGGCCGGCTCCGGCGCTGGCTCGCGGACGGACCCTTCATGGCCACCTACGGTGACGGCGTCTCGGACGTCGACATCTCGGCCTTGCTCGCGTTCCACCAGAGCCACGGCAAGGCGGCGACCGTGACCGCCGTCCGCCCGCCCGCGCGCTTCGGCGGGCTCATGCTCGACGGCGCCCAGGTGACCGAATTCCTGGAGAAGCCGCAGTCCGGGGAGGGCTGGATCAACGGCGGCTTCTTCGTCTTCGAGCCCCAGGTGCTCGACCTCCTGGTCTCCGACGACACGCCGCTCGAGCGCGCACCCCTCGAGACGCTGGCGGCCCGCGGCGAGCTGATGGCCTTCTTCCACGAGGGGTTCTGGCAGCCGATGGACACGCTCCGGGAGAAGCAGCTCCTCGAGCGCCTCTGGTCCGAGGGCGCGGCGCCCTGGAAGATCTGGACATGACCTTCTGGACCGGCCGCAACGTGTTCGTCACCGGCGCCACCGGCCTGCTCGGCTCGGCGCTGGTGGAGGAGCTCCTCGATCGGGGCGCCCGCTGTGTTTGCCTGGTGCGCGACTGGGTCCCGCAGAGCCGGTTCGTCGGCGAGCGTATGCTCGATCGCGCGGTGGTGGTGCGCGGCGAGCTCGAGGACTTTCAGCTCATGCTCCGCGCCATCAACGAGCACGAGATCGACTCGATCTTCCACCTGGGCGCGCAGGCGATCGTGGGCACGGCGCACCGGAGCGCGCTTTCCACCTTCGAGGCCAACGTACGCGGTACCTGGAACCTGCTCGAGGCCTGCGTCCAGTGCCCGAAGCGGATCGAGCGCGTCGTGGTGGCCTCCAGCGACAAGGCGTACGGCGTCCACGAGACGCTCCCGTACACCGAGGATGCCCCGCTCCAGGGCCGCTTCCCGTACGACGTCTCCAAGAGCTGCGCCGACCTGATCGCGTTCTCGTACTTCCACACGCACCGCGTGCCCGTCGCCGTCACCCGCTGCGGCAACCTGTTCGGGCCGGGCGATCTCAACTTCAACCGGCTGATCCCGGGGACGATCCGCTCCGCGCTGGCGGACGAGTCGCCGATCATCCGCAGCGACGGCACGTTCGTCCGCGACTACTTCTTCGTCCGCGACGCCGCCGACGCCTACCTGACGCTCGCCGAGCGCCTCCCCGAGGTCGCCGGAGAGGCCTTCAACTTCGGCGCGGAGGTGCCGCTCTCCGTGATCCAGGTGGTCGAGAGGATCCTGGCGCTGATGGGAAAGGATCTCGTCCCCACGATCCTCAACGAGGCGACCCACGAGATCCCCGCGCAGTACCTCGACTGCACGAAGGCCCGCGAGCGCCTGCAGTGGAAGCCGCCGCGAACGCTGGAGCAGGGCCTCGGGGAGACCGTCGAGTGGTACCGCGCCCACCTCAGCGATCCACAGGCTGGGTAGGCCCGAAGCGCGTCCTCCGCGCAGCGGTCGTCGCGCTGGTGGCGCTGGTGCTGCTCGGCCAGACCGCTCAGCTCCACTTCATGTTGGGGGAGCTGGCGCTGGCCTGGAGCCTCCACGCCGCGGTCGCGCTGATCTTATGTCAACCTCTGTTGCACCTGGCGCGCGCTCGACGCCTGCAGGCGATCGCGGCGGCGGCGGTCCCGCTGTCGCTCTGGGCCTGGGTTCCACCCTGGACCGCGCCGCGCCTCCCACCTCTGTCCGGACCCCCGGACCTGACGCTGCTGAGCGCGAACACGTACCACCACAACCCGGACCTCGAGGGCCTGTCGGCGTCGATCGAGGCGTCGGGCGCGGATCTGGTGGCGCTCCTGGAGCCGGACGTGCGGCTGTTCGATCGGCTGCCCGGTTATCGGACGGTGGCCGCGAACCCGAGCGGCGACAAGTACGGGATCGCGCTGCTCTCCCGGGTGGGCGCGCCGGTCCAGGTCGTCTCCGGGTCCACGATCACGTACGCGTTCACGCCGGCGCCCTCGATCCGGGCGGAGCTCGAGCTCCACGGGCACCGCCTCCAGGTCTTCGCGATCCACGCGCTGGCGCCGACCGACCCGGCGCAACAGGCGGAGCGGCTCCTCCAGGTCGAGGATCTGATGCGGCGCGTAGAGACCAGCACTGCTCCGGTGATCGTGTTCGGGGACTTCAACATGGTGATGGCCTCACCGCTCTGGCGCCGATTGCGATCGCAGGATAGGTTGCGCCGCCCGCCGGGGTGGGCGCCGTCGACCTGGCCGTGGCAGCTCGGGCCGTTCGGGATCGCGATCGACCACATCCTGCTGTCGGCGCCGTTCTCGGCGTCTCACGCCGAAGCGGTTCTCCTGCCCGGGAGCGATCATCGGGGCCTGCTTCTTCGGGTCGCGCTCACACCTCGAGGCTCGGACGCGCGCCAGTGAAGCGGATCCCGCCCACCGCGATGAGCGACAGGGCATAGATCGCCGCGCCCAGCGCGATCGCCGGCCAGACGCGCCACCCCTCCCAGAGCCCGTAGGGCCGCACCAGGTAGAGCCCACCGGCCATCAGCGCCGCCGAGAGGGCCGCCCGCCAGTGCCGGGTCACACGCACGAAGTGCAAGCCTTCCTGCCGGGCGTAGATCACGGCCAGCGCGGTCCGGAGGACCTCGGTCACGAGCGTGGCGATCGCCGCGCCCGCCATCCCGTACCTCGGGATCAGCGCCACGTTGAGCACCACGTTGAGGCCGGCTGACCAGACCGTGGTCCTCAGCATCTGGTCCTGCCGGTCGTGCGCGACCAGCCCCGCGATCGCGACGTTCCTGAAGAGGGACGCCGGCACCGACCAGATCAGGATCGCGAGCGGCAGGCCCGCCGCCTGGTAATCGGCGCCGAACACCTGCGAGACCAGCGGCGTCGCCAGCAGCGCGCCGCCCACCGAGATCGGGATTGAGGCTGCGAACACCTGCGCGAGCGCCGAGTGATAGAGCGCCTGCGCCTCGGCGCTGCCGCGCCCCAGCCGGGTGAGGAGGCGGGTGAGCGTCGGCAGAAGGCTGGTCCCGTACGCGACGCCGAGATTGATGAGGAAGCTGATCGCGATGTACGACGACGCGTAGAGGCCGACCTCGAGGTTCGTCTCGAAGATGCGCAGGCAGATGAGGTCGCTGTTGTAGATCAGAAGCCCGAGCAGCGAGTGACCCACGATTGGCCACGCCCGCGCGAAGATCGGGCTCACCTTGGTCGGCTCCCAGGCCAGCTTTAGCTCGAAGCCGCGGCGTCGCAGCACGGCGAGCAGGAGGATCGCAGCGGCGAAGTCCCCCGCGACCTGCGCCGCCGGTACCGCCCAGAGGTCGCCGGGACCGTGGACCGCCAGCAGGACCAGGGACAGCATCAGCGCCTCGCCGCTGATCCGCGAGATCCCGACCGGCACCGCCGACTCCAGCCCGAGCAGCACCCACTTGGTGGCGGCCGCCTGCGGGATCAGCGTCAGCGAGAAGGCCGCCAGCACCGGCCCCTCGGGCGCAGGAAGGAGGATCATCGCGCACGCGGCCACGATCCCGACCAGCACCGCGGTGAATGCGATCCGCAGGGTGAGCACCGCCGGGACCACGCGGTCGACCTGCGTCCGATCCTCCGCCACCTCGCGGATCCCCAGCGTATCGATGCCGAACGTCGCCAGCTGGGCCAGATAGAGCGTCACGGCGGCGGCGAGCGCGATCACGCCGAAGCCCTCCGCGCCCAGAACGCGGGTCAGGTAGGCCGTCGCTCCGAACGCGATCACCCGCGCCAGGCCGTCGCCGCCCCCGAGGGCGAGGAAGTTCTTCCCCACGACGCTGGACGACTCGGACACTTGGGCAGTCCTTCCTATCTCGGAAGCTCGACCGACTCTAGATCGGTGCAAATCGGGGTAGATCGGGGGAAAGTTGGTGTAGGACGAACACGGTGCCCCGCGTTTTCATCATGGTCTCGATGTGCCTCGCGCTGGTCGGGTGCAACTCACCGCGACGCGGGCACACGATTCGAGTGGCGGGTTGCGTCGAGGGTCGCGTCACCTCGTGCTTCTGCACCGACGGCCGGAGCGGCACGCAGGTCTGCATGACCAACAACCAGTTCGGTGCCTGCGAGTGCACCGGACCGAATCGGCGACTCCGGCCTCGACGAGGGGGACGCGGGCGAGGAAGACGGGAGCCTCGCGAAGGACTCCGGGTTCGAGGACACGGGCGCGCCGTTCGACACCGGCTTCCCGCCGAACGACGCGGGCGTCGAGGAGGATACCGGCTTCTCGCCGAACGACACCGGCGTCGGGGACACCGGCTTCCCGCCGAACGACACCGGCGTCGTCGACACCGGCGTCCCCACCGACTCGGGCGTCGTCGACACCGGCTTCCCGGACACCGGCTTCCCGGACGCCGGCTTCCCGGACGCCGGCTTCTTCCCCGACGGCGGCTTCCCGAACCTCGACGGCGGCGGCATCGGCATCTGCCAGAGCGTGCCCGAGCTGGGCATGACGTGCAGCACCGATTCGGAGTGCAACACGATCCTCCCGATCGGTCTCTTGACCTGCGTGAACAACCGCTGCTCGCCGGGTTGCCTCTGCGACGAGACCCCGCCCTGCCCGAGCCCGACGACGTGCGATCTGGTCAGCGGCCGCTGCTTCTGATCTCGCTGTCCCGCCAGACCAGCCAGAGGATCGCGCCCATCAACAGAAAGATCGGAATGGGCGAAGGCGCGCGCTCCGCGAGCAGCGGCAGGTAGCCGCTCGCCATCTTCCGGAGCACGGTGAGGATCGGGAGCTTGAGCCCCGTCAGGAACACCTGCGTCAGCGCCGCGACCACGTTCTCGCGCGTCATCGAGACGCACCAGGAGATCGTGCAGGTCGGTAGCACCAGCATCCAGAACCACAGCCGGGGCAGGCGTTCGAGCACCGGCACGGCCATGAAGAACAGGAGCGGCACCAGCGGGACCATGTAGCGGACGCCGGTGTTCCACTGGAGGTTCGCGTACTGGTTCGAGCTGCTGAACAGGTACAGCAGCAGGCCGGCGCCCAGCACGAACCACTCGGTGCGCACGCCGGGGAGGTCGGTGCGCCGCCGGACCAGCGGATAGGCGAGGGCGGCCACCAGCATGGGGCAGAAGCCAAAGAGGCCGAACTCGAGGCCGAAAAGGTTCCCAAACAAGAGATAGGGGGTCGGCGGCGTCATGCCGAACCAGCCCTTCACCGAGTACGGCGTGGCTGGCATGTAGCGCTGCGCGGGCAGGAGCGGGTGACCGAACGCGACCCACTGATAGGCGAACAGGATCGCGACCGGTCCCGCGGCGCCGAGCAGGAAGCGCGCGCCGTTCCTCAGCGCGCCCGGCTGTCGTGCGTCCGCCCATCCCTCGGCCATTACCCAGACGCCGAACGCGAACGCGAGCGGAGCGCCGCTGTAGTCGGTGAGGATCGCGAAGCCGAGGCATGCACCGGCGATGGTCACGGCCTGCAGCGGCAGCGGCCCCCGCCGCGGCTCCAGCCCGGTGATCGCGACGTAGGCCCAGAGGACGCAGTGCGCGACGATCGCGTTCTGGTTCAGGAACGCGGCGCGGAAGAAGAAGGGCGTACCGAACGCGAACAGCAACGCGTAGGCCAGCGCCCGCTTCGGATCGTCGAGACGCCCCCGAAGGAACAGGAACACCAGCACGGCCGCCAGCGCTCCCAGCGGCGCCATCAGACCCACCTGGGTGGCGATGGCGGCCAGCCCGAGCTTGACGTCGACGCCGCGCCGCCGCGCCTCGTTCATGAACGCCGTTCGGTTCGGTCGCGGATCGTCGTAGCGGGCTGGCGGCTTCGGCTTGCCGAGCTCGGGCTTCAACGTGAAGAGCAGGGCGATGGCCGGGCGCGCGAGCGCATACGGGATGGCGCCCAGCATCGAAGCGCCCGGGTTGTTGTTGATGTATCCGCCCCGGCCCGGGATCTCGAACAGATCCGGATGGAGCCCCAGGTACGCGTCGACGCGGACCGAGAGGTGGTCACCCAGGCTGGTCGCCAGATACGTCTCCCGCGCCACGTTCGTGGAGAGGTGAACGCAGTACACCAGCCAGACGGTGAAGAAGAGGCGCACGCTGGTTCGCAGGTGCAGCGAGTGCCGAACGGACGCGAGCGCCGTGGTGTACGAGGGCTCGGCCCGGGTGGGCTCGGTGGTGTCGGACTGGCGGAGCCACGCAAACACCGCTCAGTCCTCCACCACGTGCGTCTCGAAGATCTTCCGGTAATCTCTCCAACGATCCCGGTCGAAGCGGCCGCGCTCGTCGAGACACGAGACGGCGGAGTAGGCCATGAAGAGAGCGTGATGGGTGTTGTCGTGGGCGAACAGACCCTGGCGGCCGTAGCTGAGGAAGCCGTCGACGCCGGCCAGCCATCGGTCGAGCCGTTGGAAGGGCGTCTCGTAGCCCGTGAGATAGATCGGGTACGCCTGCGCCAGGCGGCGCGAGAACGCGCGCACCGGTGGCCGCGCCAGCGTGAGGCCGGCGCGGGCGATGTCGTCGGCGACGTGACGCCCGAGCTGCTCGTCGGTCATCGACCACAGCGGCTCGGACGGATCGCACGGGATCTCGGCGCAGAGCGTGGTGCGGCCGGCGGGCGCCTCGGAGCCGAAGTAGTTCTTGGGCTCGGAGAGGCGCGTCATCGCGACGTTCTCCTCGGGGAAGTAGTGGGCGTCCGTCTCCGTGAAGCGATCGACGTCGAGCTCGAGATAGACCAGCAGCATCGCCCGGTACGCGATCGACCGGGCGGCCTCGAGGACCTCCGCGGGCGGTCCGGGCTCCATCATCTGGGCGGCCAGCGTGAGCGGGATCGTCGACCAGACCTGATCCGCCTCGAGCCGCGACTCGACACCGTCCCGCTCGACGACCACCTCCCAGCGCACGCCCCGCCGGATCAGCCGCGTCGCCCGCGTGCCCAGCTCGATCCGCGCGCCCGCCTGTCGCGCGGCGTCGGCGTAGGCGCGGCTGATCTGACCGAAGCCCTGGCGCGGATAGTAGAAGCGTCCCGAGCCCGGCGGCTTCACCACCTTCTTGAGCAGCTTCTGGAACGACCCGGCCGAGACGCGGCGGCGGGCCTGGATCGCCGAGAGGCGGTCCGGGCTCACGCCCCAGATCTTGCGCGCGTAGGGGAAGTAGAAGTGCTCGCAGATCGTGGGGCCCAGGCTCCCGGTGAGGACCGACGCGAAGGTCTCCTCACCGGCGCCGTTCTGGGGGAGCACGCGGCGCACCATGTCGGCGGTGGCGCCGATCGCGAACCGCTTGTCGAGACGAAGCATCAGATCGCTCGCACTCAGCGGGAACCTGATCCATCGGCCACGCAGGCGGATGCGTCCGTTGCGCGGCCGATCGGCCAGGTCGTCGCCGAGGAGCGACTTGATGTCGCCGAGCACCTCTGGGTCGCTGGCCGAGTGCAGGCGGTGGCTCCCGTAGTCCAGCCATTGGTCGCCCTCGCGGAAGCTGCCCGCGTTGCCACCGACGTGCGTACCCCGCTCGATCAGCGTGACGTCCGCCCGCCCGGTCCTCGCCAGCTGATAGGCGCCGCCCACGCCGCCGGGCCCGCCTCCGAGGATGATCACCTGCAAACGCTTGCCCTCAGCCCTGGGAACGGCGATGGAGGAGACTGAATGGAAGCGCTGCGCTTCTGCTTCCTGACCACCTTCTATCCGCCCCACAACTTCGGCGGAGACGGTATCGGAATCCAACGTTTCGCGCGAGGTCTGGTCCGGCGAGGTCACCACGTCACCGTCGTCCATGACGAGGATGCGTACGCGAGCCTGAGCAAGGGCCCGCCACCGCCGGCGGCCCCGGAGCCGGAGGGTCTCGTGCGCGTCGGCCTGCGGAGCCGGCTCGGCGTCCTCTCGAATCTCCTCACTCAGCAAACAGGCCGTCCGGTGGTCCATGGTGCTCGGATCCGGCGGATCCTGGAAGAGGGCCGATTCGACGTGGTCAACTTCCACAACGTTTCCTTGGTCGGAGGGCCTGGGCTGCTCGGCTACGGAGCGTCCGCGGTCCGTCTCTACATGGCGCACGAGCACTGGCTCGTCTGCCCGATGCACGTGTTGTGGCGCTATCGTCGGGAGCGCTGCGACGAGAAGGATTGCGTGCGCTGTGCGCTCACCTATCGGAGGCCGCCGCAGCTGTACCGATACGACGGATCCTTCGAGCGGCAGCTGGCCCAAGTGGACACGTTCATCGCGATGAGTGAGTTCAGTCGAGACAAGCACTACGAGCTCGGCTTCCCGCACCACATGGAGGTCGTCCCCTACTTCCTCCCTGATCCCGAGCCGCTGACCGAGACGCTGCGCCCCACGAAGTCGCCGCACGCGCGCCCCTACTTCCTGTTCGTCGGGCGCCTGGAGAAGATCAAAGGGCTCGACGACGTGATCCCGTTGTTCCGCGACTACTCCGGCGCCGATCTCCTGATCGCGGGCGATGGCGATCATCGCCCGGCGCTGGAGACGCTGGCGCGGGGGATCGACCGCGTGAAGTTCCTCGGCCGCGTGGACAGTGACGCGCTGGCCCGTTACTACGAGGGCGCGATCGCGCTGATCGTGCCGTCGGTGTGCTTCGAGACGTTCGGGATCATCTTGATCGAGTCGTTCAGGAACCGCACGCCGGTGATCGCCCGGCGGCTGGGGCCCTTCCCCGAGATCGTGGAACGATCCGGCGGAGGGGAGCTCTTCTCCTCGCCGGACGAGCTCCTCGCGGCCATGCGCCGGCTCGCGGAGGACCTCGGCCACCGGGAACGCCTCGCCCAGGCCGGAAATCGCGCCTTCAAGGAGAGGTGGGTGGAAAGCGCGGTGATTCCGAGGTACCTCGAGGTGGTCGAGCGGACACGGGAGCGAAAGGGTCGGGTCTCAAGATGAAAGTCTTCATCACGGGCGGCGCCGGATTCATCGGCTCGCACCTCGCCACGAAGCTGCTGGATCGCGGTGACGAGGTCATCGTGCTCGACGATCTCTCCACCGGCTCGATGCGGAACATCGCCCATCTCCGCGACCGCGATGGCTTCGAGCACCGTGTCGGCAGCGCCACCGACTTGCCCCTGGTGAGCGAGCTGGTCGACCTCACGGATGTCACGGTGCATCTCGCCGCAGCGGTCGGTGTCCGTCTCATCGTGGAGCGTCCGATCCACACCATCGAGACGAACGTGCGTGGCACCGAGACGGTGTTGGCGGCGGCTGCCAAGAAGCAGAAGCTGGTGCTGCTCGCCTCCACCTCGGAGGTCTACGGAAACAGCACGAAGATCCCGTTCGCCGAGGACGACGATCTCGTGCTCGGCTCCACCACGCACTCGCGCTGGGCCTATGCCTGCTCCAAGGCCCTCGACGAGTGGCTCGGGCTGGCCTACTGGCGCGAGAAGCGCGTTCCGGTCATCATCACCCGGTTCTTCAACACGGTGGGCCCGGCGCAGACGGGCCGCTACGGGATGGTGCTCCCGAACTTCGCCCGGCAGGCGGTGTCGAACGAGCCGATCACCGTCTTCGGTGACGGCTCGCAGTCCCGCTGCTTTGCCCACGTCAAGGACACGGTCGAGGCCGTGGTCCGTCTGATCGAGGCCGGCCGTCGCGAGCTGGAGAGCGGCGGTCCGACGCGCGTGGTGGGCGGTGTGTTCAACGTGGGATCGGACGAAGAGGTCACGATCAAGACGCTGGCCGAGAGGGTAAGGGCCTCCGCAGGAAGTGGTTCGGAGATCGTGCTCGTCCCGTATGACCAGGCCTATGCGCAGGGCTTCGAAGACATGATGCGCCGGGTGCCGGACGTCTCGAAGCTCGAGCGCACCATCGGGTTCCGCCCGAGGCGCCTGCTCGACGAGATCATTCGCGACGTCGTCGAGGATCAGCGCGCGCGCCTCGATCCGCGCTGACTTGCGGCCGACCCCGGAGCGTATTACGTCCTTTGGACGTTTGGGGGGGTCGCGCTGCATCATCATCGGCGGTGGGCCTGCCGGCCTGACGGCGGCCTACGAGCTCGCGAAGGCCGGTCACGAGCCGATCGTCTTCGAGCAGGACCGCATCGTCGGCGGGATCTCGCGGACGGACGAGTACAAGGGCTACCGCTTCGACATCGGCGGCCATCGCTTCTTCACCAAGGTGAAGGCGGTCCAAGACTTCTGGATGGAGATACTTCGGGATGAGTTCCTGGTCAGGCCCCGATTGTCCCGCATCTATTACAACGACAAGTTCTTCGACTATCCGTTGAAGCCGATGAACGCGCTCCTGGGGCTGGGCCCGATCGAGGCCGTTCGGATTGGTTGCTCGTACCTGTTCGCGCAGCTCTTCCCGGCCAAGGAGGAGGCGAACCTGGAGCAGTGGGTGTCGAACCGCTTCGGCAAGCGCCTCTACCAGATCTTCTTCAAGACCTATACCGAGAAGGTCTGGGGCATCCCGTGCACCGAGATCGGCGCCGACTGGGCGGCGCAGCGGATCAAGAACCTCGACCTCAAGTCGGCCGTGAAGAACGCCTTCATCGGCAACCGCGGCAACAAGATCACCGACGCTGATCGAGGAGTTTCATTATCCTCGACACGGGCCCGGCCAGATGTGGGAGCGCGTGACCGAGCGCCTCGCGGAGGAGGGCCATCCGGTGCGCATGGGGCGCCGGGTGGAGAAGATCCATCACCAGGACGGGCGCATCACCGGCGTCACCGTCGGCGACGGCAACGGCGGCACCACGTTCGAGGCGGGCGAGCACTTCATCTCGTCCACCGCGATCAAGAACCTGCTCAACGGCTTCGACCCGGCACCGCCAACCGAGGTTCTCGACGCCGCCAACAAGCTCCGCTATCGCGACTTCCTCACCGTGGGCCTGATCGTCGATCACCCCGAGCTTTTTCCGGACAACTGGATCTACATCCACTCGTCGAAGGTGAAGGTTGGCAGGATCCAGAACTTCAAGAACTGGAGCCCGTACATGGTGCCGGATCCGCAGAAGAGCTCGATCGGCCTCGAGTACTTCGTCCAGCTCGGGGACGACCTTTGGAACGCGGACGATCGGGACCTCATCGCGCTCGGCACGAAGGAGTGCGAGGCGCTGGGGCTGGTGCCGAAGGGCAGGGTGGAGGACGGCGTCGTGATCCGGATGCCCAAGGCCTACCCGGTCTACGATCAGGACTACCGGGGCGCGCTCGAGACCATCCGCGCGTATCTCGATCGCATCCCCAACCTTCAGCTCGTGGGGCGCAACGGCCAGCACCGTTACAACAACCAGGACCACTCGATGATGACGGCCATGCTCGCCGCCGAGAACATCTCGGGCGCGCAGCACGCCATCTGGGACGTCAACGTCGAGCAGGAGTACCACGAGGAGGTCCAGGAGGAGGAGGCGAAGGGCGCGTCCGGCGATCGGCTGGTCCCCGAGCGGGTCGAGCTCGATCCGATCGCTGTGCTCCGGCAGGCGTTCGCTCGCTACGATCCGGTGGCGCTGGGCGCGGCGCTCGGCGTGGTCGGCGGGATCGGGCTCTTCTATCTCACGGCGGTGCTGGTCCTGAAGGGCGGCGACACCGTGGGCGAGCACCTCTCGCGTATCGGCAACTATCTGTTCGGCTACCGCGTCACCTGGGCCGGCGCGTTTCTCGGGCTCTTCGAAGCCGGCGGGGTCGGCTTCGTGCTCGGCTTCGCGATGGCCCACGCGATCAACGCCGTCGTCTCGCTCCACGAGCGCATGCTGATCAACAAGCTCGAGGCGATCGGGACCCTCGACGACCTCGAACAAGCGAGCCCACCGAGATGAACGCCGTACCAGAGCAGAACCGCCGTGAGGAGTGGAAGGCCATCGATACCGCGATCGCGCGCCTCAGGGCGTCGATCATGGCGGTGGTGTTCGGCCTGACGGGAGGCTTCGGCCTCTTCCTCGCCACCATCTGGTTGGTCATCCGTGGCCCGTCTCCAGGACAGCCGGTCGGCGGCACGCTCCGGCTGCTCAACCACTACTTCCCGTTCTATCAGGTCACCTGGGGTGGATCGCTCCTCGGCTTCTTCTACGGCGCGCTCACCGGCGGGCTGATCGGCTGGGGCGTCGCCATGGTCTACAACCTGATCGCGGCCAAGCGTCATGGGCCGGGCTGATTTGAGCGCGCATCGATGATCCGCGTCGGCATCGACGCAACGACCTGGTACAACGACCGTGGCTTCGGCCGCTTCACGCGGGAGCTGGTGACGGCGTTGGCGGCGCGCGGCTCTCGTGAGCTCAGCTATACGCTGGTGATCGACCGGCCCGTCGATCGCGAGTTCCCGGTGGAGGTGATCGCACGGCCGACCGGACGCACCGTTACGGAGGCCGCGGTGGGCGAGGGCAACCGTTCGCTCGGCGACATGCTGCGCCTCTCCCGCGCCGTGAAGCAGGCGCGGTTCGACCTGTTCTTCTTCCCGGCGGTCTACTCGTACTTCCCGCTGCTGTCCCGGACGCCCTGCGTCGTCTGTTTCCACGACACGATCGCCGAGCGCCACCCCGAGCTCACGTTCCCGTCGAAGAGGAACGCCATCTTCTGGAACCTCAAGTCGCGGCTGGCCAAGCTCCAGGCGACGCGCGTGATGACCGTGTCGGAGGCCTCGGCGTGGGACCTCTCGATGATGCTCGGGATCCCGAGGGCTCGGATCGACGTGGTCACCGAGGCGGCCGATCCGATCTTCCGCCCGCGCGAGCGACCGCGCACCCATCCGCTGCTCGTCTACCTCGGCGGCCTCAACCCCCACAAGAACCTGATCGGGCTGCTGCGCGCGTGGCCCGCGGTGGTGGCGCGCCGCCCCGACGTCGAGCTCGCGATCGTCGGCGACACCAGCCGCCGCGGCTTCCACGACAACGTCGATGAGCTCCTCTTCGAAATCGAGCGCGATCCGGTGCTGAAGCGCAGCGTGCGGTTGACCGGATATCTCCCGGACGAGTCGCTGGTCGAGCTGTTGGCCTCGGCCACCGCGCTCGTGCTGCCCTCGCTGCTCGAGGGCTTCGGGCTGCCCGCGGTCGAGGCGATGGCCTGCGGTGTCCCGGTGATCGCGTCGCGCCGCGGCAGCCTCCCCGAGGTGATCGGCGACGCCGGTCTGCTCTTCGATCCGCTCTCCGCAGACGACATCGCGCGTGCGATCCTCCGGCTGCTCGAGGACGAGGCGATGCAGGCCGAGCTGCGAAAGAGGGCCCTGGTGCGGGCCGCCTCGTTCACCTGGTCGCGGGCGGCCGAGCTGGCCGAGGCGTCGTTCCTCCGTTCGGTGTAGCCCTTTTCGTCCAGCTCGTGCCATCCTCCGCAAGCGGAGTTGCGGGATGCGTGCGGTGGTGATGCTCCACGGGATCGACGATTCCGGCTCCGTGGTGTCGGTGAGCGCGGATCAGCTTCGCTCGCTGGTGCGGGCCGCCCGCGACGCCGGCCACGAGCTGGTCCCTCTGCTCGATCTCCTGCGCGGCAAGGTCGAGGGCGACGCGCTCGCGCTCACCTTCGACGACGCCTTCGAGAGCGTGGCCACCGTCGCGGCCCCACTGCTGCGAACGCTCGGCGTGCCGGCGACTTTGTTCGTGCCGACGCAATTCCCCGGGAAGGACAACGCCTGGCCGGGACAGGATCCGAGCGTGCCGTCGGTTCCGATCATGAGGTGGGAAGCGGTGCGGCGCCTGGCGGCCGAGGGGTGGTCGATCGAGAGCCACGGCGTCCGGCACCCGGACCTGCGCCGTCTCGATGACCGGGCCCTGGACGAGGAGCTCGCCGGATCGAAGTTCGAGATTGCGCAGCGGGTCGGACGGGCCCCCGAAGTGTTCGCGTATCCGTACGGTTGGTTCGACCGGCGGGTCCTCGACTTCACCCGCAGGCATTTCAGCTACGCGGTCACCACGCGGATGGGTACGCTGGAGGAGATGGATGACCGCCTCCAGGTCCCGCGGCTCGACGCCTACTACCTCAGGAACGAGCGGGTGCACCGGTGGATCGGGCACCGGCGCTTCGACGCGTACGTCGGCGTGCGCGGCTTCCTCCGGCGGTTGAAGGCCCACCCGGGCGAGATCGAGGTGGTCGCGTGAGCACCTCTGTCCTCGTGGTGGGCGGCGCCGGCTACCTGGGGAGCCACTGCTGCCGAATGCTCGCAGAGGCCGGACACCGCGCGATCACGTTCGACAACCTCAGCACCGGCTGGCGCGAGTTCGTGAAGTGGGGTCCGTTCGAAGAGGGCGACGTCCGCGATCCCGACGCGCTCGCCCGTGTCTTCATCCGGCACCGTCCGACGGTCGTGATGCACTTTGCGGCGATGAACCTGGTCGGACACTCGGTGCGCATGCCCCTCGAGTACTACGACAACAACGTGACCGGGAGCCTCCGTCTGCTGGCCGCCTGTCGCGACTTCGACGTCGAGAGCCTGGTGCTCTCCTCGACCGCGGCCGTTTACGGCGAACCCGCTCGGGTGCCGATTCCGCTCGACGCTCCCCTCGCGCCGCTCAACCCATACGGCGCCACCAAGGCCGTGATCGAGCGCGCCCTCTCGGACTTCGCCGCTGCCGGCACCGGGTTCGGAGCGACGTGCTTCCGCTATTTCAACGCCGCTGGCGCGCACCCCGACGGCGGCATCGGCGAGCGGCACGAGCCGGAGACGCATCTGATCCCGAACGCGCTGGCGGCGGCCTGGCATGGGCGGGAGATCTCGCTCTTCGGCGACGACTACGACACGCCCGACGGCACCTGCATCCGGGACTACGTCCACGTCCTCGATCTCGTCCGGGCCCACGTCGCGGCGCTCGACCACCCGCCGCTGCCGGGGCAGGTCCGAGCGTTCAACCTCGGCACTGGCGCCGGCCTCTCTGTGAAGCAGATCCTGGACGCGTGCGGCCGCGTCACCGGCCGTCCGATCGAGGTGAAGCGCGAGCCACGCCGCGCCGGCGATCCGGCCGTGCTGATCGCCGGCGACATCGAGGTGGCGGAGCGTTCGCTCGGCTGGCGACCGGAGCACGTCGACGCCGAGACGATCGTCGCCGACGCCTGGCGCTGGCAGCAGGCGATGGAGGCCGCGCGATGAGGCTCCGCGGTCTCGGCCTCGGCCTCGCTGCGCTGGGACGACCGGGGTACATCAATCTCGGCCATGCCGCCGACCTCGGCGGCGACTACGACGAGCGCGCGATGGAAGCGCGGGCGCACCAGGTGATGGACGAGGCGTACGACGGCGGCGTCCGCTACTTCGACGCGGCCCGCTCCTACGGGAAGGCCGAGCAGTTCCTCGCCAGCTGGCTGGTGGGGCGCGGCTTCCGCCCCGGGGAGGTCACCGTCGGCTCGAAATGGGGTTACCGGTACACGGCGGGCTGGAAGGTCGATGCCGACAAGCACGAGATCAAAGATCACTCGCTCGCGCACTTCCAGCGGCAGCTCCTCGAGACGCGCGGCCTGCTCGGCGCCCACCTCGGTCTGTACCAGATCCACTCGGCGACGCTGGAGAGCAACGTCCTCGACGATGCCGCCGTCCTCGACGCCCTGGTCCGACTCAAGGCCGAGGGCGTGGCCATCGGCTTCACCACGACCGGCCCCCACCAGCAGGAGACGCTCGAGCGAGGCCTCCGAATCCGCGTCGACGGCGAGGTCCTCTTCGACGCCGTGCAGGCGACCTACAACCTGCTCGAGCGCAAGGTCGAGCCCGCGCTGCGAGCGGCGAAGGACGCCGGCCTCACCGTGATCGTCAAGGAGGCGCTCGCGAACGGCCGCCTGACGCCGCGCGCCCCGCTTCCACCGCCGTTGCTCGAGGAGACCGAGCGCCTCGGCACGACGCCCGACGCCGTCGCCCTCGCGTTCGCGCTCCAGCGATTGTTCACCGACGTCATCCTCTCCGGCGCCTCCACGGTCGAACAGCTGCGGAGCAATCTCAATGCGCTCGCCCTCGACGAGGTCGCCGAGCTCACCGATCTGATCGAGGCGCCCGCGACGTATTGGTCCACCCGCGCCGGTCTGGCGTGGAACTAACGCTGACTGCGGTTGCCGATGACGCCGGGGCTCACAGCGCGTAGTCGAGCGTCAGCCACACGCCGCCGGCGATGAGGGCGGCGAGCGAGGTGCCGAGAAGCACGCCCGAGACTGTGCGATTGCGGTTGATCGTGGCGAAGTCGTCCTCGGCGTCGGGGAGGGTGGTGCCGGAGATCAAGCCGTCGAGGCCGCGCGTCTCGAGGCGGCGGTCGAGGCTGTGGAGCTGCGACTTCGCGCTGAACCAGACGATCGCGCTCGCGATGCCGATGGCGGCACCCGAGCCGATCAGAGATCCAGGAACCGAACGAGGGCGAGGCCTTGCCGGGCGGCGGGGTCTCGACGACGAGCGCGGGCGGGGGCGGGGGCGGAGGCGGCGGTGCAAGCCGTGAGGCCTGGGCGGCGTGCTTGGCCGCCTCGGCCTCGACCTGAGCGCGCTCGGCGGCGTGCTGGGCGGCTTCGACCGAGGCTTCGACCTGCGCCTTCCGCTTCTTCTCGTGGATCAGAATCGACGTGGGCCTCGGCCTCCAGGCGCTCGTCGCGGCTGATCGCCTTGAGGCCCCGGTACTGCTCCCACTGCTTGAGCGCCTGATCGAGCGCGTCGGCGCGTTCGTAGGACTTGGCGGCGTTTCTCAGCTGCGACGGCACCCGCGAGAGCTCGTACGCCTTCAGGAAGAGCTGGGCGGCGTCCATGAACTCGCTCCGCTGATACTGCCGCTTGGCCTGCCGTGCGAGCTGCGCCGCTTTCCGCTTGTCACGGCGGGGAGGCGCGGCCAGCGCCGGCGCTGGCAGAGTGATCGCCAGGATCAGAGCGATCGAGATCGTGCCTCGGACATTCATATCTTGTCGTAGAGAACGTCGAAGTCGTCCTTGTCGGTCTTCTTGTTGGGCTTCTTCCTCCTGAGCGGGGTGTCCGACTCGGCGGGAATCTCGGGCGGAAGCGTGTCGACCTGCGGCGTATCGACCACCGGCGCGTCGACCTCCGGCTTCTGGACGATGATGGGCGGCGGGGGCGGCGGCACCATCGGCTCCGCAGGAATCTCGACGGTCCGCAACTGGACCTCATGGTCGGCGACCTCTCCGTCCGACAGGACGACGCCGAGCAGGGCGCCGACGATGATCGCGATCAACAGCATTCCGAACGCCAGCGTGAGTCGTCGGCCGCTGCTCGCCGCCCGCTTCAGCGCCGACTCCACGTCCTCCGGGATCGGCCGCGTCGGTACGTCGATGTGCTCGCTCGACACCTCGGGCGGCGCCAGCGGATGGCTCTCGGGGATGGAGCGCCAGCTGTGCGCAGACGGATCCGAGATCTCGATCGGCCGTGTACCCCTCCAGCATCCGCCGCATCGTCCGCGCGTCCCTCGGGCGCAGCTCGGGGTCCTTGGCCAGGCAGTCGTGCACGATCTCGGCGAAGCGGTCGGAGATGGGGCTCCTGGCCAGGTGCCGCAGATCCTCCGGGGGATCGTGGACGTGCTGGTACAGGATCTTGACGACGTTGTTGCCGGGGAACGGCACCCGTCCGGAGAGGAGCTGATAGAGGATGACGCCGAGCGAGTAGAGATCGGAGCGTCCGTCGAGCTCCTCCTTGTTGACCTGCTCTGGGCTCATGTAGGCGGGCGTGCCGGGCACGCCCGAATCGCTCCCCATCGTCAGCGTACTGTTCGCCAGCTTGACGATACCGAAGTCGAGAACCTTGATCGTCGGCTCCTCGTCCTCGACCTCCTGCAGGAAGATGTTGTCGGGCTTGAGGTCGCGGTGGACCAGGCCCGCGCCGTGCGCCTCCGCCAGGCTGCGCGCGACGCCCACGCCGATCCGGACCGCCTGATGCTCCGTGAACGGACGCTTCTCGGCCGCGCGCTTCTTGATCTCCTGCTTGAGCGTGCGCCCGATCAGGAGCTCCATTGCCAGGTAGATCAGGCCCGAGTCGTCTTGGCCGAAGTCGAAGACGCGGATCGTGTTCGGATGCTTCAGGCCCGAGGTGACCCGCGCTTCCTGAAAGAAGCGCCGGATGATGACGTCCTCGAGCGACTCGACGTGCGAGATGACCTTGAGCGCGACGTCCTGACCGGTGCCCGTGTGCCGCGCTCGAAAGACGCAGCCGAAACCGCCGCGCCCGATCTCACGCTGCACGACGTAGCGGCCGCCGATGATGGTGCCGGGGACGACCGTTCGCGCGTCGACGTTGGGCGCGTCGAGGAGGAGCGTCGCCATCTGGTCGTGCGGACAAAGTGGGAGGTCCGTGACCAGGTCGCAGATCGGGCACCTCCGGGCCACGCTTCGAGTCTACCCATTCGAGGTCTGTTGCCCAACGAATACAGCACCCGACATTGTGGCCTAGAGTCCCTACCTGATCACGTCGGCCTGCGACTGGGGGACGATGACGTTGAGCGGCGTGAGCGAGCACCCATCCGTTTGGAGGGAGACGTCGGCGACCTTCCAGAAGCTCCCCTCGGTGAGGAGCATCGGCCCGAAGGTCTGCCTCAGGGTGCCTCCGCAGTAGACGTTCACGTAGATTTGGCGCGGGGCCTCGAGATAGTCGCCGACGCCGATCCCGTAGGCGCCGACGGTCTCGCCCACGTCGAGGCGGATCGACTCGGCGGCGGTGAGGGAGGCGGGGGCATCGCCGCTCCATTGCGCGCCCCAGGTCACGGCACATTCGTTGTTGTACGTGCAGGCGAGGTCGAGGTCGGACCAATCGGGGGACATCGGGTGGATCATGACGAGGTCGAGATCGTAGTTGTCGTACGGTTCGTCGAGCCAGAAGACCTCGGCGTAGAGGTCGGCCGCCGTCGTGGCCGAGACTGCCTCCTCGCAGGCGCCGGTCTGGTACTCGGCATCGTACGCGACATAGCGCGCGCGGTACGCACCGAACAGGTCGGTGGTGAAGAACAGGTTGTCGGAATTTGCGATCGCGGCGGCGCGCGATCCGAACGGTCGCTCGAGGATCGTCCACTCTCGGGACGTGATCCCGCCGTCGTCGGTGGCCGTCGCGGACAAGAGAACGCCCGTGCCCGGCACCGCCGTGGTCGGTCCGTTGCACGCGACGACGGGCGGATTGTCGCAGGTATCCTCGTCCAGCATGCCGTCGTCGTCCGCATCGATGCCGTCGGGACAGTCCTTGAGCGGCGGACAGGCGTAGCCGGTGGTGCCCGTCATCGTGCACGGTCCGACCTGACAGGTGAGGAACGTTTGGGAGGGATCGCAAGCCTCACCGGCCGCGATCACGCCATGGACCGACAGCACGAACGAACCGGAGGTGCCGGGCTCGTCGCCGTCGACGACGATCGCGTAGTTGCCGCCCTCCACCTGCTCGAGCGTGAGCTCCGCGAAGTATCCGTCGACGTCGGTGCCCGCACACCCGACGCGATCCTGCGGCAGGCAGGCGTCCCGATAGACGTGGAGCGCCGGATCGAACGTGGCGTTGGGATTGTTGGCGTTGATGGTGAGCGACCGGGCTCGACCCGGCAGCGTCATCCCGAAGACGACCTCGCGCGCGCCGTCCGTGAAGCACCCGCCCTCGTAGATCGCCGGCTGGTTCGTCGTGTTGCCCTGGCCGAGACCGTTGTTGGCGAGCGGTACCACGCCGAGACAGTCGACGACCGGCTCGGCGTCGATGGGCTGGGCATCCATCGGCTGGGCGTCCCTCGGCTCCGCATCGGGGAAGCCGGTATCGGGCGGAGGCCCAGCGTCGGGCTGCGCGTCCCGGAAGAGGCCGGTGTCGGGGGTGCAGGGACCTCCACCGGAGCACGGAAAGTCATCCGGCGAGAAGGGCTTGTCCAGCGTGCAGCCGGCCAGCACCACCCAGAGGATCGACGAGGTTCTCAGGGCGTGTCCTCGACGCGAGCATACTACAGACCGTAATGTGAGGCGGGTGGTCGAGCGGTCTCCCCAGGATGACGGTGCCACCCGGCTCGGGCGCCTCGACGCTACGCTCCCCGATGCGGTGCCCATCGCGATCTCCGATACCGGCCAGGTGCAGCGAATCGGCGAGTATGACGTCGTCGGAATGCTGGGACGGGGCGGTATGGCGCTCGTGTACGACGCGCGCGGCCCCGATGGCAGGCCTTACGCGGTCAAGACGATCGAGAAGAAGTGGCTGGAAGCCCCCGGGAGCCACGCGATGCGCCGCTTCATGCAGGAGGTGGCGACGCTCGAGCGCCTCCAGCACCCGAACGTGGTCCGCCTGCACAGCCACGGAATCGCGGCGCATCCGCTGGGATACGAGCTGGCGTTTCTGGTGATGGAGCGTCTCGACGGGAAATCACTAGGTGAGCACCTGCGCGCGCGAGGTCGGATGCGTGTCCCGGAGGTCCTCACCATCGGCGGCGAGATGATCGAGGCGCTGCTCCACCTGGATCAGCACGGGATCGTGCACCGCGATCTGAAGCCGGGCAACGTGATGATCCGGCGCGACGGCAGCGCCGTACTGATGGACTTCGGTCTCGCGCGCGCCGACGACCTCACGCGACTCACCAAGACCAACCACGTCGTCGGCACGCCGCAGTACATGTCGCCCGAACGGATCTACGGCGAGGACTTCGACATCCGCTCCGACATCTATGCGCTCGGGATCATCCTCTTCGAGATGCTGACCGGTGAGCGCGCACCCGACGATCCCCGCCGGATCGAGTGGCCCGACGACCTGGCCACCAAGCCTGAGGACGCATCGCTGATCGATCTGGTGGAGGCGATGATCGCGCCCGAACCGACGGCACGACCGTCGCCGGTGGAGCTGCGGCGGTGGGTGGCGGACATTCGCACGGCGAGCGGCGATGAGATGATGGAGACCGTCGAGGCGGTGCCGTCACCGCCCCTCGTGCGCGGCCCGACCGACACCGTTCGCCTGGGCTCGCAGCTCCTGTCGCGCGTTCTCTCCGACACGCTCGATCCGGCGCAGCAACCGCAAGCGCCGCCGGAGCCCTACGAGGTGCACGAGACGTTGCCCTCGTCCTTCCCGACCACGCCGCGCTTTCTCTGGGTGGCGTTCGTGGTGGCGGCGGTCATCGCGCTGCCGCTCTCCTTCGTCGGTGGGGTTCAGCTCAAGCGGCACTTCGCGCACGCCACTCCGCTGGTCGAGCCGATCACCGACGCGCGCCAGGCGTATCGATTCGGAGATCAGGCGCTCAAGGAGGGGCGCTACGAGGTGGCGATCGTCGCCCTCTCGCGGGCCGTCGAGCTGGAGGACGGATTCGCCGACGCGCACCGCCGGCTCGCGGATGCCTACCTCAGCAGCGGACGGATCCCGGAGGCCAAGGAGCACTATCGCCGGTATCTCGACCTCTTTCCGGAGGCGCCCGACGCGGATCGGATCCGCGGCATCTTCGATCAGCCTTGACGCTCCCGGGTCGAGTCGTCACCCGTGCAGCGGATCGAACGGCCCGGCGTGGCCCGGATGCAGATCGATCACCGCCGCGACCTTGTTTCGCAGGTCGGCGATGCCGCCGCCGGTGAAGCCGTAGACCTTGGAGTTCGCCGGGTTGAAGTACCACGAGAAGCCCATGCGATCGGGCAGGTCCTCGCCCGTGCGACGGAGCTTCTCCCCGGTCGTCGAGTCCACCCACTCGTTGCCTTCGCGCTTCAGCGCCAGGACGTCGCTCCGCTCCGGCCTCATGATCTTGAGCGACGCGCTGAAGCCGTGGAACGGAGCGCCCCGGAAGAAGCCTCCCTCCGAGCCCAGGAAGGCGGTACCGATCTGCTTGGAGCGCCCTCGGCCCTTCTGTCCCCAGTCGATCGCCAGGTCACTGCTGGGCAGATCGGGGATGAATCGCTCCATGAAGTTGAGAACGTCGATCCGCTGCCCCGAGACGCTGCTGAAGAACTGGATCTCGCCGTTCGCGCCGCGACGCTGCTCGGGCTGATGCGCGGTCAAGTTCGAGATGCCCTCGAGGATCGCGTAGTCGGTCCCATTCGGTGACGTCGGACCGGGAGGCGTGTGGACATTGGCGACGACGCCGTTGAGACGCACGTACGCACCCTCGCCGCCCAGCGTTTCGCGCGCCTGTCCCAGATAGATCTCCCTCGTCCGGTGCTCGGTTCCGTCCGCGCCCTGAATGATCAGGTCGCCCGGGAGCTTGCCCCACAGGCCGGCCGGGCGGCCGCTTCCTTGCGCGGTGAGCTCGTGCTGGAGCTGGACGCGCAGCGTGGCGACGCCTCCGTCGTCGACGCGCTCGGGCTTGACCAGGGCGACGCCGCCCGCGCCGGCTGTACCGGTCGGCGCCGGGAGAGCGGTCCCGATGTCGACGCCGTTCCCGACCGCCTGGGGCGGGAGGACCGCGAGGATCGTGTGCCGTGCGTCGACGCGCGGCTTCTCGACGTAGAGCTGCCCGTCCGCCGTCATCGCGATCTCCCAGCGATCGCGGCCCGGATTCAGCTGGCCCTCCATCGCCAGGTACTCGAACGCCTTGGCGCGGTCATCGAACTGCCCGTCGGTCGTCAACGCCCGGCCGAGATCCGCGATCCGGCGATACTGCGATCCGAAGCCCGGGCGCCCGCCCATCCGAGGTCCGAAGTCCTGCTCCCAGAGCTGGAGCTTGCCCTTGTTCTCGACGAGCAGAACGTTGTTCGACGCATCGATTCCCATCCACAACGCGACCTGACCGATCTCCTTCGCGTCCGCAGGGAGCGCGCGCACGAACGGTTGATCACGCGCCTGTGCCTCGAGCTTCTCGAGCGCTTGGTTGAGATCGCCGATGTTCCTCGCGCCGGTGTCGACGCGACCGATCTGTGGATTGATATGAACACTGGTCATGACTAACTTCCTCCGGGTGGTTGCTTTCGTTCGGCAATATCGGAGGATTCAGGCGCTCGTTGCGTGCACGATGAAGGCGGGTGCGGATGTTGCACAATCCAGCGGGCTCAATCGATTCCTGCTCGTGCTCCAGAACATGTGGCGGATCAGCGCTGCTCGGCGTGCGACGATGGGTCGCAGGTTACGGGACGGCGATCGGGATCTGCCGGGGCTTGGCAGTCTCGCTCTTGGGGAGCCGCACGCGCAGTACCCCGTTGTCGAGCTCGGCGCTGATCCGGTCGACGTCCACGTCCCGTCCCACGGCGAGCACGCGCCGGAGGTCCGTGGCCCAGCTCTCGTCCGGCACCCCCGCCCTGTGGGCCTCGAGCCGGAGCTCACCGTCCTCGTACTGGATCGTGACGTCGTCCTGCTTCACGCCGGGAACGTCCGCCACCACCAGGTACTCGTCCGTACCCTCGAGGACGTCGATGGCAGCGCTGGCCCACGATCTCTCCGTCGTCGTTTCCTTCTCGTTCATCATGACATACCTCCTCAGGAAGCCTTGACTGGAATCTCGCGGGGCTGAGCTTCGGGACGCTTCGGGATCCGGACCGTGAGGACTCCGTTCTCGAGCTTCGCCTCGGTCGCTTCGAGGTTCATCTTGTTGGAGAACGTGAACGTCTGGCTGAACTTCAGCGGAGGGCGCTCGCGCTTCTGAACGCGGTAGCCCTCCGGAATGTCGAGCGCGCGCTCGCCGCGTACGGTGAGCCGGTCGTTCTCCACGGTGATCGAGAGCTCCTTCTCGGTGAGGCCGGGAAGCTCGGCTCGGATGAGCACTTCGTTCTCCAGATCGGAGACGTTGAACCGCGGCGCAGCATGAGCGATGCGGCGGTCCAGACGGAAGGGGGTGTCATCGAAAAAGGTCTGCAGCAGGTCCCGCGGAATCGCGGGCGCCTCGAACCAGCGCGTCAGCATGGTCGATCCTCCTCAGTTGTTGGTGGCGGCGGGCGCGCCGCTCGCCCCACCGATTAAGCTCGTCGCCCAGCGCGTCAAGTGCCCCGGATGGGGATGCGCCGCGCCTCCGGAGCGCCCCCGACCTTGGGGAGCTTCACCGAGAGGACCCCGGATTCGAACGACGCCTCCGCGCGATCCGCGTCGACATCGACCGGCAGCGGGATGACGCGCTCGAAGCTGCCGTACGCCCGCTCCGTGCGGTAGTAGCCGCCCTCGTCGGACGTCTCCTCGGTCTTCTTCTCCCCATGGACGCGCACGTGATCGGGCGCGATCTCGAGCTCGATGTCGTCACGGCCCAAGCCGGGAAGCTCCATGGTGATGCGCAGATTCTTCTTCTCGTCGGAGATGTCGACGCTCGGTACGAATCGGTTCGGGCTGAAGTCTCCGAACCAGCGGTCGACGTCGCCGAACAGGAGATCGCTGCCGAATGGGTTACGCAAGAAGCGGTCGAACATCTGATCCATCTCCTGACGCATCTGCACCAGCGGATGATGCTCGCCCTCCTCCGCGCGTTTTACCGGCAGGTCTCGCTCGTTGCGACGGAACGGAAGTAAACGCTTGATCCCTTTCATGCCCAGAGCGTGGCCACGGGCCTCGAACGTCAAGGCGAGGAGGATGCGTCCGCGCGGGCGATCACTCTACCCAAATCCCGGTAGCGACCTTAACCTGCGCACCCGTGGCCTTTGGATTGATCGCGCTCGGCGTCGCGCTTTCGTGGGCGGCCCCGCCGGAGTGTCCGAAGGAGAGCGCGATTCGTGCGGACGTGGAGTCGCTGCTGGGGCGATCGCTCGATCGACCGTTTGCAAGATGGGTTGACGTCCACGCCGTGGTGACGCGCGAAGCGGATCGGTTCGTCCTCCAGATCACCGGCGATGGCTCGGGCGGTCCCTTCTCGCGGCGCCTGGACGACGTCTCGTGTCGAGCGCTCGCGGACGCCGCCGCGCTGATCGTGGCGCTTGCGATCGATCCGTCGGCGCTCGAGCCCCCGCCGCCTCCGCCAGCGCCGCCACCGGCGCCTCCTCCTCCACCCTCGCCGCCGCCGCCGGTGGAGTCGCCGCCGCCCCCGATCACGCCGAGACCGCCGGGCGAGACGACAGGGCTGCCGTTCGGGATCCCTTGGCCCCGGCTCGGGTTGTCTGCGCTCGGTGCGTACGAGACCGGCGTGCGACCGACGTCGGGCGCCGGCGTGCTGGTGGCCGGCGCGCTCCTGTGGCGCTACCTCCGGCTCGAGGCGATCGGGGGCTACTGGTTCGAGCGCTCGGTGCGGTTCGCCGCGCAGCCCGAGTCGGGCGCGGACGTCTCGCTGATCGCGGTGGGCGGTCGCGCCTGTCCCACGTATCCGTGGGCGGTGGAGGCCTCGATCTGCGCCGGCCTCGATCTGGGCCAGCTCCGGGCGGATCCGGTCGCGCTCGCTGACGAGTCGGCGGGTCGAAGCCTGTGGGCGGCGGCGATCCTCTCCGCCGGGATCGCCTGGGCGCCGGTCGAGCTCGTGGCGATCCGCGCCTCGGGAGAGGCGTTTTTCTCTCTTGTCCGGCCCAGTTACGAGGTCATGGGATTCGGGGAGGTGCACCGGCCGGCGCGCTTCGGGGGGCGGGGTTTGCTCGGGATCGAAGTCCGATTCTTTTGAGATGGAATTTGGCCAAGGTGGGCACCAAGGGACGTGTGCGCCGTGCTCGCCTTCGCCAGCATCAGGGAGGCCGCCGAGACGCGGGCGCCGGGCGCGAGCGAGGCGCTCCGCCGCGTCTATCAGGAGCACTACGACTTCGTCTGGCGGAGCGTGCTGCGCCTCGGGGCGCACGAGAGCGCCGCCGCCGACGCCGCCCACGACGTCTTCCTGGTGGTGGCGCGCCGGCTCGACGAGTTCGAGGGCCGCGCCTCGATCAAGACCTGGCTCTTCGCGATCGCGGTTCGGGTCGTCCAGCGACAGCGGCGCGATCGCGCGCGCCACCTCCGGCGCGTCGAGGCCGTCGCCGGCGAAGCCTCACGCGAGCCTGCGGTCGACACACACGCGCAGCGGGAGGCCGCGCAGCTCCTCCACCGCTTGCTCGGGCAGCTCGACGAGGACAAGCGGATCGCCTTCATCCTGTCGGAGCTCGAGGGCATGACCGCGCGCGAGATCGGTGAGGCCTTCGGGATCAAGGAGGCCACCATCTACTCGCGGATCCGGGCGGCGCGCGAGAAGCTGACCGCCGCCGCCGCCCGCATCCGGGCCGAGGGGGAGCGGTGATGAACGACCTCCTCGACACGCTGATCGCCGCCGAGAAGTCGGTGATGCACGCGGCTCCCCCCGCCGCGAAGACCTCGACCTGGGCCGCGCTCGAGGCCAGCCTCGCCGCCGGGCTCCCCCCGCCGATCGACCTGCCGCCGCCTGGAGCGTCGCTCCCGATCGCGTGGATCGCCGGCCTGATCGGCGGTGCGGGCGGCCTGTTGACCGCCGCCTACCTGGCGACTCGGCCCACGATCGAGGCGCCGCCTCCTCCGCCCCCGCCGCCGATCGTCGAGGCGATCGGGCCTCCACCGCCGCCGGTCGCGCCCGAGCCGCCGCCGCCACCTCAGGTCGAGCCCCGCCGGCGCCACCCGCGCCGGGGACGGCGCGCGAGCCTCGCGGTCCAGATCGCGGAGCTTCGCCAGGCGCAGGTCGCGTTCTCCCAGGGCGCCGCCGACGACGCGCTCCGGCGGATCGAGGCCCACCGGAAGAAGTTCCCCGGCTCCCCGCTGGTCGAGGAGCGCGACGCCCTCGAGGCGCTGGCGTCGTGCCGCGCCGGACGCTCCGCCGCGGCAGCCCTCGCGCGCGCCTTCCTGAAGCGCTACCCCCGCTCGCCGCAAGCAGATCGCGTGATGAATCAGTGCCTCCCCGGGCACGAAGGACGACGATGAAGATCTCCGTGCAGTTGTCTCTGTTCCTCCCGCTCGCCCTGGCCTGCAGCGAGCGCCCGAAGACGATCGGCACGCTGCCCCCCGGCATGAACGATCCGAATGATCCCGGCGAGAGCGGCCCGTGCTACCTCGGCCTCACCGGCGAGCCAGGGGCCGCCAGCGGGGGCGTGGTAAAGCTCGCCGCGGGCGATCGCCACACGTGCGCGCTGTTCGCCTCCGGCGCCGTCGAGTGCTGGGGCGACAATCGACTCGGCAGCGTCGGCGACGGCACGCGCGACAACAAGCGCGCCACGCCCGTGGGCGTCCGCGGGCTGGACGACGCCATCGACATTGCGATCGGTACCGAGCGCAGCTGCGCCCTTCGCGCCGGCGGCGTCGCGGCCTGCTGGGGCATGATCGGGCCCTACGGCTTCGACCTCCTCGATCCGGTCTCCTCCGACGTTCCGAAGTGCATGCACGGGATGTCGGACGGCGTCGCGATCACCGGCGGCCACTATCACTACTGCGCCGTCCTCGCCTCGCAGCAGGTCGTCTGCTGGGGCGAGAACAACAACGGCGAGCTCGCCGAGCTGTCCGAGGACTGGCGCCGCACCCCCGTCCTGATCCCGGGGATCACCGGCGCCGAGAAGGTCGCCACCGGCAGCGATCACTCTTGTGCGCTCACCGGCGGCCGGATTCTCTGCTGGGGCAGCAACGCGTCCGGCCAGCTGGGCGCCGGACTCAGCCAGCGCGGTTCGACTCCGGAGCCCCAGACGGTCCTCGGCATCGAGGACGCGGTCGACGTGGTCGCCGGCGAGAGCTACGGCTGCGCGCTCCGGAGCGGCGGCCGGGTCTCGTGTTGGGGCTCCAACTACGTGGGCCAGCTCGGCGCCGAGGTGGAGGATTTGAGCGACGCGCCCGTCGACGTGGACGGCCTCCCGGAGATCGTCGAGCTCGCCGCCGGCGACATCCACGCCTGCGCCCGGACCGCCGACCATCGCCTGTTCTGCTGGGGCTCCGCTTCGGACGGACGCATCGGTCCCGACATCACCAGCCAGACGACGACGCCTGTCGAGGTCGACGCCGGCAGCGTCGAGCACGTCGTGGCCGGGGGCGCCCACACCTGCGTGCTCTCGGCGGGTGCGGTGCTCTGCTTCGGCAACAACGACGCCGGCCAGCTCGGGGACGGATCGCTGTTCTCCCGCGCGGAGCCGGGACCCGTGACGTTCTGAGTGCGACGACCAGCTCGGTCTGCAGGGCGAAAGGTCGAGACGATCCGTGTGCACCACGGAGACTCTGCCCCGCAAGTGGGTGACGGCGTGATATTCCAGGTCCCATGACCGCGCGTGCCTTCCTGTTCCTGCTGGCGAGCGCCCGCCGCGACGGCAACAGCGAGACGCTGGCCCGCCGGGCGGCGGCTGCGCTCCCGGAGACGACGTCTCAGGTGTGGCTCCGCCTCAGCGAGCACCCGCTCCCGCCGTTCGAGGATCTCCGCCATGCGGGCGTCCCGTTCCCCGCCCCGACCGGTCCCGAGCGCGTCCTCTTCCGCGCGACGCTCGCCGCCACCGACCTGGTGTTCGTCGCGCCGGTGTACTGGTACAGCCTCCCCGCCGCGGCGAAGCTCTACCTCGACTACTGGAGCGCCTGGCTCCGATCGACCGAGGTCGACTTCAAGGCGCGGATGGCCGGCAAGAGCCTTCGCAACATCACCGCGCTCTCCGACGAGGACCATCGCCTCGCCGAGCCGCTCCTCGCGACGCTCCGCCTCTCCGCCGAATACCTCGACATGAGGTGGGCCGGCAGCCTGCTGGGCTTCGGCAACCGCCCGAAGGACGTCCTCGCCGACACCGCCGCGCTGGCGCGCGCGGAAACGTTCCTGCTCGACGACTGATCGTGTCGTTTGCGGCCCACACGATCGGGATCGGGTACGACCCGAGCCAGGGCCGCGGGGGGTGATCGCGCCGGCGGTCACGCGATCGTCCGGAAGAACGCGATCGTCCGCTCGAGGCCTTCCTCCAGTCGAACCTTCGGCTCCCAGGCCAGCGTGGCGCGCGCCCTCGAGATGTCCGGGCACCGGCGGACGGGATCGTCCTCGGGCAGCGGAGCGAAGATCGAGCTTCGATCTCGACCCCGTCAGACGGATGATCGTCTCCGCCAGCTCCCGGATCGTGATCTCGTGCGGGTTGCCGAGGTTGAGCGGGCCGGTCGTCTCGTCGGCCTCGCCCATGAAGCGCACGATGCCCTCGATCAGATCGTCGACGTAGCAGAACGAGCGGGTCTGGTTGCCCTCGCCGTAGATCGTGATCGGCTGGCCGGCCAGCGCCTGCATGATGAAGTTCGACACCACGCGCCCGTCCTGCGGGTGCATCCGGGGGCCGTAGGTGTTGAAGATGCGCGCCACCTTGATGCGGACCTTGTGCTGGCGCAGGTAGTCGAAGAAGAGCGTCTCGGCGCAGCGCTTGCCCTCGTCGTAGCAGGCGCGCGGGCCGATGGGGTTCGCGCTGCCACGGTACTCCTCGACCTGCGGGTGCACCTCGGGATCGCCGTAGACCTCGCTGGTGGAGGCCTGGAAGATCTTCGCGCCGGTCCGCTTGGCCAGGCCCAGCATGTTGATGGCGCCGTGGACGCTGGTCTTGGTCGTCGCCACCGGATCGTACTGGTAGTGAACCGGCGAGGCCGGGCAGGCCATGTTGTAGATGTCGTCCACCTCGACGTAGAGCGGGAACGTGATGTCGTGCCGCAGGACCTCGAACATCGGGTGGTTCATCAGGTGCACGATGTTCGACTTGCGCCCCGTGAAATAGTTGTCGGCGCAGACCACGTCGTGACCGTCGTGGAGGAGCCGCTCGCAGAGGTGCGAGCCCAGAAAGCCCGCACCGCCGGTCACCAGGACACGCTTCGAGGTCAACACCGGCGGAGAACGTAGCAAGTCAAGGCGTCGCTTGGAAGCGGATGACCACGACGTCGCCGCCGCCCAGCGTGCCCGGGAAGCGCTTGACCTCGGTTCCGCGCCGGCTGACCTCGGCCGCCAGCTCCGGGAGCCGCGACTCGAGGTAGGTCGGGAGCGTGCTGAGCAGGTAGCCGCCCGCCGTGCCGGACAGCGCGCGATCGAGCGCCGTCACCGAGTCGATCGAGACGTAGCTCGTCTTCAACCACCGCTGGTACGGCAGGTCGGTCAACCCGGCGGTCATGATCACCTGCCCGGGCTGCCGCACCTGATCGACGTACGCCCGCGCCCCGACGAAGTCCTGCTTGGGCAGATAGGCCCGCGGGAGGATCGCCAGGAACCCGAGCAGCATGACCGTAACGCCGGCCGAGAAGAGCGCGCGGTCCGCCGGCCTCCGCAGATCGAACGGGGCGAAGCGGGCCAGGAGTCGGGCCAGGATCGACAGGCCGCGCACGATGATCAGCAGGAGGAAGCCGGCCAGGAAGAAGAAGAATCGGGGCCACAGGTTGCGCCCCAACCCCACCATGACGGCAGCGCCGATCATCCCGGGCGCGAGGAACGCGACCGTCAGCCGCGCGTTCGCCCGCCACCAGCCGGCAACACCCGCGATCAGGACGGCCGCACCGCCGGCCAGCGCGATCATGCCCGGGATCAAGCCGGCGCCCAGGCTGAGCGCGACCGCGCGGATCGTCCACCAGGGGCTGACCCACTCCGACTTCACGTTGATCTGCGGCCGCCGGAGGAAGAGGAACTCGATCATCTCCCGCAGGATGGGGGCGTGCAGGAGCAGCGATCCGATGGTGCCCGCCGCCAGGCCGTACAGCAGCGGTCGCGCGGCCGGCTCCCGTCTGGCGAGGAGCATCAGGAGCACGATCCCGTGGGCCATGGCCACGAAGACGCCGGTCATGTGCGTGTAGGTGGCGAGCGCGATCGAGACGCCGTACGGGATGAAGGCGCGACGGTCGCCCTCGAGGAGGCGCACCAGGCCGTCGGTGGCCGCCAGGCTGAAGAACAGGAGCGCCGTGTAGCCGCGGGCGTTCTGGCTGAACCAGACGTGGTGATAGGAGACCGTCAGGAGCGCGGTGGCGGCCAGGGCCTCCCCGCGCGGCGCGAGGCGGCTCGCCAGGCGGAGGAGCATCGCCACGCTCGCGACGCCGAACACCAGCGCGGGGAGCCGGAGCGCCCAGGTCGAGGGGCCGAAAACGTGGATCGAGATCCAGGCCAGGATCGTGAACAGCGGGTGGTTGTTGTCCGAGCCGTAGGTGGTCAGGAGCGTGCCGAACGGGAGCCCGCCGAAGTCCACCAGCGTCCAGATCTCGTCGTACCAGAGGCCGGTGTCGAGGCGCGGGAGCCGGAGGGCCAGCGCGACCGCCACGAAGGCCGCGAAGACCGCGGGGGGCAGGCGCTCAGCGGGCTTCATCCCGGGTCCCCGAGGCGAGCCAGTACGCGCCGGCGATCAGGCCGCCGGTGATGAGGACGGTCTGCCAGATCAGCGACTCGGCCACGGCCAGGCGGCTGTCGAGGAACGGCTTCACCAGGAGCCCGAACGTCGCCTCGCGGACGCCGAGCCCGCCGAGGCTGACCGGGAGCATCGAGGCGATCTTCGACAGCGGCCAGAGGAGGAACCAGAGCCGGAGGTCGAGGTCCATGCCCATCATGTCGCCGAGGCCGACGTTGATGAGGACGAAGCCGGCCTGGAGCGCGACGCAGATCGCCGCGCCCAGCAGGAGCCGGAGCGGCCGATCTTTCACGGTGCGGAAGGCCCGCAGCGCCTTGATGAAGAACTTGGCGAGCTTCTTGGGCATCCTGCGGAGCGGCACCTTGGTCATCAGGTACCAGCCGCCGAACCCGGCGATCACGGCGCCCGCGAGCAGCAGCCCGAACACCACGAAGCCGTCGACGGCGCCGGCGTGCAGCTCGCCGACCGCCGAGGGCAGCGCGATCATCCCGAAGAGCGTGAGCACGCCCAGCGCGGCCACGTCGGAGAGGCGCTCGATGACCGTCGAAAGGACCACGGCCTCCTTCTCCTTGGTGTGGCGCATGGCGAGCCCGGCGCGCAGGACGTCGCCGCCCACCAGCGAGGGCAGGCAGAGGTTGCCGAAGAGGCCGGCGCTGTAGCAGCGGAACGTCGGCTTCAGGGGGATCTGTGCACCCGACAGGCTGAGGAAGTAGCGCCACTTGATCGCGCTGGCCAGGTGGAGGACCAGGAAGCCGCAGAGCGCCGAGAGCCAGGGGAGCCACCGCACCGAGCGCAGGGCCTCCAGGATCCGCTCGCCCCCGACGATCTCGAAGACGATCGCCAGCACGGCCAGGCTCAGCACCAGCCGGAGGAGCGCCTTGAGCGGCTTGGTCTTCACTCCCAGGTCTCGCGGTCGAGGGAGAGCTTCGAGTTCTGATCGGCGAGCAGACCGACGGCCCAGATGATCACCCCGCCCAGGATGCACATGACCGCGCTCTCGGAGAGGTTCTCCTTGGTGACGTCGTAGCCGAACTTCCCCAGGCCGACCAGGAACACGATCAAGCCCATGGGAAGGAAGACCTTCAGCGGGTTGAACAGCACGGTCACCCGCAGGATCAGCATCAGGAAGTGATAGGCGTGGGACCAGCGGATCTTGGAGGCGCCGATCCGCTTCTTGTAGTCGATGGGGACGTAGCCGACGGTGAGCTCGTTGCAGAGGCACGCGAGGGTGATGGTGGTGGTGAACGAGAAGCCCGAGGGCAGGATGTGGGCGAAGCGCCGCACGTGCGACCGGCGGATCACGCGGAGGCCCGAGTTCAGGTCCGGGATGGTCACGCCGGCGAGATAGGAGGCCAGCATCCGCAGGAACCACTTGGGCGGGCGGCGCACCAGCGGGATGTTGACGTTCTCGCCCACGCGCGCGCCCACCACCATGTCGAAGTGGCGGGCCTCGCTCATCAGGCGCGGGATGTCCTCGGCGGGGTAGGTGCCGTCGGCGTCGGTGATGACCACCAGCTCCGACTTGGCCTCGCGGAAGCCGCGCTTCAGCGAGGCGCCATAGCCGAAGTTCCGCGGCTGCCGGATCACGCGGCACTCCTTGGTCTCGGCGATCCGCGCCGTCTGGTCCTGGGAGCCGTCGTCCACCACGATCAGCTCGTAGCAGAGACCGCTGTCCCGCATGACCGAGTGGATGTGATCGATCTCGAGGGCGATCGCGCCCTCCTCGTTGAACGCGGGGATCAGGATCGTCAGATCGATCGGCTCCACCGCGCGCTTCTCCGAGGGCCGCGCGCGCTCCCTGATCGGCTGGACCTCCAAGCCGAGCGAGTATGCAAAAGCCCTCAACTGCCCGCAAGGTCAGGGGCAGAAGCGCACGTGCGCCGGAAAGCGCCGAGCGGATCGTGGAGAGGGGGCTCGGCGGGGGTGAGGCCTCGAACGTGAAGCGCTGATCGAGGAGCGTCCCGCCCTTCCCGGAGACGACGCGAAGGATCCGATCGACGCCATCTTTCCAGGTCCGGGCGCGCCCACCATGACATCCGCGTGTCCGTCGCGTCGCGCGCGCGAGCGGTGGCCGTGGTCGTGGGCCGCGCCGGCGATGAGGTCGCTGCGCCCGTCGCGATCGCGATCGCGATCGCGATTGCCGGCGCCGGCGACGCGGTGGCCGAGCTCGTCGCCGGGCGATCGACCCTCGAGATGGAGGCGCAGCTCGAGGCCGTCGGCCCGCGCCACCGGGTGCAGCGCGCCCATCCACGGGGCCCGCTCACAGCGCCCGATCCACACGCCCGCGACAGCGCCCGCGAAGCCCACGAGAAGCCCGAGCCTCACCGCGCGTTTAGAGGGCGTGTGATGGGTAAGTCCTTCGGTCGGGCGGGCCGCCAAGACGCACAACGAATGTGATCCGGCGCCGATACCCATCGTACGCAGGTGTCCTACCTTTCGGCAGCCCTGAGGGTGCCGAATGGGCCGTCCTGCGCCATGGAATGATGCACTCCGCCTTGGTGCAGGAGCTCGCCGACCTCTGCCGGCGAGACACGGAGGTCTCTGTCCCGGTCCTCCGGCGGCATCGGCTCGGCCGGCCGCGCGGCGGCGACGGCGAGGAGGCCCCGGCCGAGACGCCAGCGTCGACCGGCGAGATTGCGCCGGAATGGGTCGATCCTGGCAATACGCTGGCGAAGGGGACCGCGATCGCGGTGATCTTGCGGGAAGCCGTGGTCCGCCGCAATCACCGGGCGACGCGCGCGCTCCGCCGGGCTGCACCGCTCCCCGTCGGCTGCGTCGAGATCGACTGGGCCCGCGCCACCGAGCGCTGGTTGGTGAAACGGATCGGTCGCGGCGTCCTTCGGATCGGTGTGCACGCGGCGGCCGGGACCCGCGTCTCGATCGGGATCGACGGCCGCGCGTTCGGGCTGTCGATCGCCCCTCGCATGTCTCCGGTGGCGGCGATCGCGGACCGGCTATCGACGCACTATCACCTCGATTTGCTTGAGGAACCCGACGGATACACCCTCGTCGTTCTCACCGGCCACCGCGCCCGTATCTAGACCGCGCCATCCTTCGCACCCCGTTCGCGCGGCGCGCGCTCGCGACCGACGCTGGCGCCATCCCGCGCACGCGCGGATCGCGCGCGCGCGGATCGTTTCGATCGTTCACCGTGCGCTCGCGCTCGGATCGGGCTCCCCGATCCCAGCGCGCGGGCGATCGGATCGGACGCCGTCGGGTGGTGATCTCGGCCACCCGCGGCGCCCGACGATCGAAAAAATTCGATCCCGATCGAGACCGTCGAGCACGGGCGCCGAACAGGTACGACATCATCGATCGCGCGACCGACGCTCGATCGATCTCGGTGTTCGAAGGATCGATCCCGAGCGCTGACAACGAAGTTGACACGATCCAAATTCAGCATCGAAAGCCCATTTTTAAAACAGAATTCGAGATGCGACAGATCGCGAAGATCCGAAATCGCGGGCGCGCGATCGCTCGTCACGAACCACGATCGATGCGCGATCGAGGCGCGGATCGAACGCGCGGATCGATCGCGGTTCGCGATCGATCGGTGCTCGATCGCGACGCGACACGGTTCGGCTTGTTGACATCGCGCCTGGGCATTCGTACATTTCAGGTCAACTTCGCCTCCAGAAGGCGCAAGAGAGGTTACGGATGGCTACCAGAAAGAAAAAGAAGACGACCACCAAGAAGGCCGGCGGCAAGAAGAAGCGCGGCGGCAAGAAGAAGGCAGCGACGAAGAAGGCTACCAAGAAGAAGGCCACCAAGAAGAAGGCCGCCAAGAAGCGTCGCAAGAAGGCCAAGAAGAAGGCATCTGCTGCCGCGCCTGCAGAAGGCGGGGCGGCAACGAAGAAGAAGGGAAAGCGCCGTCGCAAGAAGAAGAAGGCCTAAGCTCGCTCAGGTCCTTCGTGAGTGAAATCGGCCCGCCCTCGGATTCGAGGTGCGGGCCGTTCGTTTTTTGGAGATGAAGCCCGATGCGATTCACGACGTGATCACCGAGCTTCGTCCTCTGCTCGGCGGTCGCGTGCAGAAGATCGATCGCGTCGACGATCGATCGGTCGTGTTTGCGATCCGCGTCCCCGGTCGAACCTTGTTGTTGCTCGTGAGCGCGGACCTCGGTCGCGTGCACCTCGTGGATGAGCGACCGCCGCGCACGGTCCCGGGCGGCTCGACCCAGCGGACCCTGCGCGAGCGTCTCGAGGGCAAGCCGCTGATCGATCTCGCCTACGACGGCCGCGCCGTGCGGATTGACGTCGGCGACGGCGGGCTCGAGATCGACCTGGCGGGGCGGAAGAACCCGTTTCGTTTCCTCCCGCCGAGCGGGCGGGCGATGCCCGAACCCGGCCCGGTTCCTGATCGCTTCCCCTTGTCCGAGCAGCGGGCGGTCGAGCTCGACCGGATCGGCCCAACAGAGGCCGAGAACCGGCTGAAAGCGAGCCTTTTGAGCGGCTTGCTCAAGCGAGAGAAGAAGCTGCAGCGCCTGGCCCAGAACCTGACCGGCGACCGCGACAAGCTGGCACGGATGGAGGCCGAAGGCGGTCACGGCGAGCGCCTCAAGTCGATGCTCCACCGCGTGCCGAAGGGCGCGCGCGCGATCGAGGCCGCCGATTGGAGCACGGGCGCACCCGTGACCGTGCGGCTCGATCCCGCGCTCTCAGCGAAGGCGAACATGGAGCGCTACTTCGCGCGTGCGAAGAAGGCCGCCCGCGGATCACCGATCGTGTCGCGGCGTCTCGCCGAGGTGACCGCCCAGCTGGACGACATCGCGCGGGAGAAGGCGCGCATCGGGGACGCCACCGGCGATGCGCTCCAGCAGCTCGCCGCACGCTCGGCCTCCGCGTCCGAGCGGATCGAAGCGGAGCGCGGCGAGAAGTCCGAGAAGAAGAAGCCGATCGATCGATGGTCGAGACGCTTCATCGCCAAGGACGGGAGCGAGATCCGGGTGGGACGGGGCGCCGCCGAGAATGATCGCCTCACCCTCAACGGGGCGCGCGGCCACGATCTGTGGCTGCACGCGCGCGGTACGGCCGGGGCGCACGTCGTGCTGCGAACGGAGAAGGGGCGGTCGCCGGATCTGGAGGCGGTGCTGGACGCGGCGCACCTGGCCGCGTTCTACTCGTCGGCGAAGAACGACGCGAAGGTCGAGGTGATCACGACCGAGGCCCGGTATGTGCGGAAGACGAAAGGTGACCCCCCCGGTCGTGTCAGCGTCGCCCGAGGCAAGACGATCTTGATCGCGATGGATCCGGCGCGGCTCGATCGGCTCCTCGGTCGCACCGTCGGGCGGGAGCCCTGATTGGAGACGCTGCTCCAGTTCGTCCGCGAGAACCACGGGCCCTGGACCCTCTTCGCCGTGTACGCCGCGGCGTGCCTCGAGTACCTGGTCCCACCGCTGCCGGCAGACTCGATCCTGCTGGCCTCCTCCCTCCTCATCATCGCCGGCATCCAGCCTTTCCCGGTGGTGGCGGTGGTCGCGGTCGCCGGCGGCGCCACCGGTGCGCTCATCCACTACGGGATCGGCCACCTGCTCTCACGCCCCGACGGCACCTTCCGGGGCGAGCGCTGGGTCGACCTCCTGTTCGGTAAGGGGCGCGTCGACCGCTTCATGGTCGGCTTCCGCAAGCGCGGGATGTGGGCGATCGCCATCAACCGGGCTCTCCCGGGCGTCCGGGCCGTCACTTTTTTCGCCGCCGGCGTGGCCCGCCTCCCGATCGGCAAGACGATGGCCTTCGGGCTCATCTCGAACGTGGGCTGGACCCTCGCCGTGCTCGGCCTGGGGACGGCCGTCGGGGAGAGCGCGGAGAAGATGGAGCACGCCTTTCACGTCTACAAGACCGTGATTTATTCGCTCGGTGCGGCGGCGGTCGTAACCCTCCTGGTCGTCTGGTGGTGGCGCAAGCGGAGAGCCGCTTGATACGGTGGGGCCCGATGCGAGCCCTCCTCCTCCTTCCGATGCTCCTCGCGCTGGCGCCCTCGCCGGCCCGGGCGGACATCGAGAAGCCCAACGTCACACCTCGTGAGGTCTGGTACGACTTCAAGTTCAAGAACAACAAGGTCGGCTACCTGTTCGCGAAGGACGAGCCCACGGAGATCAACGAGCAACCTGCGATCCACCTCAACCGGTGGTCGGTGGTGGTCGTGACCCGCCAGAAGGACGTGATCCGGATGGAGTCGACCACCGACACCTGGTTCGCTCCGGACGGCGCGCCGATGCGCTTCAAGCACGCCCGCGTCGAGGGCGGAGAGAAGCGGAACGTGGAGGGGTATCGGGATGGCGACGTCTTCGTGGTCTCCCGGACCGTCGGGAGCGACAAGCACGACGAGAAGATCTCCCTGGCGAAGGGGACGGTGAAGCTGGCCTCCAGCCTCGAGGTCTTGTTCATCGGCTCGGGTCTCGAGGTGGGCAAGAAGGAGAAGGGCCTGGCGATCGACGAGGCCGAGGCGGAGCGCCAGCCCTACTCGTTGGCGATCACCGGCAAGGAGGGCGACGACTTCGTGCTCGAGGAGCAGCTCGGGCCGGTCAAGAGCCGAGCGCTGGTGGCGCCGGACGGCCACGTCAGGAAGACCGAGCTCCTCGGGATTGGCGCCGAGTTCACCGAGACCACCAAGGAGAAGGCGATCGCGATGGGGCCCACCGTCGACATCTTCGACTCGGCCCTCTTCGAGATCCCCGCCGCGCTCCCCACAGGCGACGAGCTCGAGACGATCGAGGTCCGGATCAAGAGCATGGACGGCCAGCGCCCCAAGTACATCAGCGAGCCGCGCCAGAAGATGACCAAGCAGGGGAAGGACTTCGTCGAGCTGGTGATCCGGGCCGACTCTCCGCCGAAGAAGGGGATCAAGCTGCCGATCCGAAACAAGCGGACGTTCCTCAAGGAGACACCGTACGAGGCGCTCAAGGACGAGAAGCTGGTCAAGACGGTTCAGGACGTCGTCGGTGACGAGAAGGACCTGTGGAAGGCGGCGAAGAAGATCAACGGCTTCGTCTACAAGCACATCGAGAACAAGAGCCTGGCGCGGGCGTTCGCCTCTGCGATTGAGGCCCTCGACACCCAGGAGGGCGACTGCACCGAGCACGCGGTGCTGTTCTCCGCGCTCGCCAAGATCGCGGGCATCCCGACGCGCCTCGCCACCGGTCTGGTCTACGTGGGCGGGCCGCGCCACGTGTTCGGCTATCACGAGTGGGTGGAGATCTGGACGGGGAAGGAGTGGATCGCGATGGACCCGACGTTCGGACAGGACATCGCCGATCCGACCCACATCAAGTTCGCGCATGGTCAGTCGGATCCCGACGGGCTCCGCGAGGCCGGGATGGTGGCGGCGGCGCTGATCGGTGACATGCAGCTCCAGGTGCTCTCCTACGTGACGATCTCGGGGCAGAAGAAGACCTTCTGATGATCGCCAAGACGAACCTCGAGTCGTCGTTTGCGATCCTGGGCGAGCGCCGGAGAGATCTCCCCCATCTCCTCCAGGAGGCCTTCGCGCACGCGTGGATCGCCAGCTATCAGGTGGGCTTCGGACCGCCGCTGGTGCGCTCCTCGGATCGGATCGTCGAGCGTCTGAGGTCTTCGCGAACCGCGCTCGAGAAGCTGCACGCCTACTTCGAGGTCTGCATCCTCGACGACGAGGAGCGAAGGCGCCTGACCGCGCTCCATCGCAAGCTGGTGGTGAAGCACCACGGACCGATCGAGGCCGAAGCGCTCGACGCCGCCAGCTCGGACGCGCTCGACCTGATGCTGCGGATCCACATCCCCCACCACGCGCCCCCGAAGGCGCGTGCGTCGATGGAGGAGGCCGGCGTCGACTTCGAGCTGGTCCCGGCGGACACGCCGCCCGAGATCATGTCCGGCCGTTTCCTGGTGCGCTTGAGCGATCCGTTCCACTCGCGGCTCCTCCACATGGAGGCCGTGCGAACGCTGGTGTCGGATCCCGACGCGGCGGTGGCGCTCGAGCTGCGGGTACCGGTGGCGCTGCGGCCGCTGTACCGCGTCTGGCTGGAGCAGCTCGAGCGGGACACGGGCCATCCGTTCGTCGACCTGGAGGCGCCGGTGGCGCACGCCCGCGTCAGTCGCAACGGCGAGCGCAAGTGAAACCGCCCCTGTAACGGGCAATCCTCACCGGACCGTTTCTCGAAACCTGCTCGGAGACAGACCGATACAAGCTCATGGTCTCTCTGATCCGGCGCGGGTCCGGACACGACCTCCGTCCGGGTTCCCCGGCACCGGCGGCGTCCCCTGCGCCGAGCCCCCCTCTGCCCGAGACGCGCGCGTCGTCGGTGCGACGGCTGGGGTGGAGCGACTACGCGCTCGACCCCGCCCGGGCCCGAGCGGCGCTCCAGTCGTTTTCGGTGCTGGGGGGCGCGCCGTTCTTCGAGGCAGATCCGACCCTCCGCGCGATCGAGACCATCGCTTCACGCTACGGCATCACGTGGGGCGTCTACGGCGGCACCGCGCGGGATCTGCTGCTCGGTGAGGAGCGCTCGCCGGCGTCGGATCTCGATCTGATCTTCGAGGGGGATCATCCGCAGGCCGCCGCGTTCAAACAGGAGGTGGGGCTGGAATTAGGGGCGGCGCACAAGCTCGACTGGGCCGCGGACCTCTCGAAGCCGCGGCCCTTCGGAGCCGATCGCGGCGCGACCATCGACAAGATCGGCCTGACGAACCGCGGTGACGTGTACGACTCCTCGGGACGGGGTCTCGACGATCTGGCCGCCGGCCGGATCCACCTTTTTCCGGATGACTTCCGCTTCAGCCATCGGCCGAGCCACGCGTTCCGCGCGCTCAAGCTGCTCAATCGCTACCCGTCTCTCCGGCTCAGCCCCGAGACGACCGCCCACATCCGTCGCGAGATGGAGGTGGCTCGCCGCAACGGCACGCTCGCGCGGATGGCCCGGTACTTCGAGCGCCTGGTGGAGGCTGGGGGTTCCAACGGCCGCCTCGATCTCACGCGGCTGGTCGAGGCGTATCGAGCCCACAAGCGGGCCGGGCGCCAGCCGGTGGAGGGCGACGTCATCGAAGTCGCGATCACCGCGCTCAAGATGTCGAAGCAGGGCCTCCATCGGGATCGCATCCGTCGCGCGCTCCGGGACACCGGGCTCGATCGAGCGATCGTCGAGATGGGCCTCGAGCGTCAGCTCGAGCCGCTCCTGGGCGATCCGGAGAAGACGTGGGCGGACCTCACGGGCCACCTCAACCGCGAGGGCCGGCGCGCCAGCCTTCGCCTGGCGATCCACGCGCTCGAGGCCGAGGACGACCAAGCGCTGCGCGCGGCTTGCAGCCGTGCCCTGGCCGACCTGCCGCTCGAGGTCGAGCCGGGCGATCGCTGGGTCCAGCTGGAGGCGATCCTCCGTCGTGCCGGTCTGGATCCGGAGGCGGCCGCCGCGGCGGTGGCGCGCGCTCGCGACCTGCTCACGCACCACCGGTTCGGCCGCGAGTTCGAAGACATGTATGCGCTCGGTCAGGTCCAGACCATCCACGCACCGCCGGGGCCGGGACCGATCGAGCAGGTGGTGAAAGGCTTCGACCCGAGTGTTGCGCGCTTCGATCCCGACGCACCCCACTCGATGCACAACCGGGATCGCTACATCGAGACGCGCGTCTGGGACGGTGTGGTGGAGGACGCGCTCGACAACAGGCGCGTGGTCGAATTTCACCAGACGTCAAAGGACGAATCGTTCGCGTCGCTGGCTCGGCGCGGCTTTACCGAGGTATCCCGGATCCACGTCCCGAAGTCGGATCAGTTCAACCAGCTCTTCCTCGCGCGCTCGCCCGACACCGGCGAGATCAGATACCTGCTCACCGAGATCAGCGGCAGCGATCGGATCTTCCACATGCAGATGCTCTGGCGGCTGGCGATCGGATCGGACCGACCGGACCGTTGTCGGCTGGCGGAGGTCTCGGGTCGCGGGCTCTCGTCCGAGCAGGTGGAGACGCACCTTCATCCCGTCCGCGGGGAGGTGGAGATCTATCGCAAGTACAGCCGCGCGCTCCTGGCCAGCAACCGCGTGCCCGACACCGTGGTCGTCGGGTTCGTCAACGGGATGCGAAAGGAATTGATCGGCCGCCATCGGGCTGCGGAGAAGTTTGGACGGTTGCTGCGCATGGGGCCGGATCCGGTTCAGACGCTGAAGCGGAAGATCGAGCGTCGCGCGGACCGTCTCCCGGGACCGGCGGCCCGCGCGTACCGGAACGCCGCCAGCGCTCTCGACGGCGTGTTCCTCCCCGAGATCCTGTCGGGCGCCGACCGGCGGAGCGTCTTCAAGCGCCAGGCCCAGGTGGACGCGGTGCTGGAGCTCGAGGCGAAGCTCGCCGCGGTGGCGGCGGCGCACGTCCGGGTCACCGAGCTCACCAGCCTGTTTCAGGACGGGGAGCTGAAGACCGGCAGCTCGGATCGCCTGCAGCGCCCCCAACAGGGCGAGTTCCTCGATCAGGCGATGTTCAGCTACAAGAACGCGTCCGGCCAGGTGAAGCATCTTTTGGTGACGCGGATGCCGTACGGCGATCTGGCCCACACGCTCGGCAAGGCGATCGTCGATCGCGACATTCGACAGGTCACCGTCGTGGGGACCTGCGGAGGCCTGGGCGAAGGTCTCGCAGTCGGTGACCAGATGCTCCCGACCCGCTACGACGGGCGCCTGCACCCGAACGATCTGATCCGGGCCGCCGTGAAGAGGGACGGCGCCGCCCGCTTCGAAGAGCATCCCTTCGCGAAGACGGCGACGGTGCGCTCACCGTTGGTCGAGACGGAGGCCGTGGTGAAGGCGCTGACGGCCGCGGGCTACGACTCGGTCGAGATGGAGGCCAAGCACTTCGCCGAGGCGCTCGCCGGTCAGAGCGTACGGCTCTCGGTGCTCCATATCGTCTCCGATCTCCCCGGGACGGACCAGACGCTCGAGAGCCACGTCGACGATCGGGGTGTCACGGCGAGCTTCCACGCGTTCGCGGACCGTCTCGTCGAGCACCTCGGGATCGAAGAGCTGGTGCCGCTGGACGGTGACGCCGCCCTCGAGGGCCGCTTCGAGCGCGCCTGGCGGGTCGTCGAAGAGATGCTCCCCCCGATCTCGTGGGCCCCGAGCACTCGGTCTTGCGCTACAACCTGAGCCTCTACCTCCTCAACGGGGTCCCCTGGCACATGCTGGGCGACGGCTCGGCCCGCGAGGTGGCGCGCGACCTCGACGACCTGCCGATCGCACCGCGGTGGCAGATGAAGCTCGAGCGCGATCTCGCCCAGCCGTACACGGACCGTGAGGTCATCGAGGCTCTCACCGCCAAGGAGCGCCAGCTCGGACGGGCGGTCCGTCGCTTTCGCGAGCTGGCCGGCGGCCGCGGCGACGCGGAGCTCTACCTCATGGGCGGCGTGCTCAAAGGGCGCTTCGGGCCGAACTCGGACATCGATCTGGTGATCGACAGCGACGATGCCTTCGTCGATCGGGTGATGAAGAGCGAGTACGGCGCGCACAACCCAGACGCCGAGGAGTTCCGCGTGGGGAGCTACGCCTACGCCTCCGCCCGCGGCGAGCACTACGGGCCATTTCTCAACCTGGGCACGCTGGACCAGATCGATCAGCACGCCCACCCGCTGCTCGACGCCTTCCAGCGCGGCCTCCGCGACAAGGGGATCGAGCTGTCGCTCGAGGACGGTTCGGTGCGCTACGACCCGGCCTCGATCGAGCCGGCGACCGAGGCCGACCAGGTCGCGGCGCGGATCCTCGAGTACGAGAAGGCGTACCGGCAGGTGATGGACACCTCGGTCATGCTCCGCTACGCCGATGCCGACATCGACGAGCGCGAGCTGGTGGCGTACACGCGCGAGCACATGGTGGAGATGGGACGCTCGCTGGCGAAGCGGTTCTTCGACTGCCTCGATGCGCCCCGCCTCCGCGAGCACCTCGAGTCCCGTGGGGAGCGCGCGGATTGGGATTCGAGCGCACTCGCCGAGGTCCTGACGTCGCTCGATCCCGAGGCGCTCTGCGACCTGGCCGGGCTGGTCGAACCCCTCGAGCGCCTCGCCTTCATTCTGGCCGGGCTGGAGGATGCCAAGGAGACGGGCGCCGCGACGCTGTTCGAGGCCGAGCGCGAGCGCGCCGCCGGCCGCCTCGAGCGCGCCACGCCGCTCGAGTTCCCCCATCCAGCAAGTCTGAGACAGATGACGGGGACGTGAGGTCCGATCAGGGGAGGGCGCCGCCTTCGATCCAGCGGTCGACGGTGGCGAGCTCGGCCGGCGTCATCGGCGAGGCGACGGGTGGGGGCATGCGGTTGCCGGCGCCGCCGGCGCTGCGCTGGGTGCCGTGAACCTTGTGCCATAGGTAGCTCTCTTCAGGGCGTCCGGGGGCGATCAGCGCGAGATCTGCGGTGGTGGAGCGGGCAGAGAGGAGGCGCTCATAGGTCGGAGTGGCGTCGCCGTCGATGAGGATCTGGGGCGGATTGTCCGTGACGAAGTGGCAGCCCTGGCAGCGATGCTGGAGGATCGGCGCCACGTCCCCAGCGAAGGAGGTCGAGGGCGCGAAGGCGGCGTCGACATCGCCCGCGTCCGTCGGAGTTGCGGCGTCGAGCTGGCCGGCGTCCTCGAAGCCGGCATCGCCGTCCGGGGGTTCGAAGTCAGGAGTAGGCTCGCCGCATGCAGCGATGATCAGCAATGACCCGAGCGCTCTCGACCGCATCTCGCAAGACTAGGAGAAGCGGCTTTCCCAAGAGAATCGGTACTTTCTTGATACAATTATACGGATCTACAAAACAGTGGATCCGTGGCGCATCGTCACACTCTCATCACGGAGCGGCCTCGTGCTCGTCGGGCTAGGTTTGGCACAGGATCCAGGCCGGTGGCGTCGAGGGCGTGGTCGTGGGAGTCTCCCGGCCCCAACTCGAACATGGAGGTTTTTTCGTGGCCAAGATGAAGGTCGTTCAGGTCTCCCGTCCCAATGCACCGCTCGAGATCGTCGAGCGCGACGTGCCCGAGCCTGGTCCGGGCTTCGTGCGCGTGAAGGTGCAGGCGTGCGGGATCTGTCATAGCGACTCGCTGACGAAGGTCGGCGCGTTCCCCGGGATCGAGTACCCGCGCATCCCGGGACATGAGGTCGTCGGTGTCGTCGACGAGGTCGGAAGCGGCGTCGAGCGGCTGTCGCGCGGGCAGCGGGTCGGCGTGGGCTGGCACGGCGGCAGCTGCGGCCGCTGCAACGCCTGCCGCCGGGGCAACTTCTTTGGCTGCCAGACCAACCCGCAGATCACCGGTATCACCTACGACGGCGGTTACGGCGAGTACATGATCGCGCCCGAGTCGGCGGTGGCGTCGGTCCCGGAGGGGCTGAGCGCAGTCGAGGCGGCCCCGCTGATGTGCGCCGGCCTCACCACGTTCAACGCGCTCAGGAGCAGCGAGGCGCGTCCGGGCGAGGTGGTCGCGGTGCTGGGCCTGGGCGGCCTCGGTCACCTCGGCGTGCAGTACGCGGCCAAGATGGGCTTCAAGACGATCGCGATCGCGCGCGGCAAGGACAAGGAGGCGCTCGCCCGCAAGCTGGGCGCACACCAGTACCTCGACAGCACGTCGCAGGATCCCGCCGTCGAGCTCCAGAAGCTGGGCGGAGCCAAGGTCATCCTCGCGACCGTCACCCACCCAGACGCGATGCAGTCGGTGATCGGCGGCCTCGGGCTCAAGGGCACGTTCCTGATCGCGGGCGCGGTGCCCTCGCTCCAGATCTCGCCGCTCCAGCTCATCATGGGCAAGCAGTCCGTCGAGGGCTGCTATTCGGGCACGTCGATCGACTCGGAGGACGCGCTCTCGTTCAGCGTCCTCTCCGGCGTGCGCTCCATGAACGAAGTTTATCCGCTCGAACGCGCATCCGAGGCGTACGAGCACATGATCAGTGGCAAGGCTCGATTCCGCGTCGTGCTGACGACCGGGCGATGAGAACCAGAGGAGGTTTGACGAGATGAGAGGACAGAACGTTTGGTTTGATCTGATGACGACCGACCTGGACGGCGCGAAGCGCTTCTACAGCGAGGTCATCGGCTGGAAGACCCAGGTCTACCAGGACTCCGATCCGAAGATGCCGTACACGATGTGGCTCGCGGGTGAGAAACCGATCGGCGGGCTGATGCCGTTGCCGACGGAGGCGCAGAAGATGGGCGCTCCGCCCCACTGGATCGCGTACACGAGCGTCGACAACGTCGATGCGTCCGTCAAGAAGGTCGAGAAGCTGGGCGGCAGGAGCCTGGTTCCGGCCTTCGACGTGCCGAAGGTGGGTCGTATCGCGATTCTGGCGGATCCGCAGGGCGCGGCGTTCGCGATCTTCACGGGCGAGGGCACCATGACCCCGCCGGATCGAAGCGCGCAGGGGAGCTTCAGCTGGGCCGAGCTCAACACCACCGACTACGAGGCGGCGTGGAAGTTCTACGGCGAGCTGTTCGGGTGGGCCGAGCGAGGCTCCATGGAGATGGGGCCGGCGGGTACGTACCTGATGTTCCAGGACAGCTCCGAGCAGACGCGCGGCGGCATGTCGAACATGGCGAAGCAGATGAAGGTGCCCCCGCACTGGCTCCACTACGTGACGGTCCAGGACATGGGCACGACGGTCGATCGCATCAAGAAGAACGGCGGCAAGATCATGAACGGTCCGATGGACATCCCCGGGGATGACGTCATCGCCCAGTGCGTGGATCCGCAGGGCGCGTTCTTCGCGATCTACGCCGAAGGCAAGAACAAGAAGAAGTAAGAACCGGTCCGAAAACCTCCAGATCGTACGCTGTTCCGTGTCTCGGCGTTCCCCTTCATGAGCTGAACACGAACAGCGAATGCCAGAACAAGTGCAACACGGAATAGCGAACGGAACGGTTTTAGGACCGGTTGTTCTAAGACCCGCTCACTCGAGGATCACGCTCATGAACATGTCGCTGATGACGCCGTGACCCGTCGGGTTCGGGTGGATGCAGCTGACGTCGAACCAGCGCTCGGTCCCCGGACCTCGGTAGCAACGTCCCGCGGCGTCCTCATTGTGATAGCCGTGGCCGCAGAACGTCTCCAGCATGAAGATCATGTCCGTCTGGGTCTCGACGGCGATCCGCATGTACTGCTCGTTCGCCCAGATCACCAGGTGCTCGAGGTCGGCGGGGTTGGCCCACGGCTCGTCGAAGCCTGCGACGCCGGCGGCGGGGCACGAGGTGACGTCGCCGGTCGCGTCCGTGAACTCGAACATGTTCGAGAACACCACGAAGACGCCGTTGGGGAACCGGCTGGGGTCCTCGCGGAACCAGGAGAGCGCCAGCTCGAGCTTGGCGACGAAGTCTTCGGTCATCTGCTCGACCTCGGCGTAGGTGTGCCCGCCTGAGGGTGCGCCAGCCTTGGTGAGGGCGGCGATGTCGTTGCCGCCGATCGTCATGATCACAAGGGTCCGCTTGTTGCGCTCCGACTCGGGGAAGCAGTCGAGGATCTGCGTGTTGTCCTCCATCAGATCGTCGGTGCGTGCGCCCCATTTGGCGCAGCTGGCGAAGTCGCCGGACGACTGGACCAGGGCGGTGCCGTCGAGGACCGAGGCGCGCTTCCAGGCGTCGCTCGGCGGTTGCAGGTTGAACTGTGTGGCCAGCCGATCGGCGAGGACCGATCGATAGAACTCGTCGTGCGGAGTCGGGGGTGTGCCGACCGTGACGGAGTCACCGAGAAAGACGACGCGCTCGACGCCGTTGATGTCCTGATGATTGGTGCCGAAGCAGTGGCTGCCGTACGTCGGTGAGAACTGATCGTAGTCGGGGCTGGCGGCGTTCGGATCGTAGATGTCCGAGAAGCAGAGGGCGCCGAGGGGCAGGGTGCCCGCGTCGGCGGGACCCGCGTCCAGGGGTGGCGGCTCGCCGGCGTCGGGGGGGACGGATCCCCCATCGCTCGGCGCGGCATCCGGTGGATCGGGCGGCACCGCGGCGTCGGCGGCCACGGGCGCGGTCTCGGCGTCCTTCATCGGGGTCGAGCCGGCGTCCGGGAGGTCGGCCGAAGGTGCCGGGGCCAGGGTCGCGGGCTCGCAGGCGACCAGGGCGAGGGCGAGCGCAACCTGCGCTGAGTATTGAGCTGCACTATGCACTTTGACCGCATGCTGCGATCGACGTCTCCGGCGGTCAATCCGCCTCCGTGACCACGACCGGCGCGCCCCGCTCCACGCCCAGGCCGTCCGAGGCGTTCTTCTCGGCGCGGGCGATCTCGAGGACGCCAAAGGAGTTGATCAAGGCCAGGTAATCGCCCGGCGTGACGTCGCCGTAGGTCCGCCGGAGCTCGAGTTGATGGCCGGCGATGTTCACCGTGGGCTGGGCGAAGCGCTCGAGCAGCGACTGATCGATGTTGGTGATCAGGTTCCCGAAGTTGTCGACGGCGATCACGAGGCCGGAGACCCGGGAGCGCGTGGCGATGGGCTCGTCGACCCACGAAGGGACGACGTCGCTGGTGGGTGGGCCGATCTCCCAAGGCTTGAGCCGCCCGGCCGCCATCTCGGCGCCGAGCGGCGCGAAGATGTCGCGGCCGTGGAAGGTGGCGCTCGGCGTCGGCAGCTCGAACCGCTCCATCGCGCTGTCGTCGAGCTTGTGGACGATCGCGTCGCTCGCATCGTTGATCATGGGCGCCAAGAGGCCGTTGTCCGGCGCGATGAACGCGTGCCCGTCGTGCATCAAAGTGATGATGTCGCGCCGCGTGCCCACGCCGGGATCGACGACCGCGACGTGCACCGTGCCCTGCGGAAAGTACTGGTACGAGCGCTGGAGCCAGAAGCCAGCCTCCGCCGGCCAATGGACCACGGTCTCGTGCGTGAGATTGATGATCCGGGCCTCCGGGAATCGCGACAGCATCACGCCCTTCATCGTGGCGACGAACGGCCCCTTGTGGCCGAAGTCGGTGGTGAGCGTGATGACGCCGGACGGCTCGAAGTGGGTCAAAGCACCGGACAGGTTACCACGAGGCGAGCGCGGCCCCGATCGCGGCGAGAGAGCCCAAGAGCGCCACCCCCCAGAAAATCATCAGCGAGGAGATCTGCAGGCGCTCGGGTGGAGGGAGCGAGCGAACCGTGTCGGAACGACGCGAGATCTTCGGCACCGGAGCCTGTGGTGCGCGCTCGATTGGGCGCCGCGGGAGGGGGATCGGGGTGGCGCGCACCAGCGGTCGAGGGCTCGGGACCGGTCCCACGAAGACGCGCTCGGGCCGCCGCGTCAGGTAGCCCGTGTCACCCTCGTCTGGTGGAGAGTAGACCGGCTTCAACGGCATCGCCACGCTGAACGTGGGCTCGTCCGTCAGCCCGGGTGTCGCGATAAAACAGGTGACCGGCAACGGCTCGCGCAACGTCTCGTCGGCGAGGGCACGCTCGGCCAGGTTACGACGACCCACATGGGGAGCATGCGTAACGGCGGTCCGCCTTGCGCTTACCGCCCGCTTTCAGGGGCCCGCGAAGGCCCCGTAGTACGCGCTGACCCGGATGCGTCCGTCAAAGTCCTGACGGGCGGTCTCGCGGGACGGCGGCGCCACCAGCATCCCCGGCAATGGGTGCAGATCCGCCAGCTGCAGGTCGAAGGAGGGATCCGCGAGGAGGAAGCGGGCGTCCATGAGGCTTCCGATCGAGTTGTCGCCGATCACCCCGGGGGGCCCGACCGCCGGTGCCCCGTCGTCCGAGAAGATGGCGTTGCCACGGGCGGTCTGCGCGTACATCAGGCCCCCGCCCTCGATCACCAGGGCGGGACCCGCGCAGAGAAACGTGTTCTCGTGGATCTGCACGTCCCTCGGGACGTCGTTGTGCGGGCGGATCCAGACGCCGATCCCCGCGAAGCTGTTGATGAGGACGTTGTCGTAGAAGTCGATGTTGCCCTCGCCCTGAAAGAGCGCCTCGTCGTCGGTCTGGTTCTCGAAGAACGTGTTCGCATAGATCAGATAGCGATCGTGTGCGCCGTAGCCTTCGAGCGGGAGGTGTCCGACCAGCAGGTTGGGGCGTCCCTCCTCGCCGAGCGTCGCGCCCTCGGCCTTCACGAAGAGGTTCCGCCGGATGATGGTGGCGCTGCCGTCGGGCGGCATGCCGGCGTGCCGCGGGCGCGGGAGCTGGTGCTTGATCTGCATGCCGTAGCCGCGCGGAGCGAGGATCACGTTGTCCTCGATCGTCCCGCGGATGAACGGATCGGTCCCGGTCGAGTTGCCGAGATAGATGCCGGTGCCGGTGTGCTCGATGAAGTTGTTCCGGATCGTCCAGTCCCACGCGGTCGCGAAGCTGGAGATCCCGTTCTCCTGGTTCGAGACCGCGTTGTCGTGGATGTAGAGGTTCTCGATCGTCACGTGGTGCACCGGGGTGTCGCCGTAGCCCGCCTCCACGCCGTCCACCGGGAGTCCCTGGGCGTCGAGCTCCAGGTTCCGCACGATCAGCCAGCTCGAGTCCTCGATCTGTACGATGACGCGGCTGCGGTTGGTCCAGCCGTCGCAGCGCTCTCCCAGGAACACGGCCGTGCGATCCTCCGGTCCGGTGATCGCGATCGGCTCGTCCGCGGTCCCGTGGAGCCCGTCGAGCTCGAGGCAGTCGCGGTAGGTCCCGGGGGCCAGGCGGAGCACGTCCCCGGGGCCGAGCAGCGCCACCGCGCCCAGGTAGTTGGTCGGATCGGCCTCGAGCTCGCGGGAACCGATGGTGACGAGCAGCAGCGCGAGGATCACAAGCGGATGTCGATCGCGCTCTGCCCCTTGAGCTCGTCGATCCAGACTTTCATCTGGCGCTCGACCTCCTTCTGGTAGAGCTCCTGATAGATCGTGTCGTGGACCGAGGCGAAGGTCGTCGGTTGCTGCGCCTGGCGTTCGAGCAGCTGCACCACGTGGACCCCGTTGTTGGTCTCCACCGGCTGCGTGATCTCGTTGATCTTCGTGTTCGTGAGCGCGCGCGCGAGCTCGGGCAGCAGGCCCTTCTCGGAGATCGAGCCCGAGATCGCCACCGGTGGAGGCGGTCGGTCCCTCGCTGACCTCCTTCGCCACCGCGTCGAAGGCCTCGCCGTTCACCACCCGGTTGCGCGCCTGGCGCGCCCGCTCGAGCACCCGCTGTCGCTCGTCCGGGCCGGCGTTGTCGCCCCAGCGGAAGAAGATGTGTCGAATGTGGACCAGCTGCGTCTTCTTCTCGCCTGCGGTGCGCTTCTCGTACTCGGCCTTGATCTCGGCCTCGGGGACCACCACGCGCTGGCGCACCTTCTGATCGACGATCTTGAGCCTGGTCAGCTGCGTCTTGAGGTCCTCCTTGTACTTGCTCATGGAGGTGCCGTTCTGATCGAGCGCCGCCTGCAGCTCGTCCATCGTGATCTTGTTGCGCTTGAGGATGTCCTGGATCGCAGCCTCGACGTCCTCGTCGGTGACGGTGATGTTCGCTTCTTTGATCTGCTGGCTGAGGAGACGCTCGGAGATCAGCTGGTCGAGCACGTCCTTGTAGAGCGCCTTCTTCTTCTCCTCGGTCGGCGCGTTGTCCATGAACGGGACCGCCGCGGCGTCCACCTCCGACATCGTGATGACCTCGTCGTTCACCACCGCGGCCACGCGATCGACCAGCTGGCGCTCCCCGGGGGAGGCCAGGGCCAGGGCGGCCAGGAGCACAGGCATACTGCTCATTCTTTCACCATCTTCCCTATTCGATCGCGGCGATCCGGTCGTCGTGTCGCACGACGCGATACCTCGACGCCAGCGACTTCATGAGGGCGTCCTCGCGTGTGCGCACTCGAGCGCTCTTCAGCTGCTCGAGGAGCAGCGGCTTGGCCTCCTCGAACGTCATCGGCCGCTCCGCCTCGCGCTCGATCACCTTGAAAACGTGATAGCCGAGCTCGGAGGCGGTCAGCTCCGAGATCTGGCCCGGGTCGAGCGAGAAGCAGACCTGGTCGAAGACGGCCGGCATGTCCCCCTTCTCGAACCATCCGAGGTCGCCGCCGTGTTCCGCCTCCGGCGCGATGCTGTTCGCCTTGGCCAGCTCGGCAAAGTCCGCGGGCTTGGGCGCGCGAAGCTTCTTCACGATCGCCAGGCCGATGTCCTCGGTCGGCACCACGATCTGCGCGGCGTGCACGCGGGCACGGTGGACCCGCTGCTCCTCCGGCATCCTCTGCCAGGCCTGCTCGAGCTCCTGGTCCGTCACCTCGACCTGTCCCTCGAGCTCGCGCGCCATCACCTGGGTGGCGGCGAGCCGCTCGGCGATCGCGCGCTCGAGGTCCTTCTCCGTCTGATACGTCTCCACCAAGAAACGCTCGAAGCGGTGGGGCGGGAGGCTCTGCTTCATCTCGGCGATCTCTCGCGCCACCGCGACGGTCGACACTGCCACCTTCAACCGATCGGCCTCGATCGCGAGGATCCGCTGATCGATCAGCTGGTCGACGACGTGCTGCTTGAGCTTCTTCGGCAGCGGCCCGGCGTCGACGCCCTCGCGCTCGATGCGGAGACGGGCGATCGCGCGCTTCAGATCCCGCGGGGTGATCTCGATGGCGGGCTGCGTCTCCGCGGCGCCGGCCGGGAGGATCTCCACCAGCGGGAGCGAGCGAGGATCGCGCTCGTGGGGACAGCCGGCCAGGAAGAGCAGCAGGAGCGCGCGGCTTCGCATCAATCGTCCTCGGGCGCCCCGGGCTCGGTGGCCGCGTTCATGTCGACCTTGATCGACGGGAGCGCCTCGAGATCGATCTTCACCCCGTTCTTCTGCTCGATCTCCAAGACGTAGGCCTCGAAGGCCTTGGTCCGCTTCTCGCCGAGCAGCACCCCGCGAACCTGCGGCTTGACCTGCTCCAGCGTGCGCTCGACGGCGCGCCGCTTGCCGGTCTTCTTGAAGAGGACGACGGCGTTGGGGGCGTCTGCGATGGCCATGTCGCCGATCTCGACGGCGGAGAACATGTGCTCGGCGACGTCGGGGCCGTAGCGCGCCGACAGCTCCGACTTGCTCATGAACTGGAGGTCTCCGCCGCCCAGCTTGGTGTTGTCGTCCTCCGAGTGTGCGCGGGCGGCCTCAGCGAAGGCTCGCTGGTCATTCTTCTTCTGGCGCTCGAGGACGTCGGCCTTCACCCTCTCCAGGAGCTTCCGGGCCTCCTTGCGCTCCTGGTCGTCGTCGACGAACCGGACGATCTGGGAGAGGCGGATCTTCTCGGGCTTGTTGAACTCGTCGAAGCGCTCCTGGTAGGCGGCGCGCAGCTCGGTCTCGGTGGTGTCGACCTGATCCTTCACCGCCTGCAGGTGATCTCGCATGAGCTTCTGGATCATCACGCGGCGGAGCTCGCTCTCGACCTCCGGATCGTCGTACAGCTTCTGGCGCCACGCCTCCTGGGCGAGCACCTCGTTCCGGATCTGCTCGTCGACGAACTGCTCGAGCTTCGCGGGGTCCTTGAGCTGGACCCGGACGAAGGGGCTCTGCTGCCGGATGCGCTTCTCGATCTCGGCGGTGGTGAGGGTGACGGGCCCGATCCGGGTGAGGACCTTGCCGCCGGTCTCGAGCACCGGCGCCGGATAGGGCGGCTCGGCCGGAGGGGACGCCGGACAGCCGGCCGCGCCCGACAACGCGGAGGCGAGGACCAGGAACCTCGCTGAAATGCGAGCCATGGCGCGGCGTTAGCATGGCGGACCGGGGTGGACAACGGTCCCCGCGGTCGAGCCTCTGGTATCCTCGCGCGCGGTGACGGACGAGGCCATCCTGGAGGGCCTGCGGCGGCTCACGCCCGGCGGGATCCTCCGCTTTCGCCTGACGCAGGTCCCGCTCGACGAGGTGTTGCTGGCGGTGCACGCGAGCCGTCTCACCGGCGCGATCTCCATCGGTGAGCACCCGCCCGATCACGTGTACCTGCGGGAGGGTGCGGTCGTCGGGGTGGCGCCGAAAAAGCACCTGCAGGCCCAGCTCCTGGGCCAGGTGCTCATCCAGCTCAAGGTGATCGATGCCGAGACGCTCGACCGGGTGCTGATCGAGGAGGCGCCGCGGGACGGGATGTTGCTCGGGCAGCGACTCCTCGGCCGGGGGCTCATCGATGTCGACGGCCTCAACCGCGCCTGCGCCGAGCAGGGACGGCGGCGGCTGTTCCAGATCTACGACTACGAAGACGCGCCGGTGCTGGTCAGCGAGGGGCTGGCCCGGCTCTCGCACTTCCATCCCACTTACGTCGATGTGCGACCTGCCATCGCCTTCGGCATGGTGGTGCGCTCGAATTCGGCTCGGAAGGCGGGGGTGGTCGAGCGGGTCCGCGGGCGCTGGGTCCGCCTGACGGTGCCGTACGACGAGTCCCGGAACAGCTACGGCCTGCCGCCGCCCGTGCTCCAGGGCCTCCGGTGCCTGGCGGAGGGGGCGGTATCCTTTGGCGATCAGCCGACCTTACCCGGCCTCGGGCCGGAGGAGACGGCCGGTGTGCTTCTGCTCTTCGATCGGATGAGCTTGCTCCAGATCGTGCGGTAGACTCCGCCGATGAGTCAGAATCCCTTCGAGGCCCCGCGCGCCCAGTCGCCGAACGTTCCGCCGGTCACGGGCACCGGCCGCTTCGATATCGGTCAAGCATTCAACGACGGCTGGAAGGCCGTCACCGGCAATCTCGGTCTCGTCATCGGCGTCGCGATCGTCGGTGGTCTGGCCATGGCGATCAGCGAGATCACCGTCATCGGCATCTTCGTGCTCGTGCCGGTGATCGCGTGGGGCGGCGTGAAGTTCGTGCTCAACCTTCAGGACGGTCACGCCGAGTTCAACGATCTCTTCTCCGGATTCCAGAACTACGGTCAGGTCCTGGGCAGCATGCTGTTGCTGATGCTCGTGATGATCGTGCCGCTGATCCCGGCGTACGCGATCGTCGGGATCGGCGCGGCGGTGCGCTCCAGCGCGGTGATGAGCCTGGGCCAGCTCGCGCTGTTCGGCATCATGCTGGGCGTGTGCGTCCGGCTGTACTTCGCGCCGTTCTTCATCGTCGATCGCGGCATGGGCGCGGTCGACGCCGCGAAGGCCTCCTGGGAGGCGACGAACGATCAGAAGCTCGGCATGCTCGGGCTCGCGCTCCTGGCCGGCGTCGTCTCGATGGTCGGCGCGCTGGCGTGCGGCATCGGCATGTTCGTCAGCATCCCGATCTCGTACGTCATGTTCGCGTCGGCGTATCGGCAGATGGTCGGGTCCCCAGGACGCTGAGCACGCGGCCGTGGACGCGGCCGTTCGAACCGATGGCGGTTCCCGGCTCGAGGCTTTGATCGCCGTCGAAGCTGGTGAACCGCCCGCCCGCTTCCTCGATCAGGATCTTGGCGGGTCCGAGATCCCACGGCTTCACGCCGGCCTCGATCCAGGCCTCGGCCTGACCGTCGAGGACGAGGGCACACCCCGCCAGATCGCCGTAGTCGCGGGCGGAGGCGGCGGTGCGGATCAGCTCGAGCACACCCTCGGTGTGGGGCGCCGAGAGCAGGGGGCGGAGCTCGCCGAGCGAGAGGGTCGACGCGCTCCAGTCCTCGATCGAGGAGACGCGGCAGGGTGTGCCGTTCCGAAAGCACCCCCGGCCCTGGGCCGCCCAGTACACCAGGTTGAGCGCCGGCATCGCCATCGCGCCGGCCACGACCTCGCCGTCGAGCTCGAACGCGACCAGCGGTCCCCAGAACTTGCCGCCGCGCGTGAATCCGCGGGTGCCGTCGAGCGGGTCGACGATCCAGCGCCGGCCCGGATCACCCGGGTGCGCGCCGCTCTCCTCGGTGAGGAGCGAGTGGTCCGGAAAGGTGCTCTTGATCGTCCGGATGATGACCTCCTCCGACTCTCGGTCGGCGATGGTCACCGGCGACCGATCGGCCTTGGTCTCTACGTTTACCCCTTTCTCCCAGTGGGGCCGCGCGGTTCGGGCGGCGGCCTCGGCCGCGCTCTTGGCCACGTTCATCGCGAGCTCCAGATCGATCATGGCGCGGACCTACCGTCTCGAGTTGGTCGGTGGCAAGCTTCCGCCCGCGCGTGAAGCGGACGCTGATCGCACACGTCATCTTTCCTCGGAGGAGCCTGCTGCGCCCGGTGCCGGAGTTCGCCTGGGAGGCGGTTCAGGCCCTCGTCCGCACCGAAGATCTGGACGTCGACGTCCTGATCCCCGTGCCGTTCTCTCAGCTGCGCAAGGTGCAGGGGCGCTGGCCCGAGGGGATCGAGGCGAGACTGCTGGCGCTGATACCGCGCCCCACGTTGATCCCGTACGTGCCGCTCCCGCGACGCTCCACCGAGTCGGCCACCGCGGCGATCGCGACCCATCTGTTGCGCCGCCCGCGGGCCGGACGACCGCGCGTCCTCCACGGATCCTTTCTCGACGAGGGCGGCTTCACGGCGGCGATGGCCGCGCGCGTGCTCGGCGCGCCTGCGATCGCGGTGGCGCACGGGTCCGACGTGAACGCGGCCAAAGGCGTGATCGAGGGGAGCGGTCGCAAGCGCCGGGCGCTCCGCGCGATCGCCTCGACGGCGCGCGTGCTCGCGGTCTCGAACCACCTGGCGCAAGACCTGGCGCTGCTGGGAGCGCGCGCGGAGGTGCTTCCGTTCACCGCCTCGGCCGAGCTCTTCCCGCTGGCGCCGCGCGCGAAGGATCGTCCGCCGTCGATCCTGTTCGTCGGGCACCTCACCCGCGCCAAGGGCGTCGACATCTTGCTCGAAGCGCTGGCTCTGATGGAGAACAAGAGCGCGCGCCTCGAGATGATCGGCCCTGACCCGGGCGAGCTCGATCTGAGGGGCGAGGCCGCGCGCCTGGGGATCGCGGAGCGCGTGACGTTCTCCGGCGAGCTGGAGCAGTCGGACCTTCCGGCGCGCTACGCAATGGCAAGCTGCCTTGCGCTCCCCTCCCGCAGCGAAGGTCTGCCCTGCGTGGTGGCGGAGGCGCTGCTGGTGGGCCGGCCGGTGGTCGCGAGCAACGTCGGCGGGGTCTCGGAGCTCGTCGATGACACCGCGGGACGACTGGTGCCACCCGAGGATCCCGGCCGGCTCGCGCGTGCGCTCGATCAGGTGTTGACGGAAGACCACGATCCCCAGCGCTTGAGGGCCCGCGTGCTGCCATTCACCTGGGAGCGAAGCGGACCGCGGCTGGCGGAGATCACGCGCGAGCTGATCTGAGAAAGTTTGCGACCTGCGGCTCGAGCCCTCCTCTCACCGATAGGAGGACACGAGGATGAAGAATATCGTTATCGAGCTGGTCATGGTGCTGTCATTGTTCGCAGGGCTGGGCGCCGTCGCGCACGCCGGACCGAAGCCGCCCATGATCCCGGACGAGCCGGCGCGGGTCTGCGGAAATCAGGGTGCCGCGTGCCAGGGCAACGCCGACTGCTGCAGCGGCTTCTCGTGCCAGCAGAAGATGGAGACGGGAAAGCGCAGCTGTCAGCCTGAATAGCCGTCAGAGCAGGACGTCGAGGCTCGCCTCGAGCTGGCTCTCGATCAGACGGAGGATGCTCTCGAGCTCCGGCGGCGACACTCTCAGCCGGTCGAGGAGAACCTGTCGAGTGCCGGCGAGGAGCGAGGCCTTGGCGCGCTGGATCCACCGGGCCGCCGTGGCCCGGTGCACGCCGTGGAGGGCGGCCAGTCGATCGATGCTGACGCCGTCGAGCGCGTTCTGGCGGAGCAAGACCTTCTCGCGGTCGGAGAGGAGCTCGATCGCCTCGCGCACCGCGGCGCGGAACTCCGCCCGATACAACCCTTTGAGGTACGCCAGCTCGGGGCCCGCGTCGGGCGCGAGGGCCTCGGCGAGCTGGTCGTCGTCGGCGGGCACATCGCGGCGCGATTCCTTGATCAGCCGCACCGCCTCGCGCACCGCGATCACCTTCACCCAGGCGGCCAGCGAGCTCTTGCCGGAGAAGTCGGCGATGCGCGGCGGTCCGTCCTCGCGGGGCAGCAGCACCAGCTCGCGCACGCGCTGGCGGACCTCGTCGGCGACGGCTTCACCGCCGTCGAGCCGCGCCATCGCCCGGTCGATCACGCCGGCGGCGAGGGCGTCGAAGGCCTCGTGCGCCCGCGGGCGTCCCAGGACGCAGGCGTGGGCGAGGAAGAGGTCCTCGGTGTGAAGGGCCTCCATCGCCTCCTCCGGCGGGCGCTCGGGCTCGAGCTTCGAGACGAGGTGCGGGAGCAGCTCGGTCGCGCTTTGCTCGACACCCGGCCAGGCCTCGCGCGCGTGTGTGACGATCGACTCGACCAGCTCGACGAGCGGCGCAGCGTCCCCCACGTTGGCGTGCATAATAGGGAGGCCTTGACCGGCTCGACAACCACCACCGGGTGTCTCGAGACCGAGGCCGTGCTGTCGTTCCTCGAGGGCCGCGCATCGGAGGCCGAGCGCGCGCGCATCGAAGCCCACGCCGCCGGATGCACCGCCTGCCGCGAGCTGCTCTCGGCGCTCGCCGACACCGCGGACCGCGAGGCGCCCACCGGCCCGCGTGGCCCCGAGGCCGAGGCGCTCGCGCCCGGCGCCCGCGTCGGCCGCTACGTCGTCCTCGAGCGCGAGGCTGAGGGCGCGATGGGGATCGTGTATTCGGCCCACGATCCCGAGCTCGAGCGGAAGGTGGCGCTCAAGATCCCGCGCCCGCGGCGGGCCCTCGCGAGCCGCCTCCGGCGGGAGGCGCAGGCGCTCGCGCGGCTCCAGCACCCGAACGTGGTGGCGGCCTACGACGTGGGTACTGTCGGCGATCAGATCTTCGTGGCGATGGAGTACGTGGAGGGCGAGACGCTCTCCGCCTGGCTCGCGCGCGCGGAGCGTCCCTGGCGGGAGGTCCTCGATCGCTTCATCGACGCCGGCCGCGGCCTCGCCGCCGCGCACGCGGCCGGGCTGGTCCACCGCGACTTCAAGCCCGACAACGTGCTGCTCGGCGCCGACGGCCGCGTGCGCGTCGCCGACTTCGGCCTGGCGCGCGCGCCTGCGAGCGGAGCCGGTGGCGAGGGCGGCGGTGCCCCGTCCTCGGGCGTCGCGACCTTGCTGACGCAGGAGGGGACGCTCCTCGGTACGCCGGCGTTCATGGCGCCCGAGCAGCACCGCGGCGAGGAGGCCGACGCGAAGAGCGACCAGTTCAGCTTCTGCGTCGCGCTGTACTTCGGCCTCTACGGATATCGGCCGTTCTCGGGGGGCACCTGGGAGGCGCTCCGCGAGGCGATGGCGAGCGGTCGCGTGCCCGATCCGCCCCGGGGCTCGACCGTGCCGCGCCACCTCCATCGCACGCTGGCGCGAGGTCTCTCGATCGCGCCCGAGGACCGGTTCCCCACCATGAACGCGCTGATCGCGGCGCTCGCCCGCGACCCGTGGCGGCGCCCGCGCCGGATCGCGCTGGCCGCGGCCGCGCTCGCGCTGGTGATCGCGACGGCGGCGGCCGCCCAGCACTTCACCGACGCGGGACGGGTCTGTCGCAGCGCCGGCGATCGCCTGGCCGGGGTCTGGGATGCACCCCGCCGGCGCGCGATCGAGTCCGGCCTCCGCGCGACCGGCCAGCGCTACGCGGCGTCGTCCTTCGAGCGGGTGGCGGAAGCGCTCGATGCGTACACGCACCGGTGGGTCCAGATGCGGACCGAGGCCTGCGAGGCGACGCGCATCCGCGGCGAACAGTCGGACGAGCTCCTGGGTCGCAGGATGGCCTGCCTCGACGCACGGCTCCGCGACGTGCGCGCCCTCGGAGATCGGCTGATTGAAGCGGACCGCGCGACGCTCGACAACGCGGTCCAGGCGGCGCAGAGGCTCCCCGATCTGAGCGCCTGTGGGCCCACCGCCGCTTCGCTCGCCGTGAGCTGCCCGCCCCCGGAGCCGGCGCGAGCCCGAGAGGTGGAGGCGGTAGCGGTCGAGCTGGGGCGCGCAGGGTCGCTCGAGGCGGTGGGCCGCTACGCCGACGGTTTGGCCGCGGCGCGCGCCATCGCAGAGAAGGCCGAGGCGATCGGCGACCGCCCGCTCGAGGCCGAGGCGTCCGCGCGGCTGGGCGGGCTCGCCGAGAAGATGGGCGATCTCGACCTGGCGGAGAAGAGCCTCGACCGCGCGCTCTGGACGGCGGAGGCGGCCCGCTGCGATCGGATCGCAGCGGAGACCTGGATCCGGCTGATCGGCGTCATCGGGCACGATCGCGCCCGCCCGCGGGACGCCCTCGCGATGGTCCCGCGGGTGACCGCGGCGCTGGCACGCCTCGGCGGCGACGACGAGCTCGAGGCCGCGCTCGCGATGGCGACCGCCCAGATCGCCGCCGATCAAGGCCGGTTCGACGACGCCCAGCACGACGCCGAGCGGAGCCTCGCCCTCTATCGCCGCCGCTTCGGCGTCGACGACCTGCGCGCCGTCGAGCCGCTCCGGACCCTCGCGTGGATCGCGCTGCAGCGCGACGAGCCGGCGCGCGCCATCCCGTATCAGACCGAGGCGCTGGCGCAGGTCCAGGAGGTCCTCGGCGACGATCACCCGGAGGTCGCCGCCACCTACGAGTCGATCGCGGGCGCCGAGTATCTCGAAGGCGAATACGCGAAGGCCGAGGAGCACTACCTGCGGGCCCTCGCGGTCCGCGAGCACGTCTTCGGACCCGGGCACGCGAGCATCGCCAACACGCTTCACAACCTCGGCCTCGTCTACGGCTGGGAGGGCAAGACGAAGGAGAGCGTCGCGATCATCGAGCGCGCGGTGGCCATGGACGAGAAGCTCCTGGGCGCAGAGCACCCGACCACCCTGAGCCACCTCGAGAGCCTCGCCCTCGCGCTCCAGACGGACGACCGCCCCGCCGACGCCAAGTCCACCCTCGAGCGCGCGCTGACCGGCTACCACACGCTCTTCGGACCCGAGCACCCGAGCATCGCCGAGGCCCTCCACACCCTCGCCCTGATTGACCTCGACCTCCACCAGCCCGCCGCCGCTCTCACCGCCGCCACCGAGAGCGAGCAGATGCAAGCCCGCCTGCTCGGCTCCGACCACGACGACGCCGATCTCCTCCGCACCATCGCCAGCGCCCACCTCGCCCTCGGCCATCCCGCCGACGCGATCCTCCCCTTGGAGAAGGCCCACGCGCTCTCCGCTGCCCGCGGCAACGACCCCGGCGACCTGGCCTGGATCGATGCCCTCCTCGGCCAGGCCCTCTACGATTCCGGCCACGATCGCCCCCGCGCCCGAGCGCTGGTCCGCGCCGCCGAAGCGCACATGCGATCGGACAAGCGCATGGACGAGCAGCTGGAGGCGCTCCGGAAGTGGAGAGGAACGCGGTTTTAGGGGCGCTGGGCTGGCACCGCGGTCGTCGGCTTCGGAGGGACGAAGTCGTCGCGGGTTGGTCTCGAGCGGACTGTGATCGATCGCGGGTCGGCGATCGGATCGGGGTGCGTTGCGCAGAGGTGGCGCGCTCCCGCTCCCGGCGAGGCCCCAAGTGCGGCATCACTCACGAGCGGCGGTCGCCTTTCCCCAACTTCCCCCTGGACACAACCCTTCCTGGGGCCCTGAGTCGCAACGCCATAGCGCCGTCTCTCATCCTGCCCTGACGGGTCAGCCAAGAAGGGAGACGGGACGCTGGAGGTGCGGCTTCGAGCTGCAACACGAGGTGCGACGGATCCTGCACGAGGCGGGCTTCCTGCTGCGGGCCGAAGCGCCAGACATCCGTTCCGTTCGCTATTCCCTGTTGCACTTGTTCTGGCATTCGCTGTTCGTCTTCAGCTCATGAAGGGAGATTCTCCGCCGCCAGCGCCCATCCGTGAGGATATGCCGCTTCACGCCGGACTTGGCGCGATCGGTGGGATTGGGGCCCGTCAGATCCCCCTTTGGGTGCCTTTGCCATCGCGCTATCAAGCGAGCTCCATGCCCACTGTATGCCGCGCCGCTTGTCGTAGTACCGAAGCAGCTCCGCAAGGATCGATTTGACGAGTCCCGCTGCACACCATCGCTGGAACCGAGCGTGACACGTCGACCCGGAGCTGAATCCGCGCGGAAGCGCCGTCCACTGACCACCCTGACAACGATTCGGACGTTTTCGGACCGGTTCTACGTCGTCGGCTTCGAGCGAAGCCTGATCACGGGCCTACCGCCGCATCCCCGCCGCCTCCACCTCCGCCGCGCTGAGGTGGAGCTTCCTCCGCAGCTCCTCGTTGCCCGTCTCCACCATGCGCTCGAGGTCGAGCCAGTGGGACCAGTACTCGCCGCTCTTCGGATCGGCGGAGTCCACGTTCAGCGCGAGGGCGAGGGTGCCGGAGACCAGGGAGGCGAGGGCGCCGAAGACGAAGCCGAGGACGCCGGGGGCGGTGCCGTGTTGGAGGCCGCGGATGGAGCCGAGGGAGACGACGGCGCCGACGGGGACGCCGAGCCAGGCCCACTCCCAGTTGTTGCCGTGGCAGTACTCGTCGAGGGCGTCGGAGATCTCGAGACCGGCGGCCTTGCGGACGGTGCACTCGTCGACGAGCTTGCCGTTGCGGGCGACGAAGGTGTGCCAGTCGTCGTCGAGCTCCTGGCTGAACGCGATCAGGTAGTGGCGCTTGTAGACGCCAAGGGCGCGGTCGAGGGTGAGGTCCTTGCGGTCGCGGGGCGTGGTGCTGGTCGCGAGCGACTTCAGATCGGGGAGCGAGGGGATCGAGAGCGAGGGCGCGGCGAGGTCGGTGAAGCTCTCGGTGATGCGGATCGGCGTGCGCGGACCCCTTGCGACCTGGCGGCCCAGATCCTGGGCGGCGGCCACCGCGTTGTCGATCGTGCAGGGCGCGATCTTCCGCTGGGCGCGATAGTCGCGCTCGCCCTCGAGGAGATCCTCGAGCACCACCGTGGCGAAGCAGCTCCGCTTGGGACCTTCCACCAGGCGGGCCGCCAGCCAGTGCGTCGCCTGCAGCTTGATCGCGATGCCGTCGTAGCAGCGGGCGTCGAGGCACTTCGTCTGGCCGCCCCAGTCGTCCACCGCCTTGGCGACGATCCGCGCGGGGGGACGGACCAGCGCCGCCAGTGGAACGTCTCGCGGGCCTGGTCGTGGAGCGCGACGGTGAACGCGCGCAGGAGGTGGCCGTCGAGCGCGCTCGGGCCCCGGGCCAGCGGCTTGGCGTAGGTGGGGAGCAGCACCACGCGCAGCGTGCGGACCTCGGGCGTAGTGGTGCTGGTCTGGGCGATGGCGAGCAGCGCGAGGACGCCGAGCACGGCGACTACGGAGTGTAACCGACACTCAGCTGGTAGGAAGTGTCGATGTTCGGCGGGCGGACCTGGACGTTCGGCGAGCTGTAGATGCTGCTGACGCGGAGGAAGTACGGCATCGTGGTGGTGGCCGTGAAGGAGACCATCTCGCTGAAACCGCCGCCGTCGGAGTAGCAGCGATCGGGGCCGAGGTTCGTGCAGGCCCGGGCAAAGCCGCCCGGGGACAAGAGCTCGAGCAGGAGGTCGCCGTCGGTGAACTCGACCGAGGCGTTGATCCGTGCCCCCACGGCCGGCGGGTTCAGGACGTACCAGTCCTCGTCCCCGGTGTCGGTGGCGTCTCGGACCGAGGCGCACAGCGTCCCATCGGTGATCAACACCGGCGCGGTGCTCGAGCTGGCCGCCATCGAGGGCATCAGCGCGCTGTTGTCCGGCTCGTAGGGATCGTCGAGGCACGGGAAGACCGGCGCCAGATCCAGCGAGAGTGAATAGAGGCCGTTCACGCCGGTGGTCCGGACGATGTGGATGTCCGCCACCGCGATGCCCGCACCGGGGATCGTCACGATCGCCTCGCGGAAGTTCGCGAACGGCTGGCCCAACGAGGTGAAGAGCTGACTCGTGCCCTGCCAGAGCTGGAAGTCCACGATCGAGTCGGAGCTGAGGAAGTGCGTCTGGATGTAGTTGACGTTGCCGCCCGGTAGAAACACGCGGATCCAGTCGTCGTCGGCGCCGCAGATCGTGAGGTTCTCGTGGAAGGGCGGCGGCGGGAACGGCGGGTTCTGGATCAAGAACGGGTCGGCCATGCTGTCGCCGCGACCCATCTGATCGATGAAGTCGGGCGCGCAGGTGTTGAGCGGCCCGGTGCGCACGTCGAGCTGGTAGGGGCTGAGGTCCTGCTGCCGGTGCCCATAGACGCGGAGCAGGAAGTCGCCGCCGAAGGCGTCGCGGCGGGCCAGGTACTCCCGCGGCTCGGTGCTGTTCGAGATCTCGAGCGGCGTCACGTTGGGGTTGGTGATGCCCGCCGGGTAGAGCGCCAGGTCGAGGTCCGCATGCGGGTCGAAGCCGATGTCGGCCGTGATCGCGTCGTTCGGCGCCAGGTGGACCTGGTACCAGTCCTGATCTCCGGCGCATAGCGTGAGATCGCTGATCCGGTTCACCACCGCGCCGCTCGAGGTCGCCGTCAGCGGCGTATCGTTCGGCTCGAACGGATCGTCGAGACACACGCCGCCCTGACCCTCGCGCAGGACCACCCGGAGCGTGTAGACGTTGGTGTCGGTCCCCTTGCCGACCACGCGCAGGTAGAAGTTGCCGCCGAAGCTGGCGTCGTAGCCGAGGTGTTCGTCGTCGTCGGTCGAGTTGGCCACGATCTGGGGTGCGGTCTGACCGGCGCGATAGAGCTCCAGATCCAGGTCGCCGAGGTTGTCGACGAACTCGAGCGTCGCCTCGATGCGCGTCCCGGCCGCCACGTTGCGGAGCACGAACCAGTCCGGGTCGGCGGAGCAGAGTCGGCCCTCGTAGGGCATGTCGCTGAAGAGCTGCTTCGCGTCGATCGGGCCGTCGTCCGGCTCGTTGGCATCGTCCATGCAGATCTCGCCGGGATCGCGGGCCACCACCAGGCGATAGGGGACGTCGCGCACGGTGGGGACCGCCAGGAACACCTTGAGGAACAGTGTCAGCTGCGTCCCGACCAAGACCTCGACGCGCTCGTTGTCGGTGACCGTGCGGGACTCGTCGACCAGCGTATGGCCGTCGGCCAGGAACAGCTGCATGTCGATGTCGCCGTCGAGCTCGTGGAAGCGGGCGTCGATCGTCAGGTAGGTCCCCGGATCGATGTCGAGCCGGTACCAGTCGACGTCGCCCGGGCACACCTTGAGCTCGGTGAAGTCGCTGGTGCCCGACTCCAGCAGGTGGGCGGAGGCGACGTTGTCGTTCCGCGGCTCGTCGAGCAGATCGTTGAGGCAGTCCGGGATCCGCTGCCTGCACACGTGGGGCTCGACCGCCAGATCGCAGACCTGATCATTCGGGCACTCGACGTCGGTCTCGCAGATCGTCGGCGGCGCCTGGCAGTGCTTCGTGATCGGGTCGCAGACCTGCCCGCTCTCGCACATGACGCACGTGACCTCGGGCGTGTCGGGACAGAGGCTGGGATCGTCGGCGCACTGGACGTTGCTCTCACAGCGGCCGATCGAGACGTTGCAGAACAGGCCGGGCCCGCACTCGGTGCTGTTGGCGCACTGGACGCAGCGGCCGAGCGGGTCGCAGGTCTCTCCCTCCGTGCAGGCCGCCTCCTGATCGCCCGTGAGGCACTCCTTGGTGTCCACGTAACAGAGCGCGGTGCCCTCGCAGGTCCCGGTCAGCACGCAGCTCGTGCACTCGATCGAGAGCGCGCGGCAGTCGTGGTTCACCAGATCGCAGGTCTCGCCCGTCTCACAGAACGCGTCCCCGTAGCAGCCGGGATCCGGGATGCACTTGTCCGCCTGGCGGTCGCAGATCTGGTTGATCGGACACTGCGCCCGCCGCGTGCAGTCGCGGCTCGAGGCGTTGTCGAGGCAGAGGCCGAGCAGCGTGGAGCAGAACTCGCCGAACGGGCAGGGCCGGGCGGCGTCGCACGCGTCGCCGAAGCCCTCGCGGAAGTCGCAGGCGAACGTCTCCAGGTTGCAGGTCTTCCGGGGATCCTGGGTCACGCACTCCTGATCGTTCACGCACTCGGCGCCGACCACGCAGGTCCCGTCCATGGTGCAGCGCTCGCCCATGCGACAGTCCGCATCCATGGTGCAGGGCGGCGTGGTCATCCCGCCGTTGCAGTCGCACGCCGTGAAGAGGAGGCAGAAGAGGAGTCGTTTCATCTCACGGTCCGGACATCAGGATCAACGTCGCGTGCGACGCAGGGGGGACGGAGGAGTTGCCGACGGTCTCATCGAGCCGCACGAGCCAGCCGTCCCGGTGATACTCGAGTCGCACGCTGCGGTTCTTGTTGGCGAGATAATAGATCGTGGTCGGATCGGGGCCGTCGTACGAGAACGCCCAGGTGCCGGCGGCGGCCGTCTCCGGGTTGACCAGCTGCGGCTGCTGGCCCTGGTGCGCCTCCACGAACGCGGCCCCGATGGCGTCGATCGCGCGCACGTCGAAGAAGAAGGTGCCCGGCTGGGGCAGCGCCTTCGGCGGCATCGGGAAGGGCGGGATCAGCGGCGGATCGGAGAGCGGGTCCTCCACCGCCGAGAGGGAGAGTCGATCGGTCCCGAGGGACGGGCCGAGACGCGACGTCCAGAGATCGAAGTCCGAGGTGGCCTGCCAGTCGTCGTCGAGGGTCTGCGCGCCGGTGGCCGTGAACGTCAGGCTGCTCGCGCCCGGGCCCTGATCGTCGACCGAGGCGATGTGGACGGTGAGCGTGTACAGCGAGGTTTCTTCCGCGACCGCGTCGCTCCGGTAGGTGAGGGTCGCGGCGTAGGTGAAGGTCATCCCCGCCCGGAGCGGCAGCGCACCCACGAGGCCGGAGTCGGGGACCACGCCGGTGTCGCGGCGCCCCTTGTCGATGACGTCCTGCTCGCAACCCCACAGGAGGGCCAAGATCAGGATGGAGGTGGGTGTGCGCATCCCTTCCGCTATACGTCCTTGGACCCCCGACGGGACCCAAACGACAAGAACGCGGCCGAGGTTAGACCGAGGATCCCGTCTTTTGCTAGGATGCCGGCGAGATGGCGCACCCTGGAGCCGAACGTCGCAAGTCCGCACGGCTTCCGGTGGAGCTGCACGTCGAGTTCCGACACCTGGGTCGGCCGTCGGAGGGATACGCCGATATCAGCCGGAACATCTCGGCAGGGGGTGTGTTCATCGACACGACCGTCGGTCTCGAGCTGGGCACCGAGGTGGCCCTGGAGATCGCGCCCGGCCCGGGCGTCCGTCCGATCAAGATGCGCGCCGAGGTCGTTCGCGTGGAGGAGGAGCCGGTCTCCACGGGTTCGAAGGTCACGGCCCGGACCCGCGGAATGGCGCTGCGATTCAAGGAGTCGGATCCGAACGAGTTGAACCGCCTCCTGACGCTGTCGCGACAAATGGTGGAAGGATCGGATGGAAGCCAGTCCTCATCGAGCCCCGCAAGCAAGACTGGTTGAGCTGGTCCGGGCCTGGAACGCGCGCGGTGTCGCGCTTCCGGTGGCCGTGGCGGTCTCCATACTGGATGACCTCCTGGCCCAGCCGGAGACGCCTTCGCGCCGACCCCGCCTGGACGACGTGCTGATCGATCATCGCGGGGTCGCCATGCTGCGCTCCGAAGATCCCGGCAACCTCGACGACATCGCGCCGCTGGTCGCCGAGATGCTGGGAGACGGATCGGACGCCGACATCGTGCCGGCCACCGCGCGCAGCCTGCTCGCGCGGCTGACCAGCGAGGATCCGACCGAGCGTCCGCGCGACGCCGATCAGCTCCGGACCTGGATCCGCGACACGCTCGGCGCCCCCGCCGCACGCGAGGAGGTGATCGCGTGCGTGGGCGCCACGGTGGAGAGCCTGCTCCCACCGCCCTCGCTGGTGGAGCCCGAACCGATCGACGACGACGACGACGAGGATGACGAGGACCTCGAGCATCTCCCGACGCTGCCGCCCGAGCCGAGTACGATGGACGACGAGATCCTGCCGCCGCCCGAGCCCGTCGAGACCGACGTCCTCGAGGCCGAGGCGCCCGGGAGGAGACGGCACGATCTGGTCGCCGAGGCGACGATCTCCGAAGGGCATCATCCGTCCATCGATGCCGATCATTACGGCGCCGAGGATCGGTTGGCGAACGAGACGCTCTCGAAGAGCTACCCGCCGACGCCGGTCGAGCGGCTGCGGGTGCGGACGAACGGCGCGGAGGAGGGTCAGCCGACGATGCCGCCCGTCGATCCGAGCCGTCCGGTGGTGCGGGTGCAGAGCGCCTCGGGACCCCGGATCGCCGTCAATACCGCGCCGGCGGCGCGCCGGAGCCCGCGTCCGCTCACCCCTGCGGGTGACTCGCTGATCCTGCCCGCCGAGCGCCGGGGGAACTGGGGCGTATGGCTGCTCGTGCTGGCGGTGGTGGGCGCCGCCCTCTACTACTATCTGTTCTGATCGCCTCGGGCTGCTCGGTGTTGCCGGAGCTCGCACCCCTCAGGACCGCCGATGCCATCGTGGTGCTCGGCAACCGTCCCGCGGCCGATGCACGGGGCGAGGTGCGGCCGGAGACGCGGCGTCGCGTGGAGGCGGGCGTCCGAATCTTCCGGGAGGGCAGGGCGCCGATCCTCGTCCTGAGCGGCGGGAAGACCGGGGCGTTCGTGGAGGCCGAGGTCATGCGGGCGCTGGCGCTCCGGCTGGGCGTGCCCGAGGCCGTGGTCCTCATGGAGCGCCGCTCCACCTCGACCATCACGAACGCCCGCTTCTCAGTGGCGCTGCTCCGCCGCCGGCTGGGCAGGAAGGATGTGTCCGTGATCGTGGTGAGCTCGCCGTACCATCTGGCCCGAGCGCAGCGTCTCTTTCAGTGCGCGGGCGCGAGCGTGCAGCCGTTCGCGGCCCAGATCCCGGATTCGGCGCTCTATCGGCTGGGCTTCACGCTCTACGAGTCCTGGCTGCGGGTGACGTACCTGTTCTTCGACGCGTGCGCGGCGGCGCGGGGTGCGCGCGATCGTCCGAGCTATCGCGACCTCCCGTGAGGACAGCGGAAGACCTCGGCGGGGCCCGCGGATCGAGTGACTCAGGGCTTCGCCCGAAATCGGGCACGACTTGCCCTCGGCGGCCGATCGCGGGTTCAACGAGAAGGCGGATGGATCGCGCCACTCTCGACCAGCTCTATCGAGCTCACGGCTCGATGGTGTTTCGACGTGCGTGCGCCATCCTGGGAGACGAGCAGGCGGCGGGTGATGCGATGCAGGAGGTCTTCGTGCGAGCGATTCGCTCCAAGGTGGAGTTCTGGGAGAACGTGTCTCCCACCACCTGGCTGTATCGAGTCACGACCAACTACTGCCTGAACGTGCGCAGGAATGCGCAGCGGCGGGCGGAGCTCGTCTCGGCCCGCCCGGACGCCCCGGCGTCGAGCGAAGGGCCGGAGCAGCAAGTGCTGGTCCTCGAGCTGCTGTCGCGCGTCCCGGAGGAGATGGCGCAGATCGCCGTCTACTACTATCTCGATCAGATGAATCAAGCCGAGATCGCCGAGATCCTGGGCGTATCGCGCCGGACCGTCGGGAACCGGCTCGAAGAGTTCCGCAAGCAGGCGAGGCTCGCGGTGGGCGAGTCGGAGGAGGTCGCATGACCATCACCAGGCAGCGGGCCGAGACGTGTCTGTCCGATCTGATCCTCGACCGCTGGATCGCGGGCGAGATCCGAGAAGGGACGGAGCTGTCCGCCGCGGTGAAGGCGCACGCGGCTTCGTGCTCGAGCTGCGCCGCGCGCTTGCAGCGGCTCGAGGCGGCGAAGGCGACCTTCCCGGCGGAGCTCTGGGTGGCCCGCGCACGCCGTCCCCGGCGGATCGTGGCGCTGGGCGCGCTGTCGGCGCTGGCGGCGGCGTTGCTCTTGTTCCTGGTCCGGCCACCCCCTCCGACCGAGCGCCCGAAGGGCGGCCTCGCATTGGATGTCGTGGTGCGACACGAGGATGGGCGGGTGGAGCAGCTGCTGCCCGGAAGCCGCGTCGCGTCGGGCGAGGCGATCCGCTTCCGCGTCAGCGCGAACGACGCGGGATACCTCACGATCGCGTCTCTCGACTCGGGTCCCCGGGTCACGCTCTATTATCCCGACGAGGGCGAGAGCCTCGCGATCGAAGCGGGGCGGGGACAGCTCCTCGACGGCAGCATCACCCTCGATGATACGCTCGGTCCGGAGAGGATCGTGGCGATGCTCTGCAACAGGCCCCTGCCGCGCGACGTCATCCAGCGGAGCCTGGAGGATGCGCTGGCGGCGGCGGGCGGTCATCCGGCCAACGTGGATCGGATCGCGCTCGACTGCGCCGAGACCGCGTTCGTCCTCGAGAAGACCCCATGATCCGAGCGCCCACCGCGCTGGCGATCCTCGGGCTCCTGGCGGGAGCGGAGGCGGCCGCTGCGACACGCCGCGCGGTGGTCGTCGGCGTCAACCGCGGCGATCCGAGCGACGTCGAGCTGCGCTATGCCGAGCAGGACGCCGAGCGAATCGCCGACATCCTGCGGACCATCGGCGGGTTCGCCGACTCCGACGTGGTGACGCTCACCGGCGCGAGCGCGCCCCAGCTGGGGGCCGCGCTCGATGCGATCGAAGCGCGGTTCGACGACGGCGATCCAGAGTCGCTGCTGCTCGTCTACTACTCGGGGCACTCCGACGGTGAAGCGCTCCACATCGACGGGACCCGCTTTCCCCTCGCCACGCTCCGCGATCGCGTCGTCGGCTCCAGCGCACGCACGCGGATCCTCGTGCTCGATGCGTGTCGCTCGGGCGCCTTGACCCGCGTCAAGGGCGGCTGGCGCGGCCCGATGTTTCCGGTCGTGATGCAGGCGCCGGTAGCGGCCGAGGGTGTCGCGATCCTGGCCTCGAGCGCGGCGGGCGAGGACTCGCAGGAGTCGGATCAGCTGCGCGCGTCGTTCTTCACCCACTACTTCGCCTCGGCCATGCTGGGCGCCGGAGACGAGAACGGCGACGGAGAGGTGAGCCTGGGCGAAGCGTTCGCTTATGCCTCGTCGCGCACGCTCGCGGCCACGAACGTCACGATTGCCGGGCCGCAGCATCCGACGTATCGGATTCGAGCTCAAGGGCCGGGACGATCTCGTGCTCACCGACGTGCGTACGGCGCGCGGTCGCATCGGCGTGTTGCGCTTCGACGAGCCCGGCCGCTACCTGGTCGAAGAGCCTGGTCGGGGCGTCGCAGTGGCCGAGGTCAGCCTCGACACCGGCTCCCGCGCGCTCGCTCTCCCGGCGGCGGAGTACCGGGTCACGCGCCGCGCCACCGACCATCTGCTGGTGGGCACGTTCGAGGTGAAGGAGGGCGCCGCCCGATCGGTGGACCTGGACACCATGTCGCGCGTCGACTTCGCGCGGGTGGTCCGCAAGGGCGGCACCACCGTGACCGCGGTGGGATCGGCGTTCGCACTGGGCGGCGTCCGGGGATCGATCCAGCAGGGCGGTCCGGCCTGGCAGACGGCGATCGGTCTTCGCTACGATCTGGCCGAGCTCTCGCTCGAGGCTCGCCTCGGCGTCGGCGCCGCGCACGCGCTCAACGACCGCATCGCCATCGACACGATGGAGCTGACGATCGCCCTGGCGGCCCTCCGCGCCTTCGACCTGGGGCCGATCTCACTGTCGCTCGGGCTCGAGGTCGGAGGCATTCGGCTCGTGCAGCGCTTCGACGACGAGCTCACCGCGAATCGCACCTCCTACGGACTGTTCGGCGGCCCGGTCGCCTTGGGTGAGATACCGGTGGACAGGTTCTACTTTCGCGTAGAGGCGGCGCTTCCTACCTACTTCCTCCGCACGGGTCAGACCGCAGACAGCGCCGCCCGCCGCGCGTCGATCACGTTTCATGCGGGCGCGGGTGCAGGCGTTCACTTCTGATCGTGCTATTCATGAGGGAGGATGTCGATCAACTCGGTTCGGGTGGCGCTCCTCCTCGCCACGCTCTCGGCCGCGTGCGGCGACCCGCTCGCGCCCGGTGACTTCCTGGGCGATTCGCGGATGCACCTCGAAGGGATCGTCTGCGGGACCGAAGGAAAGATTCCGTCGGCGCAGCCCACGGTCGGTGTGTTGTGGAAGTGGCTCGACCGGGGTGAAGCGCACTCGGTCCTCCCGCGAGTCACGACGATCCCGACGGAGTCATATCCCGCGTACTTCGCCACGGACATCTACGATCTCCCACCGGTGGAGGAATCCAACGTCTTCATGACGGCAGATGGTCCGGTGACCGCCGACGTTGGTTGTCCGGTCATGTTCGACGACGTGGACGGCGACGGCGCGTTCGGAGCGGGGGACACCATCATGGCCGTCGCATGGGATCAGCTGGTCCTCTACGTGCGCGGCGATCGGCCCACGGCGGAGGCGTCGACGCTGCCGCTCACATTCGAGACCGACGCGCCGATGCGCCCCGGCTACCGCCTGCTCGAGGGCGCCTGCGAGGGCGACGGGCCGAGCGATCGCCTCCGCACCGCGGCGCCCGACAGCCTCGTCAACATCTCGGTCCTGGAGAAGCCCGGGGTCATGCCGGAGTCACCGCCGGTGACCTGCATCCACTTTTTCTGATTCTCGCTGCCTCGACACCCGCCCCACGGGTTGAATGGCCGATGCACGCGACGGATTGGCCCCGCTCGTCCTCCCTCATGCGCGTACAACGTACGTCGCGGTGGGCCCCCGGTTTCCCGGGCAGGCCGATCCTTCAAGGGGATGGAGTCGCCCCGATCGGGACGGTCCGGGGGAGACGGATCAGATCATGGGCTGCCGTCGCGGCGGCTACCCTCCTGTTCGCGTGCGGCGGGGAGGATGGGACGAAGGATCCCTGCGCGGGGGCGGCCTCGGGGACCGCGTGTACCTGGGCCGGGCTCAAGGGCGAAGAGGGCTTCAACGGGGACGGACACAACCGCTGGGAGACCAAGTTCAACCAGGTGCAGGACCTGGTCTTCCTCCCCGACGGAACGGCGTGGCTGAGCGACTTCAACAACTACCTGCTCCGCAGGGTTCGGACGGACGACACCATCGAGAGCATGGTCGGGTGGACGGACCCGGTCTTCCCGGGCGACGGACCGTTCGGCGGCGTCAAGCCGGGCGGCGCCGCCGGCGCCGAGTGGCAGCTCAACCATCCCACCAACCTCATCGTGCAGGCGGACGGCTCGGTGCTGCTCGTCGCCTGGCACAACCACAAGCTCCTCAGCATCGACCCAAACACCGGCTGGGTGAGCGTCGTCGGCGGCAGCGGTGCCGGCTTCGCGGGTGACGGCGGCCCGGTGGCGCAGGCCCTCTTCAAGCAGCCCGACGACGCCACGGTCGACGAGCAAGGCAACATCTACGTCGTGGATCAGCAAAACGAGCGCATCCGCATGATCGATCCCGAGGGCATCATCAGTACGCTCGCGGGTACCGGGACGCCAGGGTACCAGAACGGCCCATCCACCGAGGCCCAGTTCTCCTGGGCCGTCGGTTCCAACCCGAACCCGAGCGGCGGGATCGTCCATCACGAGGGCAAGCTGTACGTCGCAGACACCGAGAACAATCGGGTCCGCGTCGTCGACCTCGCCGACAGCTCGGTCTCCACGATCGCCGGGACGGGCGAGAAGGGGTTCGGTGGAGACGGCGGAGCGGCCGACCAGGCGCAGCTGAGCGCGCCGCGCGACCTCGAGATCGGACCGGAGGGCGATCTGTACTTTGCGGACACCGACAACGGTGCCGTCCGCGCCGTCGATCTCGAGCACCGGCGTGATCCGGACGGTGGTCGGCACCGGCGAGCTCGGGCTCGACGAAGAGGAGAGGCTGCCCGCGACCGAGACGCACCTCAGACGTCCGTTCGGCGTCGCCTTCGACCCCGACGGGAACCTCTATGTGATGGACTCGCTCAACGATCGAATCGTGAAGGTGGTCAAATGATGAAGCGCTGGATGCTGCTGTTCATCCCGGGGGCGCTGGCCGGCTACGGCTGCGGTGACGGGCAGAAGGAGTGCGACACGACGGTTCCCGGGAACATCTGCACGATCGCCGGCACCGGAGAGAACGGCTACGACCCGAACGCCGACACCACCGTGCTGGTCGCGCTCGAGGCCAAGATGAGCCTGCCGCAGGACACCCTGCCGGCACCTGACGGGACGCTCTACATCTCCGACTGGAACAACCATCGGATCCGACACCTCGACGCCGACGGGATGCTGAGCTGGGTGGCAGGCCGAGGAGAGCTGGGCGGGTCGCTGGACGATCCGGCGAACGGTGACTTCAACCATCCGCCCAACATCATCTTCGATCGCAGCGGAGAGAACATCATCATCGCCGCCTGGCACAACAGCAAGGTCCGCACCTTGAACATCGCGACCGGCGAGGTGGTCGACACCTGCGGTGACGGCAAGCGCGCCTACTTCGGTGATGACGGTCCGGCGTTGAGCTCCTCGCTCGATCTTCCCGCGAGCCTCGCGTTCGATCCCGATGGCAACCTCGTGATCATGGACGAGGCCAACCAGGTGCTCCGGTACGTGGACGCCGCCGGCGACATTCACCTCCTCGCCGGCCGCTGTCTGGTCGACGCGCCGGCGCCGGCGGGCCCCGGGCCCTGTGGGGCGGGCGTGGAGCCGGTGCAGTGCCCCGCGGGTCCGAACGGTCCCTCCGGCAAGTGGACCTGCGGCGACCCAGCCACCTTCTGCAAGAAGCCTTGCTCTCCCAGCTACTCGGGCGACGAGATCTCCGCGTCCGAGCTGCGGATGGCGCAGCCGTTCGGCCAGTCGGCGATCCCGGCCGGTCGCATCGTGTTCGATCCCGCCGGCAACCTCTACTTCGCCGACACCTCCAACAACCTCATCCGAATGATCGACACCGACGGGGTTGTGCACCGCCTGGCCGGTCAGCCTCCCGTCGACGGCGTGCCCAAGGCCGGCTACGCAGGCGACGGTGGCCCCGCGAGCGACGCGCTGCTCGATACGCCGGTCGATCTCGCCCTGGGCGACGACGGCACGCTCTTCTTCACCGACGTCAACAACCACTGCGTCCGGGCGATCGCGCCGGACCAGACCATCCGCACGGTCGCCGGACAATGCGGGCAGAAGGGGTTCGAGGGGGACGGCGGCCCGGCGACGTCGGCCAAGCTGAAGCTCCCCTTCGGCGTCGCGTTCGCCGGCGGCCGTCTCTATCTGGCGGACACGGGCAACAACGTGATTCGGACCGTGCTCCTCCCCTGACGCCGGAGGGCTTGACACCTCCACGGCGGCTGACCAAATATTAAAAACGGTCAGTGGAGTCCACCAAGAAAGAGAGCATCCTGGTCGAGGCGGCCCGGGCGTTCGCGCGCTTCGGCTTCAAGAAGGCCTCCATCGACGAGATTGCCCGCCGGGCCGGCGTCGCCAAGGGGACCATCTACCTCGCCTGCGAGAGCAAGAACGACCTGTTCTACCAGGTCCTGAACCGCGAGGTGCGCGCCTGGATCGCGGCGGCTGCCCAGGCCATCGACCTGCGGGTCCCGGCCGACCGCCTGCTCGAGCGCACCAGCGACGCCGCCATCGCCTACCTCCTGGACCGGCCGCTCCTGCGGCTCCTCCTCTTCGGAGAGGCCCACGCCCTGATGCCCGAGTGGGGTCGGGAGCTGGACGCGCTCAGGGCCCTCGCCAGGGTCAACGTCGAGGAGATCCTCTCGCTCGGCATCCGGCAGGGCCTGTTCCGTGACACGCTCGACGTCCCCTCGGTCGCCCAGATCCTCCTGGATCTCCAGCTCGCCTACTTCGTCCTCCACGATTGGGGCGAGGGCGACGGCGGGAGCGGAGAGGCCTTCGAGCGGCGAAAGACGGCCGCCTTCGACCTGGTCCTGAACGGGCTGCGGGTCCGAGCGTAAGCCGAAGGAGGTGAACACCAGCCTGGAAACGAACACGCACGCCAACGAATGACCAGAAAACTAAAATAGTCATTAGGACAGAACGGAGACGAGATGAACCTCGAGCAGATGGTGGCGACGACGATGATGAAGCCGATCCTTCGGACCCCGCGAGGGCGTGCCTTGCTCCTCGCCCAGACGGCGGAGGCGGAGGACAACGGAGAGGCCGTCCTCTTCGATCAGGCGCTCGAATGGGTCGACGACCCGCGCTTCCGGAAGATGATCGAGCGCCACCAGTCCGATGAGATCCGTCATGGCCGGATGTTCCGCGAGTGTGCCCGGCGCCAGGGTGTCGACGTCGGCGCGCTCCCGGACGAGCTGAAGGTTCTGGAGCACCTCGACGTGGCCTGCGACGGGTTCTTCTCGCGCCCGCTCTCGTCGATCGAGGACGTGGTCCGCGCATTCGCCCTCCTCCAGGCGCTCGAGGAGCGGGCGGTGGTCCAGTTCGCGTTCTTCGGACCGCTCTTCGGGCGCTACGATCCGGAGACCGGCGCCGTGTTTGCGGAGGTGGCAAAGGACGAAGCGCGCCACCTCCTCTACTGCCGTGCGATCACGCGTCATTACGCGCCCGACGCCCAGAGCCTCGAGGCCGAGCTCGCGCGCGCCCGGCGCGCCGAGGCGGTGGCCTTCAGGAAGACGGAAAAGGCAACCGCGGCGCACCTCGATCGGATGGAGGTGATCGAGAGCCCGATCCTACGCGCCGTGTGGCGCGCGCTCACGGGGAGGGACGCATCCCCGCGGCCGGCGTTCGAGTTGCTTGTGGCGTAACAGGTGGACGCTGCTCGGGTGCTGCCAGTGATTCAGTACCAGATGCGCGCGACGACGGCGCGATGATCCGAGTACGGAAGCCGCGGATCGTCTCCGCTTCCCCGCTTGTCCCCCGCCTCCCTGAAGCCGACCGTGTGCACGGCGTCGATCTTCGGCAGCGCGCCCGATTTGGTGCCCATGAGGAAGTCGATCCGTCGCCCCGAGAGCGTGGCGTGACGCTGGATCAGACAGGACTTCGAGCCCCCGCAGTCCCGATAGGCTGCGTCGCGGTAATTGAACTTCGTCCCGTCGTTGGCGTGTGCGGACACCTCACCGTTCGCGGCCTGGTACCAGTCCCGGAACGGAGACGAAGCGCGGGTGGGATCCGTCAGGTCGGTCCGGTTGGTGTCGCCGCCCCAGATCCGGAGCGAGCCCCCGGAGGCCGTGAGCTTGGAGTGCACCCTCTTCACGCTGGCGAGCGCGCTCTCGGGAGTCCCGTGCGACTTGCTCGTCGCCCAGTGCGTGGACGCGATGCTGACCGTGCGGACCGTCGGCCAGCGGAGATCGCGGAAGCGTTGAACGACGGTCTTGCTCCGCGCCTGGTTGTTCAGGACGACCCCGCCGTGGCCGTCGCCGGTGTACGTCTGGAAAACGACCTTGGAGCCCACGGGTGAGAAGGCGCCCGGGCGATAGAGGATCGCGTTGGTCTGGTGCGCCTTGGCGGCGCCGCAGGGCGAATGCTGCGCTTTCGGGTTCGCTTCGGAGACGATCGCGCGCCACTGGCCGGCGAGCAGATCGCTCATCACGGACGCCAGATGATCCGCCTGAGCCTGGCCGCTCACCTGCTGCACGATCACGAAGTCGGGCGATCTGGGACGAGCCTTCATCCAGTAGATGAGGTCGCGATATTCGCCGGCACAGGGCGCCTCGCCCGGGGTCGGGAGGTTCTCCCAGTTCACGTCGGCCACGATTAGGAACCTCCGGTCCTGGTTCACGTGCGACGCGGCCGATTCATCGAGGCCGAGCTCGTCCGTCTCGGCGGGGCCGCACGCGAGGGTGGAGACGAACAGGATGGGGAGAGTCCAGCGTACGAAGTTCACTCGACCTCATCAGCTATCAAACCGCTTCGACGAATCGCATCGGACCAACTGCTGTGGCCCCGCGGTTACGCGACCCGCGGTTCTCAGTTCGACCCGCCGACCGGAGCGGGCGGAACGATGATGATGACGTCGCGCGTGTCGACCACGGTCACACCATCCGCCACCACGTCGATGAAGGCGCGGAACAGCTGAGGGCCGCTCGCGGCGGGAGCGCATGCGAAGCCGGTCGCCGAGCTCATGTTTCGTGCATTGACCGTGAAGGTGAGGATGGTCCCGGGCACCACGTTCTCGAAGCTGTCGAGCTCCGGTGAGGGCGGGATCAGATCGGCGGTGTTGGGAATCGGTGCACACGCGCTCGGGGTGACGGCGCTCTGTGGGATCACGCCGTGGATGAAGCAGGTAGTGTCGATCGACGCCGTCGGATCGGGACGCGTCACCGTGGTGATGGTGAACGTCGAGTAGCTCACCAGGGCCTCGATGCCGGCGACCACCGCGGTGTCGATCCCCGTGCCCTGATCATCGATCTCGAAGGAGAGGGGACACATCCCGGCCGCGTTGGGCGGCGTGCCGGTGCCCGAGAGACCGGTGCAGCACTCGGCGGCGCCGCAGCCCGCCGGCCGCGCGGCTCCGAACTCGTCCCAGGCGCACGCGGGGATGACGGCGTTGGTGAGCTCCGAGATGCCGTAGGGCAGGCGGAACGGCTCGTCCTGGAGCTGGGCCCGACACTCCGTCAGACACTGGGCGACCCCGTTCGGCGGCCCCAGGGGGACGGTGCTGAGCACGGTGGCGGTGGCGGCGCTGCCCCCGTCGTCAGCCGTGGGACAGCCTCGCGGGCTGCGCGTGGCACCCGCGCCGTTGACGGTGATGTTGGCGAAGTAAAAGCCGGTGGTGTTGGCACCGGAGCCGTTGAAGTCGGGATTGTCCCAGGACGTGATCGCGACGTAGAACGGTCCAGCACCGGAGAGCGTGACAGTGAGCTGCGAGTCCGTCGCCACGCCCGGGTTGATGTCGTCGTTGAAGGCGAGCCTGGTGGCGCCCGCGTAGACGCCGACCATGGAGTCGAGCGTCGAGCCCAGCGGCTGAGCCATCGTCTCTACGGAGACCACGTCGCCGGCCTGTGCGCCCTGCAGCAGGAACCAATCGACGTCGCTCGCGGTCGGGGGCGCGATCGTGCCGAAGAACCGGGCGCCGGTCCCGTCGCATTGGTCGGTGAAGAATTGATCCGTGATCGCGAAGTCGCTGGGCCGCGGCAGATTGACGTTGGCGATCGTGATGACGCGAGCGCCGATCGAGGAGAGCGCCAGCCGCGCCGCCGAAACGCTGGCGGCGGTGATGCCCGGATCGACGCCGAGGTACTCGTCGCGGACGTGGCTGGTGGCGTCCGTGACGTGCACGATGATCGGGAGCGAGTCGCTGCGGAACCCGGCGCCTCCGATGGAGCCGTCCGCGACGCCGGGGATCAGGTTCTGGCTCGGATCGAACGGCGCGACGGATCCCCCGGTCCAGGCAGTCCCGGCCCCCGTGCCGAGCTGGTAGAGGGATTCGATCCCCGCCTCGGGGAGGTCGATCCCGTTGCGGGTGGTCAGGCCGTTGACCGCGGTCTGCGCAGCTGCACCGTCGGTGGTGGCGCGGGTGCCCAGCCGGAAGGGTCGGTCGCCCGAGGGCGCGTCTCCGAAGGGGTCGATCGGATAGTCCTCGAACGACGACACCGCGAAGGCGGGGTCGGGGACGGCGGCCTGCACGCCGGGGATGATCACGTTGGAGAGCGAGGCGCGGAGGTTCGCGATCTCGCCGCCCATCGAGCCGGTAGTGTCGACGTTGATCGCGAGGTCTGCGCGATCGATCCCGGTGTCGTCGAAGACGAGCGGCGCGGTCTGGAGCGGTCCGAGCGGCGGGAGGACGAAGTAGAAGTCGTCGATCCCGCTGGCGGCGCTGCAGGGGTCGCTGCCGTAGGCGAGCTCGGCCGGATCGACGAAGCCGTCGAGATCCGAGTCGGGCCGCAGGCGGTCGGTGCTCCCGGGACAGCCGGTCTCGACGTTGTCTGCGAGACCGTCGTCGTCCGAGTCGAGATCGAGGAAGTCGGCTCGGCCGTCGCCGTCCGTGTCGACCGGCGGAGTGGCCAGGTCGGCGTCGCCGGCCTCGAGGGCGTCGGGCAGGCCGTCGCCGTCGGAGTCGAGGTCGCGGCGATCGGGCGTGCCGTCCCCGTCGGTGTCAGCGAGGCGCTCGACCAGATCGCCGATGGTGTCGCCGTCGGAGTCGACGTCCCGATAGTCCTCGAGTCCGTCGCCGTCCGTGTCGACCGGCGGGGTGGAGAGGTCGGTGTCGCCCGCCTCGTCGTAGTCGATCACGGAGTCGTTGTCGGAGTCGATGTCGAGGTAGTTGGGCGCGCCGTCACCGTCGTCGTCGGCGGCGGTCTCGTCCTGGTCGGAGATGGTGTCGTCGTCCGAGTCCAGATCGAGGAAGTTGGGGACGCCGTCGAAGTCGAAGTCGATCGGACGGCTCACCACATCGAGGTCGCCGGCCTCGATCCGATCGGAGATCCCGTCGCCGTCGCTGTCGTCGTCGAGATAGTTCGGTATGCCATCGCCGTCGGGATCGGCGGTGCCCTCGTCCTCGTCGGCGATGGTGTCGCCGTCGCTGTCGACGTCGAGATAGCTCGGGATGCCGTCGCCGTCGGGATCGCCGGTGCCCTCGACCTGATCGAGGATGCCGTCACCGTCGCTGTCGTCGTCCTGGAAGTCGGGCGTGCCGTCGCCGTCGCTGTCGACGGGCGGCGTGGTCGGGTCGGTATCGCCGGCCTCGACGCTGTCCGGGATGCCGTCGCCGTCCGAGTCGAGGTCGGCCGTGTCGGGGGTGCCGTCGCCGTCGGTGTCGACGTTGCCGTCGCCTTCGTCCGGATCCGAGATCGTGTCGCCGTCGGAGTCGGGGAGCACGCCGGAGTCCGGCGGGATCCCGGTGTCGATCGCGCCCGCGTCACCGCCGCCGGCGTCGATCATCGTCGCGTCGCCGCCGCCCGCATCACCGACCGTCGCGTCACCCGTGGCGGCGTCGCCGGCGTCGTCGTTCTCGCCGGCGTCGGCGGCGCCCGCATCCTCTTCGATCGCGCCGTCGATTGGCGTGCTGCCGTCCTCAGCCTCGGCGGCGTCGAGGTCCTCCGACGCGTCGAGATTTGCCGTGCTCCCGTCCGACCCGATCGCGGCGTCCTTCGGGTTCAGGTTGGCGGGGGGGTGTTCCTGGCAGGCAGCGAGCGCGAGGATGAGCGCAAACAGTCCGATCCGATGCACGTTGCCTCGGAACGTAACACCGAAATGGAAAGAATCCGTAGCTTCTGCGAGTGGGAGTCTCTGCGGAATTAGAAGAAGTGCGGCGAGCCGGACACCGGCGCGGTGCCCCTGTCGGACCGATTGCGGCGAGGCTCACCGAAGCGTGCCTTCAGCTCGGCCGGGGTGCTCGCCATGATCTCCTTGAGGTCCTTGTCGAAGCGAACCCGATCGGCGGCGATCTCGCGGAGCGCCAGCACCGGCGCCTTGTTCTTCGCGTGCTCGACCAGCGGCGTGGCGCCCTTGAGGAGCTGCCGGGTGCGGCGGGTGGCGAGCAGCACGAGCGCGAAGCGGTTCGTGACGTTCTCCAGGCAATCTTCGACGGTGACGCGTGCCATGAGGGGGGTGAGGTAGCATGCCGGTCGAACCCCGGCAATGCGGGCTTTTACTCGCCCACCTCGTGAAGGCGCACGGAGTTCGTATGGCCCATCTCCCCGACGGGCGCGCCGAACACGATCACCAGCCGGTCGCCCGGATGGACCAGCTCCCGCTCCAGGAGCCGGTTCTCCACGTGGGCGACCATGGTCTCGACCTCGGACATGGCCGCCATCTCGTCGCTGCGGACCCCCCAGTTGATGGCCAGGCGCTGCCGGGTGTGGAGCTGGGAGCAGAACGCGATGATGGGGACCTCGGGGCGGTACTTCGCCACCAGTCGCGCGGTCCGTCCCGACTCGGTGAAGCACGCGATCAGCTTGGCGTGGGTCTCCTTGGCGGCCGTGCACGCGATCTTGGCGGTGGTGTCCGCGAAGGGCGACGGGAACTGCTCCGCGCCGATGTTCCGGTGGAGCACCAGCCGCTCGGACTCCGTCTCCTTGATGATGCTTGCCATCATCTTCACCGACTCGACGGGATAGCGGCCCACCGCGGTCTCGGTGCTGAGCATGACGCCGTCGGCGCCGTCGGCGATCGCGTTCGAGACGTCGGAGGCCTCGGCGCGCGTGGGCCGGGGCGCGTTCACCATCGATCCGAGCATCTGGGTCGCGATGATCACCGGGACCCCGCGATTGTTGGCGAGACGCAGGATCTCCTTCTGGACCAGCGGCACCCGCGTCAGCTCGATCTGCGCGCCCAGATCGCCGCGCCGGAGCATCACGGCGTCGGCGCGGCGGAGGATCCCGTCGAGGCGCGCGAAGGCCTCGGGCCGCTCGATCTTGGCGATGATGGGGATGTTGGCGCCGAGCTCGTCGAGGTGCTCCTTCACCAGCAGGATGTCCTCGCCGTCGGAGATGTCGCTGACGCCGATGTAGTCGACCTTCTCCGCCACCGCCATCTTCAGGTACGGATGGTCGTGCTCGGTGATCGGTCCGCCGCGGGTCGGCATCCCCGGCGCATCCACGCCTGCGTGCTCGCGGATCGTTCCACCGTAGACGACCTCGGCCGTGACGTCGCCGTCGGCGACGCGCGTGACCACCAGCTCCGCGGCGCCTGAGCCCAGCAGGATGCGGTCACCGCTCATCATGTTCTCGTGGAAGAGGCCGCGATCGGCCGGCATGGCATTCCGGTCGCCGGCCTGTCCCTCATCCGGTACGAACCGAACCACCTCCCGCTCGACGAGCGACAGCTTGCCGTCGCACAGCCGTCCCAGCCGCACCTTTCGGCCCGGCAGGTCGACGATCACCGAGACCGGGCGCCGGTTGGCCTCGCTCGACAGCACGCGGACTTGGCGGATCCGCTGCACGTGCTCCGAGAGCTCGCCGTAGCTGAGGTTCAAGCGCGCCGCGTCCATGCCGGCGGCGAGCAGCGCTACGACCGTGGCCTGATCGTCCGTCGAGGGACCGAGCGTGCAGATGATCTTCGCGCGCCGCTCGCTCCTGAGGTCTCGACCCTCCGACATCGGGCGGGACGCTGGCACAGATGTCCGCCAATTCCTATCGCCAGAGTGCTCTACGAGTACTCGGCGGTGAAGAGCGCGCCCTCCTCCTTGAGCTCGAGCTCCACCACGCCCGGGTTGCAGCGGAGGATCAGGCGATCGCCGGTGAGCACGTATTCGAACGCGAGCGTGGCGTTTGGGTCGTACGAGACCGGCCGCTTGATGAAGAAGCGGTCGCCGCCGCACTCGGCGAACACGCTGTAGCCCGAGGCGCATCCGCCCACGAACGTGAAGACCGCCTCGGCCGGGCGCCCGGCGTCGATCTTCCCGTCCTGGAACGCGGGGCGAGGACAGCGGCCCACGCCGGCGTGGCTCTGCGGGATCCGCACCAGATCGCCGGCCAGGAGCGCCCGCACCGATCTCATCAAGTATGGGAGCGCCGCCTCGGCGCAGCGCCGGAGGACCTGCTGTCCGTCCAGGCCCGGCGTGAAGGAGATCTCGCCGGACGCCACCACGTCGCCGGCATCCTCGCGCTCGTCGACCATGTGGAGCGTCCAGCCGATCGTGGTCCGGCCCGCCTTGAGGGCCCAGAAGAGGGGCGCGGCCCCGCGCTCGGCAGGCAGGCGCCCCGGATGGAGGTTGAGACCGCCGATGCGAAACCGCGAGAGCAGCGCCTTCGACAGCAGGTGCGGAAAGCCGGCGATCACGAACGCGTCAGGGCGCAGCTTTTCGATCGCGGACATCACCGCTGCGCAGTTGGCGTCGTCGGTGTCGATGACGTCGATGCCGAGATGGTTCGCTTCTTCGATCAGCGGGCTCTTCGTCTTCACGTGAAGTCGGCCCAGCAGGCCGGGACGCGCGCGGTGGCGATCGACCGTGGGTCGAAGCGCGTTGGACCTCTCCATCCCGTGGACGACGAGGAGAGGTGGCAGATCGCCGCGCACCAGCGCCTCCAGCGGCAACGCCGAGAACGGTCCGTCCACGCCGAAGAAGACGAGGCGTTGCATCAGAAAGGACAACGCAGGATCACCGGATCACCGGGGACGAGATCGAGCTCGTACGGACGCTTCTGGGAGCCCTTGATCAGCGTGACCCGATAGAGGCCCGGACTCATCCTTCGGCGGTACTTCTTCTTCTGCTTCACGATGCCGACCCCGGAGATCTTGATGTCGATCGGATCGCTGCAGCTGATCCGGAGGACCACCTGATCGGCCTTCGGCGACCGCGGCTCCGGCGTCTTGGCCTTTCCGCTCTCGCCGTCCTGGGTTCGGGGGGTGACCTCCGTCCTGGAGGCCTTCCCGCCCTCGCCGTCCTGGGTTCGGGGGGTGACCTCCGTCCTGGAGGCCTTCTTCGCCACCCGGGTGCGTCGCTTCGCCGGGGGGCCCTTCGGCGGCGGGGCCTTCGGCGGCGGGGCCTTCGGCGGCGGGGCCTTCGGCGGCGGGGCCTTCGGCGGCGGAGCCTTCGGCGGCGGGGTCTTCGCCTGCGTCTTCGACGGCAGGTCGGCCCTCCTCTTCGGCGGCGGGGCTTTCGGCGGCGTCGCGGGGGCCGGCGGCGCCACCGGGGGTGGGGTCCGATCCGCGAGCGGGGGCGCCGGCGGAGGCGGCGACACCGGGGCCTTCGGCATCTTCGGCAACTGAACCGGCGCCTCGGTGTCCGCCATCGGTGGGATGGGGACGCGCGCGCGGTTCTGGAGCAGGATCGAGACGGCCGCGGCGACCGCCAGGAGCACCGCGATCAGCACGGCGAACGTCGCAAAGCGGTTGAGGGCGGTCGCGCTCCGCGCCTCGACGTTCTGCACGGGCGGGTAGAACTGGCCGGCCGAAGGCGCCGCGCGCGACGGCTTGGCCGGCATCGGCGCCGCCGAGCCGCTCGCCGGCAGCGGAGGGATGATCGGCGCGACCGAGGGCGACGCCGCCAGCGCGCCCGGAGCCGTTCCCTTGGACCGGACCTCCTTGGCCACCTTCTGTCGCTGCACCACCCTGCGGAGCTGCGAGGCGTTCGACGGCTTGGCCCGCGCCGGCGCCATTTCGTCCGGGTTGCTCGGGCGGGTGTCCGCCTCCATCGAGACGGGACGCACGGGTGGCCGCGGGGCCCGCTCGGGCGAGGGCCTCGCACCCGGCTCCGCTCGCAGGCCCTCGCTGCGCGCTCCGTTGGCCCGCGGGTTCGGGTCTGGGTTCTGCTCCAGGTCGAAGCTGTCGGAGATCAGCCGAACCGGGCGCTGATTGCTGGTGTCGTCGATGAACTGCATCCCGGCCGGCGTGTCGAGCACGCTCCGCGGGCGCCCGTTCGCCGGCCGCCCGGGCTGGCTGTCCTGCTCCTCGGTGGGCTCCTCGTTGTCGGTGAATTCGAACTCGAAGCCGCTCCGGTCGTCGATCAGCTCGATCTCGTCGCGCAGTCGATCACCCGGCTCGAGGCTGATCGAGATCCCGGACGCCTCGTCGTCCACCTCGACGATGCCGGGCTCCAGCGGCACCGAGCTGTTCTTGAGGAGCTGGGAGACCGACAGCACGTCGGCGTCGGTCACCGACGCGGTGGGCTCGTCGTCGAAGACCTCGCCCTCCGTCTCCTCCTCGTCGTCGACGGAGAGCATCCCGAGCTTGGTCTCGCCCGCTCCGTAGTCGCCCGACTCGGTCTCGAGGGACACCTCCTCCTCGGGGGAGAAGCCGAGCTCGTCGAGCGTGCCGCGATCGAGCACCTCGAGGACGCCGAACAGATCCGAGGCGCCCTCGTCCTCCAGCCGGCCGGCCGAGGTGATCACGGGAGCGCTGGTCTCCGAGTCCTCGTCGCCGAACTGCTCCTTCTCGCTGTAGAGCACGAAGTTCTGCGTGACGATCTGGCGCCGCGACTGGATGCGGTCGATCGCCTCCTTCACCCGGACGCCCTGCTTCGTGTCTTCCTCGTCGAACTCGGGATCGTAGTCGTCGTCCTCGGGTCGGAAGACCTGATCGGGCGAAGTCTCGTCGGGCGACGGGCCGCCGTTCGTCGTGCTCTGCTGGATCTCTCGGATCTCCTCGTCGACCTGGGCGGCCTCGCTCAGCGCTGCGGTCACGCCGGAGCTCGACCGACGCTTGGGTGTCGCCTCGATCGTCGGCTGCGGGAGCGCGGCTTCACCCGCCATCTCGCCGCTCTGGGTCTCGTCGTCGACGAGGAACCCCGCCCCCGTCTGATCCGACGAGAAGTCCGAGTCGTTCCGCGCCTTCGCCTGCACGATCGGACGCCGCAAGCTGGGTTGACGCGGGATCGGATTCACGACCGACAGCGCCCGCGTCGCGGTACCTCTTCGCCGGGGGCGCCCCGGCGGCGACCGGTTGGGCGCGAGCTTCAGCTCGTCCTCGTCCTCGTCGGGCATCAGGAGCGGGCGAGGGCGTCGCGAGGTGATGGGCCGTCGCCGCAACGGTCCGCGCGCCTCCTCCTTCGCCAGCTCGTTCGCCATCCGGCTGGCCCGCCGCGCGCGCCGCATCTCCGCGACCGCACGCTGCGTGGGCGGGATCGAGTCGTCGCCCTCCAGCGGGTCGCGCGCCTCCGTAGGATCGCTGAAGATGGAGTCGCTCCGCGGCCTCACCACGGCGGACGGCGGATCCAGGTCGCTCTCGGTGCGATCGCGCGGATCCTCCGCGTCCAAGATGGGCGAGACCAGCGCCTCCGGGGCATCGGCGGAGACGTCCGTGCGCGAGTTGTCGCGTTTGATTCTCGCTGGCCGCCCGGGATGCGATGCGGTCGAGCGTGGTCGGCGCCGGCACGGTGTCGACCTCCGACCGCCCCTTCGAATCGGCCCGCAGCGCCGCCTCCGAGACCTCGGCCGTGGGGAAGTCGCTGTCCTCGAGCTGCAGCGTGCCTCCGCTCGTGTCGTTCAGGCTCAGATACGCGAATGGGTTGCCGCTTCCCTCTTCCTCCTTGGTGCGCTCCTCGCTGAAGAGCCCGATCGAGGTGGTGCTGGCTGCCGGCTCGATCAAACGCTCCACGGGGAAGAGGGCCGAGTCGAAGCGGACCGTCGGCTCGACCTCGCTGGTCATCTCCTCGTCGGGATCCAGATTGGTGTCGTCATGGCCGGGGTTCGAGACCGTCCGCTCCACGATGTCCGAGGGGTCGTGGTAGTCGTCGTCGTCATCCTTCCGGGTGGTGTCCTCGGCGTCCTCGTCCAGCTCGACGCGCCGAAACTGCGGACCCGAATCCGCGATCTCGTCGGTCACGCCGCTCGTCTGGCGCTCGGGGGTGGGCGGTCGGCCCAGCACCGTGGCGGCGGGACGGATCGGCGCCTTCCTGTCCTCGATGAGCAGCTTGGACTCCTCCGAGAGATTGAGATCCGTGGGCGCCTCGGTCTGCACCGCCAGTCGGAGCGCCGCCACCCGCGCCTGAGGCGACCGATCCGAGTCATCGATCGAGATCGAGGGCGGCTCCACCTCGATCTCGACGTCGGTGCGGGCCGTCCGCTCGGGTCCGGGCTCGAGCCGGTTGGACTCGATACGCGGCGCCTGGGTCAGCGGCGGCAGCGGCGGAGGTCTCGGTCGATCCGAAGGTTCCGGATCGCTGTTCTCGGCGAGCGCGTAGTCGATCAGCGCCGAGGAGCCTGCCCGCTCCCAGCTGTCGACATCCGAGATGAAGGCGACCGAGCTCGAGAGCTGCGACCCGGGGAGGTCCGCGGGATCCAAGAGGGGCGTCTTCTCGTCGAACTCACCGTCGGTGGAGAGGAGCTCGAGCACGCGCCCGTTGCTGGTGCCGTTCTTGGCGGTGGGACGGGCGCCGTTGGCGCTGGCTGCGCCCACCGGGAACTGTCGCGGGAGCGGCAGCTTGACGCGGGAGCGCCGGTCGATCTCCTCGGGATCGTTGAGGAAGAGCGTCTGCATGAAGCGCGCGAGATGGGCCGGTCCCACCGTGGCGCGCGATCGGTAGACGTAGTCGTGGATCGCGTCGTGGAGCTGGTGCGCGTTCTGAAACCGGTCCCGCGCGTCCCGCGAGAGGGCGCGCAGCACGATGTGCTCGAGCTCCGGATCGAGGTCCTGCCGGTAGAAGCGCGGCGGCGGCTCGATGCGCGCGTCCCGCACCTTCTCGAGGACGGCCAGGTCGTTCTTGCCCGCGAACAGGCGATGGCCGGTCAGCAGCTCGTACATCACGATGCCGACGGCGAAGATGTCGGCGCGCGAGTCGATCGGCACGCCGGTGACCTGCTCGGGGGCCATATAGCCGAACTTGCCCTTGAGGATCCCGGTGGCCGTCTTCTCTCGCGTGTTCGCCTTCGCGATACCGAAGTCGCCGATCTTCACCTCGCCCTCGAAAGACAACAGAACGTTCGAAGGTGAGACATCCCGGTGGATGATCCCGAGCGGCTCGCCGTTGGGCTTCTTCAGCTGATGCGCGTAGTTGAGGCCCTTCAGCGCCTCCATCACGATGAAGAGCGCGATGTCGGTAGGGAAGCCGATCTTCTTCTTGCCGCAGGCGGCCAAGGTCTTCAGCAGGTCCCGGCCGTCGACGTACTCCATCGCGATGTAGTACTGAGCTTCGATCTCGCCGAGGTCGTGGACTTGGACGATGTTGGGATGCCGCAGGGCCACGCAGAGCTTGGCCTCTTCGATGAACATACGGACGAACTGCTCGTCGTCCGACAGCGACGGCAGGATGCGCTTGATGACGACGCGCTTCTCGAAGCCTTCGATTCCGGTGGCCGTGGCCAGGAAAATCTCGGCCATTCCGCCCGCACCGATGCGGTCGTGGAGAATGTAGTCTCCGAAACGATTCGTGCTGGTGCTGAGCTCTTGCATCCAGCGTGCGACAGACCTTTCCGATCCGGCCGTCGAACGTGCCGAAAAAACACGCGTTCGGCGCCCGGTGGCGGGTCCGGTCGTCCCGGACTGATGCTAGCATCTGTTTCTTCCCGGCGCGTAACGGGAGGCAGGTGTCGGAGAACGACGGTGGTGTCGGAGCTGTCAACACTCGGCGGGTTCGTCGCGATCTTGCTCTCCCTCGTCGTTCCCAGCCCGGCGTTCGCTCGACCGGAAGTCTGCGACGAGGTGCAGCGGGAGATCGACGCGCTGGCGCTGGCCCCGGAGCCGGAGGTGCTGATGACCCTGGCGCCTCACTTCAGCCCGGCCGCGATCGACGCGCTCCTCCGTACCGCCCGGACCGCGCCGATGACGACGGCCCACGGCGCGTACATGGCGCTCGGGCTCTCCCGCATGGCGATCGCGCTCCAGCGGCTTCGCGTCGAGCGTCCGCCGCCGGACCGCCGCCTCTCCTGGTCGCTCGCGATGATGGCGCTCGGCGACGTAGTGGGGACGAGCACGATCACGCAGGCGCTCCTCGAAGGCGACGTGGAGGTGCGCCGGCTGACCGCGGAGGCCCTGGCGATCATGCCGCAGAAGCGGCCTCGCACGATCCTCTACGAGGCGCTGGTCGACGACGATCCGCAGGTGAAGCTGACGGCCGCCGAAGTGCACGTGAAGTGGTGGAGTGCCCGCGCGCGCCGCGTGCTGATCGACATGCTCTCCGATCGCGACGCGGGCCGGGCCGAGCGCGCGGCGCGGGCGTTGTTCGAGCAGGATCACCGCTTCCGGCCGGACGAGCTGGCGTCGCTCCCGGAGGGGGTGGTGGCGCAGGCGCTGGTCTCGAACGCGGTCCACCGCGTGCGTGTTGCCAAGGCGATCCGTGGCCAGCTGATGAACCAGAAGCCGATCGTACGCAGCAGCGCACTGGCCGCGCTGCTCGCCACCGGCGGTCTCGACTCGCCGGCCAGCGTGACGCGATGGGCGAAGCGCGCGCGTCCCCGGTACGGTGAAGAGGTGGACGGCCAGGCCGCGATGGCGATCGCGCTCAAGAACGCCGGCTCGGTCGACGCGCTGGAGAAGCTGGAGCCGGCGGCGGTGCCCTCGGCCGCGCAGGTCCTCTGGGCCTTCTCGGGCGCGGGCGCGCCGCAGAATCAGCTGGAGCCCGATCACGCGCGTTCGATCGAGCACGTGATGGAGGCGTGGATCGGCCAGGGTCTGCTCGACGATCCGAGCCAGGCTCGGGTGCTGCAAGCGATGGCCACCTCCGATCCGCTCGCCGGTCTGGCGCTGGCGCGCTCGCGGATGCAGGGACCGGAGGGACGCGCGCTCGGCGAGGCGCTCGAGATCATGGCGCGCATCGGTGGAGACGCCGATGTCCCCGCGCTGATGGCCGTCGCCAAGAAGGCGCACGATCCGAAGATCCGCGCGTCTGCGTGGCGCGCTGCATCCGAAGTCTGTAAGAGATAGTCGGTGGTCCGTCCGTTCGTCGCCGTCGCAGCCGGGCTCGCGATCGCCGCGTGCGCCACCACCTCCGCGCGCGACCGACTGGCGGAGGCGTGCCGGCAGGATCTCGCCCACGATCCGCGCTGCCTCGAGGTGCTCACCACCGAGGAGGACGGCTACGAGTCGCGGGCCGAGGTGATGGCGGCCGAGGAGCGGCGCGAAGCCCAGGCGTTCGATACCCGCCTGGCGCGGCTCCGGAGGGAGGAGGAGGCGCGGCAGCTCGCCCGGGCCCGGACCAGCAGCGCCAGCGTCGAGGAGACCCCCGATCCCGAAGGGGAGGCCGACGTTCTGCCGGAGGACGTCGAGGACCTGGCCGGTGCGGCGATCGAGCTGCCGGGCGGGCTCGATGTGGGCTCGAGCGTGCGGGCCCTCGAGAAGGAGCGGGCCCGGGCGGCCGCGGCGGCGCCGGCCGGAGTCGCGCCGCTGCCGACTCCGGAGGCCTATCTGAGAGGGGCGCGGTGCCTGCTCGCGGCCGATCTGGACGCCCTGCGAAAGACCTTCGACGAGGGAAAGCGCGCCGCCGAGCGGCCCCAGATCGCGGTCGTGATCCTCGATTCGGAGCGGTTGATGGCCCGGATCGACGACGAGATGAAGCATCGGCGCTTGCCGCCTCAGGACGCCGAGTGCAAACAGCATGAGGAGGTGATGTCGCTCCTGCGCTCGCTGGTGGGTCCGAAGCTGGATGCCCGGGGCCTGGCGCGTATCACCAAGGAGCTCGAGGTGAGGGCCGGCCTGCCGCGGGCCGAGTGACCGAGTGAGTATGGAGAGCGGCCTCTATCCGGTGGACGAGCAGGACGCGGACATCCCGCGCGTCTCCCTCGTCATCCCTTGCTACAACGAGGAGGAGAGCGTCGACGAGCTGCTCGAGGAGGCCTTCAAGGTCATCGACGAGGTCGGCGTCACCGGCGAGATCGTCATCGTCGACGACGGCTCCACCGACGGCACCTGGGACAAGCTCGCCGCCTGGGCGGATCGCGACGAACGCCTGAAGCTGCTCCGCTTCCGAAGGAACTTCGGCCAGACGGCGGCGATGGTGGCCGCGATCGATCATGCGATCGGCGACATCATCATCCCGCTCGACGCGGATCTGCAGAACGACCCCAAGTCGATCCCGGATCTACTGCACAAGATCGACGAGGGGTACGACGTGGTCTCCGGCTGGCGCAAGACGCGCCAGGACGTCTTTCTCTCCCGCCGCTTCCCGTCGATGATCGCGAATCACATCATCTCGTGGGTCAGCGGCGTGAAGCTCCACGACTACGGCTGCACGCTCAAGGCGTACCGTCGCGAGGTGCTGGACCCGGTCCAGCTCTACGGCGAGATGCACCGCTTCATCCCCATCTATGCCTCCTGGGCGGGCGCCCGCGTGGCCGAGGTCGTCGTCAACCACCGGCCGCGCAAGTACGGGACGTCGAAGTACGGGATCGCGCGGACGTTCAAGGTGATCCTCGACCTCCTGGTGGTGAAGTTCCTCGGCAGTTACGGGACCAAACCGATCTACTTCTTCGGCGCCCTCGGCTTCATGCTCTTCGGCGCCGGTGTGCTCTCGGCGATCTACGTGCTGTTCGAGAAGTACGTCCACGGCGTCTGGGCCCACCGGAACCCGTTCCTGTCGATCGCGGTGTTCCTGGGCTCCCTCGGCATCCAGAGCCTGTTCCTCGGCCTGCTCGCCGAGATCGGGATCCGCACCTACCACGAGAGCCAGTCGCGCCCGATCTACATGCTGCGCGAGCGCAAGAACCTGAGCGGAGAGGCCGCGCGCAAGCGGCGGGAGAACGTGTCGCGCGGACACGTCGCCGCGGGGAAATAGGACCATGTGCGGCATCTCGGGGATGATCGTGCCGCCGGGCGCGGTGCCCTCGCGGGCGATCCTGGCCCGGATGAACAACACGCTCGCCCGCCGCGGCCCCGATGACGAGGGCTACTACTTCGACGATGAGGGCGGCTGTGGGCTCGGCCATCGGCGGCTCTCGATCATCGATCTCACCGGCGGCCACCAGCCGCTCACGAACGGCGACGGCACCATCCAGATCATCTGCAACGGTGAGATCTACAACTTCCGCGAGCTCCGCGACGAGCTGGAGCAGCTCGGCTATCGCTTCCGGACGGGCTCCGACTCGGAGGTGATCGCGCACGGCTACGAGGCCTGGGGCGAGTCGGTGATCGATCGCCTCGGCGGCATGTTCGCGCTGGTGATCTGGGACGTGCGGCGCCGGCGGCTGGTCCTGGCTCGCGATCGGATGGGGAAGAAGCCGCTCTACTACGCGTTCGTGGACGGCGCGCTCCTGTTCGGCTCGGAGCTGAAGGCGATCGCCGCCCATCCCTCGTTCGAGCGGGCGGTCAGCCTCTCGGGGCTGGCCTCGTATCTGACGTACGAGTGCGTCCCCGAGGCGCAGTCGATCTACCGCGACGTCCAGAAGCTGCTGCCCGGACACTACCTGCTGTTCGATCGGGAGAAGGGGCGGGCCGAGGTCCACGAGTACTGGCGGATGCGCTTCGCCGCCTCGCCCTGGGCCGACTGGGTCCGCGGCAAGACCGAGGCCGAGCTGGTCACCAAGCTGCGCCAGCTGATCCGCGAGGCGACCGAGGCGCGCCTGATCTCCGACGTGCCGCTGGGCGTCTTCCTCTCGGGCGGGATCGACTCCTCGACGGTGACCGCGGCGATGGCGGAGGTGGTACCGCGAAGGGAGATCAAGACGTTCTCGATCTCCTTCGAGGACCGCACCTTCGACGAGAGCCGTCATGCCAGGCAGGTTGCCGACTTCCTGGGGACCGATCATCACGAGGAGCGGCTGTCACCGCAGGTGATGATCGACATCCTCCCCGAGGTCGCAGACTTCATGTGCGAGCCGCTCGGCGACGGCTCGCTGATCCCCACGTACCTGCTCTCGCGCTTCACGCGCCGCACCGTGACGGTCGCGCTCGGCGGCGACGGCGGCGACGAGCTCTTCCTGGGCTACCCGACCTTCCAGGCCGATCGCGTGGCCGGCGGGATCGAGCGCCGGTTGGGACCGCGCGGGACCGAGCGCCTGGGCCGGGCCGCCCGCGCGCTCACCGGGCTGCTCCCGGTGTCGCGGAAGAACTTCAGCTTCGACTTCAAGGCCAAGCGCTTCGCGCAGGGGCTGGGCCTGCCGCGCGACTTCCGCCATCAGGCCTGGATGGGCTCGTTCATGCCGGATGAGCTGGAGCGGGTCCTCTCGGACGACGTCCGCGAGGCCGCCCTGCGGACCGCGCCCTACAGCACGATCGCCAACTTCGAGGCGATGACCGACGCCCGCGATCACTACGACCGCGCTGTCTTCCAGTACGGCCGGCTCTACCTGACCGGCGACGTGCTGGTGAAGGTCGACCGCGCGGCGATGGCCTGCGGTCTGGAGGTCCGGGCGCCGCTGCTCGACACGCGGGTCGTGGAGTTCGCGGCCGCGCTCCCGGGCACGCTCAAGCTGCACGGCCTCACCACCAAGTACCTCTTCAAGAAGGCCGCCCGCGGCTGGATCCCGGACGAGATCATCGATCGCCCCAAGAAGGGCTTCGGCATGCCCATCGGCGAGTGGATCCGAGGCCCGCTGAACGACCTGGCGCACGATCTCCTCTCGCAACCCAAGTTGCGGCGGGAGGGGTTGCTCGATCCGCTGGAGGTCCATCGCCTGCTCGACGAGCACGAGCGCGGGTTCGCCGACCACCGGAAGCCGCTGTGGACGCTCCTGGCCTTCGAGCTCTGGATGGAGCGCTACGGTCCGGGCACGGCGTCGGCGGCGCCGATCCGCGAGGACGACGACAGCGCGGTGGTCGCGAGAGCCGTCGGATGAAGCTGCCCGCGGCGCTGGGGCTGAGTGCGGTGGTGCTGGCCGCCCTGCTGGATCTCCAGGTAGCCGTGCGCGGCGATCTGCGTCCGGTCCCGGCGGACGTGATGGCGCTGGCGAAGACCCGCCTCGATGCCGAGCGACACCCGGGCGATCTAGTGGTGCACTCGCCGCTGTTCTCGGTGGAGGAGCTCCAGCCCCTGGGCGGGCTCCAGGCCCGACCGGACCGGCCCATCGACTCGATGCTGCGGTCGCGGCGCGTGCTGGTCCTCGATTGCAGCGACGCGCGGATGTATCTGCCCGGCACGCCGGCACAGGTGATCGCGCTGGACGATCCGCTCGAGCTCCGGATCTACCAGCCGAGCGAGAACGCCGAGGTCGTCCTCTACGATCACTACGAGAGCGTCGGCGAGCGGACCATGCGCGTGGAGCGGGGCGGGCGCATCACCTCCCGGTGCACCGAGCCCCGCGGCGAGGGCGGCTACCAGTGTCCGGGCGAGGCCGAGTGGCTCTACGCGGCCCAGCGGACATTCCGCGTCGGCGGGGGCGAGGCCACCTGCGTGTGGGCGCACCCGACCACGGGCGGCGTGATCGTGCACGAGATCCCTCCGCAGACCGCGCCACCCCAGGGCCGCAAGCTCGAGCTCTGGGTGTCGGCCGGCCTGGCGGACGACGCCGTCACCGGCACGCCCGGCGGCGCCTCCGTCACCACCGAGATCGTGCAAGGTGGGTTGACGAAGGGTCGCGTGGTGGTCCCGAACCGTATCGGCTGGTTCGAGACCAAGGTGGAGATCGAGCCCGACGTCCCGGTCGAGCTGCGCATCACCACGCCGCGGGACGGCCGGCGGCACCACTGCCTGAACGCGAAGGTCCGGGAGCTGCCGCGGTGACCAGACGGCGCACACTCTGGATCGCAGGCGCGATCGTCGTGCTCTACCTGGTGGTGCAGCTCGCCGGCCTGCGCGCGGAGGGGCTGACCGACGACGACGACTTCTATCTGCCGGCCGGGATGTCCTACGCGGCCTGGCTCGGTCGCGCCGTGCGGCTCGACGGGGGTGCGTTCACCAAGCCGGCGATCGACAGCGCGTTCGGGATCAATCACGAGCACCCACCGTTTGCGAAGTACGTCTTCGGGATCTGCGAGGCCGTGTTCGGGCGGGTGTTCGGACCGTACGACGGTGGTCGCGTGGGTACGGTGCTCTTCTCGACGCTGGCAGCGGCGCTCCTGCTGTGGCTGGCCGTGGCGCACCTCGGCCGGCGGCGTGGGCTCCTGATCGGCGGCCTCTCGACAGCGTTCCTGGCGATGTTGCCCCGCTTCTACTTCCACTCGCACGCGGCGACGCTCGACGTCCCGGTGGCCGCGATGTACCTGGCGGCCGCCGCCCTGGCGCTCAGGGGTGAGCGCTCGACCACCGCCGCGCTGCTGGCGGGTCCGGTGTTCGGGCTGGCCTCGGCGACGAAGCTGAACGCACCCTTCCTGCTGCTTCCCTACGCGATCTTCGTGCTGCTGGTCCGCCGCAGCCGCACGCGCCGCCCCGGGAGCTTCCAGGTGCCCGGCCTCCCGCTGGCGCTGCTGTCGATGCTGATGATCGGACCGCTCGTCTTCGTTGCGGTCTGGCCATGGCTCTGGGTCGACACCGCGCAGCGCGTGACCGACTACGCGAGCTTCCACCTCAACCACTACGGGATCTACTTTCTCTACTTCGGCCGCATCTTCTCCAAGGATCCGTTCGCGCCCTGGCACGCGCCCTTCGTCATGGCGGCGATCACCACGCCGGTCGCGACCTCGGTCCTCGCGCTCTTCGGCCTCGCGTTCGCCTGGCCCATCGTGCGCGTGCGCCTCCGCTTCCCCGAGGGGCCCGACGACGACTTCCGCCGCCAGGGCGATCTCCTGCTCACCGCCGGCCTTCACGCCGCCGGATTCGATCCTGCTGGTGGCGCTGTCGGGCGGCCCCAAGTACGGCGGCGCCAAGCTGTTCATGCCCTTCTTCCCCTTCTGGTGCCTGCTGGCGGGCTTCGGCGCGGTCCGCCTCTTCGAGTGGGCCGAGGATCGCCTCGGCAACAAGTGGTACCCGGCTGGTACGATCGGTCTGGCGCTCACCTCGTCCCTCGCGCTCCAGCTCCGCTTCGGCAGCTACGCGCTGTCGGAGTACAACGGCCTCACCGGAGGACTCCGCGGCGCCACCGCGCTCGGGTTCGAGCGCCAGTACTACGACGTCGCTTTCCGAGACCTGGTCGCCTGGCTCGACGAGAACGCGCCCAAGAACGCGCGGATCCATTTCCTGCCCAACAACTGGGAGTACGTGCGGACGTTCCGCTGGTACCAGAAGGACGGCCGTGTCCGCCCCGACCTCCACGTGGTGCAGAGCGAGGCTCAGGCCCAGTGGATCGTCCTCACGCACGAGCGCCGCTTCGCGCGGTACGGGGACGATCTGTTCCGCCATCGCGGATGGATCGTGAAGGAGGAGAAGGTGATCGACGGCGTCCCGATCTGGACGGTGCTGGCGCCGAGTCCCCCTAATCGGAGCCCTTGATCGTCAGCGCGACGATGCTGAGATCGGCGGGCTTGCCGGAGCCCGACCGGGCGCGGGCGGTGGCCAGATCTCGAATCGCGGCCACCATCTCGGAGGGCGTTGCCTTGCCTCGGATCTCCTCCGCGAGCTGAAAGGGCGTGAACTCCGTGTGGGGCTGGGCCATCTCGTCCGCGTGATGCGACTGCTCCAGGAGGTTCATGTTGCGGACGCCGTTCGTGAACATGAGGACGACGTCGCCCGGCTGCAGCTCGACGGTGTGGTGCTCGAACAGCGGCTCTGGTGCGCTCGAGCGCCCGATCGTTCGTCGGGGATTGTTGGCGTCCTGCACGCTGGCCGTGACCCCCGTGTTCGTCACGTGCGGCTCGCTCTTGAACAGCACCGAGCCCCTGCGGATCACCATCAGCTGCGTGTTGCCGGCGTGCCCGACCTCCAGCTGGGTGCCCTCCTTGGTAGGCTCGAACATCGCTGCGGTGAGGGAGGTGGTGGCGTCGAGGCCGGCGGAGAGAGCCCGCGCGCCCGCGCGTGCGCCTCGCTCCATGAGCTCGCCGGGGCCGCCGACCTGATTGTGCTCCATCTGACCCCAGATGCCGTCGATGATCGCCGTGCTCACCTCGGCCGGGCGCTCCGACGCGCCCACCTGATCCGCGATCAGCGCCGCGAAGGCGCCGCCCACCTTGCCCACCCGAAGGGCGTCGTCGTTCCTGCCTTGGTGTCCCGTGGACCAGGCCGCGCCGTCGAAGACCTCGTTGGACGTCAGCATGATCTTCGGTGTCTCGTGGCCGTGGACCGCCTGGATGACGGTGGGCGTGGGGGCGGTCGCCTGCGTGGCATCGGGTACCGCCAAGGGAGCCCCGAGCTTCTGCGCCAGCTCCCCGGGCGCGATCTCGACGGGAGCTCTACCGGGCTGCGCTGGATCGAAGCGCACCAATCGAACGCCCTTCTCTCGATCGGGCGCAACCCAAAAGCGAGCGCCGTCGACCTCGTAGTTGTCGTTGAGCTTGAACGCGTTGAGCTCCTCGACGCGCGCCTTCGGGACGAACCGCATCTCGATCTGATCGCCGACCAGGGTCAGAACGCGGGCGACCGGACCGTCCTTCGTCTCGACCGCGTCCAGCATGGCTCCGAATATCGGGCGCTTGTGCTCGTCGAGGCCGATGATCAGGACGTCCCCCGGCTGGTAGCGCTCGAACGCCGCCGGCGCCGTGTTCGCCCGCCGGAGGGCCGCCAGATCCACGGGCGGGTGATCGTCCTCCTGGCCGAGATGCTTCATCTTGTCGCCGAGCGCCAGCCGATCGCGGACCTCCACGGCCTGGACGAGCGGAGCCAGGGACGCGCGGACGTCCTTCGCCAGCCCCTCGAGCTCGCGCAGCGCTTGGTTGATCTCGGATCGCTGGCCGAGCATCGTGAGGCGGTCCTTCAGCTGGAGGACCTCGTCGATCCGCACCAGTGCCTTCTGGATCGGCACGAGCTCTTGCTCCTTGATGAGGACGCCATCTACGCCGGCGCTTCGATCCTGGAGGCGCTCGAGCGCCCGGTGGAGCTGGTGGCTCGCCTGGGCGTAGAGCTGCTTGAAGCCGGTGGTGAGCTGATTGGCCGTCGATTTGCCCGGGAGGGCGCCCCGCTTCGAGCGCCCGTGCATTCGATCGATCCAGCCGAAGGGCGGGACCAAAAAGGCCGCGCCGAAGAGGCCGTCGGTCTGGTCGGCCCTGATGGCCGGAAGGATGGTGTCGGCGAACTGTCGCGCGGCCTCATCCGAGACCGGCCGCAGCTGCGCCAGCGCCTGGGCCCGTTCTGCCAGCGCGTTCGACACCGTGCCCGTGAGATCGGCCTGGCCGCCGCCGACCAGCGGGCTCTTCAGCGGATCGGGTCCCTTGAGGCTCATCGTCCCGCTCCTTCGAGCACCTGCATCGCCGCCTCGTCCTGCTGGCCCAGCCGGTGCGCTTCTTCGAGGTCGAGCCGGGCGGTCTCGCGATCCTGGCCCGCCACCAGCGAGGCCCGAAACATGAGGCCGCGGACCCGTTCGGCAGGGCCGACCGCTGGGTGAGCGAGGAAGCGATCGACGCAGGCGCGAGCCACCTCGACTCGCCCGGCCTTGAGCTCCGCATAGCCTCGATGGAGCGCGTGCTCGGGATGATCGGGCTCGAGCGCCTCCAGGCCCCGGAAGATTGCGCTCGCGTGATCGAAGCGGCCGCTCTCGAACGCCGTGCGCGCCAGGCTCACCGCTTGCTGGACACCGTCTTCCGACAGACCGAGCAGGTCGCGAAGCGGCGTTCGGCCGTCGGCCAGGTCCGTCCAGAACTGGATACGTTCGCTGAGCTCCATCGATCCATCCTACCCCGGCCGACCCCAACGGCGTAGCGATCAAGTGCGGCCGTGGCTCCGGCGGTTCCGGCGTAACACGTGTCAGGGGCGGCCGTAGTAGCCTCCAGCCCCTCGGGCGAATACGCTCCGTGCATGGTCCACCGCGACCCTCGAATCGGCTTGTGGTTTCGCACCGCCCACGGTCCCGCGATCGTTCGCGCCGCGCATCGAGGTCTCCTCACGATCGAGTACCTCAACGGAGAGACCGACGACGCCTACCAGGCGGGCGCGCATCTCGACGTCATCGAGGACGTAGAGGACATCACCGCGATCGCACGCGAGAATCCCCAGCGTGTCGGCAAAAGCTTCAAGTGGATGTTGCTCACGTAGCCTCACGTGACGCAGTGGATCGGCGCATCGGCAGAGAGCGTCGAGGGCCTGATCGACTCCGCGCAGTGCGGCTTCGACGGCGCTCGGATTCCGGCTGCGCTTCGATCTCGGAACAACGCGTGCGGCGAGTATGGGGCCGAGCAGACGATGGCGTGGCCCGACACCGGCCGATTCTCTCCACGTGCGATCAAGACAGAGACTGACACCGAGTCGATCGTTCGGTAAGAAGCTCCAAGCTTGATCGCCACCTCGACCGCGGCGTTGATCGTTCCCTTCGTCCTGCAAGCCGATCTGCAAGGACGCCTGTATCGAGGCGAGTGCGATCGCGAGACGATCGAGCCGATGCTGGCAGCTCCGCCGTCGTCCGACGCCGTGATGCTGTCCGCGGGCGATCTCCTGGGTCCCGGACCGGAGGCGAGGTTCGCCGTGGAGCAGGGCGCCGCCGGCCGGCGGGCGCTGAGCGAGGTGCTCGCAGGATCGCTCGACGCGATCCTTCCGGGCAACTTCGAGCTGTCGATCGATCGCGACGTCCTCGGTGCGCTCACGAACGAGGCGCGCCTGCCCTGGATCATCACGAATCTCTCTCCCCGCTTTCCCACGCTTCCGGAGCGGATGATCGAGCGCGCAGGCGTGAAGATCGGGATCACCGGCGCCATCCACGACGACCTCGGCGTTCATCTGTCCCATCTCACGCACGACGAGCAGCGCGTCGAGGCGGCGCCGGCGCTGGTCGCTTCGATCCGGAGGTTGCGGGAGGCCGGCGCGCGCATCGTCGTGGCGCTCGTCCACGTGACGCCGAAGCGCGGGACGACCGAGGTGGTGCGGCTCGTCGAGGCGCTGGGCGCGGATCGCCCGGACCTGCTGTTCACCAGCGGAATGGCCGGGGACGTGCGGTCGCTGTCGGTCGGCGACCTCTCGGTGGTGCCCGCGCCGGGCCAGGGGGCTGCGATCGTCGAGGTGGCGCTGACTGCGGGCGGCCCGCGCGTGGTCGCGATCGAGCGCAGCGCTCCCGCCCCGCAGGCCGACGCCCGCCTGGAAGCGCTGCGCCGATCGAACTGCAGCGAGCTCGGCCAGCGCCTGGCGCCCCTCGACGCCCCGCTCGAGCGGGACGCGTTCATCCAGTACGTCCTCGAGGTGATGCGCCGCGATGCGCAGGCGGAGATCGCGATCGTCAACACCGGTGCCTTCGGCGGCAGCTTTCCGCTGCACGACGCGGTGACCCGGTTGGCCTTGATGCGGGCGATCCGTGTGGACGACGGCCTGAAGACCACGTTCATCCGCGGGAGCGATCTCGCGAAGCTGGTCCCGCTGCTCTCGAACGAGGCTGCGGCGGTTCTGGGCCTGGACGCCAAGAAGGTGGTCGGCCGCGACGTCGATCCCACGCGTCGCTATCGGGTGGTGACGGTCGACTTCGTCGCGATGGGTGGCGACGCGCTGCTGCCGGCGGGCCTCGGCTTCGCGCCGCTCGACGGCGGCACGCTCCGCGAGCGCGTGGTCCAGCACCTCGCGGAGCACGGCGCCTCGATCGTCTCGGAGCCTCCCGCGCTGCTGGGAGCGACGCTGACCATCGCCGGCAACGTGAAGACGGTGACGGTGCAGAACAACGCGCGCTACGCGGAGCCCCAGCTGGCGAGGAACGCGTTCCTGGGCGTGGGCGCGCTCGCGGAGCTTCGCCTCTACGCCGACTTCGAGCGCCACAAGGTGGAGCTGCTCGGACGGAGCCGCTACGGCATCGCGAAGGACGGGACGGACCGGGCGCTCGAGAATGACGATCTGACCATCGGCGAGCTCAGCTACCTGGGCCGCTTCGCCGCCCGCGGCCACGCGTTCTGGATCCCGGATGCGAGCGCTGCGGTCGGGATCGAGACCGAGCTGACCAAGCCGGACGAGCGCAGCTTCCGGCGGGCGTTGCTCACGGGCGGCGCGGGGCCCTCGTGGCCCCTGACGGATCGGATCAGCCTGCGCGTCCAGCTCGGCGTTCGGCGCGAGCTGCTGGCGAGGAGCGACTCGCCGGATCCGTCGGAGGCGGAGGTGGCACAGACGAAGCTCGCGCTGCTGACCACGCTGGAGATGCTGCGCCTCGATTTTCCCACCGACAACGGCGCACCGGCGCTGGTCACGCTGCGGATCGATCACGCGCTCGAGCTGACCGGCGTGGTCCGCGACAACGCGCTGCGCGGTCGCCTCGACGTCGACCTTCCGATCACGTCGGTGCTGGCGGTGACCGCTGGCTTGGAGGCGTACGTGCTCCACCGGCTCGAGCCGGGCGCGGATCGGCAGGCCGGCGTCGCCTACGACACCACGCTCGGCCTCAAGACGTCGGGCGACCTGGGCCTGGTCGTCTTCTGAGGGGGCTCAGCGCGCGAGGTCGTGGTCGCGGACCTCGGAGGGGCTCCGATCGAACTCGCGGCGAAACGCGTGGGAGAAGGACGCGATGTTGTCGTAGCCGACCATCGCCGCCACCTCGCTGACCGAGTAGCGCTTCGACTTGAGCAGCATCATCGACTCCTCGAGCCGTCGCTGGCGGTGATAGGCCGAGGGCGAGGTCCCGAGCGCGCGCTTGAACGCGCGCAGGAGCGTGGACGTGCTGGTCCCGCAGGCCTCGGCGAGCGCGGGCATCGACATCGGCTCGAACAGGCCCGCCTCGATGCGTGCGATTGCCCGCTCGACCATCGGCGGCCGGCTGTGAACGCGCGAGTCGCGCTCGAGCTCCGCGTCGCGGTCCCGGCAGTGGAAGTAGACCTCCTTCACGATCTCGAGCTCGAGGAAGCGCGCCGCCAGGCTCTCGTGCTTCCGGCAGACCGCTCGCTCGAAGAGGTACCGGTGGCAGATTCTCGTGCACCCAGGTGGTGCGAGGCAACAGATGGGGTTCGGCGAGCGCGGCCTCGAGGCGCGTCGCCTCGATCGCGGGCGCATAGATCTCGACCGCTTGCTCCACCAGCTCGGGGTGCACCGAGAGCACCAGCAGGCTGGCCGCGGCGCCGCGCGCGCTCGCCGAGACCCGGGCCCCGGCGGGGAGCACCAGCCAGCTCGACGGATCGAGCAGGAGTGGCCGCCCGGCGGCGGCGACCTCGACCACCCGCTGCTGCATCGAGAGCAGCACGCTCCCGACGGGGCTCGTCCAGAGCGAGGTCTCGGTCGACGCCAGGGCGAGGAGGCGGATCCCCATCGGCGGTCCGGGCGCGTCGATTGGCGTGGTGGCCTCGGCGAACGTAACCGCTCGGGCCGCCGGCGTGCGGCCGGGGCGCGCCTCGCCGAAGACGTCGATCGCTTCCTCGCCGCGCCGTCCCACTCCTCTGGCGTAACGCAGGAGGCGGGCGCGCCGCGCTCCTTCCGCCGACCGATGTAGACTCGAGCTCAGGGTTCTTCGACGAACCACACCAGCGAGCGGCCGACGAGATCGTAGCGCCTGCCGTCGGTGACGTAGGCCCGGCCCGCGGGATTGAGGTTGTCGTCGGGCTCCATCCAGGCCGCAGTGTCGCCGACGCGGCGCCAGCGCATCCCGGGCTCGGGAGCGGGCAGGGTCACCGCGAGGGTCTCGGACCAGCCGTTGTACGCCACGTAGATCGAGGCGGCGGGCTCCTCCGGACCACCGCCGGAGAAGCAGACCGCGAGGTAGTGGCGCGTCGGATCGTCGAGGTAGGCGTCGCTGGCCGGAGCGCCCGCGTCCGTGAAGAGCTGCGCTGCCACCGGGAAGCGCCGCGAGCGAAGCATCGGGTGGTCGCGCCGGAACTGGAACAGCGCCCGCGCGAAGGTGAGGAACCGGGCGTTCGTGTCGGCGAGAGACCAGTCGAGCCAGGTGGTGGGGCTGTCGAGGTTGTACGGGTTGTTGTTGCCGTACTGGGTCCGCAGCATCTCGTCGCCGCCCACGATCATCGGGACGCCCGCGGACAGGGCGAGCAGCGCCAGACCGGTGCGGGCAGCCTGACGCTGCCGCGACGGATCGCCGCCCTGATCCCAAGAGCGGTTGTAGTCGTCGCCGCCCTGAGAGGGACCGTTCGGCCAGGGTTGATCGTTCTGCTTGTCGTCGTACCGGTACAGATCCGCCAGCGTGAAGCCGTCGTGAGAGTCGAGGTAGTTGACCGCGGCGGCGGGCGAACGTCCGTCATCGCCGAAGAGATCGCTCGACCCGAGCAGCCGCCGGCCGAGCTCGCGCGGCGTCACCGGGGCGACGCCGAGCTGGTTCTGAGCCGACCGCACCGTGTCCTTGAAGCGGCCGTCCCATTCGGCCCACCCCGCGGGGAAGTTGCCTTGCTGGTAGCTCCCGCCGCCGATGCCCCACGGCTCCGCGATGAGATCGGTGCCGGGGAGCTCCTCGGCCGCCCGCCGCAGGATGCCTTGCGGATTGGTGGCGTCCCAGCGGAAGCAGGCCCGGTCGCAGCCGTTGCCGAGAACGGCCGCCAGATCGAAGCGGAAGCCGTCGACGCCGATCACGTCGGTGAGATACCTGAGCGCGTCGAGGATCAGGTCGCGCGCGATCGGGTGCGCGCCGGCCACGTCCGGGCCCACGCCGTTGTAGCCGGCGTACCGCCTAGCGTCGTCGGCGAGCAGGTAGTAGCCGGCGTTGTCCAGGCCGCGGAACGAGAGGATCGAGGCCGTATCACCGTCCCCGCCGCCTTCGCCGGTGTGGTTGAAGACGACGTCGAGATACACCTCGATGTCCGCCGCGTGAAAGGCGCGCACCATCTCCTGCAGCTCGCGCGTGGGACCTCCCGGGCTCTTGTCGAACGCGTAGCGCCGATCCGGGGCGAAGAAGCTGAGCGAGCTGTAGCCCCAGTAGTTGTCGCCGTTGGTGCCGTTTTCGAGATCGTTCTGATCGTTCTGCGTCTCCTGGATCGGCATCAGCTCGATCGCGGTGACGCCCAGCTCGGCCAGATAGGCGGCCTTCTCCGCGGCACCGCGGAACGTGCCGCGCCAGGCCTCCGGCACGGAGGGATCGTTCATCGTGAGGCCGCGGACGTGGACCTCGTAGATGATCCCGTCGGCGAAGCTCCGGTCGGGCTTCTCGTGACAGGCGCGCGGCGGGCGCGCCAGCACGATCCCCTTGGGCGCGACGGGGCCCGAGTCGCGCGCGGCGTCGGGGCCGGAGCGGAAGATCGATCCGTCGCGGAGCCGTGGGCCGAGGGGATCGTGGGTCATCTCCAGGGCGTACGGATCGAGGAGCAACTTGTTGGGGTTGAAGCGGTTGCCTCGGTCGTCGACGTGCGCCACGAATCCGGCCATGGAGCCCGGTTGCCAGGCGGGATCGTAGGGCCAGTTGGGCCCGAAGGCGCGCAGCCCGTAGAAGAGCGTGCCGTCTCCGGGGATCTCGGCGAGGAGAAGGGACTGCGAGAAGATCTCGTCGCCCTCGCGCTGGAGGGCGCGCCGCAGCACGGGCGGCTCGTCCAGCGCGCCTCGATACAGCTCGACCTCGATCCGGGTCGCGCGCGTCGAGCGGGCGCGCACGACGAGTCGATCGCCGTCGAGGTAGGCGCCCAGCGCGGGATAGCCGGCGGCGATCGTACAGCCGGACGGCTCGAGTCGGGCCGGATCCGCCTCGGGTGCGGTCGGTCGGACCTCGTAGGGCACCGGGGACAGGGGCGAGCGCGGGGACCCTCCGGGTGGCGCGGAGCACCCGGAGGCGAGGAGCAAGAGCACGGCGAGGCGGGGGCGGCGCTTCGTCATGAAGATCGAATAGGGCCCTTGCTCCGCACGCGGCTATCGAGGGTCGAGCAATGCTTGTCGAGCAGACGTCACTCGGGGGATCGAAGGGTGTGACACGGCTTCAAAGGAGCGGGTTCTGGCTGGGCCTCGCCGCTGGGGCGCTCCCGATCGCGATGTCGCCACCTGCCGGGTTGACGATCGCGGGCATGCGGCTCCTCGGTGTCACGCTGGTCGTCGGGATCTGGTGGATCACGGAGGCGCTTCCCCTCGCCGCGACGGCGCTGGTCCCGCTGGCCGCGTTCCCGCTCCTCGGCGTCATGAGCGCGAAGGAGACCGCGCCCGCGTACGCCTCGTCGCTGATCATGCTCCTCCTGGGAGGCTTTCTCGTCGCCCGTGCCGTCGAGCAGTCGAAGGTTCACCGGCGGGTGGCGCTTCACGTCCTCCTCCGCGTGGGCACCTCCCCGCGCCGGTTGGTCCTCGGCTTCGAGATCGCGGCGGCGCTGCTCTCGATGTGGATCTCCAACACCGCCACCGCGCTCATCATGCTTCCGGTGGCGCTGGCCGTCGCCGATCGCGCCACCGAGCGAGCCTCCAACGAACGCGACGCCCAGCGCTTCACGCTCGCCGTGCTGCTCGGGACGGGATATGCCGCGTCGGTCGGGGGCATGGGGACGCCCGTGGGCACGCCTCCCAACCTGGTCGCGATCAGCGCGATGCAGGTCGCATTTCCCGATCGACCACCGATGACCTTCGTGAGCTGGGCAGCGTTCGCGGTCCCGGTCGTCGTGATCGTGGTGCCGCTCGTGTGGCTGCTGTTGACCCGCGTCTATCCGAAGGTCCCGCGCTCGCTGTCGCTCGGCGAGGGCGACGTCATCCGACAGGAGCTCGCCGAGCTGGGACCGTGGCGATCGTCCGAGGTGCGCTCCCTCGGCGTCTTCGGGCTCGCCGCCGTCCTCTGGGTCACGCGTCCGGACCTGGTGTTCGGCCCCGATCTGACGATCCCCGGCTGGGCGGGCCTGCTCGGTGTCAAAGGCGTCGACGACAGCACGGTGGCCATTCTCTGCGCGTGCATCGCCTTCGCCATGCCGTCGGGAGAGGCGCGCGGCGAGCGACTGTTGACCTGGAAGAACGCGGTCCAGGTTCCGTGGGGCCTGGTCCTCCTGTTCGGAGGGGGCGTCGCCCTCTCGCACGCGTTCGACACGACCGGCCTCTCGCAGTTCGTCGGTGCACGGCTGGCGCTCCTCGCGGATCGCTCGGACGTCTTCTTTGTCGGGGTGTCGACCTTGGCCGTTACCCTGGGCACCGAGATCGTGAGCAACACAGCGCTCTCCACCATCGCGATGCCGATCCTTGCGGGCACGGCCCAGGCGACCAAGCTCGATCCCCGCCTCCTCCTGGTCCCGACCGCGCTCGCCTGCTCGTGTGCATTCATGATGCCGGCGGCGACCGGTCCCAACGCCATCATGTTCGGGAGCGGTCGCGTCCGCATCGGGGAGATGGTCCGGGCCGGTTTCCTCACCAACTTCATCGCCTGGATCGTCATCTTCGCAGCCGCCCTCATCGCGTACCGTTGACGCCGACATCTCAGCTTGATTTCGCGCCCTCGGAGGGTCATTCCTTCGCCGAAAGGAAGCCAACACCCATGGCGCTACACATCGGAAGCCTCGCCCCGGACTTCACACAGCAGTCGACCCACGGAGAGCTCCACTACTTCGAGTGGCTCGGATCGTCGTGGGGGATCCTGTTCTCCCATCCCAAGGACTTCACGCCGGTCTGCACCACCGAGCTCGGCGCAGCGGCCAAGCTCAAGCCTGAGTTCGACCGGCGCAACGTGAAGATCGCCGCGCTCTCGGTGGACCCCCTCGACTCCCACACCAAGTGGATCGCGGACATCGAGGAGACGCAGGGCACGAAGCTGAACTACCCCATCTTCGCAGACGCCGATCGGACGATCTCGAACCTCTACGACATGATCCACCCGGAGGCGAACGACACGCTCACCGTTCGTTCCGTGTTCTTCATCGATCCGAACCGAAAGATCCGCACGATCATCACGTACCCTGCGAGCACCGGTCGAAACTTCGACGAGATCCTGCGCGTCGTCGACTCGCTGCAGCTCACCGACAAGTACGCGGTGGCGACGCCCGTCAACTGGAAGGACGGCGAGGACGTCGTGATCGTACCGTCGATCCAGGATCCGGCGGAGCTCGAGAAGCGCTTCCCGAAGGGCTTCAAGGCGGTGCGCTCGTACCTGCGGATGACGCCCCAGCCGAACCGCTGAGCCTCAGCCCTTCGCTTCGTCCAGCATCCGCATCGTCTCCAGCAGGAGATGCGGAACCTCGAAGCGGACGGGAGGCTCGCGATCGTAGGGACCGCTCGAGACGAAGTCGATCTGGCCCTCCGTCCAGCAGATCATCTCTCCGATCACGGTTTGGCAGTGCTGGAAGCGGGCGCGCTCGTCGCGCTCACCGTTCGCCACCGTGATGCCGTCGAGCTGGGCGCCGATCACCGTACCTCGATAGATCTCGATCGAGCCCACGCCGAGATCCGACGTGACCCGCAGGATCCCGGTCAGGTTGCGCTGCGCGAGGAACTGGAGGAGCTCGGCGACCGGCATCAAGCGCAGGTGTCCGCTCAGCTCGCTGGTGTCGTTGAACTCGTCCGTGTCCTCGACCGCGATGACCTCGTCGATATCGAGGGTGACCGGGCGGGACTCGAGCTGCGCCTCGATCTCGGCCGCCTCCGAGATCCGGCCCAGCTCGCGCTGGAGGAACGCGAGGCGGCGGAGCGGCTCTCCCCAGTCGGGTCGGAGCCGCGCAGTCTCGGCGAGCTCGTCGACGGCTGCCGCCAGCCGCTTTGTCTCGGTATAAGCGAGCGCGAGCTCGAAGTGGGCGTGTGCCGACTCGGAGAGGAGCACGACCGCCTTCTCGAGCCGCCACAGCGCCTGCTCGGGCATGGCGCACTTGCGCAGCAGGCGGCCAATCCGGAGCTCGGCCTCTCCGGTCGGCGGGATCTTGTCGGTGATGCGACGGACGATCATGCGCGCCGACTTGTCGCGACCGAGCTCGAGCAGGCGCTCGGCGATCAGCAGCGCGGTGTCGACGTCGTCCCGCCGCATCCAGAGCACCCGGTGGAGCGCGTCGATTGACTCGTCCCGGCGGCCTCGCTTCCAGAGGAGCTCGGAGAGATCGCGGTGGGCGTCGGGGTTGTCTTGGTCGTGGTCGAGCGCGCGCTCCACGTGGAGGATGCCGCGGTCGATGAACCCCGCCGCGGCGCAGGTCCTCGCCATCCGCAGCTGGAGCGGTGCCGTCTGCGCGTGCGCCGACAGGATCTCGAGCACCTTGGAGACCTCCAGCAGGACCTGGCCGGACCTGGGCGGGCAGAGCAGCTGGGCCCGGGCGATCGCGTCGATCGCGTCGGGGATCCGTCCGTCTGCGATGAAGCTCGTCGCCAGCCGTCGCCAGGCATCTGCGTCGAGCGGTTGCGTGTCGCTCAGGTTCGACTTGGCGCGCACGCCGGGACCGATCTTAGGCAGCTCCGGTCATTTGTGCGAGGTGCGAGCAGGTGTGCGGTCCAGCACCCGCGTCTCGTCGCACTCCCCGACGCCGTCCCGCGTGACCAGCGGCCTGAGGCTGTCGACGTGCTCGAGCCAGGCGCGCTTCACGGCGGGCGACACGCCGTACTGGTCGATGACCTCTTCGAGGATCCGGCGCCGGCGATCGAACTGTCCGCCCATGATGGGATGCACGCGGTGAGCCTCTCGGATCGGGCGGCCTGTGTATTCGACCGGCGCGCCGAGAAAACGCGCTGTGAAGCGGTACTCCATCTCCTCGAGGCGGGCGGGATCGACCTCGCGGAAGAAGAACCCGATCATCGCGTCGGACATCATGCGGGTCACGAACACGTGAACGATGGTGCGGAGGACGGGCTCCCCCCCGATCTCCTCGAAGGGTGTCACCGTCAGAACATGTCCTCGAACACGCGGTAGTGTCCACCGTCCATTCCCAGTGCCCGATACACCGACTGGGCGCGCGCGTTTCGCTCGTCGACGTAGAGGCGCAGACCGCCCGCGCCGGCAGCCTTTGCCTCCTCGCGGACCGCCTCGTACAGCCTGCGGAACAGCCCGTGACCGCGGTGCTCAGGCTCGACCCATACGGACTGGATCCACCACACGGGCTTGTTGCGCCAGTCGCTCCACTCGTACGTGATCAGGAGCTGGCCGACCGCGCGGCCCTCCAGCTCGAGGATCCGGTACGCCCCCTGCGAGCGACCCGCGAGCAGGGTGCTCACACCCTCGCGCAGGATCGACTCGTCGAGCTCGATCGCCTCTGTCTCCTTTGCCATCTCGCGGTTGCCGCGCACCAGGAACTCGAGGTCGTCGATGGTCGCGTGTCTGATCATGTGTCCCTCCGGATCAATCGTGCGGCGAAGAACCCGTCCGGTGCACCCTCGTGGTCCGGACCGGTCTTCAGCACCGCGTCGAGCTGGAAGCGATCTGCCAGCGCTCGAATCCTGCCTTCGCCCTCTTCGGTGGTGACGGTACAGACCGAGTACACCAGCACGCCACCGGGCCGTACGCGGGCGGCGCCGCGCTCGAGGACCGCGCGCTGGATCGGAGCCAGCTCCTCGAGGTCGCTCGCCTTGAACCGCCACCGGATCTCGGGGTGGCGCCGCAGCGTTCCGAGACCAGAGCAGGGAGCATCCACCAGCACGCGATCGAACGGCTCCGACTCGGGGGGCAGGACGTCGGCGATCTCGATCGAGGTGAGCCCGAGGCGCGCCGCGTTCTCGGCCACCCGCACCAATCGATCGGGGAGGCGATCGTGCGCGACCACCCGGCCCTGATCGTTCATGCGCTCGGCCGCGTGCGTGGTCTTCCCGCCGGGCGCGGCGCACACGTCGAGCACCTGATCGCCCGGCTTCGGATCGAGGAGCTCGACGACCCGCATCGCCGCCTCGTCCTGCGGCGAGGCGCGCCCCTGCAGCACGGCCGGAAGTTCGGACGGGAGGGCGCCCGGTCCGTCGACCCGGACCGCGTAGGGGAGCGATCCAATCCGGCCGTCGACCTCGGCCGCCACGGCCTCGACCGTGCTGCGCAAGAGGTTGGCGCGAAGGGTGAGCGGCGCGCGCTCGAGGCTCGCCGCCAGGAAGGCCTCGGCCGCGGCGCTCCCCAGGTCCCGGACCAGAACCTGGGCGACGGCGTGGGAAACGCTCCCCACCTCCGCCACGTGGCGGACCGCGTCGACCTCGACGCCGACCGGTCGGGGTACCCGCGCGCTCGGATCGGCCGCGGCCAGCTTGCGCAGGATCGCGTTCGTTTGACCCGCAGCCCGGGGTCCGGCCTTCCGCTTGACCTGCTCGACGGCGACGTCGACCGCGGCGAACGCTGGGACCCGATCGAGGTACAGGATCTGATAGGCGGCCAGCCGTAGCGGTTCGTGCAACGGGGGATGCAAATCTTTGATACGCCGGCCGCTGGCCACGCGCAGTGCACGATCGATATGACCACGCATACGGAGCACGCCGTACACGAGCTCGGTCGCAAGCGCGCGATCACGCGGTGGCAACTCAACTTGCGCGAAGGCCGCCCGCAGGGACGAGGTCGCGAACGCGCCCCGCTGCGCGACGCGTTCGAGCACGTCGAGCGCGAGGTCCCGGGCGTTGTCTCTCTGGTTACTCATCGAGGACGCAATGAACGTCGTTAGAAATGTAGGTCGCGAGCATATCCGTCAACAGTCGGTACCCGCGGTGCGTCCCATTGCTCGCGAGGCGACGAACAGAAAGAGTGGCCCTGTGTTGAACACACCCAGCGCTGAAGCCGAAGAGGCGCCGGTCGAGTCGACGAGCGGAAGCCCCGCTCAGGTCGCCGACATCCTCGCGCTCGGCCGTGCCGCCCTCGATGCCATCGGGCGGGCGTTGCGCAGCGCGCCCGAAGTGCGCGCCAACCGCGTCATGGCGCGCTGGCCCGTCGATCTGGAGGACCTCCTCCTCGAGCTGGAGCCCATGCAGGCGGAGACGCCGATCACCGAGCTGGCCGCGCGCCTGGGCGTGTCGACCGCGCAGCTCCGCTCGACCGCCCTGCGGTTGCAGCGCCTCTCGCTCGTGCGCGTGTCGTCCGAGGGCGTCTCTCTCACCGCGTCCGGCCGGCAGAAGCTGGCGCGACTCGAGATGGCGCGCGCGGCGGTGCTGCGGCGGATCGCGACGGGACTCGAGACGCTCGACGCGGATGACGCCAAGCTCGTGATCGGGTTCCTCGGGACCGTGATCGATCGCGCGGACGTCGTGGTCGAGGGCCAGCTCGGCCATCGCTCCGGCGTCTCCTGAAAGACCTTGCACCTCCGCCTCCGCTCCTCCTAGCGTCCCGACGGGATGCCCACCAAGATTGCGCCGTCGATCCTCTCCGCCGACTTCGGCCGACTCGCGGAGGAGGTCCGCGCGGTCGAGGAGGCCGGCGCCGATCTGATCCACGTCGATGTCATGGACGGGCGCTTCGTCCCGAACCTGACCATCGGCCCCATCGTGGTGCGCGCGGTGCGAGAGGCGACGCATCTACCGCTCGACGTGCATCTGATGATCGTCGAGCCCGAGCGCTACCTCGAGGCGTTCGCTGACGCGGGCGCCGACATGCTCACCGTTCACGAGGAGGCGTGCGTCCACCTTCATCGGACCATCCAGCAGATCAAGGGCCTCGGCAAGAAGGCCGGCGTCGCGTTGAACCCGCACACGCCGGTGTCGACGCTCGAGCACGTGCTCTTCGACCTCGACCTGGTGCTGGTCATGAGCGTCAACCCAGGGTTCGGCGGCCAATCGTTCATCCCGGCGGCTCTGGACAAGATCAGGGACCTCGCGGCGCGCAAGAAAGCCGACCCGGCGCGCTTCTCCAGCATTGACATCGAGGTCGACGGGGGCGTAAACGCCAAGACCGCTGGAAGCGTGGTGGCCGCCGGTGCCAACATCCTCGTGGCAGGCTCGTACGTGTTCCACCACGAGGACTACCGGGAGGCGATCGCGTCACTCAAGCGCTGACGGGGTGTAGCTCAGCTTGGTTAGAGCGCCTGGTTCGGGATCAGGAGGTCGGTAGTTCAAATCTACTCACCCCGACTTCGAAGCTCCCCGGGATCAAACGCGGTTCCGGGGAGCTGGCCTCCACACGCAGCGCCCACGATCTCTCGCATTCACGAAGCTCTGCCACCCGGGTTCGGACCACATCTCGATCCGTCGGGAGCCCGATCATCGCCAGTGCCTGCACCACCCACTCGCGGCGCGCCACCATGGCCCGCGCCTTCTCCTTGAGCGACTGTGACGACCCGCCCGGCGGCGGACGGCCGGTGAGCTCGATCAGGGCCTCGAGCAGCTCGATCCGGCGCACCTCGAGGGCCGCACCGTCCAGCGACAAGACCAGGTCCAGCGAGAGTTCTCCTGTCTCCATGTCTCGGGCTAAAGCAACAGCGGGGCCAACGGGGTCGTGCTCGATCAGGTCGGGCTCGGCGGACGCGCGCCCGCGGTTTTGACGACGGGCCGTCATGTTGCGCCTCGACCCACCTTCGCTCTCTCTCGCGCTGATCCTGTCCGCGTGTGCGACTGCGCCCGGTCTCCGCGTCGAGGAGGCCACGCTCGACGGGGCTCACGGTCTCGACGCGGGCGATGTCCTCCAAGGTCTCTCGCACCACCCGCCCGACGGTTGGTTCTATCTCGATCACGCGGTCTACGAGCCACTGGCGATCCCGGTCGATCGCAGGCGCATCGAGTCCTACTACCGCCGCCACGGCTGGTTCTCCGCGAAGGTCACCGACGTCGAGATCACGCAGTCCGGTGACGGCGTGGCGGTGCGATTCGTCGTCGAGGAGGGCCAGCCGTCGCTGCTCACCGAGGTGCACCTCGGCGGTACGCCGCCCGAAGAGGAGCAGGGCCTGCGCGCGCTGACCGCGCCGCTCCGCATCGGCGAGCCGTTCGACTACGACGCCTACGAGGCGGTGAAGGTGCGGCTCAGGAAGGCCCTGGTCGCGCACGGCTTCGCGTTCGCCGAGGTGTCGGGGCACGCCCAGGTCGATCGCGATCGCCTGGAGGTGAGGGCGATCTATACGGTCGAGCCGGGGCCGGCGGTGCGCATCGGCGAGATCACGGTCGAGGGGCTGGACCGCCTCCCCGAGGGCTTCGTACGAGGACGCTGCGCGCTGGCTCCGGGCGATCGCTTCGATCCCGAGCGTCTCGACGTGACCCGCAGCCGCATCCTCGAGACCGGGCTCGCCGAGAGCGTCCGCTTCGGCTGGGATCGCGACCACCCCACCGATCGCCTCGCAGTCGGGATCGGAGTCTCGGAGGGCCCGCGGAACGAGCTCCGGTTCGGCTTCGGCTTCGGCCGGGGCAACGGCTACCAGCTGCGCGCCCTGGCCAGTTACGCGCGCAAGAGCTTCTTCGATCCGCTGCTCACGCTCAGGCTCACCGTGCGCCCGTCCTGGGAGCTCCTGGTGAAGAACGCCGACAAGGGTGGCCCCAGCATCGAGGCGCGCGCCGAGCTCGAGCGCCAGGACCTGATCTGGACGCGGTTGGTGGGCACGCTCGCGGTCGAGTACCGCTTCGTCCAGCTGGAGGCGTACCTCACCAACGGGCCGAGCCTGGCGGTCGCGCTCGATCGTCCGTTCCTGGACGACCGCCTGCGCGTCGGGATCCGCCTCCAGTATGATCACCTCGCCGTCACGCCGCGCTTCGATCCCGCGCTGAAGGACGACGCGTTGCGGTCCATCGGGATCGAGAGCCCGCTGCGCCTGCTGTCGGCCTCTCCGTTCCTCGGCTACGACGGCCGCGACGATCCTGTGGATCCGCGGCTCGGCTACTACGCCGAGCTGCGCTTCGAGGTCGGCCAGGCCTTCGGTCTGGGCGCCTACTCGACGGTCATCCCCGAGCTGCGTGGCTACGTGCCGATCTTCTGGCGCCGGCTGGTGCTGGCGGGACGCGCCCGCTTCGGTGGGACGCTCTTCGCCTCCCCCACGCTGCCGATCACGCGCCGCTTCTTCGCGGGTGGTCCCGAGAGCCAGCGCGGCTTCAACCGGCGGCGGCTCGCGCCTCGTCGCGGCGATCCTGCGCTCCCGGTCGGCGGCACCGCGCTGCTCGAGACGAACGTCGAGCTGCGGCTCGATCTGTTCGAGCTGTTCGGACAGTGGTTCGGCGTCGCGATCTTCGCCGACGGCGCCGACGTCACCGAGCGGCTCGGCGCCCTCGATCCGCTCCATCTTCACTGGGCCGCCGGCGGCGGGATCCGCTACCGCACGCCGGTCGGCGCGATCCGGCTCGACGTGGGCGTCCGGCTCAACCGGACCGGAGACGGCGAGCCGGATCCGACCTCGCACTACGCGATCCACTTCAGCCTGGGGGAGGCGTTCTGAGGCGGCGTCTCCGCCGGCTCGCGCTGGGCGTAGGGCTCGCGATCGCCTTGGCCGGGGTCGCGGCGCTGGGCACCATCGCGTACCTCTCGAGCGATGCCGGTCGCGCGCGCCTCACGCGGGAGGTCGTCGAGCGTACGCGGGCGCTACTCGCAGGAGAGCTGCGGATCGAGCGGATCGAGGGCGACCTCACCTCCGAGCTGATCGTCCGCGGGATCGAGCTGACCGATCGCGAGGGGCGGCCGGCCATCACGATCCGATCGGTGCGGGCGCACTACTCGCTGGTGCGCTTGCTCTGGGATCGGCACCTCGATGCGCTCGAGATCGAGCGGCCGGCGGTCCTCGCCTTCACCAGCTCGGCGGGGCTCAACCTGGCGGCGCTGATCGTCACGAGCCCCGCAGAGCCCGAGCCTCCCCAGCCGGGTCCGCCGCCCGCCTTCTCGATCGGATCGATCCGCGTCGCGGAGGGCAGCTTCGCCCTCGACGGGTCGCCTTGGATCGAGGGCCTCGGGATGTCGCTCGCGATGTCTCTCGGAGAGGGAGGGCTCGAGCTCACCGGCCTCGCGATCGAGACCTCGGGCGCCCGGCTGACCGCCCCGCGCACCGTCCTCTCCCCGACCACCCTCGCGCTCGCGACGTCGCTCCATCTCACAGCGCCGGCCGCGCTCCTGTCGCGGTTGGCCTCCGATCCGGCGCTGGCCGCCGACCTCGAGGCCGATCTCTCCGCGGAGCACCGGCCGCTGTCGGCGTGGACGGCGCACGCGGACGGCCGGCTCGCGGGCGCTCCGTTCTCGCTGACCACGACCGCCGCGGGAGACTTCTCCACCGTCTTCGCGCGCCTGTCCGCATCAGGGATCGATCCCCACGGCGTGTACCTGCGCGCGCCGCGCGGCCGGCTCGACCTGGTCGCGACGGCGCACCTGCGGAGCGACCGGATCGCGCTGGGTGTCCACGGTTCGGGTACGCTCACCGCGACCGCCGCGGTGCTCCCCGGCCTCCGTCTGGCGGCCACCGCGACCCTCGCCGGAGGGCGGGTCGAGTTCGCGGGAGCGCTCGAATCCGCGAGCGGCGATCGGGCGGAGGCTGACGGTTCCCTCCAGGTGGACCCGCCGGCGCTCGAGGCGACGCGGGTCTCGGCGCGGCTCGGGTCGCTCCAGCCGTTCCTGCCGCCCGATCTCCCCCTGGACGGTGCGCTCTCGACGAAGTTGCTGGTCTCGGGCCCGCTCGACGCGCTGCGCGTGCGCGGGCAGCTCCAGCTGCGGGGCCTGTCGTACCCCGAGCTCGCGATCGCGGGCGTCGAGAGCACGCTCGATCTGGCGGGCGTCCCGAGCACGCCCCGGGGCCGGGTCTCGCTTCACGCGACGACGATCCGGATCGCGTCGCAGCGCTTCGCGTTCGCCCGCGCGGACGTCGCGCTCGACCCGCAGGGCACTGGCACGCTCGCGATCGAGGGGGGGCGCGGCGATCCGATCGCTTCGGTCGACATGCAAGGCAACCTGCAGGTCTCCCGAGGTGGCGCGAGCCTCCAGCTCGCCCGCGCCGAGCTTCTCTACCGGGACGCCCGGATCTCGGCCGCGCCCGCGTCGGTGCGGTTTCAGCCGGGATCGTTCGCGATCGCGACGCGCGTGGTGACACCGGCCGGCGGGATGACCGCGGAGGCGAAGCTGGATCCGGCCGCCCCGCTCACCGGTTCGGGGTCGATCGAGCTGAAGACCGAGGAGCTGTCGCTCTCCGAGGTCGCTCGGCTGCTGCCGCATCCGGTCCGGATGAAGGGCCGGGCTCGGTTCTCGATCGCAGGTGCCTTGGGTCCGCAGCGCAACGTCACGGCCGAGCTCTCGGTCGCGCGCCTCGTCGTTCGAGGCACGGCTCCCGTCGACGGCACCGTGAGGCTCACGCTCGCGCGCGGTCTGATCGGGCGGATCGCGTTGACGTCGACGGTGGCGCGGCTCGCAGCCGAGCTCGAGTCGGCGGTGCCGGACGATCCGACCCGGTGGACCACCGACTCGGTCGAGCGCGTCCAGATCACGGCGGCGACGATCGATCTGGCGGGCGCCGCGGAGCAGCTCGCGGCGCTGGGTGGGCCGCGGCTGGCGCTCACCGGGACCGCTTCGATCAGCGCACGGGTGCGGCCTGCGGGCGATCGCTTTCGGATCGAGGCGAGGGCCGAGCTCGCTGCTGGAGCGCTCCCGGCCGTGCTCACCGCCTCGGCGTCGATCCCGCGCGATCCCGGATCCTGGGATCGAATCGATCACCGTGCGCTCGAGCGGGCCGTGCTGGTGATCGATCCGATCGATCTCGCCGGCGCCGCGCGTCTCGTAGGGCTGGCGCCGTCTCTCGCGGGGCACGGCACGCTCGAGGCCCACGCCTCGGCGGGGCTGGATCGGATCTCGGTCCGCCTCGAAGCGCCCGACCTGCGGCTGGCCGGTCTCGACGAGACCCTGCGGGTGGCGCTCGAGATGGAGGCCTACCAGCGGCGCACCCATCTGGTCGGCGTCATCGAGCGGGAGGGCATCAGCGCGCTGGCGGCCGACCTCACGCTGGGCGCGGGCGTCGGTGACCTGCTCGAGGGCGCGCCGATCGTGCAGCGCGCGAAGCTCGCCGGAACCGTGCGATTGCCGGGGCTGCCGCTGGCGCCGCTGTCGGAGCTCGTCGAGCGCCCGGACGCCTTCGCCGGGGTGGTGGCGGGCACCGCGACGGTGGCGGGGACCCTGTCCGCACCCCGCGCCGCGGTTGTCCTGGCGGGGAGCGGGGCGAGGATCGGCGCGATGGACTTTCCTCGGCTGGACGTCGAGGCGAGCTACGCGCCCGGTCTGGTCTCGGCGAACCTCGACCTGGCGCAGGGGACCGGCGGTTCGCTGCACGTCCGCTCGAAGATGGCGCTCGCGAGCCGCCGCATCGAGCTCGGCGTGGAGGCCTCGCGGTTCTCGATCGACTTCCTGAACGACGTGGTCCCCGAGCGCGCGGACGTGGGCGTCGGCGGTCGCCTGGACGCGAGCCTGTCTCTGTCGGGGACCCCGGAGGATTCTCTCGGCCTCGGGCGGGCTGTCGCTCGCGGACGGAACGCTGATCCCGCCGCCGCCCCTCGTCACGCTCAGCGCGCTGTCCGTCGCGGTGAAGGCGGCCGACCACCAGATCGACGTCGAGGCCGGCGCCGCCTCGGGCCGAGGTCGGCTGTCGGCCCGCCTCTCGGCCGGACGCAGCCCGAGGGGGCTCGACCTCTCCGGAACGCTGACCACCGACCACCTCCCGCTCGCGCTCGGCAAGACGATGGTGGCGCTGGATCTGACGGCGGCGATCGGCGGCATCATCACCGACTCGGCGACCCAGATCGCGGTGTCCATCTCCGACGGTGAGATCGAGGTTGCAGAGCAGGAGGCGCATCTCCTCCACCAGATCGAAGACCTCGACGACGTGGAGTTCGTCGATCCGCGTGGTGTGCGCGCACGACCGCGGAAGCAGGACGTCGAGGCGCCGCCTCGGACCACGAGCACCGAGATCACCGTGCGTACGGCGCGGCCGCTCCCGGTGAAGAGCAAGGACCTCACCGCGCGTGTCGAGGCTGATCTCCGCCTCGTCGCCGAGCACGCGTTCGGTAAGGTCTCGATCAGTGAAGGCGACATTCAGATCGGCGGCCGGTCCTGGCGGGTCGAGCGCGCGCGGATCGATCTCGACGGTAGTGCTCCCCCCCGCCCGGTCATCGACGTGCTCCTCGTCCACGAGTTCGAGACGGTGGTCGTTTCGATCTTCGTGACGGGCACGCCCGATCACCCCGATGTCCGCTTCGAGTCGAGCCCAGCCACCTACGACCAGGCCGCGCTGCTCGGGATCGTGCTGGGCGCGGATCCGGACGATCCGAGCGGCGGTGGTCCGCTCGAGAACAAGGCGGCCGGCGCCGCCACCGGCTACGTCGTGGGTGCGATTCGCTCTGGCCTCGGGCAGGACCTGTGGCTCGACACGATCTCGTTCGACCTCGACGAGCGCCTCTCGCCCAGGTTCTCACTCGGCAAGTGGATCACGCGGGAGCTGTTCCTCGGGTACGATCACCATTTCGGCGCGCGCGAGGACGAGAACCTCTCCGAGGGCATCCTGCGTTACCGCATCCTCCCCGGCTGGATGGTCGAGGGGCGTTTTGGCGAGAAGACGCAAGGGCTCGATCTCTTCTGGACCAAGCGCTTTTGACCTTCGCCGTCCGCCTCTCGGAGAATTCAGGACGTGGACCTGCTCTTCGCGGTCGCCGGGGCGGTCCTGGTGTCGGTCGGCGTGGCGTGGTCCCGCACTCGCCGCGCGCCGCTCCCCGCCTGGACGGACTACGAGGAGACCCAGATCTCGCCGGGCCTCTGGAACATCGAAGGCCGGATCGACGGACACGTGGTGCGCGCGGCCGTCGTCCGCGGCCTCGAGCGCGCCGAGTGCAACATGCGGATCGAGACCTCGGGGCTGCTCGATCCCTCCTGGACCTTCAACGCAAACCTGAGGACGGGCAAGGTCTGGAGCCACGTCGACGGCAAGCTCGTCACGATCTTTCCCGGCGCGCATCCGGCGATCCGGGACGACCTCCATCTCTGCGTCCACGGCGGTACGGCCGAGGTCGCGCTCCGCTCGCGCGGTGACGCGCACGAGATCCATCAGGCGGCCACCGACGTGCTGGCGCTTCTCGTCCGGGTCGCCGCCGCGGTCCGACCCGATGCGCTGGTCGCGACCTTCCACACCGCGGAGGTGCTCTTCGAGCAGGAGAAGATACTGGCCCTGCTCGCGGTGATGCACCCGCACCACGCGTGCACTCGCGAGCTCCTCGAGCTCTGCGCGGCGTCCGAGGAGCCGGTCCTCGAGCTGGCCGCGGCGCGCCATCTCGAGGGTGAGCGGCAGTCGGCGTTGCTCCGCCGCCTCATCGAGGTGGATCATGCGTACGACAGCGTGCGCGCCGAGGCGCTCATCCGTCTTCAGCCGTTCCTCGACGCGGCGGACGCGCAGGAGATCGCGCTCAAGATCCTCGCTGGCTCACCGAGCTTGTCGCGCCGAGCCGCCATCCGGCTGCTCGCGGACTTTCCGCCCGCGGAGGCGCCCGAGCGGCTGCTCGAGATCGCCCAGCACGTCCAGCACGGCGGTACCGCGATCGATCTGGTGCGGACGCTCTCCTCGATCGGCGGTGAGCGCGCCGTCCACGGGCTGGAGCACCTGCTCGGGTTCGAGGGTGCGCAGCGGGAGACCTTGGCGGCGCTGGCGCGGCTCGGGGATCGCAGGACGCTCGGCGTCATCCACGATCACCTGGAGCTGCTCGAGGTGATGGGCCTGCGCGACGCGACCGCGGAGGCGATCCGGCAGATCCGGGAGCGTCTGGGGGCGCCGGACGGGGGGCGGTTGTCGGTGGTGGAGGCCGCGCCGGTCGGGGGTGTCAGCGTCATCGACGGGGTCGGAGAGCTGGGCCTCTCCGACGAATGAGCTTTACAGCCCGGGAGACCGACCACAGACTGCCCAGGTGTCCCGCAAACCGGTCGTCCTCATCACCGGCGCCAACGGAGAGATGGGCCACGGTCTGATCCACGCCCTCCACGAGACCAGCGGCTACGACCTCCTCGCCCTCGACATCAAGGACGTCGACGACGAGATCGGTTCGCTCTGCCGGGCCCGGATTGTGGGCGACATCCTCGATCAGCGCCTGCTGGAGCGTCTGGTGAGCGAGTTCGAGATCCACGCCATCTTCCACCTGGCGGCGCTCCTGTCGACGCGCGCCGAGTTCACTCCCGAGACCGCTCACGAGGTGAACGTCCGTGGCACGCTCAACCTGCTCAGGCTGGCGGTCGAGCAGTCGCGGTGGCACGGCGCCCGGGTCAAGTTCCTGTTTCCCAGCTCGATCGCGGTCTACGGCGTGCCGCGCGACCTCGACCCGGATCACCGGGTCTCCGAGGGCGAGCACTGCATGCCCACCACCATGTACGGCTGCAACAAGCTGTACTGCGAGCATCTCGGGCGCTACTACGCCCGGCACTACCGCCAGCTCGCGGTGAACGAGGATCACTTCGGTGTCGACTTCCGGAGCATCCGTTTTCCAGGCCTCATCTCGGCGTTCACGCTCCCGTCGGGCGGCACCAGCGACTACTTCCCCGAGATGGTGCACGCCGCGGCCAAGGGGCAACCGTATGCCTGCTTCGTCCGGCCCGACACCCGGATCCCGTTCATGGCAATGCCGGACGCGATCGATGCGCTCCTCGAGCTGATGCAGGCGCCGCAAGAGAAGTTGACGTCGCACGTCTACAACATCGGATCGCTCGACCTGAACGCGGGTGAGATGGCGGAGCTGGTGCGCGGCGCCTTCCCGAAGGCGCAGATCTCGTTCGAGCCCGACCTCAAGCGGCAGGCGATCGTCGACTCCTGGCCCCGCCGGATCGACGACAGCGCCGCCCGCCGCGACTGGGGCTTCGCGCCCGAGTACGATCTCGCGCGGACGTTCGAAGGCTATCTGGTCCCCAACGTCCGCAGCCGCTACGAGGTCAGATGATGTCGCCCGAGAGCATGAGGATCGGCTCCTCTTCGCCGAGCAGGCCCTGCGCGCGCCGCGCCTCGTCGAGCCGCCGCATGCCCTCCATCAGGAGGCCCATCACGCCGCTCTGCACGCGATCGTCGAGCGGGACCTGGGCGGGATCCAGGTAGAACTCGCCGTCCTCCCACGAAAGCATCTGGTAGAGCGCCTCCTCCCCCTCCACTCCACCGAGCTCGACCTCGAAGACGTGGCCATTGTTGAAGCCGATGGTGGCCTTCATGCCGTCCCGGTCGACCACCAGCGTGCCTGATCGGTTCGAGTCGGAGAGGACCTGCAGCACGGTCACCAGGCTCATCACCGAGAGCTTGCCTGAGAAGGACTTGGAGCCCTCGCGCACCAGCAGGAAGTTCGCGGCCATCAACCGGGAGGCGAGCAGCCGGGTGAAGCGGGCCGCCATGAACGGGTTCTCGCGCAGCATCGACTCGAAGTCGTCCTTCGCGATCGCGAGGAGCATGACCGGCCCGCGCGCCACCACGGAGGCGGCGGCCGGTGCACCGGTCAAGAGCGACACCTCGCCGAAGCAGTCCTTGGACTTGAGCCGCGTGACCACCGAGGAGACATCGTGATCCGCGTAGCCGACGACCTCCAGCACGCCCGAGTGCACCACGTAGAGCGCCTCGCCCGGGTACCCTCGCTGGACCACGATGTCGCCGTCGCGATAGCCCTCGATGCGGATGCGATGCGCGAGCTGGGCCAGGAACGCAGCGGGCAGCGCCCGGAAGATCGGGATGGTTCTAAGGTGCGCCACTGCCGCCGGGATGTTCTCGCGCAGGTTCGAGAGGACCGGCTGCGGGACGTAGCGCGGCTCCACCTCCTCGACCTCGAACACGACCGGATTCGACGCGCGCGGGCAGCGAAACTCGCCGCGGCGCTCACCGACCCCGTCCGTCGCGCAATGGTCGGGGCCGAACTCCGCCAGGTAGCTGGCGACCGCGAACGCGCAGACGTCGGTGGAGCTCGAGTGATCGACGCGCGGCGCCTCGAGCACCATCTGGTCGCCGGCCCGAAACAGCGGACAGTCGATCTCGGCCTTGACCCTGAGGAGGACCCGCTTGGCGGCCACCCCGCCATACTACTATCGCTACCGGGCGTGGACGAAATGTGAGAGCAGCAGCGCCCGGGTGAAGGTGCGCCGGAGGTAGAAGCCGCGGGGGAGAGTGCGGATTGGATCCCCCTCGTCGTCGGTGCCCCACGTGCGCGCGCTGGCGCGGGCGGCCTTGGGCCGGATCTGGAGCCAGCGCCCGCGTTCGGCGGTGATGGACTCGACCCAGCCGGCCTCGATCAGCTGGAGGAGCTCCTCCCAGTCGGCGCGCAGGACGGCCTCCTCCTCGTCGTTCGGGCTCCACAGGAGGGGGCTGCCGATCTTGCGCTTCGGGATGGGGATCGACGGCTCCGCCTCGACCGGGATCCACAGGACCCGGCGCAGCTTCTTCCGGACGTCCGAGTCTTTCCACTCGGTGCCCCCGCGGGTGAGCCGGACGGTACAGACGTAGGTCGATTCACGCGGTTCGCCGCGCGCATCGATCGGGATGGTCTTCAGCTCCACGCCCACGTGTGGAAAGTCGGGGATCGGACGGGAGGCGGCGGTGGCGCCCAGGGCGTCCTCGAGCAGCCGGCCCACCCAGCCCTTCGCGCGCGAAAGCGCTCGCGGGACTTCGGCGCCGAGACGCTCCGCCACCGCCTCGAGCGTGAAGCCTGCGAGCGCCCGGGCGTGCTCGAGTAGCTCGTCCTCGTCGGCGGGCGGGATCACGCGTACTGCTTCACGAACTTCTCGACCTGTGCCACCTCGTCCTTCGGCCCGATGATCAGGCTGCATCGATCGTGGAGGCCCTTCGGATCGATCTCGAGGATGCGGCCGGTGCCGGTGGAGGCCGCGCCGCCGGCGACCTCGCAGATGAAGGCCAGCGGGTTGCACTCGTACAGCACGCGGAGCTTGCCCTGTCCGGTGCGGGCGTCGGCCGGATACAGGAAGATGCCGCCATAGATGAGGTTGCGGTGGAAGTCGGCGACGAGCGATCCGATGTGCCGCGAGGACACACGGCGCTTGTCGAGATCGTTGCGCGCCTTGATCGACTCGACGTACGGGCGCACCCACGCCGGCCAATAGGGTTCGTTACACTCGTTGATGGAGAGGATCTTCGTCTTCGTTGGCATCCTCAGGTTCTGCCGGGTGAGGAAGTACTCGCCCGCCCCGGGATCGAGCGTGAAGGCGTCGACGCTCTCGCCGTCGGTGTACACCAGCACCGTCGACGAGCCGTAGAGGATGTAACCCGAGGCGACCATCTCGCGGCCTGGCCGGAGGATGTCGCGGCGGAAGACCTCCTTGGGATCGCTCCTCCGATAGATGGCGAAGATGGTCCCGATGGTGACGTTCGCGTCGATGTTGCTGGAGCCGTCGAGCGGATCGAAGAGCACCACGTAGTTGCCAGCCATGTGGTTCGGCACTTCGATGATCTCGTGCTCCTCCTCCGACGCCATCGCCGCCACGCTGCCCGAGCTGCGCAGCACGTTGACGAACGTGTCCTGGGCGATGCGATCGAGGAGCTGCACCGTCTCGCCCTGGACGTTGGTGTCGCCGGTCGAGCCCCAGATCTCGATCAGGCCGGCCCGGCGGACCTGCGCCTGGATCATCTTCCCCGCCACGCCGATCTGGGTGAACAGCGCCGAGAGCTCGCCGGTGGCTTCGGGGTGGTCGCTCTGCTTCTTGAGGATGTGCTGGGTGAGCGTGGTGCCGTACGTCGTGGTCGTGGTGCTCGCCATCGGGCGCGGAGTATATGCGCTACGACGCTTCGCCCGCCACACCCCACATGTAGCGATCGAGCCAGTAGCCCACGATGGTCCGGGCCCCGCGGAGCCAGTTCTGATCGGCGACGTAGGCCTCCGAGAAGCGGACGCGCACGGTGCCGTCCGCCAGGCTGATCGTGGTCTCTTCCAGGTCGTCCCACTTCACCAGGACCTCGGCGCTCTCCGGGATCAGGAGCACCAGGCCCTCGGTGCTGCGGTGACGGAGGATGCAGAGCGGCATGTACGGATTGTTCTCGTCGGTGAGCGGGATGCCGTCGAGATCGATGCGGGGGCGGCGGGACATCGTGCCCCGCCATAACATGTCAGGACGTCACAGCGTAGTGGTCGTGGGGGCCTCGCCCGAGCGGCGGCGGATTTCGTCGTACAGGAACCCGGACATCAGCATCGCGAAGGCCATGCCGGCGACCACGCCCACCACCGATACCGAGAGGACGGCGTTGAGGAGGAGGCCGACCACCCAGATCACCGCGACGTCGGCGATGTTCGCCTTCACCATGGCGGCGCTCTTCTTGATCGCGTCCATCCCCGAGAGCGCTGGATCGTCGACCATGAAGTGGAAGACGAAGGTGCAGAGGAACAGGACGATGAGCCCGGGCACCAGGCAGAAGATCATGCCGACGACGCTGGCCACACCGATGATCAGCGACGTGACGATCGCCGGGACCAGCCGCGAGAAGCCGCTCCAGAGATCGTCGATGGCCACCTCCTGTCCCCGGCTGATCTTGAGGCACGCGGCCGCGTAACCCAGGAAGAGCGGACCCGACAGGATCCCCAGCGTCACGGAGCCGACCAGGGTCAGCACGGCCGCGCCGAGGAGGGTCACGATCAGGTTCTGTTTCTGGATGATCGCTCCCCAGGTTTGTTTCAGCAGCTGCGTGTAGTCGGTGGAGGCGCTAGACATGGGTGCGATCCTTATCAAAAAGTGGTCCAGAGGAAGAGATGCGAATCATCGTGATGATGGCACTGCTCACCGGATGCGGTGGCGTCAAACAGGCGACAGTGTCCGCAGCCGATTCACTGCATCTGGGCGATGATTGGTTTCGCGCACGCGCTCTTACGCTCGGAATCAGCGAGGACGAGGCGCGCACGCGCGATTCGAAGCTGTCCGAGGACGCGCCTCCGGACGGCGTGTGGGACGGCGAGACGAGCCGGGAAGCCGCCGTGCTCTGGCGAGATCTCTGCGCGGGTTGTCACGGGCCGTCGGGTGATCCGGACCAGGCTCCCACGAAGCTCGATCCTTCTCCGCGCGCGTGGACCGGCGTCGGTCCGGCGATGGGCTTCTTCTTCGGCGGTGACCGCATGCGCGCCGGCATCTATCGCCGCATCCGCGACGGCGGCGACTCCGATGGGCACGCCTCGAAGATGCCTGCATGGGGGGAGCAGCTCGCGCGCGAGCAGATCTGGGCGCTGGTGTTCCACATCGAGGGCTTCTGAAGCGAGCCGTCGCCCGCGGGCGGCATCGGTGCTACGGCCCCACCATGCGCGACGCTCCGAGTCGGACCGCACAGTGGGTCGCGTTCTGCCGTACGATCGGTGCCAAGCTTCCGAGGGACGCGCGCCTCGCCGACGATCCGTTCGGCGCCCGCTTCGCCGGGCCGGCCGCCGCCGCGTTCGCGGCCCGCGCGCCCAGCGTGCTGACGCTGTTGTTCTGGCCCACGGCGATCTACATGCAGGTCCGAACACGGACCATCGACGACGTTCTTTGTGAGTTCACGCGGGGCGGTGGTCGCCAGGTGGTGATCCTCGGCGCGGGCTACGACTGCCGCGCCGCCCGCTTCGCCGAGGAACTGCGCGCGGTCCATGTCTTCGAGATCGATCACGCGGCCACGCAGGCGAAGAAGCGCGCCACGCTCGACCGCGCCGGGATCGATCTCGGCGCGGTCACCTATCTCCCCTGGGACTTCGAGCACCGCCCGGTCACCGAGCTGCCCGCCGCGCTCGCCGCCGCCGGCCACGATCCAGCGGTCCCCACGCTGACGATCTGGGAAGGTGTGACGATGTATCTGACCGAGGGCGCCATCGAGGCGACGGTCGAGGCCGTGCGGCGCTACTCGGCCCCGGGCTCCCCGTTCGTCATCACGTATTTCGACCGCGCCCAGGTGGAGCGGCCCGGCCGGATCCGCGCGCTGGTGGCGGGGCTGGTGGCCCGCGCCGGCGAGCCGTTCCGCTTCGGCTGGCACCCAGACGAGTTTCCGGCGTGGGTCGACGCGCACGGGCTGAAGCTCGAGTGGGATCGCGGGACCGACGTGCTCGCGCGTGCGCTCCTGCCGCCGCGCCACGCGGCGCCGCTGCAGCGATGGGCGCAAGGACACCGGATCGCGCTCGTCCGGGCCTGACCCATCTCAGCTTGAACACCCCTGACCGTGAGAACGGTCAGGGCGCGGCCGCCAGCAACCGCTCGGTGCGGGCGACCAGCCGGGCGCGCACTGCGCGGAAGGCGCGCTCGATCCGCGCGTGCTCCGGAAGGCCGAAGGCCTCGGCCTCTTCGACAGCGGCGCCCTCGATCTCGGCTCCGGGGCGGGCGGGGAGGGCGAACAGCGCCGCGCGCACGGCGGCGATCACCGGGAAGCCGCCCTCGAGGACGCACCAGCGAAGCACCTCGAAGGCGTGGGCGGCGTGCCGGGCCTCGTCGCGCGCGATGGCGGCCAGCACCGGCTGGACCTGCGGATGATCGGTGGTCCGAGAGAGCTGGGCGATCACGCGGGCCGAGACGCCCTCGTTGAGCGCGCCGTCGATCAGGCTGTCGACGGCCAAGCGGGCCAGCGCGATCGGGCGCGGGGCGCGACGGGCCGGCAGGGCGGAGATCGCGGGGAAGGCCGCCGGACCCAGGGCGCGGCCGTCGAGCAGACGAGCGAGCTCGAAGCAGAGCTCGGTGTGCCGCATCTCGTCGAGCGCATCGGCATAGGCGGCGCGGATCAGGCGGGGCGGCGCGCCCAGCGCGACCAGATCGATCGCCAGGCGCGCGAAGGCCGCGACGGAGGCGTGCTCGGTGAGCCCGTTGGTTCGCCACGCGTTCGCGATCCCGGGCCGGGCCACCGGGTCGATGGGCGCCGTGCGCGCGGGCGTCACCCAGGGGCTGCGATCGTCGACCGGGGCGAAGATCGGACGGCCGCGCCGGCGGAGCTGCCGGCCGCGCGAGAAGGACATGAGCGTGATCAGCGCCGTGAACGCGCCGATCGTCGCGGTGATGAGCCCGGTGCCGATCGAAAGGCCCGCGCCCAGCAGTCCCCGCGGTCGGACCGCGGTGTCGATGCGGAGCAGGCGGACCGCAGTCTTCAGCGCGATCGCGACGCCGGCCAGCGCCAGGAAGGTGGTCGCCGACATGATCACGGTGAGCGCGGTCCAGCGGTCGAGGTGCGGGCCGATGAGGAGGCAGAGCAGAAAGCCGCCGACCGGTGCGAGCGCCAAGAGGAGCGCGAGCTTGGTGCGGTTCGGTCGCGCCGGCAGCCGCAGCGGTCGCTCGTGTGGAGTGGGGATCGGGTCGTAGGTCTCGGCCGTCGGGACGTGCATGCGTGCGTGCATCGCAAGGGTCGGACCACCGACCGGGGCTCCCGGTTCCCCGCCGAGCGGGTAGCGCGCGACACACCTCGGCAGGGTCGAACGCGCCCCTGGGTGCGCCGGCGCAAACGGCGTATGCTGCCCGGCGAGGGCTCGGTGGCGCCGAAGAAGGAGATCCTGAAGATCGGCTCCCAGTTCGGGCGCTACCGGATCGAGCGGCGGATCGGTACCGGCGGGATGGGTGCCGTCTACGAGGCGGTCCACACCGGCCTCGCCAAGCGGGTCGCCATCAAGGCGCTCCTCCCCGAGATGGCGAGCGAGCCCGAGGTTCAGATCCGGTTCCTCCGCGAGGGCGAGTCGGCGGCGCGGATCCAGCACCCGCACGTGGTCGACATCTACGACGTCGGCACGCAGGACGACATCACCTACCTGGTCATGGAGCACCTCGAGGGGCGCGATCTGGCGGCGCTACTCCGGAAGCAACCGTCGCTGTCGATCGAGGAGGCCGTCGACGTGATGCTCCCCGTCTCGGCTGCTCTGCTGACCGCGCACGAGAAGGGCGTCGTCCATCGCGACCTCAAGCCCGCCAACATCTTTCTCGCCGACGGCCCCCACGGACAGCTGACGCCCAAGATCCTCGACTTCGGGATCTCCAAGCTGAAGTCGACCTCGCCGAGCGAGGCACTCACCACCACCGGCGCGCTGCTCGGCACGCCGTTCTACATGTCGCCCGAGCAGGCGGCCGGCTCCAAGGGCTTGGACATGCGCAGCGATCAGTACTCGCTCGGCGTGATCCTCTACCAGTGCGTGACCGGAAGGCGCCCGTTCGAAGCCGACTCGATGTACAAGATCCTCCACCGGATCGTTCAGGGCGAGTTCGAGCCTCCGCGCATGTTGAAGCCGGAGCTCTCGATGGAGTTCGAGCGCGTCCTGCTGACGATGATGGCGACGAAGGCGGAGCGCCGCTTCGAGACGATGAAGGAGGTTGGGCGCGCCCTGCTCCCGTTCGCGTCGCCCGCCGTGCGCGCGCGCTGGGAGCCCGTCTTCGGCGCGCCGCTGCCGCTCGCGCATCTGCCGTCGATGTACCAGCAGCCTGCGGTCGCCCTCGCGGAGCCGCTCGGCGCCATCACTCACGCCAACCCCGTCGCGGGCAGCACGATCCGCGAGCCCAAGTCGGGCTCGTCGCGCGCGCTGATCGGCGTCGGCGTCGGCGTTGCGATGCTGCTCGTCGCCCTGGTCGTGTTCCTGGTGGCGCTCAGCGAGCGGCCGGCGCCCGTGCAGATCGAGCCGATCGTGGCAGCGCCCGCCGAGCCCCCGCCGCCGCCTGCGCCTCCGCCGGTCGAAGCGCTTCCGCCCGAGGCGCCGCCGGTCGCGCCTCCGCCGCCGCCCGCGCCGCCGCCGCCGCCGGCGCGGCGCCACCACCCGCGGAGCAAGCGGCCGCACGTCGTGCCGGCGCCCAAGCGCGGGGCCAACGACGCTCCCATCCTCCGTTGATCATGAAGTCGATCGCGCTCTCACTGATCCTCCTCTCTTGGTCGGCCGCGGCCCGCGCCGAGACCTCCGACCAGCTCATCGACCGCGGCATCAGCCTGCGGGAGAAGGGCAAGGACCTCGACGCGCTGGCGCTGTTCCAGCGCGCGTACGACGAGTCGAAGTCGGCGAAGGCGCTCGCCCAGGTGGCGCTGGCCGAGCAGGCCCTCGGCCGCTGGATCGACGCCGAGACTCATCTCACCACCGCGCTCGACAGCAAGGATCGCTGGATCGCGGCCCGTAGAAAACCGCTGGAGGGGGCCCTGGAGTCGATCCGCGAGCGCCTGGGGAACCTCGAGGTCCTCGGCACGCCGGCCGGCGCGCGGGTGGTGGTGAACGGAAAACAGGTCGGGACCCTTCCGCTCCCGGCCCCCGTCCGCGTGGTCGCTGGCGAGATCGTGATCGATCTGATGGAGGACGGATTTCGCCCGCGGTCCCGCACCATAGAGGTCAAGGCGCGCGCCCTCGCTCGTGAGACCATCGACCTCGTCCCCGAGCTCGCGGTCTCGCCTCCGCCTCCGCCACCGCCCCGCGCTGCGCCTCCGCCTCCGCCTCCGCCCTCACCCCTCGCGATCGAGACGACGCGGTCCGGCCTCGAGCTGACCCCATACGCGATTACCGCGGCCGCCGGCGCCGGCGTCGGCGTGGTGCTTGGGGTCGTCGGCATCGTGCTGCGGGCCAGCTTCATCAACAAGTACAACGATGACGGGGTCTGCCTGGCCGGCGGCCTCACGCGCGAAGACAACTGCGGGGACAAGCTCGACTCGGCGAAGCACTTCGAGGCCATGGGCATCGGCGGCTTTGTCGCCGGCGGCCTCCTCGCCGTCACCTCCCTCCTCCTCTTCGTGTTCGACGGCCAACCCGCCCCGTGACCTCGCGCCTCTCGACCGTCGACCGTCGACTCTCTACTCGTAGCCCTTGAGCTTCCGGGTGAGCGTATTGCGCCCGATGCCGAGCCGGTGCGCCGCCTCCGAGCGGTTGCCGTCGCAGCGCTCGAGGACCCGGAGGATGTGCTCCCGCTCGACCTCCTCCAGGGTGCGGATGCGCTCGTCCGGCGGTCCCGAGGTGGCGGTCTCGACGCGATCCGGCAGCGGCAGATCGTCGGCGCGGATGCGATCGCCCTCCATGATCACGACGGCGCTCTCGAGGCAGTTCTCCAGCTCGCGGACGTTGCCCGGCCAGCCGTAGCGACCCAGGCGATCGAACGCCGCCTCCGAGATCGCCGGGATCGGGCGCCCGTGCCGTCGGGCGGCGGCGACCGCGAAGTGCTGCGCGAGGCGCCGGATATCGGCGCGCCCGCGCTCCCGGAGCGGCGGCAGCTCGAGCTGTACCACCTTGATCCGATAGTAGAGATCGCTGCGGAACCGACCCTCCGCGACCATGCGCTCCAGATCGCGGTTGGTGGCCGCCACCACGCGCACGTCCGCGGACACCGTCTCGGTGCCGCCGACGCGATCGTACTCGCGGTCCTGGAGCACGCGCAGCAGCTTGCCCTGCACGGCCAGCGGCAGCTCGCCGATCTCGTCGAGGAAGATCGTGCCGCCCTCGGCCGCGTCGAATTTTCCGATCGAGCGCTGGTCGGCGCCGGTGAACGCGCCCCGCTCGTGGCCGAAGAGCTCGTTCTCGATCAGCGTCTCGGGGAGCGCCGCGCAGTCCACCTTGACGAACGGCCCCTCGGCGCGCGCCGAGTTGACGTGGATCGCGCGTGCGAAGAGCTCCTTGCCGGTGCCGCTCTCGCCACGGATCAGGATCGTCGCCTCGGTCGCGGCCGCCTTCCTGGTGAGCCGGCAGGCGCGCTGGAGGAGCTCCGACTCGCCGACGATCAGGTTGAACCGCCCCGCCAGCGGCAGCGGTCGTTGATCCTCCTCGGGCTCGCGGGCGAGGTCGCGGTAGAGCGTGGTCGACTCGATCGCCAGCGCGGCCTGCTCCGCCAGCGCCACCAGGAGCCCCTCGTCCTCCAGCGGGAAGCTTCCGCTCTTCTTGTTGAGCAGCTGCACCACGCCGATGATCTGGCCCTCACGATCGCGCATCGGCACGGCGAGGATCGACGACGTGCGATAGCCCGTCCGCTGATCGATCCCGGCGAAGAAGCGCGCGTCGGTCGTCGTCGTGGGGACGTTGACGACCTGCCCGCTCTCCGCGACGAACCCGGCCACCCCCTGGCCCAGCTGGAGTCGGATCTCCTCGATCTCCGGCAGGTGGGCGGCCTTCGAGAACACCTCGCGCTTGCCGCGGTCCACCACGTAGATGGTGCCGCGATCCGCGTTCATCTTCTCCGCGATCAGATCGACCATCCGCTGGAGCAGCTCGTCGATCGCGACCTCCCGCTGGATCAAGCCGCCCACCGCCAGCAGGATGGCGCGGGCTTCCTCCGTCGGTGGCTCCGGCATGCGCCGGGCGATCATATCAAACATCGACGGTCAGCCCCTCGCGGGCCGCGAACGTGCTCCCGAAGATGCCGCGGGCGTCGCGCTCGATCGCCTCCACCGCATCGTCGTCGTGCGCCGGGTCGTGGTGGAAGAGGGCGAGCCTGCCGGCCCCGGCCGCGCAGGCGATCAGAGCGGCGGTCACGTACGTCGAGTGGCCCCAGCCCTTGCGCCCCCGGTACTCCTCCTCCGTGTACTGCGCGTCGAACACCAGGAGGTCGACGCCGCGGGCCAGCTCGAGGATCGAAGGATCGATCTCCTTGTCGTCGTGCTCGGTGTCGGTGGCGAAGCAGAGCGAGCGACCGCCGGCCTCGATCCGGAAGCCGAGCGATCCCTGCGGGTGGCAGAGCGCGCGCATGTGCACCTCGAACGGACCGATCGCCAGCTCGCTCCCCGAGCCGATCGCGGTGAACGTCTTCTCGGCGGCCATCGCCGAGAGCGGTACCGGAAAGCTCGGCGGCTGCATCTGCTGCGACAGCACCTGCTCGAGGCCGACCCCCCGCTCGTCGCAGGGTCCGTAGAGCGAGAGCTTGGTCGAGGGCATGAACGCAGGCGCGAAGAACGGGAACCCCTGGACGTGATCCCAGTGCAGGTGTGAGAAGAGGAACGACGCCTCGACGCCTCCGCCGTTCTCGCGCGCCTCCGCGCAGAGCCTGGTGCCGAGCGCGCGCAGCCCGGTGCCGGCGTCGAGGATCAGGCGCGCGCCGCCGTGGGTCACCTCCAGGCAGGTCGTATTGCCGCCGATGCGAGAGAACTCCGGCCCCGAGGTCGCGATCGAGCCTCGGACACCCCAAAACGTCAGCTTCATGACCGACCCGAGTGCGAGCCGCGTGCCAGGGATCGGCTCTGGATCTTCGACCGGCGCGCACCAACTCGGTGCACGGCGAGCACCACTTCGGTGCAATGACCGGGCGCCGCCGCACCGCGCTGGTCTTCCAGCCAACAGCATGGTGGGTCGAGCGTGCAGTGCGAGCCTGACGAGGAGCAGCGAGCGCCGGCACGGCACGTGCTCACCGCCCGATGGCGGAGGGCACGTGAGGACCGAGAGCACCGAAACGAGGAAGCGCCTGGCGTGGGACCAGCCGCTGGCTTTCAAGGACGTGAGGCGGTGGTTCGACGCAGGTGCTGAGCCCCACGCGCTCGGCGCGGACGGGTCTCGCCTTCTCGAGCGCCTCGCCCGAGACGGCGAGCTCTCGGCCTACAGATCGAGAGGGAGCTGGATCGTCGCGGCGCACGGTGAGCTCGGTTCCATCGTCGCATCCGTCCGACGAGGAAAGGTCGCCTTCCAGCTGGTGATCGGTGAAACGAGTCGATCCGTCCTCCCCGGGGAGACCAGCGAGGCGATGAAAGCGTTCGAGAGGCTGGGCGCCAAGCAGACGGATCCACACCTGCTCGCGGGCCTGCAGGCGATCCGCGAGGCGCGGCGCCCGCCTGCCCCCGAAGACGCGGGTATGGCGGGCTCTCAGCACGTCCATCTCACCGGCGGTCCTGCGACAGGACTCCGATTGCGACGACCGGGAGCTCCGGCGGGAGAGACGGCGAAACGTTCACCTGGAGGCATGCGGGAGGCGCTGGCCGCGACGCCGAGGCTCCAGCTCGAGCAGCACCTCGAGCGGGTGACGGAGCAGCTCGACGCGAAGGACACGATGCTCGTCGACTACGAGCTCGAGCTCGCCCGGGCCGCCGCCAAGGCCGCGGGCTTCGCCGACGCGCCCAGCGAGGTGGTCGCCGCCGAGAGGGCGCTCGCGAAGCTCCTGATCGAGGAGGCGCTGAAGAACGCGACCTGCGGCACGGGGCCGGCGCTCGTCGCGGGTGTCGAGGCGGACATCGGGCGTGCGCTCGAGGTCGCGGCGCGGTCAGGGGACCGATCGTTCGAGTCGGAGAATCGCGACGCCATCGCGGAGGCGCGACGCATCGCGAGCCGGACGTTGGAGACCGAACCGCGGACGAACGTTCCCACGGCTGGCCTCGCCCTCCACGCTGCCGCGCGAGCAGAGACGCCGCTCGCCCTGCACGCGGCAGCTGCAGCGGGCCCGCCCGATCATCTCGCCGGCTCTGTCGGACGTGGCGGCCTGAACCAGCAGGGCGATATCGCAACGGTCCAGCGGTACCTCAACCTCTGGGGCGTCCATCCGGTGCTCGTGACCGATGGGGTCCTCGACGCAGCGACGCAATCGGCCATCATCGACTTCCAGCACAACGTGGTCGGGCTCCGTAACCCGGACGGGAGGATCGACGCGGACGGCGTCACCTGGAGGACGCTGAGCAAACCTCCCGAGGCCGGGGTCGTGCTCACCGGCTCGGTGGGCGAGGGCGCCGACAACCACCCCGAGGACGTCGAGAAGGTGAAGGCGCGCCTCGAGGCGTGGGGCATCCACGTCGGAGGCGGCCCGGGTGACTTGGCGGCAGCCATCGGTGACTTTCAAGCGCACGTCCTCGGCTTCCCGCATCCGGACAAGCGAGTCGATTGGGACGGACGTACCTGGAAGAAGCTGATCCAGGAGCCCTCCGAGCCGGGTACCTTGCCCAACGGCTTCCAGCTCCCGGCGCCCGGAAGGCCGGTTCCCGCGCCGCTCGTCCAGAGCGACTGGGACGGGGCGGGCAGGGCGCTCCTCGTCGAACCGGCGGCGATCCGTGCGCTCTTCAGCGTGGAATCCGGTCCGCACCTGGCCGGCTTCCTGGCGGATGGGCGTCCGCCGATCCTCTTCGAGGGTCACATCTTCTCACGCCTCACCGGACACCAGCACGACCGAACCCATCCGACGATTTCCTATCCGCACTGGACGAAGCAGTTCTACAAGGGTGGAGCTCGGGAGTACTCGCGACTCGAGGAGGCGTTCGCGCTCGACGCGGCAGCCGCGCTCAAGGCCGCCTCCTGGGGAGCGCCGCAGATCCTCGGTGAAAACTTCAGAGCATGCGGATCTTCCGACGTCTTCGAGTTCGTCGAGGCGATGAGCGCTTCGACCAAGGCGCAGCTCGAAGCCTTTGTGAGCTTCGTGAAGAGCACGCCCGGGTTGGCTCAAGGCCTGCGAGACAAGGATTGGGAGAAGGTGGCCCGGATCTACAACGGCCCCGGCTTCGCCGCGAACCAGTACGACACGAAGCTCCGCAACGCGTACCAGCTGTTCAGCAGTTAGCTCTCCAAGCAGCCCCCCTTCGGTGCCATGATCGGGACCGCCCTTGCGGAAGATCATCCACGTCGACATGGACGCCTTCTACGCGTCCGTGGAGCAGCGCGATCGTCCGGATCTCCGGGGCCGACCGGTCGTGGTGGGCGGCTCGCCCGAGGGGCGCGGCGTGGTGGCGGCCGCCTCCTACGAGGCCCGTAAGTTCGGGATCCACTCCGCGATCCCGTGCGCCCGGGCGAAGCGCCTGTGTCCGCACGTGGTCTTCGTCCGCCCCGACTTCGAGAAGTACCAGGCGGTGTCCCGCCAGATCCGCGAGGTCTTCGCCGAGGCCTCCGATTCTGATCGAGCCGCTGTCGCTCGACGAGGCCTTCCTCGACGTCACCGAGAACAAGCTGGGCGAGCCGCTCGCCGGCAAGGTGGCGCGCTTCCTCAAGGACCGGATCAAGGAGACGACGCACCTGACCGCGTCCGCCGGTGTCGGTCCCAACAAGCTGGTCGCCAAGCTGGCGAGCGACTTCCAGAAGCCCGACGGTCTGGTGATTGTCCCGCCCGCCCGCGTCGAGGCCTTCCTGCGGCCGCTCGCGGTGAGCCGGCTCTGGGGCGTGGGCCCGAAGACGGCCGATCGTCTGGCCGAGATCGGCATCCACACCGTGGAGGACATCCGGCATGCCAGCGTCGAGCAGCTCGACCGGCTCCTCGGCAAGTACGGCCCCTACCTCTTCGAGCTGGCGCACGGGCGCGACGACCGCGAGGTCCAGCCCCATCGCGTCGCCAAGAGCCACGGGAGCGAGACCACGCTCGACCGTGACACCGAGGATCGCGCCCGGATCGAATCGCTGATCGACGACCTCAGCCGCGAGATCCAGGGCCATCCAGGACGGACGGTGACGATCAAGATCCGCTACGACGACTTCACCACCATCACCCGGAGCCGCACCGTGAAGGCGCCCACCGGCGACGCCGCGCGCATCGCCAAGATCGCGAAGCAGCTCCTCGACCAGACCGAGGCCGGCCTCCGCCCGGTGCGGCTCGTGGGCGTCTCGATGAGCGGGCTGATCCAGGACGGCGAGCCGTACCAGCTCGAGCTCGAGCTCGAGGTCGAAGATCACGGATAGTGGACGTTCGTGAAGATCACCGGCTCCCAGACGAACGTCAGCGTGCTCACCGTGAGGTACTCGACCTCGTGGCTGCCCTCGGCGAACACCAGGTCGAGCCGTCCCGAGAGCTCCGCCACGCCGTAGCGTCCGAACAGGCCGATGATCGCGCGGTGCGAGCGCGGTCCCGAGTACACCGGATCGCCGTCCTCGGAGACGAAGCGCGCGCGCTTCTGCTCGGGCCGCCACGCCCGGTAACCGAGACGGCCGATCCCGAACAGCGTCACGTCCCCGCCCACCTCGAACCCATAGTGGCTCTCGGGCGCCTTGCCGTAGATGAACGCGCCCCATAGCTCGACGGTGAGCCAGTCGAGCGCCAGCGGTCGCGGCTTCACGAACACCGCCAGCGTGGTGGCGACGCGCTTCGGATCGAAGCCCGCGCGCACCTTGGTGAAGAGCTGGCCGCCGTAGTGCACGAGCCGGTAGTCGAAGCCGGCGTCGAGCCAGCGGCTGTCGAACCGCGCGAGCGTGCCCACCGCGAACTTCTCCCGGTGCGCCTTTGTCTCCAGGAGCTGCCAGTCGAGGTACGCCTCGGCGCGCACGTGGTCGAACACGGCCCGCAGCTGAGCGCCGTTCTCCACCGGAAGAAAGGGATCGCGGCCGACGTCGCGCACCACGTCGATGCTGCGGTTGTATAGCTCCTGATAGGGACGCCCGTACGCGTAGCAATCCTCGTCGAGCACCGCCGGGTGGTGGCCGTGGTGGATGTCGAGCGAGCCGAACCGCAGCGTCAGCGGAGGTCCGAACGGCGCCAGCGTCAGCGCCAGGATGGGAAAGGCGCCGGCCTCCTCGTCGAAGTCGAGCGCGAACGGCAGCCGGAACAGGACGCCGCCCTCGATCTCGAGGAATGCGTCGTAGCTCCAGATCAAGGAGGCGGTGCCCACCGTCCCGGCATGGCCGCGGCCCACCTCGTTCGGGTGTCCGGGGAGCTCGTAGTCGAGGAGGAGCGGGCGGAACAGGAGCCGCGCCCGCAGCGCCTGCCCCTCGTCGAACGCCTCCGCGCGCCCCGGCCATAGGACCAGCGCCAACGGGAACAGGACCAGCGCGAGGTGAGCGTGCGCGCCACGGCGATCCGGCCCTTTCCCTCCGCGGTCGTTCGCGGTCATGCTCGACCCACGCCGTGCGTGCACGATGCCCTGCCTGCTCGGAGCGCTTCCCGATCGCCGGGAGCGGCGCGCTGTTCTGCCCCGTCTGCGGGGCCCGGCTGGAAGTCTCGATCCATCGCGCGGAGGCCCCGATCGAGCCTGCACCCGAGCCGTCTGTAAAGAACTCGGCCCGCCCGCTCGGAACCCCCTGGGAGGAGCGGGGGCGGCTCCGGGGCTTTCTCCTCACGATCCGCGCCGTCCTCACGGCGCCCACGGCGTTCTTCCAGAACCTGGGATCGCCCCGGATCGGGCGCGCGCCCAGCTTCGCGCTGCTGGTCCTTCTCCCGGCTGTCACCGTGCAGGCCGCTGCGTTCCTCCTCCTCTGGCGCGAGGCGCCCTACGACGCCCGCGCGACACTGCGCTTCGGCGGCCTGGTATTGCTCGCGTCGCTGATGTCGATCGCGTATCTCGGCACGTTCTATCAGCTGGCAGCCACGCTCTTCTCCGGACGCTCAGTCGCGGTCCCCGCCACGGTGCGCGCCGTCTGCTTCGGCTTTGCGCCGATGATCTTCGCGATCATCCCGGTGGGCGGCTTCCTGGTGGGCGTCTTCTGGAGCCTGTTCCTCCACGCCGTGGCGCTGCGCGAGATTCACGGCCTCACCTCGCTCAAGTCGTTCGCGGTGGTGGCCACGCCCGTCGCGCTGGTGGCGGTAAAGCTATGGTGACGATGCCCCCGACGATCCCGATCCTCGTAGTCTTGGCGGCCTATCTGGTCGGCGCGATCCCGTTCGGTCTCCTCCTCGGCAAGGCCGCCGGCGTCGACGTACGAAGCGCGGGCAGCGGGAACATCGGCGCCACGAACGTCGCGCGCACCGCCGGCAAGACCGTCGGCGTGCTCACTCTGCTGCTCGACGCGGCGAAGGGGGCCGCTCCGATCCTGATCGGCCAGTACGTCCTCCACCTCGACGCGCGCTGGCTCGCGGCCGCCGGGCTCGCGGCTGTCGTCGGACACGTGCTGCCGATCTACCTCGCGTTTCGGGGAGGGAAGGGCGTGGCCACCGCGCTGGGGGTGTTCCTCGCACTTTCACCGTTATCTACCGGGGTGGCGATCGCCGCCTTCTTGGTGACTTTTCTCGTCAGCAAGTTCGTCAGCCTCGGCTCGCTGATCGGCGCGCTCGTCCTCACCACCGCGACCTGGTTCCTCGACGGACGGCTCGAGGTCACCGGGCTGGCGGTGCTCTGCTCGCTGATCATTCTCGTCCGCCATCAGGGCAATATCCGACGGATGCTGGAACATCGGGAGCATCAGGTCTGAGACATCGATGCCTCACCCCTAGACATCGGTCGGTCGGGTGCGCTCGGAAAACCTCATGCTCGGCCGCCGGTTGCCTCCGATCCTCGCGCATCAGCCAGGCAGCCAGGTCACCCGGGCCGTCCGACAGGGTGAATAGGCGCGGGCTCAATGCCGCGGTCTGGGGCAGGTCGTGGAGTCGATGCCTCAATACGACCCGAGATCCGGCGCGGAAACCGCCGCGGACGGCGGGCGTGAGACTTGGCACTCCCTGTGCTGAGGGAAGCGCCATGGTCATCGCCCACAAGCTCCCGTCCGACTCCTTCGAGGAAGACATCACGCCGCGCCGGCCGGCCACCGTCCAGGCGCTCGACGCCCGCCTCTCGGTCTGGGGCCAGGCCTCCCGCGAGGCCGTCGGTCGCCGCGCCGAGGCCCTCGCCCAAGGGGCCTGCCTCTACGTCGAGCGGGTCGGTCGCAACGCTGAGGTCCTCCGCCCGGTACCGCTCGACTACCGGATGGCGCTGCTCTCCACGGAGGCCGACGTGCTCATCCTCGTCGCCGCCAGCCTGATCCCGAACGCCGTCCGCCGCTCGTGCCGGCTGCTGTGGGTCGACCCCGAGAAGCTCTTCGAGCGGCTGATGGACGAGCTCGCGCCCGCCATCGACGGCGCGCGCGCCGAGATCCGACGCCGTCAGGCGCTCTACCGCCGCCGCGCCCGCCTCTGGCAGCACGACCACCAGCGTCTCGCGCGGCTGCGCGAGGAGGTCGAGAGCCTGCGCGTGCCGCGCTGTGCGGACAACAACCCGGACCTGATCGCACGCGGTCTGTTGATCCGTCACCGCGAGGACGCCGAGCTCGGCTACGCGCCGGCGACCGAGCCGGACACGCGCGCCAAGATGCGCGTTCGCGCCGGCAGCATCTCGCGGTGGATCGATCAGATCGACGCGACGCTCGAGTCGCAGGGCTAGCTTCAACGGACGCGCGGCTTCATCGACTCGCAGGTGACCAGCGCGCGGAGCGTGGCGCGATCGCGCCGTGACAGCATCCGTTCCCCGGCGACGACCTGAACGGTGCGCACGAACCGCGAGAGAACCGCGGCCCGCTTCTCGAGCGACAACACCTGCTGATCCCGCGCGCGGATCTCCTCGTCCCGCCGCACCATCTCCACCCACTCCGGCCGCTTCTTGATGAACTCGACCACCTCGCGGGCGTCGCCGGCCAGCATCTGCCGCGACACGTGGTGGTACGGATTCACCAGCTCGGGCCATCGCGCCAGCACGGCGTCGACCACCTGCCTACGGAGCAGGTCGCGCCCGTCCAGCGCCTCGTCGAGCTTCTTCGAGCCCTCGTCGATCCAATCCTCCAGATCCTCGAGATCCTCGACCACGGCCTTGGGTCCTTCCTGCAGCAGCCGTCCCTGCTGGAGCTGCTCGAGCACCGCGCGTTCGGTGGGGCGCGTCCCCGCCAGGAGCTTGGCGATCGGGACGCCCTCGGCGTTCGGCAGGCGGGACCCCAGGCGCGACCGCAGCCAGACCTCGCTCGAGGCCACCGGCAGGTCGACCGTGCCGTCGTTGATCCGCGCGTACGCATGGGCCTCGGCGAGAGAGGTGGCGCCGTCACCGTCGAAGTCGGCGCCCTTCTCGAACGCCTCCGCGATCATCGCCATGTACGCGTCCGCGCTCGGATCGTCGAGGTCGGGCGTACAACCGGCCGCCTCCTGGTCGCGCGGTACCGCCGCCAACACGCACCGCGAGGGCGTCGCGATCTTCGGTGGCTTGCCCGCCACGTAGATCAGGTCCGTGAACGCGCCCGAGTGGCAGTGCCCCAGCACGAACGCGACCGGACCCTTGGCGGTGCGATCCAGGTGCGCAGCCAGGTCGCCGACCGGGAGCCGATCGTCGGGGCCCCACATCTCGAGCGCGGCCTGCTGTCCCTCCTCGGCGGGCGAGCCGTGTCCGGCGCCGAGCACGATCAACCCGTCGTCGCCGGCGTTCCGCGCGATTGAGTCGAGCAGCGCCTGCCGGGACGCCTTCGCGCTCGGCACCCGTTTCTTTCGGTAGTCGACCTGAAGGTGGTCGCGCCGATCGAACACGCTCCCGAGCACCGCGTCGATCGGATCGTCGCTGTCCCGTGCGACCTGCACCGATCGCAGCACGCTGTCGCCGGCGAAGAGCACGTCCGGCTTGCTCGCGCTCAGCGCCTTCACCAGCGCGGCCACGTGCGCCTCGATCGAGGCCTGGGTGCCCTCGGGGCCCCAGCCGCCTCCGAAGATCACGACGTTGGGATCGGTCGCGTACGCAGGCGTGGCCGCCACCAGAGCGATCAGGAGCAGCCGCATCTCATACGGTGGTGGCTTTGTCCTCAGGCGCCGCCTCCGCGGTCTCCGGCTCCACGTCCGGGATGACGTCCATCCCGGAGGCCTCGTCGGACGCCGGCAGCGCGGCCTCTTCGGCCGCCGCCTCCACCGCAGCCGCGGCGGCCTCGGCGGTCTCCACCACCTGCTCGGCGAGGTCGCTGCTCTTCATCTCCTCCGGCTTCTTCGCGCCTTCGTACTTCATGCGCAACAGCGCCAGCTTGTCCTCGGCGAGCTCGAGCTGGCCCTTCACCACCAGGTAGAGCGAGTGGTTGTTGGTCGCCCGCTTGAGCGCGTTCTTGGCCTTGACGTCGAGCTTCATCACCTCGGAGGAGAGCCGCTTCTGCTCGACGGAGGCGGCACGCTTGAGCGTCTCCAGCTGCTCGGTGAGGAGGCTGATCTTCTCCGCTTCGGTGGCGCCCTCGGCCACCGGCGCGGACTCCTCGCCCGCGAGCGCCTTGGCCGCCAGCTCGGCGTCTTCCTTCTTCCGCTCCTCGGCTCGCTTCATCTTCTCGATGGTGTCGTTCGCCCGCCGGAGCTCCTGGTTGGCGCGCTGGATCTCGGCCTCCAGGCGATCCACTTCGCGACGGTGGGCCTCCTCGACCTCGCGATCTCCGACGCGCACGATGGCGGCGGCGGACTCCGATTCGTCGGCCCGCTCGGCGAGAGTTCCACCCCGCCGCTTCTTCCCCTGACCCTCCTCGTGGTCGCGCTGCTGTCGCTTGAGCTTTCCCTTCGCATCCTGGAGCTGTTTGCGCAGGTCTTCGAGCTCATCGCGGCGTTCACGGCTCTCTTTTCGCGCCTTTTCCAGGTCGGCGCGCCGTTCATCGCTCGCTTGTCGATCGGCGCGAAGGGAGCCTTCGAGGCCCGAGATCTTGCGCCAGAGATAGACTGCGTATCCGACAGCCCCGAGGAGGAGAACGAGCAATATCGGTTGAAGTTGGCTCATTGGATTCCTTTCCCCGGTGAGGGGGTCAATTAGCGCAGTCGGCCCCGGCTGAAAAGCGTTTGCCCCTTTCTTTACCGGAGGCCCGGTCTGGGTCATGAAAGACGAGGGGTTGTCCGCAATTCGATCACTTCGCCCCGAGGACAGAGCGCTCGCGGCGTATCTCCTCGAGCGCGACTTGATTCCCATGGACGAGCTCTTGCGCGCGCTCGACGCCGCAAGCTCGTCCGACCGTCGCCTCGGCGAGGTGCTCATGGACAGCGGGAGCCTCACCGGCATCGCGCTGGAGACCGCGCAGGTCGAGGCCTCAAAGCGAGACGTGAGCGAGACCTCCACCGTCTCCGACGAGAGCGTCGACGACACCTGGTTCGATCTCGTCGGCGAGGCCCGCCTGGTCACGCCGCTGCCGCCGAGGAACGAGTGGGACGAGGAGAATCCGACGAAGATCCCGGGCGTCGCGTACGAGGATTGGGACGGCCTCGGTCCCACGGCGCCCTACGAGCCCAGCCGCTTCGTCGGCGGTGACGTCCTCGAGACCGACACCATCCGCGGTGGCTCCCCGTCGGATCCGATCATCGGCGGCGGCGTCGCTTATCCGGAGGCGCTCGATCTCAGCCATCCCCGGCCGCGCACGCTCCGGAGCAGCGGCGTCGATCTCGAGATCGAGAAGAGCAGCCTCCGCCTCGCCCCCAGCGGCAAGGACATGGAGGAGCGCTATCAGCTCCTGGGCGAGATCGGTCGCGGCGGGATGGGGCGCATCCTCAAGGCGCGCGACACCGAGATCGGCCGCGAGGTCGCCGTCAAGGTGCTGCTCGGCGGCGGGCAGGCGCCCGAGAATCTCATCCGGCGCTTCTGGACCGAGGTGCAGGCCACCGGACAGCTGGAGCACCCGTCGATCATCCCGATCCACGACATCGGTCGCCTCCCCACCGGCGAGCTCTTCTACGTGATGAAGATGCTGAGCGGCCGCACGCTCGCCGACATCATCCAGAAGCTCCGCGACGGCGACCAGGACACCATGAAGGAGTTCACGCGCGTGCGCATGCTGACCATCTTCCAGCAGATCGCGTACGCCGTCGCCTTCTCCCACGCGCACGGCGTCATCCATCGCGACATCAAGCCCGCGAACATCATGGTCGGGCGCTACGGCGAGTCGATCTTGCTCGACTGGGGCCTGGCCAAGGTGCAGTCGGATCGGGAGCCCGAGATCACCGAGGACATGCCGCAGGTGCGGATGGTCGGGCGCTACTCCGCGTCGGAGACCGCGAGCGGTACGATCACCGGAACGCCCCAGTATATGTCGCCCGAGGCCACCGAGGGCCGGCCCGAGCTGGTCAGCTCGAAGTCGGACGTCTATGGGCTCGGCGCGACGCTGTACGAGATCCTCACGCTCGAGCCCGCGTTCCCCGATCTCGGCTTCGTGCCAACCGTGATGCGCGTCCGCCGCGGCGACTTCCGCCGCCCCCGCGAGCGCGTCCCGGACCTCGGTATCCCGCCCGACCTCGAGGAGCTCTGTCTCTCTGCGATGCAGAGCGATCCCGAGGCGCGCCCGCCGGCGAAGAAGCTCGCGGACGACATTGGGTCCTTCCTGGAAGGCGCCAAGGAGCGGCAGCGGCGGAGCGAGGAGGCGAAGGCCCGGATCCGGGAGGGGCGGCGCGCGACCGATCGCTGGAAGCAGCTCAAGATCGAGCTCCAGTCCGCCGAGTCGGAGGCCAAGAAGCTGGCGAAGGAGGTGCCGACCTGGGAGGGCGTCGAGAAGAAGCACCGGATCTGGACGCTCGAGGATCGGGTCAGCGAGCTGAAGATCGACGCCATCGCCGCGTTCGAGGAGGCGGAGGCCGCCTTCCTGCGGGCGCTGGGCGAGGTCCCCGACGATCGCGAGGCCCGCAGCGCCCTGGCATCTCTGTACTTCGCGCGCTTCGGTGAGGCGGAGCGCGCCCGGGACGTCGAAGGACAGAAGTACTACCGCACGCTGGTCTCGCGCTACGACGACGGGGTCTGGGAGCGCGTCCTCGAGGGCGACGGGACGCTCGAGATCACCGCGACCCCGGTCGACGTCGAGGTCGGAATCGCTCGGCTCGAGAACGTCGATCGGGTGCTGCGGCCGAGCGATCGCCGGCTGCTCGGCCGTGTGCCCGTCGAGCAGTTCGAGGTGCCGATCGGGAGCTATCTCTTGTTCTTCTCGCGCCCGAACGATCGACAGATCGTGCGGCCGGTGCTGATCGGGCGCACCGAGTCGGTGAGCGTGCACCTCGACTGGAGGACCGTCGACGAGATCGGCGAGTCGTTCGTCCTGGTGCCCGAAGGTCCGGCCATCCTGGGCGGCGATCCGATCGCGCACGGCGGGCTCGATCGCCGCGTGGTCGAGGTCGGCGAGTTCGCGATCGCGCGCTTCCCGGTGACCTGCGACGAGTACCTCGAGTTCATCAACGACCTGGCCGCCACGTCGGGAGAGAAGGCGGCGCTCGAGCACGTCCCGCGGGCCCGCGCGCAGGAGGGCTACTACTGGCGGTTCGATCCGGAGCGCGGCCGCTTCGAGTACCCGGAGAAGAGCCCAGGGGGACACGCGTGGGTTGCGGACCTGCCGGTGAACGGCGTCTCGATGGAGGACGCGCTCGCATATATTGAATGGAAGAGCGCGGCGACCGGTGAGCGGCTCCGCCTCCCGCACGAGAACGAGTGGGAGAAGGCGGCACGCGGGGTGGACGGTCGCTTCTTCCCTTGGGGCGATCACTTCGATCCGACCTTCTGCAAGATGAAGGAGTCCCGCAACATGCCCTATCCGGAGCCGGAGCCGGTGGGGGCGTTTCCGATCGACTGCTCCCCGTACGGCGCCCGCGACATGGCGGGAGGCATGCGGGAGATCTGCGCGACCGAGGTCGGCGCCCAGATCATGCCGGTCATGAGAGGGGGGTGCTGGAGCGACACCGGCCTCTTCTGTCGGGTGGCCTTCCGGCACGTCACCCAGCGCGACTTCGTGAACACAGGCCTCGGGTTCCGGCTGGCGAAAGACCTGGGGCGGGAATGAGCGGTGAACCGACTGCGTTCTTCGCGTCGGTCCTCCAGGAGCAGAGTATGTACGGGATCTTTGGTCTGATTCTGCTGGCGCAGACGCCTCCGCTCGACGCCCGGCCCGATCCGCGGGCGGCGCGGCGGACGCCGGTGGTCGCGGTGGTGGAGGAGGCCGGACCGGCGGTGGTCAACGTGGCCAGCGAGCTGGGTGTGACCAACCCGTTCTCCCGAGGAGACCTCTTCGAGGAGCTCCGCCGCGACTTCTTCGGCTCGAGGCCGCAGCAGCACCAGGAGTCGCTCGGTTCGGGCGTGATCATCGACTCGAGCCAGGGGTTGGTCCTCACCAACGAGCACGTGATCTCCCACGCCTCCGCCGTGACCATCACGCTGGCGGATCGCCGGACCTTCACCGTCGACGTGATCGGCGCGGATCCCGAGTTCGACATCGCCGTGCTGAAGGTCCGCGGCGCGAAGAACTTGCCGACCGTCAAGCTGGGCGCCTCGAACGATCTGATGCCGGGCGAGACCGTCATCGCGATCGGGAACCCCTTCGGCCTCGCGAACACCATCACCGCGGGCGTGGTCTCGGCGCTGCACCGATCGATCAGCGCCGGCGATCGGAACTACGAGGACTTCATCCAGACCGACGCCGCCATCAACCCCGGCAACTCCGGGGGCGCGCTGCTCAACATCAACGGCGAGCTGATCGGCATCAACACCGCCGTGCATCGCGGCGGCAGCGGCATCGGCTTCGCGATCCCGATCGACAAGGCCAAGGCGGTCGTCGCGGAGGTGCTCCGCTACGGCGAGGTGCGCCCGGTCTTCTCGGGGATCGTGACCGGGCCCTCCGACTACGGTGCGTCCGTGACGCGCGTGCGTCCCGCCAGCCCCGCTGCGAAGGCCGGCATCAAGAACGGCGACGTCATCGTCGACGTCGGCGGTCAGGAGGTGCGCGGCCCCGCCAGCTACCGGCACATCGAGCGCTCGATGGTACCGGGTCAGGTGATGAAGATGACCGTCGAGCGCGCGGCCGGGGACGGCTCCGCGCAGGTCCGGCTCGACGTCCCGGTCGAGGAGCTCTCGAGCCAGCAGGCCCGGGCCATCGGCCGGGAGCGCCTCGGTCTCGACGTGACGGCGCACCAGAACACGCTCGTGATCGAGAGCGTCTCGAAGAACAGCGCTGCGGCCCGCATTGGCATCCGGAAGGGTGACCTCCTCATCGGCATGGCCGGCCAGCGCGTGACGGCGACCAAGCAGTTCGACACGCTGGTGGCCTCGCTCTACGACGTCCCCGCGGTCAGCGTGGTCATCGGGCGCCGCGGGCGGGCTTATATCGTCACGCTGGAGCTGAACGACTAGGAGCGTGTAGCGCGTAGCGCTACCGCGAGCCCGGTCCGGGTCCCGGTCCCGGTCCCGGTCCCGATGGCGATCATGCAGCCCGGCGTGCGTTCATCGACTTGATGAGGCGCGTGAGCATCTCGACAACGCGCTTGAGCTTGGCTCTGGCGGCTTGGACCTTCTGCTCGTTGGCGAGTCGGCGCCTCAAGCAGGTGTGGAGTGAGGCGGCGCTTTCGGTGCCAGAGCGAAGTGCCATCCGGTAGAAGCGAGCCTTCTCAGGTGGATTGTTCTCAGGTGGATTGAACTCTCCGGCGCCCTCGGCGGTGTTCTTCACGATGGAATTCTGCGACAACAATCAGATCGATGCCCACATCGCTGTTGGACGCGAACAGAACCAAGACGCGTCGACTCCGTCCTCATCAGCTTCGGAGCCCACACCTGCCTCGCTCGCTCGCAAGCGAATGCGAGACAAGTTGCAAACGCGCGACGGCAAGGCGGTCTACGCCCGCAGGAAGAGTATCGTCGAACCGGCGCTCGGACAGATCAAAGCGGCACGAGGATTCCGCCGGTTCTCGCTACGCTCCTTCTTCAAGGTACGAGCCGAGTGGACGCTCGTCTGCCTCACCCACAACCTGCTCAAGCTCTACCGATCGAAGCTCGCGACCGTCGCGAGCGTCTGACTCAAGGCAGCCATCTTCAGATCGGGACCCGGACCGGGACCGGGACCCGGACCGGGGTCGCGTGAGCGCTTACGCGCTACACGCCCCTAGATCTTTCGCGCCCGTCGTACGTTGATTGCCCATGTCCGCTCGCCGCGCGCGCCTTCTCCTACTTTTACTCACCTCAGCCTGCGCCCAGAAGGTCGAGCGGCAGGGGCCGGCGACGGCGACCGCGGTCGAGGCCGACGCCTTCCGCCGTCTGGGCCTGGACGCGCCCGCGACGGTGCGCGACGAGGCGCGGAACGTCGCGCCCCTCGACCTTCAGCGGATCGCCGAGGCCTTCGCCGAGCCGAAGACGATGACACCGGCCGAGGTCGACCAGACGCGCGCGCCGGCCGGCGACGTGACCTTGGAGTCGAGGATCTCTTCGGCGGACGGAGACGAGGACGACCGGGAGGCGTCGGGTCGGCTGCCGGCGTCCCCGCCCGTGGTGGTCGCCGAACCCGACGTCGAGGCGAAGCCGAAGGAACACGCGAAGCTCGAGGAGGATCCGTACCGCGCCGTCACCAAGTCGATCGCGGAGAAGGACGCAAACGAAGTCTCGGACGGCCAGGCCGCCGGCGGGATCAAGCGGCCGGAGACAGTGCTGGCGCCGGTGGCCCACAAGCCGACCGCAGCGCGGATCCTGGTCGAGACGGATCGAGGCATGAAGGCGATCGTGCCGCGGGCGCTCCGCGTCGTGGTGCACGTCCAGGGATCGCGGGCCCGCACGGTCATCGACTACGTCTTCGAGAATCCTCACGACCGCCGGCTCGAGGGCACCTTCTTTCAGCCGATGCCGGCCGATGCTTCGCCGGCGGGCTTCGCGATGTTCGACGGCACCCAGCGCGTCGAGAGTGAGACGTTCTTCCGCTCGCATCGCATGTTGCCGGAGCTCGGCGACCGGATCGATCCGGACTCGCTCGAGGAGGCCGCGCCCGCGCACTCGTCCGGCAAGCAGACGGGGACGATCGACTGGGGCGCCTCCAAGACCGCCCGCGTCGTCGGCCACCAGCGCGCACGCCAGGTATACGAGGACATCGTGCGCAAGAACGTCGATCCCGCCTTGATGGAGCTGGGCGGCGGCGGCGACTTCGAGGCGCGCGTGTTCCCGCTCGAGCCCCACAGCCTGAAGCGCGTGGTGGTCGCGTACGAGCAGACCCTGCCGTTCGACGGCTCCGCGTATCGCTACGGTTTCCTGATGCCGGCCGACCCGAGCATCGTCGAGCGTGCCGCCGAGCTCTTCGCTGACACCCGCTTCGGAAAGGTCACCGGCCCCACGGACGCTCCGGTGGCCCCAGCGAGCGATCGAGCGCGAGCGGGGTCGGGTGCGAGGGCGTTGCCCGAGCGGGCACCGGGGTCTTGGCGGCGATGGTCGATCGGGTCCGTTGCGCCTGGGCGCGAGCTGTCGGTGGCGGTCGAGCCCGCCTCGCCGCAGGTCGTGCTGCGCGGGCGCGATCCGGGCGGCCTTCCGGGCGACGCGTTCTTCGCCATGGTGAGGCCCGCGATCGAGGAGACCGGCGATCGAGCGACCGGACGCGCGATCCTGATGATCGACACGTCGCTTTCCTCCGAGGAGGGCGACGCGTACCGGCGTCGCGCTGCCTTGATCCGCGCGCTCCTGGAGAAGGACTCCAGCATCGAGCAGTACGCGGTGATGCTCTTCGACGTGCGCCCGCGCTGGCTGCACGGGATCGGGTGGCGGGACAACACGCCAGAGAATCGCCGGGCCACCTCGGCCGAGCTGGAGCGCGTGTACCTCGAAGGCGCCACCAACCTCGCGGGCGCGCTGAGCGAGCTGACACGCCAGCGCAGCTGGGCCGTCGACGGCCAGAAGACCACCGTCTTCCTCCTCTCGGACGGACACATCACCTGGGGTCTCGATCGGGCCGAGGCGCTGCCGCAGCGCTACCCGATCGTCCGCGACGTCCGTTTCGTCACCTATCAGGTCGGCGAGGAGTCGAGCGATCGCCCGCTGTTCGACCTGCTCTCCCGCGAGTCGGGCGGGCAGACGGTCACGATGCTCTCTGAGGCCGAGCTCGAGCGGGCCGCGCTCGCGCATCGGCGCGCGCCGGCCGAGTTGATCGGCGTTGAGGTGAAGGGCGCACGCGCCGTCGACGTGGCCATCAGCGGCGACCCCAGGTTGCTGTTCCCCGGTCAGGCCCTGGCCATCGGCGGGCGCCTGCCGGACGGCGGCACCGGTGCGCTGGTGCTTCGCTACCGGGCGGCCGGCGGCGGCGCCGAGCACAGGCTCGAGGTGCCGCTCGGCGACGCGTCGGTCGACGATCGATTCGCTCCGCGCGCCTTCGCGGAGTTGCACGTGCGCCGCTTGATCGCGCTCGACGATCCCCGGCTCGATTCGGATGGTCGTCGCGCTCTCGCAGCACTACCGCCTCGCCAACGCGCGCGCCTCGTTCCTGATCCTCGACAACGACGCTCAGGTCGAGCAGTACCGGCTGGCCGACGAGACCGTCGAGCTCGGCGACCTGATGAAGCTCCGGGAGCAAGAGCGGGACGCGCGGGCTCGCGACGCGGTGGGCCTCTCCCTCGACGGCGTCCCCGGGCACGGCCTCGAGGTGCTCCAGATCCTGAAGAAGCGAGCCGACGGGCTCGCGCCCCAGCTCCTCCCGCAACCGCTCCTCGACGCCCCCTTCGTGGGCGGCCCCGAGCGGGCGACCGCAGAGGTCGACTACCGGAGAGCGCGGGCCCAGGAGAAGATGAGCTACCTTCTCTACGAGCGGATCGCCCGCACGCGCGCCCTCTCCGGCGACACGTTCGGGGCGGTGCGGGCGTTGTCCTCGGCGGTGGAGCTGCGCCCGCGCCACGGCGAGTCGATGCGCCTGGTCGGCTACGCGCTCCTGGCGCTGGCTCAGTACGACGCAGCGGTGGAGCTCTTCGAGAGACTACGGATCCTTCGCCCCTTCGAGGGCGAGGCGTACCTCGAGGAGGCGCTCGCGCTCGACGCGGCCGGGCAGATCGATCGCGCCGCCGAGAACTACGAGATTCTGCTGGCGCGCGAGTGGGCGCGGCACGATCAGGAGCTGACCACCACCGCCCGCACGCACTACGCCCGGCTCCTTCGCTCGGCCCTCGAGCGGGCGCCGCTGTCTCCGGCCGATCAGCGGGCGCTCCGGGGTCGCCTGGCGGAGCTGGGCGACGAGCCTGCCGACTTCGCGCTCACCACGCATTGGTCGAGCGATCAAGTGGACATCGATCTGTGGGTGTACGAGCCGACCGGTGAGAAGTGCTTCTACCAGCACAAGACCACCCGCACCGGCGGAGAGCTGTTCTGGGACACCACCGACGGCCTCGGCCCCGAGCTCTACGAGGCGAGGAAGACGGTGCCGGGAGCGTACGACTCGATGGTGCACTACTACGGCTCCTCCGCGCCCCGGCTGGCGGTGCCTGCGGCGCTGCTGGTGGTGGTCGATCGCAAGGACTCGGAGCGGACCTTCCTCATGCGGCTGCTGCCCGAGCGCGACGTGGTGTTGATGCTGCGGACCGACGTCTTCGAGTGACGCGACCGGTGGTCGAGCGGGGAGGCCCGGCGCGTCCCTCGCGACGGCGCTCCGCTCCTCTATGATCGGTCCGAATGCTTCCGACCCAGGTGGGGCCCTATCGACTGCTGCATAGGCTCGGCGAGGGCGGGATGGGCCAGGTTTGGGCCGCCGAGGGTACCGATGACCGGATCTATGCGCTCAAGGTCCTCATCGGGGAAGAGTTCACCTCCGAGAAGGCGCTGCTGTTCGTCGACGAAGCGCGCGCCGCGTCCGCGCTCGAGCACGAGTCGATTGTCCCCACCGTCGACTTCGGTCGGGATGGTTCCATCCACTGGCTGGCGATGCGGCTCGTCCACGGGCCGTCCCTCAAGGACCTGATCGATCTCATGCAGCCGGGACGTCGCCCGCTGGCTCCGCTGGTGGTTGCGTACCTGGGGGCGCAGGTCGCGAGCGCGCTCCATTATGCGCACACGCGCGCGTCGATGGGCGGGCGTCGCCTGTGCATGGTTCATCGCGACGTCTCGCCGCACAACGTCCTGCTCGATCGGGGGGGCGGGGTCTATCTGACCGACTTCGGCGTGGCGCGCACCTCGGTGCAGCAGCATCTGACCACGGCCGGCATCGTGCGTGGCAAGCCGAGCTACATGGCGCCGGAGCAGGTGACGGGCAAGGCGATCGATCAGCGCACGGACATCTTCGCCCTGGGTACCACGCTGTACGAGGCCGCCTCGCTCTGCCGGCTGTTCGACGGACGCCGCCCCGCGGACAAGATGAGGGCGGTGTTGCGCGTCGTGCCGCGCCGGCTCACCTCGATCGTTCCCAGCTTTCCGGCGGAGCTGTGGGAGGTGATCGATCGAGCGCTGGCGAAGGATCCCTCGGACCGCTTCGCGAGCGCGGCCGAGCTCTACCGTCGGTTGGCCGCGCTGGTGGCGGCCCACGGCGGTGCACAGCGCGCGCGCTCTCTCCTCGGCGAGTGCGTGCGCAGGTTCCACCGGGAGGAGTCGCCGGAGGCGCCGGACACGGACCCCACCTGCGAAGAGCTCGGCGAGCCGACAGCCACGCTGCCGAGGTTGTGACTCGCCGTTCGGTAGGGCAGGGCTAGATCGTCGAGGTCACCGTGATCATGGCGGTGTTCTGGATCGGCGGGTTCAAGAAGGTGTGGTCGTCGTTGTTCAGCCGCACGATGATCGTGTGCGAGCCGGCGGTGGTGGTGGCCGGGATCCGGAGCTTGTTCGTGGGCGTGAAGCCGGGGTGCTCGCAGTAGTCCGGGCAGTTGAGCGGGATCGGATTCTCCTCGACCGAGTCGAGGTAGACGTGGAAGTGGCCGCCGTCCGGATAGTCGCCCGACTTGCCCGCTTCCGTTTCTTCGGCGGCATGGAGCGCCTCCCCCGGCTCGGGCCCGGGCTCGCGGAGCGTGAAGTTCTCGACCTCGACGGTCAGCGTGCCCTCGTCCCCCGCCTGAATGGTGTTCGGCGTGAAGGCGACCGAAGTGACGGCGGGATCGCCACCGCCACAGCCAACGAGGAGCAGCAGACCTGCGAAGGTCCCCACGATCTTCGTGTTCATCGCCGCGGATGGTGCCCGGAAAGACAAGCAACAACCAACAGATACGGGGTGCGACAAATCAGCGCACCCGGTCCCGGTCCCGATGGCGATCATGCAGCCCGGCGTGCGTTCATCGACTTGATGAGGCGCGTGAGCATCTCGACAACGCGCTTGAGCTTGGCTCTGGCGGCTTGGACCTTCTGCTCGTTGGGGAGTCGGCGCCTCAAGCAGGTGTGGAGTGAGGCGGCGCTTTCGGTGCCAGAGCGAAGTGCCATCCGGTAGAAGCGAGCCTTCTCAGGTGGATTGAACTCTCCGGCGCCCTCGGCGGTGTTGTTCACGATGGAATCGGATGCCCGCCGAAGCTGATCGCGGACGTGAGCGTGACCGGGTTGCAGTTCTTGTGCGATCTCTTCAGCGATGTCGGCATACTCGACGGCGAGCTGGTAGACCTCGAGCTTCTCGTGATCGAAAGTGACCATGCAAGCTAGCTTGCGGTAGCTCGTCCACTTTGACCAGCAGAAGTTCTTGGAGGTTGGCTCCCAGAAAATCATCTCGCGTACTTCGTCTTGGACGTCGTTGATGAGGTAGAGCTGAGCGCGATCGAGATCTCGATCCAGTCCAAGGACCCGCGAGGCGAGCGACCGTACTCGCCTCGAATGATGATCGCGCTGCTTCTGTACGCCTACTGCACCGGCATCTATTCGTCGCGGAGGATCGCGCGGGCGACCTACGAAGACATTCCATTCCGGGTGCTGGCTGGAGAAAGTCATCCCCACTTCACGACGATCAACGAGTTTCGGCGCGTCCACCTGGAGGCACTGAAAGCGCTCTTCCTCGAAGTCCTGAAGCTTTGCCAGAAAGCAGGTTTGGTGCGGCTCGGACACGTCGCACTCGATGGCTCGAAGGTGCAGGCGAACGCGAGCAAGCACAAGGCGATGACCTACGAGCGGATGGCCGAGGAGGAGAAGCGGCTGTCTCTCGAGATCGAAGAACTGCTGGAGCGAGCGCGCACGATCGACCAAGAGGAAGACGAGCGGCTGGGCGTTGAGAGAGACTGAAGAGGACATCCCAGCGGAGCCCGCTCGCCGTGAATCCCGCCTTGCCCGCATTCGAGAAGCGAAGGCTGCGCTGGAACAGGATGCCGCCAGGGCTCGCGCGGAGAAATTGCGCAGGCAAGCCGAAGAGCAGCAGAGCAAAGCGGATGATGCTCTTGTGGATCTGGTGGAGCAGAAGCGAGCGAGAACTCGAGCCGAGAAGGCAAGAGCGCAGGCTGACCAGCTCGAACCATCCCCAGACCCAACTGAACGAAATGATGGATGGCCGCATCATCGCGTTCCTGCAAATGTGGACGGCACACCGAGGCCCCACGCTCAGAGGAACTTCACCGACTCAGACAGCAGGATCATGTTGAAGGAGGGAGCGTACCTCCAGGCCTACAATGCCAAGTTGTCGTAGATGAGCACGCTCAGGTGATTGTCGCCGAAGGGGGCAGCAACCAGGCACCTGATCAGCAACACCTCGTCCGTCGAACCGGCGCTCGGACAGATCAAAGCGGCACGAGGATTCCGCCGGTTCTCGCTACGCTCCTTCTTCAAGGTACGAGCCGAGCAGACGCTCGTCTGCCTCACCCTCAACCTGCTCAAGCTCTCCCGATCGAAGCTCGCGACCGTCGCGAGCGTCTGACTCAAGGCAGCCATCTTCAGATCGGGACCCGGACCGGGACCGGGACCCGGACCGCGTGAGCGCTTACGCGCTACACGCTCCTAGGGACGATAGCCCTCGAGCAGGCGGGCCCGATTTCGCTTGCGCAGGCGCTCCAGGGCGTGGGCTTCGATCTGTCGGATCCGCTCCCGTGTGAGCTCCACCTCTTGGGCGATCTCTTCGAGCGTCGCGTCGGACGTCTCGCCGATGCCGAAGCGCTTCCGGAGGACATGCGCCTCGCGGGGGCTCAGCGTCGCCAGGACGCGCTCCACGTCCTTCGCCAGGAAGCCTTGCTCCACCACCTCGTCGGGGGCCGGCGACTCGTCCTCGATCATGTCGATGAGGTGCGCGCCGCTCTCCTCGCCGAGCGGCGCGTCGAGCTGTGCCGGCCGTGCTGTTGCGCCCATGATGGTCCGGACGCGCTCCACCGGCAGGTTGGCGCGTGCGGCCAGCTCCTCGTCCGTGGCGTCCCTCCCGAGCTCCTGCGTGGCGGCGGCCGCCTCTCGCACCAGCTTGCGGCGGGCGTCGAGAACGTGCGACGGCACGCGGATCGTCCGCGAGTGATCGGACAGCAGCCGGTGGATGGCCTGCTTGATCCACCAGGTCGCGTAGGTCGAGAACTTGAAGCCGCGGCGCCAGTCGAACTTGTCGACGGCCCGCATGAGGCCGACGTTGCCCTCCTGGATCAGATCGAGGAACGGCAGGCCCTGTCCCCGATACGACTTCGCGAGCGATACGACCAGCCGCAGGTTGGCCTCCACCAGCCGGCGCTTGGCGCGTGCGGCCTCGCCGAGGCCCGACTTGATCTCGGCCGCGATGCCCTGCAAGCGGGCTTGCGGGGCCCCGAGCTCCTCCTCGAGCCGATCGCGTTTCTTGTCTGTCGCCTCTTCCAGGGCGCGGATCTGCTCCTGCACCTTGACCGCGATCCGCTCCATCTGCTCGAGCGCGAAGCGGGCACGCGTGAGCTCCTCGAGGAAGCGATCGGCGAGATCCTCCGACCCGGGCTCGTTGATCTCGGCCAAGTGAGCCATCGCGGTGTGCAGCCGGGCGGCGCGCTGGTCGTCCTCTTCGCCGGCGCTCTGTGTGATGCGGTCGATCCGGGCCGCGCCGGTCTCCAGCCGATGTCCCAGCGCCAGCACGTGGGCGCGTCCCGCCCGGGTGGCCAGGGCCGCGCGGAAGGCCCGCAGGCGGCCGCTCTCCAGCGCGCGCGCGACCTCGACCTCGACCTCGGCCGAGAGCAGCGCGACCGAGCCGACGTCCTCCAGGTAGAGGCGGGTGATCGAGTCGCCCTCGGCGCTCTCCGGCTCCGGCGCGGGCGGGCTGGTATCCAGCTCGGGCGCCTTCACCGGGGCGCGCGCCGCCACCGAGAGCAGAAGTCGATCGAGCTCCTCGGGACCGACCTCGGCCGGCAGCACGGTCGCGAGCTCTTCCAGATCGATGGGCTCGCTGGCAGCGCCCTCGAGGAGCTGCTCCAAGAACCGATCGGCATCGAACGGTTGTCTGATGGTTCTCTTCATCCCTCTCACCTTCCCAACAGCTGAACCAGCGTCTCTTTGGCGCGCTCCGGTTGTTGCCGCATCACCTCGAGCGAAACGCTCTCGAGCGCGCGCCGGACGATCGCGCTGATCCGCTGCCAGTTGGCACGCACGGGGCAGCAGCTCTCGATCTCGCACTGTCCCGGCTGAGCGACGCTGCACTCCGTCAGCGCCAGCGGCCCCTCGATCGCTTCGATGATCTCGGCGACCGAGATCTGACTCGGCGGCTTCGCAAGGCTGTACCCGCCCTTGGTGCCCCGGCTCGCCACCACCAGGCCGGCGCGGGCGAGCGTCTTCAAGACCTTGCCGACCGTCGGGCGCGGGAGTCGGGAACGATCGGCCAGATCGCGCGCCGTGTATTGTCGGGCGTCCTCACCCGCGCAGTGGGTGAGGATGACGATCGCGTAGTCGGTCAACTTCGTGATCCGCAGCATCGATCATCCCACCGCGATGGGGAGCCCACCCGCTGCGTTCTGCTCCTCCTCGATCGAACCTCGAGGCCGAGCCCGTTGTTCCTGCCGGCGACCGCGAAGGATCCTGCGGACGGCCTCCTCCGCGGACACGCCATACATCTTCTCCGCGCGCAAGGCCGCGAGCTGCACGAAGTACGGCGAGCGCGCGTTCGGGAGGTAGCGACGGACGTCGCGGAGATAGGCCGTGAACGTCGACGCGGTCCTCGGCTCGCGCGGAGGCGGCGTAGGGACGGGGCTCAGGAGGTGCTCATCGGGGACGCGCGGCGAGCGTTCGCCGGTGAGCTGCTTCGCCATGGCGCGATACACGAAGCCTCGCGTCTTCTTCTTCCAGCCGCCCAGGATGGGCTGGATGCTGTTGTGGCTGGTCCGGTAACCCATGCGCTTGACCGAGGACGCCACCAACTGGGCGAGCTGGCGCATGCTGGATCCGGGGTGCTCGGCGAGCCACTGCTTCGCCATCTCCGCGATCGGATCGCACTTTACCCAGGCCAGATCCTGATTGCGCAGCCCGGTCAGCTTCGGCGAGGCGAGCTCGGACTCGATCGGCGTCCCCTCAGGCAACGTCTCGGCGACCAGCTCCTCGAGCAGCCAGGTGACGTCCTGACGCACGCGCTTCGTCTTGCCGGCGATCGCGCGCTGCAGCTGATCGATCCCGATCTCGATCCCGCGCTCCTCCAGCTTCTCCTCGAGCAGTGCGGCCAGCCGGCGGCTGGACGCCTGGCGACGGTTCAGCTGCCAGAGCCGGCAGAGGGTTCGGAAGCGCTCGGCGTCGACGAGGCGGCGCCCCCGGCGCGAGCGATTGACGGCCTCGGAGCGGGTCGTGTGCGAGCCCGCGTCCGCTTCGGAGCGCACGCCGTGCACCTCGAGGTAGTCGAGGAGCAGCTGGTGAACGTCCCGCCGGACGACCTTTCCCCGGCCGGTGAGCTTGCCGACGATCGAGTCGAAGCTGAGCGGTGTCCCGTGGGCGGCGAGGTCGCGCTCGATCTTCTTGGCGAGGGATCGCTTCGACCGGCCGGGATTGAAGTGGAGCCAGAGATCGATCAGCACGCGCGTTCGCTCGATCGCGATGTAGGGCGCCGTGCGGTCGTCGGACGACACCAGCTCGCCGCGCTCGGCGAGGGCGTCTCGAAGCTGGTCGGGCTCCAGCCCGAGGACCTCGCCCATCAGGGTCTCGAGGGCGTGCTCGACCTCCGGCGGGACCGAATCCACCCGCCCGAGGAGCTGCCGGCGGATGGTCTTGACGTGGTATTCAATCCCGTGGCGGGCCAACCTCGCCGAAAGCTTCTTGGCGAGCCCCTCTCGGGTTTCATCAGTCTTTTCATGGAGATAGAGGCGAGCCATGGCCCGCAGGTGGGCCCCCGGTACGCGGGCGCTTGAACCGTGATGACGCAGTGTCACAGCCATAAAACGGACCGATTCAGTCCCCTATTTCAACCCCTGCTCATCAGAGCAGTCAAGGGGAGACAGAACTCTCGACTTGCCGCGTCCTGTGCGATGATGAGGCCCGTGGGGCGGGTCCTGGCAAACCCGGTCGTCGTGTGCTGCGCGGCCTTGGCCTTCGCCGGTTGTGCGGCCGATGCCTCGCCCGAAGTGCAAGCTGAGTTGACGGCCCTCGATCAGCAGGCCGCCGACGGCATCGGCACCGTCGAGCATGCGCTCGCGGACCCCGAGTTTCGGTCCCTCGGCGACGGCGTGCGCAAGGTCGAGAGCGCGATCCGCAGGCTCGGCGTCCTGGAGACCGATCCGGTCGCGTCGGACGCGCAGCGCTTTCAGGCCATGCTGACCGGCGCGCGGGCGTGGGACGAGCTCGCCCGGGCCTTCGAGCACGCCGCCGACGGCGGCGACGTGGCCGCCTCCCAGACGCTCCGCGACAAGGCCATGCCCGCACGCTTCCTCGCGTCGTCCGGTTATGCGCGCGCCTACGAGTTCGCGTGCAGCCAAGGTCTCACCGACCAGCCGCTCTTCATCGAGAGCGGCGCCGCCTGTCCAGAGTGATGGACGATCTCCCTGATGGAGCGTGTCCGCGCCTTCATCGCGGGCGACGTGGATCCTTCGACCCGCGCGGAGCTCACCACGTTGGTCGAGGCCGGCGATCGGGCCGCGCTCGCCGAGCGCTTCGCAGGTCCGCTCGAGTTCGGGACGGCGGGCCTGCGCGGTCTGATCGGCGCCGGTGAGAGCCGCATGAACCGCGCGGTGGTCATCCGCGCGACCTACGGCCTGATCGAGCACCTGCTCCGCGTCGTCCCCGGCGCCGCCGCTCGAGGGGTCGTGATCGGGCGTGACGCCCGGCGGATGTCGCCCGAGCTCCAGCAGGACGCGGCCGCCGTGTGCAAGGCCGCCGGCGTGAAGGTGCACTTTCTGTCGGGACCGACGCCCACGCCGGTCGCCGCTTACGCCGTGAAGGCGCTGGGCGCAGCGGCGGGGATCGTGGTCACCGCCAGCCACAACCCGCCCGCATACAACGGCTACAAGGCCTACTGGGAGAACGGCGCTCAGATCATTCCGCCCGTGGACCGGAGTATCGCCGAGGAGATCGCGCGCGCGCCGGCCGCCCGCGACATCCCGCTCGCGGCCGCGCCCTTCGACGACGCCGACGCGGTCAAGGAGCGCTACCTGGCCGAGATCGCGGGTCTGGTCTTCGATCCCGAGGTGCGCCCTTCCGACGTGTCGATCGCCTACTCCGCGATGCACGGCGTCGGCGAACAGACGCTGCGAGAGGTGTTCCGGCGGCGCGGCTTCGAGCGTTTTCACAGCGTGCCCGAGCAGGCCGAGCCGGACGGCGACTTCCCGACGGTGAAGTTTCCCAACCCCGAGGAGCCGGGCGCGCTCGATCGGGTGCTGAAGCTGGCTCAGGACCAGCGCTCTGACGTGGTGCTGGTCAACGATCCCGACGCCGATCGGCTGGCGGTGGCGGTCCGGGACGAGGACGGTGCGTACCGCGTGCTCAACGGCAACGAGATCGGCGTCCTGCTCGCGCACTATCTGATCGCGCATACCGAGGGGGAGCGGCTGGTGATCACGACGATGGTGTCGTCCCAGCTCCTCAAGAAGATGGCGGCGGCCGCGGGCGTTCACTACGCGGAGACCGCGACCGGCTTCAAGTGGATCGCGAACGAGGCGATTCGCCGGGCGGAGGAGGCGCGCTTCCTCTTCGGCTACGAGGAGGCGCTCGGCTACACCGTGGGCACCTCCGTGCGCGACAAGGATGGGATCAGCGCTGCGCTGGTGATGGCGGAGATGGCGGCGTCGCTGGCCGGGCGCGGGTTGACGCTGCTCGATCAGCTCGAAGCGATCCGGCACGACCATGGGCTGTTCGCGAGCCGGCAGAAGAGCATCACGCTGCCGGGCGCCGAAGGCAGAGATCGCATCGCACAGGCGATGGCCCGCCTCCGTCGCGCAAAGCTACCAACGCTCGGCGGGACCGAGGTGGCGAGCCGGCAGGATCTCACCGACCATGATGTGCTGATCTTCGATCTCGCCGACGGCGGGCGCGTGTGCGTGCGTCCGAGCGGCACCGAGCCCAAGATCAAGTTCTATCTCGAGGTCGTGGAGCCTGCCGACTCGATGTCCGACGCCGAAGCGCGCGCCCAAGGACGGCTCGACCGTGCCGAGCGCGCGATCCTCGACGCCGCCGGCCTGTAGACCTCCGGGACGAAGGCGAGACCGCCGAGAAGGTCGTGGAGCGGGGCCGGAGCGGCGGTCGCGCAGGTACAGCCGCCCGGCTGGAGCCCATCGTCGCTGCCCGGGTCGCCGTCGCCGAGCGTCGAGGTGGTCCGCACCGAGCTGTGCATCGGCGGCGCCTTGGCGAGCCGCTCGGGGGGTGGGTCGGGCTCGGGGTCCGGCTCCACGGGCGTCACGCGGATCGCGTCGAAGGCCAGCTCGGCCTGATTGGAGAGTGGCTCGCCGGTGTTGTCGTCGAGCCGGAGCTGCTCGCCGCCGCCGGCTTCGAAGTCGAAGTCGCCCAGGAGTGTGAAGCCGTCGACCGCGGACTGATCGATCACGACCTCGTCGGTCTGGCCCGCGTGCGTGAGCGTGTAGCGGGCCCGCTTGCTGTGGGCGTAGGCGGCGTCGGTATAGACCTCGATACGGTACGTGCCGGGCGTGCTCAGCTCGAGGCTCCAGATCGCGAAGTTCTCCGGCTCGGCGGCGTCGAACGCGTACGTCCAGCGCAGGCGCCCGCCGTGGCCGGCGTCGGCGGTGCGCCACGAGGCCGCCGGTCCGCCGTCCCGATAGCAGCTGTCGTTCTCCTCGATCACGCCGCCCTCGGGCGGGAGCACCCGGCAGGGCTCGGGGGGCGGCGTCATCCAGAAGTCGGCACCGAGCTCGGCGTAGACACCGCGGGTGAGGGCATCGTAGCGGCCCCTGCGCTCGTCCCAGCACGAGTACGTCGGGGCACAGCCGTTATAGTAGTGCGTGACCGTGCTGATCCACGCCTCGTAGTCGGGATCGCCGGATGCGATCGGGACCTGGTTCATCCAGGCGAGCGCCTCCGCCTCCGTGTTCACGCCGCCGATGTGCTCCGACCGCAGCACCATCGCAATCACGAAGTCGACGGCGTGCGAGATGTTGCCCTCGAGGAGGAGGATGTCCTGGCCGTCGCGCGCGATCGTCTGATCGTAGGTGCCGGCGTCGAACTGGAAGAGCCCCAGCCCGCCCTGGCGCGCGCTGCAGGGGCCGTCGCCGGCGCCGGCGATGACCGGGCCGCCGCAGGTCGCGGAGTCGGGGCCCTGACAGGCCCAGGTCGCCTCCGACCAGCAGTGCGCGAGGTTCGTCTCGGCGTCGCCCACGCCGCCGAGCAGCGCGCCGTTGGTGAGTCCGCGATCTCGCGCGACGTCCCGGATCACCTGGCAGCGCGCGCGGCGCTGGGCGGCGTTGAGGTTGGACTCGATCTGATCAATCTCGAGATCCGGGGGCCCGCAGCTCGCGACCAGCAACCCACACGCAACCAGCCGCCGCACCGGCCGAGGATCCGAGATGGAAGGGCGCACCGGAATACGTCGGGGCACGGATGGGACCGTGGCTTCGAGTCCACGGCGACCTATGATCGGCGCGATGCGATCCGAGCTCTTGGTGCTGGCCTTGGTCGCCTGTGGCGCTCCGGATCCCGAGCCGTCGCAGGCGCCGGTGTTCGAGCCGCCGCGCTCCTCCGAGGTGCGCAGTGCCTCGGGGGCGATGGTCGTCGCCGACGGCTTCGTGTTCCTGGCCAGCGGGATCGCGAGCGCGGTCGATCGGTACCAGCTCGGCGAGGGCCTGACCTTCTCCTCCAGCACCTCCGTGGGGAATGGTCCGCGCGCGCTCGCCGCTGGCGATCTCGACGGCGACGGGCGGCTCGAGATCGCGAGCGCCGATACGGGCGGCCGATCCATCACGGTCCTCTCCGAGGCGGCGGTGGTGACAGGCACGATCTCGCTCGACGCCTCCCCGATCGCGCTGGTGGCTGTCGATCTCGAGCGAGACGGTCGCGACGCGCTGGCGGTGGTGACCGGGCTGACCGAATCCGAGACTGCGCTCGAGCTGATCGGAGGTGCGCGACTGGCGCTCGCCGGAGCGACCTCGCTGCTCCCCGCCGACGTCGACGGCGATGGCGATCTCGATCTGGTGGTGATCGAATCTCCGCGCGCGTCGATCGTGGTGGTGGAGAATCGAGACGGGGCCCTGATCGCCGGCGGGCCGATCCCGGTCTGTGATGATCCGTCCACGGCCGCCGTCGCCGGCGAGTCGCTGGCGATCGGCTGTCGCTCCGGGGGCATCGATGTGGCGAGCTTCAGAAATCTGAGGGAGCGGAGGCACTACGACGGTGGGGGCAGCGTCTATGCCCTGGTCTACGCCGACTTCGACGGAGACGGCCGAGGAGACCTCGCGGGCGTCGATCCGTTCGATCACGCCGTCCTGATCTGGCAGGGATCCGCGGACGGTTTTGGATCCGCGATCACGTACCCGGCCTCCCGGGGACCGGTCGCAATCGCCTCGGTCGACTACCAGGAGGATGGAGATCCGGATCTGATCGTGTTGGCCTTCGAGGAGCGACGGATCGACCTCTTGGTCAACGTCACTCCGAGGAGGAACCAGCGATGAGACATGTTCGGGTGAGGAGCGCGGTGGCGCTGCTGTTGATCGTGGGATGTTCGAACCGTGATCATCCGGCGGGCACGCGCGACGTCGGACCCAGGGATTCGGGTGGCCCGGTGGACGCCGCCATGGACGCGGGAGGCAACGACGATACCGGCGTCGCGGACATCGGAGTCGGCGGGGACAGCGGCGTCGAGGACGTGGGCATGGCCGCGCTGGTGCCGGATCCGGGCACCGGGACGGGCCTCGAGTGGACCGACGTAGAACCGAACGACGATCCGTCGCACGCCGTGCCGCAGGGCATCCTGGCGGGGCCGGTGTGGATGGGCTTTGCGATGCCGTTCACGGCGATCAACAGCGCCACCGACGTCGACTTCTTCGTGTTCCGGACGGGCGACGCCGCCTCCCTCGACAACGACTTCATCGGGACCTGTTGGGGCGACGGCGTCGATCTGGCGAACCTCTATCTGTATCAGGTCGACAACGGCGTTCAGGGCGCTCTGATCGCGTCGGCCGAGAGCACCGACACCACCTGCGAGACGGTGGTCGGCTTCGGACAGGGCTCGACCTTGCTGGCCGCCGACACCGTCTACCTGCTCGAGGTGCGCGCTGCGCCGGGCCTGGTCCTCACCGGGACCGGCATGTACTCGGCTTGATGAGCCGTCACTCGTCCCGTGCGGACGAGCAGATCTCGAGATACGCGCCTCGCACCCGGCGGCAGTACGACAGAAAGACCGGGAGCTGCTCGAGCGTGAGCGCCTGCGGTCCGTCGCAGAGCGCCGCCTCCGGCCGCGGGTGAAAGTCGATGAGCACCATGGTCGCGCCCGCGATGAGCCCCTGACCGGTGACGTGAAAGATGTCGCTGAGGCCGTCCGGCGCGAAGGCCTTCTTCCCGACGCTGTGCGACGGATCGATGCACACCGGCAGGCGCGTCTGTCGTCTCACCACCGGCACGTGCGCGAAGTCGACGAAGTTGCGGTGCGGATCCCCGAGGTGCGACTTCACGCCGCGCAGACAGAAGACGATGTTCGGGTTCCCTTCGCTGGCCACGTACTCGACGGCGTTGAGCGACTCCTCGAGCGTGATCCCCATGCCGCGCTTGAAGAGCACCGGAAACTGCTGCTGCTGGCCGACCGTCTTCAGCAGCTCGAAGTTCTGCGAGTTGCGGGTCCCGATCTGGAGCATCACTCCGGTCGGGTTGCCGGCGTCCTCGAGCGCGATCCGGATCTCTTCGACCTGGCGCGCGTCCGTCACCTCCATCGCGATCACCTTGATCCCGTGCTTGCCAGCCAGCTCGAACACGTAGGGGAGGCAGGCGGCGCCCAGGCCCTGGAAGTCGTAGGGGCTGGTGCGCGGCTTGTACGCGCCCATCCGGGTGGTGACGAGCCCGGCGCCGGCGAGCGCACCCATCATCTGATCCACATGTTCGGGCGTATCGACGGCGCAGAGGCCGGCGAAGATCTGTAGGTGGTCGTCGTCGAAGCGGACGCCGTTGTACTCGAAGCCGTGCGTCGGCGCCTTCGGATCGGAGCGTCCGATCAAGCGATACTTGGTCGACACGCGGATCACGCGCATCACGCCGGGAAGCTCCGAGAAGGCATCGACTGGAACGGCGAGCGTCTCTCCGATGAGGTGCACCTCCGTGAACCGATGGGCGGTGCCCGAGAACTCGTAGGGCTTGGCGGTCACTCCCGGATAGGCGGCGGCCACCTCCACGACCTTGGCGACCAGCGCCTTCAGATCGCTCCGATCGGGCTCGAGCATGATGATCATGGATCGCTCCTTTGCACACGCCGCGAGTGGCGCAGGATCGCCTCGAAGATCTCGCGGACCGCCTTCGGATCGAGCCCGAGCTCCTCGGCCTGACGCCCGCGCGCCTCGAGCAGGGCGCGCTCCCGCTCGGGATCGCGAACGGCCCGGCCCGCCTTGGCCCGACCGGCGCGGAGGCTGAGCTGGGATCGTCGCGCCAGTAGGCGGACCAGCTCGCCGTCGAGCTCGTCGATCAGATCCCGCGTCTCCAGAAGGTCCGGCGCCTTGATGCCGAGGTCGGGGATCGAGAAGAACGCCTCCGAGGACGCGCCGGGGGCCTGCGAGAGGTGGTCATCGATGCTCTCGAGCGCGTCGATCAGGCGGCGTCGAGACGCCGGCGCGAACTCGTTCTCGCTCTGGATCGCCTGGAAGAGGTGCCCGGCGTCCGCGCGGACCGCCTCGATGGTGCGCGCCATCGCCTGGAACGAGGGCGGTGCGAACGGGTGCGTCTCCACGCCGAGATCCATCAGCGCCTTGGCCACGAAGAAGGCGAGCGCGTGGGTGTCGGCCATGGCGCGATCGTGGGCCTCGGCGTCCAGCGCGAGCACTTCACACCCGATTTTCGCGTAGAAGTCGCTCGCGCGATCGGCGGCGTCCGGGTGGAGGCGATTGGGGCACACCACGACGCGGAGCGGACGTTCACCGCGCGCCAGGCTCGCGGGTCCGAACAGCGGGTGAGTGGCGGCCCACGGGATCGCCTCGCCGAGGACCTGGCGGAGCGCGGCCTCGGGGCCGAGCTTGACGCTGCCGACGTCGAGGACCAGGTGCGACGGCGTCAGCGCCGGTCGAAGCGCTTCGAGGGCGGCCGCGACGGCGGTGACCGGCACCGCCACCACCACCAGCTCCGAATCGGCGACGAGCTCGGCGATCGAATCGGCCCGGACCTCCTCCGGGGGAGGGTGCGCCGGATCGAGCGCGCGATGCGGGATGTCGGCGTCGCGGAGCAGACCGCCGAGCGCCCGCCCGAAGCGACCGTGTCCGAGGATGGCGACCGGCCGAGCCATCAGCCCCTCGCGATGAGCTCGACGGTCCTGAGGACGTCCGCGAGCAGGAACGGCTTGAGGAGCTTCGGGTTGGCCACGTCGGCGAGGAACCGCGTCAGCGATTGATCGAAGACCCCGCCGGTGATGAAGGCGATGCGGCGGTCGATGCCGGGCCAGCGCCGGCAGAGCGTCTCGTACAGCTGCTTTCCGTTCGTCCCCGGCATCATCAGGTCACAGAGGATGGCGTCGAAGTCGCGGCGGTGCTCGAGGATGGCCAGCGCGGCGGCAGCGCTGTCGGCGGTGACGATCTCGTGGATCGGCTCGATCAGCTTCGTGAACAGCGCGCGGATGACCGGCTCGTCGTCGATGAGCAGGATCGACCGTCGGGGAGAAGGCGTTTCGGGCGAGGTCGCGCGCGCGGGGCTCTGATGCTCCGGTAGGACGACTCGCACCCTCGTGCCTCGGCCGAGCTCGCTGCTGATCTCGATCGTGCCTGCGACGTCCTGGACGATCTGCCGGCAGATCGCGAGCCCGAGCCCTGTGCCGATGCTGGCCGGCTTGGTGCTGAAGAACGGATCGAAGATCTGACCCATGCTCTCGGGCGCGATCCCGCACCCGGTATCGGCGATCTCGATGGTGACGAGGCCGCTGGGCGCGTGCGCCAGGTCGATCCGGATCTGATTCTTCGCGAGGTCGGAGTCGGTGAACGACTGCGCGGCGTTCACCAGCAGGTTGAGGAACACCTGCTCGAGATGAGCCTGGTTGGCGAGTACGGGGGGCGCCGGCGCGTAGCTGCGGATCAGGAGGGCCCGGTGACGGATGTCGTTCTCGCAGATCTTGATCGCGTGCTCGATCGTGCTCTCGATGTCGACCGGGCTCTTCGTCTCCAAGCCGATCGAGGAGGTGCCCTCGAGATGCCGGACGATCCGCTGGACTCGAGCAATGCTGTGCTGCGACTCCTCGAGCGCATTCTTGATCGACGTCAACTCCTCTTGCGGAACCGCGAGGCCGGAGAGGTCGCGCTCGATGCTCTCGATCGCCATCTGAACGCACGCCAGCGGATTGTTGACCTCGTGGGCGAGCGCGCCGGCCAGAGCGCCGATGGTGGCCAGCCGGTCCGCTCGGGCCAGCTTTTGCTGGATCGCCTTGCGCTCGGTGATGTCGCGGGCGAATCCGATCACGGCGGGGCCGCCCTCGAACTCGATCGGGACCGACACCACCTCGAAGGTGCGGTCGGGATGTCCGGGGGCACGGACGGTGTACTCGGTTCCGGGCCGGAGCGCCTTCCCGGTGCGGACGGTCTCGTCGAGCCGATCGCGGGCCCGCGCGTCGTCGCCTGGGATCAAGAGCTGGGTGATGTCCGCGCCGAGGGCGGCCTCGGCCGAGCCGAAGCCGAGCATGCGCGCGGCCGTGGGGTTGAGGTACGCGATCCGATGGTCGCGGAGGATGGTGACGCCGTCGGGTGCGTTCTCGACCACGGTGCGGAAGCGGGCCTCGGAGCGCCGCATCTCCTGCTCGGCGCGCAGGCGTTCGGAGATGTCGTTGATGAAGGTGACGGCCAGCTCGCGTCCGCCGACCTTGATCCGGTTCGTTCCCACGTCGACCGGGACGCTCGTGCCGTCGCTGCGGTGGATGGCGGTCCGGATCAGCGTGGGAAGCGCGCCGCCGCGGTTCCGCTCGACGATGACGCCCCTGATGCGCTCCCGCTCGTCCGGCGCCAGCAGATCCGGGAAGCAGCATCCGCGGAGGTCGTCGGCGCGACGGCCGAAGATGGTGGCCGCTCCCTGGCTGGCGTGGATGATGCGAAGCCGGGAGGGCTCGTCCGCGATCGAGATGACGAAGCCGCTGCCCGCCTGGTCGGCCGCCTCCTGAACGGCGTCGAAGAACTCGGCGATATCGCCGATCTCGAGCCCTGCCACGAGTTGATGAGTCATGTCGGCCTCGCGGGAAAGACTGGCCGCGCCGCCCCCAACAGTCCAGGATTGAGAAGGCCCTCCGGATCGAGCAACGCTTTCGAGGCCAGCAGCGCCTCGAGCGCGTCGCCGAACTGGGCTCTGAGATCCAGCGGTTCGGGTTCGACCGACACCCCGTAGAGCTTCCCGCCACCCGCCAGCGCAAGCGCGCCGATCGAGCGCAGCGCACCGAGCCCCGCTCTCGCCTCGCTCGGGTGCATCTGCGGCCGCAGGGCCAGGAGCAGCGAGGGCTCGGGCGGGGTCGGCGCCAGCGGCAGCGACGACCGCGGAATCACCGATACGGAGGCGCCGTGGCCGAGGTGCGGGAGCAGGGCTTTCGCAGCGAGGCGCGCATCGATCTCGCGGAGCGTTTCGAGCGCGGACGAAAGGGGGAGCGTCATCTCGACCGCCGGCGTGCTGTGGATCCAGGTGGGGGAGGGATCCGCTCGGTATGTGGACGGCAGATCGATCCGCTCCCACGAGGGTGAGATCCGGGCGCGCTCGAGGGCGCGGAGCGGGGCGTCGGGCGGCGTTCCGAAGCCGCCGGCGATCGCCTCCACCCGCGACGGCGCCCAGAAGCGTCGGGCGCGCAGGTACTCGAAGCCGGTGAGCGCACCGGCGTCCACGAGGAAGTCCTCGAGGCGGTCCCAGACGAGGAGCCGCGCGAGGAGCGTCGAGGGCCGCGCGATGGTCTTCAGCGTCGCCGAGACGATCGCTCCCAGCTGTCCGCGGCCGGCCAGCACCAGACCGAAGAGCTCGTCCTCCCGGGACAGCCGCCTGAGCGCGCCGTCGGGCGTGACGACCTCGAGCCGTTCGACCGAGTCGATCTGCAGGCCGAACACGTGCGAGGTATCGCCGAAGCCGCCCACGGCGAGCGTGCCGGCGACCGTCGACCGCAGATTGTCGGTCAGCACCGGGGGGCGGCGGTCCGGGAGCAGGTGCTCGACGAGCTCGAGCCACCAGGTCCCTCCGCCCACGGTGACCAGGCCGCCGCCCTCGTCATCGATGAAGGACAGCTTGCGCAGGTCGACCACCGCGCCCTCGCGGATCAAGGTCTGTCCTCCGGAGGAGTGACCGCCTCCGCGCAGCTTGTAGGGGAGATGGACCGAGCGGAGGAAGCGCAGGGTGTCCTGCACCTGGCCCTCGTTCTTCGGTGAGAAGCGGCAGCGCGGGATCCGCTCCTCGAGGCGCCCGAAGTCTACGCAGGGGTTGGTGCGGACGTCGAAGCGTGCCGTGTCCTCCTCGAGCAGCCGTTCGCGATTCCAGACGCGCGGCTCGTGAAGATAGTCGAGGGGCCAGGACAGCGCGATCCCCGAGGACGCGGCGAAGCGGTCGATCTCCTGGATCGGAAACACGGGCGGGGCATTGTGGGCCAGCTCCGACCTGCGTGCTAGCTTCCGGGCCCTCCATGGCGACCAAGAAGACGGCGAGCAAGAAGAAGGCGAAGAAGAAGGCGCGGAGGAAGAAGGCGGGGGCCGCCACTGTCGGCTTGAGCCCGGCGGAGGTCGTCGAGGAGGCGCCCGCGGAGATCGACGCGCTGGCGCAGCGCGTGGAGGCGGACGGCGGCACGGTGCTGGCGCGATATCGGGATCCTTTCGGCGGACACTGGCAGCTCGTGGTGGCGCTCCCGCTGGAGCTGGTGAAGCCGATCGAGTTCCAGCGCGATCTCTCCGACACCCACGTCAAGAAGTTGATCTCGGCGATCGATCGCATGCAGCGGTACCTCGATCCCATCATCGTGGTGCGGACGGGCGAGGGCGCGTACGCGACGCCGAACGGACATCACCGCTGGGAGGCGATGCGGCGCCTGGGAGCGCGCACGATCCTGGGCGTGCTGATCCCGACGGCCGAGCTCGCGTATCAGATCCTGGCCCTCAACACGGAGAAGTCTCCCAACCTCAAGGACCGCTCCCTCGAGGTGATCCGAATGGCGCGCGCCCTGGTCGAGCTGGGCGATCCCCCGGAGACGCAGTTCGAGAACGAGTTCGAGGAGCCGTCGTACCTCACCATCGGCGCTGCCTACGAGAAGCGACCGCGCTTCGCCGGGTCGACCTACCACCCGATTCTCAAGAAGGTGGAGGGCTACTTCGACGACCCGATCTCGGAGTGCATCGTCGAGCGCGAGGCCCGCGCCGATGCGGTGCTCGAGCTCGACGACGCCGTCAACGAGGTCGTGGGAAAGATGAAGAAGGCCGGCTTCGTCAGCCCGTACTTGAAGACATTCGTGGTGTCGCGGATCAATCCGATCCGGGGGGCGCAGGCCTCGGGCGAGTTTCACGAGGTGATCGAGAAGATGCAGGCGAGGGCGAGGAAGTTCGACTTCTCGAAGATCGCACCATCGGAGATCACGTCGGGGGGTGGGGGGTGGGCGCCCGCTGAGGACTAGGAGCGTGTAGCGCGTAGCGCTACCGCGAGCCCGGTCCGGGTCCCGGTCCGGGTCCCGGTCTCGATGGCCCGATGGCGATCATGCAGCCCGGCGTGCGTTCATCGACTTGATGAGGCGCGTGAGCATCTCGACAACGCGCTTGAGCTTGGCTCTGGCGGCTTGGACCTTCTGCTCGTTGGGGAGTCGGCGCCTCAAGCAGGTGTGGAGTGAGGCGGCGCTTTCGGTGCCAGAGCGAAGTGCCATCCGGTAGAAGCGAGCCTTCTCAGGTGGATTGAACTCTCCGGCGCCCTCGGCGGTGTTGTTCACGATGGAATCGGATGCCCGCCGAGCTGATCGCGGACGTGAGCGTGACCGGGTTGCAAGTTCTTGTGCGATCTCTTCAGCGATGTCGGCATACTCGACGGCGAGCTGGTAGACCTCGAGCTTTCGATCCGCCCAACGATCCTGCTGTCTGAGTCGGTGAAGTTCCTCTGAGCGTTGGGCCTCGGTGTGCCGTCCACATTTGCAGGAACGCGATGATGCGGCCATCCATCATTTCGTTCAGTTGGGTCTGGGGATGGTTCGAGCTGGTCAGCCTGCGCTCTTGCCTTCTCGGCTCGAGTTCTCGCTCGCTTCTGCTCCACCCGATCCACAAGAGCATCATCCGCTTTGCTCCGCTGCTCTTCGGCTTGCCTGCGCAATTTCTCCGCGCGAGCCCTGGCGGCATCCTGTTCCAGCGCAGCCTTCGCTTCTCGAAGGCGGGCAAGGCGGGATTCACGGCGAGCGAGCTCCGCTGGGATGTCCTCTTCAGTCTCTTCAACGCCCAGCCGCTCGTCTTCCTCTTGGTCGAATCATGTTGAAGGATGGAGCGTACCTCCAGGCCTACAATGCCCAAGTTGTCGTAGATGAGCACGCTCAGGTGATTGTCGCCGAAGGGGTCAGCAACCAGGCACCTGATCAGCAACACCTCGTCCCGATGCTCCGTGATGTGTTCGGCAACTGCGGCGATGCTCCGCGGAAGATGACGGCAGACAACGGCTATCCGAGCGCGACCAACATCGAATTCTGCGACAACAATCAGATCGATGCCCACATCGCTGTTGGACCCGAACACTACGCCCGCAGGAAGAGTATCGTCGAACCGGCGCTCGGACAGATCAAAGCGGCACGAGGATTCCGCCGGTTCTCGCTACGCTCCTTCTTCAAGGTACGAGCCGAGGGGACGCTCGTCTGCCTCACCCACAACCTGCTCGAGCTCTACCGATCGAAGCTCGCGACCGTCGCGAGCGTCTGACTCAAGGCAGCCATCTTCAGATCGGGACCCGGACCGGGACCGGGACCCGGACCGGGGTCGCGTGAGCGCTTACGCGCTACACGCTCCTAGCGGGCGCTCACGTCAGGGTCGCGGTCGCGGTCACGCTCACGGGACACGCCAGACGCCTACGGACAGGCCGGGTCTCGCGTGCAGTCGAAGTCCGCGCAGTCGACATCGCCGTCACCGTCGTCGTCGATCCCGTTGGTGCAGATCTCCGGGGGCGGCGGCGGCAGGCAGCTGGGGTCGGCGGCGCAGTCGCTGTCTGCGCAGTCGGTGTCGCCGTCCGAGTCGTCGTCCAGGCCGTTGCTGCAGACCTCTGCCTGCGGCGGGTGGCACACGCCGAAGTTCGTGGGCTGCGGGAACAGCGCGTAGCAGAGCTCGCCCGGCGCGCAGTCGGCGGCGGTGGCGCAGATGGTCCGGCAGACGCCGGTGGGATCAGTCTCCGCCTCGAAGATGCAGAGCAGACCGGCGGTGCAGGCGTCCGGCGTGTCGACCGGCGGCTCGATACACGCGTCGCCGTCGCCCTGGCCGCCCGTCGGATAGCACTGGCCGTCGGCGCTGTCGGGGCCGCCCACGTAGCAGCGGTCGCCGGGGTCGGCGCAGTCCTGGAGCAGCACGTCGCAGGGGCAGTTGAACCCGTTGCAGCCCGGACCCTGGCAGACGGGCTCGCGGATGCACTGAATGTCGGCGCAGTCGACGTCGCCGTCTCCGTTGTCGTCGATGCCGTTGGTGCAGTCCTCGGCCGGCGGCGGCGGCGGCTGGCAGGTCGGATCGGCGGCGCAGTCGCTGTCGGCGCAGTCGATGTCGCCGTCACCGTCGTCGTCGGCTCCGTTCACGCAGTCTTCGGTGGGCGGAACGCAAGCCAGGTTGCGAAGACAGTCGCTGTCGGCGCAGTCGATGTCGCCGTCGCCGTCGTCGTCGACGCCGTTGGTGCAGTCCTCGCTCGGTGGCGGTGGAGGCGGAGCCGCGCCGCAGGTGCCGCGGGTACAGCTCTGACCCGTGGGACAATCGGCGTCGACGGCGCAAGCCCATGCCGGTCCCGGCAGCGGAGTGCTCCCGGCGGCGCCGCACAGGCCGCCGAAGTTCGTGTCGGTGGTGCACACGTCGCCGTTGCTGCAGTCGGTGTCGGTCGTGCACTCGTTGTCCGCGACACACTGGCCGGACACACACATCCCGCCCCGGGCGACGCAATCGGGGGTCGCCTGACAGGGAATGCGTTGGATGCTGTGGCTGGTCTGGCCGGTCTGCTGTTCGGATCCGTTACAGGCCGCGGCCAGGACGAGGAGAAGAAGAGAAGAGAGCCTGAGCTTCATGATGCCTCCGGGGCCGTCAGATTGCGGTCCGGCCGGAAGTCGAAAAAAAATTTTCGATCGGGACGTCCATGAACGACCAATGAAGCAAAGGGCCCTAACGGTGGGGTGTCGCTCGAGTGGATCCTGGTCGCGCTGACCCTCGGCACTTCATCAGCTTCGGCCGGAGACACTGTGCGGCTCGAGGTCGAAGGCCAGCTCCCCTGTGGTGACGAGGTCCTGCGCGAGGCGGTGGCGCTGCGCGTCGGGCTCTCCAGTGCGGCCCCCGACCTGGTGACGGTCCGGGCTGCCGAGCGCAACGTCGAGGTCGAGTACCGGGGCGAGGTGCGTCCGGTCCCGCTGGGGGACGCGACCGGCGTGGCCGCGGCCCGCCGTATCGCGCTGGTCGTCTCCGACCTGGTTCGCGAGCCGGTGACCGTCGGCTTGCCCCCGCTCGAGGACGTGCCGCCTGCGCTCACCGCGACGGTCGCCGAGGGGGCGCCGCCACCGCCCGTGCCGCGCGCGCCTCATCCGCCGTCCGCCTCGCCGCCGCTGGTGGTCGGTGCGTACCTTCGTGGCGCCGCCGGTCCCCCGTTCGGCCGCGCGCGCCTGGGAGCCATGGTCGACGCATCGATCGCGCTGGCGGATCCGCTCCGCGTCGTGGTCTCCGCCGGCGGTGTGTTCGCGGCGCCGTCGTCGCGGCGCGACGACCTCTCGATCCGCTATCGCGCGTTCGTGGCGGTTGCCGGGCTGGGGCTCTCGCTGCCGGGTGCCCGCTGGGAGGTGCGCGCGCTCGGCGTCGTCGAGGTCTACTTCCTCGACGGCGGCGCCGGAGCGATCACCGTCTCGAGGCGCGACGTGCTGCCGGGGATCGAGGCGGCCGGGCTGTACGCGTTCGACCTGGGAGGCGGCTTTGGGCTCGAGCTCGGGCTGGCTGCCACGGTCTACCTGCGGCGGCAGGACTTCACGGTGGGCGGCGATCGCATCCTCGTGACGGAGCGTGTCGCCGGAGCGGCGGCGATCGGTCTGTCCTGGGGAGCGTTCGAGTGACCGTGCTCGCCGACGCCCTCTCGCTGGGAGCACTCCTGAGCGTGCAGCTCCCGCTGCGCGCGGTCGCGGTGGAGGATGACGACTCGAGCCTGATCGAGCGGATCCGCCGCGGCGACCGCCGCGCGTTCGATCTCCTGTTTCGCCGCCACGCCGACGACGTGCATCGCCGCATGACCCGCCTGGTCGGACCCGATCCGGACCGCGAGGACCTGGTGCAGGAGGTGTTCGTGGCGGCGTTCCGCGGGATCGGCCGCTTCCGCGGAGAGGCGGCCTTCTCCACCTGGCTCTACCGGGTCGTGGTCAACGTCGCCTACGGACACCTCCGCAAGCGGCGGCGTATCCCGATCGACCTGGAGACGGCGATCGACGCCGAGCTGCTGATGGCCGGCGAGGTGTCGCCCGAGACGGCGGCGTCGCAGCGCGAGGAGCTGGTGCGGGCGCTGGTGTTCCTCGACCGGCTCAAGCCGAAGAAGCGGATCGCGTTCGTCCTGCGGGTGGTGGAGGGGCTCTCGCTCGAGGAGATCGGCGTGATCGTGAAGGCCCGTCCGGCGGCGGTCGGCCAGCGGGTTCGGCACGCCAAGCGGGAGCTCGACGAGATGCTCGCCCGGGAGAAGCGGCGGCAGGAGGTGCGGGCGTGAGATACGGCGGCAACCCAGCTTGCGTCGAGTCGCGAGAGTCCGTGACGGACGCGCCGCTCGACCGGGAGAGGATCGCCCTGCATCGCAGCCGCTGCCCTGACTGCCGGGAGCATTCGTCGCGCGAGGAGGAGATCCGGCGTTCGCTCCACCTGATCGGCGCGCGCGCCCTCGACGACGTGGCCCGCGCCCGTATCCACGCTCGCTTGGCCTCCACCTTCGACCGTACGGCCGCAGAGCTCTCCTCACCGCGCGGCCGGCGCTTCGCGCAAAGACCGGTCTGGGTGGCGGCCGCCGTCGCCGCCGCGCTCCTCCTCCTCTGGATCTGGCCGCGCCCCGCGCTCGAGCCGACCCCGGGCGAGCCTCGCATGCTCCCGTTCCTGGCCTCGGGCACCCGCACCGCCGCGCTGTCGGCGACCGGCGCGATCGAGGCGGGCGAAGGCATGAGCGTGCGGGCCGTGATGGAGGGGCAGGGCGAGGTCACCTTGTACGGCCCCGGGCGTGCGCGCCTCGAGGCGGGCGGGCTCGTTCTCGAGGCGGGGCTGGTCGTCATTCACGCCTCGCACCCGTTCGAGGTCCGCGCCGGCGACGTGACGGTGCGGGTGCTGGGGACGCGCTTCGCCGTCGATCGGCTCGATCCGTCGCAGGTGCGGGTCAGCGTGGGAGAGGGAACCGTCCAGGTGGCCGAGCGCGGCGTGGTCGAGGCGATCACGCGGGGGCAGAGCTGGCCGGCGGGGTCGCTCGTGGAGCCGCGGCTGGCGGCGTCGCAGCTGGCGCCGCCCATCGATCCGTCCGGGGTGGTGGTGATCGACGGATCGCCGCCGGGCTCGGTGGCCCTCCTCGACGGTGCCGAGCTCGGTCCGACGCCGCTGATCGCGCGGCTGGCCGCCGGGACGCATCGGCTCGAAGTGCAAGCCGAGTTGCATCAGCCGGATCAGCGGACGGTCGAGGTGGCCGAGGGCGGCGTGGTCCAGGTGGCGTTCACGCTGGAGCCGGTACCGGCGCCGCCGCCGCGCCGGGTGGCGCCGCAGCCTCGCAGGGTGAAGCCGGCTCCGGTAGCGCCCGCAGAGACGCCCGAGACCCTCTACCGATCCGCGGAGGCGGCCCTGGCCGAGGGGCGCCCGCCAGCGGCGCGCGACGCCCTCGAGGGGCTGGTGGCGCGGTTCCCCACGGATCCGCTGGCGGAGTCGGCGCTGTACGAGCTGGCCCGTCTCGACCACCAGGACGGTCGCCTCGAGGAGGCGCACGCGCGGCTGGTCCGCCTGCTCGAGCGGCGCCAGGACGTATCGCTGGCGGAGTCGGGGCAGCGGCTCCTCTGCCAGATCGACGTCGAGACCCGCCGCTACGACGACGCCAACGCCTGCTGGCGCTCCTTCCGGGAGCGGTTCCCGAGCTCGGTCCACGACGCCGAGGCGCTGGCGAGCCTGATCGGGGTGGCGCAGGTCTTCAGCGACTGTGCGCGCGTCAAGGCGCTCGCCGCGGAGTTTCTGGCGAGGTATCCGGGTGACGCGCTGAGGAGCGACGTGGACGCCCGCCTCGAGAGATGCTCCGACTGACCCTCGCCATCGCGCTGGTGCTGGTCGCCTGTCGCACCGAGACGATTGAGCTGGCGCCCGACGCGGGCATCGCCGACAGCGGTGCGCCCGACGCCGGCCCCGGCGACGCGGGTGACGCGGACGCGACCCCGCCGGTGGACAGCGGTCCGCCGGACACGGGTGACGGCGACGCCGGCCCGCTGGACATCGGTCCGCCGGACACCGGCCCGCCGGACACCGGTGTCGAGTGTGTCTGCCGCTATGTCCGTTGCTCGAATGATCCCGAGTGCGTCGCGGCCATCGGCGTCAGGAGCACGTGCGAGCCGGACGGCTGCACCGGCGCGGTCGGAACCTGCCGCGGTGATCCGGAGTGCGGGGCGGTGCCGTGGTCGTGCACTGCGGGCCCCGACGTCTTCGATCCGTGTCCCTGATCGCTCACTCGTAGTGCACCGACTCCGCGCTCGACATCCCCGAGGCGCGCGCCGCCGGGTAGAGCGCGGAGGTCAGCGACACGATCACGGCGCCTGCGATCGTCCAGGCCACGTAAGCCGGCGGGAGCACGAAGTGGACGTCGAAGGCCGACACGATCTCGAGCGCGCCGATCGCAGCGAACCCGAGCGGCACGCCCAGGATCGCCGCCATGATCCCGCCCAGCACGCCGATGAACGCGCCCTCCATCAGATAGAGCGTGCGGATCTGCCCGGCCCTCATCCCCAGCACGCGATACAGCGCGATCTCGCGCCTTCGCACGTGTGCCGACAGCACCAGGTTGTTCGCGATCCCGATCGCCGCCAGCACGGCCGTCAAGAACAGGATCACGTCGAAGATGAGGAAGTCGTGGTCGGTCTCCTCGATCCGGTCCCGCTCGAACTCGGAGCCGATCTCGACCCGGATCCCCCACTGCCCGAACGCGGGCCTCAAGAGGTCGTCCCAGAACGGCGGAGGTGAGGCCCCTTTCCAGGTCGGATCGCGCAGGGCGACTCCGGCTCCCGGGGCCCCCGTGTACGGCTGGATGAGATCGAAGTCCTCGGCGGCGATCAGCCCGTAGGTCTTGCTGTCTCGATAGGGTCCGATCATCGGCATGTAGCCGATGTCGTCGGTGACCGCGACGATCGAGAGCCGGGCCGTTCGGGTCGAGCCGACCACCTCGACGACGCCGCCCTCGCCGATGCCCAGCCGGCGCGCCATTAGCGTCGAGAGGAGGATCTTTCCCGGCGCAAGGCGCCTTGCAATCTCCGCGGCCTGCGGGCCGACGCTCTCGGCGAAGCGCACCAGGGCCTCCCGATCCACCGCGAGCAGGCAGTTCGGCCAGGCCGAGCGCCCCGAGAAGGGGACGCGGATGATCCGGTCCGGGACCCGCGCCAGGAGCTCGTCCGGGACCTCGTGGAAGCCGCGCCGCGTGAAGACGTAGGCGTTGTCGCGGATGGCGCCGTGCGCCCAGGCGACGACCTCCTCCTTGAGCGACCGGGTCACGATGTGGAGCGACAGGAGCAGCGAGAAGACCAGCATCACGCCGCTGACGGCCCAGGAGAACTCGTGCCCGGCCCGCTGGATCCGGCGCGCGGTGAGGAGGCGGGCCGCCTTCGGCCCCGCCGGGAGCAGGCGCGACACGACCCCTCCCACGGTGCTCACGATCTGCGGCACCAGCACCAGCATGCTCAGGAACCCGGCGCAGACCAGACCCGACTCGAGCACGAAGAACGCCAGCGAAGGGAGCACCTCGAAGAAGAACGGGCGCACCAGCACGTAGAGGAGCACCATGAACGGGATCGCGATCAGCGTGATCCCCGAGGCCTTCCTGGGCACGACGCCCTCGACGTTCTCCATGAACTGCGGTCGCAGGTTCGTGGGGACGTCGAGCTTGAGCACGTCGCGGAGCGGCTTGAGCACGCCGAGCACCGCGGTCACGCCGCCGATCGCCGAAACCAGTATCAGGATCTTCCAGGGGAAGTGGAGCCAGGAGAGCTTCACGCGCCCGGTGGTGCTGATGCCAGACCAGCCCGCGACCAGCGCCATCGGCACGCTGGCGAACATTCCGATGACCGCGCCCGCCACCCCGATCATCACCGCCTCGAGCAGGAACACGCGCGCGATCTGCCCGGGCATCGCCCCCAGGCTCCTGAGGAGCGCCACCTCTCGCTTCTTCTGCTCGACCACCACGCGGAAGGTGAAGAACACGATCAGCGCACCCACCAGGAACGCGGAGAGCGATCCGAGACGGATCGCCGACCGCATCACCTGATAGTCCTCGTGCGTCTCCTTCTTGGCGTCCTCGCCGGTCACCTTCCTTCCGTCCGCCGTGTACGCGGTGAGGCGGACGGTCTGGGACAGATCGATGTCGAGGTCCGGGTTCGTCTCCCAGCGCCTCGACTCGACGTAGCGCGTGTTGACGTCGATGGTGAGGACGATGTCGACGGTCGCCACGCCCAGCGCGACCCCGAAGATCGCACACAGGGTCCCGAACCAGTCCGAGCGAAGATTGCGGAGCGCGAGGAGCCAGGTCAGGGAGGGCCGCATCGGCGCGCTTCACCCATAAGGCGCCGTGCCCCGCGCGGCAACCGAGGCGCGAGATCAGCCCTTGCGCGGCTTCTCGGTGCGGACGACCGTGGCTCCGTCGTAGCGCGGGTCCTTCTCCAGGACCACGCTCGCCTCGAGGTTGCCCGACGCCCCCGGCTTCACGTCGATCGTCTTTTCGCGGTACCCGAAGGTCCGCAGGGTCACGGTCATCGACGTGGTGTCGCCGTCGACCGGCAGCATCAGCGGCGTGGCGCCGAAGAGCTTCGAGTCGCGGTACACCAGCGCCGGCGGCTCGGACATCACGATGAGCATGGGGCCGGTCCCGGGCGGCGGTACATTCTCCGGCTGGTCGCCGTAGCTCCTGGGCTGGGCGACCCGCTCGTCGGAGAAGGTGTACGGCTTGATCTCGGCCGGACGGATCAGAGCGGGCGGCCGCTGGCGGACCGAGGCCTTGAGCGGCCGGCGAATGCGAGCTTCCCGAGCCACCGGGGCCCCGTGCGCGCCGGTCCCGGGAACCGTGCTCGTCTCCTGCGCGACCCGCTGCTGTTGCTGCGTGCGCATGAGCGCGAGGCGTCGCTCCATGGCCTGTGCCAGCTGCTGGCGTCGCTGCTCTCGTCGCTCAGCTGCGCGCGCCTGAGGGTCCTGTGGACCGGTCATGAAGGCGATCGCGACGATCGCGATCAGGACGGCGGTGAGCGCGAGGATGATCTGCTGGCCGCGCTGCGGACCCGGCGCGGTGCGGTGGATCGGGAACATCGCCGGGTCGACGCCGACGGCGGGCGGATCCTCGGTGATGAACGGGTTGTAGGAGCCCTGAGGCTCTGGCGCGGCCCGGGGCGCGGCCTCGACGGAGGCGGGTCGCGGTAACCGGAGCGCGGGGGCGGGCGCCTTGGCGGCAGGCGGCGGAGGCCGGCTCCGCTCCACCACGCGGACCTTCTTCCGAGCGGTCGAGGGGATGGGCGTCACCGCGGTTGGCGGCGCCTCCTCGAGATCCTGCGCGGCCAGCATCTCGCCGGTGTCCGCGGTGTCGGCCGTCTCGGGTGTCCGCGGCATCGAGATCCCGCCGGGCGGGCCCGACCGGAACGTATCCTCGAGATCGTCCGGCACCGCCTCGCGCGCGGTGACCTCCGACTCGACCAGCTCGTCCGAGGGGACGAAGTCGATCTCGGTCCGTTCAGGGCGCATCGATCATCGATCTCCAGTACAGCCGCTTCGTCCAGGCGTTCGCGCCGCCGCGGGTCAGCACCTGGACCTCCGTCACCTGCGAGGCCGTCGGGCCGGCCGAGGTGCCGACCAGGAGGTTCTGCGAGTCGCGGTGGAGCACCGGTGAGGCTGGCAAGCCGTCCTGCACCGGGACGCCGGTGGGCGGACCGGCGCCGTCGACCGCGTCGGTGCACGTCAGATAGTTCATCGCGTACACCTTTGCGCCGCCGGAGATGCACGCGTTCGTGGACGGCGAGTAGGTGGTCCAGGCGACGATGCCTTTGCCGACCATCGGTGGGCTGATCACGCGCTCCTGCGGCCCGAGCGAGATCCGGCCGGTCGAGACGTTGTTGCAGGCGGTCGCCACGTCGGCCGGCTGGTTCGGCACGGTCTTCTTCCGCACGGTGCGGTCGACGATCTTGTAGATGTAGTTCGTCACTCCGGTCTGCGTCAGTCGCTCGAAGTCGCCCGATCCGAAGACCAGGTTCACGTTGCCCGTGGGATCGAAGAACACGGCCGGCGTGGTGGTGAAGCGGCGGCCGCCCCCGGCGACGCCGGGCGGGGTGATGTCGCTGACCGCGCCGAACCCGCCGGTGCCGACGTCGACGCGCGCCATCAGGCCGTCCTCGCGAAGGGCGTAGCAGTGGGTCAGGTGGCCCTGGCCGGTGGCGTCGAGGCAGATCGGCGCCGCGATGTACGAGCCTCCGCCGGGCAGGTCCGCGTGAGACATCATGTTTCCGGTGACGATGTCGTGCGCGTAGAGCGTCGGCGTGCCGCCGAGACCGCCGGTCGTGATCACGACGGCGCGCTCGTCGGCGGTGGTGCTCGGGAAGTAGTAGAGCAGCGGCTCTGCGGAGGCGCGATCGCTCGGGTTGGGGAGCGTCCACTCCTTCAGCTCCGCGGGGGCGCACGGATCGGTGATGTCGAGTGAGAAGTACCCGCCGCCGTTCTTGCCCTGGGCGCCGACCAGCACCGTGTGGAAGTGGTAGCCGGTGCCATCGTAGATGCGCATCTCGCGCGCCGTCAGCTGACCCGTCGTCAGCGGCTGCTGGATCAGATCGTTGACGTCGTAGCGGTAGCCGGGGGCCGGTTGGGTCGCGAGCCAGCGGGGACCGTACCGCATGATCTCCATGCCCGCCTGCGGGATGCTGTCGTCGTACGAGAAGGCCAGCTTGCGCGTGCCGAAGTTCCGGGCCGTCGGATCATAGGCGCCGCCGTGAAAGCCATAGACGTAGCCGTTGCCCATCACGTAGACGGACCGGATCCGCTCGCGGATCGGGGCCGAGGTCTGGAAGGCCATCAGCTCGCCGCCGTACCTGCCGTTCGGGGCCTCTCGGGGCGCCTCCACGATCACCGGGCGGGTCGAGGCGATGCTGTACATCTCGCCGAAACGGAGCGCCGGATGGTTGTCGACGACCCCGTCGCCGTCCCGATCCATCGAGCTCGCCGGGATCCCGACCGCGCGGGGGACGCCGTTCCTGAACGTGCCGTTCGGGCCCAGGCGGGCCGTGTCGGAATATCCCATGATCGTCGGCCCGCAACCGGGGCTGCCGCCGACGCGATCGGCCCAGTCCGTCTCCCAGACGGGCGTCGCAGAGATCGTTCCATCGTCGCCGACCTCGTGCATGGAGAGGCGGGCCGGCCACCCGAGGTAGTTGTCGCTGATCGGTCCGGTCTGGTTGTAGCCGGGCACGGTGAAGCTGTGGAACACCGCGCGCGTGCCCTGCGAGTCGAGCGTCATCGCCGCGCCGGTGTACACGCCCTTGAAGATGCGGTTGAGCAGCCGCGAGAAGGACTCCTGCATCGTCGCCTGATCGACGGCCGAATACGCGGTCGGGACCACGTTGTTGGTCACCGATCGCATCATGCCGTCCGCCATGCCGGTGAAGCTGTCGGCGACGCGGAACACGGCCATGTTGCTGAGGCCGCTCACCGAGCGATAGGTCGGGATCGCGCGGCTGCCCTCGACGGTGGTTCCGGGCGTGTCACCCATGTAGCCGTCGGTGAAGAACAGCACGGCGTTCTCGCGGCACTCGCCGTTGACCACGTTGTCTGCCTGGCCCTGGTAGAACGAGTCGAAGGCGCCGCCCGGCTGGTAGGCCTCGCAAACGGCGACCTGCTGTCGTGCCTTCCAGGTGAAGGGCGTTCCACACGCGGAGGTCGGCTGGCCGCCGGCGATGCAAGCCTGGTTCGTGTTGTCGCAGACGCAGCTGTTCGCCAGGGGCGAGTTGGTGCACGCGTTCTGCGCGATCACGTTCGCGTCGCACCAGTCGCTCGATTCGATCTCGGTCGGGAACGTGCTGTAGAAGGCGTTATCGGGCCGGCACGCCAGGATCTGGTTGTAGACGTTCGTGAGCACGTCCTTGACCGGCGCACAGAACTCGGCCTGAACCTGCTCGGGCGTGAGGCCGGACTCCGTCCAGCGTGGCCAGTCGATCGTGGGGAGCTGCTGGAGCGTGAAGATGATGCCCTCGATCCCGCCGATGTCGCTGCAGCCGATGTGGTAGCAGCCGCCGCGGTAACCGGTGGCGTCGGTCGGCTCGCCCGTGTCCGTCACGCAGGGCGCGAGGTCCGCGACGTAGTGGTAGATGCAATCGACGTGGAGGAACGGGCGCAGCGGATCGAAGCCGGGGAGCGAGAGGTTCGCGAGATCGACGGCGAGCTGCGTGTCGCCGCCGCATCCCGCGGTCGCGCACGTGGTGACGGCGCCGCCGGGGAGGCGCTCCTCCTTTTTGTGACAGGCGCTCGCGCCCCCGATCGCCCCGAGCACCTGGGCGTAGGAGACGTCCGGCGCGTCGGGCGTCGGCAGCACGCGCGTCGTGACTTGCGCCGAGTCGCACCCTGCATACTGAAACGCGCCGTAGTTGAAATACGGGCGGAACAGCGGCAGCGTTTGCAAGATGTCCTGCTTCGAGACCTCGAGCCGCGAGCTTCCGGGGTCATGGCAGTTGTTGCACGCCGTGTTGATGTTCATCGTGACCGACGTGTCGTGCGCGATGACGACATTGGGATGCGGCACAGTATCGAGCGGACCCCACTGCTGCGCATGCGCGAGGTGCGGTGCGATGGTCAGGAGGGCGGCAGACAACGAAAATAGCGCGTGCCTCATTGCACAGAGGAGTCTGGTCCACAGGGCAAAACCGATCCCTTACAGTTCGATTACGGTCAGATTCCGAGGGCTTGGAGTCGTGCGTGGATGGCGGCGTTTGTAACCTCTTCCCCCCTCAGCGCGTGGTGGGTGTCGATCCGACCGTCCTCGAGGAAGACGACCCGATCGGCGGCGGCCGCGTCTTCGGGGTTGTGCGTCACGAGGATCATCCCGGCCCCGGCCTCCTTCAGCACCTCTCGGAGCAGCTTCATGATGCGCCGGCCCGTCGCGACGTTCACGTTGCCCGTCGGCTCGTCGGCCAGGATGAGCTTCGGCTTGCGAACGATCGCGCGCGCGATCGAGACCAGCTGCATCTCGCCGCCGGAGAGCTGCGCCGGCAGGTGATCGCGACGGTGCAGCATGCCCACCCGCTCCAGCGCGCGCTCCACCACGGCCGGGGGCGCCGCCTCGCCCTCGATCAAGAACGGCAGCATCACGTTCTCCGCGACGTCGAGGTTCGGGACCAGGTTGAAGAACTGGTAGATGATGCCCATCTTGCGGCGTCGCACCAGCGTGCGCGCACCGTCGTCGAGCGTGGCCAGATCCTGGTCGAGCACGCGGACCGATCCGCCGTCCGGAACGTCGAGGCCTGCCACGCAGTTCAGGAGCGTGCTCTTGCCGACCCCCGACGGCCCCATCACGGCGGTCAGCCCCTCCGGTGGTAGCTCGAGGTCGAGCCCTTTGAGCACCTCGATCCGGGTCGTGCCGAGCGCATATCCCTTTTGGAGCCCGCGGATGGAGACGATCGGCGCCGCTGGTTGACCCGACAAGGGACCCGTCGTACCCCGAATGCGCGGATGAAAAAAGTCGAAGCGATCATCAAACCGTTCAAGCTCGACGACGTCCGCGAAGCCCTCGGAGAGGCGGGGATCCAGGGTATGACGGTCACCGAGGTCAAAGGATTCGGGCGCCAGAAGGGCCACTCCGAGCTCTACCGGGGCGCGGAGTACGTGGTCGACTTCCTGCCCAAGGTGAAGATCGAGGTGGTCTGCACCGACGACGCCGTCCACCAGGTCGTCGAGGCGATCGAGAACGCCGCCAAGACCGGCCGCATCGGGGACGGCAAGATCTTCGTGCTGCCGGTGGACGAGGTCGTTCGCATCCGCACCGGGGAGCGCGGATCGTCGGCCGTATGAAGCTGCGGGCCTGCGGCATGGTCGGGCTGGCGCTGCTCGCGATCCCGAGCCGCGCGGACGCGATCCGCTGGACCCTGGGCGTCGCCAGCGAGCTCACGCCGCTGGTGTTCGATCCCGCGCGCGACCAGCGCGCCGCCTTCCGCCTCGGCTTTCGTCCGGTCCTCGAGTTCGAGCCGGCGCGCTGGCTGTCGTTCGAAGCGTACGCGCCGTTCGTCGTCTATCGCACCAAGGAGGGCGACGACACGGGTGCGGCCAGCTCGGGCGCCGAGTCGGTCTTCGGCGTCTCGGTTGCGGGACGCTACCCCTGGATCCGCGACACGCCGCCCGAGGAGGTGCTCTTCTTCCTCCGCGCGCGCGGTGGGTTCGCGACGGTCTCGGGCAAGGCCGGGCCGTTCTACGGGGGCGCCCTGGGCTCCGCGGTCACCTGGCTGGACACCGGGCGCGGCCTCTTCTTCGAGATCGACGTGGCCCGGGTGACCGTCGCCGGCGTTCCGTCCGGCTCGACCTTCGAGCGGGTCGAACGCCTGACGGTGGGGCTGACCATCGGTGTCGTCTTCCGCCTGGGCGGCGAAGAATGGCAGATCGATCGCCGGGTTCCGCTCGAGGCTCGATCTCCGGGCTGATCCCGTGCTAATCGCGCCGCGTCGCGACTGATTGAACCCGCCTGGAGGAGACAGAAAAAAAATGAAGCCACGAGAGGTCCTCGCGTTCGCCAAGGACAACCGATGCGACATGGTCGACATCAAGTTCGTCGATCTGTTCGGCATCTGGCAGCACTTCACATGCCCGATGGATCAGATCGAAGAGTCGACGTTCGAGGAAGGCCTCGGCTTCGACGGCTCCTCGATCCGCGGGTGGCAAGCCATCAACGCCTCCGACATGCTGGTGATCCCCGACGCGCACACGGCCAGGGTCGATCCGTTCATCAGCTACGCGGCGACGCTCTCGATGATCGCGGACATCAGCGATCCGATCACGCGCGAGCCGTACTCGCGGGACCCGCGCTACATCGCCAAGAAGTGCGAGAAGTATCTCCGGTCGACCGGCCTCGCCGACACCGTGGTGCTGGGCCCCGAGCCGGAGTTCTTCATCTTCGACGAGTATCCGGTTCGACTCCGGACCGAACCAGGCCTTCTATCAGATCGACTCCGACGAGGGCGCCTGGAACACGGGTGAGGAGAGCAACGGCCGCCCGAACCTCGGCTACCGGCCGCCGCACAAGGGTGGCTACTTCCCGGTGTCCCCGACCGACCAGGTCCACCCGCTCCGCATGGAGATGGTGCACGAGATGAACAAGCTCGGCCTCAAGGTCGAACGCGAGCACCACGAGGTCGCGACCGGCGGGCAGTGCGAGATCGACATCCGCTTCGCCCCGCTGGTGGACATCGCCGACCACACCATGTGGCTCAAGCACGTGGTGAAGAACGTGGCGGCGCGGCACGGCAAGACGGCGACCTTCATGCCGAAGCCGATCTTCGGCGACAACGGGTCGGGGATGCACACGCACCAGTCGCTCTGGAAGGACGGCAAGCCGCTGTTCGCCGGCGACGAGTACGCGGGGCTGTCGAAGATGGCGCTCCACTACATCGGCGGGGTGCTCAAGCACTCGCGGGCGATCTGCGCCATCACGAACCCGACGACCAACAGCTACAAGCGGCTGGTGCCGGGCTATGAGGCTCCGGTGAACCTGGCCTACTCCTCGCGGAACCGCTCCGCGTCGATCCGCATCCCCATGTACTCGCCCTCGCCCAAGGCCAAGCGCCTCGAGGTGCGCTTCCCGGATCCGCTCTGCAACCCGTATCTCGCGTTCAGCGCGATGGTGATGGCGGGGATCGACGGGATCCTCAACAAGATCGATCCGGGCGATCCGCTCGACAAGGACATCTACGGCCTCTCACCCGAGGAGCTCTCGGACGTCCCCACCTGCCCGGGCAGCCTCGAGGAGGCCCTCCGGGAGCTCGAGCGGGATCACGACTTCCTCCTCAAGGGAGACGTGTTCACCGAGGACGTCCTCGAGACGTGGATTCGCTACAAGCGGACCAACGAGGTCGACGCCATCCGGATGCGGCCTCATCCCCACGAGTTCGCGCTGTATCACGACGGCTAGCCGCTCGTCGTGTTCACGATTCGCCGCATCCACGACGACTTCCTGCCCGCCAATCAGGCCGCGATCGCGCAGGCCGCGGAGATCTTGCGCGCGCAGTTCGGTGGCCTTCCCGAGGAGGAGATCGAGGCGTTCGAGCGCCGGATGAGCGCGCCGATCCACCCGGAGCTCCGGCCCATGCTCTACGTGGCGGAGCGCCGGAGGCAGGTCCACGGCTTCGCCTCGATCCACGTCGATACCAAGATCGCGTTCGCCTATCTCGAGTTCATCGCCTCCGACGCGCAGACGAGCGGCCGGGGGTTCGGCGCGGCGCTCTATCAGCGCGTGCGGGAGGACATGAAGGCCACCGGGATGAAGGGGCTCTTCTTCGAGTGCCTCCCGGATGATCCGAAGGAGATCGACGATCCCGCGATCCTGAAGCAGAACAAGTCGAGGCTTCGCTTCTACGAGCACTTCGGCGCGCGCCCGGTCGACCGCACGGAGTACCAGGCGCCGCTCCGACCGGGACAGCGCGGCCTGCCCTACCTGGTGTACGACGGCCTGGGCGGGGGGCCGCCCTCCCGGGCCTATGTCCGCGAGGTGGTGCGGGCGATCCTCGAGCGTAAGTACTCCAAGATCTGCACGCCGGAGTACGTGAAGATGGTCGTCGACTCGATCCGGGACGATCCGGTCCGGATCCGCCCGCCGCGCTACGCGACCAAGGCGGCCGCCGCCGACGTCCAGCGGCGGGCGGTCCAGGTCGCGCGGGCGCCGCACATCATGGTGGTGAACGATCGTCACGAGATCCACCACGTCCGCGAGCGCGGCTATGTCGAGTCTCCGGTGCGGATCCATCACATCGTGAAGGAGCTGGCGTCCACGGGTCTGTTCGAGTCGGTGCCGGCCAAGACCCACGGGATGGCGCCGATCCTCGCGGTGCACGACCAGGACTTCGTCGAGTACCTCCGGCGCGCCTGCCAGTCGGTCAAGGACAAGTCGGTCTACCCGTATGTATTCCCGATCCGGAACGCCACCCGTCCGCCCAAGGAGCTCTCGGTCCGCGCCGGGTACTACTGCATCGACACCTTCACTCCGTTGAACAGCAACGCCTACGCCGCTGCCGTCCGCGCCGTCGACTGCACGCTGACCGCGGCCGCGTTCGTCCTCGACGGCGAGCGTCTCGCTTACGCGCTGGTCCGGCCGCCGGGGCACCACGCCGAGCGGCGCTCGTTCGGCGGCTTCTGCTACTTCAACAACAACGCGATCGCGGCCAACGTGCTCTCGCGGCAGGGCAAGGTCGCGATCCTCGACATCGACTATCACCACGGCAACGGGCAGCAGGACATCTTCTTCGATCGGAGCGATGTCCTCACCGTCTCGATCCACGGCCACCCCAACATCGCGTACCCATTCTTCACCGGCTTCGAGGACGAGGTCGGCGCCGGACCCGGCGAAGGCTTCAACCTCAACCTGCCGCTGGCCGAGGTGATCGACGGCGCTCGCTACCAGAAGGCGCTCACGAAGGCGCTCGATCGCATCGCTCGCTTCAACCCGGCGTTCCTGGTCGTCGCGCTCGGCCTCGACACGGCGAAGGGCGATCCGACCGGGACCTGGAGCCTCCACGCGGCGGATTTCCGCGCGAACGGGCGGCGGATCGGTGAGCTGGGCCGGCCCACGCTGGTGGTGCAGGAGGGCGGCTACCGGACGCGCACGTTGGGCGCCAACGCCCGCGCCTTCTTCGAGGGGCTCTCGGAGGCGCAGCGGGTGGTGTGAGAGACTTGGCCGCCATCGCCTTCGCGCGCTGACCCGAGAACGGGCTATGATATCGAGATGAGCACGCCCGACGATCCGATCGCGGCCAAGGTCGCCGAGGCGGTCGACGAGGTGAATCGGGAGGCGCCGCCCGACTCGGGCGCCCAGCCGGAGGCCTGGCCTGACCTGGAGCTCGGCGAGGCCGCCCCGGCCTCGAGGGGGGAAGTGATGGAGGTGCGCCCGGAGCGCTCGTATCGCGGCATGGTCAAGGCGCTGCTCGGCGTGGCGGTGGTGGTGCTGGCCGTGGGCGCGTTCTTGACGTTCACCCAGACCGGTCGCGCGCTCTTGCCCGTCTCGACGCAAAAGGAGGCGGACCGGGTGGTGCGCGAGGTCGAGCGGCGCGCCCAGCTCGGCGATGACGTCTTCTACACGTTCACCGACGACCAGGGCGTCGTGCACATCGTCGATCATCTGGACAAGGTTCCGAAGGCCTATCGGTCCCGCGTCAAGAAGACACGCTGAGGGGAACCAGCGCCTTCAAAAAAAATAATCGCGCTGTCGATCCTCGGGATCGTGGTTCGACGCCGGAGTAGAACCCGGCCGGCCAACCCGGCCCCAAACCCAGGAGACGACGATGCGATTCATGATGGTGATGATCCCGAAGGTCTACCAGCCCGGCGCCGAGACGGTGACGCCCGGAACCGAGATCTTCGAGGCGATGGCCCGCTACAACGACGAGCTCAAGAAGGCCGGCGTGCTGCTGGCGCTCGACGGCCTCCGCCCGCCGTCGGAGGGCCGCCGCATCAAGGTCTCGGGCGGGAAGCACGTGGTGACCGACGCGCCCTTCGCCGAGGCGAAGGAGGTGATCGGCGGCTACTGGATGATCCAGGTGAAGTCGAAGGAAGAGGCGTACCAGTGGGCCTCGCGGATCCCCGGCATGGACGGCGACGTGATCGAGGTTCGCCAGGTGCAGGAGCTGTCCGACTTTCCGCCCGAGGTGCAGAAGATCGTCCGCGAGTGACTCACGGGCGGATCAGCGGCGCCAGGTCGCTGCCGTTCGGGACGCCGTCGCCGTCCTCGTCGCCGTTCGGGTCGAGGCACAGGTGGTGGATCGTCTCGAGCCGCGCGCCCGGCGCCACGCCGACGACCTCGAACTCGAGCCCGCTCTGCACCACGTGGCGCTCGGCGAAGTAGATGTCGAGGCGGTGCGGGCCGGCGGTGAGGTGGATCGTGTTCGACTGCCGCTGGAGCGCGTGGATGCCGCCGAGGTCCGATACCAGATCACCGTCGACGAACACCCAGCTGTCGTCGTCGCTGCCGACCTCGAACGTGTAGTCGCCGTCCGCGGAGGCGATGGCCGTCGTGTACCAGTGCGCCGCGAAGTAGAAGGGATCGCCGCAGAGGCCGGTGTCGACCGGGAAGTAGTTCTGCGAGTACGGGATCACGAGCGAGTCCCGCTCGATCGAGTACACGTAGTACTGCGGATCGTACCAGTCGAAGTCAGTCGGGAGTGTACCGGTGACGAGGCCGGTGATGGGGCCGGCGACGTCGGGGTGGTCGCAGGGGAGGTTGAAGAAGTCGCCGACGAAGCGGCCCTGGTGATCGATCATCCCGGGCGCGCAGACGATCGACGGATCACACCGATCGTAGTCGTCCTCGTCCAGCACGCCGTCATCGTCGTCGTCCGCGTCTTGATCGTCCGGAACGCCGTCGCCGTCGCAGTCGTCGGGCGGCGCCGAGGCCTGGCGCTGGTACTGAAGGATCTTGACCCCGCCCAGGCCGTCGGCCAGCGCGAGATGATCACCGCTGATCGCGACCGCATTCGCGCTCCCCGCGTCGCCGGCCACGTCGATCGAGGCGACCGCGATCGGCGACGCGGGATCGAGGACGTCAGCGACCACCAACCCCTCCTCACCGTTGGCGAGGAACGCGAGACGCCCGTCGAGCGCCAGCGCCAGGCCGTTGCTGTTGCCGCTGGTGGAGAGGCTGCCGACCTCGGCCATCGTGCTGAGGTCGAAGACCAGGAGCCCGGCGGTGTCGGAGGAGATGAACGCCAGGCTCTCGCGCCGCTCACCCCAGGTGGGGGCGCCGATGTCGCCGCCGTCGATCGGGGTGGTGGTGGTTCCAGGGGCCGCCGAGCCGATGCCCGAGAATCGGGTCAACCGGCTCGGCGCGCCCGCCACCGTCACGATGTCGTCGGCCGCGATCGCGTCGACCCAGCGCGCGTCGGCGAGGGGGATGCTCGCGACGGCGGCCGGTTGCCCGCTCGACAGATCGTAGACTGCGACACCACCGCCGGCGTCGCCGAAGCTGACGTACGCCTCGTATCCGTGGAGATCGACGTACGTGGCGGCGTAGCTCCCGACGGTCAGATATTGATCGAACGTGAGCTCACCGCCGTCGAGCGTGAACAGCTCGAGCGTGCCGCCCTCGGCGGCGTCCGCGCCGGCCACCAGGATCCTCTGCCCCGAGACCGCGAGCTTGGCGAGATCCGTGTTGGGATAGATCGCCTCGGCGACCACGGTGGGGAGCGAAGGATCGGAGACGTCGATGATCTGGAGCGCGCCCAGGAACGTGTCGCCGCGGACATTGTAGCTGGCGTAGACGTAGTTGCCGGACCAGGCGACGTCGGTGGCTTGCAGGACGACGCCGTCGTGCTCGGGCGCGTCGACGGTGGCGAGCAGAGACAGCCCGAGGCCGGTGGTCACGACGGTGCCGGTGCGGGTGCGGAGGCCGAACGAGCGCATCTCGATCCCGCCGCCGCCGCCGCGGACGTTGCCCCCGCCGGCCCGGATCTCGAAGCGGTCACCCGAGGGGCTGCACGCGCAGGCGAGGAGGGCGAGTCCTACCAAAGGGACGTTCGAGCGCACGCGAGGGCTCTCGCAAGGCGTACACCCGGCGTGATCGCTCGTGATCCAGGTTGAGACGGGCGGCTCCCGAGCAAGCGATTGCGCGCGATCCTCGGGCGGCAGGCAGGCGGTTGCTCAGCCGAGCCCGGCGGCGGCGGTCGAGAGCGCCGTGCGGGCGTCGCTGTCGACCATCTGCCCGTGGCCTGGGATCAGCCTGCGCAAGCCCTCTTGCGCGGCCATCGTCTCGAGGTCCGCCTTGAGCGCCTTCTTCTGGTTGATCAGAAACCACCGCATGAAGAGCGGGACGCTGGGGCGGCCGAGCGGCGACAGGAACAGCTTGAAGACGTGGGGCGCGTCCTTCAGGTTCAAGAGGGTGTCGCAGAAGATGACGGAGCGGCCGTCCTCCGAGCTCACCTCGACCACGCCCTCGCGCTCCTTCATCCCCGCCAGGTGCCGAACCTTCACGCTCTCGTCCTGGGGCGCGGCGTCGTAGTTGCCGTCCACCGGCACCACCGCGGTGACCGCCTTCGTCGCGCCGGTGGGGCAGTAGACCTTCGCCTCCGAGAAGCGGTCCTTCATGATCCGGGCGTCCTGACGGTGGAACCCGTTGGGGACCAGGATCGCGGCCGGCGTTCCCCAGCCCTGGATTTCCGCCATCAGGTCTTCTTCCAGCGCGATCGCGTTGTGCAGCAGGATCCGCCCATCCTGCAGTCGCACCAGCGACATCACGCGCTTGGTGGTCCCGTCGGGCATCGTCCCTTCGAGCCGCCAGAGGTTCTCCGAGAGCTTCTCGAGGGGCCCGTGAGGGAGCACCGTCCAGGTCGTGAACACCTTAGCCATGGTCGCCGCGGGATAGCACGAGTGCCGCCCGGTGACATCTTTGACGCTTTACAGATTCGATCGCTTGCATCACGAAGCCGTGACGTGATCACCGAGCTTCAGACGATCCGCAACATCGGCATCTCCGCCCACATCGACAGCGGCAAGACCACGCTGACCGAGCGCATCCTCTTCTACACGCAACCGGATCCACGCGATCCACGAGGTCAAGGGCAAGGACGGCGTCGGCGCCAAGATGGACTCGATGGAGCTCGAGCGCGAGCGCGGCATCACCATCGCCAGCGCGGCCACCCACTGCGCGTGGAGCGAGCACCACATCAACATCATCGACACGCCCGGACACGTCGACTTCACCATCGAGGTCGAGCGCTCGCCTGCGCGTGCTGGACGGCGCCATCCTGGTGCTGTGCGCGGTCGCCGGCGTGCAGAGCCAGTCGCTCACCGTCGATCGGCAGATGCGGCGCTACAACGTGCCGCGCATCGCGTTCGTGAACAAGTGCGACCGCACCGGCGCCAACCCGCTCCGCGTGCGCGATCAGCTGCGCGAGAAGCTCGGCCACAACCCGGTGCTGCTCCAGCTGCCGATCGGCCTCGAGGACGAGTTCGAGGGCGTCGTCGACCTGGTCGACATGAAGGCGCTGCACTTCGAGGGCGACAAGCGGCGAGAACATCGTCGAGCGCGAGATCCCCGAGCGCGATGCGCGACGAGGCAGACGCCGCCCGCGAGGAGATGCTCGACGCCGTCTCGCATGTTCTCCGACGAGCTGACCGAGGCCATCCTCGAGGAGCGCGTCGACCGCGCGAGCTCATCCACGCCGCGATCCGCAGCGGCACGCTCGCGCTGCAAGCTCACCCCGGTGCTGCATGGGCTCGGCGTACAAGAACAAGGGCGTGCAGCCGCTGCTCGACGCCGTCGTGCGCTACCTGCCCAGACCCGACCGAGGTGGTGAACGAGGCGGTCGATCTCGACGCAGGAGAACGAGGCGCGCGGTCGCGCTGGCGAGCGACCCCGACAAGCCCACCGTGGCGCTCGCGTTCAAGCTCGAGGACGGCCGCTACGGCCAGCTCACCTACCTGCGCGATCTACCAGGGCACCTCGCAGCGCGACGACTTCATCATCAACACGCGCACCGGCAAGAAGGCACAAGGTCGGCGCGGCTCGTGCGCATGCACGCCGACGAGATGGAGGACATCGCACGGCGGCGGGCGCCGGCGACATCGTCGCCATGTTCGGCATCGACTGCAACTCCGGCGACACCTTCACCGACGGCACGCTCAAGGTGGCGATGACCTCGATGCACGTGCCCGAGCCGGTCATCTCGCTGTCGGTCAAGCCGGCCGACAACAAGTCCGAGCACGAACCTGTCCAAGGCGCTCCAGCGCTTCACCAAGGAGGACCCGACCTTCCGCGTCTCGCGTCGATCCCGAGTCCGGCGAGACCATCATCTCGCGGCATGGGCGAGCTCCACCTCGACGTCTACATCGAGCGCATGAAGCGCGAGTACGGCGCGACGTCGTCGACGTCGCCGCCGCAGGTCGCGTACCGCGAGACCATCACCCAGCGCGTCCGACTTCAACTACACGCACAAGAAGCAGACCGGCGGCTCGGGCCAGTACGGCAAGGTGATCGGCTACCTCGAGCCGTTCCCCGAGGAGCGAGTTCGAGTTCGTCGACGACGTCGGTGGGCGGCGCGATCCCGCGCAGTTCATCCCGCTCGGTGGAGAAGGGCTTCCGCTCGATGCTGGCCAAGGGCCGCCTGCTCGGCTTCCCGGTGGTCAACGTGCGGGTGGTCGCTCAACGACGGCGGTCGCACGCGGTCGACTCGTCGGACATCGCGTTCCAGGAGGCGGCCCGCGGCGCCTGGCGCGAGGCGTACGACCGGGCGCAGGCCGAAGATCCTCGAGCCGATCATGCGCGTCGTGGTCGAGGGGCCCGCCGAGTCTCCGGGCAACGTGTTGACCACGCTGATGCAGCGGCGCGGCATGATCATCGGATCACAGGAGGACGGCATCATGGCGCGCATCGAGGCCGAGGTGCCGCTGGCCGAGATGTTCGGCTACGCCACCGCGCTGCGCTCGGCCACCCAAGGGCAAGGCGGAGTTCACGATGGAGTTCTCGCGCTACGTCGCAGGTGCCCGCCTCGATCGAGCGAGAAACTGATCGAGGACGCGGCCGAAGAAGTCGAGTCGCCGCAGAAGTGAGGGGGACGAGACGCATGTACAGGAAGGAAGTGAACGAGCACAGCCCGCTCCGGATCCTCGAGCGGTCGATCCACGGCGGGCTCGGGCGGGGCAACCTGGGCGTGGTGATGGCGCGGGCGGGCGTGGGCAAGACCGCGTTGCCTGGTGCAGATCGGCCTCGACGATCTCATGCGCGAGCGGCAGGTCCTCCACGTCTCGCTGGACCAGACCGTCGATCACGTGCAGTGCTGGTACGACGCGCTCTTCGACGATCTGGCCCGGCTCAGCAAGCTCGAGTCCCGCGAGACCGAGCGCACCAAGGTCGAGCGCTCGCGGATCATCCATGCGGTGCCGGCGACCGCCTCGGCGCCGGATCAGGTGGAGAAGGCGCTGGCGTTGTACGGACAGCACCTCGAGTTCAAGCCGGCGGCCATCCTGATCGACGGCTTCGACTGGGAGCGCCCGCTTGCCGAGACGTCCGCCGACATCGGCGCCCTCAAGGCCATCGCCAAGCGCATCGACGCCGAGCTGTGGATGAGCGCGCAGACGCATCGCGGCATGACGCCTGCACATCCCAAGACGATCGCCCCCCCGTGCGAGCCCTGCGCGGATCTGATCGACGTGGCGCTCTTCCTCGAGCCGCACCACGATCAGATCAGCGTCCGGCTGCTCAAGGATCACGGCCACCCGGTCAGCGACGAGCCTCCGCTCATCCTCACGCCCGATACGTTTCGACTGGTGGTCGGCGGGACGGCCGACCTCCACCCGCCGCGTCTGGTGGCGGCCGCTTATACGCTGGTGTCGGGGGGCGCACCCGGCGCCGAGGCCGCGTTCGGCGCGCTCGCCGAGGCGCTCGGCGTGGCCGAGGTGACGTACTCCTTCGCAGGGCGGACCACGCAGCGCACGCGCGGCCTGGTCGAGCTCGACGATTCCGAGCTCCACCGCGGCGCGGTCAGCCCCGCCTACGTGGACGCGCAGCTCCACCGGCGCTTCCCGCGCACCCCCCAGTTCCAGAAGATGCTCCAGACGATCTGGCACCAGGTCGAGTCGGCGCAGGAGGTCTTCGTAGTCGGCACGATCACCGATGACGGCATCGTGCACGGCGGCACGGGCTGGGCCGCCGAGCTGGCGCGGCACTTCAAGAAGCCCGTGCACGTATACGATCAGGAGAAGCGGGGCTGGCTCCGCGCCATCGACACCGGCTGGCAGCCCGTCGATCCGCCCCGGATCACCCGGACCCGCTTCGTCGGCACCGGCACGCGCTTCCTCACCGAGGAGGGCCAGCAGGCCATCCACGGTCTGTTCGAGCGATCGTTCGGCGCGGCCCGAGGGGGCTGAGCCGGCCTAGGAGCGTGTAGCACGTAAGCGCTCACGCGACCCCGGTCCGGGTCCCGGTCCCGGTCCGGGTCCCGATCTGAAGATGGCTGCCTTGAGTCAGACGCTCGCGACGGTCGCGAGCTTCGATCGGTAGAGCTTGAGCAGGTTGTGGGTGAGGCAGACGAGCGTCCACTCGGCTCGTACCTTGAAGAAGGAGCCTAGCGAGAACCGGCGGAATCCTCGTGCCGCTTTGATCTGTCCGAGCGCCGGTTCGACGGACGAGGTGTTGCTGATCAGGTGCCTGGTTGCTGACCCCTTCGGCGACAATCACCTGAGCGTGCTCATCTACGACAACTTGGCATTGTAGGCCTGGAGGTACGCTCCCTCCTTCAACATGATCATGCTGTCTGAGTCGGTGAAGTTCCTCTGAGCGTGGGGCCTCGGTGTGCCGTCCACATTTGCAGGAACGCGATGATGCGGCCATCCATCACTTCGTTCAGTTGGGTCTGGGGATGGTTCGAGCTGGTCAGCCTGCGCTCTTGCCTTCTCGGCTCGAGTTCTCGCTCGCTTCTGCTCCACCCGATCCACAAGAGCATCATCCGCTTTGCTCTGCTGCTCTTCGGCTTGCCTGCGCAATTTCTCCGCGCGAGCCCTGGCGGCATCCTGTTCCAGCGCAGCCTTCGCTTCTCGAATGCGGGCAAGGCGGGATTCACGGCGAGCGAGCTCCGCTGGGATGTCCTCTTCAGTCTCTTCAACGCCCAGCCGCTCGTCTTCCTCTTGGTCGATCGTGCGCGCTCGCTCCAGCAGTTCTTCGATCTCGAGAGACAGCCGCTTCTCCTCCTCGGTCATCCGCTCGTAGGTCATCGCCTTGTGCTTGCTCGCGTTCGCCTGCACCTTCGAGCCATCGAGTGCGACGTGTCCGAGCCGCACCAAACCTGCTTTCTGGCAAAGCTTCAGGACTTCGATCAAGTCCAGGCGTCGAAGTCGATCCGCCCAACGATCGATTCCAGACGAAACGACCTCCAAGAACTCCTGCTGGTCAAGTGGACGAGCTACCGCAAGCTAGCTTGCATGGTCACTCTCGATCACGAGAAGCTCGAGGTCTACCAGCTCGCCGTCGAGTATGCCGACATCGCTGAAGAGATCGCACAAGAACTGCAACCCGGTCACGCTCACGTCCGCGATCAGCTTCGGCGGGCATCCGATTCCATCGTGAACAACACCGCCGAGGACCGGGCTCGCGGTAGCGCTACGCGCTACACGCTCCTAGCGCCAGTGCGGCGGATAGGTCTTGTCGGCGTACGGCAACGCCTTGAAGCGCTCGAACCAGCCGGCCACCTTGGGCGGTAGCGCGGCCAGCAGGCCCAGGTCCGGCTTCTTCTTCTCGAGCCGCCCGAGCGTCGCGAGCATCGGGTAGAGCGAGAGATCGGCGGCGCTCACTCGCGGGCCGGCCAGCCACTCGTTAGTCAGGTAGCCCTCGAAGCGCGCGAGCTCCTCCAGCACCTTCTGCTTCCCGCCCGCGATCTTCTCCTGATCCCAGTCGGCGGCTGGCTTCGTGGAGAAGAGCTCGCCCGTGAGGTCGCTCGACGACTCCATGACGTACGTGTCCGCCTCACGGATGAGGCGCCGCGCGATCGCGCGGGCGCGGACGTCGCCCGGAAACAGCGGTGGGCCATCGGGGAACCGCTCGTCGAGGTACTCGAGGATCGCCGACGACTCGTGGAGCGCGAAGCCGTCGTCGATGATCACCGGCACCTTGTGCCGCGGGTTGATGGCGAGGAACTCGGGCTTTCTGTGGTCTCCTGCCGAGAACGACAGGACTTTCTGCTCGTAGGGCACCTGCTTGTGCTCGAGGCCGAGCCACACGCGCCAGGCGTAGGGAGATCCGGATCCGTAGTAGAACGTCAAAGTCATGCGGCGCTCTCGCTAGCAGATCCGCAGGCCGCGCACACCCACTACGCGAAAAGCGGCGCGCGGCGCGGTCTCGAGCGGCTGGCCGGCGTGTGCACTCGAGGACGCACAAGCCGCCTCAAAACCTGACCTGGAGCGCGAGCCGGAAGCCGACGTGGTGCGTGCGTCGCGGTGTCGGATAGGTGTTCAACCACGCCGTTGCGGTCCCGAGCGCTCGATCCGCGATCGCCGGATCGTTGCCGAGGGTCTGGAAGACGATCTTCGGCACGCCCCACTCGATCGACTCGTAGCGCCCCTCGAGCAGCACGTCGCTGGAGACGCCGCTCCACCAGTCCCCGCCGTGCAGGACCGGCCCGAACCGATACTTGAGCCCGAACAGCGGCGCCCACCCGCTGCCGTGGAACTGCGCGGTCACGGAATAGCCGGTGTGCGCCGCCGGATCGATGTCGGCCGTCTGGAAGAGGATCGAGGTCGTGTCGGTCACCAGCCAGACCCGCTCGAGGCCGAGATACGAGGCGAACGCGCCCGCGCGGAAGAACGTGACCCGGCCGGTGAGGGCGAGCCGGATGTGTCCGTGCACCTCGAACCCGCCCGGCGGCGAGACCTTGGCGAGCTCGCCCGCGTCGAACGCGATCGAGCGGCTCTCGACGCCGGCGAGGAGCTGGATGAAGTCGGCGTAATCGACGCCGGTGTAGACGCTGTAGGCGGCGCGCGGCGAGAGGCGGGCCGGCGCACCTTCGTCGGGCAGCGGGGTCGCAATCGGAAAGCTGCCGCCGACGCCGACCAGCTCGGCCACGAAGAAGAAGGCCCGCCAGAACCTCGTGTCGGGGCCGTACGCAGGCTCCGGCGGGCCGCGCCCGAGCTCCTCGAGATCCGGGCCGAGCAACGCCTTCATCGACGCCCTCGAGACGGCGGGGGTGGCGGTCCCGACGGCGACCTCGGCGTTCGAGAAGAGCGCGCGCGGATCCGGAAGCGCCGCCAGCGCGAGCAGCAGAGGCGCGATCCGCGCCCGCTGGATCCCACCCAGCCGCTGATCGATCCAGCCCGACGGCGGCCGCCGATCGAACGCGACCTCGGCGAGCGTCCGCGTCCCCGCCCGCACCGCGATCCCGGCGGCCCCCTCCACCAGATCGAGCGTGCCGGCGGCGTCGAACCACGCGCCGCGCAGCCCGCGCGGACCGGGCAAGAGCGCCAGCCCCATCGTCGAGGTCTGCACGCCCCGGTGCGGCTCGATCGAGCAGGCGCTCCCGGCTGGGGTCAGCCGGCAGGTGCCGCGCCACGCGTTGTAAGAGGAGCGCCGGCTGAACGTGTCCTCTCCGACGTCGTACGTGGCGGCGCCCCGCAGCGAGAAGGTGGCCGCGGTGGCGCCGCTTGCGGAGAAGACGCGGACGTCCTCGACCGACAGGCCCGCCGGGTGCTCCGGAATTGGATCCGTACCCGGCGCGCTCTCGAGCGGCGGAGAGGGGAGGATCCGGCACGCGGTGAGCGCTGCGGCGATGAGGAGAGCTATTGCGCGCCGTGGCACTTCTTGAACTTCTTGCCGCTTCCGCACGGACAGGGGTCGTTGCGTCCGGTCCTCTTCAGCACCTCGGGATTGAGATTCGCGGCGCTCCTGCCGAGCCGGCGGCCGCGGGGCTCGGTCCTCTTCGAACTCGGCGCGCCGGGCCTCCATCTCTTGGGAGCGCATCCTCAGGCGGGTCTCGGCGGCCTGCAGGCTGATGCTCTCCGGGATGGGCGCACCGAGATGTCGCAGATCGACCAGCAGCTCCTCGAGGCTCTCCCGGAAGGGCCCCGGATCCTCCACGTCGTAGAGCCGGGGTCCCTCGGGGTCGTCGAGCCGCTTGATCGCCTCCAGCACGCTCTCGGCCGCCGCCACGTAGTCCTGAGCGCGCATCGCGATTGAAGCGCGCAGCGTCAGGCCCTCGACCGCGTTCGGATCCTCCGCCAGCACGCGCTCGACGTCCTCCGCGGCGCCCGGTCGCTCCAGCATCAACCGCATCCGCGCGCGGTGAAGGCGGGTGCGGATCGATCCGGGCGAGGCGGCGACGTCTTGATTGAGCGTCCGCAACGCCCGCGCGAAGCCCATGCGCTGGCCCTTCACGGTGGTCTGGGCCGGCGTCACCAGCGCGCGGTCGACCGGCCGTCCCGCCCGCGACGCCGCCAGGACCTCGATCATGTGGCTGGTGAGGATCTGCGTCGCGGTCTCGGTGGGCTCGAACGGCTCCTCGTCGAACCCACAGGCCTTGCACTTCACCTCGCCGACGAACGCCGGGTCACCCCACTGATCCTTGGCCTCGACGTCGAGGAACGCCCGGCGGAACGCGTAGGTGAGCGTCTCGTTGCAGCGCCTGCAGCGGAGCGGGACTCGGAGCGGCAGTCCCTGACCGTCGTCGCGCCCGCCCATCGTGCGCGTGAGCGCCTCCTCGAGGCGTCCCTCGACCGGTCTCCCCTCGAGCAGCGACAGCACCGTCCACGCCACCTCCTCGGCTTCCTCCGGATAGGCGCGCGACTCGAGCAGCGGGATCGCGCGCGGGTCGGCCACGCGCATCAGCGTGCGCGCCACGGCGGCGCGGCCGTGGTCCCGCAGCTCGTAGAACCGCCGCGCGATCGCCAGCCCGATTCGCTCGGTGCGCAGCTCCTCGGCGACGGCGAGCGCGTACGGGAGCACCTTCTCGTTGAGCGGCCGCTCGGCGAAGACGTCGACGACCGCAGCCTCCGACGCCACCGGACACGCCGCGAACGCGTCGAGGATCGGGTTCTGGATCCCGACCTCCTCCACGTCGGACATGGTCTCGAGGAGCTCCTTCGCGTGCCCGCCGAGGATCGACGCCTTGGCGAAGCGCAGCAGCGTGCGCGAGCGCCGGAAGCTCTCCCGCGTCAGCACCGCCAGGACCCGCCGCATCGCCCGCGGGCTCTTGGCCCGGAAGATCTCGGTCAGCTCGTCCGTCCGCATGTGCGCGAGCCGCTCGGACGACACTTCACCCTCGAGGGCCTTCGCCAGCGACGTCACCGCCTCGCTCGACGCCTCGTCCCCTCCGGCCGCGATCACCACGCTGGCCTTGACGGCGGCGGCCACGAACAGCGCCGCCGAGTTGAGCTCCAGCTTGCCGATGGCGTCGGCCCGGGCGATCAGCGCGCGGAGCAGTCCGCGCCGGCGCTCGGGCATGGTCCCGAGCTCCTCGACCACGTCCTGCTTCTCTTCGTCCGTCTCGGCCGGCGCCGCGGCCATCGAGAGCACCGGCTCCAGCCCCGAGAGGACCTCGCCGGCGCGCTTGAGCTTCAACGCCTGCTCGAGGTTCTTTCGGTCCTCCTCGCCGAGCAGCGGCAGGACGATCTTCTCCAGGATCTCGCGCGACTGATCGAACAGCTCGAGCCCGGCCGGCCTGGCGGTCAGCTGCATCGGCACGCCCGCGATCCCGCCGAGGGCCGCCCGCGTGGGGAAGGCCGAGCCCTCGGGCTCCTCCTCCTGCGAGTCGGTGATCGCCAGCCCGATCACGCGGGCCGACAGCTCCACGTTTCCGGAGAGGAGGGCCGCACCGTAGAGCGTGCCGCGCCGCTCCGGTGAGAGCGCCCCCGCGCGGTTGAGGGCCTTCGAAAGGAACTCGATCACCTCGGGCGAGGGGATGATCGCGATCGAGGTCGCGGTCGCCGCGTAGGCCTCGTCGTCGAGGCGGCCCCGCAGCTTCATCACCTCGAGGAGCCGCTCGGGCGCGATCTGTCCCAGCGCGCTGGCCGCCACCGCCGCCAGCTCGCCGGAGCCGGTCTCGAACCGCTTCGCGATCGGCTCGATCGCCTTGGTGGACTTGCGTTGGCCCAGGATCGCGATCGCCTCGGCGCTCACCAGCGGATCGACGTCCGCCGAGGCCCCGATCAGCGCATCCTCCCAGTCCTCGCCCTCACGCCGCGCGATCTGCTCGAGCGCGTACGTCCGGATCAGCGGCCGCTCGTGCGAGAGCAGCGACGTGAGCCGCGCCCGATCGAGGAGCCGGTGGTTCTCGGGCACCGACGCGGGGTTGGGGAGGTCGACCTCGGCTCGCGGCAGTACGTCCTCGGCCTTCTCGGCGCTCGGTCCGGCGCCGATGATGGTGATCGCCATAGACGGTGCGGATTAGTCGACATCCGCCGGAGATGCCAAGGAGATTCCGCCGAGCCGGCGGGCCTCCTCGAAGCGATCGGGGTCGACGTAGATGCGCTTGAGGTGGATGGCGCCGGCATAGCGCCGGTAGAGCGGCGTGTACTCCTGGATGGGGAAGGGGCGCCCCTCCTCGACGATGAACAGCTCGGGAGCGCTGTACTTGGAGAGGGCGCCGCGCAGGCTGTGGCTGATCACCTTGATGCCGGCGTGCTCCAGCCGGCGCGCGATGTCGTCCAGGTCCGGGGACTCGCGCTTCTTCACCTGGGCGTCGTCGACGGTCTCCTTCACCTCCACCAGCATCCGGTACGCCCGCCGCTCCACGATCCGGCGCGCCCACTCGCTCTTCGAGCTGCGCAGCACGGTGAAGAGGTGCACGTCGTCGAAGGACAGGTACGCCTCGGCGTCCGCCGGCACCACCAGCTCGCCGGCGGCGTCGCCGTAGAAGCGGCGCAGCATCGCTTCGTACCCGATCGGTACGTGGTGGAAGTACACGGACATGAACATGTGGTAGCGGGACAGGAGGTAATCGTCGAAGCCGAAGGACGCGCGCGCCTCCAGGCCCAGATAGAGCGCACCGTCGCGCTCCACGGGCACCAGGTTCTCCAGCAGCCACTCGTGATCGTAGCGCCCGTAGGGGACGCCGGCGTAGTAGGAGTCCCGCAAGAGGTAGTCCATGCGGTCTGCGTCGAGCTCCGAGCTCACGCACTGCTCGAGGAGCGGCGACCAATCGCGCCCGTCCACCAGGAAGCGATCCGCAGGCAGGCTGGGCGGACGGCGTCCGGCGATCAGCCGCGTCACGTCCAGGGGCGTCACGCCTTCGTCCGCGAACGCGCGCTCGAAGACGCGCGTGAAGTCGGAGTCGGTCAGCAGCTTGAGCGTGTAATCCTCGTGGCTGGCCCGCCGCTCCGGAGCGCCGGTCATCCACTCGCCCAGCTTCAGCTCCGCGACGGTCGGCATGAAGCCCTCGGTGGTGTGGGAGAGCGGCGCGTGGCCGAGATCGTGGAACAGCGAGGCCAGCCGCAGCGTCTGGTGGAGCCGGCGCCGCTCGCGCGCCTCCAGCTCGAAGTGCCGGGCGATCGACTCGAACATCCGCGAGCCGATGTGCATCGTGCCGAGCCCGTGCGCGTAGCGCGTGTGCGTCGCGCCGGGGAACGCAAAGTCGGCCAGCCCGAGCTGCTTGATCATCCGGAGCCGTTGGTAGGCCGGGTGATCGACCAGGAGCAGCTCCTGCTCCGAGAGATGGATCGTCCCGTGGATCGGATCGCGAATCTGGATCATCGGTCGAGCTCGAAGAACTTCTACACCACGCCGTCCGTCGTCAGGCTCCCGCCTCGATCCGCCGGGTCAGCGGCTCGGTGTGGTAGGCAGACTTCAGACGGCGCGCCAGGCTCCGCTCGAGCGTCTGGTGGTAGCCGGGCTCCGGATCACCGCGCCAGTCGACCAAGAGTGCCATCTCCCGTTTGGCGAGCTTGATGTGGCAGCCGAATATGAAAAGCGCTGTCAGTCCGATGGGTCGCACGCTTTCGCCCCAGATCCGAGGCGCAAGCGCCCGCTGTCAAGCGCGTCGTCGGCGGGAAATCGTTGGTCGAAAAGTTTGTTTTCTCACCGAGAGGGGCTACCCATCGATGCCCGTGATCCGCTACGGTGACGCGAATCTGCCCCCGGCACCCCCGGGATTGAAAAGGAGTCGTAGGATGGGGGCCGTTGCTGCCAGAGACGTTGTCCTGGCGCACATCACCGATGCACACGTTGCGCCGGGAGGACGGCCAACGGCGACTCTCAAGCATCGCAGCGTCGAAGTCATGTCGGATCTCGTCGAGCAGATCCGCGCGCACGACGTCGACCTCGCGCTCTTCGGCGGCGACAACATCGACAACAAGGTCGAAGGACGGCGCGACCTCGAAACCTTCGCTCAGCTGGCGGAGCGGCTCGATCGGTTCGTGTGCATCGTCGGGAACCACGAGGCCGAGTCGAAGCGCTTCGGCCGCGTCACCAAGGACGAGTTCGCGGAGCGTCTCGGCGGCCGCGGCATTCGTCCGGGCTGCTTCCACTTCTCCCAGAGCGCCGGCAACGTCCGCGTCATCGGCATCGACACCACCCTCGAAGGCGCCGGCGGCGGCTATGTCTCGGACAAGACGATGCAGTTCCTCGCCGACGAGCTGTACAGCGCCGCCGAGGAGCACATCGTCGTCCTCGGGCATCATCTCCTTCACCGCGCCTGGGAGCCGCACTTCCTGCAATCGTGGGACGACGAGTACCTGGTCGCGAATCGCCACGACGTCATCGCGTTGCTCGCCGCCTCACCGAAGGTGCGGGCCTATCTGTGCGGCCATCACCACGCCTCGCGGATCCAGCGCATCGCGGCCCGCGGCCATACCGGCGGGTTCTATCATATCCTCACCGCCTCGCCGGTCGCGTTCCCCTGCAGCGCGCGCCTGCTCCGCTTCGGCCGCGAGGGCATCCACGTGACGTCGCTGGCGCCGCGCATCGACGGGCTGGTCGACGAGAGCCGCGAGGCCGTGCTCAGCGGTCGCAAGGCGCGTCGCTATGCGACGCTCGGCTCGAGCCGCGACTTCCTCGCCTACGTCCAAGGTCGGGCCAGCGACAACGACATCATGCTGCCGTACGACCAGGCGCCGAAGTCCGAGCAGAAGGGCGTGCGCGCCGATCGCCGGACCTCGGCGATCCGCGTCGGGTGACGGCTACTTCACCGAGAAGCTGAAGGGGAAGCTGGCGTTCACGACCTCCTGGGTCACGCCGTCGTCCGTCTCGCCCGTGAACTCCGGGAACTTCCACTTCGGGATCGAGCTCATCAAGCACTGGCCGATGACGTCGCGCTTGACGCGGCTGGGAGAGATGGAGACCTCGGCCACGCGGCCCGTCTTCTTCACCGCGAGATCCAGGATCAGCTCCTCGGACCACTCGGGATCGTCCGCGAGCTGTTTCTTGTAGCAGCGACGGACGTCGGCCATGTGCTGGTTCACGACCGCCATGATGTCGCTCGGATCGAGGAGGGGCGGGGTGTAGATCCCCATCCGCTGATGGGCCACCAGCGTCATCCCGCTCTGGGCTGCCTCCGGGATCCTCGCGGGATCGTCCGTCGGCTTCATCTGGACGATCAGGAGCGCTTGCTTCTGCTTGAGCGCCGCCAAGCGCTTGGCGAACGACGCGTCCTCGCTGGCCTTCTTGTCCTCCGCGTGTGCGGGACCCGCCAGGAGCGCCACCAACACGAGGGAGGGGAGGAGTCGAAGCATCACCCCCGAGCATAAGGGGCGGGCGCCCGGGCCCGCAAAGTTCCACATACGGATGACCGCTCGCACCCGGCGTGACCTTGTCCCCACGCGCGCCCATGAGCGCGGTCACGACGGGACAAAAGGCCGTGATCCTCCGTCTAGGATGGGCCCCCGATGCAAAAGTTGACCCGATCTCCGAAGTTCCTGAGGCTCAACCCCATGCGTCGGTTGGGGATCCTGGTCGGCGGTGTCGCGCTCTTGTCGTCCGCCGGACCGGCGTTCGGTCAGCTCACCACGGATCAGGCGAAGACGCTGGCCTCCTCGGAGAAGTCGCAGCTGCCGCCCAGCACCTTCGGTGGTGAGCTCGGGTTCGGACAGATCAAGGAGGACTTCTTCCTCAACCTGAACCTGCGCCTGGACATGGACTGGGAGCAGTTCGGCTTCGGCATCCAGACGCCCGTGCGGATGCGCATCATCGATCGCAACCCGAAGAACGACGACTACCTGGGCTTCATCCGCCACGAGGACTGGGATCAGGTCTCCGACTACTTCCGCATCATCCGCTACGTCTACGTGGGCCAGTGGGACAAGAAGGGCCCGTACTACGTGCGTCTCGGTGAGCTCGCCAGCACCACGGTCGGCCACGGGACGATCATGCACCGCTACTACAACACGCTCGACCTCAACCGCTGGCACCTGGGCGTGAACGCGGCGCTCAACGTCTGGGCGGTGGGCGCCGAGGTCGTCATCAACGACGTCACGGACCCCTGGGTGATCGGGAGCCGCGTGTACGTGCGGCCGCTGCAGATGATCCTGGGCGACGGCTTCTGGGACAAGCTGCACGTCGGCGTCTCCTTCTTCACCGACTACAAGGCGCCGTTTCAGATCGCGACGGATTCCGAAGGCGTCCCTCAGGCCGACGAGGACGACGTGCCGGTGGTGGCGGCCGCGCGCCCGCTGTTCGTGTACGGGACCGACATCGGCATCGATCTGCTGGCGAACGAGTACCTGTCGATCACGCCGTACATCGATCTCAACAAGATCAGCCGCGTGGACAACGGCTGGGGCTTCCACGCCGGCGTGCTCTGGGGCCTGCACTTCCCGCTCGGCATCGACACGCTCACGTTCGATCTCCGGACCGAGTACCGCCGGGTCTCGGGCGACTATCTCGGCCCGTACTTCAACACCGTCTACGAGATCGAGCGCTACCAGCGCCTGACGTTCGGCCGCAATCCCCCCCCGAAGTTCTACTCGCTCGAGTGCAACTCGCTCGACGCGAACGTCTGCAACCCGCAGGCGCCGCCCGGCAAGAACGGCTTCTTCTTCGATCTGGTGGCGGGCCTGCCGCAGTTCTTCCTGATCGGCGGCGAGTACATCGACTACGACGGCGGCCAGCCGGACGGCTCCCTGCGCCTCTCGCTCGAGGTCCCCGCCCTCTCGTTCCTCAAGCTGGCCGCCTTCTACTACCGCGTGAACGTGGATGGTCCGGGCGACCTCTTCAAGCTCGACGACAAGTCCGCCATCGTCGCGCAGGCGACCATCCCCATCTACTGGGCGTTCTCGCTCAACCTCCGCTACTTCCGCGTCTGGCAGGCCAACGGGGAGGGCGGCTTCGACACGGTCGACGACTGGGATGCCTCGCTCGGATTCTCGCTCGAGATTCGACGGGCGCAGCGTGCCGCCTGCGGACGTGCAGGAGCGCGCTTGCGGTCGACCGGCTCCGGGTGTGGTCACGGGGCTGGTACGGCGATTGCTGAGGTCGCTCCCCATGAAGCTCCTGCCCCTCCTCCTCCTCCCCGTCGGCTTCGCCTGCTTCAGCCACGATGGCTCCGGCAAGGTCGTGGCGGAGCATCGGAAGGTCGAGACCTTCGATCAGATTGACGTCAGCGGGGCGATCCAGGTGGTGGTGGAGATCGCCGACGAGCCCACCGTCGTGGTGGAGACGGACGACAACCTCCAGAAGTACGTTGCCACCGACGTGCGCGGGAAGAAGCTGGTCATCCGCCAGACCGAGGACATCGATCCCACCAAGCTACAGGTCCGCATCACCACCCCGAGCCTGACCAGCCTCGACTCGAGCGGCGCGACCAAGGCCCGGATCTCCGGCCTGACGGGCTCCCGCTTCGCGCTCGATCTCTCCGGCGCCGCCGAGGTCGTGCTCGCCGGCGAGGTCGACGTCTTCGTCATCGACGCCTCGGGCGCGTCCACGGTGGACGCACAGAAGCTGATTGCCGGCCGGGTGGAGGTCGATGGGAGCGGGGCCTCCGACTTCTCGGTCCACGCCGAGCACACGCTCATCGCGGACCTCTCGGGCGCGGGCGAGCTGAAGTACTGGGGCAATCCGAGCGAGGTGAAGACCGACCTCTCCGGGGCCGCCAGCATCGAGCAGCAGTGAGCCCGGCGCGCGCATGAACGAGGGAGGGCTCCGTTCCTCCCAGGCGGGACACCTTGCCGAGCCTCCATTTCGGCGCAGCAGGAGGATCGGGAAGTGGTCGTGCCGGCGGAGCTCCTCCTCGTTGATGCGCGCGCAAACAGAAGCGTCGTCCTGGAGGCGGCGCCGTAGTACGGTCGGCGCGCCGTGGGCAGAGTGGGCGCCGCGCTGTCGCTGGTCGTGCTGCTGGCGACCGGGCTCTACGGGATCGGCTTCTGGCTGCTCGACGATCGGGGCCCGCCGCCGGAGGCGATCGAGACGGCTGCGCTCCAGCTGCGCGCCGAGGCGCGGCCCGGCGATCTGATCTTCATCCTTCCCAGGTACGCGACCCGCCCGCGGCAGTGGCTCGGCGATCTGGAGCCTCTGACCGTCGAGGATCCGCTGCTCGAGGACTTCGCCGTCCATCCCCGCGCGTGGGTCTTCGGCATGTTTGGGGCAGCCGAGTCGCTGCGCCCCCGGATGGAGGCGGCCGGAAACGCCCTGGAGAAGACGATGTCGCCGGCGCCGGGGATCACCATCGATCTGTACCGGACCTGGGCGGACGCCCTGACCGTCTACTCGTTTCGGGATCACCTGGCGTCGGGTCGGGTCCACCACGAGAAGCCGGACGGCAACACGGCATGCGCCGAGTGGACGAAGCAGAACGGCCAGGGCGGCGACGAAGGGCGCTGGGCGTGCCCCTACGATCGCGAGTGGTTCTACGTGGCGCCCGAGTGGCACCGCATGGGTGATCAGCTCCGCCACTGTCTTTGGGCACATCCGCCGCCGCAGGGCCGACTCGTGATCGCGTATCCGAACGTCCCGCTCGGCGGCGTGATCTATGGTCGTGCCGGCCACACCCAGAATTCGAGCCTCAACGCGCGCGCGCCGGTGCACCTCGACGTTTCGATCGGCGACGGCCCACCGCAGCGTTTCACCTTCGAGCTCGAGGACACGTTTCGTCCTTTCATGGTGCAAACCGCGACGACTGGAACCGCCACGGTCACGTTCGCGGTCTCGACGCCCGACGCCGGCGTCAATCACTTCTGCTTCGACGCCGAGGTCCGTCGATCGACGGAGAAACAAACGTCACATCCAGACCGATAAGCGGGGCGCACGCGATGCTCCGCCGCTGCTCGAAGGCGCTGCTCGGCGGCGTTCCCCTCCCGCTGCCTGCGCTGCCCGCGCTTCGCGGCGCGCTCGGCAAACGCGCCGCCGAGAGCCGGCACGTTCGCAGGATCGCCCCAGCGACCCGGCCGTCCGATCCCCCGGTGCAGTCGGTCCGGATCGCGGGCCTGGGCGCCGACCTCCTGCTCCACGGTTCGTTCGAAGCGTACCTCGAGCGCCTGGAGGCCAGCGGCATCTTCCCCGCGGAGGCGATCGAGGGGCTGCGCGGGATCGCGCTGGAGAAGAGCCCCGAGCCCGATCCGGATCAGCCGGTGGTCGGAATCGTCCTCAGCGGCCCGCCGGTCTTCCACGGAGAGGACGGCGTCGACCAGCTCTGCGCCGAGATGCGTGAGCTCGGCTGTCGCGTCGTGTTGATCCCGCCCTGCGCGGATCTGTTGATGCCCGAGGATCCGGCCGGCCGGGTCCGCGGGATGCGCGCCCTGCTGAGCTCGCTCGACGGCCTGATCGGCCCGGGTGGCGAGGACATCGACCCCGCGATCTATCACCAGCCCAACACGCACTCGCGCTCTCCGAATCTGCGTCGCGATCGGTTCGAGGCCGACCTGACGCTGCTCGCCAAGAGCGAGGACCTCTTCATGTTCGGCATTTGCCGATCGCATCAGCTCTGGAACGCCGCCGACGATGGTGAGTTGGTCCAGGACCTCCAGGCGGCGAAGCTCACCCGGATGACGCGCAGACAGAAGGAGCTCGGCATCCCGCGCGATCAACCGCTGGTGATCCGGGATCCGAGCGGAAGGATCATCTTCGAGAACCGCGTCCATCTCGACCCGCGGAGCCGGATGGCCGACGTCACGCGACAGACCGACTTCCTCACGAACGCGTTCCGCCATCAGGGGGTCGCGAAGGCAGGTAACGACTTCGACGTGGTCGGATACTCGGAGGATCCGGAGACGGGTTGCCGCCTGATCGAGGCGACCGAGAGCTGGAAGGCGTTCACGGTGCAGTGGCACCCCGAAGCGATGTGGCACGACCCGCTGCAGCGCCGGCTGCTCGGTTCGGTCGCGCGGCGCGCCGCGCTGTTTCGGGCGGTGCGCCGGCTGTCGGAGAGCGGCGGGCCAATCACGGGCGAGGCGCTGTGCAGCTGGGTCGAGAAGCGCAGCTTCACGCTCGACCCGGGCGATCGGCGCTGGGTCCAGAAGGATCTCGTCCCGCACCTGTTCGGCAAGGCGGTCCCCGGCTGGCGGAGGGCGTTTCGGGCAACCGAGACTGTGGCCTCCCGATAACGTTCTTCGCTGGCGAATCAGCGGCCGCTCCTCGCGGCAGGATGATCGCGCCGGACGTGCGCCGGCGATCGCGGCACTCGTATTGCACCCGATCTCACGGATGAAGAGCTCTCGACTCTGGCTCCTCGGTCTCCTGGGTTGTGCGCTCCCGAAGAGCTTCGTTCCGGCCGAACGCGTGAGCGGTTGGTCGCCGGACGGGTACCTGGTGGCGGGGTACCAGGTCGTCGTGGAGGGACGGCGCCTGGGGGAGATGGCCCTGTGGAGCAACGGCACCCGGATCGTCGACCAGGGCCGCCCGCGGACCGCGCTCTACTGGGCCTTCCAGCTGGACAACGCGACCGATCACGCCCTCGAGATCGTCCCGGGCGCCCTCGAGGTTCGCGCGCGAAACCGGCGCATTCGGACGCACGCTTTCGCGATCATCTACGGCTCGACGACGGTCCCGCCCGGGGGCACGGGAGTGCTGGCGCTGCGCGCGTTCATGCCGCCCGGCGTGTCTCCGAAACAGCTCGACACGTTCGTCATCGGCTGGAGCGTCGAGGGGGAGGGGCAGGTCTACGCCGAGCGCACGCGGTTCGACGAGTACGACGGGCCCGACTATGCCTACCCGTACCTGCGCGCGCGGGACTCCTATTACAGCCCCTTCGATCAGAGCCTGCATTTCTTGTCGGCCCGCTGAGCACCGTCGTCGCGGGTGGGGTGCGCTCATTTGTCGCACCCCCAACCTGCCCGTACGCTGCGACGAATCGACGCGCGGCGAATTGCTCGGTTTTCTTTGGCCGGCGATCGAGAGACATCTCGAACGTGCGCGGAGTGCTGCCGGCAGTGTCGATCGCGATCGGGCTCGCTGCGCCCCGCCCGGTCTCCGCCTGCGCCTCCTGCGCGTGCGGCGATCCGACCATCACCACCATCGGTGCCGGGAAGCCCTTCGCTGGGCGCTTGCGCGCCTCGATGCTCTACCGTCACCGCTCGAGCGTCTCCGGCACGACCGGCGTCGACGCGGTTCGCGCCGACGAGGATCGCGCAGATCTCGGGGTCTCGCTCAGCGTCCTCGACGACCTGGTGATCGAGGCCTCGATCCCGCTGGTCCTGCGCCGCGCCACGCTCGTCAACCTCGCCCGGAGCGAGGTGATGACGCTCGGCGACGCGGAGCTGCGCGCCCGCGCCTTTCTGTTCGAGGATCGCACCTTCAACCCGCGCCACCTGCTGGCGGTCCACGGCGGCGCCGTCCTCCCCAGCGCTCCGGCGGCCGAGCGACCGACGGGCGAGCGGCTTCCGCTGGAGGCGCAGGCCGGCACCGGGAGCGTCCAGCCGCTCGCCGGGCTCTCCTACGCGTACTTCGACGATCCCGTCTCGCTCTATGCGAGCACGACGGTGGTCCTTCCCATCCGGGGACGCTTCGACGCGCGCGTTGGCACCACCGTCCTCGCCAGCGCCTTCGCGCAGCTGCAGCCGTGGTCGTGGCTCGCACTGAGGCTCGGCGTGGACGGCCGATGGGCGGCCCGGAGCGAGGACGGCGGCCGCCTCGATCCCGACTCGGGCGGCTTCATCGCGTTCCTCGCGCCCGCGTTGGTCCTCAGCCCGCTCGAGGATCTGGTGGTGCACGCGTCCGTGGGCGTGCCGGTGCTCCGCGCTCTCAATGGCGTGCAAGAGGAGCATCCGACCGCCGAGGTGGGGGTCGTCTATGACTTCTGAGCGGGTGCTTCTCGCCGGTCTCGCCGCCGGCCTGCTCGGCGGGTGCTCGTCCTACGACGAGGGGATCGTGGTCTCGCTCTACCTCCAGCACGGACCGGGCGGCGTCGACGTCGCGGTCGGCGAGGACGCGCGGACCTTCATGAACGACCGGGGCCACTCCATCCGCCTCGAGGATGGGTTCGTGGCGGTGCGCGCGATCGAGCTGGTGTCGTGCAGCGAGGCGATCTTGACGCGGGCCATCCGCGAGCTGGTGGTGCCGGAGGCGACGGCGCTGGCCCACGAGTTCATCCCGGCGGTCAGGGGTGTGGACACGCTCGCCTGGCCCGACGAGAGCCCGGTGCCGATCAGCGAGCTTCGCCAGGCGCCCGGCGACTACTGCAGCGTGCGGGTCGAGCTCGCGCCGATCGCTGAGTCCGCGATCACCGCCCGGATCTCCGGCGAGCAGAGGACGCCCAGCGGCCAGATGGAACCGTTCACCATCGACGTAGAGGGTGGTGTCTCGGCCGAGGTCGATCTCCCCGAGCGGCTGGTGCTGGACGCCGAGCGTCTGTCCGCGTCGCTGGTGATCGGGACGCGCTATCCGGTCTGGTTCGAGGGGATGGACTTCTCGGGCGCCGATCAAGCCTCGAAGGTCCGGTCGAACCTGGCCCGCTCGGTGGCGGTCAGCGCGCTCTGATCGCTCTCAGTGCGCCGCCTTGGTCGGGGCCTTGCCGTGGTTCGGATCCTTCGTGAACCTCTCGATGGCCTCGAGCCGAGCTGGGATCCCGAGGCGCTCCGCGTAGCCTGAGTTCTCCCGGGCCAGCGCCTTCCAGGCCTCGATGGCCTCCGCCGTCCGCTTCTTGTTGGCCAGCATGATCAGGCCGAACGTCCAGCGCACCTGCGGATCCTTGGGGTTGGCGGCCCAGGCCTTCTCCGCGTTGGAGACGGCCGCGGCCTGCTGGTTCTGCGCGAACTGGGCCTCGGCCAGACCAGCCAGCGCGTTCGCGTCCTTCGGGCGGAGCTCGAGGGCCTTCTCGAAGCCCGCGGCTGCGCCGGGTGCGTCGTTCTTGGCGCTGGCGGCGAAGGCGCGGTCCATCGCCTGGGTGAAGGCATCGGAGGAGGGCGGCGCCACCGGCGGGGCCGGGGGCGGCTCGGGGGTCGCGGGGGGCGGCTCTGCCGAGGGCGGCGGCGCGGTGGGCGCGACCGATGCCGGCGGCGGCGCCGGAGGGGCTTCCGGCGTCGGAGTCGAGTCGCACGCGATCAGGAGAAGCGACAAGGAGAATGCCGTTCGCATCGTGCCGTGACCATCGGTGGCCGACGGGACGGCGTCAAGACGGCAGCGCGCCCTCCGAGCCCTCCGCACGGAGGAGATCCTTCACCTCTGCGAGGAGGTCCCGGGTATCGCCCGGTTGATCGAGCCCGAGGGCGCCCCGAACGAACGGCTCGTAGTACTTCCGGATCGTCTCCTCCGAGGGTGTCGGCTTCGAGTCGCGGATCCGCCCCATGATCAGATCGAACATCTCGCCACCGTGGACGCTGGAGTGCTTGCGGAGCGTCGGCTGGAGCACCGAGTAGATGTACGCGTCGAAGAGCTCCCTGAACTCGGGCTTGAGCGCGTAGAAGACCAGCCGCGAGGTCACGAAGATCCCGGCCATGAGATCGCAGGCGTCCTCCATCCTCCGCTCGTTGCTGGTGTCGTCGAGGATGTAGCGCGCCTTGTAGAAGGACTCTCCGATGAAGGAGCAGAACCCGATCATCAGGCCGAGCACGCCCTGGACCCGCCCGTCGACCGCCTGCTGCGCGATGTAGACCTCGCCGAGCTGCGCCTGGACGGAGCTCTCGATCGCGTGCTCCTTCTCGCGCTCGGTCTGCTCCTCGCCGAGGAGCGACATCATCCCGTTCAGGATCTTGTAGTTGAGGGCGCGCGACTGGTTGCTCATCTTGTCGTTGAAGTACGGGTTGAAGACGGCGAGGAGGTAGCCCATCACCGTGCCGATCATGCTCTGGATCGCCAGCTTCGCCCCGAGCGACGTCTCCGGGAGGACCGTCATGAGCTCGACGTTGACGACGCCGCTGAGCGCAAGGCCGATCGCGAACAGGCCGAAGCCGAGGAGGTTCTCCTTCCTCAGCGCGCTGGGGACGTTCTGGATCGCCTCGGTGACCGCCTCCGCCACGGCGGACCGGACCTGCTCGCGCGTGATGACCCTGCCGGCCTCGGCGTCGGCGGCCAGCCGCTTGACGGTGTCGTGTGCGATCCGGCTGCTCGCCTGCTTGAGGGTGGCCAGGTACTTCTTCTTCCGCCACTTCGAACGCGCGCCCACCTCGATGCCGGCATCGACGGCCTTCATCACCTCGCGCGCGAGATCCCGCAGCTCGACGTTGGGTCCGAAGACCGCCTCGTCGAGCGGCGCCGGCTTCTGGGCGAACAGCTGGAGCCCCGCGAGCCCTGCCGTGCCGCGAAAGCTCGTCCTCCCCAGGCCCTCACCGCTCTTGTGGGCTGGGCCCTCGATCAGCCGCCGGTGGGCCTTCGTCATCATCGAGCCCCCGGCGAGCAGGGCCTCCGGGGTCGAGACGGGCACCGAGGCCGGCAGGTCCGTCGCGCCGGCGACCCGAGGCTGGGACCCGATTCCGAAGTCGTTCATCTCCCCCGGTTATCGGCGGCGCGAAAAGAAAACGTGCGGCCCGGGTGTGGAGGAAGGTTCTCTCAAGTGCGGCGTACCACCCAGATGAGGGAAACCGGGCCGCAACACCGCGGGAATCAAGGAGGTTTTTCCTCCGCCCCTTTCCGGTGTCCAAGCCCCGCGACTTCTGGTTTGGAGGCCCGATGTTTCGCCGTTGCAGCCCGCCCGCGCTTTTCATCACGGCCACCCTCGCGCTGGCCGGTTGCGCCGCCATGAATGGGCGCGCTGCGTTCTCTCGCGCGGAGAAGGCGCATCAGCGGGGAGACCTCACCACGGCGATCCGCGAATACCGACTGGCGGTCGACGCAGACCCCAAGCGCGACGCCTATCGCGCCGCGCTCACCGAGACCCAGCGCGAGGCCGCCGGTGCGAACGTCGAGGCCGCCCGGCGCGCGGAGGCGGCCCGCGACTTCGCCGGCGCGGTCGAGCAGTGGGATCGCGCGCTCGAGGTGCTGAAGGACGATCCGGAGCTGAAGGCGCGCCGGGCGCTGGCCGAGCTCCGGACTCACCAGGCGGATCCCGTCGAGTTCTACCGCGCGGCCGTCGAGCTCAAGAAGACGATCCCGAACGATCCCGGCGCGCAAGCGACCTTGCACGAGGCCAAGAAGACGGCCCTCGGTTATCACCTCAGGTTGGCGCAGGTCTATGCCGACGCCGAGTCTTGGGCGCAGGCGTTCCAGGAGTATCAGGTCGCCCACGAGATCGAGCCCGACCACGCCGTCTTCACCAGCGGGATGTACGTCCGGACCCAGGCGCGGCACCTCGAGGTCGAGGGTGACGAGCTGCTCGCCAAGGGCGACGCCCTCGGCGCCTACCAGGCGTTCGAGCAGGCTTCGCGGCTGTCTCCGAGCCGCTCGATCGTCCAGAAGATGCGGCGGGCCAAGCGCGGCGCCGGGTCGACGCTCGAGCAGCTCGATCAGGCGCGCCGCTACGAGCAGCAGAACAAGTGGGAGGACGCCGCGGAGCTGTACACGGTCATGGCGGCCAGCCGGAGCGCGCCGATCGAGGTCCAGGATCGGGCCCGGATCGCCCGAGAGAAGAGCGCGCTGGTGCGCTCGAAGCGCGCCGAGGACTATGCGGTCCGCGGCTTCGCGGAGAAGGGCGCCGCCGAGCTCACCCTGGCGCTGGAGCACACCGACGCACCGGCGAAGGTGCTCGACCTGCTCGCCGCCGCGATCGAGGAGCTCAACAACGGCGCGCCCGGATTGGCCAAGCCGAAGATCGAGGCCGCGCTCGCGCAGGCGCCCGGCGTCCAGGTGGCGCTCGCGGCCAAGACGGTGATGGCGACGGTGGCGCGGGTGGAGTTCGAGGCTGCGAAGAGCCGAGGGGACGCCGCGCCGGCCCAGGCGCTGGTGGCGCTGCGCCGGCTGGCTCCGTTCGCGGAGGCGCTTCCCGGCTACGAGGCCGCCAAGAAGAAGCTGGTGAGGCGGGCGTTCGGCGAGCTGGTGGAGCGTGCCTCCGCCGGCGCGCGGCAGCACAAGTTCGAGGAGGCGACCGAGCAGCTCGCGACCGCGCTCGAGATCGCGAAGGCGCCCGCCGCGCTGGCCTCCCACCTCGGGGAGGGCATGGCCTCACTCGAGCACAAGGACTACGCCGCGGCGCGCGCGCGCTTCGGACGGGCGGTCGAGGTGGACGGACGATCGAAGCTCGCCCGCCTCGGTCTCGAGATCGCGACGTCCGCCCGGCTCGACGAGCTTCAGAAGCAAGCCGCGGAGGCCCGCGTGGTCGAGGACTCGACGCGGGCGGCGGCGGCCTACCGCGCGATCCTCGAGATCACGCCCGACGACCAGGGAGCGCGCGCGGGGATCGAGGAGCTGAAGGCGGAGCTGGCCGGCGAGGCGCTCGAGGCTGCCCGCGATCATCAGGCCGCCGGCCGTCTGGGCGCAGCGTTCATCTACTATCGCCGCGTGCTCGACGTGGATCCGGAGCAGGCCGAGGCCAAGCAGGCGATGGCGAAGATCGAGCGCTCGCTCGGCTTCGGCAGCGAGCCGGACGGCTATGTCGCGCCGGCGATCCGAGGCGATCATCTCGGCGACGCGTGCCGCGGCGTGGAGTCGCACTTGCGAGATCGAATGGTGCTCTATCTCAATCGCACGCCGAAGCTGGGCGCTGCCTTCCTCGCTGCCCACGAGACCGAGGACGTCGATCAGAAGACGCGGCAGCTGCCGCCGGTCACGCTGCGCAGCGCCGTCGAGAGCTGCGATCCCACGCCCAAGGGACGGATCGTCCTGACGGTGCAGCTCCTCCTCGGCTCGAAGGTCGTGATGCAGGAGCACGTCGATGCGGGCTTCGATACCAAGAGCATCCCCAAGGACGAGCTCGAGGACGGCGTCGACGCTCACCGCGTCCTCGAGGAGATGATCAGCACGGCGGCCAAGGAGGTCTCGCTGAAGGTGAGGAGCCACGGCGCCGCGCTGGCCGACTGGCGGACGGTCGAGGCGCAGGCGCTGATGCAGGCCGACGATGCCGAGGGCGTCGCCGAGATCTACGCGTCGCTCCTCAAGGACGAGCGCCTGTCGGACGGTGACCGCCGGACGATGAAGGAGCTCGAGCGCTTCCTCCTGAACAGGTTCCGTTGATGGTCGGCAAGCGAAGCGTGCTCAGGGCGGCCCTGGTCGTCCTCGTCCTCGTCTCGGAGACCGGCTGCCTCAAGGGCGCGCTCGCGCCCCACCTGAGCCGCGAAGCCGAGCTGGCGCCCGCGGCCGCTTCGGACCGTTTCGGCACCGTCCTCGACAAGGCGGCGGTGTTCGAGCGCCAGAATGAGAAGTCGCGTGATGTCTTCTGGTATCGACTCTGGCGCGCCGGCGCGATGATCGAGATGGGTCAAACGCAGGAAGGCTTGCAGCTCATCGACGCGGTGATGCGCGAGGTGGCGGTCGCAGGCAAGACGCCCGCGCAGCCCGATCGCTTCCGGATGTTCGGATACGATCTCCAGGCGCGCGGTCTGTTGATCCTGAAGCGCCCGGCCGAGGCGCTGCCGCTGCTCGAGCGCGCCTACGGGCTCGCCGGCGACGTGGGCCTGGAGACCCGCGGCGACTGCGACCGAGAGGTCATGATGGCCGCTCGCTCGAAGCAGATTGAGAACGTCGCCGGGGCCGCCGGGGACGCGGCCCGGGCGGACAGCGCGCGCGAGGAGCTCGATCGCCACCTCGATCGCTGGACCAAGTGCCTCTCGTCGCGCGACTTCCCGGGGCTCCGCACCGTGTCGGCCCTGGCGGCGGCCCTCAAGGCGGAGCCCCCGCCGGCCGCCGCGCCTCCGGTGGCGCCGGTGGCCGTCGCCCCGCCGCCGCCGGCCGTCGTCGCCCCGCCGCCTGCGCGGGCGCCGCCTGCTCGGGCCGCGCCGCCTCGGTCACCACCCCCGCCGCCGGCGGCCGGGGCCGTCGCGTCGCTCCCGATGGCCAACGAGCGCTTCGCGCCCATCGACGCGACGCCCTACCAGGTCGGGATCGACGCCGCCCTCCCGCTGCTTCGCAAGCACGCCGGCAAGGGCGTGACGACGTCTCTCATGATCCGTACCGACGGCCGCTTTCGCGCGCTCCGCATCGAGCTTCCTCACGCGCTCGCCCAGGTCGATGAGCTGGTGCCGATCTTCGAGGCGACCGTGGTCTTCTTCGAGCAGACCCGCGGCGTCGAAGCGGGCGTGGACCGCGTCATCATCGGCGCGAAGGCGGGCCCGGAGGTGATGGCGTCGCGGGCCGACATTTTCGATCTCTTCGTGAACAAGATCGACGCCCCCACGTTCGCCGGCCGCCTGTCGCGCCTCCGCTGACGCCGCCGCGCGTTTTTGGCGACGTCTACCCACACCGGCCCTGCGCTATGCTTCACGCGTGCGCCGGCTCCTCCTGGTCCCTCTCATCCTCGGAGCGTGCGAGTGCGGTGAGGCGCCGCAGCTCGGCAAGGTCGTGCCCGGCCTGGAGCTGAGCACCGATCGCGTCGACTTCGGAGAGGTCCCGCTCGGCGCCACCAAGCGCGCCTCCCTGGTGGTCGAAAACGTCGGGACCGCGGACCTCGTCGTCCAGAGCGCCGACGTCCAGAGCCCGTTCGGCGTCGTCCTCCCCGAGACCACGATCCTCCCCGGCGCCGGCCGCACGATCGATCTGTCCTTCACGCCCACCAACGATGAACCGCAGAGCAAGACCCTCGTCTTCGCCAGCAACGATCCGGGCGGGCCGCGCGAGGTCACGCTCACGGGCCGCGGCGTCGAGGGCTCCGTGACGGTACGACCCACGGTGCTCGATCTCTCCAACACCGCGGTCGGCACCACCCGTGTGCAGGAGATCGTCCTCGACAACCTCGGCATCGGGGAGGTGGGCGGGACCATCATCACCGCCGACTTCGCGCGCCCTGAGCACTTCTCCCTGAGCGCGCTGGCCAGCTTCGCATTGCCGGGTACCTTCGCGATCGGCCCTCGCTCCGAGCTGACGCTCGATCTCGAGTATCGACCCTTCGAGATCGGCGACGACGGCGGCCGAATCACCTTCGAGACGTGCGGCGAGCGCTGCGGTCTCGAAGTCCAGGTGATCGCATCGGCGGCTCAGCCGATCGTTCAGATCATGCCGCCGCTCCTCGACTTCGGCGGTGTCGGGCTCGGCGAGACCCACACGCTGCAGGCGGTGGTGCAGAACCAGGGCGCCCGGGCGGTCACGCTGACCTCGATCGCCACCGTCGGCGGCGCCGCGCTCGCCGCGGACTTCGGTCGTCCCGCTCCGCTCGAGCTCGGTCCCGGTGAGAACCTCGGCATCAACGTCGCGTTCACGCCCGATCGGGCGGCCGAGTTCTCGGGCGAGGTCGTCGTCGCCACCACCGATCCGCTGGCCCCGGAGGTGCGCGCCTCCGTGATCGGGCGGGGGGAGGGCCCCCTGTTCGTCGTGCAGCCGGAGGCGATCAGCTTCGGGGCGCAGCGCGAGATGATCACCCATCGAAGATCGATCCTCCTGATCAACGCCGGCTCGTCCGACGTTCGGGTCGAGAGCGTCTCCATCTCCGGCGCGTCGGAGCTGGCGCTTGCGGACGTTCCCGGTCTTCCGGCGCGCATCGGCTCGGGACAGTCGATCGTGGTCAACGTGACCTTTACTCCGGCGGCCATCGGCGAGTACGAGGGCACCGTCACGATCACGAGCGACGATCCGGCCCGGCCCTCCGTCGACGTTCCGGTGACGGCCGGCCTGACCGATTGGCTCTGCGAGCTGACCCCCAGCCCGGAGCGCGTCAACTTCGGTCTCCTCCCCCCGTCGTTCGTGCGCCGCAAGGCGACCACGCTGACGAACTCGGGCGACGACGAGTGTCTGCTGGCCTCGGGCGCGTTCCGTGCCCCGCTCGATCCGTACATCTCGCTCGTGGGCGCGCCGTTTCCCATCGCGCTGCCGCCCGGAGGCTCCACCGTGCTCGAGTTCGAGTACGCGCCGACGATGGCGGTGGAGTCCAAGGCGAACTTCGTGATCCTCACCGGTGATCCGGTCTTTCCGGAGCGCCACCTCACGCTGCTGGGGACGGCGGCGGGCTACGTCGACATCTTCACGCAGCCGACCAGCCTCGACTTCGGATCGGCGCGGCCCGGCTGCGACGCCGGCCTCCGGGAGGTTCGCCTCTTCAACGCCGGCACGGTCAACGTGCAGGTCTCCTCGATCACGCTGACCGCCAGCACCTCGGAGATCCGCTTCACCCCCTCGACGGCGACGCCCTTCACCCTGCTGGCCGGCACCTCGAACCCCTTCACGGTCGGCTACGGCGCGGACGATCTGGGTACCGACACCGGTGAGATCGAGATCGACGTGACGGACCTCCCGTATCCGCTCATCGTCCCGATCCGAGGCGCGGGCGCCGACAATCCGCGGATCACCGACGACTTCAACCAGAACACCACCCGGGCCGTCGACGTCCTCTTCGTGATCGACGACTCTTGCTCGATGGGCGACGACCAGGCCGCGCTGTCGCAGAACTTCCAGCGCTTCATCCAGCAGGCGAACCTGCGCCAGGTCGACTTCCACCTCGGCATCACCACCACCACGTTGTTCCCCAGCGCCGGCGCGCTGGTGGGACCGGTGCTCGACCCGCAGACCTTCAACCTCGAGGCGGCCTTCCAGGCCCAGGCGAGCGTCGGCGTCAACGGATCCGGCATCGAACAGGGGCTCGATGCGATGCAGGGCGCGCTGAACCTGGCCGCGGCGGGGATCGGCTTCAACGCCGATCTCCTGCGACCGGACGCCGGGCTCGCCGTCGTGCTCATCTCCGACGAGGACGACCAGTCGCTCCTGTCGCCGGTCTCGTACTACAACGATCTCCGCACGCGCGCGCTCGGCGGCTACACCACCGCCGTGGTGACCGGCGGTCCGAGCGGGTGCAACACGGCGCTCGGACCGGCCACGCCCGCCCCGCGCTACCAGCAGTTCGCGATGCTCACGAACGGGCTCTCCGAGTCGATCTGCACCAACTGGGCGACGACGCTCGCCAACGTCGGCAATGCGGCCTTCGGGCTGCGGAAGATCTTCCGGCTATCGCAGAGCGTCGATCAGTCGCAGCCCTTGCTCGTGTTCGTGGACGGCAACCAGGTCGCTCCCAGCCAGTGGACCTACGATCCCGCCACCCAGAGCATCGTGTTCACCGTGCCGCCGCCCGAGGGCGCCGACATCCGGGTCGAGTACACGCCCTCATGCTGAGGGCGGCCGCGCTCGTCGCCGCGGCGCTCGTCGCCTGCGGCGGTCCACCGTGCAAGTCGCAGTCGGACTGCCCGATCCTGAGCTACTGCGTCCTCAACGTTCACGGCTCGGGTGCGCCCACCGGCCAGTGCGTCAGCGATTGCTTCACGGCCGCCGAGTGCCCGCAGCCGAACGACAACGTCAACCGCGCCATCTGCACGAACCAGGGCCAGTGCCGCATCGAGGCGCTACCGCCGCGCTTGACCGTGATCGAGCCCGAGCCCGATGCGCTGTTCCCCGACGGGACCCGATCGATCCGCGTCACCGGCGAGGTCGAGTCGGCCGCCCGCAACATCAGCATCAGCGCGTTCTCCGGCGGCGACCGCAACTGCTCCGGCGGTCCGGCGCGGATCATCCAGGTCGAGAACGAGAACGAGGGCGTCTTCACCCGGATCCCGTTCGTGGTGGACGGAGTCTTCGTCGACTCGGGTGTCTCCACCATCAACGTGGTCGCGTCGGTGATGGGATCGAAGCAGACGGATCTGATCAGCGTCGAGGTCGCCTGTCCTGGGTGCGCCGCGATCCAGGTGGGCGAGCCACACCAGAACATGCCGGTGGGCGGCCTCTTGCTCCCGCGGCTCTCCGGGACGGTCGCGCCCGAGTCGGTCCACACGGCCGTCTGGCGCGTGCACAGCCTCTTCGGCGACGTGTTCGACGGCGCGCTCCCGGTGCAGGGCGGTGCCTTCGCGCTGGACCGGATCCCGATCTTCGCCGGCAGCAATCGCGTCGAGGTGGTGGTGACCGGCGTCGGCGACGGTCTGGGCGAGAGCCGGTGCTCGGTGCCGATCGCCTCGTCTGTCGGTCGGGAGCGGGGCCTCCGGCTGGTCCTCTCTTGGGACGGCGGGACCAGCGATCTCGATCTCCACCTGATCGGCCCGGGCGGAGCGTTCGGTGATCCGCTGTCCTCGCTGTCGAGCCGGAGCCCGTCGCCCAGCTTTGGTGGGACCATCATGGACGACTTCGATGGGTTCGGACCCGAGATCGCCAGCCTGGAGTCGGTCTCCGACGGCATCTACGGCGTCATCGTGGAGCCCGTGTACGACGGCGCCGATCCGGGCTCGACGGCGATCCTGCGCGCGCTCGGGGAGGGGCGCTCGCTCACCGCCGGTCCCATCGGGCCGACCCACCTCTCCGCCAACGCGGGCGAGCTCTGGATCGCGGGCACGATCACGGTCTCCTCAGGCAACCTCGAGTGGCGGAGCATCGACGAGGTGCTCGAGGCCTCGAATCCGCCGACCACGCCGCCCTCGGCATGGCCGAGCTTCTTCACATCCGACTGACGGCACGATACGAGGAGCTGCCGATGAAGTGTCCGTCCTGTGGCGCCAATCAGGTTGACCGGGCCGCCTGCGAGTACTGCGGGCGCGCGATGCCGGTGTCCACCGAGCAGCAGAAGGTCCAGTCGATCCAAGACGGAATGTCCCGCCTCGAGATCGAGCGCGCCGCCAGAAACGGCGTCATCTGGTCGCTGATCGGTGCCGTCACGTGCTGCTTCCCCATCTCGATCGTGGGCATCGTGTACGGCCTCCGCGCCCGCAAGCTAGGAGCGTGTAGCGCGTAAGCGCTCACGCGACCCCGGTCCGGGTCCCGGTCCCGGTCCGGGTCCCGATCTGAAGATGGCTGCCTTGAGTCAGACGCTCGCGACGGTCGCGAGCTTCGATCGGTAGAGCTTGAGCAGGTTGTGGGTGAGGCAGACGAGCGTCCCCTCGGCTCGTACCTTGAAGAAGGAGCGTAGCGAGAACCGGCGGAATCCTCGTGCCGCTTTGATCTGTCCGAGCGCCGGTTCGACGATACTCTTCCTGCGGGCGTAGACCGCCTTGCCGTCGCGCGTTTGCAACTTGTCTCGCATTCGCTTGCGAGCGAGCGAGGCAGGTGTGGGCTCCGAAGCTGATGAGGACGGAGTCGACGCGTCTTGGTTCTGTTCGCGTCCAACAGCGATGTGGGCATCGATCTGATTGTTGTCGCAGAATTCGATGTTGGTCGCTCAGATAGCCGTTGTCTGCCGTCATCTTCCGCGGAGCATCGCCGCAGTTGCCGAACACATCACGGAGCATCGGGACGAGGTGTTGCTGATCAGGTGCCTGGTTGCTGACCCCTTCGGCGACAATCACCTGAGCGTGCTCATCTACGACAACTTGGGCATTGTAGGCCTGGAGGTACGCTCCCTCCTTCAACATGATCCTGCTGTCTGAGTCGGTGAAGTTCCTCTGAGCGTGGGGCCTCGGTGTGCCGTCCACATTTGCAGGAACGCGATGATGCGGCCATCCATCATTTCGTTCAGTTGGGTCTGGGGATGGTTCGAGCTGGTCAGCCTGCGCTCTTGCCTTCTCGGCTCGAGTTCTCGCTCGCTTCTGCTCCACCCGATCCACAAGAGCATCATCCGCTTTGCTCTGCTGCTCTTCGGCTTGCCTGCGCAATTTCTCCGCGCGAGCCCTGGCGGCATCCTGTTCCAGCGCAGCCTTCGCTTCTCGAATGCGGGCAAGGCGGGATTCACGGCGAGCGAGCTCCGCTGGGATGTCCTCTTCAGTCTCTTCAACGCCCAGCCGCTCGTCTTCCTCTTGGTCGATCGTGCGCGCTCGCTCCAGCAGTTCTTCGATCTCGAGAGACAGCCGCTTCTCCTCCTCGGCCATCCGCTCGTAGGTCATCGCCTTGTGCTTGCTCGCGTTCGCCTGCACCTTCGAGCCATCGAGTGCGACGTGTCCGAGCCGCACCAAACCTGCTTTCTGGCAAAGCTTCAGGACTTCGATCAAATCCAGGCGTCGAAGTCGATCCGCCCAACGATCGATTCCAGACGAAACGACCTCCAAGAACTTCTGCTGGTCAAAGTGGACGAGCTACCGCAAGCTAGCTTGCATGGTCACTTTCGATCACGAGAAGCTCGAGGTCTACCAGCTCGCCGTCGAGTATGCCGACATCGCTGAAGAGATCGCACAAGAACTGCAACCCGGTCACGCTCACGTCCGCGATCAGCTTCGGCGGGCATCCGATCCATCGTGAACAACACCGCCGAGGGCGCCGGAGAGTTCAATCCACCTGAGAAGGCTGGCTTCTACCGGATGGCACTTCGCTCTGGCACCGAAAGCGCCGCCTCACTCCACACCTGCTTGAGGCGCCGACTCGCCAACGAGCAGAAGGTCCAAGCCGCCAGAGCCAAGCTCAAGCGCGTTGTCGAGATGCTCACGCGCCTCATCAAGTCGATGAACGCACGCCGGGCTGCATGATCGCCATCGGGACCGGGACCCGGACCGGGACCCGGACCGGGCTCGCGGTAGCGCTACGCGCTACACGCTCCTAGCCCAGGCTCAGCAGGTGGTGGTGCCGGGCTCAAGCACGGTGGCCGTCGCCGTCTCGTCGATCGCGCTCGTCTCGTTCCTCTCCTTTTGCGTCTGGTTCGGCCGCGACTTGCACGCCCTCTCGGCCCGCAAGGAGGAGCTGTCCAACCGCATCCCGTCCCACGATGCCGACGAGCACCTCGCGCAGCAAACGGCCTGCGACCTCGCGGAGCTTCGGATCCTCAGCGACGGATGGAGCGGGACCGATCCCATCTCCATCCACGACTTCGATTGTCCGGGGAGGGTGATCCAGGACGGCGACGCGGCCCAACTCCCCGACTTCAGCTTCAACGTGTCGAAGAATCGGACCGTCGTGACGGTCTGCTACAAGCGTGGCACCCGGTGGACGGTGAAGAGCTTTCGCGAGGCGGGCGTGTGCGAGTAGCGCGGAACACATCGCACCTGATCTCCGGTTATCGTCACTGAGTGCTCCACTACTTCGCCGCGTCCTTCGATCGGGTCTTTTCGACCGCGGTCCTGAAGCGCGGCGGTCGGACCGATGCCGAGGCCATCCTGGGCGCCGAGGCCCGCGTCCTGGCCCTGACGCAGATGCTGGAGGGGTACGCGGATCCGAGCTACTTCGAGGCGCCCGGGACGTTTTTTAGCGCGCCCCCCACCGCCGATCCTCAGCTCCGCGCGGTGCGGGACCACGTTCTCGACGTCTGCTTCCCCAGCGACTACGTGCCGTTCAGCGACGACATCGGCGCCGAATACCTGGCGCACGAGCGCAACATGACCTGCGCGGTCCGTCTGTTTCTCGCCCGGCGCGACTCGAGAGGCACGGCGATCCTCCTCCACGGGTACCTCGGCGGCATGTACCTCGTCGAGGAGCGGATCTGGCCGATCCAATGGTTCCTCGATCGCGGCTTCAACGCGGCGCTCTTCACCTTGCCATTTCACGGGCTGCGCGGCCGCCCGCTGAGCCAGCCTCACTTCCCTGGCTCCGATCCGCGCGTCACCATCGAAGGCTTTCGTCAGGCGATCCACGATCTGCGGCGGTTCATCTCCTGGCTCGAGGATCACGAGCTCGGTCCTGCGGGCATGATCGGGATGAGCCTCGGCGGGTACACCAGCGCGCTGCTCGCCACCGTGGAGACGCGGCTGCGCTTCGTGGTGCCGTATATCCCGCTGGCCTCGATCGCGAGGTTCGCCAGCGACCGGGGACGCTTCGTCGGATCGGTGGCCCAGAAGCGGAGGCAGTACGAGCTGGTCGATCGCGTGTATCGCGTGGTCAGCCCGCTGACGCGCCCCGTCCAGGTGCCCCGCAAGGGCCGCCTGGTGGTGGCCGGCCGGGCGGACGCCATCACGCCGCTCGATCACGCGTTGATGCTGGCGAACCACTTCGAGGCGCCGCTCGAGACCTTCGCGGGCGGCCACCTGATGCAGGTCGGCCGCACCCGCGCCTTCCAGCGCATCGGCCGCCTGCTGGACGAAGCCGTCGAATAGCGGGCCTACTTCTTCGGTGCCGGCCGGGTGCGGGGCCGGGGGACCTGCTTTCGCGCCGGTGCCGTTCGGGGGCGGGCGGCCGGCTTCTTCCTTCGATCGGCGCCATCGGCGCCGGCCTCTTCGAGCTGCTGGAGCACGACTGCGATGGTGGCGCGTGCCCGCTTGGTCGCCTCCTGCCGGCACTCCGGATCCTCTTCGAGCGCGTGCATCAGATCCTTGGCGCCGTCGAGCATCTGGCCGCGCATCATGCGGACCTCGCCGCGGTTGGCCAGCGCGTGCGGTGAGAACGGGTTGATCTCGAGCGCGCGCGTATAGCGGGCCTCCGCTCCCTCGAGGTCGTCCTCGCGCTGGGCGATCGAACCGAGCGCCAGGTGGAAGTAGGCGTCGTGGGGATCCAGCGCGACCAGGCCGTCAAAGATCGTCTTCGCCTCGTTGAGCTTGCCCTGTCGGATGAAGCGATGGCCGAGCTTCGCCATCTCGTATTGCTTCTCCTTGGTGATCCCTTCGAGCTCACCCAGCGTGATCACGCCGGCGACGAACTTCATGAGCCGCTTCGGATCCCAGGCGACCCGCTTGACCCCGCTCTTCTGTTTCTTCCCCGGCGCGGGCCGAGGCGCAGGCCGGGCCGCCGCCGGAGCGGGCTTCTTCTTCATGGGGGGAGGGATCGTCGCCCGCTTGGCCTTGGGCGCGGCCTGGTCGATCTCGGCCTGGACCGGGACCTTGACCCGGGTTTCGGTCTTGGCGGCGAGCCGGCCGGCCATCAGGGCGCCGCTCAGGTCCGCCTTCATCTTGCGTTGCTCGGCGAGCTTCTCCTTCGCCGTCGGCTTCTTCGGGTCTTTCGTGGTCATGGGGGCCCCAACCGCTGGGGCGAATCCTATCGCATCCTCATCGGACGCGTCGAATTCGATCCAGGGTCGCTCCGTAGGCCTGGCGGTCCGCGTCGGTCAGATTGGGCTCGATCCGGTTCAGGAGATCCGGATCGATCATCGAGACGACCCGCCGCAGGTCACCGAGGTCGTAGCGCGAGAGCTGGCTCACGACCGCGCGGGCCTCTTCGTCCGTCACGGCCCAGTCGAAGGCGCCGTAGGAGAGCTTGCTCTCGATGTCCGAGACCACCTGCCGCGCGTTCTCCAGGGGCTCGCGCGGCTGGTTGCGCGCCGCATTGAGACGGTCGATCGTGTCCCCGTAGATCCTGCGGTCCGCGTCCGTCACGTTGTCGAGGAGGCGGGACGTCATGTCCGGTCCCAGCCGATCCAAGATCTTCGACAGATCGCGCTGGTCGTAGCGGCTGAGCTGATCGAGGACGTCGCGGGCCTCGCCGTCGGTCACCGCCCAGTCGAAGACGCCGTACGACAGCTTGTCCTTCAGCTGATCCGCCACCTCGTTCGGATCGCGCAGCTCCGAGCGCGGAGCGTTCCGCAGCTCGTGGATCCGGCGCAGCGTCGGCGCGAAGGTCTCCTTGTCGGCGTCGCTGAGGTTCTCCTCCAGGCGCGTCAGGGCCTCCGGGCCCATGTGTTCGACGGCCTGACGGAGATCTTGCGCCCCCATCTTGCTGAGCCGGTCGATGGTCTCCCGCGCCTCGCCGTCCGTGATCGCCCAGTCGAAGGCGCCGTACGACATCTTGTCCTTGAGCTCGTCGACTGTGCCGCGCATGTCGGTGACGCTCTCGCGACGATCGTTCCGGGCCGCGGTCAGTCGATCGACGGTACTCTGGTACTGCGTCTTGTCGGCGTCGCTCAGGTTGTCGAGCAGGCGGGTCACCATGTCGGGGCCCATCTGATCGATGATCTTCGCCAGGTCGGCCTCACCGTACTTGCTGAGCCGATCGATCACGCTCCGCGCGTCGCCGTCGGTGACCGCCCAGTCGAACGCGCCGTAGGACAGCGTGTCGGTGAGCTCGCTGGCCACGCCGTCGGGGCTCTCGCCAGCGCCCCTGAGCGTCGTGCGCGGCAGGTTGCGGACCTCCCGCAGCCGATCGAGCGTGGACCGGAACGTCGTCTTGTCTTCGTCGGTGAGGTTGTCGAGCAGCCGATCGATCATGTCGGGGCCGAGGTGCTCGGCGACCTCGCTCAGATCGCGATCGTTCATTCGGGACAGCTCGGAGATCACGTCGTGCGCCTCACCGTCCGTCACCGCCCAGTCGAAGACGCCGTACGAGAGCTTGTCCTTCAAGCGATCGACGGTCTCCCGCGGGTTCGACAGCCGCGAGTCCTGCTGGTTGATCCGGTTGCGGAGCAGGGCCGCCCGCGGATCGTGGTCGAACGTGCCGCGGGCCCGGCGATCCCGACCCACGTCGAAGCGATCGAGCCGATTGCGCTGCGGGCTCCGGCTCCTCCGCTCACCCAGGCCGCGGAGGACCTGATCCACCAGGGCGGCCGCGTCGACCTGCTGCTGGTACGCCGGGATGAACGTCTGCACCGGGTTCTGGGCGGCGCTGAACTCGTTCTGCATCCCCGCCTGGGCGGCGAGCAGCTGCTGGAGCATCTGGAGCGCGCCCATCGCGTTGTCGAAGTTGCCGTAGTATTCCGGGATGCCGCCGAGCATCTGCTGAAGCCACATCTGCTCCAGCATCTGCTGGAAGTAGCCCGACGGATCGCGCGCGTCGGCGCTGGCCTGCATCGCCTGGGCGTACTGATCGTAGGTACCGCTGGATCCCAGGATGTGGTCGGCGAGCAGCCGCCCCACGTCCCGCTCGGCGCCGAGCGCCTGGGCGTTGCCGGAGAGCGCGGAGCGCACGTCTTCGATCTCGGAGCGGAGCATGCGCTCGTAGTCCTGGGTGCCGAACGTCGGCTTCAGCTGCGGGTCCACCTCGTAGGGCGCGCCACGCAGGATCCAGTTGTCGTCCTCGAGCCGGCCGACGTTCTGGCCGCCGCGCTCGAGGTTCCAGCTGATGTCGAGGTCCGACCAGCCGTCGTTGCGCCCGCCCATCCGGTAGGTGCTGCCCTGGAAGTTGTCCTCGACCGCGCGGCGCCGGTACTCGAGGCCGCCCTCGCGCACGCGTCCGATCCGCGGATTGCCCTCGCCGATGCCGGCCACGTCGACGCGGCTGTCGCCATGCACCAGCGTGAACTTGTTGATGTTGCCGTCGTCGTCGTACCCGAGCGTGAACATGGCGCCGTTCGGGAGCACGTAGTTGCCGTCCTCGGCCTGCCAGGTGGTGCCGTCGCCCTCGAGGACGTCGCGACCGCGGATCCGGGTCTCGGCGACGCCGTCGTCGTGGCGTCCCGGCCAGTCGATGCGGACCTCGTTGTCGCGGAACTCGAAGCGATAGCCGTCGGTGGTCTCGACCGCGTTGTCGCCGCGGTCGACCTGGAGGCCGCGATTGGCGGAGGGGCGCGAGAGGCGAACGTCGGGATTGGGGAGGAAGGCAGCCTCGGGCGCCGAGTCGAAGTCGACGCCGCTCCTCGCGATGCGGTCGATGCGGTCGGCGTCGGTGGCGAGGACCGAGATGTCGGTCGACGCGTCGATTGTGGAGGTCTCTCGAACGTTCACGTTGAAGCGACCGGAGTTGTCGGTCAGGTCGCCGTCGGCGAAGACGAAGCCGAGGCGCGCGCCCTCGCGATCGGTGGAGATTCGCATCCCGGGCCGGTAGTTCTGGCGGTCGATGACGCGACCGTTCTCGTCGACCACGGCGACCTGGAGGCGGGACCCGCTGCGGTTGAGCTGGCGATCCTCGGGCCCGACGTAGCGGTCGCCCTTGTCGATCTCACCGCCGGCGTCGATCGTGTAGACGTTCCCAGGGACCATCTCGATGTCGCCGGCCATCCGCGCGCCGACGTCTCGGCTGTCGAGGTTCTCGTAGGAGACCCCGTGGCGCCGGCCGTCCACCTCGAACTGCCCGAGAGACTTCGTCTGGACAGTCGTGGAACGCTCCGCGGCGATGAGGGCATACAGCTCGGCCGCCGCCTGCGGATTGGAGATGATGGTTTGACGAACGGTCTGACGGGTGAGTCCGGTTTCCCCAGCCATGGTGGATCCCTCCTGAGGACTCTCATTATCGCGGCCGGCCGGTTACAGTTGCGGGAAACTTCAATGATTCCGCATATGTAGGGCCCAGTACGTACGGGTGGGGCAATGAACGACCGTATCGCAGTTTTGGGGCTGGAGCTGGTGGGGGGCGTAGGCGTCTATCCCCACGAAAAAGGCGTCGATCAGCGCCTCGTGGTCGACGTGGAGATGGAGGTGGCGGGGCTGCGCCAGGCGGCGGCGGTCGACGTCCTCGAGGCCACCGTCGACTACGACCAGGTGGCGGAGATTTGTCGGGAAGTGGTTCGCACTCGGCACCACGACCTGATCGAGTCGGTGGCGGAGGAGATCGCCCGCGGCGTGGTCGAGCTCGATCCGCGCATCGGTCAGGTGACTGTGCGCGTCGAGAAGCCCGGCGCGGTGGTGGGCGCGCGAACTGTACGCGTCGAGATTACTCGCCGGCGGTGACCTGGGCTCTCGATGTCCCATGCGGCTAAGTCCCGTCCATCACACGTCCAGTAGCCTCCCAGGGCGCGAATCCTTAGCGTGAGAAGGCATGCCGCGCGCGTATATCTCCGGAACCGGGGCCTATCTACCGGAGCGCGTGATGACGAACGCGGAGGTCTGCCGGAACGCGCCCGGCTGTGAAGAAGGTTTCATCGTCGAGAAGCTCGGGATTCACGAGCGCAGGATCGCCGCGCCCGACGAACAGGCGAGTGATCTCGCCGTCCACGCCGCCCTCCGTGCGATCGAGGCGGCCCAGATCGATCGCGACACGATCGACGGGATCATCTGCTCGGTCGGTACGGGCGACGTCCCGGTGCCGGCGACGGCTTGTTACATTCAAGAGAAGCTCGGGATCGCGCACACCCAGTGTTTCGCGTTCGACATCAAGATGGCCTGCGCCGGCGCGGTCGGCGGCACGATGCTGGCGCGCGGCCTGATCGAGTCGGGGATGGCGCGCCAGATCCTGGTGATCGGGACACAGATCGTGAGCCGCACGACGCTCGACTGGCGCGATCGGACCACCGCACCCATCTTCGGCGATGGCGCGGGCGCGGTGGTGGTGGCGAAGTCACCCGACGGCCACCGCGGATTCCTCGAGAGCCGCCTGAAGACGGACGGATCGCTGACCGGGCTCGTGGGTCAGTACATCGGCGGGACCAAGACCTGGTACACGCCTGAAGCGATCACCAACGGAAGCGTGAAGCTCGAGATGAAGGGCCGCGCGGTCTGGGACTGTGCCGTCGACGTGCTGCCGAAGGTGATCCACGAGGTGGTGGAAGCAGGAGGCTATCGACTGGAGGACGTCGACTTCGTGGTTGCGCACCAGGCGAACAAGCGGCTCCTCTATCACATCCTCGAGCGGACCGGTGTGCCGCTGTCCAAGACCTTCACGAATATCGAGAAGTACGCGAACACGGTGGCGGCCAGCGCTTTCATCACGCTCGATGAGTCGGTGCGGCTCGGACACGTCAAGCCGAACGATCTGATCGTCTTCCTCGCCATCGGCGCGGGGATGACGTGGGGTGCCCATCTGATCCGATGGTAGGTAACGGGTGAGTTCATGAGCGTCGTCCACTTTGCCAAGCGGCCCTCCTTCGACACGGCGATCACGCGGTTGCTCGGGATCGACTACCCGATCATCCAGGGCGCGATGGCCTGGCTCTCGGAGGCGGAGCTGGTGGCGTCGGTCTCGAACGAGGGCGGTCTCGGGGTGCTCGGCGCGTCCGTCATGAGCGTCGAGGAGTTCGAGGTCCAGGTCGTGCGCGCCCGCGAGCTCACGGATCGACCGTTCGCGGTGAACTTCCCGCTGGTGCTCGGCGACTACGCCGCCCACCTGGAGATGTGCCTGGCCCACGGGGTCCAGATCGTCTTCATGTCCGCCGGCTCGCCGAAGCTGCTGACGCCGCGGATCAAGCAGGCGGGCGCCATCTGCGTCCACGTGGTCCCCAACCTGAAGCTGGCCCAGCGCGCGATCGCCTGCGGCGTCGACGCCATCGTCTTGGAGAGCCATGAGGCCGGCGGGCACGTCTCTCCCGAGGGCATCACGGCGATCACGAACATCCCCAACGTCGCGCGGAACGTCGATGTCCCGCTGATCGCCGCCGGGGGCATCGTCGACGGCTACGGCATGGCGGCCGCGATCGCGCTGGGCGCCGACGGTATCCAGATGGGCACGCGCTTCCTCGCCACCCGCGAGAGCAATGCGCCCCGCATCTACCAGAAGCTCCTGCTCGAGGCGGGCGAGACGGACGTCCCCGTCTTCTCGAAGAAGTTCCATCCCAGCCGTGCGCTCAAGTCGCCGGTCACCGAGAAGGTCCTCGAGATGGAGCAGACCAACGAGCCCAATGACGCGATCCGGGCGTACATCGGACGCGGTCGCGCCAAGAAGGCCGCCCACGAGGGCAACCTGCAGGAGGGCCTGTTCTACGCCGGCGCCGGCGCCTCGATGGTCGAGGACGTGATCTCGGTCCGCGAGCTGTTCGACCAGATCCTGGCCGAGTACAAGGAGGCGGTGGGCCGGGCCACCGCGATGATGGCGCCGCCGAACCGCGCGCCTGCCGTCGAGGAAGAGGACGAGACCGCGATCCTCTACAAGTCGCACGGCTGAGCTACCGCGCGCCTCCGTCCACCGCGATCACCTGTCCGGTGGTGTACCCGCCGTCCTTGCCGACGAGGTGTGCGATCAGCCCGGCCACGTGCTCCGCGGAGCCGGCCCGCTTCGACGGTACCATCGCGAGCGCGCGCGTCCGGATCTCCTCGGAGAGCCGCATGAACGATCCGGTCTCGATGAACCCGGGGCTCACCACGTTGCTGGTGATGCCGTGCTTCGCGTACTCCTGTGCGAGCGTGCTCGACAGTCCCACGAGCCCCTGCTTCGCCACGGAGTAGGCGACGCGGCCCTGCTCGCCGCGCATCGCGAGGGAGCCGATGAACACGATCCGCCCGAAGCCGCGCGCGATCATCGACGGCAGGCAGGCGCGGGTGATGTAGAGCTGCCCGCTCAGGTTGGTGCGGAGATCCTCGTCCCAGGCGTCGAGCGAAAGGTCGTGCGTCTTGACCGGCGGACGTCCCGATCGGAACGCGTTGTTGATCAAGATCTCGACCGGCCCGAGCGTCTCCTGGACGGCGTCGATCGCGCTCGCGACCTCGGTGGGCTCGGCGATGTCGCACCGGAAGGCCTCGGTGCGAGGCGCGTGCAAGCGGAGCGCCGCCACGGCCTCATCGGCCGCCTCGGCATCGCTCCGGTAGATCAAGGCCGGGAGCGCGCCCTCCCGGGCGAGGCGCTCGGCGATCGCCCTGCCGAGCCCCCGGGTCCCTCCGGTGATGACCGCGATCCGTCCCTCGAGCATGAGGCTTCCATTAGCATTCGAACCGGAGGAACGGTAAGGCGGGGGTGACGTGCGCGGATGGTGGACCGCCCTGGTCGTGCTCTCCGGGTGCCAGCTCTTCGCGGGCGGCCGGGGTGTCGACGAGCCTCCGGCGACCGAATGTCCGCCGCCGGGCGACCCTGCGCTCCTCGGGATCGCGCCCGACCTGCGCAACACCGTCATCGACGCGGCGGGACGGGGCGTGGTCGCGGTCCGCTATCAGACCGACGCCTGCTCGGCCGAGCTCGACGTGGAGTCCGACTGCCGGGTCGGCGCCACCTACGTGTACGCGCCTGCGCCCGATTGACGGAGCGCGGTGATCCAGGACGGCCTCGACCTGTTCCAGCGCCTGCCGCTGCACGCCGGCGGCCTCACCCGCGCCCTCGACCAGTACGGCGCGCTCCGGGTCGACGAGGAGGTGGTCGGGCGGCTCGAGGCCCCCGAGGCGCTGTCGCTGGACCGCGCCACGCTCTCGGGGGACTGCGCCTCGGCGACCCACCTGGTGGTCGCGATCGAGCTCGGGGGCGCGTCGCTGGTGGCCGGCCCCACCCCGACGGTGGCCGGCGAGCGCAACTGGTTCCTGCGGCCGAGCCGGTCCAAGAGTAACCCGGCGCCGCTCCAGTACCTGGGCCGCGTGAGCACCTGCCGGCGGGCCCGGAAGAAGGGCCAGCGCACGCCCGGGTGCGATCACCCGCTCCGCGTCCGGCTGCTTCCGATCGCGGAGCCGAAGGAGGTCGTCGAGCGCCGGCCCCCGCGCACTGCCCCCGAGCCGGAGATGATCGCGATCCCGGCGGGGACCTTCCGGATGGGGAACGCGAGGGAGAAGCGGGGGGACGGCCCGGAGCACGAGGTGCAGCTGTCGGCGTTCGAGATCGATCGCACCGAGGTGACCGCCAAGGCGTATGCAAGCTGTGTTGCAGCGGGTGCGTGCGACGAGCCCGCCAAGAAGCGGTTCTGTACCGGCGGCGTGCCCGGCCTCGAGCTCCACCCGATCAACTGCGTCTCCTGGAAGCAGGCGGCGGCGTACTGCGCGTTCGTGAAGAAGCGCCTGCCCACCGAGGCCGAGTGGGAGCGGGCGGCGCGCGGGACGGACGGCCGCCGCTTCGTGTGGGGGGACGTCTGGCCTCCGCCCGCAGGCTCCGGCAACTTCGCGGACGCCACCATGCGGAAGGACGAGCCGCAGTGGCTCTCGATCGACGGCTTCGACGACGGCCACGCCTATACCGCGCCGGTGGGCGCCCTCCGCGGCTCCCGGTCGAGCGAGGGCGCCGCCGATTGGCCGGCAACGTCATGGAGTGGGTGAGCGACTGGTACGACGCGCGCGCGTACCTCCACAAGAACGCGGTCGATCCGAAGGGCCCGAGCGGCGGGAAGGCGAGGGTGGTCCGCGGAGGCTCGTTCGGCCACGCCACCGAGGCGCAGCTCGAGGTCACGCACCGGCTCGACTATCTCGAGGACTTCACGAACGCGCACATCGGCTTCCGCTGCGCGCGGTGAGGCTCAGAACGACGAGGCGCCGGCCCCGGCGTAGGCGTGATTGATCGAGAAGGTGCCGTCGGCCCAGGCGGTGACCTTCATCTTGGAGTAGCCGCCGTCCGCCGTCCGCACCACGTACGCGACATCCTTGGGTGTGGTCGAGGTGCCGGTCAGCGCGAACCAGCCGGCCAGCGCCGGGTTCCCGGAGAACTGCGTCCCCGGCGCCTCGGGATCGTCGATCATCGCGTCCTCGGCGAACGTGGCGGTCGTGGGATCGACGATCTGTTCGAGCGGCTGGGCGATCGGACCGACGGCGGCGCCGTTGCCGGGGCCGCTGGTGCCGCCGTTGGTCTTGAACCGCGTCCGGCTCAGCCCCAGATCCCAGTCCATGCTGGTGCTCGGATCGTCGACGTCGACGGTCTCACCCAGTCGGAGGCTGAAGTAGGTGAAGGCGGCACCGTCGCTGGCGTCGATCGTCGCGCTCTCGGTCGTGATGGTCTTGGTGACGGGCGCGATCTTCAGCCGATAGGTCAGCGACATGCCGTCGTACTCGAGGAGCTGGAGCTTGCCGTAGCTGCCGTCGCCGCCGCGGACGAGGAACACGACGTCGGGCTTCGGCGTGGCCAGGTGGGTGGTCATGTCGTAGTCGTACCAGTCCACCAGCACCGGGTTGCCGACGTACATCCCGGAGCCCGGAGGCCCCGGATACGGGATCTCGGCGTCGATGCGATAGCCGATGGTGGGCGCCGTGGTGATCGCGTCGAAGTCGCCGCTGTCGGCGCGGCGAACGCCGCCGATGCCGGCGCGATCCTGCCCGCCGTTGCTGCGCCAGGCCGGCCCGCTCACCGCCACGTCCCACTCGGTCGACGTGTCGGGATCGGCCGGCGTGATCACGCCGTCGGTGATGTCGAGGTACGTGTAGCCGCGGAGCGAGCTCTCGACCTCGATGACGCCCGGCGGGAGGACCTCCTCGGGAGCCTTCACGGTGTTGAACCGGAACGTGAGCTGCGCGGAGTCGCCCGTCGGACCGTAGTACTCGAAGAAGTCGAGCTTGAAGTAGTTGCCCTCGACCGACTTCACCACGAAGACCGAGCCCGAGTCGAAGAGCTGGTGCGTCATCGGGTCGTAGCCCCACGGTCCCGTCTCGGAGGAGGGGCCGAAGCTCATCGCGTAGTCGGGCACGTCGCCCTCGTCCGATCCGTCGGCGGCGTCGATCAGGTAGCCGTTCGAGGGAGCGTCGAGCAGGTCGTTGCAGGCGGTCGCGAGGACCTGCGCCACCTCGACGCCGCCCGTGCCGCTGGAGCCGCCGTTCGACATCACCTTGAAGCGCTGGAAGGCCAGGTCCCACTCGGTGGAGTCGGCCGGGTTCGCCGGCGTCACCACCTTCTGCGTCTCGAGATTGTAGTAGATCCAGACGTCCATCGAGCTGGCGTCGATGAAGACCTCGTCGGCACAGTCGGTCTCTTTGGGCGGCATGCCGTCGTCGGTGTCGTCGCTGGTGTTGTCCTTGCTGCAGCCGGTCAGGAGGAGCGCCAGACCGAGCCCTGCGAGTACGTGTGTCTTCAAGTTGAGCCTCCTGGAGTCTTGGGTTCGCGCGCTTCGTCGAGCTGGAACCGCGCCGAGAGCCCGCCGTAGAAAGAGCGCGGGGTGATCGGCGTGTACAGCGGATCGCCCTTGTCGAGGAGGTTCTCGAAGCCGGCGAACAGCCCGAACCAGTCGAAGAGGGTCTTCTCGACGCGGAAGTCGATGGTCGCGTACGTCTTGGTGGTCACGCGGTCGAGCGCCCCATCGCCATCGAGGTCGCGGAAGAAGATCCGCGGCCCGTAGATCTGGCTGCGCAGCGTCGCCGAGAGGCCCCATTCGTCGCTGTGGAAGGTGATGCGGACCGTCCCCTTGTGGCGCGCGCGGCCGTCGAGCGGAAGATCGGTCGCGCGGTCGCGGGTGGCGTTGAAGACGTACCCGAGCCCGAAGCCGAGCTCCGGGATCGGCGAGAGATCGACCGAGGCCTCCGCGCCGGTCGAGCGCGCCGACTCCACGTTCCGGTAGCGAAAGTGCGTCAGCCCGTCGGCGCCCCGTCCCACGTTCTGCGTGTCGATCAGGTTGTCGAGGTTGATGTAATAGAACGTGCCGATCGCGGTGAGCCAGTCCCACGGCTTGACCGTGGCGGTGAGGTTGAAGGCCTGGGAGCGCTCGGGCTCGAGCCCGTTGTTCCCCTCGACCAGGTAGTTGGATCCGCGGTTGATGAAGTCGAGGTAGAGCTCTTCGAACGTCGGTGCGCGGAAGCCGAGCCCGTAGCTCAGGCGGGCCGAGAGCTCCGGGATGGGGTCGTAGCGCACCGCGAACCGCGGCGTGGCCACCGAGCCGAACTGCGAGTCGACGTCGACGCGGATGCTCGGGACGACCGAGATGTAGAAGACGTCGTCGACCGGGGTCCAGTTGTCCTGGAGGAAGATGGCGGCGCGCTCACGATACTTGGTACCGCCGGTGAAGAAGTCGTCGACCTGCGTCTGATCGGTCGTGCCGGGGACGCGCGAGCTGTTGGTACCGCCCTGCTGCTCCAGGATGCCCTCGAACCCGAGCGAGACCAGGTTCTTCTCCAGGACCTCGTCGTCCACCTGGAGCGAGAGCTGGCCGATCATCTGGAAGAGATGGTCCTCCGTGCCGCCGGCCTGCTGCGTGTCGTCGAAGATGAAGCGCGAGAGCGAGAGCGTGCCCTTGAAGTTGCCGGCGTCGCCGAAGCCGATCTCCGGGGACAACGCGGCGGTCCACGAGGACTGCGTCTGCGAGCGCTCGGAGACGCGGGTGGTCCCGAACTGATCGTTGGCGTGCTGTGTGAGCGAGCGATACTCGGCGCGGGCGCGGAGGTGGGAGAGCGGCCCGAACGTGACGATGGTGTTGTTCGAGAGGTCCCAGCCGTCGAACTTCGGACCGGTCGTCTGGAGGTTCACGGTGTCCTCGTCCTCCGACTGGAGCGTGAAGCCGTCGGAGCGGTGGTAGCCGCCAGTGAAGAGGCTGCTGACCGGGCCGAGCTTCCCCCCAACGCTGCCGACGGCGTCGACCGTGTTGAACATGCCGTACGTGCCCCGGACGCTGGCCTCCAGCGGCTTGCGGGGGGCCTTGGTGATGATGTTGATGACGCCGCCGATCGCCTCCGAGCCGTAGATGGCGGAGCCGGCGCCCTTCACGATCTCGACCTGCTCGACGTTCTCGAGGGTGAAGCGCGTGGGATCGATCGCGCCGCCGATCCGACCGGTGACCCGCTCGCCATCGACCAGGACCAGCACGTGCTCCGGATCGAGGCCCATCAGCCGGACCCCCGTCCCACGGGTGGAGCGCTCCAGCTCGACGCCCGGCTGCTCCTCCAGGAGCTCGGTCAGGTTCTCGGCCCCCGACTCGTCGATCTCGCGGTTGTTGATCAGCTCGGTCGTGACGGTGGTGTCCTCGAGCCGCTCCTTGAGGCGGGAGCCGGTGATGACCAGCTCCTCGACGTCGTCCTTTTGGGCCTTCGGCGGGGCTTTCTCGGGGACCGGGGCCACGGACACCTCGGCCGTGGTGGTGGTGGTCGAGACCGTCGCCTCCTCCGCGCCGGCCGTCGCAGGCACCGAGGCGATCAAGATGAAACTGAGAATCAATCTCAACCGCCCCATTACGCCTCGCGCCTGGACACCAGTCAAGGTTCCCTCACACGCACGGCGCGGAGGCTACCCGGTCATCGGTCCAGGCGGAAGGACACCCGGAGCGCTCCGAGGCGACATCCGCGCACCCGAGACGACATGGGAGGACGCGGCGGCGTTGTCCGCCGTCGGCGGTCGGGCAAGATACCGAGCGGCGCATGAGCTGGCTCGACGTCCATTCCCTCGGGCAGCGGTCCTTCACGCTGTTCCTGGTGATCGCCCTGGTCGCGATGCTGCCGCTGCTTCGCGCGTTCGCGCCCCAGGATCGCCGCCGGCGCCTCCTGCTCGTGGGCGTCGTCGTCACGCATCTGGCGCTGCTGGTCTCCGCGCTGCTGGTCGACACCGGCAGCGTGGCTCAGGGCGTGTTCTCGTTGCTGGCTTCGATCAGCGCCGGGGTGGCGGCCGTCCTCATGGCCGGCGGCCTCCTGTTCTCGATCCTTCTCCCCAAGCTGCACGTGAGCCCGCCGCGGATCCTCCAGGATCTGGTCAACGGCCTGGCGGCGTTGCTGGTCACCGTCGCGGTGGCCTCCTCGTACAACGTCGATCTCTCCAGCCTGATCGCGACCTCCGCCGTGCTCACAGCGGTGGTGGGCTTCGCGCTGCAGGACACGCTCGGGAACCTCTTCTCGGGCCTGGCGCTCCAGCTCGACGACTCGATCCAGACCGGGGACTGGATCAAGGTCGGCGACTTCACGGGGAAGGTCACCAGCCTCCGCTGGCGGTACGTCTCCATCGAGACGCGCAACTGGGAGACGCTCGTGATCCCCAACTCGGTGCTGACCAAGCAGCAGGTGCTGGTCCTCGGGAAGCGCTCCGGGGAGCCCACCCAGCTCCGCCGCTGGATCTGGTTCAACGTGGACTTCCGCTTCCAGCCGTCGGACGTCATCGAGGCCGTGGTCGAGTCGCTCTGCGCGGCACCCATCCAGGGGGTCGCGCTAAAGCCCAAACCGAACTGCGTGCTGATGGATCTCTCGGAGAGCTACTGCCGCTACGCGATCCGGTACTGGCTCACCGACCTCGCCCACGACGATCCCACCGACAGCGTGGTCCGCCAGCGCATCTACCTCGCGCTCAAGCGGGTCGCCATCCCGCTCTCGATGCCGGCGCACGCCATCTTCATGACCAAGGAGTCCACCCGCCGGAAGGAGCGCAAGTCCATCGAGGACGAGGCGAACGTGACGCGCATGCTGGCGAGCGTCCCGCTGTTCGCCCACCTCTCCCCCGAGGAGCTGTTGCACCTGGCCCGCCACAGCCGCCTCGCCCCGTTCGCGAAGGGCGAGACGATGACGCATCAGGGTGCCCAGGCCCACTGGCTCTACGTGATCCTCGAGGGCGAGGCCTCGGTCCACGTGGCGATGCCGGACGGGCGCTCCAAGATGATCAGCCGCCTGGGCCCGCTCGACTTCTTCGGCGAGATGGGCCTGATGACGGGCGCCCCGCGCTCAGCCACCGTGATCGCGGAGACCGACGTCGAGTGCTTCCGTCTCGACAGCCACGGTTTCGCGGAGATCCTCAAGGAGCGGCCCGCCGTCGCCGAGGAGATCGCCGAGATCCTCACGCGGAGGAAGGTCGAGCTGGCGAACGCGATGGAGTCTCTGGAGAGGGCGCCGGACCCGGACCAGACGAAGGACCTCCTGGATAAGATCCGCGGGTTTTTTGGGCTGAGCGATTGAGGGGCGTGGTCGGTGGGGTCGTGTTTTTTCGTGATCCGTGATCCGTGATCCGTGATCCGTGATCCGTGATCCGTGATCCGTGATCCGTGATCCGTGGTCCGTGACGGTGACGGTGACGGTGACGGTGACCGCTGCAGGTGCGATCCGCTGGACACGATCGGGCCTCCGCTCCTACGGCGGTCACGGTCACGGTCACGGTCACGGTCACGGACCACGGACCACGGATCACGGATCACGGATCACGGACCACGGATCACGGATTACGGATCACGTCTGCCGTCCGAGGACGCTCGTACCCCCCTCCCCCCGGCGTCTCGATCCGCAGCCGTGCCCCCTCCCTCGCCTCCACCTCCGCCTTACCGGGGATCTCGACACCGTCGAGCAGGTTCCGTCCGGGCGCGCCGGGTTGGCCCCCGCACAGGCCGAAGGGCGCACGGGTGCGGCGCTCGGAGAGGATGGAGACGTGGAGGGGGCGGAGGAGCTCGAGCTCGCGGACCACGCCGTCACCGCCGGGCCAGCGGCCGCGGCCTCCGGAGCCGCGCCGGATGGAGAGCTCGAGCACGCGGACGGGGAAGCGCGACTCCAGGACCTCGGGGTCGGTGAGGCGCGTGTTGGTCATGTGCGTGTGGACGGCGGAGGCGCCGGCGTGACCCGGGGTGGCGCCCGCGCCGCCGGCGATCGTCTCGTAGTAGCCGAAGGTGGCGTCTCCGAAGGTGAGGTTGTTCATCGTGCCCTGGCTGGCGGCGGCGCGGCCGAGGGCGCCGAGGAGGACGTCGACGATGCGCTGCGAGGTCTCGACGTTGCCGCCGCACACCGCGCGATCCGGATCGGGCGAGAGGATCGAGCGCTCGGGTACGACCAGCTCGATCGGTGCGAGGCAGCCGCTGTTGAGCGGGATCGGCTCGCCGACCAGCGCGCGCAGCACGTACAGCACCGCTGAGACGGCGACCGCCCGCGGCGCGTTGAGGTTGCCGTCGCTCTGGGGACCGCTGCCCGTGAAGTCGACCCTCATGCGGCGGCCGTCGACGGTGAGCGTCACGACGATCGGAGTGCCGTCGTCGAGCGCGTCCTCGAAGCGATGGACACCGCCCGGGAGCCGTCCGATCGCATCCTCCACGCGCCGGCGCGCGTTGTCCTGCACGTGGCTCATGTACGCTCGAACCGCCGGAAGGCCGCGCTCCGTCACCATGCGCAGGAGCAGGCGGGCTCCAGTGGTGTTGGCGGCGATCTGCGCCTCGAGGTCCGCGAGGTTCTCGCGGGGGTTGCGCGCGGGGTGGGGGCCGGAGGCGAGCGTCTCCAGGATCAGTTGCTCGTCGAGACGCCCCCGATGGACGATCTCGAGCGCGCGCAGCACCACGCCCTCCTCGGCGAGGCTGCGAGAAAACGGAGGCATCGATCCTGGCGTGATGCCTCCGACGTCGGCGTGATGACCCCGGCTGGCGGTGAAGAAGAGCAGCTCGCCGCTCCGTCCGTGCACGGGCGTGATCACGGTGATGTCCGGGAGATGGGAGCCACCACCGGCGGGATCGTTGGTGACGAACACGTCGCCGGGTCGCGGGTCCGGATGGACGTCGAGCACACCGCGGATCGACTCACTCATCGCTCCGAGGTGCACCGGAATGTGCGGTGCGTTCGCGACCAGGCCGCCGTCGCGATCGAAGACGGCGCACGAGAAGTCGAGACGCTCCCGGATGTTGGTGGAGAGCGCGGTCCGCCGCAGCACGACGCCCATCTGCTCGGCGATCGACATGTAGAGGTTGTTGTAGATCTCGAGCGCGATCGGATCGGGCGCCGCGTCATCGGGCGCAACGTTACCGGGCACTGCATCGGCGCGAACATGGAGCACCCCGTCCTCGCCGGCCGAGACCGAGAAGCCCGGCTCCACCACGATCGTGCTGGTGGGCTCCACGATCAGGAGCGGGCCCGCGTGCACGTCGCTCCCCAGCGCCTCACGCTCCACCACCGGGACGTCGCCGATCCAGCGCCCGTCGTAGAACAAGCTCGTCGCGGCCCGTTCGGGCGGAGCCAGTCGAGCTGTGGCCCCTCGCTCCGCGGTGGGGACGGGTGCTGGGGCGATCGCTTCGACGCGGGCGGCGACCACCTCGACAGGGTGTCCCGCGCGGAGGTAGCCGAAGCGGCGTTGGTGGAGGGACTCGAAGCGGGCGCGGCGGTCGGTGGGGTCGTCGCGGATCGTCAGGGCGGTCTCGGTGCCGTGGTAGCGAAGGTCGAGGCGGCGCACCGTTCGGATGGCGTTCGTGGGAAAGCCGTCCTCGGTGAGGGCCGCCAGCGCTTCGGCTTCGAGCGCGTCCCACAAGGGTTGGAGGCGCCGGTCGGTGTCGCCGTCGAGAGGGCGGCGGCCGGCGTCGCGCACGCCGTGCCAGGTCACGTCCGCGAGGCCCATCCCGAAGGCCGAGAGCACGCCGGCGTACGGGTGGAAGAGGATGCAGCCGATGCCGAGCAGCCGGGCGATCGCGCAGGCGTGCTGGCCGCCGGCGCCGCCGAAGACGACCAGCGTGTGGTCGCGGACGTCGTAGCCGCGCGCGATCGATACGCGCCGGATCGCTTCGGCCATGTTGGCGTTGGCGATGGTGAAGAAGCCCTCGGCGATCTCTTCGATCGACTTGTCCGGCACGACCTTCTGCAGCGCTGCCAGGGCCGCATCGACGCGCGCGCGATCGAGCGGGAAGGGGAATCGGTCGGGGAGGATCCGGCCGAGCGCCAGGTTGATGTCGGTGATCGCAAGCTCTCTTGCGCCGGGAGCCCCGTAGCAGAGCGGCCCGGGGAACGCCCCAGCGCTTTCAGGGCCGACCGTGAAGCGATAGCCGTCGTAGCGGCAGAGCGAGCCACCGCCCGCCGCTACCGTGTGGATGGATATCATCGGGGCGCGGAGCCTCACGCCCGCGACCTCGGCCTCGTAGGTGCGCTCGAACGCACCGTCGTAGCGTGAGACGTCGGTGGAGGTGCCGCCCATGTCGAAGCCGATCGCGCGCGGATGGCCGGCGCGTTCGGCGATGCGCGCCACCGCGACCACGCCGCCGGCCGGTCCCGAGAGGATCGCGTTCTTCCCGCGGAAGGAGAGGGCGTCCTGGAGCCCGCCGCTCGACTGCATCACGAGCATCGTGCTGCCGGGGAGCTCGTCGAGCAGCCCGCGAACGTACGCGCGGATCAGCGGCGTGAGGTAGGCATCGACCGCGGTCGTGTCGCCGCGGCCCACCATCCCGATCTCCCTCGCGACCTCGTGCGAGAGCGAGACGTCGCGGAATCCGACGCGGCGGGCGATCTCACCCACCTCGAGCTCCAGCTCGGGCGCTGCGTACGCGTGGATCAACACGACGGCCAGGCTCTCGATCCCGCGCGAGAAGAGCGCCGTCAACTCGCGCTCGAGCGCGTTCGGATCCGGTCGGGCGAGGATGGTGCCTTCGGGGGCACAGCGCGCGTCGATCTCGACGACCTCGCGGTAGAGGACCTCGTGTTTCTCGATCTCGAGCTCGAAGATCTTAGGCCGCGCCTGGTTCCCGATGGCGAGGAGATCGCGGAAGCCGCGCGTGGTCACGAGCGCGATCGGCGTGCCCTTGCGCTCGAGCAGCGCGTTGGTGGCGACCGTGGTGCCCATGCGGACGTCGCAAGGAGGAATGGGCTCGCCGGACCTCAGCCCGAGGAGGGTGCGGATGCCCTCGAGGGGGGCACGATCAGAGGAGAGGATCTTCGCGATCTCGACTCGACCCGTCTCGGGATGGACGCCGAGGCAGTCGGTGAAGGTGCCACCGCGATCGATCCAGAACTGCCAGCGCGCCACCCCGCCAGGCTACTTCTTCGGCTCCGTCTGACCCAACAGCAGCGCGACCGCAGACTTGACGATGCGGCGGGTCTCCTCGTCGTCCTGGTCCGGGCTGCTCTGGTAGTACTGGTAGGGCCCGCTCAGGGACTCCTCATCGAGCGTGTCGGGCGCGTCCTCGACGACGGTGTCCTGGTCGTCGATGGGACGATCGCGGATCTTGGTAGCGGTCAGATCGTCCGGATTGCGGGCCATGGCGCCGGTAATGCGAGCAATCCCCGATCCATGCAGCGCTGCCCGCGGATCTCGAATACACCCTCAGAAAACACGACGGATCGATCCGACAAACCGACGAAAAAACCAGACGCTGTAGCGTGCGGGGCTACGAACGGGGCTGCAGCCGGGCGAGCCGCGTCCGTGCCGCCTCGAGGGTCTCGAGCCGCTTGCAGAAGGCGAAGCGAATCAGTCGACGCCCCTCCTCGGGGGCCCGGGCATAGAAGCAGCTCGGCGGGATCGCCGCCACGCCGACCTCGCTCACCAGGTGGCGCGCGAACTCCAGGTCGCTCCCCTCGAAGACGGGCCCGAACTCCGCCAGCACGAAGTACGCTCCCTTGGGAACGGCGGCGGCAAGGCCGGCCGAGCGGAGCGTATCGAGGAGGAGATCGCGCCGCCCGGTGAACGCCGCCGCCTGCGCCGCGAAGAACGCGCGTCCGTGGCCTTCGAGCGCCGCCGCCACCGCGTACTGCAGCGGGGTGGCGGTGGCGAACGTGACGAACTGGTGCGCCGCCTGTGCCGCCTTGACCAGCGGCGCGGGCCCGGTCGCCCAGCCCACCTTCCACCCGGTGAACGAGTACGCCTTGCCGGTGCTGGAGATGGTGAGCGTCCGCTCCCGCATGCCCGGGAGCGTCGCCATCGGCACGTGCTCGACGCCGTCGTACGTCAGGTGCTCGTAGACCTCGTCGGTGAGGACGTAGGCTCCGTGGCGGCGAGCGAGCGACGCGATCAGCTCCAGCTCGTCGCGCTCGAAGACCTTGCCGGTGGGGTTCTGCGGCGTGTTGAGCACGACCAGCTTGGTCCGCTCGGAGAACGCCGCCTCCAGCTCGTCTGGATCGAGGGCGAAGTCGGGGAAGCGCAGCGTGACGTACCGCGGGACGGCGCCGGCCATCGCCACGCAGGCCGGATAGCTGTCGTAGAAGGGCTCGAACAGCACGACCTCGTCGCCGGGATCGAGGATCCCGAGCATCGCGGACATCAGGCCCTCGGTGGCGCCGGAGAACACGACGACCTCGGACATCGGATCGTAGGTGAGGTCGTAGAACGTCTTCTGATGCCCCGCGATCGCCGCCACCAGCGGCGGCGCACCCATCGAGCGAGCGTACTGATTGTGGCCCGCGCGCAGCGCCTCGATCGCCGCCTCCACGATCTCGGGCGGACCTTCAAAGTCCGGAAAGCCTTGCGACAGATTGATCGCCCCGTGCTCGAGGGCGAGCCGTGTCATCTCACTGAAGATGGTCGTGCCGAACGGAGCGAGCTTCTTCGAGATCACCAGCGTGCACGTTAGCCAACGATCCGGGATCGAGTCATCCTCAATCGCCGTCGGGTCAGAGCTCTGCGCTGGCGACCAACCGGACGCAGTGGTCCGTGACCAGATCGATCAGGGGCTCGGGTCGATCGAGGCCGACCTTGAAGGTGATGGCTCCGCCGCTCCAGAGCATCGAGAAGCCGTGGACCGTGCTCCAGGAGAGGATCGCCAGCGCGCCCACCTGCTCCGGACCGAGCTCCGGCCGCACGGCTCCGATCGCCTGGAGCAAGCGATCGAACGCCAGGTTCGCGACCCGATCGAGCTCCGGATAGAGCTCGGGCGCGCGGAGCTCGGGACGGAACATCGCCTGGTAGTGGGACGGGTGTGAAACGGCGAAGCGGATGTAGCCCGCGCCCATCGCGCGAAAGCGGGCCGCCGGCTCGGTGAGGTCGCCCGTGGATCGATCGACCTCGTCGTTGAGCGCCCGGAAGCCCTCCGCGGCCACCGCGGCCAGCACCGCCTCCTTGTCCTTGAAGTGGTGATAGGGCGCGGCGGTGGTGACGCCGATCTTCCTGGCGAGCTGCCGCAGTGAGATGGCGTCCACACCCTCCTCGGCGATCACGTCGAGTGCGGCCTCGACCAGCGCGTGCCTCAGATCGCCGTGGTGATATCGGCCCGGCGGTTTGGGCGTGTTCATTCGACGGACACATCTTGACATCGCTTAGATTCGCCGTACATGTTCATCTGAACGATGTTTAGTTCGGCTGGAATCGTGAGTTATATCAATGTGTTCGGGCTCACGCTCGCCACTGCGGCCTGCAGCCGGGCGCCGGCCGCTCCGGCGCCGCGACCGCGGGCAGTTCGAGTGGCCGCGGTCGAGACCCGCCGCGAGCGCACGCTCCTGTTCTTCGGAGAGACCGAGGCGAAGGATCGAGCGGTCCTCGCCTTCACGATCCCGGGCCGGATCGAGTCGCGTCCGGTCGGGGTCGGTGATCGCGTCCGCGCCGGCGCGCTGCTGGCGCGCCTCTCGACCGAAGAGCTCGGGCTTCGTCTCGAGCAGGCCGAGGCCGGGCTGCTGGCACTCGACCGGGAGCTCGCGCAGCTCCAGCGCGACGGCGCGCGTCTCGAGCGGCTCGCCCAGGGCAACGCCGCGACGAAGCAGCAAGTGGAGAAGATCGGCTCCGCGATCGAGATCGCGACCGCGCGGCGAAGGGCCGCAGTCGCAGAGCGGCGCGAGGTCGAGCGCCTGCTCAAGGAGGCACGGCTGGTGGCTCCGTTCGACGGCGTGGTCACCGAGCTGTTCCGGCAGTCGGGTGAGTACGCGCAGCCGGGTCAGCCAGTGGTCGCGATCGCGGGCGACGGAGCGCTGGAGATCCGCGTCGAGGTGCCCGAGTCGGTCCGCGCTCGCCTCGAGGTGGAGACTCCGGTCGAGGTCCGCTTTCCGCTGGCCGGCTCGGGGGAGCGCTACGCCGCACGCATCGAGGCGATCGGCGCCGGAGCCGCCGGCACGGGGCGTCTGTTCCCGGTGCGCCTCTTGCTCGATCCCGCCGCCAGGATCGTGCCGGGCTCCACCGCCGAGGTGCGCTTTCAGAGCCGCGAGGATCCGGTCACCGCAGTTCCGATCGGCGCGGTGGCCGGCGCGGGGGCCGAGCCGTTCGTGTTCGTGGTGAAGGAGAGCGTTGCGAAGCGTCGAACCGTCGAGGCCGGAGAGATCTTCGGCGCCGAGATCGCAGTGAAGGGCGATCTTGCCGAGGGCGATCTGGTCGTCGTCGGCGGACACGCCAATCTGGCCGACGGTGATCGGGTGGAGGTACGCCGATGAACGCGGTCGCGCTCCTCCTCGATCGCAAGCGTGTCGCGCTCACGGTCGCGCTCGCGCTCTCCGCCGCCGGTCTCGCCTCCTGGTTCACGATGCCACGCGAGGAGGATCCGCGGCTCCACGACCGCTTCGGTCTACTGATCGTTCCGTTTCCGGGGGCGGATCCGGAGACGATCGAGCGGCTGGTGGTCGAGCCCATCGAGGACCAGCTCGCCGAGGTCGCCGAGATCCACCGAGTGGTGGCGACCGCGCGGGCCGGCGTCGCGGTGACCCAGATCCAGCTCGAGGACGACGTCGACGACGTCGACTCGGCGTGGGACGAGGTGCGGCGCGCGCTGGTGGAGGCCCAGGCGGACCTGCCAGAGGGCGTGCTCTCTCCGCAGCTCGACACGCACGTGGTCTCGGATCAGGACGCCGTGGTCCTGGCGATCACCGGGAGTCCGGACCTCTCTCTGCTGCGGCGCGCGGCCCGCGAGGTGCGCCGCAGGTTGCTCGCGGTCCCGGGCGTGTCGAAGGTCGAGCTGGAGCCGGACCCCGGTGAGCAGATCACGATCGAGTGGGACGATCGCGTGGCGGTGCGTCTCGGGATCTCCGCGGAGGCGCTGGCGCGGCAGCTGGAGGCGCGCAACCGCTCGATTCCAGGTGGTGCGGTCCATCTCGGCGATCGTGCGCTCCTCCTCGAGCCGACCTCGGAGTTCCAGTCGCTCGACGATCTCGCGGACACGCCGGTCGTGCTGCCCTCTGGCTCTGCGGTCCCGCTGCGATCGCTGGCGACCGTTCGCTATGGCCCGACCGAGCCCGCCGAGTCGCGGATGCGTTGGGACGGCGCCCCGGGCGTGGGCGTGTCGGTGGTCCCGAAGGCGAACATCGACGTGGTCGAACTCGGCCGCTCGATCCGACGCGAGCTCACCTCTGTCCGATCCGCAGTGGCGCCGCTGGTGATCGACGAGATGAGCTTCCAGCCGGACTATGTGGAGGCCCGTCTCTCCGGTCTCGGGGCCTCATTGATCTCGGGCGCTGCGATCGTCGCGCTGGTGTTGATCGTGTTCATGGGTCTCCGTCTGGGCGCCGTGGTGGCCGCGGTGGTGCCGTTGGTCTCGCTGGCGTCGCTCGGGCTCTATGCGCTCGGCGGTGGCGTGCTGCATCAGCTGTCGGTTGCGGCGATGGTGCTCGCGCTCGGCATGCTGGTCGACAACGCCATCGTGGTCGCGGAGAGCGTGCAGCAGGGGTTGGACCGTGGGATCTCGAACCCTGCGTCCGCCGCGGTTCGTGAGCTCGCGTTCCCGCTTCTCACCGCCACCGGCACCACCGTCGCCGCCTTCGTCCCGATGGCGATGTCGTCTGGGAGCACCGGCGAGTTCACGCGCGCGATCCCGATCGTCGTGATGCTGACGCTGGTGGTCAGCTACGTGTTCGCGGTGGTGGTGACGCCTGTGCTGGCGGCGACGTTCCTCCGGCCGCGCGCGAGGGGCCGCAGCCGGCGGATCGCGCGCTTCTCTGCGTGGGCATCGCTGGTGAGCAGCCGCCGTCCGAAGACGGTGCTCTTCGCCGCCGGGGTGGCGGTGGCGCTCGCAGGCGCAGGGGCACTCTTCGTGGACCGGAGCTTCTTCCCCGACTCGGGGCGCGATCAGCTGGTGGTCGAGATGCTCCTCCCGGAGGGGAGCCACCTCGACGCGATCGATCAGAGCGCACGCGTGCTGGAGACGCGGCTCGCTCGCGAGCCCTCGGTGCTGCACGTGGCCGCGTTCGTCGGACGCTCGACGCCCAGGTTCTATTACAACCTTCCGAACCGGCCCAAGAGCCCGCACTTCGCGCAGCTGATGGTGCGCACGCGCTCCCCCGAGGACGTCGATGCTCTCATGGATCGGATCGAGGAGATCGCGCGCGCCGAGCTCCCGGAGGTCGAGGTGATCCCGCGGCGCCTGGAGCAGGGCCCGCCGCTCGAGTCGCCGGTGGAGGTGCGCTTGTACGGCGACCGTCTCCCCGACCTTTACGAGGCGGCCGAGCGCGTCATGGCCACGCTCCGGGCGATCCCCGGCGCTGCGCACGTGCGACACGACCTGGGGATCGGCGCGCCAACGATCGCCTTCGCGGTCGACGATGCGGCCGCGGGCCGCCGAGGAACCTCGCGCGCGCTGGTCTCTGCCGCGGTGCTCCGGCAGACCCGCGGCACGCCCGCCGGACAGCTGCGCTCCGGGGACGATCCGGTGCCCATCGTCCTCCGCGACGGCGCCGGTGAGTCGATGTCGCCCGACCGTCTCGACGGCATCTACGTCACCACCGAGCGGGGCTCCCTCCTGCCCGTCGGCCAGGTCGCCGCGGTCTCGGCGCGCTGGCGGCCGGCCGTGATCCATCGACGCGATCGACGCCGCGTGGTCACCGTGGCGGCCCAGCTGGCGAGCGGCGTGCCCTACAGCCGCGTGCTCGATCGCCTGATCCCCGCGCTGGGCACCACCGACCTCCCCGCCGGCGTGCGCTGGGAGCTCGGCGGCAACAGCGAGGGCTCGGGCGACGCGAACCGCGCGATCGTGGTCGCGGCGCCGCTGGGCGCGGTCTTGCTGCTGTTGTTCATCTTGATCGAGTTCAACTCGTTCCGGCGCCTGGGCATCATCATGACCACGGTCCCGCTCGCGGCGGCCGGCGTCGTCCCGGGCCTGCTGCTCGCGGGCCAGCCGTTCGGTTTCATGTCGCTGCTCGGCGTGATCGCGCTGGTCGGCGTCGTGGTGAACAACGCGATCGTGCTGATCGACGTCGCCGATCATCTGGTCGCCCAGGGCCGAGGGACGGTGGAGGCGATGCGCCGCGCGATCTTCCTGCGGACACGCCCTATCTTTCTCACCACCACCACGACGGTGGCGGGAATGGTGCCGCTGCTCCTGTCCGACTCGCCGCTCTGGCCACCGCTCGCCTCCGCGATGATCGCGGGGCTGATCGCGTCGACGCTGCTCACGCTGGTGGTGGTGCCGGCTTGCTATCTGCTCTTGTTGCCGTCCAACCCTGACTCGATGAGGAGAATGAATCATGTCTAGCGCTCTGACACTCTTGGGACTGCTCACGCTCGCGGCCGCGCCCTCCCTCCGCGTGGAGATCACCGGCCTGCACAGTGACAAGGGCACGGTCCGCTGTCTGGTGTTCGATCGTGCTGAAGGCTTTCCCAAGGACCCCGGACGCGCGCGAATGAGCGCGTCGGCGAAGATCGAAGGAGATCACGCCACCTGCGTCTTCTCGGGTCTGGCGCCCGGGAAGTACGCGGTCAGCTTCATCCACGACGAGAACGACAATCTAAAGCTCGACACCAACTTCTTCGGCGTTCCCAAGGAAGGCTACGGCTTCGGCAACGACGCGCAGGGCTCGATGGGCCCCCCGCCCTTCGAGAAGGCGGTGATCGACCTCGCGGGCGATCGCACGCTCCACCTCACTGCACGGTATTAGCGGCGGCCGAAGAGGCGGGAGAGGAAGCCGCTCTTTTGGGGCTTCTTGGCGGCTTCGGGCTGGAGCTGTGGTTGCGGCGCAATGCCCTTCTTCTTCGCGTCGGGGGTCTGCTGGGTCGCCACCATCAGACGCTCGGAGGCGCCGCTCGAGGTCTCGCGGAGCGTCACCTCGAGCACGCCCTCGTTGTCGACCGTCATCTCCATCTCGACCTTTGGATGTTGCCGCGGGAGTCCGGCCAGGTGGAGGGCGCCCAGGGGATCGGCACGAGCGGACGAACTCGGCGTCGCCCTGATAGAGGCGGAGGTCGACCTCGGACTGCCCGTCGCGGGTCGGGAAGGGTCGGATCAGCCGCGCCGGGAGCTTGTCGCCGGCGTTGAGCAGCGCGCGGAAGCGGCCGCCGGGGAGCTCTAGGCCGATCGAGGCCTCGAGCGCGCCCGAGCGGGCAGCGCTCTCCTGGCGCTCGAGCGCCAGGCCGCTGCGCGCGAGGCCATGGGCGAAGAGTTGGGACGGAGGAATGCTCTGCAGCGGCTCGATGCTGGTGAGGTTCTGGAGCGACTGCACCAGCGGAGGGTACGTGCCTCCACTGCCGGCGATGAGGATCGCCCCGAGGGCTCGCGGATCGACGCCACCCTCGCGCGAGAGCCGCTGCGCGCGCGCGCAGATCTCGCCGATCAGCTGCTCGGTCATCTGGTAGATGCGGCTGCGGGGGAGGTTGATCGTTCGTTCGACGCCGACGCCCGCTGCGCCGCCGGGCGCGTGCAACGTCACCTTGAGCTCGATCGTCGGCGCGCGGCGAATGTCCAGCCGCGCCTTCTCGGCGGCCTCGATCAAGCGCTCCTTCGCAATCGGATCTTGCGTGTGATCCTCCCCGGCCTGGACCTTGAGCTCCTCGAGCGTGAGGTCCGCGACGCGGCTGTCGAGGTCGCGCGCGGACAGGTCGTCGAACCACTCGTGTCCGGCGATCCCGAACGTCTCGCGGCCGCGCTTCAAGAGCGCGATCGCCAGGTGCGAGGCGCCGAAGTCCACCAGCAGAGCGTGGTCCACCGGGCGTTCGAAGAGGTTGTAGGCGCGGATGGCGGCGTTCGGCTCCGACTCCAGGCGGGCGATGCGAAGGCCCGCGTCGGTGCAGGCCCGCTTCATCATCATGCGCGCCTCCGGGTCGAGATCGTGCGGGACGGAGATCATCGCCCGGAAGGCAGTGGTGTGCAGGTGTTCCTCGACGGCCGAGCGCAGCCAGCGGAAGAACGACACCATCAGCTCGTGCAGTGAGAGCGTTTGATCGCCGATCTCGAGCAGCGCGCTCCCGCCCTCGTACGAGCGGATCCGCGAGGCTCCAGCGCGGTTCGGGTTCACGGCGCCCGGGGCGAGCGCGTGGAGCACGTCGCGCGGCGAGACTCCCCGCGACGGATGCTCGGCGGTGATCGCCAGCGCCTTGCTGCCGAAGGCGAGGCTTCCGTCACGCCGGATCGCGGCCAGCGCCGGGACGTAGACCGCGTCGCCCACCGGGATCAGCTCGAGCTCGTTCTTGTCGATCACGCCGATCCGGATCCAGCGACCGCCCAGGTCGATACCGACGATCCGATCGCCGCCGAGATCACCGGTCCCGAGCTCCAGGGACCTCCCGGCGATCGGGCCCGGCCGTGCCTCCTCCGCTGCACGCTGCTCGGGGGGCACGAGCGTCGCTTCCTCGCTGAACGCGGCGTCGGCGTGCCGGCGGGCCTCGCCCGCATCGGTGGCGCCGGAGCCGCGCTCCACGATCACCCTGGGCGCGCTCGAGAGCCTCCGCCGCACGCTGCTCGGATCGCTCTTGGCCCGGCGCGATGCGTCGACTCCGGTGACGCTGACCTCGGCGGCGGCCGCCGGGGTCACCCGGGCGTCGAGCGGTTCGACCACCTCGGTGGCGGACTCCGCAGCGTGTGCGGTGACCGGGGTCTGGGAGTGGGACTCGTCCGTGATCTCTTCGTGGAACGACGACGGCGCATGGGTCTCGGCTTCGCCCTGCGCCGCGGCGGCGATCGCGGCGGCCGCCTCGTCCGCCGACGCGGCCGGCACCTCGGGCTCGCGCGCGTCGAACGGCTCGAGGGGAGGGTACGGACTCGGCGTGGTCGGCCCCTCGGGCGCCGGGGGTTGCCACGCATACGGAGCGTCTGCGGGCGAGGCCCCGACGGCCTCGTCGTCGGCCATCAGCTCGCCGGCGGAGATCGGATCGAACGGCTCGGGCGCCTCGGTCTCGAGCGGCTCGAAGGGCGCCCGCAGCGGGGCGTCGGGGTCGAGGAGCGACGGCTCGGACGAAGGGAGCGACTCGGCCTCCCGGGCTGCGGCCCGCGCCAGATCGGGCGTGCCCTCGGCCTCGACGTCGTCGTCGTCCGGCTCTTCATCGACGATGGTCGGCGGCCCCTCCGTGACCAGGCGCGCTTCCGCCTCCCACCACGCGTCATCGTCGAGCGCCTCCTCCGACGGCGCTTCGGCAGCAGGGCTGGCCGGGTGCAGCAGCGTTCCCTCGCCCGGACTCTCGCTCGCGGCGGCCAGGCCCTGCCGCTCGTCGTCGAGTCGCGCCTCTTCCTCGGCGCGGCGCTCGTCGGGCCGGCGCGCATCAGCACGGCGCGCCTCTTCCTGGGCGCGGCGCTCCTCGTCGCGTCGAGCCTCTTCTTCGGCGCGGCGCTCGTCGTCGAGTCGCGCCTCTTCTTCGGCGCGGCGCTCGTCGTCGAGTCGCGCCTCTTCTTCTGCGCGGCGCTCCTCGGCGCGGCGCTGATCCTCGAGTCGCGCCTCTTCTTCGGCGCGCCGTTCTTCACGGAGCCGCGCCTCTTCTTCTGCGCGGCGCTGATCGTCGAGTCGCGCCTCTTCTTCGGCGCGACGCTGATCGTCGAGTCGCGCCTCTTCTTCTGCGCGCCGTTCTTCTCGGAGCCGCGCCTCTTCTTCTGCGCGGCGCTGATCGTCGAGTCGCGCCTGCTCTTCGGCGTGGCGTTGATCGACGAGCCGCGCCTCTTCTTCTGCCCGGCGCTCTTCTGCGCGGCGTTGATCGACGAGTCGCGCCTCTTCTTCTGCGCGCCGTTCTTCCTGGAGTCGCGCCTCTTCTTCTGCGCGGCGTTGATCGACGAGCCGCGCCTCTTCTTCGGCCCGGCGCTCCTCGGCGAGGCGCTGATCGTCGAGCCGCGCCTCCTCCTCGGCGCGCCGCTCTTCTTCTTCGAGTCGCGCCTCTTCGGCCCGGCGCTCGTCGGCCCGGCGCTCTTTCTGGAGTCGCGCCTCTTCGTCGGCCCGGCGCTCATCCTCGAGTCGATCCTGGGCTCGCGCCGCTTCTGCTGCGCCCCGTTCTTCTCCGGGTCGCTCCTCATCGCCGTGCGCCTCAGGGGCGCGGGGTTCTTCTTCGAGGGGTCTCTCTTCGTCGGCCCGGCGCACGCCGCCCGTGAGGTGGGCGCCCTCGGCCTCGGCGAAGCCTTCCGCCTCTGCGACGTGCATCCCGTCGTCGGCACGCGCGTCTCGTTCCTCGACCTCTGCCTGCAGCCGTTGTTCGGCCTCGCGCCACTCCTCTTCCTCGCGTGCAATCTCGGCCGTGCGCTGCGCCTCTGCGTCGTCGTCCGCTTCGGCGACGATTGCCTCGGGTGCATGCTCGAACCCCGGGGCGGTGTCCGCCTCGATGCCGTCGCCCGTAGCGCCTGGGAGTTTGGCGCCGGTGTGGTTGGGGCCGTCGAGCGCCGCGCCGGTCCCGACGCGGTGCGCGTCCATGCGGAGGGGCTCGTCGGCGGCGTCCGCGTCGCCGATGGCGTCGGCCCAGGTTCCTCCCGCGAATGGCGGCTTGACCTCTGCGGGCCGGACCACGGCCTCGGCGTCCAGATCGCGCATGTCGATCTGCGCCGTACCCAGCCGGGCCGGCTCCGCGGTCTCGGCGGCGTCGATCACCGCCTCGGCGATCTCCTGGGTCAGCGACTCACCGCGCTCGTTCGGGAAGCGGAGCGGCGCCTTCTCGGAGATGGTGATCGGCGGCGTCTCCTCGAGGGAGCCGGACTCCGACATCGGATCCGTCTCGAGTGGGTTGGTGCGCGTGAACGCGAACGGGCGGACGTCGACGCGCTCGGTGCGGTCGGCGTCGCGACCGTTCGACTCCTCCAGAGCGTCGATCCGCTCCGTGTGATCGGCCGGCAGCCCCTCGTCCTCGTCCCGCCCGAACTTGGGGTTGGGATCGCGCAGTCGAATCCGATCCGTCGTCTCTCCCGGACCTTTGAGGGCCCACGGTCGCGAGACCGAGGATCGCCGGCGCGGGAGCGCCTGCCGGAGGCCTTCGCCCGACGGGGTCCGAGGTGCTGCGATCGGCTTGGAGGCCTGGTCGAACACGCGCGACGGGTTTCGGGGCAGGACCGGCGAGGTCGGTGTCCGCTCGCTCGACCAGGCCGTCGGCCCGGCCGTCGGACGCCACCCCGGGATCGACGAGAGCCGCCGCGGCTCGGAGAGCGTCGAGGGCGCACGAGCGAACGTGGTCGAGAGTGGTGTCGGTGCGAGCGTGCCCTGGCCGTGGGCCGCCACCACCTTGTCGATCACCTCTTGCGACTCGGGATCGAGCTGGTTGAACCGAAGGGCCATGCCCGGCCGCTCCTCCTTGCGGATGGTGACCACGACGCCCTCGCCGCGCAGCGCGCGGCTGCCGTCGGCGAGGAGGAGCTCGAACCGGATCTTGGTGCCCGTCGGCTTCGGCGACTTGGTGCGGATGAACAGACCGGCCGCGGAGACGTTCTCCGCGTAGCGATCCACGAACTCGTCGAGGTTTTTGTATCGAAGCGTGATCCGCAGCGATACGGTGTCGGACGACTGGGACACGCCGGGCAACCATACCGCGGCTCGGGCCGTGCGAGAACTTGTTGGAGGCCCGAAGTATGAGACGTTCCTACAGCGCCCGGAGCGCCTCGCGGACCGCCTCCAGCCCGGCCTCGAGCTTGGCCGCTTCACCCCCTCCTTGGGCGAAATCCGGCTTTCCGCCGCCCTTGCCGCCCATCGCCTCTGAACCGACTTTCACCAGTGTTCCCGCGCTGACCCTCCCGGTGACATCCTTCGTGGCGGCCACCAGGAGCGTCGCGCGGTCGCCGTCCTGCGCCGTCAGCACCACGACGCCGGATCCCAGCTTGTCGCGGAACTGATCGGCGAGCTGCCGCAGCGCGTTCTTCGGCGTGCCATCCGCGCGCTTGAAGAGCACCGGGATCCCGCCGATCTCCTCGGGCCCGGCGTCCTCGCGCGGGCCGCCGGACATCGCGAGCGCCGTCTGCGCCTGCTCCAGATCCCGCTCGAGTGTCTTGCTCCGGTCGACCAGCTTCTGGATCCGCGCCGCCAGCTCCTCGGGCGTCGTCTTCAGCGCGCCGGCCGCCTCCTTGATCGCCGCCTCCTGCGCCTGCACCCACGCGACCGCGTTCATCCCGGTGACCGCTTCGAGCCGGCGGATGCCGGACGCGATCGAGTCGTCGCCGGTGATCTTGAACAGCCCGATGTCTCCCGAGCGCGCGACGTGCGTCCCTCCGCACAGCTCCATCGAGTCGGCGATCCGTACCATGCGAACCTCATCGCCGTACTTCTCGCCGAAGAGCATCACCGCGCCTTCCTTCTTCGCGTCCTCGAGCGAGCCGAGCTTGGTCCCGGTCGGCACGTTCTCAAGCACCATCTCGTTCACGCGGCGCTCGACCCTCGCGATCTCGTCCGGCGTCAGGCGCTCGAAGTGCGAGTAGTCGAAGCGGAGCCGATCCGGCGCCACCAGCGAGCCCTTCTGCTGCACGTGCTCGCCCAGGACCTCCTTGAGCGCCAGGTGGAGCAGGTGCGTCGCCGAGTGGTTGCGCCGGGTCTGGTCCCGCTTCTCCGCATCGACGCGCGCCCACACGGGCACGTGGACCGCGACCTCGCCCTCGACCACCTCACCGAGGTGCACCACCAGATCCGGGAGCGGCTTCCGGGTCTCGACGATCCGCACGCGTCCATGCCCCGATCCGATCTCGCCGGTGTCCCCGACCTGGCCGCCGGCCTCACCGTAAAACGGGGTCTGGTCGAGGACGATCTGCACCGTGCTCCCTTTTCCCGCCGAGTCCACCTTCCGGCCGTCCACCACCAGCACCTTCACGTCGGCGTCGGCGTCGTCGAGCTCGTACCCGAGGAACTTGGTCGGGCCCACCTCGGCCTTCACGTCGAACCAGATCTTCTCGATGGCCTTCTCGCCCGAGATGTCGCCGCCGGACTGCCGGCTCTTCTTCTGCCGCCCCTCCAGCTCCCGCGCGGCCGCCTCCTCGTCCACCGAGAGCCCGTTCTCGGTCGCGATCACCCGCGACAGATCGATCGGGAAGCCGTGCGTGTCGTAGAGATCCGCGACGATCTCGGGCGCGAGCGCGGTCTCGCCCTTCTCCTTGGCGTCCTCGATCGACTGCATCACGCGCTTGATCCCGCCGTCGAGCGTGCGCCGGAAGAGGGTCTCCTCGCCCTGGACCACCTTCTCGATCAGCGGAGCGGCGCGACGCAGCTCCGGGTACGGCTCCTCCATCGCGCTCACCACCGCCAGGCAGGCCTCGTCGAGGAACAGGTCGTCGAAGCCGATCCGGCGCCCATGGCGGATCGCGCGCCGCATGATCCGCCGCAGCACGTACTCACGCTTGCCGGTGGAGGGCTGCACGCCGTCCGCGATCAGGAACGCCGTCGCCCGCGCATGGTCTGCGATGACCCGCATGGAGATGTCGTCCTCCTCGGTCTCGCCGTAGGGCTTGCCGGCCATCTCGCCGATCTTCGTCAGGATGCCCAGGAACAGGTCGATGTCGTAATTGGTGGTCTTGCCCTGGAGCACCGTCGCCAGCCGCTCCAGCCCCATCCCGGTGTCGACGCACGGCTTGGGCAGCTTCTCGAGCGGCCCCTCCGCGGTCTCCTTCACGAACTGCATGAACACCAGGTTCCAGATCTCGGTCCAGCCGTCGGAGCGCTCGACCGCCTCGAGCGTGGCGTTCGGCGTGCCGCCCCGGGTCCAGAAGTGGATCTCGGTGCACGGCCCTTGCGGCCCGGTGTCCGCCATCTGCCAGTAGTTGTCCTTCTTCCCCAGGCGGAAGATCCGATCCTTCGGCACCCCGACCCGCAACCAGTGCTCCGCCGCCTCGTCGTCCGCCGGGATCCCGTCCTCGCCCTTGAACACCGTCACGCTCAGCGACGACATTGGGATCTCGACCACCTTGGTGAGGAACTCCCAGGCGAAGTCGATCGCGTCCTTCTTGAAGTAATCTCCGAACGAGAAGTTGCCGAGCATCTCGAAGAAGGTGTGGTGCCTGGGCGTGTATCCCACGTTCTCCAGATCGTTGTGCTTGCCGCCGGCGCGCACGCACTTCTGCGAGCTGGTCGCGCGGGTGTAGCTCCGTGTCTCCTTGCCGGTGAAGACGTCCTTGAACTGCACCATGCCCGCGTTGGTGAACAGGAGCGTGGGGTCGTTGGCGGGGACCAGGGAGCTCGACGCAACTTCGGCGTGCCCCCGCTCCTTGAAGTAGTCGAGGAACGTACGGCGGATCTCCGCGGTCGTGAGCGGTCTCATGAGGAGAGGAAAGCTACGAGGCCGTCGAGGAATAATCCAGCGCTACTCGAGGCTGATACGGGCGATCGGCTGGATGTTCATGTCCGGCGAGAGCTCCTGATAGGAGAGCACCGCCAGGTGCGGGAACTCGAGCTCGACCAGCTTCCGGAAATACCGTCGGATCTCCATGGTGGTCAGGATCACCGGATTCTGGGCCGTCGGTGGCAGCGAGCCGACCTCGGTCCGGACCGCGCTCAGGATCTCCTGCGTGATCTCCGGCTCCAGCGCCAGGTACGAGCCGCTCGAGGTGTGCTGGATCGAGGACCGCACGGTCTCTTCGATCTGCGGGTCCAAGAGATAGACGATCAGGGTGTTCTGACCGCGCGTGTACTTGTGGCTGATGTAGCGCTTGAGCGCGGCGCGCACGTACTCCGTCAGCATGACGGTGTCGTGCTCGACCTGACCCCACTCGGCGAGGGCCTGCAGGATCGATCGCAGGTCGCGGATCGAGATCTCCTCCTCGATCAGGCGGCGGAGGATGTCCGTGAGCTGGAACGGTGACACCACCTTCGGCACGGTCTCCTTCACCAGCGCCGGGAAGGCCTGCTCGAGCTGCTCGAGCATGTTCATCGTCTCCTGGATCCCGACGAACTCGGCGCCGTTCTTGCGGAGCACGCTCGAGAGGTGGAGCACGATGTACCCGGCCGCATCCCAGGTGGTGAGGCCGGCCTGCTCCGCGACCTCCTGGTACTGGATGTCGATCCAGGCGCACTCGTTCCCGTTGGCCGGGTTGGTCGCCGGCTCGCCCTCGATGTTGAGGAGCCGGAGGCGCTCGACCGTGTCGTTCACCAGCACCTTCTCCTGAGAGACGGTGCCCATGACCAGCGGGATCTCGTTGATCATGATCAGGTAGCTGCCCGGCGGCATGTCGGTCTCGTTGCCGCGGACGCGGATGCCGGGGAAGCGCACGCCCAGCTCGTAGAAGAGGCCGTCGCGCATCATCGGGATCATCTCGCCGAGGAACTTGGAGCCGTCGCCGGTGTCCTCGACCAGCGGGATCAGGTCGGCCGCCACCTCCAGCGCGATCGGCGTGACGACCGGCAGCATCTGCTGCGACTGGCCCTCCTGCATGCGCTGCGCCTGGATGCGCTTGTCGCGCTGCTCCTTCACCTCTTCCTGCGACGCCGGCGCGTTGGGCAGCGGCTGCAGCTTGCCCTCCGCCTTCAGCCGCGCGGTGCGGTTGAGGCCGTAGCCGATCAGCCCGGTGGCCGCCGCCATGATCGTGAACGGGATCCCCGGCATGCCCGGCACCAGGGCGAACAGCGTCAGGAGCACCGCCGCGATGATGAACGCGCGCGGCTGCCCGAGGAGCTGGAAGGAGATGTCCTTGCCCAGGTGGTTCGACTCCTCCTCCGAGGCCACGCGCGTCACCACCAGACCGGCGGTGATCGAGATGAGGAGCGCGGGGATCTGGGAGACCAGGCCGTCGCCGATGGTGAGGAGCGCGAAGACGTTGAGCGCCTCGCCCGCCTTCATCTTCATCATCAGCACGCCGATGACGATGCCGGCGACGATGTTGATGGCCGTGATGATCAGGCCCGCGATCGCGTCGCCCTTCACGAACTTCATGGCGCCGTCCATGGAGCCGAAGAGCTGGGACTCGCGGTTGAGGTCGTTGCGCTTGCGCCGGGCCTCGTCCATGTCGAAGGCGCCGGCGCGAAGGTCGGCGTCGATCGACATCTGCTTGCCGGGCATGGCGTCGAGGGTGAACCGGGCCGCCACCTCGGCGACGCGCTCGGCGCCCTTCGTGATCACCAGGAACTGGATGATGGTGAGGATCAGGAAGATGACGATGCCGACCACCAGGTTGCCCTTCACCACGAAGTTCCCGAAGGCCTGGATGACCTCCCCGGCCTTGGCCGTCAGCAGGATCAGCCGGGTGGAGGAGACGTTGAGGGCCAGCCGGAACAGCGTGGTGATCAGCAACAGAGACGGGAACGACGCCAGGTGGAGCGCGTTCGGGATGTACATCGCCAGGAGGAGCAGGAGGACGGAGATGGAGATGTTGAGGACGATCAGCAGATCCAGCGCGAAGTAGGGCAGCGGGATGATGAGCATCGAGATGATGGTCATCACCAGGCCGGCCAGGATGACGTCCGAATACCGGCCGATCATCTGGCGCAGGTCGCCGGTGGTCAGGACGGCAATGAAGTTCTTCATGGCCAGCGGCCATTGTAGCAGCTTCGGCCCCGCGCGCACGCGAGCCCCTCCAAGAGCGCCGGATGTAGGTGGGCGACCCGCGAAGCTGCGGGATCGAGGTCACAGGTCGGCGGTCAGCCCTTCTTCGGCGGTTGCGCGGGCGGCGGTTTCGCAGGCTCGGCGCCTTCGGCTTCCTTGCGCTCGATCAGCTCCTTGATCGCGGCGGCGGTCGCTGCGGCCAGCGCGCGCGCGCGGAGCGACGCCGGGTTCTTGCCCTCGGGGTCGAGATCGATCGCCGCCTTCAGATCCTCCATCGCGTACTCGAACTCGCCGTGCTGGAGGAGCAGCTCGCCACGGTTCACGTAGGAGTTGATGTCTTCCGGATCGAGCTCGATCGCGATCGAGAACTCCTGCGCGGCCTCCTCGTGCATGTCGAGCTTGGTGTAGATGGCGCCGAGCATCGCGTGGAAGTACGGATCGTACGGGTTGCCAATGACGAGGCCTTCGAAGAGCGTGCGTGCGTCCTTGTATCGGCCCTGCTGATACATGGTGTAGCCGAACTCGGCGATGGCGTAGGCCTGCTCCATCGTCATGCCTTCGAGCTGAGCCCACGTGATCTTGCCGAAGAGGAACTTCTTGAAGTTCTCCTCCGTGAAGTTGTCGATGGGGTTCGGAGGATCGACGTACTCGATCTCGATCTCTCCGCGCTCGACGGCCTTGATGACGTCGTCGGCGGTCATGTTCTCGATCTCTTTGTCGACCTCGTCGAGAACCTGCCGCTTCTCGGCCTCGGACAGATCCTCGGGCTTCTTCCCCGCCGCGATGAGCTCCTCGAGCTTGCTCGGCTTGGATCCCCCACCGGGCTTCGGAGGGCCCTTGGCACCCTTCGGCTTGTCGTTGTCCTTCGCCATCGCTTCGGTTGGGGGCTATAACATTCCTGGGAAAAATCGCAAAACTTCCCGATAGTGCGTAGGTTTTTGAGGAGACGGGGGGTGCCCAGCCGCGCAGCCCACCGAGCGGTGCCGCCGGCGGCCGGGCCCCAGGTCGGAGAGGATCAGCGGCCGATGGAGTCGATGATGCCCTTCGCCGTCTGGTTGTACTTGTCGATGATCTGACGCAGCATGTCGAACATCTGCGAGCGCTTGTCGATCAGGCGCTTCAGCTTCATCGTCTCGACGTCGATCGACGGCGAGTTGCCGCCCTGCTCGCCCTGCACGCCGCCGAACGGGCCACCGGCGTTGAACCCGGCCTGACCCGCGCCGCCGCCCGGCTCGCGGGACGACTGCTGCTGCTGGATCGAGTTGATGTACTGGGCCTGCCGCTCGATGTCCTTATCCATCTTCTTCATGATCAGCATGATCAGAAGAGTGACCTTGTCCTCGACGGTCAGGGACGGATCGGCGAGGAGGCTCGCGGTCTCGGCCTGGTGCGCCATCTCGTAGCTCGGGTTCGTGTTGTTGATCCGGCCCGGCATCGCCAGCGGATTCCACGAGCCAAAGCCGCGGCCGCCCATCGCGCCGCTGTTGTCGAACGGGCCCCAGCCCGCGCCGGCCGGCGCCTGCATGCCTGCCACGTTCATCATCCCGGCCATGGTGAAGCCCATGAACGGGTTGCCGAACATGCTGCCGCCGCCGAAGTACGGCATGCCCATCCCGAGCATCCCCATCCGGCCGGCCTGCCCCATCATCGCCTGCTCCATCCCGTAGAGCCCGCCCATGGCGGTGCCGGCCATCGGATTCATCGCCATCGCCATGCCCGGGTTGAAGCCCGGAGCGAAGCGCTGAATCGTGAACACGCCGTTGTTCCGCGGTCCGAAGTTCACGATCCGCCCGCCGATCGAGGACTCGAACTGGGCCCGCGCATAGGGGTTGGATCGAAGCAGCCGCTCGAACCGTCCTGCCATGCGGCGGCGGGGGCTCAAGAGGGAGCTCAGGATCGGAATGTTGGAAGAGCCGGCAGCCAGGTCGACCCGCTGCATTCCGGCATAGCCGCAGCCGCAAAACGGCATGAGGCCCGGATAGGCAGCCATCGGAGAAGGCATGCCGAGGAAGGGCGGGATCATTCCTGCGCCCATGGTGCCCATCATCCGCTCGATGGGACCGGTGCCGCGGCCGAGCGCGGTCTCGAGATACTGGTCGTAAAGGTTGGCGAGGACGCCCGTGCTGTTGCCGGTCAGCGAATCGATCGCGACCCCGATGCCGGCTCCTCTGATGTTGAAGAAACCGAGGAAATCGTTGACCGCGGTTCCGAACGAGTTGACTCCGTACATATTGATTCAGGTCCTTTCAGCGCTTCGAGCTGCGAATCGATTCATACCCGCGTTCGCGGTCGCTGCCTGCGTTTCCGCTCACGCCCCACCACTACCATTCACAGAGCAACGCTCTTATCGGGCACCAACCCACCGAAGTTGCTCGGGATTCTCGGCTTTTGGCGTCCTCGTCTAAGCGCGCGTAATCCTTCGCAGATCGGCGGTGCTCTGCGGCGATTCCTGTGAGTTTTCGGAGACTTGTCACATACAGCGGCAGACATAAACCTACATCCTAACCAGGTAAACCTGAAAGCTCACAGAGACGGCCCCAGTCGACAGTCAACGGTTGAGAGTTCACAGGGCTAGCCAGGTGGGCTGCCGGGCGAAATGGACGCTCGGCTTGCGGCCTGATCTTGCTGTCGGCGGTCGCCGAAGCACCAAAAGTCGTCCATCTTGTCACGCTTCTCTTGGAGCAAGTCTCCTAGCGCTGCCGCCGGATCAGCGATCGGAGGGCCAGCGCCTTGCGGGCGATCGGGGTCGAGAGATCGGTCGCCACCCGGATCGCGTAGTCCAGATCGGTCAGCGCCTTCTCGTAGTCGCGCCGCGCGATGTGGACCTCGGCGCGGTTCACGTACGCCGTCGCCTCTTTGGGCGCGACGGTGACGGCGTGGGTGAACTGCCGGATCGCACGCTCGGCGTCGCCCATGCGGTGGTACACCACGCCCAGCGCACGATAATAGTAGTCGTTCCGCGGATCGACCGCGACCAGGCCCTCGAAGATGATCTGGGCGTCCTTGATCTTGCCGTTGAGAAACAGCGTGTAGCCCTGCTGGGCGATCCCGTAGAGCTCGTCCTCCGTGTAGCCCTTGAGCTGCATGAGGGTCGCCGCGCCGTTCGCCCACCGCTGGACCGCGGCGCCGGGCGCGCGCTCGAGCTCCTTCTCGGGATCCGGCCGGACGAGCGCGACCTCCAGGGGATTCTTCGCCACGATCAGCCCTTCGACTCGGACAGCAGCCGCGCGTACACGTCCTCGGCCAGCGCGTTGTACTCGGAGAGCATGTCGAGCATGGCGCGCTCGCGGCGGAGCATCGCGCGCATCTGCTCGCGTCGGCTCGAGGGCAGCTCGCCGAGATCCTCGTCCTCGACCGCCTCCTCGAAGAGGCCCCAGCCGACCCGCTTGCGCCGCATCAACAGGCGGCGCAGCACCACGTGCAGCGGGATGAAGTTTCCGGGGACGTCGACCTCGCCGCGCGGCGACTGGGGCGTGCCGACGCGCAGGTGCTCGCTCGAGGTGCGGGGATCGAGGAAGTGGGTCGGTTCGGCTTCGGGGAGGGGAGAGGCCTCTGGGTTGCGCTCGAGCTTCTGGAGCGCCTTGATCTCCTCGGGATAGGTACCGAGGACGCCGATGTTGTTCGGCCATGGCCACTTGTTGTTGATGTTCGGCATGCTGCTACCGGCCTCGTTTCAATAGATTGCCCTCGGCGGACCCCGCCTGGCCAGCCTCGCCTTCGGGCGCCGTACCCGGCGGGCTGGCATGACGGCCGAGCCGGGTGCGCTGGGCGTCCTCGCGCGTCGCCTTCTGCGCCTGCTGCCGCGCTTCCTGCTCCTCGCGGATCTTGTAGACGAAGGACAGCACCTCGGCGACGGCCTCGTAGAGGTCCTCCGGGATCTCCTCGTCGATCTCGAGCTTGTTGAGCGCCTGGGCGAGCGGGACGTTGCGGAGGATCGGGATGCCGTAGTGCTTCGCGAGCTCCTTGATCCGCTCGGCGTGCACCCGCATGCCCTTGGCCACGATCTTCGGCGCCTTGTCGTGCTCCTGGTCGTACTTGATCGCGACCGCGATGTGCTCTGGATTCACCACGACTGCATCCGCATTCTTGACGTTTTCCATCCCGCCGCCGAACAGCAGCTCGTGGGCGAGCTGCTTGCGCTGGCCTTTCATGTGCGGGTCACCTTCGCTCTGCTTGTACTCCTGCTTGACGTCGTACTTCGACATCATCTGCTCCTTGTGGAACGTCTTCCGGGAGATGATGAGGTCGGCGACGCCGATGATTATAAACAAAACGGTCGTCTTGATCAGGTAGTCCCAGACCAGGCTCCCGCCGAAGTCGACCGCCTTCGGCAGCGGAAGAGTGACGACCAGCGTCATGTCCCTGAGGGCGCTCTCCATCACAGACCAGGCGATCCAGGCGGCGATCCCCATCTTGAGGATGTTCTTGATCAGCTCGATGAACTTCTTGACCTTGAACAGACCCTTCAAGCCGTTGATCGGATTGATCTTGTCGATCTTGGGGACGAGGACCTTGAACGCCATGAAGAAGCCGGTCTGAACGACGTTCGTGAAGATCCCGATCACGAAGACCATCGCCGAGATCGGCAGCGAGACCTTGAGGACCATCGGCACGCCCTCGTGCAGCATCAGGTCCGAGATGGTGGAGGGGCTGGCCTTGTGCATCGCCGCGTCGATGCAGGCGAGCGCGAAGTCCTTGAGCTCGCGGAAGACGTAGTTCAGGAGCCCCACCAGCGTGAGGAAGCCGCCCGCGAAGCCGATGGCGTGGACGAAGTCCTGGCTCTTCGGAACCTGACCCTCCTCCTTGGCCTTCCGGAGCTTTTCCGGTGTGGCTTCTTCGGTTTTTTCGCCGGTCTCGCCTGCCACCGAGCCTCCGAAGCTATCACTGACGGTCGAGTAGGTGAATGTGCGTCACCACCTCCGATTCACAATGCTGTCACAGACGTGCTAACCGCGGCCCCGCGGCCATGATTTTGGCGCTCTCCGCTGCGGACACGATCGAGCTCTCCACCGAGGAGATCGCGTTGCTCCGCTTCACCTGCGATCTCGTGCTCGACCGCGACTCGCCCTTCGCAGCGGTCCGCGACGCGCTGGTCGATCGCCACGCGCCCGAGGCGCAGCGCCGGAGCGCGCGGTCGCTGGTCGAGAAGGGGCTCGCCGATCCCAGGACGTACCGTCCGCAGCGCGAGCTTCTCCGGCGGCTGCTGGTGGTGTCAGAGCCCGACGCCCGCATCATCCTCCTCGCGGCGGCCCCGGGCTGCGGCGAGCGATTGATCGACGTGTACGGCCGGGCCGGCGCGTACGTTCAATATGTCCGCTCGGGACAGCATCATCGGCTCGGACCACCGCTCGAGCTGGTCGACGTCTTCGACGACGTGCACTCGCATTTCTCGCCGCGACGCTCGAACGGCGACCTCATCGATCTGCGGCTGACCGCGCTCGAGTACGTCGCGTTCTCTGCAGCCGCGAGCGAGTTGGCGCGCCGCCGTTCCGAGGGCAGCACCAACGTCCGCCTCGACAGCGCCCGGCCGAAGAGCTTCGGCGACGCCACCCTCGGCGGGGCCATCGTGATGCCGGGGAGGAAGAACCGCTTCGCGCCGGGACCCGATGCGGTGCGCATGCTGCCCGTCCCCTGTGAGGACGAGTGGCGGGTCGCGCTGCACGGTCTCTCCGACAAGGGCGCGATCTGCAAGATCGGAGAGACCTACCAGCTCCGCGACTCTCTCGAGGAGCTCGCGTTGGGGCTGGCCCTGGGCACGCGGCACATCCTCACGCGGATCGACTTCCGAGAGCAGGACTGGGTCGTCCGCGACGCCACGCTGATCCACGTCCCGGGGAGCCTGTTCTGGCTGCACCCGACGGATGACGGCGGTCTCTTGATCAGAGAGGTCGATCCGGACATGGCGAAGCGCGCGATCCGCGGGACGATCGAGGACGTCGACTGATCAACCGAGGAAGTCGATCAGCTTGCGCAGGAACAGCAGCGATTGCTCGAGTTGGTGGGCGAGCTGGCCGACCATCAGGACCATCGCGAACATGAACATCGCCAGGCCGGACATCGCCTTGACGCCCATCGCCATGAAGTAGGCGTTCAGCTGAGGGGCGATGCGGTTGAACATGCCGAAGACCACGTCCACGAGGAATGAGGCGAACATGCCTGGGAACACCAGCGCGAAGGCGATGCCGAAGAGGCTGGCGGTGTAGCGGAGGATCTGGTCGACGAACCCGTCCCAGCCGATCAGCTCCATGGCGGGGAAGTGGTCGAGGGAGACGACCTCGAAGCTCCTGGCGATGCTCTCGATGAAGTGCCCGTGGCCGTTCAGCGCGCAGAAGACGACGAGGAGGAGCTGGAAGTTGAACTGGCCGACCGGCGAGGCGCGGAACTGGATCTCTGGGACCTGCACCTCCGCCATGTTGGAGCCCCGGAGCGTGTCGAGGCCGCGGCCCGCGATCTCCATGGCGTAGAACAGCTCGGTGGCGACGAAGCCGATCACGAAGCCGATGAACAGCTCCTTGAACATCATGGCGAGGTAGAAGGCGGCGTTGACCTCGAGCCCGGTCGTGAGGCTGTCCCTCGCGTACGGATAGACCAGGATGGTGAGGCCGACGGAGAGGCCCATGCGGGTCTCGGCCGGCACCAGCTTGCCGCCGAGGAAGGGCGTCTGGAGGATGATCGGCAGGCAGCGCATGACCACCAGCGTTCCGATCAACATCGCCTGCGAGATCTCGCGGCCTCCGTTGAACTGGCGAAAGATCTCCTCCATGACTCAGAACACCAGCGAGAAGACGGTGGTGGCCGGGAGCTCCGCCGGCGGAGGGCGGAGCGCATCGACGGGATCTTCGGTCTCGGCGGGCGCGACCTCGGAGTCGAAGCGGGCGCCGAGCGGCACCTCCGAGAGCGCGCTGCGAAGGAGCCAGGCGGTCGGCCAGAGCGAGATGATGAGGTAGCCGATGATGCCCGGGATCGTGAACGGGCCGGGGTCGTCGATCGCCTCCACGATCAGCGAGCCGGCCATGGTGGCGCAGATCGCGGAGGACACCAGCGTCGAGCCGATCCAGGCCGGGTGGAAGCTGCGGCCCTGGATCGCGTAGACCAGCGCCGCCACGCTGTTGCCGACGCCCCCGAACGTCCCCACCGTCACCGCCGCGATGTAGAAGGGGTGATCCTTGACGGGATCGCGGGCCGCCTCGGCGGGCCCGCTCGGGCCGGCGAGCGCGATCAGGATCGCGATGGCGGCCGCTCCCTTCATCAGTTCCCGATGACCAGCGCGAAGCCCTCGAAGCACATCTTGCCGAACTGACCGAGCGCGCCGGCGAGCCAGGGGCCGAGCACCGCGAGCGTCCCGAAGACCACGATCACCTTGGGCACGAAGGTGAGCGACTGCTCCTGGACCTGGGTGACCGCCTGGAAGAGGGCGATGATCAAGCCGACCATCAGCGAGAAGAGCACGGGCGGCCCCGAGATCACGAGCACCAGCCAGATGCCCTCGTTCGCCACCTGAACGATGAAGTCCTGCGGTGTCATACGTACCCCGTGATCAAGCCCTTTGTGATCAGATACCAGCCGTCGATCATCACGAAGAGCAGCAGCTTGAACGGCAGCGAGATGGTCGTCGGTGAGAGCATCTGCATGCCGAGGGCCATCAGGATGTTCGACACCACCAGATCGATCACCAGGAAGGGCACGAATATGATGAACCCGATCTGGAAGGCCTCCTTCAGCTCCGAGACGACGAAGGAGGGGATGAGGACCATCAGGTCCTGGGCCTCCACGCCGTCGCGATCGATCGGCTTACGGAGCCGGCGCGCCATCGTGTAGAACATCGACTGATCCTTCTGATGGCTGTTCTTGAGCAGGAACGCCTTCATCGGACCCTTGGCCAGGACCAGGGCGTCGAAGATCAGATCGACGGTCTCCGCGGACACCAGCGAGGCGCCCGGGCGCTGCTGCTGGATGAGCGTGTCCGTCTCCCGGTAAACCTCCAGGCCCACCGGGGTCATGATGTACACAGTCAGGATGATCGCGAGACCCGTGATCACCTGGGTGGGCGGGATCTGCTGGGTGCCGAGCGCAGAGCGAACGATCGACAGCACCACCGAGATCTTCACGAAGCTGGTGACCATGATGATCACGAAGGGCAGCAGCGACAGCAGCGCCAGCGCGCCGACCAGGACCAGCGGACGGGCGGCGATCGAGCCCTTGAGCGTCAGGTCCGAGGGCTTGAGGCGGGTCCGGGCACGCTGGGCCTCGGCCCGCTGCTCGAACGCGCTCACCGTCACCGCGCTCGTCGTCACGATGGCCGCCAACAGCAGCGAGGCGCGCACGCTCCGGCGGAGCGGACGCTTGGGCGGCTCTCGCCTGGGCTCGCGGGTGCGCCGTTGCTTGCGCTCGAGCCGTCGCTCGGTCCGGGGGCGGGGCGCGCCCGGGATGCGGAGGAGGTCTCTCAGCGAGAACATCTCAACTCTCCTTCCCTGATCGGCCCATCAGGGCCTGGGCAAATCGGCCGAGGCGGGGCGGCTCGGCGGCGACCGTCGCCAGCGCGGTGTCGACGTCGTCGGAGTCGAGCCGGGACAAGAGCGAGATCCCGTGCTCCGTGACTCCGATGAGAAAGTAGAGCTGCTCGCCGGTCTTGATGATCATGACCGATCGGCGCTGATCGATCGGCAGGCGGTCGACCACGTGCATGATCCGGTGCCCGGCGATCGGCGCCTGCACCCGGAGGATCTTGGGCAGGAGCTTGCCGAGCGACAGATACGCCAGCAGGCAGACCGCCCCGAGCGTCAGCAGCATCTTGAAGAACATGAAGGCCAGCGAGGGCGCGTCCGTCGGCTGGCCGTCGCCGCCCAGCCCCAGGTTGGGCTCGAGCGGAATGGCCTCGAGGTGACGTCGCGCCTCGGCCTTGCAGACCTCGTCGTCGTCGGCGCAGACCGTGCTGGCGATCGTCGAAGAGCCGGCAGGGGCCGGGTCCGCCCGGGCGGGCGAGGCCAGCGCGATCAACACGAATAGTATGGGGAGCTTCATTCGGAACCGTCCTTCACCAGGTTCAGGAGCTTCACGCCCAGCGCCCCCTCGATCTCCACCAGCTCGCCCTTCGCCAGGAGCTTCCCGTTCACCACCAGGTCGACCGGATCGGCCGGCGATCGGCCGAGCTCGATCAGCTGTCCGGCGCGAAGCCGGATCACCTCGTCTGCGGTCAGTTGGACCCGGCCGAGCTCGACCACCACCGCGATCGGGATGTCGCCGAGCAGCGGCTCGGCCTCGGCCAGGTTGTCGTCGTCGTCGATGGGGACCTCGTCTTCCCCGCCGCCGGCGTCCTGTTGTTCTTCCTCTTCTTGGTAGGCCTGCTCCTCGTCGTACTCCCCGTAGCCGTCTTCCTCGTACTCGTACTGCTCGTCGTCGCCTTCGTTCTCGTCGTCGAGCCCGAAGTCTTCGTCGAGTACCTCGTCCGCCGATGAAGCGCCGTCCTCGGCCTCGTCCTCGGGCCGTTCCTCGTACTCCGCCATGACCTCCTCTGGGTTCCCGTGCTCGCCGTGCAGGAGCTGGGGATCGTGCTCCTCGGGGAGCTCGATGGCCTCGATCGACTTGATGTGGAAGACCACCTGTCCGCGCTGCACACCGACCTCGCCGTGCACGATGCCGCGCGTCCCGAGGCCGACCGTCATCTGCGCCGGTCCGGAGACCGAGCCGTCCGGGCGCAACCTGACCTGCGTCTCCTCGAGAAGGATGATGTCGCCCGGATCGAGCGCGGTCAGGTTCTCCTGGGTGAGATCGATCCGTCCAGCTTCCACCCGGGCCTCCACATACGCGCCGCCGAGCCGCGCCATGCGGCGGCGGATCCGCTGGTGCATCTGCGCCTCCAGCTGCGAGCCCTTGGGCGCACGTCGAGGGACGACGCGCCGGGCCAGCGAGGTGGGCACCAGGACGCGCACGTACCCGACGTCGAGATCGAAGTTCATCTTCCAGGTGGAGCACAGCCAGAAGTCTTCGGTGCGAAAGATGTCGGCCGTGCTGCGGACGTCGTTGCGCATGTCCTCGAGCCGGACCGCCACCTGCTCCACGGTGGAGATCTCGTCCTGGAAGAGGACCAGCGCCTTGAGGAAGAGGTACGAGAAGACGCCTTGCTCGATCTCGGTGAGCGGCCGGTGCATGTCGACGGAGATCCCGTGACCGCCCAGCAGCTTGTTGACCGCCGCGTAGACGAAGCGGAGGTCGACCTCGACGACGAGCTTCTCGGTGAACGGCGGCAGGCCGATGATCGCGAGGAAGGTGGTCCCGGGGATGATCGACCGGAGCTGATCCCGCCTGACCGTCCGGATCGTGTCGGCCCAGAGGTCGATCTTGATGTCGGTGTACTTCTGGAGCACGTCGCAGATCCGGACCAGAAAACCGGGCTGAAACAACGCCTCGGGCATCACGGTGTGCAGCGCGCGATGGAGATCGCGGTGCTCCCTCGGGATCCGCTGGAGCTCCTCGAGACGAAAGCGGCGGATCCGCTTCTTCCGGAGCTCCGGATCCCCCGGCTCGTAGGCCCGCGCCTGGCGGGTGAGAACCGCGACGTCGACCAGGGACGAGGGCGGAGGCGGTGGAGGATGGCGGCTCAAGCCAAAGGTTCTCGTAACCCTGTGGGGAGCGCCGCGCAAGCCCGCCACTTCTTACGGGCCGCCTCGATGGCGTATCCTTCGCCGCATGCGTTGGCCACCGAAGAAGGTCATCATGGCGATCGTCATCATCGCCGTCATCCTCCTGATCTGGTCCGGCCGCTCGGCGCTGCACCCGGCGTCGACGGAGTTCCTGACGGAGCGCTTCTGGATCGACCGGGTCACGGACGATCCGCGGGAGATGGTGGACGCCCTGTTCCTGGCGGACGACAGCGACGTCGGGCTGACCGCCAAGACCTCGCGCTTCCGGCTGTCGATCGACTTCGTCGAGTGGAACCTCGACGGTGAGCGACTCTCGATCCACGTCCTCCAGGAGGACCGGCGCGCCGCCTATCAGGTCAAGACGTGGCGCTGTCAGCCCGGCGAGGCGCCGAGCGAGGAGCTCGAGTACTGCATGTCGCTCGAGGGTCCGAACGGGACCAAGCGCTACTTCGCGTCGGATCGAGAGGACGCCCGGCTCCGGGCGATCTTGGCGGCGAAGCGCTGACGCTCGCGCCTCAGCTTCGTCGCGTCCGGCCGCGGCGCCCGAGCCTGAGGGCCCCGAGCAACGCCAGCACGCCGAGGCTCCAGAGCGAGCCGAGGCGGGCGGACGAGCCGGTGATCGTCGAGCAGCCGCAGCCGAGCGAGACGATCTCGAGCTTCTGGTTCCACACCGCGATGTTGTTGTTTTCGTCGCGCTCCGTGATCGAGCCCGAATAGTCGATCTGCGCCACCAAGTAGTACTCGCCGTCCGGAGCATCCGGAACGGTGAACGTCGTCGTCCGTTCGTACGGGGTGTTCGGTGAGACGTCCGGGCTGGCGTCTTCCACCACGAAGCAGGTCGACGATGGGCAGGTTGCTCCGATCGTCTGCGTCATGACCACGCGGAATGGGACGTCGGTCTCGCTGATCGTGCCCAGGTTCAGCAGTGAGAACACCACGGACAGCGTCGCGCCCGAGAGCACCTCGAGCGGCGTCGCCGGCGGGGGCGTGTACTCGGGTGGCGGCACGCTGTCGAACCCGGTGGGACAGGAGCCGAAGGCCAGGCCCTGGCTCATCGCCAGATCGAAGAGGTCGACGCGCGGATCTGGCCGGGAGCGCGCTCCGACGGCGTTGTGGCAGTCGGTTCCCTTGAAGCCGAGGGTGATCGTGTCCTCGTCGGGCGTGTAGTAGCTCGACACCGCCAGGTCGTGGTCGGAGAGGATGGGGCTCGGACCGGTCGGATACAGCACGCGCAGGCCCTCACGATCGTCCTCGTTCACGCCATACTTACGGGAGAGATATCCGGTGTCCGCGACGAAGGCTCCGCCCGACGTCCATGTCTCCATGACCGTGGGAAAGCCGGCATAGTCGTAGATCTCGGGGAAGCAGCAGACGCCGCCGGCACCGATCGACGAGCCCAGGTCATACGTCCCGTTCTCGTGCTCCAGCCCCACCGAGTGCCCCATCTCGTGGATCGTCAGCTGTCGAATGTCCCACTGGTTCGCGGCGCGCAGCGCATCGTACATGTCGAAGTACTGCGCGGTGGTGAAGGTGCAGTTCGAGTTGAACAGGATGTCGGCCTCCTCGAAGTCACCCCCCCAGGCGAGGAACTGGATCGGAATGCGCGGATCCGTGAATCCGATGTTGCCGGGCTCGCAGGTCCCCAGATCGGTGGCGACCACCATGTTCACGTTGTCGTTGTTGGAGATGAACAACGAGTTGATCGACCCGGCGGTGACGCCGAGCGCTGAGCCGGGGATCTCGTCGTCGTCCCAGAGCTCGATGGTGTCGTTGATCGGACCATGCAGAGACCCGGTGGCGGGGAACGAGATGGTATTGATGCTCATCCCCACCGCGTTCGAGCGCCACCGCGGAGGATCCGATCCGCTGGGATCGTCGTAGAAGTGGTAAGCCCACGCAGGCGTGGCTGCGAACAACAACGCGCAGAGTGTGAGGCGGCGGATGGTGGTGATCATTGGGACCCTCCTACGATCGCGGGCTTCGCGGGAATCAGCTGGTTGCAGCGCGCGGCGTTCATCGGCGTCGAATCGACCGAGGCGCCCGGGTTGCCGGCGTCGGCGGCCGTCGTCTGGAGCCAGTCGAGAAAGGCCTGCTTGGTCATCACGGGACGGATTCCTCCGACCCACGCCCCGATGAGACCGATCTCGTTCGCGATCGGTTGAATCAGCGAGAGGTTGGAGGGGGCCGGCGGCGTGGCGCCGAGGATCTGCGTGATCGTCCCCGTGAGCCGATCCGCATCCGCGGCGACGATCGGAGGAGACGCCCACTGGAACGTAACCTGCTGTTCCTGAGGATGATCGCTCGACACCGAGATCTGTCCGCGCCAGCGCCCGGCGACCACGTGGCCGGTCAGGTCGACGTTTATGTCTCCGACGTACGGGCCCAGGCATGTGCCGGTCGCATGGAGCTGCTGGCCGTCGTAGGCGCCGAACAGGTCCGCGGTGCACCGGCCGTCGATGTCGGGGACATACGTGCCGGATCCGGTCGTGATCTGGACCGGGTTGTGAACGCTGAACCGCGCCGCCAGCTTCCAGGTCCCTCTGAGCGGAGCGTCACCGAACGTGACCGAATAGCTCTGGGCGTCGAGGATGTCGGTCACCGCGGCGGGCCGGTTCACCGGGTTGCCGGGCGGGAAGTTTGCCTCCCCATGCTCGATCTTCGGGCCCAGGACCGGCTCTCCCGAGGCCGTCGTCAGCACCAGCAGGCCGGCACCGTCGACGACCGCCGTTGCGCCCCCGCCGAGCTGGAAGATCCGATAGAGCCCGTCGCCCGCCAGGTTGATCGGCACCAGCGCGGGCTGTCCGGGCGTGCCCGATCTCTCGAGCAGCAGCACGACCTCGTCGCCGGGGACGAGCCGGGGCGTGCCCGCGAAGCCGCCCACCGTCCCGTTCGCGTACTCGCCGAGCTTGAAGCGTACGGTGTGCCGCGTCGCCGATTGCCCCGGGGCGGGCACGAGATGTCCGGCCAGCGTGTCGATGACCTGAAGCTCGACGAACGTCCAGGCCGAGCTCTGATCGTTCGCAGCACAGGACGTGATGGAAGAGACCAGACCATGGACAATCGCAGCCGCATGACTCGGCCCGTAGGCGAGGGACGGCTGCCGTGACGAAGCCCAGGCCGAGCTCCAGGGAATCGCGAGAAACGAAATCAACAAGACGGCGCCACGGGGCGCTCTGATCCACCACATCGTTACCTCCTCGTCGTTGCGAGAAGGGACTATGCGGTCCGTGCTGGAGGTCTGACGCCGGTCCGCGCTACGACACGCGCAGCGCCACCAGCTTCATGCCGCGCTTCGCGAGGCCGCGCGTGAGGGCGGGTTTGCCGCTCCGCAGCGCCGACTTGAGCTCGGGGCTGCAGCCCTCGAAGGTACAGCTCACGCGCCCGTGCTCGGCCGCGATCTTGAGCGTGACGCCCTCGAGGCCCTCGCCCTTGAGATCCACCTGGAGGCTGGTGCGGCCGTCGGGGTTGATCGCCTGGAAGAGGCGGCCGACGATCTTCTCGATCAGGTCGGGCGGGATCGACGGCTTGTGCGGGGCGGCCGGTCCCTCGGCGGCGCCGATCGCCTCGGCGGCCTCGCGCTCCGGCTCGCGCTGCTGCTGCTGCTGGCGCTGGTTCTGGCCGTCGGCGTCGACGCGGTCGGGGTGCTCGTTCCCCAGGCGATGCTCGGCCTGGCGCTCCTCGGTGCGGACGGCCTCCTTCTCGTCGTCGCGCTCGACCTCGGTCTCGATCCGATCCTTGTCGTCCTGGCCCTTCGTGGTCAGCTCGTCGGTGCGCTGCTCGTTGTCGACGCGCGACGCTTGACCTTCCACCGCGCGCTTCTTGAGCAGCGACGAGTTCGCCGCCCGCGACAGCGCGGCCTTCCTCCCCAGCTCGCTCGCCGTCTTGTCCTTCTTCTCCTGGCCGCGAACCTGATCGAGGACGTTCTTGCCTTGGGTCTCCCGCTCCTCGGAGGTCTTCTTGTTCTGCGCCGCCTGCTTGGCGAGCTGGCCGCGGTTCTTCTGCGACATCACCTCGTTGAACGAGCGAGTGGTGCGTGCCTCGTTGTCGCGCTTCTCGCGATCGACGCGGTTCCGGTACTCCGTCTCCTGCATCTCGCGGATTCGCTGGTTGTCGCTGTCATCGACCCGGCTCATGGCTCGCCCCTTCGGTGGCGATTATCGGCGGCCTGTTGCTGCCGGTTGCGCCTCATTTTCTCGAGTTTTGCTGGAAGATGGTCTGCCCGATCTCGTCGAGGAGGTTCTCCTCCTTGAGGGCCCTCTCCTTTTTCACCTCATCCGCCCACTTCTCCCGGTGTTTCTGGAGGGCTTTCAGCTCCTGGGTGGCCTGGATCAGCGCGTCCTGCGCGCGCTTCACCAGCTTCTCGGCCTCCCGCACGTTCTCCCGCTGCCCGTCAATCCGGCCCTGCTGCTCCTGCTCCATCTCCTTCATGCGATCGATGTAGCGGTAGGCCGACGCCTGATCCGTGATCTTCATCTCCCCGGATGCCAGCTTGTCGGCGTACTCCCGCCGCCGGCGCTTCCGGTCCTCGATCATCCGCTGGAGCTCGTCCTCCAGCTCCTTCTGGATGCGCTGCTCCTCGTGGAGCTGCGCCATCGCCTTCGCGAAGACGTTCTTCGCCTCCTCCTCGGCGCGCTCCCGCATCTCGAGGAGCGTCTGGAGCCGATAGGAGGGAGCTTCGCCATCGTGTGTCAGCCTCAATCGAAGAGCGAGATCAGCTGCTGCACCGCCTCTTCGAACGGTGTGTTCTCATCGGTGCGTTGCTTGAGGAAGTCTCGCACGCCTCGATCTTGTCGATCGCGTAGTCGGTCTCCGGATCCGCCCCATACTGATAGGCGCCCAGGAGGATCAGGTCGCGCTGCTTGTCGTAGGTGGAGAGCACCTGCCGCAGCTTGCTGGCGGCCTGCTTGTGCTCGCTCCCCACGATGCCGCTCATGACACGGGAGAGGGACGGGAGCACGTCGATCGCGGGCCAGTGGTTTCGGTCGCCGAGCTTTCGATTGAGGATGATGTGGCCGTCGAGGATACCGCGGACCTCGTCGGAGATGGGCTCTTCCATGTCGCCGCCGGCGACCAGCACCGTGTAGAGCGCGGTGATCGATCCCAGGCTCGAATTGCCGGTGCGCTCGAGCAGACGCGGCAGCTCGGAGAACACGCTCGGCGGATAGCCCTGGCGGGCCGGCGGCTCGCCCACGGCCAGACCGATCTCGCGCTGGGCGCGGGCGAAGCGCGTGGTCGAGTCCATCATCATCAGCACCTTCGCGCCCTGATCGCGGAACTACTCCGCGACCGAGGTGGCGACGAACGCCGACTTCTTGCGGACCAGCGAGGGCTCGTCGGAGGTCGCGACCACCACCACCGACTTCCGCATGCCGACCTCACCGAGCGACTCCTCGATGTAGTCCTTCACCTCTCGACCACGCTCGCCGATCAGACAGGAGACGACGACCTCGGCCTCGCAGTTCCTCGCGATCTGTCCCATCAGCGTCGACTTGCCGACGCCCGACCCGGCGAACAGCCCGATGCGCTGGCCCTTGCCGATGGTGAGCAGGCCGTCGATCGCGCGCACCCCGAAGCCGATGTGCTCGAGCACGCGCTCGCGCTCCAGCGGGTCGGGCGGGTTGCGCTCCACCGCCCAGTCGTGGACGCGGCGCGGGTCGATGGTGCTGCCGTCGATCGGTTGGCCCAGGCCGTTGATCACCTTGCCGAGGAGGCCCTCGCCGCACTTGATCTCGAAGGAGCGGCCCGTGGGCACCACCTCGGAGTCGGGCCCGATCCCCTCGGGGAAGCCGAAGGGCATCAGCATCACTTCCTTGTCGCGGAAGCCGACGACCTCCGCGTGCACGTGGCCGTTCGGGTTGATGATGTCGACCATCTCGCCGATGCGCACGCCGGGGACGGCCGCCTTGATGATCAGCCCGGTGAGCTCGGTGACGCGGCCGCGGACGCGGGTCAGCTTCGTGCGCCGCACGCGCTGGGCGTAACGTTCGAAGTTGATGGGCGCCGAAACCATCGCTCAGCGTCCGTACCCGGGGTCGTCCTCGGGATCGAGCTCGCCCTCGTCGTACTCGGGCGCGAGGGGGCCGCCCTCCTTGAGCTCCGTCTCCAGGGCCTGCCCGAGCGCTTCCAGCTGCCGCTCGAGCGAGGCGTCGATGGTGCCGAGCTCCGTGACCACGACACAGCCGCCGCGCTTGATCGACTCGTCGGTTCGGATCTCGATCGTCTGCGCCCGCGCCAGCATCTCCAGGAGCCGCGGCTTGTTCTTGGCGAGCGCCTCGCCGTCGGCCGGGTGGACGCGCACCATGATCTCGCGCTGCTGGCGGGCGTCGCGGAGCGCGTTGCGCACCACACCCACGATGGCGTCGGGGTGGAGGCGGAGCTCGCCGTCGATGATCTTCTCGACGCAGGTGCGGATCAGACCGATGTAGAGGGGCTCGAGCTCCTCCTCCATGTTCTGCACCTTCAAGAGCGCCTGCGTGGTGTCCTTGGTGAAGCGCGCCAGCGCCTCCTGCCGGCCCTCCTCGAAGCCGCGCTGGTGGGTCTCCCGCTTGCCCTCGTTGGCGTCGTCGATGATCCGCTGGGCCTCCTCCTCGGCCTCTCGCAAGATCTGACGGGCGCGGGTGGTCGCGCCCACGACCTCCGCCTCGATGATCTTGTCGTTGGTGTTGTTGAGGTGGCGGGTGACGGGCTTTCCGCGCGGCTTGGCCAGCGGCGGCCCGCCGACGCTCGGATTCTTGAAGATCTTCGCCAAGGTCCGCCGATGTTATCACCGGCGCCCTTCTGGGGAAAACGAGTGTTTGCGCGGGGCTATGTGCTAGCATCCGCCGCTCCATGACGAAGGTGGTGATCCTCGGGTGTGGATACGCGGGCCGCGCGCTGGCGCGGCGGCTCCTGGCGAAGGGCGATCAGGTTCGCGCCACCACCACGACCGAGCCGAAGCTCGCCAGCCTGCGCGCGCTCGGCGCCGAGGTCGCGCTGCTCGATCGCGATCGCGCGGAGACCTATCGCGCGGCCCTCGCGGACGCCCAGGTGATCGTGCACCTGGCGCCGCCCCCGACCCACGAGGCCATCTCCGTGGAGGTGGAGCGGATTGCCCGTTCGGTCGGCCCCGAGCTGGGTGCGTTCGTCTACGGGTCCACCACCGGCGCGTTCGGAAGACCCGAGGACGACACGGCGTGGGTCGATGAGAGCACGCCTCCGCGGAGCGTCGGCGGCAAGGGTCGCACCCGCCTCGAGTACGAGCGGGCGCTGGCCGCCGCCGGCTTGCCGCTGCGGGTGGTTCGGATCGCCGGAATCTACGGCCCGGGCCGTACCCTGCGGGAGTCGCTCCAGAAAGAGGCGCTCATTCTCTTCGACGGCGGCCCGCCGACCAGCCGCGTGCACGTCGAGGATCTGGCGCGCCTCCTGGAGGCGACGCTCGCGCCCAAGGGTCCTCCGCTGGTGGTCGCGTGCGACGAGCTCCCGGCGCCGACGCTCGACGTCGCGCGGTACACGTGCGAGCTCCTCGGGATCGTCGCGCCGGCCCCGGTCGCGCTCGAGGACGCGAAGCGGGTCCTCTCGCCGGCAGCGATCGAGATGCGGCTGGGAGGGAGGCGCTGCCGCTCGCTCGTCCGCGAGAAGTTGATCGGCGCGCTCGAGTATCCGAGCTACCGGGAGGGCGTGAAGGCGAGCCTGATCGCCGAGGGCGCTCTGAGACTCTGACCTACCTGTATCGACCACCGGACTAAGGCTATGCTCCTCGAACCCTAGTGACCGAGGAGAACACCATCAGGAGGGAACCGAGGTTCGTCAGCGCGAGCCAGGTCGAGATCAGCATCGCCGATCCCAACGACTTTCACTCCCTCTGGACCGAGAACATCTCCCGGGGCGGGATGTTCATTCGCACGGAGACGCCGCCGCCGATCGGTACCAAGATCGGCGTTCGGATCCAGCTCACGCAGGGTGCGCTCGCGTTCAACGCCACGGTCGTGCACGCCGTCGATCGAACGATGGCCAGGCACCATGGGCGCGCCGCTGGCATCGGGATCCGGTTCGACGAGATCCCGGAGAAGGCGCGCCAGTCGCTCGAGCGGTACGTCAAGCTGATCGCGCAACGCGCGCTGTCGGAGCCGCGCGCGGTATCCGACGACAGCGAGCGCTGGGTCCTCGGTATCGATCTCGGCACCTCGAACACCGCGGGCGTCGCCATTGGTCCCGACGGCCGGGTGATCTCGGTGATCCGCGGCGAGCGCCAGCGCGGACCGATCCTCCCCTCGATCGTCTCGTACAAGAACATGCAGCACCCGGTGGTGGGGTGGACCGCGCGCGACATGATCCTGACCGATCCGCTGACGACCGTGTTCGGGTGGAAGCGCTTCATCGGTCGCTCGGAGCGGAACGAGTTCGTGTCGCGGCACCGCGTGCGCTTCCCCTTTCGGATGGGGACCGACTCGCGCGGCGAGATCGGCGCGGTCATCGGCGACCTCACGGTCTCGTTCGTCGACGTGGCCGCCGACATCCTGGGCGAGGTGCGGGCTCGGGCCCACGCGATCACGCAGCGGGACATCAAGCGCTGTGTCATCTCGGTGCCGGCCCACTTCTCGACGGGGCAGCGCCGGAGCATTCACGAGGCGGCCCGTCGCGCCGGGCTGGAGGTGCTGCGCCTGGTGAACGAGCCTACGGTGGCGGCGCTGTCGTTCGGCGTTGGCCGCAGCATGAACCATCGGGTTCTGATCTACGACTTCGGTGGCGGCTCGTTCGACGCGACGCTCGTCGAGATCACGGACGACGTCTTCGACGCGCGAGCCACCTCCGGCGACAACTTCCTGGGCGGCATCGACCTGGATCGAGCCGTGATGGAGAAGCTGGTCCAGGTCGCCGAGCAGAAGCATCGCATCGACGTGCGCGAGGAGCCGGTGGTCGCCCAGCGATTCCTCAACGCCGCCGAGAGCGCGAAGATCGCGCTCTCGGCGGAGCCCAAGACCCGCATCCACGTGCCGATGATCGGCTTCGATCGCCGCGGCAAAGAGGTCGACCTCGAGTACGAGCTGACGCGCGACGAGCTGGAGCGACTGACGGCGCCGTTGATCGAGAAGACGATCGGGATCGTCGAGGACATGCTCAGCGGCGCCGGCTTCGACAAGAGCAACCTGGATCTCGTGATCCTGGTCGGCGGTCAGTCGCACATGCCGCTCGTCGGCCAGCGGATCGCGGCGGCGCTGGGTCACACGCCTTATCTCCATCCCGGCGGCGACGCAGCGGTGGCCACCGGCGCCGCGCTGGTGGCGAAGAGCGTCGGAGATTTGGCGTCGCCGGTCCTCCTCGACACGCTGTCCGTGGGTATCGGCATCATGATGCCCGGCGGGCTCACAGGCTGGGTGTTCGAGCGGGGACAGCAGCTCCCGTCCCGAGCGCGGATCCCGATCCGGTTGGGGAGCACCCAGAACATGGTGGTCGGATTCTGGGAAGCGACGCACCTGACCTCGCCGGATCGCGAGATGCTGGCAGTGGCACGCATGCCGACGCATCTACCGGCGGGCGACGCGTTTCTGGTGGCGACGCTCTCCGAGAGCCTCGAGCTGGGCGCGTGGGTGGAGTGCGGCGGCAACGCCGTGCCGTTGGTGCTCTCGAAGCCCGGCTCGGTGCGTTGACAGCACAGCGTGTGGTCTCGAGTCCTCGACCTGGGGGCCGAACGGTCTCCGAAGGCACGAATCAGCGCGATGGCACGAAGCCTGCTGAGGGCAAGCGGATACCAGGAGGGTAATGATGACGCTCAGCTTAGAGGCAGAGAGAGCGCTGCTCGACAATCGTAACTTCAACCGGGCCCAGCTCGACGGGGCCGTCACCCAGAATCAAAACGCGTTTCGGATGCTGCCGAACCAGTTCAGCCCGGGCGCGAACCAATTCAACGACGCGATCAGACAGCTGGTGGGGCTGCGAGATTCGGCGCTGCAGGACGGACAGCTGTCGGACTCCGAACGCAGCTCGATCCGCAATGCCGTGTCGGGAGTGCAGAAGGGCCGGCTGGCGGCGGAGCGGGACAACATCCCCTCGGATCGGCTGGTGCAGAACGAAGGCGAGAAGGGCGTCTATCGGGATCCGGGGACCGGCGAGATCGTCCGCCGCGATCCCGGTGCACAGACCTTGGTCGAGAAGGCCGGCAACGACAACACGGTCGAGAACGAAGGCGAGAAGGGCGTCCATCGCGATCCGGGGACCGGCGAGATCGTGCGGCGCGATCCGGGCGCCCAGACGCTCCTCGAGCAGCAGGACGCGAACGATCGCTACGCCAAGAGCGGCAAGAAGGTGTACCGCGAGGGCCCCGAGCTCAATCAGGTCGAGGCGGGCGCGCGCAACTTCCGCGAAGGTGACAAGGGTCCGGGCGTGAAGCAGATGCAGGAGATGCTGAAGGCCGCGGGCTACGACGTCGGCACGCACGGCGCCGACGGCTTCTTCGGTCCGGACACGGCCCGGGCGATGCAGCAGTTCCTGGACGCCAACAACAACCCGCGCGGCGCCCTCGGCAACGGGGAGCTGGCCCGCCTGCAGTATCTGGCGAGGGGCGGGAAATGACGTTTCCGATCCTGGATCTCGCGCTGGAGTTCCTGCGCATCGATCCCAGCGGAGAGGATCGCTATGCCTGGGGCCCCGAAGGCTTCGAGGCGCTGGCGACGTTGCTCGACGCGCTCTTCGCGCACCCCTCGGAGCCGGGCCCGGCGCTGGATGACCTCCTCCGGCTCGCTTGCGCGCTCGATCTCGAGCTTCGGTCGCCGGGGGCCGCCTCGGATCTCCGCGCGGTGCTCGCCTCGGACGCCCGCGTGCTGGCTCAGCTCGATCTCGAGTCGCGAAGCCGTCAGCTGCGTGCGGCCGCTTCGAAGTGGTCCGGCTCCGGCGCGTCGAAGCAGGCGCCGGCGTTCGGGGCCAAGGCGCCCGCCGGGACCGTCACCGCGGCGTCGTTGCTCGACCCGGGGGTCGGCGGCGCGAGCCGCGTGCATCACCGCCGAAACCGCTGAGACCGTGCTACGGTCGGCGCCATGGCGCTGGCTCCCTGCACGCCGTCCTCCAGCGACGGGATGCTGGCGGTCCCCTTGGCGGGGCTCGACGACCAGGAGGGCGATCGCGTCCCCGACGAGCTCCCGCCGGTGATCGACGCCCACGTGCACCTCTTTCCCGACCGCCTCTTCGCCGCGCTTCGCGCCTGGTTCGTGAAGCACGCCTGGCCGGTGCGATACCCGCTGGACGCCGTCCAGACGATCGAGTTCCTGCTCTCGCGGGGGGTGGAGCGGATCGTCGGGCTCCACTACGCGCACAAGCCGGGCATCGCCCGCGACCTCAACCGCTTCATGGCCGACCTGACCCGGCTCGATTCGCGCGTGGTCGGCGTCGCGACCGTCCATCCGGAGGATGACCATCCCGAGCGGATCCTCGACGAGGGCTTCGCGGTCGGGCTCCGCGGTTTGAAGCTTCACTGCCACGTGCAGGCGATGCCGCCCGACGCGCCCGCGCTCCGACCGGTCTATGCGCTCTGTCAGGAGGCTGGCCGCCCCGTCGTGATCCATGCGGGGCGCGAACCCAAGAGCCCTGCGTACCCGGTCGACCCCTACGAGCTATGCAGCGCCGCCCGGCTCGAGCGCGTGCTGATCGCGTTTCCCCAATTGCCCGTGGTCGTGCCTCACCTCGGCGCCGACGAGTTCGACGCGTACGCAGATCTGATCCAGCGCTACGACAACCTCTGGCTCGACACCACGATGGCGATCGGCGGCTTTCTTCCCGGCGAGGATCCGTCGTCGATGCTTTCGCTGCGCCCCGAGCGGATCTTGTACGGCACCGACTTTCCCAACCTGCCGTACGCGTGGGATCGGGAGCTCAACAAGCTGCGTGGGTTGGGTCTTTCACGACGCGCGCTCGATCTCATCCTCCATGAGAACGCGCGTCGCCTCTTCGCGTGAATTCAGCGAGCCGCTGGATCCTTCGTGATCGCGGCCCGTGGCAATCCGCCTCGGCGAGTAATCCGTTGATTCGTGGGGCACCGGTGGCACATTGGCCGGGTTGCTATCGACGCATCAGACCCGAGCCCGCCGGTTCGCTGCGGTCAGCGCGGCGGCGGTCTTTGCGATGGCGCTGGTGTTCTTCGCCGCCTGGATGATCCCGACCCGCGACGCCGGCCTCTTCGGGGCCAAGTGGATGAAGACCAACACGGCGCTCTGCTTGATGCTCTTGGCGACCAGCGTGATCCTTTCGGGGCTCGATCGTCGCTGGGCTACCTTCATCGCTCGGCTGCTGGCGCTGATCTCGATCGCGGTCGGCATCGGCACACTGCTCGAGTACGCCCTCGGCGTCGACCTCGGGATCGATCAGCTGATCGCGACCGAGCCGTACAACGTCGAGAGCGCACCCTTCTTCAACCGAATGGCTCCCAACGCCGGCGCTGGGTTCGTCCTGGCGGGCGCCACCGTCCTGATGGTTCGGTCGAAGCGCCGGCGTCTCGCCACGACCGCCCAGGCGCTCGCCGTCATGACCCTGGCGATCGGCCTGCTCGCGCTGATCGGATACCTGTACCAGACGGTGTCGCTGTACCGCCCCATGCCGTTCGTCCGCCTCTCCCAGTTCACGGCGACCGGCTTCGTGCTCCTGGCCAGCGCGTTGCTGGCGCTTCGTGACGACTTCGGGGTCGGCGGCGTCCTGGCAGGTACGGGGACGGCGAGTTACCTCGCGCGTCGGCTCCTGATCGCCGCGATCTTCGTGCCGGTCGTCTACGGCTGGTTGGTGCTGGAGCTCGAGCACGTCCAGATCATCCGGACGGGTGCCGGCATCACCGTCCTCTCGGTGGCCTTCATCGCGACGTTCGCCGCGGTGATCTTCGTCCTGGTTCGCTCGATCGAGGCGATCGACGGCGAGCTGCGGGCGAACGCGAAGCTGATCGCAGCGCTGGCGCGCTCCGTGACGGTGGACGACGTGCTGCACGCGTCGGTCGACGTCGGCCTTCCGGCGCTCGGCGCGGTCACCGGCGGCGTTTTCCTCGCGGACCCGGCCGACCAGGTGCTCCGCCTCCACCACTGGAACGGTACGGAGGAGGTGATGCTCCCGCAGTACCTGGAGATCTCGCTCGACGAGCCCGTGCCCCTCACCGACGCGTTCCGCACGCGTCAGCCGGTGTTCGTCTCCTCGGTCGAGGACTACCAGCGACGCTATCCAAACGGGCCCTCGATGCGGTTCGAGACGCAGTCGTCCTGGGCCATCCTCCCGCTGAGCGGCCGCGGTCGTCTCCTGGGCGCGATGGTGCTGGGCTTCGGAGCGCCGCGAACCTTCGATGGGGCGGAGCGGGATCGGCTGACCCGGATCGCCTCGCAGTGCGGACAGGCCCTCGATCGTTCCCTCCTGTACGAGTCGGAGCGCACGGCTCAGCTCCGAGCGGCGGTGACGGCGGGATCGATCGGGATCTGGACCTACGATCCGGCTCGCGATCGCGTCGTCGCCGATCGCCTCCTCGCCGAGCTCTACGGCATCGATCCGGATCGCGGCACCGCGGGTCTCCCGCTTGCGGAGCTGCTGGGCGCGATCCACGAGGACGATCGGGCGCGCGTCGCTGAGGCGATGGCGGAGACGATCGAGCGGGGTGAGGCGTTCGAGGCCGAGTACCGGGTGCGCGATCGGAGCGGTGAGATCCGGTGGATCTCTGCGCGAGGTCGGGTCGAGCGCGCCCAGGACGGCACGGCGGTTCGCTTCCCGGGGGCGGTCGTGGATCTGACCAACGAGTACCGCGCCCGCGAGGCCGCCGAGGCGGCGAATCGAGCCAAGGACGAGTTTCTGGCGATGCTCGGACACGAGCTCAGGAACCCGCTGTCGCCGATTCTCACCTCACTGGAGCTGATGCGCCTGAGGGACGCGACTGCGCTCAAGAAGGAGCGCGACGTCATCACACGCCAGGTTCACCATCTGACGCGACTCGTGGACGACTTGCTGGACGTCTCCCGGATCACCCGCGGGAAGGTCGAGCTCCGCAAGAGCGTCGTCGAGATGTCGCAGATCGTGAACAAGGCGATCGAGGTGGTGAGCCCGCTGCTCGAGGAGCGGCGGCACCACCTCGCCGTCCTGGTGCCGCGCGATGGGCTGCAGGTCGACGTCGACGAGCATCGCGTCACCCAGGCGGTCTCGAACTTGCTGTCGAACGCCGCCAAGTACACCGACGCGGGCGGCCACATCGAGGTCTCGGCTCGCTTGCGCGCGGGCGACGTGGTCGTGACGGTGAAGGACGACGGGATCGGGATCGCGCCCAACCTGATCCCGGTCGTGTTCGATCTGTTCGCTCAGGGAGAGCGGACGATCGAGCGCTCGCAGGGCGGGCTCGGCCTCGGCCTCGCGATCGTGAAGAGCTTGATCGAGATGCACGGCGGCGCCGTCGCTGCGAACAGCGCCGGCCTCGGAAGGGGCAGCGAGTTTTCGTTCACGCTTCCCTGCGCGCGGGGGGCGCGCGTCGTCTCGAGCCCCGGTGCCGAGCGGCTCGGGGTCGATATTCCGGGATCGAGGCGGCGGATCCTCGTAGTCGACGACAACCGAGACGCCGCCGAGATGCTCGCCGAGATCCTGCGCGCCCGTGGTCACGCGGTCGAGGTCGCGTTCGACGGCCCCAGCGGCCTCGAGCGCGCCGCCACGTTCTCACCCGAGCTGGTCTTCCTGGACCTCGGCCTCCCGGTCATGGACGGGTTCGAGGTGGCGCGCCGGTTGCGGCAGATGCCGTTCGCGGCGGACCTCAAGCTGGTGGCGATCACCGGCTACGGCCAGGAGTCTCATCGGGCGGCGACCGCGGCCGCAGGCTTCGACCACCATCTGGTGAAGCCGGTGGACCCCGAGGTCACGCTGGCGCTCGCGGGCTGACGCCTCAGATCGTGAAGCCCACCCTGGCGCCGCCCTCCGCCCGGTTCTCGGCGAACGCCCGCCCACCGTGGGCCTCGGCAATCCGCCGCACCAGCGCCAGGCCGAGGCCCAGGTTCCCGTGCTCCCGCGTGCCCGCGGTGAACAGCTCGAAGATGGGCTGTCCTTCGGGGATACCGGGGCCGCGGTCCTCCACCTCGAACACCACCCGCGCGCCGTCGCGTCTGACGCGCAGCACCGTCATCCCGCGACCGTGCTTCTCGGCGTTATCGATCAGGTTGGCGAGGGCGCGTGCGATCAGCGTGGGATCTCCGGAGCTGGCCGCTTCGCCGTCCGCGATCTCCAGCTTGTCGCTCGGGATCCCCTTGCGTTCGAGGGCCCGGCGGGCGGCGTCGGCGGGGTCGAACGGCTTGCGTTCGAGCTCCGAGAAGTCGAGGCGGGCCTGAGCCAGGAGCTGTCCCACGAGCTCGTCGACCTCCTTCACCTCGGCCTCGATGTCGTCGACGATCCGGGCGTGGTCCGCGTTCGGATCGCGCGCCAGCTCGGCGAGGATCCGCAGATGACCGAGCGGTGTGCGCAGCTCGTGCGATACGGCCGCCAACAAGACCCGCTGATCATCGAGCTGCTTGCGGATGCGCGTGGCCATGTCGTCGATGGCAGTGGTCAGCGTCCGAACCTCACCCGAGGCGTGGTGATACAGGCAGGGGCGGGCGTCGAGGTTGCCATCGCCGATCTCCCGGGCCACGCGAGCCACCTCGCGCAGCGGGTAGGAGATCCGGTGCGCGATCTTGTGGGACATGGCCCAGAGCATCGCGCCCAGGACGAAGATCGGGAGGAAGAAGAGCACGGGGTTCGGGCGGGTTCTGGGCGCGCACAGGTGGAGGAACCCGAGCGTATCGCCGTTCTGCTTCACCGGGAGGATCCACTGGCTTCGATCGCACTCGGGGCCGTGGGCGCTCAGGAGGTGGTCCTGAGCGTCGTAGACGGAGATGTGGACCTCGAGATCCCGCGCCACCATCTGTGCGAGCTCGTCCCGTCGCTGGGGTTCGTTCCAGGCGGCCGCGAACATGTTCGAGGCCAGCGTCTGGATCCGCATGAACTCCTTCTTCCAGTCCGACTCGGAGAAGTGCGCGGTCACGCCGAACGCCGCGGCGCCGATCAGGACGGTCATCAGGATCGCCATCCCGAACCAGACGAAGAGCTTCCGATGCAGCGGTGCGTGTCCTCGGTGGCGTCTCAATTTTTCACCAGCATGTAGCCGACACCGCGGACGGTCTTGATCAAGTGCGGCTTGGTCGGGTCATCGCCGAGCTTCGACCGCAGATGAGAGATGTGAACGTCGACGGTCCTCGGTCCGACCACCACGTCTCCGCGCGCCTCGGACATCAGCGACTCCCGCGGCACCACTCGACCGGCGCGCCGCATCAGGGTGAGGAGCACGTCGAACTCGAGGCCGGTCAGCTCGATCGCGCTCCCGTCGACCGCGACCTCACGCTTCGCCACGTCGACCGCGACGTTCTGCGCCACCAGCTTCTCGGCGACCGCCTCCGGCTGCGCGCGCCGGAGCACGGCCCGGATGCGGGCGAGGAGCTCCCGGGGCCCGAACGGCTTCGCGATGTAGTCGTCGGCGCCCATCTCCAGGCCGACCACCCGATCCGTCTCGTCGCCCTTTGCGGTCAACATGATCAAGGGAATGGAGCTCTTCGCCCGGATCCGGCGACAGACCTCGAGCCCATCGATGCCGGGCATCATCAGATCGAGGAGGATGACGTCGAAGACGTCGCGCTCGACCTCGGCGAGACCTGCGCGTCCGTCCGCCGCGTGGGACACCTCGCAGCCGTTCTGCGACAGATAGGTGCCCAGAAGGTCGAACAGACGCCGGTCGTCGTCGATCAACAGCACGCGAACCGTCATCGACGCCATCATTATCACGTCACAGCTCGGTGCTGCGCCACCTACCGAATCCGCCGCGGCGAATCAGCTCGGCGAGGCGTTCGCGCTGGCTGGGATCGAGCGTCTCGTGGATCTTGCCGAGCGCCTCCATGGCCGCCAGCCGGATCCCGTCGAGCGCCTTGTCCTGCTTCACCCAGGCCTCCCCGACCTTCTCGTGGTCGAGCTCCTCGGCGGTGATGGCCGCAGCCAGATCGTCGACGCTCTTCTTCCACTCGGCCTTGGTCTCACGCGCGTGCTCCCGGAGCGAGTCGAACGTCTCCCGGATGCTCCGCTCCTGTCCGGGCGTGGTGTCGAGATCCTCGAACAGCCATCTCATGAATCCTCCTCCTCGATGACCCCAGCCGCGGCGCCCGCGTCCGCGCCAGCGACCGCCGCCACCGCCGCACCCGCCGTGACGGGACAATCGGGCGATCTTCATCACCGCGAAGAGAGCCAGGATACCGAGCACGAAACCACACATTGAACATCGACCTCCTGGCTCGAACCTAAGAAACCGGTGTGAAGCGCCGGCCGTCGTTCGGTTAAGAAGTGTTCCGGCGCGGCGGATTGTCCGCTTCACACTTCTTCACCGGCGACAAAGGGATGCTTGACGCGCCCTTTCTAGGCTCGCGCCCATGAAGAACACTCCCCAGATGCTCACCTTCCTCGCGACCTCCTTCGTCCTCCTGACGGGCTTCCACGGTGGGTGTCGCCAGCTGACGCCCGAGGAGAAGGCGGCCAGGATCGAACGCTACTCGACCGCGATGGTCGACGACGTGATGGACGACGTCAGCGCGGATCTCAAGCAGCGGGCCCAGGCTCAGGCGATCCGAAAGCGCGTGGTGACGGCGGGAGTCCCGCTGATCGCCGAGCAAGAGAAGGCGAAGCGGTTCTTCTATCAGCAGTGGTCCACCGATACGCCTGATCGCGAGCGGATCCATCGGGTGGTCGACGAGCGCGTCGATGCCTTCCGCAAGGTGCTCCACCTGGCCACTGACGGGCTGATCGAGCTGCACGATCTCCTGACGCCCGAGCAGCGCCAGCAGGTCGCCGAGCGGTACCAGGACTGATCACCTCGACTTGGGCTTGGCGGCCGCGACCTCGTTCTCCAGGTCCGTGAGCGCTCGCCCGATCGACTCTCTCTTCTGCTGCGGCAGGCGCCGCTGGTTGAGCTGCTTCTTCAGCTGGCGCTTCGTCGCCTCGATCGGGGCCGCGGTCTTCGGGTCCGCCTTGGCGAGCTCCGCCAGGTCCTTGGTGATCCGCGCATACTTCTTCCACAAGAGGTGGTTCGTGATGTCGGCGCTCCGGGTCTGTACGATCAGCTCCGCGACGACGGTCGCTGCCTCCGGCCGATCGTGATCGCGTAGCTCGAGCCAGCGCGCCGCCAGCTTGCGCGTCGCGGGGATGAGCTCGAGGTCGGCGTGCGTGAGCCCGCGCTCCCGCAGCGCGCGGCGAAGGTCGCGCTCGCCCGCCGCCAGCGGATCGCGCTTCTTCTTCGGGTGGAGTGGGGGCGGCGCCGGATGCTTGCTCTCGGCCGCCTGGACCTGGGCCGTGGTGGCGGTCTCGACCAGCTTCTTCGCGGTGGTCTCCGCCTGCTGGGCCCGCTCGAAGGCCTCCTTCGCCTTGGTCTCGGCGATCCGCGCCCGCATCTCGGCGCGCTGAAGCTTCATCGCGATCTCGGAGTCGCTGTCGAAGGGATCCTCGGTCCGCAGGATCATGATCACGATGGCGAGCGCCGTTACCGACAGCAGCAGGCTGATCACGCCGATCAGCGGACCGTGACGTCCCCACCACGATCGCTCCACGCCCGCCGGAGCGGGGAGCTGGTCGGAGGCGGTGCCGAGCGTGCTGAAGATCGCCGCGGTCGGGTTCGATCGAGGCGTGTACAGCGGTGCGGGATCGAAGTCGGAGGTGGGGCGGAGCTCTTCGAACCTCGGCGGCACCAGGTCGGGCCCCGAATCGTACAGATTTTCGGGCGACGCCTCGGAGTCGCGCACGGGCGCTTTGCTCTCCGCTTCGGCGACGAGGTCGGGCGCCTCGAGGATCTCGCTGTCGGCGGGGGCGGGGCGCGCCGTCGGGATCTGGTCCTCGTCGAACGGGTCGAGCACCGGGACGGAGGGGTGAGAGGTGGGGCCGTTGCTTTCGGAGACGTTGAGCGTGAGGTCGGGGAAACAATCCGCGATCGCTTCGATCACGGCGGTTGCGTCCGGCGGGCGATCCTCGGGCCGCTTCTCGAGCAGCCAGAGGGCGATGCTCTCCAGCCCGCGATGCGGCGGCAGCGGGGGCGGCTGCGTCGTCGAGTGGAGCACCAGGACGTCCGCCATCACGTCGCCGGGGAACGGGACCTCGCCGGAGAGCATCTCGTACAACATGACCCCGAGGGAGTAGAGATCCGCAGGCGGTCCGACCCCGGAGTCGCGCGCCTGCTCGGGGGACATGTACCGGGGGGTGCCGACGATGCGGCCCGTGCCGGTGAGCTTGGTCGTGAGATGCCCGCCGGCGATCCCGACGATCCCGAAGTCGAGCACCTTCACCCGCTCCTGGCCCGCCTGGCCCGCGAGCATGATGTTTGCGGGCTTGACGTCCCGATGGACGAAGCCGAGCGCGTGCGCGGCGCCCAGCCCGGCCGCCACCTGCGCAGTGATCCCGGCGGCCCGCTCCGCGGCCAGCACACCCTCTCGCTCCAGGGTGTCGGCGAGCGTTTCACCGATGACATTCTCCATCACCAGAAAATTGAGACCGTTGTCAGTGGTGCCGAAGTCGACGACGCCGATGATGTTCGGGTGGCTGATCCTGCTGACGGCCCGGGCTTCCCGGCGAAAGCGTCCGACCAGCGACTTGTTCGCGCCGATCTCACCGTAGAGGACCTTGATCGCGAAGTGGCGGTCGAGCTCGGTGTGTCGCGCCCGGTAGACCACGCCCATCGCGCCGCCGCCCAGTCGCTCGACGAACTCGTAACGATCGATGCGCTCCCCGATCAGCGGATCGATCGCTTGCTCGATCAGACGCTCGCCATCGATCCCGCAAAAGTCCGTCTCCTCGGCGTAGGTAGAACGGCAGCGCGGACAGATCCGCATGGCGCGCGCATTATTTCAGTGCGGTGAGGAGGAAGCGAGATCGGCGTGTGATGCGCGGTAGGACGTGGTATGCGACCGGAAGATGTCCGAAACCCTTCGTGTCGATAACCCGTTCACGGGCGCGATCGCGTGCGAGGTGCCGCTCGTCGCAGAGGCCGATCTCGATGCGATCATGGAGCGCGCGCATCGTGCCCACCTCGAGTGGCGAAGAGTCTCGATCAGCGAACGCGTCGCGGCGATCGAGCGCTTTGCGCAGGCGTTCGAGTCGGGGCGCGGTCGCTACGCGCAAGAGATCACCGACATGATGGGCAAGCCGCTCCGTCAGTCCAACAACGAGATCACAGGCATGCTCGATCGGGCGCGCCAGATGGCCGGAATCGCCGAGGCTTCACTTCAGCCGGAGGTCCTCGCGGAGAAGCCGGGCTTCATCCGTGAGATCCATCGTGAACCCGTCGGTGTGGTGGCCGTGCTGGCGGCCTGGAACTATCCGCTGCTGATCGCCTGCAACCCCACGATCGCGGCCGTGCTGGCCGGCAACGCCGTGGTGCTGAAGCACAGCTCGCGCACGCCGCGCTGCGGGGATCATTTTGTCGAGGCGTTCGAGAAGGCGGGCCTGCCGGACGGGCTGGTGCAGGCGATCCAGACCGATCACCGCGTGGCCGAGAAGGTGGTCCAGCACCCCCGCGTCGGGTTCGTCTCCTTCACCGGATCGGTCGCCGGCGGCCGCAAGATCTATCGCGCGCTCGCGGACAAGCGCTTCATCGACGCCGCGCTCGAGCTCGGCGGGAAGGATCCCGCCTATGTCCGCGCCGACGCCGCGTTCGAGGCGACGGTCGAGAACGTGATGGACGCGGCGCTCTACAACGCCGGCCAGAGCTGCTGCGCGGTGGAGCGCGTCTACGTCGAGGCGGCGCTGTACGCGCGCTTCGTCGACGCCTGCGTCGCCGAGGCCGAGAAGCTGAAGCTCGGCGATCCGAACGAGGCCGAGACCGGCATGGGACCCATGGCGCAGCCGAGCGCGCCCGACTTTCTCCTCGGTCAGGTCCGCCAGGCGCGGGATCTCGGGGCTCGCATTCTGTGCGGCGGAAAGAAGACCGCCGTGGGCGGACAGGGGCGGTTCTTTCAAGCGACGGTGGCGGCCGACACCGACATGCGAATGGGCATCGAGTCGGAGGAGAGCTTCGGTCCGGTGGTGGCGATCGCGAAGGTGAAGAACGACGACGAGGCGATCGCGCGCATGAACGACAGCAGCCTCGGGCTGACCGCGAGCATCTGGACCGGCGACACCGAGCGCGGGCGCCAGATCGCCCGGCAGGTCGAAGCGGGTACCGTCTACCTCAATCGTGCCGACTACCTCGATCCGCTGCTGGCCTGGACCGGCTGGAAGGACTCGGGACGCGGTGTCTCGCTGTCTCGGCTGGGCTTCCTCTCGGTGACCAAGCCGAAGAGCTACCACTTCCGGCTCAAAGTTTAGCGGCGAAGAGCTCGCGCACCCGCTCGGCAGTCTTCTGCAGATCCGTGTCGATGACGCGCAGGCGGCGCTCGTCGAACCGGAGGACCTCCGCCGACTGCGCCGCTTCGTAGGGCGCCCCCGCGAAGCGGTCCGGATCCGTGCGCCACAGACAGAGCGCGCTGACCAGGCGCACGACGTGGAGATCGGTGGCGTCGCCCTCGAAGGGGACCTGCTCGTCGTGGTGGTGCAGGCACAGCTCGGTCAGCGCCTCGGGGAGCGCCCACTCGCGATGGACCTCGCCGCCGATCGCCACGTGCACGCCGTCGATGACGCCGTCGATCGTGCTCGCGGCGAGATCCTTCGGGATCACCTCGTCCAGCATGAGCGACGCGATGGAGCGAAGCGCGATCGGCTTCCCGATGTCGTGAAGAAGGCCGCCCAAGAAGGCGCGGTCGGAGCGACCTTGCGACAGGTTGAGCGCGAGCGACGCCGACACCATGGCGATCGCGGTGGACTCGTAGAAGAGCGTCGTCCAGCGCTCGCCCATCAGCGCGTTCTCCGCCCGGGTCCGGGGGTTGAACAGCGTTCGCGCGGACAGCGCGCCCGCGATGTACGAGACCTCGTGGAGACCGAGGCGCGTGACGGCCTCGCGGATCGAGTCCAGCTCACGCATGCCCGCGAACGCCGCCGAGTTGGCGACCTTCAGGATCGCCGCCGAGAGCGCCGCGTCGCGGGAGATGATCTGGCTCAGCTCGGCGATCCTGACCTCGGGATCAGCGACCAGGTTCAGCACACGAAGGGAGAGCGACGGGAAGGAGTCGGGCCCGGGTCGATGGTGTGCGAAGTGCTCGAGGACCCTCTCCGAGAGCTCCTCGATCGCCGGATCGAGATCGAAGTACTCCGACTTGGGTCGAACCGGGAGCTCGAGCAGCTCGGAGGCCCGCACCACCAGGGGGCAATCGTCGCGCCTGGCCGGGCGGAGATCGTCCCGCGGAGGCCCGCCGCCGGGAGCGGAGCGCTTTCGCGAGGGGACGGAGGGGACGCGCGCGGGGTGGGGCCGTGGAGGCGGAGCGTTCGGCGTCGATCCAAAGAGGCGCCGGAGCCACTCGATCACGCGGCCTGTTTATCACGCTGGGGCGAGGCGACCAAACTAACGGCCCATCGAGTCGATGATGCCCTTCGCGGTCTGGTTGTACTTGTCGATGATCTGCCGGAGCATGTCGAACATCTGGGAGCGCTTGTCGATCATGCGCTTCAGCTTCATGGTCTCGACGTCGATCGAGGGGCTGCTACCACCCCCGGCCTGGGCATCGCCGCCACCGCCGGTGCCGCCCGGGAAGCCGCTGTTCCCGCCGTTCTGCTGCTGCTGCAGGCTGTTGATGTAGTTCGCCTGCTTCTCGATGTCTTTGTCCATCTTCTTCATGATCAGCATGATCATGAGGGTGACCTTGTCCTCGACGGTGAGGCTGGGATCGTTGAGGACCGCCGTCACCTCGTCGCCGCCGCTCCGTCCGATCCCGAACTGGCCCTGGTGGGGTCCGGGCTGTCCGGGCTGCAGCGGTTGATCGTTCCAGTCGACGAACGGTGAGCCGCCGCCGGGACGCCGCGCCATGCCGCCGCCGCCGCTCGGGTTGCCGAGGCCCTGTCCGCCGTACATCTGCGACAACGCCGCCAGCATCATGCCCATGAACGCCTGGTTCTGGTTGCCGGACGGGAGGCCTGACGCGATGGCCGCGTTCTGGATCTGGGAGAGCTGTCCGAGCGCGTTCATCGCCGCCGGGCTCATGCCGCCGCCGAACCCGCTGCCCATGAACGGCTGGACCTTGATCTTGCCGTCGTTCTTCTTGTCGGTGACGATCATGCCGCCCAGCATCATCTCGACCTGAGCTCGGAGGAACGGGTTCTTCTTCAGCAGCTTCTCGAACTTCTTCGCCTTGCGCCGCGAGGAGAACAGGTCCTTCAGGTCGAACCGCGCGGGCATGCCCATCCCGAAGGTGCCCTGCGGCATCGAGTACATCTGCTGGCAGGGGCACTGGGACATGTCGGGCGGCGGGACCATCATCGACGACGGGATGCCGCCGGACTGCAGCACCGACGCGAGCGACGTGCCGCCGCGCATCGAGCCCGCGCACGAATTGAACTCGTCGCGGAGCTGCGAGAGGAGCTCGGGATTGGCGGAGAGATCGGAAAGATCCCCCTCGAAGCCTCCTGGGTTGAATCCGAGAGCGCGAAGTAGATATGCGCCGCCAAGCAAGTCGAGATTCATTCTGCGATCCCTCCTGGGTCTGGAGGCCAGTATCCAGAAACTGGGTTCCGATTGCGCTTACGGAGAAGGCGTAACCGAAACCCGCCAGGTCTCAGGCGAGGGCGGCGCGCAGGTAGCTCTTGAAGGCCCCGACGTTTCTCTCGATGATCGTTCGATCTTCTCGCGCGCGGGCCAGGATCAGGGACCCCTCGAGCGTGGCGACGAAGAACTCCGCGATCCCCTGGGCATTCAGGTGCGGCTTTTTGGACGCGGCGAGGGCGTCACCGATGAGGTGCTCGACGTCGCCCAGCCACTGATCGAAGGAGCTCTGTGCGGCGGCGCGGAAGGCGGGGATGGCGGCCGCCATCTCGAGCGTGAGGACGCCGACCAGGCAGGTCGGGAACGGTTGAAGACTCTCGACGATCACCACCACCCGATCGAGGTAGTCGAAGACCCTCTGGACCGGTTCTGCGGGCGGGAGCGAATCGCCGTCCCGCAGCGTCGAGATCAGCATCGTTGCGAAGCGCTCGAGCGCGAGCAGACCGACCTCTTGCTTGTTCTCGAAGTGATGAAAGAAGGCGCCCTTCGTCGTGCCGGCGCGACGACAGATCTCGTCGACCGAGCTCCGCGTGAAGCCCTTCTCGATGAAGACCTCGATCGCGGAGTCGAGGAGCTTGTCGCGTGTGGTGAGGATGGTGGCGATTCTGGACGAATGCCGGGCGCAGGTGCAACCATTCCGCGCGTGAAGCCGAAGGATGCAGCCGACTACGTGAGCGGGGAGGCTTACCACGAGCGGATCCGGCGCGCCTATTCCGGCGGCTACCACTGGGCCCTGAACAAGACGCGCGCGTTGATGGCGAAGGTCCTGTATCAGGCCCCGCACCGGAACGATGGGGAGCGTGGGATCAAGCGCGGCGCAGGGAACGACTGGGCGACCTGGGTGTTCTCGGAGGAGCCGGGCACCGAGGAGCACATCTTCAGGAGCGGGCTCGAGCTGATGATCGACGCCCGCCTGGAGCCGCACGCGGCGATCGGGCTGCACACCCACGACGTGACGGAGGAGGTGTACTACCTTCTGGAGGGCACCCTCGAGATGACCACGGTCGGGATCGACGGCGCCGAGCACACGGCCGTGCTCGGCCCCGGAGACGCCCACTTCGTGCGGATCGGTCAGGGTCACTACGGCCGCGCCGGCCCTGAGGGGGCTCGGTTCGTGGCGGTGGCCGCGCGAATCCCTGGCGCAAAGTGAACCACTGCTGGTCTAAACTGCGCCAGTGTCCGAGGCGCTCTCCCCGTTCTCCCCGTTCTCCCCGCTCTCTCGGCTCGCGACCGTCCTCGACGCCACGGTCCTCCTCGTCGACCCCCAGTCGCTGATCGTCCGGGAGGTTGTCGGCCCCGGGCTGGCCGAGCTCGAGGTGGGAGCCCGCCTCACCGCCGTCCTCCACAAGAAGGCGATCGGCGAGCTGCGGGCCGCGCTCGCCGGGAGCGACGAGCCGATCCGCACGCGCATCGGAAAAATGCAGGTTACCTTGCGCACGCTGCCGCTCGAAGGCGGGGCTGGCGTCGTGGTCCGCGGCACCAGCGAGGCCGAGGGGGAGCTCGCCCGGACCAACGTGTTTCTCGACGCGATCATCGAGAACATCCCGGACATGATCTTCGTGAAGGACGCCGACTCGCTCCTCTTCCAGCGGTTCAACCGCGCCGGCGAGGAGCTCCTCGGCTGGGCGCGCGAGGAGCTCCTCGGCAAGACGGACCACGACTTTTATCCGAGAGAGCAGGCCGACTTCTTCCATGCGAAGGACCGGGAGACGCTGAGGAACAAGGTGCTGGTCGACGTGCCCGAGGAGCCGATCTCCACGCGCTCGCAGGGCCTGCGCTGGCTCCACACGAAGAAGGTGCCGGTGCTCGACGATCTCGGCGAGCCGCTCTACCTGCTCGGGATCTCGGAGGACATCACCGCCCGCAAAGAGTCGGACGAGCGGGCGCGCGCGCTGGAGAAGGAGCTGGCGTCGGTGATCGAGTGCGTACCGGTCGCGGTGATCACGTGGGGCATCGACGGAAACATCGCGTCCTGGAATCCCGGTGCCGAGCGCCTCTACCAGATGAGCGCCGCCGACGCGATCGGCACGGTCATCGAGCGCTTCGTCCCCGGCACCGAGCGCGAGCCGTTCCGCGAGCTGGTGGCGCGGGTGAGGGCAGGCGACAAGGTGCCGCCGCGCTCGGTGTATCGACTCCGTCAGGGCGCCGAGATCGAGGTCGAAGAGCAGCTCTTCGTGATCCGGGACGCCCAGGGCGACACGGCGCGGATCGGTTGCGTGGCCCGGGATCAGAGCGAGCTGGCGAGGCTCCGGCACGCCGCCGAGGTGCTCACCGCGATCTCGTCGAAGAGCGGCGACGCGCTCGGCTCGCGCGCCATGGCGGGTCTCCTCGACACCGCCGACACGGTCGCCTCCGATCCCAACGCCACCGTGCTCATCCTCGGCGAGACTGGCGTGGGCAAGAGCTGGCTGGCGCGCCGGATCCATCAGTCCAGCCCGCGCGCCTCCAAGCCTTTCCTCGAGATCAACTGCGCCAGCCTCGGCCCCGATCTGGTCGAGTCCGAGCTCTTCGGACATGAGCGCGGCGCGTTCACCAGCGCCGCCGACGCGAAGCGCGGCCTGGTCGAAGCGGCCGACGGCGGGACGCTGTTCCTCGACGAGATCGGAGAGCTCCCCCTCATGGCCCAGGCGCACCTGCTCTCGTTCCTCGACACTCAGCGGTTCCGGCGCGTCGGCGGCACTCGGCCGCTGAGCGCCGACGTCCGCGTGCTGGCCGCGACCAACCTCGATCTCGAGCGCGCGATCGGCGAAGGCAGGTTCCGCAAGGACCTCTACTACCGTCTGAGCGTGGTCCCCATGCGCATCCCGCCGCTCCGGGAGCGCCGCGAGGATGTACCTCCGCTGGCCCGCGACATGCTGAAGGACCTGGCGTCCCGCCGCGCGATCCGCGATCCGATCCTGCTGACGCAGCCGGTGGTGAGCGCGTTCGAGCGCTACGAGTGGCCCGGCAACCTCCGCGAGCTCAAGAACGTCCTCGAGCGCGTGCTGATCCTCAACGGCGGAGGCCCCGTCCGCATCGAGCATCTTCCGTTCGAGATGCGACGCTCGAACCACGAGCAGGCCGCGCCCGAGATCGGCACGCTCGAGGAGATGGAGCAGACGTACATCAAGCGCGTGCTCGACGCGGTGGGCGGGAACCGGACGAAGGCGGCGGAGACGCTCGGGATCAGCCGCAGCACGCTCCGCCGAAAGCTGGGCCAGGGCGACTGACCCGCGTCAGCGGCAGCAAAGGACCCCACCCTTGTCCGAGGACGCGATCGGGTGGCCGTCGTAGCTGCAGTCGTTGTTCGCGCACGCGTCCTTGGTGACGAGTGCGCCCTCGTGGAGGTGGCTGTCGTTCGTCCCGAGGCACTGCCAGGGACCGAGCGGGGGCTCGGCCTCGTTGAAGCCGCAGCTGTTCGGCTGGGTGCTCGCGAGGACGCGGTCGAGCGGTGCGCAGTTCTTGTCGGCGCCGAGCAGGTTGCCCAGGTTGCCGCAGCCGAAGACGTCGTTGTCGCCGGTGCCGTCGTCCGTGCAGGTGCTGCCCTCGAGGCTCGACTGACGGACCGCGAAGAAGAGGGACTTGTCGGGGGTGCCGGCCGGGACGGCGGCGGCGCAGCCCTCCGGGGACTGGAGGAGGACCTCGTCCTTGCCGTCGCACACGTGCCAGCCCTCGGCGCAGAGATCGACGGCGCTGCAGCCGAGGCCGGCGACGTTGCCGGAGTCGTCTCCCGCGCCGCGGTGGCACGCGGGCGCCAAGCTGTTCGTGACGCCGGGGAGGGCCCAGCCGCCGGAGCAGCCGGCAATCCCGGGGTAGTCGAGGAGCGAGAGGAAGCCTTCGCGCTCGCCGTCGGCGCAGCCCACCTCGGGATCGATCGGGACGATCGGCACGCACTCGCCGGCCTGGCAGGTGTGCTCTGCGGAGCAGGGCGTGCCGTCGGGGACGACGTCGATCGCGGGCGCGCCGCCGAGGCAGCTCGACTCCGAGATCGTGCGGCAGAGACCGGCGCTCGCCAACACCGATTCGCTGGGCCGGCAGGCGCCGGTGGTGGTGTCGCACCGCCCGATCTCCGCGCAGCGGCTGGCGGCACGGTGGGTGATCGCGACGCAGCTCGAATCACCGGTGGCCGAGTTGTCGCCGCGGACCTCGAGGCGATCGAGCTCATCGCAGGCGACCTCGCCGCAGCGCTCGTCGTCGGTCAGCAGGACCTCGCGACCGCCCTCGCAGGCGGCGCAGAGCGCGAGGTCCTCGACCTCGTCGATCGCACCGTCGCCGTCGTCGTCGACGCCGTTGCAGATCTCGGCGGGTGGCGGGATCGGCGAGTCCGCGAGATCCACCAGGAGCTCCGTGACGAGCTGGGCCTGGATCCCGACGTCGTCGACCCACACCGCCTGCAAGGGGACGCCGTCGCGGTCGCGTGCGTCGACCCGGACGCTCCAGGCGCCCGGGTTCAACCGCTCGAGGAGCACGACTGTGCCGGGGTGGGCCACGGCCTCGCTCCCCGACGCCTCGGTGTCGCCCTGGTGGGCCTGGACGGTGACGCGTTCGGCGCGCGGGGCCGCGTTGACCGCGGTGACCTCCAGCGCGCCGGTCAACCGCGTCAGCGGATCGTCGCTGCAGGAGGCGAGGAGGAGGAGGCCGGCCGCCAGAGCACGCATGGGCGGGGCCAGTGCGAACGCCGTGCCGCACCGTGTCGCTGAACCGGTCTGCGCGCGCCGGCTCGATCTGATCTCCGTCGATCGACCGAGGCCTACGAGAGCGTCGCGGCCACCGCTCGACCGTACTCGATCGTGGACGCCTTTCCGCCCAGGTCGGGCGTCACGGTGCGTCCTTCGGCGACGACCTTGCGGACCGACCGCTCCACCGCCGCCGCCTCCACCACGTAGCCCAGGTGTCGGAGCATCATGGCGCCCGAGAGGATGAGCGCGGTGGGATTGCCGATGCCGCGGCCGGCGATGTCGGGCGCAGTGCCGTGGATGGCCTCGAAGATCGCGGTGTCCTCGCCGTAGTTGCCCGACGGCGCCAGCCCGAGACCGCCGATGAGGCCCGCCGTCAGATCCGAGAGGATGTCGCCGAACATGTTCGTGGTGACGATGACCTCGAACTGCTGCGGTCGCATCACCAGCGCCATCGCCATCGCGTCGACGATCCGGTCCTCGAACTGGATGTCCGGGTACCGGGCCGCGATCTCCTTGCCGACGCTGAGGAAGAGCCCGGTCGTGAGCTTGAGGATGTTCGCCTTGTGGACCAGCGTGACCTTCTTCCTCTGGTGCGCGCGCGCGTACTCGAAGGCGAAGCGGACGATGCGGTCGGACGCGTGCTTCGAGATGAACGAGATCGCCTGCGCCGCGTCCTTCTTCGGGTCGATGTAATGCTCGATCCCGCTGTAGAGCTCCTGGGTGTTCTCCCGGATCACCACCAGGTCTACGTTGGAGAACGGGGTCTTCACGCCCTCCATGGAGAGGGCGGGGCGGACGTTCGCATATAGATCGAGCTCCTGACGGAACGCCACGTTCACGCTCTTGTAGCCGCCGCCGATCGGCGTCGCGAGGGGGCCCTTGAACGCGAGGTGGTTCGCACGGATCGACTCGATCGTCTCGTCGGGCACCGGCGTGGCCAGCTTCGCGAGGGCCGCGGTCCCCGCCAGCCGCTCGTCCCACTCGAGCTGGGCCCCCGTCGCCTCCAGGACGCAGACGGCCGCCTCCATGATCTCGGGCCCGATCCCGTCGCCTCGAATCAACGTCACCCGCGCCATGGCGCGGGAGCAAACCACCGGGTCCCGAACCGCGCAAGCAAACTGGCTTTGCCGATCACGGCCGGGGCTTCTAGAAGGCGGCGCATGAAAAGACTGCTCCTCATGCTCGTGCTGGTGCTTCTCACCTCCTCCTGCGCGGCGATCGGCCCCCAGGGCCTGATCTTCGCCGCCGTGTCCAGCCCCGGGGAGCTGAAGCCCGGTGCGACCGGCGGCCGGACGACCGGATACATCCGGGGAGAATCGTGCGCGTTCAGCGTGCTGAGCCTGGTGGCGCTCGGCGACTGGTCCGTCGATGCTGCGCTGGCCGACGCCGCCGCGCAGGCCAAGGCGGAGGGCAAGTCCCTGAAGAACGTCGCGGTCGATCACAGTGTCCTCAACATCGTCGGACTCTTCACCCGGTACTGCACGACCGTGAGCGCGCAAGTCGTCGACTAACGCGTTCTCGCGTGTTAGCCGCGGCCGGAAGCATGTCCCGGATCGTGCTCGACGGAATCGCGAAGCGCTTCGGAGACGTCGAGGTGCTGAAGCCGCTCGATCTGGTGGTCGAGGACGGCGAGCTCCTGGTGCTGCTCGGTCCCTCGGGCTGCGGCAAGTCGACCACGCTCCGGATCATCGCCGGCCTGGAGACACCGAGCGACGGCAAGGTCACGATCGGCGATCGCGACGTGACCCGCGCGCTTCCCAAGGACCGCGATGTCGCGATGGTGTTCCAGAGCTACGCGCTCTACCCGCACCTGTCGGTCGCCGAGAACCTGCAGTTCGGGTTGAAGGTGCGCGGCACGCCGAAGGCGGAGCGCGCGCAGCGGGTCGCGGAGGCCGCCGCCATTCTCGGCATCGAGCACCTGCTGGCGCGCAAGCCGAAGGAGCTCTCGGGCGGACAGCGCCAGCGGGTCGCGATGGGCCGAGCGATCGTGCGCAGGCCGAAGGTGTTCCTGTTCGACGAGCCGCTCTCCAACCTGGACGCGGCGCTGCGCACCCAGATGCGCGCGGAGATCGCCTCGCTCCATCGCCGCCTCGGGATCACGACCGTGTACGTCACTCACGATCAGGTCGAGGCGATGACGCTCGCGTCGCGCATCGTGATCCTCCACCAGGGCGCGGTCCAGCAGATCGGCCGCCCCATGCACGTCTACGAGCGCCCCGCCAACGCGTTCGTGGGCGGCTTCCTGGGTGCGCCGGCGATGAACCAGATCGCGGGCGAGGTGAAGAAGGGTCCGATCTTCACCTGCGAGAGCTTCCAGGTACCGCTCCCCGGGAAGGCGACCGAGCACGTCGGCAAGACGGTGGTGCTCGGCGTGCGCCCCCAGTCGCTGGTGCTCGAGCCGAGCGGTCCGATCCAGGGCGTGGTCGAGATCGTCGAGCCGACCGGCGGCGAGTCATTCATCCGCTTCAAGGTGGGCGACAGCCACCTGACTGCCCGCGTCGAGGGCGTGCCGGAGCTCGATCTGGGCGCCAGCATCGCGCTCTCGGTCGATCCGAGCGGGGTGCATCTGTTCGCCTCGCGCGGGGGCGAAGCCGGGGAGACGCTGCTGTGAGCGCGAAGCGGCTGGCGTTCGTGCTGGCGCTGCTGCTCCCGCGGATCGCCTCGGCCCAGACGGAGGTGGTGCTCTGGCACAGCTACAACGGCGCCGAGCGCGACGCGCTCTTCCAGGCCATCGCGCTCTTCGACCAGACGCACCCGGGGATCCGGATTGTCGCCAGCGGCGTACCGAACGAGGCGCTCGCCGACAAGATCACCGTCGCGATCCCGCGCGGCCACGGGCCCGACGTCTTCATCTACGCCCACGATCGCATCGGCGGCTGGGCGGAGGGCGGCGAGGTCGAGCCGATCGAGCTCCTGGTGGACGAGCCGATGCTCGACGCCCACGAGACCGACTGCGTCTTCGCGCTGGCGTATGGTCCCTCTCTGTATGGGCTCCCGCTCGCCCACAAGGCGCTCGCCCTGTACGTCCGCACCGATCTGGTGAAGGACCCGCCGACCGACTTCGAGAGCCTGCTCGCCATCGCGAAGAAGCTCACCGTGCCGGCCCAGGCTCGCTACGGTCTGGTCTACAACAACGTCGACCTCTTCTTTCACACCCCGCTGCTGTTCTCCTACGGCGGCTTCATCTTCGAGGGCGCCGATCCACGAAGAGGGATCAGCGGCAACGTCGACGTCACCAACCCCGGCGTGATCCGCTCGCTCGAGATGGCGCGCCGGCTGGCCAAGGAAGAGCGCATCATCCCGGACGATCCCACGCAGGTCACCGCCAGCGCGATGTTCTCCGAGGGCCGCACGCCGATGCTGATCAGCGGCCCCTGGTTCCGCTCCGAGATCCCGAAGACGGTCCCGTACTCGGTGGTGCCGATCCCGGCGTTCGCGGGCGGGAAGCCGTCGAGCGGCTTCTCCACCTGCGAGGGGATCCTGCTCTCGGCGCGCTCGCAACACCCGAAGGAGGCCTTCGAGGTGATGCGCTTCCTCGCCAACGATCCGAGGAGCGCCTCGATCCGAATGAAGGTGGGCGGGCAGTCCGTCACGCTTCGGCAGACCTGGGAGGAGGTGCTCCCCACGCTCTCGGAGAAGGATCAGCAGATCTTCGCTGCGTTCCGGACGGCGTTCCTCAACTCGGTCCCTTCGCCGTCGGATCCACGGATGGCGGCGGTGTGGACGCCGATGAACGGTGCCCTCTACAACGCGATCCACCAGGGCATTCCGCCGGCCGAGGCGGTGGCGGAGGCGCAGCGCCGGATCGACGTGGCGCTGGCGGCTGCAAGGTAGGTTGACGTGGCGGTCGGAGCCCGAGACCTGGGAGGCGCATTCGCCATCGCCGTGACCGCGCTGCTCGCGGCCGCGCTCCTGGACGACCGCACGGCCGATGACCTCGACCAGATGCGCGGGATGCGGGTGACGCTCGACGCCCGCGACGCGGCCGCCCGCGACAAGAAGGTCGAGGGCGACCTCACCATCGTCAAGGGCGTGGAGTCCGCGAAGTACTACTTCCTCAACCACCAGACGTACGTCGTGTTCACCGCGAGCACTGCGCGCGAAGGCACCGCGCTCCGGGGGCAGGACCCCTACGACAAGGCGCGCTCGGACCGCCACTCGGAGGTGACGCGGAAGAAGGTTCCGCTCCGCGAGCGCCTCCCCGGCGGCGCCTGGCGCGTCACGGTCCCCGACAACGATCGCTCCGCCGAGCTGGTGCAGAACCCGCCGCCCATCCCGATGCCGGGTCCGTGGCGGTCGGCGTTCACCTCCCTCATGGTGGGGCTGGTGGTGATGCTGGCGCTGCGCTTCCGGCTGCCTACCAAGATCGCCGCTCCAGCGGGGGCGATGGCGGCCGGCGCCGTCATCGTCTACCTGGTGGGCCCGTACCTGGTGATCGCCTCCAACGCGGCCAGCGATTACCTGGCGCAGGGACGGACGAACATCCCGATCGTCGAGTTTCCGATCCAGATCCCGCGTCTCGTGACCACCTGCGGAGCGCTGGCCGGAGTGCTGTTGGCGTTCGTCTTGGGCAGCGATCTGGCAGCGCGCGCGGTCTCGGCGATGCGTACGGATCGGCATGCGTACCTCGCGATCTCCCCGGCGATGGGCGGCCTGCTGCTCCTGGTGGGCATCCCGTTCCTCTTCGGGATCGGGCTCTCCTTCTTCCATCACGTCCACGGCACGTACACGTTCGCGGGTCTCTCCAACTTCATCGGTATCCTCACCTCGTCGGGCCGCTCCTGGTTCGAGCCGCGCTCGCTGCCGTACTCGCTGGTGCTCACGACGGTGTGGACGTTCCTCAACGTGATCCTCCACCTCTCGATCGGGCTGCTGCTGGCGCTGATGCTCCAGAACCGCGCGCCGCGCGTCTCCAAGGTCTACCGGCTGCTCCTGATCATCCCCTGGGCGGTGCCGGCCTACCTGACGGCGCTGATCTGGCGCTCGATGTTCGACCCGGACATCGGCGTGGTGAACCGGCTGCTCGGCCTCGAGGGCTTCTCGTGGATGCACGAGACCAGCACCGCCTTCCTCGCCAACCTGATCACGAACGTCTGGCTGGGCTTCCCGTTCATGATGGTGGTTTCGCTGGGCGCGCTCACCTCGATCCCGAAGGATCTCTACGAGGCCGCCGAGGTCGACGGCGCCGGTCAGCTCCAGCAGTTCCTCCGGATCACGCTCCCGTTGCTGCGCCCGGCGCTCCTGCCGGCCGTGATCCTCGGCTCGATCTGGACCTTCAACAAGTTCGAGGTCATCTACCTGGTCTCCGAGGGCAAGCCGGACGGTGCCACCGAGATCCTGGTGACCGAAGCGTACAAGTGGGCCTTCGAGCGCGGCGCGGCCCAGGGCGGCGCGTACGGCTACGCGGCCGCGTACTCGGTGATCATCTTCCTGGTGCTGCTGTTGTATGGATGGATGACGTCTCGCGTCTCGAAGGCGGCCGAGGAGGCGCTCCGATGAAGAAGCTGGTCCCGCACGCCATCCTGATCTTCGCCTCCATCGTCTCGCTGTATCCGGTGCTCTGGGTCCTCAAGATGGCCTTCTCCGCCGGACGCAGCTTCGCCGGCAGCGCCAGCCCGATCCCGTCCGAGGTCAGCCTCGACAACTTCGTCCGCGTCGTCGGCACCACCGCCGCCGACGGGAGCTGGCTGTTCGGGCGCCAGCTCTTCAACTCGATCGTCGTCAGCGCCGCCACCACCGTCATCGGCATCGCCCTCGCCACCACCGCCGCCTACGCCTTCTCGCGTTTCCGCTTCGCCGGCCGCGACCTGGCCCTCTCCAGCTTTCTCATCACGCAGATGTTTCCGCCGACGATGGTGATGATCCCGCTGTACGTCCTGCTCGACCGCCTCCACCTCCTCGACACCGCCGCCGGCCTCGCGCTGGTCTACAGCACCACGGCGCTCCCGTTCTGCGTCTTCATGCTCAAGGGCTACTTCGACACCATCCCCACCGAGCTCGAGGAGGCGGCGCTCCTCGACGGCGCCTCCCGCGCCCGCATCTTCTGGTCGCTGATCCTCCCCCTGGCGCGCCCCGCGATCGCCGTGACCGCCCTGTTCTCCTTCATGACCGCGTGGAACGAGTTCATCCTGGCGGCCACGTTCATGGCGAAGGAGACCAGCTACACGCTGCCGGTAGTCCTGAGGAGCTACGTGGGCGCGAAGACCACGGATTGGGGGGCGTTCGCGGCCGGGGCGGTGCTGGTGAGCATCCCGGTGATGGCGCTGTTCTTCGTCCTGGAGCGGCACGTCGTGGGCGGGCTGACGCAGGGTGCGGTGAAGGGCTGAGGAATGCCGTCGATCATGAATCGCGATTCCCGAGCGTGATTCCGATCGGGATCACGATCAACGGTCCCGATTTCGATCCGATCACGAGGCGTAGTGCGCGTACTCGCCGCGCGCCAGCTTCGCCTTCACCGCCTCCACCATCTCCGCGGGCATGTTCCTGAGCGCCTTCCCGCCCGACGCCTGCGGGGTGCCGGCCAGGGCGCCCCGCGCGTACGCCTCGAGCGCCTCCCGCATCAGCGTCCCCGAGAGCCCGAGCGTCGCAAAACAGAGGTCCTCGTATGTATCGCCCCGGTGGACGTCGATCGTTCGCCGACCCACGATCGGACCGGTGTCGATCCCGGCCTCGATGAAGTGGCAGGTACAGCCGATCGGAACATCGAGGTGGATCGCCCACGCCACCGAAGCCGAGCCGCGCACCTCCGGCAGCAGCCCAGGGTGCGCGTTGAGCGCCCCGTGCCGCGCGTGCCGGAAGACGTGCGGCTTCAGGATCCGCGTCCCCCCCAGGACGATCAGCTCGGGCGCCAGTGTCTCCAGCAGCGCCGCGCACGATGGATGATTGTGATCCGGCACCTGCACGCGCCGGACGTCGCGGCCGTGGAGGAGCTCCGTGAACGTCGGCGCCGGCGTGTGCCCCGCGATCCGCGTCAGGAACTTGGCGCGCTCGACGTCGGCGACCGGCGAGCGCTCCTCGATCAAGAGCGCGGGGACGAAGCCGGCGCCGAGCAGCTGCGAGAGCATCTCGCGCCCGTACGGGTGCTCTTCGAGGACGAGGAACGCATACCTCATGAACCGCTTGCTAGCACGAAACCCGCGTTGTCCAACATCGACGACAGCGTTGCCGGCGGGGTGCGCGTCGAGCAGGAATGAGGTAGTGCACCGGGCGTGCTCAACTGGATCTTCCTCGTGCTGATCGTCGGCGCGACGCTCACGGCCGCCCTCACGGGGACGATGGAGCCGGTCACCAAGGCGAGCGCCGACTCCGCGAAGTCGGCCGTCGAGCTGGCGATCAGCCTCATCGGCCAGATGGCCCTGTGGCTCGGCGTGATGCGCGTCCTCGAGGAGGCCGGGATGATGAAGGTCATCGCACGCGTGGTCGGCCCGGTGATGCGCCGCCTGTTCCCCGAGGTCCCGGAGGGTCACCCGGCGATGAGCGCCATGATCATGAACCTGGCGGCCAACATGCTCGGTCTCGCCAACGCGGCCACGCCGTTCGGGCTCAAGGCGATGGTCGAGCTCAACCGCCTCAACAAGCACCGCGGCATCGCCACCAACAGCATGGCGTTGTTCCTCGCCATCAACACCTCGGGCGTCGCCATCCTCCCGCTCGGGATCGTGGCGGTGCGCGCCTCGATGGGCGCGCACGACGTCACCGGGATCATCGCGCCGTCGATCCTCTCCACCGCCTGCTCCACGATCGCCGCGATCATCGTGTGCAAGTTGATCGAGAACCTCGGCTTCTTCTCCCCGTCCCGTTACACGCTGGAGGAGGCGAGCGTGGCGGCCGCGGAGCCCTCCGAGATCAAGGGCATGGACGTCGCGGAGCAGCTCGCGGAGAAGGCGCGGACGGTCATTCCGTGGCGGAACTACGCGTCGATGATCGTGATCGGTGTGCTGATCGCTGCGGTGATCCGCGAGCTGACCGCGGGCCCCGGCGATCTGGCGGACACGGCGAAGAACGTGCTCTCCGCCTGGCTGCTGCCCACCATCCTCATGGGCATCCTGCTGGTCGGCTTCGCCCGGGGCGTCCGCGTCTACGAGGCCGTCATCGCCGGCGCGAAGGAGGGCTTCAACATCTGTGTCACCATCATCCCCTTCCTGGTCGCGATCCTGGTGGCGATCGGAATGTTCCGGGCCTCGGGGGCGCTCGACTTCCTGGTGAAGAGCGTGGCTCCGGTGACCGGCCTGATCGGGATGCCGGCCGAGGCCCTGCCGATGGCCTTCATCCGGCCGCTCTCGGGGAGCGGCGCGCTGGCGGTCGTCGTCGATACGATGAAGACGCACGGGCCCGACTCGTTCGTCGGCTTCCTGGTCTCGGTGATGAACGGAAGCATGGAGACCACGTTCTACGTGCTCGCGGTCTATTACGGCTCGGTCGGCGTCCGCGAGACGCGGCACACGTTGATCCCGTGTCTCACGGCGGACTTCGTCGGGGTCATGATGGCGCTCGTCTTCGCTCGCATCTTCTTCACGCCGACTTTCTGAGGAGCCGGTGGACCCCCGATCGTTGCTGTCTGGGCGGTTGGGGTCCTACTTCGACGAGCCGTGTCACGCCGTCGGACCCGCAGCAAAGGGCTAACTCCGGTTGCGTCCGGTCCATCCACCGACTAGAACGCTGTTCGCGGAGCTTCGATGAAGATTCACGAGTATCAAGCCAAGGAAGTGCTCAGCCGCTTCGGCGTCCCGATCCCTCGCGGAAAGGTGGCGTCGACGGTCGAGCAGGCAGCCGACAATGCCCGTTCTCTCGGCACGTTGCCGGTGGTGGTGAAGGCGCAGATCCACGCCGGCGGTCGGGGGAAGGGAGGCGGTGTCAAGCTGGCCAAGACGCTCGACGAGGCGAAGGCGCGGGCGAGCGAGATCCTGGGCATGATGCTGAAGACGCATCAGACCGGCCCGGAAGGGCAGAAGGTTCGGCGCCTCCTGATCGAGGAGGGGGTCGCGATCGACAAGGAGCTCTACCTGGGTTTGGTCCTCGACCGGGCAAAGAAGCGGGTCGTGCTCATGATGTCGGCCGAGGGCGGCATGGACATCGAAGAGGTCGCCGCCAAGACGCCCGAGAAGATCCATCGCGTCGCGATCGATCCGGCCGCCGGGCTGTCGCCGTTTCAGGTCCGTGAGATCTTCTTCGCCCTCGGTCTGCCCTCGGCGTTGATCGGCAAGGGCGTGAGGCTCTGCTCCGCGCTGTATCGCGCCTATGTCGAGACCGACGCCACGCTGGTCGAGGTGAATCCGCTGATCATCACCAAGAGTGGCGACCTCATGGCGCTCGACGCCAAGATGAACTTCGACGACAACGCCCTGTTCCGGCACGCCGACCTCGTCGCCTACCGCGATCTCGACGAAGAGGAGCCCCGCGAGATCCAGGCCAAGGAGTTCGACCTCAGCTACATCGCGCTCGACGGCAATGTGGGTTGCATGGTCAACGGGGCCGGCCTCGCGATGGCCACGATGGACATCATCAAGCACTGCGGCGGCGAGCCCGCCAACTTTCTCGACGTCGGCGGTGGCGCCACCACGGAGAAGGTGACCGCTGCGTTCAAGATCATCCTCGCCGACGAGAAGGTCGAGGCGATCCTGGTCAACATCTTCGGCGGGATCATGAAGTGCGATGTCATCGCCGAGGGCATCATCCGCGCCGCCAAGGAGGTGCAGATCGAGGTCCCGGTGGTGGTGCGCCTCGAGGGCACCAACGTCGAGCTGGGCAAGAAGCTGCTGACTGACTCGGGGCTCGCGCTGACCTCGGCGGACGACATGCTCGACGCCGCACAGAAGGTCGTGAAGCTCGCGGCCGACCACCGCGCCAAGAAGGAGTAGTCGTGGCCATCTGGGTCGACAAGAACACCAAGGTCCTGGTTCAGGGCATCACAGGCTCCGCCGGCTCGTTCCATGCCAAGCAGATGCTCGAGTACGGCACCCAGATCGTCGGCGGAGTCACGCCGGGGAAGGGCGGCCAAAGGTTCGAGGATCGGATCCCGATCTTCGATACCGTGGCGCTCGCCCGGAGCAAGACCGGCGCGAACGCCACCGTCATCTACGTGCCCGCGGCCTACGCCGCCGACGCGATCCTGGAGGCGCTCGACGCCGAGATCCCGCTGATCGTCGTGATCACCGAGGGCATCCCGGTGCTCGACATGGTGAAGGTCGCGCGGGTCATGGAGGGATCGAGCGTCCGGATGATCGGGCCGAACTGTCCCGGCGTGATCACGCCCGCGCAGTGCAAGATCGGCATCATGCCGGGGCACATCCACACGGCCGGCCACGTCGGCGTCGTATCGCGATCCGGGACCCTGACGTACGAGGCCGTGGGACAGCTGACGGCCCTCGGGATCGGCCAGTCGACGTGCGTCGGCATCGGTGGAGATCCGGTCAACGGGACCAACTTCATCGACGTGCTCGACGCCTTCAACCGGGATCCCGACACCCACGGCGTCATCATGATCGGCGAGATCGGCGGGACCGCCGAGGAGGCAGCCGCCGACTTCATCCGCCGCGAGGTGAAGAAGCCGATCGCCGGTTTCGTCGCCGGCTCGACGGCCCCGCCCGGGAAGCGGATGGGCCACGCCGGCGCGATCATCTCCGGCGGGAAGGGCACAGCTGCCGAGAAGATCGAAGCGCTGCGTGCCGCGGGCGTCTCCATTGCGCCGACCCCCGCCGAGCTGGGGACCACTTTGAAGAAGGCCATGGAGGCGGTACGCTCCGGACGATGAAGCGAGAGGCCAGGGCGTGAACATCTACCTGATGAAGAAGCCGAAGCGGTTGAACGCCGTTTCGATCACGCTCGGCCTCATCGGGCTCGCCATCGCGTACGTGATCTGGTTCCTCGTCCCTGCGTTCTGGCCGGTCTTTCAGCTGACCGGGATCATGAAGGGCGCGTGCAACGCCGCCTACCGCGAGTTCAACGACGAGAAGGTCATCAACCAGATGCTCCGGGACGCGCAGCGCACGCATCTCAAGATCAGCAAGGATAACTTTCGATTGACTCGGGTGCCCTATGAGCCCGAAGAGCTGAGCGCGCTCACGCATGACGAGAACGCAGCCAACATGTTTCGCGCGCGAGGCAAGGAGTGCGTGCTCGAGCTGATCTACCAGGATGACTACGAGTGGCCGCTGATTGGAAAGAAGACGAACTTCACGTTCGAGCGTACGGTTCGGACCGATATGGCCACGTTGAAGTGGGAGAAGGGCTGTACCTGCGTGACGACTTCCCATCGCTGAGCGGTGCGCCCGGGCGGGTCCCGCTTCGCCTCGCCGAGCGCCACCTGCTCGGCATCGAGTTCCTTCCTGCCGCTGAGATCACCAAGATCCTGAGCCGCGCCCGCGAGCTCCGGCAGGACGCCGCGCTCGGCGCCGATGCGCTGATGGGACGTTCGGTGGTCACGCTCTTCTACGAGGCCAGCACCCGCACGCGCGCCTCGTTCGAGATCGCCGCACAGAAGCTGGGTGCATCGATCGTCTCCATCGCCTCCAGCTCGAGCAGCGTGTCGAAGGGCGAAAGCCTCTGGGACACCGGCCGGACGCTGGCGGCGATGGAGCCCGCCGTGATCGTGTGTCGTCATTCGGCGGCCGGCGCTCAGGATCTCCTGGCGCGCGCCGCGGAGAGCGTCGGCGAGACCGCCGTGGTGAATGCGGGCGACGGCGCACACGAGCACCCGACGCAGGCGCTCCTCGACGCGCTCACGCTGCTCGATCGCCTCCCGTCGCTCGAGGGGCGGATCATCGGCATCGTCGGCGACATCGCGCACTCGCGGGTGGCGCGCTCCAACCTGCACCTGCTCACGAAGCTGGGGGCGCGCGTGCTGATCTCCGGGCCCCGCTCCCTGGTGCCGCGCGCGCTCGAGTCGCTGGGCGCCACCATCGTCCGGAACATCGACGATCTGATCGGACTCTGCGACGCTGTGATGATGCTGCGTGTCCAGTTCGAACGTCTGGTGGGCCCACCCCCGTTTCCCAGCCTGGGCGACTATACGAGGACCTACGGCCTCACCGTCGCGCGCGCGCAGATGATGAAGCCGGGCGCGTTCGTGATGCATCCGGGTCCGATGAACCGCGGCATCGAGATCGATCCCGAGGTGGCCGACGGCCCCACCTCCGTGGTCGCGCATCAGGTCAGCAACGGCATCGCCGCGCGGATGGCCGTGCTGGAGCGGGCAGTGCGACGGGGGCCGTGGCGATGACGGCGATCGTGCTCAAGAACGTGCGCGTCTTCGATCCGGGCTCCGGCATCGACACTTCGAATCGGAACGTGGTGGTGGAGGGCGATCGGATCGCGGACCTCGACGCCCCGGTGGCCGCCACCGGCGAGGAGGTCATCGAGGGGCGCGGCCGCCTCCTCGTGCCCGGCCTGATCGATCTTCGGGCGCACCTGTGCGAGCCCGGATATACGCGGCGCGGCGATCTCGCGAACGCGGTCAAGGCCGCCGCCAGCGGAGGCTTCACGACCATCGTCGCGATGCCGACCACCAACCCGACGGTCGATCGCTCCGAGGTGGTGGGCCTGGTCAAGGAACGCGCAGCCGCTGCCGGCACGACCCGCGTGCTGCCGGCGGGCGCGCTCTCGGTGGGGCGAGAGGGCAAGCGCCTGGCAGAGATGGCAAAGCTCCTCGAGGCCGGCTGCGTCTGCTTCACCGACGGCGATCAGTCGGTGAAGGACAGCCAGCTGCTCCGCTACGCGTTGGAGACCGCGGGAGACCTGGGCACGCTGGTGATCACCCACGCGGAGGACGAGTCGCTGTCGCTGGGCGGCGTGATGCACGAAGGTCTGGTGTCGACGCGGCTCGGGCTCTCCGGCGCGCCTGGCGCCGCCGAGGTCGTGGGGGTCGCGCGCGATCTCGCCATCGCCGAGCTGACGAACGCCCGCCTGCATCTCGGTCACATCTCCACCGGCGCTGCCTGCGAGCTGATCCGTCAGGCGAAGCGGCGGGGGATCCGCGTGACCGCGGAGGTGAGCCCGCTGCACCTGCTGCTCACCGATCGGGCCATGCTCGGCTACGACACCTACGCGAAGGTGTTCCCGCCGCTCCGCACCCAGGCGGACGTCGACGCGCTGGTGAACGCCCTGGCCGACGGCACCATCGACGCCGTCGCGAGCGATCACAACCCCCAGATCGAGCTCGACAAGAACAAGGAGCTCGACCACGCGGCCGCCGGCGCCATCGGGTTCGAGTCCGCGCTCGCCGTGGTCTTGCTCCTGGTCCGGGAGAAGAAGCTCACGCTCGAGCGCGCGATCGCCGTGATGACCCGGGGTCCGGCCAACGTGCTGGGACGGATCGATCTCGGACGCCTCCGCGAGGACGCGCCGGGCGATCTGGTCCTGATCGATCCGGAGCTCGGTTGGCGGCTCGACCGCGATACCATCGTTTCCCGCTGCTCCAACACACCGCTCCTCGACCGCAGCTTCATGGGCCGCGCCGTGGTGACGATCGCCGGCGGACGGATCACGCACCGGCTCGAATGAGGCCTCTTTGGACAGTGCTGCTGGTGGTGCAGTGCGGGTGCGCCGCCGATCCCAAGGACGCGCTCGTCGCTTATGCGGCCGCGCTGCGCGCCAACGACGCGCAACAGGTCTGGCTGTTGTCGGACGCGTCCTTTCGTCGCGCCCACGATCCGGAGCAAGTGGCGGCGTATCTTCGGGCGCATCCGGAAGAGGTCGGGCGCTTGCTCCGCGCGCTCGACGGCGCACAGGGGACGCACGCGACCATCGAGCTCGGCGACGGGGGACGGCTGTCGATGGTGATGGAGTCGGGCGGCTGGCGCGTGCGCGACGGCGGTCTGGTCCCGTTCGACGCCGACACGCCCGAGGCCGCGCTGGTGGCGTTTTTTCGCGGTGTGGAGAGCGGGCGACTCGGCGAGGTGAGGGCCGTGATGCCCGACGAGTTTGCGGCTCGGTTTGCCCAGGACGAGGCCCTCCGGGCTCACCTTTCCTCCCTCGCGGCCCGGATCGAGGCGGCCCGCAGCGCGCTGACACCGATCCGGGCGCAGATGGCCGAGATCGATGGTGATCGCGCCTGGATCCGCTACGGCCGCGGGAAGAAGGCGGAGCTCGTACGCCAGCAGGATCGGTGGCGCGTCGTGGACCTGGAATGACGTATCGTGTCAAGACAGGGCGATGCGCTGGACGATCGTCCTGATCGGTCTGACGCTCGTCGCCTGCGGAGAGGACCCCGCCCACTGGCCGGCGGGTCGGCCGCGGATCGACGAGCTGCGCTTCGTACAGCAGAGCCCGCAGGATCCCTATGCGCTCGACTTCCTGATCCGGTTCTCTGACTCTGACGGAGATATCGGCGGAGGCAAGCTGCACCTTTCGCTCGATGGTGAGGAGACCTCGGTGCTCGCGCTCGACGGTCTGTTCGCGAGCCAGTTGCCTCCCATCGCGCTCGACGCCACCGAGGGCGAGCTCGAGGTGGTGGTGCGGGTGTCGAGCAACGTGGAGCTGGGGAAGGAGCTGAAGTTCGGCTTCGTCCTCGAGGACGCGGGCGGCGAAGTGTCGAACGATCCCTGGATCTCGCTCCGGGCGCTTTCGGAGGGTTCATGACCAAGTTACCGCAGGACACCGAGGAAGCACGCGAGACCGCCGATCTGGAGGACGACGACATGTTCTCGCACCGGGAGCGGGATCGGCGCCCGCCCGGCGTGGTGACGGACTTCGTGCGCCGCGCCATCGAGAACACGGTGGGTCAGGTCCAGAACACCGGCAGCCTCTCCCGCGAAGCGATCCACTACCTGCTCCAGCAAGGCGATCGCGGGCGCAAGGAGCTGCTCCGCATCGTGGGGAAGGAGGTGGGCGACTTCCTTCGTCACGTCGACATCTCGACCGAGGTCATCAAGGTCCTGACGGGCCTGCAGATGGACTTCACGGCCTCGGTGAAGTTCCGCCACAGCGACGGAAAGCTGAAGCCCGAGGTCTCCGCAGATTCGAAGGTGTCTCCCAGCGAGGACGAGCCCCCGTCCGAGACGGAGGGGAGCGATCGATCCGAGCCCTGAGAGCGACGCGCCCTCGCGTCCGAGCCGGAGCCGCTACGCCCCGCTCGTGCTGCTGGTGTTGATCGCCGGCCTCTTCCTCCTGTTTCCCCGACTGCGTCGCTCCGAGATCACGTTCCGCGAGGAGATCGCGCATCCCGCCTGTGTCGAGCAGGTCCGACTCGACCTGTTTTCGGGCCGCACCCGCGCGCGCGGCCACGCCGAGCGGGTCGCCGGCCGCTACGAGATCTCGCACAAGGCGAAGCTCTCCGGCGGAGCGTACGAGGCGGTCTTGAGCCTCGACTGCGACGACGGCGAGCGGATCGAGGTCGAACGACGACCGATCACCGTCGCGCACGAGGCTGTGATCGAGTTCAACGTGTCCGGCGGCGAATGCCGGTGTCCCCAAGGTGGGTGACCGCCGCACAGGGAGGCCCAGGAAACGAAGGCTCGAGCCGCCGTGTTACGCTTTTTTGAAGCACGCCCTTTGAGACGGACGCTCGCAATCCTCGGCCTCGCCTCTGCGCTCGCCTGCGCGCCCAGTCAGCGCTCACTCTCTCCCGAGACCGAAGCCCAGCGGCGGCGGGACGACCGCGACGCGCTGTTCCGGCCGGACAGGATCTTCGCGATCCTCGAGGCGAGCTCACGCCACTACGAGATCGCGTCCAACGACGATCTCGATCCTCAGCAGATCCCGGAGGTGGTCCCCGAGCAGCGTGGCCACGCCCGCGAGATCGATCCGTACCTCGAGGTGAAGCTCGACGCGCACGAGCGGATCAAGCTGGTGAGCAGCCGGCCGCCGCCGGAGATCGCCGAGATCTTCGAGCACGCCGTCATCGCCGCCGACGCGCGGGACTTCCACACCGCGCGGGACCTGTACGCGAAGGCGATCGAGGTCGCGCCGCGGTACTTCAAGACGTACACGAACATCGGCAAGACGTTCTTCTTCCTGGGACAGCTGGATCTCGCGGAGGCGGCCTTCTCCCAGGCGATCGAGCTCAATCCGGTGGACTACGAGGCGTACCTCTTTCTCGGGGACACCTACTACGTGCTGAGCGAGTACGGCCGCGCGAAGGAGTCGCTGACCAGAGCGTACATGCTGAACCGCACGGACGAGGACGTCGAGGAGAAGCTGCGCGAGACCCTGGCCAAGATCGATCTCAGGATCCGCGCGAACCGGCTTTCGCCGCGGATCCGCATCGAGCGCTCGGGCGAGGACGTGGTGCTCAAGTTCGACAAGGTGAGGGGTCTGCGGTGGCTGGCGCTCTCGGCATGCCTTGCGTGCTGGGCCTACGAGTCGGAGTGTGGCGAGCGGGCGAGCCAGGACGCGGATCCGCTCCGGCTGTCGATGTACCGGGAGTGCCTGATCAACCAGGCCGCCTCGATCGCCGTGCGCATGGGTCGCGAAGGGGAGCAGATCGGTCCTGACGAGCGGGTCCTGCTCGGCGCGATCGAGGACGGGTTCCTGGAGGCGATCATCTTCTGGGAGATCGTGGCGGCCCGGGCGCCGGTGGTGATCCTGCTCCTTCCCGACTCGGTCAAAGATCAGATCCTCCAGTACATCGATCGCTACGTGTACGAATCCACGTCGTTGATCTGAGGCTTGACATCCCTCCCGTGGCCGAGTGACCTCGGCTCATGACCCGGAGAGATGTCGTCATCCTGGCCGCCAAACGGACCCCGATCGGCTCCTTTCTCGGCGCCCTCAAGGATGTCCCAGCCCCCAGGCTGGGCGCGATCGCCGCAAAGGCCGCGCTCGAGGCCGCCGGCGTGAAGCCGGAGCAGGTGGAGGAGGTCTATGTCGGCATGGTGCTGCCTGCGGGCGTGGGGCAGGCGCCCGCGCGGCAGGTGTCGCTCGGCGCCGGTGTCCCGCAGGAGGTGCCGTGCACCACCGTCAACAAGGTCTGTGGGTCGGGGCTGAAGAGCGTGATGCTGGGCGCGCAGGCGATCAAGGCGGGCGACGCCGACGTCATCCTGGCCGGGGGCGCCGAGTCGATGTCCAACGTGCCCTATTACGTGGCGGGCGCGCGCGACGGGCTCAAGTTCGGGGACCAGAAGCTGATCGACGGCATGATCAAGGACGGGCTCTGGGACGTCTACAACGACTACCACATGGGGAGCGCCGCCGAGCTCTGCGCGCGCGAGTGCAACGTGCCCCGCGCGGCCCAGGACGAGTTCGCGGTCGAGAGCTACCGGCGCGCGCTGGCCGCGCAGAAGAACGGCTGGTTCGCCGAGGAGATCGTCCCGGTCGAGGTCCCGCAGCGGAAGGGCGATCCGATCCGCGTCGGCGAGGACGAGGAGCCGGGGCGCGGGCGGCCGGACAAGTTCGCGTCGTTGCGCCCCTCGTTCCAGAAGGACGGCACGGTCACCGCGGCCAACGCCAGCTCGCTGAACGACGGCGCGTCGATGGTGGTCCTGGCCTCCCGCGAGTGGGCGGAGAAGCACGGGCGCAGCTGGCTGGCGCAGATCACCGGGTATGGGAGCGCGGCTCAGGCCCCCGAGTGGTTCACCACTGCGCCCGCCAAGGCGATCGCGGGCACGCTCGAGCGGATGTCGCTGAAGGTGTCGGACATCGACCTGTTCGAGATCAACGAGGCCTTCGCGGTGGTCTCGATCGCGAACGAGCAGAAGCTGGGGCTCGACCGCAGCAAGGTGAACGTGCACGGCGGCGCGGTGGCGCTCGGACACCCGATCGGCGCCTCGGGAGCGCGGATCCTGACCACGCTCCTCCACGCGATGAAGCGGCTCGACAAGCGCCGGGGGCTGGCCTCGCTCTGCATCGGCGGGGGTGAGGCGGTCGCGGTGGTGGTGGAGCAATGAGCGGAGTGACGACCCTCGGCGTGATCGGCGCCGGACAGATGGGCGCCGGGATCGCGCAGGTCGCCGCGCAGGCGGGGATCAAGGTCCACCTCTGCGACGTCGACGTCGCCGCGGTCGAGCGGGGCGTGGATCGGATCGAGAAAGGGCTGGCCAAGCTGGCGGACAAGGGGCGGATCACCGGCGCGGACGCGAAGGAGGCGCTGGCGCGGGTCGCGGGCTCGACGAAGATCGACGTCCTCGCGGACGCCGACTTCGTGATCGAGGCGATCAACGAGAACGAGGAGCTCAAGAAGAAGATCTTCGTGGAGGTGGACGGGGTGGTGCCCGAGCGCGCGATCCTGGCCTCGAACACCTCCTCGATCTCGATCACCCGGCTGGCCGCGGTCACCAAGCGGCCCGAGCGCTTCATCGGGATGCACTTCATGAACCCGGTGCCGGTGATGAAGCTGGTCGAGATCATCCCCGGCCTGCAGACGAACGAGATCACGCTCCAGGAGACGCGCACGCTGGCCGAGCGCCTGGGCAAGACCACCATCAAGTCCGACGATCAGCCGGGGTTCATCGTGAACCGGATCCTGATCCCGATGATCAACGAGGCCGTGGTCGCGCTCCAGGAGGGCCTCGGCACACCGGAGGACATCGACGCCGGGATGAAGCTCGGCACCAACCAGCCCATGGGACCGCTCGAGCTGGCCGACTTCATCGGGCTCGACACCTGCCTCGCGATCATGGGCGTCCTGCACCGCGGGCTTGGCGATGACAAGTACCGGGCCGCGCCGCTCTTGCGCCGCTACGTCGACGCCGGCTGGCTGGGGCGGAAGAGCGGCCGCGGGTTCTACAAGTATTGAGCGGCCGATGAGACGTTGGGCCTTCCTCGGCATCCTCGCGGCCTGCGGGGGCGGACAGACCCCGGCGCCCGACGTCGAGCCGCCGTCGAGCGCGGCGCTCTTCCTGCCCAACGAGGCCGTCGCCTACACGCTCGAGAGCGCCGACGGCCGGGTGCTCGGGCGCGTGCACAGCCGGTACGACGCGTCGGCGGGTCAGCGGACGGTCGTCACCCGCATCGCTCTGGGCACGCCGGTCACGACCACCGTCGAGTACGCGACGACGCTCGCGTCCGATCTCTCCCCGACCGCGTTCAAGCGCCTCTCCTCGTCGGAGGGCCGGATGACGCTGACGTTCGAGGCGAACAGCGTCACGCGCGTCACCGACCTCGGCACCGAGCGGCTCCCCCCGCTCTCCGGCGCGCTGCTGCCCAGCGACGATCCGGTCCTCCTCGCGCTCGTCATCGAGAAGGCGGAGATCCACCCCGGCCAGACCAAGAAGCTCTCGATCTTCGCTCCCGACGCGGGCGCGCCGACGGAGTGGACGGTCCAGGTCTATGCCGACCCCGAGCGCCGCACCGTGGTCCAGCTCCCCTTCGGCAAGGCTACGCTCGACGCCCGCGGCCAGATCGCGGAGCTGGTGCGTCCCGACGGACGTCGCCTCCGCCGCGTCGAGCCGGCCGGCGATCCGCCGGCGCTGCTCCCCATCCCGCAGTTGCGCGAGTACATGCGCCCGAGCGATGCGAGCTGGCTCGACAAGCAGATCGTCATCCCCGTCGAAGGCGGACAGCTCGCGGGCGTCCTCTCCGAGCCCCGCCTCCGCGCTCAATGGAAGAAGAACCTGGCACCCGGCATCGTCTTCCTCTCCGATCTCCCGCCCCAAAACCGGCACGGCTACACCGGGGGCGCCGACTACGGGACCTGGCAGATCTTCGATCAGCTGGCCGAGCAGGGCTTCGCGGTGCTCCGCGTCGACGATCGCGGCGTCGGCGCCTCCAGCTCCACGATCCCGCCGGAGCGTGTCACCGCCGAACTCCAGATCGCCGACGCCCGCGCGATGATCGACGCCCTGCGCCGCCAGCCCGCCGTCGACCCCGAGCACATCTTCCTCATCGGCCACGGCTTTGGCGCCCTCGACGCCCTCCGCACCGCCGCCGTCGAGGACCTCACGGGCGTCATCCTGATCGCGCCCCCGTTCCGCCCCGTCGACCTGGTCCTCGCGGACCGCGCCGCTGCCCTCCTCGGCCACGCCGCCTCGCCCTCGGAGCTCGCCGACCTCGACGAGCCGTTCGCCGCCCGGGCCGCCGGGTATCGATCGCTCGACCTTCCCTCGGTCTTGAAGGCGGTCGCGGAGCCGGTCGCCATCTTCCAGGGCTTCAAGGACTTCGAGATCTCCTGGCGCGCGGACGGCAAGCCCATGGCCGACGCCTTCCCCAAGAAGCAGGCGAAGCTCTTCGCCTACGAGTTCGTCGATCACCTCCTCAAGCAGGAGTCCGGCACCTCCACCCCCGCCCGCTACGCCGACGCCGGGCGGAGGATCGACGAGGTGGTGATGCAGGATCTGATCGGGTGGATGACGGAGAAGGCGACGCGGGCGCCGTAGGGATCGGGCGCGAGAAGCCAGGCGCGGGGCCCGGCTTCTCGGTCCGCGAGTCTCAGTGGCGGCGGCGGCGGAAGATCATCCCGAGGCCGGCCAGGGCCAGGATGGCCCAGGCGCTGCCCTCGGTGCCGGTGTGCGTCGTCGAGCAGCCGCAGCCGCCCTCGTCGGTGGCGGCGCGGACGGTGATGGTCACCGTGTCGGTCGCCATCGCCGCGCCGTCGCTCACGGTCAGCTCGAAGGTCAGCGTCGTCGCGTTCATCGGGGCGGTGAACGTGGTGACGGCGCTGGCCGGGCTCGACAGCGTGACCATCGGGCCTGCGGTCTGGGCCCACGCGTAGGTGAGGTTGTTGCCCTGGCTCCGAGAGCCGTCGAGGGCGACCTTGTCCTTCGCGTTGACCGTCTGATCCGCACCGGCGTCCGCGGTCAGGCCCGCGGCGCGCACCGTGATCTCCACCGAGTCCGTGGCCATCCGGGTGCCGTCGCCGACCGTGAGCTCGAACGTGAGCACGGTGTCGGCGTCGACCGCGGGAGCCTCGAAGCGGGCCACGGCGCCGTCGGCGTTGGTGATCGTGGCGCTCGGGCCGTCGGTCTGCGCCCACGCGAACGTGAGCGGCAGCCCGGCGGCGCTCCGGCTCTGGGAGCCGTCGAGGATCACGAGCGTGCCCGCGTCGGCCGTCTGATCCGGTCCGGCGTCCGCCGAGAGGGCGGCGCCGCGGACGGTGATGACCACGGTGTCGACCGCGGTGTTGACGCCGTCGCTCACCGAGAGGTCGAACGTCAGCGTCGCGTTGACGTCCGGAGCCGGCGCGGTGAAGCGCGCGACCGGACCGTCGGCACCCGTGAGCGTGACGGCCGGTGTACCGGCGGTCTGCGTCCACGCGTAGGTCAGCGGATCGGCGCCCGTGGTGGTGCTGCCGGAGCCGTCGAGCACCACCTCGCTGGTGGGATCGACCGTCTGATCGAGGCCGGCGTTCGCCGTCACCACCGCGGCCGCTCCGGGCCGGACGGTGATGTCGACGGAGTCGGTCGCGGTCGAGACGCCGTCCCCGATCGTGAGCAGGAACGTCAGCGTCGTCTCCACCTGGCGGGTCGGCGCGGCGAAGCGCGGGGTGGCGGTGTCGCCGCCGGTGAGCGTCACCGTCGGACCGGCAGACTGCGACCAGGCGTAGGTCAGCGGCAGGTTCGAGAAGCTCCGGCTGGCGGTGCCGTCGAGATCCACGATCTGCGCCGGGTCGACCGTCTGATCGGGGCCGGCGTCTGCCAGGAGCTCGATCGGGCAGGCGCCCACGTCCTCGCCGATCGTCTCGAACGGCGCGTTCGTGATCCCCTGGAAGTCGAGGTTGTCGATCTCCCATCCGTAGCGGCCCGCGCCCGCGTCGGTGCCGATGCGGAAGCGGATCTGCACCGTCTGTCCCGCCAGCTGCGTGCCGAGGTCGAACGCGACCCGGTTGCGGTCCGGCCAGGTGCTGCTGGTGCCGACGTACGCCATCCGAAGCGCCAGCGGATTGCCGCTGATGTCGGTGAGCTCGCCGCCGTACCCCGGATCCACGTAGGTCGACAGGTCATCCCAGTTCTGCCCGCCGTCGGTGCTGACCTCGATGACGCCGCCATCCCAGAAGATGTCGTCGGCCTCGAACTCGTAGCGCTGGTCGAACGAGAACACGAACGACTCGGTCGCGCTCACCATGAGCGGTGGCGATTCCAGCGAGGTGTCGCTGGTGGTCCCGAGATCCGTCCCCACCCAGGCGTGGTCGAACGGCGCCACCTGGCTGCGAGCCCAGGCGTCCGCCGCCAGCTCGCCGGTGGTGGTCCAGGGCGAACCGCGGCTCTCGACATCGTCGGTCGTGGTGCCGCCGACCTCGTCGTAGTTCACGCGCGAGATCACGGTGCTGGTCATCGTGGTCTGGCAGGAGCCGGGGGCGTCGAGGCGCACGCCCAGCACCAGCGAGCTCATGCCGCTGAGCGTCTTGTCGAGGGCGATCTGGAGCTCGACCTGCGTCGAGCTGAAGGGCTCCAGGTCGGCGATCGGGAAGCTGGCGCCGCCGGGGAACGAGACGCCCGCGGAGGTGGAGGTGAGGGTGACCGAGGCGCCGGAGAGGGCGACGGGCCCGCCGTTGGCGACGGTGACCCGCACGCGTCCGGTCTCGTCGGCGTCGAGGATGCCGTCCTGATCGCAGGAGCGGACGCTCTCGTCGAACGAGACCGTCCCGAGCGCCAGGTTCGGGTTGAGGGTGAAGCTCTCCGAGACGCCGATGAAGTCCTCCGAGTCGCGAGGCGGCGACAGGGCACAGCTGCCTGCGCCGCGGAGGGCGAAGGCGTCGGCCATCGCCATCATGTCGGAGGGGCTGCGGGCGAACGCGGCGGCCAGGATGGCGTCGCGCTGCTCCGTGTAGGTGGCGTCGCGGGGCGTGATCTGCAGGCCGGCCACCACGTAGTCGCCCATCAGACGCTGGACCTCGGCGAACGTGGCGCCGGTCGACGTGCGCGTGCGGACCAGCGCGGTGTAGGCCTGGAACATCATCGTGCACCAGACCTCGCCGGCGTTGTGGACCTCGGAGTTGTTTCCGAAGTCCTGGATCGGCGCCGTGGTGGGGAGCGTGGCGTCGTCGGAGATGGCGCCGAGCGTCAGCGCGTTCCGGCTGAGGTCCGCGCTGTAGGTGACGCGCCGGATGCCGAAGTACGAGGAGTCGGGGCTGTCGTAGGTGGCCCAGACACCGCTCGGGAACGCGCCGTCCAGATCGTCGCCGTCGGCCAGCGCCATGTAGATCGAGTTCCAGTCGGCCCAGCCTTCGGACATCGCGGCGCACTGCGTATTTCCGCAGTCCGCGAGGCGGTGGTGCAGGTAGTGGCCCCACTCGTGGGCCACGACGGTGTGGTCGAGCCCGCCGTCGCGATCGACATCGACCTGCCGGAACATGTTGCCCGTGACCGGACCGTTGCCGAGCGCGGTCCGGATGGCCGTACCGTCCGACTGCAGCACCGAGAGGACCACGATGGTGATCGACGGGTCGGCGCCGCCCAGGCCGGGCGGGAAGGGCCGCGGCGCGTTGTCGGCGATGATGATGCCGACCGCGCCGGCGGCCTGCACGTTCGCCGCCTTCTGCGTGAAGGTGCAGGTGCCGCGATCGACCAGCGCGATCCGGCCGAAGACGTTGTTCGTGATCGGCTCGCACCCGTCGGTGGTGGTGCCGGAGCCGTCGAGACCCTCGACGATCTGCGCGGTGAGGTCGAAGTTGACCGCGCCGAAGCCGCCCGCGGTGCCGGCCTGGATCTCACCGCCCGGCGTCAGCGTGATCCGCGCCGTCTCCGCGCCGGTCCACGAGTACATCTGCATGCGCGGGGACATGCCGTCGGAGGGCGTCGACATGTTCGCGTTGTTGCGCGAGCCGCCCAGGACGTTGTCCTGCGCTTCTGCATGCAGCGGATCGCCGGCTACACCGCCGCGGCCGAGGTTGTTCTCCTGCGCGTTGCCGGAGGCCTCGTCGAAGCCCGAGTCGTACCAGAAGTCGTGGAGCCAGTTCGTGACGTAGAAGATCTCCGCGACCGAGGCCATGGTCTGGTCCTCGTTGGCGATCGGATCCATCGTGACGTCGAACGTGCGATCGAAGGTGCGCGGTCCGGTGCGCGTCGCCCGGAGGTCGCCGTTCGTATAGCCGTCGGCGCCGCCCTGATCCGAGTAGGCGTCGACGTTGTTGCCGCGGGTCTCGGTGGCATTGCTGGGGAGCCAGGTGTCGTTGAACCGGTTGAAGCCGTCGATCGTGACCAGCTCGGGCGCGATGATCGCCGGCACGTACCCGTTGGGCATTCCGGTCGGGTGCGGCGTCGGATCCATGGTCGGGCCGTCGTGCGGGCGGCCCGTGGTCGGGTCGGCCCAGACGCGGAACGTGTACGCCTCGTTCGCGGAGAGGTTGCGCTTGTCGAGGACGGTGCCGTCGACGGCGGAGAGGATGTACCGATAGGCGTCGGTGTCGACGCTTCCGCTCGGCCCCGCGTAGAACTCGACGAACCAGGCCGGCGTGAGCTGCTGTCCGCGTGCGTAGAAGATGGGCTTCACGCGGGAGTCCGACATCTGGATCGGACCGGGCGCCAGGCGAAAGCGATGCCCGGCGTCGGTGGTGGCGACCTCGAGGAGGTCCTCCGGGTTCAGACCCGCGCCCAGGTGGGTGTCGAGGGCCAGCGCCAGGGCCGCCGCCGGCGAGAGCTCGAACGCGGCGCGCGGCGCGGAGCCCCTGCGCAGCCGGCCGCTGATCGCGACCAGCTCGAGGTTCTTGCGCATGAGCACGGCCATCTCGGCCGGGTAGACCTCGACGCCTGCGACGCGCTGGTGCCACTTGGCGAGGAATCCGCCCTCACCCATGTCGCGGAGGAACTGGAGCTCGGCCGTGTCGAGATCGCTCGACCGGAGATCGAGCGCCGCGGCATAGCGGGCGAGATGGTGCTGGGCCGCCGCGAGCGGCGTCTCGCCGGGCCGGGCGGCCTGGTGGTCGAGGGCCCAGATGAACTGGGGACGCCGTCGGCGTCCACCGAGCTGACATAGCCGCCGGCGGCGCTGGCGAGCGCGGTCAGCGTCGGGTTGGCGGGCGAGAGCTTGGTCGAGGCCAAGACCGCGTCCTGCTGCGCCGCAGGCGCGGTGGGGCGGTCCCCTCCGCAGCCGGCGACGCTCGCGATGAGTAAGACTGTGAGTCTCAGGCGTGATGATCGTGAGCGCAGCATTCTTTTTCCTCCCCGTCCCTTGGGGCGCCTGCGCTCTAACACGACCTTCTCAATGGAACCAAGAGCCTCCGTTGAGATCCACGGTCGTCCCGTTGAGGTACTCGGAGACCGGCGCCGCGAGGAACACGATGAGCGCGGCGACGTCTCGCACGGTGCCGACCCGACCAAGCGGTATCTGACGGATGATCTCTTCGAAGTCCGCCGCGAGCTCTGAGGCGGCCATCTCGGTGTCGACGAAGCCGGGCGCGACGCACACGGACGTGATCCCGTCCTTCGCGCAGGCCCGCGCGATCGAGCGCGTCAGGTTGACGAGGGCCGCCTTGGACGCGCCGTAATCGGCGAACTCCGTCTCTCCGCGAAAGGCCGCGCGGGACGCGACATTGATGATGCGACCTCCCCCGCGCTTTCGCATTGCGTGCATGGCGAGAAAGGCCGCGTTTGCAGCACCGAACACGTTGACGCGGAAGGTCGCCTCCCAGCCCGCACGCCAGCGAAGATAGTCGTCGCCGTCGAAGCGGTTCTCTTTGAAGACGGCCGCGTTGTTCACCAGCACGTCGATCCGTCCGAACCGATCCTCGACCGATCGGATCATCGCCTGAACCTGGTCGGGTTCGCCCATGTCTGCCCGAACGGCCACTGCGCGCGCAGCGCCGATCTCCTCGACCAGCGCCTCCGCTTCCCGTGCGCTTCGATGATAGTTCACGCCCACGCGGCCGCCGGCCTCGCCCACCAGGCGGGCCGCCTCCCGGCCGATCCCGCGGGACGCACCCGTGATCAGCACGACCCGATCCGACAGATCGATCTTCACCGGCTCAGCCCTGGGATCTTCACGCCGTTGCGCTTCGCGGTCTCGACCGCCTCCGGATAGCCCGCGTCCACGTGCCGGAGCACGCCCATCCCCGGGTCGCTGGTGAGCACGCGATCGAGCCGGGCGGCCGCCGCCGGGGTGCCGTCCGCGACGATCACCATGCCGGCGTGCAGCGAGTAGCCGATGCCCACGCCGCCTCCGTGGTGGAACGAGACCCAGCAGGCGCCGTTCACCGCGTTGATCAGCGCGTTGAGGATCGGCCAGTCGGCGATGGCGTCGCTGCCGTCCCGCATCGCCTCGGTCTCGCGGTTGGGCGAGGCCACGCTCCCACAGTCGAGGTGATCGCGTCCGATCACGATCGGCGCCTTCACCTTGCCGCGCTTCACCAGCGCGTTGAACGCTGCGCCGACCTCGGCGCGCTGCCCCATGCCGAGCCAGCAGATCCGCGACGGCAGCCCCTGGAATCGCACCTTCTCCCGCGCGAGCCCGATCCACCTCGACAGGTGCGGCACGTCCGGGACCGCCGCCAAGAGCGCGTCCTCGGTGGCGCGGATGTCCGCCGGATCGCCGGAGAGCGCCACCCACCGGAAGGGCCCCTGGCCCTCGCAGAACAGCGGCCGGATATACGCCGGCACGAACCCGGGGAACGCGAACGCCTCGGCGAACCCGCCCTCCTGGGCGAAGGCGCGGATGTTGTTCCCGTAGTCGAAGACGTGGGAACCGCGCTTCATGAGATCGACCATCGCCTCCACGTGGGCCGCCATCGAGGCGGTGCTGGCGGCGACGTAGCCCGCGGGGTCGCGCTTCCGGAGGGCGAGGGCGTCGTCGAGGGACATTCCCCGCGGGACGTAGCCGTTCAAGGGATCGTGCGCGCTGGTCTGGTCGGTCACTAGGTCCGGCACGACGCCGCGGCGCACCAGCTCCGGATAGACGTCGGCGGCGTTGCCCGCGAGCGCCACCGAGAGCGGGCGCCGCTCGGCCTTCGCCCGCTCGATCCGGCGGAGCGCGTCGTCGAGATCGCTCGCCACCTCGTCGAGGTACCTCGTCTCCAGGCGCCGGCGGATCCGCGCCGGATCGACCTCGACGCCCAGGAAGGCGGCGCCCAGCATCGTCGCCGCCAGCGGCTGCGCGCCGCCCATGCCGCCGAGCCCCGCCGAGAGCACGAAGCGCCCCGACAGATCGTCGGTCCCGAAGTGCGTGCGCCCGGCCGCGGCGAACGTCTCGAAGGTCCCCTGCAAGATGCCTTGCGTTCCGATGTAGATCCAGGAGCCGGCGGTCATCTGGCCGTACATGATCAGGCCCTTCTTCTCGAGCTCGCGGAAGCAGTCCCAGGTGGCCCACTTGCCGACCAGGTTCGAGTTCGCGATCAGCACGCGCGGCGCGTCCGGGTGGGAGCGCAGGACGCCGACCGGCTTGCCCGACTGGACCAGGAGCGTCTCGTCTTCCTCGAGCGCCTTCAGGCAGTCGAGGATCCGGTGAAAGCTCGGCCAGTCTCGGGCCGCCTTTCCGGTACCTCCGTAGACGACGAGATCGTCCGGCCGCTCCGCGACGTCGGGGTCGAGGTTGTGCTGGATCATGCGGAAGGCGGCTTCTTGCACCCAGCCCTTGCAGGAGAGGGTGGTGCCGGTCGGCGGATGGATCACGGGAGCGGTCATGCGCGCGAACCTCGCTTTCAGGCTCGGCCCCGGTCAACCATACTCGGAGGGTCGCATGATCCTGGCGGAGGTCGAGCGCTGGTTGTCCGCGGAGGGCGTGCTTCGGTCGGGCGAGGCCCGCGTCCTGGTGGCCTGCTCGGGCGGGCGCGACTCGGTGGTCCTGGCCCACGCCTGCACCGAGCTCCTGGGCGCACGCCGGGTGATCCTCGGCCACGTCGATCATCGGGTGCGCCCCGGCTCGGCCGAGGACGCCGGCTTCGTCGCCGCGCTGGCGCAGCAGCTGGGCGCGACGTCGCTCGTCGACGTGGTCTCACCGGCGAGCGATGCCGAGGCCGAGCTTCGGCGGGTCCGATACGAAGCCCTCGAATCGCAGCGCGCGCGGGCCCAGGCGGTGCTGATCGCCACGGCCCACACGGCCGACGATCAGGCCGAGACCCTCATGCTCCAGCTCCTCCGCAACACCGCGCTGGACGCGCTGTGCGGCATCCAGCGCCGGCGCGATCGGATCCTCCGGCCGATGCTCGATGTGCCACGTGTGGAGGTCGGACTGTACGCAGCCTCCCGCGGGCTGAGATGGCGCGAGGATCCGAGCAACCTGGAGCCGCGCTATCTGCGCAACCGCATCCGCAAGGAGCTGCTCCCGCTGATCGAGCGCCGCTACCGCTCCGGCTTTGCGGCGCGGCTCGCGCGGATGCGAACCGCACCGTCAAGCGTTCAGATCTCGGAAGACGTGTTGCTGCGTTCGACCCCACCGGCGAGCGAAGGCGGGTGGGAGGGACCTGTGATCTCGATGCGCAGTGCCGCCTGGACGGGCGGCGCCATCGCGGATGGCGTGGCCCAGGCGATGTTCGACGCGGATGCGCTCCCGCACCCGGCCATCCGCAATCTTCGACCGGGCGACCGAATTCAACCGTTCGGGATGAAAGGTCGGACGAAAGTGGCCGAAGTGCTTCGTGCGGCGGGCGTGCCGCAGGAATCGAGGGCGCAGACTCTGCTGGTGGTAGACGAGGGTGATCGGGTGGTTTGGGTGCCGGGCGTTCTACGATCCGCCGACGCGCCGATCGTGTCGGAGACGCAGCGCGTCTGGGTCTTCGATGTTAGGGACAATGCAGTGTTGCAGGCCGCCGAAAGGCGGGTCACATTAGAGGTTGCCGGGAAAGGCCCTGGAAAAACCCCGCCGATCGAGTAGACGGAACGAATTCAAATGAGGCAAAGCCACAAGACTCTCGCCCTCTGGGTGCTCCTGATCCTGATGTTCTGGGCGATCTACCAGATCATCAGCCAGGAACAGTCCCCCAAGGAACAGCCCGAGTTTTCCAAGTTCCTCAAACAGGTCAAGGACGGGAACGTCAAAGAAGTGACCATCACCCTCACGGGCCAGGGCAACGCGGGTACGTTCGAGGGCAAGCTGTCGGATGACCGCTCCTTCAAGACCAGCGGCGTTCTGTCCGATCGCGTCGAGGAGCTGCTCGATCAGCACACCGTCACCTTCAAGGTGATCCCGAAATCGGAGGGCGGCTTCTGGCAGTCGGTGCTCATCACCTGGCTGCCGATGATCTTCCTGGTGGCGATCTTCTTCTTCTTCATGCGCCAGCTCCAATCCGGTGGTGGCAAGGCGATGAGCTTCGGCAAGTCCAAGGCGAAGCTCATGAACGAGAACCAGAACAAGGTCACGTTCTCCGACGTGGCCGGCGTGGACGAGGCCAAGGACGACGTCCAGGAGATCATCGAGTTCCTCCGGGATCCGAAGAAGTTCACCCGCCTCGGTGGTCGCATCCCGAAGGGCGTCCTCCTGATGGGCCCGCCCGGGACCGGCAAGACGCTGATCGCCCGCGCCATCGCGGGTGAGGCCTCGGTGCCGTTCTTCTCGATCTCCGGCTCCGACTTCGTCGAGATGTTCGTGGGCGTCGGCGCCAGCCGCGTGCGCGACCTGTTCGAGCAGGGCAAGAAGAACGCGCCCTGCATCATCTTCATCGACGAGATCGACGCCGTCGGCCGCCACCGCGGCGCCGGCCTGGGCGGCGGTCACGACGAGCGCGAGCAGACCCTCAACCAGCTCCTGGTGGAGATGGACGGCTTCGAGTCGAACGAAGGCGTCATCCTGATCGCGGCCACCAATCGGCCCGACGTCCTCGACCCGGCGCTCCTGCGTCCGGGCCGCTTCGACCGGCGGATCATCGTCCCGCGACCCGACGTCCGGGGCCGCGAGGGGATCCTCAACGTCCACACCAAGCGCACCCCGCTCGACAACACGGTCGACCTCGAGGTGATCGCCCGCGGGACGCCCGGCTTCTCCGGCGCCGATCTGGAGAACCTGGTCAACGAGGCCGCGCTCCTGGCGGCGCACGGCAACCGGGACAAGCTGGGCATGGACGACTTCGAGCACGCCAAGGACAAGGTCCTGATGGGCGGCGAGCGCAAGACCATGGTCATGACCCAGGGCGAGCAGAAGAACACGGCCGTTCACGAGGCCGGCCACGCTCTGGTGGCGCGGCTGCTCCCCGGAACCGATCCGGTCCACAAGGTCACCATCATCCCGCGCGGCCGGGCGCTCGGCCTCACGCAGCAGCTGCCGCAGGAGGACAAGTACTCGATGAACGTCGAGGGCGTGCAGTCGAACATCGCCATCCTGATGGGCGGGCGCGCCGCCGAGGAGACGGTGTTCGCGACGGTCTCGACGGGCGCGGGGAACGACATCGATCGCGCCACCGAGCTGGCCCGCAAGATGGTCTGCGAGTGGGGCATGAGCCCGCGCCTGGGCCCGGTCAGCTTCGGCAAGAAGGAGGAGCAGATCTTCCTGGGCCGCGAGATGGCCACCCAGATGGACTATTCGGAGCAGACGGCGATCGAGATCGACAGCGAGATCCGCCGCATCGTCGACGAGCAGTACCGCCGCTGCGTCCAGCTCCTCACGGATCACCGGGAGGCCCTGGAGCGCATCTCCGAGGCCCTCCTCGAGTACGAGACGCTCGACGGCGCCGACATCGACGCCCTCATCGGCGGCGAGGCGATCACCCGGACCAAGCCGGAGGTGCGCCACCTCTCCACGCCCGAGGAGCACCGGGAGAAGAAGAAGAAGGAGAAGGAGGCGCGCGACCGCCGCGATCGGAAGGGCCTCCTCGATCCGTTCCCGACCGTCGAGCCTGGCGAAGCCTGAGTCGCGAGCCTGCCTATGTGGAAGACCGTCGGTCTCCTCACCCTCTCCAACATCTTCATGACGTTCGCCTGGTACGGGCACCTCCGCTACAAGCAGAAGGCGCTCCTCCTGGTCATCATCGTCAGCTGGGGCATCGCGTTCTTCGAATACTGTCTCCAGGTCCCGGCGAACCGCATGGGGAGCGACGCCGGACTGACGACCGCGCACCTCAAGACGATCCAGGAGGTGATCACGCTGACCGTGTTCGTGGGTTTTCTGGTGCTCTACCTGAAGGAGCCGATCCGGCCGAACATGATCATCGGCTTCCTGCTGATCGCCCTCGGGGTCGCGGCGATCTTCGAGCCCTGGAACCGGGCGGCGTGGCGATTCTTGAAGTGAGAGCGGCGGTCAGATGGTCTTCAGACCCTTCTCGATGACGGCCTTCTGGTAGTAGTCGTTCTTCGCGACGCCGCTCGACTTCGCCTTCTGTAGCTCCTCCTGCACGAGCTGATCGAAGGCGGGGAAGGGCTGCGCGCCGGAGAGGAAGCGCCCGTTGATGTAGAACGCGGGCGTTCCGTTGGCGCCGAGCGTGGCGGCCATCCGCTGGTCCTGCGAGATCTTCGCCTTGGGGGTGCCGGCGGCGAAGCAGCTCTTCCACTTGCCGACGTCGAGGCCGATCTCCTTCGCATAGCCCTCGAGGTTCGCGTCCTCGAGCGCCTGCTGGTTGCTGAAGAGCTTGTCGTGCATCTCCCAGAACTTGCCCTGCTCGTGCGCGCACTCGGCGGCGACCGCGGCGGGCATCGCGCGCTGGTGGAAGCTCAGCGGGTTGTGCTTGTAGACGAAGCGGACGTCCTCGCCATACTTGTCCTTGACCTGCTTGAGGGTCGGCGTGACGCGCCCGCAGAACGGGCACTGGAAGTCGGAGACCTCGACGATGGTCACCCAGGCGTCCGAGGGGCCGCGGATCGGAGAGCTGCCGACGTCGAACGAATAGACCTTTGCGGGATCTGGACGCCTCGGCATGGGCCGTTGTCGCGGTGACGGTGCGGCCGGACCTTTCTTCCCGATCTCATCGAGCTTCTCGATGATCTGCTTCTGGTTCTTCTTGATCTCACTGATGTCGTTCGGGTCGACGCAGGCCGCGAGCGTGAGGCTCGCGAGCGCGACGCCCACAAGGGTTGCGCGATGCATGCTGATTTTCCTCCAGAAATTGAGAGTGGGGGGAGCGGAGCGGGGCGCGGGGGCTAGACTTTCTTCTCGCCCTTCTCGACGACGGCTTTCTGATAGTACTCGTTCTTCGGGACGCCGCTCTCCTTGGCCTTCTTCAGCTCCTCCTGAACGAGCTGATCGAACGCCGGGAAGGGCTGGGCACCGGAGAGGAAGTGGCCGTTGACGTAGAACGCGGGCGTTCCACGCGTACCCAGACGGGTCGCGTCCGCCATGTCCTTCATGATCTTCGGCTTGGTGGTGCCTTCCGCGACACACTTCTTCCATCGACCGAGATCGACGCCGGTCTCCTTCGCGTAGTTCTCCAGATCTGCGTCTTCCATGGCGCGCTGGTTCGCGAAGATTTTGTCTTCCATCTCCCAGAATTTGCCCTGCTCCCCTGCACATGTGGCGGCGATGGCCGCCGGCATGGCGCGTTGATGAAAGCTCAACGGGAAGTTCTTAAATACGAACCGAACGTCGTCTTTGTACTTTTCCTCCAGCTGCTTGAGGGTCGGACCGACCCTCCCACAGAACGGTCACTGGAAGTCCGAGACTTCGACGATCGTGACCCAGGCGTCCTTCGGACCCTTCTGGGGCGCGTCGCCGACCTCGAAAGCGTAGACCTTGCTCGGATCCGGTCGACCGGGCTGAGGTCCCCGCGGCCGCGGCTGCGGCGCCGTCGGTCCCCGCTTCGACAGCTCATCGATCTTCTCGATGATCTGCTTCTGGTTCTTCTTGATCTCTTTGATGTCGTTCGGATCGACGCACGCGGTCAGACCCAGGCTCACCACCATCAGGGGTGGAATCGCCCTAGAGCCGAGCTTCATCATCTACCTCCGGAGGCTCGTATAGTCGAAAGAAGGTGCGTGTGTCCACGCGAGAACGGTCCGTAGATACCATGATATCCTCGCGCTCGATGCGCGTCCGAGCCCGTACAGCGCTCTCGATCGGCGTTCCGCTCCTCCTCCTCCTCTTCCTGCTCGCACGCCGTCTGGGCGATGACGATCGCACGACGCCGCACGCCGGACCGAACACCGCGAGCGGTCGAGAGCTTCCCGATGATCGTCCGCCCGTCGACGGAGAGTCCCCGGAGCATCGCTCGCTCGTCCCCGACTGGAACGCCGCGCCCGAAGCCAAAGCCGCGGACGACGTGCACGCGACGCCCGAGGTGCCGCCGCCTCCCGCCGATCCCGGTGTGCTTCCCACCGACGTCGCCGAGGGGTCGCGCACCGAGACGGCCCTGGGGGGCGACGCGCAGCGCTTTGGCGAGGGCCACCTCGAGGGTCGCGTGACGTACTCCGGCGCGGTCCCGGATCCGATCCCGCTCGACCTCTCGAGGGATCCGAAGTGCAAGGCCCTCGCTGAGCCCGAGGACCAGGTCCGCCGCCTGGTGCAGGTCGACGGCAAGGGCGGGCTCGCCGGTGCGGTGGTCTGGGTGGAGCCGGCCGCGCCGCTCGAGTATCCGGTGCCCCAAGAGAAGGTGATCGTCCATCAGACGCACTGCCGCTTTCGACCGGACGTCGTCGCGATCCAGATCGGCCAGACCCTCGAGGTTCGCAACGACGATCCGTTGCTCCACGAGGTCCATGGGGTCGCAAAGCGGAGCGAGTTCAACATGGCGATGCCGGCCCAGGGGATGAAGATCGAACGGCGGTTCAAGGCCGAGGATCACGACGGCACGCTCCTTTGCGAGATCCACCCGTGGATGGAGGGCCGCCTCTTCGTCTTCTCCCACCCGTTCTTCGCGATCACCGACGTGTCCGGTCGCTTCTCGATCGATCGGCTGCCCGGCGACGGCCCGTGGCACGTGCTGGTGCGCCACCCGTACGCCGGCGCTCGGGAGCTCTCCGTCTTGCCGGGGCCGCTCGAGGTCCATCTGACGGCGCCGGAGCTGTGAAGCGGGGGCAACGTGGCCAGAAAGAAGATCGCGATCCTGGGCGGAGGCATGGGCGGGCTGGCGGCGGCGTGGGAGCTGACCCGCCCCGGGGCGCGCGAGCGCTTCGACGTGACGGTCTACGAGCTCGGCGGACGGCTCGGCGGCAAGGGCGCCAGCAGCCGCAACCGCGCGCGCGGTGATCGCATCGAGGAGCACGGGCTCCACCTCTTGGGCGGCTGCTACGAGAACCTCTTCATGATGCTCCGCGAGGCCTACCAGGAGCTGGGGCGCCCGATCGGTGCGCCCCTCGCCACCTGGCGCGACGCCTTCCTTCCTCAGGATCTGGTGGTCCTCGAGGATCGCACCGACAGCGGCTGGCACCACTGGCCGCAGCGCTTCCCGCGCCTCCCCAGCGCGCCCGGCGAGCACGGCACCATCGCCACGCCCCGCGAGTCCTTCATGGGTCTGCTCCGCTGGTTGCTCGGTGTCTGCGTCGATCCCCACCCGGTGGAACGCTGGACGCCCCCGCGGGACGCCTATCTCTCGGAGATGCGGGGCGAGCTGCAAGTCGCCTTGCAGGACCTGGTCTCCCGCATCGGCGCGCTCTCCGACGTCCTCCGCAGCGGCCCGGTGCCGTCGATCCACCGCACGCTGGCCCTGCTGGTCGACCGGCTGCGCGCGACGGTGCGGATGCTCTTCCGGCAGCGCGCCCAGGACGGTCAGCTCCGGCGCGTCTGGCTCACGCTCGACTTCCTCGCCAGCAACATCGTCGGCATCCTCGATGAGGGCCTTCTGATCCCGAAGCGCGGGCCGGTCTCCGATCTCGACCACGTCGAGTGGCTGGAGAATCTCACCGCGATCGACGACACCGACTATCGCGCGTGGTTGCGGCGGCACGGCGCCTCGGCGGAGACCGTCGACGCCCCGATGGTGCGGGGGACCGGCGACGCGGTCTTCAACACCGGCTTCGAGGGCGCGGCCGGGACGGCGGTCAACGGCCTCTTCCGGCTGAACCTGACGTATCGCGGCTCGCTCTTCTACCGGATGGCCGCCGGCATGGGTGAGACGGTGTTCGCGCCGCTCTACCTGGTGCTGAGGCGTCGCGGCGTCGACTTCCGCTTCTTTCACCGCATCGATCGCCTCGAGCTCGATCGCGACGGTGTGCTGGCCCGCGTTCACGGCGCTCGCCAGGCCGCCACCAAGGAGGCCGACTATCACCCGTTGGTCGACGTGCCGGCGCCGGGCGGCAAGCTGGCTTGCTGGCGCGCGCAGCCGGACTGGGATCAGCTGGAGGGTGGGTCGGAGCTCGCCGCCTCCGGGATCGATCTCGGGTCGCCGGCGCCGATCCCCGGCGAGCGCGCGTTCGTGCTGGAGGACTTCCACGCGGTGGTGCTCGCGATCCCGGTGGGTGCGCTCGCGCCGATCACGGGCGCGCTCTCGGCGCACAGTGAGCGATGGCGGAGCATGGTGTCGGGCATGAAGACCACACGGACGCAGTCGGTGCAGCTCTGGTTCGATCGCTCCCTCGCCGAGCTCGGCTGGACCGAGGACTCGGCGGTGGTCACAGGGTACGCCGACGCGCTCGATACCTGGGCCGACATGGGACACCTGGTGGAGATGGAGAACGATCCGGCGGTGAAGAACGTGGGCTACTTCTGCGGCTCGCTGAGCGACGACGGTCCCGACGCCGCCGCGCTGGGTCGCGTGGAGGCCGAGGGCCGCGCCTGGTTCGCCGCGAACCTGGGGCACCTCCTCCCCCACGCCCGCCTGGCGCAGGCGCACGGCCAGTACTGGCGCGCCAACGTCCGGCCCTGGGAGCGCTACGTGCTCTCGGTGCCCGGCACCATGCACCTCCGGATGCGCTCCGCCGACTCCGGCATCCCGCGGCTCTTCCTCGCCGGCGACTGGGTTCACACGGGGATGAACGTCGGCTCCGTGGAGGCCGCCGCGATGGCGGGAAAGCAGGCAGCTCGAGCGATCTCGGGGCGTACGATCGTGATCCCAGGTGATGTAGATTAGCCGCGATGAGCGACCGAACCGTCGAAGAGCTGGCCCTGCGCGTCGCCGAGCTGGAGGCGGAAAAGGCGCTCGCGAAAGCCTGCGACGACGTCCTCGAGGAGGCCCTGCGCCGCCGCCTCCCGCTCGCTCAGACGCTCCAGGCCATGTTCGTGGTCCTGATCCGCGCGCTGGGCGCGAAGAGCGCCTTCGTCCGCACGTACGACGAATCGCTCGAGCTCTCCGACTTCACCGCCGACGGCGCGGCCTTCGCAGGCGACACCCAGGCCGTGCTCGCGGCGGCGGAGCGTTGCGAGCGTTATGCCTCCGTCTCCCCCACCGGCACCGTCGTCGGCCAGCCCTTCGACGTGGCGGGCGAGCCCTTCGGCGCGGCGGCGATCCAGATCGAACGCGGGCTCGACCCCTACGAGCGCGCGCGCACCGAGGTGATGCTCGACGTCTGGTGCGAGCATCTCGACAACTACCTGGCCTCGATCGCCGAGGCCCGCAAGAAGCAGAGCGTGGCGCTCGCCACCAGCGACGCCCTGCGCGTGCCCGTGCTCGACGAGGGCATCAAGAAGGCCATCGCGGTCCTGTCCGCCAACGTCGACTTCGAGGACATGCTGCTGGTGTTCCGGCAGGAGGACGACCAGCGCGGCGTCAGCCTCCACTACAAGATCATTCAGGGCGGTGTGCTCACGCACGACTCGAAGCTGCCCCGCGACATCGAGATCGACACCTTCATCCGGGACTACGCCGCCAACATGATCTCGAAGGAGTCCCGCGCGCTGGTGGAGCGCTTCGGTCTCGATCGCTACCGCGAAGAGGTGATGATCAACGGTGTCCGGGACGAGCGCGTCGTCGGGCGGGTGATCGTCACCTCCAAGAACGGGCAGTTCAATACGTTCGAGCGCGACCTGATCGCGCTCTTCGCCGACTATCTGAGGCAGCGCATCGTCGACTTCAACCGCGAGTGGAAGCACCTGTCGCTCTGCTTCCCGCCCAAGATCGTGGATCGACTGCTGAACGCCGAGGACTACGACACCCGCTACCTGATGCCGGTCGAGGGTGAGGTCGCCGTGCTCTACTGCGACATCTCCGGCTTCACGCGGATCTCCGAGCAGGTCCTCCGCCACCCCGAGCTGATCGGAAAGCTGGTCGACACCTGGAGCGAGCAGGTGGTCGAGCTCCTCTGGGAGCACGGCGGTGTGTTCGACAAGATGGTGGGCGACTGCGTGATCGGCCTCTGGGGACCGCCCTTCTTCGAGGACGACCCGCGTGTCCTGTGTCGGACGGCCGCCGAGGCCGCGGTTCAGATCCGCGACTTCACGCGGACGCTCAACGACGGCGCGGTCTTGAAGCAGCTCGAGGGCCTGACCAACCCCATGGGGGTGGCGACCGGCCTCAACTACTGTCCGATGATCGTCGGGAAGTTCGGCCCGAACGAGAACTACACCGGCTTCTCCTCGGGCATGAACAACGCCGCCCGGCTCCAGGGCGTGGCCGTCCGGGACGAGATCCTGTGCATGGAGAGCTTCGTGGCCGCCCACGGCGATCCGTCCGGGTTCTCGGAGGTGCGCCAGGCCAAGGTGAAGAACGTGGCCGACCCGCTCCACTATCGCGCGCTGCTCAGATAGCCCTCGAGCAGCCGGTGGAAGTGATGCACCGCGATCTCGCGGCTGGGGGAGTAGCGGCCCGGCCGGTAGAGACGCGAGCGGACGCCGCGCTGGACCGAGCACACCACCGCCTCGTCCTGGCGTTCGACCAGATCCAGATTGGCGCTGGCGGAGTGACCCAGGCGGCGCTCGTCGGTGACGAACGAGAGGAAGCGGACGCGGGTGCGCGCGGGGCCGAGGGGCTCGACGATGTTGAGGCTGAGGCCCCACGGGTAGACGTTCAGCATCGTCGTGGGGAAGAGGAAGAAGTAATAGGCGGCGGCCGTCCCGCCGTCGAAGGCCTCGCCGGGATCCTTGGCGACGCCGATCTGCAGCGACGCGTGCTCGAAGGTCTCTACCGAGTAGGAGGCGTAGTCGAGCGCACCCGCCAGCTCGGGGTGGACGTACGGGATGTGGAAGCCTTCGAGGTAGTTGTCGCAGTAGAGGGCCCAGCTGGCGTCGAGCTCATAGACGCGCTCGCCGGTGAAGCGGGCGCGCTCGAGATCGAGGGCGGGGAGCCGCTCGCGCACCGGGCCGATCCAGCGGTCGAAGTCGAGCGTCGGAGCGATCGCGCCGAAGATCAGCGGGCCCCAGGCGCCCAGCCCGAGCGCGGGCAAGTGGTCGCGCTCGGAGGGGAAGTCGGCGGCGCCCTCGAGCTCCGGCATCGAGAGGAAGCGCCCCGCTCGATCGAAGCGGCGCCCGTGGTAGCGACACCGGATGTTCTGCGCGGGGCAGGGGGACTCGAGCAGGATCGCGCCCCGGTGCGTGCAGACGTTGGAGAAGCAGGAGAGGGCGCCGTCCGGAGCGCGCGAAACGATCACGGGCTCATCGAGCGACCCGGCGCCGAGGGTCGCGGGGTAGAGGCCCGGATCGGAGATCTGGTCGCGGTGCAAAAGGACGTGCCAGCTCGCTGCGAGGACGGACTCGCGGACGCGGGCGTAGGCCTCCTCGGAGACGTAGGCATCGGCCGGCAGCGCGGAGGCCTTCGCGATGTCCGGGTCGATCATGCCGCGGAGGCCGCCGTCGGAACCGCGTGGAGCGCCGCCTCGTGGATCCAGTGAGAGAGAAGGACGGCCAGGCCGTTCGGGTTGAAGCGGAGCATCGCGAGGAGCACCGGGTCGCGCTCCACCTTGAGCTTCTTCTGGATCGTGACCAGGGAGAGGTCCGCGCCCTTCGACTCCACCGAGATGAAGCCCTCGTCGATTGAGAGCGCCTCATCGAGGCTCTTGTGGAGCTGGTAGTCGACGCGCCGCAGCCCGGGCGTGCGCGTCTCCTGGATTGCGAGCTCGGTCCTGAGGTGAAGCGGATGATTCTCGAGCCACGGATGGAGGACGTTCACCTCCTCGTAGAGGATCTTGTTCTCGACGATCCAGTGGGTGTCGACGACCTGCTTGATCGACTCGTCCCAGTCGGCGGGTGCGATCACATGCTGGACCTCGTCGAACGGGACGCGGAAGAGCGCGGGCACGGTCGTGAAGAAGATCCCGGTCTTCGGGTCGTACTCGGTGTGCAGGTGGGCGAACTCGAGGAGGGGCGCGGTCCCCGGGATGCCGAGGGCCTGAAGCGCCGAGGCGGCCTTCACCACCGCTTCGCCCGCGATCCTCGCCGTGTCCGCCAGCATCTCCGAGACCGCGGACTGGAAGGTCTGGATCGCGCGGTGCTCCCGGGCCGAGACGCGGAGCTGGTCGAGGGCGCGGTCGAGCTCTTCGCCGTGGAGGAGATCGCCGACCAGGGCCGCCAGCGCGTAGCGGTCGGACGGTGAGCGGTCGAGCAGGCGCGGCAGCTCGTGGCGCCAAGCCTCCACGTCGCCGAGCGCCGACACCATCGCGAGCGAGCGGCTGTCGAGGTGCTCGCGCGCGTCGGTGAGCACTGCCTGGCGGAGCTTGGCCGGATCGGCGGCGCTCTTTTGGGCCGAGATCGCCGTGAAGAGCGCGTAGAGCGCGGCCGGCGCCGGCGCCCGCGTGGTCTTGGGAGCCACCGTGCCGAGCGAGGCCGCCGGCGGCGGGTGGATCGGCCGCAGCCGCAGCGCGCGCAGCCCGGTGCGGACGCCGGCGAGCACGAGCCGGGAGCCGATGGTGGTCCCAACCGCGCGCTCGACGAGCCTCTGGACCCGGGTCTCGATCTCGCGGTTCACCTGGAGGCGATCGTCGGGATCGAGCATGCGCTCGGCGTCGTACCAGGCGGTGGTGCGCCAGTCCGCGATCGCCTCGGCGGCGACGGCCTCGTCCTCGCGCAGCAGCAGGCGATCGAGCACCAGGATGGCGGCGTTGTAGCGGAGCCCGAGGCGATCCTGAAGATCGTCGATCGCCGAGGCCAGCAGCCCGTTGACCCGCTGGAAGTCGTCGACGTGCGAGCGTCCATCGGCGTCGATCATCCCGACCTTCACCAGCGCCCGCGGGAGGTCGTGCACGATGTGGACGAACATCTGCAGGATCAGCTGCTCGATCGCCGTGAAGCCGTGCCGGGTGAGAGCGTCCAGAACGCGCGACCAGGCCCGTGGCGCCGTGCCGCGCGGCCAGGCGTCCATCGCCGCGAAGTACTCGTCGGCGAAGCGCTCGGCGAGCCGGATGACCCAGTCCGGATCGCGGAAGCCCGAGTCGTTCAAGCCGAAGGCCAGATCGCGCGTGATCACCGAATAGACGTGCGCGAAGCACGCCCGCGGATCGACACCGGTGCGGGCGCTGTCGAGCTCCCGGTTGAGCACCTCCTGACGGCGGGCGATGTCGAGGAGTCGCTCCCAGCGCCTGCGGGCGTCGACGTCGAGCGGGACGACGCGCACGGTGCGGTCCATGGTCTCGCCGATGCGGCCCCACTCGGAGTGGTACGTGGCGCTCAGGTGATCGCGGGCGGGCGTGAGATCGTAGACGCCCGTCCAGCTCGAGCCCAGCGAGGCGATCCGGTAGGTCGCGCGGTAGCCGCGGTTGTCGATGATCGCGTCGCGCTTCGCGGGGCCGCGCACGGGAAAGAACGGCGGCCCGAAGCGTTCGAGCACGGCGATGTCCACCGCGGTCCCATTCTGCTCGAGCGCGTAGTGTCCCGACAGGCGGAAGATCTCGAGCCCCAGGCGGAAGACCGAGACCTCGACGCGCGCCACGCCCGCTTCACCCTCGTCGGGCGCGCCCAGGATCTCGCCCTTCATCTTGGTGCCCGGGATCAGCCCGTTCACGTGGAGCATCAAGGCGAGGGCCCGGTCGAGGAGCGAGATCGGCGCGCCGGCGAACTCGCGCCAGTGCTCGATGCGAAACGCGAACTCTCCCTGCCAGCGGCCCTCTGCGATGTCGAAGTAGTAAACCTGATTGTCCCTGTTCATCGGCTCCCCAGCGCGTTCTCCCGATACCAACTCATTCCGAAGCTGGATGCGATGTCGGCAGCCTGCGCCAGATGTCGCTGAGCCCGAGTGGCCTTGCCCATCGCGGCGGCGGCCCGCCCGCGCCACAGCTCGAGGGAGGGACGGCCGATCGGGAACGCGCTCGCGAACCGCGACAACCGCCGCAGGGCACCGCTCAGCTCGGCGCGCCGTTCGGCGTCGTGGTGCCGCTCGAGCAGGGCGATCCGCGCCTCGACCGCGCCCTCGTAGCCGTGGAGGCTCAGAAAGACGGTCGGCGGCACGTCCTTGGCGCGGGCCTCGGCGGTCCGGGCGGCCTCCAGCGCGGCGTCCAGCTTGCCCAGCCGGGCGCGGGCGGAGGCCAGGAGGCCGTAGGTCGCGATGTCCGAGAGTTGATCGGTCTGATCCGCCAGCAGGGCGCAGGCGCGCTCGAGCAGCTGGAGCGCCTCCTCCGTATCTCCCAGGCAGAGCAGGTTGCGCGCCGTGCAGTAGAGGCTCCACGCCTGGTGCTGCCGGTCGCCGCGCCGCTCGGCGGAGGCGAGGACGGCCTCGTGGCGGGCGATGGCCTCGTGGAAGCGACCGAGAAAGTACGCCGGATGTCCGGCGAGGGTCTCGACCAGCTCGAGATCGTGGCGGCTGTGGGTCCGCTCGCAGGCAGCGCGCGCCGACGAGAGTGCGTCCTCGACCCGCGCCCACTGGCCGAGCCCGGTGCGGTAGATCGCCTCCGAGGTGAGCGCGAAGATCAAGCCGTTGTCGTCCTCCATCTCCTCGGCGGCGGCACGCGCGCGCGCGAAGTAAGCGTCGGCGACGCGGTGCAGCCGGGCGATGCCGAAGATCCACCCGAGGCCGGAGTAATTGCGCGTGGCCTGCACCAGTCGGCCGGCGCGCTCGGCCAGGTTCACGGACCAGAACGCCGCTGCCACGATCCTGAGGGGATCGTTCTCGAAGAAGGCGACCCGGCTGAGCATGCCCGACGCCAGGGTGGCCTCGATCAGCGCCTCCTCGCGGCCGTGCTCGATGATCCACTTCCTCGGGACCACGCGATGGAAGACCTGGCGGACGACCTGGCTGGCGAGCGTGAGCACCCAGTCTGCCCGCGAGCTGGGCCGCTCCAGCCGGAGCACGTCGAGGGTCGAGTGTGACGCGTGCATCGTGCGCGCGAGATCGCCGCCGGCCAGGAGGCTCTCGGCGAGGAGGCGATACCAGCGCGCGCGCCGGACCGGAGCGAAGTCGTGACCCTCCGCGAGGTGCAGCGCGCGCTCGAGGAAGTCCCCCGCGCCCCGGTGGGCGCCGGTGGCGAGCGCGTGCGAGGCGGCGGCCTCGAGGTGATCGATCGCCTCGAGCGGACGCTCGGCGCGCTCGAAGTGGTGGGCGAGCACGGCCGCGGGCGCTCCGGCGGCCTCGAGCGCGCGGGCCGCCCGTCCGTGGAGCGAGCGTTTGACCTCGGGGGCGAGGCGCTCGTAGGCGACCTCGCGGATCTTGTCGTGCGAGAGGCGGATACGACCCGCCGCCGACTCCTCGACGATCTGCCGTTTCAGCAGCTCCTCGATCGCGTCCTCGGTCCGCTCGAGATCGAGCTCGGCGATCTCGGCGGCGAGGGCGGCGGTGCTCTCGCGACCCAGCACTGCGGTCGCCTCCAGCAGCCGGCGGCCGTCCTCGCCGAGCGAGACGATCCGGTACGTGACCAGATCGCGGAGGGTCCCCGGGAGCCCGAGATCGCGGCGCTCGCTCTTGACGGTCCACCGCCCGTTGTCCGTGCGCTCGAGGATTCCGGCCCCCAGCGCCGCGCGCAGGTACTCACCGACGAAGAACGGGTTGCCCTCGCTCTGGCCGGCGAGGAACGAGACGAAGTCCCGAGGTGCGGCGAAGCCCAGCATGTCGGCCACCATTCGCTCGACCGACTGCTCATCGAGCCGATCGAGGACGACCTTCTCGATCCCGGGCGCGCCCAGCAAAACCTCCAGGCCGCCCCCAATCTCCTCGGTGCGATACGTGCCGAGGAACGCCAGCTTCGGCAGAGCGCTCCGGCGCTCGGCCAATCGGCGCACGACCTCGAGCGTGAGCTCGTCGGCCCACTGCAGATCGTCGATGAGCAGGAAGGTGAGCTCGTCCTGGACGAAGGCTTCCACGGTCTCCACCAGCGCGTCGAGGAGCCGCCCCCGCTCGGCCTCCGGATCCTCGCTCGGCCGGTCGGGGGCGAGATCGGTGAAGCTGGCCAGCGACGGCTCGAGGCGGGCCAGTACGCGCGAGCGGCCGCCGAGCAGCGCGATCCGCGACTCGGGGACGGCGCGGCATCGATCGGCCACCGCCAGGAGGAGGCTGGAGAGCGGATGCTCGTCCGCGATCGGCGCGCACTCGGCGGTGATCACGCGGACCTTGCCGCGCTTCGCCATGCGGGCGGCCTCCATCGCGAGCTTCGTCTTGCCCACGCCGCTCTCGCCGCCCAGCAGAAGGAAGTGCCCGCTCGCGCCGTCGCTGAGGCGCTGGGCCACCTCGAGCACGATCGTGTCCCGGCCCGACATCGCAGGGCGAAAGAGGTAGGGCCGGTGCGGTCGCGCCTCGCTCGGCGCCTCCGCCCCCAGCCGGCCGAGGATCCGCGCCACCTCGTCCGCGTGACCGATCCGCTCGCGCGGCGTCTTCGCGAGGAGGGCGAAGAAGAGCTCGTCCAGCTCGGGCGGGACGCCCGCGGTCCGGAGAGAGGCGCGCGGAGGTCGATCGAACAGGTGCGCGCGCGAGAGCTCCGAGCGCGTCCCGACCCACGGCGGCGCGCCCGTGATCGCCTCGAAGAGGATGCAGCCGAGCGCGTAGAGATCCGTGCGGGCGTCCACCGGGCGGCGCTCCCACTGCTCGGGCGCCATGTACTCGGCCGTGCCCATGAATGGCTCGACGTCGAGCACCTCCCGCGACAGCCCCACGCCGAAGCGCGAGATCAGACCGAAGTCCATCAGCACCGGTCGGTGCGGACCGGCCAGGAACACGTTGTCGGGCTTCAGATCGCAGTGAACGATGCCTTCGCCGTGGACGTAGCCGAGCGGGGAGCAGAGCGCACGAAAGATGGTGAGCCAGTCGAGCAGCTCGTCCTCGCGGATCGACGCGCGCGGGAGGAACATCGCGCGGCGCTCCGGGTCCGAGGTGGACCCGGTCTGCGTGGCGGCATCCTGGGGGACGTCGAGCCCGATCAGCCGCTGGTGCTGCCGGAGCGTGCGCCCCTCGAGCAGCTCCATCGCGTACCAGGGCACGCCGCCCTCGACGCCCTCGTCGAGGATTCGGACCACGCCGGGGTGGACGATCTTCGCCAGCGCCCGGATCTCACGGCGGATCCCGTCGAGGTGGCCTTCGGAGGCGGCCCGCACCGTCTTCAGCGCGACCGAGCGTCCGGTCGAGGCCTGGACGGCGTGGTACACGACCCCCATACCGCCCTGGCCGATCGGTTCGAGGATCCGATAAGGGCCGATCCGCTCCGGCGGCTCGCTGCCGAGGCGCACGCGAACCGGACTATCCTTTTGGCCGGCTGAGGTCCACTCGGTGGCCATCCCACCCGAGCCTCGCGCCGCATGCTTCACTCGTGGCGGGTCATGGCGACGGGCAGGAGACGGCCGCCGACCACCCGCAAGTGCACGTCGGTGCTGGGGTTGGCGCTCTCGGCGAGCGACCAGGTGACCGTGAGGAACGGATCGTCGCTGCCCGCGATCTCCGCGACGACGCCGGCGAGATCGAGTCTCGGTGAGTCGATCGTCCCGTGCGCCAGCTCCTGGTCGTCGTGCTCGACGCGATAGTAGTAGCGACGCTGAGACGGCAGCTCCAGCCCCGCGAGCACGGCGAGATCCGTCATCGCCAGGATCGTCCCTTGCTCGATACTCGGGTCCTCGAGCGGGAGCACGTGCGAGAACGCGTAGTCGAGGATCTTGAACTGTCGCTCGCTGAGCACGCGCAGGACCCACTGGGCAGCGCCACGCTCGGTGTACCCGACCGACGAGACCACGGCCGCGAGCTGCGCCGGGGTGAAGCGCGCGATGATCGAGGCGGCCCAGTAGTCGTCGAAGACATCGGCGCGGTCGAAGGCCGGGTTCTGGATCACCGGGCACCATTTCTTCGGATCGAAGACCTCGCCCTCGAAGACGCCGACGCTGCGATAGGGCGATCGCTGCACCGGCAGCCAGTACGGGTAGAAGATGCCGGCGGAGAAGAACGAGGCGCTGATCTGGCCCCAGTCGACCCGGTTCTGGTAGCCCTGCCCGACATACTTGGGACGGACGCCCGCCGAGCCGAGGGAGTCGCCGAAGTCGATCAGGTAGTGCTTCACGTACCCGAGCCCGCGGTGCTCGTCGCTGGGGAGAAAGACGTCGAGCGTGTTGGCGGCGCGGATGTCCGAATTGTTGATCCAGGCCGCGAACATGCGCAGCCCGCGCAGGCTGCGGCGGTGCTCGTGCGGGATGAGGTCGTTCGGATCGTCCCGCCGCGAGCCGCGATAGTCGAAGGGGCCGAGGAGCTCGCCGGGGATGTAGCGGGAGAAGAGCGCGCGGACCGTGCCGTTGGGGAAGGGGTTGACGTGGGAGATCAGGTCGTCGAGTCGCTCCTTCGTGAGCGGCACCGTCGTCCCGTACTCGCCGGTGGTGACGGCGTCGTGAGAGAGCACCAGCCGATCGAGCTGAAGCGAGACCGCGTAGTTCTCGGGGACGTGGTATCCGGAGGCGTAGAGGATCTTGGTGGCGATGGCCTCCGCGTTCGACGCGAGCTCGGGGTAGCCGGGCGGATCGAACTTCACCACGAAGACGTCGCCGCCGCCGTCGCGCACGACCAGGCCCGGCGTGGCGCCCTCGAGCTTGCCACGGATCACGGTCAGGGGGCCGGCGGCCGGTCCGCGCAGGCGGTTGGGGCCCCGGGCGACCTCCTCGGGGCTGAGGTGATAGCGGTTGATCCGGTTGAAGAACCACGGCGACTCGATGACCTGTCCGAACGCGTTGATGTCGAGCGGCCGGGGTGAGCCCGCCACCTTCTCCACGTAGTAGCCGGGGCTGAGGGCCTGGGCGAGCGGCCGCACGGTGGTGTGCACGAAACCGTACCAGAGCTCGGACGGCTGGCTGTCGAGCGGCCGCGCGTGGAGCAGGGGCGGCGGCGTGTGCTGATAGTAGCGATCGTGCGGCGCCGTCTTCCAGGCCGGGGTGGCGCACGCCGAGGCCGCCAGCGCGAGCGACGCTGCCAGCAGCCGCCTCACAGGACCTCTCCGAAGCCGATGCTGATCCGGAACCCGTCGGAGCCGTAGGCGATCTGGAACCGCCCGAGCAGCAACAAGTTCATCTCGAAGCGAAAGCCGACCCCGAGGGACCAGGCGATCGGTCCTTTGACCAGGTCCTTCGGAACGTGACCGACGCGACCGACGTCGGTGAAGAGCGCAGCGCTGAGGCCGTTCCCCGTGGCTGCATATTCGTAGAAGAAGTAGCGATACTCGGCCGTCGCCCACCATCCGAGACGATCGATGAAGCGATCGGGGACGTAGCCCCGCAGCGTCGAGGAGCCGCCGAGCGCGATCAGCTGATGCAGAGGGATCTGGTCCTCGCTGTCGATCGGAACCGCCGCGCCCGCGCCCACCGAGAGGAACAGCACGCGATACAGGGGGAGGAGCTCGATGAACGTCCCGACCGTCGCCGTGGTCCGAAACCCACCCGTGTCTCCGGCGTTCAGGTCCTTGGTGGCGGACGCCTCGACGCTGGCGACGACGCCGGTGGTGGTGCGGGAGACGCTGTCGCGGGTGTCGTAGCCGAGCTGCAGCGTGAGCTCTGGATAGTCCAGCGCGCGCCCGAAGCCCGGCGGAAGCGCGAAGACGTCGTCCGAGCCGAGCGGTGGGTCGTTGCCGCTGCCCGGCGTCAGCTCGCGCCGCCGATAGGCCACCGCGATCCGGGCGCCGAACCCGCCGGCGTCGGCCTGCAAGAGATCGATGCCCGCCGACAGGTCGATCGTGTCCTTCCGGATGAGCCTCACCTCCGACTTGGAGCCTCCTCCGCCGAAGCCGTAGAAGCGTGAGTCCTGATCGACGCCGTACTTGGCGCCGATCGAGATCACGCGGCCCGAGAGGTTCGGGATCCGCCGGGAGATCGACGCCTGAGCGCTGCGATCGCGGTTCGTGTGTACGAGGCCCAGCACCACCGTGCGGTCCTTGCTGCCAAGCGGATCGTTGTGGATGATCGCGATCCCCAATCCCAACCCGGAGTGGTTGACGGGGACGATCACCGGCAGCACCGCCAGCGTCTTGTCGTCGTTGGTCAGCAGATCGAAGATGCGGTCCGGCAGGTGCCAGCGCTCGGACGCCAGCGCGATCGGCATCAGCGGGACGAACGCCAGCTCGATGAATGCGCTCGGCAGGTCGAGCAGCAAGCGGCCCAGATCGAGCGAAGGGTGGGCCTCGGCCCGGACCGCCGAGGTCAGCGCGTCGTCGGCGGCGGTGGCCGTCCCGATCTGCGACAGCGCCATCAGCAGCAACGGGGGGCCGAGTATCATCGGGTGGGTTCGACGGCCGGCGCCCGCGGCGGATTGGGGGGGACCACGAAGGTGTCGAACGTGTCCCCGCGGAGGTTGATCGCGCGTCCCACCAGGCTCTGGCGGTCGACGTCGAAGAGGAGGAAGTGCGGCTCGGTCCGCATCACCACGCTGAAGTCGCTCGGCGCGATCGCGCGGATGGTGGCGCCTCCCGAGGCGGCGACCAGATAGGTGACGCCGTCGATGATCTTGGTGCGCTCGTAGTCGTGATCATGTCCCGCCAGGATCACCTCGACACCGTAACGGGGCGCGAGCTCGCCCAGGATCTGCCGGATCTCGAGGTTCGATCCGTGCTCCCCGGACGAGTAGGGCGGGTAGTGGAGCGACATGAACATCAGCTGGTCGTTCTCGGCGCCCTCGCGGAGCACGCGGTCGAGGAAGGCGTACTGGTCCGATCCCTTCCGCAGCTCGATCTCCGAGTCCATGATGATCACGCGGACGTCTCCCCAGTCCTGGTAATAGTAGCGGTTCTTGCCCGCATACATCCGGGTCAGGAAGTACTGTCTGAAGTGATTGCGGAGCGAGTTGTCGTGATTGCCGACGGCGGCGAACAGCGGCACCTGCGACATCAGCGGGCCTTCGATCCGGAAGAATTGCTCCCACTGCTCTTCGACGCCACCGAACTCGACCAGGTCGCCGGAGTGGATCGCGAACTCGATGTTCTCCTTCGCCATCGCCTCCACCAGACCGCGATGGATCTCGTGTCCCGTGCGCGTGTCCCCGAACGCGGCGAAGCGCAGCTTGCGGCCCCGCGAGGCCCCCGCGAGGAAGCGAAGCACCCGCGTGTCACCGGCGCTGGATCGCACGCGGTAGTAGATGCCCGTGTCGTACGGCAGGTCGGGCAGGACGGCGACCCAGAAGCCGTCGAGGTCCTCCATCACGGTGCGCTGCGTTGGCTGCCGCGCCGTCGAGGCGGTCACGGTGGTGCTGGCGGTGCCCACGACGTCCGTCGGATCGATCCACCACTCGACGATGGGCGCCTCCGGGAGCGGATGCTTCACCACGATCGCGACCGTCCCCTGATGGATGAGGATCAGATACGGACCGGCGACGAACGGGAAGTCGGCGTCCGCGAACAACGGCTGCTGGCCGCGCCAACCCTTGGGGTAACAGGCGAACGACGCCACGATCATCAGGAGCGAGAGCGCTCGTTTCATCCTTCGTCTTCCTCGTCCTGGTCGTCGAACAAACCCAGGAGCTGCTCGAGTTGCGTGATCTGTTCGGTCTTCTGGGCCAGCTCCTGCTCCGCCCGGCTCGCCTCGCGCTGGATGCGCTCGAGCGCGACCCGCGCCCGCTCGACCTGGTCCGCGATCTGGATGGCCTGTTCCTCGAGACGCGCCCGCTCGAGCCGCAGCGATCCCAGGATCTTCGCCGCCTCTCCGAGCCGCGCGTTCTGCTTCGACCGCTCCAGCTCCGCGGCCCGGCGCTCCTGTTCAATCCCGCGCTCGGCCTCGCGCCGGCGCTCGTCCTCCAGCCGCTTCTCGTCGTCGAGGCGCCGCCGTTCCTCCTCGAGCTTTCGGCGCTCCTGGTCCAGCTTTGCCTGCACCTCGATCCGCTCGCGCTGGAGCGCCTGTCTCCTCTCGTCCCGCTGCTGCTGCTCGAACGCCCGCGTCTCCTCGAGGCGTCGCTTCTCCTCGATGGCGCTCGAGATCAAGCGGAGCTTGGGCGGGCTCTGTGCAGTCTCGACGCTCGCCAAGCCCGCGCTCAGGGCGTCGAAGCCGGGCGCGTCGAAGTCGATCGTCAGGTGTCCGTTCTCGAGGAGCGGCCGGCCCTCCGGGTGGACCGCGGCCGCCCGGATCGAGCGCACGCACCGCTCGATCGCGGTGCGCCCCGAGGCGTGTCCCCCCGCCTCCAGGATGGGAACGAGCGCCCGCTCCATCCTCCCGATGGTCTCGTTCTCGGCCTGCTTCGCCTCCTTCATCTCGCCGCGATCGACGCCGCCCCCGATGCCCGAGAGCTGGAGCGTACGCTGCCGATCGAGCGCGGCGAGGAGCGCCTCGAGCAAGGCGTGATCCGCGCGGACCAGCTGGTTGATCGCCCAGGCGGAGATGGAGGGCTTGGGGAGCTTCTGGATCCGCGCGGCCGTCTCCTTCTCTCCGGAGGTCTTGAGCGACTTGGCGAGGTCGTTCCGCGCCGCGACGAACTCGGCGAGCGGCAGGGTGAAGAGGCGATCGACCCCCTGTTGATCCACCGGACGGCTCGCAAGCTAGCGCGATCCGACGATCACCGGAACGTGGCACGGGGTTAGCCCACCTTGTCTAAACCGCCTTCGGGACCGAATCTCGGCGGCACCCATGGATCGCAGTCGTTTGAGCCAATTCGTCGAACGCGCATGGGACGACCAGATCGTCCCCAACCTGACCGAGTACATCCGGATCCCCAACAAGTCGCCGGGCTTCGATCCCGACTGGGAGAAGAACGGGTACATGGCGCGGGCCGTGGAGCTGATCTCGGGCTGGTGCAAGGCCCAGACGAAGGCGATCCCGGGGCTCACGGTCGAGGTCATCAAGGATCCGGGCCGCACGCCGCTCATCTTCATGGAGATCCCCGGACACGGCGCGGCCGCGAAGGACACCGTGCTCCTCTACGGTCACCTCGACAAGCAGCCCGAGATGACGGACTGGCGCGAGGGGCTCGGCCCTTGGACGCCGGTCCTCGAGGGCGACAAGCTCTACGGCCGCGGCGGGGCGGACGACGGCTACGCGGCCTTCGCGTCCCTCACCGCCATCGCTTCGCTCGCCGACCAGAGAGTTCCGCACGCGCGCTGCGTCGTTCTGATCGAGGCGACCGAAGAGAGCGGCAGCCCCGATCTCCCGCACTACATCGACAAGCTGGCCGGCCGCATTGGAACGCCCAGCCTGGTGGTCTGCCTCGACTCGGGATGCGGCGACTACGATCACCTGTGGTGCACCACGTCGCTCCGCGGCATGGTGATCGGAAGATCTCAAGGTCAGCCTCATCGAGGAGGGCGTGCACTCGGGCAGCGCCAGCGGGATCGTCCCGTCGAGCTTCCGCGTGATCCGCCAGCTCTTGAGCCGGATCGAGGATGAGCGCACCGGCGAGGTCCTCATCCCCGAGCTCAAGGTCGACATCCCGGAGCAGCGCCGCCAGCAGGCCGCCGCCGTCGCCAAGGTCCTCGGCGACACGATCTGGAACGAGTTCCCCTTCCACGCGGGCGTTCGTCCGGTGACCGACGACCTGGCGGAGCTGGTCCTCAACCGGACCTGGCGCGCCACCGTCTCGATCACCGGCGCCGGCGGCCTCCCCGCGCTCCGCGACGCGGGCAACGTCTCGCGCCCCCACACTTCGGTCCGGATCTCCATGCGCCTGCCGCCGACCACCGATCCGGAGCACGCCTTCGAGGTGGTGAAGCGGGTGCTCACCACCGATCCTCCGTACGGCGCACGCGTCAGCTTCGAGGGCGAGCAGGCCGAGGGCTGGAACGCGCCGGCGCTCGCGCCCTACCTGGAGAAGTCGCTCGACGCGGCCTCGAAGGCTTTCTTCGGCAAGGGGGCGGTCCACATGGGTGAGGGCGGCTCGATCCCATTCATGGGCATGCTGGGGAAGAAGTTCCCCGAGGCACAGTTCATGATCACGGGCGTGCTCGGCCCGCACTCCAACGCGCACGGGCCGAACGAGTTCCTGCACATTCCCTGCGGGAAGAAGGTCACGAGCTGCGTCGCGCAGGTGCTCGCGGACCACGCAGTTCGTTCGTAGCCTTCCGCCCCGCCCGCCTCGAAACCCGTCTTCAACGAGAGGTGGCATCGCCGCTGCAGTCACCAGCCCGGAGGTGAAGAAGCGATCTCGGCTCGAGGTCTGGCCCGGAAGTGCGCGACCGCTCGGAGCCACTTACGACGGCGCAGGAACCAACTTCGCGATCTACTCGTCGGTCGCCGACGCGGTGGAGCTGTGCCTGTTCGACGAGGCCGGCGTCGAGCGACGGGTCATGCTCGAGGAGCTCGACGCGCTGGTCTGGCACGCCTATCTCCCGAGCATCGGGCCGGGCCAGCGCTACGGCTATCGCGTGCACGGTCCCTGGGCGCCCGACGAGGGCCATCGCTGCAACGCCGCCAAGCTGCTCCTCGATCCGTACGCGAAGGCGATCGAAGGCAACACCGACTGGGACCCGTCCTGCTACCCGTACGTGCTCGGCCAGCCCGAGCTCCCCGATGCTCGGGACTCCGCGCCGCACGTCCCGCGCTCGGTGGTGATCAGCCCGTTCTTCGACTGGGGCAACGATCGTCCGCCGGCGATCCCACTGCACGAGAGCGTGATCTACGAGCTGCACGTCAAAGGCTTCACGCAACGATTCCCCGGGATCCCGGAGCACCTCCGAGGAACGTACACCGGTCTGGCCCACCCGGCCGCCATCGACTACCTGGTGCGGCTCGGCGTCACCGCGGTGGAGCTCCTCCCGATCCACCAGTTCATCCACGACCCCCACCTGGTGGAGCGCGGCCTTCGGAACTACTGGGGCTACAACTCGATCGGATACCTCGCGCCGCACAACGGCTACAGCAGCGGTCATCGCGGCGACCAGGTGCGGGAGTTCAAGCAGCTGGTGAAGGCGCTGCACGCCGCCGGCATCGAGGTGATCCTCGACGTCGTCTACAACCACACCGCCGAGGGCAACCATCTCGGCCCGGTGCTCTCGTTCAAAGGGATCGACAACGCCGCCTACTACCGGCTGGTACCCGACGACAGCCGCTACTACTACGACACCACCGGTACCGGGAACAGCCTCAACGTGAAGGATCCGCACGTCCTCCAGCTGATCATGGACAGCCTCCGCTACTGGATCACCGAGATGCACGTCGACGGATTCCGCTTCGATCTCGCGGCCACTCTCGCGCGCGAGCTCCACGAGGTCGACCGCCTGGCCGCCTTCTTCGACCTGATCCAGCAGGACCCGATCGTGAGCCACGTGAAGCTGATCGCAGAGCCGTGGGACCTCGGCGAGGGCGGGTATCAGGTCGGCAACTTCCCACCGCTGTGGTCCGAGTGGAACGGTCGCTATCGCGACACGGTGCGCGACTTCTGGCGCGGCGAGCCGAAGACGCTGGCCGAGCTCGCCTACCGGTTCACAGGCTCCTCCGATCTCTATCAGGGCGACGGCCGGCGACCGCTCGCCAGCATCAACTTCATCACCGCGCACGACGGCTTCACGCTGCGCGACCTGGTCTCTTACGAGCGCAAGCACAATGAGGCCAACGGCGAGGACAACCGCGACGGCTCCGACGACAACCGCGCGTTCAACTGCGGCACCGAGGGCCCCACCGACCGGCCCGAGATCCTCGCGTTGCGGGCGCGCCAGCAGCGAAACTTCCTCACCACGCTGCTGCTCTCACAGGGCGTGCCCATGCTGGTCGCCGGCGATGAGGTGGGCCGTACGCAGAACGGCAACAACAACGCCTACTGCCAGGACAACGAGCTGTCCTGGTTCGACTGGGATAACGTCGACGAGCAGCTCCTCGAGGTCAGCCGGCGTCTCATCCAGCTCCGGGCCGCGCACCCGGTCTTCCACCGCCGCCGCTGGTTCTTCGGTCGCAAGATCCGGGGCGTCGTCGATCTCGGGTGGTTTCGCCCCGACGGCGAGCCGATGGGCGACGAGGACTGGGACGCCGGCTTCGCGAAGGCCGTCGGAGTGTTCCTGAACGGAAAGGCGATCAACACGCCCGATCTCCGCGGTCATCGGGTGGTGGACGACTCGTTCTTGGTCCTATTCAACGCGCACCACGGCCCGCTCGAGTGGCGTCTGCCGAACGGTTGGGGCGCGCGCTGGGCCCGGGTCCTCGACACGGCGGACCCCACGCTCGAGGAGGACGACGGTGCGCCGATCGATGCGGGCGGGCTGCTGGTCGGTGAGGGGCGCTCGGTGATCGTGCTGCGCCGGGTCGGCTAAGAGCCGGTCCGAAAACCTCCGGACCGTTCCGCGTTTCCTGTTTCGCTCGTTCTGCTCATTCGCTATTCAAAGCGGCCGTTGTTGCATCGTGCTCGATCGAGTGTTCTGCAGAGTCGATGCAGGCAAGATTCGCAAGTCTTCCGGACGCCCTGTGGAAACGCATTGAGCCGTGACTCCCGAAGCGAGGTCCAAGGCCGCGGGGAGGTCGCCCGCGGGTTGCGGATCGCGTCGTGATGGCAGGTATCGTCTATCGCCTTCGGACAGGGTGCCAGTGGAAGGCCCTGCCGCGCGAGTTCAGCTCCGGTTCGACGTGCCACGGTCGATTCGCGCTAAGCACGCTTCTGCAAGAGCACGGACACCGGACGATTCGGAGGTCTCGGACCGGTTCTAAGAACCATTCAATCGCCGTCGAAGGAGGGCAGAGTCGCCAGACGGCGGAGGTGATGCTCCTCGTCTCCGAAGAGGAGGTTCAACGCGTGCATGCGCTTGAAGAACAGGCCGATGTCGTGCTCATCCGTGATGCCGATGCCGCCGTGGAGCTGGATCGACTGCTGCACCACGTACTTTCCGCCCACGGCGAGCTGCGCCTTGGCGGCGCTCACCTCGCGCGCACGGACCAGCGGATCCGGATGGTCGACCTGCACGCCGGCGGTGATCGACATCGATCGCATGAGCTCGACCTCGACGAACATGTCGACCGTCCGGTGCTGGAGCGCTTGGAAGGTCCCGATCTGCACGCCGAACTGCTTCCGCAGCTTGAGCTGCTCGATCGTCATGTCGAGCACGGTCTGCCCGATCCCGAGACCCTCGGCACAGGCCGCCGCGGCGCCGCGATCGAGGACGCGCTCCAGGATCGGCAGGCCGCCGCCCGGCTCGCCCAGGAGCTCCGCCTCCACGCCTGCGAGGACCACCCTCGCGCCGCGCTGTCCGTCGAGCAGCCCGAGCGGCTCGATCGTGAGGCCGGCCTGCCCCTTCGGCACCGCGAACAGCGACAATCCGGCCGGGGTCTTCGCCGACACCACCAGCAGCTCCGCCGCGTGCCCGTTGAGCACGAACGCCTTCTCGCCGGTGAGCCGCCAGCCGCCCTTGCTCGCCTCGGCCGCGGTCTCGACCCGCGCCAGGTCGTAGCGTCCGTCGCGCTCGGCGTAGGCGAGGGCGAGGGAGGTCTTGCCCTCGAGCATCGGCCCCAGCCATCGCTGTTGCTGTTCCGCGCTGCCGGCGAACAGGAGCGCAGACCCCGCCAGCACCACGCTCGGCACGTAGGGCTCCGGCACCAGGGCGGTGCCGAGCTTCTCCAGGATGACCGAGATGTCGACGAAGCTCCCATCGTAGCCGCCCGCCGACTCGGGAAACGCGACCGCGAGCCATCCCAGCTCACCCATCTGCTTCCACACCTCGCGCTCCCACCCGATCGGGTCGTCGCGGAGCTTACGGAAGCGGGAGACCGGCGACGTCTGCTTGGCAAAGGACGCCACCGTCTCGGCGAGCATCTTCTGATCGTCGGAAAGATCGAAGTCCACGGCCTGTCTCCTACAGCCCCGGAAGCCCGAGGATCATCTTCGCGATGATGTTCTTCTGGATCTCGTTCGTGCCGCCGTAGATCGTGGTCGCACGGTTATAACAGTACAGCGGAGCCACCCATTGCTCGTTCGCCGGCACCATGCCCTCCCGGTTGAACCAGGAGAGGCTGTCGTGACCCGCCACCTCGAGCGCCAGCTCGAAGACCTGCTGCAGCACCTCGGACCCGCGGATCTTGAGGATCGAGGACTCCGGACCCGGCGCGCGTCCCAGCTGGGCGGACGCCAGCGCGCGGTAGTTCGTCATCTCCAGGCTGCGCAGCTTGACGTCCATGCTCGCGAAGCGCCGGCGCCAGATCGGATCGTCGAGCAAGCCGTGCTGGCGGGCGATGCGCTTGGCGCGCTGAAGGTTGCGCCGTGAGGTACCGACGAAGGCGATCAACGTCCGCTCGTGACCGAGCAGCGCCTTGGCCAGCGTCCATCCGCCGTGGAGCGGTCCTACCAGGTTCTCCTTCGGCACGCGGACGTTGTCGAAGAACGTGTCGCAGAACGAGGGCTGATTGCCGATCGTCAGCATCGGCTTGACCTCGACCCCGGGCGTCTTCATGTCGATCAGCAGGAAGCTGATGCCAGCCTGCTTCTTCCCGCCGGCGTCGGTGCGCACGAGACAGAAGATCCAGTCGGCGTACTGCGCGTAGGTGGTCCAGGTCTTCTGTCCGTCGACGACGAAGTGGTCGCCGTCGAGGACCGCAGACATCCGCAGGGAGGCCAGGTCGCTGCCTGCGCCCGGCTCCGAGTAGCCCTGACACCAGATCTCCTCACCGGCCAGGATCTTGGGGAGGAAGCGCTTCTTCTGGGCGTCGGTGCCGAACTGGATCAAGAGCGGCCCCACCATCGCGAGCCCGAACGGGCTGAGCGGCGGCGCCGCGGCGAGCTGCGTCTCGTCGTTGAAGATGAAGCGGCGCGCGGCATCCCAGCCGGTACCGCCGTACTCGCGCGGCCAGTGGGGCGCAGCCCACCCCTTCGCGTACAGGACCTTGTGCCACTCCATGATCTCGGAGTGCAGGAACTGGCCGTCCACCTCTGCTTTGGCGCGGATGTGGGGCGGCATGGCTTCGCGCAGGAAGGTCTGGACTTCGAGGCGGAAGCCCTCCTCCTCGGGGCTGAACGAGAGATCCATCGACGGGAGACTAGCGTGTTTTCGGGCCATTTTCGGCCGAGGTGGTCGGTCGAATGACGGATGGGGGACTACGTTGAGCTCTTATGTGGGTATACTGCGCATGATGAGCGCCGGGGGATTCGAGCCCAGATTTGTTCCGAGCACGGCCGCCCGCCGCTTCGTGCTGATCGATGACGACCTCACGCTCCAGATCCCGGAACGCGCGCTCCGCGATCGCGCCGACACGGTCCGCCTCCCGCCGCCCCCTCGAGCTCGCCCCTGGATCCCCGCGCTCGCCGGCCTGCTCCTGCTCGGGCTCGGGCTGGGCACCGTCCTGGCGGTGAGCCTCCACGGCGTCTGATCATCTCGAGATTCAAGCGCGAGACGAACGCCGCCGAACGACGAGCACGATCCCCATCGCGAGCACGATCCACAGCGAAGCGCTGCTGCTCGGGCCCGCGTGGTGGGCCGTGCACGCGCAACCTGATTCGTCCTGGAGCAGCTTCGGCTCCTCGGGATCCGGCGTCGACGAGATCACGCAGCTAGGCTCGCATCCATCGCCGGAGGCGCCGTTGCCGTCGTCGCACTGCTCGCCCGCCTCGACGATCGCGTTGCCGCACATCGGTCCAGCCGGGAGGGTGCAGTCGGCCTCGCAGCCGTCGCCGGGCGCGGTGTTGCCGTCGTCGCATGCCTCGCCCGCATCGACCTTGCCGTCCCCGCAGCGGGAGGTGGGGCCCTCGACGCCGACGATGCAGAAGTCGTCGAGGGTCCACCCGCCGAGCTGGACGCCGCCGTCGCTGGTGAGGCGGTAGGTCAGCTGGATCTGTCCGCCGTTCTGCGCCGCCGCGCTGGTGAGGTCAACGTCGTGGAACCGCCACTCGCGATCGACGTGGTCGAGGCCGCGGCCGCCGCTGGCGAGGTTGGTCCACAGCTGCGTGTCGCCCGAGAGGATCTCGGCCTGATCGAAGTCGCCGTCCTCGACGGTGAGCCAGCGTCGATACTGGAGTCGAACCTGTTCGTGCCCGCTGACGTCGATCAGGGGCGAGGTCAGCTCCTCGACCTTGTTTCGCTGGTAGGTGCCGAGACCCATGAGGCCGAGATCGTTCCCGACCACGTTCTGGCCCGAGAACGCGCGCGTCGGATCACCCGTCGAGGGATCGGAGCTCGGCTCGCCCCACTCCCACTCGTCGTGCGCCCGGTTGCCCTGGCCGCTCAGCATCTGGTGCGACCAGCCCTCCTCGACCGGATCGGCCTCGAAGTCGGTGCAGTAGATCGGCGTGACCTCGCCGATGAACGTCTCGTACTCGGGATTCCGCCGGGTTGTCCGGGAAGTGGAGGACGTCGCCGTTCGCGAAGTCGAGCTCGACCCGATACCGAAGCACCTGGCCGTCGGCCTGCGGTGGGATCGTCCCCTCGAAGACGCCGGCGTTCCGGGTCATGTCGACCGACTCGCCGCTGTCCGCCTGGCCGCGGAGGCTCCACGCGAGCTTGGCGCTCGAGATCTCGAAGCCCGGGCAGAGCCCCGCCTCGGTCACCGGGATCGCGACCTTCCAGTCGGACAGCGACACCGAGCCGATGCTGAGGCCGCTGTCGGCGGCGCTCGCGAGCCCGTGGGCACGGAAGATATCGGTGATCTCGCACATGTCGGGCGTGCCGTTGCTGAGATCGCCGTCGTCGTCGTTGCCGACCAGGACCTCGACGTAGCTGGTCGGGATCGAGGAGGCGCGCTGGAAGACGCCGTACCAGAGCAGGTCGGTCATCTCGACGCCGCGCTCCATCCCATACTTCTCGATGAAGTGCTTGCGGACGTCCCACATCGACCCGGCATAGGTGAGGCCGACCTCGTGCGGATCGCGGCTGGAGCTGGGCCAGGTAGCCTCGCTGCCCACGGGATCGAGCTCACGGAGCGGCTGGTTGGTGAAGAAGAAGCCGCGGCCCATGCCTGAGTCGTTGACCCGGGTGGCGGCCAGGTAGTCGGCGCCGCCCTCGCTGAGCGCCGTCTCGAACTCACCGACGCCTCGGATGATCGCGTGGAAGTGGATCGAGTGGCCGTACTCGTGGGTCACCACGTCCGTGAGGCGGGCGGTGTTCTCGCAGCCCATGCCCGACCGGAAGAAGTTGATCGTTTCGCCGTCCGAGTAGGCGTTACAGACGTCGTCGATGTTCACGTAGACCTGGAGCTGGGTCTGGAGGAACGGCAGCTGCGGCGCGATGATGCGGGCGCGATCGCGGGCGTTCCGCGCCGCGATGAACGCGGTCACCTGGGCGTCCCGCATCTCGTCGGTCGACTCGTTCCACACCGCGCTGCCGCCGTCGGTGAGCGAGAGCGTGGTGCTGGCGGTGAGGCCGGCCTCGTTGTTGATGTTGACCAGCGAGCCGCTGATGGAGGTCTGAAGCCGGGCCGTGGTGCTGGTGCCGGCCGGCCAGACCAGCGATCCGTCCTCGGCGGTCATGAGAGCCGCGCCGTCGACCGTGACCGAGGTGAGGGGCGCAGGTGCGTCGTAGCGTGTGCTCCTCGGGTAGCGCTCGGGCACGTTGTAGCGGAGCGTACCGGTCGCGAACATGAGCGTCTGGCGGCGCGCGAACGGCCGCCCGGTCGCCGCGTCGATGTCGACCTCCCAGCGGCCGATCGGCGACGAGGTCCACACGATCACCGGGATCACGTGGGCGGCCACGATGCCCCCGTCCGCGAGAACGACCGCGCGCACCACGGGATCATTCACCCGGTCGAAGCGGCCGGGTGTCCACTGCAAGGCGGCTTGCGCGGCCTGCGGTCCGGAGATCCGCGGGGCCTCGATCTCGAGGGAGAGATTGGGAAACGCCTCGGATCCGATCGCGATCATCCGATCCTTCTTGAAGCGGAAGCTCACCTGTCCCTGCGCGACGGGAGCGCCGTCCTTCATCTGGACGAAGCCGACGCTGCGGACGCCGTCGGAGAGGACGTTGCCGGCCACCGCGAAGTCCTCGATCGCGGCCCCCGGTGCCAGCAGCGCCAGATGCTCGGCGAGGATCGCGCGGGCGGCGCGCTCGGCGGCTGCGGGAGATCCCATGCTCTTCGGCGCGGCGATCCCGCTCCCCCAGATGCGGAGCGGTACGCCGGTGTCCCGATCCCACATCGACTGCCAGTGACCCCCCGCCCGGGTCAGAAACGTGTTCCACGCGGCCGAATCGGCGGGTGCCCGATAGGAGACGGCGACCTGGGGACGAACAGGCGCGCCGCTGGCGAGCTCGATCGTGGCGCTGCGATCGTCCGGCTGGCGGAAGGCGAAGGCCGCGCTGGGAATCGCGACGAAGAGCAGGGCGATGAACAACCTGGGCGTGGGCATGGCGTGCATTCATTGCGATGGACCACCAAGGAGTGCAAGGAATCCTGTGCCGACAACTGTCCGATGGGGGGATCCTTCGGCGCCCGGCCCGATCCCAGCCCGTAACGGCGTCCAACCCTGTCGAGAATGGGCGTGTTGGCCCGCGAGGTGCACTGGTCTCCTCCCACATTCCAGGGGGAGTTTGGCAGGATGAGACGAACCGAGCAGATCGCTGTGGCCCTTCGGGACGCGCTCACGCGCGCCGACCCATGCCTTCAGCACTTCGTGACGGTCTCGGAGGACCCGGTTCGCGCGGTGATCCGAGCCCGTTGGACGGGTGGGTCGGGGGCCTGGATCGCCAGCCGCGAGGTGGAGCTTCCGGTGCGACCAGAGGACGGGCTCGAGAGCATCGCGATCCGGTTGAGCTCGGCGATCTGCGCGCGGGCGCGTTAGGCGCCCCGAACCAACGGCGGCTCACTCCTCGATCTCGGTCTTCTCGAAGACCACAAAGCGGCGCTCGAGGTCGGGGCGCTCGTCGTCCCGGAGGATCACGAACGGCCGCTGCCGGATCACGGCCTCGATGTTGGATCGAGAGTAGGCGAACAGCGTCTCCGGATCGTCGGCGGGCGGATGTGCGGCCGGATAGACGCGGCTCCGCGTGATCTCGGGGTTGGGGAAGAAGAGCTCGGCGTAGACGCGGCCGCCGGTCTCGAGGAACGGCGCCAGGAAGCCCAGCAGCTCCTTCGCCTCCTCCACGTTCGCGTGGACGAGCATCGCGCGGCCCACCACCGTGTCGATCAATCCGTGGTGAACGGCGAGGGACACCTGCTGCGAGGGATGCACGAAGGTCGCATTCTCCGGAGAGACCAGCCGCGCCAGCCTGAGCGCTGCGGTGCTCTCGTCGATACCCACCCACGCCTTCGCCCGCGGAGCCAGACGCTTGGCCAGCTCGCCGGCCTGGCAGCCGATCTCGAGGACCTTCTTGCCGTCGATCGCCTCGGCGTCTGCGAAGAGCCAGGAGGGGATCGCGCGGTCCTTGAGATCACGGGAGTGTTGGAAGAGCTGCTCGTGATCTCGAGACATGCGGGCGAAGAACGCCTCGTTGGCCCGCCGGACCTGATCCGTCCCGATCGCCGGGAACCACATCTCGGCGACATCATCCTCGAACTCGGCGGGCTTGGCGTCGTAGCGGATCTTTCGAGACGCGCCCACCAGCGAGCGCGCGCGCTCGAGCGCGTGGATCGCGGAGCCGGGTCGGGCGCGCTCTTCGATGGCCGCCTTGACGGCGTCTTTGATGGCGGTGGCTACCTCGCGGGGACGCACGGAATACTCTCGATTCTCGGGCTGGGGAGCTCGATGTTGACCTCGAGCATGGAGATGTCGCCGTTCGACTCGAGCTTCACCTCGACCCGGTCGGTGTCGATCTCGACGTACTTGCAGATCACCGCCACGAGCTCCTTCTGGAGCATCGGCAGAAAGTCGGGCCCGTGGCGGTGCGCCCGCTCGTGAGAGAGCAGCAGCTGAAGGCGCTCCTTCGCCTCGTCTGCGCTTCGTCTCTGCCCCGAGGAGAGACGAAAGAAGTCGAAGAGCCTCATGCGCTCCTCCCGAGGAGCTTCGAGAAGAAGCCCTTCTTCGGAGGATCGGTGAAGCGGTGCTCGACCTGCTCGCCCAGGAACCGCGCGACCGCGTCGGCGTACGCCTGCCCGGCCGTGGACTTGTCGTCGAGGATGACGGGCGTGCCGGTGTTCGACGCGCGCAGCACCGCCTGGCTCTCCGGGATCACGCCGAGCAGCGGGATCGAGAGGATCTCGAGGACGTCGTCGACCCGCAGCATGTCGCCGCGCTCGACCCGGGCCGGGTCGTAGCGCGCGAGCAGGAGGTGCGTCTTCACCGGGTCGAGATTCTCCTCGGCGCGGCGGGACTTGGCGGCCAGCACCCCGATGATGCGGTCACTGTCGCGCACCGACGAGACCTCCGGGTTCGTCACCACGATCGCGTGATCCGCGAAATAGAGCGCCATGAGCGCGCCCTTCTCGATGCCGGCGGGTGAGTCGCAGAGGATGTAGTCGAACTCCTGCTTCAGCTCGTCCAGCACCTTCTCCACCCCCTCCCGGCTGAGGGCGTCCTTGTCCCGGGTCTGGGAGGTGGGGAGGATGTAGAGGTTCTCGACCCGTTTATCCTTGATCAACGTCTGGTGGAGCTTCGCCTCTCCGTTGATCACGTTGATGAAGTCGAAGACGACCCGCCGCTCGCACCCCATCACGAGGTCCAGGTTGCGGAGCCCGACGTCGAAGTCGATGACGACGGTCTTGTTGCCTCGCAGCGCGAGTCCCGTCGCGAAAGCAGCGCTCGAGGTCGTCTTACCGACGCCGCCTTTTCCCGAAGTCATGACGATGACTGTTGCCACTCGGAAACCTCCTCACTCAATGCGCAAGCACGTCCATCTTGAGGGTGTCGCCCTCGAGGTAGATGTGCACGTTCTTCTTGTGGAACGAGGCTTCGAACGCCTCGCTCACCTTGTACAGCCCGGCGATCGACACCAGCTCCGCCTCGAGACAGTGGACGAAGATGTGCGCGTTCGTGTCGCCGCTCAGCCCAGCCAGCGCGCGCCCGCGAAGGGCGCTGTAGACGTGGATGCTTCCGTCCGCCATCAGCTCGGCCCCGGAGCTGACCGGCGCCAGGACCACCAGGTCGCCCTGCGCGGCGTAGATCCGCTGGCCGGACCGGACCGGCTCCTTGATCCACCGCGTGGTGTTGGCCCGCGCGGCGGCCGGCGGTCGTTCGATCCCCTTGCCCGGCATGATCGCCAGCTTGGCCTCGGAGGCGACGCGCCGCAGCGCCTCCCCTCCGCCCTGGATCGCGACCGGCGACAGTCGATGGCTGCGGAGGACGTCGAGCAAGGGATCGAGCGAAAAACCGTCGGGGTCGGCCAGCTCATCGAGATCGAGCACCAAAGGGGCGTTTTGGAACATTCCAGGGGCCTGGGCCAGCTTGGTCTCGAGCAGCGCAACGAAGGATCGGTCGTCGGGATCGCGGACGCGCAGCACCATGGTCGCGAAGGAACCACCTCTGAGATCGAACGGAGCGCTGCGCTCGGGATCGAGGGTCATTCGTTTTGCGAACTTGTACCGCAACCGATCTTGCAGTGCAACGCCGCGATCTAAGTGCGCGGAATTGGATCGATCCTGGATCGCGCGCGCGCGCGAGGCACGTCCGTTGCTTCCTATCGTCCCGAGGATCGTGGAGCGCAAGAAGCCGGTCACCGTCATGGCCGCCATCGTGGCGAACGTGATCATCGCCGTCGCAAAGTTCCTCGCAGGCGCGGCCTCGGGGAGCTCGGCGATGGTGGCCGAAGGCATCCATTCCGTCGTCGATACCGGGAATGAGGCGCTGATACTGGTCGGGCTGGAGCGGAGCAAGAAGCCGCCGGATGCCGGCCATCCCTTCGGATATGGCAAGGAGCTGTACTTCTACAGCCTGCTGGTCGCGCTGGCGTTCGGGGTCGGCGGCGGCATGTCGATCTACGAAGGCATGGAGCACCTCTCGCATCCCGCGCCGCTCCACTCCGTCCTCTGGAGCTACGCCGTCCTCGGGATCGCCTTCCTCGCGGAGGGATCGTCGTGGTGGATCGCGCTTCGCGCGGTTTGCCGGGAGGAGCGGGGTCACGGCATCCTCGACAAGCTCCACCACAGCAAGGATCCAGCCCGCTTCGTGGTGGTGGCCGAGGACGGGGCGGCGCTGGTCGGGATCGCCGTCGCCTTCGTCGGGATCCTTCTTCGGCAGATCACGGGGAGTGTCTATCCCGACGCGATCGCCTCCATGGTCATCGGCGCCCTGCTGGTGGCCGTGGCGTTGTACCTGGTCTCCCAGGTCGAGCACCTGCTGGTCGGCGAGAGCGCCGACCGGTCCATGGTCCGCCGGGTGAAGGAGATCGCCCAGGCCCCCCCCGCCATCGAGGCGGTGCGGGACCCCTTGACGATGCACTTCGGTCCGGAGGAGGTGATGCTCAACCTGGACCTCGAGTTCCGCGCCGATCTCTCGGCGGAGGAGGTGGCGGCGGCGGTCGAGGCGCTCGAGGGCGCGATCCAGGACGAGTTCCCCGAGATCCTGCGGATCAACATCGAGGCGCGCGAGCTCGGCGCCTAGACCGGCCGCTCAGCCGTTCCGCAGGAACAAAGTGTACGTGGTGCAGGTCGGCGCGCTGGTCGGCGTGCGGAAGACCTTGATCGAATAGTCGGCCGAGTCGTCCGGTCCCAGGCTACCGTCCTTCCGGAAGGCGCGATCGGTGGGACAGCGCTCGTTCTCCCAGTAGCACTCGGTGAGGTGGTTGCCGGTGTCGTGCCGGTACGCGCAGAACTGGATCCCGGGATCCGTGCTCTCGAGCGTGACGCGGACGTCGTAGTCGTCGCTGAAGATCTGGCTGCTGTCGTTGCCGAAGAACCGGATGACGTCGACGTCCGTCTCCTCGGGGATGATGCCGGTGTACGTGGTCGCCTCGCCCGAGTCGTCCAGGCTGCCCACGTACACGCCCTCGGCGCAGAACTCGCCCGGATCGCTGCCGACCTCGCGGCACTCGCATCCGGTCGCGGGGTCCTTGTCCGCGTCGTACCAGCTCGCGTCGCAGCTGCCGATCGCGCACAGGCCCGCGCCGCAGGAGGCCGTGCCGTTGGCGATGGGGCAGCCGGCGTCGCAGGAGGCGCCCACCGCGCCGATCGGGATCTCGATGAACGGTCGATCCGAATCGTTGGAGTCGATCGAGATCGTGCCGCTGAAGTTGGCCTCGGCCTCGGAGCGGAACTCGATCTCCACCGCGGTCCGCTGATCGTGGCGGAGCACGATCGGGAGCGTGGGCACGGTCCGCAGGATGAACAGCTCGCTCGACCCCAGGATCAAGCCGAGGTTCGTGATCTCGAGGTTGCCGTAGCCGGCGTTGCTGACCTCGATCGACTGCACCAGGGTCCAGCCCCGCGGGACCGTCCCGAAGTCGACGGCCTCCGGAGTCACGCTGATGATCGGCTTGGTGATCAGCCCGACCACCGGGACGTCGACCACCGGCTGCTGGCGATCGTTCGAGGTGATGCGGATCGTCGTGTCGATCTGTCCTGGATCGATCGCGGTCAGGTCGATCGTGAGATCGACGGTCTCGAGCGCGGCGATGGTCGCGGTCTCGGCCCCGTTCGGGAGCATCACCGTCAGGTCGGCTCCGGGCACGCCCGAGCCCAGCTCGACCTGCCGGAGCACCAGGTTCTCGGCCCCGCGGTTCGTGATCTCGAGGACGGCCTCCGCCATCGCGCCGACGGCGACCTCCCCGAAGTCGATCCCGTTCTTCGGCTGGGTCAGGATCGACGCCTGCGAGATGCTGGTACCGATCATCGGCACGACCGTGGGGGCCGAGCTCCCGCCCACCGGGTAGAGCGTGAGCGTGCCTTCGAGGTAGCTCTCCTGCTGCGGTTCGAAGATGACGTCCAGGCTCCAGCGCTCCCCGGGTACCAGCGCCGCCGGCGGAAGGTTCTCCACCCGGACATCGCCCGGCGGATCGATCTCGACGTCGTCGAGCACCAGGCCCACGTTGCCGAACCCGGCGTTGGAGATCTCGAGCGGCAGGCTCATCCGCGCCGTGGGGAGCACCGCGCCGAAGCTCAGCATGGTCGGATCCACCGCGAGCTTGGGCTCCCCGATCTGCCGCCGCACCAGCGGGACCGCCAGCTCGCCGGGCGGGACGCGGTCGTCGCTCTCGGAGGCCGCAGCGTCGGTGTACGTGATCCGGAGATCGACGTCGCCGAGCCGCGGATCACCGGTCGGGGTGTAGTCCACGTCGATGGCGAACTGCTCGCCGGGCTGGAGGATGAACGGCGGGGTGTCCTCGGTGGTCGCGATGAAGTCGGTGCGGTCCCGATCCGAGAGGATGATCCGCTTCACCGCCACCGCGCGATCCCCGAGGACCTTCACGTTTGCGGTGAGCGTGGTGTCGCATCCCGGCTCGACGCAGGTGTACGTGAGCCACCTCGGAGCGGACTCGAGGCCCGGCGCCTTGGGCTCGAGCTTGGGCTCGCTGACGTTGGCGCCGCCGCAACCCGCGAGGAGGGAGACCAGGAAGAGGTACCGCCTCATCACGGCACCGTGAAGACGCCGTTGGTGCGGACCAGGTCCACGGCGTAGATGAAGTCGCCCTTGCGGCCCAGTGTCACCGGGCGTTCCGCGATCACCTGTCCGTTCACGTAGACGGTGATGGTGGCGGCGGACGAGCTGTGGCTGAGGCAGAGGTTCTCGATCACGTCGGAGACGTCGCCGGCGTCGACGCCGATCGCACCGCCGGAGAAGTAGGCGATCAAGGCCTCGACCGAGATGCCGAGGATCGACGCGACCAGCCCAGAGGGCACGCTCGAGCAGTCCTCGTAGTAGCTGAGGGCCACCCGGTACGTGCCGTCCTGCATCGCGTCCGGCAGCACCACGCGCTCGGGCTCCTCCTTGGGGCCGAACGCGATCCAGCTCGGGTTGCCGAAGGCCCCCCAGGTGGTGGGGTTCGCGTTCTGCTTGTTGCAGATGAGGCCAAACGGGTTCTCGAGCGTCATGTCGACGTTCCGGAAGTCGTCGTCGAAGAAGCTGTCCTCACCGTTCTCGAAGTTCATGTCGATCTTGACCACCTGGGCGCCCACCACCGGCTGGCCCTCGGCGGAGACCGGCACGGTGACCGTGGGGTGGGAAGGGTCGTTGGTCTCGAGCAGCAACAGACCGGTGATCGGCGTCGGCGAGGTCGCGGTCACCAGCACCTGCATCTCGGTGTAGCTGCCGGGCGCGATCGGCTGAACCACCTGCGGCAGCGCGGAGAGGTCGGTGGAGAGGCCGGTGCCGCCCCAGTGATAGGTGACCCGGAGCGGCGTGCCGCCCTCGTTGACGATGGTGAGCGGCAGCGCGGTGGTCTGCCCGATCGGCACCGGGCCGAACTCGATCCGCTCCGGCGCCACGGTGATGCTGGCGGGCGTCTGGGACGATCCGATCAGCGGGACCCGGAGCGCGCCCACGTTGGTGGTGACCACCAGATCACCGGTGTGCAGGTCGATCTCCCGCGGGTGGTAGCGGATGTTGAGCGTCTGCTTCGCGGTGCGATCGAGGCTCGACGGGGGCAGGTTGATCGCCTCGGTGAGCTCGGGCTCGAACGAGAACGCGGTGTCGGTCGCGGTGTCGATCCGGAGGCCGGTGATGATCAGGGGCGCCGTCCCGGTGCCGCGGTTCTGGATGTCGATCGTCTTGGAGATGGTCCGGCCGACGGGCGCGTAGTCGAAGTCGAGCGAGGACGGCACGGCCACCGGCTCGGGGATGCCGTCAAAGACAGCGCGGACCGGGATCCGGATCTCGGGGAACTCGACGTCGTCGGAGAGCAGGACCAGCGTGTCCTCGTAGCTCCCCACGTGCTCGGGCGTGAAGAACACCTTCAGCTCGTGCTCGCGGAACGGGAACAGATCGACGGGGAAGCGATCCGGCGCGCAGAACGGACACTCGAAGGCCGTCTGATCCTCGGACTCGAAGTAGGCCTCGAAGACGGTGAGGGTGCAGTCGCCGATGTTCCTCAGGACCAGCGGCTGCTCGCTGGTGCCGTTGCCGACGTGGCCGAAGTCGATCAGCGGCGGTCCGGGCTGGAGGATCCCGGCGCCGCCCTCGACCTCCGCACACGAGAGTGCGTCGCTGGGGACGCACTCGCCGTCCACGCAGACCTCGCCCTGGGCGCAGGACCGGTCGTCGACACACCGCGCGATGAACACTTGTGGTGTGGTTCCGTCATCACAGGCCGGCGCGGCGGTCAGCAGACCGGCGGCCGCGAGCAGGAGTCGTCCCGATCCCATCGTTCCGATCCATACTGTGAAGGGGGCTTGGCATGGAGTGCCACTCGACGATCGCCGGATGTGGGGCGGGGTCGCCCTGCTCGGCTCAGTTCAGCAGATAGCGATCCAGCAGCCGATCAGGATGGAGGCGCCGGGACATCTCGATGGGGGTCCGGAGCCACTCTTTCACCTCCGGGTCCTCGCATCCGATGCGCGCGATGTCGGTGATCGTGGGGCGAACGCTGTTGCGCTGGCGGATCTCGCCGCCGAGGAGCACCAGCGCCGACTCGAAGACCTGGGAGAGCTCCGACTGCGGATCGCGGCTGGCCACGGTGGCGAGACGGGCGGCGATGTCCGCATAGGTCCGCGCCAGGGCGGAGTCGTCGAGGTAGCGGCAGACCTTCTTGAGGCGGGCCAGCGGATCGGGCGGGCCGGCCAGCCAGTCCTCGGGGAGGAGGCGCAGGCCCTCGGTGGTGCGGAGCGTGCGCTCTGGGAAGAGGCGGCGCTCGATCTCGTCGGTGAGCAGGAGGCGGTTCCAGCCCACGGGCCCGCGCACCTGCCCGTAGTGGCGCCGGGCCTCGCGGATGTCCTCGAGGCCGACCGCGCCGTTCTTGTCGCCGAAGCAGAAGTCGATCTCGATGGCGGCGCTCCGCAAGCGGGGTTGCAGCCCGAACTCGGCGTCGTCGAGGTAGACGACGGCCTCGGTGGACTCGACGTCGAGCAGCTGCTCGAGCGCGCGCGTCCGTTCCAGGACCATCTTGATCGCGCTCTTCTTGCTGGTGCTTCCGCCAGGCCGTCCGATCAGCTCGCTCAGGCGTCCGAGCGCGCGCTCGATGTCGCCCTTGCGGATGAGGCCGGGCTCGCCCCGCTCGATTCCTCCCGGCGCCATCTGCTCGATCGAGAAGGCCGTCTGCCGAAGCAAGGGCTCCTCGATCCTGCTGAACCTACGACCCGACACTTGCGTACATTTAAGTGCGGCCGTTGCGATCTTGTCTTCGGTCGATCGGCGAATGTCGTCGCCTCATCCACAAGGAAGGTGACGGGTGCCTTGCGTACCCGTCCAGGCGGAAGGAGGATGTCGTTTCCCATGGCGAGGCACCTCCGCGAGATCCTTCCGGATCTGGGCGCTCGCACCCTGGTGATGGGCGTCCTGAATGCGACGCCCGATTCCTTTTCGGACGGCGGCCGCTTCGACGATCCGGGCCGGGCCCTGGATCGGGCCCTGGCCATGATGGACGCCGGGGCCGACCTCATCGATGTGGGCGGCGAGTCGACCCGCCCGGGAGCCCCGCCCATCGACGCGAGCACGGAGCTCGGCCGCGTCCTCCCGGTGATCGAGCGGCTCTCCGCCGCCGGGGTCGGTCCCCTCTCGATCGATACGACCAAGGCGCAAGTTGCGTTGCGGGCCCTGGATCGCGGCGCCCGCATCGTCAACGACGTCTCGGCCATGCGCTTCGACCCCGACATGCCCCGCGTGGTGGCCGAGCAGCAGGCCGGGCTCGTCCTCATGCACACGCGCGGTCGGCCCCAGGAGATGCAGGAGGGCGAGCTGGTCTACGAGGGCGGCGTGGTGGACGCGGTGACGCGTTCCCTGGCCCTGTCAATCCAGCTTGCAATCGACGCCGGTGTCTCGGAGGCCCTGATCGCGGTCGATCCCGGGATCGGGTTCGGCAAGACGGTCGCGCAGAACCTGGAGCTCCTGCGCCGGCTCTCGGAGCTGCGGGCGCTCGGGCGCCCGGTGGTGGTGGGCACCAGCCGGAAGTCCTTCCTGGGCGCGATCACCGGCAGGGCGGTCGAGGATCGCCTGTTCGGGACCGCCGCCAGCGTGGCCCTTTCGATCGCCTCCGGGGCCGACATCGTCCGCGTGCACGACGTGGGACCCATGGTCGACGTGGTGGCCGTCGCCGACGCCTGGCTTGCGATCGGTGGCCGCCGGGAATAAGGGTCTCGCGTGGTCGAGAGAAAGCTCTTCGGCACCGACGGGGTGCGCGGGGTCGCCAACGAGCACCCGATGACGGCCGAGATCGCGCTGAAGCTGGGGCGCGCCATCGCCCATATCAGCAAGCGCGGCGCCCATCGCCACCGCATCATCATCGGCAAGGACACGCGCCTGTCCTGCTACATGCTGGAGCTCGCCATCTCCTCCGGTGTGTGCTCCTTCGGAGTGGACGTCGTGCTGGTGGGGCCGATGCCGACGCCCGCGATCGCTTTTCTCACCAAGACGATGCGGGCGGACGCCGGCATCGTGATCAGCGCATCCCACAACCCGTTCCAGGACAACGGTATCAAGTTCTTCGGACCCGACGGCTTCAAGCTCGCCGACGAGATCGAAGCCGAGATGGAGGCGCTGCTCGAGTCGGGCGAGATCGACGCCATCCGGCCCACGGCGCTCGACATCGGCAAGACGGTGAAGATGGAGGACGCGCGCGGGCGCTACACCCAGTTCGTCAAGAATGTCTTCGATCCCAAGCTCGGGCTCGACGGCCTCAAGCTGGTGGTCGACTGCGCAAACGGCGCCGCCTACAAGGTCGCGCCCACGATCTTCAACGAGCTGGGCGCCGACGTCGTCGCGGTCGAGGTGGCGCCCGATGGACGCAACATCAACGCGGGCTGCGGCGCGGTCCACCCCGAGAAGCTTCAGGCGCTGGTCCGGCAGCACGGCGCCGACGCCGGCATCGCGCTCGACGGCGACGCCGATCGCGTCATCGTGGTGGACGAGAAGGGCGACGTTGTCGACGGCGACGCGGTGATGGCGATCTGCGGGCGCGACCTGATCGAGAAGGACCTGCTGAAGGACCGGACCGTGGTCTCCACCGTCATGTCCAACATCGGCCTCGAGCGCTCGCTGGCCCAGGTCGGCGGACGGGTGGTGCGGACGCAGGTCGGGGATCGCTACGTGGTGGAGGAGATGCGCGCCCGCGGCTACACGTTCGGCGGGGAGCAGTCCGGGCACTTGATCTTCCTCGACTACAGCTCGACCGGCGACGGCAGCATCGCCGCGCTCCGGCTGCTCGAGGTGGTCGTCCGCTCGGGGAAGCCGATCTCGGAGCTCAAGCAGATCTTCGAGCGCTCACCGCAGCACCTGATCAACGTGAAGGTCACCCGGAAGCCTCCGATCGAGACCCTGTCCGCGACGGGCCGGCTGATCGCGGAGGTGCAGCGCTCGCTGGGCTCGGACGGTCGAGTGCTGGTGCGCTACAGCGGGACCGAGAACAAGGCCCGCGTGATGGTCGAGGGCCCCGACGCTTCGCTCACCCGGCAGTACGCGGAGCAGATCGCCGAGGCGATCGAGAAGGAGATCGGAGCGTGAGACCGCGGCTGGGCGTCAACGTCGACCATATCGCCACGCTCCGTCAGGCGCGCCGGACCCTCTACCCCGATCCCGTGGAGGCCGCCTTCATTGCCGAGCGCGGTGGGGCCGATCAGATCACGATCCACTTGCGCGAGGACCGGCGCCACATCCAGGAGCGCGACGTCGCCATCCTGCGCAAGACCGTCACCTCCGAGCTGAACCTGGAGATGGCGGCGACCCAGGAGATGGTGGCGATGGCGCTCAAGTACAGCCCCGACACCGTCACGCTGGTGCCCGAGCGTCGCGAGGAGCTCACCACCGAGGGCGGGCTCGACGTGGCGCAGCACCGGGATCAAATCCAGCGCTCGGTCCGGCTCCTCCAGGAGGGGAACATCCGCGTGTCGCTCTTCATCGATCCGGACCTGGACCAGGTTCGGGCCGCCCACAAGATCGACGCCCACGCGATCGAGATCCACACCGGACGCTACTGCGAGTCGCGCGGCTTCAAGGAGCGTCACGAGGAGCTGATGCGGATCCAGAACACCGCCAAGACCGCCGCCAAGCTGGGGCTGGGCGTCGCGGCCGGCCACGGGCTCCACTACCAGAACACGATCCCGGTGGCGCGGATCCAGGAGATCCAGGAGCTGAACATCGGCCACGCGATCGTCGCGCGTGCGATGATCGTCGGGATGGAGAAGGCCGTCGGAGGCATGCTCGAGATCCTCCGAGAGGCGCGGGTCGGCTCGCCAGGCTGAGCCTTAGACCATATGGAACGACCGCGCCCGGTCGCGAGGCCGGCGAAGGAGAACGGTCGTGCCACGGGTACAGCGGAAGTGCGAAAAGTCGCGGGCGCGAGTAGCGCAGAAGAAAAATAGGACCGGCCCCGGATCGCAAATCGGGCCTAAGCCATCGCGGGTTGGCGTCGGTGAACGCCAGAGCCGCATACGAAGGAGGCCGGTCGTGCAGCAAGTTACCACGTTCGTCGGACTGGATACATCGAAGGAGTTCATCGACGTCTGCGTGCTTCGTCCGGATCGCGAGGGAGCGATCCAGTGGCGCGAGCCCAACCAAGCCAAGGCGGTGAAGCGCCTGATCAAGCGGCTCAAGGGGGAGGCGGTGCTTGGGGACCTGGTGGTTTGCTAAGAAGCGGGACCGTGCGGTTACGCGCTTCAGCGGCAGTTTCAGGCGGCGGAGGTGAGGTGCAAGGTCATTGCGCCATCGTGGATTCCGGTGAAACCGGGAGAACGGATCAAGACCGATCGTCGTGACGCCAAGAAGCTGGCTGAGTACCTGCGCGCCGGAACGTTGACGGAGGTCCATCCACCGAACGAGGCGGAGGAAGCCGTGCGAGATCTCTGTCGCTGTCGCGAAGACGTTCGCGAAGATCTCCATGGCGCGCGGCATCGTCTGGGGAAGTTGCTGTTGCGCCGAGCGCTCCAATTCGATGGCAAGGCGTGGACCCAGCGACATCGAAAGTGGCTTCGCACGCTTCGCTTCGAGCACGAGGCCGATCAGACGGTGTTCGACCACTACCTCCAGGTGATCGAGAGCTTCGAGGAACGGCAGCGCGCGCTGGAGGAGAAGCTGAAGACGCTGAGCGAGAAGGAGCCGTATCGAGAGCCGGTCGGCTGGCTGCGTTGCTACCGAGGGATCGACACGGTGACCGCCATGACCATTGTTGCCGAGCTGCACGGCGTCCAGCGGTTCCCGTCGGCGCGCGCGTTGATGTGCTATCTCGGTCTTGTGCCGGGTGAAGAGTCGACGGGAGGAAAGGCGCGCCGTCGAGGGATCACCAAGACCGGCAACCGTCATCTGCGGCGCCTGTTGATCGAGACGTCGTGGCACTACCGTCATCGACCCAGCGCGAGTCCGAAGCTACGGAAGCGGCGCGAGAATCAACCGGCCTGGGCGATCGCGCAGGCGGATCGGGCGCAGGATAGGTTGCATCGGCGCTACTGGAAGCTGGTGAACCTGACCAAGCCGCATACGAAGGCGGTGGTCGCAGTCGCGCGCGAGCTCGCCGGCTTCATCTGGGCGACGCTATGTCATTCCGAGACAGTCGAGCTGCGCGAACCGAGGCGCAAGAAGGGTGCGCCGATCGCGAGCGGAGCCGCCGTGCTCGAGGAGGCACGAAAGCATGCCGCGTAGAGTGCCACGGTCGACCGGCTGGCCGACGGAGCGCTGTGCTCCTGGCGAAGGGGCTCCGGCGGGGCGACATTTTTGGGGATGTCGCTCTTCCCGCCTCCGCCCTGAGGCGGCCAGCCTCTGCTTCGAGCAATGCGAAGCGCGGAGCTCCGTTCGTTGGAGACGCCGCGCAAGCTAACCTGCAATCGAGAGAAGCAACGACGGAGGTTTCAGAGGGCGAATGAGGTCAACGGGTACGATCCGGAGGGTGCGCGACCTAACACTGCGACACGGGAGCCGTGCTCCCCGGACTCGCGAACTTGGACTGCGCTGCCTCCCGACGGAGTACGGTCATGCTGGGCTCTGCTCGGGCGATGCTCGAGTAATCCGCGAATATCAGAGTGACTCGTCGTCGAAGCGCCCCCGATCTCGTTCGTCCTCTGGAGCCTCCGTCCTCAGCAAGAAGAACGGAGCTCCGAACGTGACGTAGGAGCCTTGACAAGGGGTCGTTCCATATCAGTTAGTGCGGCATCGCCAGCGCTTCGAGCTCTCGCTTGCGCGCCAGCACGAAGCGCTTCTCGCTCTCCTTGATCTCGCGCGCCGTCATCACGTCCTTCGCCTTCGGGAAGAGCTGATTCTCCTCCATCTGCACGTGCGCTTCCACGGACCGCACCAGCTGCTCAAACCGGTGACCCCAGGACGGATCGCCGAAGCCGCTCATGTGCAGCTGCTCGAGGATCGACTCGATCTCCTGGTGATCGCGGCGGGCCTGCGCCGCGAGCGCCCGCGAGGGCTCGTGATTCTCGAGCAGGGGATAGAACTCCTGCTCCTCACCCTTCGTATGGGCGAGCAGCTCCTCCCGGATCTTGGGGAAGAGCTCCCGGCGCAGCTCCTCGTCGGACGAGGAGGAGAGCCGCTTCATCAGCACGGAGATCTCTCCGTGCTCCTTGGCGAGCTCGCGGAAGATTCCGCCGTCGCCCTCTACGATCTGCTTCGCGATCCCGCGGAGTCGCCCGAAGATCTCGCCCGCAATCTCGGTTGCTCGTGCCATTGATTCACCTCCGGAGACGAAAAGGAGCAATCGCCGTGCCGTCACCTCCGAAGCGCTTGCGCAGGCGCTACTTGCCTTCGACGTACTTGTAGACGGTCCGCGGATCGATGCCGAGATCGCGCGCGGTTTTGCTCCGGTTGCCGTCGTTGAGCGCGAGGACCTCGAGGATGTAGCGGCGGGCGTACGCTTCCTTTGCGTCCCGCAGGTTCAGGACCTCGGTCATTCCGCCCTCGTCGAGCTCCATGTCGGCGAGATCGATGTCCGGTCCCTCCGCCATCACGACGGCCTTCTTCACTCGCGCCTCCAGCTCGCGCACGTTGCCGCGCCACCGGTAACGTTTCATCGCCGCATTGCAGCGCTCGGTGAACTTCCGGAAGCGCCGGCCCATTTGCTCGCTGTGCTTGGAGAGAAAGTAGGTGGCGAGGAGGATGATGTCATCGGCGCGTTCGCGCAGCGGCGGGAGGACGACCTGCACCTCGTTGAGGCGAAAGAAGAGGTCGGCGCGGAACGTCCCCTCGACCTGCATCTGATCGAGATCGCGGTTGGTGGCCGCGATGACCCGGATGTCGATCGGCTGCGTCTTGTTGCTCCCCACCGGCTCCACCGCGCGCTCCTGAAGCACGCGCAGCAGCTTCGCCTGGAGCGAGGGCGCCATATCCCCGATCTCGTCGAGGAAGAGCGTCCCCCCGTTCGCCTCGACGAACTTGCCGCGCCGATCGGTGAGCGCACCGGTGAAGGCGCCCTTCACGTGGCCGAACAGCTCGGCCTCCAGCAGGTTCTCCGGGATCGCGGAGGTGTTGATGGCGATGAACGGCCCCTCCGCGCGGGAGGAGCGACGGTGGATCTCCCGCGCGATGAGCTCCTTGCCGGTGCCGGTCTCACCGACGATCAGCATCGAGATGTCGGTCGGCGCGACGCGCGAGATCAGCTTGAAGACGCCGTGCATCGAGGTGGAGCCGCCCACGATCTCGCCGAAGACCTGCTTGTCGAGCTGCATCTTGAGGGCTTCGTTGTCGGAGCGGAGGCCCTCGATCAGGACCGCGTTCTTCACCAGCAGGCCGGCCTGCGCCGCGAACACCATCAGGATGTCGAGGAACTCGGCGGAGAACGCCGAGGGCTTGCGGTCGCAGCCGAGGTAGAGCACGCCCAGGAGCTCGTCGCGGTGGACGATCGGCACCGCGATCACCGAGCGCAGCTGGTAGTTCACCACGGAGCGGGAGTCGGAGAAGATCGAGTCCTCCAGCGCGTCCGAGATCAGGAGCGGCTTCCGCCGGCGGATGACGTCGCCGACGATCGAGTCCGAGAGTTTGATGTCCTCGGACGGCAGGTCCCGGCCCACGCGATCGCGCGCCACGTCCACCTCGACGCGCCCCTCCTTGATCATCAGGAGGAAGCCCGTGTCGGCCCGGGCCAGCTCGATCACCGCGTCCACCAGGTTGCGGCGGATGTCGTCGAGCGTTTCGGCCTCGTTGATCTTGGCGCTGAAGCGGTAGAGCTTCTTGAACGCCTCGAGGGGCACCGACTCGGTGATCGAGGCGTCCGGGTCGACCTTCGAGGGGACCCGCGGCGTGGGTGCGGGCCTCACGGCGTCCGGATCGGTGACCTCGTTGTCGAGCAGATCCCGCGTCCGGTACACGATCATCACGTGCCCCAGGCCGATCTCGTCCCCCTCGGAGAGCGACCACTCGTTGCGGCGCTTGCCGTTGACCACGATCTTCGCGCCGTCGGTGGCGAAGATGCGGAAGCCGTTGCGATCGCGGAGCACGTGCGCGTGCCGCTCCTGGATCGAGGCGTCGTTGATGCGCACGTCGTTGGTGAGACCGCTGCCGATCGATGTCACGCTCTTGGTGAGCTGCACCACCCGCTCGGGCGAGAGCTTGAGGATGAGAGTGGCCATCAGAGGGGCGGCTGCTGCTCGACGATGACGGCGTCGCCGGGATAGCTGATCAGCGCCTCGATCACGCCGGTCACGACCGCAGCGAGGCCGGTCCACAGGGTCACGTAGGCGATCGTCTGCATGCGGCGGATGCTGGAGGCCTCGTCCTCGAAGCCTGCGTTGAAGATCAGGCCGTCGGCCGTCTCCATCGCGTGGCCGTCCCGCAGCGCCGCCGAGCGTCGGCTCCCGTAGAGCCCGAAGGTGGTGCCGCAGGTGGCGAGGAGGCCGACCTCGAGCACGGCGAAGATCGAGCCGCGGATCGGGTGGTAGTTGAAGAACTGGCCCACGCCGAACGGGATCAGCCCCAGCGCCGCCGGATAGCGGCCGGTGATCATCTCGGTCTTCACGACCGCCGGCGGGGGTGGAGGCGGAGGCGGCGCCGGCGGAGGCGGCTCCAGGTCCTCCTTCTTCCGCATCCCCAGGCCGGCCTCGGTCCGCACCTTCTCGTAGAACTGCACCACCGCCGGCGAGAACACCTCCGGATCGAGGCGATGCTCGGGATCGAGCGCGAGCAGGAGCGAGAACTCCTTCTTGGCCGCCTCCAGATCGTCGAGCAGGTGATAGCAGGCGCCGAGGTACTGGCGCGCGACGATCACGTCCTCGGGGTTCGACAGGCGGATCGGCTCGAGGATCGAGCGGAGCTTCTGGGCGGCGGAGGCGTGCTCGCCGAACTCGAAGTCCTCGATCGCGCTCTTGAAGATCTCCTCGGGCGCGTCCGCCGCCGGAAATGCGAGCGCGAGGTGCAGAATGAGAAGAGCGTTCGTCACGTTCGCTTCAGGGACAGACAACCTTCAGTCGAACGCGGGTCGTCTCCCCGGCGCTGATTGTGAACGCCCTCTCGAAGGGGAGGCAATTGGAATTCGGCTTCTCGGCGCGCAAGCGGTGCTCGCCCGGCGTCAGCGGGTACTGGGTTCGATCGGGTGCCCGCCCCACGCGGTTGCCGTCGACGTAGACGTCGACCCACTTGTCACTCCCGACCTGCAGCGTCCCGTAGAGTGTCTTGGGCTGGTCCTTGGGCGGATCCTTCTCGACCGGCTCCGGCGCGGGGGGAGGGGCCGAACGCTTCTTCGCCCGGCGGGGCATCCTTCGCCGGGGGCTCTCCGCCTTCTCCGTCCTCGACGCCTTGGCGTCGATCGCCTTGGCCTCGGGCGCCTCTGGCATCGGGTCCTCGAGCACCGGCTGGACGTCCGGCGCCAGCTTCGCCCTCTCCACCTCGATCGGCGGCGCCGGCGGCGGCTCCGAGGCCATCGCCGGCGGCGGCGGGTTGGACGGCGACGACGACAGCAGATCCGTCACGAGCAGCACCGCGGTGATCATCGCGATGCCGCCGGCCGCGAGCGCGGTGGCCCACACGAAGCGGCGGACCCGCCCTGCGTTGCGGCGCTTCGAGAGCTGCCGCACCAGATCGAACGTGTTCTGGCTGCCGTCGCCGAGCGCGATGGCGCGGTTGAAGCAGTCGACGGCGCGGCTCTCCTGGCCCGCTTCGAGCAGCGCCTTGCCCCGCGCCTCCAGGTCCCGCGCGAGCCTCGGCTTGAGCAGGTCCCAGTACGCCGCCGGCTGGGCGAAGAACTTCGGAAGCTCGTCCCAGGTCGCCGAGAGGCCCGCGTCCTGGAGCACCTGTCCCAGGTCCGCCAGCATCTCCTCGGCCGACTGGTAGCGCTCGTCGATCTTGGGCGTGAGCGCCTTACGGATGATCGCCGCGATCGTGCTGGGACATCCGGGCAGGAGCTCCATCGGATCGATGTACTGTCCCGTCGAGACCTTGCGGATCGTGTCCATCGGCGTGAGGCCGCGGAACGGGAGCGTGCCGGTGACCAGCCGATACAGGAGCGTACCCGTGCTGTAGAGATCGGTGCGGTGGTCGGTGTGCTGCCCGTCCGCCTGCTCCGGCGACATGTAGCTGGGCGAGCCGACCAGATTGCCGGTGATCGTCATCGGCGACTCGCTGACGACCTTCGCGATCCCGAAGTCGGAGAGCTTCGGGCGGCCCTCGCAGCGTCCGATCAGGATGTTGTCGGGCTTGACGTCCCGGTGGACGACGCCGACCGCGTGGGCGGCCTTGAGCGCGCGGACCACCTCGGCGACGATCATCACCGCGACCTCGGGCGGGGGCGTCTCGCTGCGATCGAGGAACTGGCGCAGCGAATAGCCCTCGATCAGCTCGGTGACGAGCCACGTGCAGTCCGGATCGTCGATCGAGTAGTCGTAGACCTCGATGACGTTCTCGTGCTTGAGCTGCGCGATCGCGCGGGCCTCGCGAGCCAGCCGCTCGCGTGCATCCGCGCTCTCCGCGACGTGGTGATGGAGGATCTTGATCGCGACCGGCCGCTCGAGACGCCGATCGTGCGCGGCGTGCACGGACGCCATCCCGCCGACGCCGATCCGCGCGCCGACCTCCCAGCGATCGCCGAGGACACGACCGACGTGCGGGATGGGCGTCCCGCCGGTCGTGTGGATCCGCGGCCCCCCGCCGCTCGGGTTGCTCGGATCGCCCCCCGGCATCAGGGGTGTTCTACGCGCATTTCCACAGATCGGCGCCGTGAAGTTCGGAGTCTCCGTCATTGTTCCGACCCGGAAAAAATCTTCCGGGAGCGCGGAGGTCTTCATCCTTTGGAAATGACGATGTTTTCACGCGATCACGCGAGCGCGGTCCCGTCCCCCGGATCCGAATCTCCGACTCGGACCGGCCCGAATCGGCAACCTGTGATGCCTCGCGCTTCGGCACCAACCTTGAAGATGCGTCGACCCCGGGGTGAGGTCGATCCCGGTCCATCTGGCGTTGGCGCTGCTGCTCGTGGCGCCCGAAGCCTTCGCGAAGCCGGAGGCCTCCAGGACGGAGGTCATCCCGCGAAGCCGGGACGGCGGGAGCGGGGTGCTGGTCCGGGCCGCGCCGCTCCGGACGGGCGCCATCCTGTCTCCCCGCCGTCTCTTCAACAACGGCCTCTCCGAGGAGGAGCAGGGCAACATGACGCGCGCCGTCCAGTACTACCTCTCGGCGCGCCTCTCCGCCCGCCACTCCTTCGCCGACCAGCTCTACGCGCGCGGCGCCGGCTATCGCCTGGTCCGCGTGCTGGCCGGCTACGATGACGACGCCGCCGCGGCCGCCGCGATGCTGGTCTCCGAGATCGATCCCAGCAGCTCCGACCTCGCGCCGTTGATCCGCACGCTCCTGCGTCGTCTGGACGACGAGGGCGACGGCGCCGACCTCGTCACGAAGAAGGGCGTGATCCTGTCGATCCGCTACCGCGTGCACGAGAAGCAGAGCGTCCTCGAGATGGACCTCGACGGCGACGACGAGAAGCAGCTGATCCTCGCCGACGGCGGGGTAGGGCCGTTCTCCGCGGGCGATCGCGTCCGCGTGCTGGTCCGCCGCGACCGCAAGCGTGCCTACGCCGGCTGGCGGTTGATCGCGGTGGGCCACGCCGACGCCGACGGCTGGCAGATGCTGGCGGTCAGCGGGCTCCCTGGCGACGCAGGCGAGGCCTACGGCGCGCTCCTCGGACACTGACGCCCGATGGACAGATCGGCGCCGGGTGGGCGTATGTCCTCACCGATGCGCACGGTCTTCCTCTGCCTCCCGCTCGCGTTGGTGCTCGGCTGCGAGAAGATCACCGTCCTCGAGTGCGACGACGCTTCGCACGCCGACGCCGAGCCGGACGGCGGATTGCTCGACAAGGATGCAAGCCCGGTTGACACCGGCGAGGTCGGGGACGCCGGCGGCGAGCTGGACGGCGGATCCGACGCCGGCAATCCCGGCTGCTCGGGTGGCGGCTACTGCATCGAGGCGCTGGTCCCGTCGGTCGAGGTGGCCAACGTCCGCGAGATGGTCGTCCTGACGCCGACCGTCCGGGACGACGGCCAGGTGCTCGCGTTTTCCGGCGCGACCGCGGAGATCACCGCCGCGCGCCGCCCGGGCCTCCCCGACGCGCGCCTCTCGGACCTCTCGCTCACGTACAGCGTCGATCCGGTCACCGGCGTGGCCCAGTTCCTCGTCTCCGAGGTGCCGACCTGGTTCAGCACCACCACCTTCACGGTGCGCGTGCACGCGACGGCGACCGGCGGGCCCGACGTCTCGGCGGAGGCGTCGGTGACGGTCCGCGGCAACATCGCCCTCAGCGGCTATTCTGACGTCTACACCGTCGCTTCCGACGGCCTGCCCGCGAAGAGCGTCAATTTTACGCAAGGCCGATTGCTCAGCGGCTCGAGCTTCGTCGACAGCCCCGAGGACCTCTGGATGGCGAGGGACGGTACGCTCCTGGTCTACGACGACGGCGCCTCGCCTCCGCGGATCCGCCGCTTCGCGCTGGACGGGGAGAACTCGCAGCTGCCCGACTTCCAGTTCGAGGACGGGGCAACGCCAATCATCGACTCGTCGCAGACGGGCACCGGCCTCACGCAGCTCTCCGATGGCCGGGTCGTCCTGATCGACTACTACTACGCGCGGAGCCAGGAGACCGTGGTGCACGTCTGGAACGAGGACGGCACCTTCTCGCACTCGTTCAACGCGCCGAACCCGAACGCGGCCTGGTCGGGCGCCGCCGCCGACGACATGGGGCATCTCTTCGTGCTGGAGAGCATGACGAACGGCCGTCTGATTCAGATCGATCCGGCCACCGGGTTCGAGCAGCGGGCTGTCACCACGGACATTTCCACCGGGCTCAATCTGCTCTGGCGGCCCGACGGCGCCTTCTACGTCGGCCTCTCCGGTTCGGTGATCCGGGTGTCACCGCAGGGTGGAAAGCAGATGGTCAGTGGTCTCCCGACCGGCTCCGAGAGCTATCGACACCTGGCGGCCTTCGGATCGGCAAGGGTCATCACCACGCGGAGCACCAGCTCCGAGTCGACGAACGTGGTGCTCATCGAGAACACCGAGAACGTCGGGTTCTTCAGACAGGCGGGTGTCGGGGGACCCGTCTTCACGCCGTATGGGATCGCGTCCTTCGAGTAGCTCCGCCACCCGTCGTATCTCCAACCTGAAGGTTGCCACCCTACCGGTCGCATGGTAGCGACTGCGCCAATCATTCCGGAGGTCTGCACGAGTCCTGGAGTGATCGGCGAGATCGGCGACTCGAAACCATGCGAAGCCTAATAGGACCCTCATCGTTGATCAGCAGGAGAAAGGCGCAGATCCGCGTCGGATTGGCCTTTTCCGTGGCGTTGGCGGTTACGGCCGGCGCCGCGAGAGAAGCCTACGCGCTCCAGGGCGGCGAGGATCCGGCGCTCTTGCCGACGTTGCTCGACAAGCGCTTCGGAATGGGCGGCCGCCAGCACCTCGCGCTGTTCTTCTCCACCTCGATCGTCACGAAGTTCGTCCAGGGCACCGGCGCGCAGCTCGCGTACCAGTTCATGTTCACCGACATCTTCGGGCTCGAGCTGTCCGGCAGCTACTACTTCAGCGATGAGACGAACATCATGAAGGAGGTCCGGGTGAACTTCCCCGGCCTGGAGCATCCGCCGCTCTCCGATCTCTTCCAGATGGTCTGGAACGGCAGTCTGGACGTGGTGGTGGTGCCGTTCTACGGCAAGCTCTCCTTTGCCTCCGAGCTCGATCCCTCGTTCGACATCTACCTGGTGGCCGGCGGTGGCGGCATCGGGACCAAGCGTGCGGAAGGCCAGCTCGACAGCCCGCTCCCCGCCACCAACAAGATCACGTACGGCTTCAACGGAGGGATCGGTCTTCGCATCTTCGACGTCGATCCGTGGATGCCCATCCTCTTGTTCGTCCCATACTTGATCATCAAGCCGTTCGGCGTGCTGCCGGATCTGGGCTGGAACGGCCTCGGCATCCGCATCGAGGTCCGCGACTACTTCTACCCGGATCCGGACCCGGATCACGGCGGGCTGACCAACCACCTGCTGCTGCAAGCCGGCTTGCAGTTCACGTTCGGGGAGTACGACTAGATGAAGCGCACGGTGTTCACGGTTGTGCTGGCCGGTCTCCTCGCGAGCCAGGCCGCCTGGGCGCAGGACGACGACGAGGAGAAGACGCCGGCGGCGGCGGACGACAGCGCCGCCAAGACGGACGCCGCCAAGTCGGACGACGCCGCCAAGTCGGACGACGCGCCGAAGCCGGTGGTCGGTCGCAAGGGCGCGCCGTTCGCCCGTATCTCCGACAATCAGGAGACGATCTACGCGGTCCAGCGGAAGGCGTACCTGATCGACAAGGCCTTCGAGATCACGCCGATGGGCTCGTTCGGCTTCACCGATCGGTTCGTCACCACCTTCGCCGCGGCGCTCAGCATCAGCTGGCATCTCGCGGAGAACTTCGCGCTCGAGCTGTCGGGCGGGTACATGTTCCCGACCGAGTCGGCCCTCACCACCGAGATCCTCCAGGAGGGCAAGCTGACCCCCGAGATCGCGAAGCTCACCCAGATGCTCTGGGTGGCCTCCGCCGGCGTCCAGTGGAGCCCCATCTACGGGAAGCTCCAGATCTTCGGGTCGTCGCTCGGCAACTTCCAGTTCTATCTCGGCGCGGGGGGCGGCATCGGCCAGACGCGCGTGCAGTGCACGCCGGGCATGATGCTCGACCCGAACCGCGGCTTCGATCCGGCGGTCTGCCCCGCACCGGAGGGAGAGGTCACCGGCGACCAGGCGGTCTTCGTCTACGAGCCGGCGACGCTCCGTTTCATGGGACATCTGTCCGGCGGGTTCCGCTTCTACTTCGCGAACTGGATCGGGCTGAAGATCGAGGTCAAAGACTACCTCTTCGTCAGCCGCGTGTTCCGGCCCCAGACCAGCGAACCGACCCAGCGCTTCACCGACGCGGTCCGCAACAACATCTTCCTGCAGGTGGGCATCAGCTTCCTGCTCGGCGGCGAGGAAAACTGAAGATGAAGAGGTTCGGTCTGGCGCTCGCGTTCGTGCTGCTCGCTTCGAGCACCGCGCGCGCGCAGAACATCGACCAGGCCATCCAGGCCTACAACGACGATCAATACGAGAAGGCGGCGTTCCTGTTCTACGACGTGATGACCAACTCGGAGGATCCGGACGCGCGGGTGAAGGCCGAGTACTACCTCGGTCACTCGCTCTACAAGGCGGGCTACAACCTGCCGGCGTTCCGCTTCTACGGCGAGGTCTTCAACTCGGGCGACTCGCACCCGTACTTCCTCAAGGCGACCGAGGGGCTCCTCAAGATCGCCGAGGAGATCGACGACGACACTCTGATCCCCGAGCTGATCAACAAGGGCTACTCGCAGGCGTTCGCCCGCCTGAAGGCCGACGAGCTCAACGCGATCAACTACATGATCGGGATGATCTCACAGCGAAAGCAGGACTACGGCGAGGCCAAGCAGTTCCTCGAGGCCGTCACCGACTCGTCGCCGTACTACAAGAAGGCCCGCTACATCCTCGCCATCATGGCGGTCCGGACCGCCACCGAGCAGGGCGCCGAGGACTACTCCGAGGCGATCAAGTACTTCTCGGACCTCGAGACCCGCCTCAGCAGCGCCAGCGACGACAAGGACAAGAAGCTCTACCGGCTGGCCCTCCTCGGGAAGGCCCGCGCGTACTACTCGCAGGGCGACTTCAAGCGGAGCGTCGAGTACTACGAGAAGGTCCCGCGCTTCTCGGACGACTGGTACGACGCCATGTTCGAGTCCGGCTGGGCGTACTTCCAGAACGCGCAGTTCGGAAAGTCGCTCGGGATGGTGCACTCGATCCAGTCGCCGTACTTCGACGATCGCTACCGCGCCGAGTCCTTCGTGCTGAAGGCGACGAACTACTTCCAGAACTGCCACTTCGACCGGACCCGCGTGGCGCTGGAGAGCTTCTTCAAGCTCTACGAGCCCATGGGCGACAAGCTGAAGCCGTTCGTCGACGGTGACCAGACCGACGCCGAGATGGTCGACCTCGTCGTGAAGGGCGATCCGAAGTTCCCCACCGAGATCCGCCTCCAGGTGGAGACGAACCGGCGCTATCAGAAGTTCCTGGCCCAGGTGCGCGAGGTCGATCGCGAGATCGCTCGGGCCAAAGAGAAGTTCCCGGAGGGCAGCTTCAAGGCCCAGCTCCTGGATCTGCTCAACGATCAGCGGGAGCAGCGGGTGGCCCTGACCGGGAAGCTGGTGCGCGGCCAGATCAAGCGCGAGGCGGTCTTCCTGGAGAACTTCCTCAACCAGGCGCGGATCATCAAGTTCGAGACCGCCGACGCCGAGCGGAAGATGCTCGAGGCGGGCAAGGACATCACCAAGGGGCCGCGCGCCAAGGGTCCCCGTCCGGAGGTCCCGGACTCGCGGTACCAGTACTGGGCCTTCAGCGGCGAATACTGGATCGACGAGCTCGGCTATTACGAGCACTCCATCAAGGACGAGTGCATTCCCGACGTATTCGAGTAGCCTGCCGCAGCGCGCCGTCTGCGTGTCCAAAGCAGGTGTCCCGCCCCGTCAATCGACGGTTGCCAAGCCCCTTCCAATTCCTCAAGCATCGGTCACTCGACGGGTCGTTCTGCCCTCATCCGTCGGGCATTGTCCGGGCCCGAAGGCCGTAATCGAGGTCAAAAAGCTCATGATTCAGCGTCTCAGCAAGCTCCTGCTCATCCTCACTGTGGTGACCGGCTTTACAGCCGTCACCACCCTCGTCTCGCCCAGCACGGCGAGCGCGGGATCGAGCAAGAAAAAGAAGAAGAAGAAGAAGAAGTCGAAGGCCAAGGGCGAGAAGAAGGCCACCAAGACCACGGCCAAGCCGGGCGACGACAAGAAAGAGGTCGATAAGCCGGGGGAGCCGGCCGACGACGCCCTCAAGCGCAACACGGCCGCGAGCTTCAAGGTCGAGACGACGCTGGACCAGAAGGAGATCACGCGGACGAAGCAGGCGGACGCCAAGCGGGACGAAGCGATCGACGAGCTGAAGAAGCTGATCCCGAAGGCGCCCGAGGGCCGCAAGTCGGAGATGATCTTCCGGCTCGCCGAGCTCTACTGGGAGAAGTCCAAGTACAAGTACGGCCTCGAGATGGACCAGTATGAGAAGAACTACGGTGACTGGTCCAACGCCGGACAGCGGGGCAAGCCGCCCGAGATCAAGGATTTCATCCGTGAGTCGGAGCTGATCAAGCAGAACGCCCTCAAGCTGTACGAGAAGGTGCTCACCGAGTTCCCCACCTACGAGCGCAACGACGAGGTGCTCTTCTACCTCGGCTACAACGAGTACGAGTCGGGCGACAAGAACAAGGCTGTCAGCCACTACTGGACGCTGATCAAGCAGTTCCCGCAGAGCAAGCTGGTCCCGGACGCCTACCTGCAGCTGGGCGAGCACTTCTTCAACGACAACAACGTGGCCAAGGCCCGCAAGGCGTACGAGCGCGCCCTCGCCACCGACGTGGCCCGCGTCTACAACTACTCGCTCTACAAGCTCGCCTGGTGCGACTACAACGTTCAGGAGTACGCCGAGGGCATCAAGAAGCTCAAAGAGGTGATCGAGAAGTCCGAGAAGGGCACCGACACCAAGAGCGTGCAGCTCAAGGGTGAGGCCCTGGGCGACCTCTCCCGGTTCTTCAGCTACGTCGACGAGGTCGAGACCGCCTTCGCCTACTTCCGCAAGAAGGGCGGCGAGGAGATCGCGTACCGGTACTCCACCCGCCTCGGCCAGCTCTTCCACGAGCAGGGCAAGTGGCCGCTCGAGATCAAGACCTACAACATGCTCATCGACAAGTACGCGCTCAACGACAAGGCGCCGTACCTGCAGGCGTCGATCGTCGAGGCCTACGCCCAGATGAACAAGAAGGACAAGGTCCGCCAGGAGGTAGAGCGGCTGGTCGATCTCTATCGGCCGGGCACGCCCTGGTACAAGGCGCAGCAGGACAAGGGTGACAAGGGCAAGGCGGCGCTCGAGTACGCCTACGATCTCACGGAGTCGAAGCTCCGCGACCTGGTCACCGAGTACCACCGCGACGCCCAGAAGCGTCAGGACGTGGCGACGTACCAGCTGGCCCGCGACATCTACAAGAAGTACCTCGACGCCTTCAGCGACACGGAGTCGGCCTACCAGATGCGCTTCTTCTACTCGGAGGTGCTCTACGCGCTGAAGGAGTGGAAGAACGCCGCCGAGCAGTACGACAAGGTGGCGCGGATGAACCCGGACGGGAAGGCCCGCGGCAAGTACGCCCGCGACGCCGCCTACAGCTCGATCCTGTCCTGGGAGAAGATCGCCACCGAAGGCGACACGGGCAAGCTCGACGCCTCGATGAAGGTCACCGAGAAGAAGGACAAGGGCGGCACCGACGCCAAGCGCGTCACCAAATCAAGCTGGCCGGCCTGGAGAAGGACAAGGAGTACAAGGAGGAGCCGATCCCGGAGCCCGAGCTGAAGCTCTCCGAGGCGTGCGACCTCTACTTCAAGATCGCCGACCAGAAGGACGACGAGCTCCCGGCCATCAAGTTCAAGGCCGCCTACCTCTACTACAAGCACAACCACTTCGTGGCGGCCGCCGAGCGCTACTTCGAGATCATCAATCGCTGGCCGGGGGACGAGCTCTCCAAGAAGAGCGCGCACCTGATCCTCGACTCGCTGAACGTCCAGAAGAAGTGGGAGGAGCTGGAGAAGTACGCCCGCTCGTTCCGCGACAACAACAAGCTGGCGGGCAACGACAAGAAGTTCAAGGAAGAGGTCCAGGCGCTGGTCGAGGGCTCGGCCTACAAGGCCATCCAGGTGGCCGAAGAAGGCGCGCGCAAGATGGGCTCGGAGGAGGAGAAGGAGGGCGCGCTCGGCCAGGTGGCGACCCGCTTCAAGAACTTCCAGAAGGAGTTCCCGAAGTCCGACTTCGCCGACAAGGCCGTCTTCTCGGCGGTGCTGATCTACAACCAGGCGGACGAGCTCGACAAGGCGATCGAGGTCGCGAACCTGATGAAGCGCGAGTATCCGAAGTCGGAGTACGTCGAGCGCAACCACCTGCTGCTCGCGGAGTTCCACGAGCGGATCGCAGACTTCGAGACCTCGGCGGAGCTCTACACGGACTTCACCAAGCAGTTCAAGAAGAGCGAGAAGGTCCCGGACGCGCTCTTCAACGCCGGCATCTACTACCAGGGCCTCGGCAAGACCAAGGAGGCGATCGATCGCTTTACGGACTACTACACGCAGTTCGACAACCGGCCCGACGCTTCGGACGTCTACTGGCGCGTCTGCGGACTCCACGAGACCGAGCAGAACTGGAAGAAGGCCGGCGACTGCTACGAGAAGTTCGAGTCGAAGTACAAGAAGGCGAGCCGCGCCAAGGTGTTCGAGTCGCGCTATCGCTTCGCGCTGATGCTGGAGAAGCAGAAGATGCGGCCGAAGGCGATGGCCGAGTACAAGTGGCTGGTCGCGAACTACGGCAAGCTGCCGAAGAAGAGGATCAGGAGGAGGACGCGTCCCGGCTGGCGGGTGCGCACGCCGCCTTCGAGCTCCTCGAGCCCGAGTACGACAACTACGCCAAGATGAAGGTGACCCTGGTGCGTACGACGCTCCAGAAGAAGATCGCCACCGCCGAGGAGCTGGCTTGCGTGAGCACCGACAGCGCGAAGTGCAAGAAGGAGGGCAAGTTCCTCTCCATCCTCGGCTACGGCAACGGTGACTTCGGCATCTGCGCGCTGACCCGCATGGGGCAGACCTACCGCGGCCTGGCGGACACCATCCGCTCGGCGCCGTTGCCGCCCCGGCTCACGGAGGATCGGATCGAGATCTACAGCTCAGAGCTGGACGCCGTGGCCCTCGGTCCGGAGGAGAAGGCGATCGGCGCCTTCGAGAACGCGCTCAACAAGGCGTACGAGCTGAACGTCTACAACGATTGCACGCTGACGGCGCAGAACAACCTGAAGGAGCTGAACCCGAACAAGTTCCCTGATCTGCAGAAGCGCGACTTCCAGGGCGCCGAGGGCTTCATCCTGGCGTCGATCAAGAGCGGCATGGCGGCCAAAGCCCAGCCTCAAACCGAGGAGGACAAGGCGACGCCGGCGGCCGGCGACAAGGATGACGACGATGCGACGGATGACGACGATGAAGACGATGACTCCGGCGCGCGGGAGTGAGGGGACGGCCATGAACACGCTGAAGATTCTGGGAAGCGCGTTTCTCGCATCGACGATCGCGGCCTGCGCCAGCACGCCGCCGCCGCCGCCGCCGCCCCCGCCGACCGCCCCCGTGGCGGCCAAGGCGAGGACGCCGGAGGAGATGCTGCAGGAGGCGAACAAGCTGTTCGCCAAGGGCGACTATCCGGCGGCGCTGACCAGCTACGACAAGGTGCTGGCGGCCAAGCCGGGCGACGACGTCGCCACCTTCAACCGGGCGGTGACGCTGCACCGGATGGGCAAGAAGGACGAGGCCAAGAAGCTCTACCAGAGCATCCTCGCGAAGAACGAGAACGACGTCGGCGCCGCTCTGAACCTGGGCGCGATCCTCAAGGACGAGCACAAGACCGAAGAGGCGATCAAGCTCTACAACAGGGCGCTCAAGGCCGACGAGTACAACGCCGACGTCCTGAACAACCTGTCGGTGCTGCAGCGGAACAACAAGGACTACAAGGGCGCGATCAAGACGATCCGCAAGCTCCTGATGCGCGATCAGAACAACATCGACGCCTACAAGAACCTCGCGCTCGTCTACTACGATCAGAAGCAGTACAAGCTCGCCCAGACGATCCTCGAGAACGCCCTCAAGATGGCCACCAAGCAGAAGAAGGAAGACCCGGACATCTACGTGAACCTGGGGATGGTCTTCCTGGCGTCGAAGGACAACGGCAAGGCGATGGCCGCCTTCAAGAAGGCCATCGAGCTCGATCCGATGCACGTGGTGGCGAACTACAACATCGGCTCGCTCTCGCTCTCGCACCGCGACTACGCGCTGGCGTCCAAGGCGTACGAGGTGGTGGTGAAGGCGTGGCCGGATCGCTACGACGCCCACGCGGGCCTCGGCTACGCGCTCCAGGGCCTGCAGCAGTTCGACCGCGCCGCCGACGAGCTGGCCATGGCGCAGAAGGTGAAGCTGGCCAACTCGGCGGTGGCGGTGGCGGATCCGAGTGAGGACGAGCAGCTCGCCCTCCAGACGGTCATCGTGCTGCAGTCCGCCGGGAAGAATCAGGAGGCCCTTCAGAAGGCCGAGGAGTACATGCGCGCCAAGGGGATGACGTGCACCGAGCAGGACGTCGAGGGCTTCTGCGGCCGCTACAACGGCATCAAGCTGACCATCAAGATGGAGCAGGAGGCGGCCGCCCAGCCGCCGCCGGAGGAGAAGAAGGCGGCCAAGGACGCGGACGCCTCCAAGAATCTTCACGGACCAGCCGGCCGAAGGCGCGGAGGGGGACACCCCACCCGACGACGGGGCCGCGCCCGAGGAAGGTGGGACGCCAGTCCCCGAAGGTGGCGACGCGCCAAAGTGACGATAAGTAGCTGTTCTCATTTGGATTATCATGCCTCCGGTGCGCTCCGGCCCTTGACCGATTGGGCCTGTGACGCCGAGGGTGAGAAGAAGTCGGAACTCAGCTCCTCCTCGGCGTGTCCAAGCGACGGAAGGCGGGAGCGGTTCTGCCGGAGCGAAAGATGAAGAAGGTACTTCTCGGGATTGCGTTTGCAGGAGCTGTGGCCGGAATGTCCGCGGCGGCCTACGCCCAGAACGAGCCCACCGAGGGCGTCGTGCGTGAGGCCGACGTCACCACGTTCAAGAAGAAGACGGTGATCGACTTCTCCGACGTGACCATTCAGGGCGAGCTCACCAAGCCGGAGGGCTCCTATCTCCTCAATCGCAAGAAGACCAACTTCAGGAGCCTCCTGAAGACGCGGACCGACTTCCTGCCCGAGCTGTTCAACTCGACGGACAACCTCTAGGGCGCCGAGCGCCGCAGGAGCGAGACAGGTGTCATATACGATCGGCCTCCAGATTCTCTTGCGAGACGGCAGAAGCATCGATGCCGTTCACGACAGCGACAGCGTTCTGATCGGCAGCGGACCGTCTGCGGTCCTGCGGCTGGATGATCCGAGCGTGTCGTCGATCCATGCGGTCATCAAGGTGACGCCGGATGGCATCGTCACGATCATCGATCTCGGCAGCGAGGCCGGCACCACGGTGAACGGCCACGCGGTCAGCGAGCCGGTCACCCTGAGGGTCGGCGATCGAATCGGGGTCGGAGGGGCCCGGATCGTGGTCACGCAGCTGGGCGCGCCCCAGAAGGCGCACGTGCTGGCGGACACCGATGTCACCGCGCCCACCACGCAGCGTCCGGCGGCCCCCGAGCCGCAGACCGTGGCCGCGCCGCCGCCCCCGGCGAGAGCCCCGGCCCCGGCCGCTCCGCGCGCGTACGTCGATCAGAGCACTCAGGTGATCCGGGAGAAGAAGGGCCACGGAAGGCACGGCCCCGAGAGCGCAGGCATGCACGTGATCAAGAAGGACGACGACATCGATCTCTCGGTGCTCCAGCGCCCCATGGGTGCGCAGTCGAAGGCGACGGATCAAGAGAAGGTGCTGGAGGTCGTGGCGCTGTGGGGCGACTCGGTCGTCGACACCTGCCAGGTGGCCGAGCCTCGCGGTGTCACCGTCGGTCCCCGGTCGGGCGGTCGATTCAACATCTTCATGGGGAACTCGCGCCAGACCGACCTCGAGGTCGAGGGCGAGAACGACAAGTTCATCATCGCCTACAACCGCGGCGGCGAGGCCGAGATCGTGGTGCCGAGCGGCGCCAAGGTGGCCATGCGCCGCGGCGACGGTCCGGTCTCCCGCGAGTTGCCGGGCGGACGGATCGGGCTCAACGATCGGGCCGCGGTCAAGATCGGGACGCTCACCTATCTGGTCCAGTTCACCCGCGGGAACGCGGCCATGGGTCGCGGCGCGGTGATGGACTGGTACTTCCCGCGCGTCTTCACCATCTCCGCGCTCGTCCACATCTTTTTCGTGGTGGCGGCGTTCATCACGCCGAACACCGAGAACGGGCTGGTCGACGAGCTGTTCAAGAACCAGAACCGCTTCGCCCAGATGATCCTCAAGGCCCCCGAGAAGGAGAAGAAGCACAAGAAGCTCGACCTCTCCGGCATGAAGGGCGGCGGCAAGCACAAGGACGAAGAGGGCAAGTTCGGCAAGAAGGAGCTGCCCAAGAAGGACGCGCTGGCGTCGAAGGCGGGCGCGCCCCGCGTCGACCCGAACAAGCGCGAGAAGGACCGCAAGATCGCGATGAACGCGGGCCTCCTGGGTATCCTCAAGGGCTCGGCCGGCAGCGGCGCGGTCTCGAACGTCTTCGGCCCCGGCGGCTTGGGCACGGGCATCAACAACGCCATGGGCGGCCTGCGGGGCTCGGAGATGGGTGATGCCGGCGGCGCCGGCGGTCTCGGCACCCGCGGCACCGGTGCGGGCGGCGGTGGCAACTCGCTCGGCATCGGCGGTCTCGGCACGCACGGCGGCCGCGGCACCGGCGGCTACGGCAACATCGACCTCGGCGGTCGCGGGAAGGGCACCACGCGGATCCTCCCCGGCCGGACCATCATCCAGGGGTCGCTGAGCAAGGAAGAGATCGGCCGGGTCATCCGGCGCAACCTGGCACGGTTCAAGTACTGCTACGAGAAGCAGCTGAACGCGAATCCGAACCTGTCCGGCAAGATCTCGGTGTACTTCACGATCGCTCCGACCGGCGCGGTGGCGCAGGCCTCGGTGCGTGAGACGTCGATGAACGACCAGAACGTCGAGAGCTGCGTCCTCACCGTGATGCGCTCGCTGAAGTTCCCGAAGCCCCGCGGCGGCGGCATCGTGGTGGTCACCTATCCGTTCGTCTTCGCGTCGACCTAGTCCGACCGCCTCCCAGGAATTCTTCTTGAGCTTTCCGCCGGATGGCGTGTTAGCTTCCCCGCGAAAATGCGGCCCCTCTCGATCGCTTTGATCAGCGTGCTCGCGCTCTCCTCAGCGCGAGCGTTCGCCCAGAAAGAAGACGACAGCGCCAAGAAGAAGTCGGACGCGCCGAAGGCGAGCGCCGAGGGTGCCGCCAAAGACGGCTCCGAGACGAAGACCGAGTATGTCATTCGACGCGGCTTCTTCGCGGTGGGCGATCTCGGCGTGTTCGTCACGCTCGGCGGCGTCAACACGAACAGCGTGGAGCTCAACAGTCGCAGTACCTCGAACCTGCAGCCGTACATCGGCGCGACGTTCGGCTACGACGTCTTCAGCACCTCGAGCTTCGATCTCGCGCTCGGGCTCCGGCTGGCGATGGGCCTCAACGGCGGGGCCGGTCGCGCGGACGTGACCGAGGGCTCCGCGGCCAACACGAAGAGCAACGACTACAGCATCCAGGAGATCGGTGCGGCCATCGACCTCGGCTTCCTGGTCACGGAGCGGTTTGGCCTCACGCTCAAGCTCCACGGCGGTGCCGGCTTCGTCACGCCCGACCCCACGCTCACCGCCGACGATCCGAATGCCGGCAAGGCGGTTTTTGCGCCGGTGGTGGGGGGCCAGTTCGGCGTCGAGCTGTACACGCTGCTCAACGACTTCTCGATCGGGATCCAGGCGGGGTTCGTCGGGGCCATCGTGAACGGCGAGTTCATCCCTGGCTTGAGCGGAACCATTCCGATCAAGTACACGTTCTAGGAACCGGATGTCCTGGCTCGACACGCTCGCGCAGATTCGGAAGAAGGACTGGAGCGAGGCCACCCCCGAGGAGCGCCTCAAAGCGGCGCGAACCGTGGTCACCATGTCGAGCTACGGGGGTGCCGCCGCCTCGGTCGTGCCCATCCCGCTGGCGGAGATGGCGATCCTCATCCCGATCCACACCACGATGGTCATGACGATCGGCCACATCTTCGGTCGTCCGGTCACCAAGACCGAGGCCAAGCGCGTGGTCCTCGAGCTCGGCGCCGTCGCCGGCCTGTCGCTGGCGGGCCGCGCGGCGGTGTCGGCGCTGCGGAAGCTGGTGCTCCCGGCGCTCGGCGGCGTCATCGCCGCCCCGATGACCTTCGCGCTCACCTGGGGCCTCGGACGCGTCTCGATGGCGTACTTCGACAACCCCCACCTCTCCCGCGACGAGCTCAAGAAGATCTTCCGGGACGCCGTGAAGGAGGGGAAGGAAGCCTTCAGCATGGAGACGCTCGAGCGTTTCCGGCAGAAGGAAGAGAGCGAGCCTGACGCCGCCGAACCGGCCGAGGCCAAGGATGAGGGCGAGCCCAAAGAGGACGCCGAGACGCCCGAGGATCGCCGTCAGGCGTCCGAATCCTTGCGACCCAAGAAGCGTTCCATGTAGGTCAGGGTTGGTCTAGCATCGCAAGCTCGATGCAGATCGCCAGCACGCCTAGCCCCTTCGACTGGCCCGGAATCGGCGCCCGTGAAGAAGAAGCCACCCAGCGCGCGCGGACCGAAGCGCACGAGCTGGCGCGGGCCCTGGCGGCCCACTCGATCGCCGTGGAGCGCGACGCCGTCGTCGAGGAGTTCGAGGCGCGGGTCGCAGCCATCGAGGCGACGCTCTGGCCGCGCGACCCGCTCTCCGGCTACGGGCTCCACTCCAGCCTGGGCGCCTACCTGGTGGCGCGGGTCGCGGTCGGACTGGTGCCCAGCGGGAGCCACGCGCTCCGGCACGAGCCGTTGCGGCGTGACGGGGTATTCGCCGGGATCACCGACCACGGGGTCCCCGACGCGACGGCCCTCTCGGTGCTCGGCGACTGGAAGGGCGTCCCCTCCGGCTTCCGCGGCGAGCGGGACGGCATCGACACCTCGACGCTGGCCGGTCTGGCCGAGAAGACATTGACCCGGGCCGAACGCGACCGAGCGCTCTCCCAGGTCGCGGTCAGCCCGCGCTGCCTGCTGCGCCTGGCCTCCACGTGCACGCTGATGGAGGCCGCCCGCGCGATCATGCCGGTCCTGCCCCCGAAGGAGCTGGGGACCGACTTCGCCTCGGCGGTGGCGGCGATGGCCCTCGGGCGCCCCGATCGCGTGGTCGAGCTGTTCGGGGATCGAGCCCCCACGATCGCGCTCAAGACCATCACCGAGCTGGCGGCGTCGCAGTGGGCGCTCGGACGCGGCGAGCCCGCGATTCTCGACGAGGACGGCATGATGCTGCGCCCGCCGATGGAACCGCGAAGCCCCTCGCCGGAGGACTGGAACGATCAGACGGACGGCGCCGTGGAGGAGGAGGTCGACCTCGAAGACGATCGCGACGAGGAGGACGTCCTCGAGATCGTCGAGGAGCGTCTCGATCCCCTCCTTCCTGCCCGAGCCGCCGGCGCTCGACGATCTGGTGCCGCGCCCTCCCCACTGGAGCGACGACGTGTCGCCCATCCCGGAGGCGCTGCTGAAGGAGTGGAACCAGGCGCGCCGTCGCGCGCACGAGCGGTTTGGTCGGGACGGCTGGATCCTCGGCCTCGACGTGCGCGCGCACAGCGCCACCACGATGCCGATGCCGATTCCGCCCGACGATCGCACGCTCACCTATGCGCTCGAGGCGTCGGTGTTCGACCCGCTCTTCCCACCGGTGCGGGGCGTCCTTCGCGCGATCATCGCGGCCGCGGAGGGAGAGGCGCCGAGCCAGACGGCGATCGATCGCGCCGGCGATCTGACCTGGGTGGTCCGACGCGCCCGGGCGCTCGCGATGATCGTCCGGGGCGACCTGTACGCGGCGAAGGCCGCGGTCGAAGCGATGCCGCCGGAGACCGCTCCCGAGGGCCGATGGGCCAGGGATCGTCTGCACCGCTACGAGGGGCGCGAGCAGGTCCCGGTTCGTCCCGATCAGGCGCGTCCGGCGGCGGCCGCGCTGGTGGTGGATCTGTCGACCCAGCTCGCGCGCACGGTCGCCGGCACGCTTCCGCACGACATCGGAAGCTCGAGGCGCGGGGGATGACCGATCGGGAGAGGAAGCTCAAGGATCGAGCTTCGAAGCTGTACGCCGAGGGGAAGCTCAAGGAGGCGCTGAAGGTCTACGAGGAGATCGTCGCGCAGGATCCGTCCGAGCTTCAGTGCCGGATCAAGATCGGCGATCTCTACCGCAAGCTCGGGAACGGCCCGGCGGCGGTGAAGGCCTACTCTCCGGTGGCGCGCGCATACGCCGAGGACGGTCTGCTCCTCAAGTCGATCGCCGTATGCAAGATGATCCTGAGCGTCGACCCTCGCCACACGATCACCCAGGACATGCTCGCTGATCTGTACTCGAAGCGGCGCACGCCGACGCGGATGCCGCTCCCCCCGCGCGCGCTCGGCAACATGCCGGGACCGATCGAGCTCCCCGAGGTCGACGGCGAGCCGGAGGTGGAGCGGACGCACGGCGAGGCGCGCCGGCGAGCCCCCGAGCCGGCGCCGGCCGAGCCCCCGCCTGCGCAGTGGCCGCCGCGCGAGACCTCGGCGCCGATGATGGCGTGGCCGGTGACCGCGCCCGTTCAGGAGGAGTCGATCGAGGACTCGGTCCTGGACATCACGGTCGGCGAGGTCATGCTGGAAGAGCCGCGCTCGCTCGACTCGGCGGTCGAGCTCTTGGCCAGCGATACGTCGCGGGAGATTGACTCGCTCCTGAGCGAGATGGGCGACGAGCCCATCGATTTCGCCGATGAGCGGTCCGAGGAGGTCATCGAGCTCGATCGGCCCAAGCCGGGCAACGTGGAGGAGACCTGGGACGGCGTCATCAAGGTCGAGAACCTCGACACCCAGGAGCTGCTCGAGGTGAGGCGGGTCGTCGAGGAGGTGGCGGAGACGCTGGCGGTCGATGATGCGCCGTCGGACGTGCGGGAGGCAGCCCCGATCGAGCTGACCCAGCGCGTGGTCGAGGCCACCGACGACCTGGCCGAGGCGCTCGAGCGACCTCAGATCCCGCTGTTCTCGGAGCTTCCGAAGAGCGCGTTCATCGAGCTGCTGGTGCAGATGGAGATGCGCGAGATGGTCCCCGGCGAGTACGTGATCCGGGAAGGGGAGGTGGGCGACTCTTTCTTCGTCATCGCCACCGGCCGGGTGAGGGTGGTCCGAACCAGCGAGACCGGCGCAGAGATCTCGCTGGCCTATCTGACCGACGGCGCCTTCTTCGGGGAGATGGCGCTCCTCCAGGACGGCGCCCGTACCGCCAGCGTGATCGTGGAGGACGAGAGCCAGATCTTCGAGATCAGTAGGGCCGTGCTGGATCGCGTGGTGGCGTCGTTTCCCAGCGTCGCCAACATCCTCCGCAACTTCTACAAGCAGCGCCTGCTCTCGACGGTGATGGCGACGCATCCGCTCTTCTCTCCGTTCGACGCCGAGCAGCGGCGCTCGCTGATGGAGATGTTCAAGAGCAAGAGCTTCAAGAAGGACGAGGTCCTCCTGCGCCAGGGCAAGAAGGGCTCGGGTCTGTTCCTGCTCCTCAACGGCAAGCTGAGCGTGGTCACGATCAAGGACGACGGACAGGAGGTGGCGCTCGCGGAGCTCGGCCCCGGCGACGTCTTCGGTGAGATGTCGCTGCTGACGAACTCGCCGATCACCGCCAGCATCACTGCGGAGACGGACTGCCTGGTGCTCCGGCTCAGCAAGAAGAACTTCGACGAGGTGATCATGACGCACCCGCAGATCCTCGAGCTGGTGGCCGAGATCTCCGACGAGCGGAGATCTTTCAACGACACCGTGCTCGGCGATCAGCCGATCGTCCCCACGAGCGGCGCTATCCTGGTGTGAGCCGGGTCCGCAGGTAGTCCACCACGTGGGGGACCACGTCCATGCGGAGGACCTGCTCCGGGCTCTTCCAGCCCGCCCAGATGACCTCGCGGTTGTCGACGTGGATCTCCGGTCGCTGATCGACCTCGAGCTCGACGATCGTGAGGAAGTCCCGCCGGAACTCGAACGGCAGCTCCCCCTCGAACGCGGGGCGGAAGCGCTCCTCCGGGATCTCGAGGCCCACCTCCTCGAGGAGCTCGCGCGCCGCCGCCTGGCTGGCCGTCTCGCTCTTGCGCACGTAGCCGCCCGGGAGCGTGTACTGGCGACGGTACGAGTTGCGTACCAGGAGCAGCTGGCCTTCGTTCCAGATCGCGATCAGCGCGCCCGCGGTGCGGGGCCGCCGGACGAACCACCAGGCTCGCAGCAGGCGATGCGCGACTCGGTAGGCGCTCCGGAACCCGAGATCGATCGCGCTCATCAGGCTTCGCGCTCGACGACCTGGGCCGGGTGAACCGGCTCTCCGACCAGCGCGCTCCCGGCGATACCGGTCTTGAGGATGCCTTGAATCAACATCTTGAGCTTCGGCTCGTTGCGTTCGGGATCGGACCGGACGCCGATCGCTGAGGCGTTGATCTGGCTCAGGCCGTCCGCCATCAGCTTCCAGTGCGATCCGGACTCGGAGTCCTCGTGACCGAGTCGCTTCACGCGGGTGATCAGCTCGGGCAGGAGGGTCTCGAAGGAGAAGCTCCCGATGTCGCGGTGGAGCTGCCGCGCGCCCTCCTCGTCCTCTGGATTCTTCATCAGCTCCGCAGCCCGACCCGCCAGCGTCTTCGCCCGCTCGGCGGCATCCCTGGACCCGAGCTCGCGGAAGGAGCGCTCCATCGCGGTCAGCGCTTGCGAGCAGAGGTCGGCGTTCGTGCCGATCGCCTGCGTCATGTCGTGGTCGCGCTCGCCGTGCCGCGCGATCGCCTCACCGGCGACCGACCGCCGCTCGTTCCGGTCCAGGCCGGCCTCCTGGCCTTTGGCCACCCCGATCGCCACGCTGCCGGTGAGGTCGACCGCGGTGGCCGCCAGGCCCAGGGGCGGAAAGGCGAGGGCGCCCACCTGGAGCGCAAACGTGGTGACGCCCTTTGTCAGGGTCCGCTTGTCCGGCGGCGCCTTGGTGAGCTCGGCGAGCATCTCGGCGCCCGTGAAGAGCATCGGCACCACGTTGGCGAGCGGGATGGTGCTGAGCAGGCCCATCACGCCCTTCTTCACGCCTTGCTTGGCGCCGACCTTCACGGCCTCTTCGGCGCCCTCCTTGACCAGCACCTTGCCGATGTTGGCGGTGGCCTGCTCGATCCCTTCGATGCCGAGGCGCTTTCCGATCGAGGGCAGGAGGTGGAGCCCACCCCGCACGACCTCCTCGTTGACGAGCTTGCAGCCGAGCACGGTCGAGAGCGCGCTGCCCGTGTCCTTGCACAGCACCGGGAGTAGCTCCTTCGCGCGGGCAGGATCCGTGACCAGCTTGAGGAGCGAGCCCCGAACGTGCTCGTCCTTCCACAGCGCGACGCCGACCGACGACACCGCCTGATCGATCCGCGGCCCCAGCGCCTCGAGCGTCTCCATCGCCACCGACGGTGACGATCCCGCCTGCTGGGCCACCTCGCGGATCCCGGCGCCCACCAGGCCGACATCGCTCGGCTTCGTCGGGCTCCGGCCTCCACGTGCCTTCCCGTCGAGCCCCTCCATCCGGTAGCGCTCGAGCTGCAGCAGCGTTCCGGTCGTGCGGGTCTTGATCCGCGGCCCGTCGCCGTCGGCCGTCGCCTCCAGCCCTCCGCGCACGGTCTGATCCGTGATTGCGCTGGCCCCCGCAAAACCCGCCAGCTGCGCCCGCGCCCCCTCGTCGAGGAGCAGCAGCGGCACCTTGCCCGCACCCGTTTCGACCGTGCCCGTCAGCGCCGAGGAGAGGAGCTGCTTGAACGCCGCCTCCACCTCGGGCCCTCGCTCGCGCGCAGCCTCTTCGAGCGCCGAGACGTCGCCCGGCCCAAGCGTCACCGCCCGCCCTCCGGTCGGCCGCATCCGCTCGATCAGCATCTTCGTCAACGATTCGAGCCCAACCTGCACCCTGCTCGACGCGGCCTGCTCGGCGATCAGCCGGTCCAGCGCACGCGCCGACGCTTCGAAGCGCTGGACGTGGCCCGTATCCACCGACACGGATTCATCCTGACACTTTCGGCTTCGCTTGACAGCCCGATCGGCGTGCGTTTCACTCGCCAACTCTCGACCGGGGCGTAGCGCAGCCTGGTTAGCGCGCTTGACTGGGGGTCAAGAGGTCGCGAGTTCGAATCTCGCCGCCCCGACTTTTTCTAGCTCTGCTTCAAGACTCGTTTTCTCGCCGTTCTTCCTCCTCGAGAAAACGCGTTCTGCCCAATGGCTGCCCAACATCCAGCGCTTGCACTGCCTGCGAGCGAGGAGCTGTTGCACCGCAGGCAACGCCACTCCTGCCATGACCAGATGCGATGCGTACGTCGCATTTGTGCTCGCGCCTTCGTGTTCCGTTGCCGCGTGGGGAACACGAGGCCGGTGTTGCGGTGATCGAGGAGTGCTCGCACCAGATCGGGCGACAAATCCACGATGCGACTTCGATCCCCTTCGGGGGAGAGAACCCCAGGCGCGCGATGGTTCGAAAAGACGTTGCAGGCGATCCTGGAGTCAGGCCGATCTCACGGCGCGGATCGCGACCGCGCTCTCAGGCCGTGGAACATCCGAGCAATGCGGCAGCGTGACCGGCCCACGGATCGCACCTCAGCGAGTCGTTGATGGAGTGACGCGTGCTATCAGGTGAGAATTCCTTCTCCCTAGTTCGCTGTCTTGCCCAAGCAGTTCTAAGGCCGACTCTTCAGTTCGAGAGTTGGAAGCGCTCGATCACCCCCGAGCTCAGGCCCACCACGAATGAGCGTCCGTCCGGCACGAACGCCACCGACACAGCTTGCTCCTTCACATCGACGACCTCATCTCGGCCTCGTGGCCCCTCCGCAGATCCCAGATCCGAACGAGAGAGTCGCGGCTCACTGATACTGCCATCTCTCCGCTGGGCGAGACCGCCACTTGTCTCACCTCGACCTTGTGTCCCTCGAGCGTGGCTCGCTGGTGGCCCTCGCGCGTCCACACCACGATCTGCCCACCGGTGGGCTCGCCCCTCACGCGCTGGAAAAAGTACGTGCCGGCAACGATGGTCTTGGCGTCGGCGGACGCGGCGGCCGTCGTGATTGGACCCGTGCCGGGCGTTGCCTGGAAAAATCGCGTCGGCCTGCCCGTCCGGAGGTCGACGACCGCCAACCCGTTCGAGTCGCCATCATGCTGGGGCAGTACGACTCCTCTCGGCGTTACAGCGGGCCGCCATCCGAAACGGTCATCCATGCAGCCGTCGTTCATGGTCCATCGCGCGGTGCGGCCGTTCGCGGTTCGGAGGGAGAGATCGCCGGGATCGGCGCACGCCCAAAAAGCAGCCCCGTCGGGCGAGAAGGCGAGCCATCCGATCTTCCCGACCATCGAGTCGTCGACCCAGTCCGGCTCCGCCTTCCCGATCGTCCAGAGCTTCAAGATCCCGCGATTACTGCCGGTCATGACCTTCTTGCCGCTCGGAGCGATGGCGGCGGCCACGACGTCCTGAATCACTCGCAGGGCCCGGCCCGATTTCACGTCCCAGATCACCGCGCGTCCGTCCTCGCTCGCTGAGACTGCGAGCGGTGCTCGTTCGGCGAAGGAGATTCTGGGTGACGGCCCCACGATGACCCTCGGCTCCGAGGAGGCTCTTGCGGCTGGCGACGTCGAAAATGTCGAGCGTTCCGCCTTCGTCACTCGCGAACAGCCTCTTCCCATCGGCGCTCACGGTGAGCCGCACGGGTGCACGGCCCTCGACCTCGATGAGCGCCGACCGTCGCCACGCCTTCGTGTCCCATAGCTGAATGCCCCCGTTCGTCACCGAGGCCGCGCGCTTTCCCTCGTCGAAGTAGAGAACCGAAAGGACCGGGCGTGGCTCGTCGAACCGATGGAGCTCGCGACACGTCGCTGCGTCCCACACGTAGAGCGCATGATCCTCCCAGCCTCCGGATATGACCTGTTTGCCGTCGGGCGAGAAGGCGATGCTCGCGGCCTGGGTCATCCGTCCCTGCGAGCCCTTGCACTGGATCCGCTCTTCAGGTCGAGCGACGTCGATGATCGTCAGACCGTTCTCCGAAGATGCGAGCTTCGAACCGTCTGGCGAGAACGCGAGCGATCGGATCGGCGCACCACCGCTCGCGATGACGCGTGGGTCCTTGGGGAGGCCGCCCGAGAGCCTCCAGAGCTTGATGGAACCGTCGCTCCCGGCACTTGCGAGCAGCTTCCCACGCACAAAGACGCTCACCGACTCGATCTCGCGCTGTCCGGCCGCAGCTGCGCCCACGAGCTCGCCGCTCGGCAACCTCCAGGAGCGGATCTGGTCATCCTGGCCGACTGTGATGAGCTCGCCCGTCGGCGCGAGCGCCGCGTCTCGCAGCCCTGTGAAGCCGTGCCCCGCCTCGAAGCGATTGAGAACGCTGAGTGTCGCAAGATCCACTACGACCACCGAGTCGTCGATGCTCACGGAGATGAGCTGTTTCTGCTCCGCGCTCATCAGAAGCCGCGCCGCCGAACGTGACTGTCGGATCGGCGCTGAACCCCATCGGCCCATCGGCTCCACGGCCTTCCGCTGCGGCCCGAGCGAAGGTTCGGCATGAGCCGTGCCCAGGCCGAGCATCATGTAGAGCACTAGAACGAGACGCATAGCGCGCTCGCTACATTGAACGTGATCCCCGGTCTAGGGCGTGCCCGCCGTCATCGATTGCTTGGCTCTGCCACGGTGCTCGCACCCGCTTGGACGTCCTCTCCCGCTCGCGTGGTGAAACCGAAGTTTCAGGCGACAAGGCGAACGCGGCTCCGATGCCCGGGACTCTAGGCAAGCGTGGCGGCGAGCCGCTCGCGGACCGCGTCGAGGACGCGATCGAGCGTGGGCGTCGGGCCCGGGCCGAGGTTGATGTTCATCCCGTTGCCGCGGACGGTGCGGAGTGTCGTGCCGGCCTCGACGCTCTGGCAGAGGACGAAGTACTCCGACTGGCGGTTGACCCTGTCGATCACCATCACCGCGAAGTACGGGCCAAGGATCATCTCGTCGGGATCGAACGGCGGCGGTGGAGGAAACTCGAGCGCGTAGTAGCTTTGGGTCGCGTCGAGCTCACCGTGGTGGGACTTGAACCGCCCGCCGTCGTCGAGCGCGCCCATCTTCATCCCGTGGCGTTGCCCGGCCGAGAAGAAGAGAAAGCCTCCGGCGAAGTTGGGCGCCTGGGTCCACAGCTCGTGCACCTGCGCCGGATCGGCGTGCGCGATCGGTGGGAGCACGAAGAACGCGACGTCGTAGCAGAGCCCGGCGAACGACCGCACCGGTGGTTCCGGCTTTGAGCGCAGGAAGTCGAAGATGCCCACGAGGATTGCTACGTGCCAAGGCGAGCGTTTCTACCCCGCGCCGGTCCATTCGCAAGAGGGCACGGCGTTCAGCTTCGTGCGGCTGTATCCATCGCCCACTTGATGCTCCACGCGAGCGCGGCCGTCACCATGTAGGCTTAGAGCCGGTCCGAAAACCTCCGGACCGCTCCGCGTTTCCTGTTTCGCTCGTTCTGCTCATTCGCTATTCAAAGCGGCCGTTGTTGCATCGTGCTCGATCGAGTGTTCTGCAGAGTCGATGCAGGCAAGATTCGCAAGTCTTCCGGACGCCCTGTGGAAACGCATTGAGCCGTTACTCCCGAAGCGAGGTCCAAGGCCGCGGGGAGGTCGCCCGCGGGTTGCGGATCGCGTCGTGATGGCAGGTATCGTCTATCGCCTTCGGACGGGGTGCCAGTGGAAGGCCCTGCCGCGCGAGTTCAGCTCCGGTTCGACGTGCCACAGTCGATTCGCGGCATGGTGCGCAGCAGGGATCTTCACCGCGATCTTCGCTGAGCTGCTGCGGTACTACGACAGGAGGCGCGGCATACAGTGGAAGTGGACTTCACTCGACAGCGCGATCGTCAAGGCTCCAAAAGGGGGACCTGACCGGTCCGAACCCGACGGATCGAGCCAAGCGAGGCGTGAAGCGTCACGTGCTCACGGATGGTCGTGGTGTTCCGTTGGCGGTCGAGATCTCAGGCGCGAACGTGCACGACAAGTGGCTGGTGGAGCAGACGCTCGACCGCGTCGTCCTACGGGGCTCCCGCGGTCCACGACGGCCGGAGCACCTCTGCCTGGATAAAGGCTACGACTACGCGGATGTCGAGGCCGCCATTCGAGCGCGCCGGATCAAACCGCATATCCGCCGCCGCGGCGAGCCTGCACTCGCTGGCTGTGTCCGCGGTAGGCCGCGGCGCTGGGTTGTCGAGCGCACGAACGCTTGGCACAACCAGTTCCGCGCATGACTCGTGCGGTGGGAACCAACGGGATCGCGGTATCTCGGGCTGGTTCATCCTGCGTGCGCGATCATCGCGTTCCAGCAGGCTCGATGACTTCCCTGATCGAGCCTTCGCCGTCTTGATGGAGCTCGTTCAGAATCGCAGAGAGTTCGTTGGCCTCTCGGTTCAGCGAAGCGATCTCCGCTCCCTGCATCAGCTCCGGATCGGCAAGACGCAACCAGTACAGCGACTCGCGGATCTCCTTGCGAGCGACCGCCATCTTGTGGATGAAGTCGGCAAGGCTCTCGCCGCCACGCGCTTCCTTGTAATTCGCACCACCTCCGGATGAACACCGGATCAGCTGTCGGACAACGTGCTTGCCGGCAAAGTCGTTTGGGAACTCGCGGCAAAGCCGAAGTACACGCATCGCAAACTTGAGCAGTCGTTCTGCGATGTCATCGCCCTTCATCGCCGGATCGAACAGCGAATGACAGAACGACGAAACAGCAAACTGCGAACGGAACGGTTTCTGGACCGGCTCTTAGCGAGGCTGCGCTTCAAACGCTCGAGTTCACTCGAATTCCGTGCCGCGTCGACAGCTCGCAGCTCGCAGCCGTCAGTTTCGGATCGAACGCCCACCCGGAGTGCTCAACCTTCGTGCGGGGGGATGAGACGGATCTGGAGGCGATCGTCTTCTCGATGAAACCGCGTCGGCTTTCACGTGATTCGGCGTCGCGCTTGAGTCGCTCTCAGGGCGCCAGATACTCGACATGGAGCAGCGGTGCCGCCGTCGCCACGCCGTCGAATGATTCGGCGACCCGCGCGCCCGTGCCGCTCACGATCAGCACCACCGCGTGACCGCTCGCCCAGCCCGGCTCATCCACCACCTCCTGGAGGAGAGCGGTGAGATCCGGCGTGCGCTGATCCGGCCCCGCGTCGTCGACGGTCGGCCAGGGCGGTGGCGTCCAAGCGACCGAGGCCACGGAGCGCGCGCGCCCGGAGACGTCCCCGGTGGCGGTGGTGAACGGGGCTGCGTCGCCGGCGAGCTCAGCCTGGATGACGAGGTTCGCGTCTCCGATGCTCACCTCGTCCACCTGGAACTGGACGTGCGCGCGGGTGATGACGGCGCCGTTCGGGATGCCCACCGCGGAGAATCGCATTCCGACCACCTGGGTGGTGGTGTTGTCGACGGCCAGCTCGAGGTCGGTGCTGGTCGCGTTGATCCCGCCGGTGCTCGCGTTCTCCTCGACATCGTCGAGCCCGGACGAAATGCGCCGCTCGACGATCGCCGTCTCCGCGATCTCGAGGCCGTCGATCATCGTCGAAAGCAGGTTGGGGGTGAAATCGATGTCGAGCCGCTGATCCTGGACGGAGACGCCGTCGATGACGAGTTGGTAGGCCTGGGCAAAGCCCACCGCGGCGAAGACGTCGAGGTCGGGCGCGATGTCGATACCCTCGATCGCGACGCCGAACACGCGCTGCCCGGGCCCGGTCACGCCCGACCAGGTCTCCGCGAACCTCAGCGTCACCCGGTAGGTGCCGTTGGGGACGTTCGCTCGGTAGGCGCTGAGACCCCAGCGCTCGGTCGTGAAGATCGCGTCGTCCGCGGTGCCACCGACGTCGAAGGCCGGATCGGTCGCCCGCCGATCGACGGCTCCGAAGGAGCCCGCCGGCGGGTTCTCGTAGCCCCAGGTCGCGCCGTCATAGGCTCGGTCAGCGGCCCAGGCGCGGCCGAGCGTGTCGGTGACCGCCGCGCCGCCTGCGTTGATCCGCAGCAGGACGGCGTGCGGGGGCGGCGTGCTCGGATCGACGGTCACCATCACGGTCGCCGACGCGCTGACGCCGAGATCGTCCGTCACCCGGAGCGTGACGAGGTGCTGCCCGATCGGAAGTGAGACGCTCGGCGCCGCCTCGCTCGCGAGCAGAACACTCTCGAGATACCAGTCGTACGCGGTGATCGTTCCGTCCGGATCGTACGAGCTCGATCCGTCGAGCACGACGGTCTCGACGCCGTCTCCGTCGGCATCGACCGCGGCGATGGGCGGACCCGCATCGGCGATCGGAGGGAGGTTCGAAGGCGCCGTCACCGCGATCTCCAGCGGCGCGGACGAGGCGAGGCCGTCCCCGTCGGTGACGGTCAGGAGCACGGCGAAGATCCCGGCCTCCGCGAACACGTGGGTCGCGACGGCACCCTCGGCCGACGCGCCGTCCCCGAAGGTCCACTGGTACGCGACGATCGCGCCGTCCGGATCGCTCGAGCCGCTGCCGTCGAAGCGAACCTCGAGCGGCGCCTCGCCGGCGAGCACGTCGGCGCTGGCGCTCGCGATCGGTTGTCTGGACAGGTCCGGGATCGTGATGGTGGTGCGCGACTCACCCAGTACCACGTCGCCGGCCCCGTTCATCAGCACCAGCTGGAAGGTCCTTCCGGGGGTCGCCTCCGGCAGCAGCGGGATACGCACCGTCGTCTCGCTCGCCTCCGCGTCGCCCCAGCGAAGCGTGCCCCGCGCCGCCAGGAAGTCGACGCCGGCGGCCGCGGTCTCCTCGAGCGTCTCATAGTCCACGCTCACCTCTCCGCGGGTGCTCCCCGTCCGCGCGATGGTCACACCCATCGCGTACCCGTCGCTGGTGTCGAGCGCCGTCCTCGAGATCTCGACGACGCTCGGAGCGGGCGCCGGGTCGTCGTCGAGGATCCGGAGCAGCGCGCTCATCTTGGTCCGTCCGAGCGAATCGGGGTCGTCCGACCGCAGCTGCTTCTCGATCGAGATCGCGCTCGCTGGATCGAGCTCGGCCCCGCTCGGATCGAAGACATCGATCATGAAGGTCTCGACGGGTTCGTAGATGTCGTCCTGGATCACCGGGATCTCGATGCGCCGATCGCCGAGCTCGCCGTCGGGCCAGCTCACGGTCCCGTCGACGGCCGAATAGTCCTCGCCCGCCCGGGCGCTGCCGTCTCGCGTCGTGAATCGAACCGTCACCTCACCGGCGGCGCTCCCGGTGCGCTCGAGCACCACCACCACCGGTTTTGACTCCAGCCCGCCCTCGAGCGCCTTGAAGCGCACCCGCGCGACGGAGGGCTCGTCCGCCGGGGCGGCGCAGGCCGCAAAGAGTGCCAGGGAGACAGCAAAGGACCGCACGAGCGGCTGCTCGTGCAAAGATCACACCGCCGCCCGCTCCGACCAAAACGGGGATCCGCCCGGGCATCTTGGGTCGCGCGTGGGACTCGAGGACCTTCATCCCCGGCGGGCGGCCGCCGCTCTTCCATAGACGAACGGGGCGCCCACCGCTCTCAATGCGCGGGCCCGCGATCTGGTTCTCGTCCCGGGCCATGATTCATCCGGGCGCGGCTCCGCTCCCGCTTGCCTTCCACGGGCGAGCGCGTTGGAGTCTCGCGCCCCAAGTTGAGACTACACCCGCGATTTCGCCGAACGGAGCGGTCCGCGCCCGAGCCGGCCCATCGGATCCACGCGCACGAGAAGCTCGTGCACGAGGTGGTGTTCCTCGACGACGACAGCTTTGTCAGCGCAGGTGAGGACGGCCAGCTGCTGCACATCGGGATCGACGGACGCATCATCCAGGCGTTCGACGGACACGGTGGCCAGCCGGTCAACTGCTTGACAGCGATCGATCGGGGACGCTTCGCGACCGGCGGCGACGACGGTGGGGTGCGGGTGTGGAGCCTCGGCGGGAGCTGCGAGCACGTGCTCGAGCACCACACCGACTACGTGCGTTCGGTGGCAGCCGGCGGCCGGCGGCTGGTGTCCGTCGCCGAGGACAACACGATCGCGTTCTGGGATCTGCGCGACGGGACACTGATCCGCGTCGAGCCTTTGACCGAGGGACCGACCTCCGTGGCGGTCTCTCCGGATGGGACGCGGGTGGTGGTCGCGATCCTCGACAACGCGCTGGTGATGTTCGAGGCCGAGTCGGGCGAGCCGTGCGAGCCGCTGTATCAGAGCGACGCGATGGTCGTTCACCAGGGGAGCGTGTACTTGTCGATTCCCAACACCAGTGGGGTGGGCCACCGGAATCCGCCCCATCGCCTGGTGTTCCTTCCGGACGGGACCCTGTTGTCGACGGCCCAGGAGCTCCTCGCCTGGGATCCGGCGACGCGCGTGTCGCGTCTGGTGCGGTCGTTCGCCTGGGAGCCGGAGAGCATCGCCGTCTCCACGGCCGGGATCTGGGTCGCCTCGGACGATCTCCAGGAGGTGGGGCTCGACGGGACCCTGCTCGGCTGGCTGCCGTCGCCGGGCCGGCGGCCCACCGCCGTCGCCGTGTCTCCGGACGGGCGCTGGATCGTCGGCGGAGGCGAGGACGGGACCATCCACATCTACGGCCGCGATGCCGTCTCGACGGACTTCGAGCGGCACCGCGACCTGGTGAGCGGACCCGTGCTCTCGGTCGACGGTGCGCTCGCCGTGACCACGGACTCGGAAAACACGCGATTGGTCTGGTCGACAGTCTCCGGCGAGATGACGACGCGCATCGAGGAGCCGACCGCGAACGGCTGCCCGGTGGCCTTCACGTACGATGGAATGCTGATCACCTCGGCGCGCGATCCCGAGGCCTCGATGACGCGACGGCGGCTGGACGTGACCGAGGTGTTCGGCTTCGAGCTCGCGTCCGAGGACGGCAGGATCATGCCGCACGCAATCGCGCCGCTTCCCGACGGCAGCCTGCTGGTCGGCGGGCTCGGTGCTCACCTGTTCTCCTGGGACCGCGAGGGGAAGGAGCGGCGCACTTTCACCGGTCGCACGAAGCAGATCAGTGAGATCCACCTCGCGCCGTCCGGCGACACAGCGGTGACGCTCGGCTACTTCGAGGAGGTCGAGCCGGAGCCCGGATCGTTCTCGCTCGGAAACTCCGCCTCGCAGCTTCAGGCCTGGGATCTGGCGCGCAGGGAGCTCCTCTGGACTGCGTCCGCAAAGCTGCGCTCCGATCCCGAGAAGGCGTACCCGCTCCCGTACCACTTCGGCTTGGTGGCGCTCTCGTCCGACGCCGTGCTCGCCGGTTCGGGCGACGCGGAGGATCGGATCGTGCTCCGCGATCTTCGGACCGGTGAGGAGCGCTGGCGCATCGTGCTCGAGGGCTACCCGGGGGCCTGCCGGATCGACGGTGCGCGCGCCGACGTATTGATGACCAGCGACGAAAACGGACCGGTCATGCTCCATGCGCTCGACCTCGGGGCCGGCCGTTGCACGCGGTCGCTCGAGCTCGCGGTCGCGCCGTTCTCGGCCGCCGCCTTCCTCCGAGGCGCGCTCGCGATCGTCACCGCTCGGTGCTCTCCAGCTCTTCGACGTCGAGACGGGCGCGCTCCTCGAGCGCATCGAGATCCACGCCGACAAGCTCGCGGTCCACGACGACCTCCTCGTCGCCACCACGCGCGACGGCTGCATCGCCGCCTTCACGCTCTGACGAAAGTCACGGGCGACGCTTGTCCGGCGGCGTCCGCCGGGGTTGATGTTCGGCCGCGTGCAGATCCTGATGACCGAGGCCTGGAGAACGGAGCGACTGATCAACCACTGTCGGACGGTGTTTTGGTCGATCGCGGTGGTCGCCGGCGGGAGCGTACAGCTCGCGGTGTTCCATCGATTGCCGGCCTCCACGTACCTCATCGGAGTGTGGGTCGTCTTCGTCACGATCTTCAACCTGACCTGGTTCAAGCGGAACTACCACCCGATCGTGCCCTGGCTGCTGGCCGCAGTGGAGCTGGTGATGATCGGGAAGGGCATCGTGATTGCGCGGCCGATGGTGATGGAGCTGCGTCCGGACCTCGCGCTCCGCCAGCTGGATCTCCTGCCGGGCGCGCTGCTCTTTCTGGTCTCGACCAACATGATGCGCTTCTCCTGGCGGCTGGCGGTCTTCTGCTCGGCCGTGGCCCTCCTCGTGTATGCGACGGTCGACTTCGTCATCATCCGCCTCGACCCGCTCGAGCTGCCGTGGATCGTGATGCTGCTGGGGATGGGAGGAATGATCACGTACACCACTCGCCGCTTCGAACGTCTCTTGAATCGCCAGGCGATCGATCTTCGCCGCATCCAGCGAGAGCGGATCGCCTCGCTGCGCTCGTTGGTCGCCGGCGTCTGTCACGAGCTCAATAACCCGCTCGGTGTGCTCCGCTCCAACGCACAGCTAGCCGCCCGCTCGATCGAGCTGCTCGCCGATCCGGAGAGGCAGGCGCGGGCGCAGACGGCGCTCGCGGGGGTGGCCGAGGGGATGGAGCAGGCCACCGCGCGCATCGAGCAGACGATCCTCTCCCTCAAGGGCTTTGCTCATCTCGACGAGGCCGAGGTGAAGCGCGCGAGCGTGAGCGAGATGATCGACGACGCGCTCGTGCTGCTCTCCGCCGAGCTCGAAGCGGTCGAGGTGATCAAGGAGTACGGAGAGCTACCGCCGATCACCTGCCGGCCGGGTCAGATCAACCAGGTGTTCCTCCACGTGCTCCGCAACGCCGGTCAGGCCGAGGCGAAGCGGATCTCGATCCGGACCACGAACGGGGCGGAGGAGGTTTCGATCGAGATCGCGGATGACGGTCGAGGCATCTCCAAGGACGCGCTCCAACGGATCTACGATCCGACGTTCTCGAGCGACGGCGGCCGGATGAAGATGGGCTTCGGGCTGGCCGCGAGCTTGGGCATCGTGGAGGACCACGGCGGGAGCCTCGAGGTCGAGAGCACCCCCGGCGATGGGACCACCGTGCGCATCATCCTTCGAACCCAGCCGTCCGTTCAGGGCTGACAGCAGACCGTCTGCTGGCCGGTCACCTCGATGCTGCCCGCCAGCTGGCTCGCAGATGTGCACGTGGGGTCCTGCGGGCTCCCGGTCACCCGAGCGGGCGGTGAGTAGGCCGACCCGCAGCTGGTGGGGCTCTGCTGGCTCACGTAGGCACCGTCGGTGCACACCCAGTCGCTGCCCAGCGAGATCTGGGCGAACTGACAGCTGCCGCCCGACGCCGTGCATTCGCAGGGACCGCAGCTCCGCGTGTCGGTGAGGCCGGTGTACCACTCGCCCGAACGGTCGGAGAAGGGATCGGGGCAGGCCGCTCCGCCGCTGGTCATCAGGCAGGCGTCGGGCGCTGCGTCGTTCGGGACGCAGGCGGAGGTCGAGTCGCAGCCTTGCAAGCCGGCTTGCGCCGCGCAGAACTTCATCCGCTGCCCCCAGGTGTACGGGCTCGGCGACGCAACCCCGGACGATGAGCAGCTCTGCTGCACGCTCCAGTTGCCGATGCGGAAGCCGCCCGGGAACCCTTCCTGCACCGGCATCGCGGTGCACTGGCTGTCGATCACCCCGCCGTACGGCTGTCCGCCGGTCAGCGCGGTGTCGCCCTGACACTGGGCTTCGGTGGCGTAAATGTAGAGCGCGCCGATGCACTGGGTCGGGTTCGGCTGGCAGGTGCAGGAGCCGACGCATCCGAGCCCCTGATCGAGGCCGGCGAAGAGGTCGGTCTCCTCGGCTGCGAAGCCGGGCGGGCAGGCCGCGGTCGCGTCCACCATGACGCCGAGCGCGAAGTCGTTCGGCAGCGGGACGCAGGCGCCACACGCCGGATCCGCGCAGTCGATCCCGTTTTGACAGTCGTCGTCGATCCCGTTCGTGCAGTCCTCAGGCCCGGTGGGGACGCATCCCTCGGTGCCCGAGTCCGGTGAGCCTCCTCCATCGTCCCGACCCGCGTCGGAGATCATCGAGCCGCCGTCGGGTGCCGGGGGGCCGCCGTCCGCTGAAGGTGAGCCGCCGTCGGGCGCCGGTGTGCCGGAGTCCTCGCTCATCACGCCGGAGTCGGCGATGAGCCGGTCGTCCCCGGCCTTGGGGGTCGGACAGGCGTAGGTGACGAGCGAGAGGAGCAGGAGAGGAGGCAGCCGCTTCATCGGATTCCAGCGACATTATGTAGCGCATCGGATCGAGCGGGTCACGCGACGGCGCGAATGCCCTCCAGGATCTCGGGCCATCGCTCGAGCAGCTGGTCCACGCGCTTCGGCTCGAGACCCAGGCGCTCGGCGACGGCGTCCACCGATAGCTCCTTGCCGCCCGTCTGATGATCGACGACGGCCTCGGCGAGCTGCACGGCGAGCGTGATGGGCGCGGTCGTGTTCGGATCGTGATGACGCGCAATGGCGTGGATCACCGCGCTGGGGAGCGCCCACTGGAGCGCGAGGTCACGCCCGATCCGCGTATGCAGCTTGTCCACCAGCATCGCGACGACCGCGCGCGGCGGCTCCAGCTCTGCGGATCGCGCCGTGTCGAGCACGGCCTGGATCAGGACCGGACGTCCCAGGTCGTGGAGCAGGCCCGCGAGGAACGCTTCCTCTGCGCTGAGCCCCTTCATCTTGGCGATCGCCTTGGCGAGGACTCCGGTGGCAAACGCGTGCTCGAAGAGATCACCGATCTCGCTCTCCCAGCCGGGCACGCGGAACGCTGGTGATTTGACCGCGACGATCATCGTGATCTCCGCGACGATCGCCAGCCCGAGACGCACGATCGCGTGACGGACCGAGACGCTCTTGATGGACTGAGCGTACATCGGTGAGTTCGCGATCCGGAGCAGGTGTGCCGCCAGTGACTGATCGTGCTCGATGATGTCGGCCAGGTGCGCTGCGCCGGCCCGCGGATCCGCGGTGGCCCGCAGCGCCTCCTGCGCGGCGCGCGGCAGGACCGGAAGCTGAAGCGTTCCAGCGGCGAGTCGCTCGCCGATGAGATGCTCGAGTCGCGTCTGCACGACTTTGGATTCGACCGCTGCGGTCGAAACCTTAGCGGAGGTGCGGCGCCCACCTGCTCCGACACTACCGGCTGCGATGGACGAGATACCGCTCCGCGTCCTGGCGCCTGAGCTCGATCCCCAGCCCGGGTCGCGCGGGATCGGGACAGAGATGGCCGTCCTCGGGCGACAGGGCGCCGTCGAACAGCATCTCCTCCACGCGGACGTGATCGTGGAAGTACTCGAGGTGTCGCAGCCGCTCGACGGCGCAGAAGGCGTGAGCCGAGACGGCCGGCGCGCAGTGGGCCGACAGATCGATGTGATGCGCCGCGGCGAGACCGGCTACTTCGAGCAGCCCGGTGATTCCGCCGCAGCGCGTGACGTCCGCCTGGAGGCAATCGACTGCGCCGGCCTCGAGGAGATCGACGAAGTCGCGGAGGATGAAGCCGTACTCGCCGGCGGCCACCTCCAGCCCCGGAGGACCGTGGTCACGGATGAGCCGAAGGCCTCGACAGTCGTCGGAGGAGACGGGCTCCTCGAACCACGCGACGTCCCACTCCTCTCGGAACCGTCTCGCCCAGTCGAGCGCCTGCTTGCGGGTGAGCGCGCCGTTCGCGTCGGTCATCAGGACGGGCGCTTGCCCGATTGCCGCGCGGCACGCGGAGAGGCGCGCGGGATCCTGCTCCGGGCGGCGCGAGGTCTTGATCTTCACCCTCGGGATCCCGCGCTCGACCCAGCCCGCCACCTGCGACACCAGCCGGTCCACCGGGTAATTGCAGAAGCCGCCGGAGCCGTAGATGGGCGCGCGCTCGCGGAACGCACCGAGCGCTCGATACAGCGGGACGCCGAGGAGCTTGGCCTCGAGATCCCACAGCGCGATGTCCACCGCCGACACCGCCATCGAGCCCACGCCCGGCCGGCCGGCGTTCCGCAGCGTCTCCATCTGATCGCGCCAGATTGCAGGCACCGAGCGCGCGTCCTTACCCACGACGCGCGCCCTCAGCTTGGAGTCCACCAGGTGGGCTGTCGCGACGTCGCCATAAGAGTAGCCGAGCCCCACCACGCCGCCCGCATGCACCTCCACCACCACCATCGTGGTGGAGCGCCAGATTAGCGTCCCATCGGCCTCCTCGCCGCCAGGCCCGTCCGTGGGGACTGTGTACGCCGAGACGTCGAGGCGTTCGACTCGAGGGCCGCTCATGGCTCCCGGTGGGTGCAAAGCACGCTCCGCCCTCACAGGCCTCCGGGACGGCGGCGCGCCTGCCTCCAGCCGGCGACGGTGAGACGACCCGACACAGTGGGGACGCAATCGCCCACGGGCTCCGGAGTCGCCGACGAGGGCGATGCGCACTCTGGACCAAGACCGCTCGCAAGGCCTGCTTCATCGCTCGGACGCTGGAGCAGTACGGGATCGATCCCACGCCGGTTCGCGGTCCTATCCGCTTGCACGCGGTACGCGGTCGTCCCTAGAGTCCGGTCCCGTGGGCGCTCGAGACTTCGCGATCGTCGGTGTCGGTGCCTCGGCGGGTGGTCTGGAGGCGCTTCAGACGTTCTTCGCTCATCTGCCCGAGAACACCGGCATGGCCTTCATCGTCGTCACGCATACCCTCCGCGACCGGCGGAGCCTGCTCCCCGAGCTGCTCGCGCCCCACGTCCGAATGCCGACGGTCGTCGTCGACGACGCGGTCGAGGTGTTGCCCGATCACGTGTATTTTTCCTCGTTGGGCAAGCGCCTGCGCGTCGACGATGGCTTCCTGCACCCGGTCGATGATCCGCAGAACGAGCGGCTCCCGATCGACCTCTTGTTCCGGTCGCTCGCGGCCGACAGGAAGGATCGCTCGATCGCGGTCGTGCTCTCGGGCACCGGAAGCGACGGAACGCTGGGGCTCAAGGAGATCAAGGGCGCCGGCGGCATGGTGATGGCCCAGGAGTCTGCGCGCTTTCCCGGGATGCCGGAGAGCGCAATCCGGACGGAGGTCGTCGACTATGTCCTGCCCGTCGAGCAGCTACCTGAGCAGCTGATGGCCTATGTCTCCGGCGCCGGGACGGTCGATCACACGCTCGAGGCCGATACGCCCGCGGACGTGTTGAAGCAGCTCTTCTCGATCCTGAGAGCGCGCACCGGTCACGACTTCACCGAGTACAAGCGTACCACCCTCCTTCGCCGCATCGAGAGACGTATGGTCGTCCACCAGCAGTCGAGTATCCGCGAGTATCTGTCATTGATGCGCGACCAGCCGGCCGAGGTCGATCTGCTCTTCAGGCAGCTGCTGATCGGGGTGACGGCCTTCTTTCGCGACCCCGACGCCTTCGCGCTGCTCGAGTCGCAGGTGCTCCCCGAGCTGCTCGCGAGCCGGTCGGACGACCACCTCCTGCGGGTCTGGGTCCCGGGTTGCTCCACGGGCGAAGAGGCCTACTCGCTCGCCATCGTCCTGCGGGAGGTGATGGACCGAGAGCGGCGCCATCTCCCGTTCCAGGTCTTCGCCACCGACCTCGATGCGTCCGCGATCGACGTCGCGCGCTCCGGCCTCTACTCCGCGAGCATCGCCGCCGACCTCTCCCCGCAGCGCCTGGAGCGCAACTTCACTCGGGAGGACGACTGTTTCCGGATACGCAAGGAGGTCCGGGAGCGGCTGATGTTCGCGCCTCAGAATCTCCTCGAGGATCCCCCGTTCACCAAGATCGACCTCCTCTCCTGCCGCAATCTGCTCATCTATCTCGAGGGCCCGCTCCAGCAGCGGCTCATTCCGATGTTCCACTACGCCCTCCGCCCGGGCGGCGTCCTGTTCTTGGGGTCGTCCGAGTCGATCAGCGGCCAGGCTCAGCTTTTCCAGGTCATCGACAAGAAGTGGAAGCTGTTCAAGCGGAAGAACACGGGCACCAACGAGTATTTCTCCGAGCTTCCTGCGGTTCCGCAGCCGGACGCCCGCAGTCGCGGAACCGTGTCCCGGGCCGCCAAGTCGGAGGACAACCGCATCGGCAAGCTGGTGGAGCGGCTCCTCCTGGAGGAGCTGGTGCCGCCCTTGGTCCTGCTCAACGAACGCGGCGATGTGCTCCACATCCACGGGCGGACCGGCCAGTTCCTCGAGCCGGCCCCCGGCTCCCAGGTGCAGGTCAACATCTACAACATGCTGCGCGACAACCTGCAGCTCGACCTCACCGCCGCCCTTCGCCGAGCGAGCGCGGATGGCAGCGACGTCATACGCGAAGGCGTTCGCGTGAAGTCGAACGGGCACTGGATTCGAGTGCGACATGATCGTGCGCCGTGTGGTCGATCCCCCGGGGCTCCGCGGTCTCTTCCTGCTCTCGTTCGACCGCCCCCGCGCCCCGAAGAGCGAGGCGGACGCACCCGCTTCATCCGGAGCGGAGGACGAGCGAGCGGCAGCCCTCGAGCGCGAGCTGCTACGGATGCGCGAGTATCACCAGAACGCCATCGAGGAGCTCGGAACGACGAACGAGGAGCTGAAGTCGACGAACGAGGAGCTTCAGTCGACGAATGAGGAGCTCCAGTCTACGAACGAGGAGCTCGAGACGTCGAAGGAGGAGATGCAGTCGCTCAACGAGGAGCTACAGACCGTCAATAGCGAGCTGGAGACCAAGCTGGAAGAGCTCTCGCGAATCAACGACGACATGAAGAACCTCCTCAATGCGACCGACATCGCCACCGTCTTCCTCGACGGCTGTCTCTGCATCAAGCGGTACACCGAGCGGGCGAAGCGGGTGATCAGCCTGATCCCCTCCGACGTCGGGCGCCCGCTCCAGGATTCTGGTCACCAAGCTCGAGTACAAGCGGCTGGTGGCCGACGCCCAGGACGTGCTTCGGACCCTCGTATCCAAGGAGGTCGAGGTCCGGAACGTCAACGACGAGTGGTTCATCATGCGGATCCTCCCCTACCGAACCACCGAGAACGTCATCGACGGCGTGGTGCTCACGTTCGTCGAGACGACGATGATCAAGACCCTGCAGGCGACCCAGGAGCGGATCCTGCGCGGGATCATGAACTCTCGGACGACGATCTTTACACTCACATCGGACCTTCAATACGAGTGGGTGAGCGGAGACCTGTTCGGGCACCGTGCAGAGGACGTGATCAAACGGACCGACGCCGAGATCCTTCCGAGAGCTGCGGCGGGGCAGCTCACCGACCTCAAGACGCGCGCGCTTCGCGACATCCATTCCATGCGCGAACGTCTCGACCTCGAGCTCGAATCAGGGACGCTCACCTGTGACGTCTACGTCGAGCCGATCCTGGGCGAAGACGGGGATGTCCGCGTCGTCATCGGAGCGATCACTCGACTCTGAGGCCCGCATGCTCCACGCCGGTCGTTCGTCCTTCGCGCCGGTCGTAGCGTTCTGCCGCGGCAAAGGACTTCGTTGATCTTTTGGTGGGGCGCGACGACCCTGTCGGCTCGGAGTTCGCCTCCGTGAACGAGCTGGTGCAGAGATTCCGGGAAGAGCCGAGCCCGCTCCGCTCCGAGGCGTCGTGGCCTGACCGCCTGCGGGCCGCGGCGGACCTGTGTTTTGCTGCCGACCTTCCGATGGCGGTGGTGTGGGGACCGGAGCGCTTTCGAGTCGACAATGAAGGCTTCGGGCGGCTCCGCACGGCGGGTGCTTGGGCTTCTGTATCGGTGCTGCTGGATGCCGCGGCCAGCCGGGCCTTCGCCGGGGCGTCGACGCAGGTCGACGATCAGCGGTTCCTCCTCGACGAGGACGGTCAGGCGAAGGAGACCTTCTACTCCTTCTCGTTCAGCCCGATCCGCGACGACTCGGACACAGTCTGCGGGGTCTTTCAACTCGCGAGCGACACGACGGACCGAGTGCTGGCCGAACGCCGGTCGCTGCTGCTTCGCGATCTCGCGCTCGAGACCGGACAGGCGAAGACGATCGACGAGGTCTTCGCGCTCACCGGCCGGCTCTTCGGGGAGCGACCGGACGTGCCGTTCCTTCACGTGCACGCCCTCGACGCCCTGGTGGGTCGAGAGAGCAGCGCGGTGCTCTTCGAAGCGCTCAACACGCGGCAGGCCGTGCTGATCGCGGATCCCGAGCCGGGGATGGCGCTACCGATCCGTGCCGCGGAGCGGCCGGTTGCGATCGTCGTCGCGGGGGTCAGCGCCCTCTTGAAGTTAGACGGACGCTACCGGCAGTTCTACGAGCGGCTCGCCGAGACGCTCTCGAGGTCGGCGAGCGCGGCGCTTGCTCGCGACGAGGACCGTCGGTGTGCAGAAAGGCTCGCGCAGCTGGATCGCGCGAGGACCGGCTTCCTCGGCGACGTGGGCCGTGAGCTGCGGATGCCGCTGTCGCTCTTGCAGGACCCGATCGACCAGGCACTCTCGAGCCCTGAAGGGGCGATGGGCGGTTTCGCTCTGAAGGTGGCACAGCGCAACGTCGCTCGTCTCCTCCGGCTGGTCGACGAGCTCCACGACTTCTCGAGCCTCGAGACGGGGCGGCCCGTGGCCTGGTTCCAGGCGACCGACCTGGCAGCGCTCACCGTGGAGCTCGCCAGCATGTTTGGCGGACCGATGGAAGCGGCGGGCCTCGAGCTCGCGGTCCACTGCGATCCGCTCCCCGAGTGCGTCTACGTCGACCAGGAGATGTGGGAGAAGATCGTGCTCAATCTCCTCTCGAACGCCCTGAAGTTCACGCTCGAGGGGCGGATCGACGTTTCGCTTCGTGCGAGGGGCGATCTGGTGCAGCTCTCGGTCCGTGACACCGGCGTCGGAATCAAGGCGAAGGATCTCCCGCGCGTGTTCGGTCATTTCCACCATGTTTCGCGGGGGCGGGCCCGCTCCGCGGAGGGGCTCGGGATCGGCCTGGCGCTGGTCAAGAAGCTCGTCGAGATCCATGGCGGCGAGGTTTCCGTGAAGAGCGAAGTCGATAAGGGCACCACCTTCACGGTGTTGCTCCGGTTCGGGACCGCGCATCTCCCCGCGGGTCGGGTCGGGTACTGGCGCACCGCCGCCTCGCCGCTCGCCAACGCGAGACCGTACCTCGACGAAGCGGCCCATTGGTCGCACCGGGAAGGGCCGATGCCCTTGGAGCAGGGCGTCTCCGCCGGACACATCCTGGTCGCGGACGACAACGCCGACATGCGCGAGTACCTGGCGCGGCTGCTCGGCCAGCGATGGAACGTCGAGACGGTCTCGGATACGGCAGGCGTCATGGAGGCGCTGGCGCGACGCAACTTCGATCTGCTCGTGGCGGACTGCGGCCTGGCTCTCCTGCGGTCGCTGCGATCCAAACTCGAGACGCGATCGCTCCCGGTGATCCTGCTATCGGCGTCTGCGAGAGAAGAGTCTCGGATGAAGGGGATGGCGGCAGGCGCCAACGATTGTCTCGTCAAGCCGTTCTCGAGCCGGGAGGCGCTGGCGCGGGTCGAGACACAGCTTCGGCTGGGACGCTCGAAGGCCAAGGCCGACCAGGAGTGGCGCGAGCTGCTGGCGCTCCTCGAGCAGCTGCCGCTCCCGATCTCGATCTGGGTGGGGCCCGCGCATCGGTTCTCGTTCGTCAACGAGGCCCACCGCCGCTTGGTGGGCCGGGATCTGACGGGCGCGGAGGTCCGGGAGCTGGAGTGCTGGCCGGAGGAGGATCTCGAGCGGATCGACCACGTGTATCGAACCGGCGAGACCGTCTCTCTCGACGAGCACGCGCTCGAGCTCCGAGATCCGACCCGCGCGGACCCGCCGCGCTACTTCAACTCTATCCTGCAGCCCGTCAGGGATCAGGACGATCAGGTGCGCGGCATCCTGCGCGTCAGCATCGAGGTCACCGATCAAGTGGTGGCGCGACAGCAGCGGGAGCAGCTCCTGGCCTCAGCGCAGGTCGCGCGGTCCGAGGCCGTCGCGGCGAATCGATCCAAGGACGAGTTCCTGGCCATGCTCGGACACGAGCTCAGAAATCCCCTGTCGCCCATCATCACGGCGCTCGAGCTCATGCGTCTGCGCGGACTCGAGTCTCGCGAGCAGGAAGTGATCGAGCGGCAGGTGTGCCACCTCGCCCGTCTGGTGGACGACCTGCTCGACATCTCCCGCATCACGCGGGGGACGATCGAGGTCCGGAAAGAGCGGGTCGAGCTCCGGAGCCTGGTCGCACGCGCCCTCGAGACGGTCAGCCCGATGCTCGAGCATCGGAGCCAGCGCGTTCAGGTCGCCGTCCCCGCGTCCCTGACGATCGAGGCGGATCCGGATCGCTTCGCGCAGGTGATCTCCAACCTGCTCACGAACGCCTCTCGATATAGCCATCCCGGTTCGGGGATCGAGGTGCGGGCCGAGCGAAGAGGCGGACAGGTTCGCCTCCGAGTCCGGGACGACGGCGTTGGCATTCCTCCCGATCTGCTGGAGCGCATCTTCGAGCCGTTCGTCCAGCAGCCGCAGCCCATGGATCGCTCGATCGGGGGCCTGGGGCTGGGGCTCGCGATCGTGCGCAGCCTGGTGCAGCTCCACGGTGGCAGGGTGCTGGCGCACAGCGATGGACCGGGCCGTGGGAGCGAGTTCATCGTGGAGATGTCGCTCGTCAAAGAGGGCAGCGCGATCGTCGAGACGCCGGAGCACAGCGTCGAGGTCGCACCGGTGGCGGTCCGGAGGAGGGTCCTCGTCGTCGACGACAACTGCGATCTGGCCGACACGCTCGGTCATGCGCTCGGACGCCTCGGGTACGAGGTCGAGGTCGCGTACGACGGACCTTCGGCGCTGGAGAGGGCGGCGGCCTTCGGGCCGGACATCGCCCTCCTCGACATCGGGCTGCCGGTGATGGACGGCTACGAGCTCGCCGAGCGGCTGCGGGAGCACCGGAGCGAGCCGGGCGCGTTTCGACTGGTGGCCGTGACCGGGTATGGCCAGGAGAAAGATCGGGCACGGGCGGCGGCGGCCGGGTTCGATCGGCATCTGGTGAAGCCGGTCGATCTGCTCAACCTGCGGCGCGTCCTGGAGGAGCTGAGCGCGTAGCTTTCCAGGCGACATCGAGCATCGACCCATGTTGGCCCGCCCCGTGGCTTGGTACCCGTTGGGGGATGCGGGCAGGTCTCGTCGCGGGGCTCCTCCTCTCGGTTGGATGCGGGATGGAGGGCGGGCAAAGCAACGACGCCGATGAGGCCTCGGCCGAGAGCGCGCTCGCGGTCTGCAGCGCGGCGTCGCGGTATCGGGCGGCCACTCCGACGTGCGGCGGCCTTTCGGATGCGTACACCAAGGCCGCGGTGAACGTGGGGTGGGTCCCGTATCGGACCATTCGCGCCACCAGCATCATGCAGAGCGAGGGACATGTCCTCGGCACGCTGGCGGCCGGCAAGACCTTCAACCTCCAGACGACGCGCAATCCGACTTGCATCGACTCGCCCCCGCTCCGGCCGCCGCTCTCGCACGGCGGTCACGCCTATCGCTGGGGCTACGCAGGGCAGGGCGCGCTGACCGGATGGGTGCGCGACGAGGACCTGGTCTACGATGGCGACGACTGCAAGCGGACTTGCCAGGATGGACCGGCCTCGGCCGACTTTCAGGTGTCGCGCAACCCCGACTTCGGCTGCGAGCCCACCTGCTGTCGCGAGACCAAGACGAGGAAGCGAGGCGGGTGCTGGAGCCGGGCGGTCAATAGCCAGTACGATGGCGACCATGACTGCGGCGGCAGCCGGACCGACGTGCTTCGCTGGGTGAACGTCGTCGACAGCCACCTGAGATACGCGCCGCTCTCCACGTCGAAGCGCTGGACCTTCCGCTGCGATCGCGTGCGCCAGCTTTACCACGCCCACGGCTGGGCCTTCGTGGAGCTGACGCGGACCACGCAGCCGGGCTTCAACCCGACCGGGCAGCGCGGATGGCTCCTGGAGTCGAGCCTGAGCGTCGGCAAGCCCGCGGGCTGCGACTGAACCTCAGCTCCTCGACGCGACGTGCTCGCGCAGCGAGGTCATCAGCTCGCCCCACCACATCCCGATCATGCGGCTGAAGTCAGCTCCGGTGAGCCCGTGGCGCGCCGGATGATCCTCGGGGAGCGCGCTCCAACCTCGGTGCAAGACGGTGACGAGCGTGCCTTCGTCCTGCGGCTCGAACGCGACCTCGACGAAGGTCTTCTCGCCCGGCTTGAAGTTCACGCCCCGCCACTCGAGCGCGATCGACGACGGCGGATCCCAGCGAGTCACGCGCCCGACCTCGAACGTCCGCGGCCCGGCGCCCAGCTCGACCGTCTCGAACAATCGGCCGTCGAGCTTGGGCTCGAAGAAGAGCTGCCCGGGCTTCTTCCCCGCGATCCGATACCTGGGACCCGTGCGCCACCAGAGATCGATCTCGCGGGTGAACACGTCGAAGGCGTCGTCGGGCGCGACCCGCACGAACACGCTCACCCGTGCCGCGTCGCCAGCCGGCGCCGCCGTCATCGTTCGACCTTCTTGCGGCCGCGCGTACGCTCGGCGTGCTCCTTGAAGGACGCGAGCTCTTCGCTCCAGAACGTCTCGACCTCCTCGATCCACCCGCGCAGCGCAGCGAACGGCTCGGCACGCAGGCGATAGATCCGGACCCGCGCGTCCTCGGTCTCAGCGCCCTCCTCGACGAGGCCGCTCCTCCTGAGGACGCGCAGGTGCCGGCTCATCGCTGGCGGTGTCATCTCCATCGCGGCCGCCAGCTCGCCCGCGCGGCGGGGCTTTCTCCGCAGCAGATCGACTACGCCTCTCCGGGTCGGATCCGCGAGCGCGGCCAACGTTCGATCGAGGTCGCTCACTTCTGTTTGGGCTCCGGGTTGCGGAGGCGTTGAAAGAACCACCAGTGATGTCCGCCGCCATCCACACACTCGTAGCCGCGGTCGGCCCAGTAGTCCTCGCCGTAGTCGTGGGTCTCGGGCTCCGTCACGATGGTCGCGCCGGCGTCCCGCGCACGCTGGCAGTGCGCCTCCACGTCGTCCACGTACACCATCATGTTCTGGGTGTTGCTCCCGCCGAGCTGCGCGGGGCTCTTGCGGTAGGAATACTTGTCGGGCTTCAGGCCGCTGACCATGATCAGACCGTCGCCGAACGTGAGCTCGGAGTGCTCGACGGTACCGTTGTCGCCTTCGACCAGCAGTCGAACCTCGAACCCGAACGCGCGGCCGAGCCACGCGATCGCGGCCTTCGGGTCCTCGTAGTAGAGCGAAGAGGAGATACGGGGCCATCCCGGGGGTGTTGGTTTCATGGGCCGGTAGTTAACTTGTCCGTTAATTATTGTCAATATTTGATAGCAGATGCCGCGGAGGTAAGCTTGGAGCTTGCGCCGCCCGATCCTCACCCTCGCCGCCCTCTTCTTCGCCAGCCTGCTGTGCCTCCCCAGCGGCCGGGAGCTCCGCCGGGCCATCCACGTCAAGCGGCAGGGCGCACCGGACGTCTCGATCTTCGCGGAGGCGACCGTCCGGCCGCTCTTCGATCGTTCGCAGGCCGCCCTCGACGCGGACCGCGCGCAAGCCAGCCTGCGCTCCGGTGATGCGGCGCTCCCGGATCTCAGCGAGTGGTGGCGCGTGGTGGTGCCGGCGCACGAGGCCGCGGAGGTGCTGGCGGCGATGGAGCAGGACGCGGCGGTCCAGAGCGTGTACCTCGAGCCGTTGATTGCGCCGGCGACCTTGAGCCTGCCGAGCGCGCCCGGCGGCTGTCCCATCCAGACGCCGTCGTACGCGCCGTATCAGCTCTACCTGGCGGAGGCGCCGGCGGGGATCAACGCCCCGGCGGCCTGGCTGCGTCCGGGCGGAAGAGGACAGGGCATCCGCTTTGCCGACGTCGAGGGGGGCTGGAACGAGAGGCACGAGGATCTCCCCGGCGTGCGGATGGAGCACGTCGCGGGGGAGAAGCTCACCGAGCGCGGGTGGGAGGCGCACGGCACCGCCGTAGTGGGCGTGGTGGCTGCGAAGGACAACGCCATCGGGATGGCCGGCATCGCCCCCGACATCGAGCGGATCTACACGGCGAGCCTGGCCCGGATCGGAGTCGCACCGGCGATCGATCGCGCCCAGGCCAAGCTGCGGGCCGGCGACGTCCTCCTCATCGAGCTTCACGCGATCGGCCCGCGCGGGCGCTTTCTTCCGATGGAGTTCTGGGACGACGTCTTCGACGTGGTGAAGATCGCGACGGCTCGCGGCATCGTGGTGGTGGCGGCGGCCGGCAACGGCGACGAGGACCTCGATCATCCCGCCTATCGCGGAAAGTTCGACCGCAAGGTGCGCGATTCGGGGGCGCTGCTCGTCGGGGCCGGCGCACCTGCGCGCGGTGGGTACGCTGATCGATCGCGGCTCTCGTTCTCCAACTACGGCAGCCGCGTCGATCTTCAGGGCTGGGGCTTCCTGGTCGCCACGCTCGATTACGGCGATCTCCAGAGCTGCGGCGCGAACGCCCGGAAGTACACGAACAGCTTCGGAGGCACGTCGAGCGCCTCCCCGGTGGTGGCCGGAGCAGCGATCCTGCTGGAGAGCACCGCCCGCGCCTCGACGGGCCGCGTTCTCGCGCCGGAGGAGGTCCGCCGGATCCTGGTGAGCACCGGCTCGCCGCAGACCGACGCGCCGGGCGCGCCGAGGTCACAGCACATCGGCCCGCGGCCCGACCTTCAGCGCGCGCTGGCCGAGGTCGATCGGCTCCGCTAAGAAGGGTCTAGCTGATATGGAACGACCCCTTGTCAAGGCTCCTACGTCACGTTCGGAGCTCCGTTCTTCTTGCTGAGGACGGAGGCTCCAGAGGACGAACGAGATCGGGGGCGCTTCGACGACGAGTCACTCTGATATTCGCGGATTACTCGAGCATCGCCCGAGCAGAGCCCAGCATGACCGTACTCCGTCGGGAGGCAGCGCAGTCTAAGTTCGCGAGTCCGGGGAGCACGGCTCCCGTGTCGCAGTGTTAGGTCGCGCACCCTCCGGATCGTACCCGTTGACCTCCTTCGCCCTCTGAAACCTCCGTCGTTGCTTCTCTCGATTGCAGGTTAGCTTGCGCGGCGTCTCCAACGAACGGAGCTCCGCGCTTCGCATTGCTCGAAGCAGAGGCTGGCCGCCTCAGGGCGGAGGCGGGAAGAGCGACATCCCCAAAAGGGTCGCCCCGCCGGAGCCCCTTCGCCAGGAGCACAGCGCTCCGTCGGCCAGCCGGTCGACCGTGGCACTCTACGCGGCATGCTTCGTGCCTCCTCGAGCACGGCGGCTCCGCTCGCGATCGGCGCACCCTTCTTGCGCCTCGGTTCGCGCAGCTCGACGGTCTCGGAATGACAGAGCGTCGCCCAGATGAAGCCGGCGAGCTCGCGCGCGACTGCGACCACCGCCTTCGTATGCGGCTTGGTCAGGTTCACCAGCTTCCAGTAGCGCCGATGCAACCTATCCTGCGCCCGATCCGCCTGCGCGATCGCCCAGGCCGGTTGATTCTCGCGCCGCTTCCGTAGCTTCGGACTCGCGCTGGGTCGATGACGGTAGTGCCACGACGTCTCGATCAACAGGCGCCGCAGATGACGGTTGCCGGTCTTGGTGATCCCTCGACGGCGCGCCTTTCCTCCCGTCGACTCTTCACCCGGCACAAGACCGAGATAGCACATCAACGCGCGCGCCGACGGGAACCGCTGGACGCCGTGCAGCTCGGCAACAATGGTCTGGCGGTCACCGTGTCGATCCCTCGGTAGCAACGCAGCCAGCCGACCGGCTCTCGATACGGCTCCTTCTCGCTCAGCGTCTTCAGCTTCTCCTCCAGCGCGCGCTGCCGTTCCTCGAAGCTCTCGATCACCTGGAGGTAGTGGTCGAACACCGTCTGATCGGCCTCGTGCTCGAAGCGAAGCGTGCGAAGCCACTTTCGATGTCGCTGGGTCCACGCCTTGCCATCGAATTGGAGCGCTCGGCGCAACAGCAACTTCCCCAGACGATGCCGCGCGCCATGGAGATCTTCGCGAACGTCTTCGCGACAGCGACAGAGATCTCGCACGGCTTCCTCCGCCTCGTTCGGTGGATGGACCTCCGTCAACGTTCCGGCGCGCAGGTACTCAGCCAGCTTCTTGGCGTCACGACGATCGGTCTTGATCCGTTCTCCCGGTTTCACCGGAATCAACGATGGCGCGATGACCTTGCACCTCACCTCCGCCGCCTGAAACTGCCGCTGAAGCGCGTAACCGCACGGTCCCGCTTCGTAGCAAACCACCAGGTCCCCAAGCACCGCCTCCCCCTTGAGCCGCTTGATCAGGCGCTTCACCGCCTTGGCTTGGCTGGGCTCGCGCCACTGGATCGCTCCCTCGATCCGGACGAAGCACGCAGACGTCGATGAACTCCTTCGATGTATCCAGTCCGACGAACGTGGTAACTTGCTGCACGACCGGCCTCCTTCGTATGCGGCTCTGGCGTTCACCGACGCCAACCCGCGATGGCTTAGGCCCGATTTGCGATCCGGGGCCGGTCCTATTTTTCTTCTGCGCTACTCGCGCCCGCGACTTTTCGCACTTCCGCTGTACCCGTGGCACGACCGTGCTCCTTCGCCGGCCTCGCGACCGGGCGCGGTCGTTCCATATGTACTAAGGGCAGGCCCAGATCTCGGTGATCGGGAGGGTCGAGGTGGCCTTCCACTCCGTGTCGCCGACGGCGATCCGGATGACGTCGTTGGAGGTGAACGGGAGATCGCTGAGGTAGCGGATGTCGTCGTTCATGTCGCCGACAAGCGCGGGGCATCCTGCGGCGAGGAACGCGGCGGCGGCGACGTCGCTGTCCACCAGGTCGTGCGGATCGGCGGCGATGGGCGAGGGCGTGAAGACGTAGCCCTCGTCGACGACGACCTCGGGGTTGTCGGTGTCCGAGGCCGCCGAGTACCAGGTCACCTGGACGTGCCGCATCTCGGCGGCGTCGAGGAACTCGTAGCGCCACCACTTGCCGTCACCGCCGACCGCGTCGTCGAGGCGGATGCGGCCGTCGGGCTCCATGCCCCAGCCGCGGATCTCGACCAGGCGCGCGTTCGGATCGACCGCGGCGGCCTCCGCGATGGCCTCGTCGAGGTGGTCCTTCATCCTGGCCGGCTCCTTGCCGGGCGGGATCATCGGCGTGCCGATCACCAGCTCGCGGACGGGGACGTTGCCGCTGCCAGAGTCGAAGATGCAGAGGAAGTCGGCGTCGGTGGCGCCTCCGGAGGGATCGAAGGTCGCGCTCGGCTTGTTCTTGTTGCCCACACTGTCCGTGACGATGGCGTAGACGGCGTAGCGGCCCTCGGGGATCATCGTCGGATCGATCCGGATCGAGGCCGGGCTGGCGGGAGCGCGTCCGATCTCGACCTCGAGCGATCGATCCACGTCCATGCCGGCGATCCAGGGCGCACGCATCAGGACGATCTCGGCGATCCCGCGCGAGGCGCTCGCGTCGATGCGCACGTCGAGCGGGAGATCGAGCCGGCCGATCGCCGCCGGTTGCATCGTGACGGTGGGGACCTCGAGGGCGAAGGTCAGCTGGGCGCTGGCGGTGCTGGTGTTGCCGCGCAGATCGCTGGCGCGGACCTGATAGCGCTGCAGGCCGTCCTCGAGCCAATAGTCGGTGACGAGGTCGAACTGGTTCGTGATGTACTCGTCGTTCTGATCGGGGCGCATCGGGATCGTCGCCTCGATCGAGAGTCCGGCGCTGACGAAGCGGGCCTCCTTCGTGTCCACGCCCGAGGGATCGGTGATGCGCGCGCGGATGCGCCGGTGGCAGCCGACGGTCTCGTCCGGCGTGGGATCGAGGATCGTGATCGACGGACCCTCGCGGTCGTCGATCGGGCAGGTCTGCTTGGCGGGGTCGCGGTCGTCGCAGTCGGTGCCGCCGGGCTTGTACGGGATGTCCATCCGCAGCGCGCCGTCCGCGTCGCAGTCCTCGATCGATCCACCGGCCGCGATCGGGTACGTGCGTGCCGGATCGATCGGGTCGCAGTCGGATCCGTCCCGGAGGCCGTCGCCGTCGCTGTCGCTGGCCGTCGGATCGGCGCCCCAGAGGATCTCGTCGAGGAGCCCGAGCCCGTCGGCGTCCGTGTCGCCGCCGTCTCCCGGGCGGCCGATCGTGTCGAGGGGCCGCGAGAACGTCGGAGAGACGGTGTCGCCCAGCGTCACCGTGAAGGTGTCCGAGGGCCATCGTCCGAGGAACAGGCGGTCGCTGCCGCCGCGGGCCACGCCGGTGAACACGATCTCGAGCGTGTACGTGCCCGGTGCGGCGTCGATGAATCCGGTGAAGGAGATCTGGTCGTCACCGCGCGCGAGCGGGACGCCGGGGGCGGGCTCGCCGCCGTCGGGGACCAGCTCGGCGGTGGCCTCGAGCTCGCCGACCGCGGTGAGGGCGCGGCGCAAGATTCCGGGCGCGCGGAGCGTGGCGGGTGTGCCCCGATCCGTACAGGCGGACGACAACACGACCAAGGAAACGAGCGCGCCCCTCATGCGGGTCCTGGGAAGTTAGCAGCTTGCCATTGTCCGATGCGAGCGATACGTCCGCGGCATGGCCGAACGCCCGTTGATCCTGGTGACGAATGACGATGGCGTCACCGCACGCGGGATCGAAGCGCTCGCAGAGGCGGCGCACGATCTGGGCGAAGTGGTCGTGTTCGCTCCGGATCGCAATCGCTCGGGTGTCTCCCACATGATCAGCCTGATGGCTCCGCTCCGGTGCACCGAGGTTCGCCCGGGGTGGTTCCAGACCGAGGGGACCCCGGCCGACTGCGTGTACCTCGCGGTCCATGGGCTCCTCGAGCGCCGCCCGGCCCTGGTCCTCTCCGGGGTCAACGCAGGGCCGAACCTCAGCTTCGACGTCCATTACTCCGGCACCGTCGGGGGCGCGCTCGAGGGGACGCTCCTCGGCCTTCCGTCCATCGCGGTGTCGCTGACCGATCCGGGCAGCGGGAGCTTCGAGCTGGCGGCCGAGTTCACCGTGCGGATCGCCCGGCACGTCCTCGAGTTCGGGCTGCCGGGGACGAGCGCGCTGAACATCAACGTCCCTGGAGGCCGGCCGACGCGCTTCCAGACGACGTTCCTCGGGCACCGGCTCTTCAAGCACTCGGTCGAGAGCCGGAGCGATCCCCGCGGTCGGCCTTACTACTGGATTGGCGGGGAACCGGCGGAGCCTCGCGACATTCCCGGGAGCGACTGCAACGCGGTCGCGGACGGCATCATCTCGGTGACGCCGCTGATCGTCGACATGACGAACGTCCGAGCGCTCAAGAACGAGCTGGGTCGGATCGAGCTGCCGGGCGTGGAGCGGGTGGAGACCGTCGCGCCGCCGGCCGATCTGGAGCTGTGGCCGATCGAGTGAGAAGCACGTTCCTCTTCGGTGTGCTGCTGGTGGCGTCGTGCGGACCGCATCGGGTCGCAGGTCCGCCGCCGCCCGCGCCGCCGCGTGCGCCGCCGCCGGCGCCGCGCTTCTACCGCGTCCAGCCGAAGGAGAACCTCTACCGGATCGCCCAGCGATGGGGTGTCACGGTGGACGCGATCGCAAAGGTGAATGATCTCGACGATCCGACAAAGATCGCCGTCGGTCAGACGATCGTGATCCCCTCGGACGCGCGCGTGCCCACCGAGGACCTGGCGCGGTCGGCCGCCGACGCGCCGCCGACGAAGGATCCGCTGGAGCATCCAGCGCCGCCGCCGGTGGGGGCGTGTGGCGACGCGCCTCGCGCGGACGCAAAGCCTTCGAAGTCCGGATGGATCTGGCCGGTGGACGGCGTGGTGGTGGAGCGAAAGGACGGGATCGAGATCGCGGCGCCGCAGGGGACGCCGATCTGGGCGGCGCGGGCCGGGGTCGTCGTCTTCGCCGGCGAGCAGGAAGGGTATGGGACCTTGGTCATCCTCCAGCACGACGGCGATCGGGTCTCGATCTACGCCCACAACGCGAAGAACTGCGTCGCCGAGGGGACCCGGGTGGCGGCGGGGGATGTGGTGGGACTCGTTGGAATTTCCGGCGGATCCGCCTCTCCCGAGGTGCACTTTGAGGTGCGACAGGGTCAAAAAGTAGTGAATCCCCGGGTGCTGCTACCATGATTACGAGGACCGGTCCTATGTGGTGGTATTGACAGCACTTTCGGCCCGGGCTACTTACGAACCCGGGGGTGTGCTCCCGTAGCTCAGCTGGATAGAGCGACGGTTTCCTAAACCGTAGGCCACAGGTTCGAGTCCTGTCGGGAGCATCGGCTCACAGACGTGGGTCTGGGGGACCACCCAGGGTGAAGCATGAATAAATCGGAACTGGTCGAGAAGCTTGCGGAACGAGCGAAGATCACGAAGAAGCGGGCCGAGCAGGTGGTCAATCTCGTGTTCGATCAGATGACCCAAGCGTTGAAGCGAGGGGAACGCATCGAGATTCGCGGGTTTGGCAGCTTCACCAGCAAGTCATACGACGCGTACACCGGACGGAACCCCAGAACTGGGGAAACCATCCACGTTCCAGCGAAACGTCTGCCCTTCTTTAAGGTTGGCAAGGAGCTCAAGGAGCGCGTCGACTACCCGCCCAATGCGCGCGGCATGAGCGCGCGCTACGACGAGTCGGGCAACGCCCAGAACGGCGCAGAGAACGGACACGCCGACTTCGACGACGATGACGACAACGACGAATTCGGCGACGACGAGGACCAGGGCGGCATCGCCACCGCCTGAGGTTTCGCTCGAGCGCTTCCGCGGCCGGCGCGTGGCCGTCGCGCTGTCGGGCGGCGTCGACTCCGCGGTCGCAGCGCTTCTTCTGGTCGAAGCCGGCGCCGAGGTGATCGGCCTGGCGCTCCGGCTCCACGATCCCGAACCGGATCATCCGCTGGCCCCGCGCGCGTGCTGTCCCCCCGACGATCTCCAGGATGCCCGCCGGGTCGCCGAGACCCTCGACATGCCCTTCTACGTGATCGACGGCCGGGCCGCGTTCGCCGCCGGCGTGGTGCGGCCGTTCGTCGGCGCCTATCTCGACGGCCGGACGCCGAACCCCTGCGTCGGCTGCAACAGCTTCGTGAAGCTGGCGAGGCTGGCGCGGCGCGCGCGGATCCTGGGCTGTGAGGCGCTGGGCACCGGTCACTATGCGCGCCTCGACGCCGCCGGGCGTCTGTTCGCCGGCGCCGACGCCCAGAAGGATCAGTCCTACTTCCTCTTCGCGACCGCGCCGTCGATCCTCCGGCAGCTCGTCTTTCCGGTGGGCGGGATGACGAAGGCGGCCGTGCGCGCGAGGGCGCTCGCCGCCGGGCTCCCGGTGGCGCACAAGCTCGAGAGCCAGGAGGTGTGCTTCGTCGGCGGTGCCGGCGCGGGAAGGTTCGTGATGCGCCAGCCCGAGGCCGCCGGCGATCACTCGGGCGTCATCCGCGACGAGGCGGGCAACCAGCTTGGCCGCCACGACGGCGTCATGGGCTTCACGATCGGACAGCGCAAGGGCATCGGAATCGGAGGTGCCCGCTCGCCGCTCCACGTGCTCGCGATCGACGCCGAGCAACGCGCGATCACCGTCGGTCCGGCCGTGTCGCTGATGAAGCGAGGTCTGGTGGCGTCGCGGGTCACCTGGCCTGCCGGCGCGCCCGAAGGACCGGTCCGGGTCAGCGTGCGCATCCGCTATCGGTCCGCCGGAGCCGACGCGATCGTGACGCCGGTCGGGTGCGATCGGGCGCGGGTCGACTTCGAACAGCCGGTGCGGGCCGTCGCGCCGGGACAGGCCGCCGTGTTCTACCGGGGTGAAGAGGTGATCGGTGGCGGGTGGATCGACGAGGCGATCGGATGAGCGAGGCGGGCGAGAGCCACGACCCCGCGGTCCGGCTGATGGACGCCCTCGGACATCGCTTCCGCGATCCCGAGCTGCTGACGCAGGCGCTCACGCATCGCTCGTATGTCAACGAGTGCACCGAGCCGGTGCCGGACAACGAGCGCTTCGAGTTCCTGGGCGACGCCGTCATCGACCTCATCGTGTCCGCGGAGCTGATGGCGCGCTTCCCGGAGGCGCGCGAGGGGCCGCTCTCGAAGATGCGCGCTACCGTCGTCAGCGAGGGCGGACTGGCGCGGATCGCCGACAAGCTGCGACTGGGCGAGGCCGTCCGGCTCGGCCGGGGCGAAGAGATGTCGGGGGGACGCACGAAGCCGTCGATCCTCTCGGACGCATTCGAGGCGGTGATCGCGGCGGTCTATCTGGACGCCGGGTTGGAGCGGGCCACGCAGGTCCTCCTCCCCTGGTTCGACTTCCCCGAGAACCTCGAGCTGGGAAAGTTCGATCCCAAGACGGAGCTCCAGCAGCGCATTCAGGCGGAGCTGCACATCACGCCGACGTATCGCGTGATCGGGGAGACCGGCCCGGACCACGACAAGGTGTTCGAGGTCGAGCTCGTGATCGCCGGCGAGGTGAAGAGCCGCGGGGAAGGCCGCACGAAGAAAGAGGCGGAGCAGAGCGCCGCCGCGCATCTGCTCGGGGACGAGGGCGACGGAAGTTGACCGGCATGCGCTGGTTGGCCATGGTGCGCGCCATGGCCGGCCGGTCCCGCGCGTTGTTCGGGCTCCTCGCCGGCCTCTCTGTCTGTCCGATCTCGCGCGCGGGCGCTGCGCCGCCCAAGGGGGAGCCGTTTTCGCTCGCGGAGGCCACCGCCGGCCTGACTGGAGAGGGCGACCTCTACGCGAAGCTCGACACGGCGGTGGGCGCGATCCAGATCCATCTATACGAGCACGAGGTTCCGAACACCGTCGCCAACTTCGTGGGGCTCGCGCGCGGGACGAGGAAGTTCAAGGACTCGAAGACCGGCGAGTGGGTAAAGCGACCGTTCTATGATGGGCTGACGTTTCACCGGCGGATCCCGAAGTTCATGATCCAGGGCGGCTGCCCGCGCGGCGATGGACGGGGAGGCCCCGGCTACGTCGTCGACGACGAGATCCATCCCGACCTCCACCACGACAGGCCCGGCGTGGTCTCGATGGTGAACGCGGGCAAGGACACCAACGGCTCGCAGTTCTTCATCACGGAGGTGCCGCTGCCGCATCTGGACGGAGTGCATCCGGTGTTCGGGCAGGTGGTCGCGGGTCTCGACGTCGTGTACGCAATCGCGCGTGCCGAGCAGCCGGTGGTGATCGAGAAGGTCACCGTGTATCGCCATGAGCAAAAGAAAGAGTAGAGAGCCGCGGGAGGTCGTGCCCGCGGAGCGCCGCCCGATCGAGCCTGCGATCGGCGATGGCACCGTGTTCCGCTGTGGCTACGTGGCGCTGGTCGGTCGTCCCAACGTAGGCAAGTCGACCATCCTCAATCAGCTCCTCGGCATGAAGGTGGCCGCCGCCACGCACAAGCCGCAGACCACGCGGAAGAACCTGCTCGGGATGCTCAATCCTCCCGGCGCGCAGCTCCTGATCCTCGACACGCCCGGCCATCACGAGGCCAAGGGCCGCCTCAACCGCTACATGGTCGGCCAGGCGGAGCTCGCGATCGAGGAGGCCGACGTGATCGCGTACTGCGTCGAGGCGCGCGAGGACGACCAGATCACGCCGGGGAACGAGCGGCTGATCGAGGTGATCGGGCGATCGCAGAAGCCGATCGTGCTGCTGGTGAACAAGACGGACGCGGTCAAGCAGAAGCGGAAGATCGTGTTCCAGATCGAGCGGTACCGGAGCGCGCTCGGCGAGCACCTCAAGGCGGTGGTGCCGACTTGCGCTCGGACCAAGCAAGGGCTGGAGGAGGCGGTGCGCGAGCTGGCGGCTGCGCTCCCCGAGGGCCCGGCGCTGTACGACACCGACGGGATCGTCGACGCCCCCGAGCGAGCGCTGGTGGCGGAGTTCATCCGGGAGAAGGTGATCCTCGAGACCAAGGAGGAGCTGCCTTACTCGGCGGCGGTGACCATCGAAGCGTTCGAGGACGAGCGGCCGCGGCTCGTGCGGATCCTGGCGACGATCCACGTGGAGCGAGACAGCCAGAAGGGCATCGTGATCGGTCGTGGCGGGGAGCGACTGAAGGCGATCGGCACCCGGGCGCGTAAGGACGTGGAGCGCTTGCTCGAATCCCCGGTCTTCCTCAATCTCGAGGTGCGCGTGGCCGAGAAGTGGAGCGAGAACGCCCGGGCGATGCGTGAGCTGGGCTATGGGGAGTCGGCCGAGACCGGGATCGATCCGGCGGTGATCGCCGAGGTGATCGGATCGGGAGAGGACCCATGAGCGAGGCGGTGAAGCCGATCATCGCCATCGTGGGGAGGCCGAACGTCGGCAAGTCCCGCCTGTTCAACCGCCTGATCCAGAGCGCGCGCTCCATCGTGGCCGATCAGCCGGGTGTCACGCGGGACCGAATCTACGCGGACGCCGAGCTCACCGGGCCCGACGGAAGCATCGAGATCGTCCTCGTCGACACGGGCGGGTTCGATCCGAAGACCACCGACCCGATCATGCGGCGGGTCCTGGAGCAGACGCAGCTCGCCATCGACGAGGCCGACGTCGTGGTGTTTCTCACCGACGCCCACGCGGGCTTGATGCCCGAGGATCACGACATCGCGGATCTGCTGCGGCGGAGCGAGAAGCACGTGGTGGCGGCCGTGAACAAGATCGACGGCCCGAAGGACGATCCGCTGGCGGCGGAGTTCTACCGGCTGGGTCTCGGCGAGCCGGTGCCGATCAGCGCAGTCCACGGCCGGTACATCATCGATCTCGAGGAACGGATCGTCGAAGCGCTCCCCACGCGCGAGGGCGACCTCCACGTCATCGAGGAGCCGCCCGAGAGCGGCGAGGATCCGAGCGGCGGCTCGCAGGCGATCCGAGTGGCCGTCATCGGGCGGCCGAACTCCGGCAAATCGTCGCTGGTCAACCGGCTGCTCGGAGAGGATCGGCACCTGGTGTCGGAGGTGCCGGGCACGACCATCGACGCGATCGACTCGCTGGTCGAGCACGAAGGGCGCGAGTACCTGTTCATCGACACCGCGGGCATCCGCAGGAAGCGATCGATCGCGATGCGGGTGGAGCGGTTCAGCGTGATCGCGGCGCTCAAGGGGCTCGAGCGATCGGACGTGGCGCTGCTCCTGATCGACTCGGAGCAGGGCGCCGCCAACCAGGACGCGAAGGTCTCGGCGTTTGCCTTCGAGAAGGGCAAGGCGGTCATCCTGGTGGTGTCGAAGTGGGACCTGCTCCAGAAGGACGAGGCACGCAAGGACTACGAGGCGAAGCTCCGCAGCGAGGTGCCGCACCTGTCGTACGCGCCCGTGGTCTTCACGAGCGCGCACTCGGGTTTCGGGATCGATCGGCTGATCCCGACGATCCGGCGCGTCCACGACGAATATACGAAGCGCGTCACCACCGGGAAGCTGAACCGATTCGTCGAGGACCTGATGAAGTTCCACCCGCCGCCATCCCGCAAAGGGAAGGCGGGGAAGATCTATTACATCAGCCAGATCGGAGTCAGGCCGCCGCGCTTTCAGGTATCGGTCAACGATCCGGAGCGGATCCACTTCAGCTACCGGCGGTTCCTGATCAACAAGATCCGTGAGGAGTACGGCTTCAGCGGTGTGCCGCTGCTCGTCGGCTATCGATCGCACAAGAAGGGGACGGACGAGAAAGAACGCTCTGAACCGGGCCGTCGTCAGGCGGATCGCAACGCGACCAAGACGGCCACCGCCGCGCGCCGTGCCAAGAAGGCGGGGAAGAAGCCGAGCCGAAAGTTTGGATCGAAGGCCGGGCGATCGTGACGACTGACCGCGGGTCCAACCGCAGATCGTAGACGCTCCGTACACAGTTGTTCGTCCGACTTCGAGTCGGTATTTCGCACAGCATGCGTGCTGGAGTGGGTGTCGGGATCCTGTTGGCGTCGTCGGGTGTGCTCGGTTGCATGCCGAAGCCGGAGAAAGCCGAGGCCCGCGGTCCGCTCGCGGGCGCGTTCGAACAGGCGAGCCGAGAGCTGGAGGTCCCGGAGCCGCTCTTGCTGGCGATCGGCTACGTGGAGACGCGCTGGCATACGCCGCCGGCCGCCGCGCTGGACGTCGGGCACGTCGCGACCGGAGCGCGCGGGCTGATGGGCGTGGTCGAGCGCCCGGATCTGCCGCGGCTATCGGAGGCCGCCGAACAGCTCCACGTCGATCTCGAGCTCGCCGGCAGCGACCCGGCCACCAACATCCGTGCGGCGGCGGTCGTGCTGCGCGCGCTGGCGCTCGAGACCATGGGGCGGGTGCCGGCGCGCCTCTCGGAGTGGCGCCCTGCGGTCGCGCGCTACGGATCGCCCGAGGACGAGCTCGCCGGTGAGTCGTACGCGGATCACGTGTTCGAGATCCTCGCCCAGGGTGCGCGCGCCACCACCGACGACGGAGAGGAGCTGGTGCTCCCGGCCTCCGGCAAGACGTTCGGACAGACGAGCAAGGCGCTCGCGGGAGACGTCGACTTTCCCGGCGCGCACTGGGTGCCGGCCCGCCAGGGGTTTTTCGTGTACGGGCGCTACGGTTACAACATCACGCACGTCATCATCCACACCACCGAAGGCTCGTACGACGGCGCGATCTCCTGGTTCCGCAACCCGAACAATCCGTACCAGACCAGCGCGCACTACGTAGTGCGCTCCTCCGACGGCGACATCACGCAGATGGTCCGGGAGCAGGACTCGGCGCAGCACATCAGCGACTGGAACCCGTGGACCATCGGCATCGAGCACGAGGCCGTGGCGAGCGAGGGCTACAACTGGTTCACCGAGCCGATGCTGAGGAGCAGCGCCGCCATCACGCGGGCGGCCTGTCTCAGGTACGGCATCCCGATGGATCGGGCCCACATCCTCGGCCACGTCGAGGTTCCGGGCGCCACGCACGTCGACCCCGGTCCGTACTTCCCGTGGGATCACTACATGGATCTGGTCCACGACCCGAACAACACCGGGAGCATCGGCGTGCCGAGCGCATGCGGCGGCCTGGACTACGCCGGCGAGTGTCAGGGCAACCTGCTCCGCTGGTGCGCCGGCGGTGCGGTCCGGCAGGTCGACTGCGGCGCCAGCGGACAGGCGTGCGGTTGGGAGAGCGACGCGGTCGGCAACAACTGTGTCGCCATGAGCGTGGACCCGTGCGGCGGTCTCGACTTCGCCGGCGAGTGTCAGGGCAGCCTGCTCCGCTGGTGCGAGGGCGGGGTGGTGCGCTCGTTCGAGTGCTCGGTCCAGGGCGAGACCTGCGGGTACCAGAGCGCCCAGCTGGGCAACAACTGCATCCCCATCTCGGCGCCCTCCGAGTGCGATCGCCTGGGCTACGCGGGCGAGTGCGCCGGCGGGCTCCTGCGCTGGTGTGAGAACGGCTCGATCCGACAGCGCGACTGCGGCGCGGCCGGCCAGACCTGCGGCTGGCAGGACGACAGCGTCGGCAACAACTGCCTCTATACCTGCGACTCGCTCGGCTACGTCGGGACCTGCGACGGCGACATGCTCCGCTGGTGCGAGAACGGCACGATGCGCCAGCAGAGCTGCGGCGCGCTCGGGCAGACCTGCGGCTATCAGAGCGCGAGCGTCGGGTTCAACTGCTTGTAGATCGTCTGCGTTGGTGACGGACCGCCGGTGAGCGGCGGCCCGCGATCTCCAGGAAGCGGGTCGCCGCCGGCGCGGCGGCGCGGGGCGAGACGAGGGAAAGGACGGCGAGGACGGCGACGTTGACCACGACGCCGTAGAGACCCGCGTGGAGGGGGAAGGGCTGGAGACCGGGGAACACGACCAGGACCGCGGTCACGGCGCTGCCGGCGACCATGCCGGCGAGGACCGCGGAGCCGCGCACGCGGTCGGTGTAGAGGCAGGCGAGGATCCCGGGCGTGAACTGCACGATCGCGCCGTAGGTGGTGAGCAGCAGGAAGACGAGCGAGCCGTGGTAGGCGATGGCGACCACGTAGGCGACGACCATCGTCGCGAGCACGACCCAGCGGATCAAGGTGCGCTCGCGGTGAGGGGGGAGCGGGCGACCCGCGGCGGTGACGATGCCGTCGCGGATCGCGATCGAGGCGGCGGCGTGGGCCATGGCGTCGCCGGAGGACATCGAGGCGGCCAGCGCGCCGGCGCAGAAGAGGCCGACCACCAGCGACGGGATCTCGGTGTGCATCAGGATGTGCGGGAGGATCTCGTCCGGGTGGGGCGGTCCGGGCTGGAAGAACACGCCCGAAAAGCCGATCACGAACAGCGGGACGACGAAGATCTGGAAGGTCGGGTAGAGGAGTACGGTGCGCTTCAGCGTGCGCTCGTCGCGGGCGGTGAACGCCTTCATGAACAGGTGCGGCCAGACGGAGAAGCCGATGATCGAGACGATCACCGCCGCGGAATACTCACCCCAGGTCCAGGGCGCTCCGGCGCCGGTCAGCCCGGGCGCGATGAGGAGGTCGGGGCGCTCCGCGGCGAGGCGGTGGAAGAGCGCGCCGACGCCTCCGTACAGGTGCGCGGGCAGATAGAGCCCCAGCCCCCACGCCAGCACCATCATGAAGACGCCCTGGAAGACGTTGGTCCAGCCGACGCCGAGCACGCCGCTGCGTAGCACATAGATCAGCACCACGAGATAGACCGCGCCGGCCCCTGCCCACTTGGGGATCGCGCCGCCGGTCATCGTCTCGATCACGTATCCGGCGCCCTGCATCTGGAGCGCGAGGTACGGGATGAAGGCGACCACGCTGATCACGGCCATCACTCCGGCGAGCGCCGGCATCTCGAAGCGCGCGGCCATCATCTCGGCCTGCGTGACGAAGCCGTACGCGCGGCCGACGCGCGCCGCCCGCGGGCCCAGGAAGTAGAAGGGGATGAGCCCGAGCGCGCCGTAGCCGAGGATGTAGAACGCTGCCGCGCCCCGGGAGTAGGCCCAGCCGGGACCGCCCAGGAACGCGAACGCCGAGAAGATGGTGGCGCCCGTGATGAAGTACATCAGGACCAGCCCCATCGAGCGATCGCCGGCGACGTAGCCTTGCGCGCTGTCGGTCTGCTGCTTGCTCGGCCACATGCCGAGGACCAGGCAGAGCCCCAGGTAGATCGCCGTGACTGCGATGGTCATCGGACGGGGTCCGTCAGGTCGTAGGTCCAGAGGGCGACGAACGAGAGGACGATCCAGAGGATGTTCCAGAAGAAGGAGAACGGCAGCCCCAGGAGCATCGGATCGATGCGGTTGCCCACCAGCGCGTAGCCCGGCCAAACGAGCGCCAGGAGGCAAAGCATGCAGAACGCGGCGAAGAGAGCGTTTCGCATCCGGCGCATCATACAGTAGCGTGATGTCCGATGGCGCAACTGCAGTTCTGGTTCGACTTCTCCTGTCCGTATGCGTACGTCGCCTCGACGACGGTGGAGGCGCTGTCGCGTCGGACCGGCGCCGAGCTCGACGCGCGGCCGATGCTGCTCGGCGGCGTCTTCCGCGCACGCGCTACGCCGCAGGTGCCGGCGGCGATCATGGGATCGGCCAAGGCCAAGCACAACGCCGAGGACATCCGCCGCACGGCTGCCTGGCACGGCGTGCCGCTGACGGTGCCCGCCCAACACCCGATGCGTACCGTCGACGCCCTGAGGGCGCTGCTCGCGGTGGGGCCGCCGTATCTCGGCCCGCTGGCCCACGCGCTGTTCCGCGCCTACTGGGTCGAAGGGATCGACATCGCCACGCGGGACGGCCTGGCGCGGGTTCTCCGGGACGCCGGCCACGACCCGGATCGCGTCATCGCCGAGAGCCAGTCCGATCGGATCAAGGACGAGCTGCGCAAGCAGACCGACCAGGCGATCGCCGCGGGCGTCTTCGGCGCGCCCGCATACGTGGTGGAGGGCCAGCTCTACTGGGGTGTCGATCGAAGCGACTACGTGGAGCGGGCGCTCGGAGGCGCGCCGGTCTCTGACCTCCCGGATCGGGAGCGGATGGCGCCGACCGACTTCTGGTTCGACTACTCGAGCCCGTTCTCGTATCTGGCCGCCGAGCGGGTGGAGAGGATCTTCGGGCGCGCAGCGAGCTGGCGTCCCATGCTGCTGGGCGCCGTGTTCAAGACGGTGGAGCAGGTCCAGGTGCCGCTGTTCTCCCAGAACGAGGCCAAGCAGAAGCACACGCAGGCCGACCTGCAGCGGCAGGCGGAGGCGTACGGCCTCGAGGTGCGCTGGCCCTCGCGTTTCCCCATGAACTCGGTGTTGGCGCTGCGGGTCACGCTGCTCACGGGCGGCCGGACCGATTCTGGTGCGCCGCATCTATCGCGCCTACTGGGTGGAGGACCGCGACATCTCCTCGCCGGAGGTGGTGCGAGAGGTCTGCGACGAGCTCGGGCTCGACGGGCAGAGGCTGGTGGCGCGCACGCAGGAGCCTGCGACCAAGGAGGCGCTGCGGGCCTCTACCGAGGCGGCGGTGGCGGCGGGCGTGTTCGGAGCGCCCACGTTCGTCGTGCACCGGGAGGGTCTCGAGCCCAGCCTGTTCTGGGGCTTCGATCGCATGGAGTGGGCGGCCCGATTTGCCGCGGGCGACGACCGCTTGCGTTGACGGTTGCGGTTTTTCGGCGCGCGCCATAGGACGCTGGCGTGGCCGAGCTTGCCGACAAGTCCTGTGTTCCTTGCCGCGGCGGTGTCCCGGCCCTCGAGGGCGCCGAGTTGGAGGCGCTGCTGGATCAGCTCTTCGGGTGGCGCGTGGTCGACGGTCACCACCTGGAGAAGACGTACGAGTTCGACGACTTCATGACTGCGCTCGCCTTCGTGAACAAGGTGGGCGCCCTGGCGGAGGAGCAGGGCCACCACCCTGACCTCCACCTCGCCTGGGGCCAGGTTCGCGTGGAGATCTGGACCCACGCGATCGACGGGCTCACCGAGAGCGACTTCGTCCTGGCGGCCAAGTGCGATCGCCTCTACGCGTGAGATGCTCCATCTCTTCGACTCGACCGATCCGGACTGGGCACGGCGGGCGGTCCTTGCGATCGATCTGATCCTCCTGGATCACGCGCATCTGGAGAAGAAGGCCGCCTCGACCGCGCTCAACCTGATCTTCCGCTATCCAGAGCACACGGCGTTGATCCGACCGCTCTCCGAGCTCGCCCGCGAGGAGCTCGAGCACTTCGAGCAGGTGCTCGACGTGCTGGAGGCGCGCGGTCTCCGGTTCGAGCGACTCCGTCCGAGCCCTTACGCCGCCGAGCTGGTGTCGATCATCCGCCGCGCGGAGCCCGAGCGTCTCCTCGACACGTTGATCACCTGTGCGTTCATCGAGGCGCGGAGCTGCGAGCGGATGAAGATGCTGTCGGCGCACCTGGATGAGGCGCAGCTCCGCGACCTCTATCTCTCCCTGCTGGCCTCCGAGGCGCGCCACCACCGCACCTACCTCGACCTGGCCGAGTCCATCTTCGGCCTGGACATTGTCGGTGCTCGACGACTCGAGATCGCGGAGCACGAGGCCTCCCTGATCCGCGACCTTCCCACGGAGCCTCGCCTCCACAACGGATGAGCCATGCCGAGCTTCTGGTTGTTCAAGTCCGAGCCGACGACCTTCTCCTTCGACGACCTGTGTAAGTCCAAGGACCAGACCACGTTCTGGCACGGGGTCCGGAACTACCAGGCGCGGAACTCGCTCCGCGACGACGTCGCGAAGGGGGACGGTGTTCTCTTCTATCACTCGAGCTGCGCGGTGCCGGCGGTGGTCGGCACCGCGAAGGTGGTCCGCGCCGGATATCCGGATCACACGCAGTTCGATCCGAAGTCGGACTACTACGATCCGACGGCGACTGAGGACGCGCCTCGCTGGTTCATGGTGGACATCAAGGCAGACCAGACCTTCGCGCATCCGGTGACGCTGGAGGCGATGCGCGAGATCGAGGCGCTCGAGGGCATGAAACTGCTCAAGCGGGGCATGCGGCTGTCGGTCCAGCCCGTGACCGTGGGGGAGTGGAAGGCGATCCTCGGGATGGGTAGGTGAGAACGATCCTTTACCCGATCGCGCGCGTCGGGCAGAAGCGGCGGATGTCGCAGCCGGGCTTTGGAATCGATTTCGGCACCAGCAACTCGGCGATCGCGATGGCCACGCCGGACGGCAAGGTGCACCCGGTGCGCTGGCGGATCCCGGGCGTGCTGGCGCCGGGCGGAGAGGTCGAGTCGTCGACGGTACCGACGGTCATCTTCGCGCCCAACTATGAGAGCGGTTATCACGTCGGCTTCGACGCGATCCGCCAGTACCTCTTCACCGGGCTCGACGGACGCTTCATGCAGTCCATCAAGGCCTTTCTCCCCTCCTCGGCCTTCAGCGGCACGGTGATCAAGAACCGGCACTATACGATCGAGCAGCTCATCGCGATCTTTCTCCGGCGCGCGCGCGAGTCGGCCGAGCAGGTGCTCGGACGAAAGCTCGAGGGCCGGATCGTGCTGGGGCGGCCGGCGCGCTTCTCGCTCGATCCGGGGGAGGATCGGCTGGCGGAGTCGCGGCTCCTGGAAGCGGCCCGACTCTCTGGGCTGCCGGAGGTGACGCTGCTGATCGAGCCGATCGCGGCGGCGCTCACCTACGAGGCTGAGCTCGAGCGGGACGAGGTGGTCGTGGTGGCAGACCTCGGCGGCGGCACCTCAGACTTTACCGTGATGCGCGTGGGCCCGAGCCACAAGAGATCCGGCGATCGATCCGAGAGCGTGCTGGCGTCGGGCGGTGTGCCGACGGCGGGCGATGCGCTCGACGGTGAGATCGTGCGGGCGCGGCTGTTCGATCGGCTGGGCTATGGCAGCGAGTACCGGGCGTTCGGGGCGAAGACCGCCGTGCCGAACTGGATCTTCCACAAGCTGCTGCGCTGGAACCATGTCAGCTTCCTGAAGTCGAAGAAGTACCTCGAGTTCCTCAGGGAGGTGAGAAAGACCAGCGATCGACCCGAGGAGATCGCAAGGCTGATCGAGGTGGTCGACTGCGATCTGTCGTACGTGCTGTTCCGGGCGGTCGAGCGGGCCAAGCGCGCCGTGCAGTCTGAGCCCGCCGGTGAGATTGCCGACGACGCGCACGGGCTCCCGGTGTCGGAGTCGCTGACGGCCGAGCAGTTCGCCGCGGCGGTGGAAGGGCGGGTCGAGGAGATCCGGAAGGCGGCGCTCGGTGTGCTCGAGAACGCGGGTGTGGCCCCCGAGGAGGTGGACGCCGTCTTCATGACCGGCGGGACCAGCCTGGTGTCGGCGATCCGCTCGGAGTTCTCCCGCATCTTCGGAGCCGAAAAGCTTCGGGGTCGGGGGACCTTCACGAGCGTGGTGGACGGTCTCGCGCGCGCGAGCCTTTGAACGGAGCCGTCAGCCGTTCTTCCAGTCCACCAGCTCCGAGAGCACCCGCATGCCGTCGTGCGACTGGCCGCTGAACCCGCTCCCGCTGTGGCCCAGCGGGACGATGTTGCTGACGCCGCGCGCGCCGATCCGGGTGGCGAGCGCGCGGCGTCGCGCGTCGGGATGGATGCTCACGGTGGCGACGCCGGGGTGGAGATAGTCGAGCGCCTGCGCCAGATCTTCGACCGGCCTGACCACGACGAAGCGGCACATGGGGAGCGCCGAGACCTTGAACTCCTGCCGCGCCACCACGACCGCAGAGCTGAAGCGGCCGTCGTTCAGGTTCGGGTACCAGTCGGCGTCGAGGAAGATGCCCTTCATCAGGCGCTTGACCTCGCCGACCTGCGCCGGGGCGAGCAGGTTGGGGACCTCGCGATCGAAGGCGGCCAGCGTGCGCTGCAGCGCCCGGGCCAGCGCCTCGATCTCGGCGGGTGTGCCCTCGGCGTAGACCACCTGCGTGGCGATGCACGCCTTCTGGTTCGCCACCAGCGCGTCGCAGATGGTCTTCTCTGCCAGCCCGTCGATCTCGAGGGTGGCGTCGCGGCCGATCAGGCTGACGCCGTAGCGCGGGTTGAACGTGAGCACCTTGGTGTGGACCGCGCGCGCCTTCACCGACTCGACGGCGCCCGGTGCACCCCAGACGACCACGCGGTCGAACGACGTGGGTGCGAAGAACACGCGCTCGACGGCCTCGTCGCCGCCGCGCCAGTAGACGATCGAGAGGTGGCGCGTGATCGGATGATCCGGTTGGAGGGCGGCGGCCAGCGCCAGGAGCGCGCCGGGAAGGACGGCGCCGTACGGTGACTTGATGACGGCCGGCGACTTGGTGGTGAGGGCGCGGAGCGCAGAGAGGAAGGGGATCTGGGGCGAGTTGCCCGCGGTGATGTGGAGCTGTCGCGTCGGCAGCGCGCGCAGCTCGGGGCGTCGCTGGGCGAACCGGTGGCCGGAACCCTCGAAGATCGCCTCGGCGAACAGGTTCACCGGCGTGGGCTGGACGCGATCGAGCGGGAGCGGCTGAAAGCCGTCGAGGAGCCGGCTCCCCGGGATCCCGAACGCCATCAGCTCGCTGTCCACTCCGCGGCGGAGCTCCTCGCGCTCGAGCAGCACCGGGATGGCGGCGAAGCCAGCGTGATGCCAGGCGTCCGGCTGCTGGGACATGGGGAGCGTCGACTCCGCCACGCGCTCGAAGAAGTCGCCGTCCTCGAGCAGCGCGGATCGCAGCGCGTCCGTGTAGTCGAGCACCGCCTCGAAGGGGAGATCGTAGAGCGCCTCCAGGGCGTCCAGCTCGCGCTCGATGACCTCCTCGGCCTCGAACGACGGCATCACCGTGTAGACCTGCGCGCCGGTGCGGCGGAGCGAGGTCCGATCGATCACCGGCTCGCGCAGCACCTGGACCTCGCCGATGCGGGCATAGGTGGCGGCGCTGTCGGACGGACCTGCGTGCGCGTCGAGCTCGGCGAAGACGGCGTCGATGCGGTTGCGCTCGAGGCGCGCGGGGAGACGGAGCTCGCCCTTCACCAGGAACGGCACCCGGAGCACGCCGTCCTCCAGGGCCAGCAGGCCGTGCTCGGCGGCGAGGGCACCGCAGTCGGCGTAGGGAGGCTGCTTCACTGCGATCATGCGTTCACCGTGGCCATGATGCCGCCGCAGCCCTTGACCTCTTTGCCGGGGGAGCGTTCGACGCGCTGGATCGAGGGGCCGGGGAGGCCGCAGCGGCAGGGCGTGCGGAAGAGACGGACGTTGTCGCCGGTCAGCACGAAGCCGGGATAGGAGGTGGCAAACGGATCGAGGATCCCGAGCGTGCCCATCACGTCGTCGCCCGACTTCACCTCGAGCTCCTCGTCGTAGACGATCGCCTCGAGGAAGGGCGGGACGTGGAACCGGCCGTGGACGCACTTCTGCATCAGTCCGTTGATCTCGGTCATCGAGTAGCCCTCGGAGATGGCGGCGTTGGGGAGCCCGAAGGTCTCCGAGAGGCGCCGGTTGAGCGCCTCCTCGGAGATGCGGGTCCCGGTGAACGACTTCCATCCGCCTCCGTAGGAGATGCTGCTCCCGGCGGAGAGCCGGACCCGTGCGCCGAGCCGCTGGACCTCGTCGCACAGCTCGAGCATCAGCGCCGGCGTACCGAACAGGACCGCCGGATGGCGCCGCGCCACCGCGCGCTGGAGCGAGGCGATCAGCCGCTGGTAGTGCTCGCGCTTGCGCTTCACCGTGGTCTCAAGGAAGTCCTCGGCCAGCTCGCGCTCGCGCTCGCTGCGGGGGCCCCGCACGATGCAGCGGACGGCGGCGGCGCTCATCCGCCGCGGGTAGAGGAAGTGGGCCGAGCGCGTCAGCTTGCCCAGCTCTTGCCCCACCAGCTGGATGCCCTGGTTGCCGCCGCTGAAGTTGAAGATGAACGCGTCGAGTGAGCGAAGGCCGTGCTTCTTGACCAGGTCCGAATAGGTGTCGGGCGCCAGCCGATCCGACGCCAGGCGGACCAGGAAGAACTTCCACGCCGGCAGCAATCCGCGGTGCCCGAGCTGCGCGGCGGCGTAGAGGAAGGGGAGCTCGGTGAACGCGCGCCAGGTCCGTTCGTCGCGCGGGACGAAGGAGATGTGGCCCGAGGTTCCGGAGCTGAAGACGAGCCGCAGCCCGGCGCGCTCCACCACCTCGATCCAGTCGTCGATGGTCTCGACGCTCGAGACGTCGGCGTCGAGCGTGACGGTGCTGATCCGCGAGATCCAGCGGCTCATCTCGTCGAAGCGCCCTTCGTCCAGGAGCCGGGAGGGATACGACTTGAAGATGTCGTCGGGGACGAGCAGGTGCGCGGCGATGGTTTCGAAGTCGGCAGCGCCGGCGACGCCCATGCGGCGGCAGACCTGCTGATAGAATGGGATCGAGCTCCGGTAGTGGTCGTGGCAGAGCTCGATCGCGCTCCTGCGGATCCGCGCGGTCTCGGCCTCGTCGAGGCGGCGGTGCGCGGCCCAGGCCATCGTGATCTTCTTCAGCTCTTCCTGGCGTTCGAGGAGCGCCTGCATCCCGTCGATCTGTTCCGCCGGCCGAAGGGCCGTCAATCGGAGGAGTGAGGTCGGTCGATCAGAGCCGAAGAACGTCACGAACCCGGGCGAACGGGAAGCGCTCGATCAGGTAGTCGAGCTTGCCGAACATGCCGCGGAGGCCGATGTACCCGCGCGTGTCCCGCAGGAACCCTTGGCGAAACTTCGGGATCTGCGGGTCGATCTCCCAGGGGTGCAGATAGAGGATCGCGGGCTGACCTTCCCGGCGGTTCACCCGGGCGATCGCCTTCGCGACCGTCCAGACGGGAAAGAGCCGCAGATAGCCGCCGCCGGCCACCGGGAGGTTTCGTCCGGCCACCCGCACCGTGGTCAGCGGGAACTCCCAGAGGTCGCGGCCCGCCACGGAGAGCTTCACCGGGAAGCGCGGGTAGTCCGGGATGCCGTAGCGATCGTGCACGATGGGGAAGATCGACGAGGAGTAGAGGAAGCCTTCCTCGGCGAGGATCGGATGCGCCCACGGGCATGCTTTGGTCACCGAGTAGGTCGGCGCGCGGTAGCCGATGACGGCATCACCGATCAGATCCTCGAGGAGTCCCTTCACGCGGCGGAGATCTTCCCGGAACTCCTCCGGGGTCATCTCGAACACCAGCTTGTGCCAGTACGAGTGGGCCGCCACCTCGTGCCCCCGCGCGTGGATCTCCTTGATCAGCTCGCGCTGGCGATCCGCCACCCAGCCCAGAACGAAGAAGGTGGCTCGGATGCCGCGCCCGTCGAAGAGGTCGAGGAGGCGCCGCGTCTGCGCGTCCGACCGGAGCGGCTGGGCCGGCCACTGCGCGCGGGGAACGATGCCGTCGAGCGCCTGGACCGTGAAGTACTCCTCCACGTCCACCGTCATCGCGTTGACCGGCGCGCCTTCGGGCTCAGGCACTCTTGGTCTTCTTCTTGTCGCGCTTCGAGCGTTGCAGGAAGACCGAGCCGGCGACCCGCGTACGGCCGATCGTGTCGAGCGCCTTGTCGAGGCGGGCTCGGTTGGTGCGCCACGCCGAAGCGACCATGAAGACGGCGTCGACGTGCTGCGCGAGGAGCGGGACGTCGGCGTAGGGGAGCGCGCTGGGAGCATCGATGATCAGGAAGTCGACCGACTGATAGAGCTCCGAGAGCAAGGTCTTGAACTTCGGCGACGAGAGGATGGAGGCCGGGTTCTTGTGCTCGCCGCCCGCGTGCAGCACCACCAGATTGCGACCGAGCACGCGCGCGACGCACTGCGAGAGCGGATACTCGCCGCTGAGCGCCGAGAGCAGGCTGCGGTTCTTGTCCAGGTTGAAGAGGTCGGCCGCCCGGGGGCTGCGAAAGTTGGCGTCGAGGAGGGCCACGCGTCGCTCGGAGTCCTCGCTCATGACCAGCGACAGGTTGGAGGCGATGACCGTCTTGCCCTGGCCGTCGCCCGGCGAGGTGATGAGGAACGACCGGTAGCCGAGCCGCGTCCGGAGGTCCTCCATGCGCGTGGCCAGGATGCGAAGCTCGGAGGCGAAGCGACCGTCCTTCTCGTAGAGCACCGCCAGGTCGCGCGAGTCGGACGGCATCGCGCTGATCGCGGTGTCGGTCAGCGAGATCATCTGACCAGCCTTCGCGATCGAGCGACCCGAGCCCGAGCCCTGATCCGGCGACTTCCAGGTGGCGCGCGCGCTCCTCGGCGCCTCGGCCCGCATGTTCCCGACCTTGCGGCCGGACTCGATGTTCGCAGGGATCGCCATCATCCCCGCCTTGCCCGAGAACACCCGCGACTTCTGTCCGCCGAGCGTCTCGCTATCCTTCGGGCCGCGCTTTCGATCCTTGCTCATAATCGCTGCTCGATCACTGCTTTGCCGTCGAGCGGCGAAGGCGGGTTGCGATCTCGACGACCTGTCGATAGGTGGCCTCGAAACTGCTCTTGGGCGCTACCACCGTCAACAGGTAAGATGGCGTCCCGCTGGCGACCAGATAGCGCACGATCCGTTCCTCCGCGCCTCGCACCGCCGCGGTGGCCGAGAACTCGGCCGCGCCGGCTACGCCCCCGGCGACCGGGCGCAGCGATTCGACGCTCGGGGAGGCATCGACCTCCTCGACCAGGAATGCACGCGCGCCCCGATCAGTGAGCTCCTCGTCCTTCGCGCCGACATCGAGCACCGACAGCAGCACCACCGCGCGACCCGTGGCGCCGGCGGGGCCGAGCGCCATGCCCTGCACGCCCGCCGGCAGGCCCTCGGTCTGGAGGGTCCAGCCTCGCGGGAGCAGCTTCTGGATCTCCTCGAACAGCGTCGTCGGTCGGGTGCGCTTGGCGACCTTGGCGACCGCGGTCTTCTCGGGCGCGGCCTCGCCATACGCGAGGCTCGAGGCGACGAGCGCGGTCAGCCCGGTGGCGAGCGCTGTCAACCTCACTTGCGCCTCCCGAGCAGGCCGAGCAGACCCTTCTTGTTGTCTCGCTCTTCGTCGTTCCGGCGCATGTCGGAGGTCGCGGCCATCGAGAGGATCTTCTGGAGGTTCTTCTCGTACGCGGTGTTGTCGGGCGCGAGATCCTTCGCCTGCTCCACCAGCTGCTGGGCGCGCGAAAACTCCCGCTTCTTCATGGCGAGGAGGACGCCGAGACGGTTGAGGAAGGGCGCCTGCTTCGAGCACGCGATCGCCTGCTCGAGCAGCGTGATGGCACGGTCGACGTCGCCGCTGTTCTCGGCCTCGGTCGCCTGATCGTAGAGATCTCGGGCCCGCGACTTTCCGGTGGGCCCGTTCGCCCGGACCTGCGCGTCGGGGTTCTTGGAGAGATCGTCGAACGACTCCGCATAGAGCTCGTTCGTGGGATCGAAGGTCATCGCCAGCTTCATGTTCATGCGCGCGGAGACCAGGTTCCCCTCCGACTTGTCCTTGAGCGCCTGGTCGAACAACTTCTGCGCCTTGAGCATGTTGAGGCTGTCGATCGGCTCGGCCTTCGGGCGGCCGTGCGGCAGCGGGGTGGGCTCCCCGAGGTTGGACGCGTCCTCCGGGACGGGCACCGGCTCGAGCCTCTCGGAGTGGGCCTTTCGCTTTGGTCGTGGCTGGCTCTCGCCCCGGCGCACCTCCTGGATGGGGCCGCGCTTGACCGCCTTCGCCAGCGCGCGCCGCTGCCGATCCCTGGCCTTCTGTCGCTTGCCGGTGCTCTCTCGCCGGGTCTCTCCGACCGGCGCGACCACCGGCTCCTCGTCGAGGTCGCCGACCAGGCCCGGCGTGAGGAGGCGCTCCGACGGCGGGACCTCCACCAGGAACGCCGGGTCGAGCAGCGGCGCCGGTACCGGGGTCTTCGAGATCGCCGACGGTCGCACCACCGGGGAGAGCGTCCGCTCCGGCGGGTCCTCACGGGTCGGCAGCTCGTCGGCCGGCAGAGCCCGCTCGGCTGGGGACGTCGCGCGCGGGATGGGCGGCTTGGTGTCCGAGCGCTCGTTGCGGATGCTCGCGCGTCGCGACGTGGGGCGTCCGGTGTTGGTCACCTCCTCGCCGAGCTGGGTGGGGATCTCTTCTTGGTCCTCGATGAGCGCGTCGGCGTTGACGGCGGAGTCGGGGTCCGGCTCGGCCCAGACGTCGGAGAAGGAGTCGAGGCGGGGCGAGGGCGCGCGCTTCGAGATCTGCTGGTTCACCTCTGCGATCAGCTCCGCGAAGTCGGTGGCGCTCGGCAGATCCTCGTCGTTTATCACCGGGATCGGACCGGTGGAGGCAGCCCGTTCGATCGCCTGCGTGGTCTCGAGCTCACCGTCCAGGTCGCGCATTCCGTGCTGGGGTGAGGAGACGCCGTCGATCCGGATCCCACCCTTGTCGAGGAGCGTGAGCAGCGTGACCATCACCTCCTGGGGCGCCAGGCCCGATGCCCGATGGATCTCGCGGACGCTGCGCACGCCGTCGATCTGCGACAGGATGAAGTCCTCGTACGGCGTTCTCGGGATCGTCTGATCGCCCCCGGTGATCCGGGGGACCGCGTCGGGATGGATGATCCGCGACGTCGCGTTGCTGGCGTAGAAGAGGAACGTGGCGGTACGCCCGTCGTCCCGCCGGGCGGCGCCGCGCATCAGCTGGAAGTCGTCCTCGGCGACTCCGGCGTCGCCCAGAATCATGGCGTCGGGGACGTCGTCTTCACCGCTGTCCGGGCGGGGGTTCCACACGATGAGTGAGGTTCGCTCTTCGCGGACGGAGGGCACGCGATCGCTCGAATCCTCCGCGCTCTCGTAGACGTCTCCGAGAACGGAAGCATCCAGGATGTGGTCGCAAAAGCCGCAGATCCAGGCGGCCTCCGCCACCGTATTTCCACACGATGGGCAGTCCATCCGCTTGTTTCGATTGTCACCCTAACACGGACTTCACCGCTGGGTCTTCAAGCGGTAGAACGCCGATCCGTCGAATGTGATCGTCTCGTCGAGCGCGCCGATGCGCGTGGAGAGCTGCGCCTCGCCCTCGCGAAAGACGAGCGACTGGAGGATCTCGATGACGCGCCCCGCGTCGTCTTCGGCCTCGCCCTCCCAGAACAGGTCGACGCCGTTTTCCTTACCTTCCGGCACCCAGATGTCCCAGCCCTCGAGAAACAGACGCCACATCTCGGTGAGGCGCGGGTCGGAGAAGCCGGTGAGGAGCGGGCCCTCGTCGCCGATCGTGTCGAGGAGATCGCGGCGGTGGCGCGCGTCGCTCTTTCGCACCAGCGACTCGTCGTCGAAGAGCGCGTGCATCATGGTGATCAGATCCTCGAGGTCCGGCCCTTCGAGGATCTCCTTGGTGCGGGGCGAGATCCGGCTCTTCACGCGCATGTAGATGTCGCGCATCGCCTCGAGCGGACGCAGGAAACCGGGCGGCTCGATGTCGACCGGACGGAGATCCGGATGGCGCCGCCGCGGTAGAAGGTCGTCGAGCGACTCGCCGGTCTGGGGGCCGTCGAGGCTCTCCACGATCGCCTCGAGCTCCGGAGATCCGTCGTTACCCGAGATCTGCTTGCGCCGGTAATCGTCGTCGAACGCGAGCCGGCCGGCGGTGACCTTCGGATCGTCCTTTTCCACTCATCACCCCTTGAAGAGGATGAACTTGGAGAGATCGACGCCGAACTTTTGGTTGGTCTTCTTGAGGTACTCCTGATGCTCGTTGACCATGTTCATCAGGTACTCCTGGAAGATGTCCACGAAGAGGCAGACCGCGTTGTAGGTGGTCTCCTCGAACTTCTCCATGGCGTCGTTGAAGGCCTCGCGGCCGTCCTCGGTGTCCCGATCGCGATACTCCTCCTGGAGCCGCTCGCGGAGCGCGGGCGGGAGCAGGAGCAGCGAGCGGAGGACGTCGGAGAGCTTGAAGCTCTGCTGGGCCCGCACCTTGGTGATGTAGCGGAGCACCGAGGTGAGCGTGTCGGGCTCACCCGTCACCAGATAATCGCCGAAGGCCTCGAGCAGGTGCTCGAGCGTCTGGCGCAGCTCCGGCTTCGGCACCTTGAGATAGGCGGGCACCGTCGCAGGGATGCGCTCCATCAGGTCTTCGATGATTTCCGGCTTGTTCTTCTCCAGGAAGGTAAAGAGCTCGATCACGCGAGACCGAAGGTATCAGGTCGCGCTCCGAGAGGGCCAGGGTTCGCGGACGTCGAACCCGCTGCCGACCAGCGGCACCTGCATCGCCAAGCTTTTCGAGAAGTTGATCAGGATCGGCGCGAACAGGTTGAGGTACGCCTCACCTGGCACCTCGCCGTCCCGGACCACCACGCGGCAGGCGATCGGGGCGCCAGCCTCGCCGTCGATGGGTGCCAGCTCGGCGGCCTTGGGCTTGGGGGTGTAATCGATCTCGAAACGCTCGGGGTCGAGGACCATGACCGCGACCTGTGGATCCGAGAGCGACTGCAGCCACTCGACCGTGGGGGTCTCGGAGCGTGCCAGCAAGGCGTAGCGCTTGCCTTCGAAACCCGGTAGCCCCTCGGGGAAGGTGAGGACGCGATCGTCCGTGACCTCGACCTCCCCGAACCGGGCTGTGGCAACCTTCACCGCCGATCCTTCCTCGCGGACGAGAGGGCGGCGAGCGTCTCCGGACCGAGCGGGTGCGCCGAAGCTTCCCGGTTGGCGGCGCACATCTCCTCGTAGATCTCTTCACGGAGGACGCGGACCGACGCGGGCGCTTCGATCCCGATCTTGACCTGACGTCCTCGGATCTCGCGGACGACGAGGATGATGTCCTCGCCGATTCGGATCTTCTGTCCCGGACGGCGTGCGAGAGAGAGCACTGGACGACCTCCTGTCGAGAAGGACCGAAGGGCCCTCCGAGATCCGGTCCGGCTTCTCGCCCGAATGGGGCTTTTGCGCAAGCCCTACTGCATCACGGCGTCGGCCGCAGGCCGGGTCAGATCAAACGTCGAGTGCAGCGCAGTGACGGCCCTTTCCACCGACTCGGTCGGAAGGATGGCCGTGATGCGGAAGGACGAGGTCGAGACGCCGGCCACCGGGATGGCGGCGCCCGCCAGGACCTCCAGCGTCCGGGTCAGGACCGAGGCGTCGCGCGTGATCCCTTCGCCGATGAGCGAGACCGCCCCGCGCCCGGCGCGGGCGCTGTTCGGCCCCAGGTGCGTCTCCAGCAGGACGTCCAGGGTGGACCGCGCATGGACGTCGTCGAGGTTGATCACGCAAGAGAACTTGCGGGCTGCCAGCGTCACCTGCCGCGGGTGCGCGCCCAGCATGTCGAGCCGCGCGAAGAGGGCGCCGAGGAGGTGCGGCTCGACGTCGTGCGACGATTCCACCCAGATCACCTCGCGCTGATGCGCGATGCCGCGGACGCCCGAGCTGGGCGCCGGTACGTCGCGACGGACGACCGTACCCGGATTGGTCGAGCCGGTCTTCCTGGCGTAGATCGCGATCCCCTTGGTCTTGGCGAACTCGACCGCCTGAGCGTTGAGCACCTTCGCGCCGGCCTCGGCCAGCTCCTGCATCTCGGCGTAGCCGAGCGCGGGCAGACGCGCGGCGTCCGGGACCAGGCGCGGATCGGTGGTCCGCACGCCATCGACGTCCGAGTAGATCTCGCATGCTTCCGCGTCGAGCGCCGCCGCCAGCGCCACCGCGGTGGTGTCGGATCCGCCGCGCCCGAGGGTGGTGATCTCGCGCTTGTAGCTGACGCCTTGATAGCCCGCGACGATGACGATCTTGTTCTGCTCGAGCTCGTCCTGCACTCGGAACGGACGCACCTCCATGATGCGCGCGTTCGCGTGGCTCGACGTGGTGATGATGCCGGACTGGCTGCCGGTCAGCGAGACGGCCTCGAATCCCTGCGAGCGGATCGCCATCGCCAGGAGCGACATCGAGATGCGCTCGCCAACCGACAGGAGCATATCGAGCTCGCGACGGTCCGGCTCGTCCGCGATCTGCTTGGCCTTCTCGAGGAGCTCGTCGGTGGTGTCGCCCATGGCCGAGACCACGACCACCATGTCGTGTCCGGCCCGCTTCGCGTCACAGACGAGGCTCGCGACCCGCTTGAGCTTGTCGATGGTGGCGACGGAGCTGCCTCCGTACTTCTGAACGAGGATGGGCACGTCAAGGAACACGCGCGGTGGCGTTGCCGCTTCCATCCGCGCTCTGCTGCTCCTGCGCGGACGAGTCGCTCCCGTGCGGGAACCAGGGCTTCATCGTGTCGTAGGAGGCCCACAACAGGCCGACCGCATAGAGCACGATCGCCAGCGCGCCGGCGATGGCCATGGCCACGTGCGCCTGCTTGGGCTTGGGATCGATGACCTCGAGCCGCGGGCTCTCGGCCGCCTGCGGCCGCTTCTTCTCGACCACCGGCAGCGGCGACAGCGGGGTGGCCTCCTCGTCGAAGTTGAGCGGCGCCGGGCTGTTGGGTCGCAACTCCTCGAGCGGGCCCGACATCTCCTCGACGACGTCGACGACCGTGTCACCGGCCTCGCCCGCGGGATCCACGCGGGTCATCCGCGCCGGCGGCTTGCCGGTCGGCACGGTGGGCGCACGGGAGGCGGGCTCGTCCGCATCGACCGGGCGGACCTCGAACGGCATGTCGTCCTGGAAGAGCGGCTCGTCGTCACCCAGCGTGAAGCCGGCGATCGAGAACTGATCGGTGGTGGCGCGATCGAAGAGCGGCTCGGCGATCGGCGGCGCGATCGCGTCCATCTCGTCGACGCCCTGGGCCTCGATCAGGTGGCCCGGTTGGGTGGTGTCGACGATCGGTCCCTCGATCGCGACCAGCTCGCTGGCCGAGCGGGGCGCCCGCGGAAGCCCCTTCCTGCGGATGATCTGCGTGACCTCGACGCGCCGGACGGGCGCCTCCGGGACCGCGCCGCCGAGGCCAAGGTCCTTGGTCAAGGCCGAGAACAGATCCGGGATGCTCTGTCCGCGTGGCTCCGTGGTGCTGCGGGCCGCCTGGAGCGGCTTCGTGTCGGCGGAGGGCGGCGGGAGGCGAGGCTTGGCGACCTTCGGCGGCGGTGTCTTCGCCGTGTCCGACCTGGTGTCCTCGGAGTCCTCGTTCATCGAGCGCTTCGCCAGCAGGTCGGCGGCGCGGGTCGGGGCCCCCGCGTCGACGAACGCCTTCCCGAGGAGGCGCATCGCGCGGCGGTGGCTCGGATCGATGGCGAGGGCGCGCCGGAGCTCGACGTAAGCGACGCGAGGCCGGCCGAGCGCGAGCAGCGAGGCCGCCCGCTCGATCCGGCCCTCGACGCTGGTCGGCTCCATCTGGAGCCCGTGCTCCGCGACCCGGAGAGCCTCCGAGGCGTGGCCACGGGCGAGCAGCGCGGCGCAGAGCTCGATGAAGGCCTCCGCGGGATCCGCTTGGAAGCGCGCAACGAGGGATTTCAGCGCCTCGTCTGCGTGCGGTATCTCCGCCGGCGAGGACACCCTTCGAATCTACCGCCGCTTGCGGGTGAGGAACAGGCCGGCGAGCAGCGCCGCCAATCCCAGTGAGAAGGACGGGTCAACCGGCGCCTCGGTGCTGGTGCAACCCGAGCAGCCGGTGCCCCTCGGATCGACGCCGTTCAGACACTCCGGATCACAGGCTCCGCATCCGGGATCGCATGCGGTGGTCAGATCGCACGCGCAGTTGCACTCCGGATCGCACTGTCCACAGTTCGGGTCGCAGGCGAACGTGAGGTCGCAGTCGCAGCTCTCCGGGTTTTGCCCGGCGTCCGGGGTGGTCACGGTCCCGCCGTCGTCCTGCGGGGTCACGCTGGCGTCCTTGTCCCCCACCATGCCCGCGTCGTCGCCGGGCATGACGCTGGCGTCCGGGAAGATCACGCCGGCATCGGGCGGGTTCGGCGGGACGCCGGGCGGCTCGCAGATCGAGACCGAGCCTCCACCCTGCAGGCTGTACGTGTTGCAGGCCTGAGCGTTGTTGCAGGCGCCCGCGTTGCCATCGCAGTCGCGGAAGCAGGTGGCAGCGCCGCCCTGCGTCGTGATGAGGCAGGGCCCGACGCTGCACGCGACCAGGCCCTCGCACGACTGACCCTCGTTCACCGACGGCAGGCAGAACGACTGCCCGCCCTGGAAGTCGGCGCACGCCCAGGACTGCGGGCACGCACCGGGGTTGCCGGTGCACTCGGGCGCGCAGATGCCCGAGTTGCTGGTGCCGACGCACTCGAGATTCGCGGCGCAAGGCGGGTTGCCGGTGCAGTTCTGGCCGAGCTGGAGCTCGGTGAAGTTGCCGGGGTCGTTGCAGTCGTTCGATCGTGGGAAGCAGTAGTCGTCCGTGCTTCCGTCCTGGAACTGGACGGTCAGGCACTGGTAGTTCGTGTCGCAGGTGGTGCCGGCGCACGGCTCGACGCAGCGGCCCTCGTTGTTGCTGGGGAGGCCGCGGACGCAGATGCCGTTGCTCGCGCACGCGCCCGGCAGGCCGATCTGGCAGACCTCGCACTGATCCTTGTTGAGGCCGTCGTCCCGCACGCAGACCATCTGGCCCGGGTTCTGGGGGTTGGCGTCGCAGATGAAGCCCTGCGGGCAGGTGCCGCAGGTCTGGCTGCAGTAGCCGGTGGTGCCCGGGTTGACGCAGATGTTCGAGGTGCACTGGTTGGCGGCCCCGCACGGCCAGCCGACCCCGCCCGGGGTGCCGGGGTAGAGCGCGCAGCCGCCCTGGACGTCGTCGTTGAAGAGCGAGCGGATCAGACCGCCGGGATACGCGGCCGCCATGATGCCGGTGCCCACCTGGCAGGTGCCGTTGTTGGTGCAGTGATCGAGCCCGATGAAGTGCCCGTACTCGTGCACCGCGATGGACTGGATGTCGGTACCGCTGCCGTTGGTGGTCCAGAAGAAGTCGCGATCGTTGAACTCGATGTCCGAGTCGTACTTGCAGCCGAGCTGGCTGAACTGCCCGGTGTCGTCGGTGACGTTGCCGCAGCCCTGGCCGTTGCCGGTGGACCAGGTCACGCCGATGGCGCTGGAGCCGTTGGTCCAGTTGGTGGTCCAGAAGATGTTCTGATGACCGTCGTTCGTGTTCACGCCGACGGAGCAGGAGAAGCCGGCGGGGGCCGCGTTGTAGGTGCTGCAAGAGAGGCCGCCGCCGTTGTTCGTGTTGATCCAGGAGCGGATCGCGGCCTCGACCGCCGAGCGTTGCCCGGCGGCGCTCACGTTCGTGTTCCCGGCGTTCGTGGTGATGCAATATGGGATCGGAAACTGGTTCGCGTTCCAGCGGAGCCCGGTCGGCTGCCAGCCGACCGAGAGCAGGGCGGTGGTGATGACGGGGTGGAACAGCATCACCGGTCTCCCTTGATCAGCGGCTTGATGATCCCGCCCTTCCGCGGCTGGACCACCTCGTGGGTGGGGATGCCTCGGGCGTAGGAGCGGAGGCGCTTGAGGAAGAGCGCCAGCGGCTCCGGCCTCATGGCTGGATAGGGCTCGATCGTGATCGGCTGCGTGGCGTCGAAGCGGACGGCCGCCACGTGCGGATCGTGGAAGACGTACTTCTCGCCGTTCGAGACCTGGACCTCGTACTTCCCGACGCCGATGCCGATCGGCACGTAGGTCTCGAGGTAGGGCTCGAGGAACATGATGACCTCTTCGCCTTCCTCGAAGGTGGAGAGCCCGGGCGCCGTCTGCGTGAAGCCGTCGACGGTGCCGCCGCCCTGCCGGAAGGTGAGGCGCTCACCGGCGGGCACGCCGCCCTTGATCGCCTCCAGGACCTTCAGCGTGATCCGCGTTTCGACCCTCGCGCCGAACACGGCCCAGCCGGTCTCGACGCGCTCGACGACGCCGTGCACCACCAATGGCGAGGCCTCCGTCTTCTCGAGGAGGCTCATCAGCTTGACCGTGGTGGCGTGGGCGTCGGGCGCCAGCAGCAAGACCCCCAAACAGAGGGCGACCCGTTCCATGGGGCATCATCGTACCCAGGCTGTCGCTGTAGGCATCGGTCAGACGGACTGTCCGGCGCATGATTCACCGAGAAAACCCGAGGTGAACCCTGAGATCGCCTGGGATACGGTGTGGGCGCCGTGAAGCGCCTGCTGTTCTCCTGCGCGCCCGCCTGGCTGCTCGCCTGCAGCCCCCCGATCGCCCCGCCGACGGGCGAAGCGCCTCCGCCGGGGATCTATGCGAACGACACGGCGGCGAACCAAGGCTTCGTCCCCAACCCGGCCTTCGTCCGGCAGATCCCGGAGATCGGGATCAACCGCTCGAAGCTCTCGCTCGAGGGCGAGGTGCTGGTGGTGGAGGGCGACGATCAGACGGTCGCGATCGGCGGGCCGGGCGTCTTCGGAATCACGCAGGACAACCAGGTCGCGATCGTGCAGCGCGTCCTCGCCGAGTACCCGGACGTCTTCGACACGATCCAGATCTATACCTCATTCATCGACGAGGCGAACGCGGGCTCGGCGTACTACCAGGCGATCAAGAACTCGGTCTCGGGTCTCGGGATCGACACGTTCAACGGACGCCCCGGCTGGGGCCTCCCGGACCAGGGACGCCTCTCCGGCTTCTCGAACATGAACAGCATGCTGATGTGGGGCGGCGGCAGCTTCGACGGGCTCAACCAGATCACCGGCACGTATCACGCGGTCATCGGGCAGGAGCTGTCGCACCGCTGGTTGTTCTTCATGATGTTCGACAAGGCGGATGGGAACGGAGCGAAGGACGATCTGATCGGACGCATGGGCGCGCACTGGAGCCGGCTCGCCCACTCCGAGGGTTCGGTCCAGGACGGACAGTTCTGGGAGAAGATCGGCCCGAGGATGTTCCACAATCGCGGGACCAACCTCGGCTTCGCGCCGCTCGATCTGTATGGGATGGGCTTCATCCCCAAGACCGAGGTGCCCGACTTCTTCTATCTCACCGACGCCACGCTCGGCGGCAATCCGCTCGACAAGGTCACGCCGGTGCCGCTCAACGCCACCGTGGTGGCGGATGATCACCCGGTGAGCATCACCGACGTGATCCGCGCGCTGGGCCCGCGCAACCCGCCCGTGGCCACCGAGAATCCGTACTACCGGGTGGCGATGGTGCTGGTGACCGCGCCCGGCGAGCCGCGCAGCTCCTGGGCGCCGCACTTGACGCACCTGCAGGACGTCGCCCGCGACTTCCCGGAGTCGTGGCGAATCTGGACGCGCTCGAGCTCGGCGTTGTGCACCAAGGTGACGGAGCGCTGCCCGGAGCCGCTGATCGGGCTGGCCGGCCAGGACGTCACCGACGGCAACGACGATCTGGTGGCGCCCGGTGAGTCGTTCGACCTGACGCTGTCGATCATCAACAAGGGGATCGGGACCAGCCAGCACGTGATGGTGGAGCTGGAGCCGATCGGCTCGGTGGCGACGCTGACCGGATCGCCGATCGAGGTGCCGTCGGTGGGCGAGGGGGAGATCGCGAGGCTGCCCGCGCCGTTTCGGGTGACCGTCTCGTCGACCGTCGCGTGCGGCGGCGCCCTCGGCTTCTCCGCGCGCTTCATCACCGAGGAGGGCCCCATCTTCCAGGGCCACCTGACGATCGGCGTGGGCACCAAGTCGCTCCGCCTGGATCCGTTGGACGAGGCGCCCGACTGGAAGATCGATCCCGACGGCGAGGACACGGCGCTGCGCGGCAAGTGGGATCTGGGGGAGCCCGAGTTCGCCTCGGTGCTCGGCGTGGTCACGCAGCTGGGCGAGGACCACTCGCCCGGTGAGAGCAAGCTGTCCTTTCAGACCGGCTCGGCGCTGGGCGGGAGCTTCTCGGCCAACGATCTCGACGGCGGCTTCACCACGCTGGAGAGCCCGGCGTTCGCGCTCCGAGAGACCCGCGATCCCAAGCTCGTGTTCTGGTACTGGCGCCGCGCGATGGACTTCTCCGTCTCGCCGGCGCGCGCGCTGGGCGGCGACACCGCGCTGGTGGTTCAGGCGACGAACGACGGCGGCGAGCACTGGGTCGAGCTGGGACGGATCCTCGACGAGAGCGAGGACTGGACCCGCGCCGAGATGCGGATCCGCGATGCGGTCGAGCCGACCAACCGCGTGAAGTTCCGCTTCGTCGCGGACGACGAGACGGCGAGCGGTACCGTGGAGGTGGGCGTGGACGACGTCGAGATCATCGACTTCCTCGACGAGTGCGAGCTCGACCTGCCGATGGAGACGGACGCCGGCGTCATCACCAAGCCGCCGCCGGTCACCCGGGAGAAGGGCGGATGCACGGCGTCCGGGGATGCGAGCCCGCTCGTGCTCCTCGGGCTGGCGCTCCTGGTGCTCCGCCGCCGCCGAAGGTGATGCTCGGGCATCTGTCGCGGCTCGGCGGCGTGGTGATCCGGCCGCGGAGCACGCTGCGCGCGCTCCTGGAGCAGGACGAGGGCCACGCCTGGGAGATCTTCCCCTGGATCGCGGTGGTGTCGGCGGCGTGCGCCCCGGTGGAGGCCGGGCGTGCGCTGTTGATGACGCGCGTCGATCCGCTGATGGGGCTGTGGGCGCTGATCTCGATGATCGCCGACCGCGCGAGCGCCGGGCTCATCGGCGCGGTGGTGGCGGCCTTCGTCCTGCAGCTGGTCGCCAAGGTCCCGTTCGATCGCGCGTTCGACTGCACGATGTTCATGCTGGTGCCCTTCCTGCTGCTGGCGGCGATCGGCGCTTGCCTCTCGCTCGTCGGCGCCGAGATCTGGTTTCTTCCCCACCGCCGGCTGGTGGGCGTGCCCTGGGTGATCGCGATCCGGGCGGCGGTCGCCTACGGATGGTCCCTCGTGCTCTTCGGTACGGTGCTGATCGCGTGTCACGTTTCACGGCGAGCGGCGCCCAAGGGAGCATGAAGCTCAAACCTCTGCTCATCACCACACTCTCTCTCGCCGGTGCCGCCTGCTCGGGCGGCGGTCCGGCGCCGATCGACGCGCCCGAGACCTTCGAGCGCTTTGTCCCTCCGGATCAGCAGACCGCGATCGCGCGCAGTGGTGCCGACGTCACGATCGACGCCACCGGCTCCCGCACGTTCTTTCCCGTCCAGGAGGCGCCCCGGACCTTCGCCGATCGGGCCTCCATGCTGGAGTTCGTCGCCACGAAGTTCGGGAACGTGGAGCGGATCGTGAACGATCGAGGCGAGCTCGAGGGTCTCCGCGGGAGCTATACGCAGCGCGGGGACGCGTTCTTCGAGAACCGGGAGCTCGGCGTCCGCTACCGGGTGAGCGAACCCGTCCTCGCATACGTGGCAGGCGTGCGCGGCGTGGTCAGCATCGCCGGTGAGGAGGTCTGCATGGATCCGGACGGCGAGTGTGGAGACGGCTATGCGAGCTATCTCGAGCCCGACGGCGAGATGACCGCGCCCAACACTGCGGACCTCTGCCACAACGGCGTCTGTGTGCAGTTCACCTCGTTCTTCAACAAGACCTGGTTCCCCTTTCCCTGGGCGCGGCACGGCTCGAACGTCCGCTTCACCACGTACAGCGCGCTGCCCACGACGCACCTGTACACCAGCGGGTCGGTGGTCTATCGCACCGGGCTCACCTATCCCGAGTTCGACTCCTGGCCGATGCCCAGCATCTCGAACCAGGGACAGGACTCGATCGAGACCGCTGTCTGGTGCATCGGCACGACCGCCTGCATCGAGTACGAGAGCGAGGCCGTCTGCGGCTGGGGTCGCGTCGCCGATCAGGACGTCAACGGCGAGCGGCGCACCGGCAACGGCCCGCTCAACAGTCGGTTCTGCCCGGGATGAGCGCGCGGATCGCGGTCTTGGTTTTGGCGGCCTGCGCCTCCGCCGGCCCGGATCAGGCCGGTGCGGTGGTGGCGATCGATCGCGACGGTGAGCCCTGGTGCCTGGGCGCGACCATCGCCGACCGCTGGGTCGTCACCGCGAAGCACTGCGTGCGCGATCGGTCGGCGGACGGGGTGGAGCCGGCCGCTCGCTTTCGGGTCCGGGGCGAGGTGGGCGCGAGCGCGGTGGAGCGGGCGATCGCGCTGGGCGGGCGCTACGACGGTCTCCGCGGGCTCCACGGAGCGGATCTGGCGCTCCTCCGGGTCGCTGGGCCGGTGACCGTGTCGCCGCCGCCGCCGCTCGGTCGGGCCGAGGACGCCGGCCGAGCGGTGGTCCTCTTCGCACGGTCGGGCGCGGTGCGGGTGCGGGTCGCGCACCTCGAGCCGCAGGAGATCCTGACGGAGGCGGTGACGCGCCCGGGCGACTCCGGGGGCCCGCTCTTCAGCGAGCTCGGCGCGCTGATCGGGATCGCCTCCTGGCGCACCACCGGCGCGCAGGGGCCCGGGCGATCGGTGTTCACGCGGATCGACGCGCACCGATCGTGGATCAAGTCCTCGACGGCCGTGACCGAGTGAGCGCGGTCGGCTACCCTCGGGCGGCGTGACCCGCGCGACCGCTGCGTCTCCCGTCTCGAGCCCCGGCGATGTCGAGGTCGACGTCCGCGCCGCGGTCGAGGCGAAGGACGCGCGCGCCGCGCTCGCGGAGCTCGAACGTCTCTACGGGGTCGCGATCTATCGCTATCTCCGGGCGATGATCGACGACGACGACGCGGCCCACGACGTCTGGCAGACCACGTTCCTTCAGGCCTTCCGCGATCTCGATCGCTTCTCCGGGCGCTCGAGCCTCAAGACCTGGCTCTACCGGATCGCCCGCCACCGCTGCCTCGACGAGCTCCGGGCGCGGCGCCGGCGACAGAAGCGGTTCACGCTCACCGCGGTGGCGCCCGAAGCCGAAGACGTCGGTGCGTCGCCTGAGGATCGGCTGGGCGATCGCGAACGTCTCAGCGCGCTCGAACGCTGCGTGCGGGCGCTCGCGCCCGAGGCCCGCGCCGCGGTGCTGCTCAGGTATGCCCAGGGCTTCTCGTACCAGGAGATGTCGGAGGTCTGCGGCGAGAAGCCCGCGACGCTGCGGGCCCGGGTGTCCCGCGCGATGCCGGTGCTGCGCAAGTGTGTCGAAGGGGAGGGCGCGTGATGGCGTGCGATCGCTTCGACCGCGACGGCTGGATCGACGACGACGATCTCGACGCCGAAGCGCGCGCCCACGTGGAGTCGTGCGCCGAGTGTCGGGCGAACCTGGAGGCGAACCGAAAGCTGGCGGGCGATCTCTCGCGCCTGAGTGATCGCCACGCGCTGTCGGCATCGGCCAGCGAGCGCCTGTGGGCGGCGGTGGAGCGAGGCGAGACGCCGCCGCGCGCACCGTCCCGTCTCCGCAAGGCGGCGGCGGTGGCGCTGCCGCTCGCGCTGGCCGCGGGTCTGCTGGTCGCGTTCCTCCTGCGCGCGCCGGTGACGGTGAGCCTCGAGTACCGGGTGCGCGCCGGGGACGGTGTGGTCCGGTCCGGCGACGCGGCGGCAGGCGAGCGCCTGCAGGTCGAGGCCCAGTCGGGGGCCGCGAACCACGATCTGCGCGTCTACCGCGATCGCTCGCTCCTGGTGGCACGCTGTCCCGGCGCCGGCGACTGCTGGGCCGACGGGCACACGACCACGCTCGAGCTGCGCTTCGACACTCCAGGGACCTACGAGATCCTCTGGCTGTCCTCAGCCGCGTCGATCCCGGCGCCCTCGGGCTCCGTCGACGGCGACGTGGCGGACGCGGTCGAGGCCGGCGCCCGCTACGAGCTGCGCGAGCTCCGCGTGCGGTGAGATCACTCGCCGCGACCGAACACCACGAAGGGCGCCCAGTCGTCCGGGGGCCGTCCGTCGCGGATCCAGTCGCGCGCCACGGACGCGACCGCGTCCGCCGGAGCACCCGCGCCGCCCGCGGCGTAGAACGCGGCCGCGAAGCGCCGGGCCGACGCGTCCGGGATCGCGCGCAGTGTGGCCACCGCGGTGCGGGCGCCGGCCGCCAGGAACGCGGTGGCGAGCGTGCCGGAGATCTCGTGCGCGTCGCGCGTGCCCGAGGAGCAGGTGGCGAGGAAGACGAGCTTCGGGTGGAGATGCCAGGCCAGGATCGCGGCGGCGTCGACCGGACCATCCGCCAGCTCCAGCGTGCCACCGGCTGCGCCTGCGGAGGCGTGCCCGGCGACATGGAGCACGGCCGCGCCGCCGGCCGCCTTCAGCGCGTCGCGGGTGGCGCGGGGACCGAGCCGCGCGGTCACGCCGAGAAGCGCGGCCACCGCCTCGGCCTCGTCGCGTGCGCCGGTGAGCTCGGGCCGGGACGGATCGAACGATCGCGAGGCGCCCAGCACGACGGCGGCGGCGCTGCTGGTCCGTGCCGCGCCGGACAGCGCCGCCAGCACCGTCAGGCTCGGCACGTACGCGATGGCGGCGCGCTCGATGAGGAACCGGTCGCGATCGCGGAGCGCAGCGAAGGGGACGTTGGCGATCGGCTCGTCGGTGACGACGTAGAGAGTCGCGCCGCGCCGGGTGGGGAGCGCGGCGCCGTCGAGCAGCGTCCGTCCCAGCGCAAGGTAAGGGGCGAGGTCCCTGCCGCCCGCCTCCACCTTCCTGGCCTGCTCGGAGATCGACTCGATCGACGCCGGGATCCGATCGATCTGGGCGGTGCCGCCCGCGGTGTGGCTATAGCGATAGAGCGCGTCTCCCGCCCGGAAGAAGTCGAGCACGTTTTCGCCGGCGAGCGCGCGCTCGGTCGATCCGATCGGGGTTGGGGCCGGGGCCGGGGCCTCGGGTGGAGATGCGGTCAAGCGCGGCGCCAGCGACTCGAGCACCGAGAGCCGCGCCCGCGTATCGTGACGGCTCGCGAGGAACACGTCGAGGAACGCGCGTGCCCGGGCCCGCTCGGAGATCGCGAGCGCTTCGTCCACGTGTCCCTCGGAGAGTCGAAGCGCGAACAGCGCCTCGTAGGGAGCGCGCTTGTCGGCGAGGAGCGTCGACTTCAGGTCGTCGTACTTCATGGCGGCGCGCAGCGCCTCGACGCCCTCGATCGAGCGGGAGAAGGCGCCGGCGGCCTCGTCGTTGCGACCCTGCGCCGCCATCGCGCGACCGAGCAGGTGCTCGAGACGCCATCGCCAGTCGGGGATCGGATCTGCGTCGCGCGCAGGACGCAGGATCCGCTCCGCCTCTTCGGCCCGACCGCGCGCGAGCGCGACCAGCGCGCCGTAGTACGCCTGGCTCGATCGCATGTGGCTCGGCAGGTCCTCGGGGGCCTCGGCGGCAGCCCGCGCCAGCTGGGCTTCCGCGGCGTCGAGATCTCCGAGCGCCAGCAGCGTCTCCACCAGATCGAAGCGGATCGCGCGGCGGACATCGGGTCGGGGCCGATCGAGCGTGCGGTACGCCTCGAGCGCCGAGCGAAAGCCGGCGGCGGCGAGCCGGACCCGGCCCTCCGACTGGTGGAGCAGCGCCTCGTAGAAACGGATGAACATCAGGAAGGCCGGATCCGGATCGGGGACCGCCGCCCGCGTCTTTGCGAGCAGCGCCCGCGCCGACTCGAAGTCGCCGGCGTCGTGGAGCGTGAGGAAGAGGCTGGTGAAGGAGACGCGGCGCATCTCGAGGTCCTCCGAGCGCCAGGCCAGATCGAACGCGCGCTCCGCCTGCTCGAGCGCGGCCAGCAACCGCGAGGCGTGCCAGTCGGCGTCCATGGCGCGGTGCGCGTGATAGGCGGCCTCGCCGAGCTCACCGGCCTGCTCGTAGAGCGCCGACGCCCGCACGTCGGCGGCGCGGGCGCGCTCCGCGTGCTCCAGCGTCTCCTCTGCGAACGCAGCGCTTCTCCACGCGGCGGCGGCTTTCGGATCGTCGCCGAGCCGCTCGGCCCAGGCGATCGTGGCCTCGAGGTGCTCGAGCCTGCCCTCGGCTCGCGCCGCGGTCGTCCCGGCCTCGACGTCACCGGTCCGCGCGTACACCTCGGCGCAGATCGAGGCGGCCCGCGCGTAGTCCTCGACCTCGAACGCGCGCCGGCACTGCTCGCGCGGCTTGGGGGTGCACGCGAACGCCGCGGCGAGGATCAGGGCCAAGCGCCCCTTCATTCTTCGGTCGACCTGCAGCAGAACTCGTAGCAGGTGCAGTCCGCCGCCTGGACCTCCTGACAGCGCGCCGCCACGTCGGTCTGAGGACACTCGCAGCCCGGGTTCGCCTGGACGTTCTGGCGGTGGTTGGGATCGTCGCCGGCGGTGCAATTGTTGGGCAGGCAGGGCACCTCGATGCAGCCCTCGAAGGCGCTCGGCATCTGCTCGGACGACGGGTTGCCGTTCGGCCCATCGACGATCGGGAAGCTCGGCAGGCTCGCGTCCGCGCAGAGGCCGATCGCCTCGAATCCCAAACCGACGAGGTGCGTGATGGAGTTACAGCCCGCGATGTTGGAGAAGACGGTCACCTTGGCCGTGGCCAGATCGCGGATCGCCTTCGCCGCCAGCTCCGAGGTCGCCGGGATGGAGGTGCACGCGCCCTGCCCGCACTGGCGCGGATCGATCTGGAAGGCCGCCCCGAGATCCGGGCAGTCGAGCCCGATCTGCGCGATGAACATGAACCGACTCGTGGAGGCCGACCAGAAGGCGCCCTCGCTGGCGGTCGCGATGTAGTCGCTCTTCGGCGTGCACCAGTTCAGCGTCTCGGTGGGGATCGTCGCCGTGGTGGCCTGCGTGCCGGAGCTCCGGCACGCGCACACGAGAGCAACCGCGGTGAGGGCGAGGAGGCGTCGGGTCGGATTCATGATGCCGTCTCGTGCCCGTATTTGGACGGAGCATCAAGAGGGCGGCGTGGAAGAAAACGACGATCGTCTCGTCACGTTGTTCACCGGCCGGCGCCTGTAGGGATCGAAAGGACGAACCCGATGCCATTCGACGCTCCCCGACTCACGCTCTCGATCGCTCTTTTGGCCCTGTCGGCGCCGGCGACCGCACAGGCGCAGGCCCTCTGTCAGAGCGAGACTAGGACCGATCCCCTAAACTGGACGTATTATCCCTCGCGGCCCTTCTCCGGCAGAAATGGATTCCTCAGCGCGGGCGCCGAGGACATCGTCGCCGACGACGAGCACTTCCGCGATGCGCTCTCGGCCGCCATCCTGGCGCCGAAGTCCGATCACGATCTCACGGCGCGCGCGCGGGTCGACGTCTCGGATGCGGTCGCGCACGTGGAGTCCTACCTGTTCGGCTACGGCGAGGCGGGGATCGAGCTGTTGCTCGAGGCGAGGATCGACGGCGTCGTCAAGTGCTCGCAGTCGCTCCCGCTCTACATCGCGCGCTACAACGAGCACGGAACGCCCGCACCCGGGGTGCGGAATCTGGCGTGCAACTTCACGCGCGCGCCCGGAGCCGCGAAGTTCGTCGACATCAAGGTCACCGCGCACGCGTGGGTCACCGTCGGAGGTCTCGCCTCGGCCTACTCGCACTTCAACGCCACGGTTCAGCAGATCTCGCTGACGAAGTGCAGCGGGACCTGCGCCGGCTCCTGCAACGGCCGATCGGCCGCTGGGTGCTTCTGTGACGACGCCTGCGTCGGCTTTGGCGATTGCTGCCGGGATTACGCTCCACGGTGCGACACCGACAGCTGCTGGAATCGGTGTGACCTCTCCTCGCCCGACGGCAGCTGCTACTGCGACGACCTCTGCACCGGTTATGGAGACTGCTGTGACGACTTCACTGCCGCCTGCCAGTGATCGGTCTTGCCAGGATCCGCGGGTCTACGTACCAAGAGAACCATGCGGCACGTCGACCGGCGGACGGTCCTGAAGTCTCTCGGTGCCCTGGCGGTCTCGCCGCTGCTGGTGCGGTGCGCAGGGAAGATGCGGCCGCTCGAGGAGACGATCGACACCGTCGTCTTCACGATGCTCGAGAACCGGAGCTTCGATCACTACTTCGGGACGCTCTCGATCAACGAAGGCCGCCTGATCGACGGCCTGAGGGGCGGCATGTTCAACGCGAGCAGCACCGGGGAGCAGTTCCCCGTCTATCCGGAGACCGCCCGCTGTCTCGTCGACCCTCCACACTCGTGGAACCGAGCCCGCGGCCAGTTCGCTGGCGGCGCCAACAGCGGCTTCGTGCTGGAGGCCGAGGCCTCCAACGGCATCGAGCACGCGGGCGAGGTGATGGGCTACCTCACGCGGGATCAGATCCCGATCATCCATCGGATCGCCGATCGTCACACGCTCTGCGAGCGATGGTTCTCCTCGATCCTGGGCGGGACCTGGCCGAATCGCTTCTACTCGTTGGGCGCGCAGAGCGACGGCGTGAAGAACAACGACGCCGGGCACGACTACGCCTTCCCCACCATCTTCGACCGGATGGAGGCCGAGGGTCGCAGCTGGCGTATCTACTATAGCAACGTCTCCTTCTCCTTCCTCTTCTCCCGCGAGTACGATCGCGCCAACTTCGTCTCGATCGATCAGTTCTTCGACGACGCGGCCGCCGGTACGCTTCCGAACCTCGCCATCGTCGAGCCGATCTACGGGCTGAACGACGACCATCCGCCGGGCCATCCGCTGGCAGGCCAGATCTTTCTGGCGAGCATCTACGACGCCCTGGCCAAGAGCCCGAGCTGGAAACGATGCACGTTCATCTCCACGTACGACGAGCACGGCGGTTTCTTCGATCACGTGCCGCCGCCCAAGTCCGTGGATGAGCGCGCCGAGGAGGGCTTTGATCAGCTGGGCTTCCGCGTGCCGACGGTGGTGAGCGGGCCCTGGATCAAGGCGCGCTACAACAGCCACACCGTCTTCGAACACACGTCGTTTCTGGCCTTCCTCGAGACGCTGTACGGGCTCCACCCGTTGACCCTGCGCGACGCCGCCGCCGCCGACATGACCGATCTCCTCGACATGGATCGCATTGCAGGCGGAGTCCCGCTCCCGCCGACGGAGCTGCCGGTGATCGAGGCCGACGATTCCGTGATCTATGCAGATGAATGCCGGCACCACGTCTTCGGCGCCGCGCAGTCGAAGACCGGACAGCCGGAGCTCGAGCTGTTCCTGGACGCGAACCCCTCGCGGGCCTGGGGCGACCGGCGCAGCGAGTCGGAACAGACCTACGAGCGCCTGCTCGCGCTCGCCGAGCGCCGCGGGCTGTTGCGCCGCCGCTGACCCACTGACCGGCAAGGCGCGGCAGGAGGCGGTACGCCGGACGGTGCCTGGTCGGGGATCGCGGCCGGCCTAGCGATGGGCTTCTCGCGGGAGTGATCAGTCGCCGGCCCACCAGGCCGACTCGAGCTCGTCGATCAGCGTTCGGATCAGCGGCCGCGGCGAGTTGTGCTGGCGCACCAGCTGCCGGACTCGGTTCTCCCATCCCTCGACCTCGACGGCGCCGCGCACCGAGCGATGGAGGAGGCGGACGCGCTCGCAGAGATCCATTCGCTGGGTCGCGGTGAGCGCCGGGACCGGATCCGGATCGAACCGGAACAGGTTGGTGCGGAAGCGCGCCACGTCCTCGATCTCGAGCGTCGTGGACATCTCGTCGACCTCGGAGAGCAGCTGGCGCGCCTCTTTCCTCATCTCGTCGAAGACGTTGGGCGTCATCGCCATGACCACGCAGCTCGCGGGGAACGCGCCGCTGGTGTAGAACGCGAGCGCCCTGAGCGCACCCCGACGTTCGGCCCACGAGCGGCCGCTGGTGTAGAGGTTCTCGGCCTCGTCGATCAGCAGGACCGCGCCCTTGGTGTCCTCGAGCCGCTCGAGCAACGTGATCCAGAGGAGCAACCGCTGATAGGCGTCCTTGCGATAGCTCATGCCGGAGCCCTTGCTCTCCAGGTCGAGGGCCAGGAGGAAGTTCTCGAGCGCGCGCTCGGGGTTCTTGGCGTGATCCCAGATGCGGAGCGCCTTTTCGGCCGCGATCGCGTCGCCGCGCTCGCCCTCCGCGATCTCCTCCAGCGAGGTCCTGAGGGCCTTGAGCTTGGGCCTCGAGCGGGTCCAGTAGGCCGCCCGCTCGGCGGCGGAGGGCCGGTTCTTCAGCGGTAGGCTCGAGTGCTCGAGCAGGCGCGCCAGGTGTCGCGACGGGTTGCCGAGGTCGAGGTTCATGCGCTCGAGGTTGAGCCAGAAGACTGGTCGCTTCGCCTCGAGCGCGCGCTCGGCCAGGTGGAGCATGAGGTGCGTCTTGCCGCTCCCGTACTCACCGACCAGGACGGAGAACGCGTCCTCAGCGGTTCCATTGGCCGCGAAGAGGCGGTCGATCGTGTCCTCGATCGCGTCGAAGCCGACGCTCAGCGTGCTGACCGCCTGCGTCGGCGGCAACCCTTCGGAGATTCGCACCAGGGTGCGGAGGCCGTTCGCCTTGTTCTCGGATGGTCGCACGATCCGCCGGTGCACGTACTCGGAGGGATCGCGGATCAGCGAGGTCCACGATCGATGCGGCGGCGGCGGCTCGGCGTCCGACGGGATCTCGAGCCGCATCCGCAGCGGTGCCAGCGAGCCGATCGAGCTCTCACCCACGAAGAGCGCATCGGTCCCGGTGATCGTGATCCGCGCCGAGCGCGCGCCGCGGCCGCTGTCGAAGTTGTCCACCATCTCGCGGAGCACCGTGTAGGCCTTCTCGCGCTGGCGAGGTGTTCGCTGCGGGATGGCGTCGCCCTCGCTGAGGAAGATCGTCATCCCACGATGACCGAGCGCCCGCATGATCCGGGTCAGCTCACCCAGAGCACGCTGGGCCGTCCGATCCGAAAGGGCTCGCCGCACGTTCGGGTTGCGCGTGCGCCGCGGCGGCTCGGTCCCCGCCAGCCAGGCCTCGTAGGCCCGGACCTCGGCGGCCGCCTCCTCGTCCTGGGAGGAGAGAAACGCGGTGACCAGAGCGGTCAGATCCCCGTCGGCGCCCTCGGCTTGGGCCTGTTCGACGAACCGCGGGCCGCTGTTCTTGCCGTAGCGCTCGCGGAACAGATTCGAGCAGGTAGAGGAGCCCGCTCGGACGCGTCTCCGTCGGCGGCACCAGGCCGTCGAGGATCGAGCGTACCAGGGCGTCGGGCGTGTTCGGGCTCGACTCGCGCATCGAGACCTCGGCCGTCACGAACCGTCGCTCTCTCGCGCGCTCGGCGAGCTTCTTCACCAGCGATTGCTCGGCCGATGCGTTCGGACAGTGGATCAGGTTGACGCTGGCGCCCCCGCAATCCTCGAGGTCGAAGAGCGCCTGATCGAGCCGCGCGAGCTCGTCGTCGACGGTCGTCGCGGAGGGGGGCCAGTTCGGGGCTAGGTCCGACATGGGGGGCTTGATTAGCGCGGGGCGAGATTGTAGGCGAGCAGGGATTGCACGGGCTGGGCGCCCGCGACCATCCGACCTGTCATCGTCGAAGGCATCGCCGTCAATCCGTGGACATGCTGCGGTGGATCCCTGCGCCGTTTTTCGCGTGTCGGTGCGGGGCCGGCTCGGTGCAGACTTCGGCGGTGCGAGCGATCATCACGGGCCTTTTCCTGTCTTCGTGCACCGCGTCCCCGGGGGAGCCGCCGGCGGGCGGCGACGCCGCGACGGAGGACGCCCCCGGCCCGACGGACGCCGCTGTTTTGGCAGACGGGGCCGTCGACGGAGCGGGCGACGGCGTCGATGGGGCCGTGGACGCGGGCGGGGCGGTGCCGGACGCCGGGCCCCGCGACGCCGCGAGGGAGGACGGCGGCACGCCCACGCCCCATCCCCTGGTGTTGGTCGGGACGGGTCGCTACGGCGGCTCCGACGGTCGCATCACCGCCTATCGCTTCGATCCCGAGCTCGCCACCCTGGCGTGCACCGGGAGCGTGGCGGCGGGCCAGATCGCGTCGTATCTCGCGTTCGACCGGACGCGGGGGGTCGTGCATTCGGCGGACGAGGGCGGCGGCCGCATCCTCAGCTTTGGGATCGACCGGGTGGCGGGGCGCCTGCACGAGCTCGATCGCCGCGACGCGCGCGGCCACCCGGTCTACGTCGAGCTCGACCAGGGCGGCGATCGGCTGCTGGCCGCGCACTACAACGAGGGCACCACCGAGGTCTTCGGGGTGCAGGCGAGCGGCGCCATCGACGACGCCACCGATCTGGAGAGCTCGGGCGCCCAGTCCCACTCGGTGCGTCTGTCGCCCGACCAGCGCTTCGTGCTGGTGCCCGCCAAGGCCGAGGACTGGATCGCGCAGTACGCGTGGGACACCGCCAGCGGGCATCTCGATCCGAACACTCCGCCGCACGCGGCGGCGCCGGCCGGTTCGGGGCCGCGGCATCTCGCATTCTCTCCCGGCGGTGATCGGGTCTACGTGATCGGAGAGCTCGACAACGACGTCTCCGTCTTCGCCTACGACGCCGCCGCCGGGACGCTGTCGTTCCTCGAGTCGGTCGGCGCGCTCCCGAGCGGGTTCACCGGACAGAGCACCGGCGCCGACGTACACGTGCATCCCTCGGGCCGGTATCTGTACGCGAGCGAGCGCGTGATGGGCGGTCCCGGGCTGATCGCGATCTTTGCCATTGGCCCCGACGGTGCGCTCACGCCGATCGGACACGAGGAGACGCGGGGGGAGACGCCGCGAAACTTCACGCTCACGCCGGACGGCGCCTTCGCCCTGGTGGCCAATCAGGGCTCGTCGAACGTGGCGATCTTCTCGATCGATCCGGCGACCGGTGCGCTCTCGTTCCTCGGGTTGCAGCCGGTCGTCGATCCGCCCTTCTTCGTCGGCGTTCTTTGAGGTCGACCGCTACCGGAAGTCCTTCACGTTGATCATGTACCAGTTGATGGTCTTGTTCGGCCCGGTGCGAACGTCGGGCTTCTTGGCGAACGCGAAGGGGAGCACCAGATCGATCTGGCGCGTGTCCACGACGCCGCCCCAGCTGTTGGCCATCAGGTCGGCGTTGCTCCAGCCGGCCTTCGGTACGGAGACCTTCGCGCCGGCCACGACCTGATCCGTGTACTTGTCGTCGATGCCGAGCAGGTGGCCGAACTCGTGGGCCGCCACGTTGCCGCTGGGGTTGAAGATCTGCTGGTAGCCCCACTCCCCGGTGTTCGGCCCGGAGACGTACGAGCGTCCGATGTCGTTGACCTCGATCAGGTTGTTGCCGCCGTACCCCTGCCGGAGATTTCGTCGCTCGTCGTTGTCCAGGTAGTCGCCCACGAAGCGGACGGTGACGTTGACCTTGGAGATCGTAGACCTGCCCGGTCCTGGCGTCGGTCCAGGTCTTGACCTGGCCCCAGGTGCTCTCGATGTCGCTCTCGATGTGCTGCGCCACCGCGTCGCTGGCCTTGCTGCCCCAGATCGAGATCGTGGCGCGGATCGTGATCGTGTGCGTGTCCTCGTTGCGGACGATGACCGCGTTGCGGCCGGAGGGGTCGCGATACCGGGTGGGATCGTTGCTCGCGTAGCTGAAGAGGTTGCACTCGACCGGGCTCTCGATGCACTTGGTCGGATCCTCCTCGAAGAAGAGCGGGTCGGGGCCCCAGAACTGCCCCAGATCGGGATCGTAGTCGCGGATGCCCATGCGGACCGTGCCGAGGTCCGGATCGAAGCCCTTCTCCGCGTAGTCGACCGCGGCCGCGACGGCGGGCCGGAGAACACGGGCGCCGTAGGGCGTCGGCCAGTCCCAGGCGCCGTCGCCCGCCACCACCGATCCGCGGGGGTCGGTGCCGAGCGGGACGAACGCGTCGTCGATCAGGACACCGACCAGCCGGGTGTCGACGTAGACGGGATCGATGAAGGCGGTGCCGTCGAGGTACCCCCCGAACAGATAGGCCGCCGTCACGGCGCCGTTCTCGCGCTTGAGGATGCGGCGGCCGGCCTCGTCGTAGTCGAAGGTCCAGGTCTCACGGTCAGCGGAGTCGGGTGCGAGGGTCGCCTGCTCGACGTCCCCGCTCGGGCCGTACTCGAGGATGAGGTCGCCCTTCTGGATCACGCGGCCGGAGGCGTCGAACGCATAGGTGATGCCGTTGACGCTGACCGTGCCGGTGCGGGCGTTCGTGGGGCGGCCGTCGGCGCCGTATTGATAGGTGGCGGGCGCTGGACCGGTGGCGTCCGTGAGGAAGCCGCGGGCGTCGTGGACGTAGCTCATCACGTACGTCTGGCCGTCGCGGTCGAACGACTCCGACACGATGAGTCCGCGCTGATCGAAGCTCCAGGAGGCGCTCAGCGAGAAGTCGTCGGCGCTCTCCTGGTACCCGTTACGGAGGTGCGTCTCGGGGTCGTGCGTGAAGGAGAGCGTGGAGCCGTCGGTGAACGAGGCGTGCTCGAGGCGGCCTTCCGGATCGTAGTAGAGCGTGTAGAGCGGCTGTCCGTTCACCATCAGCATGGAGGGACGCCCGGCGTCATCGTACCGGGTGGTGCGATCGACCTGGCTCAGCACGTTGCCGGCGGCGTCGCGGACCACCCTGGTGGAGCTCTCCTCGAAGCCGTTCACGTAGTAGGTGCTGGCGACGGTGACGCTGCGGAAGCCGGGGATGTCGATGGTCGCCTCCGCGACGGTCCCGTCACGGCGGTGGCGGAATCGCTTCTCCCATCCGGCGGCGCTCACGCGGGTGAGGAACCCGAGCTCTCCGTTCTCGTCGTAGTGGAGCTGAAGCGTGCGCGAGCGGCCCGCGCCCGTCGCCGTCTCTTCGGTCAAGCGACCGCTCGCATCGTAGGCGAAGGTGGTCGTGCGATCGGGCAACGCCTTCTCGGCGAGGAGGCCCGACACCGGGTGGTAGGCGTAGTGTACGGCGCCCACGTCCGCGCGCTGGATCTCGCTCTTTCTCCCGTGCTCGTCATAGCGGATGGTCTGGGTGACGGGCGCGGCGCACTGGGCGCTGAGCGTGCTCACCTTCTCTTCGTTCGGATCGGCGCAAGCGACGATCGAAGCGATCGCGCAACCGGCTGCAAGGGTCCTGATCATGCGGCCGAGCCGTGATCACGAAGCGTGCCGATCGGGCCCCGCAGCGCGGTCCACCAAAGGCGGCGTGTCATCGGCCGGTGTGTCACGGAGGACGCGTGTCATCGGGACGGCTCGAGCTGAAGGCGGGCGGCGGCACGACGATTGCTCTCGCCGCGCCCGATGAAACGCGCTTGGTCCCTGCCCCTCTGTTTCTCTCTCGCGGCGTGCGGCGGCGAGGCTCGACCGGACGAGACCACGGTCGAGGACTCGGTCGTCGCCGCTCCCGACACCTGCGACGCGTCGATGCTGGCCTGGAGCGATCCCGCCAGCCAGACCACTGCCTGCGAGGGTCCTTGGGAGTACAGCCGCTACAACACCTGTTCGATGCGGGCGCCCGAGTGCGGTGCCCAGGATCAGTGCATCGAGCGCCAGTGCCAGGACTTCTCGTTCGGCGTCCAGGGCTACCACGCCGACACCGCGGTGGTCCCGGCCTCGCCCGGGTTCTCCGTCCCCACCTTGTCCGAGCCGCCGGTCTGCACGACCGACTCGCAAGGCAGGCTGCACTGCGGCAAGCCCACACGGATCGCGGACTACGACTACGCCGAGGCGCACTGCAACTCGGAGGCGTCGACACGACGGACCGCCGTGCTCAATCAGCTGCGCGCTCAGGGCCTGCGCCCGGCCGACGAGAGCCAGCTGGTGATCGCGAGCGTCACCCTCTCCATCACGGGCACCGCCGGAAACTACCACGGGCGATGCACGGTCGTGTTGCACGTGCCGGACAAGAAGCTCGGCAGGTCCAGCGTCGACGGCGCCAACGTGTGCCCCACCACGGCGCCCTGCACGGCGTACGGATATCCGCGCTGCACCTTCGCGGGCCCCTCCTGCGGGATCTACTGGTCGCGGCTCTACTCGGCCCCCGGTCTGACCGCCGCCGAGCTGGTGACCTCGGAGCCTGGCCTGGCGCCTTCGCCTGCGCCCGCCTGTACCTCGTGCGATCCGCTCCCGATCGGCACCGCGGCCGAGGCGCGCGCCAAGCTGGCCTGCATCCGCGGCCGCCTCGCCGGTCCACTCAACGAGAAGAGCAGCGATCCGGAGATCCGCGAACGCTTGCTGCGCAGGGCGATGCTGCTCTACGAGCTCCGCGCCGACGCCCTCAACCCCGATGATCGTGCTGCGCTCCGCTCGCTCTACGACGGCAGCGCGGTCGAGCCGGCCTGCGCGCCGGTCTCGGCGCTTCTACCGCCCGACACCTGTCCGGGAAAGCGCCCCGTGTTCTCCGGCGGGGTGGTCGAGAGCCTGACGCCGCGGTCGGTCGAAGAAGGTGCGCTCCTCAGCAACCTCGAGATCCGCGCGTTCCGCGAGCGGGCCTCGGAGAGCCTGGCCACCCCGATCGCCGTCGATGCCGTCGCGCCGGGAACGTACACGAGCTCGTATCCCGGAGGCGCCATCCCCGCTGCCACCGTCGCCGACGTCTACCTGCTCCACATGCAAACCTCGTTCATCGCCGCCGCCGTGAGCGGCTCCATCACGTTCGACACCGATATCCTCGGCGTGATTACCACCGACGCTCGGCTGTCGCAGACCGACGCCAGCCTGGGCTCGCCGGCCACCGCGTATCCGACCGGCCTCACCACGCGCGGCCTCACCTCGGAGGACACGGTCACGATCTCCGCGGATCGCCGCACGCTCACCGTCGCCCTGTCCGAGTGGTACACCATCGACGAGCTCCGCGTGCTGGTGGCTGCGACGCCGAAGGGCCAGCCGAACGAGGTCCTCTCCCGCGAGTCTCGCCGGTGCCAGCGCCTGGCCCTGCCGCACGTACCTCCGGCCGTCGCCTACGTGGAGCTCGAGAGCTGCCTGAGCCCCATCGGCTTCGCGCTGGGGCTCGACCCCACCGTGGAGGCCTCGTGCACCAGCGATCAGGCGGCGCGCGGCGCCGTGATCTCCGCGGAGGACGTGATGACCAACGCCATGGGCGCGCTGGCCGATGACACCAGCCCGTTTGCGAGTCTGCCGCGCGCCCTCTACACGGTCGACCGCTGGTACGGCGTTGCCTCCTCGGCCGAGCTCGCGCTCAGCGGCACCAGCACCGCGGCACGCCCGGCCCTCGGACGCATCCTCGGGCGCTTCTGGCGCTACGCCTACGACGGTGGGGGCACGACCGACGATCTCTTGACCGCGACCGATCTCGACACGGCGCTGTTGACGAGCTCTTCGCGAGCCCTCGAGGTCGACCGCGCGGTTCTCACCGCGGCGTTCACGTACGTGACCTCGCTTCCTGCGATCTCGGTCGAGGGCACGGTCGTGATGCCGGAGACCACGGTGCTCAACACGCCGGTCCTTTCGGGTGATGCGCTGCTCGCGCTCGCGGGCGACGGCACGCGCGGCCTGGTGACACGCCTTCGCGATCTCTCGCTCTTCCACGACTTCGCCCGGCGCTTCAGCGGCGCGGGTCCGGTCGAGACCGAGATCTCGACCCTGTGGGCCCTCCTGGCGGCGCTCCCCGACCACGATCGGCTCGCCGGTGTGGTGGCCTCGGCCGGCACTGCCAGCGGCTGGCGCGCCGTGTTCGCCCAGATCGCGAGCCAGCAGACCCACCTCACCAGCGCCCTCGAAGCGGGCTCGCCGTTCGACCTGACGCTGCTCGCCAACGTGAGCGAGGCCGAGGAGCGGCGGGCGTCGTACCTGGCGACCGGCTTCCTCGATCCGAACCGGCGCAACACGCTCCATGCCGGGCTCGACCAGAAGATCCGGAGCAACGTCATCTCGTTCATGCAGTCGGCTGCGAACGATCTCGACGACGAGATCTCGGACTACCGCGCCGATCTGGCGACGGTGGTGGGCGGTGTGATCGCCCAGGCGGGGACGCAGGCCGCCCTCGATCGCATCGACGACCAGAAGCGCCAGCGCGCCGCCGAGATCGACGACCTCCAGTCCGATCTGGCGGGCCTGATGCAGAACGCGGCCAGGGAGGAGGCGCGCTTCGCCAACATCGTCTATGCCCTCGAGGACGTCGAAGCCGCGATCGACGGCGCGCAGTACATCTCGCTGCCGGACTCGGAGCTCTTCGAGCTCTCGGGCGCCGACGCGCTCTGGACGCAGCAGCTGTCGACGATCGACCAGGTCTCGGCGCATGCGTTCATCGGCCTGGAGCCGGGTCAGATCCTCTCGGTGCGCACGACTGGGCGCTGGTCACCGACCTGCTCGATCCGCGGGGTCAGGATCTTCGACCCGAACACGGGCACTGCAGCGCCGGTCGCGCTGACCCAGCCCGAGACCGGACCGGAGGGCTTCACGGTCAGCTACGTGAACAACCACTACGAGACGCACTCGCACAGCTATACCGAGGCCGACGAGTACTCGCGGAGCTACGGCTGGAAGGCGGAGGTGTGCGCCAACGCGAAGTTCGGCTTCCTCACCGATCCGCTCGAGATCGGCCTCTCGGCCAGCGCGTGCGGCTTCGCGGGACAGACCTGGTCCTACTCGGAGACCACCAGCGACACCGATAGCGACGGCGGCGGTGTCCAGACCTCGGCGAGCTTCAGCGGAGGGCTCCGGCTCCCCAACACACCCTTCCCGCGCTATCCGGCAGGTGCATTGCTCGCGGTGGTGCTGCCCACGGGCGACCTCAGCGTCAGCCACGCGCTCGATGTCTACGTGGTTCGTGAAGGCGGCACCGCGATCATGATCCCGGAGCAGGCCGACGTGCACCTGGTGGTCAACGATCTGGGCACGTGCGCAGCCCTCGACGACACCAACCGGCTCACGGTGACCGCCCAGCGGTTGATCAGCGCCACCGCCCTCTCGGAGGCGGTCGTCACCACCATGGGCACCGAGCTCGCCGGCCTGCGGCTGCGCATCCCCGAGCTGGCGTCCCAGGGCACCGTGCTGCCCTCGCAGTCGAGCCAGATCCGCAGCGAGGCGATCAACAACGTGGAGATCGCCTCCGGGGTCCCGTACGCGTCGCTGCCCAGCCCGCTGGTGGGGCTGTTCAACGCCTTCCTCGACTCCGAGCTGGTGCGGCTCGAGCGGGCGGTCCAGATCCGCTCGATCGAGCGGCGCATGGACGGCATCGCCCTCGAGCTGCAGGCGATGGACGACGACCTCGAGAACCTGGGCATCGACTCGCGCCTCGCCCAGATCCTGCCCTCGATGGCGGTTCGCAACCTGGACGGCGATCGGCTGCGCGCGAAGTCCAACCGGCTGGTGGACGTCAGCCTCGACTATCTCTATCCCATCATGGACCTCTGGTACCCCGACGCGCTGCTCGCGATGAACGCGGACATCTCGATCGGCCACCTGCTGCACGCGAACGTCGAGACGCGGTTGATTGACCTGGTGTCGGACGTCCAGTCGGTGATCGACGACGCGCTGCTCTCGTACCAGGTCGCCGACCTCGGCTATCAGGAGTGGCAGCAGCGGCCGGTGGTCGCGGTCAGCTTCGTCCGCCCCGACTTCGTGCCGGGGCCCTTCGACCCCGCCTCGCCCTGGCGCAAGGCCGACCCGGTCCGCGCCGAGTCGGTATGGCAGGCGATCGAGGCCGACGGCATGGGGACCTTCACCATCGACGCCAACGACGTCTACTCCGCGCTCGGCGGCGACGGCGTGCTCGGCTGCGGCGAGTCGGTGCCCGTCATCCACCGCATGGCGATCTTCGTGGCGCGCCCCAACCAGACCAACAACGAGGACCTCAACACTCGAGGCCGCTGGCTGCCCGGCTCGGCCGCAGAGGCCGACGTCTTCGTGCGGGCCGCCGGCAACACGACCTACTTCCTCGACGACGGGCTGGGGCAGAGCCTCTCGATCCCGATCATCCACGGTGAGCCGGACGAGGCGCTCGAGCTCTTCCACAACCTGCCGCGACCGGAACGTCTGGTCGGTCTCTCCCCGTTCACGCACTTCGACGTGAACTTCGCAGCGCTGGCTCAGCTGCGGGCCCAGCCGGGGAACGAGGACGGCTTCCGCCAGCTCGACCCCTTCACCGGCGAGGAGACGTTCGTCGCCACCGAGGTGATGTTGGTGATGGAGCTCGACTCCCGCGGCGTCGGAGCTCCCATGCAGGGCGTCGACGTCTGCCGGCCGTGAAGAAAAGGACAGTCACATGAGAACGCTACTTGTCGCCTCGACGATCTTCTTCACCGGTGCTGGCACCGCCTTCGGGCAGGCCTTCAAGGACAGCCTGGTGCAGGCGCCCACACTCGAACGCCCCCAGCGGGGCTCGGTGGCAGGGTCGCTGTCACGGCTCAGCTTCGGTCCCGCCGAGCTGGCCCGCGGCACGTTCAGCCTACCGGCCGCGATCGTGTATCCGAGCGAGCGCGGGGCGCCGATGGCGGACATCATCCCCAGGTACTCGCCGGAGAACGGGCTCTCCGAGTGGGGCATGGGCTTCTCGATCGGTCTGTCCATCACGCGCTTTCGGGTGCTCGGTGACATCGACTACGTCGCCGACGAGCTCCAGTCGCCGTGGGGTCGCCTCGAGCTGGGCACCGACGGCGCCTACTATCCGGTGGGCTACAACGCGCCGGTGCGACTCCAGCCGGTCGGCGGGGGCTGGGAGGCGACGAACGCCGAGGGCACCCGCTACCTCTTCGAGGCCGCCGACGCCGTCACCAACGGCTCGGGGACCTACCGCTGGATGATGAGCCGGGTGGAGAACACCTTCGGGGAGCGCACCGTGCTGACCTGGCAGAGGAACGCCTCCGGGCGGCCGTTCCTGGCGCGCGCCGAGTACGGCGGCCGGGCCGGCTTCCCCGAGTATCGGGTGGACGTGAGCTATACGGCGCTGCCGAAGCCGTTCACCGACTACCGCTCGAACTATCCGATGCAGCTCGACCGCCGCGCGGATCACGTGACGATCTCCGCGTGGCTCCACGATGAGGCGCGCTACCAGCCGCGCTGGACCTACACGCTCGAGTATCTCGAGAGCCCCACCGGACCGGCCTACTATCTCTCGGCGATCACGAAGACCTACCACTCGGGAGAGTCCGATCCTCCGGTCACCTATCAGTGGGTCCTCGCCGAGGAGCAGCTCGGAGCCGCCGCGCTGACGCCGATCCCGGAGCTCGACACGTACCTGGCCGCGAACGGCGGCGATGCCATCCAGCCCGACCGCGTCTCGATCCTCGACGGCGATCGAGACGGTCGGATCGAGCTCGAGCGCCCCTACGACGGCGCGCTCCTCCGTCAGACCGAGACCGGCTGGATCGAGGAGCCGCTGCCGCCGCCGGACGGCACCGAGAACCCGCTCTGTCGCCCGCCGCCGTCCTCGAGCAACGCCCCTCGCCTGCTGGCGCGGATGCGGCCCGGCGGCACCGAGCCGCAGGTGGTGGTGACGCGCGCGGTGGGCGCGAACACCTCGCTCCTGATCTGCGATCGCGCTGGCCACGCGCTCTATCTCGCGACCATCAGCGGGCAGTTCCATCTGGGCGCGAACACCCGGCTGGTGGATCTGAATCGCGACCTCAAGCCCGACATCATCCGCGTGTTTCGAGGCGGCTACGAGGTGCTCGAGAACACCAGCACCGAGACCACCTTCTCCTTCGTGCGGCGGCCCGCGCGCCCCCTGGCGCCGGCGTTCAACCCCTCGACGACATGGATCAACGACATGAACGGCGACGGGATCGCGGACATCGTCTCGCGGTATCCGACCGGGCTGGTGATCTGGTCCGGCACGGGGAGGTTCGAGAATCTCAGCGCAGGGCAGCTGTTCAGCTTCGTGACCTCGACCAACAACCAGCTGACCAACCTCAACAGCTTCCAGCTGACGTTCACCGACGTCGACATGAACGGCCTGATGGACGTCCTCCTCTCCCAGGGCTCGAGCCTCTATCTGTTCACCAACCGCGGCGATCACTTCCGCCAGGCCGCGGTGCCCGGATTCACCTCGATCGGATGGGCCTTCGGCTATCCGGTGGCGGCCGATCTCGAGGGTCACGGTGAGGAGCAGGCGGTGCTGGTGCAGGGCACCCACGCGTTCGCGCTGACGCTGACGGCGCCCGAGGCAGGGCTCATGCGCGAGGCGGACGACGGCAAGGGCAGCCGGATCGAGTTCGCGTACGAGCGTGCGCCGGCCACGCCCGGGATCGATCGGCGCCCGTCCTTGCTCTCCTCTCTCACCATGCACAACGCCGGCTACGACACCATCTCGTACCGCTACGACTACGACGAGCCGTTCTTCCACAGCGCCGCCCAGTTCCTGGTGGGCTTCGGCCGGGTCCGCAAGGACGCGCCCCAGTCGGTGGAGGAGGTCGAGATGTTCAACGACGACGACATCTCGGGTGCGGTCACCGGGACGCGCCTCGTGGACGCGCGGGTCCCCGGGCTGGCCCAGACGACCGAGCGCACGCTGGAGGAGGGGAGCTTCGCCGGCGTCCGGCTGGTGCGCGCCGCGACCGAGACCGACGGATGGATGGGCGACCTGGGGACCGTCACCGCGAAGACCACGGAATACCTGGCGTACGAGCGCGGCCGCTGTGCGACGGAGACGCGCACCACCTCGCGTCACGGTACGCTCTTGCGCACGCTCGTGCTCTCGGACGTGGCGGGCCTCGATCCCGATCTCCACTGCCTGCACGGGCACGAGCGGGTCGAGGGCCAGCACCCGGGTCACCCCGAGCTCGACTTCGTCCACGTGCTCGAGCTGGAGCGCAACACGCTCGGCCAGATCACGAGCATCACCAACATGGGCGCCGGCAGCGATCCGATCCTGATGCAGGAGGTCGGTTACGACGCGCAACATCGGGTCGCCTCCGTGAGCCATCCGGGCCGCGGCACCACCGCGATCAACTACGACCCGGCGACCGGCCGCCTGCTCGACGTGACCATGCCCGACGGCGTGATCACGCGGGTGAGCGCGTCGGACGCGCTGACCGACGCGGTCCTGGAGCTCGAGACGCTGCGCGGGGCCCAGACCTGGCTCGAGTCGTTCAGGTACGACGGACAGGAGCGGCTCGAGCGGCGCTGGGACGACGCCGGCGGCGCGAGCGAGCTCGATCCGATCGTGCAGTTCGCGTATCACTACGCGACCGAGGACCGTCCCGGATCGATCGAGATGACGACGTCGATCGACCCCGCTTCGGGGAGCGCGCGCGACGACGTCGAGCTCTTCGCGGCCGACGGCGAGACGCTGGGGAAGGCCATGCGCATCCCCGAGGGCTGGACGATCTCCGGGCTGACCGCGATCAGCCGTCTCCGCGGTGTCCGCGAGGTCTACTGGCGCGCCCCGATCACGGGCGCTCCGGAGGATCAGACGCTCTTCGAGCTGTTCGGCGGACCGAAGACGCTCCTCACCACCTCGGCGATGACCGCCTTCGGGGCGCCCCTCGACGAGCGATCGCTGGTGCAAGCCGGCGTGACGCGGAGCGCGGTCACCGAGCTCACCGTGGAGAACGGGCTCCTGGCGAGGACGTTGTACGAGAACGGCGAGGTCCGCGGAACCGTGCTCGAGGACGGCGCCGGGATGATCGTCGAGCGCCGCGACGCGCTCGGGAATCGCACCACCTATCGCTACGACGCGCTGGGCCGGCTGGTGGAGGTGGTGTTGCCGCCGTCGGGTGACTGCGGCTAGCCGCGCGCGTTTGACAGCCGCGGTGAGAGTCGATGACTGTCGGCCGTGCGCTTACGGGTCGCCGGAGTGATGTGGCTGCTCGCTTCCTGCGGGGGCGGGAAGGACGGGCCGATGGACGAGGTCGAGGCCAGGGTCGAGGCGCTCCTCGGGCAGATGAGCCTGGAGGAGAAGGTGAAGGAGAAGGCCGGCCTCCAGCTCGGCGCCATCGACGATTCCTTCTACGCCGGCGGCAACGAGAGGCTCGGCATACCGGCCTTCAAGATGGTCGACGGCCCGCGCGGCGTCCGTGCCGGCCACGCCACCGCGTTCCCGGTCGGCATGGCCCGCGGCGCGACCTGGGATCCGGAGCTGGAGCGCCGCGTCGGGGTGGCGATCGGTGAGGAGGCGAGGGCCAAGGGCGCCAACGTGATCCTGGCGCCGGTGATCAACGTCCTGCGCCACCCGGCCTGGGGCCGGGCCCAGGAGACGTACGGCGAGGATCCGCTCCACCTCGGGCGCATGGGCGCGGCGTTCGTCGAAGGCGCGCAGACGCAGGTGATCGCGAGCGCGAAGCACTTCGCGGCCAACAGCATCGAGGACAGCCGCTTCACCGTGAACGTCACGATGGACGAGCGCACGCTCCGCGAGATTGTATCTGCCGGCGTTCGAGCGCGTGGTGAAGGAGGCGCACGTCGGCTCGGTGATGAGCGCGTACAACAAGGTCAACGGCGCTTACTGCAGCGAGAACGCACACCTTCTCCACGATCTCCTCGAGGACGACTGGGGCTTCGACGGCTTCGTCGAGTCGGACTGGGTCTTCGGCACCCACAGCGCGGCGCCGGCGGCGAACGCCGGGCTCGACATCGAGATGCCGGTGGGCTCGTACTTCGGCGAAGATCTCCGCGAGGCCGTCCGGACCGGAAACGTGAAGATGCGGACCATCGACGCGTCGGTCCGGCGCATCCTCAGGAAGAAGCTCGCCTTCGGGCTCGATCGCCCGGCGGCGCCCGATCCCGGCGTGGTGGAGAGCGAGGCGCACCTGGCGCTGGCGCGCGAGGTGGCGCGGCGCTCCATCGTCCTGTTGAAGAACGAGGGCGGCGTGCTACCGCTCGACAGGAGCGCGATCGGATCCGTCGTGGTGGTGGGCGATCTCGCGAAGGTGGCGAACCTCGGCGACCTGGGGAGCAGCGCGGTCACGCCCTCCCGCGCGATCTCGCCGCTCGAGGGCATCGAGCGGGCGGCCAGCGGTGCCCGCGTCGACCGGGTCGGAGGCTCGACCCTGGCGGCGGACGACGAGGCGCTGATCCGGGCCGCGGACGCGGCGATCGTGGTGGTGGGGCTGACCGCCGCCGACGAAGGCGAGAACGTCCTCATCGGCGGCGGCGATCGGGCCGAGCTCGGGCTCTCGGCCGCACACGTGCGGCTGGTCGAAGCGGTGGCCGCAGCCAACGCTCGCACCATCGTGGTGCTCGAAGGCGGCAGCGCGCTGACGATGGATCCGTGGATCGATCGGGTCGCGGGGGTGTTGATGGCCTGGTATCCCGGCTCGGAGGGCGGCGCTGCGATCGGCGAGATCCTCTTCGGTGACGTCAACCCCTCGGGCAAGCTGCCGATCACCTTCCCGAGGGACGCGGCCCAGCTCCCCGAGTTCGTCAGCGACGCCGACGAGGTGACGTACGGCTACTATCACGGCTACCGGCACGTCGATCGGGCGGCGATCGAGCCGCTCTTCCCGTTCGGCTTCGGCCTCAGCTACACGCACTTTCGCTATGGCGCCGTCTCGCTCGAAGCGAGCACGCTCGGGCCCGGCGACACCCTGGCGGCCGCGGTCGAGGTGACGAACGACGGTGACCGCGATGGCATCGAGGTCGTCGAGCTCTACGTCGGCTATCCGGGATTCGAGCGTCGATTGCCCGCCCCGGGAGCTGAAGGCGTTCGAGCCGGTGGCCCTCGCCGCTGGTGAGACCCGGACGGTGTCGTTCGCGGTGCCGGTCCAGGCCCTCGCCTACTTCGATACGGACGCCCGCGCCTGGGCGGTCGAGCGGATTGGGTACACCGTCGAGGTCGGGGGGTCCTCCCGAGATCGGCCGGCCCAGGCCACGTTCGAGGTGCGCTGAGGGAGCCCAGATCGCGCTGGCTCGTCCTGGCCGGCTCGCGTACCGATACGCCACCCATGCGGTCGCTGCTGTTCCTGGTCCCGGCCTTCATCTGGGGCACGACGTGGCTCGTGATCAAGTTCCAGCTCGGAACCGTTCCGCCGGAGGTCTCCGTCGTCTATCGCTTCGGGCTCGCGTCGCTGGTGCTGTTCGTCTGGGGCGCGGCCCGCAGGGTCCCGCTCCGGCTCGAGCCGCTCGCGCACTTGAAGGTCGCGGTCCTCGGCATCCTCCAGTTCGGGGTGGTCTATGTCCTGGTCTACTTCAGCGAGCGGCGTCTGACCTCCGGATTGATCGCGGTCGTCTTCGCGCTGGTGGTGTTCTGGAACATTCTGGGCGCGCGCGTCTTCCTGGGCGCGAAGCTGCACCCTCTGGTGGCCGTGGGGGCGGGTATCGGCTTCGCCGGCATCGTGCTGGTGTTCTCGCCCGAGCTCGCTCATTTCCGCGGCGCTCCCGAGGAACAGGTCGGCCTGGTGCTGGCCGTGATGGCGACGTTCTCGACCTCGGCGGCGAACCTGTGGTCGCAGCGCCTGTTCGCCAGCGGCCTCGGCGTCGTCTCCAGCACCGCCTGGGGCATGTTCTACGCATCGCTGAGCGTGGCCGCGTACTGCATCTTCTCTCGGATCCCGTTCGCCCTCGACGTCTCGTTCGCCTATCTCGCGTCGCTCGCCTACCTCGCGCTGCTCGGCTCGGTCGTCGCCTTCATCTGCTACCTCACGCTGCTCCACCGCATCGGGGCGGCCCGCTCCGGATACATTGCGGTGGTGATCCCGGTGCTGGCGATGATCGCGTCGACGTTCGCCGAAGGCTTCCGATGGTCCATCGCCGCGCTGTTTGGCATGAGCCTGGTGGCGGCCGGCAGCCTGATCGTCCTCCGGGCCCGCCAGCTCCCGCAGGAGGCGCGCTAGCAACGTGCTAGAGTCCCGCGCCATGAAGAAGGTTCTCATTGCTCTCTTCGTGATCGTCCTCCTCTTCCTCGGCGTCGTGGCCATGCAGCCGGCGACGTTCGAGATCCAGCGCTCGATCGACATCGAGGCTCCCGCCGACGTCCCCTATGCGATGGTCGGCGACTTCCACCAGTGGGAGGCCTGGTCGCCTTGGGAGAAGCTGGATCCGAACCTCAAGAAGACCTTCGAAGGGACGCCGGGTGAGGTCGGTTCGAGCTACGCTTGGATCGGAAACAAGGACGTCGGCGAGGGAAAGATGACGCTGACCGCGCTCGAGCCCGATCGATCGATCGACATCGAGCTCGAGTTCCTCAAGCCGTGGAAATCCCGGAGCCAGACCACGTTCACCTTCGCGCCCGCGGGTGAGGCCACGCAGGTCAACTGGAAGATGAGCGGGAACAACGACCTCATGGGCAAGGCGTTCGGGCTGTTCGCCGACATGGACTCGATGGTGGGCGGAGACTTCGAGAAGGGCCTGGCGGCGCTGAAGGCCGCGTCGGAGACCAAGGCACAGGAGCGAAGGCGAGCCGAAGCAGAGCCTGAGGAGTAGCGCGCCTTCGCTCCCAGCGTCGATCAGCCGCGCGGCTGCTCGATGTGGATGTCGTCCTGGACGCTCGCCACTCCCTTTGTCCCGCGCGCGATCGTCGCCGCCTGAACCCGCTGCCAGCCCGACGACACGTTGCCCGTGAGGTGAGCGACGCCGTTCTCCACCTGCACGCTCAGGTCCCGGAACTCGCTGTGCTTCTTGAACGCGCTCTCGATGTTCTTCTGCAGGCGGCTATCGGTGACCTGAATGCGCTTCTGCTCGGCCTTCGGCACCACCTGGAGCGCGTCGTTCACGCTCACGGCGGCGTCGACCTTCTTGGCGTCGTCGACCGCTGACGCCTTGGCCGCCTCGGTCGGGACCATCCCGAAGAGCGTGACCACGCCGTCGTGCGTGTCGACGTTGATGTCGAGCGCGGGCGCGTCCGGATCGGCCAGGAGGCGCATCTTGGTCTCGGTGGTGATCCAGGCGTCCTTCGCGGCGCTCTTCGACTTCGTCTTGTCGACGTCGGGAAGAGTGTCGGTCGAGGTGATCTCGCTGGCGACGCCCCGCACTCCCGGGATGCTCTCGGTCGACTCCAGCGCGCGCAGGTAGTCGAACATGTTCTGGGCCTTGCCCGCCAGGAGCACGGTGCCCTTGTTGACCGACTTCACCTCGATCGAGCTGTCGGACAGCGACGGGTCCGCGCGGAGCAGCGCGTCGACCTTCTTCTTGATCGTGTCGTCCGACTGCTCGACCGCCTCTTGCTGTTTCTTCGGGACCACCTGGAGCAGGTTGCGAACGCTGGTCACGCCCTTGATGCCCTTGGCGACCGCTTCCGCCTTTTTCCTCTCGGCGGGCGTGTCCACCGTTCCGTGCAGCGTGACCTTTCCGTCAATCGTATCGACGTGCACATCGTTCGAGTCGATGTGGCTGGTGCGGATCATGTCGATCTTGATCTTCGTCGTGATCCACGCGTCGGGAGCCGTAGCCGCCTGCGCTGGCCGCGAGCACAGTCCAATGAGACCGAACGCGGTTGCGAAGACGAGGTTCATGTTGACCTTTGGCATATTGCCTCCTTGGCCGTGCGCTGGTTGCAGCATCCGTACCGCTTCTCGTGCAGGGCATGCCGGGACGACTGCGACGGGAGGACCGCCTCGCTGCGCGGCACGCTGTCACGGAGCCGCACGGCGCTCCTGGCTCGGCTCGGCACTGGGTGCGTCGACGGGGGCGGGCATGCTTCATGCTCGTGCCGAGCAGGAGCGGGATGGAGCAAAAGTTGTCGGGTGCGGGTGAAGTCGTGGAAGGGTTCTTCGAGGGCGAGCCGCTGCTCGGATCCGTGCTCCTGGTCGAGGACGACCCGGATCATGCGTACCTCCTGGCGGAGTGCCTCTCGGACTCGGGATACCGTGTCGTTCTGGCCAAGGACGGGCTGGAGGCCCTCAAGCAGCTGAAGATCGCCCAGTTCGATCTGGTGGTGAGCGACCTGAACATGCCGAAGGTCGACGGTCTCGATCTGCTCGAGGCGATCCGAGACCAATCCTTGAGCGCGGACGTCCTCATCCTCTCCGGGTCGCGTTCGATCCCGAAGGCGGTCGCCGCGATGAGGCTGGGCGCCGTCAACTACCTGGAGAAGCCTTTCCCTCCCGAAGCCCTGAAGGCGGAGGTACGGGCCGCGATCCGGGCCAAGAGGAATCGACCGGCTCAGCCCCCGCTTCGCCCGGCTCCCCCGACGATGTTGATCCGCGGGCCGGCGGCCGGCGCGGCCGCACCCAAGATCGGGCGCTACCAGGTCGAGGCGGTCCTGGGGAGTGGCGGCATGGGTACGGTCTATCGCTGCTTCGATCCCTTGCTCGAACGAAGCGTCGCGCTGAAGGTCCTCGCGATCGGCGATGTCAGCCCGGCACAGGAGAGCGATCGCCTCGACCGATTCGTCCTCGAGGCGCGGGCCGCCGGGCGCCTGAGACATCCTCGCATCGTGACGGTTCACGACTTCGGCGAGGACCGAGCCAACCGGTTGATGTATCTGGCGATGGAGCTCGTCGACGGACAGTCGCTCTACGACCTCGGCCAGACCGTGGGAAAGTTCGACTGGCCGTTCGTCGTGTCCATCGCCTACCAGATCGCGGACGGCCTCGAGTATGCGCATCGCGAGGGCGTCGTTCACCGCGACGTCAAGCCGGCCAACATCCTCATCGACTCGGACGATCAGGTGAAGCTCGTCGACTTCGGCATCGCCAAGCTCAAGGAGTCGGGCGTGACGCGCACCGGCATGATCCTGGGGACGCCCGGCTACCTGTCACCCGAGATGCTCTCCAGCCTGCCGATCGATCACCGCGCGGATCAGTTCTCGCTGGGGACGGTGTTGCTCGAGGTGCTCGCCGGGAGGCGGATGTTCCCGTCCCAGCGCCTGGATGTGTCGGCGCAGCTCCCGTCCGAGGACGGTCTGAGCTTTCGAAGCCTGGGGATCAAGGCCCCCGCGGGCCTCGAACGGATCGTGTCCCGTCTCCACCGGCGCGATCCCGAAGAGCGCTACCTGGACGAGACCGAGCTGCTCAGCGATCTCGCAGCGGTGGGACGGGACGCGGGGCTCGAGCTGAGCCCCGCGGTGCCACGCGCGCCGGGTTGAGCTCAGCGGACCAGGCGGCGCGTCTCGTCGAGGTTGCAACCGCCCCACTCGGTGACCACAAAGCCCGCATGGCGCGTGATCTCGGGCAGCGCCGGGTTCCCGGTGACGACCGGGACGTTGGAGCGCTCGAAGATCATGAACACGCGCGTCACCTGATCGGGCGCGGGCGTGACCGAGAGGCTGGCGAACGCCTCGTACTCGGCGCCGAGGAACTGGATCACGTTGTACTCGTTCTGCTCGAGCGCCGCGATCCAGTAGGTGATGAAGTCGGTCGTCTCCTTGGCGTTGAACGCGAAGGACTGACAGGCCTTCTCCAGGAACTCGGCCGCATCCTCACCCCGCACGCAGTAGGCCTGGCGGTGATCGATCGAGAACGCGGTGGTCTGCATCGCCTCCCAGTAGAGGTAGGGGTAGCGGCGCTCGTTCGCAGGATCGAAGAGCTCGCCGCCCAGGCCGCCCGACTTCATCCGCCAGACGACCCTCTGATCGCCGACGCGGTCGGCCGGCTTCGGATAGAGGCTCGAGAAGTAGCCGCTGTTCGCCAGCTCGACCTCGACCTCGACGGCCGTGCCGGGGACCGGGTGGTAGACGTTGATCACTGGCTTGCGCGCCAGGAAGGGGCGCTGACCCAGGAGGTCGCCCATCTCCACGCAGGTGTCGACGCAGGCGATGCCGAAGTCGCGCGGCACGCTCTCCGGCGCGTTGTCCGGATCGTAGCCGAGCTGCCGGGCGAACGCCTTCTCCTCGCGGCTCATCGGGTTCGGGTTCTGCTCGCCCGAGCTGCGGAAGAAGATCAGCTGGCTGGTGCCGTCCTCGAGACGGGCCACCAGCACGGAGCGCTTCGCGTCGAGGTCGAAGCCCGCCTTTTCGAGGGCGGCAATCCAATCCTTGGCGTGGCTGGCGTCGAGCCGTCCTTCGTCGATTTTCTTCTGAACGATCGCGCGGATCGTCATCGGCTTCTGGAACCTGACCGATCGAATGTCCGGGCCGAGGTCGACGTTGAGGCCGCCCTTGAGGTTCCGCTCCATGCTCACGCCGCGGGTCATCCCGCGGGCCATCATGCGGCTCGGGATCTTGGCGTTGAAGACCAAGCCCTTCACCGCGCCGCGCTCGTCGACCGAGACGCCGAGATCGTAGCGCGCCGAGGGACCGATGGGGCCGCGCATGAAGCTGGGCGCGCGGACCGAGGTCGCCGGCGTCATGAGATCGGCCGGGAGCTTGTCGGGCGCGAACTTCTTCATGATCGAGAACGCGCTCTCGAAGCCGCTCCGGTCCGCGCGGGCGTTCGGGACGAACTTGCCGAGGACGTCGAGCAGCTGTCCGACCTCTCGCTTGGTGGCCTCGGCGCCGAGCTGGCGGCCGCTGGCCCCGCGGCCGATCTGCACCGAGAAGCCGGCCTGATTCATCGACTGGACGAGGTCGCGCGCCGCGGTGTCTCCATTGAGCTCACCTCGCAACCATTCGAGGGTGTAGTCGAGACCGGAGCGCTCACCGGCGGTGATGGCGACCTGGCTGATGGGTTCGAAGGCGACGCGTATCATGGTGTCCTCTGGGAAGCGCGAATCTCGAGCCAGCTGCTTCCGGTCTTGGGGGCGGGCTCGGAGCGAGTGACGGTTGTGGTTCCGAGGAGCTTCTCCGCGCGGCTGCGGACGTGGTGCTCGCGATTCGCCTCTGTCCAATCGAAGCAGGCTTCGAGCAGCGGGAGGAGCTGCGGGTTCAGGGGCCGAATCTCGAGGTACCGTTCGACCCGAGCGGGGAAGGCGAGCTCGGGTTCGTCTTGTGTGGCGCAGAGCACGCGCGACCGCCACCGCTCCAGGCACTCCACCAGGCGCGGATCCGTCGGTAGCTCCCCGGTGGAGAGGGTCGTTCGGAGGGTGAGAAAGGCCAGCGCGTCGAGGACTTCTTCCCTCGAAAACACGCCCTTATCCTCGCCGCCGAGCACGGCCTCGAGGGTCGAAGCGCTCGCCTCGACCTCGCTGGCCATCACGATCTGCTCCACGCCTCCTTATCGGCGGATGTAGGATACCCGTCCTCCATTTCTTACATGGCCGACGCGGGTCGCCTCGGTTTAACACGGGGCGTGTACAAGAAAGAGTTCTTCGCCGAGACCCGCGAGCAAGCGGTTTCGAGCGCAGCTGCACACTTCGAGGTCGAAGCCGGCAAGCTCGACGTCTACGAGGTCCCGATGTCCGCCGACATCGTGGGCACCGGAGGCCGGCGGTGCTTCGTCGCGTCGGTCGCCGGTATGGCGGACGCGTTGCCTCCCGAGGGTGATCGGCCCCGGGGCCGCGAGCGCCGCGACGATCGCGACGGGCGCGGCCGCCGTCGAGAAGGCGGAGGTGATCGGCGGGGCGGCGATCGCTCGCGGCGCGGCGATCGCGATCGCCCGCGTTCGGATCGCAGTCGGTCCGACGGCCCGCGCCGCGATCGACCCCGGGGCGACAAGCCGGAGGGCGTGGATCACGAGCGCTTCGAGGCGATGGCGCGCGACGCCGCCGATCGGGTCAGGAGCAGCGGCAAGCCCGAGATCATGGAGCCGATGAACTCCAAGGAGCGGTGGGTCGTGCACAACTATCTGAAGGACGTCGCGGGAGTGACCTCGATCAGCGAGGGCGAAGGTTCCGAGAAGAGGATCAAGGTCATCCCAGACGACGATCGCAGCGCGCGATGAGCTTGGTCAGGAGCGCTCGAGCCGAGTCCCAGAGGTGGGTGCGCCAGAGGCCGGCGAATCAGGGATGGCGACGAACGCGAGGAAGTGACCGGGCGGGACGTCGATGCCTTCCCAGCCGTTGCAGGCGTCCCAGCGCGACGGGCTCTCCGGCTCCACGTCGTGGCCCTCGTCCTTCAGCGAGAGCATGTAGACCGTGTGTCCTCGCCGGGATTATCGAGCGTGGGGTCACCGAGTTGCCGGCTTGCTTCTCGTGCGTGACTTGGCAGAGACAGTCCGGGCCGCGGGGGATCAGTCAGCGTCGACCTCGATCGGCTCGAGGATCTCGATCTCCTCGAGATCGTCGCTGGAGGGCGAAGGCGTCCGCTCTCCGTCGAGCACGAGATCGACGCTGAGGTTCTGCCAAGGCCCCGCGCTCGAGCTCGTCGCCCGCGGCGTGTCTCCGTAGAGCCCGTGGTGGAGCGGCGGGACGAACGCCGAGCTGATGGGACGGCGGGCCGGTGGTGGTGCGTGGGGTGGGGCAGGGAGATCGGAGCTCGGGTTCCTGACCCAGAAATCGTCGCCGGTGTTGGGCAGCGGCATCGGCGCCCGTCCGAGCGTCGGGTTCGGTCCGGTCTTCGGCGTCTGTCGGACGGCGATGCCGGCGTCGCCCTTGCTCCCGCTTCGGCTGCGCGTGGAAGGGAGCGGGCCCGAGCCGGGCGACGTGATCTCCTCGAAGCGGACACCGGGGTTCACGATGGCGCTGTGCTCATTGGCCGTGAGCGACGGCAGCGGCGGGCGGTCACCGGTCAAACGCTCCACCATCTGCCGGATGTCGTCGGGCCGGAAGCCCGAGTGGAGCTTCGGGAGCAGATCGAGCAGGTGCGACTGGAACGTTCGCGCGTTCGGTACCCGGTTCGCGCGCTCGGGAGCCAGCGCCCACAGGACGATGCGATCGAGCTCGTCCGGGACGTCTCTCAGATAGCGCGAGGGCGGCGGGCGATTCGGATCGCTGATCATGTGGGCGACCTCCATCTCGGTCCGCCCGCCGAACAGTCGGCGCTGCGTCAGGCACTCCCAGAGCACCACGCCGGCCGCAAAGACGTCGGCACGCTCGTCGAGCACCTCGGCGTGGATCTGCTCCGGCGGCATGTACGAGAGCTTGCCCTTGCGCTGTCCGGGGCGCGTCAGCGAGCGCATCGAGTCGTCGCGCGCCAGACCGAAGTCGCCGAGCTTCACCTCGCCGAGCCACGAGATGAAGATGTTCGACGGGGTCACGTCCCGATGAAGGATCGTTCGCTCGCCGATCTCTTCGTCGGGGAGATGGTGCGCGTAGGCGAGGCCCTCCAGCACCTCGGCCATGATGAACACGGAGAACCAGGGCGGGATCCGGAGCGAGCGCTTGGTGGAGGTGGTCAAGATCCGGCGAAGATCGGTGCCGCGCACGTACTCCATCGCGATGTAGAGCTCGCCATCGTCGAGCTGGCCGAGCTCGAAGACGTGCACCACGTTCTTGTGGTTGAGGGCGGCGGCCAGCGACGCCTCCCGCACGAACATCTCCACGAACTTCTTCTTCCGGGAGAGGTGCGGGAGGATCCGCTTGATGACGACGATCTTCTCGAAGCCGCCGACGCCCGGCAGCCGCGCGCGAAAGACCTCGGCCATGCCCCCGTCGCCGATGCGCTCGAGGAGCTCGTACTTGCCGTAGGGGCAGGGGAACTCGAGCGGCGCCACCACCGCGGAACGAGGGTAGCACTGGCCGGATGGGACGGCGACTCCGCCGGTGTAGGCCTTCTTTAACCCTCGTCTAGCGGCGGTCGAGGATCACGATCTCGATGCCGCGGGCGCTTTCTCGACCTCCCTCGATCAACGCGAAGCCGTCATCGAGTGGTAGCAGGTGCTCGATCGCGAACGGCGCGGCGGGAAGGGGCTCACAGTAACCGACGCCCTCGAAGTACTGGGTGAGCACGCCGTTTTGGCCCCCGAAGAGAATGCCGTGATCGATCGAGGTGGCCGCGAAGACGCGGCCGTTTGTCGGAGGCTCGGGCAGACGTCGCCACTCGCCCTCCCTTCGGACGAAGATCAGCCCGCAGCGGCTCCCGGCGATGGCGCCCCCGAGCGGAGGGACGTCGGCCACGTCGTAGAGCGCATCCGGATTGCCGAGCCGGAAGTCGAGGGCGATCGAGCTCGCGCGCACGGAGCCGTCCGTGTACTCGATCAATCGGTCGTTGCCCCATCCGATCGCGACCGCGGATCCGGGGCCGACCCAGGCGATGCGGGTCCGCGAGCGCTCGGGGTCCGCGGCCCGGTCTTCGTAGACGGTGGTGAAGTGATCGCCTTCGAGCCGCTCGAGCGTCCTCGAGCTGGTGGCAGCGAAGAGCTCGAAGCCGTCGGGTCCGTCTCCGCCCGCCAGCACGAGCGTCATGAATCCGCTCGAGCGCATGGCCGGGCCCTCCTCGAAGGTGCCGTCGAGGGACCCGTGCACGGTCCTCCCGTCCTTGAAGGCGAACCACAGCTCGCCGGTCGCAGGGTCGCGGGCACCCGCCAGCAGCGGAGACGGCGTGGCGATCGTCGTCGGGAGCGTCGTCATCCCATCGCGGGTGAGCTCGAAGAGCCTACCCAGGTTCGTGACGATGAGGATCGTCGACGGGTCGAGCGGTAGGGCGATCTGCGCCAGCTCGACGTCGGCCGCCTCGATCAGCATCGATCGGATGGTGAAGCCGACGCACAGATCTCGGCGAGGGATCCGGACCGCCGCGAAGGGCCCCGGAAGTGCGTCGACGGGCGACCAGGCGCTCCAGACACCGTTGCGCAGGGAGGCGCGGAGCGGCGGCGAGACCGTCGGCATGATCGGTGCTCCGTCGTCCACCAGGCTCTGCGGGCCCGGGTCGAGCCCCAGGTCGGACAGCGTTCGATCGAAGCGGAGCGCGAAGACATCCCGATCGAAGGATCGGTCGAGGGGCAGCGTGATGGGCCCGCTCTCCGGCGAGTAGGCATAGGCCTGCGCCGGGAGACCCTGGGCGTCGCCGACCAGTAGCACGAGCGAGGCCGCGCCGTCGGGAGACAGAAACAGGGAGGCGCTGGGTTTGTCGCATGCGAGGAGACCCAGCAGCAGGGTCGCCCAACAGTGCGCTCGGCCCCGCATGGATGCATCGTCTTCCGAGCGCGCTCTTGGTTCAAGATCCTCGAGGCTCTTCCGACTGTACGCGGTCCTCGCACGCCGTCACCGCGGCGAACAGGAGCGCGCGCGGGCCTCGAATCATTTGCTCGATCGATGGATCGGATCGTGGGCCGTGACGGCCAATCGTGCCGCGCGCGGCGATCCTGTCCTTGTTCGGTTCTCCCTCCGACCGTACAGCCTCTAGAGAGCATCATGAACATGGAGCTGGGTGGGGCCTCGACGAGCCGATACACGAACATCTTCGAGATGGCGCCGGTCGCGTTCGTCACCGTCGATCAAGTCGGTCGAATCGTCGACGCGAACAGGAGCGCGGAGGTGTTGTTCGGAATCTCACGCGCGCTGCTGGCGGGACGTCTCCTCTCCGGCATGATCTCCTCGGAGGACGAGGACTGCCTGGATCTCCTGCTTCACCGAGCCGCGGAGCTTCACTCCAAGCAGCACTGCGAGCTCACGGTCACGCCGCCCAACGGGGAGCCCACGCCCGTGTTGATCGAGGCGAGCCTGGACAACGCTCAGAGCTATCTGTGCATGTTGACCGACCTGAGAGAGGTTCGATCGCGGGAGCGCGAGCTGCGTGCGCTGCGGGCGAGGGAGTCCGCGCTCCTGGAGGCGACCGGCGAAGGCCTGGTCATCCTGGATCCGACGGGGGCGATCGAATCGATCAACGAGGCCGGCGCCGCGCTGCTCGGCCGTCCGCGTGAGCAGCTGGTGGGCCGCTCCGTCGAAGCGGTGAGCGACAGGGACCCGCCGGTGCACGTCGAGGTCGAGCCGATCGGCGAAGGCGCGAGCCTCGGTTACGTCGGCGTGCTGCGTACGACCGCGGAGGATCAGCAGAACCAGAAGATGGAGGCGATCGGGGCGCTGGCCAGCGGGATCGCGCACGACTTCAATAACCTGCTGATGGGGGTCGCGGGCTTTGCCACCATCGCGCTGAGTCGGTTGGAGTCGGCGCACCCCGCCTTCGCCCTGGTGAAGCGGATCGTCGACGTGGCGGGGAGGGGCCGGACCTTGACGCGCCACCTGCTCGACTTCAGCCGCCGCCGCCAGCCGGAGCGCGGCGCGCTCGACGTCGATCTGTTGTTGACGGACTGCGTGCCGCTTCTGGAGACGCTGCTCGGCGAGCGCATCACCTTGGTGGTCCGTCCCGGCGCGACCGGATGTCGAGTCTGCGCGGATGCGGGCGAGCTCGAGCAAGTGCTCTTGAACCTCGCCTCGAACGCGGCCGATGCGATGACGAAGGGCGGCACCCTCCGGATCACCACCGAGGAGCGGATCGTTCGCAGCGAGGATCTGGGACTGCTGCCGGCGGGGCGCTACCTGGTGCTGTCGGTGCGCGATACCGGCTTCGGGATGGACGAGGCGACGCGCACGCGGGTCTTCGAGCGGTTCTTCACCACCAAGGACGCGGGCAAGGGGACCGGCCTGGGGCTCTGGAACACGCAGGTCATCGTCAAGCGCATGGGCGGCGCGATCGACGTCTCGAGCGCGGTCGGGGTGGGGACGACCTTCACGATTCACCTGCCGGTGGTTCAGGAGACGGGCGAGATCCCGCGACCTGCGCTGCCGATCCCGCGGCGGACGACCGTGCTGGCGGTGGAGGACGATCCGCTGGTGCGCCTGACGGTCGGCTTCTATCTGGAGAGCCTCGGCTATCGCACGCTGATGGCCGCCGATGGCGCCGACGCCCGCCGCATCTTCCAAGAGCACGTGGCCGAGATCGAAATCGTGCTCACCGACATCATGCTGCCGCACGAGCTGGGACGCGATCTTGCGGCCGAGATCCGACGCCAGAACCCGAATATCCGGATCGCGTACATGTCCGCCCACGAGCGCGAGTCGTTGCTCGAGCGCGACTGGATCGATCTCGGTGCGCCGTTGCTCCAGAAGCCGTTCGAGCAAGAGCGGCTGGCGGCGGTGCTCCGGAAGCTCCTGGAGTCGTAAGCGCGATCAGCGCGCCACCACGCGGACCTCGCTCCGACCGGGACCCTTCGGCTCGACGCGCACCTGATATCCGATCCGCTCCGCGATGTCCGGTACGTGCGAGATCAGCCCGATGGTCCGCCCCTCGGCCTGCAGCTGATCGAGCGTCGACAGCGCGACGTCGAGCGACTCGCGGTCGAGGTGACCGAAGCCTTCGTCGATGAACAGCGACTCGATCTTCACGTTGCGCGACGAGAGCGAGGAAAGGCCCAGGGCCAGCGCCAGCGAGACCAGGAACGACTCTCCCCCCGAGAGCGTGCCCACCGGCCGGGCCTCTTCCCCCATGTCGCCGTCGACCACCTGAAGCTCCATGTCCCAGCCGGGGACGCGCTCGAGACGATACCGGGGCCGCAGCTGCTCGAGGTGATGGTTGCTGGCCAGCAGGAGGAGATCGAGGGTGAGGCCTTGTGCGAAGGTCCGGAACTTCTTCCCGTCCGACGATCCGATCAGCGCGTTGATCTCCGACCATTGCTCCAGCGTCCACTGCTGCGACGCGATGGCGGGCGCGAGATCGGACAGGCTTCGGCGCGCGGCGTCGTCGGAGGTCAGCCTCTCCTGCAGCCGCGCAGCCTCCTCGACGGTCTCGCTGCAGGCCCGCTCGAGGTCTGCGAGCTCCGCCTCCGCCTGGGCCAGATCTGCGCCGGGGTGCTCGGCGCGCTCGTGCACGTCCAGCCGGCGCTGTCGCTCGGCGAGCGCGGCCTCGAGCCGGGTGAGCGCCTCCTTCCTGGAGGCGAGCTGTGCCTGCTCGAGCGCCAGCCACTCCGGGCCGCGCTCGAGCGCCGACGCCAGCGACGGGAGGTCCGCGAAGGGTGAGGCGTCGAGCGCGGCGCGCACGCGTTCGGTCGCCTCGCCGGCGCGCAGCGCGGCCTCTCGCCTGGTGCCCTCTGCATGCTCGAGCCGCTCCTCGGCTGCTGCCAGCGACTGTCCCGCCAGCGCGTGCCTGCCCTTCGCCTCGTGGGCCCGGGCCAGCGCGCCCTGCAGCCGCTCCGCGAGCTCCGCCTGTGCGACCTCCACCGTCCGTCCGGCCAGGAGGGTCCGCCGCCGCCGCTCGAGCGCCGTCTGCTTGGCCAGCCGCTCCGCCCGCGTCGCGTCCGCCTTCGCGCGATCTCTTCGCGCGCGCTCCGCCTCGGCGTGGGCGAGCGCGGTCTTCCGGGACAGCTCGGCGATCCGCTGCTTCTGCGCCGTCGCATTGGCCACGTTCGCCTCCCAATCCTCGACCTCGCGCTCGAGCGCGGCCAGGTAGGCCTCGGGATCGGCGGCCAGCGCCTCCTGCCAGCCCGGGCGGCGCTCGAGCGGCTGGGCCAGCGCCCGCTGGGCTTCGGCCCGCGACTCGGCGGCGCTCGTCGTCGCCCGCGCCGCCGCCTCTTTGCGGAGGGTCAGCTGCGCGTGCTCGACGTCGGCGGCTTCGAGCTTCGGCGCCAGGAGCGCGGCTCGACGTGTCAACTCGTCTTGCACCGAGCGCGCACCCTCGAGCCCCTCGGCCAGGCGCTCGTCCTTCTCCGCGAGCGCCCGGAGCGCCTCTGAGTGCGCGCGCATCTGGTCGGCCGCCTTCTCCAGCTCCTTCGTCACGCCCCGCGCCTTGGGCGCCTCCGGGAGCGACACCGCGATCCGGTTGAGCCCTCGCTTGGCCAGCACCGGAGAGTCGATCCGGATCAGCTCCATCGCCTCCCGCCTCTTCATCCATTCGTGTCGCTTCGCCTCGAGCTCCGACTCCAGCTCGACCGCCCGTTGCTCGGCGGCGGTCGCGGCCTGGGCGTGCCGGCCGGCCGCCTCGTCCGCCGCGGTGATCTCCTCCACCTGGGCCCGGCGCCGGCCCTCGAGCGCCGCCTGTCGCTCGCGCAGCCCGTTGAGCGCGGCCACCTCCGGCATGTCCTTCGCCCGCGCCGGGTGCGAGCGCGATCCGCAGAGCGGACAGGGCTCGCCGTCCACCAGCAGATCCGCGCGCCGCCCGGCCAGGTCGAGCTCTGCCTCGAGCTTGGCGAGCCTCCCCTCCGTCTCCTCGAGCTCCCGCTCGATCGCCGCTCGGCGCGCCCGTCCCTCCCGCGCGTCCTCGAGCCTGGCGCCGGCCAGCGCGCTCTCGCTGCTCGCGCTCCGCTTCGACTCCCTCTTCAGCTTGGCCAGGCGCTGCGTCTCCCGCGCTATCGTCCGCATGGCCTCGAGCGACGCATGTTCCAGTCCGAGCCGCTCCATCGCGGTCTTCAGCTCGACCGGCTTCACCTCGCGCCGCATCGACTCGAGCTCCGCCTTGGCCCGCTCGATCATGCCGCTGGCCTCGGCGCGCGCGGTCTCGAGCTCGGCGCGCACCTTCGCGAGATCGCCCGCCTCCCGCTCCACCGCCCGCCGCGCCTGCTCGAGCGCCGCCGCCTCGACCGAGGCCTGCGCCTCCGCCGCTGCCGCCGCCGCCGAGCGCTCGAGCTCGCGGCGCCAGCGGGGCCACTGAGCCGCCAGCACGCGCGCATCGGCGTGCGCCTCGAACCAGCGGTCGAGAGCGCGCACCTCCTCCTCGGCCGCCTCGAGCTCGTCGAGCAGCGCTTCGAGCAGCGCGTCCGCACGTCGCGCCGACTTCTTCGCCTCCAGCGCCAGTGTCGCCGCCTCGTCTGCATGCACGCGCGCGTCCTCAATCTGAACGTCGAGACGCTGCGCCGCCTCCAGCTCCGGTTGCGCGGCGTCGCGCGCCTCCTCCACCTGCTGTTGCGCCGCGATCGCGTCGGTCGCCGCCACGAAGCTGTCGGACGCGTGGCGCCGACACTCCGCGTCGTTCTTCTCGGCCTCGGCGAAGGTGGCGTCGGCCCGCGCTCGCGCTCGCTCCAGCGTCGCCAGGGTCTCCATCGGCGAGCGCAGCTTCTCCGCCTCGGCGACGCGCGCCATCTCGAGGCGAAGCGGCTCTCCATCGCTCCAGGCCCGGCGCGCAAGGGCCAGCTCGGCCACTGCGCGATCGCGATCCGCGATCATCTGCAGCCGCGCTCGATGCCAGGCCTCCGCCGCCCGCACCTCGCGGAGCCGCTCCTCCAGCCGCGCGCGCTCGAGCCGGGCCCGCTCCATCGACTCGCGCAGCGCCGCCGCGTCGTCGTCCGCGAGCACCGCGACCGCCGCCCTCCTGGCCTCGAGCGCCTGCAGCCGCTCGTCCTCCTGCCTGGCGCGCGCGAAGGCCGCCCGCGACAGGCGAGCGTAGATCTCGGTCCCGGTCATCCGCTCGAGGAGCTCCGCGCGCTCGTCGGCCTTGGCCCGCAGGAACGAGGCGAAGTCCCCCTGCGCCAGCAGCACCGCGCGGCGGAACTCGCCGAAGGAGAGGCCGACCTTCTCCTCGATCAACCGCTGCGTCTCGGTCTTGGTGGCGCCCGAGATGTCGCGCCCCGAGTCCAGCTCGACCAGTCGCATGCGCTGGTTCTGGATCTTTCCGTCGCTCCTCTTGTGGGCGCGCCAGACCTCCCAGATGGCCCGGAAGCGCTCGCCGTCGCGGGAGAGGAAGTCGACCTCGGCGTGGGCCTCGGCGGCCCCGCGCCGCATCACCGAGCGCGGATCGAGGGCGCTGATTCCGAGCTCGCCCACCGGGACGTCGCGCGCTCCGAAGAGGCGCGGCGCGCGGTCGTACAGCCCCAGGCAGAGCGCGTCGAGGAGCGTGCTCTTGCCGGCGCCCGTCGGACCGGTGATCGCGAAGATCCGGGTTTCGGCGAGGACCCCGCTGGACAGATCGATCTCGAACTCGGGGATGCTGGCCAGGTTCTTTCCGCGGATCGCCAGGATCTTCACGCGACCTCACCCCGGCCGACGGCGTCCTCCAGCTCGCGGAACAGCGAGAGCAGCGGATCGGGCGGCTCGCATCCGCGCAGGCGCTGGTGGGCCGCGCGGAAGACGTCGATGGCGGAGATCGCGTCGAGGTCGTGCGAGATCTCGCGACGCTCGCGGCGGACCTCCGGCTTCATCACGTCGATCCGGAGGAGCCGCGCCCGCGCGCCCTCGAGCGCCGCCTCGATCTCCTGCCGCAGCCGCGGATGGGCCGTCTCGACCTTCACTCGGACCTCGAGGAACGGGCGCGTCTCCGGTGCGTTGCCGTCGTCGCGGGGCAGGAACGAGAGCAGCGGCAGCACCTCCTCGAGCGGCGCGTGCTGCTCGGGGATGACGAGGATCTCGATCGCGCGCGGTACGTACAGCGGTCGCGCGGCGATCAGGCGCTCGCCGTCCAGCTCGACGGCGAGGACCTGGTGCTCGTAGGTCCGCTCCGCGAGCGAGAGCGGGATGGGCGAGCCGGAGTAGCGGATCCGGTTCTGTCCGGCCACCCGCTGCGCCCGGTGGAGGTGGCCCAGCGCCACGTAGGCGAGCGCCTCGGGGAACACGTCGTCGGGGAGGGCGTGCTGGTTCCCGACCTGGATCTTCCGCTCCGAGAGCTCGGAGACCAGGCCCTCCGCCATGTAGCAGTGACCCGTCGCCACGATCGCCTGGCCCGGAGCCCGCCGCGCGCGGGCGAGATCGGTGAGGCGCCGATAGAGGGCGCGGTGTCCCTCGATCGTGTGGCGGCTGGCGTCGTCGTAGCGCTCGGGGGAGGGGAGATCGCGCGGGCGCAGGAACGGTACCGCCACGCACCACGCCGCGACGCCGCGCGCGTCGTGGAGCGGCACCACCAGCCGCTCGAGGTCGCCGTCGGGCAGGCCGCCGACCACCGTGATGCCGAGTGCGCCCAGCAGGTCCGCCGGCGCGTCGAGCCGCGCCGGGGAGTCGTGATTGCCGCCCACCACCACCACGTCGAGCGCGGGGAAGCGCCGCCGGCATTCGGCCAGGAAGTCGTAGTAGGACTGCTGGGCGTCGGAGCTCGGGCCGGCCACGTCGAACACGTCACCGGCGATGATCAGGGCGTCTGCAGATTCGTCGGCGAGCGCGCCGAGAAGCCATCTTAGGAATCGCTGATGCTCGAACCGGCGAGAGACACCGTGGAGCGTCTGCCCGAGGTGCCAATCCGCCGTGTGCAGCAGCTTCATCCGTTGCGCTTCATCTCGACGGCCGCGGCGTCGATCGACGCCTCTTGGTCCTCCAGCGCGAAGTCACCCTCCACGGTCGCGCTCATCCCTGTGCACTGGGCGGGCACGAAGAAGCCGTGATCCTTCGAGGTGATGCGGATGCTGTCGTCGCCGCTCTTGAGCACGAACCAGCAGCCCATCGCTTGGCAGACCTTGCCCACCTCTCCGTTGACCTTGATGACCTTTCCGGCCAGGGCGGTCTTTTGCGCCACAACCTCGCCGACGGAGAGCGCCTTCGCGTCGGAGAGGGCCAGCCCGCGCCGCACCACGCCGTCCGGATCCACCTGCTCCCGGTCGGAGGGATCGGCGCCCTTCATCGAGGTGGTGCTGGTCTTGGCGGGCGCCGAGGCCGGCTGCTCCGGCTGCTTCACGCCGTTGGTGTCGGCCTTGGGCGGGCAGCCGAAGAGCGCCAGAGCGAGAAGCGGGAAAACGAGGAGTGCTCGCATAGGCTGCGAGCTATACCGGGTCGCGCAACGGCGAAGCAAGTTCGCCATCATGGCCTTGGCTTTGCGGTCCGTCCGGATATTGCCTAGCATCGTCGAAATGTCCCTGCCGCCTCACCTGATCGAGCTCCAGCGGGAGATCCGCGGGTACGCTCAAGAGTACGGGCTCGACTACTTCGACGTGATCTTCGAGCTGGTCTCCGTCGATGACATGAACATGGTGGCCGCGTACGGCGGCTTCCCGACCCGCTACCCGCACTGGCGTTACGGGATGGAGTACGAGCAGCTCTCGAAGAGCCACGAGTACGGGCTGTCGAAGATCTACGAGCTCGTGATCAACACGGACCCCTGCTACGCGTACCTGATCGAGTCGAACTCGATCATGGAACAGAAGCTCGTGATGGCCCACGTCCACGGGCACTGCGACTTCTTCAAGAACAACCTCTACTTCGCCAACACCAACCGCCGGATGCTGGATCAGATGGCGAACCATGCCGCGCGGGTGCGCCGTTACATGGATCGGCACGGCGTCGACACCGTGGAGAGCTTCCTCGACGCCTGCCTGTCGATCGAGAACCTGATCGATCAGCGCGCGCTCTTCGAGAAGCGCGCCCGCAACGATCGGCGCCTGCTCGGGCCGGGGGGCGGCGAGGAGGAGGTCAAGACCGTCCGGCTGATCCCCACCGAGAAGTCGTACCTCCGCAACTACATGAACCCGAAGGAGTTCATCGACTCGGAGAAGAAGAAGATCGAGGCGGAGAAGAAGAAGAAGAAGCGCTTCCCGGAGTCGCCGCTCCGCGACGTCCCCCTGTTCATCCTCGAGAACGCGCCGCTCGATCTCTGGGAGCAGGACTGCCTCGACATCACCCGCGAGGAGGCCTACTACTTCGCGCCTCAGGGCCAGACCAAGATCATGAACGAGGGCTGGGCCTCGTTCTGGCACTCGAAGATCATGACCACCCGCGCGCTCAAGGACAGCGAGCTGATGGACTACGCCGACTGCCACTCGTCGACGATGGGCATGCAACCGGGGCGCATCAACCCGTACAAGCTCGGCCTCGAGCTCTTCAAGAACATCGAGGAGCGCTGGGACAAGGGCCAGTTCGGCAAGGAGTGGAACGAGTGCGACGACTTCGCCACCAAGAAGCGCTGGGACAAGCAGACCGGCGCCGGGCGGCAGAAGATCTTCGAGGTCCGGCGCCTCTACAACGACGTCACCTTCATCGACGAGTTTCTCACCGAGGACTTCGCACGGGAGCAGCGGCTCTTCACCTACGGCCTCAACAAGAACAGCGGCAACTGGGAGATCCAGTCGCGCGAGTTCCGGCAGATCAAGGCGAAGCTCCTCACCTCGCTCACCAACTTCGGGCAGCCGATCATCGACGTCGTCGACGGCAACTGGGAGAACCGCGGTGAGCTGCTGCTCCGCCACGCCCACGACGGCATCGACCTGCAGGCCGACTGGGCCCGCGACACGCTCGAGAACATCCACCGGCTCTGGCGCCGACCGGCCGGGATCGCCACCAAGGTCGACAACAAGGGCGTCATCCTGCGCTTCGACGGTTCGTCGCACTCCGAGAAGTCCACCAGCGAGTTCTTCGACGACTGATCCGTGAGAATTCTCTTCGCGTCTGCGGAGTGCGTCCCCTTCGCCAAGGTTGGAGGGCTCGGCGATGTCGTCGGGTCGCTGCCCAAAGCGCTCGCGGCCCTCGGCCACGACGTCCGCGTCGTCATCCCCAAGTACGGCTTCATCCACGACGCCGATCTCGACCATCACCTGATCCCGCTCGGTGTCCCGCTGGGCGGCACCGAGGCGTGGTGTGCCGTCCTCGAGGGCGAGCTCCCCGGCTCCTCTGTCCCCATCTACTTCCTCGAGCACGACGCGCTCTACGACAGCCCCCACATCTACGAGGACGACGGCACGCTCAGGGGGCTGGCCCGCTTCGCGCTCCTCTCCCGCGGTGCGCTCCAGCTCGCCAAGCACCTGGAGTGGATCCCGGAGATCGTGCACGTGCACGACTGGCCGACGGCGCCCCTGCCGATCATGCTCAACACGGCCGAGCGCGGCGCTGTCTTCGAGCGCACCGCCTCCGTGCTCACCATCCACAACATCGCCTACCAGCCGAAGTTCCCCGCGGCCGGCATCGATCTCCTGGGCGTCGGCTGGGACACGTATCGGGCCGACGGTCTCGAGGACTACGGCGACCTCAACCTCTTCAAGGGCGGGTGCTACCACGCGACCATGCTGACCACGGTCTCGCCGACCTACGCACAGGAGATCCGGGGCCCGATTGGGGGCAACGGCCTCGACGAGGTGATGCGCCGGCGCGGCTCCGACCTGGTGGGCATCCTCAACGGCATCGACCAGGACGTCTGGAACCCCGCCACCGACCGCCACCTCCCGGCGCACTTCGATGCGACCGATCTGAGCGGCAAGGCGACTTGCAAATCGATCCTCCAGCAGCAGCTCGGGCTCGATCCACGCCCCGACGTCCCGCTCCTCGCGGTCGTCTCGCGCCTCCACGTACAGAAGGGGATCGACGTGGTGGCCGCCGCCCTCGATCGTCTCCTCGAGCTCGACACGCAGCTGGTGGTGCTCGGCGCGGGCGATCCGGTCCTGGAGGCGTACCTGCGCGAGCGCTCCGACTCGGGAGGCGGACGCTTCTACGCCTGGATCGGGCACAACGAGCCGCTCGCGCATCGCTTCGAGGCGGCCGCCGACTTCTTTCTGATGCCCTCGCGCTTCGAGCCGTGCGGGCTCAATCAGATGTACAGCCAGCGATACGGTACGCTCCCGATCGTGCGCGCGACCGGCGGTCTCGAGGATACGGTCGAGCAGTGCGATCCGGTCGCAGGCACCGGCACCGGCTTCAAGCTGTACGATCTCTCGGAGGAGAGCCTCGTCGATACCGTGCACTGGGCGGTCTCGGTCTACCGGGAGGATCCCGAGCTGATCAGGATCATGCAGGAGCGAGGGATGACCAGGGACTTCAGCTGGACGCGCGCCGCCCAGCGTTACGAGGAGACCTACCGCTGGGCGGTGGCGAGGAAGAGCTCGGTGTCGTGGCACCGAGGGAGCCGATGAGGGCGAGACTTCGAGTGGACACGTACGGAACACCTCCCGCGGAGGCGGTCGAGCTCCACCGGACCGGTCGCCGGCTTGCGTCGGCCGGCCGCTACGCCGAGGCGCTGGCCAAGTTCGCGGCCGCCGCGCGCCTGGCGCCGTCGTGGCCCTATCCCCGCTACGACGCCGCCTTCACGCACCTCTTGAGCGGAGACGCCGTCGCCGCCTTGGCCGCGTACCGCGAGGTGGATCGCCTGGCGCCGGGCGGGTTCTTCACCACGAAGACCGCGGTGCACACGCTCGAGGCGGAGCGGACCGGCGCGCTGCCGCCGGGCGCCTATCTGGACTATCTCAAGCTCGAGTGGATCGAGGACGAGGGCGAGCAGAAGAGGTACGTCCGCTACCTGCTCCAGAGGTATCCACGCCTGGCGCCGGTATGGAAGGAGCACGCGTTCCTCACCGAGAGCGATCCGCAGAAGCTGGCCGCGCTCGAGACCGGTCTGTCGCTGGGGCCGGACGCGGAGACCGCGGGGGTCCTCTCGATCAACAAGGCGCTCGCGCTCTCGCGGCTGGGACGGCGGCGAGAGGGGATTCGAGATCCTCCGCGCGCTCCTGTCCGCCCCCGACACCACCCGGGCCGCGAGGAAGCTGGCAGAGCTGTCCCTCGAGCAGCTGGTCCCGAAGCGCGGATGACCTTGTCGCCCTGCGGGCCTTGCCTGCACAATGAAGCGCCACGAAGGCTCTGCTCCCAGCGCTGCTCGTCCTCGCCTCGAGCGGCTGTCCCTCCGACGTGAGCGACCCGTGTCCCGAGGGAACCGTGTTGGGCGCCGACGGTCTTTGCGTCGACGCGTGCGCCGATGGATCCTGCGAGGCGCCGTGCAACGGTGTCCAGTGCCTGGCGGGGACGGTCCTCGACCCCTCGCTCTGCACCTGCAACCCGGCGCCCTGCGACTGCTCGCTGGCGCCGATCCCTCCGGGCGCCGTCGGCCTCGTCGAGAGCTACGTCGCGCTCGGCGGCGGCGGGTTCGACTGCCGTTGCGTCCCCACCGGCTGCATCCCCGGCTTCACGCTGTCGGCCGACCAGTGTGTCGAGGACTGTCCGTCCGGCACTTGTCGCTATCCCGGGAGCGACGCCTGTCAGGCCTGCACGGAGGCCGACTGCTGCGAGGCACCTCACGAGCCGGCGTGCCGCCCGGTGCTGTGCAGCGAGTGCCGCTACGCCCGCGACGGGACCGATCTGACGCAGACCGGAGGTTGCATCGCTCCGCCGACGCGCAACACCTGCGGCGAGTGCCACGATGCCATCGAGGATCCGCACCCCTGGTACGGTGGACCCGAGCTCACCTGCGCCGGGTGTCACGGCGGCGATCCGAGCCAGAGCGACCGCGTCCTCGCCCACGTGCCGATCCCCCAGGAGTGGAGCGTGGGCGCGCCGGCGGAGGGGCGGCCGAACCTGCGCTACTACTACAACTACCTGACGCTCGCCGGCGTCGAGCGGTTCGCGGGGGGGCTCGAGTGGCTGCGCTTTCGCGATCCGGGCGACCTGCGGATCGCCGACCAATCCTGCGGAAAGTCCTCTGGGTGTCATCGCGCCCGGGTGGAGAACATGCGTCGCTCGCCGATGGCCACGGCCGCCGGTCTGATCGATGGCGCGCGGGCCGCCTCCGGTCTGCCGCGTGCGCTCACCCGGGGCGCCGACGGGATCTATAAGCTCGACGCCACCACCGGGATGACCGGCGGCGTGCCCGAGCTCGGCGCGCTCGCCTATGACGCGACGCTGGTCGGCTCGGTCCCGCGGATCGCGGCCTTCGCTCCGCCGGACCGGTCGTCGATCACGCCGTACGGCGAGATGGATCTGCTGGAGGACGCATACGACAAGGCCTGCGGCGGATGCCACCTCTACAGCGCCGGGCGCAACGATCGCTTCGGCGACTTCCGGGGCTCGGGCTGCTCGGCCTGCCACATGGTCTACTCGGACTTCGGTCGCTCCCTCTCCCGCGACGCCAACATCGTGGCGTCCGAGCCGACGTATCCCGCCGCCTACTCCAGCATCGCCGGGTTCGATCCGTCCAATGTCTCGAGCGCGAGCGGAGGCTGGCTGGGACCGGAGCGGCCCCATCCGATCACCCATCGCCTGATCACGGCGGTCGGATCGCGACAGTGCGGCGTGTGCCACTCGGGCTCGAACCAGACGGATCTCCAGTTTCGCGGCTATCAGATCGATCCGAACCGGACGGCGACGCGCGCGCTCGGCGCCGGCGAGCTTCAGCTCACCGACGAGATCGACAACCAGATCGAGCCGGCCGCGCGCCGGCACGGGCTGGCGCAGGATCAGATCCTCCACTTCGTCGACTGGAACGGCGATGGCTTCAACGACATCCCGGCCGACGTCCACTACCTGGCCAACCTAGAGTGCATCGACTGCCATACCTCGGCGGAGCTCCACAACGAGGTCCGGCGCGTGAAGGTCCCCGAGGTCACGGACTGGACCGACCCCGAGCAGGTCGACGATCTCTCCGGCGTGCTCTGGTCGCGGCAGGAGCAAGCCACCGAGATCGAGTGCGCCGACTGCCACGGAAGCCTCGACGCGCGCGCGCTCCCGTTCGGCGCCGACAATCGCAACCCGATCCGCCGGTTGTTCGCGTGCCCGGAGGTGGGCGAGACCATCCCGAGACATCGGACCGACCCCGCGTGCGCGCAGCTGATCCCGGGCCGGTACCTGCAATCGAAGAGCGGCCTCGTGATCCGCGTGCCTCAGGTGCGCGACGCCCTGGCGCCGCCCGCGTCCGAATACTCGCTGTCCGCCTCGATCTTCCACGGGCGCGTCAACACGGATCCGGGCGACGGCGTGGGGCCGTGCGCGGCCGGCGACCCGGCCCGCTGCACGCTCGATCAGCTGGCGGAGACCGGCTCCGTGACGCCCGACTTCACGCACCTCGAAGGCCTCGAGTGCTCGGCCTGTCACGCCGCCTGGACCAACGCCTGCTTCGGTTGCCACGTGACGCTCGACGACACCGGCGGCGCGCGCGGCTTCTCGCCGGCGACGGGCGAGTACACGCTCGGAAGGATCACGCAGGCCGAGCTGACGTTCGTCTCTCCGCTTGATCTCCAGCTCGGCGTCGACGCGCGCGGGCGAGTGGCGCCGTTCACCTCGGCCGGCGGTCTGCGCCTCCGGCACCTCGACGCCGACGGGCTCGACTGGTACGGGCGCAGGAGCATCGTCGCCGGCGATCCGGCGATCCGGTACGGCGTCTATCGTCACCGCGACGGCTACGGCCTGCGCCCCTACGATCAGGAGGTGGCCGGGCTCCTGCCGAACGCGGACGGTCCAGTGTTCGAGCAGCGCCCCGAGATGGGCGCCAACGCAGCGTTCGTCTTCAACCCGGTCACGCCCCATGCGCTCCAGCGGGTCCGCCCGGGCCTCGACTGCACCAGCTGCCATCTGGGGGCCGGCGGAACCAACGCCGCTTCGGTGGGCGCGCAGCTCGGGGTGCGGCCGGAGGGGTTCGGCGGGATCTCCGCCTATCTGTCACGGCTCGACGGGCTCGACATCATCCGAGGGCGTTCCGGCCAGCGCGTGCGCGTGGATGCGTCGCTCGGATACCGGCTCGACGGCGACCTCGATCCCGAGGGCCGCACGGTGGCGGGCCAGCTCGATTGGGTCGCCTCGAGCATCGGCTTCCCGTTCGCGTCGACGAACCACCCGCTGAGCGTCACGCTGGACGATCGGCATCGCCGCGACTTCCCGGCGATCGCGCCGATGGCCGGCCCGCTCGGTCCGAACCTGCTCCTGCGGATGTCCGACATCGTGGTGTTGCCGAGCGCCGGCAATTGAAGTAGCGCCTCGATCCGACATGGATCCGAGAGAGATCGCCGACCTCTGCAAGACGCACACGATGTACGCGTGGGCTGCCAACGACAAGGTGACCCCGCTCGTGATCGATCGCGCCGAAGGCATCTACGTCTACACCGCGGACGGTCGCCGGATCCTCGACTTCAACAGCCAGCTGATGAGCGTGAACATCGGCCACAGCCATCCCAAGGTGGTGGCCGCGATGAAGCGGGCCGCCGAGGGGCTCCTGTACGTGTATCCGGGGACGGCCACGCGCGAGCGCGCGCAGCTGGCGAAGCGCCTGTCGGAGCTGGTGCCGGGCAACATCAACCGGTTCTTCTTCACGCTGGGGGGCGCCGAGGCCAACGAGAACGCGATCCGCGCCGCCAGGCTGTACACCAGCAAGCAGAAGATCCTGTCGCGCTACCGCAGCTATCACGGCGGCACCAACGCCACCATGCAGCTCACCGGTGACCCGCGCCGCTGGCCGAACGAGCCGGGCATGCCGGGCGTGATCCGCGTCCTCGATCCGCGCCCGTACGACTACTCCTTCGGCGCCACCGAGGAGGAGCAGACGAAGAACAACCTCCAGTATCTGGAGGAGATGATCATGTACGAAGGGGCGCAGACGATCGCGGCCATGATCATCGAGCCGGTCACCGGCACCAACGGCATCCTCCCCCCGCCCCAGGGCTACCTCAAGGGGCTGAAGGCGCTCCTGGAGAAGAACGGGATCCTGTTGATCGCGGACGAGGTGATGGCCGGCTTTGGGCGGACCGGGAAGATGTTCGCCTTCATGCACGGGGGCATCGTCCCGGACATCGTGACGATGGCGAAGGGCCTCACCAGCTCGTACGTGCCGCTGGGCGCGATGGGCGTGTCGGACCCGATCGCGAAGCACTTCGATCAGAACGTCTTCTGGGGCGGCCTCACGTACAACTCGCACAACTTCGCGGTGGCCGTCGCGGACGCGGTGCTCGAGGTGCTCGTCGGCGAAGGCATGATCGAGAACGCCGCGCGCCTGGAGAAGGTGATGCGCGCCGAGATGGATCGGCTGAAGGCCAAGCACCCCTCGGTGAAGGAGGGCCGCTGCATCGGGCTCTTCGGGATGATCGACATCCAGAAGAACGCGAAGGGTGACCTGATGGCGCCCTACAACGGCAGTCACCCGGCGATGGCGGAGCTGGGCAGGCGGTTCCTGGAGAAGGGCCTGTTCACGTTCGTCCGCTGGTCGAGCTTCACGGCGAACCCGCCGCTGTGTATCACCGAGGCGCAGCTCCGCGAGGGCTTCGCGATCATCGACGAGTGCCTCGCCGCCACCGACGATGCGTTCGAGTCCCAATGATCGAGGCGCGCCCGCACGCGCTCGAGCTCGAGCGGGATTCCGTGCTTGCGTCGCCTGCCGTCAGAAGCGTCCCGAAACCAGCACACCGTCGGAGCCCACGGCGAGCGCGACCGGCTGGGAATGATCGGGCTCGATGAAGAAGAACACCAGCGCGGAGATCGCGGCGGCGCCGGCGATGCCGCCGGTGATGGCGGCTCGGGTGATGCCGGCGTGGAGCCGCCCGTCGAGATCTTCGAGGTACTTGGCGTCGGCGAAGTCCCCGCGCATCTCCTCGCGACGTTTGTCGCCGGCCGCCTCCCTCGACATGATCCCGAACGCCCCGGCGGAGATCAGGGCGAACGCACCGACCCCGACGCTGGCCCACATGAAGGTGCGGTAGGAGGTCTGGCTGGGGACCAGGCTGACGTCCACGCGGGTCGTCTGGCCCCGGTGCGCGAAGACCTCGATCGTCTTGTCGTCATACCCGGGACGCTTGGCCTCGATGCGGTGCTTGCCCGGCTTGACCTCCATCTTTGGCGCCGTGGCGGGCACCCCGCTCACCAGGATCGTGCTCTCCGTCGTGAAGTTCTGCAGCTCGATGAAGGCCGGGAGCGCGTCGAGCCGGAGCTTCACCAGCCCGTCGGCTTGGCCGGGGGCGAACGTCTGCCCGACGGCGGGTCCGCCGTACCCTGAGAGCTCTGCCTCGAAGCCGTGCTGGCCGGCGACCAGGGTGGCGTCGAGCGGGCTCGTTCCGATCGGTGAGCCGTCGATCGAGATCATGGCACCCGCCGGCTCCGACTCGACGTGGACCTTCACCTGGCAGGAGGCTCGAACGCGCGCGTTCCGCTCCTTTGCGGCCTCGAAGGACTCACACTGGTTGCAGGTCTCGAAGAAGCGATCGAAGTTGGTGATGGCGTCCTGACAGTGTCCCTGCCACTGCGCGTAGGCCGTCGCGATCTCCAGCAGCAGCGCGGGACGGGGGCTCGTCTTGTGGATCTGCTCCAGCTTCGCGATGCCCGTCTCGTACGCACCTTGGGTGATCTCGGCTCTCGCACTCTCGAGCATCTCCTCCTCGCTCTGCGCGTGCGCAATCGAGGAGAACAGCAGGGACGCAGCGATGACCGTCGTTCTCATCTTCAAAGCCTACCGCCCGAACATCCGACCGGCCAACGGGATCAACATCGAGAGGCTTCGACCGGCCCGCCCCATGGCACCGGTGTCGAGTGGATCGAGACCTTCGCGCTGCAAGACCTCCTCGAGGCTGCCCGATCGTGCCGATCGTAGATTGCAGTACGCCGTCTTGAGGACAGCGGACGGCGCCGAATGCGATGTGGCGGCCGCGATGGACTCGAGCAGGCTTCGGGTCCAGCAGACCAGCACATCCTCGGGACCCGCGAACGCGCGCCATCGAGCGGGAAGATCTCGCGGATCGAGCCCACGCTCGATCGATGTCCATTCGAGCCCGGCCCGCGCGAGCCACCAATCGGCCGGCGGGATCCGGGGCTTCAAGGCACACTCGAAGCGGCGCTGCGCCAGGTCCGACGCGACCAGATACACCAGCTCGCCGCGGCTCAGCTCACCGTGCGCCAGGATCAACCGGCGGCCTTCGCGCAGGCTGTTGGGGAGGGCGCGGCTCTCCGGCTTGGGTCTTGCCTTCTTGCGGCGGAGCGCCGGCCGCGACCTGAACTCGAGCTGGCGCGCGATCATCGACTCGAACGCGGCGACCAGCCGATCGAGCCCCTCGAGGTCGGGCTCGACGATCGCGAGCGCCTCCGCGATGGCCTCGATCGTCGAGACGCACCAGGGCGCAGGCTCGCTGCGGATCAGGTAGCGACTCTTCGTCCTCGGGTCGATCCGAAGATGCGGGAGCGCGGCCAGCGCCGGGTTGATGCGATAGAGAGTCCGCGACTGGGCCCAGGTTCCGTCGAGGAACAGCAGCGCGCTCGGCCGCGGGACGCTCCGGAGCTCGGGGGCATGCGCGGCGGGATAGATCAGCGCCGTGTCGTCGGGGAGCGCGCCCAGCGGCGAAGGGGCACGCCCGAGCCCATAGTGGACGAAGGTCTGGACCCGCTCGAGCCCGAGCTCGGCGAAGCGCGCGGTGCCGAACGGGTGCTCGCGCTCGCGCGGGTGCTGGAGAATGACGATCTCGGTTCGGTTGGGGATGCGGGGGAGACCTGGGCAGATGCAGACGATCGACGCCTTCCGACAACGGTGACAACGCTCCCTCATGAACCCTATGCTCCCGCCCGATGGCCAGGCGGCGCCCCAAGCCTTTCGCGACGGATCATACCGTCAAGCGGAGCGCCGAGGATCTGGAGACCATCCGGATGGACGGCGGCGAGCCTCCCCCGCCCAAGAAGAACAAGGAGCGCCTCGCCGACCTCCCGCGGCGCAGCCGCATCGGGCCCTACGACGTGCGCCGGATCCTCGGCGCCGGCGGGATGGGCGTCGTCTACGAGGCGGTGGGCGAGGACGGACGCTCGGTGGCCGTCAAGCTCCTCAACACGCGCGATCCGGAGTTCGCCCGGAGGTTCGAGCGCGAGGCCAAGATCCGGATTGAATCGAAGCACGTGGTCCGCGTGGAGGGCTCCGGAACCGACGAGCACGGTGTCCCGTACATCGTCTTCGAGCTGCTGGAGGGCCAATCGATCACGGAGGTGGTCGACGCCGGGCCGGCACCCCCGGCGCGTGTCGTCGACATCGGCTTGCAGGCGTTGCTCGGCCTGTCGGCTGTCCACGCCGCCGGGATCATCCACCGAGACATCAAGCCGGCGAACCTCTTCTTGACGGGCGAAGACACGCTCAAGCTGCTCGACTTCGGGATCGCGATGGTCGCGCAAGCCACCACCAAGATCACGCAGAGTGGCGGGGTGATCGGCACGCCTGCGTACCTCTCGCCGGAGCAGGCCTTCGGCAGCGCCGACATCGACGAGAGCACCGATCTCTGGTCGCTCGGCGTGGTCCTCTACGAGCTGCTCGCCGGCGGAACGCCCTTCGCGCGCGACACTGCGATCGCCACGCTCCTGGCGATCGTCCGCGAGCCTCACCTGCCGCTGCGGGAGCGTGCGCCCGAGACGCCGGTGGAGCTGGCGGCGGTGGTGGAGCGAGCCCTGGAGAAGGAGCCCTCGAAGCGATGGCGGAGCGCGGGCGACTTCATCGCCGCGCTCGAGAAGGTCGATCCCACGAACCGGGGCGCCTCGCGGATCGTCGCGCCCGGCCGAACGATCGCGGCCGACGAGCAGCGCGTGGTCGCGGTGCTGCTGGTCGAGGGCCTCCGGGATGCGGAGGTGATGCGGGCCGCGGTCGAGGTCCGCGGCGGCGCGTTCGTCCCGCTGGTGGGCCAGCGCGCGCTCGGTCTGTTCGGCGGCGAGAAGTGGGAGGGCGACGAGCTCGGACGCGCGGTGGCGGCGGCGCTGGAGGCCCGCAGCGTGGCTGAGAGCGCGGCGGTGGCCTCGGGCCGGGCGACGCGCAGCGGCGGAGGCATCTCCGGTGACGCCCTCTCCATCGCAGAGGCGGGCTGCGCGCACCGGCTCGCCGGCATCGCCATCGACGCGGCCAGCGCCCGCTCTTTCGACGGCATTCATCGGATCACGCCGGTCAGCGATCGCATCTTCGAGCTGTTCGCCGGCAAGGACCCCTCGCTCTCCAACACGTTCCGTTCGCTCGCGTCGACCCCGCTCTTGGGCCGCGAGGTCGAGCTGGCGCAGATGCAGGCCGCCCGCGATCGCGCGTTTGGGGGCGGATCCGCGGCGCTCCTCACGATCGGCCCTCCCGGCATCGGGAAGTCGCGCCTCCTCCTCGAGATGGATCGCCTGGTGCACGAGCGCGGCGCACGCTCCTTCGTTGGTCGTGGAGAGCCGGTCAAGCGCGACGTCTCGTTCTCGTTGCTCGCCTCCATGCTCGGCAGCACCGTCGATCCCGATCTCTCGCAGCGCGCCAAGCGGCACGCCATCGTTCAGCTGGTCCGCGGCGCGGTCGATCGCGACGGCGAGGTGGAGGGGACCGCCACGTTCATCTCCGAGCTGCTCGAGGTCGAGGTCGACGCCACCGTCGAGCTCGAGGCGGCCCGCCGCGATCCGCGACTGATGGCCGACCGGCTGCGGCTGGCGCTCCTCGATCTGATGGCCGGCGTAGCGCGCGAACGCCCGCTGATCCTCCTCGCGGACGATCTCCAGTGGGCCGACGATGACTCGCTCGACCTGCTCGAGTCGCTCTTCGACGAGATCGACGGCTCGATCCTGCTCTTCGGCACCGCCCGCTCCGAGCTCATGGAGCGGCGTCCCGCCTTCATGCGCGGCCGCGGCCTTCTCGAGCCGCGGGGGCTGCTGCCTGCCGACGTGGCCCGGCTGGCCCGCGCGCTGACCGGCCGGGCGGCCTCCACCGAGGTGATCGACGCGATCGCGGAGCGGACCGAGGGCAACCCGCTGTTCGTCGAGCAGATCCTGCTCGCTCTGGAGGAGCAGGGCGCAGGCGATCCGGACCGGCTGCCGCTCCCGCTGACGGTGGAGGCCGCGATCCAGTCGCGGCTCGACCACCTGCCTTCGCGCGAAAAGAATCTATTGAAACGAGCCTCCATCTTCGCGCGTCCCTTCTCGCTCGACGAGATCGATCATCTGGTCACCGAGGACGCGAAGCTGATCCTGGCTTCGCTGGTCCGCCGCGCGCTGCTGGCTGTTCGCTCGCGAGGCGAGCGGGTGCGGCGCTACCGCTTCTCGAGCAGCCTGGTGCAGGACGTGGCGTACCGGATGCTGGGGGAGGAGCTGCGCCGCGACCTGCACCGGACCGCAGCCGAGCACCTCAGCACCGAGGAGACCAGCGATCCCGAGGACATGGGCCGACACTGGGAGCTGGGAGGCGAGGCCGCCCAGGCCGCCGAGTGCTTCGCGATGGCCACCTCGGTGGCGGCGCGTCGCGGCGACAACCAGAGCGTTCTTCGCTGCGCCGAGCGCGCCTGCTCGCTGGGGGCGCCGAGCGGGCGGCTCTTCGCGGTGCACCTGGCCCGGAGCGAAGCGCTGTTCTTCCTGGGCCGAAAAGGCGAGCAGCGACAGGCGCTGGAGGCAGCCCTCGACCTCGCGACCAGCGACGCCGAGCGTGCAGCGGCGCGGGCCGAGCTGGGCTGGTGGCTCGCGAACTCGCGCGAGTCCGAGCGCGCCACGGCGCTGCTCGAGGAGGCGGTGCGCGAAGCGGAGGCGGCGGGCGATGCCGACGTCCGCGTGCGTGCGCTCGGCCGGCTGGTGGTGGCGCAGATCTACGCCGGCCATCTCGACCGGGCGGAGGCGGCGCTGGTCGACGCCGAGCAGGTGCCGCAGCCCTCGCCGGCGTCGCGGGCGATGCTGGCCGGCTGGCGCGGACAGCTGGCCTCGGCGAAGGGCGATCCGGGGGCGCGCAGTGTCGCGTTTCAGGAGGCCGCCGCGCGCTATGAAGAGGTGGGCGACGTCCGCCGGACCGCCGGCGCCAAGACGAATCTCGCCGACGCGTGGAACCGGGTCGGTGCCTACGCGGAGGCCGAGGACGCGCTCCGCCGGGCGCTGGTCGACTGCCGTCGCGTCGGCCACCGCGTCATGGAGGGCTACGCGCTGCTCAACCTCGGCTACGCGTGCATGCAGCAGAAGAAGACGATGCAGGCGTCGGCGGCCCTCGACGATTGCGAGTCGATCGCGAAGGAGACCGTGGATAAGCGCCTCCAGCTGTGGTGCCGCCTCTACCAGGCGCGCGCCGGCCTCGGCGGCAAGAGCCCGCTGGCGACGGCCGAGTCCCTGGAGGGCGTCGCGCGCGAGGCCCGGGAGACGGATCAACCGGGCGTCGAGGTGGCGGCGCTCTGGGTGGCGGCGCGCGCGCTGCTCGAGGCCGGCGACGTCGACGGCGCGGTCGAGCAGTCCGAGCGGTCGCTGCTTCGCCGGGATGAGATCGGCGGCGTCGAGGAGGACGAGGCGGAGGTCTTTCTCACCCACGCGCTGGCGCTCGAGGCGGCCGGTCGGGCGCTCGAGGCGAAGGCGGTGCGACAGCGCGGGCGCGAGCGGGTCGAGTCGATCGCGCGCCACATCGCGGACGATCACTTTCGCAAGCGGTTCCTCGGCGAGGTGCCCGCGCACCGGGGCCTGGGCGTCGACGTCGACGTCACCACGCTCTGACGTGCCTTCAGAGCCCGAGCGCTGCCAGATCCGAGAGCTCGACGGGCCGTCCGCAGGGACCCACCACTGCGACGGTGTCGAGATCGGTGACGGCGTGGTCGAGCGCCGAGGTCACGCCCGTGCGGCTGACCCCGCTGTCCCAGCCCACCGGCTTGGTGCCGTGCTGGCACACCGCGCCGTTGCCGGAGCTCTGGCTGACCCGGACGCCGGCGAGCTCGCTCGGCGAGAAGGTGCCCCCGCCCAGCTCGATCAAGAGACCGACCCGCTCGTTGTCGATCAGGTCGAGCTCGGATAGCCGCGCGCCGTCGAGGCTCTCGACCAGCTGGATGCCGTCTCCGATCATGATCGTGCCCACCTCGCCGTTGGGTCGCAGCACCTGATGGGTCTGCTGGATCGTGGAGTCGTGGATGAACACGCCGCCCGCGTCGAACGCGACCACTCCGGCGAAGTCGTTGTCCGCGATCGTGCCCTGCAGCTCGAGCTCGGTGGTGTACTGCGCCCAGATCCCGGCGTTCTGGTTGCCGCTGGCGGAGAGGTTCAGATGGTGCGCGACCCCGCCGTGCTGGAGGAGGCCGTACCAGTTGTCGTCGACGGTGAGGTTGGTCGAGTCGACCGCGGCGGACGCGGTGAAGGCGCCGCCGTACGTCTCGACACCCCAGGTCCCGCGGAACGTCCCGTCGAGGTGCACGTCGGCGAGCGTCGCGTGGCCTCCCTGCACGTGGAGCCCGATGCCCAGGTTGACGCTGGCGTCGCCGCGATCCCATCGCGTCTCGCTGCCGATGAGGAGCACGCCGGCACCCGCGAAGCCCTCGGCGCTGACGTCGGTCATCGCCAGATCCGCGACCCGTACGGCGACGATCCCGTGCGTGGCGATCTGAGCGCGGTCCGGAGGGTACGCGACCTGGTCCTGGTTGGTCTGATCGACCGGGCCTCTGGCCGTGACCGCGGCGAGCGCGAGCCTCCCCACGTCCTCCGCGCCCAGCGCCACACCCGACGCCGCCGAGAGGGCGACGCGGGTCAGCGCGACCGTATCGGCGCTTCGCACCCGCACGCCTGCGCGCGCCCCGCCCTCGACGGTGAGATCTTCGATCTGCACGCTCCCCTGCGGCGCCTCCACCGTCAGCGTCACGTCCCGCCCCGCCAGCACCGAGCTCGGCCCCCCGCCGTGCAGGCGAAGCGGGGCCGCCACCGTGAAGTCACCCTCGATCCGGCACGCGCCGACTGCGATGTCGGCGCCTGGCTCGGCGGCGGCGAGCGCATCTCGAAGCGCGGTCGGATCGCAGAGCGGCTCCGCGTTCTCGCCTCCGCAGGCGGCCGACGCGAGCACGATCGAGAGGGCGATCGCGGGTCTCATTGGGGAATCGGGGAGGCCTCCGCGTTCGGCACGAACAGGCTGGCCCCGTTCACGGGGACGCCGTTGTCGATGTACCGGACGCCGTTCAGGACGCGATTGTTGTCGAAGCCGACGGTCTGGACGTTGACGCCGACCGGATGGCGGACGACGTCGCCGTCCGTCAGATCGATGGTGGCGCCGTCGCTGATCTGAGCGCCGGTCAGGAAGTTGTCCTCGAGGAGGAACTTCGTCATCGCCGCGCCCGCGGAGTCGCGCACGACCACTCCGGCGCCGGCACCTTCGTTCGGGCAATCGGTGGCGGCGCAGAGGCGCTGCCGCGTGCCCCGGATGGTGACCTCGGACAGCGCGAGGCTGCTCCCGGCGTTGGCGACGACGGCGGCCGCCTCCCGGTTGTCCTCGAGCAGCACGCGCGTTCCCTGGATCCGCCCGCCCGTCTGGACGTTGAGACCACGGCCGAAGGTGCCGAACTGCGGCGTGCCCCTCCCGTCGCGCACCAACAGATCCTTCGCGATCAGCGTCGCCCCCTGATCGTGGACGAAGACGCCGCACTCCCGGCTGTCCGAGACCTCGGCGCGATCGAGCGTCATGTGCGCGCCGAGCTGGATCCCGATGCCGCTGCCGAGCACGCCCAGGCCGACCGTGGCGGTGTCCTCCACCCGGATGTCGCTCAGCGTCGCGAGCGTCGTCGGGTCGTGGATCACGATCCCGACCTCGCGGTTTCTGAAGAGGCGTGCGCGCTCCACGATCAGGCGGACGCCCTCCTGTGCGTTCAACCCCCGGCCGCACGGACCCACCACGCCGACGCCGGGCGCGGTGTCCTCGACGATCAGATCGCGCAGGATCACCTCGGTGCCTTCGCCGCTGAACGAGGCGGCGGTGCTGACGTTTCGGTCCAGCACGGCGCGGCGCAGCGTCAGGTGGCTGCCGTTCGTCGCCGAGGCGCCCCAGCCCGACGAGCCGTCGGCGGCCTTCGCGCGCGTCTCCAGGGAGAAGGCGTCAGTGGCGGTGATCGTCGAGCCGGCGCCGTCGACGAACAGACCGTGCAGGCGATTACCCCGGATCCAGACCCGCTCGAGGCGCGCGTCGGCGCCGTAGCCGACCTCGATGCCCCGGCCGAACTGCCCGTCCGCGTCGCCCTCGGTCTCCTCCACCAGCAGGTCCGTGAAGTCGATCGACGACTGCTCGTTCGGATCGCTCCCCACCGCGAACCCAGCCGTACGGTTGTGCGTAATCCACACGCGGGAGCCGACGGCATGCGAGTCGGCGTTGACGGCGATCCCCACGCCGAACTGCCCCGACGCGACGACCTCCGTGTCGCGGACCACCGCATCGTGCAGCTCGAGCATCCCGCCGTAGCTCAGCGCGATCGCGACGTCGTGGTTGTCCTCGAAGACCGCCCGCTCGAAGACGGCCGACGCTGACTCGGCGATGTTGAGCGCGCGCCCGGTGTTGGCGGCGCTCTCGAGCTGCGTCGCCACCACCGCGACACCGGTGAACCGATGGGGTTCGGTCACCGGATCCCGGAGCGCGATCCCGATCTCGCGGTTGTTCTCGAGGACGGCGCGCGCGACCTCGACGCGTCCGCCCCCGCGCACCTCCATGCCCCGACCGTAGCCGAACATGCCGTCGGGCGAGGCCTGCGTGTCGCGGATGATCACGTCCTCGAGGATCGCCAATCCTCCGGAGACGCGCACTCCGGTCTGGCGGGCGCCGGCGATCGCGAGGTCGTGGCCGTGGAGCCGGCCGCTCTCCACCAGCACGCCGATGCGCTCCCCGGCGATGGTGAGATCCGTGAGCTCGACCTCGGCGTCGACCGTGACGACCCCCAGGTCCTGCGCGCGGCTCGAGCTGACGACGGTAGTCCCGGCGACGCAGCTCCCTCTGAGCGTCACGGGTCGATCGATGAGGAAGTCCTCGTCGAACGTGCCCAGGCCGAGCACGATCGTGCCGCCGGCCGGCGTGCTGTTGATCGCCGCCGTGATCGACGTGAAGGGCGCGCCCATCGATCCGTCGCCGCTCGCCGCCGTCGTCGAGGCTGTCACGTAGAGCGCTGTAGCGCCCAGGTCGGCGAACTCTCCGCTCGGGCAGACCGTGCCGATCGCCGCGCATCCCGGAGTCCCCGGGAAGTGCGCCTGTCCCGGCGGGCAGCTCGCGTAACCGCTCGCCGGCCACGGATCACAGACATCAGGCGCGCCGGGACGGGCGATCGTCCGCCATCCGGCCGGGCAAGGCAGCAGCACCGGCTCGGAGGCGGCGGCGGGCTGCGCAGGCAGCGCCGGGACGACGTCGTACGGGAAGCCGCTGTCCGAAGGCGCGGCGTCCGCGACGCCCCCATCGGCGCCGGGCGGCGGGGGCGTGTGATCGTCGTCGGTGGCCGCGCCGCAGGCGATCCCCAGGGCCGACAAGGCGACGAGCAGCGCTGGCGTCAGACGACTCATCGCTTCACTTCGCGGACATCCAGGGCTCGATCACGCGCCGGCGCTCGCCGAGGGTGCCCGCGAGCGCCGCCTCGAGACCGGCCTGCGCGCCGACGCCCCGCCGGTAGAGCGCCCACTCCGGTGAACCCTCGCGCTCGGACAGCACGCCGCACGCCCGCGCGCGCGAGAGCGCGTCCACCATCCGATCGAACGCCGCGATCTCGCGCTGATGCACCGCGTACTCCGGGGTCGCGAGCACGGCGGACATCGGCTCGTAGTCGCTGTACTCGCCGGGGCGATGGCGCTCGATCCCCACGGGCGCCGGATCGAAGAGGCAGAGCAGCGTGACGTGCCCTCCGGGCGCCGCGTAGACCTCGTGCTTGTTGCGGAGCTGGCCGGCGGCGGGCGTCTCGTCGAGGTGGTACGTCGACTCTCGATCGAGCGCGACCCACGGGGTCCAGGCCTGATCCGTCGCGCCATACGGATGCTCGGCGAAGCGGACGCGCGCGTCGCCTTCGACCTCGTAGATCACGTTGAACTCGGTCCGCGAGTTGTAGGACATCTTGAAGACCGGCTCGCCCTCCTGGTTGGGCGGCAGCCCGGCGACGTCGAACATCGTGGTGCGGAACCAGGACACCGGGTGGCCGGACCGCGACACGAGCACCGGATCGTGATGCAGGAACACGCGCCGGCTCAGGTACTGCGGCGTCAGGATCCAGCGGAGCGCGTGCGTCTCGGTGGCGCAGGCGGACAGGAACGTCTCGTCGCGCACGAGGAGCTCGGTGCCGCGCGCCCGGGCGGCCGGCGCCGACACGCGCACCAGCTCCGTGCCGGGCTCTCCGGTGATCGAGATGGGCACGCCCGGCGGCAGGTAGAGATGGACGCCGCCGGTGATCGACAGGTGCGCGTCGTCCGCGTCGACCTCGGCGTGGCCCCGGAGGACGCTCGCGAGGTGGCCGTCGGCCGCGTCGAGCACCAGTGTGCCACGCGCGTCGAAGCGGTGGCGCGCGACGTCGAAGCCCTCCGGGGCGCGCGTCCGATCGAGGATCCGGGCGGTCTCGTACGCCTCCCCTTCGGCGCGACGCCAGACGTTCTTGATGATCTTGTCCATGCGTTTTCCGCCGATGCTACCGGAGGACCGTTCCGCCAGGTAGGCTGGCCGGGATGAGGCTGACGATGGCCTGGGTGCGGACCGTCCCGGACGCCTACGCCCGTTGTCTTCGCACGACCACCGGCGACATCGACGTCGAGCGGGCGCGCCGCCAGCACGGGGCCTACGTGGAGGCGCTCCGGGCGGCCGGCCTCGAGGTGATCGCGCTGCCTCCCTTGCACGACGCTCCCGACTCGGTGTTCGTCGAGGATCCGGCGGTGCTGCTGGAGGGGCGCGCCCTGTTGACGCGACCCGGTGCGCCGTCGCGGCGGGGCGAAGGCGCGACCATCGGCCCGGCGCTCTCGGTCGGCGACCTCGAGGTCATGGCGGCGCCCGCCACGCTGGACGGCGGCGACGTCCTCAGGCTGGGCATCCGGTTGTTCGTGGGGCGGACGGAGCGGACCAACGACGCGGGGATCGCTCGGCTCTCCGAGTTTGCGGCGCGTTCCGGTTTCGAGACCATCCCGGTGAGCGTGCGCGCAGGGCTCCATCTCAAGTCCGCCGTGACGCCCGTCGGTGAGGCGGTGATCGGGCTGTTCGATCGGGTCGACGGCGAGCCCTTTCGCGCGCGCGGCGTCGAGCTGATCGACGCGCCCGAGTTGCACGGCGCGAACGTCCTCGATCTGGGAGCGTCGGTGCTCGTCTCGGCCGCCGCGCCTCGTACGGCCGAGCGCCTCCGCGGGCGAGGGTGTGAGGTCGTGGTGCTCGACGTCGGCGAGCTCCACAAGGGCGACGGTGCCCTCACGTGTCTGTCGATCCGAGCGTGACCGTCCGTCGATTGCGCGATCTTCGGCTGTCCCCGAGCCCCGGATCGTGCAGAATCCCGCCCGTGGCGAGCGACGTCACGCGTCCGCTCACGGCGCGAACCTTCGCCGAGCTCGAGGACGCGATCGAAGGTCTCGGCCTCGCGGAGATCGCGGCGCGAACGCGGGTCGCCGATGTCCTTCGCACCGCCGATCGCGAGGACGTCGGCACCGCCCTCCGGGCGATCGGTGCCGACGGACTCTCGGTGTCGGGGCTCCTCTCCACCGCCGATGCGGCGCTCGCGGGCGCAGTCCACGAGGGCGCGCGGAAGAAGGTCTTGAAGGCGCTCGGGCAGTGGCTGGTCCTGGCCCACCGGCACGCGGGGAAGCGGGTGTCGGTGCAGGAGCTGGAGGTCTGGGCCGAGGCCAACGGGCTGGGGCCCTGGCTCGACCAGCGGGTGACCGAGCTCCGCGTCGCCCACCCGAAGGGGGTCCTCGGCTGGGTGGAGGTGGGCGCGTCCACGCTCCGCGATCTGGTGCGGGGCATCGCGATCGGCTCGCGGCGGCTGGCGCCCGCGGAGCAGCGCCGGCTGGCGAAGAAGCACCTCGAGCGGCTCTACCAGGATCTCGAGCAGGCGCTCGCCGAGGAGACGGAGCGGGCGCTGGAGACGCGGCCGTTGCCCCCGGAGCCGAGCGCCCGGCAGCTGGTGGAGTGGCTCCGGCCGGCGCGCGCCCGGATCCGGGCGCGGGTACAGCCCCGCCGGCGGGCGACCGTTCCCCTCGAGGCCGTTCGCATCAGTCCCCTGAACCCGGTCGTCGTCGAGGTCTCCGAGCTCCGGACCTCCGGCTCCATCGGGCCGCTGATGATCGACGTCCGGCTCCCGATCACGCTCGACGGTCCACCGCCACAGCCGCGCTGCTCGGAGTGCTCTCAGCCGTGCGTGCACGCGCTCAACGCGATCGACGAGACCCTCTCTCTCGCCTTCGGCCTCGTCGAAGATCCGGCGAAGCGCACGGCGTTCCTCGAGCAGATCGGACGATCGCCTTGGGAGTGGATGGTCGAAGCCGTCGACCAGGCCATCGAGCGGATCGAGCTGGGGGCGCGTGAGGCCGAAGACTCCATCCTCTGGTGGCAGGTCAACCCGACGACCCGGACGCTCCACCCCGCGCTCGAAGAGCGCGGCCCGAAGAAGCCGAAGAGGGTCTCGCCCTGGAAGGTCCCAGCGTCGTTGCTGGTGGAGCCACAAGAATCGAGAGCTCCTGGCCGTTGCGCGCCTGCTCGGCGACGGCTCCCTGTCATCCGACGTCCGGGACGAGCAACTCGTCGGGGCGCTTCGGGCGCTTCGCGGCCACCCGCGCATCCTCGTCGTCGAGCCCGCGGGCAAGCGGAGCGCGCAGCGAGCGCCCGCGAGCGGAGACGGGTGCGAGGGCTCCGCCCGAGCGGGCCCCGCGGGCAAGCGGAGCGCGCAGCGAGCGCCCGCGAGCGGAGACGGGTGCGAGGGCTCCGCGCGGAGCGGGCGCCCGGGCAGGGTCGTGGGCCCGGATCGTCGAGGAGGGACGACTGGAGCTGTCGGCGAGCGAGGGCGGCGCCGGCCTGGCGCTCCTGCCGGTGGTGGACGGGGCACCGATGGCCTTCGAGGAGCTCCGCGGCTGGCTGGCCGCCCAGCGCCTCGGCGAGACCGCGGTCGACATCGACTACGACCGAGCGGTCATCCGGCTGACGCCGGTCTCCGAGGGGATCGCGCGCGTGCTCGCGGGGATCGAGGCCTTCGGCCCTGCGATCCCGCCGGCGGCCCACCCGAGGTTGCTCGCCGCGCTCGCCCGCGTGCGCCCCCACCTCCCGGTGCGATTTCCGAAGGCCGTCTACGAGCAGTCGGTGGAGGCGCGCACGGATCCGGTGTTGACGCTGACCCCGTACGGAGACGGCCTGGCGGCGACCCTCCGTATCCGCCCCATCGAGGGCGGGATCCTGTACGTGCCCGGCGCCGGGGATCCGCTGGCGGTGGCGTCGACGGCCGCGCGCATGCTGGTGGCGGCCACCCGAGATCTCGCGGCCGAGGTCCGGGTCGCGCGGGACACAGCCCTGAGGCTCGGCATGACGTTCGACGCCGACTGGAGCGTACGCGCCCTCGGCGACGACGCGGTCGATCTCCTCATCCGTATCAAGTCGGAGCCGATCGAGTGCCGCTGGCCGGCAGGCGAGTGGGTGACGCGAGCAGGCGCGCTCGGGAGTCTGCGCGTGGAGGCGGTCGAGGGCAAGGACTGGTTCGGGCTCCAGGGCGGGATCGGAGATCGACGGACACCGCGTCAGCATCGCGGTGTTGCTCGACGCCGCGCGCCACCGCCGCCGCTTCGTCCGGATCGACGAGCACCTCTTCGTGATCCTCGAGGAGGCGCTCCTGGAGCGGCTGTCGAAGATCGAGCCGCTCACCTCCTCTCGCGACGAGCGAGTCGAGGTCAGCCCCGCGGCGATCGGCCACTTCGACGATCTCGACGGCTTCTCCGCGCCGTCGTCCTGGCAGGCGCTGCGGGATCGGATCGCGTCGGCCGGTGCGCTGGTGCCGACTGTGCCGAGCACGCTCGCGGCCGACCTCCGAACCTATCAGCGCCAGGGTCACGCGTGGATGAGCCGTCTCGCCGCCTGGGGCGCCGGAGGGATCCTCGCCGACGACATGGGCCTGGGAAAGACGGTCCAAACGCTGGCCGTGCTGCTGGATCGCGCCGGCGAAGGACCGCAGATGGTGGTCGCGCCCACCTCGGTCTGCTTCAACTGGATCCGAGAGATGGAGAGGTTCGCGACGGCGCTGATCCCGATCCCGTACTCGGGCGCGGACCGGGAGGCACGGCTCGAAGGGCTCGGCCCCAACCATGTCGTGATCACCAGCTACGCGATCGTGCAGCGCGACTCCGAGCGCCTGGCGGAGCTGGACCTCGCGACTCTGGTCCTCGACGAGGCGCAGGCGATCAAGAACCCCACGACCCAGCGGGCACGTGCGATCCGCAAGCTCCGGCCGGCCTGGACGGTCGCGCTCACCGGGACGCCGGTGGAGAACCGGCTGGGTGAGCTCTGGTCGATCTTTCGGGTCGTCTTTCCGAAGCTGCTCGGGAGCTGGGAGCACTTCCGCGAGCGGTTCGTGACGCCGATCGAGAAGCTCGGAGCGACGGAGGCGAAACAAGCCCTGGCCGCGGTCATCCGCCCCTTCGTCCTGCGGCGGACCAAGGTCGAGGTCGCGAAGGAGCTCCCCGCGAAGACCGAGATCACCGTCGACGTGGCGCTCTCGCCGAAGGAGCGCGCGCTCTACGAGGACGCGCGGCTCTCCGCCATCGCGCACCTCGTGAAGCTGAAGACGGAGCTCCCGGCGGAGCAAGTGCGCTTCCACGTGCTGTCGGCGCTGACGCACTTGCGGCAGATCTGCTGCCACCCGAAGCTCTACGATCCCGCGTCGACCGTCCCGTCGTCCAAGCTCGAACGTCTTCTCCACATCGCTGGCGATCTGATCGAGGAGGGCCGTCGCGCCCTCGTGTTCAGCCAGTTCACGCAGAACCTCGCGCTGGTCCGGGGCGCACTGGAAGAGGCCGCGATCGACTACGTCTACCTGGATGGCTCCACGCCGGCGGCCGAGCGCCCTGGGCTCGTGGATCGATTCCAGACCGGTGGCGCCCCGCTGTTCCTCCTCTCTTTGAAGGCCGGGGGGACCGGTCTCAACCTGACCGCCGCTGACACCGTGATCCACCTGGATCCCTGGTGGAATCCGGCGGTGGAGGATCAAGCCACCGATCGGGCCCATCGCATCGGCCAGACGCAACCGGTCACGGTGTACCGCCTGGTGACGCGCGGAACGATCGAGGAGCAGATCCTGGCGCTCCATGAGGACAAGCGGCACCTCATGCAGGACCTCCTCGAGGGATCGGATCGGGCGGGCACGATGTCGAGCGAGGATCTCATGCGGATGATCGAGGCCGGCTTCACCGGAGCGCGGTTCGATCCGGAGGACGTCCTCCCCGTCGCGCAGCGATCCGCCGAAGCCCGGGCGTGATCCGAACCGAGGACGGCAGGTCTCATACTTACGGCCGATCCGTAACTGAAGGCCTGCACCTTCACCGCTACCCTCATCTCCGTGGTTGGCATCTCATCGGATCTCTCCCTCACCTCTCTTCTCCCCTATCTCCAGGGGGACCCCTTCGCCGAGGGCGGCTCGATCGGGCTCGACAAGCTCGGGCCCGACATCGCGAAGGTCGCGCAGAACGACCCCAAGCTTCGCGATGGGATCGACTCGCAGCAGGAGCTCGAGCAGCTTCTGAAGATGCTCAACACCAGCGGTGGAGACATGAACGGCCTGCCGCGTCCCAACTTCAATACCAACGGGATGTCGTCGCAGGACATGCTCGCCGCGCTCATCGACTGGATCCAGAGCGGAGGACCGGACGCAAACAAGAAGATCACGCGTCCCGCGCCGATCGGCCACCTCAGCTCGCCGAGCAACTACAGCGCTCAACCGGCCAGCTGGAGCGGCGGCGGCGCCACCAATCCCGCCGGCGGCATGAGCACGGGCGGTTCGGGCCCGTCGACGAGCACGGCGCCCGCCGGCTCGGGCCCGACCGTGGGACCCACGAAAGGGCCGGTCAACAAAGACACGAAGAACATGAGCGAGGCGGAGAAGTTCGATCACTACAAGAGCTTGATCGAGCAGAACGGCGGCAAGCTCGACGCCAACGGTCGAAACGTCATCGCGATCCGAAACCCCACGGACGCGGACACCAACGGTGGCAACGGCGCATACGACGACGTGACGGCGGTGGTGTGGCAGGACGCGAACGGAGACAAGCACGCGCAAGAGTTCCGCTCGAACACCGAGCCGGTGGCCCACTACCGGGGCTCGATGGGCGACGACGCGGACGGTAACGGCACGCTCGATCAAGGTCGCCTCAAGCCCGGCAACTATCGCTACGAGCCGACCACCTACAAGGGCAACCCGGCCTTCGCCATGCAGGGCGACGCTCAGGTCGACCGCGATACGAACGCCGATGGGGTCTTCGGCAACGACGGCGGGGCGTCGAGCGGTGGCGCCAACTCGATGCTCTTCCACGTCGGTGGGACCGACTTCGTCGGTAGCGCGGGATGCCAGACGTTCGCGCCCGATCAGTTCCAGGGCTTCCTGGCGGCGGTCGGCGGCAACGGCTTCAACTACACGCTCGTCAACAACGCCTGACCGCAAGGCACTCTGCCTTGCTGGGGCGACCTGCCGCGGTGTGCACCGCTTGTGGGGATGGGCCCGAACACCCACGATCTCGATCGATGGGCTCGAATGCACCGATCGCCGACTACGCCTTGATCGGCGACTGCCACGGCGCCGCGCTGGTCCGGCGCGACGGCACGATCGATTGGGCCTGCGTACGCCGCTTCGACAGCGGTGCGCTCTTCGCGGGACTCCTCGACCCGGCCCGCGGGGGACGATGCGCGATCGTCCCACGCGACCTTCGCGGCGTGAGCCGGCGCTACCTCGACGACACCAACGTCCTCGAGACGACGTTCCGGACCGGCTCGGGCACCGCCCGGCTGCTCGACTGTTTCACCATGCGGCGAGGCGGGCGGAAGCATCCGTTTCGCCAGCTGCTGCGGGTGGTGGAGGGTCTGCGCGGTGAGGTCTGCTTCGACGTGATCGTCGAGCCTCGCTTCGACTACGCGAGCCTCTCTCCCTGGCTTCGATGGCACCCAGAGCACCGCGTCTTCACGGGTGTCGGAGGCGACGACGCCTTCGTCCTCATATCGGACGCCGCGCTCTCGATCGATCGGGCTGCCGGCGTGTTGTCCGGCACCATCGACGTCCGGGCCGGCCAGCGCTCCCGGCTCTCTCTGGTGGCCTATCCTCCCCACGAGATGAGCCTGACCCGACTGTCTGCCGAGGAGCTCGATCAGCGGCTCGACACCACGATCGAGTGGTGGCGCCGCTGGATCGCACGCGGGCACTACGAGGGCGAGTTCGGCGACGTCACCAAACGTTCGTCGCTGGTCCTCAAGCTGCTCACGTGCGCTCCCACTGGAGCGATCATCGCGGCGCCCACCACCTCGCTGCCCGAGTCGATCGGTGGCTCTCGCAACTGGGACTATCGCTACGCGTGGGTGCGCGACGCGACCATGACGCTGGCTGCGCTCCTCGCCGTGGGCCAGCCCGAGGCCGCCACCGGCTTCAAGCACTTCATCGAGCGCAGCACCGCGGGTCGGGTCGACGGCCTGCAGATCATGTACGGGTGCTACGGCGAGCGGCACGTGCGGGAGGAAGCGCTCGAGTCCCTCACGGGTTACCGCGGCTCTCGTCCGGTGCGCAGGGGAAACGCGGCTGCCGCCCAGTTCCAGCTCGACGTCTACGGCGAGCTCCTCGACGCTGCCCACCTCTGGGAGACGATCGGTCACCGCATCACCGGCGATGGATGGGAGTTTCTGCGCAGCGTGATCGACGAGACCTGCCGGCGCTGGCGCGAGCCCGATCAAGGGATGTGGGAGTCCCGCGGCGATCCGCTCCATCACGTCTATTCGAAGGTGATGTGCTGGGTGGCGCTCGAGCGCGGGATCCAGGCGGCGCGCGCCGGCCTGCGCTGCGATCTCGAGCGCTGGCGAACCGAGCAGGCCATGATCCGCGAGAGCGTGATGACGCACGGCTTCGATGCTTCGCGCGGCTGCTTCGTCCAGGCCTACGGCAGCAAGGAGGTCGACGCGAGCCTCCTCAGGCTGCCGATGGTCGGCTTCATCCAGGCGAAGGATCCAAGGATGGTCGCGACCGTGAAGGCGATCCAGGAGGACCTCGGACGTGGTCGTCTGCTGGCGCGCTATCGCAACGAGAACACCGACGACGGCGTCGAAGGAGGCGAGGGCGCCTTCCTCATGACCTCCTTCTGGATGGCCGACGTGCTCGCCATGCAGGGACAGATCGATCGCGCCGATGCGCTGTTCCGCTCCCTGCTCGGGCTCGCCAACGACGTCGGTCTCTACTCGGAGGAGTACGATCCCGACAGTGGGCTGATGCTCGGCAATTTCCCGCAGGCGTTCACGCACGTGGCGCTGATCTCGACGGCGCGCCAGCTCTCGACGATCGAGGGAGAGGCCCGGGAGCTGGTGTCCGAGCGCGCGATCGCCAAGACGCGTGCGACCGGCGGTACCTCGCACCACCACGAGCGGGACAGCCAGTCGTGATCACCGCGCGATCGCCCGGAGCAGGGCGATCTGCGCCAACAGCGCCACGCAGGCGGTCTCGACGCGAAGGAGGCGCGGACCCAGGTTGACCGCGCGACAACCGGCTCTCTCGAGCGCCTCGATCTCGTAGGGGAGGAGCCCGCCCTCGGGGCCGACCACCAGCGTCACGCGCTCCGCCAGACTGAGGGAGACCTGGTGCATCGCCGTGGTCGCGTACGGGTGCGCGGCCAGCTTGATCCCGCCCATCGCGGCGAGCCGGTCCTCGACGAACGGCTTGAACAGCGGCTCGACGCTGACGGTCGGTCGCCGCGTGGTCATCGCCTGCATCATCCCGTCGTGGAGTAACGGCTGGTGGCGTGCGGGCGCCATGATCGCCGTGGAGAGATAGGGCTTGGCGACGCGCCACGTGCGAAGAAGGATCAACCGATCGACGCCGAGGGCGGTGATCTCGGGCAGGAGCTTCTTGAGCGACTTCGGTCGCGGCACGGCCAGGATCAGATCCACGAGAGGACGCGGCGCGACCTCCTCCTCGAACGAACACTCGAGCTCGACCGCCGCCCCCTCGATCGACGCCACGCGCGCGCGGCCGAGCGGACCCTCGAGCAGACCCACGCGGACGGAGTCGCCCGCTCGGGCACCCAGGACCTTCTCGATGTGTTGGGCTCGGGCGCCGGCGATACGGAAGCGATCACGCTCCAGGCGATCGGTCTCGAAGAGGAGGATCAGGTTCACGCCCGCAGGCGCTTGGATACGATCAACCGCTCGCGGTAGTCACGCGTGATTGGCACGCGGCGGCGGTGCTCGCTGAAGTCGAGCTCGGGGCGGCTGCGCCGGCGCAGGAGAAAATACAGCGGGATCAGGACCATCCCGCCGGGCAGCAAGATGGTGACCAGGAAGAACAGGATCTTCAGCAGCGTTGCCATCGTCTGGGGAGAGAACGCAGCTTCCGTGCCGGCGGGATCAGGTTGAATCATCCCCGGGAGGTTGTGGCGCGATCGACCGGGGTGCCGCGACAGCTCTGTCATGGCGTTGCAGCGCGGCCCTCATTTTTTCGGAGAGACCCGAATGGCGCTCCACCCGGCGCCCGATCGCGGCCAGGAGCGGTGCGCGCGGTCCCACGATGGTGACCGCCCGTCGCGCCCGGGTGACCGCGGTATACAGGAGCTCCCGCGTGATGAGCGGGATCTCCACCTCGGGCAGGATCACACCCACCTGATCGAACTCCGATCCCTGTGACTTGTGCACCGTCATCGCGTGGGCCAGCGAGAGATCCTTCCTGAGCGCCTGCAGGTGAAACGGCTCATAGCCGGCGGCCGTGCGGAAGATCGCCATCGCGTGCGGGCGGCCCTCCGAGAGCACCGACAGGATGACGCCTTGGTCGCCGTTGAACAGCCCGCGCTCGTAGTCGTTCTTCGTCATCATCGCCGGCTCACCCTGGAGGAACGGTGCGGCGGGGACCTTCAGGTCGCGGAGCACCATGCGGTGGATGCTCTCGTTGAGCGACGTCGCCCCGCTGAAGGCGCGCTCGCGCGTGACCGCCAGCAGCTTGAAGCAGGCCTGGTGCGCGAAGATCGCGTCGAGATCGGCGCGGTCCTCGTCGACGAACGCCGCCTCCGAGAACCGATAGTGATGCCGCGAGAGCCGCAGCCAATCCCGGTGCGCCGCGATCCGCTCCCGGTAGAACCGCTCGAGAAAGCCGACGAGGAGCGCGCGCCCGTCGCCGTGAGCCTCGAGCAGCTCGATCCCGGAGAAGCTCAGCTGCTCGGGTCGATCGACGATCCGTAGCTCCTCGAGCAGCGCCGGCGCGTCGCCCGCGTTCATGGCCCGCGCCGCCCTCATGATCGAGCGGCCACCCGGATCGGCCTCGTCCATGCGGAAGCTCTTCTTCAGCGTGATCGAGGGCAGCCCGGCCTCGCGGATGTCGCGGAGCACCGCGCCCGCCTCGACGGACGGCAGCTGCTCCACGTCGCCCAGCAGCACCAACCGCGCGTCGGGTCGAACGGACCGGAGCAGTTGCTCCATCAGCACCAGATCGATCATCGAGCTCTCGTCGACGATCACCACCTGTTGCGCCAGGCGGTTCTCCTCGTGGTGGCGGAACGAGGCATCCTTGGGGCTGAAGCCCAGCATCCGGTGGAGCGTCTGCGCGCGGGGACACCGGAGCGAGAGCTCGGTGTCAGCCGGATCCTTGGCCTCGATCCGCTCGAGGTGTCGCCGGATCGATTCGTCCATCCGGTTAGCGGCCTTGCCCGTGGGGGCCGAGAGCCCGATCTGCTCCGGCTCCACACCGATCCGCACGAGCACGCGGAGCAGCGCCAGCACGATCGAGGTCTTTCCGGTTCCCGGCCCGCCCGAGATGACGGTCAGGCCGTCGGACACCGCCTTCTCCACGGCCGCAGCCTGCTCGTCGGACAGTGGGAGCGGATGGAAGCGCACCTCGTCGACCGCGCGCCGCACCGCGCTGTGCTCGAGGTCGGGGCCGGCGGCGACGACCTTCGCGGCGAAGCTCTCCGCGAACCGCCGCTCGAGCATCAACATCCGCTGCAGGTAGAGGTGCTCGCCGTCGAAGATCATCGGCGTGTACGCCGCGGGATCCTTCGATACCAGCGCCGGCGCGCGCAGCAGCGCCGAGGCCGTCTCGAGCTCCGTGATCGGCAGCCGCGTGCTCCCGTTCTCGAGCGCTGCCAGCGCGGCCACCACGGTGCGGATCAGGATCGGGCGATCCGCGTCGTCGAGCGAGGGCTCCAGCCGGACCAGCTCACGGGCCAGCTCGACCAGCTCGGGCGGAGCCTCCGAGTCGGGATCCTTGCTGCGCAGCTCGAAGCGCGTTCTCACAGCTCCTCCGCCAGCTTGCGCTCGGTCTCGCGGACGGCCTCGAAGTCGGGAGGGATGAAGTGCACGCCCATCTCACCGCTCCCCGCCTTGCCCATGCCGCGCACGAAGCAGTACGCGGTGCCGCCGAAGCGACGCTCGAAGCGTTCGCGGGTTCCCAGCTCGAACAGCTTCACCATCGCCAGCGTGTAGAGCTCCGCCTGCAGGGAATAGTTCTCCTCGACGTGCGGGATCAGCTCGGCGCGCGAGTACCCAGGCAGGAGGTCGCTCTTCCAGTCGGCCACGTAGATCTTGCCGTTCCACTCGAAGATGAGGTCGATGAAGCCCTTGATGAACCCACGGCCGCGACCGCCCGGGATGGGGTAGAGAAACTCCATCTCGCGCACCACGCGATCCGCGGCCGTGACGCCCGGCAGCAGTCGATCCCCGAGCGCCAGCGGTCCCGCGTACGACCGGTAGATCAGATCGTAGGCGTGGGGCAGGACCTTGGGGTCGAAGCCGTAGCGATGGAGCGTCCGCTCGAAGAGCGCGCGCACCTCGGGATCATCGGCCAGCGCCGCCTCGCCGAGCGCCACCACCTCGAGCGGGATCAGCTCCAGCAGCTCGTGGATGAAGCGGCCCACCTCGGCTCCGGCCGGGAGCTCCGCCGGGGGCGCCAGCTCGGGCACCAGCGTGTCGATGTCCTCCACGATCTGCTCGATCGTCTCCGGCTCGAACGTCGCGTCCGGTCCGTGATAGCCGCCCTTCTCCGCCTTGATCCGCGAGTACGAGGTGACCACGAACCCCAGCGCCCGCTGGCGGAGCTGGTCGAGATCGGGGCGCGGACCCGGCGGCACCAGGAGCTCCGGCGGCGGCTGCCAGCCGCCGACCCGCTCGAGCTCCTCGGGCGGATCGATCGGATCCCGCCGCGGCGCCTCCTCGACGCGCTCGATCGTGAACAGGCCGCCGAGGTCCCCGATGATCGGCTCGATCCGATCGAGCACCCGGTTCAGCTCGCCGTACGATCCCGAGAGGTTCCGCAGGACCCGCTCCGGCCCGCCGCCGTCCACGCCCGCCGTAAAGCCGAAGTACGGCAGGTAGAGGCGCGCCTTCGGGCGCGTCATGCTCACGTACAGGAGGCGCTCGTTCTCCTCGCGCGACTCCACGCGTGCCTCGGCCGGCGGGCTCTTCCCCAGATAGAGGCAGCGCTTGCGGCCCTCGTGGTAGAGGTGCGCGCTCTCGGACACCTCGTCGAGACCGCCGTAGAGGAACACGACCGCCGCCTCGAGGCCCTTCGCCTTGTGCATCGTCATGATCTGCACGGCGTCGCGCTCCGACTCGACGCGCTGAACGTTGCCCTCCTCGCCCTCGGGAAAGCGTCGTTGCTCGATGAACGAGCTGAGCACCGCGATCAGCTCGCCCAGCGTGGCACGCGTCCGGTTCGCCTCTTCGAGGAGCAGCTCGAAGATGTGGAGATAGTTGGTGAGCTCGCGCTCGCCCGCCTTGGAGAAGAGCTCGCGCTCGACAATCCCGGAGCCGTCGATGATGCTGGTGAACAGGCGATGGTACTCCTTGGCGTCCGCGAGCGCCTTCCACACGAACAGCGTCTCCACCAGCGGGTGCGTGCCGGGCAGATCGCGGCAATCGAGCAGGCTCTCCAGCGGGACCGCGAAGAACGGCGTCTGCCAGGCCCGGAACCTGCGTTCGCGCCGGTGCGGATCGGCGATCGCGAGCAGCAACGAGCGGACGTCGCGGGCCTCTCCGGTCTGGAACAGGCCGTCCTGCTTGTAGAACGTGTAGGGCACCTTGGCCCTCCGGAGGTGGCGCGCAACCTCGAGGCCCTCCCGACCGCTGCGGGTCAAGATGAAGATGTCGCTGGCCGAGAGCGGATCGAAGCGGTCCCCCTCGGTGAGGCCGGTGTGCGGCGCGTCCAGCAGCGCTCTGATCTCGGCGGCGATGCGCCGGGCGAGCGTGTTCCGAGCCGAGGACGCGCTCAGCTTCTCCTCGGCGGGCACCACCTGGAAGAGATGGATCGGCGAGAGCCGCTCGCCACCGCTGACCAGACCGTCGAAGCCGCGACGCCCGCAGACCACCGGGTGGTCGTACCGGATCTCGCCGGTGAAGAACGGGTCGGCCGCCGTCTGATCGAGGAGGACGTTGAGCGCCTCCAGCATCGGCCGCGCCGAGCGATGGTTCTCCACCAGATGCACCGTGCGCCCGCCGATCGACTCGATCGTCTCCTTCGCGGACAGATACGTGTGCACGTCAGCGCCGCGGAACGCGTAGATGGCCTGCTTCGGATCGCCGATGACGTAGAGGTGGCTGCCTTCGCCCTCCACGAAGATCCGGGAGAAGATCGCCCACTGGATCTCGTCCGTGTCCTGAAACTCGTCGATCATCGCGTAGCGAAAGCGCGAGCGCAGGGTCCTCGCCAGCGTCTCGCCCTCGGGGCCGTCGAGGCTGTCCTTCACCATCGCCAGCATGTCGTCGAAGTCGAGCTGTCCGCTCCGCCGCTTGCCGTGCGATAGGTACGCCTCCACCCGCGGCAGGAACACCTGCGCGATCGCGGACTCGAACGTGGGCGCCGACCCCACCAGCGCACGGACCCCCTCGAGGACGCGCGCCAGTAGCCCCTGGTGCGTCACGGCCTCGGCGAGCTTGTCCTCCACGTAGGCGAGAAAAGGCTGGTGCGCGCGCTCCTCCCGATCGAGCGCCGCCAGGAACGCCGGCAGATCCTCCGACTTCTCCAGCGCGGTCAGATGCCGGCGCAGCAGGCCGAGCCGCGCCAGCACCGCCTCCGCCGTCGCGCCGGGGAGCCTCGCCCGCCTGAGCGCCGGCTTGAGCGCGTGCGGCCGGAGGTCGAGCCTCATCAGGTGGCGCGCCGCCTTCGCCAGCCCGCTGCGCGAGAAGGCCGGCCGCAGCTCGCCCCGCCGCCCGTGCACCGTGTAGAGCAGCGACTCCAGCTCGTCGAGATCATGCTCCTCGAGCCAGCCGGCCAGGTACGAGCGCGGCTCGGTCTCCCGCGCCAGATGCTCGCGAAGCACGTCGAGGAAAGCGCGCGAGAAGGCCGCCCGCCCGTCGATCAACCGCTGCTCGAACAGGCGCAGGTTCGCGAACGCGTTCTCCACCAGCACGCGCTGGCAGAAGGCATGGATCGTCGAGATGCTGGCGCTGTCGAACGACATCAGCGCCCGCCCCAGCTTCCTCCTCGCCGCCGAATCGATGAGCCAGCAGTGAGGGGCTCCGTGCGTTGCACGGGCGGTGCTCTCACAGATCTCGGTGATCTTGCGCCGCAGGCGGTGGCGGAGCTCGGCGGCGGCCTTCTCGGTGAATGTGACCACGAGGATCTCGTCGAGCGTGGTCGGCGTCTCGAGGAGCACTTCGATCACCAGGTGCTCGAGCGCGTACGTCTTGCCGGTACCGGCGGACGCCTCGAGCACCGCGTGGCGCGTCGCCGCCACCTGCTCCAGGATCGGGGGCTTCGGGTGGAGCGCGTCGCTCACCAGCCGCCCCTCCGCTTCTCGAAGTATGGGCCGAAGCGCGTCTTCAGGATCCGATCGATGTCCTCGACGGGCGGCGGATCGACCTTCGGATCGAGGAGCGGTCCGTAGTCGTCGTGGCGCGCGTTCGCCAGGATCCGCTGTAGCTGGGCCGGCCCCAGGCGTCCCTCGCGCCCCGCCTTCTCCAGCTGGAGAACAGTGCCGAACGGGAGTAGATACGCGTGCGTCTCCGAGAGCAGATCCGCCAGCAGGCTTTGCAGGTAGGCCTGCGCCTCCGCGCGGGAGAACGGGGCGAACTCGGTGACCCAGGGCGTGTCCTCGCCGAACGCCACCACCGAGCGGAACGGCACCTCCGCGGAGCGTCCGCTCGCCGAGAGCATCACTTGATCCACGAAGCCCCGCAGCTCGAACAGACGGGTGCGGCTGCCTCGTGGCGATCCCATGGTCAGCGTCACCGAGCCGGGTGTCTCGCGCAAGAGAGCCTGCGTCTGCCCGTGGATCTCGACCGTCGCGGTTCGACCGCCGACGTCGACCTCGATCCGGATCGGATCCGCGGTCTCCACCAGGGCCGAGCGCTCCTGTGCCCGACCGAAGCGGACCGGGTCGATCCGCTGGGCCCGTCCGTTGAGGGCGTCGCGCACCTGCTTCTGCCACGCCAGCAGGATCCGCTTGTGCTTGGCCCGCTCCGCCCGCCCGAACACGCCGGTGGGGAGCCGGCCCTCGAGCTCCAGCCGATCGGCGCGCGCGTCGTAGAGCGTCTCCAGCGGCACGGCCAGATCGTTCTCTGCGTCGAGCCGGAACTTCTCGATCAGCACCCGCCGGAGCTCGATCGTCCCCGAGAGCACGCCGGTGGAGAACAGCTCGTCCTCGCGCGCGAAGGGATCGATCTGCTCCTCGTCCCGGAGCTCGAGGACGAACCGCGCCCAGCCCTGGAGCGGATCCTCGAGGAAGCGGCGCAGCGCCTCGTAGCGCACGGTGATCACCGACCGGTCGTCCGTGATCGGCGGTGGCTCCGACAGACGGAGGCGCTCCGCGATCCGCGCCCACGTCGGCGCGGGGAGGCGGTGGCGCAGCGCTCGCAGCGACAGGGCGGCCTCGGGATCCCCGAGGTGGCGCCGCAAGCTGTCTCTGAGCTCGAGCGCCTGCACCTCGCGCGCGACGATCGGAGGCACTGCGGTACCGTCTACGCGATCGTGGTACCGCCGGAGCGGGTGGCGTCGCTCCAGGCGGCCCTCCTCCCTGAGGTAGCCGCGCTCGAGCATCTGCTCCAGCTCGAGGAGGACCGGTGACGGCATCATATCCTCGCCGGTCTGCGGATCGCGCGACACCCAGGAGATCCGGACGGCGTCGCGCGCCGATGAGAGCGCGAGCAGGAAGCGGTATTGATCGCGCTCCCGCGGGCTGAAGTCGCCGGGCCGGTGCTCGAGCGCGCGCAGGTCGAGCTGGCTCTTCTTGTCGCTGACGGGGAACCGGCCCTCCCCCATACCCATCAGGAAGATCACCCGGAACGGGAGGGCGTACGCCAGGGTCAGGGGCGCCACCACCACGCCCTCGGCCAGCGGCGTGCCCACGTTCGTCGCCAGCCGCGAGAGTCGCTGCTTCACGAACTCGGCCGCGATCCGGAACGAGATCGGCGGTCCCTCCGGGTCGAGCTCCGCCAGCTCGTCCACCGCCGAGAGACAGCGGAAGAGGTCGCGCTCGTCGTGCTCCTCCTCGGCGCCCACGTACGCGGTGATCATTCCCCGGAGGAGCTCCGCCCATTCAGCCAGCGTGAGCTGGGTGCGCTCGGCGAAGCGCGCGTCCGCGATCAGCGACCGCACCAGCGAGGCCAGCTTGGCGGCGCTCCGGAGGCGGTCCACAGGTACCTCGTACGGGAGGTAGTCCTGTCCGCCGGCCGAGAAGACGCGCTCGTCAGCGCTCCGCTGCCCGCTCATGAACGTCCCGAGCATCAGCCGCTTCAGCCCTTGCTCCCAGTTGTAGAGGTCGCGCTCGATGTACGTGTTCTCGTGGTCGGAGCGATCCGCACCGTGCACGATCCCGAGGTCGTCGCACCAGGTGAGCCAGTCCTCGGGATCGGCGTCGCCGACCTTCGCGATCACCGCGGGGTGCGTGATGAAGCGGAGCAGCTCGGGCCGCGTGAACCTCGAGTGGGGGAGCGCAAGCAAGAGCAGGATCGCCTCCACCACGCGGCTCTGCGACGAGAGCGGCACCTCGAGGAAGCCGTGCGGGATCTGATAGAACTCCTCGAAGACCGCGCCCACGTGGGCCCGATAGGCCTCCTGATCCCGCCCCGCCAGCACCACCGCGATCTCATTGAAGGCGAGCGGGCGATCCGTGGTCGCGTAACGCTCCACCATCGACCAGATCTCCTGCGCGATCACCTCGACTTCGCGCCGCAACCCCGGGCAGGCCAGCAGGCGTACGCTCTCGTCGTCCTCGAAGTCGAAGCTCGGATCGCAGGTGGTCCGCTCGGGGTGGCGATCGAGCACGTCCTGCTGGAACTGCGTGAGCAGCGTCCGCCCGCCCGCGGCCGGCGCCTCGAAGCACGCCTCGAAGTCGAAGTTCGCCAGGGCGTCGAGCAGCCGCACGCTCTCGCGGCCCGGCCGGCCCCACAGCCGCAGCGCCGGAGTGTCGTCGCCGCGCTCGTCGAAGTCGAAGCCCGCCTGCATGTCCTCCCAGAACTCGTGGCAAGGGTTGAGGGCGTACAGCAGCAGCTCCGAGCGCTCCCCGAGCTTCCCCAGGATCGTGCGGTACGCCGGCGCCGCCAGCTGCACGTCGAACAGATGGACTCGCGGTGGGACCTCGAGCTCGAGCCGCGGAGCGCCGAACGCGTCCACCAGCGTCACCAGGCAGTCGTGCTCGATCAGCCACAGCCAGAGCGCCCGCTGCCACGCCTCGGTGCGGGCGTGGAGGGTCGAGCCGAAGACCGTGCGCTCACGCCAGGCTTCGAGCATCTGCTCGCGCGTCAGGACGTACTCGTCGAAGTGCCGCGCCACCCGGTGGGCCAGCTGGAACCGCCGCAGATCGATCGCCGGCTCATCCTCTCCGCCCGCGAACAGGTACTCGCGGACGGGCGCCATCGGGTCCGTCGCCAGCAGCTGCTCGTCGTGGAGCGCGCGCAGCAAGGCCGCCTGCATGCGCTCGAAGTTCGAGACCTTCGGTCCGCCGGACGCCTCCACCAGGCCGCCCAGGAATCGCTCGAGAAAGATCAGGTCGAGGTTGGCGGCGATCCCGGTCTCGGCGGCGATCTGGTGCTTGAGGTGAGCGGCCAGCGCCAGGCTCGGGATGACGATCGGGACGGGATCGAGCGGGCTCGCCCCTTCCGGGCGCAGGTTCTGGATCAGGGCCTCGGCGAGACGCTCGGTACGGTTGGAGTAGAATAGACGAATCATCGAGAACCCGGACGCTCTCTTTGTCTACGGCACGCTCATGCGGGGGCAACCGAATCATGGGCTGGTCGCGGCGGCAATCACGGTCGAGCCCGCCACCGTGCGCGGCCGACTGTTCGGCCTCCCCGAAGGCTATCCGGCGATGATCGAGGGCGACGGGATCGTTCACGGCCAGCTCTGTCTCTTCGACGACCTGGGGCCGTTCCTCCCGGATCTGGACGCGTACGAGGGCTCGCTCTATCGCCGCATCCGCTGCGAGGTGACCACCGAGCGCGGCGAGCGGCGCGTCGCCTGGTGCTTCGTGACCAGCGAGATCCCTCCGGGGGCATGGCCGATCCCGTCGGGACGTTGGTAGGATGGACGCCCATGACGGCCTCGCCGGACGCGCTCCTCGAGCGGCGTGAGCACAGCAAGCGGGCGGATCGCTGGTCCGGGGCGCTGCTGGCCGCCCTGATGCTGGCCGCGCTCGGGCTCGCCGCGCGCCACATCTACGCGATCGCCGCCGGACCGCTCCCGCCCGGACCGGGCGTCGCCGCGCCCCTGTTCGCCGGCACCGACGTCGAGGGCCGGACGGTCTCGCTGGCAGGCCTCGGCGGCAAGGTCGTGGTCCTCGACTTCTGGGCGACCTGGTGTCCTCCGTGCGTCGCCTCGATGCCGCACCTGCAGAAGATCCAGGACGAGTACCGCGATCGAGGCCTCGTCGTCCTGGGTGTGAATCAAGAGCCGGGCGCCGAGCCCCACGTGAAGCGCTTCCTCGAGCGCGCGCACCTCACGTTCCCCTCGGTCGTCGATCCGGGGACGATCCACACCGACTACGGCGTCTACAGCTTCCCCACCAGCTTCGTGATCGACCGGACGGGCGTCATCCGCGCCTCCTTCCGCGGGCCGGCCTCCGAGCGCCAGCTGCGTCGCGCGATCGAGCCGGCGCTGTGATCGATCGCCGCCTGATCGATCTGTTGGCGAACCGAGCCGTCGTCGATCTCGGCGCGATCGCGCAGGTGATCGCAGCGGGCGCGCCGCACCTGGTCGATCGCGTGCGTCTCGATGATCTGCTCGCGCTCTGCGCGCGGCTCCCCAGCGGGTTGATCCACGCCGAGTCGATCTGGGTGCTCGAGGCGCGGCCCTCCGACTTGGTTCCGCTCGCCGAGGGCAGCGCGTGGTCGGCGATGGAGCGCTCGCTCGTCGTCGAGGTGCCCGCGTCGGGCGGCGACCTGACGGCGCTCCTCCTCGACCTCGCACGCTATCGGCTGGCGGCCGCGACGATCCGCGCCCGTCTCTCCGAGCGGAGCGATCTGATCGATGCGCTCGACGGTGAGCTCGACCCGATGCTGGTGACTGAGCTCGCTGTCCTCCTCGAGGCGCCGGCGTCGGAGATCGCCGGTGTCGATTGGCGCGCGCCTCAGCTCCGCGCCGATCTGGCCTGGATGGCCCGGCGCGACTTCGCCGCGACCGTCCACCTCCACGACGACGTCCGTCCCGATCGCCTCGAGGAGCGGGGCCGTCAGATCGCCGACGCTGTCCTGGCGCAGCTGCCTGCCGGTGAGATCTGGGTGCTCATCTCGGACGGGTTTGCGCCGATCGAGCTGGTGTCTCCGTACGTGCGCGATCTCGGGCACGCGCTCTTCCGGTGGGGGATCGAGAACGCGGACCGACTGCGGACCTTCGATCTGGCGCCGGCGCTCGAGGCGCAGCAGGGGACCCCGAACGCCGACCTGGCGGCCCTCGTGGTTCCAGATCTGTTTCGATCCGAACCTGATCTGCTCGAAGAGCGACGACAGAACGAAGCGTCTCAGGGGCTGCACATCGAGTCGCGCGGCGGGACGACCTTCGGTTGGGCCGAGCTCGCCCGGCTCGCCGCACCGGATCGCCGCGCGATCCCGGAGAGTGCGGGCGGGGCGCTGGCGCTCGTGTGCGGTGGCGCCCCGGAGGTGCAGATCGCCGCATCCCGGCGGTTGCTCGCGTCGGGGCGCGTGGCGGGGATCGCGCACGTCCTCGCCGCGGCGGTTCGAGCCGATGTGGTCGTGGCCCACATGCTCGCCACGATCGACGACGGGTTTCATCTCGCCGGTGCGCCGATGTTGATGGAGAAAGCGAGCGAGCTCGGGATCGCCGTGCACCCGATCGAACGCCTCGACGATCCGCCCGAGGTCCTGGTTCGGTTGCTCCGCGCGACGCGATACGCACGCGTTCGAAACGCCCTCCCGGGGACCGCGTCGGTCTACTCCCTGCTGACGCCGAAGCTCCCCGAAGGCGCCACGCCGACGATCAATGGCCGGCTCGCCGGTCTCTCGGCGGCGCGATTGGCCCTGGCCACGCTGCTCTCCAGGGCTTCGTCTCGCGATCGAACGGGTACCTTCAAGTCGCCGTCATCAGGGCAGAAACCCTCGTTTCCCCGTCGCTTTCGAGCATAATTCGATGGGTTCGAGCTTTTTTTTGCTGCACGGGCGGGCAAAACGATTAAAGATTTGTACGTAACCTGTTGGGGGTTCTCCGATACGTATGAACCGGGGGGACTAGAGGGTTGAGACAATGACCGAAGGTAGTCCCATGATGACCAACGGCACCACGGCGGCCTCGAACGCAGGGCACGTCGCGGATGCCGCCGCTCAAGAGCTGGTTGTGGTGTTCGCACCGAAGGTGCCGCCGCAGCTGGAGCATTGGCTCCGCAAACGCGGAATGCGCATGCACCTCCACGAGCGGATCGATACCAACGAGCTGCGGGCGAGCGGCGCGAAGTACGCGTTCGTGGACCTCGATGCGCTTCCTGCCGACAAGAGCCCCGTCGACACGGTGCGTCAGCTCCGCAACGCTTCGGCCGAGGCCAAGGTCATCGCGATCTCGTTCCGAAGCGATGATGCGTTTGTCAGGAGCATCACGGAGGCGGGCGCCGCCGGCGTCGTGATCAAGCAGCCGTACGTGGCCGACCTGGTGTTTGCGCTCCAGGCCGCGAGCGAGGGTCGGACCTACGTGTCCGGCGTCGCCACGGAGCGAGAGCGGGCCGCAGTCCAGATCACGGCGCGCGAGCGGGAAGTCCTGGAGCTCATGGCCAACGGGCACAGCAATCAGGCCATTGGCGAGCGGCTTTCCATCAGCGTGAAGACGGTCGAGGCCCATCGGGCACGGCTCTTCAAGAAGCTCGGCGCGTCCAACGTCGCCGACGCGGTACTGCTGGCCATTCGCACCGGCCTGGTGATGCCCTGAGCTGAAGGTTCGGGCGCCGGTGGGGGCCGGCGCCTGTTCTTTCAAGCCAGCTCGAGCGCCTTCACCGCCGACGCCGGGATCCAGATGCGATCGATGTTGCCGCGGCGCGGGTCTGGGACCAGCGTCAGCGCCTCCCCGCCCTCGCGGTAGTCGTCGGTCAGCCCCACCACCCGCTTGTCGTTGATCAGCGTGATGATCATGCGGTCGCCCGAGGGCTCGGACGGCGCCTCGCCCTTCAAGAGCCCGAAGAAGATCGCCAGGACCTGACCCAAGGGGACCTCCTCGATCGATCCATCCTTCTCGACGAAGCACAGCTTGCCGCTCGTCGGCTCGAAGGGTGCGATCTCGCCCCGCCGGGTTCCGCCGGCGACGAAGTGCACGATCGTCGGTCGCCCGAGCTGCGGAGCGGCGACGCTGGGACGGCGCGCCGGCCGCACGGCCACGTGCTCGGGCCGCTCCGGCACCGCCGGGACGCTGGGGGCCGGCTCTGCCAGACCGAACAGCACCTTGACCTCGTCCATGAGGTCGACCTCGGTGCCGTCCGCCAGCACGGCCGTCGTCGGCACCCCACCGGCCAGGTCGCTGGTGCTCGTCGGGACGAGATCGTCGTCGTAGTAGTCGGACATGAACGCCGGCATCGACGATGGGGTGTAGAGGGAGCGCGGGAGGTCGGCGGTCGAGATGTCGCGGATCTTCTTCGCGTCGGTCTTGCCGAGCGAGGCGTTCAGCTCCTGAGCGAGCCCGCCGATCTTGAGGTTGCGCGCCGAGGCTGCCACCGCAGACGGGTTCTCGATGTTGCGGGGCTTGGGCTTCGCGCCGTCGATCTGATCGCGCAGCTTCTCGTCGAGCGCTTCCATGAGGGTGCGCTGCTCCGCCGGCAGCGCGCTGACGCGCCGCTGCATGGCCAGCTCCACGAACTCCTGGATCGTCTTGAGCGCCTCGCGCGCCGTCATTTACCGGCCCCGCCGCTCGAACCGGCCCAGGTCGATCGAGAGGCGCTCGAGATACTCGCGGCCGCCGATGCGCCGCCAGAACCGGCGCGCGACCTCGTTGTGGTGCGCGACGTAGACCTCGACGGACTCGGCGCCGCACGCGAGCAGCCAGTCGACCGCATCCTGGACCAGGACCTCGCCGATTCCGCGCCTGCGCATCGAGCCGGTCACGCAGAGATCGTTGATGTATCCGATCCACCGCGCCCGGTAGACGGGGCTGTTGGGGAGCACGCAGGAGATGGCAAAGCCCACCGGCTCGCCCTTCGTCTCCGCGACGCGAACGCGATAGTCCTCGCGGGACCGCGCGGTATCGAGATAGCTGTAGAAGCGTTGATCGGCGTTCTCCGACAGGTTGAAGCGATCGTCGAGCTCGACGTGCAGATCCATCAGCTCCCGCCAGAGCCCGAGCAGCGCCGCGAAGTCTTCGTCGCGGGCGCCGCGCAGCGTCACGTCACCGATCACCTGCGGCGCGTCGGAGCTGCTGGGATGATCCCACGCGTGCACTCGACTCTCAGGTAGCACGCGGCCTCGAGAGGGCTCAAGCGGATGCACGTCGGCGCAGGCCGAGGCCGAGGGCGAGCAAGAGGAGCGCCCCGACCGCTCCGATGTCGGATAGCCCGAGGGCGCCGAGGGGCGCGCCGGCGGTCCGGCAGCCGCAGCCCTTGGAGGGGCTGACCACCATCCTGAGGGCCTCGGCGGCGTCGAGGCGGCCGGCGCCCCAGCGCGGATCGAGCGATTCTTCCACCTGGTCGTCGCGGACGGCCGATCCGAGGAGCACGCGCTTGAGCTCGGCCTTGTCCATGTCCGGCTTGGCGCCCAGCAGCAGCGCGGCCGTTCCTGCCACATGCGGCGCGGCCAGGCTGGTCCCGGCGGCCGCCCGATACAGGGGCGAGACCGTCGCGCTGTCCATGGCGACCGTCATGCTCCGTGCGGCGATCACCACGTGGCCCGGGGCGGCGAGAATCGGGCTTGGGGCCCGTGGTGGCCGGCGAGATCGTCGGGCCCCACGAGGTGAAGCTGGCAATCTCCCCCAGCGTCCCACCGACCATGTTGGTCTCACCGGCCATGTTCCGGAACTCGACGCGCGTGGTGTAGGCGGCCACCGCGACCGCCGAGACCGCGGTGGCGGGATCGGAGATCGTGTGGTCCGCGTCGCCGAGGACCTGGTTCGGCGTCTCGAGGACGCGCTCCCGATCGAAGCGGATCGGTGCGGGCTCGGTGGGCGGCGTGTCGACCCACAGGTCCACGCGTCCTTCGCCGTGAAGCTCGACCACGACGAAGCCGGGACCACCCGGCGCGTCCTCCCAGGCCGTCATCTGCACCTCGATGCGGATGTGCGGCTGTCCATTGAATGGATTGAGGCTGGCCTCCGGATCGAGCATCGCCTGCCCCAGCGTCGCGGTGTCGGACACCAGGAGCTCGGTCACGCCCGCCTCCCCGATCGTCACGGACGAGGTCTGCGCCAGCGTCAGTCCGCCCGGTGCGACCACCGCGGCGCTCGCCATCAACGGCAGGCCGACGTCGCCCCAGATCTCGACGATCGCACGGCGCTCGGCGGGCACCGGGAGCACCGGGAAGCGCAGCGCGACCGCCGCCGAGTCGCCCTTCTCGAGCCGCACCAGCGCGTGGACGGGGATCAGCCCGTCGTTGCCGGCGGCGGCGACGACCAGATGCTCCAGCGCGTCGATCGCCTGCGCCTCGAGCGAGGTGCCGTCGTGCGGTCCCTCGTGTCCGCCCAGCGAGAGGTTGACGACCAGCGGGAGGCCTTCGGCGATCGAGACGTTGCGGAACCAGTCGAGCGTGTCGAGCAGCAGATCGTACTCGTCGGAGCGGGCCATCGCGATCTTCGCCTCGGGCGCGATACCGCGATAGTTGGGCCCGTCGCTGGCGGCCACGCTCATGACGTGCGTGCCGTGGCCGGTGCTGTCCTTCGCCAGGCATGCGTCGGCCATCAGCGTCTCGCGACTGCAGAGATTGCCGGCCAGCTTTCCGGGCGGCGGGATGCCGGGCATGTCTTGATCCCACAGCGCGATCACGCGGGTGGGGCCGTCGATCTCGCGAAGATCGGGGTGCTTCAGGTCGATGCCGGAGTCGTACGCGGCGATGATCGCGCCGTCTCCGCGATAGTGGCGGTCGAAGCCCTCTCCGCGATCGGCGAGGTCGGCGTGGATCTCGGCGCGGCTCTTGTCGAGCAGCGGGACGAGCGGTTGCGGCGCTTCGATCTGCTCGGCGAGGGGCGCGAGGATCCGGATCGCGCGCCCGCTGGCGACCCCGCCGAGGATCGGTCCGATCTGGGCCGTCACCACGCCGCCGGCGGCCTCGATCGCGCGTCGGGTGAGACCGCGGGTGAGGAAGCGATAGCGGTCGTCCGGACCGCCGGCGCGGATCTTCGCCGCCAGGCGGGGCCCGAGACCGGGGATGGACGGGGAGGTCGCGATCCGGCGGGGATGATGCGGTGGTTCGAGCGGAATCGTTCCGTCCCCACCGCCGCCGGTCCCGAGGGGCGGGGCTGCGCCGAGGGTGGCGAGGAACAGGAGCAGAGCCCACCGATGCTTGGGAAGTACCACCTCGAACGCTTTTATCCCTACGCACGCCCACCGAGCAACGCCTGTCCAACGGGTGCGGTTCGGAGTACGAGGGCCCGATGGGTCAGATCTCCACTGCCACCTTGCACGAGCGGGCGGATGGCGCGGCACAGAAGGGAGACTTCGCGGTCGCGCTCGGGAACGCCGCCGAGGCGCTCCGGGCTGCACCCCTCGATCACCAAGCGCGGCTGAAGACGGCGCTCTGCCTGGCAGCGTTGGGTCGCGTCGACCTGGCGGTGCAGGCGCTGGGTTCGGTGGCGGAGCTGCTCTACGCGCGCGGCTTCGTCCTCTCCGCGATCGGTGCCTGTCGCGACGCGCTGGGGCTCGAGCCCGGGGCTGCGCCCATCCGAGCGCTGCTCGGCGAGATCCACGCGGCGATCCACGGACTGGAGACGCGCAGCCGGGCTCGCGTACCTCCGCCGATCCCGCCCACCGTCATGCCCGGCGATTGGGAGGGGAGCCTGCTCGCTCTCTCGGGCGACGCCCTGATCGACGCCGCCGGACGTCTGGCGGCTGCTCGGCCCCCGATCGAGAAACGCGACCTGGAGCCGGCGGCGGTTCCGCTCTTCTCGGACATGTCGAAGGAGGCCTTCCTCTCGCTGGTGGAGCGGATGGGCTATCTCAAGGTGCCGTCCGGCTACTCGGTGGTCCGTGAAGGCGACGAGGGCAAGAGCCTGTTCATCCTCCTCCAGGGCGAGGTGCTCGTGAGCAAGGGTGAGGGTGACGAGCGGCGAGACCTGGCGCACCTGGGTGCCGGCACGCTCTTCGGCGAGCTCGCGCTCATCACCTCGAAGCCTCGATCCGCCAGCGTCGTGACCACGCACGCCTCCGAGCTCTTCGAGATCGACCGCAAGAGCGTCGAGGAGGTGTCGGCCCAGCACCCGTCGATCACCGAGGACCTGGTCAAGTTCGCGCGCCGCCGGTTGCTGATGAACCTGATGGCGACCTCCAAGATCTTCGCTCCCTTCGACGACACGCAGCGGCTCCAGATCCTCAAGGAGTTCCAGTCGAAGATGGTCCCCGAGGGCGCGGTCCTGATCGAGGACGGCAAGGAGCCCGACGCGATGTATCTGATCCTCGAAGGCGAAGTCGAGGTCACCAAGGTCGACGAGAGCGGCGACAAGGTCGTCCTCTCGTACCTCCGCGAAGGCGAGGTCTTCGGCGAGATCGCCCTCCTCGAGAACCGCCTCACCACGGCCAACGTCATCGCGTCCGAGCAGTCGGTCGTCCTCTACCTGGACAGGCAGCGCTTCGCCGCGTTCGTGAAGAAGCATCCCGAGATCGGGAAGTACCTGTCCGGCCTCTCCGCCGAGCGCCGTGAGGAGACGGAGCAGGCGATGTCGTCCGACGGCGTGGTCCTCGAGGCCGACGATCTGATCATCCTCTAGGAGCGTGTAGCGCGTAAGCGCTCACGCGACCCCGGTCCGGGCCCCAGTCCCGGTCCGGGTCCCGATCCCGATCTGAAGATGGCTGCCTTGAGTCAGACGCTCGCGACGGTCGCGAGCTTCGATCGGGAGAGCTTGAGCAGGTTGTGGGTGAGGCAGACGAGCGTCCACTCGGCTCGTACCTTGAAGAAGGAGCGTAGCGAGAACCGGCGGAATCCTCGTGCCCCTTTGATCTGTCCGAGCGCCGGTTCGACGATACTCTTCCTGCGGGCGTAGACCGCCTTGCCGTCGCGCGTTTGCAACTTGTCTCGCATTCGCTTGCGAGCGAGCGAGGCAGGTGTGGCTCCGAAGCTGATGAGGACGGAGTCGACGCGTCTTGGTTCTGTTCGCGTCCAACAGCGATGTGGGCATCGATCTGATTGTTGTCGCAGAATTCGATGTTGGTCGCGCTCAGATAGCCGTTGTCTGCCGTCATCATCCGCGGAGCATCGCCGCAGTTGCCGAACACATCACGGAGCATCGGGACGAGGTGTTGCTGATCAGGTGCCTGGTTGCTGACCCCGTCGGCGACAATCACCTGAGCGTGCTTTCAGTTGGGTCTGGGGATGGTTCGAGCTGGTCAGCCTGCGCTCTTGCCTTCTCGCTCGAGTTCTCGCTCGCTTCTGATCCACCCGATCCACAAGAGCATCATCCGCTTTGCTCTGCTGCTCTTCGGCTTGCCTGCGTAATTTCTCGGCGCGAGCCCTGGCGGCATCCTGTTCCTTTCTGGGAGCCACTCGAGAGGGGACGGCGGGAGCAAGAACGATTGTCTCGGAGTCCAAGAACGGTATTGCTTCGCCACGAAACCATGGGATCAAGTCCAGGCGTCGAAGTCGATCCGCCCAACGATCGATTCCAGACGAAACGACCTCCAAGAACTTCTGCTGGTCAAAGTGGACGAGCTACCGCAAGCTAGCTTGCATGGTCACTTTCGATCACGAGAAGCTCGAGGTCTACCAGCTCGCCGTCGAGTAGGCCGACATCGCTGAAGAGATCGCACAAGAACTGCAACCCGGTCACGCTCACGTCCGCGATCAGCTTCGGCGGGCATCCGATTCCATCGTGAACAACACCGCCGAGGGCGCCGGAGAGTTCAATCCACCTGAGAAGGCTCGCTTCCACCGGATGGCACTTCGCTCTGGCACCGAAAGCGCCGCCTCACTCCACACCTGCTCGAGGCGCCGACTCGCCAACGAGCAGAAGGTCCAAGCCGCCAGAGCCAAGCTCAAGCGCGTTGTCGAGATGCTCACGCGCCTCATCAAGTCGATGAACGCACGCCGGGCTGCATGATCGCCATCGGGACCGGGACCGGGACCGGGACCCGGACCGGGCTCGCGGTAGCGCTACGCGCTACACGCTCCTAGCGACGCTCGGATTTGCGCGGCACCTCGACGAGGTGACCTTCGAAGGGCCGTGGTGTATGGAGTCTGGGCCGTGACGGAGACGCCCGCAGCCACCGACTTCATCCGCCAGATCGTCAAGCGCGACCTCGAGACGAACAAGTTCGGCGGGCGAGTCCAGACCCGCTTTCCGCCGGAGCCGAACGGCTATCTCCACATCGGTCACGCCAAGGCGATCTGCCTCAACTTCGGCATCGCCGAGGAGAACGACAGCACCTGCCACCTGCGGATGGACGACACTAACCCCGAGGCCGAGTCGATGGAGTACGCCGAGAACATCATGCGCGACGTGCGCTGGCTCGGCTTCGAGTGGAAGGACCGGCTCTTCTTCGCCAGCGACTACTACGGGAAGCTCTACGACTTCGCTGTGCAGCTGATCCGGACCGGCAAGGCGTACGTCGACAGCCAGCCGGAGGAGGACATCCGCAAGCAGCGCGGTGGCGATCGCTCCGAGGGTGTCATCCTGCCCGGCACCAACAGCCCGTTCCGCGATCGTCCGCTCGAGGAGAGCCTCGATCTGTTCGAGCGCATGAGGAACGGCGAGTTCGACGAGGGCGTGCACGTGCTGCGCGCCAAGATCGACATGGCGCATCCGAACATGAAGATGCGCGACCCACTGATCTATCGGGTGAAGAAGGCGCACCACTACCGGACCGGGGACGACTGGTGCATCTATCCGCTCTACGACTTCGCGCACTGTCTGTCCGACTCGATCGAAGGGATCACGCACTCGCTGTGCACGCTGGAGTTCGAGAACAACCGGGCGCTCTACGACTGGTACCTCGACGAGCTCCACGTCGAGTGCCACCCGCAGCAGATCGAGTTCGCACGGCTGAACCTGAGCCACACGATCATGAGCAAGCGGAAGCTCCTCCAGCTGGTGCAGAACCGGCTGGTGACCGGTTGGGACGATCCGCGGATGCCGACGCTCTCGGGGATGCGAAGACGCGGGTACACGCCGGAGGCGATCCGCGACTTCTGCGATCGCATCGGGATCGCGCGGCGCGACAACCTCGTGGATCTGGCGATGCTCGAGTACAGCGTGCGGGACGACCTCAACCGGCGTGCGCCCCGGGCCATGGGCGTGCTCCGCCCGCTGAAGCTGGTCATCGACAACTACCCGGAGGGCGAGGAGGAGGAGTTCGACGCGGCCCACTTCCCGGACGACCCGCCCAGGATGGGCTATCGAAAGGTGCCCTTCGCGCGCGAGCTGTACATCGAGCAGGACGACTTCATGGAGGATCCGCCCAAGAAGTTCTTCCGGCTGGCGCCCGGGAACGAGGTGCGCCTGCGCTGGGCGTACCTGGTCCGCTGCACGCACGTGGTGAAGGACGACGCCGCGCGGATCGTCGAGGTTCACTGTACCTACGATCCGGCGACGCGCGGCGGCACGCCTCCCGACGGCCGCAAGGTGAAAGGCACGATCCACTGGGTCTCGGCCAAGCACGCCGTCGACGCCGAGGTCCGGCTCTATGACACGCTCATGTCGGTGCGCGATCCCGAGAGCGAGGAGAAGGGCTTCCTCGAGCTGTTGAACCCGCGCTCGCTCGAGGTCATCTCCGAGGCGAAGGTCGAGCGCAGCCTCGGCGCCGCCGAGCCCGGCGCCCGCTTCCAGTTCGAGCGCACCGGGTACTTCTGCGTCGACCCGGACAGCAAGCCGGCGAAGAAGGTGTTCAACCGGACCGTCTCCCTCAAGGACTCCTGGGCCAAGGAGATGAAGAAAGGTTGAGCGTGAACCGGGCGGGCACCGATTCGAAGCGGCCGAGACGCCGGCGCCGCCGCTCGAAGGCGCTGGCGCCGATCGCGGAGAAGCCGACCCTCGATTCTCGAGCTCCCCGCCGACGCCGCACTCTCGAAGGACGAGCTGGGCGAGATCGATCGCCACCTCTCGTTCCTCCGCCGCTACAAGGGTGAGCTGCGGCTCAAGCTCAACTCGACCGAGGACCTGCTGGTCAACGGCATGGCGGCGCCGTCGGATCGGGGCGTGCTGAAGCACCTGTTCCGCAAGGTCGACCGGACCGTGGTCGAGCAGGCGCTCCACCGGGAGCCGCTCAAGAGCAACGGCATCGAGCGGATGCGCTTCCTCGCCGGCATCGTGCGCCTGGAGGCCAGCCTGCCGGCGCTCCTCGACTACCTGGAGGCGCTGGCGGGTGCCGCCGATCGCCGCGAGGCCGCGCGCGCGTTCAGCCTGACGGTGCGCCGGGTGGACTTCGGCGCCGCCTCCAACGCACAGATCGCGCGGCTGGTCGATCTCGCGATGGCCTGCTTCTCGGATCACGATCGGGTGCAGGCGGCGCTGGGCCTGATCAGCAACGCCAGCTTCCGCACTGCGCTCGAGCGGAGCGACGAGCGGCTCTCGTCTACGGCGGGGGCGCTGTTCTCGGAGCTGTCGGCGGCGGAGCGCACGGTGATCCGCGGCCAGCCGCTACCCGAGGACGAGGAGGGACGGGAGCGCGTGGGGCGGGGGGTCGATCGCCTGCTCCTGGCGCCCGATCCGATCCTCCGCTCGTACGAGGACGTCGTTCGCGAGCGACTGGCCGAGCACGCGCTCGATCGCGACCCGCTGGGCGCGCCGGTGCGCACGCTGATCGACAGCATCCCGCACGCCGAAGCGCGCTACGCAACGCTGGGAATGGCCTGGGCCGAGAAGCTCCTGGCCGGCGGCCACCTCGAGCGGGCGCGGGCCGTGCTCGATCAGATCGCGCAGTCCCACCCGCGCCTTTCGCTGGCGCGCGCGCGGGCCGCAGCGCTCTCGTGGCCGCGCCTGGGCGGCGTCACTCTCCGTCCCGACGCCGGCGATGCGCCCCTCCGCCGCGGCTTCTGGCTCGAGGGCTCGGCCTTCGTCTGGGTGCGCTGCGGGCGTCCAGAGGAGCGGGCCCAGCTCGAGCGCGAGGCCGAGCTGCAAGCCAGGTTGACGGTGCCGGGCGTGCTGCCCGTGCTGGCCTCCGGCGCCGGCGACGACGGCACGCCCTACGTGGTGATCGCGGCGCGGGGCCGGCCGCTCGAGATCGATCCGGACCGGCAGGGCCTTCTCGACGCCCTCGACCTGGCCAGGGCCGGCCTCGCCCTCCTCAAGGCGCTGGCGCTGTACGGCGTCGAGCTGCCGGACCTGGCGGCGCGCCGCTTCAGCATCGAAGGGCGCACGGGGATCCAGCTCTGCGACTTCTCGGGGGCGCGGTCCGCCAGCAGCGATCAGGCCGACGTCGGCCACGCGGTGGCGGCGCAAGCGTGGTTCCGCGAGACCCTGGCCCGGCGGACGGATCTCCCGCGGGACCTCCGCGCGCTGACGGCGCGGCGAGTGCCGGCGGCGTTGTTGATCGGCGCGATCGACCGGGCGCGCGCGCGGCTGTCGGAGAGCGAGCCGCAGCGAAGGTAGCGCGGGGACCGTGGGTGGGGTGGTCGTTGCGTACGGCTCTACTGCCAGCCGCCGCTCGTCTTCAGGTGGACGAAGTTCCCCTTGTCGTACTCGACGATCAGGTTCCAGTCGGCGTAGCCGGCCACGCCCCACTGATCGCCGGCCCAGCTGCCGACGAAGTGGATCTCGTTGATGGCCGGATCGTCGAGGAGCTTCTTGAACTTCGCCTTGGTGAGGTTGCGGGCCTCGTCGGGATCGGCGAACTCGGTGTCGAAGGTGACCTTCGAGAAGAACTTCGTCAGTGCCTGGGCGCCCTTCGCGTAGATGAACTCGCCGTCGGCCGAGTCGGGCCCGCGGCGGTCTCGGCTGAAGGTGCTCTTCAACCGGCTCTGTGACGCGCCCTCGAGCGCGGGCAGGGAGCGGAAGGTGACGTCGGTGTCCGGGCCGTCCTCGCGGATGTCGAGGCCGATCACGCTGCTGAAGGCGGACATGGCCTCGGCGAGGTCCTTGGCCTTCTGGAGCTCACCGCCCGCGCCGCCAGAGATCTGCGCCCGCAGGACGGGAAGCTCCGCGACCAGGGCGTCGAGGTCGGCCTTGGTGCGCTTGGCCCAGTCGGCCTGATGATCGGGGCTCGAGGCGGCGTAGGGCCGCGTGAACACGGCGATCGCCGCGGTGATGGCCTCGTCGGGCACGCCCGCCACCATCTGCTCGCGGATGGTCCGCTCCAGGTCTCTCTTGTCGCCGGCGGAGAGGACGTAGCCGACTCCGTCCTTGGGATAGCGGTCGTTGCTGAGGGCGGTCGCCACGGCGCTCAGGACGGCGGGATTGAGCTTCTCCACTTCGGGCCTCCGGGTTGATTGTCGGAGAAACACCCTGGTTGTTGCGTCAGTCGAGCGATCCGCCTCTCTCCTTCACGATGGCGTCGAAGCGCGGCTCCCCGATGATCTCGGTCCCCAGCTTCTTGGCCTTCTGCGTCTTCGAGGACGTGGAGCTGGGGTCAGCCAGTACCAGGTAGTTGAGACCCTTCGTGACGCCCGCCGCCACCGTCCCGCCGTTCTTCTCCACGATCTGCTGCAGCAACTTGCGCGGCCGCGAGTGGCTGCCGCTGAAGCAGAACGACAGCCCGGCCAGCGGGCCGCTCTCCTCCACGGTCTCCGGGACCACGCCCAGCTTCGCCAGCGTCTCGGTCTCGGCGAGGCGGCCCTTCATCCCGCTGATGATCCGCTCGGCCTTGATCTCCCCCAGCCCCTCGATCTCCGACAGCGCCTCCACCGTCGCGTTCGCGATGGCCTCGAACGACGTGTAGCCGGCCTTGACCAGCAGCTTGGCCGTCTCGCGTGAGACCGACTCGATACCGAGCGCGGCGATGAAGGTCGCCAGCGGAATCTTCTTGTTGGCCAGCACCGGGTCCAGGAGCTTCTTGGCGCTCACCTCGCCGTAGCCCTCGAGGCCGGCGATGTCCTCGATCTTCAGCCGATAGAGATCGGCCACCTCTCTGACCAGGCCCTCCTCGAAGAGGCGGACGAAGGTCTTGTCGCCCCACTCGAGCAGGCCCAGCTGCTTGATCCAGGTCTTCACCCGCCCGATCTGGACGGCCGGGCAGCCCGGGTTGCGGCAGATCAGATACTCGCCCTCCACCGACGGGGGGGCGCCGCACACCGAGCAACGATCCGGCGCCTCCTCGACGCGCGGCCCCTTCACCACCACCTTCTCCACGTACGGGATGACGTCGTTGCGGCGGGACACCAGCACCTGATCGCCCACGCCGATGTCGAGCTTTCGCAGGTTCGCGAGGTTGTGCAAGCTGGCTTGCCGGACCTCGGCGCCCGCCAGGAACACCGGTTCGATCTGCGCGATGGGAGTGATGCGGCCGCTGTCGCCGGTGCTCCAGACGATGCCCTTGAGCAAGGTCACTTGCATCTCGTTGCCGAACTTGAACGCGACCGCAGCGCGCGGGCGGTTGTTGAGCTCGCCGAGCATCACTGCCACGTGGATGTCGTCGGCGCGGACCACCAGGCCGTCGATGTCGTAGTCGAGCTTCTTCCGCATGGTGTCGTAGCCGTCGTAGGTGCTCTGGATCTTCGCCAGATCGCCGAAGTAGACCGAGGGCACGGCGAACCCGAGCCGGTCCACCAGCGCCAGCTTCTCCTGCTCCGTCTTCAGGCCGGTCACACCCTCGAGGTCGTAAAAGAGGATGGAGAGGAAGCGGCAGCCCGGCAGCAGCTTGGGCTCCTTCGTGCGCGCGATCCCCGCCGCGGTGTTCCGCAGGCTCTTCAGCTCGACGAAGCGCTTGTCGACCTTCTTCTTGAACTCGATGAACCTCTTGGCGTCCGACTTCCTGAGGATGATCTCGCCGCGCACCGAGACGCGGCCCGGCAGCCCGATCTTCTCGGGCACGCCGCGCATCCGTCGCACGTTGGGGCCGAGTCGCTCGCCGACTAGACCGTCGCCGCGGGTGATCGCATTCTCGAAGACGCCGTCCTGATAGAGGACCTCGATCGAGATGCCGTCGAGCTTCTCGGTCATGGCCAGATGCGAGGAGATCGGCGCCAGCTCGGCCTTCGCCGCCAGCTCGTCGCAGCGCTTCGCCCACTCGGCCAGCTCATCCTCGGAGTTGACCTTATTGAGCGAGCCCATCGGGATCTCGTGGCGCGCCTTCTTCCAGTCCATGCCCCGGGGCGGCACCGCGGTCTCGAGCGCCGGGTGCTCGGGGGCCTCCTTGGCGAGCGCCAGCCACAGGCCCTTGTAGTGGGCGGGATCGCTGGATTTGCCGTCGTAGAAGCGCTCGCTCTCCGCGAGCAGCATCTCGGCCAGCTTGCCGGCGCTGGTCTTCTCTGCCAGCGCCTGCGCCTCCCGGCGGGCGGCCTCCTCGTCGAGCGTCTCCTCCTCCCGGGGCGCCGCCCCCACCTCGGCCAGCACCGGATGGTCCGGCGCCAGCGCGCGCAGGCGATCCTCGAGCGCGTCGAACTCGGCGTCGGAGATCTCCGGCTGATCGTTGTAGTAGCGGTCGCGGTGGTAGCGGATCTGCTTCGCGAGCGCGTCGATCGCGTCGTCGTTCACGGCCGCGGGAGACTAGCACACGGGCCGTGCTAGTCTCCCGCTCGTCTTGCTGCCGCTCCTCGCCGCCGGACTGCTGATCATGGCGGATGCCAGCCCCCGCCCGAGCCTCTGCGTCCTCGTCGGTGCGGGCGCCGAGGTCGACGAGGCCAGCCTGGTGGCGGCCCTCCGCGCGCGCATCGCCACCAAGCAGGTGGCGGTGAAGAGCGACTGCGCCGGCCAGCCCTCCACCTGGGTGCTCCGGCTCGAACGGATGAACCCGGTGACGGTCGCGCTCGATCTCACCGGGCCGGAGGTGGCGGCGCGACGCACCGTGACGATCGACGGCATGACGCCCGAGGAGGTGGTCCAGTTCATCTCCATCACCGCCGCCGAGGCGGTGCGGCCGTCGATGGACAAGCTGCTCGCGGCGATGGGGCTCCTCGAGCCGTCCGGCGACGACCTGGTCGCCACCCTGGAGGCGAAGGCGCCGCCGACCTGCAAAGAGGCGATCTGTCCCGAGCCGAGGGTCGAGCTCCGGCGCGTCGAGGTACCGATCGCGCCTTCACCGAGCTTCGCCCTCGAGGTGGGCCCGCTGTTCGGCGTGCAGGAGAAGCGCGTCTCTCCGTTCTTCGGGCTGGGCGGCGCGCTCTCGGCTGGCTGGTTCTTCGCGGGCGCCGACGCGGGCCTCCACTGGGTCCCACCGTCGGGGGAGGAAGGCGTCCGGCTCCACGTGTGGGAGATCGAGGCGGGGCTGCGGGCCGGCGTGACGGTCTCGATCGTCGCGCTCGGCCTGTCGGCGCAGGCGCGGCTCTCGATCGCGCGGCCGAGCGGGGCGGGCGGCGCGGCGCTCCCGCCCGCGGTGCCCGATGGGCTACAGTTCTTCTGGAACGGCGGCTTCGGCCTCTTCTCCAGCGTGGCCCTATGGACGACCGATGTGCTCGAGCTGCGCCTCCTGGCCCGGATGTGGGTCTGGCCGCAGCCGAACCGGTTCCTGGTGGAGGGCGAGCCCCTCCTCACCCAGTCGCACCTCGAGCTCCTGGTCGGCCCGGAGATCGCTTTCGGAGAAAGTTTTTCAAAAAGGCGCGCCGCGGACCAAGTCAGCGATTGAGAGCCTCGTCTTGGGAGCGGCGGCCTATTCGAGAGCCGTAGGCAGAATGGAGGCCGCGACGGACCAGATGCTGGTGGCGCGGGTGCTCCGCGGCGACGAATCGGCGTTTGCGGAGCTCTATCACCGTCACCAGCCGCTGCTGTCGCGGAGATTGCTCCGTGTGCTCGGACATCTCCCGGACGTGGAAGACGTACTGCAGGTGACCTTCGTGGAGGCGTATCGGAGCTTGTCGCGCTATCAGCCCGAGCGGCCCTTCGCGCCCTGGTTGTCCGGCATCGCGTTCCGACAGGTCGCCAGCCACCTTCGCCGCGCGCGCCGCCGCGCCTGGCTCCACCTCGGCGAGGAGCGCGATCCGATCGATCCGTCGGTCATCTCCTCGGAGGAGCAGGCGATCAACAAGCAGCTGGTGGCGCTGCTCTATCGGGCGATGGACAAGCTCCCCGCCAAGAAGCGCATCGCGTTCTCGCTACATGTCCTCGACGGCCTCGGCTTCACCGAGATCGGGTTGATGCTCGACGCGTCGCCGCAGACGGTGCGCGCCCGCGTGTTGAGCGCGCGCCAGGCGATCCTCAAGCAGTTCAACCGAGCGACGCAGCTCGGGATGGTCGAGCAGCTCGGGCTCGCGGAGCAGATCGGATGAGCGAGCCCGACGCCAAGAGCGAGGCTCTCCTCGAGGCCGCGGTGCGGACCGCGCAGGAGAACACCGGCGGCGGCCTCTCGGAGCTCCGAGCGCGCGCGGTGTACCGGCGGATCGTCGCCGCCCGCCCGCAGCCTGCCCGCACGCTCCGGCCTGCGCTCCTGCTCGGGCTCGGCGGGCTGGCGGCGGCGGCGCTCGCGGTGGTGGCCTTCCTCCGGTGGCCGGCCGCGACCGAAGAGGCCCCGGCGCGCATCGCCGAGGTGGTGTTTCGGAGTGCGGGCGTGCGCCTGGAGGGCGCGGCGGCCGAGCTCGGCGATGAGGCCACCGAGATCGCGGGGGCGGCGGAGCTCGACCTGGAGGGCGGGGCCCGCGTCGATTCTGGATTTGGCGGGCGAGGCCAAGGTGGCGGTGTTCGGACCGGCCATGGTGGCGCGCGCCTCCGACGGCAGCATGCGGGTGAAGAAAGGGCGCGCCTCGTTCTCGGTGGCGCCCCACGGCCCGCGCTCGCCCTTCGTGGTGCAGGTCGGATCGGATCGCGTGGTGGTGCACGGGACCAAGTTCGACGTGCACGTGAAGGCCGGCCGGCTCGCACGCGTCGACGTGGCGGAGGGGCGCGTGGAGGTGCAGCGCGCGGGCGAAGCGCCCCGGATGGTCACCGGCGGCGGATCGCTGGCGATCGACGACACGGTGGCGCCGACGCGCTCGCTCGAGTCGTTCGAGGCGCCCTGGTGGCACAGCGGCGACAAGCCGGCGCCGAGCGCGGACGGGAAGGGGTATCTGTTCGTCGAGACGGATCCGCCCGGCGCCGAGGTGTCGCTCGACGGCGTCTCGATCGGGCGTGCCCCGCTGCTGGTTCGCTGGCGATCGGGCAAGCCGGTGGTGGCCTTGGCGCTCGAGGGTCACACGTCGTGGACCGGATCGATCCCCATCCGGCCGGGTCGGGTGGTGCGCCTGACCGAGCGGCTGGCGGCGCCGGCGGTGGCGCGCTCGGACGAGCCTCCACCGGCGCGCCGCCCGAAGCAGTCGGATCGCTGGCGGACGGCGCGCACGCTCCTCCGCTCGCGCCAGTGCGATCGGCTCGACCGGGTGGTGAAGCAGATCGTTCGTGAGAGCGATGTGCAGGCGCAGGCACGCGCGGAGACGCTCGGCGCCGAGTGCCGGTTGCGGCGCGGCGCCAAGGCGGCGGCGCTGTCCCGCTATCTCCGGATCCTCGATCGCTATCCAGAGACGCAGAGCGCCGAGGCCGCGCTGTTCGAGGCCGGCAACCTGGAGCTCGACCTCGGGCACCGCGAGCAGGCGCTCTCTCGGACCGACCTCTACCTGTCTCGCCATCCCCAGGGACGCTTCTCGGAGGCGGCCGCGATCCGCCGCTGCGAGCTCCTGGTCTCGGCGAGCCGGCTGACCGAGGCGCGCGAGTGCCTCGAGCGCTACGGGCACGATCATCCCAAGGGCCTGCGGGCGAGCCAGGCGCTCCTTCTCCTGGCCACGATCGCGCGCATCGAAGGTCGCTGGGCCGAGGCGGTGCCGGCGTACCGCGAGTATCTCTCTCGCGCGGGGGCGTCGGAGCGCGCGGAGACGGCGCAGTACCACCTCATCGAGTGCCTGCTGCGCGGCAAGCTCGACGGCGCCGACGAAGCCATCTCCGACTATCTCGCGCATCACCCCGGCGGCGCGCACGCAGAGGAGGTGGAGAAGTGGCGGCAAGCCCGCGCATCCTCGCGCTGAGCACCCTGGCGCTGGCGGCGGCGTGCCGGTGGACGAACGATCGGGAGCTCACCGAGTGCTACCCGGACTGTCACCCGGACACGGGCGCGCTCGAGGACGCAGCGCTGAAGGCCGACGCCGCCGGCGGCGGGCAGGACACAGGCGCCGAAGGGCGAGAGGATCCGGACACGGGCGTCGCCGATGCGCCGCACGAGGACGGCGGGACCGAGCTCGAGGTGCTCGAGGCGATCGAGGTGACGGCCCACCAGATCACCTGGCGCTGGAGCCGGGAGCGCGTGCCGGCGGGCGTGGTCGCGTACCGGCTGCGATGGGCGACCGGCGCGGATCAGGTGGATGCGGCCGAGCCTTGGGATCAGAGCGACGATCCCAACCTCGCGTATCGAACGTCGCCGCTCGGACCGGGCGTGGTCGAGCGGACGCGCGCGCTCGATCTCATGCCGGCGACCACGTACCACGCGAAGCTGTACGGCGTGCGCGAGGGCGGCGACGAGCTCGCGATCGCGCAGGGATCCGGCACCACGCTCCACGAGCTCGGCGAGTCGTTGAGTCTGTTCGACGAGGAGCTGGGCGTGGAGGTTGGTCTGGAGGGCTTCCGCGATCCGGCGACGGCCGCCCAGGCCTACCGCGGGACCGATGCCCTATGGTTCGAGTCGCAGGCCGTGACCGCCGCCTCGGTCTCGAACCTGGGCGCGGCGATCCCGGAGGGACTGAGCGCCGACTGGTCGGACGCCTATCTCGAGCTGTTCGTCCGCGTCGCGCCCGCGCACGGGATCGGGTTCGTGCAGGTGAGCCTGCGCGGCGGCGCGGGCGAGCCCGATCCTTTGTACAGCTACTTCGCGCTCTCCGGCGGTGACGCCTGGCAGCGGCTCGAGGTGCCGGTGGACTTCTACTCGGCCTCACCGTTCGGCGACGCGATCGATGGGTTCGGCATCCGGGCCGCCGCCTGGGGGGATGCCGCTACGATCTTCGTCGACGCGGTCGCGATCCGGTACTGAAGTTTTTTAAACGCCGGCGTCTTCGACCAACACCATCCGGAGGACAGACATGTCGAAGCGGATGCTCTTGTTGGTTGGTCTCTTCTCGTTCGGCGTCGCGGCCGTGGCGTGCGAACCGTCGGATCTGGCCGTGGCAAAGGACCTGGACTCGGATCAGGATGGGCTGACGGACGCTCAGGAGCGCGCGATCGGGACCGATCCCAACGACGCCGACTCCGATCACGACGGCGTCGGAGACGGACAAGAGGTCGACGAGGGATCGAATCCGCTGGAGGACGACCACCACGACGGGCAGGTCGGCGACGGTGAAGAGGGCGGCGACCACCCCGGCGAGATGAACGGCGGCGGCGAGGAGACCCCGCCCGAGTGCTTCGGCGCCGATCGCTGCCAGATGCTGCACGGATCCTGCGAGGAGGGGCACGCCGAGTCGTGTGAAGCGTTCGCGGCCCACTGCGACGGCGATTGCGCGGCCGAGGGCGGCGGCGAGGAGACTCCGCCGGAGTGCTACGGCGCCGATCGCTGCCAGATGCTGCACGGTTCCTGCGAGGAGGGCCACGCCGACTCGTGCGACGCCCACGCGATCCACTGCGACGGCGATTGCGCGCCCGAGGGCGGCGGCGAGGAGACTCCGCCGGAGTGCTTCGGCGCGGATCGGTGCCAGATGCTGCACGGCTCCTGCGAGGAAGGCCACGAGGGCTCGTGCCACGACTACGAGCTGCACTGCGGCGACGGGTGCTGACCGGGCGCGTTCGAGGCGGGGGTTGACCCGCAGACCGCCGTCGTGAATGTTCCCGCCGGCGATGAGACCCAAGCTGCGCACGGTCCAGGTCACGCCGGTGCTCCCGGAACCGCTCAAGGCGCTCGAGAGGCTGGCCTACAACATCTATTGGGACTGGATGCCCGAGATCGCCTCGCTGTTCCACCGCGTGGATCCGGATCTCTGGGAGCGCTCAGGCCACAACCCGGTGGCGCTCCTCGGGCAGGTGGATCAGCGCCGCCTCGAGACGCTGGCCACCGACATCGGATTCCTGGCCCACCTCGGCCGCGCGCGCGAGCTCCTGGCGCGCTATCAGGTCGAGCCGCGCTGGTTCCAGACCGAGCGCGTCGAAGACGCGGACATCACCGTCGCCTACTTCTCCGCGGAGTTCGGCCTCACCGGCTGCCTCCCCATCTACTCGGGCGGTCTCGGCATTCTCGCCGGCGATCACCTGAAGAGCGCCAGCGATCTGGGCGTACCGCTGGCGGGCATCGGGCTCCTCTACCAGGAGGGCTACTTCCGCCAGTACCTCAACGCGGACGGCTGGCAGATGGAGACGTATCCGCCCAACGACTTCTACAACATGCCCATCTCGCTGCGCGCGCCACCCCGACGGCAGCACTGTCCGCGTCTCGGTCGAGTTCCCGGGCCGCGACGTGCACGCGCAGGTGTGGCGGATCGACGTCGGCCGCGTGCCGCTGTTCCTGCTCGACACAACGTCGTCGAGAACAGCGAGCAGGATCGCGACGATCACGCGCGCGCTCTACAGCGGCGGCGTGGAGCTCCGGATCCAGCAGCTGATGATGCTCGGCATCGGCGGCTTCCGGGCCCTGGTGGCGATGAAGCGCGAACCGGTGGTCTGCCACATGAACGAGGGACACGCCGGGTTCCTCGCGGTGGAGCGCGTGCGCTTCTTGATGGCGGAGCGCGGGATGAGCTACGAGCTCGCTCGCGACATCGTCGACGACGGCTGCATCTTCACCACGCACACTCCGGTTCCCGCGGGCTTCGACGTCTTCGGGCGCGATCTCGTCGAGCGTCACATGAGCGCGTACATCCGGAAGCTCGGCATGCCGGTCGACAAATTCATGGGCCTGGGACGGCGCAACCCGAACGACGAGAGCGAGCCCCTCAACATGGCCGTCCTCGCGATCCGCCACGCCGTCCAGCGGAACGGAGTGAGCCAGCTGCACGGCGTGGTGAGCCGCAGGTTGGTCCAGGACGGCGGCGCCTGGACCGATTGGCCGCTCGACGAGGTCCCGATCGACCATGTCACCAACGGGATCCACACGCGCACGTGGATCACGCCGGAGATGGCGAAGCTCTTCGATCGCTATCTCGGCCCCAACTGGCGCGACGAGGTCGCGAACGAGAAGACCTGGGAGATGATCGATCAGATCCCCGACGAGGAGCTCTGGCGCGCGCACGTCGACATGCGCCAGCAGCTGGTCACCTACGTGCGGAAGCGCCTCCAGTGGCAGCTCCTCCGTCGCGGCGCGCCGGAGCGCGAGCTCCAGGACGTCCAGCGCGCGCTCAACCCGGACGCGCTGACCATCGGCTTCGCGCGGCGCTTCGCCACGTACAAGCGCGCCACGCTGCTCTTCTCGGATCCCGATCGGCTGGCGCGCCTGATCTCCAACCCCGATCGTCCGGTGCAGTTCATCTTCTCCGGTAAGGCTCACCCCGCGGACGCGCCGGCGAAGGACTTCATCAAGCAGATCGCCTCCAAGGTGAAGGACGAGACGTTCGCGCGCTCGATCCTCTTCCTCGAGGACTACGAGATCCCGGTGGCCAAGCACTTGGTGCGCGGCGTCGACGTCTGGCTCAACAACCCCCAGCGGCCCAAGGAGGCCAGCGGAACCTCGGGGATGAAGGTGGTCCCGAACGGCGGGCTCAACTGCTCGATCCTCGACGGCTGGTGGGCCGAAGGCTATCGGCCGGGCCGGGGCTGGGCGATCGGCAACGGCGAGGATTGGGAGTCGGGACGAGACCCCGTGGAGGCCAACGCGCTCTACGATCTGCTCGAGACGCAGATCGTCCCGGTCTTCTACGCGCGGGACAGCCGAGGGGTCTCGCACGAGTGGGTCGGGATGATGAAGGCGTCGATGAAGACGCTGACGGCGCGTTACTCGACGGACCGCATGGTGGTCGAGTACGTGGATCGCTTCTATCTACCCACCGCGCGCCGCATCCGGGCCCGCCTGGGCGGTGATCTCGCGACCGCCGAGGAGCTCGTCAATTGGAAGAAGAAAGTGCAGGGCTGCTGGAATCAGCTGCGTGTGCTCGACATCAGCGCCTCGAGCTCGGAGGCCCGGATCGGTCAGCCCTTCGTGATCAATGCGCGATTGCGCTTGGGCGAGCTTTCACCCGACGACATCGACGTCCAGCTCTATCACGGGGCCCTCGACGCCCGGGACGAGATCCACGACGCCGCAACGGTCTCGATGGACCACGTCGGCTTTGCGGAGGGCGTGCACTCGTACACCTGTCGCGTTCCTTTCAAAACCAGCGGTCGGTACGGCTATACCGTGCGCGTCATCCCCAGGCACCACGATGTTCTCATTCCCGCCGAGCTCGAGGTGATCCGCTGGGCCGATGTCTGATAGGATCCACGGCCCCGACTGATGTTACTCGCGCTATCTCTGCTGATAGTCTTCGTGGTTTCGTTCCTCTGCTCGATCTCAGAAGCCAGCATCCTCTCCGTGAGCCGCTCGCGCGTGGGAGCGATGGCCGAGGAGAGCAAGGCCGCCAGGGTGGTCTCCCGGATGAAGGAGACCCTCGACCGTCCGGTGGCGGTCATCCTGATCATCAACACCATCGCGAATACGGGCGGCGCCTCGGTCGTCGGCAGCGAATACGAGCGCGTGTTCGGCGATGCGCACCGCGGCCTCTTCACCGCCCTCTTCACCGCGGGCGTGCTGGTGCTGTCCGAGCTCGTCCCCAAGACGCTGGGCGTCCGCTACTCGCTCCGCATCAGCCTGCTGATCGCGCGGCCTCTCAACTTCACGATCCGGATCATGCGACCGCTGACCTGGCTGGTGGAGCGGGGCACCCGCATCCTCGGCGGCGACCGCCGCTCGACCGGCGTCTCGCTCGACGACCTCCGCGCCGTGGCCCGCCTCGCCATGTCGGCCAAGAAGCTGGGGCGCGAGGAGCACATGATCATCGAGACCGCCTCCGAGCTCCCCTGGATCCAGGTCAGCCAGATCATGATCCACCGGGAGGACATCATCTTTCTCTCGCTGGCCGAGGAAGAAGAGGAGCTGATGGTGAAGGCGCGGCGCTCGATGCACTCGCGCTTGCTGCTGTGCCGCACCGGGCTCGACGACGTCGTCGGCATCGTCAACATCAAGGAGGTGCTCTGGCGGATGGTCAGCGATCCGGACGAGGTGGAAGAGGAGGGCGTCAAGCGCATCCTCGGCGAGGGCGTGCGCGAGCCCATCTCGGTGAGCCCGGACCTCGACGTGTCAGCGTTGCTCCACCTCTTCTCGATGAAGCACGAGCACGTGGCCGTGGTCCGTGAGGGCGACCGCATCGTCGGCATGGTCACGTTCGAGGACGTGGTCGAGGAGATCGTGGGCGAGGTCGACGACGAGTACGATTGATCCCCGGAGCACCTCGAGCTGATCGAGCCGGGGCTCTACCGGTTCGGCGGCGGCACGCTCTGGAGCGAGGTCGCGAGCGCGCTCAACGTCCGCCCCGACGATTTCCTCCCGGAGGAGCTCGACCTCGACCTCGACGGTCGCTACGACATCGACGATCTCGCCGCCGATCTCCTCCGCGGCAAGCTGCGGACGGGCGCGATGTTCATCATCGGCAAGTGGCGCTTCAAGGTGATCCGCATGCGGCGCGGCAAGGTGCTGCGCGTGGAGGCGAGCTTGATCGGTCGCAAGGAGAGCGCTCCGCCCGCCCCGGTGTCGGCGGCCGGTACCTGAGCCATTGCCGGAGCTTCCGGAGAGCTCGCGGTGTCGGCCAGCCCAAAGGCCATCATCTCCCTCGCAGCAGCGCTCGGTCCTGCTGGAGCGCTGCGACCAGGAAATCGAGGAGCACTCGGACGCGAGGGGTCCGGCGCAGGTCCTTGTGCACGGTCAACCAGATCGTCTCGGACGGAGGGTCGGGCATCGCGAGCCGCCGCAGGTTGGGCTCGCCATCGCCAAGATAGCGCGGGAGCACAGCCAGGCCGGCCGAGGCCTTCGCGGCGGCGGCCAGCGCGAGCGACACGACGCTCACGAAGGTCGGCCGCGCGTCCGGGTTCAGCGCCTTGAGCCACACCACCTCGACCACCTGCGGCCCGGGCGTGCTGAGGAGTATCGGGTGGTGCCTCAGAATCGGCAGGAGACTTCACCGGGCGGCGAGCGAGGTAGTCGTTCGAGGCGTAGAGTCCGTAGGCGATCTCAGCGGCGCGCCGGGCGACCAGGTTGTCTTGGCGGGAGCGGAAGGTGCGTATCGCGATCTCGGCTTGTCGCCGGCCGAGGTCGAGCACCTCACCGCTCGGGGTGAGCTCGATGGTGAGGCCCGGATGCTGGAGGCCGAAGTGGGCGAGCCGGGGCGCGAGATACGCGACGCCAAAGCTCTCCGGGGAGGTCACCCTGACGCTCCCGACCAGGAGGCGGTCGTTCGCTTGCGCACCGCGCTCCACCGAAAGCACGGCCGCTTCCACCGACTCGAGCCGCGCCAGCAAGCGCTCCCCGTCGCCGGTGAGTAGGTAGCCGGCGCGGGTTCGGGTGAAGAGCTTGACGCCCAGGGCGTTCTCGGCGGCTTCGACCCGGCGGCCGACGGTGGTGTGGTCGACTCCGAGCGCCTTGGCTGCGCGGAGGAGCGATCCCGCGCGGGAGAGGCCCAGCACGAACCTCAGATCGTCCCAATTCATAGCTGTGCATTATTGCACAACTGTCCTGCATCGATGTGCGTAGATGCCACACGCGTCCCGACGTATTCATGACCGATGCGCTGCCTCATCTTGCTGCTGCTAGCCTCTGCTGGCTGCACGCGGGACCTCGTGCCGCTCGAGCTGCCGCCGACCGCACCACCGTCAGAGTTGACCTCCCTCGAGCTTCCCTTCGAGCCGCTCGCTCGGCATGGCCTGTATCTCGTGGGTCACTTCGAGGAGGGCGAGTTGAGGTTTGAAGACGAGATCACCTACGCCCTCGGGCCGGGCTACCCTGCGTCGATCATTCTCGATGGGTCGGCGCCGGCGTTCGTGGCGACCTGTTCGCTGAGGGAGACGGGCTCCCTGAGGTGGCTGTCGGTGGTGGAGAGTCGAGGTTCTGCGGCGTCGCTGCGAGCGGAGAATGGCCTCCTGTTCGCCGAGCTTCGCGAGCCGGGCACGGCGACCTTCACGATCCGCGGTGACTACCGGCAACCGCTGGGCGAGGGCTCCGGTTGCAGCCTCGACGGGTCGAAGCCGGCGACCCTTCCGTTCGAACACCGCCTCACGCTGGTCCTGGAAGAGCCAGCGGGGGTCGAGCTCTACTCGACCTACGGCGAGTACCCGGTGGCGGGTTGCTCGGAGCGGATCGTGGTCCCGGCCGGGGCACCCGTCGACTTGCCATTGATGTGGTTCTTCGATTCGGACGGCGAGGCCTTCGATGCCAGCAACGTGCAGCGGCCGGCCACACTCACGGTGCGGGCATCGAACGGGATGACTCGTCTCGAGGATTCGAGCTTCGTCTTCCAACCGGGTGAAGTGTCGCTCGAGGTCGAGGACCTGCCGGCCCGAGGACCGAAAGCCATCCGTTCGGTCTCGCCGGCCGAGCTCACCGATCTCGAGGCGAGCTTCGCCATTCATCCCTGGTCCAAGTCGCCGGAGTGGACTCCGCTTCAGAGTGGCGACGTGGTCGACCGGTCCAGTATCGCCACGGGGATCAAGCTCGTTGTCTCTCGGGCTGCCGTCGGCGACGCTCAGCTCTGCGTCGATCCTCCGCTCTCCTGGTTCCGCCTGACCTCATTGACCCCCGACGTCTGTGCCTTCGACGGATCCTCGCCCGACGGCTCGGCGGTCCTGCTCCGCGACGGTCTGTGCAGCCTCGAGGTGACGGTGCCGGGGTCGAGCTGGTCTTGGAGCGCAGACCTCTCGATCATCGGGACCGGAGGATGACCGACCGCGTTCGCCTCGACGCGACCACCAGCAGGCGGTCCTCCGCGACCTTGACGATGACGATCGGGGCCTCGGTGAAGCCGTGCCCGATGACCGATGGGCAGACGTCGTACAACGCGCCGGACCTCGTGCGCCACCTACGGGCGGAATGCCGCGCCCCCTACTCTTGCTCTGCCTGGCGCTGCTCGCCTGCCAGGGCGGGACCGCCGATCCGCTCGACGCCAGCGCGCGCGCCGACGCCGACGCCGCCGCCGCCGCCAGCGACGCGCGGATCGACGACGCTTCCGTCGCGGACGCGGGAGAGGACGACGCCGCCGCCCCCGACGCCACCGCCCCCCCCGACGCCACCGCCCCTGACGTGGCCTCCAGCGACGCCGAGGTCGACGGAGGTGCGGCCTGCTCCCAGGACCTCGAGTGCGACGATCAGGATCCGAGCACCAGCGACGTCTGCTACGAGGGCACCTGCTACAACATCGATCCCTGCGATCGCGACCACGATCTGGTCAGGGACGCGCTCTGCGGCGGCCCCGACTGCGACGCCACCAACCCGGCGATCCCGGGCCCGGACGAGCTCTGCGGCAACATGCTGGACGACGACTGCAACGGGCTCATCGACGCCTACGATCCGGCCTGCGCCCTCGGGAACGACACCTGCGCCAGCGCGCTCGACGTCTCGGCCGGCGGGCAGTTCGACAGCACCACCGTGGGCGCCGCGGCCGACTACGGGACGGTGGCGTGCGGCCCTGACGTCGTCTTCAGCTTCACCACCACCGCGGCCAAGGAGGCCCGCTTCGTGGTGACCGTCCCCGATCCGATGATGCCGTCGATCACCGAGGTCGAGTACAACGTGTTCATCGACGACGCGTGCCCGCCCTTCGGCGGGGCCTGGAACGCCTGCTACTGCGCCGGGAGCAGCACCTTCTGCGCTTCCTATCCGGCGCGTCGCGAGGTCTGCCAGCGCGTCACCGCCGGGAGCCACTTCGCGGTGGTGCAGGCGGGGAGCATGTTTCAGGCGAACGGCGTGGTCGCCTCGCTGGAGGTCGCGATCGACGATCCACCGGTCCCCGCGTGCGGCGAGATGACCGACATCTCCGCCGGCGGGACCTTCCCCATCGATCCGATGGACCCGCGCTGGGTGAACGCCTTCGGCGAGTGCGGCAGCATCGGGACGCGCGAGGCGCTCCATCGGTTGAGCCTCGCCGACACCACCAACGTCCTGATCGAGACGCCCGGACGCGCTGGTGCGCTCTACCTGCTGGCGTCCTGTAACACCACCACCACCGCGCTCGCCTATGAGCCTCCCCAGTTCGATTTGCCTGCGGGTGACTACGTGGTGGTCAAGGAGAATCGACTATGCGAGCGCCGGCGCCGGCGATCTCGAGGTGAGCTTCGCGGCGCCCGGGAGCGCGTGTCTCGGGGCGCCCGCCATCGGCGGCACCGGCAGCTTCTCGGGGACGACCTCGGGCACCAACCGGCTGGTGGCCAGCAACGGCGACGGTCGCGGCCCGGAGAGCATCTACCGCATCGACCTGGCCGCCGAGACCCGCGTGGTCGCCGATCTGATCCCGCTGTACGCGGGCGCCATGCTCTACTTCGAGACCGAGTGCGGCGTCTCGGCGACGACCGACTATCGCCCCTCCGACCCCACGCACCTCGATCGCCGGCTCTCGGCCGGGACGCAGTACCTGGTGGTCGACGGCCGCATCGCAGGCCAGGCGGGCGACTACGTCCTCAACGTCACCTATCTCCCCTGACGGGCTCGAAGCGCCCGGTTAAGAGCCTGTTTCCTGCGCTCCCGCCGCGGAGGTCGCGCCGATAAGCGCGGCATGAGACCGATCGGCACCCCGCCCGAAGTCCCACTCAGCACTCCCGTGATGGCCGGAGCCCCGTCCCCGGCCAAGGCCTCGCCCGCGGCGCTCGAGGCACCGCAGGCGCGGACCTACCTGGTCGATCGGATGAACCACGGCAAGATCGCCCTGGCCCAGATCTATGCCGACGGATTCGACAAGCTCTCGCTGCGGGAGCGGAAGCTCGCCTTTCACCTGAGCCTGGCGGCGTACGCCGGCCAGGAGATCGCGTACGACCAGCTCGGGTGGCAGAACGTGGCGCTCAAGCGCTTCCTCGAGTCGATCTACGTCTTCGGTCGGAGCGGCGACGCCCAGCCCGACGGTTTCGACGCCCAGCTGGAGGACTATCTCAAACAGTTCTACGCCAACGGCGGGAATCACGGGGCGTACTCGGGCGAGAAGATCATGCCCGACTTCAACCGGCGCGCGCTGCGAAAGGCGGCGTTCCGGGCCTTCCGCGCCGGCGCACCGATGGGCGTGGCGAACGGCGCGGAGCTGCGCCGCACGCTGAACCAGCTATGGCCGACGATCTTCGATCCGAAGTTCGAGCCCGAACCGGTACCGACGTTCTACGGCGAAGGCGTGACCCCGAAGGACTTCGAGGGATTCGAGGAGCGCCACGCTCTCAACTCCCGGGTGGTGAAGGACGCGCGCGGCAAGCTCTCCGAGGAGGTCTACCGGGCCGGCACTCCCGATGGACGGATCGCGCCCGGCCTGTACGCTCGCCAGCTCGCGCGGGTCATCGAGCACCTGGGGGCCGCGCACCACCTTGCCCGCGGTGCCCAGCGCGACGCGCTCGACCGGCTGATCCGCTACCTCGAGACCGGATCGCTCGACGACTGGGACACCTTCAACATCGCTTGGGTGCGCGCCAACCCGGACGTCGACGCGAGCATCGGCTTCATCGAGTCGTACAACGACGCCGCCCGCAACGCGAAGGGGACCTGGCAGGGCTTCGTCAACTTCAAGGATCCGGACGACACGCGGATTATGGAGGTGCTCCGCCGCCGCGTGCAGTACTTCGAGGACCGGATGCCCTGGCCGGCCCAGTACAAGCGGGAGAAGATCCCCACGCCGCCCGCCAGCGCGGTCGACTTTCTCACCGTCAACCCCGCGAGCCCGGCCGGGATCAACCTCCCCAACGAGCAACGCATCCGTGAGGACTACGGCTCGAAGTCGATCAGCGTCTCCAACGTCATGGACGCCGCCGACGCGGTGAAGCGTGGTCCGATGGCCCTCGAGTTCGCCGCCACGCCCGAGGATCGGGAGGCCGCCCGCCTCTACAACGACCAGGCGCGCAAGCTCCTGGTGGCCATGCACGAGGTGATCGGACACGGCTCGGGGAAGGTGAGCGATCAGGTCGACGATCCGGTCGGGCAGCTCAAGGAGTACGAGAACGTCCTCGAGGAGGCGCGCGCCGATCTGGTGGCGCTGTGGTTCGCCTTCGATCCGGTCTTCACCGCCGAGTATCCCGACGCCAACGCCGTCGGCGAGCAGATGTACCGCAGCTTCTTGGTGGAGGCGCTCACCAACCTCCGCTACGAAAAGACGGGCGACACACTCAGCGAGGATCACCTCCGCGGCACCCAGATGACCTTGAGCTGGCTCATCGAGAAGGGCGCGGTCGAGCGCGCCACCGTGGACAAGGGCGGCAGGACGAACACCGCCTACCGGGTGGTCGACTTCGAGAAGATGCACGAGGCGGTGGGCGAGCTCCTCTCCCAGCTGATGGTGATCAAGGCCGAGGGCCGCTACGAGGAGATCAAGACGTTGGTCACCGAGCGCGGCGAGAAGTTCGACCCCAAGCTGCGCGACGAGGTGATCGCCCGCCTCGAGCGCGCCGGGATCCCCGACGAGCTCTACGCGATCTCGCCGCGTCTGGTCCCTGAGCTCGACGCGGTCGGCCAGCTCGTCGACGTGCGTGCGACCTACGGGCAGAGCCTCATCGAGCAGCACCTCGAGCGCGGTCTGCTGGGCGCGATCGACGACCCGAAGGTCGCGGTGGCGACGGCGGCCCGCCTGGGCCGGGAGCAGGGGAGCGTGCTACGCGAGGTCACGAAGCCCCGCCGCCCCGCGGTGTAGCGACCGGGGGCGGCGCCGCGTGGAGAAGTACGGCGTCGACCGCGCGGCGCTTCCTCGTGAGCTGATTGAGCGGCTATGGGGTGGCCCGTTCGGTCGGGTGCGCCACCGCACATTTCGGGCCGGAGCTCGTTGCAGAGACGTGGGTGCGCTGATACGGCGAGGCGTCCTTCACGATCGATGTTGCCCCTCACACCGAGCCTCCCGTCTTCCGCGCTCAGCCACCCCTCCTGGCCACACCGGACGTCACCTTCGAGGACGTGGTCGAGGAGATTGGTGTCGGCGGCCGGTAGCTGAGCCATGCCGGAGCTCCCGGAGGTCGAGGTCGTCCGCCGCCGCCTCGACGCTTGGGCCGCGGGCAAGGTCATCCTGCGCGCGCGCGTGCCCAAGTCGCGCGTCCTCGGGACGCAGTCACCGCGGAAGGTGGCGACCTTTCTGGCGGGCCGGCGGATCGAGTCGGTCGAGCGCCGCGGCAAGAGCATGCTGCTGCGGCTGTCGGACGAGGGCGCGCTGCACCTCCACCTGGGCATGAGCGGCTCGATCAGCGACGGCGGCGGCCCGAAGCCGAAGCACGTGCGGCTCGAGCTTGCGCTCGACGACGGGACGGAGGTGCGGTTCGACGATCCGCGGATGTTCGGGCGCGTCGCGGTGGGGCCGTGGGCGGAGCTGACCGAGCGGTACTTCCTCCCGCTGGGACCCGATCCGCTGCTCGGTGAGCTGACCCCGGCGACGCTGGCCGAGATCCTCGGTCGCTCGCGCCGGCCGATCAAGATCGCGCTCATGGAGCAGGGGTTGATCGCGGGGATCGGGAACATCTACGCGTCGGAGGCGCTCTGGCGGTCGAAGCTCGATCCGCGGATGCCGGCGAACGCGATCGATCGGCCGGGGGCTCGCCGGCTGGCGGCCGCGATCCGGCGGACGTTCCTCGAGGCGATCGAGCGGCTCGAGGCCGGTGAGCGGTATCTGAGCCAGGGCGGCGTGAACGCGTTCCGGGTCTACGATCACGCGGGCGAGCGATGCCCGCGCTGCCGGCGGGCGGTGATCCAGAAGATGGAGCAGGGCGGGCGGAGCACGTACTGGTGTCCGCGCTGTCAGCTCAGTGCGTCGCGCCGCAGGTGAACTGGTCCTGACCGACCTCGGCCGGGAAGAAGTATCCGTACGTCGCGCACATCTCTTTCGGGAACTCGAGCGGCTCGTCGGTGTCGTTCCGGAACACGCACGTCGTCTGCATCCGATCGCCTTCGTGGAGCTGAAGCGGCGCGTCCACGCCCCAGTTCTTGACCGGGGGCGCGTCCCGCATCGACGCGTCCCAGGCGGGGATGTCGATGATGTTCTCGAGCGCGTCGGCCGGTCCGAACGAGGCGCTGAAGCTTCTGCCCCACTCGTGCATGTGCGGGCCGGCCAGGAGGATCTTCATGTCGTGGGGCACACGGCAGTCGAAGTCGACGACCGCGTCCTGGTTGTCCGGCGCGATCGAGAAGCCGATGTCGGAGATGCCGAAGAAGCCGGCCAGGAGCTGGACCTCGGACCGGTCGACCGGGAGGAGCCGCGCCACGTCGCGCACCAGGATCGAGTGCGTGCGGGTGTTGATATAGTGCTGCTGGAGCACCAGCTGCGAGCCCTTGGGCACGCGGATCGCCATGCCCTCCGGGAAGTTCTCGAGCCCGAACTGGACCGACGTGATCACGGGGATCAGGAACGCCATGTCGGCACCGCTGCTGCACTCGCGGACGGTGCCAGGCTCGAGCGGGATGACGGAGCGGAACAGCACCAAGTGATGGCCGTTCTTGCCCTGGAAGCTCTCGAAGCCCTTCAGGTACATGTCCTCGGTGGTGGGCTCGAGGTAGTGGCAGTACTGGATGTCGCTGCCGGGGAAGATGCGGGCCTCTGGGAGCTGAAACTCGATCGCTCCCGGCGGCGCCGGCGTTGGCTCGGCGAAGTCTTCGATCGGACCGGTCTTCGTGGGGGTGCTCTCACCGCCGCATGCGAGGGTGAGGAGAGGGAGCGCGACGAGGAGGAGACGCATTGGGGTTCACCTAGCGCCGATCCGGACCGCGCGTCCATCGGGTGGTCGAGGCTCGGCCGAAGAGTAACGTCCTTCCCATAAAAGGTCCGAGTGCGACGTCTTTTAGGATGATCCATCGAAGCGGAGGACTCGCGTACCACACCGGCATGCGGCGCTCTCCCATCCTCGCGGTCCTCAGCCTGTTTCCGATCTGCTCCTGCGACTGCGGCGGCGATCTCCTCGACGCCAGCCGCAAGCTGATCGTGGAGCCGGAGCAGATCGACTTCGGTGAGGTCGCGGTCGGCGACCTGAGGGTGAAGAGCCTCCACCTCGAGAACCGCGGCATCGCGGATCTCCCGATCACGAAGTTCGAGCTCGAGTCGAGCACCGGCGAGTTCGTGTTCGCCACGCCGGTACCCGACTCGCTGCGGCCGTCGTCGCCGCTCGAGTTCAACATCGTCTATCAGCCCAGCGACGTCGGCGAGGATCGCGCCGTCCTCGTGATCGTCGCGGACGACGGCACCGGTGAGCACCGGGTCGACCTGGTCGGTGTGGGCGTGATCGGCGATCTCTCCGTCACGAACGACGGCACGCCCTGCATGGACGACCCCAGCTCGATCGACTTCGGCGAGGTGGTTCCGGGCGAGGTGGCGACGCACACCATCACGGTCACTGCGATCGGCTCCGACGCTGTCAAGGTCCTGTCGGCGGTCCTCGAGCCGGGCGCCACCGCCGAGTTCGAGATCGACGGGCCCGCCGAGCCCAAGACCTTGGCGCCCGGAGAGTCTCTGGAGATGGAGGTGCGCTATCGGCCCGGCGACGGCGGGCGGGACAGCGGCGCGTTCATCATCACCACCGATCTCGCCTCTTCCTCCTCGATCCGGATCCCCGTCTGCGGCGCGGGTGTGGCACCGGCCGTCTGCGCGCACCCGCTGCCGCTCGACCTCGGCCTGGTGCCGGAGGGAGGCTCGGTCACCGCCACGCTCACAGTCGAGAGCTGCGGTCTGCAGCCGCTCGATCTCACGAACCTCGCGCTCAGCACGGACGCCGGCTATCCGACGGATCCCGGCTTCTCGATCGTATCGCTGCCGGCGCTCCCGGCGAACCAGCTGGCGCCTGGCCAGACCGTTGACCTCGCGGTGCGCTTCGACGCCACCGCCCTCGGTCCGGCCAGCGGGTTCGTCCGCGCCGACTCGAACGCCTACGGCATGCCGGAGACGTACTTCCCGATCCAGGCGACCGCGGCGCGGCCGTGCGATCTGGTGGTGGCGCCTTCCTCGGTGACCTACACGGGCGTGGCGATCGGCTCGACCGACACCCGCAACGTGCTCCTGGCCAACAACGGCGCCTCCACCTGCACCATCACCCGGCTCGAGACGACGGGCGCGCCCTTCTCCGTCACCACGGCGCCCGCCCTTCCATTCACCATCGGAACGGGCGCCTCGGAGCTGATCGGCGTCGAGTACGCGCCGCCCGACGCCGGCCCGCACACCGGGACGCTGACAGTCGACGCCGGCGGCCTGATCGGCACGGTCGACCTCCTCGGCAACCCGGAAGAGGTGGACGACTGTGCGGTGGAGCTGCGCCCGACGGTCCTCAACTTCGGCCTCACCTCCGTGGGGAGCACGGTGCACCAGACGATCAGCGTGAACGCGATCGGCTCCGAGCCCTGCCGGATCCGGTCGGTGCGCCTGGTCCTCAGTCATCCCGAGTTCACGGTGATGGCGCCCCTGGTCGGGATCGTGTTCCCGATGTTCGGCGCCGACGTCGACGTGGCCTATGCCCCGACGGCGCCCGGCGCCCACTTCGACATCGTCGAGGTGGAGACCTCGGCGATCGGCGGGACCACCACCACGGTGCACCAGGTCGCGATCTCGGGCACCGCGGCCAACGCGGAGATCTGCGTCATGCCCACCGAGCTGCACTTCGGCACGGTGGCCGCGGGGACCGTCGCGTCGCGCACCGTCACGATCTCGAGCTGCGGCTCGGGCACGCTCGAGCTCCGCGGGATCATGAAGGCGCCCGGCACCCCGCCGGAGTTCCGCATCGCGCAGGGACCGTCGCTGCCGGCCACCCTGCCGGGCGGCGCCAGCGCCGCGCCCACGCTCACGATCGAGTATGCGCCCACCGGACCCGGCCCGCATTTCGGTCAATTCGACATTCTCTCCTCGGATCTCAACAAGCCCGCCGTCCCGGTGATCATGGACGGCAACTGGGATCAGAGCTGCGACCGCGTGCTCGACTGCACGCCGGGCACCGTCGACTTCGGGCCCACCGACGTGGGCATCACCAAGATCAAGACGATCGTGTGCCGGAACGCCGGCACCATGCCCATCAACGTCAGTAGCGCCGGCCTGACGGCTGCGCCGGCGTCGATCCGGCTGTTCGCGACCACGCCGGTGACGCTGCGGCCGAGCGACATCTGGTCGCTCGAGGTCCGCTTCACGCCGACCGCCGCCGGACCGGCCACCGCCTCGCTCGCGATCACCAGCGACGCCTGCCGGAACCCGCCGGCCATCCCCGTCACCGGCTCGGGTCAGCCGGTCGTGCTCCCGCCCTGCATCGCGCCCACCACGTTCTCGCCGACGGTCGAGTGGGAGTGGCACGGCTCGCCCGTCGAGCCCACGTTCAACAACGTGTGGGCCTCGCCGGTGGTCATCAATCTCACCGACGACAACGGCGACGGTCGGGTCGACGAGAACGACGTCCCCGAGGTCCTCTTCACCACCTTCCACACGGTGCCGCTCTCGGATCCCACCTCCTCACAGCCCGGGGTGCTGCGCGTGGTGTCGGGCGACACCGGCGTGGAGCGCTTCTCGGTCACGTCGGTCCGCCTCGCCGAGTCGGGCCAGCTCGCGGTCGGCGACATCGACGGAGACGGGCTCCCGGAGATCATCGGCAGCAAGTGGGTGCAGACACCGCCGGGCACCGGCGCCGGCAGCTTCGAGTCGCGCTACACCACCGGCAACCTGGTCGCGCTCGACCGCTTCGGCAACCTGCTCTGGGTCTCCGATCCCTGGTCGTGGCCCGCCCAGGTCCTCTGGAACGCCTCCAGCCCGTACCTGGTCGATCTCGACGGTGACGGGTTCAGCGAGATCGTGCTCGGCAGCGAGGTCTTCGATCACCGGGGCAAGAAGCTCTGGAGTGGCACCGGGAGCCACGGCCTGACCGCGGGCGCCGGTCCCCAGTCGGTGGCCGCCGACATCGATCTGGACGGCGTGCCCGAGGTGCTCGCTGGCGACACCGCCTACCGCGCCGACGGCTCGATCCTGTGGCGCGCGATGTTCAACGGCCACGCCATCGGCGAGGGCGGGGTCTCGGTGGGCATGCTCAATCCGAGCGATCCCTACCCCGAGATCGCGCTGCACAACGGGTCGGCGCTCTACGTCCTCGATCACACTGGCAGCGTCGTCTGGAACGTGATCCCGCCGATGGGCGGGCCCTCCGCCGCGCTGCCCGTGATCGCCGACTTCGACGGGGACGGCGATCCCGACGTCGCGATCGCCGACGGGATGGCCACCCACGTGTACTCGGGGACGGGCGCGCCGCTGTTCAACGGCGTGGTCATGGACGACACCTGCTGCCCGGCGATCAGCGGCTTCGACTTCGAGGGTGACGGGATCGCCGAGCTGGTGCTCACCGACTTCGGCAACATCTATGCCTACCGCGGCAACACCGGAGCGCTGATCTACATGGCGCCGCGGATCAATCCGACGAACCTCGAGCTGCCGGTCATCGCGGACATCGACAACGACCGGCGTGCCGAGCTGGTGGTCGCGTTCTACGACGACTTCGGCTCGAGCGGCGGCATCGTGGCGTACTCGAACGTCGGAGACTCGTGGGTGGCAGCGCCCCGGATCTGGAACCAGCAGGCCTATCACGTCACCAACGTGACGGAATCGGGTGCCATCCCCCGGGTCGAGACACCGATCCCCATGGGTCCCCCCGTGTTCCGCGCGACGGTGGCCGCCTGCGAGTGAGGTATGGCCGCCTCACCGGAAAACCAGCGTACGCCGACCGACGCACACCTCGCATCGATTGGAGTTCCGATCGAACCCTGACCAACAGAAGTTGGCGACGAGGCTCGCTATTTTCCCAGCACGATGACGCGTGCTCTCCGATCGCTCCCCTTCATCCTGCTCGTGGCTTCTTGCTTCCCCCAGCCGGAGGAGGGGGAGGTGATGCGAGCCGGTGACGTCCCCGACATCGAGATGGACTCGAAGGCGTTGCAGCGGCAGTGCGCGAGCGGACCGACGGTCAAAGGCATCGACGTCAGCTACTACCAGGGGACGATCGACTGGGATCGCGTCGCAGGCGACGGCATCGAGTTCGCCTTCATCCGCGTGTCCGACGGGCTCGCCAACGTCGACAGCAAGTTCGCCCGCAACTGGGCGGAGGCCCGGCGCGCCGGGATCCGTCGCGGCGTGTACCAGTACTTCCGGCCGAACCTCGACCCGGTGGCGCAAGCTGACTTGCTGATCAACTTGATGGGCCCGCTCCAGCCCGGCGATCTCCCGCCGGTGATCGACGTGGAGGCGACCGGCGGCGTCTCCGCGGCGACGATCCAGCAGCGGGTCCGCGCCTGGATCGCCCGGATCGAGGCGGTCCTCGGCGTCACGCCCATCATCTACACCGGCCCGTACTTCTGGCGCGACTCGGTGGGCGCGCCCTCGTTCAGCACCGATCACCTGCTCTGGGTGGCGCACTACACGACCGGGTGCCCGCTGGTCCCCGAGCCTTGGTCGCGATGGACGTTCCATCAGTTCACCGAGAGCGGCCACATCGCCGGCATCAACTCGAGCGGCACCGACACCAACTACTTCAACGGCACCCTCGCGCAGCTCGACGCGATCGCGGTCGACGGGCGTCCGCCGCAGCCCGCCGAGCCCTGCGAGAAGATCCCGCTGAACGGTGGGATCATCGAGGACGACGGCGCGTGTGTGGAGCTCGGCGGTCCTACGCAGTACCTGCGATCCGACACGCAGGGCCATGGCGGCGGGCTGGTGTGGACCGGCGCGACGGCCTCGAGCCGCACCGTCAACTACGCGGTGTACACGCTCGACTTCGACGCGGCCGGCAGCTACCAGCTCGAGGCCTACGTCGCCACCGGAACCTCGCGGCAGACTAAGTACGAGGTCGTCGATCGCGACGGCAGCCACGAGGTCATCGTCGATCAATCCTCGGCCGCTGGGTTCGTGTCGCTCGGCACCTTCACGTTCGACGCCCGCGCGTACACGGTGCGGATCGTGGACAACACCGGCGAGACCTCTTCGCTTAATCGACGGATCGTGTTCGACGCTCTCAGTGTAACGCCGGCGATGACCACGCCCGGTGATCCCAACATCTGCGCTCCGCTCTCCGCCGCGGGCGGCACGATCGAGGAGGACGACTCCTGCGCCGAGCTGGGCGGTCCGGTCCAATATCTCAGGGCCGAGTCGGGCGGGCACGACGGCGGCTTGGTGTGGACCGGCGCCACCTCCAGCCAGCAGGCCACGAACTACGCGCGCTGGTCGCTGTCCTTCGAGCGTGCCGGCACCTATCTGGTCGAGGCGTTCATCCCGGCCTCGAGCCTGAGCTCGCGCGAGGCGCGCTATCGCATCACGCACGCACAGGGCGTCGAGGAGGTCTACGTGGATCAGTCGACCGGCGACGGCTTCGTCGAGCTGGGGACCTTCCCCTTCGTGGCCGGCGGCGGCTATCTGGTCCGCCTCGACGACAACACCGGCGAGTCGTCCTCGCTCGGCCGCCGTGTCGAGTTCGACGCGGTCCGCGTGACGCCGCAGTCCGGCGCGCGCCCCTGCGCCGAGCTGGAGCTGGCGGCCGGCGTGGGCGCGCTCAACGTGCGGCCGCGGCCCAACACCGCGCACGACGCGATCGCGCAGCTGGCGTCCAACCAGGCGGTCGATCGGCTGGCGACGGTGTCGGGTGAGCTCGTCGATGGCAACGCGACCTGGTACCGGATCCGCTGGGGGACGACGATCGGGTACATCAGCGGTCGCTACACGTCCTGCCGTTGACGAACGTGTCCTCGTGCGCCTTCCGACGGTCTGCACGTCGGCTTCCTTGCATATCGCTTACGTAAGCGAGCCCCTCGGTTGCGCTCGATAACGTCGAGCGGATGGTACAGGAAGTACAACGCAGAACGATCCAACCAACCCTCACCCATACGATCGAACCCCTCAAAAAGGACGATCCGCAGCAGCCCGTTCAAGGCAAGACGGATCCGGTCGTGCCCGATCAGTCGAGCACCGGTCCGGTCGTCCAGCCGACGCTCCAGACCGCCGCCGACGCGCGGACACAGACCGCGGCGGATCCCGTGACCGCGCAGGTCCGCGCGCGCACCGACGCCAAGCTGGTGAACGGAGGCTGGCCGGCCGCCACGCCGCTCGCGCTGGAGAATCCGACGGGTGGACCGGGGGGCAGCTCGACCGACGCCACCTACACGCAGGGCCCCGCGAATCGACCGCCGATCCAGCACGACAACGGGTTTCTGCAGAACCCGAACGACCCGAACGATCCGAACCCGATCGCCACCACGCGGCCCGGCCCCGGCGACTACCTGGCCCTCGCGAAGTGGCGCGGCCAGCTCGAGCTGGCGGAGGCGGCGCAGGGCGTCCCGGGCGCGCCGCACAACGACATCCCGGACGGCCTGGCGGCTTACCGCCACTTCCTCGACGGCGGCGGAAAAGATCGGACGATTGACTACGAGCGCTACGTGGCCGGCGATCCGAGCGGCAAGGTGATGCTGAACAGCGCCACCAGGGACACCCAGCTCGGTGCCGAGCAGATCTACTCCGACATGCTCGCGAAGGATCCGAGCCTCGCGGGCAAGCCCGTCACGTTCGAGATGACCGGCTCGGCGATCCCGGTCGGCGGCGGCAATCCTGGCTATCCCTACCCGGAGACGGAGAACTGGCAGAAGGCCATCGGCGCCCACGACATCTGGAACAGCGCCAAGGTGACCGTGACGCCGCCGACCGAGCCGGGCGGGAAGCCGCAGTTCAATATGGACATGACGGTCCACATGGAGGACCGCTACAACTTCAACCCGGGCGCGGCCGACATCGCCACTGGGACGATGGACGCCGAGAACGGCCGCTTCGAGAAGGTGGGCCTCGCGCACCAGTACATGAACTATGGGACCCTCGACCGCCAGGTGAGCTGGGGGCAAGGTGACGTGCAGCCAACGTCCACGGGCGGCGGCGCGGGCCGCCAGCCCGACGACAACCGGCGGGTACGAAATCGAACATGAGACGGCGCGCCCAGGCCCTGCTGATCGCGATGGCGATCGGCGCCGCGACGGGCTGTCGAGCAGAGCCCGCCGCGGAGCGCCCGAGGCGCGACCTCGCCGGGCTCGCCAAGGTGGCTCGATTGCCGGCCACGCCGCTCGAGGTGCGGTGGACCGTATCGGCGCGCGGCCACCAGGGAGGCTTCGCGCCCGGGCCCACGGATTACCTCGCCACGGCCGTCCTCACCTTCAACGACGAGGACACGCGCGCGATCCTGGAGAAGGCCTCCTCGCACCCTCCGCCCTCGGGCGCGGTGCGGATCGAGCCTCGGCCCTGGTTCCCGACAGAGACCGCCGGCGCGCTCGATGGAGGCCGGCGGGTGGATCCCACCGAGTTCCTCCATCCACCGTTCTCGACCGGCGTGCTGATCTTTCTCGAGGCCCAGCGGACCTTCGTGCTCCAGCTCTACACGCTCTGACCGGATCGCCGAGCGGGCCGCGAGCGGGCGCGGGCGATCTCGCTCCGGATCCTGCGGATGGCGCGGCCGTGGAGCTGACAGATGCGGGCCTCGCTGACGCCGAGCATCTTGCCAATCTCGAGGTACGTGAGGTCCTCGGCGTAGTACAGGCTGAGGATCTGCTGATCCCGCTCCGGCAGGGTGATGAGGGCGGCCTTGACCTTCTCGATCATGCGGCGGCGCTCGACCTGGTCGACGGCCTCCTCTTCGGGGCGCGAGTTCGCCGGCGCCAGGTCGGAGGTGAGCTCGACGAAGCAGACGTCGGGGAGCAGACGGATCTCGCGCTGGTAGCGCTCCATGGAGACGTCGAGGCGCTGGGCCACCTCGGAATGCTCGGGGGAGCGACCGAGCTCCTGCTCGAGCTCCGCCATCACGCGTGCGGTCCGGTTCGCGAGGGAGCGAACGCGGCGGGGGAGGAGGTCGCTGCGGCGCATGCCGTCGAGCACGGCGCCCTGGATCCGCCGGTAGGCGAAGGCGGCGAAGGGCTCGCGGCGCTCGAAGTCGTAGCGATTGGCGGCCTCCACCAGGCCCATCATCGCGCTGGACTCGAGGTCCTCACGGGTGGCGGCGTCGGCGCGGCGGCTCATCTTGCGTGCGATGCGACGCGCCATCGGGACGTGCTCGGAGATGAGGCGCTCGCGGGCGCGCCGGTCGGGAGAGGTCGGGGTCGAGGTGCGAGCGTTCATTGGAGGGCCTCCGTGGTGCAATTCGAGTTGACGTGGGTCGGTGCGCGGACGGCGCAGGCGTCGAGCGCTCGGGCGACCCGGGCGATGGCGCGGCTGACCGGAGCATCGGGTCGCGAGAGCACCAGCGGGACGCCGGCGACCGCGGCCTGACTCATCCGGGCGTCGTACGGGATCGAGGGCAGGACCACGATCTCGACGCCGAGGAAGTGCGTGACGAGCGAAGAGAGCTGCTGGGCGAGCTCGTCGCCCTGCTCGGCGTAGCGCACCTGATTGGGGACCAGGTAGACGCGTTCGACGCCGTGCTGCTGCGAGAGAACCTTGATGGCGGAGTAGGCGTCGGCGAGGGACAGCGGCTCGGGCGTGGCGACGATCAGCACGTCCTCCGCCATCGCCGTCACGGCCATCGCGTTCGTCTCGATGCCGGCGGGCGTGTCGAGGACCAGGGTCTCGAACTGCGACCGGAGGGCGGCGAGGACCTCGGCGATCCGGTGCCGGGTGAAGCGGTCCGGGTTGGCGAGCCGGAAGCAGCCGTTCGCGCCGGGGAGGACGTGGATCCCGTGCCGCTCGATCAGGACGTCGGCCAGGGACGAGCCCTCGACGACGTTGAGCAGGCTCTTTCCCGGCGCCAGCCCCAGAAGGAGGTTGAGGTCGGCCATCCCAAAGTCGCCGTCGACGGCGAGGGTGCGATGACCGAGCCTGGCGTAGGAGAGGGCGAGATTGACGGCGAGTGTGCTCTTACCGACGCCGCCCTTTCCTCCCGAGACGGCGAGGAAGCGCCGCCGGGGCCGAAGTGGGATGACCTTTGCGCTCATCATGGACGCTCGCTCGAGATTGCAAGCGAGGGACCAAGCGATCGCGAAGGTTCATCGATTCAGGAGAGGCTCGAGTGTCGGGCTGGCTGACGGTCGCGCGTCAACCCATCCTTCAGGCGCGGCGACGGGTGCCGATGCTCTTACGGACGGGCGAGCGGTGCGGATGCGGAAGGCTGCGAATGGCGTCGAGGCGGCGGGAGATCTCGTCGCGCGCCCGGAGGATGTGTTTCGCCCACAGATCCTCGCGCTCGCGCAGGGCGACCCACTCGCGTTCGATTTCGGAACGGTCCTCGACGGGGCCCAGGGCGTTGAGGGCCTCGACGATCACCGCGCGGCGCTCGACCATGGCGCGGGCCTTCTCGAGCATCTCTTCCGCGGGTGCGTCGTCGGGCGGAGGAAAGCCGGTCTCCTCGAGGAGCTGGTTCAGGAGTGCACGTCGTCGGTCCTTCACGTGGAGGCCTCCCCGCTCTCGCCGCTCGCGCCCGACAGCGCAGCGCAGAACGCCTCTTCGAGGGTCGAGAGGACGCGCCCGGCCTCGTCGATCAGGCCCGGATCCATACGCGCGCTCGCGGCGACCAGGCGCTGCTCGACGAAGCCGTAGAGCGACGCCAGGCTCCCGCAGAGCTCGGGCGCCGACGCGTGATCGAGGGCGGCGTCGAGCTCGCCGAGGATCGCCAGGGCGTGGCTGATCGCCTTTCCCTTGCCGGCGAAGTCCTTCACCTCGATCGCACCCTTGGCGTCCTCGAGGTCCCTCCTGAGCCGGCGGAGGAGCGCCTCGAGGATGCGCCCGGGTGAGCTCGCGACGTGCGTGCGCCGGTAGGCGGCGGCAGCCTTGGTGAGATTCATGATGCCTGCCCGAAGAGCGTCGCCATCAGCTGGCTCTGCTGCGTTTGAAGAGCGCTCACCGTCTGGTCGAGCGCGGTAAAGGTGCTGCGCATGCGATCGCCCAGCTTGGTGGCGCGGTCCTCGATCTTCGCGATCTGATCGTCGAAGTCGTCGATGCGCGAGGAGAGGCCGTCACGCTTGGAGACCAGGATGCCGGTGCCCGACTTGGTGTAGTCGCTCACGATGCCCGCGATCCGGGAGGTGAGGCTGTCGGCACCGCCCGCGAACAGGTCGGAGAGCGCGGTCGGATCGGCGCCGGTGACCTGGTCGAACTTGGCGGCGTCGATCGAGAGCGACCCGTCCGCGGACAGACTGATCCCGAGCGAGCCGAACGAGATGTTGCTGCCGTCGTGGGCGTAGGCGCCGCTGGTGAGGTTGCCGAGCTGGCGCTGGAGCCCGCGGAGCGCCGAGTCACCCAGGAGCTGACTCTTGGAGACCTGGTCGGTCGAGCTGGGGTCCTTGTGGAGCTGACTGTAGAGGACCTTGGCGACGTCGTTGTAGGCGTCGACGAAGCTCTGAACCTTCTCGCGCAGCCCGTTCTGATCGCGCTCGACGGAGATGATCGCGTCCTCTTCGCCCGCGGTCGAGAGCGAGTGGAGATCGAGCGTGAGGCCGGGGAACAGGTCGCTGATGTGGTTGGAGTCCCTCTTGATGGTGAGGCCGTCGATCTCGACCTCCGCGTCGGAGGCGCTCCGGACGACGCCGCTGCCGAGGCCGAGCGAGACGCCGACCTCCTCGTTGAAGGTGATCGCGTTCTTGGCGCCTGGGTCCTTCCCGGTGACCAGCAGGCGGTAGCCGGTCCCGTCGTCGACGACGCTGGCGGTGACGCGGGCCTCCGAGGCGTTGATCGCGATGGCGATGTCGTCGAGCGACATGGTGTCGTCGATCGCGACGTTGATGGTCGTGTCCGTCCCCACCGTGATGCCGAGGTTCCCGATCCCGACCGGGTCCTTGGTGGTGAACAGGTTCGACTTGTTGGATTGCGTGGTCGCGAGGGCGTTCACGCGGATGGAGTAATTGGCGGGTGCGGCGTCGCCGGTCACCGTGGCGGTGACGCGCGACTCCTTGGCGCTGGCGACCTTGAGGGTGGTCAGCTCGCTCGAGGAGTCCAGCTCCTTCGCCTTGGAGGCGAGCGCCGTCATCTTGGTGATGAGGTCGCCGAGCGTCGAGACCTGCGTGTTGGTAGCGTTCTTACGTGTGGTGAGACCCGCGATTGGAGTGCGCTCGGCGGCCACCAGGCTGTCGACTACCGATGAGAGGTCGAGACCCGACCCGACGCCGCTGAAGCTGACCACGTGTCCTCCTATGATGAGCGGAGACCGCCGGACTCACGTTCGGCGGTCTCCTCCCCGAATCCCTACTACTGCAGCAGCGAGAGCGCCGCCGACGGGAGCTGGTTCGCCTGCGCGAGCACCGCGACACCGGCCTGGCTCAGGATCTGGTTCCTGGTCAGGGACGCGGTCTCTTCCGCGACGTCGACGTCACGGATGCGCGAGTTCGCGGCCGAGAGGTTCTCGTGGGCCGAGGACAGCACGTTCAGGGTGGTCTCGAGCCGGTTCTGCGAGGCGCCGACCGAGGCGCGAGCGCTCGAGAGGTCGTCGATCGACTGGTCGATGATGTCGAGGGCCGTGTCCGCGCCGCCCTGCGAGCTCAGGTCGATGGTGCTGAGCGCCGCGCCGCCGGCGCTGGTGCCGAGGGTGGCGCTGTCCGTCTGCCCGAACGCGATGTTGATCGTCTCACCGCTGTTGATGCCGACCTGCACGTCCACCGAGCTGCCGGACGCCAGCATGTTGACGCCGTTGTACTCCGTCACGCTGGTGATTCGGTCGAGCTCCTGGATCAGCTGCGTCGCCTCCGTGTTGATGAACCCGCGCTCGTTGTCGCCCAGGGTTCCGTTCGCGGACTGGACCGACAGCTCGCGGAGCCGGGTCAGGATGTCCGCCTGCTCGTTCATCGCGCCTTCTGCGATCTGCGCCATCGAGATACCGTCGCTCGCATTGCGAGAGGCCTGCGACAGGCCGCGGATCTGAGCCTTGAGGCGCTCGCTGATGCCGAGGCCGGCCGCGTCGTCGGACGCGTTCGCGATGCGCAGGCCCGACGAGAGCCGCCGGATGTTCTTGTCGAGGGCGTGACCGGTGCGCTGCAGATTCCGCTGCGCGCCGAGGGACGCGGTGTTCGTGTTGACTACGAGTGCCATACCTTTGTTCTCCTCAGTGTTCGAGGGCTTGTCTTGCGTCCCTCGGTTCGATGATTGAATCGGATTTGGGTCGGCCCGTTTTAAGGGGGGCCGAGAAAAAGTTCTTCAGCGCTGCAGCATCGAGGCGAGCTGCTGAGCGAGAATGCGCGAGGTGTCTAGCTTCGAGCTGGCCTGAGCGAGCCGGGAGGCCGCGTCGAAGGGATCGGAGCCGATGGCGTTGGAGCGAAGCTCGCCGAGCCGCTGCTGGAGCTCTCCGGCCGCGTCTCTTCCCTGCTCGAACTGCTGCATGCGGAAGCCCACCGCAGCGCGCGTCTGCCCCAGGCGGTCAAGGGCGCCGCGGATCTCGCCCACGCTCGTCGAGACGTCCGAGATCGAGTTGTTGGAGAGCGCGTCCTGGAGGTTCCGGAGCACCGCGATCGGATCGAAGTCGGAGCCGACCACACCGGCGGTGGCGCTGGCGTTGGCTCCGGTGGCGACCTGGAGCGGGGTGCCGTCGCCGGCGTAGAGGCCGCCGGAGTCGAACGCGGGCGCGTCGGTCCTCGAGCCGGCGAACAGATAGTCTCCGTCGACGCCCTTGCTGTTGGCCGAGCTGATCACCTGTTCGATGATCTCCTGCACCCGCTGGGCGGCCGTGCTGCGATCCTCCGCGTTGATCGTCCCGTTGCCCATCTGGACGGCGAGCTCGTAGGCGCTCTGCATCTGCTCGGAGATGTCGGAGAGGGCCGAGTCGGTGAGGTTGAGACGATCGAGCGCGCGCTCGATGCCGTCGCCGCGAGCCTCCACCAGCGCGGTCTTGGCGGCCGCCTTGGCGCCGTCGGCCCAGGCTAGTGGATCGTCGGAGGCCTTCTTCACGCGCACGCCGCTGGTCAGCTCCTCGCTGGCCTGCGCGGTCTCGCTGCGCGCGTCGGCGTTGGCGCGCCGCGTGATCTCCATCAGGCGGTTCTCGGTGACTCTCATAGGTTGTGGATCATTTCTTCGAGCATGCCGTCGATCGTCTGCACGAACTGGAGGGAGGCCTCAGCGGCCCGCTGGAATTCGGATAGGCGCGACATCTCTTCTTCGATCGAGACGCCGGAGAGCGAGTCGCGGAGCGACGACAGCGTGTCGGACTTGGCCTGCGCCATGCTCTCGTTCCGCTGGGCGCCCGCGACCTCCTGTCCGAGGTTCGAGAGGACGCCGATGGCGGCGTCGGAGAAGCGGTCCGCGAGCGAAGCGATCCCGGCGAGGCCGCTGTTGTCGCCGCTCCCGAGGTTCGGATCGGCCGCCGCCACCAGCCGCGGATCGGCGGCGATGGTGGGGTCGACGGTGAAGGCCTGCGCGGCGCCTGCGACCGACCCCGGCTGCGTGAAGAAGCTCCGGCCGGTGACACCGTCGAGGCCGGCGTTGGCCGAGTGGACGGCGTTGACGTCGCTGGCGAGGTCGAAGGCGAGCTGATCGATCTGGTCGCCGAGACCCGGCGCGATCCGATCGCGAAGGTCGAGCTGCCCGGCGAGCTTGCCGCCGACGCTCCCGGTGACGTTGCGGCGGGAGCCGCCATCGACCACCTCGATGCGGCTGTGGCCCCCGAGCGCGGCGTCCGGGACGGCCTCGACCTTGGCGGCCCGGTTGCCGTCGACGAGCACGGACCCGTCGTCGAGCATGAAGCGGTAGCCGTGGTCGCTCTCCAGCACGCGGCCGCCGGTGAGCTGGGCGAGCTCGCCCGCGACCTTGTCCCGGCGATCCTGCAGCGTCGGGTCGTTGCTGACGGAGACCTCGGCGTTGAGGGCGGCGAGGTCGTGCGCCAGCTGGCTGGCGTTCTCGGCGTACGCCTTGATGCGCGCCTCGGACTCGTCGATCGCCTGGTGCACGGAGTCGTGGAGGTCGTGAAACGCCTGCTCGAGATCCTGGCCCTTCTGCACCATGGCGGTGCGGCGGTTCAGAATCGGTCGGCGAGGAGCTGGCCTGCGCGACCGCTCCGAAGAAGTTCGTGATCGCGTCGACGATGCTGCCCGAGTCGGGGCTGACCGCGCCCTCGAGGGCGGAGACGGCGGCGGCGAGATCGCTGGCATGACCGAGGTCCGAGGTGGCCTGGCGCTCGCGCCGGGAGAGGAGCGGATCGTCGACGCGCTGCATCCCGTTCGAGCGGACACCGCCGCCCAGGAGCTCGGAGGCGAGATCGACGGTGGTCCGGCGGTAGCCCGGAGTGCTGGAGTTGGCGACGTTCTGACCGGCCGATGCCATCCCGCTCTGGAAGGAGAGGAAGCTGCGGGCACCGAGGCCGAGGAGTGAGTACATGCCGCCCATCGTGATCTCCTCAGGCGACCCTCCTTCGGGAGGGGCTGGTGCTCTTGCCGGTGCGGGCCGCTCAATCGTAGACGCCGGTCTCGGTGATCCCGAGCAGCGAGGAGAGCGTGCCGACGGCCTCCTTCAGGAGAAGCGCGTTGATCTCGGCCTCGACGAAGATCGGCGCGAGCAATCGGCGCGCGTCGCTCGCGGTGGAGGGGCCGTCGAGCGAACGTTTGAGCTCGTCGAGGAGGGTGAGCTTCTCCTGCTCGAAGGCGGCGAGGGCGGCGGTGTCGAGTGCAACGATGGCGCTTCGCTCTCTCTTGAGCGTGTCGTCGAGGCGCGCCGCGAGATCGGCCGAGCTCATTTGCTTCCTCCGGGCGCGGCCCGCGCGAGCTCCTCGTCGACGAGGCGCTCGGCGAGCACGTCGAGATCGACCGTGTAGGTGCCGTCGTCGAGCTGGCGCTTGATCTCGCTGAGCTTCCCCTCGCGGGCGGCGTCGTCGGCGGAGAGCTTGTCGGTCATCTTGGACGCCCGATCACCGAGCACGACCGAGTGGCGATCGTTGCCCTCGGCGCCGCGCGGCCGCTGGAGGTCGCTGGCGTTCTTGGGATCGGGTTTTTGCCCTGTGCCTCCCACGCGCTGGCACGGGTCGCGACCATTGATACGCATTCCATCGACCTCCACCCTTCAACTCGACCGCGGATCAGCGCCTTTTAAGGGGCGGCAGCGCTTTTTCGGGATCCACCGGGTGATCCCCGCGCCGAACCTCGAAGTGGAGGTGGGGGCCGGTGCTCCGGCCCGTCGAGCCGACCCGGCCCAGGACCGCGCCCGGCTCCAGGCGGTCGCCCTCCCGGACGGTCATGTCCGAGAGGTGCGCGTAGCGGGTGGTGAGGCCGTCGCCGTGGTCGACGACGACCATGCGTCCATAGCCGCCGGCATCGTCGGTGGCGCGGACCACCACCCCCCCGCCGGCGGCGCGCACCGGTGTGCCCGCGGGCGCAGCGATGTCGAGCCCGTCGTGATGTCGGTGCAGGCCGTCGATCGGATCCTCGCGGAGCCCGAACGACGACGAGATGCGACCGGCCACCGGTTGAACCGAGAGCGGAGCGCCCGCGCCGGGCGATGCGGAGGGCGACAGCGACCCACCGAGCGCAGCGCTCATGCTGAGCTCGCCCGCGGAGGCCATCTGATCCGCGAGCGCCTCGGTGAACATGTCGGAGAAGGTGGAGCCGGCGACGCCGCCGCCGCCGAACGCGATCTCTCCGATCTTCGTCTCCTTGAGGATCTGGCGGTAGAAGTACGCCTCGAACGCTTTGGCGGGATCGGTCTTCACAGCGGGTCGATCTCCGCGCGGAGCGCGCCGGCGGCCTTGAGGGCCTGAAGGATGGTGACCAGGTCGCGCGGGCTGACCTTGAGCGCGTTGAGCGCTGCCACCACCTCACCGAGCGTCGCGGCGCTCGGCATCGGTTTGAGCTCGCCCTGGTGCTCGTCGACCTTGATGTCGGAGCTGGGCAGGACCACCGTCTCGCCCTCGGAGAAGGCGTTCGGCTGGGAGACGCCGAAGCGCTCGGTCACCTCGACGGTGAGCCCGCCGTAGCTGATCGCGGCCGGCCGCAGGGAGACGTTCTCGCCCACCACCACGGTGCCGGTGCGCTCGTCGATGATCACGCGGGCCGGCGCGTCCGGCTCGGCCTCGACGGCCTCGACCGCCGCGATCAGCCCGACCACCTTGTCCTTCCACTTCTCGGAGACCGAGACCTCGATCATCCCGGCGTCCTTGATGCTCGCCAGCGCCTCGCCCAGGGACTGATCGATGGCCGCCGCGATCCGGCTGGCGGTGGTGAAGTCGGGCTCCTTCAGGAGGAGCGTGAGCCGATCGGAGGGGAGCGTCTGCGGGACCTCGCGCTCCACGATGGCGCCGTTGGGGATCCGTCCCACCGCCACCGTGTTCTTGCTCTTGAACGAGCCCGAGAAGGCGGAGGAGACCTGGTAGCCGCCCACCGTCAACCCACCTTGCGCGATCCCGTAGGTACGACGGTCGAGGCCCTTGAGGGCCGTGGCGATCAGCGTCCCGCCCCCGAGGCTCTTGGCGGTGCCCATCGAGGAGACCGTGACGTCGAAGTGGACGCCCGGCCGGGCGAAGGCCGGCAGCTCGGCGGTCACCGTCACCAGCGCCACGTTCTGGGCGCGGACCTGGCTCGGGTCCACAGCGCTCCCCAGGTTGCGCATGATGGTGGCCAGGGGCAGCTGCGTCGCGTACGAGCCGGGTCGATCGCCCGTGCCGTTGAGCCCGACGACCAGGCCGATGCCGACCAGATGGTTCTCGCGAAAGCCCTGGATGTCGACGAGCTCCTTGAGGCGCGCCGCGTGCGCGGGTGCGGTGCTCGAGAGGAGGAGGGCGATGATGAGGTTCTGCTTCATGGTCGTCCTCTCAGAAAGGCCAGATGTAGCCGAGCAGCTTCATGAACCAGCCCTGGTCCTGCTGGTCGCTGGCGTCGCCCTCGCCGGTGTACGCGATCTCGGCGTCGGCGATGCGGGAGGAGAGGACCGAGCCGTCGGCGAGGACGTCGGCGGGTCGCACCACGCCGCTCACGTACAGGTTGCGCTCCTCGTTGCCGACCGTGACGATCTTGGTGCCCTCGACGTAGAGATCGCCGTTCGGGAGCACCTGCTTGACGCGCACCGGGAGCATCGCCTTCAGCGATCCTCGGCGGGCGATGGTCCCCTTGCCGCCCATCGACGACTCGGTCTTGGTGCCGAAGAGGTCGCCGACGCCCACCTTGGGCAGCGCCTTGTCGATGGCGCCGGAGACGCCGAAGTCGAAGTTCTGCGTGCGGTCGAGCGTGGTCGACGAGTCGTGGAGCGCCGAGTCCTGCTCCTCGATCCGCACGATGATCACGTCACCGACGAACTGCGGGCGCTCGTCCTCGAGCAGGCCGGCGCCGGCGGCGGCGAAGATGCTCCCGTTGGTGGCGGTCGGTCGGGGCTCGTACTTGCCCACATCGAAGTTACGGACGCGACGCTCGGTCTTGTTCTCACCGGCGCAAGCGCCCGCGGTCAGGGCCGTCAGGGCCAGGGCGAGGATTGAAGCTTTCATTGGGCCTCCGCGATCAGGAAGGTGTGGTCGTCCGTGAGCCGTCCGAAGAGCGGCTGGCGCTGGATCGAGGTGAGGGCGCGGCAGCGCTCGCCCAGGCGGCAGTCCTGGTAGAGCTGCCCCGCCACCGAGACCCGGACGGCGCCGCGCGAGGCGATCACGGTGACCGCCGTGCCGCGCGCGAGGGGAGGAGGAAGCTCGACGTCACGCTCCTTCAGCGCATCTCCGGCGTGCAGGTCGGCTTGCATCCGCCGGCCGATCAGCGCGCGGGCCGGGAGGTCGAGACCCTCTTTGGGCAGCTCGAGGGTGGCGAGATCGCCGGGCTTCAGCACGTGGCCCTTCTCGAGGGCGCGGGTCGCCACCAGCACCGGGTGGAGCTCGCCCAGCTTGACGAACGCGAAGATGGGGGCACGGCCGTCGATGCGGAGCCGGACGCTCTGGGAGCCGGCGCGGGCCGGCGCCGGCCACTCGGCGACCAGGCGGGCGTCCTTCGGGATCGAGACGCGGGAGGTGGTCTTCACCGAGAGCACCGCCAGCCCGGCCGGCAGGTTCCACTCGACGTCGGCCGACGCGATCCGGTCGCCGGAGCTGGACAGGAGCAGGATGAGGATGGCGGCGGCGTTCATCGGTGGTGTCCTCTAGCGGAGGTTCGAGGCCTGCTGGAGCATCTCGTCGGCGGCCTTGATGACGCGCGAGTTCACCTCGTAGGCGCGCTGGCCGGAGATCAGGTCGATCATCTCCTCGACGATCTTCACGTTCGACATCTCGATCGCGCCCTGGGTCAGCGGCCCGGTGCCGTTCTCGCCGGGGGCGCCGGTGACCGGCGAGCCGGAGGCGGCCGTCTCGCGGAACATGTTGTGGTCCATGGCCAGCAGGCCGGCCGGATTGGCGAAGGTGGCGAGCTCGACGCGCCCCACCTCGACGGGCTCGGGCTGTCCGGGGATGGTCACGTTGATCACGCCGTCCGCGGAGACGGCGACGGTCTCTGCGTCGGGCGGCAGCTCAATCTCGCCGGCGAGCAGCATGCCCTGCGGCGTGACCAGGCGGCCCTCGGCGTCCTTCTGGAAGCTGCCGGCCCGCGTGTAGCCGGTCTCGCCGCTGGGGAGCTCGACCTGGAAGAAGCCTTCGCCCTCGATGGCGAGGTCGAGGGGGTTGCCCGTCTGCTGCAGGCTGCCTTGCACATGGCTGCGCTCGGTGCCGTACGTCCGCACACCCATGCCGACCTCGAGGCCGGTCGGCGTCATGGTGTCCTCGCCGGTCGGCGTCCCGGGAGCGCGCATGGTCTGGACCATGAGGTTCTCGAACTCGACGCGGCTCTTCTTGAACCCGGGCGTGGAGACGTTCGCGATGTTGTTGGCGGTGACGTCGAGCTGCGTCTGGAGGGCCTGCATTCCGCTGGCGGCCGTGGAAAGTGAGCGAAGCATGGGCGTCCTCCTCAGCTCTTCCCGCCGCTGCGGGCGGTGCGAGCATCGACGTCGCTGAAGGTTTGAATCGTACGGGTGAGCGCCTCGTAGGCGCGGGTGGTGCGGATCGAATCGGCCATGCCTTCGACGACGTCGAAGTTCGGCTTCTCGAGCGCGCCCGGGTGCAGCATCGGTTCTGTGCTCTCCGCAAGCGGTGTGCCGGGCATGGCACGCATATGATCTCCCTCGGCGACCAGCCCCTCGTCGGCGGCATTGACGACCAGGAGGGTGCCGATGGCGGTGCTGCCGGCGGAGACGGTGCCGTCGGCGGCGATGTGCACGTCGGGCGCATCCGGTGGGACGGAGATGGGGCCGTCCTTCCCGAGGATCGGGAGGCCGGAGCCGTCGCACAGCAGGCCGTCGGGCCGCACGTGCAGGTTCCCGGCGCGGGTGAGCAGCGGTCCGCGATCCGAGTCGACCACCAGGTAGCCCTTGCCCTCGATCGCGACGTCGAGCGGGTTCTCGGTGGACTCGATGTGACCGGTGCGCGTGTCGATCGACGGGCCCTCGGCGCGGACGGCGGCGGCGCCGACGGCGCCCTTCAGCGTCTCCGCGAACGAGACCCGGCGCGCCCGGTATCCGGTGGTGCTGGCGTTGGCGACGTTCTGGGCGGTGACGTCCAGCGCGCGCTCCATGGCGACCGCGCCCGACGTGGCCGCGTAGATCCCTTTCGACATCTCAGACCTCCTTCTGGTCCGCCTCGACGGCGGCGCGCAGCCGGACCAGCGCGCGTGAGTGGAGTTGGCAGACCCGCGCCTCGCTGATCTCGAGCACGCGCCCGATCTCGGAGTAGGTGAGCTCCTCCACGTAGTAGAGCATCAACAGCTTGGCGTCCCGCGGCTCGAGCTTGCTCAGGCCGGCGCGGATCGAGCGGACCAGATCGGCGCGCTCGATCCGATGCGTCGGAATCCGAAGCCTCCGCACGGTCGGCCGTCTGGCTCTCCAGGTAGGGCCCGAGCTCGACGAAGCTGACCTCGGCCACGGCCTGCAGGTCCGCGCGGTAGTCCTCGACCGGGATCTCGAGCCAGGCGGCGACCTCCTCGTCCTCCGGCGTGCGCCCGAGCTTCTGCTCGAGCTCCGCGATGGCGGCGCCGGCCTGCTTGACCAGCGTGCGCACGCGGCGGGGCACCAGGTCGTTCTTCCGGATCGAGTCGATCACCGCGCCGCGCACCCGGCGGAACGCGAAGGCGGGGAACGGCTCGGCCCGCGAGAAGTCGTACCGCTTGGCGGCCTCGACCAGGCCCATCATCGCGGTCGCCTCGAGATCGTCGCGGGTGGCGGGGTCGACGTTTCGACCGATGCGCCGGGCGATCCGGCGGGCCATCGCCACGTTGTCGATGATCAGCTGCTCGCGCGAGTCCTCGTCGCGCGACCGGGCGTAGGCGTGCGCTCTCATCGGGCGACCTCCGGCGTGCCCAGGTGGGTCTCCAGGGCGCGCACCACCTTGTGGAGGCTCCGGCTGATCGGCGAGTCGGGGCGGCTGGTGATGATCGGCTTGCCGGCCGCGGCCGCCCGCGGGACCGCCGCGTCGTACGGGATGTACGGGAGGACGATCAGCTCGAGGCCCAGGAAGTGCCCCACCAGCGCCGTGAGCTGCGCGGCCAGCTCGTCCGCCTGTCCCGCCGAGCGGATCTGGTTCGGGACCAGGAAGGCCCGCTCGAGCCCGTGCATCGTGTTGAGGATCTTCATCGCCGCATAGGCGTCCGCGAGCGAGAGCGGCTCGGGCGTCGCCACCACCAGGACCTCGGTGGCCATCGCGGTGATCGCCATGGCGTTCTTCTCGATGCCCGCCGGCGAGTCGACCACCACCGTGTCGAAGCGGTGCCGGAGCTGTCCGATCACCTCCATCATCTTCTGGTGGGCCTGGCGATCGGCGTTGGCGAGCCGGTGGCTGCCGTTGAGGCCGGGCAGGAGGTGGATGCCGTTGCTCTCGATCAGCGCGTCGTCGATCGAGAGGCCGTCCACCACGTCCAGCATGCTGTGGTGCGGAGCGAGCCCGAGCAGCAGATTGAGGTCCGCCATCCCGAAGTCGCCGTCGATCGCGATCGTGCTGTTCCCGCGGTGCGCGTAGGCGACCGCGAGGTTGAGGGCGATCGTGCTCTTGCCGACGCCGCCCTTGCCGCCCGTGACGGCGACGAAGCGCCGCTTGCTCGGCAGGGCGACGATGTTGTTGGGACGGAGCTCGGTGATGCCGTCGGCTTGCGTTTGGTTCATTACGCAGCCTCCTTCTTTCCGCGCGCACCTTCGCCCGCGATCGCGAGCAGCCGGCCGTCGGTGGCCTGTACGATGTCCTCGGGCACGCGCTGCCCGGTGGTGATGAAGCTGACCGGGCACCCGAGGCGCACCGGCGCGAGGACGACCTCGGAGAGGGTCTCGGCCTCGTCGATCTTCGTGAAGAGCAAGCGGTCGACCCGGCTCTTGCCGATCCGTTCGACCCAGCGGTCGATGGTGCCGGCGCGCGAGTCCGCGGGGACGACCAGGTGGACCTCGACCCCGTCGACGGCGGCCAGGGCGGACATGGTCAGGTTGATCTCCGCCTCGGCGGAGGGGCTGCGGCCGGCCGTGTCGATGTAGATCCGGTCGTACGCAGCCAGCCGGGAGACGATCTCCGGGAGCTTGGTCGGGTCGCGGACGGTGTAGAGCGGGGCGCCGATCAGGTCGGCGAAGATCCGCATCTGCTGCTCGCCACCCACGCGGTACGTATCGAGCGTGATGATCGCGACCGACTCGGTGCGGACGAGTGCGGCCCGCGCGGCGATCTTGGCGATGGTCGTCGTCTTGCCGGCCCCGGTCGGACCCACCACCGCCACCACCCGGCTGTCGGAGGGCGCGGTCAGCGTACGGCCGCGGGCGACGGTGCGGAGCGTCGAGCCGTCCACGGTGTCGACGCGCTGGGTCATGATCAGCTGCCTCAGGTCGTCGAGCTCGTTCTTCAGCGAGGCGCTCTCGCCGGAGGAGGAGACCTCGCGGCGCAGCGCTTCGATCTCCGAGCGGAGTGCGCTCATGTCCGGGTCGGCGGCCACGGTCGAGGCCTTGGGCGTGGGCGCCTCGTCCGTCGGATCGACGGCGGCGGTCACCTCGACCTTCGGTCCCCCTGCGCTCTTCGGCAGATCTCGGATCGACACGATGATCGCGTCGGGCCCGAGCTCGGCCTTGATCTGCGCCAGGGCATCCGTGGTGCGGGCGGCGACGAACTTACGAAGTTTCATGAAGCGGACTCCTCGAAGCCGACGATGCGGCGGGTCACGAGCGGAACGCTCGGGTCGATCTCGCGGAAGCTGAGCACCGAGAGGCCCGGCACGTGCCGGAGCGCGATCTCGGCGATGGTGCGCCGTACGTCGGGCGCGACCACCAGCACCAGCGAGTCGTCAGAGAGTGAGGCGGCCTTGGCGGCGCGCTCGATGGCGGCGGCGGCGCGCGAGAGGGCGTCGGGGCTGAGCGACTCGCGGCCGGGCCGGAAGACGGCCTCGACCTGCGGCGCCAGGATCATCGCGGAGAGCTCGCCCTTGGCGTCGACGTTGGCCTGTGTGATCTGCCGGGCCAGCCGCTGGCGGACCAGCTCGGTCAGATCCGCGGGGTTCTTGGTGACAGCCGCGTGATCCGCCAGGCACTCGAGGATGGTGCGAACGTCGCGGATCGAGATCGACTCGCGCAGCAGGCCGCGGAAGACCTTGATGACCTCGGAGAGCGGGAGGACGGTCGGGATGAGCTCCTCGACCACCTTCTCGTTCTGCCGCGCCGCGATGTCGATCAGCTCCTGCGCCTCGGCGCGGCCGAGGAGCTCGTGGGCGTGCGAGCGGATCACGTGGGTCAGGTGCGTCGCGATCACCGCGGAGGGGTCGACCACGGTGCAGCCGTCGCTCTCGGCGCGGTCGCGGAGCGAGGCCGTGATCCACTTGGCGGGCAGGCCGAACGCCGGCTCCTCGCAGGCCTCGCCCGCGAGCTTGTGGGTGCAGGTCCCGGTGGGGTCGATCGCGAGGAGGCGGCCCAGTCGGACGCGGCCCTTCGCCAGCGGGACGCCCGAGATCAGCACCTCGTAGTCGCCTGAGCTGAGCTGCAGGTCGTCCTGCACGTGGACCGGCGGCATGATCACGCCCAGCTCGAGGGCCAGCTGCTTGCGGATGGAGGCGATCCGGACCAGGAGCTCGCCGTTGCGATCGGCGTCGACCAGCGGCAGCAGGTCGAGGGCCACGCGGATGGAGAGGAGGTCGACCGGGAGGAGGTCGGCGATCTCGGCCTTCTGGGCGTTCGGATCCAGCTTGTCCTCGACCTTCGGGCGCTCGACCTTGGACTCCGCGGTGCCGGGCGCACTGCGGCGTCGGCGCGAGATCATCACCAGCCCGCCGCCGAGCCCGAGCAGGACCAGGTGCGGCATGCCCGGGACCAGCGCCAACCCGCACATCGCGAACGCCGCCACGGTCAGGGGGCGGGGCCGCGCGAACAGCTGCTGGCCCAGCGAGAGGCCGAGGTCGCCCTGCGTGCCGCTGCGCGTGGTGAGCAGGGCCGCGCCGGTGGAGACGAGCAGCGCCGGGATCTGGGAGACCAGGCCGTCGCCGATGGAGAGGATGGTGAAGGTCTTGGCGGCGTCGGCGATCGACATCCCGTTCTGGACCATGCCGACCAAGATGCCGCCGACGATGTTGATGGCGGTGATGAGGAGGCCGGCGACGGCGTCGCCGCGGACGAACTTGGAGGCGCCGTCCATGGCGCCGTAGAAGTCGGCCTGTGCCTCGATCTGGTGGCGGCGATCGCGGGCGTCGTCCTCGGTGATGAGGCCGGCGCCGAGGTCGGCGTCGATGGCCATCTGCTTGCCGGGCATCGAGTCGAGGGTGAAGCGGGCGGCCACCTCGGAGATGCGCTCGGCGCCCTTGGTGATGACGATGAAGTTGACGACCACCAGGATGAGGAACACCACGGCGCCGACGACGTAGTTGCCGCCGACGGCGAACTCGCCGAACGCGGCGATGATCCCGCCGGCCGCGTCTACCCCTTCTCCGCCGTGCAGCAGGATGCGGCGCGTGGTGGCGACGTTGAGCGACAGCCGGAACAGCGTCACCAGGAGGAGCAGCGAGGGGAACGAGGAGAACTCGAGGGGCTTCTCGACGAACAGCGCCACCATGAAGGTGAGGAGGGCGAGGCAGAGGCTGAAGGCCAGGAAGAGATCGAGCAGCGGCGCCGGCAGCGGGACGACCGTGAGCATCACGGCGCCCAAGAGGAACAGGGACGCCGCCGAGTTGCTCGCGGAGGGCCGGGGAAGCGCGACGGTCGTCATGAGGCGGTCCTCCCCTTGCGGAGCCGGTAGATGTACGCGAGGACCTCAGCCACCGCGCGGTAGAGGTTCGGCGGGATCTCGGCGCCCTCGCGAACGGTCTTGTAGAGCAGCCGGGCCAGCGAGGGCTTGCGGAGCATCGGGATGTCGTTGGCGCGGGCGATCTCGCGGATCTTGGCGGCGACGGCGTCCTTGCCCTTGGCGACCACGCGCGGCGCGCCGCCTTCCTCCGACCGGTAGCGGATCGCGACGGCGTAGTGCGTCGGGTTGAGGACGATGACGTCCGCCTTGGGGACCTCGACCGCGATGCGCCGGCGCGCGAGCTCGCGCATGCGGGCCCGGCGCCGCCGCTTGATGTCCGGATCGCCTTCCTGGTCCTTCATCTCGCGCTTGAGCTCCTCGGGCGTCATGCGCATGCGCGCCATCAGGCGGCGCTTCGAGACCACGAAGTCGGCGATGCCGAGCACGACCAGCGCGATGCCCGCGGAGGCGACCAGGCGGCCGATCGAGTGCGCGACGAACTCGAGGATCCCGTCGGCGCTGAGGTTGCCGCTGACCGAGATCGCGTCGAGGTCCGACGAGAGGCCGCCCCAGGCGAAGGCGCCGACCAGGGCCAGCTTGAGGACGGACTTGAGGACGCGCCAGGCCGATTCTCGCAGGTCGAAGAGCTGCTTGAGGCCGCTGAGCTGGAACGCGCGCTGCGGCTCGAACTTGAACGGGGCCAGGGACGGCGGGGCGCCGATCTGCAGCGCCGTGCTGGCGAGGTATCCGGCGAGCGCTCCGCCGGCGGCCGGGAGGCAGGCGCCCACGAACACCACCGCGCTCTGTCCCGCCAGCGCGGGGGTGAGGCCCTGGTCGAGCGACCCGAGCGTCGAGCGGAAGAACTCGACCACCGAGCCGCGTGCAGTCCCGAACATCGCCACCGCGGTGAGCGCGCCGGCGACGGAGGTGACGGCGGCGCCGAGATTGGGGGAGCGGGCGACCTCGCCGCGCTTCCTGAACTCCGCGATACGGTGCGGAGTCGGCTCGATGGTCCTGCGATCGCGGTCTTCGTTGCTCATCCGAGGATCCTCCCGATCGCGTCGCGCGCCATGAGGCCGACGTTCGAGAGCTCGCGCGCGGTCAGCGGCGCGGTGACCAGCAGGACGGCGACGCCGACGATCCAGAAGAGCGCCAGCATCACCGAGAAGACGTTGAGCGCGGGCGCGGCCTTGGAGGCGAAGGCGACGGTGACGTTCGCGACCAGGCCGGCGAGGAGCAGCGGGGCGGCCAGGCGGGCGGCGGTGTAGAGGACGTCGGCGCCCTCGCGCGCGAGCGCCAGGAGCGGCGCCTGCGTGAGGTCGGTCGGGAGCGGGAGCGAGAGGACCCGGATCGACTCCTCGAGGCCGCCGGCCGAGAGGAAGGCGAGGGCGGCCAGCGCGTAGGCGATCCGGCGCGTCGGCAGCGATTCGTCCTGCGCCATCGGGTCGTAGGTCCCGGCGAACCCGAGACCGAGCTGCAGGCCGATGAGCTGTCCGCCGGCCTCGGCGCCGGCCAGGATCAGCCGCGCGGCGGCGCCGGCCAGGAGACCGAAGAGGATCTCGAACGGGAGCGTCGCGATCAGGTGGGAGTAGTCGGCATCCGCGCGCAGGAGCGACAGCGGCGCCGCCACGCCGGCGGCGAACAGCACGCGCACGCGGGCCGGCACCACGCGATCACCGACCAGCGGCGCCGCCTGCGCCCAGGCGGCGGTACGGGCGAACATCATCAGAAAGCCCGCGGTATGTGCTTCGCTCAGCACCGAGCGGTGGCTTGTGCAAGCTCGAGACCAACCGTCGTGCTGCGAGGTTGTTCGGGTGAGAGGGGCGAGCGTCGGGGGGACTGACGACGGCGCGTCAATTCGAGATGCGGCCCAGCTGCTCGACGGCGAGACCGACGGCGTCGAAGTAGCGGACGAGCTGGGAGAGGAGCCAGGCGCCGCCGAAGGTGAGGACGGCGCCGATCGCGATGAGCTTGGGGACGAACGCGATCACGTTCTCCTGGAGCTGCGTCGCGGTCTGAAACAGGGAGGTCAAAAGACCGACAGCGAGCGCGGCGCACACGAACGGGCCGCCGACGACCACCAGGACCATCAGCGCCTGCTGCCAGAGATCGAACAGAGAGCCCATCACATCGCCCCTCTCAGGAGGGAGCCGACCATCAGGTACCAGCCGTCCGCCGCGAGGAAGACCAGGAGCTTGATCGGCATGGCGACGACCGCCGGCGGCAACATCACCATGCCCAGGCTGGAGAGCACGGTGGCGACGATGAGGTCGATGATGAGGAACGGGAGGAGGACCAGGAAGCCCATCTGGAAGGCGGTGCGGAGCTCCGACAGGACGAAGGCGGGCACGGCGATCCGGAGCGGGACGTCGTCGGGGCTGTCGGGCCGGGCCAGGTCGGAGACCTCGTAGAACAGGCCCAGATCGCTCTCGGCGGTGTGGGCCAGCAGGAAGCCCCGCAGCGGCGGCGTGGCGGCCTCGAGCGCCTGGGTCTCGTCCATCTCGTGGGCGAGGTAGGGCGCGAGCGCAGCCGTGTGGATCTTCTCCGCCACCGGCGCCATCACGAACATCGTCATGAACAGCGAGAGCCCGGCCAGGACCTGGCTGGGCGGCGATCCCTGCGTGCCCAGGCCCAGCTTCATGAAGCTGAACACGATCGCGAAGCGCGCGAAGGTGGTGCAGGTGAGCACGAGGGCGGGGGCCAGCGTGATCAGGGTGAGGACGACTGCAAGCTGGATTGCAGACGATGGGCCGAGGTCGCTCACGCGTGGCTCCGTCGGGTGGTCTTCTTGCGGAGGGCCATGAGACCGTCGACGGCCGGGGACCAGTCGACCACCGCGGCCGGCTCCACGCGCGGCGTCGGCGGTGCGATCGGTGCGACCGGAACCGCCGATTCGATTCTGGGGTACCTCGATGTCGGCGGTGTCGTCCGCCCACTCGCTGATCAGGGCCGCGCCTTCGGTCCCCACCGAGAGGAGGAACTCACGGCCGTCGGTGCGCACCAGGACCACACGCACCTTGGGGGTGAGCATCTTGGAGGCGACCACCTCGATCGATCGACCGGTGTCCGCGCCGTCCTTCTTCATCTTCTTGGTGAGGATGAACGCGCCGGCGCCCGCTGCGAGCAGCGCCAGCGTCACCGCCAGCGGCTTGAACGGCGGCGTGGGGTCCGGCTGCGCGAGATGCGTCTCGTGGCCCGCGGGGGCCGCCGAGGCGAGCAGGGCGCAGAAGGCGAGGGCGGAGGGATCCATCACTTCGTTCTCCCGTCGATCGAGCTGACCAGATCGGTGATCCGGATGCCGTAGCGATCGCCGACCGCCACCGCCTCGCCGCGAGCGACCAGGTGGTTGTTGATGCGCACGTCGAGCTTCTCACCCGCCACCTTGGCCAGCGAGACCACGGCGCCGGGCGTGAGCCGATCCGCGACCTCGCGGAGGCTCATCGTGATGCGGCCGAGCTCCACCGAGATCTGGAGCGGGACGTCGCTCAGCATGTTCTCGAGCGAGATCGAGGCCGGGTTCGGAGCGTTGGCGAGAGATTCGTGTTCAGCCGTCATGGTTACCTCCAAGAGAATGATCTCGACGGCGACGGCGCCTTCGGACACGACCGGGCGGCCGTATGCCTTGAGGACGCCCTCGCAGCGGATCGGCAGCGGCGTGTCGACCGTCGAGGAGAGTTCGATGAATGAGCCCGGGGCGAGGGTCGCGATCTCGCGCATCGTCAGCGACGTACGTCCGAGCTCCACGCTCACCTCGACCGGGACGGTACCGAGCGCGTTCTCCACGGCGCGGCGCGAGACCGTCTGGAAGGAGACCTCCGGGGCCCGGCTCAAGAACGCGTTGGGCCGGCCCGCGACCACCAGGCGTCCGCCAGCGGGCGCCGTGAAGTCGACCGCGGCGCACACGAGGACGTCGGAGGCGAAGAACGAGCGCTTGAGGTCGGTGATGTCGCCGTCGACGGTCACCGGGATCAGGCCGATGCCGAGCTGGTCCTGCCAGTGGATGGTGAGCGACGAGAGCGCCAGATCACCGACACGGGAGAACAGCTTGCGGCCGATGTTCGAGGTGCTGCGGCGGCGCGGACCTTCCTCCGGCCTCGCCTCTTCGTTGCGGCTCCCCAGCAGGCGGGCCGCCACGTGCTCGACGATCGGGCCGCCGAAGGACAGCACCAGCGCGTCCCGCTTGGGACCCCGCGCGAACCGCATCCAGGTGCCCTCGAGCTCCTCCCGGAGCGCCGCGCCTTCGACGATGCTCGCGTCTGCAACTCCGACCTGCAGCGGCACGGTGATCGCGCGTCGCACCAGCTTCAGCATGTGCGGCAGCCACCCGTTGAGGATGCGGAGCGCCTCGGGCTTGGCGCGCGACCCGGCGTGATCGTCGGCGATCAGCGGGATCGGCGTGGGCTCGGGCTGCGGCTCCGAGAGGGGAGCCAGGCCCTGAGGCGCCAGCTTCTTCCGGATCGCCTCCATTTCTTCGGGATTCAGGACGCCGTGGACCACGCGGATGCCATGAGCAATGCGAGTGCCAAGTGGAAGTGGGTCGGGAAGGCGTCTCGCTCCAAGGCATGCGTCGGCTGGGCTGACGGGCGCGCGTCAAAGCGCGTGGTGTGGGTCGGCGCCCGCACGCATGCGCAGCGCGCGATCGAAGAAGTCCACCAGCAGCGCGTCTGCTCTCGCCTGCCCTCGGTCGCTGAGCACGTGATGCTCGCGGGGGAAGATGTGGACCTCCGCCCTCTTGCCGTTTTGCTTCAGGCGTCGCTGGAGCTGCCGCACGAAGTCCTGAGAGGGCCAGACCTCGTCACGACCGGAGCCGCGCAGAAAGATGGGGCCCGGGTAGCGTTCGAGCGCGATCGGCTCGCCCTCGTCGATCGGCCGTCCTCCCAGCGTCCATGCGGGACGGATCCGGCCGCGCGCGCCGGTGATGGGTGCCTGCGCGCGTTGATCCCAGGCGCCCCAGATCTGGGAAGAGGGAACCTCCCCCACGACGGCGGCGAAGCGCTTCATCCCCGGATCGAGGCTCGCGAGCTCGAGCGCCAGCTCGCCGCCGCGGGAGACACCCTTGAGCCCGACCTTGCCGTAGCGGGCGCGGAGCCAGTCGGCCGCCGCCTGCGCGCGCTCGAGCGGGACCTCGAGGAGCTTGGCCGGGAGCTCCGACCCCGGGACGTCGAAGTACGAGAACGCCAGCGCCGTATAGCCGTGGGCGGCGAGCTCTGCCGCGTCCGCCATCGAGTAGGGCTGGCTGCCGCCCTCGCTCCCGTGGAGCAGCAGGATGGCGGCGCCCTTCGACCGGCCCGTCGGCTCGAAGAGCGTGCTCCCGGGGAACGGGTTCGCGACCTCGCGGATGGCGCCGCCGGATCGCTGGACGAAGTATCGCGCCGCGGCCCCGCGATCGAACCGGATGGACGCGACCTCCGCCCTCGCCCCACCGAGCTGCGCGTGCCCGTCGGCCAGCTGGGCCGCCAGCAGGAAGGGAAGGGCGATCGCGGCGCTGCGTCCCACCGTGAGCGCGAACGAGACGGCTCGCCCCCAGAGCGTGGTCGGGCCGAGGGAAGGCGCGTGCGCCGTCGGGCTGGCGCACGCCGGCGGACCCGCTTCGAACGTCGGAGCCTCTGCGACGCACGTCCTCTCGGCGCACGCAGGCCTCGGCCGACACGGGTGCACCGCGCGTGAGACGAGCGCCGTCATCGAAACGGGTTATCGGTGGGAATCGCGCCGAGCGCCGACTTTCCCGTGCGGGCCCGGCCCGGCCGGCGGTCGATCCTACGCCGGCGCCCGAGGCGGAGTGCGTGGTGGAGCGGAAGCACCCAGGAGGTATTGAACCAGCAGGACTGCGGCCTTTTTTCATCGTGCGCCAGCCCAGGTGGGCGATCGACAGCCCACGGGCTGGGCGCACCCGGGCGTGCGCGCGGAGGGCACATCCGTTGCACTCGGGCCCGGCATGAAGGACAGACGCCTCCTATGGATCGCATTCATGGTCGCCGGTTGCGGCGGTGCCGAGCCCGCTGGCCCCGCCGTCGACGCAGGGACGGAGGACAGCGGAACGGCCGACGACAGCGGCGTGGCCGACACCGGCGATCCCGGCACCGGCGACGCCGGCGAGGCGTCCGGGGCCTGCACCAACCCGGCGGACCTGGCTGTGCATATGAACACCGACATCTCGGCGGCCATCGAGACCTGCGCGAGCGGGTGCTTCGGCGGGCAGACCTGCACGCGCAGCTGCATCATGAACGACGTCGGCCTCTCTGCAGATTGCACGGAGTGCTACGTGCAGGTGACCACGTGCGCAATCCAGAACTGTCTCACCTCGTGCGCCGGCACCAACTCGGCGGCGTGCGATCAGTGCCGCGACGACAGTGGGTGCACCGCGGCGTTCGAGGCCTGCAGCGGAGTCCCCTCGGGGTGACGCCCCGCTCGAGGGCGCCGTGAAAGATCAGCCGCCGATTGGGGATGTGGTGTGCATCGTGCTCTGCAATCCGGACCCGGTGGTCCGTCGGGCCCAGATCCCATGGCCGCCTTCCGGACAGGACACCATGTCGCGCCAGGAGCGCGCCCTCCAGCGTGAGCGTGCAGCCGCCATCCAAGCGGAGCCATGTCGAAGTGGGCCGGCGCATCCTCGACGGTTCCGCAGCGAGGGCAGATCTGGATGCGGCGAGCGCCGTACTGATCGGGCATGTCGACGCCGGAGATGCGCGTGCGCCGCTCGCACGTCGGACAGCGCCGCTCGTCGAGCTCCGGAACGATCTGGTCGGCGAGGTAGAGCCAGTCCTCGTTGAGCTTGCCGCGGGCGAGCACGTATTCGAGGACCCCTCACGCGCGCGGCGGCTGCGCTCGATCGCCGTCTCATCGCCCGCCAGCTCACGGTCGAGATCGCCCGCCTCGAGTGCATCCAGGGCCGAGAGGGCGGCGCCGGCGAGCTCGTGGCAGCCGGCTGATACGCGTTGGCGTCCTGATGCCACGGCAGCGCGCCCGTCTGCTCGGCGCTCCGGACCTGAAAGCCAGGATCGACCGAGAGCCGCGCCCGGCGAATGCCGCGATGGCCGAGCACCCGGACCCCGTCGTCGATGAACGAGGAAGTGCGCGGATTCGGGACGCGGCGCGCTCAGGGGCGGGCCACGCAGGTGAGCTCTTCGGGATCGCAGAGCGGGTTCGTGGCATCGGTGCAGCTCGCCGAGCTCAGGCAGGCGACACAGCGACCGCTCGTCGGATCGCAGGAGGGCCGTTCGATGGGGCAGGAGAGATTGTCGCGGCACTCCACGCAGCGACCATTCGCGGGCTGGCAGAGCGGGCCATCGCTCGCGCCGGTGCAGTCGGAGTCGTAGATACAGTCGACGCAGAGGCCGCGCGAGATCTCGCAGCCGGCGTAGGTCAGCGAGCAATCGTCTCCGTCGAAGCATGTGGGAACGCAGGTGTTCGTGCTCCGCTCGCAGACCTCGTTGCGGTCGCAGTCGCCTGCGGAGCCGCACTGGACGCAGCGGTGCAGGACGCCGTGGCAGCGGGGCTGCTCTGGGCGGAGGCAGTGGCCGTCGTTGAGGCATTCGACGCAGGCCCCGGTCTCGACGGCGCAGTGCAGATCGGGCAGACCGCACTCCGTGTCGCTGGTGCAACCTGCAGGCGCGGCGTCCAGCGCTGCACCGGCGTCGCTGCTCGCGTCGGCCGGCTCGCCCCCGTCCGGAGATGAGGGCTCGTCGAACCGCAGCTCGCCGTTGCAGGCGGCGGCGACCAGCGCAAGGAGAACGCAGCGTCTCATCGCGTCCGATCGATGATCCGCCTCGCCTCCTCGCGCGCAAAGCCCTCTGGATAGCGGGCGAGATATCGTCGTGCCGCCTCGGCGGCTCGATCGAGATCGAATCCCTCCAGCGCCTTCATCCGTCGCGAGGCGGCGGTCTCCGCCAGCGGACCGTCCGGGTCGCGCTCGAGCAGGCGCTCATAGAGCTCGATCGCGCGCCGATCGTCCCCGGCCCGCGCCGCCGCCACGGCCGCTGCATAGAGATCGTTCTCCTCCCCGAGGTGAGAGCTCGGCGTCTCGCGCGCCGGCGGGGGAGGCGGCACGGGCCGGTGTCGACTGAGGGGGCGCTTCAGGCGCGGCTTCTCCGGCGGCCGACAGTCGGCCTCCCGCGGCCAGCGCTCGCCGGCGCGCACCGGGTGGAGCTCGCCGTCCTGGCGAACCGAGACGACGCCCTCGAAGACCTCCACGTGCGTCCGCGTGGCGCAGCGGTTCTCCGGCATCACCTCGACGCGGAACGAGGTCCCGCGCACCTCGACCTCGGCATCGATGGTCTCGATCAGAAATCGCTGGTCCGCCCTGAGCTTCGCCACCTCGGCCCGGAGCGCGCCACGCGACAGCGCGAACCGCTCGACCTCACGCTTCTCGACGACGGTCAGCTCTGTCTCCGGCTCGAGACGGAGCGTGCTGCCGGTGGAGAGAGCGAGCGTGGCGCTTCCACTCGGCCGCACGTGCACCTTGGAGCCGCGAAGGAGCGCGCGCGGCTCGGACACCTCGGTGGGGGCGCCCTCGTCGACGAGGTAAGTCCCGCGGCCCGTCAACGTCGCGGTCACCTCGACCGGCGTCGGGATGCGAGCCGGCTCGGGGGCGGAGCTCTCGCGCTGGAGCCAGAGGAAGACCAGGAGCGTCGCCGCGATCGCGCCGAACGAGAGCCCGGCGCCGACCAGACGACGGCGCCGAGCGCGCGCCCGGATCGCCGCCGCCATCGCCGCCACCGCCTCGGCACGCTCCTCGTGGGTCGGCGGAGGTCCCTCCGCGGGCGCGTTGGCCAGAAGCTTCGCCGTCAGGGACGCGTAGCGTGGCGCGCTCATGTCTCCCCCAAGTCTGCGTCGAGCCCGCAAGCGAGCTCCGGATCGCACTCGATACGTTCGTGCAGCTCGCGGCGCCCGCGCACGAGTCGGGACTGCGCCGCCGCTACGCTCACCCCCATGATCTGCGCGACCTCGCGCAGATCGTGGCCCAGCACGTCGTGAAGCACGAAGGCCCAGGCCCGACCGACGTCCATCGCACCGAGGTGCGATCGCACGCGATCGAGCATCACGCGCGCCGTGATCGCGCGGACCGGGTGGGCGCCCCCGAATCGAGCTGATCCTCGGTGAGAGCGCTGAACAGTCGCCGCTCGATCTTGTTGCGGCGGAAGGCCTTGTAGACGACGCGCGAGGTGAGCGTTGAGACCCACGCGTCCAGCGAGCAGCTGCCGCGGAAGCGCTGGATCGTGGTGACCAGCTCGATGAGCGCGTTTTGCGCCAGGTCCTGATGGTCGACGTGGCCGACGCCGAGCAGCCGGCGAAGCGTCCGATCGACGCACGGTCGCACGCGATCGTGGAAGGCGGAGGCGGCGGAAGCGTCCCCGGCGCGCAGCGCGGCGAGCAGCTCACTGTCGTCGGGCGCAACCTCTTGGTCCGGGTGAGGCTGGGCCCCGGATGCCTCCGAAGGCACCAGCCGAAGGACGCGATCGCGGGCTGCGCCGGAGGCCACCGCGAGATCAGTACCGCGAAGCGTGCGCGATCAGGCAAGGTCCTTCAGAAGCCGGCACGCACGCCGATCTCGAACAGGACCCGGCCGATCGGGAGGACCGCAACTTCTTCACCGTGGGTGTAGACCCCGGTCCTGCCGGCGACGAGGGCGCCGCCCGCGGCAAACACCAAGGCGGTGCTGTGCGAGAGCGCCCATGATCCCTCGAGCATGAGATCGAGGCCCGGGAGCCAGCGACCGCGACGGGCCGGCTCCGGGTCGTCTTCCGAGAAGTGCGAGAGCAGCTGGTAGGTGACCAGAAGATCGGTCCGGATCGCGAGGCCGAGACCGGTGGTGTCGTCGAAGACCAGCCCGAACCTGGCGCCCGCGCCGCCCTCGAGATCGAAAGCGCTCGCCTGGGCCGCCTTCACCTCCCCGAAGCGTGCCGTGAAGAGGAGGCGAAGCGAGAGCGCCCGGGCGATCGGAAGCTCGGCGCCGATCGTGCCGCCGAAGCCCGTTCCTTGGCCGGCGATCGCCGCGGCGGCCGAGCCCGCGGCGTAGAGCGCCGCCCGGATCTCCGGTTGTGCGGGCGCAGGGGGGAGACGACCGCGATCGGCGGCGGCGGAGGAGGTGGCGGCTGCGGGGGGGTCGCGGCCGGCGGCACGGGCGGGATCATCGAAGCGACCGCGAACCCCACGGTTCGTCCCCGCTCGCGCATCGCGTCGGCGCTCGAGAAGCCGAGGTGCCGCTCGCGGAGCCGGGAGCCATCGGGAAGCTGAAGCCGGATCTCCACCTCCGTCTCGTCGCCGAGCCACCGCACGTCCGCCACCGCGGCGCTGCTGGTGCGGGCCAGCGCAGCGAGCGCGGTCTCCTCGGAGGTGCGGGTGCGGAGCTCGATCGAGACACCAAGAGGGGCTGCTTCGGCCGCGGCGGCGAGCATCGCGGTCGTCGCGGGTGCTTCCGCCTCACCGGCGGCGATCAGCACGATCACGATCAAGACCAGACAGCCTCGGGGATCAGCGTACGTCAGGCATCCGATCCTCTCAACGAAAGAGCCACGGTCAGCCTGCTCTGTCCGGGCCGGCGGTACTGGGAGTGCGCGATGTCGAAACGCGCCCTGTCGATCCTCCTTCCCGCGATCGCGATCGCGATCGGATGCAACGCGCGACCGCGCTCGGGGTTCACCGGTGTCACCAACAAGAAACCTCCCGTGTCGACCGCGGGCTCCGGTCTTCCGTGCGAGATCGAGACACTCTTGGCCGAGCGCTGCCAGGCCTGTCACGGATCGCCCCCTGTCGCCGCGCCGGTGTCGCTGGTTTCACGCGATGATCTGATGCGCGCCGCGCTCGCGGATCCCTCGAAGACAGACGCGGAGATCTCCGTCGTGTACATGCGAGGCCACTACATGCCGCCGGCGCCGGCCGCCACGGTCAGCGAGCGCGAGATCGCGAGCGTCGAATCGTGGATCGCGGCCGGCTACCCCGAGTCGACCTGCAATGCTCCGGACGCCGGCTTTGAGACGGACGCGGGCTTCGATGACGCCGGCGCGCCGAACGACGCTGGCGAGCCGTACGACTCGGGCGTCACGCCCGACTCGGGGAGCGGTGGCGTGCTCTGCCAGGCCTGTCAGTCGGACGACGACTGCAACGCCACGGGGAGCTTCTGCATCCAGGATCAGCTGCTCGGTGGCGCGTGCGGGACCGCCTGCGCCGGACCGGCGGACTGTCCTTCCGGCTTCGACTGTTTCCAGATCGTCGACGGCAACAACAACCTGCTCGGGAACAACTGCTTCCCCACCAACGGCGTCTCGTGCGGCGAAATCATGCCGCCGCCGCCCGACGCCGGCGTCGACGCCGGAACGCCCGACTCCGGGACCACGAGCTGCACGGACAGCTGGAGCAACTACGGCCACGCGTTCATGACGCAGCACTGCACCGGCTGCCACTCCTCGTACGGAAGCTATTCTACGGTGTCCGCCAACGCGTCGCGGATCCGGAGTCAGGTCTCTTCGGGGCGGATGCCACGCGGCAGCACGCTCCCCTCGAGCGAGCGGACGCGCTTCATCAGCTGGATCGACTGCGGACTCCCGCAGTGACAACCGCACGAGAGGAGAGCATCGATGAGCAACCAGAGAGATGACGACGGCGTCCCGCTCTGCCGGCGCCAAGTGGTGGTCGGCGGTTTGGTCGCGCTGGGAGGGCTGGCGCTCTCCGGCTGCAACACCGGGCTCCCCTCCGGTCCGGTCGACGTCGGGACGCTGCAGGACTTCGCGGTCGGCAGCTGGACGCTCGATCGATCGGGCGCGTTGATCATCGGCCGCGACGCCGCCGGCCTGTTCGCCTACTCTGCGATCTGCACGCACGCCGGCTGCGTCGTCGAAGCGCCGGACGCGAGCGGCCGGTCGATCTGTCAGTGTCACGGCTCGCTCTTCGACGGCAACGGCGGCGTCGTCCGCGGCCCGGCCCGGAGCGACCTCCCACATTTTCAGGTCTCGATCTCCGGCGAAACGGTCATGGTCGACCCGGGTCAGCGCGTCAGCGCCTCGGAGCGGACGGCCGTCTGAGGACCTCGGTGCCGGCTGCCCTCACGGTGAGGTCAGGCGCCAGGCGGTCATCGCCTCCACGAACGCGCGGACCTGGGGTGGGAGTAGCTCGCGATCGAGGTAGACGACGGCGACGCTGTCGCTCCCGAACTTCGCCTGCCCGAGGACGGTGACGAGGGCGCCGCTCGCGAGGTGCGGCGACGCGAAGAGATGCGGGACGAGCGCGATGCCGAGACCGCTCGCCGCCGCGGCGCAGAGGAGCTGCACGTCGTTCGCGAAGAACGCGCCCTCGACGTGCATCGCGCGGCCGTCGATGCGCCAGTGCGTCTCGGGCACCTCGCCGCGGGCGAAGCCCATCAGGCAGCGGTGGCGGCGGAGGTCCTTGGCGGTGCGCGGCGCGCCGGCCTCGCTCAGATACGCGCGCGACGCCACCGCGACCAGCTTCGATCGAAACAGTGTGCGCGCGATGAGCCCGGGCGCCATCGCGCTCCCCGCGCGGATGGCGACGTCGTACCCTTCGCGACGCAGGTCGACGTGGCGCGTCGACGCATGGACCTGGAGTCGCACGTTCGGGTGGCGCTTCGCGAAGGACGCGATGATCTCATAGAACTTCGGATCGGAGATCGGCGGCGCGGAGACGCGCAGCTCGCCGGCGATCGCGCCCTCGGGCCGGCGCACGCTCGCCTCCGCCGTCGCGACGGCTTCGAGAACGAGCCGTGCCTGTCGATAGAGCACTTCGCCCGCGTCGGTCAGGGCGAGGCTCCGCGTCGTGCGTCGCAAGAGGCGCACGCCGAGTCGCGTCTCCAGGCGGGCGAGGCGGCGGCTGATCGTGGGCCGGGGAATCCGCAGCTCGGAGGCCGCGCGCGACAGCGACTTCGCGTCCACGATGCTCGCGAAGGCCAGGAGCTCAGCGGTTTCGAGCGGTTCTCGCATTCGTAACGAAAAGTATCATATGATGCCAATAGTTGCAGAATTGTTCGATCGGCTCGCGCGCCTCAAGGTGGAGCGAACAAGGAGATCGAATCATGGACGCACGCAGGATAGGTTTTTGGGTTTCGACCGGGCTCGGCACCGCCATCCTGGCCTTCGGAGGCATCAACGAGATCACGCACGCGGAGCGGATCGTGGAGACGATGGCGCATCTCGGGTACCCGGCGTGGCTCCCGAGCCTCCTCGGCACGTGGAAGCTCCTCGCCGTCGTTACCATCCTTGCCCCAGGCTTGCCGCGCCTCAAGGAGTGGGCGTACGCGGGCGTGTTCTTCGACCTGACCGGGGCGATCGTCTCTCACGCGGTCGCCGGCGACGGGCCGGCGCACCTCGCGCCGCCGATCGTCGTGCTCACGCTGACGGCGATCTCATGGGCGCTCCGCTCCGGGGACCGTAAGCTGGGAGCCGCGATGCGCGGGGCGTCGAGGTTCGCGGCGCGCCGACTGGTCACGGTCGCCGGGGAATCGATCCCGGTGCCCGAGCCGGGCAAGCTGGTTCATCTGCAGCTCCGTCGATTCGCCGGTTGCCCCATCTGCAACCTCCACCTCAGGTCGGTCGTACGACGCCACGACGAGCTCCTCGCCGCGGGGGTGCGCGAGATTGTCGTGTTCCACTCGACGCCGGAGGAGTTTCGAAAGTACCAGACTGACCTGCCGTTCCCGCTCGTCGCCGATCCCGAGAAGGAGCTCTACGCCGAGCTCGGCGTGGAGACGTCGCTCCATGCGGTGCTCGACCCGCGCGCCTGGCCCGCGATCGTGCGCGGGCTGATCCGCACTGCGCGCGAGGAGAAGCTACCGCTTGGCCAGCACCAGGGCGGCTCACTCGGTCTACCGGGCGACTTCCTCATCGACTCGGACGGCCGCATCGTGGCGAGCAAGCGCGGCGAGCACGCCTACGATCAGTGGTCGGTGGACGAGGTGCTCGCGCTGGCCAGGACGGCGCGCGAATCGGTCGCCCCGCCCGCCGCCGAGCTGGGCGAGGCCCACGCGGTCTGAGCTGGCTCAGCGCGAGCCGCGAGCGGCCTCCAGGAGGAGGTCCGTCGTCCTCTTCGTCTCGGCGTCGAGGCGTTCCCGCTGGCCGACATCGAGGCCGAGCATGTGGCCGAACTTGTTCTTGTTCTCGATGACGAACTTGCTCACCGCGAGCGTGAGGGAGGCGAGGGCAGCCAGTGGAGAGACCACCATGGCGCCGTCGAGGACGGCGCGTGTCACCGCGAGCGTCGCTTCCTTCTTCGAAGCGGTGTGGGGCCGGATGAAGACGCGCCATGCTTGAGCGACGTCGATGGCCAACCCGTAGCTCCCGATCAGGATGAACGCAGCCTCCGCGAGGACGGTCTGCCAGGTCGAGCCGAATCCAATCCCAAAGGTCGCCGCGATCCCGACCCACGAGCGGTTCGCCCCCGCGGCCAGGAGCTGACGGGCGAACTCGACCGCCAACTCACGAAAGCTGCCCTTCCGAGTCTGGACCGACTCGAGCACCTGGGATGCCTCGGCGAGCGGCGCAAAGGTGGAGGCGAGCTCGTCGTCCGACAGGCCATGGAGAAACTGGAGATGGTCGAGGAGCGTCTCCATCTGGTCCGCGGTCAGGAACCCGAGGTCGAGCTCGCGCTTCACCCTCTCGCCGTTCGCGTCGAAGACGGCCATCGTGAAGTGCCGAACGAACCCGCCCTTGTCCCCCCGCGCCTCCGAGACGCGAACCTGCCACGCCTTCTGGGTGGCCGCGGGATCCACCACGAAGAGCGGTGGTGCCGGCCTGCCGGAGGGATCGCCGGTCCCCAGCTCCGGGTTCGCCAGCCGGATCCTTTGCAGCGCGGCTGCGTGACCCTCGAGCTTCTGATTGATCGCTTGGACCTCGCCGTCGTCGAGCGTGATCACCTTGAGCTCGCGAAGAAGCCTTCTGATCTGCTCGGCCTCTCCGGCGCCGACCTCGCGCGCGACCGCCGCCTGAAGGAGGGTGCCCTCCTCGAGCATCCGAGCGATCTTCTGACTACGCCCGTCGCGAGCCGGAGCGGACGTGTCCCCCGAAGATGTCGGCTTCAAACGCATGGCTCAGGACCTCCCATCGGATCGAGGGCGTTCGCGATTCGCCGGGCCGCGTCCTCGTCGCCCTCGAGGGCAGCCTCGAGATCGACCGACAGGCGCGCGAGACGATGGAGCACGTCGATGCCCTCGGGCGTCGCGAAGATGGCCTTCTTGTTCCTGGCGAGGGCCCGGGTCTGCTCGCCGAGCACCTCGAACCAATACCGCGACCCTCGGACGAACAGCTCGGCCGCCTGGAGACCGAGAAGGTGCGGGTCGTCGCCGGGCGCGCGGAGGAGCTTCGCCAGTGCGCCGAGCCCCGCCAGCCAGAAGACCGCGGCTTGCTTGACGCGGACGTCTTCGTGCTCGACGTACTCGGTCAGCGTCCTCCGTAGCTCGACCGCCCAGGCGCCCTGTGGGTCGAGCCTGGCGAGCGCGGCGGAGATCGTCGACTGTATCTGCGGCATCGGCTGGACGCCCCGCTTCAAATCTAGCACGCGGGCGCCGGCACGGGACCGCGCGACCACTTACCGCGACGTCGTAAGGCTGGGCTCACCTCGCGGGTCCGCGGGGCGCGGTGGCTGGACGAACGCATCGCTCATGTCCCCATCGCGCGATGCACCGCCGAGATGGCGGCCTCCCACGTATACCGCGCGGCGACCTGGCGGGCCGCCTCCGCCGAGAGGACCGACTCGTGGCGGGCGTACAGGGTCACCGCCTCGGCGATCTGGGTCTCGAGCGGGCGGGCGCCGCCGAGGAGCATGCCGGCGCGGCTCCCGGAGAGGATCTCTCGGGGGCCGTCGGTATCGCTGGCGAGTACGGGGATGCTGAACCGCAGCGCCTCCGCGATCCCGAGGCCGAAGGCCTCGCATCGACCCACCTGCAGGAAGAGCCCGCGGCCTGCGGCGAGGGCGAGGTGGGCGCTGCGGGCGCTGAGAGGCATCAAGGAGACCTCCCACGCGGGTCTCAAGCTGCTGGGTATGCAGCTGTTCCTGGAGAATCTGGCCCACCACCTGTTCCGCCAGCTCGAGGCGGAGCTCGACGAGCCGGTGCTCCGCGGACTGCTCCGCCGGATTGACAAGGATGAGGTCAAGCACGTCGGTTTGGCGCGCACGTACCTGCCGCGGGCGCTCGCCGACTGCAGCCCGGTCGAGGGGCTCTGGCTGGCCGGCCGGCTGACGACGTGGAGCGTCTGGATCCTGGCTGCGGCGTACCAGCTCAGGCCGGCGGCGGCGATCCTGGGGATCGACATGGTCCGGGCGACGCGCGCCTGCGCCCGCGACCACCGGCGCCTGGTGACCGGGCTCGGTCGCAGCACCTGGACGTCCCTGGCGAACGTGTTCCTCTCGGAGGAGGTCGTCGGTTGGTTTGCGCGGCGGCTCTACTCGGACCCCGAGGCATGAGCGCTGCGCTGGGCTATGCATGGCCCGCCGTGGACCCCGCTGCCTGACCGGCAGCGCGCGCTCGAGGTGACGGCGGGACGTTCGTCGCCGGGGGTGGTGTCGTAGGCCGAGTCCGCTTTGAGAGGGAGCGAGAGGGTTCAATCGGAGGGAGAGATTGAGAAGAACTCGTAGCGGACCTGCTCCTGCGAGTAGTTGAAGAACCCGAACTTGCCGCTTCGATAGGTCGTATCGGTCGACGTGATGCTGACGGCGACGGTGCTGCCTTGGGTGATCCTCAGGTCGATGCTGCCGGGTCGATAGACGAGTCGGAAGTCGTAGTCGGCCAGGTCCTGCCAGCCGTTGGGATTCTCGCTGACGGGAACGATCGGGTTCACGTGGGCGGTGCCGCTCGAACGCCACAAGTCCGTGCAGTCTTCGATCGCGACCGTGGAGGAGACCACCTTCAAGGCGGCGCCCGCCTCGGCGAGACCACAGGTGCCGTCGTTCTGCTGGGCTTGCTTCCAGTCGACTAGATAGAAGTGCTGGGCGTCCTGCCAGCCGAAGACGAAGCCGATCAGATCGTCGTCGCTCGTCGTCTGCACGGCGAATCGCCCCGTGATCACGATGGACTCGGGGAGCGGCGTGTCGTCGAGATACACCGACGCCAGCGGATTGGCGGTCTGGATCGCGACCAGGCCTCCCTGCTCGAACACGTAGTTGGGCGGCGTCGTGATGCTGTCGTTCAGCAGGTTGAACTGAACCACCCTCCACCCGGTCTCCAGGCTCAACGGATCGCAGGTGCCGTCGGTGCACCCGTTGGTGCACTCGATCTCATGGTAGGTGTCGCCGGTGACCGCGCAGATCCGGGCGATCTCTCCCGCGCACTCGGCCGTCGACGGCGCGCAGGTGATCGGCAGCCCGGAGTCGGGCCCGGTCCCCGCGTCGTCCACCGGCGCGCCGGCGTCGCGCGTCGATCCCGAGTCTCCGCGCTCGAGCACCGCGCCCTCGTGCACGGCTTCGGCGCCGGGGCCCGGTCGATAGCCTCTCCTTCGCGCGCGGTAGCGCACCGACGCTGGTGGTGGCGCTGTGGATCTTCTCGATGGCCATCGACGACGGCAAAGCATCGACCGAGCCGGAGGCGCACCAGGCCTTGCGGCCACCGGCCGGATTCGATCGCGTGCTCTACCGCTTGATGTTCATCGTCTCCGACAGCATCTCGTCGGCCGTGGTGATCGTACGCGCATTCGCGGAGAAGGCGCGCTGGTAGGCGATCATGGTGACGAGCTCGCCGCCCAGGTCGACGTTCGAGCCCTCGAGGAAGCCGGCCGAGATGGAGCCTCGGCCGCCGGTGGCGGCGGCGCCGATGAGCGGCTCGCCGGAGTCGGCGGACTGGCTGAACAACTGGTTTCCGGAGCGGACCAGGCCGTCCTCGGAGGCGAACTGGGCCAGCGCCACGCGGGCGACCGCGCGGGAGTCGCCGTTCGAGTAGAGCGCGGTGATGGTGCCGTCGTCGCCGACCCGGAGGTCGACGAGCGTGCCCGGCTCGAAGCCGTCCTGGCTCACCGAGGTCACGTTGAACGCGGAGCCGAACTGGGTGGTGCCGGCGAGGCCGGTGCCGCCGTCGGAGATCGCGTCGCCGAAGTCGAAGTCGATGACCTGGCCGGGGGCGGCGTTGACGAAGTCGGCGCCGGGGGAGCTCGCCGACTCGGTGACCAGGGCGCCGTTTTGATCGAACTCGAGGGTGCCGCCGGCGATCTCGGTGCCGACGCCGGGCGCGCCGCCGTCGAGCTCGCCGCCGTCGACCAGCGCGTGCCACTCCCAGTTCCCGTTGCCGTCGTTCACGAAGTAGACGTCGGCGCGGTGGGCGGCGCCCAGCGAGTCGTAGACGGTGACGGAGGTGGAGTAGTTCGACGTCGCCTGGGGGTCGGTCGGGTCCCACGGATTGACCGGGGGGACCGCGCTCGAGTCCAGGTTGAGGTGCATGTCCACCGAGGTGGTGAGCGCGGGCGCGCTCTGCGAGTCGAGCTTCAGGTCCGAGATCGAGGAGGCCATCGTGCCGGTCTGCGGATCGATGCCGTAGCCCTGCAGGCGCAGCCCGCCGGGGTTCACGATGTACCCGTCCTGATCGAACCCGAAGCGGCCGTCGCGCGAGAAGTACGTGCCTTCGATCCCGCGGTTGTCGCCCTTGACCACGTAGAAGCCGTTGCCGTTGATCGCCATGTCGAGCGATCGTCCGGTGCCGAGCAGCGAGCCCTGTCCGTAGAGGACCTGAGCGCCCGACATCTGCACGCCGCCGCCGAGCCGCTGCCCGTTGGCGCCGAAGCCGCCCAGGAGGTCCTTGAAGCCGGCGCGCGAGCCCCGGAAGCCCGTCGTCGAGACGTTGGCGATGTTGTCTCCCACGATGCCGATGGCGTCGCCGTAAGCGCTCAGCCCGCTCGATCCCGTCAATAGCGATGACCAGATAGCCATGATTCCTTCTCTCCCTCAGCGCTCGATGCTGATGATGTCGGCGGGCGTGATGCTCGCCTGGCCCAAGCGGAACGTGACCGTCCCGTCGTCTCCAAAGTCGATGGCGGACACGAGTCCGCTGATGCAGGCGTACGCGTCGACGTCACCGCCGGCGGCGGAGGTCGCCTCGACCTCCACGCGATACTTGCCGTCGGGGAGCGCCACGCCGTCGTCGGTCTTGCCGTCCCAGGCGAAGTCGGCGTCCCCGGCCTCCCGGGGTCCCAGCGACATCCGGCGCACGGCCTTGCCGGTCGAGTCGTAGATCACGACGTCGACCTTGTTGGCCGCCGAGCCGAGGTGGACGGAGTGCGTCATGTCCTCGGTCGCCGGAAGATCGATCGAGTCGGACCGGGCTTTGACCGAGCGTCCGACGAGGTTGGTGAAGCCGGCCCGGACGCTCGAGGCCTGTCCGGCCTGGATCACGCCGAGCAGCGAGTTGGTCTGCGCCTCCTGCTCCAGCGACGCGAACTGCGCCAGCTGGGCCACGAAGGCGGTCCCGTCCTGGGGCTGGAGGGGATCTTGATGCTCGAGCTGGGCTACCAGCAGGCGCAGGAACTCGTCGCGTGTGCCGGCCGCCTGGGTCGGCTGCTCCGAGGCGCCCTGAGCGAGCGTGGTGAGTGCGCTGTTGACCTGCATGGTGACCTCCTAAGCCACGATCCTCTTCTTCTTCAGGATGATGCTCTGCCGCCGCTCCGCGTGTCCGTGCTCCCGCTCCTCCTGCTGGTCGGCGTGGCGGTCGCGCCGGGCGTCGAAACCGCCGAGCTGATAGCCGTTGCGCTCGAGGGCGTCGCGCAGCTCTCCGCTGGTCCGCGCCATCGCCTCGACCATCTGGATGGAGGAGGACCGCGCCGCGACGTGCACCTTGTGTCCGTCCGTGGAGACGGTGAGCGCCACGCGGTCGGCGCCGTCGCCTACCACGATCTCCGCTCGGTCCTGGTTCGCGCTCCGGACCAGGATCGGCTCCTCGTAGGCCGCGGCCAGCGCCGGCTCCACGTGCACGGGCGGGGCCGGGGGTGCGATCTCGTGCTTGCCGGAGATCGCGTCGAGCTTCGCTTCGAGATGCAGGACAGGTTGAGATTCGACCGGTTTGCCGATCTCCTGAACCGCGATCTTCTCCTCCTTCGGCTTCTCGACCGCGGGCGCCTTCGTCGCCTCCGCCGGCTTGTCCGCGCCGGCGGCGCCGGCGGCGGCCTGGATGGGAGCGGTCTTCGCGGCGGCGTCCGCGGGCGCGTCCGCCTTCGCGAGCGGGGCTGCGAGCGCTGCGATCGCCGGCGCCGGAGCTGCGGTGATCTGCGCCTGCTGCGGCGCGTGCGGATCCGCACCCTCCTGATCGGAGTCCTCGCCTTCGGCGGCGGCCTCAGGCTCGGCGCCGGACTTCCGCTCCGCCTTCGCGGGCCGCTCTGCAGGTCCCGCCGCCGGATCCTCTCGAGCCGCGGGCGCGGCCTCCTCGCGCTTGCCCTGCGCCTGGGCCTTCGCCGGCGCCTTCTCGGCGCTGGCCTCCTCGAGCACGCGATCGAAGCGCTGGTCGGCTTCCGGCGGCGCCTCCGGCTGGGGGGCGGCGCGGCGGGGGGCGACCTCGAGCCGCCGCGGCGTGCTCTTCTCGATCCCGTTCATCGGGGCCTCCGGCCGGCGCTCAGGTCGTCGGCGAATCGCTGCTCGCGCTGGTCGCGCTCGCGCTGCTCGATCGCGGTCATGCGTTCGTGCGCGCGCTCGGATACCCGCAGGCTGCGCGCCGCCTCCTGGAGCCGGGCGCGGCGCCGCTCGGTCTCGACGGTGTGGAGCTCCACCTGGCGCTCGGCCTGCTCGACGCAGACCGTCCAGAGCCGCCGCTGCCGATCGAGATCGATCAGCACGTTGGCGTTGATGGGCGTCCCGGTGATCTGCTCGAGGCTGCCCAGGAACGCGCTCTCGCGGCGCTCCACCTCGGCCTGCTCGGACCGGGCCGCTTGCAGGATCTGCTCGGCCACCGCGGTCTCCGCCGCGTGCCGATCGCGCACGCGTTCGCGCGCCTCGATCACCTTCGCCAACCTCTTGGTCTTCTGCGACACTTCCTTCTCCTATCGAGCGGTCATCGCCGCCATTCCCTTCATGGTCTCTGCAATGGTCGAGCGCTCGTTGCGGCGCTGCCGGCACCAGCTCAGGAGCCGCTGTCCGCGCTCGAGCGCGCGCTCGTGCTCCGGGTGGGCCCCGGCCGTGTACGCGCCCAGGCTCTTCAGCTCCTCGATCTCGCGGTGCATCGAGAGGATCTTGCGCGCCTCGACGACGCGCTCGTGGCACTCGGGCGGCGTCACCTGGAGCGCCACCCGCGAGGCGCTGGCGAGCACGTCGACGGCCGGAAACTGTCCGCGCGCCGCCAGGTCCCGCGAGAGCACGATGTGCCCGTCGAGCAGGGAGCGCGCCGAGTCCGCCACCGGGTCGGACAGGTCGTCGCCCTCCACCAGCACGGTGTAGAAGCCGGTGATCGAGCCACCGCTCGCGAATGGAGCGACCCGCTCGAGCAGCTTCGGCAGCGCGGCGAACACGCTGGGCGGGTAGCCCTTGGTGGCGGGCGGCTCTCCGGCGGCCAGGCCGGTCTCGCGCAGCGCCATCGCGTATCGCGTCAGCGAGTCGACGATCAGGAGCACGTTCGCGCCTCGATGGGCGAAGTGCTCGGCGACCGAGGTGGCCGCCTGCGCGCCCTTGATCCGCTCCATGGGAGAGCGGTCGGAGGTCGCGGCCACGATGACCGAGCGGTCGTGGGCGCCGTCGGCCAGAAGATCGGTGATCTCGCAGCCGCGCTCGCCGATCAGCCCGAACACCACCACGTCCGCGGTGCTTTGCTCGGCGATCTGGCGGATGAGCATCGTCTTTCCCACGCCGGCGCCCGCGAACAGCCCGACCCGCTGGCCGCGCCCGCAGGTGAGCAGCCCGTCGATCACGCGCATTCCGGTCTCGAACGGCTGGAGGACCCGCGCGCGCTCGCGCACCGAGGGTGGCGCGCCCGAGAGCGACGCATAGGACTCGGCGGCGATCGGCGGGCCTCCGTCGAGCGGGCGGCCCAGCGGATCGATGATGCGACCCAGCATCGACTCCGACACCGGGATCTCGACGCCGCCGGTCATCGGCCAGATGCAGGCGCCCTGCTCGATCCCGCGCACGTCGGAGAGCGGAACGATCAGCGCCAGGTCGTCGCGGAACCCGATCACCTCGCCGAGCGCGACGCCGTCGCCGCGCTCGATGCGGACCAGGCCGCCCACGCGCACGCCGGCCAGCCTTCCCTCGATCAGGAAGCCCACCAGCCGCATCACCCGGCCGAGCTCGATCATCCGCGGCTGCTCGCGGAGCACGGACCTGGCCATCGCCGTCAGATCAGGCCGCATGGTCGTCGCTCCCCTCGATCAGCCGCTGCTTCAGCTCGCGGCTGAACCTCTCCAGCCGGCCCTCGATGGTCGCGTCGACCGCCCGCTTCGAGCCCTCCACGATGCAGCCGCCGGAGGCGATCTTGGGGTCCTCGACCACCTCGAGCGCGCGCGCCAAGAGGTCGGGACGCTCGTCGGCGAGCAGCCGGCGATCGACCGGGGACAGGCGCAGCCGGACGGCGCGCTGGCCTTCGAGCACGTCGAGCGCCTCGCTGACCCGTTCGATCAGCAGCGTGTGATCGGCCCCGAGCGTCCGCCCGATGATCGCCTCGGCCACCGCGACGCCCAGGTCGACGATCTCGGCCGGGTCGTAGGGGCGGGACTCCGCGTGCGCCGCGAGGCTCGCGATCGTCTCGAGGAACCGCTTCCGGGTGGCCTCCAGCTCGCGGGCCTTGGCGGCGGTCTCGGCGGCCGGATCGCACCTCTGCGATGGCGCCGGCTCCGAGCATCGGACGCCTCCGTGCGCCGAACATCGTCTCCAGCACGGTCTTCTCCGCCGGCTGCTCGAGCTTCTCGAGCGCTTCGAAGTACGGCCTCTTCATACCAGCTCCTCATCGGAGCCGAAGGGCAGCACCAGGCGGCCTTGATCCGAGAGCCGGAGCGCGATCTCGGTGATCTCGCGCTGGGCCGCCTCGACGTCGGAGACGCGCATCGGCGGGAGCAGCGCCGAGATCCTCCAGCAGGGTCTCGCGGGCGCGCTTCGACACGACCGCGAGCAGCTTCTCGCGGAGCTCGGTGCTCGCGGTCTTGAGCGCGATGAGCATCTTGTCCGACGGGACCTCGCGCATGAGCACCTGGAGGCCGGTCGAGCCGACGCGGCCGAGGTCCTCGAAGGTGAACATCTTCTCCCGGATCTTCTGCGCGAACTCGGCGTTCTGCTGGTCCATGTCCTCGAGCAGGCGGTTCTTGTCCTCGCTCCCGAGCGCGTTGAGCAGCGCCGCTGCGAACCCGACGCCGTCGACGGTGGGCCCGGTCTCCTCACCGACGGCGTCCGCCTCGAGCAGCGCGGTGGCCAGGGCCTCGGAGGCCTGCGACACGATCGCCGCAGGTACGCTGTCGATGGTGCCGATCCGGCGCAGGATCTCGGACTGAGCCTCCTCGGGCATCTCGGCCAGGATGCGGGCGGCGCGCTCGGCGGAGAGCTGCAGCAGCACCGCGGAGGCGACCTGCGGGTGCTCGTCCTCGAGCAGCGCGGCCAGCACGTCGACGCGGGCCGCCCTGATGCGGTCGATCGGTTGGGGCGTGTGGTCCTCCGCCAGCAGCTTGGTGGCCGCCTCCGCGCCCAGCGCGTGGCGGGCCAGGCCGCGGATGTGGTCGGCCGGCCGCTGCAAGGCAGCCTGCATCGGATCCGCCATCAGGCGCTCGAAGTCGAGGAGCGCGGTCTCGAGTGCCTCCTCGCCGGCGGGCCGGAGCTTGCCGGCGCGGCTGGCCAGGCGCTTGATCTCGTCGGCGTTGAGCCGCTTGAGGACCTCGGCGGCGGTCTCCTCGTCGAGCGACAACAGGATCGCGGCGGCGCGCGTCGGTCCTTCGAGATTGCTGGTATCGGTCATGTGGTCTCCTCGGTCTCCTGCAGCCAAGCGGAGAGGATGCGGGCGGCCCGCCCGGCGTCGCGGCGGACGGCCTCGCGGACGCGCTCGCGGGTCGGAGGCTTGGGCGCCTCCAGGGCGGCGGTGGCGCCACCTCCCAGCGCGTTCTGGATCTGGTCGACGGACGCCGGCAGCGCGAGACCGCTGCTCGATTGCTCGATGGCCGCGCGGCGGCGCCGCCGGCCTCCGACCACCGACATCGCGGCGATCACCAGCAGCAGCAATGCGCCGCCCCCCGCTGCGAAGAGGTGCCAGGTCTCGAGCGTCGGCGGCACGGCCGCCGTGACGGTGCCGGTGGCGGCCGCCTGCGCGAGCTCGTGATCATCGGCGAACGGGATGCTGTGGACCTCGAGGCGGTCGCCGCGGTCCATGTCGAGCCCGGCCGCTTCGCGCACCAGGGCGGCGATCCGCTGGAGGTTGACGGCGACGCGCTGCCCGCCCACCTCGCTGCCGACCAGCGAGCCCGCTGCGGAGGCGGTCGAGGATTCGAGTGCGCCGTTGATCAGGATCGCGATGTGGAGCCGCTTCACCTTCACCGGGTCCTCGACGATGCGGTTGGTGACGCGGTTGACCTCGTAGTTCTTGGTCTCGGACAGCCGCGAGTCCTTGGGGAGCCGGCCGTCGGAGGGGGGCGCGCTGGGCGTCTCGGCGCTCTCCGGGAGGTTGCCCTTGACGCCGGTGAGCCCGCCGGTCGGCGCGTTCGAGTAGCGGGTCTGCTCGGTGCGCGACTGGCTGCGCAGCACCGCGCTGTCCTTGTCGAAGAGCTCCTCGGTGCGCTCCTTCTGAGCCGTGTCCATGGTGGCGGTCACCACGACGACGGACTGCCCGGGGCCGACGACGCGGTCCATGATCTCGCGGATGCGCTCGCGCAGGGTCTTCTCGATCTCGCGCTGCTTCGCGGTCGCCTCGCCGTTCTCCTCCCCGGCCCAGAGCACGGCGCCGCTCTCGTCGACCACGGTGACGCGGTCGGGCGTGAGCTTGGCGACGCTCGAGGAGACCAGGTGGACGATCCCCTTGAGCTGCGACTGCGAGAGGCTGCGGCCGGGCCGGAGGCGGACCGCCACCGATACGGCGGGCGCGTTCTCCTCCTTGCGATAGAGCGAGCGCTCCTGCATCGCGATGTGCACGCGCGCGTGCTCGATCGGATCCAGGCTGGCGATGGTCCGGCTGAGCTCGCCCGCGAGCGCGCGCCGGTAGTTCATCTCCTCGACGAAGCTGGTGGTGGCGAACGATTGCTTGTCGAAGATCTCGAACCCGACGCCGCCGCCGCGCGGGATGCCCTTCGACGCCAGCGAGAGCCGCGTCTCCTGCACCTGGTCCGCGGGCACCGTGATGGCGCTGCCGCCGGCCTCGATGTGATAGGGGACCTTCTCCTCCTTGAGCGCTTCGACGATGCCGGCGGCGTCGTCCTGGCCGAGCTGGGAGAACAGCACCGCGTAGGCCGGTTCGGGCCGTCCGAACGACGCGTAGGCGAGGCCGCCGGCCACGAGGACCAGCACGGTGACGATGAGCGCCTTCTGGAGCGGCTTCATCGTGGCCCACAGCCCCGCTGCCTGAGTTCCGATGCTCTTGACTTCGATCTGCATGGCTCAGCTCATCAAATCTGCGTGTTCATGATCTCGCGGTACGCCTCGACGGCTTTGTTCTTCAAGGTGACCGCGAAGCGGAGCGCGATGCCGGCCTTCTCCTGGGCGATGATCGCCTCGTGGATGTCGGCCTTTCCTGAGACCATGTCGGCGGCCGCGGTCTCGGCCTGGGTCTCGGCGTGGGCGGCCTCCTTCATCGAGTCGACCAGCATGTCGGAGAACCCGGTCTTCTCGGCGGCGCCGCTCTTCTGGGGGCCACGCAGCGGAGTGGTCGCCGGCGCGGCGATCGGATTTGCGCGATAGGCGTCGATGCGTGCCACCGTTTATCTCCCGATCTCGAGCGCGCGCTCGGCCATCGAGACGGTCGTCTCGAGCGACGTCAGGCCCGCCTCGTAGGCGCGCGACGCCGTGATCATGTCGACCATCTCCTCGACCACCGAGACGTTCGGGTACGCGACGTAGCCGTTGGCGTCGGCGTCGGGATGGCCGGGGTCGTACTCGAGCCGCGGCGCCGCCTGATCCTCGACGACCTCCGCGACCTGGACCTCGTTGATCGCACCGCCCGCGTCGCCGGCCGCCAGGTCGCCGTCGGGCGCGGTGCTCTCGAAGACCACGTCGCGCCTCTTGTAAGGGCCGCCCTCGGGCGTCCGCGTGGTGGAGGCGTTGGCCAGGTTGGCCGAGGCCACCTGCATCCGGGTGCGCTGCGCGGCCAGGCCGGACGCGGATACCTTCATCGAATCGAGCAGGTTCATCAGTCTTCTCCTCAAACCCCGTCGCCCGCGGCGTAGCGCAGGAGCGCCAGCCGCTTGGAGGTGACGGTGCTGGCTGCGGCGAAGCGCACGCGCGTCTCGCTCAGCTTGGCCATCTGTTGCTCGAGGCTGACGGTGTTGCCGTCGAGCCCGGGCTCGCGGTCGTCGGTCGTGACCAGCTCGCCGCCCTCGACCGGCTCGGCGGCGGCCAGGTGCGAGGCGTGCGTACGCATCATGGTCTGGAAGTCGCCGGCCTCGTCCGTCGAGGTGCGCACCAGGTCAGAGGGTCGATACCCGGGCGTCTCGAGGTTGGCGATGTTGCTGGCGACGACCGTGTTCCGCTCGCGGAGGAACGACATCGTGCGCTCGAGGTTGGAGAGCGAGCCGAACAGTTTCATCGCGGTCTCCTCCAGAGCAAGCACGAGGCCAACTCGATCCGGTCCGATTTGATTGTGGGGAGGGCGGGGATTCGTTGGCGGCGTCGCCAACCTTGACGTCAGACGGAGGTCTTCTTGAGCTTCTCGACGAGCGTGGTGCGATTGAGGCCGAGGAGAGCGGCGGCCTCGGTGCGGTTCCCACCGGTCTTCTCGAGCGCCTTCTCGATCAACTCGATCTCGGTCTTTCTGAGCGCCTTCTTGAGGTCCAGATCGGCGGTGAGCGTGACCTCGTCCTCGATGACGTCCGTCATCGGCCCGTCGGCCTCGGCGAGGCCCAGGTCCTTGGGCTCGATCTGGTCGGCGCGCGAGAGCAGCACGGCGCGATCGACGGCGTTTCGCAGCTCTCGGACGTTTCCCGGCCAGGGATGGTTGACCAGCGCGCGCTTGGCCGCCGGCGAGAACCCGATCACCTCACGCTTGTAGCGGATCGAGGCCAGGCGAAGGAACGACGTCGCGATCTCGAGGACGTCCTGACCGCGGTTGCGGAGCGGGGGAAGGTCGATGGGAATGACGTTGAGGCGGTAGACGAGGTCCTCACGGAACGTCCCTTCGCGCACCATCTGGGCCAGGTCGCGATGGGTCGCGGAGACGATGCGGATGTCGACGTGCTGCGGTTCGTCGGAGCCGATCGGCGTGACGATGTGCTCCTGGAGCATCCGGAGGAGCTTGGCCTGCGCCCGGGGCGGCAGCTCGCCGACCTCATCCAGGAACAAGGTCCCATTGTTCGCGCGCATCACGGTACCCGCGCGATCCTTGAGCGCGCCCGAGAAGGCGCCGGCGACGTGCCCGAAGAGCTCGTCTTCGATCAGGTCGTCGGGGATGGCCGCGCAGTTCACCGCCACGAACGGCCCGTCGGCGCGGACGGAGGCGCAGTGGATGGCCTGCGCCATGAGCTCCTTACCGGTACCCGTCTCACCCGTGATGAGCACGGTGCAGTCGGTCTCGGCGACGCGGCGGGCGACTCGAATCTGATCGAGCAAGGAGCGCGACTCACCCACCATCTCGTCGGCGAACGAGTCTTTCCAGTCGAGTAGGTCGATCGTTTCTGTTCCGTGGTTCATGGGGCTTTTCGTCCGAGATCAGTCATCGGCTCGAGCCACGCAAACTTGAGTCGCTCTCTTAGGAATCGAGGGGTCCGGTCGAGTCTCCAGGCGTGAGCGGGGAGATCGTCATCGGAATCGACTTTGGAGCCAGCTTCTCCACCGCAGCCGTCTACGTGAACGAGCGCGTCCACTTCGCCCTCGATGGACGCGGTGATGCCTGCATTCCCACGGCCGTCTACTTTCCTCCTAAGGGTCCGCCGGTGGTGGGAGCCGAGGCGGCGCTGATGCGCGCTCGTGATCCCACGGATGTGGTGGTCGGGTTCAAGCGCCTACTCGGCAGCCCCTATGAGTCACCCGAGCGTCAATTCGTCGACAGCGTCACTGCGGTTCGAATGCGCAAGGGTCACCACGGCGAGGTCCGGATCAAGACCACACAAGGGGAGCACTCGCCGCCCGAGATCGCCGCCATCGTCATGCGCGAGCTCAAGGCGCTGGTCGAGACCAAGCTGCGGGCCAGGATCGATCGGGCCGTCGTGACCGCGCCCGCCCGCGCGCCTCTGGCGGCGCGGCAGGAGACGCTCGCCGCGGCGCACATGGCCGGTTTTCGCGAGGTGGAGCTCCTGCCCGAGCCGGTGGCCGGCGCGCTTTCGTTCGGGGTGGGACGCGCCGAGCAGGATCGCAGGTTCCTGGTCTACGACTTCGGCGGCGGTACTTTCGACGCCACGGTGGTCGCCCAGCGGGGAGACTTGTTCGAGGTCTTTGCGAGCGACGGTGATCAGTGCTTGGGCGGCGACGACTTCGACGCCGAGCTCGCGCGCTGGATCGGCAACGAGATGTGGCGCACCGTCGGGCTCGACCCGACCAAGGACCGGGTCCTGTGGGACCAGGTGGTCCGCATGTCGGAGCTCGGCAAGCGCGCGCTCTCGTCCTCGGCCGAGACCAACATCCGCATACGCGACGCAGGCGCCAAAGGGACGGTCGCGATAAAGGTTCCGCGGGTTGCGGCCGAAACGCTCTGGCGGGAGCTGGTCGAGAGATCGATCTCGACGAGCGCTCGGACGGTGGTGGCCGCAGGCGCCCGCCCGGTGGATCTCGCAGGCGTGATGATGATCGGTGGGACGACGTTCATTCCGCTCATCCAGGAGCGGGTCCAGGAAGTGTTCCAGATTCCCTGCGGCTGGAGCGAGGACGCGCAGACCGCGGTTGCGGCCGGCGCAGCGTTGTTTGGTTCCGGGCGACTCCAGGTGAGCGCCGGGTGGGAGAGTGCAGCATGAGCGAGCCCGAGAACAAGCCCGAGAAGGCCGAGAAGCCGAAGGGCGGTGGTCCATTGCCGCTCCTGGCGCTCGTCATCGGCGTGCTCAACCTGGGCGCGACCGGGTTCGTCGGCTTCACGCTGATGCACATGCCCGCGGCCGGCGCCGCGCAGGAGGAAGCCGCGCCCGAGGAGGAGGCCGCACCCGGGCAGCTCGCCGCGATGGATACGTTCGTCGTCAACCTCGATGAGAGCGGTGCTCCGCGCTATCTGAAGGCTTCGATGAGCGTCGAGCTCACGAACGCGCCCGACGCGGTCTCCAAGTTCGACGTGGAGAAGCACAAGCTCCGGGACGGCTTCATCCGCTATCTCTCGAGCCTCAGGGTCGACGACACCCGCGGTGAGGCCGGCAAGGACAAGATCCGCCACGAGCTCCTGGCCCGCGCTCAGGAGGACCTCGGCAAAGAGCGTGTGAAGGACATCTACTTCGGCGAGTTCGTCGTTCAGTAGGGGGACGCTGTGCAAACGGAGATGATCACTACCCGGAACGATCCCAAGCGGCTGGCGGAGCTGATCGATCGTAACTTCAGATTACCGACGATCCCGCTGGTGGCGTCGCGTGCCCTGACCGCCATCGCGGATCAGCGCACGAGCGCGCACATGCTGGCCGACATCGTCGCGCAGGATCAGGGCCTGACCACCCGAATGCTGAGCGTCGCCAACTCGGTCGCCTATTGTCCGGTCGCCGAGATCCAGAACATTCACCAGGCCGCCGTGATGCTCGGCTTCAAGACGATGGAGAACTTGATCGTCGCCGCCTCCTACCGGGCCGTCTACAAGCGGTTCGGTCAGATCGAGAAGGCGATGTGGGAGCACTCGGTCGCCTGCGGGCTGGCGGCGCAGGCCATCGCCGAGCAGAAGCGGCTGCGCTGCGTCGAGGAGGCGTTCGTCGCCGGCCTCATGCACGACGTCGGCCGGGTGGTCATGAACAACGGCGAGCGCGACAAGCTGGCCGCCTGCCTCGGCCTGGCGAAGGATCTCGGGATCAGCGCAAGTGAGGCGGAGCAGGAGCTGTTCGGCTTCACGCACGCCGAGGTGGGCGCGCTGCTGATCTCGCGCTGGTCGCTCTCCCAGGCGCTCCACGACGCGATCTTGCTTCATCACGATCCTGAGTCCGCCGAGGTGCTGGCCGAGGAGAACCTCGAGCTCTGCCAGGTGACCTCGGCCGCCAATCGCATGGTCCATCTGCTCGGGATTGGCTCGGATAAGGTCGAGCCGGACGATCAGACCGAAGACTTCGAGGACGACGCCGACCACGAAGACGACGACGCCGAGGCCGATGAGGTCGACGACCCGACCCTGCTGGCGCTCGGTATCACACCCGAGGATCTCGGGCTGATCGAGGAGCGCGTGCGCACTCGCTTCGAGACCGAACAGCGCTCGCTGGCGGCGGCGTAGAGCTCGAGCCGTGGACGAATATCGAGATCGCGTCGTTCGGGGGATCAGAATGCTGATCCAGAGCGATCGGCTGCAGATCCCTCCCTATCCTACACAGGCGGTCCGGCTCACCCAGCTGCTCGAGCAGGAAGACTTCTGGATCCAGGACGTGGTCGACCTGGTCAAGGCCGACCAGGCGCTCTCCGCTCAGGTGCTGCGCTACTCCAACTCGGCCACGAGCGGGCTCCGCCGCGAGGTCACCTCGCTCGCCCGCGCGATCACATTCATGGGGATCGAGCAGCTCCTCTCGCTCGCCTGCATCGCAGGCCTTCATCCAAGTGTCGCGATCCACGGGCCGCTCGCCGAGGTGAGGCGTGCGGTCTGGTCGCGGACGGTGATGCGCGCTCAGGCCTCGGAGATGCTGGCAAAGCATCGCGGTATCAAGTCGGACATGGCCTTCCTCTGCGGGCTCCTGTGCGACTTTGGCAAGGTCGTCGCGATCCGCTGCATCGAACACTTCCTCTCCGCACAGCCGAGCGCCGCGGCGATGCCGGCGCGCTTCTGGATCGGCATCATCCAGATCTACGAAGCGGAGATCGGGCTGATCATCGCCCACAAGTGGCGTCTCCCGGACGCTCTGCAGGAGGTCATGCGCCTCATCGCCATCGGCGAGACCGAGGGCCATCCGCTGGTCGAGTGTGTGGTCGCTGCCGATCAGGTGGTCGGCGTGCTCCGCTCCACGGCCTGCGTGATGCCGAGCGATCTCGAGGGCGGAGTCAGGCTGCGCGACGACCAGGAGCGCGAGCATGTGCTGAACGCGATCCCTGGCCTGGTGGAGTCGGCGGCACGTCTATGCCCCGAGAGCACGCCCTCGAAGCGCGATCCCAAGAGCAAGGTCGCCGACGATGCCTCGGAGCAGCGGTGGGAGACCTACCCCGTCTCTCTCGTGGTCGAGGTGAAGCGAAGCGCGGCCAGCCTCCGCTACCAATCGGTCGGCATCGCGTTCGACGGGCTCATGATGGAGGGGCGGGAGCAGCTCCCACTCCAGGAGCTGATCCGCCTGGTCGTTCACACCCCAAAAGGAAACATGAGCGTCTTCGGAAACGTCGTCTCCGCTTCTGCGTTCAGGCGGAGCTATCGCCTGTCGCTGCGATTCTTCGCCATGTCCCGCGAGCAGAAGGTCCTCTGGGACGAGCTCGTCGCCGGCGCGCGGGATATCTCCCTTAAAGTTCCCACGCGACCGAACGATTATACGGGTGGGCGGGATAGGGCGCCGAATGAAACTACCAGGAGAACGCATGGAACCCTCGGCAGCGGCGAAGCGGATTCTCTACGTCGACGATGATCGTCTGGCTCGGAGCGCATTCAACATTCAGTTCAAGCGGTTTGGCTACGGGATCGACCTCGCGGGGTCGGGGTACGAGGCGCTCCAGCTGGTCGAGCAGCGCGGATATCCGGTGGTGGTCACCGATCTTCGCATGCCCGGGATGGGCGGTCTCGAGCTGATCGAGCGCCTCCGCGCCGTGGCCCCCGACACCGCGTTCATCGTGGTGACCGGTCTCCCGGAGCTCGATCTCACCCGAGACTCGTTCCACGATGAAGCGATCGTCGCCGTTCACCCGAAGCCCTGGAGCGTCGACGTGCTCCAGTCGGCGATCGAGCGCGGCCTCCACTACCACGAGACCAAGACCTCGGTCGATCTGTCCTGCGCACGCCGGGCCGTCGTGATTGCTGCCGATACGGAGATGTCGGCCACGATCGCGCACGAGCTCGAGGCGGACGGCTTCCTGGTCGAGCCGCCATCCGCCTCCATCGACGAGGCATTGCCCGCGCTCGCGCAGGATCCGGCGCTGGTCGTCGCCGAGGTCTCTACGCTCCATGCACCGCGCTTCACCGGTCTGGTCGTCATCAAGGATCTCTGTCCCGACGTCGCCGTCCTGGTGGTCACCGACGAGCGCTCCGAGGTGGTGGCCCGAGAGACCATCACGCGCGGGGCGGTCGACTACTGCTTCGCGCAGGAGATCCAGGCGCGGTCGTTCCATCGCGCGGTTCGCTACGCCGTCGAGCGGCGCGAGGCGGACCGTCGGGTCGCCGAGCTGCGGCGGCTCGACAGCCTCACCGGCCTGCTCAGCCACACCGCCTTCCGCTCCGAGGTCGCGATCCACCTCAACAACGCCGCCTCCTTCGGGATCGCGCTGCTGGGCCTCGAGCGCTTCGGCGCCATCAACGACAGCCTTGGCCACGACGCGGGCGACTCGTTCCTTCGCGAGGTCGGCAAGCGTCTCGCCGTCTGCGCGGGCTCGAGCTGCGCGGTCGGTCGACTGGGCAGCGACGAGTTCGCGGTGCTCCTTCCCGGAGTCGAGAGCGACGATGCCATGATGGAGTGGGGCAACAAGCTGCTCCGCGGGATGCGGGACGTCGTCGCCCTCAACGGCGTCGACATCGTCCCGATGGCCAGCGTGGGCGTCACGACCTCGGGTGGATCCGCGAAGGACGCGGATTCGATCCTCCGCAACGCCGGCACCGCCATGCGCCTCGCCAAACAGGGCGGGCGGAGCAAGGTCAACGTCTACGCCGAGAGCAACTCGGTGCTGCCCTCTCGGATCGCGCTCGAGACCGAGCTCCGCGAAGCCCTCGAGAACGATCGCTTCGTCCTCCATTACCAGCCGATGCGCGATCTGCGGACCGGCCTGGTCCGCGGCGCGGAGGCGCTGCTGCGCATGACGCGCTCCGACGGCACGCTGGTGCCCCCTGGCCAGTTCATTCCCGTGCTCGAAGACACCGAGATGATCATCGACGTGGGCGCCTGGGTGCTACGGCAAGCCTGCTTCAAGATCGCGGAGTGGCATGAGGCCGGGCACGCGGAGATCTGCGTCGCCGTGAATCTCTCCGCCCGGCAGTTCGAGCGCGAAGGGCTCGTCCAGACCGTCCTCGATGCCACCAAGCAGGCCGGGATCAGCCCGTCCGCCCTCGAGCTCGAGATCACCGAAAGCCTGCTGATGAAGGACACCGAGCTGGCCAACGCCACGCTCCAGGGCCTCAAGCAGATCGGCACCCGCATCGCGATCGACGACTTCGGGACCGGCTACTCCTCGCTGGCGTACCTCAATCGTTTCGCGGTCGACGTGGTCAAGATCGACCGAGCCTTCGTGCGCACGATCGGCAAGGAGTCTTCCGGCGGATCGATCGCGAGCGCGATCATCGGTCTGGGTCACCGCCTCGGCCTCGAGGTCGTGGGCGAGGGAATCGAGACACCCGAGGAGCTCGCCTTCCTCCGCTCCGAGGGTTGCGACATCGCGCAGGGCTTCCTGCTGGGACGTCCGGCCGAGAGCTGGAACCCCCGTTCGGCGGCGCAGGCCGTGCGCGGCGCAGCGGTCGCCATGTGATGCTCTCGCGCGAGGAACCCAGCGAGCGGGTCGCGACCGTCGTCGCCGACGTCGACGACATCTGCGCTCAGCTCACCGCCGGCGTCGGAGGCAGCCTCGACTTCACGATTGAGAGCGACACCGAGAGCCGCACGGTCGCGAAGCTCAGCGGGCTGATCAACTTCATCCTCGAGAGCGCTCGGCATCGGGTCGAGGCGCTGGAGGAGGAGAACCGGCGCCTCCTGCGCGCAGACGCGGTCCGCTCCGATTTCATCGCCAACCTCAGCCACGAGCTTCGAACCCCGTTGACGCTGATTGCCGGACCGCTGGCCGACCTCATGGAGCGGCCGGATCTCCCGGACGGGGCGTCCGCCAAGCTGGAGCTGGTCGCACGCAGCTCGGCTCGGCTGGAGCGTCTCGTCGACGAGGTGTTGGGGCTGTTGTCGGCGGATGCGGGCCGGATCGAGATCCGGTCGCAACCGACTGATCTGGTCCCGTTCGTGTCCTCGATTGTCGAGGACTTCCGGCCGCTGGCCGAGCGCAGCCGGATCAGCCTTGAGGCGGACCTCGAAAGGCTCGATCCGGTCCTGGTCGATCCCGAGCTGGTCGAGCATGCGCTCCTCAACCTCCTCAGCAACGCGATCAAGTACTCTCGTGAGAGTGGCAGCGTCCGCGTGAAGCTGCGGCGCGCCGGGGGCGACCTGGTCCTGGTCGTCTCCGACGACGGCATCGGGATCAGCAAGGGCGATCAGGCGCACCTGTTCGAGCGATTCCAGCGCCGAGGGCCGAGCGTGCGCTCCCCGCGTCCGGGCAGCGGCCTCGGCCTGGCGCTCGTCAAGGAGCACGTGGGTCTGCTCGGCGGCACCATCGGCGTGGAGAGCGAGGAGGGCGTCGGGACGACGTTCACGATGCGGTTCCCGGCGGAGACGACGCGGGCGGAGGCGGTTGTGGCTCGAGCTGCGCTGACCGCTGTGGCCCGCGAGGTCCCGCGCTCGATGACGGAGGAGCGGCCGCAGCGTGGGACTCCCACCGCCGGGCCGCGGGTCCTGGTGGTCGACGACAATCCGGAGGTGCAAGCGGTCATCAGGGAGGTCCTGGAGCGCGAGTACCGCTGCTCGGTCGCCCCCGACGGGCGGGCTGCGCTGGATTCTGCTGTCGAAGCACTCGTTCGACGTGGTGGTGGCCGACGCGGTGATGCCCGAGATGGACGGATACGAGCTCGCGCGTCAGATGAAATCCAGCCTCGCCCTGCAGCACATCCCGATCATCATGTTGACCGGCTACGGCGGTGACACCGCCACCGTCGCCGGGCTGGACGCGGGCGCGGACGACTTCCTCATGAAGCCCTTCTCTCCGGCCGAGCTCAGGGCCCGCGTGCGGGCAGCTTGCCGCGCGTCGCACTTGCACGGCCAGCTGCGCTCGCTGGCCAGACGCCAGGGGATGTCGGACGTCGCCTCCTCCGTCCTCCACGACATCGGAAACGTGCTCAACAGCGTCAATGTCTCCTCGTCGTTGGTGATGGAGAAGCTCCGGAGGTCGGAGTCGGTGCTGGTCAGCAAGGCCGCCGTCGCGATCGCGGAGTATGTGGAGCGCGACGTCTCGGACGAGCGCGCCCGGAAGATGGCGCGCTACCTGTCGATCGCCTCCCGGAGGGTGTGCGACGAGGCGTCCGAGCTCAAGAGCGAGGTCGAGCTGCTCAGAGGAAACCTCGAGCACATCAAGGTCGTCATCGACACGCAGCAGTCGCACGTCCATTCGGTGGGGCTTCGCGAGGTCGTGAGCCTGGCGGACGTGGTCGAGGACGCGTTCCGGATCACCGCGGACGCCTTCAGCCGGACCGGCGTCGAGCTCGAGCGGGTGTTTCAGGACATCCCGGCCTTCGCCATCGATCGCCACCGGGTCCTCGAGATCCTGCTCAACCTGCTGATCAACGCCCGCCAGGCCGTGTCTGAAGAAAGCCCTGTAGACCGAAAGGTGACGGTCGAGATCAATGGAGATGGCCGCGACTACGCGCGGATCATCGTGACGGACACTGGCGTGGGCATTCGGCCGGAGAACATGAATCGAATCTTCGAGCATGGCTTCACGACGAAGCGGGACGGGCACGGGTTCGGGCTGCACAGCTCGGCGAACGCTGCCCGTGCGCTGGGCGGGTCGCTCCGGTGCGAGAGCGAGGGGCCTGGCCGGGGCGCTCGATTCACCCTCGAGCTGGCGATTCAACCACACGGGGCGCTGGCATGTTGACGTCCACCTTCGAGGAGTTCACCAACCATCGAGTCCTGGTCGTCGACGACAACCCGGCGATCCACGAGGACATCAGCAAGGTGCTGGCCGGGAGCACGCGCGACGGGGGCGAGCTCGACGACCTGCGCGCCGAGCTCTTCGGTGTCGAGGCACCGAGACCCGTGAGCTCGTTCCAGATCACCTCCGCCTACCAGGGACGCGAGGCGCTCGCGCTGGTGGAGAAGAGCGTGTCAGAGAACGCGCGCTTCGCGGTGGCGTTCATCGACATGCGCATGCCACCCGGTTGGGACGGCCTCGAGACCACCGAGCGCCTCTGGGCCGCCGATCCGTATCTCCAGATCGTCATCTGCACCGCCTACTCCGACCACACCTGGTCCGACATCGCCGGAAGCCTCGGAGCCCGCGACGGTCTGGTGCTCAAGAAGCCGTTCGACAGCGTCGAGGTGCGGCAGATGGCCCAGACCCTGTCGCGGAAGTGGTCGCTCCATCAGGCGCAGATGGAGCGGCTGGCGAGCCTCGACGAGCTGGTGCGACGCCGGACGCGCGAGGTCGAGGTCGCCAACGAGCACCTCTCCCGCGAGATCGAGGAGCGCCAACGGATGGAGGGAGAGCTGCGCCTCGCCCAGAAGCTGGAGGCGGTCGGTCAGCTCGCCGCCGGCATCGCGCACGAGATCAACACGCCGATCCAGTATGTGGGCGACAGCGTCCACTTCCTCCACCGCGCCTTCAAGGACGTGTTCAGCCTGCTCGAAACCTACCGGAGGGAGCTCCCGGACGAGGACGAAGTCGTCGAGCGGATCGAGCAGGCCGAGGACGACGCGGACCTCGAGTTCCTGCGCGAGCAAGTGCCGAAGGCGTTCGAGCGCGTCTTCGACGGCACCGACCGCGTCGCCACCATCGTGCGGGCCATGAAGGAGTTTGCCCATCCACAGGACTACGGTGAGAAGACCCCCGCCGATCTCAACAACGCGCTCAAGAACACGGTCACCGTCGCCCGCAACGAGTACAAGTACGTGGCCGACCTGCAGATGGAGCTCGGCGAGATCGCGCCGGTCAGCTGCTACATCAGCGATCTCAATCAGGTGTTCCTCAACCTGATCGTCAACGCAGCGCACGCGATCAGCGATCTGGGCAGCGGTATCGATGATCGAGGCACGATCACGGTGCGGACCCGCCAGGACGGAGACGACGTGGTGGTCGAGATCGAGGACACCGGAGGCGGGATCCCGGAGGCGATCCAGGGACGCATCTTCGATCCGTTCTTCACGACGAAGGAGGTCGGACGCGGCACCGGTCAAGGCCTCGCGATCTCGCGGGCGATCGTCGTCGAGAAGCACGGCGGAAAGCTCGACTTCGTGACCGAGGCGGGTCGAGGCACGACGTTCTTCGTCCGCCTTCACGCCTCTTCGGAGCCGGCGGAAGGAGAAGCGGCGTGAGACGACTCCTGTTCGTGGACGACGAGGAGCGCATTCTCGAGGGACTCCGGGTACTCCTGCGCCACAAGCGTAAGGAGTGGGACATGGTCTTCGCGCCCGGACCCGAGGCGGCGCTCGAGCGCCTGCGGGAGGCGCGGTTCGACGCCGTGGTCACGGACATGCGCATGCCCGGCATGGACGGAGCGACCCTCCTGTCCAAAGCCAAGGAGATCCAGCCGGACACCGTCCGGATCGTCCTCTCCGGATACGCGGACACCGACGCGGCGATGCGATCGCTCCCCGTCGCCCACCAGTACCTCTCCAAGCCCTGCGATCCGGCCGTGCTCGAGGAGACGGTCGAGCGGGCGATCAGCCTCCAGCTCCTGATTGGCGAGGAGCGCATCCGGAGCGCCGTGGGGACGCTGGACAACCTGCCGCCTCTGCCGGCCACGTACAGCGAGCTCACCCTTGCGCTCAACGACGAGCGGACCAGCGCCACGGACGTGGCCAAGATCGTGGAGCGGGACATGGCGATGTCGGCCAAGCTACTCCAGGTGGTGAGCTCGGCGTTCTTCCGCCTGGGCCGCTCGATCACCAACACCACTCAGGCCGTCGGTTATCTCGGCTTCGCCATGGTCAAGAACCTGGTGCTGCTCAACGGGATCTTCCACGGGGAGCCCTATCCAGAGCTGCCAGGCTTCTCGCCGGACGCCCTCCAGCAGCACTCGGTGCTGACGGCGCGCCTCGCCGCCCGCATGGTGGAGGAGCGGTCGCGCAAGGAGCAGGCCTTTCTCACCGGCCTGGTGCACGACATCGGCCAGCTGGTGCTGGCGAAGAAGCTCCCGGTGGAGTTCGCCGGAGTGCTCGAGACCGCGCGCCGGGAGAGCCGGCCCGTCAACGAGATCGAGGAGGAGCACTGGGGCGTCACGCACGCCGAGATCGGCGCGTACCTGCTCGGCCTCTGGGGGCTGCCGTTCTCCGTCGTGGAGGCGACCGCCAACCACCACCACCCGAGCCGCGTCGCGAGCGAGGGGCTCAACCTGGTGGGCGCTGTCCACGTCGCCGACGTGCTCGCCGTCAGTCCCGACGATCACACTGGTCTCGACCTCGCGTACCTGGAGCAGATCGAGTGCCTCGATCGACTCGAACGCTGGTCGAAGCTCGCGCGAGAGGAGAGAGACGGCTGTGCGTGAACGGAGTGCCAAGAGAACCGTCGGGCCACGGGTGCTCTGCGTCGACGACGAACCGCGCGTTCTGGAGGGCCTGGTCCCGATCCTGCGGCGGTTCGATCTGGTGATGGCGAACAGCGCCGCGGCCGGGCTCGAACAGATCCAGGCGGCTCCCTGCGCGGTGGTCATCTCCGACATGCGGATGCCGCAGATGAACGGCGCCGAGTTCCTCAAGCGCGTGCGCGAGATCTCGCCCGACACCGTTCGCATCCTGCTGACGGGCTACGCAGATCTCAAGTCGGCGGTGTCGGCGGTGAACGAGGGCCAGATCTTCCGCTTCCTCACCAAGCCGTGCTCCCCCGAGCAGCTGCTCGGCAGCGTTCATGCGGCTGTCGAGCAGAACCGATTGATCACCGCCGAGAAGGAGCTCCTAGAGCAGACGTTGCACGGCTGCGTCCAGATGCTCGGCGACATCCTCTCGCTCACGCATCCGGTCGCCTTCGGACGCGCCAACCGGATCAAGAAGCACGTGGCGATGCTGCTCGACTCGATGGGCGAGAAGAATCGCTGGCACATCGAGGTCGCGGCGATGCTGGTCGAGATCGGCGCGATCACGCTCCCCGAGGAGACGCTGAGGAAGGCGCACAACGGCGAGCCGCTCACGCCCGAGGAGCAGCGTTCCGTCGACGAGCTCCCCGGGGTCGCGCGCAGGATCCTGGGGAGCATTCCCCGCCTCGATCCGGTGATCGATCTCCTCGGCGAGCTGTCGTTGCCGGCGCCGCGCACGCTCGGCGGGCGCGTGCTTCGCGTCGCGCTCGAGTTCGACAACATCGAGTCCCGCGGTGTCCCCAAGGCAGAGGCGATCGCGATCCTCCGAGCCCGGCACGAGCGGTACGACGCGCAGATCCTCGCCCGCTTCGCTGACCTGATCGGCGGCGAGCTCAAGGAGCAGATCCGCGAGATTCCGCTCAGGCTGGTGGAGCCGGGCATGACCTTCGTCGACGACGTCCGCATGCACTCCGGCATCCTGCTGGTGGCTCGCGGCTATCAGGTGACCGACAGCTTCGTGGCGAGGGCGAAGAACTTCGGCGATGGTCAGGTGCCCGACCTGGTCCGCGTCAGCATCCCTGCGCCGAAGGTCTGAGGCCCGCTCCGGTCAGAAGCGGATCGCCGCGCCGATCCCGGGCGCTGCGCCGGCTCGTCCGTCGAGGAGGAGCGGCGCTACCACCCAGTCGTTCTCCTCCAGCTCCGGCTCCGCCCGCGCATTGCTCCGCTTCACCAGGGTGGCGATGGCGAGGGACAGGTTCGTGATACCGACGGCGAGCGGCACGAGCGCGAACGCCCACAGACCCGGCTCGACCGAGCCGTCCTGCGCGAACACGAAGGTGAGGAGCCCGCCGTACGCCACCCCGAGCCCGCCGGTGACGAACGAGGCGATCGGCCAGCCGATCCTGGGCTCGTCTCGCCCGAGCTGGATGCCCGTCCCGATCCCCGTCACCGTCCCTGCGATCACGACGGCGCCCTCCGCCACGATGAACAGGCCGAGCACCGGGAGGACCTCGCCCTGCGCCCGGGCTGGAGAAGAGATGAAGAAGAGCGAGAGCGCGACGAGGGGTGCGAGCTTGGCCGGTGACATGCGCGCCCCGTGTGCAAGGCGCGGACCATGGTCGCGGTTCCGCGCGTTCCGGATCCCTCGCGCGGGCGTCGCGACATCTCGCCGGGATCCCGAGGTGCCGGCGCAACAGGCCCGTTCCCGGCGAAGGCGGCGGCTCACCTGGGCCCTCCACAGCCCACGTGACGGCGCTCCCTCCGGTCGGGGCTTCGGGGCACATCGGTTGCAGCGGTGCGGCGCCATGAAGCATCGCCTCCTCCTCGTCGCCTTCGCCCTCGCCGCCGGCTGCGGGGGCACCGAGCCCGGGGTTCTGACCGACTCCGGCGTCCCTCCCGACTCCGGCGCCAGCCCGGACGACTCCGGCGCTCCGCCCAAGGACAGCGGCACGCCCGTCGACTCCGGCCTGCTCGCGGACGCCGGCACCGACGAGGACTCCGGCATCGTCGCCGACGCCGGCGCTGAGGTCGACGCGGGCGGAGAGGTCGACGCGGGTGGAGAGGTCGACGCGGGTGGAGAGGTCGACGCCGGTACGGCCGACACCGGCACAGCCGATACCGGCACGCCCGACACCGGCGCCTCCGGCGCCTGCACGAACACCGCCGACTCCACCATCCACATGACCACCGACGTCCCCGCGGGCGTCGAGACCTGTGCCAGCGGCTGCTTCGGCGGCCCCACCTGCACGCGCAACTGCATCATCAACGACGTCGGCCTCTCCCCGGACTGCACCGAGTGCTACGTCCAAGTGACGACGTGTGCGATCCAGAACTGCCTCACGTCCTGCGCCGGCTCCAACTCGGCGGCCTGCGATCAGTGTCGTGACGAGAGCGGCTGCACCGCGGCGTTCGATGCCTGCAGCGGGATCTGATCCCGTCAGAACGAGAGCTCCCAGACGTCGTCGCGCGTGCTGCCGTCATCCCCGCCATACACGTACATCATCCCGTTCAGCATGAACGCGGCGTGCTGAGCGCGCGCGGAGGGCCCGCCTCCGCTGGGGCTCAGCCGGGCCCAGCAGCCGTTGTCGATCGAGTACGCCTGTGTGTCCTGAAGGCGCGCGCCGCTCGCGTCGATGCCGCCGAACACCAGCAGCCGGTTGTGGGCGGCGTCGAAGACCGCGGTGTGACCGAAGCGGGCCGGGCCCGAGGCGAGGCGCGTCCAGTTGCGCGTGAACGGGAGCGAGGAGGTGTCCTCCCGCAGCGACCAGAGATCGTCGAGCGCCTGGGTGTTTCGCCCGCCGAAGACGAGCGTGCCCAGGTTCGGGACAAACGTGGCGGTCTGATCACAGCGTGGAGTCGGCTTCGGCGCGTTGCTGGTGAGAGGCCCGACGCTGTTGATGATGACGTCGAAGGACTGATCGGCGGCGACCGGCCCGCCGGCGTCGCAGCCGCCCAGGATCGCGATGTAGTCGACCACGGACTGGAGCACGGCCGCGGCCGCCCCGTGTCGCGGCGACTGGAGGTTCCCCTCGAAGATCCACTCAGAGTTGACGAACGAGAGGCGCCAGGCGTCGTCGAGCTCGCTGCTGGAAGGATCGAGGCCGCCGAAGATCATCACCTCGCCGTCCTCCTCATCGTTGTAGGCGGCGGCGTGCTCGCGGCGCGGCGGCGGGGACGTGGAGGTGAGGACCACAGGCTCGAACGCGAGCGTGCCGGCCGAGAACGCCATCAGCCGCGAGTCTGCGCCCGCGCCGCCGAACACGAGCGCGCGGTTTCGCATGGTGTCGACCACCGCGGAGTGACCCGAGCGGGGGATCGCGCCGGTCACGGCCAGCAGGCGCCAGCTCCCGCTCGGACCCGCAGCGCACGCATTGCCCGCGTCGTCCGCACCGCTGTCGACGTCGCTGCCCGCGTCCGCGGCGACGTCTCCGTCCGACGCGTCCGCACGTCCGAACGCGTCCTTCGCCCCGGCGTCCCCGGTGGCGTCCTCCGCGCACGGCCCGCCCGTGCCGCAGGCGAACTCGCTCGGCAGCAGCGGGAGGTCGACGCACCCCGCGAGCGCGCAGCCGGCCACCGCGGTGAGGAGCACCGATCTCACCACTCGAGCCACCACCAGGACACCCCCGCGAGCGCACAGGTGATCCCGAGCGAGAGCGCCACCACGCCGCTGGCTCTCAGGCCGTTGATGCGACGTCGCATCCGGACGGCCTCGTCGTGTTGAACTCCGACGATCAGGCCTTGGTCGTCCGTGATCGCGAGGAGATCCTGCAGGGCGCCGAGCTCGTCCGCGGATCTCCAGTACAGCACGCCGCCGGCCGCCGCCGCCGCCACGCCCGAAGCCGCGAGCAACCACGGGGGCCAGGCCGGCGCCGCCGGGGGCACCGCGACTGTCACCGCCACCGGATCCAGGGGCGGTGCGACGATTGGCGGCGGAGCTGGGTCGATTGGTCTGGTCTCCTCCTCCTCCGCGAGCGCCGCGATCCGCGCCTCGGCCTCCGCCCGCTGCGCGTCCGTCAGGTCGGTGCGCTCGAGGAGCTGGCGCCACGCGCTGGTCGCCTCGTCGCGCGAGCCGGCCGACTCGAGCGCCTTGGCCGCGTTCCGGAGCTGGGTCGGCTCGCCCGAGAGCGCGTAGGCCTCCAGGAAGTACTGGGCCGCCCGGGAGAAGGCCTTCGCTTCCCAGGACGCCAGGGCCTTGGCGGCTTGGATCTCGGCCTGGTGGAGCATCTCCGGCGTCGGTGACGGGGCCGGCGGAGCACCCGACAGCAGCACGGACAACAGCAGGACCTGGGGCACCATGGCTCAGATCGGTGTGGTGAGGATCGAGGACGGCGGCGGTGCGGGTGGGTCGGGCTCGACGGCGGGAGGCCGCACCCTTCGGACGCTCCGCCTCGATCGCGTCGGCTTTCTCTTGTGGGCCGGCCGCTCGTCGTCGGGGATGGGCGGGGCGGCCGGCTCGGACGGCTCTTCCAGCTCGGCCGGCGGCGGGGTCGCGACGATCGCCGGGGTCTCGACGGACGCCGGTGTGGGCGCCCGGGGAATCGCGACCGGCTGGGGCTCCTCTCGGGCCAGGGTCAGCGTGACGAGCATGGCGAGGATCGAGATCGTCCCGGAGATCAGCGCAGCTCGCTTCCAGCGGCGCGGCGTCTTGACCTCGGGCAGCATCGTCTCCGCGACCAGCGTGGGTGATCGCTCGTGACGTGCGAGCTCATCGCGGCAGGACTCGAGCGCACGGCGCATCTCCTGGGCGTCGGCGTAGCGATCGATCGGATCCTTCGCGGTGGCACAGGCGATGACCGCCTCGAACGCGTTCGAGACCGGCACACCGCCGCGCGCGTTCAAGGGTGGAACGGACTCGGTGACGTGGCAGCGCATCACCTCCTTTGGCGTTCCGCCGGCGAACGGAGGCGAGCCGGCGATCATCCACCACATCAGGATCCCAAGGCTGTAGAGGTCGCTCTTGGCGTCGCCGCGCCTGCCGAGCGCCTGCTCCGGGCTCATGTAGGCGGCCGTGCCGAAGAGCTGGTTGGCACGCGTGAGCGGCTGCCCGCCGTCCTTCACCAGGCCGAAGTCCAGCACCTTGACCACCGGCTCGCTGCCGGCGACCTCGTGCAGGAAGATGTTGTTCGGCCCGATGTCGCGGTGCACCAGTCCCAGGCAGTGCGCCTCGCTCAGGCTCTGGGCCACCGCGATCGCGATCGAGACCGCCTCGACCTCACTGATCGATCCGCTCGCGGCCAGGCGGCTCTTCTGCTCGGCCCGCAGCGTGCGGCCGGTGAGCAGCTCCATCGCCAGGTAGACGGTGCCGTCCTCCTCCTGGCCAAAGTCGAAGACGCGCACGGTGTTGGGGTGACGCAGGCTCGCGCTCGCTCGCGCCTCCCGGAAGAAGCGGCGCAGCATCATCACGTCGTCGCCGAGGCCCGTGCCGTCGAGCACCTTCAGCGCCACGCATTGCCCGGTGCCGGTGTGGGTGGCGCGGAAGACCTTGGCGAAGCCGCCCGTGCCGATGAGGTTCTCGATCCGGTAGCGACCGGCGACCACGCGCCCGGACTGGAGCCGACCCGGATCGAGGCGGGCGCCTCCAGGGAGAGGGTGGCGGTGCCGTCGGCCGGACAGACGAGCGCCTCGACGGAGGCGTCGCACACCGGACAGACGCGCCGCGCGGGGACGGTCAGCCGGATCGGCTTCGTGAGCTCGCGGCGGTTCACGGCTCCTTCCTCGACGAGATCCCGTACTTGTCGAGCAGGCGGTGGAAGTGCCGGCGTCCGATGCCGGCCTCGCGCGCGGCGCCCGAGACGTTGAAACGATGGCGGCGAAGGACGTGCTCCAGGTACTCGCGCTCGAAGTGGTCGACCAGCTTCGACTTGGCGTCCTTGAAGCTGAGACCGGCCCAGTCCTCGGGCGGGGGTGTGTCCGCAGGCGCGGGCGGCACCTTCGCCGGCTCCAGCGAGAGATCCGCCGCCGAGATCGTCTCGCCCCGGGCGAGGAGCGCGGACCGCCGCACCAGGTTGGCGAGCTCGCGGACGTTGCCAGGAAACGGGTGCTTCGACAGCAGGTCGAGGGCCTCGGGGTCGAAGCGCCAGGTCCGGGGGTTGCCGCCGGCCAGCTCTCCGTTGAACCGCTCGAGCAGGTGCTCGATCAGGAGCGGCAGGTCGCTCATCCGCTCGCGCAGCGGGGGCAGCGCCAGGTGCACCACGGCCAGCCGGAAGTAGAGATTGGAGCGGAATCTCCCCTCCCTGACCATCTCCTCCAGCGAGCGGTTGGTGGCCGCGATGATGCGAACGTCGACGCGGACCGTGCCGTCACCGCGGAGCCGCTCGATCTCGCCGCGCTCCACCGCTCTCAGCAGCTTCGGCTGCAGCTCGAGGGGGAGCTCCCCCAGCTCGTCGAGGAACAGCGTGCCGCCGTGGGCGCGCTCGAACACGCCCGCGTAGGCGCGATCAGCCCCGGTGAAGGCGCCGCGCTCGTAGCCGAACAGCGCGCTCTCGATCAGCGTGGGCGGCAGCGCGCCGCAGTCGAGGGTGACGAACGCCTTCTGGGAGCGGCTGCCGAGCTCGTGGATGGCCCGGGCGACCAGCTCCTTGCCGGTCCCGGTCTCCCCCGTGACCAGGACGGGAAGGTCGGTGGGCGCCACGCGCTCGATCAGGCCGAACACGCCGCGCATCGGCGGGGACGCGCCCACCATCTCCCCACACCGGCGCGACAGAGAGGGCGCGACGCGCTCGCTGTGCTCGTGCGGCGTGAAGCGCAGGAGATCGTTTCCGACCCGGAGCTCCGTCACGCCCCGCAGGGTCGCTTCCGAGACCTGGAGCGCCCCGGAGAACGTGCCGTTGGTGGAGCCGACGTCGAGCACCACGTACTCGCCGTCCCGCATCTCGACCTCCAGGTGGTAGCGGCTGACCGCCTCGTCCGTGAGGAGGAGATCGTTGTCCTCGGCGGCCCCGATCCGGATCAGGCGCTTCTCGGTGGTCAGCGCGCACCCGCGATCCGGACCGGCGATCACCGCGATCTCACAGCTCGCAAAGGCCAGCGGCCGGCCTGCTTCGTCCACGAACGGCGACTGACGGGTGGTCGTTCGCTGCTGTTCGAGGGGGCCGTCCACAGCGCTCGGTCAAGGTAGCATCCGTGATTTCCGCCCAGCAAGTGCCCCTTGCAATCCGATTTCGCGCCAGCAACTCGAGTTCCTTCGACAAGCGCCGCGCGCGACGCGATCCGAGAAGACGAGCGTTCGTCCACCGCGGAAAACTGAGGGCCCGCGTCGGCAGGTCGAATGATTCCCATTCGTTGACCGCCGGTCGCATGATTGCTTCGAAAGGCGCGCGTGGAACGGGTCTCAACGACGGTGCTCGCGATCCTCCTGGCGGCGTGCGGTTCGCCGTCGTCGCCCGCAGTCGATGCGGGTCCCGACGCCGGAGCGGACGCCGGCACCGACGCGGGAAGCGACGCGGGCACGCTCGACGATTGCTTCCTCACCACGCTCGCCACGCCGGCCGATCTGTACGGGCTCGACACGCCCGCGCACGACGGCGTGAAGTTCCTCGCGCCCGCGCTCACCGCGACGCGCAGCGCACCGCTCACGGAGGATTGCTACTTCCAGAACATGAATCAGTTCCCGTGGCACCTGCAGTTCCTCCAGAGCTTCCCGGAGCTGTCGCTGATCGACTTCAACACCTACCTGGCCTGGGTGCTCCGACCCGCCTCGCGCCGGCTCTGGGGCGGCTACCTCAAGGCGTATCCGGGCGTCCTTGATCCCGCCACGCAGCGTCTCGGCGTGGTGACGTTCGCCGTCTACTCCGATCCGGGGACCCTGAGCGTGGACGCCATCGTCGAGGTGGACGCGATCCTGAAGCGGACGGCTCCGTTCGCCCGCGACTTCCTGGTGTTCCTGCCCGAGGGTCCCGACCAAAAGGTGCTGGCGCAGGCGCAGCTCACGGCGCTCGCGAGCCGCGGCGTGACCGTCATCCTCCCCGAGCAGCTCGTCGACGGCGTCACGCACCAGGCCTACAGCGGCGGCGAGGGATACGGCACCCTCCGCATCGTGCCCGCCGGGCAGCGGCTCGACGACTACGGTCCCCGGGATGTGGTGGTGGTGGAGAGCGCGCCGAACGACATCTCCGTCGTTCAGGGGCTGATCAGCCGCGATCCCCAGAACACGCTGAGCCACACCAACCTGCGCCTGATCGAGAAAGGCATCCCCAACGTGGCGGTGCCTGGGATCTACGACGCTCCCTACGTCGCGGCTCTGAAGGACAGCCTCGTGCATCTGGTCGTCGATCAGGACACGTTCCTCCTCGAGCCGGCGTTGCTCGCCGACGCCGAGGCCTTCTGGGACGCACGCCGCCCGCAGCTCCCGCCGGTGCAGGCCGACCTGTCGGTGTCGGATCTCGTCGGGTTCGCCGAGCTTCGCCATGCCGGTGCGCTCGCCTACGGCGCCAAGGCGGCCAACCTGGGAGAGCTGTTCGCGATCCTGCCCGAGGCCAACCGAGATCCCGGCTTCGGCATCCCGTTCGCCCGCTATGACGCGTTCGTGCGGGCCAACGGGATCGACGTCCAGATCGCCCAGGCCCTCGACGATCCGCGGATGCGCACGGACGCCGCCTTCGAGCGTGAGCAGCTCCGCGCGATCCGCGACGCTATCGAGGCGGCCCCGTTCCCTGAGGACCTCCTCGACGCGATCGAGGCCGCGATGGTCGCGTCGTTCGGCGCCGGCTCGACCACGATGCGCACCAAGTTCCGCAGCAGCACCAACGTGGAGGATCTCGACGAGCTGACCGGCGCCGGCCTGTACGAGAGCAAGGCGGGCTGCCTCGCCGACGATCGCGACGCCGATGCCATGGGACCGTCGCTCTGCCTGACGCCCGATCAGCGCGCGGACCTGGAGGCGAAGCTGGCGGCGCGAAGCCAGGAGCTGATTGACCACCAGGACCGGACCTACCTGGTCCCGATCATCGAAAACCTCCAGGACGAGCTCACCAAGGAGAAGACGGTGGCGCGGGCGGTGAAGAAGGTCTGGGCCAGCCTCTGGAACGAGCGCGCCTTCGACGAGCGCGAGTACTACGGGATCGATCACCGGCGCGCGTACATGGGCATCGCCGTGAACCTCTCGTTCGTCCTCGAGCGCGCCAGCGCTGTGGCCATCACGGGGCTGAACGTCGACGCCGGCGATCCGCTTTACCGCCTGAACTCGCAGGTCGGAGACTCAAGCGTCGTCCGCCCCGACGATCCCACCGAGATCGCCGAGGTGCTCACGTTCCGCAGGAGCGGCGAGCCGCCGGCCGTCTCGGACGTCCAGATCGAGGTGCGGTCGACGCTCCTGCCTGCCGGCGAGCAGGTCTGGACGCCCGAAGCGCTCGACGAGGCCGCGCAGGCGCTCTTCTTGCTGCACGATCACTTCAACGCCGCGGTCTATCCCAACCTGGCGCCCCTCTCGATGGACGTCGAGCTCAAGTGGACGCGCGACGGTCGCGTGGTGATCAAGCAGGCGAGGCCGTTCGTCAGCTTCGGGCCGTGACCTCGAGCGCCTCGCGCAGCGGCGCGGGGAGGGGCGTCGACTTCATGGTGCGCCGATTGACGCAGACGCTCACCAGCTCGGCGCTCGCCACCGGCGTCCCGTCCTCCTTCTGCGCCGCGAGCGTGGTCGTCATGCTGGCGTTGCCCAGGCGCACGCCCTCGACGGTGATGACGAGGACCTCCTCGAAGGTGGCACGGCCGCGATACGTGGCGTGGACGTCCGCGAAGACCAGGTCGACGCCGAGCGCGTGCAGCCGCTGCCAGGGGAAGCCGATCGAGCGCAGGTGGTCGCTCATCGCCTCGTCGAAGAAGGTGAGGTAGTTCGCGAAGTAGACGTGCCCCTGCGCGTCGGTGTCCGCGAAGCGGATCTGCAGGCGATACGGCACGGTCAGAGGTCGTCGTCGTCGAGGAACTTGTTCTTCTTGCCGCCCCCGGTGAAGCCTTCGCCCGCCAGCTTGGCGTTGGCCCGCCACTTCGTGAACCACCCCAGGAAGAACACGATCCCGACGGCGCCGAGCGCGAACAGCACCGCGTTCTTGAGGATGTCGTGGCCGTTCTCGATCTCGTCCTTCAGCTTGCGGTACTCGGTGTTCATCGGGGCGACGTCGGCGAGGTAGGTCATCATCTCGTTGCGCGTGATCTCGTCCTTCTCCTCGTGCGCAGCGCGGGCGCGCTCGGCGAGCTGCTCGCCCAGCCAGATCCGCTCGTCCTCGTTCTTCTCCTCGGCCTGGTACTGGTTGAAGATCTTGATGGCGCCGCCGATGTCCCCGCTGGTGACCTTCTTGCGGTAGGTCTCCCGCATCATCTTCCTGCGAAGGCCGCGGTGACGTTGATCGGTGCCGACCAGACGCTCGCTCTTCGACAGGAGCTTCTCGGCCTTGTCGTAGTCGCCGATCCCGAACGCGATCCGCGCACACGCGACATAGCTCTTCCCCGCCAGCTTCTTGCCGGCCTCGGTCTCGACCAGGCTCTCCGGGCCGCCCTCCTCCTCGAGTTGGTCGTACTTCTCGCAGGCGTCCTTCCACATCTGTCCGCCGGCGTACTGCTTGGCCAGCTTCTGGAGGCCCGGGATCCGCTTCTTGTTGCCAATCGGGGGCAGCGTCTCCTCGGTGATGGGCTCGTCCTCTTCGTCCTCGGCGGCGTTCCAGGCCTTCTCCGCCTTGGTGAGGCCGGGCCCGCCGATGCGCGACGAGCCAACGTCGCCGATGTCAATCGAGCCTTCCGGGTCGTCCTGGGCCTGGGCAGCGGGGGACAGGAGCAGCGCTGCGGCCACCCAAAGGAGAGTCCTCATATCGCCGGAACCTATCCCCTGCTTCACCTCGGTGAAAAGGGGACCCCGCGCTGGCGCCAGAACCGCTCGATCAAGCCCCGCTGATAGGGATAGGTGTCCTCTGGAAGCGCTTCGGGGCCATAGAACCCGCCTCCGAGGATCTCGGTCGATTCACCGATCCGGAGCGCGCCGGGGTCGAACGCCGGTCGGCCGAGGAGCGTCACCGACAGATAGCCTCCGCGCCCGACCATTTCGGTGTCGAATGCGCACGGATCGATCGCCACCTCGACGTCGATCTCTTCGCGCAACTCCCGCGCCAGCGCGGCGGGTAGATCCTCGCCGCCCTTCATGAACCCACCCGGCAGCCCCCATCGATAGGGGGTCCGAAAGCGGTGATGGAGCAGCAGCACGCGGAGGTCGTCGTCGTAGATCAGGCCGACCACCCCGACCATGAAGCGCGCGTTGAGCCCGTGCAGGATGGCGCGCCGCAGCGGCTGCGGGCAGACGTCCCAGAGCACCTGCGCCCCGCGGAGCGCGCGATCGCGGACGCTCATCCGTAGAGGTGGACCTCGACCTCGGCGCCGGCGGGGATCTCGGTGACGCCCTCCGCGCCGTAGAGAAAGCCGTCCGCCCGCGTGAGCGTGGAGAGGAGCGCCGCGCCGCCGGGCAGGACGCTCACCATCGGCAGGCCGCGGCTCGAAGGCGCGAGCACCACCCGCGCGATCAACGTCTGCTCGGCCGGCTTCGAGAGCGGCTTCGCCAGCCGCCCGCGCGCGGTGGCGTACGGAAGCGCGACCGGCAGGCCGAGCATCCGCTGCACGATGGGGCGTGCGAACAGATCCCAGGCGATGTACGCCGCCACCGGATAGCCGGGCGCCAGGACCACCGGGATCGATCCGAGGAAGCCGATCCCGGTCGGGGACGCCGGCTTGGCGTGGACGCCGTGGATCGGGAGCTCGCCGAGCTCGCGCAGCACCACCGGACCGAAGTCTTCCTTGCCGACGCTGGAGCCGCCGATCATCACGATCAGGTCTGCGCCCGGCTCGAGCAGTGCGCGGCGCAGGAGGTCCGGATCGTCGCCGACGATCGGGTGGGCGATCGGGTCGGCGCCGTCGCGCTGGGCCAGGCCCTGGAGCATGACGCTGTTCGACTCCGGTACCTCGCTCGCGCTCGCCGGCCGGCCTGGCCGCACCAGCTCGTGGCCCGTCGGCACGATGCGGACCCGCGGCCGCCGGCGCACCGCCACCTCCAGCGCGTTCACCGAGATCAGCATCGACACGTCCTGCGGCCGGAGGCGGCGTCCCGCAGGCAGCACCGGCCGTCCGGCGGTGAGGTCCTCACCGATCGCGAGGACGTGGTGACCGGCCGGCGGGCTGACGCCGATCTCGACCTCTCTCCCGTCCTGCGTGGCGTCCTCGACCCGGATCACCGTGTCGGCGCCCTCGGGGACCCGCGCGCCGGTCATGATCCGCACCGCCTCGCCCTCCCCGACGGTCCCCTCGAGCTGCTCGGCCGCCGTGATCTCGCCGATCACGCGGAGTCTTCCGGGGAGATCCGCGGCGCGCACGGCATAGCCGTCCATCGCCGACTTCGGGTGCGGCGGGACGTTGCGGTCGGCCACCACCTCCTCCGCGAGCGCTCGGTGGAGCGCGGAGGTGTAGGGCACGCGCTCGATCGAGAGCGGCTGGACCCGCTGCTCGATCAACGCCTGGGCCTCGCTGACGCGCGCGCGCCGTGCGAAGCCCTTCATGCGGACGTCGATCATTGCCGCTTCAGGGTCCGGACGTACGCCACGATCGCCTTTCGCTGGTTGTCGTCGAACATGGTCCCGAACGCCGGCATCTTGTTGTTGCGTCCGTTCTGGATGAGGTTCGCGATGTCCGCGTCGCTGAGCCGCCCGTGCATCTCGGGCGAGGTGAGGTCGCCGATCGTCGGGAGCGCCTGCCGCATCATGGAGCCAGACCCGTCGGGGCCGTGGCAGTTGGCGCAGGCGGTGAGGTAGAGCCGCTTCCCGGCGGTGACGTCGCTGGCCGGCTGCATCCCGTTGGCAGGCTGCGACACGGGCGCCTGCGCGACCCGAGGCTGTGGGGGCGCCATCTGTTGGCTGTTCTCTTCCGGACAGCCGATCACCGCGATCGCGACTCCGATCGAAAGCGCGTACGTCAGCTTGTTCATTTGAGCCCGGTTAACACGGGCGGAGCGGCTAGGGGAAGAGGCCGCGCAGGAGCATCGCCTCGGAGACGCGATGGATCCCCAGCATGAGCGTGGCCGTGCGCATGTCCGTCTTGAACTTGCTGCGGAACTCGAGACACTGGTTGAACGCCTCCTGGAGGATCCGGAAGAGGCGCTCGTTGATCTCCTGCGCGCTCCAGAAGAAGGCCTGGAGACCCTGCACCCACTCGAAGTAGGAGACGATCACGCCGCCGGCGTTCGCGAGGATGTCGGGGACCACGAAGATCTCGTCCTCGCGCTTTGCCAGGATCTCGTTGCCTTCGGCCGTCACCGGGCCGTTGGCGCCCTCGGCCAGGATCCGGCACTTCAGCTTCTTCGCGATGTCGGCGTCGATCTGCCCCCCGAGCGCGGCGGGCACCAGCACGTCCACCGGCAGCGTCAACAGATCAGTGTTGGTGATCTCCTCGGCGCGCGGATAGCCTTTCACGAGCTTGCGAATGCCGACGTAGTTGATCACGTGCTTCATGTCGAGGCCGTCGGGGTTGTAGATCCCGCCGCCCACGTCAGAGACGGCGACGATCTTCAGCCCCATACTCTCGAGCTTCTTCGCTGCGTGCAGGCCGACGTTGCCGAAGCCCTGGACCGCCACCGTCTTGTTCGCCAGGTCCATGCCGAGATACTCGGCCGCCGCCGCCGTCAGGTACGAGACGCCGTGTCCGGTCGCCTCCTGCCGGCCCTTCGACCCGCCGATCGAGATCGGCTTGCCGGTGACCACCGACGGCACCGCGTACCCCTTCGTCTGGGAGTACGTGTCCATGATCCAGGCCATGGTCTGATCGTTCGTGCCCATGTCGGGCGCCGGGATGTCGCTCTCGGGACCGATGAAGTTGATGATCTCGGTGGTGAAGCGGCGGGTGACGCGCTGGATCTCCTGACGCGTGAAGCCGTTCGGCTCGATCCGGATCCCGCCCTTGGCGCCGCCGAGCGGGATCCCGGCGACGGCGCACTTGAAGGTCATCAGCATGGCGAGCGCCGAGACCTCGCCGAGGTTCACGTCCGGGTGGTAGCGGATGCCGCCCTTGTAGGGCCCGAGCGTGTTGTTGTGCTGGACGCGGTAGCCGATGAAGTTCTTGACGCTCCCGTCGTCCATGCGGGCCGGGACCGTCACGATCAGCGCCCGCTGGGGCGTCAGCAGCCGTTGCTTGATGTTGGGGTCGCAGTGCATGGCGTCGCAGCAGTGCTCGACCAGCTGCGCCGTGTCCCGGTAGAACTTCGACTCCCACTCCATCGAGGAGCGGTAGCGATCGAGACTCTCCGTCCTTGATGCTTCGTCGATCGGATCCGCCGGTTTCTTGCCATCCTCCTGGGTCAAAACGGCCGCGAAGCTAGCACCAGTCGCTGGCTCTGGCGATGAGAGTTTTGGCATGCTGTCTCCAGCATGCGCTGTTCAACCCTCTCGCTCTCGCTGCTGTTCGGGCTTTCCTGCTCGGACCCGCCGCCGGATCCGCCGCCGCCGCCGACCATCCTGCACGCGACCGCGGTCGACGCGGTCACGGGGATGCCGGTGGAGGGCGCGCGCCTGCTGCTGATCGAGCAAGGCACGTGGCAAGATCTGCCGGTCGACCTGACGCTCGAAGGCGCGGAGTATCAGTATCGTGTCGAAGCACCTCGGCATCGGTCCGAGCCGCGCCCGTTCCGGAGGCTACCCCGCGTCCTCGTGATCTCCCAGATGACGACGGAGCTGACCGTCGTGCTCCAGCCCGTCGACGCGCCGTCGGGCGACGGCGCGATCGCGGGAACGCTCCACGGCGCCGAAGGTCCGGTGGAGGGCGCGCTGGTCGTCGCGACCGGCACGCGCGTTCGCTCCACGTACTCCGACGGAAACGGTGACTACCTCCTGTCCGGGCTCCAGGACGATCTCTACACCGTCGACGCGCACCTCGCGGGATTCACGTCGAGCGTGCGGATGAGCGTCGACGTCCGCGGTGCCCGTGTCGACGGGATCGATCTCGATCTGACCGCGGGGGGCGTCGCGGTGGGCGGGAGGATCCACGGGGGCACGGGCCAGACCACGGTCTACCTGATCCACCGCGGCTCGGGGGTGCCGGTCCCGGGGCTCGAGGTCGACACCAACCTGGGGAGCGCGTGGCAGGTCTCGAGCGTCCCGCCCGGTGTCTACCTCGCGAACACCGCCCTCGAGCTGGACGACGGCTGGGTGTTCGACGACCCGCGCATTCTCGGCGGCGCGCCCGCGTCGGTGGCGGTCAGCGAGACCGCGTCCGCCAGCCTCGATCTCGACACGCTGCCTTCGATCCGCCGGATCGCGCCGGCCGCCAGCGCGACGGTCAGCGCCACGCCCGAGCTGTCGTGGCGTGCCGTGGACGGCACCGACTTCTACGTGGTCGACGTGACCGACGAGAGCGGCCGAAACGTGTTCGGCGGCTTCGACGCCGGCGGCAATCCGCGGATCCGCGTGCTCCCGCCGAACGTCTCGGTGCAGTACACGGGCGAGACGCTGGTACCGGGCGCGCGGTACGCGTGGCGCGTGTTCGTGGGAAAGCGGGATCCGTTGAATCCGACCTCGTTCGTGCTGACAGCAGCGAGCGAAGCATTGGAAGGTGACTTTGTGGTGGCTCGATGAGGCTTGACTCTCCCCTCCCGGGATGGTGCAGACCCTCCATGCGTCCGATCACCCTGATCATCGCTGCTGCGCTCGCCTCGGCGGGTTGCGGCGGAATCAGTGACTGTCGAGAGGATGGCGCCAAGTGCGCCGCGATGCTGAGCGAGAACGCAGACAAATGCGCGATCGCCTACATCCTCAAGCAGAGCGAGCCGAAGCGGAAGTACTGCGAGAACGCGGTCAAGATCATCCGCAAGCAGAAGGTCAAGGAGGGTGCGGACGCGCTGATCAAGCTGGTCCAGCAGCCCGCCGACAAGGGGCATCAGGATCGGCACCGCATGGACGCCGCCAAGGGTCTCGCCGAGCTCAAGGATCCCGACGCGGCCGAGCCGCTCATCTCCGCCATCGACTACGACGCCGGCACTAGCTCGGACTGGAGCGACAAGAACGGCAACCGCGCCAACGAGGAGATTCTGCGAGGCCCTGGGCGCGCTCAAGGCCAGGTCGGCGGTCGACCCGCTCCTCAAGCTGATCGAGAAGACCCGCGAGCGGAACGTCACCCTCAAGGCGGTCCGGGCGCTCGGCGAGATTGGCGACCCCAAGGCCGTCCCGAAGCTCTCCTCCATCGCCCTCACCGACGACAACAAGTTCCTCCGCAAGAACGCGGTCGAGGCCCTCGGCAACCTCGCCGATCCCGCCGGGACCGACGCGCTGATCGAGATGATGTTCGTCGAGTACAAGGGCGTCTCGTTCTACAAGGAGGCGTCGTACGCGCTCTTCCAGATCGGCCCCGCGGTCACCGACAAGCTGCTCGAGACCATGGCCCTCAAGAACGAGAAGGTGAACGACTATTTCAAGTCGGCCGGGGGCATGAAGGAGACCGCGATCAAGGCGAAGTGCGGCTACGTCCTCGGCGATCTCCGGGACCCGCGGGCGGTCGAGCCGCTGATCGAGGCCTTCGAAGCGGCCGGCAAGGAGCCGCTCGATCCCGTCATCCTCGGCTTTGCGCCCGCGCCGATGGCCGCCCTCGGCGACAAGCGCGCCATTCCGGCCCTCAGAAAGCAGATGCTCACGCTCGATCCCTCCATCCGTGAGGCCGTCATGCGCGCGCTCAACCAGCTCGGCGACACCGAAGACGTCCCGAAGATGCTGGACGGCATGGACTACGACAAGCTGATCACCGAGTGCATCAAGATCGCCGACAAGGAGGCCTGTGAGTCGGATCCGAACGTGTTCGCGCTCCAGAAGACCGCCGTCGATCACGTCTCGAACCTGGCGCAGGCCGAGCACCTCGACGCCTACAAGAAGGTGATGGACGCCGAGAAGCACAAGCCGATGCAGGACTACATCCGCGAGCGCTTCGCCCGAGTGCAGGCCGCCGCCGAGTGCAAGGGCGCGGTCGGCTGCTGGATGAAGAAGCTCGAGGATCCGAACCCCCTGATCCGCGAAAAGGCGGCCTGGGAGCTGGGACGGATCAAGGATCCCAGCACGCTCGACGCCCTGGGCAAGGCGCTCGCCGACAAGAAGCCCGAGGTCCGCTCCGCCGCCATCATGGCGTACTGGAGCTTCGGCGATGATCGCGTCGTCGGCGCGATCGAGAAGCAGCTCGAGGACGAGCGCTCGATGGCCGACTTCATCAAGGTCAACGAGGATCTCAAGCGCCTCATGATCCATCTGAAGCGCCAGAAGAAGGCCTGAGTACGGCCGACATTCCGATCCACGTACCGCCGGGGACGGGCGGTTGGTTCGTTCGAGGCCGGTGGGAGGGCCACCGCGGCGTGGTCCTGGTGGACGGCGACAGCGGCATCCTGGTCGAGCTCGAATCTTCGGAGCGAACGGGCGGTCCGGGCGCCGGCGACTGCCTGGTCGCCCGGCAGGACTTCCTCCCCGACGCCGTGCAGGGCGAGCTGAGCACCGGCGGCCTGATGGCGAGCCTCCCCAAGGATCGATTGGAAGCGGACCGGCTGGCGTTCTGGCAGCGCGCTGCGCGGCGACCCACCAACGAGTTCGGACAGCTGGTGACGCTCGCCCGGCGCTTCGAGGAGTACGAGCGGCGGCTCGAGGAGCGCGACCGGGCCGACCGCGAGCGCGTTCGCGCGATGCTCGGCCCCGATCCGGTCGAGCTCGACCTCGAGGAGAAGGTCCGTCGCTGGCGCATCGCCTGGCGCGAGTGGCCCCACTTCGCCGCGACGGGCGGGAGCCCCGAGGCCCCTCACCCGCGCGCCCACGCGCTGTGGCTGGAGGCGCGTCGAGCTGCGCGCATCCAGTCGATCAACGACCTCCGTCCCGACACCACCCCGATCGCGAGCTCGGCCGAGCTCGAGGCGACGATCGCCGCGTCACCCGACACCGTCGAGCCGTATCTGGTCTACGGTGACTTCCTCCAGTCCCGCGGGGACCCGCGCGGCGAGCTGATCGCGTTGATGGCGCAGCCGCAGCGCACCCCGGCCGTCGAGGCCGCCATCGGGCGCCTCCTCTCCGAGTCGGCCGACTACTTCCTCGGCACGCTGCCGCACTACTCCGCACTCCGCCTCTCCTGGGGCCTCGGATTCCTCCGAGCGGCGCACGTCCGTCGCTTCGCCGAGTCCGGCGTCGACAAGCGCCGGCTCCTGGAGCAGCTGCTCGACCTGCCCTCGGCCAGGTTCTTGCGCGTGTTGACGCTGGTGTCCGCGGATTGGGGCTCGCTGGTCTCGGTGGTGACGACCCGCCGTCTCCCGACGCTCCAACGGTTCTATCTCGCGGAGCAGTTCGAGGTCGACCTGACGGCGCTCCCGCACGCGATGCCGCGCGTCGAGGAGCTCGTGATCAAGGCGGGCGCGGCCCGACTCGGCCCCTTCGCGCTCGAACACCTGCGCGATCTCCGGCTCGAGCTGGGCCGCCTCGAGGATCGGGAGGTGCTGGAGACCGAGTGGCCGGCCCTCGAGCGCCTCGAGCTGACGCCCGGAGCGCGGCTGGTCCTCCGTATCGATCCAGAGCGCATGCGCAACTTGAGTTGCATCGCGCTGCGCAACCCGAATCTCGACGCGGACCTCAACGTCGTGGGGATGCTGGGCCGATCGTCGCTCCTGGAGCAGGTCTCGGAGCTCGAGGTCTGGGCCTGCTCGCTCAGCGAGTCGAGCGCGCGTGCGATCCTGGAGAACGCCGATCGCTTCCGCCACCTGCGCCGATTGGTGCTGCCGAGCGGATGCCTCGGCGGCAACACGATCGATCGCCTGCGGGGGATGGGCCCGGAGATCGCGATGCGTTGAGGTCAGTGGCGCCGGCTGCGGACGATCGATCGCGGCGAGGAGGGCGATGACGGCGAGCTCGCCCAGCCCGATCCCGAGGTGTCGGCCCGAGAGCGCGCCGAACGCGGCGAAGCCGGCGGCCGTCACGAGACCGAGCGTCCCCAGCCCTCCGCCCAGGATGTAGAGCACGCCGATCGACTTGATGTTCGTCTCCGCGACCAGGTGTTCGGTGCGGATCCGCTCGGCGTCGTTCGGCGCGAGGATCCCACAGTGCCCTCTGGGCCAAAACCCGGCGGGTACGGCAACACCCATGCCGGCGGGCGGGCCCACGTGCGATCCGTGCGCCTGACGGACGGGGCGCGCTTCATGCTACCCAATCCTCCGTGGAGGGGATGTTCCTCGAGAGCCTCGCGGTCGTTCTCTGCACCGCGGCGGTCACCACCGTCGTGTTCCAGCGGCTGCGGCAGCCCGTCGTCCTCGGCTATCTGATCGCGGGCCTGATCGTCGGCCCGCACGTCCCGGTCCGCCTGGTCGCCGACACGCACGTGGTCGAGACGCTCTCGGAGCTCGGCGTCATTCTGCTGATGTTCTCGCTGGGGCTCGAGTTCAGCCTCAAGAAGCTGGCCCGGGTCGCCCGGACCGGCGGGCTGGTGGCGTTGATCGAGGTCTCGCTGATGCTCTCGTTCGGCTACGTGCTGGGACGGGCGTTCGGCTGGGGAGCCCGGGAGAGCACGTTCGTCGGCGCAGTCATCGCAATCTCCAGCACCACGATCATCGTCAAGACCTTCAACGAGCTCAAGGTCGATCCGAGGATCAAGGAGCGCGTCTTCGGGATCCTGATCGCAGAGGACGTGCTGGCGATCCTGCTGGTGACCACGCTGACCGCGGTCTCCACCGGCGCGGGCCTCTCGCCGAAGGTACTTGCGTATACCGCCGGGAGGCTCGTGCTCTTCCTGGTGACCGTGGTGGTCCTCGGGATGTTCGTCGTGCCGCGGTTGATGCGCCTGGTGGTGAAGCTCAACCGTCCCGAGACCACCGTCGTCGCGTCGGTGGGCCTCTGCTTCGCGCTCGCGCTGTTCGCGAAGGAGGTCGGTTACTCGGTGGCGCTGGGCGCGTTCCTCGCAGGGACGCTGGTCAGCGAGTCCGGCCGCTCGAAGCCGATCGAGAAGCTGGTGGAGCCGGTCCGCGACGTCTTCGCCGCCATCTTCTTCGTCTCGGTGGGCATGCTGCTCGATCCGAGGATCGTGATCCAGCAGTGGCCGGTGGTCCTGGTCCTGAGCCTTGCGGTGATCGGGGGGAAGGTCTTCGCGGTCTCCATCGGATCATTCCTGTCGGGCGCGTCGATCCGGGAGGCGACCCAGGCGGGCATGACGCTGGCGCAGATCGGTGAGTTCTCCTTCATCATCGCGGGCGTTGGGCTGAGCCTGGGCGCCTCGGAGCGCTCCCTGTATCCGGTGGCCGTGGTGGTCAGCGCGTTCACCACCTTGACCACGCCCTGGCTGGTCAAGGCCTCCGCCCGGGTCGGCGAGCGTCTCGACCGCGTCATGCCCCACCGGCTCCAGGTGTTCGCTACCGTCTACTCGGCCTGGGTCGCGAGCCTGGGCGCCTCGCGGCACGCACCCGGGTTCTGGTCCGCCTTCCGGCGTCTCGCCCGACTGATCCTGCTCGACGCCGTGCTCCTGGTCGCGATCGTCATCGCGACCTCCCTCTCGCTCGACGGCGTCGCCACGATCCTCGAGAGCATGACCGGGATCAGGCTGGCGATCACGCGCGGCCTGGTGGTGGCCGGCGCCATGGTCGCGTCCGTGCCGTTCATCGTCGGCATCATCCGCTGCGCCCGCTCGCTCGGTCATCTGATCGCGCGCGGCTCGATCGAGCCCGGAGACGAGCCGCCCGCCGCCTTGCTGGTGGCGATCCAGATCGGCATGGTGCTCGTGATCGGCGCGCCCATCCTCGCGCTCACCAGCGCCTTCCTCCCCACGAACGCGGGCCCCCTGGTGCTCGCCTGCATCGTGGCCGCGATGGTGTTCCTCTTCTGGCGCAGCGCCTCGGATCTCCAGACGCAGGTCCGCGCCGGTGTCGAGGTGGTGATCGACGCCCTGGCGAAGCAGGGGCAGGCCGACCACAGGGACGACACCGGCGATCTCGACATCGCCGTCCAGACCGCCATGCCCTGGATCGGCTCGATCCAGTCCATCGAGCTCTCGCCCCGGAGCGATGCGGTCGGCCGCACGCTCGCTCAGATCAACCTGCGCGGTCGGACCGGCGCGAACGTGGTCGCGATTCGGCGCGGCGCGAGCGTCCTCGTCCCCGGCCCCGACGACGAACTCCTGGGCGGCGACGTCCTCGCCATGACGGGCTCTCCCACCGCGGTCAAGGCCGCCGAGCTGGTCCTGAGCGCGCCCGGGTCCGCCTCGGACACTCGAACCGAGATCGCGATCGAGCGGAAGTAGCGCCGCTCAGCGCCGCCTGTTCTGGGAGGCCTGCTGGCCGAGCGGTCACCGTAGCTGAGAGGCCCGCCGCGCGGCGCGGGCGACGGCGCGGTGGACGCGAGCGTCGAACAGCGCGGCGTTGTGGGCCACGTCGTCGAGCTCGAGGCGCTCGTGGCCGTCGAGAAAGGCGCTGTCGTGCGGCTGGATGAACTGGTCGTACCGGGCCCCGACGGTGAGGATCTCGGCCGCGCCATCGATCGAGGCGGTGGGCGCCCGCCCGCAGCTCCTCCATCAGGGCGCCGTCGGGCCGGAGCGAGCGGAGTCCGGGGTGAGGCGCCAGCTTCGAGCGCCAGGTGCCGTGGAGCGGCGCGCAGAGGGAGACGAAGCCGCCGAGGCCGGGCGGGGGCTGCTCCTGCTGGAGGACCATCCGTCCCAGGAGCCCGCCCAGGCTGTGCCCGACCAGGAGGTAGCGCTCGACGCGCCGGGCCACGTCCTCGAGGTAGGTCGAGAGCGCATCGGCGATGCGGCGCGGGTGCTTGAGCGAGAAGTACTCGAAGGCCTCGAAGTGCGGCGATTCCTCCGCGAGCGCGCGGGCCAGATTGATGAAGTGCGAGCCGTTGGCGCCGACGCCCGGGACGAAGATGACGCCGAACTCCGCGCGCGACCCGTTGTTTTGGGCGAGGCGCCCCCGCGATGGCAGCAACAGGCCGAGCCTCAGGTAGGCGAGGGCCTCGCTTCGGAGCAAGCGCAGCATGCCTGCTCCATCCTACTTCTTTTTGAGGTCGACCTTCAGGTCGGATTCCACTGGCTGGCCCCGGGGCTTGAAACCGCCCTGCTCCTCTTTTGGCGCCTTGGGCGCGGTGTCGAGCAGCGAATGGAACGCGACCTCACCGACCCAGCGGAAGAACAGGTCGCGACCGCCGATCTTGGCCAGCCAGAGGGCCGCCTTGTCGATCGCCTCGTCCGCGTCCCGCCCGCCCTCGGTGCGGTACATCCCCTGGCGCCAGATCACCTTGCCGTCGCGGATGCTCTCCAGCCCGAGCTGCATCCGGACCATGCGTAGGTTGTCCTCGGGCGGAGCATCCTCGGCCGAGATCTTGATGATCATGGTGGCGTCCTTGGCCGGCACCAGCGAGAGCTGGAAGCCCGCGTCGGCGATCATCTTCGACAGCGGCTTGGCGATCCGGTCCTTGTCGAGCCCGGCGCGCGTCAAGATCGCAGCCTTGATCACGCGCTGCTTCTTGGTGCCGATGCGCTTCTTCGCGTAGTCGTGGTGCTTCAGCGACGCGTCGATCCACTCCTTCAGGCCGGGCTCGCTGAGATCGAGTCGCGCGAACGTCGAGAGCGCCTGCTCCCACCGGATCGGCTCAGGGAAGCGATCGACCGTGATGAACCGCCGCCTCAGCACCACGGCCGCCGTTCGCAGATCGATGGCGAGCTGATGGCGCTGGTCGGTGTACTTCGTGCGCTCGGCCTTGAGGATCTCGACCGCGTTACCGGTGCCACGCTTGGGGTCGATCTCCGCCGCGATCACCTTCTCGGCCAACGGCCGGAGATCCTCCGGAAGCGTCGGATCGATCTGCATCGGCTTCGGCGGCGTCGGCTGGCCGAGCACGAGCAGGAGGAGCGCGGGCGACCACATCAGTTCGTTCCGGCGGCGTGCTCTTTGAGCACCTTCTCGATGGCGTCTCCGAAGTGCTCGTCGTAGGTCCCGGTGGCGCCGTATTTGACCTTCTGAAGCACGCCCTCGCGGTTGATCAGGAACGACGCCGGAAGCGTGACCAGATCACCGAGGTACATCTTCGCATGATGTCCGGTGTTGTCGACCACCACGGTGAAGGGGAGCTTGTTCTGCGCGAGGTAGCGCTCGAGCTTCTTCTTGCCGTCGGTCTCCTCGAGCAGCGCGACCAGGACCACGTCGAGGCCGCGCCCGTGGTAAGACTCGTAGATCTTCACCAGGTCCGGCATCGCCTTCTTGCACGGCTCGCAATCGGTGCGGAAGAAGTCGAGGAACACGGGCCGCTTCTTGGCCCACTTCTTCTCCTTGCCCTTGTAGGCGAGCTCGTCGAGCCGGATCATCGTGCCGTCGAGCGCCCGCAAGCGAAACTGCGGGGCGGGCTCGCCCGTCTGCAGCTTTCCCGAGACCGCCGGCCGGGGCCCGGCCCACGCGGAGCCGGTGAGGAGGACGACCCCGATGGCGGCCCCAATGACGTGCCAGTGATTCACAGCGAAGACCTCCCTACTTGAAGTTGGCGAGCTCTTGCTGGAGCCAGTCCGCCATCTCTCTGCCCGCTTTGGAGCAGGCCGTCTTGATTGCCCCCGCTTGCTGCGGGTGCGCGCCCTTGATGGGCGGAACCTCTTTCACCCCGAGGATCCGGCTCGCGTCCGTGTCGAAGACGACCCCGCGCGCGCCGCAGTGGATGTAGTGCACGCCGTCCTCGACCGCGGTGGACTTCGCGTCGTAGCGGGCGGCGATGACGTAGCCGGACGCGCGCACGGTGGCGTCGGTCTGCGGCGAGCTCGAGGTCAGGATGGCGGACGCGAGCGTGGTCGACACGTTGTCGGCCGAGACCTTGAAGCCCGACCCCGCGACGATCTGGCGGACCTCGCCCACCCACTCGTCGCGGCACGCGATCTCCCTGCCGTCCAGGCTGCAGTTCACCACCACCGCCATCACCTTCTTGCGTTCCGACGCGATCTCCTTGAGGCGCCCGCGCAAGGCCTCCATCGCGTCCTGGAGCAGCGCGCTGTTGTGGTACTTCTCGTGGTTGATCGGGATCTGCGCCTTCATCGGCCCGAGCACCGATTGCGCCTCCTTGAGCTTGGTCTGCGCGTCGCTCACGCGGCGGTCGGTCAGGGCCTCGTCGGCTTCGAGGAACAGCGCGAGGGCCCGCTGGGCCCGGGCGCGCTGCGCCACCAGGACCGCTTCGTACTGGGCCCTCGGCCACTCGATGAGCGCCCAGCCGTCGAAGCCGTCGCGGCTCTTCTCCACCACGGTCTGCTTCACGACAGCCTCGCGGATGGTCAGCTCCTCCCCGGCGATGTCGACGGTCATCGACACCATCTGCTCGTACTTGCCGTTGGCCTCGGCCTCGACCGACTTGAAGTCGGACGTGATCGTGGCGCCGCAGTACACGGTGAGCTCGGAGAGCGCCTTCTGGATCGCGAGCTCGCGCGCCGTCCCCTCGTCGCTCGAGCCCGAGGCATCCCCGACGAAAAACAGGGTCTCACGGCCCTTCGGCGGGTTGTGGAACCATTCGGGCGCCCCTTTGGTCGCCATGGTGCCCCCGCCGCAGGCCGCCACGATCAACGTCGCGCAGCCGAAGCACAGCGAGCGAACGCGCGCGAGGACGGAGGGGAGGGCGCTGCCCGAGCGGGGCCCGATGACTTGGCGATCCATGTGCGGCGCCGACTCTATCCGAGACTCCGACGGTCGCCAGCCTGCGATCTTCATCTGTCGGCGATCGCTCGGGATTTCCCGGCGATGGCGGGGTGGTAAGCTCGCGCTCATGCGTGCCCTCCTGCTCGCGCTCCTCGTGCTCGGGCCGGCTGCCCCTGCCAAGGAGGCTCCGGTGAAACGCCTCGATTGGACCAAGGCCGTCGGCGCCCCCGTCCTCGACGAGAAGACGAATGAGGGAGTGTACGTCTGGATCGAGGACGGGTGGTTCAACGTGGCCGCCGTCGCGCGCCCGGAGGGCAAGGCCAAGGCCAAGAGGCCGGTCAGTGTGAACATCCGGTCAACGAAAAAGCTCGGCAAGCACGAGGGCGACTTCGCGGTGCGGCCGGCCGGGAACGGCGTGGTTCTGAGCGCTCTGGTCGGCGAAGTCGTCGTGAAGGGCCGGTTTCAGACGGACGGAGAGATCACGGTGACCACCCGCCAGCCCCTCTACGTCGGGCCGCTCTCCAAGCGGACCCTGGGGACGGTGACCATCGGTCGGTACTGAACGCGTCTCTCGAAAAAAGTGGAGCGCCCGCGATTCTTCTCGATTGCACCGGTCGCGCGGTCGGGCCGCTGTCGCGGCGTTTCAACCGCGAACAGGTCCATGACGGCCGGGTGAGAATCGTGGCGGTTGCTCGGCCCTTTCGCACCACTTCGAGCCCCATCCGCCCCCTTGCGGCATGACGCTGATCATTCGATCTGTCGTCTGGAATGCGTTCGCTCTCGATCGCGGGCGACTACCAGATCCTGGGTCGATGCAACGACCTGGACGGTGTCCAGCTCTTCGCAGCCCGCCGCCTCACCGACGCGGACCACCTCTTCGCGCTCCACCACTTCCCGCGGGCCACGCCGTCCGCGGAGCAAGAGCTGCGCGCGATGGCGGCGCGCTCGCGGACACTCGACGATCCGATCCTGGTGATGCCGCGCGAGGTCGTCCGGACCGAAGACGGCATCTTCGTCGTCACGGACTTCTTCGGCGGTGAGAGCCTCGAGCAGATCGTCAAGAACCATCGCGCCGCCATCCCGAAACTCCTGGCGATCTGCATCGCGCGGGATCTGGCGCGCGCGCTCGATCGGGCGCGCGAGCGGACGGGCCGCGGCATGGTGGGCGACCTCTCGAGCGGGCAGATCGTGGTGAGCTACGAGTCCGGCGAGCTCAAGGCGGTCTCTATTGGAGTCTCGCTGTTACAGGGGCGAGCTCCCATGCCGGCCACCCGGGCCATCGGGTTGATCCTCTGGGAGATGCTCGTCGGCCGAAAGCCGTCCGGCGAGCTCACGCCCCCGAAGGCCGGCACGGATCTCGACCGCATCGTCATGCGCGCCATCGATCAGAGGCCGACCGACGACCTGGTGCTGCTGGCGGAGGATCTCAACGACTACGTTCGCTCCCGCACCACCGGGATCGACCGGGCCAACGAGCTCGCCAAGCTGATGCGCCAGTGCTTCTCCCACAAGGCGACCGCCATGCGTGCGCTCGTCCAGCGCTGGCGCTCGCAGAGCGTGGTACCGCGGACCCCGTCGATGACGACGCCGCCGCCCCGGCGCGTCTCCAGCCTCCGGCCCCAGGTGGTGCGCCGCGAGGCCGCGCTCTCCGAGCCGCTGGCCGAGATCATCATCCTCCCGCCCGAGGAGCTGGCGCCTACGGACGACCTCTCCTCCATCGCGCTGCGTCCCCCGAAGCGGGGCTGGCCACGGATGCGGATGGCGTTCTTCATGCTCCTCCTGCTGAGCGCGCTCGTCCTCACCGGGGTGGTCATGGAGAACGGCGACGGTGGATGGATTGTCCATACCTGGCGCACCCTCTTCCTCGCGCTCCAGCGCTCGCTCTAGAACCGGTCCTGAGCGGTCACGGTAAGAGGTTCGGACCGGTTCTTGAGAACCGGTCCCAATTCGCAGCCTGCAGTCCTGACGGACTCAGCCTCCGGCGGCCTCCGAGGCGTTGCTCTCCACCACCGCCTCGCCCCACGCGCGCACCGTGTTGCGACCGCCCTCCTTGGCGGCGAACAGCGACTCGTCGGCGCGCTTGATCAGATCCTCCACGGTGGCGGCGTCCTCGGGGGCGGTGCTGACACCACAGGAGATAGTGACGCGGCCCAGCGGCTGGAGGTAGCCGCGGACGAAGTCGGCCTGCTCGACGCTGCGGCGCAGCTTCTTGGCCACCTCGATCGCCTCCTTCTTGCCGGCGCGGGGCAGGATGATCGCGAACTCCTCGCCGCCGTAGCGCGCGACCGCGTCGACCTTTCGGATGTTGCGCTCGATGATGCGGGCGACGCGGCGCAGGGTCTCGTCGCCGAGCTGGTGGCCGTGCTGGTCGTTGTAGACCTTGAAGTGATCGATATCGACCATCACGATCGAGAGTGGCGCCTCGTCGCGGAGCGCGCGCGACCACTCCAGCTCGAGTCGAGACTCGAGCGCGCGGCGGTTGAGGATGCCGGTCAGCCCGTCCTTCAGCGAGAGCTCGAGGGTCTCCTGGAAGAGCTGAGCGTTCGCCAGCGCCAGCGCCGCCTGGCTTGCGACGGTGACGAAGAGGTCGCGGTCCTCCTCGCTGAATCCGTCGAGGTCGGGCGAGGTGAAGCGGAGCAAGCCGATCACGCTGTCCTGGTAGAGGAGCGGCACGGCGAACAGGCTCCCGCGGCCGCCACCGAGGTCGGCGGTGTATCGGGGCTGCTTGGCCAGCACGGCGCCGCCACCCGGCTGAACGGCGGGGTCGAAGGGCTTGCCGAGCACCTCGAGCTCGTCCGCGAGGCCGCGGACCTTGATGACGCGGAGCTGGTTCGAGCTGCGCTCGAAGAGGAGAACCGCCAGCGCCGGGACGCCGAAGGCCTCAGAGAGGCGGCTCGATAGGAGATCGATCAGGAAGTCGAGGTCGAGCCGCGACGCGAGATCGCGGGCGAGCTGGTTGAGGAACGAGAGCTGCTTGAGCCGGGCTTCGAGCCGCGCGTTCGCGCCCTCGAGGAGCTCGGACTTTTTGGCGAGCTCGGCCTTGAGCGAGAGCTCGTCCATCACCTGCGTCATCTCTCGCTCCGACTCGATGCGCTCGACGCGCAGGTCGGTGATCTTGGCGAGCATCTTGTTGAACGTGGAGGCGAGCAGGCCGATCTCGTCGTGCGAGCTGACATTGGCGCGGACCAGGAAGTCGCCCTCTTCGGCCTTGGTCATCACGCCCACCAGCGCGCGGATGCGGGAGACCACCACGCGATCGATCAGGTAGAGGAGCAGCACCGTCAGCAGGATCAGCGAGATCACCACGGTGATGCCGGCGCGCTCGGTGAAATCGACGACGCCGGAGAGGAGCTTGCGGTTGCTGGCGGTGACGGCGAGACCGCCGATCGGATCCGGGCTCTTGTCGTGACACGGCAGACAGCTCGACGTCTTTCGCAGCGGTACGACGACCTGCATCTCATCCTGCGCGCGGCGGTGCGGCGCCAGCGCCGTGGGCGTGCTGGTGAGCGCCGAGATCAGCTCCGCCTCCGCCATCTTTCCCCGCCTCCGGACGTCGCTCGACCAGCGGATCCGCCCGTGACGGTCGAACACGTCGAGGACCTCGATCTCGGGGAACTGGGCGAGATCGGCAGAGATGTCGCCCACCGGATGTTGTCCGGTGCGGGTGTCGAAGCTCTTGAAGGAGGTGCCGACCGCCTGGGCGAGCGTGCTCAGGAGGCGCTTGGTGATCGTCTCCTGGGTGCGAAACGTCTGGTTGAGGACCAGATAGAGGCCGCCGATGCCGAAGACCGCCAGGGCCAGCCCGACGATTGCGCCGATGCGACGGCCGACGCTCCTCGACACGAAGCGAAGCAAAGCGGCGGAATGGTATAGCGGGCCCGCAGCATTGCGATGCTTTTTTGCCGAAGGCCGGCGATTGTAGGATGTTGGCCTTCAGAATGGCGCGAGCGCTCGCCGTCGCGTGCCTGTCGTTGCTGCTCGCGCGCGCGGCCTCCGCCGAGGAGGAGGTCCGGATCGCGATCGGATCCGGCGCGCAGCCGGTGACGGTCGGGGGTGATCACCTGGCGCTGTTCGACGGCGAGTCCGGAGACCGTCTCTACGCCTGGGGTGGCATCGGGAGCGCCGAGGTCCGGCTCGACGGCGGCGTGCTGTCGGTGCGCGCGGGCGAGCGCGAGGTCGCGCGGGCGAAGACGCTGATCGCCGAGGCCGTCGATGCCGTGAAGGTCGACGGTGGGATCTACTTCGGCCGGATCCAGATCTTGATCCAGGACGGCGCGATCCTGGTGGTCAACCGGCTGCTCCTCGAGACCTACCTCCTCGGCATCGTCGGAAGCGAGATGAACCCGACCTGGCCGCTCGAGGCCCTCAAGGCGCAGGCGGTCGCGGCACGCACGTACGCGATGCAGCGCCGGATGATGATGCGCGCGACCGGACGTCCCTACGATCTGTCTTCGACGGTCCTCTCGCAGGTGTACAAGGGCGCCGATCGGATCCGGCCGGGAGTGATCGAGGCGGTGAAGGAGACGCGCGGCGAGGTGCTCTCGTTCGATCACGATCTGGTGCAGGCGCTCTTTCACTCCACGTGCGGCGGTCGGACGGTCTCTGCGAAGGCGGCGTTCGGTCGCGAGGTCCCGTACCTGGCGCCGAAGGCGTGCAAGTGGTGCCGCGGCTCCTCGCTGCATCGATGGACCAAGACCATGACCCTCGACGAGATGTCGAAGCGCCTGCGCCAGGCCCACCTCACCAAGGGCAAGATCGAGCGGTTCTCCCGGCCCGAGGAGACCAGCGCGGTCAAGCTCCAGGTGGACAAGAAGACGCAGCAGCTGTCGCCGTCGAAGGTGAGGGAGGCGGTCGGGTTCACCGATCTCTACTCTTCGCGTTTCACCGCGGTCACCAAGGGCAACACGATCCACATCGAGGGCAGGGGCTTCGGCCACGGCGTCGGGATGTGCCAGTGGGGCGCGAAGGGGATGGCCGAGGCCGGCAAGACCTACCGGACCATCCTCGCCTATTACTACCGCGGTGTTCGTTTGAAGCGAATCTACTGAGGAGGTGTCAGCTGGCCAGCTCGGGGAGCGCCGTGGTGATCGCGTCGTGCGCGATGACGGTGCTGCCGATGCGCCCGCCCAGCGAGAGCCAGGCCGTCCAGCGCATGATCGGCCGGGGCCAGGGCGCGCCCTCGAGCAGCACGCGGCGCATCGGCTCCGCCCACTCCTCGACGAACCGCGCCGCCAGGTGCGCCCCGATCTTGGACCGCGCGAGGTGAGGGCGCCCCGTGTATCCAGGGAAGGGGCGCAGCGCGAACCAACCGAGACCGACGGCCGCGAAGTCCAGCTCGCGCGCGAGATCCCGGCGGCCCAGCGATCGGAGGGTGCGCGCCGCCGCGGCCAGCGCCGGGTTCGGGACGAGCGGAGGGCACGGCGGCAAGCGCACGTAGTCGTTCGACACCGAATCGGGCGCGTAGTGGAGCATCAGCGAGGTCTCCGAGAATCCCGCGTGGAAGTCCTGCGGCAGCGTGATCGAAGATCCTCCAGCACCGACGGGTCGCCGACGTGATCCGCGAGCGCAGCCTTGTGCGTCAGGAGCTCCTCGCGCTCCACCTCGAGCATCTTCCGCATCAGCAGGTTGAAGGGCGATAGCGCCCGCACGCCCCGCTTGGCGAGATACCGGACGCCGGCGTCCATCGCGATGCTGTGCAGCGGGTTGCCGTGGAAGGTCATGAGCACGACGCGCTGCGCGCCCAGATCCGCGAGCGCACGGCAGGCCAGGACCACACGCGCCCGCACCTCCGAGTAGGGGACCGGGCGGCTCCCCGGACCCGGCACGGGCTCGACGCCCACCTCGAGATCGGAGGTGCCGACGAACGGCCAGTCGGGACGGTGCTCCAGGAGGCGCGCGAACAGGTCACGCGCCAGGCCCCGGCTGATCAGCGCGTCGGTGTGGAGCGGGAGGTGGGGACCGTGAAACTCGACCGGGTTTACGAAGAGAAACGCCGGCGCGCCGGTCGCGAGGAGGGCGCGGGCTTCGGCGTGCGGCCGGTCGAGCAGCGGGATCACCTGATCGAAGGTATGACGAATGGGGGCCTGGGGCCTCCGCCAAACGGCGGATCGAGCAGTTGCGAAACGCGCTTCGCCTCACTACGGTGCCTCGGCTTCGCCGTGCGCCTCGAAGACTTCGACTACGAGCTGCCGGAGGCAGCGATTGCGCGCCGTCCGGCCGACCGCCGGGACGCCTCGCGCCTCCTGGTGCTCCGCCGGGACGGTGAGGTCCTCGAGCACGCAGGCTTCGTCGATCTGCCCCGGCTGCTCCGGCCCCGCGATCTGGTGGTGGTCAACGACACGAAGGTCCTGCACGCACGCCTCCAGGCGGAGAAGAAGCAGACCGGAGGAAAGGTCGAGATCCTCCTGGTGGAGCCCGAAGCGAGCGGCGGGTGGCGGGCGATGGTGAACACCTCGAAGCCGCTGAAGCCCGGTCAGGTGCTCGTGCTCTCGGCGGCCCGCGAGGTCGAGATCACCGTGCGGGCGCGGCTCGACGAGGGCTTCTGTGTGCTCGCGCTGCCGGACGAGGGCGTGGCCGCGCGCTTCGGCGAGGTCCCGCTGCCTCCTTATCTGGGACGGTCCCCCGATGCCGCCGACGCCGAGCGCTATCAGACGATCTTTGCGCGGGCCGGTGCCGAGCGCTCGGTGGCGGCACCGACCGCGGGCCTGCACTTCACGCGGGAGGTGATGAGCGCGCTGGCGCGTCGCGGGATCGAGTGGACCCGCCTCACGCTTCACGTGGGGCCGGGGACCTTCCTTCCGGTGCGGGCCGAACGGATTGAGGACCACGTCATGCACGCCGAGCGCTACGAGCTCGACGCAGTGGCCGCCGACACGATCGCGCGGACCCGGGCCGCCGGAGGCCGGATCGTCGCGGTGGGCACCACGGTCACCCGGGTGCTCGAGACGATCGGCACCCCGGTGCGGGCGTGTGCCGGCGCTACCGATCTGTTCATCCGTCCCGGCCATCGGTTCCAGAACGCCGACGTCCTGCTGACCAACTTCCACCTCCCCAAGTCCACTCTGCTGATGCTGGTGGCGGCGTTTGCGGGTTACGATTTCACGATGCGGGCCTACCGGGAGGCGGTGAAGGAGGGCTATCGCTTCTTCTCCTACGGCGACGCGATGTTGATCCTCTGATGAGAACCGTCCGCTTCGAGCTCCTCAAGGAGGACACCGAGACCGGCGCGCGCCTGGGACGCCTGATCACGCCGCACGGGACGGTCGATACTCCGGTGTTCATGCCGGTCGGCACGGGCGGCTCGGTGAAGGCGATGCTCCCCGAGGAGGTGGACGCGAGCGGCTCCCGGATCATCCTCGGCAACACGTACCACCTGATGCTGCGCCCGGGTCACGAGGTGGTGAAGAAGCTGGGCGGGCTGCATCGCTTTGCCGGCTGGCCCCACTCGATCCTCACCGACAGCGGCGGCTTCCAGGTCTTCTCTCTGAGCGAGCGACGGACGATCGACGAGTCCGGCGTGACCTTCCAGAGCCCGTACGACGGCGCGCGCGAGCAGCTCACGCCCGAGCGCGCGATCGAGGTCCAGGAGGCGCTCGGCACCGACATCGCGATGGCGTTCGACGAGTGTCCGCCGGCCGACGCCACGCGCGAGTACGTCGTCGACTCGATGAAACGTACCACGCGCTGGCTCGACCGCTGTCTGGCCGCGCGCCGGCAGCCGGACCTGACCTCACTCTTCGGGATCGTGCAAGGCGGCTTGCACGAGGAGCTCCGCGCCGAGCACGCGTCGGAGATCGAAGCGCGCGATCTCGACGGCTACGCGATCGGCGGCGTCGCCATCGGCGAGTCGAAGGAGGACATGCTCCGAATCACCCGCTTCACCGCCGCTCGCCTGCCGCGGGAGAGGCCCCGGTATCTGATGGGCGTCGGGTTGCCAGAGGACCTGATCGAGGGCGTCGCCGCCGGCGTGGACATGTTCGACTGCGTGATCCCGACCCGCAACGCCCGCAACGGGCGCCTCTTCACCTCCGACGGTGTCTTCGTGGTCAAGCACGCCTCCCACCGCGAGGACGCCCGGCCGATCGACGAACGCTGCGACTGCCCCACCTGCAGGACCTTCTCGCGCGGTTATGTGCGCCACCTCTGGATGACCAACGAGATCCTCGTCCACCGGCTGACCACGATGCACAACCTCTGGTTCTTTCAGCGCCTGATGGAGCAGATCCGCTCCGCGATCGCGGAGGGACGGATGAGGGCCCTGGTCGAGGAGCTGCGAGGCCGGGCGTGAGCTGGACGATCTTCGTCTGGATCCTGGGTGTCTGGGCCCTCCTGCGCGTGCTCCCGCTCCTGATGGCGTTCCTGGCGCTGCTCCGGGTGACGCTGCAGTCGACGGCGTACCGGCGGGTCGACACGCTCGACGTCGACCCCGAGCTGGCGCAGTTCCTCCGCACGGTGGCCGCCCGCCTCGCGCCCCTCGGGTTCGAGGAGCTTGGCTTCACCCGGGTGCGACGGGCGCTGCGGACACGCGACGATCAGGTGGACGTGCTCGAGCTCTACCACGCCGAGACCGCCACCTTCGCCACCGTGGGCGCCGGCGAGAGCCCGGATCGCTGGAGCGCAAGCCTCACACTCTCGACCGAGTGCGAGGTGCCGCTGTTGACGCTGAACGGCCTGACCTACGCGATGGTCGGCGACTATCCCGGTGTCGAGCTCTTCGATCCGTACGCGCCCACGCTCGAGGAGGCCGCGCGCGCGCATCTGGCGCGCCTGCAGGGGGCGCGCGGGCGACCGATGACGCCCGACGCGCGGCTGGTCGCCGGCGAGCTTCGAGATCACCGCTATCTGGAGAGCCTGCGGACGCTGGGGTTGGCCCGGGCCGGCCGGGAGCCGGGCACGCTCGAGCTCACCGCCAAGGGCGCGCTCATCGGCACGCGAAAAATCATGTCGGCGAGGAAGCAGCTCTCGAAGATGGCCGCCGCGCGCCGCGCCCACGCCGCCGAGCACCCCGGGCTGTATCCCGAGCCGCCGCTCTCCGAGGAGGTGAGGGCGTACCGGCGTCACGAGGACGTCCGGCGCACTCCCAACCGGCGCCAGACCATGGTGGTGATCTTCGGCGGCACCGCCGCGCTGTTCGCGCTCTCGATGCTCCACCTGTTCGACGCCACCGGACTGCTCGTCCTGGTCGCCGTGATCTTCTTTCACGAGCTCGGTCACTACCTGGCGATGCGGTTGTTCGACTATCGCGACACCACCATCTTCTTCATCCCCTTCTTGGGAGCCGCCGCCACCGGCCGCAAGGATCGGCCGTCGCTCCCCGAGGAGATGATCATCCTGCTGGCCGGACCGATGCCCGGCCTGCTCCTGGGCGCTCTCCTTGCCCTCCCGTTCTCCTCGGTTCCGAGCTCCCAGATCGGACGCTCGGTGATCCTGATGTTGGTCTCGGTGAACCTGTTCAACCTGCTCCCCATCTTCCCGCTCGACGGCGGGCGCATCGTGCATGCGCTCCTCTTCGCCGGTCGTCCTTGGCTGGACGCAGCCTTCAAGGTGCTGGCGGTGGCCAGCTTCGCCGCGCTGGGCGTCTTCTCCCGTGAGCCGGTGGTCGTGATCATCGCGCTCCTGGTCGCGATGACCATTCCGCTCGGGTTCCGCACCTCGCGGATGGAGGCCGAGTTTCGCGCCGAGGAGGCCGTCGAGCGGCCCGCCGATCCGGTCCGCTGGATCTGGGCCCGCCTCCGCGGCGACCGGCCCGCACCCTTCGCGCAGAAGCTCGCGATCGTCCGCCAGCTCGAGCAGCGGCTGGCGCACGTCCGGACGCGCTGGTGGCGTACCGTCCCGTGGCTCGCGCTCTACGGCGGCTGCGTGGCCGGCGGGGTGGCCGCCATCGCGATGGGACGCTTCGCTCGGGTCTTCGCGGCGCCGAGCGATCGCACCGAGCTGGCGTGCCCGCTCGAGGCTTCACAGGTCGACGGCGCCGAAGGGGCCCGGCTCTTCTGCACGGCCCCGGACGAACGGACCGCGCTCGACCTCCAGGAGTCGCTGGTGCTGGCCGAGGTCGGGGGCCCGTACTGCGTGCCCGCGCCCTGGGATCGCACTGGACCGGTCGACGAGACGCTCCAGGCGGCCCGGCGGCGGGCCCTGCTCACCCTGCGGATCGCCCAGCACTGGTCGGGACCTTCGCTCCGCGATCTCCTGGCCGAGCGGATCGACGATCAAGAGTTCGACCGCGAGACCGTCGAGCTCATGATCCGCGCGCAGGAGAACGAGGACGATCCGGAGCCGGCCCGGGCGCTGGCTCGACGCCTGGGAGGGGATCGAGGGCGAGCCGTGTCCGGTCGGGCGTGTCTTCTCGGTGAAGCGCGATGGCCTCGAGGTCGGCTTCACGGCGGTGGGCGCGCTGCCCGCGGCGGTCCGCCACCTCTGCGGAAAAGGCTGCGATCCGATCACCTATCATTGATAGGCTCGCGCCATGCTCCCGGTGCTCGCGCTCCTGGCTCTGTCGCACACGGGCCCTGAGGTGCGCACGGAGGCGCGGGGGTTGGGCGTGCGACACGCGCTGCACCGCGCCGACGTCATCGCGAACGTCCGCTACGAGCTCGGCCTCTCGATCGACGCCACTGCCCCCGAGCTCATCGGCACTTCGGTCATCCACTTCACGATGGTTCGCCCCGCGCCGATCACGGTCGACTTCGACGGCGGCACGGTGGTCGGTCTGATCGCCAACGGCGAGACGGTCGAGCCGAGCTACGGAGGCCGCTACCTCCCGATCGCCGCGGATCGCCTCCAGGCGGGCGAGAACGTGCTCTCGATCGACTTCCGCCACCCGTACTCGTCCGACGGCGCCGGCCTGACGCGCTGGCGCGATCCGGAGGACGGCCGGATCTACCTCTTCACCGACTTCGAGCCCTACCTCGCGAACACTCTGTTCCCGTGCTTCGATCAGCCCGATCTCAAGGCCACCTACCGGATCACGGTGGAGGCCCCGGCCGCCTGGAGCGTGATCACCGCGGCCCGCGAGCACGAGATCCTGGACGCGGGCGATCGCCGCCGCTGGATCTTCGAGGAGACGGAGCGCTTCAGCACCTATCTGTTCTCGCTCCACGCCGGCGACTACCAGGTCTGGGAGGCCCAGGCCGGCGACATCCCGCTCCGACTCTTTGCGCGGCGCGCGCTCGCCCGCTATGTCGACGCCGACGCCTGGTTCGACGTCACGCGCCGCGGCCTGGCTTTCTACGGCGAGCTGTTCGGCGTCCCCTACCCGTTCGGGAAGTACGATCAGGTGGTCCCGCCCGCGATGAACTACGAGGCGATGGAGAACGTGGGCGCGGTGACGTTCTCCGAGGACTTCATCTTCCGCCGCACGCCCACCGCCGACGATCTCGAGGGCCGGGCCCGCGTGATCTTGCACGAGATGGCCCACATGTGGTTCGGCGATCTGGTGACGATGCGCTGGTGGGACGACCTCTGGCTCAACGAGAGCTTCGCCACTTATCTGTCGGCGATCGCGATGGACGAGGCCCTCCACTCCGAGCGCGCGTGGCTCGACTTCGACGCCGAGTCCAAGGCCTGGGCCTACCGCGAGGACCAGCTCGCCACCACGCACCCGATCGAGGCCGACGTGAAGAACACCGAGGACGCGTTCGGGAACTTCGACGGAATCACGTACGGCAAGGGCGCCTCGGCGCTGTCGCAGATCGCGTTCGCGGTCTCTGAGGAGAAGTTCCGGGAGGCCGTCCGCCGCTACTTCTCCCGGCACGCTTTCGCCAACGCGGACCGGCGCGACTTCGTGGAGGCGCTCGAGGAGACCGCCGGTGTCCCGCTCGAGCGATGGACCGACGAGTGGCTCGACACGCCCGGGCTGAACGCGGTCCGCCCCGAGCTCGCCTGCAAGGATGATCGCGTCGAGTCCCTCGATCTGGTCCAGTCGGCCCCCGACCGCTTCCCCACCTTGCGGACCCACCGGACCCGGATCGCGCTGTTCGAGGACCTCGATCATCCCGACGTCATCGATGCCACCTACTCGGGCGCGCGCACGCGGATCGACGCGGCCGCCGGCAAGCCTTGTCCCCAGATCGTGCTCGTGAACTACGCCGATCGCGACTACGCCAAGCTGATCCTGGACGACCGCACCCTGGCCTCGGTGAGGCGAAACCTCTCCCGTCTCCGCGAGCCCATGGTGCGCGCGCTGATCTGGCAGGCCCTCTACGAGATGGTCCGCGACGCCCGTCTTGCCCCCGCCGACTACCTGACGCTCGTGAAGGCCCATCTTCCTCTCGAGACCGAGCTGGTCGTCCTCCGCGCGGTCCTGGGGACGATCGACGGCGGAAGCGACGACACCGGCGCGCTGGTCGCGTATCTGTCGCTCGAGTCGGACCTCCCGGACCTCTCCGCGTTCCTGCGCGCCCGGACCATCGCGGCGCCGGCGGGCTCCGAGATCCAGCTGGCGTGGTTCGACGCCTGGGTGGCCACCGCCTCGGAGCGGAAGGTCGGGCTCGAGCTGGCGAGGCTGGTCGAGGGAAGGGTGCAGATCGCCGGCGTGACGCTGGATCAGAGATCGCCGCTGGGCGGTCCTGGCGCGCGCGTCGGCCCTGGGAGCGCCGGTCACCGCCTTGGTCGCGCGCGAGCGCAAGCGCAATCCCTCCGACACCGGCCGTCGCGGGCAGCTGGCGGTGGAGGCGTCCGCGCCCACGCTGGCCTCGAAGCGCCGCTTGCTGGCGAAATTGCCGGCGCTTCCGATGGCCGACGCCATCGTCGTCATCGACAATCTCTTCCCCTTCGGCCAGGACGCGCTCCACGAGCAGGTGCTCGGCGACTCGTACTTCGACGCGCTCGATGCGCTGGTGAAGACCAAGGACAGCGAGTTCCTCAGCCGCTACATGGGGCTCCTACCCTCCACCTGCTCGGAGAAGAGCGCGACCCGGATGGCGGCGAAGCTGACGAAGAACGACCTGCCCGAGCTGCTGACGCGGCCGCTGGCCAGCGCGCTGGAGGAGGATCGGCGGTGCGTGACGATCCGCTCGCGGAGCGAGAAGGTCACGGGGCGGTGAGGTAGGTCGGTCCGGAGCCGTCAATCATGTATCGAAAAGTGGCGCGTCCCGAGTCGGCGTCATAGTCGAGCGCCAGCACCATCCCCTTCGAGAACGAGCGGAACCGCGTCCCCAGGACGTGCGACGCGATCGAGCTCAGCGTGGGCTCGTGGCCGACGATCGCGACGCGCCGCTCGCTCGCCGTCAGCTCGTCGAGCACCGAGAGGAACGCCTCGACCGAGTGCGGCTCCGCGATCACGTTCCGCGCGTGGATCGGCGCGTCGTGCGCGAGGCCCGCCGCCAGGATCTCCGTCGTCTGCACGGCGCGGACGAGCGGGCTGGTGAAGATGACGTCGACGCCGTCGTGCTGCGCGAAGAGCGCCGCGGTCGCGCGCATGCGATGCCGTCCGGCCGCGGTGAGGCCGCGGTGGGCGTCGGGGAGTTGGGGCCCCTGTTCAGCGTCCTCGTGTCGGATCAAGAAGAGAGAGAGGCCCATCCGGGCGCGTCAGCCTTTCATGATGTCGGCTTTGGTCGCGTCGATCGTGGAGAAGTTCTGGTAGATCGACAGCACGATCGCGAGCGCGATGGCGGCCTCGGCCGCGGCCACCACGATGACCAGCAGGGCGAACACCTGTCCGTCGATTCCGCCGGTGGTGTAATGGGCGAAGGCCACCAGGTTGAGGTTGGCGCTGTTGAGGATCAGCTCGACCCCCATCAGGACTCCGACCGCGTTCCGGCGCGTGAGCACGGTGTAGGTGCCCAGCGCGAAGAGCGCCGCCGCGATGAAGAGGAAGTGCTTGAGGCCGACGTGGAGCAGCTCGAGCTGAGGCATCAGTCCTTGATCTCCTTCCGGGCCATGATGACGGCGCCGACCATGGTCGCCAGGATCACCACCGACAGCGCCTCGAACGGCAGCAGATAGGTGGAGAGCAGGGCGTCGCCGATCGTGGCGGTCGTCTCGTGGCGGGCCGGAGACGCGAGCTCGGGCCAGGGCGTCTCCACCGCCACGTAGGCGAGCAGCGCGAACAGGCCCAGCGAGACCACGGCCGCCGGCTTCTCGCCGACGACCGGGTTCGAGCCCCGGACCTCGGTGATCTTGTTGGTGAGCATCACCGCGAAGAGGAACAGCACCAGGATGCCGCCGACGTAGACGATGAGCTGGGTGATCGCCAGGTAGTCCGCAGACAGCCACGCAAACAGCGCGGCCGCACCGAAGAGTGAGGCGAGGAGGGCGAAGGCGGAGTACACCAGGTTCTTCGAGAGGGCCGTCCCGGCCGCGCCCACCACGGCCATCGTGGCGAAGAGGAAGAAGACCTGATCGGACAGCCGGATCACTTCGAAGAGTGAGGTGAAGGAGTCCATCGGCGCGCGGACGCTACCAGAGCCTCGAAGGCACCGGCAACGAGGAAAACCGCGGTAGAATCGGGAAAATGCGCAAGGCCAGCGCTCTGTTCTGCGCGATCGCGGGCTGCTACGCCCACGGCGCGGCTCATTCACTGCGCGCGCCTTCGGCCGCCCGGCCCGCGCTGGTCGCACCGCGCTCGGGCCGCTACCGGATCGAGCGCGCCGGCGCGCCCATCGGCTACGAGCACTTCACGATCACCTCCTCGGCGTCCGTATGGACGGTCCGGGGAGAGACGGTGTTCGACGGTCCCGAGGGCCACCGGCAGGGCTATCTCCTCGCGATCGACGAGCGCACCACCGAGCCGGTGGCGTTCGAGGCCTGGATCGAGGTTCTCGGCCAGCGACGCACCGCGCGCGGTTGGGAGAAGCAGGGCAACTTCGAGGTTCACGTCCGCGGGATCGGCGGCAAGGAGGAGCGGATCGTCCCGTACGCCCCCGGCACCACCTTCGGCTTCGGCACGCCGCTGTTCCACACGCTGGCGATGAGCCTGCTGCTCCCCACGCTCGAGCCGGGCAAGCCGGTCGAAGTGCGCACCATCGCGCTCTCGCTCCCGATGCTCAGCCCGGTGGTTACGCTCCAGAGCTACACGCTGCGCGATCGGATCGACGGCATCGCCCGCGTCGAGGCCAAGCTCTCCGCCGGCCGCCTTCCCACCGGGCTGTGGGTGCAGGCTGACGGGCTCCCGATCAAGGTCCGCGCCCTCGACGAGGAGGGCGTCCCGGTCGACATGATCCTGGAGTGAGGCTCAGCTATCCATCGGCTTGGCGAGCGCCTTGAGCTCTTTGGTGATCTGATTCAGGAGCGCCGTCTCCTTGTCGCCGTTGTGGTAGGTGCCGCCCCAGGTCGGGCGGCCGTCGGTCATCTCCTGGTCTTGCGCCTCGTGACGGACGTAGATGGTGAGCGTGCCGTCCTTGTCGTCCCGCTCCCAGGTGATGACGAAGCGCTCGTGCGTCTTGTCGACGCCGTCGCTCGCCTCCTGCCAGCCGGTGACGATCTTTCTCCCCGCCTGATCGAACGACTCCACCGACAGCTGCCGCGCGTCGAGGGCCTTGGTGATCGCCGGCGCGGCGTCGTCCGGATCTGCCCGGAACGCGCGCCACGTCGCCGGCAAGAGGTAGGAGCACGCACTCGGGATCAGCAGCAAGGCGACCAGCGCAAGGCGCACCGGGTCACTTCTCCAGCGAGGCCATGAAGGCCTTCTTGAACTTGGTGACGTGCTCGAACAGCTTCTTCTCCAGCTCGGCGCTGATCGACTGCTTCTCGCGGAGCTCCTTGATCACGTCGGCGGCGTTGCCGTCGAAGTAGCTGAGCAGCTCGCGCTCGAAGGCGGCGATCTTCTCGACCGGGACGTCGAGGATGAACATGCCCTCGGGGAACTTCTTGACGTCCTTGTACTCCTCGTTCTGCGGCTTCGAGGGGAACGTGGCGGCCCAGATCACCACCACCTGCCGCTCGACGGGCGCGGGCTGGTACTGCGGCTGCTTGAGCAGCTCCATCAGCCGCTGCCCGATGTCGAGCTCGCGCTTGGTGGCCGGGTCGAGGTCAGAGCCGAACTGCGCGAATGCGGCGAGCTCGCGGAAGGCGGCCAGCTTCAGGCGGAGGTGCTGCGCGACCGTCTTCATGGCCTTGATCTGCGCCGCTCCGCCCACGCGCGAGACCGAGATGCCGGCGTTCACGGCGGGACGCTGGCCGGAGTTGAAGAGGTCGGTCTCGAGGAAGATCTGACCGTCGGTGATCGAGATGACGTTGGTGGGGATGTACGCCGAAACGTCGCCGGCCTGGGTCTCGATGATCGGGAGCGCCGTCAGCGAGCCGCCGCCGCGGGCGTTGGAGAGCTTGGCGGCGCGCTCGAGCAGTCGGCTGTGGAGATAGAAGACGTCGCCTGGGTAGGCCTCGCGGCCCGGCGGGCGGCGGAGCAAGAGCGCCAGCTGGCGGTAGGCCGTGGCCTGCTTGGAGAGGTCGTCGTAGATGATGAGCGCGTGCTTGCCGTTGTCCCGGTAGAACTCGGCCATCGTCACGCCCGAGTACGGCGCCAGGAACTGGAGCGGCGCCGGATCGGAGGCACCCGCGATCACGATCGTGGTGTACTCCATCGCGCCCGACTGCTCGAGCTTGTGGTGCACCTGCGCGACGGTCGACTGCTTCTGACCGATGGCGACGTAGAAGCAGTGGAGGTCGCCACCCTTCTGGTTGAGGATCGTGTCGATCGCGATGGCGGTCTTGCCGGTCTGGCGGTCGCCGATGATCAGCTCGCGCTGCCCGCGGCCGATCGGGATCATGGTGTCGATCGCCTTGATGCCGGTCTGCATCGGCTCGTGCACGCTGCGCCGCGCGATGATGCCGGGCGCCTTGATCTCGATCTTGCGGCGTTCAGTGGTCTCGATCGGACCCTTGCCGTCGACCGGTTGACCCAGCGCGTTGACCACCCGGCCCAGCAGCGCGTCGCCCACCGGGACATCGGCGATGCGGCCGGTCCGCTTGCAGGTGTCGCCCTCCCGGACATGTGAGCTCTCTCCCATCAGCGCAATGCCGACGTTGTTCTCCTCGAGGTTGAGCACGATCCCCTGGAGCCCCTCCGGGAAGTCGATCAGCTCGCCGGCCTCGGCGTTCTCGAGGCCGTAGACCCGCGCGATGCCGTCGCCGATGGTCAGGACCGAGCCCGTCTCGGCGACCTCGACCTTCTTGTCGTAGTTCTCGATCTGCTGGCGAATGATCTGGGAAATCTCGTCGGCGCGAATCTGCATGTCCGTGCGGCCGACTAGCAGAGCGATCATCGCGAGATCAACCTGGAAAAACCGACCCGTTTTCGCTTAGGTTCTTCGGGCGGTGAAGTGGATCCAGTGGATGTTGCTGACGGCTGTCGTTGGCAACCCGATCCTGGCGCTCGGAATCCTCCTGGTCTTCTGGCTCGCCGTCGATCGCTTTACCCTCGGCATCCTCCCGGATCCCCTGCGCATCGCCGGACGTTTTCGCCGGATCGGGCGCCTCCGCCGCTCCCTCGCGCACAACCCGCACGACCGCCGGGCCCGCGTCGAGCTCGCCGACCTGCTCCTGTCCCGCCGCCGCCACCGCGAGGCCGCCGAGGTCCTCCGTTACAACGTCGAGCAGGGGGACGAGGCGGCGCGCACCTACTTCTTGCTCGGCGTGGCGCTGCTCGGTGCGGGTCAGGTCGAGCGCGGGGCGGCGGCGCTCGAGGAGGCCCGCCTGATCGAGCCCGACTACGGGACGGGCGCGATCGACCTGGAGCTCGGGCGCGGGTTGCTGGCCGCCGGCCAGTACGACCAGGCCAAGGCCGCGCTCGAGGCGTTCGTGGAGAAGCGGCACAGCACCATCGAGGGCAAGGTGCTCCTCGCCCGCGCCAAGGCCGGCCTCGGCGACGAGCCCGGCGCCGCCGCCGCCCGCGAGTCCGCGTGGCAGGACTACGTCTCGTCGCCCCGATTCATCCGCCGCCGCGAGCGCTGGTGGGCGTGGCGCGCCAAGCCGGCCCGCCCGCTCGGGTACGCCGTGCTGGGCGCCGCCGGCGCGATCATGTTCGCGATCTGGATGCGGTAGAGCGCCACGACGGATCTTGGTGCGTCGCGCCGAGGCGACGCGCTGCCTCGGGTGGGGCCCCGAGTGCGGCCTCACTCACGAGCGGCGGTCGCCTTCCCCAAGGTCCCTCGCAGCCGCGCCCGAACCGTAATCCGTGGGGCCGCAGGCGACTTCACGTCGCCGATGACGGCCAGACCTACCCGTCGGCGTCGGCGAGGATCTCGCGGAGGCGTGAGAGCTCGGTCTTGATCGTGCCGTCGAAGACGGTGGAACCGACGGTCGTGCGGACGCCGCCGATGAGGGTGGAGTCGACGATCACCTCGAGGTCGACCGTCTTGCCGGTGCGCTTCTCGACGGCGGACTTGAGGCGCGCGAGGGCGGGTGGGGCCAGCTCTTCGGCGGTCTCGACGCGCGCGTGGACGCGGCCGGCGCGCTCATCGGAGAGGCGCTTCACGGTCTCGGCGATGTCGCGGATCTCGCTCATGCGCTCGCGGGCGGCGAGCAGGCGGAGCAGGCGGCGCACCACCTCCGACACGCCGAGCCGCTCCATGACGGCCTCGAGGGCCTTGTGCTCCTCGTCGACGCTGAACGCGGGGTTGAGGAGGACGTGTCGGAACTCGTCGGCGCTCTCGACCATCTCGGCGAACGACAGCAGCTCGCGGGAGGCCTGGGGTAGGCCGTCTCCCGCCGCTTCGATCAGCGCTTCGGCGTAGCGTCTCGAGGCGAGTGAAGCGAGCGTCATGCCACCTTCTCCAAATCGCGGATGTACTCGTCGGCGAGGCGTCGCCGATCGTCTGATGTGATCTTCGAGGTGAGGAGCTGCTCGGCCGCCTCGAGCGTGGCGGAGACCGCGGCGTCGCGGATCGCCTTCTCGGCCTTCTTCACCTCTTGACTGATCGTGAACTCGGTCTCGCGCGCGAACCTCAGCATCGCGCGGTCGGTCTCCTCGGTGAGGCGCTGCTTGTCGGCCTCGGCCTCGGCCTCGTAGCTCCGGACGATGCGCGCGACCTCGGCCTCGAGGTTCTCGAGCTTCGCCTTGTACTCCTCGAGCCGGCGCTCCGCCTCGGCTTGCTGCGTGCGCGCCTCCTCGAGCTGCTTCGCCATGTTCTCGCGACGAGCGAGCAGACCGTTCGAGACGTGCGGCCGCAGCTTCATCGCCAGGAATCCGAAGAATAGGATCGCGTTGGTGATCGTGCTGCCGAGGACCCACCAGTTGATGTGCGCTTCATGTTCCATTTCACACTCCTCGCCCGAGCATCTTCGAGGCCGTCGCGTGCGCGATCCGCTCGGCTTCCACCATCACGTCGGCCAGCGCCTCGCGGCGCGTCTTCTCCAGCTCGTGCAGCGCGGTCTCGGTCTTCTTGGCCAGCTCGAGCCGCGCCTTCTCCAGGCGTGCGCTCATCTCCCGCGCGGCCTGGGTCCGGAGGGCGTTGCGGGCCTCGATGCCGCGCTGGGTGGCGACCTGGATCTTGCTCTGAAAGGTGCTGGCGCGCTCCTCCGCCTGATCGAGCATCTGCTCGGCGCGCTTGACCGCCCCCTCCAGCTGTTCGTGCCGCTCCTCGAAGAGCTTGAGGAACGGCCGGAATATGATCCCGTTCAGGAGCAGGACCGGAACCAGGAACAGTGAGAGAACGAGGATATAGGTGAAGTTGATGTCCAGAGACATTCGGGCGTGGGTTAGCGATCTAGAGCTGACGAGTCAAGGAGTGGTATGGCATCTGGGACGATGGCGAAGCTGAGCGAGCACGAGCTCGCCGATCACATCCCGATGATCCGCCGTTACCTCGCGAAGATGCTCCGCCCCGACGAGCTCGAGGACGGGACGCAGACCGTGCTCACGCGCGCCCTCGAGAACCTCGAACGCTTTCGAGGGGACAGCTCGCCCAGGGTTTGGCTGCTCGGGATCGCACGGAACGTGGGCTTCGAGATCGCCCGAGCCCGCCAGCGCCGGCCCCGGCCGTCCGATCAGAGCGACGACCTGACCTCGGGCGACGTGCTGGTGTCGGACGCGCCGAGCCAGGAGGAGCAGCTCGGGCGGCGCGAGCAGCAAGCGCTGGCGCTGGCGGCGCTGGAGGAGATGAGCCTCGACGAGAAGCTGGCCCTGCTCGTCACGTACGTCGACGGTCTGCCCGGCCCCGAAGCTGCCGAGATCCTCGGAATTTCGTTCGCGGCCTTCCGGCAGCGCCTGTCCCGGGCGCGGAACGCGCTGCACGCCAGGCTCGAAACCCTGATGAAATCCGGAGGCCCGGGGAGCGCTGACGTGCTGGCCCGGTGGCAGGTGCTTCTCAACCCCGATGATCACAAGTCGGAGGGTTGACGCAGCGGCTGCGGTAAGAGATGAGGCCGGCTAGCATGGGCAAGGAGTCCCTGACCGTAACCGACAATCGTACGGGTCGGAGCTATGAGCTCCCGATCACGGAAGGCACGATCAGAGCGCTCGACCTCCGGCAGATAAAAGTCGAAGAGGACGATTTCGGCCTGATGGCGTACGATCCGGCGTTTCAAAACACGGCCGCCTGCAAGAGCGCGATCACGTTCATCGACGGCGACAAGGGCATCCTCAATTACCGCGGCTATCCGATCGACGAGCTGGCGGAGCACTCCAACTTCCTCGAGGTCGCCTATCTGCTCGAGCACGGCGAGCTCCCCAACCACGAGCAGCACCGGGCCTGGGTCAACGAGATCATGGTCCACACGTTCGTCCACGAGAACGTGGCCAAGTTCATGGAGGGGTTCCGGTACGACGCGCACCCGATGTGCGTCCTGATCTCGACGATCGCCGCGCTGTCCTCCTTCTACCCGGAGGCCCGGAAGATCTTCGACAAGCAGATCCGTGCCAAGCAGACCGTCCGGATGATCGCCAAGATGCCGACGATCGCGGCCTGGTCCTACCGCAAGAGCCGGGGCCTGCCCTACGTGTATCCTGACAACGAGCTCAGCTACGCAGGCAACTTCCTCTCCATGATCAAGCGGATGTCGGAGCCCAAGTTCACGCCGCATCCGGTGTTCGAGCACGCGCTCGACGTCCTCTTCATCCTCCACGCCGACCACGAGCAGAACTGCTCCACCAGCACCATGCGGGGCGTCGGCTCCTCGCACGTCGACCCGTACTCGGCGGTGGCGGCGTCGGCCGCGGCGCTCTTCGGACCGCTGCACGGCGGCGCCAACGAGGCCGTGCTCCGCATGTTGTGGGAGATCGGGACCAAGGCGAACGTGCCCGCGTTCATCCAGAAGGTAAAGGCGGGCGAGGGCCGGCTCATGGGCTTCGGCCACCGCGTCTACAAGAGCTACGATCCGCGGGCCAAGACCATCAAGAAGCTCGCCGATCAGGTGTTCGAGGTGACGGGTCGGAACCCGCTCCTGGACGTCGCGCTCGAGCTCGAGCGGATCGCGCTCCAGGACGACTACTTCGTGAAGCGGAAGCTGTATCCGAACGTCGACTTCTACTCAGGGCTCATCTACGACGCGATGGGCTTCCCGACCGACTTCTTCACGGTGCTCTTCGCGATCCCGCGAACCGCAGGCTGGCTTGCACAGTGGCTCGAGCTGGTGGATGACGAGGAGCAAAAGATCGCGCGCCCGCGCCAGATCTACACGGGCCAGGCCCGGCGATCCTATCTGCACATGCACGAGCGCTGAGAGCTCCGGCGAGACTCGGTCAATCGAGCTTGCTCAGGATCTTCTTCACGCGCTGCGGTGAGATGCCGTAGGCGTGCATCATCTGCCCACCGACCGGAATCTTCAGGCGGGCCATCCCTGCTGGAACCTCGCCGCCGTCATCTTCGAAAAACGCCTGTATCAGCCGGAAACGACCCTTCTGGGAACGTCCCGGAGGAACGACGCGACCCCCCAACCAACCCTTCCGCCCCTTCTTGGCCTCTTTGAGCATCTTCTCCGCCTCCTCTTGGGACGGAGCGCGCTCCTGCATCATGAAGACGCTCATCATCTCGATTGCGCCGGTGGTGGCCTGGGTCATTCAACCTCCTCTTCGTGGAAAGCCTGTGCCCCTCGGAAGCCTCCCCTTCATTCGATCTATACGGACCCGAACAAACGTCTGGGTCCTCCATTCATCTATGTTCGACAGCCGGAACTGCGTCAAAATTCCTGGTCAGGCGAGCAGTGTGACGGCTCTCATGATACCTTGCCGCACTATGGCGGTCGAGGTGCTCCGCGTCGATTCCCGCGCGCTTCGGGCCAATCCGCTGGGCGATCCCTCCGAACGAGCGCTCCATTTGGTCGTTCCGGACGATCTCACGGCCGGTGAGCGGGTCCCATGCATCTGGTGGCTGGCAGGTTTTGCGGGGGTCGGGCGTGCGTTGCTGTCGCACGATCCGTGGCAGGAGGGACTGGAGGCGCGCCTCGTTCGGCTCCGCACCGAAGGAAAGCTAGGCAAGGTGATCGTCGCGCTCCCCGACACCTTCACGCGGTGGGGTGGGTGCCAGTACCTGAGCTCGCCGGCGGTGGGCGACTACGAGGGCTATCTCGTCGGCGAGCTGATCCCGCGGGTCGCGGATCGCTTCGCGATCTCCGCGCACGCGATCGCCGGCAAGTCGTCGGGCGGATACGGGGCGATCGTGCAGGCGATGCGGCACCCCGAGCTGTTCTCGGCGGTGGCGTGTCACTCGGGCGACATGGGCTTCGAGCTGTCGCTGGTCCCGGACATTCCGCGCCTCATGAACGCCGTGCGGGACGCCGGCAGCCTGGAGGCCTTCGTCGCCGCCTTCGACGCTGCGCCCAACAAGAGGGAGGGCCGATGGTTCGGCCCGATCATGGTGCTGGCCATGTGCGCCGCCTACAGCCCTGACGCGGGTGCCCCCCTCGGCATCGGCCTCCCGTTCGATCTCGAGCGGGGAACGCTCGATCGGGAGGTGCTCGAGCGCTGGTATGCGTGGGATCCGGTGCGCATGCTCGATCGGCCCGAGCATCGCGATGCGCTCTCGAGGATGAGGCTGGTTTACCTCGACTGCGGCCGTTACGACGAGCACCAGCTCCATTGGGGCGCACGGGCCTTCGCGGCGAAGCTGCGCGATCACGGTATCGATCACGTGCACCAGGAGTTCGACGGCGGTCACCGATCGACAAGCCACCGCCTCGACGCCAGCTTTCCCATGATCTATCGCGCGTTGGCCTCCTGATCGTACCATCGAGGGCGTGTCGTTCGCCGGTATCGACGACGACCCCGGGCTGGCGCTGCTGCACCAGATCGGCTCCCGTCCGGACGATGCCGAGAGCTACCTGGTCTATGCGGATCTCCTGCTGTCGCGGGGAGATCCTCGCGGTGAGCTGATCGTGCTCCAGAAGGAGGAGATCGAGGCCGCCGGCGCACGCCGGAGCGATCTTCGCCGTGCGCAATTCAACTTGCACTCCCGACATCCCGAGCTGCTGGCTGAGCTCGCACCGCTGATGGAGACCTCGATCTCGGTCCGCCGCATTCCCGCGTTCTCTGCTTCGCCGCACTACATCGGCGACCTGCGCTTCGGACCGCTGTCGGCCGAGTGGTATCTCGGGTTCGTCCGGAGCATCCGGATCACCCTGGGCGACAGCCTCGGCGTCTCCCTCGAGCGGGTGTTCGAGATCCTCGAGGACCTCGAGTCGACGCGCTTTCTCCGGCATCTCACCATCGGGCCGCGCGTGGGACGGCGCGTCGACATGGATCCCGTGTATCGGATCCTGTCCCGGAGCCGGCTGCGCCTGACCTCGCTGTGCGTGGGCGACCTCGGCGCCGGCAATCCACAGACGGAGCACCGGGAGGTCGCGTCCATCTGTGAGGCCTTCCCGAACCTCGAGCGCTTGACCGTGCGAGGAGGCAGGATCCGGCTCGGCACGCTGTCGCTGTCGGAGCTCGAGGAGCTCCGGATCTACACACCGCTCCTCCGCCAGGAGGCGCTCGACCGGATCTCGATCAGCGCGCTCCCGAAGCTGCAGAAGCTCGAGCTATCGAGGAACGGAGGTGAGACCACGCAGCGGATGCTGCGCGCCCGCTTCGGGCGCGGTCGATGACTCGCGCGAGAAGCGGGCCACATAGCGAGTCACCAGCGCTCGGATGGCAGGGAGGTCGAAGGGCTTCTCGACCCGCTCGTTCGCCACCTGCTCCAGGAATCGGCGGGCTGCAGGCGTGAAGACGCCCCCGGTGATGAACACCAGCCGCTCGAGGCAGTCCGGCCGCGTGGTGGCCAGCTCCCGGTGGACCTCCATCCCGGTCACGTCTGGCATCATCACGTCGCAGAGGATCACGTCGAAGCTCTCCGTCTCCAGGATCCGCAGCGCTTCCGAGCCGCCCTGCGCGATCGTGACGCGGTGACCGCGCAGGATCCGCTTCAGGGATCCGCTGACGCCGGGGTCGTCGTCCACCACCAGGACCGTGCCGCTGACGGCGCTCGCCACCGAGGCGACCTGAGGCGTCGAGGCTTCGACCGGGGTGGTGGCGGCCGCCGGGAGGGCGATGCGGAAGGTGGTCCCGCGACCGATCGCACTCCTCACGGTGATCTCTCCGCCGAGGGAGGTGATGATGCCGTGGCAGATCGACAGCCCGAGCCCGATGCCCGTCCCCAGCTGCCGCGTGGTGAAGAAGGGCTCGAAGATGCGCGGCAGGTGCTCTGCAGGAATCCCGGCCCCGGTGTCCTGGATCTCGACCAGTGATCGTCCCGAGGCTTCGGTGGCGGTGACGATCCGGATCTCGTGCTCGGCGACGTGGCCCTCGGGGATGGCGCGCGCGGCGTTGGCGAGCAGATTCACGAACACCTGCCCCAGCTGCGCCTCGTCGGCCGCGACCCGCGGTACCTCGCCGTAGCGCTTCACCAGCCGCGCTCGATGCTTGATCTCGTTGTTCGCGATCTTCGCGCACAGATCGAGCACGTCGCGGACGTCGATGAGCGCGGGCTTGCGCTCGTCGGGCCGGGCGAAGGACTTCAGGTCCGACACGATCCGGCGGATCCGCTCCACGCCCTCGCGCGCTTCGGCGACCATCTCGCGCAGACCTTCGTCGACCACCTCCTCCGCCATCATCTCGAGGTTCGCGGACACGTACGCGAGCGGGTTGTTGACCTCGTGCGCCACCCCGGCGGCCAGCGTGCCGATCGAGGTCATGTGATCCGCGATCAGCAGCTTGGCCTGCATCTCCTTCTGCTGGGAGACGTCTTTGGCGAAGCAATGATGACCGTCGACCGAGGGGATCAGGAGCATCTGCGCGTAGAACGGGGATCCGTCGCTCCGGATCCCACGAACCTCGACCTCGGCCTTTCCAGCCGCGCGCATGCGCGCTTCGGCGGCCGCCAAACGGGGACGATCGTCGGCGAGGATCCCGTGGACCCAGTCCTCGCCGATCATCTCGTCGGCGTGGCGTCCGTAGATCGCGGCATAGGCGGAGTTCACGGACGTGAGCGCGCCTCGCTCGTCGACGCGGGCGATGCCTTCAACGGCGTGCTCGAGGGCGCGGCGGACCAGCACCTGCTCGGTAACGTCGTGCACCAGCACCATCGCGCGCAGGGCGGCGTGGTCTCCCAGGCCCGAGATGGTGAACATCGCGTACTGCGCGGACTTCGAGCGCAGCTCGAACACGGCCCGCAGGACGGGGTCCGACTTCGGCTCGCCGGTGGGGTCGGGGCCGGCGAAGATGCGCTGGAGGAGATCGTCGAGCCGCGCGTCCTCTCCCCTGGGCATCAGCTCGGTGAGCCGCCGGCCCAACGCGTGCTGCTCCTTCACGCCGAACAGGACGGTCGCCTTGGGGTTCCAGGCGCGGACCAGGCCCTCGGGATCGACGACCAGCACGCCGATGGGCGCGTGATCGAGGAGCTGCTCCAGCACGACGCCGGACTCGCGGCTCGGGGCGGCGTCGAGCAGCGACGACGCGACCGCGGTGGTGGTCCGATGACGGGCCAATCGCCGCGCCTTCTCGTGCTGCTTGAGGATCAGCTCGATCACTGCGCCTCGGTCCTCGACCGAGATGCAGACGAGGTCGCTTCCGACGAACGGCGAGACCAGGGCGGCCGCCCGCAGCGGGGCCTCCCCACCGCGCTCCGTGAGGAAGAGCAGCGAAAGCTCGCCGGCGATCCCGCGGGCCCGCTGCCCGATGCGTAGCGGCGATTCCACCGCCGGCCCGATGACCAGCAGATCGCCTGCGCTCTGCGGTGCGCTCCGCAGTCGACTCAGCGCCGCCTCTGCGTTCTCGTGGACCTCGACGCCGACGCCGTCGAATGCGCTGCTCGCGGTGACCGCCTGGACCAGCGCGTCACCAACGCCGGCGAGCATGATGCGACCGACCATCCTCAGCTACCCAGGAGCGGCTTTCCGAGGAGCGCCCGGCCGGTCCAGGTTCTCAACAGATCGGTGGTGGGCGACATGACGTGCGCGGCCCGGGCGTCGCGGAGCAGGCGATCCAGGATCGAGCCGTCCCGGTAGGCGCGCCCGCCCGAGAGCGTCATGCACTCGTTGACCACGTCGACGGCGCAGTTCGCGACCTCCGCCTTGGCCGAGCACAGCGCCGGGAGCGCCTCGGGTCCGCCGCGATCCGTCTCCTCGGCGGCCCAGTAGGCGAGGCGTCGCGTGCGCTGAACCATGGCCCAGAGCGAGCCGATTCGGTGCTGGACGACCGGCTCGTCGGCGGGCGTCCGACCGCTGTGCAGATAGTCGCGCCGACCCAGCTCATCGACCACGACCTCGAGCGCGCGGCGGGCGAGCCCGAGGTACGTGCCTGCCATCGCCATCAGAAAGAACGGCGCGACGACCTGGAAGACGTACCAGATCTGATCTCCGTCCCGACCGAGCAAATTGTCTGTGGGGATCTCGACCTGGTTCAGCCGGAATCCGCGCGAGGCGTTGCCGCGCATGCCGAGCCCGTGGAACGGTGGCCCCCACTCGATCCCGGAGGCCTCCTTCGGCACGATCACGCAGGAAAACATACCAGCTTCCGCCTCCGGATCGAGAGCGGTCGTGGAGACCACGTAGGAGTCGGCGTGGCCGGCGTTGGTGGCGAGCGCCTTGTCTCCGTCGACGATCAGGCCGCCGCCGGGGCTCCGGCTCAACCGGCACTGCGGGAAATAGAAGTGGCTCCCCGTGCCGGGCTCGGAGAGCGCCAGCGTGGTGAGGTGCGCGCCTCGGCAGATCGGGGACAGATAGCGGTGAGTCTGAGGGTCGGTCGCCCTGGCCGAGAGTACAGCCGACGCGACACAGTGCATCCCGAAACAGATCGCGGCCGACGCGCATTGATAGCCGAGCGTCTCACACGCGAGGGCGAGGTGGTACACACCGTGGCCGCGCCCGCCCTGCGCCCGGGAGACCGTGAATCCGCCCAAGCCCGCCTCCTGGAGCGCGCGCAAGGTCGACTCGGGCCAGCGGGCGTCGCGGTCGGTGGCCTCGGCTTCAGCGGCGGTGACCGTCGCCGCGATCTCCTGGACGACTCGAAGATCCTCCACGTTCATCGTGTACCGGATCTCGGGGGTGAATGTTGAGTCGGGTTTTTTCGATCAGCTGCCGGCGACGGTCATTCGGGTCACCCGGAACGTGGGTGTGGCGAATCGAGTCTTCGGGTCGAGGTCCCGGCCCACGGCGTCCACGCTCTTCCAGAGGAGGTCGAGGTTGAGGCTCACGGTGACCTCCGAGACCGGGAAGGCCTTGCGCCCGCCTTCGATCCAGAAGCCCTCGGCGCCACGGCTGAAGTCGCCGGTCACCGCGTTGAAGCCAAAACCCATCATCGAAGTGACGTAGAGCCCGCGGTCGACCTCGGAGACGATGTCGCCGGGATCCCGATCGCCGGCGAGCAGGTGGAAGTTGGTGGCGGAGACGGTGGGGCGGCCGCCCAGGCCGCGGGAGGCGCTCCCGGTCGAGGCCCGACCGAGCTTGCGGCCGCTGTACGTGTCGAACAGATAGGTGAGCAACCGACCCTGCTCGACCACCACGTTCCGGCGTGAGGGGAGGCCCTCGCCGTCGAACGGTCGCGAGCCGGGCCCGCGCGGGATCAACGGATCGTCGACGATCGTCACCCGCTCGCTGGCGGCGAGCTCGCCCTCGCGGTCGCACAGATACGAGGCGCGCTTGTAGACGGCGTCTCCGGTGACGCAGGAGAAGAAGAGCGAGAGCAGCGCCCGCCCGGCGTCCGGATCGAACACGACCGGGACCTCGCAGGTCTCCACCTTGCGAGAGCCGAGCTTGGCCAGGGTTCGTCGCGCCGCCTCCTCGCCCACCGACTTCGGATCGAGCACCGCGCCCGCGTAGCGCCGCGCGTCCCAGTAGCTCCCGGTGCGCTTCTTCCCTCCGGCGTCGTCGATCACCGGGCTCACCGCGATCGTCTGGTACGTGCCTGCGTACCCGCCCGAGAAGCCGTGGCTGGTGACCAGCGCGCGCGCCGAGAGGGTGCGATCGTAGGTCGCGCCCTCGCTGTTGGTGATGCGCGGGTCGAAGTCACGGGCCGCTTGCTCGCCCGCGAGCGCGAGCTGGGTGGCGGTCTTGGCGTCGAGGTCGATCGCGCTTGGATCGAACAGGTCCAGATCCGGGGTCGCGCCGGCCAGGAGAGAGGGATCGGGCGGCGCCGCGTGCTCGTCCGGCTCCGAGAGCGAGGCGAGCTCGAGCGCGTCCGCGACCATCGCATCGATCCCGAGCTCGCTCGGATCGCTCGAATAGGTCGACGCCCAGCGGCCGCCCTTCATCACCCGCAGGCCGAGCGCGTGGCTGCCCGCCTCCTCGATCAGCTCGGGCGCTCCCATGCGGACCTTCGCCGAGAGATCCAGGCTGTCGATCGCCAGCACCTCCGCGACGTCCGCACCCTTTCTCCGGGCGTGGTCGACCACCTTCGAGCCGAGCGCGATCAGTTCGTTGACGCGATCCTTCATCTTCCTCACCCGACCTTCGTGCCACCGACCGTGATCGAGGAGATGCGCGTCGTCGGACAGCCCACGCCCACCGGCACGGACTGGCCGTCCTTCCCGCAGGTCCACACGCCGTCCGAGAGCTCCACGTCCGTGCCGAGCATGTCGACCTTGCACAGGACGTCGGGGCCGTTCCCGATCAGGTTCACACCCTTCAGCGGTGCGGTGATCTTGCCGTCCTCGATCAGATAGCCTTCGGTCAGCGAGAACACGAAGTCGCCGTTGCTGATGTTGACCTGACCACCCGAGAACTTCTTGGCGAAGACGCCCTTCTTGACGCTGCCGAGGATCTCCTCCGGGCTGTGCGGTCCGCCCAGCATCACGGTGTTGGTCATCCGCGGCATCGGCGCGTGGCGGAAGCTCTCTCGCCGTCCGTTCGCGCTCTGCGTGTGGAAGTGCTCGGCGCTCTGGAGGTCCTGCATGTACCCGAGCAGCTTGCCCCGCTCGATGAGGGTCGCCGGGCGGGCCTCGCGCCCCTCGTCGTCGACGTTGAGGCTGCCGCGGCCGTGGGCGTAGGTCGGATCGTCGACCACCGTCACCAGCTCGCTCGCCACCAGCTCGCCGACGCGCCCAGAGTAGTTCGAGGTCTTCTTTCGGTTGAAGTCGGCCTCGAGCCCGTGCCCGACGGCCTCGTGGAGGAGGATGCCGCTGTCGCCGGGCGCCAGCACGACGGCCATCTCGCCGGCGGGAGCGTCGCGCGCGTCCAGCATGTCGACGGCGATCCGCGCTGCCTCGCGCCCGTGATCCTCCGGCTTCTTCCCGGGCTGGAGGAAGTAGTCCATCCCGGTGCGCCCGCCCCCTCCGCCCGAGCCGCTCTGGCGGAGCTTTCCGTCCTCGGCGATCGCGCTGACGCCGAAGCGCATCAGCGGCTGCCGATCGTGGACCATGATGCCGTCGCTGGTCGCGATCAGGATCTCGCTGATCTCCTCGGTGAAGCTGGCCTGCACCTTGGTGATCCTCGGATCGTAGGCGCGCGCGGCCTTGTCGGCGCGGCGCAGCAGATCCCGCTTGCTCTCTCCGGCCGTGTCGAGCGTGAGCCCCTCGAGCTCGTAGCGGCGGGGCATCGTCCGTAGCTGTGGTGTCGCGATCGGCGGTGCACCGCCTCCCGAAGCGATCTGCGCTGCGGTCTTGGCGGCCCGCATCATCGCCTCTTCGAGCAGCTCTTCGGTGTAGGCATAGCCGGTCGCCTCACCCTTCCGCACGCGGACGCCCAGCCCGACGGTCACGCCGCGGGTGGCGCTCTTCAGGATGCCCTCCTCGTAGCTGAGGCTTCCGGCGGCTCGATATTGAAAATACAGGTCCGCGTAGTCGCCGCCCTCCGAGAGGGCGACGGACAGGAGCTTCTGCGCGTACCTCGGATCGATCGCGTGGTCCCCCGCGGGCGCAAACGGCGCACGATAACGGCTCTGCATACCGGCACAGACTACCTCGAATCGAGGAGTCTCATCATGAGATGTACACCTCGGATCGAGCGCACGCCGTGCCAGCAGCAGTCGTCGCCCGAGACCAGCTCAATCCGAGCCTCGGGGAGGACCGTGGCCAGCTCGGATCGGTGCGTGGCGTCGAAGGGGTAGGGCTCGTCGGGCAGGAGCACGAATTCGGGGCGCTTCTCGGCCAGCGCCTCAATCGTGGTCTCGGGATAACGCGCCGGGGCGAGCGTGTACACGTTGTCGCCGCCCGCTCTTCGGATCAGAATCGGCCACGTAGGTGTCGGGACCTGCCACCATCCACGGCCGCCGCCACACCGGATAGGCGAAGGAGAACCTGCGCTTCCCCTCGCGCCGTCGCTCGAGCTCGCGGAGCGCGACCTCGAGCTCGCGGGCGCGCCGTCCGGCGATCGGGCGCGTGGAGAGCAGCTCTCCGAACCGGCGCAGCTCGAGCGGGACATCGGCGACCGACCTCGGCATCGACACGTCGACGCGGTACTTCATCGAGAGGCGGTCGTAGTCCTCGCGCCGATTCTCCTCGGCGTTCACGAAGACGAGGTCGGGTGCGGCTCGCTCGATGGCGTCGAGGTCGGGGTTCTTGGTGCCGCCGACCTTGGGCAGATCCTTCACGGCCTCGGCCGGGTGGATGCAGAAGCGCGTCACGCCTACGAGGCGATCCCGGAGCCCGAAATCGATCAGCGTCTCCGTGATCGACGGGCAGAGGGACACGATCCGCACGAATCGACCAATAGCGCTTGATGACGCGGAAATGCCATCGTAGCTGTCGAGGATGGGTACGTTCCGCCGCGTCTGCGTTTTCTGCGGGAGCCACGACGGCGACGACCCTGCCTACGCGCAGGCGGCGATCGCCACCGGGAAGCTCCTGGCCGGCCGCGGGATCGGCCTGGTCTACGGCGGCGCCAAGGTGGGCCTGATGGGCGCGATCGCCAACGCGGCGCTGGTCGGCGGTGGGCAGGTGATCGGCGTGATCCCCGAGAAGCTCCAGTCGAAGGAGATCGCGCACCAAGGTCTGACCGAGCTCTTCGTCGTCGACAGCATGCACGCGCGCAAGACGATGATGGCGCACCTCGCCGACGCATTCATCGCGCTGCCGGGAGGGTGGGGCACGCTGGAGGAGACCTTCGAGATCCTGACGTGGGCGCAGCTGCGTTTTCACAGCAAGCCCCTCGGCCTGCTCAACGTGCGCGGCTTCTTCGACGGCTTGCTCGCGTTCTCGGATCACGCGGTCGAGGAGGGCTTCCTGATGCCCGAGCACCGCCGGCTCCTGATCTCGGCTGGCGATCCCGACGTCCTGTTGCGGTCGCTCGAGGCCGTCCGCCTCCCGGTCGCAGTCCCGAGCGTCAAGCCGTGACGGTCGCCTTCACCTCGGTCCGCGGTCTGAGGCTCGCCTACCGCACGTTCGGCGATCGGAGCGCGCCCCCGATCGTGCTCTTGCACGGCTTCATGGATCACGGCCTCGCGTTCGCGCCGATGATCCGGGCCCTCGGGAGGTCGTTCTTCGCCGTGGTCCCCGACCACCGGGGTCATGGCGACTCGGGATGGATCGGCGACGGCGGTTACTACTACTTCCAGGACTACTTCCAGGACGTGCTCCACCTGGTCGATCACTTGGGTCTCGATCGGTTCGGCCTGGTGGGTCACTCGATGGGCGGCGGAATCGCGACGGGCGTCGCGGCGCTGATCCCGGACCGCGTCGAGGCCATGGTGATGATCGAGGGGATGGGCCCGCCGTATCAGGATCCCACCGACGTCCTGGGCAGGCTCCATCGCTGGCTCGACGCGCTGAAGCAGCCGAAGATGGACCTGGACCAGGTCGAGCGCTGGCTGGCGCGCCCGACGATCGCGAGCCGCGAGGCCGCGGTCGAGCGGTTGATGCGTGCGAATCCTCGCCTGCCGCAGGCGATCGCCGCCGAGCTCGCGAACACGTTCACCGAGGGCGCGCCGAACGGACCGGAGGGCGCGGTGGTGTGGAAGGTCGATCCCCTCCATCGCACGCCCTCACCGAAGCCGTTTCTGCTCCAGGAGATCGAGCCGATGTGGCGGGCGCTCTCGATGCCGGTCCTCTCCGTCTATGGCACCGACTCGCCCTGGTTCCCGGACGATCTCGCTTTCAGGCACACGTGTCTCCCCGACGGGCGTCCGGTGCTGGTCGACGGCGCGGGACACAACATTCATCACGAGCGACCGGAGCTCATCGCGGATCTGGTGACGCGCTGGATGAGCGGGCGTCGGCGCGATCTCCCGGAGGGCGTGCGGGACGGGGTGCTGGCGTCGTCTGCAGCCTCGACATAAACTCGGCCTCACCTTGCTCGCGCGCTGGGGACTCGCGCTCCTCCTCCCTGCGATCCTCGGAGGCTGCATCCTTCAAGACGTCTCGCTGGATGGGAAGGCGTGCCCGTGCGCCTCGGGCTTCGTCTGCGACGAGGCGAGGGGCGTTTGCGTGAAGATGCTTGAGCCGCGCGATACGGGCCCGGACGGCGGCACCCCGATGGACGCAGAGGTTGCCGACGGCGGGGACGACGAGCTGGACGCCGCTCCGATCCCCGAGTGCGCCCGCGATACCGAGTGCGCGTCGGGCGAAGTCTGCCTGGACTCCGCCTGCGCGCCGGGCTGCGCGACCACCGGCTGCGCGGGATCCCAGGTCTGCGATCCGAGCGGGCACTGCTTCTCCGATCAGATCGCGTGCACCCGGTCGGCCGACTGCAACCCCCCCCACCAGGTCTGCCTCTCCGGGAGCTGCGCCCCTGGGTGCGCGGTGGGCGGGGGCGGGTGCACCGAGAACCGGATCTGCGATCCGAGCAGCGGGTACTGTCAGGCGGCGCCCAAGTGCACGGTGCTCGACCCATGCCCGGACCGTCAGTTCACCTGTCTGAACGGAGCGTGCGTCCGTCGCTGCGACGCGCCCGGCGCTGCGCCCTGCCTCGGTACCTCGACCTGCAACGTGCTCGGACGATGCGCCGGGACGCAGCTCGGAGACTTCTGCAGCAGCGACGACAGCTGTACGACGGGCCTCTGCTTCTCGACCACCGATCCACCAGCCACGTTCTGCACCACGCCCTGCGGTCGCTCGGCCGACTGTCCGCTCGGGTTCTCGTGCCTCCCCACCGGCAACGGCTACCGGATCTGCATGCCCGAGGGGATCTTCAACATGGTCACCTTCGACACCAGGAGCGGAGAGGCCTGCGAGAACCCGGGCAACGTGTGCCAGTCCACGATCTGCGAGGGCACCTCAATGACATGCACCGAGCGCTGTGGGCGCGACGAGCACTGCTCGGCGTTCGCCACCGGTTGCATCGTCCGCCAGCAGACGCTCCAGGGGCAGCCCGTCTTCTCGCAGGAATGTGCGCCGGGACCTGGAACGAAGGCCATCGGTGAGGTCTGCACGGTCAACACCGACTGTGCCTCCGGCATCTGCAACAAGTACGAGAATACGTGTGCCGCTGCGTGCTGCACTCAGACCGACTGTCCCGCGGGCCAGAGCTGCTTGGTCTACGATCTCAATAATCAGACGGTGATCACCCTCTGTCAGGCCGCGGCGGGTGGCGTCACCCCGATCGGGATGCCGTGTACCACCGCGGCCGAGTGCGAGAGCGGCACCTGCACGCCGCGTGATCCTTCGTCGCTCGCGGGGCCGAAGATCTGCTCGGTCCGCTGCTGCACCCACGACGATTGCAGCGCGCTCACCGGAGGCTACTGCCACCCGATCCCGGGCGTGCTGCCGGGCACCCAGGCGTCGACCTGCTTCCCGCGCTGAGCCTCAGAAACGGACGCTGACGTGGGCACCGTTGCCCGAGGGGGCCACGGTGACCGTCGCGATCGGCTCGCCGGCGCGCGCGAGATCGATGATGCCCCAGATCAGCCCTCCGAGCGCGATGGCGCTGCCGGTGCCGTAGGCGATGTTCGCGCCCAGCGCCAACCGATCCGCCTTGTGGGCCAGCGTCTCTGCGGTCATTTGGATCGGCTCGTCGACCGCGGCCGAGTGCGTGTTGCCGGCCATCGCGCCGAGCACGCCGCCGGCGACGCCCGCGACCAGCGCGCCGGTACCGAGCACGATCCACGGCCAGGGGGACACGGTCCTCCGCTCGATCTCCGGAGGGGGCGCCACCGGGGTTGGGGGCGGCGCCGGAGGCACGATCGGCGGCGGCGGCGGCGGGGGCGGCGGGGTCGCCTCGAGTGCCTCGCGACGTTGGCGCTCCTCCTCCGCCTGTCGCTCGAGCGCACGATTGGCGGCGACCTGCTTCTTGAGATTCTCGATCCGCTGCTGGATGGCGGCACGGTCGGCGGCCTTGGGATCCGCCTCCAAATACCTGGAATACGCGTCGATGGTACCTTCCGCGTCGCCGGCGCTCTCGAGCGCGCGCGCCTTGTTGAAGAGCAACGTGGGGTTGGGATCGAGCGCGTAGGCCCGTTCGAGCAGATCGGCGGCCTCGCGGAACTGACCCTTTCGGTACTGCTCTTGGCTCTGCTTGAAGAGCTGGATCGCGTGCTTCCGGTCGGCTTTCGATGGGTTGCCCGCGACGGCCGTCCCGGCGGCGATACTGCTACCGAGCACTACGATCGCCAACATTGTAGGAGCGGCACGCATCCGCAGGGGGTTTGGTTTGACGCTACCACCCGCCGTGGGACAATGGCAAAACGGGTGCAGGCGCTGCCGACCTATATCGGACGGTACGAGATCCTGGGACTGCTCGGCACCGGAGGAATGGCGGAGGTCTTCCTCGGTCGCCTGCGGGGACCCAGCGGGTTCGAGCGTCCGGTCGTCATCAAGCGCATCCTCCCGCACCTCGCCCGGGAGCGTCAGTTCGTCGACATGTTCCTCGACGAGGCCCGCATCGTGGCCGGCCTGCGGCACCAGAACGTGGTGACGGTGCACGAGCTCGGTCAGGACCAGGACGAGCTCTTCCTGGTCATGGAGTACCTCGAGGGCGAGAGCCTTGCCGGGTTGGCGCGCCGGCTCTCCCGCAAGAAGAAGCTGCTCAGCTTCGGGCTCTGCGCCCACGTCATGGCCCAGGTCTGCGCAGGTCTGCACGCGGCGCACGAAATGACCGACGTTCGCGGTCGCTCGATGGGGCTGGTCCATCGAGACGTGAGCCCGGGCAACATCTTCGTGACCTACGCCGGTGAGGTGAAGATCCTCGACTTCGGGATCGCGGTGGCCTCCGACCGCGTCGCCAAGACGGAGGCGGGGCAGGTCAAAGGCAAATACGCCTACATGTCCCCAGAGCAGTGCCACGGGAAGGATCTCGATCGGCGGTCCGACATCTTCTCGCTGGGCACGGTGCTCTACGAGCTGAGCACGTGCCGCCGTCTCTTCAAGCGGGGCAACGACGTCGCCACGATCCAGGCGATCTACAACGCGGACGCGCCCTCGCCCAAGAAGTTGATGACGAACTATCCGGAGCCGCTCGAGCGCATCTGCATGAAGGCGCTCGAGCGCGATCGCGACGAACGATTCGAGACGGCGCTGGAGATGCGGCGCGAGCTGCTCGACGTCTCCCGGCAGCTGAACGAGGGCAAGGTTCCCGAAGAGTCGCTCTCACGCGTCATGCACAAGCTCTTCATGGATCGCATCGAGCAGAAGCGCCGAATGCTGGCCAGCATTCGGGAAGGCGTCGAGATCACGAGCGTGCCCAGTGCGGAGACCGACGCTCAGATCGAGCTTCCGCCCGCCTCGCTCTCCGACCCAGGAGCCGACGCGATGGTGGGCTCGCAGAGCTCGATCTCGATCTACAGCAAGGCGCTGCCCCGGCCGCCCAGCGCGAACCGGAACGCCTGGTGGGTCGGCGCGATCGCCGCCGGGCTGCTGGTCATCGTCGGTACGGGCGCCATGACCGTGTGGAGCGGCGCCTCCGCCGACGCTCAGCAGGAGCGGGTCCCGTCGACCATCGTCGCGGTTCGCGCTCCGCCGCCGGCACTGTCGCCGAAGGTGAAGGTTCGCGTCGAGACCCAGCCCGACCACGCCATCGTCATGGTCGGAGGGCAGGCCAAGGGCGCCACGCCGATGGAGCTCGAGCTCGACCGGAGCGATCGTGCGGTCGAGGTCGCGCTCGAGCACGAAGGCTACGTGGCGATGACCCAGGTCGTGGTCCCGAACGTCGACCAGCTCCTCCGCGTCACGCTCGACGAGCAGGAGGAGGAGAAGAAGCCCGAGAAGCGCGAGAAGCGAAAGAAGCGGCGGAAATCCAAGCCCGGGACCGACAGCGAGAGCCCGTACACGCGCTTCAACTGACGGCCGTGCGACCCCTCGAACCCGCGCTCGGCGCCCTGGCCCTGGTCTTCGGGCTCGCCGGCTGCTCCGGCAGTGAGCCGCCGCTCGAAGGTGTCGCGCTCCAGGTGCCGGCCGAGATTGTGTTCGACGAGGTGAGCGCGGGCGCCACCGCGCTCGCGCCGCTACCGATCCACAACCCGAGCCCGACCGCCATCGACATCACGGGGGTCACGCTCGCGAACGATTTCACCGCCGCCGCCTATGCCTTCGGGATCGATCTGGTGCCGCAGCGTCTCGCGGCGGGGCAGACGATCATCGCCAAGGTCACGTTTCTGCCCCGCCAGGCGCTCGCCGAGCCGGTGCGCTCGTCCTTCGTGATCGAGACCGACGGGCGCGACGCCGAGGTGGCCCTGCGCGGTCGCACGCTCGCGCCCGCGCTGCGGTTCGCCCCCGATCGCCTGGACTTCGGCGTCGTTCCGCTCGGCGGCTCCCGAGCAAGGGCCGTGAAGGTCACGAATCTCCTGGAGCGGCCCGTGATCCTCCAGGTGGCGCTCGACGTCCGCGGTGCTCCGGTGATCGATCAGCTCGGCGGGCGAGGGCGCTTCGAGCTCACCGGGGGAGCGACCGGTGAGGGTGCGCTCCTCGGGGGTCGTGCGCTGCTCGCCGGCGAGTCGGCGGAGCTCGAGCTCGTCTACCACCGGACGCGCGATCCCGCCGCCCCCGCCGATCGTGCGATCGTCACGGTGGCCGCCTGCGATCGGCCGGAGTGCGCGGTGTCGCTCCCGATGAGCGCCTCCGCAGAGGCGAGCGCGCTGGCCTGCTCCCCCGCGTCGATCGACTTCGGGGCCGTGCGTCCGGGAGACGCGCGGACCGTCGCGATCGACTGCCTCAATCGTGCGGAGGGTCCGATCCTCGTGACGAGCACGATCCCCGGCGGTGCGGACGAAGCGTTCGCGACCCCGCCGAGCGACCCGAACGCGCTCGGCCCCGGGGAGCTCCGCCGGCTCGAGGTCTCGTTCTCGCCGCCGGCCCTGGGGACGAGCTCCAGCGCGCTCGAGCTGGCGAGCGCGCCGGTGGAGGAGGTCGCCGTCTATCTCCCCATCTCCGTGCCGCTCCGGGGTGAGGCGAGCCAGGCCTCGATCCACGTGGAGCCGCTGAGGATCGACTTCGGGCGGATCGCCCTCGGGACCCACGGCCGGCGCCGCGCCGCGGTCTCGAACACGGGCAGCAGCCCGCTCCGGATTCGGGTGGAGGCGACCGCACCGTTCACCGTCGAGGACGCCGGCCCGCTCACGATCGCGGCGGGTGGCAGCGTGGAGCTCACGCTCGGGTTCGAGCCCGCGCTCGGCGGAGTGGCGCGCGCCGCCCTGGCCATCGAGAGCAACGATCCGGATTGACCGCGCTCGACGTCGATCCTGGAGGGCGAGGGCGTCGAGCTTCCGCAGTGCGATCACTCGTTCGATCCGAGCCTGGACTTCGGGACGATCGAACGGCCGCGCTCCGCCCGCCGCACGTTCAGGGTTCGCAATACGGGGGCGGCCGACTGCCTGTTCAAGGACTTCGAGGCCACCTCGCCGTTCTCGGTGGTCGGAGCCGTGGGAGAGGCGCTCGTGCCGCCGGGGGGCGTGCTCTCGGTACAGGTCGAGCTCCGCCCTCCGGACGACGGTGACATCGCAGGCCACCTTGCATTCTACGCCTCCTCCGCCGGCCCCCCACCGCAAGCGGCGCTGTCCGCCGTCGGGGCGACGCTGGGCCTGGTCGCGAACCCGCAGTCGCTCCACTTTGGTCCCGCCACTCCCGGGTGCGCCTCCGCGGCACGCCCGATCGATCTCTTCGACGCCGGCCTCGATCCGATCGAGGTCGACCGGATCGATCTGGTGGGCGACCCGTCGTTCGAGCTCGTCACTCTGAAGCCTCAGCTGGTCCTCGGGCCCGGCGAGAGGACCCGGATCGAGGTGGCGCACCGAGGCGAGCTGGGCGGTCTCGCACGCCTGGAGATCCGCGCACGGGGCACGACCACGCCGCTGGTCGTCGAGCTGAGCGCGCCGCCGTCCGGCAGCGCCGAGGAACACTTCACGATCCCGCGGTCGGCCGACGTGCTCTTCGTGATCGACACCGATCCCGCGATCCCTGGGTCCGAGATCGGCGCCGCCTTCCCCGCGTTCATCGCGGCTGCGGAGGCCGCCGGAGTCGATTGGCGTGCCGGCCTCGTCACGGCCGACTCGCTCGCCAACGGCTGTCCCAGCCCGCCCTCGGGCCTCCCCGAGACCTCCACCACCAGCGGGGCGTGCGGCTATCTCTCCAACGCCGGTGATCCGAGCTGGCGCCTCCTCTCCGCAGACACGCAGCCCTCCCCATCGGCGGCGTTCGCCGCCCTGGCCGCCGCCCTCCCGGTCAGCCTCGAGCCCCCCACGCCCTTCGCGGCCGCCTACCTCGCGCTCTCAAACCCGCTTCTCACCGCCTGGAACGCCGGCCTGGTCCGCCCCGACGCCTCGCTCCTCCTGGTGTTCGTCTCCGTGGAAGACGACGCGTCTCCGAGCCCCACCGACCACTGGCTCTCGTACTTCCGCTCGCTGAAGCGCGATCCCAACCTGTTCACCGCCGCCGTTCTCACCGGCGCCGCCGCCGCGCGGCTCCACGAGCTCGCGAGCCTCTCGGGCGGCGCCGCGCTCAATCTGTCCCCGTCCAACCTCTCGCTCCTCGGCGAGTCCCTCGGCGGACGCCGCGCGATCCTTCTCTCCGGTGCCCCGGTCGAGGACACCCTGGAGGTGTTCGTGGACGGCGCGCCGATCGCGCCCGCGTACTTCGCGTTCGACGCGCCTGCCGCCCGGATCGATCTCTCCCCGCTGGTCCGCCCGGGTCCGGGGAGCGAGGTGACGGTCCGCTACCAACCGAGGTGCTTCTAGGAGCGTGTAGCGCGTAGCGCTACCGCGAGCCCGGTCCGGGTCCCGGTCCCGGTCCCGGTCCCGGTCCCGATGGCAATCATGCAGCCCGGCGTGCGTTCATCGACTTGATGAGGCGCGTGAGCATCTCGACAACGCGCTTGAGCTTGGCTCTGGCGGCTTGGACTTCTGCTCGTTGGCGAGTCGGCGCCTCAAGCAGGTGTGGAGTGAGGCGGCGCTTTCGGTGCCAGAGCGAAGTGCCATCCGGTAGAAGCGAGCCTCCCATGGTTTCGTGGCGAAGCAATACCGTTCTTGGACTCCGAGACAATCGTTCTTGCTCCCGCCGTCCCCTCTCGAGTGGCTCCCAGAAAATCATCTCGCGTACTTCGTCTTGGACGTCGTCGATGAGGTAGAGCTGAGCGCGATTGAGATCTCGATCCAGTCCAAGGACCCTCCGTCCTCATCAGCTTCGGAGCCCACACCTGCCTCGCTCGCTCGCAAGCGAATGCGAGACAAGTTGCAAACGCGCGACGGCAAGGCGGTCTACCCCCGCAGGAAGAGTATCGTCGAACCGGCGCTCGGACAGATCAAAGCGGCACGAGGATTCCGCCGGTTCTCGCTACGCTCCTTCTTCAAGGTACGAGCCGAGTGGACGCTCGTCTGCCTCACCCACAACCTGCTCAAGCTCTACCGATCGAAGCTCGCGACCGTCGCGAGCGTCTGACTCAAGGCAGCCATCTTCAAATCGGGACCCGGACCGGGACCGGGACCCGGACGGGGTCGCGTGAGCGCGTACGCGCTACACGCTCCTAGTCAGCTGGATCACTGATTTCTAGCGCATTTATCCGCGGTGGACCTGCTTTGTGCGTCTGCCGAAATCCATGATCTTGTCGAGGATCTCGTCGGCCGTCTTCGTCCATACGAAGGGCTTGCCTTCTTCGTTGTGCACTTCGACGTCATCGACGATCGCCTTGCGAAGTACCGGGACGCTGGTGTGGGAGCCGCGAGTGAGTGCTTCCTCGGTCAGCAGTGCGAAGAACCGTTCCACCAGGTTTAGCCATGAGGAATAGGTTGGTGTGAAGTGGAGCTGGAAGCGCGGATTGCGTAGCAGCCACCTCTTAACCTGTGGAGTCTTGTGCGTCGCGAGGTTGTCGAGGATGACGTGAACGTCAAGTTCCGGCTCTACCGCGTTGTCGATCGTCCCGAGGAATGCGACGAAGTCCTTCGCTCGGTGTCGTGCCTTGGTCTGCGCGATGACCTTGCCCGTGGCGACGTTGAGGGCGGCGAAGAGGTCGAGCGTTCCGTGGCGGATGTAGTTGTGGGTCTGTCGCTCGGGCATCCCGAGATCCATCGGAAGGATCGGTTGAGCACGCTCCAGCGCCTGGACCTGCGGCTTCTCGTCGAAGGAGAACACGACAGCGTTGTCGGGCGGGCTCATGTACAGACCGACGACGTCGCGAATCTTCGAGATGAACTGCGGATCGTTCGACAACTTGAAACCGCGAACGACGTGGGGCTTGAGGCCATGCGCCCGCCAGATCCGTCCGACGCTACTGGCGCTCACCCCGGCATTCTTTGCCATCTTCCGCGTGCTCCAATGCGTACGGCCCTTCGGCGTCGTTTCCAGCGTTTGCACCACGATCTCTTCAACCTGATCATCACTGATCTTTCGCGGAGCGCCGACGCGAGGCTGGTCGTACAGCCCCTCGAGACGGCACTCCGCAAACCGCCTTCTCCACAGACGAACGGTGTGGTGAGACACGTGATGGTTCCGCGCCACCGCCGCATCGGTCGCGCCAGTGGAACTGCTCAGCACCAGTTTCGCGCGAAGTGCCAGCTGTCGATTCGACCGCACGCGACGAGTCAATCGTTCGAGCTCGCGCTGTTCGTCGTCAGTCAGCGTGATCTCCGTTTTTCGAGGTCCTTTGTTCGCCCCCACGAACCACGTAGATCACACAAAGGATCTACACGCTAGAGATTTCGGACCCGGCTGACTAGTCCCGCTTCGTACGCGGCTCGTCGCCCGGCTTCGAGGTCTCGAGCTCCCAGAGCCGCACGTACTTCTGAAAAGCCTGGATCGCCTGGAGCCCGGCAATCGTGAGCCCCAACGTTCCCTCCAGAAAGCCGGCCTTGAGTACGTACGCCTTGAAGAAGCGGAAGACCGTGTGCACCAAGATGGTGACGGGGCCCGAACGTCGGCCGCGGGCGAGCGCGTCGCGGGCGAAGGCGTCCGCGTACCCGGCGGACTTCCGGAGGTAGTGGTCCATCGATTCGAAGGAGAAGTGATCGATGTGCCCGTGGAGCGTGCCGGTGGAGCCCTCGACGACGACGTGATCGTGCGCGGGGACCGACGCGTCCCAGCGGGCTCGATCTCGGGCCACCAGGCGGACGTGCGGGTCGGGGTAGTAACCGCAGCGGCGGACCCAGGCGTCGCGGAAGTGGTTGCGGAAGGGGATGCGGTAGGCGGCGGCGTCCGGGCCGCGCTCGAGGAGCGCGCGGATCTCGTCGCGGAGCTCGGGCGTCACCACCTCGTCGCCGTCCAGGTTCAACACCCACTCCCCCTCGGCCTGGGCGCGGCCGAAGTCCTTCTGATCGTTCATCCCGGTGAACGGCCGCTCGAACACGCGTGCGCCCTTGGCCCGCGCGATGTCGGCGGTCCCGTCCGTGGAGCCCGAGTCGATCACCACGATGTCGTCGCAGAACCCGAGTGAGTCGAGGCAAGCGCCGAATCCGCTTGGCCTCGTTTTTGGTGATGACCATGCCGCTCAGGCGGACCACGCGGCCGACCTCGTATCACGTGCGGCCTCGGCGAGGCACGCCGTCATCTCGACGCCCCAACGCTGAAGCGTCGCTCCCGCGGCGGCGCGGCGAGCCTCGACGGCCAGGACCTCGCGGCGACCGGGGCGATCGCGCTCCGGATCGCGTCGTCCAGCGCGACCGCGTCCTCCGGATCTCGAACGAGCAACGCCTCCAGCTCGGTGCCGCGGGCCAGGTCCGTCGCTCCAATCAGGTCGGCCGCCACCGCCGGGAGCCCCGAGGCGTACGCCTCGAGCACCACTCCGCCGAACGTATCGAACCGCGCAGGCGCGATGAGCAGATCGGCCGCCCGATAGAGCCGCTCCATGTCGCTGCGCTCGCCGTCCCAGATCAGGTGCGGCGGCGGGTGTGTGGGCTGCTTCGCGCGACCGGCGTACACCAGCGTGAGACCGAGCCGCGCGCTCGCGGCCAGCGCGAGATCGAGCCCCTTCAGGTACGGGTTGTGTCCCACGAACAGCGCCACCATCGCGCTCTCGGCCACGCCCCAGCGGCGGCGTACCTCGGCGCGCTCACCGGGCTGACCGTGTGGAGAGAACCGCGTCAGATCGGTCCCGTTCACGATCACACGGACCCGTGAAGGATCGATCCGATAGTGCTGCTCGAGCTCCTCCTTCACCCGACGGCAGGGCGCGATCAGACGGGGCGTGTTCTGTACCAGCAGCCGCTGTCGCTCGAACGCCAGGGCCACCCGATCGAGCACTCGGCCCCCGCGCGCCGCTCGGTGACGCTCGGTCGCGTGCAGGTACGCGGCGTGCGTTCCTCCGCCGAGCCGGAAGACGTCCTGGACGATCGTCTGGCTGAAGCCCACCGCCACGTCGATCTCACGCCGTGCACGCAGGCGCCGCACGGCCCTTCGCGCGGCCACCACCCAGGTCACCATCGACGCGGTCGGGTCGAACGCGATCCCCAGCAGGCGCTCGGCCTGCGCCACCGCGTCCGCGCTGCCGTCCGACCTCTGACAGAGCACGCGGACCTGGTGACCTTCACCGAGCAGGTGGCGCGCCAGCTCGACGGCCTGCCGTTCGTTGCCGCCGCGGACGCTCCACTTCCTGGTCAGGATCGCGACGCGCAGCAGACCGGCTACCCCTGGAGCGCGGTGAGCGCGATGCCCGGAACCTTGAGCCAGCCGGGGTGGTGCTCGAACCGCAGCAGCTTGCGTCCGATCGCGGCCACCTTCTTGTTGTCCCCAAACCACGCGGGCTTGGGGAAGACGGTGAGCGGACCCCGCAGGATCGACTTGTCGATCCCCTCGAGCAGATAGGTGTTGTGGACCCAGCCGATCCCGCTCTGCACGTTCTGGAGCGTGCTCGACGGATGACCGCCCCACGCCGGCGACATGGTGGCGAAGACGACCGCTGGCCAGTGGTTGATCGCGACCGTGCCGTAGCGCAGATCCAGGATCGCGCGATCGAGCGCCTGGCCCACCTCGCCCGAGCCCTCGAGCTTCGGCGGCACGACGATCATCGCATTGAGCGTCCCCCACAGCGTGTCGTTCATGAACTCGGCGGCCTTCTGGATGAACTCCGCGGGGTCCTTCGCGGAGAGGCGCGTCTCCGAGAGGATCGAGCAGAACGGCTCCGTCGAGAAGAGCGGCTCGTCCTTCTGGGAGGCGTCGATGTCGTAAAGGATCGTCCAGGGCAGGTTCTTCTCGCCGGCGGTGCCGAGCTTCTTCACGTGCTCGCGGTTCTCCACCAGCTTCCGATACCGATCGAAGGCGCCCGGGTAGTAGGCGAGGCGGGTCGGGGTCTCGCTCAGCGTGCGCTCGATGTTCTGCATGAACGCGTCGCGCTGCGGCCAGCCTTCCGCCGGTGATCAACATCTTCGCCGCGTTGCAGTTGAACGAGCCGTTGTTCGTGACCATGGCCGCCACGTTGCGCGCCATGAACTCGAGCTCGCTGGCCGAGTACTGTGCCGGCACGATGGCGACCGGGCTCACGTTCCCGAGCTCCGAGGTGATGCGCTTCTTCAGCACTGGATCGTTGTCGCGACGCCGGCGCTCGCGCTCCGGTCCGGGCGGGCCCCATACGATCAGATCGTGCGTGTGGTTCGAGCCGGTGATGTGGACGTCGGCCACTCCGGGGTGCTCGACCAGATGCTTCCCCACGTCGCCGGCTCCGTACACGATCCGCATGAAGCCCCGATCGATGAACGGCTTGAAGGCGCGCTCGAGGTGGGGGCCCACCCACTCGTTCACCGGGTTCATCTTGATCAGCGGGACCAGGCCCTCGGCGAACAGCTTGTAGAGGGCGTCCGTGGGTGGGATCGAGGAGACGTTGCCGGCGCCCAGGATGAGCGAAACGCCCGGCTCGTGGCTGTGGGCCTGGTAGAGCTTGCCGGCCTTCTCCTTGACGGCCAGCGAGTCCATGCCCTCCTCCATCAGCGCCTTCACGGAGAAGCCGGCGAAGAGGGCCCCGTCCATCCCGTCGCTCGGGAACACGGTCACCTCGAGGCGGCCGTCGGGACGGCGGTGGATCTGCTTGTCCTCGACCAACGGCATCTTGCCCTCGATCCGGTCGAGGGTCCTGAGGAGCAGGCGCAGGTTGCGCATCGTCGGCACTGGACCGGTGAGCCACTCCTCACCCTGGTCGGCCGAGATGCCCTTCGCGCGCGATCCGTCGGCGACCCAGGCATCCGCGACGTCGAGGATACGATCCATGGTGTCTCGGATCAGCGTCTTCTTCTCCGGGACCGAGAGCGCCAGAAACTTCTGCGCGTTGTCCTCGAGCACCTTCACCGCTTCGTCGAGCGACTTCTGTGCGCTCGTTCGTTGGCTGGTGGCGGAGGCGCTCATCTCCAGGGCTGCGGTCATCACTTCCTCGTATACTCCTCGACGCGGGCCCGCAACAGCGGGAGCGTCACGGCGCCGCCGCCCAACACGACATCGTGGAAATGGCGCAGGTCGAAGCGATCACCCAGCTTCTTCTCGGCCTCGCGCCGTAGCCTCGAGATCTCCATCTGGCCGGTCTTGTAGCCCAGGGCCTGGCCCGGCCACACGATGTAGCGATCGACCTCGTTGTCGATGTTGTTCAGCGCGAGCGCCGTATGCTCCGCCATGAACGTCTTCGCACGATCGCGGCTCCAGCCCATCGCGTGGATGCCGGTGTCGACGACCAGCCGGGCGGCGCGCCAGGCCTCGAAGCTCAGCATCCCCATGCGATCGAGATCGCTCGAGTACAGCCCCATCTCGTCGGCGAGCTGCTCGGTGTAGAGCGCCCAGCCCTCGACGAACACGGTCAGCTCCAGGTGCTTCCGGAACGCAGGGACGTCCGGCAGCTCCTGCGCGATCGCGATCTGCACGTGGTGGCCCGGGATCGACTCGTGAAACGCCAGCGCCTCCGCCTCGAACCGCGGGCGCGTGGTCGGCTGGTAGATGTTGATGAAGTACTCGCCGGGCTTGCTGCCGTCCGGGACGGGCTCTCGGTAGTAGGCGATCGTCGTGAAGGGCGCCTCGTACTCCGGGATGATGCGCACGACGCAGTCCGCCTTGGGCAGGATGCCGAAGTACTCAGGCAGCTTCGCCTTCGCGGACGCCAGCGCCTTGTTGGCCTTCGCCTCGATCTCCTCGGCCGACGTGAAATAGAGGCTCTGATCGGTCCTCAGCTTCTTGACGATCTGCGCCAGGTCGTCGGTCCCGAACAGCTTCTTGCCGAGCTGCCGCATCTCGCCGTTGATCCGCTCGATCTCGTCGAGCCCCGTCTGGTGGACCGTCTTGGCGTCCAGCGGGAGCGTCGTGTACTGCCGGATCATGGCCGTGTAGCAGGCTGCGCCGAACGGCAGCGCACCCACGCCGGTCTCGGACTCGGACCGGGCGTGCGGCAGGATCTCGTTCTTCAAGAGGTCGCGGTAGCGCTCGAAGGCCGGACGCAGCTTCTCCTTCGCGATGCGAAGGACGCCGGCGCGGAACGACTCGGTGTCGTCGTCGCTCCAGCCCTCGTAGGACTTCTTCGCCGGCGACGCCAGGCTCCACTCCGGGGAGTCCTTCGCCAGCAGCGTCTCGGTCATCTCCAGCACGCGCCGTGTCGACTCGGCGTTCGGATACCACCCCTGCTTGGCGCCGAGCCTGAGGTTCGCGATGGTGTCGTCGATCGCGGTGGCGCTCTTGTCGAGCCGCGAGACGAAGTTCCTGCCGTCCTCGACCGACTTGATCGGATGGAGCTCCGGCAGCTCGTTCCACTCGGTGACCGGATTGTCCCGTGGCGAGAGCGACCACTTCTCGAACTCGCACTGGTCCGAGGCCACGCTGCTCTCCAGGTCCTCGATGAAGAGCGCGCGCGTGACGCGGTCCGCCGGTGAGAGGCGATCCTCCGGGATGGCGCGGGCCCGCTCGAGCGCCTTCTGGGTGAAGGCCTTGAGCTTCTCCAGCGCCGGCTGAGATCGATCGAAGATCTCGGCGTCGAAACGGTGCTCGCCCAGCTGGGTCGCGTGCACGGGGAACGTCTTCAGCGACGCCTCCCAGTGGTCCGTCAAGAGCGCGGCCAGCTCCGGATCTGCGACCCCGGTAGCCGCGCCGTTCTCCAGCGCCTTGCTGCTCCCGTTCTTCGGCGGCGGTGAGGAGGCGGTCGAGCAGGCGGTGAGCGTGGCCGCGAGCGCGGCGAGGATGCGGATCTTCATGTCAGTAGACGTTGTACTTGCGCCGGTTCGCTTCGTGCTCGTCGCCGGTGCGGGCAAAGTGGACGTTGTGGTCCTTGTCGTGGAGGTAGTACAGATACGGGCTCCGCTTCGGCCGGAGCGCGCCCAGCAGCGAGTCGAGCGCGGGCTCGCCGATCGGTCCCGGGGGGAGCCCCGGCCGATTGCGGGTGTTGTACGGATCGTCGGGGTCGTTGAGCATCTTGAGGAACGCCGCTCGATCGTTCCAGTCGTCGAGCGTGTAGCGGCTGGTCGCGTCGACGCCGAGGGGGATCCGTTTGTCGAGCCGCTTGTAGATGATGCCGGCGATGTCGGGTCGCATCTCGGGCTTGGGCTCCTCTCGCTCGAGGAGCGAGGCCACGATCACGATCTGCTGCAGCGATCGACCCGACTTCTCGATCTCGTCGCGGTTGGGCACGTAGAAGGCCTCGTTGAACGCGTCCAGCTGCCGCTGGATCAGCTTGTCGACGTCGAGCTTGCCCGGCGGCACCATGTACGTCTCCGGCCAGAGATAGCCGGAGAGCGTGTCGCCCTCGACGGGGAACGCGAGCTGGAAGCGGGTCTTGTCGGCGGCGGCCTTGAGGTACTCGCCGGCGTCGATCATGCCCTTTCCCGAGAGGAAGGCGTCGGTGTCCCGCACGCGCCAGCCGGGAACGATGACCAGCGGCACGTCCTCCGACAACGGCTTCGAGGCGAGCACGAACAGCAGCTCGGACACGTTCATGGCCTTGCTGATCTCGTGCTTGCCCGCCTTCGGCACCTCGATCGACGGATGCAGCTTCACCCAGATCTTGAAGGGGAGCGCGCTCCGCACGAAGCCGGCCTTCACCAGAGCGCCCCCGACCTGGTTGAGCGTCGCGCCTTTCGGTACCTCGAAGACCACCGTCTCCTTCTGGGCGGGATCGATCGGAGTGGTCACGGACCAGTCGAGGTAGAAGTACGCACCGCCTGCGGCGAGGAGGAGGACGACCAGGACGATCCCGAGCGCTCGCATGCTCAACATCGGTTCTAACGCTGGTCGCCGACGGTCAAGTCCCCTGCGAAGGCTTGTGGCCGGGTCGCGCGAATGCGCCATACGGTGGCGCCCACGATGATCGCGCCCCCCGCGATCGCCAGGGGTCCCAGCGCCTCGCCCACCACCAGGAAGGCCAGCACCGGCGAGAAGACCGGCTCCAGCAGGGTCAGGAGCGAGGCCTCGACCGTGCTGGTGTGCTGAAAGCCCCGAACGAACAGCAGGGCCGCGAGGGCCTGCTGGAGGCTTCCCAGGTACACGATGACGAGGGCGCCCTGCAAGGTGAGTTGACCGAAGTGGATCAGCGGAAGCATCGCCGCGGCGATCAGCAGGTTGCCGTACGCGGTGCCGGCGAGCGCTTCCTCCCGCGACGCCTTGCGCCAGGCGATCAGCGTGGCGGCGTACGCGAGACCCGAGACGAACGCGATCAGGTTGCCGGTCAATCGACCGAGCTCGGGGTCGTCGAGGAAGAAGAGCACGCAGCCGATCAGGCAGATCGGAACCGAGACCTGCTCCGCGCGCGTCGGCCGCTCGCCGAGGAGCCACGGGCTCACGAGCAAGACCCAGACAGGCGCGGTGTTCTGGATGAAGATCGCGCTGCCCGCGGTGGTGTACACGTTCGCGAAGACGAAGAGCGTACAGACCATCGCGTAGGTCACCGCCACCACCAGGACGCGTCGGTTGGGACGCATTCGCGTCTCGGGGAGCAGGAGGAACAGCAGCAGCCCGGCCACCAGGGCTCGACCTCCCGCGATCGGCGCCGGCGGCAGGCCTGCCACCTTGATCGCAGTCCCTCCGGTGGACCAGAGGAGGGCTGCGGCGATCATCGAGATACGCCCCCGGTTCACGGCTCTCCGCGCGCGAGCGGGCGGAGGCGCGCCCCGGCGCGTTCGATCCGATGCTGCTCCGACGCCTCGATCAACGCCTTCAACCTCGGTGCGCCGGCCTCGAACTCCCCGATCCACTCCCGCGCGAACTCACCGCGCTGGATCTCACCCAGTATCTCCTGCATGCGCGCCTTGACGTACGGATCGATCACGCGAGGCCCGCGCGTCAGATCGCCGTACTTGGCGGTGTTCGAGATCGCGTGCCGCATTCCGGCGATCCCGCGCTCGAAGATGAGATCGACGAGCAGCTTCATCTGGTGACAGCACTCGAAGAACGCCAGCTCCTCCGGATATCCGGCCTCGACCAGCGTCTCGAACCCCGCCGTGATCAGCGACGATACGCCCCCGCAGATCACCGTCTGCTCTCCGAACAGGTCGGTCTCGCACTCGTCGCGGAAGGTGGTCTCGAGGATCCCGGCGCGTCCGCTGCCGAGGGCGCGGGCGTAGGCGAGCGCCACCTCGCGCGCGTGCCGGGACGGGTCCTGGTGCACGGCGGTGAGGCAAGGGATGCCGCCGCTCTCCAGGTAGCGGCTCCTGAGCAGCTTGCCGGGGCCGACCGGCGCGACCAGCACCACGTCGACGAACGGCGGCGGCGCGATCGTCCCGAAGTGAATCGAGAAGCCGTGGCCGAAGGAGAGCGTCTGGCCCTCGCGGAGGTGGGGCGCCACCTGGGCACTGAACAGCGATCCCTGGGCCTCGTCTGGGGCCAGGATCGCCACCACCGCCGCGCGCTCGACGGCGTCCCCGATCGACGTGACCTCGAAGCCGGCCGTCTCCGCCTCCCTCTGCGTGCGGCTCTGGGCGCGGGACCCCACGATGACCTCGACGCCGGAGTCCCTCAGGTTCAGCGCCTGAGCCGCGCCTTGATTGCCGTAGCCGACGATCGCGACGGTCCGGGAGAGGATGGGAGCGAGGTCGATTTCTCGATCGGTCAGGACCCGCATCGACGCGGAACTCTACGCCAACGCGCGTGCCAAAGCATCGCGAAGCAGCGCCAGCGTGTACGGCTTCTGGAGGAACTCGGTCTTGGCCGTCCCCAGGATGTCGCGGGCGATGCCGTCGCGGTCGTAGCCCGAAGAGACGATCACCCTGACCTCCGGATCGAGCGCACGCAGGGCGCGGAAACACTCGCGTCCGCCCATCCCGGGCATCACCAGATCGAGGATGACCACCCGGATGTGGTCGCCCCGGTCACGGTAGATCCGGACCGCTTCGGCGCCGTTGCTCGCCGTGGTGGTCTTCCAGCCGAGGCGGTGGACGAGCAGTGCGGTCGTGCTCAGGACCATCTCCTCGTCGTCGACGATCAACACGTGGTTCCGCTCGGGGGCAGGCTCGACCATCGGAGTCTCGCGGCTGGCTCGCTCGGAGAGCGGCAGGGTGATCCGGAACGTCGTTCCCTCCCCGACGGAGCTCACGGCCTGGATCGTCCCCTGGTGGGCCTTCACGATGCCGTAGGCGAGCGCGAGCCCCATCCCCGTCCCGGTGCTCTTCGTGGAGTAGAACGGCTCGAACATCCGCTTCTGAACTTGCTCCGGCATGCCGGTGCCGTTGTCCCGGACCGAGATCACGACCGTCCCGTTCTCGCGGCTGACCGCCGTCCCGAACACCAGATCTCCGCCCGCCGGCATCGCGTCCTGCGCGTTGAGCGACAGGTTCAGCATCACCTGCTGCAGCTGCGTGCGGTCGCCGACGATCCAGATGGTCTCCGCGGCGCGTCGATGCGTGATCCGGATGTTCTTGCGCATCGTTCCACTGAGTAGATCAATCGATTCGCCGAGGATCTCGTCGACGTCGAGCGGGTTGCTCTGCCGGGTCCCGTGCCGCGCGAATCCGAGGAGTTGGTTGGTCAACCGGGCGGCGCGCTCCCCCGCTTTCTCGATCGCGTCCGCCATCTCGTGCTCTTCGGCGCCCGCCGGGAACACCTCCTTGAGGAGGCTGGCATGGCCGAGGATGGCGGAGAGGATGTTGTTGAGGTCGTGCGCGAGCCCGCCCGCGAGGCGACCGATCGCCTCCAGCTTCTGCGACTCCGCGAGCTGCCGCTCCAGCCGCACGCGCTCCTGCTCCTCCTTCTTGCGCAGCGTGATGTCGTGGAAAGTGACCACTGCGCCGATGAACTCCTGGGTCACCGGGTGCGTGGCCGGGATCGCCGTGAAGACGCACCACGAGATCTGACCGTCGGGCCGCACCACGCCGAGCGTGGCCGGGGGTTGGGCCTCGCGCGTCGCCAGACAGCGGGACACCGGATAGTCCTCCGCGGCGAAGGGCGACCCGTCCTCCCAGATGGTCTCCGTCTCGAAGTCCTGGACGTAGCGGTGCGTGAGCTGGTCGTAGGAGAGACCGAGGATGTCGATCGCCTGTCGGTTCGCGTCGAGGATGCTGCCCTCCGGCGACACCAGCACGATCCCCGCCGGCACTGCCTCCAGGATCCGCCGGGTGACCTCCTCGCTCTGGCGAAGGTCGGCGAGGGTCTTCTGGCGCTCGCTGATGTCGACGGCCACGCCGGCGCTCCCGACGATCCGTCCCTCCGGATCGCGGAGCGGGTGGTAGAACGCATCGAAGGGCGCGCCCCCGAGGGTCACGATCCCGCGGTGCGCCTCACCGCGCAGGGCCCGCCGGTTGGCCTCCACGACCTCCGGATTGTCTGCGAACGCTTGCTCGAACGGTGTGCCGACGAAGGCCTTCGCGTTGATGCGACCCAGGGCGGCCTCATGGCCGGTCACGAAGGTGACGACTCCGGCGTCGTCGGTCACCCACATGGCCAGCGGGACGTGGGTGACGATCACTCGGAGCAGCTCGTCGTTCGATAGCAACGAGCCGATCAACCTTCCCACGGGGATGATGTCAACGCGGGAAGCGAAGCGAGGTCCGGTAGGGGAAGAAATCGATGAGCTCACCGCTCGCATGCAGGCTCTGTTGACGCCTCCAAAAGTCGATCGAGAACAGATCGCCATGGGCCCGGTCCAGTGCGGTCATGAGGTCGGGATCCGCAAAGAGGAACGAGCGGAACTCCTCGGGAAAGACGTCGTTCGGGCCCACATAGAACCACGGGTCGGCGCGGGTCTCGAGCTCCGGATCGGCGGGCTCGGGCATCGTTCGAAAGCGGCAGTCCGCGAGCGCGCACAGCTCGTCATAGTCGTAGAACACGACCCGCCCCAGGCGCGTGACGCCGAAGTTCTTGATCAAGAGATCGCCGGGGAAGACGTTCGCGGTCGCGAGATCCTTGATGGCTTGACCGTAGTCGACGACCGCGCGCTGGGCCCGCTCCGGGCTGGCCTCCCTGACGAAGACGTCGAGCGGATCGACGCGCCGCTCCGTGTAGACGTGGTGAAGGATGACGCGGTCGCCCGTGATCGAGACGCTCTCTTTCGCGCTGGTCGCCAGCTCCTCGAGCAGGTCGTCTCGAAAGCGCTCTCGCTCGAGCGTGAGGTTCTCGAACTCCTGGGCGTCCACCAGGCGGCCCACGCGATCCTGCTTGAGCACCAGGCGGTACTTGGCCTTCACCTCTTCGCGCGTCGTGTTCTTGGGATCGTCGAAGCGATCCCGGATCACCTTGAACACCAGATCGTAAGAGGGGAGGGTGAAGACGATCATCACCATCCCCCGCGCGCCCCGTGCGAAGCGGAAGCGGTCCGTCGAGTGATCGAGGTGGCGGTAGAGATCGCGATAGAGCTCCGTCTTGCCGTGCTTGGTGAGGCCGAGGGCGATGTAGAGCTCGGCGCGGCTCTTTGCCGGGAGGATCGATCGCAGGAAGCCGATCAGCTCCCCGGGACGGCGCGCCTTCACGTAGAAGTAGTAGCGCGTGAAGCTGAAGACGCTGCTGGCCTCGTCCTCGTCGAGGAGCGCCGCGTCGACGGCGATGCCCGACTTCTCGTTGAGGAGCGGCAGCAGGAGGGGGACGATCTTGTTGGCGCGGCGAATGCGGCCCACCAAATAGGCGGCCTTGTTGCGATAGAAGACGGGCTCGAGCAGCTCGACGGAGTCGAACTCCGGCACGCCCCAGATCCGCTCGAGCGAGGCACAGACGCGCTCGGCGATCCGGCCGGCGTCTCGGTCGGCGTCCTGGTAGGGGACCTCGAAGGGATAGCGGTCCAGGATGTCGCGGAAGGTGCGGGCGATCGTGTCGGTCCGGTGATAGGTCGCGTAGACCGGAGTCTCCTCCCCCGTGAGCGGGATGTCGCCGCCGAGCCAGACGAACTCGATAGTGGCGTCGATCCCGACCGTCCCCAGGACTGCGCGCGTCACCGAGTTGAAGAAGGTCTCCGCCACCTCCTCGTCGGCGCTGTACGCGATCAGCGTCGCATAGCTCTTCTTGACGTCGCACCAGATCTCGCGATCGGGCGTCCCTCCGCCGAAGACCACACGCACGTGAGACGCGATGTCGGCGACGGCGTCGGCGTAGAGGTCCAGCCGGCGCGCCACGCCCTTCTGGGAGGCGCGCCAGTCACGTTTCTCGAACCAGGACTTGGCCCGCTCGGTGATGGCGTCGAACTCGCCCCGATACTCACGATAGGAGGTGAGGATCTTCGAGGAGAGGGACTCGACCAGGCGCTCGTTCATCAACGTCGCGCAGGTGCGAACCGCGGATGCTTGACGCTTCCGTTGACCGAGTAGGTGTAGAAGCCGTCGGCGCCCTTGGCGCGGTTGATGTTCTGGAGGAGCGCGTTGAGGATCGGCTCCTTCTTGAGGAAAGCGTCCGTCGGCTTGAAGGAGATGAACAGCTTCAGCAGGCTTCGATCGAGCTGACCGAGGATGTCGATCGTGCCGTCGAGCTTGAGCTCGACGTTCTCGCCCTTGACCTCCTGCTTGTCGAACGTCGCCTTGCCGTCCTTGATCGGGATCTTCCAGTTGAAGTCGCCGATCGCGAGCTCGGGCACCGGAAATCCGGACACCTTGCCGCCCTTGAGGATCTCGAGGCCGACCGCCTTGAGATCGAGCTCTCCCTGCGTGTTCTTCGGCGTCTTCGAGTCCAGGTGGATCTTGCCCACGAGATCGATCTTGCCGCCCAGCGGGAGGCCGATGCCGTCGGAGAGGCCGGGCACCAGCGCCAGCTCGACGTGCGAGATGGTCGCGTCGAGGTCGAGCTCCGGATCGGAGGCCACCAGGTCTGCCGAGACCGTGCCCTTCGCGATCGGGACCTCCGCGCTGACGCCGACGGCGCCGGAGAGCAGGGCCAGGAGCTTGATGCGGGCGTTGACCTCGTCGATCTCGATGGGCGCCTCCGCCTCAGGGGGCTTGTAGCGCACCTTGGTGGCGGTGAATCCGGTGAACCAGCTCGGCTCGAGCTTCTCGGCGGTCACCTGGCCACCCGCGTACTGCGAGGCCACGTCGAGCAGGCGATCCTTGGCCGCGTCCCAGGGGAACGTGAGGTAGATGGAGAGCAGCAGGCTCACCAGAAAGAAGGCGGCGTAGCCGGCAATTTTGACCGCGTTCATGTGCCTCAGCTCGTGGGTTTGAAGGTGCCGACGGTGACGTTCGCGTCGAGCATCTCCTTGTTGTCGAAGCGCGTCTTGATCTTCAGGCGCCGGATCTTCACCAGGTGATTGCCCTCTTCGATCTGCTTCAGGAACTCGTTCAGGCGATCCAGCGAGACGTTCTGGATCATGACCTCGGCGGCCTCTTCCTTCACCAGATCGGATCCGGTGGCCTCACCCTGGCGCTCGGAGGCGTTCTTGAGCTCGATGTTGGCCTTCTTCGAGAGGCCCTCGAGATAGGAGAGGATCCGGGTGTCCTTGTTGCGACGGACCTCGTCGGCGAGCCGCTTTTGCTCGTTGAGGCGGCGTTGGTAGTCGCCGCGGAGCTCGGCGATCTCCTTCAATTTCTCCATCTTCGCCTCGATCCGCCGGTGCTTCGCGTGCAGGTCCTTGTTCACGAAGTAACCGCCGAACCCGACGATCATCCCGATCAGGCCGACGATCATGACGATCACCATGACCTGCTCGCGCCCCGACAGGCGCTCGAACGCGACCGCGAACTGACTCAGCTTCGCCTTCATCACGGACACCCCAGTTGGATCGAGAGCTGGAACTCCACGCCGTCCCCGTCGCTCTTCTTGCGCAGGCCGCTCTTCTTGATCTCGGTGAAGCACTTGTCGGCGGCGTAGGCGCTCACCAGCTGATCGACCGCGTCGAAGCTCTGGGTCTCGCCCGAGAGCCGCGCCCGGTCGGGCGTGATCTCCATCTCGCTGAGCGTGAGCTCGAGCTCTTTCGGCACCAGGTGCGAGAGCTCGGCCGCGATCCGGAACGCCGACTTCTCGGGCAGCGCGAAGTTGCCGAGCTCGCTGGTCGGCTGCTTCACGACCGAGATCGCGACCGTCGGCTCGCAGATCTCGCGGCCGACCACCTTCTTCGTGATCTCGCAGAACTGGCGATCGATGGCGGTCTCGCGGGAGCTGATCACCTGGTACTGCACGATCGTGTTGATCATCAGCAGCACGGTCAGCACGCCGGCCGCGATCGCCATCAAGGGCGCACGCCGGCGCAGGTGCTGGAGCTGGCCGGCGAACTGATACTCGCCGCGCCGGAGATCGATCCGCGAGACCGGCGCATCTCCGGTGGCCCGCAGCGCGCACCCGAGGGCCAGCGCGAACGAGGCCCGCTGCGAGGCCTCGGCCTGCCGCTCGACGGCCTGCTCCACCGCCAGCCCCATCGCTACCGGGACGTTGAGCTGTTCGGCGAGATAGTTGGCGAGGTTCTTGATCCGCGATCCGCCGCCGAGGAGATCGATCCGCGCCACCCGCACGCGCTTCTCCTTGCGGATCGACTGGATCGTGCGCCGCAGCTCCCGGACCAGCGGCGACAGCCCTTGCTCCACCACCTCCGACATCTTCTGGGAGGCGTCGTCGGTGGCCGGCCGGCGCGGCGAGGTGGCCAGCGCGTCCTCGTGTTTGCCCGCCTCCGCGTCGGCCCACGAGAGCTGGTAGGCCTTCGCGATGGCCTCAGTGACCGCACGGCCGCCGGCGCGGAGCACGCGGACGTGCGCGATGCCCTTCTCGTAGCAGGCGCAGACCAGGGTGCGCTCGTGCCCGATGTCGACGAGCAGCCGGGCGTCCGGGGGGCCGACCGGCGAGGGCGCGATGAATGTGTTCGCCTCCTCGGAGGGGGCCGTCGCGACCTCGGGCTTCGAGGCGTCCTCCTTCAGGAAGTGCGTGTACAGGTTGTAGAGCTGCAGCACGTCGATCGGGAGGAACTTGGGATCGGCGCCGCTCGACTGCAGGGCCTCCAGGAACGCGCCCACGTGATCCGATACGGCGGCGGCGCAGAGCGAGGTCGACTCGTGCCGGGCCCGATCGAGGACCTCGTGATCGGTGACCGCGTCGAGTACGTCGAACGGCAGCACGTCCGCGAGCTCGCCCGCGATCGTCTGGTCGATCTTCCGCTGATCGCCGTACGGGAGCGTCACCCAGCGCATGGTGGCCTGCTCACCGGGGAAGCCGGCCACCATCACGTCGCCCTTCAGGCGCGACTCGCCGATCATACGTCCCAGCGCGTCGAGCTGGCGTTGCCTCCTGGTCTCCGGCTCACCCGGGGCGAGCAGCTCCTCGTGGACCGCTTCGACACGGAACCCGCGGAAGCTCGATTCGAGGAGCACGCCCTTCACCGACCAGGAGCCGAGATCGACTCCGAGGATCTTCTGCGGCATGACCGGTCACTCCTCTCGCCAGTAGTAGAGCTCGCCGTTGTTGCCGAAGCCGCGCCATACCACGGTGATCTTCGAGGAGGCGTCGTTGACGCGCCCGACGGCGGTGATCTTGTAAACGCTCGAGATGTCCTCGAAGCGCAGGTAGTTCTTTTGCACCAGCGTCTCCAGCTTCTTCTGGTCGTACGGGATCTCAGCGGTCTGGAGGAGCTGCTCGAAGGCCTGCTTGGAGAGCTTGTTGAGCGGCGGGGGCATCGCCGTCATCAGCGCCTTCTCCTGGAAGAACTTCTGGTACTTCTCCTGATCGCCCGGCGTCGGCGGTGTGGCGCTGACGGCGCGAATGATCGCCAGGATCATCCAGTCGTCGGCGGTCTGCATGTTGACGCCGACGTTGTCGCTCCAGACCGTGAAGTACTTGGAGAAGATCCGCATGAAGGCGTCGTTGACGCCCGGGACCATGCGCATCTCCTCGAGCGAGCTCATCATCCCGTTCTTCGGCTTGTACTGGGCGTTGTAGGGCAGGTGGTCGTAGCGCGTGTCCTCGGAGACGCTGGAGAGCGAGCGGTCCTGCGTGAGGATGCAGACGGTGTCGACGTTGTCGTCACCGTCGATCCAGTCGGTGATGTTCGCGATCAGCTCGATCCGGTTTCGCACCGGATCATGGGTCTCGCCCAGCGATTCGAAGAGGACGTCGTACTTCGGGTCGTCGAACACCGCCGCCATCAGGAGGTGGAGGAAGTTCTCGCAGCCGACGCCGAAGTTCCCGTGCAGGTTGATCTTGCGGTTCTCGTCGACGATCTCGTCGATCCAGAACGAGCCCTGGAAGTCGCCGAACGGCGCATCGAACGAGGAGGCCTTTCCGTTGTCGCCGCCCTTGGAGGCCTTTCCGCTCTCTCCCTTCGAGCGGGGGGCGTCGGAGGGCGTGGCGTCGCGGTTGAGGATCCCCTTCAGCGTGTCCGAAGAGACGAGGAAGCCAGAGAGCTCGAACAGCGGGATCGGGATGAACTGGCCGATCGTCTGCTTGAGCATGTTCTGGAAGCGCAGCACGAAGAGCTCGAGCTCGAGGGCGCTGCGGGCGTGATAGTAGGCCTGCAGCTCGTCGCGCGCGTTGGCGGCGGCCTGCAGGTTGACCTGCGACTCATTCTTGAGGTCGGCAGCGATCGCGCTCAGCACGGTGGTGATCACCATGACCATGATCAGGGCGATGCCCCTTCGCTCGTGCGGGCGCTTCGCCCCACGGCGGCGGCGCTGGTGGGTCGACTGAAACAGCTTCATAGCGTCCCCAGCTCCTGCGTCAGGTTGATGCGCGCCTTGGTGACGAACTTCACCTCGTGCTTGTTCTCGTCCTCGATCACCATCGTGATCTCGACGATCGTCGGCAGCCGGCCCCGGTACTCCTCGTCGTCGAGTGTGTCCCAGTCGTTGGTCCAGTCGTCGTCCTTCGGATCGTAGAACCGAAGCTTGAAGTCCTTGATGTTCTCCGCGAGCACGTAGGAGCGGCCACCCTCGGTGGGCTCGCGATCGATGCGCGGATCCTCGCGCCGCATCAGGTTGATCTGGCCCGGGTGGTCGGGGTCGGTCTCACCGAAGTATGAGATCTCGCACTGGTCCGACTCCTTGGCGTCGGCCCGCAGGATCTCGTGGGCGAAGGCGGTGAAGTGGAGCACCTGGAAGGGAGAGCCGTTCTCCGACTTGAAGATCGTCTTCCACATCCGCTCCTTGCCGCGGTGACGGCGGTCCGAGTCGATGAAGGCCATCGACAGCTCCTTGGCCATCCGGTTCATCGCCACGCGGACGTTGTGATAGCTGCGATCGATGTCTGTGACCGTCTCGTAGGCGTCGAAGCTCCGGGCCACCGAGCCCCAGGTGAGCGTCGCGATCACCGCGAGGATCGCCACTGCCAGGGCGACCTCCATCAGCGTCAGACCGGCTTCGGGTCGATGGGGGCGTCTCATTTGCCCTCCTTCACCGGGTTCGGCGAGCCGCCGGGGAGCGTGGGCGGGAAGAGCCCGCCGGTGAACGGGTTGCGGCCGTTCGGCGTGAGCGCGCCGTTCTGCTGGAGCCCGGTCCCGTGCAAGAGGTGGTCGAGGGGGCTCCCGTTCACGTTCGCACCGGCGGGCGCGTCCGGGATCCCGTCTCCATTCGTGTCCACGGTGTTCCCGGTGGGACCTGCCGGGGGCGCCTGGAAGGAGAGGCGGCCGGTCGTGGTCACGTACTGCACGAACTTGACGTTCTCCAGATCGACGCCCGCCTTGCCCCACTCGATCTCGACCGTGATCTCGCGGATCGAGTCGCCGAGCGTCTCGCCGACCTGCTTGAAGATCAGCTCCATCTGCTCCCCGCCCATCAGTTGCTTCAGATCCGAGCCGCCGACCTCTTCGGCATACTTCGAGGCCTCGTCGCCAACCGCCGGCAGCTCGCCGTTCATCGCGCCGAGGAACGCCTGCATCTGCTCGGGCAGCTTGTCGGAGGAGACCTCGCCGCCGAGGAGCGGGCCCAGGAGCTGGCCCACGTCGATGTCCACCGGCCGCGCCACCGCGGTCCAGCGGAGCTCCGAGTACCCCTCCTCGGAGAAGTCGCCGTCCCAGTTCCGCTCTCCGTTGCCGAAGCCGTTCTTGCGGAGGTCCTCCTCGATGTCGATCATCTTGGAGCGCGCCAGCAGCGTGGCGACCGTCAAGTGCTTGGCGTAGTTGGAGGATTCGAAGCTGTTTGCGTTGATCCCCCCGATCGCGACCAGCGACAGCGCCAGGATCGAGATCGCCACCATCACTTCGAGCAAGGTGAAGCCACGCGTGTTGGTCATTCGTCGCCCTCCTCGCGGCCGTCGACCCGTTCCGCCTTCTGGTCGTCGATCTTCTTCTTGTACATGCGCACCCGGCCCGTCAGCGGGAAGACCTTCAGGGTGATGTAGTCGTCGCCGTCCGTCAGCTCGATCTGCGCCGGCTCGGTCCAGCCGCTGCGGAAGAAGTGCAGGTACGCGATGCCCTCGGTGAACGGCTCGTCCTGGTGTCCAGTCCAGACCTTGGAGAAGGAGACGCCGCTCGGAAGGTTCCGCGGGGGCCCGGCCTCCTCGTCGCCTGCGAACGCCGAGGCCTTCCCGCCGGCCATCGCCTGCTTGACCTCGGTCTCCGGGTCGTCGGCCTTCTCGAAGAGCTCGTCGAGCGTCTGGGCCTTGGCCGGCTTCTTGTCATCCGGCGACTCCGCTCCGCTCTTGCCGGTGGTGCGCTCGCGAGCGAGCGCGTACGGATCGTCCGTGTAGTCGATCCACCAGAGGCCCTTGTTGATGTCGAAGCCCATGCGCTCGGTGCGCTTCTGCATGATCGAGCGATCGTAGGTGAACTTGATCGCTCCGGTGATCTCGACGGCGGCCGACTTGAGGTCGGCATCGGTGAGGGCGTTCAGGCTGATCACGCCGGCCCCGACCACCAGCGCTGCGATCGCGAGCGCGACCGTGATCTCGATGAGCGTCAGACCGACGCGATGGTGCCGGGGCCGCTTCATACCTTCACCAGTTCTTCACGTCGTCCTCTGAGTCCGCGATGCCGTCCGGCCCCTTCGACTGGAGGTCGAACTTCGACGGGGTGTGCTGGCCCGGGCACACGAAGATGAACTCGGCGTCCCACGGGTCCTTCGGGATGTGCTCCATCAGCGGCTTCTTGCCCTCGGGCGGCTTCGAGAGCGCCTGGAGGCCCTCCGCGGTGTTCGGGTAGCGGTTGAACTTGATCTTGTAGAGCTCGAGGGCCTCCGAGATGTTCTTCATCTGGACGTTGGCCGTGTCGACCTTGGCCTCCTCGAGCTGGTTCGCCACCGTGATGCCCACGATCCCGGCGATGAGGCCGAGGATCGTGACGACGACGAGGATCTCGATGAGCGTCAAGCCGCGACGACTCCTTCGGCCCCGGCGCTTGTTTCTCTGCTTGGTGCTCTGGTTCATATGGTCCTCTTCACCGAATGTGCTGCGAGAGCTGAAGGATGGGCATCAGGATGGAGAACACGACGAATGCCACGGTCACTCCCATGCCCACGATCATGATGGGCTCGATCAGGGTCGTGAGCTTCTCCACCTTCTGGTCCACCTGAAAGTCGTAGTTGTCGGCCACGTGCTCCAGCATCTCCTCGAGCTGACCCGAGGCCTCGCCGGTCGCGATCATGTGCACCACGATCGGCGGGAACTCGCGTGACTTCTTGAGCGGCGCGGCGATCGATTCACCTTCGCGGATCGCTTCGCGCGCCTCCGCCACGACGTCGGCGAGCCGTACATTGTTGAGCACATCCTTGGTGATGTCGAGCGCGTTCAGGACCGGCACACCCGAGCGCAGCAGCGTCGCCAGCGTCCGGGCAAAGCGCGCGATCGCCACCAGCCGCACCACGGCTCCGACGATCGGGGCGACCAAGATGTAACGGTCCCACTTGGGCCTTCCCTTGTCCGACTTCTTCCAGCGAAGGAAGAACACGATCCCGAAGACCACGCTGGGCACCAGCAGCCACCAGTAGCCCTTCACCACGTCGGCCATGAAGATCAGGATCTTCGTCTGGATCGGCAGCTCCGCCTTCACCTGGTCGAAGATCTTCGTGATCCGAGGGATGACCACCACGAAGAGGATGACCATGATGATGCTGCCGATACCGAGCATGATGATCGGGTAGAGCATCGCGCTCATGATCTTCGAGCGCAGGCGGGCCTGCGACTCGGTGAAGTCGGCGAGGCGGACCAGCACGGCGTCCAGCGCGCCGGACGCTTCACCCGCGCGCACCATGCTGACGTAGAGATGGTCGAAGATCGCCGGGTGCTGGCCCATGGCGTCGGCGAGTGAGGAGCCCTCGTTGACGGACGTCTTGATCTCGCCGAACGCCTTCTTGAGCTTCTCGTTCTCGACCTGGTCGACGATCGCGGACAGCGAGTTGATCAGCGTGATGCCGCTCTTGAGAAGGGTGGCCAGCTGGCGCGTGGTGAGCGCGACGTCCGCGACGGTGACGCGCTCGAAGTACTTCTTCAGGTCGATCTCCGTCGACCCGGTGATCTGGACCTTCCCCTTCTTCTGGCTCTCCTCGTGGTGATCGACGATCCGCACCCCCTGCTTCTTGAGCAGCGTGCGGAGCATCTTGGGCGACTCGGCGTCGAGGAGGCCCTTGACCTCCTTCCCGCCGAGGTCGAGGCCCTTGTAGGCGTAGACGGGCATCAGTCGCCCCCTCGCTCGGCGATGCGCGCCACCTGGTCGTCCGAGGTGTCGGGTCGTCCGTCGGGCCCGTAGGACCAGGCGAGCAGCCCGTGGCCCTCGTGGAGCAGCTGGATCGGATGGCCGTAGGCGTCGCGCTGCTCGGAGGCGTGGAGCAGCCCGGCGCGCACCAGGAGGTGCTGGTTGAGCACGGCCGGATCGCAGCCCTCGGTGACGTCGTCCGCGGTGGCGGGCTGCCCGTCCGGTCCGGTGGAGAGCAGGCATCCCGAGCCGCGCCGGTCGATCGGCCGGAGCCAGAGGAACGGGCGGCCCCAGGCGTCGTTCGGCACCGCGTCGATCAGCCGCGCCTCGGCCACCTCCGCGAGGTTGCGCGGCCAGCGATCGGTGCGGATCTTGAACACGGCGATCGCACCGCGCAGGCTCATCAGCGTCGCCTCGGTGGCCTGCCGCTGATCCGCGACGCCGATCAAGCACAGCGAGACGGCGCCGGCGACGATGGGATTCATACGAACACCTCCTCGTCCTTGGCCACGCGCAGCACCTCCTCGGGGGTGGTGATGCCGTTGAGGACCTTGTCGATGCCGTCCGTCAGGAGCGTCTTCATCCCCGAGCTCGTCGCTTCCCGCTTGATGGTTCCGGCGTCGACGTTCTTGAGGATCAGCTTTCGGATCTCGTCGCTGATCAGCAGCAGCTCGTAGATCCCGAGCCGGCCCTTGTATCCGGTGTTGAGGCAGTTCGAGCAGCCGACCTCGCGATAGAAGCGGAGGTCGGGCCGCGGCTTCACGCCGATCTTCTGCATCTCCTCGGCGCTCGGCTCGTACGCCTCCTTGCAGGCGCTGCAGAGCGTTCGCACCAGGCGCTGCGCCAGCACGCCGATCAGCGTGGAGGAGACGAGGAAGGGCTCGACGCCCATCTCCACCAGACGGGTGACCGCGCCGGGGGCGTCGTTCGTGTGGACTGTGGAGAGCACCAGGTGGCCGGTCAGGGAGGCCTGGATCGCGATCTCCGCCGTCTCACGATCGCGGATCTCACCGACCATGATCACGTCCGGATCCTGACGCAGGAACGAGCGCAGCCCGTTGGCGAAGGTCAGGTCGATCTTGCTGTTCACCTGCATCTGGCCGATGCCCTGCAGCTGGTACTCGACCGGATCCTCGACGGTGAGGATGTTGATGTCGGGCTGGTTGATCTTGGCCAGGGCCGCGTAGAGCGTAGTCGTCTTGCCGGAGCCGGTGGGACCCGAGACCAGCAGGATGCCGTGGGGCCGGGTGATCAGGCTCTCGAGATCCTTCAGGTTGCGCGGCGAGAACCCGAGCTGCTCCATCTCCAGGAGCACCGCGCTGCGGTCGAGGATACGCATGACGATGCGCTCGCCGTGCGAGGTCGGGATCGTGCTGACGCGGACGTCGATGTCCTTGCCGGCGATCTTGCGGCGGATGCGGCCGTCCTGAGGCAGGCGCTTCTCGGCGATGTTGAGCCCTGCCATGATCTTCACGCGGGCGACGATCGAGGACTGTGCGTGCTTGGGCGCCTGCACCTTGTGGTAGAGGATGCCGTCGATGCGCTCCCTCACCGCGACCTGCCGCTCGTAGCTCTCGATGTGAATGTCGGAGGCGCGGCTCTTCACGGCGTCGCGCAGGAGCGCGTTGACGAAGCGAATGATCGGCGCGTCGTCCGAGCCGTGCTCGTCGATCAGGTCGATCGCGTCGATGTCGCCGGCGTCCTCGTCCTCGGTCTGGAGGTCCTGCACCGCCGACTGCGCCAGCCCGGTGGCGCGGTCGTAGACCTTGTTGATCGCCTCGGTGATGGCATCAGGGAGCGCGATCACCGCGTGGATGCGCGAGTCGAGCAGGAGCGCGAGGTCGTCCAGCGCCTCGGTGTCGAGCGGATCGGCGATCGCGGCGAGGATGGAGTCGCCGATCTGGGACAGCGGGATCAGCGTGTGCTGCTTCGCGAAGGAGATGGGGACGCTCTGAACCAGCTCGTCGGAGACCTTCTCGATCTCGATCCGGCTGAGCAGCGGCATCTCCAGCTGGATCGAGAGGGCTTTGGCCAGCTGCTCCCGATCGATCTTCCGCTGCGCCACCAGGATCTCGCCGATGCGCTCGCCCTTGTGGGTGTCGTACTGCGCCTCGAGCGCGTTGCCGATGTCCTCGGGTGCGAGCATCCCCAGCGAGATCATGATCTCGCCCAGTGGACGGCCGGCGAGCCGGTCCTGGCTCACCGGGTTCGCGCTCACGATGGTGACTTCCTGAGACAACTCCAGCTCCTCACAGATCGTCGGGCGTCGGTGGTGGTTGGTCAGGCGGTACGGGCGGCGTCTCCGGTGTCTCGGTCCCCGGATTCTCGCCGTCCTCGTCGCCGTCGGTGTCGAGGTCGAGATCGAGCGTCTTCGGCTCCTCCTTCGGGCGAATGATCGTCTCGTCGGGCGTGCCCGGTCCCTCGTTCTCGGCCTTCTGCAGCTCCCGGCGCATCCGGATCCGGTACGACGCGAGCGGGCCCAGCTTCCGGTCCCAGTCGATCGCCGGCACGTACGCCTCCTCGAGGTAGCCGTAGAAGCGATCGATGAAGTCCTTTCGCTCCTCCATCTTGCGCTCGAAGATCTTCCGGAAGTCGTCCGGGCCGCGAATGATGTACGGCGTCAGGATCAGGAGGAGGTTCACCTTCTCCATCGTCTTCTGTTGGCGCTTGAACAGCCAACCGATCAGTGGGAGATCGCCGAGCAGCGGCGTCTTCGCCTCGTCGATCGTCTCGCGATCGCGCACCAGTCCGCCGATCACGACACTGTCCTGGCTGCGCACTTCCACCGTCGTCTTGGCCGAGCGCTTGGAGGTGATGGTCTGACCCGTGACCTGGTCTACGCCGGCCACGTCGGACAGCTCCTGATCGATCTCGAGCCGAACGTACTCGTCGTCATTGATCTGCGGCTTGAGCTTGAGCGTGAGACCGATGTCTTCACGGTTGAAGGACACCGCGCCCAACCCGAGCCCGCCGATGTTGCCGAGCGCCCCCGCAGCGCCGGCCGAGCCCGCCAGGCTCGAGGCGAGACCGCCCAGGCCGCCCAGCGAGAGGCCGGAGGGGAAGGGGCGCTTCTCGTTAACCTGGATCTCGGCCTCCTCGTTGTCCATCGTGAGGAGGTGCGGCGTCGACACCACGTTGACGTCGTTCGAGGACTGGAGCGCCTGGACCACCACGCCCAGGGCCGGGATGCCGCCCTGCACGATCGTCTCGGTGCCGGGGATGGTCGGCCCGCGAACGGCGCCGGCGAAGCCGAGCAGGCTGGCCAGGCTGAGCGGGTTGGCCGTCGTGATGAGCGACGAGAGATCCTGGTTGGGCGTGTTGCCGAAGACGATCGGGGATTGCTGCCCGTTGATCGTGGGCGCGAACCCGCCGTGCCAGCCGGTGCCGATCTGACGGTCGCGCTTGATCGCGACCTCCAGGATCATGGCCTCCACGAAGACCTGGAAGCGAGCCACGTCGAGCTGATCGATCACGCGCTTCATCGAGGTGAGATCGGCCCGGGAGGCGGTGATGATCAGGCTGTTCGTCGACTTGTCGGCGGTGACCTTGACGTCACCCTGGAACAGGGCCGCGCTGGCGGCGCCGGAAGAAGCGACCGGCGGCGTCGGCACCCGGCCTTTGCTGGCGGCGGCCGCGGCGGGGCGGGGCGTGGTCGGCTTGCCCTGCGAGAGGGACGAGAGCGTCGAGGCCAGCTCCTCGGCGTCGGCGTGCTTCAGGCGGAGCACGTGGATCTGGCTGTTCTCGGTCTCCGGAATGTCGAGCTCCTTGAGCAGTGCCAGGATCTGTTTGTAGGCGCGCTCCGAAGAGATGATGATCAGCTTGTTCGTGCGATCGTCGGCGAGGATCTTGGAGACCGCGACCGCCCCCTCGTCCTCACCCGCGTTCTGTTGGCCGCCCTCCGCAGGGTTGTTGGGGCGGGGGACCTTGAGGCGCGCCGACACCGTCGGCCGCTGTCCGTTGGCGCCGCCCTTCTGGGGCTCGAACACCTGCGTCAGCTTGTCCGAGATGTCCGTGGCCGAGGCGAACTGGACCGGGACGATGTGGACGCGCTCGACGCCGCCGGGTTGGTCGATCTCCTTGAGGATCCGCTCCAGTCGATCGATCGAGGTTCCGAAGTCGGTGGCGATGATCGTGTTGGTGGCGGCAAATGGGTGGACCTGACCCTTGTTGCTCTTGAAGATGTTCAGGTAGTTGACGACGCCGTTGACGTCCCCGCCGTGCTCGAGCTTCCAGATCTTGGTGACCATCCGATCATCGACCGGCGTCTCCGCGTCGGGCTGGTACATCGGCACCGGCGCGCGCGTGCCGTCGGTGGCCTGGATGATCTTGTAGTAGCGGCCGACCTGGATGATCGTGAAGTCGTTCGCCTCGAGGGAGGACAGGAACGCCCGCCAGGCCTCCGCCACCGTGATGGGGCTCGGTGAGAGGATCTCGAACTTCTGACTCCGCACCTTGTTGGTGAGGATGAAGTTCTTGCAGGTGGTCTTGCTGATCGTCTCGACGAGCTCCTGGATGTCGCCCTTGAAGTCGAAGGTGACCTTGTCGGTCGACGCCATCGGCTTGCAGCGCCCGTTCTTCGACTTCTTGAGGTTGGAGAAGCTGGGCCCTTCGCCCTCCTCGTGGGTGGGCGCGGTCAGCTTGACCGGCTCATCGGTCCCCGAGCTCGCCCCCTTGACCCCACCGCGGGGCTTCACGTTGCGCGGGGGAGGCGCCTTCTTGAGCTGGGGGAGGATGCCCGGGATTCGGAGCCCGCGGGGGTTCACGAGCGGCGTCTTCTGGAGCGGGAGCTTCTTTTTTTCCTCGCCCTCCTGCGCGAACGCAGTGCTCACCATGAGGAACGAGATCGCGGTCGCGACTGCGACCAACGGGGGCAGCTTGATGTGGTTCTCCTGCATCGGTTCCTACCGGATGTTGTAGCTGAGGGACTTCGACTTCCCTCGGCGGACGAGATCGACACTGATCGAGGTCGCGTCCTTGAGCTTCGAATAGATCTCGAGCGCCTTGTCGGGGCTGTTGATCTCGAATCCGTTGATCTTCTGGATGATGTCGCCGTTCTGGATCCCGATCTTCGAGTACAGGCTCCCTGGACGGATCGAGAACAGCTTGAAGCCGTTCGCCTTGCCGTTGTGGAAGCTCGGTACGATGCGGGCCTGCGTCGCGATCTGGTTGAGGTTGGAGAGCACATTGTCGATCTCGGCGCGCGGGATCTCGTACTCGTCCCCGCTGGTCTGCTTGACGCCCTCACCGAACTTGACGTCGTCGGGGGCGCCGGGCGGCGGAACGTTCGACGCCACGGCGTCGCGCCGGACCTGCGGCTCCTCCTGGAGGCTGAAGCTCTCGCAGCGTCCGTTGCGCTTCACGAGCACGCGCCGCCACTCGATGGAGACCACCTCGGCCTGGTCGAGCAGCTTGTCGCCGATCCGGTAGCCCTCCGACTCCTGCTTCGCCTTGTCGGCGAACATCGCCATCGAGGCGTCCGGATCGGACGAGACGACCGTCGCGAGCAGCTCCGCGTTCACGGTCGAGGGATCGCACTGATCTGGGTCGTAGACGCCCTCTTCGGCCTTCTCGGCGGCCTCGGGCTCGGGGATCAGAATCCTCGCGGGCGGCGTGGAACAGATTGCGGTCGAGGAACGCGGTCAGCGGCACCGTCTCCTCGGGGGAGAGGCGCGGGCCGGGATGAAGGCTGACGCGGGCGTGGTCGCTCGCGATGGACTCGGGCGAGGTCTCGAGGCTGCTGCCGATGAAGACGTTCACGGTCCGGGCGACCAGGAAGGCGCCCCCGAACAGCGCCACCAGATGGAACGTCCAGAAGAACTGCTTGAAATAGGTGTCGATCACGATGGTTCGGGGAAGGAACCAGCAGTCGGCATGCCAAGTTTGCCCCGCCCGGCGGGGGCCTCGGAATCCGGCGCTCGGCCGCGGAGGCTTTGACAATTTGTCAGGCGCCCGCAGGGGGGCTGCCAAGGTGTCAAGGTCAAAACCCGAAACCGAGCTGCTCCACGGGCCGCAGCGGCTCGACCGGCTCGAGGCAGGAGGGGTCGTCGTTCTTCACGCTGTTCACGCTGCGTGAGACCGAGACCGCCGCCATCTCCGCGTCGGGATAGGCCGCGAAGAGACGCTCGAGCTCGGCCTCGGTCTTCACGTGCGCGTCGAGCCAGAGCGGCCAGTCTTCCTCTTTCAGGATCACCGGCATGCGATCGTGGAACGGCGCGATCAGCGGGCTCGGCGCGCACGTCACCACCGAGCAGGTGTCGACGACTTCACCGTCCGCGCCGCGCCACCGGCTCCAGATCCCGGCCATCGCGAAGACGCGGCCGTCCCTCATCATGAGGCGGAAGGGCTGCTTCCTCTTCCCGGCACCTGTCCACTCGAAGAACCCGTCCGCCGGCACCAGGCAGCGCCGGAGCTGTGCGCTCATCTTGAACACCGGCTTGGTGAACAGGGTCTCAGCGCGCGCGTTGATCATCTTGCCGCCGCCCGACGGATCCTTCGCGCTGGGCGGAACCAGGCCCCAGCGGGCCCAGACGCCGACGCGCTCGCCGGCGGCGTTCCTCCGGACGATGATCACGTCCTGCGTGGGCGCCACGTTGAACCTGGGCAGCCCGAACTCGGGACGGGGCGGGCCTTCGATCGGTCGATCGAGCTGAAATCGCGGCTGGATCGTGAGCGGATCCACGGAGAGCGAGTACCGGCCGCACACAGGTGGAAGTGTAGCTCAAATGGAAGCACTCCCGGCTCTGAACCGCCGAAAATCTCCGTTGCGATGTCGTTGGAGATCCGGTCCGAGCGGACGAATCAAGCGAGCCTCGAGGGCGACGAGCTACCGGTCGCGCAAGGCGGGCGCCCGCCGGTGCTCGAACAGGCGAGCCGTCTCGAGGAGGCCGGCGCCGAGACCGAGAAGGACCGCCGCGCGGCCGGACAGGACCGTCGCACGCGCACCGGGTTCAGCAGCCTGTTGAGCTTTCTGGGGCGCTCGCCCGCCGCCAACCCGATCGCGTCGGTCGACCTCACTTCGGAGGACAGCGTGCGCAGCGCCGCCCGTGCGCTCGACGTGCGCCTGACCATCGAGCACGCCCTCGCGATCTTCGACCGGCCGCTGCGCCGCGACGTTCGACAGCTCCTGGACGCCGGCGGGATCGCGCCGGACGCGCGGAAGATCGCCCGCGGCCTCGCGCTCGCGCGCGCCGAGAAGGCCGCCGTCGAGAAGAACAAGAGCGCGCGCCGTCTCGAGAAGGCGAACGAGCGGCTGGCGCCGTACGGGCTCCGGATGTCGATGAGCGAGGCGCTCGGTGCCTCGATCCGGGCGGTCCTCGACGACGTCCCCGCCGCGCTGATCGATCGGCTGCAGGCCCACCGCGCCCAGCAGCCGCGACCCGCGGGCGGAGACCTCGACGCGTGGATCCGCTACGGCGCGAGCCACGGCCTCACCTACGGCGAGCCCGGGCTGCTCGAGGCCGACGGAAAGACGATCGCCGCCGACCTGTCCTACTCGGTGGTCTCGCCGACCCGCGTGCGGCTCTCCGGGTACACCGGCGCGCGAAACGGCTGGGAGGGCCACGACCTGGAGACCGCGCTGGTCGCCAAGCTGCTCGCGGACCATCCCGGCCTGAGGTCGATCGAGCTCGAGCTGATGGAGGGCACGAGAGACTTCGACGCCTTCGTGGCGGCCGGCGGCGACCGGGCCGCCGTGGAGAAGACGCCGCTCGCGCAGGCGTTCGGGCGCTTTCGTTCCGTCTCGGCGGAGTTGAAGGGGAGGGGGGTCGACGAGCCCACCAAGTGGATTCGCGACACCCCCGAGTGGGCGGCGATCGTCCTTCGCCTCGACCCTACTGAACGTTGATGTCCAGGTAGTAGTGCGTCTGCGTGGTCGTGCTGAAGCCCTCGATCGTGATGTAGTACGTCTCGGGCGCGGCACCGGTCGTGATCATGTAGTTCGTGATCCGTGAGCAGTAGATGCCGGGAACCCGGTCATCGTTGGCGGCCAGCTGGACGTCCGCAGCGTTTCGCAGCGTCATGTACGTGTCCGTGACGCTGTTGGTGCAGGAGTCGAAATCGCCCACCGCCGTGTACGTCCCCGCGGTCACCGCGACCGTCGTGTTGGCCGGGACCACGAACGAGTAGTAGTCGAAGTCGTTCGTGACCGGCGGGATGTTGGTGGTTCCAATGGTGGTCACCGTGCCGATCCCGGTCAGACCCGTGCTGTTCGCCTGCGCCAGCGTGTCGTTGGGCTCGACCTCGGGCATCACGTTCCCCTCGAACTGGCAGGTCGCACCGCAGCCGTCGCCGGTGGCGGTGTTGCCGTCGTCGCACTGCTCGCCCGCGTTGACGACGCCGTCACCACAGACCGGGTTGTGGATCCCGACGTCGAGCTGGATCGTCCCGCCCGTGGTCCCCTCGTTGGACACCACCAGGAAGTAGGTCCCGGCCGCCAGGTTCGTCGCGAACGCATCCTGCGGGAAGTAGATCGCGGCGCAGGTCCCGGCCGTGCCGGTGGGCCCGCCGCCGAGCTTCGATCCGATCAGGTTGTACGCAGAGTCGCCCAGGTCGATCGCGGTGTTCGCCACGTTGCACGCCGTGCCGCCGGTGTCGGCGGCGGTGGCCGTGATCGACTGTCCGTCCTGCGTCAGGTTGACCTGGACGAACTGGAAGTTGCCCTGCGCTGCCAGCGGGACCATGGCCGTCCCGCCGGGCGGGTTGATCACGGTCGCGTTGATCTCGAAGGTGCAGGCCGCGCTGCAGCCGTCACCGCTCGAGGCGTTGCCGTCGTCGCACTCTTCACCCGGCTCGATGGCGCCGTTACCGCAGACCAGGTATGGGGTGCTGTCGACGACCAGCTCGTAGGCGGGGATCAGGCTGTTGTCCAGGTAGTCCCAGACCTCGAGGTAATAGGTCCCCGGCGCCACCAGCGTGAACCCGTCCCTCGGGTTGAGCCACGAGCAGCGGTTGGCCGCACCTTCGATGTCGTCGTTGCGCCCGATCTCGACCAGATTCGCATCGTCCAGCGCGATCAGCGTGTCGTTGCCCGCGAGGCATCCGGCCGCCTGGTTCGGCGCGTAGATTCGCGCCCGCACATAGGTGGTCGCGGTGACCGTCAGCTGGAAGAAGTCGTGCTGGCCGATCGGCGCGATCGACTCGGCGAACACGAACGGCGTGGCCGTGGGGAGCGTCGCTACCCCGACGGGTTCGATGTGACAGGTCGGATCGCAGCCGTCGCCGCTCGCCGCGTTGCCGTCGTCGCACTGCTCGTTCAGCGAGACGTCGAGGACGCCGTTGCCGCAGCCGGGCGCAAGCAGTCGGACGTGCAGGTAGTAGCTCGGCATGTCGACGGTAGGCGTCGAGTCCTCGCTCACCCGCAGGTAGTACGTGCCCGCGGCCAGCGACATGGCGTCGATATCGACCGAGGGGTTGATCCGCCCGCAATTGCCGCTCGGGCCGGCCGTTACGTTGCTGGCCAGCAGTGTGGTGCCGTTGGTGCCGTAGAGACTGAGCCGTGCCCGCGGAGAGGTGGGGCAGCTGTTGAAGCTGTTGACGGTCACGTACGCGTCGAGGTGGTAGCCCTCCGGGACGGTGATCGCGTACCAGTCGTTGTCGCCCGCCGGCTCGCTGCCCGTGAACACGGTGTCGGTGTTGACCGTGAGGACGCCGGCGGCGTCGAACGCGTCGTTCGGCTCGGTCTCCGCGACACCCTCGAAGGTGCAGGTGGCGCTGCAGCCGTCGCCCGAGACGCTGTTGCCGTCGTCGCAGATCTCGTTGAGCGGCGCCGCCACCTCGAGGATGCCGTTGCCGCAGCCCTGGCCCACGGTCCGGATCGCGATCCCGTAGCTGGCGATCTGGGCGTTGTTGCCGCCCTCCTCGACGCGCAGCCAGTAGGTGCCCGCCTGGACGAAGGCCCACGGATCGAACTCCGGGTTGATCGAGGAGCAGCTGCCCGGACCGTCGTTGTCGTCGTTGCCAATCTCGACGAAGTTGTCGTCGAGCAGCGTCAGCACGGTGTCCGCGCTGCACGTGCCCAGCGATCCCGTGAAGGTCTCGGCGATGATGTAGCCCGGCCCGGCCATCTCGACCCGGTAGAAGTCACGGTCGGACTGCGGGACGATCGAGTTCGTGAAGATGACCGGCGCCGTGCCGGGGGCCATCGGGCCCATCACCACGCCCTGCGATTCGATCGCGCAGATGCCGTCGCATCCGTCGCCCGAGACGGTGTTGCCGTCGTCGCACTGCTCGCCGCCCTCGACCAGGGTGTTGCCGCAGGCGGGCGTACCAACGCGGACGGTGAGCGCGTACGGGCCGACGTCGTTCGGCGCGAACGACGAGGTGGTGATGCGGATGTAGTAGAGCCCGGCGGTCATGTTGCCGAGGTCGGCATCGGAGGTGACGTCCGGATCCGGGAACGGCGTGACGCGCGAGCAGGCGTTCGCCGGGTAGTCGATGTCGTCGTTGTCGGCGATCGCGGTGACGGCCACCGTCGAGTTGTAGACGCGGATCCGCGTGTCGAGGGCGCAGCCGCCCATGCCGTCGCTGGTCTCGGCGACCAGGTTCCCGCCGGCCGGGACCATCACCACGTACCAGTCGTTGTCGCCGGCAGGGTTGATGTTGCCGAGGACGCCGCCCCCGTCACCCGCGAGCGGGATCGCGGTGCTGGCGGTGTCGTTCGGCTCCATCTTGGAGAACAGGTTCGCGACGGTGAGCCGGGCGCTGGCCGCACCGCCGGCGCTCTGGGCCACCAGCGTGAAGACGGTGGTCATCGAGACGTTGACGTCGAACGTGCCCGAGTCGTCGGTGACCATCGGATCGACGGCGACCGCCGGGAAGCCGGTGACCGGCACACCGTCGCTGAGCAGGCTGAGGGTGGACACGTTGGTGACGTCCCAGGTGACCGTCGCGATCGTCGAGTTGCCGGTGAAGCTGAGCGGCGTGATCGTGAACGTGTTGATGACCGGCGCCATGTGCGCGTAGACCGTCACGTTCGACATGTTGGTGCCGAGGGCGTTGGTCGCCTCGAGCGTGTAGACCGTCGAGGTCACCGTCTGGGTCACGTCGAACGTGCCCATGTTGTCCGCCGTCGTGTAGATCTCGGTGGTCCCGCGGAGGATCCGCAGGGAGTCCGCCGTGACCGTCCGCCAGGAGAGGGTGGTGGTCCCACCGGAGGCGATCGGGTTCGGCGCTGCGGTGAACTCGAAGATCGGGGGCGGGCCGTTCATCACCGTCACGGTCGCCATCGCCATCGCCGTCACGTTATTCGCATCGGTCGCGACGAGCGTGTACGTGGTGGTCGCGAGGGGCATCACCGTGAGCGTGCCGGTGAGATCCGCGGTGGTGGTGGTGGTGCTGGTGCCGTCGCTGATCGCGACGCTGACCGCGTTCGTCACCATCCACTGGAGGTCCGAGGTCTGGCCCAGCATGATGCTGGTCGGATTGGCGCTGAAGCTGACCGTGGGGCCGTTCGGCGGGTTGACGTTGATCGTCACGGACTCGGTCGCCATCCGCGACTGATCGTCGGTGGCGACGAGCGTGTAGGTGACGGTCCCGGGCGGCGTGGCCACGGCCGGAGTCACGGTCATCGTGCCCATCAGCGTGGCGCCGTTGAACACCTCGGTCCCGGCGCCGTCGGTGATGCGGACGCCGGTGGCGTCGCTGACGTTCCAGGAGAGGACAGAGTCCTCACCGAGCGCGACGGCCTGCGGGTTCGCGGTGAAGCTGAGCACCTGCGGTCCGATGATCATCACGGTGACCGACGCCATCGCCATGCCGTCCGCGTTCTTCGCGGTGAGCGTGTACGTCGTGTTCGCGGTGGGGTTCACCGTGACCGTGCCGTCGGGCTCACCCGCAGCGAGGACGCCGGGCGCGATGTCGACCGAGGTGGCGTTCGTGGTCTCCCACGCCAGCACGACCGCCCCGCCGCTCTCCACCGAGTCGGGTGTGGCGGTGAAGGCGTCGACCGTCGGCGCGCCGGCCTTCTGGACCAGCACGGAGACCGTGCGGGTCACCGTGCCTGCGCTGTTGACGGCGGACAGCGTGAACGTGGTGTTCGCGGTGATCGCGCCCGAGGCCTGAGAGCCCATCGCGTTCGAGGTGCTGACCACCTGTCCACCGGGCTCGGCGGAGATCTTGATGGTGTCGGCCCCCTTCACGTTCCACGAGAGCGTGGTGGTGCCGCCCTCCGCGACGGTCATCGGCGCCGCGGTGAAGCTGGTGATGGTCGGTTTATCCTTTCCGCAGGCGGCGGCGAGGAGCGCTGCGGTCAAGACGAGGTAGCGGCCTCGAAGAGCGGTTCGTAGAGCGGTTCCAAGATGCATCAGTCGGTAGCCCCCGTTCAGGTTTGGGGGCGAACCATAACGATCACACGCCGGGTTGGGAAGGAGAGAATGCCGGGTGACGCCGCGTGTCAGGGTGCCAGCGTGAGATCGAGCAGGTAGCTGGTCACCTGGGTGTCGTTCCAGCCCTGGACCCGCAGATAGTATGTGCCCGCTCCGAGCCGTACGTTGGCGATCTCGGAGCACCATACGTTGTTCTGGGAGTCGCGATCGTCGTTGTAGGCGAGCTCGCCCGAACCGGGGCTGATCGCCTCGACGCCCGGGCGCTCCAGGAACAGGCGCGTGTCGGTGAGATTGCTGTCGCAGGACTGGGGTGCCCCCGGCATCGAGTACGTCCGGGCCGAGAACCGGAGCAGCTGACCCGACGGGACCACGAAGCTGTAGACGTCGTCGTCCCCTACGGGTGTGTTTCCGCCGGCCACGGTATAGGTCCCGAGGCCGATCAGGGCGGTCGCGTTGGATTGTGCCTGGGTTCCGTTGGGCTCCATCTCCACGCCCGAGCTCCCCTCGAGCAGGCACGTGCTCGAGCACCCGTCGCCGCTCATCAGGTTGCCGTCGTCGCAGTGCTCGTTGGCCCGCGCCTCGCGGATGCCGTTGCCGCAGGAGGGGTTGACGATGTCCACCGCCAGGCCGGTCGGGCCGCTGCCGCCCTGGGAGCGGACGAAGAGGTAATAGGTGCCGGCGGCCAGATCCGTGGCGAACAGGTCGAGCCCAGCCACCAGCGCCGCGCATTCACCGGCAGTGCCCGTCGGTCCACCGCCGGCCTCGACGCCGAGCAGCGCGAAGGTGGCGCTCCTGAGCTCGAGCAGGGTGTCGACGCCGTCGCAGCTGGCGAGGCCCGGGTCGGCAGCGGTCGCTTGGATCGACTGTCCGTTCTGGTCGAGCGTCACCCGGATGATCGCCGTGGCCCCCGGCTCCGAGATCGAGACCACCGTCGTCCCGCCGGGCGGCGCGATCGTCGGTCCGATCTCCCACTGGCAGCTGGAGTCGCAGCCGTCGTTCGAGCCGGTGCCGCCGTCGTCGCAGCTCTCTCCCGGCTCGACCAGCCCGTTGCCGCACCCGGGCGGGATGCTGCGGACATGGAGGAAGTAGTGCGCGATCTGGGCGTTGTCGCCGGCCTCGCTCACGCGGAGGAAGTAGGTGCCTGCGGCCATGTGGAGCGCCGCGGCGGTCGTGTCGATCGCGATGCGCCCGCAGTTGCCGCTCGGCCCGCCGTCCTGATCGGTGGCCAGCACGGTGGTTCCGTTCGGCGCGATCAGCGTGAGCACCCCGCGCGGATCGCTGGGGCAGTCGTCGAGGCTGTTCACCGTGAGGTACGCCTCCAGGTTGTATCCGTCCGGCATCGTGACTGCGTAGACGTCCGCATCTCCGGCGGGAGCGATCGATCCGAAGAACGTCCCGTCCGTCACGTTCAACACCCCGGGCGAACCGACCTGATCGTTCCCCGCGAGCTCGTTCTCCTCGGTCCCTTCCAGCGTGCAGGCGGCGCTGCAGCCGTCAGCCGGGCTGTGGTTGCCGTCGTCGCACTGTTCCGTGCCCTCGAGGATCCCGTTGCCGCACCCGGGCCCGCGCACCTGGATCGACAGCGCGTAGTCGCCGGTCGCGCCCTTGGAGGTCACCACCACGTAGTACGTGCCAGCCGGCAGCGCGGCCGCCTGGGCGGGCTCGATCAACGAGCAGGTGCCGCTGCCGCCGTCGTCGTCCGTCGCGATGACCGTGGTCCCGTTGGTCCCGTACACCGTCAACACCGTGTCGACGGCGCAGCGCCCGCTGGCGTCGGTGGTCGAGGCGCCGATGTTTCCGTTGGCCGGGACCACCACGGCGTACCAGTCCTGGTCCGTCCCCGGCTCGATCCGTCCGGCGGCGTCGCGCCCGTTCCCCGGGTGGGCGTCGGCCTGAGGCCGGGTGTCGTTGGGCTCGGACTCGAAGAAGCCGATCACCGCCACCGCAGACGACCTCACCATGCCGGCCGCGCTGGTCGCGATCAGATCGAAGAACGTCGTCCGCGACACGAACACCGGTACGCCGTCCGACGCATCGATCGCCTGCGTCGAGGAGATCGTCCGCGGGAACCCGGGCACCGGCACGCCGTTCGCGATCAGCGCGATCTGGGCGGTGCTCCTGACGGTCCAGGTCGCGGCCACCGTCGCGCTCCCGGACAGCGTATCGGGAGCGAGCGCGAACGCATCGACGTGCGGCGCCGCATGGCCGTACACGATGACCGTCTTCTCGCTGATCCCGACGTCGTTCTCCGCCTCCAGCCGGTAGGTCGTCTCCGGGACTGCGGGCGGCGATACGATCACGCTCCCGAACGGCAGCGTCCGCGACGCGATCTCCACGCCGTCCTGGTAGATGCGGATCTGATCCGCGTCGTCCGCGTTGTACTGCAGCGTCGTGCTGGCGCCCAGCGCGATCGGGTTGGGGAACGCGGTGAACGTCAAGATCCTCGGAGGCATCGGGACGTCGACGCTCACCGTCGCCCGCGCAATCCGCGTCCCGTAGGTGTTGTGCGCCGAGAGCTCGTACTCGGTGGTCATCGCCGGCGAGACCGTAGCCGTCCCTGCGCCGGCGGCCGTATCCACCAGGATGGCGCCGTCCGCCGAGATGATGATCTCGTCGGCGTCCGTGACCATCCACGCCAGCGTCGAGATCTGACCGAGCCCGATCGCGTCCGGGGCGGCGGTGAACGACACAACCTCGGGCCGCGGATCGTCGACCGTCACGGTGACCTCCGACGTCGACTCGCCGCCCCGGTTGTTCGCCACCAGCACGTACGTGGTCGTCGTCTCCGGCGATACCGGCAGCGATCCGTCCTCGGGGGCGCCGGCCAGCACCGCCTCGCCCGCCGAGGTGCGGATCTGGACCGTGGCGGCGTTCGTGGTCTCCCAGGTGAGCGTCGCCGTATGCGAGAGGAGGATGGTCTCGGGCGCCACCACGAATCGATCGATCGTGGGGGGTGGTCCCAGCACGATCCCGACCCGGACCGTGGCGAACGCGGATCCGGCCCCGTTCATCGCCTCCATCGTGAAGAGCGTGTCCGCCTGAAGGTTCCGCACCATGGCGACGCCCTCGGCCTCGACGGTCTCGACCACCGTCCGCGTCGAGGTGCGGACGAAGATCCGATCGGCGCCGGTGACGGTCCAGACCAGCCGGATGTCGCTACCCGGCGCCGCCAGCATGGGCTGCGCCTCGAAGCGATCGATCGACGGCTTCGTCGGCTCTTCGGAGCCGGAGCAGGCGGACGCGCCCAGGGCGAGCGAACACAGGACGATGAGCTTTTTCATTCGACGGTGACGCTCTTGGCCAGGTTGCGGGGCTGGTCCACGTCGGTGCCGTTGAGATCGGCGACGTGGTACGCGATCAGCTGGAGCGGGACGACGCCTGAGGATCGGATCCAGCAGCGGATCATTCCTCGGGATCAGGAAGACATCGTCGGCCACCGAGGCGATGCTCGAGTCGCCCTCCGACGCGATGATGATCAGCTTCCCTTCGCGAGCCCGGACCTCCTCGAGGTTCGAGACCGTCTTCTCGTACGAGGGCCCCTGCGTCGCCAGCGCCACCACCGGCATGTTCTCGTCGATCAGCGCGATGGGGCCGTGCTTCATCTCGCCCGCCGAGTAGCCCTCGGCGTGGATGTACGAGATCTCCTTGAGCTTGAGCGCGCCCTCGAGCGCGATCGGATAGTTGGGGCCGCGGCCTAGGTAGAGGAAGTCGCGGGCCTTGTGGTACCGCCGCGCGATCGCGATCAGCGACGCCTCCCGCGAGAGGACGCCCTCGATCTGCTGCGGCACCTCCCGCAGGTGCGTCAGGAGCTCTTGCGCCTTCTCCTTGGCCAGGGTCCCCCGGACCCGCCCCAGGTGGATCGCCAAGAGGTAGAGCGCAGCCAGCTGCGTGGTGAAGGCCTTGGTGGAGGCCACGCCGATCTCGGGACCAGCGTGGGTATAGAGCACGCCGCCCGACTCCATGCACTCCCGCGCGATCGAGCTCTCGATGACGTTGCAGATGGCGTAGGTCGTGGCGCCGCGCGCCCGGGCCTCCTTGATCGCCGCCAGCGTGTCGGCCGTCTCGCCCGACTGGGACACGGCCAGGAGACCGGTGCTGCCGTCCACCACTGGATCGCGGTAGCGGAACTCGCTGGCCAGATCGACCTCGACCGGGATCCGCGCCAGCGCCTCGATCATGAACTTCCCCACCAGCCCGGCGTGGTAGCTGGTGCCGCAGGCGGTGATCACCATCCGGGTGATCTTCGAGACGTCGCCCGACATGCCGTCGAGGTGGACGGTCGCGTCCTCCATCGACACGCGGCCGCGGATGGTGTCCGCGATCGCGCTCGGCTGCTCGAAGATCTCCTTGTGCATGAAGTGCTTGTGGCCGCCCTTCTCCGCCATCACCGGCGACCACTCGATGCGCTTCTTCTTCAGCTCGATCGGGTGCCCCTCGAGGGTGGTGATCTGTGCGCCCTCGCGGGTCAGCACGGCCATCTCGCCGTCCTTGAGGAACACGAACTCGCGCGTGTGCGAGAGACAGGCCGGCACGTCGCTCGCCACGAACATCTCGCCCTCGCCGAAGCCGATCACGATCGGCGACGCGTTCTTCGCCGTGATGATGGTGCCCGCCTCCTTCTCGTTGAGGATCACGAACGCGTACGCGCCTCGCACCTGCTCGAGCGCGGAGCGGACGGCCGCCGCGAAGCCCATGCCCTTCGCCACCTCGTTGGCCACCAGGTGCGCCATGATCTCGGTGTCGGTGTCGCTCTTGAACCTGCGGCCGCTCTCCTTGAGCTGCTGCTTGAGCTGGAGGTAGTTCTCGATGATCCCGTTGTGCACGACGGTGATGCCGTCGACCTCGTGCGGGTGCGCGTTCTCCTCCGAGGGCCTGCCGTGGGTCGCCCACCGCGTGTGCCCGATGCCGGTGACGCCGGCGAGCGGCTTGTCCACCAGGACCTTGTCGAGGTTCTTGAGCTTGCCGACCGCGCGCCGGATGCCGGTCTTGCCCTGGTCGAGGACCGCGATCCCGGCCGAGTCATAGCCCCGGTACTCGAGGCGCCGCAGCCCTTCGACGATGATCTCGGTGGCGTTCTTTTTTCCGATGTAGCCGACGATCCCGCACATGACTTCTCTCGAATCCTACTTCTTCTCGCGCTTGGCGGCTTCCGCCTGGGCGGCGGCGGTTTCGCGCAGGTCTTTGGCCCGCGATCGCTTGAGGACCTGACGCGCGCGCCCGAAGGCGAGGTCGTCGTCGCCGACCGGCTCGGTGATGGTGCTCCCGGCCGCGACGTACGCGCCCCGCCCGATCTCCACCGGCGCCACCAGCGTCGAGTTGGAGCCGACGAACACGTCGTCGCCGATCACGGTCCGGTACTTGCCGTATCCGTCGTAGTTGCAGGTGATGGTGCCGGCGCCGATGTTCGCGCCCGCGCCGATCTCGCTGTCGCCGAGGTACGCCAGGTGGTTCGCCTTCGATCCCTTGCCGAGCCTGGTCTTCTTGAGCTCGACGAAGTTGCCGACCCGCGCGCCCTCCAGGATCTCGGCGCCCGGCCGGATCCTCGCGAACGGCCCCACGTCGGCGCCCCCGTGGATCACGCCGCCCTCGATCACGCTGTACGGGTGGACGTTGGCGCCGTCGTGCAGGTGGGCGTCGGTGAGGATCGCGCCGGCGTCGATCCGGCAGCGCGCGCCGATCACGGTCTTCCCTCGGAGGTGGACGCCCGGCTCGATCACGGTGTCTCGCCCGATCTCTACGTCGATCCCGATGTAGGTGGTCTCGGGATCGACGATGCCGACGCCGTCCCGCAGGTGCCGGGCGTTCACGCGCCGCCGGAGCGTCGCACCCAGCTCGGCGAGCTGCGCCCGCGTGTTCGCCCCCTGGACCTCGCCGGGATCGGGGGCGACGTAGGCCTCCACCGTCAGCCCGTCCTCGATCGCCAGTCCGACCACGTCCGTGAGGTAGTACTCGCCCTGCGCGTTGTCGTTCCGGAGTCGCGCCAGGGCGGAGCGGAGAAAAGCGCTCTCGGTGCAGTAGATCCCGGCGTTGATCTCCCGGATTCTCCGCTGTTCGACCGACGCGTCCTTCTCCTCGACCACGCCGGTGACGCGCCCCCGATCGTCGCGGAGCACGCGCCCATACCCGTAGGGATCCTCGAGCAGCGTGGTCACGATCGAAAGATGAGCGCCCTCGTCGAGCTTCGACAGGAGCCCGCCGATCGTCTCCTCGGTCAGGAGCGGCACGTCCCCATACAAGATCAGCACGCGCCCGTCGAAGCCCTCGAGCCCGGCCATGCCCTGCATCGCGGCGTGCCCGGTGCCCTTCTGATCGGCCTGGATCTGGAAACGTGCGCCGCCGATCGACGCCATCACCAGATCCGCGCCGTGGCCGATCACGAGGACGATCGGATCGGCGCCCACCCGCCGGGCGAGCCGGATGGGGTAGGTGACCATCGGCGCGCCTAGGAGCGCATGGAGGACCTTGGGGAGATCCGACTTCATCCGTGTTCCTTGACCGGCGGCGAGGATGACGGCGGCGAGAGGTCTTTCCATGGGTGGCTGCACGCTCCCAGAGGGTTGTTCGGGCGTCAACGTCGAGAACTTGCCGAGATCCCGGCCCTCGATATCATCGCGAGGTGCGCCTGGTTCCGGCCGTTTTCGTCGCGCTGTCCCTCGCCGTCGCGACGCCCGCGACTGCCCAGGTGGGGGCTTTCACCGGCACCGGCAACAACCTCGACATCGAGCACTACCAGCCCACGCCGCTCGGCCTGAGCACGGTGGCCAGCACGCGGAGCCAGCGCTGGCGCGAGTTCGCGGTCGGCATCTTCCTCAGCTACGCCCGGAACCCCCTGGTGCTGTTCGCCGATCGCCTCCAGATCGGCGAGGTCGTCGGCCATCGGATCAGCCAGGATCTGGTGGGCTCGATCGGCATCCTGCCCTGGCTCGAAGCGGGCCTGGTGGTGCCGGTCGCGTACTGGCAGAAGGGCGACGACAATCTCCCCACGAACGACATCGCGAAGATCGGCTTCCGCGACGTCCGCGTGAACGCGAAGGTCACGCTGATGAGGCAGGAACGCCTGCTGATCGGCCTCGCCTTCATCCCCGAGCTCAGCATCCCCACCGGCGACGACTCCTCGTTCCTCGGCAACGGCAACGTCGCCTTCACCCCGCAGATCGCGATCGATCGCAGCTTCGATCTCCTCTGGGGCCTCCGCGCCGGCGCGCTGCTCGGCGTGCGGATCCGACCGCGCTCGCAGATCGGCAACATCGAGATCAACGACGAGATCTTCTATCGCCTCGGCGCCGGCGTCGGCCTCCCCAACTTCCTCGACGCGCACCCGGAGATCATCGGCGAGCTCACCCAGTACAGCCGGCTCGACGAGCCGTTCCAGCACAAGGAGCAGAACCCGCTGCTGGCCAGCCTCGCGCTCCGCGACACGTTCGAGATCGAGACCGGCCATCAGATCATCACCACGCTCGGCACCTCGTTCGGCGGGACGCGCGGCTACGGTGCACCCGACTTCCAGGTGTTCCTGGGCGTGGTCTACCGCCGCTACCTCTCCGATCGCGACAAGGACGGCATCGTCGACGACGACGACTTCTGTCCCGACGATCCCGAGGACATCGACGACTTCGAAGACTCGGACGGCTGCCCCGATCCCGACAACGACAAGGACGGGCTGCCCGACGTGGCCGATCAGTGCCCGAACGACCCCGAGGACAAGGACGGCTTCGAGGATCTCGACGGCTGCCCGGATCCCGACAACGACAAGGACGGGATCCCGGACGTGAAGGACGCGTGCCCGCTCGAGCCCGAGAACTTCAACGGCTTCGACGACGAGGACGGCTGCCCCGAGGAGGATCACGACAAGGACGGGATCCCCGACGACCAGGATAAGTGCCCGGACGAGAAGGAGACGATCAATGGCGTCGACGATGACGACGGCTGTCCTGACGAGGGCGAGCCGCACGTCGAGGTGACGAGCGAGAAGGTCACCATCGACACGAGGATCCAGTTCGACTTCGACTCGGCGCGGATCAAGCCGGAGAGCTTCAGCATCCTCGATCAGGTCGCGCTCACGCTGAAGGCGAACGCCCAGCTCAAGAAGATCCGCGTGGAGGGCCACACGGACGAGCGCGGCTCGAACGCCTACAACCAGGACCTCTCCCAGCGGCGCGCCGAGAGCGTGATGCGCTACCTGGTGGCCAAGGGCGTCTCCCAGGCCCGGCTCGAGGCCATCGGCTATGGCGAGGAGCGGCCGATCATCAACGAGAGCAACGAGGAGGCCTGGGCCACCAACCGGCGCGTCGAGTTCACCATCATCGAGCAGCCGGAGGTGGAGACCGGGACGCAGAAGCTCGAGATCCCGAAGTGACCCACGACGCGCCATCGTTCCCCAACTCTGGTGACTCGGTGCCCCGATCGACGCCCGGTCGGGTGGCATGCGATCGCGGTGTGGTGCAGAGGACTCGGAGCTAAGAGCCAGTCCAGAAACCGTTCCGTTCGCAGTTTGCTGTTTCGTCGTTCTGGTGCGCCGCGAAGCGGCGTCGTTCCTAGCAGGATGAGAGGAGCCTGCCCTGATAGTAATCGAGCAGTCAGGTAGCCAGATCCCCTGCGTGGCGCCGCGAGGTGTGCCCAGCAGAAGCGGGATCAGAACGGTCACGGGCGGCAATCCGTGGCTGCGAAGTGGCGGGCCGCAGCGCGAAGCGAACCCAGCCGTCGCCTCGTAAGGATATGGAGAGGCCGAGCCCCTCGGAACAGGGCGAAGGCAGGACGGACGTGAACAGCGGCTCGATGCGCGAAGCGTTCCGCTCTCCCGGGGTAACAGGGGCAGCACGCCACGAAAGGAAGACGTTGAACGCGGGAGACCTCGACCGGCGCGGATGGCCACCGCAGCGCACGCACAAGGCCGCAAGCCGAGGCGCGCGGGCCGTCGAGGCCGCCGGACGATCCGGGGCAGGTCGGCACAGGCCCGGTCGATCCCGGCTTGGGCTCCGACATGCCCGCCGAGTCGCCGAAGGCGCCGGAATCACCGGTGACGGCGGGAAGCCCGACGCGAAACGGGATCCGGGGCGGGTGCGAATGCGCCACCGGGGCCAGGTCGCACCTGGGAGGGAGCCTGCTCGTGATCGCCCTCGGCCTCGGATTCCTCCGCAGGCGGCGTTGACCTCGGCGTCAAGTTGCCGCACCGTGTCACGCTGGAGCCGGTGGTGGCGGGGAAGATCGAAAAGATCGAGCTGTATCATCTGGACGTCCCCCTCCCGACTGCGCTCTTCCCCGTCTGGATCCCGGGATATCCGCAATACCGGCAGTGCTCCACGCTCCTGGTGCTCACCACCGGCGACGGTCTGATGGGCTACGCAAGCGGTCCTGCATTCGATCACGAGCGGCAGAGCCTGGGCGATTACATCGGTCAATTCCTCCTCGGGATCGATCCGTACGATCTCGACGTCGTCCGCGAACGCCTTCGACAGGCGTCCTACCTCGGCTGGCGAAACAGCTGGATGGACGTCGCGTTCTGGGATGTGGCGGCGAAGGCGCAGCGGGTCCCGCTCCATACCCTGATCTACGAGCGGGCCTTCGGCGCTCCGCCCGACGGCGGTCCCCGCGCACCCGAGGCGGTCCCCGTCTACGCCTCCTTCCGGGAGCTGCGGGCGCCCATGGTCCGCGCCGAATCGATCGAGCGGGCCCAGCGCAACGGCTTCACCGCGGCCAAGATCTCCGTCCACGGCGCCGGCGAGCGCGACGATCTCGAGCAGCTCGAACAGGCTCGGGCGGCGGCGGGTCCCCATTTCGAGCTGGTGGTCCACGCGCATCAGGCCTGGAGCGTCTCGCTGGTCGAGAGCGTGGCCCGCTGGGATCTCGATCGCGCCCGCCGATTCGTTGCGCGGGCCGCCGAGCTCGACTATCGCTGGGTGCAGGAGCCCCTGCACGACGAGGCCTGGGACGAGCTCACCGAGCTGACCTCCGAGGCGAAGGTCCCGATCGCGGGCGGTGTCCTCTCCGTCAGCTTCATCTCGCTTCGCGCCATGCTTCAACAGCGCTGCTACTCGGTGCTCACGCCCGACGCCACCTTCGCCGGGCTCGACAACGTGGTGCGAACGATGCGCGGCTGTCACGAGCGCGGCATCGGCTTCGAGCCGTCGTCGAACGGTGACGGCCTCACCCTCACTGCGAACCTGCACGCGCTGGCCGCGTGGAAGCAGAAGACCGGCGATGTCGCGTCGCGCCTCGAGTATCCATGGGAGCCGCCCGCGATGATCGCGGAGCACCGAGACGCGATCCTCACTGCACCGCTTCACGTGCGACCCGACGGCCAGCTGCCCGTGCCGAACCTCCCCGGGCTCGGCGTCGACGTCGATCCCCAGGCGCTCAAGCGTCACGGCAGCCGGTTCTATCACCTGACCCCGGTTCGGTTCGTCGTGACCTCCGCCCGCCGCGCCGGGCTCCGGCAGACGGCGGAGTTCATGCAGCGCAGTCAGAAGCGCGAGGTCGCGTCGGACGAGTCCGCCTGAGATCGCCCAAAAACGACTTGGCGCGCGGACCCCCGTGTCTTAGCGGTGAGGGGTGCCTGGCCTCGCCCACCTCGGAGCGCTCTCGATCGGGCCCTATCGGCTCGCGCGCCCCGTGATCATGGCCCCGATGGCGGGCGTCTCCGAGGCACCCTACCGGGTCATCGCGCAGGAGCTGGGCGCCGGGCTTGCGCCCACCGAGCTGGTCAGCGCCAAGGGCCTCGAGTACGCGAATGCCCGGACGCAGGCGTACCTCCGCCACGATCCCAAGAAGGAGCCCAGCCTGTCCGTGCAGGTGTTCGGCGGCGATCCCGACTCGATGGCCAAGGCTGCCGAGATTGCTGTCGAGCGCGGCGCTCGCATCCTCGACATCAACATGGGCTGCCCGGTGAAGAAGGTGACCCGCAACGGCGCGGGCTCGGCGCTCATGTGCGATCCCGCCCGCGCCGCCGCGATCGTGCGCGCGATGCGCATGCGGATCGGGGAGAGCGTGCCGATCACCGCGAAGATCCGCGGCGGCTGGGATCAGAACAACCGGAACGCGGCCGAGGTGAGCAGGGCGCTCGCCGACGCTGGCGTGGCGGCCCTCGCGATCCATCCGCGGACGCGCACGCAGGGCTACTCGGGCCGCGCCGACTGGAGCCTGACGGCGGCGGTGGTGAGCGCCGTCTCGATCCCGGTCATCGCGAACGGCGACATCGTCGACGTCGACAGCGCCGATCGGGTGGTGCGGGAGACCGGCTGCGCCGCCGTGATGATCGGGCGGGCCGCGCTCGGCAATCCCTGGATCTTCCGCGAGCTGGCCGCCGCCCACGCCGGGCACCCGCCTCCGCCTCGACCGTCGCGCGAGGAGCGCACGCGGATGATCATCCGCCACCTCCTCGAGCAGGTCGAGCACGTCGGTGACGAGGTCTCCGCGATCCGGAAGTTCCGCCAGCACTTGATCTGGTACAGCCGCGGGATGCAGGACGGCTCGGCCTTCCGCGAGCGCGCCGTCCAGCTCGAGACTCAGGAACAGGTCATCGACGCCATCGAAGCGTTCTTCCTCAGGGCGGTGGAGCGCGATCGATCGGAGGCGCCGCAATACGACGAACGCCAAGCGTTCGGATGAGGATGCGATGCCGAAGATCGTCTTCAAGAAGAACCGGCTCCTCGAGGAGGACCACACGCTCGACGTGGAGGACGGGACCACCATCCTGGAGGCGGCCAACAGCCAGGGGATTCCGGTCGGCTCCAACTGCGGCGGCGTGTGCGGATGCTCGACCTGCCACGTCTACGTGGTCGAGGGCCTCGACTCCCTCGAAGACATGTCGGACAAGGAGGCGGACCGCCTCGACCTCGCGTTCGACGTGAAGCTCAGCTCGCGCCTCGGCTGCCAGGCCGAGATCAACGGCGAGGATCTGGTCGTCGACATCTCCGAGGAGAGCCTCAAGGCGTTCCTCGACGAGAACCCGGACGTCCGCAAGCACCTCGAGGAGACCGGTCAGTTCATCTTTCGCCCGCACCATTGACGAGCAGCGCGTGCGCGACCTTGAGGCCGTCCATCGCCGCGCTCATGATGCCGCCCGCGTAGCCCGGGCCCTCGCCGGCTGCGTACAGCCCCGGGAAGCCGTTCACCTGCATCGTCTCCGGATCGCGCGGGATCCTGAGCGGAGAGCTGGTGCGCGACTCGACCGCGATCAGGTTCGCCTCGTCCGAGGCGTAGCCGTGAATGATCCGATTGAAGTGCGCCAGGGCGGCCCGCAGGTCGTCGACGACGAACGCCGGCAGCGCCTCACGCAGATCGAAGGCCGTCAGCCCGGGCCGGAAGTGGCTGTCCGCCAGGCGTCCGGAGGCGCGCCCCATCACCAGATCGCTCGCGGTCATCGCGGGCGCTTGATAGCCGCCGCCGCCCGCCTCGAAGGCCCGCCGCTCGAGCGCCCGCTGAAACTCGATGCCGGCCAGCGGACCCATGCCGAAACCCTCGCGCTCGAGATCGACGAGGTTGACCTGCACCACCACGCCCGAGTTGGCGAACGGGCTGGAGCGCCGCGCCGTCGACATGCCGTTCACGACCACCATGCCGGGCTCGGTCGCGCTCGGGATCACCATGCCACCCGGACACATGCAGAAGGAGTAGATGCCGCGGCCGTGCTCGTCGTGCGTGAGCCGGTAGTCTGCGGGCGGCAGCGTGGGCGGCCGGCCACCCAGGCGGTACTGGGCTCGATCGATCAGCGCTTGTGGGTGCTCGGCGCGGACGCCCACCGCGAACGGCTTGGGCTCCATCGGAACGCCCTGGGCGAGGAGCGCCTCGAACGTGTCGCGGGCCGAGTGTCCGATCGCGAGGACGGCAGCCCCGGCTTCGATGATCCCGGCGCTGGTCTCGAGCGCGGTCAACCGACCTTGCGAGAGGCGGAGGCGGTCGACCCGGGTCTGGAACCGCACGTCGACGCCGAGCTCGATCAGGCGCGCGCGGAGGCCCTTCAGCATCCCGAACAGCTTGTTGGTACCAATGTGCGGCTTGGCGTCGACGAGGATCCGCGCAGGGGCGCCGACCTCGACGAGGCGCTCGAGGACCTCGCGCACCAGCGGATCGTTCTTGCGCGTGGTGAGCTTGCCGTCGCTGTACGTGCCGGCGCCGCCCTCTCCGAAGCAGATGTTCGACTCCGGATCGAGGCGCCCGCGGCCGCGAAATTGGCCGAAGTCGCGGGCGCGCGTCTCGACGGGCTTGCCCCGCTCGATCAGGATGACCCGCGCGCCGTGCTCGGCCAGATGCCAGGCCGCGAACAGACCCGCAGGCCCTGCACCGATCACGGCGATGGGGGCCAGCCCGGCGGGCGGCGAGGTCAGGCGGGCCGCTCGAGCGGGGATCGGAAGGCGCACGCCCTCGCGGATCCGGCCCTGGACCTCGGCCTCCACGGTGAGGTGCCAGGTGGGGACCCGGATCGCACGGCGGGCGTCCAGGGCGCGACGCACGATCGTCACCTCCGTGATCGCGGACGGTCCGACGCCCAATCGATCGGCGATCGCGGCCCGCAGGTCGTCGAGCTCGAGGCCCGCATCGTGGGCTCGCGACACCTCGACACGCACCCGCACCGACCCACGGCTATCGCGTCGCGTCATGTACGTCCATGTCTAGACGCGCGGAATCAAAAGTGAAACAGCGCACGGGCGGTGCCACCATCCGGTGCGTAATCGACTACGCACCGCGCCGGGAAGTACGCACGTGACTGCTCAGTCGGTTTACCTTTGTCCAATGATCTTCGTCCCCCCACGGCGGTACGGGTCTTGAGAAAGGGCCGTGACGTCATGCACACCCCCCAGACGATTCCGACCCTGCCGGCCCTCAACGGGAATGGGCCGGACGCGCGCTCCTCCAAGATCTTGGCCCGCACGATCTTCCGCGACATGAAGCAATACGGAATCCCGAACCAGCGGATCCTCGAAGTGGCCTCCGAGCTCATCCATCTCGTCACGAACGAGATCGCCGACGTCTCCAAGAAGGACTGAACAAGCCGCGCGCTTCCTGATACCAGCGCGCCGATGTCCCGCGTCCTCATCGCCGACAAGCTCCAGAGAGAAGCGATCGATGACCTGACCGCCGCCGGCGCCGAGGTCGACGTTCAACCGTCGATCGGCGCTGCTGCACTCCCTAAAGCCATCCCGAACGCCAAGGTCCTGATCGTCCGCAGCACCGAGGTGAGCCGCGAGACCATCGCCGCCGCGGATCAGCTGGAGCTGATCGTGCGCGCCGGCAGCGGCGTCAACACCATCGACGTCGAGGCCGCCAGCGCGCGCGGCATCTACGTCAGCAACTGCCCGGGCAAGAACAGCATCGCCGTCGCCGAGCTCGCGATCGGCCTGATGCTCGCGATCGATCGACGCATCCCGGACAACGTCCAGCATCTCCGCGAGGGCAAGTGGAACAAGGGCGGATTCTCCAGCGCCATCGGGATCAAGGGACGGCGCCTCGGCCTGGTGGGCTTCGGGTCGGTGGCGCGGGCCGTGGCCAAGCGCGCCCGCGCCCTGGAGATGGACGTGATGGCCTACTCCCGTACGCTCACGCTCGAGCAGGCGGAGCGGTGCCACGTCACCCGTGCCACCGAGATCGAGCAGATCTTCACCAAGTGCGACATCGTCAGTCTGCACGTCCCGCTGTCCTCCCACACGCGCAGGCTCGTCGACCGCGATCTGCTGGGACGAATGAAGCACGGCGCCATGCTGATCAACACGGCCCGAGCCGAGGTGGTCGACGACGATGCGCTCTACGAGGCCGCGCGGCAGGGGACCATCTTCGTCGGCACCGACGTGTTCGCGAACGAGCCCGAGGCCAAGGCCGGCGCCTTCGACGATCGCATGGGCAAGCTGCCCAACGTCTACGGCACCCACCACATCGGCGCCTCGACCGAGCAGGCGCAGTTCGAGATCGCGAAGGCTGCGGCGGCGGTGGTCGTTCACTACCTCGAGACCGGCGAGGTGGAGAACGCGGTCAACGTCCTCCACTCGCCGCCCTCCCAGGGCACGATCGTCGTGCGCCACCTCGATCGCGTCGGCGTGCTCGCGTCGATCCTGGCCGCCCTCAAGCGCGCCGAGATCAACGTCGAGACCATGGAGAACGTCATCTTTACCGGTGGCGTGGCGGCCTGCGCACGCATCAAGGTGGCCCAGCGTCCCGATGAGCCCTTGATCGCGGAGCTGACCGCGCTCGACCACGTGCTCGGGGTGGAGCTGACCTGACCTCGAGATGAGCGAGCTCGGCTTCTTCGCAGCGCTCTCGATCCTGGTCGTCATTCTCGGCGTCCGCACACTGACGCAGGTCATCAAGGAGTGGAAGAACCTCTGGGACGACGACCTCTCCCGCGAAGACGCCAAGCTCGCCTCCTCGGCCTCCTTCTACCTCTTGATCCCGCCGACCGTGCTACTTCACGAGCTCGGCCATGCGCTGGCGGTCTGGGCGTGCGGCCTGCCGGTGACCGGCTTCTGGTTTCTGGGCTACATGGGCATGGTCGCCCACCCGCCGTCGACGGACCTCAACAACTTCGCCATCGCGCTCGCCGGCAACGTCGTGACGCTCCTGATCGGGATCGCATGCATGCTGTGGGGGCTGCGCCGTCCCGGACACCCGGTCCGCAACATCCTGTGGATCGACCTGGGCCGCCAGTCGCTGTTCCTGGTGCTGGTGTTCTATCCGCTGCTCTGCCTGATCTTTCCCGGCGACTTCCAGACCATCTACGACTTCTCCAAGACGCCGATCGCCTCGGGGATCACGGCGGCCGCCCACCTCGCCTTGGTGGTCGTCGGCTACCGCTACTTCTGGCAGAGCGTAAAGGCGCGGGCCCGCCTCCTCTGCTCGAGGCAGGCCACACGCTTCGCGGAGGCGGAGCGCCAGCTCGCCGCCGATCCGGAGGATCTCCGCGCGCATCGCGAGCTCGGCATCCTCTACTTCGCTGCGCTCGACTTCCCCAGAGCCCGCCGGCACCTCGACCCGGTGATGGAGCGGGGCAGGTTGGACGCACATCTTCGTCTCACGTACGGCACGCTGCTGCTGGAGCAGAAGCAGTTCGATCGCGCGATCCCGTTCCTCGAGGAGGCGAAGGAAGGCCTCCTCAAGCCCGAAGAGCGGGAAGCGGCGGAGAAGGCGCTGGAGCATGCGAAGGCGCGGGTGCTAACAACGACGCCGTGACCGCGCGTCACGAAGTCTTCCTCGGCACCCGGCGCTTCGGCTCTCTCGACGGCCTCCGCTGCCTGAGCATCCTCATGGTGCTCTGGCACCACACCGCCGCGGACGGGTTTCAGCGGATCCCGCTGGCGCAGCGCGGCGCCGAGGGCGTGAACCTGTTCTTCGCGATCAGCGGCTTTCTGATCACGACGCTCCTGCTTCGAGAGAAGGATCGGTCGGGCACCATCGCGATGCGGAAGTTCTACCTCCGCCGGACCCTCCGCATCTTTCCGCTCTACTACGCCGTCGTCGCCGTGCAGGCGGTCCTCGCGCTCGCTGGGCTCGTCCACAGCGGGGACGAATACCTCGGCAATCTCCCGTACTACCTCACGTACACCGCCAACTTCATCGTGCCCGAGCCCGCGATGTTCGCGCTGGCCTGGTCGCTCGCCACCGAGGAGCAGTTCTATCTGACCTGGCCCTGGCTCGAGCGCCGCTTCGGCCCGTGGGTCACGCTGTCGATCCTGGGCGCGGTGGTCGGCGTGGCAGCGCTCCTCCAGCTGGGACTGCTCGGCGCCGTCCTTCCGCAGGGGACGCTCGGCTATCTCTTGGTGTCGCGCATCGCCATCCCGATCCTCCTCGGCGTGATGTTCGCGCATCTTCTCCACCGCCGGCGTTCGTTCGAGCGCCTGGCGCCGATCCTGGGACGCCGCACCTCCAGCAGCGTCATCCTGATCCTGGTGTTGATCCATCTGTCCCTCGACCCGACCGGCTGGGAGGGCGTGCATGTGGTGCTGATCTACGTCCTCTTCGCCCTCCTGGTGACGAGCTGCGTGATGCGCGAGGATCACCACCTGGCGCCGCTCTTCTCTCTGCGTCTGATCGCCGACGTGGGCGTGGTCAGCTACGGGATCTATCTGCTCCACATGCTGGTCTACAGCGCGCTGCTTCGCGGCCATCTCTTCGCCAAGGAGCAGTGGGTCGTCGCCTTCGTTCTCACCTCGGTCGGCGCGTACCTCACCGCCAAGCTGAGCTGGCGCTACTTCGAGGCCGTCTTCCTGAGGATGAAGGATTGCTTCGCGGCTTGAGGACGGGGGCTCAGAGCTCGGTCAGCGAGGTCTCGTGGGGGATGTCGCGACGCCCCAGCTCGCGCACGAACTCCTCGGCGTCGACGGCCTTTTCCAGCGAGACGGCGCCCTTCGGGGTCCGGCCGCGGGCCTGCAGCGAGGTGACGATCGCGGCGGAGAACGCGGTGGTCCGCTCCATCGCGGAGAAGCCGGTCTTCGGGTCCTGGAAGTCCAGGATCACGGAGCGGTGGCGGACGTGGCGTCCGTTCTTCTTTCCCACCACGTCGACCCGCAGCACCAAGAGGTCCGGCTCGGACGGATGATCCCAGACCTTGTGCATCACCGCGTGGAAGACGTCCCGGGGTCGCACGTGCGCGCCATGGACGTCCACGGGCTCGAGATCGATGAAGCCGAAGTCCTTGAAGAGCTTGAGCGTCTGATAGTGGCCCGGGTACCGGATCGTCTTGTAGTCGTAGCTCTTCAAGCGGCCTGCGAAGGTGTACGGGCAGGTGGAGGTTCCGCCGCTGGTCGTGAACGCCTCCACCACGCCGAGCGGCTCGGGGAGCTCGAGGGTCTCCAGCTCCTCGAAGGTGGGGACCTCCTCCACCTTTCCGTCGTGCAGGACGACCGCGGTACCGAAGTACTCGTTCGACAGGCCCTCGAGGGAGAACAGCTGCTTGTAGCCGAGCGGGAGGTTGCGGTTCTGCGGCAGGCCGCCGCAGCGCATGTGCACGTGCTCAGGCGTGTCGAGCTTGCCCATACCGTACACGGCCAGCGTGTTGGCCATCCCGGGCGCCACACCGCAGTCCGGCACCACGCTGACCCCGGCCTGCAGCGCTTGCGGATGGAGCGCGAGCTCATCCCGGACGATTCTGTGTGTTGCCCCCGAGGTCGTTGAAGTGCACGCCGGCCTCGATCGCCGCCTTCGCGAGGAACAGGTTGAGCCGATACGGGACCGCGGACAGGCACGCGTGCATGCCTTCGAGCACCTGCGCGGCGCTGGTCTTGTCGGTGGCGTCGACGATGCCGGCCTTCGCCGCCTCTCGACCCGCAAGCTTGTTGACGCGATCGGCGGCCGTCCGTGCGCGACGAATGTCGACGTCGAGGAGGCGCACCTCGTCGGCGTCACCATGGAGTGCGAGGTCGTAGGCGGCGGCTGTGCCCTGCATGCCGGCGCCGATGATCGCGTACCTAAAGCCCATATCGGGACTAACCCGTCATGACCGAGCGGGCGCTGTCAAGGGCGCACTGACCCTCGCCTACGTTGGCAACGTTCCGCGCTTACTGGACACTAATGCTGCCTCGTGGAGACGCCGAGACGAGAAGGTGAAGTCAGCACCGGCTCGATGATCCCCGTGCATGATGCCTCGAGCGAAGGTGATGCGCGCGCGGTCGTATCCCTGCTCGAAGCCCACCAGATCCCCGCGCTCCTCGACCTGGATTTGGACGGCTTGGTCCTGCCCTGGCGGCGCAGCGCGGATCAGCGCGTCATCGAGGTGCTGGTCCCGTCGTCGATGATCTCGAAGGCGACCGAGGTCCTCCACCGGCACGACTACGCCACCATCGGGGGGCATCCACGGCAGCGCTTCCGGATCCGGTTTGCAAGCTCGCTTGCGCTGCCGGTGTCGAAACCGGTCGAGCATGGCTTCGAGCCGCCACCCCCCGCCGACACCATCCCGGAGGACGAGGAGGAGACCGGCCCGATCGAGATCCCGCTCCCGCCCGCGGCCACACCGCTGAACGCCCGGCTGCTGGCGGCCCTCGGCGCCATCGGCATCGGGGCCGCCCTCCAGCGCGTCCTCGAGACCCTCCTGGGCCCGCGCGAGGTGGTCGAGCGCTTCGGCGCAAGGTCACCCGTGCTCCAGGAGCCGTGGCGCCTCATCACGGCCGGGTTCATCCACGGGTCGCTCGCCCATTTCGTCAGCAACGGGCTCTTCGCCCTCTTGATCGGCGTGGTTTTGTTCGGCACCCATCTGATGGGCGCGACCTCGCTGGTATGGGTGATCTCGTCGATCGTTGGCCTCGGCTCCGAGGCCGTGCTCTCGCCGGCCGCGCTGATCCTCGGCGCGAGCGCCGGCAACTACGGGCTGGTCGGGCTGTGGGCATCGGGCCAGCTCCAGCGGGCGAAGGTGTCTCTGCTGCCGCGCCGCGAGCGACTCCGCACCATCGGTGTGCTTCTGCTCCTGGTCCCGGGCGCGCTGACGCCTTTCTCGTCGACCGGCACCCGGATCGCGGTGATCGCACACGCGGCGGGATTCCTCACCGGATTCCTGCTGGGGTTCGTGTTCCAGCGGCGGCTGGTCCCGTCGATGGCGGCGCGGATTCAGGAGCGCTCCCGCCTGGCGATGGTCGCCGCGGTCGCGATCGTGGTGACCGGCTTCCTGTTCGCCGGGCTCTCGCTGCGCTAGCGCTGTTCGGCTGCGGCTATACGGTCTCGTCGGTGCACACCGCGACCGGTGAGCCGTATCGCCTCTCGGTGGTGGAGGTGGGCGAGAGCGGGATCGATGTCGACGCCGGGGCCCTGGTGAGCGCGTCGGTTCGACGGGCGGTGATGCGCGAGCAGGGCCTGACGCTGGCGACCGGAGCCACCGCGCACGGCGCGCTCGCGGTCGAGATCGTCGACATCCAGATCAGCCTGGGCTCGTTCACCGATCCGAGCCAGCGCGCCGCGCGCTATCAGGTGGTGGTGTCGCTGCGCGGCCGGCTCGAGGACGCGAGCGGGTTCAAGTGGGTCTCGCCGGCGGCCACCGGTTATGCGCCGTTCTTCTCCACCCCGGGACCGATCGAGGCGCTCGATGGCGCCGGGCGGCGCGCGCTCGAGCAGGCCGCGGAGGACGCCGGCCAGCGGCTGATCGCGAGCCTGGTGGTGGTGCTGGATCGCCAGCTCGAGAAGCAGGCGGCGCACGCGAAGCCGAGCCCGCCCCAGCCGTTCGCGCCGCCCGGTCAGTGATCGAGGCCGTGCTTCTTGAGCAGCCGGTAGAGATAGTTGCGATCGATGCCGGCGTCGCGGGCTGCGGCGCTGATGTTGCCGCCGTGCCGATCCATGAGACGGCGCACGTAGGCGTGCTCGAACGTCACCACGATCTGCTCCTTGGCCTGCTTGAAGGGGAGGTCGGGGGCGTCCTCCGCAGGCAGCGGGCGCTGCTCGCCGCTCTTCGGCGCAGCAACCTCGCCGCTCGACACCATCGGGATCGCGTGCGCGGCGCCGAGGTGGATCGCCCGCTCGATCGCGTTGCGCAGCTCGCGGACGTTGCCTGGCCAGCTGTACGCGAGGAGCGCCTCGGCGATCGTGCCCTCGATCTCGATGGCGTCGGGATGACCGAGGTCGGCGAGGATGTGCTCGGCGAGGACCAGGACGTCGTCACCGCGCTCGCGGAGCGGCGGCATGTGAACGGTGACCACCGCCAGCCGGAAGAAGAGGTCCTGCCGGAACGTCCCCGCGTTCACCATCGTGCCCAGGTCGCGGTGCGTGGCGGCGACCATGCGGACATCGACGGCCTTCCGCTCGCCGTCGCCCAGCCGCTGGATCGAGCGGGACTCGACCGCGCGGAGCAGCTTGGGTTGCAGGTCGAGCGGCAGCTCGCCGATCTCGTCGAGGAAGAGGGTGCCGCCGTGGGCGTGCTCGAACGCCCCGCTGCGATCCGAGGAGGCATCGGTGAAGGCACCCTTCTTGTGGCCGAAGAGCTCGCTCTCGATCAGGTTGTGAGGGATCGCGCCGCAGTCGACGATCACCAGCGGGCCGTTCTTCCTCGGCGAGGCGCGGTGGACCGCCTGAGCCACCAGCTCCTTGCCGGTGCCGGTCTCTCCGATCACCAGGATCGTCGCGTTCGAGGGCGAGGTCCGCTCCAGCACGGTGAAGACGGAGCGCATGGCCCGCGAACGTCCGATCAGCGGCCCGAAGCGATCCGCGTCCGAGGGATCCATCGCGGGCTGGTGGGCCAGCTCGATGGTGAGCTCGAGCCCGGCGGGCCCACCCACCCGGATCGACGCACCCGCACCCACGCGCACCTCGGTGATGCGCGCCCCGTTGAAGAAGGTCCCGTTCTTGGAGCCGACGTCGCGCACCAGGACGCGCTCGGCCTCCGCGCGTACCTCGAGGTGGTAGCGAGAGATACCGGTGGTCTCGATGACCACGTCGTTCGAGGGGTGCTTACCCACCAGCAGCGTGCCGTCGATCGGGATGCGCCGGGGCTCGTCCGCGTCCGGAACGACCAGCACGAAGGTGAGTGGTGACCGACCCTTGCGCGCCCCGAACTCGACGGTCTCGGTCACCATCCTGTGAGGCTCTTTACCATGGGAGGAGGTTTACTTGGCTTGCCTCGTTCGTATAGAACCCGAACACCATGGGAGCCATCTGGGATCGCATCACTACCCAATTCATCGAAATTATTGAGTGGTTGGATGACAGCCACGAAACGCTGGTCTGGCGCTTCCCGGTGCGCGGTCAGGAGATCAAGAACGGCGCAAAGCTGATCGTGCGCGAGGGTCAGACCGCCGTCTTCGTCAACGAGGGCAAGCTCGCCGACGTCTTCAACCCCGGCACGTACACGCTCACTACTCAGAACCTCCCGATCCTCGCCACGCTCAAGGGTTGGAAGTATGGCTTCAACTCTCCCTTCAAGGCGGAGGTCTACTTCGCCAGCACCACGCAGTTCACCGATCTGAAGTGGGGGACGCAGAACCCGATCATGGTCCGCGATCCCGAGTTCGGTCCGATCCGCCTGCGCGCGTTCGGCATCTTCGCGGTCCGCATCGCCGACGCCTCCAAGTTCCTACGTCAGGTGGCGGGCACCGACTCCAACTTCGAGATCGACGAGATCATCGGCCAGCTCAAGCGCACGCTGGTGGCCCGCTTCACCTCCGCGCTGGGCGCCGCGAAGGTCCCCGCTCTCGACCTCGCCGGCAACTACGACGAGATCAGTCGCAAGGTGCTCCCCTCCATCAAGGCGGATCTCGAAGAGCTCGGCATCGACATCACCAAGTTCCTCGTCGAGAACATCTCCCTCCCGCCCGCAGTCGAGCAGATGCTCGACAAGCGCAGCGAGATGGCCATCCTCGGTAACATGCAGAACTACGCCGCGTTCCAGATGGCGAACGCGCTCCCCGACGCCGCGCGCACGCCCAACAGCCTGGCCGGCGCCGGCATGGGGCTGGCGGCGGGCTGGGGCGTGGGCCAGCAGATGGCGAACATGTTCCAGCCGCAGACCCCACCGCCGCAGCCGCAGGCGGCACCCGCGGGCAACAGCATGGTCGAGCGGTTGAAGAAGCTCGAGGCCCTCAAGGCCGCCGGCGTGCTCACCGAAGCCGAGTACACGCAGAAGCGCGCAGAGATCCTCAGCGAGATCTGATCCGCCGCAGCAGCGGCTACGCGAGCGCTTTCACGCCGAACGCCGATTCGGCGTGATCCACCCAGACCCGGAGCGTCGCCACGCGGTTGTCCTCGGGCGCCAGCTGCGCCGCGCGGCTGACGATCGCGCGCAGCACCGGCACCTTGCCGTCGGCCTTGTAGCCCGGGTTGTAGTAGATCGCGCGGGCCAGTCCGATGAGATAGACGTGCTCCTCCGAGCAGAGCGCGACGGCGTCGCGGAACGCCTCTTCGGCGCTGGCAAAGTTGCCCTGTCCGAGCAGCGTGACGCCCCGCTGGAAGTGCTCGCGCGACAGCGTGCGCTCCGGCGTCTCGAGCGGTGCGCCGTCGGGGCCGCGGGGGAGCGGCTTCGCGTAGACCAGCGGGCGCGGGACCATGCCGTCCTCACCGTTCGGCGGGACCGGCATCGGCGGGATGTCGATGTCGCCGTTCGGCGGCGGCACCGGCGGCGGCGAGGAGTGATGGAGCGGAGTGGGCGGCGCCGGCGGTGGGGGCGGCGGTGGCGGCGGCACGTGGATCGGCTCGTAGCGCTCGGAGCGGGCCGGTGCACGCTCGGGCGGGCAATCGAACGCGGAGGGACCGGAGCTCGGGATCTCGACAATCCCGCCCGCGCCGCCGCTGGTGAAGCTTCCGCCGGCCGCCTTCGGCTTGGACGTCGGCATCGCCGGGAGCGGCTCTGAGAGCTGGACCTCGAGGTCCTTGGTGCGCTGTCGCTCCTCGCGGATGCGCGCCTCGAACTCGTGGATTCCCGGCGTGAAGTCGTCGACCTCGTCGCAGGTGATGAGGAGCGCCATCAGCTTGTGCGCGTCCTTCACCGGGAGGCCGGAGACCTCGGAGGCGTCGGAGACGTTGTATGCCCGTCCCTGGAACTCGAGGAACGCAACCTCCTGATCGCTGATCGGGAAGCGCTCCTTCAGCTCGTCGATCGAGCGGTGGAGCTTGAAGTAGCGGACGTCCATGTCACCGATGATCTCTTTGACCACCGGCTCGTCGCAGTGCGTCTTGATGCCGTCCGCGAGGATGTGGCCGACCTCCAGCCGATACGGCCGTTCGGACGTGGGTGTACGGCGCTTCTGGTCGAACTCGAAGGCGCCCGTGCGATGCGCGAAACAGCCGACGATCTGAGCCGTGGCCTCCTGTCCCTTCTGCTCTCCGAGATCCTCTCCGCTGAAGCAGCCGAGCTCGACCAGCGAGGAGCCGATGCTCAGGCCGCGCTCGATCGCGCGCTTGGCGCCGCTCGAGTACTGCTCTTCGCTGATGACGCCGCGGGTGACGAGCGCGCGCCCGAGCGGATCGCCCGGAATGCTGGACTCGATGTGCACCGGAGCGCCGTTCTCGAAGTAGATGGTGAGCGTCTCCTGATCGCGCGCGACGATCAGGGCTCCGCTGGCCTTCCTCGACCAGCACTGGAACAGGACCTTGGCGAAACGTGCCGGTTCCAAGAGACCTCCAAGGACTTCCGTCTTATCGGCCGCAGTGACGGCCTCGGTGGGGGCGGCCTGATTCAGCGCACCCGAGACTTCATCGATGTCGAAAGCATCGCTGAGCTGGACGCTGATCTGCTCGCTCTCCAGCTCATCGAGCTGGTTCGCGATCTCGTCGAGACCCGTCACGTCGGTGAAGCTCAGCTCATCGACGCTCTTCTTCTCGACCGTGCCGGCGTTGACCCTCTTCTTCTGAGGGCGATCGACGGCGATGTGGGTGAGATCGTCTTCGCTCGACGAGTAGGGCTCGTCGCCATCCATTCCCAGGATCTCGGTCGCGATGCGGTAGATCGCCTGGGTGTCGATCGGATCGGGGATCAGCTGGATGAAGTCGGCGGTGATCCGCTTCTGTCCACCGAGCACCAGTGTCGGAGGGATGACCAGCGACGGATCGAACTGCGCCAGCATGTCGACCGCGTCCTCGCCGGCCAGGTTGCGCGAGAGGATCAAGAGCGCCACGTCGCCTTCGAGCAATCGCTTGTCGAGCTGTGAAGGTTTGGTCAGGATTTCGACATCGATCTCGTCGCGCGCCAGAAGGAAGCGAACCTTCTTGGCGAGCACCGAATCCTGGGCGCAGACGAGGATGTGCTGCATACCGAGCCCGAAACCTGGTCCGCGCGGGAATACCGTCCCGCGCCCGCGTACGCTATCGAGACTTGGCCAAACCGTTCAAGTTTCCGCCCGAAGGAAGTTTGAAGTTCGTTTGACGGCCCGCGGCCTTCGGGGGTATCCGCCGGCCCCGATGGCGGAAAGCGGGGCTCCTGCGGTCATTACGGGCGCCGGGCGGGGCATCGGGCGAGCGGTCGCCACGGCGCTGGCTGAGGAAGGGTATTCACTCGTGATCCAGTCTCGCACTGTCTCCGACCTGGAGGCGGTGAAGGCGGCGCTGGGACCGACCGGGCGGCCGGTGCTCCTGGCGGCCGGGGACGCGACCGACCCAGCGGCCGCCGCCGCGCTGATCGAGACGTGCGAGGCGGAGCTCGGCCCGGTGCAGGTGGCCGTGGCGTGCGCCGGTCAGGCCCTGTCGGCGCCCCTGCATCGGACCGAACCTGCGGACCTCGAGCGCCTCTTCGCCGCGAACGTGCTCAGCGCCTTCCATCTGCTCAAGCGGGCGGCCGCCGCGATGATCGGAGCGGGCACCCGGGGAAGGATCGTGGTGGTGGCGTCGACGGCGTCCGTCCAAGGGATGCGCTACACCTCGGCGTACTGCGCGTCGAAGCACGCCGTCCTCGGGCTGGTGCGGAGCGCGGCGCTCGAGCTGGCACCCAAAGGGATCACGGTGAACGCGCTCTGTCCCGGATGGGTCGACACTCCCATGTTCCAGCGAACGATCGACAACATCGCCGTCAAGACGGGCAGCAGCGAGGTCGAGGCGCGGGATCGGATCGCGTCGCGGATCCCGATCGGCGACGTGCTCACCGCAGAGATGGTCGCCGGCTACGTGCGCTATCTGGTATCTCCAGCAGCCGCGCACCTCACCGGACAGGCCCTGGTGCTGGACGGAGGAGAGACGATCGCATGACGTCGCACGAGATGATCAACCCCGAGTCGCTCGGCGCCCCCCAGGGCTACAGCCACGGCGTGCTGGCGGCGCCCGGCCGGCTGCTCTTCGTCGCGGGCATGGTGGGCTGGAACGGGGCCGGACGCTTCGCGTCGGACGAGCTGGCCGCCCAGTTCGAGGTGGCGCTCGCGAACGCGCTCACGGTGGTGCGCGAAGCCGGCGGCCAGCCGGGCGACGTCTGCCGCTTCACCATCTACGTCACGGACAAGCAGCGTTACCTCGCCGACCTCGCGGGCGTCGGGGCCGCGTATCGAAAGCTCATGGGCAAGCACTTCCCGGCCATGGCGCTGGTCGAGGTGGCGGGGCTCGTCGAACCCCGGGCGCTGGTCGAGATCGAAGCGACGGCGGTGATCCCGTGAACGGAGGAACCATGGTCGAAGGCATCGAGTTCGAGCTCAGCGAGGGCGTCGGGACCATCACGCTCGACCGCCCCGATCGTCTGAACAGCCTCACGTTCGAGATCTACCGGCGGTTGGTCGATCTCTTCCGCGAGCTCGAGAGCGACCCAGCGGTGCGCGTGGTGGTGGTGACCGGCGAGGGGCGCGGCTTCTGCTCCGGCGGGGACGTCCACGACATCATCGGCCGGCTCGTCGGCTACGGGTCGGTCGAGATGACCGCGTTCGCCCGGATGACCGGCGACGTCATCCGCAACATGCGCCGGCTGAGGAAGCCGATCATCGCCGCAATCAACGGCACGGCGGCCGGAGCCGGCGCCGTCATCGCGCTGGCGTCGGATCTTCGCATCGCCTCCCGCAAGGCCAAGATCGCGTTCCTGTTCACCAAGGTGGGGCTGACCGGCGCCGACATGGGCGCGGCCTACCTGCTGCCCCGGGTGGTCGGGCTCGCCAAGGCGAGCGAGCTGTTGATGCTCGGCGACAAGATCGACGCGGACGAGGCCCACCGGATCGGCCTCTTCAACGAGGTCGTCGATCCTGAGCGGCTGCGAGAGCGGACCCTCGAGGTTGCAAGGCGGCTTGCAGACGGCCCGAGCTTTTCGATCGGCATGACCAAGGAGCTGCTCAACAACTCCATGTCGATGGACCTCGACACCGCGCTCGACGCCGAGGCGCGCGCCCAGACCATCTGCATGCTGGCCGACGACTTCGCCGAGTTCCACCGCGCCTTCACCGAGAAGCGCGAGCCGAGGTTCAGCGGCGCGGCCGGCAAGCCGAACGGAGGGTGACCATGGAAGTCGATCTCTCCCGCCCGATCGTCGATGCGGTCTCGATTGCGATGCCGGCGTCGCTGCGCGACCTCGAGAAGCGGGCGCGCGAGGTGGTCGAGCGCGAGATCGCACCCCGCGAGCACGACGACTCCGACCAGGCCGCGCTCGCGATGACCCGAGCGATGGGCGAGGCGGGCCTCCTCTCCGCGTGCACTGCCCTCGACGTGACCTCGATCTGCCTTCTCCGCGAGGTGGTCGCGGCCGGCAGCGGGTTGGCGGACTCGATGCTGGCGCTCCAGGGCCTCGGCTACGGCCCGATCGCGCTGGCGGGTGACGCCGCGCAAAAGGCCGAGTGGCAGGAGCGGGTGGAGCGCGGCGAGGCGATCGCCGCCATCGCGATCACCGAGCCGGAGGCGGGCAGCGACGTCGCGTCGATTGCGTCGACGGCCCGGCGCGACGGAGACGACTATGTCCTCGAAGGCCGGAAGTGCTTCATCACGAACGCCGGCATCGCCGACTTCTACGTCGCCATCGTTCGCACCGGCGGAGAGGGCGCCCGCGGGCTCTCCGCGATCGTGGTCCCCGAGGACCGGGTCCGCCTCGTCGAGCGCTACGAGCTGGTGGCCCCGCATCCGTGCGGGGAGATCGCGTTCGAGGGCGCCCGCGTCCCCGTGTCGAACCGCCTCGGCGACGAGGGCGAAGGCTTCAAGATCGCGATGAAGACGCTCGATCATTTCCGGGCGACGGTCGGCGCCGCGGCCAACGGGATGGCGACCCGCGCGCTCCGGGAGGCCGTCGAGCGGGCGCGGAGCCGCCGGCAGTTCGGCAAGCCGATCGGCGCATTCCAGCAGATCGGCGCGATGCTGGCGGACGGCTGGACCGAGCTGGAGGCCGGCCGGCTCCTGGTCTATCGCGCTGCGCTCGCCCACGAGCGGAGCGATCCGATGGCGGGGCTGTATGCGAGCGCAGCCAAGATGTTCGCCACCGAGGCGGCCCAGCGCACGATCGATCGCGCGGTGCAGGTCTTCGGAGGGCAGGGCGTCCGCCGTGGCAACGCGGTCGAACGGCTCTATCGAGACATCCGTGCGCTCCGGATCTACGAGGGGACCACCGAGATCCAGAAGGTCGTGATGAGCCGGGGACTCTTGGGGAAGATTTAGTCGCTTGGAAGATCGGGCTCATCTCCGCTAACTTGCCGGGGTGTTTGACGCCCTCGAGGACAGGTTTTCCGCCGTCATCAAGAAGATCCGCGGCCACGGGACCCTGACCGAAACCAACATCAAGGACGCGCTGAGAGACGTGCGGCTCTCACTGCTCGAGGCCGACGTTCACTTCAAGGTCGTCAAGGACTTCATCGAGAGCGTCAAGGAGCGGGCCCTCGGACGCGAGGTCACGACGTCGCTGTCCCCGGGCCACGACTTCGTCCGCATCGTCGCCGAGGAGCTCACCAAGACGATGGGCGGCGCCGCGGTCGAGCTCGACCTCAAGAAGAAGCCGCCGATCGTCATCTTGATGATGGGCCTCCAGGGCTCCGGCAAGACCACCACCTCCGCGAAGCTGGCGCTCCGTCTCAAGGGGCTGGGGCGCAAGCCGCTGCTGGTACCCGCGGACCTCCAGCGCCCGGCCGCGATCAAGCAGCTCGAGACGCTCGCCGGGCAGGTCGGGATCGACTGCTATCCCACGCAGGCCGGCAGCAAGGTCAAGGACGTCGCCGACGGCGCGATCGCCACCGCCGATCGTCAGGGACAGGACGTGGTCATCGTCGACACCGCCGGCCGCCTCGCGATCGACGTCGAGCTGATGGAGGAGCTGCGCGAGGTCAAGGAGCTGCTCTCGCCCCACTACACGCTCCTGGTGGTGGACGCGATGACGGGCCAGGACGCGGTCAACGTGGCGACCGAGTTCCGGAACCAGATCGGGATCGACGGCGTCGTGATGACCAAGCTGGACGGCGACGCCCGCGGTGGTGCGGCGCTCTCGGTCCGCCACATCACCGGAGCGCCCGTCTACTTCGCGGGCATCGGCGAGAAGATGGACGCCCTCGAGGTCTTCCACCCCGACCGCATCGCGCAGCGCATCCTCGGCATGGGCGACGTCATGTCGCTGATCGAGAAGACCACGCAGGCCTACGACGAGAAGCAGGCCAAGGCGATGGCCAAGAAGATGCGGAAGGACGAGTTCACGCTCGACGACTTCCGCGAGCAGATGCAGATGGTCAAGAAGATGGGCGACATGAAGGATCTGCTCTCGATGATCCCGGGTGTCTCCCAGGCGCTGAAGAAGCTGGGGAATCAAGGTCCGGATCCGGAGAAGGAGATGCGGCGCATCGAGGCGATCATCAGCTCGATGACGCCCGGCGAGCGCCAGAAGCCGGACATCATCAACACCTCGCGGCGGAAGCGGATCGCGGGCGGCTGCGGGGTCTCGCTCCAGGACGTGAACGCGTTCCTCAAGCGCTTCAAGGATGCGCGGAAGATGATGAAGCGGATGGCGAAGCTCGGGCCGTCCGGGCTCCAGAACCTGATGCGTGGCATGCGGTAGCCTCCACCACGCCGGCGCGTGGTCCCCGGCACCCGCCCGGGCGCATGCGGGCGCCATCTTGCGGCGGTCCGTCGATTGCAGCATCTTCCGGCCGATGTCCCAGACACCCCGCGTGGCCGTCCTCATGGGCGGGCCCAGCTTCGAGCACGACGTCTCCCTCAACAGCGGCCGCCAGGTCCTCCGGGCCCTCCGCGATCAGGCGGTGCCGGTCGAGATCGAGCGATCCGGACGCTGGGTGATCGCAGGCGATCCGGCGCCGACGATCGGGTCCGCGATCGATCGGCTACGCGAGTGCGCCGACGTGGTCTTCATCGCGCTCCACGGTCCGTTCGGCGAGGACGGGACCGTGCAGGGCCTCCTCGAGGCCTGCGGCCTCCCGTACACCGGCTCTGGACCCGCGGCGAGCGGGCTGGCCATGGACAAGATGCGGGCGAAGTGGATCTACCAGGTTCACGGCTTTCCGATCTCGCCGTCGGTCTCGATCTCGCGCCACGATGATCTGCAAGCGAAGTTGACGGAGGCCGCCGAGCTCGGCTTCCCTTGCGTGATCAAACCCCTCTGCAACGGCTCGAGCTACGGAGTGTCGTTCCCGAAGGATCGGAGCGAGCTCGACAGGGCCGTCGGGGCGTTGATCGACGGCGGCGACGAGGTGCTGATCGAACGCTTCGTGAAGGGCAAGGAGCTCACCTGCGGCGTGCTGTCGAACGACGCGGAGGGGCGGACCTTCCCGCTCCCCGTCACCGAGATCGTGCCGAACACCAAGTACGAGTTCTTCGACTACGAGGCGAAGTACACGCCCGGGGCCAGCGAAGAGATCACACCGGCGCGCATCCCCGACCCGGTCCGGGACGAGGTCCAGCGCCTGGCCCTCCGAGCCCATCGCGCGCTCGGCTGTCGGGACTTCTCCCGCTCCGACTTCATGCTGGGCGCCGGCGGTCCGGTGATCCTGGAGACCAACACCATCCCCGGGTTGACCGGGACCTCGCTCCTCCCCCAGGCGGCGGCCGTGGCAGGAATCGACTTCGAGCGGATGGTGCGGATGGTCGTCGACAACGCGCTTCGCCGCGCTTGACTTGGACCTCCGATCCTCGATCTCTCTGGCTCCATGAGCGTCATCGAGACTTCGAAGTCCGGCCGCGCTTCGTGCCGCAAGTGCAAGAACAAGATCGAAAAGGGTGCGCTGCGGTTCGGCGTCGAGTCCGACATGCAGTACGGCGAGGAGCCCAGCTATCGCTGGTACCACCTCGAGTGCGGCGCCTTCGTGGAGCCGATGCAGCTGGAGAAGCTGATCAAAGCGTACGACGGTGACATCCCCAACCGCGCCGAGGTCGAGAAGGCCATCGCCGAGGGCAAGAAGAAGACGAAGCCGCCGTTCCCATACGCCGAGGTCGCGCCCTCCGGCCGCTCCAAGTGCATGCAGTGCGAGCAGATGATCGAGAAGGGCCAACTCCGGGTGGCCGTCGAGCGCGAGGTCGACACCGGCACGTTCGTGTCGAAGAGCGCCGGATACCTTCACGTGGGCTGCGCGGTCGAACACTCGGGCGAGGGGCTCCCGGCCCAGGTGCTGGACAATAGCTACAACCTCGACGAGGGCCAGCGCTCGGAGCTCCAGGCCGCGTTCGGCTGACCTGGCTATGGTGCGCCGCCGCGACTATTCCGACCGAGCGCTCGGCATCCGGACCAGCCGTACGGTCAGCGCCCAGACCTTGGGGCTCGCCGGCGCCCGTGCGCGCGACGCCCGCGACTATCAACCGACGCCGCCGGACATCTTCGAAGACATGCTGCTCGACGCCGACGTGGCGTTCGAGCGCTTCACCTTCGTCGATCTGGGCGCGGGCAAGGGTCGTGTGCTCTGTCTCGCCTCGGCCCATCCCTTCGAGCGCATCCTCGGCGTCGAGCTCTCGGAGGCCCTCTGGCGAACCGCCCAGGACAACCTGCGCAGCTTCTCAGCGCCCTGGCAGCGCTGCCGCCACCTCGGCTGCGTGCTCGACGACGCGGCGGCGTTCGAGTTTCCGGACGGTCCGCTGATGGTCTTCATGTACAACCCGTTCGGGGCGCCCGTGGTGAAGCGGGTCATCGCGAACCTCGGTCGCTCCTTCGAGGCCCACCCGCGCGAGATCTGGATCCTGTACTTCGAGCCCGTCCATCGAGACGTGCTCGATCGAGTCTGGTGGCTCGAGCCCGCCGCCGCCTCACGACGCTGGGCCGTCTATCGGACGCGGCCCGCGTGAGGGCACTAGGAGCGTGTAGCGCGTAGCGCTACCGCGAGCCCGGTCCGGGTCCCGGTCCCGGTCCCGGTCCCGATGGCGATCATGCAGCCCGGCGTGCGTTCATCGACTTGATGAGGCGCGTGAGCATCTCGACAACGCGCTTGAGCTTGGCTCTGGCGGCTTGGACCTTCTGCTCGTTGGCGAGTCGGCGCCTCGAGCAGGTGTGGAGTGAGGCGGCGCTTTCGGTGCCAGAGCGAAGTGCCATCCGGTAGAAGCGAGCGGTAGAAGCGAGCCTTCTCAGGTAGATTGAACTCTCCGGCGCCCTCGGCGGTGTTGTTCACGATGGAATCGGATGCCCGCCGAAGCTGATCGCGGACGTGAGCGTGACCGGGTTGCAGTTCTTGTGCGATCTCTTCAGCGATGTCGGCCTACTCGACGGCGAGCTGGTAGAACCTCGAGCTTCTCGTGATCGAAAGTGACAATGCAAGCTAGCTTGCGGTAGCTCGTCCACTTTGACCAGCAGAAGTTCTTGGAGGTTGGCTCCCAGAAAATCATCTCGCGTACTTCGTCTTGGACGTCGTCGATGAGGTAGAGCTGAGCGCGATCGAGATCTCGATCCAGTCCAAGGACCCGCGAGGCGAGCGACCGTACTCGCCTCGAATGATGATCGCGCTGCTTCTGTACGCCTACTGCACCGGCATCTATTCGTCGCGGAGGATCGCGCGGGCGACCTACGAAGACATTCCATTCCGGGTGCTGGCTGGAGAAAGTCATCCCCACTTCACGACGATCAACGAGTTTCGGCTGGTCCACCTGGAGGCACTGAAAGCGCTCTTCCTCGAAGTCCTGAAGCTTTGCCAGAAAGCAGGTTTGGTGCGGCTCGGACACGTCGCACTCGATGGCTCGAAGGTGCAGGCGAACGCGAGCAAGCACAAGGCGATGACCTACGAGCGGATGGCCGAGGAGGAGAAGCGGCTGTCTCTCGAGATCGAAGAACTGCTGGAGCGAGCGCGCACGATCGACCAAGAGGAAGACGAGCGGCTGGGCGTTGAAGAGACTGAAGAGGACATCCCAGCGGAGCTCGCTCGCCGTGAATCCCGCCTTGCCCGCATTCGAGAAGCGAAGGCTGCGCTGGAGCAGGATGCCGCCAGGGCTCGCGCGGAGAAATTGCGCCGGCAAGCCGAAGAGCAGCAGAGCAAAGCGGATGATGCTCTTGTGGATCGGGTGGAGCAGAAGCGAGCGAGAACTCGAGCCGAGAAGGCAAGAGCGCAGGCTGACCAGCTCGAACCATCCCCAGACCCAACTGAACGAAATGATGGATGGCCGCATCATCGCGTTCCTGCAAATGTGGACGGCACACCGAGGCCCAACGCTCAGAGGAACTTCACCGACTCAGACAGCAGGATCATGTTGAAGGAGGGAGCGTACCTCCAGGCCTACAATGCCCAAGTTGTCGTAGATGAGCACGCTCAGGTGAGTGTCGCCGAAGGGGTCAGCAACCAGGCACCTGATCAGCAACACCTCGTCCCGATGCTCCGTGATGTGTTCGGCAACTGCGGCGATGCTCCTCGGAAGATGACGGCAGACAACGGCTATCTGAGCGCGACCAACATCGAATTCTGCGACAACAATCAGATCGATGCCCACATCGCTGTTGGACGCGAACAGAACCAAGACGCGTCGACTCCGTCCTCATCAGCTTCGGAGCCCACACCTGCCTCGCTCGCTCGCAAGCGAATGCGAGACAAGTTGCAAACGCGCGACGGCAAGGCGGTCTACCCCCGCAGGAAGAGTATCGTCGAACCGGCGCTCGGACAGATCAAAGCGGCACGAGGATTCCGCCGGTTCTCGCTACGCTCCTTCTTCAAGGTACGAGCCGAGTGGATGCTCGTCTGCCTCACCCACAACCTGCTCAAGCTCTACCGATCGAAGCTCGCGACCGTCGCGAGCGTCTGACTCAAGGCAGCCCTCTTCAGATCGGGACCCGGACCGGGACCGGGACCCGGACCGGGGTCGCGTGAGCGCTTACGCGCTACACGCTCCTAGGGTCGCGCTAACGCTTCGGCCTGCGGGAGGGATCGAGGATCGGATCCGACACGGGGATCGGGCGCCCCGGGAGTGACCCCGGTCGGGTCCCCTTGCCCTTGCGCCGCCGGGTCATGTCGACCACCTGCGTCGTGACGGTCCACTCGTCCTTCCCCGGAGCTCCCCCCTCACGGTGTGCGGGGAACGGGACCGGCGTGGGCACGCGGGCGGTATCCGCGTCGTCGTCCTCGCGAAGATCGATCTCCTGACTCACCTCGAGCGGCGGGAGATCCGGTTGCTCGTCGAGAACCTCGGGCTCGTCGTAGTCGAACGTGTCGGACTCGATCCGGTGAGAGAGCAGCTCCCAGGTCTGAAGGGCGAGATCGCGCGCAATCTCCGAGACGCGTCGCAGGCGCACGCGGGCCCGCCAGAGGATGGACTGCTTCTCCAAGCGGGCCTGCTGGAGCGCAGCTTCTTCGTCGAGGATCTCGGAGGGAGCGTGGATGAACTCGGTGGGCGGCGGAAGGGCCAGGCCTTTGGGGTTCCGGGCGGCGTCCTGGGCGGCTCGGCCGAAGTCAACGCTCGACAGGCTTCGCGAGGTGGCGTCTTCCAGGAACATGGCGGCTGTCTCAGCGTTCCACGAGCAAACATTGGGCCGTTCCGTGAGGCATCCGTTACATCCGCGAAGCACGCCTGCGTGGGGATGAATCGATCCCGACAGTGGGGCTTCGGCTCCTCACTTGGCCGCGCCGCGAAACGCCCGACGCGCTTCCGGAACGCCTTCGACGCACCGAGACATCATCCCGCCTGCCGCGGCGGTGTGGCACGCCCCTGGCTCCAGGGCGGCGTGTGCGGCGCTTGACCACCGTCCTCTCGAGCGCCTGTGTGGGCGCGATCGCCACCGGGTTCGATCTCCTCCTCCTCGCGGTGCTCGTCGACGGTCTGGGGCTCGCGCCACGGGCCGCCAACCTCCCGGCGCTCCTCGGCGGCGTGCTCGCCCAGTTCGTCGGCAACAAGGTCTTCGCGTTTCGGGATCGATCGCCGGCCTGGGTCCGCCAGGGCCTCTGGTTCGGCCTGGTGGAGGCCGGGGCCCTATCGCTCAACGCGCTCCTCTTCGACCGTCTGATCGCGGTCTTCGCGCTGCCCTATCTGGGCGCGCGCGTCCTGGGATCGGCGCTCGTGTACTTCGGCTTCAGCCTGCCCCTGTGGTCACGGATCTTCCGTGCCCCGAAACCCGCGGAGGTGCCGTCATGATGATCCTCTTTGCCGCGCTGGTCGGGCTCTGCTCGCTATGGGTCGTGTCGGGGACGCTGGCGGTGCTCGCCGCCCGCCGTGGCCGCGCCTCGAGCGCGCACGCGTCGCCGGCGCTCACGGTGCTGAAGCCGCTGTGCGGCGCCGACCCGGATCTGGCGGCGAATCTGGAGAGCTTCTTCCGCCAGGATTATCCGGGGCGAGTGCAGATCCTGTTCGGCGTCGAGGATGGGCGCGATCCGGCGATCGCGATCGCCCGGGCGGTGGCGCGTCGCCACCCGGAGGTGGAATGCACGCTCGTGATCCACGGAGGCGGTCGCGCGCTCAACCCCAAGATCGCGAACCTACGGGGCATGGTCGAGCACGCGGCCCACGATCTGCTCCTGGTCAGCGACAGCAACGTGCGCGTGCCGCCGTGCTATCTGAGCGAGGCGATCGCGGTGTTCGGGGCGGACCCGCGCGTCGGGTTGGTGACGCACCTTTTCTCCGGCGCCGGCGAGCGGAGCCTGGGCGCGGCGCTGGAGAACGTCCAGCTCAACGGCTTCGTCGCGGCGGGGGCTGCGCTCCCGACGATCTTCGGCGACGCAGCCGTGGTGGGGAAGTCGATGCTCTTCTCCCGCCGCGTGTTCGAGTCGCTCGGCGGCTTCGAGAGTGTCCGCGATCTACTCGCCGAGGACTTCATCATCGGCAAGAAGTTCCAGCACGCGGGCTTCGAGGTTTGCATCGCCCCCACGGTGGTCCAAGCGACCAACGGCCGGCTCTCGCTGGCGCGGTGCCTGGAGCGCCAGCTCCGCTGGTCGATTCTCCGGGTGCGTCTGCGCGGGATCGCATTCCTGCTGGAGCCGCTGGCCAGCCCGCTCCTCCTCGCACCCTGCGCGATCGCATTGCTCGGTCTGCCCGCCGGGCTCGCCTGGGCGGCGGCGCTGATGCTGTTGCGCGACGCTGGCCAGTGGTGGCTGCTCCGCGGTCCCCGCCGCATCTGGATCCCGCTCCTGCTGGCGCCGCTCCGCGAGCTGGCGATGCTGGGCGTCTGGCTGGTGACCCCGTTCGTGAAGCACGTGCGCTGGCGGGGCCACCGCGTTCGGGTTGGCGCCGGGACCCACGCGTTCGCGACGCGTCAGGCGGTGTGAATCGCGCTGAAGAAGCCGCCCGAGACCCACTCTCGGAACCACACCATCACGTCGCCCTCGCTGGTGTCCGCGACGTCGAGCCGGTCGAGCGCGTCCGAAAGGTTCTGCCCCTCGAGGAGCGCCGAGAGCACGCGGGCCATCGGACGCGTGAAGCCCATCCGCCAGATCGTGTACCCCTGTCGATAGACCGCGGTGGCCGACCACGCCGGCGGCGGGATCTCCGGAGACTCGCCGTCGCGCGTCGCCTGGAGGAACGCGTTGGCGGGATGGTCGAGCTCGAGGAAGCGCAGGGTCGGCGCCGGCGAGAGCTCGATGCGGCCCCACGCCTCGGGCGCCAGTTGGGACAGGCCCGAGAGCAGCAGCGCCGGCGCGGCGGGTGCGTGCAGCACCTCGACCATCGCCCACTCGAGCCGCGCCAGGTCGGCGAGGAACGCGTGGTGCTCGAGCCAGTCGCTCTGCTCGGCGACGAAGCCTGCGAAGCTCGATCCGAAGGAGTTGAGGTTGGCGTTCTGCGAGGGATGCTTCGCAATGTACCTCCTCGCCACCGTCTCGAAGGTGTCCTCACCGATCGCCGTCTTCACCGCCGGGTAGTCGTCGGCGAGGCACTCGACGAGGCGCGCGTGGTACGCGAACTGATAGATGCCGAGCCGGTCGACCGCCGTCATGCGCGCGCTGGGCGTGACAATCTCCTCGACGGCGTGCGCTCCCAGTGCGCGCTGGATTGGCGCGGCGCTCTCGACGCCCTCTGCGGCGCTCGTCGGGTGCGTGACGACCGCGCTGAACCAGGCCTGGAGCCGCTCGAGGGGGCCCTCGACGCCGCCCTCCATCGCCACGCCCGCGCTCACGGAGGCGCCCTCGCCGAGCGTGCTCCGCTCGACCCGCGATCCGGGCGTCAACGGCATGGCGCTGGCGCGCTCCGAGACCATCACCTCGGCCGGTCCGCCCTCCTCGGGCGCAGGTCCCCCGTCATCCCGAACAATGGACGGCTGGTGGCTTCGCGGGATGACCTTCGTCCTGGAGGCCTCCCCGCTCTCGCCGTCCTGGCTTCGCGGGATGACCTTCGTCCTGAAGGCCTTTCCGCGCTTCGGCCGCGCCTTGCGCTTCGGTGGAGTGCCGGTCTTGGCTCGCTTCTTCGACATCGCTTCCCTTTGGCGCCAGCCGACCCTATAGCTCACGATCGTGCCGAGGCTCCAGCGGCTCCTCGGGTCCGCGACCGCGCTCCTGATTGGGATTGGCGTGGCGGTGGGGTCGGGAATCTTTCGTACTCCCGGGGAGATCGCGACCGAGCTCTCCTCGCCCCTGCTGATGGTGGCGGTCTGGCTCTTCGGCGGCTTCTTCGTGGTGGCCGCCGGATTGGTCACCGCCGAGCTCGCCACCCGGTTCCCCGAAGCCGGCGGCGAGTACGTCTACCTCCGCGAGGCGTACGGCAGCCTCTGCGCGTTCGTCTTCGGGTGGGGCTACAGCGTGTTCATCCTGGGTGGCGGCGCGGCGATCATCGCGGTCGCCTTTGGCGAGGCGGTCTCGGAGCTCGTCTCGATCGACGTGGCGCACGCCAACATGATCGGGGTCGCCGCGATCGCGGTGGTCACGGGCGTCAACTGCCTCGGCCTCCGGGCGGGCGCGGGATCTCAGAACGTGCTCACCGCCGTCAAGGTCCTGGCGCTGATGACGGTCGCGGGGGTCGCGCTGCTTCTCGGTCGAAGCGACATCCACTGGAGCGCCCCCGTTCATCTCGCGGCGGGACGCTCCTCGCCGGTGGTCGCGTTCATCGCCGCGCTGCCGTCCGTGCTCTGGGCGTACGACGGCTCGACCGACGCCGCCAAGATGGCGGAGGAGATGCGGGACGTCCGGCGCGATCTCCCGCGCGCGCTGGTCGGCTCCGGCCTGCTGCTGACGGCGCTCTACGTGCTGGTCAACCTGGCGTTCCTCCGCACGATGACGCCCGAGGAGATGAGCGGCACCCGCTTCGTCGCCAACGAGGTGATGCAGCGGCTGTTCGGCGACGCCGGGCGCACCGTGATGGTCGTGCTGAACGTGCTGCTGTTCGGAGGCTGCCTCTCCTCGACCGTGCTCGCCGCCGTGCGCGTGCCGTTCGCGCTGGCCCGCGACGGGCTCGCGCCCTCGGCGCTGGGCACCATGTCGAGGCGGCAGTCGCCGGTGACGGCGCTGATCGCCGTCGGTGCGGTGGCGGCGCTCTTCACGGCGTACCGGGGCTTCACGGAGATCCTCTCGATCTACTTCCTGGCCGCGGCCGTCCTCTTCGGTCTCGCGTACGCCAGCCTGATCGTGTTTCGAGTGCGGGACGCGCGCGCCGGCCGGGCGTTCCCGGCGGAGGCCTTTCGCTGCCCGGCCGGCCCCGCGCTCGCCCTGTTCCTCATCGCCGTGCAGATCGCAATGGCGTCCTTGATCGTCGTGGAGAGCGTGGCCGCGCGCGCCCCCGGCAGGTTGCCGGACAGCGTCTACACCCTGCTACTGCTGGCCGGGTTCGGCGTGTTTTATCTGCCGTGGAAGCTTCTGCGTCGTTGAGGGGGCCTGAATGTCGGCGAACTCGTGGGCGCGCTTCGCCTCGGCCCAGGTGTCCTTGAACGAGGGGATCTCGGCGTCCCACTCCAGCATCATCGAAGCGCCGCCGCAGCGCCGGTAGGCCTCGCCGAAGAGCGACCAGACCGGATCGATCACCGGGCCGATGTGCGTGTCGACGATGTGCGTGCCGCAGTGCGTGTGGCCGGCCACGTGGAACTGAACGACGCGGTCCATCGGAACCGCGTCCAGATACGCGATCGGGTCGTAGCCGTGGTTGAACGAGGCCACGTAGATGTTGTTGACGTCGAGGAGGAGCGCGCAGTCCGCCTCCTCCGCGAGGGCTGCCAGGAAGTCGTACTCCGCGTACGTCGAGCCGGTGAACTCGACATAGCTCGAGGGGTTCTCGAGGAGCAGCGGCGCCTCGAGGATGTCCTGCACCTGCCTCACGCGCGCCACCACGTGCGCGAGCGACTCGTCGGTGTACGGCATCGGCAAGAGATCGTGCGTGTTGGTGGCGTGGGCGCCGGTCCAGCAGAGATGGTCCGAGACCCAGACGGCGCCGATCCGATCGCGGAGCGCCTTGAGCTCCCTCAGATACGCGCGGTCGAGCGGATCGACGGAGCCGATCGACATCGACACGCCGTGCATCACGATCGGATACCGCTCCGCGATCTGATCGACGATATGGAGCGGCCTCCCCGCGGTCTGCATGTAGTTCTCGGAGATGATCTCGAACCACCCGACGTCCGGACGTCCGGAGAGGATGGCCGAGTAGTGAACGGTGCGAAGGCCGAGACCGAGACCCAGGTTCGGGAGACCGAATCGATTCATGTCGCGATACGCGAGGGGCGGCGCCGGTTCTTCACCGACGCGCGCCCCGGCGAGCTCGGCTTCAGCTGCCGACCTTGCAGCCGCCCTGGCCCTTGCACTCGTTCTGGCCCTTGCACGAGTGGTTGCCTTCGACGGCGCAGCCGCCCTGGCCCTTGCACTCGTTCATCGCCTTACACTCGTGCTTCGACGTGGCGCAGCCGCCCTGGCCTTTGCACTCGTTGTGGCCCTTGCAGTCGTTCTTGCCTTCGACCGCGCAGCCGCCCTGACCCTTGCAGGAGTTCAGGCCTTTGCAGGCGTGCTTCTCGGCTGCCGCCTGGTCACCGCCGGTAGCGGCCTTCGCCTCTGCCTTGCCCTCGCCGGACTTGGAGCTTCCTCCGCTTTTGCAGGCGACGAGTCCACCGCCCATCATCATTCCAGAGATGGCGGCCACGATTAGAGCGTTCGACTGTTTCATGCACTTCCCCTGTCTTGTGATCGAATGATCGTGTGATCCCTTCACCGCTTCGCGAACCGAAGCTGGCCGCGAGACGGTGGCGTAAAGACTATGGATTCACGCTGGGCGCAAGCCCCTGTTGTCAGCTTGGCGCGCGTTCGGCTAACCGCGCGGGCGTGCGCGTGCTCGTGCTGACGCCGGGTTTCATCGCCGAGGACGGGCCCGCGTGTGTCCCCGGGCTGATCGATCTCCTGACGAATCTGAAGGCGCGTCACACCGTCGACATCCATGCGATCATTGCGCCGCCCAACGCCCGCGGCCGGATCGAGCAGCGCGGGCTCTCGATCCAGGGCTACGGAAACCGGCCCCGATCCGCGCGTTTGGCGGACCTCATGGGCTTCCTCGCACGGCGTCCTTCCTACGATTTGGTATGGGCCCTCTGGATCGATCGATCGGGCTGGCCCGGCGTCCTCGCGAGCCGGATCCTGCGGCGGCCGCTGCTCCTGTCGGTCATGGCCGCCGAGCTCGCAGACCTCGCCCCCATACATTACGGATATGCGCGCTCGCGACGTCACCGGCTCACTCTGAGAGTGATGGCCCAGGCCGCCCGCCGAATCACGGTCGGGTCCCGCGTGCTCGTCGACCGCCTTTCGACCGTTTGCCCCGGAACGCGGGATCGGATCCGCCGAACGCCGCTCGGGGTTCCTACCATCGAGTCGCGCGCCCCGCGGGCAAGCGAAGCGCGCAGCCAGCGCCTGCGACCGGAGTCGGGCGCGAGGGCTGGGCCCGAGCGGGCCCCGCAGACGCGCCTTCTGGCCGTCACCACGCTGCAACCGGTCAAGCAACCCAGCTTGCTCCTCGAGGCGATCGCCGGGCTCGCACGTGCGGGCCGCGACGTCTCGCTCGACATCTACGGGTACGCTACGACGCCGGAGCTGGATCGGTTACGGCGTCGGTCGGAGGCGCTTTCGATCGCCGATCGGATCCACCACTGCGGATTTATCGAACCTGACCGCCTGCGGACGCGCTATCGCGACTACGACCTCTTGCTCCACGCTTCGGCCTACGAGTCCCAGGGCATGGCGCTGATCGAGGCGGCCGCCGCCGAGCTCCCGATCGCCTGCTTCGACGTGGGCGTCGCGCGCGAGCTCCTCGAGCTCGGCGCCTCGATCTCGATCGCGACCGGAGAGCTCGCGACCGCGGCGGCCCGCGCGCTCGACGCTCCTGCGCCGCACGCCGCCCTTCGGGTCCTCGATCGCTTCTCGATCGCGCGGACCTCGGATGCCTTCGAGGCGGTGCTCGAGGAGGCCGCCGGGTGAAGGTCGCGCTGATCGTCCCCGTCCTGGCCCCCGCCTTCGATCGCGCGCGGCTGCTGCTCCTCCACCGGCACAACCTGGCCCAGGCCCGGGCGCTGGCGCGGCTCGGGGCCGAGGTCCACCTGCTCGTGGACGGAGGGACGGCCGGCATCGAGGATCACGACGGCGTCCGTCTGCACTTCGTCCGCCGTCCCCTCCCCGGCATTCCCGGTGCGCACCTGTTGCGCTCGGCGCTCGCGCTCCGCCCGGACGTCGTGCATCAGTTCCACCTGCTCGACGTCCGGACGTTGGCCCTCACCGCGCTAGCCCCGGCGAGGGTCTTCGCGGAGTACAACACGGGACCCGTGCCCCATCAGCGTGTGCGGCGGGCGGTCATGCGCGCCGCCACCCGCCGCCTGGCGGGCGTGTTCTTCACCGCCGCCGAGATGGCCGCGCCGTTCGTCGACGCGGGTGCGCTCGCGCCCGGGACGCCGGTCGTCGCGGTGCCGGAGATCTCGTCCTTGGTGGAGCCCGCGGATCGCACGCGCGCGCGCCGGGCGCTCGGGCTCGAGCATTCGCTCGCGGTGCTAGTGGTGGCGCGCGCGGCGGAGGTGAAGGATCCCTTCACCGCGCTGGCCGCGTTCGAGCGGATCCGCGCGGAGCGTCCGGAGGCGCGCCTCGTCTGGGCGGCGCTGGAGGAAGGACCGCTCCATCGCGAGGTGAGCCTGCGCGTCGCTCGCCTGGGCGGAATCATGGAGGTGCGCGCCGAGATGGCGCCTCTCTATGCGGCCGCCGACGTCATGCTGCACACCAGCCGTCGCGAGGCCTGCGGGGCGGCGTTCGTGGAGGGGATGGGCGCGGGCCTGCCGATCGCCGGCTCGGACATCCCGCCGTTTCGAGCGCTGGCGCGGGGCGGCGCGGCGCGCCTGTGCCCGCTTGGAGACGCGGAGGCCTTCGCGCGAGCCGCGCTGGCCCTGGCCGCGGATCGGGCGTCCGGCCGGCGCGCGCGGGTGCGCTTCGAGCAGGCGCTCACCTTCGACGCGATCGCCGCGAGAAAGATGGCGGTGTACGCGGGTGAGCCGGTGGCGCCCGCGTACTGACGGCTACTCCCGCTCGAGCTTCTTGAGCTTCTCGATCAGCGTGGTCCGCTTCACGCGGAGGAGCTTGGCCGCCTGGCTCCGGTTGCCGCCCGCCTTGTCGAGCGCCGCCTTGATCAGACCGCCCTCGTACGTCTTGACGGCCTCGGCGAGCGTCAGCCCTTCGCTCTCCAGATCGATCAAGCTCGAGCCGGCGCCGCCCACGAACTCGGGAACGCTGGTGCCCTCGGTCTCGATCTTGGTGCTGCCCCGGATCCGCTCGGTGAGATGGCTCGGCTGGATGACGGTGTCCGACGGATGCATCACCGCGAAGCGCTCGATCAGGTTCTCGAGCTCGCGCACGTTGCCCGGCCAGTCGTAGCGCCGCAGCTGCGCGAGCGTCTCGTCGGAGAAGCAGACGCGGCAGTCCATTCGCTCCGCCACCTGCTGGGCGAAGTGCTCCACCAGGATCGGGATGTCGGTGGTGCGCTCGCGGAGCGGCGGGATCGTCAGGCTCACCACCTCCAGACGGAAGAAGAGATCCTGGCGGAAGCTCCCCGACGCGACCTCCTTGCGCAGATCGCGGTTGGTGGCGGCGATGAAGCGGACGTTGGCGCGCCGGGTCTCGGTGGAGCCGATCGGGGTGTAGGTTCGCTCCTGGAGCAGGTGGAGCAACTTGGCTTGCAATTCATGCTTGAGCTCGCCGATCTCGTCGAGGAACAGCGTCCCGCCCTCTGCGCGCGCCACCTTGCCCGGATGATCCTCGGTGGCTCCGGTGAAGGCGCCCTTGACGTGGCCGAAGAGCTCCGTCTCCATGAGGTGGTCGGGGAGGGCGGCGCAGTTGATCTCGACGAACGGCCGCCTGCTCCGTCGCGATCCCTTCCAGATTGCGCGGGCCACCGCCGTCTTTCCGGTGCCGGTCTCCCCGTCGATCAGGACGGTGGCGTCGGACTGTGCGATCCGCTCGAGCGTCTCCAGGAACGGCCCCAACCAGAGGGGTGATCCGACCAGGTCTTGTGCGGGCGCGGAGCCGATCTGTGCGCTGGGGACCTGGCTCGGCGCGCGACTCAGGATCGCCTGGATCGTCGCGCTCAGCTCCTCGGTCTTCACCGGCTTCTCGAGGAAGTCGGCGGCGCCGTGGCGCATCGCCTCGACCGCCGCGGAGACGGAGCCATACGCGGTCAGCATGAGGAACGGCGGAGGAGGATCGAGGGTGGTCGAGAACCGGAGGACATCGAACCCGTCGCGCTCGGGCATGTTGAGGTCGCAGACCACGACGTCGAAGCGGCGCTCGCGGAGGAGATCGATGCCGGCCTGGCCGCTGTCCGTGGCGACCGTGTCGAATCCCAGCCGGGCCAAGTCGCGCGCGATGAAACGCCCGAGCTTGCCGTCGTCGTCGATGACCAGGACGCTGGCGTCCACGCCCGAGGGACTATCCGACTTGGCGGGGAACCGATCAACGTGATCCTGAGTGTCGCCGCGTGTGGGAAGGGGTACCCTGCCGAAAAAATGGCGGAGGCTCGTCAAGCTTTTGACGGAGCGTCCGATAGAGGGGGTGTGATGAAGAAGAGCGGCCTCTCTCTCGCCCGCCCGCCGTGCCCGGCCGAGACCCCTTCGAGACGACGCCTTCGGGTGGAAAACCTCCGTCGCCAGCTGGCGAACGGGACGTATCGCCCTGATCTCGCGGCGGTAGCCGAGCGACTCTCCCGGGAGCTTCAGCCGATCGCGACGTGCTAACTTCGCCGGCGGCATGAGCCGCGACCCCGCCGAGCTGCGGACCCAGGAGTTGGCCCCAAAGCTCGGGACGTACGCCCTCCCGCGCTTCCGGATGGTGGTCACCACAGGACCCGACGCCGGCCTCGAGCGCGCCTCCGACCGGTCGGAGCTCTCGATCGGCACCGCCGAGGGCAATTCGCTGGTCCTCCACGATACGGCGGTTTCACGACATCACTGCACCATCACCGTCACCGACCGGGGGTTCTTGCTCCGCGATCTCGACAGCACCAATGGGACGCTGCTCGCGGGCTTCCGCGTCGAGGCCGCCTACCTGGAGCCCAACGCCGTGGTCGGCGCGGGCGTCAGCACGCTCCGCTTCGAGCCCCTCGACGAGCGCCTCGAGGAGCCGCTCAGCCAGCAGATTCGATTCGGCGCCGTGCTCGGCAAGAGCGTCCCGATGCGCCGCATCTTCGGGTTGCTCCACAAGATTGCGCCCGCGGAGGCCACCGTTCTGATCGAGGGTGAGACGGGCACCGGTAAGGGGCTGCTCGCGCGGACGATTCACGACGAGAGCCAGCGCTCCGGTGGACCCTTCGTGGTGGTGGACTGCGGATCGATCCCGCCGACGCTGATCGAGAGCGAGCTCTTCGGTTACGTGAAGGGCGCGTTCACCGGGGCGACCGCAGATCGCGCCGGCGCGTTCGAGACGGCCAAGGGCGGCAGCATCTTCCTCGACGAGATCGGCGAGCTGCCGATCGAGCTGCAACCGAAGCTCCTGCGCGCGCTCGAGGAGCGCGTCATCAAGAGGGTCGGCAGCCAGCAGCCGATCCCGCTCGACGTCCGCGTCATCGCCGCCACCAATCGCGATCTGCGGCAGGCCGTGAACCGCGGCTCGTTCCGCTCGGATCTCTTCTACCGCCTCGACATCATGCGCCTGCGCATCCCGCCGCTGCGCGAGCGCCGCGAGGACATCCGGATGCTGGTGGCGCACTTCTTCCACGAGCTCTCCGGCGATACCGCGCAGGCGCCTCCGCGCGCGCTCGCCGAGACGCTCGAACGTCACGACTGGCCGGGCAACGTCCGCGAGCTGCGGAGCGCGGTGGAGCGCGCCGTGATCACCGGCGATCCTGCGCTCTGGGCGGGGCTGATGGCCTCGGAGCCGTCACCGCGCCCCGGCGGCGGCGACGCGTACGCGTTCGATCCGGCGCTCTCGTACCGTGACGCCAAGGCCCTCGCCACCACCGGGTGGGAGCGATGGTTCGTCGCCGAGCTGATGGCGCGCAACGATCACAACCTATCGAAGGCGGCGCGCGAGGCGCGGATGGACCGATCGCACCTGCGACAGCTGGTCAAGCGATACCTGAAGGAGGATTAGCTGGCTCAGTTTTCCGCCAGGATGCCCCGGAGCCGCGCCGTGGCGCGGGAGAGGCGCGACTTCACCGTGCCGACCGGGACGTCGAGGCGCGTCGCGATCTCGCTGGCGGTGCGCCCCTCGTAGTACATCAGGGCGAGGACGGTGCGCATGTGCTCGGGCAGGTGGCCGAGACCCATGCGGACGCCGAGGCGATCCGACAGCTCGAGCTGGTGCTCGGCCGCGGCGTGGTTCGGCAGCGCGACGGCGTTGAGGACGCGGCTTCGCTGGCGGGCGCGCAGCCGATCGATGGCACGCGAGCGGGTCTTCGTGATCAACCAGGCACGGACCGAGCCCCGATTGGCGTCGTAGCTCTGAGCCTGGTGCATGACCTCGACGAACACGTGGTGGAGCAGATCCTCGGCCTCGTCCGCATCGCCCAGGATCCTCCGGGCCAGCGCCAGCATCGTGGGGGCGTACCGATCGTAGAGCTCTGCCAGCGCAGAGCGGTCGCCCCGGTCGATGTGGCCCATGAGCGCGGCGTCGGAGTGGGGGGATGGCATGGCAGGCGTGAACGTGAGCACGCCGTGGTGAAATGCAGACGCCGTACCGATGGCGGCGTCGCGTAACTGATGGGGATGACTGAGCCTACGGCGGGTTCGCCCGGTGGAGGCCGGGACCTCCAGGCGGCGGCGGCCGCCACCACCCCGACCGCTCCGTGAGGAGGCCGAGCGTGAAGCCGACCATCAGCGCGGCCACGACGAGGAGCACGACGAGGAGCGGCGCGCGGCGCGGGCTCGCGGCCGGCTCAGGCGGGAGGCGGCGCGACGACAGCCGGGTGGCGTCGGCGGCGAGCGTGGGGCCCACGTCGGAGGACATCGTGTCGAGGTAGAGCGTGCGCTCGCCGAGCGTGGAGCCCTCGTCCGGGATCGTCTCCTCTTGATCCTGGAGGTGGCGCTCACGCCCGAGGACGATCGCCTGCGCGGCGTCGGCCTCCGCCACCGGGAAGAGGTCCCGCATGAAGCTGCCGAGCTGCTCGGCGGCGACCACACCGCGGGGGCGTGCCGACCTCAGAGCCTCGCCGAGCTCTCGGGCCGATTGCCAGCGATGCTCCGGATCCTTGGCCAGCCCGCGCGCCACCACCTCCGCGAGGTCGTCGGAGATCGAGGGGTCGAGCTCGTTCAAGCGCGCCGGTGTCTGGTACGCGATCTCCTCCAGCACGTCGATCGAGCTGGTCGCCTTCAGCATTCGGTGTCCTGCCAGCAGCTCCCAGAGCACCACCGACACCGTGTAGAGATCGCTCCGCTGGTCCACCGGCTTGGACATCGACTGCTCGGGCGACATGTAGACGAGCGTCCCGATCCGAACCCCCGGTGAGGTGCGGAAGTCGTCGAAGCGCGCACGCGCCGTCCCGAAGTCGATGATCTTCACGCGACCCGCGTAGCTGACCATCACGTTGTCCGGCGAAAGATCGCGGTGGACGATCAGGAGCGGCTGTCCTGCGTCGTCCGCGAGCTCGTGCGCGTGCGCGAGGCCTTCGAGGATCTCCAGCGCGATCGCGATCGCCAGCACGCGCGGCATCGGCGTCCTGCGCTCCTCGAGGACGGACGACACGGCGGCCAGCGTCTGGCCCGGCACGAACTCCATCGCGATGCAGAGCTGACCGTCCTCGATCCCGCTCCAGCAGATCTTCGCGATGTTCGGGTGATCGAGCCGCGCCGCCAGCACCGCCTCGCGCTGAAACCGACGCCGCGCCACCGAGTCACCCGCGAGCTCGAGGCGGAGCTGCTTGAGGACGCGGACCTCCGGCTCGTCGTCCCGCTGGCCCAGCAGGACCCGGGAGGTTGCGCCGGTGGCGAGCTCGGTGATGACGGCGTAACTTCCGATCCGCTCGGGAGCCCCGGAGCCTCGCCTCGCCGACACCACGCGGGGCATTATATCGCCATGCCCCGGGTTGGCACTGTCTCGTGCATTCTCTCGATCGCCGTGCTGGCGACGGGCTGCGGCAGCGAGGGCGGGACCTGCCTTCGCGAGCCCCTCACGCGCATCGAGACGCTCGGACCCGGTACCGCCTGCGAGCTCGGGGGCACCGTGGTGCACGTCGGCGGCGACGACAACTGCAACGGCACGCTGGAGGACCTGGAGGTCACCCAGACCACCATCGCGTGCACCGGCACACCCTCGGGCGGAGCGCTCGTGCGGGTCAATCCGCTCCCGCCCGGCGTTCCGCCCTGTCCCGGGGGCGGGACCGTGGTCCGGGCGGGCGTCGACGACGATCGGAACGGCCAGCTCGACCCCGATGAGGTCGACAGCGAGTCCTACGTCTGCGACGGCGGCCCCGCGGACGACACCACCACCTGCGACGGCTCACCGATGGTCTTCCAGGGCACGCTGGTCGCGCTGGACGCGCGCAGCCTCCTCCCGCTCGAGGGCGTCACCTGCGTCGACGGGAACATCATCATCAACTCGGCGACGCTGACCGACCTGGAGCAGCTGGGCGCGCTCGAGAAGGTCACGGGCGACCTGCTCGTGGTCGGGAACATCGCGCTCACCTCGCTCGGCGGGTTGCACGCGCTCGCGTCGGTCGGCGGCGCGCTCATGGTGCAGAACGACAACCTCCTCTTCGATCTGACCGGGCTCGAGTCGCTGCGCCGCTTCGCCAGCTTCCGGATCGTCGGCAACGCCGGGTTGACGTCGCTCCACGGCCTCGAAGGCCTGGAGCAGATCGGCGGTCTGCTCGAGATCAACGCCGTGCCCAACCTCGTCCACCTGGGCGGGCTCCAGAACCTCCGCAAGGTCCGCGAGCTCCGGATCCAGAACGACGATGCACTCACCGATCTCAGCGCGCTCGGCGGTCTCGAGCGCGCCACCGGCAACATCGCCTTCGTCAGCGACGACGCGCTCGTCGACGTCACGATCCCGAACCTGACCCGAGTCGACGGCGTCTTCGACTTCTTCGAGAACGATCAGCTGCTCACGGTCGAGGTCCCGAAGCTGCTGCTCGCGGGCCCGGCGGTCCGCATCCACGACAACCCCGCCTTGCGGCGGACGTCGTTCACTTCGATGGCGACCGCCGGAGGTCTCGAGTATCTCCGCAATCCGAGCCTCGAGCGGGTGTCGTTCCCCTCGCTGGTCTATCTGTCCGGCGCCCTCGAGGTGGTCCACGACGATGCGCTCACCGCGCTCGACTTTCCCGCGCTCACCACCGTCGGCGGATACGTCAGCGTCGCGTACGACGGTGCGCTCACGGGCTTCGTTGGTCTCGACGCGCTCCAGACCATCGGCAGCTACCTGACCGTACGTGGCAACAATCGCCTGATCGACTTCAGCGGTCTCTCCGCCCTCGCCAGCATCAGCGGCAACCTCCGGATCTGGGAGAACACCGCCCTCGCGTCCGTCCTCGAGCTCACCGCCCTCACGCTGGTCTCCGGCTCGTTCGGGATCGAGGACAATCCGGTGCTCCCGACCAGCACCGCCGAGGCTTTGAGCCGTCGTGTCGAGATCGGCGACGACATCACCATCGAGGGCAACGGCCCCGGTTGATCACCCGGCGCCCACGTCTCTCACGGCTCGTCGAACAGGTAGAGCAGGGTGCCGGTGAGGGCCAGCGCCGCGGCCGTGGTGTAGAGCCCGATCGCGGCGCCTCGAAACGCGCTGCGGTCTTCGAGGTGCCCGTGGTAGGCGTCGAGGTCGTGCGGCGTGATGCCGGCCGAGAGGCGGCGGTCCTCGATCCCACGAGCGAGGTGGTTCGCGCGGGCCGCGCCGAAGGTGGCGAGCGCGCCACCGGCGGCAGCGAGCGCCGCGCCACCGAGGGCGGTCCAGGCGAGATAGCGCTGCGGCGTGGCGCGGAGCTCGACGCCGAGGTCGAGCGCTTGGCCCCGGGTCACCTCGATGGACCGATCCCACCGCCGGCGTCCGTTCGCGAGCACGGTCAGCGTGTGTGGCCCGGCCGCGACCTCGATCGGTGTCGGGAGGTCACCGGCCGGCCGGCCGTCGACGAGGATACGGCCAGGATCGCCCGAGAGCGCGATGGTGGCCGGGCGGGGGACGAGGGCGATCTCCTCGACGATCAAACGGCCGTCGACCGCGATCGCGTTCTTCGACTGATCGAAGTAACCGTCGGCGGAGGTGAGCAGGCGGTGCGGTCCGGCCGCCACCTCCACGGTGGCGGGGAGCGGGACCGGGTCGCCGCCGTCGATCGAGACGTGCGCCGACTCGATCTCGCACGTGACCAGCAGCTGCGTGGGTTGTTTGAGGATCTCGACGGTGGCGTGCGACGGATCGATCCGCGCGAGGAGCGGTTCGATCTCCGCCAGCGCGGTGACGGCGTCGTGGCGCCGGCCGCCCTTCGGCGTCTCTTCCACGTACCGCTGGTAGAGCACCTTCGCTCGCTCGAGGAACTCCGGCTTCGCGTCGGCGAAGTAGCGGAGCCAGTACGCCTGCGCCAGCGAGAACGCGATGGCGGGCAGCGGGTCGAGCTCGTACGCCTGCTCGAGCGCGCGGCACGCCACCTCGTACTGGCCGCTCTCGTAGGCGCGGGCGCCGGCGCGGAAGAAGCGCTCGGCCTCCGACTTCTCGCCCCGCGCCGGTGCGGCGACGGCCAGCGAGAGGAGGAGGGCTGCGACGACCCTCATCATCGCAGGGCCCCGTCCTGTCCCCAGTAGACGCTGGCGCGCGCGCCGAAGGTGAGGACGATGTCGTCGAGACCATCCAGGTCGAGGTCGCCGGCGGTGACGGCGCCCGGTGCGGCCATGATCTTTTGGAACAGCTGCGGCTCGCCGTCGTCGATGAACCAGACCGAGCTGCGTCCGCTCTCGTCGGAGGTGCGCAGCACCAGCTCGAGCTCCGGATCGGTGTCGAGCTGGAGCGCGTCGGTGTCGACCGGGGTGGTGCCGGCCGGCGCCTCGACGGTCGTGACGCGATCCCCAATCCGACCGCCGTCGTTCCAGAGGATGACCACGCCGGCGCCGGCGCGCTCGCGGCCGGCGAAGGTGAGGAGCAGATCCAGGTCGCCGTCGGCGTCGAGATCGCGGGGTCGGATCCGGGTGGCGCCCGTGTACTGGTCCTCCTCGATCGTTCGAGCCTCCGCGGAGAAGGCGCCCCCACAGGCCGTCGCGTCCGGATCGATCACGAGCATGCGGGATGGTCCCTGCGAGGCGTCGGCGCAGCGCGCGCCGATGTTGTCGAGGCCGAAGATCTCGTCCCGACCGTCGCCGTCGACATCCGCGACCGCCCAGATCGAGCAGGTGAGGTCGAAGCGGGAGGCGGTGCCGAGGGGGATGTCGATCGCCGCCTCGAGCGGATCGAGGCGTCCGGGAGGATCGCCGGCGACGCCGCGCGCGATCCAGAGCTCGGTCTTGGGAGGAATCGTGGTGCGGCTGATGGCCGCCAGGTCCTTCTGTTCCACGCAGCCGGGCACCTCGCAGTTGCAGAAGTCGCCCACGATCGCCGCGACCGGAACGCCGGTGTCCGAGCCGGGGAACACGTAGGGGGCGAACATCTGACGGGACGTCGATCCGAAGGCGATCGCGACCGAGGTGTCCGGCGAGTCGACACCGTGCGAGGTGATCAGCAGGTCGGAGACGACGTCGAGCGCCTCCAGATCGAACGCCCACTGCGCCGTGACCACGTCGGTGATCGCGGGGAAGCGACCGATCGCTCTGGGCTCGGAGAGCTCGCTGCCGGCGTCTCCGAAGATCACGGAGAGCAGCGCGCCGGAGGGTTCGTCGCCGACGAACGCGATGTCGTCGACGAAGTCGCCGTCGAAGTCCCCGGCGCGCAGGAGTGTGGGGGCGCGATCGAGGAGCACCGTGCGGCGCGCGAACCCTCCCGTGCCCGACCCGAAGTACACGTCGAGCTGCCGCTCGTCGGAGGCGGCGGCGAAGTCGAGGCGGCCGTCGCCGTTGAAGTCGCCGGTCTCCACCTCCTTCCACCGCTGAAAGAGCGTCACCGCGGAGAGGCGCGCGGTACGGATCGGCGTCCCGCACGTGGGCGCGACGCCGTTGCTGGTGAGCACGCCGACGTCGAACACGTAGTCCGCCAGCCCGTCGCCGTCGAAGTCGCCGGCGCCGAGGAGCGGAGCATCGACCGGCAGCCATCGGTTTGTGGGGACGTCCAGGAGCTCGAAGCGAAGGTCGCAGAAGGGCGCGAAGCCGAGGTCGCCGGTGACCGAGCTGGTGGTACCGAGCGCGACCGCGACCGGGCTCTCGGGATGGCCGACGGCGGCCAACAGATCGAGGACGCCGTCGCCGTCGGCGTCGGTGAGCGCGATCGTCGATCCCAGCGGGTCGGGCACGGAGACGGTGAGACGGAGCGCGGGCCGCCGATCTCGACGCGTGCTCCCCTCGATGCGGTAGAGCGCGATCTGGCGGCCGCCCTCGTTCCACAGCGCGAAGGTGCTGCGAGTATCGGTCGCGGGGATGCGGCCGAACGGGATCCGGGCGGGCAGGTCCCGTCCGTCGAGCCAGGGCGGCATCACGGTGAGGACGCCGGCGTCGGCGTCGATCGACGTCAGCGCGTTTCCGACGGCGATCGCAACGTCGTTCTCGGTGAGCGGGCTGTCGCGCTCGCCGGTGACGATGAAGCGGAGCGCGGGCCCGCCCGCGATCCCGATGGTGGTGTCGTACACGCGCGAGAGCAGCGTGCGGTCGTCCTGTTCCAGCAGCACTAGGAGGCCGAGGATCGTGGGGACCACCACGTCGGCGCGCGCGTCGCCGTCGAGATCGCCGAAATACGGGGCACCGATGGGGATGCGGGTCTCGAGCAGAAAGTCCTGATCGAAGCGCCGCGGCGCCGTCTGGAAGAGGACCGAGAACCTCGAACGGTCGTTGCCGATCAGATCGGGCAGACCATCTCCGTCAGCGTCCGCGATCGTCGCGTCGATCGAGCGGAACGACCACAGGCCGGGGACCGGATCGAAGCGGGCGTCCGGAAGCCGGCAGAGGTCGTCGCTCCCGCACGACCAGCCGGGCGGGCACTCGGCGGCGTCGCAGACGAATGCACACGCGTGCGCGCTGTCGGGCGCGCCGCACCCGCTCTCGCCGGCGTGATCCGTGAAGGTGTCGCACAGCTCTCCGGTCTCGAGGACCGCGTTGCCGCACACGCCGCGCGCGACCGGGGGAAGATCGGTGCAGCCGAGGAGCAGGAGGAGGGGTACCGAAAGGGTGCGCATCATTCGAACGGGTTCTCGAGGGCGTGGCGGTCCTTCTTCCGGGGGTTCGACGGGGGCGCGCTGTGCGAGCGGGCCTTCGCGGGAGGCGAGGAGGGCGGAGGCGCCAGCGGGCGAAGCGCGATCGTGAGGTGAAGGTCGCGATCCGGGATCACCGAGCGCGCCAGCGACTCGTAGCCGTTCGCTTCGAACCGAAGGCCGATCGGGCGGCCGCCGCGGTCGAGCGTGAGGACGCCGGGGAGCGCACCGAGGAGCACGTCGTTCGCGAAGACGCGGGTGCCGGCAGGCGCGCCGTCGATCGCGACCTCGACCTCCGCAGGGGCAGCGGGCGGCGGTGCGGCCGGCGCTTCGATCGCGATGGGCGTCGCCTCTACCGCCGGCGCCCTGGGAAGGATCACGAACAGCGCGATCGCGGCCGCGGTCAGGACAGCGCCGGCGATCGCGAGCGTGCGCCGGCGACCAGCGCCACCGAGGGCCTCCGAGACGGGGACGCTCTGATCCGACGCGCGGATGAACGTGGGATCGAGATCGACGGTGGGCTCGGCGAAGCGGGCGCTCGCACCTCCGCTGTCGTTCGGGACGCCGGCCGCGTCCAGCAGGGCCGCCCGCAGCGCGCGGGCCGACTGATAGCGGGCGCCGGGCGCCTTCTGGAGCGCTCGATGAACCACGGCGGCGAGCGCGTCGGAGATCTCGGGCGCGAGATCGCGGAGCGGCGGCGGCGCCTCCGCGATCTGCTTGAGCGACACCGCCCACGCGGAGTCCCCGATGAACGGCTTCCGCCCGGAGAGCATGCGATACAGCATCACCCCGCAGGCATAGATGTCGGCGCGGTGATCGACCGGCTCCCCTTTGGCCTGCTCGGGTGACATGTACGCCGGCGTGCCCAGCACCACCCCCTGCTGCGTCAGCGGTCCGCTCGAGGAGGTCTCGGAGTGCGTGTCGAGCACCTTCGCCAGCCCGAAGTCGCAGACCTTCACGAAGTCGCCGACCAGACCCTGGTCTCCGCGCTGGGTCGTCAGGATGACGTTGGCCGGCTTCACGTCGCGGTGGATCACGCCTTGATCGTGTGCGGCTGCCAGCGCCGAGCAGACCTGTCCCATGATCCAGGCGGCGCGCGAAGGGGCCAGCTTGCGCTCGCGCGCCAGCACCGACTGGAGCGTCTCGCCCTCGAGGAGCTCCATCGCGATGTAGAGCAGGGCGTCGGGGCCGTCCTCTCCGAAGTCGAGGACCCGCAGGCTGTTCGGGTGATCCAGTCGGGAGGCGGCGCGCGCCTCCGCCTGAAAGCGGGCGGCCAGTGTGGGTGCGGCGCTGGCCTCCGCGTGGAGCACCTTGATCGCGACCGTCTTGTCGAGGCCGCGATGCCGGGCGCGATAGACCTTGCCCATCGCTCCGGCACCCAGCAGCTCCGAGAGCTCCATCTTGCCGGCGATGACCCGGCCGATCAGGGGATCGGCGCCCGACACGAGGACCATGCTACCGAAAAACCGCCGGAGGGATTAGATCGCTCCGTGGTGGTCGTCGATCTGGCGCACTCCGCGACGGAGCTGCTGCTCGCTCCGCTCGACCGGCTTCCAGCGTGGCTCGAGCTGCTGGTGGTGTCGGCCGCCACCGCCGTGATCGCGCTCTGGGTGGTGAAGCGAACCACCGACCAGAGGAAGCTCGAGCGCGCCCGGGACCTGATGACCTCGACGATCTACGAGATGAGGCTGTTCATGGACTCGCCGCGCCGCGTGTTCTCGGCACAACGCCGCCTCGTCTGGTACAGCGCCCGGTACACCGGGAGAACGCTCCCCGCGCTGCTGGTGCTGGCCGCGCCGCTCTCGCTGCTGTTTCTCCACCTGGAGCTGCGCTTCAGCTACCGGCCGGCCGCTCAGCAAGCGCTGGTGGAGGTCGAAGTGGCCGAGGGGGTGGCCGCCGGCGACGTGCGCCTCACGCTCGACGGCGAGGGCACGGTGCTGGGTCCGGTCGTGGATCGGAACGCGAACGTGGCCTGGTTCCGCGTCGACCTGGCGCAGCCCGCGAACACCGCGTTCCAAGTGACCCTCGGCGAGGCCCACACCGACAAGCTCCTGATCGCAGCGCCCGGAGCGCAGCGCATCAGCGTGGAGCGGAGACAGGGATGGGCCAGCTCGATCGCCGCCGGATACGAGCACGGGCTCTCGAGCGAGCTCCCGTTCACCCGCATCGCGATCGATCACGAACGCGAAGAGCGGAGCGTGCTCTGGATGCCGTGGTGGGTGACCTGGATGGTGATGTCGATCGGCGTGGCGCTTCCGCTCAGGAGACCGATGGGCGTCGTGGTCTGATCAGAACACCGCGTGCGCGCCCACGAAGAAGCCCCAGATCCCACCCTGGTCGAACGCGAAGCCGGCCGGATGATCGATGTTCATCGTGAGCCGGGTCTCGAGCTCCACGGGGCCGAACGTCGCCGTCAGCTTCGGCGAGATCGACAGCTGAAACTTGTCGGCGCCGCTGCCCGCGGTGGGGAAGAAGGCCGCCCCGATGTCGGCCCCCGCGCCGAGGAAGCCCAGGTGGACCAGCGCGCCGGCGTAGAGCGGGAGCATCACCTCGACCTTGTCCCGGTCGTTGTCGGTGTTCAGCGCGATCAGGAGCGCGACGTCGCCGCCGCCCTGGATCTCGACCAGGCCCAGGTCGACGCGGAGGCGCAGCGACGGGACCGTGACCGGGAGCGTCTCGGGGCTCCACAGCCACGGGCCTTGAAAGCCGTGCATCCCCAGCGCGACGGAGTACGTGATCGCGGCCAGCAGCGCGTTCTGGTCGTTGGGGAGCTGCGCGGCGGGGATCGCGAAGCCACCACCGATCCGGAGCCGGAACAGATCCGTGCCCATCTGGTAATAGGCCGCGGCGTACGGGTTGCCGATGCGAAACCGTGCCTCGGTGGAGTTGCCGCCCGTTCCGATGATCTGCACGAACGGCAGCGCACCCACGATCGCGATCGAGTCGACCACCGTGATGTCCGCGTCGATGACCTCCGTCAGCGCCGTCAGAGACGCGCCCTCGGTCGAGTCGTGGTACAGCCCGACCTCACCTCCGATCCGGTAGTCCCCGGCCCGCGCGGAGATCGCGGCGGCGGACAGCGAGAGCGTAGTGATCACGACGATCGCGGGCTTCATCTATTGGCGAGGCTATACGTGGACCAGGGACGGGTTGGAGCGGGTGACCGCTGTCATGATGCGCAGGTGGGGTTGCACGGTCCCCGAAAAGCCGGCGTTTTGTAACCGCGGGCTCCGGCGTCGAGTAGAATCGTCAGCCGGATGAAAGCCACCAGCCTGCTGTCCCTCCTCCTCCTCTTCTCCTGCCGCTTCGCGAGCGCGAAGGATTTGGGACCGCCGGCGAAGCTCCCCGACGTGCCGAAGGGGATGCAGGTCGCCACCTTCGCAGGCGGGTGTTTCTGGTGCATGGAGACCCCGTTCGACGAGGCGGAGGGCGTGCTCTCCGCGACCTCCGGGTACACGGGGGGCCAGAAGGTCAATCCCACGTACATGGAGGTCGGCTCGGGCGACACCGGGCACGCCGAGTCGGTCTACGTGATCTTCGATCCGACGAAGATCAGCTACGAGCGCCTTCTCGAGATCTACTGGCACAACATCGATCCGCTCGCCGAGAACCGTCAGTTCTGCGACGCGGGCTCACAGTATCGAAGCGCGATCTTCTATCACGACGAGGCCCAGAAGCGACTCGCCGAGAAGACGAAGGCCGAGGTCGAGAAGAAGCTCGGCGGTCACGTGTATACCGAGATCGTCGCGGCCTCGACGTTCTATCCTGCCGAGGTCGGGCATCAAGACTTCCACAAGACCAACCCCGCCCACTATCAATCCTACCGCGCCGGCTGCGGCCGCGACCGCCGCCTGAAGGCGCTCTGGGGCGACGCGGCGGGTCATTGAGATGCACCCGAACGAGGCCTTGATCGAGCAGTTCTACACGGCGTTCGCCCGGAAGGACGCCGAGCCGATGGCCGCCGCCTATGCGGACGGCGCTCGCTTCACCGATCCCGTCTTCACGGATCTCGACGCTGACGAGGCGCGCGGCATGTGGCGCATGCTGTCGAAGCGCGCCCGCGATCTCGAGGTCACGTTCCGCGACGTCCACGCCGACGATCGCACCGGGCGCGCCCACTGGGAGGCGAAGTACACATTCGCGCAGACCGGACGTCGCGTTCACAACGTCATCGACGCGGAGTTCCAGTTCGACGGCGGCAAGATCCTCCGGCACATCGATCGCTTCGACTTCTGGCGGTGGTCGCGCATGGCGCTGGGCCCGGCGGGCGTGCTCCTCGGCTGGACGCCCATCATCCGGAAGAAGGTGCAGGCCACCGCCCGGCAGAACCTCGACACGTTCCTCTCCGCGAACGGCTGATCACGGCTGGCGGCGCGGATCCCAGGCCACCAGGAGGTTCTCGTCGAGCGCGTCCAGCGCGTCCATGTCTTCGCTGGAGAGCTCGAAGTCGAAGACGTCGAGGTTCTCCTCGATGCGCGTCGGGCGCGCCGACTTTGGCAGCACGATGAGGTCCCGCTGAAGCCCCCAGCGGATCAGTTTCTGCGCCGCGCTCTTCTTCCTGGGCCCGATCGCGTCCAGGCGCGGGTCGGCCAGCTTCCGGCCGCGGGTGAGCGGGCTGTACGCCTCGATCGCGATCCCGTGCTCCCGGCACAGCGTGACGGTGTCGAGTCGGGAGCGATAGCTGTACGGGCTGAGCTCGATCTGGTTGACCGCCGGGAGGACGGTCGCGGCGGCCAGCAACTCCTCGAGGTGCGGCACCAGATAGTTGCTGACGCCGATCGAGCGTACGTCGCCGCTCTTCACCAGCCGCTCCAGCTCGGACCAGGTCCGCGTTCGCTTCTCGGCTATCGGCCAGTGGATCAGGTAGAGATCGACGTACCCGAGCCCCAACGCCTTCAGGCTCCGCGCGAAGGCCTGCGCGGGCGCGTCGTGGTCCTCGTTCCAGAGCTTGGTGGTGACGAAGACGTCCTCGCGCGGAACCCCGCTCTCGCGGATCGCCTCACCGACCGAGCGCTCGTTCTCGTAGATCGCCGCCGTGTCGATGTGCCGGTAGCCGACCTCGAGCGCGGTTCGGACGGCGCGCTTCGCCTCCTCTCCGGCGGCCGTGCGGAACACACCGAGACCGACCTGCGGGATCGTCCAGCCGTCGTTGAGCGTGACGCGGGTCGAAGCGTCCATCCGCTGGCTGTAGCACGGATGCGCTTGCGAGGCCCGGGGCCCGCGCGCATCATGAAGACGTGGGTGGGCTCGGCACTTTCCTCGTGATCGTCACGCTCGTCTACGCGGCCCTCGGGGTGCTGGGCCTGGCGGTGGTGCCGCTGCTCTCGCTCCCTCGGGTCTTGCTGAGTAAGTATGAGCTCAAGAAGGTCCACGACGTCACCGATCGGATCGACGGCGGTCTCCGCGTACGCGTCGCCGGTGCACTCTCGCATCCCCACTGCGACCAGGGTCAGGTCAGCCTGAGCGACGGACGATCTGAACCAACGTCTCTGCGCCGGGTCGAGTGAGCGGCGTCCCCTCGATCACGCGCGCCACGTAGTCGGCATCGCGCCACCGCTCCGGCTCGGGCGCGGCGAGCTCGGGCCGCGGCACCCAGCGCGGCTCCTCCGTCGGCCGCGCGAACTTGTTCCAGGGGCACACCTCCTGGCAGACGTCGCAGCCCCCGATCCAGCCCTCGAGGTCGGGCGTGCGCTCGGTGAGCGCGCCGCGATGCTCGATCGTCCAGTAGGTGATGCAGCGGTTGGCGTCGAGCTGGTACGGGCCCGCGAAGGCTCTTGTGGGACACGCATCGAGGCAGCGCGTGCACGAGCCGCAGCGGTTCGGGTGCGGCTCGTCGTACTCGACCTCGGTGGTGGTGATCAGCGTGGCCAGGAACGTGTACGTCCCCAGGCGCGGGCCGATCGCCATCGTGCTCTTTCCGATCCACGCGATGCCGGCGCGCTCGGCCCACGCCCGTTCCAGGACCGGCGAGGTGTCGACCGCCGGCTTGACGCTCGCGCCCGGATCGAGCTCGAGGATCAGCCTCCGCAGCTTCCGGACGCGCTTCTTGAGCATCCCGTGGTAGTCGTCGATCATCGCGTAGCGGCTGATCTTGAGCGGCGCCGCCGGCACGACCTCCGGCCGGTAGTACGAGATCGCCAGTGCGATCACGGTCTTGGCGCCCGGGACGATCCGTCGCGGGTCCTCCCGCTCGGCGGCGGTTCTCGCCAGATAGCCCATGCCGGCGGCGAAGCCCCGCTCGAGCCAGGCGCGGAGGCGGCGCTCCGGGTCCGCGTGATCGGCACGCGCGAAACCGATCGCGTCGAAGCCGAGCTCGGCGGCGCGGCGACGGATCGCCAGCGTGCGCTCGCGGATCTCCATCTGGGGAGCTTTCTTCATGCGGCCGCCGGTGCCAATGAGTTTGACAGGGCAGGCCGCTGTCACTAACAGGGCGCGCCATGCCAAGAACCACGGCCTGCTGCATCGGATTCGTCGCGATCGCTCTCGTCTCTGCCTGCGGCTCCGCCGGCAGACAGGCGGCCTGGGAGACGGAGAAGTCGGTGCAGGGCACCACCACCTCGTCGGCAGCGTCCTCCGCGCTGATGGCCGAGGCCGAGGGCCTCTGGGCGAAGCGCGACTCGCGGGCCGACCTCGAGGCGGCGATCGCGAAGTGGGAGGCGCTGGCCAAGTCCGACGCGAGCCAGGCCGAAGCGTACGTCTGGCTCTCCCGCGCCACCTTCTTCCTGGCCGACGGCCACCTCACGTTCGATCCCAAGGTGAGCGAGGAGGAGCTCCTCGCCGTCTACACGAAGGGCGTCAACTACGGTGAGCAGGCGCTGCTCGTCATGGAGCCGGGCTTCGAGTCGACGATGCGCGGCGGCGGCGAGTTCGAGGACGCGATCAGGAAGATCAGCCCCAAGGGCGTGCCGGCCGCGTACTGGTACTGCGCGAACCTCGGCCGCTTCGCCACCAAGAAGGGCCTCTCCACCCGGCTCTACTACAAAGACAAGATCAAGGCGGCGATGGAGACGGTGCAGAAGCTCGATCCGCGCTACTTCTACGGCGCGGCCGATCGATACTTGGGCGGCTTCTACTCGATCCTCCCCTCGATCGCCGGAAAGGATCTCGAAAAGTCGAAGGCGCACTTCACCGCCGCGCTCGAGCAGGCGCCCGAGTACCTCGGCAACAAGGTGCTCGAGGCCGAGTTCCTGGCGGTGGAGCTCGACGACGAAGAGCTCTACAAGAAGCTCCTCGACGAGGTGCTCCACTCGGAGGACGGCGACAACCCGGACATCGCTCCGGAGAATCGCGCCGCCAAGCGCCGCGCCCAGAAGCTCCTCGACGAGATCGACGAGGTCTTCTGATGAGGCGATACGCGCTCCTGGTGCTCTTGCTCGGCGTGCTGGCCGGACCGCCCGCCCGCGCCGGCGACGATCGGATCGTGGTGAAGGTCGGCACGGTGGCCCCGGAGGGGACCCCGTGGTCGGAGCTGATGAAGCGGATCCGGACGCGCTTCAAGAAGGCCTCCGCCGACCAGCTCAAGCTGAAGCTCTACTTTGGGGGCCGCCTCGGCGGTGAGAAAGAGATGGTGCGCGAGACCCGCGAGGGCCGCATCCAGATGTTCGGCGGATCGACCGCGGCGGTCGCCACCGTCATCCCCGAGCTGTACGTGCTCGAGTCGCCGTTCTTGTTCAGCTCAGACGAGGAGGCGGACTTCGTCCTCGACAACTACGCACGCCCGATCGTCCAGAAGCTCCTCGCCTCCCACGGCTTCGTCTTCTTCCAGTTCTCCGAGAACGGATGGCACGGCCTGGCCCTCAAGGATCGCTGCGTCAAGACGCTCGCCGACCTGAAGGGGAAGAAGGTCCGCAGCCAGGAGGCCCGCATCCACCTCGACACCTTCACCGCGCTGGGCGCCAACCCGGTGCCGATGGCGGTCCCCGAGGTGCTCCCCGCGCTGCAGCAGGGCATCGTCGACGGCTTCTCCAACACGCCCATCTTCGCGTTCGCCACCAGCTGGTACCAGGGCATCAGTCATTTCACCGTCACCGATCACATCTATCAGCCGGCGGTGATCCTCTACTCGAAGAAGTGGTTCGATCAGCAGCCCAAGGAGATCCAGAAGGTGCTCCTCGACGGCGCCGATGACGACACCGCATTCAGCCGCAAGGGCATCCGCGCGATCCGGCAGGGGCTGATCGACAACTTCACCAAGTCGAAGATCGAGGTCTGTCAGGCCAGCCCCGAGCTCAAGAAGGAGATGGCGGCGGCGACCAAGAACATCTTCGAGACCTACCGCAAGAAGGCGAGCAAGGAAGGCCGTCCGCTGTTCGACGCCATCCTCCAGGGGAAGGCAGAGTTCGCCAAGCGAACGAAGGGCTGAGTGCTGCGGTCCCTCGCCGGCGCGCTGCTTCTCCTCTCGTTCGGATCGATCATCTCGGGCGCGTACGGCGCCGCCTGGATCGCGGTCGTCTGCGGCGCCTCGATCGCGCGCGCCCGCGGGGTCCGGCGAGGTCTCTCCGACCTCGACGACTTGATCTCGTCCGGCGAGCGCGCGGTGGTGGCGGTGTCGCTCCTGGTCATGTCGCTGGCGGTCTTCGTCGACGTGGTCTGGCGGACCGGCCACTCGCTGGAGGGCCGTTCGGTTTGGACGCTTCCGCTCGCGATCTTCGTCCTCACGATGATCGGCGCGTTCACCGCCCAGCGCCCGGGTGGAGTGCTCCGCCGCGCCGCCGGCGGGCTCGCCGTCTACGCTCTGATGGCGCTGGCGTGCTTCGCCGTCTATTCGGCGCCCAATGGCTTCGGTTGGTCGCAGACGCTGGCGATGGTCCTGCTCCTCTGGGTGGGGATGATCGGATCGTCGATGGCCACCCGCGAGGGCCGGCACATCGCGGTCGACGCGGTGAAGCGGATCGTCCCCGACCGCCTCCAGCGCCTCTTCGAGATCACCGCCGGCGTGATCACCGTGGTGCTCTCCGCGTTCCTGACCACGCTCGCGGTTCTCTACTGCCGCAAGAACTGGATCGACTGGAGCGGATCGGGCGGCCGCTCGTTCCTGTTCGAGTCGATCCCGATCCCATACTGGGTGGCGACGCTGCCCATCCCGATCGGCTTCGGCCTCACCTCGGCCCGGTTTCTGGCAGTGACGATCTACGGGAGCAAGCCGGTCGATCTGCTGACCTCGGTCGGAGGCGGTGAGCTGGAGGCGAAGCCGTGACGCTCGCCGTCTTCGATCCGCTGCTCCTGATCGCGCTGATCGCCGCAGGGACGCTGGCGTTCTCGCGGCGCCGGATCGCCTCCGCGACCTTCGCGGTGCTGGCGCTCGCGCTGTACCTCACGGTCTCGCCGAGCGCGTTCCTGGTCCTCGGGACCATCCTGCTCCTCCTGGTCCTGGGGACGCCGCTGTTCGTCACGATCGGGCTGGTCACGCTGGTCTGCTTCTACTTCATCGCCACCGAGTACCGGGACTTCGGCAGCTATCAGCTGATCATCGAGAAGATCTTCGGCCTCACCGACAAGAACGTCCTCCTCGCCATCCCCTTCTTTGTGGTGGCCGGCTCGGTGATGACCAACGGTGGCATCGCGCGCCGCATCGTCGACTTCGCGGACGCCCTGATCGGCTGGCTGCCCGGCGGTCTGGGCGCGGCCGCCGTGCTCTCGTGCATGTTCTTCGCGGCGATCTCCGGCAGCTCGCCGGTCACCGTGATCGCCATCGGCAGCATCATGTTCCCCGCGCTGGTGAAGCACGGCTACTCCGAGCAATTCTCCTGCGGTCTGGTCACGACCTCCGGCTCGCTCGGCATCCTCATTCCGCCCAGCATCCCGATGATCATCTACGCGATCGTAGTGGGCGGCGTGATGAGTGTGAACGTGGCCGACCTGTTCATCGCCGGCCTGCTCCCCGGCCTCCTGATCGGCGGCCTGCTGATCCTGTACGCGGTCCAGCACGGCGCCACCCGACCTGACTTCTCCTGGCGTGCGCTGCGGCCGCCGTCGCTCCGGCGCATCGCCAAAAGCTTCGCCCAGGGCTTCTGGGCGCTGCTCCTCCCTGTGATCGTGCTGGGCGGTATCTATCCGCTGTTCGGTCCCAGCGGCTTCTTCACGCCCACCGAGGCGGCCGCGGTGGCGGTCGTCTATGCGCTCGTGATCGAGCTGTTCGTCCACCGCGAGCTGACCTTCGCGAAGATTCCGCCCCTCCTGTGGGAGTCCGCCGTCCTGCTCGGGTCGCTGCTCGGCATCCTGATCATGAGCTTCGCGCTCAACCACTTCCTGGTCGATCAGCAGATCCCGGACGCGGCGGTCGCCTGGATGACCGGGCTCGACCTCGATCGCACCCGCTTCCTGGTGGCGGTCAATCTCTTCCTCCTGATGATCGGCTGCTTCATGGACATCATCAGCGCCATCCTGATCGTGGCACCGCTGGTGGCGCCGCTCGCCCACAGCTTCCACATCGATCCCATCCACCTCGGCATCATCTTCGTGGTGAACCTGGAGATCGGTTATCTGACCCCTCCGATCGGCCTCAACCTCTTTGTCTCGGCCTCGCTCTTCAAGCGACCGATCGGCTTCGTGATCCGCTCCGTCGCCGTGTTCACCGGCCTCATGCTGATCGGCCTGACGCTGATCACGTGGATCGAGCCCATCGCCGGCGGTCTCCCCCGGCTGGTGGCCGGCGGCTCGTTCCTGGGCGCCGAGCCCGTGGTCCTCGCCAGCCCGATCCCCGGAGGCCCCGTCGATACCTCCACCAAGGTCCAGTCGATCGAGGACCTGATGAAGGCGACCGGCGTCACCGGGGACGAGGACGACGAGGACGACGACGGGGACTGACCCGTCGCGCCTGGACTCTTCTCGCTCGTGTGTTCCAGACTCTGCGCATGAAGCTCGCGTTCGCCGCGCTCCTCCTCTTCGCCGCCGAGTCCACCGCGCTCGCCGCGAGCAGCCTGCGCTGCGAGGATCGCGTGATCTCCCTGGGGCAGAGCACCTTCCAGGTGCGCTCGCTCTGCGGCGAGCCGATCCACGTCGAGGCCACCACCGAGACGCGCGTGGTGCGCCGGCGCCTCCCGGACGACAAGGTGGTCGAGCGCAGCATCACCGTCCCCATCGAGCGTTGGACCTACTCGCGCGGACCCAACAGCCTGGTGCGTTCGCTGATCTTCGAGAACGGCAACCTGGTGGAGATCAAGACCGAGGGCCTGGCGCCCGAGGGCGAGCCGAGCCTCCTCAACTGCGAGAAGAGCGTCCATTCGAAGGGCGATACCACCGGCGAGGTCCTCCTGCGCTGCGGTCCTCCTGCGGACGTCACCCGCTGGTACGAGGAGGTGGCGATCGGCGACGAGGGCCAGGAACGCTTCGTCCTCGTGCCGTACGAGCGGTGGATCTACAACTTCGGCCCTCACCGCTTCCTCCGCATCCTCACGTTCAAAGGCGGTCGCCTGAATCGCCAGGAGACGGGTGACAAGGGCTACTGACGCGTGTACCGATCCTCCCGAAGACATGGGAGGTCAAAAGATCACGGCACGAGACGGCGTCGCGCTCGAGCTCTACGAGTGGCTCGTCGACGATCCCCGCATCACGGTCGTCCTCCTCCATGGCTACGCCGAGCACTGCGGGCGCTACGATCACGTCGCCAAGGCCTGGAACGCCCGCGGGATCCAGATCCTCGGTTGCGATCTCCGAGGTCACGGCCGCTCCGAGGGCGTGCGCGGCTTCGTCGAGCGGTTCGAGGACTTCCACCGCGACGTCGATGCGCTGATGGACGCGGCCAAGTCCAAGGCCAAGGGAGGCCCGCTGGCCGTGTTCGGGCACAGCAACGGCGCGCTGATCGCCCTGCACTGGCTGCTCGCCGGCAACGGAAACGATTCTCGCCGGCGTCGTCTTCACCTCGCCGTTCCTCGGCCTGGCGCTCAAGGCCAGCCCGATCAAGCTGGCGGCCGGCCGTCTCATGGCGAAGGTCCTGCCGAAGGCCGGGCTCCCCTCGGGTCTCAGCGGGAAGGACGTCTGCACCGACGAGACCTTCCAGCGCCAGTACGACGCCGACCCGCTGATCTTCAAGAGCGCCAACGCGCGCTGGTTCGCGGAGGCGATGAGCGCCATCGATCTCGTTCAGGGACGTGCCGGCGAGCTGAAGATTCCGATGCTGCTCCTCTACGCCGGCGACGATCGGCTCGCGAGCGCCGACGACACCGATCGCTTCGCGAGGAACCTCCGCGGCGATCAGCTCATGTCCGAGCGGCTCGCCCATCACGCCCACGAGCTGGTCAACGAGGGCCCACCCGCGCGTGAGAAGGTGATCTCCAGGATGGGGGACTGGCTCCTCTCGCGGGCCGAAGCCAAGGCTGCCTGAGGATGAGCTCCGCCGCCCGCGAACGTCTGGAGCAGGACAATCTGACGCCGATGATGCGTCAGTACCTGACGGTCAAGGCGGCGCACCCGGGCGCGATCGTGCTCTTTCGGATGGGCGACTTCTTCGAGACCTTCTTCGAGGACGCGGAGGAGTGCGCGCGGCTCCTCGACATCACGCTGACCGCCCGCTCGAAGGAGAAGGACATCCCGATGGCGGGCGTGCCGCACCACGCGATCGACGGCTACCTCGCGCGCCTGATCGAGCACGGCCGGACCGTGGTGATGGTCGATCAGGTCGAGGATCCCAAGCTCGCCAAAGGCCTGGTGCGGCGCGAGGTCACGCGCGTCCTCAGCCCGGGGACGTTCCTCGATCCGAACGCACCGCCGCGCGACGCGCGCTACCTCGCCAGCGTCGCCTTCGCGGGCCGAACGCGCCGCGCGCGCAAGGCGCCGCTCTGGGGCCTGGCGGTGCTCGATCTCTCGACCGGCGAGTTCCGGGCCACCTCGGGCGACGACGACGAGGCGTTGATCGAGGAGCTGGTCCGGCTGGGCGCGCGCGAGGTCCTGGTGCCGGCGCCGTTCCTCGACGATCCGCGGGTCGCTCGGATCCGCGCCGAGGTGCCTCGCCTGACCATCACCGAGATCCAAGCGGACCGTGCCACCCGGGAGGCGGGCCTGGCGGCGGTGACGACGCTCTTCGGCGAGGAGGAGGTCGTCGGTCTCCTGACCGCCGTGACCGAGCCGGCGGTCATCGCCGCCGGGATGGCCATCGGCTACGTCGAGGCGTCGCAGCTCAGGCCCGAGGCCCCGGACGTCCTCGGCCGCGCCTCGCTCAAGCACGTCGAGACGCTCAAGCCGTACGTCCCCGGGGACGCGCTCATCCTCGACCAGCAGGCGCGTGAGCACCTCGAGCTGTTCCGCGCCCAGGATGGGTCCCGGCGTGGCTCGCTGCTCGGTGCCGTCGATCGTGCGTCGACGTCGATGGGCGGTCGCTTGCTGGCGCGCTGGCTCGCCTACCCGCTCCGCGATGCGAGCGCGATCCGCAGCCGGCAGGACGCGGTGGGCGCGTTCATCGCGGCGCCCTCGGCGCTCGATCGGATCCGGGAGGCGCTGGCGCAGGTCGCCGATGTGGAGCGCCTGCTGGCGCGCGTGGTGATGGGGCGCGTGCTCCCCCGCGATCTGGCGCAGCTGGGGCGTGCGCTGGCCTCGGCGCCCGAGGTGATCGTCCAGGCGGCGGGGGCCGCCGAGGGTCCCGGAGGCGGAACGTTCGCCGAGACCCTGTCCGCGGGGGGCCCGATCGCGAGCGCCCGGCTCGCCGAGCTCGGACGTCGCGACGCTTGTGAGGACGTGCGCGCGGTGATCGAGGCGGCCTTGGTCGAGGAGCCGTCGAACGATCTGACGAGCGCCCACGTGTTCCGGCCCGGCTACGACGCCAGGCTCGACGAGCTCTCGGACATCGCCAAGAACGGAAAGACGATGATCGCCGAGCTCGAGGCGAAGGAGAAGAAGGACACCGGCATCACCTCGCTGAAGATCCGCTACAACAAGGTCTTCGGCTACTTCATCGAGGTCACCAAGTCGAACCTCAGGCTGGTCCCCAAGCGCTTCATCCGCAAGCAGACGATCGTCAACGCCGAGCGCTTCTTCACCGAGGAGCTCAAGGAGCTCGAGACCAAGGTGCTCAGCGCCGAGGAGAAGCAGCTCGCGCGCACCACCGAGCTGTTCGTGGCCCTCATCGATCGGATCAGCGGCCGAGCCGCGGAGCTCCGCCGGCTGGCGGAGGCGTTGGCAGAGCTCGACGTCTTGGCCTCGCTGGCGCAGCTCGCTCAGGAGCGCGGCTGGGTGCGCCCGCTGGTGGACGAGCGCGCGCTGATCGAGATCTCCGACGGCCGCCATCCGGTGATCGAGCTGCTCTCGGAGGAGCTCGGCGAGCGCTTCGTCCCCAACGACATCGCCATCTCGGACGAGCAGCGGCTGGTCATCATCACCGGCCCGAACATGGCCGGGAAGAGCACGATCATGCGGCAGACCGCGCTGATCGTGATCCTCGCGCACATGGGATCGTTCGTGCCGGCGAGCGCGGCCCGGATCGGCCTCGTCGATCGCGTGTTCACGCGCGTCGGCGCCAGCGACGACCTCTCGAAGGGTCGCTCCACCTTCATGGTGGAGATGAACGAGACCGCCCGCATCCTGCGATCGGCCACCTCGCGCTCGCTGATCCTCCTCGACGAGATTGGGTCGAGGATACCAGCACGTTCGACGGGCTCTCGATCGCCTGGGCGGTCGCCGAGTACCTGCACGACACCATCGGCGCCAAGACGCTGTTCGCCACGCACTATCACGAGCTGACCGAGATCTGTCGCGACAAACCGCGCGCGGTGAATCGGCACGTCGCGGTTCGGGAGTGGAACGAGCAGATCGTGTTCCTGAGAAAGCTGCTCCCCGGTCCGACCAACAAGAGCTACGGTGTCCAGGTGGCGAGGCTGGCGGGTCTGCCGCAGGACGTGATCGATCGCGCGCGCGCCGTGCTCGACTCGCTGGAGGCGCAGGCGCTCTCGGCAGGAAACACCTCGGCGGTCGCGCATCTGGTCCGGCTGCGGGCGGCGAAGACCTCGGAGCAGCTCTTTCTCTTCGCGCCGAAAGAAGAGGGAGACTCGATCGAACGGCAGACCGTCGATCGGATCGCCGAGCTCGACGTCGACGGCCTCACCCCTCGGGAAGCGCTCGAGCTACTGGCGAAGCTGCAGGCCGACTTGCGAGCCAAGCGAAGGAGAAGTTGAAGTGCCATTTTGTCCCAACTGCCGTTCGGAGTACCGCGCGGGCTTCACCACCTGCCCGCCCTGCGATGGCATCGCGCTGGTGGATGAGATCCCCACCGTCGAGGCCCTCGAGGTCGCGGACCTGTCCCAGACCAGCCCGGTGGGCTTCGCGTCCAGCAGCGACGTGAGCCGCGAGGTCGAGGTCGAGGGCCGCGCGGTCGATCTGCTGCGCGTGTACTTCCTCCCGCAGGCGAGCGAGATCGAGCAGACGCTGATGGAGGCGCGGATCCCGGCGGCGATCCTGCCCGTCGACATCGCGTTCTCCGACGAGGCGCCGCAGCGATTCGAGGTCCGGGTGAAGTCGGACGACCGGCTGCGCGCGGAGGATCTCCTCCGGAAGGTGTTCGCCGCGCACGTGGAGGCGGAGGGTGTCGAAGGCCCGATCAGCGGCGGAGACGCCGAGACGTGTCCGGCCTGCGGCGCGCATGTTCCGCTCGACGTCGAAGAGTGCCCCGAGTGCGGCCTGAACGTCGGAGGCGCGTGACCCTCTGGGAGGCCGTCTTGCGGGAAGGGCTCGCCGAGCCCACGGTCGCTGCCGACGCCACGGGCCTCGGGGTCCTGGTCGCGATCGTCGATACCGGCGTCAACTTCGGTCACCCCCACGTGGCGCTGCCGGCCCGGGGCGCCTCGGTGCGATGGCTCGACGGTGAGATCGACGTGGAGCGCGGCGACTTCGGAGATCCGTACGGCCACGGGACTTGCTGCGCAGCGCTGGTGCGGTTGCTCGCCCCGGCGGCGGAGCTGTTCGCGGTGCGGGTGACCGACGCGCGCCCCACCACGGACGCCGACCGGCTCGCCGCCGGGATCGGCGTCGCCGTGCGGGAGGGCGCGGGCGTGATCGCGGTGGCGATGGGGACGCGGACCCGACTCGGCGCCTCGCTGGCGGACGCCGTCGGCTCGGCGCTCCAGGCCGGATCGCTGGTGGTGGCGGCGGCTCCGGACGACGAGGTGCTGCCGGCGGCGTGCCCGGGGGCGATCGCCGCGCATCACCGGGACGGTGTGGACGTGGTGCAGGCTGCCGGCCGGCTGTACGCGGAAGGGCGCGCCCGGGGTGCCGAGGGCTTCCGGAACAACTTCTGGGGGGCGAGCCTGTCCACCGCCCGGGTGGCGGCCGCCCTCGCGCGGACCGCCGAGCGGACCGGGGCGCGCGGCGCCGCGCTCGCGCAAGGGTTTTCAAATTTCGTCGAGGTACGGTAATCAAGGCGCCCAGATGGCCCCCCGCAAGGCGAAGCCTGGAAAGAAGCCGGCCAAGAAGGCCGCGAAGAAGACGCCGGCCCAGAAGGCCGCCAAGAAGAAGGCCGCGAAGAAGAAGGCCGCGAAGAAGAAGGCCGCGAAGAAGAAGGCCGCGAAGAAGAAGGCCGCGAAGAAGAAGCCGGTTGCGCGGAAGAAGGTCGCGGCGAAGAAGAAGGCCCCGGCGAAGAAGAAGGCCCCGGCGAAGAAGAAGAAGAAGGCCGCGAAGCGCGCCGCCCCTCCGGCCGCGAAGGTCGACAACGGGGAGGAGACGAAGATCTTCACCGGTCCGTCGGACGTCCGGATCCTGGTGGTGGACGACGAGCCGGAGGTCCTCGACCTCTTGGTGCCGTTCCTCAAGCAGCAGGGCTACACGGTGAGCGAGGCCGCCGACGGCGACCAGGCGCTCGAGAAGATCCTCACGGAGCGGCCCAACATCGTGGTGCTCGACGTCATGATGCCGGGACTCTCCGGTTGGGAGATCAGCCGCTACGTCCGCGAGCGACAGGAGCTCGATCCGGTCCGCATCATCATGGCCACGGGCATCGGCAAGGACACCAACGCCGCCACCAGCCCGCTCTACGGCGCGGACCGGTACCTCGACAAGCCGTTCCGCCTCGATGCCCTCCAGCAGACGGTCACCGAGGTCATCGGGCTCATCGAGGCCGGCGAGTACTGATCGAACCAAAAATTTGCGGCGCCCCGCATGTACGCCAATAGTGGGCGAGGTGCGTGCACTCCTCACTCGCATCCTGGTCCTCTCTCTGTTGGCGGGCCCGGCGGCCTCCGCGTCGTCGGAGCTGGAGACCGCGAAGGCCGAGGACGCAGCGCTGCGCAAGAGCGACGCCAAGCTCCGGCTCCGTCACAACATCCTCCGCGTGATCGATCGCTGGCGTGCGGCGGTGGACGCCGCCAAGGACGAAGCCGGGCGCCGGGAGGCGGTGCAAGGGCAGGCCGAGGCCTGGGCGCTGCTCGCCCACTGGTCGGGGACCGCGGAGGACGCGGAGCGCGCCCAGCGACAGGCGCAGCTGGCGGAGCAGCAGTGCGCGCGAAACCGCCTGCGCGCGATCGTCCCGTCGGTGGAGACGGGCGTCCTCGAGCTCGGGATCGACGCCGTCCGCGCGGTGCGGATCGACACTGGCACGTACGGCCAGCACCGCATGTACTTCGACCTCTCGCCCCTGATCGCGGTGAAGAGCGCGCTCGGCGAGCTGAAGATCGACGCCGAGGAGGTGGAGCAGGTGCGCGTGGTGCAGCTCGACGGCGACACGGTTCGGGTGGTGATCGACTTCGTGGGCGCCGTCGCCGACTACACGGACCGGGTCGAGCTGCAGCCCACCGCGATCCGTGTTCGTTTGAAACGAATCGACGCGCGGACGCTCCTCTCCGACATCGTGTCGGAGCTCAAGGAGGCCTATCCGGACGTGGCGGTGGAGCCTCAGAAAGAGACGCCGCTGGTGCGCACCACCCGGGAGGCCGCCAAGCCCCGGGCGCGCTCCCTGCTCGCGATCCGAAAGGTCGTGATCGACGCGGGGCACGGCGGCAAGGACACGGGCGCGCTTGGGCGCGACCACGTGAAGGAGAAGGACGTCAACCTTGCGATCGCGATGAAGCTCGGCGCCGAGCTGGAGAAGCATGGTGTCAAGGTCGTGTACACACGAACCGCGGATCGGTTCGTGTCGCTCGATCGCCGGGCGCGCCTCGCCAATCGAGCGGGCGCAGACCTTTTCATCTCCGTTCATGCGAATGCCAACCGATCTCGCAGCGTCCACGGCGTGGAGACCTACTATCTGGACACGTCGTCCAACCGCTACGCCTCGCGGCTGGCTCGCCGTGAGAACGGCCAGGGCGGCCCGCCCGACCTCGATCCGAGCGAGGAGAGCGAGGAGACCGGCGAGCTTCCCGATGGAGCGTTGGGCCTCGACCTCCGCTTGATCCTGGCAGACCTGGCGATGCGTTCGGCCACCGTGGAGTCGAAGCGGCTCGCCGGCTATGTGCAGGCTGGGATGATCGGTGCGCTCCGCAAGAAGTACGACGTGAAGGATCTGGGCGTGAAGCACGCGCTCTTCGCGGTGCTGCTCGGCGTGCGCATGCCGTCGGTGCTGGTCGAGACCGGCTTCGTCACGAACACGACCGAGAGCGGCCGGCTCGAGGACGGCGCGTACCAGGTCGAGGTGGCCCGGGCCATCGCCCACGGCGTCCGTCGCTTCGTCGACGAGCGCGAGCGTCTCGCGGTGGCCGCGCGCTAGGAGCGTGTAGCGCGTAAGCGCTCACGCGACCCCGGTCCGGGTCCCGGTCCCGGTCCGGGTCCCGATCTGAAGATGGCTGCCTTGAGTCAGACGCTCGCGACGGTCGCGAGCTTCGATCGGTAGAGCTTGAGCAGGTTGTGGGTGAGGCAGACGAGCGTCCACCCGGCTCGTACCTTGAAGAAGGAGCGGAGCGAGAACCGGCGGAATCCTCGTGCCGCTTTGATCTGTCCGAGCGCCGGTTCGACGATACTCTTCCTGCGGGGGTAGACCGCCTTGCCGTCGCGCGTTTGCCACTTGTCTCGCATTCGCTTGCGAGCGAGCGAGGCAGGTGTGGGCTCCGAAGCTGATGAGGACGGAGTCGACGCGTCTTGGTTCTGTTCGCGTCCAACAGCGATGTGGGCATCGATCTGATTGTTGTCGCAGAATTCGATGTTGGTCGCGCTCAGATAGCCGTTGTCTGCCGTCATCTTCCGCGGAGCATCGCCGCAGTTGCCGAACACATCACGGAGCATCGGGACGAGGTGTTGCTGATCAGGTGCCTGGTTGCTGACCCCGTCGGCGACAATCACCTGAGCGTGCTCATCTACGACAACTTGGGCATTGTAGGCCTGGAGGTACGCTCCCTCCTTCAACATGATCCTGCTGTCTGAGTCGGTGAAGTTCCTCTGAGCGTGGGGCCTCGGTGTGCCGTCCACATTTGCAGGAACGCGATGATGCGGCCATCCATCATTTCGTTCAGTTGGGTCTGGGGATGGTTCGAGCTGGTCAGCCTGCGCTCTTGCCTTCTCGGCTCGAGTTCTCGCTCGCTTCTGCTCCACCCGATCCACAAGAGCATCATCCGCTTTGCTCGTCTTCCTCTTGGTCGATCGTGCGCGCTCGCTCCAGCAGTTCTTCGATCTCGAGAGACAGCCGCTTCTCCTCCTCGGCCATCCGCTCGTAGGTCATCGCCTTGTGCTTGCTCGCGTTCGCCTGCACCTTCGAGCCATCGAGTGCGACGTGTCCGAGCCGCACCAAACCTGCTTTTTGGCAAAGCTTCAGGACTTCGAGGAAGAGCGCTTTCAGTGCCTCCAGGTGGACGAGCCGAAACTCGTTGATCGTCGTGAAGTGGGGATGACTCTCTCCAGCCAGCACCCGGAATGGAATGTCTTCGTAGGTCGCCCGCGCGATCCTCCGCGACGAATAGATGCCGGTGCAGTAGGCGTACAGAAGCAGCGCGATCATCATTCGAGGCGAGTACGGTCGCTCGCCTCGCGGGTCCTTGGACTGGATCGAGATCTCGATCGCGCTCAGCTCTACCTCATCGACGACGTCCAAGACGAAGTACGCGAGATGATTTTCTGGGAGCCACTCGAGAGGGGACGGCGGGAGCAAGAACGATTGTCTCGGAGTCCAAGAACGGTATTGCTTCGCCACGAAACCATGGGATCAAGTCCAGGCGTCGAAGTCGATCCGCCCAACGATCGATTCCAGACGAAACGACCTCCAAGAACTTCTGCTGGTCAAAGTGGACGAGCTACCGCAAGCTAGCTTGCATGGTCACTTTCGATCACGAGAAGCTCGAGGTCTACCAGCTCGCCGTCGAGTATGCCGACATCGCTGAAGAGATCGCACAAGAACTGCAACCCGGTCACGCTCACGTCCGCGATCAGCTTCGGCGGGCATCCGATTCCATCGTGAACAACACCGCCGAGGGCGCCGGAGAGCTCAATCCACCTGAGAAGGCTCGCTTCTACCGGATGGCACTTCGCTCTGGCACCGAAAGCGCCGCCTCACTCCACACCTGCTCGAGGCGCCGACTCGCCAACGAGCAGAAGGTCCAAGCCGCCAGAGCCAAGCTCGAGCGCGTTGTCGAGAGGCTCACGCGCCTCATCAAGTCGATGAACGCACGCCGGGCTGCATGATCGCCATCGGGACCGGGACCGGGACCGGGACCCGGACCGGGCTCGCGGTAGCGCTACGCGCTACACGCTCCTAGCGCTCAGCTGCCGTAGACCAGCGCCAGCGCGTCGGAGACGGCGCGGCTCGCCGCCTTCAGCGCGAGCTGGCGCTCCAGCTCGTTGCTCCTCCGCTTGTCGTGCTTCGTCCGCGCCATGGCCCGAGACGCGTGGCGGAGATGGGCGTCGGGGAGCTGGACCAGCACCACCCGGACCTCGACCTGGAGGTTTTGCTCCGAGGTGATGCTGCAGGCGATGGTGACGTCGAGCCGGAGATCCGGATCCTCCCGGGGAAAGATCGCGGGCTTGTGGGGCTCGATCTGGTCCTCGACAGCGTCGCGAACGATCGCCTTCAGGAGGTCGGCCACGTGACGGGAGAGCTCGGGGGTCGGCTCCACCTGGACCGAGCCGATCGAGAGTGTGACCGGACCATGCTTGCGCGGGCGATGCTCAGGGTCGCGAGGATGCAAGCTGGCTTGCCGTTTCAGCTCGGCGATCGCGTCCTCGGCGGCGTTCTTGACGGCGTCCTCGGGGTCGAAGCGCGCCAGGTACGTCAGGCGTCCCACCGCGCCGAGGGCGCGATGCCGCACCAGGCCCTTGATGCACAGTCCGCGCACGAGCGCGTTGTCGTCGACCAAGCCATCCGTCAGTGCTGCAACGATCTTCGGAAGTCCTTGCGCGCTCGCGTCGTCGAGCTCGCCGAGCTTCTTGGCGGACAACGCGCGAATCTTGAAAGAGTGGTCCGTGCGGAGCAGACGACAGAAGCGGTCAATCCGGGTGTCGGATCCCTCAGATCCAGCGGTGGCGCGGCCTTCCGCGCTGAGGATCACGAGCGCGCCCAGCGCGCTGATCGTTCCGCATCCCCACCACCCCACGGCGCATTGATCATACGGAAACCGCTGATCTACGGCACCTGACCCTTGGGCCCACCTGGGGTTCATCTCCTCGCACAAACTTCCTCCGTTTGCTCACATGTACGCGGTACGGGGCGGGCGTGCGATCCTTTGTGCCTGGGCGGAACGGAAATCGAGGTGTATGCTCCGCCAGTCTTGGTGCCACTTCTATCAGTAGAAGTCGAAGCTGCATTGAAGCAGTATGGACTTCCCACCGACACTCACGTCCACGTCTTGGATTGCGAGGTCGTGCTCCCGCTCATCAACCGGATGGTCGGCGATGAGGGGCTGCACGGGCATCGCGCGGTGGCAGACGCGGTCAAAGCTGCAAGGTCCGCAAGGATCTCTGTGATCGTGGCCGGCGAGGATGCCGTCATGCCTGTGCTCGAGGCGCTCGCCGTCGAGAACCTCGTCATTGGCGTCATCGCATACACGCCCGATCCTGTAGCTTCGTCCAATCTGCGCGCCGCCGGGGCGATGGATGTTTTTACGGAGCAAACGGAGGAAGCACTGTTGCCCCTGTTGAACCGGGGGCTCGATTTTCGCGCACTGATTGCGCTCGAGCTGGCGAGTCGTTGCGAAGCGCGCCGTCTCCTCAACCGGGAGCTCGAGATCCTCGGGCACCCGCCGGAGAGCATGAGCGACGACCTGTCCACGTTCCAGCCGCCACCGCTGCCGGTCGGACCCATGTCGATCTTCCATCTCGAAGAGGCGAGTGAAGCCTTCGAGCGGGCCTACATCGATCGGGTCCAACAGCTGTGCGGGAGCGCACGCGAAGCGGCGCTCCACCTGGGCGTGTCGTCTGCGACCCTGTCGCGGCGACTCCGAAGGGAGACGATCCTCGATGGCTCATAGACCTTCGATTCGAAAGTTTCGCCTGGTCGTGGTGGACCGAGGCGGTCTCTCCAGCGCCTTCGAGGCGATCATCCGCGAGAAGGACTGGCCGCTCGAGGTGCTCTCGTGCGCGTCGGCCCTCGAGGTGGTCGGGGAGAACGGCCCGGGGGTGGTCGAAGGCCTGGCGGTGAGCGTCGCGGCCTCCGGTCCCTTCTTGACGGATCTTCTCCGGTGGACGGACGCCAACGTGGATCGGCGGGTGCCGACGATCCTCATCGGCGGCGGCGGTGATCAGGATGAGTCGGCGGCGCGGATGAGTCTGGCGCGCGAGCACGTGCGCTGGGTGGATCCGAACCCGAACAAGCAGATCCTCGCCGAGTGGTTGCAGAAGGCCTACGAGGTTCATCTGCTCCGCAGCTATCGACGGGAGCACGAGGCGATCGCCAGCGCGCTCCGCGAGGCTCGGATGCAGCTGTTCCACGGGTTCATCCAGAACTACGCACCGCCGGAAGGACCGCCGTGTGGGCCGCCGCTCCCGACGACCCTCGAAGAGATCATGGCGCTCCGCGAGGCCCGCGCGCAGTTCGAACGCGCGCACATCAAGGCCGCGGTCCGCGAGTGGGGCAGCCTCAAGGAGGCCGCCGCCGCCCTCGGGATCTCGTACACCTCGCTCTGGCGACGGCTCCGCTGAGCTAAGCCTCCGGCGCCGACCCCACCAAATGCAGGGGATCGATCCCCAGCGCCGCAAGCGCCGCATTCCATCGATGCTGATAGGGCGTGTCGAATACGACCGCTTCATCGAGATCCACCGGGATCCACGCGCCCTGCTTGATCTCGGTGTCGAGCTGCCCGGCGCCCCAGCCCGCGTAGCCGAGCACCAAGAGCTGGCGGTTCGTGCGGTGGTCGCCGCCGGCGAGCTCTCGCAAGAGCTCGCGCGAAGCGCTCACGCGGAGATGGGAGGTCACCTCTATCGTGCTATCGAGCGAAACATTGGTCGATGTCGGGTCGAACACGATCCATCCCGTGTGAGGCGCGACCGGACCGCCGACGAGCACGGGGACGTTCGGCGGCTGATGGTCCTTCGTGCCCAATCCAAGCTCCTGGATCACGCCGCCGAACGTGATCTCCGCGGGGCGATTGACGATGAACCCGAGGGAGCCATCCGCGCGATGCTCGATCAGGAGGACGACCGACTGTCTGAAGTTGGGATCCAGCAGGGTCGGGGCCGCGACCAAGAAACCCGGCGCGAGATCCGATGCCATTCGCCAAGGATGACATCCATGGATGGAGTGGGGACAGTGGGTAAAAGCGCCGCGGGCGGTTGCAGGCCGCTGCGGCCGAGCGCTATCGTAACGCCTCGGAATGACAGAGCAAAGGAATGGTGCGCCCGAGAGAGGCGAGACGCTTCTGGCGAGCATCATCATTCTCGCGGGCGAGAACGCGGGCCGTAGCTATCGCGTCGAGGAACAGATCCTGATCGGCCGCTCTCCGGACGCGCACATCTGTATCACCGGGACCGACGTGTCGCGACACCACGCTCGGATCCATCGCGAGGCCGGCCGCTACTTCGTCGCCGACCTCGGCAGCCGCAACGGCATGCGGGTCAACGGCATCCCGGTCACGCGGGCCGAGCTCCACTTCGGTGATCGTTTGACGGTGGGGACCAGCGCGATCCTCCTGTTCACCCATCGCGATCGTCTCGAAGAGCAGTTCCTGCAGTCACAGAAGATGGAGTCGCTCGGACGCCTCGCCGGCGGGATCGCCCACGACTTCAACAACCTTCTCGCCACGGTCCTCACCAACCTCGAGTTTCTCACCAGCATGACGCCGGACACCCCGCTCGGTGAGAGCGAGGTCGCCTCGGCGCTCTCCGACTCCGGCCGGGCGCTCCGGCGTGCGGTCGAGCTGACGCGCCAGCTCCTCGGCTTCGCCCGCCAGGGCAAGTATCAAGATCGCCCCACGGATCTGAAACAGATCGCGGAGGAGGTCCTCCGGCTGACCCGGCGCAGCGTGTCGCCCGCGATCGAGTTCGACCTCGAGGCCGACGACGATCAGATCGTGATCGGCGATCCGAATCAGCTCCATCAGGTGCTGATGAATCTCGTGATCAACGGATGCGACGCGATGCCGAACGGCGGCACGCTCACCATCCGCATCCGCAGCGGCGACGACGATCCCTCACGCTCACCGTCGCACCTGCTCGCGCATCGCCCGCACGTGGTGGTCGACGTCGAGGACAGCGGCGTCGGGATGGACGAACACACCCGCGCGCGCGCATTCGAGCCGTTCTTCACCACCAAGCCGATCGGCCGGGGCACCGGGCTGGGGCTCTCCATGGTGTACGGCATCGTCAAGAACCACGGCGGCGACGTGCAGGTGGAGAGCGAGATCGGACGGCGGACGGTCATCCGCATGTTCTTGCCGGCCGGAGTCCCGCTCGAAGAGTCACGGCGTACCGACACCTCGGCGGAGGAGGGCACCGGCGCCACGGTGCTGGTGGTCGACGACGACGATCTCTTTCGTACGGGCACGGCGCGGCTGCTCCGCCACATGGGCTATCGTGTGCTGGAGGCGAGCAGCGGAACCGAGGCGCTCGACATGTTCCAGCGCTGGCACCACGTCATCTCCGTGGTGTTGCTCGATTTGTTGATGCCCGGCCTCGCCGGCGACGAGACCTTCGACGCGCTGCGGATGATTGTTCCGGAGGCGCGGATCCTCATGATGACGGGGAACCAGGACGCCCTCGAGGACGACATCACGACCCGGGGTGCCAAGGGCTTCCTGCAGAAGCCGTTCGACGCGGCCAGCCTGCAGCGCACGCTCGCGGCGGCCCTGGGATGAAGCCGACGTCACCAGCCGAGTCGTCCGGCGAGCTCGCCGGCGATGGTGCCGGCTAGGTTCGCGCTGGGCATCAGCGGGTGCGTGGTCAGCGCCAGGTAGAGATCCCGGCGAGACCGCGAGAGCGCGGCCTTCACAGCGAGCTCCTCGTACGCCTTCACGTGCTGGATCAAGCCGCGGATCGCCGGCTCGAGCGGGCGCTGGGGCAGCGGGCGTGGACCCTTCGCGCCCACCGTACACGGGACCTCGATGCAGCAGCCCTCCGGCAGCTCGGGAACGCAAGCGGAGTTGACGGTGTCGACGATCAGCCTCGCGCCGGTGTCCCCGGCCACCGCCTCCATGATCTCGAGCGCCGCGCGCGAGTAGAAGGCTCCGCCGCGCTTCTGGAGGGCGTCCGGGCGCTCGGAGTGGCTCGGGTCGGCGTAGTAGTCGAGGAGCTCGCGCTCCACCTCCATCACCTCCTCTGCGCGCTGTTTGGTCCTCTCTCGCTGCTCCGCGACGGTCTCCCGCGCGAAGAAGTAGTAGCGGAGATAGTCGGACGGGATCGTCCCGAGGCTCTGGTCGAGCTGGGGACGATCGGCGAGGAGCTTGGGGAGGACCTCCCGCCCGCCCACGAGGACGCTGCGAATGAAGCTGAGATGGTTGAGGCCGACCGAGTCGATGGTCACGTCACGCGGCGACACGCCGAGCTCGGCGGCGATCTCCATGCGCTGCGAGATGGGAATGTTGCAGAGGCCGATCGTCTTGGTTCGCCCGTGCTGGAGGAGTGCCTCGGTGACGATCGATACCGGGTTCGTGAAGTTGATCAGCGTGGCCGCGGGCGCGCGGCGCTCGATGCGCAAAGCGTGGTCGAGGAGGACCGGGATGGTGCGGAGCGCCTTGGCGAGCCCGCCGGGGCCGGTGGTCTCCTGGCCGATGATGCCGTGGCGCAGGCCGAGCCGCTCGTCCTCGAGGCGCGCCGCTTGTCCGCCCACGCGGATCTGGGTGACGACGAAGTCGGCGCCGTCGAGCGCGGCGTCCGGGTCGGAGGTGGCGTCGATGCGCAGTCCCGGCGCCATGCGGCGGACGAAGCCGCCGACCACGCGGAGGCGCTCGGGATCCACGTCGAGCAGCGCGACGTGCGTGACGCCGGTGGCGCGGGTCGCCAGCCCATGCACCAGCTCCGGTGTGTAGGTCGAGCCCCCGCCGATGATCGCGAGCTTCATCGCAGGATGGTGTAGGGGAGAGCACAGCCACGACGCAAGACGAAGTAGAGTAGCCGCCGGAATGCCGAAGAAGCGCATCGTGCTGGAGGTAGCGGGCCGCGAGGTGGCGGTCTCGAACCCCGACAAGGTCTACTTCCCGGAGACCGGCTACACGAAGCTGGACGTGGTCGAGTACTTCCTCGAGGTGGCGGAGGGGGCGCTGGCGGCAGCGGGTGGGCGCCCGCTCGTGATGAAGCGGTACGTCGACGGCGTGACGAAGGAGGCGTTCTACCAGAAGCGTGCGCCCAAATCGCGCCCCGACTGGGTCGAGACGGTCACGATCCGCTTCCCCTCGGGGCGGACGGCCGAAGAGATTGTCCTCCGAGACGCGGCGCAGCTGGCGTGGATCGTCAACCTGGGTTGCATCGAGCTCCACGTGCATCCGATCCGCGCCGAGGACCTCGATCATCCCGACGAGCTCCGCATTGATCTCGATCCGGTGCCGGGCGTCGAGTGGGATCAGGTGCGGAAGGTCTCCTTCGTGGTTCGGGAGGTGCTCGAGGACCTTGGCCTCGCCGGTTGGCCCAAGACCTCCGGGTCGAGGGGCATGCACATCAACGTGCGCATCCGGACCGAGTGGGTCTTCACCGAGGTGAGGCAGGCGGCGCTCGCGATCTCGCGCGAGGTGGCGCGGCGGGCGCCGGGTCTGGCGACCAGCCGCTGGTGGAAGGAGGAGCGCCACGGCGTGTTCCTCGACTACAACCAGAACGCCAAGGATCGGACGACCGCCGGCGCGTACTCGGTCCGACCCCTCCCGGACGCGCGCGTGTCGATGCCGCTCACTTGGCAGGAGGTGGAGACCGCCGACCCGCGCGAGTTCAACCTGCGGACCGCCCCAGCCCGCTTCAAGGCGGTGGGCTACTCGCACGGAGCGATGGAGGCGTACGCGGGCGATTCTGTCGAAGGCGCTCGAGCTGGCGTCGCGGCAGGCCGCCGAGGGCGAGACCGACGCGGCCTGGCCTCCGCACTACGCCAGGACCGCGGACGAGCCGCCGCGCGTCCAGCCTTCACGGCGCCGCAAGTCGAGCATGCCGTTGATTGAGATTGCGCGGGCCAAGAAGAAGGAGGACGCGCTCGAGGGCCTCGAGCGCTGGAAGAACCGGCACGCCGAGGTGGTCCCGCACCTCGAGCCCGCGGACGTGCTGATCGACGCCATGCGCGGCCGCTACTCGGTCTGGACGCGGATCCGCGTGAACCTGATCCACGTCCCCGAGGACATGCGCCCGGAAGAGGAGGCGCTCGATCCCGACTACGACCCGATGTCGGAGTGGGCGTGAGCGCGGAAGATCTCCGCGAGCTCGTACGGCGGCGTCACCTCGAACTGCGCGAAGGTACAGTCGCCGGGTGACTTGTCGGGACGCCAGCGGACAAAGCTGGTGCCGTGACGGAAGCGGCTCCCCTGAAGGCCGTCGTACGCCACCTCGACCACGCGCTCGATCCGGAGCGGCTCCCAGCTGAGATCCTTGCCGCGGTTCCAGCGGCTGGTCATCCCCGGTCTTCGCGTGGGCTCGTCCTTCATCCACTCGGCCCAGCTCGCCCAGGGATGATCCTCGATCGCGTCCTTGCGGAGCGGCTCCAGCTCTCCCGCGAGCTCGCGGCGCATGGCCGCGGTGAACGAGGAGGTGATGCCGACGTGGTGGAGCCGTCCTTCCTCGTCGTAGAGGCCCAGGAGCAGGGAGCCGATCAGCTCGCCCTTGCCCTCCTTGTACCAGCGGAACCCTGCGACCGCGCAGTCGGCGGTACGGCGGTGCTTGATCTTCAGCATGACGCGCTTGTTCGGCTGGTAAAAGAGATCGGTCGGCTTCGCGATCACGCCGTCGAGGCCGGCGCCCTCGAAGCGGGCGAACCAGTCGCGGGCGGTGTCGCCGTTCCGGGTCGCGGGCGTGAGGTAGATCGGGGGGCGCACACCGGCGAGCGCCTCCTCGAGGCGAGCGCGACGTTCCTCGAAGGGGACCTCGAGCAGAGACTCGTCGCCGAGCGCCAGCACGTCGAAGGCGACGAAGGAGGCCGGGGTCTCGCCCGCCAGCTTCTCCACCCGTGAGGCCGCCGGGTGCAACCTGAGTTGCAATGCGCCGAAGTCGAGCCCGTCCGGGCCGGCGATGACGATCTCGCCGTCGAGGACCGAGCGTTCGGGGAGGTTCTCGAGAAAGGGCGCGTTCAGCTCCGGGAAGTAGCGATCGAGCGGCTTCTGGTCGCGGCTCTGCGTGTAGATACGGTCGCCGTCGCGGAACACGATCGCGCGAAAGCCGTCCCACTTGGGCTCGAAGATCAGGCCGTCCGAGCTCTCGGGAAAGTCTCGAAGGAGCTTGGCCAGCATCGGTGCGACAGGAGGCGAGACAGGGAGCACCACGCGGATTGCCATCATAGCCGGGACCTGCTTTCGTCGCACGCCGTGGTCCTCCGCTGGCGGGTGGTGTTGGCGTATGCCGTGGGGGCGTTCGGCCAGGGGTTGTTGCCGCTGATCGTCGGCTCCTGGCTGATGTACTTCTACAACCCGCCCGAGGGCGAGGGCGTGATCCTGCTGAGCGCGGCAATGATCGGGACGATCCGCCTCGTCGAGCGCGGCGCTGGCGCCTTCATCGAGCCGCTGGTGGGGCACCTCAGCGATCGGACCCGCTCGCGCTTCGGCCGGCGCCTCCCCTGGATCGCGCTCGGGCTCCCGTTTCTCTGCGTCAGCTTCGTGATGTTGTTCTTCCCGCCCTCGGGGCTCCCGGTCGACGACCCCAAGGTGGTGGTGCAGCTCGCGATCTCGCTGATGGTCTTCTACGCCGCGTACACCTGCGTGTTCGCGCCGTATTCGGCCCTGCACCCCGAGATCGCGCGCGACGCACCGCAACGGGTCCGGCTCTCGATGTGGATGTCGGTGTTCGAGGTCGCCTCCAACGTCTCAGGATCGGTGGTGGCCGCGCCGATGATCGGGATGGGCGCGATGACGGTGCTGGGGATCGCGCTGGCGAACGGCTTCGAGCTCCTGGCGGTGGTGGCGGCGGCGGCCGCGTTCATCTCGGTGCTGCCGGTGCTCCTGCTGGTGCGCGAGCCGCCGCAGGAGGATGGGCAGGGTAGAGCCTCGTTCGGCTTCCGCGAAGCGGTCGCGGTCTCGCTGTCCAACCAAGCGTTCCTCCGCTACGGCGCGATGATCTTCGCGCTTCGCCTCGCCTCGTTCTCCGCGGTGCTCGCCGTCCCCTACCTCGGTACCGAGCTGATGCGGGTCTCGGCCTCGACCGCCTCGCTGATGCTCGCGGTGATCATCGTGGTGGCGACGCTGGCGTTCCCGCTGGTCCAAGGCCTCGCCAATCGGCGTGGCAAGGCGCAGGTGATCCGCTGGGGCGCGCTCGGCTACGTGGTCACGCTGCCCTTGATGGGGACGATCGGGCTCGGGCCCCTGCCGCCGCTCGTTCACGGCGTCATCCTCTTCTTCATGGCCGGGTTCTCGACGGCGACGCTCTTCGTGCTGCCGCGTCCGCTCCTCGCCGACGTGATCGATCACGACGAGAAGCGGACCGGGCTCCGGCGCGAGGCGATGTACACCGGGATGTCGGGCGTGGTGGAGAAGCTCGGCGAGGCGGTGGCCACCGGCGCTGTCGGCTATCTGTTCCAGTGGTTCGGGCAGAGCCGATCGCACCCGCTGGGCCTGCGCCTGGTGGGGCTGATCGGCGCCACCGGCCTGCTCGGCGGCCTGTTCGTCTTCCGGAGGTATTCGCTCGAATGAAGCTCTCGAGGCGCCAGGTCCTGCTCTCGGGCGTCGCGGGGGTCTCCGGGTGCCTGCTCCCCACGCGGCCGCCTCCGCGGGTGGCCCACCCCGCGTACCCGATCGGGCCGATCCCCCGGCGCTCCGGCCCCGGCCTTCGGTGCGGCGCCGCCTCGATCGATTCTGACCCCGCCGCCCGGCTCGGAGGTCTGGCTGGCGGGCTTCGGGTTCCAGCGCAAGATGGAGCGCGTCCGCGACCCGATCTCTGCGCGCTGCCTCTTCTTCGACGACGGGACGCATCGCGTCGCGCTCGTGATGGCCGACGTCATCGGTCTCATCTATCCGACCGTCGAGCGCGTGCGGCGGCTCGTGGGCAACGGGATCCACGTCGCGGTTGCGTCGACGCACAACCACCAGAGCCCGGACACGATGGGTTATTGGGGCCAGGCCTTGCTCTACGCCTTCCCGATCGAGAGCGGCATCGATCCTGGATACCAGCGCGTCCTGGAGCGGAGGCTCGCCGCCAGCGTGATGCGCGCCGCCGAGCGCGCCGAGCCGGCCCGCCTGTGGTTCGGACGCGGCGAGATCCCGGACGGGCTGGTCGAGAATCTCCGCAACCCCGGCGTCTACGATCGCGCGATCGAGGTGATGGAGGCGAGGACGCACGACGGTCGCACGATCGCCGAGCTGGTGAACTTCGGCTGCCACGCCGAGACCCTGGAGATCGCGCTCGCCTGCTCTCGGCCGACTTTCCCGGAGCGATGCGGACGCAGATCGAGGCGGCGCGCGGCGGGACCGCTGTCTTCGCCAACGGCTCGCTGGGAGGGATGGTCACCGCCGACGTCGACGAGGGCGCCTCGGTCTCCGAGCGGTCCACGTTCGTCGACGAGATGGGCCGGCGCCTGGCGGAGGTCGCGCTGTCCGCGCTGGAGCACGCCGAACCGGCCGACGTGAGGCAGGTGGGCTTTCGGAGCGCACCCGTCGAGCTGGTCACCGACAACGAGCTGTTCCAGCTGATGGAGCGGATCGGTCTCATCGAGCCGCACCCCCGTGGCACGAAGGGCGGCTTCATCACCGAGGTTGCGCGCATCGATCTAGGCCCCGCCAAGTGGGCGCTGGTGCCGGGTGAGCCGACGCCGATGGTCGGCCAGCGGATCAAGCAGGGTCTGGCCGAGGCCGGCGCGCGCCACCCGCTCGTGATCGGGCTCGGCAACGACGAGCTGGGCTACATCCTCGATCCGGCGCAGTACGACGACCCCGAGTTCGCGTACGAGGTCTCGGTGTCCGTGGGCCGGGAGACGGCGCCGGCCCTCGAGGCCGCGCTGGCGGCGCTCTAGCGAGCACCCCTCTGGCATGTCGCGTGCACCGTCCTCGCTTCGAGGAGGCGAGTCATGCCACGTGGATGGAGCAACAAGGACGAACGAAAGTACGAGCACATCAAGAGCAGCGCCAAACAGCGGGGCTCGTCGACGAAGCGCGCCAAAGAGATTGCGGCTCGCACGGTCAACAAGGGCCGGCGGCAGGAGGGCCGCACGCCCAACAAGAGGACCCAGGGCACCGGTAAGCCGGGCAAGCCGATGTCCGAGCGCACCCGCGACGAGCTCTACAACGAGGCGAAGAAGCTCGGAATCCCGGGCCGCAGCCGCATGAAGAAGAGCGAGCTGGTGAGCGCGATCCAGGAAAAGCAGTGAAGAGCGTCGTTCGAGGAGTCGCGTCACGGTGTGACGGTTTGGGCGTGGAGCGTGGGGCGCGGGGCTCCTGATCCGGTCTACGCGTCGGGGGCGCCGCGCAGCTCCAGATCCGCGAGGTGAAGGGCAAGGCCTCGAGCTGCTCGGAGAGCGCGACCACTTTTCGACGCTCACTGGCTATTTCATGGCAGTCGAGCCAACGGCGGACGGGTAGACTGAGGCCCTCATGTCGAAGCTACCCACCCAGCCTTACAAGGGAACTCGAGACTTCCTCCCAGAGGAGATGTCGGTCCGGACGCAGATCTTCCAGAAGCTGTTTCGATGCGTGGAGCTCTTCGGCTTTCGGCGCTACGACGGTCCCATCCTCGAGCCTGCAGCCATCTACGAGGCGAAGTCCGGAGAGGAGATCGCGAACCAGCAACTGTACCGTCTCACCGACCGCGGCGGTCGAGCGCTGGCGCTTCGCCCCGAGATGACGCCTTCGGTGGCGCGAATCATCGCTGGCCATGTGCACGACATCGCGCTTCCCGCGCGCTGGTACTCACACGTCAACTGCCACCGCTACGAGCGCCCGCAGCGTGGTCGAGTGCGAGAGCACTGGCAGCTCAACGTCGACATTTTCGGATCGGAGGGTGTGGAGGCCGAGATCGAGATCTTCGACCTGACCGGCGCATTGCTCGCGGCGCTGGGAGCGTCCGGGAGTGACTACCTGCTGCGGGTGAACGACCGGATCCTGGTCGAAGGGGCGCTCCAGTGTTTCGTCGGCGTACCGGTGGATCGGCTCGTCGATGTCGGCATGGTGATCGATCGCTGGGAGAAGGTGGACGCCGACGCGCGAAGCGAGGCGATGGAGAAGTGTGGGCTGGACGCGACCCAGCGGAGCAAGCTCCAGGATCTCGTCGTGATGGACCTCGACGCCTACTGTCGGGCTGCAGGGCCTGAGGCGGTGGAGCGCTCGCACATCGTGCCGATCATTCGCGAGCAGCTCTCTTCCGCGCCGGTCAGGTTCGATCCGATGATCATTCGCGCACTCAACTACTACACGTCCACGGTCTTCGAGGTGTTCGACGAGTCGCCGACGAACCGAAGATCGATCTTCGGCGGCGGCCGCTACGACAACCTCGTCAGCTTGTTCAGCGACAAGCGCATCCCGGGGATCGGGTTCGGCATGGGGGACGTGACCACCTGGAACTTCCTCGAGGAGCACGGCCTTCTCCCGAAGGCGGACCTGGGGCCCGACGTGCTGGTGTTCGGGACCGAACCGCAGTTTCGTGCGCAGGTTCGCGAGCTCTCTCGTGCGCTGCGGGCGGCCGACATCCGCACCGCCCCCGCGCTCGACGATCTCCGGATGAGGGACGGGCTGAAGCACGCGGACCGTTCGGGCGTGACCTGGGTGGTGGTGGTGGCGAAGGAGGAGCAAGCGACCGGAGAGGTCCTCCTCAAGAACCTCAAGACTTCCGAGCAGCACCGAGTGCCGCAAAACGCCGTGGTTCCGTTCTTGATGGAGAAGCACCGCAGATGACGAAGAAACCGTGGCGAAGGCCGCAGAGGCGCGCCCGGAAGGTGCCGATCCACTGCTGACCGACTCGCCCGCTTGCCCGAGGTCGGTGGGCGTCCGCGCGGCGACGATCCCAGACGTTGTTTGGAAGCGCGCGTGTATCATCGGCACGTGTCGGGGAGGTTCTTGGTCGGTACGCTTCTGCTGGTGACGTCGTGCGCCGAGGGCGAAGTGGTCTACATCCACGGGATTCCTGAGACCCCGGACGCCACTGCGCTCCTCGTCGGTCATCACGACCACAAGGTCGATGCCTTCGTCTACGCGCTTCCTATGATGGACCCAATCCGACCTCCGATCTGGACTGCAGACCGATCGGCCTCGCTCGAGCTCCTTCTCTTCTCCGAGCCTGTCGAGGCGCTGTTTCCCGCCGAGGGTCGGCTGCTCCCGGGCACCGGAATGGATCCGCTCCCGAAGGCCGAATCGATCTACACGCTGCCGCTGCTCGGAGGCGCCGATTGGGAGAAGACCGGTCGAACCAGCGCAGAGATCGACGCTTTCCTCTACCAGGATCCGCGCCCCGATCCGTGTCGGGTCGAGAGCGAGACCATCAGCCTGCAGACGGAGAGCGCGATCGCCGAGCTCCTCGAAGGCGACGCTGGGGACGTCTACGCGGTGGCGTTTCAAGCGCCGGGGCTCTTTCGCCTCCGCGGCAGCACCAGCACGCCCATCGAGGTCGTCCCTCCTGTCGGTGCTCAGACCGCCACGCTCGACGGCGACCGGCTCTGGGTCGTGACCAGTACCGGCGCCGTCATGGCGGGTTCGATCGAGAACGATCGGGTCGAGCTGCTCCCTCAGGTGGGCTCGCCGATCATCGGGCTGCGGTGGTTGATCCCGAACCCGTACGGGGACGGGGTGCTGGGGATGAGCCGATCGTCCCAGCTGATCGACGTCACCGACGGGCGTGTGCTCCATCAGCTCCCGAATGATCATGACGCTGAGCAGGGCACGCTCATCTACTCAGGCGCGGTGTACTTCACCACGATCCAATCACCAGTCGTCGGGCGATGGGACGGACAGAGCTTCGAGGAGATCCCGATCCCCGACGATCTCGGGGGCGCGGTGCGCTTCGTCCCTGGCCTCGGGATCCTGGTCGGAGCGTTCAGCGGTCAGATCTTTCGGCTCGATGGGCACCAGCTCGTGCCGCTGGTGGCGACCCACATGGAGAACGCCAACACCATCGTCCCGTTCCCGGACGGCTTCGTGGTGGCCTCCGACGTGGGCTCGCTCTTCCGCTGGACGCACGGCGATCGCACCTGTGACGTCCTCGGTCTCAGCGTCGAGAACCTCGATCTGGGCGGTGTCTTTCAGGGCGGCGCGGCCTTCGCGCCGATCAGCCCCACCAAGCGCGCCGAGATCGGGGGACCGACGCCCGTCACGGTGGTGCGCCCGCGGTAGCGGCCTCGGCGAAAAGAGGCGGATCGGGATGAATCGGTGTGGCCGGCCCGACCTCGGTCAAGCCGAGGTAGACGTACCCGTGGAGTCGATCAGTCCGCATGAGAAGACTCCGCGAGCTCTCGATCGGTGACACCGCTCAGCGGGCAGGCGACGGAGCGACACTCCCAATCCGATGCGCTCAAGGCGAGGAATGATGCTAGGCTCACCGGTCGGTGGGAGCGGCCTTCAGAGCGCTCGCGTTTCTCGTGATCGCGGGGTGTGCCCCGGAGCCCGACTACGAGGGTCGCCTCTGTAACGCCTCTTCGCCGTGCCCGGCCGGTCTCCACTGCCGGGATGGTCGATGCCGCTCGTCGATCGCTCCCGACGACGGTGGCGAGAGGGATTCGGGCTCGACGGTGGACGCCGCCCTGCTCGACGCGGGTCTGGAGGCGCCCGACAGCGGACCCCAAGCCTGCAAGCCGAACGAAGTAAAGACCTGCTACGCCGGTCCCATGAGCACGGCGGGCGTCGGCATCTGCCAGGTGGGGTTGGCGGCCTGCGTCGGGGATCGCTTCGGCCCCTGCGAGGGCGAGATCCTTCCGGAGGTCGAGCGGTGCGACGGGATTGACGAGAGCTGCGCGCTCGGCCCCGACGACGGCTGTCCCTCGGGCGCCGTCGAGCTCGTCGAGCCGTACGAGACGGCGACTACCGGCTGGAGCTATCTCGACGCCTGGGGAGCCGAAGGTTGCGGGGCGAGTCAGGTGATCGTCGGCCTCGTCGGCCGCTCCGGCCTGTACCTCGATCAGATCGGAGAGCACTGCGCGACCCCCTCGATCCTCGAGGACACCACCACCACTCCATACACGTATTCGCTCGTCCTCACGCCGGGGACCGATGCCCCGCCGCGGGGTGGGACGGGCGGCGAGCCGTACGACGCGCGCTGTCCCGCCGGAGAGATCGTGGTGGGCCTCTCCGGCCGCTCCGGCGATCTCGTCGATCAGATCTCGTTCTCGTGCGCGCACTTCGAGGTGGTGGATCTGGCCGGGTCCAGCGATCCGCCGCGCTTCGCCATCCGTGAGGTGCTCGGAAGCCGCACGCTGGTGCCGCTTCAGGCCGGTGGGACCGGCGGGGAGCCGTTCGATCTACCCTGTCCGACCGATCGCGCGGCCGCGCGGCTCCGGGGCGCGACCTGCTGCGGCGGAGTGGTCGCCACCCTGGGCGTCAGCTGTCGCGAGCTATGGGTCACCGCACGATGATGAGCGGATCAGGGTCACACCGACTGCGGGACCGTTCGATTGGAGCGCGCGCCGACGATCGCTCACCACGTCAGGACCTCCGCTGAGTCTCGGTCCAGCTGATCGGACATCCCACCGTCGCCCTGTGGACTTGCCATTCACACCCGACCTTCGCGACAATCCCGATCGAGCAACCACGACAGGAGGTCCACAATTGCTCAGGTTCAACCCGGCGTTCTCGTCCCAGCCCAGCTTCCTCCAGGGCTCTGCGTTCCAGAGTGGCGGCTATCTTCCCGTCGATCTCGGATCGTTCCTCCAGACCGGTGACATCTTCCAGGGCGCCGGAAGCGGGCAAGGCGGGGCACAAGACTATCTGCAGCTGATGCAGGTCCAGATGCTCGCCGCGCTGCTCATGCAGCTCGATCCCGCGACGCTGATCCAGCTCGCGCTCATGTCGATGCTCAACAACAACAGCAACCGCGCGGGCGGCTCCGATCGCGGGCGGATGGGCGGCGGCTGCTTCTCGAACCAGCGCAGCGTTGCGGGCGGTTGGAACGGCAGCGATGCTCCCAGCGGCGCACCGCAGCTCGGCGCGGTCGACGGACCCGGCGGCCCCGCTCAGAACCTGCACGCGACCGTCGACCGCGTGCGGAACTCCGGCGCGCGCAACCAGATGATCGAAGGCCGCATCACCGTGAACGGCCACACGTACAACTATCGCAGCGGCGGTCACGGCGCCGGCAACCTGCCGATGGGCCAGTACTCCGTCTCGGCCCACATGTGGAACCGCGGGAACAGCTCGATGAACGTCGGCGGTGTCGGCTACAGCTTCGCGCTCAGCAACAAGTACGACCCGAGGGTCGGGCGAGTGCGCGGCGACCTCCGGATCCATCCCGACGGCGGCACGCCCGGCACCATCGGCTGCATGGGCATCGTCGGCAACGCGACGACGCAGGCCCAGTTCCGCCGCGACATGGCGGCGGAGCTTCAGCGGAACGGCGGGCACGTCACCCTCAACGTGGGCTGAAACGGCCGCGCTACACCTTGCTCCCCTCGAACGCTTCGCTCTTCTGCTCGCGGACGCGCGGATCGATCTCCTCCGCCTGACTTCGGTTCAGGACCCACCTGTGGAGCCGTTCGATCCCGTCGTCCGGCGCGATGCGCGGGCGCCATCCGGTGACTTCGGTGAAACGCCGGAAGTCAGAGACATAGTAGGGCCGATCGCCCAGACGACAGACCTCGAAGTCCAGCTTGGGGCGGTGGCCGCAGATGTGCTCCAGTCGATCGACGACCTCCAGCAGGCTGAGCGCGTGGGCGGGACCACCGCCCAGGTTGAACGCGCGGCCACGCGTGCGGCCGATCTGCTCCGCCGCCAGCACCAGAGCGGACACCAGATCGTCGACGTAGAGGAGATCGCGAACCTGGTGGCCGTCTCCGTAGATGACGATCGGTTGATCGCGGACCGTCTGCTCCAGGAAGTGAGCCACCCAGCCCTGCTCTTCGGTCCCAAACTGGTGCGGTCCGTAGACGCAGCCGATGCGCAGGACCACCGCAGGAATGCCGTAGCTCTTCGCGTACTCCAGCACGTACTGGTCGGCCGCGCCCTTGGAGCAGCCGAACGGCGTCCGCAGGTCGAGCGGCTCGGACTCCGAGACGCCGTGTGCGATCAGCTCGCCGTCGATCGGGAGATGTCGTGCGCCGATCCGCATGACCGGGACGTCCGCGAGACGGCCGTAGACCTTGCTGGTGGAGGCGTGCACGAGCGCCGGAGGATCGGGAAGCTCGCGGAGGGCCTCGAGCACGTTCAGCGTCCCGATCAGGTTGCTCTCGAAGTCCTCGCGGGGCGTCTTGAAGCTGGTCGAAGAAGACGCCTGGGCGGCGCAATGAAAGACCACGCTGGCGCATCGAACCGCCTCGCGCACCGCCTCCCGGTCGCCGGTCTCCCCGCGAACGAGGTCGATCCGGTCCGGGTGCTCCCGGCGCAGCCAGCGGGCGTTGATCGACACTCCGGCCCGGGACAGGTTGTCGAACACCATGACCGACAAGCCGCGGTGGGCCAGCTCGAACGCCAGGTTCGATCCGATGAAACCGGCACCGCCGGTGATGAGAGCGACCGACCTCGGAGCGTGCGCGTGCGACATGGCCGACCGCGCTGCAGCGGGCGTGCCGATGCTCCCCGCAAGCACTTCGTGCGGCGGAATGAGACCGATCAGAAGACGTGGCGCGTGGCGGTGTCACGCACCCGAGATCTGGCTCAGGTTTCAGATCCCCGGCCCGAGAAGCCCGGGTCCGCGCGCCTCATGGCGGAGGCCCAACCCGCCCGGGAGCGTCTCGCTCGCCAGTGCTTCCGGGTGCGAGATCACCAGACCGGAGGCGCCCGCGTGGAGGATGCCGCGGTCCTTGAACTCACCGAGCACGCGAAGGATCGAGCGCTTCACGCTCCCGACCTGCTTGGCGAGCTGCGCCAACGACAAGGGGACGCAGACCTCGATCCCTTCGCGCGCCGCGTCGCGGAAGACGTCGGCATAGGAGAGCAGCACGTTCGCGATCCGGCCGGACAGGCCGCAGAACACGTTGTGCCGATCGGCGTCGATCGTATAAACGAACTGCGACGCGAGACCGGTGAGCCATCCGACGCACGCGGCATGATCGCCGAGCAGGACGCGGCGGAGCGCGGACCAGGGTACGATCGCAATGATCGATCGCCCGAGCAGCTCCACCGACTGGCCGTTGACCTCGAAGCCCGAGATGAGCTCGATGTCTCCGAAGTGGTTCGGCGCCGAGAGGATCTTCGGCGTGAACTCCCGCCCGTCCGCCAGCCCATGGTAGATGCGCGCCGATCCTTCCAACAGGAAGGTGACGGCGAAGGGCCGCTCGCCCTCCACGAGGATCCGGGTCCCCAGCTCCGCCTCCCCGATCTCGGCTTCACTGATGATCGTCTCGATCGACGCGGCGGACGCGTGCTCGAGCAGCGGATAATTCGCGAACAGCTGGAGGGCCCTCGTCCGTTCGACGTCGCTCAGAGATCGCATCCCAGGCTCCTCACCCTGAGATTTTCGGCGATTCGGCGTGGGCGATGCCGACGTTTGCGTCGGCCCGTTGCCGTAGCGCGGTCCGTCGATCGCAGTCCACACTGGGGAGTCGTGCGCGGAATCGGTTGTGCCAGGCGTTCGTCCGCTCGACAACCCAGCGGCGTGGCTTACCGCGAACGCATCCAACCAGAGGCCGCTCGCCGCGCGGCCGGATGTGAGGGGTGATGCGGCGTGATCGAACAACGGTATCGCTGGAACCGAGCGGGACACGCCCGACCCGAGCTGAACTCGCGCGGAAGCGCCTTCCACTGACAACCCGTGCGAAGTCGATAGACGATCCCGGCCATCACGACTCGATCAGGAATACGGGGCCGACCGCCGCGCAAGCTCCGCCGTCTTCTCGGCATTCGGGCCGGTTGGAAGAACCGGTTCCAACTACGTGAGCCGCTCCAGCATCACGAACCCGGGAGGATGATCCCCGTGCTTGCTCATGAAGTCGAGCTGCGACGGCGACCACCTCGATCCGAGCGAGGCGATATCTCCTTGCCACGGGTCGGCGACGATCGCCTTCCCGTCGCGGGTCACACCGACGATGGTGAAGAAGTGGCCGCCGTTGCTGCCGACCGCAGCGCCGTTGACGATCGCGACGTAGCCCTGCCGAACCTTCGCGAGGATCGCTCTGGCATCGGCGCTCGCGTCGTACGTCGCCTTGACGGGGAGGCGGGATCGGTTGATCCGGTCCGCCAGATAGTCGCCGCCGCCCGGAAGACCGTGGCCGCCGGTCGCGCTGACCTTGGTGATCTCACGGATGTGGTCGATCGACGGGTGAACACCCAGCGCGCGCATCGCCATGTACGTGCTGTAGTTCGAGCACTCGAACGCGTCCGGCTGCGGCGTGTAATAGCGGGCGACGTTCGTGTCCACCCAGCTCTTCCGGACGGTCGGCGAGGTGCGCACACGCTTCTCGATCGCCTTTGCGATCGCGGAGACATCGACCTTCCCCGTCCGGGCCTGCGCTGCTGCGAGCTTCTTGGCACGCGCGATCGCGCGCCCGATCTCACCGTCGAGCTCCCGCCCTCCGTGTTGACCGGTGTGCGGAGCGTAGATCGCGCGCACCAAGCCACCGACGTGTGCCTTCAGCTCGGAGGTCGCCGTACGCTTCGCCTTCTTGGCGAGCGCAGCGTCGAAGGCGGCGCGCTCGTGGGCGGCGCGCTGCTGGGCGACGGCCTCCACGTGGATCTTCGCCTGGGCGTCGGCGCTCATCCCGTCCGGGGTCGTCGCGCCGGTATCGAGGCGCTCCTGGTCCGGCTCGGCGGTCAAACGTGCGGCGCCCGCGGCGAGCGCATCGGCGGCGTTCGCGAGATCCTGGACGTCGTGCGCCCAGGCCCTGGGATCGTTCCGGCGCTCGCCGGCGATCTTCGCGATCAGCGCGTCGATCCGATGCTGTTCCGCGCGACCCACCTCGGGCGCGCCGGCCGACGCCGCCAGCGCCACCTTCGAGCTGGAGACGATCGAGCGCGAGTCGAGCAGCAGGTCGCGCTCCTCGGCGCCGGCGGCGCCCGCTGCGACCTTGCCGGTTTCCCTCCCGATCGTGGGCAGGAGCGTCGCCTGAGCGTCGCAGAGCGCCTTCCTCGCGGAGGGGCCGAGCGGCGCGCTCGTGGTCTCGGAGGCCACCTCGTTCACCGACTTCGCCTGCTGTCGCAGGATGACGCGCGCACGCTGGCCGTTGTTCGTGGTCAGCTCGATGACGTCCCCCGCATGCGCGCGTGCGCATTCGGGTGAGAGCGTCAGGACGTTGCGGCCCAGATCGGGCCTCGGTCCGGCCTGGGGAGGCGAGTGGCCCAGCGTCGGGGCGATCGCTGCGCCTGCGAGCACAGCGCCCCCGGCCGCGCACGCGGCCAGCCTTCTCGGATCCTCTTTGACGGCGCGTAGGACGCGTCCCAGGCTCGAGCGCTGCATCTTCATGACGACGTTATCGAGGCGTCGGACCGGGCCGGTTCATGCGGAGCTAATCCTGCGAGAACGCTCGGTGGTTGGCTTCCCGGCGGTCTCGAACGACGCCGCCTGGCGTCTCGAGCTGTCGAGGCCGGGGACATTTGTCGCTGAGGGGAGCAGTGCTCAACCGCGGTGCTGCTGGAGGCGGATGCGAAGCGGTCCAGGCAGGTCCGCCGCCGCGAGCCGCGCCTTGGGAGCCGGGGCTTGGCAGACCGGTGCGTCGCCGGCCATCGCTCGGAGCTTGTCCTGGGCGGCAAAGCCAGGACGCCCGTTCGAGAACAGATCCAGATCGAGATTGCGCGCAGCGCCGCGGGGCGCGTTGATCTTGCCGTCCGTGAACTGCCAGATGCTGCCGTTCCGCCGGTCGACGAACCGCATGTCGCGCGGCTTTCCGTACTGCGCGCTCCAGATCGGAGCCTTGGAATCGAGCCCGTGGAACGCTCCGAGGTTCCCTACGGAGCCGTACATGAGGATGCGTCCACCCGGCTGGATCCGCAGCCCAGTGCGGTGAGAGAGCTCGTTGATGAAGCCCCGAGCGAGCGCGTCATGGCCGAGCGCGTCACCCTCGTAATCCGCCGCGAGCATGACGCCCGGTGGAACCTCGTACTTTCCGTGCGCCTGGGGTTTGATGACGTGCGCCTTCGCGAGGGCTCTCAGGAACGCGTGGGCTTGCGACGCGCTGCCGCCCGACGGGCTCAGGTAGTGATAGAAGATGAGCGCGTCCTTCTCGCCGTGGTGGAGCGCGCGCATCGCGAGCCGCGCTCGGTGCATGAAGGTTGGGTCGGTATAGGTGTGCCCCTCGGTGGCCTTCATCCCGATGAAGCGCTTGGCGTGGTCCCCGAGCTCGGCGCGGAACTGGGCATCACCGTTCCACATCGACAGATCCGATCCGTAGACCACGCTCCCCCGAACGACCTTGGGCTTCGCGTCGCAGGTCGGTCCCGCCAATCGATGCGCGCCGTGTTGGGCGGGCGGCGTGCTCGGCTTCGCGGTTGCGTTCGGGCTCTTGATCGAGGACTTCAGCGCGGCCGTTCCGGGCGTCCGCTGGGCCGTAGCGACCGGCCGCTGGCCGCCCGCCCGACCGGGGTCGGGCGTGTCGTGGACCGCGGCGACGATGCCGGAGGTGGTTCCTGCTGCGATCGCGACGGCCGCACCGGCGAGCGCCCCCCGCGTTCGAAGCTGTGCGCCGAGCTCTTTGAGTCTCATCGAGCCGATATCGGTGGAGGCCCTGCTGCGTTTCGAGCTGCGCTAGACGACCGTGGATCCTCGGGAGTCCCGCGATCTCGGACCCAGCGCGAGGCCGTCGGCGCATGGCTCGGCCTTCCGGCGGAGACATCTGTCGCCGGTCTCTCGGAGCGTTTACGAGCTGGAGGTAAGCGATCCGGATCCCCGCGGAACCTAGGGTGGATCGGGTGAGGCTCAGCGCCTTCGGCGTCTATCGAAACCTCGCGCTCGCGAACGCCGACGAGCTGCCGGTCGAGATGCAGCGCGCGCTCGCCGAGATCCGTCGCGTCGCCAGCGCGCACGGGGCCCTTCGAGTCGAGAACCTCGACGAGATCCAGGGACAGGTCGCCCGCGAGGTCGCGCGAATGGCGCTCACCGAACGTGCCCTCAAGGAGGCGTTCGAAGCCGACGGAGCCCTCAACGACGTCGACAGATTCAGTGAGGCGCTCGTCGTCGATCGCGTCGTCCGGAACACCGAGACACCTCCGCGCTCGCGCCGACCGATCCCGCCCGAGGAGATCGATCAGACCTGGTTCGCTGCGCACTTCGCCCAGCACCTGATCCATCGGGCATGGACCACCGCGCCCGTGAACCCGGCCGTGCCACCGATCGCCCGCGTGCTCCTGCACGGGACGCCGGAGATGAACAAGGCCATGGCGCTCGTGGGCGAGGGGTCACCCGAGACGGGACGGGCGCTCGGGGACGTCATCCTCTCGATCCAGAGCTGGTACGGCGGCCCCGACAGCATGGAGCGAGCGGTCGCCTCGCTCTCCGAGAGCGCACGGGCCGTCTTCCAGGGTGCGAAGACCCTGGGTTCCGACCCGGTGGGAGACCCGCCCGAGGTCGCACAGGCGCTGCTGGATCAGCTGCGGCGGCACCGCCTGTACGGCGTCCGCGTGCAAGCCTCGAACGATCAGCAGGCCGAGCTCGGCCGCCTTCCCGCGATGAACGCGATCGCGAGCCGCCTCGAGGCGCGCGGGCTGCTCGGGCCGGACTCGTTCGCCGACATCGATCTCGTGATCGGCACACACCTGCTCCCGGCGCTCGAACAGCTCGTCGATCTATTGATTCGATGCGCCGGACTCTCCAGCATCGCGTGTAAAGGGCAGGGCGTGTCCTCCTCTCCGATCACGGTTGCGGGGCTCGAGCGCGGTGCCCGGCGCGTGGATCCCGGCTTCGGCGACAGCTTGCTGCTGCCCGAGGAGCACCGGCAGGACCTCGTCGACCATTATCTCTCCCGCAAGGAGCACGCGCAGCGACACGGGCGCAAGCTGTTGGGCCTGGGCGGGGGGTATGAATCCGCGCGCGCGATGGTGCGCGCGACCCAGGACGACGACTCGATCGAGAACGCGTACGTCGTGTTCACGCAGAGCGGGCTCAACGCGCTGGAGGAGGAGCCCGTCCGCAGGTTTGCCTGTGAGGCCTTCGCCGACGCGCCGCTGAAGAAGCTGATCGAAACGACCCTGCTCGGGGAGTGGATCGTCGCGCATGAGGTGGAGCAGATCGTAGACAAGGGCCGCCCGGTCTCGGAGATGAGCGCGACGGTGATCGGGTTTGGAGGCGCCGTCGGGCCGAGCGTGGCGGAGGCGCTCCGTAGCGAAGGCTTCGGGCGTGTCATCGTCGTTGAGAAGGATGGCGAGCGCGCGAAGGCGGCCCACGATGCCGGGTTCGAGGTCGTCCTTCAAGAGGACGAGCCTGGCCCCGCGACCGACTACTACTTCTCGTGCGTCGGCCGGCCGCGGGTGGTCGACGAGAGGATGATGCGCGGGATGAAGGACGGTGCCGTCATCGTCAACTGCGCCTCGCGCGGCGAAGTCGATCAAGGGTTCATGATCCGGGCGCTCCGCCGAAAGATGCGCGGCGTCCGCGCGTACGAGCTCAAGCAGGACAAGCTCCCCGATCACCGTACGATCGGGCTCATCTTCAAGCCCGCCGGCGACGACCAGAGCCCGAAGAGGATCTTCGTCCGCAAGATGGGCCAGCCGTTCTTCGACGGCGTCCGCGACAAGGACCGGATGCTGGTTGACGCGTACATGGCGGGTCTTCTCGCCAGCCTGTCGCTCGCAGCCGCACGCCTCCGTGAAGGGACGCCTTCCTCCGAGATCCGGACGCTCCCCCCGTCGATCCAGCTCGAGATCCTCGACGCGATCGAAGAAGCGTACAGACGTAAGTTCCCGAACGTTCGCGAAGCGATCTCCAAGCTCTGATCCGAATGGAGTCGAGGCTACCCGATCAGAAAAAGCCGGGCGGGGCGGCGCCGCGCGCGCGGGCCCGGACACCGGCCGCGAGTCGGAGGCCGAGGTTCATCATCAGATCGCCGCCCCACGCGCCTAGGAACGTCATCGTATGGGTCTCGTAGAAGAGGAGCTCGTCGCCCTTCTCTTCGGGGAGATCGTAGACGCGGCGCGGTGTCACGTACCCGAGATAGGTTCCATTGAAGGGAAGGATCGCGAGCTCGATGCCGAGCTCGCGGGCGCGCGCGCGGGCGATGCGCGTCAGGACGGTGCTCGGCTCGCAGGGCATGTGCAGGAGGACGGTGTCACCGATCGCGATCGCGCCGAACCGCACGCGGTCTCCGCCGACGAACGGCGCGACCGCGTGGTCCCAGACGGCGAGCTCGTCGGTGAGACGGTAGCGGAGCGGTGGCAGCGGTCGGTCGACCTGCGCGGCGGTGAGCGTGCCCTCGGACCGGCTGTTGGCCGCCGCACGGACGAGCGCGCGACGGAGCCCTGCGATCAACGGCGCCACCAGCCAGGAGGTGTCGTCCCGATCGACCCTCGGGTTCGCGCTCCCGACCCCGCCCGCCGCGAAGCCGAGCACCTGCAGCTCGCGGCCCTCGTACGCCGCCGCCACCTCGCCGGGATAGTCCGCGGACAGGAGGAGGTTGGACGCGACCTTGGTGACGGCGTGGCAGCCGTAGGCCCAGAACGCAGCCGCCCGACCGTCCGCCTTCTCGAAGCGGAGCACGAAGAGGCGCTCGTCGAGGGGGCCGTCCTTCTCGGTGCGGTTCTTCGTCAGTCCGGCGACGCGCTCCGAGCTCGAGCCGATCCGCGCAGGCGCCAGATCCGCGATCGCCGCCGCCACCGCCGCGACGTGCGCCTCCACGACGGCCTCGAATGCGCGCGGGTCATACGTCCCGGTGACGATCTGCCAGATGACGCCGCTCGCGTACGCGCCCGGCCCCGAGTGCGTGTGACTGGCGGTGAAGAAGACCGACGTCGGATCAATCCCGCGATCGGTCAACCGGGCGCGGACGGCCTCGGCGGCGCCCGGATCGAGCAGCAGCAGATCCGCGGTCACCAGCACGACGCGGCGCGCACCCGCTTCGATCGCAAACGCGCGGACACAGGCGGGATCCCGCACGCCCTGGCTGGGGGCCCCCTCCCGCTCCTCGAAGCCCGCCAGGGGAACTCCAGCGGGCGCGTCGATCACCACGCGCGACCATCCTGCGTGGTATGGGCCTCGCCCCACCGGCGTTCGATCGGCGGCGCGCTGGATTGCGTCGAAGTCCTTCCGGTACGAGGGCCGCGCGAACGGCGGGCGTCGATCGACCGGGACACAGGCGAACACCGAAGCTGCAGCAAAGGCGAACGCGATCGCTGCGAAGAGCAGGTCGGCGCGCCGCATGCCCTCGGCACTATCACACTTCGCCCGTTGACGGAGCAGCTTGCGCCATCGAGGATACCGGCGGTGCTCGCACTTCTCGGTGGCCATCCCGTGCGGCGTGAGGCGTGGCCGAGCTGGCCGGAGCACGGTCCATCGGAGCTCGAGGCGCTTCGACGCGTGCTCGAGAGCGGGCAGTGGGGCGGCTACCCGGCGCCCGGCCGCGAGGCGACGCAGTTCGCGCGAGCATGGGCAGAGCGGGTGGGGGCGCGCCACGTGGTCCTGGCCGCCAACGGCACCGTCTCGCTGGAGGTCGCGCTCCGCGCGATCGGGATCCGTGCTGGCGACGAGGTGATCGTCCCCTCGCTCACCTGGATCGCGACCGCCGCTGCGCCCGCATACCTGAACGCGGTGCCGGTCTTCGCGGACATCGACCGCGAGACGCTCTGCATCGATCCCGCCGCGGTCGAGGCCCTGATCACGCCGCGCACCACGGCGATCATCCCGGTTCATCTGGGCTCGGCGATGGCGGACATGGACCAGCTGACCGCGATCGCCGCCAAACACGGCCTGCGCATCGTCGAGGACTGCGCGCACGCGCACGGTGCGCGCTGGAACGGTCGGGGCGCCGGTACGCTCGCCGACGCCGGGAGCTTCTCCTTTCAGTCGTCGAAGCTCCTGACCGCGGGCGAGGGCGGCGCCATCACCACGGACAGCGAGGACGTGGCCCAGCGGTGTCAGGCGCTGGTGAACTGCGGGCGCAAGGAGCCCGGTTACTGCGACTTCGACGGTCCGATGTTCGGTTGGAATCATCGGATCACTGAGATGCAGGCTGCCTTGCTCTCCGCCCAGCTGGCGCGGTTCCCGGAGCAGAGCGAGCGCAGGGCGCGCAACCTGAGGTACTTCGAGCGCCGCCTCGCTGAGGTGGATCTCGGGCTCACGCTCCAGAAGCGGGACCCGCGGATCACCGTGTGCTCCGCCTACGAGGTGGTGCTGCTCTACGATCAGGCGCGCTGGGGCGGACTCCTTCGCGATCGGTTCGTCGAGGCGCTCGAGGCCGAGGGCGTCCCGGCGGACGGCGCGTTCTACGTCCCGATCCAGGATCGAGTGGGCGAGCTCTTCCCGCTCACGGCCGCCGACTACCCGGTGATCCGCGAGCGCTACGGCGAGGCGCTCACACCGGATCATGTCGTGACGCCGGTGGCCCGTGAGGCCGCCTACCAGCGAACCATCTGGCTGCACCACGCGCTGCTCCTCGGTGGTGAGAAGGACGTCGACGACATCATCGAGGCGGTCCAAAAGATCCGCGGAGAGATCGATGCGCTCCTCTGACGCCCTCCGCGAGCCTGTGCGCTTCGGGCTCGTGGGATCGGGTTGGGTCAGCGACAAGCACGCCCGGGCGATCGCCGCGGTCCCGGGCGCCGAGGTGATCGCGTGCGCCGACTACCCGCGCGATCGCGGCGGTCGCGCCGGCCGCGGCGAAGCGCTGGCGGGAACTCTCGGGATCAGGCGCTACTTCGCCGACTACCGGAAGATGCTGGCCGAGCCCGACATCGAGGCGGTCGTCATCGGACTCCCGAACTGTCTGCACGCCGAGGTGGCCGAGGCCGCCCTCGACGCCGGCAAGCACGCCGTGGTGGAGAAGCCGCTCTGCACGCGCCTCGAGGACGCCGACCGGATCGTGGCGCTGGCGGCGAGGAAGCGGCTGGTCCTCGGCTACGCGGAGGAGCTCTGCTTCTGTCCCAAGTTTGTCCGCGCCAAGGAGCTGGTCGACTCCGGTGCGATCGGCCGCGTCTTCTGGATCAAGCAGACCGAGATCCACGAGGGTCCGTACTCCGACTGGTTCTTCGATCCCGAGCTGGCCGGAGGCGGCGCGCTGATGGACATGGGTTGCCACTCCATCGAGTACGCCCGCTGGATGTTCGGCAAGGCGAAGGTGAAGCGCGTGACCGCGCATCTCAACACGTATCGTCACCGCGCTCGGAGCGGCGTCGACGATCACGCGATCGTGCACCTCGAGCTCGAAGACGGACGAAGCGCGCTGATCGAGTCCGGCTGGACCCTGCTCGGCGGGATGAACTCGGTCGCCCACCTCCAGGGCGACGAGGGTGTGCTCGACGTCGATCTGCTGAAGGACAACGGCATCCGCATGTTCTCGACTCGAGGAGAGCCGGCCGCGCAGCTCCTGCCGGGTTGGTCGACCCCCGACTACGAGTGGCTATGGCAGAACGGCTATCCTCAGGAGATGTCCGAGTTCGCTCGGGCGATCCGCGAGGGCCGCTCGGCCGCGGAGTCGGGCGAGGACGGGCGCGCGGTCCTCGAGATTCGTCTGGGCCGCCTATGCCTCGGCGCGCGCGGGGCGCACCATCGAGCTGCCCTACGCGCCGCCCGACGGGGTCTCGGCGCCGGTGGGGTTGTGGATGGATCCGCCATGAGCGAGCTGTTCCTCGGGGTCGACGGTGGCGGCACCAAGACGGTCGCCATGATCGCCGACGGCGGCGGCCACGTGATCGCGGCGGGTCGCGCCGGCGGATCGAACTACCAGAGCATCGGCCGCACTGCCGCCGCGGCCGAGCTTCGCGCCGCGGTCGAGGTCGCGCTCCGGCGCGCTGGCGCGGACCTCCGGGACATCACCGCCGCCGCGTTCGGGATCGCCGGAGCCGATCGCACGCCCGAGATGACGATCGTCCAGTCCATGGTGGCGCAGGCGGTACCCGTCGAGCGCCGCTTCGTCGAGAACGACGCCCTGCTGGTCCTCCGCGCGGTCACCAAGGACGCGGTGGGCGTGGGGCTGATCGCGGGCACGGGCACCAACTGCGTGGGTCGCGATCGCTACGGTCGCCGCCATCAGGTCGGCGGGATGGGCGCGATCTCCGGCGATGTCGGCTACGCCGAAGATCTGGCGATGCGCGCGATCGGAGGCGCTTGGATGGCCAGCGACGGCCGTACCGGCCCCTCGGCTCTCGCCGACAGCGTCCCGCGCGCGATCGGCGTCGAGACCGCGGAGGAGATCCCGCGCCACCTGGTCCGCGGCGTCATCCCGGAGCCGGTGATCCGCCGGGTGGTCCAGTGCCTCTTCGAGCAAGCGCGCGAGGGCGACGGCCTGGCGCTGCGCATCATCGAGGATACGGGGGCGCGCCTGGGCGCTGCCGCCGCCGCGGTCATGCGCACGCTGGTGCTCCGGGGCTCGAACGCGATCGTCGTGCTGGGTGGCGCGATGTTCCAGACGGTGGGCCACGACCTCCTGGTCGAGGCGGTCGAGCGGCGGATTCCGCAACACCGTCAACGAGGCCCACGTCATCCGGCTCCACCTCGAGCCGGTGATCGGAGCGACCCTCTTCGCCCGGGACCTCTTGAGCCCGGCGCCGCTGGCCTTCGCCGAGCGGCTGCGCGGAGAGAACGGGCGCATCGACGAGCTGTGCGGACTAGCGGGCCCGAACGGCGACTGAGCTCCCGGCTCACCCGGGCGCGCCGTAGACGCGACCCTCGCGGATGAGGAGGTGGACGCGATCACCCGCGCGGGCTTCTCGTGAGGCGGGGACGTCGGCGCGGATCTCACCGTGTACGGTCTCGACGGCGATCTCCGTCCGCTCGCCGAGGAAGGTCGCCCGTCGGATCGTGCCCTCGAGCCCGCGGTCGCTCGTGTCGACGGCCTCCGGTCGAACGCCCAGGACCAGCTCGCCGGAGGTGGCGGCGAAGCTGGTCGGGATGTGGACGCCGTCGAGCGTCACCTCGCGCTCACCCGACCGTTCGATCCCCCGAAGAACGCTGAGCCGTCCCACGAAGCGGGCCACCGTGAGATCGATCGGCCGCGCGTAGATCTCCTCCGGCGGCGCGCACTGCGCGATCACGCCCGCGAGCACGACCGCGACCCGATCGCTGACGGCGAACGCCTCCGGTTGATCGTGCGTGACGTACAGCGAGGTGATCCCGATGCTCTTGGCGAGCTGGCGGATCTCGTGTCGCATCTCCTCGCGGAGCTTGGCGTCGAGGTTCGAGAGCGGCTCGTCGAACAACAGCAGCGAGGGATGCGCCACCAGCGCGCGGGCCAGCGCGACCCGCTGCTGTTGGCCGCCCGAGAGCGTCCCGGGGAAGCGGTCCCCGAGCTCGTCCAGCTGCACCAGCGCCAGCGCATCTCTCGCCTTCCGCTCGGCCTCGCGATCCTTCTGGAGTCGCAGCGGATAGGCGACGTTTTCCAGCACCGAGCGGTGCGGCCAGACGGCGTACGACTGGAAGACCATCCCGACGTGGCGCGCCTCCGGCGCCAGGTCGATCGCGGCGCTGAAGACCGTGCGGTCGGCGATCCGGATCTCGCCGGCGTCCGGGGTCTCGAGCCCGGCCACCATGCGCAGCGCGGTGGTCTTTCCGCAGCCCGACGGTCCTAGGAGCGCGACGATCTCGCCGGCGCCGAGCTCGAGCTCGAGCCCGCGCACCACGCGGTGCTCACCGAACGTCTTCACCAGCCCCCGGATCGACGCGCTCATGGGCGATCACCTTGGAGCCGGCGCGCCATCGCGTCTCCGGCGAGCGCGATCAGCACGACCAGCGTCGCCACCACACTGGCCGCCGGCGGGTTTGCGTAGCTCTGCAGCTCGAACAGGAGCGTCCCGGCGGTCTCGGTGCCCGCACCGAAGAGGAGGACGCTCATGGTCAGCTCCGAGAGGCAGGGCAGGGCCACCAGGAGGAAGGCAGCCGCGATGCTCGGCGACACCAGCGGCAGGATCACGTCGATCGCCGCCCGCATGGAGCCTGCACCGGACGTGCGCGCCGCCTCCTCGAGCGACGGATGGATCTGCGCCAGCGCGGCCCGCGCTCCCCGGACCCCGAACGCCAGATACTTCACCGCATACGCGATCAGGAGCAGCGCTAGCGTGCCAGGGAGATAGAGCGCGAACGTGATCCGATCGAGCACGATCAGCCGGTACTCGGACGCGAACGCGATGATGAGACCGATCGCGAGCACCGTGCCGGGGACCGCGTACGGCGACGAAGCCAGCGATGCCAGCGCGCGTCCGCTCCGGCTTCCGGTGGAGGCGAGCCTCGCCAGCACCAGCCCCAGGAGCGCCACGATCGCGCCGGCGCCCACCGCCAGCACGATCGAGTGGAAGAAGGACCGCAGCGTCTCCTCCCGCGCCAGCACCGAGCGCCAGTGCGCGAGCGTCAGGTCCGTCGGATCCGCGAACGTCGCCGAGAACGAGGTGAAGGCGATGGTGGCCAGTGGCATCGCGATCAGGACCAGCGCGAACGCCGCCACCCCTCCGCGAGCGGGCGTCGCCAGCCGCCCCAGCCGCACCAGCGAGGGCCGTGCGCTCTTGCCGGAGACCTGCACCGTCGACCGTCGCTTCGCAACCCAGCTTGCAAGGGCCTGAGCCCCCACCGACGTCGCCAGGAGCAGAATCGCCAGCGCGGCGGCGTGCTCGAGCGTCCCCGCGCCTCCCAGCGTGGTGTAGCGATAGATCCGTGTCGTCAGGAACATCACGGGCGGCTCGGCCACGGACCCCAGGAGGTACGGCACCCCGAACGCCGCTGTGGCAAACACGAACACCAGGCCCGCCGATGCCGCCACCGCGGGCAGGACCAGCGGCAGGGTCACGTGAAACAGCACCTGGAGCGGGCCCGCACCGCTGACCCGTGCGGCCTCCTCGAGCGAGGGATCGGCGCGACGGAGCGCCGCCCGCACCGACAGCAACGAGAAGGGATACGAGGCACTCGCCAGCACCAGGACCACGCCGTCGAGCCCGTAGAGGTCGATCCACGTCCCGCCCGAGATCCGATTGAGAAGCCCGTTCCGTCCATTGCCGAGCAGCGCCCAGCTCATCGCCAGGAGGTAGGGCGGGACCGCCAGCGGGAGCGAGAGCAGCGCGGTGAGGCGCCCGCGCGCCCGCTCGGAGGCGAGCAGATCGGTCCGCTCGATCACCCAGGCCAGCAGCGTCCCGGCAGGCACCGCCGTCGCAGTGACCAGCACCGCGAGCGCCAGCGTGTTCTTCCAGGCCGCGCGGGCCGCCGGGTCGGCCAGCTCGTCGAGCACGGGGCGTCCCACGCCCGAGCGAAGCACCATGAGGAGCGGTGCGAAGGCGAACGCGATCAGCGCACCGGCGGTCAGCGCCAGCACCGCCGTCCAGCTCCAGCCGAGCTTCTTGCTCAAGAGCCCCCCATGACCTCGGAGAAGCGCTTGCGGATCGCGTGGGCGCCGTCCGAGGCGCTCCTCACGAACTCGGGTGTCCAGCGGTACTGGGTCTCGAGCAGCTTCTCGATCGCCGGCGCACCCGGGGGCGGGGCCACGCCTGAGAAGGGGGAGTGCATCCAGCCGTGCACGATCTTCTCCTGCGCCTCGGGGGAGAGCAGGAAGTCGTAGACCGCGCGCGCGGCCCGTGGGTTCGCGGTCTTCTTCAAGATCGCGATCGGTCCCGGGATCAACACCGCGCCTTCCTCGGGGATCGTGAACCCGATCGGTGAGCCGGCCTGCTTCGCCATCAGCACGTTCTCGAGCAACACGAAGCCCACGTCGTGCTCGCCGGACTCGAGGCGTGTCATCGCTGTCGAGTTCCCGCCGGAGGCGATCGTCCGGGCCGCCCGCATCCGATCGATGATCCCTTCACCCTCGCGCGCCACCAGGAATGCCAGCGTCGTGAAAGTGGTTCCGGAGCCGAGCGGATCCGGGATCGTCACCTTGCCGGCCCACCGGTCCGAGAACAGCTCGGCGAAGCTCTTCGGCGCATCTTCGGGCTTCACCGCGCGCTCGTTGTAGGCAATCACCATGGTCGAGATCCGCGAGGTCGCGAAGCCCCCCTCGGGGTGGACCAGCTCCCGGGGCAAGGCCAGCGCTCGGAGTGAGGCGTGCGGCAAGAGATGACCTTCGCGCCACAATCGGTCGTACCAGAGCGGGTCGGAGGTCATGACCAGGTCGGCGCGGGGGGCGCCAGCGGCGAGCTCTGCGTCCAGACGGGTCGCGATCTTCTCGCTCCCGGCCTGAAGCCACTCCACCTGCACCCCCGGCAGAGCGCGGGCGAGGAGGGGCTCGATCTCCTCGATCACCGGGCGGTACATGGAGGTATAGATGGTGACCTTGCCGGAAGGTTTTTCTGCCTCGTCGGTGTTGTCGCGGGCGGGTCGCTCCGGGGGCCCGATTTCGATGCGACAGGCCGCGAGCAAGAGCAAGAGCAAGAGCGTCCCCCGGGGCACGGTCCGTGTCTCGCGGGTTTCGCGGCTTTCTGCAAGGATCTAGGGCGATGAGGGGACACTTCCTGATCCTCGCGGCGCTGGCGCTGGGTGCGTGCAAGAACGGCGACCGCAAGGGCGAGGTGGTCCGGGTCCACTCGGGCTCATGGGAGCCGGCGCGCATCGCGGAGGTCTACTTCTCCACCGAAGTCAGCGGCTTCGTCGAGCCGTGCGGCTGCACCACCACCCCGCTCGGCGGCGTGCAGCGACTCGCCACGGTGGTCGAGCGCGGCCGCGCCGATCGGATCGTGGTGGACGCCGGCAACCTGCTCTTCCCTTCGAGCGGGGTCGACGACGTGACCCGGGAGCAACACGTCCTCAAGGCGCGCGTGCTTGCCCGCGTCTACCGGCAGCTCGGCGCGGTGGCGCTCAACCTCGCGGAGTCCGACCTCACGCAGGGCGGCGACTTCCTCAAGGAGCTCCAGCGCGAGGGCGCCGTCCCGTTCGTCTCCGCCAACGTTCGCCCGGTCAACGGTGGCGCGGCCGTCGCGCGCTCCTTCCTCCGCAACGTTGGCGGTATCAAGATCGGCATCACCGGCGCGGCGACTCCCGAGAAGCTGAGCGCCCATCAGGACGCGGTCACCGTGATCGAGTACGCCCCTGCGGTCCGGGGCGAGGTGAAGGTGCTCCGGGATCGCGGCGCGGAGATCGTGGTCGTGCTCGCCCACATCGGCGAGGCAGGCGCCCGCGAGCTGGCCCGCGCGGTCCCCGACATCGACGTGATCATCCGTGCCCCGGGAACGCCGATCGAGCACGACCCCAAGGCGCCCGCGCGGGTGGGCGACGTGATCATCGCGGAGGCCGGGAGTCAGGGACAGCACGTCGGACGCATGACGATCATGCTGGGCGAGAGCCCGCCGACGCGGCCGCTGTACCTCGACGACGGGGGCGACCGCGAGCTGAAGCGACGCCGCCTCGTCGAGCGCAAGATCAAGGCCTACTCGATGGAGGTAGAGGCCTGGGGCGCCGATCCGGCCAAGGCGGCGGCCGTGAAGGGGCGCAAGGCGCAGATCGAGTCGCTCCAGAAGGAGCTCGATCAACCGGTGGCGGAGATGTCCGCCCCCTCGAAGCCGCACATCCGGATCGATCTGGTGCGGCTGACGACCGATATCGAGGCGAACGAGGAGATGACCAAGCTCCTCGAGGGATACTATGCGCAGCTGGTGGCGATGAACGCCGAGAAGGGCGATCCGGGGAGGTGCGTCGCGAAGGATCCGAAGGCGGCGATCTACGTGGGGACCGAGCGTTGCGTGGAGTGCCACGAGGACGAGTACACTTTCTGGAAGAAGACCAAGCACGCGACCGCCTGGGCGACGCTCGAGCATCAGAACAAGCACTTCGATCTGACGTGCATCGGCTGCCACACCGTCGGGTACCAGAAGCCGGGGGGCTTCTGTCGGCTCAAGGACGTGAGCGGCCGCGAGGACGTCGGCTGCGAGAACTGCCACGGGCCGGGCAGCATCCACGCCAAGGATCAGGACGCCAGCTCGATCATCCTGAAGGCACCCGAGTCGACCTGTACCGCGCAGTGTCACGTGCCGGAGCACAGCGACGCCTTCCGCTACGAGAAGTACCTGAAAGAGATCACGGGTCCGGGGCACGAGCTGGGTGAAGGTTGAGCGAGCGATCTCGCTCCTGATCGCGATCGGGAGCGTGTCAGGGTGCGTCCATCGTCCCAGCGACGATCGTGCGCGTGCGCGCGAGGTCTTTCGGTCCCTCCCCCAGCCCGAGTTGGTCCCCGGCGGGTGGGCGCCTCCGTCCAGGCTGGCCGCGCTGCTCGGCACCGAGGAGCGGCTGGGTGTGGCCAGCTCGAGCGACGCGTTCGACGCCTCGTTCTTCAGCCACGTCGAGGAGGACGAGCCGCTGCTCGACGGCGGGATCAGGGTGCCGCCGATCCTCGCGATGACGGGGACGGTCTCCTTCGACATCCCGATGGTGGAGGACGAGCGCGTCGACCAGTGGGTCGACTTCCTCACCGGGCGCGGGCGCGACTGGTACGAGAAGTGGCTCGGCCGCTCCACGCGCTACGTTCCGATCTTCTGGAAGATCCTGGATCAGTACGGGCTCCCGCGCGATCTGATCTTCCTCTCGATGATCGAGAGCGGGTTCTCGCCGAACGCCTACTCGTGGGCGCACGCCGCCGGTCCCTGGCAGTTCGTCCCTGCGACCGGCCGTGACTACGGCCTCGAGATCGGCTTCTGGATCGACGAGCGGCGCGACTTCGAGCGCGCCACCGACGCAGCGGCCCGCTACCTCCGCCACCTCCATGAATACTTCGGGGACTGGTATCTCGCGTGGGCCGCCTACAACGCGGGAGCCCGGAAGGTGGAGCGCGCGATCCAGCGGCTGCGCACGCGCGACTTCTGGCGCCTGTCCCGGAGCTGGCTGTTGCGCCGCGAGACCAGCCACTACGTGCCGAAGCTGCTGGCGGCGGCGAAGATCGCGAAGCAGCCGGACCGCTATGGGTTCGGAGACGTCCTCTATCTCCCGCCGCTGTCGTGGGACGTGCTGACGGTGACCGTGGCGACGGATCTGAAGACGATCGCGCGGGCGTGCGGGCTCGAGGACGCGTCGGCGATCGAAGCCTTGAACCCGGCGCTGCGGGCGCAGGTGACGCCCCCGGGCCGAGCGTATCCGCTGCGCGTCCCCTCCGGCCGCAAGTCGACTTGCGAGAAGGGTCTGTCGTCGATCCCCCCGGCGGAGCGGATGACGTATCGCTGGTGCGGCGTCCAGCGAAAGGACTCGCCGACCGTGATCGCCCAGCGCTTCCACACGACGCCCGAGGCGATCCTGACCTTCAACAAGATCACCGAGAGCCAGCTCCACGACTTCGACGAGCTGGTGGTCCCGGTGCCGCTGATCCAGGCGGAGCAGGTTCCGATCGAGACCCCGCCGAGGGAGCGGGTTCGTCCGGGCCGGTACCGTCCGGAGGGGCAGCAGCTGATCGTCTATCGGGTGCGCTCCGGCGACTCGCTGTGGCGGATCGCCCGGAAGTACCGGGTGAGCCTGAAGAAGCTCCGGCTGTGGAACGGGCTCTGGAAGCGGGCCACGCTCCGGGTGGGGCAGAAGCTGCGGATCTACGTCGGTCAGGGCCGGGCCCCAACTTGATCTACATCTGGTAGGGCATGAGGGCGCTCGCTCCCAGATGTTGTGTTACTGCTTGACACAGCCTTGGGAACCCATTAGAGACGAGGGACTCGCTCGACGGATGGCTCGACTGCAGGCCCCGGCCGATGCCGGGGCCTTTTTTTTGACCGTGTATACTGAACAAAATATCAGTATAATGTTCAGGATGCAGACGGCGGCGACAGTCGAGGCGCTCCGGCAATATCTCTCCCGGACGGCGCCCTTCTACGGCGAGCGGGAGGCCAAGAAGAGCGGCTTCGATCCGCTCGATCGCCTCCTCGGCGGGGGCGTGCCCAAGGGGGCCCTCACCGTGCTGACCGGCGCCCGCGGAGCCGGCCGGCTGACGCTCGCCGCCCAGCTCGCCGCCGAGGAGACGAAGGCGGGCCGCCCCCTCGCGTGGGTCGACGCCAAGGGCACGCTCTATCCGCCGGCCCTGGCCGCCGCCGGGGTCGATCTCGCCCGCGTGCTGATGGTGAGGAGCGAGGACGAACGCGTGGTCTATGCCGCCGAGCAGATCGTGAGCTCGGGTGCCTTCGGCCTGGTCGTGGCCAGCGGCCTCGACAGCCTCCTCACGCCCAGCCGCGTGCGTCGCCTGCAGACCTCTCTCGAGGGACAGCCGGTGTCGATGCTCCTGGTGCTCGATCCGCCCGCGGCCGCCCGGGTCACCTCCGCGGCGCTCAAGCTGGTGCTCTCTCGCCGCAGTCGCGGAATCATGGTGGAGGTCGAGAAGGATCGGAGCGGCTCGGCCACCGGACGAAGGGCGCTGGTCGCGACCGCTACTTCCGCTTGAGCAGCCCGCCGAGCATGCCGACGCTCTTGCGGTCGTCCGAACCGTTCATCTTGTCGAGGATCCGGCTGAGCGTCTTCTGATAGTTCTTGTTGCGAGGCGAGCGCTGGATCGCCTTGTCGACCATCGTCCGCCCCTCCTTCAGCTTCCCCTGACGAAACGCGAGGATGCTGCCGAGGCGGTGGTAATAGACGCCCTGCGGATCGGCGCGGATCGCCTTCTCGAGGCTGTGGATGGCGTCGTCGAGGTTGCCCTGGTTCTCCTGCTCGATCGCCTTCTCGTAGAACTGATTCGCGAACTGTGTCCCCCTCGGGATCTCCTCGAGATCCTGCGACGGCGAGGGCCCCAGGTCCTGCTCGATCTCGTCGAGCCTCGCTTGATAGCGGTCGTTGCCGGGATCGAACGTCAGCGCCAGCTTGAGGTTCGTGCGCGCCGAGACCAGGTTGCCCGACTCCATGTCCTCGAGCGCCTGCTGAAAGATCTTCTCCGCCTTCGAGGAGCGGATGATGACCTCCACGTCGCGCCGCTCCTCCGGCCACGCGGGCGGGGTGGGCGTCACCGCCGGCTTGTCCTCGTCCACCACGCTCCGCCGGCGCTCCATCGCGGCGCCTCGCGCCATCGCACGCGCCAGCGCTTCCCGCTTCTTCGAGTCGTCGTCCGCGCCCTCGCTCCGCCGCACCGGCGGCAGCCCGCGCTTCTTCGGCTCCACGATGATCATGGGCGCCGGCTCGACCGCGGCGATCGGCGCCTCGATCTCCTGGAGCAGCGAGGGATCGAGCGGCTTGAGACCGGAGGTCGGAAGAACCTCCTCCGGGAGCGGCTTCGTGTCGATCTTGTCGTCGGGGTGTTTCGGCAGACCCAGCGAGGGCACCTCCCGGACCAGCGCGATGTCGTCCGTGGGCGCATCCAGCACATCGTCGTCGAGGCTCTCCACGATCATCTGTTGATCGACGTCGAGCCCGTCGGTGGGGGGATCGAGGGCGACCGGCGCTTCGGCCCACCCGACCTCGTTGGTGATGTCGTTACCGAGAAAGGAGGCGTCGAGGATGTGCTCGCAGTGCGGGCATATCCAGGCGCTGTCACTGATCCTTTCATCGCAGGCGGGGCAGTTCATGGGCGCGCCGCCCAGTTTAGCACCCACCCGGACGTCCTCGGCAAGATCACGGTGAGCGCATTGCGCTGCTGTTGCCCCCGATCGATCGCGGCCATCGCGAGTCGGCCAGACCGGTCGCGGAGCTGCGCAGGCAGCTGATCTCCCGTCCGTAGGAGACGCGTTCGTCGGCCAGACGCACCGTCTCGTAGTAGACGCAGCCGTTGCTCCCGATCGCGGGGGCGCCGCTGTACGAGCCCTGGGCGTTGTCAGGCTCGTAGCGCCAGAGCACCTCACCGGTCTCGCTGATCGCGGCGAGCCCGAGCGGGGTGGTCGCATAGAAGATGCCGTCGTCCCCGAGCGCCACGTGATAGACGGCGTGCCACGGCAGACTGATGGTCGGGCCGGTGCTCTTGCCGTCCGGCGTCACCAGCCACATTCGCGCCGGGTCGTCGGGGTTGCCGTGGGCGCCGGCGGAGAAGACCGCCAGAGAGCCGTCGGGGCGCATCAGCAGGCTGGTCGCCATCGCGACCGCCTTCGGCGGATCGGTCTGCCAGGCGATCGCGCCGGTCTCGATGTCGAAGAAGAGGAGGTGGCCGCACACGAAGGCGCTCGGACCGGGCTCGCACCAGAGGGTCGCGACCAGCCTGTCGTTGAACGGGATCATGCCGCAGCCCGGCTCGGTGAAGTCGTCGAGCGGACGCTCGGCGGTCCAGCGCGCCACCCCGCCGTCCAGCGCCACCATCTTCTGATCGGTCCGGAACAACACGCGCGTCTCCGAGAGGGGGAGGGCGGTCTCGCACGGCGTGTACGGATCGACGAACTGCCGCCATCTCAGCTCGCCCTTCGGCGTGGTGGCGGCGAGGAACTGCCAGTAGATGTTCCCATCGGCGCCGATCGCCGGTGCGGGCGGTGGGTTGGTGGCGTTGACGGCCAGGCGCGTCGGCGACATGAACGGGATGTCGAGCGACCATTGGAGGTAGCCGTCGCGATCGAGGGCGAACAGCGAGTAGTTGATCGTGACGTAGATGCGGCCGTCGGTGCCGAGCACGGGCCGCGACGGGAAGCCCCAAGGACCCTCGCTGCCGACCGGGTGCTGCCACAGCATCTCGCCGTCGGAGGAGATCGCATACAGCGTCGGCTGGTAGCCCTGGCCCATCTGGGGCGCGCCGGAGGCGAGGATCACGCCGTCATCGGTGACGGCGACCTCGCCCTGCACGTTGACCGGGAGCGGGACGGTCCAGCCCACGGAGCCGAGACAGACGCCGCCTTCACACCGCTCGTCGAGACCGCAGCCTGGCGCGCAGGCGCCCGGCTCGACCAGGTCGGCTTCACCGCCACACCCCCCCGCCGCAAGGGCACCCAGAAGCAGTGCAGACGCCCAATGTCCCGGTTTCAACGGGCGGAACCCGTGCAAACAAGAGACCGCGCGACGATCTTCCCTGAAAATGCGCGCCGATGGGGACCGGGGTCCTCAGAGACGGCGTCCCGGGAGGCCCAGGTCGACGGGGCGATCGGCCTCCCCGTCGTTCTCCTCGTCCGGGCTCTGGAGGATCCGGTGGACGCGGAAGGCGCTCTTTCGTCCCACGTACTCCCCTGCCATCTCACCGGCCACCGAGCCCACGAATGCGCCGAAGAGCGCGCCGACCCCCGGGACCCACGAGCCTGCCAGGCCGCCGATGACCGCGCCCAGGGTGGTCCCCGAGATCTCCCCGATGTGGGCCACCGTCCGGCGCTTGAACTCGGCGTAGCTGATCTCTTCCGCCCGGAGCAGATACGCCTCGTGGCCGACCTTCACCCCGAACCGGACGGTCATCGTGATGACCGTCGGGTGCCTCAGCCCGCGCTTGAGCCGCTTCGGCAAACGCTTGATCGGGGAGGGGATCTTCATTTCTTGTCTTTGTGCTCGTCGCTCGGCTCCTGGCCGGTGACGAAGCGCTCCACTTGCTGAACGATCTTTCGGCCCCCCCGCGCCCCGAGCTCCTCGCCGACGATGCCACCGGCGAAGGCGCCCAGGATCGTTCCGATTCCCGGGATGAGAACGCTGCCGATGGCCGATCCGACCGAGGCGACCGCCAGGCCGCCCGAGAGCGCGCCGAGATGTCCGCCGGTGCGGGCGCGGAACTCGGTGTTGTCGATCTTGCCCTCCTTCACCCGGTACGCGTCCTTTCCGATGCGCATCGAGAGGGAGAGAGTGGAGATGACGGCCACCGGGTGGCGGGCGAGCTTGCGGATGATCTTCTCGGGCAGTTTTCTCTTCAGTGCGCGCAAGGTGACCTCATTCTACCTCGCCCGCGCCGAGCCACATCAAGCCACGCGGGCGGGGAGCACGTAATCCTCGTTCACCGACTCGGCTTTCTTGTAGGCGGTGTAGGCTGCCACGACGTGGCACACCCACCCGAGGAGGCCCCCGGTGCCGATCCAGAGGCCGGGGGTGATGACGAACCAGAAGAGGGCGCGAAGGAAATGGCCGTTGTAGAGCTGCCCCACGCCGGGCAGAAGGAAGGACAACAACGCGGCATGACCGGGGTTTTTCATCATCGTTGACGAGGAACGTTCGCACCCTGGCCGGACCGTCAACGCGCATCCCTCGAGCACAACATCCGGCGCCGGGGAGCCATGCCCGGCCGTGATCGCCACAACTCCGCGATTTTAATAGCGATTGACTGTCGTTTTCGACGCATGCTACCGGCGCGCCGTGGCGGAGAAGCGGGTCTACCTCTTCGGCGACGGAAAAGCCGAAGGGCGCGGTGACATGAAAAACCTCCTGGGGGGCAAGGGCGCAGGGCTGGCGGAGATGACCAGCTTGGGTCTGCCTGTCCCACCCGGTTTCACCATCACCACTCAGGTCTGCTCCGAGTTCTACGCGGCGGGTCACCGCCTGCCGTCGGGCCTCGAGGACCAGATCCGCGCCGCGATGACCCACGTGGAGCGCATCATGGGTGCGAAGTTCGGCGATCCCGCGAATCCGCTCCTGGTCTCCGTCCGCTCGGGCGCGCCTTTCTCGATGCCGGGGATGATGGACACGGTCCTCAACCTGGGGCTCAGCGATCGCGCCGTCGTCGGCCTCGCCGAGCGCACGAAGGATCGACGATTCGCGTTCGACAGCTATCGCCGGCTGGTCGCGATGTACGGGGACGTCGTGCTGGGCATGAAGCCCGAGTCGAAGCACGCGCCCGATCCGTTCGACAGCGTGCTCTCCAAGCTGAAGCGCGAGAAGGACGTGGAGCTCGACAACGAGCTCGACGCCGACACGCTCGTTCGCCTGGTCGACGAGTACAAGCAGCTGATCAAGGCGCTCTCGTCCGGCGAGTTCCCGCAGGATCCCTGGCAGCAGCTGCTGGGTGCGGTGTCGGCCGTCTTCAACTCGTGGAACAACCCGCGCGCCCAGACGTATCGCGAGCTCAACGGGATTCCGGCGGACATCGGCACCGCGGTCAATGTCCAGGCGATGGTGTTCGGGAACATGGGCACCGACTGCGCCACCGGTGTGGCCTTCACGCGAGACCCGAACAGCGGTGCACAGCGGTTCTTTGGCGAGTATCTGCTCAACGCGCAGGGCGAGGACGTGGTGGCCGGGATCCGCACGCCGGCCAACATCAACGCCAGCGGGGGTGCGTCCTCGGAGGCGACGCTCGAGAAGCTCATGCCCGAGGTCTACCGGGAGCTCGACGACGTCCGGCACACGCTCGAGACCCACTACCGCGACATGCAGGACATCGAGTTCACGATCCAGCAGGGCAAGCTCTGGCTCCTGCAGACGCGCACCGGCAAGCGCACGGCCTCGGCGGCCCTGCGGATCGCGGTCGACATGGTGCGGGAGGGAATGATCGACAAGCGGCAAGCCGTCATGCGCGTGACGCCGGCGCACATCGATCAGCTCCTCCACCCGATGCTGGATCCGAAGGCGCAGCGGGACATCGTGGCCAAGGGCCTGCCGGCCTCGCCCGGCGCCGCGACCGGCCGCATCGTGTTCTCCGCCGAGGACGCGGAGGAGCGGGGCAAGAAGAACGAACGCGTGATCCTGGTCCGGATCGAGACGTCGCCCGAGGACGTCAGCGGCATGTATCACGCCGCTGGCATCCTCACCTCGCGCGGCGGCATGACCTCGCACGCAGCGGTGGTGGCGCGCGGGATGGGTCGCCCGTGCGTCGTCGGGTGCGGCGAGATGGTCATCGACTACGACCAGGGTGTGGTGGTGGCGCGCGGCCAGCGCCTGCGGGCCGGCGATCTGGTCACCATCGACGGCTCCACCGGTGAGGTGATGCTGGGCGAGGTCGCCACCGTCCAGGCGGGTGGCTCTGCTCAGTTCGATGAGCTGATGGTCTGGGTCGACGAGTTCCGGCGCCTCAAGGTGCGGACCAACGCAGACACGCCCGCCGACGCGGAGATGGCCCGCCGCTTCGGCGCCGAGGGGATCGGCCTGTGCCGGACCGAGCACATGTTCTTCCAGGAGGATCGGATCCGGGCGATGCGGGAGATGATCCTCGCCGACGGCGCCTCGGGCCGGCGCGCGGCGCTCGCCAAGATCGCGCCCATGCAGCGCGGCGACTTCGAGGGCATCTTCCGGGCGATGGACGGGCTGCCGGTCACGATCCGGCTGCTCGATCCGCCGCTCCACGAGTTCCTGCCCAAGGAGGAGCGCGACGTCGAGGCCATCGCGAAGGAGCTGGACAAGAGCATCGACGCGGTGAAGGCGAAGGTCGCGACCCTTCAGGAGTTCAACCCGATGCTGGGCCTGCGCGGCTGTCGGCTCGGGCTGGTCCATCCCGAGATCTACGAGATGCAGACGCGCGCGATCATCGAGGCGGCCGTGAACGTCTCGAAGCAGAACGTGCGGGTGCGGCCGGAGATCATGATCCCGCTGGTGTCGACCGCGGAAGAGCTCGAGCGCCTGCGCGGGCGGGTCACGGCCACCGCCACCCGGGTGTTCGAGGAGCAGGGGAGCCGAGTGGAGTACACGATCGGGACGATGATCGAGCTCCCGCGGGCTGCGCTCCTCGCCGATCGCATCGCGAGCCACGCCGACTTCTTCTCGTTCGGTACCAACGATCTGACGCAGATGACCTTCGGGCTGTCCCGCGACGACGCCGGGAGCTTCCTGCCCGGCTACGTCGAGGACGGGATCATGCCCCACGATCCGTTCCAGGTGCTCGATCAGGAGGGCGTGGGGCTCTTGATCGAGATGGCCACGGAGAAGGGGCGCAAGGTCAAGCCGAACCTGAAGATCGGGATCTGCGGCGAGCACGGCGGGGAGCCGAGCTCGGTCGAATACTGCCACCGGGTCGGGCTCGACTACGTGTCCTGCTCGCCGTTCCGCGTGCCGATCGCGCGCCTGGCCGCCGCCCACGCGGCCCTTCGGGAGAGACGTTGATCCGACGATCGATCATCACCATCGGCTGTCTGGCGCTGTCGTGCGCCGAGCAGATCCCGGGCATCCCGCCGCCCGGCGACGAAGTCTACTTCCCGATCGGGATCGCGGTCCTCCCGGACGCCGACCAACGGGACGCGCACCTCGCCGTGCTCAGCAGCAACTTCGACCAGCGCTTCAACGCCGGCGCGGTCACGACGTACCGGATCGATGACCTGTTCGAGATGGCCGGCGACGGCACCGGCGACGTGGTCTACAGCGACACGCTGCGCCCCGCCCAGAGCGACACGGTTCAGATCTTCTCCTTCGGCGGAGACCTGGTGTACGTGCCGCGCGGTGCTGGCAAGGGCCACCTCTTCGCCGCTGCCCGGGGCCGCAACGTGGTGACGATGATCGACGTCGACACCGGCGCTCAGAAGCTGATGTCGTGCACGACGCCCGGCGATTCGATCGAGCTGGTACCCGGCAGCGAGTGCTCGCGGGCCTACGTGGCGAGCACCGGCTTCGCGGATCCCTTCGCGCTCGGCGTCGCCACCGCCAACTCCAGTCGTCCCGACCTGGTCGCGATCGGCCACCTGGCGACGCGCCAGTCCGAGAACGTCATCCTGGGCGCGGTGTCGCTGGCGAACGTGCAGGTCTTCGAGGACCGCACCGCGATCGAAGCCGGCACCCGGAGCGGCGAGATGGAGGAGCCGGTGACGACGACGACGCTCCTCAGCTTCGGCGGCTCGAGCGGCATCATGTTCGCGGGAGACATCCTCGATCTGAGCAGCGTGTTCCTCTCCACGAATCTGGCGACGGCGCCGGATCTCGTGGTGGCCAGCTTCGTCCCGACCGTGAACGGCAACGGCCAGTACCAGCTCGTGCTCCAACAGGGCTCGGGTCAAACCATCACGCTGAGCACGCAGATCTCGGCCATCGAGATGCGGTCCCTCGCGATCGCTCCCTTCGCCGAGGGCGAGAAGCCGACTCGGGCCTATGCGTCGGTCCGGTTCACCGCGCCGGGCGGCGAGTTCAACTCCGGGATCGCGGTGCTCGACATCGGCGGCGATCGGATGCGTGTGTTGTCGGTGCTCGAGCTGGGCGAGGAGCTCCAGCGGCCGTTCCTGCGCGACCTCGTGGTGGGCCATCGACTGACGCGCGTCGCGTACATCGGGGACATCCGGCGGGACAAGCTGTTCATCGTCGACGTGACGACCGATGAACCGATCCTGATCAAAGAGATCGACGGCCGCGCGCAGCGCGAGATCGACGGCAAGCAGGTGCAGGCCCGGCTGCTGGATGGGCCGTCGCAGATCGCGTTCGCATCGCGCGGTGATCGCACGCTCGGGTTCGTCACCAACTTCGCCAACAGCACGCTGGCGGTCGTCGACGTCAGCGATCCGGATCCCAAAAAGCACCGCATCATCGCGCGCCTGGGCCGAAACATCGACTCCAGCGGGGAGACCGAGAAGCCGTGAGAGCGCTGATCCTCATCTCGAGCCTCGGGATTGTCGCGGGCGCTTGCCGCGCGAACCCGCCCACCTCGACCGGTCGCCTGGTGCGGCCCTCGGGGCTGCTCTTCCTCGATCGTCCCGAGGAGTCGGGCAACACGCGCGAGGACCTGTTGATCACCGACTCGGAGTCCGAGGGTGTGAAGATCCTCCAGTTCGCCCTGGATCTGAACGCGGGGACCACGCAGCTCGGGTTCGTCCCGGCGCCGACCGTGTTCTTCCCGCTGGTGGTCCCGGCGCCCGGATTTCCCACCGAGATCGCGGCGTCGCACGATCAAAGCACGAGCATCAAGCGGGCCTACGTGCTGTCGCCGGGCGACGCCAAGCTCCACGTCCTCGACGTGACTCCCCTCGGCTTCCAGCAGAGCGCGCTCGCGAAGCCCGGCAACCGGCTGCTGCGCTCGATCGATCTGGCGGAGGTCGCTGGGAACGACCTGATCCCGACCGACGTCGAGGTCGCCGCCACCATCGGGGACGTCGACCTGGTCGCCGTATCGTTCCAGAGCCTGGAGAGCCAGGGCGACGAGCTGGCGCTGTTCCGGCTGGGGATCGAGACAGACATGCTGGTGGGGACGGCGTCGCTCGCGGACTCGCCGCGGCGGATCTCGGTCCGCGGCGTGGGGACCCCCGAGGTGCAGATCCTGGCGTCCAGCGGGAGCAACTCGATCACGCAGGTGGCGCTCGATCCGAACGCGGCCGATCCGGTCGTGGCCGTGCAGACCACCGACGTGGGCGGACCGACCGACGAGCTGGTGGACGCCGGGGATCGCGGCGCGTTCGCGATCCGGAGCGACACGGCGCGGATCGTCCACCTGATCCCCGGACCGAGGTGGCTGAGGCGCTCCACGGCGCCGGATCATTCGCCCCTCACACCGCTCGACCAGCGCGGGTCGAGCGAGCTGATCGGGACCCTCGACGTGCACCCGAGCCCGATTGGGGCGGCGGCCGTGGGCTTCGTCTCCGAGTTCCTCGACTTCAACCCGCAGGCGACGGCGAACGTGGTGACCGGCATCGGCGATTCGCGGATCACGCGACACGCGTACGGGAGCCCGGGCGGGCCGCTCTTTCCGGTGCTGCTGCTGGCGCACGCCGACGGCGTGCTCACCTTCGTGGTGGCGGAGACCGAGACCGCGAGCATCGCCACCTCGGTCGACACCACGGTCGCGCGCGTGACCACGTCGACGCCGATGTCGATCGAAGCGGTCGATCCGGACGCCGGCAACGCGAGCCTCGGGGAGTGCAACGGCCTCAACATGTGCAGCGAAGATACGACGGTCGCGACCTCGACGTGCCCGCACGGGATCGTGCACGCGCCCATCCCGTCGTTCGCCTTCTATCGCGCCGTTTATCGGGGAGCGCTCGTGACGTCGCAGTCGCCGGTGTTCAAGCCCGTCGAGAGCTCGACGGCCGCCGCCGCCTACTCGATCGCCGACTCGACGGTGAGCTCGTTCGTGGACCGCCTGATCGTGCCGAACGTGGATCGCGTGCTGACGCAGGTGGTCTGTACAACGGCAGATCGGACGATCGCGCTGACGGCGACCGGCACGGTCACGGCGGTGTCGCCCGGCGAGATCACGGTGGCCTACGATCCCGCCTTCTCCCTCGATGACTGCGCCTCCGCCGCCGCGATCGCCTCGCGGTACGAGGTGTATCCGGGCGACGAGGAGATGGTCCTGGTGAACGTCACGCAGGAGCGGATCCTCGAGGTGATCGAGCGCGTTCCGGTGGTGTCGGACGCGAACGGGATGTCCGCGCTGTTCACCGAGCGGCTCGCCATGCGGATCACGGCGCTCTCGCCGTTCTCTTGCCTCGAAGGCCCAGGTCACACGGCATGTGCGTCGAGCACCGACTGTGGGGAAGGGCGCGCCTGCTCCGAGATTCCCGTGACGCCCGGGTGCTCGCGCGCCTGTTCCGAGGCGTGCGACGGGATGGCGGCGACGTGCATCCCCCAGCTGGTCGGGCGCCAGTGCTCGACGGCGGACTTCGACGTGCTCCCCACGCTGCCCTTCCAGCTGTCGGCTGCCCAGCCGAACGGCACCTCGAGCCTCCCTGCGGCGGCGCCCGCGAATGCAGTGTTTTCGACCCTCCAGCGGGCGTGGACGATCAGCTATCCGGGCTCGCGGGTGCTGGTTCAGCTCCAGAGCGGGCGCACCGACACGTCGCCTGAATCGGACAACGCATTTCGCTATATCCGGTAGTCTTATCCCCTACATAGCAGGCAACTTGTTACCGGGTCCGGGTTTGCTAAACTGCCGGCGAAAACCGCCATGTTTCAACTGACGATCAACGAGAAAGGCGGCCCATCGAGGCAGGAGTCCTTCGACAAAACCGAGATCACCATCGGTCGCGTCCAGGGCAACGACGTGATCCTCCCCAAGGGCAACATCTCGAAACGCCACTCGCGGATTGTGCTCAAGGACGGCAAGTTCATCATCGTCGACCTCAAGTCGACGAACGGTACCTACGTCAATGGCAAGAAGATCACCGCGCCTCAGGTGATCAAATCTACCGACAAAATCTACATCGGCGATTTCACGATCCAGCTCACGCCGATGAACGGCGCCAGCAGCCAGCCCGAGGCGCGCGAGTCGAGCGCGAGACCGCCGCGCGCGCAGAAGGAAGAGGAGATCGATCTCTTCGGCGGCGATGCGCCGCTCGATCTCGATGACGGACCCCGCGCGGCGGGTGCGCCCGGCCTGATCGACGACAACTTCGATCAGGAGTTCGGCGCGCCCGACGCGCCGGCGGCGGCGGCGGCTCCGGCGCCGAAGCTCCCGCGGCCCAAGAAGTCCTCTCGGCCCGATCCCGAGCCGGAGGAGGATGCCCTCGATCTCGAGGATCTGGGCGGCTCTCTGCCCGAGGCCGAGCCCGAGCTCGACGAGGAGGAGAAGGCGGCGCCGGTGCTGCCGATGAAGAAGAAGAAGGACGCGGCGCCGCGCAACGCGCCCTCCCGGGTCCGGCCGCTGCCGCGCGGTCGAGACCGCGAGGATGAGCTCCTGAGCGCCGGACCGGACGCCCTCGAGCCCTTTCCGGATCCCATGGAGCCCGAGCTGGCCACGCCGCCGCCCTCGATCGCGCCCACCATGCAACCGCACGCGGCTCCGGCCGCCCAGGTCGTTCACATGCCCATGCCGGCCACCGCGATGCCCGCCATCGCCGCGGTGGCCGCGGCCGCCAGCCCTGGCATGGACCGGGCCGAGGCGGTCCGCGCGCTCCATCTCGCCGTGGTCGATGCCCTGGGTCTCCGGGGTCTCGAGCTGGCCCAGCTCCCCAATCAGCGACCGAAGGCCGCCGAGATCGCCGGGCGATTGGCCGGTCAATGGCAGAAGTTCGGGCGGATCGACGCCAGCGTCGACGTCGAGGATCTCGCCCACGCGGTCGCCTCGCTGGCCACGGATCTGGACCTGATCCACGACCTCCTCCAGGACGAGAGCTGCGTCGAGATCGCGGTGACCTACGATCGCCAGATGCTGGCCGATCGGGAGGGTCGCCTCGAGCCGATCGACCGCATGATCAGCAGCGAGGATCAGGTGATCGACCTGATTCGCCGCCTGGGGGTGCTGGGCGGCGCCGATCCGGGCCCCGATCATCCGCTGGTGGACGTCCGTCTCCGCGACGGTGCGCGGGTGGTCGCGACCCTCCCGCCCCTGTCGTTCCGCGGGCCCACGCTCTCGTTCCGCAAGACCACGCGGGACTGGTTCACGCTCGACAAGCTCTTCGAGTACAGCACCATCTCGAAGCAGATGATGGACTTCATCGACTACTGCGTGCGGTTCCGGACCAACATCCTTCTGTCGGTGGGTCCGGGAGTCAGCCCCACGGCGACGATGAACGCGTTGGTCGCGCAGATGCCGACCGACGATCGGATCGTCACCATCGAGAACGGCGTCGAGCTCCATTTCGGGCAGACGCACCGGAACGTGACCGCGCTGGAGCCCAACGCGGAGCTGGGGCTCCTCGAGCTGGTGCAGCACGCCGTGACGATGCAGGCCGATCGCATGATCCTGGGCGAGCTCAAGGGTGAGACGACCTATCAGCTGTTGCAGGCGATCGCGGGCCCGCTCGAAGGCTCGGTCTGCGGCTACTCGGCCCGCTCGCCGGCCGAGGCGATCGATCGGATCGCACGGCTCGAGCTCCACTCCGTCTTTCCCACGGGCGTCCCGGAGGCGAAGCGGCTGGTGGCGGCGGCGTTCCCGGTCGTGATCCAGGAGAAGAAGTTCCTCGACAACTCCCGGCGGATCACCGCCGTCAGCGAGGTGATGATCGATGGCGAAGACGTGGTGGTCGAAGACATCTTCCGCTTCAAGCCGGAGGGGGTCGACGACAACCTGATCGTGACCGGAACCTTCCATGCGACAGGCCATCGCCCCACGTTCCTGGAGGAGCTGGCGGATCGCGGTGAGGCGGAGATCGACCTCTCGATCTTCGACGCCTAGCCCTAGCTCAATTCGTGGCGAAGCCCCGCTTCTTCCTCATCATCAAGGCGCCGAACGGGGATGTCCGGGAGGTGCCCATCTCGGAAGATCCCGTGGTGATCGGCCGCGACGAGAGCGCCGACATCCGGGTCGACGACAAGAAGATCTCGCGGCGCCACGCCTCCTTTCGCGTGGCCGACGGCGAGCCCAGCGTCGAGGATCTCGGCAGCGCGAACGGCATCCGCCTGAACGGGAAGAAGATCGAGCGTCGATCCAAGTTCAAGCTCGGTGACCAGATCCGCGTCGGCTCCTTTCAGGTCTCGCTCAAGGACCCGGCCGACAGCACGGCCTCCTCGATGTTCGACGGGCCCGATCCGGCGAAGCTCCGGAGCGCGCCGGTCGTGGAGAAGGTCCAGGCGAAGCCGACCTCGAAGCCGCCCAACCTCGAGCTGCCTTCGCTGCGCGGCCTCGACGAGCCGGTGTCGGGCCGTCGCTTCGAGCTCAAGAAGGGCGAGAACATCATCGGCCGTCTCGAGGAGTGCGACGTGCCCATCCTCGACGGCTCGGTCTCGCGCCAGCACTCGCGGATCGTGTTCACGCGCGATCGGCTGACAGTGACGGATCTGGGGTCGTCGAACGGGACGTTCGTGAACGATACCCGGGTCGACATGGCGGAGCTCGCGCACAAGGACCGCCTGCGGGTCGGCAACATCAACTTCGACGTCGAGCTCCCCGAGCGCCTCCGGCACCGCGTGACCGGGCCGGTGCAGACGCGGGCCCGGCCGGCCTTCCGGCGCCGCCAGGCGGAGCGACGCTGGATCGTGCTCGGTGCGGTCGGGCTGTTCCTGGCCGCCTTCGTGCTCACCACGACCGTGCTGTGGAAGCTCCGCCAGCAGGCCGGCGGGAGCGGCTTCTCGCTGGCGGCGATCCTCCACAAACACGACGCCGGGGAGAGCGCCTCGCCGGACGGCCCGGATGCCGGGGCCCTCGCGATGGTGGACCCGCCGCCGCCTCCGGTCACTCCCCCGCCGCCGGCGGTGGATCCGCCACCCTCGGATCCGCCGCCGCCGGTGGATCCGTCCCCGCCGCCGCCTTCGGGGCCCGTGGAGGTGGCGAGCCTGTTCATGCCGGTGACGACCGCGACGTCCCCGTTCTCGCGCCGCGACGAGACCGGGCTTCCGATGAACCTGCCCATCGTGCCGGCCGACTTCGACTTCGACGCCTTCGTGGCCGCACAGCTGGAGGCCGCGAAGGTCTGCGAGCAAAAGGGCGACCTCGCCTGTCTCCGCGCGGCGCTCGATCGGCTGCTGGAGCGGGATCCGATCAACCCCGAGGCCCGCCGGCTGGTCGAGCGGACGCACAAGGTCGGGGAGGCGGAGAAACTCCTGAGCAAGGCCGACGCCTACGAGGGGCGCGGCGATTACGCGCGCGCCCTGGAGGCGCTGATGGCGGTCCCGGCGGACGTGCCGCAGGCGAAGGTCGCCGAGAAGCGCGCCAAGGACCTGAAGGACGATGCGATCGAGCAGGAGCTGGCCCGCGGTAAGGCCGACCTGATCAAGAAGCGCTATCCGAGCGCGCACGCCCGGTTCAAGCGGGTGCTGGAGCTGGACCCGAGCTCGACCGAAGCGCTCGAGGGCGTCCGTTCGGCGGAGAAGAAGCTGCGGTCGAAGAACATCGACTTCGAGCCGTACATCCCGATCCGCCCGGGCGTGCCGCAGCCGCCTCCGCCCGCGAACGTGGCGAAGGAGCTGGCCCAGTTCTACGACAACGACCTCAAGCTCTCACGCATCGCCGAGGAGTACGAGCTGGGGAAGGTCGAGGACGCCCTGCGGCACGCGCAGACCCTCCGGCGGACGGCGCGCGCGGATCGCAAGCGGCGGGCCGGCAAGATGGTGCGCGCGCTGGAGAAGGTCGGGCCCCAGCAGGAGCGGGCACGGGCGGAGATCAGCAACGATCCCTTCGCGGCCTGGAAGCAGCTGCAAGAGCTGTCGCGGATTGAGGCCGAGCTCCTGCCGAAGAGCCTCAAGTCGCACGTCGTCCGGGACCTCGAGTTCGAGATCAGCGAGGCGTTCGGGGAGCGTGGCGCCTCGATGTTCGAGGGCGGGCGGTACGAGGAGGCGTTCGGTCTCTGGGAGTCGGGATACAAGCTCGATCCCACGAACCCGAAGGTGCTCGCCGGGCTCAAGCGGCTCGAGGAGAAGGCGCGGGTGCTGGTCGAGGAGGCGGAGCTCGCCAGCCAGCGCGGCGATCGCGACGCGTGCGAGCGCTGGAAGAAGATCACGCGCGTGGTCCGCGCCGAGACCGAGATCTACAAGAAGGCGAGAGCCCGCGCGTTCGAGTGCCGCTGACGGCGGCTACCAGTAGAGCTCGAACCGGCCGCCCACTTCGAGGCCGTGACCCTGGAGCGTGAGGCGGACGTCGCCCTCCTGCGAGGGCGAGGTCGCGATTCTGGTGGAGCTGATCGCCCGAGTGGAGGAACAGCTCGCCGACCTGGTACTCGTGTCGGGTCACCGGCCGGGAGGCGGCGAGCGCCCGCGCGCCGTCGGCGGTGAGGCCCGCGACCTCGGCGTACGCGAGCTCCCAGACGTTGATGCCCCCGCCGCCCGCGGGGATGCGGATCGGGACCGTGAACGAGCAGCGGGCACCGTCCCTCCGCGCACCCTCGATCTCGAGGTCGAGATCCTGGAGGTCGAAGTGGACGATGGGCTCGACGCGCGCCAGGGCCGGGTGGTGGAGATAGATGTGGAAGCCGGGGAGCGCGAACCGATCGCTGAGAAACGTCGGTGCGCCCAGCGCGCCCGCCAGCGCGCTCGCCACGGTGTGGAGCAGCTCGCCGAAGTGACGCTGGAGGACCTTGTTGCCGCCGCTCTTGGTCACCAGGTAGCGCGGCATGCCGCCGGCCGGGATGTCGAGGTAGGCGGTCGCGCCGAGCGTGAAGGAGGGGAGGTCGGGGTGGCGGCGCGTCCAGAAGCGCTCGAGCTCGAACACGCGGGCCGTGATGCCGTCGCAGGCGGCGCGGTCGAGGATCGGGATGCGATCGGGCACGCTACGGCGCCAGCTCGGCGCGGCCGGCACGGATCTCGGCGGTCTTGTCGCGCATGCGCACGAGGAGACCGTCGAAGCCCTTCTCGGAGATCAGCTTCCGGAACTGGGTCCGGTAGGTGCGGACGGTGCTCACGTCGTCGATCGCGAGGTCGTAGACCCGCCAGCGGTCACCGTTCCAGAAGAGGCTGAACTCGAGCACTGCGTTCTTCTTGTCGACGTTGACCTTCGCGCTGACCTTGGCCGTGTCGCCCTCCGTCTCCTCCTTGAGCCAGGAGATGTCGATCTTGGCCGGCTTCTTGACATTGCCGTGGGCGGCCAGCTTCAGCTTGGAGCGATAGGACGCCTCGATCATCTCGCGGAGGAGGGACGAGAACTCCTTCCGCTCGGGATCGGTCCGGTCCTTCCACTGGGTCCCGAGCGAGTCCTGGGTCATCTTCGGCCAGTCGATCATGTCGTCGATCAGCGACTTGGCCTCGGCCTGCCACTTCTCCTCGGCGGGGGAGTCGGGCTGCACCTTCCGCTTGGCGAGCTCCGCGCCCCGATCGACGATCTTCTGGAGCCAGATCTTCGGGTGAGGAAGCTCTTCTGCGGCCGCCGGGGTGGCGCTGGTGGTGAGGCTGAAGGCGAGGAGGACGCTGCTGACGATCATGCGATTGTTGGGTTCTCCCAAGCTTTCAACGAAGAGCGCAAGCATCTATTCCTTTGTGCCGGCACTCACCGGTTCATATGCAGACAGGCGGCCGGTGGCCCGTGCAAGCTCTGCTGTACGCAGGATCGTGTCGTACCGCGTTTTCTGAAGCTCGGCTTCGGAGGCGGCCCAGGCGAGGAAGGCGTCGATCAGCTCGTCGGCGCGCCCCGTGCCGATGTCGTAGGCGAGGACGGAGGCCGTCAGCCAGCCGCGGGCCGTGTGCGCGTTCCGTTCGAGCGCCTCCACGCGGCTGAGGCCGCCCTTGATCTGGGTGTGGATGCGCCGGACGTCGAGCTCGGCCGCCTCGCTGGCCAGGTGCTCCTGGTTCATTCGCGTGTGGGCCTGCGCCTCGGCTTGCTCCAGCTGCGCGAGCTTTCCGAAGACGTCGAGCTCGACGCGCAGCCCGATGCCGATGCCGAGGTCGAAGAAGTTGAAGGGGTCGTTGATGAACGGATTCGTCTGATCGGTGGCGTTGCTTGTGTACGCGTAGCTCACCACGGCGCCGATGAAGAAGTCGGGATAGAACTGGGCCCGGCGCAGCTCGGCGAAGGACTTCTGCGCTTCGACCACCTCTCGCAGCGCCAGCAGCTCGGGACGCTTCGAGTGGACGCGCCGGATCATCTCTTCCTCATCGGGGATCTGCGTCGGGAGCCCGTCGTCGAGATCGACCACGGCCACCTCGATCGACGACGACTGCGGGCGGCCGATCAAGAGGAGCAGCGCCTTGGTGGCGATCTTGAACGCGTCCGCCGCGTCGATCTTCCGCACGCGCAGGGTGCCCAGCGCGTGCAAGAGGCGGAGCCGATCGTTCTCGGTCACCTGGGGTGAGTCGGCCTCCAGCAGCTCTTGCACCTTGTGGAGGACCTTCTCGAGGGTCTTCTCGCCGTCGGCCAGCGAGGTCTCGAAGGCGCGGAGCAGCTGGATCGACCAGAACGCCCGCGTCACGTCGGAGACGACCTCGGCCTTGGTCCCGTGGGCCTGGTGCTTGGCGGCTTCGACGACGTGCTTCGCGGCGTCCTTACCCGAAGAGATCTTTCCGAACGTGTAGATCGGAACGGAGGCATTGCCGTTGATCCGCAGGGCCACACCGAGCTGACCGAAGTCGAAGTCGCCCTCCAGCGAGGCCGGCGTGATCGTGTTGACGTCGTTGACGACGGTGGTCCGGGCCTCCGGCGTGGGCCCGCCGAAGAGCAGCGTGGCGTTCAGGACCGGATAGGCCTTGGAGGCGGCGAAGGCGTAGAGGCCGCGGGCTTCGTCGATCTGAGACTCGGCCACCGCCACCTGCGGGTTGCGCTGGAGGGCCTCGTCGATCAGCTGGGGGAGCGTCAGGCCGGTGGGGGCCGCCACCGTGGACGTCGCACCGAGGACGACCGTCTGATTGTCTCCCCCGGCAGTGGCGCTCCTCGCCGCTGCCAGGGAAAACGCGGCCGCAGCTGCGAGCACCAGCCTCCCCATCAGCGTTCGTCCCTCGGGGCGCCTAACAGACCAGGCGTGTTAAAGCCACAAGATGCTTCGGCGCGCAGCGGAGGTCGCGGCGATCACGGGCGGGGTCGCGCTCGTCGCCGGGATCGCCTCGCTCCTCGGCCTGGGCGTCACGCGCGCGCTCCCGGCCATCGTCGGCGCGGGGCTGGTCGCAGGGCTGGTGTTCTTCGTTCGTACGCGCGCACCGGTGCCGGCGCTCGCGGCGGCCGTGCTGTCGAGCCTCGGGGCGTTCGCCCTCGATGCCTTCGTGGTGTTCGTGCTCGGGGCGGGCTATCCGGATCTGCGGTGGTTTCGCGTCGGCCCGATCTATCCGGTGCTGGTCGTGCTGGTCTTCGGCGCGGTCGCCGCGATCGACGTGGGCGCCGCAAGGGGCCGTAGGTCCGCGCAGTGAGCCGCAGGCGACGAAGGGTCAGGCGGACTTGCTCCGCCGCTAAGAGCCGGTCCGAAAACCTCCGGACCGTTCCGCGTTTCCTGTTTCGCTCGTTCTGCTCATTCGCTATTCAAAGCGGCCGTTGTTGCATCGTGCTCGATCGAGTGTTCTGCAGAGTCGATGCAGGCAAGATTCGCAAGTCTTCCGGACGCCCTGTGGAAACGCATTGAGCCGTTACTCGCGAAGCGAGGTCCAAGGCCGCGGGGAGGTCGCCCGCGGGTTGCGGATCGCGTCGTGATGGCAGGTATCGTCTATCGCCTTCGGACAGGGTGCAGGGATCTTCACCGCGATCTTCGCTGAGCTGCTGCGGTACTACGACAGGAGGCGCGGCATACAGTGGAAGTGGACTTCACTCGACAGCGCGATCGTCAAGGCTCCAAAAGGGGACCTGACCGGTCCGAACCCGACGGATTGAGCCAAGCGAGGCGTGAAGCGTCACGTGCTCACGGATGGTCGTGGTGTTCCGTTGGCGGTCGAGATCTCAGGCGCGAACGTGCACGACAAGTGGCGGGTGGAGCAGACGCTCGACGGCGTCGTCCTACGGGGCTCCCGCGGCCCACGACGGCCGGAGCACCTCTGCCTGGATAAAGGCTACGACTACGCGGATGTCGAGGCCGCCATTCGAGCGCGCCGGATCAAACCGTATATCCGCCGCCGCGGCGAGCCTGCACTCGCTGGCTGTGTCCGCGGTAGGCCGCGGCGCTGGGTTGTCGAGCGCACGAACGCTTGGCACAACCAGTTCCGCGCATGACTCGTGCGGTGGGAACGAACGGGATCGCGGCATCTCGGGCTGGTTCATCTTGCGCGCGCGATCATCGCGTTCCAGCAGGCTCGATGACTTCCCTGATCGAGCCTTCGCCGTCTTGATGGAGCTCGTCAGAATCGCAGAGAGTTCGTTGGCCTCTCGGATCAGCGAAGCGATCTCCGCTCCCTGCATCAGCTCCGGATCGGCAAGACGCAACCATCCTTGCGAGCGACCGCCATCTTGTGGATGAAGTCGGCAAAGCTCTCGCCGCCACGCGCTTCCTCGTCATTCGCACCACCTCCGGATGAACACCGGATCAGCTGTCGGACAACGTGCTTGCCGGCAAAGTCGTTTGGGAACTCGCGGCAAAGCCGAAGTACACGCTTCGCAAACTTGAGCAGTCGTTCTGCGATGTCATCGCCCTTCATCGCCGGATCGAACAGCGAATGACAGAACGACGAAACAGCAAACTGCGAACGGAACGGTTTCTGGACCGGCTCTTGATGAGGCGCGTGAGCATCTCGACAACGCGCTTGGGCGTTGAATCAGCAACACCTCGTCCCGATGCTCCGTGATGTGTTCGGCAACTGCGGCGATGCTCCGCGGAAGATGACGGCAGACAACGGCTATCTGAGCGCGACCAACATCGAATTCTGCGACAACAATCAGATCGATGCCCACATCGCTGTTGGACGCGAACAGAACCAAGACGCGTCGACTCCGTCCTCATCAGCTTCGGAGCCCACACCTGCCTCGCTCGCTCGCAAGCGAATGCGAGACAAGTTGCAAACGCGCGACGGCAAGGCGGTCTACGCCCGCAGGAAGAGTATCGTCGAACCGGCGCTCGGACAGATCAAAGGGGCACGAGGATTCCGCCGGTTCTCGCTCCGCTCCTTCTTCAAGGTACGAGCCGAGTGGACGCTCGTCTGCCTCACCCACAACCTGCTCAAGCTCTACCGATCGAAGCTCGCGACCGTCGCGAGCGTCTGACTCAAGGCAGCCATCTTCAGATCGGGACCCGGACCGGGACCGGGACCCGGACCGGGGTCGCGTGAGCGCTTACGCGCTACACGCTCCTAGGCCTTCGAGCGCTGACTCCGCTCGCTCTTGATCTCCTTCGCCGTACGCTTCGGGATCCTGTTGTAGAGGGCTCCCAGGATGCGTTTCTCCCCGAGCTGCCCCAGCGCTCGGCTCACCCAGATGCTCTTGGTGCTCCCGCCCGCGACCACCAGGAAGGCCGCGTCGACCAGAGGGAGCAGCAGGTTTGCGTCGGCGTGCGGAGACACCGAGGGCGCGTCGACGAGCGCGATGTCCACGGTGTCCGCCAGCTCGGCGATCATCGTCTTGAAGCGCGGCGACGCCAGCACCTCCGCCGGGTGAGGATGGCGCCCGCCGGTGGGGAGCACCACCAGGTTGCGGTCCTTCACCTTCACGACCGAGTCCGAGAGCTTCGCGCGGCCCTCGAGGACCGGGATGATCCCCTCCTTCTCCGGGAGGCCGAGCAGCTCGGAGAGTCGGGGGTAGCGGAAGTTCGCCTCGATCAGCGCCACCCGCCGGTGGGTGTCCTCCGCCAGCGCGAAGGCCAGGTTGCAGATGGTGGTGGTCTTGCCGGTGAGCGGCTCGGCGCTGGTGAACATATAGGCCCGGTACCCGAGGCCCCGGGCGAACTCCTCGATCTTGGTGCCGAGCAGGCGGATCGAGGTGGCGAGCTGTCCGTCCGGCTCACGCACGATCTGGAGGGCGGGGTCCCGAGACTTCATCAGCAGCTCGGGGAGCGCGATCTGCCGCCCGACGTAGAGCGCGCGCGCACCTGGCTTCTCCAGCGCGGTCGACGCGACGGGAGGCGGCGTGTTGGGCAGGCGCTCGGGCCGGTCTCCCCACTTGTTCCCGCGCTTGGCCGGCTCGTCGCCCCAGGCGTTCATCTTCGGCGTCGCAGGCCGCGGCGGCGGCTGCTCCGGATCGCCCCAGGCGTTCCTCTTCGACGACGGCTTGGTCGAGACCGGAGGGCTCGAACCGCCCGCCGAGCGCGCATTGGGGCTCAGCTCGATGACCTGCGCTTCCGCGGGGCGCGGCTCGGGGATCGCGCTCATCGACGATCCGGTCGCGCGGGACAGGCTCATGATCTGCGACTCGGGCTGCGCGATGACCTCAGGGATGGCGCGCTCGGACCGCTTCTCCGGTTTCCTCGCCTCGTCCCAGCCACGGCGCTTCTTCCGGGGCGTGCTCGTGCTGGGCGTGAGGCCCACCGTCTTCTCCTCCCATATGCCCTCGGGCGCTCCGTGCACGGGCTGATTCGCGAGCGGGTCCGCCTCCGAGGACTCCGCGCGCAGCACACTCGGCGCCACCGGCTTGCGCTCGTCGACCAGCCGAACCCGTGCGGCTTGGCGCAGATCGTCCGGCGGGCGCTCGCCCGCGATCGTCGGCATCTGGGACATCTCCACCAGATCCATCTGCGCCGGGTCCACGGGGTGGGTCCCCTGCGAATCGGCGACCCGCATCGCGACGGTCGGCTCGTTCGCGACGCCGGCGACGGTGAGCTCGATGGCCTGCTCGAAGATGTCGGTCGCCACGTCGGCCCGCTCCTCCGGCAACGGGAAGGCGTCGCTCTGGCGCTTCTGGATCTCCGCCGCGATCACCGCGGGTTCGAGCTCGCCGGGGAACAGGAGGATCTCGGAGTGCGCCGCCAGCACGATCGCGCCCCGTTTGCCGGACACCGGGTGGGTCCAGCGTCGGTCGACGGTGATGCTGTCGCCCGGTGAATAGGTGTGGATGCGCCAGCGATCCTGATCGATCAACACGACGAAGTGGCGCTGGGCGATGTCGGGATCGGCCACCACCAGGTCGTTGTTTTCCGCGCTTCCGACCGAGAGACGCTTCCGTTCGCTCGTCAGGACCTCCCCCTTGCTCTGGCCTTTGACCACTGCGAGGGAGAAGACCTTGGGGGAGCTCATGATCGGGCGCGTCCCGGCGTCGCGGGTCAAAGGCTAGCGGCTGGTCCGTCGCCCAGCAACATGTTACGGGGAGGCCGATGCGTTGGGTGTGGGGCGTGATTCTGGCCGGGGCCGGAGTAGGGTGCGGCAGCGTGTGCCCGTCGATCCCGGCGGAAGAGAAGAAGACCTTCCTCGCGGTGAAGCCGGAGGAGGGCGGATACGTCATCAACGGCGGCGATCAGCTCCAGATCGAGGTCTGGCAGAATCAGCAGCTCACCCGGTTGGTGACCGTTCGGCCAGACGGCAAGATCACGCTGCCCCTGGTCAACGACGTGCCCGCCGCAGGTGACACCATTCCCCAGTTTCAAAAGCGTTTGACCGAGCGCCTGAAGACCTACATCAAGGATCCCATCGTCAGCATCACGGTCACCCAGTTCTCGAGCAAACAGATCTACATGCTGGGCCAGGTGCGCACGTCGGGCGCGTTCCAGTATTCGGGCGAGATGTACTTGTTGCAGGCGCTGACCGTCGCAGGAGGGGCCACCCCATTCGCCGAAGGATGTGCGGTGGTGGTCCGGCGCAAGGGCGATCAGTTCGTCCGGTACGACGTCGAGCTCGATCCGATCGTGACCGGCTCGGACCTCAAAGAGAACATTCCACTCCAACCGAACGATGTCGTCACGGTCCAATGACGCCTTGACCAAGCTCCGTCCCTTCCTGCTGGCCGTCCTCTCCGGGGTCCTCTACTTCCTCGGGTTCGTCGGCTTCGACATCTGGCCGCTCATCTTTCTCTTTCTCACGCCCCTGCTGTTCGCGATCGAAGGCGCCACACCGAGGCGCGCGCTCCTCCTGGGCCAGATCGCGGGCACCGTGGCGATGCTGGGCGGCTACTACTGGGTCACGCACCTGCTCCTGGACTTCGCGGGGCTCAACCTTCCGCTCGCGCTCCTCGGCTGCCTGCTGCTGGCGCTCTTCCACGGCCTCTCGGTCGGCGCCGTCGCCTGGCTGGTGCGTATCGCCGAGGTGCGACTGAAGATCCCGGCGATCGTGTCGCTCCCGATCGGCTACGCCGCGGTCGAGACCGTCTTCCCGTTCATCTTCCCCAGCTACCTGGGCAACGCGCTGTACCGGGTCTCGATCCTCACACAGATCGTCGAGGTCTTCGGGATGCTGGGCTTGACGGTCCTGATCTGCCTCGTGGCGGCGGCCCTCCACTCGAGGACGCGCCGCGACCTCTCGGTGGCGGGGGGCGCACTGGCGCTCACGCTGATCTTCGGCGCGGTCCGGATCCCGGTCGTCGACGCGAAGGTGGCCGAGGCGCCCAAGCTGAAGGTGGGGATCGTCCAGACCAACCTGGGCGCGCGCGACAAGGCCGAGAAGCGCAACGAGTTCATCCACCGCCACCAGGCGATGTCCCGCGAGCTGCTAGCCTCGCACCGCGACCTCGATCTGATCGTCTGGCCGGAGTCGGCCTACAATCGATACATCCGGAAGGATCAGAAGAACGTGCGGGCCGAGGTCACCGACGGCATCGACGTTCCGGTGATCTTCGGGGCGCTCACCTACGAGGAGGGGCCGAAGGACGACCCCGATCGGTTCTTCTACAACACCGCGGTGGCCACCTCCTCGACCGGCGACGTGGTGGGGATGTTCGACAAGATCGAGCTCCTGGTGTTCGGTGAGACGCTTCCGCTCGTCGACACGTTTCCCCAGATCAGGAAGCTCTTTCCGCGGAGCTCGACGTTCACGCGCGGCAAGCACTACGTGAGCTTCGAGGTGGCCGGAGCGAAGCTCCTGCCGATGATCTGCTACGAGGACATCATCCCCGGGTTCGTGCGCAAGATGTGGAGCAAGGGCGGACCCGCCGAGGCGCTCGTCAACGTGACGAACGACTCCTGGTACGGCAACACGCACGAGCCGCTGATCCACCTGGTGCTGGCCACGTTCCGCACCATCGAGACCCGGCGGGCGCTGATACGGTCCACGAACACCGGCATCAGCGCGTTCGTCGATCCGGTGGGGCGGATCGTGAAGCGGACGGGCCAATGGACGCAGGAGACGCTGGTCGACGACGTGCCTCTGATCGAGGATCGTTCGACCACGGTCTACATGTTGTTCGGAGACGTGCTCGGCTGGCTCTCGCTGATCGCGATCGCGCTGGCGGCGCTCAAGGCGTTCCGTAAGCGTTGACGCGCCCGTCGCGCACGAAGCCGAACAGCGCCATGTTGGAGGCCTGCGCCAGCTCGACGGCGAGGCTCGAGGGCGCGGACACCGCCGCGACGATCTGGATCCCCGCGACCAGCGCCTTTTGGATGATCTCGAAGCTGGTCCGGCCGGAGACCATCAACACGGCGCCATCGAGCTCCGACAGGCGGTCGCGGAGCAGGAGCATGCCGACACACTTGTCGACCGCATTGTGGCGGCCCACGTCCTCGCGGATGACCATGATCTGCCCGCGCGCGTCGAAGACCGCCGCCGCGTGCAGACCACCGGTCCGCTCGAACACCTCCTGGTGGGCCCGGAGCCGGGCGGGGAGGCTGGCGATCACCTCGAGGTCGACGTGCGCGGCGGCGGAGAAGGGCGGTCGATCGACGTGCAGGGACTCGATGCTCCGCTTGCCGCAGACGCCGCAGCTGGCGCTGGTGACGGTGCTCCGCTCGGCCATCCGCGAGGCCAGCGCGGCCTCGGCCGAGGTTCGCCGCGCGTCCGACAGGCGCACCTCCACCACGTTCTCGAGGCCTGGATCCGCCCCGCTCGTGCAGTGACGGATCGTCGCGAGGTCGCTCTCGTCGCGGATGATTGCCTCGGATTTGAGAAACCCGGCCGCCAGCTCGAGGTCGTCCCCGGGCGTCCGCATGATCACGGCCAGAGGCTTTTCTTCGATGCGGATCTCGAGGGGCTCCTCGCAAGCGACGCAATCGTCGCGTACTGTGGCCGAACCCCCGGGCGCGAGGGCGGTGACCCGTACGTCACGTACGCGTTCACGAGGCATGCAAATGACATTACAGTCGGGCTCATCCGATCTGCCAGCGCCATTGTTCTGTTGAGCCTCGCCGGCTGCGCCTTCGCCGAGATCCCGTACGACCTCCAGAGCGTGCGGCAACGGCCGGCCGCGGTTCACCCGTTCCGGGTCGCCGTGCTGCCGTTGATCGACGATCGCGCCATCGGCGACGGGCCCGACAACGACCACTTCGACTACCAGGGCATCGAATACGAGGCGACCGACCTGGGCGATCTGCGAGGGGATGCGCGCAACCGCATCACCGAGCTCCTGGCGAACCACCTGGCGCGGGCGCACCTGTTCGCGCAGGTCATCCTGGTTCTCGACAAGAGCCAGGCGCCCGAGGCGGATCTCCTGCTCACCGGACGCATCTACCGGATGCGAGGGTACGTCGAGTCGGCCGCACCGGATCCGAAGAGCGGTCGCGATCAGGATGAGCGCATGATCCTGTCGGAGGTGGTCCTCAAGGATCTGGCGTTGCTCGACGCCAAGAACCCGGAGCGGGCGCTGATCAAGCTCGACGCCGGCTGGTCGAAGCACGAGGCCCGCAGGCTGGCCGGCGGGGAGCCCACGCCCTGGACCGTGCTGGCCGAGACGCTGTTCGTGGCGCTCGATCAGGTGGCCGGCGAGCTGGCGATGGCCGACCTCTCCGGAAAGTACGACGTGCGCGAGCGCGTCGGCCTGGAGATGGCGCCCACGTCGTCGACGGCGGTCTTCGGCGACCTGGGGCGCGGACCGCCCCACGGCTGGCGGTTCGCAGAGACGAGCTCGACCGCGCTGCCGAATCGGTTGGCGGGGCGAGGCGCGCTGCCGGGAGGCGCTGCTCGAGCAGCGACAGGCGATCCGGTTCAACCGTGCGCTCGGTCCGTATCGCCCCACGGTTCGGCTCTGGTCCTGTCCGACCGACTCGCGCTACGTGTTCGATGGGAGCCAGGAGTTTCCGTCGCGCTATCTCGGAGAGCGTCCCGGCGGCCAGCGGTACTTCATCCACGCCCTCGGGGAGACCAACTGGCCCGACGCCACGGAGGAGCTGAGGAAGCACCTGCGGATCGTCGCGCCGCGCGAGCGATACGTGTTCGATCTCCCGGCGCAGAAGCGCTCGGAGATGTGACTCACCTCTTCTTGAGTCGCTTGCTCATCACGTAGCGCTCGCCCGGCTTGGCCTCGAACCGCAGCTCGCGGCGATAGCGGCCCCGCCAGACCTTCACCGTGTGATCGCCGGGCGTGAGACGGACGCCCAGGATCGGCACGCGGTCGGGGAGCAGCCGTCCGTCGACCCGGGCCCGGGCGCCGCGGGGATGGACGATGTCGAGGGTCGTCGCCGGCTTCGTCGTCGCGGGGGCCGGCGGCGGGGGGACGGTCTCCATCACCGAGGTTGCCGGCGGAGGGCTCACGGGCTCCACCACGAGCTCCTCCTCGTCGTCGGGCTCGAAATCCGGCGGCTCGCTGCGCAGCGCCTGGACCGCAATCGTGAGGAGTGCGCCCGCCAGCACGCCGGCGGCGAACGTCAGCGTGCCCCGCCTCTTCGGCCGGAGCACCGGGGCGGCGGGCCGAGTGATCCGCGTGTCGTCGCGCGCCAGCGCCGCGTCGACGGTCGCCCTGAGGGCCGGCGTGCCCGGTGGAGGCGCGGCCGGAACCTGGGGCTGGGACTGCGACTGCAGCCAGGCCAGGACGGAGAGCGCGTCGTCGACGGCCTGATCGGTGTTTTCGGGCGTCGCCAGCGCCGCCAGCTCGCCCGACGCGGGCGCGACCGGCGTGCCGCGGACGATCTGGGTCTTCGTCGGCGGGGACGAATAGGCCGACTCGGCCGCCGCCTCGAGCGCGTCGTGCCCGCCGGCCGGCGGGTCGCGGACCAGATCGGAGACATCGGTTCCATTGGCCGGGAAGGGCGGGAGCTCCGACGGACGGGCCTCGGTGGGACGGAAGCCGTGGACGGTCTCCGCTTCGGCGTCCTCGAAGAACTCGGCCAGCGGATCGTGGACGTCGTGGAACAGCTCCGCGACGTAGCGCCCCACGTCCGCCTTGCTGGCGCGCGGGCCGAACAGACGTGCGGACGCCTCGAGCGCCTCCGCGAGCTCGCCGGCGCTCTGGAGGCGCAGCTCCGGCTTCGGCGCGAGCGCACGGTACAGCGTCTGGACCAGGAGCGGCGCGCGAAAGGGGAGGGTCCGTTCGAGGTCGGGGGCCTCGCCATTGACGATCGCGAAGAGCGTCTTCGGCACCGTGCCGCGATCGAACGCGGGGACTCCTGTCAGCATCTCGCAGACCACGGCGGCGGCCGAGAACGAGATCCGAGCGCGGCGAGGCGGCCTCGCCGAGGATCTGCTCGGGCGAGAGATAACGCGCCTTCCCCTTGACGATGCCGACCGTCGTCGAGACCACCGACATCCTGCTCTTGGCGATCCCGAAGTCCGTCAGCTTCACGTCGCCGTCGAACGAGACGAGGACGTTGCCGGGCGTGACGTCGCGATGGACGAGCTCGAGCGGCGTGCCGTCCTTCAGCCGGTAGCAGTGCGCGTACTCGAGGCCGTGGAGGACCTCGATCATGATCGCGAGGACGATCTCGGGCGGGAGATGTGTGCCGAGGTCCATGCTGCGCGCCAGCATCTGCTGGACGTTGCGCCCGCGGACGTACTCCATGGCGAGGCACTGGTTCCGGCCGACGCGCGGCATGTCGACCACCCGCACGATATTCGGATGGTTGAGCTCCGACATGACCTCGGCCTCGGACCGGAACATGCGGATGTACTTGTCGTTGTCGAGGAGGTCGGCCAGCAGCCGCTTGAGCACCGCGTACTGGGGCTTCTGCCCGGGGCGGTGCATCCGGGCGAGGAAGAGCTCGCCCATCCCGCCGCGGTCGATCGTGGCCAGGATCTCGTAGCTTCGGCCCTCGGAGCCGGTACCGGTCGCGCCGATCGGAAGCGTCGGCCGGGCAGGAAACGGCTCTTGTCCCATGGCCGCCGCCGGATCGTAATCTTTGGGCCTCCCGCTCGCAAACGCGAGACGCGCTTGATAACTCCAGCGCCGCTCCTTAGGTTTCCGGAGGAATGAACGGAAGCGACCTGATCTACGACTGGAACGAGATCAAGCGAAAGGGTCCGGTCATCACGAAGAAGCCGGAGTTCGACGACGAGACCCTGCGCGACGGGATCCAGTCACCGTCGGTGGTGGACCCGCCGATCGAGGACAAGCTGACGATCCTGCACCTGCAGTCGAAGCTCGGCATCACCACCACCGACATCGGGCTTCCCGGCGCGGGGCCTCGCGCGTTCGAGGATGTGCTTCGTCTGGCCCGGGAGATCGCGGACCAGAAGCTTCCGATCCGGGCGAACTGCGCCTGCCGCACGTTGGTGCAGGACATCCGGCCGGTGGTGGAGGTCTCGCAGCAGGCCGGCATCCCGATCGAGGTCTATACGTTCATCGGCTCCTCACCGATCCGCCAGTATGCGGAGAACTGGACAGTCGACCACATTCTCAAGACCAGCGAGGAGGCGATCCGTTTCGCCGTCCAGGAAGGGATGGACGTCGCGTACGTCACCGAGGATACGACCCGCTCGAGGCCCGCGGACCTCGACAAGCTCTTCCGTCACGCGATCGAGCTCGGTGTGAAGCGACTCGTCATCTGTGACACTGTGGGCCACTCCACCCCGGACGGGATCTTCAACATCATCGGCTGGGCGCGCGGGTTGATTGAGGGCACCGGCGAGAGCATCAAGATCGACTGGCACGGTCACAACGATCGTGGCCTCGGGGTCACGAACGCGATCTACGCCCTCGAAGCCGGAGCGGATCGCGTGCACGGCACCTGTCTCGGAATCGGAGAGAGGGTCGGGAACGCGGCGCTCGATCAGGTGCTGGTGAATCTGAAGCTGCTCGGCATCATCGACAACGATCTGACGCATCTGGTCCGCTATTGCCGCGAGGTCTCTCGTGCCTGCCGCTGGCCGATCCCGAAGAACTACCCGTTGGCCGGTCAGGACGCGTTCCGTACCGCCACCGGCGTGCACGCGGCCGCCATCGTGAAGGCGTTCGAGCGAAACGACACCTGGCTCGCCGATCGGGTGTACTCGGGCGTACCCGCTGGCGTGTTTGGCAAGGAGCAAGAGATCGAGATCGGACCCATGAGCGGCATGTCCAACGTGCGCTGGTGGCTGAAAACCCACCGGTTCGAGTGGAGCGAGCCGCTCGGCAAGGCGATCCTGGCGCGCGCCAAGCGATCGAACCGGACCCTGGAGACGGATGAGGTCGTGGAGGTGATCAAGGCCTTCGGGTCTTCACAGGCTGATACGCCTCGTTCAGAGTAAGCCTCGGAGTGGTGCGAGCGCGGCTCACGGGGATCGTGTGCTTCGGCCTGGTGCTGTCCGGCGTGACGCCGGCAGGTGCGTTCGAGTGCAAGCGCTCGGACAAGTACGACTGGATCACGCTCCGCTGGAACAAACGCGTCATCCCGTACGGCGTGCATCAGGGTGCCGACGCCGAGCTCAGCCACATCGAGGCGGCCTTCGGCACCTGGGCGGCCAACGGCTGCACGGACCTGCAATTCGAGTACACGGGGATGATCACGGACGATGAGTCCGATGAGAACCAGGTCGTCTTCGTCCACGAGAACTGGGCGGATCCGCTGGGCCGACAGCCCCGTCCCGAGGACGCCGTCGCGGTCACGCTCACCACGTACACGAAGGATGACGGCGAGATCCAATCGGCCGTGATCGAGGTGAACGAGGATCGCTTCGCGTTCACCGACGCGACGGAGGAGTGCTCGAGCGACGTGCGGGAGACGTACGATCTGATCGCCGTGCTGACCCACGAGGTGGGCCATTTCATCGGACTCGACCACACCACGTTCTATCAGGGCACGATCGGGGACCCGACGATGGCGCCGCAGGTGGGCGAGTGCGAAGCCGACAAGCGGACCCTCGAGGCCGACGACATCGAAGCGCTCTGCCTGATTTACCCTCGCGGAGAGCCGGCCCGGAGCTGCGTGCCGCTTCCCACCGAGTCGCGATACGTCGGCAACCGACCCTTTGGCTGCAACGCTGCGCGCCTCGGTGATCACGGGACGCTCGGCCTCGCGCTGATCGCGATCGTGCTGCTGTGGCGGCGGCGCCGGATCTTTTGAGGCCGACAAAACTTGCGACGAAGCCGGGTCCGGGGGATAACCGCCCGGGAAGAGGGCCCGCCCACAGGGGGGCAGGAGCGCGTCGTCCGTGTTCAATCATCCCTTTGCGCTGGAAGTCGCCTACATCGCAGTCGAAGAGGCGATCCGTCTCGGCGCGTCCTATGCGGATGCCCGTTTCGAGTTCCGCCAGCATGAGGACGTGATCACCAAGAATGGCGCCCTCACGCAGGCCTCGCTCACGTCTGAGCGCGGGGTGGGCGTCCGCGCGCTGGTGCGGGGCGCGTGGGGCTTCTCGGCGGTCTCGGAGCCGACGCGCCACGACGTGGCCTTGGCCGCGCGCCGTGCCGTAGAGTTTGCGCGGGCGGCGTCGATCCTCCAGGAGCACCCGGTCCGATTGGTGGACCAGCCGCCTCAGCGCTCGATCTTTCGCACCCAGATCAAGCGGGATCCGCTGGCGGTGCCGCTCGAGGACAAGGTCGACCTGCTGCTCGGCATCGACGCCGCGCTCCGGGGCGTGAAGGGGATCGTCCTGGCGCTCGGGAGCTTCGCCGCGCACCGCCAACGCAAGATCTACGTCAACTCCGAGGGCAGCGAGATCGATCAGGAGCTGGTCTGGACGGGCGTCGGTTATCAGGCCGGCGCCGGCGACGGCAAAGACTTCCAGGTCCGCTCGTATCCCGGGAGCTTCCGGGGTGAGTTCCTCGGCAAGGGCTGGGAGGTGGTGACCGAGCTCCCGCTCCTCGAGCGCGCCCCGGCCGTCGCCGCCGAGGCCGTGGAGCTCCTCAAGGCGGATCCGTGTCCCCATGAGACCGGCACGCTGGTCCTGACCAGCAGCGCCGCCGCCAGCCAGGTGTTCGCGACCTGCGGCCAGCTGCTCGAGCTGGATCGCGTCATCGGCCTCGAGTCGAACGGCGTCCGCTCCTTCCTCGGCACCGACAAGCTGGGGAACCTCGAGCTGGGCAGCAGCAAGATCAACATCTACGCCGACGCCCGTGAGGCCGGCGGGGCCGGCTCGTTCGGCTTCGACGACGAGGGCGTGGAGGCGCAGCGCGTCGACCTGATCGCGAGCGGTCGCTTCGCCGGCTATCTGTCGAGCCGCGAGACCGCCGCCCGGGTCGGCCTGGAGAGGTCGCACGGCGCCATGCGCGCCGCCAGCTGGTCGTCCTATCCGGTGGTCCGCATGACCAACATCTCGCTGGCCCCGGGCGACGGCGGCGACCTCGAGTCGATCGTCGCGGGGACGAAGTCCGGGGTGCTGATGGACACCAGCCGCGGGTTCAGCGTGGACGCCGACGGACATACGTTCCTGGCGGCCTGTGAGATCGCCTGGGAGATCAAGGACGGTAAGCGCGGCCGCCTGCTGCGGAACCCGACCTACCAGGGCACCGTCCCCGGGTTCTGGCGCGCCTGCGACGCCGTCGGCGACGACCGCGACTGGGCGCTGCACGGGATCGCGCACGGCTCCAAGGCTCAGCCGATGCAGCTGGTGGCCTCAGGGCACGGGGCGCCGCCGGTTCGCTTCGCCAACGTCGAGCTCGGCGCGCATCGCTTCGACGCTGCGACGATCGACGCCGCCCAACCCGTGCTGGCCGACGGCACCGCCGCCACCGATCTCCCGAAGCGCGCGACCAAACGGCGCGGGCCCAAGGACAAGAAGAAGCGCCGATCGCGCCGCCGGGACGTGAAGTGAGAGCGAAGGAAGAAGCCTTTCGGATCCTGGAGTCGGCGCTGAGCATCGCGTCGGCGGGCGTCGACGACGCCGAGGTGAGCCTCGGCGGCGGTGATCTCGGGGTCACGCGGTTCGCCGACAATCAGATCCACCCCGCGTCGGAGCACAACGTCGAGTCGATCGGCGTGCGGGTGAGCGCGCGCGGTCGGATGGTCGGCGTGCAGACGACCGATCTTTCCACCGGCGGGATCAAGGAGATCGCGCAGGCGGCCAAGACGCGCGCCGAGCACCTGCCCGAGGGCTCCGAGGGCACCGGTCTCCCCGAGCCGCAGAACTACGACTTCGTGGAGGCCTACGATCCGGAGACCGAAGCGACCAAGTCGATCGATCGGACGGCGCTGGCGGCCCGGGCCGTGACCACGGCGCTCAAGAACGGGCTGTCGGCCTCCGGGCTGGTGATGGTCCGGCGCGGCGTGCTCGGGCTCGACAACCAGTCGGGGGTCTACGCGGTCGCCAACACGCGCGGGCTGCTCGCGTACCACCCGGAGACGCGCATCCGCTACACGGTCTCCATGCAGCGCAAGACGGGCTCGAGCGGCTGGGCTGAGGACGAGTCGTTCACCGCCAGCGCGATCGATGCCGAGAGCCTGGTGGCGGTGGCCACCAACAAGGCGATGGTCGGCGGCGAGCCTCGCGAGCTTCGCGTGGCCACCTACCCGGCGGTGCTCGAGGCCTCGGCGGTCGGCGAGCTGATCCGATGGGTGGGCCTGACGGCCGGCGGGCTCCAGGCCCGCACCGGCGGCTCGTTCCTCTCCGACCGGAAGACCGGAGATCGGGCCACCGCCGAGGCGATCACCATCGTCGACGACCACACCCACCCGCTGCACCGAGGTGTTCCGTTCGACCTCGAGGGCGTCGCCCGCCAGCGCGTGGTGCTGATCGAGAAGGGCAAGATCGGCGCGCCCGTCTACTCCTGGGAGAGCGCGGTTCGGCTCGAGGCGCAGGCGACCGGACACAAGGTCCGCGATCCGTTCTTCGGCGAGATCGAGGCGGCGCAGCATCTGGTGATGGAGGGGGGTGACGCCACGCTCTCCGACATGATCGGCTCGCTCGAACGTGGCGTCCTGGTGAGCCGGTTCGGATCGGTGCGTCTGCTCGATCCGCGCACGCTCGAGGTCACCGGCGTGACGCGCGACGGCTTCTTCCTGGTCCAGAAGGGCGAGATCGTGGCGCCCCTGATCAACATGCGGTTCACCGTGAGCGTGCTCGACCTCCTGAAGCGGGTCGAGGCCCTGGGCAGCTCGGTGTGGACTCGCGGCGGTGTGGTGCCGCCGATCCGCGTCGGTGGGCTCAACCTCCACGCGGGAACGCGGCTCTGATCGGGCTCCCCGACATCGTCGCAGCCTCGGCCGTCGCCCTGTGGGCGCTGATCTTCGTACGGGGACTGATCGGACTCTCTCGGACGGTGGTCGCGCGCCCCTCGCAGCAGCCGGGGGCGGAGGTCACCGCGTTCATGCCGGCGCGCGACGAGGCGGGCGTCATCGAGGCCTCGGTGCGGAGCGTGCTCGGGCAGCCGGAGGTGGCGCGGTTGGTCGTCGTCGACGATCGATCGACCGACGGGACGTCGGAGCGGCTGGCGCTGCTGGCACGCGAGGAGCCGCGCCTCGAGGTGCTCGAAGGTCGAGGACCCGGAGAGGGTGAGTGCGGCAAGCCGGCGGCGCTGGCGGCGGCGTATCGACAGGCCTCGCCGAGCTCGGAGTGGCTGCTGTTCGTGGACGCCGACGTGGAGCTCTCCGAGGGCGCGCTCGGCGGATTACTTCCGCTCGCCGCCGATCGTGATCTGGTGTCGGCCATCCCCCAGGTCGAGCTGCGAACGCTGGTCGAGCAGGCGGTGATGCCGTCCGTGGGCGCGCTGGTCCTGGCGGCCCGGGGCCCGGCCTTCGCGAACGGACAGCTGATCCTGATCCGGAGGTCGACGTACGACGCGGTCGGTGGTCACCAGGCGGTGATCCGCGAGGTCCTGGAGGACGTGCGTCTCGCCCAGCGCGTGCACGAGGCGAACGGGCGCCTGTTGCTGGTGGACGGGCGGAAGATCGCGCGGACGCGGATGTACGAGACGTGGGCGGAGCTCGCCGAGGGTTGGATCAAGAACCTCTACCCGCTCCTCGGTGATCGCCGCATCGCGGTGGCCCGCTGGGTGGCGCTGACGATGGTGCTGGGATGGATCGGACCGGCAGTGGCGATCTGGGCCGGCTGGCCCTACGGCGTGGCGGCGTACGGGTTGATCTTCCTGATGCAGGCTACCTTGCGCTCGATGGGCGGCGCCCGCTGGATCGGCGCGATCCTGGCGCCGGCCGGCGCGCTGGGAGCGTCCTATCTGGCGCTCGCGAGCATGGCACGGCACAGGTCGGGCGCCGGGGTCGAGTGGAAGGGGCGCCGCTATCGGTGAGGTGGATCAGCGCGTGTCCAGCTCCAGATGCACGGGTCCGTCGGCCGAATACTCGGTCTCGAGGTAGAAGGTCCCGCCCGAGGGGACCGGATCGCTGACGGTCTCGCTGCTGCTCAGATAGAAGGCGTAGAAGTAGTAGTTGTCCTCGTCCAGGAGGTCCTCATCGGAGGCCGAGGGCGGATAGAGGCGGGCGTAGGCGGAGCCGGTCGGCAAATCGCGATCGGTCCTCATCACCAGGCGCTGCCCTTCGGCTAGATCGATGCGGAAGAACTGGCCGACCCCGTCGCAGAGCGAGAGGTCGAGCGCGGCCGGCAGCGCCACCTGGGAGGCCATGCGTCCTGCCCAGGGTCGAGCGAAGGACTGCGGGTCGGCGGCGCACTCGTTGACCACGAGGTCCGCGCAGGAGCCGCTCGAAGAGCCGAGATCTCCGCAGGCTCTCCCTCCGATCTCGGCGGCGCAGGCCTCTGCCTTCGCTCGATCGAGCGTGTACGGCCTCCGGTCGAACAGCGACTCCACCGCGGACCGTGCGTAGACCTGCTGGCACTCGTCGACCGAGCCTCCGCAGTAGAAGTCGGGCCGGCTGCAGGCGGCCGAGCAGTCACCGTGGAGCCGCTGGCAGAGCGCCGCGTAGACGACCTCCTCGGTGGAGATGCCAATCTCCTGGGCGCTCGGCGGCGGGCGGCGATCGGTCCCGACGGCGAGCTCCATGTCGGCGGTGATCGCCCGGTTGAGGTCGATCTTGAGGTAGTAGATGCCGGCGACCGGCGCGGCCTCGAAGACCTCGGTCGCCTGGTTCGTACTCGCGGGATCGAGATAGAATCGAGTGCCCGATGTCTTCCACGTCCTGCCGGCCGCTCCCGACCCCGACCGGCGCGTAGACGGTGAGCCACGCGGGACCACCCGACTGGATCAGCGTCACCGAGACGGCCTCGCCGGCGTCGAGGTGGAAGGCGAACCACTCGTCGGTGCTGTCGCAGAGGTGCGGCTTGATCGTCGCCGGCAACGTGTCGAGCCCGTACGCGGCGAGCCACGAGTAGGGACGGCCGTAGCTGTCATCGTCGTTGGGACAGCCCTCGAGGACCGCCGATTCGCACTCCGGAGAGTTCGGGTCCAGATCGAGGCACGATCGATCGTGGAGCTGCTCGGCGCAGCGCTTCGCGAGCTCGGTGCTGTAGACGGGGTAGATCGAATCCTCGACAGCGTTCCGGCTGTAGTCCGACACGCACTGGTCTTCGGAGTTGCCACAGTAGACGAACGGATCGTCGCAGAGCGCGGAGCAGTCGCTCCACAGTCGCCTGCAGGCGGCCTGGGCCGCCACCTCGACCGCCTTGACGGCCGCGTCGCGACCTTCGCGATAGCCGGCCTGATCGCTCGGGATTTGGGTCGGGAGCTGGTCGTCGTAGACGACCTCCTGGCAACCGAACACTCCGAGCAGCAAGCCGCACCAACCCTGAACACGCATGATCCCCTCCTCGCCCCCCAACGATGCGCGAGGCGGCCGCGAGTTTCCTCGGCCGGTCGTCGATCGCCGAGCGTGTGCTCGCGATCATCGGCAGTCGTGGAGGAGGCGCTCGAGCTCGGCCTTGTGCGGGCTCGCGGGGAACCTCCGGAGGTGCTCCGTCATCTGGCGGCACGCGCGTTCGTGATCACCGGCCTGGCGGAGCACCGTGCTCAGCTCGAACGAGAGCCGCTCGCGCTGGACCTCCGTGAAGTCGGTCCGGGTGCTGCCCTCCGTGAGCAGTGCGATCGCCTCGTCGAAGCGGCGCTGGCTCTCGAGCTGGAACAGCCGGCGCATGAGCTGGTGGGCCGTCATCGCCGGCGGTCTCCGCTGGATGTGCGTCTTGGTCACGGGCGGCGGCGCGGGCGGCTCGACCGGCGGCGGGGGCGGAGCGGGCGGCGCCGGGCGCGGCCACTCGAGCGAGGCGCCTGCGGTCAGCCGCTCCGAGGGGGCGCCGTCGGCCCAGCGGAACTCCACGACGCCCTCCTCGACGTCGAGCCGGCCTGCGCGGGCGTTCTGCTCCACCGTGAACCGCGTTCCGATGACCACGATCCATCCGTGCGACACCGCGATCATGAACGGCCGCCGCCGAGGCGTCCGCTTCGCCACCACGAACCGGGCCCGCCCGGCCTCGAGCCTCAGATCGGGGGCCTCGACGCCGGCCGCCAATACGACCGCCTCGGCGCACGGTGAGATCCGGATCGAGGCCTCGGAGCGCGCCACGCACGCCTCGCCCGCTGTCACCACGAGGCCGGCCTCGTCCTGCCCGACGGGGCGCAGCAGCAAGAGGAGCACGGCGGCCGCCACCGCCGCGGCCGCGATCAACCAGGGGGCCCGCGTCTTCGGCGGCGGAGCGACGACGGCCGCCAGGAGATGGCGGCGGCCCTCCTCGATCTCCAGCTCGGAGCGCGCGCCGGCCTCGAGCTGGCCCCGCAGGCGGGCGGCGCCCTCGTCGAGACGCCTACTCATGGGGCACCTCCCAGTCGCGGCGGGCCAGCTGGGCGAGCGCCTTCGTATGGAGCTTGGAGATCTGTCCCTTCGAGAGGGACAGCAGGGCGGCGGCCTCGTTCTGGCTCTTGCCCTCGAGGTGGACCATCACCATCACCGCGCGCTGCTTGGGCGGGAGCTCGGCGAGCGCTGTGGCCAGCGCGTCGAGATCCCGCCGGGCGCGGACCTGGGCCTCCGGCGGCGGCTCCGAGCAATCCCAGGCCAGCGCGAGCAGCGCGAGCACGCGTCCCGAGGTGCGGGCCCGCCGGAGGGCCATGAAGCACTCGTTGACGCTGACGCGATAGAGCCATCCGCCGAGATCCTCCTGGTTCCGGACCTCTTCCCCCCTCTCGGCCAGCCTGAGAAATACCTCGTGGGTGCGATCCTTTGCCCACTCCCGGTCGCCGAGGCCGAACTTCAGGCAGATCCGAAAGACGCGCTCCGAGTGCGCGCGGTATGCCTCCTCGAGCCACCTCGTGTCTTCCCGATCGATGCGCGAGAGCATCGCCAGTTTCCTCGTCGCGGTCGACCGTCGGGCCGCGCGATCATCCCGCTCCGGCCTGGTACACTCCGCCGCCCATGCGCATCGCGCGTCCGCTCCTCCTCCTGCCTCTCCTCGCCCTGGCCTGCGCCAAGAAGCCCGAGGAGTCCACCCCGCCGCCGTCGAGCCCGCCGCCGTCGAGCCCGCCGCCCTCGAGCGACCGAACACCGGCGGTGGCCAAGGATGATCCGCTCTACAATCGGGTGGAGGGCACCAGCTTCGAGAATCACTGCACCTCGGACAGCGCCTGCGTGAAGAGCGGGTGCTCGTCGGAGGTCTGCAGCGCCGAGCAGGTCAACTCCACCTGCGACTCCCCGGAGGGCGGCTTTCCGCACGGGGATGGCTGCGGTTGCCTGGCCGGTGAGTGCGTCTGGTATCGCGGTGCGCCGGCGAAGGGCCACCCATGACGGTCATCGCGGGTGGGCCGGGTCAGGTCTGCCGGAGCGCGGCAGAGAGACGGTGAAGCGGGTCCCGACCTCGGGCGAAGAGACGACGTCGACCCGGCCGCCGTGCTCGATCACGATCTGCTGCACGATGTAGAGCCCGAGCCCGAGGCCGTCGGTGTTTGCCGCCGGGCCCTTCTTGAAGGGCTCGAAGATCGTCGGGATCAGATCGGCGGGGATCGCGCCTTGGTTCCAGACCTCGATGCGCACCCGATCGGGGTGGCCGCCGTCGATCGAGACCACGATCGGATGGTCGGGCTTCCCGTGGCGCGCCGCGTTCGCGATGAGGTTGGAGAGCGCGCGCGACACGTACTCGGGGTCGCACTCGGCCGTGGTGTCTCCCTTCGAATCCACCTCGACCCGATGACCACCGTTCGTCGTCTCGAGCTCGCGGGCCAGAGCCGTGCAGACGTCGGCCAGCACCAGCGGCTGTCGGTTGAGCGGGATCCCGCCGCCGAGTCGGGCCCGTCCCAGATCGAAGAGCTGATCCAGCATCGCCGCCATGCGCTTGCTGCTGTTGCGCACCGCCTCGACGACGCGCTTCTCCACCGGGTTCTCAACGATCCGATGCAGCGCCTCGATGCCGGTGACGATCGCGGAGAGGGGGTTGCGGAGATCGTGGCTGAGCGCGGCCACGAAGATCTCGTTGAAGCGCAGCGTCTCTTGGAGCAGCTGCCGCTGGCGGTACAGCTCGAAGAACGTGTTGGCCTTGTGGGCGAGGATCCGCTCGTCGACCGGCTTGAACAGGAAGTCGACGGCGCCCGCGTCGTATCCACGAAAGAGGCGTTTCCGCTCCGCGGTCCCCGCAGTGACGAAGATGATCGGGACGTGCTTGGTCCGGTCGGCGCCGCGCATCAGCTCGGCAAGCTCGAAGCCGTCCATCCCCGGCATCTGGACGTCGATCATCGCCAGCGCGAAGTCGTCGACCAGCAGAAGCTCGAGCGCCTCCGGCCCCGAGCGGGCGCAACGAATCTCCACACCGTCGCCTCGAAGGAGAGCTGCGAGCGCGATGAGGTTGTCCTCGACGTCGTCGACGATCAGACAGCGAACACGGATCCGATCTCGCGGGCTCATAGACTCAAGCGTCCTCCCCTTTCTGGTACCACTTTTCGTCCTCGTCCAGCGCGGCGAACGCGGGCGCCACCGAGCTGAAGCGGAGCGATTCGCGTGCACCCAGCCCCATGAAGCCACGGCGCACCAGCGATCCTCTGAAGAGCTCCAGCGCTCGATCCTGGAGGTCCGGTGCGAAGTAGATCAGGACGTTGCGGCAGGAGATGAGGTGCATCTCGGCAAAGATGCTGTCGGTCGAGAGGCTGTGGTCGGCGAACACGATCGCCTTCTTCAGCGCGCGGTCGAACGTCGCCGAACCGTAGGCGGCGGCGTAGTGCTCGGAGAGCGAACACGATGCGCCCGTCCGCTGGTGGTTCTCCGTGAAGGCGCGGATCCTCTCCAGCGTGTAGACGCCGGCCTCGGCGATCGCGAGGCTGCGCGTGTTGATGTCGGTGGCGTAGATCAACGTCCGATCGAGGATGCCCTCCTCGCGAAGGATGATCGCCAGCGAGTACGCCTCCTCGCCGGTGCTGCAGCCGGCGACCCAGAGCTTGCGAGACGGATATGTCCGCAAGAGCGGGATGATCCGGCGGCGGAGAAACGCGAAGTAGCTGGGATCCCGGAACATGTCCGTGACCTGCACCGTCAGGTGCGCGAGCAGCGAGGTGAAGACGCTCTCGTCCCGGAGCACCCGGTCCTGCAGCCCGGAGAGCGACGCCACCCCGTAGCGGGGCAGCGCCTGGGCGAGGCGGCGTTTCATCGAGGTGCGGGAGTACCGGCGAAAGTCGTAGTGGTAGCGATCGAAGATCGCGGTCAGAAGCAGCTCCAGCTCGAGGTCGTCCCTTCCGTTCATCTCACCTCGGCATCCACACGCGGAGGAGCGAGAGCAGCATCTCCACGTCGATCGGCTTGGCGAGATAGTCGTTCGCGCCGGCCTCCAGCGACTTCTCGCGGTCGTCCTTCATCGCCTTGGCCGTGAGCGCGATGATCGGGAGCTTCGCCCAGCGGCTCTCCTTGCGGATCTCACGGATGGCGGTCAGGCCGTCCATCTCCGGCATCATCAGGTCCATCAACACCAGCGCAACCTCCGCCCGCTTCGACAGCGCCTCGAGGGCCTCCTTGCCGTTGCGGGCGATCATGACCTGAGCGCCCTTCGGCTCGAGAACGCTGGTGAGCGCGAAGACGTTCCGGACATCGTCCTCGACGACCAGGACGACCCGGCCCTCGAAGATGGACTCCCGGTCCCGCACCTTCTGCAGCATGCGCTGTCGTTCGACCGTGAGCTGCGACTCGACCTGATGGAGGAACAGCGTCACCTCGTCGAGGAGCCGCTCCGGCGAGCGCGCGCCCTTGACGATGATCGAGCTGGAGTAGCGCCGGAGCCGCTGCTCGTCCTCCGGCGACAGCTCGGCGCCCGTGTAGATGACGACCGGGGGGAAGGAGAAGGCGTCGTCGCCGGCCATGCGCTCGAGCAGGTCGAAGCCGGTGCCGTCCGCCAAGGTCAGATCCATCACCACGCAATCGAACGTGCGGGCGTGGAGCTCGTCCAGCGCCTCACGGATGGTCCCCACGCCGAAGGTCTCGATGCCGTCGCCGGCCAGGAGGAGGTCGACGCTCTCGCGCTGCTGGGGGTTGTCCTCGACGATCAAGATCCGGCGGATCCGGGCGCGATCGTCTGCTCGAGCTTTCTGATGGCACCGATCAGCCCCTCGCGCTCCACCGGCTTGCGCACGTACCCGACGGCACCCATCGAGAGCGCCCGCGCCGTGTGGTCGTCGACCGACACCACGTGGATCGGAACGTGGCGGGTCACCGGGTTGCGCTTGAGGTGCTCGAGGACCAGCAGGCCAGAGTGGTCTGGGAGGCGGACGTCGAGAAGGATTCCGCTGGGGCTGAGGCGCTCGGCCAGTGCCAGCCCGTCGTCGGCGGTGCCGGCCACGACGCACTGGAAGTCGAGATCGTGGGCCAGCTCGAAGAGGATCTGGGCGAACGCCGGGTCGTCCTCGATCACCAGCAGAAGCCGCTCCCGATTCGAGAGGCTGCGCCGGTCGTCCTCGATCAGCAGGGCGGGGCGCGGCGGGGAGGCCGCGGCGGGACGGCTCGGCGGGCTCTGCGACGGCGGGGAGAGGTGAGCGCCGCTCTCGCGGGGGAGCCGGAGCGTGAACGTGCTGCCGGCGCCGGGAGCGCTCTCGACGCTCAGGTCGCCGCCGAGCAGCCCGGCCAGCTCGCGTGAGATCGAGAGGCCGAGCCCGGTGCCTCCATGCCGTCGGCTCGCGGTGGAGTCGAGCTGGCGGAAGGCCTCGAAGATCATCGCCTGCTGCTCGCGAGGAATGCCGGTCCCGGTGTCCTTCACGGCGAACGAGATCGAGTCGTCGTCCGCGCAGGTCCTCAACCTCACGCTGCCCTTCTCCGTGAACTTCAGCGCGTTGGAGAGCAGGTTCTTGAGGATCTGCTGGAGCCTGATCTCGTCCGTCTCCAGCGCCGCGGGTGTCGAGGGGTCGATGTCGATCGAGAAGCCGATCCCGCGGGATGTCGCCATCGGCTCGAAGACGTCCGCGATCGAGCGGGTGAGTCGCTCGATCGTGACGACCCGAAAGTTCATCGTCATCTTGCCGGCTTCGATCTTGGCGAGGTCGAGGATGTCGTTGATCAAGAACAGAAGATCGTTGCCCGCGTTGTGGATCGTCTGCGCGAACCGCACCTGCTCTTCCGTGAGATTCCCCTCGCGGTTCTCGATGAGGAGCTTGGTGAGGATCAGCGAGCTGTTGAGGGGTGTTCGCAGCTCGTGGGACATGTTCGCGAGGAACTCGGACTTGTAGTCGCTGATGCGGGCCAGATCGGCGGCCTTTCCCGTCAGGGCCTCCTGTGCCGTCAGGAGCGCAGCCTTCTGTTCTTCGAGGCGTTCTGCCTGGCTCTCGAGGCTCTGGTTCGACTCTTCGAGCTCCCGCTGCTGGTTCTCCAGCTCCTCGTTGGCGACGCGCAGCTGCTCCTCCTGAGCCTGAAGCTCCTCGGCCTGCCGCTGGGTCTCGTCGAGGAGGCTCTGGACCTGCTCGCGGTAGCGGGCCGAGCGCAGCGCCACGGCCACCGACTCCTCGACGCGGCGCAGGAGCTCGAGATCGAGCGCGCCCGGCTCCCGGAAGAAGCCCAGCTCGACCACGGCGTACACGGCGTCCGAGATGGACGCGGGCACGAGCACCAGGCAGAGGGGCCGATGCTCGCCCAGGCCCGAGCTGACCGTGGCATAGCCTCCAGGCACGTCGCGCACGATCAGGGTCTCGCGGCTCATGAACGCCTGCCCCACCAGGCCCTCGCCGGGCTGGATCAGCTCCGGCCCCGAGGACGCGATCGGGATTGCTGCATATCCGGCGAGGCGGTGGAGCAGGCTCCCCGGCTCGACTGCGTAGAGGGCCCCCAGCGGCGCCTCCAGGTAGGTCGCCAGGAACTCGAGCGTCCGCTCGGCCAGATCGCCGACCCGCAAGTTACCTTGCAATCGCTCCATCAGGCCCGACTCTCCGGCGCGGAGCCACTCCTCGTTGCGGACCGCGATCTTGCCTGTGATCGATTGGCGGCCGGCGAACGCGACCGCCCAGAACGTCAGGACGCCGAACGCTCGGTTGATCTCGCTGATGTCGTGGAAGCGCCCGGAGGGCGAGAGGAAGTAGCCGAGGACGGTCAAGGTGCTCACGGTGCCGGCGACCAGGAGCGGGATCGATGGCGACCAGCTGAAGATCGCGAGCGTCACCGGAATCAGATAGAGGACCCACTCGACGATTCCCGTTGGTGTGGCGAGCCCGAGCGCGAAGATGACCGCCGCCGAGCCGACGATCGCCATGGTCAGTCCCGGGCTGAGCTGTTCCGCACGGTATCGCCGTCGCCGGGGCATGAGCATCGACTAGAGCGTCGGCGCACGCAGGATGCAACGACGGAGAATTCGCGAGACTGCGCGTCGGCCGGTGAAAAATGCCTCACAGATCGATCGACATCGACAGCGCAATCACCACGCCGAAGTGGTGGGCCTCGAACACCGTGTCGGGCCCGACGTCCTGTCGGACCGGACGCAGGCGCAGATACGGAAGGACCAGGAGGGTCGCCCCGAGGACCGGGAGGCGACCCTCGAGGATCAGCCCGAAGCGGCCGTCGAGGTGCCCGCCGCGCGCGCCCTCGCGGGAGAACAGATGCGCCAGCAGCCCGGCCTCGACCCCCGCGAGGACCGCGATGCCGGAGCGGGACGACCAGAGCTCGAGCACGGCCTGCGCCGCGACGACCGGCTCGAACACGGTGACGCCCCGGGCGGGACGGACGCTCCCCTCCAGGACCAGACCTGCGGACCAGGCGTCCACGATGCGGCGGCGCACGCCGGCCCGGATCGCAAACATTCCGGTGGCGCTCGGGAGCACGGCGCCCACCCCAGCGGAGATCCTCCAATCGGCCGGGGCGGCGCTCACCGGGGGCTCGCGCTCGGTGGCCGTGGAGGTGCCGGCGGGCGGAAGGGCCGTCTCGACGCCGAGCGCGTCGCTCACCTCGTGCATGCGCGAGAGGATCTCGATCTGGATGGTCGCGTCGCACGGCCGCGGGATGGGGACGACCACCTGGGATCGGCGCTCACCCCGGCGGCCCTCGATCTCGAAGCGCGTGTCGTCAGCGCGGATCGTCAGCGCGATGCCGTCGGGCGGGACCTCCCGGACCACCGCGTAACCCTCGTCGACCATCCCTTGAAGGACCATGGTCTCGAGCCCCGAGAGATCGCAGCGCGCAATCACCGCGTCGGGGACCTCCGACCAGTCCACCGAGACCTGCGGGAGGGCGGTCGAGAGGAGGAGGGACCAGAGCACTCAGAACGTCAGCTTGATGCGCCGGTCGGCGTTCGCCTCGATGCGGATCGAGACCGGGTGGCGGTGGCCGTCCTGGGTGACGGCGATCAGCTGGTGGCAGCCGGCCGGGATGGCGCGGTGCACGATCGGCGTGCTCCCGATCGACTGGTCTCCCAGCAGCACCTCGACGGTCTCGCGGCTGGAGACCGAGAGGAACGCCGAGCCCTCCTCGTCGACGTCACAGGCGGGCGGCGGCGTGAAGGAGGCGACTGAGGCCCCGCTCTCGCCGTCCTGGCTTCGCGGGATGACCACCGTCCTGGAGGCCTTGACGGTTGGGTCCTCGGTGGGCGGAGCGCCGCCCAGCGCCGAACAGGAGGACGACGGTCGAGCGGGCTCGATCGCGCTGTCCGTCTCGCAGGCTAGCTTGCAGGCGGCGAGATCGTGCTCGCGCGCGCAGGTGTCGCTCGCGTCCTTCCAGTCGGCCAGGAACTCCCGGGAGACGTCGAAGATGTGGCCGGGCTCGAAGTCGATCAGGAGCTTTCGCACGCTCGCGCGGGGGATGTGTACCCAGTAGTCGATGCACTTGAAGTCGGTGCAGAACGTGAACTTGTGCTTTCCGGCGGGAAGCTCTCGCGCGATGAACGGACCTTCTCTCTTCTCCACCTTCTCCTTCCACCCGAGACGTCGGGCTTGGATGCTGGAGTCGGCCGGGATTGTCTCGACGATCAAGGTGCCGACCCCGCGTTCGCCCGCCACCTCGACCTGGATGGTGGGCTGCCAGGCCTCGAGCTTCTCGACGGTGACGGCGTCCGCCTCGACCATCACCACTCCGAACTGGGAGACGAAGCCCTCGCGGTGGGCGGCGAAGCGGCGCGGGCCTGGCGCGATGTTGCGGGCGATGAGGCCGTCCCGACCGGAGGTGACGCCGGCGAAACGGCCGTCGATCTCGATCCGCGCCCCCGGGTCGGCCTTGAACTGGATGTAGCCGGCCGGTGCGTCGGCCCAAGCGGTCAGCGCGCCGAACAGCGCCAGCGCGCCGACGATCCCGCTGACGGAGGCTCGGATCACGGCCACTCCATTATGGGAGGCCGCCCGCTCGGCGCAAGCCGTGCCGGCCGTCATAGGTCCTCGTTCTGGCCGCTCTCGTGCAAGAGATCGCTGATCAGCCGCGATCGCGTCTTGGAGGTGAACTCGTCGAAGTCGTCCGGTGGTGGAAGGGTGGGATCGTCGTCCTTGACCAGATCGAGCTTGGTGGCCTCGTCCTCCTCGAAGGACCGCCGCAGGCGGGCGAGCTCGCTGGCCATCTCCATCCTCGAGGTGGTCTCCTCGGCCTCGCTCATGCGCTCCTCGGGGAGCGCATACTCGGCGCTCGGGCGCATCTCGGCCAGCGGCTCCGCGATCCGCGTCGGGAGCTCGACGTCGAGGTCCTGCGCATAGGGGTTCATCGCGATCGGGAGCGGCTCCTCGTCCGGGCTCGAGAAATCGTCCGGCGCGAAGACGTCGGAGGGATACTCGGCGGCGAAGACGTCCGACAGGGAGTAGTCGTCCGAGACCACGACGTCGGCGGCGGTCGACAGGGCCGGAACGTCGGTGTCGGTCTGGAAGTCCCCCGGCTCCACGGCCGGAAGCGATCCGGCTTGATCCTGGACCTGTACGATCTCGTTCAACCGCAGCCGCAGGGCCGACGCCTCCCGCTCGTGACCGGCCTCGGAGAGCCAGCGTGCTCCCAGCGCAAGCGCTTCCGGATCGTCGGGGTTGATCTTGAGGAGCATGAGGATCGCTCGGTTGCGCTCCGCGACGCGGCCCAGCCGCTCGTGAAGCTTGGCGAGCCTCCGCCACAGCGCGCTGGCGTCACCGCGAAAGCCGAAGGCACCGAACGTGTGAGCGGACACCTCGAGGGCGAGCGGGTCGTCGGGCGCCACCTCCATCAGCCGCGACACCTCCTGGAACGCGAGCTCGCGATGACCGCGCTTGACGCGGGTCTTGATGAGCTCGATGCGCGCCGGGATCACCTTGTCGATCGCGCCCAGCTGCTCGAGCGCACGGACGAGCGCTCCCAGCACGCCGATGTCGTCGGGGAACTTCTCGTAGAAGGGGACGAGCACCGCGAGCGCATCGCGCGGGTGCCGTGCGATGAGGAGCACCTCCGCCAGGTCGACGCCGACGTCGGCGCGCTCGGCCGCGATCTCGGCGGCCTTCTTGAGCATCGGCACGAAGTCGATCCCGAGCACCTCGAGGTGGGCGGAGACGCGCTTCCACGCGGTCACCGCGTCGTCGATCCGGCCGGTCTCGCCGAGCGCGGAGGCGTGCTGCACGGCCAGCTCGATGTCCTTCGGGTAGCGGCTGCAGAGCTGCTCCAGCGCCCACAGGCGGCGCCGGTCGCCGACCCCGCGGGCCACCGTGATCAGCTGCTTCAACACCAGGTCGAGCTCGATCTGGCTGTCGAGCAGCTTCAGGCACTCGGCCATGCGGTAGAGGATGTCGGGCTCGTTGGGGCTCACGCTGTTGGCGGCCTTGAGCATGCGGCAGGCGCCGGGAAGATCGCCGGCGCGCTGAAAGACCTGGGCGCCCCTGTTGAAGTGGTGAAAGGCGCGCTCGAGGTTGCCGGACAGGCGGTAGGCCTCGGCGACCTTCGCCCTCAGCTCGCCGTTCTCCGGCTGTGCGCCCAGGAGTGCCCGGAGGAGCTCGATCGCCTGCGGATACTTGCCCTTGCGGAGCAGCTCGTCGGCCTTCTCGAACGCTTCCGTCGTCATCGGCTCAACGTCCCCGCACGATCACCTGATCGTGCTCGAAGTCGGCGATGACCTTCATCGTCCCGCCCGGCTCGACCTGGATGGTGGTGGCCACCGAGGGCGTGGTGCGCTTGAGCGATCCCGGCTGCTCGATCGCGGGGCAGCTGGTGCCCTCGAGGACGACGCGGTGCTCGCCGGCGGACAGCTTGTGATCGAACGAGGGCGTGGAGCGGGTGACCACGTGGCCGTCGACCGTGACGCGGCTCGAGCACGACCGCGTGCCGAATGCGACCGTACCGAAGGCGGTCGTCGCGGGCTCCTTGCGCTTGCTCGGCCGGCGATGGGCGGGCCTCAGGATCCGGGGGCGCGGCCCGGCGTCGAGCGCCGCGGAGGGCGGGGTAACCTCCTCGACGGTCTCGGCGTCGTCCTCGAGCTCGGCGACCATCATGCCGGCGTCCGGCGTGTCGTGGCCTCGCGGGATGACCTCCGTCCTGGAGGCCAGTGGGGTCACCGGCGGAGGCTCGCCCTCGCTCCGCATCGAAGAGAGGACGCCCAGCCCGACCAGACCGAAGACCGCCGCGCTCACCAGCATCGCGAGCGGCGAGCGCCGCGCGGGGCGGACGGCGGTCGGCGGGCTCCCCAGCGCGGCCGGATCCGGAGGCGCCGGCCCGACCTCGGAGACGTGGGCGGTGCCGGGGCCCGCCAGCGGGATCGATCCGGTGGCCGGCAGTTTGGGCCGAAGGACGCCGGAGGGCGCGCGGGTGGCGATCGTCTCGATGTCGCCGGTGATCGAGTGCTCGATGGCCTTGGAGATGACCGCCTCGAGCTCCTGCGTCGAGGGCAGCGCCTGCGACGTCACCACCTCCTCGACCGCCTCCAGCTTCATCAGCTCGGCGACCAGATCGCCGATGGCGCGGTGATGGATCTCCGGGTGCTGGAGGAAGCGGATGCGACCGACCTCGGACGCCAGCTCGGCCGCGGTCTGGTAGCGATTGTTGGCGTTGCGGTCCAGGCAGCGGATCACGATCCGATCGAGCTCGGCCGGGACCTCGGGCGCGAGCCTCGAGGGCGGGACCAGCCGATGCTGGCGCATCAGGTCGCGGGTCTCCTGATCGTCGGGCCGCCAGAAGAGCGCCGTGCCGGTCAACAGCTCGAAGAGCATCAGGCCCGCCTGATAGATGTCGGTCCGCGCGTCGATCTCCCGGCCCATGGCCTGCTCGGGGCTCATGTAGCCGGTGGTGCCTTTGACCACCCCCGCTCGCGTCTTCGGCATCGCGGCGACCGTGCTGGCGGTCTTGGCGATGCCGAAGTCCAGGATCTTTACGTCGCCCTCCGTGGAGATCAGGACGTTGCGCGGGTTGAGATCCCGGTGCACCAGCCCCAGCGGGAGCCCGTCGGGGCCGACCTTGCGGTGGGCGTAGTCGAGGCCTTTCGCCACCTCCTCGACGATCAAGAGGCTCGAACCGATGCTAATCTTCCGCCCGTGCCGCTTGGCCGCGTCGATCAGGGAGAAGACGTCCAGCCCGTGGACGAACTCCATGGCGATGAAGTACGTGCCGTCCACGCGCCCGAGCTCGTAGATCCCGACGACGTTGGCATGGTTGAGGGTGACGGCGATCTTCGCCTCTGCGACGAAGCTCTGCACGAACTCGGGATCCCGCGCGTACTGGGGCAGGATCTGCTTGATGACCAGGTCTTTCTCGAACCCGTCCGCGCCGTACAGCTTGGCTTGAAAAACCTCGGCCATCCCGCCCACCGCCAGACGGCGGGTCAGGAAGTACTTCCCAAAGGTGGTCGGCCGGAACACAGGATCGCGGCGCGAAGAATCATGCCGCCGGCGGTTCGGAAACTCAACGCGGTGGCCGGGCTCGCGCTCCTTCTGGCGGGATGTACGCGCAAGTTGGACATCGAGGTCAACCTCGTCTGGAGCGAGGCCCCCGATCCCTTCGCGCGGATCGAGACCGTCCGCATGCGCGCGCTGGTGGGCGGGCAGATGGTGGCCCTCGGTGAGGATCGGTGGGACCAGGGGCCCATCGCCCTGCCGGTCCCGCTCGATCCGACCGTCGAGCGCCTCGTGGTGGAGGGGCTGACCTCGGACGGCGAGGTGGTGTCCTCGGGCGCGAGCGCGTCCCTCGATCTTCTCCATGCGCCGCCGGAGGGGCCGATCTCGATCTTCTTCAGCCAGGTCGGCGTGCTCACGCGCCTCTCGGCTGTCGGGCCGGCCCGGTTCGGCGGCGCCCGGGCGGTCGCGCTCGACGACGGGCGCATCCTGTTCCTCGGCGGGCGCGACGCGTCGGGGTGCATGGTCGAGTCCACCGAAGTCGCCTCGATCGGGGGGATCGAGGCTGGCCCGCCCATCGCCGGCGGTCGCGCCGGGCGCTACTTCGCCGGCCGTCTCACCGACGGCCGCGTCCTCGTGATCGGCGGCGAGGTCGCGCCGGGATGCAGCGTCACCCAGGTCGCCGAGGATGTGGCGATCCTCGACGTCGCCGGCGGCGCGGCGCGCGTCGCGCGCGTGGGCCCGGAGGTGTCGCGCCCGGGCTCGGCGGTCGCCGCAGTCTCCTCCGCGCTCGCGATCATCGGTGGCGGCGACGGCACGCCCGTCCCCTCGGCCGCGGTGCAGCGCTTCAGCCCGACGACGCTCGAGTTCAACCAGATCGGCAACCTCGAGTCGCCGCGGACCGGCGCGAGCGCGGCGGTGATCAGCGATCAGCGCGTGCTGTTCGTGGGCGGTCGCACGAACACCAGCACCGCGAGCGCGCTCGGGACGGCCACGGTCTTCGTCCCCGAGCGAGGCTCGCCGCTCACCGACCAGATCCCACTGCGACGAAAGGTGATCCGACCGGCGGTGATCACGTCGCGGAGCGGCGCAGTCATCGTCGCCGGCGGAATCGACGCGAGCGGCCTCCCGAGCGACCGGATCGACGCGGTGATCGTTCGAACGGAGCGCGACTTTCCGATCGGCGACACCTCGACGGTCACCGCGCTGGCGGCGCCCGTCGCGGGTGGCCAACTCACCGAGCTGGGTGACGGCAGCCTCCTCTTGTTTCCGGAAGAGGGGGGGCCGATCCGCTGGATCCGGTTCCTCCCCTCCCGCGCGGTCGCGATCCCCCCGCTCGAAGGGCTGACCGGCCCGCTGGCCGGTGCGCGCCTCCCCGACGGCCGCGCGCTGCTGCGCGCCGAGGACGGGACATATCTGTCGTTCAATCCGGGACCGGGCGCGGCGCTCGGTCTGTACGGCGCCCAGGGCGAGCTCGCGGCCGGACCGCAGGAGCTCGGCGTGGTTCCGCTCCGGCCGGCGGCGTGGCAGCGGACCGAGGAGGGCTTGGCGGCGTTCCGGGCGGCCCCGCCGGGCAGCACGCTCCCCGAGGAGCTCGCGGTGCTCCTCGAGCGCCCGTTCGGAGACTTCGACGTCACCTTCGACCTCGAGCTGGAAGGCCAGGCCAAGGCGGCGATCGCCTTCGGCCTGAACGACGATCGCTTCGACTACGCGGTGCTCGCGGGGGCCAGCTTCGTCGATCGCGCGCCCGCCGGATTCGAGCCGCGGCAAGCTGGCTTGCACCGCCGCAGAGACCCGGGTCCTCGCCGAGCCCGGCTTTCATCGCATCCGGGTCGCGCGGACCCAGGGTCGCGTCACCATCGACCTCGACGCCGACGGCACGCTCGAGCTCACGTGCGAGACACCTCGTCCTGAGTCGGGCCGCATCGCGCTGGCGGTGGTCACGGGGCGCGCGGTGTTCGAGAACCTCGAGATTCGATGAGACGGCGCCTCTTCCTGGTGATCCTCGCGGGCTGCGGAGGAGAGCCTCCGCCGGTCATCGATCCGCCGCCGATCGTGTGTCCCGAGGGCATGACGGAGCACGAGGGCCGGTGCGCGTGGATCGTCCCCGAGCAGCCCTGTCCCGCGCACGGGCGGCCGGCGCTGGGCGAGGCTGCCTGCGTCGCCGTCGGCCCGGGCCCCTGCACCCCGCCGTTCACCGGCGACGGCTCGGAGTGGGGCTGCCGCCCGGAGCTTGCGGCCGAGTGCGCGGCTGGAACGATCTCGCTGCTCGGGTCGACCGAATGCCTGCCGATCGGCTTTTTCGATTGTCCGCTAGGGTTCGCGCTCGACGACGGGGCCTGCGCCGAGGTCGTCGCGCCCGCGTGTACCGGAGCCGCACGAGCCGCCCTCGGCGAGCCGGGCTGCGCGCCCATCGGCGACTGCGCCGCGCCGTTTCCTCCGCCCGACGCGAGCGTCGTCGTGGGCCCGGCGACCCTCGCGGAGGCGCTCGCGATGGCCGCGTCCGGCGCGGTCATCGCGCTCGACGCCGGCACGTATCACGAGCCCATCGCGATCGATCGGCCGGTGACGCTGATCGGCCGCTGCGCCGAGCAGGTGATCGTCGAGACCGCCACGGTGCCGGTGGTCCGCGCATCGGCGCCCGGAACGATCACCGGCGTGACGCTGCGGGGAGGGGCCGGCGGCGTGGTCGCGAGCGGCTCGCTCGCGCTTCGAGAGGTCGTGATCGAGGGCGCCAGCCTGGGCGGAGTCACGGCGCTCGGAGGCGCGGCCGACGTTCGGGTGGAGCGCTCGGTGATCCGGGGCGTGCGATCCGCTGCGGACGGGAGCCGCGGTCGGGGCGCCAGCGTCGAGGAGGGGGCGCAGCTCGCCCTGGTGGAGGTCGAGGTGGACGACGTGCGGGAGGTCGGAGCGATCGCGGTCGGCGCCGGATCCCGCCTGCGCATCGAACAGAGCGTGATCCGCGGGGTGAGGCCCTCGGGGGCCGGCAACGGCGGCCTCGCCCTGGTGGCGATCGCCGGAGGCGACGCGCGCGTCTCGGACGCGAGCCTGTCGGACGCGATCGGCGAGGGCATCCTGGTCTCTGGCGCAGGGAGCGCCGTCATGGCCGAAGGCGTCACGGTGCACGACATCGGCGCAGGGCCCGGCAACGCGGGCGTGCGGGTCGAGTCGGGCGCGGAGCTGACGGCCGTGGGGATCGCGATTGTGCGCGCCACCGGCGCCGCGCTCCTCGCCGATGGCGCGGGCACTTACGCAGAGCTGACCGGCGCGCGTATCGCGGCGACGCGCCCCGACTCCACCGGCTTCTCCGGAGGTGCGTTCGCGGCCGAGTCCGCGCTCATCTCGCTCACACGGGCGCGCATCGAGGACGTCGTCCTCGGGGTGGTGGCCGTGGACGCCGAGGTCACGGTCATCGACTCGGGGCTCACCGGGGGGCCGGGGAGCATCGGCGTCTTCGTGCAGGGCGGGGCGCTGACCATGTCGGCCAGCCTGCTGACCGGCCACGAGGTCGCGGGCGTGTCGATCGAGCGCGGAGGGTCGGCGCGGATCGAGGACACGCTGATCCAGGGGTTCCCGGTCCCGGGCCGGCGGAACGCCAGCGGGATCGATCTGCACGAGGGCAGCTCGGCGACCGTGGAGCGCTCGGCGATCGTCGACTACGAGGGGCAGGGCGTGCTGCTTCGGGACGCCAGCTCTGCCACGATCGCGGAGGCGCTGATCGGTCCCATCCGTTCGGGGCCGCAGGTCGGGATCGGGATCGCGGCCAGCGGGCGATCTCGCCTCGACCTCGATCGGGTCAGGGTGCAGGGCGTCGAGGGTCTCGGCGTCGTCTCAGCCGACGGGCCCCTCGCGATCGACCGCAGCGCAGTCCTCGATACCCAGCCCCTGGATACGGTGACGCCTGCCGGGATCGTGGCAGGCGGCCCGACCGTGCTGGCGGGGACCGCTCTGGTCGGCAATGCGGGCGTTGGCGTCATCATCGGGGGCGGTCGCACCCGGCTCGACGGGGTCTTGATCGCGGGCACCCGCGCGCTCTCGGACGGCGGCTTCGGCCACGGGCTGATCGCCGAGTCGGCGACTGTCACCGTCGCGTCGTCGTCGTTGGTCGCGAATGACACGGTCGGCGCCTTCTTTGACGCCAGCCGTGCGCTCGTCGATCGCACGCTGATCATGCGTAACGGGGTGGGCGTGCACGCGCAGTCGGGGAGCACGTTGATCGAAGGTAGAGCGCGCGAGCCGGTCGATCTCGAGGTGGTCTTTACCAGCGAGGTGCTCTTCCTCGACAACCAGACGCGCGTGGGTACCGGCCAGCTCCCCATCCCCGACCCCTTCGAAGGCCTCCCCTGAGCGCGGAGGGCTGTGATATGCAGGGAGGGGACGATGGGCCTCCTCGACGGCGCCAGGATTCTGGTCATCGACGACGACCCGCTGGTGCGGTCGGCCCTGTCTCGCCAGCTGAACAAGCTGGGTTGCATCTCGGAGGTCGCCGCCACCGGGTCGGAGGGGCTGGCGCTGGTGGGCGCGCAGCCCTTCGACGTGGCGATCGTCGATCTGAACATGCCGGGGATGGGCGGTAGCGAAACGGTGGATCAGATCCGGAAGCTTCGCAAACTGCCCGTCATCGTGATCTCGGCGGCGCTCAACCTGCGCGCCAACCCGCTCGCCAGCGTCGCTCGCCTGGCCAAGCCGTTCGCGCTCCACGAGCTGCAGGCCGCGCTGGAAGCGGCGCTGATCAGCGGATCTCAGTCCGGTAAGAACCGGTCCTAAACCCGTTCCCGTTTGCTATTCCGCGTTGCACGTGTCCTGGATCGAAACGCCCACGCGGAGTGCTCAACGCTCCCTGCTCGACCTTCGTGCGGAATCTGTAGAGCATCCGGCTGATCTCGTCGATCTCGCGGGCGATCGGCTCCACCTGTCGGACTCGGTCCTGATCTTGCCGTCGGCTCGCACCTGAAAAACTGCGAGCCCCAGCGGTCGCTCGAAGCACCAAGAGTCGTCCATCTTGTCACGCTTCTCTCGGAGCAAGTCTCCTAGGAGCGTGTAGCGCGTAAGCGCTCACGCGACCCCGGTCCGGGTCCCGGTCCCGGTACGGGTCCCGATCCCGGTCCGGGTCCCGATCTGAAGATGGCTGCCTTGAGTCAGACGCTCGCGACGGTCGCGAGCTTCGATCGGTAGAGCTTGAGCAGGTTGTGGGTGAGGCAGACGAGCGTCCACTCGGCTCGTACCTTGAAGAAGGAGCGTAGCGAGAACCGGCGGAATCCTCGTGCCCCTTTGATCTGTCCGAGCGCCGGTTCGACGATACTCTTCCTGCGGGGGTAGACCGCCTTGCCGTCGCGCGTTTGCAACTTGTCTCGCATTCGCTTGCGAGCGAGACAGCCGCTTCTCCTCCTCGGCCATCCGCTCGTAGGTCATCGCCTTGTGCTTGCTCGCGTTCGCCTGCACCTTCGAGCCATCGAGTGCGACGTGTCCGAGCCGCACCAAACCTGCTTTTTGGCAAAGCTTCAGGACTTCGAGGAAGAGCGCTTTCAGTGCCTCCAGGTGGACGAGCCGAAACTCGTTGATCGTCGTGAAGTGGGGATGACTTTCTCCAGCCAGCACCCGGAATGGAATGTCTTCGTAGGTCGCCCGCGCGATCCTCCGCGACGAATAGATGCCGGTGCAGTAGGCGTACAGAAGCAGCGCGATCATCATTCGAGGCGAGTACGGTCGCTCGCCTCGCGGGTCCTTGGACTGGATCGAGATCTCGATCGCGCTCAGCTCTACCTCATCGACGACGTCCAAGACGAAGTACGCGAGATGATTTTCTGGGAGCCACTCGAGAGGGGACGGCGGGAGCAAGAACGATTGTCTCGGAGTCCAAGAACGGTATTGCTTCGCCACGAAACCATGGGATCAAGTCCAGGCGTCGAAGTCGATCCGCCCAACGATCGATTCCAGACGAAACGACCTCCAAGAACTTCTGCTGGTCAAAGTGGACGAGCTACCGCAAGCTAGCTTGCATGGTCACTCTCGATCACGAGAAGCTCGAGGTCTACCAGCTCGCCGTCGAGTATGCCGACATCGCTGAAGAGATCGCACAAGAACTGCAACCCGGTCACGCTCACGTCCGCGATCAGCTTCGGCGGGCATCCGATTCCATCGTGAACAACACCGCCGAGGCGCCGGAGAGTTCAATCCACCTGAGAAGGCTCGCTTCTACCGGATGGCACTTCGCTCTGGCACCGAAAGCGCCGCCTCACTCCACACCTGCTTGAGGCGCCGACTCGCCAACGAGCAGAAGATCCAAGCCGCCAGAGCCAAGCTCAAGCGCGTTGTCGAGATGCTCACGCGCCTCATCAAGAGCCGGTCCAGAAACCGTTCCGTTCGCAGTTTGCTGTTTCGCCGTTCTGTCATTCGCTGTTCGATCCGGCGATGAAGGGCGATGACATCGCAGAACGACTGCTCAAGTTTGCGAAGCGTGTACTTAGGCAGAGGTGCTCCGGCCGTCGTGGACCGCGGGAGCCCCGTAGGACGACGCCGTCGAGCGTCTGCTCCACCCGCCACTTGTCGTGCACGTTCGCGCCTGAGATCTCGACCGCCAACGGAACACCACGACCATCCGTGAGCACGTGACGCTTCACGCCTCGCTTGGCTCGATCCGTCGGGTTCGGACCGGTCAGGTCCCCCCTTTTGGAGCCTTGACGATCGCGCTGTCGAGTGAAGTCCACTTCCACTGTATGCCGCGCCTCCTGTCGTAGTACCGCAGCAGCTCAGCGAAGATCCCGGTGAAGATCCCTGCTGCGCACCATGCCGCGAATCGACTGTGGCACGTCGAACCGGAGCTGAACTCGCGCGGCAGGGCCTTCCACTGGCACCCTGTCCGAAGGCGATAGACGATACCTGCCATCACGACGCGATCCGCAACCCGCGGGCGACCTCCCCGCGGCCTTGGACCTCGCTTCGGGAGTAAACGGCTCAATGCGTTTCCACAGGGCGCGATCGAGCACGATGCAACAACGGCCGCTTTGAATAGCGAATGAGCAGAACGAGCGAAACAGGAAACGCGGAACGGTCCGGAGGTTTTCGGACCGGCTCCAAGTCGATGAACGCACGCCGGGCTGCATGATCGCCATCGGGACCGGGACCGGGACCGGGACCCGGACCGGGCTCGCGGTAGCGCTACGCGCTACACGCTCCTAGAGCCCGTGCTTCCGCAGCAGCCCCCGGAGGTGCTTGCGATCCATGCTGGCCAGTCGTGAGGCCTTGCTGATGCTCCCGCCGGCGCGTGCGAGGAGCCAGGCCAGATACTTGCGCTCGAACTCCTGCTCCCACTCCGTCTTGTGCTCGGAGAACGATCGCTCGTCGTCGAACGGCGGGAGTGCTGTCGCCTCGGGTGCCGACGCTCCCGTGCCGATCATCGTCGGGAGCATGAAGCGTGCGACACCGCCGTCGGTCTGCGCGAGCCAGAGCGCGCGCTCGACGGTGTTCTTGAGCTCGCGGACGTTGCCGGGCCAGTCGTGGGCGAGGAGGCTCTGGACCTCGTTCGGATCGATGCGCGCCCGGTGTCCGGTGCGCTCCTCGAAGGCACGGTGAAACTGGTCGATGAGCAGCGGAACATCCTCGCGGCGATCGCGCAGGGGCGGCAGCAGCAGCGGGACCACGGCCAGCCGGAAGTAGAGATCTTCGCGGAAACGGCCGCGGTGGACCTCCTCCGCCAGATCACGCTTGGTGGCCGCCAGGATCCGCACGTCGATCGGGAGCGGCCGGCTTCCGCCCACGCGCTGGATCTCGCGATCGTCGAGGGCGCGCAGCAGCTTCGGCTGGACGTCGACCGGGAGCTCGCCGATCTCGTCGAGGAAGAGCGTGCCGCCCGTGGCCCGCTCGAACGCGCCCGCGCGCTGCTCCTCGGCGCCGGTGAAGGCGCCGCGTTCGTAGCCGAAGAGCTCCGACTCGATCAGCGTCGGTGCGATGGCGCCGCAGTCGAGCGTCACCATCTTGCTCTGCTTGCGGGGCGAAGCCTGATGGATCGCGCGCGCGACCACGTCTTTGCCGGTGCCGGTCTCGCCGAGCAGGAGAATGGTGGCGTTGGTGGAGGCGACCGCCTCGAGCACGCCGAAGACCTCGCGCATCTGGAGCGATCTGCCCTTGGCGGGTCCAAAGCACTCGGCCGTGGAAGGCAGGATCGTGATGGTGTCCTGTCCGTCCTGGAGGCGGAGCTCGGTGCCGTCGAGGTCGAGGGTCCCGCCCGGTTCCAGGACCGCCTCGTTGATCGGCGAGCCGTTGAGCCGCGTGCGGCCGCGCGATCGATCGAGGACGCGAACGCCCGATCCGTCGGCGGCCAGCTCGAGCTCGGCGTGCCGGTCGTCCAGCCCGGGAAGGACCAGCTCGCAGCCGGGGTCGGACCCGATCAGGATGCGCGCGCCGGGGTTCTTGAGGAGGAACTCCTCACCTTTGCGCGCCCCCGTGAGGACCACCAGCTTCGGTCGATCGAGGTGGATCTCGCGTCCGACCAGCTGCGTCTTCGGCCCGCTGCCCTCGACGGGAGGCACGCATTGAAGGTAGCAGAAAGCCATGGTCGACGTACTGCTGGTGAACCCGTACGTCCTGACGCGCCACGAACCGCGACGGGCGTCGTACCGGCCCTATCCGCCGCTCGGCCTCATGTATCTGGGCGCAGTGCTCCGCGATCGCGGCTACTCGGTCGAGATCTACGACGGCACCTTCGCCGATTCGACCGAGCGCATCCTCGAGCATCTCGAGCGCGCGGCGCGCCCTCGGGTCGCGGGCATCTTCGCGATGAACAGCTTCCGCGACGACGCGCTCGAGACGATCCGGCACTTCAAGGAGCGCGGGGTCACCGTGTTCGCCGGAGGGCCCGATCCTTCGATCTACGACGAGGAGTACCTCGGGGGCGGGGTCGACGCCGTGGTCCGGGGCGAGGGCGAGGTGGCCATCCTCGAGCTGCTCGACGCCTACCGCGTCCGTCCGAAGGAGACCTCCGAGCCGATCCCTGCGGCCGACGAGGCCCTCCGCGGGATCGCCGGCGTGTCCTTTCTCGATCGCGAGGCGCGCCTCGCGCGGGCGTCGGACCGGCCGGCGTCGAAGACCATGGACGACCTGCCCACGCCCGCCTACGACCTCGTCGATCTCGACCGCTATGTCGCCGAGTGGCGGCGTGTGCATGGCTACGCCTCGATCCAGTTCATGACCTCGCGGGGCTGCCCGTTCTCGTGCGCTTGGTGCGCGCGGCCCATCTTCGGGCGTCGCTACCGCCAGTACGGTCCGTCACGGGCCGTCGACGAGATCCAGCACCTCGCCGAGCGCTACGGCATCGATCACCTCTGGCTCTTCGACGACACCTTCGTGGTGCGGCGCGAGTGGGTGGAGGCGTTCTGCGAGGAGATCGCGGCCCGCGGAGTGCGCGTGAGGTGGGAGTGTCTCGCGCGCGTCGACCTCGTCGATCACGATCTCCTGGCGTTGATGCGTCGTGCCGGCTGCGAGCGGATCAACTTCGGCTTCGAGAGCGGCTCCCAGCGCGTTCTCGACGGCATGAAGAAGGGCACCACGGTCGCGGACGCGCGCCGGGTCGCGGCCGCCATGCATACGCTCGGCATCGCGATGGGGGGCTACGTCCTGATGGGCTACCCGGGCGAGGAGTGGGACGACATCGAGAAGACGATCGAGCTGATCCGTGAGATCCAGCCGGTCGACTATTCCACCAGCGTGGCCATGCCCATGCCCGGGACCGAGTTCTTCTCGCTGGTGAAGGACATGCTGCTCGAGGATCAGAAGTGGTCCGAGCACGATCCCGACGGCGTGATCTGGAAGTCTCCTTACTCGCGGGGCTACTACCGCATCGTCGAGTCGCTGATGCACACAGAGTACGATCTCGGCCTGGAGTTCACGCTCAAGAAGTACCTCAAGTCGAAGATGCTCCGGGGGATCCTCGGCGGCATGCGCGCGATGGGCGACGGCGCCGAGCGGATCGAGCGCTATCGCGACGAGCGGTTCTTCGGCTGGCGCGGGCAGCGGACGCCGGAGAAATCGGCGCGCCATCGCGAGGGCCACCGCAAGAAGGCCGACGACCTGCGGCAAGAGAAGCTCACGGGGCTCCGGGTTCTCTCGTGAGGGTTCTGGATCGCGCGATCGAGCTGGTGGCCCGGGCGCGGGCGCCCAAGGAGCCGCCGGCCCCGGTCGGCGCCGAGGTGGTGGCCGACTCGATCTTCGAGCGCCCGAGCTGCCCTGCCTGCGGCAACACGCGCGGCGACGTGGTGCTCGAGGGTCGCGACACCTGGGTGCACCGCGACTATCAGGGGCAACGGTTTGCCGTGGTGCGCTGTGCGATCTGCGCGCTGCGCTACACCTCGCCGCGCCTCAAGCGCCAGCACAAGCGGATCGCGTTCGAGGGCGAGTATCCGTTCTATACCCGGGCACGGGCGGTCAAGGAGGGCGCAGCCGTCGACCTCGAGGCCGCGCGGGCGCCGTTCCGCGGGCGCGCCGAACGCCTCGCGAGCGCCAGCCCTGCGCCGGGCCGGCTCCTCGACGTGGGCTGTGGCGACGGCCTCTTCTGCGACTCGATGCGATCGCGCGGCTGGGACGTCGCCGGTGTCGACATGGAGCACGACGTGGTCTGGCACGCGCGGGAGCGGCTCGGTCTCGACGTCTCCCGAATCGATGTGGACGAGGACCCCCTGCCCGGCGGTCCCTTCGACGCCATCTCCATGTGGGGCCTGCTCCAGCTCGTCTACGAGCCGCGGCGCCTGCTCGAGGAGGCCCGCCGCACGCTCTCGCCGGAGGGTGTGCTGGCGATTGGCGTGTCCAACATCCGGGGCGCCGGCGCCTCGCTCTTCGGGAGCCGCTGGCGGGGTCTCGGTCTGCCGAGGCACCTGGTGCACTTCACGCCCGAGTCGCTGTCCCGGCTGGTCGAGTGGTGCGGGTTCGAGGTGATCGATCTCGTGTTCGAGACCCCGCGTTGGATCGTGGCGGGCTCGGTCGACGCTGCGCTCGGCGGCGTCCCGATCAAGAAGGCCGCCAAGGCCGCGCTCTACGCCCTGGGTCGAGCCGTCGAGCACACCTCGCACGCCGACACGATGGAGCTCTACGCGCGACCGCGTCACTCGTAGTAGAGCGCATTGCAGACGTGGAGGGCGCCCAGCGTGGTCACGGTGACCGCGAGGATGATGTGCAGCGTCAGCCAAGAGAGCCAGAACCCACGTGCCTTGATCCCGAGCGTCTCCCGGTTCAACAGCGCCAGCGCGGCATTGCCGAGGAAGAGCGTGCTGAGGAGGAAGGTGTAGTTGGTCCCGAGCTTGGCGGCGTGCAGGTAGAGGATCAGCGGGCCGAGCACGCCGATCGTTCGGTGCTCCGCGAGTCGCTTGCTGGCCGCGGAGACGCGGCCTCTCATCCTGAGGTACGGGACCTGCCACTGGGTCCCCAGGTACGCGAGGAGCAGCATCCCCGACCCGATCTTGTAGGGCAGCGTCGTCTGGAGGTGGTCGAGCGCCGGCCAGGAGATCCCGAGCGTCGCCTGCAGGAGGAAGCCGGTCAGGATCACGCTCCCGAGATAGAAGTACCCCATCCTCGGTTGGGCCCGGGACGCGGGCTCGACTGTGACGCTAGCGCTCTTGGCGGTCATCATCGTGATTCCTCACCGCGGCGAAGAGCCCCTGCATGAGGCGCGGCGCTGCGCGCGCACGGACCTCCTTCATGAACGTCTCCTGGCTGGGGAGCATGTAGCCGTCGCGCGGCCACTTGTTACCGATGCGGGGCTTCTTGGGGAGGCCACCGAGCTCGTCCAGGACCATCCCGTACGCGCGCCCGATGCCGCCGAGCAAGGTCTCGCTCATCTCCAACACCTCCTCGGTCGACACACGGCTCTTCGGATAGCTCCAGGTCGTGGCGCCCATGATGTCGCCCACCTTCCAGTCCCTCTTCGGACTGTCGGCGTGCTCGTTGTGGCAATCGATGCAGGCCTCCGAGCTCGCCAGGTCGGGAAACATCGCGACGAACAGCCCGGTGTCCTTCGAGTAGAAGGACTCGGGCTCGCGCGTCTCTCTGATGTGCTCGAAGAGCTCGGTCTGCGTTCCGGTGAAGCGGTTCGCCTGGTTGATCGGCTGGTCGGAGCCGAGGAAGAGGCTGAGGCGCGTGGGCTGCGACTCGAGATAGAACGCCGTCTCGCGGAGGAACAGAGCGGGCAGCGGCCCGGCGATCACGTCGTCGCGCTTCCACTTCTCGCTGAACTCGAGGCCCTGCTTCTTTCCCTCGCCGACGATCTCCTTGGCGTAGAGCGCGCGCGCCTCCTGGTTCTGTGCGTTGAGCAGGGCGAACGCCGTCTCGATGGGGATGTCGCGCTTCTCCTCCTCGACCTCGAGGGGGGGAGGCGCGGTTACGAAGAGGTACGTCGCGAGGGTTGCGAAACCGAGGCACCAGATGAGGAAGACCTTGAGGCTCACCGCGATCTCCGTCGTCTCGCTTCGGTGTGCTTACCGGTGCGCCACGGCGACGGTCCGCCGGCGAGATAGCGCTCGACCTCGTAGGAGCCGATCGCGACGTCGAGGTGGGTCGGTGGATCGGTCCGATGGTTGCCGTGGAAGTCGTGACATCGAAGGCAGGTCGTCCACTCTGCGGCGAGGGCCAGCTCCCGATGGGCCGGGTTGACCGGATCGTTCGGAATCGAGATCTCCTCGTGGCAGTGGCGGCAGAAGCCGTTCTCGACGGTGACGCGCGAGCCCGTGTGCTCGCGATGGCACGAGACACAGCGCTCTGCCCCGATCGCCCGGCGGACCTTGGCGAACCGAGGCTCGACGAAGCGATAGATGGGATGGCGATCGTCCGGGCGGCGATGGCAGTCGGCGCAGTCCTCCGAGGAGACGGGCATCAGGCCGAAGTCGACCGCCTCTGCCCGGATGCCGAGGAGCCACCTCGCGTTCGCCTGGAGCTGCTGGCGGATCGTGCCGGGCGCGCGGCGATGGCAGTCGCCGCAGGCGAGCGCCTCATGGCCGACGTTGGCCGGTCCTGGAGATCGCCACCGCTCGAAGTCGTGCGAGAGGAGCACCGAGATGCACGTCGCACCGCAGAGAGCTCCGGCCGCATATCCGATCCGGTGGCGCCATCTCCCCGAAAGCCGCGCCTCGAACGGCACGGGCACATCTTGAGCGAGCGCAGGTGGCTTCGTAAAGGTATTCAATTTTTCGAGATCGATCCTCGAACGCGCGTGTAGGGTCGCCTTCCTATTCATCGACGAACGACCCACGTCCCAAAGCCTTCGACTCATCGATTGCAGAGCGGAGATCTGCAACTTGATCGAAGGATCACGATCCAGGTCGAGCACACGTGACGCTAGGAGCCTGGTCCCGCTTCAGAACGACCCGCGATGCGCACCGCTGATCTCTAGGACATGACGTCTGCAAGTTATCTTGCGGACACGGTAGCAGCGTCGGGGACCCTTGTCCCCCTCGACGTCGTCGCCGGCTGTCTGCATCATGCGCTCGCGTGATTGCCGTGCCGGGACACTCGATGGTTCCGAACCCGTTGTCGAAGTATTCGGTGAAGCTGAAGCTCGGTTCGGGCGGGATGGCGGACGTGTGGCTCGCCACCGTCCGCGGACCGAAGGGCTTCGAGAAGGAGGTCGTCCTCAAGACGATGCTTCCCAGCTACGCCCAGAACACCGAGCTGGTGGAGATGTTCGCTCAGGAGGCCGGAATCGCCGCGAAGCTGAGCCACCCCGGGATCGTGCAGATCTTCGACTTCGGCTCACTCGACGGCGTCTTCTTCATCGAGATGGAATACGTGGTCGGCTGCACGTTCCGCCACCTGGTCACGAAGGCGCCGCGTCAATTCAGGTTGCAGAACATCATGCCGCTGCTCCACCTGATCGCGGACTGCTGTGAGAGCGTCCAGTACGTCCACGACTATCGCGACGAGACCGGCCGTTGTCTCGGGTTGGTGCACCGAGACGTCAGCCCCGAGAACATCATGCTGACGCTGACCGGTCACTCGAAGCTGCTCGACTTCGGGGTGGCCACCTCGTCGGTGGCGGAGCGGCGGACGCGGCACGGCCTGGTCAAAGGGAAGTACGCGTACATGTGCCCCGAGGCGGTCCGAGGAGAGCCGGACACGGCGCAGCGCGACATCTACGGCCTGGGCGTGATCCTCTACGAGGCGCTCGCCGGCCGGCGGCCGTTCTCGGGGAAGACGGACGCCGAGCTCATTTACCGGATCACGACCGAGAGCCCGCCGCCGCTCCGCGAGCTCAACCCCGAGGTCCCGGAGGATCTGGAAGAGATCGCGATGATGGCGGTCGCACCCAAGCCCGAGCATCGGTACTCGAGCGCGGTGGCGCTGGCGTCGGAGCTGCGCTCGGCCCTCCGCTGGCACGGCTCTGATCTCGATCGTGTGCGCTTCGGAGAACGCGTGGCCGCGGCGTTCGCGGAGCGGCGCGATCTGCCGACCATGATCCGCGAGAAGAACCTCGCTGTGGTGCGCCGCCCGTCGGGGCAGACCGAGGGCGACTTCGAAATCGTGATCTGTACCTCCGACGTCGAGAACATCGGCACGGCCGACACGACCGAGGAGAGCTACCAGCTCCCGGTGCAGGCCCCCTTCGAGTCGCCGGTGCGCACCGACAGCCCGTTCGATCTCTTCGGAGCCTACTCCGCGCCGCGTCTGCGGAGCGGCGCGGGGAGGCACGAGAAGAGCATCTTCGATCGACCGCCGTTGGGCGCGTTCGACCCTCCACCGCCGGTGTTCGAGCCGCGTCCCAGCGAAGCCGACCGCCACTTCGAGCGCGGGCTCCAGCACCTCCAGCTCGGTGATCAAGAGCGCGCGCTCGCGGAGTGGGAGCTCGCGGTGGAGATGGATCCAGACAACAGAGCCTATCAGGCCAACCTGCAACGCCTCCGAAGGCGAATGGAGTAGCCGTGTCTATTGGAACGAACGGAAGAGAGAAGACTCGCACTGGGCAAACGCGCGACCTGATCCCGGGTGGGACGGGCACGCGCACCGAGAAGATCAACGAGGCCCTGCGCGCGTTGAGGATGATGTCGGCCGACATCATCGGCGCTGCTGTGGTCACGATGGACGGTTTCATCGTCTCGTCCGTGCTCCCCGCGGAGGTCGACGAGGAGCTGATCGGCGGTATGGCGGCCTCGCTCCTCGGCGTCGGCGAGCGGATCTCGGACGATCTGATGCGCTCGGAGATGGAGCAGGTCTACGTACGCTCGCCCAAGGGCTACGTGATCGTGAATGCGCTGACGGAGGACTCGGCCCTTCTTCTGCTCGTCACGCGCGAGGCGAAGCTGGGGCTGATCTTCCTCGAGCTCAAACGATCGGTCGGCGAGCTGACGCGGTTCTTGTGACCATGCGTGCCGGTCTCGGATATCTGCTCGGAGCGGCCGTCTCCTTCACCGGGGGCCTGGCCGATCTGGCGTACATCAACCTCCGCCTGGTCCCGGGGGTGCTCGCGCCCGAGGTGGAGCAGGTGGTGCGGATGCCGCCCGTCGAGGTGGCGGAAGTGCCGCCGGCGCCGCCGCCTGTGGCTGCGCCTGTGCCTGCGCCCGTCCGCCCGCCCGTGGCACCGGTCTTCGCGCAGGCTGCCGTGATCCACTTCCACACCGAGTCCGCCGAGCTCGATCGTCAGGCGCGTACCGCGATCGCAGGCGTAGCGAGCCGCGTTCGCGACGATCCCTCGCAGCGCGTCCGCACGGCCGGATACGCCGACGCCCGCGGTCCGACGTCTTTCAACCAGGCGCTCAGCGAGCGCCGGGCCGTCGCCGTGGCGAACGAGCTGGTACGTCTCGGTGTCGCCGCAGATCGGGTGGAGTCTCACGGCTTCGGCGAGCAGACCTCAAGCGGCGGCCAATGGTTCCTCGATCGACGCGTGGAGATCTCGATCGGTCGGCAAACAGGAGGTCCATGAGATGAGTCCCGAACAGACGATCTGGATGTTGTCGATGATCGGCGCGATGTTGTTCGTGGCCGTCGGCTTCCTGGGCGCCCGTGCGACCCACCTCCGAGCGGCGCCCGCCCCGATCCGAGAGGTGAGGGTCGCGCCAGCGGGCGAGGGCGTCGAGCTGGAGCGAGCCAAGGGAGAGCTCCGCCGGATCCGGCAGGCGAGCGACGCCGCGCTCGAAGAGGCGCGGGCGCTCGACCAGCAGCTCCGCGAGGTCATCGAGGATCGGGAGCGCATGCGGGGACAGCTGATCGACCTCGAGGCCGATCTGGTGGAGAGCGTTCGGGTCGCCACGGAGCTTCGCGCCCAGCGTGACGCTGCCGGCGCCAGCCGAGATCGGGAGCTGGCCGCGCTCCAGCGGCGGCTAGAGGAGCGTGTCGAGCGGCTCCAGGAGGAGGCCTCGGCGCTTCGTCAGGAGAAGGCGGCCCTGGCGCTGGCGCTCGAAGACGCGGAGCGGCGTGCCGAGGCGACAGCGTCGGCGCAAGAGATGGACCGAAAGGTCACGGAGTTGAGCATGGAGCTGGCGGCCGCCCGCTCCCGTCTCGGCGATCTGGAGCGCCTCCGCGAGGAGAACACTCGCCTGCGCGCGGCGGCCGCCGATCACGCGGTGCTCCGCGCTGACGTGAAGCGGCTCGAGCTGGAGCACACTCGCCTCAAGGCGCTGGCGTTCGCGCAGCCGCAGGAGACGGCGAGAGAGCTCCACCTGCTCCGGCGTCGCCGGGCGCGTTCGAGAAGATCGTGCACGAGATCGCTCGAAGCGTGAGCGTTCGTGCGGTGGCGATCGCCGACGAGCTGGGCTTCACCATCGCGGGCGTCGGGAGCGAGCAGGAGGGCCTGGCCGCCCTCTCGGGGCTCCTCGGCGAGCTCGAAGGCCGCGCCCAGATGCTCCTCCCGGTCGGCGCGATCCGTCGCATCACCCTCGAGATGGATCACGGCGCCGGCGTCAGCATCTGTCCGATCGCGCGCTCCGACACGCGGATCGCGCTGGCCACTCTGACGGTCGGCCCACGCCCCGACACCGTCAGCCTCGCGGGAGCGATCGAGAAGGCGGGGGAGTTGTTGTTCCGATCATGAGCCTCGAAGAAAGGAAGATTAGATGAGCAGCCATTTGGAAATTCCCGCGGTCCCGAAGCAACCGAGGCAGAAGGTCGACATCGGCAACGCTCTGAACGTCGTCCGACCGTCGCTCGGTCAGGACGCGGGCGTCGCGCTCTATCGTCTGCTGCGCCTGGTGGCCCTCGAGGACATCATCGGTCGCGGTGCTGCGGGGACCGCGTACATCGCCGGCAAGAAGCTCGGGGTCTCGCTCGGTCTCACCAACCTCGACGCGTTCCTCGAGCTGTGTCGCCAGCTCAAGATCGGCATTATCAAGGTGCCGATGGTCGCGCAGAACCGCATCAAGGTGGACGTCTACGAGTGCGTCACCTGCAGCGGCCTCAAGCCGGTGGGGAGGACGCTGTGCCACTTCGAGGGCGGGCTGATCGCCGGCGTCGTCGAGTCGGTGATGAAGAAGCCCGCGAAGGCGATGGAGGTCACCTGCATCGGCGGCCTCGGTCACGACAGCTGCGGCTTCGACATCCGAATGTGAGGCGGGCTGGCCAGCGATTCGTCCTTGACGGCGTCCGGTCCGGCCTCCACGCACGCCAGCGCCCCCCGCTCGGCGCTGAAACCGAGATCGCCGCGGGCGGGATTGGCCAGCGACAACCTGCCCTCGTCGCCGTTCTCGATCCGGCTCTGGATGGCCTGCACCGCGAGCTGCGCGAGCTCTCGCAGCGGCTTGCCCCGAAGCAGCCCGCGGGTGAGCGGGAGGAGCGGCTCGACGGAATCGGATCGTCCCGACGCGGAGCAGGCCTTCGACGCTCTGGCGCTGGACGGGTTCGGATCGGGAGTCCAGCAGCGCACAAGCCAGGCGCTCGAAGCGCGCGCCGTGCTCGGGGACGCTCTTCGCGAGCGAGAGCTGTGCCTCTTCGGTCGCGATCAGGGCCCGCGGGATCAGGCGGTCGAGGTCAGGCTCGAGGCCGACGGAAACCATGGCGGAGAGGAGCGCGCTCGGGAGAGGGCCGTCCTCCCGCGCGATCTTCTTCAGCACGAGGCTCGCCTCGGAGGGGAAGTGGAGGGCCAGCGCCTCGATGGCAGCAGAGCGCATCGCGTCCGAGAACGTGTCACCCCTCGCGATGTCTGCGAGGTGTCGGAACGCTTCGGGCCGGTCGGTCGCCTCGCCCGCCTCCGCCAGCCCGATCGCGGCGGCCAGCACGCACTCGAGGTGGTCGTCGTCGAGGGCGGCACGCCCCAGCGCAAGGGCCCGCTCGTCGGGCGGATAGTACTCGAACAACAGCCGCAGGTTCAGCGCGCGCACCGAGGCGCAGGGGTCCGCCTCGGCGTTCTCGGCGAGCTTCCGCTTGATCTGGCGGGGAACGAGGCCGAACAAGCGATGCGCGAGATCCGCCATCCGTTCCAGGCAGCTCCAGGTGCTCTCGGGATCCAGCTCGAGATGGCGCCCGTACTTCATGACCTGCCGGCGGCGGACCTCCAAGGAGAGATCGCGCATCAGCTCGAGGGCGAGGACGCGGGTCTCTGCGTCGAGCGCAGCGATCGACTCGGGGATCGAGCCGCGCAGCATCACCTGCGCGTCGAAGTCCGGATCGCCCAACCGTAGCGACGCCTCCTCGCGGTTGAGCGCCGTCCGCGGCTGGAGCGTGATCTCGTGGCGTTCGAACTGCCAGGCCGAGAGCGGAACGGAGACGACGATGAGATCCTCACGCTCGATCGGCGAGATCGTGACGTGACAGTCCGCGACCCGACCCGAGAGGCTGGGACGATGCACGCCGCCTCGGGCGTGGAGCGTCAGGCTTGGACCCACGCTCTCCGTGAAGCGCGCCCAGCGCCGGGTCTCCTTGAGGTGCGGAAAGAGCGCGCTCATGACGCCGGCGGTGATCCCGAGAACGGTGCCGATCCCGGCTGTCGCCCAGAACAGGTCCAGGAAGGTGAGCGTTCCGGTGACCATGCCGAAGAAGAGCATGCAGCCGGTCAGCGCGAGCAACATCTCGAGGCCGCGCAGGTTCAACAATCTCGAGTCTAGCAGAAGCCGTGGTCCTCATCGGCGACGTGAAGTCGCCCGCGGCCGGCCGCATCGCGCCTCGCGTGCGCATCGCGTCGCTTCGCTCGCGGCCTGCAGGTCGCTTCGCGCCTGCGCTTCCCGCTCGGGCACACTCCGGCGGCGTTCCGGCGACCGGCGCGGTGCTTTGCACACCTGTGACCCGGCGCCCCAGGGACACGTATCACTCGGTATGCGCACGGGTTGTCGCAGGGGCGAGGCCCCAGCGCGGCAGCCCCACATCGGTGCCGGCTGGGGCACCTTGCGGCCGGCAAAGGGCGTCTCCATAGATGGGGCGAGAATGCACGCGAGCGGGTCCATCTCCCCCGAGATATTCGGAAAATATCGACTCGTACAGAAGATCGCCGAGGGCGGAATGGCGTCCGTTTATCTGGCGTCGAGCGTCGGCCCCGGCGGCTTCGAGAAGCCGTGCGCCGTGAAGCGCATTCGGGCCGAATACTCCTCGCTTCCGTCGTTCCGCGACATGCTGATCCGCGAGGCCCGCGTCGCGGCGCTCCTCAACCACCCGAACATCGTCCAGGTCTTCGACTTCGGAGAGGTCGACGGCGAGTACTTTCTCACGATGGAGTGGGTCGACGGACTGCCCCTCCAGCGTCTCATCGCCGACGCCGCCAGGCGTGGCGCAACGGTCGAGCTCGGAGCTGCAATCGAGATCCTGACGAACGTCGCGAGGGCCCTTCAGTACGTTCATTCCGGGTTCTTCGTCGAGGGCCAGAACAGCAACCTCGTCCATCGCGACGTCAGCCCCAGCAACATCCTGCTCTCGACGACGGGTGCGGTGAAGCTGACCGACTTTGGCGTGGTCAAGGTCCTCGAAGCACCGGGCGGGACCGAGGCTGGGGTCGTCAAGGGCAAGTATGCGTACATGTCTCCGGAGCAGCTCAAGGGACAGCCGCTGGATCCGCGCTCCGACCTCTTCTCGTTCGGCGTGGTGACGTACGAGCTCTTGACCGGGCGCCGGCTCTTCCGCCGGGCGGACGTGGCCTCGACGGTCGCGGCCGTCCTGGCGAGCAAGGTCCCCAAGCCCTCCTCGAATCAATCCGGAGATCCCGCGCGAGCTCGACCAGATCGTCGACCGCGCGCTGGCGAAGAACCGCGAGCAGCGCTACGCGAGCGCCTCGGATCTCCTGGCCGATCTCGAGCCGCTCGCAGAGGCGAAGGGCTGGGCCCGCGGACCGCAGAAGCTGGGCGGGCTCGTTCGCGATCGCATGCACGTCGCCGACGACAAGAACGATCGGCTCCTCGGCGACGTCGAGCTCAAGCCGCTCCCCCGCCTTCGATGTCCCAGACCGACGTCGGACACCCGCCGCTGGACCTCCACTTCGACGCGCCCCTCGCATCGCCGCCGTCGATGCCCTGGGTCGCGATGACGATCGTCGGCATCTCCCTCGTCGCAACCGCTTGGTTCTGGCTCGCCGTCCTTTCATGAGGTGACACCTTGAGCGTCCGATCATCACAGCTTCGCAACGCGCTGATCTTCACCGGCGTGATCGCGGTGGCGAACGGTGTGGCCTACTTCATCTACACCTCGCGCGATCAGAAGCCGCCGCCGGAGCCCGAGGCGGCGGTCAGCCCCCCCGCCGGAGGTGGACTCGATCCACACGTTGGCGCAGGAGCAGAGGCAGCGGGGGGTGGCCGCGCTACGGAGCGGGAACTACGCCCAGGCCATCGTCAGCTTCGAGGCCGCAATCAAGCTCGACGCCTCCGATCCGGATTTGACGACGTTGCTCGAGGTCGCCAAGAAGCTGCAGGCGGCCGACAAGAAGCCCGTCGCGGCCGCCATCGTGGCGCCGGAGCCGCCTCCCAGCGAGCCTCCGGTCACTTTCTCGCCTCCTCCGTCCTCCTCGTCCCGGCGCGTGACGCAGCGGAACCGGCGTGATCGCAAGGAGCGCCCGGCCGAGGCCCAGAAGGCGCTGCTGCTGGTGACCACGACGCCCGACAAGCTGCTCCTCGAGATCGACGGTCGCCCCGCGGAGATGACCCCGGCCCGCGTGGAGGTCGACCCTGGGACGGTTCGTGTGGTGATCCGTCGCGGCCAGGACGTGCTCCTCGATCGAAAGGTCAGCGCGGCGCCGGGCGCGGTCGTCGCGATCCAGGAGGACTTCTCCACCGCGCAACCGCCCGAGCCCGCGCCCAAGGCAGTGGTCGATCGCGCGATCTCGCAGGACGACAAGCTCGACCTGGTGGAGCTCATCGACCGCGATCGGGCCGCCACGCCGGCAGCCGCGCGCACGGTCACGCCGCCGCCGCCCTCCTCCGGCCAGCCGAGGGTCGTGGTGTACCTGCCGAGCCGAAACGGCGGCGCGCTCGAGGCCGCGCTCCGGCGTGGAATGAACGGGGTCGAGGTCCACGTCGTGGCCCGATCGAGCGACCTCTCCGATGCGATCCAGAAGAACGGGACGGACGCGGTCATCGCCTCGCCGGCGGTGCTGCGCGATCACGGCCTCACGCCGGGGCTCCGGGGTGTGGGCGCGCAGGCGGAGGGTACCTTCCTGGCCGCCTCGCTCCAGGGCGAGGTCCAGCGCGCCCGCCTCCCCGCCATGACGCTGGGGGTCGTCGACGAGCTCGGTCGCAAGCAGACCACCAGCTTCGTCGCGGATCTGGTGGGGGCCTCGGCGCCGCCCAAGCTCCGCCGCGTCGGCAAGGTCGAGGATCTGCTACCGCTCCTGCAGTTCAAGATGGTCGACGCGGTCCTGGTCCGGGAGAAGGACTTCAAGACGCTCGAGCACCGAACCGAGCAGAAGCTTTACACGCTTTCGATCGAGGCCAAGGGCGATCCGGTGGCGGTCGCCTTCATCGCCGGCGGGCGGCGACAGGCGATCGAGCGCGCGGTCCTCGCCCTGGGGGCCGAGGCGAAAGAGAACCTGGGCGTAGGGAGGTGGACGGGGCAATGAGAGTCATCATCACCGCAGTCGCGCTGGCGCTGCTCGGGTCGTGCACGACCACACCCACGAACCAGCTCGCACCGGCCTTGCTCGACGCTCCTCGGCGGCAGAACGTGCCCGCGATCCTGGTGCTGATGCCGGACTCGCCGGCCGCCGTGAGCACGTTCGAGGGGCTCAAAGCCGAGCTGGGAGACGACTATGACGTGGTCCCGCGGATCGTCTCGGACGACACCACGCCGGCCCAGGTCACGCAGCACTTCCGGCAGGTCAAGCCTCGCGCCGTGGTGCTGATGAACAACCCGACCCTGCGTGTGTACCGGCGCTTTCAGCAGACGGCCAGCGACGAGCAGAAGAAGATCCCGGCCGTCGCGGTCCTGACCTCTTTCCTGCGCGAGAGCAGCGCCGGGATCCAGAACATCACCGGCGTCATCTACGAGGTCCCGCTGGTCACCTCGCTCGTGAACCTGCGCGCGCTCCTCAAGCAGCCCGTCCGTCGGATCGGCGTGATCCACCGGGCCTCGTTCCGCGGGTTCATCGAGGAGCAGCGTTCCCTGTGCTTGGCCGAGGGCTTCGAGATCGTGGCCGCCGAGATCACCGGCAAGCAGCGCCGCGAGATCCGTGACGCCGTCGATCGGCTGCGGGAGACCGAGAGGGTCGACGCGATCTGGGTCCTCAACGACAACGCGCTCCTGGATCGCGATCTGATCCTCCGCGGCTGGCTGCCTGCACTCCGCCGAAACTCGACGCCGATCGTCGTGAACGTGAAGACGCTCCTGTCCAAGAAGATCGACTTCGGGACCTTCGCGGTGCTTCCGGATCACCGCGCGCTCGGCACGCAGACCGGCCAGCTGATCTCGACGCTGGCGGATCGAGGCTGGCGTGTCGCCGACCAGAGCTTCGAGTATCCGCTCTCGGTCGAGACCGTGCTCGACGTCGAGTTCGCGCGGCGTCACCTCGAGATCGAGGAGACGGCCCTGGCTACGGTCACCGAGCTTGTCGAGTGAGGCCCAACCACATGAGGCGTTGTCTCTCTTTGATCTGCGCTGCAACTTGGCTACCTTCACTCGCGCTCGCCCAGGATCACGACGAGGTCGTCGTCGAGACGCCTCAGGCTGCCGGAAAGCCGGACGGCTTCGAGGATCTGGACCTCGACACCCTCCTGTCGCTCGAGGTCTCCGTGGCCTCTTTCCGGGCCACCACGCTGCGCGAGTCCCCCGGGATCGTCACCGTGGTCACCCGCGACGAGATCCTGGCGTCGGGCGCCCGCGATCTGATCGACGTGCTCCGGATGGTCCCCGGCTTCTTCTTCTCGGTGGACGTCCAGGGGGTCATCGGCCTCGGGATCCGCGGTCAGTGGGCCCACGAGGGCAAGATCCTGCTGATCATCGACGGCCACGAGATCAACGAGCTGGGCTTCCAGACGCTACAGCTCGGACACCACTACCCGGTGGAGAACATCGAGCGCGTCGAGATCATTCGCGGCCCCGGATCCGCGATCTACGGCGGCAATGCGGAGCTGGGCGTCGTCAAGGTCATCACCCGCAGCGGTGATACGCTCCGCGGCGCTCGCGCCTCGCTCAAGTACGGCGCCCCCGAGCGCTTCTACTCCGGCAACGACAAGCTGGGATACGGCGACCTCACGCTGGAGGCCGGCTCGGTGGCTGGCGACTTCGAGTGGAGCGTCTCCGGCTTCATCGGCCGGAGCGTGCGGAGCGATCGCGACTACACGGCCTCCGACGGCACGGTGCTCGAGCTCGGCAACAGCACCGTGATCCTGCCCGCGCTGGTCGACGCCTCCGTCGCCTACGGAGCGACGCGCCTCCGCGTGATGTACGATCACTACCGCCTCGACAGCCCGGACGGCTTCGACATCCCGACCGAGTTCACGTACCACTACATCCACAGCGGTCTCTACGCGGAGCTGAGCAGCAACATCGAGCTCCTCCCCGGCCTCCGCCTCATCCCGAAGCTGAGCTATCGCCAGCAGCGTCCCTGGTACACGCCCATTCCCGACGATCCGGATCGTCGCCAGGAGCTGATCGACACGGCGCTCTTCTTCCAGCAGACCTATCACCGCCTCCTCGGCAACGTCTCCCTGAGCTGGGACGCGTTCGACACCGCCAACATCGTGCTGGGCGTCGAGACCTTCTACGATCGCGCCGTCGTCAACCAGACCGATCCGGAGGCCCGCGCCACCGAGCTCTACGTCGACGACGACGGCAACGAGACCTCGCGCCTCGCCTTCATCACCGGCGCGGTGTTCGGCGAGTTCACGTGGCCCAACCGCTTCGTCAACTTCACCGTGGGCGGACGGCTCGAGATCCACAGCGAGTTCGGGCTGGCGGCGGTGCCGCGGATCGCGTTGACCAAGGTCTTCGACTTCGGCCTCCACGCGAAGCTCCTGGCGGCACAGGCCTTCCGGATGCCCGGATTCCAGAACAAAATCCTCGAGAAGACGGTCGACCCGGACAACGAGATCAAGCCCGAGCGGACGACCGTGTTCGAGGCCGAGGTGGGCTATCAGATCCCGTCCGGGCCGCGCTTCACGGCCAACGGCTTCATCACCACGATCAGCAACCCAGTCATCTACATCTACGACGACGAGCTGGGAGAGTCGTACTTCAACCGCGGGCGCAGCTCGACCATCGGCGGGGAGTTCGAGGGTCGCTGGGTCTTCGGGTTCGGCAACGTGGTGGCGGCGTACGGCTACTACCAAGCGCTCGGTACGCCCATCGAAGACTACGTGGTCCCGGGGACGAAGTCGCTCCTGGGCGCGCCCCGGCACAGGCTCCTGGCGCGCGCCAGCTTCGAGGTGATCGACGACCTATTCGTCACGCCCAGCATCAGCTGTGCGTTCGATCGATGGGCGATCCTGGGCGAGGAGGACATGCCGGAGAAGTTGAAGCCGGAGGTGATCCTGGGTGCGGCGATCATGTATATGAACGCCGGCGTCGAAGGCTTCGATGTCTCCCTGATCGCGCACGATCTCCTGGACAACGTCGAGCTCTTCCCGCAGGCCTACCGCGGCGGCCACTCGCCGTGGCAGGGAGGCGGCCGGCAGGTGATGCTCCGCCTCAGCTACGAATATGGGCGTTGATCTCGTCGATCCGGCGCATCGCCTCGAGGAGCGCGAACCTCGGATCCACCAGCAGCTCGGTGTCGATCGGATAGGGCGGCACGGCCGTCTTCTGGAACGTGGCTCTTCCGTCGCGTAGGCCGATCATCTCGATCAGGCCGTCGATGATCTGACTCGCCAGCACGGCCCGCAGGACCTCCGCGGGGAGCAGCTTCTCCTCCGAGATCCGCTTGATCACCAGCGCGTTGTCCTCCACGCGGGGCTCGAAGGTGTTGGGCTCGAGCAAGCCGAGCGTGGTCAGAACGTCCGCCAGCGTCTCGCCGCCCTGCCAGCTCGCCTGCAGGACCTTGCCGCTGAGGAGGCGCACGCGGGCGTGGCCGCGCGGGGAGCTGACCTCCAGGATCCCGGTCGCGTGCTGGTGGGACAGGAACTCGAGCAGCTCGGGCACCGAGAACTGCTGGAGATCGCCGTCGAGCCCCGACGCGCTCATGCCGCGGGGCGGAGAAGAGCGTCCGTCGAGCGCGGTGAGCACCTGGGTCAGCACCGCCCGGATGGCCTCGTCGTCGGGCGCGAGGGCCGACGCCCGCACCAGCGCCGTCGACGCATCGCGGTAACGCCCGAGCGCCGCCAGCGATCGACCCATCGCGAACAAGACCGCGGGTTGGCCACCGCTGATCTCGAGGCTCTTCTCGAACGCGGCCACCGCCTCGGGAAAGCGCTCGCCGGCCTCATAGGCGCTGGCCAGCTCGCGGTGCGCCTCCGCAGAGTCGGGATACTGCGCGACCACGCGCGCCAGGTGATGCGCGGCGCCGACCGGTGCGTGGCTCTGCATCAACAACCGTCCGGCCTGCCGGTGGATGTCGGCGTGGGCGTCCAGGTGCGCGAGCTCGTGCTCCGCGCCGGGTACATCGCCCGCCTCGATCAGCGCGCGCGCCAGATCCAGCGCCACCCGTGCGTCGCTCGGACGGACCGACCGGAGCTGCCTGAGCGTGCGGAGCTCGCCCGGGCCGTCCTTGAGCTGTCGTGAGATCGAGGCGAGGAGCCCGAGATGTTCGGGATCGTCTGCGGGGGTCGCGCGATCGAGGACCTGCCTCGCATCCTTGAAGCGCCCCTGCTCCACCAGCGCGCGGGCCAGCCCGAGCGCGACCGCGGGGGAGCCGTACCCTCGCTCCATCGCCGATCGCAGCGCGGCCTCCGCCTGGGCCGGCCGGTTCATCCGGAGGAGGATGAGCCCGATCGACGCGTCGCTGGTGCCGGGCTCGAGCTTGGCCGCCTTCACGTAGGCGGTGAGGGCCGCGTCGTCGTCGCGGCAGGACTCGTAGATGTCGCCGAGCTCCCGCCACACGCGAGCGTCCTGATCCGCGCAGGCCTCGGCGCGCTCGATGACGTGGCGGGCGATCGAGAGGCCGCCGGATTGCAGGAAGGCTCGTGCCAGCTTCAGCCAAGACCAGGGGTCCTCTGGATTCTGCTCCGCCGCCTCGCTGAGCGCTTCGAACGAATCCTGCTCCACCACGACCGTCCGACCTCGACGGGAGAGAATACCTCACGATCCGATGATGGTCTTGATCGTTCCGTAATCGCTGGGGCCGACAGCCCCGACCCGGACGCATCGTAGATGCCCTCTGGGATCCACCAGCGCGTGGATGGGGATGGCCGAGTCGCGCTCGACGCCCAGCGACTCGAGGACCAGGGGAAGATCGTCGAGGCCCCGGAGCCAGTGGAACTGTCCCCTCGGGAAACGGTCCTTTTGACCCAACGCCTGGACGAAGGCGTCCCGATCCTCGTCGATGCTCCACAGCTCGAAGGACACCGGGACGCCGTCCCGATCGAAGGTTTGCTTCCACGTTTTCAGCAACGGCATCTCTTCCAGGCAGGGTCCGCACCAGGAGGCCCAGAAGTTGATCCAGCGCCAGCCGCCCTCCGCGGAGGCGCTCTTCTCGCCAGGGACCGGCTGCTCCGGCGGCGACACCCAGGGCCGATCGCCTGCCGAATAGGCCTTCTCGCAAAAGATCGTCGAGGCCTTGTCCGCACGCTCGGAGCGCTTCACCGCCTCGAAGCGACGCGGCGCGGGTCCTTCGTTTTGATCCTCGGGACAGCCGGTGAGGATGCACACGACGAGCGCCAACAACTCAGATCGCACAGTCGATCCAGGCCACGAAGGCGGTCCGGTTGATGTCGGCTTTCCTGCACTCGCCCTCGCGGCTCCGCTTCCAGTTGCAGAAGCTCTCGTCGAGCTGCGCGTACTCTTCGCCGAGCCACAGGAGCCCGACCTCGCCCTTCAGATCTGGATCGTTGAACTGCTGCTCCAGGTGGTTGAGCACCGCCTCGGCCCTCTTCTGCGACAGCTCCTGGTTGTACGCCGTGTCCCCGTCAGGGCTCGCGCGCGCGACCACGAAGAAGAAGCTGGCGCCGCGCTGCTCGCTCCAGGCCTGGTCGATCAGCTTCCGTGCGCTCTCGTCGAGGTCGACCTGCTCCGCGTCGAACTGGAGGATGCTGGCGCGATGCGCGAGCGGCACGAACAGCGTGTTGAAGTCGTCGCCCGAGAGCGCGGCCACCGTCTTGGCGTCGGCCGGCTTGCAGCCCCGCCCGCCGCCGTCGATCAGACCGCAGGCGCCGGCGACCCGGCGGAGCACTTTCTTGAGCGTGGGTGAGCAGTACTGATCCTCGGCGGCGCTCGCGATCGCGACCTCGTCGGCCGCGCCGGTCGCCACGCTGAGCTCTGCGTTGGCGTGGCGGAGCCAGATCGTCACCAGGATGGCAGGCACCAGCACGCAAGCGAAAAACAGCACCCAGGTGTTTCGACCGCCGTTCATCGGCGTTCTCCTTCCAGCATCTTCGCGATGGTGTATTCGAGCCCGAGATCGGTGTCTTCATCGCATACGCGCTTGTCGCCGATGAACAGCTGCGGCGTGAGCACCGGCAGCGCGTTCTTCACCGCCCATCGCAGGCTCTTGTTGACCTTGTTCTTGATGTTCGCGCTACCCACGCAGCCCCGCACGCTGGGAAACGCGGCGGCGATGCGATCCCGGACCTCGCGCTCGTGGTCCTTGGCCTGCTCGCGCAGCGACTCCTGATTCTCGAACGCCCAGCTGAGGATCTGCCGCGCCGACTTGGGGTCGCAGAGCATCGCCTCGCTGACCATGCACGCGCCGGGATGGATCGACTCCTTCACCATCCAGTTGCACTTGGCGTCGAGCGGGAAGAGGACGGCCGACAGATCGAGCTTGCGCATGAGGCCGCTCGCCTCCAGCCGTCGATCGAACGCCTTGCACGCGGGGCAGAGCGGATCGATCACCGCGATCGCCGGAGTCCCGCCGGGCGACCCCCCGAGCGGGAGCATGATCTTGCTGGGGTCGGTTTTCTGGACCAGCGTCCCGCAGCCCTTGAGCGTCTTGTCCGACGACGGCGCGAACATCACGAACGCGACTGCCAGCACCACGACGTAACCCACGCCCTCGGCGAACCATCGCGCGTACACGCCGCTATCGGAGCGGAGGTCCTTCGGCGCGGCACGCGCGTGCGCCAGCAGCGCCGAGCAGAGCACCGCGGCCGACGAGGCATAGATGCCCATACACAGCTTGCAGACCGAGCCGATCTTGTTGACCGAGATGTAGCCGTAGATCACGCTCATCAGCACCGGCAGCAGCGTGGCCGCCACCAGGAACGAGGTCTCGTGGCGGGTGATCCGGTCGCGGAGCGCGAAGTCGGCGGCGCGATACAACAGGTAGGCGAAGACGGCCAGCGCCAGCAGGCTGATCGGCAGACCGCCCCAGATCGAGTCCCGGAACAGCGAGCTGTACGGGCTCATCATGACGGTGCGGCAGCCGCTGTCGCCGAGCTGTGATCCCGCGCCCGGGATGAACGAGCAGTGGATGGCGTGAACTTGCCGATCCAGGTGCGAGATGAAGTCGGACGTCGACACGCCGGCGAACAGACCGCCCAGCAGGGCGAACGCGGCGGTGGTCCACAGCCAGGTCCGGGCGGCGTCGGGTGGGCGCTTCCGGAGTCGCCGGTCGAGGGCTTCGTCCTGGAGATCGACGTCCATCAGCGGGGAGCGTAACGTCGCGGCCCGCCGCGGCAAAGCCTTGCGGGCGTTTGACCGCTCAACCTGCGGCGACTTCGCGCGTTTCGATGCGATCCGGGCCCCAGCGGGTCATCTCGTCGGCCAGCATGGAGGTGGCGGCGTCGACCTCGGCGTACACGGGGTGGGCCTGGATGCCGAGCTGGTCCATCCGGTAGCGAAGCTCGGAGAGGGTGTGGAAGGAGCGGGTGGGAGAGTGGCGATCGAGCGACCCCTTGCGCTGGCGTTCGTGCATGTCGACGCCAACGTCGCGCCGATCGCGGTTGAACTTACGCTTCCTTTCGATGCCCTCCAGTTTCTGGAAGAGCGTCGAGCCGGTCAGCGTACGGAGCAGGGAGGGATCCTCTCGGCTCGGCGGACGCACGTAGCCGGCGAGCTCGGCCTCGACGGAGGGGATCGCGTTGGGGAGGTAGCGGCTCACCCAGCGGTTGGCCTGCACGAAGCGCTCGAACACGTCGAACCCGAACATCGGGATCGCTTTCGCGATCTCCCAGGCGGTGAAGAGGTTCTGGGGGCGGATCTCGAGCTGGTCGGCCGGCAGCACGTAGTTGGGGCACAGATCGTCGAGCCCCGCGATCGGCACCTTGGCGAGTAGCCGCATCGACGCGTACGAGGTCCAGGTGCGCTCAGCGGGGTAGATGAACAGATAGTCGATGTCGGCGTGCTCGTCCGCGTTGTCGGCGGCCAGCGAGCCGGTGATCATTCCGCAGAGCGCGAGCCCGGTGCGCTCGACGAGCCGGCCGATCGCGCGTGCGCGGGGCCAGAGCGCCCCCGAGTGGCGAGAGAAGCGCAGGCGCCGCGGCGCGAGGTGATCCTTGCCGCGCAAGAACCAGCAGCCGTCTCGACTGGCGACGTGCTGCGCGAGCGCGTGGCTCTCGAGCAACGTCGTCTCCACCTCGGCGCGGCTCGCACGGCGTCCCACGAGGAAGCGGTGGATCTCGCGGGCGCGCGGGGCGAACGCGAACACGTCGTAGTACGCGACGGTCGTGAGGATCGCGCCTTCTATCGAGTCACCCGCGAGCAAATCTCGGACTGGGTACCTCTGATCGGATCCGGTTGGCAATCGTGTGTGTCCGACATAGCGTCCTCCCGATGGTGGGGGACGGGACCTTGCGGCGGGCGCTGAAGCGCAAGATCGCCGAGCTCGTGGTGGACGGGGAGCTCGAGCGCAAAACCGAGCAGCTTCGCGCCGACCTCGGCGAGCTCGGTGTGGATCCTTTCGGATACGACCCGCGAGTCGTCAAGTACGCCGCGATTCCGGTGGCCTGGCTCTACAAGAACTACTTCCGGGTGAAGACGCACGGCCTGGAGAAGGTGCCCGAGCGCCGCGTCCTGCTGGTGGCCAACCACTCGGGGCAGCTCCCCTTCGACGGCATGATGATCGCCTGCGCGCTCGTGCTCGAGCACGACCCGCCCCGCGTACCGCGCGCCATGGTCGAGAAGTGGGTGCCGAAGTTGCCCTTCGTCTCGGTGTTCATGGCGCGTATGGGGCAGATCGTCGGGACGCCCGAGAATTGCCGGCGTCTGCTGGAGAAGGAGGAGGCGATCCTCGTCTTTCCCGAGGGCGCGCGCGGGATCTCGAAGACGTACGACCGCAGGTATCAGCTGGAGCGCTTCGGTACGGGCTTCATGCGGCTGGCGCTCGAGACGCGGACGCCGATCGTGCCGATCGCGGTGGTCGGCGCGGAGGAGCAGGCGCCCTCACTGTACAACGTGAAACCGCTGGCGGACGCGATCGGTGCGCCGGCGTTTCCCGTGACGCCGACCTTCCCGCTCCTCGGACCGCTCGGACTGCTGCCGCTCCCTTCGAAGTATCACATCTACTTCGGCGACCCGATGACCTTCCCGGGGCTCGGTGACGAGGATGACGAGTTCGTGCAGGAGCACGTGTCCCGCGTGAAGAACGTGATCCAGGAGATGCTCGACCATGGTCTCCGAGCGCGCGACGGCGTCTTCTTCTGAGGTTCCCGTGGGCTCCCGCCAACAGGACGTCATCATCTGTACCGGCGCGGGCGGCAACCTGGGCCGGCTCGTGGTGCAGTCGCTGCACCGCCAGCACCAGATCGTGGCGGTCGATCGCCGCCCCATCACCGGCCTCCCGAAGGACGTGGTGCACCTGCGGACCGACGTCCGGTGGCGCGCGATCGAGGACGTGTTCCGGACCCGGAACGTGCTCGCCGTGGTGCACCTGGGTCTGATGCACAACCCGCACGGGGAAGAGGACCACTACCGGTTCAACGTCATCGGGACGCAGCGGCTGCTCGACTTCACCGCCAAGTACCGCGCGCCGCAGTTCATCATGCTTTCGAGCGCCAACATCTACGGGCCGGATCCGGAGAACTCGTACTTCCTCGGCGAGGACGCGCCGCTCCTCGGGGCCGAGCATCACCACGAGATCCGCGATCTGGTGGCCGTCGATCGGATCGTCCAGAGCTTCTTCTACCGGCAGCCCGGTGTGGAGACGACGATGCTCCGCCCGGTCCACATCGTGGGACCGCGCGTGCGCAACGCGCCCTCCAACTACCTGCGGCTCGAGCGGCCCTGGGTGATGACCGGCTTCGATCCGATCATCCAGCTGATCCACGAAGAGGACGTGGTCCACGCCATCTGCCTCGCGTTCAAGGCGGGCACGAAGGGCGTGTTCAACATCGTCGGCCCGGGCGAGGCCCCGCTCTCGCGGATCCTCCAGGTCCTGGACCGGCGACCGCGGTCGATCCCGGCCTTCGTCGCCAAACGGATGCTGGGCGGGGCCTTCGACTTCCGGATGACGGGCTTTCCGGCGCCCGAGCTCCGGCACATCCAGTACAACTGCGTCGTCGACGGCTCGCTGGCGAAGAAAGAGCTGGGCTTTACGCCACGTTACTCGCTGGTCGAGACGATCCGATCGGTGGTTGAAAACTTGTCGCCGACGGCTCCCGGAAGGTAAGCAGGGAGCGTGAAGAAGACGTTCCTGCTGCTCGCGCTCGTGTCGATCGCCTCGATCGCGACCGCGCGACCGAAGGGGGATAGCTGTCAGGATGCCTGGGCTCGCGCCGTGCGCAGCTTCCTCACCCAGAACCGTAAGGCAGGCCCCGACGGCAATCAGCCGAAGACCCTCGACGACGAGGAGCTGATCGCGCAGGCGTGGACCGGCGCGTTCGATCCGGCCTGCAAGCTGGAGGGCTCCGGCAACAAGCAGGCAGCGCGCGTGGAGGCGGCGATGATCGGCGCGCGGATCCTGGCCAAGCTGGATCCGAAGGGCTGCGTCCGGTTCATGGACTCGTACATGCAGTCGAAGAAGGCCCAGGACATCTGCGGATTGGTGCGCACGGCCTCGTCGGAGGACCTGCGCAAGCAGATCGAAGGGTCGATCCCGTCCCGCTGAGCCCGGCCGCTTTCGGCCATTGAGGCCAAGGCCCGCATCGTGTAGTGACCGATCATCGTGGCGGCCCGACTCATCTGGAGCTGCATCATCTGCAAGACGATCGCGGAGGATCATCCGCCGAAGCACTGCCCGACGTGCGGCGTGCCCGGGTCGCGCTACCGCCTGGTCGTCGAGCGGGATCCGGAGCCCCCGCCAGCCGTCGCCGAGCCTGCGCCGGAAGGCGGTGAGGGTGAGCCGAAGGCGGAGGCCATCCCGCGGAGCCTCGCGTCGTGAAGGTCGTCCTCCCGCTCTCGATCAACTCAGACGCGTACGAGGTCGCGGTGCCTGCGCACTGGACCTTGCTGGAGGCGCTCCGCTACGAGGTGGGGCTGACCGGCAGCAAGCAGGGCTGCGACAAGGGCGACTGCGGCGCGTGCACGGTCCTGGTCGACGGTGAGGCCAAGCTCTCGTGCCTGATGCTCGCCGTCGCCGCGCGCGGACACGAGGTGACCACCATCGAGGGCCTGGCCCGGGGCGGGCGACTCGATCCCGTGCAGGACGCCTTCGACGAGTGCGGCGCGCTCCAGTGCGGGTTCTGTCAGAGCGGGATGATGATCTCGGCCCGCGCGCTCCTGAACGACCACCCGGATCCCAGCCTGGAAGAGACGCGGCTGGCCCTGTCCGGAAACCTTTGTCGTTGTACCGGCTACACGAAGATCTTCGACGCCGTGAAGCGCGCCGCCGAGATCGAGCGATCGACCAAGTCCTGACGGAAGCCCGTAGAGGTTGGGTGGGGCCCCTCAAAGATGGCAAGATCCGTGTGCGGATGTGGTCTTCTCGACGCCGGCTGACGCTGCTCGCCCTCCTGTTCGGGTGCCACTCGGCAGAGCCCGGCCCCGGCGTCTGCAGCCCCGGCACGACCCAGGTCCAGGGGGTCTGCCGCCAGACCTGCAACAACGACGGTGACTGCCTGCTCTCCGAGCTCTGCGGCGCCAATCCCAGCGTCTGTATCCCCGAGCCGATGACGGACACCCCGAAGGTCAAGCGCTTCGAGGTCGCGCCCACGCCCGTTTCGTCGGGCGAGCCGGTGACGATCGACTACGGCGTGGTCTCCGCCGACCACCTCCGCCTCCAGGTGGAGTGGAGCGACGGCGACGTCCAGGTCCTGGTCGACAGCGACAGCGAGCTGTTCGGGACCCGCGTGGTCGACGCGGTGACGCGGAACGGAATCGTGCGGCTGGTGGCGACGCGCGGAGGCGTCGATCAACCGCACACGCGGGCGATCGAGCTCGACGATGGGACGCCGCGGATCGAGATGTTCTCGGCGTCGCCGGCCCGGGTGTCGGCCGGCGCGACCGTCACGCTCTCCTGGAGCGTGAAGAACGCCAACGCACCGATCAAGATCGGGATCGAGGACGGTCAGACGCTCGCGGCGGACGCGCCGCCCGACGGAACCCTCGAGCAGAGGGTCGAGGCGACGACCGCATTCGTGCTGTCGTCGGGCGACCTGCTGGCGCGGGCCGAGGTCCAGGTGGTGGCCGCGGTCGATCCCGAGATTGTCGCGTTCGGCGTGAAGGGCCTCGATCCATCGCCGCACGACTATCCGGCGGCGGTGAGCTGGCAGACCCGGAACGCCGTCTCCGCCACGCTCGTGCTCGACGGGACCGATCTCTTCACCACCGCCTCTCCCTATGACGTCGACGCCGCTTCGTTCCCGCTGATCGTGCCGGCTGGGCAACACGTCGTCTCGCTGGTGGCGACCGGTGCGATGGGTCAGAAGGTGATGTCGACCGAGGTGCCGGTTGCGTTCAGCTCCTCGCAGCCGCCGGAGATCACTCGCTTCGACCATCCACCGTTCATCGACTCGAACGGCACCGGGATGTCCATCGGTGTCTCGTGGATGATCGACGCGCCGGATCCGTTCGCGACCAGCGCCGTCTTCAACTGGGCCGATCGACCGGTCGGAGACGTGGCGTTCCAGGGTCAGGAGGTGCGCCCGCAAGCGAGCGCGACGCTGAAGGCGCTCCTGCGCGCGGAGAGCCCGGCCGGAGTCGCCGAGGCGCGCGGGTCGATCTTCGCCACCCTCCAGGAGATCGAGCCGAACGACGATGTCGCGAGCGCGCAGCCGCTCGATGATTCGGCCGTGGGCGGCACGGTCGGCCTTCTCGACGCCGACGTGTTCGAGGTCGGCATCGCCGGGCCCGGCCAGTCGGTGCAAGCGGCCCTCTACGGGAAGTGTATGGCGGGGCTCGCGCTGACGCTCATCGACGCCGGAGGCTTCTCGGCCAGCGTCCAGTCGCAGGCGAACGGCGACTGCCCGCGGCTCAGCTTCCACCCGCAGACCGCCGGCCCGGTCTTCGCCCGGGTGGAGTGGACGCTCGGCGACGTCACGTTCACGATCGACTATCGGCTGGCGGCCGAGATCCTGGATCCGATCTGCGGCGACGGTGAGGTCGCCGAGATCGAGCTGTGCGATGACGGCAATCGCGCGAACGGCGACGGTTGCAGCGGGGACTGCGTCCCGGAGGACACTACCTTTTACCAGATCGAGGAGGCCGCCGTCGGAGGCCTCGATCCGCGGCCGGGGAATGCCCGCGAGATCAGCCTGCACGGCTATTCGGGCGGCGGGGCGTCGCCGACCGACGAAGGCTTCGGTCTGGTGGAGCTCCCTGGCGGGTTCCCATACTTCGAGCGGACCTACTACGCGGCGGTGGTGCACACGAACGGGTTCGTGGGGCTCTTGCCGGACGTGATCGCGAGCCGGTTCGACGCGGTCGACCCGCTGGCGCCAGGAGCGCCGAACGCTCTGATCGCGGTGGCGGGGGCGAACCTCCGCGCCTCCGCGGCGACCGGCGGGATCTACACCTGGACCGACAACGGAGACGTGATGATCGAGTATGACGCCTTCGTGCTGGTGGGGGACGTGACCAGCCGCCTGACCGCGCGCTTGACGCTCGAGAAGGATGGAAAGATTCGCATCGGCTATCCTCGCCTCTTCGGGCTCGGCCCTGGCGTCGAGTTCGAGGCCGGCCTTCAAGATCGACATGGCGCGCGCACCACCTATCTCCCGGCCTGCGATCCGCGATGTGGCCGCGAGGTCATCGCGGACCTGGAAGGCCGCAGCTTCGAGCTGGTACCGGGAGGCATACGGTGAAGAGAGGAAGGCTGGCGTTGATCCCGGCGCTGCTGGCGCTGGCGGCGTGCAAGAAGGACGTTCCGCTCGCCCAGTGTCCCGCCGGTACCGCGAACGTGGACGGCGTCTGTCGATCGATCTGTGTGGCGGAGGCCGACTGCACGTACGCCGAGGCGTGCATCGATCAGGTCTGCCTCCCGCGAAGCGCGGAGGAGGGCCCGAAGATCCGGCTCTTTCAGCCGGACCGGATCGTGGTGACCCCCGAGGATCCGACGGTGCACTTCGACTATGTGGTCACGAACGCGAGCGTCGTGGTCCTTTCCCCTGCGCCCGGTCCGCTCGGCGAGCACGCCGGAACCCTCGCGATCGACGTGACCGAGACGACCGACTTCGTGCTTGCGGGACGCGACGACGATCTCCGCGAGGACTCGAAGATGCGGCGCATCGAGGTGGTCGATACACCGCCACCGGGGGAGATCGCGGTCTCGATCTCGGTCGAGCGCTCGACCGATCAACCCTGCGACGCCGTCGACGTGGCCTGGACGGTGGTGGGCGATCTGGAGGGGCGAACGCTCGAGGTCCGCCTGGAGGCGGACGGAACCGAGGTCTTCAGCAGCGCGTCGGCGAGCTCGCGCACCACGCTGCCGCTCTCGCGACCCGCCGACCTGAAGATGCTCGCCACCGCCGGCGACCTCTCTGCGGAGTCTCAGGTCGTGTCCGCCAAGCCGAGCATGATCTGCTCCCTGACGGCGACGCCAGGCATGGTCGCGGTGGGCGACACCGCCCGCCTGGAGTGGGAGACGAAGGGCGCCGCCGTCGTCTTCGTCGAGGAGGAGGGCACGAACCAACGGCTCTACACGCAGCCGGTCACGGATCGCACCTCGCGGATCGCCGGGCGCTGGCTGGTGGCGCCGGCCCTGCGGCAGCGCTACCGCCTGGTCGCGGTCGCGTCCGATCAAGGTGGCAACGAGACGCAGTCGATCGAGATCTCCGCAGACGCCAGCCACCTGCCGCCGCCGCTGATCGGAGAATTCTCCGTGGCGCCCGAGTGGTTCAGAGCGCCCGCGGACCTCACGATCTCCTGGAACACGCGCGGCGGCCTGATGAACCGGCTCTTCATCGGCGGCGCGATGGAGCTGCTCCCCGGCAACTCCGGATCGCTCATCCGCCAGCTCAACGGTACGCAGGAGATCCGGTTGGCGACGGAGCGCAACGGCCTGGCGTCGACCGCCCGGAAGCTGGTCTGGTCCACGATCGACGAGGTCGAGCCGAACGACACCCCGGACATCGCCAACCCGCTCGCGCTCCCCTCGCCGCAGGGGGGGACGCTGGTCGCGCGCTTCGGAACGCTGATGGCGATCCAGATCCAGGACGTCGACGTCTACCGCATCCAGGTCGACAACGACGCCCTCCGCGTTCGCGTGTTCGATCCCGCCGACCGCGACTGCAAGGACCTGGACGGCGCGCGCATCTCGGTCGAGATCGAGGGCAGCTCGGTCTTCAGCACCGGCTTTGGGGAGGGCTGTCCCAACATCGTGCTCGACGCCCTGAGGGTCGGTCTCTACACGATCACGATGACCGGGATGCCCGATCTCGCCGGTGGCAACGGTCCCAGCTACGTCCTCGCCGCCGACCCGGCCCCCGTCGTCTGTGGAGACGGTGCGACCGAGGTCGTCGAGGCCTGCGACGATGGCAACCTTTATGAAGGCGACGGCTGTGACTCGGCCTGCCGGCTCGAGCCGGGCTTCGACTACCAGACCCAGTCCTCCTCGAACGATCCTCCGCCCATTCCGGTCAGTGCCACGCCGCTGACGTTCCTGCCCTACCTGGTCGACGGCGACGCGCTCGACGAGGGCTTCGCGATCATCCCGGCCGACATCCAGTTCTTCGGCCAGCGGTACGCCGGGCTGATGGTGCACGTGAACGGCTACGTGACGCTGCTCCCCGATCTGACCGTGGAGGCCGGTCTGGGCTCCCCGCTTGCTCCCAACGCGCTGATCGCGGCGTTGGGATCCGACCTCGCCGTTGGCGGGGGCTCGCGCGTGCTGACCTGGACCGACTCGGCCCCGGTCTCCGGTCAGGTGCACCACGTCGCCTACCAGAACATGCAGAGCGACTTCGGCTCGGTGAGCTTCCAGATCGCCGTGGGTGAGAACGGGGACATCCACTTCAACTACGATCCGAACAACTCGTATCCGTCCGACTTCGTCTGGGTCGGCGGCATCGAGGATGGCACTGGCCGCTACGTCTACCCTGCGAAGGGATGCACCGACGTCTGTATCGGCCCACCGACCGATCTCGAGACCCTGTTCCTGCTCCCCTGAAGACGATGGCCAAGAAGAGCGCGCATTTCGACGCCAAGCTGTTTCGGTTCCTCGGCGAGCTCGCGGTCAACAACGACCGGGCCTGGTTCGAGGAGAACAAGCCTCGCTATCACCGCGAGGTCCGCGATCCGTTTCTCCGCTTCATCGCCGACTTCGCTCCCCACCTGGCGAAGATCACCGCCCACCTGGTGGCGGACCCGCGTCCGGCCGGCGGCTCGTTCTTCCGGATCTACCGCGACGTCCGCTTCTCCAAGGACAAGTCGCCGTACAAGACCCACGCGGCGGCCCAGTTCCGGCACGCCCGCGGCAAGGACGTCCACGCCCCCGGCTTCTACCTCCACCTCGACCCGACCGGCAGCTTCGTCGGCTCCGGGATCTGGCGCCCCGATCCGGACGCGCTGAAGCGGATCCGCGCCGCCATCCAGGCCACCCCGAAGAAGTGGACGAAGGCGAAGGTCGCCGACCCCTGGGCGCTCTCCGGCGACTCAGCGATCCGCACCCCGAAGGGCGTCGACCCCGACCACCCGTTGATTGAGGATCTCAAGCGCAAGGACTTCATCGCCATCGCGAGGCTGTCGAGGAAGCAGGTCTGCTCGCCCGACTTCCTGTCGTACTTCGCCCAGCTCTGCCGCTCGGCGACTCCATTGAATAGATTCGTCGCCGAGGCGCTCGGGCTCCCGTTCTAGTCAGCCATTCCCAGTGCAGCGAATGTGCAAGGTGCTCGGCGTATTGAGGTCCGGCTTCTACGCCTGGCGCAAACGGGAGCCGTCCGAGGGGAGTCGTGAGGACGCCGAGCTCGGGCAGAAGATCGACGAGGTCTTCAAGGCGACCCGCGGTCGCCATGGGAGTCCGCGCGTTCATGCGGAGCTGCGAACCCAGCCAGGGTCGAGGAACCTCGTGGCTCGCCGCAAGCGCCGGCTCCGGAAGACGACGGAATCGAGGCACGGCTTTGAAACCACCGGGGCGAGAGAACGTGGGTCGTGGGTGCCCGACAACGACAACGACGGACTGATCAGATCAGGAGCGAATTCTGCGAAGCGGTTACCGCCACAGGCTCCAACGAAGGCCGAAGGCCGAGTTGGAGATGACGGTGCCAAGTTGGCACCATCGCGGAGGGGAAGGCGCCACCGGTGGCACCCTCGGGCTGAGAGGTGCGGGCTCACGGCTTCGGCTTTCTCGATCTCCGTGCTGAGGTCACACGGACGATCGCGTCGATCGGCGGCTGCAGAGACGGACCATTGCTGCGCCACGTGGACGAGGCCCGAGCTTGATGGGCGGAGAAAGCGTGCAGATCGACGGCATGGCGCGGGTCGGGACGCGCGTCTCGGGCTCGGCTGACCGCCCAGGAATCGTAGGGTGGCGGAACGGCCGCCGATCAGGGGAGACTGGGGGAGGACGGACGTGCGGAGCGTCGGGATCATCAGCCTCGCCCTCGCCCTCGCGGCATGCGGCGGCGAGGATCGGCTGGTCGATTCGCGTCCCGATTACGCGCTGCATATCGTCGCCGACGTCCCGGGGCTCGAGATTCGAGGTGCGCCGCGGGGTCGCTCGCGCCGTCTGCGCTCGACGGGAATGCGATCTGGAGACGCCGTGGCTGTCTGTCGCCGGCCCCGTGACGGCGAGCGTGTTCGCCACGACCCCGGCCCCGGCGCTCGTCGATGACCTGACGTTCGATCTCCCCGCCCTCGACGAAGCCGCGACCCTATTCGTCCGCTGGACAGACCCGACCCACGGCCTCCCCACGTATCACTGGGTGTTGGAGTCGGACCGCGAGCCGCCGGTCCTCCTGGAGCAGGTCTCCCCTGCGCGGTACCGAGTCACCAACCTCGCGGACTTCGCTCTGGGCGGTGACGCGCTCACGGGCGCTTTCGACGGCCAGCTCGAGAGCTGGCGCGATGGATGCTGGATGTCGGCCCAGGCCAAGATGCGCTGGGGTGGGCCGCACCTGACCCCGGCGGGGAGGTTCTCGTGGAGGGATTCTGCGGCACCCGAGACGCCTCGCGCCGGGTCGAGCCTTCTCCGTCGGTCCGCGAGGTCTCCCGGTGACCGACGAGCCGGGCCTCTACCGATACGTGTCCCGGTTCAGTGTCCGGGACCCCGTCGCGGACCGCGTCACGCTCGAGACGCAGTACGTGCTGATCGACGAGTTCTGGATCGAGTGAGGACACGGCCGAGGCCGAGGAGGAGCTTCAGCTCTGATGGTCGGAGTCCGCACCGCCGCCCTTCATCCCTTGTTCTTCTCGTCCCAGACCTTGGGCTCCCAAAGCTCGACCTTGTCGCCGTCCGGGTCGATGACCCGAGCGAACCCTCCGTTTTCGTGGGACTCGGGTTGAGCCCTTCGGCTCCTCAACGTTCTCCGTCCGGGTCGAGCTCGGCGAGATCCGCCAGATCTCTGGGTCGTCCGCTGGCCCTCTTGTTCCTGAGTAGCGTCTCCCGCCCGAGGAAGGATACGCGAACGTCGTCGAGCTCCCCCTCGATGCGAGAGGACCAAGCTTCCTCGAAGGTGACACCCGAGATGGACGTCAGAATGTCGATCCGATTGGGCACGCGTCCGAGTTGAAGGATGCGGTCGGGAACGATCGAATCCTCGGGACTGACACCCAACTTCTCAAAGCCGAAGTCGTCGAGGACCGCGACGATGCGCTCCGCATTCTCACGCGAAGCCCGAACGAAGAAGTCGATGTCGCCGGTCAGGCGGGGATAGCCGTGGTACGCGACGGCATGACCACCCGCCACCAGGTATTCAACCCGATGTGAGTTCAACAACTCGATGAACTCGCGCAAATCCTTCTGCAGCTTCATCGGCTGTCTCCTGATAGCGGTGAATGAGCTCGAGAAGGATGTCCAGCCGTTGCTCGGGCGTCAGCGACCTGTAGAAGGCGCGGTCGGAGGCATCGGCATCATCGAACGATTGGAAGCGCGCCACGCTCCAATTTCGTCGCTCGTTCACGACGGCATTTTAGCACACTCTCCTCGTCGTGCTCCCGCTGGCGGTGGGCGACGGCGTCGAAGGGCTGGAATCAGAAGCGCCCGCTGACAAGCACACCCGGGTGCGCGGGATTGTCGCGGTCGGGAGAATCGCGGTGGTCGAGCTGGAGGAGAAGGAGCAGGCGCCGGACGTCGGGTGGTGGGTGCCGACATCGAGTCCCTAAAGATGCACATGGCTGTGGTTGAGTTTGCACGAGCTCGGCGGCATGCTGGCCCTTTAGGGAGTGGTCCCCCTTCCGCGGTGCGCATCCACTCGTCACGCCCCCGGCAACCGGTCCCAGCCCGGCGGGTCGGCGACCGCCGGTTCGCCACCAAGCTGAAGGAGGGCGGTGTATGTGGGGGAGCCCGCCGCAGCAAGCGCAGCATGTAACTGCGACAGGATCTGAGTCTCAAGTTGCTGTACGGACCCAGCGACAGCATCGTCCGGAAAATCCTTGGTCCAGGTGAACGGAATGCTGTATTGCCGCCAGCCCTCCCCGAGCATGGCGGAATTGAACAGCCCGCGAGCTGAGTCTCTGACGTTTGGAAGATACGCAACGAGCAACGCGTGAAGAGCCATTCACTACTCCAGCTACTTCTGGGCTTGAACGCGCTTTCCCATTCGAGCCCGATGTCGAGCACAGCCCGTTCGCGACCCGCCGAACGGGTTCACCTACGGTATCACACGAGCCGACGGCGCGGAGCCGAGCCCGGCCCGCCTCTCCCCAAGCAGGGGTCGCGGAGCGAGGGTCGCGAGCTCCTGACACATCAGTTGCTCCCGCACGAAGGCGGGCACGGTACCTCCATGGAGATCCTCGGGACGCCCGCCAACCTCGCCATCGCGGAGTACGTGTTCGAGTACCTCCTCCACGCCGCCAGCGAGCTCTGGGAGCGCCACCGAAAGGACCCGAGCAAGCCCAGAGGTAACCGCGCCACGTTTCAGCCCGGGGTCATGCACGGCTTCTGGAGAAGCTCCGCGACGCCAAGGCCCAGCCTGCGGAGCAGGGCCTCGTCTGGGTGAAGGACGGCGACCGCGATCGGTCCTTCGAGGGGCCGCCGGCGTGACGCCACCTTCCACGAGGGCAAGAACGCCGGCCGGAAGATCGTGCTCAGGAAAGGCGTCACCGAAAAGACCGCGTCCCGCGGCCGGCTCCTCGGACCCGGCTCACGGTAACCGATTCGACCTACGGTGCCTCCTCAGTGGGATCGCTGACTCGGTCGTGCTCGGCCTCGTCATCCGCCGCCAGCAGTCGCTGAAGGAACAGCTCGCGGGCGTTCAGGAAGTCTTTCGTGATGCGGTAGTGCTCCGTCGCCTCGTACTCGACGTAGTGGAGCCCGTCTCCGTCGAGCTGGACGATCTTGGCGTGTGGGTAGGCCATGATGATGGGCGAGTGGGTGGCGATGATGAACTGCGAGCTCCGCTGGCGCGCCAGGTTGTCGAGGACGGCGAGGAACGAGAGCTGCCGGCTGGGTGAGAGTGCGGCCTCCGGCTCGTCGAGGACGTATAGGCCTTCGCCGCGAAAGCGCTCGGTCACCAGCGCCAGAAACGACTCGCCGTGCGACCGCTCGTGGACCGAGCCGCCGTACGCGCCTCCAACCCCCAGGCGATCGATCTCGGTGCCGACGTTGAAGTAACTCTCCGCCCGGAGGAAGAAGCCGTCCTTCGGGCGCCGAACACCCCGTACAAGTCGTATGTACTGATGAAGCTCGGACTCGGAGGGCCGGGTTGCGAAGTTGAAGTTCTTCGACCCGCCCTCCGCGTTGAAGCCGGCGGCGACAGCGACCGCTTCGACGAGGGTCGATTTACCGCTTCCGTTCTCGCCGACGAGGAACGTCACCGTCGGGTGGAACTCGAGCTCGTCCAGAGCCGCAATCGCCGGGATCGAGAACGGGTAGAGGTCGAAGTTCGGAACCTGCTCCCGGAGCAGAGACACCGAGCGGAGATAGGGCCGGCCGAGCAGACCGTCATCCGGGTGACCAGTCTTCCTCTTCGTCATCGGCGACCCTTCACCCAGACGCGCCCCTGCGACGGACCCGTTCGTCCGAGGCGCGAATGAGCCTGAGGCACCTCCTACAGGTTATCTGGGCGTGGGTTGACGTTGCGATCCCATCTACTTGGGCGCGGTGCGCGGCTTCGCGATCCCGCGGGTTACAGGGGACCCTACCGTTGCTGTCGAGAGCATCGGGGTCAGGTCGTATGCGAGTGTCTCTCGCCACCACCGAAGGATAGCCGCCGTCGTTGGGTCCGTCACCAGATCCGCGGGCCGCCCGTGAATCGGCGTTGACATTGCACTCATCAGCGCATGAAGCCGTATCGATGCCTTCCGCCGAGCCCAAGCCGGGAGCGACGTCCCAGGTCCTGACGCCAGGCCGCTTGTTCAGGCGTTTCGCGTTCTTGGTCCCGTTCCTGGTGGCGATGGTCGCTTTTTGAGTCCGAGAGGATCTCCGCCGCGGCGAGTCGATACCGATCGAACCCGACTGAGGCCATGGAGCTGCGCCGCGTGAAACTGATGCGGCGCGCCGCTCCGGTGTCGTTCGTCGTGCATGCCGTGCTGGCGCTGGCGATGCTTGCGGCATACACGACGGGTCGATGAGCCGCCGGATAAACCACCATCATCTCGATTGAATCATGAGCGAAGCCGTCCTCGTTGTTGTCGTCCTGCTCGTCGGTCTCGGCTTCCCGGGTGCTGTCTTTTTCTGGGCACGCTGGCTGTCCCGCCGAGCGAACGTGCCAATGGTCTTCCGCGCGCTCCCGTTCGCTGTCGCAACGGCCGCCGTTGCGAACATCGTCATGACGGTAGCACCTATCATCCGCGCCTTTGACACCGTCGCCGTCGCGGATCCCTCAGAAAAGGCGAGGAACCTCGCCAACGGGATCTCAGAGGCGATGAACTGCTACGCCTTCGGCCTCGTCGTGCTCGCGGCCCTCTGTGGGCTACTTGGCGTGCTCCATGTGCTCTGGCAGGTCCGATGGCGAGGCCGGCTGTAGAACGTCTCCTTGACTCCGTGGGGCGATTTGCGCCCCTAGGAACTCCAGAGGTCTCGCTTCAAAGCCAAAGGTCGGTGTTTTTACCGCCTTCATCGGTGGCCCGTGGTGCTCCCTGGCACCTTATTCGGCAGCCCGGTTAGTGATACGTGACGCTCGCGTCCGGTTGGGCAACATGAAGGTGCGTCGCTAACTTCTTGGGAACCGAAATCTCCACGCGCCGGTTTGCCGAAGTCCGAGAAGGGAGCCTCGGCCTTTCAGCACCAAAGGCAACAATTGCCAGGCGCTTCTCGGACACACCACCGCCACCAAGCTCTTGAGGCCGGGCGAGGAACGCCCGAACGGTCTCGGCCAACACCGCCGACCGTTTCATCGCGACATCACGCGACGGTGCCGAATCGACGTGGCCCTCCACGACAATCGTCTCGGAGTCCTCCGAGTCTAACTTGCGAAGCATCGATGCAACGCTCAACAGTGGGCAGCGGCATCCCTCCACGAGAGTCCTTGACGATGGCTCGATGCAGTCATCGGCTCCGATATGAATCGTAGCTTTCTGGCCTGAGAACAGCACTTGGACCGGTAGGTCGCCGCTTGGGACCCTAGTATTGTGAAAGCCGATGGCCGCTGTCGACGTTGGGCACGCGGGGCTCGCACGAGCCCCGCGCACCAGGGAGACAATCCCAACTGCTAGGGCAACAAGGTGCACCATGCGCGGTCCGTGGTAAGCCGTTCCCGGCGTCCGGCGCGCGCTTTCAAGTTTGGCTCGCAACAAGCTTCCTTGCAGTTCGAGTATCGTTTGCATACCCACTCTCCATCTATGCACTCTTTGTCGCACTTCCATTGCAACCAGCGGCGGTCTCTGCGCAGAAAACCAGCGGTTTGACAGCGTCGAAGCCGGGATGAAACGGACCTTGTCGTCAGTCCAGCGATCCAGCGCTGTGGTGCATGAGAAGTCGGTGTCACCCACGGAGGAGGACGTCGGAGAAGCCGGCGCGGCGACAGAGGGCGATGGCACGAATCGAAGTACGGGATCACGCCCTCATGCGAGGGTCTGTTGCCGCTGCGGTTGAGCAGGGGTTCGTGCTGCTCGAGCGGATCACTTGAGCCGATCCTCCCAGAAGGCCGGCGTCGATCTTAGCTTCCCATGCTGCGCAAGATGGATTGCGCCAGGGGCCCGGCGGGGACCTTGGGCGCGTTGCTCTCCGGCTCCTCCGCAGGCGTGGCTTTGCCCACGAACCTCTGAAACCGAAGCATCGCCGCATCGGACAGCGGCCGAGCGGAGAGCTGCCGGACCGCATCGGCGAGATCCAAACGAAGCTGCGGGTTGATCGACTCTTCGACGTACGCCTCGACCGCAGCTTGAAACTGCTCGCCGGTCCAGTCGGGCTGTACGCCGAGGGACCGCGCGAACCGCTCCATGAAGATCTTCACGGCGGGGGACCAGCTCTGTGCTTCTCCGGCCGCCAAGAAGAGGATCGGGAGGAACCGTCGCACCTCGACATCGGGATAGCGGTGAAAGAGTGCCAAGATGGGATCGTCCATCGTCGGGCTCCTTTGCCTACCCATTGGCGCAGCGCAGCTCTTCCGAGCCCAGCTGCACCGACAGCGTGGCCCCGGCCGCCTTTGCCGCTCGGTGCACGAGGGGCGTGATCTCCTCCAGGTAGGATCGACCGTACACCGTGAGGCGCCACTCGGGACCCGAGGTGTCGATCTCGGCGACGTAGGCTCGAGCGTCGAAGTGTTCCGTTACTTCCTCGGTGCCGCCGAAGAGTTTGGCCCGCTGCTCCACCGAGGTCCAATCCAGCTTCGCGTGGGAGAGGATCTGGAACTTCTTAGCCGAGGGGTGCGGGTGGTAGACGGAGCTGTCGTCGATCGCGATCACCAATCCCGTATGCCCCATCAGGACGAAGGGACCATCCTTCAGTGCGTTGGTCAGCGCCGCGTACGATCCAACCTCGAGTCGGGGCGGTGCATCGACGAGCGCCTTCGCCGCGTCGAGCACGAATCGACGGAGCCCGTCGGGAGAGATCGGGAGGAGTCCCTTCGGATCGAACTGCGCCGCAAACCGCTCGACGAGCTCAGCATCTGCCGAGCGTTCGGCGCCCTTGACCGGTGCCTGGCCGGCTGTCTTCAGGACCTTGTCCATGAGCTCTCCCTCGACTCGGCTCTGCCCGCCAAAGCCATGTCTCTGCCGCAAGAGCAAATCCCGTGCCACGAGTGCGCTCTCCCGATCGTCCCGATCACCCCGAGCCGCTGACGCCGACACGATACAGGAGTGGATGCTTCGACATGCGCGGTCGAGGATCTCGAAGCTCACTGACAGGCGAAGAGATCGAAGAACTTGGCCGACCAGCAGCCGGTGGCGTCCACACAGGTCGCCGATGCGGTGAAGCAAGCATAGATATCACCCGCGATGCCCGCGTTCAGGAGCACGAACGGCAGCGCGAGGGTCCCGTCGGCGGACGGGCGGCCGAGGCTGCTAGCGAATGAGCAGAACGAGCGAAACAGGAAACGCGGAACGGTCCGGAGGTTTTCGGACCGGCTCTTAGGGAGCTCGGATCGACACGTGGGCTACGGCAGTGGCGGCAGGAGGTCCTCCGCCATCACCTCCACTTCAACATCGACGCCGCCCCGCTGCAGTCGAAAGGTCTTCACGTCGCCGCTCGAGCCCTCGAGGATCGAAGCGCCGGTGAAGGTGAGCGGGACCGTGCCGAGCGGAGCGCCATCGATCGCTCGGATCACGTCCCCCTCGAGGACGCCCTTCGTCTCGGCGTCGCTGAAGGGGACCACGGCCCGAACGAGGAGGCCGCCGTCGGAGGTGGAACCGAGGACGAAGCCGAAGCCTTCGAAAGGGTTCGGCCGCTCCGGTGGCTCGTCGTAGGGGAAGAAGAGCAGGCGTCGGTTCACGTAGTCGACGACGGTGAACGAGCCGAGCGTCGAGTCGAGCCCGACCAGCCCGCTCAGTTCGTGGCCGATGGCGGCTCCCACCTGATCGAGGAGCGGGAACTCGGAGAGCACCTCGATCGCGCGCCCAGAGACCCGAAGATCGCCGGCCTCGAGGTCGCCCCGCTGAAAGTAGCCGCGGAGGTCGTGACCCTGGTTGTCGATGGTGAACACCGGGACTTGGTGCGGATCCGGGTGAGGGACCGTGCTCCAGATGCGCTCGAAGGTGAGACCGAAGACAGCGCCGAAGTCGAAGAGGCACTCGCCGGCCGACCCTGCCCCGAACCTGCATCCGAGCAACAGATAGCCGGAGGGTTCGGTGAAGGGCACGATGATCGGGGGACCGGTGTCGCTCGGATGATCGAGGAGGTCCGTCTCCGCGGGGCTCTCGGTGAGCCACAGGAGCTGGCCCCGATGCTCGACGCCAACGGCGAACTCGTGGAAGAAGTCGTTGCCGATCAAGCCTTCGATCGGACCGGAGAGACCGGTGTAGACGAAGTCGGCCTCGAACCAATCGAGGAGCATGACGTTCCGGCTCGGGAACGTGGTGTCGCCGATCTTCGCTTCGACCATCCCGCTGTCCGCGATGCCGACTCCGTGGGCGAACTCGACGTCGAGGTAGGTGGTCGGCGAGCCGGTGTCGTATCGCATCAAGACCGGCGGCGCTCCTGCGAAGCTCACCTCCACCAGGATCCCCGGATCTGCAGCCTGAAACGGGAGGCGGGCGTAGGTCTCGCGAACCGACGCGTCGACGCTCACGCCCCCGTCACCGCCCGCATCGGGCGCGCCGGCATCGACCTCGAGGACATCGGCCAGCCCGGCGTCGCGACCGGTCGGTCGGAGACGATGCGGCGTGCACGCCGCGGCGGACAGGATCGAACCCGCGAGCGCCGCGACCGTGCCCCAGCAACGCATGACGATCCGTCCTAGACGCCTGCTCGCGCAGATCCAACCCGAAAGCGGGCGACCCGCCGTCTGCCCGATCCTTGGGCCGAGGCTGGTCGGCACGAAGATGTGTCGAATTGGGTTATTCGCGCCGGCGGACCAGCTGCGCGACGTACAGGCCTCCGTCGGCGGTGAAGCTCAGCGTCCTGCCGTCGGCCGACACCGACGGATACAGCTCGATCCGATCCGGCGTGCGGGTCAGAGCCGCCGTCCGCAGATCCGAGCGCGTCAGATCGGTCACGAACAGGTCTCCGGCGGTGAGGTGCAAACCGTCGTCCCGAGTGCGATCGAAGAGGAGGAGGTCGCTGCCCGGCGCGAAGGACGGATGGTCGCCTTGGCCGAGGCGGACCTGGAGGCCGTCCGCGATTCGGTAGAGATGCAGGCCGGTCCTCAGTCCGCTGTAGACGAGGAAGCGGCCGTCCGGGGAGAGAATCGGCTGATAGTAGCGATCGCCGTCGCCGGAGATGCGCTTCTCTCCGTCCGGCGTCCGCAGCCACACCTCGTCGTTCTTCTGCAGCGGCGTGAGCTCGCCGTTCGTGGGATACGGACCCTGGAAGACGCCCTCGAGATCGACGAGCTTCAGCGGTTGATCGGCGAAGGGGTCCTTCGGGTTTCGAAGGCCGATGCCCGTGGAGTCCGGAGTCCAGGCCGGCAGGTATCCAGCCCCTCGCCCGAGCGAGATCACCTTCACCGCGCCGCTGTCGATCGAGACGAGATACAGCGGCGTGAGATGGGGACCGCTGACGGCCACGAGCTTCCCCGACGGCGCGATCACCGGTGCGTCGGTCGGACCTTCGTCGAGGAGCACCCGCGCCTCTTGGATCTCCAGCCACGGGGCGACGATCCGAACATCGGTCTGAGCCGAGGCGGCCGTTGCGAGACCCGCGAGGATCAGCGGAACGAGGACCAGGCAGAGGCGCCGCCGCCGGAGCGGCAGCAAGAAGCCCGCGAGGAGGAGCAGAAGGCCGGTGGGAGCCGCCCGGTGCGAAGGCACCGCGGCGCAACCGCACCCGCCCTCTTGGGTCGGGTCGAGCGGAGGCATCTCGGACGCGGCGTCGGCCGACGGCTCGCTGCCGTCGAGCCCGCCAGCGTCGTCAGGAGCCTCGATGCCCGCGTCCTTGGTGGCGCTGGCGTCCGCCTGAGGATCCATCCCTGCATCCTCGACGCGCGCGTCCTCGGCGCTCGCGTCCGGCGCCTGTCCACCCGAGTCTACGACGCCAGCGTCCGGAGGAGGTGCCGCCGGGAAGAGTCCGATGGAGCACCATTGGCTGGCGCCGGCCTGGACCGCGCAGCTTCGCTGGGCCGACTGGTAGCCGGCGAGCTCGGCCGTGACGGTGTAGGAACCGCCCAGCAGCTGGAAGGACCAGGAACCGCTCGCTGCGCTCGAGGCCATCTGATCTCCCGTCTCGACGATGGTGACGGTGGCGCCGGAAAGCCGGACGGAGGTGTCGTTCGTCCCGGATCCCTGATCCTCGAACACGACGCCGAGAAGCTCTCCCGTGGCCGGCGGCTGGATGCCGAAGTGCTGTTGGATCGCTCGAAGGTGGGCCTCGGCCGCCCGCTGCCGCTCGGCGGGGCTCCCCAGGTAGACCGCGTCGAGGCCGCAGTTCACGACGAACGCGAGCTCCGTAAGCGTGGCAGGCATCGAGGTGTTGGTCAGGACCGTGAAGTTGGCCGTCTTCCCGCCGCGATTCGCGAGCGGCCAGGTCGCGATCATCTCCGCTTGGATCTTGTCGCGGAGATCCAACGTGAGACTCCCGGCGCCCGGCGCGCAATAGGTCTCGATCCCGGTGGCGGCCGTGTTGGCGGCCGAGTTGGAGTGGATCGCCACGAACCGATCGGCGCCGTGGGCGTTGGCGTAGTTCGCCCTTCCGGTGAGACTGACGAAGACATCGGTGTCGCGGGTCATGAGCACCGTGAAGCCGGCGGAGACGAGGAGGTCGCGCAACCGAAGGCTCGTGTCGAGGTTGATGTCGGTCTCGCGAAGACCGCAGCCGATCGCCCCTGGGTCCGTGCCTCCGTGGCCGGGGTCGATACAGATCGTCTGGGCCTCGAGGCTCGCCGGTGGCGCCGCCAGCAGGACGATGCCGAGACCGATGGTCGCGTACTTCCCCAAACGCACGCGCGAAGCGTAGTTCGGTCGGCGGCTCCCGATCGTTACACTGCGGTTACAGCCCCTCGGATCACCGTCGAGCGACATCCTCATCCCTGACCGAGATCGTACTTCGCCAGGGCCATCCGGGCGAGCTCCGGAAAGAGCTTCTGCACGTTGATCGTACGGCGCGATCGCCAACAAGATGGCAGCTCGCGATCTCGCCGGCAAGACGCAACAGCGCGCGCCGAACGAGCTCGAGATCCAACGCGCCTGGAAGCGCTTCGCCAGGAGATGAAGGGAAGGAGCTCGGCAGGCTGCGCGACTTCGTACGGAGCCTGGTGATATAGGCCTCGGGATGGAACCGTCGTGGGGCACAATCCGCAGGAACATGGCTACCCGACGATCGCCGACCATGAACGATGGACGCAGGCGTGGGGCGTTGGTCGCGGGGCGTAGCCATCGATCGCGCGGGCGCGATCGATGACGCAGTGTCGCGCGACGATATGACGCACCCACAACCCTTGAAAGCGGCGGCGCATCGAGGTGAGGGTGCAGGTCATCATGACGAACCCACGACGACTCGTGTTTCTGATGCTGGGCGCCGGCATCGTCGGCTGCGGCGGGGAAGAGATGAGCACCGAGCCGACGACGTTCGCGCTCTCGTTCGCGCCCGTCTTTGAAGGCAGCGAGGTAGGCTGCACCAGCGCGCTCACCGGGCTGGGGACGAACGCCGACAACTCGGTCGGGATCGCCGATCTCCGCTTCTACGTGAGCAACCTCAAGCTGTACGACTCGGCGGGTAACCAGCTCACCACCACGCTCGACACCAACGAGTTCCAGTACGTGGGCGACGCCGGCACGGTCACGCTGATCGATCTGACCGGCGACGCCGGCACCTGCGGGGCCTCCGCGATCGCCAATGCCGAGGGGACGGCCCGCACGAACGAGTCGATCAAAGGTACGGTCGACGGCACTGTTCGCCGTGTGGCCTTCGACGTCGGACTGCCCCAGAGCCTGATGAAGGACGTCATCTCGACGAAGACGGCGGAGGACGCGCCTTCTCCGCTCGGCGAGATGTACTGGTCCTGGGCCTCCGGCTATCGCCACTTCGTCTTCAACTTCACGGTCACGAACGAGCAGGCGGAGTCGGGCGAAGGCTATCTGCACATCGGAAGCCGCGATTGCGGCGGAGACGGCGCGAAGGCGCTCACCGATCGCGACGCGTGCGGCCTCGTCTACACGCCCTCGGTCTCGCTCGACGACTTCGACCCGGCCACCAACCGGGTCACGGTCGATCTTGGCGCGCTGCTCCAGGGACTCGACCTGGTGGCGCCGATCAGGGATTCCGGACCCGCCCCACGACGTCATCGGCATGGGACCAGGCGCTTCCTGTCACTCCACGCCGATGGAGGAGGACTGCCCGACCGTCTTCTCGAACCTCGGCCTCGACATGACCTCCGGCAGCGCGACCCCCAGCACGAACCGCGTGTTCGCCGCCGAGTAGCAGGATGCGGCGCGCCTACGGAGTGCGAGCGATCCTCGCGGTTGTGGTCCTCACCGGTGCGGCCGCGTGCGGGAACAGCGATCCTCCGGTGATCACGTCGTTCACCGTCACGCCCGCGTCGGCGCCGGCGGGGACCGACGTGACCGTCTCGGTGACGGTCGAAAACTTCGAGCTGCGGGAGCCGACGATTGAGGAGGGGCTCGCGCTGCGGGCGGCCCACGACGTCGGCCCCGGCGAGGAGGGTGCCTATCCCGAAGGCGGCCATTTCCACGTCTACCTCGACAGCACCGAGACGAACCCGATGTTCATCGACTGCCCCGATTACTGCGAGCACGGCGCCTCCAAGAGCCCGGCCCGCGCGCGCATCCCCGAAGATGAAATGCCTGGCGAGCACACGGTGATCGTCCGCCTCAACAACGACGTGCACGAGTTCCTGAGGCCGGAGATCGAAGCGACCGCATCCCTCACCGTGACGATGGAGTGAGTGAGCGAGCCGGGTTCGCGTCACGGCGAAGCGAACGGATCGGAGAACTCTGGGTTGGTGAGTAGGTCCTCGTCGGTCAGCGACTCGAGGAACGAGACCATGTCGTCCACATCTTGATCCGTCACGGGGAACGGGCGGACCAGACCGGACTTGAGCGGGCTGAGCCGACCGTCCCCAGCGTCCGGCCCCGACTCGATCAGCCGCCCGCCCCGAGCGTAGTGGTCCGCCACCACCTCGCGGAGGGTCGCGATGCTTCCGTCGTGCATGTACGGCGCGGTCAGGGCGACGTTGCGGAGCCCCTGCGGGCGGAACCGGCCGCGGTCCGCCGGATCGAGCGTGAGCTCGAAGAGCCCCTGATCCCGATCAGGGTAGCTGCCCTCGCCGTCCACGTTGTAGAGGCCCGTGTTGAAAAACGGGAACCGCTCGGAGCCAGTGTCCGTGTTGCGGTCGCGGTAGGAGACGCTGAAGTTGACGCCGTTGTGGCAGTGAAAGCATTCGAAGCGCTCGCCGTTGAACAGGCGCAGGCCGCGGATCTGCGACTCCGTCAGCGCTGTCTTGTCGCCGGCGACATAGCGGTCGTAAGGGCTGTTCGCAGTGACGATGGTCCGCACGAAGCTGGCGAGCGCGAAGATGACCTTGTTGAGGGTCACGCCGCTCTCGCTATCCGGGAACGCGTCGGCGAACATCTGCGCGTAGTCGGGATCGGCGTCGAAGCGCGCGAGCACCTCGGTGCGAACGCCGTCGGTGACGCCGAGCTCGATCGGGCTGTCGCCCGTGATCGGAACGCGCAGCTGGTCCTCGAGGTTCTCGAAGCCGTCGTTGCTCCAGGTCAGCGTGGAGTAATAGGCGACGTTGCTGAGCCCGGGGCTGTTGCGTACCAGCCGATCGCCCATCGATCCCTCCGGGGTGACCTTGCCGTCGCTAAAGGCGAGCTCCTGGATGTGGCAAGTGCTGCATGAGGCCATCTGGTTGTAGGAGAGCTGCTTCTCGTAGAAGAGGAACCGGCCGAGGCGGATCTTCTCGGCCGTCGGCATGTTGAACTCCGGGATCGCGGGGAGCTGCAGCTGGTCCGGGATCCCGAGGAGCGCGCGGAGCTCGGGGTCCGAGTCGTCGGTAGGTGTCTCGACGCCGCCGCATCCACCGAGCGCGAGGACCAGGAGCAAGCCGCGAAGACGCATATCGATCGGCTACGCTCTACGGGCGATCGTCTCAAGGCTCGCCTCGTGCGTCATATCGTCGCACGGCGCTCCTCCGCGCAGGCGCTCAGTCGGCGAACAGCGCCCGCCACCGTTCATAGTTGTCCGGACAGAGGATCGAGCCTCCGTGCGCTGCGCGACCGCAGGTGTCTGCGTCGTCGAGCTCGCGCGTCGGATCGAGCCCCATCGCCTGCCAGACCAAGACGTGATCGGGACAGATTGCGTCGCCGGCCGTGGCGAAGCCGACGTAGCTCGACGCGGGCGAGGTGGCCCACGAGGCGTCCGCCATGGTCCAGGGTGCCGGAGCGCCCGCGACTGCGTCGCAGGTGGAGGAGAGCTGAACGACCCGGCGCAGCGGATAGAGCTTGCCGAGGAACGCGGCGTGGCCGCCCCCCTGAGAGTGGCCGGCTGCGATCAGCTTCGACCAGTCGATGCGCGTCTCCGGCGTGGCGGCCGCTGGATCGGCGAAGAACTGCTCCCAGCCGAGCCCTGGGCGCGCGGTCGCCAGGAGTCGCAGCGCCGAGTCGAGGCGGCCGATCACACCCTCGTCGAGCTCGATGCTCGCGACCGCCGGCGGTGCACCGGGCGCGGGGACGCCCTCGACGATGCTCCTGCGCACGAGCTCGAAGCACGGTCCATCGTTGGAGCAGGTGACACCGACGACCAGCGAGCTCTCGTAAGCGAGGGCGAGCACGTGCAGGCCGACCTGGGCTGCGGCGTTGTAGAAGTTGCGCGTCGGATTCCGCAATCTGGCGACCGGGGTCGGAGAGGCTGGCGTTGAGAAACACCACGAGCCCGCCCGCAGGGGCTGCGGCCGGCTCGAGCGCGTACTCGAGGTCGCTCGCGTTGGCGCCGGCGCGTCCAGCGCCGGCCTCGATCGCCGTGAAGACGACGCAGCCGCCGGACGCCGCGATCGCTCCGGGTCCGGAGGTGGGGCAGGGCGTGAGACCGGCGTCCTGCGGCGCACCTCCGTCCTGCGGTGCACCGGCGTCCTGGGGCGCACCGGCGTCCTGCGAAGGCGCTCCGGTGTCGGCGGCTGCCGCGTCGTCAGGTTCGCTTGCGTCCGGACGCGAGCGCGCGGGCGCGGAGCAGCTCAGGAGCGCCGAGATCGCCAGGATGAGCCAAGGTCTCACCCCAGCTGGAACCCGGGGTCGGTCGAGAAGTTGCGGGGCTCGAGCGAGCGGGCTTTCACCCAGCGTCAGGAAGCGTGCCTCCTGAGACAGCCGAGCCAGACGACGATCGAGGTCGTCTCGTCCGCCGTGAGCTCCACGCCGATCTGGTGCTTGGCCATCATCTGAACCGCCTCCGAGAGCGTGCTCACGAGCCGTCGTGCGAATAGGGCGCCGTCATCGCGATGTTGCCAAGGCTCGGCACCTTGAGCTGCGTGACCTCGTACGCTCCGTGATCCGCCGAGGTATGCGCCGGTGTGGCACTGGACGCAGCCGATGTCCGAGAAGGGCTTCAGCCCCTCGAGGAAACGATCCCAGCGGGAAGGCGTCCCGCGCTGACCACCCAACCGATCGCGTGGTGGTTCACTTCACCGGACGGAACGAAGGGCGCTGCGATCACCGATCGACGCGGCTCCGGCTGGCGGTCGCTCACGGCCGTGGATCGGGTCGGCGGAGCGTCGGCGTAAAGGGTGTCCGGCGCTTCGGCGTCGGGCGTGGCATCGAGCGACTCTCGCTGGTCGGGACCGCCGACCAGGAGTACGAGGTCGTGGAGGCCGTCACTCGTAGGCGCGCTGAAGACGTATCAGCGCCTTGTTGCGCGGATGTATCTGCGCCTGGCGCTCAAGCAGCCGCAGCGCGTTCGAGCGGCGGCTGGCGAGTGCGTAGATCGCAGCCGGGATCGATCCGCGACGGGTACAGCCCCTCGATCGACTCGCGCGCCTCCGCGGCCTCGGGCCACAGCAGCAGGACGCCGGTCTGGTTCGGATCGAGCCGCATCGGGTGGATCATCCGTGCGGAGGGGGCGGCGAGCTCACCGGGCTCGCGCGCGCGCGGTGCCCTCGGTGGTGCAGAGCTGGTCCCGAGAGTAGCCACAGGTGCATCCGAGGCGACGGCGAGGAAGGCCAGTGACCGGAGCATGAGGGCCCATCCCACGACGGGTCGCGCGGTCGCAAGGTCGAAGTCGTTGCGGACGGCGATCACAGGGGGTCATGGCGATCCGATGCGATCACGAGATCGACCCGCATGCATGACGGTGCGTCGCTCCGCCGATGGTCGATCACACGCGCGCCCGATCGTCCGGATTCGTCCGGTCGATGTCAGGTGCGGCCGGACGAGGCCCGGACGAATGCGCGGCCTGCGAACCACCTCCACATGGCACGTGAGATGCTGAACCACTCCGTGTGTCCACCCGCATCGACGCGATCGCAGCGGCGGCGTACCCACCTCCGGCTCGCGCCCAAGACTTGGAGGCTGAGCCCTTCGACCCGGACTTCTCCGAGCCGCATCTGGTCAATGCCTTCACGCGGACGTCGGACGTGGCAGTCGATCAATCCGCGCTCGCGTCGCCGATCGAGGAGCTACCGGATGAGCTCCGCCCGTTCGCGCGCACGCTGGTTCGCGCAGGGCTGTCTGAGGGCGACGCCGCTCGGCTGGTGCTTTCCGGCGCGTCACCCGAAGAGGCCGCCGCGATGGCGCTCCACTTGCTGAGCGGGCCTGTATCGCTCGCTGCGTTCGGCCCGCGGGCCACGACGCTCAGCGTGCTCGGGCGCATCGCAGGCGGAGAGCGTCCCGCCACAGGCGAAGACGTACAGAAGCTGATCGGCATGCACGAGCGACTGATGATCGTCCGGCCGGACGGCTATCTCGCCTGGGCGATCTCGGGAAAGGCGGTCGAGAAGGCCGGGGAAGTGAAGCTCGAGGACGATCGGCTCAAGGCCGGCCGGCTCGACGTCGGGAGGTTCTACGCGTCGGATTGCGGCTGTCTCCGAGAGCTTGACGAGTCGCTCGAGATCGATCCTTTGAAGGGCATCGTCCACGAGCTCGCGCTCGAGCACGACGCGGTCAATCAGGTCCTCGACGGCGCGGAGGACACGCTCGTCGCCTTCGCGATGGGCGTGGGCGGTCTCATCCACGATCCGGTGCGAGCGTTCAGGGACCTCGCCCAGCTTCCGTCCGCCATCACCCAGATCATGGTGAACAGCCCGGAGCTCTGGGAGCGCTTCCGCGCGATGCCCGGCGGAGATCAGCTGCGGGTCATCAGCCAGATCGCGACCACGCTCTTGTCGCTGAATAGCGCCGGATCTTCGGCCACGACCGCCATCCGGAGCGCAGCCGCCGGCGCACGGATCAGCGGGACGGTCCGCTGCCTCTCGCTCGAGGTGGTCCTCGAGCTGCGCTGGAACCTCGAACTCGCGGACGTCGCAGCCGCAGGAGGCGCGCTCGGCGGTGCGTTCGTGCTGGGGCCGGGGGCGGCCGCGGAGCTCCTCGATACGGTCGAGCTGAGCGACACCACCAAGGCCGCGCTGAAGCGTGCCGGACGCCGGCTCTCCGAGGACGGCGCGACGCAGGCGAGGCGTGAGCTGCCGAAGCTGGCGGCCGAGCGGAAGCGAATGCTGCAGCGGTTCGATCGGCTGCTGGAGGATCCGCGGCTCTCGCAGCGTGCTCGAGCGGCGCTCGAGAGCGCGCGGAGGGCCCTCGAGAACAACCTGAAGCCGGAGGAGATGATTGGGGCGCTGCGAGACCAGCTCGGGATCCCGGTCCGAAGATCGGGCGACGGCCGGGCGTGGCAGCACCTCCAGGAGGCCAGCGACGCGCTCAACTCCCTCGAAGACGCGAGAGGATCGCTCACTCGAGACCTCGCCCGCCGTCCTGTCGACGAGATCGCTGGACTCTCGAAAGACATCGATGCGATCTCCGACTTCATCCGCCGCGTCGGCGCCTTCCTGGAGATCCGGTGATGTCACAGCGAAAGTCCACGCCCGAAGACGAACGACTCCTCCAGGACGACGCCGCGCCCTGGGGCCCGCGCGCCGCTGCGGTCCGCAACGTCGCAGCGGACGATCTCCGCCACCTCGAAGCGGACGTCGCCCGCCTCCTCGACCACGAATGGGAGGGCCTTCGAGCCCAGGCCATCTCGGCGCTGGTCATGTTCTGGGGCCTAGAGGCGTACCTGCCCAAGGCCTTCGCGATGCTCGCCGGTGACCCAGAGGAGTCCGCGCGCGGAACGGCCGCCTTCGCCCTCGCCGGCTACGCCCGCTACACCGGCGAGAGCCGCGACTCGATCCTCCGAGCTCTCGCCCGCGCGGTGCAGGCCGATCCCGCGCCGTCCGTCATCCGTCGAGCTTACGTGGGGATGCTTCAGCTCCTGGATCCCGATTGAAAGACGAGCATGCTCCCGGACCCCCTCGATCGTGAGCGCGACATCGACTGGACGCTGCTTCAGCCGTACCTGCCCCACTGAGCTGGTGTCGTCGTCGGTCTGGGACACGAACCAAGCCTTCGCGGGTCTTTCAGCGCTTCAACAAGGCGCTCACGGTCTATCCACACCTTCACGTTCTGGTGCTGGACGGCGGCTACGTCGCGCGCGACGACGGAACGCTCGAGTTCGTGGAGGACGAGCCGCCCGGACCGAGCCCCTTCGTGAGCTCGAAGACGGCGTCGAGCAGCGTTTCACGCGACGGCTGAAGCGGCACGGCTTCCTCGAAGACGAGCCACCGAAGGCAAGGCCGACGACGACGACTGGTGGACAGCCAGAGGACAACGCGGGCCGAGAGCGCTGGTGCCGGTACGTGATGCGCCCTCCTGTTGCTGAAGAGCAACTCGAGCTGATCGAGGAGGAGCGCGTCCGTCTCACGTTCCGGAGCCCAACCCGATCGGGTCAGCGATCCATCGAGCTTCACCCGCTGGCCTTGATGCGCCGCCTCGCCTGGCTCGTGCGATCCCCAGGATGGGGTGAATGCCGCGAGATCAGATCCGATACTCCGGCGTATTGGCACCGGCCGCCGAGCTTCGTCCCGCGGTCGTCCCCGCCGGCCGGGTAGGCGTGCAGCGCGTATGGTTCGGGGATCGATCCCTCATCCCCGCCCAAGCCGTTCCGTATCGCGAGCGCTCCGGCCCGGCTCGGGTTGCTGCTCGCGATGGCGTAGCAAACCTCGCGGTCAGCGCCCATCCGTTCAACGACGACCACCACCGTCGCCGGGAGGCGTGCGCCCGTCGCTGGTCGGCCCGCCCTATCGGCTGGGGCACCTCCCGGCTTCGACGCCTCGCTCGCGGGAGCCCGACCTCCAAGGTTGGTCGACCCAGCGACAACTCGACACCCGCTACGGCGCGGAGACGGAGCTCAGATCCGCTTGGACGTCCCACGAAAGCATCCGGTGGCAGTAGGCAGAGGAGTGCGCTCGGAGCGCGGAGCTCAGGAATTCAGCGCTGGATGTTACCGCGGGTTACGCGGTTCGAGGTTCAAGGGTCACGCGGTATCCCATCGCCTCGATCAGCCTCGTGTGAAGGCGTAGTCGTTGTTCCTCCATCGAGTCGTCGGGGTGTCGATGGCCCTGCTCTTCGTACCGGGTCCCATGGGTGAGCAGGTCGAGATCGCGTACTGTTGGCTGTAGTAGCCGCCCCCATTCGGACGATCCGCGAAGCCCTCGTGCTCGATCCCGATCGACGTCGCGTTGTAGTAGCCGTTGCCGCAGTGCCAGGCCGTTCGCGACTCCGACACCATCTGCACCACGGTGCCGCTCCCGGCGGCCGTGAAGTAGTGCGCCGACGCCTGGCGGCTCGTGGAGCGGAACGCGCTGATCGCACCAGGCCGCGTACCCTCGATGTCGTGGATGATGACGAAGTGAATGGCAGCGCCGTTGCGGCTGCTCTGGTTCGGGCTCGAGATGAATGAGACGGGCGGATAGTCGCCGGCGGCGAGGCTCTGGCGGGACTGCGGGTTCGATCCCTCGAGCCTCAAGCGCTCGCCGTCTTCCGTCGTCAGATCGAAGCCGGACTCCAGTACTCTCTGCAGATCCTCCAGCACCAGCTGTGCGGCGTCGTCCTCCAGGTCGCTGAAGCCGACGAAGCGAACCAACGCCGCGTCGAGCGCCTCGTCGGATCGCGGCTCGAGGTCACCGCCGGGGTGCTGCCACATGTCGAGGAGGATCGCCGCGGCCGCGTCGATGTTCGCTTCGATCTCGGTCTGGATGGCCGGTTCGCTCCACCCGGTGAGCTCGGCACCGAGGCGGACCTGCTCCGGCGTGAGGAACATGATGCCGTAAGCCACCTGCTCGAGCTCCGCGGAGGCGGTGTCGGCCGGCTCGGAGGGATCCGGCTTCCACTCCTCCGGCGCCTCCTCGGGCCTCGCGTCCTCCATCAGGTCGTACTCCGCCCCGTCCGCTTCGATCGGTGGCTGGGGCTCCGTCGGATCGTCCGGCGGCTCGAGCTGCGGCTCCTCCTCCCCCTCCGGCACGCTGAGCGGGGAGGGTGCGGGCTCGAACCGCCCCTGCTGATAGCCGAGGGCCATGAGCAACGCCTCCGGCAGGTCGTACTCCGCGCTCGCCTCACGAATCGCGTCGTTCCGGACCCCGCGGAGCTCTGAAGAGGACGTGGACCGCGGCTCTTCGCCGCCGCACCCGAAGAACAGGAACACACACAACAGCCAGAGTGGTCGTCTCATCTCGATTCCTCCGCCGCCCGGGATACGAGCTGCAGCCGAGGTCGAGCAATCGGGGCGGGCGAGATCTCAGGCGATCTCAGCCCGGATCAGGGCGACGTTCGGGTCGAGGGCATAGCCGTCTTCGCGAGTGATCAGTACGGCTTCGAGGCCGATCCTCCGGAGCGTCTTGATCGCGGTGTAGACGCGCGCCTGACCCGACTGGCGTCGCATCTTCTCTCCACCCCAGGCGTGCGCGAGAAGATCGTCCGCGCTCACGAACCGCTGTGGCTCGCGCAGCCTCGCCTCCAGCAGACAGCACACGACGCGGGCCAGCACCGGACGCCGCGAGAGGTCGACGCGCGTCCCGTCGTCGATGGCGAACCAGCTCCCATCGGGGGCGATCGTAATCCGAGCGCACGTGCGCTCCTCGAGCGCCCGTTCGAGCCACGGCACCACGTTGGCGAGCTGGTGCGCGCAGATGTCGATCGCGCTCGCTCGATGACGGGCCGTCTCGAGGGCAGCTCTCGCAGCGGTCACGTCACCGGCGGCCAGATCGACGAACGCTGCCAGCGCCTCGACGACCGGTGCCCAGCGGCACGCCTCGCCTTCGAGGAGCGAGGCGCGCGCGCGGTTCATCCAGGCGCGCGCACCGTCGAGATCGGAGTCCATCGCGGAGATCGCGGCCAGCTCGGCATGCGTGATCGCTCGCATCGGCGTGTCCTCCAGCTCCTCGAACACGGCCAGCGCCTGCCGCGCCAGGCGACCGGCTGCGCTCACCCCATCGAGTCGGGCCTCGACGAGGGCGAGGTGATGGCGAAGCGTCGCCTCCGCGCGTCGATCCGACCGATCCGGGTGAGTCTCGAGCGCCTCGCGATAGGAAGCTGCGGCCTCCTCGAGGCGTCCCGCGGACAGGTGAAGGTGGCCGATGTTCCCGAGCACCACGAGCCGACCGGAGACGTTCTGGAGCTTCCGCATCAGCTCCAGCGCGGCGCCGTATAGAGCGAGCGCCTCCTCCTCGCGACGCTGGAGGCGGCGGAGCGTCCCGAGGTGGCTGAGGCACCGTGCTTCGAGCGCGCGATCTCCCACCGACCGCGCGAGCGCCAGCGCTTCGGAGAAATGTTGCTCGGCCTCGGATTCGCCCTCCTCGCGGGCGATGATCCCGAGCCACCTGAGCGCGCCGGCGCGGTCGCGAGGGTCGACGGTGAACCGGAGCGCAGTCTCGAGAGCGCGTGACGCCTCCGCGTGGCGGCGCCGCAGGGTCAGGGCCTCGCCGCGCGCCAGATAGGCCCGACCGATCAGGGTCTCGTCACCAGACCGACGGGCGCATTCGATCGCCCGATCCACCATCTCGAGCTGGTGCGGGTACGGTCCTCGCAGCACGACCAGCGAGAGCGCGTGCAGGAGCGCGCGCGCCGCGAGCCCAGGGTCACTGCGCCGAAACCTCTGGTGCACCGCGATCAGATCGTCGAGGTCCGCCTCCAGCGCGTCCTGGGCGGCGCGGCCTTCAGGTCCCGTGAGGCGCTCTGCGAAGGCCTCCGCCCGATCGACGAAGTACTGCGCGTGATCGCGAAAGACGTCCTCTGCCTGCCCGGACTCGATCAGCTTCTCTTCGCCGTACTCGCGCACGGACTCGAAATGGCGCAGGGCCGGCTGGCCCGAGCGGCGGAAGAACGACTTCTCTCTCAGCGCCTGCAGCACCTCGAGCGTGGCTGGGGGGCCGATCACCGACTCGAACGCCGCGAGGGTGATAGGCCCCCTGAACGCGGCGCTCTTCCGGAAGACCTCGCGCTCCGCTTCGTCGAGCAGCTGCCACGACCAGTCGATCGCGCCGCGCAGCGTCGACTGCCGCGCGGGGAGGTCGCGCGGGCCGTACGCCAGGAGCCCCAGTCGGTCATCCAGTCGGTCGAGGATCTCCCGGGGAGAAAGGAGCGGAGTGCGGGCCGCCGCCAGCTCGATCGCCAGCGGGAGTCCGTCGAGGCGTCGTACGATCTCGCGAAGGGTGGCGCGTTCGGTCTCGAGCATCGGAACAGCGAACGCCGCGCTCTTCGCCTCGAACAACGCGGCGCCGGCCTCTTCGTCGAGGGGCGAGAGCTCGAGACGGACCTCCAGCGAGAGCCCGAGAGGCTGGCGCGAGGTGACGAGGATCGAGGTGTCCGCTCCAGTGTCGAGCCAGCGCTGTACCGCTCGCGCGCCCTCCGGCATGAGCTGCTCGAAGTTGTCCAGCAGGATCAGACGGCGCCGCCGCGGGCGATCCGGTCAACGCCGTGTCGAGCGGGTGGCCTCGCCGTTGCGCGTCCGAAGCGTCTTTGATCGTGCGTGCCTCGGTGCTTCGGTGGTGAGCTCGAACGGCCGAGACGCAGCGCTCAGGAGATCCGGCGCAGCCTCCGGCCGATCCAGAACAGCCCGAGCCCGGCGAGGTCCAGGACCGCGCCGAGCGCGAGGCCGTTCAGTGACTCGGCGAGCGCGTTCCGGATGGCGCTCGGCTCCGGCCTCGCGACGGCGAAGAACAGCGGATAGAGCGGGGCCAGCGTGAAGAGCAGCGGCAGCGCGATCGCCGCGACCAGCAGGAGTCGGATCGCGCGACGAAGGTTTTTCGCGCGCCACCGCTCCCAGCCGAGGCCGATGACGATCGCGATCGCGGCGGCGCCGAAGAAGAGGAGCCAGGGGGCCCCGTGCAGCAGCCAGAGCGCTCGCTGCTGGCGGGCGAGGTGCGCGCCGATCGGCGCGTTCGAGCTGATCGCGTCGAGGTAGCCGGTGTCGGCGCAGGCGCTGGACGCGAGCAGGAGGAGAAAGGTCGTGATCCGGATGCCGGCATTCTACCCGTCTGCCCGCTCTCGTACCTCGAGGATTGCGGATCAGGTCGAGACAGCCGAGATCGGGGAGCGGCGACGACTTGCCAACCGTCGCCGATCCCGCGAGTCTGGATCGATGAAGACGTGAAGCGCGATTGAAGCAACAGCACGATCGCGTCCAGGGCGAGGCCGTTGCCGTAGAACCCGTGGTGCTTCCCTGCCGCGGGTTGAACGCGATCTCCTTCGGCAGATCCTGCCGCTCGCCCGACCAGAACGGGCGCGGGCGCTTCGCCCCGAGATCGAGCCGCCGGAGCATCCGGACGCGCCGCGGTTACGTCGATCCCACGCTGTTCTACCCGGAGGATGATCCGCCGGCCTCGACCAGCCAGGGCGCTTCAACGATCTCGCGCGCGCTGGGACTGAGCATAGAGGGCGAGCGCTTCGTAGTCGGCGAGGCTCTCGTCGTGCGGGCTCCCGAGCGCTGCCTGATAGGGGTCCGCGTTTCGCGGAACGGGGCGCTCGCGGGGCTGGCACACGAGGATCACCGACAGGGCGAAGAGGACGCTCGCGGCGAAGGCGACGATGAGCGCCGGGCTCGGCCGGTCCGCGCGCGCCCGAGCGAGGATCCGCGCCAGCTCTCCCTCCCGCGGGTCGGGCGGCTCGCCCAGGGCGCCATCGAGCCTCTTCGCGAGATCGTCCTGGAGATCATCGTTCATGGCTCGGCCCCTTCGAGGAGCAGTCGAAGCTTCCCGCGCGCCTGATTCAGACGCGACTTCACCGTACCTTCGGGGATCTCGAGGATCGTTGCAATCTCTCGAATCTCGAGCTGGTCGATCGAGAAGAGCACGAGGGTCTCGCGAAGCTTGGGGCTCAGCGCCGCCAGCGCGCGCCGGACCCTCTCGCTGGAAGCGAGCCGGTCGTCCGCCGCGGGGCTCGGATCAGGAGCCTCGGGAGCCTCCTCCCAGCCGAGGAATCGCAGCCACGACGCCCGCTTCCGGGCGCGCCAGCGATCCCTCGCGACGTTGACGGCGATCCGACAGACCCACGTCTTGGCGGCGCCGTCCTCGCGAAGGGAGCCCATGCGCTCGTACACCTTGAGCCAGGTGATCTGCACCAGGTCGTCGAGGTCGCGCGGCGCCGCGAGCCGGTGGAGCACTCTCCGCACCGTGCGCGCGTGCGCCTCGTACACCGCTCGAAACCGATCGTCGGTCGAGAGGCCATCCCGCGGCGGTGCGCTCATCCGGGGGGACGGCGCGGCGGTCCGCGAGGACGACGGCGTCGCAGGGCGCGAATCTGATCCATCGTCAAGACCGCGTGGATCTGCATCATCGTCTCGAAGTGGTTCCTCTCCAGCGCGTTCTTGGCCGCGATCACGGCGTCGTACTTGGTCCGGAGCGACGGGATGTCCTGGGACGAATCCACCGCCTCCTCGAGGTCCCGGCGCGCCGACTCCAGCGTCGCCGCGAGCTCGCGCTCGCGCTCTCGCCCCTCGCTCGTGATCGCCTCGATCCGATCGAGCTGCCCAGGATCGAGCCCCAGGGAGGAGAACGCCTCGACGTCCGGCAGAGGAGGAGGTGCCCTGCGATCGGGTCTCGTCGGGGGGCCGAAGCGGAGCGCGCTCGCCGCCCACCCGAGGCCGAACCCGAGCGCCAGAAGGCTCGCGCCCCGGAGGAAGGCCACGCGCCTCATCGCCGCCCCGCTCCGAGACTGGCTCCTCGTGCCACGACGCTCTCGCTATCACTCGGAGGTCCGCGCGTCGATGAGGGCGGAGCCGGAAACTCGATCGCAGTATGCCGCGAGGATCCTCTTCTCCTCGTCCGTGAGCGGAGGCGCCCCCGCCGGAGGCATCCGCAGCGTGCCGGGGGGCGCCTCGATACGCGTCTTGATCAGCGCGCTCCTGGCGTCGAAGCTCGCCTGATTGTCCTCGAAGATGGTGCTGTTGTTGTGCGAGACCCCGTGGCAGGTGGCGCCGGTGCACCTCAGCTTCACGATCGCGTTCACCTCGGCGAACGTGACGACCTCCGGAGCGGTCCGCGGCGGATCGGAGGCTCCGCAGCCGAGACCGAGGACACAGGCGATGGCCGCGATCAGGCCGAAGGACGCTCGCCGATCCGACATGCTCCGTCCGGGATCCTCCGCCAAGAAGCCGCCCGACCGCGCCATCAGCATCCCGGACGGTAGTCCATCAGCTCCCTCGGAACCGGAGCACCTCCGCCGGGCGCGTCCGGCCCGGGGCCACCAGGGTGGAGGTCGAAGGAGGGATCCGGAGCGCCGCGGAGCAACCGAGGGATGAAGGGGAACGCATCGGTGACCACGTAGTAGTAGGTGCCGTCCGGAAACTCGGGGGTCGCTCCGTCCCGTCCGTTGCACTCGTCGAGATTGCCGAGGCCCTCGACGTACTCATAGTCCTGAACGAACGTGCCGTCGAAGCAGCCGCCGGGATCGATCTCTCGCATCCCCGTACGCAGCCGATAGCTCGATCGCGCGGCGACCAGGGCGCTCGCCGGATCGTCGGCGACCTCGTGCACCGCGTTGGCGTAGACCGGGAATCCGTCGGCGCCGTAGCCGAGCAGCATCATGCCCGGGACGCCGGCGGCCTGCAGCACGTTCACCAGGCCGATGGGCACCCCGTGGTAGTGATAGCGGCCTCCGCGTTGCGTGTGAGCGTTGCTGGTGTCGAGACCGAGCGTCGGCCGCGCGACGTCGGACATCACCTCGAAGTGCCAGCCGGTCTGAACGTCCTGGTGGAACCACGGCCCCGCCGGATCGAAGGGCACGCCGTTGATCGCGACCCCGAACAACGTGGAAGCCGGATCCGTGAGATCGATCGGCGTCGGCGCGCTCGCCTTCACGGGCGAGAGCGGGGCCCGAAACGAGTAGCTCTGCTCCAGGAGCGGCTGGGGGGCGTGCGCATTCGGAAACATCCCCGTCGGATGATTGGGGATCCCGTTGGAGACGATGCGCCGCCATTGCCCGTCGGTGGTGATCTCGACGTACGACTCCGGCGAGCCGGCTCCGCCGTCGGGCGAGGCTCCCCCGCCGTCGCGTGAGGCTCCGCCGTCGAGGGCGGTGCTCTTCGAACCGCCGCAGGCGACGGATGCGAAGCCGACCACCGTTCCGCTGCCGAGCGTCCACAAGACCTCTCTGCGTGAAAGCTTCATGCTGCCCCTCCTCGGTGCGCGTGGCGTCGAACCGTCCCGCGATGGGACGCGGTCCCGCGCCCGCTCGGGATCAAGACGTCCGCGCGCGTCGAAAGGTTCGATCCGCTGAAAGGCCGCGCGAGCCCCGACGCTTACGACGTGGTACCCGCGGCCTCAGCAGCCGACGGCGCCCGCCGCCGAAGTCCTGGCCGATGGCGACGGTGCAGGTGGGGCTCGTCCGCGCGTCGCCCTGCCACACGGTCCCTTGAGATTCGCGCCCTGGAGATTCGGCCAGAACAGGCGGGCGTCCATGAGGTCGAAGGTCCATCGGCTCTCGAGCTGTCCGTTCAGGCTCCGGTCGATGACGCGCCCGAGATCGTCGTGCCCGAATGTGACCACATCCCCGTTGGCGTCGGTCTGCTCGGTCAGCTCACCGGCGCCGTTCGACTTGAAGGCCCGATCGCCCCGATCCGGGTCCTTGATGGCGATGCGGTGGCCGAGATCGTCGAACGTCATGCGGGTGTCGTTGCCGCCGGGTCGCGGATGAGAATGAGGTGGCCGCGTCCGTCGTAGCGGTAGGTCGTCGTACCTCCGGCGGTATCGACGGTCTCGATTACCTGACCCAACGCGTTGTAGGTCCGTGAGGCGGTGAGCGGGCCGTCGAGGGTGATGCTCGTCGTGAGGCCGTCCGGGAAGTACTCGATCTCGAAGCTCTCGTGCGGCAATCCGTTGGGGTCGGTGTAGCCTGTCTTGTAACTCCTTGAGCTCCGTGAAGTAGAGACCGCCGTACCCCACGTGGTTCTCCGGACGCGAGGCCGTGGTCGCGTTCCTTCGGTCGTCCCGTCTCCGGTGTCGGAGGTCGCGGCGGCGATCGGCTTTCGCTCCGAGTCGGGCTTTCGCACCGCCTTCGAGGGACGGTTCGGCCTCGCGCCCTCGCTCTATCGGTCGATGCACCTGAGAGGGCGAGCGCATCCAAGCCCAGGTCGTATCCCCCCGGTGCCAGCGTAGTTGTCGCCTCGCGTACAGCGGGTGTCTTCGCACGTTACGTCTTGCGACGATCGCCTGCCCGATCCCATCAGACGAGAACCGTGTTCTCTCGTTGGGCGATGGCCGACGTCGAGCCCGACGGTGTCCCGGAACTTGAAGCAGTCTGCGACGGTCGTTGGTGCGGAGTAGATCTGCACCGGGACGCGCTCGATCCGGTGCTCCTCGACGCCTTCGCTGCGGGCCTTGCCACTCATCCGGACGACACTCGGCGGGTTCGATTCCCGTGCGCTTCCGCCAGACTTCTTCTTGAACGCCAAGGCCTCGATGACCTGGTGCTTTGGGGTGGAGCGCGACGTGGCGTCGAGGGCGTGACCAGAAAGGCCACGTCGTCTCCCCCCGGGCCATTCGTCGTGCCGGCGGACGAGCTCGGTCTTCGGGATGGCGCGAAGGTTCTTCGTACCATCTCCAGCGACGATCCAAACGACGTAGATCCGGTCGTCGTCATACGCGATCACCGGGACGATGTGCCAGCCACCGCGCTGCTTCAGGGTGACGGCGATGAGCGTAGGCTGCTTCGCGCGCAGTCGATCCATGAGGAACGCGAGCTTCTGGGAGCCGGAGCGGAAGTGGCGTACTCCGAATCGACGACTGGGCGCTGGCGGTCATCCCGGAGCTCGCGAAGACCCATCACGTGATCGCGTTCGATCGGCCGGGCCACGGGCACAGCGAGGCGCTGCCGGAGGACTCCGGATCGCCGGACGCTCAGGCCCGAGCGATCCACGACGCGCTCGCCGAGCTCGGCGTGGCGCGTCCGATCCTGGTCGGCCACTCCTGGAGCGCGGTCTGAGCTGGGTGAGCTCTACGCCTCCTCGGGCGTCGCGACGCTCAACGAGTACAGTCGGGCGCTCGGCGTCTCCGACGCGCTCTCGAAGATGCTGGCCGCAGCCGGTCTCGAGGGGAGGAAGAAGGTCCCTATCCGGACACCGCGATGTGCCACTTCTGCAGCGCCGACGTGCAGGCGGTTGCACCTCGCTCGGGTGCTGGAGGCCCGCCGTGCGGCGCTCGGGGTGGACCTCATGCTGCGGCGGATGCAGCGGGAGATGGCGCGGAAGAAGGCGGCGGCGGAGTAGCGCGGACGCTCACCACTCGCCGGAGGAGAGGCGTTGGGCGACCTTCTTGGCGTAGCCGGCAACGTCGGCCATCGTGCTCATCGAGAGCGCCTCGTTGGCGAACACGGTGCGGTTGGCTCCCTGCAGGTGCTGAGCACGCTCGAAGAACTTGTCCAGGCGGATCGCGTCTCCGTCCACGTGGGGGAAGAAGTTCCAGCGGCGGCTGTCGACCAGGTGAACGCTCGTTGCGCCGAGTCTGCCCATGTCCTCGCGGATCTTCTGCAGGACCTCATCGTCGCTCATCGTCTCCGGGGCGAACAGGTGGAAGACGAACACGTCGTCATCCTCGTGGCGCTTGATCCAGGCCATGGGACGCCCCATTTGGTCGAGTCGCATGTTCTCCGGGAGGTAGCCGACCTCGGCTTTGCCTTCCGCGAGGCCCTTCACGCGGCAGGCGAAGGTCGAGTACGGCACATGGCGAATCTGGCCGAAGACGCCTCGCTCCTCGGGCGTCGCGTCCAGGACGCCGAGGACCGCCTTTGGGTCGCAGGCCACGACCAGCCGATCGAACTCGAGCGGGGCCTTCTGACCCGCGAGGTGCACGACGACCGCGTCCTCCGTGCGTTCGATCCGTTGGACATCCTGGTTGGTGCGGACGTCGAGCCCCTTCGCCACACCCTTCCAGATCGGCCGCGTTCCGTTTTCCCACATGAGCCGCGGCTTGGCGGCGCCGGTGATCGCACGGAGGTCGAGCATCCGATAGGCGTAGACTGCGGGCGTGCGCTCCGGGTCACCGTAGCCGTACCCGGTGAGGTAGGTGTCCATCGTGCGCTTGAAGGTCGGGAGCCCTTTTCGGTTCATCACCACGGGGAACGAATCCGCCAGCTCGTGACTCGGGACCTCTATCCCCTGAAGACCACCCTCGCGCGTGTTGTCGATCGCGTACCGGAGCGCCTCGTACAGCAGCCGGACGCGGCCGCCGGGGCTACGGTCGGGCGCGGGGCCGCCAAGACCGAGATCGTACTGGACCTCGGTGGGAAACTCGATCGTCCTCACTCCGCTGTCCTTGGCCATCCGGACGACGTCTCGATACTTGCCGTCGACGCCCATCGTCGCGCCGAGATCGTGAGGCCGGCCTTCGATCGACACCGTGTGGCTCTTCCCGCCCACCTCGGACTCGCGCTCCAGGACCACCACGTTCGTGTGACCGAGCTGCTCGAGCTCGCGAGCCACCGTCAGGCCTGAAGGGCCGCCGCCAAGAACGCAGATCCGAGCGTCCTTGGCCAGCGGTCCGGAGGTCACCTTCTTCCTCTTTCAGTGGGGTCGAACCGAGCGTCGCGACCCGCCCCGAACCCTCGATCGAACGGTGGTGCGCCAGTCGTTTGGGAGCTGGATCGACGCGGAGCACGACCGAACCGGTTATCGGCATGAACGCGACCGTTGGTGTCGCGAGTTGTGGTCGACAGCGCGGCGCGGTGTAACCGGTATCCCGGCCCCTTCGGCTAGGAGCGTGTAGCGCGTAAGCGCTCACGCGACCCCGGTCCGGGTCCCGGTCCCGGTCCGGGTCCCGATCTGAAGATGGCTGCCTTGAGTCAGACGCTCGCGACGGTCGCGAGCTTCGATCGGTAGAGCTTGAGCAGGTTGTGGGTGAGGCAGACGAGCGTCCCCTCGGCTCGTACCTTGAAGAAGGAGCGTAGCGAGAACCGGCGGAATCCTCGTGCCCCTTTGATCTGTCCGAGCGCCGGTTCGACGATACTCTTCCTGCGGGCGTAGACCGCCTTGCCGTCGCGCGTTTGCAACTTGTCTCGCATTCGCTTGCGAGCGAGCGAGGCAGGTGTGGGCTGGAGCATCGGGACGAGGTGTTGCTGATCAGGTGCCTGGTTGCTGACCCCTTCGGCGACAATCACCTGAGCGTGCTCATCTACGACAACTTGGGCATTGTAGGCCTGGAGGTACGCTCCCTCCTTCAACATGATCCTGCTGTCTGAGTCGGTGAAGTTCCTCTGAGCGTGGGGCCTCGGTGTGCCGTCCACATTTGCAGGAACGCGATGATGCGGCCATCCATCATTTCGTTCAGTTGGGTCTGGGGATGGTTCGAGCTGGTCAGCCTGCGCTCTTGCCTTCTCGGCTCGAGTTCTCGCTCGCTTCTGCTCCACCCGATCCACAAGAGCATCATCCGCTTTGCTCTGCTGCTCTTCGGCTTGCCTGCGCAATTTCTCCGCGCGAGCCCTGGCGGCATCCTGTTCCAGCGCAGCCTTCGCTTCTCGAATGCGGGCAAGGCGGGATTCACGGCGAGCGAGCTCCGCTGGGATGTCCTCTTCAGTCTCTTCAACGCCCAGCCGCTCGTCTTCCTCTTGGTCGATCGTGCGCGCTCGCTCCAGCAGTTCTTCGATCTCGAGAGACAGCCGCTTCTCCTCCTCGGCCATCCGCTCGTAGGTCATCGCCTTGTGCTTGCTCGCGTTCGCCTGCACCTTCGAGCCATCGAGTGCGACGTGTCCGAGCCGCACCAAACCTGCTTTCTGGCAAAGCTTCAGGACTTCGAGGAAGAGCGCTTTCAGTGCCTCCAGGTGGACGAGCCGAAACTCGTTGATCGTCGTGAAGTGGGGATGACTCTCTCCAGCCAGCACCCGGAATGGAATGTCTTCGTAGGTCGCCCGCGCGATCCTCCGCGACGAATAGATGCCGGTGCAGTAGGCGTACAGAAGCAGCGCGATCATCATTCGAGGCGAGTACGGTCGCTCGCCTCGCGGGTCCTTGGACTGGATCGAGATCTCGATCGCGCTCAGCTCTACCTCATCGACGACGTCCAAGACGAAGTACGCGAGATGATTTTCTGGGAGCCACTCGAGAGAGGACGGCGGGAGCAAGAACGATTGTCTCGGAGTCCAAGAACGGTATTGCTTCGCCACGAAACCATGGGATCAAGTCCAGGCGTCGAAGTCGATCCGCCCAACGATCGATTCCAGACGAAACGACCTCCAAGAACTTCTGCTGGTCAAAGTGGACGAGCTACCGCAAGCTAGCTTGCATGGTCACTTTCGATATCGCCATCGGGACCGGGACCGGGACCGGGACCCGGACCGGGCTCGCGGTAGCGCTACGCGCTACACGCTCCTAGCGGGCCCTCCCGAGCGCTCTTCACCTGTTCGAGACGGCGGAACTCAGAGCTCGCCGTCCGAGCTCGCCGGCCGCCCCGAGGCGCGCAGCCGCCTGAGCGTGCCGTCGACGATCAGCGCCATTCCGCTCGCGGCGAGCTCGGCGAGGACCGCGACCACGCGCGCGAGCACGCTGATGACGAAGGCGCCCTCGCGTCCGAGCAGGGGGGACAAGAGGAACATCAGGGCGCCGTCGCGTACGCCCAGGCCCGAGGGGGCGAAGATCGCCGCGCTCCCCACGAAGCCGGCCAGGCCGTAGGCGAGTGTCGTCTCGACCACGTTCGAAGGGGAGAGCGGGCGGAGCGCGCTCGCGATGAGATAGAGCGAGGCGCCGAGGAGGCACCAGGAGAGGGCGTAGCCGACGATCAGGGCGACCAGCGATCCGAACGTCCACTTCATCTCCGGTGCCGGGCGCTTCAGGAGGCGAAAGAGGAGATCGACCGCTCGCGAGAGGAGCGGAGGCCAGAGGAAGGGGAGGAGTCCGATCAAGAGGATCCAGAGCGCTGCATCTCGCCCGGGAAAGCTCGGGATCACGTCGGTGGTCCCGGCCAGCGCGGCGACCACGATCAGGCCGGCGTAGGTGGAGAGGATGAACTCCCAGTAGCAGCAGAGGATCAGGCGATCGGGCGCGTGCGTTCCGTGGGCCTTGTATCCGAGGATGCGCAGGATCGCGGGTCCGACCTTGAGCGGCACATACTTCCCGATCAGACTGTAGAACCAGACGGGCCAGGAGTAGCGGCGCAGGATCACGACGTCGTAGCGGCGCGTGATCACGTCCCAGAGCAGCACGTACGAGCAGAGGTAGATCAGGTGGACCGCGAACCCTGCGGCGACGAACGACCACCTGAGCTCGACGTTCTCGATGGCGCTCCACTGGAGGCGCGCGACCGCATACGCGCCCAGACCGACGAGCACCGCCGCCTCGAGGACGAAGAAGAGGACCCGTCGCATCGTGGAGCCGGCGCGTTTCTCGACCTGCACGCGCGTCACTCCTTCCCGGTTCGCCGCGCGATCCGCCAGTGCGCGTTCGCCTCCACGATCTCGAAGTACGGCGCCGACAGCGCGGTCCCGAGCGGGCCCTGGGCGAGCACGTCGAGGTCGTAGGGACGCAGGCAGAAGGCGCGAACCTGGAGCCGATCGAGGGCTGCGAGCGCCCCTTCGACGTCCGGGGCGGTGAACGCGGGGCGGAGGCGCGGGTCGAACAAGGAGATCACGTCATTGTCGGCGTGATACCAGGCGTCGTACGCGGGAGCCATCAGGATGCGCTCGCTCGCGGGGAGCGACGCGAACCGGGCCAGGAACGAGAACCGCTCCACCCGCGTCGCCAGGTAGTGGTCGGCGGCGCGGGTGTCGGCGAAGGGTCCCGCGTGACCTCGGGGCCAGCGCGCGCGCGCCGTCCACGCACCGGCGATCACCGGCGCGAGGAGCAACGAGGGCGCCAGCAGGCGTCGGGTCCAGGATCTGCGCCCGTCCGCGATCCATTCGGCGGCGATCCCCACCACGAACGCGCCGGCGACGGCCCCGAAGAGCTGGGCCGGAAGTCGATAGCGCAGGTTCGTGAACATCAGCCCGCTGATGCGCGGGTCCACCAGGTCGAAGAAGCCGAGGATCTGCGCTTCGACGAGGAGCCCGACCCCGGCCGCGAGCATGACCACGCGGGGGACCTCTCCAGGGCGGCGCCCGCGGAGCCGGGGGTAGAGCTCGAGGCCGAGCACGACCAGGCCTCCGGCGAAGAGCGCGCCCACGATGAGGGCTCCGTCCCCGCTGATCTGGTTCGAGAGCTTGGCGAGCGCGGTCCCCAGGCCGGGCGCGGGTGTGCCTCGCTTCTTCAGGACGGCGTCGAGCAGCGCCGTGCCCGCATACTGGCGGTAGTACGAGAACGAGTCGCCGGTGAGGCTCCCGGTCCGATAGAGCGTGGAGATGGCGTTGCCCGCGCCGAGCGGAAGCGCGGCGACGGCGGCGCCCGCGACGAGCATCCGCTCCCGCATCGAGGGTCCGAGCAGGATCGCGGTCCCCGCGAGGAACGGCGCCAGCGTGAAGCTCGAGCTGTGGCTGTTGCAGAGGAACGCGAAGCTGAAGGTGAGGGCGAGCCAGGTCGCCGCGCTTCGGTGTCGCGCGAAGACGGTGAGGCTTCCCAGCACCGTCGCGAGCGCCAGCATCAGGTAGGGATCGCGGCTCGAGGCGGTGAAGACGTAGGGGAGCGATCGGCTTCCGAGGAGGAGAAAGGGCGCCACCAGCCCGGCCGACCAGGAGACCGAGATCCCGAGGGCGAGCGCGACCAAGAAGAGCTGCAGCGCGCACAGCTTCTGCGCGACGCGCGCCGGGAGATCCTGCCGGGCGTCGGCGGACCAGCCGAGGGCCGAGGCCAGGTAGAAGGCATAGGACGAACCGTGGTTGTGGTTGGTGACCTGGTTCTTTGCGTCGGGGACGTGCGTCATGAGCGCGTCGAAGCGCCCGGCGCCGGAGACGCGGCGGGCGTCGAGCGCGTAGACGGTCGCGTCGTGCGCGTCGAGGGGGGAGAGCGCGATCCGGGCCGACTGGTTCACGAGGAAGGCCGAGAGGAGGAGGAGCGGGATCAGCGGCAGCGCCCGGGCTCGCTCGGCCCGGACGGCGGAGCGGATCGCGCCGCCGGCCTCGACGAACGCGCGAGAGAGCGCGCGCCGGCCGAGCCCCCCGGCGACCAGGAGAGCGATCGCGTGCGCGCCCAGATAGAGCGCCCGGGACCGGGCAGGGGCGACCAGGAAGAACCCGCCCTGAAGGACGCCCAGCACGAAGGGCGTGAAGGCGGTGGCGACCCCGGCCAGGCCGAGACGCTCGCGGGCGCCCGCAGCGCCGAGACGATGCCAGGCGAGGCCCGCCAGGAGCGCCGCCACGAGCGCATATTCGACGACGAAGGCGATCGCGGCGGCGAGCGGGCTCAGCACCAGGCCTGCCTCACCGGCTGAGCCGAGCCGAAACCGCCCGCGCGATCCGGAGCGTTCGCTTCGCGTTCGCGGCCAGCGCATCCACCAGTGTGCAGTAGGCCAGGTCGACGGGGCCGTCCGCCCAGCGCTCGGGGTGGACCGAGAGATACAGCGTTCCGGGATAGGACTCGATCAGGGCCGCGACCTCGGCGGTGCGCCTCGGAGGGGTGCGACCGGCGGACGCGCTCCCCTCGATCCGGTCGCGCAGATTCGCGCCTCCGCCGACGCCCCACCGACCGCCGGTGTCGGTCAGGTACAGGATCGGTCGGCCCTCGAAGGAGAGGAAAGCGTCCCCGAGGAGCCCGAAGGCGGCGAGGTCCAGGCCGCGCAACAGATCCCCGTTGTTCCAGCGCGACAGCGGTGCCCCGTGCATGCAGGCGGTGCGGACCGGGGCGAGCGCCCGCATCGCCGCCAGGTCGCGCTCGAACTGCCTGAGCGCCTCGACGCGATCCCCCTTGGCGCGCGACAGGCTCTCGTAGTGGAAGCCGACCTCGTGTCCGAGGCCCGCGATGCGCCGGATGGCCGCCGAGGGCGAGCGCTCGCCGTGGCGGCGGAAGTAGTAGGACGCGCGGATCGAACGCCGGTGCTCTCGCTTCGCCAGCGCGAGGGACTTCTCGACCCGCCGATCCACATCGTGGCGGAGGATCAACGCGAACTCGCCGAGCTTGCCCTCGAGGTGATCGGCGACCGTGCCGATGGTGCGCCCCGCCCGGAGCGAGGCCTCGAGCAACGTCTCGTAGCTCGAGAACGTCATGTCCCTCATCGTGATCCGCCGTCGTTCGAGAGCAGCTTCCTCAAGCGCTTCACGAACAGGGAAGGGTAGAAGGTGAGGAACAGGTAATCAAACGCCTGCATCGAGGCGTAGAGGCGCCGCAGGTGCTCGCCCCGTCCCAGCAGGATCTTCAGGAGATCGATGGCCGCGTACTTGTAGTGGCGGAAGCGGATGCCTTGCTCCACGCCCGGGTAGGTCGTCATCTCGGGCGCACGCTCCCCCAGGAGCCGGGCCACCCGCGCGTACGCGGGCGCGTGACGGCGATTGTCGAGCGTGTACTTTTGAGACTCGGTGATCAGGTCGGGCGACGCAGGCTCCTCGACCAGCAGGCCGTTCTCCACCAGCGCGCGGGTCAGCGCCTCGCCGCGCGGCGTCCGCGTCACCACCAGCGAGAACCCCGGCGTCTTCTGCCCGCGATACTTGGGCACGTGCGGGTCGCCGACCGCGATGTCCGCGAAGTCGGCGATCTGATCCGGACAGATCCGGCAGCGCTTCAGCATCCAGAAGCCCTGGAACGCGGCCGTGTAGCGCAGGATCTGCCAGCGAGAGTTCCCTTCGATACGCGGGATCGAGACCTCCTCTCCCGTCGACCTCCGCTGGACGCGCATCTTCCCCGGCCAGGTGCCGCGCCGGTACTCGATCTCCTCGACGTCCTTCCAGGGGATGCCGTGACCTTCGAGGTAGTAGGCCATCGCCTTGAACTTGTTCACGCCTCCGCAGAAGAGCCCGATCGAGAGCACGTGACGCGCCGCCAGCTCGGGACGTTTCGCCTTCATCATCTCGAGCCCGGCGATCTGACAGGGCAGCCCCACGAACGCGAAGCGACCCTCACCCTCGACCAGCTCGCGGAGCTCGAAGCCGAAGTCGAACGGGTGGTAGCAAGAGCCGTGGATCTGCTCGAGGTCTGCGCTCGAGCGGAGGATGCGCCCCTTGGCGTCGTAGGGCCCCTTCCCGGGGACGAGGGCGTAGGCGAGATCGATCGCGTTCGTGTCGAAGAGATGACGCAGCACGGCCGGGACGATGCCGCCCGAGGCCGCGCGCTCCCGGGTGCCGGGATCGGCCGCGTAGGCCACGCGGACCTGCTCGTAGACTCCGAGGAGGTGATCGTCGGGCTGCTTTCCGAACCGCTTCTCGCTCAGCGCTCTCATGTCGACGTCGATACCCGGGCAGACCACGTCGGGATCGTCGCCGGCGTCGGGCGACCGGTGCTCGATGATGGGCAGGAACTGATCGCGCTCGCCGTGGTAGGCCAGCTTGATGCGCGCCTTGGAGCTGGAGGCGACGCACATCCCGCAACCCATGCAGAGATCGTCCTCGACCACCCGTTCGACGAGGTGCTCGGCGCGCGGCTTCTCTCGGTCCACGGAGACCTCATGCCACGGCAGGCGGCGCCTGGCACGCGGACATCACCAGCTCGAAGTTGGCGCGGGCCTCGGCCACGACCTCGGGGAGCGCCTCCGCGATCTGCCGGCGGATCGGCGCGGCGCGGGCCTCGAGGGCCTCGAAGGCGCTTGCGAGGCCGCGATGGTCGACCTCCGACCAGTCCATCGCCAGGTCGGAGAGACCGAAGCGCTCCAGCACCTCCCGGTACTTGTGGCCCCAGCCGATGATCAGCGGCGGTGTCCCCGTCGCCAGTGCCGAGATCATGGAGTGAAACCGGGATCCCACGAAGAGGTCGGCCTCGCCGATGATCGCGCGAAGCACGCGCGCGTCCAGGTCCCGATCGAAGACCGCGACCTCGAGCCCTTGCTCGGCGACCGCCCGGGCGATCGCGCGGGAGATCGAGACGTCGTTGTTCCGCTCGCCGTCGCTGACCGTGCTGTGCGCGACGATTGCGACCGCGCGCCCCCTTCGCACCAGGTGCGCCACGAAGAGCGCCATCTCGCGCCCGTAGTCGATCCCTTTGCGCCGGCAGTGGGTGTCGACCACCTGGCTGGGGCAGACCACGACCAGGGGCCTGTTCAGCTTCTCGCGGTCGAGGAGCGCGCGCGCCTCCTTCCGGGCACCCGGGTCGACCTTCATCGCGAAGGCGGTGTCGGGGAGGACCTTCGCCTCCCGAACGCCGAGCTCCGCCAGGTGCTCTCCGCTCCGCCGGCCCCGTCCGACCACGAAGGCCATCCTGCGGAGCGCGAGCCCGGCGAAGAAGCGGTTGAGCGGCTCCTGGAAGGGGCCGAGCGCCTGTGAGACCTTGACCACGGGCCGGCCGAGCAGCGCCGGCGGCAGGCAGACCGCCAGGTTGTAGGCGAGCGTCGGCAGCCCGCGACCGTCGGAGAACGCGATCCCCGACATGTCGACGACGACGTCGGCGGCGAGGTAGCTCCGGAAGATCGGCGAGATCCCGAGCAACCTCCTCCCCAGCCGAAAGCGCGCCGCGGGAAAGAGCGCGAGCGCCGCCGGCAGATGCATCAGGAGTACGAGCGGGCGCGCCGACACGATGCGGAGCTCCGAGATCGTGTTCTCTCGAGAATCCTCGTCCGGATAGACGGAGATCAGATCGAAGGCGACGCCGTCGTCGTCGCCGAGCTCGTCGAGCGCGGCGTACAGCATGCTGGTGCCGCCCTTGTTACCGGTGAGGGTCACACCGACGATCGCATATCGCCGGGGCCCGCGCTCAGCTGCCGTGTTTCTCAAGGATCACCGTGGCGATGTCGCCGAGATTGAGGGGGATGTTGATCGTTCGTCGAGCACTGCCCCCGGGAGTGCCCAGCCCGAGCGTACGGGCGAGCTTCAGGGCCAGGAAGCCGGCGTCGACCCACTTGAGGTCGTGCCGATAGGCGCGCAGGAAGAGCCCGGTCCGCGCGGCCAGACGCGCGAACGCGGCCTCGGTGAAGAAGCTCAGGTTGATCGGTGGGATCATCAGCGGCCACCGGGGTCCGAGGAGCCGGCTCATCCGCGAGCCGGCGTCGGGCACCGTCAGCACCGCCACGCCGCCAGGGGCCAGCACGCGCTCGACCCGGCCGAGCACCCGGACGGGGTCGAGCATGCTCGCGAGCGCATCCCAGAGCGTCACCACGTCGAAGCGCTCCGGCAAGAGGTCCATCGTCTCGAAGTCTCCGCTCCGCACCTCGAGCCCGAGCGCCCGCGCCGCCTCCGCCGCCTCCTCGGAGAGGTCGACGCCCAGCGCGCGAAAGTGTCGGCTGGCGACCTTGAGGAAGACACCCTTGCCGCAGCCGATGTCGAGGAGCGACCCGCGGGGCTTGAGCCGGCAGAGCGCCTCCACCCGAGCTTCGGCGTTCCGGTAGATCGGCCACCGCTTCGCGTCGGGCGCGAAATCCCCGCCCGCGTCGATGGGGACGTGCTGCTGCGCGGTCCCGAAGAACGAGCTCGAGTAGATCCGGCCGAGCAGCTCCGGGTCCGGAAGCGGCGCGATCCGCTCGAACCCGCAGCGCGTGCAGCGATACAGGGTGTAGGGCCCGTGGGCGACGCCCAGATGGCTCGAGCGCGCGCGAATCTCGAAGCGACGTTCGAGCGCGCGGCTCTCACAGACGAGGCACGAGTCCAAGGCGCGCTCACTCCTGCGCTTCGTGCTCGACTCCGGCGATCGCTCCCAGCTCGTCGAGCGTCTCGGCGTTGAGGTGCACGTTGAGGTGGCGGTTCGCCTCCAGGTCCATCCCCAGCGCCGTCAACAGGAGCTGCACGCCCACGATGAACGCGGCGCCGCCGGCGATCAACGCGGCCTTCATGATCAACCCGGTGAGCACCAGCTGGACGGCGATGTACGTGCCCAGGCCGACCGCCGAGAGCAGGAAGAACGCGGCGAAGAGGTACGCGAACACCAGCGGGTGGCCGCCGGCGATCACGAAGCTGACGAAGACCCGCCGGAAGAACGCCCGGGTCAGGAGCATCAGGATCGGAGTCACGATCCTGGGTATCCGCATCTTCGAGACTTCACCGCCGTCGTACACGGGATTGACCGGAACCTCGGCGACGCGCATGCGCGCGATGTTGAGCTTGACCAGGATGTCGTTGGGACAGCCGTAGCTGGGATAGATGCCCTCGACGTCGATCCGGCGGAGCGCGGCCCGGTTGATCGCGGTGTATCCGCACTGGCTGTCCGAGATGTGCCAGTATCCGGAGACCAGCTTCGTGGTGCTCGAGAGGACGAAGTTTCCGAACTTGCGGATGAAGGGGATCTTGGCCAGACCGCCCTGGTAGAGGAACCGGTTCCCCTTGCAGTAGTCCGCCAGACCGGCTGCGACCGGATAGATCACGTGAACGAAGTCCCGCGGATCCATCTGTGCGTCGCCCGCCATCACGACCGCGACGTCGAAGCCGTCGGAGAGGGCGCGCGCGTAGCCGCTGGCGATGGCGCCGCCCACGCCGCGGGCCGCCTCGTGGCGGATGATCTCGACCGATCGACCCTCGATGCGATGCTCAGCGGCGACCTCGGAGGTCTGATCGGTGCTCCCGTCGTCGACCACATACACGCGGTCGACGATCGAGGGCATGGTCGTCAGGACTCGACCGATCTGTCGCTCTTCGTTGTGGCAGGGAACGACGACCGCGATGCTTCGGTCTCGGTACATGTCGCGCGGCGCACGGTGCCAGCGGCACCCGAACTTTACAAGCGTTCTCCGGTCAGAACCGGTTGCTCCCGAAGATCAGCCAGAGCGTGCCGCCGAGCGCTGCGGAGAGGCCGATGGGGAGCAGCACGCCGGATGCGATCCGCTGGCCGTTGATGCGATCGAGGTCCGAGGCGAGCGCGGCGGGCGTGGTGCCGATGATGCGGTTTTCGGCGTCGGTCATCGCAAGACGATCGTCGACCGCGGAGAGCTGATCCTGCGCGACGAACCAGAGCGCGACGCTGGTGACGACCATGATCGCACCGGCGCCGACGAGCACCCAGCCCCCGATCGGCGGCGTCGCGGGCGAAGGCGGCGGGGTCGTCTCGATCACCGTGGGGGCGCGAGCCGCCTCCGCGGCGCGCCGGGCAGCATCGGCGTCGCGGCGCGCGAGCTCGGCGGAGCGGGCGGCCTGGCGCGCGGTGCGGGCCATCTCCTCGCTGCGCTTGCGCTCGCGGATCAACGCCACGTGCGCCTCGGCCTCCGACTTCTCGTCGCGGCTGATCTCGCCGAGGGCGCGGTAGGTCTCCCAGAGTGAGAGCGCGCGATCGAGGACGTCCCCCTCCTCGTAGGCCTTGGCGGCGTTCCGGAGCTGCGCCGGCCGGGACGACAGCTGATACGAGCGAAGGAAGAGCTCGCCGGCCTCCTCGTAGCGCTTGGCGCGATACTTCGCGATGGCGCGCCGGGAGAGCTCGACCGCCTCCTTGGTGTCGGTCTTCGGCGCGGCGTGCACCGGGGCCGCGAAGAGGAGCGCACAGAGCAGCGCGATCGCGCGCTCAGATCTTCTCGTCGAGGATCTCATCCTTCGGCGGCGCGACCGGCCTCTCCTTTCGCACGCGCCTGATCGTCCTCGGCTTCGTCCTCCGCTTCGGGGGCGGTGGGGCGACCGGCGGATCGACCGGCTCCGGCGGTGCGACCACCGGCTCCACCACGGCGGGCGGCGGTTCGACGGGCGCGACCACGGTGGGCGCCGGCGCCACCTCCACCGGCGGCTTCGGAGCGATCCGGACCGGCGCCGGTGCCGGCGGGGTCGCCTCCGCCACCTGGAACAGGAGCGCCGCCAGAAGCCCCAGCGTCGCCGCGATCGTGGCCGCCAGCATCCAGACTAGCCGGTTCGATCGGGCCGGCGGCCGGGGCAGATACTGCTTCGAGATGTCCGGCATCGACGCGTCGGACTCGTCGTATCCCGGCGCCAGACCGGTGAAGAGAGAGGGTTGGCGCGCCAGCCGCGTGGGGTCGCGCTCGGGCGGCGCCGGTGCGGCGCTCTTGAGGCAGCGCTCGAGGGCGGTGCGCATCGCCTTGGCGTCGGGGAACCGGTCGCTCGGATCCTTCTCGAGGGCGCGATGGACGACGGAGACGAAGCGCTCGGTCAGCGGCGTCTTGGTGCGACGGCGCAGGTCGCCGGCCTGCTCGTGGACGTGCATGTACAGCGTCTGTATCGCCGTCTGACCGCGGAGCGGAGCCTTGCCCGACACCAGCTGATAGAGCAGGCAGCCCAGGCTGTAGAGATCGCTCCGGCCGTCGACGTGCTGGCGCGTGACCTGCTCAGGGCTCATGAACGCCGGCGTCCCTGGAACGCCCGAGTCGCTGCCCATCGTGAGCGTGCTGTCTCCGAGCTTCACGATCCCGAAGTCGAGGACCTTGATGATCGGCTCCTCACCAGGGACCTCGTGCAGGAAGACGTTGTCCGGCTTCAGATCACGATGGACCAGCCCGGCGCCGTGGGCCTCGGCGAGGCTGCGAAGGATCCCCACGCCGATGTGGATGGCCTCCTCCTCGCTGAAGACACGCTTGTCTTTCCTGCGCTGCGCCAGCTCCTCCTTCAGCGTCCTTCCCGAGAGCAGCTCCATGGCGAGGTAGAGCAGCCCGGTATCGTCCTGACCGAAGTCGAAGACGTGGATCGTGTTGGGATGGCGGAGCGCGGAGGTGACACGGGCCTCCTGGAAGAACCTGCGGAGCGTCACATCCTCGATCCCGCCCGCAGTGTTGAGACACTTGATCGCGACCTCTTGCCCGGTACCGGTCTGACGGGCCGCGAAGACCGCGCCAAAGCCGCCCTTACCGATCTTCCGATCGATCACGTAGCGGTCGGCGATGACCTGACCGACGTAGACGGAGGCCACGTCGACGCCGGGCGCGTCGAGCAGCAACGTCGCGACCTGATCATGGGGACAGAGCTTGTCGTCCATGATCCGATCACAGATGGGGCATCGTCTCCGACCTTCCACCGGTCCATGCCGAGTGTAACGAGGCGTACGCTCCTCTCCTAGACGGCGGTGAGCGCGTGGAGCCACACTCCCTACCTCGTGTGCTGACGTAGGTTTCAGCGGGCGGTCTCGGCCTCGCGGCCGGTGACGATGAGCGGGTTGCCGCCGCTCTGATACGGCGTGACCTGGCAGCCGCCGGAGTTCATGTCGACCTCCGCCACCTTCCAGAAGTCGTTGTCCTCCAGGAGGAGATCACCGTGGGTCAGCGTGACCGGGCCGAGCGAGCGAACGAGGTCGCCGTAACAGAAAATGTTGACCACCACCTCGGCCGAGGTCTCGTACGCGGACCAGTCATAGGCAACCCCGACACCGTACGTCCCGTTGAGCTGCGGCTCGTAGACGGTGACCCACTGGGGCCCGGTGCCGAAGCCGAACAGGAACGGATCGTCGATGTCGTTGCCTTGCTGCCCCCAATCGAGCGGCGGGGCGCTGCAGGTGCCACCGACGCAATCCAGCGCGGGATCGAACCAGCGCTGCGCGTTCGGGTGGAGCAGGTGCAGGTCCAGATACGAGTATCGTTCGTGGAGGCGCCGGTCCGTGTTCCAGATCAGCTCCACGCGGAGATAGTCGTCGACGATCGTCGTGTACGTGACCTCGCACGCCGAGATCTGGAGGAGGTCGTCCGCGGCGCGGTAGCGGACGCGGTATCGCCCCTGGATGTCGTTGAAGATGTAGGTCGCCTCGCGGTTCGGCTCGAACGGGTCGGAGACCGCTCCCACCGGACGCTCCGTCACCTTCCACTGCCGGTAGCTGATCCCGCCCTGGTCCGAGACCGTCGCCACCAGATCGACCGAGTAGTTGACGTACGGATTGCTGGCCGGGCTGCACGAGACCAGCGGTGGGTCGGTACAGCTGTCCTCGTCGACGATCCCGTCATCGTCGGCGTCGATGCCGTCCGGGCAGTCCTTCACCTCGGGGCAACGGAAGCCGCCCTGACCGTCGGTGGCGCACGTCCCGATCTCGCAGGCGAGGAAGGTCTGCGTCGGATCGCAGGTCTCGCCGGGCGCGATCTTGCCCTCGACCTTGAGGATGTACGAGCCGGTGCTGTCGGGGCCGTTCGCGTCGACGATGACCGCGTAGCGGCCGGGCTCCACGCTTTCCAGGCGAATGAACGAGGTGAGCCCGAACGCGTCGTACTGATAGTCGTCCGAGCAGGTGATCGCGTTCGCCGCCGTGCAGTCGTCTCGGTAGAAGTGGAGCACGGTGTCGTAGGTCGAGCCGTTCGTCGAGATCCGGAGCTCGACCAGGCGACCCGGGATGTCGAACCCGAACACCACGTCCGGTCCACCCAGCTGCGAGCAGGTCGGCTCGTAGCTGTTGAGCTCTCCGGTGTTGTCCCCGGTGGTCAGGCCGTTCCGGGGAAGCGGAACGATCTTGGGACAGGCGGCCAGCGGCGGCCCCGCGTCCATCGGCTCGCCGGCGTCGGAGACGTCCTCCGGGAGCGCGTCGAGGTCCGGATCCGAGCCGTCCAGCGTGGTGGCATCCTCCGGGTCGGCGTCCTTCTGGTGCCCGTCCTCGATCGGGGCGATCGATCCGTCGCACGGGCCGCCGCTCGAGCAGGCGAAGCGGTCCAGCGGTACGGCCCGCTCGACTGTACATCCGCCGACGAACAAGGCGACCAGGAGCGGTGCCCTCACGGCCCTACCGTAACAGTCCAGATGTGCGTCGGGCTACAGGCGGGATCCCGGCTTCGGGTTGTGGAGCCACTTGCCGATGTCCTGGGCGAGCGTCTTTTCGATCTTCGTCAGCATCTCGCACGTGGAGAACGACCCGACGGCAGAGCTGCGCTGTCCCTCGAAGTCGCCGACCTGCTTGCCGTTCTCGTATAGCGTTCCGCGGACCGTCATCTTCTTCGGGCCTGAAAACACGCTGCCCGACCGGGCCTGGACGTCGATGATCTCCATCTCCAGGTACCTGCCTTTGCCCTTGAGCGCCTTCGCGTCCTTCACCAGCTTGACGGCCTTGTGGACCTGCGCGAGCTCGGACGGCAGATCTAGACCGATGTTCGAGCACTCCTGTTTCACCTTCGCCGGCACGGTGATGTTCTCGGAGATCGGCGTCTGGCGGAGGACGCGGACGTCTTCGTTCGCGCGGGCCGCGGCGGTCAGGCCGAGGCCGAACAGGAGGGTGGAGAGGAGGAGCAAGCGACGCATGGTGGCCGGACGCTAGCAAACCGCGCCGGGCGTGAAAACGGCTACCCGACGTCGCTCTCGACCTTGGTCTTCTCGGGGAGGGCGACCACGTTGTCCTCGGCCGGCAGGGCCGCCGCCTTCGGCGCCGGGAGCAAATCACCAGTCTGCCCCCAGACTTCGCTGACGGCGGTCGAGGTGGCGTCGATCTCGCGACCGAGCTCCTCGAGCGCATCCGCCACGGGAGAGCTCTCGCCGCCCACCCGCTCGGCCACCGCGCTCCGCAGGTGGAGGAGCGAGAACCGCACCTTCTCCAGCAGGGCCACGTTCGCGTGGAGCTTGGCGATCACGCGCTCGCGTCCCCGGCCGATGGCCTGCAGGGCCCGGCGCTGCTCGTCGAGGCTCGCGATCGCCCCCTCGTACGTTCGCCGCGCCGCCGAGTCGGTCGCCGACTCCGCCTTCTTCTCCAGCGATCCGATCCGCTCCTCCAGCTCGTACGCCGGCGCCGCCGAGAGATCGTCCTCGATGGTGCGGCACTGCTCCGCGATGGTGAGGATGCGCAGCATCAGCTCGGAGACGCGATCGCCGAGACGCTTGACGGTCTCGTCGTCGGTGCGCGCCTCGAGGTCCTGCTCGACCGCCCGCCGGATCGCCAGCGCGCGGTGCAGGATCTCGTGGAGCTCGCCGTCCTTCACTGTGAGCGCCTCGAGGTACTTCTGCTCGACCGGATCCATCGGTCGCGCCAGGTGCTTGGGCGCCGCGCCCAGCCCGAAGAACAGGCCCGCCGCCGCGCCCGCGATCGCGGCCGCCAGCGGCTCCGGCACCAGGGTGCTGAGGATCGGGAGCGCGAGCAGCACCTTTCCCACGTACAGCCCGCCGAAGCCGAGCACGCTGGTGAGCAGCGCCGTCACGGCCTTGCGCTTCGCCGAGTCACCCTCTCCCAGCACCGGGGCCGCCGACGCACCGAGCAGCGCCGCGCCGAACGGCGCCCACTGCCCAGCGGTGAGCGCGAACAGCCCGCCGCCGAGCGCGCCGAACGCGCCGCCGAGCAGCGCCTTCAACACGTTCTTGCCGCGGGCCCCGATCGCTGCCAGGGCTCCGGCGGCGACGACCACCGGAAAGACCCAAGAGTCCACCAGACCGAAGTGGAGGAGCCAGTCGAACAGATACGCGATGAACACGCCCCCGGCGCCGCCGGCCATCGCTCGCAGCACGGTCCCGTGGAACGAGCCGTGATCGGAGAACTCGAGCGCATCCCGCTTCGCCAGCGGGCCGGAGGACTTTTTGACGAGGGAGGACAAGGTCAGGCTCTAGTACGCGAAGACCTGGCGGGCGCGGAGCTTCTCGGACTTCACCAGATCCTTGCCTTCGTCCGAGGCGGCCGAGACGGAGCTCAGGTTGTCGAGGACGGTCTCGATCTCCTTGGCCTGCTTCGCCAGGGTGGGGCTCTGGAGCTTCTTGTTCTCGACGCGGACGCGGTCGAGGTGCTTCCTGAGGCCGTCGATCGCCTTGGCCTTGTCCCCCGACTGGAAGCTGAACGCAGCTTCTTCGCGGGCCTGGGCGGCGGCGGCGGAGGCGAAGGCCTCGATCACCTGGGCGCGCTCGGCGGTCGTGACCTTGGACTCGTCGTCGGTGGCGGCGACCGAGAGGGTCCCGCGATGCTCGCGCTCCTGATCGCTGGTCGCGCCGGTGTACGAGAGCACGACGCTCGCGAGATCGATCTTGCCGGTGGGCGCGCTCTCGGTGGCGAGCTTGATCATGATGCGACGGTGCTCTCCGCCCGCCATGTCGCCGACCGGGATCACGATCCGACCGCGGCGCATCTCGGTGCGGTAGCCGAAGACCTCGCTGATCGCGACGCCCGGGTGCAGCTCGAGGCCGACCTCGACGTTGCGCGCGGCCAGCTTCACCAGGCCGTTGAGCTCGGCGTCGAACGAGTCGGCGATCGCGCTGGCGTCGCGGGCGTAGTAGTAGCCGCCGCCGGCGCTCTGCGCGACCAGCGTCATGAGATCCTCGTTGAAGTCGACGCCGACACCGAGCGTCGAGATCGTGATGCCGTTCTGGCGGGCGTCGCGCGCGATGTTGGAGATGGCGCTCGGGTCCGTGATGCCCTGGTTGGCGTTGCCGTCCGAGAGCAGGATCAGCCGGCGGGCGATCGTCTTGGAATCGACGGTTCTGAGCGACTCCAGGCCCGCCTGCATGCCGCCGGCGAGGTTGGTGCCGCCGCCGTCGAGGATCTCGTCGATGATGCGGTTGATGCGCGCACGCTGGCCCTTGATCTGCGTGAGCGGGAGGTCGAGCGAGTAGTCGCTCGAGTAGGTGACGATGGAGATCATGTCGTCATCCTGGAGGCGCGCCACCAGCGACTTCGCGGCGCGGCGGGCCTGGCGGATCTTGTCGCCGGCCATCGATCCCGAGCGATCGACCACCACCGCGATCGCCATCGTGGGACGCTCGGCCTTGCCCGACTCGTTGGCCTTGAGATCGACGAGCAGCGAGAGCGCGCCTTCCCGATTGGCGACCACGAACGAGTTGGAGAGCGCGGCGTCGAGGACCACGACGTCGCCGATCGTCACGGTCGACTGGCCGGACGTGTCCACGATCTTCTGCGGCGGTGTCGGGATCGGATCGGGTGGCGTGGGCGTCGAGCTCGGGCGCTGGATCCCGATGATCAGCGCCGTCACCAGAAGGCTGAGAGCGAGGACGAAGAGGGCGAGGGTCTTACGCATCGTGTTCTCCAAACGGGCCGGTCAACGAAACGATCTAGGCGACGTTCCATCCAATATACAGGATGGGACGCTCGGTACGGATCGCCTGTCCGTGGCAACCTGGCGGGTCGTCTGGGTATTCCGTCAACTTCGGAGAGGCGCCGGTTCCCGCGAGGTAGTCACTTCTCGCACTGGAACTGCGTTTCCATCTTTACGCAGAACCGGTCGTTGGGGCCGATGTTGGAGTTGGGGCCCGGATCGGACTGGATCACCGGGACGCAGCTGTAGCCCTTCCGGCAGCTCGCGTCGGTCTGACACCGCTCGGTGCAGTAGGCCATGGAGCCCTGGTAGGACACGCAGGTCAGGTTGTCGCAGTCGAAGGCGGGATCGAGGCTGATGTCGTCGATCCATTCTCCGCCGGTGGTCTGCATGGGTTGGGGGATCAGCTCGGGATTTCGCCCCGACAACACGTTGCAGCAAGTGCCCACATCCGAGGTGTCACACCCGGTCGCCCCTGCACAGACAACGAGCGCCCCGATGACCGACAGCCAGCGAGCCATCATCGTGCGTGCGTTGTAACACGCTCTCGGAGACCACAGAAGAATCCGGCCGTCGATTTGCGCCCGATCACGCTTCGATCGTAGATTCAGCCCGCTATCACCGCGGAACCAATTGGGAAATGCACGGACCAAGACGCCAACTGATCACCACGTTCGCCTTCGCGCTGGGACTCGCGCCCCGGCTCTCCTTCGCACAAGCCGAAGGCGAGTCGAAGGGTGAGTCGGCCGAGGTTTCAACAGAGGCCAAGGAGGCCGACGTTGGAGGGGAGGAAGATGAGGGGGAGGAGAAGAGGAAGCTCTCGGATCGGATCAAGTCCGTCCAGCGCAAGACGTTCCTCAAGGAGCACCGCTTCGAGGTGTTCCCGTTCTTCGCGCTCGATCTGAACGATCCGTTCTACCAGCACCTGATCGTGGGCGGCTCGATCGGCTTCCACCTCGTGGACTCGCTGGAGCTGGAGGCTCGCGGAGGGTTCGTCTTCGCGCACCTCAAGCAGGACGCGATCAAGTTCGTGCGGCAGCAGACCGACTCGCTGCTCGAGAACCCGCCGGAGTTCAAGTATCACGCGGATCTCGACCTCAGCTGGGCGCCCTTCTACGGGAAGATCTCCATCCTGGGCGAGGGGATCATGCACTTCGACACGTACATCACGGCGGGGCTCGGGGCCTTCGGCACCGATGCAGGCCCCAACTTCGCCGGCAACATCGGGCTCGGCCTCCGCTACTTCATGACGGACTGGCTGGTCACCCGGGTGGAGATCCGGGACTACCTGTTCGCCGATACGCGGAACGACACCGCCGACGTCCAGAACCTCTTGATCCTGAGCTTCTTCGTGTCGGGCTTCTTCCCGACCTCCTTCGCCTACGAGTTCGAATAGGAGCTGTGCCATGCGGACCGCATCGACCCTCCTGGTGGCTGTCTCCCTCGCGATGATCGCGCCGCCCGCCGACGCGAAGCCCAAGAAGAAGAGGGAGCATCCGCCTGCCGGCGCGGCCAAGACCGCCGACGCGGCGCCGGCCCAGGACGCCTCGCGCGAGGCCCTCGACCAGGCGATCACGCTGATCAAGAAGGAGCAGTACGCCGAGGCCGCCGTGGCCCTCGAGCGCTACCTCTCCAGCAGCAAGACCAACGTCGACGAGGCTCAGTACCACCTGGGCAAGACGCTGTACCGGATGGGCCTGTACCACTCGGCGCTGTCGTACTTCGACAAGCTCCTCAAGGAGGGGCCGAAGAGCAAGTACTACAAGAGCGCGCTCGAGTGGTGCCTGTTCATCAGCCGCAAGACGAAGGATCAGGATTCGGGTCAACGAGATCATCGCCCGCAACGCGGCCACCGACTTCCCGGCCGACTACAAGGACGAGTTCTACTTCCGGCTGGCGCGGTTCCACTTCCTGCGCGCCCTCGCCATCGAGACGGGCGCGATCTCGGGAAGGCTGGGCGAGACGCACGTCGAGGAGTCGGTCACCGGCGGCAAGTCGATCCGCGGCGACATCTTCTCCGGCGAGGGCGGCGGCGGTGCGGAGACGCCTCCGGAGGACGAGGGCGACGAGGGCGTGGTCAAGAAGAAGGAGGGCGGCGGCTTCTCCATCGGCGAGGATCTCTTCAGTGATCAGCCTCCGAAGAAGGAGGAGAAGAAGGGCGAGGAGCCCAAGAAGGAGGAGCCGAAGCCCCCGTCCGGGGACGAGGTCTTCGCGCTGTCCGCGAAGGAGCACCTCGAGTCGGCGTCCCGCTTCGTCCTCAAGGTGAACGCGGACACGCCCAAGTGGGGGCCGCGCGCCAAGTTCCTCGAGGCCGTGGTGCTCTACAAGCAGGGCAAGTCGAACGAGGCCCTCGAGTCGTTCAAGTCGGTGGTGCGGAAGACGCGCGATGAGGACGGCAAGGGCGAGGCGCTGCGGGAGCTCGCGTTCTTCCAGCTGGCGCGGACGCACTTCGGCGCGCAGCAGCCGTCGTTCTCGATCTTCTACTACAACAAGATCGATCGCGATTCGTACGCCTGGCTCGACTCGCTGTACGAGGCGAGCTGGGCCGAGTTCCGGCTCGGAAACTATGAGAAGGCCCTCGGCAACCTGCTGACGCTGCACTCGCCGTTCTTCAGGGACGAGTACTATCCGGAGTCGCTGATCCTGAAGGCGGTCATCTATTACGAGAACTGCCGCTACGTGGAGGCGAAGGAGATCCTGAGCGTCTTCCTCAAGCGCTACGAGCCGGTCCTCGAGGAGCTCAAGCGGCTGACGGCCCGGGACCAGCCGGCCGAGAAGTACTACGAGACCCTGGCGAACCTGCGGGCCGGTGGCGACACCAACAAGGACGAGGCCAAGGCCGCCATCGTGGGACAGATCCTCCAGCTCGCGCTCAAGGACGAGGCCCTCAACCGTCTCGACGCCAGCTATCGCGAGGTAGACGGCGAGATCCAGTCGTTCGCCCACCAGCCCGGATCGTTCCCCGAGTCGGCGCTCGCCAGCCGTCTGGAGGAGGACCTGAGCGGGGTCCGGATCCGTCTGAGCCAGGAGGCGGGCAAGGCGGTCAAGCGGCGGCTCGAGGCGGAGCGCGAGAACATCCGCACGCTGATCGAGCAGTCCATCCGGATCGACATCGAGACCTCGCGCGCCGAGCAGGAGCGGATCGAGTCGAAGCTGCGCGACGTCCAGAGCTCGCCGGCCGAGCATCACAACGAGTTCATCGAGTGGACCGACGACGAGAAGCTGGTGTGGCCGTTCAACGGGGAGTACTGGCGCGACGAGCTGGGGACGTACGAGCTGACGCTGGCCAACACGTGCCGCAGGAGTAGCTGACGTGCGATTCACGACAATCACGCTGATCGCGGTGATGCTCGCCTTCGGGGCGGGCGACGCCGTCGCAGAGAAGAGGCGGGGCAAGAAGGCCAAGGTCACGAAGCTGACCGCGGGCGGCCCCACCCTCCGCTACGAGCAGTTCCGTCAGAAGATCGAGTTCAAGGTCGCCGAGAAGCGCGAGGAGCAGATCAATGGCATCAAGCGGCTGATCGAGCTCGGACCGGCCATCGAAGAGGTGCCCGATCTCAAGTTTCGGCTCGCCGAGCTGTACTTCGAGAAGGCGCGCTTCTACTTCTTCCGCGCGCAGGAGGCAGACGACAAGGCGACCCGCAGCAAGTCGCCGGGCGAGAAGTCGTCGCTGGAGGCCGAGCAGAAGAAGAACACTCAAGAGAGCAAGGCCTGGCAGGCACGGGCGGTGGAGCTCTACCGGGAGATCCGGGATCGCTTCCCCAAGTACAAGCGGATGCCGGAGGTGCTCTTCGCGTTGGGTCAGAGCTACTGGAGCGACGGCCAGTTCCAGGCGGCGATCGAGGTCTACGCGGACCTGATCCGCAACTTCAAGGACAGCCCATTGATCCCGGAGGCGTGGATCGCTTTCGGCGAGTTCTATTTCAACGAGGGCGACGTCAACAAGGCGCTCAAGAGCTACGAGAAAGCGGCGTTGGACAAGCGCTCGCGGGTCTACGGCTTCGCCCTCTACAAGCAGGCCTGGTGCTACTACAACCTCTCGAAGTGGGAGGAGGCCCTGAAGAAGTTCAAGGCCACCATCCTCTACTCGCAGCTTGCGCAGGAGCTGTCCGGCGAGAACAAGATCGCGCTCGGCCGTGAAGCGCAGAAGGACTACGTGCGGACGTACCGGCACGTGGGTGATCCGAAGCGCGCGCGATTCATCTTCGCGGACCTGGTCGGCGACGACAACTGCACCTCCAAGGACTGCCAAGGCATGCTCGAGCTCCTGGCGGATCTGTGGACCGAGGACGGCTACTTCGACGAGGCGGCGATGCTCTACAAGCAGCTGATCAGCCTCAACCCGAAGAACACCCGGAACCCCCTGTTCGAGGGGAAGATCGTGGACCTGGTCTCACGCAGCCAGGACAAGAAGCGGACCATCCGCGAGACGCGCGAGCTGGTGGCGCTCTACCAGAAGGGCAAGGAGTACATCGCGACCCTCACCGGCAAGTCGGAGTCGGAGGAGCAAGGGCGCGCGAACATCGCGGAGGCGGAGACGATCGCGGAGACCACGATCCGGCGGCTCGGTCAGCTCTGGAACAAGGAGGCGATCAAGCTCCGCCAGAAGGATACGTACGAGGACGCTCGGACGATGTACGAGATGTACCTGCAGCTCTTCCCGCAGTCGAAGTACGCCTACGAGATGCGGTTCCAGCTCGGCGATCTCTACTACAAGCTCGAGAAGTTCGACGACGCGGCGCGGATGTACGAGGCGACGGTGATGGCCGCCAAGGGCACGCCGCCGCAGACGCAGTATCTGGTCGACGCCGCCAACGACAACATTCTGGCCCTGGAGGAGTTCATCAAGGACCTCCGGCTCAAGAAGCCGAAGCCCGCCGACAAGCCGATCCCGCTGCCGAAGGAGAAGCAGCGGCTGATCGAGGCCTGCGATCGTTACATCGCGCTGGTGCCGGCCGACAAAGCCGAGAAGCTGGTGAGCGTGAAGGCGAACGCGGCCAAGCTGCTCTACGACTACAGCCACAACGAGGAGGCGCTGAAGCGCTTCGACGAGATCGTGCACCAACACCCGGCCTCGCAGGAGGCGGAGGTCGCGGCCAACCTGGTTATCGACATCTATCACCAGCGCAAAGACTGGGAGAAGCTGTACGACCACGCGGCCGAGTACGTGAAGATCCCGGACCTGATGAAGGGTCGCGATCAGCTCGCCCACGACCTCGCGCACTTCATGGAGTACGCGAAGTTCGCCCTGGTCCAGATCCTGGAGGAGCGGGTCAACAAGGAGCACGGCGACATCAAGCTGGTCGCGGAGGGCTACCAGAGCTTCTACGAGGAGTTCCCGAAGAGCGACAACGCGGACAAGGCGCTGTTCAACGCCTCGGTGGCCTGGGACAAGGTCGGCCAGAAGGACAAGGCGGACCAGCTCCGGAAGAAGCTGCTCGACGAGTATCCAAAGTCGCCGCTGGGCGTCGACGTCGCGTACTACATCGCGAAGCGCTACGAGGAACGTACAGAGTATGGGAAGGCGGCGGCCGAGTTCCTCGAGTTCGCGAAGCGGTATCCGAGCGACGAGCGCGCCCGGGACGCGATGTTCAACGCCGCCGTGTTCTACGCCGGCATCGGGTCGGTGAAGAAGGCGAACGATCTCCGGCTCGACTACCTGAAGCTGTACGGCAAGGCGAAGGGCGGCGAGAAGGAGGCGGCCGAGATCTACTGGACGATCGCGCAGGACCTCGATCGCTCCGGGCGCTTCGGTGAGGCCTCCCGCCGCTACGAGGAGTACGCCAAGCAGTTTGGGGACACCGAGCACTTCTGGGACGCGATGTGGCGGGAGGCCGAGATCTGTCGGAAGAAGCTGCGCGCGATCAGCAAGGCCGACAAGATCGAGGACGAGATCCTCGGGACGTACCACTATCGAAAGAAGCGGAGTAAGGACGTGCCGGCGAACGCGGCCCGCTACGCCTCGCTGGTGGCCTTCAAGAAGATCGACAAGGACTGGAAAGAGTACGCGCGGATGCGCATCCCCACGCCGAACCTGAAGAACCCGACGCAGTTCAAGCGGGCGCTGGCGGACAAGGCGCAGTGGCGCGAGCGGATGATCAAGTCGTACACGCGGGTGGTCACCGACTACCAGCAAGCCGAGTCGACCATCGCGTCGCTGTACAAGATCGCGGTGGCGTGGGACGAGTTCGTGGCCAAGGTGACGAGCGTAGCCTGCCCGCGCGGGATCCCGGACGAGGCCTGCCAGATCATCAAGCAGGAGATGGACACCATGGCGGCGCCGGCGCGCGAAGCGGCCTATGCGGCCTATCGGACCTGCGTGGGCAAGTCGAACGAGCTCAACACGTTCACCAACTACTCGACGAAGTGCGTGAAGAAGCTCGAGAGGCTGGCGCCCGCCGAGTTCCCGCCGATCACCGAGAAGGCGATGGAGTACAAGGCGGGGGCGCGCCTCGAGGCGCTGGAGGCGAACACGCTGATCCTCGACTATGCCGGGTACGAGGCGGTCCAGCAGCAGTACGAGACCGTGCAGGCCCGGAACACCGAGCAGGAGAAGAAGAAGGATCCGGAGGAGCCGCGATGAGGAACACGCAAAAGCTCGCACTCCTCGCCGTCGCCGCGGTCGCCTGCGCCACGCCTCAGAAGAAGGAGGTCAAGCACGACGTCCCGAACGCCGGGGTGATGAAGCAGGACATCAAGGTGGTCAAGGAGGACGCCGCCAGCAAGGCGTTCCAGGAGGAGGCCAACTACCTCAGGGAGGACGCCAAGAAGGGGCACCTCGACTACAGCGACGTGAACGCGCGGATGGACGACGTCCTCCACAGGTATCCGAACTACGCGCTGGCGCTGTTCAACAAGGGCGTGGCCCTCGAGCACCTCGGTCAGGACAAGGAGGCCGAGGACGCCTACCGGCGAGCCATCGCGCTCAATCCGGCCCTGCGGGAGGCGCAGGAGAACCTGGCGGCGCTGGCGGCGAAGCGGGATCCCGGTGAGGCGGTCAGCCTGCTGCGCGAGCTGATCGCGCGCGATCCAGGGGCGGCACAGGCGCGGATCGCGCTGGCGAGCTACGTGATGGCGCAGGGCGACTACGACGAGGCCACCAACCTCTGTCAGGAGGCGCTGACCTATCAGCCGAAGAACATCGGCGGGTATTGCGTGCTGGCGCAGGCCGCGGTGAAGCAGAAGGACCTGCTGCGGGCGAGGCTGCTCGCGGCGCAGGGGCTCAAGATCGACAAGAACGGCGCCTGTCTCCACTTCGTCCTGGGACAGGTGGCGCTGGCCGAGAAGCAGACCGGTCAAGCGCTGGCGGCGTTCGAGACGGCGGTCCAGAACAACCCGCGGCTGATCGAGGCGCGCTTCCGCATCGCGCAGATCTCGATGGGCTTCAAGGACTTCAAGAAGGCCATCGACAACTATGTGGCGATCACCAAGGCCGAGCCGAAGAACGCGGCGGCGTACGTGAACCTGGGGATCGCGCTCAAGGGCAGCGGCCGCTTCGACGACGCCGAGAAGGCGTACCAGCAGGCGATCCAGGTGGCGGACGGACCGAGCGCAGGCCCGGCCCACTACAACCTGGGTGTGCTCTACCTCCGGGATCTCAAGCGGCTCGACGACGCGCAGGAGAACCTCAAGCGCGTGCTCCAGGTCGGCGACGGCGACGACGACACGGTCTTCAAGATGCTGGAGGAGATCCAGCAGATGAAGGCGTTCCAGGAGGAGGAGAAGCGGGCCGAGGAGGAGGCGAAGAAGCAGGAGGAGATCGACAAGAAGGCCGCCGAGGAAGAGGCGAAGCAGAAGAAGCTGGACGAGGAGATTGACAAGAAGCTCAAGGCCGAGGAGGCGAAGAAGGCGAAGGACGAGCCGCAGGCGCCGGCCGAGGGTGATACGCCTCCGATCGAGCCGGAGCCCCAGAAGCGACCCAAGTCCAAGGCGAAACCTTCGGGCAGGAAGAAGCCGAAGAAGCGGGAGAAGGAGCCATCCGATCCCATCCCGAAGCCGGACGACTTCGAATAACCTTAACGTAGGCCCCGGTTCGGGGCCTACTGGTTACGCATCGCGAGCGTGCCGCTCGCTTGTAACCATGACGTAGGCCCCGGTTCGGGGCCTACTGGTTACGCATCGCGAGCGTGCCGCTCGCTTGTAACCATGACGTAGGCCCCGGTTCGGGGCCTACTGGTTACGCATCGCGAGCGTGCCGCTCGCTTGTAACCATGACGTAGGCCCCGGTTCGGGGCCTACTGGTTACGCATCGCGAGCGTGCCGCTCGCTTGTAACCATGACGTCGTAACGCATCGCGAGCGTGCCGCGGCTGGTCCACCACCGGCTCGCTGGTAACCGTTCGTGTCGACTTGTCCCGCACTGTTGCGGGGGAGCGCTCGGGCAAGTCCCGGGGCGTATCCTCCCGGTGCGCCTCGAGGGGATGTGCCGAATCCGCCGCTGTGAGTCCGACACTCAGTCGGTGGGAGGGTGTCCGAAAGTCTCGATAAAGTTCGGTACGTTGTAGAATCTCGGAACCCGATACTCTACGGGAGTGTCGAAGCTGGGGGTTGAGAGCGATGAAGAAGGCGATTGCGATCCTCACGACCTCGTTGGTGCTGGGCCTGGCCTCGGTGGCGTCGGCTCAAAGCACGGACGATGAAGAGGGTGTCATCTACAAGAAGAAGACGGTTGTCAGCTTCGATGATGACACGATCGACGGTGATCTCACTCGACCCGACGGTGCGTACGTGGAGAGCCGCAAGCGCGTGCGCCACTCGAACCTCATCAAGATTCGAGAGAACTTCGACAGCGAGATCCTGAACTCCGTGTCCAGGATCTGAGGAGCCCACAGGATGGCGATCCCACTCAAGCTGACGGTCTACAAGGGGTCCGAGCTCGCCCTCGAGCAGGTCTTCGAGCGCGACATCATCAAGATCGGACGCCTCGCGTCCGCGCACTTGAAGCTCGACGACGCGAAGGTCTCTCGCATCCACGCGGTGATCGAGTCTTCGGGCGGTGGCGCGGACTATTCGATCATCGACATGGGATCGACCGAAGGCACGTTCCTCAACGGCGAGAAGGTCTCGAAGGAGAAGCTCTCCGACGGTGACGAGCTCCGCCTCGGCGACTGCAAGATCGTGGTCTCCTTCGACGCGATCTCCGAGCGTGGGACCGCACCGAAGTCCCAGCCGCGCGCCGTGCCGATCACTCCGCCGCACGGCTCGGGTGAGATCTGGGCGGCGACCCCGTCCGAGATGCAGCAGGCCGAGCCCACCATCACGGTGTCGCCGATGCCGCTCGAGATGATGTCGTCGATGGCGCCGGCGCAGCAGGCGCGGACGCCGGTCTCGGGGCCGCGCCCGATCCTGCAGCAGCCGGTGAGCCAGCAGTACGTGCAGACGCCGATGGCGATGCCGATGATGTCCGGCGTCCCCGGAGGGCAGGAGCCCTGGGGCTCGATCCCGAACAACCTGGCCAGCGAGGGCGTGTCGGACGGCGAGCGCGCGCTCGAGATCAAGGCGCTCTGGGGCGGGACGACCGTCCTCGACAGCATCAGCGTGACCGAGCAACCCGTCGTGACGATCGGCGACGAGCGGCGCGTGCAGGGCTGGGGCCCGATGCAGAAGGTCCTGCGCTGCGACATCGAGGTCCCCTCGAAGGGCCTGCCGGGGGCCACGTTCGCGCTGGCCGAGATGGTGGGGAGCGCCGGCGGTGGCACGAGCTACAGCATCAGCATCCCCGGTGGTTTCACGGGACGCCTCGAGCGCGCCGACGGCACCATGCGGTCGGTGGAGGAGATGATCTCGCACCGCGGCCCGAACATCGAGCCCGGCGAGGCGGGCGGGATCCGCTATCACCTGCAGAACGCCGAGACGCTCTACCTGGTGCACAACGCGATCGTGCTCCAGGTCCGCTACGTGCGGCGGACGCGGATGATCCCGCCGCCGCTGTTCGAGCGGCTGAACTACACCTGGCTCAACATCCTGGTGCTGGCGTTCTTCCTCCACACCATGGCGATCGTCAGCTTCATCGCGACCCCGGTGACGCAGGCCGAGCTGACCGAGGACATCTTCAAGAACCGGAACCGCTTCGCGCAGTTCCGTCTGACGCCCGAAGAGCAGAAGAAGCAGAAGAACACGCTGCTCTCCAAGCTCAAGGCGGGCGAGCCAGGCGCCAAGGCCAAGGGCAGCGAGGGCAAGGCCGGCAAGAAGGACTACGATCCGAAGAAGAAGCAGGGCCGCATGGCGGTGAAGGGCGATCCCAACGACAAGGAGATCGCGAAGAGCACGCTGGCCAAGCTGTTCGGCGGCAAGGGCAACGTCGGGCGCAGCTATCTGTTCGGCTCGGGCGGGCTGGGCGGCGAGCTCAAGGGCGCCCTCGGCGGTGTGACCGGCGCGGAGATCGGCGATGCCACGGGCCTGGGCGGCCTCGGCACCCGTGGCACCGGCCCTGGCGGCGGCGGCCTGTCGATGAACTCGGTCGGTCTGGGCGCCCTCGGCACTCACGGCCGCGGCGGCGGCGAGGGCGGCTACGGTGAGGGGATCGGCGGCCTCGGCAAGAAGGTCGACCACGACATCACGATCTCTCCCGGATCGCCGATCATCATGGGATCGCTCGACAAGGAGATCATCCGGCGCGTCATCAAGCAGCACATCGCACAGATCCGGTACTGCTACGAGAAGGAGCTGGTGCGGAACCCGGGCCTGTTCGGCAAGGTGGCCACGCAGTTCACGATCTCGGCGAGCGGCTCGGTGCAGAGCGCAGACGTCACGCAGAGCACGCTCGGCAGCACCGAGGCCGAGCGGTGCATCTGCGCGAAGATCCGCACCTGGCAATTCCCGAAGCCCAAGGGCGGCGGCATCGTGATCGTCAAATACCCGTTCATCTTCAAGACATCTGGTTGAGTCTTTGGGGCGGGTGAGATAGGGGCGCATCGAACGGCGCCCCATGTCTGTTCGAGAGCTGGTCGTTCTCGGTACCTCCAGCCAGGTTCCCACCCGGTACCGGAATCACAATGGCTATCTTCTTCGCTGGGACGAGGAGGGCATCCTCTTCGACCCGGGCGAAGGGACCCAGCGCCAGATGATCTTCGCCGAGGTCACCGCCACCAGCGTGTCGAAGATCTGCATCACCCACTTCCACGGGGACCACTGCCTGGGCCTGGCCGGGATGTGCCAGCGCCTCTCGCTCGATCGCGTCCCGCATCCGGTGGAGATCTACTTCCCGGCGAGCGGTCAGGTCTTCTACGACCGGCTGCGGCGGGCCTCGATCTATCACGCAGTGGCGCAGCTGGTGGCGAAGCCGATCAAGAAGCCGGGGATCGTCCACGAGGATTCGAAGATCACGATCGAAGCGAAGCGCCTCGACCATGGCGTGGAGACGTTCGGCTATCGGCTTCAGGAGAAGGATCGCCGCACCATGCTGCCCGAGCGCCTGGCGGAGCTCGGCATCCGGGGGCCTGCGATCGGCGAGCTGGTCAAGAAAGGCGAGCTCGCGGTCGACGGCAAGGTGGTGAAGGTCGAGGACGTCAGTGTGCACAAGCCGGGACAGAGCGTCGCGTTCGTGATGGACACGCGACCATGCCCGGCGGCGGTGGAGCTGGCGGCCGGGGTCGATCTCGCGATCATCGAGTCGACCTACCTGTCATCGGAGAAGGAGGACGCGCACGACCACGGGCACATGACCGCGGCGCAGGCGGCGACCATCGCGCGAGAGGCAGGCGCGAAGAAGCTGGTGCTGACGCACTTCAGCCAGCGGTATCAGACGGTCGAGCCGTTCCTCGAGGAGGCGCGGTCGATCTTCGAGAACTCGGTGGCGGCCCGGGACGGCAAGCGCATCGAGATCGCGCGGCTGGCCAAGCCCGTCGCGCAGTAGCGCCATGAAGCAGGAGCTGACGGCCGGCCCGTTCCTGATCCGCCTGGATTTCATGCTGGTGATCGCGGGCGCGGCGGTCGTGTCCTCTCCGCAGTTTGCAGCCTGCCTCGCGCTGGTGATCGCAGCTCACGAGCTCGGTCATGCGGTCGCGGCCCGCCGGCTCGGGGGCGGGGACTTCCGATGTCTCCTGCAGCTCGCGGGAGGCCGCGCCTATGTCCGAACGATCGCCTCCCGCGGGCGGCGCGCGCTGGTGCTGCTCGCGGGGCCGATCTCGAGCGGGCTGCTGGTGGTCGCGGGTGCCCGCCTGACCTCGGTCCGGGGCATGGGGAGCTGGGGGTACGATCTGTTCTTCGCCGCGGTGGTGTGGACCGCATATCAGCTCGCCCCGTTTCCGCCGGTCGACGGCGGTCAGCTCATCCGGGTCGTGTTGGAGGACCGCGTCAAGAGCGCCACCTGGATCTGGCGGCTCTCCTGGCTCTCTGGCTTCGCGTGGGCGGCGGGGATCGTCGCCCTCGATCGCGGCTTTCTCGGGCCGGCGATCTGGCTCACCGGCACCGCGCTCATCCTGGGTCGCGGCGAGGCCGGCTACGTACGCCATCTGGACGCCTGGGCGGCCTGGGAGAAGGGCGACTACGCGGAGGTGGTGCGGCGGATCCGGGCCCTGCCCGACTACCTGGATCGGCGGGATCGGGTGCCGCTGATCTCGCTGGGCGTGACCGCCGCGCTCGAGCTCCAGGATCCCGTAGCTGTGGAGGAGCTGTGCGGGAAGCTGCCGCCGTACGAGAGCGCCGTGATCCAGGCGGCCACCTGGCTGCTGATCGATCGGAAGCCCGCCGGCGCCCAGCTCGCAGAGCGCGCGTTCGATGCCCTCGACGCGGAGCGGATCACGCGGGCGCAGATCGATCAGGAGCGCTGGTCGGAGATGGCGTTTCGGCTGGCGGTGTACGAGGCGGGCGAGCTGCGGGGGGAGTCGGCGCTGGGCGTCCTGGAGCGGGCCATCGGTCTCGGCTACGCACACCGCGAGCGGATCGAGGCCGAGCCGGCGTTTGCGCGCTTGACCGAGCACCTGCGGTGGGTGCGGCTGCTCGAGCGACTGTGAGCGCCAGGCTGCCCTAGAACGGGTACAGGATCGGCAGCAGGGCCGTCATCATCACCACCGCGAGCGCCGCGAGCGGTAAGCCGAGGCGGAGGAAGTCGGACGTCCGGTAGCCGGCCAGCGGTGTGACGATCATGTTCGTGTTGTAGGCGAACGGGGTCGCAAAGGAGTAGGCGCCGCCGAAGAGCACGGCCAGGGCGAAGGGAAGCGGGCGCAGCTCGAGCGCACGGGCGGTGGCGACCGCGAGGGGGAGCATCACCGCGATCACGCCGTTCGGCTGGATGAGCTGGGCCAGGGCCACCGAGATCATCGCCACGATGAACAGGGCTCCGCGAGGGCCGAAGCGACCGCCGACGGCCGCCACCACGTGGGCCATGTCGGCGGCGAGCCCGGAGCGCTCGAACGCCACCGACCAGGGAACCAGCGAGCCGATCAGGATCAGGATGCTCCAGGGGAGCGCGCGGTGCATCTCCTTGGGCGTGAGGCAACCCGTGATCACGACCAGCACCGCGCCGGCCATCGCGCAGATCGGCATCGGCACGAGGTCGGAGCCGCCGATCAGCAATACCAGGAACAGCGTGCCGAGGGCGATCGGCATGCGCTTGCGTCGCTCCACGGGGAGCTCGATCTCGCGCTGGAACAGGAACTCGGGCGACCGCGTGAACACCTCCTTGAGGCCGCGTGGACCCTGGAGGATGAGGACGTCGCCGAACGCCACCAGAATGTCCTCGACGCGCCGGCGCCGCGTTCGCCCGCGGCGGCGGACAGCCAGAACCTTGGCGCCGCAATCGTCGAGGAGCTGCACCTGCGAGAGCGGGCGGTTCACGTCCTTCGCGTTGGGACCGACGATCACCTCCACGTACTCGAGCTCGCCGTCGGCGTAGGCGCTCTTCTGGAGCGTGAGGTCGGCCAGGATCTCGAGGCCGATGATCTCGGCGATGGGCCCCAGCTCGTCGGGATTGCCGCGAACGAGGACCACGTCGCCAGCGGCCAGCTTGGTGCCTCGAGGAATGCGGAAGTAGCGCCGGCGGCCGCGAAGCAGCCCGACGATCGAGATGTCGTGGGTCTTGCGCAGGTAGTCGCCGGTGGCCTCGCGCCCGATCAGCGGGCTCTCCGGGAGGATGCGGGCCTGGAGGAGGTACTCTCTCAGATCGAACTTGCGGACCTCGACGTTCTTCCGGACCGGGAGGAGCCAGCGAGACGCGGCCATCATGTAGAGCCCAGCGGTGGCCATGAACAGCAGCCCGAAGCCGGCAGGAGCGAACAACCCCATCGCTTCGCCGGTGAGCGTGTTGTAGAGCGTCGCGCCGAAGATGTGGGACGAGGTTCCGATCGTGGTGACGACGCCGCCCATGATGGCGGCGTAGGAGAGCGGGAGGAGGAGCTTCGAGAGCGGCATGTCGCGCTCGTTCGCGATCTCCGTGATGATCGGGACCAGCAGCGCGACCAAGGCCGTGTTGGCGATCCACGGCGACACGAACGCGCACAGCACCACGATCGAGGCCATCAGTCCGAACGTGCTCTTGGCGCGAAACACGGTGGAGGCGAGGATCGAGAGGAAGCCGGTGCGTGCCAGGGCGACCGACAGCACCAGGAACGCGCCGGTCTGGAGCACTGCGGGATGCGAGAAGCCGGAGAGCGCCTCACTCGCGGTCAGCACGCCCGTCAGCGGCAGCGACACCAGGAGGGCGACGGCGACCACCTCACTGGGGATGCGCTCGGAGAGGAACAGAAACAGCGCGCAGATCCCGAGCACCACCATGATCATGGCGTTGCTCATTCCCACCTCCAGCGGGTTCCCCACCGCGTATCGACGAGCTCGATCCCGAGCTTCCTCAGCATCTCGGTGAGCTCGGAGGCGGTACGTGCCGCGCTCAGATCTTCGATCCCGCGCTGGCGGAGACGCTTTCTCACCCTGAGGACGGCCTCGATCAACTCGGCGGTACGTGACTCCGTCCGAGCTCGCTCGGGGCGGAGATCGAAGAGCTCGTCGATGGAGTCGAGGACCTCTTCGATCTGTCCCAGGACGTGCGGCTCGGCGGTGCGGGTGCGGAGGTAATCCTGGCCGCGGGCCACCAGGTCATCGACGACCCCGAGCGCCCGGGGCGTGTCGAGGTCGTCCTCGAGCGCCGCGATCACGTCGGCACGAGCGGTGCGGGCCCGCTCGAGCAGCCGCTTCTCCTCCTCCGAGCCGGTCGCGTGCTCGCCCGGGCCCACCACGCGGGCGGCCGCAGCCATGAAGGCTTCGATGCGGGCGATCGCCTGCTCGGCGTCGTCGAGGGCTTCGGTGCTGAACGTGACCGGCTCGCGATAGTGGGTGCGAAACAGGTAGTAGCGGACCGCCGCCGGATCGTAGCGCGCGAAGATCTCCCGGAGCGTGAAGAAGTTTCCGATCGACTTCGACATCTTCTCGTCAGCGAGGAGCACCAGGCCGTTGTGGACGAACATGCGCGCGGGCGCCTTGCCGCAGCGCGCGTGGCACTGCGCGATCTCGGCGTCATGGTGGGGATGAAGGAGATCGGCGCCCCCACCGTGAATGTCGAAGGTCTCACCGAGGAGCGCGGCCGACATCGCCGAACACTCGATGTGCCACCCGGGACGCCCGCGTCCCCAGGGCGAGCTCCACCCGGGATCATCGTCCTCGGACGGCTTCCAGAGCACGAAGTCCTCCTCCTCCACCGGAACCCCGCGGGCGCGTGCCAGCTCTCCGAACGCGGGATAGGCTGCCAGGCGGAAGTACACCACGCCCTCCTTCTCGTACGCGGCCTCGCGCGCCACCAGCGCGGCGATGAAGTCGATCACCTCATGGATGTGGTCAGAGGCGCGCGGCTCGACGTCGGCCCTCGGGACTCGGAGCCGCTCCATGTCCTCGTCGTGGCGGGCGACGTAGCGCTTGGCGAGCTCCACCGGGTCTTGGCCGAGCGCCCGGGCCCGGGCGATGATCTTGTCGTCGACGTCCGTGACATTTCGGACATCGACAATCCGCATCCCACGGGTGCGGAGGACACGGCGGAGCAGGTCGAAGATGGCGCCGGAGCGACCGTGACCGAGGTGGGCGTCGTCCGAGACGGTCAGCCCGCACGCGTACATCCGGACCTCACCCGGCCGCACCGTGGTGAGCGGCTCGATGCACCCGGTCAGGGTGTTGTACAGACGCATCGAACCCGCAGGATTGCTTGCATTCGACCTCGAATCAAATGCCGGAAGAGGCGGACTCCAGGTTCATCGGGGGTCCGAGTTCGAGTAGTCTTCCCGAGGTTGAGCCGCCTCTCCTCCTCCTCGAGCGCCGGTATCCTCGCGCTCTCGCTGGTCTCCGCTTGTGCGCTGTTCCGCTCGCCGCGACCGCCACCGCCGCCACCGCCGTCGGCGAATCGACCCGCCCTCGTTGCGCCCGCCGCCGAGGTTGAGACCGGAACCGTCGCGGCGACCGCCACGATCTCCATCGCCGATGTCGTGGAGGCGGGCCAGGCAGAGCTCGCCTCGGAAGTCGATCCGGACGACTCGGGCGAGATCCCAGAGGATAAGGAGGGGACGGGCGTGGACCCCGGGCTACGCTACACGACCGACCTCTCTGACGACGAGCTGGCCGCCCGCTGGATGAGCCACCCGGAGTCGCTCGGATCGATCTCGATCGGGTTCAGCGACGAGGGGCGGCTGATCAACGCTGTTCAGTTCCCGCCCAGCGACGATGAGTGCTGGACGCTCGTGATCCCTTCCGGCGCCTGGACGACCTCGGAGACGATCGAATACGTCACGGCCGCCGCCAAGCGCGTGAAGTCACTGCATCCGGACGTGCCGCCGCTTCGCGTGAACGGGATCAGCCTCAAGGAGGGCGGCTGGTTCCGCCCTCACCGGAGCCATCAGAATGGTCGCGACGTCGATCTGGGCTTCTACTACGCGACGCCCGAGGCGCCGCACTGCATCGCGTGCGAGAAGCTCATGGATACCGCGGCGAACTGGGAGCTGGTCAAGTCGCTGGTGATGCTCGGCGATGTCCAGGTCATCCTCGTCGACCGCAAGGTACAGGACGTGCTGTACGCCTACGCGCTGTCGATCGGAGAGGACCGCGCCTGGCTCGACTCGCTGTTCAAGGCGGGCGACCACTCGATCGTCAAACACGCGCGACGGCACCGGGATCACTTTCACGTCCGCTTCTTCAACCCGCGCGCGCAGGAGCTGGGACGCCGGGTCGCTCCTTTGCTCGCGCAGCGTCCGGACCAGAACCTCGCGATGGTGCGGGTCAAGAACGGCGACAACCTGGGGAAGATCGCGCTCCGGCACCGGAGCAGCGTCAAGGCGATCCAGAAGGCCAACCGGATGCGCAGCACATTCCTTCGTGTCGGCCAGGTCCTTCGCGTGCCGATGCGCGGCCCCTGCACGCGGTGCCCGATACCGCCGCCGTTCGAGGTTCCGCCCCGGCACCTCCCTCCGGAGGTGCCGCTTCGGGTAGCCTCGCCCCCGATGATCGATCAGCTGACACGAACCTACGCCGCCGCTTTCGCCAGCAAGGATCTGGCCAAGATCGCCGATCTGCTCGCGGACGACTTCACCCTCGAGGACCCCGGCGTCCGCGTCGCGGGCAAGGCCGCCGCGCTCGCCGAGGTCAAGAAGATCTTCGACACCCATCCGAAGAAGTTCGTGTTCGAGGTCGGCAACGTGTACGTCGCCGGCCACACCTCGATCGTCGAGTTCGTCTTCGAGATCGAGGGGACCGTGCTCAAGGGCGCGGACGTGATCGAGTGGGCGGATGGTCGCATGCGCGCGCTGCGGGCGTACGTCTACGCGGCGCGGCAGCCCTAGATGTTCGGGCGGCAGAGGAAGATGCCCGGGCCGTTCATCGTGCAGGTGGAGGCCGAGCAGCAGTTGTCGGTGCCCGGATCGCAGACGTCCCCGAGGGCGACGCAGGCGCCGCCGTCGGAGCCGGTCGGCGGGTCGATGCCACCGTCGTTGCCGTTCGGGTTGGTGGGGACGATGGCGGCGGTCCACTGCGCGATGTGATTCGAGGTCCCGAGGTCCTGGAAGGGCAGGGCGAACGCCGCAAAGCTGCCGTCCTCGCCCCGCTCGACCACGTCGGGATCGATCGCGGCCATCCAGATCCACTGGTTGGTCCCGTTCGGCCTGCGCAGGCCGTAGGCGCGCCGAGAGGAGAACGTGAACCACATCAGGCGGCCGCTCCCGTCCCGCCGCTGCGGATCGACGAAGGGTGCCCACTTGGGGAACGTGTTGCTGAGATCGACCGTGGTGCCGTCCTCGATCCCCGGACCGCTCACCCTTCCGAGCGGGATCGTCGCCCCGCCGTCGGAGGCCATCGCGAGCAGCGTCGCCGTGGGGTCGGCGTCGGCGTCGCAGGAGCCGGCGTAGATCTGTCCCGCCGGGCACGTCGACTGGCAGTAGATGAAGAAGGCCGCGTCCGGCGCGTAGGCGGGGTAGTAGCGGTTGAAGCCGTCCTCCGGCGCGATCAGCTCCACCGGCGCCTTCCAGCCGCCGCCGTTCATCTTCTCGATGTACGAGATGCCGCCGCGGCCCGGGCGCTGCGAGGTCTGATGGCGGGTCACCATGGTGAACAGGATCCGATCGCCGCGCGGCGACCAGTCCGGGTGATCGGGCTCTCCGCCGGTGTCGATGGTCTCGATGACGTCGCCGGTCTCTCCATCCCGGATCCGGATGTTCGGATCGGGGTCGGCGCCGTCCGACCACACGCCGGCGAACATCGCGGAGGTGGGATCCCAGCTCTGGAACTGCTCGCGCTTGTCGTCCTGGTCCTGGAGCAGGATCTGTTGCTGGCCGATCTCGATGATCGTGAGGCGGCCGTCGCGCTGGCCGTTCCGCGAGAGGGTCATCCGCCGGCCGTTCTTCGAGATGGAGTGACAGCCGTAGCAGGTGGTCGAGTTGTCGAAGGGATAGAACTGCACCGGCTGCTGGGCGGCCCCGAAGTCGAGCCGCATGATGCGCCCGCCGTCGGTCGTCCAGTAGTAGAGCCCGCCGTCGACGCGCACGGCCGAGATGCGCGCGTGGATCGAGTTGGAGGTCCCCGCGCCCGTGCCGGTGTCGTCGGTTCCGCGGATCCGGATCTCGATCGGATCGCCTCCGCTGTTGGTGTCGGCGATCGACTGCCAGACGTCGGGCGCGGGCGCGTAGAGACAGCCGCCTCCGAGCGGATCGCAGCGGGTGTAGATCAGGACCTCGCCGTTCGGGCTGATGAAGCCGATCTCGAACAGCGTGTTATCGGTGCCCGGCCGATAGTGGACCTCGATCGAGCCCAGGTTCACCGGCAGCATCACGCCGTCGTTCGGGTAGACCAGCGAGGGAGCCCGGCTGGGATCGACGGGCGCTCCGCCCACGACGGCGCCGGGATCCGTCGGGAGCGGATCGCCGATCGGCACCACCACCACGCGCTCCAGCGTCACTTTGATCTGTGCGGTGGCGGAGTACTGACCGAGGTACGCGGTCACGCTGGTACGGCCGCCGATCAAGCGGGTGGTGAAGGTGCTGCCGGTGAGCGTGCCGAGGACGTCGTCGGCGAGCTGCAGGATGGCCTGCGCCGTGACGTCGCTCCTCGTCCCGTCCTCGGCGATGGCGTCGACGCGGAACGTCCGGGTGGCCGGGGTGACGCCGTCGATGGTGAGGTCGACGTCGGCCGGATCGATCTCGATCGAGATCGTGCCGGGCGGGGGCTTCACACCGCCGTCCTTGTCGCCGGGATCGCCGGAATCGCCGGCGTCTGTGCCCGGGCCGGGGCCGGCGGGCGTCTCGCCGCAATTGCATGCGGTGACGGGCAAGAGCAGGAGCAGAATGAGGTGCGGACGCATCACTCGTACAACCTCCTGAGCCGACGGCGACGCCTGCGGAGCTGAGCTTGTCGCCGCTCGGCTTCGTCCTGTTCGTGCTCGGTCCGGCGCGCCGGATCGCTCAGCGCCTCGTAGGCCGCCTTGACCGCGAGGAAGCGCTCGTGAGCCTCCGGAGTGCCGCCGAGACGATCGGGATGGGCGTCTCGGATCAGGGCCCGGAACGCCGCGCGGATCGTGGCTCGATCCGCGTCCAGCCCCACGCCGAGAATCCGATGGGCCGACGACACTCCGGCCATACTATCAGTCGCCGCGGATCACACCGAGGTGAGGGGGTCGTTTTCGCGGATCGTGCGCTCGTACTCGGGGAGGAAACCTTCCCAACGTCGCGCCCGTTCCGCCTCATCGGGAAGCTCGAAGGGGCGCGGTTGGATGGCGAGGAGCGCAGCTTCGTCTACATCGTCGATCTGTTCCGGTGGGAGAAACTGCTCCGCGTAGCGCCGATAGACGCCGCTCGCCACGAAGACGTCGAAGAGGTCGGGGTCGAGGTGGTTGTCCCGTTTCATGAACCCCATGATCTTCATCGACTCCGACAACGACTTCCCCTTCTTGTAGGGCCGATCCTGGGCGGTGAGCGCCTCGAAGACGTCGGCGATCGCCATGATGCGGGCCGGGATGGACATGTCGCCGGCGAAGAGGCCCTTCGGGTAGCCGGTGCCGTCCATCCTCTCGTGATGGCCGCCCGCGTACTCGGGTACGCGCTTCAGGCTCCGCGGGAAGGGCAGGGCCTCCAGCATGCGGACTGTCTGCACCATGTGGCCGTTGATGATCAGCCGCTCCTCCTCCGTGAGCGTTCCGCGCGAGATGGTGAGGTTGTGGACCTCGTCCGGCGTCAGGAGCGGTTGCGGACGGCCCTGGTGATCCGTCCAGGTCCGGCGGGCGATCTCGCGAACCCGCGCCTTCTTGTCGTCCGACATGAACTCACCGCCCACGTTCGCGACCTCGAGGAAGGCCAGCTCGTCCCGCAGCGCCGTCACCTCCGCCTCGTTCCGAGCCGCCTGCATCAGTCCGGCGAAGCGCGCCCGTATCACCTCGATGCGATCGAAGATCGTCTCCAGCTTGGTGGCCTTGTCCATCACGTGAACCGGCGTCGTGACCTTGCCGCAGTCGTGGAGCCACCCGGCGATGTGGAGCTCGTACCACTCGTCCTCGGTCAGATCGAAGCCGGCGAACACGCCGTCCTCGGCGTTGCACACGGCGCGCGTGATCATCTCGCTCAGGACGGGAACGCGCCGGCAGTGGCCGCCGGTATAGGGCGACTTGTCGTCGATCGCGGCGGCGATCAACTTCATGAACGCCTCCATCAGCGCCCGCTGTCCCGACAGCAGCATCTGATTCTCCAGCGCGACCGCGGCCTGAGAGGCGAGCGCTTCGGCGAGCTGCTGGAGATCGTCGGCGAACGGCACCACCTCGCCGGCCTCGCTCCTGGCGTTGATGAGCTGGAGGACGCCGATGACGCGGTCCTCCTGGTTCCGCATGGGGATGGTGAGGAAGGACTGCGAGCGATAGCCCGCGTTCAGGTCGAACTGCTTCGTCCCGGAGAAGTCGAAGCCTTCGGCGTGGTAGGCGTCCTCGATGTTGACCGAGTCCTTGAGGAGCGCGCAGTGGCTGGCGACGTTCTTGTGGTTGGGCACCTGAGTCTTCGGATCGAACATGGGCACCGGCGGGAGCTCGACGGCCTTGCCCGTGGTCCCGCCCAGGTGGATGTGGAGGGAGTCGTTCAGCATGATGGCGAAGCGCAGCTCGTCGTCGTCGGTCCGAAGGTAGAGCGTCCCACCGTCGGCCCGACAGAGCTCCTTGGCCTCGATCAGGATGCGCTCCACCAGCCGATCGCGGTTCTTCTCCGAGCCCAGCGCCAGCCCGACGCGATGCAAGCGAAGCAGACGCTGGAGCTGGATCTCGAGATCGCGGACGCCCATCGACCCATCCACGATAGCAAGGGTTCGAACCGATTCGAAGTCAGAGGCCGAGCGCGCGCCGCACGGCGTCCTCGGAGGCGGCCACGCCGACGGGTGCGTTTCGGTGCGCACCGTCCGCGCCCGAGTGATACGCAGTCTTGAACTCGGAGAACTTCAACCCATGCGCGGTCGAAATGACGATCACCCGCTGGTCGCGGGTGACGAGACCGCGCGCGATCAGCTTCTCCAGCGCAGCCAGCGCCACCCCGGTGTGCGGGCAGTTGAACAGGCCGGTCCGGTCTCCGCGTGCGGCCGCCTCTGCCAGCTCGCGCTCGGTGGCCTGCTCGACGACGCCCTCGAAACGCTCGAGCACGCGGACGGCGCGCCGCGCAGAGACGGGATTGCCGATTCGGATCGCGCTGGCCGCCGTCTCTTGGGCGACGATCGGCTCCACCTCCCGGCGGCCCGCCGCGAAGGCCCGGTAGAGCGGATTGGCCCGCTCGGCCTGCGCCACGCAGATCCGCGGCCGGCGGTCGATCAGGCCCGTCTCGATCATGAGATCGAACCCGGCACCCAGGGCCGAGACGTTGCCCAGGTTGCCCCCCGGGATGATCACCCAGTCGGGCGCGGCCCACTCGAACTGCTGAGCGATCTCGATGGCGACGGTCTTCTGCCCCTCGATCCGGAGCGCGTTCATCGAGTTTGCGAGATAGACCGTGCTTCCCTCTGCCTCGCAGATCGCCTTGACCAGCCGCATGCAGCCGTCGAAGTCGCTGTCGATCTCCAGGACCTTCGCGCCGTGGGCGAGCGGTTGGATCAGCTGGGCCGTCGTGATCTTTCCCTTGGGCAGGAACACCACGGTCTGGATCCCCGCCGCCGCGCCGTAGGCGGCGAGTGCCGCCGAGGTGTCCCCGGTGGAGGCGCAGGCGACGGCCTCGATCGGGACGCCGCGCGCACGCATCTCGCGGACGGCCGACATCAGCACGGTCATGCCCAGATCCTTGAACGAGCCGGTGTGGGAGTTGCCGCATAGCTTCACCCAGAGATCGGGCACGCCGAGCTCCTGTCCCAGCCGCTCGGCCCAGAACATGTTGCTGTTGCCCTCGAACAGCGACACCACGTTCTGGTCCTGCAGCTCCGGAAGAACCCACTCCTTCTTGCCCCAGACGCCTGAGCCGTACGGCCAGGTCGTCCGTGCCAACCGTGCGTCGAACAGCGCCTTCCACTCGGCGGAGGGACGAGACCGGAGCGCCTCGGTGTCGTGGACGACGTCGAGGAGGCCCCCGCATTCGGGGCAGCGGTATCGGACCGAGAAGAGATCGTACGTCGTCTCCGAGCAGCCGTCGGAGCACCGGAACCGAGCGCGGAAGCCCATGGCTCCAACACTACGAAGGTCGCCGAAACAATCAAAGGATTTCGACCGCTTGGGATCCGCAGAGCAAAAAATCTTCATCCGTTGTCGAATCCCGGTTCCCTCGGACGTCGACGGGGAGGAGGCGAGGAAGACATGCAGTACCTTTTGCTCATCTACACGAACGAGAAGGCCGACGGCTCGATGACGCCCGAGGCGCGCGAGAAGAACATGGGGCGCTACTACGCGTTCACCCAGAAGGTGAAGGAGCTCGGAGTGTACCTCGGCGGCGAGGCGCTGCAGTCGATCAGCAGCGCGACCTCGGTGCGCGTGAAGAACGGCAAGATGATGACGACGGACGGTCCCTTCGCCGAGACGAAGGAGCAGCTGGGCGGCTTCTACCTCCTCGACTGCAAGGATCTCGACCAGGCCCTGAAGCTCGCCGCGGAGATCCCAGCGGCGGAGCACGGTACCGTCGAGGTGCGTCCGATCATGAAGTTCGACTAGGCTGTCGGCGTGTCGCGGCAGGCGATCGAGTCCGTCTTCAAGCGCGAGTCCGGCGCGGTGCTCGCCACCTTGATCCGGATCCTCGGTGGCGACTTCCAGCGCGCCGAGGACGCGCTGCAGGATGCGTTGGTGTCGGCGCTCGAGCACTGGCAAGACGCGACCCCGGACAATCCAGGCGCCTGGTTGATGACGGCGGCCCGCCATCGCGCGCTCGACGGCGTGCGGCGGGCGAAGACGGTCGAGAAGCATCGTGAGGTGGTCGCGGCGATCGCGGGCATCAGCCGGTCCTCGCCGTCACCGGACGACGTCGAGGCCGTCCCCGACGATCAGCTGCGGCTGATCTTCACCTGCTGCCATCCCGCGCTGTCTCTCGAGGCGCAGGTGGCGTTGACGTTGCGGACGCTGGGGGGCCTGGAGACGCCGGAGATCGCGCGCGCCTTTCTCATCCCCGAGGCCACGCTCGCGCAGCGCCTGGTGCGCGCGAAGAGGAAGATCAAGGACGCGGGGATCCCGTATGCGGTGCCGCAGGCGAGCGCGCTGCCCGAGCGTCTCGAGGCGGTGCTTGCCGTCGTGTATCTCATCTTCAACGAGGGCTACTCGGCGAGCGTGGGTGCAGCCGTGGTGAGGCGCGAGCTGTGCCGCGACGCGATCCGCCTGGGCTGGGTCCTCGCCGGCCTGATGCCCAGGGAGCCGGAGGTGCTGGGCCTGCTGGCGCTCATGGTTCTCCACGACTCGCGCAGCGACGCTCGGACGGACGCCGAGGGTGAGCTGATCCTGCTGGAGGCGCAGGACCGGACGCTGTGGAAGCGCGAGCAGATCGAGGAGGGGAGGAAGCTGGTGCGACGCGCGCTCGAGATGCGGCGAGCGGGGCCCTACCAGATCCAGGCTGCCATCGCGGCGCTGCATGCGGAAGCCGAGCGCCCCGAGTCGACCGACTGGCCGCAGATCGCCGGGCTCTACCGGGCGCTCCACGCGATGTCCCCGTCGCCGACGATCGAGCTCAACTACGCGGTGGCGGTAGCGATGGCGACCGGGCCGAAGGCCGGTCTCGAGATCCTGGCGAGGTTGGAGGCGTGCGGTCAGCTCGAGGGTTACCTGTCGTTCTTCGCGGCCAAGGCCGATCTCCTACGGCGGAACGGGTCCTACCCCGAGGCCGCCGAAGCCTATCGCCGGGCGCTCGCGCTGGCGGAGAACGCACCCACGCGCTCCTATCTCCAGCGCCGTCTCGACGAGATGCGCGCGAAGCCGTGAGCGACCGGACCGGCCGGGTGGGGCCGGAGCATCGACCGAGGTGGAACCCATGGTTTCTCGTGGCCGTCCTCCCGTTCGCGCGTACCTGGCCTCTTGACCTCGCGATTGTCACGGTCGACGTTCGATGGCGTGCGGATCATCGAAGCGCTCCAGGGCGCGGACTATCCGATCTTCTCGTTTGAGTTTTCTCCTCCGAAGACCCCGGACGGCGAGGAGAAGCTGTGGTCGGCTCTCGAGGATCTCAAGGAGCTGCGCCCCACCTTCGTGTCGGTGACCTACGGGGCCGGCGGATCCACGCGCACGAAGACGGTCGAGCTCACCCGCCGCATCCGGAGCGAGCTCGGGATCGAGGCGATGGCCCACCTGACCTGCGTCGGCTCGACCAAGGATGACCTCGGCGCCGTCCTCGACGACCTGTGGGCGGGCGGCATCCGGAACGTCCTCGCGCTTCGCGGCGATCCGCCCCAGGGGCAGGACCGCTTCTCTGCCACCGAGGGTGGCTTCGCCTATGCCAACGAGCTCACCTCGTTCGTGCGCGACCGCTGGGACTTCTGCCTCGGCGGCGCCTGCTATCCGGAGAAGCACGTCGAGGCGGCCTCGTCCTATCAGGACCTGGCGAACCTGAAGCGCAAGGTCGACGCCGGTGTGCAGTTTCTCATCACGCAGCTGTTTTTCGACAACCGCTGCTACTTCGACTTCGTCGATCGCGCGCGCGCCACCGGGATCAACATCCCGATCATCCCCGGCATCATGCCGATCCAGAACGTCGATCAGATCAAGCGTTTCACCAAGCTGTGCGGCGCCTCCATCCCCGAGCGCCTTGCGGCCCAGCTCGATCGCCTGGCCGACCAGCCGGAGCGTGTCTACGAGCTCGGCGTCGTGCACGCCACCATCCAGTGTCTCGGTCTGATCCAGGGGGGCGCCCCGGGCGTCCACTTCTATACGCTCAACAAGTCGACGGCGACCCGTGACATCCTCGCGGCCATCCGGGCGAATGCGCGGGTGTAGCCGGTGCTGACCGCGCTGCTCTCACTCTGCATCGCGCAGTCGGCGACGGCCGTGACGTTCGATCCGGCCGCGCCCCGGCTCGGCGATCCCGTGCTCATCTACCTCCAGGACACCGACGTCAGCGTCGATCGCGGCGTCGTCCAGGTGCTGGGCTACGAGGTCACGCTGCACCGAGTGTCGGCCGGGTTCCTGCGCGGCGTGGCGCCGATCCCGATGGACATCAAGCCCGGCAAGTATCCGGTCCGGGTCGTCGCGGGTACCGAAGAGCAGGACGTCATGCTGGAGATCGTCGATCGCACCTGGCTGACGTCGGAGCTGAGCGTGAGCAGTCGCTTCACCGCCAGGAAGCCGGCGGCGCTGCAAGCCAGGTTGCGTCGAGAGGCCCGGCAGCTCACCGATCTGTGGAAGCGCGCCCCCACCACCCCGAAGTTCGTGGGCAAGATCCAGCCTCCGCTCCCCGGTGTGCGCACCTCGCCGTTCGGCGTCCAGCGCACCTTCAACGGCAAGAAGAAGAGCACGCACTACGGGCTCGATCTCGACGGCAAGACCGGCGACCCCATCCACGCGGTCGCCGACGGCCGGGTGGTCCTCTCCGCGCTGCGGTGGGCCAGCGGCGGAACGGTGGTCTTGGACCACGGCGGGGGCCTTTTCACCATGTACTTCCACATGTCGAAGCGGCTGGCGAAGGTGGGCGAACTGGTGAAGCAGGGCGACGTCCTGGGCGAGGTCGGCCAGACGGGACGTGTCACCGGGCCGCACCTTCACCTCGCGGTGGTGGTGCGAAGCGTGCGCCTGTCCGGGTCGAGGAAGGGTGAGCCGCGCTCGATGTACGTCGACCCCGAGACGCTCCTCGGCTTGGAGCTGAAGGGCCACCCTGCGTTCGTGACCCCGGTCCCCGCGGTGGCCCGCTCCACCAACAACTGACTTCTTGTTCGGACGAGGGCGATCGGTTAGCGTCCGGCCGCCGTGGAAGAGCTCCAGATGGCCATGGACGAGCTCCTGCTCGCGAACCCCGAGATGACCTTCTACGAGGCGACCAAGGAGCTCGTGAACAAGGGCGAGCTGAACTTCGAGGCCCTCGAGGACGTCGGCGTCCATACCTTCGTCTCGCAGATGTTCCAGCACGCGAAGCGCCGCGCCCAGTCCGGTCGGGTCAACAAGGACATGTGAGGACAGGATGGCGGCCGATCGCACGCTTCGACTGTCGAAGCATTACGTGCTCGGCGATCTGCTCGTCGACGCGACCTTTCCGGACCTGGCCCGGCAGCTCGATCCTGAGCCGAAGTGCCTCGAGAACCTCACCCGACTGACCGCGTTGCTCGATCGCATCGTCGACCAGTTTCCGCCCGTCTGGACGGTGCTCTCCGGCTATCGAGACGAGCGCCTCAACGAGGCCTGCCGCAACGCCGGGCTCCCCGCATCGATCGAGTCGCTGCATCTGTTCGGCTGTGCCGCCGACATCCAGCCCGGGGAAGAGGTCGACCTCGAGAGCGTGTACGAGTGGATCACGCTGAGCTCCCGCAGCGGCGGGCTTCCCGTCCACGAGGCCGTCTACTACCCGAACAAGGGGTTCATCCACATCGGCGTCGAGAACACCGAGCTCCCCACCGCCAAGCGCATCATCATGCGGACGTGATCTCTCTCGACGAGTTCATCGGCCCTGGTGAGGAGCGCAGCCCCAGCCTGTTCGAGGCCTCGATCCCGCCCGAGCTGGCGCTCTCTGCCTTCTCGATCCTCCGCGGCGGTGATCTCTTCCAGCGTCGCCAGCCGCCGCCGCGCACCGAGCCGTCGCTGATGTCCGAGTACGCCGCCGAGCGCCTGCGCCTCCACGCCAAGCGGATCGCGCGGGAGGAGCGCGACGCCTCGCTCGCCGGCGTCCTTCGGGTTCTGGGCGGCAATCCCGCGATCTGCCGCCGCATGCTGGCCGCCAAGCCGATCGACCTGGTGGTGGTCCCCAAGGGGCGCGACTTCCGCGAGCTCGGCTTCCCGCGCCACACGAACCCGGACGCGGCTGGGATCTTCTGGACCAGCGCGCGGGAGGATCGCGCCCGCCTCGGCCTGCGCGAGGAGGAGATCCTCTCCCGATCCCACCTGATGATCCACGAGATGACCCACGCGGTGCACTTCCTGGCGTTCACCCAGAAGGAGCGCGAGGACATCGATCGAGCGCTGCTGCCGGTCTACCGCAGCCGTCGCTGGGTGGAGGAGGCGGTCGCGATCTACGCCGAGAAGGCGTTCGGCGCCCGCTATACGGAAGAGGATCTGGCAGCGCCCGGCCTGTACGGCAAGACGCGCCGCGAGTGGAACGAACGACACACGTTCGCGCTGTTCATGAAGGAGCTGTTGCGGCCTTGAGGCCGGCTATTCGGAGGGGCTGTCGGGCGTAGGCTCGCCGCGCGCGTCCGCCTGCGCCTTGGCCCAGGTGTCGACCGAACCGTCGTGGTCCTTGTCGACGCCGACGCAATCGAGCGTGCGACCAGTGAAGTACTCCCATCGGTCGACCTGTCCGTCGCCGTTGGTGTCGCTCTCCTTCCGCTCCAACTTGCCGGCCTTGTAGTAGCGGATCATGTCCGGCCGGCCGTCGTTGTTGCGGTCGCGTTCCACCCGCGCGATGACACCGTTCTCGAAGAAGCGGGTCTCGTCGACCTTGCCGTCGTAGTCGGTGTCCCACTCCTCGCGCTCGACCTTCCCCTTGGCGTCGAAGTAGCGCCAGATGTCGATCTTCCCGTCCCAGTTGAGGTCGAGATCCTGGCGAGTGAGCTGGGTCTTCTTCTCGCCGGGGCGATCGGGATCATCGATGCGGCTGTAGTACTTGTAGACCTCGGGCCGGCCGTCGTTGTCGATGTCCGAGGTGCGCACGTCGTCCGTCGCGCCGGTCTCTCCGCCGGCGACCGGGTGCTTCTCGGCCGGCTTCTTCGCCTGGGCCTGGCCCTTGGTCTGGCCGGATTGGGTCGCACATCCTGCGAGGGCGATCGCGACGGTCGAAGCGAAGATCGGGAGGAGCTTCATACCAGCGCGGGAGCATTGCCTGCCCCCGGAGTGGGGTCAAGGCCGTCCCGGGCGCCGGGTGATCGCCGGCATCGTCGAGGCGGAGAGGTGTGCTTTTGCGCCCGCCTTCCCGCGGCGCGGATCCTCGATCGAGACCGGCTCGATCTCGTCGAGGTGGTACGCGCCCGCCTGGGGCGGATGGCTGATGAACGCAAGCTGGCCTGCACGCGTGATGCGTTTGAGCGTCAGATAGAGCTGCGCCTTCCGCATGTAGAGGCGGCGCACTGTGAGGTGCAGGCTGTCCCCGTCGACGTCGCTCTTTCCGATGGCCGTCTCGAGCTGCGACGCCAGCCGGCGCCCTCGCGACACGAACGTATCGGTGAGCCCGACATCCTCGAGCCGCGGCTTCAGATCCGCGGCCGCGTTCAGCTTGTGCTTGAGCTCGACCAGCAGGTCGCGCGGGTAGCCCTCGATCACCTCGGTCGCTGCGCTGGAGATCCGCTCCAGCGCGGGCGTGTCGAGGGCGAGGTTGATCGACGCCATCATCCGCAAGGTCTTCATCCAGCCGCGGATCTTCGACATCGTCAGGGCGACCTCGGCCATCTGCAGCGGCGTGTCGTTCTTCTGTGAGCGCGGATCCGCCATGGTGCGCTTGACCTCGCGGATCTGCTTCTCGAGGTTGTCGACGTCCTCGCCGGTCACGCCGTAGGCCGCCAGGTCTTCGACGTCGTGCCGGGCGATGGTGCGAATCCGATCGGCGGCGTGGAGCAGCGGGTCCGCCTTGAACGCGGAGCCGACCGCCAGCATCACTTCATCGGGCGGTTGATACGCGACCACGGCCTCCCATCATACCTCACGAGCGCGCCGCCTCGATGGCCGCCTCCAGGAGCGCTTTCGTGGTCGCATGCGGGAAGAAGTGCCGGACCTTCCCCTCGCGATCGAGGACCAGCGTGAAGGGAACTCCTTCGGGGAGCGCGCGCCCGACCCGCCTCGCCGACCATGGCAGCAAGATACCTTGCGGATAGCCGGGAGACCGTTCGGCGACCGCGCGAGCCGCGGCCTCGACGTCCTCGGCGTCGAGCGACACGCCGATCACGGTGCTTTGGCCGTGCAGGGAGTCGAGCATCGTCATCTCCTCGAGGCAGGGCGGACAGTAGCTCGCCCACAGCGCGATCACAGTGGGCTGGGTGGTGCTGCGGAGCTCCAGCACGGTCACATGCTCCCGCACGATCTTCCCCGAGTCGTCCATCAGGTCCATGCGCATCCCGCGGACCAGCCGGTTCCACTGCTCCAGCTGAGCCGGATCGGGTTTTGGGAGCGTGACCGCGGGCGTCGGATCGGCCGGGCAGCCGAGGAGGAGCAGCAGCGGCACTCCCCGGAGTGATCCGGCCGTCGAGCTCAAAGCTTGGCGAGCTCCGCATCGAGGCGCGCGAACTGGGCGTCGGCCTGCGCGTCCTGGATCGTCTCGGCGAACTTGATCCGGTTGGAAATGTCCGCGAACAAGACGCGACGGCTGGTCGGGATCTCGTACGACGAGATGAACGGCGTGTAGCCCTTCGTCTCTCGCTCGGTGTACGAGCTCGGCACCAGCGTCACCGGATAGGTGAGCTTCAAGCGCTCTCGCATCTCTTTGAGCTTCATGGCTGCTGCGGCGTCGTCGGCGACGGGCTTGAAGGCGCCGTTCTCGATCTCCCCGAACAGCGCGAAGGCCACCAGACCCTGGGCCTGGTGCGCGTCCACCAGCTTCTGCACCCGCATCAGATCCGCCTCCACCTTCGCGTCATCCATGTCGGCCACCACCATGATCTTCGGCTTGCCGCCGTACGCACAGATCTGGCAGTAGCGATCGCCGCTCTCGCAGTTCATCACGATGAACGGCTGGAGACTGTCTCCGACCCCCTTGGTGCGGGCCTGGGCCTCCTTGCAACCGGCACCCGAGGCCGCGAGCGCGAGCAGCGCCGAGAGGTGGGCGAGGGTACGCAGCGTCGTCTGCATGCTGAATCCATGACCCGTGGTGGCGTGCGAGTCCAGTGAGGCGAAGTCGTGCCACGCGAAAAACACTGTTGAAGCGACTCGGATTACGGTAAGACCCGAGCCCGTGAGCGCGAAGGTCGACCGTCTCCGAGCCGTACTCCTGGGCGCTGGATCCCTGGGGCGCGCCTTCCTGCGCCGGCTCCGCGACAAGGGCGGGCCGATCGATCTGGTCGGCGTGATCACCGCGCACCACGGTCGCTTGCTCCAGACCTCCGGCATCGATCCCTCGCTCGCCGTCAACATGGTCGAGTCCGACGGCCTCGGCGATTCGGCGCCCGAGGACTTCAAGCGCCTCCTGGAGGTTGCCGAGCCGAACGTCATCATCGAGTGCATCCCGCAGAACATTCGGAGCGGCGAGCCGTCGTTGACCTATCTTCGAACCGCCCTCGACATGGGCATCCACGTCGTCACCTCGAACAAGGCGCCCATCGTGCTGGGCTACCGGGACCTTCGTCATCGCGCGGCCAAGGCCGGCGTGCAGTTCCGCTTCGAGGCTACGGTGCTCGACGGCCTCCCGCTCTTCACCCTGATGAGCCACCTCCCGGACGTGAACGTCACGCGGGTCCGCGGCGTCTTCAACTCGACCTCCTCGGTCGTGCTCGAGTCGGTGCAGGTCGGCTCCACGCGCTCGCGGGGGCTGGCCCGTGCCCAGGCGCAGGGGATCGCGGAAGCCGACAGCGTCCTCGATCTCGACGGCTGGGACGCCGCGGCCAAGGTCGCGCTCCTCGCCAACGTCTGGATGGGCGGTGCCCTCCGCGTCGTCGACGTGGCGCGCACGGGCTGCGACGCCATCAAGGACGAGAAGATCCGCGAGTCGGCGGAGCACGGCGCCCACTACCGGCTGGTCGGCGAGGTGGAGCGCCGCGACGACGGGCAGATCGCCCGGGCCACCGTGGAGCCGATCGCGCTCGAGCCGGGGGACCCGCTGTATCCGCTCCGAGGGCCCGCGGGCGGCGTCATCATCGACACGGACCACGGGCACTCCTTCACGATGCTCCAGCGTACCTCCGGGATCGACGACGCCGCGTTCGGGATGCTCCAGGACTGTCGGGCCATCGTCGCGGGTTCCTTGCAGGTCTGAATGGGAGGCCGCATGGCCGAGAAGAGCGAGTACGAGCGCTACATCAAGACGGACGAGCTCTTTGCGCTCCTGCGGAAGGACAACCTCGCCGCCCACGACGAGATGCTCTTCCAGGTGACGCACCAGACGGCCGAGCTCTGGATGCAAGTCACCTTGCACGACGTCCGCCACGGCGTCGAGCTGATCGAGCAGGACGAGCTCTACCGCGCCGCCGACCTGTTCGCACGCGCCGCGATGATCGAGGAGCACCTGACCCGCCAGCTCGAGATCTTGGAGAAGATGGCGCCCAAGGAGTACGTCCTGATCCGCCGCACGCTCGGGCGGGGCTCGGGTCAGGACTCACCGGGCTTCAAGCAGCTGCTCGGGATGGGCGAGCTCATCTGGCCCAAGGTGAAGGCGCTGCTCGCCCGCCGTGCGGTCACGATCGTCGACGTGCTCGACGAGCCCGACCTGCACCACGATCTCCACGTCCTCCTCCGCTCGCTCTTCGAGCTCGACGAGCACTTCCGTAGCTGGCGGTTTGCCCACTTTCGGCTGGTGGAGCGACAGATCGGCGCGTTCGTCGACTCGCTCAAGGGCGTGCCCGCCGAGCAGCTCAAGCACGGAATGCGCGAGCACCTGCTCCCCGAGCTCTGGGCCGCGGTCAACGACTTCACGCACAAGGTCAACGCCGGCGCCTACGGCTCCGGCGCACCGGGATCGCACGGCTGACGATCGCCAGCAGCAACACCGACCATCCCCATCCACCGCGCGCAGGGGCCTCACTGCAACCGCAGGCCCCGCCGCTCTCCTGCGTCGCGAGCGGATCCGTGACCCCGCTCGAGTCGCCGATGCCCGCGTCGTCGCGCGTCGTCAGCCCGATGCCGCAGTAGCGCGAGGGGGCACAGATCCCGTTGCTGCAGCAGTCACCGCGCCCGCAGTCCGTCTCGGCGCCGCAGGTTTGCGTGCAGATGGGCCCCTCACCCGCGTGAGGCGAGGCGCAGGCGTCCGAGAGCGTGCGGTCGCAGGCGTCGACCGAGGTGCAGCTCGAGCCGGGAGGGAGCCGCCCGGCGCCGGCGATCTCGAGATCCAGGATCATCCGCCCGCCGGTCGCATCCTCGAACCTCTGCGCGAGCTCGGTGAGCCGGCAATCGAGGCGCTGGAAGTCGCTCAGCTTGGGAGCAGTGAAGCCGTTGGAGAGAAACACGACGCCCACGGGCCAGACCACCTGGCGATCGATCGCCGGCGGAAAGCGACTCCCCGAACCGGCGATCACGTCGTCGATGGTGACGCTGATGGTCTCGGCGTCGAACAGCGTCACCGGGACCCCGCTGCGGTGAGCCGGAATCGTCGCCTTCGTGACCACCAGCGATGGAGGCGACACCCGCGAGAAGCCGACCACGAGATCGAACGGAGGCACCTCGCTCGGCGGCAGCACACCCATCATGTAGAGATCGAGCGGGCTGAACGCGAACTCGGGCGGATCTGCGAAGTCGGTCACCATCGACGTGCCCTGGCGGACCCAATCGTTGCCATCCATCGGGCTCTTCTCGCGATCGAGGAGGAACGACCAATGCGTGCCCTGGCGGCCGCGCAGCGCGTCGGGCTCGAGGTCCGCGCGGGAGACCGACGCGTAGGCACCCCAGCGGTGCGCGATCTCGTGGAGGAACGCCTCCCGGAAGTAGGCGTCGCCGGCCTCTTCGAGGCGAGCGAACGAGCCCATCCAGATGTAGCCCTCGAGCCCCGAGTCCGGCGTATCGTCGAAGATCTGCGCGCCCTTGGTCTCGCCCAGCCCGAGGACGTCGTTGGCGAGCGGCACGTAGAAGAGGTTCACGCCGCCATCGTCGAAGGTGGTGAACACCATCAGCACGCGCACTCGATCCGGCTGCTCCGCCTCGAAGCCTTTCCGCGCGATCTCGAACGCCTCTGCGTACGCCGCCTCGGTCTGCCAGGGAGGGAAGGGCAGGTCGAGGCCGGTGTCGATGACGTACACGAACCTCGGCATCATCGCCGCCGTCGGACCTGACGAGAAGTGGAGGTCGGGTCGAGCGAAGCGCGCGACCACCGCGGTGCGCATCGCGTCGCCGGCGACGTCGCCCGGCGCCAGCAGCAAGAGCGGAAGCAGGATGCCTTGCACTACCTGGTGTTCCTCGCGGATCGCTCGGCCGAGCGGCGGCGGCTGCCCAGCTCGGCCTGGAGGACCTTGGAGGGGAGGGTGCGATTGACGAGCTCGGAGACGCGCTCCGAAGCGACGATGAGACGATCGAGCTCGACGCCGCTTTCGAACCCCATGCCGTCGAGCAGGTAAACCAGAATCTTCGGTGGCCAGGTTGCCCGAGGCGCCGGGCGCATACGGGCAGCCGCCGAGGCCGCCGAACGCGGAGTCGAAGGTGCTGACGCCGGCGTCGAGGCCGGCGAGGACGTTGGCCAGCGCCACGCCCCGGGTGTCGTGGAGGTGGAGCGCAAGCTTTTCGAGCGGGACGTCGACCTCGAGGCGCTTCACCATGTCGCGCACCTGCTTCGGGTTGCCGACGCCGATCGTGTCGCCGAGGCTGACCTCGTACACGCCCATGTCCAGCAGCCGCAAGAGCAGCTCGTGCACCTTGCCCGGATCGACCTTTCCTTCGTAGGGACAGCCGAAGACCGTCGAGATGTAGCCGCGCACCCGCATGCCCGTCTCGAGCGCGGCGCGCGCGACGTCGCCGAGGACCTCGAGCGCCTGGGCGATCGTCTTGTTGATGTTCTTCTTGGTGTGGGTCTCGGTCGCGGAGAGGAAGATCGCGATCTCGCGGAGCCCGGCGGCCCGGGCGCCCTCGAGCCCCTTTCGATTCGGCACCAGCGCGCTGTAGTGGACGCCGGGACGGCGCTTCACGTCGGCCGCGACCCGATCGTGATCCCCGAGCTGCGGGATCCAGCGGGGCGAGACGAAGCTGGTCAGCTCGATCCGGGTCAGCCCGGCGTCGGCCAGCAGGTCGGCCAGGGCGATCTTGTCCTGCGTGGGGACGAAGGCCGCCTCGTTCTGCAGTCCGTCCCGTAGCCCGACCTCATAAATGCTGATCCGACGTTCACCCATCTCTACGGGCTCCCCTCCAGACGTTAGGGAGCGACACCCTCGGTGTCAAAGCGCGCGCATCTTTGTCTCCCCGCGAACACCGCCGAATTTGACATCTCTCTCCAGGGTTTGGCAGAGTCCCGGCGCCCGTTGATTGAAGAATCAACCGGCGGGCGTTGAAAGGAAAGTCATGAGCGACGTGACCCCGCAGGACATCTTCGAGAAGCACATCCCCGAGCGCCTCGCCAAGAAGCCGGAGCTCGCCGGACAAAACAAGTCCGCGTCCTACCAGTTCGATCTCACGGGCGACGGCGGCGGCAAGTGGGTCGTCGATCTGACCCAGAACCCGGCCGAGGTGAAGAGCGGGACGATGGACAACCCAGGCGTCACGATCACCATGACGGCCACCGACTTCATCGCGCTGGTGAACGGCAAGCTCAACGGCCAGATGGCGTTCATGCAGGGCAAGCTCAAGATCAAGGGTGACATGTCGCTCGCCCTCAAGCTCCAGCAGATCCTCGGCTGATGCCGCTGGCCGGCGTCCGCATCCTCGATCTCCACGCGCCTCCTCCCGGGGCCCTATGCCACCCGCCTCCTCGCCGAGCTCGGCGCCGAGGTGATCAAGGTGGAGGACCCGGCCGGGGGCGACTACGCCCGCTGGTTCCCGCCCCTCGAAGGCGATCCGCCGATGGGCGGCATCTTCCGTGAGGTCAACCGCGGCAAGAAGAGCGTCACGCTCGATCTCAAGAAGCCCGAGGCCGTGGAGGCGCTCCGTATTCTACTCAATGGATGCGACGTCCTCGTCGACTCCTTCCGCCCCGGCGTCCTCGCGCGCCTGGGCCTCGATCCCGAAGCCCTGATGACCGCGAACCCACGCCTGATCTACTGCGCCATCACCGGCTTCGGCCTGACCGGCCCCGACCGCGATCGCGCCGGCCACGACATCGGCTACCTCGCCCGCGCCGGCGCCCTCTCGGTCTGCGGCCCGCCGGACCGCCCCGTCGTTCCCGGCATCCAGGTCGCCGACGTCGGCGGCAGCCTCATCGCCGTCTCCGGCATCCTGGCCGCGCTCTTCGAGCGCACCCGCAGCGGCCGCGGCAAGGTCGTCGACGTCTCCCTCCACGAGTCCTCCATGGCCTTCGCCGCCACCTACTTCGGCACGCTCCACGGCGGCCAGCCCCCCGTCCGCGGCCACGAGATGCTCGACGGCTCCCGCCCCTGCTACGGCATCTACGAGACCAAGGACCACCACCACCTCGCCGTCGGCGCTCTCGAGCCCAAGTTCTGGGCCGCCTTCGTCACCGCCCTCGACCTCCCCGAGCTCCTCGCCTCCCCCCTCGACGGCGGCGAGCCCGGCGAAGCGGTCAAGGCCAAGGTGCAAGCCAAGTTGCGCGAGAAGACCCGCGACGAGTGGGCCTCCATCTTCCGCGAGGTCGAAGCGTGCGTGGAGCCGATCCTCACCTTCGAGGAAGCCGAGCAAGATCCCCACTTCCGCGCGCGCCACACCACCGACCCCCAAGGCATGGTCCGCAGCCCCCTCCGCATCTCCGAGTGGAGCGCCCTCGGCGCACCGACCCCCGCGATCGCACCGGCCCCGAATCTGGGCGAGCACACCGAGCAGGTCCTGCGCGCCGCCAACGTCCCCGCCGAGATGCTGGCCAAACTTTTGGATTGACCTGGGGTAGAGACTGACTACACTGCGCCCCGCAACGAACTGGTGCGGGGTGGAGCAGTCTGGTAGCTCGTCGGGCTCATAACCCGAAGGTCGGGGGTTCAAATCCCCCCTCCGCTACTCGGAATTGCGGGCGGTTGGCCGAGAGGTCGACCGCCCGTCGTCGTTTTGCTGCCCACGTTGTGCCCAAGAAGTTGTCGCTCGATCGCTCGATCGAGCGTGTGCCGACGATGTGCCCCAGCCTCCGGGCTGTTCAGGTTGTGCCGTTCGGGTTCTTGGGCACCGATGCGATCGTCGCTGTGGATGATCGTTCCGGCCAGGAAAGACGAGCTCGCCCTGGAACCGGATCCGCCTGCGGCATCACCAATCGAGTCAGCGATGATTCCGAAGAGCGGGTGACGTTGCTCCGAGCCCGGCACCCGCCGAATCCGAGGGGCGATGCTCTCGCTCAGGGCCGAAGGTGGAACGGCGATGGCCTCAGGAATGGAGCTCGCCTACCGGCAAGCCGCGCGGATGCGGCGAAAGGGAGACCGCACCCGAGTGATCGTCCTTTCGGAGGGTGACGCGAACATCGGCTCCATCTCCCACGAGGGCATCCTCCGCCGCATTCGCGCCCGCATCCTTCTCGCCGCCTGTTCGGTCTCCGTATTCCGGGGCGGACCGCCACCCCCGTTTCGCGGTACTGTTGAGGAGAGGTGATCGTGACGGCTGCGAAGGAGACCGAGGAGGCGCACGCCGGCTTTCGGGCGCTGGTGCAGCTACTGGCTGTCCGCATCGAGGAGGCGCTCCGCGGCCCGGCGTTGATCCGCCGGTCGCTGGACGCCGACGGCGCGCGGGTCTCGGTGACGTGCCGACGGCTCGAGCCGGAGTCCGAGGAGGGTCGGTGAGCGAGGCGCGCTCCATCGCGGTGGTCACCGGCGGCGCCAAGCGGCTGGGGCGGCACCTCTGCTCGGTGCTCGGGACCCGCGGCTACGGGATCGTGGTGCTCTATCGCTCGTCGCACGGCGAGGCGGCGGAGGTGGTGAAGGCGCTGGAGGTTGCCGGGATCTCGGCGCGCGCCCTCCAGGCCGACGTGGGCGTGCGCGCCCAGGTCGAGCGCGCCTTCGCCGACATCGGGCGCGTGGAGGGACGCGTCGATCTGCTGGTGAACAACGTCGGCAACTACAACCCGCAGCACCTCACCGACCTGACCCCGGAGGAGTGGGAGAGCTGCCTGGCGGCCAACCTCTCGGGCGCCTTCTACGCGTCGTATCACGCGCTGCGCTTGATGCCGGACGGTGGACAGATCCTCAACATCGGTACCTCCGGGCTCGGCTGTCGCGCCGACGAGTCCGCCGTCGACTACTTCGTGAGCAAGTCCGGCTTGCTCACCCTGACCCGCTCGATGGCCAAGGCGTACGCGGGCCGCGGCATCCGCACCAACATGATCTCGCCCGGTCACCTGGTGAGCTCGATCGACCTCCCGCCCGATCTCGCCGCCGCCATCCCCCTGGGGCGCGCCGGCCGCCTCGAGGACGTCAGCCAGGCGGTCGAGTTCCTCCTCGACGCCGACTACGTCACCGGGATCAACCTGGAGGTGGCGGGCGGCTTCCGCCTCTGAGGCCCGCGAAGAGCGAGCAGATCGGCAGGACATGTGGCAATGGTCGGCGACGTCGATCTCGAGAACGTCGGCGTGGATCAGCTCGCTCGTGACCCGGTCGCCCACTTCGGACATTCTAGAGGCGCGTCGGCTGGAACGTTGTGAAGCACCGTTCATCTGACAAAGCTGCGGGACACCGCCACAGGTACCCGGCCCCTCCGAGCCTGGCGGAGCTGGGCCTGGTGGATCCAAGCATCGCCAAGACGCGAAAGTCGGGCGCCGATCTTCCGAGGATGAAGAAGTTCCGCTTCCAACTCCTCGCCGAGTGGATCAACGGTACGTTTCCACCCTGTACCGTCGGGGATGTGGGCGGCGGTAAGGGTCTGTTGGCCTTCTTGCTCGATCGGTCCGGCTTCGAGGCGACGGTGATCGATCCGCATCCGCAGGCGCTGCCGGAGAAGTTCCGCGACCTCACCGCGGATCGGCGGGTTCGCCTGGGACCGGAGCAGTCGGTCCGGCGCGTGGCGGCGCCGTTTACGCGCGCGCGGGGCGAGCGCTTCGATCTCCTGGTCGGGCTCCACTCCCACGGTACCAACCTCGCCATCCTCGACACCGTGCAGGCGGCCGGGAGTAGCTGTGTCGTCGTCCCCTGCTGCGTGATCGACGAGCCTGCCACTCCGCCCATCGGGAAGAACTGGTTCTCGTGGCTGCTCGAGCAGGCCCAGGAGCGCGGGCTCGAGCCGCGCTGCTTCTATCTCAACTTCCGGGGCCAGCACCTCGGATTCTACGTGCGTGGCCGGCGGCCGATCGCGCCGGGAGCCCACGATGTCTGAGGCGGGGATGCTTCGGCTTGGTGACCGCCGAGGCGGTGGCCGCGGACTGGCGCGCGATCACCTTCGACGCCAAACATTCAGAAGCTGGAGAGCTTCGGAGGACGTCGCTGGGTTCGCTGCCGGTCGTCCCTCGCGAGGGCGGAAGTTGGACGTCCCGCTGCTCGACGACTTCGACATCGATCCGACCCCGGCGGGTTACAGAGCCGAGAGCGCCGAGCCGCGCCGACCGACCAGCGTGAGGTAGCGCTGGTAGCCGATCTTGCCCATCTCCTCGAAGGTGCGGGCGCGCTCCACGTCGTGGTCCAGCTCCGCGGGATCGAAGCCGGGAGCCTCCGCGAGCGGCGATCGCAGTCGCAGCTCCAGCGCCCGCTCCAGCATCTGGCGGCGCTGTGCGGTTGACCAGGTCGGATACGCCTCGGCCATCGCCTCCTCGATGCGCCCGCGGGCCCGCTGCAGGTCCGCGTACGAGCGGACGCCCGCGACGTACGGCGTCAGAATCGCCGAGCCAGCCGGCGTCGGCGCCCTGCCCGGCCGACGCGACGCCCTCGAGCGCCCGCGCGGTGGTCCAGAACGCGCGCTCGTACTCGGCCGGGATCCGCGCCAGATCCTGGAGGCACGCCGGGGCCGGGAGCGGCGGAAGCTCGGGCTCGACGGTGCGCATCCCCGAGAGCATCCCGCTCCGCTCCATGAGCTCCTCGAGGCGGGCCCGCGCCACCTCCGGATCGCCGAAGAGCCGCTCGCCGGCCTCGGCGAGCGCCTCCGAGAGCTCCGCCTCGCTGTTCGGGACCTCGGCACGCGCCACCGGATGAAACAGCCCCTGCACGAACTTCCACAGCTTCGCCCGGTGCGCCGGGTCGCTCCACGCGATCCGGGCGAGCGTCTGGCCGTGTCCCTCGGGGCCCAGCCAGGCGAGCGCCGAGTGGGCGGCCGGACGTGCGAGCGTTCCCAGCTCCGGTACTGCGCCGTTCGAGGCCGCGATCGCGTCGCTCAGGTGCGCGGTCGAGGTGGTCAGAATCGCGTCGGGCGTCATGCGGAGGGCGCCCAGCGCGCGCATCGCCGCGCCGAGCTGCGGGATGTAGTCGAGCACGTTGGTGAGGTGCACCATCCGAGCCTCGGTCCGGTGGCGATCGAGGAGCGCGTTGATCCGATCGACGACGTCGGGCTCCGCGAGATCGGCGCGGAACGCCAGCAGCTTTCCGGCGGCCGCCAGCTCGGTGAGGTGACGCGTGCGCGCGGCGCGATCGGGCGCGTTGGACCACGACTCCTTCTTCGAGGCGCGAAACTCCGACGCCACCCCTGCCAACGTCCTGCGCAGATCGAACAGCGGATCGTCGGTCGGAAGCCCGAGCGCCCCCAGCTCGCGGATCGTGGAGGCGATGGTGGCCTCGTCGACGCCGCCGAGCCGCCGCCTCACCTCCTCGACGCGGCGGTCGTCATCGAGGTCCTGCTCGACCACCATCCGGTCGACCGCGAGCAGGATGGCGGCGGTGACGACCACCTGATCGACCACCGCAGCGGACGCGTCGACGCAGACGATCAGCTCCGCGCCGGCGAGCGAACCCACGTCGAGGACGCCGCCCGACGCGCCGACGGTGGCGCCGCCCGACACGCCCAGCCCGCGCACCAGCTCGCTCAGCCCCGGCTCGTTGGTGAACAGATCGCCGCCCGGCTCGAACGACAGGTACAGCGCGGTCGGCGACGCCGGCGAGCTGGACGACGCGCGCACCTCCATCATCGAAGCCAGCGCGCTCTGGTGGCGATCGAGCACCGCCGCGTTCTCGGTACGGACCTCCCAAGGACGGAGCGCGCCCACGATCCGGGTCGGCGCGGTCGGCCGGTCCGCGGGATCCGTTCGAGGCGGTGGCGCCGGCTCGAGGAGGCGCGCGGCCGATCGGCGAGCATCGGTCTCCGTGGCCCCGAGCGGGCGTGGAGTCGCGGCGCCCCAGGAGAGGCCGGAGGTGCGCGCGACCATGAGGTGGTATCGACCGCGGGGACGCGCAGTTGCGTCTCGCACGCCGTGGACGATGGGCCACGCGACGTTGCCCAGCGGTCCGAGGATCCTCCTGTTGTGGAACCCGTCCAACCACTGGGTGCTGTCCGATCTGGGCCGCGATCAAGTCGGCGAGCTGCGGGCCGGCCGCTCTCGGGTCCGGAGGTAGGCCGCGGTTCGCACGACGGAACCGCGCGATCGCGGGGGTCAGCGAGACACCGACGATGGACGGTTGACTCCGTACCTGGGTACGGGGTGGAAACTGCGGACGATGAGCGGGGAAGCGCAGCACGCGCTCACCATCGGGCAGCTCGCCCGGCGTGCCGGTGTGGGCGTGGAGACGATCCGGTTCTACGAGCGCGAAGGCCTGATCGCAGAGCCGGCGCGCCGCGCGTCGGGCTACCGCCAGTATTCGACGGACGCCGTCCGCCGGGTGCAGTTCATCCGGCGCGCGAAGGACCTCGGCTTCACGCTGAAAGAGATCCAGGAGCTGCTCGAGCTGCGCGTCGATCCCAACTCCGGATGCGGCGACGTGCGTGAGCAGGCGCGTGCCAAGATCCGCGACATCGAGCAGCGGATCGCCAGCCTGGAAGAGATGAAGACGGCGCTCGAGGGGCTCGCCAACAAGTGCCGCGGTCGAGGTCCCACGAGCGAGTGTCCGATCCTCGAAGAGCTGGATCGGGGGGCCTGAGATGAAGGTCGAGCTGGTCTACGAACCGAGCTGTCCCAACATCGGTGAGGCCCGAGCCGAGCTCTCTCGGGCCTTCGCCCAGCTGAAGCGTCGCGCGCGCTGGAAGGAGTGGAACGTCCTCGATCCGAGGGCGCCTGCCCGGGTGCGCGGTCTGGGATCGCCGACCATCCTCGTCGACGGTCTCGACGTCAGCGAGCCGGGTGAAGCACCGGCAGGCGCATCGTGCCGGATCTATCGCGACGGGACCGCGACGCGCCCGGCGCCTTCCGCACAGGCGATCGCGGCTGCATTGTTACGACCGCGGCGCTCGAGGATGTGGCTCGCCACGCTTCCTGCGGTGGGGAGCTCGCTCCTCCCGAACGTCGCCTGCCCCGCGTGCTGGCCCGCGTACGCAGGTCTGGCGGGATCCATGGGCCTCGGCTTTCTCCTCGAGGCCGCGTACCTGCTGCCGCTGATCGCCGGCTTTCTGCTGCTCGCGCTGGGCGCGCTGGGGTATCGCGCAAAGACGCGCCGAGGTTACGGCCCGCTGCTGCTCGGGAGCGGGAGCGCTGCTCTCGTGCTGATCGGAAAGTTCGGCGCTCACAGCGACGCCGTCATGTATTTCGGTGTCGCCTCACTACTGGCGGCATCGGTCTGGAACACCTGGCCCCGCCGCGCGTCGAGCACGTGCGCGGTCCCATCGGAGGTTTGATGCGACGCTTCATCGGCTCACTCCCGCTCGTTCTCCTCTTGGCATCCGGCTGCCGCGAGCCAGGCGATCGGCTCGAACCGTGGCAACCGATCGATCCCGCCTTCACCGGCTGCGAACGCGGTTGAGGCGCGCGCGCGGTCGGCCGGTCGGCCGACGTGTTCGAGCAGCCCGGCGTCGACGTCGGTCAGAAGACCTACTGCTTGGTGAGCGGCGTGGTCTTTCAAGTCACCGAGTCCAGCCCGCGACAGAAGGTCGACGGCAAGCCGGTGTACTTCTGCTGCCAGGGCTGCGCGAACTACTTCGCAGGGAACCGAGAGGAGGTCCTCGCCAAGCGGCATCTGAGCGGGGCGGTTGTCGGCGCTTCAGGGACAGGGGCGGGGAACGCGCAGATCGACGAAGCTCCAGGAGCTGGGCCAGACCGAGCTGTCGCTTCTTCACCCGGAGGTTGACCGCGGAGGTCGGCGGCTGAGCAATCCGAGCTCGACCCGACCGTGGCTCTCCTGACAGCTCACGCTTCGCGTCTACGCGAGCATCCGCGGTGGTCCGAATCTGGTGGGCGCGACACCCTACCGGATTGCGAAGGTCGGGTGACTCTCCCCTCGACCCATGATTTCGTGGCGACGTGAGCTCCGACATCGAGGTCACCTTCATCGATGGCGCCACCGAGGAGGTGTTCGCCCGGGCGCAGGTGCCCGCACTCCAGCTCCCGGAGACCTTCGCCGTCGCGACCACGCTCCATCTGGGCGAGCTCGACTGGCACGTCGAGTCGGCGATGCCTCTGACCCGTGCGGAGTTCACGTTGACAGGAAAGCTCTTGCTCAGGGTCCGAAAGGTGGAGCACGTCGATCCCCAGAAGGTCCTGTTTTCGCTCGCGACCATCGAGAATGCGATTCCTCCGACCGACGGTGACCCCGCCGACGGCGCCGAGCTCGTCCTTCACGAGGACGACTGGCGGCAGATGGAGCTCATCTCGCTGATCCATGAGGCGGTCATAGATGAAGAGCTCGACGCGATCGGCCAGATCCACCTCAACGAGCGGGTCGCCGCGGGATTCAAGAACATCCACGTACGGACGAGGCTGCCGCTCCCGATCGCGCCGAACACCTTGACGGTCGAGGCGCTCGGCGCCGACGGGCGCGGGTTGAGCTTCCGGGGCGCGACACGGCGGATCCGCGGAGGATTTGTCGTCGAGATGGGCGCGACTGCCTGGCTCTACGGACTCGAGCATGCCGGTGACGTGCGCACGCTCGGCTTGCTCGTGGAGGGACCGCTCGAAGACGAAGCCTTGAAACTCCTCGCCGAGCTGCAACGAGATCACGCGTTGGTCTTCGTGGATTGGCTCACGTGTCGGACCGGGATGCAGGCGTTCTTCCAGGTGTGATCGCGCCAACCGTCCCCTCGGGCAACTGACGGAGAAACAAAAGGCGCGCTCCGCCGACAACTCCTGCGAAGAGGGGGCCTCGCAATGTCGCTCAAGATCGCCGCAGTCCTCGAGACCGCGGAACGGATGCTTCGAACGGACGCGTTCTCGACCGCGGCCAAGAACGGCCAGGCGAAGACCACGTCGGACCGCGCGATCCTGTCGAGGGCCGAGCAGCAGACCTTCGCACGCTACTCCATGACCTACGCCAGCGCCGATCGGGTGCGCGACGCGAGGAAGGCGGACGGCGCGCGCGGGACCGCTCCAGCGGCGCTGGTGTATCAGACCGCGCAGGCGGCCATGAGCGAGGCGGTCGGTGACGTCGATCGCAACGCCCGCGTCACGCTCGATTGGCTCGACGAGCTCTCTTACAACGCCGGCGACGTCGGCGGGCTGCTCCATCTGGCTGTCGCGAGGAGCTCAGGCGATCCGATCTCCTTCGAGCAGCGGCTCGACTCCCTCAGGACGTTCTTCGCGGACAGCGACATCGAAATGGGCGGGGGCGTTCGCGTGGGGACCGGCTCGCTCTCGCGAGGCACCGGCGCGCGCGCCGAGGTGCGAAGGCTCCTCGATGCCTCCATCGCGGACGCCGAGCAGCGCTACGGCGAGCACATCGAGGCCGGGCAGTTCAAGACCACGCCCGTCGCCGGGATCGCGAACGGTATCAAAGCCGCCGGGCTGTCGATCGCCGCCGACGCCTTCGGCGAGGCGGGCCCCGAGAGTGCGCTCACGTACTCGACGCAGGTCGAGTCGCTCATCGAACGGATGGGCCCGGGCGTCCGGCACGTCTCGGCGCGTGCGCGCGTGGTGGGCGAGAGCCTCCAGGGCGACACCCCGGTCTTCGCGCAGGTCCACATGTTCTACCGCCCCGACGGGAGCTACGTGACGTTCTCGACCCTGGGTGGTCAGGCCTCGCGACCCTGGGAGAAGTGAGCGGCAGGCCGAAGGGCGCCTACCAGTCCACGATCATAGGGACCGCAGGCGGGCCGCATCGCCCAGCGCATCACGGGCCTGCGCCTCGTCTTCTTCGCGCTGGCAAGGAACGCAGCGCCGTACGCCGGGCAGCGCGCGACGGCGCCCCTCGGGGATGCGGGCACCGCAGTCCTCACACGCTTCGAGGCTTTCGCCTTCCGAGAGACGCTCGCGAGCTCTCAGCACCGCGTCTTGTACGCTCGCGTCGATCTGGTCCTGGACCGCTCCGTCTATGTACCAACCGCCGGCCACGGTTCCCTCAGGCTAGGAGCGTGTAGCGCGTAAGCGCTCACGCGACCCCGGTCCGGGTCCCGGTCCCGGTCCGGGTCCCGATCTGAAGATGGCTGCCTTGAGTCAGACGCTCGCGACGGTCGCGAGCTTCGATTGGTAGAGCTTGAGCAGGTTGTGGGTGAGGCAGACGAGCGTCCACCCGGCTCGTACCTTGAAGAAGGAGCGGAGCGAGAACCGGCGGAATCCTCGTGCCCCTTTGATCTGTCCGAGCGCCGGTTCGACGATACTCTTCCTGCGGGGGTAGACCGCCTTGCCGTCGCGCGTTTGCAACTTGTCTCGCATTCGCTTGCGAGCGAGCGAGGCAGGTGTGGGCTCCGAAGCTGATGAGGACGGAGTCGACGCGTCTTGGTTCTGTTCGCGTCCAACAGCGATGTGGGCATCGATCTGATTGTTGTCGCAGATTCGATGTTGGTCGCGCTCAGATAGCCGTTGTCTGCCGTCATCTTCCGCGGAGCATCGCCGCAGTTGAGTTGCCGAACACATCACGGAGCATCGGGACGAGGTGTTGTTGATCAGGTGCCTGGTTGCTGACCCCTTCGGCGACAATCACCTGAGCGTGCTCATCTACGACAACTTGGGCATTGTAGGCCTGGAGGTACGCTCCCTCCTTCAACATGATCCTGCTGTCTGAGTCGGTGAAGTTCCTCTGAGCGTGGGGCCTCGGTGTGCCGTCCACATTTGCAGGAACGCGATGATGCGGCCATCCATCATTTCGTTCAGTTGGGTCTGGGGATGGTTCGAGCTGGTCAGCCTGCGCTCTTGCCTTCTCGGCTCGAGTTCTCGCTCGCTTCTGCTCCACCCGATCCACAAGAGCATCATCCGCTTTGCTCGTCTTCCTCTTGGTCGATCGTGCGCGCTCGCTCCAGCAGTTCTTCGATCTCGAGAGACAGCCGCTTCTCCTCCTCGGCCATCCGCTCGTAGGTCATCGCCTTGTGCTTGCTCGCGTTCGCCTGCACCTTCGAGCCATCGAGTGCGACGTGTCCGAGCCGCACCAAACCTGCTTTTTGGCAAAGCTTCAGGACTTCGAGGAAGAGCGCTTTCAGTGCCTCCAGGTGGACGAGCCGAAACTCGTTGATCGTCGTGAAGTGGGGATGACTCTCTCCAGCCAGCACCCGGAATGGAATGTCTTCGTAGGTCGCCCGCGCGATCCTCCGCGACGAATAGATGCCGGTGCAGTAGGCGTACAGAAGCAGCGCGATCATCATTCGAGGCGAGTACGGTCGCTCGCCTCGCGGGTCCTTGGACTGGATCGAGATCTCGATCGCGCTCCGCTCTACCTCATCGACGACGTCCAAGACGAAGTATGCGAGATGATTTTCTGGGAGCCACTCGAGAGGGGACGGCGGGAGCAAGAACGATTGTCTCGGAGTCCAAGAACGGTATTGCTTCGCCACGAAACCATGGGATCAAGTCCAGGCGTCGAAGTCGATCCGCCCAACGATCGACTCCAGACGAAACGACCTCCAAGAACTTCTGCTGGTCAAAGTGGACGAGCTACCGCAAGCTCTGCATGGTCACTTTCGATCACGAGAAGCTCGAGGCCTACCAGCTCGCCGTCGAGCATGCCGATATCGCTGAAGAGATCGCACAAGAACTGCAACCCGGTCACGCTCACGTCCGCGATCAGCTTCGGCGGGCATCCGATTCCATCGTGAACAACAACCGCCGAGGGCGCCGGAGAGTTCAATCCACCTGAGAAGGCTCGCTTCTACCGGATGGCACTTCGCTCTGGCACCGAAAGCGCCGCCTCACTCCACACCTGCTTGAGGCGCCGACTCGCCAACGAGCAGAAGGTCCAAGCCGCCAGAGCCAAGCTCAAGCGCGTTGTCGAGATGCTCACGCGCCTCATCAAGTCGATGAACGCACGCCGGGCTGCATGATCGCCATCGGGACCGGGACCGGGACCGGGACCCGGACCGGGCTCGCGGTAGCGCTACGCGCTACACGCTCCTAGGGCAACCGGCGGCGCCTTGTCTCCTGCAAAGCCTCCGTCACCGCAGGCCTGGCCGCTGTGCTTCGCCAAAGAGCGGATCCCCGAGGCGCTGGCAAAAGACCCGACGCTCGCGCTGAAATCGAGGTCATGAGACCACTTCACGCCACCATCCTGCGGGAGGAAGCCCGGCTCGGCACGCCGAACGCCGCGGGACGAAGCGCCTCGGAGGCATCGATTGAAGCGGCCGAAGCGCGGCTCGGCGTGTCGCTGTCCAAGACGTACCTCGCGTTCGCGCGCGAGGTGGGCCAGGCGTGCTGGCCGGTCGAGATCTTCGGCCTGCAGGCGCTTCGAAAGGACCGCGGGTTCGAGCGGCCGGACTGGTTCCTGGCGTTCGCCACCGATGGGTCCGGCAACGACTGGGGCTGGGATCTGCGGGCGCCGGACGACGGCGAGTACCCGGTGCTCTTCTGGGATCACGAGGACCCACCGGACGAGGTGGAGCTGGCGGTTCCCGGCTGCGCCTCCTCCTTCGAGGACTGGCTCGACGAGGTGGTGACGGACGCGATTGTCGACGATGCCGAGGATCGAGCCGCGTCGAGATGGAACCGCGTGGCGGAGGCGCTCCTCGCGCACCGGGGCGGCGTCTATCCGTACACGCCGGACCGGGACGACATCCGCGCCGTCGAGGTCCGGCTGGGACGTGATCTTCCGGAGACGTACGTCGAGTTCACCGCGCGCTACGGATTGACCGAGTGGCCGCTGTCGATCGTCGACGCGCAGGAGATTGAGGCCCTCACCGCCTCGATGCACGCCACTCACCAGGACCTGCGCGACGCAGTCGCGTTCGGGCGCGGGCGGGACGGGAGCTTCCTCGCGCTTCGAGGCGGCGTGATCGTCGGTCCGGCCGGGGTCCTGGCGGGCGACTTCCTCGACTTCCTCGAGGCGCGCATTGACGCGCCGGCCGCGCCGGAGCCGCCGGCGCCCCGGGCGGTGGAGCCCGTCGACGTCCCGGAGGCGCTCGAGGAGGAGCGGGCTCGCCGGCTCTTTCAGGCCTGCGCGACGGCGAGCGCCTATCAGGCCTCGCGCCTCCCGGGCGGCGGCGTTCAGGTCCGCATCCAAGATCGGGATGGAAACCGGCGCCGGCGCGTCGTCGACGCCGACACCTGGGCGATGGTGGAGCGGCACCTCGACGGGCGCGCCGCCAAGAGGACAGGCCCGCAGACAGCTCACGCTCCACGATCCGATCGAAGCCGTCGACGATGAACGTGCGGGGTCAAATGCTGATCGCAGGCAGCGCGAATTCCTTCTGACCCGTTGGCAGCTCCAATATGGAGGGTCTCTACCGCGCGGGACATTCCACCAGAGAGCGCGGCTGCGCGAGGACCGCCTCAGCCCGGCCCTGCCGTCCGGAAGGCTCTGCGCTTCCGCCCGTCCGCAGGCGTAACCCGAGCACGCCGCTCCTCGCGCCGCATCGGCGCACGCCGGATCTCCTGGCTCCCTGACCAGTGGGCGCTCTTCGCCCGCGATCGCGCCGAGCGATCGCAGCCTGCCGTCACGCGCGGATCCGCACGCAGCGCCGCGAGGAGGCCGGCGGCCGCCGACGGGGACCGGAGCTCGAGCTCGAGGACGCTGGCGAGGCGGAGCAGCTCGTCGATCGACGCCGACGCATCCTCCGGGACCGCAAAGAGTACGTCGAGCAGCAGCGGCAGCGCCTCCTCACCCGCGTGACCCCAGACGTACTCACCCGACGCGTCGCGCCGGAGGAACTCGAGCGCCAGCTCGAGGATCGGGAGGGTCGGACGATCCACCATCATCTACGCCTTCTTCTCCTTGGCGAGCTGGGCGAGCCGAGCGAGCTCCTCCGCTCCCATGTCGCTGCGCGGGCTCTTCTGATCGGCGAGGAACCGCTTCACCGCCTTCGCCGTGCTCGGGCCGAAGAAGCCGTCGAGGGTGCCGGGATTGTAGCCCGCTGCCTTCAACAGCCTCTGCATCTCTCGAACGCCGTCCCCGTAGTCTCCCTCGCGGAGCGTTCGTCCGGACTGCAGCTCCTCCGAGCTCGCGCCCGGACGATAGGTCTTCTTGCCGCTGGTCAGGTAACGCTCCGACTCGTCGCCGCGCTCGACGATCGTCTTCGCCCCCGGCTCCCGGCTCACGATTCGCCCCGTCAGCGGATCGCGGTTGATGCCCGGCTCGTCGCGGTTCTGGATGGTGGTCGTCTTCTCCTCGCGCGTCCGGGCGCCCGGATCGCGGCGCACGATCTCTCCGCTCTGGCGATCGCGGTAGATCCCTGGATCATCGCCCGCGTTGCGGGTGAGCTGATCCGAGGCCAGATTCTCCCGCTGCGCGAACAGCCGCGCGTTGCCGACGTCCTGCACTGCGCCCCGGATCTCGGCGCGCTGAGTCTCCGTGAGATAGTCGCTCCCGAACGCCTGCCGCCATCCGCCGCTCCGCAGCGCGTCGAGCTTCTCGATCGCCTGCTGGTACTGCTTCGCCCCCGGTCCATCCTTGAACCGGAGCGCGGCGAACGACTGCTTCTCGGACGCGGCAAGGCGGTCGACGTCCCTGCGGTCGAAGTTGGTGTTTCCGAGCAGCGCGCGCTCGGTTTCGATGGTCATCGTCATGATTGGGTCCTCCTGGTGTCGGGACTCCAAAGCAATCGGCGGGCCGAACCGGTCGGATGCGCGCCCGCCCGAGCGCGCCGTCGCGGTGGTCGAGAAGACGTTGTCTAGAAGACAACCCGCGTCGAATCGGGCCTGCACCCTGGAATGCCACCTCACCTTCGCGATAGCGTGTTCTCGATCGATCTTCCGCCCACCCTCCGAACCGCGGAGGACCCGGCGGGCGAGCGCCTCTCGCTGGTGGTCATTCAGGCGGAGACCGTCTTCACCGCGCCGCTCCCCGAAGGAGGCGAGCTCACCGTCGGCCGCGCAGACGAGTGCGGGCTCCGGATCGACGACGCCCAGATCTCCCGCGTGCACGCCCGCCTGCTCGTCGAGGGCTTCGAGCTCTCCCTCGAGGATCTCGACAGCGCGAACGGGACCCGGCTGAGCGGCCGACGCCTGGCCCCGGGCGAGCGAGCCAAGCTCGGCTCCGGCGACGTCATCGAGCTCGGCGCCACGATGCTGGTCCTCCAGCGCACGACGATCCCCCAGCCCCGACCGGGCACCACGTCGCACGCTCACTTCGAGGTCCGGCTCGAGGCGGAGATCCTTCGCAACACACGAGGCCGTCGCTCCCCGTTCGCGCTGGTGCGGCTCTCGGTGCGGGGCTCGGCAGGTCAGCCGGCCCTCGAAGGCGCGGTGACCCGCGCCCTCGGACGATCGGACCTCGTCGCCAGCTACGGCCCCGGCGAGCTCGAGCTGCTCCTCCCCGACAGCGCCCGCAGCCGCGCCGAGCACGTGGCCGAGGAGGTCCAGCGCGCCCTCACCGAGCGCGGCTTCCGCAGCGTCGCCGGGATCGCCTGCTTCCCGGAGGACGGCCTCACCGCGGACCGCCTGCTGGCCGCGGCCAACGGGGAGCTCCTCGGCCCGAGCGTCCTCGCCTTCGAGCCGTCACCGTCGATCGTGATCGAGGACGCGGCCATGCGCGAGCTGATGCGCGTGCTCGATCGCGTCGCCGCAGGGCGTATCAGCGTGCTGCTCCTCGGTGAGACCGGCGTGGGGAAGGAGATCGTCGCCGACATACTGCACCGGAGCTCCCCGCGGCGCGACGGGCCCTTCGTCCGGCTCAACTGCGCAGCGCTCTCCGAGACCCTCGTCGAGTCGGAGCTCTTCGGTCACGAGAAGGGCGCGTTCACCGGAGCTGCGGAGGCGCGGGCCGGTCTGCTGGAGGCGGCTCAGGGCGGCACGTTGTTCCTCGACGAGATCGGTGAGCTCCCCCTCGGCACGCAGGCCAAGCTGCTGCGCGTGCTCGAGGTGCGAGAGGTCCGGCGCCTCGGCGGCTCCGTCCCGATCACGGTCGACGTCCGCTTCGTCTCGGCGACCAACCGCGACCTCGAGAAGGAGATCGAGCGAGGTACGTTCCGCCAGGACCTCTTCTATCGCCTCAACGGTGTCTCCCTGCAGATCCCGCCGCTGCGCGAGCGCAGGAGCGAGATCGTCCCGCTCGCCCGCACCTTCGCGCGGCGCGCGGCCGCCGAGCTCGGCCTCGCGGCACCCTCGATCGCGGCCGACGCCGAGGAGCGCCTCCAGCGCTACCATTGGCCGGGCAACATCCGCGAGCTCCGCAACGTGATCGAGCGCGCCGTGTTGCTGTCCGAGGGCCGAACGATCGAGTTGATCCATCTCCCGCTCGACAAGCTCGCGGCGGACTGGAGCGCGGGCGATCCACAGAGCAAGGAGAGCGTGGAGCAAGAGCGCTGTCTGCGCATCACGGCGGCGCTCGAGCAGTGCGGCGGCAACCAGACGCGCGCGGCGCAGCTCCTCGGGGTCTCGCGGCAGACGCTCGGCAAGTGGATGATCCGCTACGAGCTGACCCGCCCGCGCAAGGGGTGATGGTGAGCGACGAGCCGCTCCCGCGACCGTTCGGTGCCTACCTCCTGCTGGAGCGCCTGGCCGCCGGCGGGATGGGTGCGCTCCACCTGGCGCGGCCGATCTCGCCCGTCGATGGCTCCTCCCTCCTGGTGGTGAAGCAGCTCGCGGGCGCGTTCGAGAGGAGCGACGAGGGCCTGGCGAGATTCCAGCACGAAGCGGAGATCGCCGTCTCGGTGGAGAGCCCGCACGTGGTCCGAGTGATCGATGTTGGCGCCGTCGGCGACAGGCCGTTCATCGCGATGGAGTACCTCCTCGGTGCGACGCTCGGTGCGATCCTACGGGCGTGCGACGAGAGCAAGCGCGCGCTCCCTGCCCCCATCCTCGCGCGCATCTTCGCCGACGCCCTCGACGGCCTCGAGGCGCTCCATGGCGCGGTGCATCCGGAGACCGCGGTCCCGCTCGGGGCCGTCCATCGCGATGTCTCGCCCGGGAACGTGATGGTGGCCGCTGACGATGGCCGGTGCGTGCTGATCGATCTCGGGCTCGGTCGCTCGAACGTTCAGCGCTGGCGGACGCAGACCGGGATGCTCATGGGGACCCCCGGCTACATGGCGCCCGAGCAGGCCCGCGGAGAGCGGACGGACGCCCGCACGGATCTCTACGCGCTCGCCGTCCTCCTCTGGGAGGCGCTGATGCTCGAGCGTTACGTCCCGCGCGAAGAGACGCCGGCGATGCTGGCGCGCATGCGAGCGCCGGCGTTGCGTCCGCTCACCGGACGGGCACCGGCGCTGGCGGCGGTGCTGCAGCGCGCGCTCTCACCCGAGCCGGCGGAGCGCTTCGAGAGCGCGGCCGAGCTGTCGCGGGCGCTCCTCGCGGCACAGCCCGCCGCCTCGCGCCGGGAGGTGCTCTCGGCGATGCCGGAGGGGCTCGTCTCCGGCTGGCGGCGACAGCAGGCGCGGATCGATCGCCTTCGTCACGGAGCTGCCGAGCTCGCCCCGGAGCCGGAGAAGACCACGATCTACGCGCGGCGCGCCGCGATCACGGCGCCGCTCCCAACGCGACCGCTCGAGCCACGCCGCGCGCGCTGGCGAGTGCCGGTGCTCTTCCTCCTGGTGCTGCTCGCCGCCGCGGTGATGACGGTGAGGTCGCTCGAGGCCCCGGAGCCTCCCGATTCTCAGGACCCTCCCACGGCTGTGATCCCACAGCCGGAGGTCAGGTCACGCGCGGTCCTGGTCGAACAGCGGACGGAGGCGCCGGCCCCGGCGATCGATCCGACGCCCGAGCGCCGAGCCGCGCTGAAGCGACGGACCACAGAGGTTCGGATGGCCCCTGCGAGCCCTCCGGCGCCGCCTCGCCCCCGGCCCTCGTCTATGCCCGAGGCCGACCTCCGCGGGCAGCTCAGCACGCTCGCGCGCCGGCTCCGGAGTCACGACCCGACGGATCCGCGAGCCGGTGCGCTGCTGGTGCGGATCAACCGGATGCTCCTGCTCCCCTCCCTCGAAGGGCGAGATCGGGACGTCATCGAGCTGACCGCCGAGGCCGACCGGATCGATCCGCACTGATCACGGACGCCGCCTCTACGGGGTCGCGACCCGGGTCTGGTAGAGGAGCCCGCGCGTCCCTCCCGCCACCAGGAGCGAGCCGCGCGCGTCGAGGGTGTCGAAGGTGTCGCCGCGGATTCCATCGCGCACCGCCGCCACGCGCGAGCACCGACCGCTCCGATCGATCTCGACGACCGCCGCACAGAGCTCGCTGGTGAGGAGGAATCCGATCACCGAGGGGCAACAGCGCACGGATCGACTCCGAGCTCTCGATCTCGGGGTAGCGACCGGAGCCGCAGGGCGCGAAGTCCGGCGGGAGCTCGAGCGGGAACGGCACCCAACCGCCGAGCTCGGGCTGGCGGAGGAGCCCGCCACCGCTGCCGCCGGCCCAGTTCTCGAGCGTCCCCTCCACCACCGCCGAGGCGAGCGCGTAGGGGAGGAACGGCGGCGAGAGATCGGGCGTGGCATCCGTGCGCAACCAGATGTTGGTGGCCGGATCGTAGATGTGGAAGCGGCCGGCGCTGCCGGCGAGGAACGGGTGCATGGGATCGGCGGTGCGAACCATGCTCAGCACGCTCGACCCGATGAGGAGCGGGAAGCCGGTGATCGGCGTGTAGCGATTCCCGTCGTAGCGGCAGGCGGCGGCGGAATCGGTGAGGATGAACGGACGGCCCTCATCGTCGAGCGCAATCGTCTCGTTGATGTCGAGCGGTCCGGCGCAGCCCGTGCTCGTGGAGACGAAGGTCAGACCGCCGTCGTCGAGGAGCAGCAGGCTCAGCGACGTGCCGCCTACCACCCAGACCTGCCCGCGCGCCCGATCGAAGGCGAAGCTCCGGAGCTTCTGGCGGTTCCCGAACCGTGTCGTGGGCCCCGGAGCATGGCGTTCGCCTCGCCGGATCAGGTGGAGATGATCGTCGGTCAGCGCCAGCACGCGAGCGTCGTCCACGATCTCCACCCTGCGGATGTGGACCTCGCCGCCGTCGAGGAGATCGTCCGCGGCCGTGATCGCCGTCGGTTCGGCGGCATAGGGCTCGAGCTCGTCGCCCACCCGCGCACAGGAGCCTGCGATGCGGAAGTGGGCGACCGCGTCGCTGGGACCTTCCACTGCCTGCCAGCGCGAGGCTGGGTCCTCCGGATCGAAGTCCTCGCGGAACACGTGCGCTGCCTCCGGGATGCCTCGGGAGGCGCCGTCGATCCGCTCCAGCTCTCCCGGCTCGAGCCCGAGCTCGGCGAGCGGCTGGTCGTAGAGGAGCGACTCGACCGAGAAGGGGGCGTCCCCGGAGAACCTGAAGGCGAAGGGCGCGTCGCGCGAGAACGCGAAGAGCGAGAGGTCACCGTCGCGATCGAGCGCGAGGATCTCGGAGCGTGCCGCGGCGATCGGGGGCGGTTCGAGGACCACTTCGCGGGAGCCGCAGCCGAGCCCCAGCAGGAGCGTCAAGGCTGCGACGCGCATCGCTCACCGTAGCAGATGGTGGCGGGACCGGCAGGCCGCAGCGCGACCACCGGGACGACCACCGCTGCCGTCACCGCCGCGCCGACCGAGGTCCAGAGCCACCAGCTCCGCCAGACGGAGCGCTCCTCCTCCAGCTCGAGACGAAGCGAGACGTCGTCGCCGGACGCGAGCTCGATCGATCGTGAAGCGGAACGGAACCCGGCGGCGCTCGCCTCGATCGCACAGCGACCCGGCGGCAGATAAATCGCCTCGCCCGCAGGGACCTCCAGCTCGCCGGCACGGACCTCGGCGCCGAGCGGGGTGACCTCCACCAGCAGCCGCGCTCCGCGACGTTCGCCCGACTCCGACAGCACCGCGGTCACGGCGGCCTGGACCGCGCGCTCGACGCCACTCTCCAGGCCGACCGCCTTCGTCGCCAGGGCGACGCCGGAATCGCGCCCGAGCAGCTCCGCCGTCGCGACGCTCGCGTCGAGATTCACCACCACGATCAAGGCGCGATCGATCCCCCGCTGCCGGAGGTGCTCGCCAAAACAGCGGTTGTCGAGCGCGCAGCTCCTCAGATCGGCGTCGAGCGCCCCCGACAGATCGCGCCCGGCGAGTCGAACATCGACGAACCATCCGGCCGCCGAGCGCGCGGCTGTTTCCACGTCCCCCACAGCGATCGTGCTCGACGAGGTGGGAGCGATCAGACGCGCGACCAGGCCGACGTCCGTCTGCGGGACCGAGGCGATCAGTGCAAGCGCCGGCAGCACTCAATCCCCCTCGAGCTGGATGTCCCGCCTGCGGGCCAGCTCGAGCCGGAAGACGGCGGCAAGAGCCAGAAGCGCTCCGCGCTGTCCGGCACGAGATCGAAGGCGACGTACGCCTGAAGCGCCGCTTCGGAGAGCTCGCTCACCTCAGGGGAGGCCATCAGAGTCATCGGGTCGGGTCAAGCGAGGGCCGGTGAGTGCCTCGACCGGACCGACCCCTCGCGGCTCACGTCCTGGGCCTTGACCGCCGATCCGGCTCCAATCACGCCTCGAGCAGAGCTTCGACGCGCCGAGCAGACCTGAGGTCCGCGTGCGCCAGGCCGGGATAGGCGCGCGCGAGGACGATCCGGTCCTCGCTCGAAGCCCAGCTCGTACGCAGAGCCCGCCGATCAACAACAACCACGCGAGCAGCGACGTGCGAAGCGGTAATCCGGTCGCCGAGCAGCCCGAGTCGGCGGGAACGATCGGCGCGGTCATCATCGAGCCCGCGTCGTCGTTTGCGCCCGCATCGATACTGACCCCGCTATCTGGGAGGATAGTGTCGCCGTCCATCGCCTCGATGGTCGCGTCGCCGGTGGTTGGCTTGCCGCCGTCGGGATCGATCGCGCCGCTATCGGCAGCGCCTGCGTCGTCGGGAAGGGCTGCGTCGATCGAGACACCGGCGTCGGTGGGTGTTGCGAGCTGGCAGGGCAACGATCCGAGCCCGGCGGAGTCGACGCTGTCGATTCGACCCAACATCACGTCCGCGTCGAGCCCTGTGCCTCCGACGTACGGCGCGTACGCCGGATCGCCGATCAAGACGCAGCCGAGGAACGACACCGCGTAGCGGCGGAACAGGTAACTGAGCGTGGGATCGCCTCGGCCGCAGATGGTCGGGCAGAAGTTGTCGCTCGGCTCCTCGGCGTCGCAATGACCGGCGCCGACGACGCGCAAGCGCAAGCGCGGGACGCCGGTGACCGGATAGACCGTGTCTCCCCAATGGGTCGCGTTGCAGCTGCCCTGGACGGTGGCCGTGATGTGAATGCTCGGCAGCATCACCATCGGGGCTGCGTCCGCGGCGATGCCACGATCGTCGTTGGCGTCGAGGAGTGCCACCACCGAGAGCCCGGGCATTTGCGTCGACAAGAACACGCCGAGTCCGCCCCACGAGTGGCCGAGCACGCCTTGATGGGCACCATCGATCTTTCCGGCCAAAGGTCCATTGCCGGCCGACTCCGCCACCGACCAATCGAGGAGCGCTCGAACCTGGCGCGCGTTCGCCTCGTGATCGCACCCGGAGAGGCCACACGGCATGTCAGGGAGGATCACGACCATACCGCGGCTCGCGAGCGTGCGGGCGAGCTCCACGTGATACTGGCCCGTGCGCACGAAGCCGTGCATCACCAGCACCACCGGGTAGGGGCCACCGCTGCTCGGATAGTGGACCTTGACCGGGATCATCACGGCGTCGGCCAGGACGTCCCCAGCGTCCAGCTCGGCGATCGAGAGGGGCCCTCGATCCTCGGGCTCGGCCTGGGCCGGGGCCGACAGAAACAGCGGGATCAGGGCCCAAAGGCGGCTCGAGCTTCGCATGGAGCGTGTAGCGGTACTCTACGTGATGCTTGGCAATCAAGCGGCTGGTTTCGGGTGGATAGACGGGGACTTGGACCCAGGAAGGCGCTCGCCGAGCGGTCAGCGAGAAGACGAGAAGCGGCGAAGCAAAGCTGGGACCAGGAAGGCCTCATCGATCGGACTTCTTCTCGGAGGACGAGCCCTCCAGCAAGCCCGGTTTCCGCTTCTCCAGCGCCTCGATCTCGCGCTCGATCCCGTCGAGCGCGTCCTGCCACTTGTACCGGTGGGGAGGCGCCTTCGGCGCCGGCGCGCTCTTCTTCGGCAGAGAGGGGGCGGGCTTCTCGATCGGTGCCGGCCGAATGCAGTCGGCCAGCGCGCGCGCCATCTCGAACGCCGTTCCGAATCGATCCTCGAGGTTCGGCGAGAGAGCGCGATCCAGCACGGCGATCCACCGCCTCGAGAGATCCGGCCGTTCGAGGGCGAGCGAGGGTGCGCCGACGTTGAGCATCTCCGCCAGCAGCGCGCCGTAGTTCTGCGCCTTGAAGGGAAGCTCGCCGGTCAGCGCGTGGTACACGACCACACCGATCGACCAGAGGTCGGCCCGCCCGTCGACGTCCTCGCCCGCCATCTGCTCCGGGCTCATGAAATAAGGCGTACCGATCACTGCACCGGCGCGCGTGAGCCTCCCCCCGGGCTTCCGGGCTCGGCGGGATGACTCACGTCCGGTGAGCCCCGGGTCGCTGACCTCGCGCCCGAGGTGACGCGCGATGCCGAAGTCGAGCAGCTTGGCGTCGAGCAGGCCGTTCTTCCTCCGCACCAGGAAGATGTTGGCGGGCTTGATGTCGCGGTGGACGAAGCCGCTCTGATGCGCCACCGAGAGCGCGTTGAGGATCTGGATCATCGCCGAGCCGAGGATCTCGGGTGTGATCCGACCGCGGGCGATCGCTCGCCCGAGATCGATCCCGTCGAGCAGCTCGAAGACCACGTAGAGCGCGCCGTCCTCCGCGCGATCGGCGTCGAGGACTTGAACGATCGCCGGATGATCGATCTTCGACGCTGCCCGGGCCTCCACCAGAAAGCGCTCGGCCACCGAGCTGATGCGCGCCACCGTGGGGTGGAGCAGCTTCAGCGCGACTCGGCGCTCGGTGATCCGATGGATCGCCTCGTAGACCGCACCCATCCCCCCGACGCCGAGCAAGCGCGTCAGCTCGTACTTCCCGTCGACGAGGCTCCCGAGGCGCGCGAACGCCTCCTGCTTCAGCTCCTCCAAATTACCCGAGCGAGTCTATCTCCCACACCCGGAGATCGGAAAACGTCGCAGGCACCATCGGGACCAGTCTCGGCGCCGTCGGATCGTTCGCGGACCGAGCCAGGTCGAGGAGCTCGCCGCGCCGGTTCGATCCCTCGCGCTGGTCCAGGACCTCGACCACCGGATGCAGCGAAAGCTCCGGGTGCGCACTCGCCACCCGTACGATCTCGGAGGTCGAGAGCCACGCGTGCGCCCCGGGCGGGCAGAGGCCCACCAGCGCGCCGAATCGCTCGAGGAAGTACGGGTTGAAGCGATCCGAGAGGTGCCGGACCAGGTATGCGACCGCGCCGGTCATCGAGCTCGGGTCGCCGAACGGGCGCAGGCTGCGGATCCCGTCGAACGCGTCGGCGATGCGGATCAGCTCCGTGGCGGCCAGCCCGACGTGGTCGAACCGCGCGGGCACGTGATGCTCGAGGGCCACCACCGCGGCGAGCGGGCACGCCCCTCGCGCCTCCATCAACAGACGCGCGCCTTCGGCCGCATGCTGATCAAGCAGCTCCTTCTCCTTCGCGGAGAGGCGGCCCGCGCGAGCCAGGATCGTTTCCGGCACCCTGGTCTTGCCGATGTCGTGCGTCAGCCCGGCGGTCACGACGTTCTGCACCTCCTCCTCGGGCAGCCCGAGCGCGCCCGCCTGCGTGCCCGCCAGCATCGCGACGTTGACCGAGTGCACCATCGAGAAGTCGTCGCGATCCCGGAGCGCCAGCAGAGTGGCGATCGGCGCGTCACCCTCTAGGATGATCTCCATGAGCGAGCGCGCCAGCTCCCCGATGGCTCCGCCGTCGAGGGAGCCCTTGGAGCGCGCCCGCCCGAACTCGTGCCCGAGCACGCGCCGCCCTCTCCAATAGACGTCGCGGAACGTCTCCAGGTTGTCTCCGCGCATCAGCTTCAGGTGCTTGATGCTGATGTGGTCGACGCCCCGTTCGCGGAGCCAGCTGTCCGCCTTCATCGCAGCGACGTCGGCCGGGTCGGCGGCGAGATAGGCGATCAGCGTCTCGACCTCGAGGGCCGTCGTCCCCGGCTTGAACGAGATGATCTCGACGTCGCGCTCCCTGAGCTCGCCGATGAAGCGCAACACCGAGCTCGGCGGATCCGCGAGCGGAACGCCCAGAACGGCGAGCCCTTCGGAGAGCAACCCGACCGTCAGCTCGGGCTGCGACGTCTCCTCGAACAAGCGGGCGATGTCACCCGCGACGGTGGCGAGCGCGCGCTCCCACATCGCGCCCTTCATCCCGTAGAGACGGCGGCTGTGATTGACGCCGGAGAGCCGCAGCGCGAAGTCCCGCGCCGCCGCTTCCCGCGCCGCAACCCTCACAAGACGCCTCGCCGGTTGAGGACACGGCTGCAGACGTCGCGGACGCTCCTCTTCTTGTGGCGCACGCCCTCCTCGAGCGCCCGGCGCGCCTCCGGCGTTCCGTTCGTCAGGAGCGCCTGTGCAGCGCCCAGGCGGATCTCCTCCAGCTCCTTGCTCTCGAAGAGCTTCTTCTGCGTGAGCAGCTCGAACAACGGCTTCACGGCCACCGCAGATCGGGAGAGCCCGAGCGCCCCGACGGCCGCCAGCTGGAGCTTGTGGATGCGGAGCGTCTCGACAGACTTGACGCCGAGCAGTGCGAGCACGTGCTTGTCGCCCTTCCACCCCGCGACCTGCGCCAGCACGCCGAGGGCGTCGGAGCTCGGCGCCTCGACGAGCGCCTTGAGCGCGAGCTCCTTGGCCTTGTAGCTCGGGTTCTTGAGAGCGATGCGCGCGATCTTCACACCCACCTTCGAGTCGGCGCGCAGGGCAGCTCTCACCAGATGGTGCACACGGACTGGATCGGCCGAGGTCGCCTGTTCCCCGAGATCGAGGAGCGCCGCGTGATCGAAGCGCGCGAGACGCTCGATCAGCACTTCCTGATACTCGCGACCACCGGTGCCTTCCAGCGCGTTGAGGAGGAGCTCGCCCATCATGCGCGTGCTCCTGATCTCCCCGGCGAAGAACTGGGAGAGAAGCCTCGCCGACCAGACCGCGCCCCGCTCTCCCACCAGCAGCTGGTTCAGCACGGCTCGGAGGTAGGGGTCGCGGTCGCGATCCATACGGCGAACCATCGCGCCGAGGACCTCGAGCACCGATGGGTCGTCATCCTGGTCGACCAGCGCGGCCACCGTCGCCTCGGCGGTCGCCACCAGGCCAGCGGCGAGGCGTCCCGGGCGCTCGAGGAGCGTGGCCAGCGCTCGCGCACCTCGCCTGGAGACCGAGAGCTGATCGAACGCGTGAAGGATGTCCTGGCCGAGCACGGGGGGCGATTGCCCACGCAGTCGAAGCTGCGCCGCCCGCGTGAGCGCCTGCTTCCGCTTCTCCAGATCGATCTCGAGCAGGCCGAACCCCGGATCCGAGAGCGCCTGGGACTGGATCTGCTGCCAGAGCACGCCATCGATCGGCTTCTTACGGGAGATGGAGTCCTCGTCGACGTCCGCGAGCAACCGCCTCCGCTCGGCCTCCACCGGTCGCACTCGGCGGATCAGGTTGCCGATGGCGCGGACGGTATCGGAATCGGAGGAACGGTCGACGAGTGCCGAGGCGATCGCCTCCGTGATCTGACCGTCGCCCAGCTGCTGACCGAGCCGCGCCACCGCCTGCTCGTGCGGCGTCGACTCCATGGTGTCCTTACCGGCGAGCTTCCTGAGGAGCGCAAAGCGAGCGCCGGGCGCAAGACGGACGAGCGCGTGGGAGAGGACGCGGGCGCTCTTTGCGAGGGCGGTCGGATCGCCGGCGATGCTCTCCTGGTTGGTCACATACGCCTGCGCCGCGAAGTCCGCCAGATCGTCCTCCGAGAGGGAGCCCCACTCCTGCGGATCGCTGGCGACCACTCCAGGCTCCGCACGATTGAGGAGCTCGTCGAGGAACTCACCGAGAGACTCCGGAGTCGCCAGGTTCTCGAGGTTGATCGAGAGCGCTTCGCTCGCGTCGTCCTCCTTGAACCGGAGGACTCCCCGGAGCGCGATCTCGGCGATCGGATCGCCGTTGACCAGCGGACCGAGATCGGAGCTCTGTCCCGTGAACAGGGCAGCGAGGTCGACCTCGAGGACGTCGATCCCCTGGACGCCGCGAGCCTCGAGCAGCGCGCGCGCACCGCCTGCCGCGCGGATCTTCTCCGCGCCCTCGGCGAGAACTTTCATCAGGGCGCCCAGGTCGTCGGAGGTCACGACATCGTGGATCCGGATCGCGACCACGGAGAGGTTGAACATGCGCTGGGCGACGTCGGCAGCGTGCACGTCCGCCAGCGTGTTCCCATCGACGTCGATGACGAGCTGGCGGCCTGCAGATCCGAGCGTGACCACGGTGCGGTCTCGCCACGTCGTCGACAGCGTGGAAAACGCCTCACGCTTGCTCTCCTCGAAGACGGGATGGGACGCGTCGTAGTAGCCCATGGCCCGGATGGCCCGCGTGAAGGTCGCCACCACGCGGGCGAGGACGCGAGCCTCATTCACCGCCAAAAATCGTAGCAAAGATAGTGGAAGCGCCAAATGTGGTAGGGGCAAAGAGCGCGAGTGACCAGCAGCACGACTGGCTCGGTACGTCCAGGCGCTGGGCCAAAGCGGCCGACCCGCGCCCGCTCAGGACCATTCGCGATGAGTGTCGCCAGGAGACTCGAGCCGAATCACGTCCTCGCCGAAACGGGACTCGAGGCGAACCAGCTCCCACAGATCGATCGACGGTCCGGCGCCCAAGCTCGCCTCACCGACGTAGCGGAAGATCGCGACCGCCGTTCGATCTTCGGCGCGGCGCGCCACGAGCAGACGTTCGGGATCGCGATCGAACACCCACCGCCTCGCGATCTCTTCGGGAAGCTCGCTCGAGACCAGGGACCGCTCTGCGAACCAAAGTGCGGGCGATTTCGCGCGCCGCCACGCTCTCAGCGCCGCCCCGGTGAGCACCGCGCCTCGGTTGTGGATCTCGGCGCATGGATCGGTCCAGGCAAGGAGAGCGCTCGGCGACAGGACCCTCTTGTCGATCTCGCCGCGCAGCCACTGAGCCATCTTGCTGGCCACCGACGCCACGTGGGTCGGCTCGCCCGCCGCCTCCGCGAGCTCCTGGATCAGATCAGCGGGCAGATCAAGGCGGGCGCGCGCCCGGATGCTCGCGAGGAAAGGCGCCGCGACCTCGTCGCCTCGGGTGACGCGCGCGGACTCGAGCGCGAGGGCCCGCTCGGCTTCGATCCAGTCGGCGCTCGCGATGGCGTGATGTGCGTCGCGCTCCGTCAACTCGCCCAGCGCGACGACCATCGGGATGCTCACCTTCGGCGTTCCCAGCTCGGAGGCGATCTCGCGGAGCAAGCCGAGCTGCTTCTCCAGCATCGACTTGCCGTCGACGAGCAGCGCGAGGGACTCGCGATCACTCGTCCTACGGATCGCGGCGTCCACCGTCGCGATCCGCTCGGCCAGGGCGGCGCTCTCCGCACGGACCTCGTCGAGGCGCCGCGGCGTGCCACCGAGGACGTCCCGGGCCGGCGATCCCGGATCGACCGGCTGCTCGCCCGCGATCCGGAGCAGCTGGAGCACCAGCTCGACCACCGCGACCACGTCGCCCCGAAGGACGACCGCACCCGCTCGGGAAGGCTCGATGGCCAGATCGGGCCGATGGGCGAGCTCGGCGACCCTCGCCGCCACCGAGGGCGCCTCCGAGAGATCTGCAAGCAGCATCGCCTGCGGTCTGCCCTCAGCGAGGCGATAGAGAGGCGCCTCCTCCAGCGCGATGCGGTACGCGCGGCCCTGCCGCCACTCGTCTTCCGGTACCTCCTGGACCAGCGCCGTCACGTCGCGCTTGAGGCGGTCCACCATCCCGTCGAGCACCAACGCCACCGCCCCGGCCGCGGCGAGCTCGGCGCGCGCGTCGAGGCCGCCGTGCAGACCGAGCGGCCTCGGATCGCCGGCCTCCACCGCTCCGACGGCAGCGAGTAGACGGGTGAGGGCAGCGATCGCCTTGGGGCTCTCAGGGGCGCGCGCCGAGATCGCGTCGAGGAGGATCTTTCGGCGCCGCTCGTTGAGGACGTGCTGGAGGAGCGCCTGCTCAGAGCGGCAGACCTCTGCGAGGACTGGGAGCGGACTCTGTAGTTGCAGCAGAGCCAGCATCGAAGCGTCCCGGATCATCTCGAGCAGGACCTCGCGACGCAGCACGGGAGCGACCTCTGGATCGAGCGAGAGACGCCGCGCGATCGTTCCGACCACGCGCCTCAGCGGGATCATCTCGACCGGCTCCTGGATCACGCGCTGGGCCAGCTCCACCGCCTCGGCGGTGGTTCGATAGCAGTTGAGATGTCGGCGAGCGAGCTGCTCCTCATCAGCGCCGAGCGCGAACGGCGTGAGCGTCGCCTGAAAGAGGTAACCGAGGCGCGCAGAGATCGATGCCGTCTCTTCTGACGCGAGCAACACGCCCTGCGCGAGCTGGACCAGGGCGAACGCGAGCAACCGAGAGGAGACCTCGCCGGACGGGATCGCCCGCGCGAGCTGCTCCGTCGCCACCATGTGAACCAGGTACGCCGCCTCCTCTCCGCCCTCGCCGCGCCCAACCTCCGAGAGCGCGCGCCGGTACAGATGGCCGAGGCTCGCGAGGATCGGATCGCCTCGCTCGCGCAACCAGCCGAGAAGCGCGAGCGGGTCGAGCTCAGGATCGAGCTGCGCGATCCGGAGCGTCCGGCGCAGCTCCTTCGGGTCCTGGGTTCGCACGAATGCTGCGGATCTCGCACCGAAGCTGTCCGCCCAGAGGTCGGACAGGGCAGGCTCGATCGTCACGGGGATGCGGACGCCGATCCCGCGCTGGCCGGTCACGAGGCGGAGCCGGTCGGGGATGAGCGCGAGGAAGCGAGCCAGCGAGAATCGTCCGGTCCGACAGTGCTCGAAACATCGGGTGTAGAGGTCCACTCGCCAGCGGATCTCGCTCGAAATCGAGGACTGCACCGCGTGCACGGTAACCGCGTTCTCTTTGGCATGAAACTCTGCTCACGTATTGGAGGATGCGGCTCACGGGCCGGGGTCCCGCGGCTCCGGAAGGAGCTCTGGCGCGGGCAGGCCCTGCCGGATGCGGTTCCCTCTCAGGATGATCCGTCCCAGCAGGTCCTGCTCCTCACGGCCTCGAGGTTCGTATATCCGCGACCGGGCCGCCTGGTTCGCCGCGCGCAGCCCGTGACTCGGACCGAGGATGCAGCAGGCCATCACGTGGACGGACCTCGGTGAGCCGCTGACCTTGGCGAACAGGTTTGCGCCACGATCCGCGAGCCGAAACATCAGTCCGCCGAGCTCCTCCGCCGCCTTCCGGCGCAGCTCCCGTTCCGGTGAGCCGGGCATCTTCGTCTGCAGGTTGCCTCTCAGGAAGAGCGCGAGCGCCTCGCGGTCGAGGCGGACACCGCCGTCCGGGTCGAGCTGAGCAGCCACCTCGTGGAGCGCGGGGAGCTCGCCTGCGCTCGTCTCGCGAAGGTCGATGGTCTTCGGCCGCTCCTCGTCGTCGAGGTCGATCCGCGCTCGACCAATCCACTCCCTCCGTCCGACGTGAGTCACGAAGCCTCCTCCTGGCAGAGCAGCCCGGCGAAGGACCGGAACATCGCTGGATCACCCGCGAGCTCGAGCCGTCGCTCGCGTACCAGTACCTCCGGATCGCACTCGTCCCGCAACAGCGCCATGAAGTCTCGAGCGTTCGCCACCAATACAGCGTCCAGCTCGGCCTCCTCCGGCGCGAGCCCCAGCGGATCACGCACGCGGCGAGTGTCGAAGTCGACGATCCAGGCGGCCTCGCCGATGCGAAAACCGAAGCGGCCGGTAAGGCCGTCCGTGCGAAGGAGTAGCTCGGGGATCACGTCGCGGAAGAGGAGCAGCACCTCCAGCGGCGCCACCGGCTTGTCCCGTGTCTGGAGAATCGGGTGCATCCGAGAGATTAGCGGTCGAGCGCGTCGATCTGTGCCTTACGCCGCGCGCGTAATGAGTCGGGCTCCCGGACCCATGTTCGGGGCGTGATCCGACATCGGGGCGCCTTGGGAGACGGCGCGTGCTCCGGGATCGGGATCACGCGGACGGGCCGGATGTAACCTCGTCTCCAGTCGGCGCCTCGCCCGCTTCGAGCGCTGATCCCTCGGAGGCTTCGCTCTTTTCTGACGCTCTCGGGCGTCGAACGTCCGACTCCTCGCCGCAAAGGAGCGCCGATACTGAGTGTACGGAGGTCGAGATGCCAGAGTCCCTGCCTGTGCTGAAGTTCACGCCACCCGCGGAGTTCGTCGAGGAAGAGCTGATGACGACCTGGCGCGCGCCCTACGTACCCAACCTGAAGGAACCGCGCGTCCTCCAGCGCCAGATGCCCGTGCGGCCGAACCTCGTGGTGCACCGGCGAACGGTGGGTGAGCAGCAGAACCTCGCCGAGGTCGCGTCCACGGTCTGCGATGAGCTGATGCAGTCGATCGAAGGCCTGAGCAAGATCGCGACGTCGGAGCTGGTCTTCGAGGATGGGGCCAGCGGGATGCTGCTCGAGTTCTCCTTCCCCGCGGTGGGGAGCTACGAGGTGGTGCAGCTCCACGCGATGCGGATGGACGGCGGCGTCCTGACCTCGCTGACGCTCTGTACGGAAGGTTCGCGGATCACGCCCGAGGTGCACCGTCGCTATCGCGAGTGCCTGGCCTCGGCCACGGTCGCGTGAGGAGGAGCAGGAGATGAACGGCATCCAGAAGTCGTCAGGCGCCGGACCGATCGGCCCTTGGTATTCGGGTCGGGTCGACTGGGTGAAGGCGCACCTGCAGAGCGTACTCGGTCTCCCGAAGGAGACGGAGATCGTGACCTACGATCTCGCGCGTGACGGCGTCGCGCAGCTCGGGATCAACTCCGATCTCAAGGCGGGCTTCGCGGCGCAGATCTTCGCGGTGGCGGGGAACGCGCTGGCGAGCAAGACCACCAGCGGGCAGTTCTTCCCGCCCGTCGTGATCCTCGACGATGTCGGCCTGAACCACGCGTCGAGCAACTCCGGCATCGTCCGTCCCGATGGAACGGTCGATCGGGATCGTCTCGATGTCCTCAAGTCGTTCGCGAAGGGGAAGGACTACCTCACCGAGAGTGACCTGAGAGACTTTCTCTGGTCGCGCTTCTTCGAGCTCCAGGAGGGCACGGTCCCGCTCCGCGAGCGCATGCGACGCGTCCTCGGTAACCTTGTCCTCTCGCGCGGAGAGTTCGGCCCGCTCTTCACCGTCGCGAGCATCGAGAACCCGAAGAAGAAGGGAGAGCGGATCCTCAAGCTCTCCAGCATCGACGAGTTCTACGCGAACAACCTCTTCGGCCGCATCCGCGCCGAGCGTGAGGCCGCGATGATCGTCTCGGGTGTACCGGTCCACGACGGTCCGAAGGGCGTCGCCGGAGCCCTGGCGGCGTTTGCCCGCTCGCAGGGCCGGCAGCTCACCGGCAACGCGGCGGATCTCGCGGCGTACGCCACCGAGCTGTTGCAAGGCCGCACCCAGAACGACATCGCCCGCCTGCGCGACGGCGTCGGCCTCGGTGCGGTCGCCGGCCCCGCGATCGGTACGTTGGCGCCGAACGGCAAGGCTCTGGCCCTGGCGCTCTGCCCCGCCTTCCGCGGCTCGATGCCGAACCCTGCCCCCGCCGGCAAGGCGCTCCGCACCGGCGGTCTTCCCGAGGATCAGATGCGGCTGAACAAGATCTTCGACGACGCGCCGCGCGCGCTCGATCCCACCGCGGACGCGGCTCTGATCGATGAGATGCGGGAGGCGCGCGCGACCGGCGACTTCAAGCAGCTCTTTCACGACGGTGGTGTCGGCTTCCGCTGCTTTTACAAGGAGGTCGCCGGAGGGTTCGTGACCTGGCCTCCGCTCTGGGAGACCGACGTCCCTCCCTACACGCTCCGAACGGCGGCGCCGTCATGACCGACCGGGTCGCGATCGTCACCGGCGGCGGCTCCGGCATCGGCCGAGCGCTCTGCCTCGAGCTGGCACGGCGAGGCGACCGTGTCGTGGTCACGGACATCGAGGAGGATGCGGCCGCGGAGGTGGCGCAGCGGATCGAGGCGACCGGCGGCCGCGCCACCAGCGTCCGGCTCGACGTCACCTGCGGGCCCGACATCGAACGGATCGTCGGCGACGTCGCCGAGCGCGAGGGCCGCATCGATCTCCTCTTCAACAACGCCGGGATCGGGATCGGCGGCGAGGCACAGCACCTCTCCCTCGACGACTGGCGCCGCGTCCTCGACGTGAACCTGCTCGGTGTCATCAACGGCATCCACGCCGCGTATCCCCGGATGATCGCGCAAGGCTTCGGCCACATCGTCAACATCGCATCGATCGCCGGCCTCTTCCCGTTCCCGATCGCGCTCCCGTACACGACCTCGAAGCATGCCGTGGTCGGGCTGAGCCTGGGCCTGCGCGCCGAGGGGGCTGCGCTCGGCGTCAAGGTGAGCGTCGTCTGTCCGTCCGGCATCGATACCAGTATCTGGTCGAGGAGCATCCTCCGCGGACAGGACAAGGAGAAGGCGCTGGCGCTGCTCCGGCCGATGATGTCGGTGGATCGCTGCGCGCTTGAGATCCTGCGCGGCGTCGAGCGGAACCGCGGCACCATCCTGGTGACCCGCGAGGCGCGCGTCCTTTCGCTCCTCACCCGCGCGAGCCCCACGCTCAGCGGGCTCGTCACACGGTTCATGGTGAAGCGCTTCCGCCAGCTCGATGCGGCTTGAAAGAGATCGAGGAAGTCGAAGGCATCTGCGAACAAGGAACGGATTGAGCGCCATGTACGCCGGGTTTCTCGATCTCTCCCAACCCTTGCACCAGACGATCGACGGCGTGCTCGATGCCTTCGAGTGCGCCGACTACGTGCGGCGCATCGAGCAAGGCACGCCGGAGGTCGGGACGGTGTTCGGGCACGACGGTGAGATCGTCGACCTCGAGGTTCGGAACAACACCCGCGTCATGTGGGACGACCAGGAGGAGGCCGGCCGGCTGTTCGCGAAGATCGCGCGCGATGTGCCTCCGGTGCTTCGCGGCATGCGTGTGGTCGGCCTCAACCGCCGGCTGCGGATCTATCGCTACCGGCCCGGGGAGCGACACGGTGCGCACTGGGACACCGAGGTCGAGCTTCCGGGAGGACGGCGGACGCTGCTGACCTTCGTGGTCTATCTCAACGACGACTTCACGGGCGGCCAGACCGAGTTTCCCGAGCTGCGCGCTACGGTCGAGCCGAGGAGGGGCAGGGCGCTCCTCTTTCAGCATCGCGTCGTTCACATCGCGTCGGAGGTCACCGCCGGGATCAAGTACGTGCTGAGGAGCGACGTCGTGTACGAGTAGACCTCAGGTGTGGACCACCCCGGAGGTGACGCCCGCGAGCGCGCCGTCCGCGGTCAGCTTCAGGAAGGCTGCCGGAACCTCACCGATGTCTCCCGCGTTCATGACCAAGACTCTCATGCCCGCGAGGTCCGGGAGGAACACCTGGTCGAGCGTCCGTCCGGGGTCGTTCGGGCCGTAGAAGACCGACTCGAACGAGAAGGGCGGCATGGCTGCGATCGCGTCCTGGATGACCCGGCGCGGGCCTTCCTCCAGGTTGTTGGCGGCGAGAACGTCGACGATGTGCTGCGCGATCTCCGCCGGGGTGACGCCGGGTGCCTTGTCCAGCTCCCGCTCTACGAGCGCGAAGATCTCAGCCGGATCGTGGCCGTCGTCGCGGATGCTCTTCGCGAGATCTTGGTCGTCGCGAAGCGTCGAGACCACGTCGTACGCGGCGCTCGCCAGCTCGCCGTTCACGAACTCCGTTCCCGTCTTCAGCGTGCCGATGTCCAGGCCGAGAACGTCCTCGAGCGACTGCTCGGTGAGCTTGGGCGCCGAGAAGCGGCCGGCCGGGATCAGGAATGCCTCCGACTCGACGCCGCCCTCACCATAAAAGTCGGCTTCCATCCGGCCGATGCTCTGGAGCTGCGTGAACAGGGCCTCGTCGCCCGGGGTTGCATCTGCCACGAAGTCTGCCATCAGCCGGAGCAGGCTCTTGGCGGCCGGGGAGCGCAGGCTCTTCAGGTCGTCGCCCAGGTTGGCCTGGCCGTCCTGCTGGACCAGCGCCGCGATCGCCTTGCTGGCCACGACCAACGCGTTCTCGAAGCTCTCCCGGGTGAACTGGCCGCGGCCGTCGGAGGCCGCCTTGGCAATGGCCATGAACGCCGCGTCGCCGCGCCCCGAGCTCTTGGCAAGCTGCTCGTGGAGCCCCGCCAGCGAGAACACGTCGCCATCGTTCTGCCAGTCCGCGTCGCGGTTGCGCGCGCTGAGCGTGTCGAGGATCTGGTCCGCGCGGCTGGCGACGATTCCGATCGCGGTCTTGAAGTTGCCGTCCGTGACTCCGGGCCGCTTGGGCTCGAGCCCCGCTGCCGGGAGGATGCGATTGATGATGGTCGTTACGTTGGTCATCTGCTGTCCTTTGCGAATCCACGCGCCCAACACCCGCGATCAGGGCGGCGCTTTTCTCCGATTGACTCTCGACTTCTCGCCTGGACCGACCGCTCTGCCGGCCCGCAGGTCGAGCGACACTCTTCCGAGGGACAAGTATCTCTCGAACAGCGCTGGGTCCCCATGAACCTGGAGCCCGCCTCGCACGAACGCATCCCGCACCGCCTCGGTCGACCGCACCATCGCGTTGAACGCCGATAGGTCGTTGAAGACGAGCAGGCAGCCGATCTCGACGTCCTCACGGAGACCGCGGAACACGCCCGCGTTCAGCCCCGAGGTCGCGACCGTCCACTCGGCAACGCCGGGGATGGAGACCACGAAGTTCCCGCCCACCCGACGAAAGGCCGGTTTGTCACCGTGTTCTCGGAACAACTGCTCGAGCTGGCGCTCGAAGGCGCGGACGAGCGGCAGGTTGAAGCCGCCACAGAATCGAGCCTGCCCACCCACGGTCCACCCTTATCGGATGCCCACCTTTCGCTGGTGCGTGGGCACCCCAAATCGTCACACTCCGCTCCCGGAACGCTGGTCCGCCTGGGGCCAAATCCGAGGCGCACTGATCCCACGACCTCAGCCGGACCGATCGATCTCGCCGGCTAGGAGGGCTCGGGCACGGCAAGCCCGCGGGAGGAGCTCCCGACCAGCGTCGCGGAGGACGAAGGGTCGAAGCCGCCGCGCTTCCGGACGATCCTGGACCACCGTCGCGTTCACGAGGGACGGAGCTCGTGGATTCCGCGCCAACGTTCGCGAGTAGGCCTTCTGGTCCTCGTCGCTGACGTTCGCGAGGAGCCGATCCACATACTCCTGGCCCATGCCGCCGAGCAGCCGTCGGAGATTCTCGATCGCCGTACTTGGACAGCTCGTTCACCACGTCGCGCGCGTTGCCGTCGGTCACGGCCCAGTCGGCGATCCCGTAGGAGAGCTTGTCGGTCAGGCCGGAGACCGTGCTCGAGACCTCTCCGTCGGAGAGCCGTTCGCGCACCGAGTTCCGCGCCGACGAGATTCGATCGAGTGTCCGTGCGTACGTCCGCTTGTCCTCGTCCGGAAGCTGATCCTCCATTCGATTGAGCAGCGCGGGATCCATCTCTTCGGTGAGGCGTTTCAGGTCGTCGTCGTCGTAGTGCGAGAGCAGCGAGACCGCCTTGCGAGCATCGTTGTCGGTGACGGCCCAGTCCGTGATCCCTCGCGTGAGATGAGACTCGATCTCCTCGGCCGTCGCCTTCGGATCCTCGAGCGTCACCTCGCCGCCTCTCCCCTCGGGAGGATGCTCGTCTTCGCTCATGAACCACTCGCCGATCTGGGAGCCGCCCAGCGCACCGGCGATGCCGCCGCCGATCACGCCGACCGCACCGCCGATGGCCGCGCCGACCGGACCTCCGACGGCGGCGCCGGCGATGCCGAGCGTTGCCCCTCCCGCCTTGGCACCGGCGAAGGCTCCCACCCAGCCTCCGGCGGTTCGGCCGACCGCCTTCTTGGTCTCGGTGTACTTGCCGTCGCCGCGGTCGTTGTCCGCGGCCAGCGAGGTCCCGATGTCGTAGGCGTTCGCGACGACCGCGATCGGACCGGCCGCGCGAGCGAGGCCGCTGCCGGCCTTGGAGAGCGCGCTGGCCCCTTCTGCGGCGGCGGCACTGCTCCGGGCGACCACGGCGCCTTCGCGACCGATCACCGCCACCTCTCTGCCGGCTGCCGCCACCTCCTCGCCCACCGGTGCGCGGGTCAGGAGCTTGGGCCCATTCACGACCCGAGGGGGCGTTCTGGCGGCGGGGATCCGGATCGGCGTCCGGCTCGCGGCCCTGAGGCCTTCCGCAACCTCGGCGGTGCCGGTCGCATGCTGCTCGTGATCGACCTTGTTCTTCAGGTAGGCGGCTTCGTGAGCCAGGCGATCCCGCGAGCGATGATCGCGATCTCGGCGAACGTCGAAGCGCTCGCGTCGATCACCCGATCGGTGCGCTCCGTTGCTCCCGCGGAGCACGCGATCGATCAGCTCGTCCGCGGCGAGCTCCGGCTGAGCGATGCGCCGAGGCAGGAACGAGCGGGCGGCTCCGGACTGGGACGCCATCGCGCCCGCCGCCGCGGCTTGCGCCAGCGCCAGCGCCTGCATCGCCTGGATCGCAGCCATCGCCGAGCCGAGGCTCTGATGCCCCGATCCTGCGAGCCCGGCGGGCTGCCATCCGCCGCCGCCGGCCAGCTGAGACTGGAGCTGTTCGAGGAGCTTACGAAACGCGAGCTCGCCGAGCGTGCTGTTCGCGCCGGTGGGCGCCATCTGGCCGGCAGCTTGAAGCACCTGCGCTAGAATCGCCTGCATCGCGAGCTGCTCCGCGTCACCGAGGCCGCTCATCTGAGGCGCTCCGAGCAGCTGCTGGTAGAGGGCGTCCGCGCCGTTCGTCGAGAGCGTGCTCGAGTCGTAGAGGCTCTGCAGCTGGTCGAGCACTCCGTAGATGCTCTGCTCGTCGACACCGCCCAGCTCGCTCGCGCGGATCTGGCTCGCGTAGTCGTCGTAGACGCCGGTGAGCCCGAGATACGTGTCCGCGAGGGTCCGAGCCGTGTCCTCGTCGAGGCCGTCGGCCTCGTAGTTGCCGGCCATCGTCGCGTAGAAGATCCTTGACCTCGGAGCGAAGCATGCGCTCGTAGTCGGGGGTCCCGAGCTCGGGGCGTAGCTCGGGATTGACGACGTACTCGCCTCCGTCCGCGCTCCGCCCCTCCATGCGACCTTCGTTCTCGCCGTAGCGGAAGCGGTTCCAGGTGACGTCGCGGTCATCCGCCCCGTCGAAGTAGCCGCCCATGCGGTAGGTCGGCTCGTCGACGTTGCGCTCGACGTTGTCGACCCGCCAGTCGTAGCCTCCGCTCTTCACCCGACCGATCTCGACGCTGCCGTCGCCCCATCCCATCCCGTCGACGCCGACCACGCCGTCTCCGTGCTGCACGGTCAGATCGCCGATCTGGTCGCCGTCGTATTTGATACGGAGCATCGCGTTGTTCGGCAGTACGAAGTTGCCGGTCTCGGCCCGCCAGGTCGTCCCGTCGGCCTCCGTCACGTCGCGCCCGTCGATGACAGTGTCGGGCGTGGTGCTTCCCGGCGCGTAGATCGAGACGCGATTGTCGGCGAGCTCGACGCGATAGCCGTCGTCGGTCTCGATCCGGTTCTCGTCACGATCGACGTGGAGCGCCCGCTGCGCCGGCGTACGTCCCAGGTCCCGGCTGGGCTCGGGGAGGAAGCCGAGGTCGTCGAGCCCTCGCGCGTCGAGGAGCTCCCGGCTCAGGACATCGTCGAGAAGCTCCGCGGAGACCAGCTCCTGCGGGCGCTCCGCGATGAGCTCGCGGAGCCGCATCGCGGCATCGCCGTGGAGAGGGGGCGAGCGAAAGCCTCGGATCTCGGACATGGTCCGGCCCAACGCAATCGCCGTGCCGCGCCTCTCGGCGCGCTGGACCGTCGCTCGGTGACAGGTCGAAGCGGCAACCTGCGGCCCTGGGTGCACAGGGCTTTCTGACACTTCGGCGCGTCCTCAGAATTCTGTGGCACCTCGTTCCCCAAGGCATCTTGTCGAATCGGATCGAGCGCGGAACCATCCGCGCCATGCTCCGGGCTGCCCTCGCCGTCGCGATCGTCGTGTCGCTCGCCGACCTCCCTGCCCACGCGTGCCCTGCGCAACCGCCGGGCTTCGACGGCACGCGGCCCGAGTCCGGTGCAACCGTCCCGCTCAACGCCAAGATCGTCCTGCTCGGCCGCGCCGACAGCCACGCGCAGGTCACCGTCACGCAGGGCGACAGCGGCTTCGTGCTCACGCCCACCGTCCAGGACGGGCTCGTCATCGCCGACCTGGGCGGGCTCGGCTTGGTCGGCGACTTCACGCTCTTCGCCACCTCGACACAGCCCGGATCGCAGTCGGTGACTGCCCGCTTCACCATGTCCAGCCAGGCGGACGTCACGCCTCCCGAATTCAAAGGGATCGACACGCTCAGCTATGAGTGGATCGACGCGCAGCCCAGCACATGCGGGATCCTCGGCTTCGTGGTGCGGGCCGACCTCACGCCCGGGACCGACGACTTCGGGGTGACCTACTACCAGCTCTTCGAGGTGACCCCGTACGACGAACAGCTCCTCGCAGCGACCGCCCTCCACTCGAGCACCGGCCCGCTCGCGCTCTTCGCCTACCCCGGAAGTGACGAGGGCACGCGCTGCTACGTGGCGGTCGCCACCGACGTCGCCGGCAATACCTATGGTCGCGGTAGCCTCTGCATCGACCTCCGGCGCGACCGCCTCGACGCGGGCGCCGACGACCTCGGCGGCAGCGACTCCGACTCCAGCGTGCGGCTCGACACGGGCGTCCCCGTCGACTCGGAGAGCGGAGGGCTGGCGCTCGACGAGCCTGCCTCGCTCGCTCGCAAGCGAATGCGAGACAAGTTGCAAACGCGCGACGGCAAGGCGGTCTACGCCCGCAGGAAGAGTATCGTCGAACCGGCGCTCGGACAAATCAAAGGGGCACGAGGATTCCGCCGGTTCTCGCTACGCTCCTTCTTCAAGGTACGAGCCGAGTGGACGCTCGTCTGCCTCACCCACAACCTGCTCAAGCTCTACCAATCGAAGCTCGCGACCGTCGCGAGCGTCTGACTCAAGGCAGCCATCTTCGAGATCGGGACCCGGACCGGACCGGAACCCGGCCCGGGGTCGCGTGAGCGCTTACGCGCTACACGCTCCTAGGCGACGGCGTGCGCGGCGATGGGACTCTGCACCGGCGGTTGCCGCTCGGCGAGGGCGTAGGCGCAGTCGACGAGCGCGAGGTGACTGAACGCCTGCGGGAAGTTGCCGAGCTGGCGTCCGTGCGTGGGATCGTACTCCTCCGCGAGGAGACCCACGTCATTGCACATCCGGACGAGCTTGTTGAAGAGCGCGCGCGCATCCTCGTGCCGGCCCATCAGGTGGTACGTGGTCGCGAGCCAGAAGGAGCATGGCAGGAAGACTCCCTCCACGCCGGTCAACCCGTCGTCCGTCTCCTCCGTCTGGTAGCGGAGCACGAGTCCCTGGGGCATGAGCTCCTTCTCGATCGCAGCGACGGTTCCGACCACCCGCGGATCGTCGGCCGGGAGAAAGCCGGACAAGGGAATGACGAGGAGGCTCCCATCGAGCCCTTTCGAGCCGTAGTACTGGGTGAAGGTGTTTCGGGTGGGATCGAAGCCTTTGGTGCAGACCTCGTCGAAGATGGTCTGCCGGAGGCGGATCCACGGCGACGCGTCTTCATCGAGCCCGAACTCCTCGATCGAGCGCACCCAGCGGTCGATCGCCATCCAGGCCGAGACCTTCGATGACGTGAACGATCGGTTCGGACCTCGCATCTCCCAGATCCCATGATCGGGCTCCATCCACTTGGCCGCCACGCTCGTCGCCGCCACCTTCAGCGCCGCCCTCGCTTGGGGAGACAGCTTCCCGAATCTGGCGGGCTCCCGAATGAAGGATGGCCGCGAACTCTCCAAACACGTCCAGCTGGAACTGGCGGTAGGCGGCGTTGCCGATGCGCACCGGGCGCGCCCCTCCGTAGCCGGGGAGCCAATCGAGCTCGGACTCCGTGAGGCGCCGTTCGCCTCGGATCCCGTACATGATCTGCAGCTGCGAGGGGGCTCCTCCGACGGCGTCGACCAGCCACTCGAAGGATCTCTTCGCTTCGTCCTCGAGTCCGGCTCGCTGCAACGCACCGAGCGTCAGCGACGCGTCGCGGAGCCAGCAGAATCGATAGTCCCAGTTGCGGCTGCCTCCCGGAGCTTCGGGCAGGCCGAACGTGGGGGCGGCGACGATGGCTCCCGTCTTCGCAAAGCAGCAGGCCTTGAGCGTGAGCAACGATCGCTTGACGACCTCGCTGTCGCCCTCGGGCACGTGGAGGGTCGAGCTCCAGTCCGTCCAAAACGCCTCGGTCTCCCGCAGCGATCGGTCCGGGTCGATCGCGGGAGGAACGTCTTCGTAGGGAGGTGCCCAGGCCATGACGAACGAGACGCACGAGCCAGCCTGGATGGTGAAGTCCGAAGAAAGGTCCGGCGTGATCTCTCCGCTCGTGCGCAGAAAGACTCCGTCCGGCCCGGCCATCGCTGCGACGACTCCGTCCCGCGGTCTGTCACGCGGGATCGTCAGGCCATGGCTGAACCGCGGCACCAGCTCGCTCCTCATCGGCACGTCGCCTCGGAGCCCTTGGACGATCCGGACGACGCGAGGGGCCCCTGAACGAATGGGCATGAAATCGATGAGCCGCACCGAACCGCTGTCGGTCTCGAAGTCGGTTTCGAGGATGAGCGTGTCGTCCCGATATTGCCTCCTGCTCTGGCGCGGATCCGTGCGCGGCGCGATCTTCCAGCACCCATTCCTCTCATCGCCGAGCAAAGAGAGGAAGCACGCGTCGGAGTCGAAGTCGGGTAAGCATAGAAAGTCGATCGTTCCATCGCCAGCGACCAGCGCTGCGGTGTTCAAGTCCCCGATCAACGCGTGATCCTCGATTGGGAGAGTCTTTCGTTCGTCGGTCACTTCATCACTCCTTTGCTCTCACGCCGAGCAAGAAGCAGACCCTGTTGAGCCCGCGTTGGCGTTGCCTCAGAGCGCGAGCTGAAGTTGCAGGCGGAAGACGTCGGTCCCCACTCCAATGTCATTGGTCCGCCAGAGGCGGCGATAGTCAGCCTGCAGCTTGATGGCCTCCTGGTAGAAGTAGTAGTTCACGCCGCCGCCGAGGTCGCTGTTGAGCGTGACGCTCGAACCGCCCATGGGGACGACGCGTGCAAACCGAGCAACGACCTCGAGCTCGAACCACGGCAGAAGATACGCCGGCTGGACCAGGTAGCCCCACGCGTCACGCGGAAGGGCCACATCCCTCGCACCCTCGGGAGGAGACCGCTCACCGTCGCGAAGGCAGAACGCCGAGAGGATCGAGAGCCCTCGCCAGAGGAACGTCAGAATCGGCCGTGACGTTCTGCGTATCTGTCGTGCCTCCGTCCGACGGCACTCTCCCGAGGATGCCCTTGTCCCGCTTTCCGCCGTCCAGGAATGCGTATGCGATCCCCACCGACAGCTTCGGCGCTTTCGTGCGTCCGAGATCGCCTTCCGTGCCGTCGTCGAACAGACCGAACGGAAGAACTTCCGCGCGAAGGACGTAGAGGTTGCCGAAGTCGGAGAACTCCGTCGTGTTGCGACCCTCTCCGACCGACACACCGGCGTAATAGCGCAGGTACCCAAGACCGAGCAGATCCTTCGAGAAGAGCTCGGCGCCGATATCGCGATCGAAGGTGAACTCCGAGTCGACGATCGATCGATCGACGAGGTTCAAATTTGCGGAGGAGATCATTCGCTCCCGATCGTACGGAATCTTGTATTGGCCCACCTGCAGCGTGAGGTCGCGGAGCTGGGAGAATCGAACGAACAGGTCGAGCAGCGGCGACGTCTGCGGGTCACCGTCCGGTCCGCCGTTCGCATCGAGGACGTCCTCCGGGGAGAGTGCTAGCTCGACCTCGTATTCGTTGTGCTCGCCCAACAAATAGCCCTGGAAGACCACCCGCGCTCGCCGCACCTGAAAGCTCTGCTCGACCTCGGTCCCCTTCTGGACGGCGTAGAGCAGCTGTCCGCGAAGACCGATCGCGACGCTGACAATCTTCGGTACCTCGATGACGAGTCCCTTGGAGCCCGGCTTGAAGTCGACGCGGAAGGAGTCCGCAGCGGCGGTCGCCGTCGAAGCGGTCGAGATTGTGGACGACGACAACAGCAGGAGCAGCGTAGCGATCGTCATGCATCTGGAGCGTTTGCCTTCTTGCTCCATTGATCAAACGATGCGCAGCTCCCGGATCGCGCCGAGTCGATCGACCTCGGCGACCATTTCGCGACACTCTCGAGCGGCTTGGAACGGAGATTGCGATTCGCTCCTTCATGACTACCCAGCCGAAGGATCCCGATGAGGCATCTCGACTCTTGATCGAGCTCGCCCAAGCACTGCACGTCGTCTCGGTACCGTCCAACGTCATCGAAGATCTCGTCGGAGGAGCCGCCCGCACCCTCGGTGTCGATAGCGAGCTCGTGGTGCTGCAGAGCTATGTGCTCGCGGAGACCGTCGAGAACGGACAGCGCCGGGCAGAGCTGCACAAGATTCCTTTTGAGGGCCACTGGCAGATGGCCCGTATGCATGAGCTGCTGGCGCTCGGGCGGTCGCTGGCCGGCGGGAGCCGCGACATCGAGGAGGGCCGAGACGAGCTTCGCCGGATCAACGCCAGCGTGACCGGATATGCGAAGGCGCCGGTGGTGGTCGCCTACGGCGTCTATAGTGCGGCCGTCGCGGCTCGCGTCGGAGGTGCCTGGCTCGAGATGGCGGTGGCTGCGGCCGCGGGGGTCATCGCCGGGTTGATTCATTACCGCACCATCCGCTCGCGAACGGTCGACCTGTTGCAGAGCTTCGTGGCCGGATTGTTGGGGAGCCTGGCGGTGCTCGTACTGGCCGCCTTCCTCCCCACGTTCGATCTTGCGCCGGCCCTCTTTGGCGGCGCGGTCCTCTTGGTACCGGCCATGGTGGTCGCCACCGGGATCGAAGAGCTCACCGCGGACGCGCTCGAGTCCGGTGTGATCCGGCTGGCGTACGGGCTTCTGCGCTTCCTCATGCTCGCTGCGGGAATCCTGGCCGCTTTGAACCTCTGGCGGCTCTTCGCCGACGTGCCGGCGTCTGCCCACGGGAAGGCTCTGCCGACCCCTACCGTCCTGGGGATATTGGTCGTCGGGGGTGCAGCGCTCGTATTGTGTCTGCAAGCAAGGTTGCGCGACCTGCACTGGGTGGTGCTGGCCGTGCTCGTCGCGTTCGGGACTCAGGAGCTGACCAAGGCCTTCATTCCCGACGGAGCCCCCCTGGTCTCCGCCTTTGTGCTCGGCGTGGCCGCCAAGCTCCACGCGCGCATCCCTGGCAATGTGCCGGCCACGATGGTCGTTCCGGGGCTCCTCCAGCTCGCGCCCGGGTTCGTCGGCACGCAAGGAATCCTGCATCTCCTCGCCGGCTCTCCCGAGTCGAGCGATTCCTTCTTCCGAGTGCTGCTGATCGCTTTCCAGCTGGTGGTCGGCTTGATGATCGCGAGCGCAGTCTTCAAGCGTCGTGGGTTCGGTTCTTGCTGAACCCTGCGGGAGTATGAATCACTACGAATTCTGGGACGGCATCATTCGCGATCTGAGCGGAGCGGGAAGATTTCGCCTGATCCTCCAGCCTCTCATGGCCATGTTCGTGGGACTGAAGCTCGGAATCGGTGACGCCAAGGCAGGCCATGCTCCGTTTCTTCTACGCCTGTTCACGACTTCGCACGGCAGGTGGGAGTTGCTGAAGCAGTCGCTCTCGGATCTCGCCATTCCGCTGATCGTGGCGTTCGTCGTCGACGCGATTCTTCAGAAGATCACGCTCGGATATTTCCGGCCGTTGGCCGCGGTCGTCGTCGGCGGGATCCTGGTCTGGATCCCGTACACGGTGGCGCGGGCGGTGTCGAACCGCATCGCCAAGCACACCAAGCTGCCTTCGAAGCCGGTCGAAGGCGCGGCATGAGACTCCGACCTCCGCACGGCTGGAGCCCGGTCAATCGATCCCTTTGAAGCGGCCCCGAATCTTCACCACCTTCCCGGGCTCGGACTGGATGCGATAGCTCGCCTCCAGCCCGCGGTCCGGGTTCACGAGGCGAACGTGGTGATCGCCGGCGGGGATCTCGGCGCGGGCCAGCGGCGTCTGGCCGAGCGAGCGGCCGTCGACGAAGACGATCGCCCAGGGGCGGGCGTCGATGTTCAGGTAGCTGGAGCCCACCGGTCGCTTCTTCTTCGGCGTGCGGGCGCGCCGGCTCGCTCGCCGCTGCTGCCGAACCGGCTTCTCCACGGTCGCGATCGCCGGCGCCTCCTCAGGGGTTCGCGGGGACCCGACCGGCGCGGGTGGTTCGGGCGGGGCTTCGGGCGGCGCCGAGCGCACGGGTGCCGCCGCGACGGCGGGCGTCGCCTCCGAGCGACCGGCGAGCGCGGCCACGCCGAGCGCGACCGACAGCGCAGCGAGGGAGGCCACGCCGAGCCACGCGCGGCGGGAGCGCGGCAGCGCCTGGAGCTCTGCGGAGCGGTGCAGCAAGGTCGGCCGCTCGGACTCGAGTAGCTCCACCCGCACGCCCATCGGTGTCGACGACAACGCTTCGCTCGGCTCGAGAGAAGCGGTTCCACGGCCGCCCGAGGCCTCGGGGACGCTGGTGATCGCGGAGGAGGCGAGCTTCGCCAGCGCGCCGCGCGTCCCCTCACGCCCGCAGCCGAGCGCGAATTGCTCGAGCTGATCCTGGACCTCCCGAGCGGAGCGCGGCCTCGCCTCCGGATCCTCCTCGAGGAGGCGGCGGATGATCGCCTGCAACGGAAGCGGCGCCCGCTTGTACGCGATCGTGACGCTCTGGGTGTCGAACGGATGGCGACCGCTGATCATCAGCGCGAGCAGCAGGGCGACGCAGTACAGATCGGAGCGCGCGTCGACGGGATCACCGCGCGACTGCTCCGGGGACATGTACTTCCGGGTCCCGGCGCGAGCCGGCGTGCCCTCGTCCTTGGAGACCGCGATCCCGAGGTCGAGGAGCTTCACCGTCCCGGAGGCCGTCAGCATCACGTTGCTGGGCGTGATGTCGCGGTGGACCAGATGGAGCGGTCGCCCGTCGAGCGCGGTCGCGTTGTGGATCGCGTGAAGCGCGTCGAGAAGATCGATCGCGATGCGGGCGGCGACGCCCGGAGCGAACGTGCCGAGGTGCTCGAGGAGCTGCTTGATCGTGGTCCCGTCGACATACTCCATCGCCAGGTAGTACTGGCCGTCCTCCTCGCCGAAGGCGGAGACGTGGACGAAGTTCGGATGATCGATCAACGCCGAGAGCCTCGCCTCGCGGAGGAACATCTCCGTGAAGCGGCTCTTCCGGCTGAGATGCGGCAGCAGGCGCTTGACGACGAGCTGCTTCTCGAAGCCGCTCGGACCTTCCCGGCGCGCCAGAAAGACCTCGGCCATTCCACCGGCGCCGAGACGCCGCTGGAGCCAGAGCTCTCCCAGACGGGCGCCCTTCGCCACCTCGAAAGTCTATCACCTTCACCAAACCGGCCCGCGCCTGTACCCTGTCAGCTCGGTTTGCAGATGACCGGAGGCCACACCCGGGGCATGCCCTGGCTGCTTCCGCTGGGGCTGCTCGCGACGAGCTGCAGTTCAACGGTCGAGCTCGCCGTGGAGGTCCACACGGATCTGCGCGTACCCGACGAGGCAGACCGGCTGACCGGACGCGTGCGTTCGAACGGCGGCGCCTTCGAGCAAGCCGCAGATCTCGAGGGCTCGAGCCCGTTCCTGTTCCGGGTGGTGGCCGCCGAACCGACTACGGTCGAGCTCGAGGTCGAGCTCTTTCACGACGGAGCCATCGTCGCGAGCGCGAGCACCTCTGCCTCGCTCCCCTCCTGCGTTGCGATCCACCTGCTCCGAGGCCGGCCGCCGGCGGTGACCGGATGCGGCGCGGAGCCGGCGCCGGACGCTGGATTCGTGGAGATGAAGGACGCAGGCGTCGAGGGAGGATCGCCCGACGGCGGCGTGAACGACGGCGGCCCCCGTTTCTCCTTCCCGGTGAAGAACGTCGATCCGGATCCGCTCGCCTACGAGGTCGCCTTCTCCGTCCCCACCAACACCACCTGCCGCTTCGACTCGGAGCGCCTTGCGTTCTCGCTCGGCTGTTCGCGCGATCGCCCACAGGTGACGGAGGTGAACGGTCTGGTGGCGCTGTCGATGAGCAGTCTCGAGATCGCAGGCCTGATGCGGATCGTCGGCGATCGCGCCGTGGTCTTTCTCGTGCGCGACTCTGCCACCATCGCCGGCATGCTCGACGCGACCGCCACCGGCACGATCAGCGGACCCGGCGGCGGCGTCTGTCCGGGCAACGACGCTCCGCTCGGTGGGGGCGATTGCAACGGAGGGGGAGGCGGGGGAGGAGGAGGAGCGGCGCAGGACGGCGCGAGCGGCGGATCCGGCCACGACGGCAGCTGCACCCCCGGACTCGGTGGCGCGTCGCATCAGCCGACCGATCTCGTGCCGCTCCTCGGTGGCTGCAACGGCGGGACCGGTGCGCTCGAGAACCGTCCGAGCGCGCTCGGGGGCGGCGGTGGCGGTGCGCTCCAGATCGTCGCGAGAGAGATCGCGGTCTCCGGAACGATCGCGGCCGCCGCCGGCGGAGGGCGCGGCGCGATCTCGAAGACCGGCACGAACGACGGCGGAGGCGGAGGCGGTGGAGGCGGCGGAGCCATCCTCCTCGAGGCCGAGCAGGTCACCTTCGCCGGCGGCTCGCTGAACGCAGCCGGCGGCGGCGGCGGCGGCGGCGCCTCCAACGAGGCCAGCGGAGGCCTGCCGGCCGAAGACGGCGCAGACGGCCTGGCGGGCGGAGCCGGCGGGGCCGCTCTGCTGCCCGACGGCGGCAACGGTGGCGACGGCGGCGGCGCACTCCCTCCCATCCCGGGATCGGGGGGCGCCAGCTTCAGCGGCGGCGGTGGGGGCGGCGGCAGCGGGGGGGTCATCCGGATCGATACGGCGACCTGCAGCGGGCCGCTCGCCTCCGTGCCGCCCGTCCTGGGGGGCTGCGCATCGCGATGATCCGCCTGCTCCTCCCGCTGCTCCTGATCGCCCCCTCGCCTGCGAACGCTGTCGACACGGCCGAGCGGGAGCTGGCCCGCATCGTCGGAGCGGTGGAGAAGGAGCTGGCGTTCGAAGGCGCGCTCGAACGGCTGTCGCGGCTGCTCGAGCGTTCCGACCTGACGCTCGAGCAGCGGACGCGCGCCTACGCGCTCGCCGGGGTCTGTCACACCGCGCTCGGCGATCAAGCGCGGGCCGAAACCGCCTATCTGCGGCTGTTGATGCTCTCGCCCGAGTACGTGCTCGAAGAGGGCCAGTCGCCGAAGGTGAACGCGATCTTCGAGCGGGCGAAGGCGCGGTGGCAGAAGATCGCTCCCCGGCTCTCTCTGGACGCACCCGAGGTGAAGGAGGGCCGGCTCTCGATCTCGGCGCACGTGGTCGATCCGGAGCGGCTCGTCTCGCAGCTCCTTCTCTACTCCCGCTCGGGACGCGATGATCCCTATCTCCCGCACACCTTCTCCAGCGGTGAGCAGGGCTTCACGATCGAGCTCCCGCTCGATCCGCATGTGGAGTACTACGGCGTCGCCGTCGGCGCAGCCGAGCAGGCGCTGGCCAGCGCGGGCGACGCGCACCATCCGCTCACGCACACGACGGTCATGTCGGCCCTCGCGCCTGAACCGCCCGAGGAGCGGTGGTACGAGAAGTGGTGGGTCTGGACGGCGATCGGCGTGGTGGTCGCCGGATCCGCGGTCGCGGTCGGTGTCGCAGCGACCTCGGGTGGGGATCCGGACCCGATCTTCACGATCCATCTACCGGCGCAGTGATCCCACCTCGATCGCCTCGATCGTGCTCTCGAGGATCTTCTGCTGCAGCTCGAGCCGTGCCCGCCGGGCGTTCGAGGTCTGCCACCGAGGGCTCTCGAGCGCCCGGCGAACCCGGTCGATCTCTTCCTGGCTGCGATCAAGCACGAGCCGAAGCGGTCGGTTCATAACCGTCCTCGCCGACCGACGACCCGTCCACGATGCCGAGGCTGCGAAGCAGCTCGAACTGGATCCGATCGCCCTCGCTGACCAGCGAAAAGACGTCGAGATCCTCGCCATCGTCTCCGTGCGCGCTCTCGAAGCCGTCCCGCTCGCTCGCGCCGATCTCGCCGATCTGCGGGTGGCGGCCGTCGACACCGTCGATGGTGACGCGGTCGGAGCCGTCGTCGATCACCAGGCGCCGCGTGGTCGCGGCACGCCCGCGCCCCGATCCATGGTCGGTGTCCGCAAAGATCTGCGTTCCGTCGGGGAGCCGGAAGATCGAGTCCTTCGAGAAGTCCCAACGCGTCCCGTCGCCCTCCGTGACGTGCGGATCTCCGCTGATCCGCGCGATCATGTCGCCGTTCGGATCCCAGATCGACCAGTTGCTGTCGCCCTCCGCCTCGATCTCGTAGCCGCCGCGCGTGACGATCCGATCGCCGTCCCGCTCCATCCCCCGCGGATCGTTCCAGCCCCCCGGTCTCGGGCGGGCGCAGTGCGACACGGACTCGTCATCCTCGTGCGGGCCGCAGCAGCCCTCGTGATCCCGCTGATTCTCGAGAACCCGGAGCGCTCGCTCGACGTCGTCTGCGCCGCTCTCGTAGCCGTGATCATGCAGCCGATCGGCGAGCCGCTGCCCGCGTTCGATCAGCTCGTCGAGCGGCATGTCGCCGAGCGTGGTCCGCAGCCGGTCTTGACCGTTCATCGCCGCCAGCACACCCGAGCGGAGCCGCTGGATCGTGTCGTTGTCCTCGTCGTAGCCGAACTGGCGGGCCATCCGCCCCAGACGATCGAGCCCGCGCTCCGTGCGCGACAGCGACCGGCCGCGATGCCCCTCGCCCCGGCCGATCCGCCCGGCGAGCGAGTCCATCATCTCGTCCATGGCCCGGCCGTCGCCGTTGGCGGAGGCGTCCTCGAAGTCGTCAGCCAGGCGGCCGAGGTCGTTCGCGCGCATCTGCCCTTCGAGCTGCCGCACGGCCTGTGAGACGGCCGCAGCCTGCCCGTGCATGCCGCGATGACGCAGCCGGTTGGCCAGCTCGCGGCCCATCCGCGCCAGCTCCTCCGGATCGCCGATCGCAGACGTGAGGTCGTCGTGACCGTTCGCCCCCGCGAGCAGCGCGCTCCTGAGGCGCTGGATCAGATCGTTGTCCTCGTCGTTCAGCCCGCTCCGCCCGCGGCGCGCCGTCCGGCCGAGCTGATCGAGCATGCGCTCGGCCCGGCCGAGACGCCGTCCCTCCGAGCCGCGCTCGAAGCTCACCTCGCGTCGCAGCTGATCGATCAAGCGATCGAGCGTCCGCTGATCCCCATCGAGCGAGGCCTTCTCGAACTCGTCGATCGTCCCGTCGCGGTCGAGCTGGTCGAACCTCGACGCGCGGGACGAATGCCATCCCATTCCATAGTCGAACATCTGTCGGTCCCTCCCTGCTTCAGCGTGTCCACTCAGCGGCCCGCTGGACCGTCTGCTGGTGGGTGTACTTCTGGGCCGCGTTGACCTGCGTGCGGAAGTCCTGGACCTCGCGGTTCCGACGGATCTCCTGATCGAGGCCCTCGAGCGCGGTCGTGCTCAGCTCCTCCTGAGAGGTCTGAAGGTTCGTAGCCGGGGTGGTGGTAACGGGGTTTGTGCCTGCCATGATTCGTAGCTCCTTTCGTGGCCGCTCCAGTTCAACTTCGATGCCAGCGTGCGCGCGTCTCGATGCGGCCCTCGAGCCGTTCGTCGCGCCGAACACCTGTTCGTGCGGACGGACGCTTCAGGAGAGGAACGCCTTGATCCCGGCCTGCTGCGTTCGGTGGTGATAGGCGTCCGCCGCGCTCTCGATGGTGCGATGGTCCTCGCGAATGCGGATCTCGCGTCCCCAGGCCTCGAGATCTTCGAACGCGGGTTCGGCGCCGAGCGGCTCCTCCGGTGCGCGATCGGTGGGAGGCGGAGGCGGTGGAAGAATCGTCTTGATCATGAGTGGCTCCTTTCGCGCGGAGCCCGGTTCAACATCCGCGCCAGGCACGCTTCTTGGTACGGCGACACGCGACCACGAAGGAGGAGAAACAGATCATGGATACCGTCAGCAAAGTGATGAGCTGGATCTACCAGTGGATGCAGCGCAACAACCGGGAGATCGAACAGCGCGTTCCGAGGATCGGCGACCCCTCGAACCAGGGGATGGAGCACGACGCACGCCGAGTGCGTGAGCTCTCCGATCAGAACGAGACCTGGATGATGATCGCGAAGACGCTCCACCAGGCCGAGGATCGAAACATCCGCGGTGTCCTGGGTGAGCGGGGCGGATGAGCGTCCCCGAGTTCAAGACGATCCTCGAACCGGACCTCTGGCATCACGTCGATCGGATCCTCCGCCGCGTCCCGGCGGAGATCGACGTGCTGAGCCACCACACCGACGCGGCGCTGATCGACGCGCTCGGCCACGGCAAGGCGTTCGAGGCGCTGCGCGAGTACCAGGCTGCGCTGTCTCGCTGGTTCGCCGGGCTGGTCTTTCAGGCGATTCGCACCGCAGCGGTCCGCCCTCCCACGGCGCCGCCTTCGCCGCCGCCGATCGACGATGAGGAGTGGACGCGGATGTTCGAGGTCCCCTGGAAGCACTGAGAGGAAAGCTTGGGACGCCATCACGAGCTGGTTTTGATCCGGCGACAGCCCTTCTGGTCCGGCAGAAGAGCCCGCCATCCCATGAGGCCGATCGCGATCAGCGCGAGCAGCGGGAGGCCGGGGTGCCTGCGCTGGTCTCGGACGCACGCGCATCCAGAACCGCTGCCCTCGACGTCTTTGGTCGCCCCAGCCGCGTCAGGGGTCGGGCCTACATCCGGCGTGCCGGCGGATGCATCTTCACCAGCGGGCGGGCCGGCGTCGGCGGGAGGGAGCGCCGCGTCGCTCTCCGAGAGGCCGGCATCGTTCTCCACACCGGCGTCCTGGGCGGGTGGAGCCTCGATGCACTCACCCGCGTCGCAGATCTGGCCGGAGTCGCAGTCCGTATCGTCCCTGCAGCCCGGGTCGATCGGCACGATCCTGAGCGCATCAATCGCGATGTGCTGATCGCCGCCAGGCGCGTTAGGCGTGTTGTCGTAGACGCTGACCCACTCGTCGCCACCGGCAGCGAAGTCGAACTCTCCGAGCTCGGTCCAACCGCTCGCGGCACCTTGGTCGATGAAGACGTCTGTCTCCGCGCCGCCGGCACGCACTCGGTAGTGGGCGGCCGAGAAGACGCCCCAGGTCGGGTCGATATAGACGTCGACGCGCATGGGCTGGGCCGCCTGGAGGTTCAGGTCCCAGCGGGCCCAGTTGCTGGGGTCGGCGGACTGAAACGCGTTGGTCCAGATCAGCCCGCTCTGTCCTGCGCTCGCGTAGCGCCACCACTTGCTGGGGCCGAAGGTCTCGAAGCAGGGATCGTCCTGTTCGATGGTGCCGCCCACCGAGGGGATGCTCTGGCAGGCGTCGGGGCATTGTTGTGCCGGCTGGCCTTCTTCGTAGAAGACGCCCAGGTGGTTGCTGACGACGCGCTCGGAGCCGTCGCTCGGGGCGTTGATGACGCCGATCCCCTCGACCCACATCGTCGTTGATCCGCCGCCGTCGAGGTTCATGGCGCGCTCGACGCCGAAGCCGGCCATCAACCCCGCCAGCTCGTCGATGGTCATTCCGATGCTGCTGGAGGTGCGGCCGTCGACCGTGACGAGATAGACCGTCCGCCGATCACTCGTATAGCCCACCGCCGTTCGTGGCGCGCGCCCTCCGCCGCATCCGCCACAATCGACGGCGGCGCCGCCGTCGACCAGCGTGGCGTCGCCGTTGACGGCTTCCTGGGTCCAAGCTGGGAGGGGGATCGTCTCCCAGGCGTGGGCGTGGAAGAGCTGATTGCGGCCTACCGCGAACATGCCGCGCACGGCGCTGTTCGTGGAGGTCGGCCAGGCGGAACCGCCGCCGGCAGCGACGCCATTGTCGGGCTCGAAACTGCCGAAAAGAAAGTATCCGCCGTTGGTCGCGGCGACGGCGCCTTGGTCGGCGGCCCATGCGGAGGTTCGTTGGCCTCGCTCAGCGTAGGTCGTGGCACGGAGGCGAACGCCCGGCTCACAGAGGTTGATGCGGAGCGCGTCGATCGTCCGGGGACCCGGGTCGGTTCGGGACATGCGATCGATCCCGGGCGCGACCGCGGTCCATTGGGCGAGCGCGGTGTCGGCAGAGAGGAGCGTGGAGACGCCGACCAAGAGACGGACCGACCAGCGCCGGGCGAAAGGTGTCTTGCCCATCGCGCCCAAGGTTGCGCGAGGTGCTGCGTGATGGGTGTCGGGCGAACAGACGTGACCCGCGGTCCACAGCGGATCGGGCTCGAGCCGTGCGGGCCGACCGTCGACCCGTTCCGCTCCTGGGCGCTCGGCGTTCCGTGACCGCGCAGGCCGGGAGCATGAGGGCTCCTCCTCCCGCCGGACATTGGGTGCTTCACAGGCAACAGACAGCGAGGTCTCTTTCAGAGTGAATTCCATCAGAAGATGGAGTCCGCCTTCAGCGGTCGGCCCATTGGGGCAAGGAGATCTTCAACCCCTGGCACGCGGCCCGCGGATACGGCGAGAACCTCGATCGATTCTGGGAGCGCCGGCACGATCTCGATCCGGAGCAGCGTCTCCTCAACCCATTCTTGCGAGACAGAGGAACGTGCGATCGGGTGGCCTTTCCGAGCGACGAAACCGCCCGGGATGAGGCCCTCGACGCGGGCGTTGAGCCTCCTCGAGCTCGACCCCAACAAAACAGATAGTATCGGGCCCGATGATCTGTGCCGGGTGCGGAGCGGCAACCGAGATCGAGCCCTGCGCGAGCTGTGGCAGGCCGCCGCTCCTCGACGCGCGCTACCGGCTGGAGGCGATCGTCGGCCGTGGCGCCAAAGGCATCACTTACCGCGCGACCGCGCTGGCCGACTCCCGCACCGTCGCCATCAAGGAGCTGGCCTACCGCCACGCGCCGAGTGCCAAGGGGTACGAGCTCATCCGGCGCGAGGCGGCGGTGCTCGAGCAGCTGGAGCACTCCGCGATCCCTCGCTTTCTCGAAGCGTTCGAGCACGGCCAAGGGAAGCACCGGGCACTGTACCTGGTGCAGGAGTTCATCGAGGGCAAGACGCTGCGCGATGAGCTCGAGCGGCGGCGCCTCAACGAGGTGCAGATCTTGGAGATCGTCGACGAGATCGCGTCGATCCTCGAGTACCTCCACCAGCTCGCGCCGCCAGTCATTCATCGCGATCTAAAGCCGGCCAACGTGATGCGAAGGAGCGCAGACGAGACGCTCGTGTTGATCGACTTCGGCGCGGTGGCGGAGGTGGTCCAGATGTCCGAGCACGGCGGCAGCACGATCGCCGGCACGTACGGTTTCATGGCCCCCGAGCAGTTTCGCGGCGAGGCGCACCCGGCGACCGACCTTTACGCCCTCGGAGCGCTCTTGGTCGGCCTCCTCTCCCGGCGCGACCCGGCGACGTTGATGGGCCTCGACGGTAAGCTCGCGTGGGAGGGCGCGGTGGTGGCCCGTCGCGAGACCCAGCGCTTGCTCTCGGATCTGCTGCAGATGGATCCGAGGCAGCGCGAGTCCTCGGCAACACGAGTCCGAGAGCGGATCCAGAAGATCCTCTCCGAGCCGAGGGAGCTGGTGGCCCCTGAGCCGGCGCCGCTCCGGCACCGCGTGCCGGCGCGACGCGAGGTCTACGGCCTGGGGCCGCTCACCCGCGGGATCATGACCGCCACGCTCGGCCCCCTCGGCCTCCTCCTCTTCTTCGCGGCGCTCGCCACTGCCGGCAAGAGCACCTTTGGGGCGCTGATCATGATGTTGTTCGCTGCGCCGTTTCTGTGGGCCGCGAGTCTGAGCTTCAAGCGCCCCAGCAAGGAGCTCGAGGTCCTGGACCGCGGGCCCCCAGCGCCTTGACCCGCTGATCACGGACACGACGACCGGCGCCAACGGAGTGGAGAATGACAACGACTACGACGCCGACTTCGGCTGTTCGTGGCCGGCCGGACGATCGACCCGACCCTCTTCCACTTCCAGCTTCTGCGAGACACGGGGGCTTGCGGCAAGTGGCGAAGCACGAGGGCGGGGTGCCACCGCCCGCGCGATCAGCTCGGGGAGGACCGGTGCCCACGAGGTCCACTTGTGGCCGCCGGGAAAGATCAGCTTCCGATAGGGGATGTGGTGTGCATCCAGATGCGCGGCGAAGCGCTGGTTCGCCTCCGCAATGCCGCCTCGATCCGCGTCTCCCCAGGCGAGCTGGAGCCGCACGCCCTTCAGATCGGCGGGCCCGCGCCATCTCAGGAAGATGTCTTGCTCCGCGATCCGGGCCCGGTGGTCCGTCGGACCCCAGATCCGCTCGACCGGGACGAACAGCTTCACCAGGAAGCTCTGCGAGAACTCGATCATCTTGTCGGTATCGAGGATCGCGCCGCTGATGATGGTGGCCGACGCGAAGGAGCGATGCTCGAGCTGCGCGAAGCGGAGCGCGCCGTGACCTCCCATCGAGATCCCCATGACGTGACAGCCCGCCGGGCAGGGCGCGGTCCGGTACTGGTCGCGGACCCGCGGAAGGAGCTCGTGCATCACCATGTCGCGCCAGTGAGCCGAGCGGTCGTACCAGTTCTCCCAGAAGCCGAGGTCGCCGTCGGGTACCAGGATCACCACCCGCGGCATGGTCCCAGCCGCGATCGCGGCGTCGAGGATCGGACCGACCCCGGCCTCGTCGAAGCAATCGGCACCGTCTCCCCCGCCGTGAAGGAACACCACCAGCGGCAGCTGCTCCGCCGAATCGAACCGCGGCGGCAAGTAGACTGCATAGGTCTCCTTGGCGTGGACGGCCCGCGACGGGATGGTCTCGTAGATCAGCCGTCGAGGTGCCGTGGCACAGGCGCCGGCGAGGATGCCGAGGATCGGGATCGCGAGGGCTCGGGCCTGCGTGGCGACGGTGCGCATGCGCGGAGCGTATCACCCGCCGGGCTGGGATCGGCCTCCGCATGAGTCACGGGCTCAGCGCTTGGAAACGGCGCCTACGCAGCGAAAGCCCATGTTGCCCGTCGAGCTGTCCGGGGTGCTGCTCGATCGCGCCGCGACGCGATAGCGGTTGCAGTAAGACTCGTGACAGAGATAGGAGCCGCCGCGGATCACGCGGGCGGTGCCGTCGCGCGGGCCCTTCGGATCGAGGCGCTCATTGCTCTGGTAGGACTCTGCGCTGAACCAGTCGGAGCACCACTCCCATACATTACCGGAGCTGTTGTAGAGACCGAAGCCGTTCGGCGGGTAGCTCCGAGCCGGCGCGGTCCCGAGGTAGCCGTCGTCGAGCGTGTTCTCGACCGGAAAGGTGCCCTGCCAGATGTTGCAGCGGTGCATCCCCTCCGGCGTCAGCTCGTCCCCCCAAGGGAAGCGCGCCTGTACCAGCCCGCCGCGCGCCGCATATTCCCACTCCGCCTCGGTCGGAAGGCGCTTGCCGGCCCACCGCGCGTACTGCGTGGCGTCGTTCCATGAGACGTGCACGACCGGATGATCCCCGCGATCCCGAAGCGAGGATCCCGGCCCCTCCGGTCGAGACCAGCGCGCCCCTTCGACCTGACGCCACCACGGCGCGCAGGCAACCCCGCGCGTCGGCGGAAAGTCGTCCGGGAGCAGGAGGTGAAAGACGAACGACCAGCCGTACCGCTCCGCATCGGTGACGTAGCTCGTCTGCTTCACGAACCCGGCGAACTGCGCGTTCGTGACGGCGCAAGCGTCGACCAGGAATGGGCCCAGCCGCACCTCGTGGATCGGTCCCTCGCCGTCGTCCGGAAACCCGTCGGCGGCGTCCGTTCCCATCCAGAAGCGGTCGCCGGGCAGGTCCACCATCCCTTGCGCCGAGGGGGCGGCTCTTCGTGCACGGGCTCTGCGCTTCTTTCCCCGCGCCGGGCGAGTCGCGACCCCCATGCGCGAGAGGGCGCAGCAGGGAGAGGTCTTCGGATCACTCTTCGACATGGCTGTCCTTCACTTCGAGCAACCGGCATGCCCGAGAGACCGGAGCCGAGGCGAGGGGTGGCACCTCGATTGCTTCTTCGACGATGCGAAAGGATCGATCAACGAGTAAGTCAGAGCTCGATAGAGCCGTCCTTCCGATGCCGGACCGGCCGCCTGCAGGCGGGACCACCTTCGATGCGAGAGACCCCGCGACGCACTATCCACCGATCAGAGATTTGCGCCCGCCGAAAGGAGCGCCCAACGTCCTCATCATCCTCATCGACGACGTCGGATTCGGCGCCTCCAGCGCGTTCGGTGGGCCCTGTCGCACGCCGAGCTTCGAGCGGCTCGGCGGCGACGGCCTCCGTTACACTCGCTTCCACACGACTGCGCTCTGCTCGCCGACGCGGATGGCGCTCATGACCGGGCGCAACCACCACTCCTGCGGGATGGGCTCGATCACCGAGTTCGCGACCTCGGCGCCGGGGCAGTGCTCGATCCGTCCCAACACGATCTCACCGCTCGCAGAGACGCTGAAGCTCAACGGCTACGCGACGGCGCAGTTCGGCAAGTGCCACGAGGTGCCGGTCTGGCAGACGAGCCCGATGGGGCCGTTCGACGCCTGGCCCACCGGGGGCGGTGGCTTCGAGTACTTCTACGGCTTCATCGGCGGGGAGACGAACCAGTGGTACCCGGCGCTCTACGAGGGCACGACGCCGGTCGAGCCGGAGAAGAGCCCGGAGCAGGGCTATCACTTCACAGACGACATGACGACCAAGGCCATCCGATGGATCCGACAGCAGAAGGCCCTCATGCCGGACAAGCCGTTCTTCACCTACTTCGCGCCGGGAGCGACGCACGCACCGCACCACGTGCCAAAGGAGTGGGCCGACCGATACCGAGGTCGTTTCGACGCCGGCTGGGACGCGCTGCGCGAGGAGACGTTCGCGCGGCAGAAGGAGCTCGGCGTCATCCCGGCCGATAGCCAGCTCACGGTGCGGCATCCGGAGATACCGGCCTGGGAGGACGTCTCGGAGGAGATGAAGCCGGTCCTGGCGCGGGAGATGGAGGTCTATGCCGGCTTCCTCGAGCACACCGATCACCACGTCGGCCGGCTCATCGACGCCCTCGAGGATCTCGGCGTTCTCGACGACACGCTGATCTTTCTGATGATCGGGGACAACGGCGCTTCGGCGGAGGGGTCGCTGCAGGGGACGTACAACGAGATGGTGACGATCACCGGCTTCGGCGCGCTGGAGACTCCGGAGTTCCTGAGCTCCCATCTGGACGACCTGGGCGGCGTGGAGTCCTACAACCACTACGCGGTCGGCTGGGCCCACGCCATGGACACGCCCTTTCAGTGGACGAAGCAGGTCGCCTCGCACTTCGGAGGCACTCGCAACGGAATGATTGTGCACTGGCCGAGGGGGATCCAGGCCAGAGGCGAGATCCGCGGCCAGTTCCATCACGCGATCGACGTGGCACCGACGATCCTCGAGGCCGCCATGCTGCCGGAGCCGATGATGGTGAATGGTGTCCAGCAGCGACCGATCGAGGGTGTCAGCATGCTCTACTCGTTCGACGACGCGGCGGCCGCCGACCGCCACGAGACGCAGTACTTCGAGATGCTCGGGAACCGCGGCATCTATCACCAGGGCTGGACGGCCGTGACGAAGCACCGGACGCCCTGGGAGACTGGAGCCGTCGATCTGCCCGCGTTCGACGACGACGTCTGGGAGCTCTACAACACGCTCGAGGATTGGACGCAGTCGAAGGATCTCGCGAAGGAGATGCCGGAGAAGCTCCACGAGCTGCAGCGGCTCTGGCTGATCGAGGCGGTCAGGTACAACGTCCTGCCGCTCGATGATCGAATGTCCGAGCGCGCGAATCCGGACCTCGCCGGGCGGCCGCAGCTGATCAGGGGCAAGCGCCAGCTCCTCTTCGGTGGGATGGGCCGGCTCACGGAGAGCTCGATCGTCAACGTCAAGAACAAGTCGCACGCAGTCATTGCCGAGGTGATCGTCCCCGAGTCCGGCGCAGAAGGGGTGATTGTCGCGCAGGGCGGAGTCACCGGCGGCTGGAGCCTCTACGCCAAGGGTGGGAAGCCGAAGTACTGCTACAACTTCTTCGGCCTCGACCGCTACGTGGTCGAGGGGGAGTCGAGGATCCCGGCCGGCACGCATCAGGTGCGGATGGAGTTCGACTACGACGGTGGCGGGCTGGGAAAGGGCGGCACCGTGACGCTCTACGTCGACGGGCAAGAGGTCGGGGAGGGTCGCGTGGATCAGACCGAACCGTTGCTCTTCTCGGCCGACGAGACCTGCGACGTCGGCGTGGAGTACGGATCACCCGTCACCTACGACTATCCAAAGCGCGAGTCGAGGTTCAGCGGGGAGGTGTCCTGGGTCGAGCTTGCGCTCGGCAAGGATGCACAGGATCTCGATCATCTGATCTCGCCCGAGGCGCGCCTGCGCCTCGGCATGGCGATCCAGTAGGAGAAGACTCGATGGCCATGAGAGAGTATCGACACATCGGCCGCACCCTCGATCAATCGGAGCCTGCGTGGCCCGAGCCGCTCCGGGCGGCGGAGGGATCGCCCAACGCTCTCCTCATCGAGCGCGACCACAAGCGCAGGCGGTGGGCGCAGCGCATCGTATCGGCGCGCCTGCACGATGACCTCTACGCACAGGAACGCCCAGCAGAGGGCCGTTCCCGGCCTCCCCGCCGAGGTCGCGTACCGTGTAGTGACACCGACGATGTAGCTGAGCGCTTTCAGCCCGATCAAAGGGGGAGACCGTCACACGTTTGGCCTTCGCACGTGTTGAAGCGAAGCGTCTCTTCGTCACCACGTTGCAAGCGGTTGCGCGCGACGTTCACTGTCAACCGACGTACTGCGCGCTCAAGATCACGCGACCCAGACCAACGATACATACGTGCTCAATCGCGCCGGCCCTGCGCACTCCACGTATCGGCCGACCGTCACTGATGTGTGGGTAGGTTCTGCGACCATCGCGTCCGCTCTTGCAAGATAAGTTGCACTTCACAAGACGAGCTATCAGCATCTGAGTCGACGGCGGAGCGGCACTCACCGTTGCTCCGACCTAGGCTTTTGTTAACATCTCACGACCGTGTCACGTGTCGTCATTACTGGACTTGGTGTTATCGCTCCCGTCGGTCGCGGTGTCGAACCGTTCTGGAGCAACCTCATCCGCGGCAACTCCGGTATCTCGGAGATCAACTGCATCGATACGTCGGAGTATCGCTTGAAGCGTGGGGGCCAGATCCCAGATCAGGCACCGGCGCGCGCGTGCGATCTGGCCGTCGAGGCGGCGCGCATGGCAGTGGAGGATGCGAACTTCCAGCCGCAAGGCCTGCGGACTGGCGTCTGCCTCGGCACCGCTTACGGCGAGTCGCCCGCGATGGAAGAGATGGGCGAGGCGCGCTGGCGCCGAAGCGAGTCGGGCGAGCTCGACGAGTACGGCTGGTTTCCGACCTACCTGATCCCTGCGCGCGTGGCAGCGGAGCTTCAGCTCTCCGGTCCCAACATGATCATTCCGACGGCGTGCGCCGCGGGCAACTACACGCTCGGTCACTCGCTCGATCTTCTTCGCGCCGGCGAAGTCGACGCGATGATCGCGGGCGCGGTCGAGCCGTTCTCTTTGACCGCGTACACCGGCTTCCACAAGCTGGGCGGGATGGCGGCCGACGTTCCTCGCCCGTTCTCGGGTGATCGGAGCGGAATGATGCTCGCCGAGGGCGCCGGCATGTTGGTCCTCGAGCCTCTCGATCGCGCGAAGGCGAGAGGAGCCCGCATCTATGCCGAGCTCGCCGGCTATGGTCTGAGCTGCGATGCGCACCACATGACCTCGCCACACCCGGAGGGTGATGGCGCGTTCGCGTCGATGCGAGGAGCGCTGAACGACGCGGGCGCGTGGCCGGCCCAGATCGATTATGTCAACGCTCATGGAACCGGGACGCCCGCGAACGATCGGATCGAAACGTTGGCTGTGAAGCGTCTTCTCGGAGAGCGCGCGCGCAACGTGCCGCTGACCTCGATCAAAGGGACGCTCGGACACTCGCTCGGAGCCGCGAGCGCGCTCGAGGCGATCGCGTGCGCGCTGAGCATCTCTCGCGGATGCATTCCGCCCACCATGAATCATCGCGAACCCGATCCGGAGTGCGATCTCGACTGCGTGCCGAACGAGGCGCGGGAGGCAGAGGTGCGGTTCGCGCTCTCGAACTCGTTCGCGTTTGGTGGCAACAATTGCTGCTTGCTGCTGCGGCGGGTGGAGGAGGCGTGCCATGACTGAAATCCTGATCACCGGCGTTGGCGTGGTGAGCCCCTACGGAATCGGCGTCGGGCCCTTCTGGGATGGGCTCTCCAACTCGCGCTCACCGCTCCGTGAGTTGACGGGCCCGAGAGCGGGCGCGGGCTCGGTCGGCGGAGAGGTTCCCGAGTTCGATGCCAAGGCGCACCTCGGCGCGAAGGGGCTTCGAACGCTGGATCGCATCACCAGGTTCGCGTTGATCGCGGCGGCCGAAGCGGCCTCGAGCGGCCGCCTCGACCTGACGTCGGTGGGCGCGGGCTTGGCCGTCGTTCTGGGCACCGCCTTCGGTCCGCTCGCGAGCATGATGGAGTTCATCCGGGAGCGAATCGTAGAAGGACCGAACTTCGTCACCGCATCGCTCTTCCCAAACACGAGCATGAACGCGCCCGCCAGCCAGGTCGCGATCCGACACCGTCTGGTCGGAGCCAACACGACGCTCTCCAGCGGCACGGCTTCGGGGCTCGACGCGATCGGATACGGCATGAGCCTGATCCGATCGGGACGCGCCTCCATGGTGATGGCGGGTGGTGCAGAAGAGCTCTGCGTCGAGTCCCTCGCGCACCTGAAGAAGGTCGGGCTCCTCCCGGCCGTCGCTCCCTCCGAAGGCGCGGCCTTCCTCCTGCTGGAGCGCGCCGATCACGCTCGTGCCCGTCACGCAGAGCCGCTCGCGAAGGTCTCGGGGCACGCATCGGCCTTTGCGTGGCAGCGACCCTCGCGCACGACCGTCGCGCAGAACATGGAGGCGGCGCTCCGCTCCGCGCGGCTCGATGCGTCTCGGGTGTCGCTGGTGGTCTCGGGCTGCAACGGCTACGGACCGACGGACGACGCCGAGTCGAGCGCGGTCCGCGAGCTGTTCGAACGAGCGCGCACGATCCAACCGAAGTCGTTGATTGGCGAGAGCCTCGGTACGAGCGGTGTCTTCGGCGTCATCGCCGCACTGATGACCATGCGCTCGGACCGCGCCATCGGGGGCGCCATCACGAACTGCGTCTCGTACAGCGGACACCTCTCGTCGCTCGTTCTCGAGAGAGTAGATGCATGACGGCGAGGGTCGCCGTCGTCACTGGTGCGAGCCGAGGGATCGGACGCGCGATCGCTCTCGACCTGGCGCGCGCCGGGTGGTCGATCGCGTTCAACTACTACGACCAGGAGGGGGCCGCACGCGACGTCGCCCGTGAGATCGAGAGCGCCGGCGGTCGATGCCTCGCCGCGCGCGCCGACGTCTCGGACGAGGCGTCGGTGCAGGGCTTCTTTCGCTCGGTGCTCGATCGATTCGGCACCGTGGAAGCTGTGGTCAACAACGCCGGCCTCACGAGAGATCGATACCTCGTCAACATGACCGCGGCCGAGTGGAACGAGGTCGTCGGCGTGAACCTCACGGGTGCGTTTCACTGCAGCCGCGCGGCGATCCTCGGGATGATGAAGGAGCGCAGAGGTCGCATCGTGAACGTCTCGTCCGTGAGCGCGTTGACCGGGGGAGCGGGCCAGGCGAACTACGCGGCCGCCAAGGCCGGACTCGTGGGGCTCACCCGGGCGCTCGCGCGCGAGGTCGCGCGCTACGGGATCACCGTGAACGCCGTCGCCCCCGGATACATCACGACCGCGATGACCGACCAGCTGCCGGAGAAGATTCGAAGCGATCGTCTTTCACGGATTCCCATGGGCTTCTTCGGCGAGCCCGAGGACGTCGCGAGCGTCGTGCGGTTCCTGCTCTCTGAGGGGGCGCGGTACCTCACTGGCCAGGTCATCGCCGTCGACGGTGGGTTCAGCTGAAATGATGCAGGTCGAGCCAATCATCCGTGGGTTCCTTTGCGCGACGACGCACCCGGTCGGCTGTGCAGCCGACGTGGAGCAGCAGATCGCGCGCGTGCGAGCGGAGCGCTGGCCTTGTGGCACCGGACCGCGAAGGGTCCTGGTGCTCGGTGGTTCGGCCGGCTACGGGCTCGCCAGCCGGCTGGTCTGCTCGTTCGGGTACGGCGCCGATACGCTCTCGGTGGCGCTCGATCGAGCACCATCCGTCAAGCGGACCGGATCGCCCGGGTGGTATCACAACCTGGCGATCGAGCGCGCCGCAGCCCGCGACGGCATCTACGCCCGTTGGATCAACGCGGATGCGTTCTCGGACCAAACGAAAGAGCAGGTGCTCGCCACCATCACGGCGGAGCTCGGCCAGCTCGATCTCGTCGTTTATAGCGTCGCGAGCCCGCGCCGCACCGACTCGAAGACAGGCCTCGATCGCTGGTCGGTCCTCAAGCCGATCGGCCGGAGCCACACCGCCAAGAGCGTCGAGGGCGCCGATGGAAAGGTGTCGACGCTGACCGTCGAGCCGGCCACGCCGCGCGAGATCGACGAGACCGTCGCGGTGATGGGTGGCGAGGACTGGGAGTCGTGGATTCGAGCACTCGCCGCCGCCCAGCTCTTGGCGCCGGGCGCGCTCACGCTCGCGTACTCGTATCGCGGTCCCGACGTGATCCGGCCGATCTACGGGGACGGCACGATCGGTCGCGCAAAGCAGGATCTCGAGGCGAGAGCCGAAGCGATCCAGCAGCTGCTCGATCCGGTGGGCGGTCGCTGCCTGGTGGCGGTGAACAAGGGCCTGCTGACCCAGGCGAGCTGCGCGATACCGTTCATCCCGCTCTATATCAGGCTGATGTACAGCGTCATGAAGCAGAAGCGGCTGCATGAGGAGTGCCTCGACCATATCGTGCGTCTGTTCCGGGTGGAGCTGCCCGCGCACGCCTCGGGAGCGCTCCTGCGAATGGATGACCGCGAGCTGCGGTCCGACGTCCAGGAGGAGATCGAGCGACGGATGGCGCTCGTGAACACCGAGAACCTGCGGGAGCTCGGCGACCAGGACGGCTATCGGCGCGAGTTTCTGAGGCTGTTCGGATTCGAGATCGAGGGAGTGGATTACCGGCGGGAGGTCGACCCGACCGCCATTGTGTGACTTGGAGGTTCGTTTGGATACGACGATTGAGATCAAGCAGATTGTGTCGGAGATTCTGGAAACTGAGCAGGACCTGGCGCCGACCGCCCACCTGACGCGCGAGCTCGGGATGGACTCGATCCTTCTCGTGGACATCGTTACCAAGGTCGAAAAGAAGTTTTCGATCAAGGTTCCGGAGGACCGAGTTCGGGACTTCCAGACGGTCGCCGCGATCGTCTCCATTGTCGAACAGCTGCGCGGAAAGTAGGTCGGAGGATGAAGTTTGGTCTTTTCTATGAAGCGCAATGCCCGAAGCCGTGGGATGAGAGTACCGAGCGCAGGCTCTTTCAGGAGGGGTTGGCGCAGCTCGAGCTGGCCGATCAGCTTGGGTTCGATTACATCTGGCTGACGGAGCACCACGGTCTCGAGGAGCATGCCCATAGCGCCGCTCCGGAGGTTCTGCTGGGAGCGCTCACTCAACGAACCAAACAGATCCGCCTGGGGACGGGGGTTTGTCACGCCATCCACAAGTTCAACCATCCGATCCGGACGGCCGAGCGCATCGCGACGCTGGACCTCCTATCGAACGGGAGGGTCGACTTCGGAAGCGGAGAGTCCAACACCCTGGTGGAGCTGAGCTCGTTCGAGATCCCGCACGCCGAGAAGCGCGCGATGTGGGAGGAGTCGCTCGAGGTCGTGCTGCGGCTGATGGTGGAGACGCCGTTCGCCGGTCACTCCGGCAAGTACATCCAGATCCCACCGATCAACGTGGTGCCCAAGCCGCTCCAGAAGCCACATCCCCCTCTGTGGATGGCGGGTACGCGACGCGAGGCGGCACTCGCCGCTGCGAGGAAGGGGGTCGGAGTCCTCGGGTATGGCTTCGTGGACCAGGATGAATGCGCGTTCCGAGTCCGAAAGTACTACGAGACGTTCGAACGCGAGTGCAAGCCGGTCGGGTTCGCGGTCAATCCGAACATCGCCACGCTGATGCCGATGACCTGCCTTCGCGATGAGAAGGCGGCGCTCGAGCGGGGCCTGGAGAACTACCTCTTCTTCTGCTACACGACCTGCCATTACTACCTGCACGGCATCCATCGTCCTGGGACGACGAACATCTGGGAGGAGTTCCAGGCCAACCGCCAGCAGCTGGGTCTCACGGTCGAGGACAAGAAGCAGAGCGTGTTGCGCGAGGCGTTCGAGAAGATCACGGGGCCGCTGCGCGGCGCGATCGGGACGCCCGATCAGGTTCGGCAGGTGCTGCTTGGTTACGAGGCTGCCGGTGTGGACATGGTGATCTTCCAGGCTCAGGCCGGCAATGCGCGCCACGAGGATGTCTGCGAGTCGTTTGAGCTGTTCGCTCGCGAGGTGATGCCGGAGTTCAAGGAGCGGGACGGGAAGGCCAGGGCGGCCAAGCACGCGCGGCTCGCCCCCACGATCGAGCGATTGAACTCGCAGGTCGCACCGAACTACCACCCGCAGGTGGACGCCGCTATCGAGCCTCCACCGACCTACCAATACATGTTGATGACGTCGAACCTGGGGTGAGGCTGATGAAGGACGAGATCAGGACGTTGCCGCTTCGTATCGGCGGCGAGGCCGTCGATACGAAGCAGTACGAGTTCCTCGCGCACGCCGACGAGTACGTTCGAGACTACGAAGGGACCATCGCACGCGTTCGACGGGCGAACTCGGAGGGCACGCCCTCCACGGATGATCGCGGGCGATTCTTCGCCCGGATCGCGATCGCGGGGCAACCGGAGATCGAGCAGGCAATCGACAGCGCGCATCGCGCCTATCTCGCGTATTCGGACTCGTCGTTCGAGGAGCGAAAAGCGCTGATCTTGGAGATCGGGGCGGCGCTGAGGAGGGAGGAGCGCGATCTCAGGGACCTGGGGGTCTGCGAGGGCCGACCTCGCAAGATGTTCGAGCTCGAGATCAAACATCACTACGAAGAACGGGGCACGTTTCAGTCGCAGACCCTCGACTATTTCGTGTCGCAGCTGAAGGGACAGGAGGTCACGCCGTTCGATCGGATCACGTATTTCCCGGTCGGGGTGGTCGGTTTCTCGCCGCCCGGAAACGCGCCGATCTACAACAGCCTCGTGGGGATGATGGGCGCGCTGCTCGCCGGCAACGCGATCATCATGCGACCGCCTCGCAACCGGGCCGCCCAGACGATGCGGTTCACCGAGATCTGTCAGGAGGTGGCCGCTCGGCATGGCTTCCCAGGTTTGATCAACAGTGTGGTCGGTGACACGCGCGAGATTCTCGATGCCTGGGGAAAGTCTCCGAGGATCGGCGCGGTCGTCTTCTACGGCGGGACTGGGCTCGGGACGGAGATCGGCTCGCGCCTGATGAAGCGGTTCAAGAAGGCCGTCCTCGAGCTCTCGGGTAGCGATGCCGCTGTCGTTTGGGACGACGCCGACATCACCCCGGCCGCGACCGCCGTCTACATGACGCGCTTCCTGATCTTCAGTGGAATGGTCTGTGTGGCGCCGAAGCGTCTCTTCGTCCACCGCAAGATCTACGATCGCTTTCTCGATCGCCTGCTGGCGTTGCTCTCGGTCGAGTGGACGGTCGGTCCACCGAGCGAGATCTTCACGGAGGCCCCCTGCTTGATGCCGATCTTCGACATCGATCGCGACGTCTGCGTCGCGACGCTCGAGGACGCCCGACGCAAGGGCAAACCGATCCTCCGGGGCGGGCGCTGGTTCGATCACACCGGCGCCGAGAGCCCCGACGGGGTGTTCCTCGATCCGACGCTGATCGGGGACGCGACGCCGGATCTGCATTGCATGAAGCACGAGATCTTCGGTCCGTTGCTCCCGGTCGCGATCGTCGACGATATCGAGCAGGCGATCGATTATACGAACGACTCGTTGTACGGGCTGCGCGCGTCGATTTGGACCAGGGATCCTGACATTGCGGAGCGCTATGCCAGCAGGGTCCAGACCGGATCGGTCTTCGTGAACGACCATCCGTTCTACTTCGACGCGCGTGCGCCCTACCTCGGTGGCGTCAAAGCCAGCGGGTTCACCGGCGCCAAGTACTTCCACCTGGAGCTCTCGGTCTGCCGCTACATCCACACCGGCCGCTCGTTTCCGCACTACCACTACAACGAGGGCGTCGATCACCTCCGGGCCGAACGCTTCCAGCAGGCGCTCTGGGAGTTCGAGAAGGCGCTGCAGCTCGACGACTCGTTTGCGATGGGGTACTTCGGTCGGGCGCGGGCACGACTGGAGCTCGGGCAGCCGGCGGAGGCGATCGCCGATTACCGTCGCGCGCTCGCGTTGCGGCCGGACGTCGCCGAGTTTCGCGAGGGTCTCGAGCTCGCGCTGCGCCGTACGGAGACCTGAAATGCGCCTGAACCGAGAGGAGATCATGGCCTTGGTCCCGCATCGACCACCCTTCCTGATGGTCGACGCGATCCTGGAGGTCGAGCCCGGGCGCAGCATCGTCGGCGTGCGGTCGATCCGACGGAGCGACCCGATCTTCGAGGGTCACTTTCCAGGGCAGCCGATCTACCCAGGCGTGCTGATCGCGGAGGGCCTCGGACAGACGTCGCTGGTGCTCCTCAAGCTCCAGGATGGCTTCGAGGAGGGGCTGGTGCTGGTCGGTTCCTGGAAGATCCGTTTCCTGCGGCCGGTGGTGCCGGACGCTGAGCTGATCCTGAAGGCGAGGCTCGAGCGGCGGGTGGGCGAGAGCGTGATGTTCTCCGGCGAGGCCGAGGTCGACGGTCAGACAGTGGCGAAGGGCGAGACCATCGCGAGCCGGGTCGATGTCGGTCATGGGTGAAGGGTTCGAAGGAAAGGTCGCGCTGGTCACGGGCGGAAGCTCGGGGATCGGCGCCGCGGTTGCGGTCGAGTTCGCCGCTCGGGGTGCCCGAGTGGTCGTGGCGGATCTGGTTTCGGCGGAGGAGGACGCCATCGTCCCGGAGATCCGCGAAGCAGGCGGGGAGGCGCTCTATCTTCGATGTGACGTCACGCGAAGCGAGGACGTGGCGGCGCTGTTCGAGCAGTCTGTGTCGGAGTTCGGTCGGATCGACTGCGCGTTCAACAGCGCCGGGATCCTCGGCCCGGTCGGTCCGCTGGTCTTGTCCGCGGAGGAGGAGTGGCAGCGCGTCATCGACGTCAACCTCACCGGTCTATACCGCTGCCTCAAGTCCGAGATTCGGCAGATGTTGAGGAACGACGGCGGAGCCATCGTGAACGCAGCATCGGTCTTCGGGATGGTCGCGATCGAGGGCCTTTCTTCCTACGTCGCCGCCAAGCATGGGGTGATCGGATTGACCCGCGCCGCCGCCCTCGAGACGGCGTCGCGAAAGGTCCGTATCAACGCGATCTGTCCCGGGTTCGTCGACACGCCGATGCTCCGCGGCTCGAAGCTGGCCGGACCGTCGGGCTCAGTCGACCAGATCGGCGAGCGCCATCCAATGAAGCGAGTCGCGACGCCCTTCGAGATCGCTCGGACCGTGATTTGGCTCTGCTCCGACGCCGCCTCCTTCATCACCGGCCATGCGCTCGCGGCGGACGGCGGATATCTGGCCCGGTAATCGCCCCGGATCGTTGTTGCCCCCGACCGGGCAGGGACGTACTCATGGGCTGAAGTGGCGAAGGATCCCCTTCCGACCGGCCGCCTCGAGAGAGCCTTGAAGCTCGGCGGTATGGCCGCCGGCCTCGCCGGCGACGTCGCGGTCGCGGTCGCGGCCGCCGGCAAGAATGCGGGCGAGGAGTTCCATCGGCGCGCCGCCGAACGCCTGATGGCGCGGCTCGGAGAGATGAAGGGTCTGCCGATGAAGCTCGGGCAGATGCTGTCCTACGTCGATGACATGGTCCCGCCCGAGCACCGATCCATCTACCGCGACACGCTCGCCGCCCTCCGCATCCGCGCTCGTCCGATGCCGCTCGACACCGTCCAGATCGAGGCGCGCTTTGCGAGCTTCGATCGAGAGCCGATCGCGGCCGCTTCCATCGGACAGGTCTATCGCGCCCGGCTCGAAGAGGGCACCGAGGTCGCGGTCAAGGTCCAGTACCCCGGGATCAAGGAGGCGATCGAGAGCGACCTCAGGAACGCGGACACGCTCCTGTCCGCCGCCGCGATCGTGCTTCCGAAGGTCGAGCTGGAGACCACCATCGGCGACATCACCGCGCGCATCGGCGAAGAGTGTGACTACGGCTGCGAGCTCTGCAACCAGCAGGAATTCGGGAGGATCTACGACAACGATGCGGAGATCTTCGTGCCCCGGGTCTATCCGGAGCTGTCCGACGATTGTGTCCTCGTCACCGAGCTGGTCCAGGGAATGGGTTGGGAAGAGATGCTGGCCTCCTCGACGCCCTCCGAGAGGAAGCGCTACGGCCGCGTCATCTTCCGCTTCGTGTTCGAGACCCTCTATCTGTTCGGAATGTTCAACGCCGATCCCCACCCCGGTAACTACGTGTTCATGCCCGGCGGCCGGATCGCCTTCCTCGACTTCGGATGCGTCCAGCGCTTCCCTCCCGACGCTCTCGCCGCCTTCACCGAGGTCCGTCAGCGTGTGGTCGCCGGCTTCCGCGGAGCCGAGCTGTATCGATTGCTCGAGACGGCCTACGGGATCCCGGAAGGAATGGACCAAGACGTGCGGGACGTGATCGAAGAGTTTGTCCTGATCAGCTTCGCCCCTCTCCTTCGGCCTCAGCCCTTCGCGTACAGCCGCGATTTCACGGAAGAGCTCACCCGACTCACCATGCACGCCAAGCTCGAGCTCTCGAAGAAGCTCTTCAAGATGGGGATCCGAGAGACCAAGCGTCCCGGCCTGGTGTTCCTCAATCGGATCAACTTCGGGCTGAACTCGATCCTGGCGGCGCTGGAAGCTGAGGAGGACTGGCTCGCCATCCTGGCGCGAATCGACCAACGGAAGGTCGCGCAACCGCCTCTCGTACCGCTCGAGTAGAAGGCTGCCGGTGGAGAGATCAGTGGAAACAATGCGCATCACTTCTAGAAATAATTGCAGATTGTGAAATAATCATCCGATGGACCGATTGGAGGCGATGAACGCCTTCGTCACGGTGGCGGAGCTCTCCAGCTTCACGAAGGCGGCGCGCCGGCTCGGAACCTCGCCGCCCGCGATCACCCGTCTGGTCTCGTCGCTCGAGGAGCGCCTCGAGATCCGCCTGCTCCAGCGCACCACGCGCTCCGTGGCTCTCACCGACGCCGGTGCGCGCTATCTGGAGCGTGCGCGCAGGATCCTCGGCGCGGTGGCGGAGGCCGAGCAGGCGGCGCGCGCCGAGAGCACGGAGCCGACCGGTCGTCTCGTGGTGGCGGCGCCGAACGTCTTCGGCAGGCGCGAGGTGGCGCCGCTGATGTGCGAGCTGTTGGCGAGACATCCCGCGGTGATCGGCGAGCTGACGCTGGCCGATCGGATGGTCAACCTGGTGGAGGAGGGCGTCGATCTGGCGGTCCGGATCGGCGTGCTCGAGGACTCGTCGCTCCGGGTGCGGCCGGTCGGAGCGACCCGCCGCGTGCTGGTGGCGAGCCCGGCCTACCTCGCGTCGCGCTCGACGGTCCGCAGGCCGGCCGACCTCGCCTCGCACGCCATCATCCAGTTCACCGGTCTCACGCCCGCGCCCGAGTGGCGGTTCTTCCGCAAGGGCGTCGAGGTGCGCGTGGCGATCCGGCCCTCGTTCGTGACCAACAGCGCCGAGGCCGCCATCGTCCACGCCGAGCGGGGCGGCGGGCTGGCGATGGTGCTCTCCTATCAGGTGACGGAGCACCTGACGACCGGCGCGCTCGTGCTCGTGCTCCAACGACACGAGCCGCCCCCGCTCCCGATCCAGATCGTCTATCCCGGAACGCGCCTCCCGTCGGCGAGCGTACGCGCCTTCATCGATCTGGCGACGGCGTCCGCGCGCTGGAGCTTCGTCGATCTCTGACGGGCCTCCGAGACGGTGCATGCACTCTCCGTGGGGCACGCATTCGTGCAGATGATGATCCCGCTACCCCCGCGGCGAGCTGCTCCGCCCCCGACTTCGATCAGAAATGAACCGCAGCGAGCCCGAACAACCACAGCGCGCTGGTGATGGAGAACGGCCAGCGGCCGCCGCGGAAGAAACCGTCCAGCTCGCGCCGCCAGCGCCGCCGGTGATCGTCGAGGAGAGCCTTGGCCTCGAGATCGAACCCGGCCTCCTCCGGAGCGGCGCCACCCGTATCGGCGCGCGGCTGGTCGGGCCCGTCGAGCCGGGCCGAGAGCCAGCGGGCGTACTGGTCGGGACGGCTGCCGGTGAGGCGGGCACGGACGGTGAGGTCGGCGTGATACCCGAGCTCGAACAGCGTCCGGCGGTAGCCTCCATAGCGGAGCGCGACCAGATACGCGTAGGCGCCGCCGAGCACAGCCAGGATCGCGAGCGAGGGGGTGCTGATCGGTCCGTGGCCGCGAATCAGCGCGAGCATCGCCAGCACCGTGCCGAACCCGAACACGCCCAAGAAGCCGTGGGCGAAGCGTTCAGTCTCCCGTTGGCGTCCCCTGATCAGGTCGAGCTGCTGGTGGAGGGTCCGGGTGTAGTCGTTGGCGGCGGCCTCCTTGCGGTCGAGGTCGCGTGCGCGCTCCTCGGCGGCCTCGAGCGCGGCGCGGACGTCGGGGCGTGACGCGATGGTGATCGCCTCGTCGTACGGCCAGTAGTCCCGGCTCCGCCGCTCCATCTGCTCGACGTCCCACAGGTACCGCATCAGGAAGTAGCGGATGAGCTTGTCGCCCGAGCCCTGAAGCTCGTCGATGGGGCCCAGGCTCTCGGCACGAACGCCCGCCTCCTCGCGTACCTCACGGATGGCGGCTTGCTCGGGCGTCTCGTCCTTCTTGATGGTCCCCTTGGGGAGCACCCACTCGGTCGCGTTCGAGCTGGCGGTGACGAGGAGGTAGAAGCGTCGCCCCTCCTCGACGCGGAACACGACTCCGCCTCCGTGCGTCGGCGCCATCCACGAAGTGTAGCGCGCGGTCGTCCCGAGTCACAGGCTCACGGAAGTGGCGCGGATCCCGCCGCCGAGTGCTCGACATCGATTGATTGTTCGAAATGACCGAACAATCGAATTCGTATCATACCGACACCCGGACCCCCACCCGAGCGCTAGAGTGGGGTGAGATGCGCGTACGAACGAATGGGTTGATCCTGGTGCTCGCTCTGGCGGGGTGCGTGGCGGACGAGCGTGGCCTGGACCCGTCGCCGCATGGGACGACGAGGCAGTCGCTCGGGTGTGCGGACGAGGTCCTGCTCGAGATGGAGGGTCCGGTGCTGTGGCGGACGGAGGCGGATGGGAGCCGGCGCGAGCTGTTCCAGATCGGGGCCTCGACCGGTCTCGCCTCTGAGGAGACGGTGGTGGAGCAATGGACGACGGCGGGGCGGTTCGTGGCGCTGGTCGGCTTCCTCTACGCGCCGCCCTCGGCGAATCGGTACGAGTACGTGGTTGTCGACACCGACGGGGACGTGCTGCTCCAGCGCATCGACGAGGAGCCTTACAACCCGCAGGTCTACCTCTCGCCGGACGGCACGCTGGCGGTGGCCGCGGGGCACGGGTTCATCGCGCATCCGGACGGCGCGGTCACCGACCTCGGCGTGTATCGCCCGTTGGTGCCGGTCGTCGATGGTCGGGTCCTGGTGGCGGCCGGCGAGCCGTGGCGTCCCGGCGTCACGGTCGGGTGGATGGACGTCGAGACCCAGACGTTTGCACCGCTCGCGGAGGTGCCCGCCGGCTATGCCGCGTACACGCCGCTCCCGAGCGGAGTGCTCTACCCCTCCGAGTCGGGCGAGCTGGTGCTCGCCTCCCCGACCGGCGCCCAGGTGATCGACGCCGGCGGGACGTCCTACCCGATCGATTCGACCGCGGACGGCCGCTACGTGCTCCTCGTCTCCTCCGATGGGGAGCAAGTGCTGCGGCTGGACACCGAAACGCTGCGGGCGACGGCGATTGCCGGCCGTGAGCCGTGGGCGCGCTACGAAGCGACGCTCGCTCCCGATGGTGACGTCCTCGCCACCTTCGGTCTCGAGGACGGGCGGCTCCAGCTCCGCCGCACCGCGGACCTCGGGGCGACCTGGAGCGACGTCGGGGAGGCGATGACCCCGAGGCAGGACTTCGGCGCCGGCAACCATCTGCTCCCCTTCGCGGGCGGCGATCGGATCCTCATCCTCAACCTGTCGCGCGGCTACGGCGACTTCCTCGATGAAATCCAGCTCGTGGGCGATGAGAGCCGCACGCTGACCGTGGGTGGGGTGTACGTGAACGGGGACCTCCATCCGGGTGCGGCCGACCTCTCCGCCGACGGCGCGTGCACCGCCACCTGGATCCAGAAGGCCGGCGACGTGTTCGGCGCCGACGAGAAGCTCGAGCTCGTGATGCTCGACTCGGTCACCGGGAGGGAGCAGAGCTTACGGACCACGTCTTCCCTCTCGCTGCTTCGCTTTGCTCGCTGACGGCAAGGACCGGGCAGGCGCTCGGTGTGGTAGCCTCTCGTCGAATGCCTTCGCGGAGGAAGCTGACCATTCCCAAGGTACTCGCTTGCACGGTGCTGGCCGTGGCCGTCTCCTCGTGCGGTGCGGACCAAGAGCACCCGATCTTCTGCGTCTCGGATGGGCGTGATGCGGGCGCAGGGGTCGATGCGGCGACGTGTCCGAACGAGATCGTCGCGAGCGAGGAGGACTGCCCCGCCGGCTGCATCGCCGAAGTCGTTTGATGAGGGTGCGGCGGCCCGGTCGGGTCGCGAGCGTCAGGGAAGTCGCTTCAGGACGAAGAGGGTCGCCGGGAGCCGCGCGATCGACGATGGGATCGATGCGCGGAGCTGGAAGCGATCGGAGAACAGCCGCGCGATCTGCTCCGGTGAGTAGGCGCGCGTTCCGGGGGTCTCCTCGTTCGCACAGGTCTTGATCAAGAGCAGAGAGCCCGCGACGCGCGCGATCGTATCGACGTAGCCCGCGACGCGCTTCTCAGGGAGGACGTGGAGGCACGCACGATCGATCACCGTGTCGAAGACAGTCTGCAACCGACTCTCCGTGATGTCGTCGAGCAGCCAGATGATTTCGAGATCCTGGGCTCGCTCCCGGGCGCGGGCGAGCGCCGCAGGAGAGACGTCGGTCGCGACCACAGAGAAGCCCATGCGTGCCGCGCCGGCGGCGACCGATCCGAGGCCGGTGCCCGCGTCGAGCAGGCGCGACCCGGGCAGTGCCTCGCGCTCCAGGATCTGGGCGAGGTCCGGATCGAGGTCGGGCTCGAACCAGGCCAGCGTCCCCGGAGTCGTCGTGCGATAGATCGCGTCCCAGTCCACAGGGTGGGCGGCCAGGATGATCTCCAGGATCTCGGCGATCGACTCTCCGTCGGCGGCGCCACCGAGGACTCCGGTGCGTTCGCCGGGAGCGTGCGCCACCTCTTCGGCGAGCTGCGGGTGGACGACGAAGAAGCCGTCTTCGCGGAGCGTCTGCAGGTTGCGTTGCACGGAGGCGGCCTCGAGCATCGCGGGGTTCATGGAGGGTGCGATGATCACCGGCGCTCGAGTGGAGACGGCGACGGCTGCGACCAGATCGGAGCAATCACCGCCCGCGATGCGTGCGATCGTGGTCGCGGTGGCCGGGGAGATCACGACCGCGTCCACCCACTCTGCGAGCTCGATGTGGGGCGCGATCGAAGGGGCGTCGAACATTCCGGTGTAGACCGGCTCGTGTGTCAGCGCCGTGAGCGCGTCGGTCGTGACGAAGCGGAGCGCGTTCTCAGTGGTGGCGATGCGCACCTCGTGACCGCGTCGCTGCAAGCTCCGGACGAGCGCGGGGCTGTGCATGGTAGCCGCGGCGCCGGTGAGACCCACCAGGATCCGGGCTCCCGCCGGCTTCGGCTTGGCGGGCGCGGGCGAGCCCTCGCGGATCACGTTGGCGGCCAGCAGCAGATCGAGGAGCTGATCCACGACCTCCGGGTGCTCGATCGGTCCTCCGAGCTCCGTCAGGTGCTGCAGCAACTGCTCGCGGTCGCACGGAAGATGAGCGAGCACCGCGCGGGCGAGCTCCGCTGAATCACCGTCGAACCGGCGGACGGCCCGATCCGACCCGAGGACGGTCATCGAATGGCGATGATCGAAGATTCGCACCCTCGCCGCGCGCTCGAATCGTGGAGCCAAGCGCGAGGATGCTAGCAGGATTCCGGTGGGAGGGCGCGTCCGGCATGAGCCCGTTCACTCGACCGCTCCGCGCGTCGATCGGCTCAGACCAGGAGCACGGCGCGCTCCACCAGCGCCCGGGCGCGCGTCTCGTCGATCGCGTATGCGTCCCGGATCGCGCCGACCGTCGCCTCGACGTCGCGCGTCGGAAGGTACAGCGAGCACGCCCGACGGATCGCCTCGTGCTCGTGGTGCGCGAGCACCCACGATCCGAGCTGTCGCCGGATCTCCGCCTCGAGCACGCCTTCCACGACCACGATCCCTGCGGCCGCGAGGATCTGCCCGCCGAGCCCGTCGACGCGCGGGTTCGGGTCGCGCATTCCGAACACGACTCGCCCCACGCCCTGATCGGCGATCATCCGCGCGCACGCCGGCGTGCGTCCGTGAAATGAGCAAGGCTCGAGCGTCGAGTACAGGCTGGCCACGCGCAGCACGGCGCCCGCAGCGTGGGCCTCGCGGATCGCGCCGACCTCCGCGTGATCCTCGCCAGGGCCCTCCGTGTGGCCACGTCCCACGATCCGCTCCTCGCAGACGATGACGCACCCCACCCACGGGTTGTCGCCGGTCTTGCCCCGCGCGCGCTCTGCCTCCTCGATCGCGGTCCGCATCCAGTCGCTGTCGTCCATGGCGATGATGTGCCACCAAGCGGGCCGTTGCGAAAGAGACCGCTATTCGTCGCTGCGGAACGGCTCCGGCGGAAACACGCTGCGCCCCACCGGCTTCCAGGTGTCGGCGCCGTCGAAGTGCATGACGGGTACGCCGGAGAGGGGCGGATCGATGAGCCGCGCGTTGATCGCCATACGATCGCGGGCCTTGTCGACCGGCTCCCAGCTGGTGGTGCAGCCGCAGGTGCGGCAGGTGTGAAACTCGAGGAGCTTGTCGCTCCAGACGTAGGCGAGCGTCGCCCCGGGCTCGCGGATCATCGTCACCTGATCGGGTCGATAGTAGGCCCAGAGGACACCGAGGCGTCGGCAGATCGAGCAGTTGCAGTCGGTGACCTCCTCGGGGGGCGCGGCGAGCTCGAAGCGCACCGCACCGCAGTGGCAGGAACCGGAGATCATGGGTTCAATCTTGCGAGGATCGCACGGCCTGTCGAGCTGATTCCCACAGACAGATCGGACGTTTCACCGAGGACCGCTTCTTTGTGAGAGGCACCTCTGTCTTCAGCCCCTGAGACTCGAGGAGGAGCAAGTCTCTTAGCTTGGCCGATCGGTCGCAACAACCTGGGGCCGGAGTTGCCCGTCGTGGACCCCTGCGCGATCCTGGCGACCGGTGCGCCCATTGTTGCTCCTCTCGATCGCGCTGGCGCCTGCGTGCGTGTTCGAGGCGCCGGCGGCCGACCCGGGGTCGATCCCCCACCGCGACGGTGCGGTCGGAGATGACGACGGCGGCGAAGCCGACGCCGACGGTTTGGCGAAGGACGGCGCGGTCGCGGATGCGTCGATGGAGGACGGCTCCGTCGCAGATGGATTCGAGCCCCGACGCCGAGAGCGCCAGCCGGGTCTTGACCGGGACGGTCTCACTGGCCGGGCTCACCACCACCTCCGTCCCGATCCCGCCGGTCGCGCTCGACCGCTCGGTGCTGTTCCTCTCCGCCACGACCGTCAGCATCGCGCCTCAGGACGGACAGGTGGGCGGGCGCCTGATTGATGCGAGCCATCTCGAGCTCCACAGGGAGCAGCCGTCGGCGTCCGGGCGGGTCGTGTGGTCGATCCTCGAGCTCGGCGCGGGTGCGACGGTGCAGCGTGGCACAGAGTCCTCCGACTCCGGAGTGATCAACGTCCTCTCGATCCGGATCGACCCGGTTCCGCTCGATCGAAGCTTTCCGCTGGTCTCGTTCTCGAAGGCCGGCTTCAGCTATGACCAGTGCGACTGGGTCTTCGCCCGGCTGGTGGCGACTGACCGGTTGGAGATCGGCGTTTCGGCCAACAGCGCCGACGGTGTGTTCGATTGGCAGGTGGTGACCATCGACGATGCGCGCGTCTTGCAGGGCGAAGCGGCCATGACCAGCACCGACACCGCGAAGGTGGTCACGATCGCGCCGGTGCCGGTGGATCGCAGCTTTCTTCTCGCCTCCTGGGGCGTCACCGTGGCCACCTCGCTGATCGGCCCGCACGCGATCGAGGCGACGCTCAGCAGCAGCACCTCGGTCTCCTTCCAGCGCCTGGCGACGGGCAGCCCGATCGCGCTGGTGTACCAGGTGGTGACGCTCCCGAGCGGCTTCCGCGTAGAGCAGGGTGAGGCGACCGTCGCCGCCGGCACCAGTAGGGTGGAGGTGGCGCTTCCGGGGGCCGATCCGGCCCGGACCATCGCGCTCCTCACCGGCAACCAGCGGAGCGGCGCCTCCGATCTCCTGGCGGACGGGAGCCATGATCAGGTCGGCGAGATCTGGTACACCGCCCGGGTCATCGCCGGACCGTCGCTCGTGCTCGAGCGCGGATCGAGCCAGAACCGCGGCCTCGCCGGCTGGTTCGTGATCGAGGTGCCGTGATGGGGCGGCGTCGAGGCCACGCTGGGCGCGGCCTTCCATCGGCCGAGATGCGGTGGATGCTCGCGGCGGCGATCCTGCTCGCCTCCGCCCGCGCCGAGGCGACCTACTCGATCACCGGTGCTGACACCGCTACCGCCGAGGTGGGCGGCGCCGGGACCTCGTGCGTGGGACGCTCCTCGGTCTCCGTCATCTACGGCTCCGCGCCCGGCATCGGCGTGGTGCATGCGCAGGCCGCCTTCAACGCCGCTGCCCGAGACCGTGCCGTCGAGCTGCTGTTGGCAGGGCGCACGCCGGACGCGATCATCGCCGAGATCACCTCACCTGCGTTCGATTCGAGCGCCTCTCAGCGACAGTACGGCGTCACCACTGCGGCCGGTCTCACCGCGGCCTTCACCGGCGCCGACTGCGGGGCGTGGGCTGGCCACACCAGCGGCGGCGTTGGCTCGCTGGTCTACACGGCGCAGGGCAACATCCTCACCGGCGAGGCGGTGGTGACCGCGGCAGCCCGCGCCTTCGAGTCCGGCGGCTGCGATCTCGCCGACCGCCTGATGCTCGCCCTCGAGGCTGGCGCCGCGGATGGAGGTGGCGACATGCGCTGCACCCCGAACGGCATCCCCTCCGACGGCGCCTTCATCCGCGTCGATCGCCCCGGCGCTCCGGAGTGGCTCTCGCTCCGAGTCGACGATATCGCGCCGATGAACCCGCTCGTCCTGCTCCGCGCGGACTACGATCGCTGGCGCGCGGCGCACCCGTGCGAGGCGCCCGCCGACGCCGGAGTCCTCGCTCAGGATGCGACGATCCCGCCGGAGGATGCCAGCACCGCGGACGCGACCGCTCCGGCCGACGAGTCGCCCGACGCGTGCAGCTGCCACAGCGCTGCGGGCGCGTCGTCGTCGCCTGGGTGGTGGTGGATCGTCCTCCTGGCGCTGAGGCCTCGTCATTTCGCTACCAGATCCAGACGTCGTCTAGATAGAACTCGGCAGCGGCAGCGGAGCCGTCCTTGAACCAGAACGCGAGGCTCGACACCTGCGAGGGGTCGAGACCGTCCTGCGGCGTGAACTCCGCCGCCGGGAGCTGGTAGTACGTCCAAGAGGAGGTCAATGCGATGAACGGGTTCGGCTGGGTATAGCCGCCCACGCCGTCGTTGAGCTGAACCTCCACGTCCATCGGGGTCGATGCCCGCGCGCGGAACGTGATCGCCGAGCCAGCGACGTCGATGGTGCCGCCGAAATGATAGAAGATCTCCTCGTATGGTCCGGTCATCGTGTACTTCATCGCGAGGCCCCGGCCGTCTGCGACCGCTTCCGTGGTCACCACAGTCTCGTCGAACCGGGTGACCGTACCGGTCACGCCCCGCTCGAAGTCCTCGAGCGGTCGGGTGTAGCCGCCGCCGAGCGCCGCCATCGCGTCCCAGTCGGCGTCCCAGGTGAAGCGGGAGAAGGTGTTGGCCTCGGTACGGATGCCCATCCGCCAGAACATCCAAGGTAGGCGCCACCCGTGAAGCTTGCCGAGCACGCCGGTCGGGCCGGGGTCGTAGGTCGCGGGGTAGGCTGGCGTGCGCGTGTCGCCAAACTCGGTCACCCACAGCCGTTTGCCGGCGGGAAGGGCCGCGCCCGCGTCGGAGAGCCACAGCCCGGGATCCTCGCCGTAGTAGTGGAGTGTGTAGACGTCGACACCAGGGACGCCGTCCGGACCTCCCGCCGCGATCAGATCGGGCAGTCGATCGCCGATGTCGTAGGACCAGTATCCGGAGCCGCCGCTGGTCCCGCTGCTCACCAGGGTGTCGGGATCGATCGACTTGATGTGCGCGGCCATCTCGCCGAGCCACCCGGCCAGGATCGTCGCGTCGGTAGAGACCGCGTCGTTGCGCGTGTGGATCCCGGGCTCGTTCATCGGCTCCCAGGCGGCGATGATGTCGAGATCTTTCCAAGCAGCATCGAAATACGGGTTGCGGTGCTCGAGGATGTGCGTGATGCGGTCCTCGAACGCCTGTTTTGCAGCGGGGTCGGTATAGAAGCCGATCTCGCCGTAGGTGCCCAGGTAGAGCGACTCCTGGACGTCACCGCTCGCCGTGCCCTGGAGGGCGTTGAACATCGTGACGATCAGCTTGATGTCGTCGAAGGGATCGTCGGGATCGCCGACCAGCTCCACCATCAAGCGATCGATCCAGTCCAGCCCTTCGTCGTGGTAGACGCCGATCGGCGACTCGAACGTCAGGCTCACGGGCGGTCGTTCCCAGGGGACGAGCTCCTCCTGATGGAGAAGATCCGCAGCACCCGGAACCCGGCTGCGCGGAGCGCTGCCACCTGAGCGGCCGCGTCGATCGCGGTGGCGCCCTCGGGCGGGAGCTGGAGCTGCGTATAGATCCGGTGTTGATCGGCGCCTGCGAACCGGAGTGGGACGGGGACGGACAGCGCGTGGATCGGCGGTCCCGCATCGAACGGCGGCGGGCCGGCGTCGGGCGCTTCCGGTCCGGCGTCCGCGGCCTCGGCGGCGTCCGGGAGAACCGCGCCGTCGTCCTCGAGGGCAGCGTCGGCGCCGACCGTCGCGTCGACCGTGGCGTCCATCGGCGTCGAGGCGTCGACCTCGAGCGTCATCTCGGTGGGACGGGAGCAAACGTCGTCGTCGCCGCATCGATAGCCGGGAGGGCAGGGCTTGTCGATGTTGCATGACCTGCCGGTATAGTCCGGCTCTGCGAACTTGCACGCGGAGGTGGCGGCGAGCAGGAGGAGGGCGGCCGAGCACAGGCGCACCGGTTCAGTATAGCCTCGCCCGCAGGCGGGTGCTGCGATGTCACCGGTCGTGTAAGCGCTCGCCGTTGTCTGGGCCCCACCGGCGAACGGGTTCCCGCCGGCCTTTGAGCGCCGGCATCCCGAACATCCGCCTCGCCTCTGCGCCACGCGATCCGAGCGCCGCCGCGATGATCGATCGCGCGCCTCCATCATCGCGCACCCCCTACCGGGTCGCGCCGGTGGAGTGAGGGACGTTCGAGGCATCGCTCGTGCTCACGGCGCCTGGCGGACGTGCCAGCAGACGCCACCCGGGTCGACGATGTGCACCTCGCGACCCCACGGAAAGTCGGTCGGATCGCGAAGCCTCACGCCGGAGTACCTGCTCGGCAGGTCCATCGCCTGGAGCTCCTTCCAGTAGGCGTCGAGGTCATCCACCTCGAACGTGAGCATCTGATTCGTTTGCCAGATCGGAACGTCGATCTGTTGGAGGATGAAGTAGGCGCCGCCGAAGCGGAGACCAGCGAGGCCGTCGGCCTCCCAGGTCTTCTCGAACCCAATGTCCGCGAAGAAGGCGAGCGCAGTCGGGAAGTTCTCTCCTGACGGGACGAATGGGTAGAGCGTGGTGGCGCGCGTCTTCATGGGGTGGGGAGCATACTCCGATCGTTCTTGCGGTCGCGAGCGTCGCGCGATCGCCCAAGCTCGTGCCGCCGGCGGATCGGCGACCGAGCGTTCGCCGCCTGCAGCGGGTTGGCGATCTGCGTTGCTCCGCCGCCTGGCCGGTGGCAGCCTCGGGCGGTGACCTTTCCCGCGACGCGGGTCTCGCTGCTCGCCGGCATCGCGTCGGAGAGCGCGAGCGAGCGGCATCGGGCGCTCGAACGCATCGTGCAAGCGTACTGGAAGCCGGTCTACAAGTACGTGCGCTTGAAGTGGAAGCGGAGCCACGACGACGCCAAGGATCTCACGCAAGGATTCTTCGCCGCCGCGACCGAGAAGGAGTACCTCGCGGCGTTCGATCCCCAGAAGGGACGCTTCCGCACCTTCCTGCGAGTCTGCGTCGATCGCTACGTGGCGAAGGCCGCGAGCGCAGAGAAGGCGGTGAAGCGCGGCGGCGCAGTGCTCGCGTTGGACTTCGAGAGCGCCGAGCACGAGCTCGCCGGCGCGGGCGGGATCGACGATGTGGAGCGGTGGTTCGAGCGGGAGTGGGCCCGGAGCATCTTCGACGGCGCGATCCTCGAGCTGCGACAGCGCGCGCAGGAGCCGATCGCGAAGACGCGCCTGGCCTTGTTCGAGGGTTATGATCTCGTCGATCCCCCGGACCGCCCCACCTACGCCGCGCTGGCGCAGCAGCTCGGGATCAAGCCGACCGACGTGACCAACCACCTCGCAGCCGTGCGGCGCGAGCTGCGGATCGCGGTTCTCGAGACCCTTCGCGAGCTCACGGCGAGCGACGAGGAGTTCCGGAGCGAAGCGCGCGCGCTTTTGGGGGTGGACGCTGCATGAGCCTCTCGGATCGTGTGCTGGAGCATCTACGTCGGGTCACGGACCATCCGGACCTCTCGGGGACGAAGTACGAGCTCGTCGAGCCCATCGGTCGCGGTGGCATGGGCGCCGTGTACCGCGTGAACGACACCGAGCTCGGCCGCCAAGTCGCTATGAAGGTCCTCGTCGCTCCCGATCCCTCGGGAGAGCTCACGGCGCGACTGCTGCTCGAAGCGCGCTTCCTGGCGCGGCTCGAGCACCCGGGCATCGTCCCCGTCTACGACGCCGGCGTGCTGCCGGACGGCCGGCCCTATTGCGTCATGAAGCACGTGCGCGGGCAGCGCTTCGACGCGTGGCTTGCCACCGGACCGAGCCGCACCACCGCGCTCGAGCTGGTCGCGCGCATCTGCGAAACGGTGGCGTTCGCGCACTCGCACGGCGTCATCCACCGCGACCTGAAGCCCGCGAACATCATGGTCGGCGAGTACGGTGAGGCGCTGGTGTTGGACTGGGGCGTGGCGAAGGAGGTCGGCTCGCTCGACCCGCGCGGCAGCTCACCCTCGTCGAGCTCACCGCAGATCACCGGCCATGGCGTGATCGTGGGGACGACGAGCTGGATGGCGCCCGAGCAGGCGCGCGGAGAGGCGGCGGATCAGCGGAGCGATGTCTATGCTCTCGGGACACTCCTGGCCCACGTCGCGGGGGAGGACGCCGCGCCCTCGTTGCTCGCCGTCTGCGCCCACGCGACCGCCGCGGCGCCGGCGGACCGTTACCCGACTGCGGACGAGCTCGCGAAGGACATCCGGCGTTACCTCGGGGGCGACAGCGTGAGCGCCTATCCCGAGTCGCTGCTCGGGCGTTTCAACCGCGTCTCCAAGCCCTATCGGCCGCTGCTGGCGGTCCTCACCCTCTATCTCGCGATTCGCCTCGCCATCTTTTTTTGGTCGGGCGACTAAAGGACGCCCGGCGGCCCCGTAATGGAAGCGATGTAGGCCAAGGAGGTCGAACACATGATTAAAGGTATCCACGGAATGTTCTATTCGTCGAAGGCCGCGGAGCTGCGGGCGTTCTTGAAGGACAAGCTCCAGCTGCCGTTCACCGACACCGGCGGCGGTTGGCTCATCTTCGACTTCCCGGCGGGCGATCTCGGCGTGCACCCGACGGACGGCGACGAGTCGTCGAGCGGCACTCACGACATCTCGTTCTTCACCGACGACGTGAAGGGTACCGTGAAGGAGCTCGAGGCGCGCGGCGTGAAGTTCGATGACGCCATCGCCGATCACGGCTACGGCTTCGTCACCCACTTCACGATGCCCGGGGGCGTGAGGGTCCAGCTGTACGAGCCGAAGTACACTAAGACCACCGCTGCGAAGCGCTAGTCGTATGACGCGAGTCGACTGGACCCGGCTCCTGGTCGGAGGCGTCGTCGCGACGCTGATCTGCTTCGCGACCGACGGCGTCATGCACGAGCAGCTGCTGCACGCCGATTGGGCCCGTTTGTACGAGGCCCTCACGGCGCAGCCGCCTCACCCGGGGGGGCACGCCGCGGCGCTGATCTCGTTCTTCGACTATGAGCTGGGCCGCGGTCTCGGCGCCGTCTTCCTCTACGTGATGATGCGCGCGCGCTACGGCGCGGGGCCGAAGACGGCGCTGTGGGCGGGGCTCGTCATCTGGCTCGTCTGCTCGGTCTCCGGACCGGCGCAGTTCATCCCGCTCGGCTTCTACAGCCATGCGCTGTGGTGGAAGGTCGCGGCCATCCAGCTGATCACGACGCTCGCTGCGTCGCTCGCCGGCGCCGCGCTCTATCGTGAAGGAGTCTCACCATGACCTCGGTCTCCAAGTTGGTGATGCAAAGTGGCGTGGGCTATCGCTTCCGGCGGGCGTAGCCCTCCGCTCCGGTCATTTTTCGTCGCGAGCGTCACCGAACAGATCGCGTTGCAAGCTCTTCGCGCCGTCGATCGCCCAGGTCGCCAGCCGTCTCGTGTTCTCGTTCATCACCGCTGGAAAGAGGAGCCAGGCACCGACGATGAAGGCCCCGACGACGATCGCCAGCGCGAGGAACAGCCCGCTCCGTCGTGTCGGCGGCGGAGCGAAGAGCGACGATTCGTTCAGCTGGATCTCGATGCTGCCCTCGTCCCGGGGAGGCAGCGGTGGGGGTTTTCGGGGCGGCGGGTCATTCGGCTGGGTCGCCGCCGTTGAAGGAGCGGCCTTTCCGTCCGCCACCTCCTGCAGCCAGATACGGTGGCGCTCCCGGTCCTGGGCGAGCTCGCGCTCCGCGAACGAGGGCAGCGATTCGCCTCCGGCGACCTGGAGGTAGTCCTCGAGGGCCTGTGCCATCTCCCTGGCGTCCGAGTAGCGGGACCTCGGCTTCGGTTGCAGCCCCTTCAAGACGATGTCGTCGAGCTCCGGGGGAATCGCGAACGGAGCGATCGACGAAGGCTTTGGCACGTTGTCGCGACGATCCACACCGGCGCTGCCGTCTTTCTTCTTCGAGAACAACCGTTGTCCGGTGAGCAGCTCGTGCATGACCACGGCCAACGAATAGAGGTCACTCCGGCGGTCCGCTCTCTTTCCGGTCATCTGCTCGGGAGCGATGTACGCGAGCTTTCCTTTGAACATGCCCGTCTGGGTCGACGCCGCCTGGCGATCGAGCATGTAGGCCACACCGAAGTCGAGAATCTTCATGCGGCCGTCGAACGTCAGCATCAGGTTCTGCGGGCTGATATCTCGATGGACGACGCCGAGCGGCTTGCCCTCGAGGTCCGTGAGCTCATGCGCCACGTGGAGCCCTCGGCAGACCTCGATCGCGATCCTCGCGACGATCGCAGGCGGGAGGCGCTCGTTCCGTTGGCGTATGAGCTTGTTGAGCGGAATGCCCGCGACGTACTCCATCGCGAGAAAGGGCTGGCCCTGCTCCACGAAGTCGTAGACCTGAGCCAAGGCCGGATGATCGAGGCGAGCGAGGAGTTGGGCCTCGTCCACGAACATCGCCTTCATCTCTTCGTGCTCGAGCAGATCGGGGCGGATGGTCTTGAGCGCGATCAGCTTTTGAAAGCCGTGAGCGCCGATCCGCCGAGCGAGGAACACCTGGCCCATACCACCGACGGACAGAGGCGCGAGGATCTCGAACTGCGCAGCTGCCGAAATTTCTCGGATGGGGGTCATCGGCCCAACGAGACGATACAGAAGAGGCGGGCGAGACAGGAAGACCAACTTCGAGCGGCTTCACCGGGGCGGCCGCGGCCCTGGACGCCCCGGATGCGGCGATACCCAAGCCGGAGGCCTGGCGCCGGGTGTTTTGCGCGCCGTCGCGTTCTCATGCCCGGGCGCACGGGTCAGCGCGCCAGGAGTGCCAGCAGGTTGGCCGTGACGTCGACCTCGCCGAGGCGGGGGAAGATCCGCGTCATCACCAGCTCGTGCGCCGCTGGATCCAGATCGGTGATGGCGTCCGACGCGAAGGTCACGTTGTACGCTCGCTCGTAGGCGGCGCGCGCAGTCGAGTCAACGCCGATGCTGGTGGCCACGCCGGTGAGGACGATGCCGGTGATGTGACGGCGCCGGAGCTGGAGGTCGAGCTCGGTACCGTAGAACGCGCTCCAGCTGCGCTTCGTGATCAGGAGGTCGGTCGGCTGCGGGACGAGCTCGGCGGCGAGCCGGGCCACCTCTGGATCGGTGGGCACCGGGCGCGCCGGGATCTCAGTGCGCGTCAGGACTCGGTCCTGACCGTCGGCGGAGAAGTTGACGGTCACGAACACCACCGGGAGCCGGGCGCGGCGAAAGGCCTCAGCCAGAAGCCGGGTGTTCTCCACCACCTCGCGGAACGGGTGCACGGTGGGGTAGGCCGCGAGCCCCCGCTGGAGGTCGATGGCCACGAGAGCGGTCCGGGGATCGAGCGCGGTCGCGGGCATGGGCGCGAAGCTACCACGTCTGGCGGTCGCATCGCGCGTTCCGCCGCGGTGACCCGCCCGCGAGATTGGGCGCCGGGCGGCGCATGGATCCTCCCGATCTGCTGCGCCCCACCGCCCGAGGATGACCTCCTCGCGCCTCCGCCGCCAAAGACCGTGAGGAGGAGTGGTCCGCTTGCCCGTCGGCTTCGACGTTGGGGACCTGTTCAGCGGGTGATCCTGCGGAGCGGCGCGTCGAGCAGAAGATAGCGGTCGTCACCGCCGGCGATCAAGCCGGTGGCGGTGTAGCCGAGGAGATCGATCGCGCCGGTGTGCTTGTTCAGCCGCAGGATCCGGCGGCCGCCCCAGGAGACGCTCTGCGCAAAGTAGAGGCGGGCCCCGTCGCCGAAGGCGTAGGCGCTGTTGAGGCCCTCCGTGCTGGGGAAGACCATCTCGCTCGTTCCGCCGGGGAGCGGCGCGCGGAGGAGGTTGTGGTCCCGATCGAGGAAGTAGACGAAGGCGTCGTCGACGTTCACCAGCTGGTCGGCGCCAGCGAGCGACGTCGCCTGCGACCCGTCCTCGGCGGAGGCGCACGCCGTGTGGCCCGCGCCTGCCCAGCAGATCCAGCGGTCCGAGGCCATGAGCTGGCGAAGGGCGCGGCCGGCACCTACGGGCTCCGGATTGCCGCCGTCGAGCGGCAGGCGTTCGACGACCGTGTCCTCGTCCTGGGCGACGAACACGCTCGATCGGTCGATCCCGAGCCGATAGCCGCACTCGACGTCGGAGGGCTGGGCATCGCCCGTAGGCCCGTCGATCACCGCGAGCCGGGGAGGGATGACGGTGAGGACGGTGTCGCCGTCGCTGACGACGTGGCCGCGGGCGCCCTCGAGGATCACGGCCGGGGGCGCGTCGCCCGCGAGCGGCGCGCGAAAGAGCCCGCCAGCGCGCTCGTCCACGTAGTACGCGAAGTCGCCGGCGACGGCGGCGGCGCCGTGGAGCACGCCGGTGTCGGCCAGCCGCACCACCTCGCAGGGCTCGGCGGCGCAGGTGAAGCCTTCGATCGAAGGCCCGGTCTGTGGGATCTCGGCGAGCGTGAGCCGGTCGGGACCGCCGCAACCGGCGGCCAGCGCGGCGGTGCACAGCGGGAGACGAAGGCGGTCGAGCAAGGTGGCGTTCATGCGCGGGGGCATCGCAATCGCGGGGCCAACGCCGATCGCGGGGCGCAGGGCCGAAGAAGCGGCGTTCGTCCGCGGATGTCCGTTCGAGCGCCGGACATCGCCGGACGAATCCGGACGTCGGGCCGGCCGTGGAGGTCGACCCGCGGTCGTATCGACGGGTCTACGGACGGTGCGCGGGACCGAAGGCGACGGCCTCGATCTCGAGGAGCCAGGCTTCGCTGTAGATCTCTGCGATGATGACGGTGAGCGCAGGTCGGGCGTCCCCGAGGACGCGCTTCCGAATCCTGGAGTTCGCCTCCCGATACGCGCGATCGGAGAGGAAGTCGCTCACGGTCAAACCCACCGAGCGCAGGATCGCTTGCACGTTCGCCCATACCTCCGGGCGTCCGCGGGGTTGTGCCGCCTGATCATGCGTCGATCATGACACCACCGAGGTGAGGCTCAATCGCTTTGCGGCCCGGTGGCGGCGGGCGAGGTGATCTCGAGCAGCTCGAGGTCGTCGCTCGGCTCGAGCAGCGTGTACTCGGGGCCCGGCGGCACCACGATCGCGTCACCCGCACGCAGCGTGGTTCGACCGTGACCTTCGCAGTCGATGGTCACGGTCCCCGCCGACACGAACCCTAGGAGCAGCTCTCCCTGGTGGCGCTGTACGCGTCCGGCGGCCGGGCGCCGGAGCGAGCGGATGTCGGCGATGCCGCCGGTGGCGGCCGCGATCCCGGTATCCCGCAGCTCGCCGGAAGATGCCTCGACCCAGGGAGCCGCCACGGCGACGTGATGAACGAAGCGCTGACCCTCGAAGTCGCGCTCGGCGATCCGCGTGGGGAGCGCGAGCTCGTGGTCCACGAAGGTGGAGTGCGCGGCGGGGCATGCGATCTCGACCACCTCGAGCCCCGGCGAGCAAGACACCACGCGGTGGCGGATGCCGGGGGGCTGCAGCACGCAGTCTCCAGGGTGAAGCGTGATCGGCGGCCCCTGATCCTGGTAGACCACCTCGACCCAGCCGCGGTGGACGTGGATCGCCTGAAAGCGAACGCGGTGATGGTGGACGTAGTCGGGCACCGGCCCGCCGTCCGGGATCTGGATGTGCGACGCGATGTAGCGCCCGCCCAGCCGATTCGGGATCAGGTCCCGGTAGCGCATGCCGGCGCGTCCCTCGATCCAATGGGCGTCCTGCATCCGGCTCACGACGAACGTAGGTCGCAACGGCGGCAGCTCGAGGGCCGGCTCGGCGACGATCTCGATACGTGTCCCGTTGGGCGCCTGCAGGGTCCGAGCCTCGCTCCTGCGCGAGCAGGACAGCCGCAGCACCCCCGGAGACCCCTCCGCGCCGCGCACCAGACGGGCGCGCAGTCCGTACCCAGCGACCTCCGCCACCGAAGGATCGTCGGCCGGCGAGATCATCTCGAGCCGAAACCCGAGCATCTCGGTGAAGAAGTCGACCGTCCCCGAGAGATCTGCGCAAGGCAGGACCACCGCGGCACCGTCGATCGAGGCGGGCTTCACAGGCGTCAAGGTAGTCTGCATACCACGACCACGCGAGGAGCGCGGTCGGATCGCTTACAATGCGCCGGTGACCTCGACGGGGACTGTGCCGGAGGCGGGCCTGGTGACCTCGCTGAGCCGCGATCGCACGAGCGCGCGATCCTACTCGCTCGAGGTGAAGACGGGGCCCGACGCGGGGGCGCGGATCCTGGTCGGCAGCCGCGCCGTGCTGGTCGGCACGCACGACGACTGCGATCTCGCGTTGACGGATCAGAAGGTCTCCCGCCGTCACGTCGAGATTCGCGCGGTGCCCAGCGGGATCGCCGTGCGCGACCTCGGCAGCACCAACGGTACCCAGGTGGACGGCGTCCGCATCACCGAGGCGATGGCAGGCGCCGGCTCGTCGATCCGGTGCGGGGACTCGGTGCTCAAGATCCAGAAGGAGGTCGCTCCGCTGGTCGCCCCCAGCCAGCGGACGCGCTTTGGCGGGCTCGTCGGTGAGAGCCTCGCGATGCGCGAGATCTTCGCCGTGCTGGAGCTGGCCAGCCCGACCGACGCGACCATGCTGGTCCAGGGAGAGAGCGGCGTCGGGAAGGAGGTGCTCGCGCGCGCGGTGCACGATCACTCGGCGCGGGCGGGCGGCCCCTTCGTCGTCGTCGACTGCAGCGCCGCCGCCGATCAGCTCCTCGAGTCGCAGCTCTTCGGTCATCTCAGCGGAGCGTTCACCGGCGCGACCTCCGACCGAAAGGGAGCATTCGTCGAAGCGAGCAGCGGCACCGTGTTCCTCGACGAGGTGGGAGAGCTGTCGCCAGCGGGGCAGGCCCATCTCCTGCGCGTGCTCGAGGCGAGGACCGTCCAGCCTCTCGGCGCCGATCGCCCGGTCTCCGTCGACGTTCGGGTGATCGCAGCGACGCACCGCGATCTCCTCGCGATGGTCGAGGAGAAGCGGTTCCGCTTCGATCTGTTCCACCGCCTCGCGGTCGTTCACCTGGTGCTGCCTCCCCTCCGGGAGCGCGCGGAGGATCTGCCGCTCCTCGTCCGCGCGTTCTACGAGGGCAGGGGGGGCGAGCCCGGACCGATCGAAGGAGAGAATCTCCGCGCGCTCGCGAGCGCGCGCTGGGCCGGCAACGTGCGTGAGCTCAGGAACGTCCTCGAGCGCTCCTCGATCCTGGCGCAGGCCGGCACACGGTTCACGGAGCTGAAGCTCTGGCTGGAGCCGCCGCAGGAAACGCCGATCGACCTGGTGGATCTATCGCTCCCCTTCAAGGAGGCGAAGGAGCGCTGGGTCGCGTACTTCGAGCGTCGCTACCTCGCCGGCGTCTATGCGCGTTCGGAGGAGAATCTCACCCGCGCTGCCGAATATGCTGGCCTGACCCGAGCACACTTTCGCGCGCTCCTCGACGGATACGGGCTGAGAAAGAAGTGACCCCATCATGAGCCGGCGCCGAAGTCTGGGAGGCATCCAGATCCTGAGCGAGCTGAGCCGGGGTGGGATGGGCGAAGTGCTGCTGGGGCGTAAGGTCGGTGCGCACGGCTTCGAGAAGCTCGTCGCCGTCAAGACCATCAAGAGAGAGCTGTTCGGTCGCGACGATGTCCGGAAGATGTTCCTCGACGAGGCCAGGATCATGGCGAGGCTGGATCATCCATCGATCGTGCAGGTGCACGACTTCGGCGAGGACGACGGCCTTCTCTACCTGGCGATGGAGTACGTCGCGGGAGCTCCGCTGAGCAAGCTGGTCGAGCCGGGGCCGGTGCCGGCGTCGGTGGCGGCGCGCATCGTCGCCGACGTCTGCCGTGGTCTGCACGCGGCTCATGAGCTGAAGAGCGCCGACGAACGACCGCTCCACCTGGTGCATCGCGATGTCAGCCCGCAGAACCTCGTGCTGACGTTCGAGGGTCGAATCAAGATCCTCGACTTCGGCGTTGCGCTGGTTCGCAACCGTGAGGCGCCCGTGACGGAGATCGGGCGGATCAAAGGAAAGGCCGCGTACCTGGCACCCGAGCAGCTCGACGGCTCTCGGATCGATCGGCGCGCCGATCTCTACGCGGCGGGCGTCGTGCTCTACGAGCTGTTGACCGGACGGAGGCTGTTCGACGTCGATACTCTCGACCGCCCCACGTTGGCGCCGCCTTCTCGGATCAACCCTGAGGTGCCGCCCGAGCTCGATCACCTGGTGATGCGCGCGCTCGCCTCCGATCCGGACCAGCGATTCGCCGACGGTCGAGAGATGGCGACGGCCCTCGAAGAGGCGGTGAGGAGCGCGCCCGCGACCCTGCTCGCGGACTACGCCGAGGAGCGGCTCGAGGAGGAGCGGAGGGCGCACGAGGTCCAGATTCGTGCCCTCTTGTCGGGATTGCCGGCGCCCCCTCCGACACCCGCAAGGCGTGGGGGAACGCTCGTCGAGGAGTCGCTATCGAGCGTCCGTCCGATCGAGGCGACGACCTCACCGATCGCCGCTCATCGACGGGGCCGGCCTCGCGGTCGGTGGCTCGCCGCGGTCCTCGCGGCAGGGCTCGTCACCGGCGGCGCCATCGCGCTCTCGCTGATCGGGTTGCACGGCGAGCCGCCGCCGGCCGCCCCGATCATCATCGAGCCGGTCGCTCCGGCCGCAGAGGTGCGGCCACCTCCGGCCAAGCCCGCCGACCCGACCGGGCCGACCGAGCGGGACGCACCTCCGCCCCCGCCTGCGATCGCGAAGCGCGTCGCGCGTCCCCGCCGCTCCGAGCCGCCGAAGCGCGAGGCCCCACCTCCGGAGCCCAAAGGCGTCGGCTTCGTCACCGTCGGTGCGGATCCCTTCGGCATCGTCGTCATCGACGGCGCCGATCTCGGCGTCAGCCCGGTGGCCGATCATCGCCTCGAAGAGGGCGAGCACGAGATCTCGCTGCTCCACCCGACGACCCGGGTGCTGCTCCGATCGAAGAGGATCACGCTGCACCCGGGCCAGCGCCTGACGGTGAAGCTCTAGGAGCGGGTAGCGCGTAGCGCTACCGCGAGCCCGGTCCGGGTCCCGGTCCCGGTCCCGGTCCCGATGGCGATCATGCAGCCCGGCGTGCGTTCATCGACTTGATGAGGCGCGTGAGCATCTCGACAACGCGCTTGAGCTTGGCTCTGGCGGCTTGGACCTTCTGCTCGTTGGCGAGTCGGCGCCTCAAGCAGGTGTGGAGTAGGCGGCGCTTTCGGTGCCAGAGCGAAGTGCCATCCGGTCGGCTGGCACTTGAAAACTGCGAGCCACAGCGTCGCCCGAAGCACCAAAAGTCGTCCAGTTTGTCACGCTTCTCTTGGAGCAAGTCGCCTAATCGCGCGTCACCCCGAATCGAAGCACGGTGGCGTTCGGCCCGGAGTCGAGCAGGATCACCTCGTCCCGGCCATCGCCGTCGAGGTCGCCGGAGACGAGCGTCGGGTCGCAGATCGACGAGAGGGAACGTGCACCCGCCAGACCACCGCCGAGCGAGATCCAGAGCGCGCAGTCGCAGCCGCAGCGGCCGTTGGAGCTCGACGGGGGGACGAGGATCGCAGCCAGATCGAGCACACCGTCGCCGTCGAAGTCTCCACTCCGGAGAGACTGCGGCGGCGAAGGCAGCGGATCGACCGCGACCGCGGTGAGCTCCCCGCCGCCCCCCCAGATCGAGCGCGTGACGACCGGCTGGCTGAGCTCGAGCTGCACGCCCATCAGCGCCCGCTGCCTCGAGCCCTTGTCGAAGGCGAAGGCGAAGGCGGTCGGCGGGCCGAGCCACGGCGCCGTCCGATCGCCGGTCAGGATCGGGACCCGCTGGTCGACCTGGAAGACGGCGTAAGTGCGGGCCGGCTCGCCCGAGCTGGTGGAGACGCAGCCGCTCGCCAGCAGGATGATGCCGGGGCCGAACGGATCCCCGGTCGGCGGAGCCTGCCTGGGAAACTCGGTGATCCCGGTGTCGTCCTGGGTGAGCAGGATCTCCGTCCCTCCGCACGGCCCGGCGGCGAAGACGTTGCCCACCTGCGCCGGCGGCGGTGTCGGCCGCGCGTCGATCGCGCCGCTCGGATGTACGATCGACCACGCGTTCGCACCGATCGCGAGCAGGCCGTCGGCGCCGTCTTCCTCGGTCTCCTCCAGCGCCTGCAACCGGCCCGGCGAGAACGATAGGCTCGCCAGCGGCACGCATCGATCGAACGACTCCTCCGAACAGCGCACCAGATCGGCTCCGCGCGCCCGCACCAGGCGCAGCTCTCCCGAGGGACCGAACCTTCCCAGGGTCAGCGGGCCGGGTTCGATCGCATGCGGCCTCGGCGCGATCCCGACGAAGCCGGAGATCGGCGAGGGATTCGTGAAGGCGAAGCGCGGGCGGATCGCGACCGCGATCGGTCCGACGGCGCGCGGGAGCGACAACGAGAGCTCGGCCTGTCCGTCGGGTCCGCTCCGACCGACCCCAGAGGTCGCGGCGCCGTCGGTGCCGGCCACGCTCCAGCGGACCTCGACGTCCGGCAGCGGCGCGCCGGATCGATCGGTGACCGAGACGACGATCGGCTCGCCGGGAGCGCCGTCGAGCTCGGCCTCGATCGGCGCGCCCGAAACGACCGTCCCGGCGGAGACCGGCTCGAGGCGGAGCGCGATCGTCTCGTCGCTGTCGATACCTCGGGAGAGCTCCGCGCAGCCGATCCCTGCCTGCTGTCCATCGGAGGCGCTCACCTCCGCCAGCAGCAGCCGCGCGCTCTGCCGATCGAGGTCCTCGATCGACAGCGGCTCTTCTCCCAGCAGCACCTGTCGCTCGGTCAGCGCGATGGCGGAGGCGAGAGCGCCCGCATCGAAGGCGATGTCGTCGCACGTGGTCGGGTCAGTGGGAGCGGGCGTGATCAGCCGGAGCGTGATCGGAGCGCCCTCGAACGCTCCCTGATCGATGTCGATCCGAACGAGTGGATCGCCGCAGCTCGCGAGGAGCGCGCAGAGGAGCGCCGGCCTCACGGGTGGACCTCGAGATCGTACACTGTGCTCTTCGGACGGGTGAGACTGTACGTGGTCACGGATCCTGCGGTGACGACCGCGCCTGCCAGCACCCAGAACCACCACTGCTGGTACAGCGCCGGCGGATGGTAGCGGAGCAGGATCTCGCGCGGGCGCACCTCGTCGGCCCACTCGAGCACCTCGTTGCCGTACTCGTCCCGCGCCACCAAGAAGATCTGATCGAAGACGTCGGCGTCCGGTGCGACCGGCGGGGCGATGGAGGCGGCGCCCCGGCCGCCGGCGAGGTCGAGATCGATGCGTCGATACTCACGCTCACCGCGACGCCGGTAATGCAGGCTGGCCGTCCTGAGGAGCTGCCCCGGATTCGAGATCACCTCCACGCTGAGCGGCAGCGCCTGGTCTGCGTCGGCGTCGCGGGGCCACAGCACGTCGATCGCCAGCCTCGGCTTCACCCTGGCGCGCTCGCGGGCCTGCTCGAACGGCAGCGTCGCCTTCGGCGAGAGGTTGTATCTGAGCGCGTGCGTCGGATCGAGCAGGAGCAACCGCTCGAAGGTGTCGATCGCCTCCGCTTCGCGCGCCTTGTATGCGTAGGCGATGCCGAGCTGCTCGTGAACGAGCACCCAATCTCCATAGCGGTGGTGCCCCTCGCGCCGCGCCTCCTCGAGCTGCGCGATGGCGTCGTCGAGCCGAAACTCGCTCAATGCGCGCATGCCGTCCTCCAGCGGGGTCGCGATCAAGAGCAGCAAGAGCGGCGCCGGCATCATGACCTTCGCGGAGGATAGCAGCACTTCAGCGCACGTCGCAGCGCTCGCCCGGCGCCGCGCCCTCCATCGTCGTGCAGTGTCCGAACGGCGCGCCCATGGAGCAGCAGATCGGCCGATCGCTCGGACAATCCTCCGCGGCGTGGCAGATGGTCGGCATCATTTCGCACGAGGACGCGCACGCGAGCTGGGCGTTCGAATCCGACGGCATGACGCAGCAGGCACCGCCCGGGCAATCCTCGGGTCCATCGCAGCGGATGATCAGGTCACAGCCGCTCGGCGCCGCCGCACACTCCGCTCCTCCCTGCCCGAGGCAGCAAGCGGTGCTGGCCGGGTCGCAGCTCGTGGGGCCGCAGAACGCCATGCCGTCGGACACGGGCGTGGCGTACTCACCGGTGTCGCTGAAGAGGGGTGGGCCGAGGGTCGGTCCGCCATCGAAGGATGGCTGGCCGCCGTCGGGAGGGTCGCGATCGACGCCTGCGTCGAACGTGCTCGGGACCGTCGCCGCCGGAGCTCCGCACGCGAGCCATTCACCCAGCTCCTCGCGAACACCGGCCGAAGGCCCGCCGGTGGGCGGCATGGTGGCGTTTCCGTCCGCCGCGCGGCTCCAGATCGCGTCGGCCCGCGAGCGGATCCCCTCCAGGCTGTCGAAGTCCACGCCGACCGGAGCGCCTGCTCGCGCGTCGCCGGTCAGCGCGGAGCTGTGGCAGCCGGTGCACCAGCCGAGGAAGAAGGGCTCGCCGAAGCTCTCGTAGGTCAGAATCGCTGTCGTCGGGACAGGCGCGCTCGCTGGACGAGGCGCCAGCGTCGGGCGGCGGCGCCTCCGTGGCGGCATCGCAGGCGGCCGAGAGGACGACGAGGAGGCTAAGCAGCGAACGCACGGAACACCTCCACACCCGGCAGGTATGCCTCGGAGTCGACGCCGACGAGCTCGAGGACACCCGCGGCGAGATTGCTGAACAGGAGCTGAAGGCCGCCGGCGTCGACGTCTCCGGTGTCGAAGTCGACGTTGAGCGCCTCCAGCCCGTCGCTGCTCGCGCCGTAGGCGCGACCCCCGCGCACGCCGGCGCCGAAGAGCAGCGCGCTGGTGACCGGCCAGTGATCCTTGCCCGCGTCGCTGTTGAGCTTGGGCGTCCGGCCCATCTCCGAGAGGAAGACGACGGTGGTCTCGTCGAGGAGCTTGGATCCCGTCCGGCTTCCGGGCGTCGACGAGAGCTCGTCGAGGAGCGCGATCAGCTCGGCGAAGAGCGTCTCCTGCAAGGCGGCCTGCTGCGTGTTGTCGGAGTGGGTGTCGTAGCCGCCTTGCTCGACGATCACCGATTGCGAGAGTCCGCGCTCCAGGGCCTTCACCGCGAGCTGTCGCTGCGCGGTGAGGTCGAGCGTCGGAGCGCGACCGCCGAGGTCGTCGCGATACCGCGCGAGCGCCGAGGCTCGATCCAGGGAGGAGAGGAAGTCGCGGAAGACGCGCCGGTTGTAGCCGGATTGACCGCGGACCGCGCGCTCTCGCTCCGCGCGGGCGAGCACGTACTTGCGGATGGCGGAGTCGGTGTTGCTCGAGAAGGTTGGTCGTCCGATCCCTTCGACGTCGGCGTCCGAAGGCGGCGCGTTCTGGGCGTCGAGCAGACCGACGATCTGCTTCGTCGATCCGACGCGCGCCGAGACCGAGGCGAGCTCCCCGGTGTACGCTGTGCGGCCGAGGACCAGGTAGGGCACCGGAAGCCCGCTCGCATGCTCGTAGGCGGTGATTGCGCCGAGATCCGGGCTCGAATCGGAGGCCGTCCCGGTCAGGATCCGCTTCCAGCAATCGGGGTGGACGAACGACATCATTTGCACGCCGTTGACGACCGCGCAGGTGCTCCCGTGGCGGCGGAACAGCTCCGCGACGCAGGGGCGATCGTCGCCGGTCCAGACGCGGATCTCGCCGAACCGCTCCTCGCGTCCCGCCGGAGCGTCGATGGTGGCGAGCCCGGGCTTCGGATCGACAGAGTAGGTCGTGTCCCAACCACCTCCACCGAAGATCAGGATGAGCTTCCGCTCGGTCTTCCCGGCGGCCGCCCGCGTTCCGCGCGAGATCCCGTGAAGGGCGGCGAAGGCGAGGCTCGCGGTGCCGCACTTGAGCAAGCTTCGACGATTGATCGCGACCATGTTCTACCTCTCTGTCTTCTAGTAAGTGGCGACGCGAAAATCCTGGAGCATGGCGGTCAGCACCGCTTTCCACGCGAGCGGGACGTCGTCCGATTCGTCGAGCGCCGTGGTGAACAGCGCATAGCTCTCCGAGACGGCGTCCGATCCCGGCTCGACCTCCTCCGCGAGGATTCTCCAATGAAGCGCAGCGAGCTGAGCGCGCACCGCGAGCTCGTCCCGATCGTCCGCACCGACCTCGGTGAGGAGCTTCCTCTTGCTCCGATCGGCCTCGGCGAAGTCCTTCTCCACGGCGAAGGCGGCGCCCCGGGCGGCGAGCTCCGCGAGGAACAAATGTGAGGTCGCGTTGAAGGTGTAGCTCGGCAGCGTGACGCTGAAAGCGTCGATCCCACCGGCGAGGACCTCGTAACCGTAGTAGCTGTCGGTGGAGAGATCGACGTTGCCTGCGCCCGGAATGGTGGCGGTCCAGCGGAAGCCGGTCAGATCCTCGATCAGGCGCGAGGTCTGCTCCGGTCCGGCGCGCTTGACGCCCACGGTGCTCTCGGCGAGCGCGCCGTCGCCGCTGTACGACACCCGGAAGTCGTCCGAGAGAACGATGGCCCGCGCCAGCGCCTTGGCGGAGAAGCCGCTCGCCACGAAGCGCGATGACAGCTCGCGCGCCTGGCCCTCGGGGACCTCCGCGAGGCGCACCTGGTTGAAGAATGCGTAGAAGCGTTTCGCGGCGCAGAGCGGGAAGCGCGGGTCTGCAGCGATCGCTCGCCCGAGATCGGAGAGCGTCCGCCCCGGCTGTCCGAAGTACGCGGGCTCCTCGACGGTCGCGCCCGCCCGCTTGATGATCCCTGGCTCGTAGTGCCGAAACGGAAACCGGTCGACGCCGTAAGGGACGTAGATGGGGAAGTAGTCCTGGAAGAAGCCGGCGAGGGGATCGAGGCTGTGATGGCAGCTGGCGCAAGCTGGGTTGCTCTTGACCGCGCGCGCGACCGCCTCCGGGTCGGCGAAGTCGACGCTGGTATCCACCACGACGTCACGATCGAGAAAGTCGTAGCAGAGCAACGCCTTGGTCACGGCATTCGCGCGGCCACGGTTGGCGTTCGAGATGGTGGTGGTGTGGCGGCTGAACAGCCAGTCGTCGGAGAGGATGCCGGCGTCTCCGCGACCGTCCTGGTGCGATGTGATCTGCCACTCCGGACCGCCGTCGGTGTACGGCAGGCTCCCCCAGACCGCGGAGACGGCCCGGTTGGCCACGGTGTAGCTCGCGGTGACGATCTCCGTGTACGGGCGATCGTTCATGATCACGTACTCGATCAGCGCCAGCGGGGCCTCGAACAGTGATTTGTTGATGGTGGCGCGGTCGAGCTCCTCCAGCGGCGCCCTCGCCTGGAAGCCGGCCGGGAAGTTGTCGAAGTCGGTGCGGACCAGGAGCGCCTCGTTGTGCAGATCGCGCATGGTCGCTCCGAACTCCGGGCTGTCGAGGTAGCGATCGACGATCGCGGCGACGGCCGCTCCGTCTGCCGCCACGGCCGCTCGATCGGCGTCCGAGGGCCTGCGACCGGTGAGCGCGAGCGCTGCCCGCACCAGGTGCTCCTCGGGCCTCAGTTGGACGAGCGGCTCCGGGGGAGGTGGATCGCTGGGAGCGGCCCCCGGGCCGCGCGCGCATCCGAACAGGAGAACGGCACAGAGAAGCGCGGAGTCTCGCATGGACCCGACGAGAGCAGCCGCCGTGCCAGGCGCGTGCGCTGCCGCCGTTCGAGGAGGTGGTCACTCGACTATCCGGTCGCCACGCCCTTCGCTCGATTGCGCCGGATGCTGGACTGCTCACCGCGCTCGCGGCGGGCTACCAGCGCGACGCACACCGGATCGTGAACGCCTCGAGGTTGTGCGCCGGCTTTCCCGCCGGCACTGCGAACACGACGCGATCGAAGGCCCCGCCCAGGACCGCGAGCCACGACATGAACGCCTCCGCCACCCGGTGCGGATCGTTCCTGAACACGCCGCAGCCCCATGCGCCCAGGAGCAGCGTTCGGTGTTGTTGCGCCCGGGCCACCAGCAGGACCAGACCGGCACGCCGGTGGAGCGTCTCTTCGAGCACCGCGGTCTCTGCGGGCGAGCGACGCAGGTGCTCGCCTGCGTTCGGTGCCGGCGCAGTGATCACCGAGCTCAGCACCGGCGACTCCATCAAGCCGCGCCTGCCGTCACGGAAGAACGGGACCCTGGGCGCGTAGATGATGTGGTCCGTGTACAGCATCGACGACTGCGCGCGGTTGGCCTCGTAGTATTCGGGCTGCGTGAGCAGGCAGGCGTAGAGCCCCGAGCAGCGGCAGAGGTCCTCCTCCTGCGCCTTGGCGCCGCCGAGAAAGCCGCCCCCCGGGTTGCGGGCGGAGGCGTAGTTGAGGAGCACCAGGTCGGCGACGCCCTCGTCGGCGATCAGCCGGCGCGCGGCCGCTTGCGTCGTCTCCTCGGTGACCTCGATGTTGGGGGCACCCGGTGAGGCCGCCGACAGATCCAGCCCGCCCGGCCGGTAGAGGACCGTCCCGGCGACCGCCGCCTTCACGGCGTCGCCGACGTCGACCCATGCGCCCGAGAGGGACTGGTATCGACCGGATTCGATGATGTCGAGGGTCTCTCGAGCGACGCCACGGAGCGACATGGGCAAAAGAGTAGCAACGTATTTGAAAAAGTCAAATGGACCTTTATAGGCGCGCCGCCGCTCGCCGAGTGGGACCTCGACACCTTTCAAAACCGGTCGACCGACGGTCGACCGACCGCTCCCGGGTTCCGGTCGATCGTCGTCGTGATCCGCTTGATACTCCCGCGGTGCTGCGATGGCTCCCCCTCTGCCTTGCGATCGGTTGCAGCGTCGACACGTTCGAGGCGAACGGCGACCCCTGTTTCTCGGAGAAGACCACCGGGAGGGTGGAGTGTGGCGGGCTCGAATGGGAGGTCTCGGTGCCCGCACGCTGCACGCGGCCGGGGTGCGGTCTCATCGTCGACGTGCACGGCTTCACCATGAGCGGGCGCATGGAGGAGGCCAACACCGCTCTGGCGAGGCTCGGTCGGGCGCGGGACTACGTCGTGCTCCAGCCGAGCGCACCGGGGGACCCGCCGTTCTCGCTCTGGTTATCGGACCGAGACTACGGTGGGGTCTACGAGGTGATGATGCGGGCGGCAGGGGCCTTCGAGATCGCGCGGGGGCGGGTGCACTTCACGGGCTTCTCGCAGGGCGGCGCCATGACCTGGGCCTTCGTGCGCGCGCACGCCGACGTCCTCGCCTCGGCGGCTCCGGCGGCGGACGGCTCCTGCGATGCCGAGCCGCCGGCGGATCCCATCGATCTGCTCTACATGCACGGCCACGCCGATCCCCTCTCCGACTTCGCCTGCGCCCGGGAGCAGATCGACGGAATCGTCTCGGCGTGGCACCTCGAGTCCGAGGGCCTCGTCGAGAAGGGGGACGGCTTCCGGCACCACCGCTACACCGGGGCGGCCACCCTCGAGTTCCTCGCCCACGACTACTCCAGCAGCGCCGAGGGCGAGGGCATCCGGCTCCTCGGGCATTGCTACCCCGGCAGCGAGGATCTCGGGGGCGAGCCGGGCCAGCTGTTCAGCTTCAAGTGCGACGGCAACCCAGAGTTTCGCTGGGGTGAAGAGGTCATCGACTTCTTCGACGCGCACCGGAAGTGAAGCGCTGAACCGCGTGCGCGTCTGGACGACGTGCCGGTCCGAGCCGAACGGACAGTACAACGAGCTGGTGCACCCCCGCTGCTCGAGGGGCTCTCGGCGCCCGCGGTCGATCGCGGGTGATCTCGCGATCCGATCGAGGCCCTGTCGCTCGCCGGCTCCGTTAGTGGTGGGATCACGCGCAGGTTTGAGCTGCACGCGATCGTCGCGGTCTCTGGTTGCCTGGCGTCTTCCACGACGTCTAAAGTGCCCGCCCGATGTGGCCTGATCGCGACAGTTCGCCGGCCACCGGTCAGGACCCGGGCGAGCAGCCGATCGACTTCGGCCCCTATCAGATCCTCGCGCGGCTGGCCGCTGGAGGGATGGCGAACGTGCTCATGGCGCGTGAGCCTCGCGCCGCCGGCGCGCGCCTCGTCACCATCAAGACGGTGCTCCCCGAGCTGGCCGGCCGCACCGACGTCGCCGCCATGTTCCTCGACGAGATCGCCGTCGCCGAGCGCCTCCGTCATCCCAACTGCGTCGAGACGTACGCGAGCGGAGAGGTCCGCTCCACGCCCTTCATGGCGATGGAGTTCGTGTTGGGGGATACGGTTGCGACCCTGGTCAAGCAGGCGCGCGCCGCGGGCGGTCTGCTCCCTGCGCGCGTGGTGGCGTGGATCATGGCCTGCGTCGCCGAAGGTCTCCACTACGTGCACGAGCTGAAGAGCGAGAGCGGGGATGCGCTCGGGTTCATCCATCGTGACGTCTCGCCTCAGAACCTGATGGTCACGTATGACGGTCACGTCAAGATCCTCGACTTCGGTGTGGCCGCCGCAAAGAAGAAGCGGCAGGCCACCATCACCGGGATCATCAAGGGCAAGCTCCGCTACATGTCCCTCGAGCAGCTCACCGGTCGCACCATCGACCGCCGGGCGGACATCTACGCGCTGGGGGTGGTGCTCTTCGAGGCCCTCACCGCCAAGCGTCTCATCCACGCCGACACCCAGGAAGCGATCATCGAGACGCTCACGTCGCAGCCGCTGCCTTCGTTGCAGGATCTCCGCCCGGACCTGCCGGAGTCGCTGGTCTGGATCGCCAGCCGTGCGCTGGCGCTTCATTGCCAGGACCGCTACTCCACCGCCGCCGAGATCGCCGAAGAGCTCCGGGCGTTCGTCCGCGCCGAGTCCGGCGATGATCCTTCGGCGGAGCTTTCGTCGTACGTCCGCTCGCTGCTCGGCCCCAAGATCGAGCAGCGCCGCGCCCTGTCGGAGCGGCTGATCGCCGGCGACCTCGATCTGCCGCGGGTTCGTGCCACCTTCTCGGCTCGGCGGGCGTTCGGTGTGGACATTCACCCGGCGGCGAGCGGGCTGGTGCTCGACCTCGCGGACCGCAGCTCCTCGGACGATCTCTCGCCCGCGTCGGTCCAGATCGCGTTCGAATCGCCCGTCGAGTGGGCGTCGAACGACGACGTCTCGATGGGCTCGCTCGAGATCGCCATCGACGTTACGCCCGCGCCCCCGAAGGGTACGCTCGAGCGCGTCCTCCCCGAGCTCGGCCTGCTCCAGGATCGAGGCGCGCTCGACAATCTCCGCCTGCTCGAGCTCGCGAATCTCTGGCTGCAGCCGCAGGCGTCGCCCCTGGGCGCGGCGGCGGTTTCATCCCGGGCGGAGGGCGGGTCCTCCGCGCCGAGCGAGGACGTCACGCAGTTCGATCCCAACCCCGACTCCGCGAGCGGAGCCACCGGCGCAACTGCGGCGGTCGCGTCCCGGGGACGAGCCGTTCCGCTCCTGATCGGGATGTGCCTCGGTCTCCTGCTCGGAGGTCCGATGGGCGGGCTGATTACGTGGCTGCTCACTCGAAACTGATCGCGCCGCCGCTGTCCCGCGCACAAATCCTCACCTCGCCGGATGCGCGCCGGTGGCTTAGCATGACGTGCGCGATCGGCGACGTGCGTGCGCAGAGGGGATAAGCTCAAGAACTACGAGATCCTGGCCGAGCTGCGCCCCGGCGGAATGGGGACGCTCTATCTGGCGACCCGGCTGGGCGCCGCCGGTTTCCGGCAGTACGTCGCGATCAAGTTGATCCATCCCCACCTGTCGATCGAGCCCCGGTTCGTCAGCTCCTTCGTGAACGAGGCGCTCCTGGGCGCGCGCATCGCCCACCCGAACGTGGTCCGGGTCGAGGAGCTGGGCGAGGAGGAGGGCCGGTACTTTCTGGTGATGGAGTACGTCCACGGCTGCTCCGTGTCGGCGTTGCTCCGAAAGCTGAGGGACAGCGGTCGAATGCTGAAGCCGGCGACGGCGGTGGCGATCGCCGCCCGCGCCGCCGACGGCCTTCACGCTGCGCACGAGACCACCGACGACTCGGGCGCGTCGCTCGGCCTCGTCCATCGGGACGTCAGCCCTCAGAACATCCTCTTGAGCGTGAGCGGGGCGGTGAAGCTGATCGACTTCGGCATCGCGAAAGCCATGGCGCAAGGCGTAGAGACGGCCACCGGGTTGCTCAAAGGCAAGATCCGTTACATGTCGCCCGAGCAGGCCTTCGGACGGCCGCTCGATCGCAGGAGCGACGTTTACGCCCTCGGGATCGTCCTCTGGGAGATGTTGACGCAGCGCCGGCTGTTCAAGGGCGGCGACGACCTCGCCGTGCTCGACGTGGTCCGCGCCCCGCAGATTCCGCCTCCGAGCCAGTACGTACGCGATGTGCCGGAGGCGCTCGAGGCCGTGCTGATGCAGGCGCTCCGGATCGATCCCGCCGAACGGCCGGCGACGGCTCAGGAGTTTCGCGTGCGCCTTCTGACTGCGGTCCCGGGAGCGCACGACGTCGACGGTGCTCGCCTGGCCAAACTGATCGGCGACGTGATGCACGCCGAGCTGGTCGCCGGCGAGGAGAAGCTTCCACCCGAGGCGCGGATCGCAGTCCCGCGAACGCTCACCGCGCCCGAGGACAACGCGATGACCGCGACGCTCGAGGGCAGGTTCGCCGAGCCCCCGGGACGGGTTTGGTCGAAGGTCGCCGGTGGTCTGGTCCTCGCCGTTCTCGGGATCGCAGCCGCCTGGTTCATCTCCGGCGGCTTCGCACCCCCGCCGGCCGAGCCCGCGCCGCCGCCCCCGCCGCCGGTCGAGGTCGCGCCGACGACGGCCGACCTCGCGCCGCCGCCGGTCGAGCGCGCGCCGCCGCCGGTGGTCGAGGTCGCGCCGACCGCTCCGGCGGCTGCGCGCACGAAGGCGGTGCACACCAAGCGCCGCCGGAGGAAGGGCAAGCCGGGGCCGCGCGATGTCGACGGTGTGCCGCTGCTCGAGAAACCCGACTTCTGATCGCACGGTCGAGGTAAGCTTCGGGCGGTGCGGATGGGGCCGATCGTCCTCGCGCTGCTCGCGACGGCGCCCGGCGAGCTCCTCGCGGACGAACCTTCACCCGGCGAGGTGTCGGTCGCCCGCGAGCAGTTCAACCAGGGAGTGGCCGCGGCCAAGGAGGACCGCTGGGAGGACGCGTGCGACGCCTTCGCCCGGGCATACGCGCTCAGTCACCAGCCGTCGATCTTGTTCAACCTGGCCGGCGCGCAGATGAAGACGTCGCGCTGGGTGGAGGCGCGCGAGACGTATCGACGATTCCTTCGCGAAGACGGCGACGCGCAGCGCGCGGCCCAACAGGAGGCGCGTCGTCTCTTGGCGGCGCTCGAGCCGAGGATCCCGCGCCTGACGATCTCGATGGTCGACCCGATGCCTGGCGAGGAAGCGCTGCTCGACGGCGACGCGGTTCCGGCGGCCGCGTTGGGGCTCGAGCTGCCGGTGGATCCAGGTCCGCATCTGGTCGTGCGCGTTCGCGGTGGGATCGAGATCGGCCGCGCCCAGCTCGAGCTTCGTGAAGGTGAGCATCGGGCCGTCGCGCTCCCTCCGCCCCCGAGCCCGCCTCCGCCCCCGAGCCTGCCTCCACCCCCTCCGGTCGAGGCACAGGTCCCGATCGCGGACGCCCCGACGGCGGCCTCGTTCTTCAGCGGACCTTGGTTCTGGGTGGCGCTCGGCGTGGTGGTCGCAGGCGGCGTCGCCGCCGGCGTGGCGCTGGCGAGCCGCGACCGCACCATCTACCCGGGCACCACGGGGGTCGTGCTGCGAGGGCTCGATCCGTGAGGCGTGCTTCTCCCTCCCTCTCGCTGGCCGTGGTGCTTGGGCTCTTGGGCTGCGGCGCCGCGCCGACGGGTCTCGTGGTGGTGGTGCGCACGGACCTGCGCGTTCCAGAGGACATCGCAGTGATCCGGGCCGTGGTGAGCGACGCGAACGGGGCCCCGGTTTCGCTCAACGACTTCGTGCTCGACGCGCAGGGATCCGCGGGCCCCCCGTTCTCCTTTGCGGTGGTTCCGCTCGAGGACGACCCTGATCGGAAGATCCAGATCGATCTGGTCGCGCTCGACGGTGATCGCGCCCTCGTGCTCGAGCGCCGCGCGCGGATCGGCTTCGAGCCCCACCGCAGCCTCCTCCTCGAGATGTTCCTGGCCGCCTCGTGCCGCGGCGCCGCCTGCGACGAGGGTGACACGTGCACAGCGGATGGCTGCGTCTCGGATCAGATCGACACAGGCGATCTGGTCGACGTCGATCCAGGGGGCGAGCTCGAGTAGGCGCTCAGGAGTCGCCGATCTTGGCCAAGCATCTCCGGTAGCGTTGGTCGACGCGGTTGGCGAACCATTCGGTGGTGAGCTTCCGGGTGATCTTCGGGCTCTCGAGGGCGATGCGCGGAACTGTCGCGCGGGGGAGGGGCCGGTGCGCCGCCCGCTCGGCGAGCGCGAAGAGCCGCTCATAGAGCGACGTCCGCTCGAAGGCCGCGGTTCCTCCCTTCTCCAGCGCACGGTGGATCTCGGCGTTGCTCAGGTCGAGGCGAGCGGCGAGGGTACGAACCGCCCGCTCGGTGGCGCCCGGCTCGTCGCTGTCGTATCGGACCAGGTCGCCGTCGAGCGCGAGCGAGACGCCCGAGACGGCGCTGACCGCCATCTGGAAGGCCGCGTTCCGGCTCGCATACCAGCCCGCGTTGAAGTCGGCGAAGCGGTACAGGGGCCGGTCGTAGGCGGCCCGGTAGCCGAGCAGATGGGCGATGCCGAAGTACAGTCCGCCCCGCCGGCTGAAGACCTCGTGGCGTACGGATCCGTGGAGCGGATAGGGATACGGATGCTCGCGCACGTGCTGTTCGGCGAAGGCGACGCTCACCTGCATGGGCCCGCCCGTGTGCACCGGGTTCGAGGATCCAAAGAGCTTCTGGCCCATCGGAACCTCGCTGATGAAGTCCTCGAAGAGGCGGCTGAGCTCCTTCTCGGTGCGCACGGCGTCGAGCCGCTCGCCGTAGCTCTTCCCGCTGGGGGACTCGAGGAGCAGGGCGGCGCGCACGATCAACTTCGGCACACCGATTCGTTGGGCGCGGCGATCGATCTCGGCCCGCGCGATCTTGCCCAATCCCGGTACGATCGGGTCGACGGCGAACGACGACTCTTGCTCGGTCACCGCGACCGTCGCGCACAGGTTCTCTGGCGTGGGCTCGAGGTCGAGCGCCGCGAACGCGGCATCGATGTCGGTCGCCCAGCCCTCTCGGTCGGCCGCCTTTGCAGGGAGAAGGCGAACGATCAGCGCGCGCACCACGTCGGGCGGGTAGCGGGGCTCCTGGACCGGCCGATGTGCAGCGCATCCGCCGAGGATCGCCAGCGAGATCCCGATCGGGAACCGCCTCCGCCGGTCAGCTGGCGCCATCAGTGTCCGCAATCATGGGACCGACTCAGGGGCAGACGAGCTGTCCGCTGTTCACCTCGACGCAGGGACCCGCCATGACCGTGCGCTCGTCGCTGCCCACCAGACCGGCGCCGTCCTCGAGCCGGACCTGCATCGTCACGGCCTGGTTGGAGACCGCGCAGCAGTCCTGGATCCTCGGCGCGAAGCCGTAGGCGATGAAGGCGTCGCCGCTGGCCAGCAGCGTGAGCTGCCGTGACTGGCGCGCTTGCTCGGTGCCGGTCGAGTCGACGAACACGAACTCGAGGAGGGCGTCTTTGGGCTCGAAGCCCTTGGCGCGGACCGCGCTCCAGATGTGATAGCCGAGGAAGCGGCCGCCGCCCTGGGTGCCCTGGTTGAGGGGGACGAGCTCGCCTTCGGTCAGGGGAACGAAGTCGTCCTGTCCGGTCCCGATCTCGACCGTCGGTGCTTCGCCCGAGTCGGGCTCGGACGCATCGGGAGTCGGATCGACCTGCGGCTCGGACGGGGTGCACGCGGCGAGGGTCAGCATCAAGAGCGCACGCCAGTGCATGGCCAGAACGCTACTGGCTCGAGACGGTCTCCGCAACGACACCGGGACGGACGTTCAAAGACGCGGCTCGTTTTTTCTGATTCAATACGAAGCCTTCGAACCGATGAGCTCCATGAGACGCATCGCGGGCTGGATCGCTGGGACGGCGCTGATGCTCGCCGTCGCGGCTTGCAGCAAGAGCGCGACCGACGGCGATGGTGAGGTTCCCCCGGTCTGGACGGAGGCCTTTCCAGCCGCGGATGTGGGGTGGTTCCTGTCCGCGTGGGGACCGTCGGCGGACGACCTCTATGCGGTCGGCGGCGCTCCGGAGGAGGGCGTCGTGATGCAGTTCGACGGTGCGTCCTGGAACCAGGTCGACCTCGGGCTGGACGTCCCGTTGCTCAATTGGTGCTTCGGCTTCGGGCCGGACGATGTCTTCTTCGCGGGCTCGAACGGAACGATCCTCCACTTCGACGGCGCGAAGTTCACCAAGATGGACACGCCCACGGACCAGACGTTGTGGGGTGTGTGGGGCGCCGCGCCGGACGATGTCTGGGCGGTCGGAGGACAGGGGCACACCGATCAGGATCCCACCATCCTTCACTTCGACGGGCACAACTGGACCAAGAGCTCGACGCCGACGGCCTCCCATCCGAACGTGTTCGCGTACTTCAAGGTCTGGGGTACGGCCTCGAACAACGTCTACGCCGTCGGGCAGCGCGGTGTGCTCGCGCACTGGGACGGCTCCACCTGGACGGCGATCGAGTCGGGGACGAACGAGGATCTGATCTCCCTCTGGGGCACCGGACCGGACCGGATCGCCGTGATCGGCGGCCGCGACAACGGTCATGTGGTCACGTTCGACGGCTCGACGTGGCGACATCAATCGCTGGCCCCCCTGCCCGGTCTCAACGGCGTGTGGATGGGCGACCCCAACACAGCGCACATCGGCGGTGACCAGGGCACGCTCGCCAAGCTCGACTTCGACACGCTCTCGGTCACCGAGGAGGAGAGCCCGACCTTCCTCACGGTTCACGCGTTGTTCGGCACCACCGGTCGACTCTACGCGGTGGGTGGAAGCCTCCTCGACGTTCGACCTCCGAATATCGGCGTCGCGCTCACCCGCGAGACCCGACCGGGTGATTGACCTCCCGACCGAAGGGCATCGTCACCTCGTAACCCTGGCCCGAGAGGATCGAGCTCACCTCGAGCCCCGACCTGTGGAAGACGCGCATCATCTCGGTGTTGGTGGCGAGGACCTCGGCCGTCAGACCGTCGATGCCGCTCTGCTTCGCGATCTCGATCAGGTGGCGCAACAGCGCCGTGCCGATCCCTTGCCTCTGCCAGTCGTCGCGGACCTCGAACGCGACCTCTGCATAGTTCGAGGCCCGGTCGTTGTGATAGCGCCCGACCGCGACGATCTCCGGCTCGCTGTCTTCCGTCTGCGTCTCCGCGATGATCGCCACGTTGTCTCGATCATCGACGTCGAGGTAGCCGAGCAGATCCGCCCGCAGTAGTCGCGGGACGACGCGAAACCATCGCTTGTAGACGGTGCTCTCGGACAGGCTGTAGAAGAGGTCGCGCATCCGCTGCTCGTCGATCTCGCGGATGGGACGCAGGAGCAGCTCCGCGCCGTTCCGCGCCTGGAAGCGGAGCTCGTGCTGCCAGCGGTAGGTCGTGCGAGGGGCCGGCTGATCGGCAAAGACGTAGCGCTGGGCCTTCGCGAGCGAGAGGAGCTCAGCCCGGAAGTCGGGATGCGCGATCGCGATCAGTGCGTTCGTGCGCTCGCGGATGCTGCGGCCGTGCAGATCCGCGACCCCGTACTCGGTGACCACGTAGTGTACGTCTCCTCTGGAGGTCACGACGCCGGCGCCGTCGTCGAGCGTGGCGACGATCCGGCTCAAGGTGCCTTCACGCGCTGTCGAGCGGACCGCGATGATCGGACGACCGCCGCGGCACATCGAGGCGCCGCGGATGAAGTCCACCTGACCGCCGATGCCCGAGTAGAACTTGGTGCCGATCGAGTCGGAGCAAACCTGTCCGGTCACGTCGATCTGGAGCGCGCTGTTCACGGCGACGATCTGATGCTGTTCGGAGATGCGGATCGGGTTGTTGATGTAGTCCGAGGGCTGAAACGAGAGCAGCGGGTTCTGATCGATGAAGTCGTAGAGCCGCTTGCTACCGAAGGTGAAGGAGGCGGAGACCTTGCGCGGATCGATGGTCTTGAACCTGCCGGTCACGTTCCCGTTCTCGATCAGATCGAGGACGCCCTCGGGCATCATCTCGGTCCAGATGGAGAGATCCTTCTTGTGGAGCAGCGCCGCGGCGACCGCGTCCGGGATCTGGCCGATACCCAGCTGGAGGGTCGCGCCGTCCGCGATCAGGGTCGCGACGTGGCGCCCGATCTCGCTGGAGATGTCGTCGATGGGCTCGCGCTCGTGCACCGGCAGAGGCGCCTCGCGGTCGACCCACGCGTCGATCCGATCCACCGAGATGTAGCCGCTTCCGCGCACCACCGGCATCATCGGGTTCACCTCGGCGATCACCAGCTTGGCGGACTCGATCGCGGCGAGCACGACGTCGACGGAGACGCCCAGGTTCGCGAACCCGAAGCGGTCGGGAGGTGTCACCTGGATCAGCGCGACGTCGATCGGCAGTCGCCGGCTGCGCATCAGGTCTGGAATCTGTGAGAGGAAGACCGGTGAGTAGTCGGCGCGCCCTTCGTGTACCGCCGTGCGAACGTTGGCACCGATGAAGATCGCGTTATGACGAAACCTGCCCGCGTAGCGCTCCTCGACGTAGGGTGCGGGGCCGAGCGTCAGGATGTGGACGATCGTGTTATCCGCAAACCGAGCCTCCTGCGCCACCATCTCCTCGACGAGGCCCGCCGGAATCGCCGCCCCCGAGCCGATGAAGACGTGCTTCCCCTTCGGGATCAGGCCGACGGCTTCGCGAAGGGTGGAGCGCTTGGACTGAAATCGCTGCTGCCAATCCATCGCTTGCCGGCATACGGCGTTCGCGGCTCTACGTCACCTCCCTCGAGCCACCGGCGGTGACGCGAGATAGATCGAGTGGCAGCGTACGCAGGTTTGGGTCAGCGCACCGTACGCTGCGGCCATCGCCTCATAGTCCTTCCGGCTGGCGCTCTCGGCGAGCTCGTCGGCCTGGCTCCTGAGCTCGTCCTGCAGGGCGAAGAACTCGGCGGGCAGCAGGCTGTTGAGCTCGGTGGCGTCGCCCGAGATCGGCCGGGCGAAGCGCGGGCCCGACTGGAGGTGCTCGGCGATGTCCTTCACGCTCTCGTCGTCGAGGAAGAGCGTGGCCCACAGGAGAATCGGACATGTCGTCGCCGTGGCTCATCATGCGCTCGTGGATCAGCTCGCGCGCGGTTTCAGGGAGATGGCCGGGCGCGGGGAGCTTTCGCTCCGACGCGCAGGCGCAGGCGAGCAGGAGCACGGCCGGGAGGGCGAGCGCGACGTTCTTCACGAGCCCGGCTGCTGAAAGAGTCGTGCCAGGGAGAAAGAGGTGGGGTCATCAAACGTACGTCTCCATCCCGTGACGAGGTCACGCGGGAGGTTACGGCGGGGGAATGGGGTGCCGGTCCTCGCCGGTGAGGTGCGGCGGCATGCCGAGTGCACGCGCATCGCTGGTATGAAGGCCAAAAAGCTGAAGGTGCGCGATTTGATGACCGAGTCGGTGCGTGCCCTATCGGCGACGGACACGGCGCTGGCGGCGTGGGACCTGATGGACGAGATGCACTTTCGACACGTTCCAGTGGTGGACGAGGTCGGGGACGTCGTCGGCCTGCTCTCCGAGCGCGATCTGCTTCGAAACGCGCTGGCGGGCGCGAGTGAGCTGCCGGTCTCCGCCCAGCGCGAATATCTGCGCGGCGTCCGGATCGAGGAGATCATGACGGTCGTGCCGTGCACCGTCGAGCCCGAGACCGACCTGAGCGACGCGGGGCGGATGATGCTCGAGAACAAGTTCTCCTGCCTGCCGGTCGTCGGCGGCGAGGAGCTGGTCGGCATCATCACGGAATCGGACTTCGTGCGGCACCTCGTCGAAGCGAGCGAGTAGCCTGCTGTTACCGATCCCGGACGGTCGCGGGCCGTGAGGAGGGCCGGCCCTCGGGCACGCGGCCTGCACTGAGGACCCGAATGGCTAGAATTCGTGATCTGATGTCGTCTCCGGTCGAGACCCTGAACCCGAGCGATTCGCTCGGAACGGCGCTCGACAAGATGTCTGCGCTCGCGATCCGACACCTTCCGGTTGTCGATCGGAAGGGTCGGCTCCGCGGGCTCATCACCCAGCGGGACCTGCTGCGGCAGGCGCTGGCCGAGACCTCGCTGGACAACCAGCGAGGCTACCTCGACCAGATGAAGGTCGAGGACGTCATGACGGTCGTTCCGTACACGGTCGACCCGGATCTCGATCTCTCCTACGCGGCGCGGACGATGCTCAGCTTGAAGTACGGATGCCTCCCCGTGATCGAGAACGAGCGACTGGTGGGCATCCTCACCGAGGCCGACTTTCTCCGACTCGCGCTGTGAGGAAGCCATGATCGCATACGATGTTCCGGCACCTCGGTACACCAGCTATCCCACCGTACCCGCGTGGTCGTCGGCCTTCGGCTGCGACGATCATCGAAGCGCGCTCGAGCGGGCCGGGGATCCGGTCTCGCTCTATCTGCACATCCCGTTCTGTCGTGAGCGCTGCTGGTTCTGCGGCTGTAACGTCGCAGTGGCGAAGCAGGCCAGTACCGCCGATCGGTACCTCGACCACGTCGAGGAGGAGCTTCGCCTGGTGGCGAACGCCCTCGGACGGCGGCGCACGCTCACCGCGATGCACTGGGGTGGCGGGACGCCGACGTTCCTCGACGAGCCCCGCCTGGAGCGCGTCTTCCGAGCGATCGCCGACCGGTTCGACCTCGGCGGGGATCTCTCGATCGAGATCGACCCGCGGGTGACGTCGGTTGGACAGCTCGAGCTCCTGCGGCGCCTCGGCTTCACCCGGATCTCGATGGGCGTGCAGGACTTCGACGAGCGCGTCCAGGAGGCGATCGGCCGCGAGCAGCCCCTCGAGCAGACGGAGGTGCTCCTTCAGGCGGCCCGGCGGCTCGAGCTCGAGAGCGTCAACTTCGACGTCATCTACGGCCTGCCGCATCAGACCGCCGAGTCGTGGGGGGCGACGCTCGAGAAGGTGGTGCGATTGGCGCCCGATCGGATCGCGGTCTTTGCCATGGCGTTCGTCCCCACGTTGAAGCCGCATCAGCGACGGCTCGCGCTGCTCCCCGAGGGCCAGGAGAAGCTCGCGCTCTTCGAACAGGCGGTCCGCACGCTGACGTCCTTCGGCTGGGAGTTCGTCGGGATGGATCACTTCGCACGGCCGGACGACGCCCTCGCGATCGCGAGCCGGGCCGGACGGCTGCGGCGCAACTTCCAGGGCTACACGACCGACGAGTCGCAGGTGATCGGCGTCGGCGCGAGCGCGATCTCCGACGTGGGCGGTGCGTTCGCGCAGAACGAGGTCGCGCTGGCCAAGTACTACGCCGCCATCGGGTCCGGCCGGTTCGCCACCCAGCGCGGACTCCTCCGGACCGGCGACGACGACCGCCGCGGCGCGATCATCGCCGACCTCATGTGCAACCTCTTCTCACGCGTGGGACCGGAGTTCGAGCGCGAGCGCGCGCGCCTGGCCGAGCTCGAGCGGGACGGCCTGGTCGAGCTCGACGCACGCTCCGTCCGCGTCACGCTGCGCGGACGGCGCTTCGTCCGGAACGTCGCCATGGTCTTCGACGCCCACCTCGATCCCGTCGCCACGCACGCCCGCGCCGTCTGAGATCGAAGCCCCCAACGTCACCGACCGGTACGCCGCCCCGACTCACGGTTACCGAGGCCGGTCGAGGTCCTGCTTCGAGCGAGGCAGGAGGCGGGCACGAAGCTTGCGAATGTCGGTCCCGATGTACGTCACGCTCGACGGTAACGAGGCTGCGGCGCGGATTGCGTATGCGACCTCCGAGGTCATCGCCATCTATCCGATCACACCCGCCTCGCCGATGGGGGAGCTCTCCGACGCCTGGGCGGCGAAGGGGAAGAAGAACCTCTTCGGCACGGTCCCCTCGGTGATCGAGATGCAGAGCGAGGGCGGGGCCGCGGGGGCCGTCCACGGCGCGCTCCAGGCCGGCTCCCTCGCCACCACCTTCACCGCGTCGCAGGGCCTGCTCCTGATGATCCCGAACATGTTCAAGATCGCGGGAGAGCTCACGCCCATGGTCATCCATGTGGCGGCGCGGACCATCGCCACGCATGCGCTCTCGATCTTCGGTGATCACAGCGACGTCATGGCGGCGCGCAGCACCGGGTTCGCGATGCTCGCCTCGAGCTCGGTCCAGGAGGCGCACGACCTGGCGCTGATCGCGCACTCCTCGACGCTGTCCGGTCGGATCCCGTTTCTCCACTTCTTCGACGGCTTCCGCACCTCACACGAGATCAACAAGATCGCCGAGATCGACCGGAGCACGATCGAGGCGATGATCGACCAGGAGCAGATCCGCGCCCACCGCGGTCGCGCGCTCGATCCCGATCGACCGGTCCTGCGGGGCTCGGCGCAGAACCCGGACGTGTTCTTTCAGGCGCGCGAGGCGATCAACCCCTTCTATCTGGCGCTTCCGCGGATCGTGAAGGCTGCCATGGATCGGTTCGCCGAGCTCACCGGGAGACGCTACCGGCTGTTCGACTACTACGGCGCCGCCGATGCCGAGCGCGTGGTGGTGATGATGGGGTCCGGGCTGGGAGCGGCCCGGGAGGCGATCGATCGGCTGGTCGACGCAGGAGAGAAGGTCGGGCTCGTCGCAGTCCGGCTGTATCGGCCCTTCGACGTGGCCGCGCTGGTGGAGGCGCTCCCGAGATCCGTCCGAAGCGTGGCCGTCCTGGATCGGACCAAGGAGCCGGGCGCCCCCGGCGAGCCGCTCTTCCTCGACGTGGCCGCCGCGCTGGCGGGATCGGACGTGCGGGTGGTGGGCGGTCGCTACGGGCTCTCGTCGAAGGAGCTCACCCCGAGCATGATCGCGGCCGTCTTCGCCGAGCTTCGCCGGACCCGGCCGAAGCACGGCTTCACGGTCGGGATCACCGACGACATCACCGACACCAGCCTCGCCTGGGATCGACAGCCCGAGGCCGAGTCAGAGGGCGTCACGCGCGCGGTGTTCTACGGTCTCGGCAGCGACGGAACCGTGGGCGCGACCAAGAACAGCGTCAAGATTCTCGGTGACGAGACGGATTGTTCGCCCAGGGGTACTTCGTCTACGACTCCAAGAAGTCGGGAGCCGTCACCGTCTCCCACCTGCGCTTCAGCAAGCGACCGATCGCCTCGACGTACCTGATCCAGCAGGCCCACTTCGTGGCGTGTCACCAGTTCCACCTGGTCGAGGAGATGGACGTCCTCTCCGTCGCGGCCGAGGGCGCGACGTTCCTCCTCGAGTCTCCCTACGGCCGGGACGAGGTCTGGAGCCGGCTGCCGCTCGAGGTGCGCGAGCAGGTCGTCGAGAAGAGGCTCAGGTTCTTCGTGATCGACGCGCACCGGATCGCCCGCGAGGCCGGGCTCAAGGGGCGCATCAACACCGTGATGCAGACCTGCTTCTTCGCGCTCTCGAACGTGCTGCCTCGGGAGCGTGCGATCGATGCGATCCGGGGCGCCGTGAGGAAGAGCTACGCGAAGGGGGGCGACGCGATCGTCGCCCGGAACGTGGCGGCGATCGACGCGGCGATGGCCGCGCTCGAGGAGGTGCAGGTGCCGGCGGCCGCCGGAGACGGACGGAGGAGGCGGCGGCGGGTCCCGGAGGACGCGCCCGACTTCGTCAAGCGCGTGACCTCGATGATCCTCGAGGGGCGCGGCGACCTGCTGCCGGTGAGCGCGATGCCGATCGACGGCACGTTCACCACTGGGACGGCGCGCTACGAGAAGCGGAGCATCGCCGAGAAGATCCCCATCTGGGATCCGGACATCTGCATCCAGTGCGGGCTGTGTCCGCTGGTGTGTCCGCACGCTGCGATCCGGATGAAGGCGTATCCGGAGGGCGCGAAGACCATCGAGCTTCCGTCGCTGGAGTGGAAGGGGAAGGAGGCAGGGACCGGCCTCGCCATGTCGATCCAGGTGGCGCCCGACGATTGCACGGGTTGCGGGGTCTGCGTCGAGGTGTGCCCGGCGAAGAGCAAGGAGGCCGTCCGCCACAAGGCGATCAACATGGAGGACAAGACGGTTCACCTCGATCGAGAGCGCGAGCGGTTCGACGCGTTCCTCGCGCTGCCGTCGATGTCTCGCGCCGCGGTCCGGCTCGACACCGTGAAGGGCTCGCAGCTCGTCGATCCGCTGTTCGAGTACTCGGGCGCGTGTGCGGGCTGTGGAGAGACGCCGTATCTCAAGCTGCTGACGCAGCTCTTCGGAGATCGGCTGGTCGTCGCCAACGCCACCGGCTGCTCGTCGATCTACGGCGGCAACCTCCCCACGACGCCCTGGGCGAAGGACCAGGACGGTCGCGGCCCGGCGTGGGCGAACAGCCTCTTCGAGGACAACGCCGAGTTCGGCCTGGGCATGCGGCTGGCGGTGGACCACCTGGCCGGCGAGGCGAGGATGCTGATCGAGCGCATCGACTCGGACCTGGCGCGCGAGATCCTGGCCGCTCCGACCGGCACGGACGAGTCGATCGTCGCCCAGCGGGGACGGATCGAGGCGCTCACCGGGACGCTCGGAGGCGACCCGGACTCGGTGCGATTGCGCCAGATCGCTCACCACCTGGTGCCGCGGACGGTGTGGATCGTCGGCGGCGACGGATGGGCGTACGACATCGGCTTCGGCGGTCTCGACCACATCCTCGCGTCCGGGAGGAACGTGAACATTCTCGTGCTCGACACCGAGGTCTACTCCAACACCGGAGGTCAGGCCTCGAAAGCGACGCCCCGCGGCGCGATCGCGAAGTTCGCGGCGCAGGGAAAGTCGATCGGGAAGAAGGACCTGGGAATGATCGCGATGGCCTATCAGAACGTCTACGTGGCGCAGGTCGCGCTGGGCGCCTCACCGAACCAGACCATCAAGGCGCTGACCGACGCCGAGTCCTATCCCGGTGTCTCGCTCATCATCGCTTACAGCACCTGCATCGCGCACGGGATCGACATGACCGAGTCGATGTCGCACCAGAAGGAGGCGGCCAAGAGCGGTTACTGGCCCCTCTATCACTTCGACCCGCGGGTGCCGGAGTTCCACCTCGACGGTAAGAAGCCGTCCGTTCCGTTCAAGTCGTTCGCGATGAAGGAGGCGCGATTCGCGATGCTCGCGCTGAAGGATCGGGAGCGGTCGAATCATCTGCTCGAGCTGGCGCAGAAGGACATCGACGATCGGTGGCGTCACTACGAGCAGCTGGCGAGCCTCGAGCAGCGTGCCGTGGAGGACGAGCGATGAACCTGACGTCGAAGTATCTGGGCCTGACGCTCGCGCATCCGATCGTGGCGTCATCTTCTCCGCTGACCGGACGGCTCGATCTCCTCAAGAAGCTCGAGGACGGCGGGGTCGCGGCGGTCGTGCTGCCGTCGCTGTTCGAGGAGCAGATCGAGCACGAGCAGCTCCAGCTCGGGCTCCTGAAGGAGCTCGGCAGCGACAGCTTCGCCGAGGCCCTCGGAGGTTATTTCCCGGAGCTCGACGACTACAACACTGGGCCGGATCCGTACCTCGACCTGATCCGCGAGGCGAAGGAGGCGCTCGACATTCCGGTGATCGCGAGCCTCAACGGTGTGTCGCCCGGCGGCTGGATCGACCACGCACGATCGATCGAGCAGGCGGGCGCCGATGCGATGGAGCTCAACGTCTACTTCATCCCGGCTGAGCCCTCGCTGACCAGCGCCGGCGTCGAGGCGCGCTACGTCGAGCTCGTGCAGCGGGTGCGCGAAGCGGCGTCGATCCCGATCGCGGTGAAGATCCACCCGTTCTTCAGCGCGCCGATCGAGATGGCGCGCCGGCTGGTGGCCGCCGGCGCCGACGGCCTGGTCCTGTTCAATCGCTTCATGCAGCCCGACATCGATCTGGAGACGCTGTCGGTGCGGCCGGGGATCGATCTGTCGACCTCCGCCGAGCTGCGTCTCCCCCTTCGCTGGACCGCGATCCTGCGGGGGCGGATCTCGGCGTCGCTCGGAGCCACCGGCGGCTCACACACCCGCGACGACGTCCTCAAGCTGATCCTCGCCGGGGCCGACGCCGTGCTGATGGCTTCGGCGCTGCTCCGGAACGGACCGAGCTACGCGCGCGTCCTCGTGGACCAGGTTTCGGAGTGGCTCGTGGAGCACGAGTACAGCTCGATCGAGCAGATGAAGGGGAGCGTCAGCCAGGCCAACTGCGCGCACCCGGATGCGTTCGAGCGGAACAACTATACGAGCGCCCTCACCACCTTCACGCGCGCGTTCAACCAGTGAGGCGACGCATCAGACCTCGATGCGCGCCTCTTCGCGGCACAGCTCGCGATAGAACTGCTCGAGCTCCAGGTTGCTGAATTCGTCCCAGCCCCAGCACTGATCGTGATCCTCTCGCTGGACGTCGCACGCGATCGGAAGGCCCAGGCTCTCCTGACGCTGCAGGTGCCAGCGGTTCGCGGTCGACTCCAGCTCGGCGCGCGAGGTGATGCCGCGGGGCTCGGCGATCCAGCGAAAGCGGTGGAAGAGTTCCGAGTCTGTCCATTGCCGGAAGCCGTGGCAGAAGATCCGCTTCTCCGCGGCGACCTGACAGAATCGAGTGCTCGTCGTCCACCAGATCGAGGAGCACCTTGCGGATGTCCTTCACGGCCTGCTCTCGTGACATGGTCTTCATGATCGTCCTCCAGCTCGCCTCCGGGCGACCTTCGCCCAGCGCACGCGAGATAGTGAGCAAGTGCCGGGCCGTACCCGTGGTCGTGGGAACCCGAGGTCCGCGTCACCGGTCGGTGCCGGATTTGGGCTCCGGATGAGTCCTCGGGCATTGGACCATCTGCTCGGCGTCCGAGACGATGACCGAGGCGCGTCGGTCTCCTTCGGGATCGCTCCGGGTCCGACAGGCGGCAGGAAGCGTGCGCGCTCAGGGGCTCTCAGGCGTCACGGCGGGCGCAGGCGGTGTCGAGCTCGGCGCCGGGGCCGACTCGCCGAGCGTGGCCTGGAGCCGCTCGACCAGGGTCCCGATCGAGTCGCTCTCCAGATACTCCGCCAGCCCCGACGGGAGCGTCTCGCCGAGCTCCCTGCGAATTCTCTCCGCGAGGCTCGCCGCATCGTGGGCGTGCGACTCGGACAGGACGAGGAGGAGCCGCTGGTGGTCCCAGAACCCGACCTCGTCCGTCTTCCGGATGAGGCGCCGTACCTCCGTCGCGACCCGCGTGGACGTCTCCGGTGAGCAGCGGGACAGGTCGAAGATCAGCGTCGCGAAGGGGCGGTGGTATCGACGTGCGCGGAAGATCTCACGTCCGAGGGCGGACTCCATCTCCGAGCGATCGAAGACGCGCGCGGGCGGGTTTCGATCAGAGCGTCGTTCGGCGGCGAGGCATGCGGTGGTGGCGGTGGCCGCGAGCGCGACGGCCCAGTGAATCGGGGACACGCCCCCGACGCTCAATACCAGCGCCCAGGCGATCGCCGAGGTGCAGGCGCTCAGGAGGAAGGTGGCCGTGGAGAAGAAGCCGCCGAGCATCCTCGACGAGGGTAGCCCAGAGCGGGAGCGAGTTCGCTGTAGGGTGCCTTCGCACTGGGTGGGGCGTCTAGGCCAGGTTCGAGAAGACCTCCTCCACGTCGTCGTCCTGCTCGAGACGATCGAGCAGCTTCACCACCGCATCCACCTCTTCCTCACCCAGGGTGGTGGTGTTCTTCGGTACCCACTCGAATCCGGATGAGACGGCGTTGATCCCCCGCTCCTCGAGCGCCGCCTGCAGCGTGCCGAAGCTGTCCCGCGTACAGCGGAGGACGAGGAGCGGATCGCCGTCGTCGGTCTCACCGTCGACGAGCTGCTCGAGCCCGTGGTCGATCAGCTCCAGCTCGAGCGCGTCTCGATCGAGGCCCTCGGGGTGGAGGCGGAACACGCTGAACTGATCGAACAGGAACGCGACGCTCCCCGAGTTCCCGAGGTTGCCGTTCTCCTTCTTGAAGACAGTGCGTAGGTTGGCGACGGTCCGCGTCGGATTGTCCGTGACGACCTCGACCAGGATCGCGACGCCGTGCGGTCCGTAGCCTTCGTACAGGATCTGCTGGAACCCGGCGTCGTCGTTCAGCCCGGCGGCCTTGTCGATCGCGCTCTGGATCTTGTCCTTCGGCATGTTGACGGCGCGCGCGTTCTGGATCGCGCGGCGCAACGCCGGGTTGTGGTCAGGATCGGCCCCGCCGCCCTTGACCGCCATGCTGATCTGGCGCCCGGCCCGGGTGAAGGCCTTTGCATCGCGGTCTCCCCGCTTCGCCATGGCGTGCTTGCGATTCTCGAACGTGCGCCCCATGGCCAGCCCTTAGACCAACGCCGGACCGAAGCAAAGAGAGGACGCATCTTCCGGACCGCGGGTGAGCCGCTCCCGCGGGAACGCCGGTTGCACCGCGTCCGTCGAGAATGCCCGCGCGAGAGAACCTCATCTTCATGCCGGCATGGACCATGCCGGTCCTCTACCTGCTGTTCGCCGCCGCCCTTGCGGTGATGACGTACGGCCTCTGGGCGCGGGTGGCGGTGTACCGAACCGCCAGGAAGGCGGTGAGGATCGTCCCATGGCGGGCGCGGTTTCGGGCGCTCGTTCGCTCGGTCCTCGCGCAAGAAGAGACGACGAGGAAGAAGTTTGCGGGCCCGATGCACGCCGCGCTTTTCTACGGGTTCCTGGCGCTCTTCGTGGGCACGGTCCTGGTGGGTATCGACTACGACCTGCTCGAGCCGTTCGGGCGGCGCCTCCTGAGCGGAAGCTTCTATCTGGTCTTCGAGCTGGTGCTCGATCTGCTCGGGCTCGCGTTCGTCGTCGGGCTGGTGATGGCGGTGTTTCGGCGCGTCGTGCTCCGGCCGACCGCGCTGGTGAACCGGCGGGGCGACGCGTGGGCGCTCGCCCTCCTGGGCGTCATCGCGGTGACCGGGTTCCTGCTCGAGGGGCTCCGCCTTCACCTGGCGCCGGTGGAATGGGCCCGCTTCAGCCCGCTGGGAGCGACGATCGCACGGACGCTCGAAGCGGTGCGGATGCCGGCGAGCCAGCCGGTGCGGGAGCTCTACGTCGGCCTCTGGTGGTTTCATGCCGCGGCCTCGCTGGCCCTCATCGCCGCGATCCCTTTCACCAAGATGATCCACCTCCTGACGACGACGGCGAACGTGATGACCCAGACCGACCGCGTCGCCCCGGGACAGCTGTCGAAGCCGTTCGATCTCCGCGAGCTCATGGCGCGCGAGACGCTCGAGGAGGGCGCCTTCCACCTGGACGCGGATCGTCCCGGCGACCTCGGCTGGAAGCACCTCTTGATGGCCGACGCGTGCACCAACTGCGGGCGGTGCGAGGAGGTCTGTCCGGCCACCGCCGCCGGACGACCGCTCTCACCGCGGGTCCTGATCCAGGACGTCGATCACGCCGCTTTCTTCGCGGCCGTCGTTCCTCCGGCGTTCGGTCGCGCCGCCTCGGAGGGACCGGGCGCGGCGGGGCCGGAGGCCTGGGCCCGCTACGCGCCGAACGGACCGATGCTGGGCGCGGTGATCCGGGAGGAGACGCTCTGGGCGTGCGTGACCTGCCGGGCCTGCGAGGAGGCCTGTCCGGTCGCGATCGAGCACGTGGGTCTGATCGTCGACATGCGGCGCGACCTCGTCATGAACGGTCGGATCGATCCCCACCAGCAGCAGATGCTCTCGAACACGGAGCGAAAGCGGAACCCGTGGGGCGACGTCGATCGCATGGCGTGGACCGCGCTCGCCGAGGGGGTCCGGATCCGCCAGCTCTCGGAGCTCTCGGCTGCGGAGCTCGACGCGCTCGATCTGGTGTACTGGGTTGGCTGCGCCTCTGCCTCCGATCCGCGCGCTCAGCGGATCGCGGCCGCGCTGGCGCGGATCCTCGACGCTGCCCACCTGAGCTGGGCGATCCTCGGGCGCGAGGAGCTGTGCACCGGCGATCCGGCCCGGCGCCTCGGCGACGAGGCGCGCTTCCAGGAGCTGGCGCTCGAGAACGTGGAGCGGCTGGGCCGCTATCCGATCTGCCGCGTCGTCGCCACCTGTCCCCACTGCTTCAACACGCTGAAGAACGAGTACCGCGACTTCGGGTTCGCCGACGCCGAGGTCCTCCACCACACCGAGCTGATCGAGGAGCTGATCGCCACCGGGCGGATCGAGCTCGAGCGAGGCGTCCTCGATCGCGTCGCCTACCACGACGCGTGCTATCTCGGCCGCCACAACGGCGTCTACGAGGCCCCGCGGCGCGTCCTCGGGGCGGTGCCGGGGCTCGAGATCCTCGAGGTCGAAGGCGGCTGTCGCGAGCACGGGCGGTGCTGCGGTGCCGGCGGCGCCAACATGTTCTTCGAGGTCGAGGAGCGCACGAGGATGAACCACCTCCGCCTGGACGAGCTCCTGTCGACCGGTGCACGAAGCGTGGCCTCGAACTGTCCTTTCTGCACGATCATGTTCGAGGATGCGAAGCTGCAGCTGGCGCCCGACACCGAGACGTACGACGTCGCCGAGATCGTCGCGGCCAGCCTCGCTCCGGCAGGCTCACAGTCCGCCCACCACCAACCCAGGAGCGACGGCTAGGAGCGTGTAGCGCGTAAGCGCTCACGCGACCCCGGTCCGGGTCCCGGTCCCGGTCCGGGTCCCGATCTGAAGATGGCTGCCTTGAGTCAGACGCTCGCGACGGTCGCCAGCTTCGATCGGTAGAGCTTGAGCAGGTTGTGGGTGAGGCAGACGAGCGTCCAGTCGGCTCGTACCTTGAAGAAGGAGCGTAGCGAGAACCGGCGGAATCCTCGTGCCCCTTTGATCTGTCCGAGCGCCGGTTCGACGATACTCTTCCTGCGGGGGTAGACCGCCTTGCCGTCGCGCGTTTGCAACTTGTCTCGCATTCGCTTGTGAGCGAGCGAGGCAGGTGTGGGCTCCGAAGCTGATGAGGACGGAGTCGACGCGTCTTGGTTCTGTTCGCGTCCAACAGCGATGTGGGCATCGATCTGATTGTTGTCGCAGAATTCGATGTTGGTCGCGCTCAGATAGCCGTTGTCTGCCGTCATCTTCCGCGGAGCATCGCCGCAGTTGCCGAACACATCACGGAGCATCGGGACGAGGTGTTGCTGATCAGGTGCCTGGTTGCTGACCCCTTCGGCGACAATCAACTGAGCGTGCTCATCTACGACAACTTGGGCATTGTAGGCCTGGAGGTACGCTCCATCCTTCAACATGATCCTGGTTCGAGCTGGTCAGCCTGCGCTCTTGCCTTCTCGGCTCGAGTTCTCGCTCGCTTCTGCTCCACCAGATCCACAAGAGCATCATCCGCTTTGCTCTGCTGCTCTTCGGCTTGCCTGCGCAATTTCTCCGCGCGAGCCCTGGCGGCATCCTGTTCCAGCGCAGCCTTCGCTTCTCGAATGCGGGCAAGGCGGGATTCACGGCGAGCGAGCTCCGCTGGGATGTCCTCTTCAGTCTCTTCAACGCCCAGCCGCTCGTCTTCCTCTTGGTCGATCGTGCCCGCTCGCTCCAGCAGTTCTTCGATCTCGAGAGACAGCCGCTTCTCCTCCTCGGCCATCCGCTCGTAGGTCATCGCCTTGTGCTTGCTCGCGTTCGCCTGCACCTTCGAGCCATCGAGTGCGACGTGTCCGAGCCGCACCAAACCTGCTTTCTGGCAAAGCTTCAGGACTTCGAGGAAGAGCGCTTTCAGTGCCTCCAGGTGGACGAGCCGAAACTCGTTGATCGTCGTGAAGTGGGGATGACTTTCTCCAGCCAGCACCCGGAATGGAATGTCTTGGTAGGTCGCCCGCGCGATCCTCCGCGACGAATAGATGCCGGTGCAGTAGGCGTACAGAAGCAGCGCGATCATCATTCGAGGCGAGTACGGTCGCTCGCCTCGCGGGTTTTTGGACTGGATCGAGATCTCGATCGCGCTCAGCTCTACCTCATCGACGACGTCCAAGACGAAGTACGCGAGATGATTTTCTGGGAGCCACTCGAGAGGGGACGGCGGGAACAAGAACGATTGTCTCGGAGTCAAGAACGGTATTGCTTCGCCACGAAACCATGGGATCAAGTCCAGGCGTCGAAGTCGATCCGCCCAACGATCGATTCCAGACGAAACGACCTCCAAGAACTTCTGCTGGTCAAAGTGGACGAGCTACCGCAAGCTAGCTTGCATGGTCACTTTCGATCACGAGAAGCTCGAGGTCTACAGCTCGCCGTCGAGTATGCCGACATCGCTGAAGAGATCGCACAAGAACTGCAACCCGGTCACGCTCACGTCCACGATCAGATTCGGCGGGCATCCGATTCCATCGTGAACAACACCGCCGAGGGCGCCGGAGAGCTCAATCCACCTGAGAAGGCTCGCTTCTACCGGATGGCACTTCGCTCTGGCACCGAAAGCGCCGCCTCACCCCACACCTGCTTGAGGCGCCGACTCGCCAACGAGCAGAAGGTCCAAGCCGCCAGAGCCAAGCTCAAGCGCGTTGTCGAGATGCTCACGCGACTTGATGAGGACGATGAACGCACGCCGGCTGCATGATCGCCATCGGGACCGGGACCGGGACCGGGACCCGGACCGGGCTCGCGGTAGCGCTACGCGCTACACGCTCCTAGCGCAGGGCCAGCTGCGCGAGCTCCGCGCCGAGCCGGCGCAGGCGATCGGCGGCCAGGTGTCCCTCCGCCCAGACCAAGCGGAAGGCGTCCTGCTTCGTCGCGATCCTGGGAAACAGGCGCACCATGCGCTTGGCGGACACGTCGCTCTTCACGAAGTAGGCGGGGAGCACCGCAACCCCCGCGCCCGCGAGCACGCGCTGGCGGATCGCCGCGATCGTGCCCATGTACTCGACCCGCGCGAACGTGAACGCGGGTTCGGGCGGCAGCGCGTCGAGGAAGTAGCGAAACAGCGGGAGCCCGGGCTCGGCGTCGATCAGCGTGAAGCGGCGGGCGTCGCTGGCAGAGGAGAAGCGCTGGTTGCGCATCAACCGGCGGCTCGCCACGAACGCGTAGTCCTCATCGTGAAGGTGGACGTACTCCAGGCCCGGCGTCGTCAGGCGTGCGCTCGAGACCATCGCGTCGACCCGCTGCGCCCGGACGCGCGCCAGCAGATCGGGGCTGTCGCCGAACGTGAGGTGGAGGCGGCGGGAGGGCTCGTTTCTCGCCAGCGGGGCGAGGGCGGGGAGCAGCCAGCTGAGCCCGAGCTCGAAGCGCGTGCCGATCGTCAGCTCGTAGGGGTTGGCGCTCTGGTCCGTGATCGCCGCGCGGCATCCGGCGACCTCCGCGATCAGGCGGCGCGCGTAGGGCCGGAGGCGCTCGCCGGCGGCGGTCAGTCGGACCCTGCGCGTGGTGCGCTCGAACAGCTTGGCGCCGAGATCGTCCTCGAGCCGCCGGATGCGCTCGCCGAAGGCCGCCGGCGAGAGAAACACCGCCTCGGAGGCCGCCCGGAAGTTGAGGTGGGTGGCCGCCGCGTCGAAGCATCGAACGGACTCGAGGTCGAGCATATTATCCATGTTTTCCGAACAATATACCGACCATAATATGGTCGATGCACATCGGATCGAAGGCGCGGCTGACGGTACGGAGCACCGTGATGTTTCCCGGGGAGGCGCTCTTCGATCGGATCGCGCGCGCGGTCTGCAGCGCGGAGTGCTTGCCGCGGAAGGAGCTGTTCGAGTCCTGGGAGATGGCGCGCCGGATCCGGCGTCGCTTTCGCGGGGGCCGGATCGTGGATCTGGCCGCGGGTCACGGGCTGCTGGGGCAGATCCTGTTGCTGCTCGACGATTCGAGCCCCGAGGTGGTCGGCGTCGATCGCGCGGTCCCCGGCAGCGCCGAGCGCCTCCGGGCGGCGCTCCAGGCAGTATGGCCCCGTCTCGCCGGCCGGGTCCGGATGGAGAAGGGCGAGCTGGAGGGCGTTCGCGTGAACGCCGGCGATCTGATCGTCTCCGCCCACGCTTGCGGCGGGCTCACCGATGTGGTGCTGGCGAAGGCCCTCGGCGCCAGGGCCCGGGTCGCCGTCCTCCCCTGCTGTCACGCGTACGACGAAGGGGAGACCGGCGGGCTGGAGGGTTGGGTCGACGGCGCCCTCGCGATCGACGTGATGCGCGCGCTCCGCATGCAGGGCGCTGGTTATCGCACCTACACGCTCACGATCCCGGAGGCGATCACGCCGAAGCGTCGGTTGCTCCTCGCAGAGCTGTGACCCGCCCGGTATCGAACCGGTCAGGGATCTCCTTCCCGGCCGCGCGACAGCGTCGCACCGCTCTTCAATGCTGCTAGCGCGACTTCGCACACTCGGCATAGGATGCGCACCGGCGCAAAAAAAGGGGTCCCTCATGCGAAGCCATGTCAATGCTCCCGACACCCATCCCATTGTCCGTCGCGCGCTCGCGGCCGCGCTCTTGCTGACACTCTCGGCGTGCGGCGGCGGCGACGCTCCGAACATCACGGCCTTCAGCGCCTCACCGATGACCGTGGTGGCAGGCGGCACCGTCACACTCAGCTGGGCGGTCGACGCGGTCGACAACGTGAAGATCACCGCGATGCCGGGCGGGCAGGTCGTCAGCACCAACAAGGCCAGCGGCACCGCAGAGTCCGCTGCGCTCGACGCCGACACGACGTTCGTGCTGGTCGCGACCAAGGGCGACAAGAGCGCCACGCGGTCCGTCGTCGTCACGATCACCGCGAAGAACGCGCCCACCATCGACAGCTTCACCGCCACGCCCATGACCGTCGCCATGGGGGGCTCGACGACGCTCGCCTGGCAGACGACGAACGCCGTCAGTGTCGACATCGACGTCGGCGCGCGCTCCGTCCTTAGCGGCGGAGACGCCGACGGTTCGGTCAGCGATACGCCGCTGGTCGCCACCACCACCTACCTGCTCACGGCCCGGGCCGAGGACGGCACGACAGCCACCGCCATGGTGACCGTGATGATCGCCGGCGAAGCACCTCCGATGGTCACCTCGTTCACCGCCATGCCGAACGTGATCGACGCGGGCGACACCTCGACGCTCCGCTGGACCATCACCGGCGACAACCTGATGGTGACGATCCTCGTCGGCGGCAACATCGTGTTGCAGACGACCGACGCCACCGGGAGCCTCGGCGTCACGCCGGTCCAGACCACCACCTACACGCTCAACGTCACGAACCCCGCCGGCAGCGACTCCGCGAACGCGATGGTCAGCGTCAACCCGACCGAGGGCGCCTCGATCGTCAGCTTCGGCGCGAACCCGACCACGGTGACCTACGGCGTCAGCTCCGAGCTCTCCTGGGAGGTGGCGAACGCGGACCGGATCGAGATCGCGGGGAACGGCGCGGTCGTGAGCAGCTCCACCAGCCTGACGGGCAGCTACACCGTCACGCCGACCATCACCACCGACTATCAGCTCACCGCGTTCAACCCGAACGGTGACGCGACCGCCAACGTGACGGTCACGTTCAACCCGAGTGCGCCGGTGATCGTGAGCTTCGCCGCCAATCCCCCGGTGGCTGCGCTCGGCGGCGACGTCGAGCTCACCTGGGAGACGATCGGCGCCCTTACCGTGCGCATCCTCCGCGACGGCGTCGCCACCGCGACCATCACTGCCAACCCGAACCTCGGATCGATCATGATGCCGGTGACGAACGAGGTCACCCGGTTCACGCTCGAGGCCGTCAACCCGTCGGGGGCGAATATGCAGTCGGTGACCGTCTACACGCAGGCGGCCCCGGACATCGTCACTTTCACCGCCACGCCGCTGCTCCTGAGCGGGACCGGCACCACCACCGTCACCGTCACCTGGGACGTGAGAAGCGTCAGCGATCTCCAGCTCTACGCCGACAACGTTCCGGTGGCCGCCTTCCCCGCGGTCATGACCACCACCACCGCGACCAACAGCGCCGGCATGCTCGACCTCATCCTCTCGGCGACGACCCAGCTCCGGCTGACCGCGATCAGCGCGGCCGGGCAGGCCGAGCGGACCATCACGATCTACGCGCCGATCGGGGAGGTCGAGCCCAACGACGACCCGACCACCGCCACGCCGGTGACCGGGACGGACGTCGCGATCACGGGCGAGATCAATCCGGCCGGCGACACCGACTTCTACGCGATCACGGTCCCCGAGGGCGGCAGCGTCTTCGCCGAGACCAACGATGGTATGGGCGGATGCCCGTTCGACACGACCCTCGCGCTCCTGGCGCCTGACGGCACCACGCAGGTCGCGTTCAACGACGACGCCGGCGGCACGCTCTGCTCGCGGATCAATCCGCAGCTCCTCCCCGCCGCCACCAACCTCGGCGCGGGCACCTACTATCTGCGCGTGCGCGCCTACTCGGGGAGTCAGGTCGGCGCCTATGTCCTCCAGGTTCGCATCCTCCCCGCGGTCTGCGGCAACGGGATCCTCGAGACCCGCGCCGCCGAGCAGTGCGACGACGGCAACGTGACGGCCGGCGACGGCTGCGATTCGGTCTGCGCCGCCGAGCTCCTCGGCATGGTGACGGGACCGACGGCGCCCGGGATGGTCTTCCCGTTCAACGGGAGCATCCAGCCGGTCGGCCGGCGCGACTTCATCCAGGTCACGATGCAGGCCTCGGGCTACATCGCGGTCGATACCTTCGCGCCGACGGCGCCCACCTGCATCGGCGCGGATACGCGGGTGGCGCTGCTCGACAGCGCGTTCAACGTGCTGGGTGAGGACAACGACGACGGCGTGGACCTCTGCGCGCGCATCGATCCTCAGTTCGACGCCTTCGCCCTGGTCCCGGCCGGCACCTACTACGTCCGGGTCGAGGAGAACGGAAACAACGCCACCATCCCGGCCTACGTGATCCAGATCCGGACCTTCGGCGTCGGCTGCGGCAACGGCATCATCGACGCCGGCGAGATCTGCGACGATGGCAACACCGTCGACGGCGACGGATGCTCGGCGCTGTGCGTCTTCGAAGGCATCGCGGAGGATGAGGCCGGCGGCAACGACGCCTTCGACGGCGGCGGCGTGGTGGTGATCAACCCCGGCGCGACGTCCGGATCGTTCACGCTCCGCGGCGACATCGATCCGGCGGGCGACAGCGACTACTTCGCGATCGAGGTCGCCCAGGGCTACCACGTGGACGCGTATCTGACGGTCGGCAGCCTCACCTCCTGCCCGGTCTCGCCGGAGGGGCGCGTGCGGTTCTACGACACCGACGGCACCACGCTGCTGGCGAGCGACGACTTCTCGGGCCCCGACGGCAATTGCGGCCGCGTCTATCCGCGCAACGACGTCGATACGTTCAACAAGAACGCCGGCACCTACTATCTGCGCGTCTCGGAGGACTCGACCCCGGCGCTGCAGATGCTCAACTACTACCTCCACGTGACGATCGTGGCACCCGGCTGCGGCAACACGTACATCGAGCCCGGCGAGTCCTGCGACGACGGCAACCTGCTGGCGGGCGACGGCTGCTCGGACACCTGCACGTTCGAGCCAGCGCAGGTGGTGACGATCCCGGCGGCCAACACCACGACGGTCTCGGGATCGATCGTGCCCTCGTACGCGCGCATGGCCGTGCAGATCGACGTGACCGCCACCAGCTACCTCTACGCCGAGACGTTCGCGCCCGACGTGGCCGGCGGCTGTCCGACCGCCGACTCCTATCTGCGGCTCTATCAGGCCGACGGCGTCACGCAGATCGGGAGCGACGATTTCGACGGCATCAACAACTGCTCGCGGATCACCCCGGCCGACGGGTTCGCGCGCTTGGCGACAGGCACCTACTGGCTGGTCGTCGAGGAGGACGGGCAGAACGCCGAGATCCCCGCGATCCAGGTCGTGGTCGGCGGCATCGTGGCCGACGTCTGCGGCAACGGTGTGGTCGAGTCGGCGGTCGGCGAGGTCTGCGACGACGGGAACGTCCTCGCGGGCGACGGCTGCAACGGGAGCTGCCAGCTCGAGCCGGTCGCGTTCTTCGCGGGTCCGCCGCTGGCACCGACGGTCGCGGGGGACGCGATCTCTCCGATCGGCAACCAGGACTACTACCAGCTGGATCTGAGCGCACCGGCGATCATCATCGCCGAGACGTTCATCCCGGCCGTCGGCGGCTGCGCAGGCGGTGACACGGTGCTGCGGCTCTACGACTCGGCGCTCACCCAGGTGACGAGCAACGACGACATCAACTACCCCACGAACCCCTGCTCGCTGATCAGCGGCGTGACGAACACGGCGGCGCGAGTCCCGGCCGGTGTCTACTTCCTCAGGGTCGAGGACTTCTCGAACAACGACGTGATTCCAGCCTACGAGATCCAGGTCGAGCTGCGGGCGCGGGACGTCTGCGGCAACGGGGTGCCGGAGACGGGCGAGGGCTGCGACGACGGCAACACCGTGGACGGCGACGGCTGCTCCGCGCTGTGCCAGGTGGAAGGTCCGCCACCGGTCGTCGAGATCGAGCCGAACAGCCTGCCCGCAGAGGCGCAGGATCTCGGGACGCTCGGGACCGGTGAGACGGTGGTGGACGCTGCCATCACGCCGAGCGGAGACCTCGACTTCTTCATGTTCACGCTGGCCACGCCGATGAACGCGCAGCTGGCCACCTTCGGGACCCTCCTCCAGCCGCTCACCAGCTGCCCGGGTGACACCCAGATGTGGCTCTACAACGGTGTCCCCACGGACCTGGTCGCGCAGACCACGGCGACCGAGCCGACGCTGGTCGAGTACGACGACGACGACAACTTCGGCTTCTGCTCGCGGATCACCGGGAACGAGACGGCGCCCGCGCGCCTCTTGCTTCCGGCCGGCACGTACTACGTGCAGGTCCGCCGCTTCGGCAACACGGGAACGCTGGCCCAGTACTTCCTGAGCATCGACCTGGCGCCGTAGCTAGAGCTCGCCCACCAGCGAGAGCTGTCCGAAGAACCCGATCGGGGAGCCCAGCTCCCCGATGTCCCATACCGGAACAGTCCCCAGGATCGTCGCGCGGACGCGGAAGTGCGTCCACGCGCTGAAGTCTGCGTGCACGAACGCGCCGAGCTCCTCGAGGCTCCGGCCCTCCACGCGATCCTCGAGGTAGCTCAGCCGTGCGAACACCTCCAGGTCCGCGATCGGATGCAGGATGGCCTGCGCCCAGACGGTGCGGCCGGGGACGAAGCCGAGGGCCTCCTGGTAGCCGATCGAGAGATCGCCGGTGTCGCCGAACAGTCGGGGGAGCCCGATCTCGGGGCCGGCGAAGCCGCGGAGCTGATCGTCGGCGGAGAGGTGGCCGAAGCCGCCGCTGAGGCCGAGGGTGATCGCCGAGAAGCCGCTGTAGGTGGCGGACAGCGATCCGTGCTCGGCGGCGAAGACCGAGGTCACCGGTGCGGAGAGATCGAAGCGTTCGTCTCGGGTCTCGGCGTCGGCGGTGAACCGGAGGTCGTCGAGGGGCTCGAACGTGAGCGAGAGCTGGGCGCCGGCCAGCGCCGGGCCGTCACGATCGAGCACGGCGTGGCCGCCCAGCGAGACGCGAAGCCAGCGGGCGAGGAGGAGATAGACGCGGCTCTCGAGCTCGCCGATCGCCGCGAGGTCCTTCGTGTAGCCGATGCCGATGCGTCCCTCGTTCGCGAAGGAGTGGGCATCGCCTGCCTCGATCGACCAGTAGGCGTCGGCGAGCCAGCGATCGAATCGTGGGCTCGAGCGTCAGGAGGTCGGGGATGGTGCCGCCGACCAGGCCAATCTCGAGGCGCGTGCCGGCCGGGCGCCAGCCGATCTGGAGGCCGTCGAGGTAGACCAGGCCCGGCGTGTGCCAGGGGTTGATCCGTCCCACCGCGGCCGTGAGCGCCGCGTCGGGCTCGCGGGCATAGAGCGCGGTCTCGTAGACGTAGAGCTGGACGGCGCCGCCCGGGCGAAACCGTGCGGCGGCGGGTCGGTGGCTCCAGGCGAAGGCCGTCAGAATCGACCGAGGCGGTCGCACCCAGGAAGCCGAGGGAGAGATCGCGGAGCACCAGGTCGACGCGCTCTCGCTCGAAGTCGCGATCGCCGGCGATGAGGAAGGTCTCGTGCGCCGCGTCCAGCGAGGCGTCGAATCGGCGCACCAGCCCCGCGACCTCGGTGGCGGGGGACTCGACCAGGACGAAGGGCTCGGCGGCGAGATCGCGCTTCACCCGCTCCGCTTCGCCGGGCCCGAGCTCCGGCCGCGAAGGTCCGATCGTAGACGAGATCGCCGGCGGCAGGGAGGGCGCGCGCTCGGCCGGCTCGAAGCGCGCCTCGGCGCCGGCGTGGGCGCCGAAGACGGGACAGGAAGCGTGGTGGCGTGACACCTGATCGACCCGGCAGCGGCCGATCGGCCGGCCGGCCTCGAGGAGCTCCACCTCGATCCCGAAGGCGAGCCCGTCGGCCTCGCCGGCGTCGAAGTACGCGCGGTCGCGGGTCGCGTACGTGACCCGCGACGCTTCGCTTGCAGGCGGGATGGCCCCTGGGATCGCGAGGAGCGCGGCAAGGAAGAGCACGTCAGTCGCCGCCTTTCCGGCCGGCCGGGTGACAGCCACTCTGGACGCAGGTGGTGGAGACGCACTCGTATCCGGCGCGGCCGCGGTGCCGGCGATCCATGCTGGCGCAGTCGTGACAGGGCCGGCAGTCGAAGCTCACCCAGTCGGCGGCCCAGGTGCGGTCGGAGCGCGCGTCGAGGTGGCAGCGGAGGCAGGGCGCGTGATCGGGTCCGTGCGGACCGCCCTCGATCCGGAACGGGCGGTGATCCGACACGCGGTCGACCATCGAGTCGAAATGGCAGCGCAGGCAGAGGTCGGATCGATACTCGTAGCCGCCCACCAGCTCGTGGGCGCTCCCGGTGGGATCGCGCTCGTGCGAGTGACAGTCGATGCAATCGACGACGGTCCGATCCCCCGGGGTCGAGTGGCACTCCGCGCACGCGACCTGAGCGTGAGCGCTCGCCTCGGCGATGGGGAAGAAGTCGGTGTGCGATTCGCGCGGAAGCCCGTTGCCGTCCGGGTGGCAGTGGTAGCACTCGGCGTCGGCGTAGCGGTAGTCGGCGACCGCCACGTGGAGCGCGTCGGTCTCCGCGGGAGAGTGCGAGTGGCAGTCGGTGCAGGTGTACTGCTTTCGCTTTCCCTCGATCGGGTGGCACTGGCCGCACTCGAGCCCGGTGTGCGGCGACGTGGTGCCCACCGGGAAGAAGCGATCGTGGAAGGCGTCCTCGAGGATCTGCCCCCGCGGGTGGCAGCCGTAGCAGCTCACGCGAGCGTACTGGTAGCCGGTCAGACCCAGATGCGGCGGATCGGTCTTGTCCTGATCGTGTGCGCCGTCGTGGCAGCCGATGCAGGTGAAGTCGCGGAACGAGTCGAACTCGCCGTGGCAGTCGTTGCAATCGAGCGCTGCGTGCTTGCCGGCGTTGATGGGAAAGTTCGGGTCGTGGGTGTCGCGATCGAGCGCCGTGTTCCGCGAGAAGGCAGGGCCGTTGCACGCGGCCAGGCCCAGCGCCAGCAGCGCCGTCCCTATTGAGCCGTGAACCGGTGACACTCGTAGCATTTGCGATCCTTGCACTGGTATCCGGAGACGCCGCCGTGCTGGCGATCGCTCCGGTCGCACGTGTGCTCGTGACAGCTGGTGCAGGCGGCGTTGTTCGTGTTGCAGGTCTGGTTCGCCACCAGACCCATCACGCTCTGGTGACACGTCTTGCATCCTATCCCGAGGTGCGGACCGGACGAGATCGCGAAGCAGACATAGTGTCCAGGGAAGGCGGCCCGCGAGAACCGCCAGGGCGTGTGGCAACGCTGGCAGGTGGTGTCGAAGCCGGCGACGACGTGATCGATCGAGGTCGCGCCCGCGCTTCGATAGTCCTGCTCGTGGCAGCGAATGCATCCGACGGCGGTGCGGACGAAGCCGCGGGCGGGCGAGTCGAGGTGGCACTCCTCGCACGGGATCATGCGGTGCGCGCCGCTCAGCGGGAACGCGGTCCTCCGGTGGGCCTCGGCGTCGAAGCGGCTCTTCCAGCTCTTCTCGTCGTGGCAGCCGGCGCAGCGGAGGCCGAGGTCGCCGGCGTGGACGTCGCGGTGGCATCCGGAGCACTCCCTTTGCACGGGCTGGGCGAGCGAGGCCTGGTGGCAGGCGCGACAGCGGGCGTTCTGGTGGGCGCCGCGGAGCGCGAAGCCGGTCCAGGCGTGATCGAACGCGGCCGGTGTCCAGCCGGCCACCGTGTGGCAACGATCGCAGGCGCGATCGAAGCGGTCGAACGCGCCCTGGTGGAAGTCGGCGTGGCAGCCGACGCAGTCGAGCGGGAGCGGGCGATAGCGGCGCAGCTTGTGGCCGCCGACCTCGATCATCTGGTGGCAGCGCGCGCAGGCGACGGGCGCATGTCTGCCCTCCAGGGGGAAGCGGGCCTTCGCGTGGGCGGTCGCGTCGAAGGTGGTGGTCGCGAAGCGCTCCGTCCCGTGGCAGCGCTGGCAGTCGGCGCCGAGCTGACCCGCGTGCACGTCCTGGTGGCAACCGGCGCAGGCCGTCTCGAGCGGGCGGTAGCGGACCGCGCCGTCCTCACCGCGCCGATGACAGCCGGCGCAGGCGGTGCTCGCGTGCCGGCCGGTCAGCGCGAACTTCGAGTCCCTGCCGTGATCGAACCTGAGGTCCTCGAACGCGTCCACCTGATGGCACGCCTCGCAGGGCCGATCGGAGAGCTGTCCTCGGTGGGGATCCTCGTGACAGGACGCGCAGGTCGTCGGCCCGGGGAGCGCCAGCGCGGCGCCGCTGGCCAGCGGCTTCCGGCCGCGCTGTTCGAGCCCCCTGACCAGCGCGGGCGGCGCCGGTGCCACCTCCCTCCGGGCGTGGCAGCGCAGGCACGCGACGGCCAGGTGAGCACCCTCGAGCCGGTAGCGGGTGTCTTGGTGGGCGCGCGCGTCGAACAGCGGGGGCGTAAAGCCGCGGACGTCGTGGCACTTCTCACACTCGGTGCCCACCTGCCCGCCGTGGGCGTCGAGGTGGCAGGCGTCGCAGCGATCGAACGCGAGGCCGCGGTAGACCTCCTTCGAGGATCCGAGCGGCAGGTGGCATGCCTTGCAAGCTACCTTGCGGTGCTCACCGGTCAGCGGATAACGGGTGCGATCGTGGAACGTCGGGGCCGATATCGCCTCGCGGTCCACCTTCTTCCAGTCCTCCTCGTCATGACACGAGGTACAGTCGACACCGAGGCGGCCGCGATGCGGATCTTGGTGGCAGTCCGTGCAGGCCTCGTGCGCTACGGGCGCGTAGCGGGCGAAGGTCCTGGCCACCGGCGCCGGGAAGGTGGTGGTGAGCGTGCTGGTGTCGTCCTCGGTCCGGTGACACTTCGCGCACTCGACGGCGGCATGGGCGCCGCGGAGCGCGAACTTCGTCTTCGCGTGGTCGAACCCGTTGGCCGGCTTCCACCCGGCGGTGTCGTGACAGCGCTTGCAGTCGTCCCCCTCCTGACCGCGGTGCTCGTCGAAGTGGCAGGCCGCGCAGCGGGTGGAGAGCCCGAGATACGTCTCGGTCTTGGTCGGCTTCGCGAGGCGCGCCGCGACGACCGGGTCGCTGATCAGGCGCGGATCGTGGCACGCCTCGCACTCGACCTTCGCGTGCTTGCCGTCGAGCGGGTAGCCCGCCTGGCGGTGATCGAACCGCTTCGGCGTCCAGTCGATCAGCGCCGCCTCGAGCCCCTGATGCTCGTGATGGCAGCGCTCGCAGTTGCGCTTCGCGTCCGGGATCCGGCCGTGATAGCCGCGGTGCGCTCGCACGGAGCCGGCCAGCTCGTCGTGGCAGTCGAGACATCGCTCCGGTGAGAGCTCCTTGCCCGTCTGATGACACTCGGTGCAGCGGCTGAGGCCCTCGAGCGACGCGTGCGCGCGCGCCAGCTTCCCCGGCGAGAACAACTGGGCGGACGCCGCCCCCGGCAGCGCCGTCGTGCCTGCGATCAGCAGGGCTGCCGCCGCGCGCCTCACCGGAACAACGACCATCCGTAACCGACGTAGAGCGAGACGCCGATGTGCAGGCTCATGACGAGCACGAGGAGGATCGCGAGCATCACGTGGACCGGGCGCCACCAGCCGAGGAAGCGCCGCAGAGCGCTGTAGAACTCGATCTCGGTGTGCATGCGGCCGATCGCGATCGCCGTGTGCCGGAAGGCGGCGTAGTCCACGCGCGCGCCAAAGAGGGGGCGGAGGCGGCGCAGGGTCCAGCGCGTGGACAGCGCCGTCTGGGGATAGCGAAGGAACAGCTGGAGGAACGGGCGGTCTTGCGTCTCGATGGACGTGAGTTCTTTGATCAGCTGGCGCAACCGGGTGGGGTTCGAGGATCGGACCGACTCGTGGAAGGCCTCGCCGCGGAGTCGCTCCATCTGCGCGGTCAGCTCGCCCAGCGCGATCGCCTTCCCTTGCTGCGAGGGGATGAGACCGTAGGCGAAGCGTCCGGCCAGACCGGTGAGCACGACCACGAGCAGCGAGAGGAAGGTCGAGGTGGCGACCGCGTTGTTCCACTGAAAGGCGGCGTGGAAGGCGATCACTGCGGGGCTCACCAGGCCGACGAACACGTGAAAGCTGAGCCAGCGGGCGATCGGGGCTGCGCCCTTGAGTCGCTTCCACCGCTTCCGCAGCGCGTAGAGGAAGTTCGACATCATCACCAGCGTCGCCACCACGCCGATGCTGTGACCGATCGGGCCCGACGGCTTGAGGGAGGGATGGAGCGCGGACTTCAGACGGGCTGCGTGCGACAGCGGGTAATAGTCCCAGCCCAGCGAGGCGAGCGCGGCGACGATCGAGACTCCGAGGGCGAACAGGAGCCAGCTGAAGCGATGGGTGCGGGCGGCCTCGAGCTCGGGCGTCGATCGATATCCGAGGCCTCGCTGCCGCCAGGGGCGCGCCACCGGAGCCGCGATGGCCTGCTCGCCGACGTGTCGTTTGAGGCTGATCTCCGAGGCCTGGAGCATCTCGAGCGGAAGCTCGCCGCCGGCGCAGATCACCACGTAGTCGTTGGCGATCGCAACCTCTCCTGAGGTCGTGGAGAGGCGCACCGACTGCGCTTCGATCGCGGTGACCTGCGAGGGCATCAGCGCCTCGATCCGACCGCGCTCGATCGCCTCCGCGATCGCCTCGCGATTCGCGGCCCGGCAGCGGCCGAAGGCGGGGCCGCGATACGAAACGGTGACCTGGGCGTCGGTCTCCCGCGCGAGCATCAGCGCGGCCTCGATCGCGGAGTCGCCTCCGCCGACGATCAACATCCGGCGCCCCGCATACTGCTCGGGATCGGTGAGCCCGTAGGTGACCTTCTCGCGCTCCTCGCCAGGTACGCCCAGCCTCCGCGGCGTGCCGCGACGTCCGATCGCGAGCACCACTCTCCGTCCCCGTACCTCGCCCGCGTCGGTGCGAACGATGAAGTCGTCGTTCGACCCCTCGATCTTGGTGACGTGCCGGCCTTCCTCGACCTCGAGGTGGAAGTGAGAGACGAGGCGACGCATCCCGGCGAGCAGCTCCTCCTTCGACATCCGGTTCTTGCCGAACGCACCAAACCCGGGGATGCGCGCGCGCTCCGTCATCACGATCTTCTGCCTTGGATACTGGACCACCGAACCGCCCAGCTTCTGCTGCTCGAGGAGGCGGAACGTCCTCCCCGCCTGACGGAGCGAGATCGCGGCCGCGAGGCCTGCGGGGCCGGCCCCCACGATCACCACGTCGACCGCGCCGGGAGGAGTCGGCTCGCCGGTGAGCGTCTCACCGAGGTAGGCGCCGGCTTCGAGACCCTGCGCGATCGCGTTCTTGATCAGGCCCATGCCCGAGAGCTCGCCGACGATGAACACGCCCGAGCGGCTCGACTGAAAGTTCTCGTCGACCTCGGGGAGATCCACGCCGCGCTCGCTGCTGCCGAACACGAGCTTGATCGCGCCTACGGGACACTCGAGGGCGCATCGTCCATGGCCGATGCAGTTGGAGGCCTCGATCAGCGAGGCCGTCCCTTTGACGATGCCGAGGATGTCTCCCTCGGGGCACGCCTTGATGCAGCTCAAGCTGCCGATGCAGACGTTGGCGTCGATGACCGGGTGGAGCGACTGCGGGATGTGGCGCTCCTCTTCGACGGCCCGCGCGTGCGTGAGGGCGTCGCGGCGGATCCGGCGCTGGTGGAGAAGCGCCCAGGAGAGCCCGATCGACAGGAGCACGAACGCAGTCGATGCGAGGATGATGATCGACGGCTGATCCACCTGGCCCCTCTCCAGATAGGGTTCCGGGCGCCCCGCCGCAAGTGACTTGACCGGCGTCTCCTTCGGGGTGACCAGCGGGCGACGTGCTCACGCCGTCCTCGAAGCGACCCTCCACCCGCGCCGTGATCTCGGGATTCGCGCTCGCGATCCTGCTCTGCGGCGTGAACTCCTATCTCACGCTCTCGTTCGGCGTCATCGAGGAGGGACCGACGATCGCAGCCCTGTTCTTCTTCGCGTTCTTCTTCCTCTCGCGTACGGCGATCACCTCGGACGAGATGGTGGTGGTGTCGACGATGGGGAGCGCGGGTGGCTCGCTCGGATTCATCAGCAACTTTTACGCCGCCAAGACCATGGCCACGGGCGCCTCCTACACGTTCCTGGAGATGGCTGGGTTTGCGGTGGTCACCAGCGTGGTCGGCCTCCTGTTCACCATCCCGCTCCGCGACCTCTTGATCCTGAAGGAGGATCTGCCATGGCCCGGGTCGAAGGCGGTGAAGGCGGTGATCGACGCGCTCACCACCGCCGGTGACAAGCGGCAGCCGCTCTACCTGTTGATCACGTGCGTGCTCGCGATCGTCTGGGTGGTGATGAACGACGACGGCGGCTTCGGCTTCGTCCCGGAGGGGACCGCGCTCCCGATCTTCGGCCTGGCTGCCTACGGCGCCGCGATCTCCTGGTCGCCCTTCGCGATCGGCGGCGCCTATCTGATGGGCTTCCGCACCTGCGTTGGGTTCCTGAGCGGCGGGCTGATCCTGCTGGTGATGGCGCCGCACTTGCCGGAGCCGTCCGCGCCCCATCACTACATCTGGCCTGGCATCGGGTTCCTGGTCTCCTCCGGGCTCGCCGCGCTGGCGCTCAACTGGCGCGTGGTGATCGCGGGGCTGCGGTCGCTGGTGGCGCTCAAGAAGACCGGGGAGGACGACGATCCGATCATCGGGCCGCGCGGGTTCCGGATCCTGGCGGCGATCGCCCTGACGCTCGCCGTGCTGCACGGCGCCTTCGCGATGAATCTCAACGTTCTCCTGATCTTGATCCTCGTGATCCTGGGCGGCTTCATCCAGAACATCATCGCCACCCGCGCCGCCGCACAGACCGCCTTCAATCCGGCGCGCGTCATGGGCGTGTTGCTGCAGGGCGCCTGCGCGCTGGCGGGCGGCGCGAGCGCCGCGCAGAACCTCACCGGCGCCGGCTACGTGGCCGGCAGCGGCGCCCAGGCCGGCGTGCTCACCGGCGACCTGGCCTATGGCCGCTGGCTCAAGGTGCCCTCGCGGTGGCAGTTCTGGGCGCAGGCCGCCACCGTCATCCCGTGCGCACTGGTCTCGGCGTGGGTGTTCACGCAGATCGCGGCCACGTACAGCCTGACCCTCGAGGGAAAGGGGCTGCCGGCGCCGGTCGCCAAGATGTGGGCCACCTCCGCGCTGATCTTCGAGGGGAAGACGGCGATGCCGCCCTTCGCCACCGAGGCCATGCTGATCGCAGGGGCGATCGGCGTGGTCTATGTTCTGCTGGAGCGCTTCAAGCCGATGAAGCGGATCCTGCCGGACTCGATCGGCCTCGGGCTCGGCCTGGTCCTCCCGATCTCGTACGACCTCGCGTTCTTCCTGGGCGGCTTCGTCCTGTTCATCGTGCTCGGCCGCGGGTTGAAGCTCCGCGAGATCACGCTCACCACGATCGCGGTCGGCTGCATCGTCGCCGAGGGCATCGGCGGTGTGTTGAAGTCCGCGCTCACCGTCGCGGGGGTCATTCCGAGCTGATGATCGCTCTGGCGCTGGTCCTGGGTCTGCTCGCGACGCCGCACAAGAGCGGGCCCATCCAGATCAGCGCGGACGGCCGCTGGGTCTGGGTCGCGAACGCGCAGCACGGTTCGGTGGCGCGGATCGATACGACCACGCAGGCGGTCGTCGAGATCCCGCTGTCGGCGGCGGCGAAGGACGCGCCCCGGGGGATCGCGGTGCGCGAGGACGGGTCGGAGATCTGGGTGGCCTGCCACGACTCGGACCGCGTCTACGTGCTGGATCGCGAGGGCGCGCTGGAGGCGCGGATCGATCTGCCGTACGGCAGCGGACCCTATTCGGTGGTGCTGTCGCCCGACGAGTCGCGGGCGCTGGTGACGCTGCATCGGACCACGGCCCTGGCGTTGATCGACGCGGCGACGAAGCAGGTGCGGCTGATCGAGCCAATCTTCACCTCGTCGCTCGGGATCGTGTGGCTCGACGACGACTCCGCCTGGATCACCCACCTGTTCCCCGACGAGGAGCATCCACGGCTGACGCGCCTCGATCTCTCGGGCTCCGAGCCCCGCGTCACCAACCGGCTGATCGCCGCCGCCAGCGATCCGCGGATCAGCAGCCGCCTCTTGCCCCCGGGAGACGTGGCGGAGGGCGGCTACCTGTTCTTTCGCGGCCACCTCGCGAAGGTACCGCGCCAGAACCGGCTCTGGATCCCGACCGAGTACCACAACGTCACCGAGGACGAGTTCACGCCCGACTCGACGATCCAGGCCACCATCCGCCAGCTCGATCTCGACACGCGCACGCTGCCGAACACCAACGCCGACAAGGTGATCCTGAGCGCCAGGTACGTCCACGATCCCGGCGGCGAGAACGCCTACCTGGGGCCGGGCTGGAACGCGCACGTCGCTGGCCTGGTCGACGTCGGCTTCTCCGCCGACGGCGCCACAGCCTACGTGGTCGGCGAGCAGAGCAACGACGTCACGGTGATGCCCGTCGACACGCCAGCCCTCCCACCCCCGGGCGCGGCTCCGCTCACCGAGATCCCGGTGGGCGACCAGCCGATCGGAATCGCGGTGTCGCCGGTGGCGCCGGTCGCGTACGTGCTCAACCTGCTGTCGCGCGACGTCTCCGTCCTCGACCTCACCGAGCGAAGGGAGGTGTCGCGCATCCCGGTCACGCCGGTGACGCCGGAGCCGTTCTCCGCCCTGATCCTGGCGGGCGCCAAGCTCTTCCACACCAGCGCCGATCCGCGGATGTCGAGCAACGGCAAGGTAGCTTGCGCCTCATGCCATCCCCACGGCGAGCACGAGACCCGAAGCTGGGCATTCCAGCACCTGCCCGGGCTCCACGGACCGCGGCAATCGGTTAGCCTCCTCGGGTTGGCGCGGACGTACGGCCCGCGCGCGGAGTCGGGTGCGAGGGCTTTGCCCGAGCGGGACCCGAAGGCAAGCGGAGCGCGCAGCGCGCTCCCGCGCGCGGAGTCGGGTGCGAGGGCTTTGCCCGAGCGGGACCCGAAGACCGCCCTCGGACAGATCCACCGGTCGGGCGATTGGGACGAGGTCCAGGACTTCGAGCACACGATCACGGGGCCGTTGATGGGCGGCGCGGGCTTCCTGGGAAAGCGCGTCCGTCCGGAGCTGTCGCCCGAGGTGAACGCCGGGCTCGATCCGGACCTCGATGCGCTGGCTGCGTACGTGCTGTCCCTCCCGCCGCTCATGCGGAGCCCGTATCGGCGGCCTGACGGCTCGCTCACCCACGCGGCGATCCGCGGGGCCACCTACTTCCTCCGCTCCGGCTGCGCCGAGTGCCACGTTCCCGAGACGGGCTTCGTGGACTTCCGCTTCCACGACGTCGGAGGGCCCCACCGGCGCGGAGAGCGCGAGCTGGGCGCCCGCGAGCCGAAGTGGGCCGTGAACACGCCGACGCTCCTCGGCCTCTGGACGTCGCCGCCGTACGAGGGCGCGTCGGTGTTTGCGCAGACGATCCTGGACCTGCTCCGCGATCAGGCGTCGCGCGCCGGCGGCGAGCATCCGCACGGAGACCCCGCCGGTCTGACCGAGCGGCAGCTCGCAGATCTCGCGGAGCTGGTGCTGTCGATCGACGGGACGATGACCGCTGCCGACCTCCGCGAGGCCCGTGACGTCACGCCGCCTCGGGTCGTGCGCGTGGAGCCGGTGTCGACCTCGCGGATCGCCGTCTGGTTCGACGAGACGATCGATCGCGCGTCGGTCAGCGAGCTATCGGCCTGGCGGATCGACGGTGGCACTGTCCGCTCGGTGCAGTACTTCGATCGTGCGGGCGATCGCGTCGATCTCATCGCCGACCTGGCGTCGCCGGGGAGCTATCGTTTGATCCCCTCTGGATCGATCCGGGACGCGGCCGGCAACGGGTTGGATCCGAACGATGCGTCGAACGCGCACCGCTTCGAGATCGGCGACGAGATCACGGTGACGCTCGGCGCTTCCACACGGAACCACATCCCGATTGCCGTCCACGACGCGTCGATGGTCGGTCCCGAGCTCCCTGACTGGTCGCACGACAAGGTCTGGGTGAAGGCGGTCGAGGGGAACGAGAGCACGACCGGGTTCGTCCGCTTCGAGTGGCGCGCCGCCTTCCAGGAGGCGACCGCCGTCACCGAGTCGAGCCGGATCGAGGCTGCCTCGTTCTCGCTCCTGCCCGACGACGGCGACGCGACCGAGTATGAGGCGCGGCGCTGCCTTCGGCCCTGGCAGGACCCGGTGTCCGGCGGGGCGTTCTTGGGCGATCCGCCGACGAACGGCCATTTCTATGCCGATCCCGTGGGCGCACCTACATGGAACAGCTCCGCCCACCGCGGGCGGCGCTGGAAAGGGAAGGGCGCCTCCAAGGCGGGCGAGGATCTCGCGGTGGAACGGGACGCGGTGGCGGCGCTGGGCTCGCTCACCGAGCGCGCGGTCTTCGCCGGCGAGAGGGTGACCTCGGCCTTCAGGCTTTGGTTCGACCATCCCGCGAAGAACCACGGCCACGCGATCCGCCTCCTCCGACCGGTGGGCTTCACGCGATTCCACGCCTGGGAGGAGGGCTTCGGCGACGCTGGGCCGGTCCTCACCATCACTTACCGAACGCGCGCGCACTCGGGCGCGAGATGGTGGGCGCTCGCGGCGATCGTGTTGGTTCTGGGCCTCGTCATCCTCGCCAAGGGCCGCGCGCTTCGGTCCTGATCGGTGGGCGGTTTGTCCACGTTGCTCGTGCCGGTTCGGCTCCTCATACTCGATCAATGCTCTTTCGCGTCCTCAAGCTCCTCGGTCTCTCCCTGTTGTTCATCGTCGTTCAGATCCCCGCAGCCATCGAGTCGACGCTCCTCGGTATCTGGCGGGGGCCTCTCTCTCGCGCGACCCGGGTCCTGGCCGGGATCTCGCTGTTCTCCGCGGCGCTCGCCGGTTCGTTCGAGGTCTGGGTGGCGCCGGTGGCGAGGCACGTGTACCTCGACGCCGGATCGCTGCCTCCGTTCACGACGATGGTGCTCGAGGATCACCTCGTCGGCGCTGCCGGCGCCGCCGGGTTCGCGCTGGTCGTGATCGGCCTGAACGCGAAGCGCGCCTGGATGGTTCAGGTGGGCGCGTTCTTGATCCCGCTCGCGATCGCGGCCGGGATGTGGGCGCTCGAGCTCGGCTGATCCGCCCGCGGGCCGGGGAGGAGGTGTCGACACCAACATCATCCGCGACGCGCCCGGTCCGCTCCGGCTGGTGATGAAGGCGATCTTCGACGCCTTCTTTCGCGCGCCCGAATCAGCGGCGCGGCCCGCGGTCTCCATGTGCGCGAGCCCGGACTTCGAACGCGAGACGAACCGCTATCGGACGCGCATCGTTCCAGGCCATCATGCAACGAATGCGGAGCGCGTTCACTCCTTGTCGATGCAGACGGCGAAGCTGAAGGTCTCGCAGGTGCAGTTCGGATCGCCCGACTCGCAGTCGCCGCCCTGGCTGTCCCGGCAGTTCATCCCGGAGTAGATCGCCTGGCAGTCGGTGCGGGCGAGACAGTCGGCTTCGACGGTCAGGTCGGAGCACAGGACCGGCGGATCCTCGCAAGTCGCGATCGGGTGGTTGCAGATCTGGTCGGCGGGACACTCGTCATCGCGCATGCAGGTGCAGACGCCCTCGGGACAGGGCTCGCACGACGAAGCCACGCACGTCGATCCCACCGGACAATCTGCGCTGGTGGCGCAGCTCGGCCCGGCCGCATCCATGGCGCCCGCGTCCATCTCCGGGAGCACGCCGGCGTCCGCCTCGACGACGCCGCTGTCCGCCGGCGGGGGCGCGCCGCTGTCGGTGAGTCGGACCCTCGCGTCCGGGCGGGCGGACGCGCCGGCGTCCTCGCCCTGCATGCAATCGTTGCCGGGGCCGAACCTGCGACCCCGCCCGTGGTGATGGCTCTGGCCGTCGCCGTCGTAGAAGAAGTCTCCACAGCTGGCGGCGAGCAAGCCGGGGAGGATGAGGGGAAACAGGGCTACGGCTCTCATGAGCACCTCGTGTGGAGTAAGAGTTCTGAGGAGGTGGGTAACCGCAGCGCCCCATTCCTTCTCCACGGAATGATCGGAAGGTTTTTCGGGCTGCGGTTACTCATGGGAGCGATGAGGTCTGCCTCGATCACCGCGGTCGTCCTTCTCCTCAGCGGCCGGGCGCTCGCCGCCGAGGCGTGCCCGCCCATCGCGGTCGTCGACGCGCCCGACGCGACGGCACGCGAGATCGCGCCGCTCCTCGTGGATCGGGGCGTCGAGGTCGAGCCGGCCGGCCTTCCGCCCGGTGGCTGCGGTGTTCTTCACGTCCACGTCGACGTCTCCGAGGGCGCCTTCCGGATCACGATCCGCGATCCGTGGGGACGTACCGCCGAGCGCACCGTGAAGAGCCTCGCCACCGCGGCCACCTTGATCGAGTCGTGGGCGCGGATGGATCTGCTGGAGGCGGCGGCGACCAGCACGCAGGCCGTCACGCCCGCGCCGCGTACGCCGGTCTCGCCGGCCGACGAGCCCCGCGAGTCGAACACGCTGGCGGCCGCGCCGCTCCCCGAGGCCGGCTACTCCTGGCGGCTCTCCGCCGAGCTTGGCGTCGCCCGGAATCGCGGGCGCTGGCTCGGAGGCGCGCTCTCTCTCTGCGGCGAGCTCGGCTTCGCCTGCGTCGGCGCGACGGCGCGCTACAGCCTCAGTCAGCGCCACCAGAGCGACGTCGACGTCATGTTCGATCTCAACGTACCGCTCGAGCTCGGCCGTCTGACGGTGACGCCGGGCATCGGGCTCGGCGGCGGCTGGCTCGGCTCCCTGGGGGAGGGCCGTCTTTGCTTCGCCGGCGGGAGGTCGCTCCGCTCTTCCGCATGCGGGGAGGGTGCCGAGCACCCGGGCTTCGGCGGTCGGGCGGAGGCGCGGCTCTTCGCGTCGCTCCGGCTGTTCGATTCGCTCCACCTCCAGGTCGGCGCGAGCTGGACCGTCGTGCTGCCGGATCGCGAGCTGATGACGATCCGCGGTCAGGCCGGGCTGCTCTGGGGCTGGCCGTGATCGGGCGCGTCGTTCCGCTCCGGCGCATCGAGGGGCGGATCGAGGAGATGACCGACGAGGCGCTGGTGGGCGCCTGCGGCTTCTCCGATCCGGCCGCGCTCGCCGCCCTCTTCGACCGCCATCACCTGCGGATGCACCGGTTCCTCTGCCGCGTCGCCGGCACATGCAACGGAGACGCTGAGGATCTGCTGCAGGACACCTTCGCAGCGGTCTGGACTTCGGCCCACCGCTATCGAGGACAGGCGCCCGCGCTCACCTGGATCTTTGGGATCGCCGCCAACGTCGCCCGCAATCACGCGCGAAGTCGCGATCGCCGGGCGCACGCGATGCAGGCCCTGGGAGAGCTGCCGCCGCCGAGGAGCGAGCAGGCCGACGATATCGCGGCCCGCCGCGAGCTGCTCGGCCGGTTGCAAGCTGGGTTGACAGCCCTTCCCCACAACCAGCGCGTCGCGCTCGTGATGTGCGACTTCGAGGGGGTCTCGGGGAACGACGCGGCCACCGCGCTCGGCGTGAGGCCCGGGACCATCTGGCGATGGCTCCACCAGGCGCGCAAGTCGCTCCGCAGCGCGGTCGGTGAGGAGGTGCCATGAAGAGCGACTGCCCCGAGCTCCGCAAGGCCGCCCTCGAGGGGGATGGTACGCCGCCCGCGGCTCACGCGCGCGCGTGCGTCGAGTGCGCCGAGCATCTGCGATCGACGGTCCACCTCGCGGTGTTGCTCCGAGACCTGCCGTACGAGCCGCCGGACCCGGCGAAGGTGCAGGAGATCCGGAGCACGCTCCTCGCGTCGGGTCGAGGACGGCGGCGACGCCCGACGCTGCGCCGCCTGCTGCCGTGGGTGGGCCTGGCCGCGGCCGCAGCCGCCCTCGCGCTCTTCCAGCTCACCGGTGATCCGGTCATCGCGGCGCCGTTTCAGCGCGCCCAGGTCCAGGCAGATCCGTCCGCGCGCTTCTCGCACACGGCCGGCCTTCCGGATCGACCGGAGATCGTCCACCTCGAGCGCGGTCGGATCCGGCTCGAGGTCGATCCGTTGGGTGCGCACGAGCGCTTCATCGTGGAGACGGCCGACGCCGAGGTCGAGGTCCGCGGCACCATCTTCGAGGTGGCGGCCGAGAAGGGCCGGCTCGTCCGGGTGCAGGTCACGCGCGGCGCCGTCGAGGTACGGCAGCACGATCGCGCGCCGGTCCTCCTGCGGGCGGGTGAGCGCTGGATGCGCCCCCGCGCCCCGGCTTCGATCGCGGCCCCAGTGGTGGGCGGGCCCCCCGCACCCCCGGAGCCGGCTTCCCCGAGACCACGACCGAAGCGGCGCGCGCCGGTGGTCGAGGCGACGTCGCGCCTCCCGGCGGCGCGCACCTCTTCGTCCGCCCGCCCGCCGGTGCCGGCGAACGAGCGGGCCTTCCGCGACGCCTGGGCGGCGTTCGCGAGCGGCGACATGGCTCACGCCGCCGAGCTGTTCCAGGCGGCCGAGGCGGCGGCGCCCGAGGCCTCACTGGCCGAAGACGCCTGCTACGGTCGCGCCCTGGCGCTCCAGCGGGCGGCGCGAAAGGTGGAGGCGATCGCGGAGATGCGGCGGTTCTTGGGCCGCTATCCCGACAGCGTCCGGGCGGACGAGGTCTCGATCGCGCTGGGCTGGATGCTGCTGGAAGCCGGCCAGCGCAGCGAGGCGCGGGCGCGCTTCCAGCAGGGCGCCGCCAGCCCCATCGCGCGGGTGCGGGTAAGCGCTGAGCGGGGCCTGGAGGCGCTCGGCGGGCCCTGACCGGGCAGAAGAATCTTTCAACACTTCACGGCCATGGTTCGACTCAACGTCGCCGGGATGGAGACGAGCTCTGTGGAACACCTGCGGGTGAAGACGGCGCGGATCGAGGTCGTCCGCGGCCGGGACGTGGGGCGGTGCTTCGACGTCGACCGGCCGGTGCTGCGGATCGGGTCCGGACCGGAGGCCGACCTCCAGCTCTCGGATCCGTCGGTCTCTCTGCGGATCCTCGCCACCCCTGACGGGCTCTTCGTGAAGGACGAGGGCAGCGCGCCGGGCGTCTTCGTGGGCCCGCTGCGCGTCGTCGAGGCGATGCTCGCGGCCGACACCACGCTCGAGCTCGGCGAGAGCGCGCTCCTCGTCCGCTTCGCCGGCACGCACCTCGACCTCCCGCTGAGCAGCCAGGAGACCTTCGGCGACGTCGCCGGTACCTCGGTCGCGATGCGCCACGTCTTTGCGCTGCTGGAGCAGGCGAGCGCATCCGACGGGCCCGTCTGGTTGCAGGGCGAGACCGGGACGGGCAGGGGCGCGCTGGCCCGTGCGCTCCACGACCTCTCACCCCGGAGTCGCAGGCCCTTCGTTTCAGTGGACTCGAGCGCCCTCGAGGCCCTCGGGCCGAAGCTGGCGAGCGCCGTCGAGCAGGCGAGAGGCGGCAGTCTATTCCTCCACGAGATCGACGAGCCCCCGACCCCGCTCGTCGATCTCCTCCAGGGCCGAGGGGCGCACGACGTCCGGATCATCGTCTCAAGCCACCTGCCGCTGGACGCGATCCTGGAGGTCCTGCGCGTCCCGATCCCGCCGCTCCGCGATCGCCGGGAGGACGTGCTCTTCCTGGCGACCCGCTTCCTTCGCGGGGCCACCCGAGATCCCGAGGCGGAGGTTCCGGCCGACCTGGCCCCGCTCCTCGTCGCCTACGACTGGCCCGGCAACGTCCGGGAGCTCTGGAGCGTGGTCCAGCGCCACCTCGTCCTCGGGCGTGACGACGCCCCGGATGCACTGGATCTGGGCGCCTATCCCTACCGAGAGGCTCGCCGCCGCGCGCTCGCCCACTTCGAGCGGACCTACCTGGCGAGCATGCTCCAGCGCGCCGGCGGCGTCGTCTCGAAGGCGGCCACCCTCGCCGGTGTCGCCCGCCCGAGCTTCTATCGGATGCTCGATCGCGCCCGCAGCCGCGAGTCGTAACGCTAGCCAGACTCCACGTCCCGCGGACAGGACAGCACGAAGGAAGAAAATGGGCCCGGGCTCTGCTGGGCTCCAACCGTCGACAGTCCACGGTTGACAGTCGACAGATTCGGACGCGGTTTCGAGTTGGTTGCGCGGGTCAGCCTCCGAGCGGAACAGGCTTCTCAAGCTGCTCGAAACGGCGAACATCAAGCTCGCGAGCGTAGCGTCGAATGTCTTCGGGGCGTCCGGGATGTTGATGCTCCGAGCGCTCGTCGCCGGAACGACGGATGCGAAGGAACTGGCCGCGCTTGCTCGAGGGAAGCTCCGCAAGAAAGCCTTCGATCTCGCCCTCGCGCTCGAGGGGCGGTTCGAGGAAAGGCACCGCTTCCTGCTCGAAGCACAGCTTCGTCGCTTGGACGCGGTCGATCGCGACGTTGCCATCATCGAAGACAGGATCCGCGAGAAGGTGACACCGTATGCCGCGCAGCAGAAGCGCCTGATGACTATCCCGGGGATCGATGCAATCACGGCTGCGTCGATCATCTCGGAGATCGGCATCGACATGAGCTGGTTCCCCAGCGCCAAGCACCTCGCTGCTTGGGCCGGCGTTTGTCCCGGTAACAACGAGAGCGCTGCCACGTCTCGCCGTCCACACCCGCTGCGCTCCGGCGCTCGAGACCGAAATAAGCCTCGCGGAGGCGGTCGACGTCATAGACATGGTGCCAGAGCGTCGTGAACCGTGTCTCCTTTTCCTTTTTCGCTTTCTGCCGTACCCGGTCGAGCTTGCTTTGCAGGGCAGCCTGCTTCTGCGCGCGGTCCCTGTTTTGCCCGTCCGAGTTCCCCTTGGCCGACTCCCTTCCCTCCACTCGCTCCGCCAGCGGTGACGCATCATCGCCGTTGTTCGCGAGCTTCCCAGGTAGTACGGAGTCGTCCGACTTCCCGCCGCCGTTCATCGCCTCATTGCCCTCTCGGGTTCGATTTGCGGACCGCGCTCCATCGTTCGCGGTCAGCGGCGGGATCTCCCGGCTTCCGTGTGAAGTGCCTGCGTGCGTGCACCGGGTCTTTGACCCCGCCGGCGCCCCGGCCGCCTCGCGTGACGGCGACCGCGATGTTGCCTTCCCCCTCAAGAGACAGGGTCGGCCACCGGGAACAGAGAGATTTCGTGGCTCAATACCGAGCCCGCACGCACCCCTGTCAACGCTTCGCCCGCGCCCTTGCGGGCACGCACGCATGACTCGGGGGCCAGGGTGGATCGCTACTCCTTTCCTGCAATGGACTTTCACCATCAGCACCTCACCGGCTTGGGCCGGCGCACCTCTCGACTCTCGACAGTACCGCGTAGCTACATGCGTGCTCCGAGGCTTCCGTGCAAAAATCCCCACCAAGCGGCGGTTAGAAACCTAATGCTCCACGAGCCAGCGCCAGAGGCGTCTCAACGCGGTGTTCTTCTCGACCACCACCAGCGCCGTTTCGCCCGAGGATGGGGACTGCGCGCGCCATCTCCGCCATCGCCGCCCACCCGTGCGCCACAGACGGCTCCACCAGGTGCGCTCGGCGTAGCAATCGCCGAGCAGGACGAGGATCTCCTCGCCGGTGAGCGCGCTGCCGCCGTCGCGGGGCGATCCGCCGATGTCGGTCGAGCCGCCCCAGGTGTTGTCGTCGTGGACGTTGGCGTCCTCATCGTTCAAGAGCTCGTAGAGCGCCTGGAGGTTCTTGGTGAGGAACGGATCGACCTGGCGCAGCGTGAAGCGTCCGTCGCCCTGGTCGAGGATGATCACCCCGAGCTGGCGCTCGTAGCGCGCCTTGAGATCGCTCTCGACCGCGTAGATGCCGCGGCCTGAGCGGCAGAGCAGGGCGATCTTGTTGTGCGGGAGCACCGCCCGCCCCACCTCGATGAGCTCGGTGGAGAGGAGCTCGTCGAGCTGCTCTTCGGGGACGAGGAGGCGATCGATCGCGTCGAGCATTCCGCGCGCGTATTCGACCAGATCGATGGTGGTCCATTCGCCGCTGGCCTTGAGCCGCCGCTCGTCCGTGGAGAGCAAGTCGATCTCCTCGCGGCGGCGCCGATAGATCTCGCGCGGCAGGCCGGTCAACACGGATCGCTCGAGCCCGTGGGCGTCGATGACGCCCTCCACGCGGATGATCGGCATCGCCGCCTCCAGCAGCGCGCTCTCGTTCCGCAGTAGCTCGGTGTGGTTCATGAGCACCCACGCGGAGAGCAGGGCGTCGAGGTCCGGTTCGTTGATGTAGAGCCGCCACTCGCCCTCGTCGAGCGGAAGCCCCTGGAGCAACATCACGACGGCCTGTTCGCAGGTCGCTAGCGTGAAGCCGCGGATGCAGCCGGCGTGGTGATCGAGGGAGTACTGCCGGCTCTCGTTGTCGAGGAAGGGCGCCTCGCTGTAGGCCCCGTCGAGGAAGATGCTCTGGTCGGGGTAGCGGCGCCGTGTGCTCGCGGAGATCGACAGTCCGCGCTCGACGAAGAGCTTGATGTTCGCCGCGCTGGTACAGATCAGGTGGCGCTCTTCCCGCTCTTGAAGCTGATACCGGCTTCGATCGCCTGGCTCCGCCTCTTCATGGACTGCGACGGCCTCCATGGACTGCGGGGGTGAGTGTGGAGATCGCTCCAGGGCTGGTCAACGCTATGATGCCCGGGTGGATCCGGTGCTTCGGAGGCGGCTCTGGCGGCTCGCGTTCCTCGGCGCGGTGGTCCTGGGGCTGTTCGTCGTGCCGCGGATCGCCTGGGAGCTCTGGCCGCTCCGACCGATGAACGTCGTGATCGTCGACAAGACGGTCCCCTTCCAGAACTACCGCGAACACCAGAACTTCGACTGGTTGCTCGAAGCGTGGAAGATCGGAACCCCCGACGGCCGCTTCCTCGACCCGGCCTCCGACTACGTGGGCTTCGATCCGACGGCCAAGCGCGGCCACGATCTGACCGCGGACCATCTTCAGGGCGCAAAGGTTCTGTTCGTCGCGGACACCTGCGGCGTCTACCGAGGCGACTACGAGGTGCCGGGGGTGGCTGCGCTCGAGCGCTCGCAGAAGATCTACGGCGGCTTCACCGTCGCCGAGGCGCAGGCGATCGATTCGTTCGTGGGAGGCTGCGGTACCGCCATCGCCGAGTTCAACGCCTTCGCCTCTCCGACCGGCGACGCCGCGCGCGCGAGGCTCGAGGCGCTGTTCGGCGTGCACTGGACCCACTGGGTGGCCCGCTACTGGCCGAACGTACGCGACGAGAACGAGGTGCCGCCCTGGATCGGACGGGTCTACGAGCGCGTCTTCGGCCGCCCGTTCGACGTGACCGGGCCGGCGCTGATCTTCGTCCGCGACGACGTCGATATGGTCGTTCTGCAACCCAGCCTGCATTTTGAAAACGCGGATCGGATCGTCACGATGCACCGCACCGAGGAGGCGCCCGAGCTCGCAGGTCTGCCACGCGAAGGCTCGTTCTACTTCTGGCTCGACGTGGTCGACGCCACCACCGCCGACGTCGTGTACCAGTACCAAGTGGACGTGAATCGCGCGGGCGCCGAGGAGCTGACCAAGCACGGGCTCCCGCTCCGCTTTCCGGCGCTCACCCGGCGCCCGGGCGCGTACTACTTTGCCGGAGACATGGTCGACTCGACCGTCGAGCTGGGCGATCCACGGCGGAAGGGCTTGCTGGCGTTTCGCCGGGCGCGCGCCTGGCTCGGAGGCTCCTTCGAGGAGCGCTTGATGTGGGGCTGGTACGCGCCCGTGATGGAGGCGCTGATCGGCACCGCGGGACCGCGGTGTCGAGACGAGTGAGGCTCACTCCTGCTCGATGGCGGCGGCGCCCCACTGCCGGAGGTAGCTCCGCAGCTGCTCGAAGAACGGGTTGAGCTCGAGGGCCTCGGTCCCGTAGTGGATCGCGGTCACCAGATCGCGCTGGTGGGAGGCGGCGAAGGCCTGTCGCATCAGCACGGCCGATTGATCGACGCGGTCCGGGAACACCAAGTTCCACGCCTTGCGCAGCTCGGCGACGGAGGGTCCGGTCCCCTGCTCCGCGGCCACCAGGCGCATCTCGGGCCGAACGTGGCCGGCGCGGAAGTCGTACTGGAGACGTCGCTGCGGCACGCCCAGGACCGCGCTCATCTTCCCCAGGACGGTGAGGGCGGCGTCCAGGCGGGCGCGCTGGGCGCCTCCGAGATGGTTCTCCTGCATGAGGTAGGACTCGAGCTGCCGGATGCGCTCGGCCAGCTCGTCGGGGGCGGAGGCCGGGTCGATCTGGAGCGCCTCGTAGTAACGGCCGGCGTCGTAGGCCACCAGCACCTCGCGGGCGCGATCGAGCACCGCGTCGACGTCGACCACCACGTCGCCCGTGTGAAGCGACAGCGTCTCTCGCTCGCCGAGCGCGTAGCGTTCGAGGCGCTCGCGCAGCTCGAGGTTCAGATCGTTCACCTGCAGCCCGACGCCGGGCGACATGCCGAACCGCCGCGCCGCCGGCGGATCCACCACGTGGACCACCGAGGTCGTGAGAATCGATGGCGCCGTCGGGCGTCGCGATGTGCACGTCGACGCGGCATCCGAAGGGCGGCGGGCTCTCGGTGGCGACGAACAGACCCGTCCGCGAGAGCTCGTTCTGCCAGAAGACCCGGAACGTCCCGCGATCGGCGAAGAGCGCCTCGACCCGGTCGTAGGCGACGAAGCGCGCGATCGTGGTGGGGACGTGGTCGGCCTCGTCGGGCTCCGGTTCGAGGATCGGGATGCTGGTGTCGGGAGCGCGCAGCTCCTTGGTGGTCATGTCGATCGCTTCGAAGAGGAGATCCTCGGCGGCGGAGTGGACGATCTCGGCCTCCTGCTCGCTCCTCTTGTCGGTCGACTCGGATCCCCAGGGATCGTCCAGGTGATCGTCCGTCTCGGAGAGGATCATCACCGTCTCCCCGATCAGGATGCTCATGCCCCGCTCGAAGCGGATCTCGCCCTCGATCCGCCGCGTCCCGTAGTGGCTCCCGTTGCTGCTGCCCAGGTCCATGAAGAAGAGCTCGCCCGTCGGGGTGACCCGGAGCGCGGCGTGGCGACGGGAGATGCGCTTGTCCCAGTTGAGCTCGATGCCGGCCCCGCCGCCTCGCCGCCCGATCACGATCTGGCTGTCGACCTTCACGGGAAACGCGACCTCGCCGATCGCGGGGTGCATGAACCGCAGCCGCATCTGGTCATGCTAGCATGCACGGCCGCGTGAAAAATGCATCGTCCCTCCAGCTCTCCGACTTCCGACGGATCGTGTTCTTCACAGGTGCCGGCATGTCGGCAGAGAGCGGCGTGCCTACCTTCAGGGGCAAGGGTGGCATTTGGAAGGAGTACGACTGGCAACAGTGCGCCTGCGAGCCGGCATTCGAGCGGGATCCGGAGCGCGTCTGGGAGTTTCATAACTACCGCCGCCTCTTGGTGTCGCAGTGCCGGCCGAACCTCGGTCACGAGGTGGTCGCGAGGGCGGAGAAGGTGCTCGAGAGCGTCGTCGTGGTCACCCAGAACATCGACGGTCTCCACCAGCTGGCCGGCAGCGAGAAGGTGCTCGAGCTCCACGGCAGCCTGTGGCGGACCCGCTGCCGCGGTTGCCGCAAGCGAGAGCTCGACCGGGCGGCGCCGCTGGCTTCGATCCGCTGCCCGTGCGGGGAGTACAAGAGACCCGACATCGTGTGGTTTGGCGACACGCTCTCCCCGGAGGTGCTCGACGCCGTCGAGGCCGAGCTCTCGAGCTGCGATCTGCTGGTGTCGATCGGGACCTCCGCGGTCGTGTATCCGGCCGCGGAGCTGCCGCTGATCGCAAAACGTGCAGGCGCCACTCTGGTCGAGATCAACCCGGAGGACACGCCGATGTCGGAGCACTACCACCGCCACCTGCGCGGCCCCGCCACCGAGATGCTCGCGGGCTGTCTGCCCGGCGAAGCCTGATCGGGATCAGCTCTTCGATTCGCGCCAGCCGTCCGCCAGATCGTCCGGAATGTCGAAGGGCGGACGCTCGCCTGCGCGCTCCTGCGCGCGCATGGCCGCGAGGAACGCCATGTTGAAGCGGCGGATCAGGGTGCGGATCGGACCCTCGGTCAGCTTGCAGTGCAGGGCGGCGCCGGTCGCCTTCCAGATCCACTCGGTGAAGTCGGCCTTGGGGATGCCCAGGCCGTCGGCCACGTCCTCGGGGAGGAACTCGCGCATCAGCGTGGGGGCGAAGCCGTCGAAGAGGGTCCCCGGAATGATCTCGTCGTACATGCCGATCAGCGCCGCCGTGAGCTGGCGTCCCTCTGCGGTCGGGTGGATCTGACGCCGCTGGATCACGCGGGTCAGCGTCTCGAACCCGTCGAGCGTGTCGGGGATGAGCGCGTCGAGCAGTCCGAGCATGCGCGCGACGCCGCCCCAGAAGACGAGCCAGGCCTCCCGCTGCTCCGCGCTCAGCTCCGCCTCGAGCTTCGTCAGGCCCTCGACGATCAGGTACGAGAACGTGGTCATCGTCCCTGCCAGATCCTCTTGGTTGATCGGCTTGCCGAACGACCTGTCCCAGGGGGTCCTGGGATCTGCCTGCAGGAGATGGCGCACGGCGGCGTGCATCAGGCGCACCTTGCGGACGGTGGCGAGCCCGCGACCGCCCTTGCCGAGGCCGCCCGGAATCGCCACGTCGATCACCATCTGCGTCGTCTCGAAGACGCGGCGCAGCGGACCTCTCACCAGCTTGGCGGTGCGATCGAGGACCTGGACTCCCTTCGCGGCAGCGTAGGAGGCGGGCAGCGAATAGAAGCCGAGGACCATCAGGATCTCCGGCCCGTGATCAGCGAAGACGCGCTGCGCGATCCGGGTCGCCTCCGCGTCGGGGAGCGGGACCTGGTCCATGATCATGAGATAGTCCGCGATCTCCTGCGGGAGCTGCGAAAAGTCTCCCGACTGGATCTGATCGTTGTTCACCAGGTGCCGCATCATCCGGTTTACCGCGTCGGTGTCGCCGCTGTGGAAGAGGCGCGTGATCGTCTCGTCCGCGGTCTCGTCGCCGACCTCTCTCATCCGGTTCAGGTAGTCGTCCGTCAGCACTTCCGCTCGCACGGCCGAAAGATGGCACTGGTTCGAGTCCTCGGCTACTTTCCGTCGGGGACCATGGTGGCGAGGCAGTTCTTCGAGGTGAGTCAGGCCGCGTACGAGAACGGCGCGCTCGAGATCTGGCAGCCCTACAACATCATCGGCGGTATCGCCTGCGCCCTCTGGACCGTCGCCTACGTACAGATGTTCCGGCAGTCGAAGAAGGATCAGGCCTACGGGGTCCCGCTGGTCGCCGTCTGCCTGAACATCACCTGGGAGCTGCTGTACTCCTTCTTCGCGCCGATCCCCAACGAGCTGTGGATCTTGCTCGATCGCTCCTGGTTCGTGATGGACGTCTTCATCATCTACCAGGTGTTCAAGTACGGCCGTGAGAATCAGCGCATCCCAGAGGTCAAGAAGCACTTCAACCTCGTCATGGCGGTGGCGTTGATCTTGTCGGTCATCGGGCACGAGTCCTTCCGCCAGTCGATCCGCGACCCTCTCGGCTTGATCTCCGCCTACATCATCAACTTCGTCATGAGCGTGCTCTTCGTCTTCATGGTCCTGGAGCGGCGCGACGGGCGAGGGCTGTCCTGGTCGGCGGCCTGGCTCAAGGCGATCGGGAGCTTGGGCGCGTCGGTGCAGTGCTACTACCTGGTGCCGCTGGTGAACGACGGCCTGGGCTCACAACACTTCCTCTACTTCTTGTACGGGGGGATCGCGTTCTTCGACTCGCTCTACATCTACCTGCTGTGGAGAGCGCGCGCCTTGCGCAGGTAGAGCGCGAAGCCCGCCTCCTCGAAGAGCGCGGCCGCCTTGTCCGGGCGCTCCAGCTCCATCCAGCACAGCCCCTCGTAGGCCGGCGACGCCAGGTGCTTCGCGACCGCCGTCCCCAGCTCGAAGGTCCGCCGCGCGCCCGCGTCGTCGCCGCGCCGGCGGAGCATCTTGCCCTCGTGCAGGTAGACTTGCGGTTCGGCCAGCGGCGCGTTGCGCATCCACGCCCGTTCGAACGCCAGCATGCGCTCCAGCTCCCGGTCGTTCCCGGCGGCGAGCTGCGCCTCGAAGCACAGCATGGGCACGTGAAAGAAGATGGGCGCGATCAGCCTGCCGTCGTCGAAGATGGCGACGATGCTCTCGGCCGCGTGCACGGCGGCGGACACGTTGCCGAGTTCGAGCTGGACCAGACCGTGGACCGCCAGCCCGGAGCACCGGATCGAGTGGTCGATCTGAGAGATCCGGCCCAGCGCGCTCTCGGCGATGCGGGCGGCCTCCACGACCTCGCCGTCCAGGTAGCGTCCCAGCGCCTGCCCCACCTCGAAGGTGGCCAGGTGGCCCGAGTCGCCGGTCTCGAGCGCGCGCACGGCCCGGTCGTAGCAGGCCGAGACCTCGCCCACGCTCCCGAACAGCCAGCAGGTCAGGCCGCGCACCGCCTCGAGCGACGCCCCGCCGAACCGGTCGCCGAGCGTACGCGCCAGCTCCAGGCCCTCATCGATCGTGCGCAGGCACTCCGCGCGGCGTCCGGCGGCGCCGAGCGACATCGCCTCCATGACGAAGGCCTCCACGCTATCTTCGTTCTTGTCCTCGATCGCGCGCGCCCGCGCGAAGTAGGAGGCGGGGAGCTTCTTGAGCCCGAGCATGCCGGTCGCATAGCCGAGCAGGCCGAGCGCGTAGACGTTCCGCTGGCCGATCCGCTGCGCGAGGTTCTCCGCCAGCAGCGCCATCGAGATCAGGCGCGTCGGGCTGGGGCGATGCGCCCATAGCTTAGCCAGCCGCCCCGCCGCCCGCGAGGCCTCCTCGAGCCTCGGATTCTTCCGTCCGGCGCCCGCAAAGACCCGCCGCGCGGCATGCACGATCAGCTGTCCGAGGGCGAGCATGAGCCACCCGACCGAGGAACGCGGCGGAGGATGATCGGCCAGCGCCAGCGCGCGGGACAGGTGCTGGTCGGCGCCGTCGAAGTCGGCGAGCTGGTACGAGGCTTCGCCCAGGCACCGATGGATCCGGGCCAGCTCCACGGAGCCATCGCCATCCTCGAGGAGCGCCGCCGCCCGCTCGAGATAGAGCCTCGCCTCGGCGGCCGACGAGCGCAGCGCCTGCATTCCGGCGACCTGCGCATAGTGGGCCTCACGGGCGCGATCGCCCGCCTTGCCGAAGTGCTCGGTGAGACCGGGCGCCGCCGCGTCGCTGTAGAGCTGCTCGAGGGCCTGCGCGATCTCGCGGTGGAGCGCCGCCGCTCTCTCCAGACCGATGCGCTCCGTGATCGACTCGCGGAGCTTGTCGTGGCTGAAGTGGTGCACGCCGTCCCGCCGCTCCAGCACGGTCGAGCGCTCGCACCGCGACAGCCAGGCCGGCAGGTCGGCGTCCGCACGGAGGCGGGTGAGGAGAGCGCAGTCGATCTGACGTCCGGACAGCGCAGCCAGCTCGAGGAGCGACCAGTCCGAGGCGACGACCCGCGACAGCCGGCGCTCCAGCGCCCGCCTCGAGCCGCCCCCGGCGTCCTTCGGCGGCTCCGGCAGCGACGCGATCCGATCGAGCCCGCCCGCCTCCTCGGCCAGCGCGCGCATGGCCTCGACCAGGAAGAACGCGTTGCCCTCGGTCTCGCGCTCGAGGAAGCGGGCGATCGCGGGACGCTCGGCCGCCTCTCCGAGCACGGAGGCGCCGAGCGCGCTCATCGACTCGCGATCGAGCCGACCGAGCTGGATGGTGCGCGGTGCGGCCACCAGATCGCCGGTCGTGTTCTCCTCGTCGTCGCGGATGGACGAGACCAGGAGCAGCCGGGTGCCGCGCGCGTGCTGGGAGAGGCCCTCGAGGAGCTCGCGACTCTCGCTTCGCGCCCAGTGGACGTCCTCGATCATCAGCACCACCGGACGATCGTGACGCGCGACCACCGAGAGGACGGCGCTCCGCAACTTGGCTTGCATCGTGGACGCGGGCAGCTCCGGTGGAACCGCGATCGAGCGCTCGAGGAGCTGCTCAAGATCGGGGAGGGCGGTGCGAAACGCGCTCGCCTCCTCGTCCGAGAGCGGTGTCGCCAGCGCCAGCGCCGACAGCGGTTCCCGCCAGGCGGCGAAGGGCCGGCCGCGGGCGGCCTCGGTGCGGCCGGTCAGCACCAGCGCACCGCGACACTGCGCGATCACCGCGAGCTCCCGCAGCAGGCGCGACTTGCCGACCCCGCTCTCGCCCGCGATCGCGATCGCGGAGCCTCTCGCCGCGAACGCCTCGTCGAGGGCCGTGCTCAGCTCGGCCAGCTCACCGCTCCGCCCGATCAGCGGCGCCGTCTGGAGGATGCTCTCGCGGGTCTCGGGGGTCTCGAGATCCACCGGCTGTCCGGACTCCTCCGCGAGCGCCTCGGCGAGGGCGGCCACCGACTCGAACGCGCGATCGCTGTCGAGCACGCCGCCGGCGGCGGCCCGGACGATCCCCGCCGCCGCCTCCACATCGCCGGCTCGGTCGCCGCTGGCCGCCGAGAGCCCGGTCAGGAGCACGTGGCTGCTCAGGACGCGGACGTGCTCCGCTCTGAGATCGCCGTGCGCGATCCCCGAGCGGTGGAGGTAGTCGATCCCGCGCAGCATCTGGACGAGATACGGGACGATGACGGCGAGGGGTCGGTCCGTGAGATCCGCGATCGACGAGGTCCCCTCGGGCAGCTCGAGAACCAGGTGTGTGCCTTCGGGGCCGGAGGCGAAGTCGAGGATCGGGGCGATGTTCGGGTGGCGCAGCGACGACAACCGCCGGAGCGTCTCGTCGGCGAGGCGGACGCCGGTCTCTTCGATCGCGACGTTGTGCGAGGAGAGGCGGTCCCGCGCGCGGCCGTCGCCCGCCCGCTCGTAGCGCCAGCCGAGCCGCGGCGCGCGGGGCTTGAGCTGCGAGAGCCCGTCCTCCAGCTCCGCGAGGATCGCGCTCATCGAGGGGTAGCGGGCGTGGGGATCCGCGAGCAGGCCCCGGCGGAGCACGTCCAGCGCCCAGGCGGGGAGCTCCGAGCGCTCGGGGACGCGCGGGGGCTTTCCGTCCGTCACGGCGAACACGAACTGAAAGACGGTCTCGAAGGGGAACGGGTGGCTGCCGGTCAGGGCCTCCCAGAGCGCGACGCTGAACGCGAACTGATCGACGTGCTCGGTCACCTCATCCCCGCGGAACATCTCCGGCGCCATGTAGCGCGGCGTCCCTGCGAGGTCGGAGTCGAAGTCGACGTCCTTCTTCCCGGCGAGGAGGCTCCGGAAGGTGTCCGAGGGCTCGTCGGGCTCGGGCCGCGCGCGCTTGGTGCGCTGGACCAGGCCGAAGTCCAACACGCGGACCCGGCCGTCGCGCCCGAACAGACAGTTCTCCGGCTTGAAGTCGCGGTGGATCAACCCGGCGTCGTGCGCAGCCGCCAGGCCGCGGCCGGCCTGGATGAACAAGCGCACCACGTCGCGCCAGGGCCGCTTCGATTCGTCGAGCCAGGCCCTGAGCGAGATGCCCTGGACCAGCTCCATCGCGATGAACACGTCCTCATCGACGAGCCCGACGTCGTACACTGCGATCACGTGAGGATGGGCGAGGCGGGCGAGGGCGCGCGCTTCGCGGATCAGGACCACGCTCCAGTCGGCGTCCCCGCGCTCGGAGCGATGGAGGACCTTGAGCGCCAGATCCCGGTCGAGTCGGGGATCATAGGCGCGATAGACGCGGCCCATGCCGCCCTCGCCGATCAGCTCGCGGACGAGGTAGCGGCCCAGCTCCTGCGGGTGATCGCGACGCCTCGACACCGGCGCCCGGCCGCTGACCGTGGTCGCGGAGCTCACCGACGCCCAGCGACCATGGTTTGGGAGCGGGCGCAACGCTTCGGGTTCGTGCGAAACGTCCGAAACGGTCGTCCGGAGTTGTTCGAAATCCCGGCGGAAATCGAACGATCGCCGGGAGTCGGGGCTGAAACGCTTGGCCTGGGATGTGCGATACAAACCGACTGTCAACGACAATAGGAGGTTTGCATGGATCGAAGAGAGCTCGAGGCTTTTCTGGCGCTTCTGGCGGATCGGCTGGTGGCGCGCCTGGTGTCGGGGCCCGGAGGGATCCGGGAGGGGGCGGTGATGTCGCTGGCCGGCGTGGCGCCCTATCGCCGGCTGGACTGCGACGGAAAGGCGCTCTGCTATCTGCGCTGCCGGCCCATGAAGCGCGTCGTGCGGATCGACGTGAGCGGGCTGTGGCGGTGTCCGGGTCCGAGTCAGCTGGCGCTCAACCGCTCCGCCGGATCGCTGACGCTCATGGTGACGAACCTGGAGGATGTGGAGGAGGCCGCTTCGTACCTCCGAGCAGTGGTGGCGGCGACGCGTCAGCTCGCCGCATGAGACTCGACCGGGGGATGACGGCGCCGCGCATCTGGTGTTCTCTCTTCCGCGTGGATGCCAGCGAAGTGATGCGGCTGATCGATCTGATCGCCGATCTCGAGACCCCCTCGGCCGCGGAGCTGCGCGCCTTCGCCGATCGCGCGCTCGTCCAGGTGCAGACGGTGAGCCTTCGCGTCGGCATCGCGACCGAGGGTGGACGGCCGATCACCGACATCCTCTCGCTGGTCGACAGCCTGGGGGTGAAGCGCGACGTCTGGTCGATCTCCTCGATCGATCGCCCGACCGGCGTCGACGCTTGGATCATCGTGCCCGGCGATCCGCCCAACGACGCGGCCGAGCGCCGCTTCACCGATCGCCTCGGCGACGTGGAGATGGCGCTGGTCGACGACCCCGCCCTCCTGCGCGGAACGCTCGAGCGATGGATCGCGGAGAAGGACGCGCTCCGCAGCCGGGTCCTCTCGTCGCAGGCCCGCCCTGCCCTCGAGGCGCTCGCCCGCGACCACCAGAGTCTCGGTGAGCGGCTCGGTCAGCTCCCCGATCCGGAGGAGGCGGAGCGCGCGCGCGCCGCCTACCAGCAACGCTCGTCGGTCGCGATCGACGCCGTCCGGCAGGCGTCCGGCGAGGTGATCACCGAGCTTCGCGAGGAGGTCCTGCGCTGCTTCTCCGACTGGGTCGACACCGTCACCGCCAACCACGGCGAGCTCCCCAGCCGCGACCGCGTCGAGGCGTCCCTCGAGAAGTGGCTCCGGGACCGTTTCGCCGCCACGTTCGCCGAGCGCCTCGGCCGGCGGGTCTCCATCCACGCCGAGAACCTCCCCGAGCTTGCGGCCGCCCTCACCGCGCTCCGGACGGCGGAGGTCGCCGACTTCACCGCCCCGGCCGTCGCGCTGCCCGCGAGCGCCCCCGCGCCGGCTGCCCGCTGGCTGATCCCCGTCGCCGCCGGCGCCGTCGGGTACTGGCGCGGCGGTCCCAAGCTCGCGCTCATCGGCGCAGCCGTCGGCATGCTGACGGCCCGCGCCATCCGCAAGTCGGCCAAGAAGCCGCTCGAGGATCCGGCGCTGCGGACCGCGGCCGCCGATCACGTGGCCGCGCACCTCCACACCGCCGAGGAGCACCTGCTCGCGGGGCTCCGCGCCGACTGCGAGCTGGCGCGGGCGCGACTCGCCGAGTCGGCCGAGTCCGCCGCGCGCACCCGACCGGAGCGTACGCGGCTCGCCGCTGCGCTGGAGCAGCTCGACCGAGCCCGCGAGATCATCCAGGCCTCGTGACCGCGATCAGAGCCGGAGCGAGAGACCGGCGGTGGCGCACAGGCGCTGGATGCGATCGATCTCCGAGCGGAGGCCGGCCTTCGGAGGGCTCAGGGCGAAGGTGATCGGGGTGATGCCGACGGAGAGCCCCGGGGTGAGCGCGATGTCCATCCCGAGGCCGGCCTGGAACGAGAACATCGAGAGGGGTCCGCTGGTGGCGGCGGCGTTCTTCGTGTACGGGTTGCCGTCCTTGAGACCCGAGAGCACGAGGACACCGGCGCCGAGCTCGAGCCGGATGCGGATCCGATTGGTGAGGACGATTGCCGCCGTGAGGTTGCCGTAGACCTCGGAGAGGAGCGCGGTGCCCTTGCTGCGGCTCTCATACCGAACAGGTGTGATGGCGCCCAGGATCCCGGGCTCGAGCCAGAGCGCGCCGAAGCGAAAGGGGAGTGCGGCGCCCAGCCGGGCGCGGAAGTTGGTGGTGGAGGCGACATCACCGAACGTCACGTAGGCGATGCCCGCCTCCACCTGGCTGACGAAGAGGGGATCGTTGCGCTCGACGATGATCTCGACGATCGGCGGCGGCGGCGGCGGCGGTGGCGGGTGCTTCACGATCGGCGGCGGCGGTGGTGGTGGGGAAGGCGGCGGCGGTGCCGGCTTCTCGGCGCACCGTCGATCCTGCTCGGCGATGCGGGCTTCGACCTCCTCCCGGGCGGGCGTCGCCGGATCCTCGGAGAGGAAGCGACGGTAGAAGAAGGCGGCGCGCTCGCAGCGGCCGAGCTGCCGGTGCGACTGGGCCAGGTTGAAGAGGAACGCCGGCTGCGGCTCCTCCTCGTAGGCCTTCTCGTACCAGCGGATGGCCTCCTCGAAGCGGCCGAGGTTGTACGCGGTGGTCCCGCGGTCGAAGAACTCGAGCGCCTTGTCCTTGTCGGCGAAGGCGGGTGTCGACACGAAGGCGAGGACCAGGAGGAACGCGAGACGACGCCCGCTCGGGCGGAGCCCTCGCACCCGGGGCCCGTGAGGATCAGAGGTTGGGGCGGAGGATGCCGTCACCGATCTCTTTCCCGGGTTCCGTCGGCGGCTCGGGCCGCGGTTCGGCGGGAAGGATGCCACCTCGGACCTTCTTTTTCCTCTTCTTGGGCGTCCGGGCCGGGGCCAGCTCGACGTGAAGATCCTCACCTCGCAGGACGTGGGTGGCGGCGCGGTAGCCCTCGAGCCGGAGCACGATTGACCTGGTTTCGCCCGCTTCCGAGGGGAGCTCGAACGGCGTGACCCCCGCAGGCTCGGCGGCGCCATCCAGGAAGACGCGGGCGCCGCTCGGGGTGGAGGTGATCCGGAGGCGGGTCGGGGTCGGCGGCGGCGGCGGCGTCTGCGCGGGCAGAGGCGCGATCGCCTGGACCGGCGTGGGGACCGGCGGGCCCGGCACGTCTCGAGTCAGGCGCACCACCAGGATCGCGGCGACGGCGGCGGCCAGGGCGAGGGCGATCGGACCGCGCGCGCGGCGGCCGGGCTCGGCGAGCGGTGAGCCGGTGGTGTGGGTGCGCGTCGAATCCTGGAGCCGGCGGGTCGGTATCGGCTCCGTGAGCGCCGCCTCCACGGGGGCGACCGCGGGCAGGCGCGGCGGGTCGTCGAGGCGCGCCTTGATCATCCGTGCCAGGTCGAGCTGGGCGCGGGGCGAGATCAGGTCGGAGGACAGGAGCGCCTCCAGCGCCTCGCCGGCGTGCTGGTAGCGATGCTCGACCTCGCGGTCGAGGAGCTTCATGCAGATCGCGTCCAGCGCCGGCGGGATCTCCGGAATGATCCGGCTCGGCGGCTCCATGGGCGCGATCAGGATCCGGTTGAGCACCACGCGATCCGGCGCGCCGCCGAACAGTCGCTGGCCGGTGAGGATCTCGTGGAGCAGGATCCCGACGGCGAAGAGGTCGGAGCGTCCGTCGAGCGGCAGGCCCTCCACCTGCTCCGGGCTCATGTAACCGATCTTGCCCTTGATCAGCCCCGACTGCGTCACGCGGGTGGCCTCGGCCGCCTTGGCGATGCCGAAGTCCGACAGCTTCACGGCGCCGTCCCAGGAGACCAGCACGTTGTGCGGCGATATGTCGCGGTGCACGATCGAGAGCGGTCGTCCCTCCTGCTCGAGCGCGTGCGCGAACGCCAGCGCCCGGAGGATCTCGCAGGCGATGAAGCCGGCGATCGAGAAGGGGAGGCGCCCGCGATCGACGAGCTGTTTCAGATCGCAGCCCTCGATCAGCTCCATCACCAGGAAGAGCTGGCCGCTGTCGTCGCGATCGAAGTCGAGCACCGAGACGATGTTCGGGTGGTTGAGGAGCGAGGCGATGTTGGCCTCGTTGACGAACATCTCCGCGAAGATCGGATCGGCGGAGAAGCTCCCGAGGATCTTCTTCACCGCCACGGTGCGCGAAAAGCCCTCAGCCCCCACGAGCGTGGACCGGTACACCTCGGCCATGCCACCACCGCCGATGCGCTCACCCAGGCGATACTTTTGGCTGAACCTCGTCTCCGTCCCGATCTCGTAGTCGAGATCGGGACCGTCTGGCAAAACCTTCGTTTTGGATTTCACTCTGCAACCGGGGCAGGCTGATCCTCGGTGCAGGTCGACATCCGGCTCCAGGACGCGGATCTCCTGGTCGTGGACAAGCCGCCCGGGCTCTCCACGGGGGCGCCTCGCTCGGCGCGCGCGACGGACAAGCCGGACCTCGTCCACGCGATGCGCGACATCTTTGGCTACGCGCAGCCCCTCCTCCGACTCGATCGGCCCGTGTCCGGCCTCCTGGTGGTGGCGCGCAAGCGTGAGGCGCTCGCTCAGCTGCGCGGGCAGCTCGCCGCCGGCGGGATCCGGCGCGGGTTCGTGGCGGCGATCGCAGCGTGTCTCGAGAAGGACGCGGGAAGGTTCGAGCGCTCCACGGACGGCACCGTCCTCAGCTGGCGCGTGCGCGCCCGCATCGAGCATGCAGGCGTCACGGTCATCGATGCGGAGCTGCAAGGTGACCTGCGCGAGCGGATCCGGGCGATGTTCCATGCGGCCGATCTGCCGCTGCTCGCCGACGACGAGGCGCGCCGGACCTATCTCCACGCCTCGATGCTGGCGTTCGCGCATCCAACCCGCGGCGATCCTCTCCGTTTCGAGTCGAAGCTGCCCGACGACCTCGAGCGGTGGAGGCACGCGCTCGAGGGCTGGAGCTGACCTCGGACGCAGCCGGACGAATGCGGACGAATCCGGACGATCCGTACGAAAAACGATTCGACCGTCGTTGGCCCGCTCCGTGCGACCTCGGTGCGTGGGATGAACAGCAACGAGGTCTCGAAGGAACGACTGGACGCCATGCTCGGCGAGCTCATCCAGGCGCTGTTGGATGCCGAGCTCGACATTCGCGAAGGGAAGGTCATGACGGAGCGTGAGGCGGCGTATCGCCGTCTCGACTGCGATCAGCGGGCGCTGGCCTACCTGCGGGCCCGGCCGAAGAAGAGGGCGGTCCGCATCGACGTCACCGGCCTCTGGCAGACGCCGCGCAGCAGCCGGCTCCGCGTCCCCAACGCTGGGGGTGCCGCCACGCTCCTGGTGCGCAGCAAGTCCGACGCGCGGATGGCGGTGAAGTTCTTGAGAGAGACGGTCGAGCGCACCCGGGAGCTCAGACGGAAGACGCCATAGCGCGATAGCGCGCGCGGACCATGCCGGTCCGGTAGGTGACGACCTCGGTCAGCTCCAACCGGAGATCGCTCGCGAGCGGATCGAAGAGACGGATGCCGTCGCCGAGCGCGATCGGTTGGATGAACAGATCCAGCTCGTGGAGAACGCCGTCGTCCGCGAAGCTTCGCGCGAGGGCACCTCCGCCCATCAACCACAACCGCACGTCGCCGAGCCGCTCCGTGAAGGCGCGCGGAGATGTGTTCGTGATCTCGACGGGTCGTCCGTGCGTGTCGGTGGACGTCTTCGAGAAGACGTAGGTCGGCTTGTGCGGGCCGGGCGCCTCGCCGAACCGTAGGCTCTGCTCGAAGGTCTTACGTCCCATCGCGATCGCATCGATGCCGTTCATCAGCTCATCGAAGCCGTATTCAGGTATCGGCGGCATGAGCCAATCGATCCCGCCGTCTCTTCGCGCGACGAACCCGTCCAGGCTCGACGTCACGTAGTAGATCACGCGCGCCATGGCGTGATGTTGCCACACCTGGCGGTGGATTTCGGACCGTGCTCAACTCGCGCGGCATGCGAGCCCTCCGCATCCTGCTCCTCGCGGCGGCGCTGTCGGCGGATACCCGCAACGGCCTCGGCGGTGTCGCTCCGGCTGGGGCTGGGCGCGAATTACTGGTTCGCCAGCCGTGGGCTGTTCGATCTGACCCTGGCGGTCGACGGGCGCATCATCGGACCGGTCTACGTCGGCGGGCGCGTGGGCGCGGCGCTGGTGACCTCCCCGGCCACCGCCGGGATCCCGATCGATCTCTTGGTCGGCGTCGTCTTCGCCCGCGGCCTCATCTACATCGAGGCCAGCGGCGGGCCCTGGTTGATCTTCAAGGGCGATCTGCTGCGAGGGCACGGCGCCCTCGGCTTCGGCTTCCACCGCGGGATCCTCTTCGCGGGGCTGGAGGTGGGCTACCTCCAGCCGGACGCGATCCTGGGCCTCCGCCTGGGGCTACGGTTCTAGGTTTACTTGGCGGACGCCAGCGTGAAAACGCTTCACGGAGGTGTATCAGGCTCTGGTGGCGGTTCCCGGCCGTCGACAGTCGAGAGGTGCGCCGGCCCAGCCGGTGAGGTGCTGATGGTGAGAGTCCATTGCAGGAAAGGAGTAGCGATCCACCCTGGCCTCCGAGTCATGCGTGCGTGCCCGCAAGGGCCCGGGCGAAGCGTTGACAGGGGTGCGGGCGGGCTCGGTATTGAGCCACGAAATCTCTCTGTTCCCGGTGGCTGACCCTGTCTCTTGAGGGGGAAGGCAACATCGCGGTCGGCGCCACGCGAGGCGGCCGGGGCGCCGGCGGGGTCAAAGACCCGGTGCACGCACGCAGGCACTTCACACGGAAGCCGGGGAGATCCCGCCGCTGACCGCGAACGATGGAGCGCGGTCCGCAAATCGAACCCGAGAGGGGCAATGAGGCGATGAACGGCGGCGGGAAGTCGGACGACTCCGTACTACCTGGGAAGCTCGCGAACAAAGGCGATGATGCGTCACCGCTGGCGGAGCGAGTGGAGGGAAGGGAGTCGGCCAAGGGGAACTCGGACGGGCAAAACAGGGACCGCGCGCAGAAGCGGGCTGCCCTGCAAAGCAAGCTCGACCGGGTACGACCGATCGGCCCGAAGGGCCGTCGCGAGCGACGCCGGAGGCGGCGCGAGGCATAGGAGACTTGCTCCGCGCCAGCACGCTCGCTAACGCTTCGACTTGCGCTTCGCCTTCTTCTTCCCGGCGGTCTTCTTGGCGGCGGTCTTCTTGACGGCGGCCTTCTTCTTCCCCGCCTTCTTGGTGCTCTTCTTCTTGGCCGCCTTCTTCTTGGTGGCCTTGGTCGCGGTGGAGGCCTCGGCTCCGTTGCTCGCTTCGCGGAGTGACTTCCAGACGCCGAAGGTGGCGCCGGTGGGGTCGACGAAGATCGCGCCCTCGCCGAACCCTTCTGCGCCGACGAAGGGGACGAGCGTGGTGCCGCCCGCCTTCTCGACGTCCTTCGTCGTCTTCTTGACGTCGTCGACGGCGATGTACGGGAGCCACATCGTCGGAGCGTCGGCCATCGGCTTCGGCATCATGCCTCCGCCCGGGTTCTGAACCGAGAGCATCGTGTACGATCCTCCCGCCATGTCGAGATCCGTGGTCTGCCAACCGAAGACCTTCGAGTAGAACGACTTGGCCTTCTTGACGTTGTCCGTGCTGAGCTCGAGATGTACGAAGCCACCCATCATTGCTGAACCTTCCTCCTGCGCAGCCGCGCGGGGCCGGTCCTAGCACGTCGGCGAGTGGGCTTCTACCTCGCGGTGAGCTTCGCGATGGGGACGCGCTGCCGGTGCGGGCCGATCGACTCGGGTCGGTCGGTGATGCAGAAGCGCTCGCCGGTCTCAATCCGGATCTGGAGCGCCTTCATCGCCTCGTGGTCGGCGCTGTCGATCCAGAAGTCCGTCTTGGGGCGGACCACCTTTCCGTCGGGATCGCGCGCGAGGTTCTTGAGCGTGTCGTCGTCGATGGTGGCCCGGTACGTCAGCGTCCAGGGCTCCCCGTGGGCGGGTGTCCAGGCGGTGATCAGCTCGAGCGGGCCCAGCCGCGTATGGACCGTCAGAGCATGGGTGTCCCACTGCGTGGCGCCCACCTGCCAACGGGTCCGGTAGACGCGGAGCGCCACCGCCTTCGTCAGGCTGCCCAGGCCCTCCAGGTTCTCGTCGGGGAGCAGCGAGGCGACGCTGGCCAGGTTGTGACCCATCCAGGTTCCGGGCTCCGACATGGGGATGGCGATGAACATCGAGTACGGGACCAGGCCCCGGTAGTCCTCGGGCACCCCGAAAAGCTTCCGGCCGGCGTCGCGCATGCGGGCCAGCGGCCGGCCGAACCCGACGATGCCGGCGGGCAGCTCCGAGCCCGCGAAGAAGACCCAGCGAGGCATCGGCATGCCCTCGGGGCCGAACGTCACCTCGTCGAGGCGCTTGAGGAGCTCGAGGAAGCCGTGCGAGCTCATCCGCAGGGGATCGAACACGTTGGCCGGCTTCAGCTCGAGCCCGAACGGCGCCCGATCGAAGCACTGCAGATTCTCGCGCGTCGCCACCACGAAGAGCTCGAGATCCGGAAGCAGCTGCGGGTTGTTGGGGTGGAGACTCACGGCCCGACCTCCTCGTAGCGAAGGGGCACACGACGACCGCCGTTGCGCTCGAAGGTGACGCTGCTGACGAAGACCCGGCTGCCGGCCTCGATGTCCTGGTGGAGCCCGATCAACGCAGTCTCGTTGTCGGGATCGACCACCCGGCTGAAGCGCGCCGTGGGCGGATCCGACGAGAGCGCGCGGTCCAGCTTGGCCTCGTCGCACTCGGCGCGCACCACGCAGGTTCCAGGCTTGTCGTGCTGCGGCACCCAGGCGGCCAGGAGCTCGAGCGGACCGAAGTGCGCGATCACGTCGAGCTGATCCGAGGCCCACTGCGTGGTGGCGGTGAAGCGCACGGCGCGGAGCGCCGAAAGCGCGATCGCGACGGTCAAGCGCCGCGCGCCCTCGGTGGGCCCGGCGTCCATGACCTCGCGGATCGAGTTGATCGTGTGCCCGAGCCAGTGGCCCGCCTCGAGCGTCGGGATGGCGACGAACATGGTGAGCGGAACCAGGCCGGTGTAATCCTCCGGGACCTCGAGGGCGCGGAGCACCTCCGGTCCCAGCTCGGCGGCGCGACGGCCGAGACCGATGATGGCGCCGGGGAGCTCTCCGCAGTCGTAGAACGCCCAGCGTGGCATCCGCATCTGCAGCACCGTGTAGCAGCGGGAGTCGAGGTGCTGGATCAGATCGAGGAACGGCCCGCTCGACATGTGGAGGGAGGAGTAGACGTGCTCGACGTTGAGCCGCTGGCCGAGCGGCTCGAGGTTCATCCGATCGCGGAGGCTGGGGGTGGACACCACGTAGGGTCGATATTCCGACAAGATCTGCTGGTAGCGATCATGCACGGCCGGAGCATACCTCGCCCGAACAGCGCGTCAATTGAGCGTCTGCTTGACCCCCGCACACGCACCAGGCCAGATGCGCTCTCCCGGAAGCGTGATGGCGACCCGCGTGGTGACCTGCCTGGGCGGCAATGCGTTCGTCCCTCCCGGGGGGCATCTGACCATGGAGGGACAGTTCGAGTTCGCGCAAGTTGCCTTGCGCCAGCTGATCCCTCTGCTCAGCCACGACTATCAGCTGTTGATCGGCCACGGGAACGGACCACAGGTCGGCCACATGTTGATCCGGGTCGAGAACGCGCTGGGCTCCGCGTACAACCTGCCGCTCGAGGTCTGTGTCGCGGAGTCGGAGGGCGAGCTCGGCTACGTCATCCAGCAGACGATGTACAACCTGCTCTCGGAGCTCGGGATCGATCGCCAGGTGGCGGGTGTCATCACGCAGGTCGAGGTCGATCCGGACGACCCGGCCTTCGATCGGCCGACCAAACCGATCGGACCGTTCCTCGAAGAAGCCGAGGCGAGACGGCTCGAGCGCGAGGGCCTGCCCGTGGTCGAGGACTCTGGCCGGGGCTACCGGCGTGTCGTCCCCTCGCCGAGACCGCTCGAGGTGATCGAGGCCAGCGTGATCGAGGCGCTGCTCTCGCTCGGCGTGCTGGTGATCGCGGCTGGGGGCGGCGGGATCCCGGTGGTGCGGCAGCACGACGGGCTGCGCGGCGTCGAGGCGGTGATCGACAAGGACTTCACGTCGGCGCTGCTCGCCGATCGGGTCAACGCCGAGCTGCTGGTCATTCTCACCGGCGTGCCGTGCGCGTACGTCGACTTCGGTAAGCCGACCCAACGCCCGCTGCCGCGCGCGACCCCGGCGGAGGTGCGCCGTCTGCTCGCCGAGGGCCAGTTCCCCCCCGGCAGCATGGCGCCGAAGATGGAGGCCGCCGCGATCTTCGCCGAATCGAAGATCGGGCGCCGCTCGATCGTGTGTGATCCGGCGACTCTGGAGGCCGCGCTCTCCGGTCGCTCCGGCACGATCGTCGAGCAGAGTCGCCCGTCGGCGAAGTGAAGCCGACTCCGGTCCGCGCCGGCGCACACCCGACATGAGCGACCGGGCTCAAGGTGTGGCGAGTGTGACCGATATCGAAATGGATGAAGCTCGAGACGCGCGCGTTCCTGAGCGAACGGTGGGACGATCCCATCCCCGCGGCGCTCGACTCCGAGCAGACGCTGGCGATCGTGTTCGGATCACCCGGGTTTGCGGATCGGAGGCAGCCCTTCGAGGCCATCCGGGAGGCGCTCCCGCGCTCGACGCTGGTCGGATGCTCCACGGCCGGTGAGATCTTCGGAACGCGGGTCTTCGACGACAGCCTGGCGCTCGCGGTGGTTCGGTTCGAGCGGACGCAGGTGCGGTCGGCGGCGTTCCCGGTGGCCTCCGCCTCCGGGTCGTTCGACGCCGGCGCGAGGATCGGCGCTGCGCTCGCCGCTCCCGACCTGCGCGCGGTGACGTTGCTGAGCGAGGGCCTGGCCGTCAACGGCAGCGAGCTGGCGCGCGGGATCAACTCGGTGCTCCCCGACTCGGTGGTGGTCACCGGGGGGCTGGCCGGGGACGGGCCCCGCTTTCAGCGCACCTGGGTCCTCGACGGCGGTGTGCCGAGATTGAACATCGTGAGCGCGGTCGGACTGTACGGCGACTCGGTCCGCGTCGGTCATGGTTCGAAGGGTGGATGGGACCTGTTCGGCCCGGAGCGATCGATCACTCGCTCCGAGGGGAACGTGCTCTTCGAGCTGGACGGCAAGCCCGCGCTGGAGCTCTACAAGGAGTACCTCGGCGAGCGTGCTTCCGGTCTCCCGGCGACGGCGCTGCTCTTTCCGCTGGAGATCCGTGAGAGCCGCGACGCGAAGAGTAGCCTGGTGCGGACCGTGTTGTCCGTGAGCGAGGAGGCGCAGTCGATGACGTTCGCCGGCGACCTCCCGCAGGGCTGGCTCGCTCAGCTGATGCGGGCGAACTTCGATCGGTTGGTCGAAGGCGCGTCCGAGGCGGCGAGGCTCGGCGGGGCGGAGATGAGCGGTCCGTGCCTCTCGATCGCGATCAGCTGCGTCGGCCGCCGGCTCGTCCTGGGACAGCGAAGCGAGGAGGAGACGGAGGCGATCCTCGACGTGCTCCCCGCAGGAACGCAGCAGATCGGGTTCTACTCCTACGGCGAGCTGTCGCCCTACGGCGTCGGGAAGTGCGAGCTCCACAACCAGACGATGACCCTCACGACGATCAGCGAGGGATGATCGTGCACTCCTTGGCGCGCCGCCAGCTCCGACATGCGGGGATCGATCCCGATCGAGGCCCGACCTCCCCGGAACAGTGGCGCGTCTTCCTCGACACCGTCGTACGGACCTACACCGACGCCGACAACGATCGCTACACCTCCGAGCGCTCCTTCGATTGGCGTCCCGCGAGATGCACCAGCTCAACGCCAATCTGGAGCAGCGCTCGGTCGAGCTCGAGGGCGTGCTCAACGAGCTTCGGGTCGAGGTCGAGGAGCGCAAGAAGGTCGAGCTCGAGCTGCGGCAGGCCCAGAAGCTGGAAGCGGTGGGACGCCTGGCGGCGGGCATCGCGCACGAGATCAACACGCCCATTCAGTACGTGGGGGACAGCCTGTACTTCCTCGAGTCCTGTCTCAGCAGCGCGTTCGCGCTCATCCAGACGTACGAGGCCGCGCTCTCCGAAGAGCAGAGGGCCGCGCTCGAGGAGGCGCGCGACCTCGCGGACATCGAGTACCAACAACAGGAGGGTCCGGAGGCCGTCTCCCGCGCGCACGAGGGCATCCGGAGGGTCGCCGACATCGTCAAGGCCATGAAGACGTTTGCGCATCCGGAGCGCGCCAAGAAGGATGCGATGGATCTGAATGAAGCCCTGCGGTCGACGCTGACCGTGACGCGCAACGAGTACAAGTACGTCGCCGACGTGGAGGTGGAGCTCGGCGAGGTCCCGCCCGTGGTTTGCCATCTCAGCTCGCTGAACCAGGTGTTCCTGAACCTGATCGTCAACGCCGCGCAGGCCATCGAGGACTCGGGTGGGCCGAGCACGAAGTCCCGCGGGACGATCCGCGTCAAGAGCTACTGCGAGGGCGATGAGGCGATCGTCGAGATCTCGGACACGGGCGGAGGGATCCCGGAGGACATCCAGACCCGGATCTTCGAGCCCTTCTTCACCACGAAGGAGGTGGGGCGCGGCACCGGCCAGGGGCTGGCGATCGCGCGCAACATCGTGGTCGAGCAACACGGCGGCTCGCTCACGTTCGAATCGATCGTCGGCCGTGGCACCACGTTCTACATCCGGCTCCCGCTGGACCTGTCGCGCTCGTCCGAGGCCGCGGCATGAAGCGGATCCTCTTCGTCGACGACGAGCGTCGCGTCCTGGACGGCTTGCGCAACCTGATGCGGTCGAAACGTCGCGAGTGGAGCATGCGTTTCGCAGAGGGCGCCGACCAGGCGCTCGAAGCGCTGGAGAAGGAGCCGGCCGACGTGGTGGTCACCGACATGCGGATGCCGGGGAAGGACGGCGCGCAGCTGCTGGCGACGGTCAAGGAGCGCTATCCCGAGGCCGTCCGGATCGTGCTCTCGGGGCACACCGAGTTGGAAGGCGCGCTCCGCGTGCTCCCGGTGGCGCACCAGTTCCTGAGCAAGCCGTGCGAGCCCGGCAAGTTGATCAGCACGGTGAACCGAGCGCTCGAGCTCCAGGCGCTCTTGCACGACGAGCACCTGCGGAGCGTGGTAGCCGGGCTGGCGAAGCTCCCCTCACCCCCGGAGCTCTACCAACGGCTGGTCACGCTGGCGGACGATCCCGATCGCGGCGTCAAGGACTACGTGGAGCTGATGGAGACGGACGTGGCGATGTCTGCGAAGACGCTCCAGCTCGCCAACTCGGCCTTCTTCGGTCTGGGCCGTCAGAATCTCGAGCATGCGGGACGCCGTCGCGTATCTGGGCGTCGAGATGTTGAAGAACTTGGTTTTGACCGCGGGCGTCTTCGAGTGTGGAAGCATGGACCGGGTCGAGGTCGAGGCGGTCCGCATTCACGGCCTGCTGGTCGGCAAGGTCGCGAGCCGCATCCTCACCGCACGCCCCGCCGCCGAGGACGCGTTCGTCGCCGGGTTGCTGCACGGGATCGGCGCGCTGGTGCTCGCGGGCAATGCGCGGCGAGACGAGCTCTCCCCTCACGCCCACGTCGGCGCTTATCTCCTGGGCCTTTGGGGCCTGCCGGCGCGGATCGTGGAGGCGGTGGCCTGGCAGGAGCAGCCGCTCGAGCGCCTCGACTCGCTGGGCGTCCCGGAGGCGGTGTACATCGCCGATCGCCTCGCCCACGCCGACGGCGAGAGCGTGGAGGCGCGTGCGGACGTCGCGAGCGTCGAGTCGTGGCGGGCGATCCACCGCGAGCAGGTCGAGACGTTGGGGCTTTGAACCAGAGCCCCTCGTTCAGCGCCACAGATGGATGCCGCCGAGCAGGCCGGCGATGTTGGAGACGATCCGGACGAAGCCTGGGAGCTCCGCCTCCAGCTTCTTGGCGTTGCCCCCGCCCAGGTGGATCAGGCGGCAGTTCCACACCGGCTGGATCTGATCGATCACGCGAAGGACGCGCTTGCTCCACTTCTTCTTCCCGATCTTCTCCAGCGCCCGATTGTCGACATAGTCCTCGTAGCTCTTGCCGTGGTGGAACGGGTGGTGGCCGAGCTCGAGGTTGGGGACCAGCACGCCGTCGATGAAGAGGGCGGACCCGAGGCCCGTGCCGAGCGTGAGCACCATCTCGACGCCGCGGCCCTCGACCGCGCCGAGACCCTGGACATCGGCGTCGTTGGCCGCGCGGACCGGGCGCCGCAACTGCTCTTGCAGCTGAAGCGCCAGGGTGAAGCTGGCCCAGTCGCCGTCGAGGTTGGGCGCCGTGCGCACGACGCCTTCCACCACCACGCCCGGGAAGCCGACGGAGACCCGCTCGTAGGGCGGCTGTTTCTTGGCCAGCTCGACGATCGTCTGCACGATCGCGAGCGGAGTGGCGGGCCGGGGCGTCTCGACACGGGCGCGCTCGCTCAGCGGCGTGCCCTTGGTGTCGAGCACCAACATCTTCACGCCCGTACCGCCGACGTCTATGGAGAGCGTGCCTCCGGTCAGGGGAGCCATCGAACCCGTCTTACGCTGTTCCGCCGCGACCATCTACGTGCACTTTCGGGTGCATTTTCCCACCTTCCGGAGTATCGCGGCCGAGATGGGCGGCGGCGACCAGAGCACGAGCGCCGACCTCGAGCTCGCCAGAAGATGCGCACGCGGCGATGTGGACGCGATCGCCAGCGTCGAGGCGAGGTACTTCGTGGCGCTCGATCGCCTCCTCGCGCGCTTCGAGGGCGGTCATGCTCTGGCGGACGAGGTCAAGCAGCGCCTGCGGCAGAAGCTCTTCGTGGGTGACGGCGTGCCTCCCAAGATCGCGTCGTACACGGGGCAGGGCGATCTCGGCCGCTGGATCCGGGTGGCCGCCACCCGGGAGGCGATCAGCCTGCTCCGGCGGGAGAGCAAGGAGGTCCCCGTCGAGGAGGTCGCGCTGGCGCAGGCGCTCGCAGGCGGCGTCGACCCGGAGCTCGCGTACCTCAAGGATCTCTACGCCGCGGAGTTCAAGGCCGCGTTCGAGCAGTCGATCGCTGCGCTCGGGCCGAAGGAGCGCACGGTCCTGAAGTACCATGTGCTCGACGGGCGCAACATCGATCAGATCGGCGCGGTCTACGGGGTGCATCGCGCCACCGTTGCACGCTGGATCGCCGGCGTGCGGGACACCCTCCTGGTCCGCACCCGCGAGATCCTGATGGACAAGATCGAGGTCGACCGGGCGGAGTTCGACAGCATCATGCGCCTGATCCAGAGCCAGCTCGACGTCTCCCTGAGCCGCCTCCTCCGGACCGAGGGAGAGACATGACGGAAAAGAGCGCGACCGCCGACACCGTCCTGCGTCCCTCCGACGAGGGTCCGTTGCGGTGCCTCGACGAGGAGCAGGTCCTCGCCTACCTCGATTGGCGCGCGGGGGCCCTCGAGGTGCGGAGGATCGAGGCGCACCTCGACGGCTGCGCCGCCTGCCGGATGCTGCTGGCGGTTGCAGCGGAGGAGGGGAGCCTCCCGGCGCCCGATCCGGCCGAGAAGGAGGCGCTGGTCCAAGGCGACATGGTCGATCACTTCCGCATCGAACGGTCCCTCGGGCGGGGCGGCATGGGCGAGGTCTACCTGGCGTGGGACACGAAGCTCGAGCGCAGCGTCGCGCTCAAGCTGATCTCTCCGGCCCTGGTCGCGTCCGAGGAGGCGCACCAGCGCTTCCTGGTGGAGGCGCGCGCCACCGCCCGCTTCGCGCACCCGAACATCGTCGCGATCCACTCCGTCGGCGAGCACGCGGACCATCCCTATCTGGCGCTCGAGTATCTCGGCGGCGAGTCGCTGCGGACCGCGCTCGATCGGGGCCCGCTCTCGCTCGGGCGCGCCCTCCAGATCGCGAAGGCGATCGCCGAGGCGCTCGCCGAGGCCCACCATCACCAGGTCTTTCACCGGGATCTCAAGCCGCAGAACATCCTCTTCGGCGACGACGGCCGGGTCCGGGTGCTCGACTTCGGCCTGGCCAAGATCCTGGTGCCCGACGGCGACCCCATGATCACGCGATCGGCCGCCCAGGGGATCAGGGGCACGCCGGGCTACATGGCCCCCGAGCAGTGGCGCGGCACGGACGCCGGCGCACCCGCAGACCTCTGGGCGCTCGGCGTGATCCTCTACGAGATGATCGCGGGCGACCGGCCGTACCGCGAGACGTCGGCGATCTCGTACGCGCTTCAGGTATGCGAGGCCGGACCGGCCCCGGCGCTCCCGGTGGACGCGCCGGTCCCGAAGGAGCTCCGGACGCTGGTCGGTGCCTGTCTCGCCAAGGATCCGAGCGCGCGCCCCACCGCGCAGAACGTGCTGGTCCGGCTCCAGCGCCTCGAGGAGGATCCCGCCGTCAAGGTGGTGATCGAGCTGGAGGAGGCGGCCGCGCGCTGGAAGGACCGCGGCGGACGGCAGGAGGCGCTCTGGGACGGCACGCGCCTGGACGAGGCGCAGCAGGCGATCGATCGTCGCGGCTTTCCGATCGCGCCGGGTGCCGCACGGTTCCTCTCGGCCTCGGCGCTCCGGGCCCACGAGCTCGAGCAGAGGCGGCGGAGCCGGTTGATGATCGCGATCGCGATCGCCTTCTTCTCGGCGGCCCTGGCGGGCGGCTTCGCGGCGATCGCGATGGACGGCGCGGCCAAGGCGCGCGCCGATCACGATCGTGCGGAGGCGGAGAGCTCGGTGGCGCTGATCGAGAGCGCTCGGGCCTCGGTCGAGCGGAAACGTCATCTCGAGGCCAAGGCCAAGCTCCGCAGCGCCCTCGAGATCTCGGACTCGGCGCTGGCGCGCCTGCTGTGGTGGAGGATGGAGAGCGACCCGCTGATCTGGGAGCGCTCCCTCGGGACCGGGCTGTTCGACGTGGCCGTCTCCCCCGCGCTCGATCGCTACGCGGCCGCCGGACAGGATCGGACCATCCGCATCTTCGATACCACGCTGCTGTCCTCGACCAGCCTGCGCGGACACGGCGATCAGGTGATGCGGCTGGCGTTCGCCCCCGACGGACGTCTCGCCTCGAGCGGGTGGTCGGGCGAGGTGCGGCTCTGGGATCTGGCGGCCGGAACGTCGCGCGTGATGGTGCCCGGCGGAGAACGCGTGGTCGGGCTCGGCTTCACGCACGAGGGCCTGGTGATGGTGACGACCGGTGGGACGGTCCGGCGCCTCACCGACGATCTCGAGCGCAACGGACCGGCCGCGCGCGACGCCGCGATCTCCGACGACTCGATCGCGGTGGCGTCCGCCGATCTGGTGCTGCTCCTCGATCCGAGGACGCTCCAGGAGATGCATGCGATCGAGGTTCCCCATGTGTCCGCGGTGGCGATCTCGTCCAAAGGGAAGCTTGCGGTCGCCACGGAGGAGGGCGACGTCCTGCTCTTCGACGAGGAGACCTCCAAGCGCTTCCCCGTGCACCCCGGGTTGATCATGCGCCTCGCGTTCGATCAGCGGGGCCGGGTGATCTCGGCCGGCCAGGACGGATCCGTTCGTCTGCTCGAGCCGCTCAGCGGCGACGTCCGCGTGATCGCCCGTCACGAGGGGACGGTCTGGGGCGTGGCCGCAGCCGGAGACGCGGTGCTCTCCGGCGGGATCGATCGCAGGCTCGATCTCCACCGTCTCGACGCGTCGCCGCCGCCGACCGAGGGCCACACCGACGCGGTCGCGTCCCTCGCGTTCACCGAGCGCGGCGTGATCTCGGGAGGCTACGATCGCCGCGTGCTGGCCTGGAGCGACGACGGCGAGTCGGCCGACGAGATGCTGGTGGCCGGCGGCACGGTGTACGGCGTCGCCGCGAGGAAGGGCTTGCTCGCCACCGCCTCCCAGAGCGGATCCGTGCGGCTGCTCGAGCTGGCCACCGGCCGGCAGCGGGCGTCCTACGACGATCATGAGGGCGTGGTCTACGCGGTGGCGGTGGCGCCCGACGGACGGACCGTCGCCTCCGCGGGGGGCGACGGCTTGGTCCGGCTGTTCACCGCGGATGGAAAGGGCCCGGTGCTCGCGGGTCATCAAGGCGCGGTGTTCGACGTGGCCTTCGCCGAGGACGGACGCATCGCCTCCGCAGGCGCCGACAAGACGGTCCGGCTCTGGAACCCGAACGGCAAGCCGTTGAAGGTGCTCGAGGGACACCGGGACAAGGTCTGGGCCGTCGCGTTCGGACCTCAGGGCGGCCTGATCTCGGCGGGCTACGACGGCACCATCCGCGCGTGGACGCTCCCGACGGGCGAGAGCACCGTGATCGGACGCCAGGAGGGCCGCATCTACTCGGTCGCGATCGATCCCAGCGGATCGCATATCGCCTCCGCTGGCGCCGACGGCGCGTTCCTGTGGACGCCCTCGGAGGGGAAGAAGATCCGGCTCGCCGGACACACCGGCGAGGTCAACGAGATCCGGTTCGCGCCCGACGGCGCGCGCGTGGCGGCGGCGGGCGACGATGGCACGGTCCGGGTCTGGAACCTGGATGGGAGCCCGTACTGGTGGGCCTCGCTGTTCGACGGCGGACAGCTGGCGACGAGCTCGGGGTGGCGCGACGCCCGCGGCCCCATCGATCCGGAGTCGCCGTGGGCCAAGCCGGCCCGGCGCGCGATGATCGGCGCGACCGCGCGGACGCACGCGTGCCTGGTCGAGCGCAACGAGCACCTCTCGCTGTGGTGGGACGGGCCGAGCGCGAAGTGGTCGGTCGAGGTGCCAGGGATCCGCGACGTGCGCGCGCTCGAGACCGGCTGCGTCGGCCTGGCGAAGGGGGCCACGTTCTATCCCATCTCCGGCGCGCCGGTGGAGCTGATGCCGTCGGCCCGCGCGATCGGTACCGACGAGAGCTCGATCATCGTCGCCGGCGACGATCGCATCGCGCGCTACGAGCTCGACGGCCGGCGGGTGGAGGAGCAACCGTATCCCGGCGGCGCGATCGCCATCGCGCGCGTCCTGAACAAGGTTGTCCTCGGCTATCCGGACGGCGGGATCGAGCTGGCGGGTCGGCCGCGCGGGTTCGAGGGCACTCCCGCCAGCAGGGTGGTGCGGCTCGAGGTGGGGCCCATGGGCGTGCTGATCGCCGGCTTCGCCGACGGCACGCTGGGGATCTGGGACGTCGAGCGGGGCGTCCAGCTGGCGGCCTCGCGCGTGCACGGCCCGGCGTCGCTGATCGAGACGGCCGACCGGAGGATCTCCTTCGCCAGCGAGCTCGGCGCCTACGGCGGTGCGATCAACACGTTCGCGCCGGACTACTGCATGCTCCTGCGATCGGTGTGGCAGGAGGTTCCGCTCGTCTGGCGATCGGGTGTGCTGACGGCGGCGGCGCCTCCGGAGAACCATCCATGCGCGCGCTGACCTGCCTCCCGCTGATGCTGTGCGCCTGCGGCGATCCCGAGGTCCCGTTCGACGTCGAGTGCGCCAGCGTCTTCGAGGCGGCCGACGACGCCGAGCTCTCGTCGGCGCTCGCGTCGGCGGGGGCGGGCGACTGCATCTTGCTGGCGGACGGCGGGTACGCCGGCCCGATCGTGTTGCCCGCCGGCGTCCGCCTGCTCGCCGCGGCGAACGCCGGCCCCACGATCGCGGGCGGTGCTCCGGCGGTGATCCAGGCGGGCGACGGCGGCGGTCTCTACGGGATCACGGTGAGCTCCGGTCCGGCGCGCGGGATCCTGATCGACGCGGCCGACTTCGTGCTCCAACAGGATCGGGTGCTCGACACGGGGGACGCCGCGGTGGGGATCCGCTGCGAGGATCCGGGCTGCCTGCGCGGCCAGATCACGCTGGACCAGGTCGAGATCCGGCGCGCGCGCTCCGGGCTGATCGTGGACCACGCGCGCGTCCGCGTGGTGGGCGGAATGATCGCGGACGTCACCAGCACCGGCCTCAGCGGCGGCGGCGCAAGTTACGTTGCAAACGGCGGTTCGCTCCAGATCGAGGGCGGCGAGCTGGCGGACAGCGACTACGGTGTCGTCGCCGACGGAGCCGACACCAGGCTCTCCCTCCGCGACGCCACCGTCCGGGACTGCACGGCCGCCGGCGTCTGGGCCCAGGGCCTCCGGGGCAGCGCCGCCGCGCCCGGTCTCTCGCTGGAGGGCTCGACCGACGTCTCCGGTCACGCCGGGATCGGCGTGCTCGTGCTCGACTCGGTCGGCGTCTCGATCGCGGGCACCATCGAAGGGACGACGCTGCGCACCACCGTCCTTCCCGGCGGCCTCAACGCCGAGCTCGGCGATGGGCTGCTGCTCCTCGACTCGTCGGGTGATGTCTCGGTGGCGGGCGCGACGTTCCGCGACAATGCGCGCGCGCAGGCGATCGTCGACGCGCCCGGCGTGAACGTGGTGTTCGGCGCCAACGAGGTCGACGCCGCCAATGGAGCGTGGCAGATCGTCGTCCAGAACGGTGGGACCCCGGTCACCGTTCCGGCCGAGGACCTCTCGACGGCGCCCCTGCTGCCGGTACCGAGCGACCCGCTGGTCCTTCCGTCGGTCGGTCCTTGATCTGCTCCGCTCCCCGGCCCAACCTCTGACCGATGCGGCTCGCTTCGACCTCCGTCGTGCTCCTGTTCCTGGCCGCCTGCTCGCCCTCCTCCGGCGATGACGGGTCGAACCCCGCGCCCGACGCCGGCGGGGCCGAGCCCGACGCCGGCGAGGAGCAGCCGGGCGTTGTCTTCTTCCGCGACGTCAAACCGATCATCGACGGCCGCTGCGCCGGATGCCACACGACCGGCGGCATCGGCCCGATCGATCTGTCGGTGCCCGCGGTGGTCGAGCAGGCCGTCCCGATGATCAAGGCGCAGGTGGACTCGAAGCTGATGCCGCCGTGGCACGCCGGTCCGAACTGCAACACCTTCAAGAACGATCGCTCGCTCACCCCGGATCAGATCGCGACGATCGACGCGTGGATCGCCGGCGGCGCGCCGATGGGCGACCCCTCGGTGGTCGGCGATCCCGTCCCCCCGATCGACGTCGGCATCCACCGGACCGATCTGCGGATCCAGACGCAGGCGCCCTACACGCCCACCGGGACCGACGACTACCGCTGCTTCGTCGTCGACTGGCCCGAGACCACCACCAAGTATGTCAGCGGTTTCAACCTGGAGCCGAGCAACCCGGCGATCGTCCACCACGCCAACCTCTACATCGCCTCCGGCAACGGCGTGGCCGCGTTCCGCGCCCTCGATCAGCAGGCGGCCGGACCCGGCTATCCCTGCTTCGGCGGCGCCTTTGCGGACGGCACGGCGCTGCTGGGCTCGTGGGCCCCCGGCAGCACCGGGCTCGTCTATCCGGAGGGCACCGGCATCCGCGTCGATCCGGGCTCGGTGATCGTGATCGAGATGCACTTCAACCTGGGCGAGAACCGGAGCGGATCGGATCGCTCGGCGCTGGCGCTTCAGCTGGAGGACTCCGTCGACCGCGAGGCGCTGATCGCGCCGTTCTGGAACTTCCAGGAGTGGAGCCAGAACGGAAACATGCCCATCCCCGCGAACGATCCCGACGTCGTGCACAGCTTCCAGCTGAACCCGGACGGCCTCATCCAGCTCTTCGCGCCCTGGCTGACGGCCCGCAAGCTCAAGATCCACGGGGCCGGCCTGCACATGCACTACCTCGGTACGCAGGGGACGATCCGCGTGGTCCGCCCCGACAGCTCCCAGCAGTGCGTGCTCACGATCCCGCGCTGGGACTTCAACTGGCAGTACGGATACCTGCACACCGATCCCATCCCGTTCGAGCTGGGGATCGACGAGATCTATCTCGAGTGTCACTGGGACAACACGGCCGGCAACCAGCCGATCGTGGACGGCAGGCGGCGTGAGGTGCGGGACGTCAACTGGGGCAACACGTCCGCCGACGAGATGTGCATCGGCTATCTGTATCTGACGGCCGAGTGATGCACGACGCTCTGATCATCGGTGCCGGTCCTGCTGGGCTGTCGACCGCGGCTTGCTTCGAGCGGGCGCGGATCCGCTACATCCAGATCGATCGGAGCACCGCGATCGGCGCCTCCTGGCGCGGCCACTACGACCGGCTCCACCTCCACACGGTCAAGGAGATGTCGAGCCTCCCGTACGAGCCGTTCCCCCGCGACTATCCCCGATACGTACCGCGAGCCGAGTTCATCGAGTATCTGGAGAGCTACGCCCGGCGGTTCAAGCTGCGTCCCGAGCTCGGCCAGGACGTGCGCTCGGCGCGGCGCGAGGGGAACGCGTGGATCGTCGAGACCCAGGATCGCACGCACACCGCCCGGCGCTTGATCGTCGCCACCGGCTACAACCGGACGCCGAAGATCCCCACGTGGCCGGGCCAGGAGCGCTTCAAAGGCGAGCTGATCCACTCGTCGCGCTATCGGAGCGGCGCCGCCTATCGCGACAAGGCGGTGCTGGTCGTCGGCATGGGGAACTCGGGCGCCGAGATCGCGCTCGACCTGATGGAGCAGGGCGCGCGCGAGTCGGCGATCTCCCTTCGGAGCCCCACGCACGTGGTGCCGCGCGACCTCTACGGCATTCCGGCCCAGTGGACCGGTCTGGTGCTCTCGAAGCTCCCGCTCCGGGTCGCCGATGCGATCGGGATCCGCGCCGCCGCCCAGTACTTCGGCGACCTCGGGAAGTACGGGATCGTGCGTCCAGCGATCGGCCCGGTCACACAGGTGCTGACCCGCGGGCGCATCCCGGTGATCGACGTGGGCACGATCGACGCGATCAAAGCGGGACGGATCTCGGTTCACGCCGGAGTCGAGCGCTTCGAGGAGGACGCGGTCGTGTTCACCGACGGCACCCAGGTCGTCTTCGACGCTGTGGTCCTGGCGACCGGGTTCGAGGCTGGGCTGGGCGACTTCCTCGAGTGCAGCGCGGAGGTCACGGACGCGCGCGGCTACCCGAAGGTCCACGGTCGCGAGTCGGAGGTGCCGGGCCTCTACTTTCTCGGCTTTCGCAACCCGCTGACCGGTCAGCTGCGCGACATCAATCGCGAGGCGAGGGCGATCGCGCAGGCGATCACTCTCGAGGGTCAGGTGGGAAACGCGGCCTCGAGCTGAAAGAGATCCACCGGGGCGAGCTCGATCGTCATGGCTTTGGCGCTCGAGCGCGCGTTCTGCGGCTTGCTGGCGCCCGGGATCGGGATGGAGATCTCGGACTTCTTGAGCAGCCAGGCGAGCGCGACCTCGAAGGGAGAGGCGTCGTGACGCACGGCGATCTCGTTGAGGATCGGATCGTCCTTCACCTCCGACTTCCCGCGTGAGCCCCCCACCGGGCTGTACGGGAGGAACGCGATCGCGTGCTTCTCGCAGCAGGCCACCACGCCGTCGGCGAAGGCGCGGCGATCGAACGGGTTGCAGCGGTTCTGGACGCTGACCACCTCCACGATGGCGCGCGCAGCCTCGATCTGCTCGACCGTCACGTTGGAGAGCCCGACGTGCTCGATCTTTCCCTCGCTCCTGAGCTGGGCTAGCGCACCCACGCTCTCCTCGAACGGTACCGAGGGATCGGGCGAGTGCAGCTGATAGAGTGTGATCGCGTCGACCTCCAGCGAGCGCAGGCTCTGCTCGCACGCGCCCTTGAGCGCCTCGGGCCGGCCGTTCCGGGTCCAGTTGCCGTTCGGTCGCTCGAGCCCGCCCTTGGTGGCGACGATCGGCGGCGGACCGCTCCACTCCCCGAGCGCCTTTGCGATCAGACGCTCGTTGTGTCCGAGGTCGCTGTCGTCGATGCAGTAGACGTTGGCCGTGTCGATGAAATCGATCCCGGCGTCGAGCGCGGCGTGTATGACGCGGATCGCCTGCGACTCGTCCGGGCGGTTGCGGATCGAGAGCGGCATTCCGCCGAAGCCGATCGCGTTGACTTCGATGCCCGAGGAGCCGAGGAGCCGTCGTTGCATACGCCGAGCGTACCGTGTCGACCGCCGGGCGTGAACGCTAGGATGGCAGCCCGCGCCCCACGCTCGTACAGGTGGTCGGGAAACCTGGGAAGGACCACCCCCCAATCGCGGGAGTGGAGCGGGAGTGGAGGACGCGCGCGCCTCCGGTGGCTGGGCTCACCCGTTGACGGGTTCGCCGCTCGGACCTAGCGTGCGCGCCGATGAGGTCGGCGCACGAGATCCTGGCGCTCGAGGAGCGCGCGAAGGAGCTGCGATGTCTCTATCGTGTCGGTCAGGCGGTGGCCGCGCGCGAGGACCCGCCGCAGGCCGTGTTTGCGAGCGTGCTCGACTCGATCCCCGAGGGCTGGCAGCGACCGAAGAGCACCGGCTCGCGGATCCAGTACCTCGGCCGCGACTACCTGGGGCCCGGCTTCGGGCCGTCCTGTCACCGGCTGCGCGCGTCGCTCGACCTCTTCGGTACCCCCGTCGGGTTCATCGAGGTCGTCGACGTCGACTGGCCGAGCGACGCCGACAACGCGTTCCTCGACGAGGAGCGGGAGTTGCTGACGAGCATCGCCTCGAGGTTGTCCGAGTACCTCGAGTGGAAGCAGCAGCAGCTGGCCGGCGACCCGGCCGGCGCCCGCCGCGATCACTGGCGATGGCGGCAGAGCTTCGCCGAGGCCCTGGGACGGGCGATCGACGCGAAGACGTACGGCGTCGAAGGCCTCTATCTGTATGGCAGCACCGAGCGCGGCGAGGCCGGCCCCTCCAGCGACATCGATCTCATGATCGTGTTCCGTGGGACCGAGGATCAACGCCGTGACCTCGAGTCCTTTCTCCGAGGCTACAGCGTGTGCCTCAGCGAGGTGGCGCGTCAGCACACCGGCAGCTGGGTCGACGCCGGTCTGCTCGATGTGACGTTCGTCGATCAAGACCCGAGCGCCGGGACGCAGGCGTTCATGCGCCGCCTCCCGCTGGGCTGAAGCCTTGCGGTCGCCCTCGAACTCGACTACCGGTCTCGGCTCATGTTCGAGGCGGTGGAGCTCGGGAGGACGATCGACAAGGCGGATTACGCAGCGACGCTGCCGGAGCTCCGCGCTCGCCTGCTCGATCTCCAGCGACGGTTGGCCGACAGCGACGCGCCGGTCGTGGTGATCATCGCTGGGGTCGAGGGCGCTGGAAAGGCGAGGGTCGTCGATCGCCTGACCGAGTGGCTGGACGTCCGGCATGTCGACATCCACACGGTCGGCGCCCGTCCGGCGTCGGACGAAGAGGCGGAACGCCCCGAGTACTGGCGGTTCTGGCGGCAGCTCCCGGCGCGCGGGCGCATCGGGCTGTTCCTGGGGAGCTGGTACACCAAGCCGATCGTCGACCGCGTCATGAAGGGCGAGAAGGCGCCCGCCTTCGAGCGACAGCTCGCCCGTATCGCGCGCCTCGAGCGCATGCTGGTCCAGGACGGCGCGGTCATCCTCAAGTTCTGGCTCCACCTCACCGAGGGGGATCAGAGGAAGCGCCTCGAGAAGCTGGAGAGCGACAAGCGCACGCGCTGGCGCGTCACCAAGGAGGATTGGCGGCGTCACAAGCGCTACAAGCGCTTCAAGAGCGTCGCCGAGACAGCGATCCGCGAGACCGACACCGGCCTCGCGCCCTGGTTCCTGGTCGAGGCTGAGGACGCACGGTATCGCGACCTGACGATCGCGCGGACGATCTCCGACTCGATCGAACGCCGCTTGGCCACCGGCCGGCAGGACGGGAGCGTGCACCTCCCTCCAGTCGAGTCCACCCCACCGACCGCCGCGTCTCAGATCACGATCCTCGACAAGGTCGATCTCACCCAGAAGATGGACGAGGTGGAGTACGAGCGGCGTCTGGAGGCCTACCAGTACGAGGTCGGCCGCCTGGCGCGCGAGGCGTACGAGCACCGCCGCTCCACGATGATGGTGTTCGAAGGCTGGGACGCTGCCGGCAAGGGCGGCGCGATCCGCCGCGTGTCGCAGGCCCTCGACGCGCGGCTCCTGAACGTCATCCAGATCGCCGCTCCCACCGACGAGGAGCGCGCGCATCACTACCTCTGGCGCTTCTGGCGCCACGTGCCGCGCGCCGGGCGGGTCACCATCTACGATCGATCGTGGTACGGGCGCGTCCTCGTGGAGCGCGTCGAGGGCTTCGCGACCGAGGAGGAGTGGAAGCGCGCCTACAACGAGATCAACGACTTCGAAGAGCAGCTCACCGAGCACGGGATCGTGCTCTTGAAGTTCTGGATCCACATCGGAAAGGAAGAGCAGCTCCGGCGGTTCGAGGAGCGCGAGGTGGTCTCGTACAAGAAGCACAAGATCACGGACGAGGACTGGCGAAACCGCGAGAAGTGGGACCGCTACGAGGGCGCGGTGAACGAGATGGTGGGACGCTGCAGCACGTCGTATGCGCCCTGGACCATCGTGCCGGGCAACGACAAGAAGTTCGCGCGGGTCGAGGTGCTGCGAACGATCAAGGAGAGGATGGAGCGGTAGGGGCGGGGGCTCAGCCGGCCACGAACTTGCTGACGACGCCCAGGACCACCCCGACACCCGCGGCGGCCGCGCCTCCGATGAGGAAGTTCTTGGCGGCCTTCGCGGTGGAGCCCAGGAGCTCATCGCGGGTCTTGGAGGAGAGGATCAGCGAGGTCCAGCTCGGCGATCCGATCGTGTTGTTCTCGATCTTCCCGAGGACGAACAGCTGCTGCTGCGGCTTCACGATCTTCTCGACGCACTCGAACTTGTTGGCGGTGCTCATCGGCGGGTTCTGGAACGCGTAGCTGCCGAACATGATCGGCTGACCCTTTCCGACGGCGCTCTTCAGATCGGCGAACATGCCCTCTTTCTTGGTCTCGTCGAAGCTCTTCTCGATGCAATCGAAGTCGCCGCCTTTGGAGGCGTCGACGCGGATCCCGCCGGTGCCGTCGTCGACCATGAACTGCGCGGCGGCCTTCTCGTCGACGTAGTCCTTCGACTTCTCGGTGTCGCCGTCCTTCCACTTACCGACCACCTTGAGCTCGTAGTAGAGGCACTGGGTTCCGGTCACCGGAGAGGTGAGCAGCTGCGACGCGTTCACTCGTCCCTGAACCGAGATTGCACCCTTCTCGCCGGCGACGGAGGCGCCCTTGGCCGCGGCATCACCGGTCTTCACGAACGGCGCCTTCGCCAGCCGTCCTGCCTTGAACTTTTGAACGAAGCCCCAAATGAGCGCGACGATGCCGCCCGCGGTGAGAAGAACTGCGACGATTCCCATTTTTCCTCCTGCCCGAAAATCTCGGGCGCTGAGGAGTGTACGGGTTCTGGGTCGAAAACTACCTCTGTGAAATGGCCGTTCACAGCAGGCGCATCCGATCCCCGGCGAAGTACTGAGTCTGGCCGCCCGGGCTGGGCGGACCCACGTCGATCTCGCTGCAGGACAGCCCGACCGGCGCGCCCCGGGCGCCGACCGAGGTGAAACCGTAGATGAGGAAGAGCGTGTGCTGACCGCTCGCGAAGCCGGTAAACGCGACCGTATAGGTGTCGCCGGTCTGACTGACGTTGATGCTCTTGCTGTAGAGCACGTTGAAGCAGCGATCGGTCAGGTCGACCGTTCCGCTGTAAACGTCGTCACATCCGATGACCCGTTGGCCGGCTGTCCCGGAGGCGACGGCGAAGACGCCGACGCTCGACAGGAGCGGGACGCTCGGGTCGACTTGCGTGGCGACGGCGTAGATGTCCGCGATGGCCAGGGTCGGCGGCATCGTGCAGGTGGCGCCGGCGCACAGCGTGTCGTTCGCCGGCACGCAGGCCTCGCAGTTCGTCGGCGGCGGGATGTCGTCGGCACAGTCGGCCGCGGAGGTGCAGGCCGGGTCGGCGATGGTGGGGCACTGGCTCGGGAGGCTCGCGTCCATCTCCCCGGCGTCCTCCGCAACCCCGCTGTCGTCGGGGACCCCGGTGTCGTCCGGGACGGTCGCGTCGGGCGCGCGCGCGTCGAACGAGAAGCCAGCGTCGGGTTCGGCGTCCTCGGCGACCGGACCGCTGTCCGAAACGTCGGCCGGCTTGGGCACGCAGGCGACCGCCAGCAGCATCAAGAGCGCGAGGCGGGGCACCCGCGCGAGCGTACACGAGAAAGCTCGAACGATCTCCGACTCGATCCGGCCGCGGTTTCCCGGAGCGCGAGCCAGCGCTATGTAACCGCCCGTGCATTCGACCAGCGACCTCGACCGACTCTCCATCAACACCATCCGCACGCTCGCCATGGATGCGGTGCAGAAGGCGAACTCGGGGCACCCGGGCACGCCGATGGCGATGGCGCCGGTGGCCTACTGCCTCTGGCAACGCTTCCTCCGCTTCGATCCCGACGATCCGATCTGGCCGAACCGCGATCGCTTCGTCCTCTCGATGGGGCACGCCTCCATGCTGCTCTACTCGATGCTCCACCTCACCAAGGTGAAGGCGGTCAATCCGAAGTACGAGGTATTGGGCCGGCTCTCCGTCGCGCTCGAGGACATCGAGCGGTTCCGCCAGCTGGGGAGCAAGTGCGCGGGTCACCCGGAGTACCGCTGGACCTCCGGCATCGAGACCACCACCGGTCCCCTCGGCCAGGGCTTCGCGACCAGCGTCGGGATGGCGATCGCGAGCGAGTGGATGGCGAAGCACTTCAACCGTCCCGGCTTCGAGATGTTCGGCTACGACGTCTACTCGCTGGGCGGCGACGGCTGCATGATGGAGGGCGTCGCCTCGGAGGCGGCCTCGCTGGCCGGCCACCTGAAGCTGTCGAACCTCTGCTGGATCTACGACAACAACAAGATCACCATCGAAGGACACACCGACTGGTCCTTCAGCGAGGACGTAGCCACCCGCTTCATCGGGTACGGCTGGAACGTCACGCGCGTCGGCGACGCCAACGACCTCGACATGCTCGAGCGCGCCTTCACCACCTTCAAGAAGACCACCGATCGGCCCACGCTGATCATCGTCGACAGCCACATCGCCTACGGCGCGCCCAACAAGCAGGACACGCACGCGGCCCACGGCTCCCCGCTCGGCGAGGAGGAGATCCGGCTGACCAAGCGCAACTACGGCTGGCCGGAGGACGCCCACTTCCGGGTCCCGGAGGAGGTGGTCGAGCACTTCGCCCAGGGCATCGGCCAGCGGGGCGCGGCGCTGCGCCAGCAGTGGATGGGCGCCTTCGAGGCCTACCGGAAGGAGTACCCGGACCTGGCGGATCATCTGTATCGCATGCAGCACCGGCAGCTGCCGGAGGGCTGGGATCAGGAGCTCGGTTGGTTCCCCGTCGATCCGAAGGGCGTGTCGGGGCGCGACGCCTCCGGCAAGGTGCTCAACAAGATCGCGCAGCGCGTCCCCTGGGTGATCGGCGGCTCGGCTGACCTGGCGCCCTCGACGAAGACCCGCCTGGTCTTCGAGGGCGCGGGAGACTTCACCAAGGACGATCGCGGCGGACGCAACTTCCACTTCGGAGTGCGCGAGCACGCGATGGGCTCGGTGATGAACGGCCTCTCGCTGTCGAAGGTGCGGCCGTACGGATCGGGCTTCATGATCTTCAGCGACTACGCCCGTCCTTCGATCCGGCTCTCCGCGCTGATGGAGATCCCGGTCGTCCACATCTTCACGCACGACTCGATCTCGGTGGGCGAGGACGGACCGACGCACCAGCCGATCGAGCACCTCGCCTCCCTCCGCGCGATGCCCGGCCTGATCACGATCCGACCCGCCGACGCCAACGAGGTGGTGGACGCCTGGAAGACGATCATGCCGCTGCGCCACGAGCCGGTGGCGCTCGTCCTGACCCGGCAGGACCTGCCGACGCTCGACCGCACCCGGTTCGCTCCGCCGCAGGTGGCGAAGGGCGGCTACGTGCTGATCGACTCGGACGGCCCGCCGCAGGCGATCCTGGTGGCGAGCGGCAGCGAGGTCTCGCTCTGCGTCAGCGCGTACGAGCGCCTGAAGGATCGGGTGAAGCTGCGCGTGGTCAGCCTGCCTTCTTGGGAGCTGTTCGAGCACCAGGAGCGGGCGTACCGCGACTCGGTGTTGCCGCCGGCGGTCACCGCCCGCGTCGCCGTGGAGCAGGCGTCCACGTTCGGCTGGGAGCGCTACGTCGGACCCAAGGGCGAGATCATCGGGATCCGCTCCTTCGGCGCCTCGGCCCCCATCGAGGATCTGAACCAGAAGTTCGGGTTCACCGTGGACCACGTGGTCGCGGCCGTCGAGCGCGTCGTCAAGGCCTGATCGTTCTCAGCCCTTGGGCGCTACGCCTTCGAGGGCCCGCCCACTCGCGTGCGCTTGGAGGGCCGGGTCCCGCTCCTCGCTTGCAGGACCGACTGCACCGCCGCGCTCCGTGTCGCCGGCGATCCCATTCCACGATGAACGTCGGCGCCGATGAGCTTGAGCGCGTTCGGATCCGTGCCCTTGATGCCGCCGAGCGAACGCGCTCGCTGGGCGGCGGCGCAGGCCTCCAGCGCGCTCGCGCTGAACAGGGTCATGTCAGCTCCTTGTAGCGATCGGGTAGCCGCAGCGGCTCTCCGCCTCCCTGATTGACCCATTCGTAGTTGGGGAACCGGATCACCAGGTCCGGTTCGACGCCCGCCTCCCCCTTATGGTGGGGGGAGTCTTCCAGCTGCGCGAAGACCCTGACGAACTGCGGATCACGGTTTTCCGACAACACGGTCCCGAGCTCCGACGTCCTCGAACGGAGGTCCGCGTCTGAGAGACCACTGCGGCTCAGAGCGTTCGGGATTCGCAGCTCGAGTCCCTGGGCAAAGCTCAGCCCGCTGGCGGAATGTTCGTACGGCTTCACGGTGACCCCCAGCTCGCCGAGCGCATTCCAATCTTTTGACGTCATCAGGTCGTCGATCTGCCTGAAGAAGCCGTAGAGCTGATCGAGCGATACGTCTCGCTCTGCGGCCTGCGTCGCCCTGACGGCGCCCACCAACGTGCTCTCGGAAAACTTTGGCACGGTCATGTTCGGGGATGGTGTGGTCTGCGGGATACGAAGACAATTTCAGCTTTGATGTAATGATTGAGTCTACATGGGGGCCAAGACCGGTGGTCGCCCGCCATCGGGCATCGGTCGCTTGTTGCCTTCTTCGCGCCGGTCTTTGATGGCGTCCGTGTTCCGGCAGGCGCTCGCCTTCCTTCTTCTCCTCCCCAACCTCGCCTGCGAGAAAGACGCACTGTTCGTCGATGACACGCCGCCCGACTCGGGCGTGCATCCGGACGCCGACGATCCCGAGCCCGACGCCGGCTTCGCCGACGCGAGCCGCCCCGATCAAGGCGTGCTGCTCACCGACGCCGGAGTTCCGCCGGCGGATGAGCCGGTCTACATCCAGACCGGGACCACGCTCTACAGCTACGATCCGGAGGCCAACCAGGCGGTCCGCATCGGCGACTTCCGCTCCAGCGCGGGCCCGATCGATCTGATGGTCGACATCGCGATCGATCGCAACGGCACCATGTACGGCGGCGTCAGCCAGCACGTCGCCAACGGCGTCTACGAGAACCACATCTACCTCGTGAATCCGGAGACTGCGTTCTGCACGTTCCTCTTCGACTTCGACGATCGCCTCAATGGGATGACGTTCCTCGACGACGGCCGGCTCGTGATCGCCGGCGAGCGCGTCACCGTGATCGATCCCCAGACGGGACAGAGCCTCGTGACCTGGCCCTCGACGGATCAGTTCGTCACCTCGGGCGACGTGGTTGGGCTCCCCGACGGCAAGCTCTACTGGACGGTCGAAGGCGAGGCGAACGGCGATCCGGACCGCGTCGTGCGGATCAACCCCGCGACCGGCCAGACCACGGTGATCGGCGGCGCCTCTGTGACCAGCATCTTCGGGCTCGGCTATGCGAACGGCGTCCTCTACGGCTTCACCAGCCGCGGGCAGGTCGTCACCCTCGATCCCCAGACCGGGGCCGTCCTGGCGCTCAAGAACCTGAGCGGCCGCTGGTACGGCGCCACCACCAACCCGGTGCTCTGGAACTGACCGCCGAGCTCACTTCTTCGGCGCCAGACGAAAGACCACGAAGGTGAGATCGTCCGGCTTGGACGGCTGACCTTCCTCGGGCGTCAGCATGCGCTTGGTGCACTGCTCGGCCAGCTCTCTCGCTGCTTCTGCGAGCGGACCGGCGCGCACGATCTCCACGATCTCCTCGGTGTGCAGGTTGTCGAAGAGGCCGTCGCTCCCGATCACGACCGTGTCGAACGGCGCCAGCTCGAGCGGCGCGCCCACCTCGATCCGCATGTCCGCCTGTCCGACGAGGTTCGACACCAGCGCCAGATCCTCGTGGTGGAGCGCGGCCTCGGGCTCGAGCACGCCGGCCTCTACCTGGTACCCGACCGGCGAGTGGTTCATCGTCATCAGCTTCACCTTGCCGCGCTGGCCGACGACGAGGATGGTGGAGTCGCCGATGTGATAGGGCCTGAGAACGTTGTCCTGGATCTCGACCACCGCCAGCGTGGTGGCGGCGCCCAGTCCGAGATCGAGGATCGCGACGTTGGCGCGATCGATGCCGTCCAGGATCCGGGTGCGGAGCGTCTCCTCGGGATCCGCGCGGACCGCCTTCTCCAGCATCACCACTGCCAGCGAGGAGGCGCGCGCCCCGGCCGGAAGACCGCCGGCGCCGTCGGCTACGGCCAGCACCGCGGCGTCGTCCCCGATGGGGAGCAGCACGGCTGCGTCCTGGTTCGGCTTCTCGGCCTCCGGCGCGGGCGTCGAGAACAGAACGATCGATCCGCCGGCCATCTCGGAGACGATGCCCTCGGTCATCGCCTGCTCCACGAAGATGCCGCTGGCCTCCTCGTTGCGCATCAACGCGACCTCGAGCGCGACCTCGTCGTGGTGCCGCACCACGGGCAGTGATCCCAGAACTCGCGCACCACGCCCCAGTTGCAGGTGTGGCACTTGTCGCGAGAGCCCGGGATCCGGGGAGGACGGCGGACCTTGGTGCGGCACCACGGGCAGTAGCGCATGAAGGGCATCAGGTCCTTCCGGGTGCAGCCCGGGTTTTGACAGCGCGCGGCGTAGCGGACGTCCGCGTACTCGCGTGTGCTCTCCGGACCCATGCTCGGTCCATAGCACCAGGCGCAGTACTTCCAGTCGAGCTTTTGACCCCGGCCGCAGCGCTTACACCGGTGGGGAAAGCGGGTCGGCCCCTCGTACACGCGCCGCCGAACACCGCACCATGGACACCACTGCATCGCTTCGCTGACGGGTCCTGTGCAGCTGCGGCAAGTGTGGTGCGTGCCGATGGCCGCCCCGTACTGCCGCTTGAACTGACGCATCCGGATGGTCCGCCAGTTGGTCCCGTTCGTCTTGGTGGTCCGCTTCTTCGTGCGCGTCGTGACCTTTCGCAGCGCGCGCGGCTTCAGCCGGCGGAAGGCCGCCAGCATCTGCGAGCCGTCGCGGAAGCGCTTGCGCTCGTCGATCTCGAGGGCCTTCTTGAGGAACTGGATGAACGTGGCAGGGAGCGTGCTCTTCAACCGGTCGTAGCCGGGCGGCGGCCACTCGTACGGCCACTCGGGAAGGTGACCCGCGAACATTCGATAGAGCACGACGCCCAGCGAGAAGACGTCCGAGCGCAGCGTCGGCTTTCCGAACGCCTGCTCGGGTGCGACGTACCCGAGCGTTCCGGTACCCGAGGCGTAGAGCGTCCAGCGCGTCTGCGCGATCTTCGCGATGCCGAAGTCAGTGAGTCGCAGGCGCCTTCCATTGAATAGAATGAAATTCTCCGGCTTGATGTCGCAGTGGATGACGCGGTTCTTGTGCGCGTGTGAGAGCGCTTCCAGCATCTGCTCGGCGAACTCGAGCGCGGTGCGCGTCGAGACGCGGGCGCGGAGTCGTTCGCCGAGCGTGCGCTCGCCGAGCGGATAGACGATGACGAACCGCTTGTCGATGAAGCTGGCGTTCTTGATGGGGAGGATGTTCGGATGATCGAGCGTGGCGCTGATGCGCACCTCGCGCTTCACGTCCTTGAGAATCTCGGTGTCGAGCAGCCCTGCGTTCGGAACCTTGAGCGCGACCGGAATGCCCTCGATGGTGTCGTAGGCGCGATAGACGACCGCGTAGCCGCCCTCGCCGATCTTCTTCTCGATCCTGTACTTCCCGAGCCGCTGCCGGACTCTGAGCACCGCGGCATCGTACACGAATCGACTGGAGTCGCAGCAGCGAAAGGGCCGCCGCGATGAGCGCTTGCGCGTCGGGGTGCACCCTGTCCAGATGGTTCCGGTGGACGCGCTCTTCTCGATCCCGCCCGAGTACCTGGTGGCGGGACTCGTGGTCACCTTCGTCGCGGCGGCGGTTCAGGGGGTCATCGGTCTGGGCTTCGCGGTGCTCTCCGTTCCGCTGCTTTCGCTGATTGACCCTCGATTCGCCCCCGTCCCGCAGCTCCTCCTCTCCCTGCCCCTGACGCTCAGCATGGCGGTCCGCGAGCGGCACGCGATCGTGTGGAAGGATTTGACCTGGGTGCTCGTCGGGCGCATTCCGGGCGCGCTCGTGGGTGTCTGGCTCCTATCCGTCGCGACCGGACGGATCCTCGACGTGATCATCGGGGGCTCGGTCCTGGTGGCCGTCCTGGTGTTCTCGACGCGGATCCAGGTCGGCCGGAACCCGGTGACGGAGGTGGCCTCGGGCATCGCCTCGGGCGCCGGCGGGATGGTCTCCTCCATCGGGGGGCCGCCGTTGGCGCTGCTGTACCGGAACGAGAGGGGCGAGACCATCCGAGCCAACCTGGCGGCGATCTTCGCGATCGGTCTGGTCATCTCGATCATCGGGCGCGTCCTGGCCCACCGGATCTTGCGGGTCGAGCTCCTGCTGGCGGTGGCCATGCTCCCGGCGTTGTTTGCAGGGGTGGCGATGAGCGGTCGCTTCTTGGGCAAGGTCGAGGGCGTGCTCCTGCGGCGGAGCGTCCTGGCCGTATCCGGGCTGGCGGCGGTGGCGCTGCTGCTGCGCGCGCTACGGGCGGGATAGACCGCTACTCCGTGCTGGTGGCGGTCCGGGAGGCTTCTCTCACCGCCGTGTCGGCGTCGCGCTCGAGCAGCGTGATCTGGGCGGCGAGGCGCTCTGCCGGCTCGCCGAGCGGCTGGGCCCGGACCGCGTTCGTGAGCTCCTGGGCGCGCTGGAGCAGCACGTCATACCGGGCGTCCCGGCGGTCGCCGGGGACGCTCGCGAGGTCGATCTGGGCGCGGGCCAGCTTGCTGGCCAGGAGGTCGCGGTCGATCACCAGGCCGCGGGCCGCGGCGATCAGCGTGTCGTAGGTCTGGGTGAGCTCGCCGGCGGGCGGGGGAGCGTGGAGCTTGTACCACCTGGCCCACTTCCCCGCGGCCTCGGGCTCGGCCTCCGCCGCGTCCTGCCACCCGAGGCCGCGGCTGGACAGCGCCCAGCCCAGGGCGGCGTCGAGGTCCGCGAACGATGCGGGCGGGCGGGCGTCCTCCGGGTCGCGGGCGGGCTCGGGGGCGGGCTCGGGGGCGGGCTCCGGCGCAGGCGTTGGGTCGGGCGCGCGGACCTCCACCACGGGAGCGGTCGGGGGCGGCTTCGCGCGCTTGCTCCTCCCCTTCCTCGGGGCCCCCGCGGAGGGGGCCGGCGGCGGAGGGATCGCAGGCGGCGGCGGCGCGATCGCGGGATCGGGCGGGTCGGCCACCGCCTCCGAGGAGAGCCGCGGCAGCTCGATCAGGTGCTGCTGGTCGGCGACCCAGAGCGCGAAGGCGATGATCGCGAGGAGGCCGAGGCCCAGCACCCAGCGCCCGTAGGCGCGAAAGCCCAGGGCCGCCCGGGCGGTGCGCTCGATCTCGAGCGACAGCTCCGATTCGTCGTGCGGCGTGCGCTCGCTTCGCGTGTGCAGCTCGTGGGAGATGTAAGGGCGCGGCGAGGGCAGCCGCGGGAGCGGCGGCGCGATGCCGCCGGTCAGTCCCAGGCGATCGATCTCCTCGACGACCTCGGTGGCGGACTGCAGCCGGTTCGCCGGCATCTTCTCCAGCAGCTGCATCGCCAGGGGCGTGAGGCCGCCGTACTCGAGCGCCGGGCGGGGCGCCGGCGTGGTGACGTGCTGGCGGACCAGATCCTGGACCTCGCCGACGAACGGCGTGGCGCCCACGATCATCTGATAGAGGATCACGCCCAGCGAGTAGAGGTCGGCGCGTGAGTCGACGTTCTCTCCGCTGATCTGCTCCGGAGACATGTACGCCGGAGTTCCGAACATCTGTCCGTGCGCGGTGAGGTGCGTGGGCGCGCGCGCCTCGTCGGGCTCGAGCAGACGCACCAGACCGAAGTCGAGGATCTTGGGTACCTCGAACGCATCCTCGAGCATGAGGATCACGTTGCCGGGCTTCAGGTCACGGTGGACGAATCCGCGCGAGTGGGCGGCGCCGAGACCGAGCGCGAGCTGCCGTGCGATCGCGGCAGAGCGGACCGGGGAGAACGGTCCCGAGAGCTTGATCGCTTCGCTGAGCGAGGGGCCGTCGAGGTACTCCATGACCAGGAAGAGCAGCCCCTCCTTCGTGGATCCGAAGTCGCTGACCGCCACCACATTGCGGTGCTTGATCTTGCCCAGCGTCATCGCCTCGCGGTGGAAGCGCTTGGCGAAGCTCTTGTCGGCGGCGATCTGCCCGTGGAGGACCTTGACCGCGAAGTCCTGCTCCAGGAACACGTGCGTGGCCCGATAGACGCGCGCCATCCCGCCGGTCCCGACGGCCTCGACGACCCGGTAGCGGTCGATGGTCCGTCCGATCAGCGGGTCGATCGACGATTCGAGGAGGCGTTCGCCGTCGAGCCCGCAGAACTCCAGCGAGCGCGTGTAGGTCGAACCGCACTTTGGACAGACCAACATCCGGGATCGACGGCCCCAACCCCGAACTATGCACGAAATGTCGGTGGAGTCCGAAGAAACTTCATCCGTGAGACCAGGCGGTGGCCGCAGTCACCCTGCTGCGTTCGTGCAGTCTCATCCTTGCGTGGACGGGGGCCGCCCGCGTGTCTATTCCGGGGGCATGCTGCGGTTGATCCTCAACGTCCTCTGGATCGTGTTCGGCGGAGGCTTCGTCATCTGGCTCGAGTACATTCTTGCGGGCCTGGTCCTCTGCCTGACGGTGGTCGGCATCCCGTTCGGCCTTCAGTGCTTCAAGATCGCCTCGCTCGGCCTGTTCCCCTTTGGCAAGGACATCGAGCGCGACAAGAGCGTCCCCGTGCTGGGGACCATCGGCAACGTGCTCTGGCTCCTGATCGCCGGCGTCTGGATCTTTCTCAGCCACGTCACGCTGGCGATCGGGCTGGCGGTGACGATCGTCGGCATCCCCTTCGCGATCCAGCACGTGAAGCTGGCGTTGCTCGCGCTGTGGCCGTTCGGTCAGAAGGCACGCTAGGAGCGTGTAGCGCGTAGCGCTACCGCGAGCCCGGTCCGGGTCCCGGTCCCGGTCCCGGTCCCGATGGCGATCATGCATCCCGGCGTGCGTTCATCGACTTGATGAGGCGCGTGAGCCTCTCGACAACGCGCTTGAGCTTGGCTCTGGCGGCTTGGACTTCTGCTCGTTGGCGAGTCGGCGCCTCAAGCAGGTGTGGAGTGAGGCGGCGCTTTCGGTGCCGAGCGAAGTGCCATCCGGTAGAAGCGAGCCTTCTCAGGTGGATTGAACTCTCCGGTGCCCTCGGTGGTGTTGTTCACGATGGAATCGGATGCCCGCCGAAGCTGATCGCGGACGTGAGCGTGACCGGGTTGCAGTTCTTGTGCGATCTCTTCAGCGATGTCGGCATACTCGACGGCGAGCTGGTAGACCTCGAGCTTCTCGTGATCGAAAGTGACCGTGCAAGCTAGCTTGCGGTAGCTCGTCCACTTTGACCAGCGAAGTTCTTGGAGGTCGTTTCGTCTGGAATCGATCGTTGGGCGGATCGACTTCGACGCCTGGACTTGAAGTCCTGAAGCTTTGCCAAAAAGCAGGTTTGGTGCGGCTCGGACACGTCGCACTCGATGGCTCGAAGGTGCAGGCGAACGCGAGCAAGCACAAGGCGATGACCTACGAGCGGATGGCCGAGGAGGAGAAGCGGCTGTCTCTCGAGAATCGATGCTCCGCGGAAGATGACGGCAGACAACGGCTATCTGAGCGCGACCAACATCGAATTCTGCGACAACAATCAGATCGATGCCCACATCGCTGTTGGACGCGAACAGAACCAAGACGCGTCGACTCCGTCCTCATCAGCTTCGGAGCCCACACCTGCCTCGCTCGCTCGCAAGCGAATGCGAGACAAGTGGCAAACGCGCGACGGCAAGGCGGTCTACGCCCGCAGGAAGAGTATCGTCGAACCGGCGCTCGGACAGATCAAAGGGGCACGAGGATTCCGCCGGTTCTCGCTCCGCTCCTTCTTCAAGGTACGAGCCGAGGGGACGCTCGTCTGCCTCACCCACAACCTGCTCAAGCTCTACCGATCGAAGCTCGCGACCGTCGCGAGCGTCTGACTCAAGGCAGCCATCTTCAGATCGGGACCCGGACCGGGACCGGGACCCGGACCGGGGTCGCGTGAGCGCTTACGCGCTACACGCTCCTAGCCTCGTAGCCCACGCAAAGCGGCGATTTCGTGCACAGAAGGCCGGTACCTCTCGACTCACGACTGTCGACAGCCCGCATCACCTCAGCGCAGGAAAGGAGTAGCGATCCACCCTGGCCCCCGAGTCATGCGTGCGTGCCCGCAAGGGCGCGGCCGAAGCGTTGACAGGGGTGCGTGCGGGCTCGGTATTGAGCCACGAAAGTATCCACCGTCGAGTCGAGCATCTCCGACTGCTGAGTGAGATAGCGGTCCGTAGTGACGCTGAGCCGGTCCTTCACCTCCGGGAGGTTCTCGATCTTGCGGCCGATGTCGAGGTGATAGGTGTCGTTGAGACAGGTCTCGGTCCTCAGCAGACGGTCGCCCTTCTCGTACTGCTTCACGTAGGAGGTCTTGTAGAAGGCTCGCAGGATGGGGTGTCCGTCATTGCGACGCTCGAGCATGGTCTCCAGCTTGCCGTGGTACCGGCGGTTGATCGCGCGGCCGAAGATGTTCCGCGTCTGCGTCGAACCACCGAGGGAGACGCCGATCTCGGTCGCTCGCCGGAAGAGATCTCGCAATGGGGCACGGCGCTTGAAGATGATGTCCTGCGCGTACTCGATCTGCGCCACCGACCACTGATACTCGAGCTGGCACAGCCGAACGGAGCGCATAGGCTCCGCACCCTCTCAACTCTCGACTGTCGACCTCTCGACTGTCGACGGCCGGGAACCGCCACCAGCGCCTGATACACCTCCGTGAAGCCTTTTCACGCTGGCGTCCGCCAAGCAAACCTAGCGCGGCGTGCAGCGGAACGATCCGATCGCGCCCTCGCTGGTGACGTGGAAGACGCGGCGGAACGCGGTGACGATGTCCGTGCCGTTCGAGGCGGTCACCCGATAGAGGAGGCCGCCCTGTCCGGGATCGATCCGGGCGACCTCGCTGATCGGGATCAGGAGCGCTGGATCCAGGAGTACCATGTGGATCGAGTGGTCGGGCACGCAGCCCGCGCAGATGTAGATGTGATCGCCCCGGCTCCACGCGAGGCCCACCGCATCGCCGTGGTGGAACAGCTCCGGCTCCACGTAATCGATCTCGAGCTCGGGCGACCTGAGGAGCACCGGCGCTCCGAGCGGGTGACCGCCGGCGTCCAGCTTCGCGAGCGCCACCATCGAGAACGCTCCGCTCGTCTCGCCTCCGAGCACGCTCTCGACCCAGCCGATGAGGAACCCGGAGTCAGTCTCGAGGAGCGGGATCGCGGTCCCGCTGAAGCCCGTGGGATAGCCGGCGAGGTGGCTCGGATCCGGCGTGTAGATCGTCTGGGTATCGCCGGTGGGCTGGCCGGCGGTGTCGAAGAGACGCAGGTAGATCTCGCCCGATTCTCCGACCACGTCGCGCCACGCCACCGCGTACCCGCTGGCGGTCGCGATCACGTTGGCGGCCGGGTCGAGGAACGCACGCGTTGAGCGAACCACCTCGAACGAGGGGCCGGTGGGCGCACCGGTCGGATCGATGGGGCGGAGCAGATACGTGATCCGATTGTCGAGCCCGTACGAGCCGTACAGCGCGACGCCGCCGTCGTCCCGCGTGGCGAGCTCGATGCGCTGGGGCGTGCCGGTCACCGCGAACAGCACCTGGGGCGCATCGATCGTGGAGCCCGCGACGTGGAGGATCTGGGCGCCGCTGTTCGTCGCGTAGGCGAACAGAAGATCGCTCTGGACCGACGCGAGCGCCACCGACTGTACGTCGACGGGCGAGGGGATCGGGAGCGCGAGCGTAGCGCCGAAGGTGCCGTCGGCGGAGAGCGTCGACAGCCGGGGGTACACCTCCGCGGGAATGCCGATCGGATCGCCTTCGCGCTCGATGCGACCGAACATGATGTCGTTGCCGACGGTCACGAGATCGTACGTCCAGCTGTCGCCCGCCCAGCTTCGGTTCTCCGGGCGGGTGGCCGGCAGCGCAGCCGCACAGTCGTAGCGGAGGTCGGGCGTCCGCTCGAGGATCGGATCGCCCGCCTGCTCGGTCCCGCCGTCGCGGGTCCCGCTGTCGGAGGTGCCGGCGTCGGTCCCCGCGTCGTCCCGGGTACCCGGTGGCTGATCGCGTGTGTTGCACGCGAGGTTCAGGAAGAGAGCGAGGACCCAGCTCCGGCGCATCCGTCTCTGTACCGTGTTTCAACTCGGCCGGGTGCCTCGGATTTCTGATAGGCTGCCGCCGTGCAGGTCGTGAGGGCGGAGCACTGCCTGACGCCCGGCGGCTGGCGTTCGCCCGCGTATCTCTCCATCGACGCGCGCGGGTTCGTCACGGCGATCGAGGACGAGGGTCACGAGGAGACGCGCCTCTCGGGCGTCGTGATCCCGGGTGTAGCCAACCTGCATTCACACGCGTTCCAGCGGGCGATGGTGGGCGCGACCGAGCACGCCGATCCCGGGCAGGTCGATTCGTTCTGGACCTGGCGCACGCGGATGTACGCGCTGGCGCACGCGGTGACGCCGGACGATCTCTTTGCGATCGCGGAGATGCTCTTCCTCGAGATGCTCGAGGCCGGAATGACCGGCGTCGGCGAGTTTCACTATCTCCATCACGGTCCCGGGGGCGTGCCCTACGACGATCCCGCGGAGAACAGCGCGCGCCTGCTGGCCGCGGCGCGATCGGTGGGGATCGCGATCACGATCCTCCCCGTGTTGTACCGATACGGCGGCTTCGGTGTCCCCGCGCTCGAGCGCCAGCGCCGATTCACCAGCGACGGAGTGCCCGCGTTTCTCCGGCTGGTCGAGCGCGCGACGGAGGCGGCCCGCTCGGATCCGCTGGCGCGGGTGGGGATCGCGCCCCACAGCTTGCGGGCCGTCGGACGTCCAGAGCTGGTCGAGGCGATCGACGGGATCGATCGGGCGCTCCCGATCCACATCCACGTGGCGGAGCAGCGGCTCGAGGTGGAGGAGGCGATCGCAGCCCTCGGCGCTCGCCCGATCCGCTGGCTCCTCGACGAGATCGGCCTCGACGCTCGCTGGTGCCTCGTGCACGCCACGCACGCGGACCCGGACGAGCTGGCGAGTGTGGCGGCGAGCGGCGCGGTTGCCGGCCTGTGTCCGACCACCGAGGCCAACCTCGGCGACGGCATCTTTCCCGCGCCGGCCTATGCGGCCGCGAACGGGCGCTTCGGGATCGGCAGCGACAGCCACGTGAGTGTCGATATCGCGGAGGAGCTCCGACTGCTCGAGTACGGCCAGCGCTTGATCCACGAGCGCCGCAACCTCTTGAAGGACGAGCAGGGGCGGGTGGGCCGCCATCTCCTCGAGCAGGCCGCCCGCGGCGGCGCCCAGGCCCTCGCCCAGCCGGCAGGCGCGATCGCGCCGGGCTGTCGCGCCGACCTGGTCGCGCTCGATCTCGACCATCCCCGCCTGGTGGGCCGCACGCTCGACGGCGCGATCGATGCCTGGATCTTCGGCGCCGCCAAGGGCGCGATCCGCGAGGTCTGGGTCGCCGGCAAGCGCGTGGTGACGGACGGTCTGCACGCCGATCGGGAGGCGGTCATGGCCCGCTATCGCACGGTGGCGCGCCGGCTCGCCGGCTGAGAGGCACCGCCGGTCACGGACCGCCTGAGCCGCCCGCGACGGCGCGCTCGACCAGCGCGAGGAGCTCGGCGGGGAGCGACGGCGCGAGCGCCAGAGCGGTCCGGTGTCCGCGCTCGGACATCTTGCCCCACGTCTTCTGGATGATCTCGACGACCTTCTCGGGCGAGTGCTTCCGCGCGAAGTCAGCGAGCTCGTTCTCGAGGAACACCATGCACAGCCCGTCCTCGAACGTCTGCACGTCCGGGTCCTGCTTGAGCCGCCGCTTCTGCAAGATGTCTTGCACCTTCTCGATCACGTCCCGCTCGAAGCCCGCTTCCTCCAGGATGCGGCCCGCCTCGGCGGCGTGGTACTGGGCGAGCTCGGAGCGCCAGCGCTTGTAGCCCGAGCGGCCGGCGTCGTAGCTGTCGCGAGGTACGGTCCAGCGCCGAATGTGGGCAGCTCGCGCGGCCAGCCGAAGCGGGAGGGAAGCGTGGGGATCGAGGACCTCGATCCAGTGGGCCAGGCGGGCGTGATAGTGGGCGGACCAGGTTCCGCCCTCGGCGTGCGGCCGCGGGTCTTCAGTATGGGCGGCCGCGAAGGCGCGGTCGGCGATCGCAAACGGTGTCTCCACGACATGCGAGGGTAGATTTTTCGGGCCGCCTACGTAAATCCGCTCCTATGCAGGACCTCGCCCGGCTGCGCGCCACCCTCGAAGAGATCGGCCGTCTGCTCGACGCCAAGGACATGGAGCCGGATCCGGCGAGGAAGGACTGGGCCGCCCAGGAGCGGGAGGTGTCAGGGTTGATGATGCGGATCGAGACCGAGGTGCTCGCGGAGGTGGTGCGGTCGCGGCCGGAGCTCGACGAGGCGGCCCGCGTGCAGCTCCAAACCATGGGCGCGTTCCTGGGCGCGGAGATGTCGGCCGTGCTGCACGCCGCCGGTCGAACGAACGAAGCGGCGTCGATGATCCGCCGCGCGCTCTCGATCATGCCGGGCGACGCGGACCTCGAGGCCGCCAAGGCCGACATGGACGGCTACACGCTGTTGATGCGGGCGCGCTGGCTCCGCCGCAACAAGAAGAGCTCCGACCGCGCGTTTCTGCGCGCCGCCAAGGAGGCACAGACCGAGGCGATACGGGAGGCCGCCAAGCGCGGGTATGCGGCGCCCAAGCCGATCTCCTCCGCGCCGCCGCTGGCCCGGATCAACGGCTGCGGGGTCGCGCTCTACGGCCATCGCGATCCGTGGGCGGACGGATCGCACGTCGCCACCTACTGCATCGCGCTCCTCTTCGTTCCGGTCTTCCCACTGACGGCGTATCGGATCATCGATCACGGCAACCGGCGCTTCTCGTTCCTCGGCCAGGAGCGGCTCAGCCCGTTCGCGCGGGGATACCGGAAGCTCCTGCTGGCCGGCGCCGCGCTGTTCCTCGCCTTCACCGCGGTGATGGGTTACCTCGACTCGCCCCAGCGCAAGGGACGGATCGCGATGGAGGAGGCGCGCGAGCACGACGCCGCCGGAGACCGGGACGGCGCGATCGAACGCTATGCGCAGGTGGCCGCCGATCAGGCGTGGCGCTCGCCCGAGCTCGCGGAGGAGGCGGCGCGCGCGATCGTTCGCCTCGAGGCGGAGACCGTCTCCAAGCCGTTCGCTCCGAAGGATCGGGCCGTGGCGGAGCGCCTGGCGACGCGCTTCCGGCAGCTCCCCGAGCCGGTGAAGTCGTCGGCGGGCGAGGCGCTGGGCACCCAGCTGGCGGCCTGGTCTGGCGAGCTCGATGACCCGCAGGCTGCCTTGCAGATCCTCGAGCTCGGCGACGTCTCGAGCACCGCCAAGCGACAGGTGGCGGCCAAACGTGAGGAGCTGCAGGTGGCGCTGGGCGATCGCCTCGCGGAGAACTGGCCAGTCTCGGCGCTCGAGCGCTACCTCGAGGCCGGCGCGCGCGAGAAGGCGGGCGCCGTCGTGGCGCGTCTGCTGGCGCATCCCTCCCTCCTGGCCGCGCATCGTGGCCTGATCGACCGCTGGCTCGCGGCCGGACGCGACGAGCGCGTGGAGAATGCGGTCGCGGCGGCGGTCGCCCGCAGCGAGGCCCCGGAGCGGCGGGCCCTGCTGGAGAAGGGCGGGATGAAGGCCCTGGCCGCGCTGGCGAGGAGAGACCCCGAAGATCAGGAGGTCGCGGTGGCGATCGCCATCATCCATCGAGGGCGAGGCCACTCGCAGCTCGGCGTCGACACGCTCGAGCGGCTGGGGACGCCGGGCTGGTTGGTCCCCGACGCGCAGATGCAGCTCGGTGCCCTGTACCTCGACCTGGGCGATCTGGTGAAGTCGGAGGCCGTCCTCGATCCCTATCTGAGCGCGCGCCTGCCGCAGTTCGCTGGCGCCCGCCAGGCGTACACCGCGGCGGTGAGATCGTTCCGCGAGACCATGCTCCAGCGAGCGAAGAGCGGCGCGCTCCCGGCGGAGATCAACGCGAAGCTCGACGCCGCGCCTCCGGACGATCAACCGAAGATCTTCTTCGAGTACGTCGGGGAGCAGGAGTCGCAGGACGAGCGGCTCCTGGCGCTCCGCTCCGCGTATGAAGCCTACGGCGACGTGGTGCCGGCCTCGGTCACGCTGGGGATGGTGGAGCTGCGGCGCGCCAACGAGGTCTCCGGCGACGAGCGGGCGCGACTCCTGGCCCGCGCCGAGGAGGTCTTCCTCGCCATCCGCGCGGAGGCGGAGGACGTGCCCGCGTATCACCTCGGGCTGGGGCAGGTGTACCACCGGCTCGGGCGCGCCGAGGAGGGAGACTCAGAGCTCGCCGCGCTGCTGGAAGGTCACGACCCCGTGATCGCGAACCAGGTGGCGAACGCATACCGCGAGCTGGGCTTGATCAAGCAGGCCCGCGAGATCGCGCAGCGGGCTTTCGACGAGTCGAGCGGTCCGGCGAGGAACGATGCGGCACAGACGCTCTACCTGCTGTCGTCGTCGCTGGAAGAGCAGCGCTCCTGGCTCCAGAAGGTGACGTCGAACGATCCGGACGTGGTGGCATCGCGCGCCGAGGTCGAGGCGTGGCTCCTCTACCAGAGCGGCAAGCCCGAGGCCGCCGACAAGGTGTTCGCCAAGGCAGCCGCCATCTACGAGCAGAAGGCTGCACACAACTCCGCGAGCGCCAACAACGCCGCGCTCGCCTTCCAGGCCCGCTACTTCTGCACCGGCAACGAGCATTTCCTCGAGAAGGCCGTGAGCGGGCTCGAGGCGGCGCTCCGCCTGGAACCGGACAACTCGTTGGTCCTCGGCAACCTGGCGGCGGCGTACGAGTACAAGGGCGAGGTCGACGTGGTCGGCAAGTGGATCGACGGCTCGATCTTGCACCTGCAGTCGAACGATTCCTCGGAGCTCCTCTCGGTGCTCGCCAGCGGCCGATTGCACGACCAGGTGAACGCGGCGGTCCGCGAGGATGCGTCGCTGTCGAAGAGCCTGGCTTTGTCTCGGCAGGAGGAGGTGCTCGCGCCGGAGCGGACCGACGCCTACGAGCGGGCGCTGGACCGCGCGACGCTGCTCCACGACCTGCAGATGCTGTCCGAGCTGGAGCAGCGCCTGGCGAACCTGAGGCGCGTGGATACGACGCAGATCGCGGAGCGGATGGCGCAGTTCGTCCGCCGCGATCAGGACACGCGGATCCTCGCCTCCTTCGAGGCCGACCTCGCGCGTCTCGACGGTCTCCTCCAGCGCGCCCGGAAGAAGAAGCACGCCCCCACGATCGCGGCGATCCAGGTCCTGCAAGCGAACGTGTTCGATCGGCGAGCCGTGATGACGAACGCGCTGGAGGACGCCCAGCGAGCAGCGGACTGCCTGGACGATGCGGAGCGAACCTGGGACGGGTTCGATCTGGGATGGACGCGCGCCGCCGTCATGATGCGGGTGGCGGCGCTGGCGGCGATGAAGACGAGCCCCAGCCTGGCCACCGCGCTCGACGAGAACAGCCGGGAGCTCGGGGTCGCGCTCACGCTCTACGACCTCTCGATCCGCGGTGACACTGGCGCGATCGCGGCGGTGAAGAGCCAGCCGGCGCTGGCGGAGGCGGTCTCACGCGCGAGGCTGGTGCCCGACCCAGACCTGGGGTTGGGAGCCTTCATCCTCGCGAAAGTGGCGGGCGACGCCGAGCTCGAGCACCGAGCGTCGGCCCTGTTCGCGCGCCCCTTCGACCGGACGGCGAGCGCGATTGCCGCCAAGCTGACGGCGACCAAGGCGGCAAATCTCACCAAAGCCCTGTTCGACACCAGCGGTTGACTCCGCTCGACCGCGAACGGTACGCCGGCCGCGCCGAGATGGATTGGAACGAGCTGGCCGACGAGGTCCTGAATGGGCATCCCATCACGCGGGAGGAAGCCGCGGCAGTGCTCGATGCACCCGAGGACGACCTGCTGCTCCTGATGCACGCCGCCTTCAGGGTGCGCCGGCATCACCACGGGCGGAACGTCCGCATTCACATGCTGCGCAACGCGAAGAGCGGCGCCTGTCCGGAGGACTGCGGTTTTTGCAGTCAGTCCGTGCGCTTCTCGAGCGAAGTCGATCGCTACGCGATGCAGACCGCCGAGGAGCTGGTCGAGGGCGCTCAGCGGGCCGTGCGCGCCGGCGCCGTGATGTACTGCATGGTGACCGCGACGCGCGGGCCGTCGGCGCCCGAGCTCGACGTCGTCTGCGACGCGGTTCGCCGGATCAAGTCCGAATTCCCCAAGCTGGGCATCTGTACTTCGCTCGGATTGCTCGAGCCGGCGCAGGCCGAAGCGCTGGCGGGCGCCGGGGTCGATCGCTACAACCACAACCTCGAGACCTCGGCGCGCTTCTTTCCCGAGATCGTCACCTCGCATGCGTGGGACGATCGCGTGGCGACGGTCCGTTCGGCGAAGGCGGCCGGGCTCGAGGCGTGCTGCGGCGGCATCCTCGGGATGGGTGAGACCGCAGAGGATCGGATCGATCTGGCGTTCGCGCTCCGCGATCTCGAGGTCGAGAGCGTCCCGGTGAACTTCCTCAATCCACGCCCGGGGACACCGCTCGGCGTCCGCAGCAAGCTCAAGCCGGTCGACTGCCTCAAGGCGCTGGCGATGTTCCGCTTCGTCCATCCCAGCCGTGACGTTCGCATCTCGGCAGGTCGCGAGGTCTGCCTGGGTACGCTCCAGCCGCTCGCGCTCTATGCGGCCAACTCGTTCTTCACCAACGGCTACCTGACCACCGAGGGGCAGGGCAGCAAGAGCGACTGGGTGATGCTGGAAGAGGCGGGCTTCGTGGGCGCGGTGGCGTGGTGAGCTTCTCCCGGCGTGAGCTCGAGGCGTTTGACGACGCCCACCTTTGGCATCCGTTCACGCCCCACTCGGTGTACCGCGAGGAGGAGCCGCTGCTCATCGAGCGTGGCGAAGGCAATTACCTCATCGACGTGGACGGCCGCCGCTACCTCGACGGCGTCGCTTCCCTCTGGTGCAACGTCTTCGGCCACCAGAAGCGCGAGATCGACGCCGCGATCCGCGCCCAGCTCGAACGGATCGCGCACGCCACGCTCCTCGGGCACGCCAGCGTGCCGGCGGTGCTCCTCGCCAAGCGCCTCGCGGAGCTGGCGCCGGCTCCGCTCGAGAAGGTCTTCTTCTCCGACGACGGGTCGACGGCCGTGGAGGTCGCCATCAAGATGGCGCTCCAGTTCTGGCAGCAGACCGGAGCGCCCCGCCGCAAGCGCTTCCTCGCGCTCGCCAACGGCTACAGCGGTGACACCGTGGGCGCCGTGTCGATCGGTGGGATTGATCTGTTCCACAGTCGCTTCGGACCGTTGCTGTTCGACGTCGTGCGCGCGCCGGCGCCGAGCGCGCCCGGGGCGCTCGCCGGCTTCGAGCACCTGTTCGAGCGCCACCACGGCGAGCTGGCGGCTGTGGTGCTCGAGCCGGGGTTCCAGGGCGCCGGCGGGATCGCGACCTATCCGGATGGCTATCTTTTGCGTGTCGCCGAGCTGTGCCGGCGCGAGGACGTGCTCCTGGTGTTCGACGAGGTCGCGGTGGGGATGGGTCGATCGGGACGCATGTTCGCGTGTGAGCGAGAGGGCGTGACGCCCGATCTCCTCTGCATCGCGAAGGGGCTCACCGGCGGCTACCTCCCGCTGGCCGCCACGCTGGCGACGCGACGGATCTTCGACGCGTTCCTCGGACCGCCGTCGGAGGGCCGCACGTTCTTCCACGGGCACACCTACACGGGCAACGCGCTCGGGGCCGCCGCCGCGCTGGCCACGCTCGATCTCTTCGAGAAGGAGCAGGTGATCGAGCGTCTGGCGCCGAAGATCGCGCGCCTGGCACGGGCGCTCGAGCGCGTGCGTGCGCTTCCGGGCGTGGCCGCGGTCCGCCACTACGGGCTGGCGGCCGGCATCGATCTGGCGAGTGAGGCGCCGACCCTTCGTCGCGGGTATCGGGTCTGTCGTCGCGCGCGTGAGCTGGGCGTGTTCCTGCGACCCCTCGGAGACACGCTCGTGATCATGCCGCCGCTGTCGATCACCGAGGAGGAGCTCGAGACCATCGTCGACGCCGTCGTCCACGGGATCACCGAAGAGCAGGCGGATGCAACCTGAGCGGATCCTGTTCGTCACCGGCACGGACACCGGCGTCGGAAAGACCTTCGTGGCGGCCGCGCTGCTCCGGGCCCTCGCGGACAAGGGCCAGCGGGTCGTCGGCATCAAGCCGGTCGAGACCGGATGCGGCGTCGCAATCGCGCCGGAGGAGGATGGTGCGATCCTGGCGGCGGCCAGCGGTCAGGCCTCGCCGCGCGCCGCGCTGACCCGACTTCTCAGGCCGGTGGCGCCTCCAGTGGCTGCGGAGGTCGAGGGGGTGCGCCTCTCGCTCGACACCTGGCGCGAGACGATCGAGCGGCTGAGCGAGGACCACGAGCTGGTGGTGGTGGAGGGCGCGGGCGGTCTGCTCTCACCGCTGACCTGGCGCTCGAATCTCAGGGACCTCATCCTCACCACCCAGGGCCGCGCGCTGGTGGTGGCCGCGGACAAGCTCGGCACGATCAACCACACGCTCCTGACGCTGGAGGCCCTGGGACGCTCGGCGGTCGGCGTCGTCCTCTCGGCGCCGGCACAGCCCGACGCGTCCACCGGCACGAACGCCGACGCCCTCCGCCGTCTGAGCCCCGATCTTTCGGTGGCCGTCGTCGGTCGGTTCGGCGCCTGGTCGGACGCTGCGGCTGCCATCGACGAGATCGTCCGCTGGGTGGATCGATGAGCGAGCTGTCGCGCTGGGTCGAGGCGGGGCTCGCGCGCCTGGAGTCGGACGGGCTCCTCCGCGCCCTGGGCCCGATCGTGCCCGAGGACAGCGTCCATGTGCGCTCTGGAGATTGGCGCTTGACGCTGTTCTCGAGCAACGACTACCTCGGCCTCTCGGCGCATCCGGAGGTCCGCCGGGCCGCCATCGAGGTCGTCGAGCGATACGGCATGGGGCCGCGCGGCTCGCCGTTGATCTGCGGCTACACCGACCAGCACGAGGCGCTCGAGGCCGAGCTGGCCGCGCTCTTCGGGACCGAGGCCGCGCTGCTCTTTCCCACCGGCTACGCCGCCAACCTGGCCGTGCTGGAGACGCTGGCCGACGACGGCACCACGGTGTTCTCGGACGAGCTGAACCACGCCTCGATCATCGACGGCTGCCGCCTCGCGCGGCGGAACGGCGCCACGGTCCACACCTACCGTCACTGCGACGCCACCGATCTCGAGTCGAAGCTGGCCGCGGCCGAGGGCCGCAAGCTGATCGCGACGGAGAGCGTGTTTTCGATGGACGGAGACGTCGCGCCGCTCCGTGCGATCGCGGAGGTGGCGGAGCGTCACGGTGCCGCGCTGCTCGTCGACGAGAGCCACGCCACCCTGGTCTTCGGCGAGCGTGGCGGCGGTGTCTGTCAGGAGCAGTGCGTCGTCGATCGCGCCGACGTGCGGGTCGGGACGCTCAGCAAGGCCGTGGGCGCGCTCGGTGGGTTTGCGGTGACCTCACCGCAGGTCCGCAGGTGGCTGCTCAATCGCGGGCGCGCCTACGTGTTCTCGACGGCTTCACCGCTTCCGGTCGTGGCGGCGGCGCGGGCAGCCCTCCGGATCGGGACCGAGAGCGCAGACCTACGACGCCGTCTCTGGTCGCGCGTCGAGACGCTGGCCAGGATCCTGGAGCGGCCCGCGGAGAGCCCCATCACCAAGATCGTGCTGGAGACGCCCGAGGCGGTGATGCAGGCGCAGCGCCGGCTCTTCGACGGCGGCTTCCACGTGGTGGGGATCCGTCCGCCCTCGGTGCCGGCCGGGACCGCGCGCCTCCGGGTGACGGTCTCGGCCGATCACACGCTGGAGGAGGTTCGCGCGCTGGGGGCGCTCATCATCGGCGATACACGTCGATCGTGTTGAGATACTGGCGAGCGCGCATCTCGGTCTCCTGATCGGGATGATGATCGAGGACCGACAAGAGGTATTGATACGCCGCGGTCGGCTGACCGTTCGCGAGCCGGAGGAGGCCCATGGCGAGGTGCAATCGGGCGACGCCCGGGCCGCTGGCGCCGCGGTGGTGGCCGAGGCACCGGCGGAGCAGATCGTTCGCCGAGATGGGCGCGCCCGCCTCCATCAACCACTCGGCCAGCTGTGCGCAGGCCGCCGGCGTCAGCTGCGTCGCGACGGTGCCACCGAGCTTCGAGAACACGGCGAGCGCGGCCTCCCGATCACCGCGCCCGATCGCCTGCTCCGCGTCGGAGGCGCTCGGGCGCTCCCCGGGCTCCGGTCGCGGCGGCGAGCGATAGGGCTCTCGCCCGCCCAGCCTCCACCCGACCCGCTCTCCGACCCACGCGATGGCGAGGCCGGCGAAGAAGCCGCCGAGGTGCGCGCCGTAGGCGACGCCTCCGGTGGCTCCGGTCAGGAAGGGGAGCAGATTGTCGATCAGGACGAAGAAGGCCAGCACCCAGCGGGCGGGCAACAAGATGACTCTGAAGAAGATGAAGATCAGGATCAGCAGCTTCACCTGGTTGCGCGGGAACAGGAGAAAATAGATCCCGAGCACGCCTGAGATCGCGCCGGAGGCTCCGATGAGCGGCGCGGTCGAGCCGTGGGCGAAGGCGGCGAACGTGAGCGTCGCAGCCGCGCCGGTCAGGAGGTAAACGAACAGGTAGAGGAGGCGGCCGAGGCGGTGCTCGCAGTTGTCTCCGAAGATCCAGAGAAAGAGCATGTTGCCCGCCAGGTGCATGAAGTTGGCGTGCAGGAACATCGAGGCGAAGAGGTCGGTGACCGCCGGCGCCGCCGGCTTGTACCCGTGGGCGAGGACGAAGAGGTCGTACGCCGAGATGCTCGCCAGCAGGTCGTGGAGCGAGACCCCGGCCGGCAGGTTCGGCCGGAGCATCTCGACGTAGTCCCGGAGCATGGGGTCGCTCGGGTCGACCGGCTGGCTGGAGAGCGGTAGAGAAATGAACAGGTAGATCGCGACGTTGGTGGCGATCAGCGCCCAGTTCACCCAGGGCGTGAAATTGCGCGGATTCGGGGAGTCGCCGATCGGGAGGAACAACGCAATGGAGACCGTACCGTCAACCGATCCGCAGGAGCAACGAGAAGGCGTACAACCGGCGGGTGAGAAGTCCGAAGCTGCTCGCAGTCGTGGTCGTCCTCGCGGGATGTGAGGCCGGAACGCTCGCGCTCGATCCGGGCCAAGGCCAAAAGGTCCCGGCACCCGATGCGGGATCGAGCGGGTGCGCGCGGCTTCCGCCCGAGATCGAGCGCGGGACGCTCGAGTCCTCTGGACCGTCGAGGGTGCCGAGTTACGTGGCCGTCGATCGCGGGCTCGTCTACGCGAATCGCCCCGCACCCGTGAACGGCACCTCGCAGATCATCTCCTTCGATCCGCTGCGCGACCGCACCGTCGAGGTGACCGACGGCAGCGCCGAGAGCGATCTGATCGATGCTCGCGACGGCGCGGTCCTCTTTTCCACGCGCACCCGCTCCGGATCCACAACGCGTCTGAATGTATTCCATCGAAGAGAAGGTGAAGACGCGGTGCACCTCCGCGACGTCTCTGAGCTCGGTTTTTTCACGTTCGAGAGCTACGAGGGTCGAGAGGCCCGACAGGTCGCTGCAGACAGCGCGGCCTGGCAGGCGGGCGCAGAGCTGTGGCGCTGGTCGTCGAGCGACGGACCGTTCCTCGTCGAGGGAGAGGGCGCCTTCAACGGTCAGCCTGCGCTCTTGGGCGATCTCCTGGCCTGGACCGAGCGCGGCGACGAAGCTGCGACCCTCCATGTCCACGAGCAATCGACGCGGCGCTCGCGCGTGGTCCGGACGGGCGACGTCGACTGGCCGGTCCTCGGCGAGGCCGCCTCCGGCGACCCGCTCCTCTTCTTCGTCGACATGGGTCGGTTGATCCGCCTCGACCTGGTCACGTCGGACTCGACGGTGCTCCACCCGGGCCCCTGCGGTCCTCCCTCCGCCGAAGGAGATCGGGCGGTGGCCGCCTGCGGCGGGATGGCGCGTGGGAGCCTGGTCCCGCCGGGTGCGTTCATCGCCTACTGGGACGGTGTTCGCACCGAGGCGCTGTTCGAGGACGGCGGCTATCACTTCGCGCCCCGCATCTCCCAAGGGCGGATCGCGTGGATCCGGTACGTCTCGGCGGATGTGCTCTGCACGCCTCCGGCGGATCGTATCTCTGGCGAGGTTCGACTCTACGATCCCGACGTCTCTCCGGATCCGATCACGATCGCATCGGTGGGCGCACCGTGTCTCTGCTGCGACGCGTTCTGGCCCGCGGCTGCGCTCGCTTTCGACGGTGACGTGCTGGCCTGGAACTATTCGCTCGACGATCCCGGTGTCTTCGGATCGATCGGATGGGCGCTGATCCAGGGGCGCGAAGTGTGCTCCCCGAACTGATCGCCGCTACAATCGACGGCGAGTGGAGCGCTTCGGACGCTACCTTCTCCTCGAGCCCCTCGGCCGTGGAGGCATGGGCGAGGTCCATCTCGCCCGGCGCGATGCTGCCGACCATGTCTGCGTCCTCAAGCTCTTGCGCATGGAGTACCGCTCGAACCGGAGCCTCCTCTCGCGGCTCAAGCGCGAGGCACACTTGCTCACGTATCTCGACCATCCCAACGTCTCGCGGATCCTCGACGCCGGCGTGGAGTCCGGGATCTTCTATCTCGCGCTCGAGCACATCGACGGTCACACGCTGCGCAGCATCTTCAAGCGCTGCCTGCTCGACGGGCGCACGATGCCGCCCGGCGCCGCGCTGGCGATCGCGCTGGCGGTCCTCGCCGGGCTGGAGCACGCCCACGCGCTCAGGGGGCCCGAGGGCGAACCGCTCGACATCGTTCATCGCGACCTCTCACCGAACAACATCATGCTGAGCAGGAGCGGCCTGGTGAAGATCATCGACTTCGGACTGGCCGCCGCGAAGGTCGATCGATTCCAGACCACGCCGGGCGTCGTGCTGGGCACGTTCCGCTACACCGCGCCGGAGCAGATCGAGGGGGGCCAGACCGATCGCCGGAGCGACCTTTACGCGGTGGGCGCGATCCTCTACGAGGCGCTGACCGGCGTCCCGGTGGTGGCCACCCGCGATCCGAAGGAGGTCCTGCACGCGGTGTTGACGGCGCAGCCGAGACCGTTCCGCGAGGTCGCACCCCATCTCCCGGAGCCGCTCTGGGACGCGGTCAGGACCGCGCTGGCGAAGGATCCCGAGCAGCGACCGCAGGACAGCCGCGCGTTTGCTGAGAGCCTGAGCTCGGCCTCCGGAGGCATCGCCGTCCTGTCGCCGGCCGAGTTGGCGAGGACGATCGCCGAGCTCTTCTCGATCTCCAGCTCGGCCGAGACCCTGACCCCCGTCGACGCGGCCTCCTTCGACACGACCGCCTCGGAGGCCTCCAGGCCGGAGGTCATCCCGCGAAGCCAGGACGGCGAGAGCGGGGAGGCCTCGGGCGCGGTGCACACCGACTCGATGCCGACGGCCCGACCCGTGGGAAAGCGGCGCGGCCGATCGATGGTCGGGTGGATGGTTCCCATCGTCGCCAGCGTCGCGATGCTGCTGATCTCGTTCGCCGGGGTGCTCCATCTCGCCGGCCGAGGATCGAGCGGGTCGGAGGCGATGGCTACGGACCTGGAGGGCTTCCACCATCACGTCCAGGATCTGCTCGCGCAGCATCGGTGGGACGAGGCCGCGCGGGCGATGCGGAGCCGTGCCGAGGATCGGCTGGAGAGCACCGATGCGCTCGCGATCCAGCGCGCGCTCTTCGACGCCGGAGAGCTCGACGGTGAATCGCTGAAGCCGATCCTCGAGCGTCAGGTGGCGCTCGAGCTGCGGGCGGTCGCGCGACGGCGGTAGATTCGACGCTCGAGCCGCGGATCGTCGGGATCCTGCGTGCGAGGGCCCGGCTCGAAGACCGCCTCGTCGATCGGAGGGAACAAGACCGCGCCGGTCACATCGATCGCATCGGGGACGTACGTCAGGTCGATCAGGTCGGCGTAGCCCATCCCCTCCGCATAGATGCGGGCGCCGCCGATCAGCCAGACCGCGCCGGTGCAGGACTCGAGCGCGGCGGGGAGCGTCGAGAAACACTCGACCCCGGAGATCGCTCGCGTCGTCACGACGAGGTTGCGCCGGTTGGGGAGCGGCTTTCCCATCGACTCGTACGTGGATCGTCCCATGATCACCGTGGTGCTGGTGGTCAGGCGCTTGAAGCGAGCGAGGTCGCTCGGGTAGCGCCACGGGATTCGACCATCGACGCCGATCACGCCGTCGGGGGAGACGGCGGCGATCATCCGGATCTCTCTGTTCGCCATCTCAGACCGCGACCTTGAAGCGGATGGCGGGATAGGGATCGTAGCCCTCGAGCTTGAAGTGCTTCATCACGGTGTCGGTGTCCGCTTCCAGGAGCGGCCTGAGGTCGTCCAGGCGCTGGATGGCGTCGGAGATCCGCAGCCGGGGGAGGGGCCTCGGCGATCGCGTGAGCTGCTCCTTCAGGCCGGGCACGTGGTCGTGCTCCGCCATCGAACCGTCCGGCTTGGCGGTGTACACGTGTGCATCGATCAACGTGTGCGCGAACAGGCCGGGCCTGATCCGGGAGAATCGACCGAAGAGCTCGAGAAGCAGTGCGTAGCCGGCGATGTTGTAGGGAACGCCGAGCGCGACGTCGCAGCTTCGCTGCGTCAGGTGGAGGCACAGGCGCGGCTCGCCGTCCCCATCCATCTGCACGTTGAGCACGTAGAGGCAGTGGCACGGGGGGAGCTTGCTCGTCTGCGCATTGCCGGGCGCCCACGCGCTGATCACGAGGCGCCGGCTCGTCGGATTCCGCCTCAGCTCCTCGACGACCCAGGCCACCTGATCGTTGAACGCGGCCCTGCCGGCCTGGTCGTGCACGGGAAAGCTCCGCCAGAAGTTGCCGTAGGCGCTCGGGACCCGTCCGCCCTCGTCGGCCCACGGATCCCAGAACTTGCAGCCGTGCTTCTTCAGGAGGCCGATGTCGGTGTCGCCTGAGAGGAACCAGAGGTTCTCGACGACGATGTTCTTCCACGAGATCTCCTTCGTGGTGAGCAGCGGGAAGCCCGCAGACAGATCGATCTCGTAGTTGATGTTGAAGGTGGAGATCGTGTCGACCCCGGTCCGGTTCTCCTTGCGCGTCCCTTTCGCCAGAACTTCGCGCACGATGTCGAGATAGGCTTGCACCCGCGCGATCTAATCCGAAGTCACTCGGAAAGCCAGGTAACCGTGTTGGGCCTCGAATAGTCGGGGTTGCCTCCGGTGATCACGATGCGCTCGCCCACCTGTAGGATCCGCTCCGCGTCCGAGGTGGCCAGCCGCTCTGCGCTGCAGCCCATCGTGTCGGGATAGAACTGATTCACCGTGCCGTCCGGGCCGCCGAACAGGAAGCCCTCGTACGCCGGCGCCACCGCGTCGATGCCGTTGCCGAGGAGCGCCGTCGGGATCGCGACGAAGTCGGTGAGCCCGCCGGCCAGATGGTACAGATAGCCGTCGTTCGTCCCGATGACCACGCCGAAGTCGTCCCGTCCGGCGATGGCGTTGAGGCGCGGCTCGAACAGCGGGATCGGCGAGTCCAGCGCGAAGGAGGTGAGGCCGGCCCCGTCGTAGGCCAGGCCGTGGATGCCGCTGAACACCAGCAGCGCCTGATCGCCGAGCCAGCGGATGGCGCACTGGCTGGCGTCGCCGCTGGGCTCGAGGTGCCGCTCGATGGGGGTCCACACCCCGCCGCGCAGGCGGTACACGGTGATGGTCGCCGTGTCGGAGTCCGGGATGTCGGTGACCGCGATGGCGAGCCCCTCCTCGGCGGCGGCCCGGCCGCGCACGGCGATCGCGCCCACCTCGTCGTCGTACTCGCCGACGGTGGTCTCCTCGAACCCTCCTAGGAGCGTACCTCGCGCGATCACGCCGTGGCCGCCCAACCAGATCTCTCCCGTCTCGGAGATCGACCCCGACGAGGACGGAAGCCCGGCGAGGTCGGTCCGCTCGACAGCCTCGGTGGGAGAGACCTCGTAGAAGTGCGCGTAGGTGACGCCGATCAGGACCTTGGTGTCGTCGAGCGGCAGCAGGATGCTCACGTTGTCCGGATGCTCGAGCGTGACGGTCTGTGCCGTGAACGTGCGGCACAGATCGCGTTTCGTGCAGCCGTAGTGGGCCTCGTCGATGAGCCGGCCGAGCGCACCGTGCGTCGGAGGATCGAGCGCCTGCCAGGTCCCCTTCGACGAGTCGTACGTGGCGACTGCGCTCGGACGTTCGAGTCCGCACGAGCGGGGTCCGGCGACCACATCGAGGAAGCCAGGCTCGAGATCGTAGTCGGCCAGCGGGCGGTCGAACGCGAACGCGACCGCGGTGAACTGGGGGCGGGTCCAACCTGGTGTCACCAGATCGAGCAGTGGTCCCGCGCTGTCCGTCAGATCGATCGCGTAGAGAAAGGTGGTGTCGCCCTCGAACACCAGGACGAGGGACGATGCGGACGCATCGACGGGAGGCTCCGGGAGCACGACCTGCGCCCGGGTGGGCCCGCACGCGGCCAGGGCGAGTCCGATCAACAGCCCCCGCACCGGCCCATCATGCCCACAGTCGAACGAGCAACGCATCCGCGATCTCACGCAGGCCGGCCGGGTCGGAGGCGTCGATGGTCACGTCTTCTACCGACCAGCGTTGCTCGCCGACGCGAACCCACGCGCTCCGCTCGACCCCCGGCGCCGGCGGCAGCGGCGAGAATACAATCCGGCCGCGCGCGCCCACTTCGGCCCAGGCGCTGCGCGTGTGAAGCTGGACGCGGTCGTGCGCGAGCTCGGCGGCCAGCGTCATCTCCAGGAGCGCCTGCTCCTCCTCGATCACGCTCCGGTCCTCGGGGCGCGCGAGCCACTCGAGGCTCATGCGGCTGGCCGAGGGACCCAGCATCGCCACCAGGTCGGCCTGCAGGCGGAGCGCCAGGCCCTCGACCATCACCAGCGTCTGGGCCGGGAGCGCGGCGTGCTTGTGGCGCAGCTCGCTCGGACGATCGATCACGACCGTGACGTCGGTGCGGGCGTCGAGCATCGGGCTCTCGTCGCGCGTGTAGAAGAGGAGCTCACCCTGCGCGAAGCGGACGTCGAAGAGATCGACGCCCGACCCGGCGCCGGCCTCGCCCACGTAGGCGATCTCGGAGCGCACCAGGTTCTCGAAGCGTCCCCGATTGCTCAGCGCCTCGAAGCCGCCTGCTGGATATTGATCCGCCATCTCCTCGTCGATGGGGACCTCCTTGGCGCGGCGCTTCACCCTGAGCGAGGTGGTGGCGTCGACGGGCCCGATGCGGAGAGTGGCCCGGTGGATCTCGCGCAAGGCGAGGCGCGCGGACTCGCTGGGCAGCCGGTCGAGGTGTGCGATCTCCCAGAGATCTTCCTCTGACCAGAGACGCGGTCGGACCAGCGACGTGAGGACCACGCGCCGGGCGGAGAGCACCCACTCGAGCCAGGCAGGATCGACGATCTCGCGCCACTCCTCGTCCTCCTCGGGCAGCTCGGCGATCGCCGCTCTCATCCCCTCCGCCTCGGTGCGGAGCAGCGCCGAGTTTCCGCGCACGACGTCGGCGGTGACGCCGGCCAGCGCCAGCCCGATCGCGTGCACCACCGCGGTGCTCCGGAGCTCGACGTTCACGCCGGCGATGGCCACGTGGGCGTCGGCCAGCGTCGGATCCAGGGCCCAGCGTGCGAGCGTTCGATCCTCGTACTCGAGCCGCCAGCGCCGCTCCTCCTCCGACCAGCCGTCGAGCCGTCGATCCGAGGCGAACGCGAAGTCGCGCCCCGCGATCAAGAGGTGCCCGAGGTCGTGGACCAGATCGAGCGGCAGATGGTCGTGGCCGAGCTCCCAGAGCTTTCTCAACCACTCCAGCGCGGGCGGGATGGTCTCGCGCGGCTTTCCGCCGGCGCCTGCAGCGTACGCCCAGGCCGTGACTGCCGGCATGAGCTCGCTCTTCTCCAGGCGCCGGACCATCGTCACTACTCGGCGATCCCGAGCAGAGCGTGCACCTTCTCGGCCACCACCGGGAGCTCGTGCACACGGTTCCCCACGTAGGCGAGGAGGCGGAGATCTTCGGGAGTGACGGCGCCGCCGTGGAAGAGGAACGCGCGGGTCCGAATCAGCTTGTAGAGCTTCACCAGCTTGCGATCGGAGACGAAGACCTTGTCCTCCTGCTCCAGCGCCCGGACGATGCGGCGCATCTCCGCGAACACCGGGGCAGGAAACCAATGGTCGCGATCGGCGCCGCGATCACCCGTGCTGGAGAACATGAGATCCATGAAGCGCTTCAGCTTGGTGAAGTCCTCGAACGAGGCCGAGGCCCGCGCCCAGGGCTTGCGGCCGGTGGCGCGGTAGCCCTCGTTCATGATGCCGGCGTCGACGAGCTCCGTGAAGTGCGTGTCCTTCACCGGCCGCGTCTCCACCTTGATGGCGAAGCGATCGGCCATCGCCTCCAGCTCGGTCTGGTCGGGGATGTCGTTGGTGGCTGCGAACAGCATCATGAGCGCCACCGGGATCGGCTCGCCGTCCTGGTAGAACTTGCGCTCGTTGAGGATGGTCAACAGCGTGTTGAGGATCGCGCTGTTCGACTTGAAGATCTCGTCCAGGAAGGCCACCTTGGCGGTGGGCAGCATGCCGCGGGTGCGCCGGAGGAAGCGGCCCTCCTTCAGCTTCTCGATGTCGATAGGACCGAGGATCTCGCTCGGCTCGGTGAACTTGGTGAGCATGTACTCGAAGTAGTCACCGGCGCCGAGGCCCATGCTCTCGACGAACTTCACCACCAGGTCGCTCTTCGCCGTGCCGGGCGGGCCCACGAACAGGAGAGGCTCCTGCGCCGCCGCGCACACGACCGCCAGATCGATCTCCTCGCTCCGCTTGACGAAGTACTCGGCGAGATCGCGCCGGTGCTGGAGGATCCGCGCGCGGACGTCGTCGATCTCGGGTTCAAGCTCCTCTAGGCTCCACATTGCTCTTTCCAGTCGAGGATGATCTTGCTCCTCACGGCGTGCTCCTCGAGGTCGAGGAAGGCCTGGACGCGATCCGACTGCCGCGTGGCGCTGTCGGCGACCGCATCGATGATCCTCTCGAGCAGCAGGATCTTGTGGGCCTCGAACCACTCGCTGGTGGTGTAGAGGTCCTTGAAGTGCTCGAGCCCGCGAAGGTAGCGGCGGTAGTGCAGGGCGCGCTCGTAGGTTGGCCAATGGCGCAGGACCTCGATCGCCAGCGCGCCGCCCTCGAAGCGGGAGACGTAGTCGAGCTCGCCGTCGAACACGATCGCGAGTGAGCGCTCGATCAGCTCGTCCGCACGGGCACGCTTGCCCAGCTGCAGGTAGCCCGCCGCCAGCGTGGACCACAACAGGGAGCTCTCCAGCTTCGTGCGGAGCGGTACCGGCTCCAGCGAGTCGAGCAGTCGCGCGGCGGGCTCGCTCGCGCCCAGGCGGCGGAGGATCGACAGGCACGGGTTGACGGCCAGCAGCAGCTCGCGAACCCAGGGCACGTCGGCGGCGGCGGTGACCTCGATGATCCGGTCGACGAGCCACTCGACCCGCTGCGTATGATCGATGGTGGCGGCGCCCTTCAGGCAGGCGGCGATCGCGCGGACCCGATGGCCGAGGATCTCCATCGAGGGAAGCTGCGCTTGGGCGGCTTCGAGCACCTCGGCGATGACGTCGTCCGATCCGGTGGCCAGCGCCACCTTCATCAGCCGCTCGATCACCACCACCAGCTCCCAGTCGTACAGGCGGTAGACGCGGTCGGTCGCCAGCCGTGTCAGCGTCGCGCCCAGCTCGGCCCGCTCGTCCTCGGCCGCAGCGAGGAGCCGGTCGATCAGCGTGCGCATCCGCGGGACCGGCTTGTCGTCGGTCGCGCCCAGCCAGATCGAGCGCTTGGCCAGCCACGCCGCCGGTCGCCGCCCGCGCTCGTCCGCTGCCGAGAGGATCTGCTCCACCTGGCTCCGCCACGCCGACGGATCGCTCTCCGCGCCCTCGAAGGCCATGCGCGCCAAATACAGGCGATAGAGGGCCTGATTGGGCGCGTCGTGGGCGGGCAGTTCGTGCTCCACCGACGCTACCAGCACGCGTGCGTGCGCCGAGGCGCCCAGGCGCATCATGCCGATCGCGAAGAGGACCCGCACGAAGTTCGCCATGACGTCGAAATCCGGCAACACCCGGCCGAACGTCTCGGTCAGGAGTCGTTCGAGCGCTTCCAGCTGCTCGACGCGGCTGCGCTCACCGTTCGTGCCGACCTCGTCGTCCTCGAGCGCCAGCGCATAGCGGACGAACCGCGGGAGATCGTACAGCTCGGAGAGGCCACGATCGTTGAGCGCGCCGAGGAGGGCCTCGCGGGCGCGGGTGAGGCCGAGCTTGTCGTCGACCCGCCTGTGCCACGAAGAGAGCGCGACCCAGGCCATCCGACGCGAGATCGGCAGGCCGGGCTCCGCGAACGTCTGCAAGGCAACCTGCACCATGTCGTCCATCAGACGATCACCGCGCGAGACGGCCTCGACGAAGCGGGCCGCCAGATAGGCGGCCTCCCGCGGGGCGTGGCCGTCCTTCAGGACCAGATCGACGAGATCGACGCCGGCGTGCTCGTACGTGCGTGCTCTCAGCTCCCGAAGATCGGAGATCAGGTCTCCTGTGCCCGCGCGAGTGAAGCCCGCGCTCCCTGCTCCGCTCGCAGGCGTGCTCTGCTTGCCTGAGGGGCGGGGAAGTCTCCCGAAGAAGAGGGCGTTCTCCAGGCACGCGGCGGCCTCGTCGATCTCTCCGAGGCGTGTTTCCAGCTCTGCCAGGCGCCGCCAGGCCTCGGGATCATCAGAGCCGCCCTTCGCCAGCTCGGTCTCGAGGGCGCGGGCCTGCACGCGGATCTCCGCGAGATCGTCGAGCGCGAGCTCGTCCGGCTCCGCGCGCACCGCCACCGGCTCGACCGCGGGCTTGCTCCGCTTGCTGCCGACCACGCGCGGCTCGGGCTCGGGCGGCGGCATCGCAGGCGGCGCCTTCATGCTGGCCGCTGCGCGCTCCACGTCCATCGGCGGGAAAGAGAAGACGGTGCGCTCGAGGAGGAGATCGAGCTCGAGTCGGCGATCCGTGGCCACGTGCTGCACCCACTCCGCCAGCGAGGACTCCTCGACCTCGGGGACCCGGAGCACCTTGGGGCCGTCGCGATCCTCGTCGACGATCACCAGCATGGCGTCCTCGAGCGAGAGCAGGCGCCGGAGCTCCTCGCGGCCGACCTTCGGGACGAGCCGCCGCCCGACGGGGAGGTACAGGTTGTCGGTCGCGGTGTTCTTCGTGAAGCCGCGCGAGCCCACCAGATCGGAGAGCCGGGTGCCGAAGCGTGTCACGCCCGGCTTCATGCGCTCGCGCAACAGATAGAGCGGACGGCCGTCGCCGCGATCCAGGCGGGCGACGGTGAGGCGTCGGATCTCCTCGTCGCCGGCGTCCTGGACGAAGTGCTCCAGCGAGAAGAATCGGTCGGCGTCGAGGAGCCAGAGATCGGGCTCGTGCTCCGGTCCGGGGGCGAACCGAAGCTGGACCACGAAGCGCGTCCGATCGGGCGAGGGCGTGAGATCGAGACGATCGGCAGGGAGCGCAGGCTCGACCGCGTCGAAGATGCTCCGCCCCGCCAGCTCCCGCGGTCCGAACCGCCAGCGACCGCTCGCGTCGATCAGCGCGCTCTTGTCGGTGTGCTCCACCGCGCGGGCGGCGATCCGAGCCAGCGGATGCATGAACCCCCACTCGATCCACAGGCGCGGCGTCCCCGCGGACGCATAGGCGACCGTGTGCTCCTCCCGCTGATCCCGTGCGCGCATCAGGAGGTAGAGCGGCGGCGCGGTCATTCTCACGCAGAACAAGCGCGTGCCGCCGTCCTCGAGCTCGACGACCCGCGCGTCGTCACGGCCGAGGAGCAGGAGACGCTCCAGGAGCGGGCGCGCCGAGCCTCCGACGACGAACAGCGCCTCGGTGGCGATCGGATCGCCGTCGACGGGAACGGGACGCAGCGCCTCGAGCAGCGTCTCGGCCCGGCGCACCTCCGCTGGCCACGACTCGATCTTGCCGTCGCCGGGCGCCTCCACGGTGAAGCCTTGGGGACCGCCCTCGATCCGGACCACCTCCACGCCGTGATCCGCGAGGGCCCGCGCTCGCCGGCGCTCGAGCGCCTCACAGAAGAGCGCGCTGCCCCGTCCGTCGGGCTCGGCGATGGTGCACCACGACGATTCCACCAGCTCGGGGCACGCGGTCGCCAGGATCTCGAGGGCGGCCGCGTCGGCGACGGTGCCGGCGAGCCTCAGGCCGTAGACCACGCGTCAGCCCTTCTCCTCGATCCCGGCGCGGCGGCCTGCGGGCTCCGCCTCGCCCTCGGCCACCGGTTGCTGCTTGGTGACGCGCTCCACCACGATGTCGCCCACGTCGTCGTCGAGCCTCCGGCCGAGGAGCTGCTCGGCGAGGGCCCGGTGGTCGCGCTCGTGCTCGTGGGGGAGCGCATCCTCCTCCGACTCGTACGAGATCACGATGTCCTTCTGGCCGGTCTTGCGATTGAAACGAAACCGGATCGTCACCTCAGCCATGCACTATCCCCTGAATTCCCGCCCGGTCGATCACCTTCTTCTCCAGCAGCGTGGCCACCATGGCGTCGAGCAGCGGCCGATGCCCGCGGATCGTGGCCTCGGCCCGCTCCTGCTCCACCTTCAGGATCGACTCGATCGCTCGATCGATCCGACCCTTGCGCTCCTCGGAGAACGCGGCCTGTCGCGCCACCACCACGCGCACGCCCAGCTCGGGCGACATGCCGAACTCCTCCACCATCGCACGCGCGATGTCGTTCGCCTGCTGGAGATCCTGGTAGGCGCCGATGGAGACATCGCCGAACACCACCCGCTCCGCCGTATAGCCGCCGAGACCGACGCAGACGTCGGCGCGCATCTCGTCCGCGGTGATCGCGTAGGGGCGGGCGCGGGCGGCGCGGAGCACGTAACCGAGCGCGCCCTGCATGTCGGCGTGGATCGAGATCCGCTCGGGCGGTGTGGCCTTCTCGATCAGCATGGCCAGGATCGCATGACCGGCCTCGTGAACCGCGATCACGTGCTCCTCCTCCTTGGAGAGGACGATCGGCCGCCGCGTGCGCCGCTGGAGCGCCTTGTCGACGTCTGCGACGGTGAAGGTCTTCTTGCCCTCGCGGAAGACCGCTCGCTTGAGCGCGCGGCAGATCGCATAGAGATGGTCGCCGGAGAACGGGATGCCGGCCTCGGGATCCGCGCAGCCCTCGGTCCGCCGCACCAGGTGGCCGATCAGCTCCTCGCCGAGACCGAGGTCCATCTTGCGATCGTAGATCGCGAGGATCTCGCGCCGGTCCTCCACGCTGGGCGCTGGGATCTCGATGAGGAACTCGAACCGGCCCGGACGGAGCAGCGCGGCGTCGAGGCTCTCCAGGAAGTTCGTGGTGCCGATGACGAACACCATCTCGTTCTTGCGGAAGCCGTCCATCTCGGTGAGGAGCTGGTTCACCATCGAGTGCTCGACGCCCGAGCCCTCGTAGGTGCCGCGCGCGTGCGCGAACGCGTCGATCTCGTCGAACACGATCACCGACGGGGCGGCCTGCCGCGCCTGGCGGAAGATCCGCCGAAGGTTCTCCTCGCTCTCGCCGACCCACTTCGACTTCAGCTCCGGTCCGGACACCACCAGTCACGGTCGCGTGGAGCGCCGTCGCGATGGCCTTGGCGAAGAACGTCTTTCCGGTTCCGGGCGGTCCGTGGAAGATCACGCCCCGTGGGAGCAGGGCCTCCAGCGCCTGGATCTCCTCCTCGGAGGGGAGCTGATCCTTGGTGAGCACCAGGTCGATCAGCTCCTCGCGGATCCGCGCCTTCACCTCCGGGTAGCCGCCGATGTCCCCCTCGAGGTCCACGTTCGGGAGCTCGACGTCCTCGCGGACGGTCTGCCGCCGGATCTCGCGATAGATCGCGTCGGAGGCCGGCCGGTTCGGTGTCGCCTCGCGCTTGTGCGTGAGCCCGGCGAGCAGCTTGCGCAGCCGCACCGGGTTCAACCCCGAGACATACTTGTAGAGCACGAAGGGATCGAGCTCGTCCGACTGGATCGACTTCGCCTCGCGCTGCGTGATCAGTTGGGGGAGCGCCTGGCGCGGGACGCCCACGATCTCCCGCCGCGCCGCGAAGACGCCCTGGATCACCTTGGGGATCTCGAAGCTGGGATCGCGGAAGCCCAGCAGCACCGCCTCCGGGTTCTCGTACAGGAGCGGGATCGCCTCCCTCGCCTCGAAGGTGAGGCCGGTGTGCGTGGTCGTGAGAATGTCGAGGTGCAACAGGACGATGATCGTCCGCTCGACGCTGCCGCGGATGGCGTCGGTGAGCTGCTGCAGCATACGCGAGAGACCGGAGCGGGGCGGGCCTTCCTCGGCGGCGCGCTCGTCGGGACGCCCGTCGACGATCACGAGGCGCGGCGAGTCCTGCTTGTTCCGGCGGAGGCGCGCGCGGATCGCCAGATACAAGAACAGCGAGAGCTCCTTTTCGCACTCGACGAGCACAGAGATCCCCCGGCGCAGCTGCGACTCGACGAAGGTGATGTCCTCCGCGCACGCCGCCTCGACCGCGTCCTCGACGCGCAGGTCGGTGGGCAGCGACTCGATCTCGACCATCCTCTTCACGTCACACCTTCACTTTGATGATGAGTTCGAGCTCGCCGTCCTCGTTCTCGCGGCGATCGATGCTCTCGACCTCGCCCATCTTCCGCGCCTTGGCCTCGAGCGCGGTGACATAGACCTTCTGCAAGGCACCCTGCATGCTCTCGCGGACGGCGGCCTCGGCCTCGGCAATCTCGGCCACGACCTGACCGTCGAGCTGAGCCTTCGACTGCTTGGCGTGCGCGTCGGCCTTGTGCTTGGCCTCGTCGTCGGTGTGACCGCGGGCGGTCACCTCGCTCGTTCGCTCGACGTGGATGGTCACGGTCTTCCGCTCGGCGTCGATCTCTGCGGTGGCGCCGTCGAAGTCCCGGACCAGCGTTCCTTTTTTGCGGTGCCAGCCCTCCGCGATCAGCTCCGCGTCGAGGAGCGATCGCATCTCCTCCTCCGAAAGGATGCCGAGGAGAGCGACGTCGATGGAGACCTCGTCCTCCGCGGTGATGCGACGGCTCGCGGTGCGCCACTGAATGCGGTAAGCGCGGCTCATGGGCGGGCCATCCTACTTGACGACCGGGTCCGACGCTAACGACGCTGGTCATGTGCGAGGCCGCCGGCTCCCCTGCTTGCTCCTCATCGTCGCCGGCTGTGGTGTGGAGAGCCTCCCCGCCGGCGAGTGCCAGCTCGACACTGACTGCGGCGGCGGGCGGGTCTGCCACCAGACCGAGTGCATCCCGCCGGCGAAGCTCGCGTGCGCCGAGGGCGGCTCGACGCAGGCGCATCTCGAGGTGCGTCCGCTCACCGTCGAGTTCGGCGCGGTCGCGGGCGCTCCGGTCGAGCAGACCGTCGAGCTGGAGAGCACCGGCGATTGCACGCTCCAGCTCCGCGCGGTCACCGTCGCCGGTGGGCCGACCTCCCGCTTCGCCTGCGCGTCCTGCGCCGAGGTCGCGCTCCCGCGCGACGTGCTCCCCGGCCGCACGCTCTCGCTCGATCTCTTGGTCGCGCCCGGACCGCCGGCCTCGCTCGCGGACACTCTGATCGTGTCGAGCTCCGATCTCGATCGACCCGAGCGCTCGATCCCGCTCTCTGCGGAGTCGGTCGGCCGTCCGGCGCTGGTGGTGACGCCGCACGCGATCGACTTCGGCTACGTCCCGGTGGGGCGGACCGGCGAGGGGGTCGTGCAGGTCATCAACGCCTCCGAAGGAACGGCGCCCCTCGGGATCGACGCCGTCACCCTCGCGGGCTCATCCGCGTTCAGCTTCACGCCCAGCCCGCTCTCGCCGCTCGAGCTGCCCGCTGCGCGCGAAGAGCCGTCGGCGCGGCTCGCGCTCATGGTCCGCTACGCGCCCGCGATGAACGACGTCCACACCGCCACCCTCACGGTGACCCCCGCCACTGGCGATCCCGTCCTCGTGATCCTGAGCGGCGCCAAGGATCCGCCCGACGTCTCGGTGATGCCGGCCGCCATCGACTTCGGCTCCGTCCCGCTGGGGATGACCGCCTCCGGACACGTCACGCTCCAGAACACGGGTCGCTCGCCGCTGATCGCCGAACGGCACCTCCAGATCGGTCATCCCGACCTCTCCGTCCCCCGTCCCATCCCGCACATCCGTCCCGGCGGCGTCTACCAGCTCGACGTCGTCTACCAGGTCACCCTCTCCGGCCCGATGAGCGACACGCTCCTGATCGAGACCAACGATCCCGATCTCCCGATGATCTCCATTCCACTCAGTGGAAGCGGTCAGGCCGCCCCCGGAAGCGACGTGGTCGCCCTCGAGCTCAGCTTCGACAACGACTCGGACACGTTCCTCGACGCCGACCTCCGCGACGTCGACCTCATCCTCGAGAGCCCCGACGGCCGCGTCTGTCGCAAGATGGATCCCGCCCCCGACTGGGGCGCGTACGGCCACCCCCGCTGGAGCGCCCAGGGCACCAAGGACAACCCCGAGCGCATCCTCCTCCCCGACGCCATGCAGGACGGCCGCTACCCCGTAACCCTCTCGTACCTCGAGGACTGCTCCACGCTCCCCACCGCCCTCGCCGCCGCCCTGCTCGGCCTCGGCGCCGACCAACTGATCGACTACCTCTCGAACGGCGGCACCAGCATCGACCCGGATCTCCTCGCGAACGCCGTCGCCGAGACGTGCCTCAACCGCTCCACCCCCAACGCGACGGTCACCGTGACGATCAACGGAGCGGTCGCTGATCAGCGTCCGGTGGACCTCCGCGCGAAGGGCGACCTGGCCCCTGCGCTGACGCTGGTGCGCGCCAACGGGGTGTTCTCGATCGAGTAGCTCGCCGCCTCAAGACGACGAGCTGGTCCCTACGCGGAACAACCCAAACTCGAGCCCCGGGCACTTCATGTCGAGCGCCTGGCACGAGGACGGGGTGAGGGTGGCGGCTTCGGCTTCGTCGGAGCCGCCGTTGATGAGGTCGTCGCAGGTCTTCGACGTGATCTCACCGAAGAGGTCGCGGAGGGCGTCGAGTGAGTCGTTGTAGCAGGCTTCGGCTTCGGCGATGGTGGCGTCGCAGTTGGCGAGCTTGGGGTTGCAGTCGCCGGTGTCGGGGGGGTCGTCGTTGGTGAGGCATTCAGGTTCGTTCATCTCGCAGACGGCGACGCCGTCTTGGCCGAAGGCCATGGCGATGGAGCCGCCGATGGCGCTGGCGAACTTGCAGAGGCCCTCGCGGTTTTGGTCGGAGAAGTCCTGGACGGTCTCGGCGGCGGCGGCGCAGATCTGGGCGGCTTCGGCGTCGTCGATTTCGGAGATCTTCTTGGATCCGTCGACGCCGGTGTGGAGGCTGGCCTTCGCGCAACCGGCGGCGAGGAGAAGGGCGAGGAGCGCGGTGCGGTGGGGGGACATGCGCGTTCCCTCTCGCCTTCGTCCCCACCGGTCAAGCTTTGGCCGTTTGGCCAGCTAGGCGGCCGCGCGAGACGGCGCTACCAATCGGACATGCCCACGACCCCCGAGTACTTCCAGCGGGCGATCGCCGACCCCGATGATGGGGAAGCGTGCGCCGCAGTGGAGAGGGCCTACCGGGACGCGGAGCGCGCGGAGAGCCTCAGGACGCCGCTCGCGCCGCAGTCGCCGTCGTGGAGTAACTGGGCAGGCAACCAGCCGGTGTTCGGGACGCGGATCGCGCACCCGAAGACGCGCGCGGAGCTGGTGGCGCTCGTGGAGGAGGTGAGCCGGACGCCGGGCGGGAGGATCAAGGCGGTCGGCCCCGGCCATTCGTTCTCGGACATCCTCCAGACGCGCGGCGTGGTCGCTGACGTCAGCGGGCTCCTCGAGGGGCGAGACACTGGGCTGCTCGATCGCGAGGACGATCTCTGGAAGGACCCGTTCACGGATGAGGAGCTGGTGCGAGTGCCCTGCGGTGCCAGCATCCGCAGGCTCAACGAGTCGCTCGACCGCTCGGGTCTCGGGTTCAGGAACCTGGGCGGCTACGACGTGCAGTGCGTCGTCAGTGCTGCGGCCACCTCGACGCACGGCTCGGGTATCGATATCGGCCCGCTCGACAGCGAGATTCGTCTCGCTCGATCTGGTGACCACCGGTGGCAAGGTCTACCGGGTCGAGCCCGAGGACGGCATCACCGATCCTGGAAAGTTTCATCGGCGCTACGGCGACGGATCGATCGAGCTCAAACAGGACGACCGCTGGTTCCGCGCCGTGGCCGTCTCGATGGGCTGCATGGGCATCATCCACTCCGCGATCATCCGCGTGGCACCCAGCTATCTGATCCAGGAGACGCGGCGGGCGTCGATCTGGAGCGAGGTCAAGCCGCTCCTCCAGCATGGGCTCTTCCGCCGCCACCGGCATGTCGAGATCCTGATCCATCCGTATGCCGGCCCAGGCGGGGATCACGCGTGCGTGGTGCTCCTGCGCGATCCCGCCCCCGCCGGGACCGAGGTGTCGCGAGACGACGTGATCCGCAACGCGATCTCCTGGCTCGCGACCCGTCCCATGAGCCGCGACCTCATCCTCTTCATGATCCAGCACCACCCCGAGGTGGTGCCCTGGCTCCTCGACCGCGCGCTCGAGTCTCTGGTGTCCGACCAACCCTTCACGCGAAAGAGCTACCAGATCTTCAACATCGGAGCGCCGAACAACTTCAAGGCGCTCTCGGCGGAGTACGGCTTCGGGATCGATCAGGCCTTCGACGCCGTCGACGCCTTCCTCGAGGTGATCGCGGCGAACCGGACGAAGGGTTGGCTCCAGACCTCGCCGATCTCCATGCGCTTCGTGAAGCGGAGCAGCTCCTATCTATCGATGATGTCGGGCCGCGACACCATGATGCTCGAGACCCCGATCCTCCGCGGCACGCCCGGGATTGAGGACAGCCTCAGGAGCTACGAGGACGCCGCCCGTCGCTTTGGAGGTCGGCCGCACTGGGGACAGATCAACACGCTGACCGGTCTGCCCGGCTGGCTCTCCACGACCTATCCCGGCTTCGAGAGCTGGCTCGACGTATTCCTCGATCTCAACCGCCAGGGCATCTTCAACAACGCGTTCACCGATTGGCTCGGCATCTCGAAGCTGGTGACCGAATGAGATGCACGATTGCGCTGATCCTGGCCGCCGCCGGCTGCGCCCCAAACGTATGGAAGGGGGCCGACCTCTCCACCGGGGTCGCCGTCCAGGTCGAGCGCCAGCCGATGCCGGCCGGACACACGTTCTCGGGCAAGTATCAGTCGACCCACATGGGCAAGCCGCTCGAGCTCACGCAGTCGGGTGCCGCGGTCACGGGGACCTGGGTGCGTCCGAAGCCGCCCGACGACACGTGCACCGTCTCGGGCACCCTCTCCGGGACGGCGAAGGCCAACCTGCTCGAGTTCACCTGGGAGGAAGACTTTGCCGCCTGCGGAGAGGGGACGGTGCACGGCGCTGGCTGGGCCCTCTACCGGATCCTGCCCGGGCGCGACGAACGCCCGCGGCTCTATGGAATGCGCGGTCTTCGGACCTCCGACGACGACCAGGGCGCCTGGCAGGCGATCAAGATGACGGAGACGAGCACCGGAGGATGATCGGAGCCATCACTCGAGGTCGCTCTCGCCGTCGGGCGGAGGGGGAGGCGGGGGGCACCCGATCTCGTTGTGCGTCCAACCGTCCTCGCACGTCGCCGGCTTGTCCGCGGTGTCACCCTGCGGCTGGCAGTTGGGCTGGCCCGCCATCGGCTGTCCGCACCAACCGCACGTCGGAAGCGTCGCACATCCCTTGCAGTTGTTTTCGTCCTTCGGGATCTGTGCGCAGTCGTCCGCGGTCGGACGCCGGTTCGGATCGGAGTCGCTGTGCCGGCATCCGAAGAGCGCGGCCAGGGCCAGCGCGAGCAGCATCGATCTCAGCATGGTTGTTCTCCTCAGCCCATCGGGACCAGCGGGAGGCGGCTCACCACGATCCCGAGGGCGCGCAAGATGTGGAAGGCCGGCCAGACCACCTCCGGGTCCGCGGTCTCGGTGAAGCGGACGTCCAGGCGGATGTACGGCTTCGCGTCGGCGAGGCGTCGCGCGGTCACCTGCAGGCGGGCGGGGGCGTCGCCGTCGAGCGTCAGCCGGCCCACGTACGCGTGCATCGGGTTGCTGAACGGCGTCGGGCGGTATCCGGTGTAGCTGTTGATCAGATCGTCGCCCACGTCGTGAAAGTAGAGGACCTTCGACTCGCCGATCGCGGTGCCGGCCTCGAGGATGTAGAACTCCGGGAGCCCGGCCGGATCGAAGTATCCCAGGTAGACGCCGATGGCGCCGAAGCGTGTCCCTCCCAGGCGTGCCGGCGTCACCAGGTCGAGGCGCGCGATCGGCCGGTCGAGCTCGCTGCCGTACTCGCGCTGCGCCTCCGCGATCGTCGCGATCAGGTGGTCGCGGGGCTCGACGGTGCCGAGCTTGGTCTCGACGACCGCCGGCTGCGAGGCGGGGAGCGACACCCGCGCCATCGCCAGGTGTCCCACGAACGCATCCAGCGGAGGATCCTTACGGGAGTGCTCCGCAGTCGCGGCATAGTATCGGGTGCCGGGATGCTCCGTTCCAGCCTGGCAATGAATGGAGCATTCACCTGTACCTTCGATCACGCGGAGCCCCAGCTTGGTCGACAGCCCTTCGAGCTCTTGCGCGTAGGGCGACAGGTCGAGGTCCTTGGCCTTCCCGCTCTCGCCGGCCTGGCTTCGCGGGATGACCTTCGTCCTGGAGTCCTTTGTCAGCCACAACGCGGCCGCCAGGCCGTTGATGGAGTCGTCATCGATGTGTGCATCCGGGAAGCTGGAACGGATCATCGTCTCGAGCGCAGCGTGTGTCGTCGGATCGAAGCGGACCATGCGATACTCATACGCCCGCTCAATGCAGGGAGCTAGTCTCACACTTGTATCTGTACTCTTGGCCAGCTGTGGTCATACGAGAGCCTACGGTGTTCCGGGCGCGACCCAGCGCTCTCCCGATCTTCCGTTACCGCTGTCGATGAAGGACTGGCGGCGCGCGCTGCTGGCGCTCGACAACATGACTCCGCCGCGCGGCGGATGGGCGGAAGAGGAGGAGGCCGAGCTGGCCGCCCATGTCGCGCCCGAGAACCGGCGCCGCTTCGCGCCCATCCTGGACTCGCTCACCAGCACCACGCCCTCGGCGCTCGACCTGAACGCCGGCGGCCGGGTGGGCGGACTGTTCGACTCGAAGGGTGCCGACGAGGACGCGCTCGACGCGCGGATTCACGGCGACATCCTGACGGGCGACCTGAGAGTGGCCCAGATCGGAGGCTACCTCTTCGTGTTTTACCGCCGTTACCCCGACGCGGCGCGGGACGGATCCTGCCCGCGCCGCGCCGAGCAGGACACGTACTGCCGGCTCGTCATCGTCAAGGAAGTCGCCACCCGGAGGGATTGATCATGCCGTCACCCCACGATCTGCTCCTCGATCGTCTCGAACAGGCCGGTGCCGTCTCGCTGATCGCGCGGCTCGACGATCCCCAGGCCACCGGAAACACCAGCGACGAGTATCTCCACGTCTTCGTGCCCGACCTTCACCTGGTCTCGCCCGACGTCCGCAGGCGCTTCCGGTACGGCTTCGATCACACTGACATGTTCTCACGAGTGATCGACGCCCTGCTCGCGACGTGGGACGACGTCGAGGCCGCCGGTCATCAGATGCGCGTCACGCAGCTGGGTGACTTCGTCGATCTCTGGCGGGAGTCGGACAACGATCTCGCCGGTGTGCGCAGGGTGCTCGACGCCTTTCCCGACATCCGCGATCGGCTGGTCCGAAACGCGGAGGACTCCCTTTCGGCCAACCTGATCCTCGGCAATCACGATCTCGACGCGGGAAGCTCCCGCGACTTCGCGCGCGCCCGCATGGCGATCCACCTTCCGGGCGTGAACCGGACGATGATGGCGACGCACGGCGATCGCTTCGACCTCTCGGAGGTGCTCGTCCCCGACGCGCTGGCCGCGGTCGTGGTGTGGCTCTTTGGCCGGCTGGCGGGCCCTGCGACCTACCGGATCGGAGAGCTGCGCCAGCTGCGGGACCGGACCATGCCGAGCGACCTCTCCACCCAGATCCAAGGGGACGGCGCCGTCGGCGTACTGGCGGCGCCCCGGACCGGGAGCGCGCGCTTCAATGTGGCCCGGGTCGAGCGGCCGAGCGACCGGGCGGACGCGCACAGCCTGCTCCCGCGGGCGGTTGAGACGGTGGTGCAGCTCCGCCGGGTGATCGAGGCGGACGGTGCGCCGATCGCGCCGAACCTGAGAGTCGTGGTGATCGGGCACAGCCACCACCCGCGGATGGTCCACGATGTGACCGCGGGGCTGGTGCTCATGGACTGTGGGGCCTGGATCGAGAGCCTCCAGGTGGGGGACGGGCCCAAGCGGCCGAACCGTCAGATCGGTGCGACCTGCGGCTCCGACCTGCGCATCTATCAGATCGACTGACTCCGTGGTATCGCGGCCGACCATGAGGTTGATCGAGACTGCCGCCTGGCGCGCGCTCGACGCGCACGCGAACGAGATGTCGAAGATGCACATGCGGTTCCTCTTCGAGAAGGACCCGCAGCGCTTCCAGAGGTTCTCGCTCGCGCTCGACGGGCTCCTCTTCGACTACTCGAAGAACCGGATCACGGAGCAGACGATGGGGCTGCTCTTCGATCTCGCGAAGCAGGCGGAGCTGCCGGTCTGGATCGAGAAGATGTTCCAGGGCGAGAAGATCAACTTCACCGAGAAGCGCGCCGTCCTGCACGTGGCCCTGCGCAACCGCTCGAACCGACCCATCCTCGTCGACGGCGAGGACGTCATGCCGAAGGTGAACGCAGAGCTGGCCAAGATGAAGCGCTTCACCGACCGCCTGCGCAGCGGCGAGTGGAAGGGTCACACGAACCAGGCGTTGACCGACGTCGTGAACATCGGCATCGGCGGCTCGGACCTGGGGCCGGTGATGGTGACCGAAGCCCTGCGGCCCTACTGGAAGCCCGGGATGAGGGCGCACTTCGTCTCCAACGTCGACGGGACGCACATCGCCGAGACGCTGAAGCGAGTCGACCCGGAGCGGACGCTCTTCGCGGTGGCCTCCAAGACCTTCACCACCCAGGAGACGCTGATGAATGCGCACACCGCGCGGAGGTGGCTGGTGGAGCGGCTCGGGTCGGAGCAGGCGGTGGCGCGCCACTTCGTCGCGCTCTCCACGAACGCGGAGGAGGTGGCCAAGTTCGGGATCGACACGGCCAACATGTTCGAGTTCTGGGACTGGGTCGGCGGCCGTTACTCCTTGTGGTCCGCGATCGGGCTCTCGATCGCCTGCGTGATCGGGATGGACGGCTTCGAGGAGCTGCTCGGCGGCGCACACCTGGTCGACGAGCACTTCAGAACCACGCCCCTCGATCAGAACATCCCGGCCATCATGGGGCTCCTCGGCGTTTGGTATCACAACTTCTTCGAGGCCCACACGCACGCGATCCTGCCCTACGACCAGTACCTCCACCGCTTCGCCGCCTACTTCCAGCAAGGCGACATGGAGAGCAATGGCAAGAGCGTCGATCGCGACGGCCGTTCGATCGCGGACTACACCACCGGACCCGTCATCTGGGGCGAGCCGGGGACCAACGGCCAGCACGCGTTCTATCAGCTCATCCATCAGGGGACCCGCGTGATCCCGTGCGACTTCATCGCGCCGATCGAGTCTCACAACGATCTCGGGGGCCACCACCCGGCGCTCCTCGCCAACTTCTTCGCGCAGACGGAGGCGTTGATGCTGGGCAAGCGCGCGGACGAGATCCAGGCCGACCCCGACCTGGTTCCGCACAAGTGCTTCAGCGGCAACCGGCCCACGAACTCGATCATGGTGCAGAAGGTGACGCCGCGGACGCTCGGCATGCTGATCGCGATGTACGAGCACAAGATCTTCACGCAGGGCATCGTGTGGCGGATCAACAGCTTCGATCAGTGGGGCGTCGAGCTGGGCAAGCAGCTCGCCAAGGCGATCCTTCCCGAGCTCGAGGGTGACGCCAAGGTCACCTCGCACGACGCGTCGACGAACGCGCTGATCAATCACTACAAGCGGTCGCGCACGTCGTAGCCGGGGCTCAAGGGGCCGCGAGCGTCGCGGAGATCCCGCGGTGGTCGGAGACGAAGCCTCCGGGCCGGTACGGCTGATCGAACTCCACGTCCACGGTGGTGAGCTCCAGCGGCCACCGCTGCGCCGCACGCGTGAACACGTAGTCGATGCGTCGGGTCGGGGCGGCGCTCGAGTACGTGTACCCGTTCAGGCCCGGATGGACGGTGGCGAAGGCGTCGCTGAACGAGGCGGCGATCATCGCGCCGGGCGGTGGTTCGTCCGGCGTCGAGTTGAAGTCGCCCGCCACGATCGAGACCGCCGGTTCGGTCGGGGCGAGCTGGTCCATGAGGGTGGCGAGCTCGTTGGCCTGGTCGAGCCGCGCCTGTCCGTCCTGCAGTCGGTACGAGAGGTGCGCGGTGGCGAAGGCGATCATGCCGAGCGGAGAGGCCGTCACGGCGATGATGGTCTTCCGGGGAAAGTCGGCGATCGGCAGATCGTGGACGGTGACGTCGGCGATCGCGAGGTTGGTGACCACGCCGATCCCTTCGGGCGTCACGCCGTTGGCGAGGTGCGTCTGCTCGTAAAGGTGGTGCCAGGGCTGACCGGTGAGGCTCTCGAGCTGCTGCGCCAGGTACTCGGCGGCGCTCCCGGTCAGAGGAGCGCCGGCGCACACCTCCTGCAGCGCGATCAGCTCGGTGCCGAGCTGAGCGAAGCGCGCGGCCGCGGCATCGAGACGCGCCAACGGATCGTCGTTGATGCAATGGAGGTTGAGCGTGGCGATGCGGACGACGGCGCCCGAGGTCCGCACAGCCAGCTTGCCGGCGTCCTCCGATCGATAGCCGTCGTTGCTACCGGTCCGACCGCCGTCGCTGCGGTCGGCGAGGATCCACGGCGACCCATTCAAACGAAAGCGGAACGCGTAGTCGAAGAGGCCGGAGGGCGGCGCGATCAGATCGGCCTGGTACTCGTCGTTGTTGCCAACGTCGACGTTGTAGGCGGCCGGCACCCAGGTCCAGCCGCCTCCGGCCGGATCGGATCCGATCGACCCCAGCCCGAGCTCCGCCTCGACGCCGGCGGCCGGCCCTGGACTGTCCGTGAGACCCTCGATCCAGATTTGGCCGTAGGCGGTGGCGCTCTCGCCCGGCGCGCGCGTCAGATAGGGAGGCCACTGGGTGTTGGCCCAGTGCGCAGCGGGGAGCCCGCCATCGGCTGGCGCTGTGTCCGGCGCGTCGGCGTCCGGCTGCTCGGCGTCCGCCGGCTCGGCGTCGGCCGCACCGGCGTCCGGCTCGGCGTCGGCCTCCGCGGCGTCTTCCGGCGGCTCCGCGTCTCCCTCCACGCCGGCATCGCTGCCCGCGCCCGCAGCGTCTCGGTCGGCAGCGGCGTCGCCCTCCGGACGGGCGTCGTCGGGCGCACCTGACGGCTCCATACAGGCGGTGAGCGAGAGCGCCGCGAGGAGGACGAGCGCGCCGGCGCGACTCACGCTCCGAACATACGCGCTGTCTGCCGGGTCCTCGACCGGAATCGGGCGGCGCTCGGCCCGGCTGGCCCGCAACATCGAGGTCCACCAATCCGATAATCCCCCAGGGTGCGCTCCGTCTCCGCCGCCGAACGGCTCGAGTCCTTCGAGCACCTGGTCCGCGACCTGGAGGCGGGCAGCGACGTCTCGAGCGTCCGTCGCGCCGCCCTGGGCCTCGGCCTCCCCGAGCCGTGGATCGCGCGCCTCAGTGGCCGCGGGTATGGCGACGCCGGCCGCGGGATCGGCGCCCGCCCGCTCCCGTCGACGAGCCCGCTGTTCCTCGGCGCCAACCTCGGAGGGGCACCGCCCGCCGAGCTCGAGCCGGCCGCGGCCGCCGGCGCGCTCCGCGAGCACCTCCGCGCGATCCAGGTGCTGCTCGGCCTGCCCGATGACGCCGGCCTGACCCGCCGGCACCTCGAGGCCGTCGCCGCCGACGTCGAGCTCCCGCTCGACCTGCGGGCCGCGGCGCGAACGTTCGTCGAGCGACCGGAGCTGCTCGCGCGGATCGGAGGCGCGGCGGAGACGCTCGGAGCGGAGCAGCTCGATCGGGCGCTGCCGGCGCTGTTCCTCGACGCGTCGGGGCTGGCCGGCGACCACGAGGTCCAGTTCAAGCGCTGGGCGCTCGCGCAGGTCGAGGCGAACGCTCACATCCGGCAGGTGTACCGAGCCGTCATCGAGATGATGGAGCGCGACGATCGGCCCACGACCGTCGCCGACCTTCTGGAACGGACGCGCGCCGCCGCCGAAGCGACGGTGGCGCAGGATCCGCTCTTCCCCGCGGACCCGCTCGCCGGCCAGCACCTGGTCGCGCTGACGACGCTGGTCGCGCTGGCGGGCCACGCGCTCCAGAGCAACCACGGCGAGGTCACCTGTCTGTTCCCCCGCTACATCCCCGACGGTCGTCCCAACGATGCCGGGTTCGACCGCGCGTGGCACTTCGTCAACCAGGCGATGTTCGCGTACGTGACCCTCTTCGATCGGCGCTACGGCCGCGGAGAGATCGCGGACGAGTTCGAGCGCGCGGTGGAACAGACCGACCAGTGGGGCGCAGCCGCGCACGTGTCGGCGGCGTACGATCGGCTTCGCGGCGCGTGCGGCGCCTACGTCCCCGGGGCGCTCCCCGGGCCGCCCGGCGTCCCGACCATCCACTTCGCCCCGCCGGAGGGTCTCTCCGTCGAGCAGCAGAAGGCGTACGACCTGGCGATCCGGGTCGGCGACGCCCACGAGTACGTGCCGGAGCTCGGAGACCCGGCCGCGATCGGGACGAACTTTCCGATCCTCGACCCGCTCGCCGAGATCGACTCGACCTGGGACGTGCTCTCGACCCTGAAGGATCCCGGCTCGTCGCGCGATCTCTCTGCCAACCGGGCCGGCGCCGGTGAAGGCGTGCGCGCCTTCGAGGATCCGAGCGCATTCCACCGGCCGCCGTTCGACGACGGGGCCCACGTGGAGGGCCAGACCTTCGCGCCGGGTCGCCCGGTCCCGTTCGCCCACTACCTCGGCCAGGAGCTCTTCCTGTTCGATCGCATGGCGTGTCCGGATCTCGATCCGGCCGCCTTCGCAGCCGCAGTCACGGAGGTCGAGAGGAGCGGCGCCGAGAAGGCGCTCCGCCAGGTGGTGGAGCGGATCGTCGATCTCGTCGACTCGAGCTACGCCGCGGATCGCGATCGGGTGGCCCGCTACTACGCCGGCTTCGCCGTTCGCCACTTCCAGTACGGCTGGCGCATCGAGGGTCTCGACGGCGAAGAGAAGCGCTGGCGCCCGCACCACGGCTTCGCCTCCGATCCGGGCGTACCGAAAGGCCGCGTCAAGGAACATCTGCTCCGAAGGCTCGCGGCGGTCGCCCGGGCGTTCAATCCGCCGCTCCACCTCGAAGTGCCGGATCAGGCCGCGCTGGAGCCGGACGGCGCGGGCGCAGGGTTGCCGATCACGCGCCCGTAGGCACCCGCGCGCGGAACAGCCGCCCCGAGCCGGAGATCGAATAGGGCTCGTCGCCCGTCACCACGCACGCGTGTCCGCGCGGAAGGTCCAGCGCTTCCACGCGGAGCTGTCCCTCGACGGCCAGGAGGATCTCGATCCCGTCGCGCACCTTCGGCTGCCAGGTGCCCCCGACGCGGACTGACGAGAGCACGAACTCCTCGACCGGCGCCGCGTACGTGCGCTCGCCGTCGCTCTCGAGCGGCGCGATCACCGACGGTCGGGCCGGCTCGAACGCCAGCACGGAGAGGAGCTCGGGCACGTCGACGTGCTTGGGTGTGAGGCCGCCGCGGAGGACGTTGTCGGAGCTGGCCATGATCTCGACTGCGGTCCCTTCGAGATAGGAGTGGAGCTCGCGCGCGCGGAGGAAGAGCGCCTGTCCCGGCTCGAGGGTGACGGCGTGGAGGAACAGCGGCGCCAGCACCCCGGGATCGCCGGGGTAGCGGCCGAGGAGCTCGAGCGCGGTCGGATCGCCGGAGGCGCGGGCAATCCGATCCACGCGATCCTTCGGCCACGACATCAGCTCGCCGAACAGCGTCTTCAGATCTGCGCCGACCGCGTGACCGAGGTTGTGCGCGACCTCGGCGGGCGGACGGAAACCTTGGAGCGCGCGGAAGCGCGTGAGCGCCACGATCAGCTCGGGCTTGTGGTTCGGGTCGCGGTAGGAGCGCTCCGGCGCGTCGAGCGGAATGCCGGCCGCGTTCTCCCGCGCGAAGCCGTCCTCGGCCTGGCGGCGATCGGGATGACATTGAATCGAGAGCGGCTCGGCGGCGGCGAGGACCTTCAACAGGAACGGCAGCTCGCCGAACGCCTTAGCGATCCGAGCGCCGAGGACCCTCGCCGGCGCCGCTCCGATCGCGCGGTCGAGCCGCGCGCCGTTCATCGTGGAGGGCGCGCGGGGGTGCGCCCCGATCCAGAGCTCGGCCATCGGTGAGCCGTCGGACGGGATCCCGAGGAGCTCCGGGATCGCGGTCGGCGATCCCCACGCGTAGGCCTGAATCGTGTTTTCGAGCAGCGCGATCACTCGGACGGATCTTTGTCCGGGTTGGGCCCCGGCGTCACGTCGATCACCGGCCCCGGACCGGCGCCGGGCGCAGGCGTCACCATCTCGACGCGCCCGCGCTGGATCGCCTGCTCGAAGCGCCGCGCCAGCCGGGCCTTCACGACGCCGCGGACGGCCGGGATCAGGAGGAGGAAGCCGGTGATGTCCGTGAGGATGCCCGGGGTGACGAGGAGGGCGCCCGCCACCAGGATGATCGCGCCGTCCACCAGCGACCCGGCGGGCATCCGGCCTGCTGCGGTCTCCGCCTGGACCTGCCGCAGCACCGACAGACCTTGCCGCTTGGCCAGGGCGGCGCCGGCGATCCCCGTCAGCACGATCAGGATCAGCGTGTTCAGGCCGCCCACCACGCCCACCAGCTTGGCGAGGATCGTCACCTCGAGCGCCGGCACGAGGATGAACAACAGGAGGAGCAGCCGCATCGCAAAACCGATCTCAGCACGATGACACCGGCCTCGTCATGCGCGATGGCTGCATCGTGCAGGATCGCCTTCCACCCCTTCTGCTCGCCGTGCTGGCCACGATCTGCGTCGTCACCGCCTGGAGCCCTCCGGCCGGGCACGAGTCCTGGTTCCTCGAGGTGGGCCCGGGGTTGATCGGCGTCGTGATCCTGATCGTCGTGTATCGCCGCTTCCGCTTCTCGAACCTCGTCTACATCGGCGTCTTCATCCACGTGCTGATCCTGATCTACGGCGGCATGTACACCTACGCGGAGACACCGCTCGGCAACTGGGCCAAGGAGGCGTTCCACCTCTCCCGCAACCACTACGATCGGATCGGACACCTCGCGCTGGGGTTCTTTCCCGCGTTCACGATCCGCGAGATCCTGCTGCGGCGCACGCCGCTGGTTCGAGGAGGCTGGCTCTTCTTCCTGGTGGTCAGCGTCGCGCTCGCCATCGGCGCCTTCTGGGAGTTTCTCGAGTGGTGGTCGACGTACCTGGTGGCGCCCGACGTGGGGCAGGCCTTCCTCGGCTCGCAGGGCGACATCTGGGATGCGCAATGGGACATGTTCCTGGCGATGGTGGGCGCGATCCTGGCGCTCGCCACCATGAGCAAGGTCCACGATCGATCGATGAAACGGGTCACCTCGGCGTGATATGGATCCCGCGGGATGCCGCACCGGAAAAAGTTGCTCGCGCTGCTCGATCGGTACGGAAGCAGCGCGCGGATCCTCGACTCGGAGCGCTCCTCGCTGGAGCGACTCGTCGCGTTCGTCACCCGGTGCCCGGACTGCTTCGAGCGATCTCTGCTCGAGGGCCACGTGACCGGCTCGGCGTGGATACTCGACCACGCTCGCGAGGCCTGCCTGCTCACGCACCACAAGAAGCTCGGCCGGTGGCTGCAGTGCGGGGGTCACGCCGACGGTGATCCGGACGTGATGCAAGTTGCCTTGCGGGAGGCAGCCGAGGAGTCCGGGATCGTCGGGATCGAGCCCTTGAGCCCGGAGATCTTCGACGTCGATGTCCATCGGATCCCCGCCGGCCGGGAGCCCGAGCACTTTCACTACGACGTGCGATTCGCGCTGGAGGCGCCGGCCGGGGCGCGCTTCGTGGTCAGCGAGGAATCGCACGCCCTCGCCTGGGTTCGGCGGGCGGAGGTCAGTCGTTACGACACTGACGACTCTGTGCGGCGGATGGCCGAGAAGTGGGAGCCCTGACGAGAGCCGGTAGATTGCGCTTGTACAGGCCAGAGCGGGACGATAGACCCGCGCAATGAAGGCGAGCGCGTATCTCGGCCCCAGCGATACCTTCGTTTCGAGACACATCGGGCCCAGCGAGACCGAGATCCACGAGATGCTGGAGACCGTGGGCGTCGGCTCGCTCGCGGCGCTGATCGATCAGACCGTGCCCAAGGCGATACGGACCGAGCGCCCGCTCGCGATCGGACCGGCGCGCGGTGAGAACGAGCTCCTGAACGAGCTGCGCCTCATCGCCGGGAAGAACATCGTCAAACGCTCCATGATCGGCCTCGGCTACCACGGCTGCATCGTCCCCGGCGTCATCCAGCGCAACATCCTCGAGAACCCGGGCTGGTACACCCAGTACACCGCCTATCAAGCCGAGATCGCGCAGGGCCGGATGGAGGCCCTGGTGGCCTTCCAGACCGTGGTCGCGGATCTGACCGGCCTCCCGCTCGCCAACGCCTCCCTCCTCGACGAGGCCACCGCCGCCGCCGAGGCCATGGCCATGTGCGCGCACATCGTCGGCGGCAAGAAGAGCGGCTTCTTCGTGGAGCGCCGCTGCCATCCGCAGACCATCGAGGTCGTGAAGACGCGGGCCGAGCCGGTCGGCATCGAGGTCTTCGTCGGCGATCTCGATCAGCTCGACTTCGAGGCGCAGAACCTCCTCGGCGTACTGGTCCAGTACCCCAACACCGAGGGTGCGATCCTCGACTACTCCGCGCTGGCTGCGAAGATCCACGATCACGGCGCGCTGCTGGTGATGGCGACCGATCTGTTGGCGCTCACGCTGCTGGAGCCGCCCGGTCAGCTCGGCGCCGACATCGCTGTGGGCTCGGCGCAGCGCTTCGGGGTGCCGCTGGGCGGCGGCGGGCCGCACGCAGCGTTCATCTCCACCCGCGACGCCCACAAGCGTCACCTGCCGGGTCGGATCATCGGTGTGTCGCGCGATGCGCACGGAAAGCCCGCGTATCGCCTGTCCCTCCAGACGCGCGAGCAACACATCCGACGCGACAAGGCCACCAGCAACATCTGTACGGCGCAGGTGCTGCTCGCGGTGATGTCGGCGATGTACGCGGTCTATCACGGGCCCGAGGGGCTCCGCCGGATCGCGCGGCGCGTCCATGCGCTGACCGCAGTCCTGCGGGAGGGCCTCTCGCGCCTGGGCCACGGCGTGGGGAACGCGCCGGTGTTCGACACCCTCCGCGTCGCTCCCACCAAGAAGAGCGGCGCCGAGATCATCGCCGCCGCGGTGGCGGCCGGCTACAACCTCCGCGCCTACGACGGGGGCGACATCGGGATCGCGCTCGACGAGACCACCACCATCGACGACGTCCAGGCGGTGCTCGACGTCTTCGGAAAGGGCGTCGACGCCCGTCGGCTCGCCGACAGCGTCGAGGTGGAGATCCCGGAGCGCTTCCGCCGGCAGAGCGCATTTCTCACCCACCCGCTCTTCCAGAGCTATCACGCCGAGCACGAGATGCTGCGCTACCTCAAGCGGCTGGAGTCGAAGGACCTCTCGCTCACCACCTCGATGATCCCGCTGGGCTCGTGCACCATGAAGCTCAACGGCACGAGCGAGATGCTGCCGGTGACCTGGCCCGAGATCGCGAACATCCATCCGTTCGCGCCCGCCGATCAGCAGGCCGGATACCTCGAGCTGTTCGAGTCTCTCGAGCGCCAGCTCCGCGACGTGACCGGCTTCCCGGCGATCTCGCTCCAGCCGAACGCCGGCTCGCAGGGCGAGTACGCGGGCCTCCTGGTGATCCGGGCCCACCACCGTGCTCGCGGGGAGGGCCACCGCAACGTCTGCCTCATCCCGATCTCGGCGCACGGGACCAACCCCGCCAGCGCTGCGATGGCGGGCATGAAGGTGGTCGTCGTCGAGTGCGACAAGCACGGCAACATTCACGCCGGTGACCTCGAGGCGAAGGCGAAGAAACACGCGGCGGAGCTGGCGGCGCTGATGGTGACGTACCCATCGACCCACGGCGTGTTCGAGCCGGAGATCGAGAAGATCTGCGCGATCGTCCACGAGCACGGCGGTCAGGTGTACATGGACGGCGCCAACATGAACGCGCAGGTCGGTATCTGCCGGCCCGCCGAGTACGGTGCGGACGTCGTGCATCTGAACCTGCACAAGACGTTCTGCATCCCGCACGGCGGCGGTGGGCCGGGCATGGGTCCGATCGGCGTGGCCGCGCATCTGGCGCCCTATCTGCCCGGGCACCCGTACTCGCTGCGCAAGCACGGTGAGAAGGCGATCGGTCCCATCGCGGCCGCCCCGTTCGGCAGCCCCAGCATCCTCACGATCCCGTGGGTGTACATCTCGCTGATGGGATCGGAGGGGCTGAGGAAGGCGACCGAGGTCGCGATCCTGGCGGCGAACTACATGGCCAAGCGTCTCGAGCCGCACTTCGAGATCCTCTACTCCGGTGTCACCGGGCGGGTGGCGCACGAGTTCATCATCGACATGCGTCCGTTCAAGCGGACCGCCGAGATCGAGGTCGACGACATCGCCAAGCGCTTGATGGACTACGGCTTTCATGCCCCCACGATGAGCTTCCCGGTGGCGGGCACCATGATGATCGAGCCGACCGAGAGCGAATCGAAGGCCGAGCTCGATCGCCTCTGCGACGCGCTCATCGCGATCCGCGGGGAGATCCGGGCGATCGAGGAGGGCCGCTTCGATCGCGCGAACAACCCGCTCACCCGGGCGCCGCACACGATCGAAGACATCGCTGGCCCCTGGGATCGGCCCTATACCCAGGAGCAGGCGGTGCTGCCGGCGCCGTGGCTGAAGCGACACAAGTTCTGGCCCTCCGTCGGCCGCGTCGACAATCCCTGGGGCGATCGCAACTTGTTCTGCACTTGCCCACCGATGCAAACGGAGTAGCTTGTCCCCATGCTGACCCCGGAGCTCAAGGCGCAACTGGACGAGCTGGTCTCCAAGAACGACGTGGTGCTGTTCATGAAGGGCAAGCGCCGCCTCCCTCAGTGCGGCTTCTCGGCGCGCGTCGTCTCGGTGCTGGATCAGTTCCTCGACGACTATCTCACCGTGAACGTACTCGAGGATCCCAACGTCCGCGAGGGCATCAAGCAGTACTCGAACTGGCCGACGATCCCGCAGCTCTACGTCAAGGGGAAGTTCGTCGGCGGCGCCGACATCGTCACGCAGATGTACGAGGCCGGCGATCTCCACGGCCTGCTCGGTCGCGAGCCTCCGGAGATCGCGCCGCCCAAGATCGCGATCACCGACAGCGCCAAGGAAGCGCTGGCCGGCGCGCTCTCCGAGGAGCCAGGCGCGCGGGTTCGCTTCACCATCGATCGGGAGTGGCGCCCGGGCCTCGACCTCGATCATCCGAAACCCGGCGACTTCGAGATCGAGTCGAACGGCGTCGCCCTGCTGGTGGATCGCGGCACGGCCCAGAAGGCGAACGGCGTGCACATCGACTTCGTCCCTGGCGAGTCCGGCGGCTTCAAGATCGACAACCCGAACGAGCCGCCCCGCGTTCGCATCATCACCGCCGGCGAGCTCAAGGCCCGCCTCGACGCCGGTGAGCCCATCGAGCTGTTCGACGTGCGGACCGAGCGCGAGCGCGAGATCGCCACCATCCCGGGGGCGCGGCTGCTCGATCAGGCGGCCGCCCAGTCCATCGAGGTGCTCGACAAGGAGGCCGCGACCCTGGTCTTCCATTGCCACAGCGGCGCGCGCTCGATGGCGGCGGCGCAGCACTTCCTGCAGCAGGGGTTCAAGAAGGTCTACAACCTCCGCGGCGGCATCGACGCGTGGTCCGTCGAGGTTGATCCGAAGGTTCCTCGGTACTAGAGGGTTCGAATCGACGCCGGAATGATCGCGCAGCCCTATGACAAGCTGCTCCTCTTGCTCCACGCCGCCCTCGCGATCCCTTTGATCGGAAGCGGCGTACACAACGGTGTCCTCGGGATCCGCCATCTGTTCGGGCTCCCCGTTCAGGCTCGTCTCCGCCGCCTCTATCCGCGCGTGGTGCTCGCGCTCTACGTGCCCAACATGCTGCTGGGAGGTCTCATCTACCCGGCGTTTCGGGTGGACGTTCGCGCGGGCTACCTGGACGCCGCGCACCCGTGGGCGACCGGGATGTTCGAGATCAAGGAGCACTGGGTGGCGCTCGGTTTCTGGCTGGTGCTGGCCCAGGTCCTCCTTCCCTTCGAGCGGGATCGTTCACCGCTCTCCACCACCGCCGACGCCCTCGCCGCGCTCGCCATGATGGTGATTGTCTGGGCCGGGCTCGTCGGTCTCGGGCTCGTCACGCTGCGACCGATATGACGGCGCCGTCCCCGCGCGCCCGGAGCCCGGTGGTGCTCTCCGCGGTCCTCGGTGCCGTGGTCGGCTACTCCGCGAGCTACCTGTTTGGGCTGCCTCGACCGCTGTATCTGCCGGTCGAGCGCACGTGGCGGATGACCGCCGGCTCAGGGATCCTCACCATGGGTTGGTACGGCCTGATCCTCTGGGGGCTGGCCGGGGCCCTCGCCGGTGCGTGCCTCGCCGCGATCCCGCGCGTGGAGCGGCTGTGGCGGCGTCGGATGGCCGCGTGGGCACTACCGGCGATCGCGCTCGGGATCCTGCTCGTGATCGCCGGCCACGAGCTGGCCCGCTGGCTGGTGGGTCGTCCTACTCCGTGACCATCAGCGGGGCTTGTCCCTTGATCTGCGGATTCAGGAACATGTGGAAGTCGTTGTTGAGCCGCACGATCACCATGTGGGATCCCGCCGTGGCGTCGTCGGGCACGCGGGCGCGGACCGAGGTCATGAATGCGCTGTCGTCGCAGTAGTCCGGGCAGTTGACCAGCATCGGGTTGGTCTCGAGGTCGTCGAGGTAGATATGGAAGTGTCCGCCGTCCGGATAGTCGCCGGTGGCCGGCGCGATCTCCTCCTCCGCGGCCGTGAGCGCCTCCTCTTCGGCCGGCATTCGGAGCTCGAAGTTCGCCACAGTGACGTTGACGGTGACGTCGGTCCCGCGCTGGACAGAGGCGGGGCTGACGGTCACCGAGGTCATCTCCGGCGGGTCGCTGGAGCCGCAGCCGACCAGGAGTCCAACCGTGAGCATGAGATAGGTCTTCACGGTGCCGGACGCTAATCATCGGTCCGAGATTTGGCAATCGAAGGCCCCGCGTCAGTTTGTCGCAGTTGTCGGCCGGGGCCGTTTCTGACTGATGATGGCGCCATGTCCTCCGGCTCGATCGGGTTGGCCGTCCTTCTTGGGCTTGCTGCGTGCTCGGGCGGCGAAACCGACGATTCGACTCCGCCGCCGCCGTGCCTCGACTCGACGCTGACGTCGATCTACGCGGAGCGCCTCTCTCGCCCCGAGTTCTGCGCCGACAGCTCGTGCCACGACGCGACGAAGGCGGGTGGGCTCATGTTTTCGGCGGAGCAGTCGGCGGTGCTCGCGAATCTCCTCGGCAACACCTTGCATCCGGTGGGTCGGATGACCTGGATGAAGCGCGTGGTGCCGGGACAGCCCGACGACAGCTTTCTCTTGATCAAGCTCGGCAGCGCCGACCCGCCCGGCGCCCGCATGCCCGAAGGCCGCCCGCATCTGCAACAGTGCGACCTCGACGCGATCCGCGCGTGGATCACCAACGGCGCGATGGACGACTGAGCGATCTCAGGGCGGGAAGCCGCAGCGGATCCAGCCGAGGATCTGCTCCCGCTCTTCGACGCTCATCGGGACACCCGAGTCGGGCGGCGGCATGGTGCAGGCGAGCAGCATGCCGCGGATCTCCGCGAACCAGTCGGCGACGTGCTCGTACGACGTGAGCGGCCACTGATCGCCGGAGCCGTCGTGGCAGCCGAAGCAGCGCTCGGCGAAGATCGGCTCCACGTCGGCGTAGCGGGGGGACGGGCTGGGGCAGCTGGTCGGCGCGGTCACCTCGCACACGATCGGCATGCCGGCGTCGTCGACGGGGACGCCGCCGTCGAACCCGGGATCTTCGACGTCTTCCTTCGTGATGCAGAACGCGAGGGTGGCCTCGTCCTCGGTCGCACCGGCCGACGCGTGGATCGTGAACTCCCACAGCCCGCTCATGTAGAGATTGAAGGGGCCGAACTGGGGGCGGCCGGGCTCGGAGCTCTCGACCGGATCGTTCCAGAGCGGGTTGGTGCCGTGCCCGTGGTCGGGCATCCAGGCCTTGAGCCGCACGCTGTCCGGAGTCATCGGATCGCCGGCGGCGTCGACGAGCGCGAGGTTCCACACGTTCTCACCGCGGCCCGGCGTGGGCGGAGACGTCTCCTCGAGGCGCGCGGTGAACAGACCGTCCTTGCTCTCTCGCGTGAGGCCCGGCTCGTACGTGCTGGCGCGGGGATCGCCGTCGCAGGTGCGGCGTGCCGGAGGCTGCGGGTCGGAGCCGGCGAGACAGGCGGTGAGCGCCAGCAGCATGACGGATGACAAGCGCGCGGGCTTCATCGCTCTTCTTCCTACGATCACGACCGGGCCGAGTTTCATGCTGACACGACCCGCCGACGTTCGGACATCGATCCGCGCGCTGCGACCATTTGTCGCGTTGGGCGACTCGCTCCCGTGATCTAGGCTGCCCCCATCTCACTGATTCGGGAGGTCTCTGTGAATTCTGCTCTTCGTCACTCTCTCGCCCTCACCCTAGGGTGCGCCCTCGTCGGCCTCGCGGCCCCCGCCTTCGCGCACATCACGGTCGCCAGCCCGGTCTACGCCGGGGCCAGAGGCCAGCTCCTGACGTTCTCGGTCGGACACGGCTGCACTGGCGCCGACACGATTGGGGTGCTCGTCCACCTCCCCGAGGCCATCACCACGGTCCGGGCGGTCCCAGGGCCCTTCGGTGAAGCGACCGTGGCCACCAGCTCGGCCGGGATTCCTCTATCGGTCGAATGGACCAAGGCGGCCGCCCGACCGGCCGACGACCAGTTCTACCAGTTCCAGATCCGCATCAACGTCCCCGACACGCCCTTCCAGACGCTCTACTTCCACGCCACCCAGACCTGCCGCGCCGCCACGGGCGAGGTGACGACGGTCGAGTGGGAGGCGCTGCCCGGCGAGGAGGGGGAGCCTGCGGCTGCGCTGCAGATCCTTCCCCCGCGCTTCCCGGGTTGGAACAAGGTGATGGTCGCGGCGCAGATGGACGATCTCACGGTGTTCGACGACGCGCAGATCGTCTGGGCCGGAAGCTCGGCGTACAGCAGCAACCCGGCGACCAAGGAGCTGATCGAGGCGGAGACCGACGTTGAGACGCTGACCAGCATCCCCGCGGCCACCGAGATCTGGGTCAAGTACTGATGCGATACCTATACCTCATCACGGTCTGCCTCGGGCTGATGCTGGGGGCGGTCGCGTGCAAGGACACCGATCAGACGGCGGACTCGGGGACCGACTCCGGCACTAAACGCGACAGCGGCATGATGATGACCGCCGACGGCGGCATGATGATGACCGAGGACGGCGGCACCGATCTCGACGGCGGCGTCACGCCGGGCACGCTCGAGCGTCCTCCGGTGCTGCCGCGCCCGCCGGCCGGTCGCCTGCCGGACGACCTCCGTCCTCCCCGTTGAGCGAGGTCGTGCCATGCTGAGCTCGTGCGTGGCCTGATCGCCCTCGCGCTCCTCGCTGCTTGCGGCGACGACGCCATCATCGATCCCCCACCCGGTTGCGCCGACGTCCAGGTCGGCGACTACCGCTGGACGCTCCCGCCGTCCTTCCCGCGCCCGCGCGTGCCCGACGACAACCCGATGTCCGAGGTCGCGGTCGAGCTGGGCCGCCACCTCTTCTACGACAAGCGCCTCTCGGGCAACGAGAGCCAGTCGTGCTCGCTCTGCCACCGGCAGTCCCGCGCCTTCACCGACGGCCGGACGTTGGCGCTGGGCTCGACCGGCGACGATCACCCGCGGAACGCGATGTCGCTGACCAACGTCGCCTATCTGTCGACGCTCGGCTGGTCGAACCCGACCTTGCTCGAGCTCGAGGCCCAGGCGAGGGTCCCGATGTTCGGCGAGTCGCCGGTGGAGCTCGGTCTCCACGGCCTCGAGGACGTGCTGGTCGAGCGCCTCCGCGCCGAGCCCCGCTACCAGGCGATGTTCCCGAGCGCCTTCCCCGACGATCCGGATCCGTTCTCGGTGACCAACGCGGTTCGCGCGCTCTCCGCGTTCGAGCGGACCATGATCTCCGGCGATGCGCCCTACGATCGCTTCCTCCGCGGCGACCGGGGCGCGATCTCGGACTCGGCCAAGCGCGGGCGCACGCTCTTCGACTCCGAGCGGCTGAAGTGCGCGCGCTGCCACGTGGGCTTCAACTTCCAGGACGCCGTCGACGACGCCTGTCGCGCCGCGCCCGAGGTCCACTTCCACAACACCGGCCTCTACAACCTGGGCGGAACCGGCGCGTACCCCGAGCCCAACACCGGGCTCTTCGCCTTCACCGGCGAGCCCTCCGACATGGGACGCTTCCGCGCGCCTACGCTGCGCAACGTGGCGCGGACCGCGCCCTACATGCACGACGGCAGCATCGCCACCCTCGACGAGGTGCTCGATCACTACGCCGCCGGCGGACGCACGCTCACCGAGGGACCCTTCGCCGGCGACGGCAGCAAGAACCCGTTCAAGGACCCGCTGGTCGCCGGCTTCACGCTGAGCGACGAGGAACGCAGCGACGTGATCGCGTTCCTCGAGAGCCTCACGGACGCCGACTTCCTCAGCAACCCGGCGTTCTCGAACCCGTGGGAGGCGCCCTGCCGACTCTGTCCGTAGCTCACTGGATCTTGGAGATGGTGCACTCGCCCTCGCCGCGAAAGTGGCCGATGGTGCGGGCCAGCGCGGTCATGAATGCGCCCAAGGTCGGCGCGTCGAAGCCGGAGGGATCGTACTTCATGACGTCGATACGCTCGGCGTCGAGCTCCTCCTGCGTGATCTCACCGTCGGCGTCGGTGTCGGCGGCCGCCTTCTCGTCGAAGCGCAGCACCGTCTTGACCGCCGGATCGGGCGAGGCCTTGAGCCGGTCGTAGTAGAAGTGATCGCCGTGCGTGGTGAGCTCGCTGACGTCGGTGCCGCCGTCGGTGACCACGATGCCGAGGATCGCGTGCCCGCTGTCCTCGGGCTGCTGGCAGCTCGAGTACTGGGTCGCGGTGGGGTAGCCGAGGTGGAACGTCTTGGTGACCGGCCCGGCGGTGCTGGTCTTGGTGGCCGAGCCCTCGACGTAGATCGACCAACCGTTGTCCACCATCAGGGTGCGGTCGGCCTCGGTCGCGCCGACCAGCTCGGAGGTCGGGGTCGCGGGCTTGATCTGATAGCTGACCGCGTCCCACTCCCGCGCCTCCAGATCGGTGAACGAGACCAGGTCCTTGCGGCCGGGCGTGGTGTTGTCGATCAGCTTCGAGCCCTCCATGGTCGCGCCCACGGTCCCGTCGCTGGCCGCCACCTGGATCTGGTGCATCGTCACCAGGAAGCGGTCGTAGTGGAGGGTCCAGCCGTCGACGAAGCCGGCCTCGCCCTCGGGATCGGCCGGGATCATCTCCTCGATGTACTCTTCGCCCCAGGTGGTGAACTTGGCGGTTCCGGCGCCGCCCCCGCAGGCGGTGGCGCACGTCAGACATAGGATGGCGATCGGTGTCTTCATCTCTCTTCCTCTCAAGGCTTCGTGTAGTGGAGCTCGTAGGCGCTGAGCTGGGCGAGTCCCAGCGCGAACGCGATGCGAGCGGTGCTGTCGGGCGCGAGCGTGCTGGGCGCCTCCGCCGAGCCCTCCGGGAGCTCCGCGAAGTCGACCAGGTTGAACCAGACCTTGGGGCGCACGGTGACCGTGACCGTCCCGTCCTCCTCGACGTCCGTCTCCGAGAACACGCACCCGGTGACCTGGCCGTCCTTGGCGGTGCGCTCGATGTCTGCGAGATCGGCGTCGGCGGCGAAGTGGACCATACGTCCATCCAGCGTGGCTGTGCCCCGCGCGATCGCCACGTGACCGTCGAGCGTCGAGAGGGCTGGGCCCTCGGTCGGCGACGCGAACGAGAAGGTCGCCGAGCGGTACTCGCCCGAGATCCCCTCGCCGTCGGGGAGCATCGCCGCTCCGCCCAGCAGATCGACGGAGTAGGGCGACAGGACCTGCCCCTTGGCGTTGCCCGCGAGGTAGTGCCCGGGATGGGCGTACGCGACCTGGATCGGTGAGAGCGCGGCGAAGAAGCGATCCACGGGGCCCGGCCGCGCCTCGGTGAAGGCGGGCTCGCCGTCGTAATAGTACAGCGCGCCGGTGGAGACGGCGGCGGCGTCGAGCGTGACCGTCCAGCCCAGGCTGGTGACGAACGTTCGATCAGCGCCCACGTCGGTCTCGAGCTCAGTGTGGAGGACGACCCGTCTTCCGGTGGTACCGCCGCAGCCGAGAAGCGCGGTGAAGAGGAGCAGGAACGGTGAACGCATGCTTCGGACCTCCTTCAAAAGTCGATCGCCACCGAGGCGAGCACGGTGCGCGGCGCACCGACGGTGACGTGACGCTCGGGCACCAGGGCCGCGGCGTTGGATGGATCGAACCTCGACGCGAAGACGAACTCGCCGTCGTACCAGCGCGTGCCGAGGAGATTGTAGACCTCGACGCCGAGCCGACCCGGGCCGAAGCCCAGCTCTGCGAGCGCGTCGACGAGGATGATGTCGTGTCCGATCTCGTCGAACGGCAGCGGGCGCCGCGCCAGCACGGAGAGCGCGGCGCCGACCTTGACGCTGACCGGCAGCGCGAAGAGCGCACCCAGCTCGCGGCCGTACGAGGTGTCGAGCCGGGCCACGATCTGAGGCGCGTACGGGACGAGATCACCGGCGTGGAACCTGTCGTTGCTCCCGGTGAGCTCGGCGTCGGTGAACGTGAAGCTGGCGGCCGCCGTGAAGCCTTCGAACGGCGAGGTCACCAGCTCCGCAGTCCCTCCGATCCGGCGCGTGGAGGGGACCCGCTCGTTCCGGGAGGTCGACTGGTCGAACACCAGATCGTCGCTGAGCGTGGTGAGGAAGCCCGCCAGCGAGGCGGTGAGATGGGGCAGCTTCAGCCGGAGCCCGACCTCGCCGGAGCGCACCGTGGTGAAGGGTGTGGTCTCGCCCTCGGAGAGGCTGCGCGCCTGCGGGGAGCGGAAGCCGTCGCCGTAGCTCACCAGCGCGTGGAGCGCGGGCACGATGCGGACGTCGACGGTGCCCTTGAGGCCGAGGTGCGTGCCCTGCGAGGCGCGGGCCTGGCCCTCGGCGGCGCCGCCCTGGTCCTCGGCGAAGTAGGCGAGGCCGTCGAGACGGGCCCCGGCGCGGACGGTCAGGAAGTCGCAGGGCGACACCGAGAGATCGAGGTAGCCGGCGACGTCGAGGCCCCGCACCCGCGCGTCGACCTCGTCGGCGGTGACCGAGGCGTCGACGACCGAGACGCGGCGCTGCGACTGATCGATCCAGTCGGCCCGCGCGAAGACGCCCGCCTCGATCGAGTCGCGGTGGGAGAGCAGGTGGAGGCGACGGCGGTAGTAGCCGGTGGCGCCCACCACCAGGTCGTCGTTCAACTGCTGCTCCGAGTCGCCGTCCGGATCCTTGAGGAAGCCGGTGAAGTTCTCGCGGAGGCGGAGCGTGCGCAGGACGAAGTAGGGCGACAGCGACCAGGCATCGCCGGCGTCCTCGTGGCCCAGGCCGGCCACCACCTGCACCCGGCTGGACGCGCCGCCCTGCGTCGGATCGTAGGTGGCGTAGCGATCGACGCTCCCGTCCTCGACATCGGCGAGCCGCAGGACGCCGGCGGAGGCGAAGTGCGTGGCATAGGCGCTGGCGAACAGGCGGAGGTCGACGCCGTCGCCGAGCGGTTGCACCCACTGGGCGACGCCGGCGGCGCGATCGGCCGCGCGCGAGGGACCGAAGCCGCCCGTATGGTAGAGCTCCACGGCGGCGAAGGTGTCCTCGGTGGCCGTCTCGGGCCGGTAGCCGAGGAACACGCGGAGCGTGTCGAACTGACCGCCCTCCAGCTTGGCCGTGATGCCGGGCCAATCGAGCCCCACGTCGAAGCGGAGCGTTCCGGCCACCGCGAAGTCGCCCTGGCGCGGATCGTAGGCGCCGGGCGTGGCGCGCAGCGTCTTGACCACCTCCACCGGGAGGAAGTGGAGGTCGGCGTAGCCCTGGCCGTGCAGGTTCGAGACGTCGTTGACCGGCGCGCCCGCCGCCCAGATCTCGAGGTCCTGGCCGTGCACGGCGTCGAAGCCGCGGTAGAAGATCTGGAAGGCCTTGCCTTCGCCGCTGTGCTTCGTGATGAAGATGCCCGGCACCACGAACAACAGCTCGTCCGCCGAGCGATGCGGCGCCGCCGAGAGGACCGCCTTCCCGCGCACCACCTCGGACGCGCTCCGCACCACGGGCGCGGCGCCCCGCACGATCACCGCGTAGCGATCGCCCGAGCCGGTGGCCGTCGCCGCGGGCGTGGCCGTCGCCACCGGCGGGAGCGCGGGCGGGAGAGGCGACGGTGGCGGCGCGAAGGTGGTTCGATAGCGGACCACGATCGGGATTGGCTCGCCTCGATAGCGGGCAGGCTCGAAGCGGAAGTCGAGGGCCGCCTCCTTGGCGGCCGCCACCAGATCAGCCCGCGGGCCGGAGACCGGGACGACCGAGGCGACCGTCCCGGTGGCCGTCACCGCCAGCTCGAGGAGCACGGTGCCCCCCACCCGATCGCGCAGGGCCGCCTCGGGGTAGCGGGCTTCGGGCTTCGTCAGCAGCCTCGGCGGCACGAGCTCGCTCGTGGCCGTCGACGTGCCGGTCGTCTGGGCGTGGGCGGATCCCGCCACGCCCAGCGCCGCGGCCAGGACCGCGGGCCAGATCCTCTTGGAGCACAAGATGCACCTCCGCGCCTCCGCATCGCCGGACGTCGCCGGCGACCGAAGCGATCGGCTCTAGGCTGAGGGCAAAGAGGCGGTCAGGCGCTCGGAGGGGCCCGCGCGAGGTGATGCGATCGCCGTGGGCCCCGCGGTCTCGCCTCCGGCGTCGCGCGGGCGATGCCGGGGAGCGGCCGGGGCTCGGCCAGTGTCACCATCGGATGCGCGCCGAGGATGGTGGCGCCGAAATGGGCGAGCGCCCCGCGACCGTGTGCGAACGGGGGCGTGAAGGGATCGTCCGGAGCGCCCGAGGGATCGCGCGTCCAGGTCGGGCGCGCGTGCGGGTGAGGATGCGCGGTCGACGCGTGGGCGTGGTGGTGGTGATGATAGACGATGCGCCCGCCGGGGAGGTGGACGTGGTCATCCCGATGGTGGACGAGGTGAAGGCCGGGGACGACGAGGAACGCGGCCGCCCACGCCGCGACACAAAGCGCGGCGCCCGCTCGGCGCCCGCGCAAGCCACGCACCCGCACCACCCCTGTACGGCTAGAAGCGTCCCGCGGATTTGTCAACGGGCGCCCGGTCGCCCCTGCGCCGGCCCGCCGATTGACCGCGCCGGACCCCTCCACTAGGAGACTTGCTCCGATCGAACCTCGACGACAGGGCCGACTTCTCCGCTCCGGGCGACCCGGGTCGGCTCGCAGTTCTCAGGACATCGCTCACGAGTGGGACGCGTACGGCCGACCCAAGCCGGCGTGGCGCGACGCCGTCCAGGACGCCCGGGCAAGGGGCTCACAGCCGTGAGGATGCGCGCCCGAGACGAGCGAAGCGCTTCGCGCTCACTCCTGCGCCGGGGGCTCCAGCATGCGGCTCCACTCGCCGCCTGCCGTATCGATGAACGTCGTCTCGGGGGCCGCGTTGCTTCGGAGGGTGAGCCCCGTGATCAAGGTAATGAGGCCCGCCAGGAGGGCCACGGCGCCGGTCGTTCCCGCGATCGCGCCGAAGCTCGCACTCCTCGTTGCGAAGCCGATCACCGTCGCGACCCCGTGGACCCCGGCGATGCCCAGCATGACGGCGCCGGTGCGGACCGCTCCTTCCCCGGGCGGGAGCGGCTGTCGGCCGGCCTCCTCCTCGGCCGACCCCACAGGAGGAGCCTTCGAAGACGTCTCCGCGACCTTGTTCACCGCGTCGCAGCACTGATTGAAGAGCAGCGAGACGGGCTGCCGCGTCATCCGCCATGTCACCTGCGTCGACATCGATCGCAGCTGGAGCCGGCGCGCGGGCGAGACTCCGACCGCGCGTGCCTCGTCGGCCACGATCTCGGCAAAGCACGCGGCGAGATCCGGTCTCTGCTGGAGGAACCCACCGATCAGCGATCGCTGTCGCCGCGACGTGTCCTCCATCAGGCGGGTCACGCCGAGCACGGCGTCGTCCATGTCTTGCAGCCCGGCCTCGATCCGGCTCGTCAGGCGAGGATCGCGCTGGAGCTCCCTCGGGACGTCGCGATAGGCCCCGGTCAGCAAGAGCGATCTCAACGACTGCTGAATCAGCCGCCGGGGGGCGCCCTCCAGCCGATGGGGACGCCCGAGCTCGCGCGTGAGAAGCGGGGTGAATGGGTTGCCGACGGCGGCCAATCCTCCATCCAGGTTCGCGAGATGGGCGTCGAGATCGAAGTCGGGAGCCGCCCCTCCCCTCGAAGGTGTCGTGGCGCAGGCGCTCGCCGCCCCAGCCGCACTTCCCAGGATAAACTCACGCCTCCGCATAGAAACCGCGGGTTAGAGTAACGCCGATGGGCGGCCCTGCAAATCCTCCCGCCCTGTCCTGGAGTTGGTACCGCGCCGCCGGCGATCCTGCCAGAGCCCGCCGGGACATGCTCCGATTTGTACTCTCCGAGAGCCAAAATACTGAGTTCGCGAGCGATCACGGCCTCGACCGTCGAATGACCCTGGACGACTACCGGGCCGCCGTTCCGGTCCGTCGCCATGAAGAGCTCCGGCCCTGGATCGACAGGTCCGCCGACGGCGAGCCCAACCCACTCGTGAAGGCGCCGATCGAGATGTTCACCCGGACGAGCGGCTCCGAGTTGACTCCGCGGCTCATCCCGGTCACTCGGGCCTTCCGGCGCATGCTCGCCGAGTCCCATCTTCAGTGGCTGGCCGGTGCGATCGAACACCACCGTGTTCCGCGGGGGAAGATCTTCGTGACCACCTCCCCGGTGGCCCATAGCCGGACCAAGGGAGGCCACCCGGTCGGCTCGATCAACGGCCTCGTCTCACCGCGCGCGTTCGGGGGTCGGCTGCTGACCGTGACGCAGGAGATCCATCAGACCAGCCCTTTCACGGCGCGCACCGATCGACTGCTCGAGCTGACGCTCGGTGAGGAGCTCGCCGTCATCGCGACTCCAAATCCGAGCATCCTCATCTATTTCTTCGAGCGGCTGCGCGAGGTCCATCGCCTCACGCCCCGCGAGGCGTGGCCTGGGCTGGCGCTCATCGGCTGCTGGACCGCGAGCTCCTCGTCGCTCTATCTGCCCCAGCTCGGGCAGCTCACCGAGAACCTTCCCGTCTGCGACATCGGCTACGGTGCCTCCGAGGGGTACTTTGCTCCCCACATCGCCACGATCGGCCCCGGTGCGCTCCCCGCGGCCCACCAGTTCATCTTCGAGCTCTACGACGGGGACCGGCTCGTCGAGCTGGAAGCCGCCGAGCTGGGGCGCGCGTATCGGCTGGTCGTCACGACGGCGTGGGGGCTGCACCGGTACGACACCGAGGATCTGCTCGAGGTCGTCGGCCATTATCAGCGCCTGCCGCTCTTGCGGTTCGTCCACCGCACGGGAGCCGTCGTGTCGATCGCCGGCGAGAAGGTCACCGAGTCCCAGGTGGTGGATGCCGTGCTCCACGCGCAGCGTACCCTCGGCTGCTCGATCGGCGACTTCGTGGCCCGGATCGAGTGGCCGCCCGATTCGAGGCCTCGCTATCGCTTCGAGCTGCTCGCGCCGGACGGAGATACCGAAGCCCTGGCTCGATGCATCGACGAGCGGCTGCGTGAGACGAACGTGGAGTACGCCACGCGGCGATTCATGCTCCGGCTGGATCGCGCCTCGGTCGTGGTCGTCCAGCGCGATCGGTTCGATCGACTCATGGAGGGCAGCCCGGCGCCTTTGTCGCAGATCAAGCTGCGCCACCTGGAGCGCACGCTTCCGGGCCCGGAGCCCCTTCTCCCAATCCAGTGACGCCGCGACCTGGCCCGTGGTACGTATCACCGATCCCGAGCACATGATGGATCCGGGACAGCGCTTTCGGCTCGATACTCATCGCCTGCTCGCGCGAGCCGAGCGCTTCTGGAGCGCGCGGTTGAGGGCCGACCGACTCGCTCCCGAGACCGTCGCCATGGTCCTGCTGCAGATGTACCACTATGTTCGACACACGGTCTCGAACATCGTGCTCGCGCGCGCGACCCTCTCGGCGGGGGACCCATCGCACGGCCGTTATCGCCGCTTGCTGGACGATCTCGAGGAAGAGGAAGCCGGTCACGAAGAGATGGCGCTCGCCGATCTGGCCGCGCTCGGCTACCAGGCCGAAGCGTGCAGGCGGACGCTTCCGCTCCCGACCACCGCCAACGTCGCGGCGGAGGCGCGGCTCTCGATCTCGACCCTCGGGCCCTACGCATATCTCGGGTCCCTGATGGCCTCGGAGGAGGGGGCCGCCCTCACGAGCAGCCGGATGAACGTGCTCTGCCGCGCGCATGAGCAGCTCTGCGTGATCCGGTTCTTCGAGGTGCACGGGCTGCAGACCGGGCACGGCGCCAAGGCTTCGGCCTGTGGGACCACGTACCTCTCGACCCAGTATCGACCCATCCTCCACGGGTTCATCTCCACGAGCCGCAACCTGATGCTCCTCGGACAGGAGCTGCAGGACGCCTCGGCCTATCCGATCGACTACCAGCTCCCGCCGCGAGCGCGGGTCGGATGAGTCGATCAGAGCTGGAGGATCAGCCAGTTGAAGACGGTGTCGATGTCCGGCTGCCCGCTGTTGTGGAAGTCGGTGTAGATGACGCGGCCGGCGGTCGGCCCCGGCTGGAACCCGACCATGAACGGGTGCGTCCCGCCGTCGTTCAAGCGGTCTCCCTGGAGGTAGACCGTGGTGTTCGGACCGGTCGAGAGCATCGCGGTGCAGCAGCTCTCGATCGGGACCCAGGTCCGTCCACCGAGCGCGTTGATCAGCCCCGGCTCCACCACGTCGACCAGACCCGAGAAATGGCCCGCGTTCTGGGCGGCGTCCCGCACGTTGTCGTCCCCCACGAAGTCCACGTACGACGGCCATCCCACCTCCACCACGTCGTACGCCCAGTCCGAGGCGTAGATGGAGCCTCCGTTGTCGACGAAGTCGATGATGTTGGTCAGCCCCGGATTGCCGAGGGCGAGCAGCTCGTTCCAGCCGCAGTTGAGGAAGACGATGTCGTACCGGGCGAGCTCGGCCGGGTCGTTGATCAGCGCCGCTTCGTCGACCTCCTGATAGAAGGTGTACGGGATGCCAATCGCGTCCAGGACCCCCTCCATCTGATCCCACTCGCCCCAGACGACCGCGACCGACGCGCTGCTCGGGTCGAGGCACTGTTGCCCGGGGATGGTGGTGAGCGAGCCCGGCTGCACGTTCGCCGTGAAGCGGGTGCTCCAGGATCCTTGCTCCGCCACGACCTGCCAGGTGCCCGCCGGTACGCAGGTCAGGACCCAGTCGCCTTGGGTGTTCGTGGTGGCCTGCACCCGTCCCGCCGGCGTGTCCACGTAGACCGTGCCACCGGACACCGGCCCGGCGCCGTCGAGGCCGCAGAGCCTGCCCTGCAGGTCGCCGCACGGCGCGTTGCTGCTGTGGGCAATGAGCTGGACGTCCTGAGACGGCTCGATCGCGTCATTTGAGGTGATCCGGAGCAGGCCGTCATCGCGACCCATGTCGACGCCGGTGTAGCCCACGTCGAGGTTCCGCTGCGTGCCGGTGGTGAGGGTGAAGGGCAGCGACGGCGAAGACGGGAGCGAGTATTCCGCGGAGGTGGGGGGCGGGAAGGCGAGCGCCGAGACCACCACGTTCTCGGTCCCGCACGCCGACATCTGGAGCTGGCGCGTGATGGGCAGTCCGATCGTGTGCGTGCCGAACACCAGAGGATCCGGCGTGACGCAGAGCTCCGGCCCCGAGCCGGCACCGCTGATCGGCACCAGGTAGTCCGGGTTGAGCGGAATGAGCCCCGTGAAGATGTCGAGCTCGCCCGTCTGGGGAGCGGCTGTGCGAGGCGTGTAGACGATCGGGTAGCTCCTCGATTGTCCTCCAGGGATCAGGATCGGGAAGGACGGCGGTACCATGGAGAAGTCACGGGATGATGAGAGAGACAGCCGGAGCTGCGAGAGCGTGCAGAGGTTGGTGCCCACGTTCTGCACCGCCACCTGCATGGTGGCCGAGCTCCCCAGGGGCACCAGACCGTACGTGATCGGATCGGGCGTGATGTCGAGCGCGCACTCCCCGATGCCGAGCCGCCTGCCGCTGAGCTGTACGATCGTGCTCGGCTCCGTCGGATCGTCGCTCGCGATCTCCAGCGTTCCCATGTCGGATCCGGCGTCGGCGGGAGTGTAGTCCACGTCGACGGTGAGCGCGTTCCCGGGCAACAGGATCGCCGGCAGCTGGGGCGCCGAGGAGATCCGGAACTCGCTGGTCGTGCCTGCGCCCAGCTGGATGTCGCTGATCGTGCAATCGATGCCCCCCGAGTTCTCGAGGAGCGCCGTCCGCGTTCTCGAGGCTCCGGAGGCCACCGCGTTGAAGCTCACCGGGTTCGGCGTCACCACCAGATCGCAGGCAGCCGCCTCACCGATCAACGACACGAAGCCGTCGGGAACCGTGGAGCGGATCCGCATCTGATCCATGTCGCGCCCGGCGTCGACCGGAGCGTAGCGGAGGGTCACGTCGGCGGTGTCGCCCGGCGCCAGCATGCTCGGGAGCGCGGGCGCGGTCTGGATGGAGAACTCGGTGGAGCTCACGATCTCCAGGGCGGTGATGTCGAACGCGACCTCGCCGCAACTCTCCAGGTTGACGGTTCGCTCGGCGAAGTCGCCGATCGCGACCCGTCCGAAGTCGAGCACCTGCTCGGAGAGACACAACGTCGGCGCAATGCCGCTGCCGGTGATGATCACCGGGACGAAGGAGCGCTCCGGATCGTCGGACGTGATCTGCAGGACCGCGGTCACCTCCTCCGGCACCGTGGGGGAGAAGCGGACGGTGATGATCCGAGAGTCGTTCACGGGGATCGTTCCGGAGAGCCCCTGGGGATCGATCGTGATCGAAGGATGCGCGCCCATCTCGAACGCAGCGGAGAGGAGCTCGAGGCTCTCGGTCCCCACGCTGGCGATGGTCACGGTCGCCTCGCGCGTCTGGCCGAAGGGCACCTGACCGAAGTCGATGCGCAGCGGAAGGACGCAGCGCTCGGTGAGGTTTGCACCGCCCACGCAGACCGAGATCACCGGACCGGGTCGCCGCTCGCCGCTCCCCTCGATCGGAACCTCGAGCGTAGGCTCGTCGGGATCGTCGGAGTCGATCAGGATGCTCCCGTACGCCGGGCCCACGGCCTCCGGCACGAAGGTGACCAAAACGGCGTGCTCTTCTCCGGGACCGAGCGTGAAGGACTCGGTCTGGACGGCGACGCCCGGATGCGTCCCCTCCGCCACCCGGAGGCCGTCCACCTTCAGCGGCGCACCGCCCCGGTTCTCGATCGCGAGCGGCCGCGTGGCGCCGATCCCGACATAGGCGACGCCGAACGAGAGCGGAGACGGCGACGCCTCGATGTCGGGGGTCAGCACCCCGAGCCCACCGTCACCGCAGTCGCAGTCGATCCCCAGCCCGACCAGCAGCAGCGCCCCGATCGCCCGCTTCACGTCGATCCTCGTCCCCATCGCCCAGACCAGACCGCAGTTCGGGCCGAGCGGTCATCCGTCGACCGGTCGAACAATCGTGTCCTACCCTTCACGAGGCGCACCGCCCGCCTGAGCCACCGGTCGGTCAGGTGTGGCTCGAGGGCGGGACCAACGATCCTGAGCTGAGAGCCCCTTCGGGCCTCTCGGGCTCGCGCACGGCCGGTTCGCTCCACGCGAGGGCGAGCAGGAGAATCGTCAAGCCCACGAGGCCTCATCCTAGCCCGAGCTCATCGGCGAAGCAGCCGTCCGGGACGCTCGGCGGTCAACTTTCCGCCTTCCATGACCACGCGGCCGTTCACGATCAGGACGCGAACGCCCTCGGAGTACTGGAGGGGCTCGTCGAACGTCGCCAAATCTCGGATGGTCTCCGGATCGAAGACCACGATGTCGGCTGACAAGCCCGGCCTCAGCAGACCGCGATCCCACATTCGCAAGCGCCGCGCCGGGAGCGACGTCATCTTTCGGACCGCCTCTTCCATTGCGAGCAGCCTCCGCTCGCGGACGTAGCGCCCCAGCACGCGCGGCGCGGTCCCGAACGCGCGCGGGTGAGCGCGCTCGCCGGCGAACGGTCCGTCGAGCGCGCGACCGCCGGCGTCGGTGCCGATGGAGACCCAGCGCTGTCGCAGCGCGAGCTCCAGATCCTTCTCGTCCATGACGAAGCGGACCACGCCAATCCAACCCTTGCTCATCTTCACCAGATCGAGGAGCGCGTCCTCGGGCGTGCGGCCGAGCTCCTTGGCCACGCTGTCGAGGCGCTTGCCCATGAAGCGCTGCACCTCGGGAGCGGGGCTCACGGCGAGCAGGATGCCGTCGGGAGTCTCTCTTCCCAGCCCGCCGTTCCAGAGCTCTGCCTTGATGCGCGCCCGTGTCGCGGGATCCTCGATTCGCTGCAGCATCGCAGCGTTGCCGCCGTTCTGCGCCCAGGCCGGAATGTTCGCGGTGAGCCCGTTCATCGCCGCCGTGTACGGATAGACGTCGGCGGTGACGTCGACCCCCTCGCGTCGCGCTTGCTCGATCCGGGCGACGACCTCCTTCATCCGCCCGTGGTTGTTCTTGCCCGCGACCTTGAGATGCCAGATCTCGACCGGTATCTTCGCCTCGCGACCGACGCGGATCGCCTCTTCGAGCGCCGGCATGATCTCGTCCGCCTCGCTTCGCATGTGCGTGAAGTATGAGCCCCCCTCTCTTGCGGCGGCGGCGGCGAGCGCGATCAGCTCCTCGGTGTGCGCGTACGTCGAGGGGGGATAGATCAGTGCGCTCGAGACTCCGAACGCTCCCTGATCCATCGCGCGCTCCACCTCCCGGACCATGCGCTCGAGCTGCTGCGCGTTCGGCTGTACGTCCCCCGAGCCGAGCACGTACTCGCGCAGCGAAGTGGCGCCCACGATCAGCGCGAAGTTGAGGGCCGAACGATTTTTCTCGAATCGGCGTCGAAAGCCGTTCAGATCCGTCCAGTCGACCTTCAGTTGAAAGCGATCCAGGAGCGGTCCCAGGTCCTGCACCATGGCCTCGTTCAGCGGTGCGATCGACCGGCCTTCGCCACAAACGAGCGTGGTGAAGCCTTGCCGCACGTATGACTCGAGCCGGTTGTCGATCAGCACCCCCAGCTCCGACTGGTTGAGCATGTCGATGAAGCCGGGCGCGATCACCATCCCGCCCACGTCGATGCGACGCTTCGTCTTGGCCGAGCCGAGATCTCCGATCGCCGCGATCCGATCACCACGGATGCCGACGTCGGCGCGAAACCAAGGCGCGCCGGTCCCATCGACCACCCGTCCGTCCGCGAGCACGAGATCGTACGGCGTCGCGCTCAGGAGCAGCGCAGCGATTAGCTCGAGCATGGTTGGTCCTAACGCCAGGCGTCCCGCTCGACAACACGGCTCATGGTAGTGTCATTGGCGGGGCGGAGCGCCGGTCCGAGGATTTCCACGAACGGGCTCATCGCGCGCGCGCCGACTTGAACCAACAGCATCCTCGAAGGGGCATGCCCTCGATCTTGCGGTGCGGCGACTCCGGTCGCTGATTCCGCGCCTGCCGATCACCGTTTGCTCGGGCAAGGCGAGGACCTCACCTAGGCGGCGGGACGCCTGGTCTCTGACGCCCGCTCCCCACGGATCGCTGCGTCGAGCACGCTCGCCGAGGTGATGAGCGCGAGGTGCGAGAAGCCTTGCGGGAAGTTGCCGATGAGTCGGTGCAAGGAGGGCTCGTACTCCTCGGCGAGCAGTCCGAGTGGGGTACGAAGCGACAGCAGCCGCTCGAAGAGCTCCTGCGCCTCGTCGACGCGCCCCGCAAAGGCGTAGTTGTCGGCCAACCAGAAGGTGCAGGCGAGGAACGCACCTTCGCTCCCCGGCAGACCGTCCGTTTGCTCACCCGTCTGGTAACGCAAGACGAAGCCGTCGCGCAGCAAGGTGCGCTCGACGGCGCGCACCGTCCCCTGCACGCGCGGGTCGTGAGCCGGCAGGAAGCCCATGTGCGGCATGAGCAGCACGCTGGCATCGAGCGCCGCGCTCCCGTAGGACTGCGTGAACGCGCCGACGCCGGGGTGGAAGCCCCTCGCACAGATCTCCTCGTGAATGCGGCTTCGCAGTGCCGACAGCCGCGGCAAGAGCTCGGCCCCGGCCGCGCCGCCGTCCCCGAACTCTTCGATGAGTCGCACCGCCCGGTCGATCGCTACCCAGGCCATGATCTTCGAGTACGTGAAGTGGCGGCGGCCGCTGCGGACCTCCCAGATCCCGTCGTCGGGTTGTTGCCAGATTTCGCTCACGTATTGGACCAGCGCCTGCCGAGCCGGAAACGCCTCCGGGCGGGCAGGGAGGCCTGCCTTGCGCGCGAGGTAGGCGGCTGCGAGCACCTCGCCAAAGACGTCGAGCTGCAGCTGGTCCGAGGCCGCATTGCCGATGCGCACCGGCTTCGAGTCCTCGTAACCAGGGAGCCAGTCGAGCTCGAACTCGGTCAGCCGGCGTCCCCCATTGATGTCGTACATGATCTGCGTCTCGCGCGGGTTCCCGGCGACGGCGCGCAAGAGCCAGTCTCGGAACGCCGTGGCCTCCTCGACGTAGCCGCCCAGCACCAGCGCGCTCAATGTGAGGCTCGTGTCGCGCAACCAGCAGAAGCGGTAGTCCCAGTTGCGGACCCCTCCCAAGGCCTCGGGCAACGAGGTGGTCGGTGCCGCGATGATCGCTCCGGTCGGAGCGTAGGTGAGCGCCTTGAGCGTGATGAGCGAGCGCAGCACGGCGTCACGGTAGGGCCCAACGTAGGTGCAGCGGCCCGCCCACTCTCGCCAGTAGCGCTCGGTCTCGTCGAGCGCACGCTCAGGATCGACCGGGGGCGGATCGGCGAGGTGCGAAGGACTCACGCTGAGCGTGAACCTCCTCCGTTCGCCCTTCTTCACCGTGAAGTAGGCGCTGACACCGCCGTCCCCCGGCTCGACCTCGACCTCCGACCGCAAGAAGGCGGCATCCGGACCCGCGGTGAAGGAATAGCCGCCCTCGAGGGGCCTCAGCCAGGGCGTATTCGCGCCGTAGCCGAAGCGAACGTCGAGCATCATCTCGAGCGGGACTTCGCCTTCCAGGCCCTCGACGAGGCGCACGATCTGGCACTGACCGTCGGCGATGGGCATGAAGTCGATGAGCCGAACAGCGCCGCCGTCGCACACGACTTCGGTCTCGAGAATGAGCGTGTCGCCGCGGTATCGCGGGCGACGCTCCCGGACGGGGACCGTTGGATTGATCGCCCAGCGGCCGTGCGTGTCGTAGCCGACGACGGCCGAGAAGCATGCGTCCGAATCGAAGCGTGGCGCACAAAGCCAGTCGATGGAGCCGTTGCTCGAGACGAGCGCGGCGGTGTTGAGGTTGCCGATCAAGCCGTAGTCTTCGATGAGCGAAGCCATTTCAATCCTCCTGCCGCCTCGCTTTCGAGTTGCGCACCGTCCGCGGCGGTGAGCGAGCGAACGCCGTGCTCTTTTGATGATCGGGCGGCCAAATCAGCTCAGGTGACGGGAGCTCCGGGCTGCAGCTTCCATTCCAGCGGGATCATCGACTCGGCGGTCGCGAGTCCGATCGATTTCCTCGGGCGCGGTCGCGACTTCGTTCGCGGACCCATGACCAAGGCACTCCAAATGCACCTCGATGGGCTCGGGTGCCATGGCCTTTCTCGTGGAGAACGTCGTTGTCGTGCTGGTGTTCGCGATCGGGCTTCGCACGACTGCGGCGGATCTACGCAAGACGTGGGTGGAGCGACGGCTGATCTTTCGCGCGCTGTTGGTGCTGGAGCTGGTGGTACCGGTGCTGGCGATCGCCGTGGTGTGGACGCTTCCGCTCAGCCGTCTGGCTGCCGTCATCATCGGTCTGATGGCCGCGTGTCCCGGCGCGCCCATCGCGCTTCATCCGCTCGGCGGCCGGTCGACGGCAGTGGTCATCCTCGCAACGGTGTCGTTCCTGGCTCCGCTCACGGTCCCCCTGTGGATCGAGGTGCTCGAGCGGGTCTTTCCGATCGAGCTCGCCGTCCAACCAGGGACCCTTGCGACGATCATTCTGGTGAAGCTCATCCTTCCTCTCCTTGCGGGCATGGCCATGGCCGCATGCTGGCCGCGCACCGCCCGGAAGCTCGAACGGGTGGTGCGGGCCGTCTTCTGGGTTGGGTTGGTGGTGGCGCTCGGGTTGGTGCTCCGCCTCGGCGTGCCCGTGCTGCTCGAGGTCAGCCCGTGGGCCATACTCGCCGTGCTCGTCGTCGTGCTCGTATCTGCAGCGGTCGCGCACCTCGCAGGAGGTCCTCGGCTCGATGACAGCAGGACGCTCGCGTCGATCGCCGTCCTGGGCAATCCTGCGCTCGCCCTGGCCGTCGTCGCCTACAGCTATCCGAACGTCGAGATCGTCGAGGCCATGGCGTGCTATCTGATCGTCCGGGCGCTCGCGCTGTTCCCTTACCTCTACGTCGTCCATCACTGGTGTCAGGACACGGCCGCGTCGAGATGAGCGTCGCTTCCTCATTGCGCGCTTCGCTTGGAACCTGAGCCGCCGATTCGTCACCGTCATTACAACAAGCGGCTTCGCTCGATCGCCGCGGCGTGATCGTCGAGTCCGGGCGCTCTGGCGCGGAACCGACTCGCGCCGTGCTCGGTGGGGCCGAAGCAGGCCGGCTTCGAGGCCCGCGGGCTTGGCGGTTACGCGGCCCAGCCCGTGCAACCGGCTTCTCACAAGGACGGAAGCCGTTGGTCGAAGTAAGTTCTATGAGCCACACCGCAGACAAACGCGCGCGGCGTCGGCGCTGCGCGGCCGACACCCGAGTGGTCCACCCATGATCTTGGGCATCGATGTCGGCGGGACCAACACGCGTCTCGCGCTCGTCGATGCCGACGGCGCGGGGCCACGCTCGAGATCGAGAGTGTTCGAGAAATTCGCTAGCGGTGCGTACGCGAGTCTGGAGCAGATCATCGCAACCTTTCTGGCGGCTCATCCGGCAAGGATCGATGCCGCGTGCGTGGGCGTCGCCGGTCCGGTCAAGAACGGGCGGGCGGTGCTCACCAATCTCCCCTGGGCGGTCGATGCGCGCGAATTGAGCGATTACCTGGCGGTGCCGGAGGTGGGTCTGATCAACGACCTCGAAGCCAACGCCTGGGGCATTCCATCCCTTTCCGGCACGGACTTCGTCGAGCTGAATCCGGGGCACGCCGTGCGGACGACGACGGCAGCACTCGTTTCCGCTGGCACCGGGCTCGGGCAGGTCGCCATCGTCTGGATGGGCGATGAGTACATCCCCATACCCAGTGAAGGTGGCCACGCGGACTTCGCGCCGCGGAACAAATTGGAAATCGCGCTGCTCGAATATCTCGTGGACAAGTTGGGTAAGAGAGTGAGTTGCGAGCGAGCTCTCTCGGGTCCCGGTCTTTTCAACATCTATTCGTTCTTGAAGGATACCGCACGGGATGAAGAACCCGAGTGGTTGGCGGAGAGGTTGTCGACCGGCGATCGCGCCGCCCAGATCTTCCGGGCGTCCAGCGAGTGCCCGCTGGCAGAGCACGCCGTCGAGCTCTTCGTCTCCCTCTATGGGGCCGTCGCCGGTAATGTCGCGCTCCAATTCATGGCGACGGCCGGGGTGTACCTCGGCGGTGGGATCGCTCCGAAGATCGTGACGAGGTTGCGAGGAAAAACATTCCTGAACGCTTACCTCGACAAGGGCCGTCTGAGTCCACTGCTCGCACAGATTCCCGTGCGGATCATCATGAATGACAAGACCGCCCTCCTCGGTGCTGCCCGCTGGGCGTGGCGGTGGATGAAGGCCAAGGCGATGATCTGATCAGCGTGGGTTGATTCAATCCGAGGAGATGACGAATGACTCGTTCGAACACTGCCAAGATTCAAAGCACCCAATCCGAGCGCCTGTCGCCCGATGAGCTGCGCAAGATGCACGCGTACTGGCGAGCGTGCAATTACTTGGCGGTGGGGATGATCTATCTGCGCTCGAATCCTCTGCTCCGCGAGCCGCTGCGGGCCGAGGACGTGAAGCAGCGCCTGCTCGGACATTGGGGCGCAAGCCCTGCCCTGAGCTTGATCTACGTTCACCTCAATCGCCTGATCAACAAGTACGACCTCGACGCGATCTTTCTCGCCGGGTCCGGCCACGGCGCACCGGGTGTCCTGGCACCCGTATATCTGGAGGGCTCCTACTCCGAGATCTACCCCAACAAGGGCGAAGATGCTGAGGGCATGCTCGATCTCTTCCGCGAATTCTCGTTCCCGGGCGGCATCGGGAGTCACTGCACGCCCGAGACGCCCGGCTCCATTCATGAGGGCGGCGAGCTGGGCTACAGCCTCTCCCATGCGTTCGGGGCCGCATTCGACAACCCGGAATTACTCGTGGCGGTGGAGGTGGGCGACGGAGAGTCTGAGACCGGGCCCCTCGCCACGGCGTGGCACTCGACCAAGTTCCTGAACCCGATCCGCGACGGAGCGGTGCTCCCGATCCTGAACCTCAACGGCTACAAGATCGCCAATCCGACCCTGCTCGCACGCATCTCGCGCGAGGAGCTGGAGAGCTTGATGCGCGGCTACGGATGGGCGCCCCACTTCGTGGAGGGCGACGACCCCGCGGTCGTCCATCAGCTGATGGCTGCCACGCTCGAGGACTGCGTGCTCGAGATCCGGCGGATCCAGAAAGAAGCCCGGGGAAGCGGAAAGCCGGTCCGACCGCGCTGGCCGATGATCGTCCTGCGGACCCCCAAGGGGTGGACCGGTCCCCGCGAGGTGGACGGCCACAAGGTGGAGGGCTCATGGCGCTCGCACCAGGTTCCGCTCTCGGGCATGCACGAGAACCCGGCGCACCTCAAGCAGCTCGAGGACTGGATGAGGAGCTACCGGCCCGACGAGCTGTTCGACGAGAGGGGTCGCCTGCGCCCGGAGCTGAGAGCGCTGTCGCCCCAAGGTCGACGCCGCATGGGGTCCAATCCGCACGCCAACGGCGGTCTCCTGCGGAGGCCGCTCCGCATGCCGGATTTCCGCAAGTACGCCATCCACGTGGAGCAGCCCGGACAGGTGATGGCCGAGAATACCAAGCCGCTCGGTCTGCTCCTGCGCGACGTCATGCGCAGCAACATGGAGAACTTCCGGGTGTTCTGTCCCGATGAGAACGCCTCGAACCGCCTCACCGCCATCTACGAGGCCAGCAAGAAATTGTGGCTGGCGGACTATCTCCCGGAGGACGCGGACGGAGGGCAACTCGCGCCGGATGGGCGCGTCCTCGAGATGCTGTCGGAGCACACGCTCGAGGGATGGCTCGAGGGCTACCTCCTCACGGGCCGACACGGCTTCTTCTCCACCTACGAGGCCTTCGCGCACGTCATCGATTCGATGTTCAACATGCACGCCAAGTGGCTCGCAATGAGCCGCGAGCAGGGGTGGCGAGCACCGGTGTCTTCGCTGAACCTCCTCCTCACCTCCACGGTCTGGCGTCAGGATCACAACGGGTTCACGCATCAGGATCCCGGGTTTCTCGATGTCGTGCTCAACAAAGATCCCAAGGTGTGCCGCATCTATCTGCCGCCCGACGTCAATACGCTGCTTTCGGTCGCCGATCATTGCTTGCGCAGCACCGACTACGTCAACGTCATCGTCTGCGACAAACAGAAGCATCTGCAGTATCTGAACATCGACGAAGCGATCGCGCACTGTACCAAGGGCATCAGCGTCTGGGACAAGGCGAGCACCGACCAAGGCATGGAGCCCGACGTCGTGATGGCCTGCGCCGGCGACATACCCACCAAGGAGTCGTTGGCGGCGGTGGCGCTCCTCCGCGAGAGCTTCCCGGAGCTCAAGATCCGCTTCGTCAACGTGGTGGACCTCTATCGGCTGAGCTCGTCCGAGGAGCATCCGCACGGACTCCCGGACCGCGACTTCGACAGCATCTTCACGACCGACAAGCCGGTGATCTTCAACTTCCACGGCTATCCCTGGCTGATCCACCGCATGACCTACGGGCGGACGAACCATCACAACATCCACGTGCGAGGCTACCGGGAGAGGGGAAATATCAACACTCCGCTCGATCTCGCCATCCAGAACCGGATCGACCGATTCACGCTGGCCATGGACGTCATCGATCACGTGCCCGCGCTCCAACGCGTCGGTATTCACGCCAAGGAGAAGCTGCGGAACGCTCAGATCGAGTGCCAGAACTACGCGTACGAGTTTGGCGCCGACAAGCCCGACGTCGACGATTGGACCTTCCCGGAGGGTAGCAAGCCGGAGCGGTGACCGAGGGCCATGCACGATGGCGAAGAGCACACGAGGCCGGGTCTTCGCCGTGAGGCACGGCGAGACAGCCTGGAGCCGGAGCGGGCAGCACACCGGCACCACCGACATCGCACTCACCGAAACGGGGCGCGCACTGGCACGTGCGCTCCGGCCGGTGCTGAGCCGCCAGTCGTATGCGCTCGCGCTGACGAGCCCTCTCGTTCGTGCGCGGGAGACGTGCGAGCTGTGCGGGCTCGGCGACTCGGCCCAGATCGATCCCGACCTCGTCGAATGGAACTATGGCGAGTACGAGGGACTGACCCCGTCGCAGATCCACGCCACCAACCCGGGTTGGTCGATCTTCCGCGACGGTTGCCCCGAGGGCGAAGGTCCAGCCGACGTCGGCGCACGTGTCGACCGCGTGATAGCGCGCGTCCGGGAAGTCGAGGGTGACGTCGTGCTCTTCGCGCACGGACATCTCTTGCGGGTGCTGGGCGCGCGCTGGATCGGGCTCCCGCCGGGCGCCGGTCAGCACTTCCTGCTCGATACAGGAACGCTCGACGTCCTCGACTACTATCGCGGAGCGCCCGCCATCAAGATCTGGAACGCTCCCGTCGTCGAGTCCTTCGATTCGGGACGCGCGCCCGGAGACCTCCGATGATGGACGAGCTGCGCTTGCTCCTGGTCAACACGGGCAGCTCCTCCGTGAAGGTCACGGTGTGGGCCGGGGATTGGGCGCTCTCCACGCAAAGGTTCGACCGGGACGACCATGTCGATCTCGCTGCGTTCGCAGCACCCTTGGGGCGAGTCGACGCCGTTGCACACCGCATCGTCCACGCAGGGGACCTGCAGCGGCATGCCTTCATCTGCTCCTCCGTCGAGGCCGCGATCCGCGAGGCGAGCCCCCTCGCGCCCCTTCACAACGCCCTCGCGCTCCGCTACCTCGCGGCCGCTCGAACTGCCTTTGGACCGAACGTGCCCCAGATTGCGGCCCTCGATACCGCCTTCTTCGCCGACCTGCCCGAGCCGGCCGCGAGGTATGCGCTGCCTCCCGAGGTCAAAGGACGCCGCTACGGCTTTCATGGGCTCGCGCACGCCTTCATGGCCCGCCGCTCTCTCGAGCTCGACCCGCGGAGGCCCCGGCGTCTCGTCACCCTTCAGCTCGGGGCAGGCTGCTCGGCCACGGCCGTCAGGGAGGGTCGAGCCCTCGACACGTCCATGGGCTTCTCGCCCTCCGAGGGGCTGATGATGGCGAGCCGCTCCGGCGACGTCGACCCGGGGCTCATCGTTCACCTCTTGCGCACGCGGGGCTATTCGGCCGACGAGCTCGACCGCATGATCAACGAGCGCGCCGGCCTCGTCGGCGTGTGCGGCCACAGCGCCATGCCCGAGGTGTTACGACTCGCCGAGACTCAGGACGCCCACGCGATGCTGGCGCTCGATCTCTATTGCCATCGCGTGCGCAAGGTCATCGGCGCGTTCGCTGCCGTCCTCGGTGGTCTCGACGCTGTCGTGTTCGGGGGCGGCGTCGGAGAGAACGCCGCCGAGGTGCGGAAGCGGATTGTCGAGCCGTTCTCATGGCTGGGGCTCGACCTCGACGAGGCGAAGAACGCGGCGAACGCCGCGGACGAGCCGATCACCAGGACGAACAGTCAGGCGTCGGCTTGGGTCATTGCTGTCGACGAGTCCGCGGAGATGGCGCGGATTGCTCGCACGCTCCTCCAAGCGGCGTGACGGCGCCCAGCGCGGGCCGAGCTCATCTCGTGGCACGGAGCATGCGAGCTTCACAGCGAGAGGTCACCCATGGCGTTCGTTTCCTTGCGTCAATTGCTCGATCACGCGGCTGAGCACGACTACGGTGTCCCCGCGTTCAACATGAACAATCTGGAGCAAATCCAGGCCATCATGTCTGCGGCCGCCAAGACCGACAGCCCCGTCATCCTGCAAGCTTCGGCAGGCGCCAGAAAGTACGCAGGGGAGCCGTTTCTACGCCATCTCGCGCTCGCAGCGGTGGAGGCGTACCCGGACACTCCGGTGGTCTTCCACCAGGATCACGGCGCGAGCCCGCAGGTCTGCCTCGCGTCGATCCGCTCCGGGTTCACGTCGGTGATGATGGACGGTTCATTGATGCCCGACATGAAGACGCCCGCCACGTACGAGTACAACGTCGAAACCACGACCAAGGTCGCCGAGATGGCCCATACGGTCGGAGTCTCCGTCGAGGGCGAGCTCGGTTGCCTCGGTTCGCTCGAGACCGGCCGAGCCGGCGTCGAGGATGGCTCCGGCGCCGTCGGGAAGCTGTCGCGCGACCAGCTGCTCACCGATCCCGAGCAGGCCGCCGACTTCGTTGCGAAGACGCGGGTCGACGCCCTGGCCATCGCGATCGGCACCTCGCACGGCGCACACAAGTTCTCCAGAAAGCCGACCGGAGAGATGCTCGCGATCGACCGGATCAAGGAGATCCACGCCCGCATCCCCGACACTCACCTCGTCATGCACGGCGCGAGCTCGGTTCCCCAGGAGTGGCTGGAGGTGATCCGCAGGTATGGCGGCGAGATCGGCGAGACCTACGGGGTCCCGCTCGAAGAGATCCGGGAGGGCATCCGCTACGGCGTACGAAAGGTGAACAGCGACACCGACATCCGCCTCGCCATGACGGGCGCCATCCGCCGGAGCCTCGCCGAGGACCCCGAAGACTTCGACCCGCGGCACTATCTGGCCGCCGCCGTCGCTGCCGCGCAGAGCGTCTGCCTCTCGCGCTTCGAGGTCTTCGGATGTGCAGGCCAGGGGAGCAAGATCAAGCCGATCCCGCTGGAGCGGATGGAGCGGCGCTATGTCTAGCCCGTACCCCGACACTCCGATCTCCGCGGTCCTGGCCGACGTCGATGGTACGCTGGTCACCAAAGACAAGGTGCTCACGGAGCGCGTTCTCCGGGCGGTCGACGACCTTCGTGAACGCGGGATCGTCTTTACCATCACCAGCGGTCGTCCTCCGTTCGGCATGCGGATGCTGGTCGAGCCGCTCCATCTGACGATGCCGATGGCCGCCTTCAATGGGGGGGTCATCGTGCTGCCCGATCTCTCGCTGCTCGACGAGCGTCTTCTGCCCGAGTACCTCGTGCCGGCGCTCATCCAGATGATCGAATCGCACGGTCTCGACGTGTGGGCCTTCCGGGCCAAGGACTGGTGCGTGCGCTCGCAGGCGGCGCCGCGCGTGAGCCGCGAGACGTCCAACATCCAGCAGCCTCCGGTCGTGGTTCCGAGCTTCGCCGAGGTCCAGGCCGACGTGGTGAAGATCGTCGGCGTGAGCGAAGACCATGCGCGCGTCGCCGCGTGCGAGGCCGCGGTTCAGGAGGCGTTCGGGACGCAGGTGTCGGCGGCGCGCTCGCAGCCGCACTACCTCGACGTGACCCATCCGACGGCGAACAAGGGCGTGGTCATCGACCGACTCTCGCGCTACCTCAAGATCCCGCTCGATCGCATCGCCACGCTCGGCGACCAACCCAACGACGTGCTGATGTTCGAGAAGAGCGGGCTCAGCATCGCGATGGGCAACGCGAGCGACGAGGTCAAACGGCGGGCCACGTTGGTGACCACCTCGTTCGCAGACGAAGGCTTCGCGAATGCAGTCGAACGGTTCATCCTGCCACGAGCCGAACCGGCGGGTGGTCCTGGAGTGAAGCCCACCGCGTGGCTCCAGCGTCTCGGGCAGAGCGTCTGGCTCGACAATATCACCCGCGACCTGCTCCGCACCGGCACGCTCGAGCGCGCCATCCGAGACCTCTGCCTCACCGGCCTCACCTCGAATCCAACCATCTTCGAGCAGGCCATCAAGAAGGGTGAGGCGTACGCGGCAGCCATCGCCGAGCGCGCTCGGCCTGACAAGTCGGGCGAACAGCTCTTCTTCGAGCTGGCGCTCGAGGATCTGAGGCAGGCTGCGGACCTCTTTCGACCGGTCTACGATCGCACCGCCGGCGTCGACGGCTGGGTCTCGCTGGAGGTATCGCCGGTCCTCGCGCACGACCCTGGGGTCACGCTCGCAGCAGCCAAGGCGCTCTTCGCGCGGGCCAACCGGCCAAACCTGATGATCAAGATACCCGGGACGCCCGCGAGCCTCCCCGCCATCGAAGAGGCGATCTTCTGCGGGATCCCGGTCAACGTCACGCTGCTGTTCTCCCGGGAGCAATACCTCGCCGTCGCGGAAGCTTTCCTGCGCGGGATCGAACGTCGCCTGGAGGTGGGCCTCCGGTCCGACATCGCTTCGGTGGCTTCCATGTTCGTCAGCCGCTGGGACGCCGCCGTCGCGGACAGGGTGCCGGAGGCGCTCCGTGGGAAGCTCGGCATCGCGATGGCCGAGCGCACCTACCAGGCGTACCGCAGCCTCCTGCGCTCGCCGCGTTGGCAGCGCATCTACAACGCGGGCGCGCGGCCGCAGCGACTGCTCTGGGCCAGCACCGGCAGCAAGGATCCGAGGTCGTCCGACCTGAGGTACGTCGAGGCGCTCACCGCGCCCTTCACGGTGATCACCATACCCGAGCCCACGCTGAGGGCCGTCGTTGAACGCGGGGGGACAAGGACGCTCCTCGCGGCCGATGGGGGGCGATGCGAGGAGACGCTGAGCGCGTTCACCGCGGCCGGCTTCGACCTCTATGCCCTCGCCGCGCGACTCCAGGACGAAGGGACGAAGTCGTTCGTGAAGTCGTGGAACGAGCTCGTGACGTTCATCGAGCAGAGGGCCGCACCCACCGTGAGCGACGGCACTCTGGTTGCAGGTACCGGGAGGGACTGACCAACTCAGGCAGGCGGACGAATCGGACACCTCCGAGCACTCTTCGACGCCGGCCATCGCTACACCGCCGAGCAGTTGGTACATCACCGATCCCTGTTTCATCCAGGCTGAGCAGAGGAGGGTCGAATCCCATCCGATCACGTCCTCAGGTTCGCGAGCCATTGCAGAGCTCTCAGGCCGGGAAGAAAGCAGTACTCACCGCCCCTGGTGATCACGAATCGCGGGAGGCCCTCGAGGCGCCGCCTCAATGGTCGCCGGGGAATGTCGAAGGTCCCGGGGCCGCGCGCGCCCGCGATAGGATCCCGTTCGGGTCCGCCGCCGAAGAAGCGCCCCTCGCCGAGCCACTCGGACTGGACGAACTCGAACTGCCGGCCGAGGTGAGCGCCGATGAACGCAAACATCAGCCCACGCTCGACGCCGTCGTCGTCGAGCACGCCTTCGGGGAGCGGGGGCCCGTAGGAGGTGCCGCGGCGGATCATACGATGGATGCGGACGACGCCGGCGACGTCCGAGTCGCGCGGATTCATCCGCCGGACGTGGCAGCCGCGCGGCGTGTCGTAGCCTATCGGGTCCTCCTGGAATTGGAACGCGTTGTGGCGCGATCGATCGGCGCCGAGGACGGGGTCGTCTTCGATCGGGCAGAGCGCGAGAGGCGCCCCGCTTCGCCAGCGCCCCATGAGCTTGCCCGCCAACCACTCGGCTTCCTCGGCGCTCTTCGTGTTGCTCGTCAGGTAACGACGGAACTCAGCGACGCGCTGATGCAGCTTGCGGAAGGCGACGTAGCTCCCGTTCTTGCCCAGCGTCTCGGGCTCAGGGATCGGTGGCGACGCCTGCATCTCGTCGGGATATCCGAGCACGAACTCACCCGGTTGCAGCGGCGGCTCGTGCGGGTTCGAGCCGGAGATGCCGCTGCCTTCGATCGCGGGATGGCTGATCCCATCCCTGAACCCGAAGGCTTCTCGCTCGCAGGGGAGCGAGTGGCAGTCCTGGCGCCAGATCGGTGCGACACCCAAGACGCCGCGAAAGGTCTCACGCGCGCGGGCGACGGCGGCCTCGAGGCGCTCGTCGTCCGCCGACAGCGCCGTGAGCACCAGATGGACGTCGCTCGAGCCGAGCGGAGACTCCCAGTTCTGCGGGCTGCTCTCGCCTTCGTCTCCCAAGACCTTGGCCCGAGCCGCCATCCCCGCCCGGAACTCGGGCGCGAAGCTGACGAGAGAACGCTCGGGAACGCCCAACGCCTCCAGGCCGCGGTAGCTGATGGCCACGCTGACCCACGTGTCCTTGGCCGGAGTGTCGGCCCGTGAGACCGGGACCACGACCGAGCTCAGGCGGCGGACCACCTCGCGTCCGGCGCGCCGATCGTCGACGCGGAGGACGTAGTAGACGGCGGCGTAGGGCGCGGGTCGCGGCCGCAACACGCCGCTCTGGATGTCGTCGAGGTCTAGAGTGGTCATGGGTTCGCGAGGTTCTTCCAGAAGCGCTCGAGGCTCTCGCTCGCCCCGAACAAGGTGGTGAAGAGGGTCGAGTCGGAGAGCAGGATGTCCGCCGCGCGATCTCCGTTGGGGGGCATCCACAGGAACATGTCGAGCTCGCGATTCCCGGCGTCTGTGAAGGGGTGTCGTCGGGTCAGGTCGATCGGCTGCCGAGCTAGGACGTGGATGTTTTTCGGGTCGTCGGTGGTCACCGCGTAGTGCGGCAGATGCGGGTGGAAATTGAAGGTCGTGACCCCGTCGAGCCAATGCCGGCGGTCGAGATCCCTCATCGCCGACAGGGGCGCGAGACGATCCGTCCCCGGTAAGACGGCCGGACGAAGGCCATATCGGTTCTCCACCGGCACGCCGAGGCCCTTCATCAGCGAGCGCGTATAGAGTCCGAAGCGCTGCTGGTGCGGCACCAGCGGATCGCCGTGGTGCGCGTACTCGATCGCGCGCACCTCGAGGTCGTCCGAGGCTCCGACGTCGTGGTGCGGTCCAATCAGTAGAGCGTTCCCCTCCTTGGCAAGAAACCGGCACAGCCAGGCGAGCTCCTCCTCGGACGCTTCCTGCTCGGACGCGAGGTGGTCGAGGCCGAACACCATCAACGTATCCGTGTCGTCGAGGATGCGTTCGTCCAAGGGGAGGAAGTGCCCCGCTTGGTCGACGCGCTGATAGACCCGAGCCGGATGCCCCGTCACCTCGCCGATGAGGCTCTGGAACCTCTCGAGCGAGAGATGGAAGAGCTCGAGGGTTCCATCGATACCTTGGAGGAAGTTGCTCTCGGACCACTCGGCGGACTCGTACTCGGGCCAGCCCACCCGGCGAACCTCGGTCATGGTCGAGAAGCGATTGTCGAGCTGCGTCGGGGCTCGGTTCGCCTCCCACGGATAACTCCAAGCCCAATAGATGCTGAAGCGGCGCCGGCCCGCGGTGTAAGGGCGCGGCTCATGCGTTTGGTTGTAGCTCCGCGCGGGAGCCTTCGAAAGACTCATCGAGCACCTCCAGCCGGCGGACCTCTCGGCGCGCGCCGGAGACCGTCGAAGGCCGCGTACTTGTAGGCATAGCCGTAGGTCGGCGTGTTCATCGACATGTTCGCGATGGTGTCGAGGGTGCCGCCACAGCGGATGACCATCTGACCAATCCCCACGAGCTCCGAGGCGATGTCGGCGATGCAGTGAACGCCGAGGAGCCTCCTGTCATGCTTCGAGAAGATGAGCTTCAACAGGCCTCCACGGCCTGCGATGACCCCGCGCGGCGTTTGGTCGAGATCGGCTCGCCCCACTTCATAGTCGAGCTTCGACTCGCGACATTGCTCCTCGGTGAGGCCCGCGCCCGAGAGCTCGGGCATACTGTAGACCGCGGAGACCGGGCACGGATCCACCGTCCCCTCGAAGGGGACGCCGAACGCCCGACAGAATGCCGCTCGTCCCTGCTCCATCGCGATCGAGGCCAAGGTCGGACGAACGACGTCGCCCGCCGCCCAGATGCCCTCCGCGGAGGTCCTGAACCATTCGTCGACGACGATCCTGCCGCGGGCGTCGACCGCGACACCCGCATCTTCGAGGCCCAGACCTTCGGTGTTCGGAACCCGGCCCGCAGCGAAGAGCACCGTATCGGGCGCGACGGTCGTCCCGTCGGAGAGCACCACCTCGAGCCCCCCATCCTTTGCAGTCACGCCCTCGAGCGTGGTTTTGGTCGACACGGTCACCTCCGAGCGCTCGAAGGCCCCGAGCAGGCGATCGACAATCTCGCGATCCATCGTGGCGAGCGGGCGGGCGTCCCGCTCGAGGAGCCTGACCTCGGCTCCGAGCGCGCGACAGATGGTCGCGAACTCCACCCCGACGGCACCTCCACCGACGATGACGAGGTCCTTGGGGACCCGCCCGAGACGCAGGATGGTGTCGGTATCGCAGACCCCCGGGAGATCGAAGGAGACGGACCGGGGGCGCGAGGGCCGGGAGCCCGTCGCGATCACGACCGCCTTCGCCTCCAGCGCGCGCGGAAGCCCATCCTCATCCGTGACGACCACGCGCCGGCCTCTCTCGAGACGAGCGGTCCCGTGCAGATAGTCGACGCCGCGGGCCGACAAGGTCTCGCCGGTCATCCTCGTCAAGCGCTCACAAGCGTCGGAGGTGCGTCTCCTGATCGCATCGATCACGACCTCCACGGGTGCGGACACTCGGAGCCCTCGCTCGGCCGCCGCACGGAGCCCCGCGACCTGAACGGCGACGTCGCGGAGCGTCTTGGTCGGTACGCCTCCGGTCGCGGTCACCGTGCCGCCGGGGCGGTTTCGCTCGACCACCAGCGCGCGCAGACCGAAGAAGGAAGCCAGCTCTGTAGCGCTCTCTCCCGCCGGGCCTGATCCAATCGCGATGAGATCGTACTCGTTCATGGTCGCGCATCACTGCATTTGATCGAGAACCTCTTCGAACGCCCGCTTGAGTCGGAGGGACTTCTTGATCTCGTCCGCCGTCGCGTATGGATACTCTCCGTACTCCAAGAAGCTCGGGCACTGGTGTTCGCGAAGGAACGCGACGAACGCCGGAATATTGGTCTTCCAATCGGCTGGGAAGCCCTCGAGATTCTCAAAGATGGTATTGACGCCGTACCTGATGAACAATGCGACGGCATCCTCGGTATATTTGTCGAAGTCCGTATCGAAAATACCTTGGTACATGAAAAAGGTGTCTGCACCGACCTCGAAGAGGACCCAGCGAAGGTAGTGGAGCCTCAAGGGCGCGAGCATCGCCGGGTCCGCCGTCACCGCCTTCTCGATGACCTTTCCGTACTCTCTGATCACGCCCTCGGTCCCCGGCTTGATCCTCGCGATGATGGTGAAACCGTGGCAGGCCGGCGTTCGGGGGTAGATCGGGCCAAAATTGCCTTGCCTCAGCTCGAAGTAACCGCTCTTGGGAATGGCCATCGCCTGGGGCCGGGTCCAGTCCTGCTTCTGCGTTGCCACGTCTGCACCTCCGATTTCGATCGATGTTTACTGGACCGAAGCAAGCAGGGTGCCATGTCGCCCTTGACCCGCTGGCCCGCCAGCTCCTCACCGGCGGTGGGGCGGTGGGGCGGCTGGGCGATGCCGTGGCGCTCGGTCGCCCGTGAACAAGTCGCGCAGTGTCCCCGCCCTGGGCCCGTCTACGGTGCGCTTCGCCGAACTATGACGCGAAAGGATCCGGGACCCAGCGTCGCTCCGTCATCGTCGCGATGTCGTCATAGGCATGCTTGGTCGAGCGCTTGGGCATGTCGACCTCGGGCCGGTCGATGCGCTCGTAAGGCAGCAGGCTCAAGAGGTGGCTGATGCAGTTGAGCCGTGCCTGCTTCTTCGAGTCCGACCGCACGATGTACCAGGGGGCCCAAGAGGTGTCGGTTGCGGCGAGCATCTCGTCCCGGGCGATCGAATAATCGTACCACCGTCGCCGGGATTCGAGATCCGTGGGACTCAGCTTCCACTGCCGCAGAGGATCGTCCATCCGCGCCCGGAAGCGGCGCTCCTGCTCGGCGTCGTTGACCTCCATCCAGTACTTGATCAGCCGAATGCCGTTCCCGACCACGATTTTCTCGAAGCTCGGACAGAGCTGGAGAAAGGTGCGCGCCTCTTCCTCAGTGCAGAAACCCAGGACCCGCTCGACCCCGGCGCGGTTGTAATAGCTCCGATCGAAGATCACGATCTCGCCTGCGGCCGGGAAGTGGGGGATGAAGCGTTGCATGTACATCTGCGACCTCTCGCGGTCGGAGGGCGCAGGGAGCGCCACGATGCGAAAGACGCGCGGGCTGCAGCGTTCGGTGATCGCGCGGATGGTGCCACCCTTGCCGGCGGCGTCTCGGCCTTCGAAGATGACCATGACCCGCTGCTGCGCGGCCTTGACCCAGTCTTGCACGAAGCAAAGCTCGGTCTGCAGACGGGTCAGCTCCTTCTCGTATCGCTTGCGCGTCAGTTTCCTTTCGGTCTTGGCCTGTCCCCGGTCGCCCTGCTTCGTCGAGGGTTTCATCGTCTCTCCTTTGCGAGCTCCGCGTGGCTGGCTACTTGGTCACCGCGATCGACTTCCGGAAGAGCGTCAGGCTGTAGACGAAGAATCCGAGTCCGACCGCACTCACCATCAAGAACTGACTCCACACCGCTTTCAGGCCACCGCCCCGGTAGATGATGACCTGCGAGAAGCTCACGAAGTGGCGCGAGGGAAGGAGATACGTGACGTACTGCAGCCACTTCGGCTGGCTCTCCACGGGCGTGCTGCCGCCCGAGAGCAGCATCAGCACGAGGATCACCAGGATGATGAGCAGTGCGAACTGCGCCATGGATCGCGAGACGGTTCCCAAAAAGAGCCCGAGCGCCGTCGCGAAGAACAGATAGAGCACCACACCGCTGAACCAGAGGACCACCGAGCCGGCGAACGGCACCTTCAACGCCATCCGAACGATCAAGAAGAGCGATGCGCCGGTCGCGACGAGAATCACCGCGCTGTTGGCCCACACCTTCGCCATGGCGATCTCGAACGCGCTCAACGGCATGACCAGGAGGTGCTCGAGCGTGCCGTGCTCGCGCTCGCGAATCACTGCAGCCCCGGTCAGAACCACCGTCAGCAGCGTGATCTGATTGATGATGGCCACCACGCTCTTGAACCACGACGACACTCCGTTCGGGTTGAACAGCTTGCGAACGACCAGGTTGATCGGCTTCTTCTCGGATACATCCGAGCGAGTGAGAAAGGACTCGACCCGATCGCCGATGATATTCTTGATGTAGCCGGCGCCGATGCCGGCCTGCTGCATGGCGGTTGCGTCGATATTCACCTGGATCTCCGGGTTGCGTCCCGCGCGAAGGTCGTGCTCGAAGCGGGGTGGAATCACGACCACGAACATGACCCGACCGGCATCCATCGCCGGTTCGACGTCCACTGCAGGGATCAGCTCCGGCAACTTGAAGCGCGGGGGATAGAAGGCGTTGAACAGCTCCTTGGAAAGGGTCGATCCGTCCTCGTCCACGAAGGCGATCGACGCGTTGTTGACCTCGCTCGAAGTCCCCGTCGCCTGGACGTAGATCGCGAGCGTGAAGGCGTAGACGACGAATACCACCATCACCAGATCGGTGGTCAGGCTGCGGATCTCCTTGAGGCCCAGCCAGAAGATGTTCAAGAGCGCCTTCACACCCTACTTCTCCTGCTTTCTGAGACCGAGGACGCTGACGGCCCAGAAGATCGGGATGCAGCAGGCCAGGAAGACCACGTCCGGCATCATGAGCCGCGGTCCGAGACCCTTGGTGAATGCGCCCACGCTCGAGTGCATGTAATAAGACGCGGGCCAGATCTTGCCGATGAACCCTGCATTGCCCTCGAGGGTCGAGACGGGCTGGAGCAACCCGGAGAACTGGATGGTGGGCACGATGGTGAGGATCGCCGTCACGAACACGGCGGCGACCTGGCTGCTGGTGAAGATCGAGGTCATCATCCCGACTCCCGTCGTCGCCGTGACGTACAAGACCGTGCACAGGGTCAGCATGAGAAAGCTGCCCTTGATCGGCACAGCGAACACGACCAGGGCCATGAGGGTCAGGATGAGATAGTTGAGCAGCCCGATCGCCACGTACGGGAGCTGCTTGCCAAGCAAGTATTCGAGCCGCGCAGTCGGCGTGACGTAGAAGTTGATCATCGAGCCCAGCTCCTTTTCGCGCACGATGCTGACGGTCATCAGGATGGCCGGGATCAGCAGCAGCAACAGGGCAGGCACGCTGGGGACGATGGAGTAGATGCTCTCGAAGGTCGGATTATAGTTGTATCGCTCTTCGATCTCGGCCCGGCCTCTACGAGGAGCCGCCGTTTCGAGGCCGGTCGCGGGATCCCTCAGCGCGGCGTCTTGCACCCCCTGGACGTATTGTCCGATCGTGTCACCGCGGAAGGTCATGGCACCGTCCACCTGCGCCATCACCTCCGGGGCGGCGCGACGCTGGAAGTCGCGGCCGAAGTCGGGCGGGATCTCGAGGACGAGGGAGACATCGTCCGACTGTAGCCGCTCCAAGGCATCATCGGCCGAGCGAGCAGGTCGAGTCCCCGTGAAGTACCGCGGCGATCCGGCGAACTGCTCGAGATAGGTCCGGCTCTCGGGGGACTGATCGAGATCCAGCGATGCGTAGCGGATATGTTCGACGTCCGTCGTGATCCCGAAGCCGAACACGAGCATCAAGAGTGCGGAGCCCAAGAAGGCGAACGTCAAGCGGATCGGGTCGCGGAGGATCTGCATGGTCTCATTGTGGGTATAGGCGAGCATGCGGCCGACGCGCAGGCGGAGGGCGGCGCGCTTGGGTGAGGCCGGCGGGCGCACCGGCTTCTCCGCTTCGGGTCCAGGGAGGGGTGCAGCGGCGGGTGAGGCGCCCGCGGCGATCGAGTCTTCCATGTACCCGATGAAGGCTTCCTCCAGGCTGGACGCACCTCGCGCCTCGATCAGCTTCTGGGGCGCATCGCAGGCCAGCACTTTGCCCGCGTTCATGAGCGAGATGCGATCGCACCGCATCCCTTCGTTCATGAAGTGCGTCGTCACGAAGATGGTGACGTTTTGCTCGCGCGAGAGCGCGATGAGGAGCTCCCAGAAGCTGTCACGGGCTGCCGGATCGACGCCCGAGGTGGGCTCGTCCAGAATCAAGATCTCTGGCTCGTGCAGCACCGCGACGGCGAGGGAGAGCCGCTGGCGTAGACCCATCGGTAGGTCCTCGGCCAGCGCGTCGAGGTGTGCGCCGAGCCCGAAGATCTCGACCAGCTCCTCGATCCGCGCCTTCGCCTGCTCGGGTGGGAGGTGATAGAGACGGGCGTGCAAGGCCAGGTTCTGGCGGAGGCTGAGCTCGCCGTAGAGCGAGAACGCCTGCGTCATGTAGCCGAGGCTCTCTCGCACCTCGATGCTGCCCGCTTCTACCGAGCTCCCGAAGAGCGTGGCGGTGCCTTCGGTCGGCGGCAAGAGGCCGGTCAGCATCTTCATGGTGGTCGACTTGCCGCACCCGTTGGAGCCGAGGAAGCCGAAGATCTCACCGCGCTCGACGGAGAGCGTGACGTGGTCGACGGCGGTGAAGGTGCCGTAGCGGCGCGTCAGGCCGTGCGCTTCGATGGCGATCTCCGTGGTGCCGGCGGGACGTGGAGGAATGGTGAGCTCCGTGTGGCCCGCGCGCTTCTCCTCCGGCATGAGGGCGATGAAACACCGGTCGAGATCCGACGTGCCGGTCCGCTCCATCAGCTCCGCGGGTGTCCCCGTCGCCAGCACGCGCCCAGCGTCCATGGCGACGATCCAGTCCCACGCTTCGGCTTCGTCCATGTACGCGGTGGAGATGACGACGCTCATGCTGGGACGTCCCGCCCGGATCTCGTCGATGAGCGACCAGAACTGGCGTCGCGAGAGCGGATCGACGCCGGTGGTGGGCTCGTCGAGGATGAGCAGATCCGGCTCGTGGACCAGCGCTCCGCAGAGCCCCACCTTCTGCTTCATTCCACCCGAGAGCTTGCCCGCGGGCCGATCGGGGAACGGCGCCAGCCCGGTCGCGGCGAGGAGCTCGTCGATGCGCGTCTTCCGCTCCGCGGTCGATAGCCCGAAGAGTCGCGCCATGAAGTCGATGTTGTCGCGAACGCTGAGCTCCAAGTAGAGGTTCTTGCCCAAGCCCTGCGGCATGTACGCGATCCGGGGGCCGACGGCGCGCCGATGCCGTCCGTTCGCGATGTCCCCATCGAGCACGGTAACCTTCCCGTGCTGCATCTTCTTGGAGCCCGCGATCAGCGCCATGAGCGTCGATTTTCCGACGCCATCTGCGCCCACGATGCCCGCCATGATGCCGCTCGGAATGTCGAGAGAGATCCCGTCGAGCGCGACGACCTTGCCGTAGCGGTGCGTGACTCGTTCGATCGAGACCACCGGCGGGCCGCCGGGTACCGGAGAGGATATCGATGAGGCCATGACTCACCCTCCGAGCCCATCGAGCGAGCTGACCCTCTCGGCAGGGGGCTGTACCAGGTTCTGGAGTCGGTCCGGCCACACCGCGGACGGAACCAACTTGACGTATCCGACCCCCCGCACGCCCGTCTTGATGCGCTCGACGAACTGCGCAGCCAGCTCTTTGGGCAGCTGGATCTTGACGCGGAACATCAGCTTCTCTCGTTCGCTCTTGGTCTCCACCTGCTTGGGGGTGAACTGCGCTTCAGGGGACACGAAGCTGACGGCGCCGGGGATTGCGCGATCGGGATCATAGTCGAGGGTGATCCGCCCTTCGGCGCCGATGGTCGTTCGGGCCGCTTGTTCGGCGGGAAGGAAGATCTCCATGTAGACGTCCTCCAGGTTCACCACCGTGAGCGCCGCGCCCCCGGCGGGGAGAACCTCGCCCGGCTCGGTCAGTCGATACAAGACCCTCCCGGTGACGGGTGACTCGAGCGTCGCGTCGTCGATCCGGGTCTGGATCGCGGCTGCGTTCGCCTTGGCGCTCTCAATCTCCTGCTGGCTGGTCTCGAGCATCGCCTCAGCCTGTGCGAGGGCGGCTCGGGTCGTCTCGAGCTTCGCCGTGCGCGTGTCGAGCTCGCGCTGCGAGCCTGCCGCAGCGGCGACGAGATTTCGGGAGCGGTCGACCTCGATCTTGGCGAGCCTAATCTCGCTCTTCTGCTTGGCGATGGAGGCGCGGGCGAGCGCGAGCCGCTCCTCGGCGGCCGCCACCTTTGCCTCGGACTCCGACAGCTCTGCCTCGATGGTGGTGGTGTCCATGCGGACCAGCACCTGACCCGGCCGGACGAGCGCTCCCTCGTCGACGAGGATCTCCTTGACCCGGAGCGGCTCCTTCGAGGCGATGTCCACCAGCTTCGCCTCGAGCCGGCCGTTACCCGAAGCGATCCCCTCCGGAAGCGCCGATTGTCTGCCCTTCCAGTAACGGAATGCGAGGAATCCGACCGCCAGGACGGCGAGCGCGAGCGCGGACCACTTGAGCGCTGACTTCTTCGAGATCTTCACGGCTGCCTCCCTAGCGCGCCTGGGACGTCTGAGTGTCGGGTGGCTCGGAGATCAGAATCGCCCCAGCTGGTGCGCTCCCTCATCTCGGCCTGCGTCCGTTCGCGCACGGCAGACTCGCCCTGGCGCGACTTCCATCCGCCGCCGAGCGCCTTGTACAGGGCGATGAGGCTCGTGGTGACCGATGAGGTCGTCTCGGCCAGGCGATTCTGCTGCTCCAGGAGCGCGCGCTGCGCATCGAGCACGCGCTGGAAGTCCACCTCGCCTTCCCGATACGCCGCGAGGGCGATCTCCACCGATCGCTTGGCAGCCTCGACGGATTGTCGTTCGAACGTCAGGGCGTGCTGGGCGTTGAGAAAGCCGGCCATCGCGTCCTCCGCCTCTTGGGCCGCCTGCAGCACGGTGTTCTGGTAGCTCACCAGCAGCTGCTGAAAGCGCGCGTCCTCGATGCGAACGTTGTTCGTGATGCGGCCGTAGTTGAATAACGGCCAGACGATCCTGGGGCCCACCGAATAGAATAGGCTGTCACCGACGTCTTCGAGGAAGGGGCCGGCGCCGGTGCTCGCCTCGAACCCGATCGTTCCGAACAACGAAAACGTCGGATAGAGCTCCGCTTTGGCGACGCCGACTCGAGCGCACTGGGCGGCCGCGAGCTGCTCGGCGCTGCGGACGTCGGGACGCCGCCGGAGCAAGTCGGTCGGCACGCCGACCGCGACGGTCGCGGTCACCGTCGGAATCAACTTGGGCCCGACCAGCAGCGCGTCGAGATTGCCCGGGGGTTGTCCGAGGAGCGTGCTCAAGGCGTTCCTGGCCTGCTCCAGACCGGTCCGCAGATCGGGGATGGACGCGCGGGTGCTCTCCAACAGCGTCGTCGCCTGCGAGACGTCGAGCTCGGAGGTCGCACCATTCTGGAAGCGAGCCTCCGCGATCTTCAGCGCCTCTTCCTGGACTCTGGCGTTCGTCTCGGCCAGCTCGATCAGCACCTCGAACGTCCGAATCGCGGTGTACGTTCGAGCAGCTTCTGCAGTGAGGGAGACGATGCCGCCGTAGTAGTCGTACTCGGACGCCCGCACGGTGGCCTCTTCGGCCTCGATACCCCGTCTGTATTTGCCCCAAAGGTCGAGCTCCCAGGCCACGTCGAACCCCAGCTGATAGTCGACGAAGCTGCGGTCGAGCTGTCCCGTGTTGGGGGCGTTCTTGCTGAGTCGCTGCACGTTCACCTGACCGAGGGCGACCTGCACCTGGGGAAAGATCTGTCCCCAGGCCACGTTCAGCTTCGCGCGCGCCTCCAGAATCCGCAGGGCGGTGATCTGCAGCGGCAGGTTCTGTTGATAGGCGAGCTCGATGAGGCGGCTCAGCGCGGCGTCGTTGAAGCCTCTCCACCACTCGCTGTCCACGGCGCTCCGTGTGTCGATCCGCGGATCGTCTTGCGCTTGCCATTGCTGGGCGACGGCGACTTCCGGATGCCGGTAGTCTGGACCCACCGCGCACCCGCAGAAGGCCAGCAGCAGGCCGATTCGTGATGCCCCGAGGACGGGGCGCCGAGTCGTCCTGGAGATCGCTCGCTCGTTCGTATCCCGGTCGCCCACGTCACTTTGCCCCGGGCTGTTCAAAGGAGGCACTCGAGGACGGAGCGGGCGTCTCATGCTGGTCAGTCGTCGTCGAATGCACTGCGCCTCCTCTCTTTCGCTCGCGCCTTTCCTCGAGCATGTCGTGTACCAAGCAGGGGGATAGGACGAGGGTGAAGTTGCAGGTTGCAATCGGATCACGGTGAGCTGACCGAGCCCATTCCTTCTCTCCCCGACGCAACGAAGCCCCGTGCTCTCGCGGCGGTCGTACCCAGCCCGCACGGCCGCGGTGGGTTGGCTCGCGCCAGCCCTTCAGCGAAACCGCAAGACGTGTATCGGTGCCTGCGCTGCCGGCGGCCGAATGCGCGCTTCGCGCGCTGCGCAGTCCGAATGTGGGAGCTCAAACGTCGCGTTGATGAGCTTCGTCGCGGCGGCCGTCGGCCGCCGGGTCCTCCCGGGTGGGCCTACCCGTTGCACTATCACCGGCATGATCGGACCCAATGTGAAGACCAAGCTTCCTCCCGACGGGGCTCGCGGTCGTATCCCCGGGTTGAGCGGGATTTCGGGCCGCCTGAGCTTGCACGTCGACGGCGATGCTTGCGGAGCCATCGAGGTCGAGGACGGGGAGGTCATATTCCGTCTCGGAGCGGGAGAAAGCGATGCGGTCGCGATCTGCGACTCTGTCGAGACCATGGTGGCGATCGGCCAGGGACAGCTGAATCCGGTCGTGGCGGCCCTGCAGAATCGGCTCGAGCTGGAGGGGGATCGGGCCTTCGCGATCAAGGTCATCCGCGAGCTGCACGGTACCTCTCCGTTCGCCGCTCGAAAGACAAAGGAAGGCTGAGCCATGCCTGAGACCATCAGTATCCTGGATGGAAACAAGTTCGTGGTGAGCGATCGTCACGGGGACATCGAATCGACGCCCACGACCGAGCACGGGTTGTTCGTCAACGATACGCGGTTTCTCTCGCGGTGGATCCTGACGATCAACGGTGTTCGACCGAAGGTGCTGACCGTCGATGACCTGGACTACTTCCGCAATCAGTTCTTCGCCGCGGTGTCCACCGGCACCGTGTACGTCGACTCCAAGCTCTCCGTGATCCGAAAGCGCGCCGTCGGTGACGGTTTCCACGAGGACCTGACCCTCCTCAATCATGGGCACGAGCCCATGGATCTGGAGGTTCGCGTCGAGGCCGACTCGGACTTCGCCGATCTCTTCGAAGTAAAGGACAAGCTCCCCAAGACGGGCAGCTTCTACCGGCGCGTGGACGACGGCCATCTCACGCTCGGATATCAGCGCGCCAGGTTCGTCCGCGAGACGCGCATCTCGACCACGCCCCCTTCGGAGCTGCGAGAGGACGGCCTCCTCTTCAGGGTGCGGCTCGAGCCTCATGCGGGGTGGACGGCCGCCCTCGAGGTCGATGCCCGGATACCCGGCGAAGGTGACCGCCCGCAGCCGGAGCACGCGGCCGGCGAGAAGCCCACGAACGGTCAAGACCCGGAGCAGTGGATCGCGGACGCTCCGAAGCTGGTGAGCTCCTGGGCACCTCTCGAGCTCATCTATCGGAAGAGTCTCGTCGACCTCGCCGCCTTGCGCTTCCGAACGCGCGTGTTCCCCGGAGCGCTCCCTGCGGCGGGCCTCCCGTGGTTCATGGCGGTCTTCGGGCGCGACAGCCTGCTGACGAGCTTCCAGGCGCTCCCCTTCCTCCCGGAGCTCGCGTCGACCACGCTCCGCACCCTGGCGTTGTTTCAAGGTCTCTCGGATGATCCCTTCCGCGACGAAGAGCCCGGCAAAATCTTGCATGAAGTGCGTCTGGGAGAGATGACCGCGTTCGAGGAGCGTCCCCACTCTCCCTATTACGGAGCCGCGGACTCAACGCCGCTCTTCCTGATCCTTCTCGACGAATACGAGCGCTGGACCGGCGATCGAGAGCTGGTTCGTTCGCTCGAGCGGGAAGCGCGGGCGGCGGTGCAGTGGATCGATCGCTACGGTGATCGCGACGGCGACGGTTACATCGAGTATGAGCGCCGCAACGAGAAGACCGGGCTGGACAACCAATGCTGGAAGGACTCGTGGGATTCGATCGTGTTCGCCGACGGGACGATCGCGCCCACTCCGCGCGCCACCTGTGAGCTGCAGGGGTACGCGTACGATGCCAAGCGAAGAGCGGCGCGGTTGGCGCGCGAAGTTTGGGGCGATCCGACCTGGGCGGCGGCGCTCGACCGTGACGCCGAGGCGTTGAAGACCCGTTTCAATCAGGACTTCTGGCTCCCGGAGCGTGGCTTCTTCGCGCTCGCCTTGGACGGCCAGAAGCGCAAGGTCGATTCACTCACCTCCAACATCGGTCACCTGCTGTGGAGCGGCATCGCGGATGAGGACCACGCGGCGAGCTGCGTTCGGCATCTCATGAGCGACGCACTGTTCTCCGGCTGGGGAGTGCGAACGATGGCCTCGAGCGAAGGATCCTACAATCCGATCGGGTACCATGTCGGCACCGTCTGGCCGCACGACAACTCGTTCATCGCGTTGGGCCTACGCCGGTACGGGTACCGAGCCGAGAGCGCGCGCATCGCGATCGCCCTTCTGCGGGCGGCCGAGCTCTTTCACGAGCGGCTTCCAGAGGCGTTCGGAGGTTACGAGCGCGAGGCGACGAAGTACCCGGTCGAGTACCCGACCGCCTGCAGCCCGCAGGCATGGGCGAGCGGAGCGCCCCTTCTCTTCCTCAGGACGCTGCTCGGCCTCGAGCCGAGCGGCGCGCACCTGATCGTGGACCCAGCTCTCCCTGCGGAGCTCGAGCGCATCGAGCTCCTCGACATCCACGGCTCATGGGGAACCATCGATGCTCTGGGACGCGCGCGATGAGGCTCGGCTCGACAACACGGCTCACGGTGCGTTGGGCTGCCGGACGTCCTCGAGCCGATCGCGGACCCAGGGCCGCGATGGCCCGAGTCGCGGGAGCTCGACGGCCGGCGACCCCGGAGCTGGTCTGGGCCTCCGAATGAAGGGACGGAGCGCCGTCTGGAGCGTGATCTCCTTGAAGAAACGCGCGGCGCGTCTCCAGAGCGGCGTCTTGACCCCGGTCTTCTCGATCTCGGCGAGGTTGCCGCCCATCGAGAAGGTGGCCTTGAGCGCCTGGAGGCTCTTCGGGGAGGGCGCGAGCGCGCCGGTGCGGAGGATGTGCTCGAGCGCGCGGCGCGACACCTCGATCGTGCGGCTGAAGCGGAGCAGGCCGGTGGCCTTGAGGCGCTGGAAGAACGGCTTCTTGGCGAGGTCGCGCTTCTTGGCCTTGGTCTCGGCGTCGGCCACCTCGAGGATGCGCTCGTACTCGGCGGTGAGGCTTTCGAGGATCGTGTCGCGCTCTTCGCCGGGCGGGAGGTCCGCCTGTGTCGACATGCTGAGGATCGCCTCCGCCATCGCCTCCGGACGGCCGAGGAAAGCGCCCGAGAGAAGCTTCAGCGGACCGCCCGCGTCGAACATTCCGAGCTCGATGGCGAGCCCGAAGTCGACCAGGCCGACCGTCTTGCCGTCGGGGAGCACGAAGAAGTTGCCTTCGTGGGGATCGCCGTGGAGCAGGCCGCGGGCCAGCTGAACGCCGAAGGTGGTGGCCAGTCGATCGCGCAGGCCCTCCATGCCGCGCAGCGTGAGGTCGGGGACCTTGGTCCTCGGCTCGAGGTCCCCGGTCTTGCGATCGACGAAGACCGTCGCGCTCTCCGCGTGCGGCGACTCGAAGTCGAGGTGGATCAGGTAGCCGTCACCCTCTCCGAACAGCGGGCGTGACGTATCGACCCGCTCCACCGTCGAGGCGCGGACCGGGAGGCCGAAGGCTCGACGGCCCCAGACCTCCGACTTGTTGACGGCTCCCGACCGCGGGATGGGGGCGCCGTCCGAGGGGCGGATCCGGCCGTCCTTCGACCGGACCTCCAGGCAGCGCTCGACCACGCGAGAGGCCGAGTCGACGAACCGCACGCGGACCGTGGAGGCGAGGCGACCCCGGACCTCGAGGCTCGACTCGATCGGGGTGCCCCGGTAGGTCTGCTCGATCCAGGCCTCCGCCCGCCGCAGCGCCTCGGCTCCCCGATGCTGCGCCGGGAGCGCGCCCCGCTGCTCGGCCAGGGTCTCGCTGGCCTCCGCGAAGCGATGGCGCTCGAGCCAGCGCGTGAGCTTGAAGCCCTTGATCTCCTCCATCGTGAGGATGTTGCCGCGGCTGTGCGAGTCGAAGACCTCGGGCACCACGATGTTTCGGTCGGGCGCCAGCGTCACCCGGAAGCGGCGGATGTTCTCGGCCTCCTGCACGAAGTCGGTCTCGACGCGGAACGTCTCGATGAACCCTTCCAGCGCGCGCTCGAGCATGGAGATGATCCGCTCCGCCTGATCCTTGACCTCGCGGAAGATGGCGCCGTTTGCGTCGAGACGGAGGAGCTCCTTGAAGATCAGGATCGTCAGCCGCGTGATCCGGATGGTGTCCTCGAAGGTCTTGTCGATGTCGGGCCGGAGCACCTTGACGACGACGTCGACGATCTCTTCTCCCCCCTCGCGATCGACCCGGATCTTCGCCCGGTGCGTCTGGCCGATGGATCCGCTCTTGAGCGGCTCGGTGTCGATCGAGACGAACGGAGCGCGCGTGCCGTCCGCTTCGACCAGGGGCGCGTCGGCGCTCAGCTCGAGAGAGCTCCGGATCTGGTCCTCGATGTACGGCCAGGGGAGCGGTGTCACCTCGTCCTGGAGCCGCTTCAGGCCGGTGAACAGGGCGTCGTTCTTCTCGGCTCCCTCCGCCGCAGGAGCGTCCGGCTCCTCGGTTTTGTTGTCGTCCGGAGAGATCTTCGCCAGCAGGCTCTGCATGTTCGCGAGCGTCTGCATCAGCTTCACGAACAGCGGGCCCATGCGCTCGATCGAGCCCTGGATCGCATGCACGCGCTCGTCCTCGTCCATGAGGTCGTTGCTGGCCGCGCCGAAGAGGTGAACCAGATTGACGACGGTCCGGAGCGTTGCCCGCATGTCGCCCAGGACGTGCTGCATGGCTGCGCGGGAGGAGGCGGTGGTCTCGACCGACTTCAGTCGCTCCAGCAGCGTCTCGTTGATCGCGGCCAGCCGGCGGGCGTCGTCGCCTTGGGGCTTGTGGGTCGCGAGCCTCTGGGCCGCCTCCGGGACGCGACTCAGGCCGATCCGGGCGGCGCCGGCGCTCGCGTGGGTCCGGAGGTCCACCCGCAGCGTGCGGATGTCCTCGGCGGCGACCTCGCGCGGGTCACGCCCCATCAGCGAGTCGAGGTGGTCCTCGGTCGCCTGCACCATCAGATCGAGGAAGTCCGCGGTCGCGACTCCCGAGGGTTCGGCGAGCTCCCGCGCCGTCCATTGGAGGAGCACCTGCATCGAGCTCACCACCCACTCGACGGTGGCGACACCGACCATGATCCCTTCGCCCTCCGGGATCCGCGCCGCGATGTTGCCGAGCGCGTCCTCCTCGACCTTGGCCACCGCACGAACGACGTTGAGGCTCGCGTCGATCGCCTCCTTGCGCTCCGGTGTTCCGGCGTTCTCGAGGAACGTGTCGATCTTCTGGAAGGCGTCGGCGAAGTCGGCGCGCGCCATGAAGGCGAGGGGAGAGCGGGCGATGACCGGGTTGAGATCACCGTCGCCGCCCGCGCGGAGGAACCTCTCCAGTCCACGACCGAGGTCGGCGAAGGTGAACCCGAGATTCGACCTCACGCATCGCCAGCAGGAGGCCCACCACCGTCTCGAGGAGCGGCTCGCCGAGCGCGCGGTCATAGATCTCGCGCCGCCGCTCCGCGCTCATCTCCAGATCGCCGAAGGCATCCGCCGCCTCTCGGACTGCGGGGTTCAGCGCCAGGCCGGCGGCGTCGCGGAGCCGGACCGCCTTGCGCACGGCGCGGAGGACCGAGAGGCTCTGGTCCAGGGCCGGGAGCCGCTCCACGTGCAGGAGGGCCTTCGCCTCGTCGCCGAGCTCGATCAGGTGGCGCTCGAGGTCGCCGAGCCGCCGATCGGCGTCGCCCTTCGCGTTGGCGACCGCCTGCACCTCGTCGAGCAGGCTGCGGGCGCGGGCGACGAAGCCTTCGTTGTGCACGGTCTCGTTGACGCGGAGCCCGAGCAAGAGGACGCGCACCGCCTCCGCGGCCGACCGTGACTCCCGAAGGCGGCGGACGATCCCGTCGGCGGGCTGGGTCACCTGCTCGGCCTCGATGAGGATCTCTTCGAGCGCCCGTCCGATCTCGATCGTGAAGGCTTCGATCTGATCCGCGGTCCGCAACGTCTCGGGATCCGCTTGCTCGATCATGTCCGCCAGCGCACGCGCCTTGGTCCGCATCGCCTCGGCGTGCGCGTTGCGCGTCGGGTCCTCCTCGATCGATCGCAGGATGGGGAGAATGTCGGTGGCGTAGATCTCGGCGATCACCTCGTGCGGCACACCGTGGACACGCACCCACTCGCAGAGCTCCCGGTTCGACAGCTGCGCCTCGGGCCGGCCCTGCTCCTTGGCGATGGCGCGCTCCAGCATCAGGCGGTACGTCCAGGCGCGCCGGCTGACGCGGAGCCCGGTGAACGCAGGCGACAGGCCGGAGTCGCGGCCCATCTCCTCGTCGAGGTTCGTCTTGAAGTCGCCGAAGCGCTGTTCGAGGCGGGCGAGGTCGTCCGTGATGTCACCGCCGCGCCAGCCTCGATCGAGCACGGACTGGGCATCTCCACCGAGCGCGAGCGCCTGGCGCTGGAGCTCGGGGTCGCGCATGGCGCTCCCCATCCGGACCGTGTGCCAGAGACCCCGGGAGCTGCGGAGCCCCACGTTGAGCGCCCTCAGCTGGTGGAGGAGACCGATCTGTCCGAAGACCGCGTAATCGGCGTCGTCGATGATGCCGTCGAGCGCCTTGCTCATCTCGACGACGCGATCGAAGAAGAGGTCGGGCTTCTCGAGCACGCGGAGGTCGAAGGTGCGGATCGACTCCAGCAACGCGCGGCTTCGCTCCCGCGCGCGGTCGGCCCGCTCCCCGCGGAGCTCGGCCTGCGCGGCCACCAAGCGCTTCAAGAGCGGGACGGCGCGCTTGCGGAGGACCTCCTGGAAGATGCGTTTGGGCAGATCGCGGCCGACGATCGGGCGAAGGAGGGCGGGGAGCTCGATCGGCGGCCCGGGCGCGCGCGAGAAGAGGGGCGGGCGATCGAAGCGCGGGCGGGCGGTCTCAGCTGTAACCTGCGGGGCATCAATGAAACTGCGCCGCGCCTGAACCCGCACTGACGTGTTATCGGCCGCACACGACGCGCGACCTCAGATCTTCATCCGAATGTGTGGAATTATCCCCCCTCAGCTTCGCGGTAACGCTGCATCAGGGCGTCCAGGCCCAGCTGGACGGCCTCGAGGACGATGGGCGTGGCGTCGGCCGTGCTGGCGAAGCCCATCGTCTCGGTGATCCCCTGACTGGCGCTGTCGCCCGGAGCGTAACGGTCGCTCCAGATCGGATCCGGGTGGCTGCGATCGTAGACCGCCAGCTTGATGACGGCGGCGGGGTAGCGCGTGTAGCGCCCAAAGCCGGTGGTCTTGCCGACCTTCAGCTCGACGGTCGCGATCGCGATCGCGTCGACCCCGAGCGCCTCCATCAGGCGGGCCCGATCCTCGGCGGACAGGCGCTGGGCATCCTGATCCCACATGATGCCCTTGACGTAGAGCTTCGATCCCAGCGCCTCCGTCGTGCTCGCCATCCACTTCTTCGCGGTCCGGTTCTGATACTCGGTCGTGTACTCGGCGTTCGACGAGGTCTCGGTCGCGGACAGGACCTTCCAGCCCAGGTCCTTGGCGAGCCGCTCCACGAACAAGCGGTACGATCCGTCGGCCTGCGCATGCCGCTCTTCGAAGCTGCGCCCGTCCGACATCTTGCGGATCTTGTTGACCGCGTTGATGGTCCCCATCACGCCTCGGTTGCTGCCCTCGTCTCTCGGCTGCAGCGCCGAGATGTCCGCGCCGAAGCCGACGAGCGCGGCCGACTTCACGTTCGCGAGCTCCGCCTTGTTCACGGAGAGCGTCGAGCACGCGGAGGAGAGCATCAGCGCCAGAGCGGCAAAGGTGATCAGCTTCATTGTTGTTCCTCGTTCTTCTGGATCAACTTCTTGATCCGTTTCTGTCCGACCCAGGCTTTCTTCTGGGTCTCCGTCTCCACCAGCTCGAGCGAGGTCAGATAGCTCTTCACCTCCCGGCGCTGGTCGTGGTCGTTCTGGCTCAGGATCCACCCGGTCAGGATGAAGTCGCTGCCGGTCTCGTTCTGCTCCGACTTGGCGGTCTCGTCGCTGGCGTGGACGGCCTGATCTTCGCGCTCCTCCCGGGCTGCGCCGGCCTCCTCCATCGAGCTGACCACGTCGACCCGGCCCGAGTTGAGGAGCGCCGCTTCGAGCTGCTTCGTGAAGTAGCGATAGTCGATGTAGCCGTCCGTCTTGTTGCGGACCGGGTGCAAGCGCACCACCGGCTTGTGTCCGTGGGCCTGGGCCCAGGTCTCGGCCCAGGGGCTCTTCATGCACTCGTCGATCATCGCTGCGGCCACCTGATCCGCGTCGACGTCGTTCCATTCGCCGGACAGATCGAGGCTCTCGTCAGTGCGGGTCACCGTGTTCGAGGGCGGCGGGCTGGATCCGGCGCATGCCGGCAGCATCGCGGCGAGCAGGAGCGGGTGGAGGCGTCGCATGGCGGCGATGATACACTGCCGCCGCTTTGCGATGGCTTCCGTTCGTCACGCTGATGACCTCTGCGACCGCGCTCGCCTCCGTGCCGCGAGTGAGCTACGACGTCGAGGTCGACGCCGGCTCGTGGCGTCCGATCGATCTCGGTGACATCGCCCAGACGATCGAGCACGCCGCGCTCGAGGTGCTCTCACGCCCAGGTTTGATCCAGCTGGAGAAGAGCAAGAAAGGCGGGAGCCAGGCGGACTATCACCTGGAGATCCGCGGCCACATCCTCGACGAGGCCGAGACGCATACCGTCTATCTCCAGCTCGGGCCGGGCGCGAAGAGCGATCTCCCCAGTCTGACCGCCTCGCAGACGGTCGCGCTCACCAAGCAATCCCGCGCCAAGATGCTCGCGGAGATCGAGGCCTCGGCCCGCAAGGCGGCGGCGCGGCTGGTCGAGACGATGCGCCGTCCGCTCGAGCAGGCTGCCCGTGCCCGCGGGAACGAGCCCCCCGGGGACCGTCCCGGCGACGACGAGGGATCGCCGTGGCAGTGGGCCCCCGTCCGGATCCCGAAGGTCGATGCCAGCCGGGCGGCCCAGGATCTCTACTCGAAGAAGTCGGATCTCCGGCAAGCTGCCTTGCGCGAGCTGACCTCGCTCGCGCTCTTTGAGGCCACGCCGCGCCACGTGCTGGAGCGCTGCGTGCTCGAACATCCCGACAAGGAGCTGCGCCTGGGCTGCCTGATCGCGCTCAGGCCGCTGTCGCGGAGGATCGACCCCACGCGCCGCGTGGTGATCCAGGCGTTTCGCAAGGACGACGACGATCGGGTGAAGAGCGAGGCCGACGAGCAGATGCTCTACTTCACCGGCGCCGCCAAGGCCGAGGCGATCCAGGCCTTCCTCGAGTCCGCCGGCCACGGCTCCATCCCGGCCGGCCTCTCTGGCCTCGGCGACGTCCCGAACCTCGACGTCGCGATCCGCGCCTGTCTCAAGTCCAAGCCGGGTGCCTACGAGCGCCCGCAGATGAGCTGCATCGACCTGCTCGACCCGCTGCCGCACGAGCGCCGGGTCGCGATCCTGTGGCGCTTCCTGAAGGAGACCAACCCCGACTCCCCGTACTATTTGAAGGGTGCCGGCGAGCGCGAAGGCAGCATCGGCACGGCCTGGGAGAGCGCCGTCAAGAAGGTGCTGGAGAAGGCGCCCGGCTGGATGCCCGAGCTGGGCGACATCCTGTGGGAGCGCTACCAGAGGACGCTCTCGCACAGCTCGATGGTGATCCTCTCCGAGTGGGCGGCGCCCTCGAAGAAGCAGATGGAGCGGATGCTCGAGGTTGTCCAGACCAGCGGCACCAACTACGCGCTCTGGGGGCTCAAACGGATCGGGAAGGCGGATCCGGCGCTCAGGCCCGCGATCGTGGAGAAGCTGAGCGAGCTCAAGGCGATGGGCACCTATCCGAAGACGCTCTCCGAGCAGCAGATCTCGGACACGATCAAGGAGCTCGGACGATGAGCGCGCTGTCGTTGGTGATGCTCCTCGCGATCGGCGCGCCCGGCGACGCGCCCCTGGTGAGGTACGCGACCAAGGTGGACACGCGCTCGTGGGAGCCGATCGAGATCAAGGAGGTCGAGCGCTTCCTCGAGGCGGAGGTGCTCGGCGTCCTGAGCGCGCCGGGGACGATGCGCCTGGAGAAGGCGAGCTTCGCCGACGTCCAGAGCGGTGACTACTCGCTCCTGATCAACGGGCGCTTCATCGAGGAGGCGGAGCTGTTCTCGGTCTACCTCACCTTCGGCAAGGGCAAGCGCACCGACCTGCCCAGCTTCCACACCACGCACACCTCCGACCCGCTGGGGCGGAAGCAGCGCGCCGAGATGCAGACGCTGATCTCGGCGGCGGGGGCGGCGGCGGCCCGACGGTTGATCGAGGTGCTGGCGCCCCGGCTGGAGGCGGCCCGGCTCTCCGCCGATCCGCCGGTGATCGACGATCCCCAGCTGCCGCTCGAGTGGGGCCCCGTCGAGGTGCCGCGCGTGGAGTCGAAGGACAAGGCGATCCGGACCCTCCTCGACGTGCGCAACCCCGATCACGAGCGCCATCAGGCGCTCAACGCCATCCAGGGCCACGTCTTCGATCAGCAGGCGGCCCGCAACGCCGTCGAGATCTGCATGCTCCGGGATCCGACGCCGGCTCTACGCATCCGCTGCGCCGAGGCCCTCAAGCCGGTGGCGCGCAACTCCGCGCCGACCCAGCGGCTGATCCTCCACGCGATGCGCACCGACGTCGACGAGTCGGCGATCGCCGCGTTCACCGCGGTGTCCCAGACCTTCGTCGGTCTCTCGCGAATGGAGACGGTCGCCACCTGGCTCCAGCTCATCGCGGACGAGTCGACCCCGGCGCGCGGCGCGCAGGAGATGGTGGAGCTCGTGGATCGCGAGGGCGACGTGCCGAACCTCGACTTCGCGGTGGCCGCCTGCCTGCAGCAGGAGTCGATCGTCTACGGGAAGAAGACCGCGTGCGCGGACCTGGTGGACAACATCCCGCCGGCGCGGCGCAAGGCGGTGGTGTGGAAGTACCTCGCGAACGTCGGCGTGTGGGGACAGGGCGAGGCGAACACCTTCGACCGCGTGGTGGACGCGACCTTCGGGCGCAGCAGGGAGCCGCCGGATCCGGCGCTGGCCGAGCTGATGATCGACATCGCCGCGCGCCCGAGCGCCGGGCGGGCCCGCAACAAGGCGCTCTACCTCGCCGGCGAGAAGGCGCCCGCCACGCCCAAGAACGTGCAGCGGCTGGTGCAGCTGTGCTGGGATCAGGAGACCGCGATCGCGGCGATCCGCGCGATCAGCGACATGGTAGGCCGGGCGCCCGACCTGGCGCAGATGGCGCTGGGCGCGCTCGAGCGCGTCCAGGAGAAGGCCCACTATTATCCGCATCCGTCGACGCAGGATCCCAACGAGGCCCTCGCCGACGCGATCGATGGGCTGAAGCGCCGCCTCAAGAGGTCGCGCTGAGCCGGCGGAACTCCTCGTTGTTGGCCACCAGCTCGTCGAAGCTCCCCGAGTCGATGATCCGGCCCTTGTCGACGAACAGCAGCCGATCGCACCGGCGTACGGTGGTGAGCCGGTGGGCGATGATGATCAAGGTCCGGTCCCCGCGGAGGTTCTCGATCGCCCGCGTCATCTCCTGCTCGGTCCGATTGTCGAGCGAGGAGGTGGCCTCGTCGAAGATGAGGACGTTCGGCTCGCGATAGAGCGCGCGCGCGATCGCGACCCGCTGCCGCTCGCCGCCGGAGAGCCGTACGCCGCGCTCGCCGACCAGCGTGTCCAGGCGCTTCGAGAGGCCCTCCACGAACTCCTCGAGCTGGGCCATCTGCACCGAGTGGGCGACGCGCGTCTCGTCGATCCGCTCGTCGGGGATGCCGAGCGCCACGTTCCGTCTGAGCGTGTCGTCGATGAGGTAGATCATCTGCGGCACGTAGCCGATCTGGTTCTGCCAGCCGCGCAGATCGTCCTGGATGTCGAAGCCGTCGACGGTGATCCGTCCCTGATCCGGCGCCAGCAACCCCAGCAACAGATCGATCAGCGTGCTCTTTCCCGCGCCGGTGGCGCCCACGATCCCGACCGACTCACCCTTCTGGATCTCGAGGTCGATCCCGGTGATCGCCGGGTGGTCGGCGCGCGGATAGGAGTAGCTGACCGACTCGAAGCGGATCCGCTCCCCGAAGGGCAGGAGCGCGTCGCTCTCCTCCGGCAGGGCGGCGTCGCCGAGGTCGTTGAAGTCCGCGTGCAGCTCGTCGACCGAGGCGGCGCCGAACCGCATGCCGTTCATGTACTGGATGATGCGGTGGAGGGACGGCATGATCCGGAAGCCCGCGTAGGCGAACAGGCCGAGCAGCGGGACGATGTCCTCCGAGGAGCCCCGCGCCTCGAACACCACGATCACGAGGACGACGCCCAGGACGAACACCGTCTCGATCACCAGGCGCGGCGTGTTCTCGAGCGTCGCCCGCAGCCAGAGGAGGCGGGACATGGCCGCTCGCTGCTCCCGGTACGACTCGTAGAAGAACCGCTCGCGGCCCAGGATCTTCACCTCCTTCACGCCGGCCAGGCTCTGCTGGAGGTTCGCCATGATCGCGCCCGACAGCTCGTGGGTTCGTCCGCCCCAGAGCCCGAACGTCTTCTGGGTGAGCTTGAGCAGGAGCAGCACCAGGACGCCCATCACCACGCTGGTGATGAGCGTGACCCAGGGCGCCGTCGCGACCAGGACCGCCAGCAGCGCGACGATCAGCATGACCTCGCAGCTCGCGTGCACCGCCGAGACCAGGACGCCGCGGTAGGCGGTGTCGACGGCGCTGTTGGTGTTGCGGATGAGGTGCGCCGAGTTCCGGTGGAAGTGGAAGGAGTAGGGCGCCGAGAGATAGGCCTTGAGCAGCTTGGTGGAGAGCGAGGCGACCGATTGGCTGGCGCACCGGTTGGCAGCGTAGGTCTCGAGGAGGATCGCGCCGTTCTTGGCCACGTAGAACAGGGCGACCGCCCCGGAGAAGATGGCGATGAAGCGAGGCCGGTCGCCGCCCGCGATCTCACGGTAGAAGAAGGCGGCGGCCTTGGAGCTGTCGATCGCGGTCGGATCGGCGATCACCGCGATCAGGGTGAAGATCAGGACGGCGCCGGCGGCCTCGAAGAGCGCCGCCACCACGGCGAGCGGGATCAGGGCGGCCCAGCGGCGCTTCTCGATGGGGTTGAGGAACCCGATCGACCGGCCGATCGCCCGACGCACGCTGCGGTTGTCGGTCGGCTTGTCTGTCACTTCTTCGTGAGCTCCGCGTGGATGCGGTACTCGTCGCTGGTCGGCTCGCGGCGGACCTGGCTCACCCACGTCTCGTAGTAGGGGCCGCTCAGCTCGACGCCGATCTCGTCGCCGAGGGCGATCGGAAGATCGATCGTGAGCGGAGTCTTGCCCAGGATCTCACGGTTGTGGATCACCAGCAGGTCGCTGGGGACGGTCTCGATGTAGATCCGCGCCGACTTCGCGCCCTCCTGGGTGACCACCTGCGTGGGCTTGCCGTTGAGCGTCGCGAGGAAGCGCAGCTCGACGTGCTCCTCGCGCGTCTGCACGGTGCTGTGGAAGAGCGAGATCATCACATACATCGTCGCGACGATGACGAAGACGCCCAGCGAGACCGGGATCAGCTTCGAGGTGGTCGCGGCGGCGTTCGCGATGCGGCCAATCTCGCCGCCGCCCATCCCTTCGCGCGGCGAGCGGCGGACCTTCGAGCGCTCCTCCTCGACGAACGGTGACAGATCCAGCTCCAGATCGGGCTCCGCGGCCGGCAACGCCAGCCGGGGTTGCTGTTGCTCCTTCTCCTCGTCGAAGGTGTCTTCCTCCGAGACACGGGCTGTCTCGGGGGCGCGCACGCCCTCCGGCGCCATCCCCATGGCCGCCGCCACGTCGAGCATCGTCCGCTCCGAGGCATCGCTGGTGTCCTCGATCGGCGCGCTCTTCGGCCGTGGGACCCGCTTCGGTCGCGACGAGAATCGGGAAGACCTCCGGCTCGGCCGTCTCGAAGAACAGCTCCATCGGGATCGGCTCCTTGCGCGTGTACTCCGACGGGTCGCCCGGCGGTGCGGGGCGCATCGGCTCGATGATCGGGATCTGCGCCCGCTCGGTGTGCTCCGGTTCGTCCTGGGCGTGATAGGGGACGGCGCTGACGCCCAGCCCGTCGTGGAACGTCGGCTCGTCCAGGCTGGTGGCATCCGGGAACACCGGCGCCTCCCAGGAGGTCGGGTCGTCGCCGGTCGGCTCATCGTCGTCGAAGGTGGGCGCCGCCGCGAACGACGTCTTCTCCACCTGCGACTCTCGTACCCGCTGGAGCTCCTGCCGGAGCGCGCGCAGCTGGCTCGCGACCTCCTGCCCGAGGGGTCCGTCGATGATGGTCGCGTGGTCCTGGTGTTCCGGGGTTCCGGGCGTGTCGTCCTCGAACACCAGCGGCTTCTCCCGGTCGTCCCGTTTCACCACTTCCGCCTCGGACACACCTGGACATGCCATCATTTCCAGGGTTGGCGCCGATGGACAAGACTCCATCTTCCCACCGCATGCCACATGACGTACGCGTCGCCCGGTGACGGACCTCGTGCAGATCGGGGGCCGACGGAGTCAGGCGGACGAGGTGCAGCGTCTCGCCCTGCTCCCCTACGAGCGATTCCTGCGGTCGAGCGGCGTGCTGTATGGGATCGCGGGCGTCGCCTTCGCCCTCTCGGTGGTGGGCGCCCTCATCGACGGCCGCTCCCGGGTCGAACCCTGGGCCGCGCTGGCGGTGGCGGCGATCGGTGGATCCCTCCTTGGCCTCGGGGTGGCCTTGGCCCGCCTCGATCCGCGGGCGCGCCTGCCTGCCCCGGTGCTGGCCGTCCTCGGCCTGGCGGCGCTCGGGTCGTTCCCGATCCGGGCCGTCCTCGGGGCCGGGGTGCCCGCGCCGGTGGTCGCGATGTCCTCGGGCGGCGCGCTCTTTCACGTGCTGCTCCTCGGCGTGCTGCTCGGCCGCGGGCGACGTATCCTCTCGCCGAGCTATCGCGGCGTGCTCGAGACGACCCGATCGATCAAGCCGGGACCATCGATGATCGTCTGGGGGATCGCGGGCCTGACCGTGGCGGCGGCCGTCATCGTATGAGCACCGATCATCTCCTCCAGCTGTACGACGCGCTCGACCCGACGGCGCGGGCACAGTTTCGGCAAGCCATCCTGCGGCGCGCCGGCACCGACGAGGCCGAGCGCAAGAGGGTCCACGAGGAGCCGGCCGCACCTGAACCGTTCACGCCACCGTCGGACGATCTGATCCGCTACCTCAAGACGGTCCGGGAGGCGCTCCGGCCCTACTTTCCCAAGGACAGCTATCGAGCCGGCGACGAGGATCGGATCGATCTGATCCGCGAAGACGTCATGCTCGCCCTCGAGCCGGTCGAGTGGGTGCTCAAGACGTACTTCCGCTACGAGGTGAATGGCCTCGCCAACATTCCGAAGCGGGGCAGGGCGATGATCGTCTCCAACCACGGGCTGCTGCCGATCGACGGCTGGTTCCTCGCCTACGAGATCCGCCGCGCCACCGGTCGCTGGCCGCGCGGTCTGACCGACTGGCGCATCTTCAAGCTCCCCTGGTTGCGGCAGCTGTTCATGGACATGGGCGCGGTCTTGGGCCGCCACCAGAATGGCGACGCGCTTCTCCAGGACGAGCAGATGATCTTCATCATGCCGGGCGGCTCCAAGGAGGCCTGGAAGTCCTCCAAGTATCGCTATCGCCTGCTGTGGCGCGGGCGATACGGCTTCATTCGGATGGCGCTCCGCAACGGGTGCCCGATCATCCCGTCCGCCAACGTCGGAACCGACGACACCTATCATGTGTTCTTCGACGGCTACACGACGGCCTACCAGCTCTTCCGCACCAAGCGGGCGTTGCTCCCCATCAGCATCCCGCTCGGCCTCGGCCTCCTGCCGTTCCCCGCGAAGATGACCCAGTACGTCGGCGAGCCGATCCACTTCCCGTATCCGCCCGAGGCCGCCGACGATCCCGCCGTGGTGGAGGCCTGCCAGGAGCAGGTGAAGTCGCGGGTCTACGAGCTCATCGACCTGGGGCTCAGGGAGCGCGCGGAAGCCGCAACGGAACGAGCCGCTTCCCGATAATGCCCATGTAGGGGAATGCGCGGTCGAGTCCGACACGACCCGCTCCTAGGGAGCGTGGTCCATAACTATCGAATCGAGGCCCTCATCGGCGAGGGCTCGGCGGCGCGCGTCTATCAGGCGCGGCACCGCTTCCTCGATCGCCGCTCGGCGCTGAAGCTCCTCACCAGGACCAGCGTGACGACGCCGGGCCTCCTGGAGCGCTTCGAGCGCGAGGCGCGGGCGCTCGCGACCATCTCGCATCCGAACGTGGTCTCCGTCTTCGACTTTGGTCTCGCACCCGGCGGCCGCCCCTTCCTGGCGATGGAGCTCCTCGAGGGTCGTACGCTGGCGGAGGTCATCGAGCAGGAAGGCTCGCTCGAGCCCTGGCGCATCCGCCGGATTGCAAGACAACTTGCGGCTGGGCTGGCAGAGGCGCACCGCCACCAGATCGTTCATCGCGATCTCAAGCCCGCCAACATCATGCTGCTCGGACGCGTTCCGTCCGAGACGGTCAAGATCCTCGACTTCGGCGTGGCGCGCGCGTCGGGGCCTTCGGAGAAGGAGCTCACCGGTCACGAGGTGATCATCGGGACGCCCCGCTACATGGCGCCCGAACAGGTGATGAATCCGACCTCGGTGAGCCCGGCCTCCGATCTCTACTCCTTGGGCGTGGTGCTCTACGAGATGCTCTCGGGTCAGGCGCCGTTCGAGGGGGCGATGATGGAGGTGCTCGATCAGCAGATGAATCGCGCGCCGCCGCCGCTCACCACCGATACCGGTCTCGAGCGGATCGTGGACCAGCTTCTCTCGAAGCGCCCGGAGGACCGTCCACCCCACGCCGACACGCTGATCCGCGCGCTCGATCTGATGCCGGACCCGCCGACCCGACTCGACGGCATCCAGTTCGCCGATCGCACGAGCCTGATGTTCGTGGCGGGCCGCGCGCTCACCGTCATCCCCGACGCCACCATCGACGAGGCGACCGTACCGGATGAGCGAGACCCGGTCGGCCAGGACCCGCCCACCCGCCTTCGCTCGCGTTCGCTCGCTGCGCGCTTCGCTTGCGTGGTGGAGCGTGAACGGCAGGACCAGCGGGGAGCGGTCGAGGAGAGGCTGGCCGTGGAGGCGGAGACGCTGCTCCAGCTCGCGGCGGAGCGAACGCGGAGTGAGCCCCGCCTGCCCTCGCTGTCGTTCGAGCCGCGGGGTCCGTCCGTGGGCGCGACGCGGTTGGTGGAGGTGCCGGCCCCACGGCCGGCGACGCCGCGACCGGTCCAGCGCCGCGGCGGGATGAGCAAGCACGATCGGATCGCGGCCGTGCTCGCGTGCATCGCGCTGGTGCTCGGCTGCAGCGTGGTGGCCCTGGCGGCCGTCTCCGTCCAGCGCCGGCTCGAGCCGCAGGTCGTGGTGGTGCCGCCGGGCGACCCCCGCTGAGGACCCTCGATCGACCGGGAGAACGGGCTCTGTTAGATCGCACGCGTGAGGGTGCGATGGCTGATCCTGCTCGCGGCCGGCTGTACCCAGAAGGTGGAGGCCCCCGTGGAGGCGCCGCCGAAGAACCTGGCCGAGCACGCGGAGCGGCTCGGGCGCAAGATCTCCGACGAGGCCGGGCGCGCGCTCCTCACCGCGGAGCTCGGAGTGGCGTTCGCGCGCGGCGGCCGAGGAGAGGACGCGGCGCCGTACCTGGCGGAGGCCGAGGCGATGGTGCCGGCGCTGGCCGACCCGAACGATCGGGAGGCGGTGCTGGCGGCGCTCGCGAACGGTCAGGCGATCGCGGGCCAGCTCGACGCCGCCAAGACCACCGCGCAGCAGATCGGCGCCCCGGACGTACAGAGCGAGACCCTGGCGACGATCGTCGAGCGGATCGCCGAGCGGCGTGACTTCGCGGCAGCGCGCACGCTCATCGCTTCGATCACCGACAGGGACTGGCGGGCGACCGCCGAGGTCTCGCTGGTGAAGGGCCTGCTGGCGGCCGGGCATCGCGACGAAGCGGGCAAGGCATCCATGCACATCGCCGTCCCGGCGCGCCGGGACGAGGCGATGGCGGCGGTGGTGATCGACATGTACGAGTCGGGCAATCGCAAGGGCGCCGATCGGGCGCTGGAGACCGTCGCCAGCCCGCACTGGCGGGCAGAGGCGGCGGCGGCGACGGCGCGGGTGGCCTATGGGCGCGGCGCGCAGCGGCGGGCGATCCGGATCGTCAAGGGCATCGAGTCGCTGTGGATCCGAGCCCGCACGTTCGCGGAGCTCTCGGGGATGGCCGGTAAGGCGGGGCGCGGTCGCGAAGCCAAGTGGTTCCTGGGACAGTCGCTCGACGTGGCGCAGGAGATCGACGATGCCGTGATGCGGGCGACCGCCCTGACCGACATCGCGATGCGTCTGATCGATCGCGGGCGCCTGGAGGAGGCCGAGACGGCGCTGGCCAAGGCGCCGCCGACCGCGACGCGCCACAAGGCGGACGCCTACCTCGCCGGTCATCTCGCCGATGCCGGCCAGATGGAGCAGGCCGAGCGGGTCCGGCAGCGGCTCGACACCGACGTGATCTGGGGATCGGAGGCGGCCAGCCGGATCGCGCAGGCGCACGCCGCCCGCGGCGAGTTCACGGCTGCGCTGGAGGCCGCCGCGCGGATCAAGACGCGCGAGCTGCGGCTTCCAGCGCTGGCGTCCATCGCGGTGGCGCACACGATTGCCGGCGCGCCGATGGAAGAGGCGGTGAAGAGCGAGCTCGAGCGCGCGCTTCAGGGCGAGTAGCCGACGCAGGCGAAGTCGAAGTTGATCTTCGGGTAGTGGTACACGAAGTTGAAGCACATCTCGTCGGAGGAGGCCTCACCGAAGCCGACGCTCTGACCCTGCGTGTTCCACCAGCAGGTCGTCCGCAGCTTGTCGCCCGGCATGAACATCTGCTCGCCGGGCGGGATCGCGACGTTGGGTTGATCCTCGAAGCTCCACCCCGAGATGTCGACCAGCGAGGTCCAGTTGCTCTGACCCGACCGTTGCACCTCGAGGGTGATGCGGGAGCCGAGCCGATGCATGTGCGGGAAGACGGAGAACATCGTGACGGCCTGGTTGAGCGTGCAGGTGTTGCCGCGGCTGACGTTGCTCCCGTTGAGGTTCGACGACCAGATCACGCCGGCCCAGACGACACCGGCGGGCGTGAGGTCCGGCTCGTCGGTCAAGATGATGCGCATCCCGCTGTTGTCGGTCGATCCGGGCGAGGTGACGCTGTCGTAGTGGACCTGGAGGACGATCTGCTCCCCGGCCTGGATGGGGACGCCCGCACCGTCGGGGATCTCGTCGGCGGTGCGGCCGGGGGCCCAGCCGCCGATCATGTTCCAGTCGAGTGGGAATCCGTCGCAGGAGAACGGTCCCGGATCGTTGCCGCCGTTCGGGTCGTGGAACAAGAGCATGTGGTGCGTGTTGGTGGTGTTGTCGAGAATCGGCTCGTAGCGGAACATGTGCTCGTCGGCGGTCATGCCTGCGGGCACGGTCATCGACCAGCAGACGTAGTTGGTGTTCTGCACCGGCAGTGTGTAGGGGGCGCCGCCGCCGGCGGCCGTCGCGCGGAGCTCGAACGTGCGCGAGAATCGGTCGCGTGACGGTCCCGCCGTCCTCTTCCGTGGTCCCGGCGTCCGTGTCCGGCGTCCCTCCGTCGGGATGATCGGGCCGCACGCCCTCCGGCGCGCCGATCTCCGACCAGACCTGGATGATGCGCTTCTCCTGATCGGTCAGCTGCGTCTGTGAGTTGGGCGGCATTCGATTCTGATTGGCGAGGATCCGGTAGACCATCACCTGATGGGCGGGGGTGTTGTTGATGAGGACCTGCGTGTCCTCGTACTCGACGAACGGACGGGGCGCGCCAAACTGCGGTGGATTGGAATGACAGAGCTGGCAGCGCTGCCGCACCAGCGGCTCCACGTCCTGCCACCACGTGTAGTACGGCAAACCGCTGTCGGTGAGAGGGACCCCGCTGTCCTCGTCCGCGATTCCGCCCGCGTCGTCGCCGGTCGTCACGGTGCCGGCGTCGTCGCGGGGGCCCGGACCGGAGTCCTTCGGTTCGAGCGTCACGGGACTCTGACTGCAGGCCGCCAGCAAGCCGGCTGCGAGGAGCACGCGCATCCGCATGCCCTCAATCGTAGCCAATCGGCTTCGGGGTCCATCTCGGACGATCGACGTGCCCCTGTGTCACCGTGGTAGGTTCAGCGCATGCCTGCGCGGGTGTACGCCGACGAACGGGTCGCGCTCGAGCGGGACGCGCATGGGGTGATCCACGTCCGGGGCGACGATGACGCGAGCCTGTACCGCGGGCTCGGCTTCGCGCACGGACACGACCGTGCGCTCCAGCTCCTGTTCATGCGCATCCTTGGACAGGGCCGCGCAGCCGAGATCCTCGACGCCTCGCTGGTGGAGGTCGATCGCTTCTTCCGGCGTATGAACTGGCGCAGCGGCCTCGACGTCGAGCGGACGAGGTTGAGCGCGTCGGCCCGGCAGCTGGCGGAGGCTTACGCCGAGGGGATCAACGCGGCCCTCGCGCGCTCGATCCCCTGGGAGCTGCGCCTGTTCCGCCACCACCCGGAGATCTGGCGGATCGAAGACTCGCTGCTGATCGCGCGGATGAGCGGCTACCTCACGCTGGCGCAATCCCAGGGCGAGCTCGAGCGATTGATCGTTCAGATGGTGCAGGCGGGCGTGAGCGACGCGCACCTCGAGGCGCTCTTCCCCGGACGTCTGGGCGGTCTCGATCGCGGGCTGATCGAGAAGGTGCGGCTCGGCGAGCGGATCGTTCCCGCCTCGGTGCGATTTCTGGCAGGCGGCGCCCGCCTCACCGCGTCGAACAACTGGGTGGTCTCCGGCCGTCGCACGCGGTCGGGCCGCCCCATCCTCGCGAACGATCCCCACCTCGAGGTCAACCGGCTGCCGGCCGTCTGGTACGAGGTCGTCTTCGAGACGCCGCGCCGCTCGGCGGTGTCCGCGACGATGCCCGGTCTCCCCGCGCTCCTCCTGGCCCGCACCGACGACCTCGCGTGGGGCGCCACCTACAGCTTCGCCGACGCGACCGACTCGTGGATCGAGCACGTCAAGGACGGGCGCGTCCGGCGCGGGGACGAGTGGCGGCCGCTCCACCGCCGCGTCGAGATCATCGCCAAGAAGGGCGGCGGCGCGGAAGAGCTGGTGCTCTGGGAGACTGACGAGCACGGCGTCCTCGACGGCGATCCGACCGAGGAGGGCTACCTCCTGGCGACGCGCTGGTCGGCCGCGCCGTCGGGCGCGCGCTCCCTCGAGGGGATCTTCGCCATGTGGAACGCGAGCTCGGTCTACGAGGGCATGCGCCACCTGGGCGCGCTCGAGTCGTCGTTCAACTGGGTCCTCGCCGACGCCGCCGGGCACATCGGTTATCAGATGTCCGGCCTGATCCCGATCCGGCGCGAGGGATGGAGCGGGCTGGTACCGGTCGCCGGCTGGGATCCGGCCAACGACTGGCGCGGGTTCCATGCGATCGAGGATCTTCCGCGCGCGTTCGATCCGGAGCGCGGCTTCATCGTCACGGCGAACGACGATCTGAACCACCTGGGAAAGATCGCGCCGATCACCGTGGACATGGGACCGTACCGGTCCCAGCGGATCGCCGAGCTCCTCGAGGCGCGCGATGCGCTCGCGCCGGACGACATGAAGCGCATCCAGATGGACGTGCGCTCGAAGCAGGCCGAGCGCTTCCTCGAGATCCTGAGACCGCTCCTCCCGGACACGCCCGACGGCCGTGCGCTCCGCGAGTGGAACTTCGAGTACTCCGCCGACTCACTCGGCGCAGATGCGTTCGAGCGCTTCTATGCCGAGCTCTTTTGCGCGGTGTTCGGCCGTCTGCTCGGCGAGGAAGCGGTCGGATTCTTGAAGGACGAGACCGGCATCTTCACGGACTTCTATTCGAGCTTCGATCGCGTGCTGCTCTCGCCGCGCTCGGTGTGGTTCGGCGACGTGTCGCGCGAGGAGCTCTACGAGCGCGCGATCGCCCGCGCGCTCTCTTCGACCCCGCGTTCCTGGGGCTCCCGGCGCGCGCTCGTGCAGAAGCACCTGCTCTTCGGCGAGAGGCTGCCGCGAGCGCTCGGGTTCGATCGGGGCCCCTTCCCGCTGATCGGCGGGCGGGCGACGCCGCACCAGGGGCAGATCTATCGCGCCGGCGGCCGGGTGACCTCGTTCGCGCCGTCGTTTCGTCTGATCACCGACTTCTCGGAGCCGGGCTGGGAGAGCTGCCTGGCCGGAGGACCCTCCGATCGACGGTTCTCGCGCTGGTACGACTCCGAGATGCGAAGCTGGCTCGCGGGCGACTACAAGCGCACGAAGCCCTTTTCGGACACCTGAGCCCAGTGATCCCGGGCAGTTGGATCTTTTCCCCGAGAACCGCCGTCTTTCGTCCGGGCCGGGCGTTTCTTGCCCTTCATGCGGGCCCCCGAAAGCGCAGGATGAAAGCGTGCACTGGAACCGGACTCCCCTGCTCACGCTCGGTCTCGTCGCCTTCGCTGCCGGGTGCGCCGGCCCGGTCCAACAAGCCCGCCCGTATCCGCTTCCGCGCGCCCCCGCGAACACGTTCCTCTCGCGGGGTCGCGCATGCTGCGGGCGGGTGATGGTCGCCGACTCGCTCCCGCCGGCGCGCCTGTTCGAGATCGTTCCCCCGCAGCCGTACGAGGACGCGGTCTGGATCGCCGGAGACTGGGACTGGGACGGCGTGAGCTGGATCTGGATCCCCGGTCATTGGGAGGTCGCGCCGCTCGGGTACGCGTGGATTGGTCCGACGTACGACCTCTACGGCGGCTACTGCGAGTACACGCAGGGCTCCTGGCAGCGGCGGCCCCGGACCACGAAGAAGCCGACGGAGATCCCGGCCCGCGACGCGCGCGGCCAGGCCCAGCCGCGGCCGCCCGCGTTCCGCGTCCCGCGGGACGCACCGACGTACACCGTCGCGCAGCCGGTGCCGGACGTGCAGCCGGCCCCCGCCCAGACTCCGCCCGCGGTGCACGAGAAGCCGTCGCGGACCGCGTCGTCGTACCGCTCGCACGCCGCCAGCCGCGAGCTGGAGGTCCAGCAGGTTCCCCAGAGGTTTTGGGTGCGGCCCGAGCTCCGCCGCTCCCAACCGCCGGCGGTGCTATCGCCGACCCTCCGTGCAAGCCAGCCTGCACTGGTACCGGCGTCGCCGCCCCCCCGCTCGCACCGCGCGTTCACGCCGTCGTTGGCCCCTGCGCCCGCGTCCCGCGCGTTCACGCCGCTCCCGGCCGCCCGGAGCGACCGCGTCGCGCCGCGCGCCTTCCAGAGCTTCAGCCCTCCGCCTTCGAAGCCGGTCGTGCAGCAACAGCAGCAGCAGCAGTACACACCGCCGCCCGCAGCCGTGAAGGCGGCCCCGGCCAAGGCGGACAAGCCCATCCTCCGTAAGTAGCTCCTCTGGGCCCACGCTCCATCGTCGGGATGGAGCGTGGGCCGTTGCTCGGCCTAGAATGAGCGCCACGTGACGCGCTCCCCTTTCGCCCGAACGGCCGCCTGGCTCGAAGATCGTGCCCGCAGCCTCCTGCTCCGCAGGCCGTCCGGACCCCGTCCGCTGTCGGAGCCGCTCCACTTCATCTTCACCATCGACACCGAGATCTCGCTCGGCGGCGCGCTCGAGGACGCCTCGCTCTCTCCGGTGGGCGCCGACCGCCGGATTCTGGGGCCAAACCGACCACGGCCGCTACGGCATCGAGCTCTTCATGGATGTCTTCGAGGAGCACGGTCTGCGCGGCGTCTTCTTCTTCGAGCCGCTCGGCAGCCGGATCGTCGATCCCCGACCCCTCGAGGAGGCCGCCCGGCTGATTGTCGAGCGAGGCCACGACGTCGAGCTCCACGTTCATCCCGAGTTCCGGATCGATCTCGAGCGAACCCGCGCCAAGCGCGAGACCCCTTCCGGCCTCCTCCGCGACTACGCGATCGAGGACCAGCGCGAGATGATCCGCGAGGCCGCCGATTCTGATCGAGCGCTGGACCGGCGAGCGCCCGCTCGCGTTTCGCGCCGGGAGCTTCGGCCTCGACCCGCGCGGCAGCGACGTGGTGCGGGACGAAGGCCTCCTCTTCGACTCGAGCTACGATCTGTGGGCCATCGACCACGGCGCTTGCGGCTTCCCGCGCAAGCCCGAGCTCAACGACGTCGCGCTGCTCCCCAACGGTCTGCTCGAGGTACCCATCACCAACGTCGTCGCCCGCGGCGTGCGCGGCGGCCTCAGAAACTTCGACCTGGCCAGCCTCGCCGCCACCGAGATGATCGCGGTGATCGAGCAGATGTGGGCCAGCGGGCTTCGCGTCTGTACCAGCATCACCCACTCCTTCCGCTTGCTGCGGAACACGAACGTCCAGTACCGCGGGGCGCGCCTCGATCCGATGAACCTCCACCGGCTCCGCGCGCTCTGCCGATGGCTCGCGGAGAATCGGGATCGGGTGCGGGTGAGCACGTTTCGGGATCTGCCGGCGGCGCGATGGCGGGGGGAGCTGACGGCGGCGCCGGCGCCGAGGTATGCGTCGCCGCCGGCGTGGGCGAGCGCGGCACGGCTGGCGGTGCAGGCGATCAAGGATCGGGGGGCGATCTGACCCCCCCCCAAAAAAAACACGCGACCGTCACCGTCACCGTCACCGTCACCGTCACGCAACCACGCCCCACGGAAGACGGCCGACGAAACACGGCCCACGAACGACGGCCCACGAAACACGGCCGACCGCAAACGGAGCGCGGAGACCGTCTCGTTCCGATGACGATCACTCCGTGATCCGTGATCCGTGATCCATGATCCGTCCGCCGCGGCCGTGGATGCGTGACGGTGACGGTGACGGTGACGGTGACGGTTATGACCCGATCCGCAAATTGTCATCCGATTCGACAGCTCGATCGAGGTGGCCCGCGGGGGGTCCGGGTCCCCCGTTTGCTGTTTCGGTCGGTCTGCGCACTCGCTACTCGACCGCCCTCGCGCGGGCCATCGTCTCCTCGATGATCCCGTCCAGCCGCTCCATCGAGCGGGTCCAGTCGTGGTGGGTGAGCATCCGCTGGCGGCCGGCTTCGGCGAGGCGTCCGCGGAGGCTGGGATCGGTGAGCACGCGGAGGACCTGAGCGGACCACTCCGCGGGGCGGTCCGCGACGAGGAGGTGAGCCTCGGGGTCGGCGTCGACGCCGCCGGCGGACAGGGGGCTGGCGACCACGGGTACGCCCATCGCCATCGACTCGAGGATCTTGTTCTGCGTGCCGCGCGCGATGGTGAGCGGAGCGACGGTGAGGGCGGCCCGGGCCACGTATGGTTGGACCTCGGGGACGGACCCGGTGACGGTGACGCCGGAGTGCTCGGCGAGGTCGCGAACGCGGCGCGACGGCTCGGCGCCCACAATCGTCAGCTTGGTGGCGGGACGGACACGCTGGATCTCGGGGAGCACGTCCCGGCAGAAGTCGACCATCGCCTTTTCGTTCGGGTAGTAGTCCATGCGGCCGACGAAGCAGAGCATGTCGGGATCGTAGGGGGCGTGGCTCGGCTGGTAGCGCTCGGCGTCGACGCCGTTGGCGAACCAGTCGGTGTGGCAGCCGGTCAGGTAGCCGTCGAGCGTCCGGATCTCGGCCGCGGTGGTCGCGAGACAGGTGTCGAAGCGGCGGGCGAGCTCCGCCTCCGCAAGCTGGAGCTTGAGGCCCTCGAGGTAGTAGCCGAGCGAGAGAGGGAAGGGCTTGAAGCTCCCGTAGGCGAGCCACTTCTGGGAGTCCATGTCACCGAAGTCGAGGATCATGGGGACGCCCGGCGCGCGGTCGACGTACTGGGCGACTGACGAGCAGTAGACGAAGATGAGGTCGTATCGCTTGGACGCGAGCGCGCGCTCGATCCGATCGGCGAGGCGCTTCGACCAGAAGAAGCCCATCGAGGAGGGGGATCGGGTGGGGAGGCGGCGGACCATCTCCAGGATCGCGAGCGGCTGGCGGACGCGATCGACCAGGATCTCCGTCGCGTACGGCTTCAGGCCAGAGACCTCCTCCTCCTCCTCTCTCGAGCGAACCATCGAGGCGACCGTGACGCGATGACCCGCCTCAGCGAGGTGCTTGATCACGTAGAACGCGCGGATCTTGGCGCCGTCCTTCGGGGGATAGGGGAAGCGGTGAGAGACGAACAGGATCTCCACTCGGGCCGTCGTCTCTCCGATCGCGGGACAGAGATCAACCTGCGAACGAGATCGTGACCTCGAACCGGTTCGACGGCGCGAAGCGCAGGGTCTTGAGGAGGCGGATCACGCACCCGTCGGTGCCGCGATTCCCGCTGGATTCGACCACGGAGATCGACTTGATGCGGCCCGAGTCGCCCACCGTGATGGCCAGCCGCAGGCGGAACGATCCGTTCGTACACTGGCCGAGCGCGTCGGACCTCGACCTGAGGAGCTGGCGCACGTTCTCCGGCCCTCCCGTGATCACGACTCCGCGGCGGGTGCTCTTCTCTTCGGCGACGCTGATGTCCTCGTCGACCGCCTCGCCGCCCACCGCCACCGGTGCCGGCGCCGGCTCGACGGCGGGCTTTGGCGCGACGCTACGATGGCGGGCAACGGTGGTGCGGGCGGGACCGCTCAGCCCCGAGACCCCCTGGGGCAGCGGCAGCGGCTGCTCCACGGTCACGCTGTTTCCGTCCGAGTTGCGCCGATCGCTGTCGACCGCGATGAAGCTCGTGTACTCGGTCATCAGGTGATAGCGGAGGCCGAGCGCGGTGACCTCGGCCTCGATCGAGGGGTCGCGCCCGAGCTGACCGACGTCGGCGAGGTTCGCGATCCGATGGCGGGCCCACAGCCAGCGGAGCGCCTCGTTGTTCTGGGAGGGCGTCGCGTCCGCCACTGAGACTGCGCTGGTGAACGCGCCCAGACCGTTGTGCCCCTCGACGGAGATGCGGCCCTGTGCCGGACCCCGGTACTTCCCGAAGACGATGAGGGGGCGCTGTGCGAAGAGGTCCGGGATGGTGCTCGGCTCCACGTCGTAGGCGTCGAACCCGTCGAAGTGAAGGCCGATGTTCGTGAGGACCGGCGACTCGATGTACCGGCTGAATCGGCTCGCCGTCTCGCGGGCGGCGGCCGCGTCGAGGACCACGAAGGGCTCACCCATGCCGGAGCGCGCCATCCCTTCGATCAGGTTGCGATTCACCGAGCTGCCGATCCCGAAGGCGAACAGGTTCGCGCGGTCGAGGTTCTTGCGGATCAGGTCGAAGAGCTTGGTCTCGACGGAGACGTAGCCGTCGGTGAGCACCACGATCGTGGTGGACATCTCGCGATCGCGCGGCATCGCCAGCGCGCGCTGGATGGCGGGGAGGATCTCGGTGGCGCCGCCGCCCTGCTGGTGGTCGATGATCCGCATGGCTTTGCGGATGTTCGCGCGGGTGGCCTGGACGCTCTGATTCGCCATGACGGTGTTGCCGCCTGCGAAGAGCAGGAGATTGAAGCGGTCCTGACCCTTGAGCCCGCCCAGGAGGTTCCGCATCACCGCCTTCGAGGTCTCGAGCGGGAAGCCGCCCATCGAGCCGGAGACGTCGATGACGAAGATGTATTCGCGCGGCGGGATCGCGTTGGCAGCTGGGCGCTCCGGCGGCTGCATCATCATGAGGAAGAAGTTCTCGTCCTTGCCCTGGAAGGTGAGGAGACCGGTCTGGATGGCGCGGCCCTGCAGGCGATAGCGAAGGACGAAGTCGCGGTTGCCGCCGCGCTCGTCATCGACCTCGATCGTGACCTTGTGCGTGCCGTCGAACCGCGGCGACACCTGGTGGGAGGGAGAGCTGACGCCCTCGATCGGCATGCCTGCGTCGATCCGCGCGGTGAGGTCCCAGCGGTACGGCGGCGGCGCGCCTTCGCCGAGGTAGGGGTTCTGGGTCCAGCGCTCGTCCGTGCCGGAGGCGCCGTTCGCGTAGCGAGGGCCGACCACCGTGGGATAGACCAGCTCGTAGGTGCCGTCCTCCGGAACCAGGAGCTCGGTGTAGAACAGCTTCACCACGATCCGATCGCCCGGCATGATGTTGGCGACGTTCATCTGGAAGACGTTGGGTCGGTGCTGCTCGAGCAGGCTGGCGCTCTTCCCCTCCGACTTCGCCCGCTCATAGAGCGCGCGCGCCTGATCTTTCTTCTCGATCTTGGCCACGATGGTGCGCTCGCCGATCGTCATCTCCATTCCGAAGACCGCCGAGCGGGTGGAGCCGGGAAAGACGTAGATGGCCTCGATCGGGCGGGCGCCTTCGTTCTGGTAGACCTGGGTGACCGCGACCTTCGCGATCACGCCGGCGATGTCGACCGAGGCGCTGGTCTCCTTGAGCGGCAGGCGATCGGCGCCGGGCTGATCGCTCTCGATCACGAAGTATGGGGCGCCGACCCGGTCCTCCTCCGCGTGCGCGGACGCGGAGGCGAGGGCGGGGAGGAGGGCAAGGGCGAGGGTGACGGTGCGCATCGCCGGGTGGAAACGGGTGAGGGCGGGATCGGATCTAACCGCTGTCCAAGGCGGCGGGATCCGGGGGTTCCGCGCCGGGCGGGCCCGATCGAAGATGGGCCCGTGGGAGCATTGCTCGAGGAGATCGCGGTCGAGCCCCGCGGAGAGGGTCGGTACACCGCCGAGCTCTCCGACGCCTGGAGCTTTTTCACGCCGGGGGGCGGCGTCTTGCTGGCGGTCGCGCTCGAGGCGATGCGGCGCGAGATCGGCGACGAGCTTTCGCCGGTGTCGGTGACCACACTGTTCTGCTCGCCGGTGGCTGCGGGCGCGCTATCGATCGAGGTGCGCGTGCTGCGGCGCGGCGCCACCTTCGTTCAATGCGCGGTCTCGCTCCGAGGCCCCGGCCGCGAGCCTGGCCTCGAGGCCCTCGCCACCTTCGGTCGTCATCGCGACCGCCAACCCGACGCCGTGGAGGCCGCGATGCCGGAGGTGCCGCACCATTCGACGCTCCCTCCGGCACCGCCGAACCCCCGCCGGCGCATGCGGTTCTTCGAGAACTTCGAGCATCGGCTCGCGCTGGGCCACCTCTCCTGGGAGGAGGCGGACTGGGAGCCGGGCCCGGCCCGCTACGCCCGCTGGATTCGCTACCGCGAAACGCCTCGGTCGGCCGACGGGACGATCGATCCGATCGCGTACGCCCCGATCGTCGATCTGATGCCGCCCTCGCTGGTGAACAAGCTCGGGCGCGCGCAGGCGGGGTTCATGGCGCCGAGCCTCGATCTGACGTTGCACTTCTTCGAGCGCACCGAGCGCGAGTGGTTCTTGATCTCGGGCCTGTGCCGGCGCGCGATCGGCGGGATCGCGAGCGCGGAGGTGGAGCTCTTCGACGAGGACGGCCGACTGGTGGCGTTCGCGACCCAGGTGATGATGCTGAAGCCCTGGCCGGGGTGAGGTCAGAGCGGCAGCTCGACGCCGATCTCGAGCGCGCGCGCACGCTCGAGGAGCCGGACGGCCACCGCCAGATCCTCGATCGCGATGCCCAGGTTGACCGCAATGATCCGCTGCGCCGGAGCCGTGCGTCCCTGCTCCTTTCCCGCGACGATCGCGCCGAGATCGAGCCCGATGTTGGGCGTGTCGCGGAAGTAGCCCACGTCCCGGTAGTAGCGGAGCTGATGCACGTCGTCGGTGACCAGGAGATCGGCGGCGCGGAAGGCCTCGCCCGTGAAGTACGAGTCGAAGTCGATCGGACAGGCGAAGACGCCGGGCGCGAGCCAGTCGGCCCGGATGACGGGGGAGGGCGCGGTGAGGATCGGACCGGCGGTGATGACGATGCCGGCGCCGCGGACCGCCTGCTCGGGATCGCCGGCCTCCAGGACCTCGACGCCGAATCGCTCGCGGCCCCAGGAGGCATACCGTGACAGCACGGCGGGGTTGGTGTCGTAGGCCTGAACCCGCTCGAGGCTGGGGAAGGTGAGGGTGAGGGCCTCGAGGTGGCTGCGCCCCTGGACGCCACAACCGAGCATGGCGAGCACGGGGGTCGCGCGGGAGAGGTGGCGGGCTGCCACCGCCGACGCCGCAGCGGTGCGCATCGCCGTGATCCACGTACAGTCGAGGAGCGCGATCGGGACGCCGGTCTCCGGGTCGTTCAGGATCAAGAGACCGCTGATATACGGCAGATCTCGAGCCGGATTCTGCGGATAGCCGGAGACCCACTTCATGCCGGCGGCGCCCAGACGCGGCACGTAGGCGGGCATCGCATGGATGAAGGCGTTCTGCGCCGGATGGATCCCGGGCTTGGGCGGCATCTCGACGCGTCCCTCACCTTTCTCCCTCAAGACATCCTCCACGCTGTCGATGATCTCCTTCATGGAGAGACCGATCTGCTCGATGTCAGCACGTGAGAGATAGCGCACGAGCACCTCATAACACCGACCGAGCAATGAGGCCTCGGGTGTCTGTATAGTTGGAGCCCAGACGACGCATGAAGAAGAGCATCATCCTTTCCATCCTTGCACTCATTGTCGTGTTCGCCGCGCTGTTGCTGTTCGCGGGGGACAAGAAGCCGGCGCCGAAGGCCGTGCCGCCGCCGAGCCGCGAGATGACGCGCGCGCCGGACCCGGCGCCTGCGATCGCAGAGGCTGCGCCCGTCGAAGACGCGGCGCTGAAGGACGCGCTCCTCGGCCTCAACAAGAAGCCCGAGATGGTCGAGCCCCAGCCGGCGCCGGCGCCCCGGACGATCCGGCGTCGCGCGGTGCAGGCCGTCGACGAGCCCGAGGACGAGGTGGAGGAGGAGATCACGGGGCTCTCGGACTTCGACTTCCAGTCCACGGTGGGCGGTTGGTCCGGCGTGAAGAGCTGTATCGCCACGGTCTCGCAGCGCGACCGGCTCTCCGGCGCGCTCCAGGTCGCGTTCACGATCCGCGCGAACGGCAACGTCGTCGAGTCGAAGGTCGTCGGTGCCAGCAACGACGATGCGCGCACGCTCGCCCCGTGCGTCGAGAAGCAGGCCCGCCACATCCGGTTCCCCACGTTCGCGGGGAACGATGACGTCACTAAGACCGCGAAGTTCGTCTTCTGACATGCAAGCTGTCTTGCGCAACTCGTCTTGCGCAAGCTGACCTGCGAAAAACTCCGCCAATCCGAGACCTCTTTTTCATGCGGAAATAACGCGCGACCCCTGCTGGTTTTCTGGGGGCACCGGGCTGGCCTGGACAATTCACAGGCCGGCGCGGAGCCCGGCTGCGCCCGCCTCCGAACCCCTGATCGCGAGTTCCGTGTTGTACCTGTGAAAAGCGAAATTCCTGGAGCTACAGGCCCTTACGGACCGGTCTCCACAGGTTCTCAACAGCTTTCACATCCGCCACACAGCTTTTGCACAAACGTCGCACACCCCGGCGGTCGGTCCCGGCCTGTAATCCACATCCTTTCCACACGGTTTTCACAAAATTATCCCCAGAGTTTCGACCGGTATCGCGAAAGAAAATCGAAATAATTTAGAAAAGGGTCTTGCCAACGGGCCGGAGCTCGCCTATCAATACACCTGCGCCTGGCGGACAGCAGTGAGGCTGCTGGTCAAAAGGGACGCGCAGGGAGCCTCGTCGAACGAGGTCACCATGGAGACTTCAGTCGGAAGGCTCGAAAGTCTCGGGCAGGTTGGTTTCGAAGGAGACGGAGAGACCTAGCCCGCCGCTGACAAGACGCTGTGGACGGCCGAAGGGGACCAGCGTGAAGGGCCCCGGAAGGAACCGTCGTGAGTGGATGGCTCTGGGTAACCAGAGCCCGAGGCGGTGGTTGAGGACCTGGAGGAGAAGAAACCGAAGAGGGGAGCGGGTCACGGTGCGGCTAAACCCCGAACCGTGGGCAACGCGGCCCCGCGCGGAGGAAAGCCTCGAAGTCGAGGCCTGCGAGGGATGGCATCCGGTGGCCGGCGGAACGCGAAAGCGGGAGGCGGGCGTATTCGGTGAGGACCTCGGAGGACAACGGCAAGGGGGCACGGCGCTCGAGGAGAGCGTCCGGCTGCGCGGGGAGAGAAGCCCCTGAACGGCGACAACCCTGGACGTGGCTGCGGGATGAAAGAAGCCCGCAAAGCCGGAGAGCGGAGAAAACCGTCGAGAGGTTGCGAAAACCTGAGGACGGAACGAAGCGAGGGCATGGCATCCTTCGCACGTGGTGGACGCGCTCCGGTGATGTCGCGATGAGGGAAGAGACCCTGGGTAGGCGAGTGCCTGCGTCGAAAGACGACAGGCGGAGAATCTGAGCGAAGGAACTCTGAGGAGGAGGAACGCCAAGGAAGGATGAACCTGGACGAAGCTGGTTCAGGGGACGGTAGCTCGACAGGAAGCCGACGGGCCGCATGGAAACAGGCGGACCGCGGCGATCGCGGGGAAGGCCAACGAGCCGCGACCGGGGCTGCACACAAACCTTCGAAGGTGGTTCCAACCTCGCGAGAGGCACGTCCGGGCGATCCTAGGTAGCGCCGGGCTCCGCGACGATTCTTTCAGCCTACGAGAGGGAACTGCGCGACCAGTAGCCGATCTGTTGAGCGCCAGGCGCTCCCCTTGATCTCACGAGAATTGGGAGAGCGTTCGCCCTCGGGCGGGCGCTTTTTTCCTTTTTTGCCTGCTGGCGCTCCCACCACCTCCGAGGCTATAGCAGCGCCGGAGATCTTCTCTTCGGGGTAGGGCGTGGTTCGCGGCGAACGATCGATTCAATGGCTTCGGTTCGCGCTTCCCCTCCTCGTGCTCGCCGACGCCTCCTGCGCGCACTGTCCTCCCAACAACCTCCTGGATCTGCCGCAGGACGATGACAAGTATGGGCCCCTCCCCGTGGGGAAGGACGCGCTCCTCGTCGAGTCGGATCGGATGGTCATGCACGGGCCGAGCGGCCCCAGCGCCGCCCGCTCCTACCGCGCCGCCGAAGCGTGTGTGAACGAGCCCGGCGACGCCGACTGTGGCCCCGAAGGTCGGTGGCGCGCCGCCCGCGCGCTCTACTTCCTGACGCTCACCTCGAGCAGCGCAGACAATGCAGCGAAGCTGGCGAAGCGATGCATGGACCTCGGCATCGAGAAGGATGATCCCGCCGAAGGCCACTTCTACCTGGGGCTGTGCATGGGGGCGCGCGCGCTGGCGCGCAACATGGAAGGGCTCGCGCTGATCCCACGAATGCTCGCGCAGGGTCAGGCGGCCGTGGAGAAGGACCCGACGGTCGCGCATGCGGGACCGCATCGGCTCCTCGGCGGGATCTACCTGCGGGCGCCGGCCTGGCCCCTCTCGGTCGGCGATCTCGACGAAGCGATCGCGCACCTCGAGAAGGCGACCGAGCTCGGGCCCGAGTGGCCCGAGAACCTCCTGATGCTCGCCGAGGCCCTCGTCGAGGACGACCGCACCGACGAGGCGCGGGCGGCCTTCGACAAGGCCAAGGCGCTGCTCGCGGATCCCTCGTCCGACGGCTGGCGCGAGGTCTGGCGCGAACAGTTCGAGTCGATGGAGAAGCGCCTGGCCGTGGCGAATTGACAGCCGGAGAGTGGTTCTCATACGGTCGACTCCGCGTGCGCGGAGACCGCTCCTGCATCCTGCTCTTCGCGCGCTCGGCACGCAGGGAAGCCGCTCTCAAGCGAATCCCGGGCGCCGAAGTCCTGTTCGCGCTGGCGGCGCGGCGGGTGACGGCGGCGGCCCAGGTCCTCGACGTCGATCTGGTGGTGGTGGGGGCCGCGCCGCACGCGCTCCCCCCGGGCACCCCGGTGCTCCCGCAGCGCGGTCGGACCTTCGGTGATCGCCTGCGCTCTGCCATCGAGGACGCCCGGGGTCTCGGGTACACGCGGGTGGTGGCCGTGGGCCTCGATACGCCCCGAATCTCGGTCTCCCAGCTGCGCCGCGCGCTGGTCGGGCTCGACACCCATCCGCTGGTCGTCGGACCCAGCGCCGACGGCGGCGCCTATCTGATCGCCGCGCGCGCCTCGGTCGACTTCGCGGCCGTGCGCTGGCAGACGCGGTCGACGTGCCACGACCTGATCAGCCTCGGTGACGCCCAGCTCCTCGAGCGTCTCGACGACGTCGACCGCCGCGCCGACCTGGACCGCATCGAAGCCGGCCGTGACCGCGAGCTTGCCCGCGTTCTCACCCGGATCCTGCGGCCGAGCTGCCGTCCCTCCCGACCGCCTCACCCGGTTTCACCCGCGAGCGATGGTCGCCCATGCGATCCGCGGTCCGCCGGTCTGACCGCGCTCGCCGATCTTCATCGTTTTGCAAGCTACGTTGCGCAGCGCTGCTGCGCGCTGGGAGGACACCAATGCCGAGCTACTACGTTTCCGAGGATCTGGCCCGTTTTGCCGAGATGTCGAAGGCCAACGAGAAGGGCTTTGCCGACTTCATGCGGTACTACAGCGGCGCGATGGAGGCTGGTCTGGTCGACGCCAAGACGAAGCAGCTGATCGGGCTGGCGGTGGCGTTCGCGATCCAGGAGCCGTACTGCATCCACAGCTACGCGAAGCAGTGCGCGGACGCCGGCTGGTCTCCGGAGGAGATGGCCGAGGCCGCCAACGTCGCGGCGAGCATCAAGGCCGGCGGTGTGGTCGCCCACTGGGTGCAGGCCTGCAACGTGCTCGAGCGCGAGACATGAGACGGCTGCTGGTCATCGGTGCGGGACCGATCGGCCTCGAGGCGGCAGTGCTGGGCGCGGCGAGGGGGTTCGACGTGCGCGTGCTGGAGAAGGACCGTGCGGGCAGCTCGCTGTCTCGCTGGGGCTCGACCCGGTTCTTCACTCCTCTCGAGATGAACGTTTCCTCGCGCGTGCGGGAGCTGCTGGGCGCCGAGGCGCCGGCGCCGGGCGCGGTCCTCACTGGTGCCGGCTTTGTCGAGCAGGTGCTGTCGAAGTTGATCACCCGCCCGCCGCTGGCCGGCCGCGTGCTGGAGCGGCACGCGGTGGTGGCGGTGGGCCGGACGCGCATGACCCGGAAGGACCTGCCGCGACACCCGCTGCGCAGCGAGCGCAGCTTCACCGTGCTCGCTGACTCGCCCGAAGGGGAGAAGCGCTTCGAGGCGGACGTGGTGCTCGATGCCTCGGGGAGCCAGCTGCCTGCGTACTCGGGCGTCGGTGGGGTGCCTGCCGCGGGAGAGCGCGTGCTCGCACCTCGGATCATCCGCTACCTCGGCCAGCTCGAGGCCGAGCGGGAGCTCTCGGGACGAGCGTTCCTGGTGGTCGGACACGGACACTCCGCGGCCCACGCGATCGAGCGGCTGGCGCGGGTGGCGGTCGAGCACCCGGAGACGCGGATCACCTGGGCCACGCGATCGATGAACCGGCGCCCGTGTGTCGCTGTCGCCGAGGATCCGCTGCCCGAGCGCCGGCGGATCGTGGACGCCGCGAACCACCTGGCGCTCGATCCGCCGCCGTTCCTGACAGTCGAGCGCAAGGCGCACCTGGTTGCGATCGAGCCCCGCGGCGAGCGCCTGCTGGCGCGGTTCGCTGGTGATCGGGAGGGGGTCTTCGATCGGATCTGCGGCTTCACCGGCTACCGGCCTGATCTCACCTTCCTGCACGAGGTGGCGCTCCGGATCTCGCCCGTGACGGAGGGCGCGTCGGGGATCGAGGCCGGGCTCTCGAACGTCACCGACTGCCTCCACGTGCCCCGGCTGAAGGCGTCGGATTCTCGAGTCCGGTGAGCCTGGCTTCCATCTCATCGGCCACAAGAGCTACGGCCGATCGAGCACGTTTCTGCTGAAGGACGGTCTGGCGCAGATCGAGACGATCTTCGAGGGCCTCGGCTGATGCTGGTCCAGCTCAATCCCACCTATCCCGCGGCGCCGCTCCTGGCGCTCGACACGCTCTGGTTCCAGGTGGCCGGTACCCTCTGCAATCTCCGTTGCACGCACTGCTTCATCTCGTGCTCGCCGGAGAACCACACGCACGAGATGATGTCGCTCGAGCAGGTGGAGCGGCTCCTGGGGGAGGCCGTCGCGCTCGGCGTCAAGGAGTACTACTTCACCGGCGGCGAGCCGTTCATGAACCGGGAGCTGCTCGAGATGCTGGAGGCGGCGCTGGCGCAGGGGCCGGTGGCCGTGCTGACGAACGGCCTCTTGATCAAGGACGAGACCGCGCGGCGGCTGAAGCGGCTCTCGGATGCATCCGAGTATTCGCTCGATCTCCGGATCTCGATCGACGGCTGGGACGCAGCGTCGAACGATCCGATCCGCGGGGAGGGGACCTTCGAGCGCATCATGGCCGGGGTCCGCAGCCTCGCCGAGGCGGGTCTGAACCCGGTGATCACGGTGACCGAGGCCTGCGGAGAGGCGGCCACGCAGATCGGCCGGGCGCGCTTCCTCGAGTTTCTGGAGCGGGCCGGCCTCACCCAGCCGCGCTTGAAGGTGCTGCCCCTGATCCGGCTGGGTGCGGAGACCTCGCGCGCGCGGGGCTATCGCGAGTGGGAGACGCTGGCAGGCGTGCACCTGACCGAACAAGAGCTCGAGGCGCTCCAGTGTGCGCGCTGCCGGATGGCCTGTGCGCGGGGCGTCTACGTCTGTCCCATCCTGATCGATGCGCCCGACGCGATGATGGGCCGAACGCTGGCGGAGACGCTGGGGCCGTTCTCACTGTCGCACCAGGCCTGCTTCACGTGCCACTTCGAGGGGCTTCGATGCACGACCTGACGCTCTCTCGCGTGGCCTTCTTCGGGGGGATCTACAGCAACTACCTCGCCCTCTCGGAGGCGCTGCGTATGGCGAAGGCGGCCAACGTCGAGGCGGTCTGGGCGCTGGGCGACTTCGGGGCGTTCGGACCGCACCCGGATCGCACGTGCGAGATCCTGCGTGAGCACGGCGTGTCCGCGATCCAGGGCAACTATGAGGAGGCGCTCTCCAGCGCCTCCGAGGACTGCCACTGCGGGTACACCGATCCGCGCGACAATCACTTCGCCCAGATCTCGTACGACTACACGTTCGAGCGCACCAGCCGTGAGCACAAGGAGTGGATGGGGACGCTCCCGCTGTCGGCGCGCCTCACGCTGGGAGAGCATCGCCTGCTGCTCGCGCACGGCTCACCGCGGAAGATCAACGAGTTCCTCTGGCGCTCCACGACGCCCGTCCCGTTCGTGGAGAAGATGCTCGATGATCAGCAGGCCGACGTCGTGGTCTGCACGCACACCGGCATCCACTGGTCCCGACTGCACGCGCAGAACCGCGGGGTCGTCAACGTGGGCGCGCTGGGCCGACCCGCCAACGACGGCAAGACGAACGTGTGGTTCGCGATCCTCGACGCCACGCGCGGCGATCTCGAGATCGAGTTCCTGCCCGTGCACTACGATCACGCCCGGCTGGCGGAAGAGATGCGCGCCGAGGGCCTGCCGCAGGCCTTCGTCACCACCATCCTCGAGGGCTGGTGGACCACGTGCCTGGAAATCCTCCCTGCAAAGGAGCGGGCTACAGGTCGATACTGAGACCGGCAGTCTGTCGACTCCACCCGACAGTCCTCGCCCGTAAGCCGCGGAACGGGCCCTGGCACGCGCAGTGCTGTTCCCTCCCTTCGGATGGGCCTGGACCTCCTCCCCAGCGATTTGCTCCTCCTCCTCCAGGCGCTGGTGGCCACGGACGGTGCGCCCAGCCAGCTGGCGGGATTGCTCGCCGTGGGCGTCCAGGGGGCCGCCGGGACCTACTGGTGGTCGGCGAGCTTCGGGGACGCGGTCGCCACCTCTTTCCCGCGCCGGGCGCCGCCGGACTCCGACGCGATCTTCCTGCTCGGAGAGGCCGAGGCGCTCGCGGTCATGACGGGGACGGAGTTTTCAGAGCGCCCCGAGCTGGCGATTCAGGGCGACTGGTCGCTGATGGAGCGCTTCTTCGCCCGTTACCTGTCGAGCCGTCTTCGCCGGCAGGCGAAGAGCGGGTCACAGCTGGAGGCGCAGAGCGGGCTCTCCCAGCGGGTGCGGCGATCGATTTCATCGGCGCGGCTACGCGCGTTGCGAGGGATGGAGCCGTGAGGGGAATTCGGGGTGAGGTGGCGCGAGCGCTGCTGCGCGACGGGCCGGATCAACGCAAGGTGGCTTTCGCTTTTCTCGAGCAGGTCGCGGAGCGTCTGGCGCTCGACGGGCGGGAGCTGACGCATCGGCTGGAGGCTCAGCTCGACACCGCGGTGGCGCGGGCCGAGCCGGCGTTGATCTCACCGGCCAACGGATCGCTGAGCTCCGAGTCCGTGAACCGAGATCTCGGGGAGGTGGTGCGCGAGCTCGAGGCCAGCGTCGGTCGCGACTTCGGACGGCCTCACTGGTACGACGAGGACCGCGACCTCATCGGCTATTGAACGCCTCCAGCGCCCGGGCCGCAGCCTCGCTGGGAGAGAGGCGGCCGGCCTCGACCTCGCGCTCGAGCTCGGGGAGCAGGCGGGCGACCTCCGGGTGACGGGCGAAGCGCTCCTCGAGCTCGTCGTGGATCAGGCGCCGCGTCCAGGCGATCCGCTGCTCGGTGCGCCGCCGCTCGCGGCGGCGACCGTCGGTCTGGTGCCGCCGGATCGCCTCCCACACCTGCGCGAGCCCGGTTCCTTCCAGGGCGCTGGTCAGCAGGATCTCGGGGGCGTCGCTCCGCAAGAGGCGCAGCGCGGCTCCGTACTCGGCCTGGGCCGCGCGCGCGTGGGCGAGGCGATCGCCGTCCGCCTTGTTGATCGCGACCAGGTCGGCCAGCTCCAGGATGCCGCGCTTGATCCCCTGGAGCTCGTCGCCGCCGCCCGGGAGCACGAGGAGGAGTAAGAAGTCGACCATCTCCGCCAGCGCGGTCTCCGACTGTCCCACGCCGATCGACTCCACGATGACCACGTCGAAGCCGGCGGCCTCGGCGAGGAGCACGGTCTCCTGGGTCCGCCGCGCCACGCCGCCGAGCGCACCGCTCGAGGGTGAAGGACGGACGAACGCGCGCGGGTCGGCGGCGAGACGCTGCATGCGCGTCTTGTCACCGAGGATGCTTCCGCCGGTGAGGGTGCTCGACGGATCGACGGCGAGGACGGCGACGCGGTGACCTTGCTCCACCAGCATCATTCCGAAGGCTTCGATGAATGTCGACTTGCCCGCGCCCGGGATGCCGCTGATCCCGATCCGATGGGCGCCACCCGTGTACGGCATCAACGCGGTCAGGAGGGACTGCGCGGTCTCGCGGTGCTCGGGGCGACGGCTCTCGATCAGCGTGACGGCGCGCCCCAGGATCGCGCGATCGCGGGCGCGGATGCCCTCGAGCCACGCCTCGACGGTGAGCTCGCCGCTAGCCACTCTGCGCCTCGAGCGCGGTCATGAGCCTACCGGCCGCCTCGGTGATCACGGTGCCGGGTCCAAAGATCGCGGTCGCACCGGCGTCGAGCAGCGGCTGGTGATCCTCGGGCGGGATGACGCCGCCGACGATGATCATGATGTCGGAGCGCCCGAGCTTCGCCAGCTCGGCCAGCAGGGCGGGGACGAGCGTCAGGTGGCCGGCCGCCAGCGTGCTGACGCCGAGGAAGTGAACGTCGTTCTCCACGGCCTGGCGCGCGCTCTCCTCGGGGGTGGAGAAGAGCGGGCCCACGTCCACGTCGAAGCCGAGATCCGCGAACGCAGTCGCGATCACCTTCTGCCCCCGATCGTGACCGTCCTGTCCGACCTTGGCGACGAGGATGCGGGGACGCCGGCCCTCGCGATCGTGGAACGCCTTCACGCGGGCGCGCAGGGCGATGACCGCCGGATCGCTCTCGCCCATCTCGCCACTGTATACGCCCGAGACCGTGTGGGTCATCGCTCGATGGCGGCCGAAGACCTTCTCCAGCGCCAGGCTGATCTCGCCGACGGTGGCCTGGGCGCGGGCGGCCTCGATCGAGAGCGACAGCAGGTTCGCCTTCGGGTCGCCCGCGCCCTCGGTCAGGCGGGAGAGCGCGCGCTCGACGGCGTCGGCGTCGCGGGTTCGCTTCAGCTCCTGGAGGCGCGCGATTTGCCCGCGCCGCACCTCGGTGTTGTCGACCTTGAGGACGGCGATCTGCTCCTCGGTGGCGGCCCGGTAGGCGTTGACGCCCACCACGGTCTGTCGCCCCGAGTCGATCCGGGCCTGCGTGCGCGCGGCGGCCTCCTCGATGCGCAGCTTGGGCAAGCCGGCGGCGATCGCCTTGGCCATGCCGCCGAGGCCTTCGACCTCCGCGAGGTGGAGGCGCGCGCGATCGGCGAGCTCGCGGGTGAGGCGCTCGAGGTACCAGCTCCCGCCCCAAGGATCGACTGGGCGCAGCGTGCCCGACTCGAGCTGAAGGAACAGCTGCGTATTGCGCGCGATGCGCGCCGAGAACTCGGAGGGGAGCGCCAGCGCCTCGTCGAGGGCGTTGGTGTGGAGCGACTGCGTGTGGGCCTGGGTGGCCGCCATCGCCTCGAGGCAGGTGCGGATCACGTTGTTGTAGGCGTCCTGCGCGGTGAGGCTCCAGCCCGAGGTCTGGCAATGCGTGCGAAGGCAGCGCGACTTGTCGTCCTTCGGCGAGAACCCGGCCATCAGCTCCGACCAGAGCCAGCGCGCGGCGCGCAGCTTGGCGATCTCGACGAAGAAGCTCATCCCGATGCCGAAGAAGAAGGAGATGCGGGGCGCGAACGCGTCGACGTCGAGGCCGGCCGCGATCCCGGTCCGCACGTACTCCACGCCGTCGGCGAGCGTATAGGCGAGCTCGAGATCCGCCGGAGCGCCGGCCTCCTGCATGTGATAGCCGGAGACGCTGATGCTGTTGAACCGCGGCATGTGGCTGGCGGTGTGGGTGATGATGTCGCCGACGATCCGGAGCGAGGGCGCGGGCGGGTAGATGTACGTGTTCCGGACCATGAACTCCTTGAGGATGTCGTTCTGGATGGTGCCGGAGAGCTGCTCCTGAGCGACCCCCTGCTCCTCGGCGGCGACCACGTAGAGCGCCATCACCGGGAGGACGGCGCCGTTCATGGTCATCGAGACGCTCATGCGATCGAGCGGGATGCCGTCGAAGAGGATCCGCATGTCGAGGATCGAGTCGATCGCGACGCCGGCCATGCCGACGTCCCCGAGCACGCGCGGATGATCCGAGTCGTAGCCGCGGTGGGTGGCGAGATCGAACGCGATCGACAGGCCCTTCTGTCCGGCGGCCAGGTTCTTCCGGTAGAACGCGTTGCTGTCCTCGGCGGTGGAGAAGCCGGCATACTGGCGGATCGTCCAGGGCCGGCCGACGTACATCGTCGGGTAGGGACCGCGCAGGAACGGGACCTCGCCCGGGCGCGTGTCGAGGTGATCGAGGCCGGCGGTGTCGGCGGGGCCGTAGAGGCGCTTCACCGCGATCCCCTCGGGGAGCTCGAGGAGATCGTCCGGCGTGTCGAGCTCGGCGGCGACCGGGGCGAAGGGGACCGCGGCGAAGCTGGGGATCCGGCTCATGGCCGCACCCCGAGCGCGCGGTGGAGATCGCCGAGCGTGGCGAGGACATCGACTCCGATGTGGATGAACGCGTCGACGGGGTAGGCGTCGTTCGGCTTGCCGGCGAGGTAGAGCGGGCTCGCGCCGGCGGCCGAGAGGGCTCGCGCGACCTCGGCGGCGCGGGCCTCGTAGACGCGATCGGAGGAGCAGATCACGGCCGCGCGCGCGCCGCTTCGCTCGAAGGCGCCGACCGGATCGTCGCCGTCCGAGCTGACGGCCGCGACGCCGCCGGCCTCGAAGAAGCTCCGCGCCCAGGTGGCGCGGGCCGTGTGCTCCGAGACCGACCCCAGGTTGGCGAGGAAGATCTTCGGACGCGAGCCGGTGCGTTCGCGGTGGGCGTCGGCGGCGCCGCGCAGCGCCTCGAACCCGGCGGCGAAACGGATCACCGGGAGCGCGGGCCGACGGGGGCCCGACGTGGGGAGCGCGAGCGCCAGCTCGGTGAGGGAGGCGCCCTGGCGAGCCGCCTCCACGGCGGCGGCCAGATCGGCGATCGGCGGTACCTCGCGGCGGGCCGGCGGACGATACGCGGGGGACGGCAGCGGCTTCTCGTCGAGATCAGCGAACTCGGAGACGCCCGTGATCGGCGCGGTGCGGTGGGCGACGGCGTCGAGCCGCGCGGCCCGGGACGCCTCCACGCGGCGGTCGATCCAGCCGGATGTCAAGACAGCCTGCATTCCACCCGCGGCCTCGATCTCCTGGAGCGTCCGCCAGGAGCGCTCCGTCAGCTCGCGGGTGAGGCGCTCGACGTACCAGCTCCCGCCGGCCGGATCGACGACGTGAGCGAGGTGCGACTCCTCTTCGAGGAGCAGCGTGGTGTTGCGCGCGAGCCGCCGCCCGAGCGGGCCCGGCAGGCCAACGATCGCGTCGAAGGGCGTCACCGTGATCCAGTCGGCACCGCCGGCGATCGCCGCGAAGGCGGTGACGGTGCCGCGCAGCAGGTTCACCCAGGGGTCCCGCTCGGTGAGGACCCGGCGGGCAGTCTCGGCGTGGAGGCACGCCGGCGCGTCGAAGCCGATCACCTCGGCGATGCGCGCCCAAAGCGCGCGGGTGGCGCGGAGCGCGGCAATGCCGAGGAACTGATCGCAGTCGAGCTCGAGCTGAAGCGAGGTGCGGCGCGCCGCGGTCGCGGGATCGATGCCGCGCGGCTCGAGGTTCCTGAGCGTGTCGAGCAGGGTTGCGAAGAGGAACGCGAGCTGATGGTCGAGATCGGCGCCGGCGTCCGAGTACGGCGCGGTGGAGAGGCGGAGGACGCGGAGCTCGTCGAAGGCGAACAGCTCGGCGGTGCGATTCCAGTCGAGGGGGAAGCCGCGCGCGAAGGCCCGCAACGGATCGGCCCCGAAACAGCCGGTGAGGTCGGGGCGCCGCTCCCGGAGAGCCACGAGGAGCGCGCCGGCTGCCCCGCTCCAGGCGCCGCCCGTGTCGAGGAACACCGCGGCGGTGGAGTCGCCGAGGGCGGCGTCCAGGCGGGCGGTGTCGGGATCGGGCGAGCGCAGCAGGATCGCGCCGGCACCCTCGAGCTCACCGGGCTCGGGCAGCTCGAAGCAGGAGAGGGCGATCTGGGCGGCGCCGCGGCTGCGCAGCCCTTCGGAGGGGGCGTCCTCTCTCGCGTACAGGGTGGCGATCGAAACGCTGGCCATGCTCCCAGGGTCGTATCAAAGTCGGGTCGAGTGATCGAGACGTTGTTCCCGGCCGACGTGGTCACGGTTCGCGCCACGCCGGACATGTACGAGGCGCCGCTCTTTCCCGAGGAAGAGGCGGCGATCCTGCGGGCGGTGGAGAAGCGACGTCGAGAATATCGAGCGGGACGGGCGGCGGCCCGCGCAGCGCTGGCCCGGCTGGGGATGGCGCCCGCTCCCATCCCGTCCGAGGAGGACCGGACGCCCCGGTGGCCGCCGGGCATCGTCGGCAGCATCAGCCACACTCGCAGCTGCTGCGCGGTCGCCGTGGCACGCTCGGAGCGGTATCTCGGCGTGGGGCTCGACGTGGAGGGTGCGGACGCGCTGAAGCCGGACCTGCGCCGGATGATCTGTACGCCGGACGAGCTGGCCCGCATCGCCTCGCTGCCCGCGCTCGTCGATTGGGCCAAGGTGACGTTCAGCGCCAAGGAGGCGTTCTACAAGTGCTACTACCCGCGGGTCGGCGTGTTCCTCGGCTTCCACGACGTAGAGCTCGAGATCGATCCGGAGGGACGGAGCTTCCTGGCCGCGATCATCAACCCCGACAAGCCGCCGGTCGAGGACCTCCGCGTCATGCAAGGTAGGTTGCACTGGGACGCGGAGCTGGTGGGCGCGGGCGTGAGCCTCGAGCGACCGCTCTGAGCGAACGATGCCGGTGCAGATCCACTTCGACCGCGGGACGCTCGTCGTCACCGACGCGTCCGGGGGCGAGGAGATCGTGTCGCGGAACCTCGCGTGGGACGATCGGACGGGATCCTTCCGCGGGCGGGGAGCCGCGTACCGGACGCTCCTCCTCGAGCTTCACCGGGCCAAGGTCCCGTTCGAGGACCACGCGCGCGGCTTCGAGACGCTCGAGCTGAGCCGGCGCACGGTGATCGAGCCGTTCCCGCACCAGCAGGAGGCGCTCGATCGCTGGTGGGATCGCGGCGGCTACGGCGTGGTCGAGCTACCCACCGGCGCTGGCAAGACGATCCTGGCCGTGCTCGCGATCGAGAAGATCAAGAGGCCGGTGCTGGTGGTGGTGCCGACGATCGACCTGATGACGCAGTGGCAGCGCGTCCTCGAGGAGCACTTCGGTGTGGAGGTCGGGATGCTGGGCGGCGGCGTCAAGGAGAAGCGGGCGCTGACGGTGACGACGTACGACTCGGCGGCAGCGCAGGTCGAGTTCCACGGCGCCGACTTCGGCTTTCTCATCTGCGACGAGTGCCACCACCTCCCGGCGCCCGCGTACCGGTTCATCGCAGAGGCTTCGCTCGCGCCGTTCCGGTTGGGGTTGACCGCGACGCTCGAGCGCGCCGACGGCGGCGAGAAGGTGGCGGAGGCGTTGCTCGGCCCGCTGGTCCACCGCGTCGGGATCGAGGAGCTCGAGGGCCGCTTCTTGGCACCCTACGACGTGCGAACGGTGCAGGTGCGGCTCGACGCGGAGGAGGAGGAGAGCTACCAGGCGGCGCGCGAACGCTATCTCGCGTTCGTCCGGAAGAACCGGATCGACTTCTCGCGTCAGGAGGGTTGGGGCGTCTTCGTCATGCGTAGCCAGCAGAGCGAGGAGGGGCGGGCCGCGTTTTCGGCCTATCGCGAGCAGCGAAAGATCGCGCTGACGTCGCGCGCCAAGCTCGACGCGCTCTGGCGCATCCTCATCGATCATCGCGCCGATCGGACTATCGTCTTCACCGAGGACAACGAGACCGTCTACGAGCTCGCCCGCCGTTTGATCGCGCCGGTGATCACGCACGAGACGAAGCCGAAGGAGCGCCGCTGGCTGCTCGACGCATTCTCAGCCGGTGACGTGCGGGTGCTGTTGACCTCCCGGGTCCTCAACGAGGGCGTCGACGTGCCCGAGGCGAACGTCGGTGTGGTGCTCTCTGGGAGCGGGAGCGTGCGCGAGCACGTGCAGCGTCTGGGGCGCATCCTCAGGAAGCGCCCCGACAAGCGCGCCATCCTCTACGAGGTGCTCACCGACGTGGCCGCCGAGAGCGGCATGAGCGAGCGGCGGCGCAAGCACCGGGCGTACCGGAAGGGACGCTGATGCTGACGCGCGAGCATCTGCTCTATCGGATTCGCTCGGGAAAGATCAGGCCCTCGTTCGTGGATCCCCGCGCTCCCGATCTCCTGGCGCTGGCGGCGCGGATGATCGAGTCCGCAGGGCGATCGATCGCGCTGCCGCGAGGCGCGATCGAGGCGGCGCTGCGAGCGCACGCGAACGAGCACGCGCGACCGAAGATCGCCCGCGGGCTCGCGAAGCTGGTGATGGACCGAATGGACTTCGGCGAGGCCGGGGAGGAGTCGGAGGCGCTGCGCCGGACCGTCTTCGTGACGGCCTCCGAGCTCCTGCGCGGCCTCCCGGACGGTGCCAGCTTCGAGGCCTACCAGCAGGCACTGGGCGAGCGGATGGAGCTGGCCGAGGTTCGGGACCGGCTGTTCGCCGATCTTGCCGATCAACGGCCGCTGTCCTCATGGCGTGCGATCGACGCCGAGACCCTGCTCGATCGCTACAACCTGGGGCTCGCGCAGGGCCTCCTGCTCTACGCGGATCAGGTGACCGTGGAGCTCGAGCGGCCGGATCTGGTGGAGGTCCGCCGCCTCCTCCGGTGGCTGAAGTTCTGCCGGCTGGTCGCCTGGCTGGAGCGGAGCGAGGAGCGGTGGGTTCTGGAGGTCGAGGGACCTGGCGCGATCCTCGACATGCAGAAGAAGTACGGGCTCCAGCTGGCCGGCTTTCTGGGCGCCGTGCCGATCGCGGCCCGCTTCCGCGTCTCGGCCGTGATCGTGCTGCCGCGCAAGTCAGCTTGCAATCTCGAGCTGACCGAGGCGGACCCGCTGGTCTCGCCCCACGCGGCGGCGCCGGGGCATCTCCCCGAGGAGATCCAGGCGTTCGTGGAGGGATTCGACGATCCGGAGTGGCGGATCGACGCCACGCCGGAGATCCGTCAGGTCGGCGTCCGCGATCTCGCGGTCCCGGACTTCGTGCTCCGACATCGGGAGACCAACGTGTCGATCGCGGTCGAGCTGTTCCATCGCTGGCACCGGGCGGTGCTGGTGCGGAGGATGGAGGCGCTGGCTGCCCGGCCGGATCCCGGGCTGGTCCTCGGTGTGGATCGCTCGCTCCTCGACGCCGACCTCGAGGCTGCGATCGAGGCGAGCGAGCGGATGTTCGTGTTCAACGCCTTCCCGTCGAAGCGGGCCCTCGCCAAGGTGCTCACTCCGCGTGCTGCTGGAGCCAGTCGAGATCCTCCTGCGCGTCCTTCTGGGGACCGGAGCGGAGCTTGAGCTGCGCGCGCTCGAAGCGGGCGTCGCGCAGGTTGGGCTGGATGGCGAGCATGGTGTCGAGATAGCGAAGCTCGCTCTTGACGTCGCCGTCGCGACGGGCGGCCTCCCGCAGGTTGCGGAGCATCCGGACGATGACGTGGGCCTTCGGCATCGGCGAGGTCAGCTCGAGCCCGTTCGTGCCCATGTGCCGGGCGATCGACATCGCCTTCTGCTCGGTGATCAGCTGACCGTTGTTGAAGACATCGATCAGCTGCGGCGCTCCCAGGCGCGGGATGTGCTCCACCAGCACGTGGCCGGGGAGACCGATGGCGGCCAGCCGCAGCCCCAGCCTCTCGCCCAGCGCGATGTACAGGATCGCGAGCGTCAGCGGCAGGCCCTCGCGATCGTCGATCACCTCGTTCAGGTAGCTGTTCGAGCGATGGAAGTACTCGTCGTGGCCGCCGTGAAAGCCGCTCTCGGCGAAGAGGTAGCGGTTCAGGAGGTCGATCCGCTCCGACTCGGTGGCGATCTTCGGGATACGACGAAGCAGCGTGCGCGCCATCCGCTCGAGGTCACCGACGTAGTCGTCGATGCGCACCTCCGGGTTGTCGAGGCGCGCCACCATCAGCGCCGCCCGGAACAGATCGATGTCGTCCTCCGGCCTGGCGAGCTCGGTGACGAGCTCCTGGCGAACGGTCGAGACGTGGATCTCGGTGGCGATGCGGTCGAGGACCTCGGCGCGGCGATGGAGCTCTTTGACCTCGTCGCGGAGCGCCTCCAGGCTGGCCTCCGGATCGTCGAGCAGCTTCCGCTTGGCGCTCTCGTCGATCTCGCCGGCCACCAGGCGTCGCACGGCCTTGGCCCGCGGGCCCAGCGAGGGCGCGCGCTCGGGATCGCGGCCGAGGACGAAGTGCTTGAACTCGGCTCGGGTCTCCCGGAACTTCACGAGCCCGACCTGGCCGTCGGGGAGCCGATCGTCGTCGGTCTCGAACACCAGCCGGCCGTTGACGTAGCAGGACAGGGTGCGCTGGTCGCGCCGCACCTCGAGGCGGTTCCAGTCGCCCGGACGGTAGGCGTCGGTCTTCTCGTCGAACAGGATCTCCCAGGACGTCACGTCCGGTCCGCCGAAGCGGGTGAACCGGAGCCGGCCGCGCGTCGGATAGAAGCCGTAGTGGACCTGATCGCCGTCGCTGGCCAGCGCCACGCCGGCGGCGCCGTCCTCGTCCTCGAGCCGCACGCTCACGCCCACCGTGTAAGGGCGACCGGCGGGACGGTCCGCGTTGAGGCAGAGCGATCGCCCCGCGAACCCCTGGCCCGCGTGCTCCACCACGATGCGGCCGGCCCGCTGCCGCCACCAGGCGCCCAGGACCGGCGTCCACTCGGCCGGGTCGAGGGCGCCGATGGTGAGCCAGTCCTTCATCGGCACCGGCGAGCGATTCGCCAGCAGCGACGCCAGCACCTCGCTCCTCACCGCGAACCCCAGGTTGTCGGTGATGCGCGACTTCATCGTGACCACGCCCTGAACCCGCCCCTCGGGGTCGATCACGGGTCCGCCGCTGTTGCCCGGCTCGATCGGCATGGCGAGCTGGATCATCGGCGTGCCGTCAATCTCGCGGAGCGCCGAGACCGTGCCCCGCACCAGGCTGCGCTCCATACCCTGGGGGTTGCCGAAGGCGAGGATCGGGTCGCCCTGGCGCAGCCGCTCGGAGTCGCCGAGCGGGAGCGCGGGGAGTCCTTTGCCCTCGACGCGCAGGAGGACCGAGTCGTGCTCGCGCGAGAGGGCCTCGAATCGCGATCACCGGGGTCGAGCGGCCGTCGGCGAAGTGAACGGTGATCGGGCGGGCCTCGCCGATCACGTGGAGGCTGGTGGCGATCAGGCCGTCCGCGCCGACCACGAAGCCCGACCCGAGCGGGTGCTCCACCCCCAGGCGATCGCCGACCTCCACCACCACCAGCGAGGGGCGCACGCGGTCGGCCAGGTCGGCGGCCGAGTCCAGCGCCGGTCCGGCGCGATGCGAGGTCTCACACCCCAGCACGATCAGCGCGGACGCCGCGAGCCCCAGTCTCATTTCTTCGAGCTTCCGAAGAGCTTGGAGAAGATACCGCCCAGTCCGCTGTTCTTCCGCTTCTCCTCGCGGGTGTTGACCAGCCGAAGCATGCGCTGGGCGTCGACGTTACGCCGGTCCCACTCGAGGCACTTCTTGAACCACTTCCTCGCTTCCTCGAGCTCCTCACGGGCGAAGTGGATCTGTCCGCCGTACTGATAGGCGATCGGCAGGTTCTCTTGCTTCTTGATCGCGTCGCGGATCAGATCGAGCGCCCTCCGGACCTCTTTCTCGTCCTTCTTGTGGGCGTTGAACACGACCCAACCCTTGGTGGCCAGGTAGAGCGGATCGTCGGGATTGAGCGTGATCGCGCGATCGACCGAGTCCAGCGCGGCGATCCACTCCCTCCGCTTCATCTGCATCAGCGCCTCGTCGAAGATCTGCTCCCCGTAGAGGACCTGGCTGACGTCGGTCGCCATCCCCTTGCGCTGGCGATCGAGGAGGATGAGGTACTCGGTTCGCTTCTTCGGATCGGTCAGCGTCTCGTAGGCGTCGTTGATCCGCTGGAAGATCTCGTCGAGCTTGGGCTTGGCCTCGTCGAGCTGCATGCCGATGAAGGCGTCGGAGTGCCACTTCTTGGCCAGCAGATGGTAGCTGGCCCGGATTCGTTCTACGTCGGTGTCGCGCTCGACGCCAAGAATCTGGAAGAAGTTCCTCCGCATGATGTTGGAGTGCATCCGCTCGATGTTGTTCTTTGCTTGAGCGGCTTCGTTCTCCACGACCGTGTGAGTATCCGCCGCCGTTTGACGGGGGTCCAGCCCGATGAGATGTTGGGCGTTCGATGTCCTTGGATCCGGTCGACGTCGCCGACGTCTTGGGCGTGGCGAAGATCATCCGTGGTGCGAGGCCATCGGATCCACCGAACAAGAAACCCGAGCTGGAGGCGACGCCGAGCAAGCCGACGCTGGCCCGCATCGGAGACTATCAGCTCGTGGGCCGTTTCCCGTCGAGCGCGGCGACGATGGTCTTCCTCGCCCACAAGTCCTCTCCGTTCGGCGTCATCCGCCGAGCAGTGGTGAAGTGGGCGGGCCGCCAGCTCGACAACTTCGAGCATTCACGGGGCATGCTGCTCGATGAGGCGCGGGCGATCGCCTTCCTGGATCACCCGAACCTGGTCACCATCTTCGACGTCGGCGAGGACGGCTCCGGCGTCTATCTCGCGCTCGAGTACGTGCCTGGCCCGGATCTGCGACGCATCGTGCAGGAGCTCCGGCGTCGCGAGCAGAAGATGCCGGAGCCGTTGGTCGTCTACGCGATGATCGAGGTGCTGCGAGCCCTCGATCATGCGCATCAGGCCGTGGGTCCGGACGAGGAGCCGCTGCGGATCGTTCACCGCGACGTCAACCCGTCGAACATCGTGGTGGCGAACACCGGGCACGTGAAGCTGACCGACTTCGGGATGGTCCACATGCGGGGTCGGATCCAGGCCCCGACGGCCCCGCACATCGTCAAAGGCAAGTATCGGTACATGGCGCCCGAGTACATCGCCGAGCAGCTGATCACGCCCCAGGCGGACGTCTACAGCGTTGGACTGGTGATGCTCGAGCTGCTCACCGGCGAGCTCTGCTTCACCGGAGACGAGCCGGTGAAGGCGATGACGCGGATCGTCCACGACGGCGTGCCCTACGACGTCATGCGCAAGCACGATCTGGAGCCCGAGCTCCAGGCGATCATCCGCCAAGCCACGCATCGGAACCCGACGCGGCGCTTCGCCTCGGCCAAGGCGATGTACGAGATGATCGAGGACTACCTGCGTCGCTCGGGCGTCTATGTCAGCCCGAGCGACATGAGCCGGTTCCTCCAGCGCGATCAGGGCGTGTCGTTGACGTAGCCTTCCGAGATCCAGCGATAGATCTTCTGATAGTTCACGTCGTTCGCGTTCGGGATGATCTTCCCGGTGTGCGGCTCGGGCGAGCCCACCAGCGGATTGGTGAGCACCAGGCTGGCCGCCACGTTGCCCTGCTTGTTGATCCGGTACGGCTCGCCGGTGTTGCCGTCGTCCGACGGCGGATCCTGCGTGAGCACCTGATAGAGCGCGTTGCCGTCGCCGCCGAAGTATGCGCCGCCGGGAGCGGTGTTCGCATCGACGCCGCTGACGTGGCAGTCGTAGCAGCCGATCCCGCCCTCGGCGCGCGACCGGTAGAGCAGGGTCCGGATCTCGTTGTAGAAGCTCACGGGCGTGACCTGCACCTGGCCGTTGTACTGCGCGCCGGCGCTGATCCAATCGTAGATCGTCTTGTAGGCCGGCTCCTGCGTGCTGGCGAAGGCGAAGATCGGGTGGTTCTGGTTCCCGTCGGCTTCGTACAGGGGCTTGGTCAAGAGGAGGCTCGCCGAGACGTTCTGAACGTTGACCCGCTGCGGATAGCGCGTCGGATCGAGGGCCGTGTACGCCTGGGCGGCGCCGCCGTAGAGGTTCATGCCGCCGGCCGGCGCCAGGCCACCCTGGTCCGTGTGGCAGCCCTGGCAGCCGAAGCCGCCTTGGTTCACGGGGAGGAACAGCGGATAGACCTGCGTCTCGAAGTCCACCTCGCCCGGGGGCGGCGGAGGCGGCGGAGGTGCGACGCCGCCTTCGCGCAGCGTGACCCACGTGAACCCGCCGCGGAACACCTTGATCTGCAGCGGACCGAAGTAGCGCTGGACGGTGCCCTCGGCGAGGCTCGAGGCCTTGAGCTCGAGGTCGTGAGAGTTCCCGCCGACGAGCGGGATCTCGATGAACAGCGCGAAGAGGCCGCCCTCGTACTTGCCGGTGGTCATGTTCCGCGTGCGCTTGGTGGCGGTGGCGTTCGGGTCGGGCTGACCGTTGAAGAAGAAGAAGTAGGGTCCCTTGAAGTACCAGCCCGGCGTGTTGTCGACGGTGACCGTGAACTCGTTCTTCTGCACGCCGGCCAGCGGCGTCGGGGTGCCGTTGTCGTAGCTGCCGTCGTCCACGACCCGGCCCATGACGATGCCGTACTTGCACATCGCGTTCTGGTTGGGGGCGTGGCACTGGAACTCTTGATCGACGCCCTGGATCCCCAGCCGATCGGCGATCAGCGAGATGTGCGTGTTGTACGCGAGCAGGAAGTTCTTGCCCGTGATGTTCTGGTTGCCGATCGCGAGCTGCTCGTAGGTCGGCCAGTAGCCCGTCTTGTTTGAGGTCAGCAGGAGCGCGCCGTTCTGCGGGACCTCGATCCGGTAGTCGCCGAGCGCCCCGGAGCTCACCGGCTGCACGCCCACCGTGCCGAGCGCGGAGATCGTCGCCTCACCGGCCGGGACCGGGTTGCCGTCGAGATACGCGTCCAGCCGATATGTGTAGCCCTCGATGAAGACGTTCTGGCCCGGGTCCACGGGCGGACCGCCGCCGTCGGGCAGCATGCCTCCGCCGTCGGGTGTCTCGACACCTCCGTCGGCGCCCGGCGGCGGTTGTTGAATCGGCTCCGTGCCGCACGCGATCAGCCACCCCGAGAAGACAAACGCGCTGATTCTACGAAACATGGTGACCCTCCCGCGGTCCTCAGTTGTTGTTGTAGCCTTCTTGGATCCAGCGATAGATGAGCACATATCGCGGGTCCGTGTTGTCGTAGAAGATCTTCACCGGGTGCGGCTCCGGGTTGCCCAAGAGCGGGTTGGTGAGCACCAGGCTTCGATCAGTGTACTGCGGATCTTTGTCGATCCGATACGGTTGGCCCGTGAGTCCGTTGTCCTCCGGTGCCTCGTTGACGAGCTCGTCATAGACTGCGGCCGGATCGCCGCTGATGTAGAAGCCGCCCGGCGCGGTGGTCGCCGTGACGGTGTCATAGTGACAGGCACGGCAGCCCCAACCGCCGTTTTGCGTGTCGTTGTACAAACCGCGATGGACATCGTTGGCAAAGCTCACGGGGGCGACCACGACGTTGCGCTGCGCGCCCTCCGTGATCCATTGGAGAATGATCTGGTAGCCCGCGTCGTTCGGGCTGGCAAACGCGAAGATCGGGTGGTTCTGTGGACCGACCGCCTCATACAGCGGCTTGGTCAGGAGCAGACTCTGGTCCGGCATCGCCAGGTTGACCCGGAGAGGATAGGTCTGCGGATCGAGCGACGCGTACGCGGTGGTGGCGCCATGGAGGTCCATCCCCGCCGCCGGTGTCACCCCGCCTTGCGTGGTATGGCAGCCCTGGCAGCCGAGCCCGCCCTGCGGCACCGGGAGGAACATCGGATAGACCTGCGTGTCGAAGTCGACGTTGCCGGGCGGCGGCGGGACGATCACACCCGTCTCCGAGATCGAGGCCCAGCTCACGGCGCCGCCGGGTCCGCGGAACGCCTGCACGTCGATGGGACCGAAGCCGCGCACCGTGCCGTTGTCGTCGTGCCGGATCTGAAGCTTCATGTCGATGTACGGGTACTGGCCGCCCTGCTGTGGGACCTCGATGAACACGATGAAGAGTCCGCCGAGATAGTTGCCCTGTCCGTCCTGGTCGACGATCGACTGCGTCGCGGTGGCGGACGACGTGCCGGTAGAGCTCAAGAAGTAGGGGCCGCGCCGATACCAGGTGGCGTCGTTGTTGGGTCCGGAGAGCGTGAAGTCACCGGCAGAGACGCCCGCGACCGGGCGGATCTGACCGGCGCCCGCGGTGCCGTCGTCGAGGATCCGGCCGACGATGATGGAGTAGATGCAGGTCTCGCCGGTGAGACCGGGCGTCTGGCACGCGAAGGGCGTGTCGAGATCGACATTGTGCGCGGCGGTGATCTCCGAGAGCCACGCGGCCTCGGCGAGCGGGAGGCTCTGGTTTTGGACGTCCTGATCGGCGACGGTCACCTTGTAGAACGTCTGGTGGTAGCCGGCCTTCGACGCGAAGAAGATGACGTCGCCGTTGGCGGGCACCTTCACCGAGTAGTAGCCGAGGTTGGTCTCATCGGAGATCGTGCTGGTCTCCGGCAGCACGCCGTACGCCAGCACCGCGGCCGAGCCCACGTACGCGTTGGTCCCGGCCAGATACGCTCCGAGGCGTCGAACCTTCCCCGAGATGGTGACGTCGTTGACCGGCGGTGGGCCCCCGTCGGGCGCGCCCATGTCCGGGGTTCCGCCGTCGGGCAGGTCGCCGGCGTCCTGCACACCGGTGTCGGGCGGAACGCCGGTGTCCCGCGGCGGTGTCCCGGTGTCGCGGACCCCGGTATCGACCGGCGGCGTCCCGACGTCGGCGATCGAGCCGGTCCCGTCCGCGTTGCAGCCGAACACGAACAGCGCCCCGAGCGCCGGAAACAGAGAATACGAGCGATGCATCAGACCTCCGAGAGCTGCAACCTGCCTGCGGCGGGCGATCTGTGCAAGGCTCGTACCCTGACGCTTTTCTGCGCCTGGACACACCGTTTTGCCCGCGGCCGGGCCTCTCCCCCCGAGCCCTGGGGTCCCGATTCACCGCCCGGGCATGTGCGTTGCACTCTCACGCCCAGCCGATGAAAGCGTCAGTTTGTTATCGCGCGCTGGTGCTCGCGCTCCTGGCCATGCCCAACGCGTATGCCCGGCCCGAGCTCGTCATGCCGGACGTCGACGTCCGGCGGCTGGACGCGCTCCGCGATCTCCCCGGGCTGGCCTACCTCGCGGGCGATCTGGGCCATCACAGACTCGAGCGGGTGGACGAGCGGGTGTTCGTCGATCCCATGCGCGGCACGGTCTCCGCGACGGTCTCCGCCACGCTGACCGCAGGTGAGGGCGGGCTCTCCGCGCTCCTGATGCTCATCGACGCCGGACTGTTGATCGAGCGGATCTCGACGGATCAGGGCGACGTGCCGTTCGGCGAGCTGGCCCAGGACGGGTATCGCTACGTGCAGCCCACGTTCTCGCCGGCGCTGCCCGAGGGAACGCAAGTTACGTTGCAGTTCGAATATGCGGGCACGCTGATGTGCCCGTCCGACGGTCGCTTCTCCTCGTGCGACTTCGGGGGTAGGGGCATCGACTTCGCGATGGCCGGCACGGCGTTTCCGATCTTTTACGATCCCTCCGACTACGACACGACGCCGTATTACGAGCGGCGCCTGAACCTCTCCGTGCCGAGCGGCGTCAACCAGTACGTTGCGGCGGACGAGCTCGAGCGAAGGGACGATGGGACGACGTTGACGGTCGACTGGCAGATCCCGGTCCGCCAGGACTTCGCCGCGTACGTGGCGGTCTTCGGCGATCTGGTGGTGCGAGACGTCCCCGGCACCAGCATCCCCACTCAGGTGTTGTATCTGGCGAGCGACCCGGCGTGGGTCGACGACATCGTCGGCTGGGCCGAGCACATCGTGGCCTTCCTCGACCGGCAGGCGGGGCGCCCGTTTCCCTTTTCGCGCCTCACGCTGGTGAAGCTTCCCGACACGGCGCTCTTCCCCGGGACCGCCGGCTACGCCACCTCCCTCCTCGCCGAGTACTACGGCGACTCTGGTGCGCGGTACTTCGAGGAGACCTTCGCCCACGAGACGAGCCACTGCTGGTGGGGCGTGCTGGCGGTGGAGCAGGCGACCAACACCCGCTTCCTCACCGAGGGCCTCGCGACCTTCTCCCAGATCGACTACACGGGCGACGTCATCCTCAAGGTCGAAGATCGCGATCGATACCTCGGCCGGCGCTACAACGAGATGAAGCTGGTCTCCCTCTACTCGACCGCCTTCGCCGGTCTTCCGCCGGTCGTGCCACCGGCGGGCGCGGCTGGCGCCGGAGGCGCGTACACCGAGTGGGCGTACCTCAAGAGCGCGGGCACGCTCGATCTCCTGAGGGTGACGGTCGGCGACGGCGCGTTCGCGGCCGGGCTGATCGCCTACGCCGGCCGCTGCGCCGGCGTACCGTGCACGACAGCGGACTTTGCGAGCTCGATGTCGGACGCCGCCGGCCAGGATCTGGGCTGGTTCTTCGACCAGTACGTGTACGCGAACACGGAGCCGGTCGTCACGATCGACTTCACGCAGACCGAGATCTCCATCCACCAGACCGGCGCCGCCCGGAACATCCTCGAGCTGTGGTTGGAGCTGGAGGACGGGACGGTCCAGAAGGAGCGGGTCACGATCGAGGGGAGCGACGCCGTGCTGCCGGTGAGCGCGCCGAAGACCATCCTGCGCGTCCGACCGAACCCACGCTACCAGACCTTCTTCACGTTTCTCTCGGCGAACGAGCGGGACGTGGACTTTGACGGCGAGATCGACGGCGCCGACCTGATCCGCTGCGCGCAGCACGTCGGCCAGCGGGCCCTCCTGACCGGCATCGGCGACGGCGTGCTCACGGGCAACCTCGACTTCGAGGTCCGCTGCGATCTCACCAAGAACGCGGTCATCGATCAAAACGACATGCGTGAGCTGGCCATGCACTTCCCGGAGGTCCGCGAATGAGGAGGTATGCGCTGCTGGCGCTCCTGCTCCTCTCGCCCACCGCCTGCTCGAAGGCGGCGCTCCCCCTCCCGGACGCCGGGACGCCCGACTCCGGCGCGGTGGAGAAGACGATCACCTTCGAGGCCGAGACCCTCGACGGTCCGGCGCTCCTCTTCGGCGATGCGGTGCTGGCCGCCGATCGCCTCGACGCCGATCTGGTGGCCCACCAGCTCACCGACGTCTACGGGCTGGCGTATCGCATCGAGTACGACCCGGCCGTCCTCGAGCTCGACGCCCTCACCCGGAGCCCAGGCTTCACGCACGCGGGCCTCTTCGAGGTGAAGGAGGCCCGGCCCGGGCTGATCGTGGTGGCAGCCTCGGCGGTCGGACCGGCGGAGGGGATCGCGCTCGACAACGTGGCGGTGGCCCGCCTGGGGATGCTGCGAAGGACCGAAGCGCCGACGCAGCTCTCGATCGTGCGTCCCTTCGGGCTCGACTCCGCCGGGCGCGAGCTCCACTTCACCGCAGGGAGCGGCGCGATCGTTCAGAACTGACTGGGCACGTGGGGCGTGTCGGGTCGCGTGATGCCGACCAGCCGGAAGCCGCGCTCGGGGCCGAGATCGTAGAAGTGGAGATCCACCTCCGAGGTCGGCTGCACCGACTGGGTCTGGTGGATGAAGATCTTCATCACGCCGTAGCGCAGCGGGTCGTCGTCGGGAGCGCTCGGCTTGGCCAGATCGGAAGGCCGCGTGTGACCGATCGGCAGCAGCACGCACGAGCGGTGCGGGTGTTCGACGTCCGGGCTGAACTGGAGCCAGCCGATCTCCTGATCCAGATCCTCACCGCCGTACATCCGCATCTTGTAGATCACGAAGGTGTCGTCGACGACGCCGTGCTGCACGGCGAGGTCCTCGAAGCAGAGGGACTGGTCCTTCTTCCCCTCGGTCCGGCGCGCCAGCTGGAAGTTGGTGAGCGGCGCGTACTTGGTGGCGAAGGTCTCGATGATCTTGCGCTGGCGCTCGATCAACCGCTTCACGATGAAGTCCTCCTGGCGCGGATCGGGGAACTTGGCCTCCTGGGCGATGGCACGGATGTGCTCGGGCGTGAAGCGCGCCAGGATGCGGACGGCCCACATGATGTCGCCGGGGCGGCGCTCGTCGAACGCCGGGTTGGGATAGCCGGGGTGGTAGCGCTCCGGATCGAACTCGTCGGCGTCGAAGTAGCCGAAGATCTCCTGCTCCGCGCGCTTCACTCGGTTCCAGGGTCGCGGGAGGAAGCCCAGCGTGACCAGGTCCTCGAAGATGTGCTCGTAGTCGAAGTACGAGCTGTAGCCGAGGCGGCGGCTGATCTGATCGAGGGGCCAGCGGCTCCCGAGGGAGTCGCCCCAGTCGATGATGTAGTGGTCGATGTACTGGCGACCGCCGTTCTTGGTCCACACGTTGAGCGAGTTCTGCTCGCGTGAGTCGAAGTGGTTGATCCAGGCGGCGAAGATGTACGAGCCGCGCAGCTCCCGCCGGCGCTCGTGGGGGATCACGTCGTTGGGATCGTCGCCGCGCGTGCCCTCGTAGATGAAGGGCCCGATCGGCTTGCCGTTCACGAAGCGCGACGCCGAGGCCCGCAGCCGGCCGTCCTTGAGCCGGAAGGCCTTGGAGAGCACGCGGTCGATGTCCTCCTTCTCGATCGGTCGCTTCTCCCCGTAGTCGTTCTCGGCCTTCGCCTTCGGATCGATCTTCAGGATGCTCTCCGGGAAGTAGAGAACGAAGTTGCAGGGCGTGTGATAGCCGGCGTTCCAGTAGATCTTCGAGCCCATCACGTCCGAGCCGGTGGCGCGCGTCGGCTGCTTGATGCCGTCGAATTTGAGGAGGTACCGGGAGCCGTCGGGGGCGGTGATGAAGAAGCCGGGGTTGGCGCCGTTCGGCTTGGCGCTGGTGACCATCCAGGGACCTCGGTCGGGCGAGAGCGCCGGCGGCTCGAGCCCGCAGGCGCCCTTGGCGGCGACCTCCGGCGGCAGGTCGAACATGCCGAGGCGGTTCTGGAACCACGAGCTGTTCGGGACCTCGTCCATCGAGTTCACGTCCTCCGCGTCTTCGGCCAGCGGCAGCGTCCAGACCCGGGAGAGGGGGCGGAAGACCATCTGATCGGCGCCGTCGCCGTACAGCCCCGAGTAGTACTCGTCGGGCTCCTCGGGGACGTTGTTCCGATCGTCGTCGACCCACAACGGATCCGCGAGCTGGAAGCGCCGCGGGGCGGTCGCGCAGGCCGAGAGAGCGAGCAGCAGCAGTACCTGGGATCTCATCGCTAGAAGCCCTGCGCCAGTCCGAAGACGAAGCGGACGCTGTCGAGCTCGAGGCCCGCACCGCCCTTGCCGTCCCCGCCGTCGAAGCGGTTCGTGCCAAAGGCGAGGAGGATCTCGAGCGCGGAGTCTCAATCGAAGCTGGTCCGGAGGCCGAAGCCGGCGTCGAAGTAGAGACGCTTGAAGCTGAAGTCCTCAGCGTCCTCTTTCCCGATCCCGAGGTAGCCGTTGTAGGCGTTGCCGATCCCGGCGAACAGCTCCGCGTGGAGCAACGACCACACCGGGTAGCGGTAGCTGAGCGTGGCCTCCACCACGCTGTCGCCGACGAAGCGCCGCGGGAGGTAGCCGCGCATCGTCTCCAGGCCGCCCAGCGCGGGGAGCTCGGTGAACGGGACCGGCGATCCGCCCGGCTCGGAGAGGAACTCGCCGTGCAGGCCGAGCGCCAGCACGTGTCCCAGCCCGGTGAAGTCGATGAAGCCGGCGGTCTCGACGCCCCAGAGGAAGAAGTTGCGGCTGGCGTCGCTCGGATTCGAACGAGAAGCTGAGGAACAGCTCCAGCAGGTAGCCGCTGCCGCCCTTGAATTCGACGTCCGGATCCCGCGTGTCGAGCTTGACGCCCATCCGGCTCACCAGCAGCTGATAGTGGCCGAGCTCGCCCGGCTGGGCGCTGTCCGGATCGTTGAAGCCGGGGACCGGCATCGCGACGCCCTCGTTCTCCACGAGCGTGTCCGACAGCAGTCGCTGATCGCCTTCGGCGCTCGGGTCGTCGCCGAATGCCACGTCCTTGAAGGCGAACGAGACGTCGAACCGACTGAGCCCGCCGAGGGCCGCCAGGAAGCCGACCCCGGCGTCGATCTCCCGCTTCTCGTAGCGGAGCCGATCCTCGGTGGCGCCCTTCGTGTTCGATCCGATCCCGTAGAACGGATAGTCGGGCCGATGCTCGAGGTGGCCGAAGACGTCGATGGTGCCGCTGTCGTCCGCGAGCACGGTCGTGCGGTTTCTGATCCCGGCGTTGATCCAGCGGGGGCCCCAAAAGCCGAAGCGCGCGGTCAGCGTGTTGCCGTCGACCGGAAAGTCCCGATGGAACGTCGTGAGGCCGACCGACGGCTTCAAGCCGAAGTCCGCGAGGAATGTGGGGTAGATGCCGGACTTGCCGTCCCGCCAGGTGAAGAAGTTCTGGATTCGTTTGAATAGATACACCTCCTCGGCCCAGGTCAGGGCGTGCACCAGCGGCCAGCGGACCAGGTACTCGAGCACCAGGTGCACCGGGAAGAGGAGGGCGCGGGGGATCCGAATCAGAAACTCGCCGGCCGTCAGCGAGGCGTCGGGCCGCCGATCGTAGTCCGGCTCGGGGCGGTCCTCGCCGGCGGACGAGGTCTCGGCGCCGAGCAGGAGCTCCCGCGGCGGCTTGGGCGGGGTTCCCGTCTTGTCCTTGCCCTCGAGGACCTGATCGAGCGACGCGGCCGGCGGGGGCTCGGCCGGCGGAGGGGGCGCGACCGGCGCGATCGTGGAGGATCTGGTCTGGGCCAGCGCCCCGCCGGGCGCGAGGGCGGCGAGGAGCAGGAGCGCGGCGAAGAGGCGGGATGGGGTGTCAGTCACGGGCACGCGGATGCTGCGTGGCCTCGAGGATCGGGTCAACACGCGCCGGTCTTCAATCCGGAGCCGACCCGCGCGCCGCCGCCACGACGGCCTCGATGATGCGGAGCGCCTCCTCCGGATCGGCGCTCCCGGCGAGGTGCGGGGCGACCTCTGCGGCCGGGGCGCGACCTCCGAGCACCGACTGGATCAGCTCGGCGTGCGCGGGGTGGAGCTCCTGCAGACGATCGGCGGCCACCGAGAGCGCGTCGGGCTCATCCGTCGCGAGCACCTCCAGGACGAGCGCATCGCGGGTGGCGAGACCGAGCAGCGAGCGGGCGAGGACACAGAGATCGCGGCCCGGGTTCGCCGGCGTTGCGACCGGATCGCTGGTGCCGAGGCAGAGACGGATCGCGCCGAGCGGCTCCACGCGGATCCGTCCCGGGCTGAGGTGGCCGTGCACCGCGCCGGCCTGGTGGAGCGCGCGAAGGATCGCGAGGCCGTCGAACAACAGCGCCAGCACGATCGGGAGGGAGGGCTGGAGCTCGGCCAGCTCGACGAGGGAGAGGCCGGGGACGTGCTCGGCGAGGACGAACGGCTGGTGCTCGACCACGCCGAAGTCGACCAGCTTCGCCAGACCCGGGATCGCGAGCTCGGCCCAGCGCCGATGGCGGACGATCAGCGCGTCCGTCAGGCGCTCGCGCGGGAACGTCCGCACGAAGATCGGTCGGTCCGAGTCGTCGGCGCCCTCGAAGCAGCGATCGGGCGGGGCGCACGGTATCGCTCTCAGCAGCGCGTGACGTCCGAGCCGCCCGATCTCGTCGGGGATCCGGGCGGGCGTGCGCGCCAGGGCGGCGAGGAGGTCCAGCCGCTCCGTGCGGGTGGCGCGGGCGGCGGCGTGCTCCAGCAGCGCGCGATCGTGCGTGCGTCCGAACTGGCGGGCAAGCGCTCCCAAGAGGTCGAGCGGCGGATGCACGCTCCGATGGTGGGGAGGCGGGGCGCCTACTGCAACATGAGATCGGCGTTTCCGCGAGGATCGAGGCGGAGCTCGTCGAAGGAGTAGTCGATGACGCCGGTGATCGACGCAAAGTCGTCGTTCACGGCGCGCATGTCGTTGGGGCGGCTCATCGCCATGCACGAGCAGTTACCGTTGGGCTGGTTGTCGCAGGTCGTGCTGCCGGCGCGGAGCATGCCGTTATAGTCGTACATGAACGCGGTGCTGACGAGGACGTTGCCCGCGACGACCCAGTCGCCGTGATCGCGATACATCGTGTCCTCGATGCAGCGCTCGGTCACCTGCACGTTCTGGAGCGTGACCAGCACGCCCTCGTACGGGTTGGTGGTGGCGTCCGAGTCGCGCCCGATAGCCGACGGATCCACGACCACCGGCACCGGCGTCATCGTGCCGCTCCCGGGGGAGAACGTCGGGAACTGGACCTGCGTCCCGCCGTACCACTCGATCACCTCGCCCTCGACGTTGATGAGGTCGCCGACGCTCGGAAGGTTGGTGGTGTCGCTCGAGTACGTCACCTTGATGCCGGAGAAGCGGCCGCCCACCACCGACGGATCCTGGACCCACATCGCCCGGAGATTCGCGGAGACGTAGCCGCCCACCGCGGTGACCACGACGTCCGTGAGCGAGAGCTTGGGGCAGCGGCGATCGGCGGTCGGCTGGTCGCTGCTGCACATGTCGGCGGGACGATCGGGCGACTGCGGATCCTGGACCGCGGTGATCGACGTGACCCGCTGGATCGGGTTCTTGGGCTGGATGTCGTCCGCGATGCGGGGCGTGAGGGTGTAGATCCCGGCGTCGTAGTTGAAGGTGCCGAGCCGGTACACGCCGGTCACCTTGAGGAACTCCTCACCGACCCGCGCGAAGTAGCGCGTCATGGCGGTGGACACGATCACCTTGTTGTTGAGCTGGAAGCCGAAGATCATCATACCGCCGGCGCCCGCCGGGTTGACCGAGGTGGCCACCGTATCGGACAGCTCGACCACCGAGCCCTCGTAGTCGGCGGTGAGCTGGTCGACGGTCAGCGACTTCACCCGCACGGCCTCGTTGCCGGAGGGGGGCGACACGAACGTGGCCTTGACCTGCTTCTCGGGCGCCGATCCGTTGCGGCTGAACTCGTCGTAGGTCCCCTCGATGTCGATGACCGCTCCGACCGGTGGCACCGAGACCGAGCCGATTGAATAGGCCACCGCGATGCCGGAGAACCGATCGGCCAGGTCGTCGCTGGTCGTCCGATCCTGGACGAAGAACGCGGCCAGCGTGGCCTCGCCCATCATGTTGAACCCCACCGCGAGCGTCGGCGTGGTGACCACCACGCCCATGAGCGAGACGGGATCGCCGATGGCCGGCTGCCGCTGGCCCCCGGTGAGCTTCATGTCGCAGACGGTCAGGTTCGCGTTGGCGGGACAGACCAGGTCCGTGTTCGGTGGCGGCATGGACGTGTCGTCATCGTCCGTGCTGGACCGCGATCCGCAGGCCACCAGCCCGAAGGAGAGGAGTGCGAGGGGGAGGATCTTCTTCAGCATGGTCATTGGAATGTCGTCGGCTGTACCACTGAGCGACCCGACCGGAGCTGTCAATCGACGACCAGCCGAGCCAAGGCCCCGCCATACAGGTATAGGCGGAGGCGTGTGGAGTCTGCTGCTGCTCTGGGTGGCCCAGGTGGATCTTCCGGGAACCAGCAGCGTATCGGTCCCGCTCGCGGCGCCCGTGACGTGTCGCAGCTGCCACGGAAGCTTCGACCCGGGCGAGTCGGCGTACGACTCCTGGCTGGGCAGCCCGATGGCCCACTCGGCCCGTAACCCGCTGTTCCTCTCCGCCCTCACCGAGGCCAACGAGGACACGGCCGAGATCGGCGCCTTCTGCCTGCGCTGCCACGCGCCCGACGGCTGGCTCCAGGGCGCGTGCCTCGATCCCGACGGCGGGTTGGTCACCGACGACGAGCCCGGCGTCGGCTGCGCCGTGTGTCATCGGATGGATCCGTCGCCGTGGAAGCGGAACGGCCAGTACACGCTCGGGGACGACATCGTCTATCGGGGGCCGCTCGCCGATGCGAACCCGCCGCACCGGTGGCAGCCGTCGAGCTGGATCTCGTCGAGCGAGCTGTGCGCCGGGTGCCACGACCTCAGCAATCCGCTGGTGGTGCGGCGCGACCTGGACGGGACGCCGATGGGCATGCTGTTCCCCGAGCAGACCACATACACCGAGTGGGCGACCTCCAGCGTGGCGGCCTCGAAGGGCTGTCGCGACTGCCACCTGCCGGAGACGACCGGCTCGATCGCCGAGAACGCGCCGGTGCGGCCCGATCGCTCGCGGCACGAGCTGGCCGGCGGGAACCTCTTTCTCCTGGGGGCCCTCGACTTCCTCGAGCCCGGGCTCGGGATCTCGGATCAGCTGGCCCGTGGCAAGCTGCGGATCGCGGCGCAGCTCCGCTCGGCGGCGACGCTCGCGCTGGTGGAGGCGCCCGCAGAGGCGCGCCGCGGCGAGGTCGTGACGCTGAGGTTTCGCGTGACCAACCAGACCGGCCACAAGCTGCCGACCGGCTATCCAGAAGGGCGGCGCGTGTGGCTCGAGGTGGCGTCCTCCGAGCTGGCGCTCGCCCGGGGCGGCTTCGACGAGACGACCGGGGAGCCCATCGATCCGGCGGCGATCTATCACGTGCGCCAGGGTCAGCTGGGGATCGGTCCGGGGCACCGCCTTGCGCTCAACGACGTGGTCTTCCTCGACACGCGGATCCCGCCGCTCGGGATGCTCGCCACGGCCACCACCGCGCCGGTGGGCAAGGTCTATCCGGAGATCGCGCCGGGCCGGCTCGCCAACTGGGACGAGGTCACGGTCACCGCCACGACGCCGTGCGACATGGGGCTCGACGCGATCCACCTCCGGGGCGCCCTCTGGTATCAGTCCGTGACCCAAGCCTATGTGACCGCGCTGGTGGCGGAGAACGGGTTCGACGAGCGCGCGCTGCGCCTCCAAGCCGCGTTCGAGGAGGCCAACCCCGGACCGTTCGAGATGGCCTCGATCGCAGAGACCATCGCGATCGCGCCAGATTCGAGCTGTGAGCGCCCCGACGCCGGGCACGACGACGCGGGGATCACCGACGCAGGCGACCGAGGGCCCGATGCCGAGGTGACGCCCGACGCGGGTCCGATGATGATGCCCGAGCCCGAGGGCGGCTGTGGATGCCGGACGACCGCGGGGGCGGATGGCTCCCGTGCGTTCGGTTTGATACTCCTTCTGGGCGGGATCGCGGCGAGGAAAAGACGATGAAGAGACTCAGCAAGGAGCTCACGCTCGTTTTCGTGCTCGGGCTGGCGACGGCGTGCAGCGGTGGGGATGAAGGCGCGAACAAGCTGGAGGTCGTCACGCGATCCCTCCCGGACGTGCAGCTCAACGCCACATACGACCGAAAGATCGAGGCGAAGGGCGGGACGCCGCCGTACACGTTCTCGATCAGCTCGGGCGCTCTCCCGACCGGCATCGAGCTGAAGGCGCAGACGGGGCAGCTGAGCGGGATCGCCGCCGAGCCGGGGCGCGCCGCGTTCCAGGTGACCGTCGCCGACGCCGGCGATCAGAGCGTGGCGCAGGACCTCACGCTCTATGTCATCCCGGATCCCCTCTCGATCGTCACGACCGTGCTCCCCTCCGGGAAGGAGAACACGCCGTACGACCAGGCGCTGGTGGCGCGGGGTGGGGTGCCGCCCTACGCGTGGTCCCTCGACGCGGGTGCGCTGCCGTCCGGCCTTTCGATCGTCGCCGGCGGTCGCGTGATGGGGACGCCGTCCGAGTCCGGCGGCTTCGACTTCCAGGCGAAGGTCGCGGATGCCGAGGACGGGGCGCGGCTCCAGATGCTGCACCTCTTCGTGGTCTCGGAGAACCCGGTGGTGAAGACCTCCACCATCCCGAAGGCCCGCGAGGGCGAGCCGTACTCCACCTCCCTGATCGCCGAGGGCGGGACGCCGCCGTACTCCTGGGAGCACGTGGCCGGGACGCTGCCCGCCGGGCTTCAGCTCGCCAACGACGGCTCGCTCACCGGGCTGCCGCAGGAGGCGGGCGACTTCCCGTTCACCGCCCGCGTCAGCGACAGCGGGCTGCGCCAGGACATGGTCGATCTGGTGCTCCGCGTGATCGCGCCGCTCGAGATCACCACCACCGCGCTGCCGCAGATCATCATCGGGCGATCGATCGACACGATGGTGACCGCCCAGGGCGGCGAGCCGCCTTACGTGTGGACCGCGACCGGCAACCTGCCCTCCGGGATCACGTTCGAGTCGACCGGTCATCTGTTCGGTACCAGCCCCGACGTTGGCGTGTTCCCGCTGACGCTCCGCGTCCAGGACTCGGAGGGCTTCCGCGACTCCGGCCTGTTCGAGCTGCGCGTGACCGACCGCTACACCTACGAGGTCGATCCCATGATGGCGTTCCCGCCCACGTGCGGGACCAGCACCGACGTCTCCTCGATCCTGGTGCCCATCCCCGTGACGGACTCGATGATGATCGACGACCTCGACGTCGGGGTCACGCTCACGTACACGAACGTGAACAGCGGCGCGAATGTCCCGAACGACGAGTTGAAGCTCCAGCTGGTGTCTCCGGGCAGCGAGGCGCAGGCCCCGCTGTGCGGCGACGGCGCCGAGGTCCCCGGCGGCGTCGACTGTCTCGGCTCCGGCGGGATCGACCAGGTCTACGACGACGAGGGTGCCCCGGTGAATCGGCCCGATCGACCCCTGTCGGTGTTCAAGGGGTTCAACCCGGTCGGGACCTGGTACCTGCGGGTGGCGGTGGCGACGCCCAGCTGCAATCGGAGCGGGGTGGTCGAGAACGTCACGCTCAGCATCCGCGACGATCGCCAGACGGACGACTACGTGATCGTTCGCGGCTTCACACGGAACAACCTGATCGTATCGCCCTTCGTCCGCGTCACCACCGGCACGGATCACGCGCTCGACCAGCACGATCTCTATCTCACGGCCACGATCTACTCCGTCGGACCGAACGGTGCGCGCGAGGGCGGCGCGGGCGACGACGTCCCCAACGCCGTCCCGCTCACCTGGCAGTGGACGGGCACGCCCATCACCGGCACCACGGTCAGCGCGGACGGCCACGTGCACGCCGGCGCGGTCACCGGGCAGAGCACCCTCACGGCGAGCGGCGGCGGGTACGTGATCAACGTGCCGCTGCTGGTCACGCCTCCCGATTGGAACCCGCGGATCCGCATCCCCTAGGAGAGACTATGGCGGCCGAGCTCATCCCGATGCCCGCTTCACCGAAGGACCTCCTTCGCGTGAATCGGTTCTATCCCTTCGAGGAGGAGGGCCGCCGGTTCATCTTCGTGGTGGACAACGCGGCGTTCTGCGAGGCCGACGAGAGCGCCTGGCTCCTCGCCTCCACGCTCGCAGGCGCGGAGCGGGTGAAGCGGAGCGAGCTGACGAAGATCCTGGCGGAGCAGCTCGGCGAGTCGGGCGCGAACGACGCCGTCTTCGGGTTCGAGCAGCTCGACATCCTGCAGCCGTTCGAGCGGCCGCACCCACCCCGCGACGGACAACCGCTGATCATGGAGCCGTTCTCGACGCTCGTGCTCCACGTCTCCCACGACTGCAACATGCGCTGCGGCTACTGCTACGCCGACTACGGGCGCTACGGCGGCGACTTCGGGTACATGGATCCGGAGCTGGCGGTGAAGCACACGGAGCGCTTCTTCGATCAGCTCGGGCCGACCAAGCGGGTCCAGATGACCTTCTTCGGCGGCGAGCCGCTGATGAACATGCCGGTGGTCTACGCTGCGCACAGCTACGCGAAGGCGCGGGCGGAGAAGGAGGGCCGGCGCATCTCGTTCGGCCTCACCACCAACGCCACCCTGCTCACCCGGGAGCTGACCGAGTTCTTCGAGCGCGAGCGCTTCAGCATGACGGTCAGCATCGACGGGCCGCCCGACGTGAACGATCGGCTGCGCCCGCTCCAGGACGGACGCAACAGCTACGAGACGATCCTGGAGGCGGTGAAGACCAGCGGAGTCCGGGCGGCCGCGCGGGTGACGTTGACGCGGAAGTGCCTCGACGTGGCCCGGATCGTCCGGCACCTCATCGAGGCCGGCTTCGCCGAGGTCGGCGTCTCCCCTGTGGCCAGCGGCAACGCCCGCTTCGATCTGGACCGAGATGATCTGCAGGTTCTCTTGCGCGGGCTCCGCGAGCTCTGCGACGACTTCGTCGCCTACGCCAAGCAGGGCAAGGTGTTCCCGTTCTCCAACGTGCGCACGCTGGTCGAGCAGATCGCGGCCGGTGATGCCCGCGGAGTTCCCTGCGGCGCCGCCACCAAGCTGGTGGCCGCCGACAACAAGGGTGACCTGTACGCCTGCCACCGCCTGGTGGGGAAGGAGCAGTTCCGCGTGGGGAACCTCGCCACCGGCGTGGACGACGCGCTCCGCTTCGAGCTCCTGAAGTCGATCCACCCGCGGACGCGCGAGCCCTGCCAGGAGTGCTGGGCGCGTTACCTCTGCGGCGGCGGCTGCCACCACATCGCGTGGCTGCATACGGGCGACCGCGCGGGCGAAGAGCAGCCCGCGCCTTGGACGATCGGTGATTTCTTCTGCGACTTCCTCCGGGATTGGTATCGCCTCGGGCTGTACACCTACGCGCGTATGAGCGAAGAGGCACCCGAGATGCTGGGGCGGCTCCACGGACCGCGCTCGGCGTGCAACCAGCCGCAGGGGCAGTGATAGGAGGCGACGGATGAAGAGGACAGTCTGGCTTCTCGGGTTGGCGCTCGTCGCGTGCAAGTCGAACAAGGAGTCGTCGGAGTCGGTCGCGTCGACGCGCGCCCCCGTGACGGCGAGCGCCGCGCTCGCGCCGAACGACGTGGTCTACGCGGCCTCCGCGCACCTCCGGATCGTCGATGCGGCGGCCGGGCGCGTGGTCAAGAACGTCGACTTCCAGCACGCGGTGAGCACGATCGTGTTCAGCCGTGACGCAGGCAGGGCCTACCTGGCGGCGAGCGACGGCGTTCGCGAGGTCGACACCCGCACGCAGGAGTTGACGGGCAAGCTCACCGAGCATCCGGCGCGCAACGTCGAGATGTCGGAGGACGGAGCGCGCCTCTACGTGCTCGAGCACCAGGTGATCGTGAATCCCGACGAGACGCGCGAGATCCTCCCCTTCCACCTGGTGACGATCGACGTGGCCAAGCGGACCGTGGTGAGCGACGAGGAGATCGGCCAGCGGGTGCTCTATGCGTATCCGCCCATCGGTGATCGCTACGGGGTCGTGGTCCTCGAGAAGGGGGACGTCCGGAAGATCGCGCCGCGCCAGCCGCTGTCGTCGGAGGGCACGCTGATCGACCCGCTGCTCGGCCAGGTGTCGAAGTTCGGCGCCCGGGTGCGGGAGGGATCCTGCGTCCACGGCGGCAAGGCGTACCTGCCGATCGAGGCCGAGGGCTCGCGCATCCTGGAGATCGATCTCGCGTCGGGCGAGGCCGCGCCGATCATGTTGGGACAGCCGATGTCGCTGCGCGGCCTGGCGTTCTCACCGGACGGCGGGACGATGTACGTGGACGCGGGCAAGACGCTGCTCTCGATCGACATGAAGTCGAAGCGCGTCGCGGGCACGCTCGAGCTCGGTGGTGCCCATACCGGCGTCTCAATCTCGACGGACGGCCGCTTCGCCTATCTCGCCCAGACCATCGATGGCACCGGCGGCGCGGTGACGGTGGTCTCGCTCGATCCCTTCCAGAAGGCGAAGTCGATCCATCTCGACGACATCTCGCCCTGGGCGCTCGCGGTTCGGCCGTAGTCCGTGTCCAAAGCACAACGTGAGCTGGGGCGCATCCGCGCCTCCTTCGGTGTCGTCATCGGCCTGTTCGCGCTCGCCGCCGGCGTCGGCCTGCGCTTCTTCCCCGAGCCGTCGCGCGCGCACCCACGGCTGAGCTCCGAGATCGCCTGGGGCGCGCTGGCCGTGGTGGTGGCCGCCGTGCTCTCGGCGTTCATCTCCCGTCCCAAGAAGGACTTCTGGATCGATCTGGGGCTGCTGCCCGCGGTGGCGCTGGTCGGCCTCTTCATGCCGATCTTCGGGCTGATGGAGCCGGCCGTCCGCGATCAGCTGGTGCCGGCCGGGCTGGAGTGCGCCGGCGGCTTCGCGCTGGTGGTGTCCGCGATCCGGTTCGTGCGCGCCCACGTGGTCGCGCGGCTCCCGTTCGTCGAGCTGCCCAAGAAGCAGAAGAAGGTGAGGCTCCGCCGCGAGAACGTGAAGAAGCTCCCCGAGGTGCCGGTCGCCTCGCTGGTGAAGGGCGATGTGATCGAGCTGGGCACGGGCGAGGACCTGCCGATCGACGGCCGAGTCGCTGCCGGGAGCGGGTTTGTCGACGAGTCGCTGATCCTGGGGCCCAGCCTGCCCACGCCGAAGAAGGTCGGCGATCCGCTGTTCGCCGGGACGCACAGCTCGATCCCCGACCTGGCGCTCGAGGTGGGCGCGCCGCGGGACGAGGCGTTCGTGGTGCGGAACCAGGCGCTCGCCCAACAGGTGGCGCGCGAGCTGATCGCGACGGCGCGAAGCGGGCGGGTCTGGGCGGCGGTGGTTCTGCTGCTCGACGCTGCGGGGATCGCGCTCGTGCTGTTGACCACCGATCTCTCCACGATCGAGGCCTGGGTCCCGCCAGTCCTCGCGATCCTGCTGGGCGGCGTGGCGGCGGCGCCCTCGCTGGCGCTGATGCGCGGGCGGGCCGCGGTGTTGTCCCACGCGCTGGCGCACGGCTTGTCCTTCGCCCGCGCGAAGGACGTGACCGCGCTGGCGCGCGTACGGCGCTGGCAGATCGATCCGGCGCTCCTCGCCGGGCCGGGGGAGGTGGAGGCGGTGGCGCTCGCGGATACGCCGCCCGACGCGCTGCTCCAGATCGCCGGCGCGCTGCTGGAGAGCGACGGCGCGGCCGCGCCCGAGCTGATCTCGGTGAACGCCACCCTGGCCCAGAAGAAGCTCCCCCGCGTGCAGGGCGCCGCCCTCTCCAGAAACGGCGGCGTCTTCCGCGGCACGGTCGACGGCAAGCGCTACCTCCTCGGACCGCAGCAATCGCTCGAGGAGACGGAGAAGATCCTCATCGACGAGCCGATGAGCGGACCGATCGACTTCCTCCGCGACAAGGAGCTGATCACGCTCCTGATCGCCCACCCGGAGGAGGGCGTGCTGGGGGCGATCGGCATTGGCCTGGGCGCCCGCTCCGAGGCGAAGACGGCCGCCCGGGAGCTCGGCGCCACCGTGATGCCGGGCCTCTCCGACTCGACGCGCAAGCTCCTCGCCAAGGCCGCCGAGATCGAGTGCGACGGCCCCCCGCTCGCCAAGCGCGACGCCACGCTGCTGGCGGTCGCCTCCGAGCCCCCGAGCGACGGCCTGCGCCTCCGCGTGATGCCGCTCGGCATCGACGTCCCGCTGCCCGAGGGCGCCTCCCCCCGGCTCTTCGACCCCGCGATCACGAACGTCGGCAAGGCCTACCAGGGCGCGCGCCGCATCCACCGCTCCACCCAGCTCCGCACGGTGATCCTCGCGATCCTCCCGGCGCTGCTCGCGACCGGGCTGGCGTACTTCGGCTTCGCCGGCGGGGCCGTCGGCGCGATCATCGGATCGCTCGCCATCGTGGTCGCGGGCCGGGACCCCGGCTGACACGGTCGCTGTCTTCGTCCGACACGGCCGCGGCTCCAGTGGAGTGAGGTCGCGTTATCCGATGGTCCGTGTTTCGTGTTTCGTGTCCCGTCGCCGTGTTCCGTTTCCGTGACCATATCGACTCCGCTAAGGCGCACGCTGTTTCGGCCGACTCCCCCTTTCGGATGCGCGCGCTCTGGCCGGTCCTGTGTATGGTCGCCTGCGGCCCGCTGGATCCGCCGCCCACCACCTTCGACGCCTGGGATGCCGTCGAGATCCCCGAGTGCGCGCCGATCGTGGGCCTGGGAGACCTCGCGCTGTCGACGGCGGGATCGCGAGCCGACGAGGCCGGGCTGCTCGACGACGCGTTCCAGCCCGAGTCGCTGGCGGCGCTGCGGGCGGCTCCGGAGGCGGCGCGGTGCTTCGAGGCGGGGGCGGCGGAGGTGTTCGACGCGATCGGCGCGTCCGCGCATCCGGTCGCGTCGGCGATCGTGCGGGCGGCGGCGCTGGCCGGGGAGCCGGTGGAGGTGTTGCCGTTTGAGGCGGTGGCGATCGAACCGGCGCTGGCGGCCGTGTGCGAGAGGACGGACTGCGGTGAGGCGAAGGGCGCGCTGCCGGACGATCTGGCCGCGGCCATGGCGCCGGTGCTGTGGGCGATCGCGGACGGGCTCGAGGCGCGGGGCGAGCGCGATGCAAGCCAGGATGACGGGGGGCGGGGCGCGGAGTGGTGGCGAAGGTACCCGGGGAACGGCTTGATCTTCGACCCGGACGCAGAGGGCTACGATCCGGCGCGGGCGGTCGATCGTGCGTATCTGGTCGGCGGGCGTGCCCGCTTGTACGGCGCGGCCGCCCGGATCGCGTATGCGGTGGAGTCGGTGGACTGGAGCCCGTTCGTGGGGCGCATGAGCATTCGCTTCGATCTCGAGACGGCCGCGGGTGTCATCCGAGTGCGCGATGGCGCGCCGGACCGCTACCAGGAGAGCGAGCCGACGCTTCTGCTCGTCGACCTCGGCGGTGACGACGTCCATCGCGACGAGGTCGCCAGCAACCTCTCGGGCGCGAACGCGGTCAGCGTGACGATCGACCTGGCCGGCGACGACGACTACGGCTTCGACGGTGACGCGCGCCGCTTCGAGGGGGACGAGCGCTTCGGCCCGATCAGCCTCTCGAACGCGTTCCGGCAGGGTGCGGCGCGCAACGGCGTCGCGATGCTCTTCGACGAAGCCGGCGACGACGTCTACCGCTCGCTGCGCGGGAGCCAGGGCTACGCGCAGCAGGGCGTGGGCGTCTTGTTCGACCGCGAGGGCGACGACCTCTACGAGGCGGAGGCGGTCTCACAGGGCGCCGCTCAGTTCGGGATCGGGCTCATGATCGATCTCGCCGGCAGCGATCGGTATCGCTCCGTCTACGCGTCGCAGGGCTTCGGGTTCGCCGGCGGGGTCGGCCTGGCCTTCGACGCGAGCGGTGCGGACGCCTGGACCTGCGACGACGGCGCCACCGGGGAGCTGTACCGCTCGGCCCAGCTGCCGGGGCACGCCAATACCAGTCTGTGCCAGGGTGCGGGCTACGGCCTCAGGAGCGACGATCCGATCGTGGCGATGTCCGGCGGCCTCGGCGTCCTGCGCGATCGCGAGGGCGACGACAGCTACCGCGCCGGCGTCTTCGCGCAAGGCACGGGCTACTGGCAGGGCGTGGGGCTCCTCTCCGACGGCGGCGGCGATGATCGCTACGACGCCCTCTACTACGCCCAGGGGAGCGCCGTGCACTACGCGGCCGGCGTCCTCATCGATCACGGAGGCGACGACGTCCGGGGCGCCTCGCTGGTGAGCCAAGGCTACAGCCTGGGCGCCGGCTACGACTACGGGCTGGGCGTTCTGTTCGACCTGGACGGACGCGACGAGGCGCGCTTCACCGGCATGTCGGTCGGTGCCGCCTCGACGGTCGGGGTCGGCCTCTACTACGACCGGGCCGGCGACGATTGATATCGCGGGGGTCGCCCGGGTCGTTCGAGCGCGCGCGGTCGAGGCGTGATGGTCGACGACAGCGGCGACGATCGCTACGACCTCGACGACGATCCGTGAGGTGCGCGCCGCTCGGCTTCGCGGCGCCTCGCCTCCAGCGCTTCGCGCGGAGGGTGCGTCGGGATCAGGCAGTCGCACCCCGAGCCGACCAGATCCTTCCGGCCCGCCTCCAGCAGCGCCTTCCGCACCATGAAGTAGTTCTCGGGCTTGAAGAACTGGAGCAGCGCCCGCTGCACCTTCCGATCGCGGAGGTTCTTCGCCACCGTCACCGGCTTCATCGTGAGCGGGTCGAGCCCGGTGTGATACATGGCGGCCGCCAGATCGAAGGGGCTGGGGATGAAGTCCTGGACTTGATCGGGCCGGTAGCCGTTCCTCTTCAGGAACACGGCGACGTCGATCATCGCTCGCACGTCGCTGCCCGGGTGGCTCGCGATGTAATACGGCACCAGGTGCTGCTTCTTCTCGGCGCGCGCCGAGGCGGCCGCGAAGGCCTCTCCGAACTCGACGAAGTCCTCGGGCCCCGGCTTCTTCATCAGCTTCAGCACGCGCTCGGTCGGTGTGCTCGGGCGCCACCTTCAGCAGCCCGCCGATGTGGTGGCGCGCCAGCTCGTCCATGTACTCCGGATCGCGGCGCGCCAGATCCATGCGGATCCCGGAGGCGACGAACACCTTCTTCACCCCGGGCGTCTTCCGTGAGGCGCGCATCAGCGAGACCAGCGGCCCGTGGTCCGTGCCCAGGAGCTTGCACACCTTGGGATGGACGCAGGAGAGCCGGCGGCACTTCGCCTCCACCTCCGGATCGCGTGCAGCGCATCTGATACATGTTGGCGGTCGGCCCGCCGATGTCGCTGACCACGCCCGCGAAGCCGGGATCCTGCGTCATTCGCTCGATCTCCGCGAGCACCGAGCGCTGGCTTCGGCTCTGGATGATCCGGCCCTCGTGTGCGGTGATCGAGCAGAACGTGCAGCCACCGAAGCAGCCGCGCATGATCTGGACAGAGTCCTTCACCACGTCGAACGCGGGGATGCGGCTCTTGCCGTAGCTCGGGTGGGGGCGGCGCGTGTACGGCGAGCCCGTAGACCAGATCCATCTCCGGCTCGGAGAGCGGGATCGCCGGCGGGTTCACCACCACCGTCTCGCGCCCGTGCCGCTGCACCAGTCGCCGCGCGTTCATCGGGTTCGTCTCGTGATGCGCGAGCTTGGTCATCCGGCAGAACGCGAAGCGGTCCGCCGTCACCTCCTCGTGGCTCGGGAGCACGACCGTGTCCTCGGCCGGAGGCGTCTCGCGGGCGCCCAATCGATACGCGACGCCGCGGAGATCCAAGAGCGACCGTACGCTCTCGCCGGCCGCCAGCGCGGCGTGCGATCTCGAGGATCGATCGCTCGCCCATCCCGAACGCCAGGAGATCGGGCTTGGCGTCCATCAGGATCGAGCGGCGGACCTTGTCGCTCCAGTAGTCGTAGTGCGCGATCCGCCGCAGGCTGGCCTCGACGCCCCCCGCGACGATCGGCACGCCCGGATACGCTTCGCGCGCCCGCTGGCAGTAGGCGAGGGTGGCGCGATCCGGACGCCGCCCGATGCTGCCGCCGGGGCTGTAGGCGTCGTCGCTCCGTACCTTCTTGTTGGCGGTGTAGTGGTTGATCATCGAGTCCATGTTCCCGGCGCTGACGCCGAAGAACAGGCGCGGCGGCCCGAACGTGCGCCAGGGCGCGCACGAGCGCCAGTCGGGCTGGCTCAGGATGGCCACGCGAAAGCCGGCGGCCTCGAGCAGCCGTCCCAGCAGCGCCATCGCGAAGCTGGGATGATCGACGTAGGCGTCGCCGGTCACGAACACGATGTCCACCGCGTCCCAGCCCCGCGCCGAGACGTCGGCTCGGGACATCGGGAGCGGACCTCGGAGACCGCGTGACGGGTCGAGCGCGAGCCCGCCGAAGGGCGCCGGGAGAACGGGCGGATCGCGGAGGATCGGGAGACCCACGAGCCGGCCACGCTACGCTGGCGCGTCGGACTTGACCATCGCCAAAAAAGACGGCCGATCGGATCGACCGGCCATGGCAACGATCGAGGTGGCAGCGGAGCTGGTGGCGCGGATCCGGCGGGAGGCACGCTTCGCCTCCGGCGTGCTCCGCGAGGCTTTCGCAGGGGAGCGGCGTTCGACGAAGGCACGAGGTGCGATCGCCGAGCTGGTGCTCGGCACGCTCCGCACGGAGCTGTTGCTGGATCGCGTGTTGATGGCGCGGGGGCTCACGCCGACCGATCGCGCTCGGGTCGAGCTTCGCGCGGCGCTGGACGCCGGCGATCCGAGCGCCTCGGAGGAGGCGGGCCAGGTGGAGCGGAGCCTCACCGATCCGATCGATCGGGTAGCCGTGCTGGGGTCGCTGCCGCGCTGGCTCGCCGCACGGATGGCGGCCGCCTTCGCGGATCAGGCCGAGCCGCTGGCCCGCGCGCTGGCCCGGCCGCCGCCCCAGACGCTGCGCGCCAACCGCTCGAGGATCGATCGGAGCGCCCTCGCCGGCCGGCTCCTGGAAGAGGGTGTCCGCACCGCGCCGACGCGCCTCTCGCAGGATGGATTGACGATCCTCGAGCCGACGAACCCGTTCCGGCTGGCGGCCTTCCACGAGGGCCTCTTCGAGGTGCAGGACGAGGGTAGCCAGCTGGTCTCAGAGCTGGTGGCGCCGCCGCCGCGGAGCGCGGCGATCGATCTGTGCGCCGGCGCGGGCGGCAAGACGCTCCACCTGGCGGCGCTCCTTCACGGCAAGGGTAAGGTCATGGCGAGCGACATCTCCGACCGGAAGCTCGACGAGCTCCGGCGCCGCGCCCGTCGCGCCGGCTGCTCGAACGTGGAGACGCGGGCCGTGCTCGAGGGGATCGAGCCCGTCGCCCGGGTGCTGGTGGACGCTCCCTGCTCGGGGCTCGGTGTGCTGCGCCGGCACCCGGAGCGACGTCTCTCGCTCGGCGAGGGCTCGCTCGACGATCTTCCGGGCCGGCAGCTCGAGCTCCTCGCGCGCGGGGCCAGCCTGGTCCGATTGGGCGGGCGCGTCGTCTACGCCACGTGCACGTTCCTCCCCGAGGAGAACGATGACGTCGTGGAGGCGTTTCTCGACGCCCACTCCGACTTCGAGATCGCGCCGGCCAAGGAGATCCTGGGCCGCGCCCGCGCGGAGGCGATCGGCGACGGCGTTGCCCTCCGCCTGTTCCCGCACCTGCACGCGACCGACGCCTTCTTCGCAATCGCGATGCGCCGCCGCTGAGCGCGTCAGAGAGCCGCGGCGGCGAGGTGCTCACGCAGCGCGAGATACGTCTCGAACAGGAGCGCCGCTTCGTCCTCCTCGGTACGTCCCTCGAGATCGATCTCCATCCGCCGGGCGAGACTCCGCGCAACGTCGCCGGTCAGCGTCCGCTTGTAGGCCGGCTCGAGGCCGTCGATGCGCTCGAAGTAGCCGTCGAGCAGCTCGAGGACCGCGGCGTCGAGACGGCCCAGATGCGCGCGGGTGAGATCGAACCTCCGGCGCACCAGACCAGCGTAGGTCTCGCCGAGGAACCGCGCGGCGGGCGCCGTCGCGTGTCCGTGGCGGACCACGATCGTACCCGCGATGAGGTCGCCGAGCCGCTTCCGGTCGCGCGAGAGCATCACCGAGAAGAGGCCGACGAAGTACGGTCCCGGCAGCATGTCGATCATGCGGCTCACGTTGCGCAGGAAGGATGCGCCGAAGGTGAGCGCGTACCCTCCGTCGCGAACCACGCGCAGGCCCAGCGCTCGCTTTCCGATCGACTGGCCGGACAGGAACCACTCGCAGCCGACGAAGTAGGCGATGTTGATGAACGTGAACGTGAACAGGAGGAGCGCGACCGCGAGCGCGCCGAGCTCCGAGAGCAGCTCCGATGACGCCAGGCGCCGAAGATCGACCGCGATGACGCCGGCCGCCACCATGGCCGCCACCGCGCCGAGCATCACCACCAAAATGACGAGGTAGTCGATCATGGCCGCCGCCATGCGGCTGGCGGGGCCCGCGAGATCGAACTCGAGGTCGACGTCCTCCGGCGTCTCGAACCGGACGAGATCCTCGGTCACGGCGGGAGAGGTTAACATGCGGCGTGGCCGGGCTGTTCGACCTATCGAAGCGGCGCGCCGAGGAACAGGTCGCCTGGTCCGAGCTGGAGGCGCTCCTGGCGAGGCTGGAGAAGAAGGGCGAGCGCGACCTCTCCCTGGTCGAGCTCGATCGCATGGGCGCGCTCTACCGGCGCGCGGCGGCCCGGCTCGCCGAGGCACGCCGCCTCGAGTTCGATCGCGCCCGCCGCCGGTATCTGGACGAGCTGGTGCGGCGCGCCCACTTCGCGATCTATCAGCCGCCGAAGCGCGGGTTGCGCCCGCTGGTGAACCTGGTGATGGGTGGATTCTCGATCGCGTTCCGCGAGACGAAGGAGCTGCAGGCCCTGGCGTTCGCGGTGTTCGCGCTGGGCGCCGCGCTCGCGTACGTCGCCACCCGAGCGCACGTCGAGCTCGCCTATCCTCTGATGAGCCTGATGTTTCCGGCCGAGGTGGTCCAGGCGCTGATCGACTCGGAGCAGGTCCGGCGCGCGTACATCACGTCGGGCCAGGTGCTCGGCCTGACCGGACTGTCCGCCTTCGCCCTGACCCTGGTGGCGAACAACTCGCGCGTGGCGCTGATGTCGTTCGCGCTGGGGATCGCCGGCGGCGTTCCCACGATCCTGATCACGCTGATGAATGGCGCGCTCTTGGGGAGCATGGCGGCGCTCTACGATCGGCACGGCGTCGATCCCGCCTTCTGGTCCTGGGTGCTCCCGCACGGGGTCCCCGAGGTGCTCGCGCTCTCGGTGGCGGCGGCCGGCGGTCTCGTGCTCGGTCGAGCGGTGATCGCGCCGGGCGAGCGACGGCGGCGGGAGGCCCTCGTCCACGAGGGGAAGCGCGCCGCGGTGCTGCTCGGCTTCTCGCTCCTGCTCTTGCTCTACGCCGGCACGATCGAGGGCTACTTCCGCCAGTTCCCGCTGGGGCCGGCGCCGCGCCTGCTGCTCGCGCTCCTCAACGTGGTCATGTTGGCGGCGTATCTGGGCTGGGCTGGACGAGCCGCGGCTCCTGGAGCCGCGCCCACGCGCCGGTGATCACGAACGAGAGCGCGCACGAGCTGAACACCTCGTCGCGCGAGTACCAGGCGAGCACGGTGAGCAGGCCGACCGCGCCCGTGGTCAACACGACCAGAGCGATGAGCGAGCGCTTGATCGAGAGGATGGCGGCCATCAGCGCCAGCAGCGGCAGCCCGTAGATCAGCGTGCGGACGATCGCCGTACCGCTGGCCAGGACGTGTCTCCAGTTGTGGAACAGGATGTCGGCGAACACCACGACCGCGGCGAACGCCAGCACGAGCACCGCCGCCGCCGCCGCGTCCTTCGCGATCATCGCCGTGCGGGCGTACTGCTTGACGTGCAGGTCGACGAACGCCTCCAGCCCCGTGTTGAGCACCTCCATGCAGAGCACCACGAACACGCAGAACATCACGCTCGCTCGCGCCGCCACGTCGAGCTCGAGGGCCATCCCCACCAGCATCACCGCGAGCCCCGACACCCAGTGGATCTTCATGTTGCGCTGGGTGAGGACGGTGCGGAGCAGTCCGTCGAACGCGTAGGAGAAGGAAGCGATGAAGCCTTGTCGATGCGGGATCATCGTCGAAGCAGCACGTAGACCGCGCCGGCGCCGCCATCATGCGGTCGGGCGGTACAGAAAGCCAGAACGCTCTTCGCGATCCGCCCGCGCTCGAGCCAGCTCTTGAGCAAGCCCTTGAGCACCGGGATGTTGTCCTTCGAGTTGTGTCCACGCCCGTGCACGATCAGCACACAGCGATGCTTGTCGCGGCGCGCTTTGGTCACGAACTGATCGACGGCGTCGCGCGCGTCCTCCCGGGTCATCCCATGCAGATCGAGGTGCGTGCGGAACGCGTAGTCGCCCCGCTTGAGGCCCTGGAGGATCCTGCGGTCGAGGCCCTCGACCCCGCCCTCGATGAACTCGTCCGAGTCCGAGATGTCGAACTTCGCGCGGCCCTCGACCAGGTCGACCAGCTCCGCATACGCCTCCGCGTCCTCGTCGTAGATCGGCACGTGCTCCGCGTCCCCCGGGGGTAGCTCGGGTTGGATGACGCCGCGCGGATCGCCGTTGATCGGCCGTGTGCCGGCCATGGCGCGCGCGAACAGATCCACCTCGGGCTCGACGGGCGGCGGCGGCGGCGGCTTCGGCGCCAGCTTCGGCGGTGTCGCCTGCTCGAGCGCGACCTTCTTCTTCAGCTCCTCGCCGATCACTGCAAACGGGTTGTTGAACGGCTCGTCCCCGCGCCGCTTCTTTTTGCCCACGGCGCGCTCAGTGTAGCACTTCGGCCCGTTCGCGGACGCGCGGCATCGGGATGGCGAGCCCCTGCGGGAGCGCCCGCTTGAGCGAGGTCTGAAGCAGATAAATGCCGGTGGTGAACGGGATCGCGCAGAGCAGGTCGATGACGTAGTGGAAGCGGCAATAGACCGTGGAAAAGATCAACAACAGCCCGAACGGCAACATGATCGCGAAGAAGACGTGCGCCTTCTTGTGGAGCGCATGGAACATCACCAGGAGCGTCAGACCGGTGTGCCCCGACGGGAAGCAGTCCCGCAGCATCGGGTTGATCGCGAAGGTATGGCGGAGGCTCTCGGCATACCACAGCCCCTGGAGCGGCACCGTGTACTGATCCGCCAGAGCGAAGCGGGGTCCGATCGCAGGGACCAGCACGTACATGACGTCGCTCAGGATGTAGAAGACGAGCACGGTGAGGATGAAGTCGTTGAACGCGCTCTTGTCCTTGCGGACGAAGAGGACGACGCCGAGCGCGAGCTGCCAGAAGAAGAACGCGAGGTAGCACCAGAAGAGGAGCTCGGTGAGCCAGGGCCGGTGGAACTGCTCCATCCAGACCGATGGCTGCAGGCCGAAGAGCAGGTGATCGAGCGCCTGGAGATCGCGATCGTAGGGGACCGGAGAGAGCAGGTCGATCAGCGGGTTGAGCCGTGAGTAGAGGACCCACAGTGGAACCATCACGTAGAAGCCGCCGACGATCTGCGCGGGGAGGCGGGGGCTGCGCGTCGCCCAGGTCCGGCAGGCGAACCCGAACACGGCCGCCCCGATGAGCGCGGCCGCCTCCGAATACCCGTCGATGACCCGCTCGGCGTTGGACAGCAGGACCAGGCCGAGCACCATCGGCACGGAGATGGCGAAGAGGTCCGAGATCCGGAGAACGGCGAGGTTGCCCCGCCCAGGGTCGTCGGGTGCGCCGGTTTCCTCGGCGTCGCTCGACCGCGAAACGTTGGAAACCAGCTCCGTCACGCCCGCCGAATCGAAGCTAGCAGGCGATGCCGGCTTTCACTACGACTCGATGGCGCGGGCGCCGGCCCGACCCGCCTGTTAGCTGACAAACCTTCGATTTTCCTGCAAAGTCTCTCGATGGTTCAGCCGACTGAGGTCCACGACGTCCTCCGGCGCTCGATGCTCGTCGAGGGCTATCCTTTCGTCCTCGATCTGGACCAGAGCAAAGGCCAGCACCTCCACGACGCGATCACGGGTCGCGATTTTCTCGATTTCTTCTGCTTCTTTGCGTCGCGGCCCCTCGCCTTCAACCACCCGAAGCTCCTGGAGCCCGAGTACCTGGAGCGCCTGCGCCAGGCCGCTTCGTCCAAGCCCTCCAACTGTGACGTGTACACAACCCTCTTCGCCGACTTCGTGGAGACGTTCCGCAGCCAGGCCATGGGCCCGGGCATGAAGTATCTGTTCTTCATCGACGGCGGGGCCCTGGCCGTGGAGAACGCGCTCAAGGCCGCCTTCGACTGGAAGGTGCGCAAGAACCTCGCGCGCGGCATCGAGAACAAGGGGACACAGGTCATCCACTTCCGGCACGCGTTCCACGGTCGCAGCGGCTACACGCTCTCGCTGACCAACACCTCCGATCCGCGCAAGACGATGTACTACCCGAAGTTCGACTGGCCCCGGATCTCGAGCCCGGCGTTGCGCTTCCCTGCGGACGCGGCCGCGATCCAGGAGGTCGAGCACGCCGAGCAGGAGGCGCTGGCCGAGATTGACCGCGCGTACGACCAGCACGGCGACGACATCGCCTGCATCATCATCGAGCCGATCCAGTGCGAGGGCGGCGACCGTCACTTCCGTCCCGAGTTCCTGCGCGCGTTGCGCGACATCTGCGACGCGCGGGAGACGCTCCTGATCTTCGACGAGGTGCAGACGGGGATGGGGACGAGCGGCCGGCGCTGGCTCTACGAGCTCGTCGGCGTGAAGCCGGACCTGGTGGCCTTTGCAAAACGTGCGCAGACCGGTGGCCTGATGGCCGGTCCGCGGCTCGACGAGGTCGAAAACGTCTTCAAGGTCCGCTCCCGGATCAGCAGCACCTTCGCGGGGAATCTGGTCGATTACGTGCGCTGCACGCGGATCCTCGAGGTCATGCACGGCGACGGCTTGCTCCAGAACGCGGCGCGAATGGGAGACTACTTCCTCGAGCGGGCGCGCGGGCTCGCCGCGATGAACCGGAAGATCGACAACCCGCGCGGCCGCGGTCTCCTGATCGCGTTCGACGTCCCCGATCGTCTTGCGCGCGACGAGATCATCCGCGTCGCGCGCGAGGAGGAGAGCCTGCTGGTGCTCCCGTGTGGGGACCGCACCGTGCGGCTGCGTCCGGCGCTCGACGTGACGCTCGACGATGCTCGGGAGGGAATGGACCGCGTAGAACGTGCGGTGAGAAAAGTGCTGTGTTGACTCAACATAGCGCGCAGTGCGCCGATGAGGACCGGCGTGATGCGTGGATTGCGAGTCCTGATAATCGACACCGACGCCTCGTTCCGGCGGAACGCGGGCCGCTTCCTGTGCGGTCGTGGCTACGAGATCATCGAGGTCTCGACCCCGGCTGAAGGCCTGCGCGCGCTCGACGAACACCTCCCCGAGTTCGTGATCGTGAGCCTCGCCCAGCGTGAGATGCCGGGTCTCGCGCTGGTGAAGGCCTGCGTAGGACATCGGTGCCAGCCGAAGGTCGTGTGCACCGCGAAAACGGTCCGCATCGCCACGGCGGTCGAGGCGGTGAAGCTGGGCGCGATCGACGTGCTCGAGCGGCCCGTCGAGGGCGAGCGCCTGTACCGGCTCCTCGAGGAGCACAAGCCCGCGGTCGATCCGATCGAGGTGATCGAGGACGACACGCGTCCGGTCGAGCTCTCCGGTCCGGTGGTGTGCGACCTCCTGGTCGCCGAGGACGAGCGGATGCAGGGTGCGCTCGACCGTCTCGACGAGGCGGCGAAGCAGGAGCGGACCGTGACCCTCGTCTGCGAGCGCCCGCTCGCAGAACAGCTCGCACGCCGATACCTGGCGGCCTCACCCCGAGCCGGCGGTCCCTTCGTGGTGGTCGCCGAAAACACGGACGACGCGACGCCCGAGGACATGCTCTTCGGCACCGCCTCGCAGCCGTCGGCGTTCTCGCTGGCCAAGGGTGGCATCGTCTTCATCGAGTCGCTCGACTCGCTCGGCCCGTCCGGCCGCGAGCGCCTGGCCAAGCTGCTCGAAGGTCTACGAGAGTCCCGCGACTCCGGGGTCGAGGTCCGCTGGCCGCCGATGATCATCGCGACCGAGGAAGAGCCCGCCGCCGACATGCGCGTCGAGCGCGAGGCCGCCGGTCAGCTGGCGCCGACCGCGATGGTGTTCCCGCGCCTCCACGCCCGCGGCGCGGACAGCCAGCACATCTTCAACAACCTGGTGGCGGCCGTCGGGACCGCCGCCAAAGCCAGCGGGTCTGCGATCGATCCGCGCGCGGCGCGAACGGTCATCGAGCGAAGCGTTACCGGCGGAGTGGCCGAGCTGATGCGCTTGGTCTTCGAGTCGGCGCGACTCGATCGCGAGGGCCGGTTGGTCCTCGATCTGGGCCGGAAGAGCGAGCGACGTCCGCTCAAGAACCCCGTGGGCGCCGCCCGACCTTCGCCCTCGGCGTGGGCGCCGACGCTCGATCAGGGCGGGCGGGTGCAGCGCTTCGACATCTACGAGGCGGAGATCTTCCGCTTCGCACTCCGTCACGCGGGCGGGTGCGTATCCCGAGCCGCCGAGCTCCTCGGCGTCGGTCGCGCCACCATGTACCGGAAGATGCGCGCCTATCAGATCGACGTTCCCCCGGTGTCGGAGCGCTCGATCAGCCGCGGGCGCCGCAAGCCCAGCCGATCGGGCGTCGCCATCGTTCAGTGAGAAACTTGCCCCTCCGACCGGTTCGCGCCAGGATCGACGCGTGTCGATCCGCGCGATCCTGGGTCTCGCGCTCCTCGCCGGCTGCGGCCATGACGAGATGAGGCTCGAGAACCTCCTCGATCAAAAGATCGGCCTCGAGGTCCGCGCTCCCGAGGCCGACCTCACCGGAGGCTGCGATCAACCGTTCCGTGATCGCTTCTGCGCCGAGGAGTACGAAGTGATCGGCGTGCTCGACGTCGACGCCAAGAAGAAGCAGAAGATCACGATCTCCGACACCGTCGACGACGAACACTGCACCAACCTCCTCTGGCTCCGGCTCGTGTTCCTCGAGGAGGTGGGGCCGGTCGACGATCCGGGTACGCTCATCCAGCTCCCCGCCGACGTCGAGGTGGAGCAGGGTGCAGGCGCGCTGCACACCGTCGCCTTTCCGCAGGCCACCGTCCGGATCGACGAGATCGGAACCGCCGACCCGCACCAAGCCGAGCCGCCCGAGAGCTGCAGCGTCCTGGGCCGCGAGCCCCGCTGAGGCCGTGTCGATCATCGAGATCACCGATCGCGCCCGCATCGCCGAGCTCCTCGCCTCCGATCCCATCGCCAACCTCGAGCCGCTCGACGAGAGCCAGCGCGGCGTCGACGGGCTGGTCACGATCTTCGCCGACGATGTCCCGCGCCCGCACGATCTGCTGGCGGTCCGGTGGGGCCAAAAGCACCTGGGGCTCGGTTCAATCGCACACCTGATGGCGCGCCGGCTCTCGGAGCTGGGCGCGCTCATCGATGCATTCCCTGCGGAGCGGGGTCAGTTCGAGCTCCACTTTCCCTTCTGGGCGTCCCCCGCGATCTCGTCGAGTCTGAAGACGAATGACCTCTCGGTCAGCGCGCGCTATACGATCGAGAAGAGCGCGCTGGGGTCGAGCCCGGTCATGAGGAAAGCGGTGCGGATCGACGATCATCGGATCGTGAAGCCGATGTTCCCCAAGCTCGCCGAGGACACGCCCGCCTACGTGCTGCCGATGGGCGAGCAGCTGGTGTCGGTCGCGGCGGTGACGCACCTTCTCGGGGACGTCGCCGGCGTGCACGTGTACACGACGGAGTCTGCGCGCGGGCGTGGGTTTGGTCGGGCGGTGCTGCTCGCGCTCACCGAGGAGCTGCTGGCGATGGCGGTGCGACCGACGGTGACCGTCGATCTCGGCGAGGAGGCCGCCGTTCGCATGATTGAGGGCGCCGGATTCTTCCAGCACGCAGCGTTCCTTCGGACCACGATTGTCGGCCGCCTCGAAGGAGCGCCCGGTGGGCTGGTCACGCTCTCGCGCTAGCGCCGTCCTCGCGCTCGTCCTGGCCGCGTGCCCCAAGGGCCATGGCCCCCTCGGCGGCTACGCGACGCCGCCCCCCGACGGCGCCGAGATTGTGTGTCCGGTCACCCACCATCGATGCGTAAAGGGGCCGGAGACCGAGGCGGCGGTGTTCGAGGCTCGGACCTTCTACTTCTGTGACCCGCGGGACCGCACGGTATTCGCCGAGAATCCGGAGCGTTACGCGTACCGTTGAGTGCGTAGGCGTCGACGCAGTGCGTAGCGCCCTACGCGCTCGTTTCGCCGGATACTGTGGTTCATTTGCGTCACCTTTCGACCCGGCGGTTCTTTGGCCTGGTCGTTGCTCTCAACCGGGGTGATGTTGCCGAGCCCGAGTCGTCTCCGACCGCTCGAGGACACCCCGTCCGTCCGCCCGGGTCGTTCAGAGCTCCGCCTGGTGCCCCGCGAGGGTCGGGTGGCCGTCCTCCTGAACGCCAACGCGAAGCGCGTGAACCCGCGCGTGTACGCCCAGTTCGCGCGCCTGGTACCCGAGTCCGATCTCTTCTATTCAGAGACGCTCGACGACGCCAAGGCACACGCCCACCGGATCATCCGAGAGCGCTACAGCACCGTGATGGTCGGCGGCGGCGACGGCACGATCACCCACACCATGAATCACTTGATCGAGGCGGCCGAGGCGCTGTCGCGATCGAGCGTCCGTCATGCCCTCCCCGATCTGGGCGTGCTCCGTCTCGGCACTGGCAACGGGCTCGCGCACCTGTGCGGCTCCGGGAAGCCGACCAACGACGTGCTGCGCATGCTCTCGGGGACCCGTCCACCCGCTCGGCCGCTGCGCTTGATCCAGGATGCGGAGTCGGGTTGGTTCTTCCCCTTCGCCAGCCTCGGCTACGACGCGCGCGTGCTGAACGACTACCTCGACGTCGTGAACACGGCCCGCACGCAGCTGACGCGCTCACTCGCCAAAAGCCTGCCCGGTTACTTCTATGCGCTCGGGACTCGCACGATTCCGGGGAGCTCCGCCAAAAGCGGGCACATATTCGTGTGGTGTCGCTCGGGCGCGCCTCGATCATCGATCCCGAGACGGAGGAAGAGATCCCGCTGGAGCCGCGAGCCACGCTGTTCGAAGGAATGGCGCGGGCGGTGGCGGTCGGGACCTCGCCGTTCTACGGCTTCGGCATGAAGGTGCTGCCGTTCGCGCGGCGACGCAGCGATCGTTTCCACGTGCGCGTGTCGTCGACGCCGATCAGCTTCCTCCTCTCCCATCTGCCCAGCCTCTGGTCGGGCACGCTCAAGAGCCCCGGCTTTGTCGACTTCCTGGTCGAGGGCGTCCGCCTCGAGTCGACCGAGTCGCTGCCGCTCCAGATGGCCGGTGATGCCCGGGGCGCCGCCCACAGCGTGGAGCTGCGGCTGGCCGAGCGCACCTTCCGCTTTGTCGAAGGCACGGGCGAAGCGAAAGAGTAGACTCGCCCGTCGTCATGACGGGGTTGGTCGACATCCCGTTCGAGGTCCTCTGGCACGAGCAAGGCCAGCGGGCCGACGTGTTCCTCTCGCGGCGTATCGTCCGCATGTCTCGCTCCCTGGCGGCGCGGCTGATCCTCACCGGCTGCGTCCGCCGAGAGCCGATCAACGGTCTCCTCAAGCCGTCGAGCAAGCTCCTCGAGGGCGACCGCCTCATCCTCAAGCGCAAGCGCCTCGAAGAGGCACCCACCGATGACATCGAGATCCCGATCCTCTACGCCGACGATTGGATCGTGGCCGTCTCCAAGCCGGGCAACCTGGTCGTCCACCCGACCGCCTCGGCGTATCAGCGCACGCTGATCCGGATCCTCCGCGCCCGGATGAACGACGAGGGCCTGGACCTGGCGCATCGGATTGACAAGGAGACCTCGGGGCTGGTGCTCTTGGCTCGCGACATGGTGGCGGCCGCCGATTTGAAGGGACAGTTCGCCGACCGCAAGGTGAAGAAGAGCTACCTCGCGATTGTCGAGGGGACGCCGGACCGCGACGAGATGACGGTCGACGCTCCGCTGCGCCTGGTACCCGAGAGCGAGAGCTCCGTGATCATGGAGGTGGGCGGTCCTCGCGATCAGCCGGCGCTGACCGAGGTGCGCGTCATCGCGCGGGGCCAGAACGCGGCTTTGGTGGAGGCACGGCCGAAGACGGGGCGGCAGCACCAGATCCGCGTTCACCTGCTCCACGCCGGCCACCCGATCATCGGTGACAAGCTCTATCGGGGGAGCGAGCGGTTCTTCATCGAGGCGCTCCGCGGTGAGCACACGCTCGAGGAGATTGTCCGGCGGGTCGGCCACTATCGGCAGGCGCTCCACGCCGCGTCGGCGACCTTCCGTCATCCGGGCACGCGCGAGACGATGACGCTGTCGGCCCCGTTGCCCGCGGACATGGTCGCGCTGGCGGCGACCTGTGGCATCTCGCCATGACCCTGGTCTCGGCCATCGTCCTCGCGATCGCCGGCCAGGCTCCCCCCGCCGTCGCCATCACGTACTTCGACAACACCGCACACGATCCCGGCGCCGAGCCGCTCAAGAAGGGCCTCGCCGACATGCTGATCACCGATCTCTCCGCGGTGAAGTCGATCCGCATCGTCGAGCGGGAGAAGCTCAACGCGATCCTGGGGGAGCTCGCCCTCGCCAAGAGCCCGTTCATCGATCCTCTGACCGCGCAGCGACTCGGAAAAGGGGCTCGCCGCCGAGTATCTGATGACTGGAAGCTATCTGTTGTTCCAGCAGCGGATGCGGATCGATACCAAGGTGGTGCGGGTCGCGGACGGCGAGGTGGTGGCCGGAGAGAGTGTCGAGGGGAAGGAGGGGGAGTTCTTCGCGCTCGAGAAGGAGCTCGTCGAGATCCTCACGCGCGCGCTCCCGGTGAAGCTGGGGATCTCGGAGAAGAGCGCGCTCCGCAAGAGCCAGACCGAGTCGCTCCGCGCGTTCCAGCAGTACTCCCGCGGGCTCGACGCGGCCGACGCAGGCGATGACGCGAAGGCGCGGGCTGCGTTCCAGAAGGCGCTGGAGGCCGATCCGGGCTTCCGCGCGGCCACCGCGGCGCTCGGGCGCCTGCGGGCCGACATCGCCGGGTTCGAGAAGGCGCGGGCCGAGACGTTCGAAGCCGAGCTGGAGGCGCTCGAACCCGCCGACCCCGACTTCGGCCGGATCGCGAAGCGCCTGTACGATTCGGGCGGGCGGCGCCCCGGCACGAACCTCGAACGGGAGCTGCGGCAGCGGAAGATGCTCGAGTTCCTGGCGCGGAAGGGCTACCGGCCGTTCGAAGAGATCTCGTACCAGCGTGCCATCGGCGACTCGCAGCGCCGCTACCTGGAGGTCGACCAGCTGCTGTCGCTCGCAGGCGTCTTCGGCGACGAAGCCGAAGTGCTCGACGCGACGCCGCTGGTGCTCCAGTACCTCCTCGACGTGTACCCCGACGATGCGGACATGTACCTGCAGATCGACCGATGCGCGGCTCGCCTGGAGCGGGCGCTCGCCGGCCGAAAGGCCTCGCCGGAGCGATATCGACCGAAGCGGCGCACCGGCGAGCAGAAGATCCGGGCGGACGCCACCTACGCGCTCTTCGAGGCGATCGCGACCCTGGGAGCGCAAGCGACTCGAGGGGAGGGATCCCGGCGCTGAGGCGTCGGTGAAGCGGCTGCAAGCCGCCGTGGTCGCGGAGAAGAAGCGGCGGCTGGTCGAGTACGATCGCGAGTTCGGCCGGCGTCTCGACACGCTCTCCCAGGCGGATCAGAAGGCCTTGAACCTGGGCTGGAACGATTTGTCGTATCAAGCGGAGCAGGCCGACTCGCGCGCCGAGCGCATCCGGCGCAAGGTGCTCCTCCTGTCGCGTACGTTCGAGCGCCGGTGGCGGCCGTTCTCGGGGACCGAGGAGGATCCGTTCTGGCAGGAGGAGTCGCAGCTCGTCATGTTGATGAATCAATACACCGACGACCCCGACTGTCTGGCGCTGATCCCGCCCGTGGGCCGCTATCTCTTGCACAAATATCCGACGTCCAAGTATCTGGGCAGTCAGCTCGAGCTCACCTCGAAGTCCGTGGAGCGGAAGCTCGCAGATCTGGACCGAACGCGCGCCGCCTGGAAGGCGCGCGCGAACGCGCCGGAGGTCGAGGCGGCGCCGGCGGTACGGGCGTTGTTCCGCCGTCTCGGCGCGAGCACGGAGTAGACGATCGTCATCGATCGCTCCTTGGGCTAGCGTCCCGCCGATGGGGAGCTTCGCGCTGGATCCCACGACCTGGGAGCGATTGAACCGACTGCTCGACGGAGCATTGGAGCTCCCCGAGGACGAGCGCGAGGCGTGGCTCCGCGCGCTCCCCGAGGAGGACGCGGAGCTCAGGCCGCGGCTCTTGGCGCTGCTCTCCCACGCGAAGACGGATTGCTTCGGGACCCTGCCGAAGCTCGACACGGCCGGCGAGGACGGCGACGCGGGTACCCGCGAGCGGGCGGGCGGGAGCGGTCCGGGCGACGCGGTCGGCCCCTATCGGCTGGTGCGCCTCCTCGGCGAGGGCGGGATGGGCGTGGTGTGGCTCGCGCAGCGGAGCGACGGCATCCTCGACCGATCGGTCGCGCTCAAGCTACCCCGCGGCCTATGGTCGCGACCGGAGCTGGCGGCGCGGATCGAGCGCGAGCGGGCGATCCTCGCCTCGTTGAGCCATCCGAACATCGCCAAGATCTTCGACGCGGGCGTGACCGATGACGGACAGCCGTATCTCGCGCTCGAGTATGTCGAGGGGATCGCGCTCGACGCGTACGTGCGCTCGCGCGCGCTCGATACGCGGGCGCGGTTGATCTTGTTCCTCCAGATCGCGAAGGCGGTCGCGCACGCGCACGCGCAGCTGATCGTGCACCGCGATCTCAAGCCGTCGAACGTGCTGGTCACGGAGACGGGAGAGGTGCGCCTCCTCGACTTCGGCATCGCCAAGATCCTGGACGAGGATCACGAGCGCGAGAGCGCCGTCACCCGTCTCACCGGGCGATCGCTGACCGTGGCGTACGCGTCGCCCGAGCAGATCTCGGACGGCCCGATTGGGCTCGGCTCGGACGTGTATTCGCTGGCCGTGATGCTCTTCGAGCTCCTCACCGGCACGCGGCCCTACCGCCCCGACCGCGAGACCACCCGCGCCCTCGAGGAGGCGGTCCTGCACGCCGAGCCGCCCAAGCCGAGCGAGGTGGCGCCCGATGCCGCCGCGCGGCGCGCGCTCCGAGGGGACCTCGACACCATCCTGCTCCAGGCGCTCAAGAAGAGCCCCGCCGAGCGCTACCCCACCGTGAACGCGCTCGCCGACGACCTCGAGCGCTACCTGAGCGGCCGCCCGGTCCTGGCGCAACCCGACAGCGCTGTCTATCGGTTGAAGAAGCTCGTCGCTCGGAATCGCCTGGCCTTCGGCGCGGCTGCGCTGATCGGAGTCGCGACCCTCGGCGGCGCGGGCCTGGCGGTCTGGCAGGCCCGGGCCGCGGTGGCGGAGAAGGAGCGCGCCGAGAGCGTGAAGGAGTTCATCGTCTCCATCTTCCGCGACGCCGATCCGTATGAAGAGGGCGGCCACAGCCTCACCGCGATCGGTCTGCTGAAACAGGCGAAGGACCGGGTCGACGGAAGCGCAAAGATGCGGCCCGAGCTGCGCGTGGAGCTGCTCGGGATGATCGGAACCAGCCTGATCGGTCTCGAGGACTTCGACACGGCGGAGTCGACGCTGTCCGAGGCGGTGCGCGAGGCCTCGGCGGCGCTGGGGCCGAGCGATCCGATGACGCTCGGGCTGCGCGTTCGGCTCACCGAGGCTTGGCGCAGCACCGGCAAGACCGACGAGATCCGCGCTGAGCTCGACCAGCTCGTCCCCGAGCTCCGGGCGGTCTCGCCCCCGCTCCCCGACGACCTCGGGCATGCGCTCGAGAGCGAGGCTCACCTGGCGATCGACGAGGGCCGCTACGACGACGCGCACCGAAGCGCGCACGAGGCCTTCGAGCTCTTCCTCTCCCGGTACGGGGAGCACCACGAGGCGACGGTCGCGGCGGCGCTGTTGTACGCGGTCGCGCGGCAGTACGGCGCTGCGCCGGACGACGCGGTGGCGGCGGCGGAGAAGGCCTTCCGGCTGACCGAAGGCCTCTTCGGCGACCGGCCGAAGCATCCCCGGCTCCTCGACGCGCGTGCGATCTACGGGCGAGCGCTCGGTAACGCCGGCCGGCCGGGCGAGGCGGTGGAGCAGCTCGAGCGGGTGGTGAGGGTCGCCTCCGAGATCTTCGGCGAGAAGAGTCAGATGGTGGGCTTCTACTCGGCCGACCTCGCCATCTACTACGTCGACCTCGGCGAGCTCGAGCGCGCGATCGCGAAGGCGCAGGTCTCCTACGGGATCCTCACCGAGCAGGCTGACCCGGAGTCGTACACCTTCGCTGCGACGCTCTTCCGGCGCGGCGTCTCGCGGCTGGAGGCGCGGAGGAGCGGCGCCCTCGACGATCTGGAGCGGGCGGTGGCCAAGCTCGAGAAGAGCCTGGGCCCAAAGAACGAGCGGACGATTCTCGGCGCACCTGTCCCACGCGCTGGCCTCGGCGTATCTCGGACGGCTCGACCAGGCCGCCGCCGAGCTCTCGGCCACCGAGGCCGGCGAGAAGCTCGCCGCCGCCGCCGCCTATACGCTGGGCGTCGTGCAGCGGCTCTCGGGCGACCCGTCCGGAGCGCTCGAGTCCGAGACGCGGGCGCTCGAGAAGGTGCAGGAGGGGCCGCGGGCCGACCGCGAGCGGATGCGCGTGCTCGCGGAGCTCGGGCTCGATCACCTCGAGCGCGCCGAGTACGAGCAGGCCGGACCCACGCTGGACCGCGCGCTCGAGCTGTCCCGGCGCCTCCAGAAGGCCGACACGCCCGAGCGCGCCGACGTCCTGGTAGGCCTGGGACGGCTCTATCTCGCGGAGAACGACGCGACCCGCGCGCTCGCGTCGTTGTCGGCGGCGGACGCCTTCTGGACGGCGTTCGATCCGGAGAGCCGCTGGGCCGGCGAGGCGTCGCTGTGGCGGGCCCGCGCCGAGTCCGCCCTGGGCCGGCACGCCGAGGCCAAGGTCTCGCGCGCCCGCGCGCAGCGGATCCTGCGCGCGTCCCCGCTGCCCGGCGATCGAGCGCTCCTGGCCGAGCGGTAGGACTCCGTCGCCGAGCCGGCCAGAGCTCACCTGAGCGACGACCAGGCGGCCTGGCGGCGGGCACGGCGGGCCTTTTCGGCCACCGAGAACAGCGGTCGATCGCGCGTCCACAGCGCGGCCGTGTTCGAAGGGAGCTCCGCGCTTCGCCGATCGATCTCGTCGACGAGCAGCTGCAAACCGGCTTGCGCTCCCGAGAGTGCAAGATGAGTTGCGGGAGCGAGCGGTGGCATGCGTGCGATCTCGACGAGCGACGCCAGCAGGGCGGCGGCGTGTTCGCGGAACGCGTCGTCGAAGTGGGCGGCGTTGGCCAGTGTCACCATGTGGGCCAGCGCAGCGGCGAAGACGTGCGTGTCCTCGATCGTACGGAAGGGCTTGAGGAAGTCGAGGTAACCGTCGCCGTCCAGGACGAGGCCGCGGGTGCCGTCGAGGCGGAGCCTGGCGTGGGAGATCTCGGGGACGAACGGAGTCTCGGGGAGAGGCTCGAACGTCAGGCCGCCGGCGCTCCGATCGACCTGGACCGCGCGGAGGCGATTCCTTCCGTCCGCGTCGGTACCCTCCGACGCGATCACGATCAGCGCCTCGGCCTCGAGGCCGAAGGTCACGAAGCATTTCTCTCCGTAGAGCGCGCCCTCGGTCAGGCGAGTCTCGATCGCACGCGGATGGGCGCCGCCGCGTTCGGTGGCGCAGAGGGCGCCCAGCCGGCCCGGCTCGAGCCCGAACAGACTGCGGCCTGCGCACTGGTAGCCGGATCCGAACGCCCACGCCAGGCGGTCGGTCCCGGCTCCTGCAGCGATGGCGGCCAGGATCGGCTCCTCGTGGGCCTGGGCGAGGGCGCGATGGCGTGCGTGCCAGATCGCGAGGGTCGCGATCGGCTCGGGCGTCGAGACGAGGACCTGAGCCAGCACCGACGCGAAGGAGGGGACCGCCAACGTCCTTCCCTCCCGCGGCTACTCGGCGTCCGCGACGGCGTAGCGGAGGGCGTCGAGGATGACCGTCTGGATGAGCTCGAGCTCCCCGAGGTGCTTCTGGTTCATCTCGATCTCGATCCCTGCGTAGCGGGTCGCATCGAAGCGGTTCCGGCACGACGTCGTGAGGGCGGCGGCGCGGCCGTCGTAAGGCTCGTTCACCTCGGACACCAGCCCGCGCTCGCGGATCCGGTGCACGATCCGATCGCCCAGCTCGTTCTCGAGCGGGTAGTCGGGATCGAACATCACGCCGATGGAGACCGAGCGCACCACACCCTCGTACTCGGGCGTGAAGCTGTGCATCGAGACGTGCAAGACCCGGCGCTCGGTGGCGTCCAGTCTGCGCTGAATCTCGCCCATCACCGCGCCCCAATAGGGCCGGTGATAACGCTCGAGCCGCGACCGGCGTTCGGCAGCATCGATCTTCGTATTCCCCGGGACGGCCAGCCCGAACGCAACCTCGGGCACCACCTGCGGGATGTCCTCCGGGCGGTTGAGGTCGGCCACCAGGCGCGACCACTGCCCCAAGAAGAGCGGCGCCTCCAGATACTCCGCAAGGTAGGTTGCAATCTCCGAAGCGCCCGCGTCCCACGAATGGTGCTCCGCCAGCGCCTCGGGGGGAAGGCCGAGGCCCTGGAGCGCCTCCGGGATCGCGTTGCTCGCGTGCTCGCAGCTCACGATGAAGTCGATCGGCGCAACCATGCCGCGCGAACGATCTCAACACGATCTTGAGTGGTCGACGAGCCCCCAGCTGCGCTATGGCTCGCACCCGTGCTTCTCCGGGCGCACCGCCTGCTGCTGGTCGCCTACGCGCTCCTGGTCGGGTTGCTCGAAGGACCGGCCGAGGTGGTGGCCGTGCTCGCCCTCGCGAGCACCGCGGCGACCGGAGGCCTCCGGCGCTGGCGTCCCGGGCCTGCGGAGATCGGAATCCTGATCTGGATGCTGGCCGGTCTACCGGGCCTGCTCCTCGATCCCGGGCATCACTCCTCCGCCGACACCACCCGACCGCTCCTGGCGCTCGTGTTCGTCATCGGGACCCGCGGGATCGATCCCGGGGATTCGGTGCTGCTGCGCAGGATGGCCTGGGCGTTCACCGCCGCGTGCGTCCTCAACGCCGCCTACGGTCTGCTCCAGGTGACCGTCGGTGCGATGCCCTGGGACTCGGTGTTTCTCAAGAACCCGAGCTCCGGACAGATCTGGGTGCCGAACCGCGTCTATCACGTGCGCGCCGCGGCGGGGCTCTTCTACAACCGACTGAAGCTCGCCCACGTGGGGATGGTCGGGGCTGCGCTGATCGCGCTGATCGCGTTCTCGCCGCACGCGAGGCGCCGAGTGCGCGTGCTCGCCGGCGCGGGCGGGTTGGTGCTCTGCGGGGCCCTGGTGTTGACCTACGCGCGGATGGCGTTCCTCGCAGTGGTCGCGTCGTTCGTGGCGCTGGCCGGGGTGCTGAGGCGATGGCTGATCCTCGCCGCCGCCGCCGGGCTCTCGCTGGCCGGCGGCCTCCTGTTGCTCCTCACGGAGAACGGCCGCATGCGGATCAGCTCCCTCGACGAAGACCTCTCGATCCGTCGCACCATGATCGATCGTGCGCTCGCGATCTTCGGGGAGCATCCGTGGCTCGGCGTCGGCCACGGCGTGTATCGCAATGCGATCGAGCGGGTCGGTCCGCAGGGGTTGACCGGGGTTCACCTCACCTCTCCCCACAACCTCTGGCTGCAGGTCCTGGCGGAGACCGGGGTGGTCGGTTTCATCGGCTTCAACCTCGCCCTCGCGTGGTGCGTCGCCTGCGTGATGCGGCGCATCGTGCGCCGCCAAAACGACCCTGATCGTGCCATCCTCGACCGCTTCGCCCTTCTGGGCGTGCTTGCGATCGCGTTCGTCGGTCTGCTCCACTCATCGTTGCACCACGCGCCCGTCGGCCTGGTGTTCTGGACCTTGGCCGGTGTCTGTGTGAGGAGCGAAGGATATGGCGAGGCGAGGGAAGCGTAAGACCGCCCGAGCCGAGCAGCCGCGGACGAACCGAGGCGATCTGATCGGGCCCGTGTTGATCGGTCTCGCCGTCGCGATCGGGTTGCTCGCCATCTTCCAGTGGCACGAGCTGCTCTCCGTGATGGAGGGCGGCACGACCTTCTGCTCGATCAATCAGAGCTTCGACTGCGAGACGGTCTGGAACAGCGAGTTCGCCAAGTCGATCCATCACGCCACCAAGGTTCCGGTCGCCGGCTGGGGTCTCATCTACGCCTTCACCGCGCTGGCGGCCGCCTACCGCTTTCACCGGCTGCGCCGAGCCGGGAAGAAGGAGGCCGAGCCGATCTGGGCCGTCCGCTTCGTCGGCGCCGTCGGCGGTGCCGCCAGCCTGGTGCTGCTCCTCGTCAGCTGGAACCTCGGCACCCTGTGCCTCACCTGCCTCGGCACCTACACGCTGGTGGCGGCGTACGCGGTGGTGGCCTTCCGAGTGCCGCCGGTGCGGCCGCTGTCGCAGACCAAGCCGGGGCGCATCGTGGTGGTCCCGGGGCTCTACGTGCTGCTGGGCTGGCTCCTGCTGCTCTGGCCGGGGAGCACCACGCCCGACGAGCCCAAGACGCACCTTCCACCGCCGAAGGTGGAGCAGAAGGTCGTCAAGAGCGATCTCGAGCTCTATGTCGATCGCCTGCCGCCCGAGGTTCGACAGGCGATCTCCGACTCGCTCGAGGTGATGCGCCGCTCGCCGCACGTGGACACGACCAAGCACCGCCCGCGGCACCTGCACGGATTGGTGTCGGCGCCGGTGCACCTGCTCGACTTCGTCGACGTCCGCTGCACGCACTGCCGCCAGCTCGAGACCGTGACTCAGGAGCTCGAGCGCTCGGCGCCGCCCGGAGCCTTCTCGCTCGAGACCCGGTTCTTCCCGCTCGATCGGCAGTGCAATCCCAACATGCCGAAAGAGGTAAAAGACGCGACCGGGGTCCGCTGCCTCGGCCCGCGGATCCTGCTCTGCCTCGAGGACAAGCCGGGCTTCGACGCCGCGGTGCAGCACGTCTTCGAGGCGCAGCCCGACCTGACACCGGACAAGCTGTACGAGATCGCGAGCGCGGAGACGGGCGCCACCCGCGCCGAGCTCGATAAGTGCATCGCCGCGCCCGCCACCGAAGCCAAGCTGAAGGAGGACATCGACTTCGCGATGGAGTACCAGCTCGAGGGCACGCCGCTGGTGGTGGTCAACGGGAAGAAGGCCACGCCGCTGCCTTCGTTCCTCTACGCCATCGTGCTGGCCGGCGGAGACCCCCGGCATCCCGCGTTCTCGGGTCTGCCGCCGCCGTCGAAGCACTGAGACCGAGGGCGGGGCGGGGAGACGGGGTCATCGTTCCCGGACGCAGCGAAGGCCGAGCGCGGGGCTTCGGTCGGTGGCGTCGCCGGTCGAGCGCAGCGAGATGCGGAGCTTCGCGCCGCTCGTGTCGAACGCGCCGCCCTTCACCACGTAGCGCTCGTCGCCCGCCTCCTTCGCGCGCGTGGACGTCCACTCGTGGACGTTGCCGGCGAGATCGCAGATCCCGGTGGCCGTCCGGTCTCCGGTCTGGCAGGGCAGGCCGGTGCCGCGCGACCCGCCCTCCGAGGCGTCCGCGAAGTTTCCGGCCTTGGGCGGCGGCGGGTCGTCGTTGCCCCAGACGTAGATCCGACGGTCGCCGCCGCGCGCGGCCGCTTCCCACTCGTCGGCGGTCGGGAGCCGGGCGCCCTGGGCGGCGCAGTAGTTGGAGGCCTGCGTGTGGTCGAGACAGTTCATCGGGTGCTGCTCGCGTCTGGCCTGGCCATAGTTGCACGTGGGCCCGGAGGTCTCGGCGTCGTCGCAGGCGCCGCTCTTCACGCAGGCTGCGTAGTCCGCGGCGGTGACCTCGGTGCGATCGAAGAGGAGCGGACCGATGCTGACTCTCCGAGCCGGCTTCTCGAACGGCTCGCAGGCTGCGTCGCCTTCGCCGCAGCCGACCCAGTGCGCGCCGGCCGGTAGCGCGATCCATCGCGCCGAGGGTTCCGTGTGATCGGAGGGATCGACGAGCGCCACCTTGCGGCGCGCCAGCTCGGCGACCACGCCCGGATCGCCGTCCCGGCGGAGCACCTGGTACAACACCAGGTGCGGCACCGAGGCGCGGATGCGGTGGCGCATCCAGCGCAGATCGGCGTCGCTTCGATCCGCGCCGCCTGGCTCGGCCCGGGCCAGCCGGACCAGCGCGTCGGCGACCTCGCGCCCGGCGGGATCCGCGATCACGTAGTCGTGATCGGCGAGGTGATCGATGTTGGCCTCGATCGAGGGCCGGCGGGCCAATCGCCACTCGTGGTCGTCGCCGAAGGTGAGGAGGCGGCGCTCCACCGGATCGACGCCGGCGAGCAGCGCCCCGGCGCGCAGGAAGCGAACGCGGGCCGCCTCGGTCGCGGGCTCGTGCGCGAACGCGATCGCGACCACCAGCTCCGGCGGCATCATGCGGTGGAGCGCCTCGGCGATCGCGAAGATGTGGTGGGACGCGGTCCCTGCGAGGGAGGCCTGGACGGTCATGGTCCCGTCCTCTCTCCACTGGAGGCACCAGGGCTTCATCGCGTCGTGCCAGATGGGAGCGGCGATCACCAGGTCGAGGTCGAGCTGGATCCCGTATCGACGCCGATAGTTGGCCGCCAGATCGAGCGCCGCCTGCAGGTTGAACGCGGCGTGCTCGGCGAGCCCGCCCGGATGGGCGTGGCGGGTGTCGGGGGTGCCGCCCGGCGCCGAGGTGAAGGGTTGGGGGGAACGCGTCGGATCCGCGAGGGGCGGAAAGAGCGCGCCCGGGCGGACGGACGCGTCGACCAGGTGCAGCGACGCCAGCTGTTGCCGGATGCGCTCGCGCGACGGGAGATCGGGCCACGCCGCCATGAACGTCGGCGCGGGATTGTCGGGCAAGGCCTTGGTGGCGGTCGCGATCGCGGGATTCGAGATCCGCCCCGCCTGCTGGCGGAGAAAGCGCGCGGCCTCCTGCGTGGTCTTCGAGCGCGCCGCGATCGCGGCGGCGCGGGCATTGCCGTCCTGGGCCCAGGCGGTCGGCGCCGTCAGCGTGAGGGCAAAGGCGAGGAGATACCGGTTGGACCGCGCGGCCCGCGAGCTGAGCGTGTTCACGTGGTGGCGCGCATCGCGGCCGTCGGCTCCGGGCGGCGGTGGACGATCTTCTTCATGACCCAGGTCGAGATCGAGCCGGCCAGGAGGCCGCCGACGCCACCGATCACCAGCGAGCCCATCTCCGGCTGGATCGCGATCTCGGGCGTGGCGATGCGATGGATCATCACGGCGAAGAGGAGCGTCAGCCCGAGCGCGCCGGGGCCGTTGCTGTTCGCACCGAACCGGGCGGCGAGGGCGGAGCCCAGCACGAGGAGTGTCAGCCCGAGGCCGAGCTCCATGCCGGTGGGGAGGAAGTCCGGAAACACCTGCACGGCGATCGGCTCGGCCAGCTTGCCCTTCACGGACTCGACCTTGATCTGATCGACATCGTCCGGGATCGTCGTGATGAGGAACTGGCTGTTGTGCTCGCGCATCACGGTGCCGCGGCCTCGCCGTCCGATCCGCACGCTCTGGGGCTTGCGGCTGAAGTGCCCGGACAAGTGTTGATCGCCGACGGCCAGCACGATGTCGGCGTCGGCGGTCCCCGAGCCGGCGACGCGACCGTGCAGGAGGATCCGGACCGATCCACGGGCGTCCGCGGGCAGTTTGATGGTCTCACCGGCGGCGTGGACGTTGCCCTCGGCGCGCGGCGTACCGGGGAGCAGGGTGGTGACGACCGGGATGCCGGCGACGATCGCGACCAGGATGGTCAGGCCCAGCGCCATCGCGGTCTCTCCGCTGGTGCGGGCCGCATCGAACAGGTGCTTGAACGCGTAGCCGCAGGCGCCGAGCACGATGCCCGCCGCCAGGAGCAGCGCGGCGATCCACTCCGGGATCACGCCGGTGAAGTAGAGGAGCACCATCAGCGCGCCTCCGCCGAGACCGATGATCGGAAGGGCCCGGCCCTGAAGATAATCCTCGTACCACAGGGAGAAGCCGGACTGCTTCTGGTTGGTTGCCATCGGCCGGAATCTACCGCATCACGGCAGAAGCGCCACAGGACAATTGGCGTCCCGAAGGACGTAGTGGGCGACGTGCCCTCGGCCCCCCAGCACCAGCAGGTCCGGCTTCATCTTTTCGACGTAGATCGTCAGCTCCACCGCCGGGCGTCCCACCCGGATGGCGGTCCGAACCGTGATCCCGGCCAGGTCGATCGCCTGGAGCGTCTTCTCCAGATGGACGCGACCGATGCGCGCCACCGCCTCGTCGGCGTCCCGGCCGCTCGCTTGGGTGAACTCCATCAGGATCTCGTCGTAACCCGGGACCACGGTGATGACGTGGAGCGTCGCGCGGGCCATGCGCGCCATCTCGGCCGCGAGCGCGACGCCCCGGGTGGCGGATTCGGAGCCATCCGTGGCAGCGACGATCCTCTTCACGATCCAGAGGAGCGAGCAGGATGCGTACCGAAGGCTGCGCCTTGGACAAGACGTCCCGAATGGGACAGAAGCGCTCGGATCGGATCCATGTCGCGGTGGGCTCGTTGTCCGTAGAGTACGGCGACCAGGAACAGGAGGCCCGAGAGCGCGTTGAACAGGGCGATGCCGTCGAACACCTCGGCCGCGTTGGCGAGCGCGATGCCGGCGTGGATGCAGAAGAAGACGGCGCTCGCGAGCTGGACCGCGCGGATTCCGAGGCGCTGGCCCCAGACCGAGGCCGGGAAGAGCGTGAGCGTGAGGAGGGCGTGCCATCCGGCCATGTGGATCGCCATCTTCAGGGCCCAGGGATCACCGTCGCCGGCGCGGCGGAGGTAGAGCCAGCTCGCCATGAAGCCTGCGAACGAGGCGAACAGGGCCACGAAGGCGTGGATCCAGGCGGAGCGGCAGGTCGGGGCCGAGAGCCGATCCTCTCGCAGCGCGCGGACGCCGTCCGTGCGGAGCTCGACCTCGTGGTCGTCGAGCCGGATCTCCAGCGCGTGGCCGTTCCAGTCGACGGTCGCGCCCTGACGGAGCGCGAGCTCGTCGAAGCGCGCCACCTCTTCGCCCGCGATCGACAGGCGGCTCTCCAAAAAGCGGTAGTCCGACTCGAGGCGCGCGCGCGGCCAGGTGGGCAGCGGGAGGCGGAAGGCGAAGGACAGCGTGCTCATCAGTGACAGCCTCCCGGCCTGCTCGCGAGGAGAGGGCGCACCGCGATCCAGATCCCGAGCAGACACCAGAGCAGACCGTGCACGTGGCGCGGAAGCTGGATGAACCTCGATGCAACCCGTCTTGCAAGGAGAGGCGCGACCAGCCCGGGCACCGACGCGATCGAGAAGACGATCATCACGGCGCTTCCCGAGAGCGGGCGGCCGGTCGAGGCCGCCAGCATCCACGCGCCCATCAGCAGACCGCAGGGGAGGATGCCGGTGGCCAGCCCGAGGCCGAGGCCGCGCCGAGGGAGCAGCCGCGCGAGGAAGGTGAAGGCCGGGCTCCGCCACCGGGGGAGCGAGACCAGCGTCGGATCAGGGAGGGGTAAGAAGAGCCTCAGGCCGTGCACGACCACGGCCGCCGCCAGGAGCAGTGCCCAGAAGGGGCCGAGCTCGATCGCGTGTCCGAGCGCCCCGAAGATCGCGCCGGCGGTGGCGTAGGCGATCGCGCGGCCGCCGAAGTATCCGGCGGTCTCGGGGGCGCGCCGGCATCCCGCGATCGCGAGCGGACCGCACATCACCGCGCAGTGAACGCTGCCGAACAGGCCCATGACGAGGGCGGTGGTCAGGGTCTCGATCACGCCTGCTCTCCCCCATCCCGGCGACGGCCGTGCCGAGCGCGACCAGCGACGACACCAGCATGCTGACGCCGGCCCACACGGGGCGGAGCGCGCCGGTCACGGCCAGCCCGAGGAAGAGCACGTTGTAGGCGGTCGATCCGACGAGCAGGCGGACCACCAGCGTCCGGGCGCGGCGGCCGAGCGCGATCGCGCGGGGGATGAGGGTGAGGTCGTCGTGGAGCAGGTTGACGCGGGCGAGCCCGCGCGAGAGGCCGGTGCCCGCGTTCATCGCGATCCCGGTGGCACCGGCGAGCGCGGGGGCGTCGTTGATCCCGTCGCCCACCATGGCGACGCGGCCGGGGAGGCTCCTGATCGCCGCTACCTTCTCCTCGGCCGTGAGGGACGAGCGGTGCTCGATGCCGAGCTCGAAGGCGACCCGCGAGGCCCGGGCCGCTCCGTCGCCGGTGAGCATCACGCTGCGGATCCCCGCGAGCGCCAGCCCCTCGACGGCCGCGCGCGCCTCGGGGCGGATCGACTCCTCGAGGGCGAACCCGGCCAGCTCGACGCCGTCGCGCGCCAGCACCACCTCGCCGCGCGGGCTGCGGCCGAGGGACAGCCGGCGGCCGCGCTCGTCCTCGGCTTCGACGCCGCGACCGGGCACGAACCTGCGGCCGGTGAGCACCGCGGGCGTCGAGGATCCGGCGAACGTGTGGAGCGCGCGGCCGATCGGATGGCGCGTGCCGCGCTCGAGCCCGGCCACCAGCGCGCGGATCTCCTCGGCGCTGGCGCGCTCGGCGCGCCAGGACTCGCGGGCGATGAGCGCGTCCGAGGTGAGCGTTCCGGTCTTGTCGAACGCGACCACCTCGACCTCGGCGAGCTCCTCGAGCGCTTCTGCGCTTCTCACCAGCACGCCCTCCGCGAGGGCCCGGCGCATCGCCAGCCAGTGCACCAGCGGCGCGGCGATCGCGTAGGTACAGGGGCAGGCCACCAGGACCACGGAGAGCGCGTTGACGACGCCCGCCTCGACGCCGCTCCGGTGCGCCCACCAGGCGAAGGTCGCGGCGGAGAGGATCCAGACGGCAGGCGTGAGGACGCGCGCGAAGCGATCGGCGATCGCGAGGAGCGGCGAGGGCCGATCGCGGAGGCTCTTGGCCAGCATCGCCAGCTTGGCCAGCGTGGAGCTCCTGGCGTCGGTGACCGCGCGCCCGACCAGCGTCTCGGAGATCGGCACGGCCCCGGCGGGGACCGCTCCGCCTGCGGGCACTCGGCGCGGCGCGGACTCTCCCGAGAGCACGGCGGCGTCCACCTCGACCGGGTGCTCGACGACCAGATCGACCGGCACCACCTGCTCGGGCGCGACGAAGACGCGCATGCCCGGCGCCAGCTGTGCCGGGGCGACACGGCCGAGCGGGCGCCCCTCCGCGTCCTCCGCCTCCACCGGCTCGAGCGTGCCGTCGAGACCGCGCTGGGCGATGCCGCTGGCGCGCGTGCGCGCGGTCGCCTCCAGGTAGCGGCCGAGGGTCGCCAGCACCAAGGCGGTGGCGGCGCTGTCGAAGTAGACGCGCGAGCCGCCGCGAAGAAGCGAGACGATCGACAGGGCATACGCTGCGAAGGCGCCGGCCGCGATGAGCGCCGACATCGACAGCTGGAGATGGCGGGCGCGGCGGAGCGCCCGCCGCACCACCGGGAGCCCGCACAGGATCATCACCGGGGTGGCCAGCGCGCCCGAGGCCCAGCGGTAGAACGTGCGCATCCACATGAGGCCGGCTTCGGCGCCGGCGCCGTAGACGTCCTCCGCGTAGAGGAACAGCGACAGCATCATCACCGCCATCGTGAGGAGGAGCCCCACGGTGAGGGCGTTGAAGGTGCGCGCGTGCTCGTGGCGGGCCTCGGCGGCGATCTCCGCGGCGATCTCGCAGCCGTAGCAGCAATACCGATCGCCGGCGGCCGCGGGCAGGCCGCAGTGGGCACACGCGCCTCGTGTCATGGAGCGCCCCAGGCCGAGAAGTCCGGAAGACCGTAGTACAGCATGTAGAGCACGTAGCAGCAGAGGAACGCGACCCAGATCAACGCCACGTAGATGGGCACGCCGCCCTTGTCGTAGTCGAACCGGGTCTCCGCCGAGTCGCTCTCGGTGAAGAGCTCGGGTTCCGCGTCGACCTTCTCAGATACCGAGGCGCTCATACTCATCCTCCTGCGCGAGCATGTCGTACTTGGCTCGCTCCATGTCCTTGAACTTGTTCGTGGCGAAGCACCAGCCGAGGAGCGAGAGCCACCCGGCGGCGATCGCGAAATAAACGATGATCGGGACGTCGAACGAGCCGGCGAAGTCCGGCGTCGTCATGGTGAACATGAACTCCGCGATCTTGTACGCGAACGCCAGGCCGCTGAAGACCAGGCCCACCACCATCGACCAGATGATGATGGCTCGCGCGGGGCGGTCGCTGACGGGCTTCTTCACTTGTTGAGCTCCTGCGCGGCCAGCACCTCGGGCGTCGCCCAGCTGCCGAGCCACTGCATGTACGTGATCATCGCGAGGCCGATCTTGTTCGGCTGCTCGCCGTCGTAGAACCAGGTGTAGCGAGGCATCACCGACTGTGGTGACACCAGCGTCGGATCGAAGAAATGCGCCGCGTGCCAGTCGTTGCTGTGGCGGCCCGACTCGCGGATCAGATCGGGACCGACCCGTCGCGTCCCGAAGAGGTGGGGGAGGAACATCTCGTTGCGATACTCGTCGGCCCAGGAAACCTTGCCGAAGCGCTGATCCTCGTTGGACACCGGCCGGACGAACTGCGAGTGGCAGTGCCAGCAGGCCTCGGCGATGTACTGATCTCGGCCCAGGCGGAGGGCCTCGTGGAAGGCCTCCTTGGTGGGCTTTCCGTAGTACTTCGCGAACTGCTCCGGATAGCGGCGGGAGAGGTCGAGAAAGTCGAGCGAGGGCTCCGGCGCCACCTCGTCGAGCGTCTTGTACTGGACGCGGGAGAGGTGGGCGACCGGAAGGACCCCGGTCAGGAGGCCGGCGAATGCGAAGCACCCGAGCCCGGCCAGCAGCATGATGGTTGCGATCTTCTCCACGGTCCTCTCCTACGGGGCCTTCGTGCGGGCCGTCTTCCAGATGTTGTAGGCCTGGAGGCACTGGCCGACGATGATCATCGAGCCGGCGATCGTTCGCGTGTGCCAGAAGGGGAGCGAGTCGGTCACGGTCTTCTCCCACTGCGCCAGGCCTTTCCACATGAAGCCCTGGACCAGACCTGCGGCGGTCAGGTTGATGAACATCAGCACCAGCCCGATGGTCGACAGCCAGTAGTTCCAGGCGTTGAGCTTGTGGCTCCACCACTCGCGACCGCAGATGCGCGGCCACATGTACACGATGCCGCCCAGCAGCCAGAAGGCGAACACACCGAACATCACCAGATGGGCGTGACCGACGACCCAGTCGGTGAAGTGAATGATCTTCTGGAACGTGAGCGTGGTGTGGAAGGCGCACTGGAGGCAGGTGATGAAGTAGAAGACCATGCCGGTGAAGAACCAGCGCGCCGAGAGATCCGTGCGCAGCCGATCACCGCGGCCGCGCAGCGTCATGAAGAAGTTGACGATGACGGTGAAGACGACCAGCTCGACCGCGATCGTCGAGATGACGGCGCCGTACTGCGCGTACATCGGGATCGGGCTGTAGAAGAAGTGGTGAACCCCGTTGAGCGGATAGAAGAACGCGAGCCCCCAGAAGCCCAGGATCGAGAGGGTGTGGCTCCAGATCGGCTTCTCGAGCACCAGCGGGACGAAGTAGTACATCATGCCCCAGCCGAGCGGCGTGATGGAGAGGCCGACCAGATCGTGGATGTACAGGCCGGTGATGGCCGCGCCCCCGGCGCCGGGGATGAAGTACTGGGGCAGGTAGTTGCCCATGATGTAGACTAGCGGCGTCCAGATCAGCATGGCGCCGAAGTACCAGAGGCTGACGTAGAGCTTCCGGCCGCCGGTCTTGAAGATCGGGGTGGCCACGTTGATCACGAGGAGCGCCACGCCCAAGACGGCGAAGTGATCGACCCAGGTCGGGGTCTCGCCCCACTCGATGCCTTGGGCCTGTCCGCCGAGGATCCCCGCGGCGGTGGCGAGCACGATGGCCTGCCAGGCGCCGCAGATCACCCAGCTCAGCTTCTTCGAGAGTAACGGGTGGCCCGTCAAGCGCGGCACCGTCCAGTAGAGGACGGCGATGAAGAGGTTGATCAGGTAACCGTAGGCGATGGCGTTGGTGTGAACCATCCGGATGCGGCCGGGGGAGAGCAGCTCGATCCCGACGAACGGATACAGATGTGTGAGCTGGAGGCCGTAGAGGAGGCCCGCGAACAGCGCCACCAGAAAGAACAGGAACCCGAAGAGGATGTGCGCCTTGATGATCTCTCGGTAGACCAGCGGTCGCTCATAGGTTGGTTCGATGTTCACGGCTGGACTCCTCTCGGCGGGGCCCCGCGCTTCAGCGCGAGATCGTTGACGTAGTAGGCGAGGCCCCAGATCTGCTCGGGCTCGAGGCTGCCGGCCCACGTGGGCATCGCGGTGCCGCCGACTCCCGAGGAGATGACGCGGGCGATGCTGGCCACGTCGAACCCGGTCTTGATGCGGTCGGTGAGGAAGTCGGGCGGCTTGATCGGCGCGCCCCAGTTGCTGTCCTTCACCTCCGACTCGCGGAGGTTCTTTCGCAGCGGCGGCGCCTCGAGGCCGGCGTCGGTGTAGATCTTTTGGATCGCCTCCGCGCTCTCGTATGCCGGGTGACACGACCAGCAGGTGGCGAGGGTGTAGTAGGCGACCCTGCCGGCCTCGATGCCGCCCGCACGATCGTCCGACCAGGGATCCTGTCCCGGTGATACGGGAGCGCCCGGCGGATCTTCGGACCAGTCGGGATAGAACGTCTTCACGTAGGCGACGACGGCTCTCTTCTCGAGCACGGGGAGCAGGTTGAATCGCGGCATCGCCGTCCCCATGAGCCCGATGTCGAGCACGTGGAGATAGTCGTCGTCGCGCGGCGCGGCGCCGCCCTCGACGGCTGCGAACTTGATCCGTCCCAGCCGGAAGTCCCGAGGCTTCGGATCGAGGAAGCGCGCGGCCGGGCCGTTGCCGTCGCCCTTCTCGCCGTGGCAGCCCGCGCAATAGTCGCCGTACACCTGACTGCCCAGCCGCAGCTCCTCGACCTGAGTGTCGATCGCGCCGCGCGCGAGCTTCTCAGGGCCCCAGTCGTCGGCCTCGCACGCCCCCAGCGGGAGGGCGAACGCCAGAATCGTCAAAGTTGTTCGTCTCATCGAATGGGTGACCTCGCGTGGACCTGAACCTTCACAGGACGCTCTCCGTTCACGACCAGTTGCGCCGCTCCGGCGGGGACGTCGTGCAGCTGGTAGCTTCCCGAAGCATCGGCCCGCGTGACGTACGGATGATCCAGCACGATGAGCTCCGCCTCCTCCCCCGGGTGGTTGTCACAGGTGATGCGGTAGAGCCCGGGAGCCGGCGCCGCCACCGACATCGGCTTCATCCCGGGCGGGAGCGGAACGTTGATCCAGGAACGTCGGCCTGAGCTCAGGTGCGCCGTGTGCAGCATCGGATCGCCGTTCGAAAGCTTGAGTCGATCGCGTACGCTCGCCAGGTACACGGGAGCGGAGAAGGTCTGGTTCGCGATCTCGATGTCGACTGCGGCCGGCGCGGCCAGCGCGCGGCCGGGCGCGGGGTGCTGGAGATAGACGATCGCGCCCGCCGGGGCCGTGCCGTCGATGTCGCCGCGGGCGTAGTCGCCGGACGCGGCGACGTATCGGGTCGTTCGCTCAGTCCCGGCGGTGGGCTGCACCCACGTCTTCTGGGGCGAGTAGCGGCTCGCGCGGCGGGCGGCCACCGCTGCATACGAGGCGATGGCGAGGCCCGCAGACACCATGACCGCAGCCGGCAGCCAGCGCCTGGGCCGCCCCGGCTCGATCTGGGGCTCTGGATCGACAACGGTGGCACGGACGCGCTCGTGCACGACCGCAGCGGGGGCCATCGCCGGAAGATCGACGGTCACGGTGCGCTCGGGCCGCCCGAAGGTCAGCGCCGGCGCGTCCATCTTGCTCGTCGCGATCTCGCACGCCTCCACGCAGGCGCCGCAGCGGAGGCAGTGACTGTTCTCCTTCAGCCCGTCGATCGCGAAGCCGCCGATGCCGTGCTTCTCGGCGGCGAGATCGCGGGCGTCGAGATCGACCGGGCAGGCGCGCACGCACGCGCCCTCGTCGAGGCAGCGGCTCGAGTCGAAGAGGATGCCGAGCGGCCGCTTGGTTTGAACCACCGAATAGTAGAGGCCGATCGGGCAGACACGCCGGCAGAAGCTCCAGCCCCACGCGCGCCCGAAGACCACTGCGGCGCCGACCATCACCGCCAGCGCCGCCAGCGCGCCGAGCCCGCCCAGCGAGGTCCACCACAACAGGATCGAGAGCGACAGGAGGACGGCAAAGCCGCCGAGCGCACCGCCCCACATCCAGCGGCTCCGGCGCGTGCGCTGGGCGACGAAGGCGTCGGTGAGCCGGTTGAGCTGTCCGACCGGACACCCCCAGCCGCAGAACATTCGACCCGCGACCAGGTTTACGTTGAAGGTGAAGAGATAGAAGCCGAAGACGGCCACCGACACCGCGATGAGGCCGTGGAAGAGATCGACGCTCGCGAAGAACGCGCGGTGGCCGCCCGTCGCGAGGTCGACGCGCGCCAACCCCACCAGCGGGACCAGGGCGAGCGCCGCCAGCGTCAGCGTCATCGTGAGCGCGCGGTAGAGCCGGTACCGGTGGGGCCGGCGGCTCGCCGCGCGGAGGATCGTGAGACGTTTCTTTCCGAAACGACCCGGCCACGCGACCCTGGCGCGCCCACTGCCTGCCGCCCGCATTCCGCGGGGCCCGTTGAGAAAAGCGTGCCACGGCGTCGCGCGCGCAGCGCTCAGGGAGCCGTTTCGTCGCGGTGACGGCGGGCCCCTCGACGCACCGGACGGTAACGGCGACCCTGTGGCGTAGTCTCCCGTCCACAGCAGGCTCGGACCGTCGATCTGTTGGGTTCATCCGGCAGAGAGGGCCGCTCGGAGATGGAGAAGCAGGTGGCATGCGGCCTGCTTTGTCGGGGAGCACATGCACCATCAGGCCTTTTCGCGAGACTGCAGGATGCTCGGGCTCGGGGCCGCCGACTTCGAGGACGCCCAGACGCTGGCGCTGGCCCTCGAGCGGCGCATCGACGCCCGCAACGGGCGGCTGATCGTCGGCTTACTGAGCCAGCTCGCCGGCGACGGCTTTCCGCTCGGCGAGGTCCGGCGGGCGTTTCGGCGGGCGTCCTTCGAGGGGCTCGCGCCCCGGATCCGTCCCTGGTCCAACCCGGAGCCGGGCGCCCGCGATCCGGTCACCGGATTCTTGGCCGACTACGCCTTCTTCGCCCGCACCGCGGGGTGCGACCGCGAGCTCGGTCAGCTCACGAGCTGGCTGGCGGCGCTCCCCGCCGATCTGCGGGCGGCCCTGCGCGACCTCCTCGAGGCGGGGGCGCACCGCTTCTTCCTCGCCGTCGACCTTTTGGCCAGCTGCGGCGCGCACCTGGCGGTGCGGCTCGGCGTCCAGCACGCGGCGATCGAGATCTCGTACTTCATGCCCGAGCTCTTCGTGCTCGATCGGGCGCATGCGCGCGAGACCGGGGCGGACCTGCTCCGACACCTGCGGATCGGGACGCTCTACCACGAGCTTCTGGTGGCCGCCCGCGCCGATCCGCGCGTGGACGTCGGCGCGGTCCTCGCGCTGCTCTCCGGCGAGTCGGAGCCCGCCGCGATCGCGTATCCTCAGGCCCTCGCCTGATCCGACCTCAGCGATCCTCTTCGATCCTCATGGTGAAGTGCTGCATGTCGAAGCCGTGCGGCGCGAACAGCGCGCGCAGCTCGGCGAGGTGCGTCCGCGCCGCCGCCAGCTTGTCCTTCTTCACGTAGAGCGTCACCTCGGTGCCGCGCACGTGGTCCGGGAAGTCCTTGTCGCCGATCTGGTAGCCGTCGCGCACGTTGGCCGTGCCGACGGCCCGCTGCAGGAGCTTCTGCGCCGCCTCGAGGACGCCGTCGGTGTTGTTGTTCTTGGAGAAGTCGATCTCGTCCGTGATCAGCTGATCATGGAGGAGGGCGGTGACCTCGCGCTTGAAAGAGTTGTAGTCGCCGCCGTTCTTCACCAGCGTGTCCGTGTTGACGTTGATGCGGATGCCGAAGCCCGGATCGACGGACTCGACCTCGGGACGCCCCAGCAAGAGCTCGCTGGCGCGGATCAAATCCTTGGCGAAGGTGAGGTCGCGCAGGCTGGAAGCCTCGATGTGGGGGCCTGCGACCTCGAGCGCCTTCTTCCCGAAGAACATCAGGTAGACCTCGCCGTTGGGATAGTCGAGGTGCTGCGTGTCCCGCTCGAACTGCTTGACGGCCTCCTCGTACTCGATGATCGCCGCCTTCGCCTTCGGGATCTGGGCGTTCACCTCGGCCTTGATCTGGTCCAGATCGAAGGGTGAGAAGCCGTTGACGCGGGAGGCGTGCATCGTGGTGCGGAGCTTCTCGAGCTGGGTCGAGGCTCTTTCGCTGATCCGATCGGCGCGCGCGGCGAACTTCTCGATCTGATCGTCGAGCATCTTGAACGCCGGCGTCGGGACCAGATAGTGGGCCGAGTACCAGAATCTTGCGGCCCTCGTCGTCGTAGTCGACCTCGTCCTTCTCGTTCTTGTAGAGCCTCAGATAGCCCTTCTTCACGAACTCGGCCATCTGCTCGGTGGCGTCCATCGAGATCTGGCGGCCGCTGCGGAGGCGCAGCGTCACCGACTCGCCCTCGTCGATCAGCTGTTTGATGCGCTGCTCGACGCGGACCACCGGCTTCCACCCCCGCGGCACCGAGGCCGAGCGGCCGGCGCGAACATCGACGACGGTCCCGCCGCCCCCGGCGGCGCCGCCCACCGCCGAGCGCTCCGGCTTTCGACCGGTCACCCGCTCGAAGGCCTCCGCGCCCTTGTCCGTGAAGAGCGGCCCGTACTCGGCCCCGATCTTCAGGAGCTGCGCTCGACGACCGGCGGTCAGCGCGACCAGATCGCGCACGTCGTCTTCGCCCAAACCCCCGCGCGCGCGGCCGTCTACGAATGTCCGAACCTCGGAGATGTTCATGGTCGTCCACATCATCGGCGCTCCCCGGGTTGCGGTTGCCGGCAAGCGCTACGACGAAAGGATGATCGATTCCGCGCGGAGGGCGGATACCGTCCGACGGGTGAAGGTCGAGGTCGTCGTCGAGGTACCGAAGCTCAGCTTCGTCAAACGAAGACCCGACGGATCGATCGACTTCGTCTCGCCGTTTCCTTGCCCGTTCAACTACGGCAGCGTCCCCGACACCGAGAGCCCCGACGGCGATCCGATGGACGCCGTCTTGCTCGGCCCGCGCCTCCCCGCCGGCACCCGCGCTGCGGCTGAGCGCCGCGGCGTCGTGTGCTTCGTCGACGACGGACAGGAGGACCCGAAGCTGATCCTCTCCCCCCGCCCGCTCCGCAAGAGAGACGTCGTGGTGATCCGCGCGTTCTTCGAGGCGTATGCGGTGCTCAAGCGGGCGCTCAACCGCGCGCGCGGGCGGCGCGGGATCACGAAGGTGCGGGGCTATGAGGGGTTGGAGAGTGTTTGGTGAGCCTCGGAACACTTCAATCCAACGCCACCTACGCCTCAGCGGGCTCGGCGGGCTGGCTCTCCGCCTGCGTGCGCTCGTTCTCCGAGAACGTCATCACCATCTTCCGATCGTCGCCTTCGCCGGCGACGTCGACGTCGACGTGCCCGCCCTCGACCAGCTTCCCGAACAAGATCTCGTCAGCGAGCGGCCGCTTGAGCTCGTTCTGGATGACACGGGCCATGGGCCGCGCGCCGTACTGGGGCGAGTAGCCCTTCTCGGCGAGCCACTTCTTCGCCTCGAGCGACAGGTCGATGGTGACCTTCTTCTCGGCGAGGAGGACGTCGAGCTCGTTGATGAACTTGTCGACCACCATCATCACCACGTCCTCCTTCAGCTGGCTGAAGGTGACCATGGCGTCGAGGCGGTTGCGGAACTCGGGTGAGAAGACATTCTGGAGCGCCTTGTCGGCGTCCGGTGCATCGACGTCGCGCGTGAAGCCGATCTTGTTCGAGGCCATCTCTCGTGCACCGGCGTTGGTGGTCATGATGATGATGACGTTGCGGAAGTCGGCCTGGCGGCCGTTGTTGTCCGTCAGCGTCGCGTGGTCCATGACCTGGAGGAGCACGTTGAAGATGTCGGGGTGCGCCTTCTCGATCTCGTCGAGGAGGAGCACCGAGTGCGGCGTCTTCCGGATCGCGTCGGTAAGCAGGCCGCCCTGATCGAAGCCCACGTAGCCGGGAGGGGCGCCGATCAGCCGTGAGACCGTGTGCTTCTCGCTGTACTCCGACATGTCGAAGCGGAGGAAGTTGATCCCCATGACGGCGGCGAGCTGCTTGGCCAGCTCCGTCTTGCCGACGCCGGTGGGCCCCGCGAAGAGGAACGAGCCGACCGGACGCTCCTGCGCGCCCAGGCCGGAACGGTTCAGCTTGATCGCGTTGGTCACGCGCCCGATCGCATCGTCCTGGCCGAAGATCACCAGCTTCAGCTCGCGCTCCAGGTTCGCCAGGGCGCTGCGGTCGTCCGCGGTGACGCTCTTCGGCGGGATCTGCGCGATCTTCGCGATGATCTTCTCGATGTCGGACTGCCCGATCTTCTTCTTCCGCTTGCCGGGCGGCTGGAGCCGCTGGGCCGCGCCCGCCTCGTCGATCACGTCGATCGCCTTGTCGGGGAGGAAGCGCTCGTTGATGTGCTTGGCCGAGAGCTCGGCCGCCAGCCGGAGCGCCGGATCGGTGTATCGCACCGCGTGGTGCTCCTCGTAGTACTGCCGGAGGCCCTTGAGGATCTGGTACGTCTCCTCCACCGAGGGCTCGCGGATGACGATCTTCTGGAAGCGCCGCGCCAGGGCGTGGTCCTTCTCGATCGACGACTTGTAGTCCTTGTGGGTGGTGGAGCCGATGCAGCGGAGCTCGCCCGACTGGAGCGCCGGCTTGATCAGGTTGGCCGCGTCCAGCGAGCCGTCCTGGGTGGCGCCGGCCCCGACCACGGTGTGGATCTCGTCGATGAAGAGGATCGCGTTGGGGATGCGCTTGATCTCGTTCAGCACGCCCTTGAGGCGCTCCTCGAAGTCGCCGCGGAACTTGGTCCCGGCGAGCAGAGCGCCCATGTCGAGGGAGAAGATGTTCGCGTCCTTGAGGATCTCGGGGACCTTGCCCTCGAAGATCCGGAGCGCCAGGCCCTCTGCGATGGCCGTCTTGCCGACGCCCGGATCGCCCACGAAGATCGGGTTGTTCTTGCGCCGCCGGCAGAGCACCTGCAGCGTCCGCTCGATCTCCTCCTCGCGCCCGATCAGCGGATCGATCCGCCCCTCGGCCGCTTCCCGGTTGAGGTTGGTGGCGAATGCCTCGAGCGGGCTCTTCTGTCCGTCCTCGTTCGGCGCGCGCTCGGCGGCCTCGGTCGGGTGGGCGTCGCCGTCCTGCGGCACCTTGGCGATGCCGTGGGAGATGTAGCGGACCACGTCGAGGCGCGAGATGCCCTGCTTCTGCAGGAGGTAGACCGCGTAGGAGTCATGCTCGCGGAAGAACGCGACCAGCAGGTTGCTGGTGTCCATGACGGACTTGCCCGACGACTGCACGTGCATCACCGCCCGCTGGAAGACCCGCTGGAAGGCCAGCGTCTGCTGCGGGTCCTGCTCGATGCCGTCGGGCAGCGGCTGCACGTTCATCTCGAAGAAGTTCTCGAGATCGCCCTTCAGGGCGTCGAGGTCGCCGCCGCAGGCCCGGATGATCTTGCTGCCGTTCGGATCATCGAGCATCGCGTACAGCACGTGCTCGAGCGTCACAAACTCGTGCCTGCGTCGCAGGGCCTCGTTGAATGCGGTCGCGAGGGTATCCTTCAGCTCTTGCGTGTATTCCATCTCGCTCAATCCACCGGCTCGATCGTCACTTCGAGCGGGAACTCGTTCTTCCTTGCCAAGGCGGTCGTCTGCGCGGTCTTCGTCTCTGCAATCTCTCGGGTGAAAACGCCCGCCACTCCGACTCCATTCGTGTGAACGTGCATCATGATGCGGAGTGCCTCGGATTCGCTATGGTGAAAAACCGTCATCAGGACGGACACGACGAACTCCATGGTGGTGTAATCGTCGTTGTGGAATAGCACTTTGAACATGCGAGGCCTCTGCGTCGTCTCTTTGGTCTCATGCAGGACCTCGGTGCTTCCGCCTGGTTTCGTGGCCATGGTTCAGGTCCGTAGGAGTGTACAAGATCAGCGGTCATTGAGCCTACGAACGTTGTAGACTCCTTTTCCCGAGGCGATCGGCTCACCCTCACCGCCGGGATGATACGCGATCATCTCGGCCACCCCGACACGGTTGCCGAGGCGCAGGACTCGCCCCTCCACCACGAACTCTCGGGGTTGGCCCGGCCGCAGGTAGTCGACGCGGAGATCGACCGTCGAAATCGCATCGCCCTTGTCGATTTGGGTCCAGATGGCCGCGCCGCCGCACGTGTCGATAGCCGCGGAGAGGACACCACCGTGCAGCGCAGGCCGGACCGGATCACCGATCAGCTCGTCTCGAAACGGGATCGACATCCTGCAGAAGCCGTCGGAGAGCGCGTCGATCCGGATCCCGAGCACCGCGTTGAAGGGGATCATGTCCATGAACCTGCGGACGTCCTCGATGTCGGCTCGCTCACTCTCGCCCACGATTCGGGCATGGTAACGCAGACCTGGCCCGGACGTGGTAGACAAACTGGGGATGCGGGCGCTCCCCGTCGTGCTCGTGGCGCTGTTTGCCGGAAGCTGCCGCCTGGTCCACGCGAATCGCGAGTTCGGCGTGTTCTCAGAGAGCGTCACCCGGATCAGCGGGATGGTGCATGCGCTCACCGACAAGTCGGAGCCGGTGCTGGTGGTGGCGCTGCAAGAGACGCCCGACGGGCCCCGGGTCCTCAACTACGAGGTGATGCTCGGCGCCGGCGTCTACAACCTGCTCCTCCCGCCGGGGCGGTTCCGCGTCTTCGCCTTCGAGGACGTGAACCAGGACTTCATCCACCAGGAGGGCGAGCCGATTGGCGAGCTTCGCGACGGCATCGAGCTCTCGGAGCGCGACAACCAGATCGGCCTCGACATCCAGCTCCGCGCCCGCGCGACCCGAGCGCACCCACCCATCGACCTCTCGGACTCGGGCGACAATCCCATGCTCGGATCGTTCCGTCAGACCCTCGGCGAGGTGGTGTCGCTCGACGAGCGGCGCTTCTCGCGGAAGAGCGGGGTGGCCGGCATGTGGCGGCCCCTGACGGCGCTCAGCCGCGATCAGATGGGTCTCTTCTTCCTGGCGCCCTACGACGCGTGCAAGACACCCGTGCTGTTCGTGCACGGCATGGAGGGCTCCCCGCAGGACCTCCGGAAGCTGATCGAGGCCCTCGACCGCGATCGCTATCAGGTGTGGTTCCTCGCATATCCCTCGGGGCTGCGACTGCGCTTCATCAGCGGCTATCTCGCGGAGGCCGTGCGCGAGATCGGCGTCCGCTACAAGCCGTCCCGCATGCACGTCGTCGCCCACAGCATGGGCGGACTGATCGCGCGCTCCTTCATCAACCAGAGCGTCGCCGAGAAGCGGCAGGATCTGGTCCGCACCTTCATCAGCATCTCCACGCCGTTCAACGGCCACGCGGGCGCGCAGGCGGGCGTGCGCTTCTCGCCGGTGGTCGCGCCGGCGTGGATCGACATGGTCCCGAACAGTCAGTTCATCAAGCACATGTACCAGCAGGCGCTGCCCAGCTACGTGAAGCAGTATCTCTTCTTCGGCTACCGCGGGGTCGGCGGGCCGAGCAGCGACGGCGTGGTGATGCTGTCGAGCGTCCTCGACGCGCGGGCGCAGTTCGCTTCGGAGGGCGTGTACGGCTACGACGAGACCCACACGTCGATCCTGCAGTCGGAGGAGGTCATCACGCGGGTGATGGCGATCCTCGACGCGCGCGAGCGCTCGCTGGGACCGCTCGCGTCCTGCCGCGAGATCACGGGGACCGCAACCCGGTCGCGGCCATGACGCGGCCCAGGACCTCGCCGGCGACGGCACGGGCCTGCTCGGCGCCGCGCGCGAGGAGCTGGTCGAGGTGTCCCCGGTCGTTCATCAGGCGGGCGTACTCGGCGCGCGGCCCGCGGAAGCGCTCGTTCAGGACCTCGAAGAGCTCCTTCTTGGCGCTGCCCCATCCGAAGGGCTCGCTCGCCGGATCGTCCGGATCGACCCGGCCGCTCCGGGCGCGCGAGAGGAACCGCTCGTTCTGCTCGGGGCCGGCGAAGAGCGCGTAGAGCTGGGCGACCACGCTGCTCTCGGTCGCGAGCGGCTCGCCGAGCGGCGTCGAGTCGCAGACGATCTTGTTGACCATCTTCTTCTGCAGATCTTTATCGGAGGTTCCGAGCACGCGGATGGTGTTGTCGTAGCTCTTCGACATCTTGCGGCCGTCGAGTCCGGGGACGGTCATGACCTTGTCGTCGATCCGCGCCTCCGGCACTTTGAGCGTCTGGCCGTAGGTCAGGTTGAACTTGTGCGCCGCCTCCTGACAGATCTCCAGGTGCTGCTTCTGATCCTTGCCCACGGGCACCACGTCCGTGTCGAAGGCGAGGATGTCGGCCGCCATCAGCACGGGATACGAGAACAGGCCCATCTTGACGGTGTCCTTGGTGAGGCCCTTGTTCTCGAGCGCGTCCTTGTAGGAGTGGGCCCGCTCGAGCAAGCCCTTGGGGAGCACGCAGCCCAGGATCCAGGCCAGCGTCGGCACCTCGGGGATGTCGCTCTGGCGGTAGAACGCGACCGTCTCGGGATCGAGCCCGTGGGCCAGCCAGGCCGCCGCTACCGAGTACGTGTGCTCGGTGAGCTGCTTCGGATCCTGCTTCCCGGTGAGGGCGTGCAGATCCGCGATGAAGAGGAAGGAGTCGTGCGTCTTCGCCAGCTCGATGGCGGGTTGGATCGCGCCGAGATAATTGCCGAGATGCGGGACGCCGGTCGGCTGGATCCCGGTCAGCACGCGCAGCTTGGTCATGGGCGGGAGATGCTAGCACGGAGGCCGCGCCCGCGGGGTTATAGTCGGGGCCCGTGGAGACGCGCACCTTGCTTTCGTCCGACGACGGCCGCGAGCGGTGCTGGGAGATCACGTGGGAGGGTCCGGTCGTCGAGATCGTCGAGAGCGTCGATGGCGTCGAGTCCGAGGTCCTGCGCCAGGTCCTCGCCACCCCGGCCGAGGTGGCCGACCTGGTGAAGCGCGAGGTCGACGCGCGGCTGGCGCTCGGATGGACCGAGCACGAGGCCGGCCCTGCGGGTCCGGTGGCGCGCGACGAGGCGCTCGAGGCGATGATCCGCGCCGATCCGGAGGCGGTCGATCCGTATCTGGTCTACGGTGACTGGCTGGAGGCCCACGGTGATCCGCGCGGCGAGCTGGTCGCGATGCACCACGCCGGGCTCGCCGAGGCGGCCGAGCGGTTGCTGTCGAGCCGGGCCGGCTACTTCTTCGGCGAGCTGGCCAGCGTGATCGAGGCCGTCCGGATCGAGTGGCACCTCGGGTTCATGCGCTCTGCGCGCGTGGCCGCGCCTCGCGACGCCGGAGATCCCGGCCACATGACGGCCGTGACGGTGCGGCGGCTGCTCCAGAATCACTCGGCGCGCTTTCTGAGGCGGCTCGAGGTGCAGCGCTTCGACGACAACGCCGACTACCTGCAGACGATCGATGCGATGATCGAGGTCGGCCTCCCTCCGACCTTGATCGAGCTGGCCCTCGGGCGACTCCGCGAAGGGGGAGCTGCGATGTACTGTCGCCTCCCGCGGCTCCTCGAGCTGTTCGGCCGCGCACGCGAGCTCGAGCACGTCGCGCTTCGAGGCGGCTTCGGGCTGGAGCTCCGCGGTTTGTCGCTGCCGAACGCCCGTCGCTTCGAGCTCTCGACTGATCAGCTGCAGGAGGGCGCTCTGTCCGCGGTGGCGTGTGCGTCGTGGCCCCGGCTGGAGACGCTGGTCCTCGGCTTCGGCCACCCGATCTACAGCGATGGCAGCGCCTGTGCGCTCGCGGATCCGCTCGACCCGCTGCTGGGAGCCTCGGGCGCGCCCCGGCTCCGCACGCTGGTGCTCGAGCTCCCGCACAGCTCCGACCTCCTGGCGGCCCTGGGACGCGCGCCGCTCTTCCGGCAGCTCGAGACGATCGATCTCTCGGGCGGGCACGTGTCGGACGAGGAGGCCGAGATCATCCTCGGCGGAGCGCGGTGGGAGGCGATCCGCGAGCTGGTGCTCCCATCCCGGCACGCGCTGACGGACCGCGTGGTCGCGGGGCTCCTCGCCCGCTCCAACGTTCGCTTCGCGGATCCGGAGCGCAGCTTTGTCGACGCGTACGCAGACAGTGAGGAGCCGGAGGAGGACGGGATCTACCCGGCCGTCTTCGAGGACCTCGACGATGAGGACTCGGGCGAGTGGAGCGGTTGGGGCGAAGACATCTACGACTGGCAGCCGACCCGGATCAGCTACGACGAGGAGGATCCGGAGTATTGACGTCGATCAGACCGCGCGGCCTGCGAAGAAGCTGTAGGTGAGGATCCCGAGGACGATGAGCGTGATGGCGACGTACGTGTAGTCACCCTGCCGGAGGAACGCGACCGCCGCGAATGCGACGCGTGCCACCGGCGTCGCGATCAGGAGCAGGAGGCCGAGCTGGATGATCGCGCCGCCGTCGAGGTGGAGGACGCCGCTCGCGATCCCGGTCGGGGTGCGCACCCACTCCGGTCCGGGCACGAATGTTTGGTGCCCGAACGGTTGGTGGCCGTGCTGGAGCAGGTACAGGATGCCTCCCACGGCGACGATCAGCGCGGCGATCGTCACCCCGCCGCGAAGGAGCTTGCCGAGCCTCACCTCGGTCTCGTGCTCGTTCACAGCGCGCCTCCGAAGGCCCGGTAGATCATTTGCACCGCCAAGAACAGGATCACGCCGGCGAAGAGTCGCCTCAACCAGCGGGTCTGGATGGCGTGGAGCGCCCGCGCGCCCAGCACCGAGCCGGTCAGGACACCGAGCATGACCGGCATGGTCAGACCGGGATCGACGTAACCCTTTCCGAGATAGATCCCGGCGCTGGCGGCGGCGGTCACGCCGATCATGAAGTTGCTGGTCGTCGTCGAGACCTTGAACGGGATCTTCATCGCCTGGTCCATCGCCAGCACCTTGAGCGCGCCGGATCCGATGCCTAGGAGGCCGGACAGGATCCCGGCCACGAACATCAGAGCGAAGCCGGAGAAGACGCCGGCGACGTGGTAGCTCATCGGCCCGGACTGGGTCGGGTAGCTGCCGTCGAGCCGGAGGCGAGTCGCGACCGGATCGGGCTCGGCGGCCCGCTTCTCCGCCGAGCGCGGGCGGCTCGACACGATCGCGGAGAAAAGCAGCATCAGCCCGAAGACGAGCTCGACCGCGCTCTTGGGGATGAGGGCCGAGGCCACCAGGAACGCGCCCAGGAGCGCGCCGCTGGTGGTCGCCACCTCGAGCAGCATGCCGATCCGGATGTTCGAGTAGCCCTCCTTCAGATAGGAGGCGGCGGCGCCCGATGAGGTGGCGATGACCGAGACCAGCGAGGCGCCGATGGCGTAGTGCAGATCGATCCCGAAGGCCAGCACCAGCATCGGGACCACCACGACCCCACCGCCCAGCCCGGTCAGGGCGCCCAGAAAACCGGCGACCAGCGAGCCCGCACCGACCAGCGCCGTGAACAGCAGCGTGGTCATCCAGGCAATGTATCACCCGGCTGGTCGGGACCGTAGTGAGGCGGAGGTCAACGCCCGCGCGCCCGCACCAGCTGCACCCAGGCGATCGCGGTCTCGTATTCGGCGCGCGCGCGACGTAGCCGCGCCTGGCTGAGCGCGGATTCGGAGTCGAGGAGATCGGTGGTGGTGGCGGCGCCTTCCTCGACCTGCACCTTCATGACCCGGTACGCCTCTGTGGCGCTCTCGATCGCCTTCTCCGAGACCGAGATAGCGCTCTGCGCCGCTCGCAGCGCGGCGAGGCGCTGGGCCAGCTCGACCTCGATCTTCTCCTTCGCATCGTCTGCCGAGAGCGCCGCCGCCTCGGCCTGCGCGGAAGCGGAGCGCTGCTGATAGAAGCTGGCGCCGCCCTCGAACACCCGCCAGCGCGCGGTGACGCCGACATAGCCCTGATTGTTGGGGACGAAGGTCTGGCCGTCCGCGTGGAGGTAGACGGCCTCGGCGTCGATCTCGGGCAGCAGGTCGAACCAAGCCGCCATGCGCTGGTGGTCGGCGGCCTCCTGTCGCTGGACGGCGGCGCGAAGCTCTGGGCGCTGCTCGAGCGCGGTCTGGTGCGCCTCGTCGTAGCTCGGCGGGGCTGACTTGCTCACCTTCAGCAGCTCCACGGGCTCGAGCAGCTCCACGGTATTGGCCACCGGCGACAGGCCGATCGCGCCCAGGAGCACGGCGCGCGCCCCCTCGGCCCGGGTGCGCGCCTCGATCGCCTCCTGCTCCGCGGCTCGGGCGCTGACCTCGACCCGCAGCCGGTCGGCGTCGGTCATGGCCCCCGCGCGCACCTTGGACTCGACCACGGCGCGCTGGGCGTCGAGCTCGCGCTTGGACTCGAGCGCGATCGACTCCAGCGCCAGGGACTCGAACAGCTGGAGGTACGCGATCTCGAGCCCCTCGCGGAGCGAAGCCTCCGCGACCGCCAGCTCGGTCGCGGAGGCGTCCGCGCCGGCGAGGGCCGCCCGGTAGTGCTCGATGCGTCCCAGCAGGCCGAGCAGCGGCTGGGTGGCGGAGGCGGCGAACGTGTTGGTGTCTTGCTTGCGCGCCTCGAACGCGTTGCCGCCGAAGTCGATCGTGAAGGGCTCGGTATAGTGCGCGTACTCGTCCGAGACCGCGATCGTCGGGAAGAGGCGCCCGCGGACGCTCGACGCGTCGTTCCGCCGGCTCTCGGCCTGGGCCCGCGCCGCGTTCACCTCTGGGTGGCGGGCCAGCCCGAGCTCCACCACGCGATCCACCGTGAGCTGCTCCGGTCCACCGATCGCGCCCTGCGCGATCGCGTACGTCATCATCGCGATCAACATCTCAGCGATCCACGTCGACCGTGACTTCGGCGGACAGCCCGGAGCGGAGCACGATGCTCTCCGGAGTCCGATCCCAGGCGATGCGAACCGGTACGCGCTGAACGACCTTGACGAAGTTTCCCGTCGCGTTGTCGGCGGGCAGGAGCGAGAAGCTGGCACCCGTTCCTCCGGAGAGGCTCTCGACCTTGCCCGCGAGCTTCGTGCCCGGGAACGCGTCGAGCGTGATCTCCGCCCGCTGACCCGCCTTCATCTCGCCGATCTGGGTCTCCTTGAAGTTCGCGATCACGTACGTCTCCGTGGGGACGATCCGGAGGATCGGTTGACCCGGACCCACCAGCTGGCCCTCGTGGACGCCCAGCTGCGAGGCGTTGCCGGCGGCCGGCGCCGTGATCTTGCAATAGGAGAGCTGGAGCTCGGCCAGGTCGAGGGCGGCTTCGCTCGCCTTGATCTTCGCGTGGGCGAGGTCGGCGTTGGCGCGGGCAGCCGCGATCTGGGCGTCGATCGGCTCGCTCTGGGTGAGGCGTCCCTTGGCCTCGTGCACGCGCGCCTCCGCGCTGCGTTTCGCCTCCTCGGCGGCGTTGAGCTGAGCTCGCGCCAGCACCATGTTGGCCTGCGCCGAGTCGTGGGCGGCGCGCGCATCGTCGAGCCGCTGCTGCGGCACCGCGTTCTCCTCGCGCAGCTTCTTGGCGCGCTCGAGGTCGGCCTCGGCACGGCGGCCCTCGGCCTCCGCACGTGTCACCGCCGCCTTGGCCGCCGCGACCTGTGCCTCGGCTGTGGAGACGCCGGCGGACGATCCGGAGAACATCGCCTGCGCGCTGGCGAGCCCGCCACGCGAGGACGCCTCCACCACCGCGACCTGCGCGTCGGCCGCGCTCCCCTGCGCGGTCGCCATGGCCAGCTCGGCCTCGGCCTGCACCTTCCTGGCGGCGAGGTCGCGGTCGTCAATCTCCGCGATCAGATCACCCTTGGCGACGATCTGGTTCTCGATCACGGCGACCCGGACGATCTGGCCGCCCACGCGCGCCGCCACCGGGATCACGTCCGCGCGGACCTGCGCGTCGTCGGTGTGTTGCTCACCGGCGGTGAACAGGAGGTAGCCGCCGATCACGACGAGCACGAACACCGCGATCCCTCCCAGGATCGCGAGGGGGCGGCGGGCGCTGGGTTTCTTTGCGGTATCCATGGTTCAAATCTCGATGTGCGCATCGGCGGGCCGGCGCGCCTGGTGATGCGGTGAGCGCAGGAAGATCAGCACGGGGAGCACGCAGAGGAACGTGATCCCGGCGACCAGGAAGAGCTTCTCGAAGGCCAGAACGGTCGCCTGACGGCGGACGATCCCACCGATGATGCGACCTGCGGCGCTGTGGGCGGTGACGGCGTCGTAGCCGTTCGCGATCAACCCCTGCACGAGCATGTTGAAGCGCTCCACCACGGGGGGGCGGCTGGTCGTCACCTGGGCCGCCAGCCCGTTGGCGGCCTGCGTGCTGTAGCGCGGGATCAGCGAGGCGAACACGGCCAGGCCGATCGAGCCGCCGATCTGCCTGAGCAGGGAGTTGAGCCCGGTCGCGTCGGCGAGCTTGTGGCGGGGGATGGTGCTGAGCGCGACGGTGGTCAGCGGGATGAACAGGCACGCGAAGGCGACGCCCTGGATCAGGAGGACGCCCACGACGTCCCAGGCGCCGGTCGCCAGCGTGTAGTGGCTCATCTGGTAGGCGGTGATCGCGAACAGCAGGATCCCGAAGGCGACGAAGAGGCGCGGCGAGATGCGGTTGTAGAGCCTGCCCACCATCGGCATCGCCACCATCATCATCAGCGAGCGCGGCATCAGCGCGATCCCCGACTGCATCGCCGTGAATCCGAGGAGCTCCTGCATGAACACCGGGAGGAGGAAAGTGATCGAGAGGAGCATCGCGAACATCATGGCGCCGACCAGCGTGCCGGAGGTGAACACCTTGTCCTTGAACAGCGAGACGTCGACCGCCGGGACCGGCGCCGTCATCTCGCGGATCACGAAGGCGGCCAGCACGAACACGGCGATCAGCGCGGTGGTGGTGATGGTGGAGCTGTCGAACCAGTCGTTCTTGCCTCCCTCCTCGAGCGTGTACTGCATGGCGGAGAGGCCGATGGTGAGGAGCGCGATCCCCAGCCAATCCATGTGCTTCTTCTGCTGCTCCGCGGCCGCCAGGTTCGCCTTCCGGATGTCCTCGGGCTCGTGCACGAAGCGCGAGACCATGAACAGCGCCAGCACGCCCACCGGGACGTTGATGTAGAAGATCCAGGGCCACGCGTAGTTGTCGACGATGTACCCGCCCAGCGTCGGGCCGAAGGCGGGGCCGAGCACGACCGCCATCCCGAACAGCGCCATCGCCATGCCCTGCTCCTCCGGCGGAAACGTCTGGCGCAGGATGGCTTGCTCGGTCGGTTGGAGCGCACCGGCGCCCAGCCCCTGGAGCACGCGGAAGGCCACCAGCCCCGGCAGCGAGCGGGTCATTCCGCAGAGGATCGAGCCGATCACGAACATCGAGAGCGCGAACATGTAGACGCGCTTCTGTCCGAAGAGCCGGCCCAGGAACGCGGTCAGCGGCATCACCAGGACCGTCGCGATCACGAAGCCGGTGGTGACCCAGGTGATCTCTTCGATGGTGGCGCCGACGGCGCCGCGGAGGTGGGGGACGGCGACGTTGACGATCGAGGCGTCGATCGCGCCCATCAGCGTCCCGAACGTCACCGAGATCGTGACGAGCCACTTGTTGACGGGCGCACGTTCGGCGGTCATCGCTTCGCTCCGTTGATGAAGAGGTCGACGATCTCGTCGGCGCGGCGATCGAGATCGCGGATCGGGTCGCCGTGGAGATGCTGGATCAGCGTGCCGCGGACCAGGCCCATCAAGAAGATCGCGTAGAGCTTGGCGGGCCGGGCGCGAAGGACCTTCTGGCGCAGCCCCCGCCGCATCAGCTTCTCGACGCGCGTGCGCACGACCTGGGCGGTCGCGCTCGGCTTCTTGAGGCCGCTGTGCTCGCCCTGGAAGATCAGGGAGAAGAAGGAGCGGTGGGTCTCGAAGTTGGAGAACAGCGTCCGGAGGAGCGCAGACAGATCGTCCGCGAAGACGCCGCTCGAGGGTTCGGCCTCGAGCGCGTCGAGCTGTTCGATCAGCTCGCGGCGATGCAGGTCGTACAGGCCGGTGAGGAGCGCGTCGCGGTCCGCGAAGTGGTTGTACAGCGTGCCGACGGCCACGCCGGCACGGGCGGCGATCTCGCTCATGCCAGCCCGGTGGATGCCTTGCTCCCCAAACACGATTTCGGCCGCTCGCAGGATGGCGGCGGAGGTCTCCTCCCGCTGCCGATCCCGCAACCGCTGAACTCTCCGTTCAGGAGATGAACGAGCGTTCATCCGATGAATGGTCTTACGCCGACAGCGCGGCCTGTCAATGTGGTAGGCTCCCCAACCCATGTCGCCCCGCGACTTCGATCCCGTCCCCCAGATTGCGCAGGAGCTCTCGGTCGCACCGGCTCGGGTCGAGCAGGTGATCGGGCTGCTCGAGGCCGACAATACGGTCCCTTTCATCGCCCGCTACCGCAAAGAGGCCACCGGCGGGCTGGACGAGGTCCAGATCAGGGCGATCGAGGAGCGGCGAAACTATCTGATCGAGCTGGAGCAGCGGAGGACCGCGATCCTCGAGGCGATCGGTGAGCAAGGGACGCTCACCGAGGCCCTCCGGAAGCAGATCGAGGGGGCCCGGACCAAGGCGGAGCTCGAGGATCTGTACCTGCCTTACAAGAAGAAGCGGCGGACACGGGCATCGATCGCCATAGAGCGCGGACTGCTTCCGCTGGCCGATCGGATCTGGGCCCAGCCGCGAACCGGGGATCCCTCGGCCGAGACCCCGGAGGATCTGGCCGGCGCGCGGGACATCCTGGCGGAGCGGATCGCCGAGGATGCGCGGGTGCGGGCCGCGCTCAGGCACCTTCAGGAGACGAAGGGGCTCGTCACGTCCAGGGCCGCCCGCGGCAAGGCGAAGGAGCGGAGCAAGTTCGAGGACTACTACGACTATCGGGAGCCGGTGGCGAAGATCCCCTCGCACCGCTACCTCGCGATCCGCCGCGGGGAGGAGGAGGGCATCCTCAAGGTCGGCGTCGAGGTGGACCAGAAGGAGGCGGTGGGCGCCGCGCTCTCGGGCGTGCGGGTCGACCGGGCCTCCCCCTTCGCCGCTCAGCTCATGCAGGCGCTCGAGGACGGGGTGGTGCGCCTCTTGCTCCCCAGCCTGGAGAACGAGCTCCGCGGGCGGCTCAAGGACCGCGCCGATCGCGAGGCCGTCGAGATCTTCGCCCGCAACGTCCGCACCCTGCTGCTGGCCCCGCCGTTCGGCGGCAAGCGGGTGATCGGCGTGGACCCGGGCCTGCGGACCGGGTGCAAGTGCGCGGTGATCGACGGGACCGGGAGGTTCGTCGAGAACGCGACGCTCCATCTCACCGCGGAGCGCGGGATCGCCGAGGCGAAGAAGACGCTCTCGAGGTTGGTCCGTTCGCACCGTCCCGAGGCGATCGCGATCGGGAACGGCACCGGCAGCCGCGAGGCGGAGGCGTTCGTGAAGAGCGTCCTCGCCGAGGGTGGCTCCGCGGAGACCTTCGTGGTCCAGGTGAACGAGGCGGGCGCCAGCGTGTACTCGGCGTCGGACCTGGCGCGCGAGGAGTTCCCCGAGCTCGACCTGACGGTGCGCGGCGCGATCTCGATCGCCCGCCGCCTGCAGGACCCGCTGGCGGAGCTGGTGAAGATCGACCCGAAGGCGATCGGCGTCGGGCAGTACCAGCACGACGTCGATCAGAAGATGCTCTCGGGCAAGCTCGAGGAGGTGGTGGAGAGCTGCGTGAACCACGTGGGCGTCGATCTCAACACCGCGAGCGCCGCGCTCCTCACGCATGTCGCGGGGATCGGGCCCAAGCTGGCGAAGAAGATCGTGGCCCACCGGGAGAAGAAGGGCGCGTTCCGCCGCCGGGAGTCGCTGCTCGCGGTCTCGGGGCTCGGCCCCAAGGCGTACGAGCAGGCGGCCGGCTTCCTCCGGATCCGGGGCGGCGAGCACCCGCTCGACGCCTCCGCGGTGCATCCGGAGCGCTACGCGCTGGTCGAGCGGATCGCGAAGGACCTGTCGGTCCGGCTCCAGGACCTGGTCGGCAACGGCGCGCTGGTGAAGCGGATCGATCGCAAGCGGTACGCCGCGGAGGCGGGCGCCCTCACGCTCGACGACATCCTCGAGGAGCTGGTCAAGCCGGGCCGCGATCCCCGGGCGGAGTTCGAGCGGCCGGCGTTTCGCGAGGACGTCACCGAGCTGGAGCATCTCGAGCGCGGGATGGTCCTCGAGGGCGTGGTCACCAACGTGGCCGCCTTCGGCGCGTTCGTCGACGTGGGCGTCCATCAGGACGGCCTGGTCCACGTCTCCCAGCTCGCCGATCGCTTCGTGAAGGATCCCAACGAGGTGGTGCAGGTGGGCCAGCGGGTCCAGGTGAGGGTGCTGGAAGTGGACACCGCACGACGTCGGATCTCGCTGAGCATGCGTCGCGCCTAGGAGCCAGTCGATGACCGGAACCCACGCCCACCGAGCCGACCCGAGGAACTTGCACGTCCTGGTCTACGTCAACGGCCGTCTGACCCCGCGGGGCGAGGCGGTGGTCTCGGTCTTCGACTCGGGCTTCCTCATGGGCGACGGCGTCTGGGAGGGCCTCCGCCTCCACAACGGCAAGCTGGCGTTCGCCCGCGATCATCTGGACCGACTCTTTCAAGGCGCCAAGGCGATCGACCTCGACATCGGGCTCACGAAGGACGAGCTCGCCCGCGCGATCCTCGAGACCACCGAGGCCAACGGGATGATCGGCGACGTGCACATCCGCCTGATGGTCACGCGCGGGTTGAAGTCGACGCCCTTTCAGGGCCCGTCGGTCAACGTCGGCGGGCCCACCGTCGTGATCATCGCCGAGCACAAGGTGCCGGATCCCGAGCTCTTCCGCCGGGGCCTGTCGCTCTTCACGGTGCACGTGCGCCGCGGGCCGCCCGACGTGCAGGATCCCGGGTGGAACTCGCACTCGAAGCTCAACTGCATCGTCGCCTGCATCCAGGCCGCCAAGGCCGGGGCCGACGAGGGCCTGATGCTCGATCCGCACGGCTTCGTCGCCACCTGCAACTCGACCAACTTCTTCATCGTGAAGCGGGGGGCGCTCTTCACCTCCACCGGGCGCTACTGCCTGCGCGGCGTGACGCGGGCGAAGATCCTGGAGGTCGCCCGGACCCACGGCGTGCCCGCCCACGAGCGCGACTTCTCGCTCACCGAGGTCTACGACGCCGACGAGTCCTTCGTGACCGGGACCTTCGGCGGCGTCACGCCGGTGCGCGAGGTCGACGGCCGTCGCATCGGCGACGGCGTGCCCGGCCCTCTGACCTCCGAGCTCCGGCTCCATTACCACGAGCTGATCGAGAGAGAGTGTCCGCCGTGAGGATCGCGATGTGGTCGGGACCGCGCAACATCTCCACCGCGATGATGCGCGCGTTCGAGAACCGAGAGGACTGCGCCGTCGTCGACGAGCCGCTGTACGGCTACTATCTGGCCACCACCGGCGTCGATCACCCGGGCCGCGAGGAGGTGATCGCGTCCGGGCCAACCGACTGGCGCGCCGTCGTGCGCGCCCTGGTCGGTCCCATCCCGAAGGGGAGGGCGATCTGGTACCAGAAGCACATGACCCATCACCTGCTCCCGGAGGTGGAGCGAGGCTGGATGGACGCGATGGTGCACTGCTTCCTCATCCGCTCTCCGGCGGAGGTGCTGAGCTCCTACGCGAAGACGCGCCCGAATCCGACCGCCGAGGATCTCGGCTTCTCGCAGCAGGCCGAGATCTACGACTGGGTGGCCGCCCGCGCCCAGGTGCCGCCACTGGTGATCGAGAGCCGAGACATCCTCGAGGATCCGCGCCGCCTGCTGTCCGCGCTCTGCGCCGCCCTTCAGATCCCGTTCTCCGAACGGATGCTGTCGTGGCCGGCCGGGCCGCGCGACAGCGACGGCGTGTGGGCGAAGCACTGGTACGACAAGGTGTGGGCGTCGACGGGCTTTCAGCCCCCTTCGCCGCGAGCGCTGGAGATTCCGGCGCGCCTCCAGCCGATCGTCGACGACGCGCAGCCGATCTACGAGCGCCTCTACGCGGCGCGGCTCAGAGGCTGAAGCGGTCGCGCTTGATGAACCGACCGCGGCCCGGCTTCCCCAGGAGCTTGGAGTCGTGGATCACGGTCTCACCGCGGGAGAGGACCGTGCGGGGCGCGCCGATCACCTCCTTGTCCGGATAGGCCGCGTAGTCGACCCGCATGTGCAGGTTCTCCTGCGACAGGCGGAGCCGCTTCTCCGGATCCCACACCACCAGATCGGCGTCGGCAGCCGATCGCGACCGAGCCCTTGCGCGGGTACATGCCGAAGATCTTCGCGGGCGCGGTCGAAGTGATCTCGACGAAGCGGTTCATCGAGATCTTGCCCTGCCGGACCGCGTCCCAGAGCAGGTGTAGGCGCGTCTCGACGCCGGGCATGCCGTTGGGGATCTTGGCGAAGCTGTCGCGGCCGAGCTCCTTCTGCCCCTTCAAGCAGAACGGACAGTGGTCGGTCGCGACCACCTGGAGATCGTAGTTCCGCAGGCCGCGCCAGAGGTGGCTCATGGTGGTGGTGCGGCCGGAGCGGCGGCGTGCACACGTACTTCGCGCCCTGGAAGCGATCCTCGGGCGTACCGCGCAGATCGTCCTCGCTGAGGAAGAGGTACTGCGGGCAGGTCTCGGCGTACGCCGGCAGGCCGCGGTCGCGGGCCTCCATCACGCGCTCGAGGGCGCGCTCGGCCGACAGGTGCACGATGTAGACGGGCACGTTCGCCATCTCGGCCAGCGCGATCGCCCGCTCGGTGCCGGTCGCCTCCGCCACCTGCGGGCGGGTGAGGGCGTGATAGATCGGCGCCGTGTTGCCGGCGGCGAGCGCCCGCTCGACGAGCACGTCGATGGGCAGCCCGGTCTCGGCGTGCATCGTGATCAGCGCGCCGATCTCGCCGGCGCGCAGCATGCGCGGAAGATCGATTGATCGTCGAGGAGCAGCACGCCCGGATACGCCATGAACAGCTTGAAGCTGGTGACGCCCTCGTCGGACGATGTCCTTCATCGCCTGGAGCTCGGCGGCCGGCAGGTCGGTCGCGATCATGTGGAAGCCGTAGTCGATCGCCGCCTTGCCCTCGGCCTTGCCGTGCCAGGTGTCGAGCGCCTGCGCGGAGCGAGCCGCCCTTCTGCTGGATGGCGAAGTCGATGATGGTGGTGGTCCCGCCGAACGCGGCGGCGATGGTGCCCGACTCGAAGTCGTCGGCGGAGACCGTGCCGCCGAACGGCATGTCGAGGTGGGTGTGGGCGTCGATGCCGCCGGGCATCACGTAGCAGCCCTTGGCGTCGATCTTCTCCGCGTCGGCCGGGCCTGAGCCCGGCTTGACGATGCCGGTGATCTTGTCGTCCTCGACGATGACGTCGGCCTTGTATTCGTCCGCTGCGGTCAGAACGGTGCCCCCGACCACGACCTTTCGAGCTGTCATAGGCCGGGGACCTTAACCGAGCTTCCCCAGGGCGGCCAAGACCCGATCGATCTCGTCGAGGGCGAGCTCGGTGGCCGCGGGTCCGCTGGGCGGCTCGGGCGGGGAGGAGGCAGGCGCACCGGGAATGATCGTGGGGAGATGGCTCGCCCCCGGGTCGGCCTTCCCGTAGTCCGACGTTGACACCGGCTCGTCCGTCGGCAGGGACAGGTTGCGCGCGATGTTGCGGATCAGATCCGGACCGATCACCTGGGCCCGCGCCAGCGCGCCCTCGAGCAGCGCGTTGTCGCAGATCGTGTTGATCAGCCGCGGGACGCCGCCGGAGGCCTTGTAGATGAGACGGATGGCCTCGTTGTCCATCACGCGGCGCTGCGCCCCTGCCAGCCGGAGGCGATGACGGATGTACGCGTCGGTCGACTGGAGGTCGAACGGCTCCAGGCGCACGCGGATCGCGACGCGCTGGAGCAGCGGCGGATCCTTCTTGAGGTTGTCCTCGATCTCGGGCAGCCCGAAGAAGACAAAGGAGAGGAGCTTGCGCTCGGGGACCTCCAGGTTGAGCAGGCCGCGGAACTCCTCCATGAGCTCCTGCGTCGCCAGCATCTGGGCCTCGTCGATCAGGACGACCGCCTTCTTCCCCGACTCGTAGATCTCGACCAGGCGCCGGTACAGCTGCGCCAAGAGCGGCAGCTTCTCCTGCGCGGGCTGCTCCACCCCGAGCTGCACCGCCAGCCGCCGCAGGAGCCAGTCGTTCGTGACGTCGCGGTGGATGATCACCAGGAGCGCCGCCTCGTACTCGCGCTCGTCGAGCGAATCGAGCACCCGCCGCGCGAGCGTGGTCTTGCCCGCGCCGATCTGGCCGATCAGCAAGGCGAGGCCCTTCATCCCGCTGAGCGCGTACATCAGTCGGACCATGGCCTGACTGTGCTGGGCGGAGTCGTAGTAGAAGCGACTCACGGGCGCGTTCGAGAACGGCTCCTGGTTCAGCTCGTAGAAGTCGAGGAAGTCCATGGCGTCGGCGATCAGATGTACGAGATCTTGCTCTTCTTCGAGCTGCTAACCTTCGGCGACTCGGCCGGGACGCCGTTCTGCTTCTGCGCGCCGTTGCCGCCCGGCGGGTGCGGGCTGCTGAGGCGCTCCACGCGATCCCGGACGTCGCGGTGGTCCGGATCTTCGTCGAGGCAGGCCGTGAACCACTGGAGGGCGCTCTCGAGCTCGCCGGCGGCCTCATAGCCGTTCCCGATCTCGTACTTGAGATTGATCGCCGAGATCCCATCGGCGCCGCGATCGAGGGCGCGGGCGAAGTAGGCCACCGCGTCCTTGGGCGTGCCCTTCTCCAGCAAGCAGTGTCCGATCATCTCGAGGGACTGAAGCTCGCGCTCGGGCTGGCGGGCGGCCCCTCGGAACTCGCGGATAGCGTCGTCGACGCGGCCGATCTCCTTGAACAGCATGCCCTGGTCGTAGCGATCGCCGGCGCTGGTGCCGTCGTCCTCGGGGAGCGGGAGGTGATCGAGCGGGAGCTGCTCCGAGGAGTCCGTCAGCTCATCCTCATCGTCCTCGTGATCCGTGTCGGCGTTGACCTCGCGCTCGAGGGCCTCGACGCGCGAGAGCATCTCGAGGGCCCGCTCGTGCATGGGGATGCGGGAGAGGATCGATTGAACCGCTTCGCGGGCCTCCTGGGCCAGGCCGGCCTCGATCAGGAACTCGGCCTCGTCGAGCTCGTCGGCGGTGGCGTCGTCCTCGATCGCCGGCTCCTCGATCGTGTGCATGATCTCGCCGAAGTCTCCGATGAGATCGAGGCTGAGGCCCTTGGATCCCTCGGCGAGGGGCTCGGAGCTGTTGGTGTCGGTGTCGTCGTCCGAGAACACCGGCTCCTCGATCTCCCGGCGGAGCGTGACGTCGCGCCGGATCGCCGCGGGCGCGGGCGGGAGGAGATCCTTGATGTCCGAGCGATCCGTGACCTCGCGGCGAGCGTCATCGAGGCTGTTCCGCGCGGTGATCTCGGAGCGCTCGTTGCCGGCGAAAGGATCGACCTCGTCGTGGACCGGCGCCGCGACGGGCTCGTCGTCGTCCTCATCTTCGTCGAGGGCGAAGCTGGGCCGGCCCTCGTCGATCTCGGCGCCGGTCTCGACGTCCGAGAGCATGATCAAACCGGAGTTGGCCTCCGGCAGATCCTCGTCGGGGAGGAGCGTCGGCGTCTCCAAATCCTCGATCAGCCGGCCTTCGTCGGCGTGGGCCATCTCCAGGAGGTCGGAGCTGCGGATGGCCAGGCTGACGCTGCTGCCGTCCACGTCGAGGGGCTCATCATCGAGGAGCTCCTCGTCCACCGGCCGGCCCGGAAACTCGTCGACCAGCTCGAAGACGTCGGCGTGATCCTCGTCGATGTCCACCGAGATCTCGTCGGAGACCTCGCTGTGCGAGAGCGGCCCCGGCAGCGATCCGGGGATGCCGGCGTTCACGAGGGGGTGGCCGGGGACCAGCTTGGCGAGCTCGGCGCGGGCGGCCTCGAGGAGCTTCGTCTCGCCGCGCCGGTTGTGGACGTGCATGATGTTGGCGATCGCCTCGGCGGCGCGGGCGTGGTCGCCCATGCTCCGGTAGATCTCGCGCATCTTGCCGTAGGCGTCGACGTTGTCGGAGTCCAGCTCGAACACCCGGCGCAGGTGGCTCAGCGCCTTCTCGCGGAGCCCGTACTTGATGTAGACGTCGGTCTCCGTGAGGATCTTCGCGATCTGTCCGCCCTCGCGGGAGGCGTCGCGCGGCGGCGGCTTTCGCCCCGGCTTGGACGAGCCGCCGCGGGTGTCGTCGTCGCCGGGCGGCGGCGGTGGCGGCGGTCGCGGGGCGAGGCTCGGCTGCCGCGTGCGCGAGCCGGGGCGCGGCTCGAGAGAGGGCGCCAGCGTGGGGGCGGGCGACGCGCCGAACGGATAGCCTGGCTGCGACGGGACGCTCCACTCGTTGGCCTGCGGGAGCGGCGCGATCGAGCCCGGGCGCGGCGACAACGACGGTGGGGGCGCCGGCGGTGGGGGCGTCGGGCTCATCACCGGCGCCAGGAACGGCGGCGACACCGGACCGGGCGACGAGGTGCGCGGGGGCTCGCCGCCCAGCAATCCGCGGGCGTCCGGATCGTTCGGATCGAGCTGCAAGATCTGTTGCAGAACCTCGGCGGCGTCGGCGGCGCGGCCCTCCTCCTGATAGACGCGGGCGAGCTCCTTGAACACGAAGATCGTCTTCTGATGCTGCCCGAGCGAGGTGAACGCTTGCGACAGCATCTTGAGGACGTCGATGTCGCGCGGCTGCGCCTTGAAGCAGATCTGGAGCTTGGCCAGGCCGCGCTTGGCATCGCCGCGATCGAGGTAGAGCCGGGCGAGCTCCTTGATGACGTCGAGGCGGCTTTGATCGTGGTAAACGAGGCGTTCCGCGACCTTGATGTAGTCGTCGACCCGGTTCTGTTTTCGCAGGATGTCGGCGGCCCGCTCGAACTCGCCGATCGCCTCAGGGAGCATGTTTTCGCGGGAGAAGCTCTCGGCCAGCTTGATGCGGGAGGCGACGTTCTCCGCATCCAGCTCGACCATCCGCTTGAGGACCTCGAGCGTCTCTTTGGAGCGACCGAGCTCCTCCTGGATCTGCGAGGCTCGGTGGTATTGGGCCATCGCCTCGGAGGTCAACCCGAGGTGCTCGTACAGCTCCGCGAGCTTGAGCGTGACCTGCAGGTGCTTGGGATCGTGCTTCAGGATCTGCTTGTAGACGGCGACCGCCTTGAGGAAGAAGCCTTGATCGCTGTAGGACTCGGCGACCTGCTTGTAGACCTTGGTCGCGTTCTCGCGGTCGCCCTTCTTCGAGTAGACGTCACCGAGCTTGAGTAACGTGCGAACATCGTTGGGATCCTCGGCGACGAGCTTCTGCAGCTCCTTGACCGCCTTATCCCATTGGCCCTTCGTGATGTACTTCTGGGCCTGACTGATGATTTTGTTTTTGTTCGCCACGCGACCGTACTCGCCAAGTTCTATTCTGCCGTGCCGGCGGCCTCCTTCCCCGGCTGGGTGCGTTCGGTGGGGTTCCGACCCATGCGCCAAAGACGGAGTACCACGCCCCCGGTAGCGAGGGCCAGCAGAACGACGAGGACCACCGCCACCTCTAAATCGAAGCGAACGATGGCAAGGGCGGCACCTCCCAGGGCCGCGCCGGCGATGTAGGCGATCAGCGCAATGACACCTGGTCGCACACCGTGTTGCCGCATGCGGACCGCGAAGTGATCCGGGCTGCCGACCATCAGGGGAAGGCCGCGCGCCAGCCGCGCACCCATGACGAAGAGCGTGTCGAAGATCGGAACACCGAGGATCACCAGCGGTGCCACCGCGCCCAGGACGTGCACGTGGGTGTAGCGGCCTTTCATGGCGATCGCGCCGAGCAGGAATCCGAGGAGCATCGAGCCGGCGTCCCCCAGGTAGATCTTCGCGGGCGGACGGTTGTACGCGAGGAAGCCGAGCGTCGCGCCGACCAGCGACAGCGTGAGGACGGCGGACGTCGTGTCGCCGTTCCAGATCGAGATGATGTAGAGGAAGATGCCCGCGATCGACGCCACCCCTGCGGCGAGGCCATCCGACACGTCGATCAGGTTGATGGCGTTGGTGATTCCAACCAGCCACAGGACGGTGAAGGCCAGCGCGACCCAGTCGGTCATGAACCACAGGTGGATCATGATCCCGGCCTTCACCATGACCAGCGCTGCGCCGATTTGACCCGCCAGCTTCACCGGCGGCGTGAGCACCTTGAGGTCGTCGAAGAGCCCGAGCATCACGATGATCGAGGTGCCCAGGAGGAGCGCCACCACCTCGCCGGTGAAGTCGTGCGTGAAGGCGAGGGCGAACAGGAAGGAGATGTAGATCGAGATGCCGCCGAGATAGGCGACCGGCTCGGGGTGGTGCTTGAGGCGGCCGTCGGGCACGTCGACCACGCCGTACTTGATCGCGCCCCGCCGGATGATCGGGGTGAAGTAGAGCGACAGCCCGATCGCCAGGATGAACGTGATCGGGTAGCGCAGCGTTCCCAGGTCGGGAGTCAGGTCCATCAGCGCTCCGGCGAGCTCCTCACGCCGCCGATCTGGACGATCCGATCCTCGTCCTGATCGGGCTCGACCTCGCCTGCGAGGATGCGTCCATACACGATCTCGATCCCGCCGAGAAAGGGCGCGTCGTCGCGGGACGACGCGGGGCAGGGGAGGATGTACACGCTGTGCTTCAGGCCGGCGCGGCGCAGCGGTGCCACCGAGGCCTCGTCGTCGAGGAGCACCGCGTCCGCGCCGTTGGCCAGGCGCGCGAGCTTCCTGGGGCGGCTGCGGTCCAGATCCTCGGGGCTGAAGGAGACCACCAGCTTGGCGCCGGTACCCCGGGCGATCGGGCCGGCCGCGGCGGCGTGCCCCCGGGCGCCGACGCTGTGGATCACCTGGGGCGAACGCGCCCGCGCGGCACGTGCGGCCTCGAGGTGAGAGGCGATGGCCCCGCGTTTTTCGGCGAGGAGCGTGGTGTCGTGCATTCTGCCGATGGCGCGCGCGACCGCTTCGCCGGCGGGTGCGCGCTCCGGATCGGCCAGCAGGAGGACCGAGAGCCGGACCCCCACCAGCGTTCCCCAGCCGCCGCCCTCGCCCGTCATCACCGACCCGACTGGACAATTCCGGTCGAGCGCGAGTCAAGCTCGTGCTTAACTCGCCCCATGCGGGTGGTCTCGGTCGTCGGTGCGCGGTCCGAGTTCGTGAAGTGCGCGCCGGTCTTGCGAGCGCTCGCCGCCGGTCACGAGCGGCTCTTGGTCCATACGGGCGAGAAGTACGACTACGGGACCACGCCAGTATTCTTCGAGGATCTCGGCATCGCCGAGCCGGATCACGATCTCGGCCTGTCCCGCGGCACGCACGCGGAGGTGGTCGCCTCGATCCTTGCGCGGCTGGCGCCGCTGATCCGCGAGGCCCGCCCGGACTGGGTCCTGGTCTACGGGAGCTCCCACGCGACGCTGGCGGGTGCGCTGGTGGCGGCCAAGCTGGGGATCCGCGTGGGCCATGTGGAGGCCGGGGTCCGGAGCTATCGCCGCAATACACCGGACGAGATGAACCACATCGTGGTGGACCACATCTCGTCGCTCCACTTCTGCCCGACCGTCCACGCGGTCCGAGCGCTGGCCGAGGAGGGCCTGGTCCAGGGCGTGCACAACGTCGGCGACGTCCTCCTCGACGTGCTGCTCTACAACCTCGATCGCGCGCGGCAGGTCGACGTCGCGCGGCTGCTGGCCGAGGCGGGCCTGGAGCCGGGCGTCCCCTTCGCCTATGCGACGGTCCACCACCACGAGAACACCTCCGACGCGGTCCGCCTGGCGGCGCTGGTCGACGCGTTCTCGCGTCTCGACCTCCACGTGATCCTGCCGCTGCATCCGACCACCCAGGAGAGCCTGACCGAGCGGCCCGATCTGATCAGCCGCATCGGCGCGAACGTGCACGTGGTGGATCCGCTCCGCCCGGTGGAGAGCCTCGCGGTGCTCCTGCAGGCGCAGGCCGTGTTGACAGACTCGGGCGGCCTCCAGCGCGAGGCGTTCTACGCGGGCGTCCCCTGCGTGACGCTGCGCGACGATACGGAGTGGGTCGACACCGTCGATCTGTCGGCGAACCGGGTGGTGGGCGCCGACGCCGAGTCGATCGTCGACGCGGTCGAGAGCGCGCGCCGGACCGAGGTCGACGCCGTGCTCTTTCGCGGCGGCGGCGCCTTCGGAGACGGCCACGCGGGCGAGCGGATCGTGGAGATCCTCGGTTGAGCGACGACGCTCTGGTCCCGATTCCGTCCGCGCGACGGCTCCAGGTTCGATGGGGAGCGCCCGGTGCCATCGCCGGCACCGCGCGCTTCGGCCTGGCCGCGGCGAGCGGGCGAGAAGCCCTCGAGGTGCGCGTGCTGGGGCGGCCCTCCCGCGGCGGCGAGCTCGAGGCGCTGCTCGGCACGCACGCCGCCTCCGACGCCGAGCTGGTGCGCGCCGTGAACGAGCGCTTCGGCTGGGGCGGGTTCCTGCGCCTCTTCGGTCCGTTCGCCGCTGCGATCGCAGGCGACGAGCTGGTCCTTCTGCGATCGGCCACCTTCGGCCGGGAGCCCGCGATCTTCTTCCAGCAGGGCGACGATTCGCTGGTCTTCTCCACCGAGCTCTCGGCGCTGGCCGGGCCGGGCGCGCGCCGGTTGAACGCGCGGGCGGTCCGCACCTGGCTCGAGCACGGCGTCTGGACGCCGAGGCCCACCACGCCGTTCGAAGGGATCACGGCGCTCGATCCGGGCGCGGCGCTGACGCTGTCGCGGGGCGGTCACCGGATCGATCGCTTCTGGACGTTCACGCCCTTCGGGACGCCGCGGCTCCTCCCGGAGGTCGAGGCCCAGGCCGAGGTGGAGGCCGCCGTCGGGGCGGCCCTCGCGCGGGCACCCGAAGGCGCGGAGCTCTCCGGCGAGGCGCTGGCGCGGGTGCTCGTCGAGCGCGCGTCGCCGTCGCTCCACCCGATCGATCACCTTCGCGACTATGGCGAGCCGGCGCTCCGGGAAGCCTACCGTCGCATCGCCTGGCCGGTCGCGCTCTCGGACGCGGCGGAGGTGGCCGCGCTGATCGGATCTGATCGACCGCTGGTGACCGATCTCGGGATGCGTCAGGTGATGGGCGCCACCGAGACGGCGCTGGGCGCGTACGTCGAGTCGCTCTCGGCCATGTTCGGGAGCTCGCCGGGGCCCTCGGCGCTGGTCGGCGTGCTGCGCGCGGGCGTCCCCATCGATCGACGCCTGGTCCGCTCGCGGCTGGCGCCGTCGCTGATCGAGGGTGCGCGCCGGGCCGGCGCGCGCTGGAAGCGCCACCTTCCGCCGGCGCTGGCGTCGCGGATCGATCTCGAGTCCGGCGAGCCCGTGGTGGATCCGGTGACGGGCGATGCGTACGTCGATCGCCGCTTCGCGGAGACCCTGGATCCGGGGCTGGCCGCGCGGCATCGCGCGATCGCGTCGGCGCGGGAGGTGGTGGCGCCGTTCCTGGATCCGGGCGTCGTCGAGCTGCTGTTCTCGTTGCCGCGCCCGCACTTCGTCCACGAGGGCCGCATCATGCGGGCGGTCGGCGGCGGGATCCCGATGGCGCCGGTGCCCAGGCCGCGGCTGCCGCGCTATCCCGACGACCACGCGTTCCGCGAGCGACCGCGCCGATGGTTCAGCGCGCTCGAGCGCCACGCCGACGAGGATCGATGGCTCGGGCTGGGTGCGTTTCTCTCGGCGTGGGAGGTCGAGTGAGGCTGACCGGAGACGACACCGGCGCGACGCGGAAGCTGGTGCATCTCGGTGCGGGCGGGGTTCGATCGTTCGACGGCTGGGGCGCGCTGATGGCGTCCGTGCCGAGCCCGCTCCTGGTCTCGCCTGCGGGGTGCCAGTTCCTGCTCGCCTATGGTCTGGTGCCGCCGCCCTTCACGCTCTACCAGGACGTCTACGTGCTCGGGATCGGCGACCGCCTGGAGGCGGCGGAGCGCGGGGTCGAGATCTCGGTCGACTTTCCCTATCTCGAGGCCAAGAGCACCGGGCGCGAGCACACCGATCCGGCGCGGCTGGAGCAGCACCTCGCCGCCGCCGTCGAGCGCGCGATCGGCGGGCGCCCGGCGCTCCTGATGCAGAGCGCGGGCAAGGACTCGGCGGCGCTCCTGATCGGGCTGGCGGCGGCGGGCCAGCGGGGGGTGCGCGCGGTGACCTATCGCCCGCGCTACCGGGAGGACGAGGCGCCGCACGCGGCCGAGCTGGCGCGGCGATTCGGGCTCGAGCACCAGGTGGTCGAGGCCGACCCGGTGCGCGAGCGGGAGCTCCTCCTCGAGCTGTGCGGCTCGGCGCCGGTGATCTGTGCGGACGTCGCGCTCGCCGGCTACCTGCGGGCGCTGGACGGCGCAGGGGTGGACGGCGGGGTGGTGATCGACGGTCTCGGAGGTGACGTGTACATGGGCTACGTTCAGCCGCGCGCGGAGGCGCTCCTCTCGCGCCTCTCGATCGCGCAGCACGCGCGGGGCCTGTGGGGACGGATCGAACCTGCGAGGCTGGGCGCGATCGGATCGTACGCGGTCAAGTCGGCGCTGATGTACCCGGCCGAGCGCTGCCTCTCCGGCAGCCACCTCTCGCCGCGCGCGGTCACCGAGCTCCTCCCCTACCAGACGCCCTTCTCCTGGTTCTTCGAGCGGCTCGATCAGCGGGTCGCTCCCATGGGGCCGACCGATCGGCGCGCGTACGTGCGCGGCCGGATCTACGACGGCGCCGGCACCATGGAGAAGGCGCGCCTGGCGGCCTCCCGCTTCGGGGCCGAGAGCGCCTTCCCCTTCACCGACGCCGCGCTGATCGCGCACTACTTCAACCTCCCGGCGAGCCAGCGCTACGACGAACGGGCGCGGATCACCAAACTGCCGCTGCGCGCGCTGCTGGCCGCCCGGATCGGAGAGAGCCGCTACTTTGCGGAGAAGGGATCGTTTCGCTACGACGTCCTCGCCTTCGCGCGGGCCAACACGCGCGCGATCGAGTCGGAGATCCGCGGCGCCGGCCGCGTGCTCCAGGACGTCGATCGCTGGGCCACGTTCCTCCTGTCGCGGCTCGACAACTACGTGCACGCCTACTCGCTCTTCACGCTCTTCATGCTGGCGGCCTGGCTCAACCGCAGGCCCGCGGGCGCGCTCGCGCTCCTCGACGGCGCGGCGCCGAAGAGCGCTCGGGTGGCGATCTCGCCCTGACGATGCGCCTCCTCCTCGCCACCAACGGTCTGACCTTCGGCGGGGCCGAGCGCATCGTCGAGGCCCTGGCGCTCCACTTCCACGGGGCCGGCGTGCCGGTCCACGTGGTGGCGGTGACCCGCGACGGCCCGATCGGCGAGCTCCTCCGCGAGCGCGGCGTGAAGGTGAGCGTGCTCGGCATCCGCTCCCCGCTCGACGCCGCTGCGCCTCTCGCGCTGATCCGCGTCGCGCGGGCGTTCGGCGCCGACCTGGTGCACAGCCACCTCGAGGTCTCCGACATCACCGTGGCGGCGGCCTCCCCCGCGCTCGGCCGCGCGAAGCTCCTCACGACCGTTCACAACCTCGGCCTGGGCGCGCTCTCGGCCAGCCGCTGGAAGCGGCTCCTGTGGGGGCTGGCGCTGCCGCGCTTCGATCGGGTGCTGGCGGTCAGCCGGGCGGTCGCCGATCACGTGCCGGGCGGCGTGACGCCGGCGGTCCTCTACGCCAGCGTGATCCCGCGCGATCGCCCGCGCGCCGATCGGGCGCGCATGCGGCGCCACCTCGGCATCTCGGGCGACACCCCGGTGGTGATGGCGGTCGGCCGGCTCAGCTTCGAGAAGGGCTTCGACCTCCTGGGCCGCGCGGCGGAGTCGCTGGCGAGCTCGGGTGCGCGCGTGCTCCTGATCGGCGACGGCGCCGAGCGGACCGCGCTCCTTCGGTACGCGCACCTCGAGCTCCTCGGTCCCCGCCCGGACGTGGGCGATCTGATGGCGGGCGCCGATGTGATCGTGTGCCCCTCGCGCACCGAAGGCTTCCCGCAGACGCCGCTCCAGGCCATGTTCGCGGGCGTGCCGGTGGTGGCGACCTCCGTGGGTGGCACGCCCGAGATCGTGGTGGATCAGAAGACCGGTCTCCTGGTGCCGCCCGAGGATCCGCGCGCGCTCGCCGACGCCATCGCGTCGCTGCTCCACGATCCGATCCGGGCGTCCGCGCTCGGCGCCGCCGGACGGGTCCGGATCTTCGAGGCCGGCTTCACGGCCGAGGCGATGTGCGCGCGCCACGAGGCGATCTACCGGGAGCTGCTCGGAGCCGGGTGAATGAAGCTCCTCTTCGTCACCAAGGTTCGGCTCGACCAACCGTTCGGCGGTGCGCGGCACGTCCTGGCCGTCTGCCGGGAGCTGATCTCGCTCGGGCACGAGGTCACGCTGGCCGCGCCCGGCCGCGAGGCCCCGATCGACGGGCTGGCGCGGATCCGACCGCCCGCCGGTGTGCAACCTGGCCTGCGGATGGAGTCGATCCTGGCGGCGCAGCTCGCCGTCGAGATCGCGCGCCGCCGCCCGCACGTGGTCTACCTGCGGCTCTCGCCCACCAGCAGCCTTATCCCGGCGGTGGTGCGGGCGCTCGGCGTCCCCCTGGCGCTCGAGCTCAACGGTCCCATCCTCGACGAGCTGCGCGCCTCGGGGAGGAGCGACGCGGCGATACGGACGGTCGAGCGCGTGCTCCGGCCCACCGTCCGGCATGCGCGCGCGCTGATCGCCGCCTCCGAGAACGTGGCGCGCCACGCCCGCACCGCGCTGGGCGCCCGCGATCCGATCGTGGTCTGGAACGGCGCCGACCTCGACGTCGCCACTCCGGGTGATCGCGGTGAGGCGCGCCGCGCGCTCGGCCTCGATCCAGAGCAGCGCTACCTCGCGTTCGCCGGCACGCTGGTGGAGGAGCAGCGGATCGATCTCCTCTGCGCCGCACATCGCCGGCTCCCGGGCGTCGGCCTCCTGGTGGCCGGCGGCGGCCCGCGCGCGGCCGAAGTGGAGGCCCACGCCCGGAGCGCGCCGCCGGGCTCGCCGGTGCAGTTCCTCGGCGCGCTCCCGCACGACGCTGCGATCTGCGTCCTTCGCGCCGCCGACGTCTGCGTCAGCACGCGCTCCGGCGACCTCGGCATGAAGCCGCTCGAGTACGCGGCCGTGGGGCGCCGGTTCGTGCTGTTCGAGGAGGACGGGATCGATCGCCTGCTCGGCCTCTATCCCGGCGAGGAGGCGGTGTTCGCGGTGAAAGAGAAGTCCGAGGCGGCGCTCCTGTCGGCGCTCGAGGCGGCGCTCGACGCCGAGGCCCGCCGAGGGCCGCTGCCGGCCCCGGCGATCGAGCGCGCGCGCGCCGAGATCGGGTGGGATCGCACGGCGGCGCGGATCGCGGAGGTCCTGGCGGCGCACCTCTCCTGATCACAGGGGCGAGACGAAGAACGTCGCGATCAGGATCAGGCGGAGCGTGACCTCGCCGCGGGGGCGGGCGGGGTTCTGCGCGGTGTCGATCACCAGGCGCGTGCGCCCGCGCAGGCTGAACTCTTTGACGTCGTCGGCGAGCTGGGCGTTGAGATAGCTCTCGCCGCTGCGGGCCCAGACGAAGTCGAGGTCGAGCTTCTCGCCCGGCTCGACCACCGGGTCGTCGGGCTCGCCGGAGGCGCAGGGCGGCGAGATGCGGTCGGCGCCGATCGCGCCCAGGGTGCGCCAGGCGCGGCGGTCGGCGCCGTCGGCGTCGAGGGCGTCGGAGGCCTGGATCTCGATGGGCGGCAGCGCGACGTTGAGCGTGTTCCGCTCGACGCGGACGACGAGGCGATCGATCTCGATGCGATCGACCAGGCCGCTGTTGACCGGTCCGAAGTCCTCGGCGGCCTGCGGATCCGTCTCGGGATCGGGCGTGAGGTCGATGCGTCCGCCCAGATCGGGATCGGTGTCGATCAGCGCGTCCCAGCAGATGTCGGGGAACTCGTCGGGCCAACGCTCCGGCAGCCCGGGCGAGTCGGGCGGCAACAGCTGCGGTGAGACCGCGGCCACTGCGTCGTCGAGCGACAGATCGATGGCGAACTGATCGAGGACCAGCTGGATGGGGACGCCGCCGCCACAGCCGGTACAGAGCAGCGCGAGTGGGAGCGACCACTTCATCGCGTGATCTCCGGGGCCGCGTCCGAGTGGGCGGCGCCGTCGAGGAACGTGACGATCGCGGCGCGTGCGGCAGGGTCGCGCGTGCCGACGAAGTGGCCGTCGTAGTCGGGCACGCCGGCGGTGAGCGGCGGCTCGAACTGGATGGCGCCCACGGAGGCGCCCGCCAGGGTGGCGGAGGCGGGCGCGGCGGTGCGGGGGATGCCGTCGAGGGGGACGATCACGTCGCCGACGATCGGGTAGCCGCCGGCGCGGATCATCGCAGCCTGCGTGACCTCGGGGGTGAAGCCGTCGTTCCTGCCGTAGACGTGGAGGAAGTGGACCCGGCCCTCGGGGAGCTGGGCCGCGTAGGGCGTGGCGTCGGCGGGGCCGAAGAAGAGCGACATCAGCCCGATCATCGGGTGGAGCCGGCTCACGGTCTGATCGCCGAAGAGCGCGCGGGTGAGGGCGGCGACGTCGTTCGGCTTCTTCTTGTAGACCATGGTGAGGCCGATCTCCGCGCCGGCGCCGGTGAAGACGGCGGCCCGCAGATCCGGGTCGTTCACCAGCACGGGCGCCCCCACCACCGTGCCCTGCGAGTGCCCGTAGTAGAGGATGCGCGCGGGATCGAAGCGCGCCGTCAACCCGACCTCTGCTTGCTCGAGCTGGAGCGTCTTCAGGAGGCGCACCAGGTTGTGGATGTCGGCGGCGCCCTGGAGCACGTTGTCGCGGGCGGCGCGCGGGTTCTGGGCGTTGAAGAAGAGCCGCCCCGGATCCTGGCGGAGCGCCGGCGGGAGCCCCTGCCGGGGGCCGTGCATCGCGCCGTCGAAGCCGACGACCGCGATCCCCGAGGCGGTGAGGTCGCCGGCGACATCGCCCATCCCGGAGAGGAAGTCGCCGCCGGTGCCGTGGCCGTAGATCACCACCGGCCAGCCGCCGGCCGGCATCGCGCTCTTGGGGATCGCGAGCGCGACGCAGATCGACTCGCGCCCCACGGCCTCGATCGTCCCGTCGGCCTTGCGCGCCAGCGCGCCCTCGGTCCCGTCACCCGCGGACGGATAGGGCCGGGTCCCGCGCTGGAAGACGGGGTTCGAGACCATCGCGTGGATCTGGTGGAAGCCGGCGCTCACCGGCGGGCAGCCGCGCTCGCCGCCCTCGGCGCACGGAGAGACGGCGGCGCCCGTGCAGCGGACGGCGTTCGAGAGCACCGGCGCCGGCGCGCTGGCGACGGCATCCAAGAGCTCGGGCCCGACCGCGCCCGGGTCGCCGGTGGTGTAGACCGAGGCCACCGCCACCTCGCTCGGATCGAGACCCAGCTTCTCGAGCAGCCCGGCGAGCGGGGCGAAGGCGGTCTGGGCCTGCGAGAGCGCCGGATCCTCGGGGGTGGCGTCGGCGAGGATCGCCGCGAAGTCGCCGTCGTGGATCGGCGTCTCGCCCTTCCAGCTCTTCACGCCGGTGGTGATCACGACGGCGTAGGTGGTTCGCGGCGACAGCACGAAGCCGTCGATGGGCGCGACGGCGAGCGAGCTGGCGCAGATGAACTCGCCGGCCTCCGCGCGATACAGGATCTGGATCGGGACGCTCGTCCCGGTCGCGACGTCGGCGAGCATCACGGTGGCGGCGCCGCCGTCGATCGAGAGCGTGGACTCGTCGACGCGATCGGAGAAGCGGAGGAACACCGGCTCGGTGAGGCCGAAGCCGACGTAGTCCTCCTCGATCGCAGAGAGGTAGAGCGCGGCGAAGTCCACGCCGCCCACGTCGCCGGGATCGGGGTGGCCGGACAGATCGATGCGGCCGCCGGTGAGCCGCACGTCGCTGGGGAACGGCTGCCGATAGAACTCGTCGAGCGGCGCACCGCGCGGCACCTCGAAGTAGGCGCGGAAGGCGCCCAGCTCCTCCTCCGAGCGCGTGCACGCGACGCCGGGGAAGAACGGCGGCGGCTGGCAGGTGTCGCCGGCGCCGCAGATCAGCGGGCGCGCGCAGTCCTCGAGGCCGGCGCAGGCGTCGCCCTCCTCGCCTTGACCAGGGCCGCTCCCGGGCGCGGCGCAGAGACCGAAGCCGTCGCACAACAGACCCACGTCGCAGTCGGGGGTGAGGCCGCAGCGCGCTCCGGCGGGCAGCCCGCAGGCGCCGGCGAGCGGCGCGCGACAGACCCCCTGGTTCCCGCAGCAGAGGTCGCCGGCGCACGCGCCGTCGCCGGTGCAGGCGCTGCCGGCGCGCCCGGTGATGTCGGGCTCGGGGATCGGCGTGCAGGTGCCGTCGCGGCAGTCGAGCCCGGCCTGGCAGTCGGCGACTCGGTCGCAGGCACTGCCCTCGGCGGCGAACCCGATGGGGACGTCGGTCTTCTCGGTGCAGGCCGAGAGCACCAGCAGCGCAAAGACGGGGCTCCTCACTCCCGGAACTCCCATCCCAGCTCCAGGTCGACGTAGAGGGTGTCGATGTTCTCGAAGATGCGATCGTTCGTGAACAGGCTCGAAGGCTGGCCGCGCTCGTCGACGATGTTGTCGTTGCCCAGGTGGAACTCGCGGCCCGGGCTCCGCACGATCCGATACGTGCGGGTGTAGCTGGCGTTCGCGAACAGGAACGGGAAGATCTGGATCCGCAGCCCCGACAGCACCACCACGTTCTCGGGCGAGCCCGCGAAGACATCGCCCAGGTTGGAGGCGTTCACGCGGATGAAGCTGCCGAAGAGCTGGATGAACTTCACGATCGGCACCTCGAGGTGGAGGTAGAAGTTCGTGTCCAGGTCGCGCGTGGACTCGGAGAGCCCGATGGCGGCGGCGATCTGCTTCTTGCCGCGGGAGCCGGCGAACATGCCCCAGGAGAGCTCGAGGTTGTAGCCCCAGCTCCGTCCCTCGCTCGAGGGCGCGAAGCCGTTCTCCTCGTCGCCGAAGACCCACTGGTAGCGCGTCGGTGCGATCTGGAAGCGCGGCTTCGACTGGATCATCTGATACTTGGTCACCTCGTACAGCGTGTCGAAGTAGTCGGGCTGGAAGCGGCGGCCGAAGGTCCGAAGCTCGGCCCGCGCGCGGAAGGCGTGGATGGTCTCCTCGCCCAGGTTGAACCGGCCCAGCGCGCCCAGCGCCAGCCCGTCGCCGCCGTGGATGAAGCCGTGCCAGGTGGCGTAGACCTTCAGGTCCGACGGCTCCGTCTTCAGCACCTTGATCTCGCCCGAGAAGCCGATCGCGTGGATCGCCGTCTCCTCGACGACCGGACGGCCGAGGTCCGGGTCGGTCCGGACGAAGGTGTCGTCGCGGCTCTGACCGGTCAGCGGATCGAAGCCGGGTTGGTTGCCCGATCCGGGCACGCACCGACGATCCTTCTCCGAGACCTGCACGCAGCGCGGCGCGGCCAGATCGCCGGCGTACTCGGCGCCGAAGGAGAGCGTCTGCAGGATCGGGTTGTCGAGGAAGAACAGCGGCTTCACGAACGCGAGCGCGCCCAGCACGCGCCCCTTGAAGGTGATGTCGTTGAGCTCGAGCTGGACGCCGCCCCACGCCGTGTAGCCCTCGAACACGCCGCCGGTCAGCGAGCGATCGATGTCGATGTTCGGCTGGTAGTGATGGATCAGCTCACCGTGACCGAGCGTGTACGGGCGCAATGAGGTGATGGTGAAGTACAGCGGATCCTCTTTCCGGCCGTAGCTGATGAAGCGGATGATCTTCGCGTAGTCGGAGGGCTCGTCCCAGTCCTCGCGGCGCAGCTTGAGCTTGCCGAACTGGTTGGTGCCGGCCTCGAGGAGGAGGAGGTTCAGCGGCACGTGGACCCCCACCGCCCAGCTCCCCGGGTAGAAGGCCGCGCCGGGCGCGACCGAGAGGAAGATCTCCTTGTCGATGATCTGGGGGCCGATGCGGACGCTCACGTGGTCGTACCGCGAGACGAGCTCGCGCGTGCCCACGTAGGTCAGGTCGCCCTTGATGAACTCCGGTGCAGAGGTGGCGGTCGCGGTGGTCGCGGTGGTCGCGAGGACGAGCGCGAACGCCGGCGTCACCCTTGGTTGGTCGGTCGAACCGGACTTCGGGTCAAGGTGTGCGTCCCCCACCGACCGCCGCCCTTCACCCGCTGCGCGGCGGGCTCGTCTATCCGTTCCGACTCAGACCATCGGCTCGGGATGCGCGGAGTCGCCGCCGCGGCGGGTCACGCGGGTCATCCGGAAGCCGAGGTCGGAGCGCACGAACAGGTACAGCGCGATCAGGATGCTGAGCAGGAGCCCGCCGGCGAACCACACGTTCGTCCGATCGCGGTGGAACACCTTGCCCTCGCCGACGAGCGGCGTGCTGGTGGGGGAGATCGGGAAGCCGTAGTTGTCGGCGAGATGCGCGATCCGCGTCATGTGGATCACCGGCACGCCCTCGTCGATGAAGCGCCCCATGACCGAGTCCTCCGGCAGGGCCACGCCGGGCGCGTTGCGGTTGAGGCCGGGCCTAAACGCCAGCTTGCCGGCCTTGCGTCCCACGGAGGTGGTGCCGCCGCCGACGTTGACGTAGGCCCGGATGGGCGCGGCGCCCGCGTGCTGCCGGTAGATCTGGATGCGCTGCTCCACGCTGGCCGCGAAGTTTTCGGGATCGATCAGCTGGATCCCGTGCTCCGCGATCTTCTGGTGGAGGATCCGGCGGCCGCGCTTGGTCATGCCGAGCCCGCGATCCTCGATGCCGCCCACCGACGCGGCGACCGCGCGCGAGCTGATGATGCCCTGATCGTAGAGCGTCCTCTCCATGTCGAGCCAGGGGAACTCGGGCTCGTTGGCGCCCCACTGGGAGGAGGAGGCGCTGGCGATGATGACGGGCTTGAGCTTGAGGACCTCGCAGGCGGCGAGCACCGAGATGTTGATCGCCGGGAACGAGCCGGAGTAGCCCACCGCGACCGCGTCGCCCTCGGTGACGTCGATCGACTTCAGATAGCCGACGATCAGCGCCGCGAAGTTCGGGTTGATCGACGTCTGCTTCGCGACCAGCGAGCCGGTGTCGGTGGTGATCGGGGTGACCAGCGTGCCGATCAAGCCGCTCTGCGCGATGTCGCTCTCCGTGTCGATCGGGAGCCGCCGGCGCAGCCGCTCCTTGCGGATCGCCTCGAAGGCCTCGCGCGCCAGCTGGGCCGCCGCCATCTTCTCCTGGTGGTAGGGCTCCTGGACCTTGCTCGGGAACCGCTCGAGCGCCGCGTAGCCGGCGACCGACCACACCGAGATCAGCACGAGGGCCGTGCGGGAGACGCGCCGCGGGCGCCAGTACATCTTCTTCATAGGACGGCCTCTCCGAGAGCCAGGAGCAGGACCAATCGTACCACCACCGCCGCCGTCAGGAGCGTGCTGATGGTCTCGGCGGCGCCCTGCCGGTCGATCCAGATGCCGATCAAGCCGGGGATGATGTAGCCGACCACCGCCTGGCCCGAGCCCATCTCGGGCGGAAGACCGCTGGCGAACGCCCGGGTGATCGACCCGAGGATGTATCCCACCAGGATCATCAGCACGGTTCTCCGCCGGCCATAGACGATCGCGATCGACGCGAGCGCGTGGACGATGGCGAAGGTGAGCACGCCGGTGGCGAGCGTCAGGATGACGTCGATCGGGTGGCTGAGCGCGAGCGCGATGTAGCCGGGCACGACCATTCCGCCCGCCGCCAGCCCGAACAGCTCCGAGAAGAGCAGGCTGACCGCGAGCCCGATGCCGATGGCGACGGGTAAGGATTCCATCCGATTCAGATCTCCGTCCGCACGAACGTGCTGCGGTTCTTGAAGTAACGGACCAGGTCGAGGCCCTGCCCGCCGATGTTGGCCACGCCGATGATGAGCGCGCTCTCTCCGGCGACGTCGACGACCAGCTCGAAGATCTCCTCGATCCGCATGTCCTCGGCGTAGGTGACGCGTCCGGGATCGATGCCGCGCTCCATGGCGGCCCGGGCGAAGATGAACGTGCCGGTCCCGATCAAGAGGTAGTGGTCGGTCTCGCCCCAGTCGAGGCAGGTCTCGCCGAGCTGACGCGATCGATCCGGTCGATCGGCGCGGCAGTTCACCAGCATGACGGTGCGCTCCACGTCCGAGAAGCGCTTGGTGACCATGCGGACGATCGTCTCCGTCGACTCCGGATCGTTCGCGGCGAACGCATTGACGAAGATGATCCGGCGCCCGAAGAAGCTCAGCTCGTAGGCGGCGAGCACGCCCGGATCCGGCTTCCCCTTCCACATGCCGGCCAGCGCCGTCTCCCGGGACACCCCGAGGTCTTCGCAGACCTTGAGGGCCAGCGCCACATTCTCGGCGTGCTCGATGTAGCTGAAGTTGCGGAGCTCATCGGGCGTGACCTCGTCGACCGCGTCGAGACCGACCGGGATCAGCGCCGTCCGCCGGTCCCTGGCGGCGTTCGCGAAGACGTCGAGGTGGCGCTGCTCCGCCGTGTAGAGGACACCTGCGACGGGCGTGGTGGCGGCCAGCGCCAGCGCGACGTCCTTGTCGCTCGGACCCATCACGTCCAGGTGATCGGGACGGGCGTTGGTGATGACGCCGTGCGTGGCCCGGACGAACTTTTGCTCGCAAAGCGCTTGCAAGCTGGGTTGCACCGCCATGCACTCGATCACCAGCGCCTCCGCGCCGACCTCCACTGCGACGCGGACGATGCGGAGCTGCTCGATGACGTTCGCGTGGGAAGGTCGATAGACCGGGTACTCGCGGCCGTTGGGGAGGATCATCCGCGCCAGCGTTCCGGTGGTCTTGGCGCAGGTGACGATCCCGCCCTCGCGCAGGCCTGCCCCGATCAGACGCGTGACACTGCTCTTGCCGCGCGTGCCGTTGACGTGAATGCGAGTCTTCAGCTTCGACAGGTGCTTGCGATGCTGCAGGCCTTCGAAGATGCCCAGCCCGGCCAGAGCCGCCGTGGTACCGCCGATGATGGCGAGGGCACTCATCTCGTGTACTCTCGGCGCGAGGAAGGGGAGGGGGACGTGGGCGTCACGGGCGCGAAGCATCGACCTTTCGGGGAGCGATTTTCAAGCACGGAGAGGTGCATGCGTGACGCAGCCTGACCCCGCACCCCGCTCGGCGAGCCTGCCCACGACGGAGCCGGTCCCCTACGAGCGCGGCCGATTCGAGGTCGAGCGCCACTACTACCCCCGGGTGCTGAACGCCCAGATTCACCCGCTGGTGCGCTATTTCATGGGCCTCGGGAACGAGCGCATCGCCGAGCGCTTCTGCCATCTTCATCCCGAGGTCACCCCGCACGGGATTCGCGACGTGCTCCGTGAAGCGCCCAAGCACTTCCGCTGGGGCGGTGCCGACCTGTTCAACGCCACCACCGAGGACGGTGCCCGCCGCATGGTGGTGATCGAGACGAACTCCTGCCCGTCGGGGCAGAAGTCGATGCCGTTCGTCCACGAAGAGGGCCAACAGGCCGGTTACGCCACACTCCTCGAGCGGGCGTTTCTCCCCCGCCTCAAGCGCCGGAGCCTGCCGCCGGGCGGCCTCGCCGTCCTTTACGACAAGAACAAGATGGAGGCCTCGGGGTACGCGGCGGTGCTCGCCGACCTGACCGGCGAGGTCGTCCACTTGGTGCCGTGCTTCGAGGGTGTGCCGGATCCTCTCCACCGCTTCACCGAGGACGGCACGCTCGAGATCCGCGTCGGCGGCGAGTGGCAACCGATCCGCGGCGCGCTCCGCTACGTGACGCAGCGCCCGTGGGGACGCATCCCGCCGGTGACGAGGACGGAGCTCTTCAACCCGGTGCTCGTGTGTCTCGCGGGCGGACGCAACAAGCTCCTCGCCGCCAAGGCCTACGATCTCTACAACGCGGACTTGCGCAGCGTCGGGCTCCAGATTCGCACCCCGGATACGATCTGGGACGTCCCCATCGATGAGGTGCCACTGTGGGTGCAGCGGATGGGGGGCGTCGCGGTGGTGAAGGTCCCGTACAGCAACGCGGGGCAGGGTGTCTTCACGATCGCGAACCCGGGTGAGCTCGCATCCTTCATGAGCGCGGAGCATCGCTACGACCGGTTCGTGGTACAAGCGTTGATTGGGAACAGCGGATGGAGCTCGCGCAGCGCTCAGGGCAGCCTCTATCACGTCGGCACCGTGCCGGACAAAAGGTCGCAGCTCTACGTGTTCGATCTTCGCTTCATGATCGGTGCGGGCGACGAGGGCGTGTTTCCGGTGGCGATCTACGCGCGCCGAGCTCGTGTACCGCTGGCGGCGAGGCTCGAGCCCGAGGTCCCCTCCTGGGACATGCTGGGCACCAACCTCTCGGTCCGAACCGGAGAGCACTCGTGGGAGACGGAGACCGACCGGCTGCTCCTGATGGACAGCCGCGACTTCAATCGGTTGGGCATCGGTCTCGACGACCTGATCGAGGCCTACGTTCAGACCACGCTGGCCGTCCGTGCGATCGATCGCATGGCCGATGCGCTGCTTACCCGCAAGGGTCGCTTTCGACCGCGATTCTTCAGTACGATCAATCCGGATCCGCGTCTCGCTCAAGAGATCCTGACGTAGGCCGATGAGGTACCTGGTGCTGGTGTCATGGGTCGCATTGCTCGCGGTCGGTTCGGCCGGACCCGCCCTGGCGGAGGCCCCCGACCTGCTCGCCATCCCCTACTGCCGGCGCTCGATCGCGGAGACCGTGCGGGGCGCCGTCAAGCTGGGGCCCCAGGCCGACTCCGACTCGTACGCGGCCCCCGATGAGTCCACCGTGCGGCATGTCCGACGGGCGCTCGAGCGCATGCTCGCCGGCGACGCGGAGCGCGCCTTCCATGACGCCCTCATCGGTGGCTACTGGTTGTGCCGCGGCACCGAGGACGAGGAGGGCCTGGTCCTCGGCGTCCCCGCGATCCCCAACAGCGGCCATGCGGTCTTCGTCTGGCGCGCCGATCCGAACGCGCGACGGTTGATCGTGGAGGCGCCGCACCCGCGCTACGATCTGTTCACCGAGCGGCAGGGCCTCGAGCTCTTCAAGGCGGTGCGCGCGCGGGCGTTGATCATCGCGACCACGCATCGATGTGCCAGCTCGCTCGAGTCCGGTTGCGACGGCTCGACCGGGATCTGCGGTCACGGTGAGGGCCCGACCGAATCGGACATGGCGCACTCGCTCGGCAGCGTGTTCAACGGTCTGCACCGATTCTTCGCGGATGCCTTCCCCGATGATCTGGTCGTCTCGCTCCACGGCATGGGCAAGGGCGGGATCAGCATCTCTGACGGCACCACGCTGCCCACGACCGACGGCGCCGTGGTGGCGCGCTTTGCCAGCGCGCTCCGGGTCGTGTTCCCCGACGAGCACATCACGACCTGCAACGCCTATCCGGGCGCGAAGGTCGATCAGCGCCTGTGCGGAACCACCAACGTGCAGGGCCGCTTCGTCAACGGGATCCTGCTGGACGCCTGCACCGACACCGCCACGAAGTCGGCGGGCCGCTTCCTCCACGTCGAGCAGTCCCTCGCCGTGCGCAAATCGTGGGAGCGGATGGCCGACGCGTTCCAGGAGGTCCTGCGCACCGACCATGACGCCCCCTGAGGTCTCGCTGCGAGGCGTTTTCGCGTAGCGCTTGATCCGCGACCGCGGGCGTGCACCTTTCTGCCGCATGGTGACCCTTCCGATCGAGGTGTCGCCGCAGCCCACCGAGGAGACCTGCGGCGCGACCTGTCTGGCGGCGGTCTATCGCTTCTTCGGCGACCCCGTGCCGCTCGACGACGTGATCGCGGAGGTTCCGCGGCTCACGGGGGGCGGTACCCTCGGTGTCCATCTGGCCTCCCACGCCCGCCGTCGCGGCTATGACACCACGCTCTTCACGCTCAATCTCCGGACCTTCGATCCGACGTGGTTCCTCGAAGGTGCGGACCTTGCGGCCAAGCTGGAGGCCCAACGGCGGATGAAGAGCGATCCCAGACTGACGGAGGCGACGCCGGCCTATCTGGAGTACCTGGGTGCGGGAGGGCGAATTCGCTACACACCGCTGGGCGAGGAAACGCTCCGCGGACCCCTCGAACAGGGCATTCCGATCTTGACGGGACTCTCCGCCACCTATCTCTATGGGATAGCGAGAGAGGACCCCAGGACGAACCAACACGATGACGTCGGCGGTGAGCCCGTCGGCCACTTCGTGATCGTCTCCGGCTACGACTCGACTGAGCGAAGCGTGTTGATCTCGGACCCGCTAGAACCCAACCCGGTCTCCAAGGACCGGGTGTACCACGTCTCTCTGGATCGTTTGATCGGCGCGATATGTCTCGGCATCGCGACCCTCGATGCCAACCTTCTCGTCGTCTCTCCCCCTCGGAGAACATGATGCGACATCTCCTCCTGGTCCACCGACCTGAAGAGTGGCCCCCGATCAACGGGCACGTCGAGATCGTCTCGACCAAGAAGTACCTCACGGACCCCTCCTACGCGTCCGGACCGCCGGCGAAGGTGGTGAACCTCGATCGCGGCTACCAGTACCAGAGCGTCGGCTACTACGCGTCGCTCCTGGCGTCGGCGCGCGGGCACAAGGTCATCCCGTCGGTCTCGGCGATCACGGATCTGAAGAGCCGCGCCACGCTCCGGCTGGTGGGCGAGGACGTGGAGTCGATCGCGAAGAAGGCGTTCGAGTCGCTGCGGATCGATCGCTTCGTGGTGGAGAGCTTCTTCGGCCGCACGCACGACGAGCGCTTCGCCCGTCTCGGTCGGGCGCTGTTCGGCCACTTCCAGGTGCCGCTGTTACGCGCGACCTTCCGCAAGAAGAAGGATCAATGGCGCCTCCACAGCGCCGCCCCCATCCCGCCGTCCGAGCTCTCTCCCGCGGATCGCACGATCGTCTCCGAGATGGTGGCGCGCTTCTTCTCGAAGGGCGCGCCGCGGGCCCGCGTCGATCGACACGCGTACGACGTCGCGATCCTCGTCAATCCCAAGGAGGAGAGCCCACCCTCGAACGCGCAGGCGCTGGCGCGCTTCGTCAAGGCCGGCGAGGCGATCGGTCTGTCCGTCGACTTCATCGAGAAGGACGACTTCGGCCGGCTCGGTGAGTACGACGCGCTCTTCATCCGCGAGACGACGGCGGTCGATCACCACACGTATCGATTCGCCCGGCGCGCCGCCGCCGAGGGCCTGGTGGTGATCGACGATCCCGACTCGATCCTGCGGTGCACCAACAAGGTGTTCCTCGCCGAGCTGCTTCAACGCCACGGCCTCCCTCACCCGAAGACGACGATCTTCGACAAGGGCTCGCTGGAGCAGGCCTCGGGAAGCGTCGAGTACCCGAGCATTCTGAAGACCCCCGATGGTGCGTTCTCGAAGGGTGTGATCCGGGTGAACGACAAGGTCTCCTTCGAACGCGAAGCGCGACGCATGCTCGAGTCCTCCGAGCTGATTCTGACCCAAGAGTTCGTGCCGACCGACTTCGACTGGCGGATCGGTGTGCTGGGCGGCAAGCCGTTGTTCGCCTGCAAGTACTACATGGCGAAGGGCCACTGGCAGGTCTACAACTACGGGAGCAAGGTCGAGGAGTTCGGCGGCCACAAAGCCGTCGATTTCTCGGAGGTGCCGCCCGGAGTGCTCGACACCGCGCTCCGAGCCACACAGCTGATCGGGCGGGGGTTGTACGGCGTGGACATGAAGGAGATCGACGGCCGCCCCTCCGTCATCGAGGTGAACGACAACCCGAACCTCGAGGTCGGCTGTGAGGACGAGCTCCTGGGGCCCGAGCTGTTCAACCGGGTGATGAAGCAGTTTCTGGAGTGGATCCGGATCAAGAAGGAAAGCCGGCGATGAGCCCAGCCATCGGGCTGTTCGAGGCCCACGGGATCGAGATCGAGTACATGATCGTCGACCGCGAGACGCTCGCGGTGCGGCCGATCGCTGATCGCGTCCTGGTCGAGGACGGCGCCGTCGTGAACAGCATCGAGGACGGTCCGATCACGTGGTCGAACGAGCTCGCACGCCACGTCATCGAGCTGAAGACCACCGATCCGGCCCCCACGCTCGAGCCGTACCGGGCTCACTTCGACGCGAGCCTCCGGCACCTCCTCGATCGGCTCCGCCCGCTGGGTGCGCGCCTGCTCCCGGGCGGCATGCATCCGTTCATGGATCCGTTCCGCGAGTTCGAGCGGTGGACCGACGACTACGGCGAGATCTACCAGGCCTTCGATCGCATCTTCGATTGCCGCGGCCACGGCTGGTCCAACCTGCAGAGCGTCCACCTGAACCTTCCGTTCGCCGACGACGCCGAGCTGGGCCGGCTCCACGCCGCGATCCGGTTGGTGCTGCCGATCCTGCCGGCGCTCACCGCCAGCTCGCCCTACGTGGAGGGGCGCCGCACGCGAAACCTGGACGAGCGCCTGGCCGTCTACCGGACCAACGCGGCCCGCATCCCCGAGGTGAGCGGGTCGGTGATCCCGGAGCCGGCGTTCGACGAGCGGTCGTATCGAGAGAAGGTGCTCGCGCCGATCTACCGGGCCATCGCGCCGCACGATCCCGAGGGCATCCTGCAGCACGAGTGGCTGAACGCACGCGGCGCCATCGTTCGCTTCGAGCGCAACACCATCGAGATCCGCGTGATGGACTGCCAGGAGCACCCGGGCGTCGACCTCGCGATCTGCGCCGGCGTCACCGCCGTGGTGCGGTCCCTCGTGGAGGAGCGGCCTTCGCCCTTGCGGGTCCAGCAGGATCAACAGGTGGCGCCGCTGTCCGCGATCTTCATGCGCACCGTGGAGTCTGCGGAGGAGACGCTGATCGAGGACGCGTCCTACCTGGCCGCGGTCGGCTGGCGGCGGGGTCCGGTGCGGGCCCGCGAGCTCTGGGCGCACCTGCTCGGCTCCACCGGTACCCTCGAGGGCCCGTGGGCCGCGCCGCTCTCCACCATCCTGGAGCACGGCACGCTCGCCACCCGCCTGGTGCGCGCGCTCGGCGCCGCACCCGAGCACGAGTCCATCGTCGAGACCTATCGCGCCCTGTCCGACTGCCTCGAAACCGGAGGGATGATGTCATGAACCCGGCCTACTTGAGATGGAACGAAGCCTACCGGGAGGGCCACGTCGATCGCGACGAGGACCCCGAAGAAGAGCCGCACTTGCCCAGGCGGACGCCGCTTCCCAAGAAGACGGCGTCCGCGATCGAGGGCGATCCTACTTGCGGCTCTGCCGCTCCCGCCGACGCTGCCGAGCAAACAGACGGGCAAAGTCCGCCAGCTCGTCCGCCATCCACGCCACCAGATCGTCGTACGTGACGATCCCGACCAGGGCCCCGAGCGCGTTGACCACGGGCACGCGCCGGATTCCTTCGGCCAGCATGGTCCGAGCGACGTCCGCGATGTCTTGATCGGCGTCCGCCACCACCAGCTCCCGCGCGGCGATGTCGCCGACCATGATGGAGTCGAGCGGCTGGACCTTCTGCGCGATCACCGACACCACGATGTCCCGGTCCGTCACCACGCCGATGGGCACGCGCTGGAGGTCCTTCTCCTCCACCAGGACCACGTCGCCGACGTGGTGCTCGCGCATGAGGCGCGCGGCCTCCACGACCGAGGCCTCCGGTCCGATCGTCACCACATGATGGGCTGCCAGCTCTCCGACTTTCATGGCCCTTCCCCCTCTCCCTGCTCGTAGATGATCATCGCCCCGAAGCCTCCACGTGCCGATCCCGTGGTGGGATCGATGGCGTACTTGATGTCGCCGACGACGCAGTTCTCGTCGCAAATCCGACGCAGCGCTTCGTTGACCTCGCGTTCGAACTCGCCCGGTTCATGGGCGAAGACGTGCATGACTCTCAGCGGTGCATCCATCTCGTTCCTCCTCAATGACCGATCGCCGGTCGCATGGCCGCGGTCGCTTCGGTCAGCGTCGCGTCGAGCACCTCGTCCACGGTTTCGGCCAGCACGATGTTGAGCTCTCTCCTCACGTCCTCCGGCAGCTTCTTCAGGTCCCTGGCGTTGGCTCGGGGCAGCACGATCCTGCGGAACCCGGCGCGATGGGCGGCGAGCACCTTTTCCTTCACGCCGCCGACCGGCAGCACGAGACCGGCCAGCGTCATCTCGCCCGTCATCGCCGTGTCGCTCCGTGCGGAGCGGCCGATGAAGAGGGAGGCCAGGGCGGTGGCCATCGTGATCCCGGCCGAGGGACCGTCTTTGGGCGTCGCCGCCGCCGGCACGTGGAGGTGTACGCCGGACCTGGCGAACCGATCGCGATCGAGGCCAAGCTGGGCGGCCCGCGACCACAGGTAGCTATGTGCCGCCTGCGCCGACTCCTTCATCACCTCCCCGAGCTGGCCGGTCAGGATCACGCCCCGGCCTTCGGGGAGCTCGGCGGCCTCCACGTAGATCACGTCGCCTCCGGCCTCGGTCCAGGCGAGGCCGGGTGCGACGCCGGGCGGCATCACCGAGCGCAAAAGCTCGGACGAGATCGCGGGCGGGCCGAGCATGTCGGCGACATCCGAGGTCCTGATCGTCTTCGGGGTGGTGTCGCCCTCGGCGAACCTCAGCGCGACCTTCCGCGCCACCTTCCCGATGGTCCGCTCGAGCTGGCGGACGCCGGCCTCGCGCGTGTGCTCGGAGATCATGTCCGCGATCGCGTGGGTGTCGAAGGTGAGATCCTCGGCGGTCAACCCAACTTGCGTTCGCTGCCGGGGGACCAGGAAACTCTCCGCGATCGCCAGCTTCTCGCGATGCGTGTAGCCGGAGAGCGAGATGACCTCCATTCGATCAAGGAGGGGCGGCGGGATGGTCTCGAGCGTGTTGGCGGTGGTGATGAAGAAGACCCGCGAGAGGTCGAACGGCAACGCCAGGTAGTTGTCATAGAACGTGACGTTCTGCTCGGGGTCCAGGATCTCGAGGAGCGCGCTCGACGGGTCGCCGCGGAAGTCGCGTCCGATCTTGTCCACCTCGTCCAGCATGAACACGGGATCGCGGCACTTGGCCCTGCGGATCCCCTGGAGGATTCGCCCGGGGATGGCGCCCACGTACGTTCGGCGATGACCGCGGAGCTCTGCCTCGTCGTGCATGCCGCCGAGGCTCAGGCGCTCGAAGCCGCGGCCCAGCGCGCGTGAGATCGAGTGGCCGAGCGAGGTCTTTCCGGTCCCGGGCGGGCCGACGAAACAGATGATCGGCGACTTGGCGCTCGGGTTCATCCGGAGCACCCCCAGGTGCTCGAGGATCCGACTCTTCACGTCGGGGAGGCCGTGGTGATCCTCCTCGAGAATCCGGCGCGCGAGGGAGATGTCGACGTCACCCGACGTCAGCTTCGTCCACGGCAGCTCGAGGATCAGCTCGAGACGGCTGACCACGACGTGGTACTCCGCGGAGGCCGCCGGCAAGCTGCCCATCCGCGCGAGCTCGCGCTCGGCCTCGGACATCACCTCCGGGGGGAGGTGAGCGTCGGCGGCTCTCAGGCGCAGATCGTTGCGCTGGGCCTCCTCGGAGGCCTCTTCGCCGAGCTCGGTGCGGATCGCGCGCAGCTGCTCCCGCAGGATGTGCTCCCGCTGCTCGCGGGCGAGCTCGCCCCGCGCCTGGTCGGCGATGCGATTGCGGATCTCGAGCACGTCCATCTCGTGCACGAGGACGCTGCGGAGCGTCTCGAGGGCCTCCAGGGTGGTGGGAGACGCCAGGATCTCCTGCTCGGCCGCCGGCTCGAACGAGAACAGCGTCGCGAGCGAATAGATGAGCCGGTCGGAGTGCTCGACCTGGCCCATGAGCGCAGAGAGATCGAGGCCGACGAGCTGGGGATCGGCCATGGCGGCGGCGTTCTGGGCGAGGTCGAGGACGGTGCGCTCCAGCGCCTCGACCGCCGCGCCCGGGGACTCGATCATCGGGAGCGGTCGAACCTCGGCGACGAAGTGCGGGGCCTCGCGGATCATCGACTCCCACCGAGCGCGACGTTCTCCGAGGACGACGAGCTGCAGCGTGCCGTCGGGGAAGCGGTGCAGCTTCTTGATGATCCCCTCGGTCCCGATCCGGTGGAGCTGCCCGGCTCCGGGATCGCTGGCGTGCGGGTCCCGGAGCGCAACCACGAAGATCCTCTTGTCATCCGTGGCCATGGCGGACTCCACGGCACGGACCGTGCGCGGCCGCCCGACCGCGACCGGGATAGTGGCGCCAGGGAACAGGACCGCGGCGCGAATGGGGAGCACGGGCAAGAGTTGGTGCTCGGAGGTCATTCGATTTTGAGGACAGCAATCGACGGACCACGACCAGGCGCACCCTGCGCGTGGCTTCATGTCTCAGTGTGGTAACGTCCCCCGTCCGTGCTAGCTTGGCGCCGTAGACGATGGACGATGCAGTGAAAAAGGTCCGGCAGCTCGCGGCCAGCGCGCTCGCCCGGAAGGAGCAGCTCGAGGGCGAGGTGGCGGCGCTGGAGGCCGACAAGCGGCGCCGGGAGGCGGATCGCGAGCTCGCGCTCTCGTCTGACGATGATGCGCTGGCGCTCCAGTTGACGCGGATGGTCGAGGATCTCGTCCAGCGGTTGGCGCTCAAGAGGAGCGAGGTCGAGGCTCAGGAGGACGCATACCGGGAGATCGTCGGCGATCTTCGATCGGTGCAGGATGCCGCAAGAGAGCACGAGCGCCTCGTTCAGCGGGTCCCGGTCGACTCTGCGGCGCTTCCGGATCCATTCGCGACCAGCGCCGAGGATGTCGCGCTCGAGAACGTTCGACGCCACATCGACGAGCTGTCGGCCCGCGCGGAGCTCGAGGACGAGCTGGGTGCGTCGCAGAAAGCCGACCGCGAGCTCTCGCGTCAGCTCGCCGAGCTGGAGCGACAGGAGGCCGAAGCGAAGGCGAGGGCTCAGCTCGCGGAGCTCAAGGCGAAGCGAAAGACCGACGCCCCGGCTGTGCCGGCGGACCCGGGTCCGGAGACTCCGGAGGAGCCACCGCCTGCGAAGAAGCCGAAGAAGACGATGTAGCGCGGCTCCTCAAGGTCGAACGAGGAAGGCGCCGCTCTGGCTGCCGACGAAGAGGGCACGCCGATCCCGATCGAACGCGATCGCGCGAAGGTCGCCGGCCGGCAGGTTCGACGTTCCCTTCGGGATCGCGACCAGCGTGCGGACGTCGCGCTTGTAGCGGGCGATGCCCTGCGGGTTCGCGAAGTAGACGTCGCCGGAGTCGGGGTCGGTGGCGACCGCGACCATGTTCGCCGAGAGCGGGCTCGGGATCATGGCGGCCGTGAACACCTCGGAGATGGTCGGAGTGGCCGTGTCCGGGATGTGGACGATGCCCACCCCCGCAGCCATCCAGGTCGCGTCGGGATTCTTGGCGCCGGCGGCGATCGCCTCGATCTTGTCGTCACCCGGGAAGAAGCTGAGGATCGGCGCTTCCTGGTCCGGGGGGATGGGAGCGAAGACGGCGCCGTCCAGGTTGCCCGCCTGATCGCTGCCGAGCCACAAGGTCCGTCCGACCACAGCGACCGAGCTGTACTTTCCCGTCCCGCCGATCTGCTCGATCTCGTACTCCTCGAACGTGCCGCCGATCCGCCCGAAGACGTTGCGGTCCGTCGCCAGATAGAAGTCGCCGTTCGGGAGCATCTCGATGTCCTTGATCTTGGTCGGGCCGGCCGGAACGGTGACGGTGGTGCAGCCGAGGCCGTCGGTCGCGATCAGCGCCGAGGCGTCGTCGAAGGCGTAGTAGGCGGCACCGCCGGGTGCGATCGCGATGTCATTGATCTTGTCGTCCGTGAGGCACGGAATGGCCGAGCTGGTCCGCGTCCTCAGGTCGAAGACCTCGCCGCCGTGCATCTTCACGCCCAGGAAGAGCCGCTCGCCGGCGGGCGCGAGCGCGACCACCTCCGTCAGGGCGCCGCCGCCTGGCGCCGGGACCGCTTGGAAGCTCGAGACCTCGATCGTCGCGGTGGCCGTGCTGGTCGCGCGGCCGTCGGAGACCTCGAGCACCAGCAGGTATCGACCCGCGCGATCGGCGTAGAACGCGCTCTGCGCCGCGTCGGCGACGGCGACCCCGGGGAACGGCGCAAACCCGCCCACGAACCCGGAGGGCGCCGAGGCGATGTGCCAATGATAGGTCAGCGGATCGCCGCTCGGGCTGAGCGAGCCCGACCCGTCCACCCGGAAGGTGTCCCACGGGATGCCGGTCTGATCGGGGCCCGGATCGGCCACCGGTCCGCCGACCTCGCCCGCGTCGGGCTCGACGGCGATGTCGTTCGTCTCCGCGTCTCGCGGGCTCGCGTCTCGCGTGCCGGCGGCGTCGTCCACCGTCGCATCGGGATCGGGCGTGACCTCGCCTGCGTCCTTCGCGGGCCCGATGAGCGTCGACGAGGGCGGCTCGAAGACGCAAGCCGTCGCGAAGAGGCCCACGCACGCGGCTAGTCGTCCCACGCCTGGAAGAATGACACGAACGGTGTCACGGGCTCCACTGCGCGGAGTGCTCGAACCAGGGCGTATTCGCAGGGGTGAGATTCGTAGCCAGGCCTTCCGAGCCTGTCACCGGATCGATCGGCGCAAGATAGATGTCCCAGCTCCCCAGCCCGCCCGCGCGATTGCTGCTGAAGCTCAGGAACTCTCCGTTCACACTCCACGTGGGATAGGACGACGCCCCGCCGTTGAGGAGCGGCAGCGTCTTCACCTGGCCGGAGTTGTCCGCCTCGACCAGACGGATCTCTGCGTCCAGCGCGGTGATCGTGCCCTGTGCGGAGGCGCTCCTCGTGAAGGCGATCCAGAGGCCGTTCGGCGAGAAGCGCGGATAGTAGCTCGCGCTCCCGTCCAGACTGGCGCCTGCGATCGGCGTCGCGACGCCCCCGGCTTCGTCGACCAGGTAGAGGTCGGCGGGACCGGTGAGGCCGATCCCCCCGCCCGCGGCGCTGCGGACGAACGCGATCCGGCCGTCCGGCCCCCAGCTGGGCATCGTCTCGTAGATCGCAGGATCCGAGGCGCCGGCCAGCGGTCCCAGATAGCCGGTGTAGAGCGAGGCCAGCTGCAGATCGCCGTTGTCCGAGTAGACGTATTGATATGGCGGGTTCGTGTGAACGTCCGGGTTCCACGACATGTAGAGGCCCTCGACGTAGCTCCCGGGCGCGGTGGCGATCGCGTTCGCCGCCACGTCGACGACGCTGATCCCGCGGGAGGAGCCGAGCGAGGTGACCGCCAGGTACTTGCCGTCGGGTGCCAGCTGGTGGCACCCCGCGCAACCGTGCCCGCTCCGGTCACCCCAGAAGCTGGCGCTCGTCAGGTCGCCCTGCAGAGGCTGGCGCATGATGTCGCCCTGGCTTCCTTCGAAGATCTGCCAGTAAAAGAGGAAGCGACCCGCCGCGGGGGGGACGATCTCGGGGCCGCCGGTCGCGCGCACCGGGACGTTCGGCTCGAGGAGGTCGGTCGATCGCACCGTCAGCACCGCGGTGTCGCCCGTCTGATCCTGAGGATCGTAGCGGACCGTGAGCGCGCGGGTCTCGCCGACCGCCAGCGTGATCGGGAGCGCCGGCGGCGACACCAGCGACATCTCGGGGTCGGGATCGGTCCAGTCGAGCGCTTCGATCATGACGGGATCACTGCCGCAGGCCGACACGTTGAAGTCCATCGTCCCGGGTGTGCTCCGCTCTCCGAACGGAAGCTCGCGAGGGTCCACGCAGAGGCTGGAGCTGCCCGCGCCGCCCACCAGCGCGACGTCGATCGTCTGCGGAGGTGTCGAGTCGGTGACGATCCTCAGGCTGCCCGTGTGCACGCCGGGAGTGCCGGGCGCGAACTCGACGAAGACGACCGCCTCACCGCTGACGACGGTGGGCGGAGAAGCCTCGAGGGTGAAGGTGCCGCCGTCGTCGTCCCCGAGCGCGATCGAGCCCAGGCGGCAGGCGCCCAGGCCGTCGCTGGTGAGCTGAACGCCCAGGATCCGTCGCGCGCCCACGGCGAGCAAGCCGTACGAGAGCGTGGTCGGGTTGGCCGTCAGAATCGCAGACGCTGACGAAGTCGAGGGTGGCGAGGAGGTCGACGGTGCGGGCGGTCGGGAGCTCGGCCACGGCGATCTCGAGCGTCCCCGAGACGGTGGAGCTCACGATCGTGCGCGGCCAGAAGCCGACCGGCACCGTGATCGACTCGCCGCTCTCGAGCACCGCCGGCAGGACGGGGAGCGTCCCACCGCCGAGAGGATCGGGGATGTCGCCGGCGAGCTGGAACCCCCCGTCGGCGCCCTCCGTGATCTCGATGGATTCCACGGTGCAGCTCGACGTCCCCGCGTTCTCGACGAGCACGTTCTTCGTCTCGGGCGGGCGCGCGGGATCGTACTGGAAGCTGAGCGCCGCCGGCGTGACCGCGATGCTGCAGGGACGGCTGTCGCCGGTGAGAGCGACGAGCGCCGTTCCGTTCGAGGTGGTGATGCGGAGACGGCCCTCGTCGTCGCCCTCGTCGAGCGGCGTGTACCGGAGCGTCAGCTCGAAGTTGAGCCCCGACTGCGGCGTGAGCGTGATCGGGCTGGCGATCCCGCCCACCAGCGCGAACTCCTCGGCGTCGAGATAGACCTCGGCGCCGGTGAGGTCGAACGCGGCGCTCCCGCAGTTGGTGAGACGCACCGACCGCTCGCTCGACGCGCCCGCCCGCACGCTCCCGAAGCGCAGGATCTCCGGCTCGATGCACAGCCCGATCTCGGCACCCTGACCTTGTAGGGCGACCTGCGGATTCGGCGTCACCGTGTCGTTCGAGGCGATCGAGAGCGTGCCGGCGACGGCTTCCTGGACCGACGCGGTGAAGCGCACGCCGATCTCGAGGCGGTCGCCGACCGCGAGGGTGGCCGGGACCACCGGCGCGTCGATCGCGAACGAGGGGTGGCCCGCCAGCGAGACCGCCGAGATGCTCACCGGATCAGTGCCCTCGCTCCTGAGCGTGACCACGGCCTTGCGCTCCTCGTCGAGGCGGACGCGTCCGAAGTCGATCGCGCTCGGCGAGCCGCAGTCGAGCGCGAGCGGAACGTCGGCGCTCTCGACGCAGATCACCAGCACGGGTCCCTGCCGTCGCGTCGCCTCCAGCGTCACGCGTGTCTCGGCCTGGCCGTCCGCGTTCGACTGAAGGAGCAGCGTGCCCTGGGCGTCCTCGAGATCGCCGGCGGTGAACCGGACCTCGACCGCGTGCGTGGCCCCCGGCTCCACCGCGAAGCTGGCGGTGTCGGGCAGCGCGAACCCGGCGCTCCCGCCGGCCTCCAGCACCAAGGCGGTGACGTCGAGGCGATCGTCGCCCGGATTCGACACGATCACTTCCCGGGATGCGGTGGTCTGCCGCGGTACGGTGTCGAAGACCAGCGGGTTGGGGCTGACCGCGATGTCGGCCTTCTTCTGGTGGAGGCCACCGCCGTCGCAGTCGCAGGCCGCGAGCGGGAGGAGGACGATCAGTCCCAGCGCTTTGATTCCCATGGTCGCCAACGGGGACACGTCAGAGCGGGCCGATGGGCAAGCGAGCGTGCGGTTGGTACAAGCGTGAGCGGGTGCTCCGGCGGATCCTGCAGTACTTGGGCTACCTGCTGGGCGCGAACGCAGCTGTCGCCCTCTTCACATTCCTGGTCGGCATGCTCGGTGCGCGCGAGCGCTCTCGCGAGGCGTTCGGGGACTATGCGACGTACGTTCTCATCTACTCGATCGGGATGACCATCGCGACCTCGGGCGCGAACCAGACGATCCAGCGCTTCGGCGCGGAGGGCGAGGATCGGCTCCGCTTCGCCGCGCTCGCCTACCGCGGTCTCTTCGCGCTGATCCTCCTCGCGGCGCTCGTCGCCCCGGTGGTCGCCTGGTTCGCCGGAAACAGGCTGGCCCTGGCGGCGCTGGCGATCCCGCTGATCTCCTTCTTCAACTGGACGCGCTCGGTCGTGCGGAGTCGCTTCGACGGAAAGTACGAGGCTCGGCTGATCGTGGTCGCCTCGCTGTCGAAGTCGTTGTCTCAGCTCGCCTTCATCACGCTGAGCGACGCCGACGCGGCGCTGATCTTCGGCGACTTTCTGGGGCTGGCGGTCACCGCGCTCTTCTGCTTCTGGTTCCTGGCGCGCGTGCTCGAGGTTCCGATCCTCGGTGCCGTCCGGGCGGTGGTCGACCGCGACTTCCTGCGCCGGATCGCCGCGTTCGGGTGGCCGCTCTGGATCGCGGGCGAGGTCTACACGGTCCGCGACAGCGTCGTCGGCAGCTTCACCCGCGTGGTGCTGGGCTCGCCCGGGTTGGCGGCGCTCTCCATGGGCGAGCAGATCCAGAAGCTGGCCGTGAAGCCATCCGAGCTGTTCGGGCAGGCCGCGCTCCCCGGGCTGGTGCGTGCCGGCGAGGAGCGGAGCCGCGTCTACGAGCGCGCGCTCAGCCTGGCGCTCCTCCTGTTCCCACTCCTCGGGATCGCCTCCGCCGGCGCCTCTCCGATGATCCTCGAGCTGTTCGGCCTGGCGCACAAGTATCCCGAGGTGCCGTCCGTTCTCCTCTTGTCGACGCTGGCGCTGCCTGCGGGCGCCGTGGAGACCACGCTGCTCCAGTACACCGTCGCCGAAGGGAAGAGCAGGGCGATCATGGTCGCGCAGATCGTCACGCTCGCGTTGCTCGCCGCTGCCCTCTATCCCCTCGGTGAGCGGTGGGGGTTGTTCGGCGTGGTGGCGGCCGGCGCCGCGGGGCACGCCTGTTACTGCGTCGCCCTGCTGTTGGCCCTCCGCGCGACCCACCGGCACGAGGTCCGTCTCTCCTTCTCGCTGTGGCTGCGCGCCACCTTCGCCTGCGCGCTCGCGATCGTCTTCCTCTACCTGCTGCGCGACGTGCCGCTCGCTTGGCTTCTCGCGATCCCGGCCTCGCTCGGCTACGGGCTGATCGCCGTGCTCCTGGGGCTCAAGCTGCGTTAGGCTCGAGCACCCGGATGAAGGTCGAGGCCGTCGTCGTGCTCGCGCTGTCGCTCTGGCCGATCACTGCGTCCGGGCAGCTGGTGGTGGCGCCGCGGCGGGCGGGTCAGAGCCGGGTCCGCCACACCGTCTTCGACTGGCAGCACCTCGATCTGGCGGTAGGTCGGATCCAGCACGACGTCGCACGGATGCGGATCGACGAAGCCTGTCCCAAGGGCGAGTCGCCGGGCGTCCGGCTCTACTTCTACGAGGGCGAGCGGAGCGTCGCCGAGCGGGCGGCGCCCCAGATCAGCACGGTCTACCGGGAGCTGGCCTGCCGCTTCAGCCACCTGCCCGATCACGAGCTCCCCTACGTCCTCTACAGCAGCTACCGCGAGTTCCTGACCACGAACCTGTTCCCCGTGCAGGAGGGCGTCCTCGGCATCACCAGCACCGAGGATCTCAAGCTGACCTTGCCGTACTTCGGCGATGATCGTCTGTTCGGTGAGGTCTCCGCCCACGAGATGGCCCACCAGTTCACGATCGACAAGGTGAGGTCGATGGCGCGGGAGCTCGACGTGCGCGGTGATCCGCTGCGTCAGATGCCGCTCTGGTTCGTCGAGGGCCTCGCCGAGTACTACGCGAAGCGCGGGATCGATCAGGAGGCGGAGATGCTCGCGCGCGACCTGGCCGTGAACCCGGATCCCGAGATCGGGTACGCGATGCTGGACTTCTTCGCCGACCGCCCGTTCTCGGGGCTGTGGACCTACAAGCTCGGCCAGGTGCGGTGCGCGTTCCTCGACGACGTCTACGGTGAGGGGACGGTGCAGCGGATCATCGAAGCAGGCGCGCGGTTGGTCACCGGCACCGATCTGACACCTCGCCTCGACTCGTTCGCGGAGCTGGTGACCGAGGTGACCGGCGCCAGCGCCACCGAGCTCGCCGCCGGGTTCGCCGAGTGGATCAAGCGCCGCGCCTATCGCGCGTTCCTCGCCGCCGATCAGGGGCTGGCCGCGTTCGATCCGGTGGCGCTCGACCCCGACCTGCTGACGCTCTCGATGGCCAGCTCGCCGAACGGGCGGCTGCTCATGATCCGCACCTACACGGTCGAGACCGGCCAGAGCCGTCTGCTGCTCCTCGACGAGCGCGCGCCCGACGACACTGTGACGGTGGCGGCGGACGGCGTCCCCGGGATCGAGTCGCTCCATCCCACCTCCGGGCGGGACTTCACGCTCTCGAACGATCAGCTGGTGTACGTGGCCGAGAAGGACGGCGCAGACGAGATCCACGTGCAGAGGATCGACCACCAGGCCGAGAAGCTCGTGCTCCTCGGCAAGCGGGACGCCTGGCGGATCTCGCTGGCAGCCGGGTACGACCGCAGCTTCGCGCTCGATCGCTACGGCATCCTGGCGGTGTTCTCCACCGCGCTCGCTCCCGACGGCGGGAGCGTCGCGTTCGTCGGGCTCGACACCGCCGGTCGGCGCGACGTGTTCGTCCTCGATTTGTCGTCGGAGGAGGTGGTGCGCCTGACCAACGACGACTACGCCGAGCGCACCGTCTCGTGGAACCGGGATGGCATCGTCTACAACAGCGACGCTACCTCACACGGTCGGTTCAACCTCTTCCGCATCCACGACATTCGCACCGCGACCGTCACCCGCCTCACCTCCGAGCCGATCGACGAGGAGCTCCCCGAGGCGCTCCCGGACGGGCGCGTGCTCTTCACCGCCTACCAGAACGGCGCCGCGAACCTCTACCAGGTCGAGCGCGGCTACACGGTTCGCGTCACCGACGTGGTCACCGGTCTGTTCGAGGTGGGGCCGGGAAAGGACGGCGGCGTCTGGGCGATGCTGCACCACGCCGGTCGCCGGCGCCCGGTGCATCTGACCGCCGGCGACCTGCTCACCGTGGAGAGACGGGCGCTCGATCCGATGCTGCCGGCCGCCGCCAGCGCCACGGTCTCGCTGACGCAGGCGGAGCGCTACGATCCGCTGGCCCTCTCCAGCTGGGAGCTCGGCAACATCTTCGGGCTGCTCGGCGCCGGTGCGGGCGGTGTCTACGGCCTGCTCTTCGCCTCGGCCACCGACTTCCTGCGCGATCACGTCCTCGTCGCCAACATCCAGATCACCGGTCGCATCGATCTGATCGACGGCCAGCTCTTCTACTTCAACCAGGAGAACCGCACCGAGTGGGGAACCGGGATCTTCCAGGAGCTGCGCATTCGCTCGACGCGTCGCGCAGGCGAGGTCACCTCCTTCGCGGAGCGCTTCTTCGGGGCGCAGGGCATCCTGCGCTATCCGATCAGCCGCTTCCTCTTCCTTCAGGCCGGACTCTCGGTCGGCGGCGCGCAGGGCATCGATGCCGATCTGATCGGGCTCGAGCCGGTGAAGGACCGCGTGCAGTTCCAGACCGAGCTGACGGGTCGGATCGGCTACGACACCGTCCGCTACCACCCGTCGACCGGGCCGATCGCCGGAAACTCTGCGATCCTGGACGCCACTCTCACCGCACGCCCGTTCGACAGCCACGTCGAGTCGGTGTTTCGGCTCGACGCGGAGCAGTTCTTCCCGCTGTGGGGCGCGATGAACGTGATGCTCCGCGGGAGCGCCGGCGCGTCCGTCGGCGGCAAAGACGCCCGCGAGTTCTTCCTCTGGAGCTGGTACACCCTCCGGGGCGTCGACCTCGACAACACCGACTATCTGCTCGGGCGTTACTACTGGTTCGTCACCAGCGAGCTCCAGGTGCCGCTCGATCCGATCTTGCGGACTGCGATCTTCGGCCTCGAGGGGATCGTCGGGCTCGACTTCGGCGGCGTCGCCGAACGTCCCGCCGAGCTCTGGGATCGACGCGTTCTCGACGTCGCGGTCGGGCTCAACATTCTCATCGGGCCGCTGGTCCTTCGGATCCACTTTGCCTGGCCGATCGGCATCGGCGTGCCGAAGCCGACGGACGACGCGCCGGTCACCAACGTCTCGCTGGGTTGGATTCTACTTCTGAGCTCGAACCCAGGTCTCGCTCTGTTCCCACAGGCGTGCGGCCAGCGCCTCGTCCTGGGAGAGGCGGCTGGGCCGCCGCTCCTTGCAGCCGTCGTAGTAGCGACCGCTCTCGTTCTTCACCGCGTCCGAGGTCGCGCAGTGGATCGTGGTCCTCGCGCCCTTCTCCTCGTCGATCATGAACGCCTTGATCAACGGGCGGATCGGCCAGGGAACCTGACGCCAGGCGTCGGACGCGACCACGCCCGGGTGGAGCGAATATACGGTCACGCCGGTACCCTCGAGGCGTCGTGCCAGCTCCTTGGTGAAGAGCACGTTGGCGAGCTTCGAGACGCCGTACTCGTCGAGCCCGGTGCGCGAACGCGTGTACGCTCGCACCGCGTCGAAGTCGATCGCCTTGGCGCTATAGTGAGAGGCACTGGCGACATTGACGATGCGCGCGGGCGCCGACGCCCTGATCCGATCGAGCAGCAGCTCCGTGAGGAGAAAGTGCCCCAGGTGGTTGACGCCGAAGGCCAGCTCGAAGCCGTCCTCGGTGCGGCCGCGCTTGCCGGCGAGCCCCGCGTTGTTGATGAGGATGTGGAGGGATCGCCCGGAAGCGAGGAAGGCCTGGGCGGCCTGACGGACCGAGGCCAGCGCGTCGAGGTGGAGCTCGATGAACTCGACCTTGGCGTCCGGGATCTCACGTCTGATCGCCTCGAGGACCGGCTCCGTCTTGGCTCGATCGCGGCAGGCGAGGATCACCTCGATGCCCATCCTTGCCAGTGCACGTGCCGTCTCTCGGCCGATCCCGGTGTTGGCGCCGGTGACGAGGGCTACCTTCCCGCGAAGATCGCTCATGCGAGGAACCTAGCATGCCCCGCTTCACACTTCTTCACGGACGCCTGACTGACGCGTGACGGGCGGTCGTTATGGTCGCGGTCATGCAGACGACGACGCTGGAGCGGGAAGAGAGCGCGAGACGGACACCGGTGGCCGAGGAGTGGTTTCGCTTCGATCGCATGTTGGGCGGGCTGGGCCGGCTGGCGATCGAGGCCTCGGAGATCCGGGCGGGATCGATGGTGGTGGACGTCGGGTGTGGCGCCGGGGGCAGCACGCTCGAGGCGGCGGCCATCGTGGGCGCGTCCGGACGCGTGATGGGCGTCGACATCGACGCCAGCGCGATCACCGTCGCCAGGGCGCGCGCGCGCGCCGAAGGTTTTCGCAATGTGGAGTTCACGACGGCCGACGCCGGGCACCACGCGTACGCCGCGAGCCACGCCGACGCCGTCATCAGCCGTCTCGGCAACCTCTTCTTCCCCGATCCGGTCGCCGCGCATGCTCACCTCGCCGGCGCGCTCCGCTCAGGAGGACGCCTCAGCTTCCTCGCTCCTCGCGAGCTGGAGCGAAACGTCTGGGCGGCGCTCCCGGTGCGCGTGGTGAATCGGCTCGTCGGCCGCACGCCCTATCCGACGGCGCCGTTTGTCCTGGCGGATCCACGACGGATCGTGGCGATTCTGGAGCGCGCCGGCTTCGAGCGCGTCCGGATGGAGTCCATCGACGCACCGCTGTGTGTCGGCGCCGACCTGGACGACGCGGTCGACTTCTTCGTCAAGACCGACGGTCGGGAGCTCTTCGCCCGCCTCGCATCCCCGCAGGCCGGCGAGCTCCTGGACGGGCTCTCCCGGGCGCTTTCGCCCTATGTCGGCGAGCGTGGCGTCTTCCTCCCGGCGTCGGTCTGGTTGGTGAGCGCCCGGGTGCGGTAAGGAAGAGGTAGCATGGCGGAGAAGCGGGTCCCCACCCAATTCCTCGACCTGAAGACAGAAGACTTCGGGCCGCGTCAGGAAGAGGCCGGTGCGCGCATCCGTCAGGTCGGTCGACCGCCGCCCACCGAGTTCATCCAGACGCACCCCGAGCGCGTCCGCCCCGAGGAAGAGGTGCTGGCCGAGCTCGATCATTCGCAGAGCACGCTCTCCGCCCGCAGCCGCCGTCTCGCGCGGACCGCGGCCTCCATGTGGACGGCCACTTGGGACTTCTCGGTCCGGCTGGCGGTGGAGGCGAGGCGAGCGCTGCGCGACGCGGGGTCGGGACGGGAGATTGGTCGAATGATCACACTCGACCAGGACGCGACGCTTCGGCTTCGCGCCGACGTGCGCGCTCCGGTGGTGGCCGAGCTGCGTGCGGGCGCGAGGCTGGTGACGTATCCGGAGATTGACGCGGCGGTTGGTTGGATGGTCGCGCGCGCCGAGACGGGCGAGCTCGGATACGTCGAGGGCGCACTGATTGCGTCGGCTCGCACTTGAAAACTGTGAGCCCCAGCGGTCGCCCGAAGCACCAAAGAGTCGTCCATCTTGTCACGCTTCTCTTGGAGCAGGTCTCCTAGGAGCGTGTAGCGCGTAAGCGCTCACGCGACCCCGGTCCGGGTCCCGGGCCCGTTCCGGGTCCCGATTTGAAGATGGCTGCCTTGAGTCAGACGCTCGCGACGGTCGCGAGCTTCGATCGGTAGAGCTTGAGCAGGTTGTGGGTGAGGCAGACGAGCGTCCCCTCGGCTCGTACCTTGAAGAAGGAGCGTAGCGAGAACCGGCGGAATCCTCGTGCCCCTTTGATCTGTCCGAGCGCCGGTTCGACGATACTCTTCCTGCGGGGGTAGACCGCCTTGCCGTCGCGCGTTTGCAACTTGTCTCGCATTCGCTTGCGAGCGAGCGAGGCAGGTGTGGGCTCCGAAGCTGATGAGGACGGAGTCGACGCGTCTTGGTTCTGTTCGCGTCCAACAGCGATGTGGCATCGATCTGATTGTTGTCGCAGAATTCGATGTTGGTCGCGCTCAGATAGCCGTTGTCTGCCGTCATCTTCCGCGGAGCATCGCCGCAGTTGCCGAAACACATCACGGAGCATCGGGACGAGGTGTCTGATCAGGTGCCTGGTTGCTGACCCCTTCGGCGACAATCACCTGAGCGTGCTCATCTACGACAACTTGGGCATTGTAGGCCTGGAGGTACGCTCCCTCCTTCAACATGATCCTGCTGTCTGAGTCGGTGAAGTTCCTCTGAGCGTTGGGCCTCGGTGTGCCGTCCACATTTGCAGGAACGCGATGATGCGGCCATCCATCATTTCGTTCAGTTGGGTCTGGGGATGGTTCGAGCGTAAGCCGTTCACGAACCGCGTTAGCCGGGGCTTGCCTCGTCGAGCGCGGCCGACAAGCTGGCTGCGAGGTTCACGAGCTCCTCGACCTTGCCGCGGCTCAGCGTGTTGGAGCGCGCGAGGTGGTCGACCAGATTGTAGAGATCCTCAAGCTCCCCGTGAGTCGCACGGATCATGAGTCGAGCCCGCCCCCCGCTCGGCGGCGCGCCGACTTCGCAAACTTGAGCAGTCGTTCTGCGATGTCATCGCCCTTCATCGCCGGATCGAACAGCGAATGACAGAACGACGAAACAGCAAACTGCGAACGGAACGGTTTCTGGACCGGCTCTAAGCTAATCCGCCACCACCTGGAGCCGGTGGCGCCGAGCGGCGTCGCGCACGCGCTGGTCGGGATCCCGCAGGAGGCGCTCGAGCGCTTCTCCGCTCGCGTCGGTGGCGAGCTCGACCGCCCTGACGCGGACGTCGGGCGACGGATCGGCGAAGGACGACTCCAGACGCTCGGGCGTGAGCGCGCCCAGCACCTGAATGGCCTCGAGCGCGGTCATGCGCTCCGCGGGGAGCCGGCGCTCTAGGAGCGCGGAGACGGCGGCAACGGTGGCGGCGTGGTCCGCAGGGGTCGATTGGAGGAGAGCTTGCACGTCGACGGGCGCCGCCTTGGCCATCTCGACGAACCGGACCAGCGCGCTCGCATCGTCGGCGGCGGCCAGCGAGCGGAGTGCGCGCGCTCGGATGTCCTGCTCCGGATCGTCCGCCAGTCGTTCGGCGAGCACCACGGCGAGCTCGGTCTCGCGGTCCTTCACGGAGTCGGCCAGCTGACGCCGCACCTCGAGCGAGGGATCGTGCGCCATCTGGAGCAGGCGCTCGCGGAGGGCGCCGTCGGCCCGCCGGCCCAGGGCGCGAACCACCGACGTGCGGACCAGCTCCGAGGGATCCTCGGCGCAGAGCGCGATCTCGGTGCGCGCCGCGCCGGTGCCGATCCGGCCCAACGCCTCCACCGCGCCGGCCCGGAGCGAGGGCTCGCGCGATCGGCACCAGGCCGTGAGGAGGCGGGCGGCGGCCGGTTCGGCGAGGCGACCCAGAACGCCGGCGGCCCCGACCTGGATCGGCAGATCGGAGTAGCCCATCAGCTGGTCGATGAAGTCCGCCGTCCTTCCGCTGTTGGCCTCGACCAGCGCTTCGGTCACCACCTCTGCGAGCTCCGGATCGCGGGTGAGAAAGGTTCGCAGCAGTCGATCGTTGTGCGTGGGTGAGGCGAGGCGCGTGAGACCGCGGGCTGCCTCGATCTGCACGGTCACCGAGGGGTCGCGCAGCGTGTCGATCAAGATGTGCTCGAGCTCGCCGTCGATCTCCACCTCGGAGAACGCCATGACCGCCAGCCTCCGCACGCCGTCGTCAGGATCGGTGCGGATCGTGTCGAACAGGCGCTCCTGGTAGCGGTGGACGTCGAGCACCGCCAGCGCGCGCACCGCGGAGGCCCGCTCGTCCGCGCTCTGGCTATTCTGCAGCGTCTCCACGTACTCGAGCGCCAGCGTCTCCACCTCGATGTCGCGCGTCTCGATCCTCAGGAGCTGCCGGAAGCGCGCGCCGAGCTCCTCCGACTCGTCGGAGAGAATGCGCTTGATCCGCCGCTCGACGCCGCGCGTGGTCAGCGCGCCGATCGCCGCTTCCAGCGCGCTCGGGACCTGGGCCAGCACCCGGGCGATCAGCAGGTAGAGGTGAGCGTCGTCCTCGAGCGGACCCTCGGGAAGGACCGCGAGGGCCTCTCTCGCGCGCCTGGTGCCGGTCCGACCGAGCGCCAGCAAGGCGCGGTTTCGCACGAAGCGATCGGGATCCCGCGTGGCCGCCGCCAGCGCAGGCACCGCCGCGTCGATCCCCAAGCTGCCGAGCGCGTTGCTCGCGGCCGCCCGCACGCGCTCGCTTCGGTCCCGCGCGAGCCGCTCCAGGATCGAGAGTGAGGTCTCGCCTCCCAGCTTGGCCAGCGCTCCGCACACGGCGGCCCGCACGTCGGCGGACGGATGCTCGGCACGGTTCACCACGTGGACGATCGCGCTCGGCTCTCCTGTCTTCCCGAGCGCCCAGATCATTGCGAGCTCCACCTCTTCACGATCGGTGCTCCCCACCTTCTCGAGCAGATGGTCGACGCCCTTGGCGGCCAGCACGTCGGTGAGCGCCTCGCGTAGCTTCCGGTCCGGCGTATCGAGGTTCTTGATGACCGCCTCGATCGCCTCCGGCGTCCCGATCCTCCCCAACACGCGCACTGCGTCGGGGCGCCCGCCGAACTCGGGATCGCCGAGCTGATCCACCAGCTCCGCCTCCCAGTCCGGAGACGGGCGCTGCTCCACCGATCGGATCGCGCGGAGCCGCACCTCGTGGTTCGGATCGAGCAGGGCGCGATGGAGCAGGTCGTCCACCTCGGGCAGCGCCAGCGAGCCCACGGTCTCGAGCACCGACGCGCGGACCTCGGCGTTGTCGGTGTCGTACAGTCGCAGCACCGCCGCGAGCCCCTCCGGATTCTCGCCCAGGCCGAGCGAGCGGATCGCCGCCACCGCTGCGCTTCGGACGTTCTCCTCGGGATCCGACAAGAGTGGCACCAGGAGCTGCACGCCGTCGTACGCGCCTTCGCCCGGGCCGGAGCCGAGCGCCAGCTGCCCGACCGCCTCCACCGCGCGCACGCGCACCGGCCACTCGATGTCGCCGAGCAGCGGAAGGAGGGCTGGCACGGCGTACTGATCACCGACGCGGCCCAGGACCTCCGTGATTCGCGATCGCACCCGCAGGCTGGGGTGCTCCAGGTGCGCGAGGATCGACTCGATCAGACCGGCGCGGCCCATCTCGATCAGCGTGCGCATCGCTCGGTCGACGATGCCTCGATCGTTGCCCGCGAGCTCCTCGACGCGCTGGTCGAGCACGCCGATCCGCTGCAGCGCCACCGCTGCGCGCTTGCGCACCTCGGGCGAAGGATCGCGAAGCGCCGAGTCCAGCGCGGTCGGATCCTCCGGCTTGAGCAGCTCGATCGCCTCGATGGTGCGGAGCCGCGTCCAGTAGTCCGGATCCGCGAGCAGCGTCACCAGGGTCTCCAGCACCGACTCGTCCCGCATCTGTCCGAGCGCGCGGGCCGCCTCCGCGCGCACCGTGCCGACCGGGTCGCGGAGCGCGATCTGTACCAGCTCGTTGGTCGCGCGCCGATCTCCCAGGGCTCCGAGGGCCTCGGCCACGGCCATGCGGACCTGCTCGGAGCGATCGTGGAGGCGCTGCAGGAGCGGTGCGACCGCCCGCTGGCTGCCGATCTTTCCCAGCACCTGGGCGGCCCAGGCCCGGGAGTTCGCGTGCGCCTCGTCGACGAGCGACTCGAGGAGCTGGGGCACCGCCGTCTCCCCGAACGAGACCAGGATGTCGGCCAGCCGAGGCGAGGCCCACTCGTCCCGGGTCTCGAGCTCCTTCATCAGGAGCGGGATGGCCTCGGGCGCCCGGAGCTCACCGAGCGCGCGGGCGGCGGCTTGCTTCACGCTGCGTGCGTCCTCCTGCGGATCGCGCATGACCGCCACCAGGAGCGGAACCGCGTCCACCACGCCCAGCTTTCCCAGCGCCCGCGCCGCCCCGGCACGCTCGGTCCACTTCGACGCCTTCCGAACCTGTTCCAGATATCGATCGATCAGCCCGAGCGATCGAAACAGCTGGGAGAGCGGAACCTCGAGACGGGAGTCGTTCTTGTCGAGCAGCTTCTCGAGCGCCGCTTCGACCGCGCGTTGATCGCGGATCTCGCCCAGCTGAAACAGCAGGCGATCCATGGTGCCGAAGTTCTCCTCCATCGCCTTGGTGAGGATCGCGTCGGCGTGGGCGATGCGCCGCTCCAGGCGCGAGACCATCAAACCCGAGAGCGTCCGCCGAGCTCCGAAGCCCAGGAGCAGCAGAACCGTGAGCACCACCCCGCCGGCCGCGACATACAGCGCGATGTCGAGCGGGTCGGTCACGTCTCACCGATCGAGGAGCTTCTGGACCTCCGCCACGACCTCGCCCGGCTCGATCGGCTTGGTCAGGTAGAGATCGGCGCCCACTTCGAAGCCCCAGAATTGATCCGCCTCGGTGCCTTTCGCGGTGAGAAGGACGATCGGCATGTCGCCGAGCTCTTCATCCTCCTTGAGGCGGCGGCACACCTGAAACCCGTTGAGCTCCGGCATCATCACGTCCAGCACGGCCAGCTCCGGCTGCTCCCGGCGCGCGACCTCGAGCGCTGCGGTGCCGGTCTGGGCCGAGACCACCTCGAAGCCGACGGCGCGGAACCGACTCACCAGCATCTCCAGTAGGTCGTTGTTGTCGTCTGCAATCAAGATTTTCGTCATCGTGCCTCACTCCAGGGCCAGATCGCTCGGAAGATCGATCGTTTGCGTTCCCAGGCGCTCCTCGAGCCGGCCGGCGAACACCACCGTAGAGCCGAGCTCGATCAGCCGCGAGGCCAGCGCCTCCATATCGCGCGGCCGCGAAGCCGGCACGTGGGTCCCGTGCCGGTTCTTGAGCTCGATCAGGAGCTGACCGGCCAGCACGGGGTCGTCGATGAGGAGGATCTCCAGCCGTCCTGCGCGCGCCCGGGCGTCGACGGGGATCCGCAGGCGGAAGGCGGCGCCGCCCAGGGGGCCCGTCGGATCGGCCGAGATCGATCCCTGATGCTCGTCCGCGATCTCGCGCGCGATCGCCAGGCCGAGCCCGGTCCGACCCTGGCCGCTGACGCCAGAGTCGAAGATCCACTCGGCGAGCTCGAGCGAGATCCCGGGTCCGTCGTCGAGCACCGCGATCTCGCACGCGTCGCCGTCGCGTCGCAGCTCGACGGCGATCTTCCCTCGGTCCGGCACGTATCGCATCGCGTTCGAGAGCAGGTTGACGAGGACCTGCGTCAGCCGCCCGCGATCGCCCCACACGTTCGGGAGCGGGTCGAGGACCTCGATCGAGAGCGCGAGCGAACGCTGCTCGACCTCTCGAGAGAACAGCGCCGCCGCCTCGCGCGACAGCGCCTCCAGATCGAGCTGCGCCCGGATCGCCCGCCGGCGTCGTACCGGCGGGGCACCGTGCTTGAGGGGTGGCGGCTCCAGCCGCGGCGCAGCGTTCTTCACGACCTCGCCCATCAGCTTGGCAGCCGCATGGATCCGCTGCAGTCCGGAGCGCTGCGAGGGCGCGAGCGGCCCGTCGATCTCGTCCAGCAGATTGCTCGCGAACCCCTGCACCACGAAGATAGGAGTCTTCAGCTCGTGGAGGAGCTCGTCGAGCGTTCGCCGCGCCGACTTCGCCCACTCGCCATGCTCGCGGAGTCGGACCTCCAGCGAATCGGCGGCGACGGCGTTTTCGCGATGCACGCTGGCGCGCTCGGCGGCGGCGATGAGGGCCGGAGTGGCGCGCTCCGGTGGAAGCGCGCGCGGGAGCCACCACGCGTTCGAGGACAGGAGCGCGACCGGATCCGGCGCGGCCTCACGGAGCACCGCCAGCGCGCGGTTCGGCGCGGTCAGCAGCTTCAGGGCAGCCTCCAGGTCCGCCGCCACCTCCTCGGCGTCGATCACCACCAGATCGGCGCGCTGTTGTACGAGCTCCGCCAGCGCCCGTTCGACCGACTCCACGATCCGCAGCCCGTCTGCGAACGCCTCCAGGTGCGACGCCGTCTGTCGTCCGATACCGAGCGCGTACAGAGTCATCGCATCAGCTCTTGGCCTGGGCGAATCCGGCGCGCGCGAACTTGTCCCAGCCCTTCTTGCCCTTGATGAGATCCTTGAGCCCCTTGAGCTGCCAGAACACGATGAACTGGCGGTAGCCGACGTTCGACACCAGACCCGCGAGCACCAGGAGCAGCGTGTCCTTGACGCCGCGATAGTCCATCAGCGCCGAGCCGGCGTCGTGCTTGCGGAACCGGATCCGCGCGATCGCGAGCATCACCGATCCCGTCGACAGCACCAGGTTGAACGACATCGCCACCGCGCAGAACGCCACCAGCGCCTTGAAGCTCAGCACGCCGAGCGCCCAGGAGATCGGGAGCACCACGTACCCGAGCACCTCCAGGATCGGTGCGAGCGCCTCGTAGAGGAGCTGGTAAGGCAGAGAGAAGAGGCCGACCCGCCCGTACTTCGGGTTGAACATCATCTTTCGGTGGAGCGTGAGCACCTCCCACAGCCCGCGATACCAGCGCGAGCGCTGCTTCCCGAGGCTCTCGTAGACCTCGGGGGCCTCGGTCCACGACGTGGGCGACGGCAGGAACACCACGCGCGGTCGCTCGGAGCGCTCGATCAGATAGCGCTGGATCCGGACCACCACCTCCATGTCCTCGCAGACAGTCTCGGCGTGCGGCCCACAGTACTCCAGGCACACGCGCGAGCGCTGGTGCTTGGTGAGGAAGCCACCGCACGCGATCAGCGCATCGCGACGGAAGAGGGCGAACACGCCCGAGAGGATCAGGAGGCTGTCGAGCTCGGCGAGGGCGGTGCGCGACTGCGTGAACGATCGCATGTACTCCACCACCTGGAAGCGGGCGATCCAGCTCCTGGGGAGGCGCACCTCCTTGACGCGACCGTCCGCGACGGTACAGCCGTTGGAGAGCGCGATCTGTCCGCCGACGGCGATGATGCGGTTCGGGTCGTCGAGGATCGGCTGAACCGCGATCTGGAGGGCCCGCGGTACCATCAGCGAGTCGGCGTCCATCGAGGCCACGTACGCGCCCTGCGACGCGTTGATCCCGGCGTTGAGCGCGTCGGCCTTGCCGCCGTTCTCCTTGTCGACCAGGACCAGCCGGACCACACCGTTCGGCAGCTCGACCGTGGAGCGGTAGAAGCCGCGCACCTTCGCGGCGCCCAGCTGGTCCTGATAGTCGACGTCGCTCCGCACGAAGGCGTAGGCCTCCTTGAGCACCTCGACGGTCCCGTCCTTCGAGCCGTCGTTGACGATGATGATCTCGTAGCCGGGGTAGTCGAGACGGAGCAACGAGCGCACGCTCTCGACGATCGTCACCTCCTCGTTGTAGGCGGGCACCAGCAGCGAGATCAGCGGGCAGAACGCCGGGTCGGGATCACGCCCCCCGAGCGCTTCCAGCTGCGCGCTCTCGAGCGAGGTCTTGACCCGCAGGAAGCTGACCAGGAGCAGGCCCATGTTCACCAAGGCGTAGATCAGGAAGTACACGACCACGATCGCGTCGAAGAGGTAGAGAATTCGGACGAAGAGCCCGTGCACGATGCGGCTCCATCTTCCGTCTAGAAGGAGAAGCGCGCCAGGATCCCGAGCGTGTCCACGCGGGTCTTGTTGGATCGGATCACCGTACCGAGATCGACACCGACGCGGATCCAGCGGACGGGCTCGTACGCTGCGAAGACCCGGATCTCGTGCGAGAGGTAGGAGAACAGCGGTGCGGTCGGATCGAGCACGACGCGATCGATCTGCCGTCCGAAGCCGTAGCTGAGCGAGAGCGCATACGGGAGCGACTCGAAGTCGAGCGCGAGGGAGCCGTAGTGAAGGCTGTCGGTCCCGGCCGTCGGCGAGCTGAGCACACCGAAGACGTAGGCGATCACCGCTTGCAGCGTGTGGTGAATGCGGAACCCCAAGTCCACCCGCGCCCGATGAAGGACCACGCTGTCGGGAAAGTGGTCGAACGTGTACGAGAGCCCACCGTCGAGGAGCTCGAAGATCGGCGCGGTGACACGCGCGGAGGCCGAGACATCCGCGATGACCTTCGCCGGGAGCCCGAACGCGAACAGCGCGGCCACCGTCCAGCCCTTGGCGGGCAGCCACAACCCCTCGAACGCGACCCGGTTGTTCGTGGTGCCGTAGCGCTGTCTGAACTCCTCGGTGATCGAGAAGCCATAGAGGTTCCCGGGCAGCGCGGTCACCGTGATGATCTCTCCGTGCCCGTCCTTCGGCCCCGGGAGGTTCTCGGCCTCGAACCGCAGATCCGCGCGCACCAGCAGGACCGCCTCCTTCACTCCCAGCGCGCGCTGCTCCGCCGGATCGAGCGCCAGCGCCTCCTTCGCGATGAGGTAGGCCGACAGGTGGTGCTGCCGCTCGTATTCGACCTGAGCCAGCCGCCCGAGCAGCTCCGGGCTGTGCTCGTCCACGAGCAACCGCTCGATGTCCTCCTTCGATTGGTCGAGCTCGCCGGACCAGAGCTCGACCTCGGCGAGCGCCGACCGCGCATCGCGTAGCTCGGGCGCCTGCGCGATGATGGCGTGGAGGCGCGCCTCGGCCTGGTCGTAGCGCTGCGCCCAGGCGTCGAGCCGCGCCAGCAACAGCTGAGCGTCCCAGTACTTCGGCGCGGCACGGACCACCGCCTCCGCGTGCTGGCGGGCCTCGTCGGTGGCCCCGTTCCGGCTCAGCGCAAGCGCGAGCTTCAGCCGGACGTCGACGTCTTCGGGGTGCTCGGCCAAGGCGCTCCGCAGGCGGCTGAGATCGGCACCCCCGGTCGAGGTCTGCGCGAGGATCGCGAGCAGCAGAAGGGCGGCCGAGCTCATCCGCCCTTTCGCGCCGGCGAGATCTCGATCCGCTGGATCTCCAGCTGCTGCTTTCGCCCTCCGGCGGCCTCCAGCGAGACGGTGATCGCGTCGACGTTCTTCCGCGACCGGCCGAACGCGGTCAGCGGAATGCGGACGGTCTGCCAGCGCTCGCGGTCGACCGCCTTCAGGTACCGATTGACAGCGACCTTCGGCTCGCGCCCGTTCGTGCTCCTCAGGCCCACCTTGATCAGGGCCGGATCCACATCCCCACGGATCGTGAGCTCGAGCTCCGAGAGGTGGCTCGGCAGCACGGGCGGGAGCGGCGACAGATAGCCGACGTAGTCGAGGTGGCGCTCCTCCAGGCGTCCCAGCAGGATCGAACCGGGCCGCCGCAGGCTCACCAGCGTCGGATCGAGACCGATCGTGGAGGTGTACACCTGCGTCTGGCGCCTGAGCGCGTTCACCGGGATCGAGCCTGCGAAGTCATCGACCAGGAGCGGCGCCGGCGGCACCACCGGCACCTGCCGGACGGTGGTGGGGGCGTCCGGCGGATCGCACGCCTCCGCGCCGTCTTCGCGCCAGCACATCCACACCTTGGTCGCGCCTGCGAAGCCTGGCCCCGAGAGGCGCATCGTCTTTTTCCGCACGCGCGCGGACGTCGAGGTGGCGGCCCCCTCCGCGTGGAGGCGCTCGCTCAGGAGGACGCGCCCTCCGGTTTGGATGATCACGCCGTTCTTGGCGGCCTGCACTCCGGTGATGCGCGGGGGCGACTCGAGCAGCGCGAGGTGATCGAAGAAGAGCCGGTCGCCCTCGTTCGGGATCTGCACGGTGCGGATCGTGATCGCCTCGATGCGCTCGATCTTCCCCTTCCCGCGCCCATCGCGACGCTCGAACGCCGACAGCGGGATCACGTACCGTCGCGCCTCCACCTCGAGGTTCAGCGGATAGTCCCAGTAGACGACCTGATCCTTCTCCCGATGCTCCGTCAGCGTCACCACCGCGCCCTGCATCGTGCCACCGCCGACGACCACCAGCGCGGCCTCCTCCGGCGGACGGATCGCGGCGCCCAGATCCATCCCGAGCGTGCGCCCGACCGCCAGATAGCCGCGCTGCCGCACCGTGTTCACCTGGACGGAGAACGCGCCCGCCAGGGTGATGTCGGCGATCGCCGCCAGCGCGCTCCCCCGCAGGCTCGGCTTGTGTCCTGTGGTGATCGCGTTCTCCCGCGGGAGCGCGTACCAGGTGCCGCGGGTGGCCCAGATCCGCTCCGTGCCGCGCGCCGAGCTGATCCGCAGCTCGTGGCCGCCGCCGCTGCCCACCTCGAGCTCGACCTGTCCCTCCTTCAAGACGCCCCCGACGTCCCGCCGAGACCAGGCGCCCACGCCCCGCCCCCGCGGGTCGAGCCTTCGCCACGAGACGACGGTCGGATGCTCGGGCAAAGCCCTCGCGCCCGACTCCGCTCGCTCTCGCTCGCTGCGCGCTCCGCTTGCCTTCGGGGCCCGCTCGGGCAAAGCCCTCGCGCCCGACTCCGCTCGCTCTCGCTCGCTGCGCGCTCCGCTTGCCTTCGGGGCCCGCTCGGGCAAAGCCCTCGCGCCCGACTCCGCTCGCTCTCGCTCGCTGCGCGCTCCGCTTGCCTTCGGGGCCCGCTCGGGCGGCAGCCGGAGCGCCAGCATGTTCTCCCGGTAGGTGTAGCTCGGTGGTCGGGCGGCGATCAGCAGCAGCGCGAGCATCGAGGCGGCCGGCACGCGGCGATTCTCATCAGCACCCGGATCTCGCCGCAAGCTCACGGCCGGCGATATGCTGGTCCCGTCGATGTCCCGCGTGCGTTGGCTCCTCGCCTCCGGGCTCCTGGCCGCCTGCGGAGTGCCCGAAGAGCCGGCGCCCGACGTGATTGCGTGCGCCGCCGGCCTGTACACGTCCGCGTCCGGCTGCCACGGCCGCTACTGCCGTGCGTGTGCCTCGGTGTCCGAGTGCGAGCCCATCGAGGCCTGCACCGGCGGGACGTGCGGTGCCTGTCGCGAGGACGACGAGTGCGCCGAAGGTCGGAGCTGTCGCTCGGGGTTCTGCGTCGAGACGGTGTTGCCGGCGTGGAACCTCGAGGTCGCCGAGGCGGACCTCGCCCTGATTGTCGCCGATCCCTATCGCGAGCTCTTCATCCCGTGCGCGCTCACGGCCGCCGGCGTCCGCTACCAGGAGGGCTGCCGCGTCCGCCTGCGCGGCGGGACCAGCCGCGACTATCCGAAGAAGTCGTTTCGGATCACCTTCCCGGAAGACACGCCGCACCCCGGCTTCTCGCGCAAGATCAACCTGCGCGCCGAGTACAACGATCACACCTACCTGCGCTCGCTCGCCGCCTACGAGGCGTTCGCTCGCTTCACCCGGATCCCGATCTCGCGCCACCGCTTCATCCAGCTCGCGATCAACGGCGAGCCCTACGGGTTGATGCTGGAGATCGAGCGTGTCGGGAGCGCGTTCCTCCGCGAGAACGATCGCGAGGAGACCGCGCTCTACGAGGCCGATCCACCGAACGATCTGTTCGCCATGGGCGGCGGATCTCTGATCTCCCTCCCCGACGAGACGACCTACCGCTCGGTGTATCAGAAGCCGGTCGGCCCGACGTTCGACGACGCCGATCTGATGGGGATGATCGGCGAGCTCGAGAGCGACTATCGGGACGGCGGGGCCTCCACCGCGGTTCGCTCGCTCTTTCGCGTCTCGGACCTGCTCGACTATCTGGCCGTGATGGCGGTGATCCAGAACCTCGATCACGTCCGCAAGAACTACTATCTCTCACCGCAGTCGGACGGCTGGGAGATCTACCCCTGGGATCTGGACCTGACCTACGGGTGCCTCTACGACGAGGAGGCGGGCGACACGATCTGCGACAGCTTCACCGCCGATGCGCCGGCCGATCCCGGCGTCCTCGGACCCGGCGTCGAGCCGACCTTTCCGCTCGAGGGCCACTACAACCTCCTGATCCATCAGACGCTGTCCGATCCCGAGCTCCGGAGCGGCTTCGAGTGTCGCGCCTGCGCGATGATCGACAGCCCGTTCTGGAGTGACCACCTGACCGCGCTCCTGGACGCGACCGCCGGCGCGCTCGAGCCCGCGGTCGAGGCGGACGCGCGCGACCTCGACGCTTCGATCGAAGACTGGCGCGCGCGCGTGGACGAGCTCGAACTTTTCCCGGCGCTGCGGGCCGAGCACCTTCGCGCTGCGCTCGGCTGTCCGTGAGCCTGCGGAGGGTTTCCGGCCGACCGCGATCTCGGCTTGCCGCCCCCCGACGGCGTTGATAGTCCGCCGATCGTCTGCTTCCACTCGCGCTCGCCATCGCGGCCGTCCTGGTCGGCCCGCTCATGTACGCGCTCTCGCGCCGGGTGCGGCTGCTCCTCCACGCGCTCGACGGCTTCGTGTTGGCCGCCGTCGGCTCGCTGGTGCTGCTGCACATCATGCCGCGGGCGCTCGCGCTGGGCGGGTTCTGGTCGATCGCCGCGGGCGCCATCGGGCTGGCAGTCCCGGCGCTGCTGGAGCCGCTCATCTTCTCCCGCCGCGCGCAGACCGGACACGGGCCGAAGGGCTGGGCGATCGCGATCGGCCTGCTCGGCCTGCTCAGCCACACGCTGATCGACGGCGCCGCCATCGGGAGCGAGCGACACCCGGGCGCGCTCTCCTGGGCGATCGTCTTGCATCGCCTCCCCGCCGGGATCCTCGTCTGGTGGCTGGTGCGGCCCGCGTTCGGCCTCAAGCGCGCCTGGCTCATGCTGAGCGCGTTGATCCTCGCGACGATCGGCGGGTTCCTCTTGGGCCAGCGGTTCGACGTGCTCGAGGAGCGCTCGCTGGCCGTGTTCGAGGCGTTCGTCGCGGGTGCGCTGCTCCACGTGCTGCTCAGCCACGGCCCGGAGCTCCACGGCGAACACGTCCCGCACAACCGCGTCGCCGAGCTCTTGGGCGGGGCGCTCGGAGTCCTGATGGTCGCGCTCGTCCCCGAGGCCTCGGGACACGCGCACGCCCAGTCGCTCGCGGGTGCGACCACCACCGATCTCCTCCGTCTGTCCTACGTGATCGCGCTGCCCATGATCGTCGGGTTCGCGCTCGCCGGCGTCGTCGCCACCCTCCGCTCCTCCGCCGACCGGCGTGGGTTGCTGGCGGCGCTCCTTCGCCCCGTCGGGGCGGGACGGGCTGCGCGCGAGCTCGCGGCCACCGGCGATCTGCTGGCGCTCGCGGCCACGCCCTTGCTCTCGCTCCCGGCGATCCTGGTCTCGCTCGTCCTGCTCGGCTCGGTGTTCACCGTCCTTCGCTTCGGTCTGGCGGTCGTCGCGTCCCTGGCGGTGACCGCCATCGTGGGTCGCGCGGCGCCGGCCTCGGTCGATCCACCACCCTCGGTCGAGCCCGCCACCACCGCGCTCCGCCTGGGCTTCGTCCAGCTCATGGACGAGAGCGCGGCCTGGATCCTCTTCGGTGCCGCCGTCGCCGTCCTCGCCGGCGACGCCAAGCTGGCGATCCCCGCGCTGGTCTCGGTCCCGGCGGCCGCCCTGCTGGCGCTCGTGCCCTTCGTCTGCGCGACCGGCGCCACGCCCCTGGCCGCGGCGCTGATCGCCGCCGGTCTCTCTCCCGGAAGCGCGCTCGCCTTCCTCATCACCGGGCCGATGGTTCACGCGACCTCGCTCGCTGCGATCCGCGAGCGCTTCGGCCGACCCTCCGCCGTGAGGTTCGCGCTCGCCGCGCTCGGGACGGCCACGCTGCTCGGGATCATCGTCGATCTCGCGCTACCTGCGCTGCGCCCGTCCGCGTTGTCGTTCGACCTCGGCGGCTCCGTCGATCGCGCCGCCGCCATCTGTCTGCTCACGCTGATCGCCGCCGCGCTGGTCCGGCTGGGCCCGCGCGGTTTCGTTCAGCACATGTTCCGTCCCTCGGTATCGGAGCACGAGCATCACCACGATTGATGACACCACCGGGTTCCTCTCACGGCGCCCGTGAGAGGAGCGTGCGCGCCAGGAGCGCCAGGAAGAAGATCGCCGCCAGCACCAGCACGATCGCGCCGCCGGTCGGGACCGGGAGCACCGTGGAGAGGAACAGCCCGCTCTCGGTGGCGAGGAATGCGAACACCACGCTCCAGATCACGTACCCGCGCACCGAGCGCGCGAGGTTCCGGGCGGCGGCGGCGGGGACCAGGATCAGCGACTCCACCAGCAGCGCACCGACGATCTTGAGGCTCACCACGATCACCATCGTGAGCAGCAGGACGATGATGTAGTCGAGCGCCATCGAGTCGACGCGGCGGGCGGCCGCGATCGAGGGCGCCAGCGTGTCGAGCAGGAGAGGGTTGTAGATCCGGATGAAGACGGCGGCGACGAGCACCGCGACGATCGCCAAGATCGCGAGGTCGCGATCGGTCACCGTGATCAGGCTTCCGAACATGACCGCTTCGATCTGGTGGATGTTGAACCGCTGGGTCACCGCGACCAGGAGGCAGATCCCGAGACCGAGCGTCAGGGCGAGGAAGACACCGATCAACGTGTCCGGCGGGAGCGCGGCGCGCCGGCGCACGTAGACCATCGCCAGCGCCGAGAGCATGCAGAAGCCGAAGAGGCCGCCGTAGGCGGAGTCGATGGGCTCGCCGAGGACCAGGCCGATCGTGAGACCGGTGAGCGCCGCGTGGCCCAGCGCGGCGCTGAGGAAGGCCAGCCGGCGGGCCACCACCAGGTGGCTCATTCCGCCCAGGAGCGGAGCCAGGATCAGCCCGGCGATGATCCCGCGCGCAATGAACGGATACTCGAAGATGCCGGGGATGCTGCCGGCGCGGGCGAGCTCGGTGAGGTAGGCGTAGAGCGCGTTCACGCGAGGATCTCTTGCGGCCGTCCCGTCTTGGCGGCGCCGCCGTCGAGGTGGGTGACGCGGTCCGAGATGCGTCCGACCAGGTCGAAGTCGTGCGCGACGAACACCACGGTGGTGCCGAACCGATCGCGCGCCTCGATCATGAGCTCGGCGAGGCGGTCGAGCGCACCGGCGTCCAGGCCGGTCGAGGGCTCGTCGAGCAGGAGGATCTCCGGAGTGCGTTCGAGCGCGTCCGCGATCAGGACCCGCTGGAGCTCGCCGCCTGAGAGCGTGCCGAGCAGTCGATCCTGGTAGCCCTCGAGGCCGAAGCTCGCCAGGGCCGACTCGACGCGCGTCCGCATCCGGGCGCCGACTCCGAAGAAGATCGGACGCGGCTGGCGGGTGAGGGCGAAGAAGTCGCCGACCGTGACGGGCAGCGTGCGATCGACGGCGAGGCGCTGCGGGACAAAGCCGATGCCGCGCCCGGCCTCGAACCGGAAGCGGATGTTACCGGTGAACTCGATCTCCCCCAGCAGCGTGTGCAGCAGCGTCGACTTGCCCGCGCCGTTCTTGCCGACGATCGCATGGATCGTCTTGCGGGCCACGCCCATCGACACGCGATCGAGGACCACGGCGTGCTCGCGTCGCACGGTGACGTCCTCGAGCTCGGCGATCCACTTGGCCTTCATCGCGGCTCAGCCGTCCTCCACCAGCGCCTTCACCAGCGTGGCCGCGTTCTTCTCCATCTCCTTCTCGAACTTGTCCGGCGTGTACTGGCCGGACGCGATGTGGCTGATGATGTAAACGCGCGCGCCGGTGGCGTGCTGGACGACGTCGAGCAGCGCCTTCGGAAACGTCTCCTCGGAGAGGACGACCTGCAGGTGCTCCTTCTGCAGCACCTTGACCAGCGCGTCGAGCTCGCCCGCCGAGGGGACCAGTCCGTGGGCGGGCTCGATCACCGCGGCCACCTCGAAGCCGAACTCCTGGAGGAGGTAGGCGTAGCCGTCGTGGACCGTGACCACCCGCGTGATCTTGGCGCGCGCCAGCTGACCCGCGGCCTTGGCCTTGATGGCGCGCAGCCGTTTGGCGTAGTCGGCCGCATTGTCCGAGAGCTTCCGCGCGAGGGACGGGCGCAGCGCGCCCAGCGCGCGTGCGATCGCGTAGGTCTGCTGGATCGCGTTCGAGAACGAGATGAAGGTGTGCGAGTTGACGGTGCCGCCGTTCTTCGCGTGGATGAGCGGCGTCCCCTGGTTCGGCTCGATCACCACCAGCTTGTCGTTGCCGGAGGCCTTGATCATGCCGCGGATGAAGTCGTCGTGTCCGACGCCGTTGATGACGATGGCGTCCAGGTCGGCGAGCTTCGCGATGTCCTCGGGGCGGGGCTGGTAGTTCCCGGCGTCGACGTCGCCCGGGAGCACGGACCGCACCTCGATCGGCGTGTCCTTCACGACGTTGGCGACCCAGGAGTAATACGGATGCAGCGTGACGCCGACCTTGAGCGCAGGCCTCGAGGGCGCCGCCTCCGCTTCCGTCTCTCCGGGGGCGGCGAGGATCAGCGACAGTGAGAGGACCGCGTACGTGACCTTCATCTTTTTGGCTCCTGGATCAGCGCCGGCGGAGCGATTCGGATCCGCGTCCAGCCGCGCAGCTTGGGTTCTGCGATCACCGCCTGGGGCGGATCACCCTTCGCCTCCGAGACCCAGACGGAGACGTGGATGAGATCGCCCTCCGCGAGCTGATGGTGCTCCTCGTCGAGCCCCGTGGCGCCGGGCTCGGCCCACTCGCCGGCCTCCTGGATCAAGACCAGCAAGGCGCGCTCGCCGGACGCGGTCGGCCATCCCAGGTAGTTCAGGCCGGTGTAGTCCTCCGCGCTCGTCCAGGCGCGCGTGCTCGGGTCGCCGGGCGTGCGGGCGAAGGGCGGGACGCCTTCGCCGGCCAGGTCGGACGCGATCGGCCAGCGGCCCTTGTCGGAGCGGAAGCGCTCGGCCTCGACCAGCCCCTCCTGGATCTCGCGGAACGCGCGCTGCTCGGCGAAGGGCAGGTCCGCGAAGAGCACCTCACCCTCGGGCGCCCGCGCCGTCTCCCCGCTGCTCCGCGACCACGCAATCTCGCCCAGCGCGGCCGAGACGATCAGCGCGGCGGCGGCGAGCACCCTGCGGGTCTCGTTGCGCTTCGACGGCGGCCGTACGGCTTGGATCTGCGGGGTCATTCCGGCGCCCGGAGTATACGCCGATGGTACGGTTGGGGAGCCCCGGCGGATCGGATCCTAATGGACGGGGCGGGTGCGCAGCTTGAGCATCGCCACGATCTCGTCCTTCGGGCGGTCCGAGCCGTCGCAGCTCACCACGTGGTTTGCCAGGTAGTGGTAGCGCTTCAACATCAGCGCCAGCCAGACCATGAAGAAGTCGATGCCGGTGAAGACGATCGAGCCGTTCCGGGCGAACTCGGACGCGTCCGCCTTGAGGTCGAGGGGCAGCTCCGTCCAGTGCTGGCGCGGCTTGAGGTGGTGATCGACGTGGTAGCCGTCGTTGAAGGCGCGCCGGTTGTACCTGCAGTTGATGCACGTGATCGAGTTCTTGTAGCTGTTGATCGGATCCTCGGGATCGATGAACGCGTGCTGGCCCCAGTTCCCCGCCATCATCAGAAAGCGGGTGATGAAGAACGGCAACACCAGCACGAACAGCGCCGGCAGCGGGCGCCAGTAGAGCAGCGCGCCCGCCACGGCGTAGTACGTCACCTCTCCACTGAGCATGCGGCGCACCACCTTGAAGCGGCGCCGCACGATCATGTACTTGCTCAGGTCGACCACCGCCCACGCGTAGAAGCGCCCGACGTAGCGGAGGAAGTGGAGGAACGAGTCGCGGCGAAAGCGCATCGTCGAGCTGATGTCGACCGGGGCGTTGTTCTCCGGGTGATGCATCGCCACGTGGTGCGCGAAGTACGTGTTCGGCGTGAGACCGAACAGCGGCTGCAGGACCCACTCCAGCCAGGCGTGGAAGAACCGGAACCCCCGACGGAAGGTCGCGCGGTGCGCGAGGTTGTGGACCATCAGGATCAGCTTGTCGAGATAGCCGAAGAGGATCACGAGGAGATAGAGCGCGCCCAGCCACCAGCGGAACGGTTCGATCACGAACAGCAGCACCGCCGCCGGGACGATCAGCACCGTGATCTGCAGGATCAGCGAGAGGAAGACCCAGTCGCGGCGATCGAACAGGATGCGATCGACCGCGGAGAGGAGCAGCGGCGAGGACGGCTGGGGCGCGACCGTCGGATCGTCGATCTGGAGCACGGGGGACCCTTCCCAAAGCCCGCACCGCGGATCAAGTGAAACCGCTGTTCGGGTCGGCCCCGGCTCGCTACCGTGGAAGGTGTGGTTCAGCCGAGATTGATCCGCTCGGTGCCGAATGCGATCTCGATCGTGCGGCTGCTGCTGGTCCCGCTCGGCCTCTGGATGACCGAGGAGATCCGGGGCGCGCGCCTCGCCGGGGAAACCGCGCCGGCCGTCGGTTTGGTCGTGCTGCTCGGGATCCTCGGGATCTCGGATCTCGTCGATGGCTGGGTGGCCCGCCGTTACCATGCCACCACCCACGTCGGCGCGATCCTCGACGCGGTGGCCGACAAGGTGGCTCAGGTCGCGTTCGTCTCGTACTTCACGTTTCGCGACGTCCCCGGTCTGACCCGGCTCCCGCTCTGGTTTTTCGCCGTGGTGCTGCTCCACGATCTCCTCCTCGCGACCGGATATCTGGTGGTCCGCGCGCGAAGAGGTTTCGTCGTCACCGAGCACCGCGCGCACGGCAAGGTCTCCAGCCTGGTCCTCTTCTTCGTGATCCTCTCGATCGTCCTCGAGGCGCCGTATCAGCTGACGATCGGCGGGTGCATGCTCTCCGCCTCGCTGATCGTGATCAGCACCGTCGGCTATCTCGGCGAGGGTTCCTCGAAGTAGCGCCGCACCGCGGCGGCCAGCTGCTCGGCGAACGGCGCGAAGTCGGGCAGCTGATAGACGCTCTTTCGACTCAACAGCACGATCGGCCTCGCGACCGCGCTCAATCTCCGGTGTGATCGCCGGGGGAGCTTCGCCTCGTGCGCCACGCCGATCGGGATCAGCGCGTCGCCGAACTCGGCCCTCGCCATCTGGAGCGCCGCGCCGAACGACTCCACCGGGATGATCCGCCGGGCCGCCAGCGCGGGCTGGTGATCGCGGACGAGCGGCTCGATCGCGCGCCACGTCGCGGAGGTGGGCTCGATCGTGATCAGCGGCCGGCGATGATCGGCGCGGCGCCCCAGGCCCGAGTGGACCAGGACCATCGGCTCCGCGGTGATCGGCACGTGGACCAGGTCTCTCGTCGAGGCGGGCTCGGCGGTCAGGCCCATCTGATAGCGGCCGAGCCGGAGGTTCTCCACGATGAGCACGCTCCGGTGAGCGTGGAGATCGACCGCGAGCCGGGGGAGCGGACGCAGCGCCTCGCTCACCACGCGGGGACCCCAGGAGGCGGCGATCGAGTCGGCGAGCGCCAGCGAGAACGTCGTGCCCCGCGGTCCGGCCGGCCCCGGCGCCGCCAGCTCCCGCAGCGCGGCCATCAGCGGGCGCGCGCGCTCCAGGACCAGGGTCGCCTGCGAGGTCAGGCGCACGCGCCGGCCGTCCCGCTCGAGGAGCGGGATCTGGAGCGCCTTCGAGAGGGCCTGGATCCGCTTGCTGACCGCCGACTGCGTGAGCCGCAGGCGCACCGCCGCCTCGCTGACCGTCCCGGATTGTTCGAGCGCCGCCAGGGCTTCGAGGCCTTCGATCATAGTCGCATGTAGACTATATCGTATTCCACCTATTCTCATTGGGATTTCATTACGCTGTCGCCCATGACAGCAGCCATCCTCGAGAAGATGTCCCGCAACCTGGCGATCGTTCGCGAGCGGGTGAAGCGGCCGCTCTCGCTGGCCGAGAAGCTCCTCTACGGCCACCTCGACGATCCGGACGCCCAGGCCCTCGAGCCCGGTGAGCGCGACCTGATCCTCCGGCCTGACCGGGTCGTGTTCCAGGACGTCCTCGGCCAGAGCGCGATGCTGCAGCTGATGCAGACGGGCGCCACGCGGGTCGCCGTCCCCACCACGATTCACTGCGATCACCTGATCCAGGCCCGCACCGGAGCGAGCGCCGACCTGCTCGCCTCGCTCGATGAGAATCGCGAGGTCTACGAGTTCCTCCGCTCGGCGGCCGCGCGCTATGGCGCCGGCTTCTGGGGGCCGGGGGCGGGCATCATCCACCAGGTCGTCCTCGAGAGCTACGCGTCGCCGGGGCAGCTGATCGTCGGGACCGACTCGCACACGCCCAACGCCGGGGGGCTGGGCGCGTGCGCGATCGGCGTGGGCGGCGCCGACGCCGTCGAGGTGATCGCCGGCCTGCCCTGGGAGCTGCGCCGCCCGCGCCGTCTCGCGGTTCGCCTCACCGGCGCGCTCTCCGGCTGGACCACGGCGAAGGACGTGATCCTCCACGTGGCCGGCCATCTCACCGTCTCCGGCGCCACCCAGGCGATCCTCGAGTACCTGGGGCCGGGCGCCCGGACGATCAGCGCCACCGGCAAGGCGACGATCTGCAACATGGGCGCCGAGCTCGGCGCGACCACCTCGGTGTTCCCGGCCGACGCGCACATGGCGTGCTACCTGGCGGCCACCGGCCGCGGCGAGCTGGTCCCGCTGATCGACGTCTTCCGTGGCCTGCTCCAGGCGGACCCCGAGGTCGAGGCGGATCCGGCGCGCTACTTCGATCAGGTCCTCGAGGTCGATCTCTCGAGCCTCGAGCCCCAGGTGGTGGGACCGCACTCGCCCGATCGCGCCCGGCCGATCTCCGCGCTTGAAGGCCGAGGTCGCCGATCCGGAGAACGGGTTCGTCGACGAGGTCTCGGCGGCGCTGATCGGGAGCTGCACCAACTCGTCGTACCAGGACCTCGGCCGGGCCGCCTCGGTGGCCGAGCAAGGCCGCCGGCACGGGCTGATGGCCGGCGCCGCCGTGCTGGTCACCCCCGGCTCGGAGCGGGTGCGCGCCACCGCCGAGCGCGACGGCTATCTCGGCGCGCTCGAGGCCGTCGGCGCCTCGGTGCTCGCCAACGCCTGCGGTCCCTGCATCGGGCAGTGGCGTCGTCCGACCGCCGGACGAGCGAACACGATCGTCACCTCGTACAACCGCAACTTTCCCGGGCGCAACGACGGCGAGACCTCGACGATGAGCTTCATCGCCAGCCCGGAGCTGGTCGTCGCCTTCGCGCTGGCCGGGCGACTCTCGTTCAACCCGCTCACGGACGCGCTCCTCGATGCGGAGGGCCGACCGTTTCACCTGGCGCCGCCGGTCCGCCCCCGATCTCCCGCCCGGCGGCTTTCTCACCGATCCCTCCGCCTACGCCCCGCCGCCCGACGACGGCAGCGACGTCGCGCTCGCGATCGACCCAGCGAGCGAACGGCTCCAGCGGCTCCCGCGCTGGCCGGCGTGGGACGGCCGCGACCTCCTCGAGATGCCGGTGCTATTGAAGGCGAAGGGCAAGACCACCACCGATCAGATCTCGCCCGCAGGCGCGTGGCTGCGCTTTCGCGGCCACCTCGATCGCTTCAGCGACAACATGTTCCTCGGCGCCGTCGACGCCTTCACGGGCGCGCGCGGGGAGCCGGTGGCGCCGCGGGCCCGAGCTTACCGGGATCGCGGCCTCCGCTGGGTGGTGATCGGCGACTGGAACTATGGAGAGGGCAGCAGCCGTGAGCACGCGGCGCTCTCACCGCGCCTCCTCGGCGGCGCTGCCATCATCGCTCGCAGCTTCGCGCGCATCCACGAGACCAACCTCAAGAAGCAGGGGCTGCTCGCGCTCACGTTCGTCGATCCGGACGACTATGACGCGATCGGCCCCGACGATCGCCTGAGCCTGATCGGCCTCGGTGCGCTCGCGCCCGGCCGGACCGTCACCTGTCGGCTCCATCGTCCGGACGGTCGCGCGGACTCGATCGCGCTGGCGCACTCTTACAGCGACGTCCAGCTCGAGTGGTTCCGCGCGGGCTCGGCGCTCAACCTCTGGTCCGGCGCTCAGCCCCCGAAGGCGGCCACCGCCCTCGACGCGACCGCACGGTAGCGTCCCCTCGGCGCCAGCTTCAGATATCGGCGGTACCAGATGGCCGCCTCCTTGGTGTCCGCGCTGAGTCGGAGCGCGTCCGCGAGGCCGTAGATCGACGCGACGTGCCGCGCATCGAGCTGGAGGGCCCGGCGGAACTGCGTCTGCGCGGCCAGATAGTTCCCCAGGCGGACGTACGAGACGCCCATCCAGTACAGCGGCTCGGGGGAGCGAGGCCGTCGATCGCTCTCCACCTCGAACGCCAGCAGCGCCTTCCAGGGATCGCCCCGGCGGAGCAGGCGATGCGCGTGCTCCATCCCGGTCAGGCTGGGCGCCGCGTCGGGCTGGCCCTCGACCCCGGCGTCTGGGTCCGGCACCGACGCATCCAGGTTCGGGACGCCGGCGTCGAGCGGCGAGGCCACGGGCGCTGCGACCGGCACGGCCGCGGGCGGCTCCGTGAGCACCCGCGCCGAGCGGGAGACCCAGTCCAAGCTCGGGAGCTCCACGCGAAAGAGCAGCGCCATCAAGAGGGCGAGGACCGCAAAGCCGCACACCGCCGCGAACAGGTTGCGGAGGCGGCGTCTCCAGGCGAACCCCGAGATCATCCGATCGGCATCCGGCTCCGGCACTCCATGCGCATACATGGAGCGATCAACAGTGCAGGTGACGTACCACGAGCGGTCCGCTCGCCGAACGACCGGGCCGCCGGCCCGAGGCGCCACATCGAGACCGGTGTTCCGAGGTCGGCGATTGCTTCCGCTCTCCGCTCGACGGAGGCTGCGCGACCATGAGCGAGCTCTCCCTCACCGTCGACCGGTTCTGGATCAGCCCCTACGCGCTCTCCGCGTTCGTCGCGCTCTCCGAGAAGAAGCTGGAGTTCTCGGTCGAGACGATCGGCCTCGATCGCAAGGAGCAGACGAGCGCCGACTATCGAAGCCGCACGCTCACCGCCCGGGTGCCCTCGCTGCGCCACGGTGACTTCTGCCTGGCCGAATCGAGCGCCATCGTCGAATACGTCGAGGACGTCTTTCCGGGACCCCACATCCTTCCCACTGATCCGAAGGACAAGGCGCGGGCCCGGCAGATCATGGCCTGGGTGCGGAGCGATCTGATGCCGATCCGCGAGGAGCGCTCCACCACCACGGTCTTCTACGCCCCGACCCACACCCCCCTGAGCCCGCAGGGACGGAGCGCCGCGGAGAAGCTGATCGAGGTGGCGAGCGCGCTGCTGGCGCACGATCGGCCCACGATCTTCAGCGCCTTCTCGATCGCCGACGCCGACCTCGCGATGATGCTGCAGCGGCTCCACAAGAACGGCGACCCGGTGCCGGCCCGCCTGTCCGACTTCGCGGACCGGATCTGGGATCGTCCCAGCGTCAAGGCGTTCGTGACCCACGAGCGTCCCGAGTACGTGCAGTACTGAGCTTGAAGACCCGCATCATCCAGTAGAGGGACGGGAACAGCACCACCGAGCCCGCCACGAGCGTCGGCACCAGGAGCTCGAGCGTCGCGGGCGGTGCGGCCGCCTTCGCGATCGTCAGGGAGGGCGCGACCAGCACCGGATACTGGGCGGCGCCCCAGCCGGCCAGGATCAGCGTGACCTGCGCGATCGCTGCGATCCGCGCCAGCCCCGGCTGCCGGCGCAGCAACGCCGCGAACGCGATCACCGCGGCGAGCCCGGTGGCGATCTGGAGCGGCCAGCTCCACCAGGATCCGATCAGCCGCACCAGGAAGTGCCTGGCGCCGGGCCCCGCTGCCAGCCCGCCGGCCAGCGCGAAGACGAAGACCGCGACCCCCGCGATCAGCGCCCGCCTCCGGAAGTCCTCGGCGACCGCGCCCTCGGCCTCGTTCGAGAGATAGACCGCAGCCAGGAAGGCGAACAGCGCCAGCGTCAAGAGTCCGATCAAGATGGGGAAGGCCGAGTACCAGCGCCCTCCGCTGGTGAGCGTGCCGATGATGATCCCGAGGAAGATCGGCGTGCCCGTGCTGGCGACGGCGAAGACGCGGCCCCAGGTCTCCTCGTCGCGGGCGCCGCCGCCGCCATACTGCCGAAAGACGAAGGCGGATCCGCGGAGGACGATCCCGAGCAGCATCAGGATCAGCGGCTCGTGAAGGTCGATCGAGATCGCGGCGAACGCCGGCGGGAAGGCGGTGAAGAGGATGACCACCACCAGGATCAGCCAGACGTGGTTCGCCTCCCAGACCGGCGCGATCGCGTGCACGATCGCGGTCCGCTGCTCGCTCCGTCGCGGCCCCGTCGCGACCAGATCCCAGACGCCGCCTCCGAAGTCGGCGCCGGCCAGGAGCGCGTAGAGGATCAGCGACACCAGCATGACCAGCGCCAGGAGGTCCGCGAGCCCGGGCATCACCGGCCTCCGCCCGCCTCGCGCACCTGGCGGATCAGCACGATCGTCACCACCACCGCGAGCAGGAGATAGACCACCGCGAAGCTCACGAACGGGAACCACAGGCCTCGCACCGGCGTCACCGCGTCGGCGGTGCGCATCACCCCGTAGACGATCCAGGGTTGCCGGCCCACCTCGGTCACCGTCCAGCCCGCCTCCATCGCCAGGACGCCCGACGGTCCCAGCGCGATCGTCGCGAGCAACCACCCGCGCGCTGCGGGCAGCCGGCGGCGCGCGATCCACCAGACCAGCGAGACCAGCGCGTAGAGCGCGCCCAGCGAGCCGAGCCCGACCATGATCTGAAACGCGAGCCGCACGATCGAGGAAGGATGATCGGCGAGCGGAAAGGCGTCGAGACCGCGAACCTCGGCGTCGGTGTCTCCGAACGCCATGAACGAGAGACCGCCCGGGATCTCGACCGGCCCCACCACCAGCGGGGCGTGGCGGGTCGTCTTCTCGAGGTGCTCGATCGCCGCCATCTTCAACGGCTGCATCTCCGCGACCTGGTGACCGGCGAAGTGGCCCACCGGGAGCTGCGCCAGCGCGCATGGGATCGTGACCGCGAGCGCGATCCCGAGGGCCCTCCGGTGGAACGTCGAGCTCGGGCTCGAGAGGCACGCCCACGCATGGATCGCCGCGACGGCCAGCGTGGTGGCCAGGTACGAGGCCAGCACCGTGTGAAGGACCTCGTGGACCACGAACGGCGACGTCATCGCCACCAGCGGATCGATGTCGGTGAACGCGCCGTCCACCACGCGGAATCCGCGGGGCGCGTTCATCCATGCATTCGCGATGGTCACGAACACCGCCGAGAGCAGCCCGCTCACGGCCACCGCCACGCCGGACAGCAGGTGCAGCGAAGGCCGGACCCGGTCCCAGCCGTACAGGTAGACACCGAGGAAGATCGCTTCGGTGAAAAATGCGAACCCCTCCAGGGAGAAGGGCATCCCGATCACCGCCCCTGCGTTCGCCATGAAGTGAGGGAACAGCAACCCGAGCTCGAACGAGAGGACCGTGCCCGACACCGCACCCACCGCGAAGAAGACCGCCGTGCCCTTCGTCCAGCGGCGAGCCAGCGCCAGGTACTCCGGCTCCTGGGTTCGCCGCCAGAGGATCTCCGCGATCACCATCAAGAGCGGCATACCGATTCCCACGGCCGCGAAGACGATGTGAAAGCCCAGGGAGTACGCCATCTGACCCCGCGCGAAGAGAGCTTCGGTCGACATACCCGCCGCCGATAGGCTAGTCCCCCTTCACCCGCATGGCTCGCCCCTTTCGTCGAGTGGTCTCTTCCGCCTCGAGATGACGAAGACCGAGAGCAAACGACCGCGGTTCGCCGCGCTGGCGGTCGGCGCGGGGATCCTCCTGTCGCGCCTGGCCGGCCTCGTGCGCGAGCGCGTGCTCGCCTACTACCTCGGCAACTCCGATGCCGCCGGCGCCTTCAAGGCCGCGATCCGGATCCCGAGCCTGCTCCAGAACCTCTTCGGCGAGGGCGTCCTCTCGGCGTCGTTCATCCCCGTCTACAGCCGTCTTCGGGCCGAGGGTCACGAGGAGGAGGCGAACCAGGTCGCGCGCGTCGTCTTCACGGCGCTCCTCCTGGTGATGGCGCTGGCGGTCGCGCTCGGCGTCGGCGTCGCACCGGTGCTGATCGACCTGATCGCGCCGGGCTTCGAGGGCGAGGTCCGCGCGCTCACCATCCAGCTCGTCGAGATCATCTTCCCGGGCGTGGGCCTCCTGGTCCTCTCGGCGTGGTGCCTCGGCGTGCTGAATAGCCACCGGCGCTTCTTCCTCTCCTACGTCGCGCCCGTGCTCTGGAACGCCGCCCAGATCGCAGCGCTGGTGACGGTCGGGCTCCAGCTCACCGCCGCCACACCGGACGCCGGCGTTCGACTGACCCACGCGCTGGCCTGGGGCACGGTCGCGGGCGCGGGGCTGCAGCTGCTGGTCCAGCTCCCGCCCACGATCCGATCCCTCCACGGCTTCGGCCTCTCGTTCGCGTTTCGCATCCCGCCGGTGCGGCAGGTCTTCTCGAGCTTCGGCCCGGTGATTCTGGCGCGCGGCGTCGTCCAGGTGAGCGCGTTCGTGGATCAGATCCTCGCCAGCTATCTGGGCGCGGCGGTGGTCTCCGCGATCTCGTACGCGCAGCAGCTCTACCTGCTCCCGATCTCTCTGTTCGGGATGGCCATCTCGGCTGCCGAGCTCCCCGAGATGTCCTCGGTCGTCGGCGACACCGAGGTCGTCAACGCCCAGCTCCGCGATCGGATCTCCGGGGCCCGCCTGAGGATGGGCTTCTTCGTCATCCCGTCGGTGGTCGCCTTCCTGGCGATCGGCGACGCGATCGTCGCGCTCCTCTACCAGACCGGCCGCTTCCGCGCCGAGGACACGCACCTGGTCTGGGCGATCCTCGCCGGCTCGACGATCGGCCTCTTCGCCACCACGCAGGGCAGGCTCCTCTCGTCTGCGTTCTACAGCTTCTCCGACACCAAGACGCCGCTCCGCTTCGCCGTGGTCCGGGTCTCGCTCACGGCGCTCCTCGGCTGGGCCGTGGTCGTCCCGCTGCCCGCACAGTTTGGCTGGCCTCCGCTCCTCTCCGCCGCCGGCCTCACCGCCAGCGCGGGCGTCGCCGCCTGGATCGAGTTTCTCCTCCTGTCCCGCGCGCTCCAGCGGCGCATCGGCCACATGCCCCGCGACTGGTCGAGCGAGGCCCGCATCTGGGCCGCGGCCGCCCTCGCCGGCGGCAGCGCCTTCGCCGTTCATCACACGCTCCCGATCCAGCAGCCGATCATCCAGGGTCTCGCCACCGTCGCCACCTTCGGCCTGGTCTACTTCGCCGCCGGGATCCTCTTCGGCCTCGACCAGGCCCGCGCGATCCTCTCCCGCGTCCGGAAGCGCTGAGCCCACGCCGGCGATCTTTCGAACTCGCCCGCAAGTCCTTCACTCCGGCAGGGTTCGGAGGTGCCAGGGGCGGCCTGCGTTGATCGCAAAGATCGGGAGTGCGACAACGCGCCCCGATGCGTCTTCCAATCGGAGCTTTGATCGGTCTTCTCGTCGTGGGTGAGAGCGCGACCGGCTACGCGCTCGACGCGCGGTCGCTCGTGGAGCGGCACGTGCAGGCGCTGGGTGGGAAGGAGAAGCTGGCGGCGTTGAAGTCGCTGCGCCTCACCGGGCGGGTCACGTTCGGCCAGGGAGACTTCGTCTTCAACCTGGGCTGGATGCGCGTCCTCGAGCGCCCGGGCAAGGTGCGGGAGGAGGCGTCGCTCCAGGGCCTGACGGCGGTCTCCACCTACGATGGGAAGGAGGGGTGGTCGATCCAGCCGTTCGAGGGGCGGAGGGAGGCCGAGCACATGTCGGTCGACGATGCCAAGGATTCTCGAGCAGCAGGCAGAGCTGGCGGGGCCGCTGGCCGCGTCCCAGGAGAAGGGCTTCACGCTGGAGTACCTGGGGACGGAGGACGTCGACGGGACGCCCGCGCACAAGATCAAGGTGCAGCGGAAGAGCGGTGACGTGCAGTACGTCTTCCTCGATCCGGACTACTACCTGATCATCCGCATCGAGACCCACAACCTGGTGCGCGGCGCCGAGACGGTGACCGAGACGGATCTCGGCGACTACGAGAACGTGGCCGGCGTCTGGATCCCGTTCTCGATCGAGACGGGACCGAAGGGGATGCCGAAGGATCAGAAGCGCATCGTGGAGAAGGCCGAGGCGAACTTCGGGCTCGACGAGGCCACCTTCGCCTTCCCGAAGAAGGGCGTCGCGATCAAGCCGCCCACCGGGGCGGCGGTGACGGTGCTGCCGGGGAGCTCGACGCCGCCCGCGCCACCGGCCGAGAGCGCCGTCCGCTTCGACTCGGGCGTGGTGAGTGGGCTGGGCGCGCGCAACATCGGATCGGCGGCGATGAGCGGCCGCGTGGCGGCGGTGGCCGCCTACAACGAGGGCGGCAAGACCACGATCTTCGTCGGCTCGGCCAGCGGCGGGGTGTGGAAGTCGATCGACGGTGGGACCACGTTCAAGCCGACCTTCGACAAGGCGACGGTCCAGTCGATCGGCGCGCTCGCGGTCGATCCCTCGAACCACAAGATTGTGTGGGCCGGCACCGGCGAGCCCTGGACCCGCAACTCCGTCTCCATCGGCGACGGCATCTACAAGTCGACGGACGGCGGCGAGAGCTGGAAGAACGTGGGCCTCCCCAACTCGGAGCGCATCGTGAAGATCGTGGTCCATCCGCGGAACAGCGCCATCGTCTACGCCTGCGTGCCGGGCAAGCTGTGGAGCGACAGCACCGACCGCGGCCTCTACAAGACGGTCGACGGCGGCAAGAGCTGGACGCTGGTGCTGAAGGGCCCGAACGCCTCGACCGGCTGCTCGGGCATCAGCCTCGATCCCAAGAATCCGGACGTGCTGTTGGCCGGGCTCTGGGACTTCCGCCGCAAGGGCTGGACCTTCCGCTCCGGCGGCGACGGCCCCGAGGCCTTCAGCGGGAGCGGTCTCTTCCGCTCCGCCGACGGCGGCAAGACCTGGACCGAGCTGACCGAGAAGAGCGCCAAGGGTCTGCCGGAGAAGCCGTGGGGCCGCGTCGAGGTGGTGTACGCGCCCTCCAACGACAACATCGTCTACGCGTTCATCGAAGGGAAGGACTCCGCGCTCTTCTACTCGGGCGACGGCGGCAAGACCTGGGAGGCGCGCGACCAGAGCCGCAACATGGTCTGGCGTCCCTTCTACTTCGCGCGGCTGATCATCGATCCGAAGAACCCGGCCCGGATCTTCAAGCCCAACCTCACGCTGGTGGTCAGCGAGGACGGCGGCAAGAGCTTCGCCAGCGCCGCCGGCAACAACTCGCACGGCGACTGGCACGATCTCTGGATCGATCCCGACAACACGCAGCACATCATCGGCGGCGACGACGGAGGGCTCTGGATCTCGCACGACGGCGGCAGCCGCTGGTGGAAGACGGACAACCTGCCGATCTCGCAGTTCTACCACGTGAGCGTCGACGATCACGATCCGTACCGCGTCTACGGCGGTCTCCAGGACAACAGCTCGTGGGTGGGCGACTCCGAGTACCCGGGCGGCATCACCAACGATCGCTGGGACCCGGTGTTCTGGGGCGACGGCTTCGTCACGCTCGCCGATCCCACCGACCCAAACGCGGTCTACGCCGAGTCGCAGGGCGGCTACGTGGCGCGGATCGATCGCACCACGCGGGCGCTCCGGGACATCCAGCCGAAGGCGGACTACCACGAGAAGCTGCGCTTCAATTGGAACACGCCGATCGCGCTGAGCCCCAACGCCAAGGGCATCGTCTACATCGGCGCGCAGTTCCTCTTCAGGAGCCGCGATCGCGGCGACACCTGGGAGCGCATCTCGCCCGATCTCACCACCAATGATCCGGAGAAGCAGAAGCAGGAGGAGTCGGGCGGTATCACCGTCGACAACTCCTCGGCGGAGATGCACACCACCATCTACTCGATCAGCGAGTCGCCGAAGAACGGCAGGGTGATCTGGGTCGGTACCGACGACGGCAACCTCCAGGTCACCCGCGACGGTGCCAAGACCTGGACGAACGTGGTGAAGAACGTCCCGGACTTGCCGCCGGCCTCCTGGGTCTCGTCGGTGGAGGCGAGCCGCTTCGACGCTGCCACCGCCTACGCGACGTTCGACCGCCACACGTTCGGCGATCTGACCCCGTTCGTCTTCAAGACCACCGACTACGGCAAGAGCTGGACCCGCATCGCCGGGCCCGATCAGCTGCGCGGCTACGCGAACGTGATCAAGGAAGACTCGGTCAAGCCGTCGATCCTCTTCGTCGGCACTGAGCTCGGGCTCTTCATCACCGCCGACGGTGGGAAGCGCTGGGCCGAGTTCAAGGGCAACGACTTCCCCAGCGTCTCGGTCCGCGATCTGGCGGTGCAGCCGCGCGCCGGCGACCTCGTGATCGGCACGCACGGGCGCGGCATCTGGATCATCGACGACCTCTCACCCCTGCGCGCGCTCTCGGATGCGCTGCTCGCCGAATCGGTGGCGTTCCTCCCCACGCGCCCCGCGCAGCAGCGGATGTTCGGGATCGGCGGCTGGGCGAACGGCGACGCCAAGTTCACCGGCCAGAACCCACAAAACGGCGCGCCGATCGCCTACTACCAGCGCACGCGCCACCTCTTCGGGCCGCTCACCCTCGAGATCCTCGGCGCCGACGGCAAGCCGCTCGACACGGTCCAGGCCAGCAAGCGCCGCGGGATCAACCGGGTCGTCTGGACCACGCGCGTCGCACCGCCCCGCGTCCCCCGCGCCGCGCAGCTCGCGTTCAACGGAACCCAGGGCCCGCGCGTCCTCCCCGGCACCTACGAGGTGCGCCTCACCTCGGGCAAGGAGGTCCTGAAGAGCAAGCTCAACATCGCGATCGATCGCCGTGCGCCCTATAAGCTCGCCGACAAGAAGGCGCAGTTCGACGCGGCGATGCGCGTGCACGGTCTGTTCGGAACCATGAGCGGTCTGGTCGATCGCATCGAGACGGCGAGGAACGTCGCGCTGGACGATGCCTCCAAGCTGAAGCCGACCGACGAGCTGAAGAAGAGCCTGGAGAGCTTCAGCGAGAAGCTGGAGGAGTTGAAGAAGCTGATCGTCGCCACCAAGGAGGGCGGCGCCATCACCGGCGAGGAGCGCCTGCGCGAACACGCCGACATTCTCTACGGCGCGCTCATGATCTGGGAGGGACGTCCCGCCAAGTACCAGCTGAAGCGGATCGACGTCCTCACCCGGGAGCTCGGCGACGTCCAGAAGGACGTGGGCAAGCTGCTGGCGGCCGAGGTCCCGGCGCTCGATTCTCGAGCTGGGCAAGCACAAGCTGGCGCCGATCCCCACCGACGCACCCGCCCACACCGAGCGCACGCTCCCGAGCTCGGACCTGCGGCGCGCGTTCGCCGCCTTCGCAGGCCATCCGATGGCGGCCCCCGAGCGCGTCGAGCGCGACTGAGCCTCAGGGCTCGACGAGCACCTCGTCGCTGCTCACGAAGTGGTCGTCGAGAACGAACTCCATCGACGCCTTCGCCACCAGGCTTGCCGACACCGGGATGTCGGTGACCTCGATTGTCGCGCCCGGCACCAGATGGCTGGAGGGGATGTCCAGATCGAAGACCCGCTCGCTGCCGTCCGGCGCCTGGACGCGGACGGCGGGCGCGCTGAGCTTGTAGGGGACGTCGAGAGAGATCCCGAGCCTGAGCTCCGAGGTGTTCTCGGCCTGGCGCAGGAGCGCACAGGTCGGGCAGCCGATGCTGTCGGGCTGGGCCAGCAGCCAAGGCGCGCCGTAGCGGCTGAAGTACTGGCGTGACGGGCAGGGATCCTTGGGCAGGATCGAGCTCTTGGAAAAGATCCTCGCGCCGCACTGGGGAACGTAGCCGTTGTTGACGAACGTCTGCGGCGCGCCGACAGGGAGGGGCGTGCTGAAGTCGAGACCGGTCGGTCTCCCGTCCCGATTCGGATCCGCGCAGGCCGCCGTGCTCGTGCATGCCCCGGAGCCGCACGCGTCCATCACCGCCTCGCAGAGCGAGACGCGCCGCGAGACGCTCGGACAGGCGAGGGTCTCACGACAGAAGTCCGGCACTTCACTCGTGTCGATCGACGCACCCCAGAGCTCGGCCATCAGGCCGCCCGCGCTCAGGCCGGGGAGGTATGCCCAGAGCACCCCTGCCACTCCGGCGCCCACGGCCGCCGCCACCGAGGTTCCCGTCTCGGGCGCGAGAAACGGCGCGGCGAAGGCAGCGTGGCTGGCAGGCGCGAGGAACGAGGGGAGGCCGCCCGGCCGCGTGTTGACGAGGCGCTGGCTGAGGCCGTCGACGCCCCCGAACGCGTAGAGCATGGGGGTCGTCGAGGGGGCTCCAGGCCCGCCGCCGAGCTGGTTGCAGCGCGCGGCGCTGGGGGCAGCCTTGGACTCCCACTGGCCCGGAAACGCCGCGCCCGGGGTCTGGTCTGCCTGCCCGCCGGAGGCGTTTCCTGCGGCCGCGATCACCAGCGCGAGCTGGCAGTCCGCGTATTGGATCGCCGAGTAGACCGCGCGCACCGGCTCGGGCAGCGAGGTCCAATCGTTGCCGACGAACGCGCCTCCGTATCGTCCGTCCCAGCCGAGGCTCATGCTCACGATCGTGCGAGATCCCGGAGCGCTGTGCGATCCGTGGATGGCGTCGACGATGGCGGCGGCGAGGTGGCCGGGCGTACCCAGGTTGCCGCCGTTGACCTCGTCGTCGACGTAGGTCGCACCGCTCTTCTTGAGCGGCAGCGCGAGCACGCTGGCGACATCGGTCAAGCAGGGCGCCCCGCCCACGCCGGGCGACGGACAACCGATCGCGCGAACGATCGTCCCCATGAGCTCGCCGTGCTCGAGGAAGCCGCTGCCCGGATCCGGGAAGCCTTGGTCGACCGCAGAGTCGACGATCATGACCTTCGTCGGCAGAGAGGTGGGCGGATTGGGAAGCGGCGACAGCAGGTCGACCTGCGCCAGGAACGCGTCCTGGAGCGCGACAGCGTTCGTGCTGTCGTAGGGGTGGCCCGCCGGAGCGATGACCGCGCAGTCCGCCGAGGTCTGCGCCGGGATCATCGAGGGTGGACCGGAGCCGGTCCACTCGAACAGACAGTAGGTGGCGAGCTCCGGCGGGACCGGCCCGGAGAAGGACATGGGCGGGAACAGCGGGCTCTTCGCCCATGATCCGACGCTGCCGTGGCATGTGGACGGATCCCTCAGGCCGATCCGCCGGTTCGTGGTGCAACCGCCGTCGACCGGCGGCGAGACGTAGGTCAGCGCGTCCTCGGAGACGCCGAGGGCGGCCTCCGGGTGGCCGCACGCGAGAGATGTCAAGAGCAGGCTGAGCGTTCCCCCCATGCGGCCCGCGGAGCGAAATCCGTCGTTTCGGGATCGGTCATCTCTTCTCACGCGGATCCTTATGCGGGCAGCCGGCGTCTTCTGACGGCGGGACGGAGAAAAGCGAGGTGCGCGGAATCACGGGACGAGGACGCGGAAGGCCGCCCAGTCGATCTCGGGGGTCCGCGCCCTGATCTCGAGCTGCGCGAGCCGGAGCGCCTCCGCCAGCGACGACGAGCGATGGGCGTACAGCGCATCGACGATCGCCTTGGCGTCCTCGTCCCGCACGGGGCGGCTCGCCGCGACCACCTCGCCGGCGCCGGCCAGGATGAACGCCTCCGCGAGACCGAGCTGCTGCCCGCCCGGCTCGCCCGCGGTCGCGGACGTGTCGCAGCCCGAGAGCACGACCGCCTCCGGCGCGAACGGCAGCGCGAGGATGTCGCCGACCGTGAGGCCCACGCCGTCCGCCAGCGGCAGGACGCTCTCCCACCCGGCGGCGCCGCGATGCTCTCCGTGACCCGCGTAGTGGAGCAGACGCGCGCCCTTCATCTGGTCGATCAGCGCCGCGCGGGTCGCCTCTCGATGGGTGAGGAGCGCGACCCGGATCCCGGAGGCCTCGAGACGGCTCCGGACGTTCGCGGCCTCCTCGCGGGCCGAGGGCAGGTCGCCCAGCGGATCCGCCGCCACCACCGCGCGTGCCTCGGAGGTGGTGGCCGTCCGCGAAGGAGAGACGTCGACGCCGTAGGTGACGACGTGCGATCGGACGAGCGGTGCGCCCCGCCAGGGGAGCGCGTGCAGATCGATCCCCGCGATGGGACCTGCGACCAGCAATCTGACCCGATGAGACCGGTCGAGCTCCCTCGCGAACGGCTCGAGAAGCGCGCGGCTCAGCGCCGTCGTGCTCGACGACCCGTCGTAGCGCACCCGCACCACGCGAACCTCGCCAGGGGCCGAGGCAAAGCCGATCCATCCGTCCGGCACGCGTTGATAACCGAGGATGACCTCGTCGTCCCCAGGCGGAGGACCCAGCGCGCCGGCGCGATCGGCGGGCAGCGCCGAGAGCGCGTCGTCGAAGGCCCTGCGGATCTCGCGCTCGATCCGTTCACGCTGATCCTGGCGCTCGGCGCGACGAGACTCTGCGGTCGTCCATTCCTCGCCCACGGATCGATCGAGGCGATCGCGCAGCCGCCAGAATCGACCGACCGCGTCCTCCCAGCGGGCTCGCGCGTCACCCGAGAGCTCCGCGAGGCGATAGCCCCGCCGGAGCGCCCGCACGACTCGGGCGCGGCTTCGACGGCTCACCGCGATCGCCTCTTCGAGGCGCTTCTCGCGGACCAGCAGATCGATCTGGGCCTGGGCCACGCGCGTGCGGGCCGCGACGAAGCTGCTCAGGTCGCCGCCGATGGAGACGCCCAGGCTCTGCTGATCGAGGCGCGCCTCGGCGTTCGCGAAGGCTGTGAGCGCCTCGCCGGGACGGCCCATCGCCAGCTCGACCTGCGCACGTCCGACCTCGGCGCGCCACGCGCCCTCGACCGAGGCCGTCTCCTCCGAGAGCCTCCCCAGGCGCTGGTAGGCGGCACGCGCTCGGTCGTAGCTCCTGTTCGAGAGCGCGATGCGTCCCTCGATGTCCACCAGCCATAGCTTCACCCTGGGCGTCACGCGATCGCCCATCGCCCAGGCCTGGCGGGCGTAGGCGGCGGCCTCCTCGAAGGCGCCCCGTTGAACGGCGTCGAGCGCGAGGTTGGCGACGATGTTCGGGAGCTCGTTCGGCTTCGCGCACGGTCCGGAGAAGAGCTCGAGGGCGCGCTCGCCGTCCCGGGTGACCTCCTCGGCCATCGGCTCACCGAGCTCGCGCGCCCAGAGCACGGACCACATTCGATTGCTGAGCAGAAAGGCGCGCGAGCAGCCATCGAGGTGCTCCTCCTCCAGCGCTCCGAGCTCCGCGAGCGCCGGTCGGACCATCCCCAGACCGGTCAGCACCGTCGATCGAGCCTCGATCGCGAACCGCCGGGTGGAGGTCAGCCCCAGCCGCTCGGACTCGACCGCGGCGCTCTCCAGATCGCGCAGCGCGGTCCGGTAGTCCCCGAGCTCCTTCGCCAGGACCCCCTCGTAATAGGCTGCATTCGCGCGCCCCGGCGCGAAGTCTCGAAGCGGGAGCCGAGAGACGTGCTCGAGGGCCTGCCGCGCGGTCGCGGAGTCGTGCCGTGAGATGGCATAGAACGCGATCGACAGCCGCTCGAACACCGAGCGCGAGAGGACGCCGGACTGATCCGCGAGCTCAGCCGAGCGCTGGAGGTACCCGATCGCCGCGAGATCATCGCCGCGCGCGCCCGCGATCGCCGCACGCCGGATCTCGACGTCGCCCGCGATGCGGGGGTCGGTCGTGTCCGCCAGGGCCGCCAGCGCCCGCTCCGACTGGTCGAGCCGGCCGGTCCGGGCGAGGGCCTCCGCCTCGAGGATCGCCTTCGGCCGGGTGCGCACCACCACCGGCAATCGCCAGCGATCCACGCCCTGCCGCTCGGCCCGGACCTCCACGCTCGTGGTCGCCGTGGTGATCGTGAGCTGCGCGCTCCGCCCGCCTTCGACGGGCGCCCACTCGACCGGCGTCTCCTCTCCGTCGGCGAAGATCCCGAGCTTCGTGTCCGGCTCCGTCTTCACCCAGAGGACCAGCTGCGCCGGCGCCTCGATTCTCGCAGACCGGTCCGACCCGCACCTCGCGGCACCCGGAGAACCCGACGTCCACGAGCAGCGTCTCGCGTCTCTCCTTGCAGGCGAACAGCGCGATCGCGACGCACAGGACCTCGAGGCGTCTCAACGGCGGGGCGGATCTCAGCTCCACGGTCACCGGTTGCCAAGCCTCACGGGCGGGCGTGGCGGAGGGGGCCGGGCGTGATCGTGTCCCTTACCGGCGCTTCGTAAGCGTGTGCTTCGAACTCGACCGGGCCCTCGGCTCGATAATCGGGCATGACCCGCACCGGACCCCTTCCGCCTGTAACCTCCGCAACACATCGACCGGTCGAGGCGGCGGAGGAGCTCGCGATCGGGACGGCCCGGGAGCGGATCACGGGCAGCTGGAACGCACCCCTCCAGGGCTATGTGAAGCAAGGGCAGCGGGCGCGCGAGATCCTGCAGGACCTCAACGCCACGGCGATCGCGATCTCCGATCGGGACGGCGGTACCTCGATCTTGGTGAGCGCCGAGCTCCAAGGCCTCGACTCGGCCATCTTCCGCACCGTCGCGGCGCGGGTGAAGGAAGAATTCCCGGAGATCGACGAGAGCAACATTCTGATCGGTGCCACTCACTCGCACGCCGCGACCGGCGGCTACTTCCTCAACCTGGCGTACATGCTGACCGACCCGCGCTGGTCGGAGCAGGACTGGAACATCCTGGTCGACGGGCTGAGCGACGTGATCCTCGCGGCGCTCCGCGATCGCAGCCCGGGCGTGCTCTCGGTGACCGAAGGCGAGATGCACGGCGTTGGCCACAACCGCTCCCCCGAAGCGCACCGCGCCGATCCCCGCTCGGAGAAGTTTCCAGAGGGCGTCGACCCGCGCGTCGCGGCGTTCGTGGCGCAGTCGATCGATCCGGCGACCGGGCGTCCCGGCGCGACCCAGGCCATCGCGGCGAACAACGCGGTGCATCCGACGACGGTGAGCGCCACCGTGAACGCGGTCCATGGCGACAACAAGGGCTACGCGCGCGAGCGGCTGGAGGAGGCGCTCGGCGCGCCGGTGCTGATGTTCAGCGGCGCACAGGGTGACAACTCTCCCAACGGGCCCGAGCTCGCGCGCTCCGGCCTGCTCGAGCGCCTCTTGCTCGGTCTCTTCGGCCGCAGGGGGCGGGAGAAGTTCGATCGCCCCGGCACCGAGCACGAGCCGTTCGCGCACATGTTCGAGTCCGGAGCCCAGCAGGCCGGTGCGATCCTGCCGCTGGTGGCCGAGATCCAAGCCGACACCGAGGGCCGTCTCCGAGTCGAGGGCCCGATCCAGACCTTCCGAACTTGGGTCGACTTCTCGAGCGTCGAGCTCGCGAACGGAGAGCGCACCCAGCCGCCGATGATCGGCAAGGACACGCTCGCCGGTACCGAGGACCAGCGCGGGATCGAGGTCGGCGGTTTTCCGGTGCTGCGCGAAGGCGTGAAGCCGAACCTGCCCGCGCGCGCCTTCTGGTCGGCCGCCGGCCGGCTGACCGGCGCTGAAGGCGACCATGGACCGAAGCGAGGGATCGGGACCCGCTGGGTCGAGCCGCTCTACCGGAACGGGCTCGGCGGTGTGCCCGAGATCCTGCCGCTGACGCTCCACCGCTTGGGGCGCACCGCGATCATCGGCGTCCCCTTCGAGCTCACCACCAACGCCGGCGACGAGCTCGAGGAGCACCTGCTGAAGGAGCTCCAGCGCACGGTGCCCGGCGCGATCGATCGCGTGGTGGTGCAGGCGTACTCGAACGGGTACGCACAGTACGTCGCCACCAAGGCGGAGTACGAGCTGCAGCACTACGAGGGGAGCTCGACGCTCTTTGGGCCCAACACGCTCCAGGCGCTCAAGGAGAAGTCGGCCGATCTCGCGCAGGCGCTGGTCAGCGGCGTCGCTCCGGAGGGCGCAGAGCCGCCGCCGATCATCTTCCCCCGGATCCGCGCCAAGGGGCCCAAGGACTTCGACAAGGCGCCGCGCGGCCGCAAGCTGAGCGACGGCGACAAGACCATCACCGCCGCCGCCGATCGCTACGCGCCCGGCGACCGCGTGGTGGTGGAGTACTTCGGCGGCGACGCGAGGCGGCGGCAGCGGACCACCAACATCCTCGAGGTGCGCCGCTACGATCCTGTGCAAGGCGGCTTTCATCCCGTCGCGAATCAGGGCCACTCGAGCACCCGGATCAAGTGGATGCCCGACGGAAAGACGCACACCTACCAGGTCGAGTGGCGCATCCCGAAGGACCTGCCGCCGGGCCGCTACCAGCTGTGGCACACGACCACCTACCGGCCGAAGGGCTCCCCGGACGAGGTGACCGACCGCTTTCACTCCGGGATCTTCGAGGTCGCACCCCGCTCAGCGTGACCGTTCTCCTGGTACCCTTTTCACCGTGAAGCATTTCGCGCTGGCGTCGATCCTGCTCACGGCCTGCCCCAACCAAGTGGAGACGCTCGACGCCGAGCCGGACGCACGCACGGGTGACGCAGCCACCGGCACGATCGACGCTGCCTCGGATCCGATGGATGCCTCGGGTCCGATCGATGCGGCGGATCCGAACGACGCCGCACCCAACTGTGTCTCCGAGATGGGCCAGACCTGCACCAGCACCGTGGTGTGTGTGGGGATCGTCGCGTGCGACGGAAGCTGCAGCGTCTTCGCTCCAGCCGATGCGCCGTGCGACGACGGCGACCTCTGCACCTTCGACGACGCCTGCGACGGTGCCGGCGCGTGCATCGGATCGCCGATCGACTGCACCGGCGACGCCTGCGCGGATCGTAGCTGTAACGGCACCGCACAATGCGACGAGACTCGCCTCGGCGTCGAGGTCTACGAGACCTTCAACGCCGGCTGGGACTACTCGACCACAGCTGGCGGCACGCTGGTCTACCGGACGCCGATGATCGATCTGACCACCTACCTCCTGGTCGCGCCCGGCATCGGCGATCGACTGCAGAGCCTCGTCCCGAACGAGAGCGACACCTGCGACTGGTGCTCGTGCGCCTCGCCCTGCGCCTTCTCGTCCACCGGCCGCACCATCGGCATCTCCGCCGGCGCCCAGCCCGGGATGACGCCGCTGTTCCGCTGGGTGAACGCGAGCCCGATTCAGCACCGGAGCGCCGTTGCCTCTCCGGGCGCCGGCTGGAACCCGGACGGTCAGCTCGGATACGTGTGCGCGCCGTGATTCAGCCGAGGACCTGACGTCGGCGCCCACGTGACATCCAGCTCGCGTGGGTTCCAGCACCCGGATCCGCTCTTCGGGTCAGCACACCAGGAGCCGCGCGAGGGCGGCGTCGTCGATGACATCAAAGGCGTGTGCGATCCGAGCGCCTTCCTTGTAGTCACCGAACCCCCGGACCTTCGGGTGATCCGGGAGCTGAGGCCGTTTTGGGTTGACCCTCAGGATCAGCGCCAAATCGATCTGATCGGCGTACTCCGAGGCCAGCAACATCTCCACGATGCGCATGTCTTCCTGGGTGTCGTCGCACACGATGACCCACTTCCCGCCGGGATTGCGCTCGAACATGAGCTCGTGACCTTGGAGCTTGCTCGACCGAATCGCATCGTTCTTGGCCCGGCCTTTGAGCCTGGTATCCCAATCGCCCATCCGGACGCTTCCATACTCCAAGCCTGATCTGTCGATCCGCTCCTTCAGGTTGGCGGCCGCGCCGAACTCGCAGGCCGTGATGATATGGACGTCTCCCGGCTTGCCCATCGTGATCTCGTGGTACAGCTCCGCGACGCCTTCCCGGATGGGGCGAGCATCGTTCTTCGGCTCGACCGTGTCGTCCCAGTCCGTCGCGACGCGTCGAAGGTTGGCGCGAGGCGCCATGTAACTCCGAGCCATATCGATCAGCCGCTGCGCTTTGCGAAGACGGCTCTGATCCTCGATGGCGTCCGAATAGAGATGATCGACCCGACGAGTGTTCGCGGTGCCGTCGATCTGACGAAGGATGTCTCCGAGCTCCTCCTTGGAAAAGTGCTTGAGAATCTTGTAGAGGGCCCGCTCCCGCCCCTCGCGGTTGTCGGACACTCGACTCCGCATCAGGTAACGGACGACGGTCACCGCCACGTTGGAGTCGAGGGAGTCCAGCCCGCCGGAGCTCTCGAGGAAGTTTGTCAGGTCCTTCTCCGTGGCCTTGCCCTTCGAGATCGCCCGAAGCTTGGCGATGATCGGCGTGTCACCCGCCGGTCGATCTCGGCTGAGCAGCGTACCGAAGAGATACGGGAGCCGCCGGCCGGCGTGCTGCGTGGACCCGCCCTGCATGAGGCCGTTATCGCGACGATACGAGCGAGGTTGCTCCAGACTCGGAGGACACACTCCGACGCGATCGATCCTTGCGCCATAGCCGGGCGACGACACGTCGGGGCCGTCATCGGAGACGCGGTGACGGGTACCTCTGGATTGTACCTTCCATTTCTCTCGTGGGAGGGAACCGAAAACCTGGGATCCACAGCGTTCGCTTTGACGAAACTGTTCTCCCCCGAGCGCGAGAACGGTCTCTAGATGACCAGAGAAATCCACTCCTCCCACTCATCGGCCGACTTCGACCGGCTCCCCGCCGGTGCGCATCGAGTGGACCTCTCAGGCCTGGCGCAGCGGCAGGATCCCGAGAGGGTCGGGCAGGTCACGACGCTGGGCGCGGAGGCATTCGAATACGACGTGTATCTTCACGGCGCGGACGGTTCCTCTGGCGCTCGCGCGTTCATGCGCGTCGAGAACGAGCGCGGTGGGGCCGCTGTCGACGTCGCGCTAGAGCCCGTCGACGGCCCGAACGACCACAACATCCAGCGCTTCACCGGTTCGCTCAGCCTGGGCGAGCTGAAAGAGGATGGCATCGACATCGCCGCGCAGAAGCGCACGCCGCTGGTGATCTCCGGCTCCAGCGCCGTATGGGGTCCCACGGCCCACGGCTACATCGGAAAATACTATCGGGACGAGGTGCCCGACCCGGGCAGCATCGTGGTTCGTGGGAGCAACGTCCTCGACCTTGCGGATATGTGGAAGCTTCGCAACGACTACAACATCAAGCTCATCATTTCGCTGCGTCCGAGGGAGGAGGGCGGGTCCAAACCGGAGCTGAACCGGGATGGGAAGATCGCGAAGCTCTTCAACAAGGAGGTTGCGGACGTCTCGGACCAGATGGAGGTTTGGCGCCCCAGCGGCGGCCGCGGAATCAAGGATGGCACCGCCCCCTCGATGGGCCAAATGGGTGAGATCTTCCGGGAGTTTCGCAAGCTCGGGCGGGTGAACGCCGAGCGGGCCCAGGAGGGCCTGGCCCCGTGGAAGGTCTTTCTCCACTGCAACGCCGGCAAAGGTCGCACCGGAGCCGTGGTGGCCGCCATTCGAATCGCCTTCTACGGCGTGCCGTGGGAGGAGGCCTTGTGCGACGCGCTCAGCTACGGCTTGAGCGACGAACAGGTCCGGTTCGTCCGGCGCTTCGGCATGATGTTCGAGGCAGGCAAGCTCCAGGACCTGGGCCTGGAGCCGCTCGACACCGAGGCCCGCCAGAAGCTCGACGAGCGGCGGCGCCACTTCCTCGCGACGTTCAACGGAGACGCACAGATTCGCGACAAGTTCTTCAAACGTCTGGAGAAGGTGGGCCGCCCGTACGAAGCCGGACCGACGCGCTCATGATCGCTCCGTCTCGACCCGACGCCCCAGCACCGGGACTCCTCGCCCCCTATTCGAGCTGGCCTCCGCGTTGAATTTTCAGACCACCGGGGCATCGCGCAAGCTCTCGTGCCGAGCGTCGTTTGCAAGGTGAAGGTCGAGGCGACTCAGGTTCACTACGGCGTCTCGATGGCCGGGCGGATCTCGACCCTCAGGCTCATCGACTGCCAGGCTTCGCCGGTGTGCGTGGCGGAGGGCGCCTCGTCCGGCAGGTGTCCGGCGCGGCCGACGACGGCCACCAGCGTCACCGGACCGCTCCGTCCCGGTGCGATCGCGTCGGCTCGACCGCGCCAGCGGACCGCGCCGTCCCTCGAGATCTCGAAAGAGGCGGGCGAGCGCGCCGAGGTGCCGCCGGCGATCACGAACAAGCGGGCCTCGATCGTGCTTTCGACGGGATGATCCGGCTGGAGCACCAGCTGGATCTCGGAGTCCGCTCGGACCGCGTGACTGCGGGGGGCTTCGGCGCCGCGCCACTCGGCGTCGCCTGCCCGGGCGTGGAGCGCGTAGGAGGGGAGGGGCGGAGCGCCGGGGAGGAGGGCGAGCGCTGCCACCACGGCGGCCGCCGCCAGCGCGGCCATCCCGGAGAGGCGCGGGAGCGTGAAGAGTCGCGCCGGCGGGCGGGCCGAACGGCGTGCGGTCTCGACGAGGCGGCCGCGGACCTCCGGCGACAGCGGCGCGTAGAGCGCCAGCGCGGCGGCGAGCGCGGGATCAGAGGCGGCGGCGGCCTCGAGCTCGGCGCGCTCGGTGTCGGAGATCTCACCGCGCGCCAGGCGGTCGAGTCTCGGGTCTTGCGCGCGGTCCTGTTCTCTCATGATCTCACCCAGGGCTTGGGGGAGCTGATCGTCATCCATGATCGTCTCCCTCGGAAATGATCTCCGCGTGGAGCTGGCGCAGCAGCTTGCCCAGCCGGCTTCGCCAGGCGTAGAGCGCGTCGCTCGACGCGCCGGTCTGCTCGGCCACCACCTTGACCGGCTGGTCGTCGACGTAGAGCAGTTGGAAGTACCGGCGGCCCCGCGGGCTGAGGCGCTCGATCATCCGCTCGCAGATCCGGTGCAGGAGATCGCGCGAGTGGATCTGGTTCTCAGGGCTCTCGGAGCAGCCGCCGAGCGTCGCGAGCGTGTCGTCCACCGTGGGGTCCTCGGTCCAGGGGTTCCGCTTCCGGGTCCGCATCAGCATGCCCACCTCGCGCTCTGCGAGGAAGCCCACGAAGCTCAGGAAGCCCAGCCCTCGCTCCGGGTTCCAGGCCCGGAGCGCACGTCCTTCGTTCGCGAAGAGGGCCGCGAACACCTCCTGCACCAGGTCCTCGAGATCGTGGCGGAGATCGCGCCCGCGGGCCTGGCTCAGTCGGCGGAGCAGGGCCCGCGCCACCCGGACCTGCACCACCGGTGCGATCCCTTCGATCATCTGCTGCATGGCGACGACGTCGCCGGCGAGGGCGCGCGCGACCAGCGCCTGGATCTCGGGGTCGCTCGCCGCGGAAAAGTCGAACGCCTTGGCTGCCATTCTCGAACCTCGGAGCCGTCGGTCGCGCCGCATTCGCCGGATCGCGACCTGGAGCGCCCTTTCGGCCCGCGCATGCGCCGCCGGGTCGGTCCAAGGGACGCGCCCGCTCGATGAAGGTCTATGCGGCATGCCGCCGAAATCTGACGGCTCGACGAGAAGCATCGGGCGTCACTGAGGGGTTTTGATTCGACGCCTGCGGATCTGACATCGGTATGGCTGTGTGGGATGGACCAGGGACGCTGCGTGCTCACGAGACAGATCAGCGCTATGAGTGAGGCCGCCATGACCAACTCGGCCCTCGAGCTTCAGGAAAAGATCGAGTCCTGGGCGCAAACGACCTTCGCCGACGAGCCCTTCACGAAGTTGATCGGCCTGGTGCTGACCGGCGCCGGGCTCTTCTACCGCGCCGAGGTCGGTCACAACCCGAAGGTGAAGTCGTACACGGACGCGCTCGTCTACATCTCGACCTGCGCCTCCGTCGGTTATGCGGATCTCTTCGCGGTGACGGAAGCGGGCAAGCTGATCGGCTCGGCCGTGATGACGATCGGGCCGGCGATGGCGAACGCGGCCCTGTTCGGCGGGCGCATGGCTCGCGAGCAGGAGCGCAACGAGGCCGAGCAGACGCAGCAAGCGATCCTGCAGACGCTCCAGCAGATCCTGTCCAAGCTCGAGAGCCGCTGACTCCGATCATCCGAACACCATGCGCGAGCGTCGTCTCAGCCCGCCGATCCGAACCCGGATCATCGTGCGCCTCGACCAGTTCCTCTCCTGGCCGCCGTTCGTCCAGATCCCGGTGATCGTGGTGCTCACCGTGCTCCTGGTGATGGTGTTCGGGCTGGCCTACGCGGCGGTGAGCGATTCCTCCACCGGCGACAGCCTGTGGTTCGCGCTGACGCGCTTCCTCGACGGCGGTGTGATGGCCGACGACGCGGGCGGCGCGCGGCGGACCATCGCGGTGGGCATCACCGTCACGGGCGTGCTGCTGGTCTCCTTTCTCACCGGCGCGTTCGCTTCGAAGCTCGGCGAGCGCATCGACGATCTGCGCTCCGGAAGCAGTCCCATCATCGCGCGCGACCACATCCTGATCCTCGGCTTCGATCCGAAGGTGTCCCTGATCGTGCGCGAGCTGGCGCGCTCGACCGCGCGGCTCGGGGTCGTCGTGCTGGCCAGGGAGGAGAAGGAGCGGATGGACGCGCAGCTCCGCTTCGCCCACGAGATGAAGACCTCACACCTCAAGCTCACCTGCCGGACCGGTGATCCCCAATCGGAGGTCTCGCTGCTCCGGGTGTGCGCCGAGCGCGCCAAGACGATCGTTCTGACCTCCCCGAGCCACCTCGACGACGAGCATGCGCTTCGCTACCTGGTCTCGGTGCTGCTGGCCGTGCGCCGCGCGATCGGGAAGCGGTTTGAGGGGCGGGTGGTGGTCGAGTCGCGGCGCGCGATTCACGCGCCGTTGATCACGCTGACCGGCGAGGCCGGGCTGGCCGGCGATCATGCGGTCCCGATCGACGTGTACGCCAGCGACGACGTCCTCGCCCGCGTCCTCGCCCAGTCGGTGCGTGAGGCCGGCGTGTACTTTGCGCTGCGCGAGCTCCTCTCCTTCCGTGGCTCGGAGGTCTACCTCGAGCCGCTCCCACACGCGCTCGTCGGCAAGAGCTTCAACGAGGCGCACGGCCGGATCACGGATGGGATCGCCATCGGCGTGTTCCGCGCCGACGGCAGCTATCGGATCTGTCCGCCCGAGGGGACGTTCCTCGAGCTGGCCCCGACCGATCAGCTGCTCGTGCTCGAGGAGAACCGCGACGCGTTCTCGCTCGGACCCCTCATCCCCATCCTCCCTTCGGTGTCTTCGCGGCCGCTCGAGCGTGTCGAGCCGAAGCGGGTCATCGTCATCGGCGCGAACCGCACGCTGCCGCGCCTGATCACGGAGCTGGATCGCCTGATGGCCGAGGGCTCCGTCGTCGAGCTGTGCCGGCCCGGGAGCGAGCGACCCCTCGCGCCGCTCGAGACGACCAGGAACGTCCGAGTGATCGAGCGACGGATCGCGAACGACGGCGCTGCGTGGGACGATCCGAGCATCTACGAGGCCGACGCGGTGGTCGTGCTGGGATGCGAGGAAGACGAGGATCCCGAGGCGGACGCGAGCGCGATCTCTCTGATGCTTCAGCTCCGACACGCGCAGCGCCTCTCGAACCGGTTCGTGAAGCGTTTGATCACCGAGGTACGGGACCCGATCATCGCGCGGCAGATCGCGAACTCACCCGACGACTTCCTGGTCAGCAACGACGTCGTCGCGATGCTGCTCGCACAGGCGGCGATGGACTCTCGCATGGCGCCGATCTACCGCGAGCTGCTCGACCCTACGGGCGTGGAGGTGTTCCTGATCCCGCGGGAGGTGTACTCGGCCGACCCGCACGCGCGCTTTGCGGACATTCTGGCGGCGGCGCGCGAGCGCGGAGAGGTGGCGATCGGCTTCTTCCCGCAGGTGCGCGGCGAGCGGGAGATCGAGGAGCGGAATCCCGTCTGGATCAACCCGCCGAGGGACGCACAGGTCCCGAACGGACCCGACGCCGCGATCGTGATCCTCGCGGATCCGTAGTCAGTGCTGAGGCATACAGCGGAAGCAGGGCCCCGGCTTCCCCTCCGGACAGGGGGCCGTGTCACAGACCCCGAGGGGACCCTCAGGCAGCTTGCATTGTTCGTACTGCTTCGTGCATTCGCTGGACACCGGCTTGGACGACAGGTCCGGACATCCCGTGCAGGCGAAAACGAGGATCAGGCAGCCGATTCTCATGGAATCCCTCCATGTCCTAGCACAGCGCGCGTTCGAGGTCTTGCGGTCCAGCGAGAGTCGTAGAACAGTCCCCGCCGTCTCGCGGACACAAGATAAAGGAACTCAAAATGACGAAATCAGTACTTTTGGCGGCCGCAGTCTCTGGAATGATGCTCGGCGTCGCGGGCGTGGCCCACGCAGACACGCATCATACTGCAGGACAGAAGGTGAAGTCGGCCACGGCGAAGCGAATGGCTGATCCGCCGAAGAGCGACAAGCACGGCTGCAAGGGCAAGAACGAGTGCAAGGGCAAGGGCGGTTGCAAGACCGACAAGCACGCCTGCAAGGGAAAGAACGACTGCAAGGGCCAGGGTGGCTGCGCCACCGACGGCGCCAAGCACAAGTAGCTCGACCGCCCGCTCTTCTCCGCCGGCCCCAGCCTCACCGCCCCCACAGTCTGTTCATTCCGTCGGACGACGCGTAGTGTGCGCCGCGATGTGCGGGATCGTCGGCGTGCTGCACTTCGATCGGAGCCGCCCCGTCGATCGCGCGCGCTTGATCGCACAGACCGATACGCTCGTCCATCGAGGTCCCAACGACGGTGGGGTCTGGGTCGGCGACGGCGTCGGCCTTGGCCAGCGCCGGCTCTCCATCATCGACCTCTCGTCCGGCGGACATCAGCCCCTCTTCGACGCGAGCGGCCGCTGGGCCGTGGTCTTCAACGGCGAGATCTACAACTACCTCGAGCTCCGGCATGAGCTCTCCGCGAAGGGCCACCGGTTCCGCACCGACTCGGACACCGAGGTGCTCCTCTATGCGTACGTCGAGTGGGGCGACGCTTGCGTCGAGCGCTTCCGGGGCATGTTCGCGTTCGCGATCTACGACGCGGCGGAGCATGCGCTGTTTCTCGGTCGGGATCCGCTGGGGAAGAAGCCGCTCTACTATTACCGTGACGCCGACCGGATCGTCTTCGCTTCGGAGCTCAAAGCGGTCCTGGCCGACCCGACGATCCCGCGAGAGATCGACGCGACGGCTGTCGCCGACTACTTCGCGCTCTCCTACGTCCCCGGACCGAAGACGATCTTCAACCGGATGCTCAAGCTGCCGCCGGCCCACACGCTCGCGATCTCGCCCGCCGGCGCCCGCATGCACGCGTACTGGGACGTCGACTACACCTCGCCGGACCTGGGCAGCTCCGCCGAGCAGCACGCTGTTCGGCTGCTCGAGCTCATCACCGAGGCCGTTCGCCTGCGGCTGCGCTCCGACGTGCCGCTGGGCGCGTTTCTCTCGGGCGGGGTCGACAGCTCGGCCATCGTCGCGGTGATGGCGCAGCTCTCGGAGCGCCCCGTGCTCACCAACTCGATCGGCTTCGACGTCGAGCGGTACGACGAGCGGCCGTACGCGCGCCAGATCGCGGCGCGCTTCCAAACGGATCATCGCGAGCAGGTGCTTTCGCCGGAGGCCGGCGAGATCGTCCGCCAGCTCTCCTGGTTCTACGACGAGCCCTTCGGCGACTCCTCGGCGGCGCCCACGTACCACCTCTGCGCGATGACTCGGAAGCACGTGACGGTGGCGCTCTCGGGCGACGGCGGCGATGAGCTATTCGCGGGCTACTATCACTATCGCGACTCGCTGTGGGCCGACAGCATCCGGGGGCGCCTCCCCGGCTGGCTTCGGCGCGCGGCGCTGACACCGCTGCGTCATCTCTTCCAGGTGACGCGCTACAGCTCGGAGGCGTTCGGCTACAACTCGATCGCCTGGCGCGCCGCCCTCGACGCCGACCGCAGCGACTACAACAGCCTGCTCCCGCAGCCGTGGCGCTTCCGCGAGATGCTGAGCCGCGACTTCCTCGCCTCGCTGGGAGGTTACGATCCGTACGACGCCTTCCGGAGCTGGTACGAGCGCTCGCGCACCGGGGATCACGTCTCGCGCATGCAGTATGTCGATCTCAAGACCTACCTGCCGGACGACATCTTGGTGAAGGTCGATCGAGCCTCGATGGCGCACGCGCTCGAGGTCCGCTGTCCGCTGCTCGATCACAAGGTCGTGGAGTACGCGGCGCGAATTCCCTCTTCGTTCAAGATTCAGGAGAACAAGACGAAGCTGATCCTGAAGCAGGCCATCCGTGGGCTGATCCCTCCGGAGACGTTCGATCGTAAGAAGATGGGCTTCGCCATCCCGATCGCAAAATGGTTCCGTACCGCGCTCAGGGAGCCCGCGGAGGCGCTCTTCTTCGCCAAGCCGGGCGGTGCCAGCGGCACGCTCTCGAGGTACGAGTCACGCCGGCTCTGGGTCGAGCATCAGGCCGGCCTGGTGGATCACGGGACCCAGCTCTGGAACGCGATGATGTTCGAGCTCTGGTATCGACGCTTCATCGAGGGCGCCTCGATCGAGGTCGGCGCCACCGATCCGATGAAGGATCACCGGCCCACGGCGGACGATACGGTCAGGAGGGTGGCCTTGAGCAGATCGACGTAGGCGGCCTTCTGCCGGGGATAGGTGCGGACCGATCGAAGGTACCAGCGGGCGGCCGCGCTCCAGTCGCCCGACTCGGCGGCGACCTGCCCGAGGCTCCAATAGGCGGAGCCGAGCGACCGATCGATCACCTCGTGGTGCTGGGCGTACGCGACCGGATCGCTCCGCCACACGCGATCGATCACGTCGCGATAGCACTGGGCGCCGAGGCCGGTCCTCTTGGTGAGCTGACCGCCGTGGAGCCGGTAGAGGAGGACCGGGACGTCGAGGAAGGCCAGGTCGTAGGCCTTGGAGATCCGTGAGCTCAACTCCCAGTCGACGTAGCGGCGCAGCGAGGGATCGTGGCCCCCCATCGCGGTGAGCGCGCTCTTGCGGACCATCGAGGCCCCACCCCAGGCGACGTGCGCCAGCGCGATGAGGCCGGGCACGCGGCCCCAGCGGACGAATCGGCGCCGATACGGCTCGGGGACCGGCACGCCCAGCGCCTCGCAGGTGCCGGCGAAGGGGAAGGCCGCCTCGATCTCCTCGTCGAAGGAGCGGCGCATCGGTCCCATCACCTTGTCGCGGAGCAGGTGTTCGGACACGACCCGGCCGTCCCGATACGGGGACAGCTCGCTGAAGACCAGCGCGGCGCGGGGCGTCGCGTCCAGCACGCTGAGCTGGGCAGAGAGCCGGTAGGGCAGGTGGATGTCGTCGGAGTCGCAGAAGGTGACGAGCTCGCCCTTCGCCAGCTCGATCCCGGTGTTGCGGGCCGCCGCCAGCCCGCCGTTGGTGCGTCGCACGAACCGCAACCGATCGCCGTAGCGCGCGGCCACCTGGGCGCTGTCGTCCGTCGAGCCGTCGTCCACCACGATGAGCTCGAAGTCGGCGCAGTCCTGGGCGAGGACGCTGTCGATCGCCTCCCCGAGGTACCCGGCCTGGTTGAAGACGGTCATGACCACGCTGATGCGCGGTCGCGAATGCACCTCGCGCCCCACTCGGCCCGATGCTACCAAAGGCCGGCGATGGATCGCGACGCTGTCGCCCACCTTCGCCCGCACTTCTCCCGGAAGGGCGAACGCGTCTTCTTCCTGGTGGCCCGCCGCCCGGCGCTCGAGCTCCGCCCTGAGGAGATAGGGCTGTTCGATGCCATCGACGGCTCTCGCAACGTGGGGTGGCTCGCGGCGGCGCACGCCGGCGCGGAGCTGGCGCTCGCGCGCTGGCACGAAGCCGGGGTCGTCGAGCTGGTCGAGGCCCGGGAGCCGCCGCCGGCTCACCCGCACCTGGTCGTCGTCGAGCCGCACATCGACGACGCTATCCTGAGCACCGGCGGCCGGATGCTGCGGCGCGCCGGGAGGCAGCGGATCACGATCCTCACGCTGGCGCCCCGCTCCAACTTCACCAGCTACTGGTTCAAGAACCGCTTCCCGTTCGACCTGGAGACGGTGACCTCGCTGCGCCGCCGCGAGGGCGCACTGGCGGCCCGCCTCGTCGGCGCCGAGCATCGGGTGATGGACGGGCTCGAGGCGAACCTGCGCTTCGTCCCGCCGGAGCGCTGGAGCGAGGCCTCCTTCTCGCGGCTCTACGCCGCCTACGAGCCGTTCCTCCACTCGACGCCGTCGCTCGAGGAGACGGAGGCGACGGCGGAGCGCCTCTCTCGCGCGCTCGATCCGCTCTCGCCCGACGAGCTCTGGATCCCGCTGGGGCTCGGCGAGCACGTCGATCACCACCTCACGCGCGAGGCTTGCCTCGAGATGCTGCGCCGCGATCCGGCGCGCTTGGAGAGGGTCGAGGTCCGCCTCTACCAGGATCTGCCGTACGCGGTGCAGCTCCCCGGTCACGCGCAATCGATGACCGCCGCGCTCGCGCGTCACGGTGGCGTGCTCGAGCCGGAGCGGGAGATCATCGCCGACGTACATGAGCGAAAGATGCGCGCGGTGTCGGTGTTCGCCTCGCAGTGGAAGATCGAGGCGATCGCGCCGAGCCTCGCGGAGCCCATTGAGACGGCCTACCGGCTCCAGCGCCTCCCCGGACGCGTGCCTCCAGCCGAGCTGCGCCCGCACCCGGAGGTGACCGCCCGGATTGCGCGCGCGATCGCGCCGTGGATCGCGCGGCGCAACGAGCAGCGGCGTATCAACGTGGTCGGCGCCGGACCCTTCGCCCGCTTCGGTGAGGAGATGGAGCGCCTCCGCCGGTTCTTTCCGGCCGCCCAGGTCCGGGTCTTCGTGCTGGAGGATTTCGCGTGGCAGACGGACGGGTTCTCCGATCCGAGCGTGCACGTCGAGGTGGTCCCGCGCCAGGTCTCGCGCTGGAGCCGGCTCTTGCTGGCCGAGGCCGGGCGCCGCCCGAGCCCGACGATCCTGGTCCGCTATCCGAGCTGGACGCCGAAGCATCGCGCGCTCAACCAGGCGATGCTCCGCGCGCTCTGGCGGCATCCTCGAGTGCTGGTGAGCGCGCTCGAGGAGGTGACCGCGCTCCTGGTCGAGTCCGTCGGCTGAACCGCCGTCAGGGAGCGCGGCGCGCACGACGCCACTCGTGGAGCCGCTGCGGCCAGGCTCGAACACCGTCCATGTAGATGTAGAACACCGGCGTTACGTAGAGGGTGAGGAGCTGCGAGAAGAGCAGACCGCCCGCAACGGCCAGGCCCAGCGGCCGGCGCGACTCGGCGCCCTGGCCGAAGGCGAAGGCGATCGGGAGCGTGCCCAGCAGCGCGGCCAGCGTGGTCATCATGATGGGGCGGAAGCGGATTAGCGACGCCTGCACGATCGCCTCCTCCGCATCGATCTTCTTCTCGCGCTCGAGCGAGACGGCGAAGTCGACCATCATGATGCCGTTCTTCTTCACCAGGCCGATCAACATGATGATGCCGACGAACGCGTAGACCGAGAGCTCGGTTCCGGTAATCAGCAGCGTGAGCAGCGCGCCAAAGCCGGCGAAGGGGAGCGCGGAGAGGATCGTGATCGGGTGAATGAAGCTCTCGTAGAGGATGCCGAGCACCGCGTAGATCACCAGCACGGCGAGGATGAGCAGGAGGCCCAGCCCGGTCAGCGAGGAGCGGAAGGCCTCAGCCGTGCCGAGGAAGCTGGTCTGGATCGTTGCGGGGAGCACCTGACGCGCCTCGCGATCGATCCGGGGGAGCACGTCTCCGAGCGCCACGTTGGGATCGAGGTTGAACGAGATCGTCACGGCCGGCAGCTGGCCGGAGTGGTTGACGGACAGCGGAGCGATCCCGTCCTCCAGGTGAGCGACGGCGTCGAGAGGGACCACGTTCTGGCCGCCGCCGTGGATGTAGAGGTGAGACAGATCGGAGGGCGTCCTTCGCGCCGAAGGGACGAGCTCCAGGATCACCTGATACTCGTCGTTGGGCGCGTGGATCGTGGAGACCTGCTGCGATGAGTAGGCGTACCCGAGCGTCTCCTCGATCCTCCGGGCCGTGATCCCCAGCGAGGATGCGCGATCGCGATCGATCACCACCGTCGTCTGCGGATTCTCGATGAGGAGATCGGAGGTCACGTCCCGGGTCCCGGGGATGCCGCTGATCCGATCCTCGAGCATGGGCGCGTACCGATAGAGCGCCTGCAGGTCGGTGCTCTGGAGCGTGTACTGGTACTGACTCTTGGTGAGCTGGCCGCCGATCCGGATCGCGGGCGGGTTCTGGGGATACGCACGGATCCCGGGCACGCGGGCCAGCTTGGGCCGCAGCTCGGCCACGATCTCGTCCGCGGAGAGGTGTCGCTGGCCCCGCGGCTTGAGCTTCAAGAACATGATGCCCGCGTTCACGCCGGTCAGGCCTCCGCCGCTGCCGGCCACGGAGAGCGCGATCTCGACGTTGGGATCCGCGCGCGCGATCGCGGCCAGCGCCTGCTGGTGCGCCATCATCGACGGCCAGGAGATGCCCTCCTGCGCCTCGGTCGGGATGAAGACTTGACCGGTGTCTTCGCTGGGCAGAAAGCCCGTCTTGACCGTCATGAAGAGCACCGCGGTCCCCACCAGCACCAGGGCCACGAAGAGCATGGTCAGCGCACGATGTTGCACGACGCGCTTGAGCGTCCGCTCGTAGAACCGAAGCGAGCTCTCGAACGCACGCTCGGTGATCCGGTAGAAGCGGCCCGGCTTCTCCGGAGCCGGCCGGAGAAACCGGCTGCACAGCATCGGCGTCAGCGAGAGCGAGACCGCGCCCGAGATCAGGATCGCGATGGCGATGACGATCGAGAACTCCCGGAACAAGCGGCCGACGACGCCGCCCAGGAACAGAACGGGGATGAACACGGCCGCCAGCGAGATCGTCATCGAGACGATCGTGAAGCCGATCTCCTTCGAGCCGGTGAGCGCCGCGGTGCGCCGGTCCTCGCCGAGCTCGCGATGGCGGACCACGTTCTCGAGCATCACGATGGCGTCGTCGACGACGAAGCCGACCGAAAGCGTGAGGGCGAGCAGGGAGAGGTTGTCGAGGTTGAAGCCGAGCAGCGACATGAGCGCAAAGGTCCCGAGGATCGACATCGGGAGCGCCAGGCTCGGGATGACGGTCGCAGAGAGGTTGCGGAGGAAGAGGAAGATCACGAGGATCACGAGGACCAGCGTGACCAGCAGGGTGCTCTGGACGTCGCGCACCGAGGCCTGGATTGAGCTGGCGCGGTCATAGACGACCTCGAGCCGCACGGAGCCCGGGAGTTGCTTCTGAAACTGCGGCAAGAGGCTCCTGATCGCGCCGGCCACCTCGACGGTGTTGGTGCCGGGCTGGCGCTGCACGGCCAGGATCACTGCGCGGTGTTCGTCGAGCCAGGCGGCGGTCCGGTCGTTCTCGACGTCGTCGAGCGTGCGGCCCAGCTCCTCGAGGCGAACCGGCCGCCCGTCCCGGTAGGCGACGATCAAGGAGCTGAACTGCTCGGCGTTGAAGAGCTGTCCGGTCGCCTTCACGGTGGTCGCCCGGTAGGGGCCCTGCAGATCGCCGGTCGCGATGTCGACGTTCGCGTCGCCGAGGCTGGTCGCGATCTCGTCCAGGCCGATCCGGCGGTTGTCGAGCGCCCGGGGATCGATCTGGACGCGAACCGCAAACTTCTGCGCGCCGAACACCACCACCTGGGCAACGCCCGAGATCATGGAGATGCGCTGTGCGAGCTGGGTCTCGCCGTACTCGTCGAGCTGGTACAGCGGCATGGTGTCGGAGAGGAGGCCGATGTAGATGATCGGCTGATCAGCCGGGTTGACCTTGCGATAGCTCGGCGGCGTCGGCATCCCGGTCGGCAGCCGGGGCGTGGTCCGGGCGATGGCGGCGGCGACGTCCTGAGCGGCGGCGTCGAGCTGCCGGGACAGCGCGAACTGCAACGTGATCTGGGTGGTGCCGAGGGCGCTCGACGAGCTCATGTTGTCGATGCCCGCGATCGTCGAAAACTCGCGCTCGAGCGGAGTCGCGACGGCCGAGGCCATCGTCTCCGGGCTCGCGCCGGGCAGCGCAGCGGAGACCACGATCACGGGAAAGTCGACGTTGGGGAGCTCGCTCACCGGGAGCTTCTCGTAGGCGACCACGCCCGCCACCAGCAGAGCCGCGGTGAGCAGTGTGGTCATCACCGGCCGGTCGATGAATGGCTGTGAGATGTTCACGGTGTGGCCACCGCCGGGCGCTCGATCCGGACCCGTGTGCCCTGGCTGAGGGCCAGCTGTCCGTCGGTGACGACGCGCTCGCCTGCGCGGAGCCCGCTCTTCACGACCGTGTCCTCGTCGGTGCGCGTCCCGATGGTGACGGCGCGCTCCTCGACGGTCTGGTCCTGTTTCACCACGAAGACGTAGGTCCCCTTCTGTCCGCGCTGGACCGCCTGGCTGGGAACGACCACTGCTTTTTCCACGGCCAGGACCAGCCGCACGTCGAGGAACTCGCCCGGCCAGAGGATGTTGTCCGGGTTGTCGACGGTGGCGCGCAGGAGCACCGTCCCGGTCGCCTGGTCGACGTGGTTGTCGACGAACGTGAGCTTGCCCGAGATTGGTGGTGCCGAGGGATCGCCGCGCGGCCGCGCGCTCACTTCGAGGGGCCCGCGGGCCTGCTCACTCTGGACCTCAGCGAGGTTCTCCGAGGGGACGGTAAAGTCCACGTAGATCGGGTCGAGCCGGCGGATGTCGACGAGCTGCGTGGTGTTCGCCTCGACGAGATTTCCCCGGTCGACCAGGACGAGCCCGGTCCGCCCGTCGATCGGGGAGCGGATCGACGCGTACCCGAGCTGCAGGGCAGCCTGCGCGACCTGCGCCCGATCCGCACCCACGACTCCTCGCGCGGAGGCCGCCGCCGTCCGATATTGGTCGGCATCCGATTGAGAGACGAAGTTCTTGGCGCGGAGCTCCTGGTAGCGACGGGCCTGGGTCTCGGCGTTTCTCGCCTCGGCGATGTCCTTCCTCAAGGTGGCGCGGGCGCGAGAGAGCTCGGCTTCGAGAGGACGGCGATCGATCTGGAAGAGGAGCTCACCCTTCTTCACCTGCTGCCCGTGCTCGATCAAGACCGCGGTCAACTTTCCGGTCACTTGAGGCCTCACGATGACGTCGAGTCGGGCGCTGGCCTGTCCCACGGCCGAGATGGTGCGCGGCACTCGATCGGTCTCGCTGACCGCCGTTTGCACCGGCACTGGCTCAGGGGGCGGGGGCGGTCGGTGATGACACGCAGATCCGGCGGCCGCGACGATCAGGGACGCGAGCACGCGGGGTGCAACGGCTTTGCCTTTCACACCGCGTCCTCCCACCGGAGTCGCTCGCAAGCGCCGCGCCGGCAGCTCGTTTCACGTTGGGGCCCGCCGGAAGCCGTTCTGTCCGCGGCCGGACGACACGCTCGCGGCGAGTTGACGCGCGGCGCCCGAGTCCGTCGCCGGAACGAACCGGCCCGGGACCTGCACCGGTTCAGACGGAGATCGAGAGAGGAGTCGTGCAAGCCATGCTGGGGAAGGGCATACGGATCGGGAGCATCAGCGGAATCCGAATTGGGCTGGACTTCAGCCTCATCGTCATCTTCCTCCTGTTGTTGTTCAACCTCGGCGCCGGCGTCTTTCCCGCCTGGCATCCCGACTGGTCGATGCTGGAGTCGTGGGTGGTCGCGTTCTTCGCGACCGTCATCTTCTTCGCCTCGATCCTCGCACACGAGCTAGCGCACTCGCTGGTCGCGCGGGCCTACGGCATCCCCATCCGCAACATCACCTTGTTCCTCTTCGGTGGTGTCTCGAGCATCGAGCGGGAGCCGGACTCGCCCAAGGTGGAAGCGCTGATGGCGATCATCGGCCCCATCACCAGCATCGTGCTCGGCTTCGCCTTCGCCTTTCTCGCGGAGCTCTCGCCGGCAGCCCGGAACGCGACCGACGCGAGCGAGCTCGTCCGTTCGCTCGGGCCGGTCGGGACGCTCCTCGCCTGGCTGGGACCGATCAACATCTTCATCGGCCTGTTCAACCTCATCCCGGCGTTCCCTCTCGACGGCGGGCGGGTCCTCCGCGCGATCTTCTGGGCGTCGACCGATGACATCCGCACCGCGACGCGATGGGCCGCCCGGGTGGGCCAGGCGTTCGGCTGGCTCCTGATCGTGTTCGGGATCGCGATGGTCTTCGGCTTCGTCTTCCCGATCATCGGTGGCGGATTCATCGGTGGCATCTGGATGGCGTTCATCGGCTGGTTCCTCAGCAGCGCCGCCTCCGCCAGCTATCGGGAGCTGATCGTCCGGGATCTGCTCGCCGACGTCCCGGTGTCTCGTCTCATGCGCCGGCAGGTTCCGGCGCCGGTCGAGGCCTCGCTCTCAGTGGACGAGCTGGTGGATCGGCTGATGAGCTCGGGCGAGCGCCTCTTCCCCGTCCGCGAGAACGGCGCGATCACCGCGGTGGTCACGTCCGAGGCGGTGCGAAAGGTCCCGAAGGCCGACTGGATCTCGACACCGATCCGGACCGTCGCGACGCCGGTCGCCGAGTATCCCAGCGTCTCCGTGGACGCCGACGCGTACCAGGCGCTGCGCAAGCTCGCGACGGAGGATGTAGACGAGCTGCTGGTCGTCGACAGCGGTGGCCTCGCCGGCGTGCTGAGGCGTCAGGACGTCGCGCGCTGGATCGAGCTCCATTCGGAGGAAGGCTCGTCCGGCTGGCGGACCTGGCACACGCCTCACGCTCCTCCGCGATGAGGTCCATGGCACGTGCGGGGCGGGCGGTGTACAGGTCCCCGCCGTGGGAATCTTCGAGAGTCGGATCGCGATCGTCACCGGTGGTGCCTCCGGGATTGGCCGCGCCGTCGGCCAGCAGCTCGCCGCGCGCGGAGCCACCGTCATCCTCGCTGACCTCGACGGGGCGCGCGCGCTCGAGACCGCGCGGGTGATCGAGGCGTCGGGCGGGAAGGCGTCCGGGGTGGAGGTCGACGTCACCGACCCGGGCGCGGTCCGCGCGCTGGTCGACGACACCGCTCGCGCGCACGGTCGGATCGACTTCATGTTCAACAACGCAGGCGTGGCCTCGATCGGTGAGGTGCACGACATGCCGATCGAGGACTGGAACTGGATGATCGACGTGAACCTCCGCGGTGTCCTCCACGGGGTGCTGGCGGCGTATCCGGTGATGGTGCGCCAGGGGTTCGGTCACATCGTCAACACGGCCTCGGTGGCGGGCCTCGCGCCTACACCGATGATGGTCGGCTACTCGACCACCAAGCACGCGGTCGTGGGGCTCTCCACGGGCTTGCGAATCGAGGCGAAGCGCGCGGGCGTTCGTGTCAGCGTGGTGTGTCCGGGAATCATCGACACTCCGATGCTGCAGGCGAACCGGGTCGTGAGCCTCGACCGCGCGATCCTCGACGCCAACCTGCCGATGGCGCCGTACCAGGTAGACCGATGTGCGTCGGACATCTTGCGCGGTGTGTCTAACAACCGCGCGATCATCGTGGTCACGAACCTGGGAAAGATCGGCTGGTGGGTCGCGCGCGCCGCTCCGTGGCTCTTCGCGTGGCTCGCGACGCGCGAGATCGAGAAGGTCCGCAGGTTACAGCGCGCGCCTCGGTAAGTGATTACAGCGGCTCGCTCCCGGATAGTCGGTCCAGGCCGATGACCCACGGCCGGAGGATCCAGGTTCGTTCCCTCTCCCCGACCTCGCCGCTCGCCCAAACACCGCGCGATCGCTGATGCGCGGGCTCCCGATTCTCGGGAGATCCTGCGAGAATGACCGGGCCGGATGATCGACGGCTTCCGACTGGGCAAGTACGTCCTCCTCGAGCGCATCGCCGTGGGCGGGATGGCCGAGGTGTTCCGCGCGGCCACCTACGGCGCCGAGGGCTTCGCGAAGGAGCTGATCATCAAGCGCATCCTCCCGGACATCGCCGAAGACGAGACCTTCGTCCGGATGTTCGTCGACGAGGCGCGGCTGGCTTCGAAGCTCGAGCATCCCAACATCGTCCAGGTGTTCGACTTCGACTGCGCCGACGGCGTGCACTTCATCGCGATGGAGTACGTTCGCGGCCGGGATCTCGGATACGTGCTCAAGAAGGCCCGCGAGTCCGGCGTCAAGATCCCCGAGAGCGCGGCCCTCTTCGTCTTCTCGCAGCTCCTCGAGTCGCTCCGATACGCGCACGAGAAGACGGATGCCGAGGGACGGGCCCTCCAGATCGTCCATCGCGACGTCAGCCCGCAGAACATCCTCCTGTCCTTCGAGGGCGAGGTGAAGCTCGCGGATTTCGGTATCGCCAAGGCTGCGGGCAGCTCGCGCACGGCGACCGGGAGCCTGAAGGGCAAGTATCGCTACATGGCCCCCGAGTACGTGAAGCGGCAGGGCGTCGATCAGAAGAGCGACATCTACGCGGCCGGTACGGTGCTCTACGAGCTGATCACGAACGAGCACCCGTTCCGCGACGGCAGCGACATGGGTTTGCTCACCGACATCGCGGAGGGCAACTACGTCCGCCCGCGCGAGGTCGATCCCGCGATCCCTCCCGCGATCGCGGCGATGATCGAGACCGCCATGGCGCTCGATCCGGCGCAGCGCTTTCGCTCCGCGCGTGCCTTCCTGGAGTCGCTGAAGGAGACCTGTCGCGCACGCAACGTCGAGCTGTCCGCAGAGTCGCTCCGGAGACACCTCGGCTCGCATCTCCTGCCCGAGAGGGAGGCGACGCGGGTCGCCGAGGTTCCGACCGCCGCGCACGCGACCGTGTCCAGCGGCGAGCCGGCCACGAAGCTGCTGGCTCCGGCTCCGCCGTCGCTCTCGCGGCTCGTCAAGCTGGGGCTGCTCCTCCTGGTGGCTCTGATCGCAGGCGGCGTCACCTATCACGTCCTGGCGCCGCTCCCGCGGCTGCACGTGATGCTGCGGATGATGACGGAGCAAGAGGACTGGATCCGAAAGGAGGCGCTGATCCCCTTCGGTGAGGCGCACGGCTTCGAGGTGCCGATCTCACGCTACCGCTCGGTTCAGGACGTCGAGGACGACCTTCGCGCCGACCCAACGGTGAGCCTGGTGAAGGTCGAAGAGAGCATGCTGCGCCCGCTGGTCGAGTCCGACCTGATCGTACCGATCGACGTCTACCTCAAGGACCGCGGCCGGGATGCCGAGCTCGAAGCACTGCTCGCCTCGTTTCAGCCGCTCGCGCTCGACCTGGCGATGGTGCCGGACCACGTGGCGCTCCGGTTGTACGGGCTGCCGCGCAAGCTCGAGACCTCGATCCTGCTGTACCGCAAGTCGCGGGTAGCCGAAGTCGTCGCGCACTGGACCGCGCTGAGAGGCCCGCTCGAGGAGGCCCTGGTAGGTCTGACCGGTCACGGGCTACCGCGCGATTACCGGCTCGAGGACGATCCCGCGGAGTGGGACTCGTACGATCTGCTGGTCGCCGGCTACTACTGGTCGCGCACCGGCGAGAACGGGCAGGCGGCGCCGCGGCTTCTCAATCGGAGCTATCTCTACATTGGCACGTTCAACACGCTCTACGATCGACTGAGCGCGCTCAGCGTCGACAGCCGCGTCACGCTCGCGCCCACCGAGTCGATGATCGATCTCTTCGAATGGGAGGCGCTCTTCCGCGAGCTCGAGCTGTACCGGGATCGCATGTTCGACAAGGACGAGGTGATCACGGGCCGCGCGGTCGAGGACGCGATGGCCGCGGGGGACATCTATCTCACGCGCATGCACAGCCTGGGGATCGATCTCCTCTACGAGGCCGCGCCCGAGGAGATCCGGCGGGACCTCTCGGTCTCGGTGCTCCCGCTCGGAGTCTCCCTGGACCTCAACAGCGAGGGAACGCCGGCCCGCATCGGGTCGCGCCGCGGCACGGTGGGCGCTTGGTTCTGGGCCCTGCCGAAGCGCGCGCCGTACCCGGAGGAGGGCTACCAGCTGGGGCGTCACCTCACCAGCCGCGACCTCGCCGAGCGTGAGTCGAACGTCTTCCTGATCCAGCCGGCGCGCAACGACGTCCCGCCCCCGAGCGGACCGCTGGCGGCCATCGTGCTCCCGGTCCTCGAGGCGCAGATGAAGCTCGACGGCGGCCATCGCTATCCAGCGCCTGCGTCGCGCGCCGAGTCGGATCGCATGGTCAACGCGCTGGTGGGCGCTTGGTGGAGGATCGTCGCGGGTCGCCGGTTCCTGAGCCACCATCGGATCGATCGCCGCCGGATCGGACGGGAGCTCGAGGCCGCGTTTCGTCCGGAGTGAGGTCAGCCGCCCAGGCCGCGCTCGGCGGTGATGGCGGCGTGCTTTGCGTCGGCCGCCTGCGACGCCGGGCGGCTGGAGAGCCGCTCGACGTACTCCGTGAAGCGCGGCCGGGGCTCCAGCATCTTGAAGCGCAGCATGAAGCGGACGGTCGATCCGAGGATGACGTCGGCCATGCTGAACCTTTCACCGAGCAGCCAGGGGCCGTCGCCGATGGCGTGCTCGATCGTCGTGAGCATCGACTCGTAGTCCCCCCAGCCGGCCTGACCGACGCCGAACTTCCAGTCGGCGGCCTTGGCCATCGCACCGGGCTCGATGACCGAGGGCGGATAGACGCTCCAGCGGAGATACGTGCCGCGCTCCGGGGCGTCCGGCGGCGGGGCGAGCGTCCCGAGCGCGTATCGATCGGCGAGGTAGAGCCCGATCGCGGCGACCTCGGTGACCACGGTGTCTCCGTCGGTGAGCACCGGGATCTTTCCCATCGGGTTGATCGCGCGGAACGCGGGCTGCCGCTGCTCACCCGCTTTCAGATCGACGTAGCGAAGCTCGTACGGTTGCCCGACCTCCTCGAGCATCCACACCACGGTCGTGGCGCGTGAGAACGGATGGTAATGAAGAACCAGACTCATGGGCGGCGAACCTATCACACCCGCTCGAGGATGGTCGCGATCCCCTGGCCGCCGCCGATGCACATCGTGACCAGGGCCGTCTGCAGGTCGCGGCGCTCGAGCTCGTCCAGCGCCGTGCCGATCAGGATGGCTCCGGTGGCGCCGAGCGGATGCCCGAGCGCGATCGCGCCGCCGTTGACGTTCACGCGGTCGAGGTCGAGGTCCAGCCGCCGGACCGTCTGGAGCACCACCGCCGCGAAGGCCTCGTTGATCTCCCAGAGATCGACGTTGGAGACCTTCATTCCGGCGCTGCGGAGCGCCTTCTCCGCCGCCGGTGCAGGTGCGGTCAGCATCAGGATCGGGTCGCTCCCGACCGTCACCATGGCGCGGATGCGCGCGCGCGGCTTCGAGCCGTGCTCACGGACATACCGCTCGGAGGCGATCACGAGGGCGGCGGCGCCGTCGGCGAGACCGCTCGAGTTTCCCGCCGTGTGCACGTGCTCGATCGCGTCGGCGGATGGATAACCGCGGAGCGCGATCTGGTCGAGCGTCTCGCCGTTCGGCCCGACCGCCGCCTGCCCGAGCGCCACGAAGGAGGGCGCCAGCCCCGCCAGGCCCTCGCGCGTGGTGTCGGGGCGCGGGAGCTCCTCGCGTTCGAGGATCGGGCTTCCGGTGGCCGCGTCGCGCACCGGGATCAGCGACTTCGCGGCCCGGCCCTCCTCGATCGCCGTCGCGGCCCGGCGCTGGGACTCGTACGCGATCTCGTCGACGTCCTCCCGCGAGAAGCCCTCGAGGGTCGCGATCAGATCGGCGCTGATCCCCTGCGGGACCTGGAAGAAGCGCTCGCGCAGCTTCGGGTTGTCGCCGTCGACGCCGCCACCGTCCGATCCCATCGGCACGCGCGACATGCTCTCGACGCCGCCGGCGATCGCCAGGTCGAGCGCGCCGGAGGCGACCCCCATCCCGGCGAAGTGTACGGCCTGCGCGCCGGAGCCGCAGAAGCGATTGACCGTGGTACCGGTGACCGCGATCGGCCAACCGGCGGTGAGCACCGCGTTGCGCGCCAGGTTCGCCCCTTGTTCGCCGGCCTGCGATACGCAGCCGACGATCACGTCATCCACGTCCTCTGCGATCGTCAACCGACGCTCGAGCGCATTCAGCACCTGCGCGAAGAGCTCCTGCGGATGGACGGACGAGAGCGCGCCCTTGCCGGCCTTGCCGCGGCCGCGCGGGGTTCGGGCTGCGTCGAGAATGTAGCTGTTGGACATGATCTGACCTCTTCCTCATGGGCTGCGCGCGACGAACGCGCCGACGGCGCGGCAGGCGCGAAGGATTTCATCGGAGAGCGGGGTCCCGCGGAGCGCGCGCGATAGCGTGATCCCGCCGTACATCAGGGCGACGAGCCCGATCGCCAGGTTCCGGTTGGAGGGCGTGCGGCTCTCGGCCGACCGGGTCTTCGGCAGACGTTGCTCGAGCTCCCGCGCGAAGAGATCGAGCTGTTCGCTCAATACGTCGGCGTGCTCGGGCGCGGTCGTTCCGATCTCACCGACCACCGCGGGCATCGCACAGCCCCGCGCGAAGTCGTCGCGATGGGCCGCCGACAGGTACCGCTTGAGAACGATCTCGGCACGCGCTTCTTCGGGCTTCTCCTCCAGCCGGGAGAACAGCCGTGTCCGGAGCTGATCCCCGGTCCGGCGAAGGGCCTGCTTGACCAGCTCCTCCTTGGAAGAGAAGTGAGCGTAGAAGCCACCGACCGTGAGCCCTGCGCCTCTCATGACGTCTGCGACCCGAGCGCCGGCGATGCCCTTCTCGCGGATCAGACACGACGCCGACTCCAGGATCGTCTGGTGCGAGCGCTCCTTCTGCTCCGCCTTGGCGCTTCCCGGGCCCGCGCTCATAGTATGGTGGTAATATTATGAGGATACTGCGAAGTCAAGACGCCGCGGGAGCGTTGGTCTTCACGAAACGGGCCGCCTGCGCTACGAGGCAAGCCGTTTGAGCCCGATCATCTCCATCACCGATCTCACGAAGACGTACCAGGGCGGCTTCCAGGCGCTCAAGCAGATCAACCTGGAGGTCGAGAGCGGTGAGATCTTCGCCTTGCTGGGCCCGAACGGCGCCGGGAAGACCACGCTCATCAGTATCATCTGCGGGGTCGTCAATCCGAGCAGCGGCATGGTCACCGCGGACGGCTACGACGTCATCGCAGACTTTCGACGGGCGCGGCGGCTGATCGGGCTGGTGCCGCAGGAGCTCTCCACGGACGCCTTCGAGACGGTTTGGAACACCGTGCGCTTCAGCCGTGGGCTCTTCGGATTGCCGCAGGACGACGGCCGCATGGAGCAGCTGCTCAGGGATCTCTCCCTCTGGGACAAGAAGGACAACCGGATCCAGACGCTGTCGGGAGGCATGAAGCGGCGGGTGATGATCGCGAAGGCGCTCTCTCACGAGCCGAAGATCCTGTTCCTGGACGAGCCCACCGCCGGCGTCGACGTCGAGCTGCGCCGCGACATGTGGGAGATGATCCGCGGCCTGAGAGCCTCGGGCGTCACGATCATCCTGACCACCCACTACATCGCGGAGGCCGAGGAGATGGCCGACCGCATCGGTGTGATGAGCAAGGGCGAGATCATCCTGGTCGAGGACAAGGCGGTGTTGATGGCGAAGCTGGGCAAGAGGCAGCTCATCCTACAGCTCCAGAGCGCGCTCGAGCGCACCCCTGAGGCGCTGTCGGAATACCATCTGGAGCTCGCGGAAGGAGGAACGCAGCTGATCTATACCTTCGACACGCAGGGGCGCGAGACCGGGATCGGCGCGCTGATGCGGCAGCTCAGCGACCTCGGGATCGACTTCAAGGATCTGAGGACGAAGCAGAGCTCGCTCGAGGACATCTTCGTCGGCCTGGTGAGCGAGCGATCATGAACGTCTACGCGATCAGGGCCATCTATCGCTTCGAGTTGGCGCGCTGGTTTCGAACGCTGGTGCAGAGCGTGATCTCTCCGGTGGTGTCGACCTCGCTCTACTTCGTCGTGTTCGGCTCGGCGATCGGCTCGCGAATGACCGCGATCGACGGCGTCGAGTACGCGGCTTTCATCGTCCCCGGCCTGGTGATGCTCTCGATCCTGACGGAGAGCATCTCGAACGCCTCGTTCGGCATCTACATGCCCAAGTGGTCGGGCACCATCTACGAGGTCCTCTCCGCGCCGGTGTCCGCGCTGGAGGTCGTGATCGGGTACGTGGGTGCCGCCGCCACCAAGTCGATCGTCCTCGGGTTGATCATCCTCCTCACCGCGCGCATGTTCGTCGCCTACCACGTCGCTCATCCGGTCTGGATGATCGGCTTCCTCGTCCTTACCTCGGTCACCTTCAGCCTCTTCGGCTTCATCATCGGCATCTGGGCCGACGGCTTCGAGAAGCTCCAGGTGGTCCCGATCCTGGTGGTCACGCCGCTGACGTTCCTGGGCGGGAGCTTCTACTCGATCTCGATGCTTCCGCCGCTCTGGCAGAAGATCACGCTGTTCAATCCGGTCGTCTATCTGGTCAGCGGCTTCCGCTGGAGCTTCTTCGACGTCTCCGACGTCGGCGTCGGCATCAGCCTGGCGATGACGCTCTGCTTCCTGGCGCCGTGCCTCGGGCTGGTGTGGTGGATCTTCAAGACGGGCTACCGTCTCAAAGCTTGAGCCGGGTCGTCGGCCTTCGACCTGAGGTGGTGCGGCCATCGAAGTCCATCCGATCCCCGCACCATCGAATCGAGCCCAGGCGTCTTGACGCGGTTCGGCGGGCAGTGCTAATGGGTTAGCACCGCGCCAACGGATCAGCACGGTGTCGCATGACGAAGTCTCTCTCCGAGCTGGGGCGCCGCGAGCGCCAGATCATGGACGTCGTCTTTCGTCGGGGACGCGCCACCGCGCAGGAGGTCCTCGACGACCTGCCTGATCCGCCGAGCTACTCCGCCGTTCGCGGCATGCTCAGATACCTCGAGGAGAAGGGGTTCCTCGTGCACGAGTGGGACGGACCGCGCCACGTCTATACGCCCACGCAGAACCTGGCGCAGGTCCGGCGGAGCGCGGTTCGACACCTCCTGGAGACGTTCTTCGACGACTCCATGGAGTCGGCGGTCGCCGCCATGCTCGGGGTCAGTGAGGAGCCGCCGTCGGACGAGGAGCTCTCGCGCCTCGCGAAGCTGATCGAGGAGGCGCGGCAGAAGCGCCGGGGAGGGAAACGTCGATGATCGGACTGATCGCCAAGGTGACTCTTCTGCTCGTGGGTGGGGCCGCGATCGCGCTCAGCCTGCGCAGCGCCTCGGCGGCGCTGCGGCACTTCGTCTGGGCCCTGACCCTGGCGGGCGTTCTCGCGCTCCCGCTCGTCACGCGCTTCGCGCCGCGCGTGCCGGTGCACGTGGAGAAGAGCCTGGTTGCGAAGGCCAAGTCCCGTGGGTTACGCCGCAGAGCGGCCGACTATCCCGTGCGCATCTTCCACGAGGAGGACGGCCGCGCCGCACCCGCACCGGTGGTGGTGACCGAGCATCGCCACCGGTACGTGTTCGACGGGACGCGGCTCCCCGAGGCTCTCGGCGTGCTCTGGCTGATCGGCGCCGTCTTGCTGCTGTTCCGCGGCCTGCTCGGACATCTCGGCATCCGCCGGCTGGCGGAACGCGCCAAGCCGTTCGAGACGCCGGAGGTGGAGCGCCTGGTGACGCAGCTCCTCCATCGGACCAACGTCGCGCGGCTCCACCTCGGGCTGAGTGAGGACGTCCGTTCGCCGATCACGTGGGGCTGGCTCGAGCCGGCGGTGCTCCTCCCGGTGGAGGCGTGTACCTGGAACGAGGAGCGCCTCCGGGTCGTGCTCACGCACGAGCTCGCGCACGTGGTCCGCCGGGACTACCTGATGCAGCTCGTCGCGCAAGCGGGTTGCGCGGTCTACTGGTTCCATCCGCTGGTCTGGTTCGCCGCGCGACGGCTCCGCAGCGAGAGCGAGCACGCCGCGGACGATCTCGTGCTGGTGGACGGCACTCCGCCTCCCGACTATGCCGAGCACCTGCTCGAGGTCGCACGCGGCGCTCGCAGCCAGCGGCTCATCGGAGCGATGGCGCTCAGCATGGCGCACACCGCTCATCTCGAAGAACGGCTGCGTGCGGTGCTCGACGACGCCCGCTCGCGCGGCTCTCTCCCGCTCGCCGGACGGGCGCTCGCGGTGATGGTGCTGGCACTCCTTGTGCTCCCGATCGCCGGACTGACCACCGAGGTCGAGTCGGCGCCGAGGCTCCTCGCTGCGCCGTCACCGGCGGTGAGGGAGGCGGTGGTGCCCAAGAGCGTGGTCGTGGTGAACACGGACGGGCGCGTTCGAGCGATCGACGCCACCCCGGGCGGCCGGCTTCGCGCGAACCTGCGGAACGGCGGCGATCTCGAGATCTTCCGGCTGGGACCAGGACAGGGTCTCGGTGGAGCTGAGCGACGACGAGGATCGGTCGACGATCGAGCTGAAGAGGAGGGGTGACGAGGTGATCCTCTCGACGCGGGACTACGGCGGCGGGTTTCGGATCCTCGTCCCGCGTCGGTTCGATCTCTCCCTTCATTCGTCGGGCGGCGACGTTCACATCCACGACGTCGAGGGCATCTTCTCCGGCGGTACCGGTGGCGGGTCGATCGTGATGGAGCGGACCCGCGGGAGCGCCAAGCTGACCACGGGCGGCGGTGACGTCCACGTCTCCGACTCGAGCCTCGACGGTACGGTCCGCACCGGCGGCGGCAGCGTCGAGCTGACGCGGATCGCGGGGAAGCTCCGGGGCTACTCCGGCGGCGGACCGGTCACCTTCGAGAAGGACGGCATCCTCCACATCGAGAGCGGCGGCGGCGACCTCGAGCTCGACCGCGCCGACAAGGGCGCCGTCCTGTCGACCGGCGGCGGCGACATCCACGTCGGACCCTCGGGCGGATCCGTCGTGGCCAGCACGGGCGGCGGCGACATCCAGATTCGGTCCGGTGGCCGGATCGCTGAAGGCGAGCACTGGCGGAGGCGACGTGCGCGCGGTGGTGGTCGAAGCCGAAGGGCAGCCGCAGGTGATCGATCTTCGCTCGGGCACCGGGGACGTGAACCTGGAGCTCCCGGACAGCTTCAATGCCACCTTCGATCTCGAGACGGAGTTCCCGAACGGGAGCGACCCGCCCACCATCCAGAGCGGATGGCACCTCGAGCAGACCATCTTCGATCGGGGCGGCCGCCAGGTGTTGCGCGCCGTGGGAAAGGTCGGCGACGGCAAGAGCCTGGTCCGCGTCCGCACCGCCAACGCGGACATCCATATCCGGGAGCGCTAGCGAAGAACGGTCGGCAACGGGACCTCGTTTCGGCGAGGGTTCGCGTTCCGATCGCGGCGAGATCTCCTTTCGGGCGGAGCTGGGCTCAGTCCGAGCCCCGGGCCGGCGGTTTCCTCACCCAGAGCTCGACGTTGCGGTCCTCCGGCTGGCCGGTGCCCTTGCCCCACCATCCCGAGACGCGATCGAGCACGCCCAATCGCCGCCCATCCTCCGCGATCGCGTCGCCGTCGGTGGCGAAGTCGAAGTCGATCGCGCGCAGCATCAGATAGCCGTCGTCTTGGTCCCAGATCTCGATCACGCGCAACTGGCTCGGATGATCGGAGAGCGCGCTCGTGAAGAGCTCCCACCAGCCTTGGGCGCCTGAGGTCGAGGTGCGCACGAAGTCGACGCGGTGGACGTGCGAGTGACCGACGACGGCGGCGACGACGTTTGGCGTCGCGGAGAAGAGGGACCGGAGCTCGTCGGCGGGGACGGCATCCTCTTGCGCGTGGCCCGCGAAGTCGCCGCCGTCGCCCACGCTGCCGAGGGCATGGTGTGAGGCGAGGACCAGCCACTTGTGCTCCATGGCGGCGCGGGCCAAGACGGGTTCGATCACCTGCTCGAGGTCGATGCGGTGGATGATCCCCTCGGAGCCGCCGCTCTCTGCCGCGGTGTCGAGGATGAAGAAGCGGAGCGGGGTGTCGGGGATGTCGAAGGTGTAGAAGGCCCTTCCGCGCGCGAGCTGCTCCGGGCCGACGCCGTGGCCGTCCCCGTCGGCGGCGATCCCAGCCATCAGCTCCGCGCGGCGGAGCGGCCGCCGGCGCGGATCGGCGGGCACCTCGCCGGTCACGACCGGGCCGCCGGGGAGCCTCCAGTCGCGCGTGCCGGTCTCGGCGCGACCGCCGATGGCGCGCTCGATCACCGGTTCGTCGATGACGAAGTTACCTTGCGCGCAGACGTCATGATTGCCAGTGATCCAGAACCAGGGCACGTCGAGGCCCACCGGCAGGAAGGGATCCTTACCGTCGTTGTCGAGGCCGGGGATCGGATCGTCGTCCTCTCCGGAGTCACACTCGATCGGCGCGCCGCCGTCGAGGATACCCATCGCCCACTCGAGCTCGTTCGTCTGAGCGCTGTCGGTGGTGTCCCCGCCGGTCAGGACGAAGTCGATCGGATCGGCGGCGTGGACGGCGTTCACGGTGCGTACGGCCGCGTTGAGTATGCGGCAGAGATCGGCCTCTTGCGGGCGGAACGCGCCGTCGAGCGCGCCCGGACCGTCGAGCGAGGCGACGCGCGTCGGCGACTCGTCGTCGGCGAGCTGGATGTCGGTGAGGTGGACGAAGCGCACCAGCCGTCTCGCGTTCGGGCCGGGTGCGGGCGGGGCTTCCTCGCCCGGCGGTGTGCGAACGATCGGTGTCTCGCCGGTCGCGATCGTGTAATCGCCCAACCCGTCGGCCAGCATCGCTCGGAGGTCGCTCGGAACCTCCGGGTTGCGCGGGTCGGGTGGGTTCCAGAAGGCGTGGGCCGGCGCGAGCGTCTGCTCGGTGGTGAGCGTCGCCTTCGCCAGCGGAGGGAGCGCGCGAGCGGCGCTCCGCGGGCCTCGGCCGCAGGCAAGGAGGAGCACAGGGATCCACAGCAGACGCGCCACCTGCGGCGAGTCATCAACTTCCGTGCCCGCGGTGAGGAAACGGCTTCCTCACCGGTGCCCGCACGGACCTTCCCAGATCGGGAACGCTAGGAGCGTGTAGCGCGTAGCGCTACCGCGAGCCGGTCCGGGTCCCGGTCCCGGTCCCGGTCCCGATGGCGATCATGCAGCCCGGCGTGCGTTCATCGACTTGATGAGGCGCGTGAGCCTCTCGACAACGCGCTTGAGCTTGGCTCTGGCGGCTTGGACCTTCTGCTCGTTGGCGAGTCGGCGCCTCAAGCAGGTGTGGAGTGAGGCGGCGCTTTCGGTGCCAGAGCGAAGTGCCATCCGGTAGAAGCGAGCCTTCTCAGGTGGATTGAACTCTCCGGCGCCCTCGGCGGTGTTGTTCACGATGGAATCGGATGCCCGCCGAAGCTGACCGCGGACGTGAGCGTGACCGGGTTGCAGTTCTTGTGCGATCTCTTCAGCGATGTCGGCATACTCGACGGCGAGCTGGTAGACCTCGAGCTTCTCGTGATCGAGAGTGACCATGCAAGCTAGCTTGCGGTAGCGCGTCCACTTTGACCAGCAGAAGTTCTTGGAGGTCGTTTCGTCTGGAATCGATCGTTGGGCGGATCGACTTCGACGCCTGGACTTGAAGTCCTGAAGCTTTGCCAGAAAGCAGGTTTGGTGCGGCTCGGACACGTCGCACTCGATGGCTCCAAGGTGCAGGCGAACGCGAGCAAGCACAAGGCGATGACCTACGAGCGGATGGCCGAGGAGGAGAAGCGGCTGTCTCTCGAGATCGAAGAACTGCTGGAGCGAGCGCGCACGATCGACCAAGAGGAAGACGAGCGGCTGGGCGTTGAAGAGACTGAAGAGGACATCCCAGCGGAGCTCGCTCGCCGTGCCGTGAATCCCGCCTTGCCCGCATTCGAGAAGCGAAGGCTGCGCTGGAACAGGATGCCGCCAGGGCTCGCGCGGAGAAATTGCGCAGGCAAGCCGAAGAGCAGCAGAGCAAAGCGGATGATGCTCTTGTGGATCGGGTGGAGCAGAAGCGAGCGAGAACTCGAGCCGAGAAGGCAAGAGCGCAGGCTGACCAGCTCGAACCATCCCCATCCCCAGACCCAACTGAACGAAATGATGGATGGCCGCATCATCGCGTTCCTGCAAATGTGGACGGCACACCGAGGCCCAACGCTCAGAGGAACTTCACCGACTCAGACAGCAGGATCATGTTGAAGGAGGGAGAAGGAGGGAGCGTACCTCCAGGCCTACAATGCCCAAGTTGTCGTAGATGAGCACGCTCAGGTGATTGTCGCCGAAGGGGTCAGCAACCAGGCACCTGATCAGCAACACCTCGTCCCGATGCTCCGTGATGTGTTCGGCAACTGCGACGATGCTCCGCGGAAGATGACGGCAGACAACGGCTATCTGAGCGCGACCAACGTCGAATTCTGCGACAACAATCAGATCGATGCCCACATCGCTGTTGGACGCGAACAGAACCAAGACGCGTCGACTCCGTCCTCATCAGCTTCGGAGCCCACACCTGCCTCGCTCGCTCGCGAGCGAATGCGAGACAAGTTGCAAACGCGCGACGGCAAGGCGGTCTACGCCCGCAGGAAGAGTATCGTCGAACCGGGCTCGGACAGATCAAAGGCGCACGAGGATTCCGCCGGTTCTCGCTACGCTCCTTCTTCAAGGTACGAGCCGAGGGGACGCTCGTCTGCCTCACCCACAACCTGCTCAAGCTCTACCGATCGAAGCTCGCGACCGTCGCGAGCGTCTGACTCAAGGCAGCCATCTTCAGATCGGGACCCGGACCGGGACCGGGACCCGGACCGGGGTCGCGTGAGCGCTTACGCGCTACACGCTCCTAGTTCGAGCCCTGGGCCAGCGGCTGCGCGGTCACCGGGGCCGGGATCTGATCAGCCGGTGTGATGTAGTCGCGCCAGTTCGAAGGCAGATTCAGGCGCTGCGCCAGCGCTTGGCCCTCGGGCGTGTTGTCGCGGAGCTCCTTGCGCCCGTTGACGAACAGCTTCACGCGCATCTCCCACGGCAGCTCGGAGACGAAGCTGGACTGCTTGTGCCAGTCGAGGTCGCCGAGGCCGCCCCAGGCGGTGTCCGGCATCCCTGAGATCCAGCCCTCGTTCACCACCTGGCCGCGGTCGTTCACCTGATACCAGCCCTTCCAGGCGCTGCTCTGGTTCTCGCCGTAGGTCCCGGCTGCGAAGACGATGTGATCGCCCGCCTGCCGCACCAGCGGTCCGTAGATCCCGGCCAGCACCTGGTCCTTCGCCCAGTCCGGACGCTCGGCGCCGCGTTCCACCACCAGGTTGATGTCGTTGACGTAGCGCGCGCCGTTCGAGACCGAGGCGCCGGTGGAGGCGTCGGTGGCGTAGACGCCCCGCGAGTCGATCACGAACTTCATGAAGTACGTGAATCGAATGTCCTGCTCGGACTCGCCGTTGACCGACAGCAGGTGATCCGCCGGGATGATCTCCTCGGTCCCGCGCACTGTCTTGAGCACCAGCTCACCGACGAACGGATGCGCCGGATCGTTCTGGATCACGCGCTGCGGCACCTTGAACGTCTCGCCATCGTAGGCCACCGCCTGCGTGCGCGCGTACAGCTCCGGGTTGGCCGCCTTGAAGTCGGCTTCGGAGATGCCGAGCGGCGCCGCGTTGTCCCGGTACAGATCGGACATCAGCACGGGGATCTTCACCGGCGTGTCGAGGGCCAGCGACTGCGCGTGCGCATACAGGTCCGCGTTCGCCTCCTTGAAGGCCGCGTAGCTGACGCCGGTCGCCTGTACCCGCTGGCGGTAGATCCGGTCGAGCGTATCGTTCGCCTGCATCTTGTAGGCCTCGCTGTGCGCGGTGATGGTCAGCCCACCCTCCGAGTCGCTCGAACCCGCGACCAGCGGAGCGTGCGCCCAATCGAGCGACAGCGGCGTCAACAGCTTGCCGGTCTTGGTCCAGCTCGAGTTGTAGACGACCGTGACCTCTCCGTTCTGGGCCTGGATCAACCGAACCACTTTCGACGCATCGATCGTCTCGGGACCGCTCGCGGTCTGGAGACGGAGCACGCCTGGTGGGTGGTCGGAGTGCTTGTCGAAGTTGATCTGGAGGTGGTCGCCCGGGAGCCACTCGATCATCGAGCGCGGGTACACGCGCGGATCGGAGTCGAACCCCTGCATCTGTCCGAAGTCGGTGATGATGAGGTTCCCGCGCGTCCACCGCACCTCGGAGGCGTCGCGGTCGTGGCGATGTCCGGCCCACTTGGTCCGCGGCGCCGAGTCCGCCACGCCCATGTTGACGATCTGCTGCGCCAGGTCCTTCGGGACCTCGAGGACGCGATCGCCCGCCTGGATGTAGACCGACCCGTCGACGTCGAGCGCCGGGATCTGGTGGATCGCACCCGTGATGGTCTGCCCGGTGTTGAGGTCGCAGTAGCCCCAGAAACCGCTGTCCAGGGTCTGGTTCGCGAGCCCGTCGCCGAGCGGCCGGCCGTTGACTTCGAGCAGGCCGATCACCTTGTCGGGTGCGACCTCGTTTCCCGCGGAGTCGCGGAAGACCGCGGTCCAGTACTTCGGCTGTCCGTCCTCCTCGTGGATCACCTTCTCGACGGAGAGACGCTCTCCGGCGTGGCCGTCGGGCCGCTGCTGGTAGACGCGCAGGGTGGCGCCGCGTCCGTTCACGGAGACTCCGGTGGCGGTGACCGCGTCGATGGGGAAGTCGAATCCCGGCTTCGGCTTGAGCTGCGCAGCCTGTGGATCGCGGGAGAAGCCATGGTCGCGATCGCCGAACTCGAGCACCACGCCGAAGTTCACCTCGGAGGCGAACGGCTTCAGCTCGTTGAGCGTCGTCTTGTAATTGCCCTTCACGCCGCCGATCACCGTGTTGTGCACCGGCTGCGTGAAACGCTCCACCGCGGCGGCGTTGAGGCCGATCGCCACCCGGTACTCGTCGATCACCGACAGGGGCTTGGTGAAGGACGTCGAGCTCATGGAGAGGCTGGTCGTGCTCTCCACCTTGGTGGTGGCGTCCGGGAAGCTCACGGGGAGCTGATCGGGATCGAACCCGCGGAGGATGGACTCCGCGAGCCCCATGCCGGAGCCGTTGAAGTCGCGCGCGAAGTAGTCCCTGAGGAACTGCGCCTTCTCGCCGTTTCCCTGGAAGATCGGGAGCTGGTGAAACGCTGCGCTGACCTTGTCGATCGACGTCGCCGTGACGTCGAGCTGATCGTACATGTGGATCGCGCGCCCGAAGTGCAGGAGGAGCGCGGTCAAGCGCCCGGCGCTCTGCTCGTTCGAGCCTTCCTCGTACCAGCCGTGGTTCAACGAGAACTCGCTCGTCAAATCCCGATTGAGCGTCGCGACCGCGTTGCCCTGGTAGTTCGAGCCGTGCCATTCGGGGACCTGGGAGCGATCGAAGTTGCCGACGTCGATCGGATGATCGCCGGCCTGCGTGGCTGCGCTCTCGATCGGCAGCCCGAACGCACCCTCGAGCAGGGGGCGGGCCTCCTGCTCGATGAATGCGCCGTAGTACGGGTGCTGGAGCAGGTGCTTGATCAGGGCGCGGTTGCCCTCCGAGATCATGCGCGCGCCCTCGGGTCCGGAGATCACGGGGATCTGCGGGAGCGGGTCGCCGTGCAGGTTGTGGCTGGAGGCGTAGTCCATGATCTTGGCCAGGTGGCTCGGCGCGATCTCGAACTCACCGACGTTGGTGATCTCGTTCCAGAGCTTCGCGAAGAGCGGATAGGTCATCAGCTCCTGCTCGCTGAGCTCGTGGCTGGTATCGAGCGCGCGCACCTGGTCGGCGTTCTCTCCGGCGGCGGCGGCCGGGAGCACGGGCGCGGTGGCGTCGGCGCGAACCAGCTCGTAGACGTTGTCGGCGTTGGGTCGTACGTAGTCGGCGAGCGCCGGCGTGGGTGCCTGCGCCAGCGTGAACCCGATGCTGGCGGCGGCGATCGCGCCCAGGCTGGCCAGGCTTCGGCCCCCTCGGCCCAGCCCCAGGAAGGCGGCCAGTCCCCCTGGCCGCTTCGACCTGATCTCTCCTCCGCGGAGCGGCGGCGCGGGCGTCTCGAGCCGGAGCTCGGACGCGCCCGTGCGCGATTCGTGTCCGGTGGAGCGTACGAAGCTCCGGCCGAAGTCGGTCCCTAGGCGTGCTGTGACCATCTCTGTTCGTCCCTCACAGAGGTTGTCGCGGTGTGGACCGAATGTGTGTCGTCTCTGAGGTACACCCACATATCAAACGCTGGTACCTGGGTTACGAACGCGCGCGATGGGCGCGGGATCGCCCGGTACCAGGTCGCAAACAGGGTCGCGGTGGGGAGGGGTTACGTGGTCGGATCTTGCTGCTGCTGCTGCTGCTGCTGCTGCTGCTGCTGCTGCCAGAGGATCGCGAGGCCGTTGTTCCAGCGAGCGCGGGGTTGGAAGCGCGGCACCGCCCCGAGGCCGTCCTCGCCCTGGGCCCGCTCGAACGCCGCCCCGTACAGCTCGCGCAAGAGGTCGAAGCTCCCGTCGTTCTGGAAGCCGCGCTGCTCGAGGGACGTGAAGATGTCGTCGAACAGGAGTCGATCGCGTCCCGACGCCAGCGCGCAGCGCACGCGCAGGAGCTCCCGCTGCTCGCGCTTCGAAGGTGAGCGCTTCTGCGCGAGGGCTCGCTCCATCTTCTCGTAGAAGGTGCGCTCGGTCCGTCGCGCCTTCCGCGCGTGATCGATCAGGGCCACCAGCGTCTGCTCGATCTCCGTCCGATCGATGACCTGCCGCCGCTGCGCCTCTCCTCGGAGCGCCGCCCGCAGACCCTTGACGATCGGCTCGCTGTGCTGGGCGATCCGCTCCCTGAGGCTGCGCGCCGTGTCGGGGATCGGATCCGAGAGCCGAGCCCGCACGTCCGCCTCGCGGGCGGCATCGGCGGTGACCGTGGCAGCATCGGCGTAGTGGAACTCGAACGCCACCTCGGCCGCCTTCCGCGGGAGGTTCCCGTCGTCGATCAGCTCGTCGCGGGTCTCGCGCCAGCGACGGAATTTCTCGACGGTCGAGAGCAGATCCACGCGGACGTCGGGACTGTCGGCGGCGATGGCGATCCTGGGCCGGCCCTTGCCATCGAGATAGAAGCACGGAGGCAGGCCGCTCCCCGTCCACTGCCCGGTGGTGCGCTGCTCCGCCCGCAGGATCTCGACGTCGCCGCCCTCCGACCGGATCTCCGCGAGGATCGGCGCGAGCTCGGGATCGCGGCTGACCAGGCGGCCGGTGGTGAACAGGATCAGATCGTCGCTGATCTGGAAGCGAGGCGGCAGCGCCACGGGCAGGCCGCGTAGCTCGAAGCGATAGTCGGGCCGATCGCGCGCGGGCCCGGTGGGCTCGTTCGGGGCGTCGCGGTCGAGCCGCGGGATGAACAGGGCGAGGTGCTGCCGGATCTGACGCCCCACCTCCGCGTGCGGATACGTCTTGGTGAGGAGCGCGTGGCGGAGCTCGATCAGGGCTTCGAAGAGCTCGGGCTGCGAGATCTCGCCCGCCTCGAATCGCCGCGTCAGCCGCAACAGGGGCATCGCCTCATCGCCGACCAGATCCTTTACCGGTCTCAGATAGTGCTCGCCGAGGGCGCGCGCCCGACCGTTCCTGGGGAAGCTCGATGAGACCTGCGGGTCCGCGGCGTCGGTGATCGCGTTGAGCTCGATCAGGAACGCGAGCAGCTCCTCCATGTGCTTCTGGGCCACGAAGGGGACCTCCGGCGCGGGCGTCAGCGGCGCGCCGGTCGTCTTGCGACGCCCCGGCTCGCCGAGGATCGCGAGGATGCCGTACCCGCCTCCGGAGCCGGTGTTGGTCTTGCCGATGTCCTGTACGTCCGTGCGGATCAGGAACGACTGCTCGCCGGCGTGCGCGCTGCCGTCGGCGAACAGCATCGAGAAGAGGCGGATGTCCGGGATGGTGGTGCCGTAATACTTCGCGCCGGTGTTCTTGTCGGTCTTGATGTCCGTGATGAGCGCGGTGGTCCAGAAGTCCTGCACCACGATCCGCTCGCGGTGCTTCCGCGTGCGCTCCACCGAGGCGGCGAGGGCCTCCTCGGAGAGCGCCGGGCCGATGTGGACGCCCTCACCGCCGGAGGCGTCCGGCGGCTTGGTCACGAACAGTCGTGGATTGGCGTAGTACTCGGCGTCCTCGTCCGGCCCGAGGGTCCGCGGCGGCCGCGCGATCGGCGCCTCGGGTCCGTCGGCGAACTTGGGCGCCAGATATCGGGAGACGATCGCGAAGAGCGCCTTGTGATCGACGATGCGGCCGCCGAAGCCGGAGAAGTAGAGCTTCCGCGCGCGCACGGCATCGGCCAGCTTGCCGGGTGCCACGCCTGGACGCGTCGGGTCGGGCGCCATCTGCGACCACGTCGACATCAGCTTGGGTCGGCCCTTGGCGTCGAGGGCGACGTCCTTGATCTCCTTCGGATCGCTCCAGTCCCTGATCTGCTCCGGATCGCGATAGAGGTACTGGTAGGCGACGTTCGGCTCGAGCTCGATCGGATAGCCGTGCTTCTTGCTGGCGGCCTCGGCGATCTCGTCGTTGCGCGCGAAGTCGGGGCTGCGGATCGGGATGCCGAGCTCGTCGTTCTGGAAGAAGAAGGTCTCCTCGGTGCGGCCGTAGACCCCGGTGACGATCGGATCCTTCGCCGGATCGCCCGTGAGCAGGCGGATGTTGCCGCTCCGATCCTGGTAGAGGTCGTGCGGGTAGACCATCGGCATGCCGGAGTAGGCCGCGATGGAGGCGACGTCCGGATGCGCGCCGTTGGCGGGGCCCGGTCCGATGCAGACCGAGATGCCCTCGGGTTTCCCGGTCCACTCGAGGGCGCAGCTGTCGATCGCCTGGCGGAGGATACGAAAGGTGTCGTCTCGAGCGAACAGTCGGTCCTCGATTGTTCCGATCTGCTCCGGGTCCACGCGGCGCAGGTGCTCGAGCATCTGGTTGTTGTTGCTGAGGCCGCTGGGCGTCCCTGCGTTCGCCTCGTGGAAGACCGGCTGCGGGTCCCTGGGATCGTCGGGGGCGGCGTCGAAGCCCACGATCGGCACGAACGGATAGCTCCGGAACTCCGGATCGACCATGCGCGGCTCGAAGTAGATGCACTCGCGGACGCACCGCATGAAGATGTCACGGTCGCCGGGAGGGAGGTCGGCGATCCCGAAGTCCTCCGGCGTCGGGTCGCGCTTCGAATAGACGACCTGCGCGATGTCGCGGAACGCGCGCATCACCGGCTCTGTCGACTTGATCAGACGATCGTACGCCGGTTTCTCAATCGTCAGGAGAAACGCGCTCACCGGAACGTCGAAGTACGTGTCGTATCGGCCGGTAACCTTGTTCTTCTTGCAGAAGTCCATTCCGGCCTCTGCGTGGCGTTCGGTGACGCGCTGGTTGAACCGATCCTGCACCTCGGGTGGTCGCTTCAGCACGACCTGGGCCGACGGTGCGTCGGGCCGCGGCTGGCCGTTCTCGTCCACCTGGAAGTTCGTCGTGGCGGTCTTGAAGCCGCCCCCGAGATCGAGCTCCGTCGGTCGAAGGACCGGCTGAAACGGGAGCGCCGCCGGGAGCGTGCCCGGAGCGCGCACCGGATCGGGCCGCACCGAGGTCGCGATTATGGGAAGCGGGGTACACTTCGACCCGACCTCGAGAGCCGGTTTTCGGCCCTTCCACCCCGCCTTCACATGCACGCGTCTGTTATCGACCAGACCCAACGTCTGGTTCGGACGATCTGCAGCTTCGCGATACACATCGCGCGGACCACCGATAAGTGAGTCGCGTGCGCACTGACATGGGACAGAGAGACCCGCTCGCGGTCGCGACGGGGCCGAGGCCGTTCGACACCGCCGACATCCTCCACCGGCAACAGACCGCGACTCGGGAGGACAGGATCCGCCGGCGCGTGCTCCAGGTCGGCGCGGCCGCGCTGGGGCTGCTCTATGCGGCGTCGTTCGTGGCGCCCTCCGTGGCCCCGGTCCTCGACCAGTGGCAGGGGCACGACGCTTACGTCCAGACGGATCCCTCGAAATGAAGCTCTGGGGCGTGCTCGGATCGGGGCCGCGGCCCGTTCGCGACGCGCCGGTCGTCGCCGTCGAGAAGTCCGACCCGGCCCCCGCGGACCGACGCTTCGGGATGCTGGAGATGCTGTCGCTGACGACGGGAGCCCGGACGTCCCTGCGCAGCTTTGTGCCTCCGCATCACTTCGGCTGGCTGTTCTCGATCCGGCAGCTTCAGCCGGCGATGAAAGCGATGAGCGACGACGCGCTGGCGGCCGGCTGGTCCCGGATCCGCGAGCGCGTGCAGCGGGGGACGCCGATCCGCGACCTGATCCCCGAGGCCTTCGCGCTCATACGCGAGGTCAGCGCCCGCACGATGTCCGAGGAGCCCTACGAGGTTCAGCTGCTCACGGCGATGGGCATCCTCGACGACCGCGTGGTCGAGATGAAGACCGGCGAGGGCAAGTCGCTGGCGATCGCGATGGCCTCGTCCCTGGCCGCCCTCGAGGGCAAAGGCGTGCACGTGATCGCCGAGAGCACCGAGTCGGCCGAGCGCGACGCCATGCGCTATCAGAAGCTCTACCGGGCGCTCGGTCTCGACGTCGACGTTCTGCGCGACACGCCCCAGTACGACTCCGCCACCATCCAGAAGGAGAAGCGCGCCGCCTACGCCGCCGACGTCACCTACGGGTTCTGCGACAACTTCATCTTTGATCGGCTCCAGGACGGCAACTGGACCGAAGCGCGGATGCGCGTGCAGCGTCCGCCGGCCTACGCGATCGTGGACGAGGCCGACAACGTGCTGCTCGACATCGCGCGTCAGCCGGTCATCCTCACCACGATCGGCGACGCACCCGATCCGATCTGGGAGGCCCAGCTGAGCCTCGCCGATCGCGTGGTCCAGAACCTCGAGCCGGGACGTCACTTCGAGGTGCGCCACGAGAACGAGCGCCGCCTGGTCAACCTGACGGACGAGGGGTTCGACGCGATCGAGGCGGCGCTGAAGAAGGCCGGGCACGCCCTGCCGGAGAAAGGTCTCGCTCACCCGACGCAGCTCGGCTTCGTTCACGCGCTCCAGCAGGTCCTGCTGGCGCGCCACGCGCTGATGGGCGGCAAACACTTCGTCGGCGACGGCGTGCTCGTGAATCAGCACAACGGCCGCGCGCAGCCGCTCTCCCGCTTTTTCCACGGCGCCAGCGACGCCGTCGCGCTCACGCAGGGCCGCCCGCTCGAGGCGCAGACCGTGGTGGTGGGCCAGTCCTCGTATCAGGACTTCTTCGCCTCGTACCCCCACCTCTCCGGTGTCACCGGCACGCTCGAGGGCACGCACTCGGAGCTCCTCAAGGTCTACGGGCTCCCCTCGATCGAGATTCCCACCCGACTCCCCAGCCGGCTCGAGATCCTCCCCGACGAGATCTTCGTGAACGAGTATCTCGATCGCGGCGCCTCGGTGGCGAAGGTCCTCGAGGCGCACCACCGGGATGATCGTACCGTCCTCTTTCCGGCGGTGACGGTCGCCCAGTCGAAGATGTTGAGCGAGCGCCTCCGCGATCCGCTGCTGGCGCTGGCCGACGTCGCCTCCTCGTCGATCGGTCTCCTCCTGGCGGCGGCCGAGCGGCTCGAGGGCGGACCCCAGCTCGCGGAGAAGTTCGTGTCGGCCGATCTCGAGCTGGAGCGGGATCGGGCCCGCGAGGAGATCGCGGCGCTCTTGCGCGCCGACCCGAACGGGCGCGAGCGATTCGTCGAGTTCCTCGAAGAGCACGACTTCCCGGCGCGCCCTCTGCTGGGGCCGCCGGCGAACCCGGCGCTGGTGAACGCGGAGAACGGTGAGCATCTGGCGGTCTACGTGGCGCGGGCGGGCAAGCGGAAGGCGCTCACCGTCACCACTCTCATGGGGCGGGCCACCGACGTCCAACCGCAGCCCGACGTGCGCGACCGCGGGCTGCTGGTCGTGTGCTACGGACACCGGAGCTCGCGCCGCGACGACCTTCAAGTGGCCGGGCGCGCGGGGCGGCAGGGACAGCCGGGCACCGTGCAGTTCTTCTCGAGCCTCAACGACGACACGCTGTCGGGGCTCCCGGCCAAGCTGCTCCGTTCGTTGCGCGACCAGCTCACCGACTTCGATCGGCTCCGCCCCACCGACAAGCAGCGGTTCCGGGTGATGCACGCGATCCGCAGGGCGCAGGATCGGATCGGCGCAGAGGCGGAGAGCGGGCGCATCCGGCGGGCGAAGCTCGATCGGGTGGTCGCCACCAAGCGCGCCTCGCTCGAAGAGGATCGTCTGGAGATCCTCGAGCGCGACGATCTTCCCGAGGTGATGGTGTCGTGGTTGGAGGCCGAGTGTGGGCGGGCGTTGCTCCGTCATCGCATGGAGGACGAGGCGGCCTGCCTGACAGTGGGCCAGCTCGAGGCGCTGGCGAAGCACAAGCTCAACGAGTGCTGGGTGCTGCCCGCCAAGGAGGTGGCGCGGGTGCTCCAGGAGGCCGGGCTCCCGCCGATCAGCCACGAAGGTACCGACACGCTGCCGCTCGAGACCCTGTTCGAGCACGCCGGGATCGACCCCTCGAGCCGCAAGAACCTGGCGAAGAGCCCCGAAGGTCTGGGGCTGTGCCGCGCGATCGCCCGCTGGAAGATTCGGTACGACGCGAACGGTATGAACCACCGTGAGATCGAGCGCCGCATGGCGAAGGAGGCGAGGCGCCCCGTCGAAGGCCACGAGCTGAAGACGGTGTTCCGCTCGCTCGATCTGCCCACCCCGCAGGTGTACGACGACGACTGCTTTCGCTTCAGCGACGTCGCCGGCCTGGTGGATCAGGCCGTCGCGCCGCTCCTGCCGCGGGCGGCGGCCGGCGTCGTGGAGGATCAGCCGGCGCTCACGCTCAACCAGCGGGTCCGCGATCTGTTGCTGGAGAACCTGAACCGGATCTTCTGCGAGTTCCTGGAGCGGGAGGCCTCCCATCAGGAGAACCTGGCCGGGCTGGTCGCATTCGCGGACCTGGATCCGACGGTGGAGTACTGGAAGCGCGCGTCCCACGAGTTCGATCGGATGCAGGCGATGGCGCAGCAGACCACGGCGAAGGCCTTCGTCGCCGAGCTCCGCCGGCTGGCACCGCTGGCGAAGACCGAGCGCCTCGAGGAGATCCCGGCCGAGCTCGATCCGCACGCGAAGAGCGAGCTCGAGTTCTTCTTCGCCTCGCTCGACGCGCTGACCAAGAACGTGGATCCGTACCAGTTCCGCACCTCCGCCGCGGAGGAGATGGCGCGTGCGTTGATCGACGATCTTCCGCCGGCGCCGGTCCGCCTTTTCGGATCGATCCTTCACCCGGTGCTCGATCGCGTGCGCGACTATCAGGTCGGCATCCTCGGTTCAGAGCTGCTCCATGACGCGCTCCTGGAGCTGCGGCTGAAGCTCCTCGAGACGATCCAGGACTGGCCGGAGCAGCCGCGCCAGGCGGTGACGGCGGGTCTGTCGCGCTATCTGCCTCCGGCCCAGCCCTCGCCGCGCCTCGAAAATCCCAGCCCCGAGGCGCTCTTCGATCGCCTCACGATCGAGGAGATGGCGCCGCGGTCGGTGCGCAAGCGCGAAGCCGGCCTGCGCGACGACGGCACCAAGCGGTTGCTCGAGGAGTTCCTGCTCGGGCGCGTCGTGTCGGGCGACCATCCGATGATCGCGTCCGCCGTCGCACGACTCGCGCGCGAGGGCGGCGAGATCTACGCGCTCGGTGCCCAGGACCGAGAGCGTCGCGAATGGCTCGAGCATCACGCGCCGCCGTTCTTCGTCACCGAAGACGGCACGCCGTACATCGCGATCGATCTGACCCGCGACGGTGCCACCGAAGCGCTCGCCCACGAGCTCCGCCACTTCGAGCGCTGGCGCCTGCGACGTGATGCGCTGGTGGCGGAAGGGATGAAGCCGGTCGAGGCGGCCCGCCGCGCGCTCGAGATCGAGAACGCGCCGGAGAACCTGGTCGAGGCCGAGACCGAGTGCGTTCGCGAGGAGCTGAAGATCCAGGAGGAGACCGCGCGCCGAGGGTCGTCGGACTGGAATCGATCCGGTCGTCCCACACGACCCGAGGAGCCGGGGTACCTCTGCGCGGATGGCCTACCCTCGGATCCAGGGCCTGCGCATGTTCCTGTGGAAGGAGCGCCAGGGTGAGACGATCGATCTCGATCGGTGTAAAGGGTTGATCCGGGAGCTGCTCGACCTGGCCGAACAGACGCGGCGGGTCCGCCTGGCGAGCATCGAGGCGTCCCTCGCCGCACTGGGGCCGGACGAGGGGGCGAAAGGCGTGCGCCTCCGGATCCAGCGTGCGGTCCTCGCCTCGCGCTCGGTCTTCGACGACCTCTTCGATCCCAACGACCTCGACCTGTTCAAGACCAACGACACGTACGACCGACTCCGCGCGCTCTATCGTGAAGTCGCCGATCGATGAAACCCCGAGACATCGGTCGCGATCCCGAATGGTCAGATCGAAGGCTGCCGGCTAGAGTCGAAGGGATGCGGCTCTTCCTACGCCTGTTCTCCGCGTCCGCGCTGGCGCTCCTGCTCGGCTGTGCCACCACCGCCGAGACCGCGGCGGGCGCCTCCAAAGACAAGCCCAAGACGGAGCGCCGCTGCTGGCGTGCGCGTGTGACCGGCTCGCACCTCACGAAGACGTACTGCGAGGGCGAGGCCCCTCCGGTGGGCACCATGAGCGGCGAGGAGTTCACCAACGAGCGGCTCCGAGGGGTCCATCCCGGCCAAGGCTCAAAGTAACCTAAAGGCTGCCGGGCGCCGGTCGAATCGTCGATCGGATGTTCTGGCGCCGTGCACCTCTCCCGACTCCCACTCCCGCGCCACGAGCGTCCGACCCGGCGGCCGAGATCAACGAAGGCGCGCTCGAGACCATCGGAGTGGTGTTCCACGCGTTCGGCGAGCACGCACTCGAGGTGCCGGACGTGCCGCCCGAGCAGGTCGCGCGCGTGTTCGACGCCTGGTCGAGGCACCTTCTCCTCGGTACACCCCACCCGCTGCACGAGCACGAGGGGCCGGCGCGCGAGCGCGACTGGGCCGGCGCGCGGCAGTTCTTCCGCAGCCACCGAAAGAGAGAGTCCGAGCATGCCTCACGGGCGCTCGCCGAGCTCCGCTCTCTGATCTGGAGCTTCTTCGATCGAATGGCGCGCAACCTCCCCGAGGAGACGCGCTTCGAGGAGGCCACCCGCGGACAGATGCACCGGCTCCGGAGCGCGGTGGACAAGAGCTCCATCGACGAGATCAAGAAGGAGGCGCTCTCCGCGGTCGCGTTTCTGGAGCGGGCGATCCAGGAGCGGAACGAGAAGAGATCGGCGGAGATCGAGGCGCTCTCCCACCGGATCGATTCCCTTCGCGTTCAGCTCGACGACGTCCGCCAGGAGAGCGAGACGGATCCGTTGACCCGGCTGTTGAATCGCCGTGCGTTCGACCTTCAGGTCGAGCACGCGGTCGTGATGTCGATGCTGCTGGGACAGCAGAATTCGATGATCATCGTCGACCTGGATCACTTCAAGACGATCAACGACACGCACGGCCACCCGGGCGGGGACGCGGTCCTCTGCGCGATCGCCAAGCGGATGGTGCAGACCTTTCCCCGCAAGATGGATTGCGTCGCCCGCTTCGGCGGTGAGGAGTTCGCGATCCTGTTGCGCGAATCCGGGCTCGCCGACGCCGCCCGGCTCGCCGAGCGGTTCCTCGCCGAGCTGCGCCGGCTCGAGATCGACTTCGGCACACAGAAGATCCAAGTGACTGCGTCTGCGGGAGTTTCCCAACTGATCGCCGGTGAGGAATCGGCCGACTGGATCGCCCGCACCGACGCGGCGCTCTACCGGGCCAAGGCGCAAGGTCGCGATCGGTCGATCACGAGCCTCGAGGCCGCGCCTTCGTAGCGGCGTCGAGCGATCAACCCTTCTTCATCTGGGCGACGAACTCGTCCTGCGCCTTCTTCATCTGCTCCGGCGTCAGATCCTTCGTGTGCTGTGCGATCGACCAGCTGTTGCCCCAGCGGTCCTCCACCTTGCCCATGCGGTCGCCCCAGAACATGTCCATCAGCGGCATCGACACCTTGGCGCCTGCGTCGACCGCGCGCTTGAACGCGGCGTCCACACCTTCGAGGTAGATCCACATGCTCGTCGGCTGCGCTTTGCCGCCCACCTCCGGGAACGTGTCGTTCACGAAGAAGACGGAGTTGCCGATGCGCAGGGACGCGTGCCAGATCTTCCTGCCGGACGGATCGGGAGCCCGCGACACCTCGACGGCGCCGAACGCCTTCTTGTAGAACTCGATCGCCTCGGCCGCGCCGTCGACGCTCAGCTGTGGAGTGAGGGTGTGCAGCCCCTCAGGGATAGGATTGACCATGCGCGTGTACCTCCTGCCGATGGAGGACGACAGAGGGAAGCCCCAGTCAACCGCGCAGGGACCGTCGCAGCTCGCGCCACTTGAGTCACCATGCCTTGAATTTGCCGGCTTGGAGCGCAAACCTTTCGGATACGAGCCACGACGTCCCAGAGCTGGTCGCGCTCCTCGGCGAGGCCGCCTTCCCGCGCCGATTCGAGGGCGCACTGCGGGCGTGTCTGTCCCATCTGGGATTCGCGCGGGGGTTCGTCTACCAGCGCCGCTTTCCCGCGAACGAGCCCGGCGCCGTGCTTCGGATCGGCGACGCCGGCAGCCCGGCCGAGCTCCAGGAACCCGAGCTCGAGCGTCTGCTCGCCGACGGCGGCGTGCGCGCCTGCACCCCGGATGCGCCCGAGCTCGCTCCGCTCGCCGCGCTCCAGGGCGCGGAGGTGGTCTTGATCCCGGTGGCGATCGACGGACGCCTCGACGTGTTGCTGGCCGGGGTCACCGCGCCCGGCTTCGGAGCGATCACGGTGGAGCGGGCGGTCGCGATCCGCCCGACCCTCGAGGCCGCCTTCACGCGAGATCGTCGCTGGCGGCTCGAACGCCTTCTCCTCGACGCGATCGCGCAAGGGGCGGACCCGATCGAGCTGACCGACCGGCGGGCCTTCGTGCTGTACGTCAATCGCGCCTGGGAGGGCCTCACCGGATACTCCGCGGAGGAGGCGGTCGGCCGGCCGCTCGCCGAGCTTCTCCGCGATCCGATCGATCCGGTGCACGACGCGTCCTTCTACCAGTACGCCATGGACGTCCTGAAGCAGGGCCGCCCGTGGATCGCCACCATGGCGAGCCGGGGGAAGGACGGCCGGCGGTTGATGCAGGAGCTGACTGTGACGCCGGTGACGGGCGACGATCACGCGCAGGCGTGTCTCGCGACGCGCCGGAGCGTACACGGTCGGATGGAGCGTGAGGTCGCGCTCGCCCGGGCGCATCACGAGTTTCGCGCCGTGCTCTCCGGGATGCCGGCCGGCGTGGCGGTGCTCCGCGACGGTCAGATCTACTTCGCGAACCAAGCGATGCTGGAGGTGCTCGGCCGCTCGCTCGACCAAGCGATCGGTCGGCGGTTGGAGGACTTCGTCCATCCGGAGTGGCGGAGCAGCCTCGAGAGCGATGGCGCGCCAGCGGCCGGTCACCCGCAGACCGTGCGCTTCCAGCGGTTCGACGGCTCCGTCCGCTTCTGCGAGGTCACGCCTGCGGGCAGCGTCTCCTTCGAGGGAAAGCCGGCGGCGATCGTGGTCCTGCGCGATCTCAGCGAGCAGAAGATCGCGCAGGAGCAGCTGGCGCTCGCGGACCGCTTGACCGCGATGGGCGCGATGGCTGCCGGCGTGGCGCACGAGATCAACAACCCGCTGACCTACGTGATCGGGGATCTGGAGTTTCTGCGCGAGTCGATCGGCGAGACGCTGAAAGACCTGGCCCACGTCGAGGCGCTCGACGAGGCGCTCGAGGGCGCCACCCGGATCCGCCGCATCGTCGCCGACCTCAAGTCGTTCTCGCACACCGGCGACGACCACCAGCTCGAGGCGGTCGATACGGTCACCGTGCTGAACAGCGCCTGCAACATGGTCCTCAACGAGATCCGCCACCGCGCCCGCCTGGTGCGCGACTTCTGCCCCGATCTCTTCGTGCTGGCGCAGGAGGGCCGCCTCATGCAGGTCGTCGTCAACCTCCTGCTCAACGCCGCCCACGCGATTCCCGAGGCCGACGGACGTGACCACGAGATCGCCGTTCGCACGCGCCGGCATGCCGAAGGCCACGTGGCGCTCACCGTCGAGGACACCGGCATGGGGATGCCCCGCCAGATCCTCGATCGCGTCTTCGAGCCGTTCTTCACCACCAAGCCCAGCGGCGTCGGCTCGGGCCTCGGCCTCCCCATCTCGCAACGGTTGGTGGGCGAGTTTGGAGGCGTCATCCACGTCGAGAGCACGTACGGCGCGGGCACCCGGGTCACCGTCGAGCTGCTCGAGGCCGCCGCCGAGCCCCGAAGCGCGCTTCACAGGGCCGTCGACCCGGGCCTACGGGCGCGGCGCAGCCGGATCCTGGTGATCGACGACGAGCCCAGCGTGGCCACCGTGCTCAAGCGCCTCCTCGGCGATCACGAGATTGAGGTCGCGAACAGCGGCTCGGAAGCGCTGGCTCGACTGGCCGTCGACGCGAAGCGCGACGTCGTGGTCTGCGACGTCATGATGCCGGGCATGACCGGCGCCGATCTGTTCGAGGTCGTCCAGACCCGCTGGCCCGAGCTCGCGTCCCGCTTCGTCTTCATCACCGGTGGGACGTTCACCGAGCGGACCAGCGCGTTTCTCGACGGTCAGGTCCGTTCGCTCTCGAAGCCGTTCGACCCCGACCGGGTTCGCAGCCTGCTCCTCGAGATGCTGGGCCCCGCCGACTGACCTACGGCCGCGCGAAGGGCGGTTGACACGCCGCAGGTCCTGGACCAGCCTCCTTCGGTCGTCCGCGTTCGTCTCCACGTCCTCCTGGCACTCGGCGCGAGCGCGTGCGTCGCGCAGGCTCCGATCTCGATACCGGAGGTGGGCGACGCGCAGTCGATGTTGCTCCTATATTCGGACGCCGACCGCAAGACCCGAGGCCTCTACGGGGTCGATTCTCGACGGGAGCCCGCTGCCGCCGCTCTCGCTCCACGACTCCGATCGGCTGTTCCTGCTCACCTATCCGACGAACCTGGCGGCGCTCGGGCTGTCGCCGGGCGAGATCGAGATCGTGAAGGACGAGCTCGATCGACCGCTCCCGGCCGGATACACCGTGCTGGAGGCGGTCGGCTCCGATCGCAACGTCGTCGAGATACCGGAGGATGCCTTTCGCGACTTCGTCGGCGACGTGCGCCTGCGCGGCTTCGTGAGCCCCGAGTGCGAGGACCGCGGCGGGTGCTTCCGTCTCGTCGCGGGCGAGGAGTACTGCATGCTGCCTTGCACGCTCCCGGAGGTGACGCCGCCCAGCCCGCCCCAGCCGCCGGAGGCGCCGCGCTTCGAGGCGTGCCCCGCGGGCTGGACCTCCGAGCTCGGCGCCTGCACGCCGCCGCCCGAGGTCGCCTGCGCCGTCGGTGAGGCCCAGCTTCTCGGCGAGTCCGCCTGCACCTCCGTCGCCGGTCCGTGCCTCGGCCGCTTTCCCTCCGGACTCTCCGGAACGATCGCGTACGTCGATGCGGGTACGGCTGGCGTGGGGAGCGGCAGCGAGGCCGATCCGTACCAGCGTCTCTCCTCGGCGCTGGCCTCGGGCGCCGAGACGGTCGCAGTGGCGGCCGGGAGCTACACCGAATCGCTCGTGATCGATCGGAGCGTCGAGATCGCCGGCGCCTGCCGCGACGTGATCCTCCAGGGCGCGCTCACGATCACCGGCGACGCGGTGACGATCCGCAACGTCCGCCTGACCGGATCGAATGTCCCCCTTACGATCGACGGATCCCTCACGCTCGACGACGCCGAGCTCGCCGGGCAGCAGTATGGGGCGCTGGTGCGCTCCGGCGGTACGCTGACCGCCCACCGGCTTCTGGTCCAGATGGGCTCGCGCGGCCTGCTCGAGCAGGGCGGGACGCTCTCGCTGACGAGTGCGCGGATCCTCGGCGGTGTCGGGCCGGGGGTCGCAGGGACGGCCGGTGTCGTCGAGCTCACGGACGTCTACGTCTCGGGGCGTACGACCTCGGCCACCACTCGGGGTGCGGCCGTGCAGATCGGGGCGGGAGCAGCCTTGACCGGAACCCGCGTCTACACCGCCGATACGGAGGGCGAGGGGCTCTCGGTGAGCGGCGCCGGCGCCCAGGCGAACCTCACGGATCTCGTGATCCGCGACGAGCCGGGCCGGTGGTTGCCCAAGCACGGGGTCGAAGCGCTGAACGGCGCCAGCGTCACGCTCGAGCGCGCGCTGATCACGGACACCGGATACATCGGGATCTCGGTCGACACGGCCTCGGCTCAGGTCACGGACGTCGTCCTCTCCGACACCGGACGGGCTGCCATGCGCGTGCAGGGGACCGCCTCCACGCTGACCGCGGAGCGCGTGCACGCGACCCGGCCGCGCTACGTCGGCGTACGGGGTCAGCGGTGCACGCTGCGGTTGATCGATGCGTCGATCGAGGACGTGCAGCCGGGCCGGATCTCCATCGAAGGTGAGACCCAGGGCGCAGGTGGCCGAGGGATCGACGCGTCGACCCCGGACCGAGTCGCCTTGACCCGCGTCGAAGTGATGCACGCGATCTCGTACGGCGTCTCGATCAACTCGGCAGTGGCCGCCGATCTGAACGACGTCCGGGTCCAGGACGTGACCGCGGCGGTCAACAACGCCACCGGGATTCTGGTCTACAACACCCCCGGAACCATCAACAAGACGTTCATCGGGGGCGTCCCAGGCATCGGCCTCGATCTGTTCGCCAGCACTCGAACGCCGGTGAAGGCGAACGACGTCTCGATCGCCGACGTCAAAGGCGCCGGCATTGCGCTGTCCCAGGTGGGGCTCGACGCGTTTCGAATCGAGGTCGACGGCGCGGGTGTCGACGGCGCGCTCCGCTTCGATTGGTCGGTGGTGAACGTGAACGACGGCCGCTTCGTCAACCTCGCCGGCATCGGGGCTCAGGTCGGCACCCGCGACAACATGGATTATCGCGAGTCCTTCTTCCGCCTCGACCGCGGGCGCTTCGACACCGACCCCGACGGACCGTGCCTCGCGCTCGGCTGGTACGGCACCATCGAGGCGAATGATCTGACGGTGGCGAACTGTCGAGTGGGGTTCGACATCGTGGTGGTCGAGGTGGGACGGGAGCGGGTCCCGGAGGGCATCCGCTTCTCGCGCAACGGCGAGAACGTCCGCACCGCCGGCGGCGAGTGACGGTCAGCTCCGGCGCCGCCGCATTCGGTCGAGCAGGAGCAACAGCCCGAGCACCAGCAACGTGGGACCGATCGGCGCTCCGCCCGTACCCGTCTCGTCACAGTCGCAGCCCGAGTAGACGGAGTCGTCGTCCGGGTTGAGCGGGTCGGTGCCGCGGGCGACCTCCTCGCCGTCGTTGATGCCGCCGTCGTCCGAGTCGGGGTCGTTCGGATCCGTCTCCATCGCGTCGCGATGGCCGTTGTTGTTGAGGTCCTCACCCGGCACGCAGATCCCGGGCACGGTCCCGCTGCCGTCGCAAAGACCGTCGCCGTCCGTGTCGGGATCGAGCGGATCGGTCGGGTTGTCGCCGCCCACCTCCGTGCCGTCGGGGATGCCGTCGCCGTCCGTGTCTGGGTTGCAGGGATCGGTACCGATCTGCCGCTCCTCCTCGTCGGTGAGGCCGTCGTCGTCGCACGCGGCCGCGTCGGCGATCGCGGAGCGATGCACGGCCAGATCGTTTTGGGATCGGGGATCCGAATAGCCGACCGCCACCGAGACCAGCGCGCGATTCACCAGCGTGCCGGTGGCGGTGCTGGCCAGCAGTCCGCTCACCGTGAGCTGAACGCGCCCGCCGGCTCCGAGGGCAACTCCGGAGAGGAGCCCGGAGGAGGGGTCGTACTCACCGGTGTTCGCGCTGAAGGTCGGCTCCGAGAGGGTGGGCGGGAGCTGATCGGTGACGAAGAGCTCTCGGACGCTGTTCGGCCCCAGGTTGGTGACGGTGATGGTCCAGGTGACCTCCGCGCCCGGCTCCGCTGGGAGGTCGGGCCGCGTCTTCTCCACCGAGAGATCCGCCAGCCCGATCACGTCTGTCCGGATCGAAACCGCATCGTTGCTGGGATCGAGATCGCCGAGCGACGCGATCGTGGCCGTGTGCGTCGCCTGCGGGTAGGCGTCGGGCCCGATGTCGACGGTGACGTCGAGCTCCTCGAGCGCCGACCCTGGCGGCAGGCTGGTCGTGCTGCTGCAGGTGAGCAGCCCCTGGTCGCCCTGGCAGCCCCACCCGGCGCCGGTGAACTCGAGGAAGGTCAGCCCGGCCGGGAGCGCGTCGACGAGGGTGATCGGCCCCTCCGTCGGGCCGGCGCCGCCGTTCTCCACGCGGAACGCGTACGTGCCGCGGCCGCCGACGACGAACGGTCCGGGGCTCGACACGGTGAGCCCCAGGTTGGGAGCCAGGTCGTCGTCGATGATCGTGAGCGTGGCGCTGCCGGCGCTGACGGTCGCGTTGACCGCTCCGGAGAGGGCGACCAGCAGCGTCTCGTCCGGCTCGTCGAGCAGATCGGCGACGATGCCCACCGTCACCGTCCGCATGGTGACGCCCGGCGCGAAGTCGAGCACGCCCGAGGTTGCGAGGTAGTCCTGGCCTGCGACCGCCGTGCCGTCGAGCGTCGCGTACGCCACCTGGACGTCCCGCCCGCTGGGGGCGGAGAGCGAGACCACCAGGGACGCGTTGGAGGTCCCCGCGTTACCCTCGAGCACGCTCTCGCTGGCGATCGAGAGCGCCGGCGGGTCATCGTCGTCGGTGATCGTGCCGATCGCGAGATCGCGCGCCGTAGTCGCGTTGACCGCGTTGGTCAGCCGGACCATGAAGGTCTCGTCCTCCTCGTCGAGGGCGTCGGCCTCGATCTGAACGTCGATCGACCGCGTGACCTCGCCGGGCATGAACGTGAGTGTGCTGTCGGTCTGCTGGTAGTCGGCCCCCATGACGGCGGTGCCGTCGAGCGTCAGGTAGTCGACGCTGATCGGGCGGCCGCTGGGCGCGGACAAGGAGACGGTGAACGACATCAGCTGGGCGACCCCGGTGCCTTCGGGTTGCGCTGCGTCCTGGACGAGCAGCGAGGGAGGCTGATCGTCGTCGATGATGGTGCCCATCGCGGTGCCATCGGCGATCAGGGCGTTCGTCGGCGAGGCCAGCTGCACCAGGAAGACCTCGTCGATCTCGTCGAGCGCGTCGCCGTTCACGGTCACTGTGAGGCTGCGCGTCAGCGTTCCCGGCGCGAAGGTCAGCGTGCCGGAGGCCGCCGCGTAGTCCGAGCCGGCGACCGCCGACTGATCCGCGGTGCTCCAGGCGACGGTCACGGTTTGACCGCTGGCGCTGGACAGCGAGACCACGAAGGTGGCGCTGATCGAGCCGGTGTCGCCCTCCGCGACCGAGGCGTCGCCGATCGAGAGAGAGGGCGCTCCGTCGTCGTCCGTGATCGTCGCGACGGCCTGTGCGTCCGCGATCACCGCGTTGACGGGGTTCGTCAGGTTCAGCGTGAAGGTCTCGTCCGGTTCGTCGATCGTGTCGCCGTTGACCGAGACGACCACGGTCTGCGTCACGGTCCCGGGGGCGAACACGGCGGTGCCGCTCCGGGCCACGTAGTCGGTGCCGGCGCTGGCGGTACCGTTCGCCGTGGCGTAGTCGACCGTCACCTGCTGACCACTGGCGGCCGAGAGCGTCAGGGTGAAGGTGGCGTTGGTGAGCCCAGCGTTGCCCTCCGCCACCGTCAGATCCGCGATCGACAGCGAGGGTGCGCCGTCGTCGTCGTTGATGGTGCCGACCGCCTGGTTGTCGCCGATCGTCGCGTTGGTCGGGTTGGTCAGGTTCACGAAGAACTGCTCGTTCGGCTCGTCCAGGAGATCGCCGGTGATGGGGACCGTGAACGTCTGGCTGGTGGAGCCGGGGGCGAACGTGAGGGTGCCTGAGCGGGCCGTGTAGTCGGAGCCCGCCACCGCCGAGCCGTTCGCCGTCGCGTAATCGACCGTCACCGAGCGTCCGCTGACCGCCGAGAGGGTGACGGTGAACGTCATGTTGCCGCTGCCGCTGTTGCCCTCGGTGAGCGACGCGTCCGCGATCGCGATGGACGGTGGCGCGTCGTCGTCGTTGATGGTGCCGATGCCCTGCCCATCGCCGATCAGCGCGTTGACCGGGTTCGTGAGGTTGACCAGGAACGTCTCGTTGACCTCGTCGATCGTATCGCCGTTCACCGCGACGGTGAGCGAGCGCGTGGTCACGCCGGGTGCAAACGTCAGCGTACCGGAGCCAGCGACGTAGTCGGAGCCTGCGATCGCGCTGCCGTTGGCCGTCGCCCAGTCGACGGTGACGGTCTGACCGCTGGGCGTGGCCAGCGAGACGTTGAAGGTGGCGTTCGTGGTGCCGGCGTTACCTTCGGTCACGAACGCATCGGTGATCGAGAGCGCGGGCGCGCCGTCGTCGTTGGTGATCGTGCCGGTGGCCTGACCGTCGCCGATCGTGGCGTTCACCGGAGTCGACAGGTTGACCACGAAGGTCTCGTCGACCTCGCTGGTGGTGTCACCGTTCACTGCGATCGCGATCGCCCGCGTCACCACGCCGGGCGCGAAGGTGAGCGAGCCGGTACCGCTGACGTAGTCGGATCCGGCCACCGCGGTGCCGTCCGCGGTCGCCCACTGCACGGTGACGGTGCGGCCGCTGACCGCGGAGAGCGTGACCGAGAAGACGGCGGTCGCCGTCCCCGAGTCTCCCTCCGCGACCGCGACGTCGGCGATGGCGAGGACCGGCGGAGGGTCGTTGTCCGTGATGGTGCCGACCGCTTGGCCGTCGGTGATGGCGACGTTGACCCCGTTGGTGAGGTTCACCAGGAAGGTCTCGTTGGCCTCGTCGAGGACGTCACCCGTGACGTCGACGCTGATCGTCCGCGTGGTCACGCCGGCCGCGAACGTGACCGTTCCGGCGGCGGCGGTGTAGTCGCTCCCGGCGATCGCGGTCCCGTTGGCGGTGGCCCAGTCCACGGTGATCACCTGCGCGCTGGCGGCGGAGAGCGTGAGCGTGAAGGTGAGGGCGGCCGAGCCGGTGTTGCCCTCGGTGAGGGAGGCGTCGGCGATCGAGAGCCCAGGGGGGGCGTCGTCGTCATTGATGGTCGCGACCGCCTGCGCGTCGTTGAGCGTGGCGTTGACCGGGTTGGTCAGGTTGACCAGGAAGGTCTCGTTGGCCTCGTCGACTGTATCTCCGGTGATGGCGACGTTGAACGTCTGCTGCGTGACGCCGACCGCGAAGGTCAGGGTCCCGGCGCCCTGCGTATAGTCGCTGCCGGCCAGCGCCGTACCGTTGGCCGTCGCCCACTGGACCGTGACCACCTGGCCGCTGGCAGGCAGCAGCGTGACCGTGAGCTGGGCGTTGGTGCTGCCCGCGTTGCCTTCGGTGACCGCGATGTCCGCGATCGACAGCTGCGGGGCACCGTCGTCGTCCGTGATGGTGCCGAGGCCGCTCCCGTCCGCGATGGTGACGTTCACCGGCGCGGAGAGGGTCACGGTGAACGTCTCGTTGGCCTCGTCGATGGTGTCACCGTTGACGATCACCGAGACGTTCTGCGTGGTGACGCCGGCGGTGAAGGTGAGCGTGCCCGAGTTGGCCGCGTAGTCGCCGGGCGCCACCGCGGTGCCGTTGGCGGTGGCGTACGCGACCGAGATCGTACGGCCGCTCGGGGCGGAGAGCGTGACCGCGAACGTGGCGAGGACCGGTCCGGTGTTCCCTTCGGTGACCGTGGCGTCTGCGATCGACACGGCCGGCGGCGCGTCGTCGTCGGTGATGGTGCCCAGCCCGGCGCCGTCCGCGATCGTCGCCGCGGTCGGGTTGGCCAGGTTCACGGTGAAGGTCTCGTTCGCCTCGTCGAGGGCGTCGCCGGTCACCAGCACCGTCAGGGTCTGAGAGGTGGTGCCCGGCGCGAACGTCAGCGTTCCGGAGGCGGCCGTGTAATCGCTCCCCGCCACCGCAGTCCCGTTGGCGGTGGACCAGTCGACGGTGATCGATCGGGCGCTCGGCGCCGAGAGCGTCACCGCGAAGACCGCGTTGGTGGTGGCGGCGGTCCCCTCGATCACTGTGACGTCCGCGATCGAGAGCGAGGGCGGCGCGTCGTCGTCGGTGATCGTCCCGACGCCGGTAGCGCCCGCGATCGAGGCGTTGGTCGCACCCGAGAGCCCCACGGTGAAGGTCTCGTCCAGCTCGTCGAGCACGTCGCCGAGGACGGCCACGGAGAGCGTCTGGGCGGTGATCCCCGGCGCGAACGTGAGGGTCCCCGAGCCCGCCACGTAGTCGCTGCCGGCCAGCGCGGTCTGATCCGCGGTCGCCCACTGGACGGTGATGGGCTGTCCGCTCGCCGAGGAGAGCGTCACCGTGAAGACCAGGTTCGTGGTGGCACCGTTACCCTCGGCGACGGAGGCATCGGCGATGGAGAGCGAGGGCGGTGCGTCGTTGTCGGTGATCGTGCCCAGGCCCTGACCGTCGGCGATCGCACCGTTCACGGGGTTCGTGAGGTTCACGAAGTAGGTCTCGTTGGCTTCGTCGATGGTGTCGCCCGCGATCGCGACCGTGATCGTCCTCGAGGTCACGCCGGCGGCGAACGTCAAAGTGCCCGAGGCGGCGGTGTAGTCGCCGGGGGCGGTCGCCGTCCCGTTGGCGGTGGCCCAGTCCACGGAGACGCTCTGCCCGCTGGCGGTCGAGAGCGTGACCGTGAAGACCGCGTTGGTGGTGCCGGTGTTTCCTTCCACGACGGTGACGTCGTTGATCGAGAGCGAGGGAGCTGCATCGTTGTCGATGATGGTGCCGATGCCCTGTCCGTCGGCGATCGTCACGTTGACCGGGTTCGAGAGGTTGACCAGCATGGTCTCGTTGGCCTCGTCGATCGCATCGCCGGCGACGGCGACCGAGATCGTCTGCGAGCCTACGCCGGGCGCGAAGGTCAGCGTCCCCGATCCCGCGGTGTAGTCGGCGGGCGCCACGGCCGTGCCGTTCGCGGTGGCCCAGTCGATCGCGACGGTCCGCCCGCTCAGGGCCGAGAGCGTGACGGTGAAGGTGAGCGCCACGGTGCCGGCGTCGCCCTCGTCGATCGATCCGTCCGCGATCGCGATCGTGGGCGGCGCATCGTCGTCGTTGATGGTCCCGATCCCGGTGCCGTCGAGGATGGTGGCGTTCACCGGCGAGGAGAGCGTGACGTTGAACGTCTCGTTGGCCTCGTCGAGGGTGTCGCCGTTGACGGTGATCGTCAGCGGTCGGGTGGTGACGCCTGCGGCGAACGTGACGACGCCGGTGGAAGTGACGTAGTCGACGCCGCCCGCGGCCGAGCCGTCGGACGTGGCGTAGGAGACGGTCACGGTCTGCCCGCTGGGCGCAGACAGCGTCACGTTGAAGGTAGCGCTGACGGTGCCCGCGTTGCCCTCGGTGACCGCCACGTCGTTGATCGCCAAGGTGGGGGGTGCGTCGTTGTCGACGATGGTGCCGAGGCCCGAGCCGTCGCCGATCAGCGCGTTGGTCGGGTTGGAGAGGATGACCGTGAACGTCTCGTCGATCTCGTCGAGAAGGTCGCCGGCCACCGCGACGGTGATCGTGCGGCTGGTCGTCCCCGGCGCGAAGGTCACGGTGCCCGAGGCCGCGGTGTAGTCGGCGGGCGCGACGGCGCTGCCGTTCACGCTGGTGTAGTCCACGGTGATCGCCTGACCGCTGGGCGCCGAGAGCGTCACGACGAATACGGCGTTGATGGTACCGGCGTTGGGCTCGGTGACGGAGACGTCCCCGATGTCGATCGAGGGCGCCGCGTCGTCGTCGATGATCGTGCCGGTCCCTCGGGCGGTGGTGATCGTCGCGTTGGTCGGGTTCGTCAGATCGACGAAGAAGGTCTCGTCGAGCTCGTCGATGGTGTCGCCGTTGACCGCCACGGTGATCGTCCGTGAGGTAGCCCCCGGCGCGAAGGTCAGCGTGCCCGAGGCCGCCAGGAAGTCGGTGCCGGACGTCGCCGAGCCGGCCGTGCTGGCATAGCCGACGGTGACGGTCCGCCCGCTGGCCGCCGACAGCGTCACGGTGAAGACCGCGTTGACCGTGCCGGTGTTGCCCTCGGCGACCGACACGCCCGCGATGGAGAGGGCGGGCGGCGCGTCGTCGTCGGTGATCGTCCCGGCGCCGGATCCATCCAGGATGGTGGCGTTGGTCGGGCCCGACAGGACCACGGTGAACGCCTCGTCGGCCTCGTCGAGCGTGTCGCCGTTGACGGCCACGGTGATCGATCGCGAGGTGGCGCCGGGCGTGAAGGTCAGGGTGCCGGAGCCGGCGACATAGTCGGCGGGGGCGACCGCCGTGCCGTTGGCGGTGGCGTAGGCGACCGTGATCGTGCGGCCACTGGGGGCGGACAGCGTCACCGCGAAGACGGCGTTGACAGTCCCCGAGTCGCCCTCCGTGACGGTGACGTCGGCGATGGAGAGGGCGGGCGGCGTATCGTCGTCGGTGATGGTTCCCGCGCCCTGGCCGTCGCTGATGGCGGCGTTGGTCGCGTTCGAGAGGTTGACCGTGAACGTCTCGTCGGCCTCGTCGAGCGTGTCGCCGGCGACCGCGATCGTGATCGGCATCGAGGTGGTGCCCGGCGGGAACGTGAGCGTCCCAGAGGCTGCGGTGAAGTCGCCCGGCGCTGCGGCGGTGCCGTTCGCGGTGGCCCAGTCGACGCTGACCGGGAGCCCGCTGGCGGCGGCCAGCGTGACGGTGAAGACGGCGTTGACCGTGCCGGCGTTGCCCTCGACGACCGACACGTCGTCGATCGAGAGCCCGGGTGCGGTGTCATCGTCGCTGATCGTCCCCAGCCCCTGTCCATCGCCGATGGTCACGTTGAGGGGGTTGCTCAGGTTTACGAAGAAGGTCTCGTTGGCCTCGTCCACGGTGTCGCCCAGCACCACGACCGTCAGCGTGCGCAGGGTGCTTCCCGGGGTGAAGGTCACCGAGCTCGCGATCGCCGTGTAGTCGGAGCCGGCCGAGGCGGTGCCATCCGCGGTCCCATAGTCGATCGTGATGGTACGGCCGCTGGCCGCCGACAGGGACAGCGTGAAGGTGGCGTTGACGCCGGCGCCGTTGCCCTCGGTGACGGTGACGTCGTCGATCGAGATCGAGGGCGGCGCGTCGTCGTCGGTGATGGTGCCTGCGCCGGAGCCGCCGGCGATCGTCACGTTCACCGGGTTGGTGAGGTTCACGGTGAAGGTCTCGTCCGCCTCGTCAAGGACGTCGCCGTTCACCACCACGGTGATCGTCCGCGACGTCACGCCCGGGTTGAACGTCAGCGTCCCGGAGGCAGCCGTGTAGTCGGAGCCGCTGGCGGCGGTGCCGTTGGCCGTCGCCCAGTCGACCGCGATGCTCTGTCCGCTGGCCCCCGACAGCGTGACGTTGAAGACCGCGTTGACGGTGCCGGCGTCGCCTTCGACGACCGCCACGTCGGTGATCGAGATCGAGGGCGGCGCGTCGTCGTCGGTGATGGTACCGATGCCGAGCGCGTCGATGAGCGGCGCGTTGACCGCGTTGGAGAGGTTGACGGTGAAGGTCTCGTTGGCCTCGTCCAGGACGTCGCCGTTGACCGTGACGCTGACCGTTCGCGCGGTGGTGCCCGCGGGGAAGGTGAGCGTGCCCGAGCCGGCGAGGTAGTCCGCGGGCGCGACCGCGGTGCCGTTGGCGGTGGCCCAGTCCACCGTGACGGTCTGACCGCTGGCGGACGTGAGCTGAACATCGAACGTGGCGGTGACCGTGCCGGCGTTGCCCTCGGTCACGCTCGCATCGCTGATGAAGAGCGACGGCGCCGCGTCGTCGTCCACGATCGTGCCCTGACCCTGGCCGTCGAGGATGGTGGCGTTGCCGGGGTTCGTCAGGTTGACCAGCACGGTCTCGCTGGCCTCGTTGATGGTGTCGCCGTTGACGGTGACCGCGAGCGGAAGCGAGGTGATGCCCGGGCCGAACGTGAGGCGTCCCGAGGTGGCCACGTAGTCCGAGCCCGCCGTGGCGGTGCCGTTGGCGGTGGCGTAGTCGACGCCGACCGAGAGCCCGCTCGGCGCCGACAGCGTCACGGTGAACGCGAGGGTCACGGTCCCCGAGTTCCCCTCGACCACCGAGACGTCGTCGATCGCGATCGTGGGCGGAGCGTCGTCGTCGGCGATCGTGCCCAGGCCGGTGCCGTCGGCGAGGGTGGCGTTCGTCGGGTTGGAGAGGTTGAGCGTGAAGGTCTCGTTGGCCTCGTCGAGGACGTCGCCGTTCACGGTGATCGACACCGTGCGGGAGGTGACCCCGGGCGCGAAGGTGAGGGTGCCGCTGGCGGCGGCGTAGTCGCCGGGGGAGACCGCCGTCCCGTTCGCGGTGCCGTAGTCGACGGTGATGGTCCGGCCGCTCGGCGCCGACAAGGTCACGGCGAAGGTGGCGACGGTGGACCCGGCGTTGCCCTCGGCGACGCTCACGTCGTCGACCGAGAGGGCCGGCGGGGCGTCGTCGTCGGTGATGGTGGCGAGCCCCTGGTTGTCGGCGATGACCGCGTTCACCGGGGTGGAGAGGTTGATGAAGAAGGTCTCGTTGGCCTCGTCCAGCACGTCCCCCACGACCGGGATGCTGATGGTGCGCGTGGCGACGCCGGGCGCGAACGAGAGCGTCCCCGAGCCGGCGGTGTAGTCCGCGGGCGCAACGGCGGTCCCGTTGGCGCTGGCCCAGGCGACGGTGACGGTCTGGCCGCTCGCGGGCGTGAGGGTCACGGTGAAGAGGGCGTTCGTGGTGCCGCTGTTCCCTTCCACGAGGGTGACGTCGTCGATGCTCAGGGCCGGCGAGTTGTCGTCGTCGACGATCGTGCCCTGACCTCGGTTGTCCGCGATGCTCGCGTTGACGGGCGCGCTGAGGTCCACGAAGAAGGTCTCGTTCGGCTCGTCCAGCGTGTCGCCCAGGACCGGGACGCTGATGGTGAGCGCCGTGATGCCCGGGTTGAACGTGAGCGTGCCCGATCCGGCGGTGAAGTCCGAGCCGGCGGTGGCCGAGCCGGCGGCGGTCGCCCAGCCCACCGAGACGGCCCGGCCCGAGGCGGCCGACAGCGTCACGTCGAACACCGCGCTGGCGGCGCCCGTGTTGCCCTCGACGACGGCGACGTCCGTGATCGAGATCGAGGGTGGCGCGTCGTCGTCGGTGATCGTGCCGATGCCCTGCGGGTCGGCGAGCGTCGCGTTCGTGGGCGCGCTGAGGTTGACGAGCAACGTTTCGTCGTCCTCGTCGATCGTGTCGCCCGCGACCGCGACGTTCGCGTTCAGCGAGACGATGCCCGGGTTGAACACCAGCGTCCCACCGGCGGCCGTGTAGTCGCCCGGCGCCGTGGCTGTCCCGTTTGCGGTCGCCCAAGCCACCGTCACGATCTGCCCGCTGGGCGCCGAGAGCGTCACCGCGAAGGTCATCAGAGTGGAGCCGGTGTTGCCCTCGACGACCGAGGTGTCGGCGATCGAGATCCCGGGCGGCGCATCGTCGTCGTTGATGGTGCCGACGCCCTGGGCGTCGCCCAGGGTCGCGTTGACCGGGTTGGAGAGGTTGACCAGGAAGGTCTCGTTCGGCTCGTCGATCGTGTCGCCGAGCACCTGCACCACCACGGTCCGGGTGGTCTGTCCGGGGGTGAAGGTGACGTTGCCGGAGGCGGCGGTGTAGTCGCCCGGCGCGACGGCGGTCTGGTTGGCCGTGGCGTAGCTGACCGTCACCGTCTGGCCGCTGGCGGCCGACAGCGTCACGGTGAAGCTGGCGTTGGTCGTGCCGCTGTTCCCTTCGGTGACCGCGACGTCGTTGATCGCGAGCGCCGGTCCGGCGTCGTCGTCCAGGATCGTCCCCTGGCCGGTGCCGTCCGCGATCGTCAGGCCGGCCGACGGGTTGGAGAGGTTGACCAGGAAGGTCTCGTTGGCCTCGTCCAGCACGTCGCCGATGACCGCCACCGCGATCGTCCGTGAGGTGGCGCCGGCGGGGAACGTCAGCGTGCCGCTCGCCGAGGTGTAATCGCCGGGCGCGGTGGCGGAGCCGTTCGCGGTGGCCCACTGCACGGTCTGGGGCGCCGAGCTCGGGTTGGAGAGCGTCACGGTGAACACGGCGGTCACCTGACCTGCGTTCCCCTCGGCGACGGAGATGTCGTTGATGCTGGCGCTCGGGATCGGATCGTCGTCGAGGATCAGGCACACGCCCTGGCCGTCGTTGACGGTCGCATTGGTCACGCCCTGCAGATCGACGGTGAAGGTCTCGTTCGGCTCGTCGATCGCATCGCCGTTCACCACCACGGACAGCGTCTGCGTGGTCTGACCCGCGGGGATCAGGATGCCGCCCTCGGCGTCGTTGTAGTCGGAGCCGGCGAGCGCGGTGCCGTCGTTCGCGAACCAGTTGGCCGAGACGTCGAAGCCGCTGGGCGCCGAGAGGGTGACCGTGAAGGTCGCCAGCGTGGTGGTGCCCGGGCCGCCCTCCGTGACCGTGACGTCGTTGATGCTGAGGGAGGGGGCCTGGTCGTCGTCGACGATGATGCCCTGGCCCTGCGAGTCAGCGATGGTCACGTTGGTGCCGTTGCTGAGGTTGACCACAAAGACCTCGTTGGGCTCGTCGAGCAGATTGCCGTTGACGGCCACGCTGAGGGTCCGCGACGTCACGCCCGGCGGGAAGGTGAGCGTGCCCGAGCCGCTCACGTAGTCGGCGCCGGCGGTGGTGGTGACGTCCGCGGTGGCCCAGTTGATCGTGATCGTGCGTCCGCTGGCAGCGCTCAGCGAGACGGTGAAGACGGCGTTGGTGGTGCCGCTGTTGCCCTCGGTGATGGCGCGCTGATCGTTGATGCTGGCGCTCGGCGGCGGGTCGTCGTCGATGATCTGGCCTCGGCCTTGGTTGTCGAGGATGACCGCGCCTTGGGGGTTGAACAGGTTGAGGAACACGGTCTCGTCATCCTCGTCGAGGCCGTCCGGGATGACCGGGACGAAGACCGTCACGCCGGGGCTGTTCGCGGGGATGTTGATGACGCCGTTGATCGCCGTGTAGTCGAGGCCCGCGATCGCAGTGCCGTCCTGAGTCTGATAGCCGACGGAGGCGCCGGTGACGCTCAGGTTCTGCACCGAGATGAAGAACGGCACCATCGGCGGCGCGGCCGCACCGCTCTCGGGCCCGGTCGGATTGTTGATGAGGAGCGCGACGTCGTCGTTCAGGATCGTGCCGACCCCGAGGCTGTCGCTGACGATGCAGCTGCCGATCAGGTTCGACAGCACCAGATTGAAGGTTTCGTTCGCCTCGGAGACGTTGTCGTCGATGATCGGGACGTTGACCGACTGAAACTGATCGAAGCAGGCCAGCGCGGGCGGCGGGAAGGTGACCGAGCCCGAGACGGTGGTATAGTCCGCCCCGGCGACCGCGGTGCCGGGCTGCGTGGTCCAGCTGATCGAGCAGCTGGCGTTGCACGCGAAGCGGTGGAGCTGGATCTGGAAGACCAGCCCCCGCGAACCCCCGGTCGCTTCGGCGATCGAGACGTCGTTGACCGTGAAGAAGTCCGGCGATTGCGCGACGGCCTCGGCGGGGGCCAGAAGTAGAAGGGTTAGGACCAAGCACCGGGGGGCAGCGGGCATGCGGGATTTTTTGAGAGGTCGGGCTGCGCCGGTCAACACGGTCGGCACGCCCCGTTCACCGACTGTGCCATGGCTGAAAGGGTTGGGGTTCTCGCCGGGTGTCACGGCCGAGGCGGGGTTACGGTGACACCGAGACCCGATGCGGGCAGGTTCCGACCCGTATGTCGGCGCAGGATCAATGGAAGCAGCGGGCCGCCGAGCGGGCGGTCGAGGCCGTCGAGAGTGGGATGGTGCTGGGCCTCGGCACCGGCTCCACGGCGTGGTTCGCCGTCGAGCGGATCGGGGAGCGCCTCCGCGCCGGAGCGCTGACCCGGATCGCCGGCGTCCCCACGTCGCGCCGCACCGAAGAGCAGGCCCGCGGTCTCGGCATCCCGATCGTCTCGCTCGACGATCACCCGGTGCTCGATCTCGCGATCGACGGCGCCGACGAGATCTCACCGACGCTCGATCTGGTGAAGGGCCGAGGCGGCGCCCTGCTGCGCGAGAAGATGGTCGAGCGCGCGGCCCGTCGCTTCATCGTCATCGCCGACGAGAGCAAGCGCGTCGATCACCTCGGGGTCACCGGCGCGATGCCGGTCGAGGTGGTGCAGTTCTGCTGGCGTTTCAACGCCGCCCGGCTGAGCGCGCTCGGCTGTGAGGCGAAGTTGCGCATGAACGGCGCGGCTCCGTACGTCACCGACAACGGCAACTACCTGATCGACTGCTACTTCACCGATCCGATCGCGGATCCCTCCGCGGTGGCGTCGGCCATCCAGGATCTCACCGGCGTCGTGGAGCACGGCCTGTTCTTGGGGCTTGCCACCGAGGCGATCGTGGCGGGTTCGGACGGCGTGCGCGTGATTGGCCCCACGTCCGCTTAAGGACCGATTTCTCGGTCTTCTCTCTGTTGATCCCAGGTCAGTGGAGGAGGGTGCCGTGAACGAGACTCAGGAGGCGAAGGATCGCCTTCGCCGCGTTTTTCTATTTCTCAAGGAGAGGGCCCGTCTCGACAGCCCGGTCGAGCGAACGATCGATCCGGAGGCGTGGCAGCTTCGTCTCTCGGATCTACCCGATCACGCGGACGTGTCCGGCGCACTGATGGCGTCCGAGGAGGCCGAGGAGCGCGCCGACGTCGCGCTCGAGGTCCGCCGTCCCGTCGAGCTGCCGTGCCCGCCGCCCGGGCCGACCATCCGCGACTGGCTCGCGCCGGGCTGGGACAGGATCGACGGCGAGGTCACCACCATCCCGGCCCTCTCCAGCTTCGACGATCCGAGGCTCGAGCTGGTCGACGACGATCCCCGCCGCGGGACCAGCTTCGTCCTGTGGCGCAGCCTCCGCGAGGAGTGGCGGAGCAGCGAGGCTCCGAATCGGGCGCTCATCGCGATCTACGAGCGCTTGTTCGCGCTGCGGGCTCGGCTCCAGCGCGAGTCGGAGCGCTACCGCGTGCTCCTCGGCGACGGCTGGCTGCTCCTCGATCACGACGAGGGAAGGATTGCCCACCCGGTCCTCCTCCAGGAGCTCGAGCTCGAGTTCGACGAGCGCGCTCCGGCGCTCCGGCTTCGGCTCGCCAACCCGATCCCCGAGCTCAACACGGCGCTCCTGCGCCTGTTGCCGGAGGTCGAGGGCGCGTCGATCGCGCAGGCGCGCGAGCTGGTGGAGCAAAAGGAAGCCTCGATGATGGATCCGGCGAGCGTCCGCCAGCTCGTGGGCAAGGTGGCCAATCTCCTGTTCCCGAACGCGCGCGTGATCGACGACCTCGAGGTGGCGCCCTCCTCGCGGCCGACCTTCGTGCAGGCGCCGATCATCTTCCTCGGCTCACGCTCGGGGACGATCCAGATGGCGGCGGATCGGTTCATCGATGCGCTCGACGAGATGGATGAGCTCCCGATGCCGCTGGTGGACGTGGTGATGGACTCGGTGCGTGATCGATCGGCGGAGCCCGACGTCGAGCCGCTGTTCACGCTTCCGGCCAACCGCGAGCAGGAGGAGATCCTGCGGCGCCTGGAGCGCAACGGCTCGGTGGTCGTGCAAGGACCGCCCGGAACCGGCAAGACGCACACGATCGCAAACCTGATCGGCCACCTCCTCGCCGAGGGAAAGACGGTGCTCGTCACCAGCCACACGGCCAAGGCGTTGCGCGTGGTGCGCGACAAGGTGGTCCCCGAGCTTCAGGCGCTGTGCGTCGCCTATCTCGAGAGCGACCTGCGCGGCCGCGAGCAGCTGGAGTCGAGTGTGAACGGGATCGTGGCGAGGCTTTCGCTGCCCGCGGCCGACGCGTCGGCGATCGCCGGCGCCTCCCAGCACCGGGACCGGCTGGCGGCCGATTTGGCGCACGCCGAGAAGGGCCTCGACCGCGCGCTTCGATCCGAGACGGAGGCGATCGTCTTCGGCGAGCACACGTTCTCGCCGCAGGAGGCCGCCGCGCGTCTTCACGATCGCAAGGGCGAGGACGACTGGATCCCCGCGCCGGTCGAGCCCGGGGCCACGCTGCCGCTGACGGTGGCGGAGGTGCACGAGCTCTATCGGCTCCAGGAGTCGTTTCCCGCCTGTGACGAGGTGGAGCTGGCCGGAGATCTGCCTGCACCCGAGATCGTGGTCGAGCCCGAGACGTACGCCGAGCTGGTCCGCCAGCTGACGGCGCTGGAGAAGAGCCGGCGCGACGACGAGGTCGCGATCTTCTGCGACACCACGGTGACCGCCAAGCGGCTGCATCCGGTGGTGGAGCGGGCCGCCGCTGCCGTGGACTGGCTCACCTCGGAGGAGTGGCTGGAGCGCTGCCTGGACGAGGTCTCGCGTGGCGGCGCGTTCCTGGCCGCGTGGGACGAGCTCCGGGCGTTGATCGGCGAGGCGCTCGACGCGCACGAGGCTCACCACGCGGTCGAGCTCCGCCACGAGCTCCGCCTCCCCGAGCTCGACTGCGACACCGCGCTCACGTGCTGCGACGAGATTGTCGAGCATCTCTCAGGCGGCAGCGGTCTCGGCTGGTTCGCGCGTCTGGGCCGGGGGCACTGGACCGAGCTGACCGAGGGCGCTTCGATCGACGGGCGGCCGCCCGCCACCGCGGATCACTTCACGGCCATCCGCGCCGCCTATCGGCTCCGGTCGTCGGCCCGGAAGCTCCGCCGGCGCTGGAACAAGCAGATGTTCGCGATGGGCGCGCCCGAGCTGCCCGAGTCGGTGGACCAGTGGCCCAACTTCCTCGAGCCGTTCGAGCGCAAGATCGCGCGCGCCAAGCTCTGGTGGTCGAGCGAGTGGAGCGGGATCGAGGAGGAGCTGGCGGGCCTCGGCCTCTCCTGGGAGGCGGTCGACCAGCGCCTGCCCGAGGAGGACCGGCAGAGCGTGGCGCGGCGGGCGCGGCGGGCGCTCTCGGAGGTCCTGGTGCGCGGCTTCGAGGCGCTCCGTCGCAAGGAGCGACTCGAGGAGCTCCTAGTATGGGAGCGGCGGCTTCTCGAGCGCGTCACGCGCCCGAAGCAGAGCGCCGCGGGGCGGGCGCTGGCCGAAGCGGCGCGCGGCCGTGACGTCGAGCGGTACTCGGCGGCCTATGGCCGGCTGGTACACCTCGCCGATCAACGCGTCGCACGCGCCCGCCGCAAGCGGCTCTTGGACCGACTCCATCCGATCGCACCCGGGTGGGTCGATGCGATCGAGGCCCGGACCCCGCCCCACGACGGGGCGCGTCCTCCCGGGGACGTGGAGGCGGCCTGGATCCACGCCCAGCTCGCGCGAGCGCTCGACGCGCGGGCGAAGGTCGATCCCGACGAGCTCCAGCGAAGGGTGGTCGAGCTCCGCGATCGGCTTCAGCGAAGCACGGCGGAGCTGGTCGCCAGCAAGGCGTGGTCGAAGCAGGTGGATCGGACCTCACCCCGCGCCCGCAGGAACCTCACCGGTTGGCTCGACTACCAGAAGCAGATCGGGAAGGGCACCGGCAAGCGCGCGCCGATGCTGCAGAAGAAGGCGCTCGAGCTGCTGACGCACTGCAAGGACTCGGTCCCCGTCTGGATCATGCCGCTGTCGAAGGTGATCGAGGCGTACGACCTGGCCCAGACCCGGTTCGACGTGGTCATCATCGACGAGGCCAGCCAGTGCGACGTGAACGGCCTCTTCGCGTTCGGGCTGGCGCGCCAGATCGTGGTGGTCGGCGACGATCAGCAGGTCAGCCCGCTCGCGGTGGGACAGAAGCTCGACACGATCCAGACGCTGATCGATCTGCACCTCGACGGAATTCCGAACAAGGACCTCTACACCGGGCGCCTGTCGATCTACGACCTGGCGCGGCAGTCCCAGAGCGCGATCCGTCTCCGGGAGCACTTCCGCTGCGTCCCCGAGATCATCGCGTTCTCCAGCCGCCTCGCCTACGACGGTGAGATCCAGGCCCTCCGCGAGGGCGCCAGCGCGCGGGTGTTGCCACCGGTGGTCGAGCATCACGTCGCGGGCGACTGCGACGATCACAACGTGAACACGCCCGAGGCGATCGAGGTGGCGGCGCTGGTGGCGGCCAGCGTCGAGCAGCCAGAGTACGCAGGCGCGACCATGGGTGTGATCAGTCTCCTCGGCGACGAGCAGTGGGCGTTGATCGAGCGATTCCTGCACGCCTGGCTGGAGCCTCGGGAGATCGAGCGACGCCGCCTCCTCTGCGGAGCGCCGGCCCACTTCCAGGGTGACGAGCGCGACGTGATCTTCTCTTCGATGGTCTGGAGCGGCGAGGGCGCCCCGCTGCCCCTGAACGACAACGCCGAGTTCAAGAAGCGGCTCAACGTCGCTGCCAGCCGCGCGCGGGATCAGATGTGGGTGGTCCACTCTCTGAACCCGGACACGGACTTGAAGCCGAACGACCTGCGCCGCCGCCTCATCGAGCACGCCCGCGATCCCCGCGCGCTCCTCGACCTGACGAAGCACGAGGGTCGGCCCGAGTCGGAGCTCGAGCGCCGGATCCTCGAGATGCTTCGCGGTCGCGGTTTCCGCGTGAAGCCGCAGTGGGAGGTGGGCGCGTATCGGATCGATCTCGTCGTCGAGGGCCAGCGCGGCCGGGTCGCGATCGAGTGCGACGGCGATCGCTCCCATCCGACCCTCGAGCGCAAGACAGACCGCTCCAGGAGGCAGCAGCTCGAGCGTCTCGGCTGGCGGTTCATCCGGGTGAGGGGCAGCCAGCTGGCGCTGGATCCCGAGCGGACGCTCGAGGGTGTGGTGTCGCGACTGAAGGACCTCGAGATCGATCCGATCGGACCGGAGAGGCTCGAGGACTCGAGGGATGTCGAGCTCAGCGAGCGTGTCGTGCGGCGCGCGGCCGAGCTCCGCCAGTCGATCTGGGATCGGCTCGGCGAGCAGGAGCTGCAGGAGAAGGCGCGGCGGGAGCGCAAGCGAAGGCGATCGCTGGGAGCGGCGCGCGTCGCGATCCCGCGAACGAAGCTGAAGACGAGGGTGGCTTCCACGCCGGATTTTCGCCGTAGCCGTACGCTGGTGTGTCGCGAGCTGCAGACGCTCGATCCGCACTTTCACGATCCGCGCTGCGCCGAATGCGAGGGTACGGCGCGGCTCGAGATCACCGACGAGGGGATCGTGGTCGCGTGCATGGATGCCGCGTGCCGGGCACAGGAGCGGGTCGACGTCGACACCCTGCAGGCGCTCGCGGATCACCTGTGCGCCGTGTGCCTGTCGTGCGGGAGCCGGCTCGAGTCTCGCTCCAAGGCCTGGGGAAACTTCCTCTCGTGCGAAGGACCCTGCTGGAACCTGACCTGGCAGCGCCTCAACGCCCAGCTCGAAGAGGAAACGCCGAGCCGCGCCGCGGGCCGGTGATCCCGATGCGTCGGGGCGTTCTTGCTCGTCGATGGGTGTCCCGCTGGCTTGATTCGCCTCGCCGGACGGGCTCTCCTGTTATCGGACGGGATGCTGCTCGCGCGCGCACCGGCATGGGCTCGCTTTGGAATCGCCCTGATCCTGGCGGCGATCGGCGTCGGTGCGCGAGCTCTCCTCAACGGCCTGTGGCCGCACGGGCAAGTCCCATTCATCACGTTGTTTCCGATGATCGTCGTGAGCGCGTGGTGGTGCGGGTTTGGTCCGGGCGTCGCCGCGACGGTGACCGGCGCGGTCGCGTGCGGCGTGCTCTGGCCCGAGTCCGGGGGTCCGCCCGCGCTCGTGATCTTCCTCCTGGCGGGGCTCCTGATCAGCTACCTGTCCGACGGCGCGCGACGCACGCGGAAGCAGCTCGAGCGTCTCGACGAGCGCCTCGAGGTGGCGCAGAGCTCGTCGGGTGCGGGCATCTGGGACTGGAGCTTCGAGACCGGCGAGCTCTACTGGTCGAAACAGTATCGAGAGTTGCTCGGCCTGCCCAGCACGACCGTTCCGACCATCGACGCCTGGCTCTCCGCGATTGACCCGTCTCACAGGGCCCAGGCGGAGTCGATGGTCCGCGGGCTTCGCGCCGACGGGACCGAAACGGCGATCGACTTCGAGATGCGCGTGGTCCACCCGACGCGCGGCGTGCGATCGCTCCGGTCGTTCGGACGGATCCACCGTGAGGGGACGAGAGCGCTGCGGGCCGGCGGAATCACGCTCGACGTGACCGACCAGGCGAAGCTGCGACGCGCCCAGCGGGAGAGCGAGGCGCATCTGGCGGCGATCGTCGAATCTTCCGAGGACGCGGTCATCGGGCTGACGCTCGACGGTGTCGTCACCTCCTGGAACCCCAGCGCCGAGCGGCTGTTCGGCTATCCCGCCGAGGAGATGATCGGTCGTGCGATCACCGAGCTGATCCTCCCCGAGAACCGCGCCGAGGAGATGGAGCGCATCGTTCGACTCGGCAAGGGTGAGCACCTCGGTCACTTCGAGACGGTGCGGGTGCGGAAGGATGGAACGCGGATCGACGTCTCGGTGACCGTCTCTCCGATCCGCGGTGAGGACGGCGAGATCGTCGGTGTCTCGAAGATCGATCGGGACATCACCCAGCGCCTGCGGACGGATCGCGAGCTTCGCAGGAGCGAGCGCCTGTATCGCGGCATCGGCGAGTCGATCGACTACGGCGTCTGGGTCTGCGACCCGAACGGTCGCAACATCTACGTGAGCCCGTCGTTTCTCCGCCTGGTCGGTTTGACCCAGGACGAGTGCTCGGACCTCGGCTGGGAGCGTGCCCTGCACCCGGACGAGGTCGCGCCGACCGTCGCCGCCTGGAGCGCGTGCGTCGCCGAGGGCAGGTTCTGGGAACGCGAGCATCGGTTCCGGGGCGTTGATGGGAAATGGCACGACGTCCTGGCGCGCGGCGTGCCCATCCGGGACGAGGACGGACAGATCGTCCAGTGGGCCGGCATCAACCTCGACATCAGCGAGCTGAAGCGCGTGCAGCAGGCGCTCGAGGAGTCGGATCGCCGCAAGGATCAGTTCCTGGCGATCCTCAGCCACGAGCTGCGGAACCCGCTCGGCGCCATCCGGACCGCCGCCGCCGTCATGGAAGGGATAGGCGCGCACGAACCGGCGCTCGCGGGACCCGCCGCCGTGATTACTCGGCAGGTCGAGCAGCTGTCTTCGATCCTCGAGGATCTCCTCGACATCTCGAGAGTGACCAGCGGAAAGATCGTGCTCGCGAAAGAGGTGTTGGAGCTCGGAGACCTGGTGCGATCCGCGGTGCGAACGACGGTGGTGGCCGTACCCCCGACGCGGCATGAGATCGTCGTCGAGTGCGAGCTCGTCCATGTCGAAGGCGACGCATCGCGGCTGACGCAGATCGTCCAGAACCTGGTGGAGAACGCCATCAAGTACACGCCCGGGCGCGGGAAGATCAGCGTGCGCGTCCGGCAGGATCGGGATCGGGCGTCCCTCGAGGTGAGCGATACCGGGATCGGCATCGCCCCCGAGATGCTGCCGAGGATCTTCGACGCGTTCACACAGGCACAGCTCACCATCGATCGCTCGCAGGGCGGCCTGGGGCTCGGGCTCACGCTGGTCCGCCAGCTCACGGAGCTGCACGGCGGGCGCATATTCGCCACCAGCGACGGCGTGGGGACGGGGGCGCGCTTCACCGTGGAGCTTCCCTCGGTGGCTCCGCCGCCCGAAGAGCAGGCGGAAGGAGAGGAAATGGCCGTGGAGAAAAAGCGAATCCTGGTGGTCGACGACAACCCCGACGCGCGGGAGATGCTGCGGATGCTCCTGGAGCTTCGCGGTCATGAGGTCCACGATGCCTCCGACGGACCGGCGGGGCTCGAGCGGGCCCTCGAGCTGCGCCCCGATATCGCGCTGATCGACATCGGCTTGCCCGGGATCGACGGCTATGCGGTCGCGCGCGGCATCCGGGCGGGCTCCGGCTCGAGCGGAATGATCCTGGTCGCGGTCACGGGCTACGGTCAGGCGGAGGATCGGACGCGCACGCGCGACGCCGGGTTCGATGCGCACCTGGTGAAGCCCGTCGATCTCGAGCATCTCAATTCGATCATCGACTCCAGTCCAGCGAGCGGGTGACGCGCGTCCCGGCGGTCGACCGCATCGTGAAACTGCGCTCGCGATGCCTCGATTGAAGCATCGAGGTCGCAGGTCAACTGTCACGCCATGTGTTCTGTTACGTGGTGCGCAGGTTGCACTCACTCCGGCGCATGCTCGACGCCCGCGTACTCTCGACAGGCCGAACCTCCTCCCTGCGGAGCGCTGCGCTCTCGGGGATGACGTCCCAGCAGACGCTCGACGAGGTCCGATCGATGTTGAACACGCTGGGGATCGACACCTCGGAGGACGGCCTCGAGAGCCTGCTGCAGCTGCTCGGGATGCTCGCCTCGGCGTCGAGGGCGAGGAAGCAGCAGCAAAAGCAGAGCGCCCAGGGACCGATGGGTGGCGCTCAGCCGTCGCCCCTCGGCGGCGGCAACGCGCAGCCGCAGCCGCAGCCCGCCGGGTTCAACCCGCGAGATAGCTACCGGCGCAACGCGACCGAACCTGTGGAGCGCGCACCCCAGGACAACGCGCCCGATCCGGAGGGCTCGGTCAAAGCCAGCAGCCTGTCCGATCCCCGCGGCAGCCCGCCGGCGGCTGCGAAGCCCGACGTGAAGACCGAGGCCAAGTTCATCGATCAATTCGACAGCAAGCGGGTCGCGCGTGCTGGCAAGACCGCCTGCTACCGGGCGGTGCAGTCGATGGCGAGGACCGCCGGTGTCCAGGTCCCCGACTCGACGGCCAACCGGATCCAGGTGGCGACCGGCGAGGATCGGAGCGGACATGTGCGCACGGATCCGCAGCGCACGCAGCAGGCCCGGGACTACATCGATCGCCAGCTCGACGCGGGTCGCCCGGTGGCCGTGGGCGTCTCCTACAAGGGCGGCTACCAGGGCAATCGCGACGGCGTGACCGACCACTTCGTCCTGGTGAACGGCCGCGGCACCGACGCGCAGGGCCGCCAGTACTACACGTACCACGACCCCTCCACGACCCATCCCTCGAAGGGGAAGGACAACCGGTTCTACGTCGATCCGAACAACGGGAACCTCGTCCACGCAGGGAAGGAGTCGGGCAAGGTCATCGACCGCCGGAAAGAGATGAGCATGGTGGTGCTGTCCGACGGGACCAGCCGCCCGCCGGCCCGTCCGCTCGAGCGCGCGCCCGCCGCGCAGGACCCGGCCCCGGCGGCGAACGATCCGGCGCCCGCGAACGGCACGCCGCCCCTGCTCGATCGCGGGAACCGGGACGTCGCGCGGGCGTACCGCGACTATCAACAGAAGTTCTCCGCGGGGCTCGGGCGCACCACTCGGCCTGGAGAAGCGGCCAAGGTCGCGAAGAAGCTCGACGAGCCCGTGACGGTGAACGGTCGGGTCACGACCCGTCGCCAGCTCGTCGACGAGATCGGGCGAAAGGCCAACCTACCGCCGGCGGTGGTGGCGGGGATCTGGTACCGCGAGGACAGCAGGATGCGAACCGATCGCTATCTCCACAACGGCCAGCGCCTGGGAAGACGCACCACGCAGGTACCGAGGGGCATCTTCTTCCGCAAGGACCAGTTCGTCGAGGCCGCCACCCACGCCCTCAAGCAGAAGAGGGCGGCGGCGAACCAGCTCGGCCTCAACTATCGCTCGACCGATCGCGCCGCGATGGCGGCCTTCGCCGAGCGGTACAACGGCTTCGGATACCGGCACAGAGGTCGGGCGAGCGCGTACGTCACGGCGGGCACGAACCTCTACCACGGGGGGATGTACGTCGCGGACGGTCGCTACAGCCCGCGCGCCGTCGACCGCAGGCTGGGCGTCCTCCCGGTGATCGACGCGATCATGGGCCGCTGATCCGGAGGCGCGCCACCGTCGGCGGATGCGCGCGCACCCGCATGCGCACGCCCAGGTCCTCGTAGGTCTCGGACAGGACGCGGCAGCTCTGGTGGACGTCGTTGATCTTCGACGAGTGCTCGTACGGCACGAAGATGTCCTCGTCGATCATCTCCTTCTCGAAGAACCCGACGATCCTCCGGTGCAGGCCCTCGACGTCCGAGGGTCGCAGCGCCGACATCAGGACGGCCTCGGGGAGCTCGGCCCGGATCGCGTCGAGGCGTGCGGGGTCGAGGCGATCGACCTTGTTCAAGAGCAGCAACACCGGCTGGGTGTCCGCGCCGATCTCGCGCAGCGCCAGGCGGGTGACCTCGATGTGGGCGCGAAAGGCCGCATCCGAGACGTCGACCACGTGGAGGAGGAGATCCGCGTCGCGCGCAATCTCGAGCGTCGCCCGGAACGAGGCGACGAGCCCGTGGGGGAGCTTCTTGATGAATCCGACGGTGTCGGAGATCAGGATCCGCGGCTTCACCTCGGGCTGGAGCGCTCGGATGGTGGTATCCAGCGTCGCGAACAGCTTGTCCTCGACCAGAACCTCGCTCCCGGTGAGCGCGCGCATCAGCGACGACTTGCCCGCGTTGGTGTAGCCGACCAACGCCGCGGTGTTCATCGACTGGCGACGGCGAGCGCGCGTCTGCGCCGTGTGCTCGATGCCGGTGAGCTCCTCTCTGAGCTCTGCGATCCGATCTCGCACCTTTCGCCGATCGAGCTCGAGGCTCGACTCGCCCGCGCCTCGCCCCCCGATCCCGCCGCGCTGACGATCACCGCCGCCGCCGACCTCGCGCAGGCGCGGCGCCATGTAGGTGAGCCGCGCGATCTCGACCTCGATCCGCGCCTCCCGCGTTCGGGCGTGACGCTGGAAGATCGCGAGGATCACCGCGGTCCGATCGAACACCTCGACGCCGACGGCCCGCTCGAAGTTGCGGGCCTGCGAGGGCGACAGATCGTGATCGACCAACACGACGCCTGCGCGGGCCTCCTCGGGCACCGCGACCTCCGAGGCGTCGAGCGTTTCCTCTGGCTCTTCGGGCTCCTCGGCCTCCTCGGCCTCCGGCGTCTCTTCGTCCGGACGGTACGGCGCCTTCTTCAACTTCTTCTTCGCGCCCGGAGGGACCACGCCCGAGCCGCCGGTGAACCGCGCGATCTCCTTCAGCTTGCCGGGGCCGACCACCGCAGCCTTCGAGAGCTGAGGTCGTTTCTGGGTGATCGTCGCGATCACCTCGAGGCCCAGCGTCTTGGCGAGGCGAGCCAGCTCCTCGAGCGAGGCCGCGCGCTCGTCGTCGGTGACCGAGCGCAGCTGAACACCGACAATGACGGCGCGTGAGGCGCTGGGCTCGGACATCTTCGCCGACGATCTCCGGGGCGCGGCACGGTCCTGTCAAGGATTCCCGCGGCCGGCTTCGTCGAGCGCGCGCATCGCTTCCATCAGGAGGAACTGCGCGTCGAGGCCGCCCGAGCGCTCCAGACCCTCGGCCGTTCGCATGAACTCGAAGTGACCTTGACCCCAGCCCACCAGCTCGGAGATCAGCGCGATGAAGGGCTCGGCACCGGGCGCGTCGACGTCGGCGGGCGCCGTCAGCCGGGCGCCGTCGGGCGCCGTCGCGCCGACGATCCGACCGCGGGCGAGCTCGAGCCGGATGCCACGGTTGTCCATCCAGAGGTAGAGCTCGCCGGTGGCCGATTGCAGCCGCAGCACCTCGAGGAGCTCCGGCACGGCGAGGACCACCAGGTCGCCGGAGAAGGTCCCGTCGCCGTTCGTCCGGTTGGAGAAGGTGCCGGTGTCGGGCGCAGGTAGCGCGCCGCGATCGAGCCGCTCCAGTCGAGCCGCCGCCTCCTGCGCTGCCACCGTGGCGACGCCGCGGGCGATCGCCTGCTGGTAGGCGCGCCGCGCCTCCTCGGGGCGCTGCGCTGCTTCGAGGCTGCGACCGAGGACCAGATAGGGGTCGGGAGCCTCTCTGGCCAGCTCGACCGCGCGCTCCGCCATCGTCACCGATCGCTCCGCGTTGCCGCTCCGTCGCAACGCCACGGCCAGGTTCGAGAGCGCCTGCGAATCGCTCGGGTTCGTCTCGACGATGTGCTCGAGGACCTCGACGGCCTTCGCGGATCGTCCGGCCCGCAGGAGACTGTTGGCGAGCGAGGTCAACATCGAAGAGGGCGCGTCCTGATTCCGCGCGCGCTCGAGCCCGGCGCACGCCCAGCGCTCGACGTCCTCGGCGCGGCCGAGACGGGCCAGCAACGCGGCGGCACGTTCACAAGGCTCCGGACGGACCGTCTCGAGGCTGGCGGCGCGCAGATACGCTCGACTCGCCGCCTCGAGCTCGCCGCACGACTCGAGCCGGCGGCCAAGCTCGAAGCTGGTGGCAGCGTCCTCCTGTCCGATCTCCGCCGCCGCCAGCAGCGCAAAGCGCCCCGCCGCGCGCTCGAGCGGGTTCAGGTCCACGTGCGATGCGCCCGCGTGACGCAGAAGCCTGCACCCGACCTCGAACCAACGTCTCGGGTTGGCGGGGTCGGACTCGAGCGCCCAGTAGGCGGCGTCGAACTCTCCCCCCTCGGTCATTCGCTGCTCCTCAGGTACGGGTTGCGCTCGAGGACGTCATCTTCGACGGGGGCGGGTGCGCCGGCGTCGGGCACGAGCGCGGCCCGGTGTCGTTTCGCGCGCCGCGCTTTGGGCGCCGGCCTTCTCTCGACCTCGGGCGGCGGCGTCTCCACGGGCTCCTCCAGCTCCGGCTCCGGCTCTGGTGGCTTGGGCACGGCCGCGACCGGAGGCCGCTCCACCGCCCCGGCGAGGGCAGGCGGCGGCGGCGGTGCGGGTGGCGGCGGGTCGGGCTCCTCTCCGCGGAGCGCGAAGACCAGCGCGGCCCCGGCCAGCGCCAGCAAGGGCAGGGCGAGCCACGCCTTGTGCCCGCGCCGCCGCTCCGACTCGACCTCGATCTGGAGAGACGGATACGACGTCATCGTCGCGCCCTGAGGAAGATGGCCGACGCCGGTCCTGAGCTCGTCGAGTGTGGGCGTCGAGCCCGACTGCGGCACGATCGAGAGGATCGGCGGCAGGCTGGACAGCGATGCCGGCGAGTGAACCTCCTGGTCATCCTCCACGACGCCGACCGAGGCCGTCTTCACCACCTGTGCGACCGCGCGCCGGCGCTCGGTGAGGCGCGGGCCGAAGACCTCGGTGGTCCACTGGGCGACCTCGTTCGGGCTCCCGAGCAGCCCCTCGCGGACCGCCACCGCGCGCAGCGCTTCGGCCATCTCGAGCGCGGAGAAGTAGCGCTTGTTCGGATCCCGCTGCAGTGCGCGCAGGCAGATCTCGTCGAAGCACGGCGGCGGGCGCAGCCCCACCTCGCTCGGGCGCGGAATGCGCCGCTGGAGCACGTTGAAGAGCGTCGCGGGGAGGTTCTCGCCCTTGAAGAGCGAGCGGCCGGTGAGCGCGGTCCAGAGGATCACGCCGACCGAGAAGAGATCAGCGCGCGCGTCTACCTCGCGGGCTGCGACCTGTTCGGGCGCCATGTAGCCCGGTGTGCCGCGGATCGTCCCGGGCTGCGTCAGGTCCTGATTGGCCGGCCACCGGGCCACACCGAAGTCGGTCAGCCGACACGCGCCGTCGATGCCGACCATCAGATTTCCCGGCGACACGTCGCGATGCACCAGCCGGAGCGAGTCGCCGTTGTCGTCTCTCAACCCGTGCACCGCGGCCAGGCCGTTGAGCGCGTCGAGGATGATCGGGACAATCAACCGCGGGCTCCGCACGTCCGGAGACTCGGTCAGGAGCGCCGAGAGCGAGCTGCCCTCCACGTAGTCCATCACCAAGAAGGGCGCGCTCTCGTGGAAGCCGACCTCGAGGAGCGGGACGATGTTGATGTGCTGGATTCGCGACGCGATCTCCGCCTCTCGCAGGAAGAGAGCGACGAGCTCCGGCTCGCCGGCGACGTCCTCGTGCAGGAGCTTGATCGCGAGCAACCTCGCGAAGGGGTCGGCGTAGGTCCGTGCCAGGTACACGGTCGCCATCCCGCCCTTGCCGATCCGGGCCAGCAGCTCGTACCGGCCGATCCTGGGCTTGGACACGCTCACCAGTCCGTCCAGAAGATCGCGACCAGGGCCGAGAGCGCCGCCGTCCCGACTGCGCTGTAGAGCAGCACGTTGCTCCGCGTGTCTCGCGCCCGTCCGTCGTCCCAGCCGTCCGCCGTCGGCATGGCGGTGTAGGTGTCGTGCGCGTTCATCGTGTCGACGACCGACCATCCGGCCGCGCCCCCCAGGCCGGCCGCGACCACCAGACCGAGGATCGGAACGACAGGGTGGACACCGCCGTGCGCCTCCTCCTCGGCGAGGGCGACCGGCGGCGGCACGGCCGGCGGCGGGCTCGGCTCCGGCACTGCGATCGGTGGCGCGATCGGTGGCGCGATCGGCGGTGGAGGAGGCGGCTCGACGATCGGCGGCTCCGCGGTCAGCTCCAGCTCGCCCCCCGCGGTCCCCTCGACCGTGAGGGCGCAGGTGGCGCCGTCGTCGAAGATCGCATCGACCTGGGTCGCGCCGGGGCGGACGAAGAAGCGCTGGTGCAGCGCCGAGCCGGTGATGAGCGGGCGTCCCTCCAGCGAAATGGCGCAAGGTTCCTTGCACTCGAGCGTCACCCCGGTGAGCTCGGCCCGAAGCTTCTCCAGGACCGACTGCGGATACTCGCGGCACTGGTCCGTCCCGCAACGAGAGGCCAGGGCTTCGGCGTGAGACGCGGCGATCTCCAGGTCGCCGGCCGCGAGTCGTGCCCGGAGCGCGCTGCGGAGGGCCTCCGGAGTGGGGAGCAGCTCGTCGGCGAGCTCGTACTTCTCCGCCGCCTCCTGGTGATGGCCCATCAGCTGAGCTTTCTGGCCAGCCTGGAACGCGCGCGCGGCCGCTGCGGTGCGGGGCGCGTCGTCCTCCTGGGAGCGCGCCGTCCGCGGCAGGAGCAATACACAGGCAACGATCGCCGCTTTCATCATCTCATCTCACAATCGGGCGTGCAGGGCTGCTCGGGCTGGAACGCCGCACCGAAGGTACTGGTTGACCCGCCGCTCTGGTTCGTCGGCATCTCGTTGCCGCAGACCTCGGCCTGCGGGGCCGTCTGGAACTTGATCCCTTCCTGGTTGTTGTTGATGAAGTTGCACGTGATGTTGTTGTCGACGCCGTTCGGCGTACCGTCGGTCTCCGCGGTGCCGCCCAGGCGAATCCCGGCGCCGCTGTTGCCGAAGAGCCGGTTCGCGTGAAACCGATTGCGGTTGGCGCGGGCGTTGATCGCACCGGAGTTCGGATCGACCGCGATCGAGCATTCGTTGTACTCGATCAGGTTGTCGTCGGCGCCCTCCTTGAGGTCCACGCACTCGGACATGTTCATGAAGACGTTGTGATGGATGTGGTTCTGACTGGAGTCGTCGACTTCGTTGGTCGGATTCTCGATGCGCTGCGACGGTGACGTGCCGATGTACACGCCTTCGCCGTTCGATCCGGTACCGCCGAAGCGGAAGTCCTCGAGCCCGCAGTTCTCGATGTGGTTGTAGGCGACGGTGTTGCCCTGCGCGAAGTACCTCAGCCTGACGCACTCGTCGCGCGCGTTTCGCAGGCTCATGTTCTCGATCAGCACACCGACCAGCGGATCGCCGATCGTGATCCCGACGATGTAGATGAGCTTCTTGCGGTAGCTGTCCACCAGGTCGGGATTCGTGCCGGCCAGGCCGTCGATCGTGAAGCCGTCCAGCCGGATGTAGTCGTGGTTGATCTCGAAGATCCGGGACTGTCCGCCTCCGCGCACCACTGCGTCAGGAGTGCCGAAGACGGTGATGGGCGCCCCGGCGGCGCCGTCGCGGACGGTCCGGACGTCCTGGAGGTAGTCGCCCGCGGCGAGCCGCACGCAGTCGCCGGCGAGCGCGCGCGCGAGCGCTTGGTTGATCGTCGCCAGCGCGGCGCCCTCGCTCTCTCCCGTCTCGCCGTCGTCTCCGAGCGGAGAGACGTAGATGATCCGGCCGGGACAGTCGTAGGCGGGCTCGCCGCTGTCCGGCCCGGCGTCCTTCGCTCCCGAATCAACGATCCCCCGATCCTCGACACCGGCGTCGCCGGCGTCGTTCGGCGACTCGGTGCCCATGTCGTGCTCGTCGCCGCCGTCGATCTCCGCGGTGATGCCGGCGTCGCCCGCGTCCGAGCCGCCGGGTGGAGGCCCCGGAAGGTGCAGCGGCGCGTCGAAGATCGAGATGCATCCGCAGCACCAGAACGCTGTCGTGACGGCGAGCAGCGTCGAGCGCTCGAGGGATCTCTTGCTCATTCGGGCACCACCATGAACACGACGTCTCCGCCCGACGGTGGCGGCGCGTTGAGCCGGCGAGGAGGCTCGGGTACCGGTCGGATTGAGCGTCCAGGCCTCGACCACACCCGCGGTAGCGAGATTGCCGACCGCGAGGACGCTTCTCGAATCGCGCGTCCAGCCGAGGTCGACCGGCAGCGTGGAGGCGGACGCGCCCGCCGGGAGCACGCCGTGGAGCACGTTGCCCAGCCCGAAGCCGGGACCCGAGAGCAGGGAGGCCGAGAACACCTCGACCTGGCCCGGCGTCGTCAGATCGGCTCGGTAGGCGAGCTGCTGCGAGTCGGGCGAGAAGCGGAAGTCCACGACCGACTGGCCGGCCGACGGCGCCGGCTCGATCATCACCGGCTCGCCGAGGCCCGGCGTGAAGACGATCGAGACGTTGCTCACCGTCAGCGTGACCGCGGCCGCCGTCCCCGAGCTCGAGGAGAGGCAGAGCGCGACCGCGTCGAACACCGAGACGATCGCCGACGGGTCCGTCCGCGTCACCTGATACGCGCTCAAGGTGCCGCCGCTGTACTCGACGCTCACGACCACCTCGTCGGCCCCCGAGCGCTCGATCGCGAGGGTGGCGTGGTGGAGCGCGCCGTCCGCGAACGCATCCGCCGGCCCGCCGCCTCCGCCGCTCATGGTGCTGTAGGCCGACGCCGACGTGATCAGGAGGTTTGGCGTCGCACCGTCGCGCTTGCGCAGTGACGTCGAGCTCGGCCCCCCCGGCACCAGGTTCGTGAACGCGGCGTAGCCCGTGTACGTGACCTGCGGGTTGTTGCCGTCGGAGACGACCAGCGGCGTGCCGTCGCTGTTGAAGAGCCCGAACCGGAAGCCGTTCGTCAGGTCCACCGGTCCGGCGACGGAGAAGTCGAAGTCGAGCGAGACGGTGGAGCCCACCGGGAGAGACTGCGGGGGGAAGTGCGCCACGGCGTGCCTTCCGGAGGTCCCGCCGGTGTTCAAGGTCATCGCGCCTCCTGCTGCCGTGAGGTTCGACGATCCTCCCGACGTCACCCACGAGAGCGACACCGGTGGGTTCTGGGTCGTACGATTGCCGTCCGCGAACGTCTCCTCGACCATGGGAACGGCCGCCGACACCAGCTCGACGACGTGCAGCGCATCCGCGCCGTCCTGGGCCGAGTCGGCGATGAACGCCGCCCATCGACCGTCGGGCGAGACCTCGAACCCGCTATCGGCGCGGACATCTCCGTCCGCGATCAGGTTGCCGCTGATGCGGCGGACGCGGGAGAGATCGGGTCCGTCGATCAGGTACAGCTCGAACTGCTCGTCGACGCTCCCGTCGGCGGTGTAGAGGATCCGGGTCCCATCGTCGCTCCAGCGGGCCGCGACGACGTTCCCGCCGGTGACGAGGGGCGCGCTGGCGATCGTGCTGGGGAGCGGCGTCGTAGCTGCGAGCCCGGCCACGAACAGCTCGAGCTGATCGTTGGTGACCTCGTCGGCGACGTAGCTGATCGCGGAGCCGTCGGGACGAATCGCGAAGCTGCTGACGTCTCCGCCGCTCACGGTCGGACCGTTGACCCGCACCGGTGCGCTCGGGATCAGGCCCGCGGTGTCCACCAGGAAGAGCTCGTTGACGCCGTCGGTGAGCATGTCGGCGCGGAACACGATGCCGTCGCCGGCCGGGAGCCAGCGGAAGTCATCGAAGACGTCGCCGTTGGCGGGGAGGGGCGTGTTCGCGGGGTAGACAGCGAACGGCGGTCCGCTGGTCATGTCCGCCAGGTAGAGCTCGTTCTCGCCGTCGACGTCGCCGTCGGCCTGGTACGCGACCCAGCGGCCGTCGGGCGACCAGTAGAAGTCGTCCGTCGAGAGGTTGCCGCCCACCGGAAAGTCCGGGTTGACCTTGACCGAGATCCCGGGCGCGCTCAGGTCGACGAAGAAGAGCTCGAATTGCCCATCCACGATCTGATCGGCGCGATAGACCAGCTGGGTCCCGTCGGGCGACCAGCGGAAGTCGCTGACCAGACCGCCCGGGTTCTGATCGCCGCTCACGCGGACCGCGGGCCCGTGGCCGCTCCCGTCGAGCGAGGCCACGAAGAGCTCGTTGACCCCGTCGAGCCGGAAGTCACCGACGAACCCGATCGATCGCCCGTCGGGAGAGAAGCGAACCTGATCGGTGGCGGAGGAGGAGGCATCGCCGAACCCGCCCGCAGGCGGGCTCACCAGCGTGGCGGGCTCGACCCGCGTCCCGCAGATGCCGGCGACGTGGACACCGGTGTCGTTGTCCGCGGTCAGATCTCCGACGAGCGCGATCCAGCGCCTGCCCTGCGGATCGGAGATCACCTCGAGATCGATCGCCGCTGTCGCGCTGCCCGCCGCGTCTGCGACCGTGATCGTGAGCGCGTGGACTCCGGTCACGCCGGGCTCACCTTCGAGGCGAACCTCGGCGCCCGTGGAGGCGGCGAGCGTCAGGCCGTCCGGCAGGCCGGAGGCGCTCCAGGTGAACGTCCCCGTGCCGCCGCCGGCGAAGATCGACGCAGAGTACGGGTGGCACTCCAGCCCCACCGGGAGCGTCGACGTGAGGATGGAGAGGGCCGTGACGGTCAGATCGAGATCGCGCTGTGCCGTCGCGCCGGCGGCGTCCGAGACGGCGATCGTCACGGGCCAGCTGCCGCTCGCGGTGGCCGCACCCGAGATCGTGCCCCGCCGGTCCGAGTCGACGACGAACGTGAGGCCTGGGGGCAGACCTTGGACCGTCCAGGCGATCGGCAGCACCCCGCCGGCCACCTCGACGAACGCCGAGTACGGCTGGCCGCGGCGCGCGCTCGGGAGCGAGCCCGTCGTGATCTCGAGCGGCTCCACGTCCGCGATCGAGAGGTGCAGCGTGCGGTCGACCATCTGCTCGGCCGAGTCCTCCACGCGGATCGCAAACACGAAGTCGCCGCCCATCTCCGGCGTCCCGGTGATGCGTGTCTCCGGCCTCCCCGTGGGATCAATCGTCAGGCCGGCCGGCAGCGCGCCCTGCACGACGCTCCACGAGTAGTCGCCGCTCCCGCCCGACGCCGCCAGCGTCGCCGTGTACGCCGCCCCGACCGTCCCCGCCGGAAGCGCGACGTCCGGAAAGACGAGCGGCGGCAGGTCGGGCGACACCTCAATCGAGTAGCTCCGCCGCGCCGTGTGATCCTGCGAGTCGGTCACCTCCAGCTCGAAGTCGAACAGCCCGGCGGTCACCGGCATCCCCTCGACGACGGTCGAGGGCGTGCCGTCGCTCCGGATCGAGAGCCCCTCGGGCAGCGAGCCGGACGAGACCGACCAGCGATAGCCTTGCTCGCTGCCGCCCGACGCCACGACCGTCGCCGAGTAGCCCGCACCGACGGCGGCCGGATGGAGCGCGACCGTCACGAGCGCGAGCGGGGCGCCGGTGACGTCGATGCGGAGCGCCCGCTCGGCGTAGCTCTTGTCCCGGCTCTGCACGCGTACGGTGAACGCGAACGCGCCCGACTCGGTCGGGATCCCGTCGATGGAGCCGTCGCCGGTCGCGGAGGTGGTGAGCGCCAGCCCAGGCGGAAGCGCGCCCGCGACGACCGACCACATCTTCGCGAATCCCCCCTCCGCCGCGATCGCGGCGGTGTACGGCTCGCCCACGGAGCCGTTCGGAAGCTCGTCCGTGGAGATCGTCACCGCCGAGGCTCGGACGACGAGCTGCACCTCCGTCTCGTCGTAGCCCCCTTTGCTGCCGGTGGCGCCGATGCGAAGACCGAACACGCCGGCCTCCTCTGGTGTCCCGCGGATCGCGCCGGTGCTGGCGTCGACGCGGGCGAGGGCGAGGCCGGCGGGGAGCGCGCCCTCGACGATGCGCCACTCGATCTCTCCAGGATAGGCGTCGCGCAGGGAGAGCCGGGCGTCGTAGCTCTGACCCACTGTGGCCTCGTCGAGCGTCGTCGGTTTGATTCGCACGGCGACGGTCGCGTCATCGTTGTTGCAGCCGAGGTGAGTGAGTTGTGCGGCGAGGATTGCCGTGACCAAGTTCGTCCGTCGCATGGTGTGTCGGCGGGGACGATCGCACGGGGAGGTGGTGGTAGAGCGAGGGCGGCGCATCCGTCGGAGGCGCAGCGAATACGTCCGAATACGCGCATCACGCCGGCATCGGCACACGCATGATCGCGCGTTTGTAATTCTGTCTCGCAGCGTCTCTCTCGCGAGACCCAACAATGGAACGGCGTGGGGCACGCATCCCAGGCGTGATGGAAGCGGCGCCGCGCTTGCGCCTGAGACGATCGTCGCCGGCGCCCGCAACCAATCTTGCGCCACCAGATCGGAGTACGCCTCCGCCGCAATGCGCGCGGGGGGAGGATGCCCGCGTGCTCCGAATCGTCACGCTTGTTCGGCGCGGTCGAACTGTCTGTACTAGAGAGAGTGGGCGAACGAAACGATCTTCGCGTCCTCGCGCTGATGATGCTGGCGAGCGCGTGCGCGACCCCGGAGCGAAACGGTACCCCCAGCGTTCCGGTCACTCCGCCGGCCGATCTCTGCGGCGATCCGACGATGGGCGAGGGCAGCTTCTGCCTCGACGAGGCTCGGATCGAGCGCCTGCTGGAGCGAGACGACTACGCGGTGGTGGACGTCGCCGGTCCGGGACGGAGCAGCAACGACGTCAAGGTGTTGACCTTCGAGGTATGGGACCAGGGCCAGGAGGTCCGATTCCGCGCCAAGTGGAAGTCTGCGCCGGGGGACGGGGATGCGTTCAACAACTCCCCGCGCAAGGAGCTCGCCGCGTACGAGCTGCAGAAGGTCTTCCTCGCGCCGGACGAGTATGTCGTGCCGCCGACCACGATCCGCTGCGTTCCGCTCACGCGCTTTCGCTCCGAGTATCAGGCGCCCGACGCAAAGCCGACCTTCCCCTGGACCGACTGCGTGCTGGGGATCCTCACGTATTGGGTCGAGGGCGTCACGGACAAGCACATCCTCCACGCCCACCGGTTCGAGCGCGACCCGCGTTATCGCCGCGCGATCAGCCAGCTCAATCTGCTCACCTATCTGATCGACCACCGGGACTCGCACGACGGAAACTTCCTGATCTCCACCGACCCGCGCCGGCCGCGCGCCTTCTCCATCGACAACGGTCTCGCCTTCAGCGGGCTGCGCAACCCGCTCCCGATCCTGGAGGGCCTTCCGAACTGGTCGCACATCGTCGTGCCCGCCCTGCCGGCCGACAAGCTCGCGACCCTGCGGCACGTGACGCGCGCGCAGTTGGCGCCGCTCGGCACTGTCGCACAGCTCGTGCTCGAGAACGGCGTGCTGGTGAAGTCCGAGCGCGAGCGTCCCTTCGATCCGCACGAGGGCGTGCGGATCCGCGCGGGGACCGTCCAGCTCGGGCTCGACCAGAGCGAGATCGACGGCATCGAATCCCGCATCCATGAGCTCGTCGAGCGGGCGGATCAACGGGAGATCGCGGTCTTCTCCGACGCTCGTTCCTCCGTCAGCAGGGGATCGTGAACCCGACGGCGGTGCGGCCGCCGGCGCTCTCGGCGAGCACGGTGCCGCCGTGCATCGTCGCGATCGCCTTCACGATGGAGAGCCCGAGACCGTGGTTGGCGCCGCTGCTCCGGCGGGAAGCGTCCAGGCGATAGAACCGATCGAAGATCCGGGGGAGCTGTTGCTCCGGGATGACCTCGCCGGGGTTGGCCACCATGACCCGGAGCTCGGTCGGCTGCTTCGAGACCTCGACGAGGATCTCGGCGCCGGGAGAGGAGTGCTCCACCGCGTTCTGCAGCAGGTTGCTGATGGCGCGCCGGAAGAGTGAGACCTCGATCGACGCGTCGGCGTCCCCGGCGATCCGCACCGATACGCCGGTCTCGTCGATGATGAGCTCCAAGAACTCGACCGTCTTCTGGATCTCCTCCCGGATCGAGGTGCGCTTGCGATCGACCACGGTCTCACCCCGGTCGGCGCGCGCCAGGAAGAGCATGTCGTTGACGATGGTGCGCACGCGCTCGAGCTCCTCGAGGTTCGACTGGAGCACCTCCTCGAGCTGAGGCGCGGTCCGCTCCTTCGAGAGCGCGACCTGCGTCTGCCCGACCAGGTTCGCCAGCGGGGTCCGCAGCTCGTGCGCCACGTCCGCGTTGAAGGCCTCCAGCTGGGTGTACGCCTGCTCCAGCTTATCGAGCGCACCGTTGAAGGAGGCGACCAGATCCGAGAGCTCGCGGGGCAGAGGCGCCAGCTTCAGCCGTTGCGCCAGGTTCTTTGGGCTGAGGGCCTGGGCCTCCATGGAGAGCTCGGCGAGCGGACCCAGGCCGACCTTCGCGATCCGATGGCCGAGGAGCGCCACCATCGCCACCCCGATCCCGCAGAGGACCAGCAGCGCGATCCCGAAGCTGCGCAGCGTGTCCTCGAAGCGGCTCGAGTCGATCGCGACGGTGAGGCGAACCGGCGGTCGTTCCTCGTGGCCGGCGATCATCTGCGACATCGTACGCATCGTCCGGTGATCGATCGGCGCCAGCCCCTCCGCCGCCGGCGAGGCGTACGTGAAGCGGGCGTCGTCGCTGGAGATGTAGAACTGGGTGCTCCCGTCCCCGGGCGTGACCGCGTCGAGCTTGGCCCGCACGTTCCCCCACTTCTCGAGCGTCACGCAGCGTCCGATCATCGTGGTGGCGAAGCTGAGCTTGGTCTCGAGCTCTCGGAGCTGGTGGCGGTCGAGCTCCTGGTGGAGAACGCGAAGGAGGGCCCCGCCGACCAGCGCGAATACGAGCAGCGCAGCCAGGGCGAACATCGCGGCGAGGCGGGTCGCGATCGAACGGCTGATCATCGAGCGTCCTCCTCGTCGCACTCGAGCAGGTAGCCCATCCCGCGGACCGTGCGGAGCAGCTTGCGCGGGAAGGGTCCGTCGAGCTTGGCGCGAAGGCGCTTGATGGCGACCTCGACGACGTTGGTGTTGCTGTCGAAGCTCATGTCCCAGACCAGCTCGGCGATGGTGGTCTTGGAAAGGATCTGTCCGTGGCGCCGCGCCAGGAGCGCGAGCAGCGCGAACTCCTTGGCGGTGAGCTCGATCCGGACACCGCCGCGCGACGCGCGCCGGCTCAACAGATCGATCTGGAGATCGCCGATCTGGAGCTGCGTTGGCTCCTGGGCGCGGCCTCGCCGGGTGAGCGCCTGCAGCCGCGCGACCAGCTCGAGGAACGAGAACGGCTTGATCAGGTAATCGTCGGCGCCTTCGCTGAGACCCCGCACGCGATCGTCGATCCGGTCGCGCGCCGTCAACATGATCACCGCGGTCTGCTTCTCGGCGCGGAGCGCCCGCAGGACCTCGAAGCCGTCCGCCCCCGGCAGCATCACGTCGAGGACGATCACATCGTAGTCCCGGGTGAGCGCGAGATGCTCGCCGTCGATCCCGTTGCCGGCGACGTCCACCACGTACCCCTGCTCGGTGAGGCCGCGATGGAGGTAGTCGGTCGTTTTGATCTCATCGTCGACGATCAGCACCTTCATCGTTCAACCCCCCATCGTGCGATGAATCGTGATCAAGCGGACGGAGACGTCCGCGGACGCCTGTGACCAGCTCAGCTCCGCGTCGTTCAAGCTGCGCTCCGCGTCCAGCACCTCCAGCAGTGACAGCGTCCCCTCGCGATACTGCCTTCGCGCCAGCTGAGCGGCCTTGCGCGCCGAGACCACCGCAGTCCAGAGCTCACCCTGGCGCAGGACGCCCTGCGCATAGGAGATGATCGCGGTCTGCGCCTCCTCGAGCGCGGTTCGCACCGTCCGTTCGTACTCCAAGTAGGCCTGCTGTTGTCGCGCGTCTGCAACATCGATCTTGGCGCGGATCCGCCCGAAGTCGAGCAGCGGCGCCAGCAGGCCCGCGCCGATCGACCAGATCAGCGAGGCCGGATTGAACAGCTCCGTGAGGTCCGGACTCTCGAGGCCGATCAGCCCGGCCAGGTCGAGGGTCGGGTAGCGGAGCGCCTCGGCCCCGTCCTTGCGGGCGAGCGCGGCCAGAAACCGCCACTCGGCGGCGCGGACGTCCGGGCGCCGCGCCACCACCTGGGCCGGACTCTGCAGGATTCGCTTGGGGTCGCTGTCCGGGAGCGGCCGGTCCCCGTCGAGGGCCTGCGTGACGACGTCGGACGGCTCGGCCAGGAGGAGGGCGAGCCGGTGTCGCGCGGCCGCCGCCAACGTGTCCGCCTCCGGGATCCGCGAGCGCGTGATCGCCAGCGCGGCCACCGCGCGCTCCACGTCGAACCGGCTGGCGATGCCCTGGCCGAAGCGCGCCCGCGTGATGCGGAGGGTCGCCTCCTGCGCCTCGGCCGTCCGGAGCGAGAGCGCGTGCTGCACCCGGCGAAGGCGGTACTCGACGTAGGTCTCGGCGACCTCGGCGGTGAGCAACAGCTGCACGGCCTCGCGGTCGGCGCGGAGCGAGCGCTCGTCGGCCTCGGACGCGCGCGCCTCGCTCCTGACCCTGCCGAACAGGTCCGGCACCCAGGAGACGTTCAGGCCCAGCTGAAAGTCCCGCGGCTTGGCGTCGGGGCGCTTCGAGCGCGAGACCGAGACCGCGGCCGAGCCGTCGACCTCCGGCCAGAGCTCGGCGGTCGCTCCGCTGCGCAGCGCCCGCGCCTCCTGGAGCCGCGCGTCCGCGATGCGAAGGTCGAGGTTCCGCACCTCGGCCCTCGCGATCAGCCGATCGAGGACCGGGTCGCCGAACGCCTCCCACCAGGCAGCGCCGGTCGAGGTCACGGCCAGCGACGAGGTGCGCGTGGTCTCCCAGGCCGTCGGGACCGCGTCGCGCGGCAAGCCTCTGGGGGCCGACCCCGCGCAGGCCGCGAGGGCCGTGAGCGCCAGCCCGCCGGCCCACCCTCTCACGTGTGCACCGCCTTCGTAGGGACGGCCGGCGCCTCCGCGCCGCGGCGATGGAAGAGACGATCGAGCGTCAGGTAGATGACGGGGGTCGTGTACAGCGTCAGCACCTGGCTGACGAGCAGCCCGCCCACCACCGCGATGCCGAGGGGCTGCCTCAGCTCCGAGCCGGTCCCTAGCCCGAGCATGAGCGGGATCCCGCTGAGCAGCGCCGCCAGCGTCGTCATCAGGATGGGCCGGAACCGGACCAGGCACGCCTCGTGGACCGCCTCGAGCGGGGTCGCCCGGTGATCGCGCTGCGCCGCCAGCGCGAAGTCGACCATCATGATCCCGTTCTTCTTCACGATCCCGATCAAGAGGACGATCCCGATCAACGCCATGATGGTGAAGTCCTGACCGAGCAGCTCGAGCATGAGGATGGCGCCGAGCCCGGCGGACGGCAGCGTCGACAGGATGGTGAGCGGGTGGACGAAGCTCTCGTAGAGCACGCCCAGGATGATGTAGACCGCGAGCAGCGCCGCCAGGATCAGGAACGGCTGCGTTGCCAGCGACTCCTGGAAGGCCTGGGCCGCGCCCTGGAAGTTGCCGCTGATCGACGAAGGCAGGCCGATCTCGGTCTTCGCCCGCTCGATCAGCCCGACCGCGTCGCCGATCGCGACGCCCGGCGCCAGATTGAAGGAGATGTTGACCGCCGGGAACATGCCGTTGTGGCTGATGGACAGCGGCCCGGTGCCGGGAGGCTCCGCCGTCACCAGCGCGGACAGCGGTACCATCTGTCCCGTCAGCGGTGAGCGCAGGTGGAAGTAGGCGAGGCTCTCGGCCTTGCCGCGCTGCTCCGGATCGATCTCCAGGATGATCCGATACTGGTTGACCTCGGTCTGGTACTCGCTGATCTGGCGCTGGCCGAAGGCGTCGTAGAGCGTCTGATCGATGTCCCGGGTGGTCAGCCCATACTGCGCGGCGGCGGCGCGATCGATCGTCAAGCGGTCCACGCTGGCACCCAGGAGTTGGTCGTTCGACACGTCCGTGAGCTGCGGCATCTCCGAGAGACGCGCGGTCAAGCGCTCCGCCCACTCCGATAGCAATGCGCTGTCCCCGCTCTTGAGCGCGTACGCATACTGGGTTCGCGAGCCCCGCGCGCCCAGGTTGATGTCCTGCGCCGCGCGCAGGAACATCATCACGCCCGGCACCTTCGCCACCTTGGGCCTCAGCCGATCGATCAGCTCCTCACCCGAGATGTCCCGGTCGGACCGATCCTTCAGGGCCAGGAAGAAGCGCCCGTTCGCCAGGCTCTGGCCCCCGCTGCTGGAGGCACCGATCGAGCTCGAGTAGCCCGCGATCGCGGGCTCGTCGGCGAGGATCTTCGCGATGGCCTGATGCTTGGCGACCATGTCCGGAAACGAGATGTCCTGGGCCGCCTGGGTGGTCCCGATCAGGAAGCCGGTGTCCTGGATGGGAAAGAAGCCCTTCGGGATGGTGAGGTAGCTGACGACCACCGCGACCAGCGCGGAGGCGAAGAGCGCCAGCATCAGCGTCCGATGGGACAGCGCCCAGGTGAGGGTCCGATCGTAGCCGTCCCGCAGTCGCTCGGGGAACCCGCGGCGCGATCCGCTCCCGGCGCGGTGCGGGGTCGCCTTCATGTAGCGGGACGCGAGCATCGGAGCCAGCGTGAGCGCCACCGGGACCGAGATCAGGATGGCCGCGCTGACGGTCATCGCGAACTCCTTGAAGAGACGCCCGACCACGCCGCCCATGAAGAGCAGCGGAATGAACGCCGCGATCAACGAGACGCTGATGGAGACGACCGTGAAGCCGATCTCCGATGCGCCCCTGAGCGCCGCCTCCGGCATGGGCACGCCGTTCTCGAGGTGCCGGTGGATGTTCTCGACCACCACGATCGCGTCGTCGACGACGAACCCGACGGCGATCACCAGCGCCACCAGGGTGAGGTTGTTGAGGCTGAAGCCGAGCCCGTACATGGCGGCGAACGTCGCGATCACCGCAACCACCAGCGAGCCGCCCACGATCAGGGTCGACGAGATCTGGCGGAGGAAGAAGCCCATGATCAATACGACCAGCACGATCGTGATCATCAAGGTCAGCTCGACCTCGTGCAGCGAGGCGCGGATCGTCCGTGTCCGATCGATCATGACCTCGACCTCGACCGACGCGGGCAGCTGGCTCGCGAGGCGCGGCAGCACCTCGAGCACGCGGTCGGCGGTGGCCACGATGTTGGCGTCAGGCTGCCGGCGGATCACCACGATCAGGCCCGGGCGCCCGTTCTGCGACGCGTAGACGTAGTCGTTCTCAGCGCCCAGCGACACGCGGGCGACGTCCCCCAGCAGCACCGGCGCTTCGTTCCGGTAGGCGACGACCAAACGATTGTAATCCTTCGGGTCGAAGAGCTGATCATTGGTGGCCAGCGTCGAGACGTGCCCCTGTCCGAAGAGCGCACCCTTCGCCTGGTTGACGCTGGTGGCCTGGACCGCCGCGCGGATGTCGGCCAGCGTGAGCCCGTAGGCGGCCAGCCGCTCGGGCGAGGCCTGTACCCGCAGCGCCGGCTTCTGCTGGCCGAAGATGCTGACCTCGGCCACGCCATCGAGCTGGCTGATTTGGCGGGCCAGCTTGGTCTCGACCGACGTCGCTCAGCTCGGTCATCGTCATCACGTCCGACACCACGCTCACCAGCAGGATCGGGCTGTCGGCCGGGTTCACCTTCTTCCAGACGGGCAGGCTCGGCATGTCCGAGGGCAAGCGCCCCGCCACGGCGTTGATCGCCGACTGCACCTCCTGCGCCGCCGCGTTGATGTCCTTCTCCAGGACGAACTGAAGCGTGATGCTGGTGGCTCCGAGCAGGCTGACCGAGGTCATCTCGCTGATCCCGGGGACAGCGCTCAGCTGGACCTCGAGCGGAGTGGCGATCGCCGACGCCATCGTCTCGGGGCTGGCGCCGGGCAGGCTCGCGTTGATCTGGATCGTCGGAAACTCCGCCTGGGGAAGGGGCGCCACCGGAAGCCGCGGGAAGGCGAACACACCGAGCAGCACGACGCCGACCGTCAACAGGATCGTCGCCACCGGGTGATGGATGAACCAGGCGGAGATGCCGGCGCGGGTCTCCTTCACCTCAGCTCTCTCCACCCTCTGAAGCGCTGACCGCCTGCACCGGGGCACCCGGGATCACGCGGGACTGCCCGTCGCGGACCACCACGTCGCCGGGCGCTACACCTTCGAGGATCACCACCACCTCTCCGTGCTCCGGCCCCAGCTGCACCGGCACCATCTTCGCGATCCCGTCGATCACTCGATACACGAACGGGCCCGTGCGACCGCGCTGCACCGCCTTCAGCGAGACCACCGTCGCGCCTGCGCTGAACCCGGTCTGGAGCTCGACCGAGACCGACTGGCCCGGCCAGAGCTTCTCCTCGGGGTTGGGAAACTCCGCCTTGAGACGGATCGTCCCCGTGGTCCGATCGATCTGGTTGTCCATCATCTGCAGGTGACCCTGCGCGAGCGCGGCGCCCGACGGTCGGTCGTAGGCGATCACCGGCGCAGGCTCCGGCCCATGCAGGAGCGCCTGCACGGTGGGCAAGACCTCCTGCGGAAGCGCGAACACCACCGCGATCGGATCGAGCTGAGTCACGCTCACCAGCCCCTCCGGATCCGTCGGCCGCACCACGTTTCCGGCGTCGATCCGTCTCAATCCCACACGGCCGTCGACCGGGGAGACGATGCGCGCGTAGGACAGCCGGGCCTCGGCAGCGGCGATCGCGGCGGCGTTGGCGCCCACCGTCGCCTCCAGCTGTGCGACCAGCGCCGCCTGTTGATCGACGGTCTGCCGCGCGATCGCCTCCTCCTTCCAGAGATTGGAGTAGCGGATCAGATCGAGCTTGGCCGCGGCCAGCTGGGCTTCGTTTCTCCGCTTCTCGGCCCGGGCCTCCGCCGCCGCGGCCGCGATCGCACGGTCGTCGATGCGCGCCAGCAGATCGCCGCGCTTCACCGTTTGACCCTCTCGGAAGAGGACCTCGACCAGCACGCCCTCGAGCTGGGCCCGGATCGTGACGTCGTGCAGCGACTGGACGGTGCCGATCCCCCGAGTCACCGCGGGGACGTCGAGCGTGCGCGCAGTCTCCACATAGACGGGGACCGCCGGTCGGGTCGCCTTCGCCGGCGCCGAGTCGGCCCGGCGGACGATCCGCGAGGCTCCCAGGACGCCGAGCGTCGTCACCACCGCGGCGGCTGCGATCACGCCTCGAGGGCGCCGCCTGTCCGACATGCGGGCAAACTAACCGCTCCCGCCGACATCCGCCTGACGGCCCGCTGACAAGATTGTCAGCAAACGGGAGTGAGCGCCGAGCAACCCCTTGCGATCGCGCAAGGGGCTGCTCGACCGGAACGCAACGGGCTGCGTGCCCCGTGCCTGGTTCTGGCCGCCTACGCGTGGCACTCGGCCTGCACTCCAGCCTCGGTCGTGGCCCGCCAACACTCCCGCGGTTTCTCCCTGATCGAGGTCATGGTGACGAGCGTGATCCTCGGAATGGGGGTCATCGGGGTCGCCAACCTCTTCACCAGCTCGGCGCGCGGGGTGGGCACGTCACGCATGCGCGAGACGGCGACCCAGGTCGCGCTGCAGCGCCTCGAGCGTCTCGCGACGTCGCCGGCGGCGGCGCTCCCGACGTGCGGCGGCGTGGTCGGCTGTCGCGCGACCGGCGAAGCGATGATGCCCGACCTCGGCACCAGCCCTGACCTCTACGAGTGCACCCAGTACGTGGACGACATGGGTCCGAGCGATCCGACCGCCCGGACCACCGGCGGTCTCGCGGGCTACCGGCTCGACACCGTCGTCTCTCCCCCCCCGTCGCTGACCCAGAACGACGACGCCCGCCTCATCAGCGTCAGTGTCTGCTGGACCGACACGTCCGGACGAATTCAGCAGGTGCTGATGCAGCGCCTGTCTCTCGGAGATGGATGAACATGAAACAGACACGCGGCCTGACGCTGATCGAGCTGGTGGTCAGCCTCGCGATCAGCTCGTTTCTGGTGATGGCGGCCGTCTCGATGACGGCCGAGCACACCCGCCTGCTCGGCCTCACCTCCGAGAAGGTCGACATGTATCAGGAGGCGCGCCGCGCCATGGACATGATGGCGCTCGACGTTCGGCAGGCGGGGGTCGGCATCGGCTACCGCCCGAGCGGCTGGTTCGACGGCTTCAGCCGTGGCACCTTCACGGTCGAGGGCGGAGCGCAGTTCCGGAGCAACAACCGGACGCTCGCGCTCGCCGCAGGTGATGTGCCCACCGACGACCTCGGGATCCGCCGCGCCAGCGGTGACTTCCGCACGATCGCGGACTTCGACTCGACCAGCGGCCAGATGTGCGCGGGCGGCAACTTCCACTCGGGTGACGTGGTGGCGTTCAGCTCGCAGCAGGGCCTCTACGCGATGACCGCCCGGATCGACGGCCTGGCCGCCGCCCCCTGCAGCGAGGGTGACTGCCTGGGCGGCTGCGTCGCGTTCACCTGGCAGCCGTCCCCCAGCTTCGTCTCCGAGCCGTCCGCGCTCACGGCCTCGTACGCCGAAGGACAGGTCGCCGCCGGCTTCGAGCACGTCGTGTGGTTCGTGAACTCGGTCGACGGTCTCGGTGAGCTCCGTCGCGCCAGTGTCACCACGGAACGTCCCTGCACCTCGCTCGACTGCGGCGGGACGGTGGCCTCCGGGGTGGAGACGCTCCAGGTCTCGCTGTGGTCGTGGGATCCCACCGCATCGGCGTGGGTCGACATCACCAGCGACGCGCAGATCACGAATCGCGATCGGCTACGCATGGACCTCGAAATGGTGGTCCGCGGTCGCAGCGACTTCGACGTCGGTGTCCAGCCGCCGGTCCAGCTGGAGCTGGAGCCGGGCGCCTGTGTCCCGACCTGCGGCCAGACAGAATCATGTTGCACGCTGGGCGATCCGGACCTCCGTCGAGATCCGGAACTCGGGCCGGCTGGAGATTCGCTGATGAGAACACCGAGAGCAGGACGCGGCGGCTTCTCGCTGCTCATGGTCACCCTGTTGGTGGCCCTGGTAACGGTCTCTTCCCTGGTCGTCCTCGACCTGATCACTTCCGATCAGGATCTCATGGGCATGGAGCGGCGTTCGCGCGAGGCGCGGGAGGCGGCTGAGGGCGGCACCATGGAGCTCATCAACGACGAGAAGATGGGGGCGCTGCTCCCCGACCTCAGCGCGGACGACCTGACCGCGGACGCCTCGCCCACCACCGACACGGTCTTCTCGTCGGTCCGGGCCGACGGCGCCGAGCTCGAGTACGAGGGTAGGGTCGCGCTGCTGCGGACATCGCCTGTTCTCGAGAGCTCCAACGCGCGCGTGCGTGCGGTGGTCTACGAGCTCGAGGTGACCGGACACGCCGCCGGCCACCAGGCGGTCGTCGAGACCCAGATCTACAAGATGGCGTCGTCTTCGCCCGGCCTCCTGCAGGGCCGCCGGCACGCGCACTAGGAGTCATCGATGTCTATCGCACTCATGATTTTGGCGGCTGCGGCCGGCCAGTACCCGGACGCGCTCGACCACCTGCGCATGGGGACGGTCCTGCCGCAGGTGGGTCTGCTCCTCGACCGCTCCTGCTCGATGGCGGACGGCCTCAAGGCCAGCAGCTGCAGCTGGTTCGCGGCCAACTACAACCTCGGAAATCCGCTCCTCAACAAGAGCCAGCAGATGAAGGCCGTGCTGGTGGGCTGCCAGAACGCCAACGACGGCCTGATTGACCGCTGGGCCGACAAGCTCAACCTCTCGATCTACGACTTCGGCTCGGGCACCAGCCTACGCGCGCCCTTCGGCTCCAGCAAGGCGGTGCTCGAGGCGGGCGCGCTGGCCGTGCCGATCACGGGCAACACGTACATGTCGCAAGGGCTGAGCGACCTCGGGAAGTACTTCCACGACTACTTCGACGACAGCAACACGCTCGCCTGCCGCCCCAACTACATCGTGATGCTCTCTGACGGCAATCCGAACGGAGGCTCTGCCACCTTCAACTACGAGTGCAAGCCGCCGGTCGAGAACCTCAGCGTCTCCGCCGACAAGCCCTGGCTCGGCTCCGACTACCTGCGGCGCAACGACGATCTCCTCTGCAAGGTCCAGGGCGACCAGAACATCAAGACGTACACGATCGGCCTGGGCGCGCCCGGCGACTTCAGCCCCTCGAACCTGCAGAACATCGCGGCCTACGGCGGCGGCCAGTACTTCTACGCCTCCGACGCCACCGAGCTCGGCACCGCCTTCGAGTCGATCGTCTCCACGATCGCCTCCAAAACCGCGCTCTTCTTCGCTCCGATCGCGATCCAGACCGGCTCGCTCTACTCGCAGAACTACGCGTTCTCCGCCTCGTTCCGGCCGATCACCTCGGGGCCTTGGCGCGGAACCTTGAAGAAGTACTGCGTCACCCCCAACATCCTCGCGAACGGCGACTACGACACGAGCGTCACCGGGTGCCTGTTCGTGTCCTCCGACGGCAAGACCCTCGACACCAACCCCGACGCGGTCGACCTCTTCACCGGCCTCCGCGGCCTGGCGGCAGACTACGGCGGCACCGGCGAGGTGCTGCTCGATCACATCGGTGCTCAGTCGGGGACTCCGACGGGCTCGCACTGGACCCGGCGCAACGTGATCACCTGGCGCGGCGGGCAGAGCGGCTACGTCAAGGTCACGCCCACGACGTGGCAGTCCTCCGACTCGTGGGCCAACGGTTGCGACCACTACAAGCTGATCAACCTGCTCCACGGCTACACGTACGACGCCAACTGCACGAGCGGCGCGCCGATCGCCTACAGCGCCTGGCCGCTCGGTGATCCCGTGGACTTTGCACCCGTGCTCCTGCGCTACGGCGACTGCGAGAAGAAGGACGGCACGCCGATCACCGGCGCCTGCTATGTGGTCTCCGGGAGTAACGACGGCATGGTCCACTTCTACGACGCCGCCGACGGCGACGAGAAGACCGCCCTGATCCCCAGCGAGCTGTGGGCACCCTCGGGCATCGCCACCAGCGCGATGCGCGATCTCCAGGATCAGCCGAACGACAACTTCACGCACCGGTTCCTGCTGGATGGCGACGCGCGCCTCTTCCACGACGACACCAACGGCGACGGCATCATCCAGAAGACGGAGACGGCCTACCTGTTGTTCGGTCTCGGGCGCGGCGGCCGCGCCTATTACAGCCTCAAGGTGAGCGAGCTGCCCGGCGGCGTCCTCGACAACGCGAAGAACACGATCAACCCGATCGTGGCCTCCTCGTCGGGCGACCTCCAGGAGCTCCAGGACACCTGGTCGGCGCCGTGGTTGGGGCTCGCCCGCGTGGGCGCCGACGCGAGCACGCACCGGGTGGCCGCCTTCGCGAGCGGGCACATCCGTAAGCTCGATCTCGTCGATCAGAACGCGGTGATCGTGCCGCCGGCGCCGCCGGTCCCCGAGCCGCCGGATCTCTCCAAGGCGATCGAGGTGTCGTGCACCGGCAAGGGTCACTTCGCCGACTTCAACGGCTACGACAAGAGCAGCTGGTGCGCGAGCAACTACTACAGCGGCTGCAAGGGAAACTCGAAGAAGCCGTGCTACGACGGCCTCGGCGTCCCGCTCGACGACTCCACCAAGCCGCTGACGTTCAACGACGGCGTGCGCAAGGCGGCCGCGCTGCGCATCGAGTTCGACCAGTTCGACCTCGAGTCGAGCGATCACCTCCGGATCGAGGACAGCAAGGGGAACCTGATCGGCAGCTACACCGGGACCAGCCTGGCCGGCGCCAAGTCGCCCTGGATTTACGATGAGCACTTCGTGCTCCGCTTCGTCACGAACGGCAACGACAGCAAGGATCGCGGCTACTCGATCGCCAACGTCGAGTGGGTGCCCGAGACGGTCTCGGCTTTGCCTCCGCCCGTGTCCGGCGGCGGGCCGGTCGACTACGGTCCGCTCGGTACCCTGGGAGAAGCCGTCGGTGTTCATCGTCGACCTCGATCGCTGGAACGCGGGCCCCGACGCGTTTGCGGCCCAGACGCCGCTCGCGCCGGTGATGCTCCGGGTCACCAACGACTGCACGGGCTCACAGGTGTCGTACTGCATCGACAAGCGGACCGATCCGGACCTCGCCGACATGGTCTGCCCGATCAGCGCCGAGCTCAGCGGCTACGACCAGTCCGGGATCCTGAAGGCGCTCTACTGGGGCGACGAGTGCGGCCAGATCTGGAAGACCTGGACGGCGGACGGCGGCAAGACGTTCCACGCGCGCCGGCTGATCAACCTGAACAACGGGAAGATCGCGGTGAACAAGGATAACCGCAAGATCTTCCGCAAGCTCGATCTGGTCACCTCGATCTGTCCCGGCCAGGCGGTCATCGGTCTCTACTTCGGGACCGGCAACGTACAGCGACCGGCGGCGCTCGACGAGCTCGAGGACCCGTCCGCCGGCAACGGCCGCGACATCATCGGCGTGATCTGGGACTACGAGGCGTTGCCGAGCGGTCTGACGCAGAGCGGCCTCAAGGAGGTCAGCTATGTCAACCGGATCGACCCGGCCGCCATCCTGCTCGGCGGGAAGTACGGTTGGTTCATCTCGCTTCGCAACCACGAGCGCATGCTCCGCGATCCGCTGGTGTTCGATCAGGTCGGCTACTACAAGACCTGGGAGCCGACGCTGACCGCGCCGGAGTGCGGCGGCGGCGCCGGTGTCGACCGGATCTACGCGATCGACAGCTGCTCGTCGGAGGCCGCCGTCGACGCGGACGGCGACGGATCCCGGGAGATCTCCGAGCGTGAGACGTGGAGCGGCGGTACCGAGATTGGCTCGGGCTTCCTCTTCTTCACCCCCAGGGACGCGCCCGTGCTGGTGAGCCACGCCGACATCAGCAAGCGTCAGTCCGCCGAGCTCAACAAGCGCGAGCGGCGCCGGCCGGGCATCTACTTCTTCAGGGAGCTGTGAGCGATGAAGACGACAATCTCGATCCCGATCTCGTTGTTCTTGTGGTCGGCGGCGCTTCCGGCGTTAGCGGTCCCCGCCAGCCTCACCGCGAAGTACCGGGAGAACCGGGCGGCGCGCGTGGTGCCCCGGTACTCGTCGCCCGAGCGCTCGCTCGACGAGAGCATCGAGGCGTCGGTGGCGGAGGGCGAGCTGCTCCGCGCCGACGACGGCGTGCTGGTGATGGCCTTCGACGTGACCCCGGAGATGCGCGCGCGCCTGGCCGAGCGCGCGACGCCGCAGGTGACGCGGGTGGAGGAGCTTCGCGACGGCGTCCTCTACCAGGGCCGGTGGATCCGGGTCCTGCACGCGGCGCCCGACGTGGCCGGGCTCGAGGCGGACTCCATGGAACGGATGGTCGGACGCCGGGTCCGCGCCACGCTCCGGGTCTCGCTCACCGGGCGACATCTGGTCGTCGCAGTGCAAGAGCTCTGATCAATCTCTCGATCGTGAGGAGCGCGATCGCGAACGCCACTGCGATCGCCCCGAAGCGCGGCGTATGCGGCGACAGCAAGATGTGATGGACGACCAGGGCCGCCGCCGGATAGACGGCGCGGTGCAGCGGCTTCCAGTGGCGAATCCCGAGGCGGCGAACCAGCGCAGGGAAGGAGGTCGCGCCCAGGAACGACAGCACGAGGAGCGCAGCGGCGCCGGACCGCAGGTGGGGCTCGTAGATCAACAGCGAGGCCTCCGGCACGAGCGGCGTCAGGATCCCGCCCGCGAGATGGACCAGCCCGGCCGCCAGCGACCAGAGCCCGAAGGTTCGCCGGTGACGCCCGAGCGGCGCGATCGCCAGGAACAGCAGCCCCGCGGCCAGCCACCCCGTGCCCCGCACCAGCGCGAGCTCCCGCTCCACTGCGTGAGGTTGCGCGACCGCGAAGAGCGCGATCACGGCCAGCGGTGCGAGCGGCGCCGGCGCCAGCTTCACAGCGACCTCAGGAAGATCAGGAGATCGGCCCGCTCGCCTTCGGTGAGCCCGGGAGCGTCGCCGTGGCGGCGCGCGCGGTTCTCGTCGATCAGCACCGCCTCGAGCGTGCGCGCGCGGCCGTCGTACAGGTACGGCGCGCGGTCCGCGACCCCGATCAGGGAAGGAGTGTCGAGGAGATGAAGCTCGTCCTTGCGGCCGGGAAAGAGGAACCCCTCCGGGTACTGTGCGAGATCGGTGAAGGCGGGGAAACGGTGGCAGAAGCTGCAGCCGGCCTTGACGAAGGCGTCGGTGCCCCGGCGGAGCGCGCCGGGGTCGGGGCGGGGATGCGATGGGGGTCTCGGAAGGCTCGACACGAACGCGTCCAGCGCCCGCGCGCGCTCCGGGATTGGCGCCTCGTACCCGCCGAGGACGGAGGTGGTGAAGGCCTCGATCTTCGCGATGCTCGGGTAGCTGGCGCCGCGAAAGTACGGCGCGGTCCGGGCCACGCCGCCGAGCGGCAGCGTCGGACGAGGGTCGCCGTCCTGTCCGATGTCGTGCAGCGAGAAGTCGGTGCCGCCCTCGAGGTGGCAGGTCTGGCAGGAGAGGCCGGCACGGGTGGCCTGGTAGAAGGCGCGCTCGCCGTCCGCGATCAGCCCTCGCTCCGAGAAGCTGAAGCCGTCGCGTCCGGAGGGTGCGAGGCGCTCGATCCTTCCGTTCGGCGACGAGGCGACGACCAGCGCGTCCTCGCCGAGCGCGCCCACGCCGGTCGGACGGTCGATCGGGATCCGCTCGCGCGCTCCGAACGCGCTCGGGTCGAAGCGGATCACCTCGTCCGTCCCCACGAAGGCGATCGTGATGCGCTCGGGCTCGACCTCGATGGCGAAGGGAGAGGCGTGCGGAGCCGTGGGGACGCGGCGGATGATGCGGAGCGTCCCCGTGTCGATCTCGACGATCTGATCCTCGACGTGGTGGTTGGGTCCGGCGTCGTCATCCGGCCGGTAGTCGGTGATCGCGGCGAAGAGGCGCTCGCCGTCGGGGCTCGCGGCCATCGTCACCACGGGTCGGCCGAAGAAGCGCCGGGCGGCCACTGCGTCCCCCCGGATCAGATAGAGCGTCCGCGTGACGGCGCTCGTCACCAAGAGCTCGCCGTCGCGTCCGAACGCGATCCGATCGGGCGGAAAGGGGAGGGGGATCTCTCGCTCGACCTGGAGATCGGGGGACACGAGCACGATCGCCGGACGTGGTTCGGCGCGGGTCACCGCGAGATCGGTCGCACCGCGGGCGACGTGCACGAGCGGCGCGCCGAGATCGATCCGATCGTCCGACCCGAGTCGCGTCACCAGCCCGCTCTCATGGACGACCACGATGCGACCCGCGTCGACGATCGCGCAGTCGGTCGGCCGGTCGCCCGCCGGGATCCGCTCGGGTGCGCCCGCTCTCCGCAGCAGGATCACCTCGTCGGTCTCGTTGCTGACCGCGGCGGCGATCCCGAGCTCGGGGCGCGAGGAGAGCTGTCGAGGATGGACCGACGGTCGAACCACGTCGACGTGGCGCCGCGTGAGCTCGCCGTCGGCGTCGATCAGCAGCGTGTCGGAGATCGGGCCGTCGCGCCGTGGATCGAGGTCGGCGCGGAACAGCCCGTGACCGAGCTCGAGCAGTGCGACGTCTCGATCCGAGCCGGCGAACCGCGCGGTCACCGAGCCCGCCCCCGGGAGAAACAGGTAGTGGGTCTCCGGCCGATCGGCGCGCACCACCGGCGGCGCGATCGCGGGGAGCTCCGCGGCGCGCCAGCGATCCCGAAGGATGACGTCGAGGTCAGGGAGCTGCTCGCTGTTCGCGATCTCGTCCTCGTGCATGATCACGGCGCCGGCGAACGCAGCGGACCCGACGATCATCGCCAGCGCGGTCGCTCGGGGCGACACCGAGAGGTCCCACCGTGCGGCCAGCGTCCACACCGCGAGGTACGCGAGGACCGGGCCCGCAAAGATCGGTACGGGGAAGAGCGACCACAGGATGAGCGCACCCGCGAGGAGCACCCATTGTGAGGTCCGACGATCCATCGCGTGCGCCGCCAGGGAGGGCGCCCCCATCGACGCCTCGCCGTCAAGTCGCGCTGGATCCACGAACTTGTGGCCCCGAGGGAGCAATGAGAGGATCGCAGCGGGCAACCGTGCGAAAGGTCGAGCCTTCGCCGTACAGCGCGTCGATCGACATCACGGTCGACGTTTCGTGGACCGGCGATCTTCCGGTCCGTTACCTCGATCGTCCGGGCGCGAAGATCGAGAAGAAGGCGCACGCGCAGATCGCGGGCGTCGAGCGGCCCGCGTTCGAGCGTCATGACCTCCCCACTGAGCGCGTAGCGGCCCGGGTCTGGAAGAAGCCAAAGGGGCCTCCCGGAGTCGGGTTCGTCACCAACCTCTCGGTGACGGGCATGTCGATCGATACCGACACGTCGTTCCCGCTGCGCACCCAGATCCAGGTCGAGCTGGTCGTCCCCGGCGGCTACAGCGCCGTTCTGCCCGGGCGGGTCATCCGCGCCAACGACAAGGGGATGGCGATCCACCTCGAGACGGACGACTCGACCTGGCAGTTCCGCTCCTCGTTCCTCGAGCTGGCGCGCCGCGCCGAAGGCCAGGCGCCCAGCGTCATCCTGCGAAAGGGTGAGATCGTCGTCGACGAGGAGGTCGCCCCCGGCCACCACGAAGCCGACGACTTCCGGGTGCTCGGCGCCAAGTGGCACGAGGTGCTCGCCTCGCTCGACGACGACGCCATCCACCAGGAGTTCATCCAGGAGTGCCTGCGGCGCCAGCGTCTCGAGTTCGGGCTCGAGCGCTACCGCGAGCTGAAGGACGGGCCCGACGACGCGGTGGCGGCCCGCTACCTGGGGCAGATCGGCGTGATCCTCGGCTTCATGAGCCTCAAGAAGCAGCCCACGGAGGATCGCGAGAAGCGCACGCGCACGCTGAAGGTCCTCCTCCTGTGTCTGACGGTCTTGGCCGCGCTGTTCCTGGCGAAGACGCTGTTCATGACCAAAGCCGGGATCGTGGACACACCGCCGCCCGCCGAGCTGGCGCCCCGCATCGAGGTGCCGCCCGAATCCCCGCCGCCGCCGCCCTCGGACCCGCCGAGCTCCGAGTGGGACCTCCCGAGGAGCCCACCCGCGCCCGAGCCCGCGCCCGAGTAGGCGCCTTGCGCGGGATCCGACCACCTTCTACCCTCGGCGTCCGGTGACGCCGATCGATCCAGCGTCGAGCGACGATACGATCGACCTGGGCCAGGTCGTCGCGAAAGCCAAGTCCGCGCCCTCCCTGGTCGTCTACGCGCCCGACGGCGCGCGTGTGCTCGCGCTGCCGGACGGGACGCGCTTCGTCGTGGGTCGGACCGCGGACGCCGACATCGTGATCACCGAGCGATCGCTCTCGCGCACGCACGCCTGCCTCAGCGCGGAGGACGGCGTGGTGATCGTCGAGGATCTCGACTCGAAGAACGGCACCAAGATCAACGGCGAGCCGGTCAAGCGCGCGCCGCTGCGTCCGGGTGACGAGCTCACGCTCGGCTCGGTGGCAGCGATCTTGTTGCAGCCCGAGAGTGCGTCGCGCTGGGTCGAGCACGCCGGCGCGGGAAAGGGCACAGCCGGGCCGGTGATCGAGAGCCCCGCGATGATCGTGCTCTACGAGACCGTCGAGCGGTTCGCCAGCTCCAACATCCCGGTGTTGATCCAGGGCGACACCGGCGTCGGTAAGGAGGTGGTCGCGCGCGCGCTCCACGAGAGGAGCGATCGGAGCCACCATCCGATGGCCTGCATCAACTGCGGCGCGATCCCGGCACAGCTCGTCGAGGACACACTCTTCGGACACGAGCGGGGCGCGTTCACCGGCGCGCTCGCGCAGCAGAAAGGAGTGTTCGAGAGCGCCGACGGCGGCACGGTATTCCTCGACGAGATCGGTGAGCTGCCGCCCGCGGCGCAGGCGGCTCTGCTGCGGGTCCTCGAGACCAAGCGGATCACGCGCGTCGGGTCGCCGAAGGAGATCGAGGTCGACGTCCGCATCGTGGCGGCCACGAACAGAAACCTCGAGGAGATGTGCGAGGACGGCGGGTTCCGCTGGGATCTGCTCTACCGGCTCAACGCGGTCACGCTGAAGATTCCGCCGCTCCGTCAGCGCCCCGACGAGATCCCGGCGCTGGCGCGACACTTCCTGGAGCGCGTGGATTCACCCCGGCGCGCCCTCGCGATCGACGACGCGGCCCTGCGATTTTTGGTGAAGTATCCCTGGCCGGGCAACGTCCGCGAGCTGGCGAACGTCATCCAGCGCGCGTCGGTGATGGCTGCGGGGCGCTCGATCGCGGCGGAGGATCTGCCCGAACGCGTCCGCTCCGCCAAGCAGGGGGACCCGGATACGGAGGATCTGGCCAAGGAGAGCAAGCCCGGTGAGGCGAGCCCCGACGACGGCGGGGAGGCCGCGGACTTCAAGTCGCAGATGCAACAGGCCGAGGTCCAGATCATCGTCAACGCGCTCGAGCGGACCGCCTGGAACCAGACGGAGGCGGCGCATCGCCTCCAGATGCCGCTGAGGACGCTGGTTCACAAGATCAAGAAGCTCGGGATCCAGGAGCTGGTCTCCCAGAAGCGCGCCGCCAAGCGCTGATCGATCACATCCCGATCTGCCAGGAGATGCCGACGATCGCGCGGTATCCGAAGCGCGCACCGCCGGTTTCGAGCCGCAGCGCGAAGGTGTCGCTGAAGTGCCAGTGCGCGCCGATGGTGCCGTCGGCGTAGAAGCCACCGCGCTTGATCTCGTCGTCGAACTCGAAGCTCCATCCCAGCCGGACGGCGGCGAACACCGCCCACTCCTTCGTCAGATAGAAGCACCAGCGGACACCGGCGACCGGCGTCATCCAGAAGAAGGTCGGATCGAAGAACGCGCCCAGAAACAGGCCGGCCTCGATGTAGAAGGCGTCGTTGAGCGAGGAGATGAAGCCCTGCGGGGCGACCGGGAAGCCGTACAGCAGCCCGGGGACGAAGCCGACGTAGCCCCCGGCGACATACGTGCTCACCACCAGGTCGAGCTGATGGGCTCGGCTCTCCGGCTCGTACTGGGAGCGGATCGTGAGCTCGGAGGCTTGGGCGCTCCCCGGCGCCGAGAGAGCGATGAGCGCGAGGGCCGCCGACCAGCGGAACGCGTGCATGTGCGGTGGCTTAGCAGTTCGGCGGTTTTCTTGCGCTGTCGCTGGAACGCGGTAAAAAGATCACACCACCGCACAACGATCGAGGTCCCCATGATCGAACGCCGTATCGTCCGCAGCCACGAACCGAAGACCGCCATCTATCTGTACCTGCTTCACAAGGCCCAGAAGCTCGGCCTCAGCGCGCTGGCGCTGGCGAGCGGCGAGGGCCTGCTGGTCGCGGGGACCCGGACGAACGACGGCGTCGATCTGGAGGCGCTCGCTGCGCTCGGACCGGCGATCAGCGGCGACGAGGACGTCTCACTGTCGTTCATCGGCCGGACCCTGCCGGGCGGCTCCGTCGACGCCGCCCGTGTCGACATCCAGGGAGAGTCTTTCTATCTCGCGGCCATGGGCGGCTGCCTCCCGCGGGTCAGCGAGGTGCGCGAGACGCTCGATCGCATCCTCGCCTGACGACTCAAACCTGCGAATCTCAAGGCCTCCCGCCTTCCCAGCAACCGGTCAACCAATCCAGGAGTCTATGGTATGAAGGCGCGTTCATGAACGGGCCCAAGAACACCCTGACGATCACGGACAATCGCACCGGCAAGACCTACGAGCTCCCGATCGAGCATGGGGCCATCGAGGCCACGCACCTGAAACAGATCAAGCTCGATGCCGCCGATCCGGGGTTGCTCTCCTACGACCAGGGCTTCATGAACACCGCGGCCTGCCACAGCAAGATCACGTACATCGACGGCGAGCGCGGCATTCTCCGCTACCGCGGCTACCCCATCGAGCAGCTCGCCGAGAAGAGCAACTACCTCGAGGTCGCGTATCTGATCGTCAAAGGAGAGCTCCCCGACGAGGAGCGCATGGCGATGTGGCGGCACAACATCACCATCCACACGTTCGTCCACGAGAACCTGAAGAAGCTGATGGACGGGTTCCGCTACGACGCGCACCCGATGGGAATGTTGATCGCCACGGTCGCGGCGCTCTCCACGTTCTACCCCGAGGCCCGCAACATCTACGACCTCGAGAGCCGCCGCCTTCAGACCCGCCGTCTGATCGGGAAGCTGCCCACGATCGCCGCCTTCCTCTACCGTCGCACCCAGGGCCTCCCGTACGTCTATCCGGACAACGAGCTCAGCTACACCGGGAACTTCCTCTCGATGATGTATCGAATGAGCGAGCGGAAGTACAAGCCGAACCCGGTGCTCGAGCGCGCGCTCGACGTCCTCTTCATCCTGCACGCGGACCACGAGCAGAACTGCTCGACCAGCGCCATGCGTCTGGTCGCGAGCGCAGGCGGTGATCCGTACGTCTCCGCGGCGGCGGCCACCGCGGCCCTCTACGGCCCGAAGCACGGCGGCGCCAACGAGGCGGTGCTCAAGATGCTCGACGAGATCGGCCACGTGAAGAACATCCCCGCCTACGTGAAGCGCATCAAGAACGGCGAGGGCCGACTGATGGGCTTCGGGCACCGCGTCTACAAGAACTACGACCCGCGCGCGCGCATCATCAAGGAGCTGGCGCACGAGGTCTTCGAGGTCACCGGTCGCAACCCGCGCATCGACATCGCCAAGGAGCTGGAGCGCATCGCGCTCGAAGACGAGTACTTCGTCATCCGTAAGCTCTACCCGAACGTCGACTTCTATTCGGGCATCATCTACGAGGCCATGGGCATGCCGCGGAAGTTCTTCCCGGTGATGTTCGCGATCCCCCGTACCAGCGGCTTCCTCGCCCAATGGGCCGAGTTCGTCTCGGGAGAGGAGCAGAAGATCGTTCGGCCGCGACAGGTGTACCTCGGCTCCGAGCTCCGCGAGTACGTGCCGCTCTTCCGTCGCGAGAGCACGAACCTGCAGGAGCCCAAGGTCAGCGAGGACCTGTGACCTGAACACGAACACGATCCTGGTGATGCTGGTGGCCGTCTCGGCGGCGGCGACCATCATCCGCGGTCTCCGACTCTCTCCCCGGCTGCTCGCCGGGTGGATCACCAAGAACGTCTTCCTTCTGCTGGTGCTGCTGGTGGTCGGGTTGCTCAGGCCCTCGATCGCCGGCTTCGTCGCCGCGGCCGGCTGGGGCGCGCTCGTGCTGGCGCCGACGTTGCTCCAGCGGCTGGTGGTCCGCGCCTCGCTGCGGGGCCGGCAGGCGGAGGCCGGCGCGTTCGCCCGGGCGGTGGGGGTGCTCCATCCGTTCGACGGGTTCCGTGAGCAGGCCCGGCTGTACCGGGGGCTCGAGGCCGAGCAGCGCGGCGATGTCGAGGCGGCGGCCGCGATCTACGAGGCACTGATGCGCTCCCGCTCGGCGGCGCTCGCGCCGATCGCCGCGATGCATTACTACCGAGCCACCGAGCAGTGGGAGGCCTACGGTGCGTGCGCGCTCCGGCTGGTCGACGGAGGTGGGCTCGGTAGGAACCCATCGGTCCTGATCCACTGCCTGCGCGCGCTCGGAGAGATCGGTCGGATCGAGGAGATGGTGAGGCTCCACCACGACTGCCGCCGGATCACCGAGCGGGGGCTCCCGCCGGGCGCTCGCCTGACCGTGCTGGCGTTCGGGGGGCGGACCGCGGCGGTCGAAGGGCTCCTCGAGACGAAGCTGTCCGCGCTCCCGGCCTCGGCCCGGGAGCTCTGGCGCGCCACCGCCGAGCTGGCCGCCGGTGCGCACGACCATGGCCGCGCCCGGCTCGGCGTGCTGCTCGAGGATCCCGATCGGATGATCGGGAGCCTCGCGCGCGTTCGCCTCGCGCGTCCGCCGCCGGTGGCCGCCGACGCGCTCTCGACCGAAGCGCAGTCGATCCTCTCGAGGCTCGAGGAGGACCTCGAGCAGGAGGCGCGCTACCGACCCTCCTACGGCGACCTCCGTCGGCATGCCCGGGCCACCTGGGCGCTGGTGACGGCCTCCCTGGCGGTCTTCTGCGTCGAGGTGCTCGCCGGCGGGAGCACCGACCCGCATACGCTCTTCTCCCTGGGCGCGGTCGACGCCGCCCGGGTCCTCGACGGTGAGATCTGGCGTCTCTTCGCCGCCACGTTCCTCCACTTCGGCCCGCTCCACCTCATCCTGAACATGATCGGCCTGGCGTTCTTCGGGCCCTTCGTGGAGCGCATGCTGGGCTGGCGGCGTTTCCTGGTCGTCTACGTGGTGGCGGGCTTCGGCGGGATGAGCGCCGTGGTGATCAAAGCGTGGTGGCTGCACGAGTCGGTGCTGCTGGTGGGCGCCTCGGCGGGCATCATGGGCCTGCTCGGCGCGACCGCGTTCCTGTTCCTGCGCGGCTGGCGGCGCGAGCACTCACGACCGGCCCGCGCGCAGCTCAGCCAGATCGTCCTGATCCTCGCGCTTCAGACGGGATTCGATCTGTCGATCGCCGAGGTCAGCTTCACCGCCCACTTCTTCGGCATGCTGATCGGATTCCTGGCCGGAGCTGCGGTCCGGGGGGGACTAAAAAAGGCGACGAATGCCTGCGCACTCGTCGCCTCGATGGCCTCTGAGAGAGGACCGAGCCTGAGCTCCGCACCGCGTCAGCACCGAGTGCCGTCGCGGACGAAGATCCTACGAATCAGCCTCTCTCCAGAGACCCTTCTCATGATTCACGCTCGCGTAACCTCCCCCGGCGTCTTCGCCGGCACCCTGGCGCTTCGACGGCCGGTTGGCCACGTCCAACCAGGGTGTTCCATCTGGTCGAAGATGGACTCCGACGCCACCCTCGATTGAGTTCTGACGGAAATCAGATTGTGTCGGAGATTTCATGGGGCCGAGGCCCTTCCGCCACGCCGCGGTTTTCGCGACGCAAGAGCCACTGTACTCGAACCCTGGGATCGACGCCAGATCCGTGCTTTCCCAGCGATCTTTGCAGGACCCTCCGCGACGCGCGGAGCGCCTGGACGTAGACGGCCGCGACCGCGGAGACGTGCGCCAAGAGCTGGGGCGGGATCATGCCGGCTCCGCAGAGCAAGCCCAGGACCCGGCGACCCGGCAGCCGATTCCGCCCGCCGGCCGACGCACGTGTTCCTCACTGCGGCGGATGGCGACGGGAACGTCGGCGTCGGCGCCGGCGCGCGAAGGCCAACGCGCCCAGCAGCCCAGCCCAAAGGGGCGATCCGCGCGTGGCCGTGGTGGAACAGCCGCAGCCCGGATCTTCGGTCGGCTCGACGACCGCGCCCGCGTCGATGCCCGGCTCGACGCCCGTGTCCCGGGTGCCGGCCTCCGGGCTCGGGAGCACGCCGGAGTCGTCCGGGAGCTGGCTGCACCACTCGATCAGCGATCCGCCGTCGGGCTCCTCGCCGCCTTCGAGGGGCCCCGCGTCCGGCGGGTCGAGGTGCGCGACGAACAGGAAGTAGCGGCTGTACGTGACAAAGCTGCGTCCGTCGCAGTCCGTGATCGTCGCGCGCAGCATGTAGTCGCCCTCCTCGAGGACCGACGTGTTCCATCCGATGGTACCGGCCGGCTGCGCATAGATGTTGTCGGCGATGACGAACCACATCGGCTCCATGCGGAACGCGTCCGGCGAAGCTTCGAACCGGATCCGTGCGGTCCCGGTCGGGTCCCAGCTCTGATAGTCGACGGTGTAGAACTCGTCCGCCGTGCTGAACTCGCTCTGCGGCTTCAGGATGGTCATCGCGGGCCCGATGACATCGTTCCCGTGGAGCACCGTCAGCGGCGCGGGGGAGAAGCGGACGTACTGGGCCGACATCTCCATCGGAGGATCATCGACGAGCGACCAGATCCAGTAGTGACCCGACGGCATGTTGGACACATCCCAGAGGAACTCGTCGGGTCCTTGATCCTCCGGAACGCCCGACAGGATCACGGTGCCGGTCAGGGTCGGCGCCATGATGCCGAGGGGGAACGTGATCGGGATGTCCTTCGTGTAGTAGAGGCTGACGTACGCCGTCCCGGTGACCGGCGGCGGCGGCCCGGCGTCGAGCCACTTGATCAGGAACGCGTCGTCGACCGGTGGTCCGATGCTGCCCGGTTCGAGCACGACCGCCTGCGCAGGATTGCCTCCGTGGGCGGCGGCGAGGCGGGGAGTGAGCGCGATGAGCAGGAGAGGGAGCACTCGCCTCATGGCGAGTAATTAACACATGGGTTCCCAGGGCCGGAGTCCGCCAGCGGGGGATAGCTCCAAAAGATGACGAAGCACATCTCGTCGAGTGATCCTTCACCCTGCACTACGGACTGACCCTGGGTGTCCCAGTAGCAGGTCGTGCGCAGCTGATCGCCTGCGTTGAGATGCTGATACTCCGGATCGACCGGGAGGATCGGCTGATCGAGGAAGTTCCACGAGGGGATGTTCGAGATCATCGTCCAGTCGCTCTCGCCTGCCCGGCGGATCTCCGCGGTGATCCGGGTGCCGTACGTGTGCATGTGAGGGAACGAAGCGAACAGCGTCGTCTCCTGGGGCAGCGTGCACGAGCCCTGGCGGATCTCGTTGGGACCGTCGAGCGGCGTGCCCCAGATGACGCCGGTCCAGAACGTATCCGACGCTTGGTGCGGCCGATTGTCGAGCAAGAGACGCACCCCGCTGAAGTCGGTGTTCCCGGTCTGGTGGACCTGGTCGTAGTGGGTCTGGAGGATGACCCGATCGGTGGGTGCGATCCGGATGCCGACGCCGTCGGGCAGCGCGTAGGGGAGCAGGCCAGGGAACCAGCCGCCCATGTAGCCGGCGTACCGATCCGAGTTGCCGGCGCGCGGGAACGTTGGGCAGTCGAAGGGACCGAGTACGCCGTCCGACTGCGGGATGGTGCCGCTGTCGTCGTGGTACAGCATCATGTGGTGGATGTGGCGGACGTCGTTCCACAGCACGGGCTCGACGAACACCGCATACTCGTCGCCGCCGAGCGGCGTGCCGACCGGATACGACCAGCAGGTGTACTGCGTCTCGCCCAGCGGGATGTCGTACGGCTGCGGCGGATCCGTGTCGGGCTGCGCCGAGTGGAGATCGAGCCATCGCTGATTCGGGTTGTCGGTCGTCGATGATCCGCCGTTCATCCAGGGGATGCCGGGGCCGGAGTCTGCCACGCCCGCGTCGGTGCCGGCGTCGGCGTCCTCGCGGCGACCCTCGGGCGCGCCGGCCCGCGACCACTTCTGGATGGTCGCGATCTCGGCCTGGTTGAGCTGCGGCTGCTGCGGCGGCGGCATCGCGTTCGACGGCGCCACGATCCGGAACGCCATCACCTCGTGGTAGGGCTGGCCGCTGGCGGTGGGGCGGGAGACGTCCTCGTACGTCACGAACGGCACCGGCGCGCCGAACTGCGGCGGGTTGCTGTGGCAGGTCTGGCAGCGGCGGCGGACGATCGGCTCCACGTCCTTCCACCAGGTGGGCGCGTTCTGGGAGAGGCGGCCGTCGGGCGCGCCTCCGGCGGCCCAGGCCTGGATGATCGCGATCTCGCCGTCGCTCAGCTGCGGCTGCTGCGAGGGCGGCATCGTCCGCGCGGCCGTGCGCGACGCCATGACCTCGTACACCTTGGCGCCCGCGGCGGTGGTGACCTGCGTCTGCTCCCACGTCGAGATCGATCGGGGCGCGCCGAACGCCGGCTCGGGGCCGTGGCAGACGCCGCACTTCGCCTCGACGATCGGGCGGATGTCCGTCTGCCAGGAGTAGGTCGTCATCTGTCGGCCCGCGGGCGCGCCGGAGCCGGCCCACGCCTGGATGGTCGCGATCTCGGCGTCCGTCAACTTGGGTTGACCGGTGGGCGGCATGCTTCCGGCGCCGACGCGCGTGGCGACAACCTGGTACACCGGGTCACCGGCGCCGGTCAGCGCGATCAGATCCTGGAACGAGGCCAGCGAGCGCGGCGCGCCGAACTGCGGTGTCGTCCCGTGGCAGAGACCGCATCGTGTTCGCAGGATGGGTTGCACATCGTTGTAGTAGCTCGGCCCCGGCGCATCGCCCTCCTTGGCCCCGCCGTCCGACCAGGCCTGGATGATCGCGGTCTCCTCTTCGGTGAGGGGCGACTGGGAGGGCGGCGGCATGGGGCGCAGGTCGTCGTGAATCCGCGACGCCATCATCACGTGCATGGGCACGCCCTGGGTGGAGGGCGCCTGCGTGTCCTGATACGTGACCAGCGGACCGAGGGCGCCCAGCTGGACAGGGTTCGAGTGGCACTGCTGGCACTTCGCTTCGATGATCGGCTGGACGTCGCCCCACCAGGTGTAGCCGCCGTCCTGGACGGTCGAGCCGTCCGGCGGCGTCTGGAGCAGCTTGCCCTCGCCGCAGCCGGCCGAGGCGGCGAGTGAAAAGAGGACGACGAACGCTCGACGATGATCTGCCACGACTACTCTTACGACCCCCGGAACGATCCCTGGGTGACCCGAAGGCCGCCTTTTGTGACGCGGGGTTATCAGGTCTTCGGCGCCGGTGGGGGAAAGACGTGGGTCACCAGGAACTCGGTCATCCGGCGGCGCCCCCGCTGGTTCATGTGATCGGCGTCGGCCCAGACGTTCTTCCCCTCCGGATCGACCAGCGGGATCCCCGTCCAGATGCGGACGTTCGCGCGCCCCACCAGCCCCAACGCCTCGACGATCGGACCCTTTTCCCGATCCCGGACGGCGGCCATGTCGGGCGGGATCGGGATGTCGAGCACCTCCAGATGGCAGCCCTTGTCGAGCATCACCTGGATCGCGGCGGTGACCAGGCGCTTCTTGGCCTCGAAGGAGGGCGGCGGGGGCTGGGTGTAGAAGCTGCGCACCTTCTCGAGGTTGCCGAGGCGGGGCGCGTCCAGGGCGTCGAGCGGATAGGGGGTCTCCTGGAAGAAGGGCGCCTCCAGCGGGATCCGGTTGATCACGAAGATCCGGCGGAAGTGCCAGTACTCGCCCTCGCCCTCGAGCAGCATGCGGAGCCCGCGCCACGAGTACCCGCTGTGGTAGGAGGCGTCGTCCTTGTCGCGGAGGAGCAGCCCCCAGCTCGGGCCGAACAGCACGGTGGCGCCCGGCGGGATCATCTCGGCGAACTTCATCAGCGAGTAGTCGCTCATCGCGTGCTGCATGTAGCTGTAGAAGCGGCGCCCGGTGCGCGCCTTGAGCGCCGTCGAGATCGACCGCGTTGTAGGTCCTGGAGTCGCCGAGCACGTAGACGGCGGTCGGATCATTCCGGGTCCGGAGCCAGTGGTGGGCGTCGAAGAGGAGCTCGTAGCCGATGAAGTAGAGCGGGATCAACGTCAGGCAGAACACGCTCACCTTGAGGAGGAACGGCTTCACGCCCGTGGATCATAGCGCCGGCGTTCTCTTTTTCGACCCGGCGATCCACCTGCTTCTCCAGCAAGGCCAGCGGGAGTGCCCCTGGGAGCAGCACGGCCTCGTGGAACTCCTTCTCGTCGAAGGCCTCGCCGAGCGCCTTTTGGGCGCGCTCGCGGAGCTCGAGGATCTTCAGCCGGCCCACCATGTAGCCGAGCGCTTGCCCAGGCCACACCATGTACCGCTCGATCTCGGTCTCCGTCTCGGTAGCCGAGGTGCCGCTGTTGTCGAGCATGTACTGGATCGCCAGATCGCGCGTCCAGCGCTTCGAGTGGAGGCCGGTGTCGACCACCAGCCGGACGGCGCGGAAGAGCTGCGCGTCGAGGTAGCCCAGCCAATCGAGGGGGGTCTTCTCGAAGCCGTGCTCGTCCGAGAGCTGCTCGGCGTAGAGCGCCCATCCCTCCGAGTAGGCGGTGAACGGTACCAGCTGTCGGAACAGCGGCAGGCTCTTCTGCTCGCGCGCCACGGAGATCTGGAAGTGATGGCCGGGGACGGCCTCGTGATAGACGAGCGTTCGCATGCCGTACTTCGGGTGCTCCTTCGTGTTCCGCAGATTGACGAAGAAGGTGCCCGCCTTGCTGTCGTCGAGGGTGGCCGGCGAGTAATAGGCGAACGGGGACGTCTTCTCCTTGAACTCGGGGACCCGCTCCACCGAGAGCGGCGCCTTCGGGTTGGTGATGAACATGCTGTCGAGGTTCGACTCCATCTCGGTCGCAATCTCGCGATAGCGTTCGAGGAGCTGCTCCTTGCCCTCGGCCGTGTCGGGGAACAAGAAGCGCGGATCCGCCGCGAGGTGGCGGAGCGTGTCCCCGAAGGAGACGGTGGAGGACACCGTGATGTGCTCCGAGTCGAGGATCGATCGCATCTCCTTCTGGATGCGCGCGACCTCGGCGATGCCGATCGCGTGGATCTCGTCCGCCTTCATCTCGGTCGAGGTGTTCGACTTGATGCAGAGCTGGTAGTACGCCTCGCCGTCGGGCAGATGCCACACGCCGGCGTCGTCGGTCGCGCCCGGGATCATCGCCGCCACGGCGTCGGCGAAGCGCCGGTAGCCCGGGTCCGCGTCGTCGGTGAGCGCCTGCTGGAGCGCCGTCACCAGCGAGGCCTTCTCCTCGGGAGAGATGCCGAGCTTCTGGACCTTGTCGTGGAAGTCCCTGAAGAGCGCGTTCTGCTTCACCGGCTTGTCGGCGAAGTCGCGCGCGTCCTTCTCGACCTTCTTCAGGATGAAGCGTGGGATCGTGAAGCCCTTGTCGGCCAGCGTGCCGGCGGTGGCGGCGAGATCGTCGAGCGCCTTGCCGATCTTCCGCACGCGCGTCACGTAGTCCTCGGCGTCGGAGGCGCGCTCGATCAGGTGGTAGTTCACCATCACGTCCGGGAACCGCACGTGCAGGCCCTCCAGTTGGTCGAACGCATAGGGATGGTTCTCGAAGCGGTTGGACTGCTCCACCCCGACCTCGAGGAGCCAGTGCATGACGTCGTAAGAGAGGCGCTCGTCCTCCGAGAAGCCGTCGGTGTCGTAGCGCTCGAGGGTCTCCAGGTCCTTCTTGGCGCGCGCCGCCTGCTTGTCGCGGACGGCCATCGTCATGTCGGGCAGCTCGTCCGCGCCGACGTGCAGGCCGACGGACTCGAACAGTCTCAGCTGGGTGAGGAGCAGCGGATCGTCGAAGACCGCCTGTACCAGGACACGGAGGTAGAAGTGGTTGATGAGCCAGGGCTTGCCGAAGAGCGTGGGCACGGCGAAGACGGCGCCTGCCGCGAGCACGAGAGCGAGGGCGAGCAGGCTGCGCTTGAACCACTTCACGCGGGCAGCGCTATCGAGAAGATCACGGTCGATCAACGCCGGCTTTGGGCGTATGCACCTCGCGATGGTGCGCCACCCCAGCGAAGCGTTCTACGATGAAGGTGCGCCTTTCCCGTCGCTTCCGGTGTGTGAGCATTACGCCGGGTCCGAGAAGTTGATCAACAAAGCGATCGAGCTCCAGCGAACGCTCCCGCTGTTCGACGTGACGCTGGACCTCGAGGACGGCGCACCCGAAGGTCGAGAGCGCGCGCACGCCGAAATGGTGGTGGAGCTGCTCCGAGGGGCCGGCGGCGACGGACACCGGCGCGGCGTGCGCGTCCATGGGATCCATCACCCCTGCTTCGAGCAGGACCTGTCGATCGTGCTCGGCGGGGCGCGCGCTTCGCTCCGCTACCTCACGCTCCCCAAGGCCCGCAGCGTGGAGGATGTGAAGGCGGTCCTGCCCTTCACCGGGACGCTCCCGCTGCACGTCCTGATCGAGACGCACGGAGCGCTCTCCGACGCCTTCGCGATCGCGGCGCTCGAAGAGGTCGAGGTCCTCGACTTCGGCCTCATGGACTTCGTCTCGGCCCATCACGGCGCGATCCCCAGCTCCGCGATGCGCTCGCCGGGCCAGTTCGAGCACGCCCTGGTCCGTCGCGCCAAGGCCCGGATCGCCGCCGCCGCGCTGGCGAACAGCACCGTGCCGTCGCACAACGTGACGATCGATCTCAGGGACGCAGCCCGGGTGAAGAGCGACGCCGAGCGCGCCCACCGCGAGCTGGGCTTCCTGCGGATGTGGTCGGTCCACCCGGCGCAGATCGAGCCGATCATCGAGGCGTTTCGTCCGGCCGAGGAGGACGTGGCGCGCGCCGCCGGGATCCTGCTGGCCGCTCGGGATCGCGACTGGGGACCGATCCAGCTCGAAGGCCGGCTCTACGATCGGGCGTCGTATCGCTACGAGTGGGCGCTGCTCCAGCGCGCCTATCTATCGGGGTCGTCGATCCCGGAGGGCGCGCGCGTGGCGTTCTGGCCGGAGCGCTGAGGCTCCGGTCAGATGTCGATCTGCGCCCCGATCTCCAGGACCTTGTCGGGCGGAAGCTGGAAGTAGGCCGTCGCCCGCAGCGCGTTCCTCGCCAGGAACGAGAACAGCTTCTCGCGCCAGATCGCCATCCCGGGGCGATCGGTGGCGAGCACGGTCTCACGACCGAGCACGTAGGTGATGGCGTCCAGATCGATCTCGTGCTCGGCGGCCACCAATCCGAGGACGTGCGGGACGTTCGGCCGCTCCACGAAGCCGTACCGGATGACGATCGAGGAGAAGCCGCCGCCCAGGTCCTGGTAGCTCCAGCGCTTGCCGCGGACCCGGGCCTGCGTGGTCGTCTGCACGGTCATGAACACGATCCGCTCGGGGAGCACGCGGTTGTGGTGGTAGTTCTTGATCAACGCCAGCGGGGCCGTCTGCAGGCTGCTGGTCATGAAGACGAAGACGCCGGGGACGCGGGCCGGTTCGTCGTCGGCGATCCGCTGCTTGAAGTCGTCGAGCGACATCACGCCCTCGCGGATGCGGATGCCGAGGAGCTGTCGCCCGCGACGCCAGGTCGCCATCACCACGAAGATCCCGATGCCGACCCCCAGCGGGAACCAGCCGCCCTCGGCGACCTTCACGATGTTGCCCGCGAAGTACGAGATGTCGACGGCGAAGAAGAGGGCCGTCAGCAGGACCACCGGAAAGAGCTCCCACTTGAAGAGCTGGCGCATGGCGACGGCGACCAGGACGTCGGTGATCACCATGGTGGTGGTGACCGCGATGCCGTAGGCGGCGGCCAGGTCGGTGGAGCGCTGGAAGCCGAGTACCAGGCCGATGGTGGCGGCGAGCAGCGTCCAGTTGATGAAGGGGACGTAGATCTGACCGAACTGACGGGCGGACGTGTGCTCGATGAGCACGCGCGGCAGATAGCCGAACTGCACCGCCTGGAGCGTCAGCGAGAACGCCCCCGAGATCACGGCTTGCGACGCGATCACCGTGGCGGCGGTCGCCAGGATCACCATCGGGTAGAGGCTCCACCCCGGTGCCAGGAGATAGAACGGGTTCTCGATGCTGGCGGGGTTCTCGAGGAGCAGCGCGCCCTGGCCGAGATAGTTGAGCAGCAGCGCCGGGAACACCAGCGAGAACCAGCCGAGCTGGATCGGCCGGCGTCCGAAGTGACCCATGTCGGCGTAGAGGGCCTCGCCGCCGGTCACCACCAGGAAGACCGCGCCCAGGACGACGAAGCCGAGGCGCCCGTGCTCGAGGAGAAAGAGGATCGCGTGCTGCGGGAGGAGCGCCGCCAGGACCGACGGGTGCACCAGGATCATGCGGACGCCGAGGACCGCCAGGGTGGCGAACCAGAGCAGCATGATGGGGCCGAAGACGATGCCGATGCGCTCGGTCCCGCGCCGCTGGACCCAGAAGAGGCCGAACAGGATGACGATGGTGATCGGAACGACGTAGCGCGTGAGGACCGGCGTGGCCACCTCGAGCCCCTCGACGGCGCTGAGGACCGAGATCGCGGGCGTGATCATGCCGTCGCCGTAGAGCAGGGCGGCACCGAAGAGACCGAGCGCGATCAGCGCGCCCCGGCTGAACCCGCGCGCGTTGTGTCCGAGCAGGTCCTCCACCACCAGCGCCATCAGCGCCAGGATGCCGCCCTCACCCTCGTTGTCCGCCCGCAGCACGATCACGAGGTACTTGATCGCGATGACGATGGTCAGCGACCAGACGATCAGCGAGAGCACACCGAGCACGTTGTCGGCGGTGGGCTCCATGTGGCCGTGAAAGCATTCACGGAGCGCGTAGAGTGGGCTGGTACCGATGTCGCCGTACACCACGCCCAGCGCACCGAGCGCGAGCGGAAGGAGCCTTCCGTGGCCGTGCCCCTGATCGTCGGTGCTCATTTTCCGAGGCGAAGCTTTATCACATTCACCATGGCTTCGCGCATGATGGCCGGGCTCATCTTCGACTTTCCTCGGACCCGGTCGGGAAACACGATCGGCGCCTCGACCACCTTGAACCCGGCGCGGATCGCTCGGAACTTCACCTCGATCTGGAAGCCGTAGCCGCTGGTCTCGAAGCCGTCGAGACCGATGGCCTCGATGACTTCGGTGCGGAAGCCGTTGAAGCCGCCGGTGAGATCGCGGACGCCGACGCCGAGGATCGTCATCGCGTACATGCTGCCGCCCCAGGAGACGAGACGGCGGAGCGCGCCCCAGTTCTCGACGCCGCCGCCGGGGATGCGCCGCGAGCCCACCACCACGTCGGCGTCCTGGAGGATCTCCATGAAGGTGGGGAGGTACTTCGGGTCGTGGGAGAAGTCGGCGTCGCACTCGAACAGGTAGCGGTAGCCGGCGGCGACGGCCCAGCGAAAGCCGTCGAGGTACGCCTTGCCGAGCCCCTCCTTGCCGCCTCGATGGAGGACGTGGACGCGGTCGTCGCCGGCGGCGATGCGGTCGGCGATGTCGCCGGTGCCGTCGGGCGAGTTGTCGTCGATCACCAGCACGTGCGCCTTCGGGACCGAGGCGAGCACGGCCGGCACGATCAGCTCGATGTTCTCGCGCTCGTTGTAGGTGGGGATGCAGATGAGGGCCGTCTCGCCGGCGCGCCAGTCGGCGGCGGGGATCACGGCTGGCTCCCGTCGGCGCGCCACGTCCAGTGGAAGTTGGCGAGGAAGTTCCAGACCACGGCGATCCCGATGCCGACCAGCTGGGAGACGTACTTGAGCGGGCCGACGTCCGGCGGTGAGACGAACGGGTGCACCACGAAGCGATGGAACCAGGTGCCGGCGGTGGCGAAGTAGGCGTCGATGCGCGCGTCCGAATAGGTCAGGTACATCCACATCGCGTTCCCGCCGACGAACACCAGGAGCTGAACCACGGCGCCGACGAGCGAGACCGCGTGAAAGTGGAGGCCCCGGCGCCAGAACGGACGTCCCGCGTCGCGACGGTCGGCGAACGTCCAGCGATCGTTGATGAGAAAGTTGTTGATGATCGACACCTCGATCGCGAGGCCGGCGGCGATGTTGGTGTGCAGCTGGAGGACGTCGGAGAAGAGGAAGAGGAAGCTGAGGTTGACCGCAATCCCGGCGGCGCCGACGAAGCCGAACTTGAGGAAACGAGGCGAGAAGATGGGCTTCAGCTTCGATTGGATCTGGGCGATCAGGACGACTCGTCTACCAACGCTTGACGCCCGCCGAAAGGCGATTCAGTCTTAGACCATCAGTCGAACCAGTGGTACGACCATGGGTCTAACCCGATGCCAAGGCCTCGTTTCTACAAGCTCAGTGAAGAGAAGCGGCAGGGGATCCTGACGGTGGCGCGAGCCGAGTTCGCCGAGAGCGGCTTCGAGGGCGCTTCCTACAACCAGATCATCGAGAAGGCCGGCCTGTCCAAGGGGGCCATGTATTACTACTTCGACGACAAGATCGATCTCTACGCCGCCGTCCTCGAGGACGTGGAGCGGGAGATGATCGAGAGCCTGGGACCGCTCTCGCTCGAAGGCGAATTCTGGGAGGTGCTCGAGCGGCTCTTCCGGAAGAGTATCCAGTTTGCGATCGATCGTCCGGAGCTCGCCTCGCTGGCGCGGGGCCTTCGGGACGTCCGCCATCTTCGCGAGGGGCCGATCGCCGGGATCTACGCGCGCATCATGGAGATGACCGGGATGATCATCGCGCACGGGCAGGCGGTGGGCGCGGTCCGGACCGATCTCCCCCAGTCGCTGCTGGTGAGCGTCGGCTTCGCGATGGGCGAGGCCATCGACTTCTGGATGATCGATCAGTTCGGACAGTTCGCGGTGGATGAAGACGTCGATCGAACGGTCACGATGTTGATCGGGTTGTGGCGCGATCTGCTCGCGCCAAAGGAGCAGGGATGAAAGCGCTTGTGTTGGGTATCTGTCTGGTCGCGATCGCTCGGCCCGCGGCGGCTGCGAGCGATCCGCGCGTCGACCGGCTGCTCGACGAGATCGACGACCTGTGGCGGGGCAGCTCCTCCGAGGCCGTGCTGAGCATGACGGTCAAGACGCAGCACTACACCCGGACCATGAAGATGCGCGCCTGGTCGAAGGGCAAGGAGAAGACGCTGGTTCGGATCCTCGAGCCGCTCAAGGAGAAGGGGACCGCCACGCTGAAGTCGGGCAACAGTGTCTACACGTATCTGCCCAAGACGGACCGGACCATCCGCCTGACCTCGGGAATGATGCTCGGCTCCTGGATGGGGAGCCACTTCACGAACGACGACCTGGTGAAGGAGTCGCGCCTCCGCGAGGACTACGACACCGCCATCACCTTCGAGGGCGATCGCGGCGGCGAGAAGATCATCGAGCTGACGCTGACGCCCAGGCCGGACGCGGCGGTGGTCTGGGGCAAGATCGTGATGGAGCTCGGCGCGGCCGATCATCTACCCCGCAAGGCGACCTACTACGACGAGGACATGAAGGTGGCGCGCACGGCCACCTACTCGAAGATCACGAACCTCGGCGGAAAGCAGGCGCCGTCGGTGCTGCGCATGGTGCCCGAGGACAAGAAGGGTGAGTACACGGAGCTCTCCTACGACTCGCTCGAGTTCGAGAAGAGCATCCCCGACTCCTTCTTCTCCCTGGGGAGCCTGCGGAAAGACGCGAGATGAACATCCTGGGCATCGGCATGCGGAGCATCGGTCGGAATCACCGGCGCACGCTCGTGACCACGGGTGCGATGGGGCTGGCCGGCTTCATCATGATCTTCTACTCGGCGCTGATGGCGGGCCTGTTCGCGACCATGGAGCGGAACGCTCTGACCATGGAGCTGGGCGATCTCCAGATCCACCCGGAGGGCTACCGCCGCGATCCGACGCTCTACGCGACCATCCCCGATCCGGGCGCCATCGAGCGCACGCTCGACGCGGAGGGCTACCGCTCTGCACACCGCCTGTACGCGTTCGGCCTGGCGGCGGTGGGCCAGTCGTCCGCGGGCGTCCAGATCCGGGGCTACGACGTCGCGCGCGAGGACACGGTCACCGAGATCCACCGTCACCTCGACGCGGGTGAGTGGCTCTCGCCGTCCGATCCGAAGGGCGTCGTGATCGGGCGGAAGCTGGCGCGCACGCTCCGCGCGAAAGTCGGCGTGGAGGTGGTGCTGGTGAGCCAGGCGGCCGACGGATCGATGGCCAACGACCTGTACCGCGTGCGCGGGATCCTGAAGAGCGTCGGCGACGCGATCGACCGCGGGGGTCTGTTGATGGTCGAGAGCGCTTTTCGCGAGCTGATGGTGCTGCCCGAGGGCGCCCACGAGATCGTGGTCGTCCGTCCGGACCGGGACGTCCCGCTCGACGATGCCGAGAAGGTGGTGGCGGCGGCCGCGCCCGGCGAGGAAGTGCTGACCTGGCGCAAGCTCCAGCCGGCGCTGGCCAAGATGCTCGACCTGAGCGGCGCCAGCAGCCTGTTCATGCTGCTGGTCACCTACGCGGCGATCGCGATGGTCGTGCTCAACGCGACGCTGATGAGCGTGTTCGAGCGCATCCGCGAGTTCGGGGTGATGAAGGCCCTGGGCGTGACGCCGCTCCAGGTGGCGCTGGTGGTGCTGGTGGAGGTGATGACGCAGGCGGCCCTGGCGGTGCTGGTGGCGGTGACCTTCGGCGTCGCGGTCTCGCTCTATTATCAGGCGCACGGGATCGATCTCTCGGCGATCGCGAACGACATGTCGTTCTCGGGCGTGGCGATCGATCCGATCTGGTACTGCCGGCTCAACGCCACGTCGGTCGTGGTCCCGGTCGTCTCGCTCTTCGTGATGGTCGGGCTGGCCGCGCTCTATCCTGGGCTGAAGGCGGCGCTGATCCGCCCGGTCGAGGCGATCCATCATCGATAGGAGGCAGCGATGCTCTGGCGGATGGCGTGGCGAAACCTTTGGCGGCGAAAACGGAGGACGCTGATCACGCTCGGCAGCGTGGCCTTCGGCGTGTGGCTGTCGTTCACGTTCACCGGGATGGGCGGCAACACCTACAACAGCATGATCGACACCAGCGCCCGGATGGGGTTCGGGCACCTCACGATCCACCCGGCAGGTTGGCTGGACTCGCTCGGGCTCGACCACCGGCTCGTGGACGCGGAGGCGCTCGCGAAGCGGGTCTCGGCCACGCCCGGGATCACGGGAGCGTACGTTCGCATCAGCGGCCAGGCGATGTTCGCCACCGCCAACAACAGCACCGGCGGGGTCTTCTACGCGATCCATCCGGGCGCCGAGAGCGCGAAGGTGGATCTGTTCGTCCGCTCGATCGTCGAAGGTCGGCTCTTCGACGAGCACGAGCACGGGATCGTGGTGGGGAAGATCTTCGCCGAGAAGCTGGGGCTTCGGCTCGACAAGAGGGTCGTCTACACGATGGTCGACGCGAACGGCGAGATCGTCAGCGACGTGGCGCGCGTGTCCGGGATCTTCGAGACCGGCGTCGACGACGTGGACGGGGCCTTCGCGCTGCTCCCGATCGAGCGGGTGCGGAAGACGCTCGGCTACGGAGAGAAGGAGGCCACGCTGGTGGCCGTCTTCATCGACGACCACCGGAAGGCGGACCACTACCAGGGCGTGCTCGGGTCGCTGCTCTCGAGCCCGGACGAGGTGGTGTCGACCTGGAAGAAGACCCAGTCTTCGATCGCCGGGCTGATCCAGATCGATCGCTCGATGAACTACCTGTTCCAGACGCTGATCGCGATCCTGATCGCCGCGGGCGTGCTCAACACCATCCTGATGAGCGTGCTGGAGCGGAAGCGAGAGTTCGGCGTGATGATGGCGGTCGGCTCGATGCCGAGCCAGCTCTTCGGCCTGGTGACCGCGGAGGCGTTCATGGTGGGGATCGTGGGCTCGATCGTCGGTGTGATCCTGTCGGGGCCCTGGTACCTGTTCATGTCGCGCGTCGGCATCGACATCTCCGGGATGTACGGTGCCGACGTCGACGCTTCCGGAGTGCTGATCGATCCGGTTCTGAGGCTGCACCTGTTCCCCGAGAACGTGGCGGCGATCCTGATCGGAGTGTTCCTTCTGACCATGCTGGCAGGCCTCTACCCGGCCTGGCAGGCGGGCCGCGATCCGCCGGTCCAGACGCTCAAGGAGATCTGAGGACGAGATGAACGACAACATCGTGGAGCTCTCCAACGTCACCAGGACGTACCACCAGGGCGCGATCGAGGTCCGCGCCGTCGACGGCGTCACGCTCGACTTCCAGCGCGGCGAGTTCACCGCCGTGGTCGGCCCCTCCGGCTCGGGGAAGACGACGATGCTGAACATGATCGGCGCGCTCGACGTGCCGGATCAGGGGCGGATCGAGGTGGAGGGCGTCGACCTGACCACGCTCGGACGCTCACAGCTGGCGAGGCTGCGGCGCGATCGGATCGGCTTCGTGTTCCAGGCGTACAACCTGATCCCGGTGCTGACGGCCTACGAGAACGCCGAGTTCGTGCTCGACCTCCAGAAGGTCGGCAAGTCCGAGCGCCGGGTCAGGGTGATGGAGGTGCTGGCGGCGGTCGGCCTGGGCGGGCTCGAGAACCGGCGGCCAGACGAGCTCTCGGGCGGTCAGCAGCAGCGCGTCGCGATCGCGCGGGCGATCGTCACCAAGCCGGCGATCGTGCTGGCCGACGAGCCGACCGCCAACGTCGACTCCGAGACCGCCGAGGCGCTGCTCGCGCTCATGGAGCAGCTCAACCGGGATCACGGGGTCACGTTCGTCTTCTCCACCCACGACGATCGGGTGATGCAGCGCGCGCGGCGAATCGTGCGCATGCGCGACGGACACGTGGAGGCGGACGAGGTCGCCGCGTGAAGACGGCGCCCGCCCTGGCCCTCGCGATGGTCGCCCTCGCTCCGTGGCCGGCCCAGGCGTTCTACGAGTCGGAGACCCTGGAGCTGACCGGGAGCGCGCGCGTGAACGCAGGGGGCGGCCGTCTGGCCACGATCGACGGCGTACCCGCGCCGTTCGCGGAGCGGACCTTCGACACCTCGGGCGGGATCCTCAGGCTGATCGGGAGCCTCTCGCTGGGCAAGGTCTCGGTGGAGGCGCACGTGTTCCAGCTCCTGTCGGGCGCCTCGAGCGCGGTCCTGCTCACCGGCGGCGGCGGCGGCGGCTTCGACGTCACGGAGGCCGGTCGCTTCGCCGGCCTCACCTGGCGGTGGTATCACCGCGGCGGCACCTCGGCCGAGCTCGCCGTCGATCGCCTCAACCTGCGCGTCGATCTGGGGGCGCTCGTGCTGACGATCGGCCGCCAGCCCATCAACCTGGCGACCACGTACTACTTCACGCCCAACGACTTCTTCCAGGCGTTCTCCGCCACCACCTTCTTCCGCGTCTACAAGCCCGGCGTCGACGCCATCCGCGCCGAGCTCCAGCTCGGAGACCTCACTCAGCTGACGCTCCTCGGCGTGCTCGGCTTCGACCGCGCGCTCGGATCGGACCCGGCCGTCGACGATCCACCATCCTTCACCGCCTCCTCGTTCATCGGACGCTTCGCCACCACGCTCCTCGACGTCGAGTGGTCGATCCTGGGCGGCAAGATCCCCGCCTACTGGGTGATCGGCGGCGGTCTCCAGGGCGAGCTGTTCGAGTGGCTGGGCGTGCGCGCCGAGGGCCACTACGGCTTTGCCGAGCGCGATCAGGACAAGAACCGCGCCGAGCTCGCGTTCGGCCTCGAGCACCGGTTCGAGAGCACGCTCCACCTGCGCCTCGAGCAGCTGTACCACGGCAGCGGAAGCACCGATCCCGCGGACTACCTGGCAACGCCGATCGATCCCAACCTGGCGACCGGCCCTCTGTACCTCGGACGCCACTACACCGCCCTCGGCGCCGGCTACGAGGTCACCCCCCTCCTCACCGCCGACGCCCTCGCCCTGGTCAACTGGACCGATCGCTCGTTCTCGCTGTCGCTGTATCTGGTCTACTCGCTGCTCGACGAGGTGGAGGTCTCCTTCCTCCTCTCGGTGCCGGTGGGCCCCCACCCCGAGCTTCTCGACGCCGCCACCGAGACGATCCGCCTCCGGAGCGAGCAGGGCGCGTATCCGATCACCGCGCTCGCGGAGCTGAGGGCGTACTTCTAGCGGAGCGACGCTCCTGCTGTCGTGCTGATCGGGGTCGCGCAGCTCAGGCAACAGTTCTCAGATCGCCAAAAAGTCGTCCATCTTGTCACGCTTCTCTAGCAAGTCTCCTAGGAGCGTGTAGCGCGTAAGCGCTCACGCGACCCCGGTCCGGGTCCCGGTCCCGGTCCGGGTCCCGATCTGAAGATGGCTGCCTTGAGTCAGACGCTCGCGACGGTCGCGAGCTTCGATCGGTAGAGCTTGAGCAGGTTGTGGGTGAGGCAGACGAGCGTCCACTCGGCTCGTACCTTGAAGAAGGAGCGGAGCGAGAACCGGCGGAATCCTCGTGCCCCTTTGATCTGTCCGAGCGCCGGTTCGACGATACTCTTCCTGCGGGGGTAGACCGCCTTGCCGTCGCGCGTTTGCAACTTGTCTCGCATTCGCTTGCGAGCGAGCGAGGCAGATGTGGGCTCCGAAGCTGATGAGGACGGAGTCGACGCGTCTTGGTTCTGTTCGCGTCCAACAGCGATGTGGGCATCGATCTGATTGTTGTCGCAGAATTCGATGTTGGTCGCGCTCAGATAGCCGTTGTCTGCCGTCATCTTCCGCGGAGCATCGCCGCAGTTGCCGAACACATCACGGGCATCGGGACGAGGTGTTGCTGATCAGGTGCCTGGTTGCTGACCCCTTCGGCGACAATCACCTGAGCGTGCTCATCTACGACAACTTGGGCATTGTAGGCCTGGAGGTACGCTCCCTCCTTCAACATGATCCTGCTGTCTGAGTCGGTGAAGTTCCTCTGAGCGTTGGGCCTCGGTGTGCCGTCCACATTTTGCAGGAAATGCGATGATGTGACCATTCATCACTTCGTTCAGTTGGGTCTGGGGATGTTCGAGCTGGTCAGCCTGCGCTCTTGCCTTCTCGGCTCGAGTTCTCGCTCGCTTCTGCTCCACCCGATCCACCAGAGCATCATCCGCTTTGCTCTGCTGCTCTTCGGCTTGCCTGCGCAATTTCTCCGCGCGAGCCCTGGCGGCATCCTGTTCCAGCAGCGCAGCCTTCGCTTCTCGAATGCGGGCAAGGCGGGATTCACGGCGAGCGAGCTCCGCTGGGATGTCCTCTTCAGTCTCTTCAACGCCCAGCCGCTCGTCTTCCTCTTGGTCGATCGTGCGCGCTCGCTCCAGCAGTTCTTCGATCTCGAGAGACAGCCGCTTCTCCTCCTCGTCCATCCGCTCGTAGGTCATCGCCTTGTGCTTGCTCGCGTTCGCCTGCACCTTCGAGCCATCGAGTGCGACGTGTCCGAGCCGCACCAAACCTGCTTTCTGGCAAAGCTTCAGGACTTCGAGGAAGAGCGCTTTCAGTGCCTCCAGGTGGACCAGCCGAAACTCGTTGATCGTCGTGAAGTGGGGATGACTTTCTCCAGCCAGCACCCGGAATGGAATGTCTTCGTAGGTCGCCCGCGCGATCCTCCGCGACGAATAGATGCCGGTGCAGTAGGCGTACAGAAGCAGCGCGATCATCATTCGAGGCGAGTACGGTCGCTCGCCTCGCGGGTCCTTCTCGGAGTCCAAGAACGGTATTGCTTCGCCACGAAACCATGGGATCAAGTCCAGGCGTCGAAGTCGATCCGCCCAACGATCGATTCCAGACGAAACGACCTCCAAGAACTTCTGCTGGTCAAAGTGGACGAGCTACCGCAAGCTAGCTTGCATGGTCACTTTCGATCACGAGAAGCTCGAGGTCTACCGCTCGCCGTCGAATACGCCGACGCCGCCGAAGACATCGCACAAGAACTCAACCCGGTCACGCCCATGTCCGCGACCAACTTCGGCGAGCATCCGATTCCATCGTGAACAACACCGCCGAGGGCGCCGGAGAGTTCAACCCACCGAGAAGGCGCGCTTCTACCGGATCGCTCTCCGCTCCTGCACGGAGAGCGCGGCGTCACTCCATACCTGCCAGAGGCGGAACTCGCGGATCTCGACGCGGGTCGAGGAGGCCCGCAAGCTCAAACGCGTCGTCGAGATGCTCACGCGCCTATCAAGTCGGTGATCGCAGCCGGGCGACATGATCGCCATCGGGACCCGGACCGGGACCGGGACCCGGACCGGGCTCGCGGTAGCGCTACGCGCTACACGCTCCTAGTCAGCCGGGTCCGAAATCTCTAGCGTGTAGATCCTTTGTGTGATCTACGTGGTTCGTGGGGGCGAACAAAGGACCTCGAAAAACGGAGATCACGCTGACTGACGACGAACAGCGCGAGCTCGAACGATTGACTCGTCGCGTGCGGTCGAATCGACAGCTGGCACTTCGCGCGAAACTGGTGCTGAGCAGTTCCACTGGCGCGACCGATGCGGCGGTGGCGCGGAACCATCACGTGTCTCACCACACCGTTCGTCTGTGGAGAAGGCGGTTTGCGGAGTGCCGTCTCGAGGGGCTGTACGACCAGCCTCGCGTCGGCGCTCCGCGAAAGATCAGTGATGATCAGGTTGAAGAGATCGTGGTGCAAACGCTGGAAACGACGCCGAAGGGCCGTACGCATTGGAGCACGCGGAAGATGGCAAAGAATGCCGGGGTGAGCGCCAGTAGCGTCGGACGGATCTGGCGGGCGCATGGCCTCAAGCCCCACGTCGTTCGCGGTTTCAAGTTGTCGAACGATCCGCAGTTCATCTCGAAGATTCGCGACGTCGTCGGTCTGTACATGAGCCCGCCCGACAACGCTGTCGTGTTCTCCTTCGACGAGAAGCCGCAGGTCCAGGCGCTGGAGCGTGCTCAACCGATCCTTCCGATGGATCTCGGGATGCCCGAGCGACAGACCCACAACTACATCCGCCACGGAACGCTCGACCTCTTCGCCGCCCTCAACGTCGCCACGGGCAAGGTCATCGCGCAGACCAAGGCACGACACCGAGCGAAGGACTTCGTCGCATTCCTCGGGACGATCGACAACGCGGTAGAGCCGGAACTTGACGTTCACGTCATCCTCGACAACCTCGCGACGCACAAGACTCCACAGGTTAAGAGGTGGCTGCTACGCAATCCGCGCTTCCAGCTCCACTTCACACCAACCTATTCCTCATGGCTAAACCTGGTGGAACGGTTCTTCGCACTGCTGACCGAGGAAGCACTCACTCGCGGCTCCCACACCAGCGTCCCGGTACTTCGCAAGGCGATCGTCGACTACGTCGAAGTGCACAACGAAGAAGGCAAGCCCTTCGTATGGACGAAGACGGCCGACGAGATCCTCGACAAGATCATGGATTTCGGCAGACGCACAAAGCAGGTCCACCGCGGATAAATGCGCTAGAAATCAGTGATCCAGCTGACTAGTAACGCTGTCGGATCAACCACCCGAGCTCCTCGCGAAGGGCGTTCTCGGAGACGACCGGAAGACCCAGCCGCCGGTAGTAGGTCGTCGTCCCCAGCAGGGTCAGCGAGCGTCCCCAGGCGGATGGACCCGCGTCCTCTGAGGCGGTGCTCACGCGCTGGGAGGGACCGAGCTCCGGGACGATCAATCGTTCGCGCGCGGCCGCCCGCGAATCATGACAGACTCCGGGGGTCGGAGGTGTGGTGGCGGAGCTCGTGCTCTACGGATTCTGGAGAAGCAGCGCGACCTGGCGAGCGCGCATCGCGCTGGGGCTCAAAGGCCTTGCGTACGCGTACCGCCCCGTGAACCTGCTCGAGGGCGTCCAGCATGGGCCCGAGCATCGCGCGAGGAATCCGCTGGAACAGGTCCCGGTCCTCGAGACGATCGAGGACGATGGAGCGACGATCCGGATCGCGCAGTCGCTCGTGATCGCCGAGTACCTCGACGAGCGCTTCGCTCCCGCAGTCCTGCTGCCGCCGGATCGGGTCGGTCGCGCGCGCGTCCGTCAGATCGCCGAGGCGATCAACTCCGGGATCCAGCCACTGGCGAACACCAGCGTGCGCCTGTTCGTGCACGAGCTCGGCGCGGACGAGGATGCGTGGAGCCGACACTGGATCGAGCGGGGCCTCGAGGCCGTCGAGCGGATGTTGCCCGCGGCGGGGGGCCCCTTTGCGTTCGGGGACGCGCCCACACTGGCTGACGTCTGCGTCGTCCCGCAGCTCTACCACGCGCGGCGCTTCGGCATCGACACGGCCGGCCTGCCCCGTTTGTCCAGGATCGAGCGGGCTTGCGGTGGGCTCGAGGCCTTCGTCGAGACCCACCCGGAGCGGCAGATCGACGCGCCGCCGAAGGGGTAGGTCGACCTACATCAGAGCCGGGGGCGTGTGCGCGGACCCTCGTTTGCGGTGCTCGTGCGACCGAAGGTACACCTGGCCGATGGGTCGCGAGCTGGTCACGCGAGCGGTCACGAGGATCTCGATGGTCGCGCTCGCCGCGGCGTGCTCGGCGCCGCCCCCGCCCGCTGGGGTGGAGAAGCACGACGCAGCGGTGCTGCTCTGCGGGAGCGATCCGTGTCCCGAGGGCATGGAGTGTGTCCAGGGCGTCTGTGAGCCGATCGGCGGCGCCGACGCCGGGGACGCAGGCATGACGGCCGGTCGGATCAGCGTCGACCCGCCCGCGCTCGACTTCGGTGCCACCTTTCACGGTGTGCCGGTCGAGCAGGGCGTGACGGTGACGAACCGCGGCGACGGTCGCCTCCAGATCCTCGCCGCCACGATCGATCAGAACCTCACGGGTGAGTTCGCGGTGGTGTCGGCCGGCCTTCCCCGTTCGCTCGCCTCGGGGGAGTCGCTCCCGCTCCGCGTCCGCTACACGCCCGCCGACGGCGTGGCGGACTTCGATTGTCTCGAGATCGTGAGCGACGATCCGACGGAGCCGGTGGTCCGGGTCGCGCTGTCGGCCGCGTACAAGGGCGTGAACGAGGTCGCGGTGGTGGAGGATCCCACCACCAGCGGTCCCGAGACCGCGATGCTCGACTTTGGGGCGACGCCGGTGGGGGCGACGCGCTCGCGCACGGTCTGGGTGAAGAACGTCGGTACTGGCAACTCGCTGTTGACGGTCAGCTCGGTGCGCACGGAGCCGTCCCCGAGCCTGGACTTCGACGTGGTCACCTCATCGACGCCTCCGGTCTATCTCAACCGCTTCCGGGCCGAGGCGCTGTGCGGCGCCGGCGGGATTTGTCCCAGCGACACCACCTGCATCGACGGGCTCTGCACCCAGGAGAACGGCGCTCCCCTCGACACGCTCCAGATCACCGTCACGTTCACGGCCGGCGCGGTGGGCGTCGTCGAGGAGAGCCTGGTGATCGCCACCGACGACGCCAACGGCGATGAGCGCACGTACCTGATCCAGCTCCTCGGGGAGGGCGTGCGCGCCGACCTCGACGTCGTCCCGAACCCGGTGGACCTGGGGACCGTGTTCGTGGGCTTTCCACGCAGCGCCTCGGTCGAGCTGGAGAACCTGGGCGGCGCGACGCTGGTGGTGAGCGACCTGTCCTTGTCGGGCGCGCCCGCCGCGCTGAGCCTGGCGCTCACGTCGACGCTGCCGGTGGCCATCCCGCCGGCGCAGCGCTACGCGCTGTCCATCGACGCTGATCCGGCGCAGGCCGGCTCGCTCGCCGCCGCGCTCCACGTCGAGTCGTCCGATCCCAACGCGCCCGTCCGCGAGATTCCCATCCTGGGTGAGGCGCTGATCGCCCCGGCGGCCTCGGTGGCGCCGCTGAGCGTCGACTTCGGCCAGGTGCACGTGTTCCGCACCGCCGGACAGTTCGAGACCCGGACCGTGCGCCTCACCAACACCGGCGGGTCCCCGCTCGCGGTCACGGCCATCGGGCTGACCGCCGGGAGCTCGCCCGACTTCTCCGTCTCGCCGACCGTCGTGAACCCGCTGGCCGCTGGCAATCACGTCGACCTGGCGGTCGCGTACGCGCCGATGAACGTCGGCTCGGGGTCGGCGACGCTCGAGATCGCGACCAGCGATCCCTCGTCTCCGCTCCTGGTGGTCCCGATCACCGGCGAGGCGATCGATCCGACGGTCTTCGTGTTCAAGTCGACGCTCCCGCCGATCCCCGCCTCGCCCGTGGCGTTCGGTCCGATCTACCGCGGGTCGATGTCGTCTCCGATCACCGTGACGATCCAGAACACGGGTGTGGGACCGTTGGTGGTCGAGTCGATCGCTGCGACGCCCGGCTCGAGCCCGGACTTCGTGCTGGAGCAGCTGCCGGCGCTGCCCGCGGTGATTCCGCCGTCGATCGCCAGCGTCACCTTCGACATCCGGTACCTGCCCTCGGCGATCGGCCTCGACAGCGGGGCGATCGAGATCCGGACCACCGATCGCGACCTCGAGACGGTCTCACTGGCGGTCACCGGCGAAGGCGTCGGCTGTCCGCCCAATCAGTGGGACATCGACATGGATCCGGCGAACGGCTGCGAGTACGCCTGCGTGCGGTCGGGCCCGGTGGAGCGCTGCAACGGCCTCGACGACGACTGTAACGGCACCGCCGACGAGGGCTTCAACCTGGGCGCCGCCTGCGACGGCGTGGGCGAGTGCGGCGCGGGCGTGATCGAGTGCGACGCCACCAATCCGAACGCGTCGACCTGCTCGACGAACCCCGGACAGCCCGGGAGCCAGGCGATCGCCGAGACCTGCAACACGCTCGACGACGATTGCGACGGCGTCGCCGACGACGGCTACGACACGACCACCGATCTCTCGAACTGCGGGTCGTGCGGGACGGTCTGCACGGTGGCCAACGGTGCACCGGCCTGCGCGAACAGCGCCTGTCGGATCGACAGCTGCACGGCGCCCTTCGACGACTGCACCGGCGGCTACGCGGACGGATGCGAGTCGAACCTCATGACCTCGCTCGCCCACTGCGGCTTCTGCGGAAACGCGTGCGCCGCGGCCAACGGCACCGCGGAGTGCAACAACGGAGGCTGCCGGATCGCCGCCTGCAGCCTGGGCTTCGACGACTGCAACAACAGCTACGGCGACGGCTGCGAGTCGAATCTCAGGACCTCGGTCGCGACCTGTGGGAGCTGCACGAACGTGTGCACGGTGCAGAACGGCTCGCCGCTGTGCGCCAACGGGCTCTGCGGGATCGCCAGCTGCGTCGCTCCCTGGAGGGACTGCAACAACGGCTACGCCGACGGCTGCGAGATCAACACGGACACCAACCTCGCGCACTGCGGCGCCTGCAACTCGCCTTGCACCATCGCGAACGGAGCTCCCGTGTGCACGGCTGGATCCTGCCGCGTGGCCTCCTGTACGGCGCCGTTCGGCGACTGTAACAACTCGCCGGCCGATGGCTGCGAGACGAACACGAACACCAACCTCGCCCACTGCGGCGCCTGCAATCGGGCCTGCACGATCGCGAACGGCGTACCGATGTGCGCCGGCGGCGGCTGTGCGGTCGCCTCCTGCACGCCGCCGTTCGTCGACTGCAACGGTCTCCCGGTGGACGGCTGCGAGATCAACACCAACACGAACCTGGCCCACTGCGGCGGATGCAACCAGCTCTGCGACCTGCCGAACGCCTCGGAGACCTGCGTCTCCGGCACCTGTACGTTCATGGCGTGCGCCCCCGGATGGGTCGACATCGACGGCAACCCGAACAACGGCTGCAACTACTTCTGCACGCCACAGGCGGGTGTCGACCTGCCGGACCCGTCGTTCGTGGATCGCAACTGCGACGGGATCGACGGGACGATCGCGACCTCCATCTTCGTCTCGCCGGCCGGCTCGGACGGCAACAGCGGTCTGTACGGCTCGCCGGTGCGGACGATCGGCGCCGGCTTGACGGCGGCGCAGACCCAGGGGTTCAGCGTGGTGCTGGTGGCCGCCGGCATCTACAACGGGACGGTCACGGCCCGGAACGGGATCAGCATCTACGGAGGCTACGATCCGGTCACCTGGGGCCGCTCGTACGCAAACCTCTCGATCATCCAGCAGAACACCGTCTCGCCGGTGATGATCGGGCTGCGCGCCGACAACATCACGGTCGCCACCACCATCGATGGCATGGTGATCGCCGTCGGCAACAACACGTCTCCCGCCGGCTCGATCTACGGCGTCTACAGCGCCGGATCCAACGCTCAGCTCGTGCTCTCACACCTCGACATCGACACGGGCAACGCAGGCGGCGGCGCGAATGGCGCCAATGGCGCGGCGGGCGCGGCGGGCGGCAGCGCCGGCGCAGGTCAGACGGGTTGCGACGGCTGCAGCAACAACGGCGGGGGCGGCAGCGGCGGCACGTCGTCCTGCGGCAACGCGGGCGGTCGGGGCGGTCTGGGGGGCTACGACAACGCGGCCGGCGCCCCGGGGGCCGACGGCAACGGAGGGGGCGGCGCCCGCGGGAACGGCGGCCTCGGCGCGCAGGTCTGCAACAACAGCACCCTCTGCTCGACCTGCAACGGTGCCCGCCGCACCGGCGAGACCGGAACGCCCGGGTTCAACGGCGCGGCCGGCGCGAACGGCGGCGGCGGCAGCGGCGGCTCGGGGCTCGGCACGGTGACGGGCGGGTTCTGGCAGCCGAGCCCGGGCGGCTCCGGGGTCAGCGGTGGCCACGGCGGCGGCGGCGGCGGTGGTGGTGGCGGCGGCGGCGGGGCCGACGACTGCTACGAGAACCTGTTCACCTGCTTCTCGAGCCCGGTCGGCTGCACCCCGGACCGCGGCGGTGGGGGTGGCGGTGGCGGCGGCGGAGGATGCGCAGGGACCGGCGGCGGCGGCGGGGCCGGCGGCGGCGGCGCCTTCGGCATCTTCCTCTCCGGTTCCTCACCGCGCATCGAGCAGTGCTCGATCACCGCGGGCTTCGGCGGGCGGGGCGGCGACGGCGGCTTCGGCGGCGGCGGCGGCGCGCTCGGCCTCGGGCTGGGCGGCGGCGCGGGTCAGGACGACTCGGGGGCCGGCGGTCGCGGTGGCGACGGGGGCCGCGGCGGGAACGGTGGCCGCGGCGGCGGCGGCGGCGGGGGCGTGAGCTACGGGATCTATCGCTCAGGGGGTTCGGCGCCGGCGACCGTGGGGAACGTGATCACGGCGCTGGGCGGCGGCGCGGGCGGTCTCGGGGGCAACAGCGGTCAGACCGGGGCCTCTGGGACGATCTTCTGACCCGCGTCGTCTATCGAATGTAATAGCCGCTGACGCGCCACCCGCGCGCGCCGTCCTTCATCGGCGTGACGGTCTCGACCACGCTCTTCTTGTTGGAGAACGAGGTCCGGAACTGGATGACCACGTAGTCTCCGTCCGGAGCGCCCGGGAGCTCGTGGACGCGCTTGGCGCCCATGGGCGTGCGGGCCAGGATCTGTCCGAGCGGCTTCCGCACCGCGGAGAGCTGCTCGGTCCAGCGAATGCGCGGGACGGCGTGCTGAAAGTACGTCGCGCTCTAATCCCATGAGCCGCCGTAGTCGCCCGAGTCGACGGTGTCGAGCCAGGACTGGGCCGCCTGGACGGCAATCCCGACCTCGGGGTCCTGGACCTTGCTGCGTCCCAGGGCCATCGGGAGAAGGAGCCCGGCGATGAGGAAGAAGACGAGGAGGGGAGTGAGACGACGCATCGAGAGCTTCTTAGGCACATGCAGAGGCTCGTCCAGACGATCCGTACGCTGCATCGATGTCGCCGCTGCACCGACCTCCGGCCGATGCAAGCTGGGTTGCAGGGCAACGGGCTACGTCCGGGTCGCCGGCGAGGGTTCGAGCCGAGCGCCAGGACGCACCGGGTGCGATCGCGTTTGACTCCGCTCGTAGGTTGGTGTCCCTGTCGACCCGATGAAGCTCGTGCTGGAGGACGGGACCGAGCTCGATGGGCGCGGCTTTGGAGCGATGCGCCCGGTGGCCGGCGAGGTGGTCTTCAACACCGGGATGACCGGTTACATCGAGGCGCTCACCGATCCCTCGTACAAGGGTCAGATCCTGGTCTTGACCTATCCCCTGATCGGCAACTACGGCGTGCCGATGCCGCGGCCGCCCGGCTCGCTGGACCGGCCGTACGAGTCGGAGCGGATCCAGGTCCAGGGCCTGATCGTGCAGCACTACGTCGACGCCCACAGCCATTGGCTCGGCAAGCGTTCGCTCGCGCAGTGGCTCATGGGCGAGGACATCCCGGCCATGACGGGGGTCGACACCCGGCTCCTGACGCAGAAGCTCCGCGAGAAGGGGACGATGCGCGGGTGGCTGTTCCCCGAGAACTATCGGTTCGAGGACGCGAAGGCGGCCGCCTCCGAGGTGGAGATGACCGAGGAGGTCTTCCGGCTGGTCGCTCCGAAGGTGCCGATTCAGCACGGGTCGGGAGACCAGCACATCCTGCTGGTGGACGCCGGCGCCAAGGACAACCTCGTCCGCTCGCTCCTCGAGCGCGGCGCGAAGGTGACGCGCGCGCCCTGGCACGCCGACGTCGTCGCCCTCGCCCGGAGCTGCGACGGGGTCCTGATCGGAAACGGCCCCGGTGATCCGAAGGATCTCTCGGTGCTGATCGAGAAGGTTCGCGTGCTGCTCGGCGGTTACGAGCGGCCGATCTTCGGCGTCTGTCTGGGCAATCAGATCCTCGGGCTCGCGGCCGGGGCCGACACGGGCAAGCTCCCGTACGGACACCGCGGCGTGAACCAACCCGTCCAGGATCTCCTCACGCGGCGCTGCTACATCACCAGCCAGAACCACGGCTACGCCGTGAAGGACGCGTCGCTCCCCAGCGACTGGGAGCAATGGTTCGTGAATCTCAACGACGGCACCAATGAAGGCATCCGGTGCCGCAACAAGCCGTACTTCAGCGTTCAGTTCCACCCCGAGGCCAGCCCCGGCCCCGAAGACACGGGGTTCCTCTTCGACGACTTCCTCCGCCTGGTCGGAGCCATCAGGAGCTAGCCGATGTACGGCGCCTACATTCCCAAGAAGCCGAAGCGCGTGCTGGTCCTCGGATCGGGCGCGCTCAAGATCGGTCAGGCCGGCGAGTTCGACTACTCGGGCGCTCAGGCGATCAAGGCGCTCTCCGAGGAGGGGATCAGGACCGTCCTCATCAACCCCAACATCGCGACGGTGCAGACCAGCGCCGGCTTCGCCGATCGGATCTACCTCCAGGCGATCACGCCCGACTTCCTCGAGCGCATCATCGTGAAGGAGGAGATCGACGCGATCCTGCTCGCGTTCGGAGGTCAGACCGCGCTCAACGCCGGGCTCGAGCTCGATCGGCAGGGCGTGCTCGAGAAGTACGGCGTGCGCGTGCTGGGCACGCCGGTGACCACGATCCGGGACACCGAGGACCGCGCCCTCTTCATCGAGCGGCTCGCGGAGATCGGGGTCAAGACCGCGAAGAGCCGCGCCTGTACCAGCCCCGTCCAGGCGATCGCCGCGATCGCGGAGATCGGCCTTCCGGTGATGCTGCGCTCGGGCTTCTCGCTGGGCGGGCAGGGCAGCTCGGTCGTGAAGACCGAGGCGGAGGTGAAGGACGCGCTCGACCGCGCCTTCACCGGGAACGAGCAGGTGCTGGTCGAGGAGTACCTCGCAGGCTGGAAGGAGATCGAGTACGAGGTCGTCCGCGACTGGCGGGACAACTGCATCACCGTCTGCAACATGGAGAACCTCGATCCGATGGGGATCCACACGGGCGAGTCGGTGGTGGTGGCGCCCTCGCAGACGCTCAGCGACCAGGAGTACCAGGACCTCCGCACCATCGCGATCAAGACGATCCGCCACCTCGGGATCGTCGGCGAATGCAACATCCAGTACGCGCTCGATCCGGCCACCAGCGACTATCGCGTGATCGAGGTGAACGCACGGCTGTCGAGGTCGTCCGCGCTGGCCAGCAAGGCGACCGGCTACCCGCTGGCGTACGTGGCCGCGAAGCTGGCGCTCGGCTACACGCTCCCCGAGATCCCGAACGGGATCACCCGCCGGACCACGGCGTTCTTCGAGCCGGCCCTGGACTACATCGTGTGCAAGTTCCCGCGCTGGGACCTCGCCAAGTTCAAGGGCGCCTCCACCGAGATCGGCACGGAGATGAAGAGCGTCGGCGAGGTGATGGCGATCGGCCGTACCTTCGCGGAGGTGATCCAGAAGGCCGTGCGGATGCTCGACATCGGCGTGCGCGGCCTCGACCCCGACGCCAGGCTGCTGGACGGCGCCCGCCCGGACGCGTGGCGGAAGCCGACGCCGCTGCGGCTGTTCGGGATCTGCCGCGCGCTGCGGGACGGCGAGTCGGTCGAGGAGGTGCACAAGGCCACCCGGATCGATCGCTGGTTCCTCCATCACATCGCCGACATCGCCAAGATGCACAGCGAGCTGAAGCGGCGCACCTTCCCGCTGGACGAGTCCACCGTCCGGCACGCCAAGCAGCTCGGGTTCTCGGATCAGGCCGTCGACGAGCTCACCGGATCGGATCCCGGATCCACCCGGCGCTCCCGCAAGGCGATGAACATCAATCCGCACCTGGCGAAGATCGACACCCTGGCGGCGGAGTTTCCCGCCGAGACCAACTACCTCTACACGACCTATCACGCGTCCCAGTCGGAGAGTGAGGTCTCCTGGCGCAAGAAGGTGATGGTGCTGGGATCGGGCACCTACCGGATCGGCTCGAGCGTCGAGTTCGACTGGTGCTGCGTCAACGCCGCCAAGGCGGCCTCCGAGCTCGGGTACGAGACCATCATGGTCAACTACAACCCCGAGACCGTGAGCACCGACTACGACGTCTGCGACAAGCTGGTGTTCGACGAAGTGAGCTTCGAGTCGGTGCTCGAGCTGTACGAGCGCGAGAAGCCCGACGGCGTCATCGTCAGCATGGGCGGACAGATCCCGAACAACCTGGCGATCCGGCTGCACAAGAACGGAGTGCGGGTGCTGGGGACCAGCCCGCAGAACATCGACCGCGCCGAGGATCGCAGCAAGTTCTCAGCGCTCCTCGACGACCTCGGGATCGATCAGCCCAAGTGGGTGCATATGACCGAGGTCGCCGAAGGTCCGGCCCTGGTCGAGAAGCTGGGCGGCTTTCCGGTCCTGGTTCGGCCGAGCTACGTGCTGTCGGGCGCCGCCATGAGCGTCGCGCACGAGCCCCACGAGCTGAAGCGGATCCTCGAGCGCGCCAAGCGCGTCTCGCCGGAGCACCCGGTGGTGATCACGGCGTTCGAGACGCACGCGCGCGAGATCGAGATCGACGCGGTCGCCGATCACGGCGAGCTCATCCTGTGGGCGATCAGCGAGCACGTCGAGGACGCCGGGGTCCACTCGGGCGACGCGACGCTGATGCTGCCTCCGCAATCGATCTCGATCCCGACGGTCCACAAGGCGCGGAAGATCGCGGACGCGCTGGCGTCGGCGCTCGAGATCACCGGCCCCTTCAACGTCCAGATGCTGGCGAAGAACAACGGGGTCCGGGTGATCGAGTGCAACCTGCGGGCGTCGCGCAGCTTCCCGTTCGTCTCCAAGGTCACGGGCAACAACTTCGTCCGCGAGGCGACGCGCCGCATGCTGGGGGTGCAGGACGAGGTCCGGAACCGGGCCTTCGATCTCGACTACGTCGCCGCCAAGGTGCCGCAGTTCTCGTTCTCGCGGCTGGTGGGCGCCGACCCGATGCTCGGTGTGGAGATGGCCAGCACCGGCGAGGTCGGATGCTTTGGGGACGACGCTCACGAGGCGCTCCTCCACGCGCTCCTCTCGGCGGGCTTTCGATTCCCCGAGAAAGGCGTGCTGCTCTCGCTCGGACCGATCGAGGACAAGTTTTCCTTCGTGGATGAGGCGCGGGTGGTCGCGGAGGAGCTGAGCCTCCCCATCTATGCGACCGAGGGGACCGCGAAGATGCTTCACGAGGTCGGGATCGAGTGTACCGCCATCGCGAAGAAGCCTGCGGACGGCGGCGCGATCGCTGCGATCGACGAGGGTCTCGTCGACCTGGTGATCAACGTGCCGCGCGAGTACGACGAGCTTGGTCGACCCGACGGCTACTTCATTCGCCGGCGCGCGGTGGACGCCGGGATCCCGCTGATCACGGATCTTCAGCTCGCGCGGGCGCTGGTGGAGGCGCTACGCTGGAACCGGAGCCCGAAGGATCTCGGGATCCTCGCGTGGGACGAGTATCTCTTGCGCCGGCCGATGGCGCTGCGATGAGGTGAACCAAGATGGTCAGAACGCTCAGCACCATGCTTCCGCTCGGGACCTCAGCACCCGAGTTTTCGCTTCCGGACGCTCGAGGCGAGATGGTCTCGCTCGACGCCGCCGCGGGGTCGAACGCGATCCTGGTGATGTTCATCTGCAACCATTGCCCGTACGTGAAGCACGTGGCCGGCGAGATCGCCCGGCTCGCGCGGGACTATCAGGCCAAGGGCGTCGCCGTGTTCGGCATCAACTCGAACGATGCGGAGACGTATCCGGACGACGGCCCGGATGCGATGAAGCGCGAGATCGAGGCCCGCGGGTACACCTTCCCCTATCTCTCGGATGAGACCCAGGCGGTGGCGAAGGCCTACCGCGCCGCCTGTACGCCGGACTTCTTCGTGTTCGATCGGGATCGCGCGCTGGTGTACCGCGGTCAGCTCGACGCCGCGCGGCCGAGCAACGACCAACCGAACGACGGACGCGATCTCCGGGCGGCGCTCGACGCAGTTCTCGCCGGTACGCCCGTGAGCGACGACCAGAGGCCGTCCATGGGCTGTAACATCAAGTGGAAGCCCGGCAACGAGCCCACGTACTTCGGGATGGCCTGAGCACCGAGACGTTTTTGTACATTCGCTTCGCCGCATGCAGCGGGACTCCCGGATTGCCAGAGACGACGGGCTCGGCTATGGCCTCAAAGGGCCCAGCATCATGCGTCAGCGAGCGAACGAGGCGCCCAACGAGCTGAAGGAGAGCGACTACAAGATCCTGGTCGAGAGCGTCGAGGACTACGCGATCTTCATGCTGGACCCCAACGGTCGCATCCTGAGCTGGAATCAGGGTGCCCGTCTCATCAAGGGCTACTCGGCCGACGAGATTATCGGAGAACACTTCTCGAAGTTCTACACCGCCGAGGATCTCGGGACGGGCAAGCCGGCCTACGAGCTCGAGGTGGCCGCGCGGGCCGGGCGCTTCGAGGACGAAGGCTGGCGCCTCAGAAAGGACGGCACCCCCTTCTGGGCCAACGTCGTGATCACGGCGCTGCACGAACCGTCGGGCACGCTGCGCGGCTTCGCCAAGGTGACGCGCGATTTGACGGAGCGTCGGAAGGCGGAGCAGCTCGAGGTGGAGCTGGCCCGTGCGCAGGCCGAACGTATCGCCGCCCAGGAGGCCGAGGTCGAGCTCCGGCGGAGCCACGCGCGCGAGATGGCGCTGCTTCGCCGTCTCGAGGTCATTCTCGAGGGCGTCCGCGACGGGATCAGCGTCCAGGATCCCCTCCGGCAGGCTGATCTACGCCAATGACGCCGCCGCTTGTCTCTGCGGTTACGAGTCGTCGTCGTCGATGCTGGCGGCAACCTCGGCGGAGATCATCGAGAGGTTCGACGTATTGGACGAGAGCGGTCGCCCGGCCAACTTCGACATGCTGCCGGGGCGTCAGGCGTTGCGCGGTGAGCATCCGAAGCCCGTCACCCTGCACGTGCGGGAGCGGAGCACGGGGCGTGAGTGGTGGACCCGGGTGCAGGCAAGCCCTGTCTTCGATGTCGACGGCCGACCCGAGCTCGCGATCAACATCTGGCACGATGTCACCTCGGAGCGCTCGCAGCAGGATGCGCTGCGGTTCCTGGTGCAGGCCACCTCGACGCTCTCGGAGACGCTCGACCTGGACCAGACCCTCCGCGCGCTGGCGGATCTGCTGGTGCCCGGGCTCGCGGATTGGTGCGGGATCGATCTGCTGGAGGCGGGCGTGATCCGGTCGGTGGCGGTGGCGCACCGGGATGCCGACAAGATCGCCCTGGCCCGGGTGCTGCGCGAACGCTATCCGCCGAAACTGGAGGCCCCACGGGGCGTCCCAAACGTCCTCAAGACCGGCGTGTCCGAGCTCTACCCCGAGGTCACGAACGAGATGCTGGTGGCGGGTGCGCGGGACGAAGAGTACCTGCGGCTCGTTCGGGAGCTCTCACTCCGCTCCATCATGATCGTGCCCTTGAACCTCCGCGGTAAGATCTTCGGCGCGATGACGCTCGTCTTTGCGGAGTCGGCCCGACGTTACCGAGCCGACGACCTCGCACTCGCGGAGGAGCTGGGGCGTCGCGCCGGGATCGCGATCGAGAACGCGCGCCTCTATCGTGAGGCGCAGAAGGCGATCGCCCGGCGAGACGACTTCCTCTCGGTCGCATCCCACGAGCTCAGGACGCCGTTGATGACGCTCGAGCTCCATCTCACCGCGCTGCTCCAGTACGCGACGGACGGACGGCTCGCCCAGCTGGCCCCCGACAAGGTGATCGACCGCTTTCAGAAGGCGCGGAAGCAGAGCCAGCGGTTGGCGCAGCTCGCCAGCGAGCTCCTCGACGTCTCCCGGATGGCGGACGACCGACTGGTCCTTCAGCGTGAACGGTTCGACCTGGTCGCGCTCGCGCAGGAGCTCGTCGATCGCTTCGAGACGGCTGCGGCGCATGCCGGGTCGACGCTGCAGCTGATCGCGAGCGCGCCCGTCGTCGGTGAATGGGACAAGGGCCGCGTCGACCAAATCATGACGAACCTGGTGGAGAACGCGCTCAAGTACGGCGCCCGCAGACCGATCGAGCTCAGGCTCTCGACCGAGGGAGCGCGCGCCGTGATCGAGGTGCGCGACCACGGGATCGGCGTCGCCTCGGAGGACCTCGACCGTATCTTCCAGCGCTTCGAACGGACGGAGGCCGCCCGCAACCTCGGCGGTCTCGGACTGGGGCTCTGGATCGTGCGCCAAATCTGCGAAGCTCATGGAGGGACCGTCGACGTGACCAGCCAGCCCAATGAAGGCTCGACCTTCACGGTCTACCTTCCGGTAGGAGCGGAAGTGCCATGACGAAGACGGTCATGATCGTCGATGACGACCCGGACATTCGCGACGCGTTCTGCGCGATCCTCGAGGTCGAGGGCTACGAGGTGATCTGCGTCGACAACGGCCAGGCGGCGCTCGACCACCTGGTCACCGGCGGCGAGACTCCCTGCGTGATCTTTCTCGACCTGATGATGCCGGTGATGGACGGCTGGGAGTTTCGCACGCGGCAGAAGAAGCTCCATCACTACGCGGACATCCCGGTCGTGGTCGTCACCGCGGCGGGGCGCGATCGCAGCAGCACCATCGACGCCGCCGAGATCCTGGAGAAGCCCGTCAGCTACGAGCAGATCATGCGCGCGATCGACAGCTACTGCTGAGAGCGCGCGCGAACGTACGATCGCGAGACGCCGGGCGGGCCGCGACTTGAATCGCCCGGCGTCCCGCCTATTCTGTCGCCCGTGCACGCCTTTCACCGGACGGCCGGAGGAATCCTGGTCGCCACGCTCGTCCTCACGTCGGCGGCCTGCGGCAAGCCGGGAGCGTTTCTCCACGTCTACGACGCGTGCGAGCCGCTGGTGCTGGCGCCGGCGGCCGACGCCACCGATCAACAGCTCGCGAGCGTCGCGGACGCAGTCGCGATGTGGGACGCGGTCGCCTCGACGTCCTTGACGCTCGCGCGGTATCCGGCTGCGGCCGAGCTCCCGATTGTCTTCGTCGACTCCAACCTGTATCTGGGCGCGTACGACGACCAGGCGCAGGTGGTCCGGCTGGCGCGCCGGGTCGACGATGAGCACGCGATGGCGGTCGTGCTGGCGCACGAGCTCGGGCACGCGTTCGATCTCTTCCACGTAAGCCGTACCTCGGTGATGAAGAAGGGCAACTGGAAGACAGAGCCGACCTCGGCCGACGCCGCCGACCTGGCGGCGCAGTGGGGCCCGTGCGTCCACAGGTAGGTATTAGATAACGAACGTTCGTTATCCTATTGTCTTTCTAACGCCCGATTGGTAAGGGATGGGCGTGGGTCGAGCCCGCGCCTTCGACAATGAGCGGATCCTGGCGGCGGCGGAGCAGCTGTTCGCCGAGCAGGGGTTCGGCGAGACCTCCCTGCGCCAGCTGATCGAGCGCGCCGAGATCTCGCCCACGGCGTTCTACGCGCGGTTTCCTTCTCGCGAGGCGGTCGTGGAGGCGCTGGTGGCACGTCTGGTGGCCGAGCTCTATCGGATGGCGGCCGAGGTGACGGCCGAGGCGGGGAGCCTCGATGAGGGGATCGATCTCGCGGTGAAGGGCCTGGTGAGGACGCTGTCCGCCCACAAGGTGGTGGCACGTCTGGCGCTCACCGAGGGCGCTGCCATCCCCTCGGTGCGCGACACGCTGCACAGGGCGCTCGCGCAGCAGGCGGAGCTGGTCTCGTCGAAGCTCTCGCGGTTGGGCGCCAAGGGAAAGTTGAAGCAGGTCGATGTGGAGGTGCTCGGATGGTCGCTGGTCGGTGCGATGACGATGCAGATCCAACGCTGGGTGGTGTTTGGCGATCTCGGATCGCGGAAGCTGGCAGACGCTCTGGCACGTACGGCGCGGGCGCTGCTCTTCTGATGGCGGCGTTGGCCTGCGAGGCGACGCCCAGCGCGGTCCCGCGCTCGATTGGCGAGGGGCCGCCGGCCTTCGGCGAGGCGCCCATGCCCTCGGACGCGGTCCTCCAGGCCGACGGCCGGCTCGGTCGAATCCGAGGGCTGGAGTCGATCGCTCCGGACAACACCGAGCTCTTGCGCCGGCACCTGTCCACCCTGGACGGCTTCGGGCTTCGGCCGGAGATCGAGTTCCCGATCGACGGAGAGATTCGATCCGTCCTCCCTCGATGCGGGCGCAGCGCTCCTGATTCGAGCTCTCGACGGGAGAGCGGATCCCGACGGAGTGGCGCTGGAACCCGGAGCGCTCCGTCGTCCAGGGCGCTCCGGTCCCCGGGGCGGTGCTGCGAGAGCGTACGCGCTACGCCGCGGTCCTCACCCGCCGGGTGCGCGCCGCCGACGGCACCAGGATTGGCGCGGCCCGCTTCGTCGATGCGTCGGTGGCGGAGGCGCTCTCCGAGGTCGGCGAGCCGGCCGCCCTGTGCGTTTTCACGACCGGCGGGCCGAGCGAGGTGCTGGTGGCCGCCCGCGCGCGGCTCGAGGATCGGGCGCTGGTGCCGGCGCCCCGCATCGAGGTCGGCCCGGACGCGCTGGTCTTCTCCTCGACCGCGGCGCTCGATTGTCTGCTCGGACGCCCGGAGCGCGACGAGACCGGGCGCGATCGCTGGGGATGGACGCGGACGGGGGTCGCGCATGCCCACGTCGGGGCCGTGGTCCAGGGCGTCCTTCATCGCACCCGGTTTCGCGGAGACGACACCGGCGACGATGGTCCCGACGACGAGACGTTCCAGCTCGACGCGGGCGGCGTACCGCTCCCGATCGCGAGCGAGTCGATCCCGGTCACGATCATCCTGCCGCGGGCCCCGGCGCCTGCCGCCGGCTACCCGGCGCTGATCCTGGGTCACGGCTTGGGTGCCAGCCGCCACGCGATGCTCACCTTCGCCGAGCCGCTCACGGAGGCGGGCTACGCGCTCGTCGCGATCGACATGGAGGGACACGGAGCGCGCTGGCAGGACGTGGACGAGGAGAACAACACGGCCCAGATCGCGGAGGACTTCGCGGGAGACGCGCACGCGCCCGACGGGTTCGGCGATCGCACCGGCCCGATCTCTACGCTCGATCTGCTCGAGGGCCTGCGCAACCTCTCGGCCGTCCGCGACAGCTTCCGGCAATCGGTTCTCGACCTGTCGCAGCTGGCGATCGCGCTGAAGAGCGGTGAGGTTCAGGGCGTCCCGGGACCTCTCGACGCCTCCCGGCTCGCCTATCTGGGTGAGTCGTTCGGCGCGATCATCGGCGGTGTGCTGGCCGGCGTCGAGCCGGCGATCGACCTGTACATCCTCGACGTCGGCGGCGGCGGCATCATCGACGTGATCGTGCCCGCCTCTCCGCTGCTCTCCGCCCTGCTGGTCCCGCTCGGCCGCAGCGTCTACGGGATCGAGGGGGACTTCGATCGATTTCATCCAGCGGTCGCGCTCGTCGAAGCGCTGATCGATCCCGCGGATCCGCTGACGTACGCGCCCCACTACTTCCGCGATCGTCTCGGGACCGGGCCGAGGCACGTGGTGGTGCTGGAGGTGATGGACGATGAGCTCATGTCGAACGTCGGGACCGACGCGCTCGCGCGAGCCGGAGGATTCGGATTGCTGGAGCCGTACGCCCGGCCCATCGAGGGCGTGCCGGCGATCGCCTCCCCCGCGTCCGGAAACGCCGACGGTCAGACCGGAATCGTCGTCCAGTATGCGCCGGCCACCCATGGCGCCAACTGGAGCAGCGACTCCGGCGTCCGCCACTTCTACCCGAGCGAGCGCGAGGGCGAGTTTGTCCCGCTCCCGAGCTCGGTGCGGATCCGGAACCCGATCCGGGAGACCTTCGAGCAGGTGATCGAGATCCTGCGCACGCACCGCGAGGGGCTCCCGTCGGTCCGGACGACGTTCCCGCCCCGCGCCGACTTCGACGACGACGGCACGGACGATGACGACGAGCGCGCCGCCGGCCGCGATCCCTACGCGCCGGGCTAAGCCCCGGCGGCAAACCTGGTCGCCTGGTCGCGGCTTTTTTGCTAAGGCTGGGCCCTTGGCAGCCACGCACGAAGACTTCGCGCCCAAGGAGCCGATCGAGGGGAGCTCGGACCGTGCGTTCGGCCTGACCCTCTCCGTCGTGCTGTCGATCTACGGGCTCTCGCCGCTCCTTCGCGCCGGCGAGGCGCGCCCGTGGGCGCTGATCGCGGCTGCGTCTTTTCTCGCGCTCGCCGTCGTCAGGCCGCGCTGGCTCGGGCCGCTCAACCGGGTCTGGACGAAGCTCGGGCTGCTGCTCGCCAGCGTCGTCAACCCGATCGTGATGGCGCTGCTCTTCTTCTTCACGATCACGCCGATCGCCCTGTTGATGCGCGCGCTGGGAAAGGACGGGCTGGCTCGCCGCTTCGACGCGAGGGCGTCGAGCTACTGGATCGAGCGCAAGCCACCCGGTCCCTCGCCCGAGAGCATGCGACGCCAGTTCTGAGGCTACCCCGATGGATTTTCTGAGCGAGATGTGGGCCTTTTTGCGGGAGCGGAAGAAGTTCTGGCTGCTCCCGATCGTCGTCATGCTGGTGATCTTCGGCGGCCTGCTCCTCCTCGCGCACGGCTCCGCGATCGCCCCTTTCGTCTACACGTTGTTCTGAGCCGGCGATGAAGATCCTCGGTATCTCCGCGTTCTACCACGACAGCGCGGCGGCGCTGGTGGTGGACGGCGAGATCGTCGCGGCCGCGCAGGAGGAGCGCTTCTCCCGGAAGAAGCACGACGCGCGCTTCCCTCAACGGTCGATCGCGTACTGTCTCGGCGAGGCCAGGATCGCGATCTCCGAGGTCGACCGCATCGCCTTCTACGACAAGCCCTTCCTCAAGTTCGAGCGCCTGCTCGAGACCTACCTGGCCTTCGCGCCGCGCGGCTTCAACTCGTTCCGGATGGCGATGCCGATCTGGCTGCGCGAGAAGCTGTTCCAGAAGAACCTGCTGAAGAAACAGCTCGCCAAGCACTTCCCGGAGTTCGACGTCGACCGCGAGCTCCTGTTCGCCGAGCACCACCAGAGCCACGCGGCGAGCGCGTTCTTCCCCTCGCCGTTCGACGAGGCCGTGGTCCTGACGATGGACGGCGTGGGCGAGTGGACCACGACCTCCGCGAGCATCGGCCGAGGGAGCTCGCTCGAGATCTACAAGGAGATCCATTTTCCGCACTCGCTGGGGCTCCTCTACTCCGCGTTCACCTACTACACCGGCTTCAAGGTCAACTCGGGCGAGTACAAGGTCATGGGGCTGGCGCCGTACGGGCGGCCACTCCACGCGCAGACGATCCTCGATCAATCTGATCGATTTGAAGGACGACGGATCATTTCGGCTCGACCTGGGGTACTTCGACTATTGCACCGGCCTGCGGATGACGAGCGAACGCTTCCACGCGCTCTTCGGCGGTCCGCCGCGAGCGCCCGAGGCCCCGGTGTCCCAGCGTGAGATGGACCTGGCGGCGTCGATCCAGGTGGTCTGCGAGGAGGTGATGCTCCGGCAGGCGCGCGCGCTGGCCAGGGAGACGGGGATGAAGAACCTCTGTCTCGCGGGCGGTGTCGCGCTCAACTGCGTGGCGAACGGCAAGATCCTGCGGGACGGCTGCTTCGAGGGCATCTGGATCCAGCCCGCGGCGGGCGACGCGGGCGGCGCGGTGGGCGCGGCGCTGATCGCGCACCACCTGCTCGAAGGGCAGCCGCGCGCTCCGGCCGGACCGGGGGACCGGATGAAGGGCGGGTATCTCGGACCCGAGTTCTCCGACGAGGAGATTGAGGCGGAGCTCACCCGGGCCGGAGCGGTCTACGAGGTGCTGTCGGAGGACCAGATGATCGACCGCGTGGCGGGCGCGCTGGCGGCGGAGCAGGCCGTCGGCTGGATGCAGGGTCGAATGGAGTACGGCCCGCGCGCGCTGGGCGGGCGATTGATCCTGGGCGACGCGCGCTCCCCCAAGATGCAGTCGGTGTTGAACCTCAAGGTGAAGTACCGTGAGTCGTTTCGACCCTTCGCCCCCTCGGTGCTCAGAGAGGACGTCGCCGACTGGTTCGAGCTCGACGCCGACAGCCCCTACATGCTGCTGGTCGCCGAGGTGAAGAAGGAGCGCCAGCGGAGGATGAGCGACGAGGAGGAGCAGCTCTTCGGGATCGAGAAGCTCAAGGTCCTGCGGTCGGACATACCGGCGGTCACGCACGTCGACTACTCGGCGCGGATCCAGACGGTCCACGAACAGACGCATCCGCGCTATCACCGGTTGCTGGCGCGCTTCAAGGCGCTCACGGGTTGTCCGGTCATCATCAACACCAGCTTCAACGTCCGCGGCGAGCCGATCGTGTGCACGCCGACCGACGCCTTCCGCTGCTTCATGGGGACCGAGCTCGACCTCCTGGCGGTGGGCCGCTGCGTGCTCGCCAAGGAGCGCCAGGATCGAACACTTCGCGTGGATTATCAGGGCGCGTTCGACCTCGATTAGGCCCCGCCCATGATCGTCGGATCGGTTCTCGGCGGGACGGCGGAAGCGTTGGGGGCAAAATGCGCGGTTACGGGCAGCGGGCTAGCGCGCCGGCGGTCTCCTCCGCCATGCCGAACGCCTGGCCCGAGGCCTTGCCCCAGATCCTCTCGTTGATCTCGCCGCTGGCCACGGTGGCGATCCGCGAGGACCAGGCGTCGGGGAGCCAGTCGCAGATGTGCTGCGGGTCGCTCCGATCGGCGGAGAGCACCAGGCCGAAGACGTTGAGGAACGCGATCATCCCGTCCTGGTAGTAGTAGCTGTCGTTCTCGCCGGTGGTGTAGCGCACGCAGCTCGAGTCGACGACACCGTCGCTGTTGGTGTCGCACTGGTAGCCGCTGCGCCAGCCCTGGGGCCCCATCGCCTGGGAGATGTCCGGCAGCCCGCCGGCGCCGACCACGGTCATGTTGCGGGCCGACTGCTCGCCGTGCCGCATGACCCACGTGTGGAGCGCCGGGTGGCTCAGGATCCGCGCAGTCCGGAGCGCCCACTCCAGCGGCACCGGGGCCATCCAGCCCGGGATGCTGCTGCACCGGCCGATCCGGCGGGCGTCGTTCTCTCCGCTGGCGGCGGTGTCGCAGGCGTGGCCATCGATGAGCGCGCGGCCCAGCATGAAGTTGACGTAGTCGGTGAGCTTCTGGCGCAGGCGGTCTCCGATCTCCGGATCGCGGGCGAACTCGGCGCCGTTCGACAGGTTCTCCAGCCGCTGCTCGGACAGGCGCGTCAGGTTGAGCTCGAGGTACGGATCGGGGTTGAGCGGAGGCTCGCCGAACGCGTTGATCGCGCCGATGCCCGCCTCCTCGAAGTAGTCTGCGAACCGCCGATCGCCGGTGGCGAGGTACGCGACCTTGAGCGTCTTCGAATAGGAGTAGTCGGCCGGGCAGTTGTCGCGGCGGTTGTTGAGGCCCTCGATGAAGTCGCCCGAGAAGCCGCGCGAGCTGCCGTAGCAGGGGGCGAGGCCGGTCACCGACGAGTCCTCGGGGCGGTCGTGGTAGGTGCGGATCGCGATGGTCTCGGCGTAGGTGGTCGCCTCGCCCAGCGAGAAGTCGTAGAGGTCGTCGTTGTTCCCGGTGCGGAAGAACTCGTCGACGCCAGGCTTCGACCAGTTCCAGTAGTTGTTCTGTCCGCCTTCGAAGTACTCCTGCATCGCGGAGTCACAGTCGAAGTCGACGAAGCACGAGGTCGACGGCAGGTCCGGCCAGATCTGGATCCCGGTGATGCGCAGGTCCGAGAGGTACTGCCTGGTGTTCGCGTGGATCTCGGCCAGCGCGGCGAACAGGGGCGCAGTCACGGGGGTCTCCTCGGGCGCATAGGGACCGATCGTATCCGTCCCGTCGACGTAGGCCGGCGACGGTGTCCCCAGCAGCGGGCGCTCCGCCGTCAGGCGCAGCGAGTCGGCGCGGGCGTCGTCGATGGCGCCGAGCGAGAAGTCGATCGCGCCGACCGACCACATGCCTCGGGCGCCGCCGATCTGGATCGGCGAGGAGGTGAAGTCGAGCTCCAGCGCGTTGGTGGCGGCGTCGTAGCGGAGACCCTGCGGATCGCGCTCGGCGATCCGCGCCACTGTGGCCATGACGCCGAAGGAGGCGGTGCTCACCGACAGGAACGGCCGCACCGCCGCGCCGCCGCGCTCGAGCTGGCTCCCGCCGCCGGTGATCGTAAAGCGGACCTCCGGATCGTCCGGAAGTCGCTTCTCCTGCTCGAGGCGCGCCCCGCCCGTGATCGGGTGGACCGTCTGATCGCCGCGGACGCGGACGCCGGTGACCGGCTCGGACAGCGGCACGTGCATATACGCTCGATCGATGCCGGTGAAGTTGGACGCGCCGTCCGCATTCCAGCCCTCGACGTCACCGTAGTAGTACGTGTGATCGATCTTCACCGCGGCGCTGCCCGCGGTGAAGTGGAGCCGGATCGTGTACGCCAGGTCCCGCTGTCCGCCGCGGGCCGCGTAGTAGCCGCGCGCGCCCACGGTCACGACCTGCGAGCCCTTGCGCTCGAGCTCCAGGTGCCAGGCAGGGAGCGCGTCGGTGCTCTTCTCGCCGCCATGGACCACCACGAACCCGGCCGCCGATCCGAGACCGCTCACCGTGTGCAAGTCACCTTGCGGATCTCGTAGCTCCACCAAGGAGAGGCCGCGGAAGTTGGGGCGCTCGATGGTGAAGCGTGCCGGACCGGTGTCGATCACCCACGCGGAGGGCGCCTCGGTGACCACCAGCGGCGACTCTTCGGGCGGCGGGTCGAGCTCGCTGTTCACCGACCAGTCGGCGCGGCGGCCGGGCGCGGGCGCCGCGCGGACGTGCGCATAGGCGAAGCGGATTGGGACGCCGCAGTCGTCGGGCCGGCCGCCCCACCGTGAGAGGGTCTCGAACTGGGCCGGGAGCCGGTTGCCGTCGGCGTCGTGGACCACCAGGCTGTTGAGCGAGAAGACCGCTGCCTCGCGGGCGAAGGGCACCAGGAACGAAGTGGTGGCGGGATCGCGCGTGACCGTGTTGCGCTCGTCGTTGACGATGATCGGGACCTCGAGCGCGTGCTCGAAGTCGGGGCAGTCGTCGTAGATCGCGTTGACCACGCTCCCGTCGGGCGGAGTGATCACGCCGCCGTCGCCTGGGTCGATGATGCTTCCGCCATCCCCGCCCCCGCGGTCCGCGTCCGTGCCGCCGTCGGTCCGCTCGCCCAGCCGACCGTGCGGGTACCTGGAGGTGCACGCGGCGCCGGCGACGATCGTGAGGAGCAGTACCAGCGCCGTCCTGTGCATTGGTCCAGTCATTCTACTGCCGCGAAGCGTGCCCTGTTACGTGATCCGCCCCACCCTCCGGCGCACGAGCAGCAGCAGCCCCGCGAACACGAGCAGGGGCGCTCGGTTGCCCCCGGCGCGCTCCGTCGAGCTGCAGCCGCAACCGCCGGCGGTGTGCCCGCGCGTGCCGGGCTGGGCGTCCTTCGGGTCGAGCCCGGCGTCCCCTGCCGGCGTCATGCCGGCGTCGATCGGGCGACCGGCGTCGTCGAAGCCCGCGTCGGCGGTGGCTCCGGCGTCGATCGGGCGGCCCGCATCGTCGAAGCCCGCGTCCGGGGCCGGATTCATCCCGGGCATCAACGTCTTGATCTCCTCGGCCAGCATCCAGCCGGGGTTGCTGCCCGAGCCGCTGTACGCGCCGCGCCAGGTGCCGTCGCGGGCGGTGCCGTTGAAGTCGTGATCGACGTCGAGGTCGCCGCCAAAGTCCGACAGATCCACCGCCGCGCCGGAGAGCGCGCCTCCCGAGGGGTAGAGATCGAGCACGCCCAGCATCGGGGTCGGCTCACCGACGTACGCGCCCGCCATCGCCAGCGGCGCGGTCACGTTGTCCCGTTGCGCGCCGCCGGAGAGCGGGGTGCCCGTACCGGAGAAGATGGCGTTGGCGACCACGTTCTGCGTGTAGCCGCCGCCGCCGTAGATCTCGGCGGCGCTGTCCGTCACGAAGAAAGTGTTGTGGTAGATGTCGACGTCCTTCACCTCTCCATTCTGCGGTTGCACGTACATCCCGGCGCCGAACGTGTTCACGAGGATGTTGTCGTGGAAGGTGAAGCGGCCCTCGCCCTGGAAGAGGGCCTCGGTGCCGGTCTGGTTCTCGAAGAAGAAGTTCCCGTAGATCTGGTAGCGATCGCTCGAGCCGTCGCCGTTCGGCGGGAAGTGGCCGACCAGCAGGTTGGGGCGGCCCTCGGTTCCGGTCGAGGCGTTCTCGGCCTTGATGAAGACATTGTGGCGGATGATCGTGACGGCGTCGGTCGGGATGCCCAGGCCCGCCGGCCGATCGATCTGATGCTTGATCTCCATGTCGTAGCCGATCGGGTTCACGACCAGGTTGTACTCGATGACGCCCTCGACGAACGGCTGGCCTCCGGTAGAGTCGCCGAGATAGAGACCGGTGCCGGCGCCCGTGATCGTGTTGTAACGGATGATCCAGTCCCAGGCGGGACACTTGGTATTGATGCCGACGATCTGCTGGTCCTGGCCGAAGCCATAGAGCGTGAGGTGCTCGATCGTGATGTGGTGCGCGTAGGTCGCGTCGCCCTCGGCCTTGAGGCCGTCGACCAACTCGCCGCGGACGTCGACCGAGAGGTGGCTGATCACCAGGTAGCTCGAGTTTCTGATGCTGATGGTGTTGCAGCAGGCGCGCCCGGTGATGACAGCGGGCGCGCCGGTCTCGGGTCCCGTGATGACGATGGGGCGTTGCTCGGTGCCGTCGAGGCCGTCGATCGGGAGTCCCGGATACTCGCCGGGGGAGAGGATCATTCGATCGCCGGGACCGAGCTGGCCGAGGACGTCGTGGTACGTCCCCGGATCGGCGTTCAGATCGGTGGCGCCGGCGCGGAGCGGCCACGCGAGCAAGACGAAGACGACCGCCGAGGCTCTCATGCGGCGCCGATTGTCCAACGAGCTTCGCAGCAGGTGCAAAGCTCGTTTCTCATCGCGGGATCGCGCGCGCGACTCAAGCTCCGGGAATCACGGGGGGTCGATCGCACCGCCGCCGTTGGTCTCGGACTTGACCATGCGACGCTCCGATGAGCGCCAGAGCAATCGCAGCAGCGTTGTCGTTCGCTTCACTCTTCGCCGTCCCCGCACCGGCGCGGGCGTCGACCTGGGCCGCCCTGGACGAGGTACCGGTTCAAACCGGCGAGCTGCGGCTCGCCGAGCCGATCGAGGGGGCGGTCGGCTTTCCCGTCAAAGAGATCGACTTCGACGCCCGCGTGGACGGACCGATCGCGACGGTCACCGTCGAGCAGGTCTTCGACAACCCCTACGACCGCCCGATCGAGGCCGTCTACGTCTTTCCCATGCCAGACGGCGCGGCCGTTCACGCTTACCGGATCCAGGTGGGCGAGCGGACGATCGAGGGCGAGATCCGCGAGGCCGAGGCGGCGCGGCGGGCCTATGAGGCCGCCAAGAGCGCCGGCCGAGCCGCGGCCCTGGTCGAAGAGCAGAAGCCGAACGTGTTCACCCAGTCCGTCGCGAACATCTTGCCGAAGCAGGCGGTGCGCGTCCGGTTCACGTACGTGGAGCAGCTCGCCTTCGAGGACGGCGGCCACGAGCTGGTCTTTCCGCTGGTGGTCGGGCCCCGCTACCTGCCGGCGGACACGACGGATCCCGCGCCGGTCTCAGCGGGTCGCTACGGCGCCTCCGGAACCAAGGTGCAGATCGGCGTCCGGCTCGCCGCGGGTGTCCCGCTGGCCGAGGTGACCAGCCCGTCGCACGTGCTCTCCGAGCGGACGCTGGACGCCGCCACCCGCGAAGTCTCGGTGACGGGTGTTCGGCCCGATCGGGACTTCGTGCTGCGCTGGCGCACGGCCGGCGATCGGACGTACGTCGGGCTGCTCACTCATCGAGAGCAGAAGGGCGGCTACTTCAGCCTGATCGTGCAGCCGAAGCTCGCCTACGAGTCGTCCGAGATCACCGCGCGCGAGGTGATTCTTCTGATCGATCGTTCGTGCTCCATGAGCGGCATCCCGATCATGCGCGCCCGGGAGATCGCGGAGTCGCTGGTCCGGTCCCTGGGCTCGCGGGACACGTTCGACGTGATCTCCTTCGCCGACAGCGCGGAGGCCTATACCGGTCATCCCGTCCCGGCGAGCGACGGGAACAAGGAGGCGGCCTCCACCTGGATCGGGCGCCTGGAGGCGGGCGGCGGGACGCAGCTGCTCGGCGGGGTCACGAAGGCGCTGCTGAAGGCGCCCGGCGAGCGGCGGGTGCGGCAGGTCGTCGTCATCACCGACGGTGAGGTCGGCAACGACGATCAGATCCTCAACGCCGTGGGACAGCATGCGGCCCACAACCGGATCTTCCCGGTCGGCGTCGGCGCGTCGCCGAATCGATATCTCCTCGATCGACTGGCCTCGGGCGCGCGGGGCTTCGCCAGCTACGTCGCGGTCGACGAGTCGCCAGCCCTCGCGATCGATCGGGTCGTGCGACGCACCAGCCGGCCTTACCTGACTGGGGTCGAGATCGACTGGGGCGGGCTCTCGGTCGCCGAGATCTCGCCCCGCGTGCTTCCGGACGTCTACGCGGGACAACCGCTGCTGGTGAGCGGAAAGTTCACCGCACCGGGCAAGCAGACGATCCACGTGCTCGGCCGCGTGGCCGGCCGGCCGGTGGACGTGCCGCTCGAGGTCGACCTCGGCGCCGGCGAGCCGCACGAGGGGGTCGCGTTCGTCTGGGCCCGCCGCGCCATCGACGATCTGATGGCGTCCGACTACACGCGCACCGACGCCCGGACGAAGGCGACGATCACACGCATCGCCCTCGAGCACGCGATCGTCACCCCCTACACGTCGTTCCTGGCGATCGACCAGGGAAGGATCGTGGGCAACGGCTCGCCCTTCGTCGTGACGCAGACGCTCGACACTCCGGCGAACCGGGCGGGGACGATGGTGGCGATGGCCCCGCCCGATCCCGCGCCGGATCCCTCGCCGACGGTGAGCGAGCCCCCGCGCCGCTACTCGGGCGGTGGCGGCGGCGGCGATCTCGATCCGATCACGATCCTCACGATGATCGGTGCGCTGCCCCTCGCGTGGCGGCTCCGTCGCCGGCGCGGGTGAGCGGCATGCGGATCACGCTGTCCGTGGCGGCGGCGGCGCTCGTGCTCTCCGCCGCCTTCTGGTGGGCGTCGCCGCCGTCGTGGGCGATGGGCGACGCCATCCGGATCGCGCACGGCGAGGTCTGGCGGCTGTTCACCGGGCCGCTCGTGCACACGGATCTCGGCCAGGCGGGGCGCGACCTGACGATGCTGCTCCTGGTGGGCGCCGTCTGGGAGCGCTCTTTCGGCCCGCGGTATCTGCCGCTGATGCTGCTGTGTCTGCTGGTCCCGACCGCGGTGGTCGTCGCGACCCGCGTCGATCTCGGGTGCTACTTCGGCCTCTCGGGCGCGGTGAACGGCCTCTTCAGCGCCGCCCTCATCGAGGACTGGCGGCGGAGCCGGAGTTGGATGATCGGGGCGCTGCTCGCGCTGCACGCGATCAAGCTGATGTACGAGTCGCTGTCGGGTGGGATGCTGCTGCCGATGGAGCTGGCCTCCGGGGTCACGCCCTTGCCGGTGGCCCACCTCGCGGGCGCCCTCACCGGGGTGCTGTTCGTCGCGGGTTCATCTGGCGGTACGCCGACGCGAACATGACGTAGCTCATGGGGATCGAGACCAGCGCGCCGAACCCACAGGCGACGCCGAGCGAGGCGATCACCGCGGAGGCGACGATCAAGAGCAACGTCATCAGCTTCTGCTCGCTGGTCGCCGCCCATGAGGCCCTCATCGCCTCGGCGGCGCCGAGCTCGCTGTCGACCAGGTAGAAGGGGGCAAAGACGAACCTCGACACCAGCAGGGCCGCGACCGCCAAGGCGGCGAGCTGTCCTCCCACGGCGACCGACCGGATCCCGATGATCTCGCCGCCGAACGCGAGCACCCAGCAGGGGAGGTAGACCATGCTCTGGAACAACATCATCAGGAGCATGTCGCCGAGCGCGGACCAGTACTTCGGGAAGGCGTCGCCGAGGTCCGTGTAGCCCGCGATGCCGTCCTGGAGATTGAGCACGAGCTTCACCCCGCCGTAGAGCAGGACCGGGAAGAAGAGGAAGAAGCCGAGCACGGTCAGGATGGCCGCGAGCGACGTCGAGAGAAAGATCACCGAGGCGATGATGACCACGCCGAGGTCGCCGATCACCGCCCGCCACGCATCACCGATCGTTTTTCGTACGTCGAAGCGCGCCGCGATCGGCGCCGACGGGGGTGACTCGACGTACCTCGGCGCCTCGAAGGGGTTCTCTGACATCCGGCGATTCTATACGGCGGTGCCGGGGCAGTGGCCAGCCCCGATGGTGCCCGCTCGATCTCGCAGTTCAGGGCGCGAATCAGATCGTGATACGGAGAAAAGGCGTGACCGACTACGACTTCGATCTCCTCACGATCGGCGCCGGCTCGGGCGGCGTGCGGGCGAGCCGTCTCGCCGCCTCGTTCGGCGCCAAGGTTGCAGTGGTGGAGAAAGGCCACCTCGGTGGGACCTGTGTCAACCTGGGTTGCATACCCAAGAAGCTGATGAGCTACGCGGGACACTTCCGCGAAGAGGTCGAGGATGCGATCCCGTTCGGATGGGACACCTCGGCGCCGCGCTTCGACTGGAAGCGCTTGATCAAGAACAAGGACACCGAGATCGCGCGGCTCAACGACGTCTACCGGAAGGTCCTCGAGGACGCGGGAGCCACGGTCATCGAGGGCCAGGCGCGCTTCGTCGATCCGCACACGCTCGACGTCGGCGGGTCGCGCCTCACCGCCCGCAACGTGCTGATCGCCACCGGCAGCCGTCCCGCCCGGCCGGCGGTGCCCGGGACCGACCTGGTCGTGTACTCCGATCAGATGTTCCACCTCGAGCGGATGCCCGAGCGCCTGCTGGTGGTCGGCGGCGGTTACATCGCGGTCGAGTTCGCCAGCATCATGAACGGGCTGGGTTCCCGGGTGACGCTGGTCCACCGGGCCCACGCAGTGCTCCGCGGCTTCGACGAGGACGTGCGGGCGACGCTGACCGACCACCTGGCGACCCGCGGGATCGAGCTGCACCTGCTCGAGACCGTCGAGCAGAATCCGCCGCGTCCCCGGCGGGCTGCGCGCGACCCTGAAGGGCGGAGGCTCGATCGAGACCGATCTCGTGCTCTGCGCCGTGGGCAGGCTCCCCAACACCGAGCAGCTGGGCCTGGAGGCGGCCGGTGTCGCCGTCGATGCGGCCGGCGCGATCGTCGTCGACGACCGCCTGCGCACGAACGTCCCCCACATCTACGCTCTGGGCGACGTCATCAATCGCATGCAGCTCACGCCGGTCGCGCTCGCGGAGGCCAACGCCTTCGCGGGGAACGTGTTCGGTGGCTGGCCCACCGCGCTCGACTACGAGCAGATCCCCACGGCCGTGTTCTCCAGCCCGCCGGTGGCCACGGTCGGGCTCACCGAGGCCGAGGCGGTCCTCCGCCTGGGCGAGGTCGACGTCTTCATCTCCCGCTTCCGGCCGCTCAAGGCGACGGTCAGCGGCCGCGCCGAGAAGGCCATGATGAAGCTGGTGGTGGACAGCGCAAGCGAACGCGTCGTCGGGGCCCACATGGTCGGAACGGACGCGCCCGAGATCATGCAGGGCGTCGCGATCGCCCTGCGCTGCGGCGCCAAGAAGGCCGACTTCGACCGCACGATTGGCATCCACCCCACCGCCGCCGAGGAGTTCGTGACGATGCGCTCGAAGAGAGCCTGATTCAGGCCGAGTTCAGCGTGCGCCCGAGGTCCGCAATCTCGTCGACCGCGGCGTCGATCTGCGCGGCCGTGGTGCGATGCCCGAAGATCGCCGCTCGGAGCGCGAACCGGTCCCCGAGGCTCGCCGGCGAGAGGACCGCACGCCCGCGCTGCTGCAGCTCCGCCAGGAGGCGCTCGTTGGCGCGTGGGGCCTCGGACCGGAAGCGAAAGAGCACGATGTTGAGCGGTACCTCGGCCAGGCGCTCGAGGTCGGGCGTGGCGTCGACGCGGGCGGCGAAGCGCTGGGCCAGATCGAGGCTCTCCTCCACCATCGCCCGCAGCCGCTCCGTCCCGTAGGCCAGCAGCACCAGCCACGGCTCGAGCGCGAGGAATCGCCGGGTGTGCTCGGCCCCGAGGCGATGGAACCAGACGTCGGAGCCTCCCAGGCCCCCGCGGATCGCCCCCAGATAGGGGCTCGGCTGGCGGAAGGCCGCGGCGTGGGCCCGGGCGTTTCTCACCAGCAGGCCCCCCGTGCCCGGGCCGATCTGCAACCACTTGTGGAGATCGAACGCGACCGAGTCGGCGCGCTCCAGGCCGCGCAAGCTATCCTGCAGGCGCGGTGTCAGCGCGGCGCCGATGCCGATCGCCGCGTCGACGTGGAACCAGGCGCCCTTGTCCGCGGCGGCCTGCGCCAGGCGGTCCAGGTCCTCGAACGCCCCCGTCACCACGGTGCCGGCGGTGCCGACCACGGCCAGCGTCTCGGCGTCGATCGCCGCCGCCGGGTCTGCGGCCGCCGTCAGCTCCAGCCCGAGCATCCGGCACGCCCGATCGATCGAGACGTGGACCTGATCCGACGCCACCACGCGGCGCCTCCCCAGCGTCTCGCGCGCCACGTGGAGCGCATAGAGGTTCGCGATCGAGGCGCCGCTGGTCAAAAGCCCGCACGCCTCCGGCGGCTGCCGCAAGATCGTCTTCAGCCAACCGAGCAGCTCCGTCTCCACGTACGTGGCCGCCTGCTCGCCGCCGAACGCGTTGGCCGAGAGCGCGCCGGTGAGGAGCTGCGCCAGCGCGCCGAAGGAGGTCCCGCTCCCGAGCGCCCAGCCGAAGAAGCGGGGGTGCAGGTTGCCGGTGCCGAACGGCTCCACCAGGTCGAGGTAGTCCTGGTAGGCCGCCTCGAAGCCGGCGCCCTGCTCGGGCACCGGTCGCTGCAGGCGCTTCTTGTGGTGGCCCGGCTGCCGGTGAACTCTCTCCCCCGCGATCGTCCGGTGCCGATCGATCATCCGATCGATCATGCGGTGGCCGAGGCGCCTGAGCGCCTCCCAGTCATCGGGATCGAGGCTCATCTGTCGCTCAGCTGCGCGGCCCGCAGGCGTCGTCGGGGAGCCCGGACGGCCAGCGGGCGATCACCGTCTTCCTCTTCGAGTCGGTCCGTCCCTCGTCGTCGGTCACGTTGACCTCGAGGATCACGCGGTCGTCGACGAATCTCCAGGGCTGGATGAGGAAGGCGGTGCTCCCCAGGAACTGGCAGCGGCCCGGCTGATCGTCGACCGGGCGGAGCCGAACCGTGAAGGAGCTGCGGCTCCCGGTGGTCGTGCCGGTCTCGGCGAACAGGACCTCGTACTGGATGACGAAGCGGCGCTCGGCGAAGCCGTCGGTGCGGACCGAGATGAAGAAGTGGCAGCCCCCCTGCGGGCCGCGCGTGATCGAGAGCGGGGCCTCGTCGGCGATCGGGATGAACTCGCTCTGGCCGGTGCCCAGCTCGAAGGTGGCGCCGTCGTGGGTGGGGCAATCGACCGGCGGGAGCCCGGTGTCGGGTACAGAGCCGTCGGTTCCCTGTCCGCAGGCGAAGAGCAGGGCGAGCGGAACCATCCGGACGCGGAGCATCATGACGGCTCGATGGTAGGGGGGCGGACCGTGCGGGCAAAGCCCGCCGCGCTCACTTCGGGTCTTTTCGGCGGCGGCGCAGCGTGAGGACGAGGCCGAGCATCAGCGCACCGACGGCGCTCCCGGCCGCGCCGCCCCGCTCGCCGGCCGATCCACAGCCGCAGCCGCTGCTGTTCCGGTCGTTGTGCTCGTCCAGCAGGTTGTTGATGTCGTTCGTGTTGTCCTTGACGAGCAGGCCCTCGGCCAGCTGCTCGATCTTCTCGGCCGACGGCATGGCGTCGATGAGCTCGTTGTTCGACTGACCGTTGCCGTCGAAGTAGATCCGGCGCCCGTCCTCCAGGACCACGACGATGCCCGCGCTCCCGGGCGCCCCGCCGATGCCGCAGTACCGGATCATCTTGGCCTCGTGAACGTTGCTCACGTCGGCCAGGTTCGGGTCGTACGCGAAGATCGGATCCTCGGTCATCTCCTCGGGATCGAGGATCGTGAGCAGGCGCGTGAAGTGCGAGCGCGAGTCGAAGATCTGCTGGGCGCGGCGGTCCGGGTCGATCACGTCGTGGGCGATGTCGTCGACCGCCGCGTTCGGATCGATCTGCTGGCCGTTGAAGTCGAACGGCGAGCATCCGGGGCAGTCCTTCACCGTCTGGAAGTAGTGCTCGAGGATCGGGCGCACACCCTCACGGCGGAGCAGGTTCTGGTTGATCAGCTCCTGGAGGAACGCGCCGAGGTCGGTCTGGGCGCGGAGCCGATCGAGGTCGAACATGCTGTCGGTGTACAGCTGGTTCTCGAGGATGCTCGGGGAGCCGGCGTACTCGGTCACGAAGGCATGTCCGGCGTCGGCCTCGTCCACCGCGTCCGCGATCAGCTGGCGATAGTTGCTGCCGTAATTGATCCAGTCGATCTTCAGCAGGTTCGGGATCACGTGGAAGTAGTTCTTGGGGATCGCGCGCCCAGCGTCGCTGAAGACGTAGGTGGTGATGGGCATGTCGGCCTGGGCCGCGATGGCGGTGAGGCGGATCGGGACGCAGGCCTCGATCGCCTTCTCGGCCACGTCCGTCTGCATCGTCACCTCGATCGGCCGGATCTCGCCGACGTCGCGATCGTTGAGGAGCTTGAGCGCCAGCAGCGTGTCACCCTGCGCGAGGTACGGCGTGACCTTCTCCATCATCTGGTCGGTCACGAGGAAGCCGTTCTCCACGAGCCAGTCGCGGACCGCCTTCGGAACGCCTTCGAGCACGACGGTGTCGTACGGCCCGACCTGATCGCGGCTGACGACGGTGACGCCGGGATCCTGCGGCGGTGCGTCGGCGCCGCCGCGGGTCGCCGAGTCTTCGTTCGCGAAACCGGCGAGCGGCGTCGGGAAGTCGGCGCACATGCCGACGTCCTGGTAGTCCGTGATGCGGAACTGGGGCGTGGTCAGCTGCTGCAGCGTGGTGAACGCCTGCTGCGATCCGGTCTCGATGCGCGTGGGCGCAGACTGGAGCGGGAGCACCCAGACGAACTCGTTCGCGCTCCCCTGATAGACGATGTTGATGATCGCGGTGACCGAGTTGTTCGGGAGATCGACGTCGAAGACGATCGCCTCCTCCGACTGGACCACCGGGGTCGTGTTGCAGAAGAGACCGCCGCAGGCGTCCGCTCGGCGAGGAGCGGAGAGGAAGGCGCCGGCGAGGAGGGAGGCCGAAGTGAGCGCGAAGGCCCTGGATCGCATCATGGACAGGTCAAACTAGCATCCTGCGCGCCAGGCCTGCGCTGCGCCCTGAAACCCTCTGTTGGCGCGCGTTTGGCCGACGCCGAGCCCGGGCGGGCCTCAGATCGTCCGGCGCCTCCCGGGGGGTGCGCTCTCAGAAGTTTGATGCCTTCCAATCCTCCGGCAGGTGGACCTCGTAGGCGACGTTCACCTCCTTCTCGGTCCCGGGGGAGAGGTCGAGGGTCCACGCCAGAAAGCCGCGCTTCGCGTCGAGCTGGTATCCGGCCGTGGTTCCGGCCGCGAGCAGCTCCACCTTCACGTCGTCGATCTTCGAGACCGGGATGTTCTCCCGGACCTCCACCTTCTCGCGCGTCTTCGATCGGTTCTTCACGGTGATCCGGTAGGCGCGCGCCAGGTGCTTCGTCGAGCTGAGAAAGCCCGCGCCCCGATCTCTGTCCGTCAGCGTCTTGCGCTCGACGTGCAGCTCCTCGTCGATCCCGAGCGACACCTCCATCGGCTCGCCTGCGCCCTTGAAGGTCACGTTGGTGTCGCCGACGTACGAACCACCGCGGAAGCTGTGCACGCGTCCTTCGAGCAGCGGATAGGCGGCCGGGTTCTTCAGCGATACCATGCGGAACACGTACGGCCGCAGCTTGGGGATCGCGACCAGCTTGCCGGTGGCCTTGGCCTCGACCGCGTCGACCGGGCTCCAGTAGGGCCGGCCGTCGGCGACGACCGTGACCCGATGCGGGAGCTGGAGCAGGACCGCCTGGCCGTTGTCCTCGAGCTCGGCGCTCTCGGGTCCGGCGTTCGCGGTGTTCGCGCCCGCCTCCAGCTGCGCACGTCGCTCGTATCCCTCCACCAGCACCTTCCCCTTCTGCTCCTTCTGGGCGGTGATCCAAAGCGGCGCCGGATAGGGAGCCTCCGCCCCCAGCTTCGGCTTGGCGGTGGAGAGCGAGATCCGCACGTTGGACCAGTCCTCGCCGGTGGACTGCTGGACCACCGCCGCCACCGTCAACCGCGCGTCGCCCGGGCCGATCTTCCCGCGGTTGGCCGAGAAGTCGAGATCGTACTCGGGTCGCCAGAGCGCGCCGGGAACCAAGTACGTCAACTCGACTTGCACTTTAGGCTGCTGCCCGCAGTGCACCGTGACCGCGGCGCTGCGGGCCTGGTGATTGGACGCCGCCCCGAGGCGCTCGATCCGCCGCGACAGGCGCGTCTGCTCCCGCGAGAGATCGCGCAGCTCCCGCTCCACGGCGAGCCGGCGCTCGCCCAGCGTGCTCTCCTGCTTGTGGAAGCGGTCGAGCGTCTGTGACCAGGAAGCGACCGCGGGTTGCGGGTTCCTGACCTCCTCGTCGAGCACCCGGGTGAAGAGGGCCTCGAACTCCCCCACCCGCTGCGTCTCCCCCGCCAGGCTCGCCAGCGCCGCCTGTTTCTCGACGATCTTCGCGTCGAGCACGTCCTTCTTGGCGGTCAGCTCCTTGGCCTTGTCGCCCATCGCCTGCTCGTCCACGAGCACGCTCGACGTCACCCCGATGACCTCGCCGGCCTTCGATTCGCCGCGGAGCGTCCGTACGTCCAGAGTGTCGGGCAAGGGAGAGAAGACCGCCGTCGCCACCCCGTCCGCGCAGGCCGCGGCGGTGGTGCGCGTGACCTTGGCGCGGTCGCCGAACACCACCACCCGATCGATCGTGGAGCCCGTCGACGGCGCCCCCATGAGCATCATGATCAGTCCCAACGCTTCCATCGCCGCCTCCTACTGCTGGTAGAGCTGCCAATCGGCGGGCCGGCCGATCGTGTACGAGAATCGGATCGTCTTCGTCTGGCCCGGAGGCACGGTGAGCCGCCAGCGCATGACACCGTCGGCGTCGGGCTCGGCGAGCGAAGCGGGGGTCGTCGAGAGCAGCTTGACCTCGACGTCCTCGTGGTTGGTTTTCGGGATCTGATCCACGACCTCGATCGTGATCGGTTGCTTCTTGTAGTTTCCGATCTGGATCTCGGTGGCGTAGGTCGTGACGTCGTCCTTGCTGAAGAAGCCCTCGCGCTTCGTCGCGGGCACGACGGTCCTGATCAGCCGCACGTTCTCGTCCGCGCCGAGCGGGAAGCCGATCTCGCCGCCGGGTCCGGTGGTCTGGATCTCGCCCTGTCCGACGAACTCGCCGCCGACGAAGATGTTCGTCGGCCCCCGCAGCCAGGGACGATCGGAGCCGTTCTTCACCTTGGCCTTGACGTAGGCGGTGGTGTCGAGCGCAGGCGACGCCTCGTAGTAGGTCTCGGCCTTGAACGTCTGCGCGACCAGCGGGACGCGGTGGTCCTCGGCGACGCTCGTGAGCGTGTTGCGCGTGGGGGCGCGGTAGACATAGTCGAGGCCGCCTGCGGTCACCGCCGGCAGATACGGATCGGAGAATGTGATCGGCGGAGCGCCCGACTCGAAGAGCGCCAGCGGCGTGTGCACGAAGGACCCCGAGGCGCTGGAGCCCGAGAATCGTCACCTCTGCCGCTTCGTACCGCTCGGAGTCGTCGGCGTTCGGGGAGGCCGGTGCGTTGTCGTATCGCGGCGCTGGGCTGGCCCGCGTCGGGGGGCGGGGGCGCGCCGAAGGTTCGGCCTTTTTGATCGCGGGCGGCTGTTGGGGCGGCCGCTCGGTCGCGAGCCCGGAGCCGTAGGCCCGCGAGGAGACCTCCGGCACGGAGGCCCGTCCCATCGCCACCGCGTACCGCGTCCTGAGGATCTCGACCTCGATCTCCCGCCGCTCCTCGGCGCGGGTAGGCAGCGGTGAGGGCGGCGCGAACCGCGGCGGTGTCGGCGGCGCGCGGGCCGCGCGGGGTTGAGGGAGGAAGTCGCGCGACTCGCCGAGCGTCCAGGTGAGCAGCTCGGGGAGCTCGATGCCCTGGCCGGGGATCGCGGTCGAGAGGAGAAGAGCGACGTTCGTCCAGTCCTCTCCAGTAGCCTGCTGCACCATCGCCGCCGTCTCGACGGTGAGGTGGCCGTCCTGCTCGAAGCGGAGGTCGTACGCCGGTTTCCAGCGCGCGCCCGGCATGAAGTACTCGAGCGCCAGGTCGACCTTGCGGGCCGACGGGCTCTCGATCGCCACGAAGACCTCGACGCGCCGATCGGTGAACGCGCCCAGGTTCTTTCGATCGATCTCGGCCGCCAGCTCGTCACGCTTCTCGGCGAGCTTCGCCTCCTCGGCCTCGGCCTTCTGGATGCGGGCGCGCGCCGCGCTGTCGCGGGCGCTCAGGAACGCGACCGACTTGAACCAGGCGTCGGTGGCGACCGGGAGCGGCTTCCTCCCATCGCGATCCTTCTCCTCGACGGGCGGCGCGGGATGGACGCCCGCGATCCGCTCCAGCTCGCTGCGATCGATCGCGAGCGCCGCCTCGAGGTCGGCGATCCGGTCGGTCACCTTCTCGAGCTCGCCGATGAGGCCCTCGACCTGGGCGATCGAGACCACCTCGCGCTCCACGGGCGAGGCCTCGGCACGAATCACCCGCGCGCCCTTGGCGCTGATGCGGACGGTGTCGAGGAGGGCGCCGCCCGGCAGATCGGGGAGGCGATAGGCGTTCACGCCCGCCTTGGCGTCGGCGCGGGCTCGACGGACCACGCGGGCGCGATCGGAGTAGACCGTCACCTCGTCGATGGGCGCGTCGAGCACCGGCGCCTCCTCTCGAAGCTCCGGGCCCACGGCGATCGCGGGTACCTTCTCGGCCTGCGCGGCTGCGGGGAGCAGGAGCGCGGCGGAGATCAGCCAGGTTCTCATGGCGCACACAGATAGCCTTGAACGACGGGTGGAGAAAAACGTTCTGTGCGCGCGATCATCCCGGCGCTTGCCTCGGGGTCGAAAAAAGTGAGACCAGGGCAAAGTGCACGACCTCAACGTCGAGAACACGACCGCCCTTCTCAATCAAATCATGGAATACGAGCTTGCCGGCGTCGTCCGCTACACCCACTACGCGCTGATGATCACCGGTCCCAACCGGTTGCCGATCGTGGACTTCATGAAGCGGCAGGCCACGGAATCGCTGCTCCACGCCCAGCAGGCCGGCGAGATCCTGACCGGCCTCGAGGGACACCCCACCTTGGGCATCGCGCCGATCGAGGAGAGCCACCAGCACGACATCTCGGCGATCCTGCGCGAGAGCCTCAATCACGAGCAGCGGGCCCTCAACCTCTACAAGCAGCTCCTCGACGTCGTGGAGGGCGCGAGCGTGTATCTCGAGGAGTTTGCGCGTAGCATGATCGGCACCGAGGAGCTGCACACGATCGAGCTCCGCAAGATGCTCAGGGACTTCGCGTGACATGATCCGCTCGGCCGCCATCGCGCTCGCGATCACCGCGTTCGGGTGCGGCGTCGCCGAGACCGGAGAGCTCCTCTGTCCACCGGGTACCGTCTCCACCGAGGACGGCTGTCTCGGCGCGGAGCCGGACTTTCTCTTCATCTCGGCGGTTCCCCCGTTCGGCCGGGCGCCGGTGGGCGGCGTCTATCTCGCACCGCTCCAGCTGCAGAACGTGGGGATCGAGACGGTGGCCGTAGAGCTGGCCGGCATCGACGGGGGCGACGGCGCCTTCCGGATCGACGGCGCGCCCGTCGGCTTCCGCTGGAGCCTCGGGCCGGGCCAGACCATCGGCGCGTCCGTCCGCTACGAGCCGATCGCCGGCGATTCGAAGGCCACGCTCCGCTTCGATCCGGCGCTCTTTGAGACCGTCGAGGGCATCGGGGTGGCCGAGGCGTTCCGCTGCGCGGGCGGCGACTTCGGCGCGGTCGCGGTCGGGACCTGCCGCGAGCTCGAGGTCACCTGCACGAACGACACCGACTACGCGGTCGACGCCCAGAGCTTCGCGCTGATCGGCGCCGAGGGCTTCCGTCCGGTGCGGGCCGTGTCGGGACATGTGCGGCCGGGCGGGGAGCTCCGTCTCCCCATCGAGCTCTGCCCCGACCACCGCGGGCCGTACCAGGGCCGGGCCGACCTGCTCGCGATCGTCCCCGGCGGTCAGAACACGTCCTCCAAGACGATCCGAGGGGAGGGCGGCGGCGGCGAGACGTTCGCCTGCGATGCCCAGGTGTTCCTGGGGCCGGTGCCGGCGGGCTCGACCGAGACGGCGAGGGCGCTGTGCCGCGCCGACGGACCGACGACGATCGCCGAGGTCCAGCTGGCACCGGGCCGGACGCCGGGGCTCGTCGTCGAGCTTCGCGTGAACGGGATGCCGCGCATGCTGCCCTCCACGGTCGATCCGAACGATGTGATCGCGCTTGAAATCGCCTTCACTCCGACGATGGCGGGGCGGTTCATGGAGACACTCCAGATCCGGCACGACGGAGGCGTCGCGTTGATCGCGATCTTCGCCGAGGCGGTGGGCCGGGAGAGCTGTCGGCTCGAGGTCCAGCCGAGCATCGACTTCGGCGCAGTGCCGCTCGGTCAGCGCGTGGAGGCGAACGCGCTGATCCAGAATGTGGGCTTCGTGAGCTGCTCGCTCGATTTCCTCGGGCTCGAGCCGGGCAGCGATCCGGCGTTCAGCTCCGTCGTTCCACTCCCCGGACAGAGCTTCCTCCTCGACTCCGGGGCCTCGCTCCTCGTCACCGCCGCTTTTGCGCCCATGCAGGCTGGCTTGCACAGCGGGACGCTCTCGTTCCTGGCGGAGGACATGAGCCGTCCTCAGATCGCGCTCACGGGTCGGGCCCTCCCGGAACAGCACGGCTACTCCGTCACCACGGTCCCCAACACGCCGCTCGTGCCGGCCGGCGGCGCCAGCCTCGTCTTCACCAACGCGGACGACGGCTCGACCTCGGTCCCCATCGGCTTTCCGTTCGAGTTCGCGGGCGTGCCGGTCGCCACCGCGCTGATCAGCACGAACGGGATCATCGGGTTCGACGGACCGATCGGGATCGAGTCGATCAGCAACACCCCCCTGCCGAGCCGCGGCCTGCCGAACGCCCTCATCGCGTGGTGGTGGGACGACCTCCACACGGCCTCACCGGCCGGACCGATCTCGACGATCACCTCCACGATCGCCGGAGCCGCCCCACAGCGCGTCCGTACCTTCACGTTCCTCGACGTCACCGGCTTCTCGAGCCAGACGCCGATCGTGAGCGCCGAGGCGAGGCTGTACGAGTCCACGAACGTCATCGAGGTCCACTACGGACCGATCATGCTTCGCGCGAACGACTTCACGGCCAGCGCCGGCTGGGAGTCGTTCGACGGATCGGCGGGCGCGGACGTGCTCGGCTGCAGCCCCAGCTGCGGAGGGCTCGACTGGCCGGAGAGCACGATCCTCCGCTACACGCCGGATCCCTGATCGCGGTAGGCTCACCGCTCCGAGCGGTTGATCCGATCCTCGCGCGTCGCCCGTCCCAGCAACGTTGCGATGCGATCCAGCGCCAGCCGCCGCACCTCCTCGTTGCCCCGATCCGCGATGCGCTCGTAGGCGGCGATGAGCATCCGCCGGTTGCCCCGGCCCCGCAGCACCTCTCGATACCGGCGCTCCAGCAGGAGAAAGGCGCTGTGGGCCGCCGGGAAGCTGGTCGGATCCTCCGCGTGCTCGACGACCCAGCGGAACGATCGTTCGGCCCGATGATGTCGGTCGATGGCGAGCAGGCAGAGCCCTCTGCGGTAGTGGGCTTCCACTGCGAGCGATCGCCGGCGTTCCCGGTTCTCGTCGGCCACCTCCCCCCAACAACGAGCCGCCTTCTTCCAATCCCCGATGAGCTCGAGGTTCCGGCACGGCTCCGGGTCATGGGAAGCGAGTAGAAGAAGCAAGACAACTTGCATCTTCTCCTCGACTGCAACGGCGGTTCCGCAGCGGCTGCGCACGCGGCGCGCCAACATCGCGCACAGGGTTACGCGGATGCTGTGAACCCCGGTGCGCGGCGCGAGTGGTCTCGCTCTTGCTGTGGGCGAGCGTCCATGAACACGAGACCTCGCCTCAGCCCTTCGCTCTATCTCTTCCTGACCGCGTGTGCCGGGACCACGAACCTGGTCGATCGAAGCACGCTGACCGTCTCCGACAACAGCCGGGTGGTGGCGGCCAACGTGATTCCCAACGCCGATCGATATCCCAAGATCGTCGATCACCTCGGCCTGGCGCAGGAGGTGTATCAGGAGCAGCTGACCAACCTGAAGAGACGCAAGCTGAGCCTGCGAACGCGAACGCGCACGCTGCAGGCGCTCTCCTATGGAACCTTCGCGCTGACCACCCTGGGCGTCGGCATCGCGGCGATCGCGACCGCGCGGCAGGACGACGCCGCCAAGAGCCTCCGCACGGCGGGCTACAGCGCGATCGGCGGGACGGCCGCCGGCACGCTCTTTCAGTTCGCCGGATACATGCAGGAGGATCCCGAGGCGGTCGACGGCAAGATCAGACGTCTCGAGACCGCCTATCTCTCGATGCTCGATCGGGTGCGGGCGCTGGCCGAGCAGCCGGTGGAGACCGCTCAGCCGGCACTGGTGGGCGCGGCGATGGCGCAGGCGATCGAGGGCTTCATCGGCCAGGCGATCGAGATCGACGTCAAAGGATGAGCGCTCAGTCCGCAAACAAGACGCGCAGGGCGACCACCGTCTGGTAGCCGATCGGAACGTCTCCAAAGTGCTGTCCAGGGATGAACAGCCCGCCGTCGGCGGAGGCGATCAGCCAGTCGAGCAGGAACGCGTCGAGGGATGCGTCGAGCTCCACGCCGTACGCGTCGCGCGTCACCGAGGAGGCCATCGCTGCCACCAGCGCGTGGAGGCGCAGGTTCTTGAGGATGAACCACTCCACGTCGATCCCACCGGCGAGCAGGCCGGCGCCGTCGGGTGCGAGGGACGCGATCGTCGGCGTGGACAGGTTGTGAGCGACGCCCGCGCCGAAGAAGATGTCCGTCTTCGGGATCAGCGGCGCGATGCTGACGAAGCTGTGATACGCGCGCCCCGGGCTCGGATCCGCGAGCGGGGACGGGATCCCGTTGTCGCCGCTCATCGCGATGCCGAACAGCTCGATGGCAAGGTCGGTCGTGAGCGCGTAACGCGCGTCGAGCCCGAGGTAATAGGACAGCAGGGCGAGCGCCTGCTCCGAGCGCTCGCGCTCGAGGACCGCGTCGGCCAGCCGAGGGAAGCGGTCCAGGGCGGTCCGCACCGACGCCTCCAGCTGTGCGTTCGGTCCGATCACTGCGTCGATGGCGCCGAAGCCGATCAGCCCGACCGCGCCCAGCTCGAGGTCCCCGAAGCCGAGGTCGGCCTGGAACCCCGACCAACCCAGCCACCCGCGGGTGGTGACGTCGTAGCCGACGTCGCCCTGGTTGACCGCGGAGACGATCGTGCCCTGCAGCTCGACGAGACGCTGCCGGGCGGCGCTCTGGAGCTCGGGCGGCAGGCTGGCCACGCGCTCCTCGCCTGCCTCCACCAACTCCTCGGCCCGGCCGCGAACCAGCGCGTCGGAGATGATCGGCGCCAGGTTGTCGTCGCCCTCGACGAAAAAGACCCCGAGCAGGCGTACCTGCGTGCGCCGGTCGAAGTGATAGGCGAGCTCGAGAATCGAACAGCGGGCTCCGCTTCCCCTCGGAGGTGAACGTAGCGTCGGGCAGGAGCGCTCCGAAGCGGAGGCTGAACGGGAGCGGGTCGTCGAGGAGCGTGCCGTCGGCGTCGAGCGTGAGGCCGAACGCGTAGGCGTCGAAGATCGCGCCCCGTCCGATCTGGGGCCGCAGCTTTCCGACCTGGATCTCGACGACTCCCCCCTCTCCGACCTGCAGATCGATCGCGGTGACCCCGAGGAAGCCGGTCCGCTGCAGCAGCTCGGCGGGGTCTCGTCCGTCGATCAGCGCGCCGTCCTCGCCGAGCTCGATCAGGCCGGTGTCGAGGCCCAGGTGGAGGCCCATCTCCTCGAGCGGGCGGCCGGAGACGGCGCCGAGCACGTGAAGCTGATACGCGAGCGCGGTGGCCGAGGTGGTGGTGGCGTCGACGGTGGCGTAGCGCAGCTGGGAGCGCAGGATGTCCTCCGAGAGCACCTGCAGGAAGAAGCGGTTCTGGATCGTCAGGTCCCAGTCGATCGCGGAGGCTCGTCGCGGCAGCAGCATCACGCCGGCGAGCGCCAGGGCGCAAAGACCAGCGGATCTGCCAGGTTTGTCCATCGGAGGGGGCGCGCGATGCTGCGCGAAGACCCGCTCGCGCGCAACCGATGTTAGAATCGGCCGCGCCCCGTGCTGGAGACGAACCCGACGATCGAGACGCTCCTGTCACGGCTCCCGACGCAGACCGAGATCCTCCGCCTCGAGCAGACCCTCGCGCGAGGGCGCGGCTCGCGCATCCCGCTGGTCCCCCTCGCGGAGATCGAGGCGTCGCTGCCGCCCCGTCACCGGCGGGCGATGGCGGAGATCCCGGAGCTCACGCGCTTCTTCAACCCCGTCGAGCTCCTCACGATCGACGACGTCGCCGGCGTGAGATCGCGATTCCTGGCGGCCGCCCAGGCAGGCGTGCGCGCCAATCCGCGCTTCACCTACGCACAGAGCACGGGGACGCTGGCTTCGACGCTGGCGCGACACGGGCTCACGATCGACGCCGTCGAGGCGCGCCTGGTGGCGCTGGCGGCCGAGCTTCGCGAGGGCGGAGTCGAGGGGATCGCGGGCCTGGTGCAGTCCGCGCTGCTCGCCAAGATCGACGACGATCTCGCGACGATCGAGCTCGACCGCGGCCTGATCGCTCGGGATGATCGCGCCGTGAAGTGCGCGGTCGCCAAGAAGTACGGCGCCGGCGTCGACGACGACCTGCTCGAGGCCGCCCGGGTGGTCTACCGGTATCTGGTCGAGACCCGGGCCCACGAAAAGGCGAGCGCGCCCGGTTGCGGCCGGATCGAGCCCAAGCTCGCCGCCTACATGATGTCCCCAGCGCGGATGTCGGCCGCCGAGTTCGCCCGCGCCGTGGAGTGGATGCTCGCGCGCTACTACGCGCACTGCGAGGCCCGCACGGGGCGTCCGGTCCCGGCGGAGGCCAGGTTCCGGGTCGTCGTCGATCCCCGCTACTCGAGCATCGACGTCCGCGACAAGTCCTCCGAAGGGCCGACCATCGGGATCCCCGCAAAGGATCGCTCCTACAAGCAGTATCTGGAGCTGCTCTGCCACGAGGTCGACCAGCACGTCCGCCAGTCCCTCAACGGGTCGCTGATGTTCGGCTTCGGGGGCGGCGCCCTCAGGGTGGACGACGAGACCTGGTACGAAGGGCTGGCCAAGCACCGCGAGATCGGCTTCATGCGGGACATGTTCGGGGATGAGTCCTCGCCGACCCTCCCTTACTACACGTTCGCGATCCGACTCGCCGACGAGGGCAGGACCTTCGTCGAGGTGTTCGAGGCGATCCGCGAGATGCGGATCGCGGCCGGAAGCGAGCCGAGGACGGCGGCGGCCAACGCCTGGAGCACGGCCTACCGCGTCTTCCGCGGACACAGCGACACGTCCAACCGGGCCTCGTTCGGGCTCCCCAAGGATCTGGCGTATCTGCGGGGCTGGATGCTTCACGCGCAGCTGGAGGCGCGCGGCCTCTCGCACCTCAACGAGGCGGCGGTCAGCGCGCGCGACGGCCTCGAGCGGATCGCGCAGTTCGAGTTCGGCGCCGACGAGCTCCTGCTCCCGGACCTGGGGCTGGCCGGCCGCTACTTCGAGGAGGTCCTCCGCCCCCGGTTGATCGAAGAGATGGAGAGCCGCTGAGGTGGAGGGTCGGAGCGAGCGTGTGAGGGCGCGGTTCATCCTTCGCCACGATCGGCCGTCCCTCTTGCGGCTCGCCTGGCCCGGCCTCCTCGGGCTCGCCTTCCTGGGCTCGATGCTGCTCGAGGGCGAGGTCTCCAGCGATCAGTGGGGGCTGGCCGTCCTGATCGTGCTGGTGTCGGTGGTGGGGCCCTTCATCGTGTTCGGATTGCTGGCGCGGCCCGCGCCCGAGCAGTGGATCGAGGTCCGGGCGCGCAGCCTGGTCCTGCCCGCCAGCGCGTTCTCGCGCGAGGCTGTCGAGATCCCGATCTCCGAGGTGCGATCGATCTACGCGCGTCTGGCCCACAACGGCATGGTCTGGATCGAGACCACGTACAAGACCTTCACGTTCCCGGCGCGGCTGTTCGAGTCGATGAGCTCGGCGGCGCTGCTGGTGGATCGCGTGCGGGAGCGCATTCGCGAGCTCCCCGACGGCGACGGGCGCGTCGCGACGATCGATCGGGACGCGCGCATCGCCGAGCTGGCGCTCTCCACCCGGCATCCTGGGACGATCGGCGCGATCACGCTCCTGGTGGTCGCCAGCCTGCTCCTGTACTTCGGCGGCGGCCTCGACCGGATGTTCGCCCTGGTGCGCTTCGGCGCCAACGTCGAGATCCTGGTGAAGGACGGCCAGCTGTATCGGTTGATCTCTGCCCTGTTTCTACACTCGAGCCTGATCCATCTCGGCTTCGTGGTCTTCGGAATCGCGGCCGCGGGCTCGATCGTCGAGCGTCTGCTCGGCACTGCCGGCGCGCTCACGATCATGCTCGTGTCCGGCCTGGCCGGCGAGCTGGCGATGCTCGCGGGCGGCAGCATCCTGACGCTGGGCGCCAGCCCGATCGCCTTCGGCCTGATGGGCGCCGCCGCGTTCATCACCCACCAGCACCGCAAGCGTATCCCCACGCTCCTCGTCCCCAGCACCGGCGTGTGGATCCTGATCGGCGTGTTCACGCTCCCGATCGCGCTGATCCCGGAGGCCGACTTCAGCGCGCACATCGGCGGGCTGCTGGGCGGCGTCGTCACGGGGGCGCTCCTCGCGGGCGACGGCCTCACCCTCCCCATCCGCGGCGCCCGACCGCCCTGGGCGATGGTCACCCTCGCGATCCTGGGCGCGCTCTATGCGGCCGGGCTGGGACAGGCGGCGCTGGCGTTCGTCGATCCGGCGCCCGACGACGAGGTGCGCACGATCGAGCGCTACCTGGAGCTCGACCTGGCCCCGTACGAGGAGCTCAACCGGCTGGCCTGGGAGCTCGCGCTCACGCCGGCGGCCACCGAGAAGGGGCTCGAGCTCGCCGAGCTCGCCGCGCAGCGCGCCGTCGATCGCTCCACCGACGAGAGCCTCGCGACGATCGAGGACACCCTCGCCACCGTCCAGTACCGGCGCCGGCGCTTCCCCGAGGCGATCGCCCACGAGAAGCACGTCCTTCAGGCGAGCCAGGACGCCTTCACCGCCTCCCAGCTGGCGAGGTTCTTCCAGGCCGCCGGGACGACCTCGACCCACGCGGTGACGCTCCGGCTCGACGCCGGCGCCCTCGAGGTGGGCGTGGAGGCGCCGATGGAGAAGCGAGCCGCCGTCTACGTGCTGGCCGTGAAGGACGGCTCGATCAAAGGCCTGCTCACCTTCCCGCTGGAGCCGGGCGCCGCCTCGAGCCGGATCGTCTTCGACGAGAAGGAGAGGCCGACGTTCGCCGAGGGCGCCGAGCTGATCACGGCCGAGGTCGACGAGGGCGCTCGGATCTCGGCCGGGGCCTGGAAGTGGGACGAGCGCGCCACCACGCTGCCGGTCGTCGCACCGGCGCCCGACGGCTGACCTCAGGCGGGGAGGCGGACCGTCACGGTGGTGCCGCTTCCGATCTCGCTCTCGATCGCGATTGTTCCGCCGTGGTCCTGAACGATGCCTTGGCTCGACGCCAGGCCGAAGCCCATCTTGGTGCGGGAGCCGCCGCTGCTGAACGTGGGGTCGAAGATCTGGGCCAGCCGCTCCTTCGGGATCCCGCAACCGCTGTCCTCGATCTGGATCTCGACCTCGCTTCCGCGGGCCTCCACGCGGATCTCGATCCGGCCCGCGCCCTCGATCGCCTGGACCGCGTTCTCCAGCAGGTTCATGAAGGCCTGGTTGAGCTGTCCCGGCCGGCAGGCGATGCGCTGGACCTCTTCGAAGCGCCGCTCGACGTCGACGCGGGCCTTCGCCTCGCTGGGCAGCAGCTCCAGACAGGCGTCGAGACACTCGCGGACGTCGGCGAGCTGCACCTCCGACTGATCGAGCCGGGCGAAGCGCTTGAGTGAGTCGACGATCGTGATCGCGCGCTCGACCGCGTCCCGACCGGCCTGGCCTGCCTGCTCGAGCGAGGTCAGGGCCCGCTCGACGCGCTGCTCGGGCGCGGCGATCTCGGCGCGGATGATCTCGGCCGCGCGACCGGCCACCTGCGTGTTCGCGTTCAGGGCGCCGAGCGGCGTGTTCATCTCGTGGGCGATGCCGGCGACCAGCCGTGACAGCGAGGCGAGCCGCGCCTCCTGGACCGCCCGCAGATCCAGCATGACGTGGGAGAGGATGCTCTTGAAGCGATGGCTGGTGTAGACGAGCATCGCGCAGAGGCTGCTGAAGAGGACCAGGTCGACGTAGCTGAGCGTATCGAAGCGATCGTGCGCCAGACGGATCCAGCTGAAGCCGGCGATCGCGACCAGCGTCGACCATACCGAGAGGCGCCAGGAGAAGCGCATCATGTTCACGGACAGGACCACCAGCGTCCCCACGGCGGTGCCGGACAGGTGGTGCTCAGCGAACAGTGGCCCCACCCCGAGCGCCTGCTCGTAGCCGGCCTGCATCCCGACCACCAGCACGATGAGGTCCACCGTGGTCAGGACCCACGGGATCCAGCGCGCGAACGTGTGCCTCATCCAAGTCACGTCCAGTGCCAGCACGAGCACGCCCCACATGAAGTGGACGATCGGCGTCGGCGACGGGCGCACCGCCATCATCGCGACGCCCACGGCGATCCAGATGGTGCCGCGAAACTTGTTCGCGACGCGCTCGTTCTTCCAGGCGGCCTCGAACAGGACTCGATCGAGGGCCCGGCGCCGGAGCGTCTCCTGATCCAGCATTCGCGCGCATGATCCGAAAGGTCCGGGAATAAGAAAAGCGCAGCGCGAATCTCGCTCGGTCCCGGGGATTTATAGCCAATCGACGATTTACGATTTGACCTCCGGATCGAGGTGTTTCCGAGTGCGTCCGATGGCGGAAAGACGAATCGACCTGACTGTTCCCAAAAACCTGCCCGCGAGCCTCCCGGTCCTGCCGCTCCGGCGGGGCGTGCTGCTCCCGGGTGTCATCTCCCCCTTCGCGATCGCCCGGCGGAAGTCGCTGGTGGCGCTCGAGCATCTCCCGCCCGGCGGCTGGCTGATCGTCGCCGTGCAGCGGGAGCCGGTGCAGGATCCTGCGCCGGTCGATCTGCTGCCGATCGGCACGTTGGCCCGCGTGGTGAGGGAGGAGGAGCAGGACCAACGGCCGCACGCGGTCGCGCTGCAGGGCGTGGCGCGGGTCCGACTGAACGAGTTCGTGCAGATCTCGCCCTACCTGGAGGCGAAGTTCGAGCTGGCGGAGGCCCCCTGGCCGAAGACGAACGAAGCCGAGGCCATGCGCAGGAGTCTCGTCTCCGCGGTTCAGGAGGCCGCCCGGGAGTTCGGAGCGGACGTTCCGATCGGCGCCGTGGTGCAAGGCGTAGAGGATCCCGCGACGCTGATCGATCTGGTCGCGGCCTCGATCGAATCGGAGCCGGAGTGGAAGCTCGACGTGCTCGAGACTCTCGATCCGGTGGGGCGCGCGGAAAAGGTGCTCGAGCAGATCGCAGTGGCGCAGGAGATCTTGCGCGCGCAGAAGTCGATCCGGGATCGGGTGATGACGGACATCCGCGGTGCCGAGCGGGAGGCGATCCTGCGGCGCCAGCTGAAGGCGATCCAGGACGAGCTCGGCGAGAAGGATCCGCAGAGCGACGTCGAGCAGCTCAAGGAGAAGCTGGAGGATCGCGACCTGCCCGACGAGGTGCGCGAGGTCGTGGATCGTGAGCTGGCGAGGCTCGACCGCATCCAGAACGGCTCGGCCGAGCGATCGGTCGCGCTGGACTGGCTGGGGTGGATCACGGACCTGCCCTGGGGCTCGTTCTCGAGCACCGAGATCGACCTCGGTGCGCTGGAGCAGGTGCTCGACGAGACCCACTACGGGCTCGAGGACGTGAAGCGGCAGGTCGTTGAGCACCTGGCCGTGCGCAAGTTGGCCGGCCGCGGCCGGGCGGACGTCCTGCTCCTGGTGGGCCCGCCCGGAGTGGGCAAGACCAGCATCGCGGAGGCGATCGGCAAGGCGACGGAGCGCAAGCTGGTGCGCGTGGCGCTCGGCGGCGTCCGCGACGAGGCGGAGCTGCGGGGGCACCGGCGGACCTACGTGGGGGCGCGGCCCGGTCGCTTGATCGAGGGGCTGCGGCGCGCGGGGACTGCCGATCCGGTGGTGCTGCTGGACGAGGTCGACAAGCTCGGTCGCGGCTGGCAGGGCGATCCGGCGTCGGCGCTGCTCGAGATCCTGGATCCCGAGCAGAACCACCACTTCGTGGATCACTACCTCGAGGTGCCGTTCGATCTGTCCCGCGTGCTGTTCATCGCGACGGCCAACGATCTCGCCACCGTTCCGCCTCCTCTCCGCGACCGCATGGAGATCCTCGAGATCGAGGGCTACACGCCGAACGAGAAGGTGGTGATCGCACGGGACCACGTCCTCAAGAAGCTGGCGGAGAACGCCGGTCTCTCGGACGGCGACGTGCACTTCACCGACGCGGCGATCGAGGACGCGATCGCGGGCTGGACCCGGGAGGCGGGCGTGCGGCAGCTCCAGCGCGTGCTGGGCAAGGTGTTCCGCGCGGCCGCGGTGAAGAAGGCGAAGTCGGAGCTCGGGCATCCGCTCGAGGTGGATCGCGGCGACCTCAAGTCGTACCTGGGGCGCCGCAAGTTCCAGGACGAGCTGCACGAGGCGCCGAACCGGCCGGGCATCGCGACCGGCCTGGCCTGGACGCCGCTCGGGGGCGACGTGCTCTACGTGGAGGCGTCGCTGATCCCGGGAGGCTCCGGGAAGCTGGTGCTCACCGGCCAGCTCGGTGAGGTGATGAAGGAGTCGGCGCAGGCCGCCCTGACCTACGTGCGCTCGGTCGGCGAGCGGATCGGGGTCTCGGACGCGCTCCTCAAGGGTCACGACATCCACGTGCATGTGCCCGCGGGTGCGACGCCCAAGGACGGTCCCTCGGCCGGCGTCACGATGTTCACCGCGATCGCGTCGCTCCTGTCCGGGCGGCCGGTGCGTTCGGACCTCGCGATGACGGGTGAGGTGACCTTGCGCGGGCGGGTCCTTCCGGTCGGCGGCATCAAGTCGAAGGTGCTGGCCGCGCACGCCCGGGGGATCAAGACGGTGGTGCTGCCGAGGAGAAACGAGGCGGATCTCGACGATCTCCCCGAGGCGGTTCGGAATCAGCTCGAGGTGGTGCTGGTCGAGGACATGGAGCAGGTCCTGCAAGCGGGGTTGACGGAACCGGTGGTCCCGCGGCTGGAGGCGATCCCGTCGCTCGACGGGGTTGCCACCACCGGCCCCTCCCTCTAAACCCGAAGGGTGCAGGGGGGCGGCGCGAAACATGCGGCGACCGTCGTGCTCCTCCGTGCGCGCGGCGCCGGGACGACCGAGGTCTTCCTGGTGCGGCGCCACGGAGCGAGCGCGTTCATGGGGGGCGCGTACGTGTTCCCGGGCGGGAAGCTTGATCCCGCCGATTGCCGGCTCCGGGAGCTGATCCCGCCGGCTGACGTCGCGCGGGTGGAAGACACGCTGGAGCCGACGCCCGGGCGCCCCCTGTCGAACGCGGAGGCCGTGGGTCTGTACGGCGCCGCCTGTCGCGAGCTGTTCGAGGAGGCCGGTATCCTCGTCCTCGACGGACCGACGCCGCCGGTCGAGCGGATCTCGTCCTGGCGCAAGCGACTCCAGGCCGGGGAGGCGACGCTCGTCGACATGCTCTCAGAAGAGGAGTGGCGCCTCGGGCTCGACCGCCTGACCTACTTCGCCCACTGGGTCACGCCCTCGCACGAGCAGCGCCGCTACGACACCCGCTTCTTTCTGGTCGAGCTCCCCGAGGGGCAGACGCCGGCGCACGACGAGCGCGAGACCACGGAGCAAGCCTGGTTGACGCCGGCCGAAGCGCTGGCGGCGCAGGCGCGCGGCGAGATGTTCCTCCCTCCGCCGACGCAGCGCACGCTGGAGGAGATGGGGGGCGGATCGCCGGCCGAGGTGATCGCCCGCGCGGGCGCGCGGCCGGTCGCGGCCATCCTCCCCAAGGTGACGGTGATCGACGACCGCTTCACGATCCTGCTCCCGTGGGATCCGGACTATGCGCAGACCGACGGTGAGTCGCTCGCGGTGCCCGAGCCGCATCCGTCGAGATCGTCCCCCTCGCGAATCACGGTGTGGAGATGAACGAGAACAGAGCCAAGCTGATCCTCGAGGACTGGTTCGCGCGCGAATCGACCTGGTTCGCCCCGGACCCCGACAACGATCGCCGGTTGAAGGAGACGTTCGGCGGAGATCTGAAGCACGCCCGCGAGGGCGCGCTCGACGCCTGGACCGCGCATCCCGAGACGTGTCTGGCGCTGGTGATCCTGCTCGATCAGCTCTCGAGGTCGATCCATCGAGGATCCGCCGACGCGTTCGCGTCCGACGCGAAGGCGCAGGCGACCGTCCTGGTCTCGATCGCGCGGAAGGTGGACCAGAAGCTCACGCCGAGGCAGCGCGCCTTCTTCTACATGCCTCTGATGCACGCGGAGGACCGCGCGGTGCAGGATCGGGCGGTCGAGCTGTTCGCGGACCTGGTCGACGAGGCGCCGCCGGAGGATCGCGCGCGCCTTGAATCTTTCCACGAGTACGCCGTCCGACACCGCGAGATCATCCAACGATTTGGACGCTTCCCTCATCGCAACGCGCTCCTCGGGCGGGCTTCCACGCCCGAGGAGCGCGCCTTCCTCGAGCAGCCCGGTTCCAGCTTCTGAGGCTCGCGGGCCTCGCCCAGCCTTGACTCGAAGCTCTGGCGACAGGAGCGTGAGCCCGTGCATCGCGCTGGCTGGCTGGTGATCGCGCTCGCGGGCGCCGGCTGTCAGACCTCCTATCTGGTCGGGCGCGGCGACGACGCGCTCGCTCGACACGCGCCAAAGATCGCGGTCGCCGACTACGCCGCGGCGCTCGAGCGGCGGGTGACCGAGCACGATCGCGAGGAGGTGACCGGTCGCCGCGATCGCGCCGCGCTCGCGCTGGCCGAAGAGGAGATCGCTGCGGCGATCGCGGAGCGCGACGCGGGCCAGCTCGACGAAGCCCGCACCCGCCTGTGGCGGATCCTCGCGGCCGGCGCGTGGGGGGCGCCGGCGGCCCGGTCGGCGATCCTCGAGGCGCTGGAGCGTATCGACCGGCCGCGGTGGTCGGAGCTCGAGGCGCTCGGGAAGGCCGGTCGCTTCATCCCGGCCGTGGAGGCCGCCTCGGTGCTGGTGACGCCGTACCCCGAGGGCCATCCCATGCGGGTGCGCCTCGCCGATCTGCTGCAGCGGGCGCAGGCGCACCACCTCGAGCTCGCCGCCGCCGCCGACGACGACGTGATGCGCTGGTTCAACCAACGCATCGCGATCACGCTCGGTGCGCCCGCCCCGGCGAGCTTCGCGGAGCTGGAGCGCGCGGTGCGGGCGCGCGCCGGCTATGCCTGGGAGGTCCATCTCGACGCGACGTCGTGCCCGTCGCTCGCCCGCGTGCTCGAGAAGCAGCAGGCGACGGGCGAGCAGAGCGCAGAGGTGGTGTTCGAGTCGTGTCGAGAGTCGGATCGGAGCTGGTCCGAGCACGAGCACCGCACGTACACGGATGCGGTGCCCCAGGTCCGCTTCACCGAGGAGCCGTACTGGGAGGCCGAGCGCGATCCCGCGTGCGATCCCGACGCCTGCCTCCGCTACGACGAGCTGGGCGTGTGCCTCGAGCGACCGCCGGAGCCGGAGAAGTGCCGCCAGCCCGAGCGCAGGCTGGTGGTGCGGCAGGTGCCGGTGATCGAGTTCCAAGAGGTGGCCAAGCCGATCGAGGTCGAGGTCCTGCACCGGAAGATCGAGATGGAGGCGCACGGTATCGTCCGGTTCGGCGGTGCCGAGCCGCAACCGTTCCGCGTCGAGGACACAGCCGAGGATCAGGCGTTTTGGTCCCCGGATCAGAGCCGTCGCTTCGGCGGGATCGATGCCGCCGGCTCGGCGGACCGCCTGTTCGCGAAGCTGAAGGAGTCGATCGATCGACGCGTGGCCGAAGTGCGGGCCGCCAGCGGATCGGCGCTGGGCGAGCACGCCGAAGCGCAGCACGTGCTGGCGGCCGTGGTCGCCCACACCGTCCCGCCGGAGGCCGCGGGGTACTTCGAGTCGGCGTATGGGATGTCGCCGGCAGACGTGCTGGCGGCGCTCGGTCTCCAGGGGACGCTCCTCGGTGCCGCGACGCCCCCGCCGCCGTACGAGCTGCCGATGCCCGAGGTGGATCCGGAGCTCGATCGCTTCGAGTATGGAGCCGTGGTGCGCCAGGAGCGCGTCCGCGGTCTGGCGCTCCTGGCGGAGACCGGGGTCGATCTGGCGGTCACCGGCGGCTCGACGCCGTTCCAGACCGCGCGCACCGCCTTCGGCCTCGCTGCCCGGCTGCGGGTCTCGCGCCTCCACGTCGGCGCGTCCGGATGGAGCACGGCCCTCGGCGGCGGCGTGAGCGGCTTCTCGCTGTCGATGACCGGGCTCAGCCTCGATCTCGGCAAGGCCGGCTTCTTCGTCGGTTTCGGGCTCTCCTACGCGCAGGAGAGCACCGACGCCGGCGAGCGGTACCGCATCTTCGCGGTGCCGTTGATCGTGCGCGTCCCGCTGGCCACCTGGCTCTGGCTGGGCGCCAGCTTCGAGCCCAACCTGCTCTTCGCCAAGACGATCTTCGACGACAGCGAGGGCGATCCACACTTCTGGTCGCCCGTGCGCGCCTGGGCCACGGTCGATCTGTTCCAGCGCGTCTACCTCTCGGCGGCGGCTGCCCACCACCTGGGGGCGGGCTTCTCGAAGAAGCCCGTCCAGGTCGAGCTGACCGTGGGGGTGCGGCTGTGATCGCGCTGCTCCTCTTGATCGCGGACCCCAGCCCGCTCGCGATCGACGGCCACCTCATGATCGGGACCGACCTCATGCAGGAGAGCGGCGAGCTGCCCGGCATCGCCCGTGCGCGCACGTTCGAGCGCTTCGCGCCCGGGGTCCACCTGCGCGCCGGCTTCTGCGACTCGGAGCCCAACACGCCGCTCGGTACCCAGCTCGGCTTCGAGTTCGCGCTGAGCCTCGGGTTCACGCCCGGCGAGGCCGACGACGTGCACGACGCGCTGCCGGTCGGCTTCGCAGCGAGCGGAGGCCTCTCGATGCGGACGTTCACCTTCAACGTGCCGTTCCTGGGAATGGTCGTCCCGCACCTCGCCATCGAGCTGGGGGCCGGCGGCGGCCACTGGTGGTCGGACACGGCCCGCTTCTCGGTGCTCGGCGGCGTGCGCGTCGCCATCGGCACGACCGGCGGTCTCAGCGTCGAGGGCGACTATACGCTGGTTCCGTTCGTGGTGACGGGCGCGCCCGGCGATCTCGAGGTGAAGCCGCTCGAGCACCGCGTCGCGTTCAGCATCGGCGCGGGCCCGATCGGGCTCGCGGTGTGGCTCCGCTTTTCCCGGCAGCGCTGGCGCCTGCCGGAAGACGAGGCGTACTCGGTCACTACCGGGCACGCCGTCGGCGCCGGTGTCGAATGGAGGCCGTGACGGTGAAGCGCTCGATCTGGTTGTCGATCTCGCTCAGCGCGCTCGGATGCGGGCCGCGCCTGCCGAAGGATCTGATCGCGAACCATCCGCGGATCAAGGTCCAGCTGGTGAAGCCTCAGGTGGTGGAGGCGAGCGCGGCGATCCCGCCCGTGTGGACGCGGCGGCTCGACCGCGGTGCGGTTGCGTATGTGCCGTTCGCCGGCCAATCGGCGGGCAGCTCGATCGACGAGGCGCGCAAGCACGCGATGGACGATCTCCTGAGCGCCGTCTCGAACTTCGTCTCGGTCGATGTCGAGAGCGAGTTCGAGTCCGTGGAGACGGAGAAGTCGTTCGAGGCCCGCTCGACCGTGAAGACGCGGTCTCGCTCCACGCTCGAGGGAGTGCTCGCGGATCAGGTCTACTGGGAGAAGGTGCTCGACTCGCCGCTGTCCGCGAACGCGGTGAGCTACCGGGTCTACGTCCACGCGACCGTCCCCAAGTCCAAGATTGCGCGGGCGCGCCTGACCCGACAGCTCGAGCGACAGAAGCAGAGCGGCAAGAAGATGGTGGTCGTGCTCCCCTTCCGCCCGGCGCTGGCCGGCGCCGACACCGCCGCGCTGGCCACGGCCTTCCTGGAGGAGGTGTCGCGGCGTCTCTCGGCCGCGCCCGATCTCTCGGTGACCGATCCCATGCTGGTGGCCTCGTTGCTCGCCTCCGACGATCGGGGTGAGGCGGAGGCGATCGAGACCGTGCGCGACGCGCTCCTCCCCGACTTCGTGGTGGGCGGCGACTACCAGCTCCACCAGGGAAAGATCCGAGTCACCTACACTTTGTACTCGGGACCCGACGGCCGGGTCCTCGAGTCGCGGACGCTCGACCGGCGTGACTCCGAGCTGTTCCAGCTCGAGGACGCGATCGTGGAGGGGCTGGCCGCCCGCCTCTCCACCGCTCAGGGCGCCCGGAACCCGCTCCCTGACCATGGGGATTCGGAGGCCTGGGCGCTGTACCACGGCGCCGGCACCGACTATGCGGCCGGGCGGAACCAGCAGGCGATCGAGGCGCTGAAGAAGGCGCTCGCTCTGGACCCCGATCTGGGCGAGGCGCACCTCCGGCTCGGGCATCTCTACGAGCGCATCGGCCGCTACGGTCGGATCCCACCGCGCGCCACCACCGGGGCGAATCCGCCGGAGCTCGAGCTGGCCACGTGCGTGCCGTGGGCCGAGATCAGCGATCGCTCGTTCGACGAGCTCGTCTCCGTGCGCGAGGGCGATCGAGCGTCGGCCGAGGCGCTGCTGGCGGAGAAGGACGAGGAGAACGTCGATCACGTCGCGTCGGCGATCGACTACGTGTTGGGTGGCGGTCACGTCCCTGCGCCCCCGGTCCCGGCGATCGCCGAGTCGGCCGTGGGGGCCTACTGGCACGCCTTTCGAGTGGCCGAGGCGCGCGCCGATGATCGACTGCTGCTCGACACCGTCATCGCGCTCGCCGATCTGTTCGCCCGCGTCGATCGCCTCCAGGCGGCCGAGCGCCTCTACCGGTACGCCCTCGCGCGGGCCACGCCCGCGAACGATCTCCATCATCAGAGCCTCGCGCACTTCGGGCTGGGACGGGTGGCCCGCACCCAGAGCCGGTACCCCACCGCCCGCGAGGCGTTGCGCCGGGCGCTCGAGCTCCGCGGAATGCTGGGCGAGAAGCCGTACCTGCTCGAGATCTACAACGAGCTCGGCCATCTCTCCGTCGAGACCTCGGATCTGATCGGAGCGCGCGCGTTCTACTCGAAGGCGCTGATGTTGGCGGAGGATCTCGACGACGACTACTTCCGCGCGGTGCTCTCGAACAACGTGGGCGTGCTCCTGATCGAGGAGGGCCGCCTGCAGGAGGCCGAGCCCTACCTGGTGCGCGCCTTCGATCGCCTGCGCGACCTCGGTGAGGCCGAGGGTCGGATCGCGTCCGGCCTCAACCTCGAGATGCTCGGCGCCGCCCGCGGAGATCGGGAGCGGGCGCGCGCCTATCTCGAGGAGACGCGGCGCCTGATCTTGAAGAGCAACCAGGAGACGCACCTGGCGGAGCTCCATCTGTTCCGCGGCTTCCTGCTCGGTCTCGAGGGCGACCGGCTCTCCCAGATCCGCGACCTCCTCCGGGGCTGGGCGCTCTACTCGCGCCTCGGCCGCCCCGCGCAGGCGCTCCGGCTCGCCAACGACCTGGCGGTGGCCGAGCTCTATCAATCCGCCGAGACCGGGCGGGTGCCCACCGACTGTCTGCGGGATCGCTTCCATCGCCTGCTCGAGGAGGGCTGGGGCTGGGACGAGAGCCGCCTCGCAGACGGCTACTACTGGTGGTTCCACCGCGGGCGGGCCTATCAGCGCGCACCTCTGCCCGTGGTCGCCGGCGCGAAGATCGAGGGTGGCGAGCGGGGCGTCACGTACTGGTACACGCTGTTGAACGCGGAGGTGATGGCGCGCCTCTCGGGAGGCGGCTGGTGAGGGCCGCACGTTCGGCGCTGGCGGTGCTCCTCATCGCGGGCTGCGCCGCGGGGCGAGCGTCCGTCGAGAAGGTCCCCGGCAAGGTGGAGCCCGTGTACGAGCGGATCCTGGGGGCGTCGGTCGCGTCGCCGGATCTGGTGGCCTATCTGAATCCGCGCCTGACGGAGCGGTACTTCGATGGCACCGCGCGCGACGACGGCTTCGGCCGGGTCATCGACGCGTTTCGCGCCGTCGGTGCCCGCCGCGGGGAAGCGGCGGCCCGACTCAATGAAGCGGCGGTCCTGTGGAACCTGAAGGAGGAGCGCGCCGCCTATCGAGAGATGATGATCGCGCTCCGGCTATTCACGCAGATCGGCGACGTCGAGGGCCTTGCGCACACACACGAATGGTTGGGGTACGCGATGAAAGAGAGCGGCGCCATCGATCCGGCGGCGGAGCATCTGGCGGTGGCGTACCAGCTGTTTCGCCTGCTGGGGAACGAGCAGGCGGCGTCGCGCGTCCTCGGCTACGGAGATTGAGGAGCACGAAGCCTGCGAGCAGGAGCAGCCAGCCCGATCCGTCGCGGGCAGGCCCGCCGGCGCACCGGCAGCCTCCGGAGACGCGCGGCCCGGTGCTGAGGCTGGGGGTCTCGTCCATCGGCGGCGGCTCCTCCATGTCGGGCGGCGGTTTGATCGGCGGATCCGGATCGGGATCGGGATCCTTGCCCGGGTCGTCGTCGGTGGACACGGTGAGCCCGACGTGGAGCGCGGGCCCGAACGGTCCGTAGCCGTCGCGCGCGACCGACCAGATGCCCTCGAAGTCGCCGGCGCTGGTGGTCGAGGTGAGGAGCAGCATCACGATGTACTCGGCGTCCGGCGGCACCTCCTCCGACAGCGGCACCACCTCCGGTGCACCGAACGCTTCGCCGCGGATCAGCTCGACGTGATAGTCCGAGGTCCAGGTGGTGTTGCCGGTGTTCTTCACCTTCCACATCCACTCGACGTGCTCCTCGGGGCTCACCAGCAGCGGATCGATGGTCTGCTCCAGGAGCTCGGCGTCGTCGACCTCGACCGTAGTCTGATCGCGGAGCAGTCCGAAGGAGGCCCAGACCTCCTGACCCGTCACCACGGTCACGTCCTTGCTCGCGGTCTGATAGCCGGTGGCGGTCGCGGTCAGGTGATACGTGCCGGGCGCCAGCGTGAACGTCCAGTAGGCGTCGGGATCGCGCGCGCTCTGGTTGCCGCCGCCGTCGACGGTGATGGTGGCGCCGACCAGCCGCACGTTGCCGGTGTCGTTGGGGCCGGCGGTCAGCGAGAATCCCAGACGACGCCCTTGAGCGCCCCCTCGGGCGTGGGCATCGGCTCACCCTCGCACAGGGAGGCCGGGAGGCTGTTGTACGCGCCCTGCGCCACCCAGAAGCTGGTGGGCCCGCCGCACGGTCCGGAGAACGGATCGTCGGAGGTGTTGCTCGCATACCGCGGCTCGAAGTGGAGGTGCGGGCCCGTCGAGTACCCGGATGATCCGACGCGGCCGAGGTGCTGCCCGCACGTCACGGTTTGGTTGAGGCTCACCTGGACCGAGCCCATCATCATGTGCCCGTAGAACGTCGACTTGCCGTCGGCGTGCGTGATCTTGACGTAGTTGCCGAAGCCGCCGCCGCACTCGCAGTCCGCGGTGGTGCAGCGATCGAAGCAACCCTCCGAGACGAAGGTGACGGTGCCCGGCGCGGCCGCCACCACCCAGCGGCTGCCGTTGTCCATCACCGGGAACCCGCCGATGCCGATGTCGGTACCCTTGTGGCCGTCGTACGTGTTCGACCCGCAGTTCCAGTCCTGGACCGCCGCAGTGTCGTCCAGATCCCGGTACGCGGTGATGTACGGCTGTTGCTCGCCGGCGGCGGGGAGCTCCATCGGGAAGCGATACGTCTGCGCCGCGGCGACCGCCGGGAGGCAGAGGACAGCCGCGCTGAAGAGCAGTCTCATCGGCGCACCTCCACCGCGCGGGCCAGCGCCTCCGCCGTCCTTGGCGGCGGGACGAAGCCCGTGAGGTCGCGGCCGGCCGACAGGCCGCGATTCGTGAGCTGCTCGGCGGCGTCCGTCCGCGGATCGACGATCCAAATCGAGGCCACCGTGGTGCGGTTCGAGACGAAGGCGACGCGGCCGTCGGGGAGCGCGGCCGGCAAATCGTCGGCGCCGAGCGCGGGCGCGAGCGGGCGCGGATCGCCCGAGGGCGGGACGAGCCAGAGATCGGTCTCGCCCGGGTCGGCGCCGCGCCGCGAGATCACGATGGATCCGTCGCCGAGGATCGCCGGTCGGCCGGCGGTGTGCTCGAGGAGGAGGACCTGGGTCGCGCCGGTCCGGCGCCAGAGCGCACCCTGGCGATCGACGTGGAGCGCGCCCGCGTCGATTTCGACGCGCGCGGGTTGATCGGATTCGAGACGAAGCGCGGCCGACACCGCGCGCCCGGAGACGCTCGAGGCCGGCGGCCCCTCGCAGGCGACGACGACCAACAGGAAAAGACCCAGCTTCGCCGGCCTCATGCTGGGAGCAGTATTCGACGCGACGTGATGCTCGCGACATCCGCTCGGAATCCGTGTGCTCGCGAGGCCACACCCCGGAACCGCACGGAAAACCGTTGCGTCGCCTCGGTCGCGGGAGTATACACCGTGTCTCCAGGGCTTCCCGAGCGCCCGATGCGACAACAGAAGGCCACATCGACCCCCCGTTCGCGTCGCTCCGAGCCGTGGTCCCTCGAGCTTCCTGCGGCCGAGCCCGCGCTCCCGCTCGCCATCCAGCTCCCGCCCGAGTTCGAGCTGGCCGAGACCACGATGGTCTTCAAGATCGCCGAGAAACCGGAGCTGCGCGATCCGCGCGTGCTCCAGAAGCAGACGCCCATCCGCGCCAACCTGCTGATCAAGCGAAGCTTGGGAAACAACCCGCCGCTCACGGAGCTGGCGGCGGAGCTGTCACAATATCTGCTGAAGACGGTGCCCGGCATCGTTCACCTCGAGGCGGGGCCGTTCGTGTTCACGGACGGTGTCGAGGGGTACCGCTCGAGCTACGAGTTTCAGCCGGTCCCAAAGATCCGGCTCAAGCAGATCCATGTGCTTCGCGTGGACGCCGAGGGCGCGATGCACTTCACGCTGACGGTCGGCACGGACGCTCGCCCGGAGACGATCGAGCAATATATGAGCTGCATCGGTGCGACGCGGCTGACGCATTGAGTGGAGGAGATTCGAGTATGGAGACGAAGGTTTTTTGTCCGGCCTGGGCGCTGGTGCTCACCCAACACGAAGGGCTCGAGGAGCGCATCAAGAGCGGGAAGGCCACCCCCGGCGAGGTGACGAAGGCGTTCAAGGAGAGCTTCCAGCTCAACGGCGTGGAGGCCGCGGCCATCGAGGGCACGCTGCTCCTCACCGACCTCAAGGACTTCATCAAGGGTCAGGTCAGCCTCGACAACATCATGACCACGGGGCCGGCGATCCACGTCGCGATCGACTTCGGCATCGAACGCCTGCGCTCGCAGCTGGCCGCGCAGAACGTCCCCGAGGCGGAGATCATCAAGCAGGTCGAGAAGCGCTTCGACGCGGTCTTCTCCCAGTTCGCCGTCCAGCACGACGGTGAGAAGCTCATCCCGGTCTCGGCCAAGGACCTGGCGGACATCGTCAAGGCGAACGTGCACCAGCGGCTCGCCGAGCGCCCGAACGCCGACGACTCGGTGATGCGCACCGAGGTGGTGATGGCCGGCGAGCTGGCGGCGGCGTTCGCGTTCCTGCATCCGTTCATCGGGCGGGAGACGCTCGCCGACGGTCGCCAGACGATCAACTACAACGAGCTCCGCGACTGGTTCACGCAGCAGAAGCTCCCCGATCGCCGTCCGAGCACCGCCCCGGCGCCCAACGTCTTTTCGCTGGGCGTGGGCGCAGCCGCGCGTCTCACGCCCGGCGCGATCATGGAGGATCTCGGTCGCTCGGTGTCGCACGTGGTGACCGGCGCGGAGATCGCGCTCGGGATCAAGGACTCGGAGAGCCCCGCGCTCTCGCATGACGCCATCCGGGCCGCCCAGCACGCCTCGGGTTGCCCGTTCGCCGGGAAGATGTTCCAGGTTCCGGGCGCCGGCGGTGATCACCCGCAGGTGTTCACGCCGGATCCCGACGTCAAGGCGTGAGCACCACCTTCACGCAGTCGTTCACCTTCCGAAGGAACATGTCGTAACCCGCCGGTGCCTCGGCCAGACCGAGACGGTGCGTGATCACGCGCGCGGGCCGCAGCCGGCCCTCGATCACGTGATCGAACAGCACCTTGAGATACCGGTGGACGTGGGTCTGACCCATCTTGAACGTCAGGCCCTTCGCGAACGCTGCGCCCAGCGGCAGCTTGTCCACCAGACCGCCGTAGACGCCGGCGAGTGAGACCGTGCCGCCCTTCCTGCAGGCGTAGATCGCCTGGCGCAGCGCGGTCGCCCGATCCGTCACCAGCCGCACGCGCTGGGCCGCCCGATCGTAGGCGGCGCTGATGCCGTGTCCGTGCGCCTCCATGCCGACCGCGTCGATGCAGGCGTCGGGGCCCCGGCCGCCGGTCAGCTCGCGGAGCGGCTCGATGACGTCGCCGCGATCCTCGATCGGCTCCGCGCCCGCCTCGCGCGCCATCGCGAGTCGCTCAGGGACGCTGTCGATCGCGATGACGCGCTCCGCGCCCAGCAGAAAGGCGCAGTCGATCGCGAGCTGTCCCACCGGGCCGCAACCCCAGACGGCGACGACGTGACCCTTCTTGATGTCGCAGCTCTCTGCCGCCATGTATCCGGTGGGGAGGATGTCGCTGAGGAAGAGGACGGCATCGTCCGAGACCCCGTTCTCGATCTTGAACGGCCCCACGTCGGCGAACGGGACGCGGACGAACTCGGCCTGGCCGCCCGCGTAGCCGCCCAGCATGTGCGAGTATCCGAAGAGGCCGGCCGGCGAGAAGCCGTACACCTTCTCCGCGAGCCAAGCGTTCGGGTTCGAGTTGTCGCAGAGCGCGTGTCGCTCGGTCCGGCAGTAGGCGCACCGCCCGCACGCGATCGGGAAAGGGACCACCACCCGATCCCCGGTGCGGAGCCGCTTCACCTCCGCGCCTACCTCCACGACCTCGCCCATGAACTCGTGGCCGAGGATGTCGCCGCGCTCCATCGTCGGGATGTAGCCGTCGTACAGGTGCAGATCGGAGCCGCAGATCGCGGTCGAGGTGACCCGGACAATCGCGTCCGTAGGGTTCGAATCTGGGGCTCCGCGACGCTCTCGACGCGGACGTCTCGCTTGCCGAACCAGCAGAGCGCCTTCATGCCGGCACCTCCTCGCGTGCGTTCATGATCGAGCTGCGCTGCTCTTTGCGGGGGAGGGCGGCGCGGCGGCGCGCTCTCTCGGCCAGCCGCATCAGCTTGCTGCGCCGGCCGTGCGGCTGGCCTTCCGTCGTCGGGAGGGAGCCGGTCTCGTAGAGCTGCTTCAGGTGGCGCAAGTCTTCCTGCATCTTCTGAGCGGTCAGCCCGATCAACAGCGTGCCCACGATGATCCCGACCGTGTTGGCCGGAGGTGCGTACTCGAGCGTGAGGTGGACCTCGGTGGCGCCGTCGCCGGGCGCCGGGATGAACCGCACGGTCCCGCGCTGATCGATCGGAGAGCGTTCGATGGACCGCCAGCTGATCCGTTCATTCGGACGATCCTCCACGATCTCGGCCCGCCAGCGGATCCGCGCGCTGCCCGGTCCCATCGCCGTCCACTCGGTGCGCTGTTCGTCGAGCACCCGGACCGACTGCACGTGCCTCATGAAGCGGGGCAGGTTCTGGAAGTCACGCCAGAACGCGTAGAGCTCGTCGGGCTGCGCCTCCACGGTGATGGCCCGCTGGATCCGGAGGCGCTCGGGCGACACCCGCCGCACCAGGGAGGGCCGGCCCCTCACGGCCTTGACCACCAAGCCGGCTCCGAGGGCCCCGAGCGTGAACCCGAGAAACCCACCGCGCCGGAACGCCTGGGTGAGGAAGACGGTGCCGGCGGCCGCGGAGATCGCGCGTTCGATGTTGGGGCCGTTGATGATGCCGGAGCTCGAAGTCATCTGGCTCCGCGTCGCAAAGTGGAGGCCGAACGCGTTCTCTGGCCGCTTCCAAACGCGCCCGGTGCGGCCTGGAGCGTTGTGACGGGGATGTTGGTGTACCATGCGCCGCGGTGCGGCGGGTCCTCGCGATCGTCCTCCTGGCGGCCTGCGCGGAGCCGTCGACTCCGCCGGCCGCCCCATCCCAGGATCCGGCGACTCCGGCGCGCCTGCCGCCCTGGCGTGGGTACCGGGCGCTGCCGCGGCTCCCCGACGCCGCGGGCACGCCCGACGCCTATCGCGCCGCGCGCACCGCGTGGCAGACCGCCACCACCGCCTACGCACGGGGCCACGCAACCGCTGCTGCGGAGAGCTACCTCGGCGCCGCCGCTGCGCTCTCCGGCGGTGAGCCCGAGCCGATCGCCCGCACGTTCGCGTCGGGACGATGCCTCGCCTACGAGAGCGCGGGGCGCGCGTACGCGGCGGCGAGGCTGTTCGACAGCGCGGAGGAGAGGTTGACGGCGGCCTCGCGCACGGACCCGGCCTGTCAGAGCTCGATCGCCGGCGCGCTCAATCGGCTCAGGGAGGACCGGACCGTCCTCGGATTCCCGCCGCTGTGGCGACGGCTTTGATGATCCGCTTCGACGAGGATTCCAACGGGACGCCCGGCGCGCGCGTCGAGGACGAGCTGTCGCTCTTCAGCGCCCTCGGCGAGCTCCACGGCCGCTATCGTCCGCTCCAGTCGTTGCTCCTCCCGGCCGCGGGGAGCGGTTGTCTCGCCGAGCGGCTGGTGCCCAGGGCCGAGCTGGTCCGCCTGGACGCGATGGCGCACCGGCTCGATCTCCCGGCCCGCGGCGCTCGGGAAGCAGCGCGGCTCGACGGCTGGACGGCGGAGCGGATCGACGCCTACCTCGCTGGTCTCTCTCAGGGGCTGTCGGCGGTGGGCCGGCCGTTCGAGCTGAAGGTCCTGCTGGCCTCGCTGCCGCCGCCCGACCGCGCCTCGATCATCTCCGGTTTCCTCCTCTCCGCGTATCTGGGTCTCGCCGAGGGACAGGAGCGGATGGAGCGCGCGATCGTCGACGCGCTCGTCGCCGGCGCCGACCCGACTCTCCTCGAGCACATGTTCGCGCCGCACCTCGCCGGCTTCGATCCGTCGCTCTCGCCGAAGCCGCCGATGGTCGGCTTCGCCGCGCACGGGATGTACGGCGCCACCGGGAGCAACGCGTGGGCGGTGGACGGATCGCGCAGCGCCTCGGGACATCCGATGCTGGCGGGCGATCCGCACCTGATGGTGAACCAGCTCCCGTCGCTGTTCTTCGAGGTGCGGCTGGCGACGCCCGACAACTACTGGCTGGGCGCGAGCGTCCCCGGCCTCCCCGGGATGGCGATCTGCCGGACGCGGCACCTGGCCTGGAGCGGGACGTTCGGCGTGGCGGACAACGTCGATCACTTCGTCGAGCTCGAGCCGGATCCCTCCTTCGCGATCCGCCGGGCGCGCATCGGGCGGCGTTTCCTGTCGCCGCTCGAGGTCGACTTCGTCGAGTCCGCGCGCGGCGTGCTGGAGGCGCTCCCCGACGGGGCCTGCGTCCTCTCCTCCGCCTGGGCGGGCGCCGCCGACGCTGGCGAGGCCATCACCGCCTACCTCCGCTTGATGTTCGCGACCAGCGCGCGCGCCGCGGTGGCCGCGCTCGAGCGCGCCCACACGCTCAGTCTCCACTTCGTGATCGCGGATCGCGATCGCGTGGTCTATCGCCAGAACGGCCGCATCCCCCGGCGGACCGGCGGCTGGTCCGGTCTCTATCCGGTCCCGGCGAAGGGCGCGCGCCGCTGGGAGGGCGTCTACACCGGCGCCGATCTCCCGGTCGCAGAGGCGGAGCGCGGCGCGGTGCTGAGCGCCAACGAGGCCCGCCTCGGACGAAACGGCGCCGTCCTCTCCACGCTGGCGCAGCCGCCCTATCGCTTCTCACGGATCCGATCGCTCCTCGATTCGCCGGAGCATCACGACCGCCGCACGTTTCAAGCGATGCACGGCGACGTCTACTCGCTCCAGGCGAAGCAACTCACCCCTCTGTTCATCGACGCGCTGGAGCCGGGGTCGCTGCGCAGCATCCTCGAACACTGGGATCTCCGGTTCACCTGCGAGAGCGAGGGCGCCGCCGCCTTCTCGCTGGCCTATCGCCGGGTGCGGGCGGCGCTGGCCCCCGAGCTCGGCGGCGCCTGGTTCCTCCACATGCTCGGCGAGAGCGAGCTCCCCGTCTGGTGGTCGAGCGCGATCGATCGCGTCCTCGCGGATCCGGCCTCCTGGCAGGGTGAGCGCGGCGGCCGGCTCCGCGAAGCGCTCGGCGCCATCGACCGCGTGCGCCCCGGCCCCCTCGGCGAGTGGCAGACGGTGACCCACCGAAACCTCGTCCTCGGCGGCCTCGGCTTCGGCTTCGACCGCGGCCCGTACCCGCTGCCGGGATCACTCGGCACGATCTGTCAGGGCACGATCCTCCGCGTGGCGGGCGGTGAGATCGTGGTGGCGCCCGCCTACCGGTTCATCACCGACATGGGGGAGGACGCGATCTACTCCACGCTCCCCGGCGGGATCGACGGCTCGCGGTTCTCGGCCAGCTACGATCGGTGGATCGACGCGCACCACGCGGGCCGGTACCACCGAAGCGAGCCGCCGAGCGCGGGCTGATCCGCACGGTCGCGCCGAGGTCATTCGAGGCCCAGATCCGGCAGCCCCAGCGGTTGCATCAGCCGCCGGTAGCTCGCCGCGAACAGCGCCACCCCCACCAGCACGCCCGCCAGCGCCGCCAGCGCGTAGATCTTGCCCTCGCCGACGTTCACCAGGATCGGCCCCGGGCACATGCCGGTGATCGACCAGCCCACGCCGAACAGGACCCCGCCCAGCACGTTGCCCCGATGACGCGGCTTCCGGAGCAGCTCGAGGGGCTGGCCGAAGACCGTGCGGCCGCGGCGCTTCAGGAGCCAGAGGCCGGGCGCGGTGAGGAGGACGGCGGTCCCGATGATGCCGTAGAGCTGGAAGCTTTCGAGCAGGAACATGCGCTGGATGAAGTCGTAGTCGGTGGCGCCGCTGCGGCTGAGCGCGAACCCGAAGGCGGTCCCGAGGGCGAGGTAGAAGAAGGCCATGGCTCAGAGCCCTCCGATCAGGCGGTACACCACGTTGGTGGTGACGATCCCGGCGCCCATGAAGCTGAGGGTGGTGACCAGGCCGGAGGCCTCGCCGTTCGAGATCCCGAAGATGCCGTGCCCGCTGGTGCAGCCGTTGGCGAGGCGCGTCCCGGCGCCGATCAGGACGCCGCCGACGAACATCCAGATCGACTTCCCGACGACGCCGAGCGCGAACGTCTGATCGAGCAGCCCGAGGTTCCAGGTGGGCGACCAGCCCGAGGTGGTCGCCACCGCCAGAAATCCGCCGGCGACCAGGCCGCCGAGAAACGGCAGGCGCCACCCGTGCGAGCGGACCACCTCGGCGCGCACGAGATACGGGAGCCGGACCGCGAGCGAGCAGACGTTCTCGAAGCTCCCCGAGATGCCGAGCCGGCGGTTGGTCACTGCGAGGAGCACGAGGGTCACGAACGCGATCACCGCGCCGCCGGCGGCCCAGTGCCAGGCCTCCGCGCCGTTCAGGAGTGTCATGCTGTCAATGTATCAGGCGGCCGCTTCGCTCAATAGCTGGCGTCGAGCGTGAGGAGGAACGAGCGCGGGATTCTGCTGCTCGAGCGCCGGGCGCCCGGCCGGTCGCAGCGGGCCGTTTCGCTCCTGGAGCTCGTTGCCGAAGTCGAGCAGGTTGGCCCCGAGGAGCGCGGCGCGGAGCGCGAGGGGCTCGCGGGTGAGCTCGAGCTCCAGCTTGGCGGTAAAGTCGAGCTGAAAGTCCTCGCGCGGGCCCGAGAGCGGCCGATCGATCTTCAACGGCGAACCGCGCTTCGACGCTTGCACCAGCGCGATCTGGCCGTCCTCCGTCTTGGCGTCGAGGAAGGCGAACGGCTGGCCGTCGCGGTGGCGGATGGAGAGGAACGCCCAGAGGCGGTCGAAGAAGCGGTAGCCGAGGAGCGCCTTGAAGTGAAAGCCGCGGTCGCCGTCGAGGTTGGCCTCCTGATTGATCGCCGTGTTCGGGTTGGCGGTGCTCGGATCGATCAGGCCGATGTCGTTGGCGAGCGGGCCGTTGCCGAGCCCGGGGTAGCCGACCGCGTTGTAGGCGGAGAAGCCGATCATCACCACCCAGCGGTCGGGATCGATCCCGGTGAGCTGCACATGGGCGCCGAAGTAGAGGGCCTGATCGCGATGGGCGTTCTCGAACAGGTAGCGCTTCTCGCCGTCACCGAAGAAGTAGATCCCGTCGGTGAAGCTGCCGTACTGCTCGGGGCTACCATCGAGCTCATACCGGTACGTGTTGCGGTCGGACTTGAGGATGCCCTGCACCGCGAACGACCAGCCCTCGGCCAGCGCGAAGCGGGCGCCGGTGGCCAGGCTGTAGACGTTCGTGGGGATCAACCGATCGGCGACGCGGACGTGCGCGCCGCCCTCGGTGTCGATGAGGCGCCCGTCCTGCAGGCGGAGCTCGCCGTCGAGATAGAGGGGGTCGAGGCGCTGGGCCATCTCCGTCGAGGGCGCGATCGGCGTCTTGGCGAACGTGAGGAAGGGACGGACCGCGCCCAGGCTCGTCAGCGCGACCTCGGTCTCGACGCCGAGATCGACGAAGGCGACCGTGTTGATCCGGCTGCGGTTCATGGCGTAGCCGGCGGCGAGATAGAGGTCGTAGGAGAGCGCCACCGGTCCCAGCCGCAGCACCTCCGCGAGCCCGATGCGCTCGTCTCCCAGGAAGTGGGTGGTCGCCGCCGAGCGCCAGCTCCAGGCACCGTAGGGCTGGCCGGCGGCGGTGAGCGGGTTCGTCCAGGCCTCCGTCGAGGGCGTGAACGCCAGGAACCGGTTCACCAGCGCGAAGTAGAAGCGATCGCCGGTGTACGACAAATCGAGCTTCGCGGCCGCGTAGGTCCCGCCGGGTTGAAAGGGCGCCAAGGCCTCGCCGTCGGGATCGAAGAGATCGCGGGTGAAGCCGAGCTGGTTCGGATCGAGGCGGTAGCGCTTGAGCGTCAACCCGACCTGCAATCGATCGTATGTGACTCCGAAGAGGAGGCCGTAGGTCTCCTGATTGAACGTCTCCTCGGGCGCGTAGTGGAGCTCGGCGAACGCCCGGTCGCGCGTGGCGTACTCGGCGAGCAGCGTCACGCGGGTGTCGGAGCTCGCGACCAGGGTGGCGGCGCCCGAGGCGGTGAGGAAGCGCTCCTCGAAGACCGAGTCGAACGCGCCTTCGGGCCCGGTGAAGTCGAGGAAGCGCCGCGTCCCGTCCTGGATCTGGAGCCCGTAGGTCAGGCGGCCGATCGGGAGCGCCTCGCGATCGACGAGCGCGAGCCGGTACGCGTCCCCGAAGCGGCGGCGCTCCGCGGGCGGCGGTGGCACCCGATCCTCGGCGTGCTTGCCCGTGATCGCGCCCGCGACCGCGCGCCCGCCCGGGAAGATGCCGCCGGCCTCCGGGAAGTGGAGCGTGACCTCCGCACGTCGCTCGGACGGACCCAGCGCGAGCGCGACGCCCTGACGGAGGCGCGTGCGGGGGTTCTCGGCGTAGACCAGAATCGAAGCTCCGCAGCAGCCGGAAGGGCACCGTGAAGGCGGCGGCCCCGGAGAAGAGCGGGTCGGTGAGGTTGTGGCCGTCGACGTACCACTCGTTCCAGACCCACGAGTCTCCGTAGATCGAGAGCTTGGCCGGATCGGGATCGGAGAAGCCGGCGCTCTCCTCCAGCGAGAAGATCACCGGCTGCGCGAAGGTCTCGAGCACGTGGGCGTAGGACTCCGCCGAGGGCATCGTCTGGAGCAGAGGCCCCACGTGAAACGACTCGTCGACGAGGATCGAATACGGGACGCCCGCCATCGCGAGCACGAGGAACGACGTCACCACGGCAGGCGTCCTCCGACCGAGAGCACCGCCAGGCTCCCGGTCGCGCCTTTGCGCGGGACGAGCCGCCGCACGGAGAGCGCGATCAACCCGTACCGGAAGAGCCCGACCTCGAGGCCGGCCTCGACGAAATCCGTCTGCCCGCCGAGCGGGAGCCAGCTCGCCTGCAAGAGAACCTGCGTCTCCTCCTCGAGCAGCCCGAACGCGATCGACGCGCCGCCCGCCAGCTCGTCGAGGTCGGGACGGCCCGGTCCGACGTCAGCGCGGTACGAGATCTCGGGGCCGATCGCGAGCCCGAACGCCCACAGTCGCACCGAAGCGCGGCCCTCTCGGAAGTAGAAGCCGTCGTGCGTCCCGGCCAGCAGCGCGCCGCCGCCGAGCTCGAGGCCGATCGACTTGCGGCCGTTCCACCACCACCACTGGCGTGCCTGGGCGTCGAGGCCGATCGCGAAGCGGGTCTCGTCGCCGGCGCGGATCGGGCCGGTGCTGGCGCTCAGCGACAGCGAGCCGTCGAGGCGGCCGTCGCCCGGCGGCGCGAAGTGCAAGAGGTAGGGCACCACGTATCCCGCCACCAGCGCGATCGCACCGCTGGCCAGCACGTCGGTCGCCCAGTGCTCGCCCGCGGCGATCCGGAGCAGGCCGTCGGTGAGGGCGAGGCCGACGCCGGCGGCGCAGGCCAGGCCGTCGGCCACGGCCGAGCCGTACAGGGCGAGCTCACGGTGCTGGAGGCAGAGCAGGGCGGCGCCGGTGAAGCTGGCGGCGGTATGACCGCTGACGAAGCTTCGCCGCTGCGACCGGCTCCGGCAGCCGTAGCCGCCGTCCGGGCAAGGATTCGAGGCCTGGTCGCACGCGGCCGATCACCCGCTTGGTCCCGTTGACCATCAGCATCTGGAGGAGGAACGCCTCCGCGTCGATCAGCGCCAGCTGAAACGCGACGTCGGGACGGTCATCGACCAGCCAGGAGACCAGGCCGGCGTCGATCAGGAACGGGTAGAGGATCACGGTGTTCTGGATGACGTCGCTGCTCAGCTGCAGCGCCCGCTGGCGTCCGCGCGAGTGCACCTCGAGGCTGTCCTGGAGCGCGGCGTCGAGGAGGAGCGGGCGCTTCCACCCGGACGGTGGCGACGGCATCGCCAGGATCAGGACCGGAGTGAGCGTTCCGGCCGCGAGCGTGAACGCGTACTCGGCCGGGCGGAAGCGGGGCCAGCTCGGCTTCCAGTCGAGGTGCGGTGCATCGGCCCGCGCAACCGCCGGCCCGAGGAGCGCCAGCGTCAACACGACCTGCAGGCGCCCGGCGGCCACGCGCGCGTGTGTACCACGATCCGCGACTATCGACGCTGCACGCGGGCGCGGGCCTCCTCGATCCGCCCGGTCGCCAGCCCGGCGCGGATCATCAGGTCTCTCGCCTGCTCGGTCCGGCGGTTCGCGAGGTTCGACTCGGCCAGCGCGAAGGCGCGGCCCGGATCACCGGTGACCAGGAAGAGCTCGGCGGCCCGCTCGGCGAACGCGAGCGGGTGGCGGGCGAGGAGGGCCTGGTAGCGCGATCGGGCCGCGTCGAGGGCGGCCGCGCGCGCGTCCCTGTCTCCGATCTGAAGATCCAGCTCGGCCAGGAGCTCGTACGGCTCCGGATCCTCGGGCGCCGCGCGCGCCTGCGCGACCGCCCGGACGATCGCGGCGGAGCGCTGGCCGCGGTCCGCCTCGGCGCGCGCCAGGTGAAGATTGGCCGCCGCGTACTCGGGGAGCCGCGCCACGGCGCGCGCGATCAGCGTCGCGCCGAGCGCCCGATCGCCCGCGTGCTCCGACCACATGACGCCGCGGGTGAAGTCGAGCCACGCGTACGGGAAGGGCGAGGTGGTCCGGAGCCGAGCCCAAGCTTCGAGGTACGTGCGATCCGCGTCGGCGTAGCGCCCTGCGGCGGCGTACGCGTTCGCCAGGCCCGACAGCGGCGCAAAGCCGCGCTCTGCCCGAGCTTCGCGCTCCAGCGCGGGGATGGCTTCCTCGGCCCGACCGGTCGCCACCCGGATCGCCGCCCGCTCGACGTCGGTCTCGGCGCCGAGGGCCTCCGCCCGGTCCAGGTCGACGACCGCCTCCGAGAAGCGGTGCAGGGCGGCGTGCACGCGGGCCCGCACGAGGAGCGACTCGGCGTCCTCGGCCCCGGTCTCGCTCAGCTCGAGGGCGCGATCGTACGCCGAGTAGGCGGCGAGGAACTGTGCTTCGACGAGGAGCAGCTCAATCAGCGCCGGCTTGCGCAGGCTACCTTGCGCCGCGAGCGTTTCGATCTCGTGCCGGAGGTTCTCAACGGCCAGCGGTCCGGGCGTGGTCCGGGGTGCCTCTGGCTCCGCCGGCTCCGACCGGCAGGCGAACAAGAGCGGCAGCAGCCAGGCGCGCCTCATCGCTCAGAAGGGCCAGAACACGCCGAGCTGGGCGATGTGGGCGTTGCCGTAGGCGTTCGTCTGCCTGAGGAACGCGTAGTACGGCTGGATCATGGCCTCGGAGAACACGTCGAGCGCGGTGCCCTGCAGGAACGAGAGCTGCCACGAGATCTGGAGCCCGAACGTCTGGGCGTTGAACGCCTTGAGCTTGGGGTCCTCGGTGCGGAACGTCTGATCGTCGATCGTCACCGCGTCGACGAAGTACACGCCGTTCTGGAAGTGCACGTGAAAGCGCGGCTCAATCTCGAGCGAGGGGAGGATCCGCTGCGTGATGCGCACCTCTGCAGAGTGCGCGCGCAGCCTCCAGGTGTCTGCGTAGAAGCGGTAGTCGGCGCGGATCGTGGTGCGCGTGGCCTCGATGCGATACGCGAGCCAGGTGGCGACCGCATAGCGGTTTCGCGCCTCCGGGTGCTGCTCGACGCGATACTGATTCTCCTGGAACCCGCGGGGGATCTGGGCCTCCAGATCGATGGCGCCGATCAACGACGGCGCCAGCACTTGCGTGACGCCCAGCGAGAACAGCGGGGTGTTCAGGTGCTCCCGGAAGCGGGTAGCGTTCGGATCGGTCGCCTGGTTCGGCGGCGGACGCATCCCGATGGTGTCGTTCAAGTAGCCGAACCCGGCGTGGAGCGTGGTGTTCCTGTCGAACAGCTCCACCTCCAGATCCGCGCCGAACCCCACCGACTTGTAGTCGGGCTCGTCGCTGTACCGGAACTTCACGATCGGCTTGATGAACCCGAAGAACCGCTTGGCCGCCGCGATGTCGACCTCGTGCCGGTACTCCTTGAACACCGTGTCGGCCCCCGGCGTCACGGCGGCCGAGGCCGAGGTGATCTGATCGATCAGGTACCCGACCTGAAGCTCGCTCTCGTACGGGAGGTCCGCCTTTGCCTCGATCATCGGCGAGATCACGCGCGTGCTCCGCTCCTTGTAGTAGCTCCCATAGAGGCAGATCCAGTGCGCGCTCGCGCTCGCCGGCAGGAGCACGAGCACGATCGCCAAAAGAGCGCTAATCGATCTCACGAGCGAGCCATACGAGCGGCTTGAGCGCGAACCGAACCAGGGCCCGCAGCGTGTCGCGGTCGCGGATGAAGTCCGCGATCGGGGGGCTGGTGCGGTAGTACAGGCGGACGAACATCCGTCCGGCGCTCGAGGTCATCAGCGCCCGATCGCGGAAGCGGCGCAGGGCCACCACGTCTTTCGCGTAGAGCGAGCCGTGGGCGGCGGTGGCGATGAAGCAGGCGTCGACGGTGGTGAACTCGCGCGGCTCGGTCCGGACCTGCGCGTTCATGAGGGCCGAAGTCTGCTGGCAGAAGTTTCGGCTCCGGATCGCGATGCTGTAGAGCGTATCCGCGTGCAGCCGCGGGATCACGAACGAGGTGACCTCGGCGCTGGCGATGACCTCGGGGCCCGGGATCGCGTTGTCGAACTGCTCGTCCGTCTCCATCACAGCCTCGCCCTCGAGGTAGTGCACCTCGTACAGCGAGATGGCGTCGGCCGGCTCGGGCGGAGCGAACGACATCGTCACCGACTGGAAGTCGGCCGAGATCTTCGCCATCGAGCGCACGGCGTCGGGCGGCGTGCAGGGCGCGTCCGGGATGTAGCGGACGTGGACGCGGTGGCTGCCGGTCGGCCCCGGCACCACGTCGAGGCGCTCGGCGCCGCTCCCCGGCACCCCGGTGGTGATCGTGTCGTCGGGCGGGCGGAGCTCGCCGTCCTGTCCGTCGGGGGCTCCGTAGCCGGCGTAGTCGAGGGCCTCGGCCTCGGTGCGGTCCTCGCCGAGCGTCAGCGCCACCTTCCAGACCACCGACGGCTGGCCGCGCTCGCGCCGGCCGTAGTCGGTGAGCGCCGGATCCATGAAGAAGTCGAAGTCGTAGTCGGCGTTCGCGTCCGCCTCCTGGTTCACCTCGAGCCACACCACGTAGTCGCCGGGCGGAAAATCGTGCGGCAGGTGATACGAGACGCGGTAGGGCAGGCCAGCCTTCGGCGTGGCGCGGCTGACGGCGTCGAGATCGTTCATCGCCTGGAGGTCGGTGACGCCCTGCCAGTCGCGCGCCCCGTCGCGGCTCGCGATGTCGTTGCGCGGCGGGTAGTACGATGTCGAAGGGCCGCCGAGCGACGCGCAGTCGGGGCGGTCGCGATCGGTGAGACGGTACGGGATGCCCTTGTCGGAGGAGAACCGGGTGGTCGGGCAGGTGATGGCGTCGACGCCGTCCTCGGAGGGCGTGATCGGCCGGCAGTAGAACGGCTCCAGCGAGCTGTGGGCCTCGTGCCATCCGAGCGAGCTCTCGCGGCAGTCCTGGAACACCATGCGGTCGTACTCGACGCCGCGCCGGTGGGCCCAGACCGGGAGCGCGTGCTCGCGCCGGCCGTACGGCCACAGATAGCCGCCCCCGAAGTCTTGGCGCCCCGGCCGGTTGCCCAGACCGAACGTGCCCACGAGGCGGGTCACCATGATCGTGTCGACGAACGCGCCGTCGGAGGTCTCGAGCCAGACGGCGATCTGCGGGTCGCCGAGGGGCGTGATCTCGACGTCGAGGGCCCGGTCGTTCCCCACCTGCGCGGCGAACACGAGGAGGGCGGTCGTCGCGAGCATGTGAATCCAAAGTCTCCCCGAGCCCCGAGACCCGGTCAACCCGACGTTCGAGTTGATCTCGACGGACGCCCGCTGTGAAGATCGCCTCGGCCATGCATCGGGTTCTCCTTTGTGCGCTCCTCTTTGTGATGACCGGCTGCGCCGCCGTCCAGCCCTGGGAGCGCGGCCCGCTCGCCCATCGGTCCATGGATCCGAAGGCCGCCGATCGCGGGTGCTCCGACGAGTTCCTCGGGCACGTCTACGACGTCCGGGAGGGCGCGACCGGAGGCACCGGCAAGGCGGGCGGCGGCTGCGGCTGCAATTGACGCGATGAGATCGATCGGCTTCGCCGCGCTGCTGCCGCTGGTCTTCGGATGCAAGGCCGAGCCCGAGACGCCGGCTCCGGCCGCCGAGCAGATCCCGCGGCAGATCGTCTACCGCTCCCACGTGACCATGGGATCGCAGGCGGCGATCACCGCGTACACGGACGACGAGCCCGCCGCGCTGTCGGCTTTCGAGGAGGCGTTCGCAGAGTTCGATCGGCTCGACGCCCTCATGACGGTGTGGCGCGAGGACAGCGACGTCTCCAAGGTCAACGCGGCCGCGGGCCGGGCGGCGATCCCGGTGGGCCCCGAGGTCTACGACGCGGTCTCGAAGGCCCTCGAAATGTCGAAGATGTGCGACGGCAAGTTCGACATCACCTTCGGCGCGCTCTCCGGGCTCTGGAAGTTCGACCAGGATCAGGACGACTCCATCCCGAGCGACGCCGACATCGCCGCGCGCCTCCCGCTGATCGGGTACGAGATGGTGGAGATCGATCCGGCGGCCCACACGGTGAAGCTCGAGAAGCCGGGGATGAAGATCCACCTGGGCGGGATTGGGAAGGGCTTCGCAGTCGATCGCGCGGTGGCGATCCTGAAGTCGCACGGCCTCCACGACTTCATGGTGCAGGCCGGCGGCGATCTCTACGTGGCCGGCAAGAAGGGCGATCGGGCGTGGCGCGTCGGCATCCGCGATCCCCGCGGGCCGCGCTCGTCGTACTTCGCCGCCGCCGAGGTCGCCGACGCCACGTTCTCGACCTCCGGGGACTACGAGCGCTTCTTCATCAAGGACGGGAAGCGCTATCACCACATCATCGATCCCGATCTGGGGCGCCCCGCCATGGCGTCGCGGAGCGTCACGATCATGGCGCCGAGCGCCACGCTGGCCGAGGGCCTCTCGAAGTGCGTCTTCATCATGGGACCCGAGAAGGGCCTGGCGCTGGTGGAGTCGGTGCCGCAGGTCGGCGCGGTCATCGTCGACGCCGACAACCAGGTCCACGTGTCGAAGCGCCTCGCGGGCAAGATCCGCATCGAGCACCCGCCCACGCCCTGACTGAGGGGAACTCCCCTTTGTAAGAATCAGATCGGACCGCTAGGAAGCGGCATGGCGTCAGCATTCGATCTCGAGCCCCACGGCATCCACGTTCGCAACATTCTCCGCAACGTCTCGCCGGCGAAGCTCTACGAGGAGGGCCTCAACCACGAGAAGGGCACCGCGATCTCGTCCACCGGTGCGCTGATCGCGATGTCCGGCAGCAAGACCGGCCGCAGCCCGAAGGACAAGCGCGTGGTGCGCCACCCGAACAGCGAGACCAACATCTGGTGGGGATCCGTCAACATCGGGATCGAGGAGCATGTCTTCGACATCAACCGCGAGCGCGCCGTGGACTACCTCAATACGCGCGACCGGCTGTTCGTGATCGACGGTTTTGCGGGCTGGGACGAGCGCTATCGGATCAAGGTGCGCGTGATCTGCGAGCGCGCCTATCACGCGCTGTTCATGCACAACATGCTGATCCGCCCGAACGTGCACCAGCTCGAGACCTTCGGCATGCCCGACTACGTCATCTACAACTCGGGCAAGTTCCCGGCGAACCGGCACACCACCGGGATGACGTCGAAGACCAGCATCGACATCAGCTTCGAGCGCCAGGAGATGGTGATCCTCGGGACCGAGTACGCCGGCGAGATGAAGAAGGGCGTCTTCACCATCATGAACTACCTGATGCCGAAGAAGGGCGTGCTGTCGATGCATTGCTCGGCGAACGAGGGCCCGAGCGGGGACGTCTCGATCTTCTTCGGCCTCTCCGGGACCGGAAAGACCACGCTGTCCGCGGATCCCAACCGCGCGCTGATCGGGGACGACGAGCACGCCTGGAGCGAGCACGGCATCTTCAACATCGAGGGCGGCTGCTACGCGAAGTGCATCAACCTCTCGGCTGCGGCCGAGCCCGAGATCCATGCCGCGATCCGCTTTGGCGCGGTGCTGGAGAACGTCCGCTACGACGAGGAGGCGCGCGCCGTCGACTACACGGACTCCAAGATCACCGAGAACACGCGGGCCTCATACCCGATCGAGTACATCGAGAACGCCAAGATCCCGTGCCTGGGCGCGCAGCCGAAGAACGTCATCATGCTCACCTGTGACGCCTTCAGCGTGCTCCCGCCCGTGAGCCGGCTGACCCCGGGCCAGGCGATGTACCACTTCATCAGCGGTTACACCGCAAAGGTCGCGGGCACCGAGACCGGGGTCACCGAGCCCGAACCGGTGTTCTCCGCCTGCTTCGGCGCGCCGTTCCTGGTCTGGCACCCGGCCAAGTACGCCGAGCTCCTCGCCGGCAAGATGCGCCAGCATCAGACCAAGGTCTGGCTGGTGAACACCGGCTGGAGCGGAGGCCCCTACGGCACCGGCAAACGGATGAGCATCGCCCACACGCGCGGCATCATTGACGCGATCCACTCCGGCGCCCTCGACACCGTCGAGTTCGAGCCCGATCCGACGTTCGGCGTGGCCGTCCCCAAGAGCTGCCCCGGTGTCCCGACGGAGGTGCTGCTCCCCCGCAAGACCTGGAAGGACCCGGAGAAGTACGACGAGATGGCCCGGAAGCTCGCGGGCCTGTTCCGCAAGAACTTCGAGCAATTCGCGGGGCAGACCTCCGAGGAGGTCCAGGCGGCCGGCCCCAAGATCTAGCCGTCGCCCGGCGCGCTGCTACACTGCGCCCCGTGCGCTGGATTCTGGCAGCGTCCCTGCTGCTCGTGCCTCTGACGGCGCGCGCGCAGATTCCACCCCTCCCCGAGATCGGTCAGGCCAGCCCGCCGGAGGTGCGGATGGCCAGCACCGACGCCTTCGTCGATCAGATCCGCGCGTTCAGAGGCAGGGTCGAGAAGATCGCGGCCTCGCGCAAGGAGGCGAACAACCGCGAGCGAGAGCGGATCAAGAAGCTGATCGACGAGTACGATCAGAGCCTCTCGCCCGACGCGCACCTCGGAGCGCCCGCCGACTTCGATCCCGAGATCGCGAAGAAGATCCTCGAGACGCTCGACCACGAGGAGGAGCTCCTCACCGAGGCGATCGATCTGGCGAACCGCGCCGAGATCGTGACGCAGCGCTCGAGCGACGACACCGTGAAGGGCGGCGGGTTCGATCGCCTGATCGAGCTGCTCCTGGCGGCGGTCCGCCTGGAGGGCGAGGCGTCCGCCGGCGAGGCGGTGGCGGAGCGGCTGCGGTCGCTCGCCGAGCTGGGCAGCGGGGCCCACGAGCAGAGCGACGCCCTCGCCGATCGATTGATCGCGCTCGAGTGGCGGGTCCAGTCGGTGCAGGTCGATCACGCGCAGGCGGCGGCGCTCGAGACGCGGGCTCGCGCGCGGGTGGCGAGGGCGAGGGCGGACCAGGCGCGCGACCGGCTCTCGGTCTCGATCCAGGACGCGCTCGGGGCGGAGGAGGACCAGAGGAGGGTCGCGACCGAGGTCCAGGAGACGAAGGCCAGCCTCGCCGAGGAGAAGCGCAAGCTGAAGCGGCCGCCGGTCGCCACCGAGGGTCTCGATGCCGAGACCGCACGCGAGGCGCGCGAGACGGAGCGGGCGTCGGTGCTGGCGCAGTTCGATCTGCTCGATCGCCGCAGTGACGCCGAGGACGCGCTCATGGCCCGGGCCACCGCGCGCGCCGTGGCGATGCGCGCGCTCGCCCACCACAAGGCGCCCGAGTGGCCGCCGAAGGTGTCGCCCGAGCGGGTGGCGGCGCTGATCGCGACCGTCGATCAGCAGCGTACCTCCATCGACACCGAGCTGGCCCGACTCCGGGAGGCCGAGGACAAGCTGGGGCCGATGTCGATCCTGCGCCGGATGTATCGGGCGCGGCGCCAGACCCTCGACGAGACGCTGGGCGTGCTCCGCGAGACCCGCGAGAGCTACAGCGCCGTCCAGATCATCCAGACGGCCTGCGAGCGCGTGGCCCGGCCCGAGGTGGCGGGACTCTCGGTCTGGGCGCCGGTGGCGATGACGCTCCTGGTCCTGCTCCTGGCCGGGCTCCTGCTGACGATTGGCCTCAAGCAGATCTACCACCTGATCGACGCCGAGTCGGGGAAGCTCAAGCTTCCTCCGCGCTACGCCGGCCAGATCCGAACCGCGGTGGCCCTGCTCTGGCCGCTGCTGGTGTTCTCGTGCTCGGCGGCGGTGTTGGTCTGGCCGATCTGGGGCTTCGACGTGACGCTCGGCGAGGCCATCCGCGCCATCGATCACCCGATCTTCTACGTCGACGAGAAGCCGGTCAGCATCTTCTCGGTCGTCGAGCTCTGCTTCGCCATCTGGGCCTCGGTGGTGGCCTCGAAGGCGATCCGCGACTTCCTGTCGGCGCGCATCTACAAGAACCTCGGCTGGGACATCGGGCTCACCAACGCGCTCAACACGCTCGTCCACTACGTGGTGGTGCTGATCGGGATCATCGTGGGCGTGCGCTTCGTCGGCATCGGCGCCTCGTCGCTCGCGATCCTCTTCGGCATCCTCGGCATCGGCATCGGCTTCGGCCTCCGCAACATCGCCGAGAACTTCATCAGCGGCCTGATCATCCTGGCCGAGCGGCCGATCAAGATCGGGGACTTCGTCGAGATCGACGGAACGGTCGAGGGACAGATCCAAGCGATCAGCGCCCGCTCCACCACGGTGGTCACACGGGACAACGTCTCGCTGATCATCCCCAACAGTGAGTTCGTCGGACAGCGGGTCACCAACTGGTCGCACGGCGATCCCAAGGTCCGCATCCACGTGTCGGTCGGCGTGGCCTATGGATCCGACACGGACCTGGTGCGGAGGACGCTGCTCGAGGCCTCGAAGAAGCACGGCCAGGTGCTCAAGAAGCCGGCCCCGGAAGTGCAGTTCCTCTCATTTGGTGCCTCGAGCCTCGACTTCGATCTGCTGGTCTGGATCGAGGAGCAACAGCACCGTTTCCGTATCGCCAGCGACCTGCACTTCGCCATCGATGCGGCCTTCCGAAAGGTCGGGATCGAGATCGCTTTCCCGCAGATGGACCTCCACCTGCGGTCCGTGACCGAAAACCTCGCCAAAGTGCTCCATCCCGACGTTGCCGCCGCGCCGGCCGACGGACCCCTCAAGCTACCGGACGGACGGCAACGGGGGAGTGTGCCCCACAAACCCGCATGATCCACTTCACGCCCCCCGTTCGCATCCGATGCGCATTTGGGCGTTTTTGTTGTCGGGCGTCTGTGTTGGTATGTTGGGCAATCTACGACGCCGATGAGACTCGAAATCAGAGATCTCGAATCCTCCATGGTCTACGACATCAGCTCGGAGGGAGCGGTGATGGGGCGCGAGCGCGCCAAGACCGATATCTCCTTCCGCGACGAGTCGATCTCCAAGAGACACGCGCGGATCTATCAGGACGGAGGGGCCTGGTACCTCGAAGATCTCGGATCTTCGAACGGCACCTACCTCGATGATCAGCGCGTGAACGGGCCGGTGGTGCTGAGCCCCGGGGCCATCTTTTCCTTGGCGCAAAAGCGCTTCGAAGTCGTCTTCGCCGACAACGGCAACGGCGCCGGTGCCGTCGACGACTTCCCTCCGCTCGGAGTACCGTCTGCGCGTTCGGGCGGCGAGCTTCCTCCGCCTGCAGGTGAGTCGATGGACAATCGTTTCGAGCCTTCGGGCAGCGACGGGGATGAGGCCGAGGCCAAGGGCGTCGGCTACTTCTTCATCGCCGTCCCCAAGGCGATCGCTTATTACATGGCCGCAGTTCCTCTGATGGCGCTGAATCCGCTCGGCACCATCCGCAAGGGTGTCGACGAGCAGAAGCTCCCGGCCATGGGGAAGATGGAGCTGATCGCTTACGCGATCCCGGCGTTCGTCATCACGTCGCTGGTGAGCGCGCTGGTCGGCGCCTTGGTGCTGATGATCTCCGGAAACTTCGGCGCCGGGTTGCTCTCCCTGCTGACGGCGTGGATCGGCCCGCTGATCGCGATCGTGGTGGCCGTGGTGGTGGGCTTCATCTTCCACCCGGTGTTCGCCTGGATCATCAAGTTCTTGAAGGGCGAGTCGACCCCGAAATCGCGCACCAACTTCGGCGTGATGTCGTGGGTGCTCAACATCCTCTTCGTGATCCCGAGCAGCCTGGGCGCGCTGATGGGAGCGCTCGGCGGCCTGATCGGTGTCGCGGTGGTCTCGGTGATCCTGGGCCTGATCCCCGCGATCTTCGGCGTCGCGGTCGCCGGGATCATGTTCGTGTTCTACACGCGCTGGTTCAAGCTCTTCAACGTCGCGAGCTGGTTCCAGCTGGTGTTGAAGATCGCGCTCGGCCTGAACATCCTGCTCTCCGTCTGGGGCGTCGTGAGCACGGTGCTCAGCGGCTTCAGCGGGGGGGGCGGCGGCACGGTGGCCAACGTGGCGAACGTCGACACCTCCGGCATGACCGACGAGCAGAAGGCGGCGGTCGAGGCGGCGCAGGCGATGGCGAAGCAGGCCGCCGACAACTCGGGCTCTGTCGAGGACCTCCAGGCCAAGGCGGCCGAGCTGGCCGCCAAAGCGGCGCAGAACCGCGATCCCAAGGCCGTCGAGGAGGCGCAGCACGCCGCCGAGGAGATGGCCAAGGCGGCGCAAAAGGCGGCCGCCGATGCGCAGGCCAAGGGGCAGGAGGTGAAGGCCAACGATCCTGTGGAGGATCCGCCGCCTCCACCCCCGCCGCCGAAGCACGAGGACGTGGCGGTGAAGACGCGGACCCCGGAGCCGCCGCCGCCACCACCGCCACCGGCCGGCATGGTCGCCGCGGCGCCGCCCGTGGGCATGTCGGGGAAGGTCGAGGACGACCCCGTGGTCCGGGCGAAGCTCAACACCCGGTTCGCCGAGTTCCTCCGCAAACGCGACGCCATCGAGGCCGCGATTGACGCGAACCCGAAGCTGGTCAAGCGCAAGGACCTACGCGACGACTACGAGGAGCTCTGGAAGAAGACGTACAAGATCCGCGACAAGTACGGGAAGAAGAAGGGCGAGCCCTGGAAGCGGAGCAAGATCATCAACCGCCTCAAGGACCAGGAGGTCTACGAGGAGACGCGGCAGCACGTCGACAACCTCTACAACGCGATCTTCGGCCAGTAGGCGGTTGCTTTCGCCGTGGCAGGGCGCTAGGCCTCCGCCATGGTCAACGTTGGATCCCCCGCTCCCGACTTCAAGCTCTTCAACCAGAGCAAGCAAGAGGTCTCCCTCTCCGGTCTCAAAGGCAAGAACGTGGTCTTGGCCTTCTTCCCGGCGTCCTTCACCGGCGTCTGCGAGAAGGAGCTGTGCACGTTCCGCGACGCGCTCTCGAACTTCAACGAGATGAGCGCCACCGTGCTCGGCATCTGCGTCGACGCACCGTTCTCGAACGCCGCGTTCGCGCAGAAGAACAACCTCAACTTCGACATCCTCTCCGACTACGATTCGAAAGATCGTGAAGGCCTACGGCGTCGCGCACGACGACTTCGCCGGCATGCCGGGCTACACTGCGGCCAAGCGATCGGTGTTCGTCGTCGACAAGGAAGGCACCCTCCGCTGGACGTGGGTCGCCGAGACCCCGAAGAACGAGCCGGACTACGACGCCGTCAAGAAGGCCGTCGCCGCGCTCAAGTAATCTCCTCCGCCCTGGAGGCCGCCTCCGTCGCCTTGCGCAGCACCCAGGTGATGGCGAGCGTCGCCACCCCGAAGTCGTCGAGCCATCCGACGATCGGGGCCATGTCCGGGATCAGATCGACCGGAAGGATCGCGTACGCGATCGCGAAGAGCAGGAAGAGCTTGGGCGCCTTCGGCGTGGTCGGGTCCGTGAGATAGCGCCAGAGGATGCCGGGATGGCGGAGCGCCGGCAGGAGCAGCGGACCGTGTCGCTTGGTGCGGGCCGGGATCACTGAGAACGACGTTACGGACCGAAGCCACCGGCGTCAAACGGGACTATAGAGCGCTCCATGGAGCTGCAGCGGTTCGGCGATCTCGATGCGCGGGTCGTGGGCGATGGCGACGAGCTGATCGTCGTCCTCTTGCACGGCTTCGGCGCGCCCGGCGACGACCTCGTCTCACTGGCGCGCGCGATCGAGGCGCCGCGCGGTACCCGGTTCGTCTTTCCCGCGGCGCCGATCACCTTCAACCTGGGCTTCGGCGAGTCGCGCGGCTGGTGGAAGATCGACCTCACGGACATCCAGAGCCGGCTGATGAGCGGTGATCTGGAGTCGCTCAAGAACGAGGTGCCGGAAGGGCTGGATGCTGCGCGGGCGCAGCTGGAGCGGATGCTCGATCAGGTGCAGGCGCGCTATCAGGTCGCCGGCAGCCGCATCGTCCTGGGCGGCTTCTCGCAGGGCGCGATGCTCTCGCTCGACCTGGCGCTCACCAGCGATCGCCCGCTGGCCGGCGTGATCCTGTTCTCGGGCACCATCATCTGCGGCGACAAGTGGCGAACCCGGTTCGCCGCGCGCAGCGGGATCTCGATCGTCCAGTCGCACGGGCGCTTCGATCCCGTCCTGCCCTTCGCCTTTGCGGAGGAGCTTCAGGGCCTCCTCTCCGCGGCGGGATTTCGTCACACCTGGGTGCCGTTCATGGGCGGGCACGAGATCCCGCGGGCGGCGCTGGACGCGACCGGACGGTTCCTGCGCGCTCTTTAACGTGCAGCCTCGTCGAGGAAGCGGCTGATGCGCGCGGCCAGGCGACCGGGCGACTCGATGTGCGGGCTGTGGCCGAAGCCGTCGATCTCGTCGATCCGGCTCCCCGGCGGGAGATGCGCCCGGAAGAAGTCGAGGCTGGTGCGCGGGAGGATGCCGTCCTCGCGTCCCCAGAGGACGAGCGTCGGGCGATCGATCCGTTCCACCTGAAGGGGCGAGAGCAGCAGCTCCGGAGTGACGTGGGCGAGGAGGGACTGGAGGCGGGCGTCGCTGAGCTTGCGCCGGACCGCGACCGCGTACAGGTGTCGGAGCCGCGCCGGGCGGGCGAGGAGTCGATCGATGAAGTCGAGCGCCTCGCGGTGGCTGCGCATGCCGAAGATGCGCCGGAGCTCGTCGAGCTCACCGTCGGTCATGGCGGCGCCCCCCGGCGAGCACAGGACGAGGTGGCTCACCAGATCGGAGCGCTCGAGCGCGAAGCGGATCGCCGCGAAGCCGCCCATCGAGTTGCCGAACAGGACGGCGGGGCCGTTCAGTGTCCGCTCCAGCATCTCCTTGATGCCGCGCTCCATGGTGCGCACGTCGAGTGGCTCAGGGCACGCGCTGAAGCCGTGGGCCGGGAGATCGAACACCAGGAGCCGCGCAAAGCGGGTCGCCAGGCGATCCACCAGGGGCGCAAGCTGTCCTGCAGAGGCGCCAAAGCCGTGGAGGAACGCCATCGCGCCGCGGCCGGGCCCCGACCGCTCGTAGAAGTGGACCTCTCCCCCCGAGGTGGTCACCCGGCGGCTCTGGAACCCCCGGGCGCGGAGGACGGCGCGGATCGCGAAGTCGGCGAGCGTCGCCATCGGCTGCGGCGGATATACCGAACGGTGCACGCCAGGGCCAGCAGCAGGAGGAGAGAGGCGCGATCGGACCCGGCGAGCGCGGTGCAGCCTCCCTCCTCGATCGCCGGCCCCGCCTCCGAGGTGATCTCGAGGTGGACGGCCTTGCGCCCGGCCCGTCCGGCGCCGTCGATTGCCTCGAGGAGAAGGTCGGCTCCGCCCTCGTCACCGGCCGCCCCGGTGAGGAGCATCTCCGCCCCCACCCGCGTGATCGTCACGCCTCTGGGTAGGAAGCCTCCGGCGATCCTCCACTCGACCGGAGCCACCGTGTCCTCGGCGATGAACTCGAACATGAAGGGCTCCTGCAACATGACTTGCAGGTCGCGCTCGCCTCGGATCCTGATCCCGCCGTCGTCGTCGATCTCGAGCTCGAACAGCTGGCGATCCGTGAGCGGTGGCGTCGACGCGTCCGACGCGAGGATCCAGATCCGATGGCGGCCGACCTGGACCGGCGTGCCCTCGATTGTCCCGTCTGCGGCGAGCGTCAGGCCGGAGGGCAGCTCGCCGGCGCTGAGCGTGAAGCGCACCGGTCCGGACCCGCCGCCCGCCAGCACGGCGGCGAGGTACGGCTCTCCAAAGCGCCCTTCCGGAAGGGGCTGCGGCGCGATCAGGAGCTGGCCGGGCGCGTCGACGACGAGCGAGAGCTCGGTGTCCGCGGAGCTGGAGCTGCTCTCGACCGAGGTCTCGAGCCGGTAGGCGCCGGGTTGCGCGGGTACGCCGCGGATCCAGCCGGTCGGATCGATCGTGAGCCCGAGCGGGAGCCCAGCGGCGTGCCAGATCAGGTCCGCTCGCGGCCGCCGCCGATGGAGAGGAGGCGCGCCTCGTACTCGCGCCCGATGGTTGCGAACGGGAGCTGAGAGGTGATGATCGACAGGGCGAGGGCCGAGTCGCTCACCAACAACTCGAAGCTCCGGTCGACGGAGTCGACGCCGTCGAAGGCCCTGACGGTGAAGGCGACGGCGCCCGGCGTGGTCGGCACGCCGAAGAGCACGCCCGAGGGCGAGAGCTGGAGGCCGGCGGGGAGCTCCCCGTCGGCGACCGCGAAGGAGACCGGCCCGGCGCCCCCTCCGGCCACCAGCGGAAAGTCGTAGCTGGCGCCGACGGAGGCGGCCGGGAGCTCGGCGACCAGGATCGCGAGCCCGTCGCCGACCACGGCGATCGGGTCGGGGTCGGTCAGGGTGACCTCACCGAGGCGCGCGCCGAGCCAGCAGAGGCCCGACGGCATGGGTGAGGGGAGGTGGGTGAGGACGTGGCGGGTCACGCTCTCGCCTGGCCCGAGGGTCAGGGGGATCGCAGCGATCTCGGTGTCGAGCTGCGAGATCACGGCGTTGTCCGAGAGAACCAACGAGACGGAGAGCCCGGCCAGCGGGTCGGCGCCGTCGTTCACGACCGTGATCGTGACGGAGAGGGCGTCGCCTGCGCTGACCTCGCTTTGATCGGTCTGGAGGTCTCGAAGGCGAAGATCAGCGGGCGCCGACACGAGGCTGAGGCCGAGCGCCGCGGCCCACACGATCACCATACTGATCTTATATGAGGCTGACCGCGGATCTTTTTTACATGACGAGATTTTCTGGCCGAAGGGTCAGGTTTCGCCGGGTGCGAGCTCGCGGGCCGCCGCCTCGAGCGCGTCGAGCCGCTCCGCGACCCGGCGCAGATCGGCGTCGGGCGACTCGAGCTGACTGCGCGCGTCGAGGAGGTCACGCCACAGCGGTCCGAGCTTCTGCGGCTCCACCGGTGACGCGTCGAGCGCGCGCATTCGCTTGGTCAGGTGAAAGAGCTGTCGCCGCACGTCGGCGCGGGTGAGCGCGGGCGGAGGAGGGACGGCCGGCGTCACCACGGGCGGAGGCGGCGCTGCGGGCACGAGGGCCGCGGGGACCTCGCGCGGCGGTGGCGCCGGCGCGGGCGGTGTGTCTGTGGGCCGCGAGGAGCCGGCGAGCACGAAGATCGATCCGATCACGACGGCACCGAGCACCACCAAGAGGCCGAGGCGCGCGAGGCGGGCGCCGCCCGACGGGGCCAGCCGCGCGGTGGGAATGGCGGGTGTCATCGGTATCGCGGCGGGCTTCCGCTCGACGGGCGCCGTCTCGTACATCGCGGTGATTCGAGAATAGGGACCGAGGCGGCGCGGATACAACGCGTGCGGGTGGCAGTGCGGCGCATAGCGAGCTCAGCGGACGCCGAGCCCGTCCCAGCCTCGCCACGGATCGATCATGGGCGTGTCGCCGAGCGTGGCGTGATCCCGGTGCTGGAGACGGAAAAAGACCGCGTAGCGGACGCGGGGGGAGTGGTTCTCGGCGGCGGCGTGACCGAGGAGATAGTGGCAGAGGAACACATCTCCGGCGCGGGCGAGCAGCTGCCGGGGTGGGCCAGGATCGATCGCCGGCATGCCGCGGAGGAGCGCGCTCGGCCCGTGCGCCGCAAACCAGCGGGCATGCGCGAGGTGGCTTCCCGGCCAGACGGTGAAGTTGCCGGCCCACTCGGTGGTGACGTCCTCGAGATAGAGGGCCAAGAGGGCGCTGAAGTTGTGGACCCGACCGGCGGCGACACCGTTCGTCGAGGTCGCGACGCCGTCGAGGTGGGGCTCGGGTGGGCGTCGCGGGCTCCCGGCCGGCAGGGGGAAGCGCAGCGCGATCTGAGCGCGATGTCCGCGGACGACGCTGTCCGCGCCGAGCACCGACTCGACGAGCTCGAGGGCCGGTGTCCGCTCCAGCAGATCCACGAACACGGGCGCGCTCCGGAGCTCGGGGCAGTAGCTCTGGCTGGCGTACGTCTCCATCTCCAGCGGGTCCATGCCGCCGCCGATCCAGGCGTTGACGGCACGGAGCGCCGCCTCGATCGCGGGTCTGGGAAGGACACCCTCGACATGGAGGTAGCCGTCGCGCATCAGACGCGCTTTCTGTTCGGGCGCGAGCCTCACGGGTGTGTGTGTGGCCGTTGATCGATGCCTTTATGTCGCATAGGCTGACCCTCCTCCCGATGGTCGCGCCGCTCCAATCACCTCAGCTCACCGTGAAGTATCTCCTGTGTGACCCGATCGGCGTCGACCTCGACGAGCTGCTTCCGGTCTTCCATCGCCTCATCCAGCAGAACGCGCTGGCCCCCGAGCTGATGATCGACGTCGCCAGCTACGCGCACGTCCACAACGGGCCCGGCGTCCTCCTCATCTGCAATACCGCCCACTACGCCGTCGACACGCGTCACGGCCGTCCAGGCATACTCTTCGCGAAGAAGCGCGTCCACGGCGGCGGGGTCGAGGAGCGCTTGCGCGAGGCCTTTCGCTCCGTGCTCGGCTTCGCGGATCTGCTGGCCGGCGAGCCGGAGCTCGGCGGGCGTTACGCGATCGACACGGGCGCGTTCGAGCTGGGGATCGTCGACCGCCTCCTCGCGCCCAACACCGCCGCCACGGATGACGCCGCCCGCCCGATGATCTCCGCCTTCGTCGAGGCGCTCTATCGCACCGACGACATCAGTATCGTGCAGCGCATCGAACCCCGGACGCCGTTCGTGCTCCGCGTACGGGTCGGGTCGCCGCCGCCCACCACCCATCTCCTGAACCGACTGTCGACCTCCGGCCTCGCGCAGCCGAGCGGTCAGAACTGAGGATGGCCGGTTATCCCATCCACCTGGTCAACCTCGAGGGGAAGCGGGTGCTCCTCGCCGGGGGTGGCAGGGTGGCCGCCGCCAAGCTCTCCGGGCTGGCGGCGGCGGGCGCCCGCGTCCACGTCATCGCGGAGCGCTTCGACGACGCGATCCTCGCCCAGCTCGCCTGGGCGACCCAGGTGGAGGAACGGCAGGTCCGGAGCGAGGACGTGGCGGGCGCCGAGCTCGTCATCGCCGCCACGGACGACCGCGAAGTGAATCGAGCCCTGGCCGGCGCCGCGCGCGCCCGGCGGATCCTGGTGAACGTGGTCGATGATCCCGAGGCCTGCGACTTCTTCGCGCCGGCGATCGTCGAGCGCGGTCCGGTGACCTTTGCGATCAGCACCGGTGGGTCCTCGCCGTTGCTGGCGGCGCAGCTCCGGCGCCTGCTCGAGGCCGCGATCCCTGCGAGCGTGAAGACCGCGGCGGCCCTCCTGGAGCGGGCGCGGAAGAGCGGGCTGCGCGGGCTGTCCCGGCGGAGCGCGCTCCTGCGTGCGCTCGCCGATCCCTGGTTGGGCGCGCTGGTCGATCGAGGGGAGTCGGACGCTGCCTCCGAGCGGCTCGACGCGCTGGCCCGCGAGGCCGAGGAGCCGTTCCCCGCAGGCACCGTCGCGATCGTGGGCGCGGGTCCCGGCGCGAAGGCCCTCCTGACCCTGCGCGCGCAGGATCGGATCCAGCGCGCCGAGGTCCTGCTTCACGACGCCCTCGTCGATCCGGAGGTCGTGGCGCTGGCATCTCCGGAGGCGCGGGTCGTCGATGTCGGGCGTCGCGGTGAGCGGATCGGCTGCGATCGAAAGCAGTTCGCGCAGCGCCGCACCGAAGAGCTGATGATCGAGGAGGCGAAGGAAGGCCGCCGGGTGGTACGCCTGCACGCGGGCGATCCGCTGGTGTTCGGCCGGGGCGGCGAAGAGATCGACGCGCTGTCCGCGGCGGGGATCCCGTTCGAGGTGGTCCCGGGCGTCAGCGCGGTGCTGGCGGCGGCGGCCGTGGCGTCCGTCCCGCTGACCCGCAGGGGAGAGGCTCGCGGCCTGAGCGTTCGCACCGGACACGACGCCGCCGGCTACACGCACGGGGAGCTCCCGATCCGCGAGGAGACCACCGTGGTCCTGATGGGATTGGGCGCGGTCCGCCAGATCATGGACGGGCTGATCGGGGAGGGCCGCGACCCGGAGACGCCCGCGATGGCGGTGAGCAAGGCGACGCTTCCGGAGCAACGAATCGTGGCCGGTACGGTGGGGACGCTGGCGGCTGCGATCGAGGCGGCAGCCCTCGAAGGACCGGTCACCCTGATCGTGGGTGAGGTGGTCCGGCGGGTCGAGGCGGCGCGCGAGAGAAGGAGCCGCGAATCGGCGGCATGAGAGGCGAGAGATGACGGAACGAACCTGGGCCACTGAGCTCGCCGACGAGATGCCGGAGCACCTGGCGCGCGAGATTGAGATGTTCGAGCTCCAGATCCGCCTCCGGCAGCAGGGCAAGGTGGAGGAGAAGCTCTTCGCAGAGACGCGCCTCCGCCGGGGCGTCTACGGCCAGCGGTACGACAACGGGCAGCGTCACGACGGTGTCGCCACGCGTCGCCTGCCCTACGAGGACAAGCCGACCAAGGGTCCGAATACGATGTGGGACGCGCCCGGGATGCAGCGGATCAAGATCCCGTACGGCGGCCTGACCGCGCGCCAGCTCGAGGTGCTCTCGGCGCTGGCGGAGGAGTACTCGGACGGCATCTGCCACGTGACCACGCGCCAGGACATCCAGCTCCACTTCGTCCACATCGAGCAGACGCCGGATCTCATGCGGCGTCTCGCGGCCGCCGGGATCACCACGCGTGAAGCTTGCGGCAACAGCGTCCGCAACGTGACGGCCTGTACGCGCGCGGGCGTGTGCCCGACCGAGGTCTTCGACGTCACGCCTTACGCCCACGCGATGACGTACTTCCTGCTCGGCCACAAGGACGTCCAGGACTTCGGGCGCAAGTTCAAGATCAGCTTCTCGGGTTGCCCTCAGGAGGCGTGCGGGCTGGCCAGCATGCACGACATCGGTCTGATCGCGAAGATGCAGACCGGCGACGACGGTGTGCAGCGCCGGGGGTTCGAGTTTTACGTGGGCGGCGGCCTGGGAGCGGTGCCGTACCAGTCACAGCTGCTCGAGCCGTTCGTGGTCGAGGAGGAGATCCTGCCGCTGGCGCAGTCGGTCTGCCGCGTGTTTGCACGTCTCGGAGAGAAGCAGAACCGCACGCGGGCGCGCCTCAAGTTCCTCGTGGGCAAGCTGGGGCTCGACGAGTTCCGCCGTCTCGTGCGGGAGGAGCGCAGCGTGATCCCGTTCGACGAGCGCTGGAGCGGCTATCTGGCCGACCTCCACCAGTCGCGGGAGGCGCCGCTCAAGCGCGGCGAATCGCTGGTGAAGCTGAACGGATTGCTGCCGGAGAAGTTCCGCCGCTGGCGCGACACGAACGTGACGGCGCAGAAGCAGCCGGGATACGTGCTGGCGACGGTGACGCTCCCGCTCGGCGACTTCACGGCGGATCAGGGCCGCGCGCTCGCCGATATCGCACGCAGGTTCACCGGCGACGCCATCCGGACGTCGGTGGAGCAGAACATCGTCTTCCGCTGGGTGAGCGAGGCCGACGTCCCCGAGCTCTGGAAGGCGCTCGACGCGTACGGTCTCGGGGAGCCGGGGGCCGGTACGATCGTGGACGTGACGGCGTGTCCGGGCACCGACACCTGCAAGCTCGGCATTGCGTCGTCGCGGGGCCTGGCGGTCGAGCTCCGGAGCCGGCTGGCCGCGAAGTTCGTGGATCTCGACGTCGCCGTCCAGGGCATGCGCATCAAGATCAGCGGCTGCTTCAACGCGTGCGGCCAGCACCACATCGCAGACCTCGGCTTCCTGGGCGTGAGCCGCAAGAAGGGCAATCACATGGTCCCGCACTTCCAGGTCGTACTCGGCGGGCAGTGGAAGGAGAACGCGGGCGCCTACGGGCTGGCGGTCGGTGCGGTGCCGGCGCGCAACATCCCGGACACGGTCGACCGGATCCTCGGCTACTTCCTCGAGAACCGCGAGGGAGACGAGACCTTCCAGTCGTTCTGGAAGCGGATGGGCCGGGCGCAGATCCGAGATCTCCTGGCCGACCTGATCCAGATGCCGCCGTTCGAGACGCACCCGGAGTACTACCAGGACTGGGGCGATGCGCGCGAGTATTCGATGACCGACTATGGCGAGGGCGAGTGCGCGGGCGAGCTGGTGGCGCTGACCGAGTTCGGCCTGCAGCGCAGCGAGACCGAGGTCTTCGAGGCTCAGATCGAGTACGACCAGGCCCGCCATTCCGACGCCGCCCGCAAGGCCTACCAAGCGATGCTGACGGCCGCCAAGGCGCTGGTCCAAGGTCAGTACAACGACGTCACCGACGATCCCGAGGACATCCTGCGTGAGTTCGAGAAGCGGTTCTGCGAGACGGCGCTGTTCTGGGATCAGTACGTCGGAGGAAAGTTCGCACAGTTTCTCTTCACCGCTCACAAGAGCGACTTCGAGACCGTGTCGGGCGCCGAGTCGAAGCGACGGATTGAAGAGGCGCTGCTCTTCATCGAGGCCGCCCACGCCTGCTACGACCGGATGACGCGCACGTCGATCCCGGGGACCGCCGCGGAGGTGGCCGAGACCTTCGGCTCCAAGTGACGTCCCGCGGCCCCCGTGCCGGTTTGCCCCGCCCGGCCCGTCGGATGCCGTGATCCCACGCACGGTCCCCCCGTTGCACGTCCACCGCGCGTGAGACGATGGAGTCTCAGGGCGCTGAGCACGCTGAGCGCCTCGCTGCTGGCCACGATGGTGGTGGCGGCGATCGCGTCCACCGCCTGGATGGCGTCGTCCCTCAATCATTCGATCCCGCGGATGGCCTCCGAGACGGAGAACCTGATGGCGGCCAGCGATCTGGAGCGGAGCCTCCAGACGCACAACCGTCTCAGCAATCTGTTCGCGGCCACCGGGGAGGAGGGATTCAACTCCCTGCGGGCGGATCGCGAGCAGACGATCGGAGCGCTGTTGGCGCAGGCGCGGGCGACGGCGGGAACGCCGCGCGAGGTTGCGGTCGCCGCCGACGCCACCGCGAGGATCGATCGCTACTTCGCCCGTCGCCGGTCGATCGAGGAGAGCGCGGTGGGGCTGAGCGACCTGGTCCGGCTCACCCGCCGAGACTTCGACAAGGCGCTCGCGTCGGTGAAGGCGCTACGCGAGATCAACGAGCAGGACCTGCGGGACGCGAACAGCGAGGCGACACGCGCGGAGCAGCTGGGGCTGGCCCTGGGGCTGGCGGCCGGCGTGCTCCTGTTCGGCGGGTTGACCGGCGCCGTGCTGGCGCTGCGCTCGCACGTCATTCAGCCGACGCTCGACCTGCACCGTGCCATCAATCGCTTCCGTCGGGGAGAGACCACGGCGCGCGCTCCCGAGCGTGGTGCACGCGAGCTGACCGAGATGAGCAGCGCCTTCAACGAGATGGCCGAGGCCTTGCTGCGCCAGAAGCAGAGCGAGCTGGCGTTCCTGGCGGGCGTCGTCCACGACCTCAAGAATCCGCTCACCGCGATGAGCGTCTCGATCCGCGCGCTCGAGATGCGACAGGGCGTAGACACTGATCGGGCGATGAAGGTCCTGCACCGGCAGATCCAACGTCTCAACCGGATGGCCGACGATCTTCTCGACGCCAGCCGCATCGAATCGGGGCAGCTGAAGCTCGAGGTGGAGGAGCTGGACCTGCGCGGGCTCGTGAAGGACGTCGTCGATCTCTATGCGCCGGCCTATTCGTCGCATCGGCTGGCGGTGGCGGTGCCCGAACAGCCGGTCGTGGTCTGGGCCGACCGCACGCGCATCGAGCAGGTCGTCGGGAATCTGGTCAACAACGCCATCAAGTTCTCGCCCGACGGCGGGGAGATCGAGGTGGCGCTCGAGTCATCGGCCGACGACGCGTGTCTGCGCGTCACCGACCGCGGCATCGGAATGTCACCCGCGCAGATGGACGATCTCTTCGTGCCTTTTCGTCGTCTCGGACCTGACGCGGTCCCCGGCAGCGGTCTCGGGCTCTCGGTCGTGCGGCGCATCGTCGTCGGCCACGAAGGGCGCCTCCAGGTGGAGAGCACGCCCGGAGCCGGCTCGACGTTCCGAGTCTGGATCCCTCGGCGAGCGCCGGGGGATAGATCCAGCTGATCACTCTGCCGACGGTGTCCGTGCCTTGTTTCTCCTGTTTCGTTGGGGTCGACCGCGGAACAGCAGCGTCCGCGTGAAGACGAGCGGTCCGCGCACCGAGGCGAAGACGCGGATCGCCGGCTCGATCGTCTCTCCGAGGCGCCGCGTGTTCGTGAAGATCGCGAGCGGGAGCGTGGCCGGACGGTGGCGCTCGTTGGGCGCGATGGCGTGCCCGTCCTCCAGCCAGCGCAACAGCTCGAGCTCCTCCAGCCGCGTCAACAGCGCCGAGCGGCACTCGTACGTGCGCGAGGTCAGCACATGCCGGTCGCGCCACTCCGAAGCGATGCGGGGATCGGGGCACACCACCGAAGCCTCGGCCCGGCCCGCGGCGTCCAGCGTGTAATAGCGTCCGAAGGAGAGGCTCCGCGACGACCGCGGATCACCGAACACCAGGACCACCAGATCGAGATCCGCGGGGGTCCGCAGCAGGTGGATGGGACGGATCGGCTGGACGAGGTGGCCCAGGACGGCACCCTCGTCGTCGCCGCCCTGGGTCTCGAGGAACTGCCGCGTCTCGGCGGCGCGCCGGGCCCAGAAGGCGCGCAGATCGAGCTCGTGATCGGGGTGAGCCAGGGCGCCCGGCCTCGGGCCGATCAGGTACCGCAGGATCTGACGCCGCAGGGGCGCGGTGAGCTGGAGCAGGGCCGGCCACTCGAGGGCGGCCAGGAGCTCGGTCCGCAGCGTGTCGGCGCGGGCGGTCTCTCGATAGAGCGCGATTGTCTCGAGCTGCTCGCGCGCGGGCAGCGCCGCCAGGCACTCGACGAAGCGCTCGGCGTCGAGGAGATGGCGGCGCGTCGCTCCCCGGACGCTGACGGCGGCCAGCAGCTCCCGGAGCGCCTGCTTGGGGAGTCGCGCGCTCGCGGCGCCGGCCAGGTCGATCAGAGAGTCGTCGAGCGCGTCGCCGATGCGACGGCGCGCCACGTAGAAGGAGAGGCCCACCGGATCGCCGATCGGCCGGGTGCGGCTCGGGGGCGCCGTTCGTTTCGGTACCGACGGCCGCGCCGGACAGAGCGATCGCAGACAGTGCTCTCGATACTCGAGGGCGCTTTCGTTCTCCATCATGGCCGCTTCGAAACCAAGAAGCGTGCCTGGCGTGGACGTTGATTCGGAGGCGCTCCAAAAGAGACCGCTCGATCGAGAGAGTCCTTCCTCCACCTCCGGCGGCATCGAACAGCTCCCCCCATTGACGTCCGTCGTGACGAACGGCTGTTCGGCGCGCCGAACGTACTCTCCGCGACCACGACGGCATGGTCCTGGGCCGGGATCCGGAGCGCGTCACCCCGCACGATTGACCGGAGTCTCGACGGTCTCCTCCTCCGAGGCGTGAAACTCGCCGAAGCTCTTCGCACGATCGAGCGGATGGAAGACGACCACCACGCCGGGCGGCGAGGTGGCCACGTACGCGATCCTGCCCCTCAGCGTGCGCTCGCCGATGGTGATCCGCACGATCTGGCCGAACCGCAGGCGATCGACCGCGCCCACGAAGACGCTGACGTCGGTCACGAGCGCGATCGGCGCACGATAGGTGATCGAGTCCGTCCGCAGGACGGCTGTCCGATGAGCCTGCATGCCCGGAGCGGAGTGCAACCCAGGGACCACGCGGCGCCCCCTCTGGCGCGTCGGCGGTGTACGCGGAGCCGGACACCCCACCGCCGTTCACGATCGTGAACACCGCCCGGGCCGGGGGGGCTGGCGGCCAAGCGGGTGGCGCTGGCCCACGCCTTGCCCTCCCACCGGACATGCAGCACGCGCTCTCCTCGGATGCACCCGAGCTCCTCGGACGTTATCGGGTCGCACGCTCGATCAAACGCGGCGGCATGGCCGAGGTGTTCGAAGCGTACCTCGACGGCGACGGCGGCTTCGTGCGCCGCTTCGCGATCAAGCGACCGCTCCCGGGGACGGACCTCCACCTGCTGGCCGCGTTCGCCGACGAGGCCAGGATCTTGAGCCAGCTCGATCACCCCGGAATCGTCTCGGTCTTCGACTTCGGGACCCACGACGGTTGGCCCTATCAGGTCCTCGAGTACGTCGACGGTGCGGACCTCGCCACGCTCGCTCCGCTCGCGGAGGAGCGCGGGCTGCCGCTCACCAGCGCCCACGCCCTTCAGCTGATCGGGGACGCCGCCGCGGCGCTCGACTATGCGCATCACGCGAGCGACTTCGAGGGCAGGCCGCTCGGCGTGGTGCATCGCGACGTGAGCCCTCACAACATCGTGGTCTCCTGGCGGGGCGACGTGAAGGTTCTCGACTTCGGCATCGCGATCGCCCACCACCGCCTGGCGCTGACGCGCGCAGGCATCATCAAGGGCAAGCTCTCCTTCATGTCGCCCGAGCAGCTCTCGGGACAGCGCGTCTCTCCGCGCGCCGACGTCTTCTCGCTCGGCTGCGTGCTTCACCACCTGCTCGTCGGCGCCAGCCCGTTCTCGGGCGCGGAGCGGGGAGAGCCGAGGATTGGGAGGATGGATCCGGACGTCGCAGACATCGTTCGCACCGCGGTCTCCTACGATCCGGTGCGCCGCTACGCCGGAGCGCTGCAGCTGGCGCGCGCCTGCGACGAGGCCCTCGCGCGCCGCGGAGCCCAGCGGTCCGAGCTCGCCGAGTGGCTCTCGCGCCTCCAGCCCCGCCCCGCCTTCGAGTCGAGGCTCCGCGACTCGGGAGCTGTGCTCGTCGAGATCAACGTGCAGGAGGACGCCGCTACGGTCGCCGACCTGGATCGCGGCGAGCTCGAGGAGTGCGCCCCCACCGCCCGCGAGGCCCACCCGACCCGGGACACCGTCGTCATCCCCATGCGCCAATTCCGGCGGCTCCGGGGGGACGAGGATCCCACCGAGCTGGCCGACGAGGAGCGGCCACGCCGGATTCGACCGCTCACTCGCGCCGCGCTCGCCGGCCTCTGCATGTTCGCGTGTCTGGGCGCGATGCTGGTGACGGTCCTGCTTCGCTAGTCAGCTGGATCACTGATTTCTAGCGCATTTATCCGCGGTGGACCTGCTTTGTGCGTCTGCCGAAATCCATGATCTTGTCGAGGATCTCGTCGGCCGTCTTCGTCCATACGAAGGGCTTGCCTTCTTCGTTGTGCACTTCGACGTAGTCGACGATCGCCTTGCGAAGTACCGGGACGCTGGTGTGGGAGCCGCGAGTGAGTGCTTCCTCGGTCAGCAGTGCGAAGAACCGTTCCACCAGGTTTAGCCATGAGGAATAGGTTGGTGTGAAGTGGAGCTGGAAGCGCGGATTGCGTAGCAGCCACCTCTTAACCTGTGGAGTCTTGTGCGTCGCGAGGTTGTCGAGGATGACGTGAACGTCAAGTTCCGGCTCTACCGCGTTGTCGATCGTCCCGAGGAATGCGACGAAGTCCTTCGCTCGGTGTCGTGCCTTGGTCTGCGCGATGACCTTGCCCGTGGCGACGTTGAGGGCGGCGAAGAGGTCGAGCGTTCCGTGGCGGATGTAGTTGTGGGTCTGTCGCTCGGGCATCCCGAGATCCATCGGAAGGATCGGTTGAGCACGCTCCAGCGCCTGGACCTGCGGCTTCTCGTCGAAGGAGAACACGACAGCGTTGTCGGGCGGGCTCATGTACAGACCGACGACGTCGCGAATCTTCGAGATGAACTGCGGATCGTTCGACAACTTGAAACCGCGAACGACGTGGGGCTTGAGGCCATGCGCCCGCCAGATCCGTCCGACGCTACTGGCGCTCACCCCGGCATTCTTTGCCATCTTCCGCGTGCTCCAATGCGTACGGCCCTTCGGCGTCGTTTCCAGCGTTTGCACCACGATCTCTTCAACCTGATCATCACTGATCTTTCGCGGAGCGCCGACGCGAGGCTGGTCGTACAGCCCCTCGAGACGGCACTCCGCAAACCGCCTTCTCCACAGACGAACGGTGTGGTGAGACACGTGATGGTTCCGCGCCACCGCCGCATCGGTCGCGCCAGTGGAACTGCTCAGCACCAGTTTCGCGCGAAGTGCCAGCTGTCGATTCGACCGCACGCGACGAGTCAATCGTTCGAGCTCGCGCTGTTCGTCGTCAGTCAGCGTGATCTCCGTTTTTCGAGGTCCTTTGTTCGCCCCCACGAACCACGTAGATCACACAAAGGATCTACACGCTAGAGATTTCGGACCCGGCTGACTAGGAGCGTGTAGCGCGTAGCGCTACCGCGAGCCCGGTCCGGGTCCCGGTCCCGGTCCCGGTCCCGATGGCGATCATGCAGCCCGGCGTGCGTTCATCGACTTGATGAGGCGCGTGAGCCTCTCGACAACGCGCTTGAGCTTGGCTCTGGCGGCTTGGACCTTCTGCTCGTTGGCGAGGATCGGGTGGAGCAGAAGCGAGCGAGAACTCGAGCCGAGAAGGCAAGAGCGCAGGCTGACCAGCTCGAACCAGGATCATGTTGAAGGATGGAGCGTACCTCCAGGCCTACAATGCCCAAGTTGTCGTAGATGAGCACGCTCAGGTGATTGTCGCCGAAGGGGTCAGCAACCAGGCACCTGATCAGCAACACCTCGTCCCGATGCTCCGTGATGTGTTCGGCAACTGCGGCGATGCTCCGCGGAAGATGACGGCAGACAACGGCTATCTGAGCGCGACCAACATCGAATTCTGCGACAACAATCAGATCGATGCCCACATCGCTGTTGGACGCGAACAGAACCAAGACGCGTCGACTCCGTCCTCATCAGCTTCGGAGCCCACACCTGCCTCGCTCGCTCGCAAGCGAATGCGAGACAAGTTGCAAACGCGCGACGGCAAGGCGGTCTACGCCCGCAGGAAGAGTATCGTCGAACCGGCGTTCGGACAGATCAAAGGGGCACGAGGATTCCGCCGGTTCTCGCTACGCTCCTTCTTCAAGGTACGAGCCGAGGGGACGCTCGTCTGCCTCACCCACAACCTGCTCAAGCTCTACCGATCGAAGCTCGCGACCGTCGCGAGCGTCTGACTCAAGGCAGCCATCTTCAGATCGGGACCCGGACCGGGACCGGGACCGGGACCCGGACCGGGGTCGCGTGAGCGCTTACGCGCTACACGCTCCTAGCGGAGGCCGATCCGCTTCAGGATCTGGATCAGGTGCGGTCGGTTCATGCCGGCATCCTGCGCGGCGCGCGTGACGTTGTCGCCGTGCTTCTCGAGCAGTGCCTTGAGGTACGCGTACTGGAAGTCGTGGATGGCGAGGTCGCGGGCGTCGCGGTAGGGTCTCGAGAAGTAGCGGGTCCAGGGCGTGGCGCGCGTCGGCGCCTGGCCCTCCTCGAGCTCCAGGTCAGGCGGATCGCCGCCGAACGCCACCGCCGATTCCACGAAGTTCCGGAGCTCCCGCACGTTGCCCGGCCAGTGGTAGCGCGACAGCGCCAGCATCGCGTCGTGTGCGAGAACCTGGTGGAGCGGGGCGTCGACCTCGAGGTCGTTCAGGAAGTGCTGGGCCAGGAGCTCGACGTCCTCGAGGCGATCCCGAAGCGGCGGGATCTCGAGGCGCGCCACCGCGATCCGGTAGTAGAGATCCTGCCGGAACTCGCCCGTGTTCACCTGCTGCCGCAGGTCGCGGTGGGTGGCGGTCACCACGCGTACGTCGACCTGGATCGGCTTGGATCCGCCGACGCGACGGAACGCGCGGCGCTCGAGCACACCCAGCAGCCGCACCTGCAGCTCCGGCGTCAGCTCACCGATCTCGTCGAGGAAGATCGTCCCTCCGTCGGCGCGCTCGAAAGCGCCCGCGTACTGCTGGTTGGCGCCGGTGAAGGCGCCCTTCTCGTGCCCGAAGAGCTCGCTCGCGACCAGGGTGGGCATCAGCGCGCCGCAGTCGACGATCTCGAGCGGCTTGGCCGCGCGGGCGCTGGCCGAGTGCAGCGAGCGCGCTACCACCTCCTTGCCGGTCCCCGTCTCGCCGTTGAGCAGTACCGAGACGTCGGTCTTCGCCGCCTGGGCCAAGCGCGCCATCAACCGGCGCATCGCGCTGCTCCGCCCGATCAGCCCGAAGAAGTCGTCCTGCTCGAACAGCTCGACCTCGAGGGCTTCGCCGTCGAGGATCTTCAGGAGCGACTTGCCGAGCGCCAGCACAGTCCCGCGCGACACCGTCCCGCGCTCGAGGTACGCGGGGCCCACCGCGGTGCCGTTCGTGGAATCCGTGGTCGATCACCCGGACGCGATCGCCGATCGGCTGCAGCTCGGCGTGGTAGCGGGAGACGGTCTCGTCTTTCAGCACCAGGTCGTTGTCGTCGGCGGTCCCTACCGTCACGGTGTCGGTGACGCGCTCGAAGACCGCGCCCTTGTCGGGGCCGCCCACGACCTCGATGCGCAGCAATCTGAGCGGCTGTCCTTCGATCAGATGGGGGACGGTTCGCGCATCCGACACCGGTCGACTGTAGCAGAGCGGGGTCATCGGTCGAAGTGAACCTCGAGGTCGAGGAGCACGTCCACGCCGAGCTTCCGGCTGGCGAGGTGAGCGCGGTGGTGCCCCGTCGAGCGGAGGATCGCGCCGATCAACAGCAACACGATCAGTGTTCGCCAGAGCGTACGCCCCCATGTTCGCGCCGCCGAACAGCGCTGCGAGCGGGCGCGGCGCTGCGTGCGGCGGATCTCCGGATACTCGAGCGTCGGCGCCAGCGCCGAGTACGCAGGCAGGCTCTGCTGCTCCAGGATCAGGGTGGCTTCGTCCATCCCCAGGCGGAGTGCATGGCGCATGCCGTGCTATCGTCGAGGGCGTGACCTCGCCGACCGCCACGCTGCTCACGAGCACCGAGGCCGGGGCGATGGTCGAGCGCACCTGGCGGGTCGAGGTCAGCGTGGGCCCCGACGCCGGTCTTTCGGTCGAGCGCTCCGCCGGCACCGTGCTGGTCGGGACGCACGGCGACAACGATCTGGTGCTCACCGATCCGGGCGTCTCCCGCTACCACCTGGAGCTGCGGCTCTTTCCCGAGGGACTCGACGCCAAGGACCTGAACAGCAAGAACGGAACGCGCATCGGCAACACGCGGGTCGAGCGCGCGTTCGTGGTCGCCGGCGGTCGCATCCGGGTGGGCCGCTCGACGCTCCGGCTGACGGCGGTCGATCGCCCGATCGAGATCCAGGGCGTCGACCGCTTCGGCGACTTCGCCACCCGGTCCGAGGGGATGCGGCGCGTGCTGGGGCAGATCGCGGTGGCCTCCTCCTCCGACGCCACCGTGATCCTCGAGGGTGAGACGGGCACCGGTAAGGAGCTGCTCGCGCGCGCCATCCACGAGGCCTCGCCGCGAGCCGTCGGCCCTTACGTGGTGGTCGACTGCGCCTCGATCCAGGAGAGCCTGCTCGCCAGCCAGCTGTTCGGTCATGTCGAGGGCGCGTTCACGGGCGCGGTCGCCCCGCGGACCGGAGCCTTCGAGCGCGCGGGCGGTGGCACCCTGTTCCTCGACGAGGTCGGCGAGCTCCCGCTCGAGCTCCAGCCCAAGCTGCTGCGCGTGCTCGAGAGCCGCACGCTGTCCCGAGTCGGCGAGGACCGCGAGCGCACGATCGACGTCCGCTTCGTCGCCGCGACCCACCGCTCGCTGGTCCGCATGGTGGAGGCGCGCACGTTCCGCGCCGACCTCTACCACCGCCTCGACGTCGTCCGGGCCAAGGTGCTCCCGCTCCGGGAGCGGCCGGAGGACGTCGAGCTCCTGGTGCGGCGCTTCGCGGACCGCTTCGATCACCTGGGCGAGATCGGGGCCGACGCGATCGCGCTCCTGGAGGCCTACGACTGGCCCGGCAACGCGCGCGAGCTGCGCAACGTGGTCGAGCGCGCGGTGGTCCTCGCCAAGGGCGGCCCGCTCCGCCCGCAGCACCTCTTCCCCGACGAGCAGCCCGAGGAGCGCTACGACGAGGCTCTGCGCCGGTTCGAGCGCCGCTACCTGCGCACGCTCCTGTCGCGCCACGACGGCGTGGTGAGCCGGGCCGCCGAGGCCGCCGGTCTCTCCCGCGGCGGTCTCTACAAGGTGATGAAGCGGGCCGGGCTGTGAGCCTCAGTCGGGCTCGGTCTCGCCGCCGGAGGCGATCCAGCCTTGCAGCCCCTGGTCGAGGTTGTAGACCTCTTCGAAGCCGTTCTCGAGCAGGAAGATCGCGGCGAAGAACGAGGTCGTGGAGCCGGTGTTGCACACCAGCGCGATCGTCTTGTCCTTGTGCGTCTCGACCCGTCCGAGGTCGTCGATCATCTCGTCGATCGGGATGTTGATGGCGCCCTTCACGTGCGCCTCCTCGAACTGCTCCATCTCGCGTGTATCGATCACGACGAAGTCGTCGTCCTCCGAGCTGAGCCGGTCCTCCACATCCTCGGGGTACATGACGTGATCGTTCTGGACGGTCTCCGCCCGCTCCCCGAACGCCTCCGCGCCCACCTCGTCGTCGAACCAGCTCCAGAACTTCTTGAGCCGCTGATCCTTCCTCTTGTCCTGCTCTTTCATATGAGACCTCAGATAAAGTCGAGATCCGTACGTTCCAGGACCTCTCGGTCGGCCTCCTCCTGGTCGACGGTCTCCGAGAGCACCTCTTTCACGAAGCGATGATAGGTCGTGTACACGCGCGGCTCGGCGCCGTCACTCTCCACGATGAAGAAAGGCGCCAGCTCTACCGCGTGGTGCCTCGCCAGCTTCATCCCCTCGCTCTCCTGGTCGCGCTCGTCGGCCGTCACGATCCGATCGATCCGCGACAGGTGACCCTCCTTTTCCAGGCGTTCGAGCACCTGGGCGCACTTCCGGCAGGGAGAGCCGTCGAGCTTGATCTTCTTGACGAGTGTAATCTTCACCGCTTGTTCTCCGCGTGGATGCCGCACTCTTTCTCCCGGGCCTGCTCCCACCACCATCGGCCGGCGCGCTCCGGCTCGTGCGGAAGGATCGCCCGGGTGCAGGGCTCGCAGCCGATGCTGGCGTAGCCCCGCTCGTGGAGCTCGTTGTGGGGAAGCTCCTCGGCGGAGAGGTAAGCCCAGACCTCCGCCGAGCTCCAGGCGGCCAGCGGGTTGACCTTCACCAGCGTGCGCTCCTTCGTGGAGAAGGCGTTGTCCACCTCGATCACCGGGATCCGGGCCCGCGTGTCCGGGCTCTGATCGCGCCGCTGTCCCGTGACCCAGCCGGACAGCGCCGCCAGGCGCTTCCGGAGCGGCCCCACCTTGCGGATCGAGCAGCACTCCTGGTGCCCATCCTCGTAGAAGCTGAACAGCCCCTTCTCCCGCACCAGCTTCTCCACGCGGGCCGCGTCGGGGAACAGCATCTCGATCTCGACGTCGAGGTGCTTCCGGACCTTCTCGATGAACCGGTAGGTCTCCGGGTGCAGCCGCCCGGTGTCGAGGCAGAAGACCGAGACGTTCGGATCGATCTTCTTCGCCATCGCGATCAGGACGACGTCCTCGGAGCCGCTGAAGGCGACGGCGACCTCGTCGATGCGGTCGAACGCCAGCCGCAGGATGTCCTGCGGTGTCCGCCCCTCGTAGTCGGCCGCCAGCGACCGCACCTCCTCCGGTGTCATGAGCCTCCACCTTGAACGTGTGCCTTGAGGGCGTCGAGCACTTTCGGCAGGTCCGGGGTCACCGCGAGCACCTCGCGCATCGGGTCCCGATGCATCGAGGCGAGCCGCTCGGCCGCGTTGTCGATGTTCCATCCCTGAGGGTCGAGGCCGGAGGTCACCTCCGACCACTCGAGCATCATCGAGACGGGCGCGCCGTCCAGCGGCCGGACCGAGAGCGGCGACACCATCAGCTGCCCGTGCCGGTTCTGGAGCCAGTCGATGTAGACCCGCTCACCGCGCGAGGCAATGTTCCGGGTCATGGTGGCGGTGTCGGGCAGCTCGCGCACCACCACGTGGCCGATCAGCTGCGCCAGCGACCGCGACTGCTCGAAGGTGCACCTCCTGCCGAGCGGTACCAGGATGTGCAGGCCGGTGGAGCCGGTCGTCTTCACGTACGAGGGCAGGCCGATCTCCTCGCAGAGCGCGCGGATCGCGTTCGCTACCTCGATCACCTGCTGAAAGCTCGCCTTCTTCGGATCGAGATCCAGCAAGGACCAGGTGGGCTGCTGGAGGTGGGAGGCCTGGCTCATCCACATGTGGATCGGGATCGAGCCCAGGTTGATCAGATAGAGCAGGCTCTCCAGATCGTCGCAGACGAAGTAGTCGATCTCGCGCTGCGAATGCTCGCTCCACATCCGCTCGGTGCGTACCCATCCGGGGACGAACGGCGGCGCGTCCTTCTGGTAGAAGCTCTTGCCCTTGATGCCGTCCGGGAAGCGCGTCAGCACCACCGGACGATCGTGGATGTACGGGAGCAGCCAGTCGGAGACGCTCCGGTAGTAGTCGATCAGATCCCCCTTCGTGTAGCCCTCGTCCTGCCAGAACACCTTGTCGAGGTTGGTGAAGGGCACGCTGCGCAGGGCCGCGGCGTCGTCGTCGTCGAGCTCGCCGACCTCGGGTGGGGCCTCGAGGGGCGGCGGGGGGACCGACTCGTGGAGGAGATCCTCCGCGGTCTTGTCGACCCGGATCTGCTGGAACACCGGGAAGCGGAGGTGGCCGTCCTCGGAGAAGTGGAGGTACCGGATCTCCGCCACCAGGCGCGGCTTCAGCCAGACCCAGGTCTCGCCCCCGCGCGACTTCTCCACCTCACCGACGAAGCCGCGCTCCTCCTGGATCAAGGGCTCGAGCTGCTCGCGGATCTCGATCAGCCGGTCCTCCGAGAATCCCGAGCCCACCTTCCCCACGTACGTCAGCTGATCGCCGAGATAGCGCGCCAGGTGCAGGTTCCGGAACCCCGTGCGCGTGACCTTGTCGGGGAGCGTGAAGCCGACGATCACGAAGTCCCCGGACTTCTGCGCCGGCATCTTCAGCCAGTCGCTCGAGCGTCCGCTCGAGTAGCGGCTGGCCGCACGCTTGGCCATGATGCCCTCGAGCCCCAGCTTCTCCACCTCGCGGAAGAAGACCTCACCCCGGGTCTCGATGTGATCGGCGAAGCGCATGGGCCCGGCCTTGGGCAGCAGCTTCTGCAGGACGCGCTTCCGCTCCACCACCGGGAGCGCCCGCAGATCCAGCCCTTCGAACCACAGCAGGTCGAAGACGTACAGCGTGGCCGGGTGCGCGACGGCCGCCCGTTCGATGTCGACGGCCCGCTGCCACTGCGTCCGCTGCTGGAGCCGGTAGATGCTGGGCTTGGCCTCGTCGTCGAGGACCACCACCTCCGCGTCGAAGAGGAAGTTCTCGAAGGGCAGTGCGGTCAGCGTGCGGACCACGTCGGGATAGATGTCGGTCGCGTCGTTGCCGCTCCGATAGTAGAGGCGGATCTCGCCGTCCTTGCGTGAGCAGACGAGGCGGTAGCCGTCGTACTTGAGCTCGAAGATCCAGCCCTCGCGGGAGAACGGCGCGTCGGCGGTCTCGGCCAGCATCACCTTGAGGGACCTGGGATCGACCGCGCGCGCCTCGCCGCCGGCCGCTCGGATCTCCTCCACGATCTCCCCGATCCGCTGGTGTCCCTGCTTGAGATCCTCCACCGTGAGCCCTGATAGGATCGACTCCTGCGCCACCTTCCGCTTCCCCTCGGGCGCCGCCCAGGCGTCGGCCTTCTTGATCAGCAGCCATTGTGAGGTGTCGCCCTTGGTCTTCACCAGGCCCCACTTGCCGCGCAGCTTGTAGCCCTTGAGCTCGAACTTGAGGTTGCCCCGCTCCATGCCCTCGTCGGGGTCCTCGAGCGGGAGCCAGGTGCCGCGGTCCCACACGATCATGGAGCCTGCGCCGTAGTTTCCGTCCGGGATCACCCCTTCGAAGTCGGCGTAGTTGAGCGGGTGGGCCTCGACCTTCACCGCCAGCCGCTTGATGGCCGGATCGAAGCTCGGTCCGTGCGGGATCGCCCAGGACTCGAGGACGCCGTTGAGCTCGAGGCGCAGGTCGTAGTGGGTGCGGCGGGCGGCGTGCTTTTGGACCACGAAGATCCGAGGGCGCGGGATCGACGTCTGACCATACGGCTCCGGTGTGGAGTCGGCGCTCCGCTTCCCGTAGTAGCGGTCGAGCTTGCCCTCCTCGCCGGACGCCTCCGCGTCCTTTTCGCCGTTTCGCCGCATGGAACGCGCTATGATACCGCCATGGCGCCCAGAGCTGTCAGCACAGCTTCCATCTCCTTCGGACTCGTGAACATTCCCGTCAAGCTCTACAGCTCGGGCAACTCGAAGGCCTCGATCTCCTTCAATCTCCTCTCCAAGACCGGCCACAAGCTGAAGCAGCAGTACATCGACCCCAAGGACGACAACCGCGTGGTCGAACGGAGCGAGATGGTCAAGGGCTACGAGTACGCCAAGGACCAGTACGTCCTCTTCACGGAGGAGGAGCTCAAGCAGCTCCAGGAGAAGTCGACCCAGTCCATCGACATCACCGAGTTCGTGCCGTCCGAGACCGTTCCGCAGGTCTACTTGCAGAAAACGTACTGGCTCGGTCCCGATAAGGGCGGCGAGCGCGCCTACCGGCTGCTCTCGGAGGCCATGCGCACCTGTGGGCGCCACGCGATCGCCAAGTATGCGGCGCGCGGGAAGACCTACCTGGTGATGCTGGCGCCGCACGAGGGCGGGATCGCGATGCACCAGCTCTACTTCGCGGACGAGGTCGTGCCGTTCTCCGAGATCCCGCTCGACGACTCGATCGAGCTCAAGGAGGGTGAGATCGCGCTGGCGATGCAGCTGATCAACCAGATCGCTGCGGACGACTTCCACGCCGAGAACTACGAGGACGAGGTCAAGAAGCGCGTCGAGGCCGTGATCCAGCAGAAGATCGACGGCGAGGCGGTCACCGTCGCGCCGGCCGAGGCTCCGCGCGCGCAGATCATCGATCTGATGGACGCGCTCAAGGCCAGCCTCGGGGCGATGGACGACACACCCGCGTCCGCTGCGCCGGTGGAGGCGGAGCCGGCCAAGAGGGCCAAGTCGAGCAAGAAAGCCCCGGCCAAGAAGAAGAAGACCGCCAGCTGAGATCGTTGCAGTCGCGATCGCATCCTGCTCTGATCTCCGCGGCGCGCGGATGGGGAGCGGATACACGTCGCGAGAGGCTTCGGGGCTCCTCGACCTATCGGTCGGACAGATCCGATCCTTCGTTCGCGCCGGTTTCCTCGATCCCGAGAGGGGAGAGCGCGGCGAGTATCGGTTCTCGTTCAGGGACCTCGTCATGCTCCGGACGGCGAAGGGGCTGCTCGACAAGCGCGTGCCGGCCGTTCGGGTCCGGAACGCGCTCAGCGAGCTCAAACGGCAGCTTCCGCAGGATCAGCCGATCACCAGCGTCGACCTCGAGGCCGTCGGCGATGCCGTGGTCGCGAAGGACGGCGACCGGATCTGGATCCCCGAGTCGGGCCAGTCGGTCTTCGCGTTCGGGGATCGGGGCGAGATCCGAGCTCCGACCCGCTTGATCCCGAAGCTCCCGACGGCCGATCCGGTCGACGCCGAGATGACCGCCGAAGATTGGTTCGAGCTGGGGTGCGAGCTGGAGACGGGTGCGCCCAAGCAGGCCCGGGACGCCTACCGCCGTGCCCTCGAGCTCGAGCCCGAGTTCCGGGAGGTCCGGCTCAACCTCGGTCGCCTATTGCACCAGTCCGGGGAGCTGGGCGCGGCCGAGGCCCACTACCGGATGGCGATGATCGCGCGGCCCGAGGACGCCACCGCCATCTTCAACCTGGGCGTGGTCCTCGACGATCAGGGTCGCTCCGAGGAGGCGGTGACCGCGTATGAGCGCGCGATCCGGACCGAGCCGCTGTTCAAGGACGCCTACTACAACCTGGCCCGGTTGCTCGAGCGCCTCTCACGCCACCAGGAGGCGCTCCGCGTGCTGGGGGCGTACCGAAAGCTGACAGAGGGGAGCCTCACATGAACGCGATCGCGCTGCTCGCGCTGCTGATCGGCCAGCAGAGCTTCGACAAGGTGGAGATCGAGGCCTTCCCGGTCGCCGGCTCGGTCTATCTCCTGGTGGGGGCCGGCGGGAACATCGCCGTGTCCGTGGGCAAGGACGGGATCGTCATGATCGACGATCAGTTCGCACCGCTCGCCCCGAAGATCCGCGCCGCGATCAAGAGCATCGCGCCCGGGCCCGTGCGGTTCGTGATCAACACGCATTGGCACGGCGACCACACCGGCGGGAACCAGAAGATTCGGCGCCGAGGCCACCATCGTCGCGCACGAGAACGTGCGCAAGCGGCTGAAGGAGGGGATGGCGGCGCGGAAGGTGGGCGGCCGCGATCTTCCGGCGACCCCGCCGGCAAAGGCGGTCGCGCTCCCCGTGATCACCTACGCGGACGGCCTCACGGTCCACCTCAACGGCGAGGACATCCGCGTGATCCACCTGCCGCCGGGCCACACCGACGGCGACAGCGTCGTCATCTTCACCCAGTCGAACGTCGTGCACATGGGCGACGACTTCGTCACCTACGGCTTCCCGTTCGTGGACGTCGCCAGCGGCGGGAGCGTTGTCGGGCTGGTCGCGGATCTGGAGACGATCATTCCGCAGCTCCCGAAGGACGCGAAGGTCATCCCCGGCCACGGCACACCCTCCACCGTCGACGACGTGAAGAAGTTCGCGGCGGCGCTGAAAGAGATGGTGGCGGCCGTCGAGAGCCTCGTGAAGAAGGGGAAGTCGCTCGAGGCGATCAAGAAGGACAAGCCGCTCGCCAAGTGGGCGTCGACCTGGGGCGGCGGTTTCATCAAGGCCGACGCGTTCGTCGAGCTGATCTACGCCGATCTGCAGATGCGGCGCACGCGCTGATCCTCAGCGCTGGCCGGAGAACTTCGCGAACTCCTGCCGCTTGCGCCGGGCCACGTCCTCACCGGCGAGCTGCGCCTTCCGGTTGACCGCCTCGAGCGCCCCGGTCTGCGACATCGCCACGCGCATCAGCGCCAGCGCCGCGGGCCTGGCCTTCTCGACGGTCTCGAGGTGCTGCGCCACCTGGATCAGCGACGCGACCGCCGGACCGAGCTCCGGCTGACCGCGGAGCGACTCCAGGCTCGCCGCGATCTTCGCGATCGACGCCTCACTGAAGCCGCGCGCGTCCTTGAGAAAGCACATGCTCGCCTCGAGGGCGATCGGGTGGAGCTGGTCAGCGCTCATGGTACCTCGCTACATGCCGCCGCCGAGGCACGGGGAGTAAAGGCTGCGAAACAGCATCATGTTGGTGAGCATCGCGTTCTGCAGCGCGAGCATCTGCATCGCCATCATCGGGTCCTGACCCTGGCACTGGGCGGCGCAGCTGCCCGCGTACTGGGGCGCGGTCTGCGGACACTGCGAGGCGCCGTTCAGGATGGCGCCGACGCCCTCGCCGACGCCTTTGACGAGCCCGCCCACCGCCTCGAAGGGGGCTTGGACGACGCTGGCGATACCGTTTCCGAGATCTGAGAAGAATCCCATCGATGTTGGCCTCCTGGCGGTCCTGCGCACTCGCAGCTTCCACGCCCCTGCAGAACGATTATGGTTTCGGCGCCCGGCGATCACCCGCGTTCCCGACTCGCGCACGCGTCTGCCCACGCCTCCCGGCGGCGATCGATCTCGAGCGGGTCGAGGCCCTGGAGCCCGAGGGTGCGCCGGGCCGTCGCGGTGGGCCTGTCTTGCCGACCCGCGTTGAGGGGCATCCCCAGGGCGGTTGCTCGTCCGACGTCCGCGATCGCCCAAAAGGCGAGACTTCCCGCCATGAGAGCCCCTTTGAGGCTGAGCCCGTGGTTGTGCCTCCTCGCGTTCGGATGTGGCGACGAGCTCGGTGTGTCGATGACCGCCGAGCCTGCCGACGGCATCGCGCCGTTGACGGTGCGCCTGACGGCGAGCCCCCTCCCGCTCGAGACCGCCGAAGCCCGGTATCGATTCGACCTGGACGGCGACGGCACGTTCGACACCGACCCGAGCAGCGACCCGCAGATCGAGCACGAATACGCGGCCGCCGGCGCGGTGCAGGCCCGGGTCGAGATCTCGGACGGCAAGCACACGGCGATCGCCTCGGTGGCCATCTCGGTCCGCGAGAATCAGCCGCCGGTCGTGAAGCTCGACGTGTCGCCGCTGACCGGACGGCAGCCGCTGGAGGTCACGCTCGACGCCAGCGCGAGCGTCGATCCGGACGGGGAGCCGAACCCGCTCGAGTCCCGCTTCGACTTCGACGGGGACGGCACGTTCGACACCGAGTTCGCGCCGGTGGGGCCGACCCCGCACGCCTACTCGGTCGCCGGCACGTTCACGCCGAAGGTCGAGGTGCGTGATTGGCGCGGTGGTGTGGGCCAGGGATCGGGTCCCGCGCTCACAATCCTCCCGGGGCCCGACCTCGACGTCGACACCGATCGCGACGGCACCATCACCGACGCCGACGACGCCCTCGAGGACGCGTTCTCCCCGGCGGGCGGCGCGATCTTCCTCGCCAACGTCGACGATGACGACGGCGACGGCGCGCAGGACTGGCGGGACAGCGTGGTGTCGGGCCTCGAGGACATGGCGGACCTGGCGCCCCTCACCATCGGCGCGTATCCCGATCTCCCCGAGCGACGCCACGGTGACGCTCTCGGTGGGGCCGGCGCAGGACACGCCGCGCGTGTTCATCGAGACCGACGGCGCGCTGACGGAGCTGCTGGCGCCGACCGACTCCGAGGCGAGCATCGACCCGTCCCGGGTGGCGGCCGGCGAGGTCCACCTGTTCGTCGAGGGCACCAGCAGCGCGGTTGGCGAACTGGGACGGCACGCTGGAGCTCACGCTCGCCATCGCGCGGCCAGGCGAGGAGCCGGCGACGGACGCGGTGATGATGCGGGTGGCGCCGGTGCTGTTCCCCGACAACCTGCAGCCCGCCCAGATCCTCTACGTCATGCACATCTCGGATCGGCAACTCGGCGAAAACCTCGAGTTCTACAGCGTGATCGTCAGGACGAGCTGCCGGAGGGCGTGGATCTCTACGACGTCGATCAGTATCGCTACTACGCGGACCGCTGGGTGCAGGACAACATGCAGACCGGCTACCAGGTGCTGCCGACGCCCGACGGGCTGCACTCGCTGCAGACATACATGGAGACCTCGCGCCCCACCGGCGCCGACGGGCTCGAGTACTTCGTGACGCGGGAGCGGGTCGGCGGCGGACTACGGCTATATCTATCCGGGCGGCGGCGAGACCTCGCTCAACTACGGCGGCAACCTCGAGGTCGCGCCGCCCCACTCGTCGAACGGGACCGACTATCCGTACGGTCGGATCATGTTCGGCGGTGGCGCGGGCGGTACGCTGATGGGGATCCCGTACGAGGACCACATGTCGCTGGCACAGCGTTCCTTCCTCGGCGCCCAGATCCAGGGGCCCCCGATCGAGCTGACCAGCGAGTGGCTGTACGTCGGCCACCTCGACGAGATCTTCCAGTTCGTCCCGGATCCGAGCCGGAGCAACGGCAAGGACTTCGCGCTGGTGATCGCGTCCCCGGCGCTGGCGGTCCAGACCCTCGAGCGGCTGGAGGCGGCCGGGCTCGGCTCTCAGCCGATCTTCGCCGGCCGGCAGGAGCAGACCACGGTCAGCGCGATCCTCAACAGCGCGGCGCGGATGTCGTACAACGAGTCGGCGCAGATGCGGATCGACACGGTCCGCGAGAAGCTGGTCAGCGAGCTCGGGCTCGACGCGGCCGACATCATCGAGGTCCCCGTCCTTTACGAGGTGATCCGCGACTTCGACGCGGACTACGCCGTCGCTTACAACCCGGGCATCCAGAACCTGGTCACGCTGCGCGATACGCTGCTGGTGCCCGATCCCGAGGGACCGGACGAGTCCGGTGAGGACGCCTGGCAGACCGACACGCGACTGCCCGCTCGAGGCGCTCGGCCTCCACGTGGCCTTCGTCGACGTATACGAGAGCTACCACGTGAACCTCGGCGAGGCGCACTGCGGTACCGAGAATCGAGCATGCGCCCTACTCGCAGCTCTGGTGGGAGAAGGAGTGATGGCGATGGAGCCGATGTTGTTGTTGCTGGCGCTGGCGTCGCCGACGCAGGACGCCTTGCAAACGATGGAGCGGGCCACCGGCGCCGAGTACGAGGCGGCTCGGGCCCACCTCCTCGAGCAGGGCTCGCCCGCCGAGCTCGCTGCGCGCTGCGCGGCCAGCCGCTACGATCGCGACTCCTGGCAGAGCGACGTCATCGCCGACGCCGCCTACTTCTGGATGACGCGACGTGTGGACGCCGAGCGGGCCTACGCGCTCGAGGGGCTCGACTCCGCGCACTATCTGAAGCGCCGCCGTCCCGACCCGGAGGCGGGTCGTGAGCTGGTGCGGCTCGACGTCGGGCCGATCCTGTTCGAGCTGCTCTTGAAGACGATGGACCGCTATCCGGTCTCCACGACGGCCGAGCGCGTCGCCCTCGAGGACGCGGTGGTGGTGGCGCTCGGCGCTTCGTCGCACCCGGCGGCCCAGCGCGCGCTCGAGCGCGTGGTGGGCGACGACCACTTCCGGGATCGGGCTCCGCGGTCTGGCCGCCTCGAGCCTCCGCTCGGAGGGGACGTTGAACGCGCTTCTCACTGCGCCGGCGGTCGAGCTGCGGACCGGCGCGGTTCAGGGGCTCGGCCAGCTCCGCACCCGGACGGCGGTGAAGTCAATCATCGACGCCGCTGGCGATCCGGCGCTGCGCCTGGCGGCGATCCGCGCGCTCGGCGCCTCGGGGAGCCCGTTCGTCCTGCGCCGCGAGGCGAACCCGGACCAGGACGCCATCCAGGCCGCCGCCAGCCACGCGCTGATCCAGATGCTCGCCGCGCCCGACGCGGCGGCCCACGCGGACGCGCTGGTGGAGACGATCGTGCAGATCCACCACCCGACCACGCGCGCCGAGCTGGCGGGTGTGAAGGATCGGATCGACCCGAAGCTCGCGGCCCGCATCGAGCAACGCCTCTCCTGGCGCTGAGCCGCCTCCCGTCCCCGGGCCTGGTCGATCCGGTGCCGGCCGAGTCTCCGCACTTCACGGATCTGCGCCTGGCGATCTGAGAGCTACTCTCGGCTCACCCGCGACCGCAGCACCAGCTCGACCCTGGCGAGCTCGTACGCCATCGCGATCCGCGAGTCCTCCGCCAGCAGATCAGCAGCGCGGGAAATGTCGATCGCCCGGTCGCGCAGGCTGATCAGCTCCTGGTCGTGCCCGACGTGCTCGCGGGCGTATTGCAACGCGGCTTGCAAGTTGTGGAGCGCGCGCCGAACCGGGTTGATGGCGCGTAGGATCTCGAAGAGCGACGCAGGTAGCGTAGGGATCGAGCAGGGCCTTGAGGCCGGGCAGGCCGACCGTCCCGGGCGCCACCGATCTCCAGGCCCCGGCGGCGTTGCGCCAGAAGAGGAGCGCCGTTCGCTCGGGGCGCCCGGCTTCTCGACCGAGCCGCTGGTGAAAGATGTCCGGCAGGTCCCAGCTCGCCGGTCGGGCGGGTGAACTCGAGGTGACATCCGCGCGGAGCGCTACCCTTCCTTCAGGCTGAGGCCACCCTCGCTGCGGGCGAAGCTGACCGAGCCCTGCGCGTCGCGCTCGGCCAGCGAGAGGTGTCCGGTATCCGCGCCGATCAGGCGACCCTGGATCCGGGCGATGGTGCGGCGGGCGATCGCCTTCAGCTCGATGTCGGTCAGCACGCCGCGTGTCGACGCCATCAGGGGCTCGACCGCGTTCACGGAGCCGACCTGCTCGAGCCCACGGGCGGCGGCGCGGCGGACCTCGATCATGTCGTGCTCGAGCAGCGCGATGAGCGCGCGCTCGCACCGTTCGTCCGGGATGGCGGCCAGGTGCGCCGCGACGCGCTCGACCACCTCGAACCGCGGATCGCGCACCATCTCGAGCAACCGATCGATCGCAAGATCGGATCGGCGGAGGCCGAGCACCTCGGCGGCCGCCACCCGCAGCTCGGGCGTGGGCGCGCGGGAGATCGCGATGACGTCGCTGTCCGGGGGGAGTCGGCCTTGGAGACCGATGAGATGCCGGAGTGCCCGCACGCGCGCCCTCGGAGGCGCCTCCGGGCTGCGCATGATCGAGAGCAGCGTGTTGATCCCTTCTCGGGAGCGGTCGAGGTACCGAGCTCCGGCCAACCTGAGCGACCAGCTCCGGGCGCGCAGAGCGGTCCGGCACGCGTCGGTGGTCTCCGAGCTGTCGGCGTAGTGCTCGATCAGCGCGCGAAGGTTCTTCAGGCGTACCGAAGCGGCTTCGTGCGTGGAGCAGGCGTTGTCTCGCAGGGCTGCCGGGACCGAGTCGTGCAGCGCCATCGCCTCCGCGACGCGTACCAGCGTGAGGATGATGCACTTGAGGTTCTTCATCTTCACCAGCACGCCCGGCGCCGTGTAGATGATCCATCCGTTCGCGATCTCGAGCTGCGCGGTGAAACGTCCTGGCGGTGCAGTGATGGCGTCGCGAACGATCGTGCGGGTCTCGCTGTTGAGCCGCGCCAGCAGCTCCGCGCGCGGACCGGTGGCGAAGACGGTCCGATCGAAGTCCTCGTCTCCGGTGGCCAGCGATTCCTCCGCGCGGATGAAGCCCCACGCCTTGAGGCTCAGCTGGATCTCGGCCGGAATGGCGCGGCTGGCGTCGAGCAGGACGCGCGTGGTGCGGCGCAGCTCGTTGGTGATGACGACGCGATGGCCGCTGAGCGTCCCGTCCATCCGGTCACCGCCCATCAGAGGCCCGGCGCTGAAGCCCAGCTCCAGCTGGGTGGCGGAGCGGCGCCACGAGCGCTGCACCAGCTTGTCCCGCACCACGAGGAGCAGCAGCGGGCCACACAGCGCCGGGACGATCCCGAACATGAAGAGCAACAGGTCCTCCACGGGACCAAAACAGCGTAACTCCCAGGGCCGCCGCCAAGGAAGCTGTCGCCCCCCGGCGCAGGGTCGGGCATCATCGTGCCGATGGAGATGACGCCGGCGCGGTGGCGCTACACCGCTGAATATCTTCGCAACGTGTTCGGCCAGAGCGACTCGCATCTCGAACACCTGATGGAGGAAGGAGTGGCGCGCGGACTTCCCGACATCGCCGTCTCACCCGATGTGGGCCGGCTGCTGATGATGCTGGCCTCGATGACCCGAGGCGAGCGGGCGGTGGAGGTCGGGACGCTGGGCGGTTTCTCCGCGATTCTGGATCGCTCGTGGCCTGGCACCGACGGGGCACCTGACCACCATCGAGCCGATGCCGCTCCATGCCGACTTTGCACAGGAGCAGCTGGAGCGAGCGGGGGTCGCCGGCAAGGTCGACATCCGCCGCGGCTACGGGCTGGAGGTGCTGCCCCAGCTGATGGAGGAGCTGGGGCCCGAGTCGATCGATCTCCTCTTCGTCGACGCGATCAAGGACGAGTACCCCGACTACTTCCGGCTCGCACGCCCGATGATCCGCGCGGGCGGCCTCCTGATCGCCGATAACGTGCTCGGCGCTGGCTCGTGGTGGATCGACGACGAGAAGAACGCGTCGAGGGCGGGCGCCGACGGTCTCAACCGGATGCTGGCCCAGGACCCCGACTTCGAGGCGGTGGCGGTACCGCTGCGCGAGGGCGTCCTGATCGCGAAGCGCTACCGCGTCAGCTCCTGAACGAGGGCGCCGGCCTCGTACACCGCGTCCAGCGCGTGCAGGAGGGCGCGCCCGTGCACTCCGATCGCCCGGGCTTGCTCTTCGCGATAGAGGAACCGGTTCGGCAGCTGGGGGAGGTTGCCGTCGAAGATCACGCCGACGACCTTGCCGTCCGCCGAGAGGATGGGGCTGCCCGAGTTCCCTCCGATGATGTCGTTGGTGGTGAGGAAGTCGAGCGGCGTATCCAGCTCGAGGCTGGCCTTCTTGTGAAGCCAGCGCTCGGGGAGCGTGTAGGGCTCTTTGCCCTTGGCCTCGTCGTACTTGGCGAACATTCCCGCGAACGTCGTGCGCCACGCGACCGGATGACCACCCGCTGAGTACCCGGCGACCCGGCCGTCGTTGAAGCGGGGCGTAAAGGTGGCGTTCGGGTAGATGGAGCGGCCGAACGCATCCGTGTAGGCCTCGGCGATCCGGCCCGAGTACTTGCGTTGGACGCTCTCGACCTCGTCTTCGAACTGCCGCCGCAGCGCCAGCGCCCGTGCGTCGTACGTCGAGACCAGCTCGAGCATCGGATCCCTTGCGTCGCGGATCGCCTTGGCGCCGCCGCGCCAGAGCTTCTTGCGCACCTCGACGTCACCGAGCTTCGTGCCCTCGACCGCCTGCCGCGCCCGGGCCTCGACGCTGTCGCTGCCCAGGATCTTCTTGATCAGCGGATCGTTCGCGCCGAGCCCGGCGGTGATGTCCCCGAGCCCGATCACCATCAGCTCGGTCTCGAGGTCGCGATCGATCGGCGGTGAGGCGAACAGCGAGGCCTCGACGCTCTCCAGGTTGCTGTCGCGATACTCGCTGAGCCGGACCTCGTTCTTCTTCTCCATCTCCTGGGCGTGGCGCAGCAGATGTCGTGCGGTCTGGGCCAGGTAGGCTTCGGGGGGCCACTTCTCGAGCATCGAGTAGGCCCGGTAGATCGCGCCCATCTTCTTGTTCGCCGTCTCCAGCGCCGGCCAGGCCTCCAGGAGTCGATCCCGCTTCTTCTTGTTCTTCAGCGCTCGGACCGCGGAGATCAGGTGCACCTCCCGCTTCCGGGCCTCGTCCAAGAGCGCCCGGTCGGACAGCCCCCCGAAGTAGCCGGTGTATGCCTTGAGGGCGTTCTCGGTGCGCATCAGCTCGCGGCGCGCGGCTTTCGCGTGCGCGGCGCTCTTCTCCGAGTAGGCCCGGAGCGCGTCCCGCTCGAACCGAAGTCGCTGCAGCAGGAAGGGGTAGGCGACGTCCTTGAGCAGCTCCAGCTCCGAGACCGGCACGAACCGATCGGTAGCCCGTGGGTTCCCAGCGATGAAGACGCTGTCGCCCTCGGCGGCCCCGGTCTTGGAGAGATGAAAGTAGTCGTCGATCTTTGCGGGCGCGTCGTTCTGGTAGGCGCGGAGGAGGGCGACGTCGAGACAGAAGCGAGGGTAGTCGAAGTTGTCGTGATCGCCTCCGAAGAAGGCAACCTCGAGCTCGGGCGCGAAGACCAGGCGGATGTCCGTGTACTTCTGGTAGCGATAGAGGTGGTAGGCCCCGCCCGAGTAGAGCGTCACCACATCGCAGCGGAGCCCGGTCTTTCGCGCGCAGGCCTTCTCGATCCTGGCCATCACCGCCTTGCGCGCGGCGTTGCGCGCCGGTTCCGTGGCGCGGCCGTGGACGCGGGCAGCCTCGACCTCTTCGGTCACGTCTTCGATCGATCGCAGCGCGTCGACCTCCAGGCCGGGGCAGCGCCGCTCTTGTTCCCGCGCCTGCGCGACGAAGCCGTCCTTCATCAGGTCCGCGGATCCCTCCTGGCCGCTGAGCTGCTGGATGCACTCGGCGGCCACGTGATGGTTGGTGAGCAGGAGGCCCGACGGCGAGACGAAGCTCCCCGAGGCGTGGTCGTTCAGTCGGACCCCGGCGCGCATGGCTTTCTCGAGCCAGGCCGCGTCGAGCGTGACGTGGTGTCGGGCCTGGATGGCCTCGATCGGCACGCGGTTGAACGGCCACATCCCCTCGTCGGCCTGCGCGTCCCGCGGGACCGTCGAGAGGGCGAGCAGCACCAGACCGAGGGGTTTGACGGGGCGGGCCACGAATCGACGGGCCAAGTTCACCCCGATCGCACGGGAAGACTCAAGGTTCGACCGGACGCGCCGAAGGGTGCGTCATCGTGCTCCAGCCGATGCGAATAGTGGCGCTGGTCGGTGCGACGATCCCCGACGGCTGGCGCGCAGATCCTCGGTTCGAGGTCCTCGAGGTGCCGCTCTTGGAGCTCGAGCGCGCGCTCGCCGAGCCCTGCGAGCTGGTGCTGGTTCCCAGCCAATCGGCGGACCTGGTGCGCCGCATTCGCATGCGGGCTCGCACGACCGTCCTGACGACCGACGGTCATGATCCGGGGGCGAAAGAGACGGTGGACCTTTCGCCGGAGCACGATCCCATTCACGCCGAAGCGCAGCAGCGCAAATCCGAGCTCGTCCTGGGAATGGCGCAGCTCGCCGCCGGGGTCGCCCATGAAGTGAACAACCCGGCTGCCTACGTGGCGGCCAACCTCCAGGTCCTCCGGGAGGTCGTCGACGCTGTCTCGATCCTGGCGCTCGCCCCGCAGCCGCCGAAGGTCGAGCTGGAGCGGCTGCTCGGCGAGGCGCGCGAGATCATCTCCGAGAATCTCCAGGGCATGAGCCGGATCAGCTCGATCGTCCGGAACCTGATGGACTTCTCGCAGCTCGATCAGGACCGCGTCGAGGCCGTGCAGATCAACGAGGTTGTCAACGCCGCCTGTAGCATCGTCTACAACCAGGTCCGTCACCGGGCGCGGCTCATCAAGGCGTTGGGCGACGTACCTGTGATCGCCGCCGATCGCGGCCGGCTCACCCAGGTGATGGTCAACCTTCTCATGAACTCCGCGGAGGCGATCGAGGAGGGCGCGGCCGGACACCACTTCGTCGAGATCCGCACCGAGCTCGCCGGCGATCAGATCGTGATCTCGGTGATCGACTCGGGCCCCGGCATCCCCAAGGAGGTCCAGCACCTGGTGTTCGAGCCCTTCTTCACCACCAAGTCGGGTCCGAAGAATGTGGGGCTGGGGCTCCCGGTCTGCGTCGACATCGTGCGCCATCACCGGGGCGATCTCCGGATGGTCACCCAGGTGGACCGCGGCACGCGCTTCGACGTGCTCTTGCCGCTGCACACCGGCCTCGCAGCCGAGGTCCCGCTGCGCGCGAAGCCGGTCGACGAAGACAAGGCCGAGGTCCCCAGGGGCGCGCGCGTTCTCCTCATCGACGACGAGACGCTGCTCCTCAAGGCTTACCGTCGCATGCTCGCCGACTCGTGCGAGGTCGTCACCGCGGCGGGGGGCGAGGAGGCGCTCGAGCTCTTGCGTTACGACCCAAACTTCGACGCGGTCATCTGTGATCTGATGATGCCGCACGTCGACGGACCGATGATCTACGAGGAGCTCGCGCGCACCGCGCCCGATCTCATCCCGCGGATCATCTTCTGCAGCGGCGGCGCCTTCACGCCCCGCGCGCGCACCTTCGCCGGGACGGTCGCCAATCAGCTCCTGGAGAAGCCGGTCGGCGCGAACGCGCTCAAGGCGGCGATCGCTCGGATCACGAAGAAGGCGGCTCAGTCTCGAACGACCGCCGGGCTTCTGGACTCGTAGAACTCCGACGACACCATGAGGCGCGTCGGAATGCGGTCGCGCCGTCCCGCCACCAGCTCGCGGATCACCGAGTAGCGCAGCGGAGAGTTGTCCGGGATCGGCACGTTCGCCGGGATCGGGAGCATCGCGCAGGCGGGACCACCGCCGGCCTTGCCGAAGAGCTCGTTCACGCGGACGCGTCTCGGATGGAGGCCGAGCGCTTCCATCGCGCCCAGGAAACGATCCGAGACGCCCTGCGGCACCAGCAGGCCCTTACCGACCTGGCGCGAGTTGGCGGCGAAGGCGCCGGTGGTGGTGTCGTCCCGCTCGATCTCGACGACGGCGTCGGGCCCGAGCTGATCCCGGATCTTCTGCGCCTCGCCCGCGAAGAGACCACCCGGGAACTGCACCAGCACGGGCTCGGCATCGCCGGCGCGCACCACGAAGTGGACGGTGTCGCCGTGGAAGTGCGGATAGACCAGCTCGGCGTAGATGCGCTTGGACTCGGGCACCCCGACAAAGTCGGCGGCGTACTTGAGCCCCTTCTTGGAGGAGCGGAGGACCTTGTCGCCGGCGTCGCCGTTGTTGGCGTAGTGCCCGCGGACGGTGAACGTCAGCAGCACGCGATCGCGGATCGGCGCCACGTCCGCCATGCCCTCCCAGCGGTTCGGGTTGTCGGCGATCACCAGATCGAGGCCGGCCTGCTCCGCGAGCTTCCAGAGCACCCGCGAGAAGTATGCGTTCTCTTGCTTGCGATGCTCGATCATGTTCGGGAGCACCGCCCGCAGGGTCGAGTCCGCGCGCACGATCCACGGACCGTTCGCCGCGAACACTCGTCCCGTCATGAGGTCCTCGATCTCGCCGAGGATCTCCGCAGAGCCGAGCGGGCGAAGGTAGCCGTCGCCGTCGACCACCAGGGTCTCGTGGCCGAGGAAGGGCTCGTCCTCGGGCTCGAACTCGAAGATGGCGTCTCCGCCCAGGCGCCGGATGCCCTCCAGGACGCCCAGCCACTCCTCGTAGGCGACCCGGGGAAAGAACTCCATGTGACCGATTTCACTCTTATAGTTCGCCTGCCCGCGGTTGACCGTGGCCGGGACCGGGGCCCGAACTATGAAGTGCTTCCCGAAGGCGTGCTCCAGCGCGCTCCCCATCGGCCCCTTCTCCTAGCACGGGCCGGATTGAGGGTCACCCGCTCAGGTGCGCGACTTTTCGAGCCATGCAAGCTGACTTTCCCAGTGCCATTGCACCAATCGACGGAACAGCACCTGGGTGTGTGATCGAATCTCTTCCAGGTTTTTCGCGTCCCGCGACATCAGCAAGAAGCCCTGGCGTTCCTCACCACGATCGAACTCGATCCGGACCCAGGAGAGCCGCGGATAGTCGGGGAGCGGCTCGAGCGTGACCGACGAGACGTCCTCCCGGAAGACCTCGATCTTGCCGTCCTCGGTGAGGACGACGAGCTTCTCGTCGGTGACCGCCAGCAGCCCGACGTTGTCGTCCGTCTCGAAGCGGCGGATCCGCCGCTCGAGCGTGTTGTTCTCGAGCTCGCAGATGCCGACGAACTCGAGCCGGTCGGTGAACGCCATCAGCCGTGAGCGGAGCCTGCGCTCGAGCCGCGCGTTCCCGATCAGCGCGCCGCGGTTGAGCATCGAGAACGTCAACCCGAGCCCGACCAGCGAGCCGAGCGCCGCGCCGGGGAGCCAGCCCAGGAAGAGGCCGGGCGCGGTCAAGAGAAACGGCAGCCCGATCGCCGCCGTGTGAAAGACGAGCGCGGCCGGCAACAGCGCGCGACGATGGAGCTCGAACACCGAGGAGCGCTGCGCCGAGGGCACCACTCCACCGAACACCATGGCTTGCAGCTCACCCCTCAGGCTCAATCCGATCATTGTAGAGAGGTCCCCGCCCGCCCGTCGACGGTGGTGGATCCTGCTCACCCTTCACGACACGCGGACCTTGGGACCCAGCGCCGAGAGGCGGTCCGCCAGCGCGCGCTTCGAGGCCAGGCTGAGCCGGGGCGCCACGATCCGAATGCGTTCGAGCTGGGGAAGTTCAGCGATGATCCGCTCCAACCATCCGAGGGCCTCGGCCCCCACGCGGATGGGCTCGATCCGCTCGATCCGACCGAACCATTCGGCGTGCGCGATCTCCCGGAAGGCCTCCGCCGGGCCGACGAAGCCCAGGGTCGTCACGCGGGGAAGCGAGGCGCGGGCGAGGGCGAGCAGGCGCGGGCGATCGCGCGCCTCCGGGACGACCAGCCGGAGGTGGCGCAGATCAGGCAGCTCCGCGTCGAGGTGCGATGGCCCGTCGGCGCGGACCCCCTGTCCGACGAAGGTGAGCGCCTCCAGTCCGGGCCAGACGATCGAGCGTGGCAGGATTCCGCCCAGGTCGAGCCGGCGCACCCTGGGGAGGGCCGCGGCCAGCGAGGCGTCGAGCGGCGGGGCCGGCATCGCGAGCGCCAGCGAGGCCAGGCTCGAGGAGCCCATCGACCGGAGGAGGCCCACCACGCTCTGCGCGCCGGGGGCGGACAGATGCGTGAGAAAGCGCGCCGCGTGCGTGATGAGGATGGCGCGCAGGGTGGTGACGGTGCCGCGGTGATCGAGTCGCGTGAGGAAGCCGTGCTCGAACCCGTAGGCCCGGCTCGGTCGAGCCGCGATGGTCGCGTCGATCCTCTGGAGCTCGCCGAGGAGCTCGAACTGCCGATCCTCGAGGGCGAGCCGGAGCTCGCGACGGAGTCGATCGCGGCTCTTTCCCCGGGCGCGCCCGACGGCCAGGCCGAGCTGGATGAGCTCAGCGCGAGGATCGCCTTCAGACGCCAGCCAATCGGCGTAGACCGACCAGGGCTCGGCATCGCCGGGGGCCGCGTGGATCGCGTCTTCCAGCCCGGGGTGTCGCGCCGGCTCCGGGAGCGGATCGAGCGGCGTGGCCACGCCCCGGGGCGCACGCTGGACCGCGGCGGTCAGCGATTCACCGGTGGCGAGGTCGGAGGGGAGGCGCCCGCCCCGGTCGGGGAGCGCCTGGGCGCCGCGCTCCACCAGCAGCTCAGCCAGGGCCGTGCCGCCGTACGGATTCACGGCCGCAGCGTGGAGCGGCGTCCAACCGAAGCGGTCGCGCGCGTTCGGATCCGCACCGCGATCGATCAGCGCGCGGATCGCCTCGTGCGCGTAGGAGGCGCGGCTGCCGGCAGCCTCGTGCAGGGGCGTGCGCCCGCGGAGGCAGCGAACATCGGGATCCAGCCCGCGCGCGACCAGGAGATCGATCGCCCGCGCGGAGCCGCTCCTCGCCGCCACGTGGAGCATGGAACGCCCGCCGCCGAGCCGATGGTCGAGCTCGATCCCCAGATCGAGGAGCGCGTTCACCAGCCGGCGCTCGTCGCGGGCGACCGCCGCCGCCAGCGGGGTCATGCCGTCGTCGTCCTGCCGATACGGATCCGCGCCCGAGGCCAGCAGCGCCGAGAGCAAGGCAACCTGCGTTCGGTGCCCGGCGAAGATCGCACAGTGGAGCGTGTTGCGACCGCGCGCGTCCTCGGCGTCGCCGTCGACACCGCGCTCGAGGCACTCCACCGCGCGCCGCGCGTCCGCCGCCAGCACCGCGCGCCGGAGCTCGTCCTCGGCGGCGTGCTGCACGCGGGCGCCGGCCGGGCTGGATCGCGGCGCGGGATGGGGCACGTACAAGAGCATCGTCTCCCGTGAGAGACGGCGGATCCCCAGGCCCAGACGCCGAGATCTCGACCAGCGGCTCGAACGGGTTGGCGAAGTGCACCAGGCGGACGCCGATCAGGCGCGCCGGCGTCGGGATCAGGCGCGCGCCCAGTCTGAGCTGCGCCGGGATCGGGCGTTCGGCCCGCGCCCACAGCTGGGAGGCGGTCGCATGGGTGAGCGCTGCGAAGAACCGGATCACGCCAGGCGATGGGAGTTGGGTCGACGCAAGCTGGCTTGCGAGCTCTGCCAGCAGGTGGGCTCCCTCGACGTCGCAGATCGAGGGGCCGTCGGTCGGTCGGGCCGCGGGCGAGCCCAGCAGGCGCCAGATCGGGGCGCGTGCGCCCGCCGGTGGGTCGCGCTCGAGGAGGAACCGGAAGGCCTCCAGCCGGGCCACGAAGGCGCGGGCATGCAGCTCCGCGATCGCGAGGAGCCCGGTCGAGGCGTAGAGCGCCGCGGCCTCGGGGGTGGCGGGGTACGCGAGCGCCTGCGCGTGCGGCGTCGCCGAGACGTGGCTGAGGTTGAGCCGGCGGAGGTCCTCCGGGCGCTCCTCCGCTCTCGCCAGCTCCCGCGCGGTCACCCGGAACAGCCGCTCGCCGGGCGGTACCAGGCCCTCGCTCCGGAGGCGCTCCCACGCCTCTCGTCCCGTCCGCGCGCCCTTCACCACCCGCCGCGCGCGGGCGAGATGCGGGCGCGCCGGATCGAGATGCGCGCGCTCGAGCTCGATCAGAAGCTCCGCCAACCCATCGACGATAGCTCGGTGTGCTACCATGCGCGACCGAGCGCGGATGGGTGGGCGAAGCACGGGAATCGAGCTCCCCCTGGTCGAGGCCGAGACGTTTCCGCCGCGCTACCGGCTGCACAAGTACTGGGGCAAGAAGCCTGCGAACGTCATCGCTGCGTACATCGCTGCCTTCAGCCGTCCCGGAGAGTGCGTCCTCGATCCCTTCTGCGGGAGCGGCGTCTCGATCGCCGAGGCGCTCCTCGCCGGGCGCCGCGCCGTCGGCATCGATCTCAACCCCATCGCCGTGCACATCGCGCGCACGCGACTCCGCACGGTCCCGGTGGAGCGCCTGGACGCTGCCTTCGAGGCCATCCGAGCCGAGCTACTGCCGTTGCTCGATCCCTTGCGCAAGACGACCTGCGATTGCTGCGGCGGCCGCGCCGAGGTGGTCTCGACCGTGTTCGACGGCAAGGCGCCGACCCGCGTGAAGCTCGCCTGCGCCTGCTCGCGCAAGGTTCGCGAGCGCCCGATCCGTCGGGATGAGCGCGCGCGCGCCCTCCGCACGGACTTCCGCATGCCCGAGTACCCGGACGCTCCCCTGTTCTTCGGCTGGCAGATGCAGAAGCTTCGCCGCGCCGGCCTGGAGCGCTTCTCGGATCTGTTCACGCCCAGGAATCTCTTCGCGGTCGCCCACCTGCGCCGCGCCATCGACCGCACCGCCGATCGCCGATGTCGCGAGCTCCTGTCGCTCACCTTCACCGCCAACCTCGCGCAGTGCACGCGGATGATCGCGGACTTCTCGGGCGCCGCCGGCGGACCCAGCTGGAAGCTCAACTCGTACTGGGTGCCGCGCGTCTGGCAGGACCTCGACGTCTGGCACTACTTCACCAATCGCTATGCGAAGACCCGCGCGGCTGTCGCCGACATGAGGCGGGCGCTGCGCGCGAGCGGTGCCAGGGAGACGGACGCCCGCGTGTTCCTGGGGGACGCCGCCGAGCAGCTCGCCCGTCGCGTCGAGCCCGGCTCCATCGACTTCGTCTTCACGGATTCCGCCGTACGGCGGCGAAGGGATCCAGTACGGGGAGCTGTCGATGCTCTGGAACCTCTGGCTCGGCGGCCGCCATCGGATGGAGCGCGAGATTGCCTTCAATCCCTTCCAGGAGAAGGACGAGCGCTTCTACGCCGACGGCCTGGCGAGGGTCTTCGTCGCGACCTCGGAGGCGCTCCGGCGCGACGGCTTGATGGCGGTGACGTTCAACAACAAGGAGATCGAGGTCTGGGAGGCGTTGATGCGCGCGTGTCGCGGCGCTGGCTTCTCTCTCGAGGGCGTCGCGCCGCTGTCGCGCTCGGCGCCGGCGGTGACCGAGAAGAACACGACCTCGCCCAAGGCCGATCTGGTGCTGCTCTTCCGAAACCGTCCGGACCGCCCGCGCCGGGCGCGCTTCTCGCTGGATCGGTCGGTCGAGGGAGCGGTGCGGCGACTGGAGCGCGACGGTCGCTTCACGGCCCGCCAGGTCCACGATCTGGTGCTCTGCGACTGGTTCAAGGCCTGCTACGGCGACGCCGCGCCGCCGCGCTTCGGACCTGCCGAGATCGAGGCCGCCCTCGGTGCACGGGTCAGCGCCGGACGCGCCGCTGGATCTCGTAGAGGACCACGCCCCCCGTGAGCGTGCGGCCCGGGACCAGCAGCGAATCGATCGCGTCCAGCCCATGGAGGCGGCAGGCCCCAGCGACGCCGCCCTCGGCGATCCGCATCGGATCGGTCAGCATCGCCAGCCCGTCCGGCGCCAGGTGGCGCCGAATGAACCGGATGACCGATCGCAGCATGCCGTCGGCGTAGAGGACGTCGGCGGCCAGGATGGAGTCGAACGTCCCCAGGTCGCCGGGCGGATCGGAGAAGTCCAGCTGTCGGGTCTCGACCTCCAGCCCGTTTCGGGCGGCGTTGCGGTGGACCAGCTCCAGCGCCTCCTCGCGGATGTCCGCCAGGACCACGTGCGCACCCCGCTTGGCCGCCGTGAGCCCGACCGCACCGAGCCCGCAGCCGAGATCGATCACGCGCCGTCCTTCGAGGTCGGGGAGGCGGGCCACGACCTGGGCCAGCGCGCGGGCGCTGGGCCACAGATAGGCCCAGTAGGGATCGGTCTTCTCGACCAGGCTCGAGCGGGCCAGGACGCCCAGCTCCGCCACTTGCTCGAGCTCGAGCCGGATCGCGCCCATCTCGAGCGTCGAGACCCGGGTGTCTGGAACCTGCGCCAGACTCAACCCCTCTACTTGGTCTTCTTGGAGGCGGTCTTGACCGCCGCCTTCTTGGCGGCTTTGGCCTGTGGCGCGGTCTTTCGGCCGGCCTTCTTGGGACGGGCCTTCTTGGCGACCTTCTTGGTCGCCTTCTTGGCGCCGGCCTTCTTGGCCTTTTTCGCGCCGGGCTTCTTGGCGGCCTTCTTGGCGCCGGTCTTCTTTCCGGCCTTCTTGGCCCCGGTCTTCTGACCCGCCTTCTTGGCGGGGCCGGCCTTCTTCTGGGCGTCCTTCCGCTTCTTCTCCTGCGCGCGCTTCTTCTCCGCGGCCGCCTTCGCCTTCGCTGCGGCGATGCGCTTCCGCTCGCGGTCCTTCTCCTTCCGGATCCGTTCCTGCTCGCGCTTCTTGTCGGCGGCGGCCTTCTTCTTCGCTGCGGCGGCCCGCTTCTTCTCGGCGGCCTGCTCGCGCTTCTGTCGCTCGGCGTCCTTCTTCTTCTGCGCCGCTTCCTTCTTCTTCTCGGCGGCGAGACGCTTCTTCTCCGCGGCCTTTTCCTTCTTCTCGCGCTCCCGGGCCTTCTTGTCCTCGGCGGCCTGGCGCTTCTTCTCCGCGGCGAGACGCTTCTTCTCCTTGTCGCGCTCGCGCTTCGCCCGCTCGTCTTCCTTCTTCTTCTCGGCGGCGAGGCGCTTCTGCTCCTTCTCCTCGAGCTTCTTCTGGCGCTCCGCCTCCTTGGCCTCGAGCTTCTTCTGGCGCTCCGCCTCCTTGGCCTCGAGCTTCTTCTGCTTCTCAGCCTCTTTCTCGAGGCGCTTCCGCTCCTTCTCCTCTGCGGCCAGGCGCTTGCGCGACTCGGGATCCAGCTTGCGGCGCGGCGCCTCCATCATGGAGATCGGCACCGGCTCGTCCTGGTCGTCGGGAACGGCTTGCGTCTCCCCGAAGTAGGCCCGCATCTTGGTCAGGTAGTGGTCCAGCCAGCCCTGCTCGTACATGGAGCCCTGGCCGTCCGGGATGCCGGTGTGGTTGAAGGTGATACTCGTAGAGCCGTCCTCCCGGCCCTCCAGCACCACCTCCAGGCGCGAATCCGGATCCCCGTCTTTGAACTGCTGTGTGCGCCAGGACTGCACGATCCGACTGCTCGGATCCAGCTCGAGGATCTTGCCGCTGATATAGCCGTCGTAGGCCGAGTGCAGCCCGCCGACCTCAGGGTCGACCTCCGCCGTGCTCCCCGTGAACTTCGCGTGTTCGTCACTGTCCAACCAGGCCTGGTAGACCCGGTCCGGGCTCGCCGGAATGATGCCGGTGATTCGGATCGACTCCATTCCCACTAATCCTCCGACCCTGCTGAGTCGGGCGCAGCCTATAGAGCCTCTGCGTGAGCGTCAACGGGGGTAGTCGCGAAACGACGCGTGCAAGCTGGGTTTCGAGGCGATCGCCACAATCCTGAGAAACGGCTCCTTCGTATTCGAATCGACCGTTTCGTGACGATCTGCGCCTGTGCGTCCGTGCGATCGTTCGCGCGCGTCCACGCGTGGAAACCGGGCCGACTCCACGCCACCCGCGCGCGGATCCGCGGCGCGATCGATCCGCCGCGCCCTCGGATCGCGCGGGCGCGGTCTCCGGCGCGACGTGGATGCGGATCGGGATCGCGCCGGATCGGTGCACGGCGCTCGGCCGGTCGCGCGCCGCGCCAAAGGGCCGAAAAGGGCGGATCTGGGGCTGTTTCCCGCCGCTCGCGGGGGCCGCGGATCCGGCCCGGCCCCCGCCAGGATCGCTCGACGCCCCGCTCGCGCTCCTCTACTGTCCGGGCACCGATGCCGCGCTTTGGACTCGCCGGATGGATCGGCATGATCTGGGGGATCGGCGGCCTCGCCCTCTTCCTGCTGACCGCCGTGGTCCGTCTGATCCCGATCGCGATCGAGGCGCTCCGCATGGACCTCGACGCGGTCCACTGGATCGCCCTCGCGGCCTCGGTCGCCGGGCTCGGCTACTACGAGGGCTATCGTGCCTTTCACAAAGCCTTCTCTCCCCGGGCGGTGGCGAGAGGTCTCGCGGTCGCCGCCGATCCGCGCCCGCTTCACGTCCTCCTCGCGCCGATGCACTGCATGGGACTGTTCCACGCGACGCGGAAGCGCGCGCTCGTCTCCTGGTCGGTGCTGCTCGGCGTCACCGGGCTCGTGCTCGTCGTCCGCGCGCTCGACCAACCGTGGCGCGGGATCGTGGACGCGGGCGTGGTGGTGGGTCTGTCGTGGGGCGCGCTCTCGCTCCTGGTCTTCTGGGTTCACGTCCTCCGCGGGCGCCCGATTGACGTTCCTCCGGATCTACCCGAGGGAGTAGTATGATTGCGACCGTGGAGGTCCTCCTCCTACTCGCGATCGCCTCGGCGCCGCACCCGAGCTTGGACAAGGCCTCGCAAGCCTTGGCCGACTTCCGCCCCGACGACGCGGTCGACCTCTTGACCCGGGCCAAGGAGGAGGAGGGACCGTATACCCATGAGGACCACGTGCGCCTCTACGAGCAGCTCGGCATCGCCTATGCCTATCTCGAGCGCGGCGAGGAGGCGAAGCACGCCTTCGACGTCATGCTCGCCCTCGAGCCCAACGCCGCCATCAGCTACACGCTCTCGCCGAAGGTCACGTTCCTCTTCGAGCAGGCCCGCGCCACCGCCAACGCGCGGCCCACCCCGGCGATCGATCTCTCCTGGTCGCGGGATCTCCACCGTGCAGGATCCCATTCCGATCGCCGTCGAGGTGGTCGCCGATCCCCATCACTTCCTGAAGAAGGCCTGCGTCCGCTTCCGCACCAAGGGCATGCCGATTGGCAGGAGCAACGGCTCGACCTCCCGCCGGAGGGCCGGGTCGCCCGCATCGAGCTGCCGCCGGCGGCGCCCAGCGCCGAGCAGACGGAGTCGGTGGAGATCTACGCCATCGCCTACGACGCCAAGGATGACGAGGTCCTCCTGTGGGGATCGGAGCGGCGGCCCCGGGAGATTGGCCTCCGCTTCGAGGCGCCCGAACGCTGGTACGGCCAGTGGTGGGTCTGGGTCGCAGCCGGCGCCGTCGTCGCTGCCGGCGCTGGAGCGGCGGTCTTCGCGGTGACCCGCGAGCCGGGCGCGACCGTGCCGGGGAAGTTTCAGGTCCCATGATCCGGCGGGCTGCCCTCGTGCTCCTGCTCGCCGCCGGCTGCGGCGATCCCAAGCTCGACGTCACGTTCCAGATCACCGATCCCTATCGGGACGAGATCAACAGCGCCACGCTCCGCGTCTACCAGCCGCTCCCCGCGGCGCCGTTCGACTGCGACCAGCTCGCGTTCGGCCAGGTGGATCCGGAGGTGCTGCGCCTGTCGCTGGTCTCCGAGATCTCGCTCATCACCACCAGCGAGGCCCCCCTCGAGGTCGATCGCACGGCGGCCAAGCTGTTCTGGGCCGACGCCCTCGACGGCGCTCAGCGTCGCGTGGTCACCGGCTGTGCCGAGCAGGGCGAGATCGAGCGGGACACCGAGGTCGTCATCCAGGGCGAGCCCACCAAGCTGGTCACCGTGACCACCCACCCGTCCCTCTCCATCCAGTCCGGCGCCGAGCTCACCGATCCGATCGTGCTCAAGGTCACCGATCTCGACAAGCGCGACCTCGGTGGGGTCGAGGTGCGCTGGGAGATCGACGGCGCCGGCGGCTCGGGCTCTCGAGGCGTGGCCACCAGCAGCGCCTCCGGCAACGCTGCCATCCTCCCCGAGCTCCCCACGCGCCCCGGCCCCTTCGTGCTCGACGTCGCGATCCGCTGGGCCGAGCAGGATCCCGAGCCGGTCACCGGGTTCGTCCAGCCCGAGGTCCAGATCGGCTATCTGCCCGGCCCCGTCGACGACTACCGCGCCGGACCGATCGGACCGAACGGCGAGCCCGGGTTCGCCGCGCTCATCGAGGGCCTCCAGTTCGACACGTACAAGGTCGCCTACGTGTATCGGAACCCGGAGGGCGCCACGCAGATGCGCATCAGCCAGAACATCGTCACGACCGCGCCCCGGCTGGGCCTGATCGAGGCGCCCCGCAAGGGCGAGCGCGCCCGCGCCATCGTGCTCGGCCTCGAGGACTGGAAGGAGATCGACATCGACGGCAATGTGGTCGCGCGCGCCGGCTACGCGCCGCCCACCGGCTTCGCGCCGGTCGAGATCGCGATGTCGGGGCCGTGCGAGCCCGGATCGCCGCCCCAGATCTTCGTCAACTACGAGTCCAACATCGTCGGTATCTTCGACGATCAGGGCCTCGGCAACATCTTCACCGCCGACTTCGATCTGATCGCCTCGGGCTGCGTGACCGATGAGGTCGCGGGACTCGTCCGCGTGCTGATCGTCGAGGATCAGGCGGGCGCCAACCTGTTCGTCACCAACCTCATGGGCGACACGCTGATCGGGCAGGCCTGGCTGGCGGTGCCCGAGGGCATCGGCTTTGCGCCTGCGATCGGCGCCTCGAACGAGCGCCTGCTCCTGGGCACGCAGCTCTCGGTGAACGACGTCGTGATCTCGCGGTACATCGTTCGGATCGACCAGCAGACGCTGTCGCTGGTGGAGCGGGGGCTCGACTCGCCGACCGGCATCCCGCTGTACACCAACGGCGGTGACATCGACGGCGACCAGCTCCTCGACGTGGTCTCGCTGGTCGACCAGCGGGCCGACATCCTCGATCTTCCCCGCTATGCGCTCTGGGCGGCCCTCGGGCGCGAGCGCGAGTCGCAGCGTATCACCGGCGACTTCCAGATCCCCGGCGGCGAGCTCCTGCGCGACCCCGAGATGCTCCTGGTCGACTTCGATCGCGACGGGACGGACGACGTGATCATCGGCGAGCGGACTCCCGGGCTGGCGGTGAGTCAGACGCGCTTCGAGGTGTTCTCGATGGGTGCGGTCACTCCGCGGTGACGCGTTCGTGCTGGCCTTCGTCCAGCTTGAGGATCTTGGTGAGCCGCACCTCGCCCGTGTCGGGTCGAACCAGCTGGACCTCGTGGCGGCCCGCCGGCAGCTTGCGGTTCCAGATCGGCGTGGCGCCGATCTCCTTGCCGTCGATCCGCACCAGCGCGTACGGCGAGGCTCCGATGGTGAGGAAGCCGAACGCGATCGGTCCGCCGGCCGCAGGCTCCTCCACCTTCGCCTCCACGCGGTGGGTGCGGTTGCGGCGGCGCTTTCGATCGTGGTGCTTCTTCGGCGCCGGCGTGAGGACGACCTCCGGCTCCGGCTCGGGCTCCGGCTCGACGTCGTCGAGGACCTCGGCGGGCGCTGGGGGCTCCGGCGCCTTTTCGAAGGCCGGCTGCGCCGCCAGGGGCTCCGCATCGATGGGGGCGATCGGCTCCACCTCGCTCGACCAGTAGCCGATCGCGCCGAACAGAAACGCGATCACCACGCCCACCGCCAGGATCAACTTCTTCGCGGGCGAGGCGCTCCCGCCCAGCGCCACCACGTCGGCGGTCGCGGGCGGCGGGACCAGGGTGGTGGAGTCGACCAGCGGGCGCGCCTCGGCGGCCGCGGGCTCCTTCTCGTTCTTGGTGATCGATCGCTCGCGCCCCGGGACGCTGATCAGATCGGGGTGGGCGACGAAGCGCTCGTACGTGCCGGGCTCCTCGAAGTCGCCCGAAAGCACCGCGGACATCCAGGCCCGATGCCCGCGCATCTCTTCGGCCAGCTCGAGGTCCACGAACTTCTCCAGCGTCGGATCGTCGCCGAGCTGCTGGGCGGCCCGATCGAGGGCGGTCGCCATCTCGCGGGCGGTCTGATAGCGATCCGCGGCCCGCTTGGAGAGGCCCTTCATCACCACGTTGTCGAGCGTCTTCGGCAGCTCGGGGTTGAGCTCCGAGGGCGTGGGGACGTCGCCGCGCTCGACGGCCAGCACCGTCGCGACCACGTTGTTCTTCGTGAACAGCTTTCGCCCGGTCAGCATCTCGTGGAGCACGACCGAGAGCGAATAGAGATCGGAGCGGCGATCGACGCGCTCGGCCCGGAGCTGCTCCGGAGCCATGTAGGACGGTTTGCCCTTCAGCTCCCCGACCTGCGTGTCGGGCGACTCGCGCTCGTGCATGAAGGCGATCCCGAAGTCGAGGATCTTCATGTGCCCGTCGAACGTGAGGATCAGGTTGCCCGGCGAGAGGTCGCGATGGACCACGCCCAGGTTCTTTCCCTCCAGATCCGTGAGCTCGTGGGCCGCGTGGATCCCGCGGCAGACCTCGGCGGCGATCCGGAGCGCGACCGTCGCGGGGAGCGCCGACTGCCGCTTGATGAGCAGCTTGTTGAGGGCGACGCCGGCCACGTACTCCATCGCCAGATACAGGAGTCCGGACTCCTCGCCGAAGTCGTACACGTGCGCGATGACGGGGTGATCGAGCCGGGCCACCAGGCGGGCCTCGTCGAGGAACATGGCGCGGATGTCGGGACGGCGGGCCAGGTCGGCCCGGATCGTTTTGACAGCGAGCAGCTTCTCGAAGCCGTGGGCGCCGTGGCGGCGGGCCAGCAGGACATCACCCATGCCGCCCGAGCTGAGCTTCGTGAGGATCTCGAACGCGTGGATCGACGCGATGGTCTCGTCGGCCGTCATGCTCGCTTCGCCCCAGCGACCGCGCGAACCATACCATGTCCGGCGCGGCCCTCCGGGGCGACCCTCCGGTGTGATCGTAGTCCCTTGTGCTCGAATCGCACACCCGATCCTCGGCGGAGCGCCAAGTCGTTGAAAAGACCAGGGGTCAGCGGAGCGCCTCCCGCAGCCGGGCCGGATCGACGTTGCCGCCGGACAGCAGGACCCCGCTCCGGCCGGGCCGCCGCTCCCGGAGCGCGACCGCCAGCGAGGCGGCGCCGGAGGGCTCGAGGATCAGCCGCAGGACGTCGGCGGCATAGGCCATCGCCTCGAGCAGCGCCGGATCCGAGACCAGCTCGATCCGATCCACCTTCGCCTGGAGGACCGGCCAGGTCTGCTCGCCGGGCGTCCGCACCCGCAGGCCGTCAGCGATCGTCTTCGGCGGCGGCACCTTCACCCGCTCGCCCCGCTCGAGCGAAAGCCGCGTGTCGTTCGCGTCCTCGGGCTCCACGCCCACGATCTCCGCCTTCGGGCAGAGCGCGCGCACGACCGTGGCGCAGCCGGCCATCAGGCCGCCGCCGCTGACCGGAGCGTAGAAGCGATCGAGCGTGCCCGCGTCCTCCACCAGCTCGAGTGCGGCGGTCCCTTGCCCGGCGGCGATCAGCAGGTGGTCGTAGGGCGGCACCTCGACCAGGCCCTCGGCCTTCGCGATCTCGGTGGCGCGCCGGGCGCGCTCGTCGCTGTCGGTACCCACCGTGACGATCTCGGCGCCGTCCTCCTCCGTGCGCCGGCGCTTCAGCTCGGGCGCATCCGACGGCATCACCACCACCGTTCGCAGGCCGAGCACGCGGCCGGCGCGCGCGACTGCCTGGGCGTGGTTGCCGGAAGAGTGGGCCACCACGCCGGGGCAATCGCGGGGCAGCGTGGTCATCAGGCTGAAGGCTCCGCGGATCTTGAACGCGCCGATGCTCTGGAGCGACTCCGGCTTGAGCAGCAGCTCGGCATCCGACGCCGTCCAGTGCGAGAGCATCGGGGTGCGGAGCACGTGGGGTCGAATGCGCTCGCGCGCCGCGCGTACGACTTCGAGGGTCAGCTCCCGGAGCACGGGCTCGATCTATCCTCGGGCGCCGTCGTTGTCGAGGCTCACTGCTTGGCGAGGAGGGTGGTCTCGCGGGAGGTGCCCAGCCGTCGCTCGGCGTCGTTGATCTCCTCGGCGATCTCGAGCTCCGAGATCCGGTTCCGCCTCAGATCGCGCGCCACCGAGGAGACGGTCTCGGCCCCGATCCGCCCCATCTCCGCCAGGACCATCGCCGTTTGAAGATAGGAGCGGGCGCCGACGATGCGCGGATCCCGATATCGGCCCGGATCCTTCTTCGTGAGCAGGATGAACACGCGCTCGACGGGGTCCTCGATGATCGGGAGCGTGGAGGCGACCTGGAGGATCTGCTCGACGTCGGGGCGCGCCACGGACTTGTCGCGCAGTCGCGCCTCGAGGGGCCCGTCGCGGAGGCCGGCGCAGATCTCTCCGAAGAGGAGGAACGAGTCGGCGTCGTCCTCGACGTCGTCGCCGAACATCAGATAGCGCCCGCCGTCGGGGAGCTCGCGGCGATAGAGGAGGAGGGCCTGCAGCTTGTAGCCGACCTGCGCCCGGATATCGCGCGGGCGGCCGGCACGCAACAGCCCCCACTGATCCTTGAAAGTGATGCCGTCGAACTCGACGCCGTCGAGCGTCATCTTCTGCTCGATCACCTTGCGGAGCTGCGGTGGGCTCCCGCTGACGAAGTAGAGCGGCGTGAGCGCGCTGTCCTTGGCGGGGCCGTGCCTGAGCGCGCGGATGACGTTCACCGCGCCCGGGATGGATCGCTTGTCGACGGCGAACTCGAGCGGGATCGCGATCAGGCCTCGGAACGAGGAGAAGCTGGTATCGAGATAGGTCTTGTCGATGTCCCAGACGAGGATGTCGCCTGAATAGTCGAACGCGAGCCGGCGATCGTTGGACTGCTCGAGGAACATCAGAGATCGATCGCCAGCCTGAGGACGGCCTCGAGCGCTCGGGCGGGCTCGGCTTCGCCGTCGAGGATCGAAGCCAGGGCTCGCATCAGGGGACAGGGGATCTTCAACGCCTCGGCCTTCTTGGCCGCCTCGCGCGCGGTGGTGACGCCCTCGACGTGCCCTTCGGAGGCGCGCGTCGCCTGCTCGAGGTCGCCGGTCTCGATCAGCCGCCGGGCCAGCTGGTAGTGACGCTCGGTCGAGGTCACCTTGCGCGGGATCAGATCGCCGACGCCGGCCAGGCCGGTGAAGGTCTCCGGCACCGCGCCGAGCGCGATCCCGAGACGGCGCGCCTCGATCAGCCCGTGCGTGAGGAGGACGCCGCGCGCGGTCTCGCCCAGCTCGAGCGCGTCGGCCAGGCCGGCCGCCAGGTGGGCGGCGTTCGAGATGGCGCCGGCGACCTCGACGCCGACGATGTCCTTGGTGGCGTGGATCGTGACCGGCCCGCCGCGGGTCAGCTCGCGAAGAAGGGCGATCGGCTCCGAGTAGCGCGAGGCGACCACCGCAGAGAGCGGGCGGCCCAGCGCGAGCTCGCGGGTGTAGAGCGGTCCGCCCAGGGCGGCGATCTTCCGCACGCAGGTCTTGGCGCGGATCATCTGGTGCGGGAGCAGGAAGCCCGGACCCACGCCGCGCGAGGCGTTGAGGACCAGGTGATCGCCGGTCGCGAACGCGCCGTACCGCTCGGCGACCTCGAGCATCGCCGCGGCCGGCACCGCGAGGAAGACCAGCGAGGCGCCGGCGATCGCCTCGCCGAGCTCGGAGGTCACGGTGATGTGCGGGATCTCCTCTGCGATCGTCTCTCGCTGCGCCTGGGAGCGCGCCCACAGCTTGATCGCTCCCGAGCGGCCCAGGATCAGGCCGGCCGCCCGCGCGAGCCGCCCGCCGCCGACGATCGCCATCGCGCGTGGCGCGTTCATACGGCGAGGCTCCGGTGGTCGGGCGTGAGGGTGGGGCGCCGGCCGAGCGCCTGCTCGAGGCCGTAACCCTCGAGGCGGTTCTGGTAGTAGAGCAGGATCGTCCGATCCGCGGCGACCAGACGATCGCCGCGGCGCACCGCTGCGGGCCGGGAGTGGAAGCTGGAGAAGTGGGCCAGCGCGTCGGCGACCACGTCCTCGGCGATCGAGCCGGCGGTGGGACCGATGCGGATCAGGCCCTTGTTGTGAAGCTCGCGGATCTGGTGGAGCACGCGGTCGGTCTCGGCGTAGACGAGCGACAGCGGCAGGTCCTCGTCGGCGCCGCCGGTCCGGACGATCCGCAGGACGTCCATCTTCGGGTTGCGATCGCGGAGGATGCCGAAGATCGCGAAGGCGGCCACGTGCGTCGACTCCACCACGTTGTTCCGCAGGAACTCGCCCGCGATGCGCAGGCCGACCTCGCGGGTGTACTCCTCGTCCCGATCCGCGAGCGGCGCCGCCTCGCCGTCCCTCAGCACGTAGCGCGCGGTGTCGATGGTGCGACCGCACGGGTCGAGGCTCTCGCCGGCGTCGTCGAGCGGGTTCCCGAACGGATCGTAGCCCCGACAGATTGTCACGTGGATCTTGGAGTCGAGGCTGAAGAGCTTGGACATGAAGTCGAACACGGTCTTCGGCTGGCTGAACTCGTCGTCGTCGATGATGTATCGCGACTTGCCGACCTCCTTGAGGAAGTCGTCGATCAGGGTCTCGGCCTCCAGGCAGAGCTGGAACGAGAGCGTGGCGGGCACGATGAAGATCTTCGGGCTGGCGGCGCCGCGCCGTAGGTTGTTGATGTACGCGCCGATCCCGGTGCCGAGCAGACCCAGCTTGAGCTTCGTCTCGACGGCGCCCGATCGCGACCGTGTTCCGCCGGGAAAGAAGAGGTTGTCGTAGCCGTACTCGAGCGTCAGCGTCGCGTACTCCTTCAACACCTCCTTGTAGAGCGGATCGCTCTTCTTGCGATCGACGGTGTAGGCGCCCAGGTTGTGCATGAAGAAGCCGAGCAGAGGATTGGTGAACAGGTTGAGGCCGGCGCCGTAGATGAACGGCGGCAGCCCCAGCCGGTAGAGCGCAAAGCCGATCACCATCGAGTCGAGGTTGCTGACGTGGGTGGGGACCAGGATGACGGTGCCCTTGTCGCGGAGCTTGTGGAGGTGCGTGGTCTCGCCCTGGATGAGGACCGCGTCGTCCAGGTGGGGCAGGTCGGGCAGGCTCCGGACCACGCGCATCGGGGAGACGGCGTTCAGGAGGAGGCCGAGGGCCGGCGGGAGGACGCGGGTCACCGCGGCATAGACGCGCTCGTCGAAGTTGCCGGCGATCTCGTCCCCGTAGTGCCGGACGGCCTTGCGGACCAGGGTCCTCTGGTCGTGCTCGGAGGCGGCCCGCAACTGTTTTTCGAGGCGGTCCCAGAAGTGGACGTCGTCCTGGTATTTGGGGGACTTCTTGTCTTCCCGGAGGCGGCGCCGCTCCCAGTACAGGGTCTCTTCGAGCAGCTCGTGGAGCCGGGGACCCGCCTGGGCCTTCTGTTCGTGCTCGCCTGCGATGCGGCTCTCCAGCTCGGAAAGGATCTTCGCTTGGTCTTCCGCGCGCATCGAACGCGCGACTTGTAACGTCCCCGCAAAAGGAGCGGCAAGGCCGCCGTAGACCTCTCAGAATCTTGAGGTCGATCGGGCGAGATGCAAAGAAAGCTCAATGATTCAGGGCCGGATCGGGGTGTGAAGAACTTGCGGTTCCGATGGTGGGTAGGACTTCGACGACTCTCTCTCTCGCGCTCCTCGCGCTCGGACTGGCCACGGCCTGCTCGGGTGAACGAGAGCGTCCCAAGGGTGGAGGCACCGTTCAGCCCGGCTTCGACCGGCATGGGCTCTACGTCGCCAACACCGACCACGGCACGATCGCGCGGCTCGATCTCCGTGACGGCAACATGCAGGTCTACGAGACCGGCAAGGAGCCGACGCGGATCGGTCGCGCTGCGAATCGCGTCTATGTGACCAACCGCGCCGAGCGCTCGGTCGCCGTCTTCGACGACGACGGCACCCAGCTCTCGCGCATCGGAACGATCGAGACCGGCGCCGAGCCCTTCGGCGTGGTCGCGACCGCGAACAACGTCTACGTGAGCGCCTCGATCGACGGCAAGGTGATCGAGTACGACGCCGACACGTTCCAGGAAGAGCGAAGCTGGACGATCGCGGGTGAGCCGCGCGGCCTCGCGCTCCACAAGAGCGGCTATGCGCTCTACGTCGGCTCCACGTACGGCGGCAAGTGGACGTACATCGATCTCCGGAGCGGCAGCGCGACCGAGCTCGAGCTCCCCAACGTCTCTGGCTTCAACTTCGAGACGGGCAGCGAGTTCGCGCTGGGGCAGCGGATCACCGGCGACCCGGCCGTCTCACCGGACGGCGACATCCTGGCCATCCCGAGCCTCTACGTCGATCGCGACACCGTCATTCCGGACGACCCGAGCGATGAGGACAAGTTCCCCGGTGGCGGCGGCTACGGCGGTCGTTTCAACCCGGCGGTGGTCGTGGTGGACATCGACAGCGACACCGGCGAGCCGGCGGTCGATACCGCCACCCCGTACGCGGTCACTGGCTTCGTCAACGACGTGAACAATGGGATCTTCCACTCGGCCAACGGCTACCCCGTCGGCATCACCTTCACGCCGAGCGAGGAGCTCGCCCTGGTCGCGATCGAGGGCGCCGACGTGGTGCTCGCGCTCGACCTCTCGCAGCGTGCGAACGGCGCCACCATGGGCGCCGGCGTCTCCTCCGACATCGCGGCGCCTCCTCCTGGAGGTCGCCCCGGCGGCGGCGTTGGGCTCAACTTCCTCGCCACCGTCACGATCGTCACCGCCGGCGGACCGGTGGGCGTCGCCGTGCTGAACGAGGACGTCGCCTACGTGCATGCGCTCTTCGATCGCAAGATCCAGAAGATCGATCTCGCGGCGGTCCGCGCCTCCCTCAACCCGAACTTCGCCAGCGACGCGAAGGCAGCCCCGGAGGTTCCCGTCGGCGGCGGCGGATTCGGCGTCGGCACCACCGGCCCCGATCAGCTCCGCGCAGACGCCGGTCTCAGCCTCGCTGAGGACAACCTTCCCTTCAACATCGCCCGCGGGCGCCGCCTCTTCTTCGCCACCGGCAACCCGATCATGAGCGGCGACGGCTCCGGCGTCTCCTGCGCCACCTGTCACTTCCAGGGCCGGACCGACGGCTTCACCTGGTCGTTCGAGCGGGGCCTGCGCCAGACCCCGTCGCTGGCCGGTCGGGTCTCCCGCTACCAGCCCGTGGGTTGGATGGGCGACCGTCCGACCGTCGCCGACGACGCGATGCAGACCAGCCAGGGCCTCATGGGCGGGGCCGGCATGACCTCCGCCGACACCGATGACATCGCCGCGTACGTGGACTTCACCCGGGAGATCGACAATCCGCTGGCCGGGAGCAACGACGAGCGCATCGCCCGCGGCGCTGCGATCTTCGCCCGCGCCGACGTCGGGTGCATCAACTGCCACGCCGGTGCCGCGTACACGAACAACGAGATCATCCCGTTGCTCGGCATCGAGACGGTGAAGGTTCGCCCGCTCAACGGCATTCGCGCCACGGCCCCGTACTTCCATGACGGCTCGGCGGCCACGCTGCGCGACCTTCTCGAGCGCGTCCGCGACGGTTCGATGGGCAACACCTCGAGCCTGAGCGACAACGAGATGTCGGACCTCGAGGTCTATCTCAAGAGCCTGTAGTCACCCCGCGAGGGTACCGCCTCCCATCCCTTCGGAGGCGGGCCCTCGTCCCCTTTGGAAATCTCGCGCTGCTCGCCTACCATCCTCGACCCGATGAGGACAGGTATCGCTCTGGCCGCTACCGCGCTGGCAACAGGCCTCTTCCACACCGCCGACGCACAGGATCGCGGGCTCGCGTTCTGGCAGGACGGCAAGGCGGAGCTCTCGAGCTATGCGCTGACCCAACCCCGATACGGTGAGCTCCACGACGGGACCGCCGTCCTGATCTTCGTGACCGAGCCGTTCTCCGACCGGACGCGCGTGAAGGCGGATCCGGGGCACGACGCGTCCGACGTCTTCCCTGCGTTCAAGCTCAACCTCGTGAAGGACTTCCAGACCGGGATCTACGACTACAACCTGATGACCAGCGTCTTCGTCGCGCTCGATCCGAAGGACCACCGGCGGGCGGGCGCCCCCGCGAAGATGACGTTCTCGGGTCAGGAGTGGTGCGGCAACGTGTTCGACGAGCTCCTCTTTTACGGCGACCGCATCGACCGCAAGCGCTTCTCGTACTTCGACGGCGAAGGCGACGGCGAGGAGAAGATCAGCTACCCGAAGGACGCGATCGCGATCGACGAGCTCCTCATCCTGGTGCGGAGCTTTCCGCAGCCGTTCCTCCGGGAGGGAGAGTCGAAGACGCTCGCGGTGCTCGGCTCGCTCGAGCGGGCCCGGCTGCTCCATCGGCCCCTGGCCTTCTCCGAGGGCACGTTGACGCGGCCAAACGGGAGCGAGCGGGTGACCGTGCCGGCGGGCAACTTCGAGGTCGAGGTCTACTCGATGGCGCTCGACGGTGGGGAGCGCTGGACGTACTCGGTCGAAAAGGCGTTTCCCCACCGGATCATCGCCTGGACGGGGCCCGACGGTGAGGTCGCCAAGTTGCGCGGGTCTGAGCGATTGAAGTACTGGCAGCTCCACGGCAACAAGGACGAGGATCAGCGCGCCCGGATCGGTCTTTGACGTCAAAGGCGCGTGCTTACTCTCGCGCGGAGGCCTTCCCTGACCGTTATGAGCTCCCCGAACTTCTACGAGATGCTGGGCGTCAAACCGACCGCCAGCCAGGCCGAGATCAAGAAAGCGTACAAACGCCTGGCTCGGAAGCACCACCCCGACGTCAACCCGGGCGACAAATCTGCAGAGGAGAAGTTCAAGGAGGTCAACCGCGCCTTCGAGGTCCTCTCCGATCAGGAGAAGCGCAAGGTCTACGACGAGCTCGGCGCGGACGGGGAGCAGATCGGGTTCGATCCGCAGAAGGCCGGCGCGTACCGCCAGTGGTCGAACGCATCCAACGGGAAGTCCGGGCCGGCCGGCGCGGGGTTCGGCGACCTGGGCTTCGACTTCGATCTCGGCGACCTGTTCAACTTCGGATCGCCGCGGCGCGAGCGGGCGGGCAGTCCGCGGCCCGGCCCCGACGTCGTCGCCAGCATGCGGGTGAGCTTCGAGCGCGCAGTGCTGGGCGGTGAAGAGGACGTCGCTCTGACCAAGCCGAGGGCGTGCCGCACCTGTCAGGGGCGGGGCAGCGCCACGTCGCCGAAGCAGTGCCTCGGATGCGGGGGCACCGGCCGGCTCAACATGACGCAAGGTGGGTTGCAGTTCGCAGCCCCCTGCTCGGTGTGCGGCGGCACCGGGAAGCAGGCCGGTCCGCCCTGCGCGATCTGCGGCGGCAGCGGTCTCACGCAGGAGCCGACGCGTCTCAAGGTCCACATCCCCGCGGGCGTGAAGGACGGGCAGAAGATCCGGTTGGCTGGACAGGGCGCGCCGGGACACCACGGCGGGCCGGCCGGCGACCTCCTGCTCAGCGTCTCGGTGGCGCCTCACAAGCTCTTCACGCGCGACGGGCAGGACCTCGCGATCGAGGTCCCGGTGACCGTCGCCGAGGCCATGTTCGGGGCCGAGATTGAGATCCCCACGCTCGAGGGTCCGGTGAAGCTGAAGGTGCCGGCCGGATCGCAGTCGGGCCAGAAGCTCCGCTTGAAGGGGAAGGGCGTGCCAGGGGGAAAGAAGCGGGCGGTCGGACACCTGTACGCGGTCTTGTCGGTGCAGGTCCCGAAACCTCTCGACGAAGCCAAGCAGGCCGTGGAGGAGCTGGAGAAGCTCTACGACGGTGATGTCCGTGCGAAGCTGAGGTGATGCTCCATCGGCTTCGCGCGCGCCGGCGGCTCCGAGGGCGCGTCCGTGTCTGGTACCACGCGGAGTACGCGCCGGCGTTGATGGCGGAGTCTGTTCGGGTCGAAGGGCTCGATCCTCGGCGGAGCGAGCGCGTCCTGGTCGAGCTGGTCGAGGAGGGATTGATCCGGGCGACCGACGTCCGTCGCGCGCCGATCGCTTCGGTCGGCGACCTGCTCCGGTTTCATCCGCTCTCGTACCTCGAGTCGGTCACGGATCGTGACCGGCTGGCGCGGATCTTCGGGCTCCCTGTCGAGGAGATCGACGTCGATCAGCTCCTGCGCTCGCAGCGGCGCGCGGTCGGGGGCACGCTCGAGGCGGCCCTCGCCGCCGTGCGCTCGGGTTCGATGTGTGCGATCAACCTGGGCGGCGGCTTCCACCACGCCGAGCCGGAGATGGGCGCGGGCTTCTGCGTATTCAACGACGTCGGCGTGGCGATCGCCAAGCTGCGGGCCCAAGGCTTCGACAAACCGATCGCGATCGTCGACCTCGACTACCACCAGGGCAACGGCAACACGGTGGCGTACGAGGGCGATCCGTCGGTGTTCGTCTTCTCGATCCACGGCTCGATCTGGACCCGCGTCGAGCAGAGCGCGGGCCGGGAGGTCTGCCTGAGCGGCGAGGTCGGCGACGCCAAGTACCTCGGCTGTGTTCGCACCCTGCTGCCGCCCGCGCTGGAGTCCTTGAAGCCCGGGCTGATCTTCTTCATCGCAGGGAACGACGTCCTGAAGGGCGACCGCCTGGGCACCTTCGCGCTGACGCCCGCGGGCGTGCTCGGGCGGGACATCTTCGTTCTCGAGCTGGCGCGCAGCCTCGGGTCGCCGATCGTGGTGACGCTCGGGGGCGGCTACAGCGACGACGCCTGGCGAGCGACGCTCCATCTGGTCCGCTACGCGCTGAGCGGCGATCGTCGAATCTCGCATCCGATCCAGCGCGACGTGCGGACGGAGTTCTCACGGATCGCGCAAGGGATCGATACGGTCGATCTGGTGGGCGGCGAGAGCGTCGATCTGACGCTCGACGAGCTCCACGCGATGCTGGAGCGTCGGCCGGTGTCGCGCCGCATCCTCGGCTTCTACTCGGCCGAGGGCGTGGAGTACGCGCTCGAGCGCTACGGGATCCTGCCCCAGATCCGGAAGCGCGGCTGGGTCGAGCTGGCCCTCGATCACGATCCGCGCGACCCCGGACACCAGCTGCTGCGCGTCCGCGGCCGCAAGCGTGCGGAGGCGCCGATGTCGCTGCTGGTCGAGCTGGTACTGCGGCGGAGCGGCATCGAGCTTCCGCTCCCGAGCGGGCCCGCCCGCATCGAGACGCTGCACATCGAGTGGTTGCTGCTCGAGGATCCGAGCCGCGAGTTCACGCTGGCGAGGCCGCCCCTGCCGGGTCAGAGCCACCCGGGTCTCGGCATCGCCCGCGAGATGCAGGAGCTCCTGTTCCAGGCGGCGAAGCGGCTCGGGCTGGGCGGCCTCACCGACAACCCGGCGCACTACCACAACGCCTTCGGCGCGACTCGGGAGTTTCGATTCGTGGACACCGAGACGGAGGGGCGCTTCCGCGCGATGGTCGAGGTGCTGAGCGATCGCGCGGTGGCCGATGCGTCGTTCTTGGTCGAGGACGGACGGCTGCGCTACGCGGACGGATCGATCTGCGCGTGGGAGCCTGCGATGCACGTGCTCCCGCTCGACCCGCGGGCGATCGCGTACTTCGCGTCGCCCGAGTACACGGCGAAGGTGGAGGCGGCGAGGGCGCGGGCCCTCGCGCGGGGTCTCCATGCCTCGGAGTGATCACCCTCCCGACGCAGCGTCGATCTTCGCCTGGAGCTTGGCGGCCGCAGCGGCGATGCCGGGCCATCCCAGCCGCAGGGCCTGCTCGAGCGTGCGGGCGACGCAGGTGTCCGCCTCCTGGTAGCGGCCCATCCGAAACAGGATCTCCGCCCGCAGCAACCATCCCGATCCCCACTCGTGGGCGCTCGGAGGGACCCGCTCCGCCTCCATGATCGAGTCGCGTCGATCGAGCACGGTGCGGGCGCCGATCAGATCGCTCGCGTCGAGGAGCGATCGCGCGGCGCTGAGCAGCGGCCCGATCGCCTCGCGCCCGCGGCCGGCCTGCTCGAGGTGGAAAGCGTGTCGCTCGGCGGTCGCCGGAAGTCCACCGCCGCTCTGCTCGGCGGCCGCGGCGGCGGCGGAGTGCAGGTGGCGGAGCTGCTTCGTCTCGCCCGCGCGCTCGACCAGGAGGCGTCGAAGATGGGCCTGCGCGAACGCGAAGCCGCGCCCGCTGGCCCGCGCCAGGTTCTTTCGATAGAGCCCGCGAAGGAGCGCGTCCCGGGCCTCCGCATCTACGTCGAGCCCCGCCGCCTCGCACGCCAGCGCCCACTCGGCGGCGTCGACCTCCATGCCGAGGACCGCCGCGATCTCGAGCGCCGGCCACCAGGCCGGGTGATCGGACAGGAGACGATCGAGCTGCTCGAGCCAGACCTGCTGTACGCCCGCGGGCACCGACGGCGAGGAGCCGGGCCGGATCCGGAAGCCGTCAGGGCTCGAGGTGAGTACGCCGGACTCGACCCATTCGTTGACCAGCTCCATCGCCAAGAGCGGATTCCCCGAGGTGCGGCGAGCGAGATCCTCGGCGGTCGCGGGCGTGAACGGAAGGAGCTGCTCGATGAGCTCGCGGTAGGAGGCGTCGTCGAGCGGGTCGAGATCGATACGCGTCGCCGGCAGCCGCTCCAACAAGCTCTCGAGCATCGCAGCCTCGATGAGGCGCCCCTCCCTGGCTTCGGCGGAGACGGTGGCGAGGAACAGCACGGGCGTGGCGGGGCGCGACGACAGCACGTGCTCGATGAACGACAGGCCGTCGGCCCCGAACTGGACGTCGTCGAACCAGAATCAGGAGCGGTCGGATTGTCCCGATGCGCGCCGCGAACTTGCCGAGCAGCTCGTATCGATCGGCGATCGGTGAGGCGCCCAGGGGCTCCTCGTCGACGTCGATCGGCGGGCGCATCAAGCGGAACAGCCCGCGGGCCAGCAGGTCGTCGGCGATCCCGTACCATGACAGGCGATGGCGGAGGTGCGCGAGCGCCCCGGCCGGGTCGAGGCCCTCGGTGCGGAAGTGGCGCTCGAGCATCGGGCCGAGGCCGTCGCTCTGCCCCGGAACGTCTCGGAAGGTGGCGCGCAGGACCGTGGAGACACCGAGCTCGTGGGCACGCTGCGACATCCACTCGGCGAGGCGGCTGCGGCCGACGCCCGCCTCGCCGGAGATGAGCACCAGCCGGGCCCGGCCGTCCTCCGTGGTGCGCCTCAGCTCGTCCCAGATCCGATCGCGCTCCTGGTCGCGGTCGACGAACGGGTGGGCCCGCAGGCGGAGGAGCCCGCGTCCGGCGCCGGCCAGGCGGATCGGAGGGGGTGCGGGCCGAGGGTGTCGCCAGGACGGGGGGGTGGGCGGTGGCCGATTGGCGCTCGGATGGGGATCGGTCGGTGCCTCGTCGATCGCCGACAAGGTCCGGCGGCGGGTGGCGTCGATCGCGGTGCGGATCGTGGTCGCGCCGTCGCCGTCGAGGTCTTCGAACGTGTCCGGCGTGCCGAGCTCAGCCAGGCCGTAGGCGGCGTCGGCCGCGCGCTGGAAGCGCCGGACCGGATCGTCCGCGAGCATGCGGTCGAGCCACCCCGGGAACCCGAGCGGGAGCGGGAAGAGCGGATCGAGCGCGGCGCGCCGGCCCATCAGGCGGGCCTCGAAGACCTCGTTCGGTCTGCCCTCCGGATAGGGCGCGCGGCCCGTGGCCAGCCGCTGCGCGATCAGACCGAGGGAGAAGAGGTCGGTCCACGGACCGTAGTCGCGCCAGCGGGAGCCGAGCTGCTCCGGCGCCATGTAGCCGAGCGTTCCCAGCACCGAGTCCTCCCGGCCCGGAGCCGCCGGCGCGTCGAGCGGGCGCTCGAGCGGGAGCGCGATCCCGAAGTCGGCGATCTTGAAGCCGGGTCGCACGTCCTCCTTCTTCGCGATCAAGATGTTCCGGGGTGTGAGGTCGCGATGGATCACGCCGCGCGCGTGGGCGTGCGCGAGCGCGTCGAGCAGCGCCAGCAGGATCGCGCGCAGCTCCTCGTAGCGGATCAGCTTGCGGATGCGATCCAGCGTGCCGCCCGAGGCCAGCTCCATCACCAGGTATGGGCTGTCGGCCGGGATCTCGGGCGTGCCTGGCGGCTCGACGCGGCCCTGCTCCAGCAGCATGACGATGTTCGGATGATCGAGGGCGGCGGCGGCGCGGACCTCGTTTTCGAGGAGGCGGGCGACCTCGGGGCGGCGCGCGTGCCGCGAGGTCATGATCTTGACGGCGACCGGTACCCCGCTCGGCGCGTGGACGGCACGCCAGACTTCTCCGTTGGCCCCGCGGCCCAGGGGCTGCTGGAGGCGAAACAGTCCGAGTGAGAGATCGCGCTCCGCCAAGCGGCGTGATGATAGCTCACTGATCGTAGTTGAGGTTGGTCTGGTTGTTCGAGTACACGACGCGGTTGGCCAGGCGCCGGGCGTCGTAGCCCTCGATCAGCATGCTGGCGCCGATCTGGTTGTCGGTGATCGCGCCGAACGAGAGGTCGAGCGAGGTGTCCATCGCGAGCGGCAGATACTGGGCGACGACCACGCCGGTCTCGAGATTTCCGGTGATGAGGAAGCGATCGACCGTGACCTTGGCCCCGTCGGTGACGTAGAGCCCGACGCCGCGGCCGATGTCCCGGGCCGGGTGGTTGAGGACGCAGGCGGCGGAGTACTCGGTCCCGACGATCGTCACATCCTGGGCCCTCAAGAGCGTGTCCTGGTCGTTTCCGACCATGCCGCAGCCGTGGACGCTGTCGACCCGCACCCGGAGGGCCCTCTCCGCGTGGGCGGTGTTGTCGAGGCAGAGGCCGGAGCAGAAGAAGCAGTCGGCGCTGCCGGCTCGAAGGATGTCGACGTCGGAGAGGTCGGCGTGGGTGTTGACCCCGTTGAGGTCGAGGGCCTGCCCGACGGCGTCCTCGACCCGAAGCCGGGTCGCCATCAGGTGGACGTCGCCGTCGACGTGGAGGCCGTCGCCGGCCTCGCGACCCGAGTTGACGCCGCTGCCGAGCACCGTGACGTCCTCGAGGGTGACGTTCCCGTCACCGATCGTGATGTTGGTGAACGCCGGGTCGACCGCGACCACGCGGCGCAGCGTTGCCGTGGTCCCCGCGATGATCTGCGCGTTGAAGCCGCCCCCTTGGTGGTCGTCGAGATGAGCGTGGGAGAGGATGCTGTCCTCGATCGTCACGTTGGTGTCGCCGCCGAAGAGGTAGACGTTCGCCTGCTGGTTCTGGTCGATCCAGGTGTTGCGCACCGTGACCTGCGCGCCGTTCTGGGCGAGCAGACCGAACCCGGCCGCTCCGTCCTGGGGGCGGCTCCGGGTACCGTAGAGCACGACCTGGTCGAGGCTCGCCTGCGCCGTCGAGACGAAGATCGCGATGTCGTGGTGGTTGCCGAACCAGCTCCGCCGGATGTTGGCGCTGGCATCGTTCTGGATGTTGGCGCCGCGCCCGAAGTCGCCGCCCGGGTTGGAGAGCCCGTCCCTGACCACGGCGTCGGTGAGCGTGAGCGCGGCGTGATCGAGGGTCAGGATGCCGCCGCCGCCGCTGCTGAGGTGGACCTTCGTCCCGAACAGCTGCGCCCGGCCCTGCATCCAGAGGCACTCGTCATGGGTGTTCCGGACCAGGACGTTCGAGAGATTGGCGCGGGCCGCGTTGAGCATCGCGATGCCGGTGCCGCCGGTGCCCTCGATGATCGCGTCGCTGAGCACCAGCGAGGCCCCGCCGTCGAGACGGACGCCGTCCTGGTCTCCGGTGATGCGCAGGTTGTGGACCGCGGCGCCCTGCACGGCGGCGTTGATCGCGGTGGGGCTCGGGCCGTCGATCGTGGTCGCCTCGGGGCAGGCGCCGAAGAGCGTCACCGCCTTGGTGAGCTGGACGCGCTCGCGGTATGTCCCGGCGCCCACGACGATCACCTCGCCGCCGGTGGCCTGATCGATCGCGGACTGGATCGAGCCGAGCGGCGCCCCCGCGGTGCCATCTCCGCCGGTCGCGCCCGCCCGCACGTAGAGCCGTGGCCCGGGCGGGAGGTCGGTCGCGAAGTCACCGCTCGGACATCCCGGCCCCAGGGCGTGGCACGCGCCCTCGCCGGGGAAAATGGTCTGCTCGCCGGTGCAAGCGGGCGGGCCGTCGATCCACGGGGTGCACGCGGCGACCTCGGGGGCGACCTCGACGTCGTCCCATCCGGGCGCACAGCTCGCGGTCGGGATCGCCGCCGGCATCGGCGGCGCGGGCTCGGTGGCGTCGGGGCAGGGGACCAGGCAGGCCTCGCTCGCCGGATCGACGCAACCGCCGCTCTGGATGCAGTCCTCGACGGGGAGCGTCGGGATCCGGAACTCGAGGACGTGGGCGTCGGGACGTTCCACCGGGCTCCACTCGCCGATCTCGGCGCCGAACACGGACGTGGTGAGCGTCGAGGGGGCGGAGGGGATGGGCCGGCCCGGGGCGTCGCCGGCGGGCAGCACGGCGCCCTCCTCGAGCGCGAGCTGCGCGAGGGCGCGATCGTACAGCATCGCGGTCAGGCGGACCTCGTAGCTGCCGACGTACGCGGGGAGGAGCGTCTGCAAGATGGGTTGACGCCCGTTTCCCACGTCGAAGGCGTAGACATTCATGTCCGCGCCGTCCTCGACGGCGAGGATGAGCGCGCGATCGTCGGGCCCGATCGGGAGCGCGACGTTCACGTTCTCCTTGCCGCAGGCGGCGAGCAGGCAGAGCGCGATCAGCCCCCGCACCCAAGAATCATAGGCGGACGCACCCGCACCCAGAAGGGACGACCGCCGATGTAATCGCAGCGGCTACAGGTCGCGCTGAGCCGAGAGCGGATCGAGGGCGGCGAGCACGGCGGCGCCGTAGGGCGCGGCGCCGGCCGCCGCCTCGAGAGCGCCGAGGCCGCTCGCCTGGAGGTAGGTGAACGCGCCGGCAAAGCTGTCGCCCGCCCCGTACGCGCCCCCGGCGATCGCGGTAACGCCGGGGGTCTCGAAGCGGGCGAGCCCGCCGTCGGTCTCGATGCTGCCGCCGCGCTCACCCTCTGTCATGACCAGGGTGCGCGGTGGGATCGGGTAGTCGGCGCGTGTGCTCACCTCGCGCGGATCCGATCGGCTGCCGATGATCGTGTCGAGCGGGACGCGGGAAAGGATGATCGACGGGCGGCGCCGGGCCGTCGCCACCAGCAGGCGCGCGGCGCGGGCGCGGATCAGGAGGTCGGGATCCTGGGCGGTGAAGTAGACGGCGTCGAGCTCGGCGAGGAGGTCATAGGGGAGCGGATCGGACGCCAGCGGGTGGAGCGGCTCGCCGACCACCACGATCGTGCGATCGCCGCCGGGCCCGATCATGACCACGTCGCGCGTGTGGGGTTGGTCTCTCTTGACCGCGTGTATGTGCGCGCCGGTGTCGCGGAGGCGCCTCTCGACCAGCGCGGCTGCATCGTCGTTGCCGAGGGAAGTGAAGAGGTGGACCTCCGCGGGGCTCTTCGCCAGCTGAAAGAAGGCGATGCCGCCGCCGCCGCCGGGAAGCACCTGGGGCGCCTCGAGGTGGGCGATCTCGCCGGCCGTCGGGATCCGGGCGACCCGCCCGATCGTGACGTGCTCGACGTGGCCGATGACGCCGATCCGGAGGCTCATCCGGCCGCCGCCAGCCAGGAGTAGATCCGGCGGAGCGAGTCGTCGATCGGACGCGGCGCATAGCCGAGCTCGCGCGCCGCCTTGTCGCTGGTGATGCGGCGGTTGCCGGAGATCTGGACCAGCTCCTCCTTGTTGAAGGGTGCCTTGGCGCCGATCGCGCCGGCGCCCCGCTCGACCAGCGGCAGCGCGGCGCGGGCGACCCACATCGGGATGGTGATCCGCGGGCGGCGCCGGCCGCTGAGAGACTCGGCCACCCGGAGCAGATCGCCGACGCTGTACCAGCGACCGCCCAGGATGTAGCTCTCGCCGGTGCGGCCGCGCTCCTCCGCGGCGAGCGCGCCGGCGACGACGTCGAGGACGTCGACCAGGTTGAAGCCGCCGTCGACCATCGCGGGCAGCTTGCCGGCGAAGTGCTGCGCGATCAGGTTGCGGACGATGCCGTCGTGGTGGGTCTCGTGCGGGCCCACGATGACGGTGGGGTGGAGGATGACGGCATCGAGGCCGCGAGCGATCTCGGCGCGGACGGCGGCCTCGCCCTGCAGCTTGGAGCGCGTGTAGGCGGAGCCCGCGCTGAGCCGGCGGCGCTGCTCGTCGAGCGGCCGATCGATCGGATCGGGATCGAAGACCACGATCGAGGAGAAGTGCACGAAGCGGCGGACGCCCGCCTCACGGGCGGCCTGGGCGGCGTTCCTGGCGCCCTCGACGTTGACGCTGTCGATGAGCGGTGCGGCGTCGTCCTTCGTCGAGACCACCGCGGCCAGGTGATAGACGATGTCGGCGCCCTCGAACGCCCGGGCCAGCGAGGCCGGATCGCGCACGTCGCCGTGGACGATCTCGACGTCCCGGCCGGCCAGCCCGGTGTCCGTGGGCAGCACCATCGCGCGCACGCGCCGGCCGCGCGCAGCGAGCGCATCGATCAAGTGCAGGCCGACTTGCCCCGTCGCGCCGGTGATCACCGTGGTCATCGCTCTCCTCTCACCGGCCGGCGCACGCGGAGCGCCAGCACCAGCGGCGCCACCAGATACGGCAGATAGACGACCGTGAACAAGCCGTAATCCCGCGGCCGGGTGTCACCGAAGAGCGCGACCCCGAGGTAGACCAGGAGCGAATAGATCTTGACGGCCGCGTAGGCGAGCGCGGGGAGCCGGATCCAGGGCCGCTCTCGCCAGAGGCCATAGGCGAGGATCAGATAGGTCGGCCCGAACACCACCACCGAGAAGCCCACCATGATGCGGACGAAGAGGGGCGGGTGGATCAAGAGCGGATCCACGTGGACCGCGAACCAGTAGATGAGCGCGGCCGGCGGCGCTGTGGAGGTCGCCAGATCCACGTCGAGCGCGGTGAACGGATCGAAGACGAACGAGGTGAGAGCGAAGCTCGCGAAGCATACGACCAACGCCAGGTCGAGCGGTCGCTTCGACAGCGGCGTGCTCAACGATCGCGCGGCCTCGGGAAGGCGACGTTGGGCGCCGAGAGCGGGGCGTCGCGTCCCTCGATGGGGATGCCGTCGAAGCGCGAGTAGTCGTGGGCGACGCGCTGCAGGAAGCCGGGGAGGAAGCCGTCTCTGATCATGAAGCGCCGGATATCGTCGGTGAACCCGCCCATCCAGGCAACGGCCTGGAGCGCCTTGCCGTCCCACGTGAGCACCGGCGCGATCTCGCCCTCGGCCGGATCGAAGCACTCGGCCATCCCGTTGGGCCCGAGCATCCCCGGCGGATCGAGCATCAGGGAGAGCCACGTGGCGAACTGCTGCTTGTCCACGAGCGCGAGCGGAAAGGCGGCGTACGGGACGAAGATGCGGCGGGGCTGGACACCGAGCTTGGTGATGGTCGGGTCGTCGACCCCGACGATCGACGTGTAATCGAGGGGGACGTTCCCGAACTTCGGCTGATGCGCGCAGGCGGCCAGGCCCGGGTGGCCCTGCTCTGCGGCCCAGCAGGTGCGGACCGCCTGGGTGTTGGCGAACATCGCCTTCGCGATGGGGACGTCGAGGAACGGCAGCACCAGGAAGGCCCAGTCCTCGTGGCTCGACAGCGTGTGGCCACGCATCAGCGTCACGCGCTCGCCGGCCGGGATGGCGCCGCCGCCCTTGGCGACGAAGGTGGCGGGGATGCGGCGTGCGTCCTCCCAGATCGCGTCGCGCCCCTCGGGATGGCCGCTCGCCTCCCACCGACCGAAGTGGTCGGCGAAGTGGAGGAGCAGCACGCCCTCGCAGGCGTCGTCGAGCGGATAGTCGGGCTGGTTGTTCTCGTAGACGTTCGCGCCGGGCGGCGCCTCGGCCCCGCGCGCCAGGCGGGCCTCGGAGCGCATCTTCCGCTGCTCGGGATCGTAGAAGATGCGCACCACGTTCTCGGCCTGCTGTTCGAGCTTGTCGCGATAGCGGCGCGCGAGTGCGTGCTCGCCTTGTTCGTCGAGGACGTTGGCCGCGAGATAGAGCGACCAGGCTAGCTGGCCGTTGTCGAGGCCGGGCACACGGTCTCTCCAGTCGTCCGTCGGCTCGATCCGATCGCCCTTCACGCGGTACCAGGGGAGGAAGCCGCCGTAGCCCGGGTACTCGCGATCGAAGCGCTCGTAGGTCGCGATCTTCTTGGTGAGGACCTCGAGCGCGTGGGCGCGGGCGCTCTCGCGATGGGCGACGTCGTGCGCGAGCATCGTCTGTGCGGTTCGATCCCCGGCGACGGCGCGGACCAGGAGCCCGATGTGGAGCGACTCCTTCGAGGCGGCGCTGAGGGTCCGCGGCTCACCGATGAGCTGGCCGGTGTGATAGTCGATCGGGTGTCCGTCGAACGTCATTCCGGTTTCGCCGTCGTACCCGACGCCTGCGCGGTAGAACGCGTTCTCGCGGGGGAGCACGACCTCGTCGAGGAAGCGCTGCGCGGCGGCCGGAGAGAGGACGTGCGGGGTGGCCGGGGTGAGCTTGAAGCCGCGGGCGATCGCGATCGGCTTGACCGCGAGATCGGCGCGCCGGCGCTTCGGGGGCGCCGCCGGAGAGGGGCTCAGAAGGATCACCGGCCCGAGCGACGCCCTCGCACCCGACTCCGCTCGCAGGCGCTCGCTGCGCGCTTCGCGGGTGCCCGGGGCCTGCTCAGGCGAAGCCCTCGCGCCCGACTCCGCCCGCAGGCGCTCGCCGGACGCTTCGCGTGCGCGCCCCAGCGTGCCGACCCGCTCCACGGGAGAGTCTTCGACCGATCCCGAGCGGTTGTTGCGGGCTCCCCGGCGAAATGGGCACCGCGACTCAAAGATCTCGAAAGGTAGGTAACTCTGCGTCCACAACCCACGATAAAGGATCATGCTCTCCCGCCTCTCGGGTCGGCGCACGGGCGCACCCCCAGTCGAGGAGGTTCGGCCCGCGACCGTGCGACGGCCGCGCGTGTCGGCGCCGCCGCCCGGCAAGATCACGGGGGCGGCAGGCCTGGATCCGATCGGGGCGAAGGTCGAGGCGCTGCTCTCCAGGATGTCCCTCGAGGACAAGGTGATGCAGATGGTCCAGCCGGCCTGGGGCGGTGCGATCACCGGACCGACGCGCGGTGACGACGCGGGCACCGCCGAGCTGGTGCGGCGCGGTATCGGCTCGCTCCTCAACGTGGGCAACTCCAGCGACGTCGAACGCCTGCAGAAGATCGCGACGGAGTCGTCGCCGCTGGGCATCCCGCTCTTGATCGCGCACGACGTCATCTACGGAGACCGCACGATCGGACCGGTGCCGCTGGCGATGGCCGGCAGCTTCGATCCGCAGGTGGCGCGTCAGGTCGCGCGCGTCGCGGCGGTCGAGGCGCGGGCGCGGGGCGTGGCGCTCACGTTCGCGCCGATGCTCGACGTCACGTCCGATCCGCGGTGGGGCCGCATCGTTGAGGGCTGGGGCTCGTCGCCCCATCTGGCGGGTGTCATGGGCGCGGCCAACATCAGCGGCTTCCACGAGGGTGGTCTCGCCACCACCGCGAAGCACTTCGCAGGCTACGGCTACTCGGACGGCGGCATCGACTACGGCGCGGTGCACGTCTCGAAGGCACGGCTGGAGAACGAGATCCTGCCGCCGTTCGAGCGGGCGGTGATCGAGGGCGTCGACGCGGTGATGCCGGCGTTCAACTCGCTCAACGGCGTCCCCTGCACGGCCGACGGCGACCTGCTCAACACCAAGCTCCGCCGCGAGTGGTTCGGGGAGGACATCATCACCGTCTCGGACTACACGGCGATCATGGAGCTGATCCATCACGGCGTGGCGCGCGATCGAAAGCACGCGGCCGAGCTGGCGGCGCTGGCGGGTGTCGACATCGACATGGAGAGCGGCATCTACGCCGAGCACCTCGCGGATCTGGTGCGCGAGGGCCTCGTACCCGAGCGCGTGGTCGACGACGCGAACCGCCGCATCCTCCGGCTCAAGCACCGGCTCGGTCTCTTCGAGCGGGCGGACGTGGATCCCGAGCTCGAAGCGAGGGTGGTCCTGTCGCCGGAGCACCGGAGCACGATGCGCGTGGCCGCGGAGCGCTCGATGGTGCTCTTGAAGAATGAGCCGGCGGTCCCGGGGGGAGCGCCGCTGCTCCCGATTCCTCGGACAGCGTGGAGCGCCTCGCGGTCATCGGGCCGCTGGCCGACACGGGCGACATCCTCGGCCAGTGGCGCGCGATGGGGCGCGAGGAGGAGGCGGTCACGATCCTGGACGGCATCCGGGCGAGGGCGGGCGATCGCGTCGTCACCCACGCCCGGGGCTGCCGCGCCAACGCGCCGGGCGGAGCGGCGATGCTCGAGGAGGCGATTGAGGCGGCGAAGGACGCCGACTTGGTGGTGGCGGTCGTCGGCGAGACCCAGCACATGAGCGGTGAGGCGACGACGCGCCTGGAGCCGGGCCTCCCCGAGGCCCAGCTCGAGCTCCTGAAGGCGGTGCACGAGCGCACCGGCAAACCGATCGTGGTGGTGCTGACCAACGGCCGGCCGCTGACCAACCTCGGCTGGCTCGCGGACCACGCGCCCGCGATCCTGGAGGCGTGGCAGCCGGGGACGATGGGCGGCGAGGCGACCGCGAACGTGCTGTTCGGTCGCGACGCGGAGGGCAGGGCGGTCAATCCGGGCGGCAAGCTGCCGGTCGAGATCCTCCCGCACGCAGGCTTCATCGGGGGCGCGCAGCACAATCGCTACGCCTCCGGTCGTCCTGCGGACCGTCCGGGCGCGGACGGCAAGTACACGTCCAACCCGGCCTTCTTCGATGAAGACGGCAAGCTGATTCCGGCGCATCCTCGGCACGTGACGCACGAGCCGCTGTTCAGCTTCGGCTTCGGGAAGAGCTACACCACCTTCGAGGTGGGCGCGCCCGAGGTCGCCGGGCGGATCAGCCGGCGCGCGCTGCGCGACGATGGGATCGACGTCCGCGTCACGGTCACCAACACGGGAGATCGGGAGGGCGACGAGGTGGTCCAGCTCTACCTGCGCGATTTGGTCGCCAGCGAGGTCCAACCGCTGAAGCGTCTGGTCGCCTTCGAGCGCGTGACCTTGCAGCCCCATGAGACGCGCACCGTCACGATCACGCTCTCGGCGCGCGACCTCGAGTTCTTCAGCGAGCGCAAGAACAAGCGGGTGCTCGAGCCGGGCGAGTTCCAGCTCTGGGCCGGCAGCAGCTCGCGTGACGTGGACTCGAAGACCGCGACCTTCGAGGTGATGGAGGAGACGGCCTCGCACGGGCGCTTCTGGGAGATGTCGCGCGGATGAAGGTCGAGAAGTCCGGCGCGATCACGGTCTCCGACGTCTCGGCCACCGAGGAGACCCCGCCCGAGTCGGGCTCACTTTCGATGCCTGAGCTCGACGGCCCTCCGCTTGCCCTCGGGTCCCGCTCGGGCCAAGCCCTCGCACCCGACTCCGCTCGCGGGGCTCGCTGCGCGCTCCGCTTGCCCTCGGGTCCCGCTCGGGCCAAGCCCTCGCACCCGACTCCGCTCGCGGGGGCTCGCTGCGCGCTCCGCTTGCCCTCGGGTCCCGCTCGGGCCAAGCCCTCGCACCCGACTCCGCTCGCGGGGGCTCGCTGCGCGCTCCGCTTGCCCTCGGGTCCCGCTCGGGCCAAGCCCTCGCACCCGACTCCGCTCGCGGGGGCTCGCTGCGCGCTCCGCTTGCCGGAGATCATGCGCTCTACGGGCGCTTCGAGCTGGCCGTGGTGAAAGCGCGGGCCATCGGCGCGCAGGCGACGTCGCCCGCGCCCTGCCTGGCGGCGCTCTCCAGCAGGGACTTCTATGTGCGGCGGGCGGCGATGCAGAGCCTGATCGCGCGGAGCGGCGAGCCGGGGTGGCTCGAGGCGCTCGTGGGGATGATCGTCGAGCCGAAGGGCGGCGCCGAGTGGGCGCCGTACCACGCGATGGCGGCGCTGGCTCGGATCGCCGGGGGCGGCGAGCACCGTGCGATCGAGGTGTGTCTGGAGCTCGTGGGTCGCGCCGGCTTCGAGCAGGAGCTCGGCAGCGCGCTCCAGGATGCGCCCGAGGCGGCGGTCGGACCGGCGCTCGCGGCGATGCTCGAGGATCCGTCGCGGCGGGCGGCCGCGGAGCGCATCCTGACGCTGCGGAGCGCGGCGCGGCTCCCGGCGGATTAACCGCGGATGACGTTTCCGTTCCTACCGCTGGCGAACGGTGTGAGCACGGCGGTGCTGGCGCTCGAGGACGGCTCGATCCGATCCATCCGCGAGACCATCTTCTCGAACCCGGGGACCGGGTCAGCGCCGGTGCAGCTCGATGCGCTGTACCTGGTGCCCTCGATCGACGGGGCCACGGTCGCACCGGGACGGGAGACGTTTCTCGACGCTGAATATTTGATCGGGACGCCGGGTGCACGGATGCGAACGCGCGCCGGTGATGTCGAGTGGACGAGGACCATCCTCACGCCGGTGGGCGGATCGCCGCGCGCGATCGTGCGCGCGAAGAACCTCGGCGACGAGGACCGAGCGATCGGCCTGACCGCGACCGTGGATCCCGGGTCATGCGGTGAGCGCGGCCCTGAGGCGTGGCTTGCGCCCGGCGGTGAGGTGTGGTTCGAGCTCGAGATCGATCCGTCGCGCGCGGGTGGCTCGCTCGCGCTCGCTCCCTCCGGCGGTGCGTCTCAGGCGCTCCAAGCGGAGCTCGCCCGCGGGGACGAATGGCTGGAACAGACCCGCGCGCGGCTCGACGGCCTGCCGCTCTCGAAGGCGGAGAAGGCGCGCTATCAGTCGTGCCGCACGTTCCTGCGGATGGGGCAGGCGGCGGACGGCGCGATCGTCGCGAGCGTCCCGCCCGGGCACTGGAACATCACCTGGGTGCGGGACATGTCGTACGCGCTGGTGGCGATGTCGCGGGCCGGCATGTACGAGGAGGCGCGCCGAGGATTCGAGTTCCTGCTCGGTCGCGACCACCAGACCGCGTACGCGGCGTTCGACTACGAGGGGCACGACGCCGGAGTCGGGCAGCCGTACCAGATTCTCGGTGGTGCGCTACTTCGGCGACGGCCGCGAGGAGGCCGACGACTCCGAGGGCGGGCCCAACATCGAGTTCGACGGCTTCGGGCTCACCCTGTGGGCGCTCGAGCGCTACGTGGCCGAGAGCGGCGATGTGGACACGGTCGCGAAGCACTGGGACGTGATCACCGCGCGCATCGGAGACGTGATCGCCGACCTTCGGGACGAGACCGGTCTCATCCGCCGCGACTCCAGCATCTGGGAGCGGCACCTGCCGGGCCGGCGCTTCACGTACACGTCCGCCGCCTGCGCGCGCGGGCTGGCCTCGCTGGCTGCGCTCGCGGAACGGCTGGGGAAGCGCGATGCGGCGGCGCACTATCGGGAGGAGGCGGAGGCGCTGGGCGCGGCCATCCGGCGGCATCTGGTCACCGATGGTGGCGTGGTGGTCGGGTTCGCCGGCGAGCTGGAGCCGGAGCGGACGCTCGACGTCTCCGGGATCGAGGTCTTCAACTGGGGCGTCATCGACGTGGATCGGCCGGAGGGTTTCGATGCGGCGCTGGCAACGATCGCTGCGTTTCGCGAGCGGCTCGGCGTGGCCGACAGCCCGGGGTTCAAGCGCACGACCGATCTGGGTTGGTACGAGGCGCAGGAGTGGGTCGTGCTCGATCTGCGGGTGGCAAGCGCGCTGTTTCGAATGTCGCGCTCGCCCGAGGCCGTCTCGCGCGGGATGAGCGCGACGCTGTTCGAGCAGGGGAACGCGCTCCTCGCCTGGGTCGAGCGCCATCTGGAGGCGAACCACGGCGTGATTCCGGAGCTCCTCGGCGCCGGAAACCGGATCTACGAAGGCGCCATCCCGATGGTCGGCTACGGCCCGGGTGCGTTGATCATGGCGCTGGAGGACAAGGCGGCGGCGAGCGCCGCGGTTGACGCCGGCGGCCCGAAGTAGTCAGCAGACCCGCGCAGCCGATGTTGATCTCGGTGCTCTTCAGCAACCGCCCGCTGTCGTCGGAGCTGGCGATGGACCTCTATCGGGTCGCGCGGGCGCTGCACGCGTGCGACGAGGCGACCGGCGAGATCAAGGGCGAGCTGGTGCGCGGGACGGTCCAGAACCTGCGGCGCTCGACGGCGGTGGGGAGCATCGGCGGGCCGCTCTTCGACGCGTCCCTGGATACGGAGCGCGGTCACACCACGGTGCGATTCCTCCTCACCCGGGAGGGGCTGGACCACGCGCCCGGCGAGCCGCCGAAGTCGATGTTGAACTGAGTCGGCGTAGCAGCCCTCACGTCCGGAATGGTGCCGGAGGAGAGGATGTTGCGGGCATCGTGCAGAGAGCAATCGTCGGCCTGGTCCTGGTTCTGGCGGGCTGCAGCGCGCCTTTTCGTACGACGGTGGCGTTCACCGGTGATCAGATCGAGCAGGAGATCTCGACGCACTTCCCGGTCCGGAAGAGCGCGCTGATCGCCGCGGTCGAGCTCGACCATCCCCGGATCCTCTTCGAGGACGGCAGCGATCGGATCGGCCTCGAGCTCGACGCCGTCGCGACGATCTTCGCCGAGTCGCACACGGGAACCGCGGCGGTGCTCGGACATCTCCGCTACGACCACAAGACCGGTGACTTCTTCATCGACGACGCCGATCTCGTCCGGCTCGATCTCCCGGATCTCGATCCCAAGGACAACGACACGGTCCGGCTGGTGGCGCGCGCGGCGGTCGCGGCCAGCCTGCCGTTCATCCCGGTGCACCGCCTCTCGCCGTCGCGGCAGACCGCGAAGGCGTTCATCAAGTCGGTGAACGTGAAGGATCGGACGGTGCGCGTCGAGCTGGGGATCTAGCGAGCGAGCGGCCGACCTGCTTCGCCTTGCGGCCGGTGATCGCAGCGCCGTCGGCGATCAGGCCGGGGACGCGCGCGCGGTAGGCGGCGTATCGGAGCGGCTCGAGGATCATCACCTCGCGGAGGATCGAGAGGATCCTCACCCGGGAGTCTCGGTGGTCGAGGCGGCGCCAGTTGGCCCAGAAGCTCACGTTGGTCTTGCCGAGCTGAAAGTACTGCGCCGAGATGGCCAGCTCGTTGCGGCCGGCGGCGCGCGAGAGGATGCCGGCCAGCGTCAGCCCACCCGATTCGGCTCGGATGCGGAGCTCGAGCTCGAGGCGGTGGTACGCGTCGACGAGCTCGGTCTTGACCGCCTTGGGGATCGCGCCGAGCGCGTGCACACCGCGCCGGAGGAGTCTCTTGAGGGAGAACGGGCTCTTCGGCGGCTCGGTGAGGCGTCCGCTCACGTGAGCGTGGAGAAGCTCGGCGATCCGCACGGTGTCGATGGTCTCGGCAGGGTCGCCGGTGAGGTAGGCGAGGCGGGCCCTCACCGTCTCACCGGCGAAGTAGTCGAGGATCGGCTGCTTCAGATCGATCGCCGCGAGCGGAGCGTCGCTCGGGCGATCGGAGAGCGTCGCCTCGACCGTCCGGAGCGCGCGCAACAGGATCATCGAGACCGCCGGATCGTTGCCCAGGCCGTCGAGCGCGGCCTCGCGGAACCACGCCACCAGCGCCGGCTCTCGCACGCGATCCTCCTCGGACCGCTCGCTCCAGAGGTTGCCCAGCGCCCGCGCCACGTCCGGCTCCTGGGGGAGGGCGTCGAGCCGCCGCACGCGCCCGATCCCGGCCTGCTTCGCCTCCTCGCTCAGCGCTGCCCCCACCAGGGTGGTGAAGCGCTCGGCGACGGTGGTCGCGTCGAGCTCGGTCAGCGACGCGAGCCTGGTGGCCTGCTCGGGCGCGGTGAGGTAGGCGTGGACGCGGCGCTCTGCGAGCGCCAGGAGCGCCTTGCCGCTCAGCGCCCGGACCGCCGGCGCGTCCATCGCCTTCCAGTCCTCCTCGACGGCGCTGATCGCACCGTCGGCGAGGGCGTCCGCCGCGCTCGACCTGGTGCCGAGCACCTTGCTCTTGAGCTCCTCCCGGAGCCGCCAGCCGGGGAGGTGGAGCTCGCCCATCAGCTCGCGGTAGCGCTCGAGCTTGGCCTCGTCGTACGCCTCGGCCAGCGTCTTCTCGATGTCCTCCTCGAGCTCCGCCACCAGCTCGGCGCGGGTGGCGCGACTGGCCTTGGCAGGACCGTCGGCCTCCGATCGGCCGGAGCGGTCGAAGACCGAGAGCATCTTGTCCTTCAGCGGTCGCTTGGGCTCGGCGTGGTCGGAGAGATCCACGACCGCCTCGGCCACCATGCGTGGTGAGTGGATGAGGGCGCCGAGCATCAGCTTGAGCGGAGGAACCAACCGACCGTGCAGGTCGACCATCTGCCCCAGATCGTAGAGGACGAAGCGCCCCTCCTCGTCGATGCCGACGTTCTTCCCGTGGAAGTCACCGTGGAGGAAGCGATAGATGAACGTCTGGGCCAGGTAGGTGGAGATCAGCCGAGACTTCAGGTCGGTCTGGAGCTCGGCGCTGTCTTCGTCCATCTCGACCAGGTCGGAGATGGCCAGCGTCGGGACGAACTCCATGGTGAGGATCTCGTTCCCGGAGTGGTCGCGGTGGACCGCGGGGACCCTGATCTTGTCGTTGAACTGGAGGAGCCGGCCCATCCGCTCCAGGTTGTCGCACTCGCGCGGGAGGTCGCTCTCGCCGCCGAAGGACTTCTCCAAGTTGACCGCGACGGTGTCGAGGAGCGCAGTCAGAATCGGACAGCGTGCTCTCCCGCAGCGCGGCATGCTTCTGGCGGAGCGCCTCGAGCTGCCTCATCCCGTCGACCGCATCGCCGTCGGCGAACTCCTCGGCGTGCTGGAGCTCCTGCGCCACCGAGCCCACCATCTTGATGAGCAAGCGGATGAGATCGAAGTTGTGTCGGATCGACTCGGCGGCGCCCGGCTTCAGGACCTTCACCACGACCTGGACCCGCTGGCCGTCACGTTCGATCTCGGCCAGGTGGCACTGCGCCATCGACGCGGAGGCGAAGGGGGTGCGCTCGAAGCTCAGGAAGCACTCGCCGATCGGCGCGCTCAGATCGCGGGCGACGATCTTCTCCACCTCATCGAACGGGATGGGCCGCGTGGCGTCCTGTAGCTGCTTGAGCGCCTTGACGATCAGGTTCTCGTCCTCGTTCGCGCTCCGGCCCGAGTCGATGGGATCGATGAAGGTTTGCACCACCTTCGTGAAGAACGGTCCCATGTTCTCCACGCACTCCTTGACCTCGAGCGCTGCGAGCTCGGCGTCCGGTCCTCCGTTCCCGGCGCGCGATCCGGCGATGAGGGCGCGCACCAGGTTCATCGTCACGTCGCCGAGCTGGGTGATGTCCTGGAGGATCTCGTCCATGGCCGTGCGCGTGGATGCGCCGTTGAAGAAGTCGATCTGGCACAGGCGGTCGATCTCGATCCGGAAGAAGAACCGCACCACGTCGAGGTGCGCCTCCAGCCGCTCTGCCTGGGCAGGATCCTTGAGCTGTCGGACCACGCGATCGAGCATCGTGCCCACCTTGGCGGCGGTGGCGGCGCAGGGCGGCTTGCCTTCACGTCGGCGATCGATCAGCTCGCCCGCCCTCTCGAGGAGGTCTTGGAAGAAGGTCTCGCGCTTGCTCGCGTCCAGCGCCGAGAGCAGTGTTCGCGTGAGATCGCCGAGCTGATCCGAGATCAGGGCCAACTGCTTCCGGCGATCCTCGACGGTGAGGGCGGGATCGCTGAACACGTTCACCAGGTCGGTGAGCGCCTCGAGGTTGCCGGGGCCGAGCTTTGCCAGGAGATTGGTGCCTTGCGGGAGCAGCGCCCGGAGATCGTCGCGCGTCAGCTTCAACGCCGCCGCTGCCTCACCGAGCTCGCTCTCGACGGTCAGGCTCCTCCAGGCCTTCTTCGTGGTGGCGGGCCGGAGCAGCGTCAGAATCGAGAAGGTCCTCCCGGTGGCGGCCGAGGAAGCTCTCGATGCTCCCGGCGCGATCGAGCGTGGAGGCGAGCTCCGAGAGCCGCTTCGTGAGCCACTCGTCCGCTTGCGGGTGGACGGAGATCCCGCGCTCGCCGGCGTGATCGAGGATCCGGCTGCGCACGCTCTCGAAGAGGGCGGACCAGGAGCGTTCGCCGAGGGCAGGGAGAGCGTGGCCCAGGCGCTGGAGGGCGCGATCGAGGATCTCCGCCCGCTCCTCCCGGGAGCGGAAGGGATCGCAGGGCAGCGAAAGCACCGCGAGCAGCTCCTCGGCCGCCTCGTCTCCGAGCTGCTGCCGGAGATCCGTCGGGATCAGCGGAAGCTGGCGATCGAGCGCCACCAGCAGCGGTGCGTCGAGACCGAGGTTCAGCCCGGGGAGGATACGGTCCAGGAGATCCTCCTGCGTGATACGTCCCTCTTCGGAGACCGCGCGGAGCGACTCGAACGTGCTCCGGGAGAGATCCGCCACCGAGAAGTCGAGCAGCGCCTCCTTGTGGGAGCGGAGAAAGCCGGCGACCGAGCGCTGGACCAGGTTGCCGATCGGATCGGCCACGGTGATCGAGGTCTCGCGATCGAGACGCTGGCCGAGCCCGATCATCCGCTCGCGGAGGAAGTCGGCGAGGTCCGGCTTCACGCTGTCCCCGAGGTGCGCGGAGAGCTGCTTGCCGGCGTGCCCGCACAGCTCGGTCCAGTTGGTGTTAGGGAGGCGATCGAAGTCGAGGAGCGAGGCGGCGCGCTCGATCGTCTGGTCGAGGATTTCGGCCTTCCGCTCGCGGGAGAGCAGAGGATCGACGAACACGGACAGGAAGGAGAGCGTCGCCTCGACCTGCTCTTCGTCGAGCTCGCGCGCGATGGACGGTGGGATCAGCCCGACCTTTCTGTGGAGCTCGACCAGGACGGGATCGACGCCGGTGTGCTCGCGGATCGCCTCCTGGAGACCGCTGACGCGGAACGCCTCCCAGGTCAGCCCGCCCGCGACCGCACCCATCGCCAGCTTCCAGGGAGAGAGGGCCTTCGCGCCGAGGAGATCGGAGAGCTCCCTCTTTACCGACAGGACGCCCTCGAGGCCGTCGAGGACCTTCGGGAGCGCGCCGGGGTCCTGCCCGACGTCGCGGAGCTCACGGTCGAGGGTCCGACCCAGCGAGAGGAGGCTCTTGGTGACGCTCTCGCGCTCGGCGCGGGTGGCGGTGGGCGGGAGCCATGAAGAGATCGCCTCGAGGAGCGAGCCCTCGGCGCCGTCCGATGCGCGCTCGAGGTGCTTTCCGAGCACGTTGAAGAGCGTGGCGAAGAACGCGTTGCCCTCGGGCGCGCCGGTGGTGGCCGCCAGCGCGTGCTCGATCTTGGTCCGGCGCTCCTGCAGCTTCTGGGCGCGCTGCTCCGGACGCAGGGTGGGATCGAGGAACAGCGAGAGGAAGTCGACGACGCCGGCGGCGACTGTCTGCTGCTGGTGATCGAGCGTCGCGGCGAGGAGGTCGGAGACCGAGCGCGGTCTGACCTTGCGGAGCACGCGCACGCCGCGCTCGAGCTCGAGAAATCGGTCGGCGCCCTCGATCGCCCTGCGCGCGACGTCCTCGACCGGGCGATCGCGCTCCTGGATCAGATCGTCGAGCCACCGCCCGAGCCCGAGCAGCAGATCGACGACGACGCGCGCGTCCTTTGGATCGCCGCCGGCGAGGCGCGTCACCGCCCGCTCCACCTCGGTCGGCTCGCCAGACAGCTCGCTCCGATAGCGCTCGGCGAAGAGTCGGAAGAGATCCTCGAACGCGGGGCGGAAGCGGCCGCGATCCTCGCGTTCGAGCTCGAGGAGCTCCGAGAGGCCGCGGTGGATCCGCTCGCCGTTGACCTCGAGGCGTTCGAGCTTGGCCTCCTTCGAGAGCGTCGGATCGAGGATCAGGGAGAGGAAGTCCGCGAGCCCGTCGTAGGCAGGGCTACCGGCCGTCTCCGCGATGTCGGCGATCACGTCGAATAGCGGCGTCGAGTCGAGGAACGCCCGCCAGATGCTCTTCTCGCGGGTCTGGCCGAGGATCGACGGTCGGACCACGTCGAGGTACGCCTGCGTGACCGGCTGATGGGCGAGCGTGCGCCGCCGGTACGGCTTGGGGGCGTCGAGCGCCTCGAGCTTGGAGGAGGCCCAGCGGCTGTAGCGGCTCTTCCCGCGGACCACCTGCTCCAGCAGCGCGACGCCCTTCTCGGGGTCCCGCTCGACGCCGAGCCCGTCGAGATAGCGGCATGCGAGGAGGTACTGCCCGAGCGGGTCCCGCCGATCGGGCTGGGGCACCGGCGCCTTCGAGGTCACGGCGGCCTTTCGCGCCCACAGGCCCGCGAGTCGGTGGTTCTTCTCCAGCGCGCCGGGGACGCCGACCTCGTAGGCGCGCGCCAGCAGGAGGTGCGCGTCGACCTCGCCCTGCTTGCTCGCGAACTGCGCCGACTTGAACAGCCAGGTCACGCCCTCCTCGCGGGCGGCCAGATCCTTTCGACGGATCAGCATGTCGGCGAGCTCGTACTGCGCGCGGTGGTGGCCTTGCTTGGCCGCCTTGCGGAGCCACGACTCGGCCTTCACCTTCGAGCGTGTCGACGCGAGCGCGTGACCGATGCGGTACTGCTCGGCCGGATCCTCGAGGTCACCTCCGATCGGTCGATCGACCTCGGGCGCTCGCGGCGGCGCGACCACCTGCCCGCCCGCCCGGCGGAGCGTCACCGCCTGGGCGAACGCGTCGAGCCCGAACGCCGTGATGGCGTTCATCGCGAGCTGATAGGGATGGTCGAGCGCCTTTCTGTCGGCGGGCGCCGCCTTCCGGCGTGCCTTCCGGTGGCTCCGCGCCAGCTCCTCGAGGCTCGCGGGCAGCGGCTGGCCGGCGAGCGCGTTCGCATAGACATCGACCGCTTGCTCGAACTCGCGGCGCTCCCGGATGTTCTTGACGGCGGCTCGACCGACGACCTCGGCGCCGTAGAGGTCGAGCGCCGCCTTCGCGTCGGTATCACCGAACGCGCCGATGCTCTCCCGTAGGAGCGCGGCGCTCTTCGGGACGGTCGCATCGCCGAGGTAGGAGACGTAGCGCTCGATCGCCGCGTCCAGACGCCGGTCTTCCAGAACTCCGTTGGTGAACGAGACCGTCATCCGGCGGGCAGCCCGACCTCACTGTGTTCTGGTGCGGCGGTGGCTGTAAAGCCCGAGCTGCGCCTCAGTGGGCCGCCAGGAAGCGATCGACCTCCGCGCGCACCTCGGCGGTGGAGGGAAGGCGATAGATCCACTTGTCCGCGAAGTCGCGGAGGGGCGTGCCGGTCTTCTCCTCGAAGAACGCGACGAAGGCCGCCGTGTCGACGGGCGTCTGGCGTGTGGTCTCGTAGTACTCGGCGAACACCGCGTCGAAGGTCTCGCGTCCGACCTTCTCCTCGATCAGCATCAGTAGGAACGCGCCGTACTCGTACACCGTGCCGTCGAGAACCGCATCTCCGGGCACCAGATCGTCGGCTGGTCGCAGCGGATATTTCTGGTCGGAGGCGTTCCGCCGCTCGATCGCCTTCACGGCGCGCTCGCACCCCTTCGCCCGCGCGTCCGAGAACGCCTGCACGCCCTCGCGCTCCTCTTTGGCGCGGTAGGTCCAGTAGCTCGTGACGCCTTCGGAGAGCCAGAGGTCCGCATAGGTCCGGATCCAGTTGCCGTCGCCGAACCAGTGATGGATCGCCTCGTGCGCGATGACGTCGATGGCCTCCTCCGGCTTGGCGGCGGTGTTGCTGTAGAGATGGATCGCGTCGGCGTGCTCCATCCCGTCGAAGGGACCCGTCGGCTCCGCGATCTGATCGATCGTGCCGTACGGTGAGTTGGAGAACTTGGAGTTCATGAAGCCGACCGTGTGTCGAAGCACGTCGAGATACTTCCTGCGGTTCGCCCGCATCGCGTCATCGCCGCTGGCAGAGACGTAGAACGGACCGCGGCCGTCTCCCGAGGCGTCCAGGATCTCGCCGCCCTTCGCCGCGTAGAGCGAGGCCGTGTAGAAGGGTCCGCGCTCCATCTCGAAGCGCGCGTAGCCCTCGTGTCGCAGCACGGGACGGCCGGAGGCCGAAACCACGGTGTCCGGATCCGAGTACACGTGGATGGTCGCGCTGACGCCGCGGCCGACCCGATTGTCGCCGGGGATCCAGCGATCGATGTTCTCCGCCCAGGTCAGCGTGCGGATCTGGCCGTCGCCTTCGACCATGCCCGGATCGACCGGGTTGGCCGTCGGCGTGACGTCGTAGGAGATGTCGATGCGGTAGCGATCGGACGCTTTCACCGAGTCCGGGATCTGGATGTGCAGGCGCCCCGAGCGATGGTTGTACGCGCACTCCTGTCCACCCACGCGGACGCTCCCGATCGCGATCGTCGCGCTGTCGGCCTCGACGATCGCGATGTTCGGTGCGGGGCGCGAGAGTGACAGCCCTACCTCGTGGTGGATCGGGTCCTTGCGAATGTCGATCTCCAGATCCAGATGAGCGATGTCGACGTTGGTGGCGGGCAGAGAGCGGATCTTCGAGAGCTGGCGATCGTTCGCGCCGAGCTTGCGAAGCGCCTCGACGGTGCTGGCCCGTTCGGCGGCGTCGAGCTCTGCGTCGTACCGCACGTAGTCGGCGAGGCGCGAGACGATCTGACGGTTCGCTCCTCTGGAGCGTTTCACCGCGACCTCGACGTTTGCGAGATCCTTCTCGGTGAGGGAGCCACCCGTCAGCGCGCTCGCCAACGTGTTGACGTAACCTGGGACGCTCTTCATGTGTGCGCTCTTATCGGCGGGTGCCGTCGCCGTGGTTCGCGCAACTTGAGTTGCGAACTCGGAGGTTACACCTCGAGGGGCATCGCCGCTCAGCGAGGATCGCGACGGCGGCGGCGTTGCCCCGTGATCCGGTGGAGCGGGATTGTATCGGCCGGGGCGAGCTCGCCGAAACGGGGGGCGGCGAGGTCGAGCGATCGACCTTCGCGGCGCTTGAAGTCTCGGGTGAGATTCGAGGCCCTTGGCGCCGCCGAACCCGAGGCTTCGGATCATCTCGTGCGTCTCCGGGGTCGAGCGCATCCAGGTGCGGAGGCGGGCGGCCGCCGTGGGGGATTCGAGGCGAGACTCGAGCGCGACGAGCAGGCGGAGGACGGCCGTGAGCTCGGCGCGGGCGCGGTCGCTCCCGGCGGCGCGGATCAGGGTCCGGCGGACGAGGGCCTCCGAGGTCTCGGGGAGCTCGAAGCGCTCCTCACCGCGCCCGAGGATCAACAGGCGCTTGAGCGCCAAGAGCGCGAGGAGGCGAGTCATCGAGGTCAGGTCAATGGGCTGGAGGCGCTGACGAGGCAGCCGAGCACGTCTCCGCAGACACGGGCGGAGATCGAGTCGTTCCTCCAGGACTACCGCAATGGCGTGGACAGCCTCGGGCTCAATGGTCAGATTGGCCGTCCCGACGCCGAGCCCGCCTCGCCACCGACGACCGGTCAGCTCTGATCGGCTCGTCAGTAGTCGGTGACGAGATCTTCGATCGGCTCGCCGGTGGTGCAGTGCTCGTCGAGCAGGCGCCGGAGCTTGTCCTCGTCCATGTGCTCGTAGAAGCCGCGCTGAGAGGAGAAGAGGGCGCCGTCGGGCTCGCTCGGCGTCTCGCCGTCGGCGAGCTCGCGGACGAAGAGGTTCGGACCATCGTCGCAGTGATCGAAGCAGGTGAAGCGGACGAGCTCGACGCCGGCGGCCAGGTCGGGCCTGTCGGCGAGGTGCGCCCGGGCGCATTCGACCAGCTGATCGCTGTCGTGGGTGACGCCGCAGCTGGGGCCGTCGCAGATGAGGATCTGAAACTTCATCGAGACCTCAGTAGAGAAACGGGACCATCCGAAAGCGGGCCTTCTTCGTGTACTCGTTCCAGAGCTCGCCGTACTTGGACTTGCAGCGCTGCTCGTCGCGCCAGGCGCGGTGGGGCAGGAGGCAGCAGAGCCAGAGCGGGAGGAGGTAGGGGACGACCGACTCGAAGCCGGTGGTGAGGGCGAAGGAGCAGTACACCATGATCTCGCCGGTGTAGTTGAGCTTGCGGCCGATGCCCCACCAACCGGAGACCAGCAGGCGGCCGCCGAGGGTCTCGGCGGGGCGGCCCCAGATCCGCGCCGAGCGATCGCGCTTGAAACGATCCTTCTGCGCGTTGGACTCGCGGAAGATCCAGAGCCCGAGCACGTGCACGAGGGCGAGCGCGATCATCGACGTGGCGGGCCGCGGTCGGGCCTCGAGGAGCCACCAGCCGGCGATGCTGTAGAAGAACGGGACCAGCACCAGGTCGCCCCAGACCAGCATGAAGCCGAAGTTCTCGGCGATCACGTCCCACATGGAAAGGACGCCCCGCTCGTACCAGTAATGGGTGGTGAGGTAGAGCCACCAGAACGCCTGGTAGGCGATCATCTGCGGTGTCAAGCTGCCTTGCGCTTCGTACTGCGCGTACGCAAACGAGAGGTTGAGGAGCCAGAGTCCGATCAGCGAGGGCTGATAGGCGAAGACCTTGAGATCGACGCCGAGCAGCGTGGGGTTGAGCTCGGCCCCGAACCAGAGGTCCTTGATCAGCCCGATGAGACCCGCACGCCGGCTCGGCGCCGACGCGTAGAGCGCGAGTGTCCAGGCGGCCGCCACCAGGTTGGTCACCAGGAGCAGCGACCAGAACAGGTCGATCAGCGGCGCCAGCGAGAGACGGAAGAGCAACCAACCGGCGATCAGGACCACGTGCGTCGCGATCCAGAGCGCCATGCCGTTGACCTTGTACTCCTTGGTGGCGCCGTCCGGCTGAGGGAAGCCTTCCACCATCTTCCCGGGGAAGACGAGGGCGCCAGCGAACAAGGCCGCGATGAAGCCCGACACCAGGGCGGCGCTGAGCGCCAGGCTCGAAGGCGTGATCATCAGGCGACCGCGGCCATCGGGCGCTGCTTGCGGCGGACGAAGCGCGCTCGACAGGGGAGCCGGGGCCCGACCAGCATGCGCTCGTAGTCGGGCTCGTAGACGTCGCCGTACAGCTCGAGGTCGAAGTTCCGGAGCACGTGGCTGTAGATCGCCTTGAGCTGGAGCTGAGCGAATACGATGCCCATGCACTTGTGGCGCCCGCCGCCGAACGCGATCCAGGACATCGGATGCTTCTTGTCCTCGGCCCGGTCGGGGGCGAAGCGCTCGGGATCGAACGTGTCCGGGCCCGCGAAGACCTCCGGGATGCGATGGCTGACGGCCGGCGAAGCGACCACCATCGTATTCTCGGGGAACTCGAAGCCCTTGAACTCGAAGCCCTTGAGCACCTTCCGCATCAGCATGATCAACGGCGGGTACAGGCGCAGCACCTCCTTGATCGTCCAGCCGAGCTTCTCCATCGCATGGAGATCGTCCAGCGTGACGGTGGTGCGATCGCCGAGGACCCGCTCCTGCTCCTCGCGGAGCTCGGCGAGCCAGCGCTGGTGCTGGGCCAGGAGGACGGAGGTCCAGGAGAACGTCACGCCGCTGGTGTGATGGCCGGCGAACATGATCGCGAGGATCAGCCCCGTGATCTCGTCGTGGGTGAGCGTGCGACCGTCCTGATACTTGGCCTCCATCAGGGCCTGCAGGAAGTCGGCGCCGGTGGTGCCGGCGCGGCGCCGCTCCTCTACGATGTTGGCGATCAGCTCGCCCATGCGCTTGCGGGCGCGATCGCGCTTGATGAACTTGGGGGTGGGGAGGTGCGGCGCGAAGAAGGCGAGCAGGCTGAGGCCACCCTCCATGTCGAAGTAGAGCTTGGCGAACTCGCTCGAGAGCCGGCGGCGGAAGTCGAGACCCAGGAAGCAGCGGCTCGAGGTGTAGATGGTGAGCTCGTTGCCGGTGGCGTAGAGATCGACGACGGCCCGGTCGCCCCACTTGCCGAAGTACGCCTCCGCCTCGGCCACGAAGCCGTCGGCGTAGGCGCGGAGGTGGGACTCGCGGAGGGCAGCGTGGAAGAAGCCGAGCTGCTCGGCCATGACCTCCGGCGTGGCGTCGTACGCGATGCCCTTGCCGAAGATCGGCGTCATCAGCTTGTAGACGTCCCGGAGGCTGACGTCGGGCTCGGACAGCCGGAAGAACTTCTCCTGCGCCGGCGGACCCGTCATCACGATCGTGTGCGGCGTGCCGGGGAGCGCCAGCGAGAAGAGATCGCCGAAGCGCTTTCGCCCCCGCATCAGCAGATCGACCGGATGGCGGTTGAGCTCGAGCGCGTGCCCCAGCACCGGTATCCCCCCGTCGAGCAGGGGTGGGACGCGGGCGGAGCTCTCCTTGAAGAGCATGGCGGCTGGGTTCGCCCGAGGCCCGGCGGTTAGTCAAGCGGTACGATGGGGCCTGCGCACTGCCCCGGTCCTCGCAGCCACCGCCTTCGCGCTCCTCGAGATGCTGGAGATCGACTACGACTTCAACCGCGGTGTCGGCTTCGGCGTCCGCTTGTTCTTCTGAGGCCCGAGCGCCCATCATGCCGCCCATGAGCGAAGTCAGGGAAGGTGGCCTCGTCCGCTGGCAGTGGTCCCTTTACCCGGACGGCCACCGCGATCGCCGCAACCTCATCATCCACGCCGTCACGGTCCCGATGTTCGTCACCGGCAGCGCCTGGCTCGCGATGGCGCCGTTGATCGGGTGGACGGCGTTCGCCGGGCTGGGCGGGATGATCGTCGCCGTCGCCGCGCAGGGGCGCGGGCACAAGATGGAGTCGAGCGCGCCGGTGCCGTTCAAGGGGCCGCTCGACGTGGTGGCGAGGCTGTTCGTGGAGCAGTGGATCACGTTCCCGCGCTTCGTGGTGAGCGGGGGCTTTCGGCGTGCGTGGCGCGGCGGGTCTTCCTAGCTCCGAGCGTGGTGGAGCCGCGCGGTCCTCAGGGGCCCGGCCTCGAGACCCTGGGAGAATTGACCGCACCATCCGGCGCAGCGGGTTCGACGATCACCGCGACATCGCGATCCTCGTCTCGACGGCACAGGCGCCATCGACACGCGGCGGGGTGCACGATCGCTCGGTGCTCAAGGGATACCCAGACGCCACCCGGGCTTCAGTGTCGATCGTGTCTGGACGAAGCACCACCGCGCTGGAATGCTGGAGGGCATGGATGAGGTGTCAGCCGCGGAGTTCATCGCCCGTCACCAGCAGATCGGGCTCGGTATCCACGACGGGCTCTCGGCGCTCGTCGCGGCGGAAGCGGGCGCCGACTTCGTCTGGCTGAGCGGCTTCGGCACGTCTGCGGCGCACGGCCTACCGGACGCAGGAATCCTCGACGCGGAGACGCTGGCGCGCGTGGCCTCCTTTGTCGCCAAGGTGATCCGGATTCCGGTGGTCGTCGACATGGACGCGGGCTTCGGCGATCCGCTGAAGGTCTTGCACGCGTCCCGCGATCTCTTCCACGCCGGCGCGAGCGTGCTCTGCATCGAGGACAACCTGACCTCGAAGCGGTCGAGCCTCTACAACACCGGCAAACGGGAGCTCGCGTCGGCCGAGACCCACTGCGCGCGGCTCGCCGCCGCCAAGAAGGCCGCCGACGGAAAAGGCCGCGTCGTCGCCCGGACCGAGGCGCTGGTCGCGGGGCTGGGCGTCCCCGAAGCGATCTCTCGCTGCCAGCAGTACATCGAGCACGGAGCGGATGCGGTCTTCGTTCACGCCGTGAATGCCGACCACCTGAAGGGGTTGAGCAAGTTCTGCTCCCACTGGGCCGGCCGCACGCCGATCTTCTATGCGCCCACGATGTTTCCGGACCTGGCAGCGAAGGTCTTCCAGGAGATGGGCATCACGCACCTGATCTATGCCAATCAGCTGGTGCGGGCAGCCTACCTGGCGATGTTCGAGGTGGCGCGGGAGCTCACCCAGGGAAGTGGCATCTCGGCCACCAAGCACCTGATCGCTTCGGTGGAGCGCATCTCCGAGGCCGTCGGCGCGGACGACGTGGAGGGAGTCCTCAGCCTCACCGTCTGACATGCGCCTCACGCAGGAACATGCATCGAGCTTCGACTACGATCGCGTCGCAGCTCTCCTGACTCGCTTCAAGACTTCGCTCGGCGTCGAGACCCTCCCGCAGGACGAACGCGCGCTCCGGGCGCGGATCGAAGGAGCGAGCGCGCGGCAGGACGTCGAGCGGATCTGGCGCAGGCTGGAGGACGTCGGCCTCGGTACGCTCCGCTCGATCGACGGTGCGGAGCGAAGCGAAGCCATCGAGGTGCTCCGTGCCCGACGGGAGGAGCTCGAGGCGGCGGTGCCCGAGGTCCTCGACCGCGTGAGCTCTGGAGACGCGACCGCGCTGGATGAGCTTCACCTGATGTTGCGCGCGCTGGTGATCAGCCGCGCCGACTATGACGCCGCCAAGGAGGCCTGCGCGCTGATCGGCTCCTTCGTGGAGCAAGGTCGGATCACGGATGTTCCCCGGGATCGGACGCTGCCGCTCCAGCTCGCGACGCAGCGCGGGGATTCGCAGGCGGCGATGTTGGTGCTGGCGAGGACGCTGGTCGAGCGCCTGGATCGCTCGGTGCGGTTCTCGTTGCCCGGGGACCCGGCGCCGCTCTTGATGACTCCGCTCAATCTCACGAAGAGCGGTGCGCTGAAGAAGAGCGCGACGGTCGCCGAGATGCAGGCCCAGAACGCGACGTTCGGATTGAGCGAGGCTCGATGGGCCGAGCTCGCTGCGAGCTTCCCCAGGATGAACGGGGTCGCCAACTTCCTGACCGGGAGCGCGGGTGTCGCGCCTCGCCAGGTGATCCAGGCGACCGCCGAGGCCCTCATCCGAATCAACGAGCAGAGCCCGTTGGGGGAGTCGAAAGGCTGGGAGGTGGCGGACAAGGCGCGCGACGAGCTCGCGGGGCACTTCGGAGCGCGGCCGACGGAGCTCCTCATCACCTCGAGCACGTCCGAAGGCTTGAAGGAGATCCTGTCCGGCCTCGTGCTGGAGCGGGGCGACCAGATCCTCACCACCGACGACAACCACCACGGCAGCTTCGATCGCCTCAGGGAGCTGGAGGCGAAGGATGGCATCGCGCTGGGCGTGGTGCCGATCGCAGATCTCCTCTCGTCCGGGACCAAGCAGCAGGTGCTCGACGCCCTCCTGTCCGCGATCGACGAGAGGAAGCCGAAGGTACTGGTGCTGACCCACATCAGCGGGGTCACCGGAGCAAAGCTTCCCATCGAGGAGATCAGCGCCTACTGCCGCGAGCGAGGGATCCTCACCGTCGTCGACGGGGCGCACGCGCCGGGTCACATCAAGCTCGATCTCGCGGACCTCGGCTGCGACGTCTACGCGGCCGCGCTCCACAAGTGGATGGGCGTTCCCGAGACCGCCTTCCTCTTCGTGCGTGAGGAGGTGATTCCTCGGATCAAGCCAAACGCACGTCACCGAGGCCACGACACCTCAGGCTCGATCGACAAGTTCGAGCGGCCGGGCGCCGCCAGCCCTGCGAAGTACGCCGGGCTGTCGTCGGCGCTGGAGATCCATCGCGGCCTGACCCAGGAGGCGGTCGAGCATCGGATCCACGATCTTGCCGATCGGCTGCGGGCCGGGCTGAGCCAGATCCCGGGCGTTCGCGTGATCGGGCCAAAGGACCCGGAGCTCGCCTCCGGCATCGTCGCCTTCACGCTCCCGAGTCTCGAGGACTACGCCGAGCTCGCGGAGCGGCTGCTGAAGGAACACCGGATCCATCTGGCGGCGTCCGGCCAGGGCGCCTCTGGGGCGGTGCGGGTAACTACGAATATCAACCTCGGGGCCGCGGACATCGACCATCTGGTTTCCTCGATTGCTTCCGTCGTGCGCGACGGGAAGACTGATCTCGCTTCAGGTCCTCGATAAGCGCGGTGTAATCATGTTGTCCGGACTCGCTCGCTACCATCGCCGTGTGGGAGAGAAGCGGCACGAAGGCGTGAAGCAGCAGCTCCGCCGCTGGGTCCGAACGCATCAGCTTTCCGATGGCAGACCCCAGTTCGCGCTCGAGCCCTCGGGCGCAGGCGCCGTCGAGCAGTACATCCTGGGGCTCGAGAAGGATCCGAGCGAGTTCTTCACCGCCATCGAGACGCTCTACGCGTTCTCGCTCGTCATCTCGGATCGCGCCGCGGCGACGAACTCGGAGACCACCAAAGAGACAGCCACCACGCTGCAGCAGATCGCCCTCAAGCTCTATCACAAGCTCAAGAGCAGCGTGGCCGACCTGCTTCGAGGGGGCGTCAACCTCGGCTCTGATCTGCTGACGCGATTCCAGCGGTTCTGCGGGGCCGCGGAACCGCCGGCGCCGGTCACCCTGCCGGGCTCGCGCTATCAGGGCCAGGTCGCGCTTCGTGCGGAGCTCGCGAAGCAGGCGAGGCCCAAGCTGCGACGTCGCCGCGCCGTGTCGTGAAAGACCCCGCGGGCATCGACGGACCTCGGCGCGTCGTTCCGGCGGACGCGCGTACCGAATCCGCGGCCCTGGAGGACGTGCTGCGCGCGGTCGATGAGCTCGATCTGACGCTGGCCCGGCCGTGGGAGCAGCCTGACCTTCCCGCGGTTCAAGCCGACTCGCCCACCCCGCGGAAGGCCCTCGACGACTTCGTCAACTACTCGCTGGCGCGCTTCGGAGTACCGGTCCGTGACGGGAACGCGATCAAGGCGTACCTGCGCACCCTCGACGACGGGGAGGTCCATCGCCAGCTCGCCATGCTCGGCAGCGTGCTGAAGATCGGCACGAAGGCGCCCGCCGCGATGGAGGCGTTCGCCGAGATGTCGCGCGCTCAGCTCGCGTCCGATCATCCCGAGCGCCTCGACGCCGCCACCAAGCTGGCCGTCTTGCGCGGAGTGGCCGAGCGCCTGACCGACACCGAGGTCGGCCAGCACGGCTTCCTCGGGATCGAGGACGCCGCGCTCATCGCCAGCGTCATGCTGGCCGGCCAGATCACCGGCGAGGTCAGAGCCACGCTGAAGCGGTTGGAGCGGGCAGCGCCCGACGCCGAGAGTGTCGGGCTGGTGCAGGCGGCCTATCTACAGGCGGTCGGTGCGCAGGAGGGCTGGCTCGTCCCCTCCGGCGTCGAGGCGTACGGCGCGTCGATCGGGATGCCCGCCGGCGAGGTGGCGCGGCAGCGCGCTCAGGAGGGCCTGCGCCGGTTCGCCTCCGAGATCGCGGGGAAGCCGCGCGACGAGCTCCTCCGGCGTATCTGTGTGCGCGACATCTTCGGCGACAACGTATCGTTCCGCGATCGCTTGAATGGAAAGGGCAGCGTGCTGTTTCCTCAGATCGAGGACGGCTGCATCAACAACGTCACCGTGATGGCGGAGGCGGAGCGGAACTGCGCCTATGCCTGGTGGTTGACCGAGACGCCCTTCAGCGACGTGACGAACCAAGCGCACCACTTCCAGGCGCAGCTCGCCGTCGCGGAGGCGTTCGGTACCATCGATCGGAGCGCGAGAGGAAACATCTGGCTCGACGCGATCCTCCCCTACTACGAGGCGTGTAACGACTCGAACCGGAGCACGCTGAAGGATCACATGCTCGGACGCGACTGCGACGAGCCCACGCTGGCTCGAGCCACCGCGGAGTTGGCGCAGCGCGTGCCGCAGGGCCTGCTGCCCGTACCGCTCTCGGACGCGCTGGCAGAGATCCGTCGCAACCACGCCTCGCGGCGCTCCGGTGTGCCAAAGACCGGCGAGACGATGAGGAAGTTCGTCGGCTTCAGCGATCCGATCCGGATCCGCACCAACCAAGCCGGCGATACGGCCAAGGAGACCGCAAGGGCCGAGATCGATTCGAGGGCTCGCCGCGGGCCGGGGCGGCCTCATCCCCATCTACGACACGTCCAGCAGGACCGAGACCGGGATCAGAGTCGTCGATGTGCGGGTGACGGAGCGGGGCAGGGAGTATCTCGCCGCGCCGCTGTCGTGGGAGCCCTCGACGCCGAAGCCGAAGGGGCCCTGGATGGACTTCGACGAGCTCTGGAGCGCCCCGGCGGCGCGTCTCGGCTTGTACGTGGACCCGGACCACATCCTGGATCAGCAGTCGAACGTCGATGGCCTGGCGACCAGGACGGATCCCGAGGAGCTGTCCCGCCTCCGCATCCGCGACATCGGGGGTGGACTCCTGGCGGAGCTCCAAATCACCCGCCATCGCGAAGGGAAGAGCGAGCGAGAGTACTGGGTCGACACCATCGACGGCGAAAAGGCCGGCTTCTGGTGCACCGCTTCGGAGATCGCGACGCCCTCACCCGAGCGGTTCCGGCTCCATCAGACCGCGGCGACGGCCTTCTATCCCTTGGTCGCACCCGCGATCGAACAGGCCAAGAAGCTCCTCCTGCGCGGAGTCGGCGTGGTCTTCCTGGTGGCGGATGCCTGCGAGACCTCGGGACACGTGGTGCTGGCGACACTGGCCGAGAAGAGCATCGACGGTCGCGACGCGCGCTACTTCATCACCGACGCGGCGGCCGAGTCGAGAGAGACGACCCAGATCGTGAGCGAGCAGGAGCTCCTGGACGGCTCCTTCCTCAACAGGTTCCCCAAGGAGGGGGCGAACTATCGCTACCGCTACTTCCCGCACATCATGGAGGTCTTTCTTCCCCGAGCTCCGCGAAAGCCCGAGGATCGGTATCTGGGAGACATTCTTTGACGCTCGGCGTGGCGGTGCTGGGAGCGATCGCTCCGAGATCTCTAGGCCGCATCGGGGCGCAGCATCGCCTTTTGCTCCACCAGGAGATGCCGGACCTCGACGCCTTCGCCGAAGCGGCGCCCGAGGTCGAAGTCGTCATCATCCGTTCGCCGCACCGTCTCTCACGCGCCATGATCGACGCGTGCCCGCGCTTGTGCGCCGTGATCCGCGCCGGCACCGGCGTCGACAACATCGATCTATCGGCGCTGCGGGAGCGGGGGATCGATCTCTCTACGACCCCGCAGTCCGCCCCCGCGGTCGCCGAGCTCGCCATCGGAATGTTGCTCGCGCTGGTGCGGCGGATCGTGGACCTCCACGCCGCGGTCGCGGCGGGGGGCTGGCCGAAGTGGCAGACCCTGGGAACGGAGCTGCAGGGCCGGCGGCTCGGGGTCCTCGGGTATGGAGACGTCGGGCGCCGCGTCTGCCGGCTGGGCGCCGCGTTCGGGATGACCGTCGCCGCGCACAACGGACCAAACCGACCCGCGAACGCCGAGGTGCCGATCGTCTCCTTCGACGAGCTCCTGGGAGCCAGCGAGGCCCTGGTGCTCGCGCTGCCCTTGAAACCGGAGACGCAGGGGCTGATCTCACGCCACGTGCTCGCCCGCGTCCGGCCAGGCATGATCCTGGTCAACGTGGCCCGGGGGCCGCTCATCGATACGGAGGCGCTCCTCGACGCGCTCGACGAGGGTCGCGTGCGTGGTGCCGGCCTCGACACCGTCGCCGAGGAGCCCGCGCTTCCTGCCCGGCTTCGAGCGCATCCGCGAGTCCTGTTGACCCCTCACATCGGCGCTCAGACCGAGGAGACTCAGGAGCGGGTCGGCCGGGCGGTGGAAGAGATCCTGGCCAAGGTGACAAGGAGATCGAATGGCTGATGCCCCGCTCCAGATCGCGCTGGTCTCCATGCCCTGGGCCAGCCCACGCCGTCCGTCGATCGCGCTCGGGATCCTCACCCGCATCTGTGAGGAGGTCGGAGCCGCCTGTCGCAGCTACTTCGGCAACGTCGATCTGGTGCCTCACGTGGGCCTGGAGATCGCGGACGCGATGGCCAACGAGAACTCGCTCTACGGGGCTTCGGAGCACCTCTTCGCTTGCAACCTGTTCACACCCCAGAAGCTCGACAGCGACGCCTATCTCGACGTGTTCACCAAGATCCTGCGCGATGAGCCGATCGGCGCAGGGATACCGGAGGCGCTCAGCGATGTCTCATTCCTTCGCCGCGTGCGCGACGAGGTGATCCCGTCGTTCCTCGAAGAGATGGCGCGTCGGATCCTGGAAGAGTCGCCGGTGATCGTCGGCTTCACCGCCACCTTCAACCAGGCGCTCGCGAGCCTCGCGCTCGCCGCTCGGCTCAAACGCGAGCAGCCCGAGCTCATCGTCGTGGTGGGCGGCGCCTGCTTCGACGGAGAGATGGGCAGGGAGTACCAGCGCGCCTTCCCCGACCTGCTGGATCACGTCTTTCTCGGTGAAGCGGAGGAGAGCTTCCGCGAGTTCCTTCGGTGTGTCCGTGAAGGACGCGCGATCGAGATCGGTGGAGTCACCACCCGAACCACGGTGGACACGGTCAGCTCGGTGCACGTCGCGGACATGAACCGCGTTCCGGCGCCCACCTATCGTCCGTACTTCCACGCCAAGCAGAGGGTGGAGCAGGCGCTCAAGACTCGCATCGAGATCGACTTCCTCCTCTACGAGAGCTCCCGCGGCTGCTGGTGGGGAGAGACACAGCACTGCGTCTTTTGCGGGATCAACCCCGACGTGATGCACTTCCGCTCCAAGTCACCGGAGCGCGTCGTCGGTGAAGTCACCGAGATGGCACGGGAGCACGGCGTGACGCGCTTCCTCGCCACGGATTGGATCTTGTCGCGAGAGCATCGCGAGGAGCTCTTCTCGCGCTTCGAGCGGTCCGGGATCGATCTCGATCTCTTCTATGAGGTGCGGGCCGATCTCGCCAAGGCCGACGTCGCGCGGATGAAGCGGGCGGGAGTGAACGCCGTCCAACCTGGAATCGAGTCCTTCTCGACCCCGCTCTTGAAGCTGATGCGAAAGTGGTCGACCGGCTTGAAACAGGTGCAGTTTCTCCGATGGTGCCGCGAGCTCGGTGTCGTCCCGCACTACAACCTGCTCTTCGGATTTCCGGGCGACCTTCCCGAGCACTATCAGGTCATGCTCGACTGGCTCCCGCGCCTGTTTCATCTGCAGCCGCCCCTCGACAGCTTGCACCCGGTGGAGCTCCATCGCTTTGCGCCGCTGTTCGAGCATCCGGAAGACTTTGGGGGGGTGAAGGCCACGCCGCGTCCGGACTATCGGGCGAACTTTCCTGCGGGCCGGGTCGATCCCACGAAGATCGGCTACTTCTATCTGCCCGACGGTGAGCTCGGATCGGGCGCGAGCTCAGGCGTGGTGCAGCAGTTGAGAGAGACGATCTCGATCTGGCTGGCCGCTCACAAACGAGCGCCGACGCCGTCCTGTGAATACGCGGTGGGTGATTCTTTCGTGGAGGTGACGGACCGGCGCCTGCAGATCGAGCGGCGGTTCGTGATCAAGTCACCCGGACGTGAAGTGATCCTGCTCTGCGATGAGGTGCACTCGATCTCGCGCCTCCTCCGCGACCTCTCCACTCGCTGGACCGAGACGGAGGTGCGAGCTTCGGTCGCTGAGCTCGATCGGCTGGGGCTGATCCTAATCGAGGATGATCACGTGCTGGCGCTGCCGACCAGCCGCCGCGTCCGTTCCACCGAAGAGCTGCGCGAGCGAGCGCTGGGGGCCGAGCTGAAGAAGCCGCGGCTCACGGTTCTGGGTGAAGCGGGCTGACGCCCAGGATGGGTGAGAGCGCGTCGAGGAAGGCACGCGCCGTCTCCTCCTTCTCCCCCGAGTTGTCGATCCGGACTACCTTCCCCAGCGCAGGGAAGTTGCCCGAGAACAAGACCTCGCAAAACAGCTCGTACAGACGCTTCTGCTTGTCGAGGTAGTCCCAGCGGTTCTTTCCGCCGGTGCCGCGCTTCTCGAGTCGCTCGAACGCGATCTCCGGCGGAGTATCGACGAAGACGATCACGTCCGGCATGCGCACCCGGCTGCTGCAGAAGGCGCGATAGGTCTCGGCGGGCGGGATGTGCCAGAGCACCTGGTGGTAGACGAGATCAGAGGCGAGGAATCGGTCGGAGAGCACCGGCCGGAAGCGGAGCTGCGGGCGGATGATCCGGTCGGAGAGCACCTCTTTGTCGCGCACGTAGGCGCGGGTGATCAGCGCCTCGGGTGTGGGGACTGCGTGGGCTTTAGCCATCACGATCGTCTCTGCGGCCTCCATGTCGCGCCAGGAGAACGGGGTGGTGGTGAGGAGCTCCCGTCCCTGCCGCTTGAGCGCTTGAAAAGCGACCTTTCGCAGGCTGGTCTTGCCGGCGCCGTCGGTCCCTTCGAGAGCGAGAAATGGGTACTCGGACATCGATCACTCCGCCTGCCCGGCGCAGCCGCCGCGCCAGTACTTGTGCCACTGGTTCTTCCCGGGGAAGAGCGTGCAAACGATGTCCCCCACATCCATGTTGTTGTCGGAGGGAACCGGCTCCGACTTCGGTTCGCACAGGATCTGCTCGATCTGATCCACCATCGTCTCCTGGCTGAGGAGCTCGGCGTGGAGCGGCTGCAGCGAAGCGCGGAACGTGGAGCGCTCCTCGTTCGTCATGAGCTCCGGGGCGAGTCTGGAGATTCGATCGCGCATCCGATAGCGCACCGCCTTGGCGGTGATCTCGGTGTACATGGCGTACGTGCTGCGCGGATCCTTCGACCAGGGCGATCGCCACGTCTTCGGCGGAGGCGGAGTGTTGTCCGGCCGGCAGAAGAGGAAGGAGAACCAGAACCGCGCTGCGGAGCGCGCCGCCAGATCCTCGGCGTACGCGTAGGGCGTCGCTCCGGCAGGAACGATCACTGTGTCGAGGAGGAGGTCCTCCTCCAGGTAGGCGTCGGTATCGGGATTCTCGACCAGCGGGACCTCCACGACCACGCGCGTGTTGAGCTGCGAGAGATACCCGGTCGAGGCTGCGTCCAACACGGCCAGGACGTCGTCGTTGAACGACGGATCCGGCGCGATCGCGGCGGCCGGCAGGTTGCTGCGATCGATCAGCGGGACGGCTCCCGGAACGCAGGCGCTCGAGGGGACCAGCAGCACCGCTGCGCCCCCGAGCGACGACGCCATCTCGGAGAATCTCAGCGCTTCGACCGCCTGATCCAGCGGCACCGGTTGGCGCGGATCCAAGAAGTGCTCGACGATACCGTCGGGAAGCGAGGCGCGAATCGCGGTGATTTGCTCAGCGCCGACACCGCGGTCGGTGAGCATCCGCTCGATCCGTTTCAACTTGTCTGGACGGGTCTCGAGGAACCAACGCTGAATGTGAAGGCCGTCCGCCATCTCGGCCCAGGCATCTTCGATCGTCAGGTTGGTCGCCATGCGTTCTGCGCAATAGCACTCTCAGGGCTCGCTGTTCAAGTAGCTCAGGATCGCCGGGGGCGCGCCGAGCGCGTCCGCGCGATCACCGATGGTGCGGATGATCGCCGCAAATGGATCGCCCGTTGCGAGCGCTCGCGCGGCCTCGTCGTCCGTCACTGCGATCGGGATGACCTTCGCTTCGTGGGAGCGCACCAGGAGCGAGAAGCAGCGTCGATACCTCTCGTAGGTCAGGAAGGGGAGAAACTCCAGATCGACGCGGACCCCGGACAGCTGCTCGTTGCCGACGCTGCGAAAGTAGGTGGTCGGCTCGCTGTCGAGGAGAAGATCGTGTCCGAGGACGCAGACGCCCTGGGCGGTCAGGCAGTCGCTCGCGACCCGTATCAGAGAGGAGATGAAGAGATCCGCCGCTCTCGAATGGGCGAACGCATGCGCCAGGTGCTCGCGCTTTCCACCATGCGCCGGGACGTTGCAGAGGATCAAACCGAGCGATTCGCTCGGTGGAGCGAGCGCGGCAAGGTCGTCGATCCTCGCCTCGAAAAAGGTCCTGTTCAGCGCGCGATTGAAGCGGGCGAATGCGATCGCCCGGGAAGAGACGTCGATCGCCTCGACGTTTCGCGAGGCCTTCGCGGCCACGCTCGCGAGCGTCCCCGGGCCGGTGCCGACATCGAGAACGGGGGCCGAGGTCGGCTTGAGGAAGAGCTCGACCAGACGGGTGCTGTGGTTGGGGATGAAGACGTGCCTGTAGTCGAGCCGTCGATCGTAGCGATCGCAGACGATGTGGAGATCTTCCCACGGGACGATCATCACCTCCGCCGTCAGCCGGCCCTGTTCGAAGGTGATGAAGCTCCACTCGACGAGGAGGTCCATCAAGGCGGTCGGGAAGAGGTCGAAAGCCGTGATCGTCTCTCCCAGGAGAAAGAGCCGAGCGAGTTGCGCGATCGGTGTCGGCAAGTGAGCGACCGCATCAGGCTTCAGCCACTTCGGATGAGGTGCCACGAACACTGCCGGGAACGGCGTGACCAGTGCTCCCCGGAGCGCAGCCTCGGAGAAGCCACAGCGGACGAGCTCGCTCTTGAGGAGCGTTGCCAGCTCGAGCGGAGTCTCCTTGGTGAGGTCAGGCATCAGGGGCGGAATCGAGGATGTCTTGGGCGAACAGCATGCAGGAGCGGACGTACTCTTCCTGGGCCGTGGGATCGGTGCGGAGCGCTTCGTTCTGGGGAAACTGAAGGCTCCAGAACCTGGCGCGGACCTCTCGAGCGAACGGGATGTCGGGGTACTTGGCGAGGAGCTTGATGCTCCACTTCCTCTTGGGGTTGGTCTCTCCGATGCTGCGAAGCGAGAACTCGCAGACATCGCCCAGCAGGTCCTGACATCGCAGCATGGCGACTTCCAGATCACGGTCGGCGAGCATGCCTTCGAGGTCCTCGAGAACGTCGCGGACGTTCACCTCGGCTCGATAGCGCGTGTAGCGGACCAGCTTCTTCTGGTCGAACCTCTGCTGCCAGCGGGCGAAGTTTGCGTCGCCGATCAGCGGGAGGCCATGCTTGACCCGATGCATGAAGTCGAGCTCCTCGCACTCGAACGCGTCGAGATCACGATCCACCACGACGCTCGCCAGGAGCTCTGCAAGCTCGTTGACCGGCTTCGGCTCCCAGAACTCCACGTCGACCCGCCGGCCCGCGATCTCGTGCTTCGAGATGCAGATGAAGCTCTTCTTGGAGATCACGCGATCACCGATCGGACGCACGGCGCCGATCACGTACAGGTCGATGTCGGAGGTCTCGTTGCCGAGACCCTCGACCAAGGAGCCCGACACGAAGACCGCGAGGTCCTCTTTTCGCTCGGCGAGCTTCTCCAGCGCCAGGAGCTCCGCAGGGTCGATCCGCAGGCTGTTGAAGAAGCGGACGGTTTGGTCAAGCACGGGCGGCCTCGATCCGACCCGGCTCGTGGCAGAACTCCAGCAGGTAGCCGTCGGGATCATAGCAACGGAAGCCGATGGTATCGCCTTCGTGCGACAGCTTGCGCATCTTCACGCCGCTCTCTTTCATCCGGTGATAGAGCGTCTCTACGGAGCGTGCATCGGGCAGTAGAAATCCGAAGTGGAACCAAGCCGGCATGTTCTCCACCTTGGCCGTCTTCTCCAGCGCGATCTCCGCTCCGTCGCGATCTCGCACGAAGGCGATCTCGGTGCCGGCCTCCATCCAGTGCTCGGTGATGAAGCGTCCCTCCGCGATGAGCTGGTTGCCGGTGTGCCGGAAACCCAGGTGCTGGACGTAGAAGTCGATCGAACGCTGAAGGTCGGCGACCATCAGATGCATGTGTGCAAACTGCATTGAACCTATCTAGCGAATGCCCGGTTCTTTCGCAATCACCGCCATCGGGAGGCCGTGGCGTGGACGGAAGGCGATGCTCGGTACCGCCTCGACGTCACCCGCGCCCGATGGCAGCGACAATCGAAAGTGCCTTACCAACATGGCGATGATCAGCTTCAGCTCGACGACCGCAAACGACTTTCCGTAGCAGAGATGTCGGCCGATTCCCCAGGGGAAGTAGACGTACGGGCTCACCGGTGTGGCGTCTGAGAAACGATCGGGGTTGAAGTCATTCGGTCGCTCCCAATGGTCCGGCAAGCGGTGGCTCACGTACTGCGAGACCAGGACCATCGACCCGGCAGGGATGAGGTATCCTCCGACGTTGTCGTCCTCGAGCGCGAGACGGTCGACGAGCCAACCGGGAGGATACAGACGCAACGACTCCTCGATCACGCGTCCGAGATACGGGAGGTCGCCCAGCTGGTCATAGGAGGGTGTCTCCACCGCCAGGGCGTCGCGCTCCTCCTCGACCGCTTTCGCGATCTCGGGAGCGCGCGCGAGGAGGTACCAGGTCCAGGTCAGGCAGGCCGAGACCGACTCCTGGCCTGCCAGGAACATGTTGGTGATCTCGTCGCGGACGGCCTGCAGCGTGATCTCGTCGCGATCGAGCGCCGCCACCAGGGTCGAAAGCAGCATGCCGCTCTTCCTTCCCTGACGGCAGCTCTCGATCATCTCGAAGACACTCGCGTCGAGATCGGCGAGCGCCTTCAGGTAGCGCCGATTGTCGGGCGTGGGGATGAACAGGGGCACGGGAAAGCGCGCCAGGAAGCTCCGTCCGACGTAGTCGCTGAGCGTCTTCCAGGCCGCGCATGCTCTCCGAGTCGTCTCGATGTATTCGCCGCCGAGCATGGTGCGGACGACGATCTGCTGGGACAGGTCTCGCATCGCGTCGGCGACGTCCACCTCGAACGCCTGACCTCGTGAGCGCCACGCGGCAACGAGCTCGCTCACCACCAGCGCCATCGTCCGGTGGAACGCGATCAACGACTCGCGGCGGAAGGCACCCGCCATCATCCTGCGCCGGGCACGGTTGGTGTCCCCCTCCGAGGCGAGGAGACCGTCGCCCAGGAGCAAGCGGCTGGAGCGCGAGCTGGGGGCGGTCTTCTTGGAGTAGTTGGTCGCGTTCTGCTCGAAGACGTGCCGGATCAGCTCCGGGCCGGTGATCAGGAACGTTCGGTGCCTGCCCATCACGCCGAGATCCGCGATCTCCCCGCACTCCAGCGCCACCTCGAGGAGATATTGCGGACGGTTCTTGTCGCGCGGTGAGGTGCGGCTGACCGGTATGGGCCTAGCGACCATCGAGGAGCTCGAGCGCCTGCACCCCCGGGAGGGTTCCGTTCTCGATCATCTTCAGGCTCGCCCCGCCTCCCGTGGACAGGTGCGTGATGGAGCCAGCCAGACCCAAGCCGTTCACCGCCGCCACCGAGTGTCCGCCGCCGACCACCGAGATCGCATCTGTCTCCGTGATCGCCTCGGCGATCGCGCGGGTCCCGGAGGAGAAGGCCGACCACTCGAAGACGCCCATCGGTCCGTTCCAGAAGATGGTGGCCGCCGACCGGAGCCGGTCTCGATAGAGCCGCTGCGTCTCGGGGCCGATGTCGAGGGCGACTCGACCCGGCGGGATCTCGCGGGCGATCTCGTAGGGCGCCTCTGCTTCGAACCTCTCTGCGACGAAATGGTCGATCGGAAGCAGCAGCTTCGCCCGTCTCGGCTGGCTCAGCACCCGCGCGACCTCGTCGAAGCGCTCTCTCTGAACGGGGCTGAGGCCGGTCAATCTCCCCTGGGCCGCCAGGATGGTGTAGGCCATCGCGCCGCCGACCAGCACCTGGTCGCATCGGTCGAGCAGGGTGTCGATCATGCGGATCTTGTCCGAAACCTTCGCCCCGCCGACGACGGCCAGGAAGGGGCGCTTCGGTCGCTCGAACAGGCTTCGAAACGTTTCGACCTCCTTCATCACCAGGAAGCCGGCGCCGCGCTCGCGAACCAGCTGCGGCGCACCGATGATCGACGCGTGGCTTCGCTGTGCCGTCCCGAACGCATCGTTGACGTAGACTTCGATCTGATCGACCAGCGCGCGCGCGAACGTGGGATCGTTCTGCTCTTCGCCCGGGTGAAAGCGGAGGTTCTCCAGGAGGAGGATCTCGCCCGGGCGCAGCGCTCCGATCCGCGCCTTCACGGTTGCACCGACGCAGTCTTCCGCGAACTCCACTCGCGTGCCGAGCAGCTCCATCAGTCGGCGGCAGACCGGCGCCAGTCCGAGGCAGGCGTCGCGTCCGACCGGATTGCCCAGATGTGACGCCAGCACGATCCGCGCCCCGTCGCTGATCGCATGACGGATGGTGGGCAGCGCAGCACGGATGCGCGTGTCGTCGGTGATGGCGCCGCAATGGAGGGGGACGTTGAAGTCGACGCGGATCAAGGTCGCTCGATCGCGCAGCGTGAGCTCGTCGATTCGGCGCATGGGACTACTAGAATCGCAGCGTTGAAGGTGGGCAGCCAGAGCTCGCCACCAAGATCAGTCTTGGCGCGTGAGCAGGGGCGGGAGGCCGTCGATCAGCTCGGGCAGCACGCGGGCCTCGACGTCGTTCTGCACCACCGAGTGGTCGCCGTCGGCGCCGGTGTACCTGCAGGTACCCGAAGCTTCCGGCGCGGCCGGCCGCTTCGATGAACTCGCGGAGCGCAGGTGCGGAGGCCACCTTGTCGCGGGCGTCGATGTGGGCCGTGACCGCGGCGGGGTAGAAGCCCTTCTCGGCCAGGGCGCGGCTCAGCGCCAGGCCCGTGTCGAAGTCGGCGAAGGCACCGATCGCAGAGTGGTGTCCCTCGGTGCGGCTGACCTGCGCCATCTCCTGGTTGGTCGCCGGGTCGTGGTGCATGGGGAGGAGCGGTGATCCGGGCGGGAGCGGCGCGCTGGTGACGAGCCTGAGCGGGCGGGCGTGCGCGAGCTTCGAGACCAGCTGCGCTTGGAACCGCTCGGAGGGGGCGAGGTAGGGCGAGGCCACGGCCACGCGCACCCTGCCGAGCGGAGGATCCTCGAGCTCGCCGCGGAACGCGCCGGCCTTCAAGAGCTGCGCCGCCAGGATGCTGCCGCCGCCGGTGGTGCTGTTGCCAGAGAGGATGATCTCGGCTTCGGGGTGACCGGCCAGCTCCTCGCGGAGGACGCGGCCGCCCTCGGCCCGGGCGATCTCGGCGATGTCGCGGGCGACGTGGACCAGCGATTCGAACCTTCCGCTGGTGGTCTCGCCGAAGCCATCGAACTTCATGTCGGGGCAGACCACGAAGTGGCCATCCTTTCGCAGCTCCTCGGCTTGCTTGAGCATGTTGCTGCCGGTCTCGGAGTAGCCAGGCGGAAGGATCACGACCTTGCCCGAGGGCTTCGCGAGCGGCGACAGGGTCCGATAGAAGATCTTTCTCGGAGGAACGATCGCGTCTTCGAGCGCGATGTCGATCCCGAGCCTTTTGAGCGCGCCGCTGTCGACGCCCAGCGTCGCGCGGTGCACGCCCTCGCGAATGCTCGAGAGCTCGATCGTCGCCGCTCCGGTGCGGCGCGCGTTACCGACCAGCTCAGCCAGCTTGTCGAGGGCGAAGGCCTCGGGATCGCGGACCGTCTGCGCATCCATGGAGCTCATCAGCGCGACCGCCGGCGCGATCGTCGACCCGGCGGCGCTCCCTAGACGCTCCAGCGCGCGCTCGAGGATCGCGTGCGGCAGGGTGGCGAGCGCCTCGAACGGCCGCTCGCCTGCGAGCTCTGCGACTCCGGCGCGGCCCAGCTGCTCCGCCACCGCAGTGAGCGTTCGGCGGATCTCGGACCGATGCTCGGGGCCGAACGCGACCTTGGGAAAGTCACCCGCGAGGTCGGGCGCGGCCAGCTTGGCCAAGCCCTGGATCAGGTGCGCGCGCACGCGGGCGGCCACCTGCTGCTCGGAGGCCTTGGGTTCATCCTCGAGCTTCGGCCCGCCGTCGCGGCCGACGACCTGATCGAACACCTGCGCGCCCCAGCCGATCCAACCCACGCGCGGGGTCTGGACCGCGCCGTCGTCCCAGCGCCGGTTCGTGTTCGTCAGCGCGTCGATCCAGTTGCCGTATGCTCCCGTCGCGAGCTGCTTCACCGTCATCGGAGCGAATGATGGCGGCTCCCGATCGGATTCCGCAAGCAAACGCGCAGGTCTCGGTCGGTCGCGCTGAGATCCGCGTCACCCGGTGAAGTATCGGGGGCTACAGCGTCAGGCTGCGAGCGAGGCGGCGGTGGCCTCGGCCAGCGAGCGATGGAGGATCGCCGGGGGAAGGATGCCGGCCTTGCGGAAGCCTTCCGTCACGCGCTCGGTCACCTCGGTCTCCAGCGCCTTCTCGAACTTGACGTCGAGGACGTAGACCTTCGAGCGGAGCCGGAACGCGAAGTAGCTGTCCTGGATGACCTGGTTGACCAGGACCGCCCACGGCTTCTTGAGGAACGCGTAGCGGCTCGAGGTGATCGCGTCGGAGACGATCCGCTTGGCCAGGCGGATGTCCTGATCGACGCCGATGAAGAAGTCGATCTGGATCAGCATGTTCAGCTCGCCGGCGTTGCCGCTGGCGACGGCGTCGGTCAGGAACTTGTTGTTGGGGATGGTGACCAGGCTGTCGTCGAGCGTGGTCAGGCGGACCGAGCGCAAGCCGATCGCGGTGATCTCGCCATAGTGGGTGCCGAAGGTGACGCGATCGCCCACCTGGAACGGTCGATCGATCAGGATCGTCAGCCCGGCGATGATGGACGCCGCCAGATCCTTGAAGGCGAAGCCGACGGTGACGGCGATGGTCCCGCCGAGGGCGAGCAGCATCTCCTCCGAGAGCCGGAAGGAGAGCAGCAGCGCGCCCATGAACCCGGCGATGTAGAGGAAGAAGCGGATGAAGGTGCCGATCTGCTGGATCTGGAGCCGGCGATCGGTGAAGCGCGCGCCCAGGCGGGTCGACGAGCGCGACAGGACCTGCCCGCCGACCCAGACCACCGCGAGGAGGATGAACGCGGTGAAGAGTCCGCCGACACGGACGAACGCAAATACGTGGGATGCATCTTCCATGGGAGCTCCTTCTCAAGAGTGGATGAGGTTCTTGCGGCGCAGATAGCGGACGACGGACCGGTAGTGTTTGGGCGTGACGCGATAGGTACCCTCCGCCACGGCGATCATGCCCTGCGAGCGGAGGTGTCCGACGGCGGCCAAGCAGACCTCGCGAGGATAGGCGAGGGCGGAGGCCATCTCGTCCAGCGTGAGGTTCTCATGGATCGCGATCGAGGCCAGGGCGAACGTCGACTCCTCTTCGAGCGCCTCGAGATCCTTATCGTCCGGGGCGATGAAGAGGTGGATCTTCATCCGGGCGGGATCCCCGGGGACCGGGACGAGCGATCGGAGCCAGTAGTGGATGGCCACGCGCGGGTTGCCGTCGGCGTAGTCCCAGAGGAGGCGGCGGAACCGCTCGGCGGTGCGGGCGAGCTCTTCCTGGAGCTCGTCCCCGACCAGCGGATCGAGGAGCAGGTCGCGGAAGTCGGCCTCGCAACCGGCCGCCTCCATGCGGACTTCGATCAGCTGGCCGATCGCGTCCTCGGGCCAGCCGTCGAGCACGTACTCGGCCGTGAAGAGGTTCCGGCCGCGGTAGCGCTGATCGAGGAACTTCCAGGCGTAGCGGGAGAAGCTCACCACGAACATGACCCGGTGGCTCACGCGCGCTACCAGGTTCATCAGCGCCTCGTAGGCGGCAGTCCCGCCGACCGTGCGGAGGATCAGGTCCTGCCCGTGCTCGATGATCAGGATCCGCTTCGGCCCGTTCTCGAGCGACGTCGCGAACGCCTCGAGGTCACGGACGGTCTCCTCGAGCAGCGCCTCGGAGAGCGCGACCGAGATCGCCTCCTCCGTCATGAGGCGGCGGGTCAGGCGCAGCCAGCGCGGCTGCACGGCGGTCCGGCGCGCCAGCTCGAGCAGCCACGAGCTCTTGCCGGCGCCGCGCTCGCCGATCAGCGCCAGCGAGAGGCCCTCGTTGCCCACCTCCCACTGCGCGATCCGCTCGACGGCCTCGTCGAGGTGGGGCCAGTGATCGATCTGGAGGTGCGGCGCCACGGGCTCCTCCGAGAAGGCGGCCTCGACGGCAGGGGGCAGGTTCGCGAGATCGGCGGTTCCACGCCCCACCTCGTCGGCGTGACGCTCGAGCCGCCGGCGGAAGACAAAGGCGAGCGCCTTGCGCGTCTGATCGAAGCGCAGCAGGACGTCGCCGCTGTATACGGTGAGCCCGCGCGCGGCCACCGACCCGAACGCGCCCACGGCGACGAAGAACCCGACGGCCTTGTCGCGGGTCCGCGCCACTGACTCTGCAAAGCGTCCGTTGGGATAGAGACGGAGATACGTCGACGCGATGTCCTCTCTCCACCGCTGGATCAGGACGAACGCGATCGGCAGGGTCCCGATCCAGAAGAATTGCACCACCAGCCGGTAGAGATACCCGCGGCCCAGCACCTCCTCCGAGATCACGAGCAGGACGTAGATCGCGTAGGTGTAGCGGGCGGCCAGGCGCACGGTGCGAAGGATCTTCTCCGACGTTTCGGGAAGGAGGCGCTTCCGGCGACCGCGGGCGGCGTTCGCGATCACGTCGTGCATCAGCGCCATCAGGAAGCGGTACCAGGCGTAGCCGACGACGACGCTGCGGATCAGCGTCAGCTCGGGCGTGGCCGCCTCGACGCCGAAGAGGACGTAGGTGGTCGCCAGCACGCCCACCGCGAACCCGTTCTGCTGGAGGAAGCGGACCCATCGATCCACGAAGCGCGCCAGTTGCCGGCCGCGGATCCGGTTGGCAGCGACGCCGCGCAGCCGGCCGACCCAGCCCCGGTAGCGACGGGCCGTGTAGACGAGCGCCAGGAGCAGGAACGCCAGCTTGAGGAGTGAGAGGCCCGCCTTGCCGATGGTGACCACGTCGGAGAAGTACCGGTCGAGGTTTTGAACCGTGCGCAGCGTGCTGGTCACGTACCAGCGCGCGGCCAGCGTCAGCTGTTGGATCTCGCGCCGCAGCTGCCCGAAGCCCTCGCGCGTGAAGCCCATGACGGACTCGCGCTTGATCATGGAGAGGCGATCGATGAGCTCGAGGCGAAGCGTATTCAGGAACTCGACGTCCTTGGCGACCTCCTCGGTGCGCTTCCAGCGGGCGCTCGACTCCTCCTCGCGGAGATTCTTCGCCATGGTCCGGAGCTCGCCGAGCGAGGTCATCAGATCGGCCTTCTTGGCGCCGAGCGCGGCATAGATCGGATCGTCGAGATCGAGCTCGGTACCGACCGCCGGCACGCGGCTGGCGGAGATCACCGAGCCGAGCGCTTCGTTCAGCCGCCCCCGGCTGATCGTCAGCACCCCGACGACCTCGTCATAGAGGGCGTCGGCGGCGCCCGGAGCGAGGTTCGGATCGAGCGCGCGCTGCGACAGCTCCCGCTCGCGCGCCAGCATGCTCTGAGCCTGGGCAGCGTCCTTCTCCCGGTCGGTGGCGAACGAGGCGCGCAGCGTCGCGATCTGGACCCGCATCGACTCGATGCGCGCCCGCTCCTTTGCCAGCGCCTTCTCCGCGCGCGACACGGCCTGCCGCGCCTCCTCCAGCGCCCGGCGTCGGGCCTCCTCGGCCTCGCGCGCGGCGATCTCTGCCTCGGCCCGCGCCTGGTGCGCTGCGGCCTTCTCCTCGTGGATCGCCTGCCGCTTCTCCTCGGCCCGCGCGAGCGCCTGCCGCTGCGTGCGATCGAGGTTGAGGACCGCCAGGATCAGCTGGTCGCGCTTGACCCGCACGCGCATGCGCTCGAGCTCGTCCCGCTGCCCCGGCTTCAGCCGTTCTTCGAGGGAGCGGAGATCGACGGCCGCGGTGCCGCTCGCGGCCGTCGAGGCGGTCCGCGCCGCCGTGGCAGTGGACGTGAGCCGCGCCGCCAGCTCCCGGAGCCGGCCGCTCTCCACCTCGATCCGCTCGCCGAGTGCGATGCGGCGCCGGGCGACCTCGTTCTCGTCGTCGAGATCCATCTCGAACAGCGTGGAGAGCTCCACGTCTTCCGGGATCTCTTCCGAGAGGATCCGCTGGAGCGCGCGTACGTCGCTTTCGAGGATCTGGAGCTCGGACGGCGATCCGGCGTCCTGGCCGCGCGCGGTGGCGGCAAACGTCAACGCGATCGCCACGAGCGCCGGCGCAACTTGGGCGGGTGAAGGCACGGCCGACCTCCACATCCTCACGGGCTCACCGACTGTTCCCAATACGTGACGCCCTCCTCGCGGTGCGCGACGAACCGGACGGCGCCGTCGTGGGAGATGACGACGGCGAGGCCGCTCGGGTGGCTCTGAACGAAGCGGTAGGCAGCGCGGTGGCGGGTGCCGACGCTCTCGGCCAGGTCGCACTCGCGCTGCTCGCCGGCCACGTCGATCGCCCGCCAGACGCGCTCGGGCGCGGGGAGCTCGGCCGAGACCTCCGCGCCGAAGCCGATCAGTTGAAAGCGCTTGTCGAGGAGAACCGCGCCGTCGGGCGCGGCCAGCGCGGCGATCAACCGGCTGAGCTCGAAGATCGACTGCTCCAGCTCGCCGACGGCGGGATCGTCGGTGTCCCGGAAGTCCTCCCAGCCCACCGAGCCGGTGCTCGAGGCGACCGCCAGCGCGTGCATCAGGCGCCGGAGCAGCGTCTGGTAGCGGCTGCGCGGTTCGTCCTTCGCGAACGTGTACTTCAGGCGGACGTCGCCCTCACCGTCGCGGCAGCGCTCGGCCTCCTCGGACTCGGCCACCAGGATCATCCCGCCGTGGCCGGCGCTCCGGATCAGGCGGACCACCCGGCGGATCATGTGCTGGGAGACGGTCTGGATCAGCGAGTGGTCGATGTCGCTGGTGTCGAAGCCATCGCCCTCGCGGTGCTCACGGCGGAGGTCCTCGCGCGTCTCGTGGAACAAGTCGGGCAGCCAGTCGGACTCGAAGACGTCCATCGCCAGCGAGAGGAGCGCGCCGCGCTCGAGGCCGGCAATCAAGCGCCCGGAGGTGCGCACGGCCAACCGTCCGGGGCCCGTCACGTGGATGATCGGCGCCGTCGTCCAGTTGATCGCGCCGCGTCGGCCGCCCCAGCTCGGCGCCAGCCAGGCGGCGCCCGAGTGCGCGATGCCCCAGATTCGCAGCTCGCTACCTTCGACGTGTGCGCCGATCAGCGTGCTCTCGAACGGCGTGGCCGGGCTGAGACGGCGCAGCTCTTCGGCCTCGAGCGGCCGGCTCTCCTCGAACCGGAGGCGCAGCACGCCGCGGTTGGGGACGCCGTCCTCGGGCAGTGAGTCGGCCGGCGCGAGCAGCAGCCGGAAGCGTGCCGGGCGTCCCTCCTCGGTGGTCATCGAGGCCAGGAAGCAGACGGAGAGCGCCTCCGCCAGCTGGTCGCGGGTCAGGCCGAGCGCGGCCTCGGCCGGCCAATGCCGGATCGCGAAGTCGGCGAGGTCCGGTGGATACGCCTGTCCCGAGGTCATGCCTGCGCTTGCGCGTCCTTTGCGATCGCCCCGACCTCGTCGGGCGACAGCTCGATGCTGCGCGCGGCCCAGTTCTCCTCCAGGTGATCGAGCGAGCTGGTGCCGGGGATGGGGAGCATGATCGGCGAGCGCGCGAGCAGCCATGCCAGCGCGATCTGGGCCGGGGTCGCGCCGTGCCGAGCGGCGGTCTCGTCGAGGGCCGGGTGCGCTCGGCCGAGCGCGCCCACCGCCAGCGGGAAGAAGGGGAGGAACGCGATCTTTCGCTGCTCGCAGAGCTCGAGCACGGCGTCGGGGGACTCGACCTCGGCGTGCGTCATCCTCGCGAGCGGCCCGCTGCCGCCTCCGGCGTTGTAGAGGTTCTGGACGGTCACGATCTCGGTCCGCGCGAGGGCGATGTTCACCAGCTTCGCGCTCACGTTCGACAGGCCGATGTGGCGAAGCTTGCCCTGCCGTCGCAGATCGATCAGCGCGTCGAGCTGCTCGTCGAAGGGGACGTCGCTGCGGATGGCCCGCAGGTGCACGACGTCGATCGCCTCCTTGCGGAGCACGCGGAGGTCGTGCTCGCACCCTTCGCGGAGCTCGTCGGGGCGATTGGCCGGCGCCCAGCCCTTGTCCGGCAAGCGCTTGCCGCCCAGCTTGGTGGCGATGACCAGGTCGTCGGGATACGGGTGGAGCGCCTCGGCGATGATCCGGTTGGCGACGTGGGGACCGTAGTACCAGGACGTGTCGATCAGCTGCACGCCCAGCTCGACCGCGCGCCGGACGACCGCACGGGCGCGCGCCGGATCCTCGGGCTCGCCCCAGACGTCCTTCCCCGGGAGGCGCATCGCGCCGAAGCCGAGCCGGCGGACCTCGAGGTCTCCGAGGGAGAGGGCGGAGGGCGGATGGGCGAACGTCACGGGGACGCTTGTGCCGCCGCCCCTGCGCAGGGTCAAGTCAGCGCGATCATTGAAGCCGGGTGGGCGCCTGCGGTCGATTCAGCGCCCGCTCGCGCTCTTCTCCAGCGCGATCTTCACGAAGCCGTCCGTCTCCGTCTTCAGCGCCGCCTCCAGCGCCTTCTTCGCCTCCGGCCCGCCGAGCGCGCCCAGTGCGTAGGCGGCGGCCATGCGTACGTCGGCGTCCGGGTCGGAGAGACGGCCGGCGAGCGCAGGGACGGCGCGGCGATCGCGCAGGCGTCCCAGCGCCACCGCAGCCTGCTCGCGCAGGGCCTTGGTGTCGGAGGTCAAGAGCGCCTTCACCGGCTCCACCGCGCGCGAATCGCCGAGGTTGCCGAGGAGCTCGAGCGCGAGGGTCTTCTCCTCGAGCGGCGGCGCCGAGAGCATCTCGAGGAGCACTGAGACCGCGCCGAGCTTCTCGAGCGCCGCGCGGACGTCCGGCGCCAGCCACTCGGTCCCCTCGGTACCGTCGAGGAGGGAGGCCAGCGGGACCACGGCCGCCGGATTCGCGAGTCGGACCAGCTCGGCCACCGCCGCACGGCGCGCGGCCTTCGGCTTCGAGTGAGAGACGGCGGCGTCGATCGCCCGCTGCACGTTCTCGGGGATGGGCTTCGTCATCGACGACTCCTTCTGAGGCGGCACGGCCCCGACCGCGAGGTAGGTGAGAAGGATGAGGTTAGCTGAAGAGCTCACGATCGTCGCAGATCCTTTCCGCACGGTGACAAGACAGCTCGAGCACGACGCGCACGAAGCCGTCGGCCTCGGACTCCATCGCACGACGGAGCGCAGCGAGTGAAGCGTCATCGGCGATCTCGCCGAGCGCCTGCGCCGCGGCCATCCGCACCTGCGGCTCGGGATCGCCGAACAGATGCGACGCCAGCGGATCGATCACGCTGGTGGGACGCAGGCGGATGAGGCCGTCCGCGGCCAGCGCGCGCACGCCCGGATCGTCGTCCTCGAGCGCGCGGAGCAGCGACGGGATGGCCGCGTCGTTCTCGAGGTAGCCCAGCAGGCGCACCGCGCGGGCGCGCGCCTCGGCGCTCCCGGCCTGCATCTCGGACGCCAGCACCGACGTGGCGTCGAGCGCGTCGAGCGTGCGCTTGAGATCGTGGATCAGAGGAAGCTCGATCTCCGTCAAGAGCACGGCCAGGGGCGCGACCGCCTCCGGATCGGCGAGCGCCGCCAGCTTCTCCAGCGCGGCCCGGCGCAGCGAGAGCGCTGCCGTCGCGTCCATCAGGATGGTGAGCTCGCGCTCGGTCGTCGGTTGCATCATGGCGTCCTCGAGCGGGTCCCGGTGTTGCCGAGGAAGCCGCTGGTCGAATAGGTCATGCGCGCGCCCCGCGCCTCCGTGCTCATGCCATGCGCGTTGAGGAAGTCCACCTCGACCTGGCTCTGCGCCTGGGTCATCGACCGCGTCGAGTCCTGCCGCATGATCCCGTCGAAGAACCCGAACGTGTGATCGGTGTTCGTCGCGATCCGCGTCGGGATCGTGGACGTGATGATGTCCGTGTTGCCCATGTTGCGGTCGAAGATGCTCGGGTTGCGAAGGTTGTGGAGGTACTCCTCGGTGGAGCAGGCGTTGAACACCAGCAGCTGGTAGTCGGGCCGCTGCGTCAGCCCGCGCAGATCGCTGCGCGACTCCCGGCCGAGGGTGGCGCGGAGCCCGGCGGGGGCGAAGTCGTGCGTGCGGTTCCCGTGCCCGTCGATCACGAAGTTGCCGGCGCCGCTCTGCGTCTTGTGGTCGAAGTCGGGGCCGGTGCCGTAGCGGGCGTGGCCCGAGTAGATGACGACCTCGTCCTGCTGGATCGCGCGCTCGAAGCTGGCGCGCGCCTCGGCCCCGCCCACCGAGGGCGTGATCAGGCGGACCACCACGTCGTCGCTGCCGCCGCGGCCGTCGTCCTTGATGAAGTAGCGGGCGTTCGGATCCAGGTCGGCGTCCTGGAGACGCAGCCGCTGGCGATCGGCCGCGCTCATGCGCCCGATGTCGGCGGCCGAGACGGCGCGGAAGCCGCGGGCCCGCAGGCCTTCCAGGACCTGACGCTCCGACTCGTGGTGGGCGCCCGGGTGATGGGTCCCGCCGTTGTCGGTGAAGCCTTCGTCGAAGCCGAGGGCGATGGTGACGTCGAGGCGCCCGTCGGCGAAGAGCCTGCGGTACTCGGGGGAGGTCTCGAGCACCTGTCCGGGCGGCGGCGCGGTGGCGGCCAGCGCGCCCAAGGTCTCGGACCCGACGCGCCCGTCGATCCCGAGGCCCACGTCCTGCTGGAAGCGCCGGACGCCGCGCGCGGTCTCGGCGTCGTAGGTCCCCATGGTCAGCGTGTCGGGGTTGGCGTAGCCCATGTCGATCAGCGCTTGCTGCACCCGGCGGACGCCGTCGCCGGTGGACCCGGTGTTGAGCGTGCGCGACCCGGCGGCGACCTCGTCCAGCGGAGTGACACCGCTGAAGCGGGCGCCGCCCTCGCGCGCGGCCCGGGTCCGGTTCGCGTCGGCGTGCGTGCGGAGCGCCTCGTAGGCCCGGCCCGCGCGGGTGAGGCTGCCGCTCTCGCCGAGGTCGATGGTCGAGCGGTTGCCGTCGGTGTCGGCGCGCTGATCGAGCTTCTCGAAGAGGCGGCCGAACTCGGTGCTCCCGCGGATGACCTGGTCCTGACCGGCGACGTCGCGGATGTCGTCCGCGTCGAGGCCTGCGGCCTGGAGCTGCCGCGCGACCTCGGGGTTCCGGGTGTCGATGTAGCCGCCGCGCTGGCTCAGGGTCTGGACGAAGTCGTCCCTCTGGATCCGGGTCACGGAGAGCCTCAAAGCAAGCCTGGGGCCACCCCGGATCCCCAGCGACCACCCCGGCCGCGCGCCGAGCCCCGCGGTTCGAGTTGCAACCTCTGCATGAGCCGCTAGCCTCTCGACACGATGCCGCTCGAACCGACGCCCTTCGGCAAGAAGACCACCGCCGAGGAGGTGCTGCGGGGACGGACCCTCGCCGGCTGGAACGCCGTCGTCACCGGCGCCAGCTCGGGCCTCGGTACCGAGACGGCCCGCGTGCTGGCCTCCGGAGGTGCGCACGTGATCCTGGCCTGCCGATCCCGAGACGCCGGCCAGCAGGCCGCCGCCGCCATGCCCGGGAGCGTCGAGGTCGAGCCTCTGGACCTCTCGGACCTGGCCTCGGTCCGATCTTTCGCGTCCAGGATGCTCGAGCGCGGAAAGCCCCTCCACCTGTTGATCAACAACGCCGGCGTGATGGCCACTCCGCTCGGGTTCACGGCGCAGGGCTTCGAGCAGCAGCTGGGCACCAACCACCTGGGCCACTTCCTGCTCACCACGCTGCTCCTCGAGGCGCTCGCGCCCGGCGCGCGGATCGTGAACCTCTCGAGCGGACTGCACTCGCGCGGCAAGGCGGAGAGCCTGCTGGCGACGCTCGACGGCGATCCCCGGTTCGAGAAGCGGAAGTACGTCCCCTTCGACGCCTACGGAGATTCGAAGCTCGCCAACATCCTGTTCACCAAGGCGCTCGCCGAGCGACTCCCGAGCACCGCCTCGACGTTCGCGCTCCACCCCGGCGTCATCGCCACCAACCTGACGCGCAGCCTGGTGAAGCGCTTCCCGGTGGTGGGCCCGCTCTACCGCGTAGCGGGTCGTCTCTTCCTCAAGTCGATCCCGCAGGGCGCCGCCACCACCGTGTTCGCCGCGACGGCCCCCGAGCTCGACGGCCTCACCGGCCTGTACCTCTCCGACTGCAACGAGGCCCCTTCGTCGCGCGCCTCCCGCGACGAGGCGCTGCGCGCACAGGTGTGGTCCCTCTCCGAGCGGGCGGTCGCGCAGGCGGACTCGACCGCGACCCAGTAGCCGGCGATCACGCGACGCGCTCCGCTTCCAACGGGCTTCCGTCTCGCGATACAAAGCCGTGTCGAATGCGCCTCGCGATCACACGCCGGATCCTCGCGGCTCACCTGGCCCTCGCGGGCGCCTCCTGCGCGTCCTCGGCTCGAGCCCCTGAGCCGCGAGCGGGCCATCAGCAGGGAAGCGGCGTCATCGTGGAGCTTCCGCCGATCGCGGTTCGAGGCAACGACGCAGCCCACGCGAGCGACCTGGCCGAGGATCTTCGGCAGCGCACCGGAGCCGCGCTCCGCCGGGCGGGCTTTCGGGTCTGGATGGACGATCGATCGCCGGATCAGGAGGCGACCGCGGTGGCGGCGCTCACCCTCGTCGTCGACTATTGCTATGCGGACGTGGTCCGGCTCGAGACCCGCGTCGCGGTGCTTCGTCGGGGCGAGCGAATCGGTGAGACGGTGCTCCCGGCCGCCGAGACCCAGACGGGCAAGTTCGCGCAGCACGCTGCGGTCGAGATCTCCGACTATCTGTCGAGCCTCCCCTCGCTGAAGGAGGAGGTGGACGACGATCGCCACCAGCTCCGCTCGGTCGTGGCCGTCCTCGGGATCGAGGACGACGCGCGATCGGTCCCGGGCGAGACGCTCTCCCAGCTCACCGACTACCTCTCGGCGAGGAGCGTCGAGGTGCTCGGCTGGAGCACGCTTCCGCCGGCGGAGATCCGGGAGCGCCTGCGCGCCGAGAAGAAGGCGAGCTACGCGCCGTGCATGGACGACGCCTGCCAGATCGAGCTGGGGAAGGCGCTCGCCGCGGACAAGATGCTCGCCACCAAGCTCCTGCGGCTCGGTGATGTCTGCACCGTCGTCGCGTCTCTCTACGATCTGCGTCGCGAGTCCGCGGAGGCCGCGGCGACCATCGAGAGCGGGTGCGCCTCGAACGAGCTGAGGGACGCGATCGATCGGCTCGTTCGCGAGCTCTTCGCGCGCCTGTCGAAAGGATACGGATGAAGCGACTCCAGGCCATCGCGGCCGCGGCCGGCCTCCTCAGCAGCGCCGGCTGCGCCACCCCACAGGTTCAAAACGCGGTGCAGATCGGGAACCGTGAGCCCGCGACCTGGGTGTTCATCTCGGTCTCCGACCGCAGCCTTCAGGGCGTCTATCGCTGCAAGGAGACCGAGCAGGGTCCGGTCTGCCGGAAGGCCAAGATCGAGAACTGATGCGACTTAAGAACAAACCAGGACTTCGCTCGCTTCCTGCCAGCACGGAATTCGAGTGAACTCGAGCGTTTGGGCGCAGCCTCGCTGACGGCTGGCCTTGAACACTCCGCCGCCCCAGGTTACCGGCATAGACGGCGTCGGCCCGGAGCAACCGACTCCGATCACCGCGGTCAGGGCGGCCGCCGCACTCCGGACTCCGAACCACGCTTCCCGCACGAATGCCTCGTCCGTGCTACGCGGTCCCCGACGATCCGGGTGCGACTCCCTCGAAACACCGCTCGAGAACCCGCTCGACAAGGCTCCCCCGCGCTGCCTATGGTGCCGGCCCTTCATGCGGGCGGTTCCCGAGATCCCGACGCGCGTGCCGTTCATCGGCCACTTCCTCGAGCTGATCGTCGGGACGCCGTGGGCGACGATGCAGCGGTGGGCCCACACGCCCGAGCGGGTCTCGTCCTTCAACTTCTTCGGCGAGACCTACATCCTGATCGCCGACCCCGATCTGATCCGGTGCGTCCTGGCCACCCACATCGACAAGTACCGGAAGGACGCCCGCACCTACGCCGCCTTCAAGCCCATCTTGGGCGACGGCCTGATCATCAGCGAGGGCGAGCTCTGGAAGCGCCAGCGCGCCATCTTGGGCCGCGCCTTCCGGGCCGAGATCCTGGGCCACGTGGTGGCGATCGCCGATCAGGCGGCCGAGCGGCTCATCCATGACCTCGAGCGGGTCGAGGGCACCGGCGTCCCCTTCGACTTCGCCGCCGCCTTCCGCAAGCTCACCCTCCAGGTCATCGCCGACGCCGTGCTCAGCCTCTCGCCCGACGAGTCGGACGGGGTGCTGCCGAAGCTCTACCTCCCCATCGTGGAGGAGGCGAACCTCCGCACCTGGATGCCGTTCCGGAGCTACCTACCGACGCCTGGGAACCTGGAGTTCCGCCGGGCCTCGGAGGCCCTCGACGCCTTCGTCACCGACCTCATCGAGCGCCGCCACGCCCGCGGCAACGAGACCGGCAAGAAGGACATCCTCGATCGCATCATCGCCGGCCACCACGAGTCCGGGCAGCCCTGGGACGCCACCGCGGTGGCGCAGCTCCGGGACGAGGTGAAGACCTTCCTGATGGCGGGCCACGAGACCTCGAGCATGATGCTGACCTGGGCGCTGTTCGAGCTGGCCCGACACCCGGCCGCCATGGAGCGCGCCATCGGCGAGGCCAACCGGGCGCTGATCCCGGGCGTGACGCCCTCGCAGGAGCTGGCCCTCAAGGGCCTCGAGTACACCGAGGCGGTGCTGCGGGAGTCGATCCGGCGCTACTCGCTGGTCCCGGTGGTGACGCGCGAGGCGGTCGAGGACGACGTGCTGGGCGAGTTCACCATCCCCAAGGGCGCCAAGATCGTGGTGGCGATCGACGCCGTCCACCACGACCCCCGCCTGTGGCCCGAGCCCCTCGAGTTCCGGCCCGAGCGCTTCCTGGCGCCGCCGCCCCATCCTTATGCGTTCCTCTCCTTCCTGGCGGGGCCGCGGAACTGCATCGGCGAGCACTTCTCGCTGATCGAGGCCAAGATCGTCCTGGCGCGCCTGGTCCAGCGCTTCCGCTTCCTGGTGGCGTCGAAGGCCGTGGGCACGCGACACCTCTTCAAGGCGCCGGTCGCGCCGGTGGCTCCGATGGATCTGTTCGTCGAGGCGCACGCGCGGGCGGCCGTGAGCGAAGCGAGGGTTCGCGCATGAAAGAGACGGCGGTGGTCACCGGCGCGTCAGGCCTGTTGGGCGCGGCGCTGGTCCGGGGCCTGCTCGCGCGCGGGTTGCACGTGCGCGCGCTCTATCGATCGAACGTGCGCGCGCTGGAGGGCATCGACGTCGAGCCCCTCCAGGCCGACGTCATCGATCCGGCCGCGCTCGCCTCGGCCTTCGAGGGCGCCGCGGTGGTCTACCACTCAGCGGCTTTCGTCTCGATCGATCCGCGCGACGGCGAGATCACGCGGCGGATCAACGTCGAGGGGACCCGGAACGTGATCGACGCGGGCAGGAAGGCGGGCGTCCGGCGCATGGTGCACGTGAGCTCGGTGCACGCGCTCAAGCAGGATCCGCTGGATCGCCCGCTCGACGAGTCCCGCCCGCTGGAGGACTCTGAGACGGCCTCGCCCTACGAGCGCTCCAAGGCCGAGGCCGAGCGCGAGGTCCTGGCCGCGGTGGAGGCCGGCTTCGACGCCGTCATCGTCAACCCGGCCGGCGTGATCGGCCCCCACGACTACAAGCCCACCGGCAGCGGCCGCATGCTGATCGATCTGGGGATGGGGACGCTGCCGGCGCTCCTGCCCGGCGGCCACGACTGGGTCGACTCGCGGGACGTGGCCGAGGGCGCCATCCTCGCCGCCGAGAAGGGCCGCACCGGCGAGCGCTACATCCTCTCCGGTCGCTGGTGCTCGCTGACCGAGCTGGCGCGCCTGGTGGAGGCGTCGATCGGCACGCGCGCGCCCCGCTTCGTGGTCCCCATGTCGGTGGCCAAGATGAGCGCGGTCTTCGCGGAGGTCCAGTCGCGCATCACCCGGAGGCCGCCGCTGTTCAACCGGCAGGCGCTCAAGGTGCTCGACGCCAAGAACAAGGCGATGAGCCACGAGAAGGCCAAGCGGGAGCTCGGCTACGCGCCGCGCCCGCTGGAGGAGACGCTGGCCGACATCTACGCCTGGGCCTTCGAGTCCGGGATGATGACGCGGAGGGTGGCATGAGAGCGCTGGTCACGGGGGGCGCGGGGTTCTTGGGCCGGCCGCTGGTGGACGCGCTGCGGAGGCGCGGCCACGAGGTCACGGTCCTCGACAAGGGGGCCCGGCCCTGGCGCGACGACGTCGAGCTGATCGACGGCGACATCCGCGACCTCACCACCGTCGACCAGGCGGCCGCCGGACGGGACGCGATCTTCCACTCGGCCTCCCTCGTCCACACCAAGTGGAATCAGCTCGATCTGATCCGGGGCGTGAACATCGGCGGAACCGAGAACGTGCTGGCGGCGGCCCGGCGCGCCGGCGTACCGCGGCTGGTCTACGTGAGCTCGGCCAGCATCGTGTACGAGGGCAGGGACATCCAGAACGGCGACGAGACGCTCCCGCACGCTACCCGCTTCGCCGCGCCGTACGCACAGACCAAGAGCGTGGCGGAGAAGGCGGTGCTGGCGGCCAGCGACGCGCGCCTGTGCACTTGCGCGCTCCGGCCCCACTCGATCTTCGGCCCCGGCGACACGCGCCTGGTCCCGGCCATCCTGGAGAAGGCGAAGAAGGGGAAGCTCAAGTTCGCCGTGGGCAAGCCGGGCAAGCGCACCGACTTCACCTACGTCGACAACGTGGTGGACGCCTGCCTCGCGGCCTGCGAGCGGCTCGAGCCCGGATCGCCGGTGGCGGGCCAGGCCTACTTCATCACCAACGGCGAGCCGATGGGCTTCTGGGACTTCGTGCGGCAGGTGGTGGAGCCGCTCGGCTACGGGAGCGCTCGCTTCACCATCCCCTATCCGATCGCGTATGCGGCCGCCTGGGCCCGCGAGACCCTCGACACCCTCAAGGGCGGCACGCTCAACTCCGAGGAGAGCCTGTCGCGCTTCACCATCGACTACCTCTGCACCGATCACTTCTACAGCATCGCCAAGGCCGAGCGCGATCTCGGCTACCGGCCGGCGGTGCGCATGGAGGAGGGGATCGCACGGACGGTCGCGGATCTGCGAGATCAAGACCGTCGAAGGGAGGCCGCATGACGGCTCAGATCTCGATGACCCCGCCCGCGCACCCGACGCGGATCGAGTGCCGGGATCCGGCGACCGGCGAGCGGTTGGGCGAGGTCCCGGCGATGTCGAAGGCCGAGGTGGTGGAGCGGATCCGCCGGGCCAAGGGGGCGCAGGCGGCCTGGGCGAAGACCTCGTTCGCCGAGCGCCGCCGCGTGCTTCGCGACCTCCTCGATCAGACGCTGGCCCACGCCGACGAGATCGCCGCGCTGGTGGCGAAGGACTCGGGCAAGACCAAAGAGAACGCCATGGTCGGCGAGATCTGGCCGGTGGCCGAGAAGCTGCGCTGGACCCTGGAGCACGGGGAGAAGCACCTCCGCCCGGAGCGGGTCTCCTCCGGGCTCCTGGTGCACAAGCGCGCCACCATCGAGTTCCACCCGCTGGGCGTGGTCGGCGTGATCACGCCCTGGAACTTCCCGTTCCAGAACATCCTCGGGCCCACCATCCCGGCGCTGTTCGCCGGCAACGCCGCCGCCATCAAGGTCTCGGAGTGGAGCTCGTGGTCGGCGGCCCGCGTGCAGCGGATGTTCGACGAGGTGCTCAACGCCCGCGGGCACTCGCCCGACCTGGTCCAGATCCTCACCGGCTACGGCGAGACCGGCGCGGCCCTGGTCTCGGGCGGCGTCGATCTGGTGGTGTTCACCGGCTCGATCAAGAACGGCCGCCGCGTCATCGAGGGCAGCGCGGCCGCCATGGTGCCGGTGATCCTGGAGCTGGGCGGTAAGGACCCGATGATCGTCTGCGACGACGCCTCGGTCCCCCAGGCCGCGCACACCGCGCTCACCGGCTGCTTCCTCACCGCCGGCCAGATGTGCCTGGCCACCGAGCGCATCTACGTCTTCGACGCCGTGCACGACGCCTTCGTCGAGGAGGTGCTGGGCGTGGCGCGCGACCTGCGGCCGGGCGTCGACATGGGCTCCATGACCATGCCGGGACAGCTCGACATCGTGGAGCGGCTGGTGAAGGACGCGGTCTCGAAGGGCGCCACCGTGCGGCTCGGGGGCAAGCGGGGCGGCTTCGGCCAGTACTTCGAGCCCACCGTCCTCACCGGCGTCGATCACTCGATGGCGGTGATGAAGGAGGAGACCTTCGGTCCGGTGATGGCGATCTGTCGGGTGTTCAGCGAGGAGGAGGCGATCCGCCTGGCCAACGACAGCGAGTACGGCCTCTCGTCCTCGGTCTTCACCAAGGATCCGGTGCGCGCGGCCCGCATCGCGCGGCAGCTGGTGGCCGGCTCCACCTGCGTCAACGACTTCGGCCTGGGCTACATCGCGCAGGACCTCCCGTTCGGCGGCACGCGCGGCTCCGGCTTCGGTCGGCTCAACGGGCGCGACGGCCTGCGCGCCTGCACCAACCAGAAGGCGTACCTCGAGGACCGGCTCCCCCTCTACGCCCCCAAGAAGGTGTTCCCGGTGGCCGAGGGCGACTACGAGCTGACGCGCTCGGCGATCAAGATGATCTACGGCGGCTGGCGCGAGCGGGCCCGCGGCGCCCGCGACGCGGTGAAGACGCTCTGGAGGAGGCGCTCGTGAGCTTCGACTACATCGTGGTCGGGGCCGGCTCGGCCGGCTGCGTGCTGGCCGGCGAGCTGGCCAAGGATCCGTCGGTCTCGGTGCTGGTGCTCGAGTGCGGCGCGCCCGCCGAGAAGAACCCGGAGACGCTCCTGGCCAACGGCTACAAGACCGCGTTCATGAACGACGAGCTGATGTGGGAGCGCTTCAGCGTCCCCCAGCCCGGCTGCGGCGACCGGCGTCTCTACATGGGCTCGGGCCGGGGCGTGGGCGGCAGCGGCTCGGTCAACGGCATGGTCTACACCCGCGGCGCGCGCGACGACTTCGACGGCTGGGGCCTCGAGGGCTGGCGCTGGAAGGACGTGGTCGAGGAGTTCGAGAAGCTGGAGCGGAGCCTGGTGGTGCACCGCCGCGAGGAGACCGAGTTCACGCGCCAGTGCATCTACGCCGCCGAGGAGGCGGGCTTCAAGAAGAAGGACGACTTCAACGACGGCCACCTCAAGGGCTACCTCGGCTACGAGTGGATGAACTTCCACGGCAACCAGCGGCGGAGCTCGTACGTGGCGTTCCTCCGGCCGCTGGCGGCGCAAGGCAACCTGCACCTGCGCGCGGGCGCGATCGTCCACCGCGTGGTGATGGAGGGGCGCACCGCCCGCGGCGTCGAGATCGAGCAGGACGGCCGGCGCGAGGTGGTGCGGGCCAACCGCGAGGTCATCCTCTGCGCCGGCGCGCTGGAGACGCCCAAGCTGCTGATGCTCTCCGGCATCGGCCCCGGCGCCGAGCTGCGCCGCCATGGGATCGAGATCGCCCTCGACGCGCCCAACGTCGGCGAGAACTTCCACGATCACCCGAACGTCACGCTCTTCTATCAAGGCAAGCGCGACATCGACTGCGCCTATCCTCAGCTGTACGGCTTCGACAGCGAGGGCGACGGCCTCGCCGACACCTGCTACGTCTTCTACACCGCGCGCTCCTCGCTCAAGGAGGCGATGGTGCGCATGCTCCCCCCATCGCGCTGCCCATGTCGCTCTACCAGCGCCCGGCGGTGGCGCGCGGAGCCAGGCGCGCCATCCGGGCGCTGTTCGGTACCAAGGCGATGGCGTCGTTCGTCGAGCGCGTCTACGGGATCGTGGTGATCCTGGGGAAGCCGAAGAGCCGCGGCACCGTCCGGCTGGCCTCGAGGGACGTGCGCGAGGTGGCGCTGATCGATCCCGGCTACCTCTCGGATCCGCAGGACCTCGAGACCCTGCTGGCGGGCGTGCGGCGGGCCCGGCGCATCGCGTCGACGCCGGCGCTGTCGCTCTGGGGCAACCGGGAGCTCCACCCGGATCCGACGCACCGGAGCCCCGCGGGCCTGGAGCGGTTCATCCGCGGCAACCTGATGACCACCTACCACTACGCCGGCACCTGTCGGATGGGGGCCGATCCCGCGTCGGTGGTCGACCCCGAGCTGCGCGTCCGCGGCGTCCAGAACCTGCGGGTGAGCGACGCCTCCATCATCCCCACGGCGCCGGTCTCCGCGCTCAACGCGCCCAGCATGCTGATCGGCCTGCGGGCCGCGCGCCTGGTCCTCGGCCAGCGCCTCGCCGACGCCCGCCGCAGCGCCTGATCTGCGGCGCGCTCCCACTTGAGCCGGTGCCCGGCGCTGCCCTGGCCGTGCCATCATCGAAGGCTGTGGCGCGAACCCCGTTGAGCTCCGACCTGAACCTGACCCCGATCTCGGCCCCGACGGGATCGATCCTCGACATGGTCGAGAGCGCAGCCGAGGAGATGTTCGATACCTACCCGGGGACCTCGCGCGCAGCGCTCGAGACCGACGCGCTCAGGACGGTGGAGATGGACCAGGCCCAGCTCGCCGGCCTGCTCCCCAAGACCCGGCCGCCGCCGGTGGGCCCGCGGACGGTGGCGATGCGGCCGCCGCGCACCGATCCGACCGAGCCGGTCATGGAGATCCTCGCGAGCGATCCTGATCCCGAGTCGCTGCTCGCGCACGTGGAGCCGCGCTCGAGCGGCGTGCGGCTCAAGGTCGTGCTGGTGCTGGCCGCGCTGGCGGGCGCGCTCTCCGCGTGGTGGTGGCTCCGCGGCTTCTAGGAGACTTGCTTCAAGAGAAGCGAGACAAGATGGACGACTTTTGGTGCTTCGGGCGAACGCTGGAGCTCGCAGTCTTCAGGTGCGAGCCGACACCAAGATCAGGCCGCAGGCCGAGCGTCCATTTCGCACGCTCTCCAGCAGATTCCGCACGAAGGTCGAGCAGGAGCGTTGAGCACTCCGCGTGGGCGTTCGATCCGAAACGGACGGCTGCGAGCTGCGAGCTGTGGACGCGGGGCTGCCCAGCACGGAATTAGCCCGTTCCGTCGAACCGTCCCCGCACCACCTCGCCCGGCCCTCCATCGGCGATCTCCACGCGATCCCGGCCCTGGCTCTTGGCCTGGTAGAGCGCGCGATCGGCGGCCCGGATCACCTCTTCGAGCGTGGTCCCGTGGCTCCTCAGCTCGGCCACCCCGATCGAGATGGTGACCGGGCCGATCGATCGATTCGCGTGGACCACATGGAGCTTGCGCACGCGCTCGCAGATCTCCTGGGCCCGGGACGCGGCGATGTCGAGCGGCGCGTCCGGCATGATCACGGCCAGCTCTTCGCCGCCGTAGCGGCATGGGATGTCCTCGCGGCGCACCGCGTTCTTGAGCTCCAGGCCGATGGCGGACAGGAGCGTGTCGCCGGCGGCGTGCCCGTGCGTGTCGTTGAAGCGCTTGAAGTGATCGACGTCGAGCATCAGGACGCTGGCCGGTGAGCCACGCCGCCGAGCGCGCTCGAGCTCGCGCTCGAGGGACTCCTCGAGGTAGCGACGGTTGAACAACCCGGTGAGCGGATCGCGGATCGCCTGGGTCCGGAGCTCCTCCTGCAGCTTGAGGTTCGAGATGACCAGCGCGGTGGTCTCGGCGACGGCCAGCGCGAGCCGGGTCTGGGCGTCGGTGAGCGCGGTCTGGGTGGGGGCGCGCACGTGGAGCAGGCCGATGAGCTCGCTCTGCGCCATCAGCGGGATGCAGAGCGCGTCGCCGGTCATCGGCTCGTGATGGGTGCACCCGAGGTCGCTGGTTCCCTCGAGGGTGTATGGGTGGGGGCGGCCGCGGCGGAGCGCCCAGCAGTCCTCGGGTTCGAACGCCTCGTCGACGGCGACGTCGCCCCAGCCCGCCACGGTCTCGAGGAAGTTGCCGGAGGCCTTGATCACGCAGAGCACCCCGCTCGTCCCGGGGAGGATCCGCTGGGAGAAGTGCGCCGCGATGCGGTAGGCCTCCGAGCGCTCGCTCAGGCTGTGGAGGAGCCCGCCCATCTTGGAGAGCTGCTCAATCTCGCGGGTGCGGGCCTGGAGCTCCTTCACCTTCAGGTCGAGCTTCTCTTTGGCCCGCTCCGTCTCGCCCTGCTGGGCCTTGCGCTCGGAGAGATCGAGGACGAACGCCAGGTAGTGCGAGGCGCTCGGCAGCATCGTCGCGCCGATCAGGACCGGGACCGACGAGCCATCCGCTCGGAGGAGCTCCTTCTCGAAGGGCTCGACCGCGCCCTTGTCCAGCAGCTCTCGCCGCTTCTCGACGTCCTGCGCCTGCCAGCGCTCCGGCGTCAGCGAGCCCCACCGGAGGCGCTGCTCCTCGACGTCCCGCCGATCGTGACCGACCAGATCGAGGAACGCCTGGTTGCTCTCAATGATCGGGCCCTCGAGCTCCGACGTGAACACGCCGATGATGTTCGCGTCGACCAGTCGACGGAGCCGAGCCTCCTTCTCCGAGAGGACGGACTCGACGAGCTGGCGGCGCTTGATCTCTCGGAACAGCAGCCCGAAGACCAGCAGGATCGAGGCCGCGCTGATCGAAGCGCCGAGGAGTAGCGTGTGCCGCAGCCAGCTCGCGTGTGCCTCTGCCGTGTGGGCCTGTGCGGTGAGCGCGTCCTGCTCACGCTCGATGGTCGCGACCATCTCGGCCCGGACCTCGCTCATCGTATGCGTCCCCAGGACCGTCTGCCCGATGGGGTCCTGATCGGTGCTGAGGGCGCGATCCAGAGAGTCGACCCTGCGATCGATCGCCTTGATGAGGCGCTCGAGACGGCGCCTGGAGCGGCCGCTGGTGAGCGTGCTCGAAGCCCGGAGCTCCAGCTCGAGCATGCGGATCTCGGTGCTCGCCTCGTGATACTGATCGAGGTGGGCGGCGTCCTTGGTGAGCGCGTAGCCGCGCCGGGCCGACTCCGCCCGGTTCAGGTCCGCCCAGGTCTGCTCGAGCGCGAGGAGGCGCCGGCTGGTCGCGCGGATCCGCTCGTTGCTCTCGAGGCTGGCCTCGCCGCTCGAGATGGAGAGGCCGGCCAGCCCCACGATGGTGGCGAGCGCGCCGATCAGGCCCGCGATCACGATGCCGGTCTCAGTCCTCCGCATCGCCGTCCACGATCGGCCCATTTCCCAACGATTTGAGGGTGGGCGCTAGAGATCGCCAAGGATCGACAGGTAGGTGGAGGTCGGTCCGTCGATCGCAAACACTACATTCGTCAGGGCGCCGGTGTCGAGGGGGAGCGCATGACCTCCAAGAGCAGCGGCGAGTTGGGCGGTGACCACCAGGTTCGTGATCAGGTCCTCGAGCGGCTCCTCCTCGATGGGGAAGAGCGGGGCGTCGACCAGATCGATGCGGACGTCCACCCGGGTCCGAGTGGCCGGCCCGCCCTGATCGATCAGGAGCTCGGTGCTGGCGTCGAGCACCAGCGCAAAAGTGGCGAACCGGATCGGCGCCTGACCCTCCGGCTCCAGCACGAAGTCGAGCATCACGTCGGCGGCCGTCACCTCGAGCGTGGGGTGGGCGGCGCCGACCAGCCTGGCCACCGGCGGGAGAAGCGGTCGCAGAGAGATCGCGACGGAGCTGGTTTCGGGCGCGTAGTCGAAGAGCTCGTCGCCGAAGAAGAGGGCGAGCGTCGCGGCGTCGAGCGCGATCTCCCCGGGGACCTGCGCCGGTGCGATCGAGGTGGTGAGCGTCCCCGCCCGCCAGGAGGAGAACAGGATGCCGTTGACGAGGTCCTCCGAGAGGCTGGTGCGAAGCATCCGGCTGGTGGGGGCGCCGCTGGGCGCCGCACCGCCGCTGACCAGGATCCCGGGCGCGGGCGGTGAGTCGGGCGCCGGCGGGAGCTGCACCGCGGCGTCTGCGAGGATTCCCATGCCACTCGGATCGATGTCGACGCGCGTGATCTGGGCGGCCACGCCCTCGGGCAGGAGCTGAGAGAGATCGAGGATCGAGGAGACGTCCTGACCGTCGAGCGCCTGCACGAAGCCCATCTCGAGCTGCGGCTGAAGGGTCCCGGCGAGCACCCCGGTGAGGAACGGAGCGACGCCGACGGCCGTGACGTTGAAGCCGCTGATCGCAGCGCTCGAGCCCTCGAGGTGGACCGCGACCCCGCCCGCGGGGTTCGTGTCGACGTGCGCCTCGGTGGCCAGGTCCACGCGGTCGGCGGTGATCACGCCGGTGGTCTGGACGGGAAAGCCGAGCACGACCGTATCGAGCGTGAAGTCGATCGCGAGCCCTTCGATCGTCACGGCGAGGGCGAGGTCGCCGGTCTCCGGGACGATCTGGACGTCGAGGTTCGTGAACGCGATCGCGTCCACCGTGAAGCCGTTCGCCGGCGGCGCGGACATCGCCCCGCTCGAGAGCTGGGTGGTGATGCCGTCCTCGAGGGCTTGCTCGAACGTGTCGAAGACGTCGGCTCGAACACCGAGCGAGACCGCGTCCGGGAGGAGCCCGTCCCACGGCGCGTAGTCCCCCCAGATCGCGCCTTGCAGCACGTCGGATCGGCGACCTGCGCCGTCGTAGGCCACCGCCTCGATCAGGTTCACGCCGTGCTCCGCCACCAGATCGATCGCGAAGCGATCTCCCGAGAGCTCGACCGGCGTCCCGCCGACGGTGACGGCGTAGATGCCGGAGACCGCATCGACCGCCCGGCCCTCCACGTGGATCGTGGCGCCTTCGCGCGCGTCGAAGAACGCCCCCCGGGACGGCGACAGGATCTCGAGGAGCGGCGGCGAGAGATCGACGTCGACCGGGATCCGCACCGCCGCCCCGGTCGCCGAGACCTCGATCTCGTGGTGGCCCTCGCCGTCGAGGAGGACGAGCGACGAGAACGCGCCGTCCACCACCGCGGTCTCGACCCCGGCGATCGTGATGCGGGTGAGACCTGTGGCCGTTCCGCGCACCTCGACCTGCGGCTCCAGGAGGAGCTCGCCGTCATGCGGCGCGGCGATCGTGAACATGGCGGGCGGCGGCGCCCCCGCATCGGTCGGGACGCCCGCGTCCGCCGCGCCCGGTGGGACCGGCACCAGCGGATCCGCACCGGAGCAGGCGAAGCCGACCGAGGCGAGCAGGGCGAGGAGGCGCTTCATCGGAGGAATGGACCGGCCGCCGGCGCGCGGGCTGCCAACCGAACGCGGTGTGATCGCCGTCCAGGGCCCAGGGAGGCCGCAGGCGACTCACGTGGCCGTCGACGGCCGCGTTTTCCGATACGCCTCGAAGGCCGCGACGATGAGGTCGACGAGCGCACGCACGCGCGGGCTCTTCTGGAGCCCGCTCGGGAAGAGGAGGTGGATCTCCGCCTGCATGAGGGGCCACGCCGTGAGCACGGGGACCAGGTGGCCGGCGGCGAGGTCCGGCTCGACCATCACTCTCGGGACCGCTGCGATCCCGAGGCCTGCCAGCGCGGCGTCGCGCACCGGCGGGAGCGCGGACGCGGCGTAGCGACCGGCGACCGGAACCGTGATTTTTCGGCCGCGCTTCACGAACGTCCAGGCGACCTTCCCGGGCGCAGGACGGAAGAGGACGCACTGGTGCTTCACCAGGTCCTCGGGATGTCGCGGCGGTTGCTGCTGCGCCAGGTACTCGGGGCTGGCGCAGAGGAGGTTGTCCGTGGGTACCAGGCGCCGCACGACCAGCGAGCTGTCCCGGAGCGGGCCGACGCGGACCGCGACGTCGAAGCGCTCGTCGATGAGATCGACCACGCGATCGGAGAGCGAGACCTCGAGGGACACGCCGGGGTACTGCTTCACGAACTCGGCGGTGACCGATCCGAGCATCGATCCGAGCACCATGGGCGCCGCCATCCTGACCAGACCGTGGGGCGCCGAGACCCGATCGATCATCGCGCGATCGGCCTCCTCGATGTCCGCCGTGATGCGGCGGCACAGCTCGTAGTACGTCGCGCCGTCGGCCGTCGGCTTCACCTTCCGGGTCGATCGCTGCAGCAGGCGGACGCCCAGCCGGGCCTCGAGCTGCGCCACCCGCTTCGAGACCGTCGACTTCGGCTGGGCGAGCACGCGGGCGGCGGCCGTGAAGCTCCCCTCCGAGACGACGCGGGCGAAGACGAGCATCTGATTCAGGTCGGCGGTGGCCATTCACCTATTATCCATACATATGGACAGTCATTCCATCTGTACGGCCTAGTGGACAAGCAAGCCGACGCCTATCGTCTCGGCATGCGGATCGACGACAGCAGGTCACCCTTTCGGTTGTTGCGGTGCGTAGGGGCCCGCGCCTACACCCATCGGTTCCTCGCCGAGGTGCGGGCCACCGGTCATCGGGTGGTCCTGGAGGTGCTCCAGCCCTCGGGAACCCGCAATCGCTCGGTCTGCGAGGACTTCGCCCGGACCGCCGAGCGCCTCGACTCGCTGCGACACCCTGCGATCGCCCGGCTCCGCACCACGGGTCGGATCGGCGCGCTGCCCTACATGTGCTTCGACGCGGGCGGCCTTCGCATCGACCGCGTGCTGGTGGCCCCGAGCCTCCGCTCGCGGGTCGCGCGGGAGGTGGGCGCGCGCGTCGCAGGGGCGCTCGCCTTCGCGCACCGTCGGGGGATCGGGCACGGCGCGCTCAGCGCGGCCCAGGTGACCGTCGACGGGCGGGGCGCGATCGAGCTCGGCGGCTTCGGTGTCGAGCTCGAGCACAGCCCCGACCTGATGGCTGCCGACGTGGCGGCCCTCGGCGAGATCATGCGGGCGTTGGTCGGTCGGACCCCGGAGGATCCGCTGGGACGATGGCTCGTCGGCGTGGCGGCGTCGGCGCGCAGTGCCGTGCGTTCGGATCGACCAACGGCGCGCGAGCTGTGCGTCGCGCTCAGCGCGCTCCACGTCGGCGATCGCCGCCTGGTGACGTCGCACCTCGCGGCGCAGGCGCGGCGCGGGCCGGTGGGGCCTTCACAGCAGATACGGGATCAGCGCCTTGCGCTCCGCCGGGTAATCGCCGAAGCGTGAGAGATACCAGCGGTGATTCGCCAGCGCCCGCGGGATCAGGTTGGCGGCGGTGATGGTGAAGATGAAGACGCCCGGCAGCGACCAGGTGAACAGCGTGAAGCCGAGCCACATGATCAGCTCGCCCAGGTACGCCGGGTTGGTGACCAGCTTGAAGCCGCCGCCCATGGGGACGCGATAGATCTTGTCGCCGCGTTCGATCTCCTGCGGCGAGCGGAGGTTCCGCAGGATGGCGTCCGAGTGGATGTTGAGCGCGAGGCCGCCGAAGTAGATCGCAACGCCGAGGAGGAAGCGCGGATCCGAGAGCCAGGCGCGATCGAAGTGAGCGCCGAGCGTCGAGAAGAAGCGCCCGTTCAGGTACCCGTGGATCGAGGTGACGAACATGCCGCTCAGCAGGACGAGCAGGCCGAAGTTCGCGCCCTTTTCCTTCGGCGTCCGGATCAGGAAGGGGAAGACGAACCCGCGGTTCGTGTAGTGGATCATCCAGATGGCGGCCAGCATCATCGGGACCGGCTCGGCGCGCCGCGGGCCCGTCAGATAGAAGATCCAGAACACCACCGTCGCCGGCAGCTCCATGAGAAACCAGCCCAGGCGGGCGTTGACGCCCCGCGATCCTTCACCGAAGCGGCCGTAGGGCGCCTTCATGAACTGGAGCGCGATGAGCGCCAGCGGGGGGATCGCGAGCGCGACGGCGAGGACGGTGTCGAAGACCGGGTCGGACGTATACCAGCGCACGAGAAGGGCGTTGAGCATAGCGAACGCCATCAGTAGGCTCCAGCGCCGTGTGGACCGATGTGTCGCCGCTCCGCGAGCAGGCGTGGGACGAAGAGACGGACGTCTTGGTGGTCGGCTTCGGGGCCGCCGGGGCCAGCGCTGCGATCGAGGCGCGCGCGCGCGGCGCGCGGGTGTTGGTGGCGGATCGCTTCCAGGGTGGCGGCGCGACCCGGCTCTCGGCCGGGATCGTGTACTTCGGCGGCGGTACCCGGCTCCAGCGCGACTCGGGCTGGGACGACAGCCCGGAGGAGATGTTCCGCTATCTCTCGCTCGAGACCACCGACGCGGTCAGCGAGGCGACCCTCCGCGCGTACTGTGAGCGGAGCGTCGAGAACTTCGAGTGGCTCTGCCGCCTCGGCGTCCCCTTTCCCTCCAGCGGAGAGGCGCTCAAGACCTCCTATCCTCCCGACGATTGCACGCTCTACTTCTCGGGCAACGAGCTCTGCCCGCCGTACTCGGAGAGGGCAAAGCCCGCGCCTCGCGGGCACCGCGCGTTCGGCAAGGGGCTGACCGGTCACCTGATCTTCGCTGGGCTCCAGCGCGGCGCTCTGGCGGCCGGCGCCGAGCTGCGGCGGTCGACCCGCGTCGAGCGCTTGATCGTGAACGACGCCGGCGACGTGGTGGGCGCGGTCCTCGACGAGCTCGCGCCTGCGCTGCGACCCGTGCAGCAAGCCGGTCAGCTCCTGGTCAACTACGGCGGCGGCTTCAGCCGCCGTGCCACCGAGCTCTTCCAGAAGCAGCTCGACCGCCTGGAGACCCGCCGCGTCCGACGCTTCGTGCGCGCGAAGGGCGGCGTGGTGCTATCGGCGGGCGGGTTCGTCTTCAACCCGGAGCTGATGAAGCAGTACGCCCCCGACTACGCGGCCTGCAGCATGCGCCTCGGCACCGCCGGCGACGACGGACACGGGATCATGATGGGCCGTGCGGCCGGCGGCGCGATCGACCGGATGGAGCGGTGCTGCGCCTGGCGGTTCATCAACCCCCCGACCGCCTGGACCCGCGGTGTGCTGATCGGGCCCGACGGAAGCCGCATCTGCAACGAGGAGCTGTACGGCTCGAAGATCGGCGAGTACCTGGCCGAGCAGCACGGCGGCCGCGGCGTGCTGGTGCTGGACGCGGAGTCGATGGAGATGGCGCGCAAGCAGCTCCGCACCGAGACCATGGGCGGCTTCCAGCTGGTGTTCGGCGCGCTCAACAACTACCTGAACTACCAGAAGGCCGACGACCTGGCGGCGCTGGCGGAGAAGTGCCGCATCCCGGCGGATCGCCTCCAGTCGACCATCGACGGCTACAACCGAGCGATCGCCGATGGCCGGGATCCGATGGGCAAATCGCAAGACAGCCTGCACCCGATCCTGAAGGGGCCGTTCTACGCGGTGTGCTGCGACATCGACACGATCAAGTTCCCCACGCCCTGCATCACGCTCGGCGGCCTGGTGGTCGACGGCATCACGCAGCGGGTGAAGCGCGAGGACGGGAGCGTCATCCACGGCCTGTACGCCGCCGGCCGGAACGCGGTCGGCGTGTCCTCGCAGAGCTACGTCAGCGGGCTGTCGGTGTCCGATGGGATCTTCTCCGGCCGCAACGCCGGTCTGCACGCCGCGACGCGCGATCAGATCTTGCCGCGCACCAGCTCGCGCGTGACTGCGCGGGCGTAGATGTCGAGCGTGCGCCCCAAGGTGGGGAGATCGAGCGTGCTGAAGAGCGTGTCGGCCAGCCCGAACGGGAGCATGCCGGGGATGAAGCCGCGCGCGTACTCGAGCGCCCAGCCGCTCTCCGGGATCCGATAGGCCTTGGCCTCGCCGCGCGGGAGAACGTGCATGTCACCGGGGCGATACACCTCGCGCTCGAACGCCCCCTGCTGGAAGGCCCACTGCTCACCCTCGAGGATGATGAAGTAGTCCTCGGCGGTGTGACGGCCCGAGTGGCCCTCGGTGCCGATCGGTGTGCCGAAGATGATGATGTACTCGCGGATGGACGCGTGGAGGAGCGCGAACGCGCCCATCGCGCCGCCGGCGTTGTTGAACACCCAGGGCGGCTCCGGGTTGATGTGCCCCGGATAGCGCTCGGCGAGCTCGCCGGCGATCTTCTTCACCATCTCGTTCATCGGGCGGCCGAGGGCGCCGCGGGCGACCTGGTGGAGCACGTTTGGATCGAAGAGGAATCCCATCGCGGCGACTGCGTACCGTTCGAGATGGAATGTCGCAACCTCGTCGTGCTAGGACCGCCGGGTCGTGGACCCGCTGGTGGTGGTGAAGCGGTCGCCCGAGGCGGTGGCCCGGCACGACAAGGAGGCGTGGCTGGCGCTGTTCACGGACGACGCCACCGTCCAGGACCCCGTGGGCGCGGCCGTCTACGGGCGCGAGCGCCTCTCCCGCTTCTGGGACGTCTTCATCACGCCCCACCAGATCGAGTTCCTCCCCCGCCGCGACTTCGTCCAGAGCGACCTGGTCGTGCGGCACGTGATCATCTCCGTGACCACCTCGGTCTCGACCGAGCCCCTGCGCGTTCCGGCCATCCTGGAGTACCGGGTCCAGGGCGACCGCATCGCGTCGCTCCGCGCCTTCTGGGAGACGAAGGTCTCGGTGCGCTTCTACCTGTCGCACGCCCTCGGCGGCGTGGGCGCGCTCCTCCGCCACGGCGGGCGCATGACGCGTCGGCTCGGCCTCGGCGCTTCGCTGGCGTTCGGCCGCGCGCTCTCACCGGCCATCCCTCGAGACACGGCGCGCGCGCTCATCGAGGATCTGGCGGGACAGATCCGCGACGACCTGCTCCCCGGTCTCCCCCGCGACGGCCGCCGGCTTGGCCTCCACCCGGAGGAGACGCTGGTCGCCGGTGATCACGTTGCGAGCGTGCTCTCCTCGGGGGACGGAGGGCTGGCGGCTGCCGTGATCGCCCGCGTGCGCGGGGAGCGGCTCTCGGATCTCGCCCTCATCTGGTCGTGAGGATCCGCGCTGCGGCTACGCAGGCTGCGACGTGCCGGCGACGATGATCGGGGCCGGAGGCGGCGCGGGGATCGGCTTCGGGGGCGGCGGGACATTCTTCGTGAGGTCGAGCTTCACGTCGATCCGCGCGCCGGGCTGGAGGCGGAGGTGCACGCGTCCAGGATCGACGTCGGGGCCCCACGCTTCCAGATCGTGCTCGCCGGGATCGAGCACGATCCCGTAGTGACCGTCGCGGTGACCGATGGGCTTGCCGTCGAGGAAGATCTTCTCGGCGCCGCCGGAGACGCGGAGCGACACGCGGGCCGTGGTGCTCCGCAGCACCTGCGCCAGCTTCTCGGCCTCCTCGACGTGTGCGGTCTGGTGCGCCGCGATCGAGCCGGCGACGAAGCGCTCGAGGGTCGCGAGCGCGTCCTTCTTGCGATGGGCGCGGTGGTAGGCGAGGCCCAGGTGGTAGAGCGCGGGCAGCGTCTCGCGGAGCTCGATCGCGTGCTCGAGGCTCTGGATCGCCGAGTCCGGATCGCCCCGCTTCAGCTGAGCGATGCCTTTGTCGAGGGCTTGCTGGGCCTCGTCGGTGGGCGGCGGATCGCTCGGCTTGGCCGAGGTGGTGCGCGGAGCCAGGCCGGCGCCCACGCCGACGATCACCATGAGACCCCAACCCCTCTGCATCGCGCTCCTGTGCATACCAGTCAGTTGGTACGGCTGAGGCCTCAGGCTGCCGCGGGTCCGGATCTGGGTCAACGGTCAACCGGCGCTGTGAACGCTCCGTCGACATAAACCACGGATTCACGGTCATTTGGCCGAGTGAGCTCCCCGCGGGCGGCCGGCACTCTCGCCAGCGATGTGGGCCAGCACCAACACACCAAGAAGACGAAGGGGAGCGTTGGTCGCGCTGCTCTGGACGATCCAGGCGTGCGGACCGGGACCGGTCCGCGAGGATCAGGCGCAGGACATCGCGGTGAGCCAGGACGAGGTGCGCGCCTGCGCCACGGGTCCTACGCTTCAGGGCGTCGACGTCAGCCATTACCAGGGCAACATCGACTGGGGCCGCGTCGCCGGCGCCGGTAAGTCCTTCGCGATCATCAAGGCGACCGAAGGCACGGGCTACGTCGACGGCACCTTCGGGCAGAACTGGGCGGCCCTCGCGGGCACCGGGATCCTGCGTGGCGCCTACCACTACTTCCATCCCTCTGCGGATCCAATCGCGCAGGCCAACCACTTCGCGGACGTGATGGGGATGCTCGGGCCGGGCGACCTGCCGCCGATGCTCGACCTCGAGGACGCCAACGGTCTGCCGCCCTACCAGGTGGCCGACGCGACCCGGCGCTTCCTCAACCAGGTCGAAGCGCGTACCGGACGGCGCCCGATGATCTACACCGGCTACTACTTCTGGCGGGATCAGACCGGCGATCCGGCGGGCTTCGAGAGCTATCCGCTGGTGATGGCCGCGTACGTCTCGGGCTGCCCGCTGGTACCGGACAGCTGGGGTCAGTTCACGATGTGGCAGTACACCAGCTCAGGGCGCGTCGACGGCATCGGTGGCAACGTCGATCTCGACGTCTTCAACGGCGATCTCAACGCGCTGCGCGCCCTCGCGCAGGCGGGCCCGCCGCCGCCGCCGCCGCCCGCACCCACCGGATGCGGCATCCTCGGATGGGACCAGGCGCTCGCGCCCGGCCAGACCCTCACCTCCTGCAGCGGTCGCTTCGTGCTGGTGCATCAGGGCGATGGCAACGCGGTGGTCTACGACGCGCCCGCCGGCGATGCACTCTGGGCCACCGGGACCGACGGCCTGGCGACCGCGACGTTCGCGATGCAGGGCGACGGCAACCTGGTCCTCTACGCACCGGGCGGACATCCGCTGTGGGCGAGCGGGACGAACCGTCACCCGGGCGCGTACTTGGCGATGCAGGATGACGGTAACCTCGTGATCTACGCGCCCGGCGGTCATCCGCTGTGGGCGACCAACACCGTGCGCGCCGATCCTCCTCCTCCTCCTCCTCCTCCTCCGCCTCCGCCGCCCCCGGCCAACCCCGGCTGCGGCATCGCCCCCGGCACGACCTTCCTCGGTCACGATCAGGGCGTCGGCTCGTGCGACGGCCGCTTCCTGTTCGTTCATCAGGGCGACGGCAACGTGGTGCTCTACGCGCCCGGCGGCCGCCCGCTGTGGTCGACCCGCACGAACGGCCGCACCACCGAGAGCCTCATCATGCAGGACGACGGCAATCTCGTGCTGTACGCCCCCGGCGGCCAGCCGCTGTGGTCGAGCCACACCTTCGGGCACCCGGGCGCGTTCCTCGGCGTTCAGGACGACGGCAACGTGGTGATCTACACGGCGGGCGGTACGGCGCTCTGGGCGACCGGCACCGTTCAGTGAGCTCAGTCCTCGCCGTCCTCGTCCTCGACTGACCTCATCAGATCGGCCGCATCCTCTCCATCGATCAGATTGTCGTCTTGCGCCTGCCGGTAGGCGTCGCGCGCGATCTCGCGCAGGTGCTCGCGGAGCGTCGAGGCGCGGTGGCTGGCGGCCTGCACGAACGCCTCGTCCTCGCTGCGGGCGGCCAGCGAACCGACGATCTCCTCGCGATCCTGCTGGAGCTCCTTCGAGATCTCACGCAGGCCCGGGACCGCGCGCGCGCCCTCCTGGACGATCTGGCGGATCGCGGTCTCCTGCGCGTCGATGGCCCGCAGGCGGGCCAGGCTCCGGGAGAGGAAGCGCATCGCGTCGCTCTTCAGGGCCACGAGCTCGAGCCGCTTGAGCAGGAGGTTCATGGTCGTCCCCTGGAGCACCACCGAGAGCAGGACCACGCCGAACGTCATCGCGATCAGCGCGTCGCGGGATTGGACGTCCGCAGGGAGCGAGAGCACCAGCACCATCGAGAGGCCGCCCCGCAGGCCGCCCCACCACAGGACCGTCGCCTTCTTTCGATCGATCGGCTGTCCGATCCGCCGGAGCAGCGGCAGCGACCCGAACACGCTGGTAGCGCGGGCGGCCAGGACCGCGAGGAAGGCGAGCAGCACCACTCCAGCGTTGCGGAAGATCAGCTCGGGGTGGACCTCGAGGCCCAGCAGGAGGAACAGGATGCTGTTGATGAAGAATGCCGCGTAGGCCCAGAACCCGAGGACCGCCATGCGGCTCTGCGGGCTCATCCCCCGCTTCTTGCCGATGTTGCCGACCAGGAGGCCGGCGATGACGACCGCGAGCACGCCGCTGACGTGAACGTGCTCCGCCACCAGAAACGCGCCGTAGGCGGTGACGCTGGTCAGCGCGATCTCGAAGAGCGGATCGTCGATCAGGCTGGTGATCCAGCTGGAGAGGAGACCGATGGCGGCGCCGATCAGCACGCCTCCGCCGGCCACCAGGATGAACTGTATCAGCGCGCCCGCCATGCTGCTCTCGCTGCCGCGGACGTGCTCGAGCACGATCCCGAACAGGACGATGGCCGTGCCGTCGTTGAGCAGGCTCTCGCCCTCGACCAGCACGGCGAGCCGCTTCTCCACGCCGAGCTGCTTGAACAGGGCCACCACCGAGATCGGGTCGGTGGCGGCGATGATGGTGCCGAAGAGGAGGAGCTCGAGGAATGGGATCGAGGTCTCGAGCTCGAAGGCGACCAGCTCGGCCTTGAGCACCAGCGCGGTCGCGAACGCCGCCAGCAGTACGCCCGGGATCGCGAGCGTGAGCAGCGAAGGCGCCAGGCGGCGCAGCTCCCGTCCCGAGACGTGGATCGCCGCCTCGAAGAGGAGCGCCGGGAGGAAGATCGTCATCAGGAGGCCCTGGGTGAGGTGCAGCGCCGGGATCCAGCCCAGCGCGCCCAGGCCGATCCCGACCAGCAACAGCGCGACGGTGTAGGGGATGTTGAGCCGCTGCGCGGTCAGGCCGACCGCGGTGGCCGCCACCATGAGCGCGACCAGGGCTTCGACCGCCGAGACCGAGGTCACGCCAGCTGACCCGTGAGCTGATGATCCTCCCGAGCCGTGATGTGGATCCGGCACGGGTGGTTGGGCGCGCCGCCCTCGGCGACGCGGACCTGACAGTAGTTCTCGGTCAACGCCAGCTCGCCGTCCAGCATGAGCGCGGGGAGCACGCGATCGAGCTGGCGATCGAGGTGGCGGTGCCAGAGCCGCTCGGCGAGCGCATGGAGAGCCGTGCTCCGCTCCTTGATGACGCGCGGATCGACCTTGCCGCCGAGCCGCGTCGAGGCGGTGCCCTCCCGATCGGAGTAGCTGAACACGTGAACGTAGTCGATGCCGGCGCCGGCGATGAAGTCGAGCGTCTCCCGGAAGTCGTCGTCGGTCTCGCCCGGGAAGCCGACGATCACGTCGGTGCCGAGGCAGGCGTCGGAGACGCGGGCGCGGATCGCGTCGAGCTGCGCGCGGTACTCACGGGCGCGGTAGGGCCGAACCATGCGCTTGAGGATCCGATCGGAGCCGGACTGCAGCGGCAGGTGGAAGTGGGGCGCCAGCCGGCGGTCGGCCTGGGCGATGTCGGCGAGCTCGAATCGGAAACGCCATCGGCTCGATGCAGCTCATTCGCAGGCGGCCGAGGCCTTCGACGGCGAGGACGCGGCGGACCAGGTCGGCCAGCCCCAACCCCTCGCTCGACGCGTACGTGCCGAGGTGGACGCCGGTGAGGACCACCTCGAACCAGCCCTCGGCCACGAGCTCGCGCACGGTGCGGACGACGTCGTCGGCGCGGGCGCTGCGAGCGGCGCCGCGGACGGACGGGATGATGCAGTAGGTGCAGGCGGCGTCGCAGCCGTCCTGGATCTTGATGAACGGGCGCGTGCGATCGACGACGGTCGCGTGGGGCTCGACGGGCGGGAGGTCCTCGGGGAGCACGCCCTCCATCGAGGTGTGGAGCACGATCGGTTGGACCGGACGTTGCTCGAAGATCGCCTCGGCCAGGATCGGGAGGCGGCTCTTGTGCGCATTGCCCACCACCGCGTCGACGCCTTCGAGCGCAGCGACGGCGTCCGGATCGCGCTGCGCGAAACAGCCGGTGACGATGACGCGCGCGTTCGGGTTCTCTCGGCGGATGCGGCTGACCGCCTTGCGGACGTCGGTGTCGGAGCGATGCGTGACCGTGCAGGTGTTGAGCACGATCAGATCGGCCTCGCTCTGATCCCGCGTGCGGACCAGGTCGCTCTTCGCGAGCTCGCCGACGACGCCGGCCGAGTCGACCTGATTCACGCGACAGCCGAACGTCGCCACGTAGTAGCGGCCTGCCACGATCGCCGATTAGCAGCATTGTGTGCGAGGATTCAACCGATGTTCCAGGCCCTCCAGGATGAGGCCTCCCGGACGGAGGTCGCCTCACCCGATCCGGTCGAGGACGTCGAGCGGGAGGCGGACGAGGAGCGGATCTTCGTGTGCCGGCGCTGCGAGACCGCGGTCGCCACGCACCGCCAGCTGTTCGCGATGCGCGCCGCCAGCTTCACGCAAGTGTTCCCGAACCCCCACGGCCACATGAAGGTCATCTACACCTTCCGCGACGCCCGCGCGGTGCGCCCCGCTGGGCTCCCCACCGACGACTTCACCTGGTTCGAGGGCTACACCTGGCGCGTGGCCTACTGCGCGGCCTGCGACCATCACCTCGGCTGGCTGTTCGAGAGAGCGGGCGGAGGCGAGGGCTTCGGCGGGGCGGGCTCCTCGGATCCGGCCGCGTTCTACGGGCTGTTGAAGGACGAGCTCACCGAGCTCCACTCGCCTAGGAGCGTGTAGCGCGTAAGCGCTCACGCGACCCCGGTCCGGGTCCCGGTCCCGTTCCGGGTCCCGATCTGAAGATGGCTGCCTTGAGTCAGACGCTCGCGACGGTCGCGAGCTTCGATCGGTAGAGCTTGAGCAGGTTGTGGGTGAGGCAGACGAGCGTCCACTCGGCTCGTACCTTGAAGAAGGAGCGTAGCGAGAACCGGCGGAATCCTCGTGCCCCTTTGATCTGTCCGAGCGCCGGTTCGACGATACTCTTCCTGCGGGCGAACCGCTCGTCTTCCTCTTGGTCGATCGTGCCCGCTCGCTCCAGCAGTTCTTCGATCTCGAGAGACAGCCGCTTCTCCTCCTCGGCCATCCGCTCGTAGGTCATCGCCTTGTGCTTGCTCGCGTTCGCCTGCACCTTCGAGCCATCGAGTGCGACGTGTCCGAGCCGCACCAAACCTGCTTTCTGGCAAAGTTCAGGACTTCGAGGAAGAGCGCTTTCAGTGCCTCCAGGTGGACGAGCCGAAACTCGTTGATCGTCGTGAAGTGGGGATGACTTTCTCCCGCCAGCACCCGGAATGGAATGTCTTCGTAGGTCGCCCGCGCGATCCTCCGCGACGAATAGATGCCGGTGCAGTAGGCGTACAGAAGCAGCGCGATCATCATTCGAGGCGAGTACGGTCGCTCGCCTCGCGGGTCCTTGGACTGGATCGAGATCTCGATCGCGCTCAGCTCTACCTCATCGACGACGTCCAAGACGAAGTACGCGAGATGATTTTCTGGGAGCCACTCGAGAGGGGACGGCGGGAGCAAGAACGATTGTCTCGGAGTCCAAGAACGGTATTGCTTCGCCACGAAACCATGGGATCAAGTCCAGGCGTCGAAGTCGATCCGCCCAACGATCGATTCCAGACGAAACGACCTCCAAGAACTTCTGCTGGTCAAGGTGGACGAGCTACCGCAAGCTAGCTTGCATGGTCACTTTCGATCACGAGAAGCTCGAGGTCTACCAGCTCGCCGTCGAGTATGCCGACATCGCTGAAGAGATCGCACAAGAACTGCAACCCGGTCACGCTCACGTCCGCGATCAGCTTCGGCGGGCATCCGATTCCATCGTGAACAACACCGCCGAGGGCGCCGGAGAGTTCAATCCGCTCGCTTCTACCGGATGGCACTTCGCTCTGGCACCGAAAGCGCCGCCTCACTCCACACCTGCTTGAGGCGCCGACTCGCCAACGAGCAGAAGGTCCAAGCCGCCAGAGCCAAGCTCAAGCGCGTTGTCGAGATGCTCACGCGCCTCATCAAGTCGATGAACGCACGCCGGGCTGCATGATCGCCATCGGGACCGGGACCGGGACCGGGACCCGGACCGGGCTCGCGGTAGCGCTACGCGCTACACGCTCCTAGAGCGTCTTGATCCCGTCGGGCGGATGATCGTAGCGGTTCGGCTTCTCCTCGTCGGGCTCGAGGCTGAGATCGCTGGCGGTGTCGAGCACGGTGACCGAGACGTAGATGGGCGCGCGGTTGCCCAGCGCCAGCGCGATCATGTCCGAGGGGCGCGCGTCGAAGCGGCGAATCTCATCCCCTTTCTTCACGAACATCGTGCCGACGTAGGTGTCGGCCTTGAGATCCTCGACCTGGATCTTCACCAGCGTGCCGCCCAGATCCTGCATGATCTTCTCCAGGAGATCGTGCGTGAGCGGACGCGCGAAGTGGCGTCGCTCGAGGCGGCGCTGGATCGCGTCGGCCTCGGCGAAGCCCACGAAGATGGGGAGCAGCCGGGTCTCCTCCTTGTCCCGCAGGATCACGGCGGGGCCGGCCTCGGTCGTGAGCACGCCCGCGACGAACATCTCGACGAACCCCTTCGGCGGCTCCGGCTTCTGATCCTTCGGCTTCTGCGGCGACGCCCAGGCCGGGCCGCCGAGCGCCAGGAGGAGGGCGATGAGGGCGGATCCAGCGGCGGGTGGGAAGATCTGCATGCGGAATCTATCGTAGCGCCGAGGTCCGCCCCGCTTCGAGGTAGACCCCGCCCCCACCACCGTGGCCGTGACGGGCTCGACGGCGGGTGGGATACTCGGCGCGTGGCGAGCCTGGGACACGTCGCGGTGGGTCTCGTGGCTGCGCGCTACGACCCCCACCGGAGCCTCCGCCGGAGCGTCATGTGGTCCGCGCTGGCGATGGCGCCCGACGCCGACGTCGTCGGCTTCGCGTTCGGCATCCCCTATGGGGACCCATTCGGGCATCGGGGGGCCAGCCACGCCGTCACCGTCGCGCTGGCGGCAGCGCTTGCGCTCGCCGCGACCGATCGCCGGCACTTCGCTCGCATGTTCCTCCTCGGTGCGCTCGCGATCGGTTCGCACGGGATCCTCGACGCCTTCACCGACGGTGGGATGGGCGTCGCGCTGGCCTGGCCGTTCTCGAACGCGCGCTTCTTCGCCCCGTGGCGCCCCATCCCGGTGGCGCCGATCGGCCTCGGCTACCTGTCCCGCCGCGGGATGGTGGTGGCGGCGACCGAGCTGTTCTACTTTCTGCCCGTCTTCGCGTGGGCGCTCTGGCCCCGGCGAAAGAAGGAGTGAGCCTTGCTCTGGATCCTGATCACCGGAATCGTCGTCATCGACCTGGTTCTCGCCGAGTTTCGCAAGGAGAAGGGCCTGGTCAAGATCTTCAAGCCGCTCGCCTCCACGTGCTTTCTGATCATCGCCATCGACTCGGGTGGGCTGCGCACGCACCACGGGTGGTTGATCGTCGCGGGCCTCGTGTTCTCGTGGTTCGGCGACGTCTTCCTGCTCTCGAAGGAGCGCCGCTGGTTCTTCGCGGGCCTGCTCGCCTTCCTGCTCGCACACGTCGCCTACATCGTCGCGTTCTTCGTCCGCGGCATCGAGTTCAGCTACTTCTTCGGCGTGCTGCCCGGCCTCCTGGTAGCGGCCGCGCTGGTGTACCGCTGGATCGAGCCCAAGCTCGACGGCCTCGACAAGCCGGTCGTCCTCTACATGACGTTGATCAGCACGATGGTCGCCGCCGCCGTGGGCAACCTCCACAACATGGCTGGCCCCGGGCTGGCGGCGGGGGCCTGTCTCTTCTTCCTCTCGGACGTGTGCGTGGCGCGCGAGCGTTTCGTCGAGTCCTCGTTCCTCAACAAGGGGATCGGGCTGCCGGCCTACTATGCCGGTCAGATCCTCATCGCGATGTGTGGCGTTCTCTGAGCGCGCTTGACGCGCACGGCGCGAACGATGCTATCCGATTGGGATGGCCGTTCACCTCACCCAAAATCGCGACGGATTCGCGCCCGGCTACACGCGGATCACCGCCATCGGCGAGGCCGAGGACGACACGGGGATGGAGCTCGGCGTGCTCAAGCTCGGCGGACGCGAGGTCCACGAGGAGACCACGCCCACCGAGACGGCCTGGCTCTTGATGAGCGGTGAGGTGGCGTTCGTCATCGACGGCGAGACGAAGGTCTTCTCCCGGATCTCGCTCTTCGACGATCCGCCGGCGGCGCTCCACGTCGGCGCGAAGCAGAAGGTCCGGATCGAGGCCAAGGGTGAGGTCGAGCTGACGGTGTACCGGGTCGCCAACACGGCCGTCTTCCCCGCCGAGATCCACGACCCCGACTCGGTGCGGAGCGAGCGGCGCGGCAAGGGTGCCCTCAAGGACGCTGCGTTTCGCTTCGTGCGCACGATCTTCGACGACGACAACTCCGATCCCGAGGCCAAGCTGGTGCTCGGCGAGGTCGTCAACTTCCCCGGGCGGTGGTCGAGCTATCCGCCGCACCACCACGCGCAGCCCGAGATCTATCACTACCGCTTCACCTCGCCGCAGGGCTACGGACATGCCGAGCTGGGCGAGCAGGTGATCAAGGTTCGGCCCTACGACACGATCAAGATCCTCGGAAAGAACGATCACTCGCAGTGCGCCGCGCCCGGGTACGGGATGTACTACGTGTGGGCGATCCGGCATCTCGACGGCGACCGCTACACCAAGCCGGAGTTCACGGAGGAGCACCGCTGGACGATGACGCCGGGCGCGAAGCACTGGTGGCCGCATGGCGACGAGTGATCTCGACCTGATCTGCATCGGGCGGGCGGCCGTCGACCTCTACGGCGAGCAGATCGGTTCGCCGCTCGAGGACGTGCAGAGCTTCGACAAGTCGGTCGGCGGTTGCGCGGCCAACATCGCGATCGGGACCGCCCGCCAGGGCCTGCGATCCGCGATGCTCTCGCGCGTCGGCGACGAGCACATGGGGCGCTTCGTGACCCGGACGCTGGCCGCGGAGGGCGTCGACGTCTCCCACCTCCGCGTGGATCCGGAGCGGCTGACGGCGCTGGTGCTGCTGGCCGTCTCCGATCGCGACACCTTCCCGCTGATCTTCTACCGGGAGCGCTGCGCCGACATGGCCCTCGAGCCCGGCGACTTCGACGACGCCTTCATCCGGAGCGCCCAGGCGGTCCTCATCACCGGGACGCACCTCTCCGCGCCGAACACCAAGGCCGCCTGCGAGAAGGCGGTCCGCGCCGCCAAGGCGGGAGGCAGGCGGGTGATCCTCGACATCGACTACCGCCCGGTGCTGTGGCGGCTCACCGGACACGGCCTCGGCGAGGAGCGCTACGTGCAGAGCGCGCACGTGACCTCCGAGATGCGGCCGTTGCTCTCCGACTGCGACCTCATCGTCGGCACCGAGGAGGAGATCCTGATCGCGGGCGGCAAGAGCGATCCGATCGCCGCGCTCCGAGCGATCCGCGACTGCTCGAGCGCGGTCATCGTGGTCAAGCGCGGCGCGCTCGGCTGCGCGATCTTCGAGGGCGTCATCCCCGACAGCGTCGACGGCGGGCTGGTCTGCGAGGGGGTCCCGGTCGACGTGCTCAACGTCCTCGGGGCCGGCGATGCCTTCATGAGCGGCTTCCTCCGCGGCTGGCTGGGAGACGAGCCGCTCGTCGACTGCGCCGCGTACGCCAACGCGATGGGCGCGCTGGTGGTGTCGCGCCATACCTGCTCCACGGCGATGCCCTCGAAGGCGGAGCTCGACTCGTACATCCGCCGGGCCGCCCGGATCCCGCGCATCGATCTCGACGCCAACCTGGAGCGCCTGCACCGGATGACGTACCGCCCCCGCGTCCCAGGAGAGCTCTGCATCCTCGCGTTCGATCACCGCCGCCAGCTGGAGGTGATGGCGGAGGACGCCGCCGCCCCGCAAGCTCAACTGACGGCGCTGAAGGATGCGATCGCCGAGGCGGGCGTGCGGGCGGTGGAGCGCACCGGGATCGAGGGCGCCGGCGTGATCATCGACGGCCAGTACGGCGGCGACGCGCTCGCCCGCATGACGCGGCTCGGCTGGTTCGTGGCGCGCCCGATCGAGGGCCCCAAGCAGCGGCCGGTGCGTTTCATCGGAGAGCCGAACCTGGAGCTCGAGATCCTGACCTGGCCCCAGCGCCAGGTGGTGAAGTGTCTCGTCCACTGTCACCCGAAGGATCCGGAGGCGACCCTGCTGGCGGAGGAGTCGAAGCTCCTGCGGCTGCAGTCGGCGTGCCGGCGGCTCCACCGCGAGTGGCTGCTCGAGATCATCCCGGAGCAAGGCGGTGCGCCGGATCGAAGCGTGCTGCCCCAGGCGATGCACCGGCTCGCCAGGGCCGGCCTGCAGCCGGACTGGTGGAAGCTGCCCGATCCGATCGATTGGAGCGAGATCGAGCCGATCGTTCGCCGCGATCCGAGCTGCCACGGCGTGCTGCTCCTGGGCCTGTCCGCGTCCGAGGAGGAGGTGGCGGCCTCGTTCGCGCGGGCGCCGGCGCTGTGTCGAGGGTTCGCGGTGGGGCGCACGATCTTCCTCGAGCCGGCGCGCCGCTTCCTCGCCGACGAGCTGACGGAGGCCGGCCTGATCGAGGCCGTGTCCCTTGCGTTCGAACGATTGATCCGTCGCTGGATCGATCGGGGCTTGTGAACTAGCCTGCGCGCCGGAGGATTCGAGTGTCGACCATCGAGCTCACCGCCGCCCAGGCGGTCGTCCGTTATCTCGCGGCCCAGAAGGTCGAGATCGAGAGCGAGGAGCGGCCGCTGGTCGCCGGCGTGTTCGCGATCTTCGGGCACGGCAACGTGGCGGGTCTCGGGCACGCGCTCGAGGAGAACCGGATCATCCCCACGTTCCGCGCCCACAACGAGCAGGCGATGGCCCACGCCGCCGTCGCGTACGCGAAGGCGATGAGGCGCCGCCAGCTGATGGCCTGCACCACCTCGATCGGCCCCGGCGCCACCAACCTGGTCACCGCGGCTGCGGTCGCGCACGTGAACCGCCTGCCGGTGTTGCTCCTGCCCGGCGACGTCTTCGCCAGCCGCGCCCCCGATCCGGTGCTGCAGCAGCTCGAGGACTTCGGCGATCCGACGATCACCGCGAACGACTGCCTGCGTCCGGTCTCCCGCTACTTCGATCGCGTCATGCGGCCGGAGCAGCTGCTGGTCGCGCTCCCGAACGCGATCCGCGTGCTGACGGATCCGGTCGACTGCGGCCCGGTGACCCTGGCGTTCCCCCAGGACGTTCAGACCGAGGCGTACGCCTTTCCCTCGGAGTTCTTCCATCCGCGCCTGCATCGGACGCGGCGGCAGGCGCCCGACGCCCTCGAGCTGGAGCGCGCGCTCTCCGCGTTCGAGGACGCGGGCCACCCGCTGATCGTCGCCGGCGGCGGCGTGCTCTACTCCGCGGCTTCCGAGGTGCTGGGACGGTTCGCGGAGAAGCATGGGATCCCGGTGGCTGAGACCCAGGCGGGCAAAGGCGCGCTCGCGTGGTCGCATCCGTGCTGCCTCGGCGGGCTCGGCGTCACGGGCACCGAGGCGGCCAACGCGCTCGCGCGGGAGGCCGACCTGATCCTGGCCGTGGGCACCCGGCTCCAGGACTTCACGACGGCGTCGCGCACGCTCTTCGAGCGACCCGGGGTGCGGATCGTCGCGCTCAATGTGGCGCCCTTCGACGCCTACAAGCACTCGGCGGTGCCGCTGGTCGGAGACGCCCGGATCGGCCTGGAGGCGCTCGAGCGCGGGCTGGCCGGCCGGGCGGAGCGGACCTCGGGCTGGATGGACAAGGCCCGCGCGCTCAAGGCGGACTGGGATCGGACGATCGACGCGGTCACCGAGCGCGGGCTGGGGACGCCGACGGACGCCCAGGTGCTTGGAGCGGTCAACCGCGCCGCCCGCGAGCAGAGCGTGGTGGTCTGCGCGGCCGGCGGGCTCCCGGGCGAGCTGCACAAGCTGTGGCGCCCGACCGGACCGGGGAGCTACCACGTCGAGTACGGCTACTCCTGCATGGGCTACGAGATCGCCGGCGGTCTCGGCGTCAAGATGGCGGCGCCCTCGCGCGACGTCTACGTCCTGGTCGGCGACGGCAGCTATCTCATGCTGAACTCCGAGATCGCCACCAGCGTCGCGATGGGGAAGAAGCTGGTGATCGTCGTGCTCGACAACCGCGGGTTCGGTTGCATCAACCGGCTGCAGAGAGCGACCGGCGGCGCAGCCTTCAACAACCTCTTCCCAGAGGAGACGCCGCGGATCGACTTCGTGAAGCACGCCGAGTCGCTCGGTGCGATCGCCCGGAAGGCCGACACCATCGACGACCTCGAGCGCGAGCTGCGGGCGGCCCAGTCCAATCCGATCACCACAGTCATCGTGATCGAGACGGATCCGGAGAAGTCCACCCGGGCCGGTGGTGCCTGGTGGGAGGTCGCGGTGCCGGAGGTCTCACCGCGCGAGGAGACCCGAGCGGCACACCGCGCGCTCGATGCGATGCAGAAGCGACGACGGGGGGCGTGAAGTGGCTATCCGGATCGGAATCAATCCGCTCACCTGGAGCAACGACGATCTGCCCGCCCTCGGCGCGGACATCTCCCTCGACACGTGCCTGTCTCAGGCCAAGCAGGCCGGCTACGAGGGCATGGAGCTGGGCCACAAGTTCCCCCGCGACGCCGAGACGCTGCTCCCGATCATGCGTGCGCACGGCCTCGAGCTGATCTCCGGCTGGTACAGCGGACGCCTGCTCGAGCGCAGCGTGGAGGAGGAGTACCGGGCGATGGAGCCTCACCTGTCGCTCCTCGAGCAGATGGGATCGCGCGTGCTGGTGTTCGCGGAGGTGACCGGCGCGGTCCACGGCGATCCGACCGCGCCCATCTCGCGGCGGCCCGCGCTCCACCCGCAGGCGCTCCGCCAGTACGGCGAGTCGCTGACGCTGCTCGCCGAGCACCTCCTCACCCAGGGGATCCAGCTCGCGTATCACCACCATGTCGGCACCGTCATCGAGACGGAGCACGAGATCGACGAGCTGATGGCGCAGACCGGTGACGCGGTGGCGCTGCTGCTCGACACCGGGCATCTCACCTACGCCGGGGGTGACGTGGTCGCGGTCGCTGCGCGGCACGGGCCTCGGATCCGACACGTTCACCTCAAGGACGTGCGGAGGCAGGTGCTCTCGGATCCGCAGATCGCGGAGCTGCCGTTTCTCTCGGCGGTGCTGCGCGGGGTCTTCACCGTCCCGGGCGACGGCTGCGTCGACTTTCGCGCGGTGCTCGAGCGACTGCACCAGGTCGGATACTCGGGCTGGTTGGTCGTGGAGGCCGAGCAGGATCCCAAGCTCGCCGATCCGCCGACCTACGCGCGCCTCGGGTTTCAGACGGTCAGCCGCCTGGTCGCCGAGGTCGGCCTCGTTTGACGTCGTTCTCCGCCGTCTTCCTCGACGTCGACGACGTCATGCTCGACATGGATCGCGTGGCGCACTTGGGTGTCGAGGCGGTCCTCGCGCCCCTCACCGCGGCGCTCGGAGAGACCGAGGCGCGCGCCGTGCAGGCCTCGTTCGCGGACGGCTACGCCACCCTGATCGCGGAGCTTCGCAGCGGCGGCGGGGAGGCCGGAAGCGCGTACACCACGCTGCGCCGGAAGATCGCCCGCTGGCAGCGCGGCGCCACCGAGCAGGGCTACGAGCTGAAGATGTTCTCGCGGCACACGTTGCTCGCGATCGCGCTGGAGGCGCACGGCCAGCCCGTCACCGAGGCGCTGATCGACGGCGCGATCGATCACTACTGGCAGGTGCTCGCCGACGCCACCGAGGTGTTCGCGGACGCCCGGATCGCGGTGGAGCGGTTGGTCGAGTCCGGCACGCCCTTCCTGCTGGCGACCAACAGCGACGGCTTCCTGCTCTTCGACGAGCGCGCCCAGACGTTCCGCTACGATCCAGAGGACGCGGTCCGCCGCAAGCGCGCGCGTCTGTCGGCCCTTCGTGCGATCGGGATCGACGACGCGCAGATCTCGATCGGCGATCCCATCGGCAAGCCGAACCCCGGCTTCTATCAGGCTGTCCTGGCGGACTTCGAGCGCTTCTTCGGCCGCCCGCCGGATCTGTCGAGAGCGCTGGCGGTGGGCGACAGCCTCACCAGCGACGTGCTCCCGTTGATGTCGCTCGGGGTCCGCTGGGGCGGCTGGGTCCAGCGGCGCCGCACCGATGCGCCGGTCTTCGATCCCGATCATCCGCGCGTGGCCTCGGTCCGCGATCTGACCGAGCTCTGGAGCGTCGAGTGGCCGGGCGGCTGACCGCGGGGCTCCTCGTCCTGCTCGCGATCGCGTGGACCGGCTGCACCCGTTCGGAGCGTGTTCGCCCGCCGCGGCTCACGGTCTACTGCAGCGTCCAGATCGACTGGTGCGACGCCGTGAAGCTCGACTACGAGCGGAAGACCGGCGTCACGCTGTCGATGATCCGCAAGTCGTCCGGCGAGATGTACGCCCAGATCTGGGCCGAACGAAGGAACCCGAAGGGCGACGTCTGGTTCGGCGGAACCGGCGACGCCCACCTCCAGGCCGCCGAGGCCAAGCTGAGCGCGCCGTACCGGTCGCCGCGTCTGCCCGAGCTCCACCCGTGGGCCGTGGATCCGCCCGGCACCGGCGAGTACCGGGCCACCGGCATCTACATGGGCGCGCTCGGCTTCGCCTACAACACCGAGTGGCTGGCCAAGCGCGGCCTCGAGCCTCCCAAGGGCTGGCACGACCTGCTCCGCGACGAGTTCAAGGGCGAGATCCAGATGGCGAACCCGAACTCGTCCGGGACCGCCTACACGATGCTCGCCACGATCGTGCAGCTCTTCGGAGAAGAGCAGGGCTTCGCGTACCTAAAGCAGCTCGGTCGCAGCATCAACCAGTACACCAAGAGCGGCGCCGCACCGGTGCGTGCGGCGGGGCAGGGCGAGACCGGGATCGGCATCGCGTTTCTCCACGACGCCATGACCGAGAAGAAGGCCGGCTTCCCGCTGAAGCTGGTGGCGCCCGAGGAGGGCACCGGCTTCGAGATCGGATGCGTCAGCATCATTCGGGGCGCCCGCCACCCCGATCAGGCCGAGCGGTTCGTCGACTGGGCGCTGTCTCCGGAGGCCCAGGAGATCGCAGCCCGCGTGGATGCCTTCCAGATCCCTTCCAACAAGAAAGCGAAGATTCCGCCCGACGCCCCGCGCGTCGATCAGATGAAGCTGATCGACTTCGACCAGCGGCGCTACGGCACCAAGGAGGAGCGGACGCGCCTCCTCACGCGCTGGGAGAACGAGGTCAAGGGCTGACGTGAAGCGCGTCGCGATCCAGATGGTCGTCGGGCTCGCCGCCTTCCTCGCGATCCCTTGGTATGGGATCGAGTCCGGCTTCTTCTCCACCGAATGGATCCCGTACTATCCGGCCGACGCCGAGGCCGGCCCGGCCCTCTGGCAGGTCTTCCTCTTCGGCAAGATCTGGCTCCTGCCCTACTTGCCGCTGCTGCTCGTCCCCGCACTCACCCTTCGGCGGCGGAGTCCCTCGACCTGGAGGATCTTGGTGGCCGCGGGCGCCGGCGGGCTCGCTTACGGCCTGGTCCAGGGCTTCTCGATCGGCGCGCTCGGATGGTCGTTCGACACGCTCGAGGCGCTGTTCGGGCCGCTCGCCGCCAAGCAGTACGGGATGGGCTACGGCGCGCTGATCGTCCACCTCGTCTTCCTGCTCTACCTGGCCGAGGGCCTGGCCGCGCGCGGCTACGTCCGGGGCGACGCCTTCGTGCTGGGCGCGCTGGCGGTGGTGATCGCGTCGACGCTGCTCTTCGTGGTCTATCCGACGCTGATCATCCTGGTGCGCGCCTTCGAGTCCGAGGACGGCGCGCTCTCGCTGGGCGTCTTCCTCGGCAACCTCTCCTCCGAGAAGATCTGGGGCCTGGGCCTGGGCGCGGCTCACTGGGGCGTCGCCTGGCGCACGCTCTTCCTGGCGCTGCTCGCCGGCGCCGGCTCCACGCTCCTCGGGCTCGCCTTCGCGCTGGTGGTCACGCGTACCCGCTTCTTCGCCGGGCGTCTGCTGAAGTCGCTGACGATCCTCCCGATCATCACGCCGCCCTTCGTTCTCGGGCTCGCGGTGATCCTGATGTTCGGGCGCGCCGGCGCCGTCACCTCGCTGATCGAGGAGATGTTCGGCCTCGCGCCCAGCCGCTATATCTTCGGCCTCCCCGGGATCCTGCTGGCGCAGCTCCTCGCGTTCACGCCGGTCGCGTTCCTGGTGCTGATCGGGGTGGTCGAGGGGATCAGCCCCTCGATGGAGGAGGCGGCCCAGACCCTGGGCGCCGATCGCTGGACGACCTTCGTGACCGTGACGCTGCCGTTGATCCGCCCGGGGCTGGCCAGCGCCTTCCTGATCGGCTTCATCGAGAGCCTGGCCGACTTCGGCAACCCGCTGGTGCTCGGCGGCAACTACGACGTGCTCGCCACGGACATCTACTTCGCGGTCGCCGGCGCACAGCACGACGTCGCGCGGGCGGCCTCGTTCGCGCTGGTGCTCCTCACTTTCACGCTGCTCGCCTTCTGGGCGCAGCGATCCTGGGTGGGGAAGAGGTCGTACACGACCATGACGGGCAAGGCGGACAGCGGCGCGCCCTCGTTGCTCCCGCGCGGGCTGGACGTCCTGGTCCGGTGCGTCGCGATCCCGTGGGCGCTCTTCACCGCCGCCATCTACCTGACCGCGCTGTTCGGCGGCTTCGTCAAGATCTGGGGCCGTGACAACACGTTCACGCTCGAGCACTTCCAGTCGATGTTCTCGATCTCGTCGTCCGGTGGCATGCACCTGACCGGCTCCGGCTGGCCCTCGCTGATCACCACGGTCGTCGTCGCCACCCTCTCGGCACCGCTCACGGCGGTGATGGGCCTCTTGACCGCCTACCTCCTCTCCCGCCAGCGCTTCGCCGGCCGCGCGGCGTTCGAGTTCGGGACGATGCTCAGCTTCGCCATCCCGGGCACGGTGATCGGGGTGAGCTACATCCTCGCCTTCAACGTCCCGCCGATCGAGGTCACCGGCACCGCGGCGATCCTGGTCATCTGCTTCGTCTTCCGGAACATGACCGTGGGCGTTCGTGCAGGCCTGGCGACGCTGAGCCAGATCGACTCCAGCCTCGACGAGGCCTCACTCACGCTGGGCGCCACCAGCTTCACGACGCTCCGCAGGGTGGTGCTCCCGCTCCTCCGGCCGGCGCTGGTGGCGGCGCTGGTCTACGGCTTCGTGCGCGCCATGACCGCGGTCAGCGCTGTCATCTTCCTGGTCAGCGCCGACTACGATCTCTCGACGACCTACATCCTCGGCCGCGTCGAGCACGGCGACTACGGCCCGGCGATCGCGTACTCCTCCGTGCTGATCGTGCTGATGATGATCGCGATCGGATCCATCGAGCTCGTCGTGGGCCGGCGAAACCTCGGCCGGAGGATCGTGGCATGACCGCCGTCGTCTTCGAGAACGTCAGCAAGCGCTACGGCGAGGTCACCGCGGTGCGCTCGATCTCCTTCGAGATCGCCGAGGGTCAGCTGGTCACGCTGCTCGGACCGTCAGGCTGCGGCAAGACCACGACGCTGCGGATGATCGCGGGCCTGGAGATGGCGTCCGAGGGCCGGATCCTGATCGCCGGCAGGGACGTCACCCGCCTGCCGGCCACCGAGCGCGACGTCACGATGGTGTTCCAGTCGTACGCGTTGTTCCCGCACCTGTCCGTGCTCGAGAACGTCGCCTACGGGCTGCGGGTGGCCCGGCGGCCCAAGGAGGAGGCCCACCGCCGCGCGGAGGAGGGCCTGGCCACGGTCGGGCTCGAGGGCTTCGGCGGGCGGCTCCCGAGCGAGCTCTCCGGCGGCCAGCAGCAGCGCGTGGCGGTGGCGCGAGCGCTGGTCGTCGAGCCCAAGGTGCTCCTCTTCGACGAGCCGCTGTCGAACCTCGACGCGCGACTGCGCCGCAAGATGCGGCAGGACATCCGCGCGCTCCAGCAGCAGCTCGGCTTCTCGGCCGTCTACGTCACGCACGATCAAGACGAGGCGCTGTCGGTCTCCGACGAGATCATCCTGATGGATCGCGCCGTGATCGTGCAGCGCGGCCGGCCGAAGGATCTCTACGAGCGCCCCGAGACCGAGTTCGTGGCGCGGTTCATCGGCGACAGCAACGTATTGACCGGTGAGGTGCGCGGCGGCCGGTTGTACCTGGCGGGCGCCGACACCATGGCGATCGACGCGCCGGACGGAGCCGTCAAGATCTCGGTTCGCCCGGTCGAGGTGAAGCTGGGCGACGGCCCGATCGCGGCGCGCGTCACGAAGGCCACCTACCTGGGAGACCACATGGAGTACACGCTCGATACGGCTGCCGGCGAGCTGTTCGTGATCGACGGCGACGTCGGGACGCCCCGGTCGATCGGCGACGAGGTCCCACTCGCGCTGCAGCGGGCGCGGATCGTGGCGTGAGCTCACCGCCGCATGCGCTCGGCCAGCGCTTCGAGCGCCCCGGGCGCGAACGGCTTCTCGATCCAGCGATCGCGCATCTGTTCGAGGAAGCGGTTCGTTTCCGGGGCGAGCGCGCCGCCGCTCATGAACGCCACCCGCTCGGCGAGCTCCGGGCGTGAGGCCTGGAGCTTCGCGTAGAGCTGAAGCCCCGTGATTCCCGGGAGCATGATGTCGCAGAGGATCCAGTCGAAGTGCTCGTCCTCCAGGAGCCGGAGCGCACGTTCTCCAGACGTCTCGACCACGACCTCCCCGCGCCGGCGCAGGAGCCGGCGCACCACCTTCGCCACCAGGAGGTCGTCTTCGATGATGAGGATTCGCTCTTTCCTCGCGTGATCCCGGAGCGGCGGCGGCTCGGCGGGTTCGGCCGGGCGCTCCGAGAGCGGCAGCACCACGGTGAACACGGTTCCTCGGCCGGGCGTGCTCTTCGCGTCCAGGCGTCCGCCGGCGGCTTCGACGTTCGCTCGGGTGACTCCGAGACCGATGCCCGGGAGGCCGCCCAGCGGCTTCGAGGTGAAGAACGGCTCGAACAGGCGAACCATCGCGTCCGGAGAGATTGGGTCGCCGTTGTCCTCGACGAGGATCTCCACCTGCTCACCGGCGCGCCCGGCTCGGACTCTGATCTCGTTCTCTTCAGCCGGACGTTCGGGCATCGCCGCGACCGCGCGCGTGATCAGATCGACGAGCACGCGGATGAGCTTTGACGCGGGGCCCACCACCGGCGGCAGGGCCTCGAGCTCGTCGAAGAGGCGTGTCCGCGCCCGCCAGTGAGGCGCCGTGATCCGGAGGGCGGACCGTACGGCCGCCACTGGATCGGCGGAGCGCTCGCCCTCGTCCTCGGTACGGGCGAACGCGCGCAGGTCGCCGACGATCTCCGCGACTCGGCTGGCGCCTTCGATCGACTCGTCGACCGCGCGCCGCCACTCCGGGAGCATCTCCGAGCTCGGTTTCGCCGTCTGCTTCGGATCGAGCTGCGCTCTGAGCTCCCTCAGGTTGCCGAGGACGTACGTGAGCGGGTTGTTGATCTCGTGCCCGACACCTGCGGCGAGCGTTCCGATCGAGGCCAGCCGATCGGCGTCGGCCTGCCGCTGGCGGGCCTCGTCGAGCTCGATCTGTTTCTTCCGGAGCGCGGCCTCCGATCGTTCGCGAAGGCCCTCGTGGAGGAGCATGAACCCACCCACGAGCACCACCAGCAAGACCGTATTCCAGGCGGCGGCGCTCTGGCGCGCGGGCAGCGGCATCTCGTGGTCCGGGAGCCAGCCGAACACCGTCATGAACGCGAGCGCGCCCACGGTCAGGATGGATAGAAGCGACCACGCGACGCCGGCGCGGCGACCGGCGGTCGCGATCGCGAAGATCGGGATGAGCGCGAGCCAGGCGAGCGCGGGCGACGTCAGCCCCTCGGCCGCGCCGACGGCGAGCGCCACGTTGAGGACGATCGCGAAGGTGAGCAGTCCGGCGGCGATCGGGACGGAGTCCGTGACCTTGAGAACGATCGGCGTCGCAGCGGCGATCAGCGCGGCACCGATCGAGATGACGCCGACTACGGGGACCTCATAGGCGTAGAAGGCGACCGCCACGAACCCGGGGGCGCACAGCACGATCAGCAGTGAGAACAGGAGCACCACAGACGCGCGCCGATGAAGCTCGGGATCGGCGGCGGTCTTGGCAGAGATGAAGACACGCGCGAAGCGCTCCGAGCCCCGCCATCCTCGCCTGGGCTCGTCCCCGCGCAACCCGATCGATTTAACCATAGATTAACCGGAGGGATGTCCCGGAGGCGGAGTACGACGGCACGATGCGATGCACGCTGCTCCTCTGCTCACTCTCGATCGCGGCCTGCGGTGGACCTGAAGACCCGACTACGACGTTGTCCGATGCCGTCACGTGTGGGCCTCAGATGTCGGTGTTTCCGGTCGCCGAGCCGCACAACATCGGCTACGACGCCGCGTCGTGCGGCACGGGGACCTGTCAGGTCTCGTGTCCCGACGTCCACGCGAACTCGGATTGGGGCGGTGCGCACCACGGCGTCGACGTGTTCGCCCGGCGTGGCGCGCCGCTGGTCGCGGTGGCGGACGGGACGATCGTCGCGGTCGGTGTCCCGAGTTCGACCTCGGGGCTCCGGGTACGCCTGAGGGATCGATGTGGCTGGGAGTACTACTACGGCCATCTCGACGGGGCGTCCGTCCAATCGGGCCAGTCCGTCCACGCGGGACAGCTGATCGGGTCCATGGGCAACTCGGGCACGTCCGGCGTGCACGTTCACTTCAACGTCTCTCCCGACGGCGGCTACTACAACGACATCAATCCCTTCCAGCTGCTGGTGGCCACCAGCCCGACCGCGTGCTCGGCGGCGCCGCCGCCGCCGCCCCCGCCGCCGTCGACTCCGCCCACGGCGCCCCAGCATGGGTGCGGCATCTTCGGACCGAACGAGGTTCTCGCCGCCGGACAGTCCATGCCCGCGTGCAACGGCGCCTACACGCTTCAACATCAGACCGACGGGAACGTGGTCCTCTACAACGCGGCCTCGGGCGCACCGGTCTGGTCCACCGGCACCTACGGGCAGGCCACCGCCGCGCTGATCATCCAGGGCGACGGAAACCTGGTGCTCTACTCGGCCGCCGGTACTCCGCTCTGGTCGAGCAACACCAGCGGGCAGAACAACGCTGTGGCGGTGGTGCAAGATGACGGCAATCTGGTCGTCTACGCCGCCGGGCTCCGGGCGGTCTGGTCCACCGACACCTCGAACGCGGGCACGCCCGGATGCGGCTCCCTGGGGACGGACGCCGGCCTGGGCGTGAACCAGGCGATCTGGTCCTGCAACGGCCGCTACCTCTTCGCGCACCAGGGCGACGGCAACGTGGTGCTCTACAACCACCGCAACGCGCAACCGCTCTGGGACTCGCGCACGAGCGGTCGCGCCAGCCAGGTGCTCGCGATGCAGGGCGACGGCAACCTGGTGCTCTACGCCCCCGGCGGCGTCCCGCTCTGGTCGAGCGGAACCAGCGGCCGCGGCGCCGGCACGCTGGCGATCCAGGACGACGGCAACGTGGTCATCTACACCGGCGCCGGCGCCGTCTGGTCGACAGGGACAGCTGGTCGCTAAGAGCCGGTCCAGAAACCGTTCCGTTCGCAGTTTGCTGTTTCGGCGTTCTGTCATTCGCTGTTCGATCGAGCACGATGCAACAACGGCCGCTTTGAATAGCGAATGAGCAGAACGAGCGAAACAGGAAACGCGGAACGGTCCGGAGGTTTCGGACCGGCTCTAAGCGGCGAGCCGAGCAAGTCTCCTAGTTCGCTCCCTGCTGGCGGTCTCGCGGCTCGAAGAGGAGGGCACCCGAGTTGATGCAGTAGCGAAGGCCCGTCGGCTTGGGGCCGTCGTCGAACACGTGACCGAGGTGCCCGCCGCAGCGGCTGCAGCGGACCTCGGTGCGGGTCATCATCAAGCTGGTGTCGGATCGTTCCTCGACCGCCTTGGGATCGATGGGCTCGTAGAAGCTCGGCCATCCGGTTCCGCTCTCGAACTTGGTCTTCGAGTCGAAGAGCTTCTGGCGGCAGGCCGCGCACACGTACACGCCCTCTTCGTGATGGTTCCAGTACTTGCCGCTGAAGGCCCGCTCCGTGCCGGCCTCGCGGAGCACGTGATAGGCCTCGGGCGTGAGCGCCTCCTTCCACTCGGCGTCCGACTTCTGGACGGGATAGGTCGCCGTCGGCTCGGCCTTGGGTCCGCTCGAGGTGGTGCAGGCGGCGAGGAGGACGAAGAGGAGGGCCGATCGCATCTGCCCGAGAGTATGCGGCACCAGCTGCCCGAGTTACGAATCGGGGTTGGATCCTCCTTTGAGCCTCATTTGGTCTGTTTGGTACGGTCCAATTTTGAGGCTTAGCTCTTCAACCGGCAGCTGAGGCTGCTATCCTCACGCTCGACCGGGCAATGAGGTAGACCAAATGGACCAATCTCTCGCGATCGAGCTTCGGGCCGGCGGCGGCCCCTTCTACCAGCAGATCTTCGATCAGGTGGTCGAGCGCATCAAAAACGGTGCGTTCTCCACGGGCTTCCGACTGCCGCCCTCACGCGCGCTCGCCGATCGACTCGGCGTTCATCGCAACACGGTGGTGCGGGCGTACGAGGCCCTCGAGGAGGGCGGGTTCATCGAGTCCACGGTCGGACGCGGCACCTTCGTCCGCGCACACTCGGCGCGGCCGGCGCCGGCGTCGCCCGAAGCGGAGCACGGCGGGATCCCGTGGTCGTCGCTGATGTCGCGGGCGGCGGACGCCGAGCCGCTGACCCGGCTCGAATCGGCTGACGCGAAGGACCAGCGGTCGCGACGGTATCAACCTCACGCGGATGCAGCCGCCTGCAGACCTGCTCCCGGTCGAGCTCTTCCGGCGGTGCATGACGCACGTGCTTCAAACGATCGAGGCGCGCGCGCTCGGTTACTCGCCGCGCGAGGGCGTATCTCGGTTGCGGGAGGCGATCGCAGCCGACCTGATGCGGCAGGGCGTGCCGGCGCGGGCCGAGGAGATCCTCGTGACCACCGGCAGCCAGCAGGCGATCGACGTCATCGCACGGGGTCTGGTGAATCCGGAGGAGACCGTGCTCGCCGACGCGGCCACGTATTCGGGCGCGCTCAACGTCTTCACCGCGGCGGGCGCGAGGCTGGTGGGCGTCCCGAGCGACCTCGAGGGTCCGGATCCGGCGGCGCTCGAGCGGCTCTCGCGGGCCGGGGCCAAGGCGCTCTACCTCATGCCGGACGCGCAGAACCCGACGGGAGGCACCATCTCGATCGGGCGGCGGCGTGCGCTGATCGGCTGGTCCCGGCGAGCGGGCGTGCCGCTGATCGAGGACGCGTACGTCACGGATCTCTGGCTCGACGACGCACCACAACCCGCCACGCTCCGCTCGCTCGATGGCGAGGTCCTCCACGTGGGCAGCTTCTCGAAGAAGCTGATCCCGGCGCTCCGCGTGGGCTACCTGCTCCACCCCGAGGCGGTCGGACCGCGCTTCACCTCGCTCAAGCACACGATGGATCTGGGCACGTCGGCGCTGCTGCAGTACGCGCTCGCCGAGTTCCTGGAGCGCGGCTATCTGCCCGCGCATCTCGAGCGCGTGCGCGCCGAGTACCGGCGGAGGCGCGATGCGCTGGCGACTGCGCTGGAGAAGCACCTCCCTCGCGAGGTCTCGTTTCATCCGCCGCGCGCCGGCCTTGCGCTGTTCATCCAGCTCCCCGACGACATCCCGCCCGGTGCCGCCTTCGAGGCTGCGGAGCGCGAGGGCGTGCTGGTCGCACCCAGCACCCTCAACGCGATCTCCGGTCACGGTGGCGGGGCGGCCGGAGGGCTGCGACTCACGTTCTGCGCCGAGCCGCCGCGGAGGATCCAGGAGGGCGCGAAGCGCCTGGGACGCGCGCTCGACGCGCTTCTGTCCGAGAGCAAGGCACGCGCGCCGGGAAGACCGGCGCTGGAGGTGATCTGATGAAAGCGACGAACAAGACGAAGGTAGGGCTGGCCGAGATGCTCGCCGGCGGCGCGATCATGGACGTGATCGACGCCGAGCAGGCGCGCATCGCGGAGGACGCAGGCGCGGTCGCGGTGATGGCGCTCGAGCGGGTCCCGGCGCAGATCCGCAAGGAGGGCGGGGTCGCGCGCGCGGCCGACCCGGGGAAGATCGAGGCCATCAAGCATGCCGTCTCCATCCCGGTGATGGCGAAGTGCCGGATCGGACACTTCATGGAGGCGCGCATCCTGGAGGCGCTCGAGGTGGACTTCATCGACGAGAGCGAGGTGCTCACCCCGGCGGACGAGGAGCACCACGTCGACAAACACGCCTTCGCGGTGCCCTTCGTCTGCGGCGCGGTCGATCTCGGTGAGGCGCTCCGCCGGATCGGCAGAGGGTGCGTCGATGATCCGGACCAAGGGCGAGGCCGGCACGGGCAACGTGGTGGAGGCGGTCCGCCACCTGCGAAAGATGCGGGCGCAGATCCGCCGGCTGGGCGTCCTCGAGGAGGACGAGCTGTTCGCCGAGGCCAAGCTGCTGGGCGCGCCGATCGAGCTGGTGCGTCGCGTGGCCGGCGAGGGGCGCCTCCCGGTGCCGAACTTCGCCGCCGGCGGGATCGCCACGCCCGCCGACGCCGCGCTGTGCATGGCCCTCGGCGCAGAGTCGGTCTTCGTCGGCAGCGGCATCTTCCTCTCCGAGGATCCGCCGGCGCGCGCCCGGGCGATCGTCGGCGCGACCACCCACTGGCGTGAGCCGAAGCGCCTCGTCGAGCTGTCCCGCGGGCTCGGTCGAGCGATGCCGAGCGTCGCGCTCTCGGAGATCGCTCCCGAGGAGCGGTTCGCGATCCGAGGTTGGTGATGCGGATCGGAGTGCTCGCACTGCAAGGCGGCTTTCGCCCGCACCTGGCAGCCCTCGCCGCGGTTGGTCACGAGCCGATCGAGGTGCGGGATCGCGATGCGCTCGACCGGAGCGAAGGCCTGATCCTGTGCGGAGGGGAGAGCACCGCCCAGGCCAAGCTGATCGCGCGCGCCGGCCTCGAGCCCGCCCTGCACGACGCGCTCGCCTCCCGTCCGGTGCTCGCCACCTGCGCGGGCCTGATCCTGCTCGCGCGCTACGAGCTCCTCGACGTCTCCGTCGAGCGGAACGCGTACGGCGCGCAGATCGAGTCGTTCGAGACGACCTCCGACGGCGGGCGCCCGCTGATCTTCATCCGGGCCCCGCGGATCCGCCGCGCCGGCCCCCGCGTCGAGACCCTCGACACGCTCGCCGGCGAGCCGATCATGGTGCGCCAGGCCGGAATGACGGCCGCGACCTTTCACCCCGAGCTGACCGGCGATCGCTCCGTCTACGCGTTGGTGTTCCCCCGCTGAGACGGTCGCGCCCAGGTTACGAGCGACCCTCGACCGACGGGCTCCGCGGCACCAGCCGCCGCTCGATCCGCGGCCGCGGCCAGGACTGCGACCGCCGCACGAGCCGTGCCGGTCGCTCGATCCTCGGCGGCAGCGGGTGAGACGGCGGCGGGAGGTCGCGCAGGATTGGGCGCGCGCGCGCCAAGCCGATCCGCACCACCTCGACCGGGAGCGTGCGGAGGCTCTCGAGGGCGCGGTGCGGGTTGGGGGTGTCGGGCGCTTCGAACGCGGCGACCAGCCGGTCGAACGCGGGCAGCGCCTCGCCGGGCTCCGCGGCGAGGGGGAGCCAATCGATGATCGCCTCGGCCACCGCGCGAAACGCCGTGGCCTGAGCGCCGAGCATGCCGCGGAGGCGAGTGCCGAGATCCACGTCTCCGACCCAGCACGGCTTCTCGGTCGGGAGTCGCTCGAGCCAGACGGCGTCGTTCGAGTAGCCTCGCAGCAGCTCGGCGGCTTCGGGGCGTGCCGCCGGCCCGTAGCGCAGCTCGAGGTAGACGGCCGTCCGGATCGGATCGAGCTCCTCGCGGGAGAGGAGGCCGCGGACCACCGAAGCCTCGAGGTACTCCATCTGCTCGGCCGAGATCTTGCGACCTTCTCGGAGCAGGCGCAGCTCGAGCTCGACACCGCGCCGGCGTGCTTCGCGCAAGGAGGGTTGCGACCACTCCAGGAAGCCGAGCGCCAGCTCGAGCTCGACCGCGATCGGATTGCCGGCGGCGCCCTGCTCGAACTGATGGAACATGGCGGCGCGCAGGGCCTCGTCGCGCTCGACCTTGGAGATCAGCCCGCGCGCCGTGGCTTCGTCGATCAGCGGGAGATCCTCGGGCCAGATGTGCTTGGGATCGATGAGGAGATCTCGGACCCGCCCGCGGGCCATGTCGTCCTCGGTGACCGACTCGAGGTCGACGTCGGCCGCCAGATCCACCGCCAGCTTCGTCCGCACCGTGCGACCGTACATCGCGATGAGGTACTGCTCGCGGGACCACGCGAGGTAGCGGTCCATGTTGTAGGTGCCGTCGTCGACGCGGGCCTTGAGGAACACCAGGCCGCCCCGGGTTGCCCGACCCGTGGTGGCGGCCTCTACGCCCTGGTACTTGGCCCGGAGGATGTCGACCCCGTCGTCGATCAGATCGGCGAACCGCTGCTTTATCGCGTCCGCCGAGGCCAGACCGGCGCGCGCGGCGTCGAGGTAGCTCTCGCGGATCGCGTCGGCGAGCAGCGGCCGGCCGAGCATCTGGATCGCGCGGCGCACCATCGCCGAGCTCCACTGCTCGAGGGGCTCCGGAGAGACCCGAGCCAGCTGACCCTCGCGCTGCTCCCGGCGGAAACGCTCGAGGTGGCCGCGCAGATCGTCGCCCGGGCTCATGTGCACGCCGAGCTGGGCGAGTCCCACCTCGGCGAAGAGTCGAAGCGCCGCCGCGTTCGCTTCACCGGTCGCCTCGGCGAGCTGATCGACGGAGACGATCCGCGACTCCAGAATCGCGTCCGCCACCGCGACGGGGAGCGGCTCGTTCGTGCAGCCGCCGTCGTCCAGTTGCTTGATGGCGCGCTCGATCTCGTCGATTCTCATCGGAAGAACTCCTTCGCCCATTGTCCGGGGTTTGAATGCAACACTGGGCCGATCGCCGTCCGCGGCATCCTGACCCGCCGCTCAGCGAGTGGACATACGGAAGAGGGTTCACGCCCCCATCAGTCGCGCATTGGCGTCGACGGCGAGGAATCGGGCGCGGAGGGCCTCGTCTTCGATACCGGCGGCCACGTCCATCAGCCGCGCCCGGCCCCGGGCCAGGATCAGGTCCGCCTGGTCGTTCTCGCCCCCGAGCGCCAGCGAGGCGGCCGCCGAGAGGAAGACCTCGGCCTCGTCCTCCTCGATGCCGCCGAGCTCGTCGCGCAAAGCCAGCGCACCCAGCGCCAGCTGGCGGGCCCGCTCCAGCTCACCGCCGGCCCGCGCCGCCTCCGCGGCGATCACCAGCGCCGTCACCGCGAACGGGCGGATCCGCTGGGATTCGGCCTCCAGCGCCAGCCGTTCGGCCGCCGTCGCCAGCTCCCCCGGTCGCTCCCGGCCGAGCAGTGCGCGCGCCCGGTAGACGCGGGCGATCGCGTCGAGGCGTACCTCGCGGATCTTGTGCGCGACCGTCGACGCGCGGTCGAGCGCGGCCAGCGCCTCGGGGATCTCGCCCAGCATCGAGTGGGCGTAGCCGAGGTTCAGCAGCGCGTAGCCCTCCATCGGCTTGTTACCGACCGCGCGACAATGCTCGAGTCCGTTCTGGAGCGCCACCTTCGCCTTCTCGTACTCGCCGAGTCGGTTGTACGCATCCGCGAGGTTGACCTCGTTGCCGGCTGCGCGCCGGATGTCGCCGACCTCCTTGAATCGATCGACTGCCTGGCGATACGCGGTCATTCGCCCCCCGAGATCTCCTTTGGCGGTCTTGAGCTGTGCTCGCCAGCTCGCCAGCATCGCCCACAGTCGGTTCGGCGTCTCGGTGGAGGTCGACTCGGCCTCGGCCAGCGAGGTCTCGGCTGCGTCCAGCTGGCCGGCGTAGACCTGCGCCACCGCCCGGCGACCCAGCGCCAGCCCGAGGACCTCGCGGTCGCCAGACTCGCGCGCCGCCTCCACCGCCGCCTCGGCGTTTTCGAGCGCCTCCGACCAGCGCCCCATGCGCGACATCCAGGCCACCATCTCGGTCGCGACCCGCGCGAAGTCGGCCATCGTGGGCGCGGCCGAGGACGCCGCGTCGAGCACCGCCTCCTGCTCGTCGCGCTTGCCGAGGAACTGCAGCGCGTCGTTCTTCGCCATGTAGAGTGCGAAGTGAGTCTCGACCGGCGCCCCCAGCGAGAGCGCGCGATCCGCGGCGAACAACACCTTCGTGCTGTCTCCTCGGCGGGCTGCGTCGAGGGCCGCGCGGGCGAAGAACTCGGCGGCGCGCGCCTTTTCCCCGCCGCGCTCGAAGTGGCTCGCGATCTCGCCGAGATCGCCTCCGGGGATCCGGGCGAGATGGACGGCCGCCTTCCGGTGCCAGTCGACGAGCACGTCCTCGCCGATCATCCCGTACGCGACGTTCTGCACCACCGCGCTCCGAAAACGCAGGTAACGCTCGCCCTGTCCTCGCCGGCGCCCGTGCGCGATCAGGATGCCGCGCGGGATCAGGGCATCGATCGCGCTGCGGGCATCCGTGACGTCGAGCGCCGCCAGCTCGTCCCGAGTGAACGGCCGTTCGAACACGGCGGCCCGCTTGGTGATCTCCTTCAGCATCGGCGTCAGATGATCGAGGCGCGACTGGACCGCGGCCTCCACGGTCAACGGTAGCGGCAGGGAGGAGACGTCGTCGCCGAGCGCGCCGTCGCGGGCCAGCTCGATCAGGATCTGCTCGACGAAGAGCGGGTTGCCGCCGGTGTGCTCTGCGAGGCGCCGCGCCAGGCCCTCGGTGGGACGGACGCCGAACGCACCCTCGGCGAAGCGCACCACGTCCTCGGCGAGCAGCGGCTGCGGCTCGATCTGCGCCCGATCGGCGCCGGAGAAAAGGGACGCGCCGTCGGCGAGGAAGTCGGAGCGCGCGGTAGCGAACAGCAGAAACGGGAGGTCGCCCGTCCGCGTCATCAGCTCGGAGAGCACCGACACCGAGGCCTCGTCGGCCCAGTGCAGATCCTCCAGCATCAGCGCCAGCGGTCCGCTCTCGGCGAGTCCTTCGAGGAAGTCGAGCACGGCCAGCCGCAGGCGGTCGGCCATCAGCTCCGGATCGGTCTTGGCGGCCGCGAGCTCGACGGTCTCGGGCATCGGAACGCCGAGCAGCTCGCCGAGGAAGCTGGTGACGTCGCGATCCGTCTCGGTGAGGTTCGCCTCCTCGGTGAGCGCGACGATCGCGGCGCGGCGCTCGTCGATCGACGCGGGGGAGGCCAGGCTCTTCTCGCTGCGCAAGGCCCGGTCCTCGATGGCGCTCTTCACCAGCCCCAGCGCGCTGCGCCGATCGCTCGGCTGCGCGCGTCCCGACAGGATCCGGATCGGCGTTCCGGCCGGAGCTCCGCGCAGCCGGCGTACGGTCTCCTGCCGCAGCCGGCTCTTGCCGATCCCGGGAGGGCCGTGCACGAGGAGCGCGAAGGAACGTCCTTCTCCGAACGCGATCCGGAGCGCGCGCTCCACGTGGGCGAGCTCGGCCTCCCGCCCCACCAGCGGCGTCTCCTGCTCGACCGAGCTCCAGTCGAGCGTCGGCTCCCGGAACACCTCGAGGACCCCCGGTCCCCGCTCCCTGAGCGCGAAGACCGACGAGAGGCTGCGGCCGGTCTCGGGATCGACGGCGACCCCGGCCAGGTTGGCGGCGAGCGCGGCCTCGGCGTGCTCGAGCACCTCCCCCGAGATGCTGCGTCCCGCGCGTTTCGCGCGTCCCGAGGCGACCGCCATCCGACCGGCGGCGCCGCGACAGGCGAGGGCGGCCTCGGCGGCGGAGATCAGCTCGTCGCCCTCCCAGGTCTTGCCGCCGAACAGGCCGATCGCGCGCCCGCCCACCAGCGGGATCACGACGCCCCCGCGGGCGCTCACGGCACGCTGGAGCGAGCCCAGATCCGTCACGCCCTCGGCGAGGAGGATCGCCACCACGCGTCGTTCGCCTGTCGCGATCAGGCCGGAGTGTGCCTGCGGGATCCGCAGGTTTCCTTGCAAGAGCTCAGCGCCCTCGATCGCATCGGCGAGGGCGTCGATGGTCTCCCAGCGCTCCTCGGGGCTCCTTCTCAGCGCCCGATCCACCGCCTCGGCGAGCTGCGGCGGCGTCCCCGGCATCACCTGCGCCAGCGGCGCCACGTCGTCCATCACCACCTTGACCAGCGTGGCCAGCACCGTCTGCGCTTTGTGCGGCGGCCGGCCCGAGAGCGCGTGATAGAGCACGGCGCCTAGGCCCCAGACGTCCGAGCGCGCGTCGACGTCCGTGCGGCCGCGCGCCTGCTCGGGCGAGATGTACGACGGCGTTCCGATCACGTCTCCGGTCGCCGTGAGCTCTGCATCGAGGTGGAGCCGCGCGATCCCGAAGTCGAGGATCTTCACGGATCCGTCGTGACAGACGAACAGGTTGCTCGGCTTCAGATCGCGGTGAACGACGCCCAGCTGGTGCGCCGCCGAGAGGCCGGCGCAGGCGGCCAGACCGATCCGCACCGCCTCGTCGGGGGACAGCGGTCCCTTGGCGAGGATCGCGTCGAGGCTGTGGCCCTCGAGCAGCTCGAAGGCGATGTACGGCGAGCCGTCGTCGCAGACGCCGGTGCCGAGCATCTCCACCACGTTGGGGTGCTGGATCTTGATCTTGGCCTCGCGGTCGAACCGTTGTCGCAGGCGGGGCGAGGACGTCAGCGGCAGGACCTTCACCGCAGCCGGTCCGTCCGGACTCTCCGCCCGGTAGACCACGCCCATGCCTCCGGAGCCGATCTCGTGAAGCAGCGCGAAGGGACCGGCCTGCGTGCGCGCGGGGACGGTGGCGCGGGGCGCGCCGGTGATCAGCGTCGGCTCGATCGTCGCCGCCGTTCCGTCGCCCTCATCGGCTCGCCGATCGCCCCCGGCCATCGCTGACCGGATCTTGTATCACGGCAGCGATTCGACCGCGTCGCCCATCAACCAGACGAAGTCGGCGCCCGGCTCGGCCTTCGCCTCATCGACGGTCGGACCGTCCTCTTTCAATAACAGCGGCAGGACCGTCTTGTGCGGAGTGGCCCCGCGCTTGGCGGCGCGATCGGGGATGCCGAAGCCGTCGCGCACGTGGCCGCTCCCGGCGAGCACCACGATTCGATTCGGCGTCGGATCGGTCCGCAGCACGCGGGCGACCTCGTACGCCATCGTCTCGTCCCAGATGACCTGGGCTGCGTAGAAGTTGTCGAACGACATCCCGCCGTGCCCGCCGCTCTCCTCCTGCCCGTGGTGGCCTCCGAAGGCCTCGCGCACCGCCTCCTTGTGCTTCTCGTTCGTGAGATCCAGATCGGGGATGGTGGCCCGCTCGTCGGCGTCGAGTGCGTCGATGCCCTCGCGCGCGACCTTCTGCGTCACCTCGTCCTGGGCGTTGAGGGCGTAGATCGGAATCTTGTGCTCGATCGCGTAGCGAAAGATCGGACGATAAAGGAAGAACGGGTAGCCCCAGCGATCGTCCCACTCCACGTCCTTCAGGAAGGTGGCTTCGTCGATCTGGCCCGCGAGAAACCGATCCAGCACCGGCTGGAACGGCCGCTTCACCATCTCCATGCCGATCGCGAGGGAGGGATCGCGCTCGTGGAGCTCGTGCACGATCCGCAGCTGCACCGAGTGATCGTGCGGGCTGGGATGCTTCTCTCCGACGTAGATCGCGCGCGCGGACATCAGCGCCTGGATCAGCCGATCTTCGGACACCATCTCCTTGGTACCCCCGTCGAGGATCCGGCTCGGGAGCATCCACTTCTCGGCGAGGGGTCCCGGGTCCGGCGGCTCGTGCTCGGCCTCCTCCGTCTCCGGCTCGTGCACGGGAGGCGGTGAGGTGGTTGCGCAGGCCGCCAGGAGCGGAAACAGGATGCTCCCGACGTGAAGGCGTGGCATGGAAGTGATGATGGCACGGGTCCCGAGGGAAGTCGCCGCGCTGCTGGAGCCGCCGCGAAATGACCGACGGATCGCAGTGGTCGGAGCGAGCAACGCTCGACACAAGTATGGGAACATCATCCTGCGTGATCTGAGGGCCAAAGGATTCACGGTCGTGCCGGTCAATCCCCGCGAGCGGGAGGTCGAGGGGTTGATCGCGTACCCCACGATCGACGCCGTCCCCGGGGCGATCGACATCCTCGACTTCGTGGTCCCGCCGGAGGTGGCCCGATCGATCGTGGAGTCCCTCGATCCTGCTGCGCACCCGGTGCTCTGGTTCCAGCCGGGCGCGTTCGACGTCCGTGTCCTCGAGGCCGCCGCCCGCTTCCCGAGCGTGGTGGCGGGCCCGTGCATCATGGTCGAGGCCCGCTGACGTGCGCCTCGACGAGAAGGCGACGAGGATCATGGAGGTCCTCGAGGGGCTGTATCCCATCACGCCCATCCCGCTCTCGCACGTCGATCCGTTCACGCTCGCCGTGGCCGTCGTGCTCTCCGCGCAGACCACCGACAAGAAGGTCAACCAGGTGACCCCGCGCCTGTTCGAGGTCGGTGGCACCCCCGAGAAGATGGCAGCGCTGTCGATCCCCACGATCCGCTCGATCATCCGCGAGATCGGGCTGGCGCCGCAGAAGGCGAAGGCGCTCAAGGGACTCAGCAAGGCGCTCGTGGAGGCCTACGGGTCGAAGGTCCCCGACGACTTCGACGAGCTGGTGAAGCTCCCGGGCGTCGGGCGCAAGACCGCCAACGTGATCCTGTCCCAGGCCTTCGGCAAGCCGGCATTTCCCGTCGACACGCACATCCATCGGCTCGCCGCGCGCTGGGGCCTCTCACGCGGCAAGAACGCGGATCAGACGGAGGCGGATCTCCGCCGCATCTTCCCCGAAGACCGCTGGAACCGGCTCCACCTGCAGATCATCTCCTTCGGCCGGGAGCACTGTCCGGCGCTCTATCACGACCTCACCGCCTGCCCGATCTGCGCGTGGGCGGCGAGCAAGAAGCGGATCGACCAGGAGCGCCGCATGAACGACGCCGCCCGCAGGCGCTCGTCGAAGAGGTCAAAAACCCTGCGCGCCCGACCGGCCGCCGTGCGGAGGTCGGGTCGTTAGCGTCATCGCGGCACTGGACACCGTTTTAGTCGTGGGCTACCGCCGAGAGCGCCCCGATGGACGTTGGAATCCCGAAGGAGACCTTTCCCGGCGAGCGACGGGTCGCGCTCATTCCCGCGCTCGTTCCCTTCCTCACCAAGGCGAAGCTCGGTGTGCTCGTCGAGCGCGGCGCGGGTGAAGAGGCCGGCTTTCTGGATCGCGAGTACGAGGAGAAGGGCGCGCGGATCGTCAGCCGCGACGAGCTGTTCGAGCAGGCCCGCGTGATCGCGCAGGTCCGGACGCTGGGCACCAACCCGAACGCGGAGGCCGATCTCGCGCGCCTCGGCGAACGGCACATCACGATCGGCTTCGCCGACCCGCTGTCCAGCCCGGAGAGCGCGAAGCGGTTCGCCGAGACCAAGGGCACGCTGATCGCGATGGAGCTGATCCCGCGGATCACCCGGGCACAGAGCATGGACGCGCTCTCCTCGATGGCGACGATCTCGGGCTACAAGGCCGTGCTGATCGCGGCCGGGATCCTCCCCAAGATCTTCCCGATGCTGATGACCGCCGCGGGCACCGTCTCGCCCGCGAAGGTCTTCATCATCGGCGCCGGCGTGGCGGGCCTGCAGGCGTGCGCCACCGCCAAGCGCCTGGGCGCGGTGGTGTCGGCGTACGACGTGCGCGCGGCGGTGAAAGAGCAGGTGCAGAGCGTCGGCGCCAAGTTCATCGAGCTCGAGGTGCAGGCCGGCGACGCCGAGGACAAGGGCGGCTACGCGAAGGCGCTCGGCGAGGACTTCTACCGGAAGCAGCGCGAGCTGATGACGAAGGTGGTCGCACCCTCGGATGTGGTGGTCACGACCGCCGCCGTCCCGGGAAAGAAGTCTCCCGTGCTGGTGACGACGGAGATGGTGGAGCGGATGGCCCCCGGCTCCGTCATCATCGATCTCGCTGCGGAGCGCGGAGGCAACTGCGAGGTCACGCGCGCGGACGAGGAGGTGGTGCACAACGGTGTCACCGTCCTCGGACCCACCAACCTGGCCTCCACCGTCCCCCATCACGCGAGCCAGATGTACGCGAAGAACGTGGTGACCCTGCTCCAGCATCTGGTGAAGGCCGGCGAGATCACGCTCGACTTCGGCGACGAGATTACGCTCGGCGTGGTCGTGACGCAGAAGGGCGAGGTCGTGAATTCACGGATTCGCGAGCTCCTGGGTATGGTTCCGGCCCCAAAGCCGACCGCCCCCGCTTGAGCGCAGTCACCTAAAAATCCCGGTCACGAAAGCGCCGCGCCCTCCGTCTTGAGGGGCGATGGCGAAGGGCGGCATCGGCCGAGCAGCCAGAGGAGTTCCTCTGATCGCCGCGCTCCTCTTCACCTCCTCGGCGTGGGCTGGGGAGCCGGAGCTGCCCTTCGTCCGCCTGATCCACGACAAGCGTGTCATCGACATCGATCAGGTCGTCGGCGACCTGCTCGTCATCGATGGACGCGTCGAGATTGCGGGCGTTGTGCGCGGTCACATCTACGCGATCGATTCGGAGGTCGCCGTAACATCGTCGGGCGTCGTGCTCAGGCCCATGACCGTGGCTCGAGGTGCGCTCCACCTCGAGGAGGGCGCCGTCCTTCCCAAATCGATCGAGCTGATCGAAGCCGAGCTCTTCGGGCCCGCGGGCGAGAGCGCTCCGGCCAGCGGGCGGCTGCGGCTGGCGGACGGGGCGACCGAGGTGACCGTCGCGCCTACCAAGCTGAGCGAGGCGTCGCTCTCGCTGATGAAGAGCACGCTGCCCTTCGATCGCTTCACGCCGCCGCCGGGTATGGACATCGCCGTCCTTCGCGAGTGGCACCCTGATCTCGGGCTCAAGCTCGAGAAGTTCGTCGAGTCGCCGAAGGAGCTGGTCGTCGGCGGCATCACGCGTCTGTCCTTCGTGAGCGACAAGGTGATCGGTGCGTTCCAGCGGGGCTACCGCGGCGCCCGCGGATCGGTGCTGCTCACCGGCGTCATGCTCCAGGACGACGCCGCCGCCGAGTCGCTCTGGGCCGAGATCGAGCGCGTCCGTGCCTCGGTGAAGGTCTCGCTGTCCGTGAAGTCGGATCTCGGCCCGGGCGCGCACTGGTTCTACCGCCATCGGGGACGCTGCATCATGTTGTGGCAGTCCAACCGCTGGTTCATCGCCGTAGAGACGCGCCTCGACGATAACGGCGCATCCGTTTTCCAGCAGAAGCAGTTCAACGAGCAGGTGCTGGACGCGCTCGCTCGCTCCCTCGACCGCCTCAGCTCTCTTCCGCAAGGAGTCGCAAGATGACGATCCGCACAGCTTTGGTCACCTCCTGCCTCGCGCTCATCTGCGGCTCGGCCACGTTCGCGCAGGCCGGGCCGCCCGTGAAGGTCGAGGTGGTCGTCGACGACGACGAGGACTTCTTCACGCAGAAAAAGCCGGCGCCCAAGAGCAAGACCGACGAGGTCCGCCAGCATGCCGATGAGATGTTCGACGATCTGTCGCGCGAGGAGGCGAAGCACAAGAACGACAACACGCAGGTCGTGAACGTGGTGGTCGTCGACGGCAAGAAGGAACAGACGCAGGTGGAGACGCCGCCGGTGGTGGCCGCGCCGGCGACGCCTGAGACGCCGGTGGTCCCCGACGCGCCGCTGACGCGTGCCGAGCGCCGGCTGGCCCGCCTTCGCGAGCGCCAGGAGCGCCGCCTGGAGAAGCTGCGCTTGCGCCAGGAGAAGCTACGCCTCCGCAACGAGGAGCTGTCGATGCGCGAGGATCTGCGCTGCCAGACCAGCGAGCATCTGAGCTGGTGGAACCGCCCCTCCCACGCGGAGCGTGGTGATGTGCTGGTCCACGGCATCGGCAGCTTCAACGGTCAGGGTGTCTTCGGCGGCTTCGGCGCCGAGTTCATGGCCAGCGACATGATGGGCATCCGCACCGGCGTGATGTTCCAGGGCCTGAATCACGACGACAGCCCCCACCGCTCGGGGCCGAACTTCAACCTCGATCGCGGCGGCGTCTGGGCCAACACGAACAGCGTCGACTACCGGAACCTCGAGGCCGGACACGCACACCTGATCGACGCCAGCCTCGCGCTCCACGTCATCCCGCGCTCGCGCTTCGACATCTTCCCCACCGTGGGCTTCGGTTACATGGGCTACGACCTCAAGTACGCCGACGGCGTCGAGAAGGGCGGCGCCGGCTACCTGAGGCTGGGCGCTGGGTTCAACATCGTGATCAAGCGCCTCTACGCCGGTATGGACTTCGGCTGGTACCCGGTCGAGGTCTTCCACCACGGCACCAGCGCGAGCCCGGCGCAGTCGGCGCGCGCGCTCATCCCCGGCAAGGATCCGCCTCAGAGCAGAGAGCCGGTTGCGGGCTCGGACGAAGGCGACGAGGGCCCGAGCCGGTTCAACGCGAAGCGCATGACGCTGACCGCCCACGTGGGCTTCCGCTTCTAGGAGCGGCGGATGTCGTCGATTCGTACCATGAGCCACTGGGCGACGCGCGTGCTCGGGCAGCGCACCGAGGAGGACACCCGGTCCCTCGGCGACGCGCGCCTGCTCGAGCTCGCCAAGCACGGGAGAGAGGCCGCAGCGCGCGAGCTGCTCGAGCGCTACGGCCATCGTCTCCGCGCGATCGTCGATGCGGCGCACGGCGACCTCGGCATGGCCGAGGACATCGTGCAGGAGACGTTCATTCGCGCGATCCAGCAGGGCCATCAGCTCCGCGAGGAGTCGAGCCTGTTCCCTTGGCTGGTGAGGATCGCGCTCCGGGTCGCGATCGATTTCCGGAGAAAGGTGCGGCGCGAGACGCTCACCGAGATCATGCACGACCTCCCCTACGAGGGGGCCGGGCCCGACACCCGCGCGGAGGCGGCCGAGGACGCGGCCCGGGTGAAGCGGGCGCTCGAGACGCTCAAACCCTATCGCCGTGAGCTCATGATCCTCCGCTACTTCGCCAGCTTCTCGGTGACCGAGCTGGCCGAGGTGTTCCAGAAGACCGAGACCGCGGTCAGGAAGGATCTGCAGCGAGCGCGCGAGGATATGCGTAAACAGCTCGTCGATTGGTTCGAGAGCGGAGGTGCGGCATGAGGAATCGAGTGACGATCCTGATGTCGAACGAGCTCGACGGCACGCTCAGCGATCTGGAGCGCGCCGAGCTCGAGCGAAAGATCCTGCTCTGCCCCGAGGCGCGACGCGATCGGGCAGGCTGGCAGCGCCTCATCGGTACGCTCAAGGCCGAAGCCGTGGAGCAGAGGCGGCTCCCGATGGAGCGAATGGCTGCCGAGATCGTGGCGCAGGCCGCCGGCCGCGCGCCGCTGATTCCCTTCGAGAGAATGCGCCGCGTGGTGCTGACGGCCACGCTGGCGGCGGCCGGCCTGGCGGTGACGGTATTGGCCCGCGCGCCCGAGCCGCGACCGCCCCCGGCCGAACCGGTCGCCAAGATCGAGGTGGACGATCCGGCCGCGCCCGTGGAGCTCGGGCTCGATCAGGACGGGAGCGACGACGACGTGGCGCCCATCACCACCATCCGCTTCTGATTTACACTCCCTTTACACACGATCTGCCGGCTCGTTCGTAGTGTTGGAATATGAAGCCCAACCTCAAGACCCTCTCCCTGTTCACCGCGGCGGGCGGTCTCCTCGCCCTCGCGATCGTCTTCGGCCGTCACGACGAGGCCGACAAGCCGGTTCCCAAGCCCGATCCCATCGTGACGACCGAAGAGGCGCCGGTGGTTCAGATCGCGCTCCTCCTCGACACCAGCAACAGCATGGACGGCCTCATCGATCAGGCGAAGTCGCAGCTGTGGAAGATCGTGAATGCGTTCGATCCGGCGAAGCTCAACGGGAAGCGGCCGCGCCTCGAGATCGCGCTGTACGAGTACGGCAACGACAACCTCACCTCGGCCTCCGGGTACGTGCGTCAGGTGCTCCCGTTCACGGAAGAGCTCGATCGGGTGTCGGAGGCGCTCTTCGCCCTCAGCACCAACGGCGGCTCGGAGTTCGTGGGCCAGGCGCTGAAGACGGCGCTCGAGAATCTCGAGTGGAGCCACGCGAACGACGCGCTCAAGTTCGCGTTCATCGCCGGCAATGAGAACTTCGATCAGGGTCCGATCGATCCGGATTCGGTGGTGCGGCTCGCCGCCACCCAGGGCATCGTGGTGAACACGATCTACTGCGGTCCCGAGCAGGATTCCGTGGCCTCCGGATGGCGTAACGGTGCGGCCCTCGCCGAGGGTCGGTTCATGACGATCGACCAGAACCAGAAGATCGTCCAGATCGACGCGCCGCAGGACGGACGCATCGCCGAGCTGAGCCTGCGGCTCAACGAGACCTATATCCCGTTCGGCCACGGCGGGAGCGAGGGTGCGCGGCGCCAGGCGGTCGAGGACCAGAACTCGGCGACCGTCGGCCAGGGCAGCGCGATCCAGCGCGGTCTCTTCAAGTCGTCGCAGAACTACAAGAACCCGAGCTGGGAGCTCGGCGACGCGCTTCGCGAGGGCAAGGTCGACCTGGCGAACGTCGACCGGGAGCAGCTGCCCGCCAACATGCGCGCGATGTCGATCGCCGAGCGCCAGGCGTACGTCCAGGAGCAGGTGCAGAAGCGGGAGACGATCCAGGCCGAGATCCAGAAGCTCGCGCACGAGCGCGACGGCTACGTGAGCCAGCAGCAGAAGAAGATGGCCGAGAACACCGACACCACGCTCGACACCGCGATGATCCAGGCGGTCCAGGGGCAGGCCTCGAAGAAGGGCTACAAGTTTTAACGAGGCTGCGCCGCAAACGCTCGAGTTCACTCGAGTTCAGTGGCCCCGCGTCGACAGCTCGCAGCTCGCAGCCGTCAGATCCGAGAGTGCTCTCGCTGCCGTCCAGCGCCATTTTGTCGAGGTTCGATCGGAGCAAGTCTCCTAGTAGGCTCAGCAGTGGTGAAGCGACGGATCCTGGTGATCGAGGACGACCCCGCCGTGCGGGAGGGTATCGTCGACATGCTGACCTTCGACGGTTTCCAGACCTTCGAGGCCGGGACCTACGCGGAGGCGGTGCGGATGGGCGTCCAGGTCGAGTGCGAGCTGATCCTGCTCGACCTGGTCCTGCCCGGCGGCGACGGTCTGGACGTGCTCGCCGAGATCCGCCTCTCCCGCCCCACCATCCCCGTCATCATCCTCACCGCCCGGGGACAGGAGGAGGACCGCATCAAGGGCCTCCGGCTGGGCGCGGACGACTACCAGGTGAAGCCGTTCTCCATCAAAGAGCTGCTGGCGCGCGTCGAGGCGGTGCTGCGACGCTCGGCGGAGCGGCCCAGCGACCTCGCCGAGGTTCGCTTCGCCTGCGGGGTGGCCGACCTGGAGCGCTCGGAGCTCCGCTATGACGACGGCGGTCGGATCGAGCTCCCGGAGAAGGAATCGCGCTCTTGCGCTACCTCGCGCTCAACCCGCGCCGCGTGATCTCGCGGAACGAGCTGCTCGATCGCGTGTGGCGCCTCCCGGGTAGCAGCGTGCGCACCCGGACGGTCGACATGCACGTGGCTCGGCTCCGGGACAAGCTTCGAGATCCGGACGCCCGCATCATCTCGACCGTCCGAGGGCGCGGCTACATGTTCGACGCGGGGACCGAATGACGCTGAAGCCATGGCACTCGTTCGTCGGACTGGGGATCGCGCTGGTGGTCGGGCTGATCTGCGTCAGCGTCCTGTCGATCGTGGTGATCGAGCGGGACGGCGCCGAGAAGCGCGCGGTACGGCGCGCGACTCTCGAGGAGAACGTTCGCCTGTCGTTGTGGCGGATGGACTCCGAGCTGGCGCCGCTGATCTCGAACGAGAGCACGCGCCCGGCGCTCGACTGGCGGCAGCTCCCGGCGGCCGCGTTCGCCGAGCGTTCGGCCTACGTGAAGGTCCACTTCCAGTTCGACGACCAGGGCCGCCTGACCTCTCCACAGGGGTCGGCGGCGCTCGAGCGGCTCGGGAGCCTCGTCTCCCGCGACCAGCTCACGACGTTGCTCGAGAAGCGGCGCGAGCTGCTCGGCCGCGAGGGCGTCGCCAGCACGATCGCCCTCAACGCCTCCAACCCACAATACGAGCAGAACCTCGACACCTACTCCGCGCCGGTCCAGAGCTTCAAGAACGCGGTCGAGTGGGGCGCGCGCGCGCGGGCGGCCCAGCAGGCGCGGGGCTATCACGGCGACTCGGGGGTAGGATCGGCGGCCGATGGGCTCTTCGATCAGGAGGCGCTCGCCCATCCCGGCGAGGCCTCGATGTTGCCGCTGTGGATCGGATCCGATCTGGTGCTGGCGCGGCGCGTGACGGTCGGCGGGCGGACGTATCTTCAGGGCGCCTGGCTCGACTGGGAGGGGCTCGAGACGAAGCTCCTCGCCGACGTGAGCGATCTGTTGCCGGCCGCCTCGCTCGAGCCCGTCGAGGGTCTCACTCCCGAGATGAAGCGCGTGCTCGCTGCGCTGCCGGCGCGGATCGAGCCGGGCGCGCTCCCGTTCGCGAAGGCACCGATCAGCCCGCAGGTGGTCGCGGTTCTGGTGACGGCCTGGGTGGGCGTGGTGCTGGCGGCGCTGGCCGTCGGCGGTCTCTTGATCGGCGCCGTCTCGCTGTCGGAGCGGCGCGGGGCGTTCGTCTCGGCGGTCACGCACGAGCTCCGGACGCCGCTGACCACCTTCCGCATGTACACCGAGATGCTCTCGGAGGGCATGATCCAGGACGAGGCCAAGAAGCAGCGCTATCTCGACACGCTGAAGCGAGAGGCGATCCGCCTCGGACACCTGGTGGAGAACGTGCTCTCCTACGCGCGCATCGAGCGGGGTCGCGCGCGCGCCGCCGCGGAGACGATCGCGATCCCTGAGCTAATCGCGCGCTTCGAGGACCGGCTGCGCGAGCGAGCGGGCCAGGCCGAGATGGACCTCGACGTCGAGCTCACACTCGATGAAGGCGTCAACGCGATCCACGTCGACGCTTCTCTCGTCGAGCAGATCCTCTTCAACCTGGTCGACAACGCCTGCAAGTACGGCGCAGGCCCGATCGTGCTGGGGGCGGAGCGGCGGGGGCGGGCGATCGCGCTCAGCGTCACCGATCAGGGACCGGGCATCACCGGCGGGGCCCGTCGCAACCTCTTCACCGCGTTCTCGAAGTCCGCCCATCAGGCGGCCAACAGCGCGCCGGGCGTGGGGCTGGGGCTGGCGCTGAGCCGCCGCCTGGCGCGATCCATGAAGGGAGACCTGCGGTACGACGATGCGCGCGCGGGAGGCGCGCGTTTTCTCGTCACCTTCGATATCGTGCCCTTCGAGCCATGAGCCGCCCGCCCCAACGATTCTTCTCGCTGCTCACCAAGAACCAGCTCGCCGAGATGCTGGCGCCGACGTACGCCGCGCTCGCGTCGATCGATCCGAACGAGGCCTACACGCGGCTGGAGCCGGCGCTGAAGGACATCGAGCTGATCGGCGCCGTCCAGGTCGCGATCTGGAACGCGCTCGGGAAGGTCAGGGTGGAGCCGTCGGACGCGCTCCTCGATCTGGTGGCGAAGAAGCTCTCGAAGCCGCGCAAGTTCCGAGCGCCGTCGATCGGCGGCAAGGACGAGGGCCCCTGGACCGCGATGGGGATCTACTTCGGCCTGTACGCAGGTGTGGCCAGCGGAGAGGCGGCGGATCTCCTGGAGACCGACGAGGGACAGAAGCTGCTCGATCGCGGCTTCGATCTCCTCGGTGCGCACCTCGCCAAGGAGCTCCTGCGATGAGCTCCGCAACGTGTGTCTCCGCGAGCCATTAGACGTCCGGTGGTAAGCGACGACCGGCAGGTGCAGGAGCATGCTCCGCAGCATGGTCGTGCAGGCCGCAGGACGCGGCGTCGACACGGGTCTCGAGGCGAAGCGGGAGAGGCAGCGCCAGCAGGCCACCGAAGCCCGAGAGGCGCGCGAACGCTTGAAGCGTGCGCTGGAGGCGTCCCGGGAGGCGCGGCAGGAGGAGGCGCATTCGCACCAGGTCCATCGCGTCCGACCGACCGGGCGCGCGTTCGCCGAGGCTCGGCAGCGCGACCGTGAGACCGGAGGGCTCCACGTCCGGCACGATTCTGAGGGCGCAGACGGCCGCCGATGGGACCGACGTGGCGACGCTCCTCCCGCGCGGGTCGGAGGGCCGCGGTACCAGCGGTATCGACGCCGCACGGGCGGCGATCGAGGTGGATCAGAGCTCGGTGCGAGACGAGCGGGATGGCCTCGAGGCCTCCTCGAAGCGGATGGACGCCGCCGCCGCCGGAATGGTCGGCGCCACTTTCCAGCGCGCGCGCGGCAAGCTGCCCCACGGCGCGGAGGTGGTGAGCGCCTCCGACGACCGGGTGGAGATCGTCCGCAGCAACCACGAAGGGAACCTGCTCTGGCGCGAGGTCGCGGAGCGGGACGGCAATCATCTGCGGTTCGAGCGGACCGAGTGGAAGGACGGCGAGGCCCGGCGGCGCACGCTCGAGACCGGAGGAGACGAGGGCGCGCTCGAACGTCGCGAGGCCTGGAAGGAGCCGCCCAGCCGCGACCCTTCGAGCCCCACCACGGACGAGCTGAAGGAGCGCTGGCAGTGCGACCCGGGCGTACGGATCGAGGTGCGCTCGCTCGCGAGAGACGGCGACGATCTGGTGGCTCGCGAGACGAGCTTCGGACCGAAGGACCGAGCGGAGACCGAGCGGACCCTTCGCAGCCAGGGCGGCGCCGACGGCATCCACGATCAGCTCCAGGACGACTTCGACGACGACGTCACTACGGACGTGGTCGAGACCAAGAACCTCACCCAGCAGCGCGGTGAAGACGAACAGAGCTCGAGCCGAACCACCTGGGCGCAGGGGAACGTGCGCGTCACCTCGATGGAGCAGGAGGGCGACGGGGCCCCGCCCAAGCAGTGGATGCTGGAGAAGCAGGACGGCGATCGCTATCAGGCGCAGACCTTCGCCGAGAACGCGCCGGAGTTCACCACCGTCGTCGATCGGACCGCCGACGGTGATCGCGTGCGCGAAAGCGTTCGCTCGAACGGCCTGGACGAGGACGGCAATGCAGTCGAGTCGAAGAGCTCGAGCGACACGCTCTTCGACGAGCACGGGCTCATCGCCTCCAAGCGCGTCGATTCGACCGACGAGCGCGGCGTGCGAACGCTTCAGGAGTACCGCCGCGAGAGTGAGCGGAGGCAGCGCGGCCTCGAGGTCGACGAGTGGCTGGGCACGTATCGGAGGGAGCCGGGCCATCCGCCGGTCGAGTACACCAGCGACCGAGACGTCCGGTCGCTCGAGAGCGCCGCGGGGAGGCAGCTCCTGTCCTCGAAGGAGACCGTGAGCGGTCCCGGCGGAACGGCGACCTCGATGGTCGACGGGCGCGGGCCGCGGCTCACGGTCAACGCGAAGGCGGTGCCGCTGCAGGAGGACTCGGACCAGCTCGGCGATCTCTCCGACGACGAGCTCGACATGGCCGCCCAGGTCTCGGCCACCACCACCCACGACCTGAACCAGGCAGCGGCCGCCGGGGGCCGCGGGCTCAACCTGATCGGGATCGGTCGCGGGGTGCCCGACCAGGCCAGCGACCTGAGCCTCTCCCCGCTGCACCAGGAGCGCCTCAACGCGCAGCTCTCGGCCTTCAACGACAAGCTGGTGAGCCGGTTCGGCTCCGAACGCCTCGATGCCTCGTTCCGCGCCCAGACCGCCGGCTCTGGCGCGCTGCGGGGCGTCGCCGGACTGGCTGGGCTTGCCTCGTCGGCGTCCTCGCTCATCTCCGACATCCACGGCTTCAACGCGAGCAAGGCGCCCGCCGTGGCGCTCGATGCGGGCAGCGCGACCGTCCAGGGATCGTACGGAGTGTCGGCGGTGAAGGAGCTTCAGGCCCTCAAGTCGGGCAGCTCGGTGGAGGAGGCCAGCGCGGCCGCGGGCAAGATCGGCTCCTTCGCGCGCTTCGGCGGGCTCGGCGTCGGCGTCGCGGCCGGTGGGCTCGAGACGTTCGAGGGGGTGCGCGAGGGCGACGCGGTCAAGGCGTCCCAGGGCGGCATCACCATGCTCGGCGCGGTTGGTTACCTTCGCAGCGATCGGCGCGATCGGCGGCCTGCCGGGGATGGCGGTGGGTGCGGGGATCGGTCTAGCGGCGTTTGGGGCGAGCTGGGCGGTGGGGAAGATCTTCGGCGGCGGTGACCCGGAGATCGCCGAGCGGAAGATCTGACCCCAAAACGCCTACTGATCGACGGCGTACACGAAGCTCGCGCGCGGTGCGCGGAGCCAGCGCTCCGTGATCGTCTCGAGGAGCTTCCGCTTCTCGCCGGGGGCGCCGACGTGATCCTTGATCAGGGCCTCGGCCTGCGTCTTGTCGCCGCGCGCCTTGATGCCCGACACCGCCGTCATCAGCTTCTCCATCGCCGGCGCGAACTTGTCGAGCTGGAGGTCCAGGCAGCCCTTGTCCTCACCGTTGGCGGCCATCTCGTCGGGCTTCCACGAGGCCGCACCCTCCTTCACCAGCGTGCCCAGCTGGATGGCGGCCAGCTGGCTGTACGGCTTCGCCTTGCCCTCGACGTCGTACATGCCGCGCGAAATGTGGCCGAAGCCCCAGACGACGTCGTGCACGTACTCCTTCTTCGCGTCCTCCTCGAGGATCAGGCCCTTCTTGGAGAGCCAGTCGGTGAAGTAGAACGCGCCGGTCTCGGCCTTGAGCTCCTCGAGCGTGCTGGCGAGCGGACCTCCGAAGACCTGGTCGTCCGTCTTGCCCTTCACCTTGTACTCGTGGGCCGGGCCCAGGTTGTGCGTGGCCTCGTGCAGCACGGTGCCCATCAGGCCGGCGGTCGGCTCGCGCGCATAGAACTTCATCGCGTCGGTGCAGAGGAGCGACTTCGCCTGGTTCTCGACCGCGGTCATGCTGTCGGCGTCGGTGGCGATGTTCGTCATCGCAACGGTGCGCCCGCGACCCTCGTTCGCCACCGGACCCCAGTTGGGCAGGCTCTGTCCGATGGTGGCGCCTGCGGGCGCGCGTGAGTCGCCCGCGTTGATGATGATGTCGATGAAGTCAGGCAGGTGGAAGTCGACCTTGCGCGCGGCGTACGGTCGCCCTGCCAGCTTGGCCACGGCCTCCTCCATCTCCGACTTCACCGGTTCGAGCTTGTTCTGCCACTCGCGGGAGCCCTGGTTGATGCGGGCGAAGCTGACGTGGAACCCGGCCTTGCGGCTGCAGGGCTCGGAGTAGACCTCATCGGGCGCGATCCGCAGGTACCACTTGGAGTTGTTGACGCTCATCTTCGCCCACGCCTCGTCGGCCTGGAGCCAGTCGTTGGTGCGGAAGGCCTTGGCGGCGGCGCTGAGGTACTCCTTGAACGCGGCCTCGTCCGGGCTCTGGATCGCGGCGGCGGCGGCCTCGAGCTTCTGCGCGACCGCCTCCATCTCCGTCGGGTACGCCTCGTTGTACGGCACGGCCTTCAGGTCGGCGCCGTCCTCCGCCACCACGTAGAACTGGTGCATGAGCTGGTCGGCGTCCTTGCGCTTCGACAGCGTCTCACAGAACTTCGGATCGCTCTCCTGGAGCGCGCGCGGGTAGAGACCGGAGATCCGTTTCGGCTTCTCCGCCAGCGCGCTGCACGCCGCCTCGTTCTCGGTCTGTGGCGCCTGGCACCAGGGTCCCTGGTTCCGGTAGAACATCATCCGGCTCATGGTGTCGTCGGCGGGGATCATCTTCTCCATGCCGTCGACGCCGTTCTGCTTGGCGAAGATCTGCTCGATGAGGACCGCTGCATCCATCACGTTCTTGACGATGGCCTTGTCCTCTGCGCTGGCGTTCGGGAGCTCCGTGTAGATCAGCGTGGGGCGGCCCTGGGACAGCTCCTTCTGCACCAGCTGCCGCCGGATTGCCTCGGCCTCCGGCAGGCCGGTGGTGTCGAGGCCCTTGTCCTTGCGGGTGGCGATCGCGTCGTAGGCCTTCAAGAACTTGTCGGTGAACCCGACCTCGTTGATCCATTCGCCTTTGGTGGTCTCGGCGACTCGCCAGAGGACCGCGACCTCCTTGGGGGCGATGGTGCCGTCGGCCTCGCCGTCCTCGACCCAGAAGAGCGGGAGGTCCAGCTCGGCCGCGAGTCGGTTGAACGTCTCGCGATCGACCCGGTTCAGCACCGGCGCCTTCTTCTCGGTGACCAGCTTGTTCGGAGTGCTCTCCTCGGATGGTGGCTCGGCCTTGCATGCGCAAAACAGACAAAGTCCGAGCAGCGTCGAGAGAATTCGGGGCTTCGACATAGGCCGCGGAGCCTATGAAGGCGGCTTTTGGAGAGGCAAGCCCTTTCGGATATGCTCCCGCGACCGTGGTGAACTTCTGTCAGTTCGGCGCCGGCCGGATCGGCGCGGTGCATGCTTCCAACATGGCGGCGGTGCGCGGTGCACAGCTCGCATACGTCGTCGATGTGAACAACGCTGCCGCCGAAGCGCTGGCGGCGAAGTACGGTGCGCGGGTCGCCGATGCGACCCGAGCGCTGGCCGACCCTGGAGTGGACGCGGTCCTGATCGCATCTGCGACCTCGACCCACGTCGACCTCATCAGCGCCGCTGCTCAGGCCAAGAAGGCGATCTTCTGCGAGAAGCCGATCGATCTCGACCTGGCCCGCGCCGAGCGGGCGATCGCAGAGGTCGAGGCCGCCGGCGTCCCGTTCTTCGTCGGCTTCAACCGCCGCTTCGATCCCAGCTTCGCCGCCCTCAAGGCGGCCGCCGACGCCGGCAAGGTGGGCGCGATCGAGACCGTCACGATCACCAGCCGTGATCCCGCGCCCCCGCCCCTCGACTACGTGAAGGTCTCGGGCGGCCTCTTCCGCGACATGATGATCCACGACTTCGACATGGCGCGCTGGCTCCTCCCCTCCGAGCCGACCCGCGTCTTCGCAGCCGGTGCGTCCCTGGTGAGCCCCGAGATCGCTGCCGCGGGCGACATCGACACCGCCTGCGTCATCCTCGAGACCGCCGAGGGCGTGCTGTGCCAGATCTCGAACAGCCGGCGGGCTGTCTACGGCTACGATCAGCGGATCGAGGTCTTCGGGTCGAAGGGCATGCTCCGCGCCGAGAATCCGCTCGAGACCACGGTCGGGTACGCCGGCGCGGACGGCGTCGCCGCCGCCAAGCTCCCGTATTTCTTCCTCGAGCGCTACGCGGAGGCGTACCGACGCGAGCTCGCGCACTTCGTCCAGGGGCTCGAGACGGGGGCTCGGTTCACCGGCGCCGAGGACGGCCGCCGCGCGCTCCGCCTCGCCGAGGCCGCGCTGCGCTCGCTGTCGACGGGTTGTCGGGAGCCCGTCTAGGAGCGTGTAGCGCGTAAGCGCTCACGCGACCCCGGTCCGGGTCCCGGTCCCGGTCCGGGTCCCGATCTGAAGATGGCTGCCTTGAGTCAGACGCTCGCGACGGTCGCGAGCTTCGATTGGTAGAGCTTGAGCAGGTTGTGGGTGAGGCAGACGAGCGTCCACTCGGCTCGTACCTTGAAGAAGGAGCGTAGCGAGAACCGGCGGAATCCTCGTGCCCCTTTGATCTGTCCGAGCGCCGGTTCGACGATACTCTTCCTGCGGGCGTAGACCGCCTTGCGGTCGCGCGTCTGCAACTTGTCTCGCATTCGCTTGCGAGCGACGAGGCAGGTGTGGGCTGGAGCATCGGGACGAGGTGTTGCTGATCAGGTGCCTGATTGCTGACCCCTTCGGCGACAATCACCTGAGCGTGCTCATCTACGACAACTTGGGCATTGTAGGCCTGGAGGTACGCTCCCTCCTTCAACATGATCCTGCTGTCTGAGTCGGTGAAGTTCCTCGAGCGTTGGGCCTCGGTGTGCCGTCCACATTTGCAGGAACGCGATGATGCGGCCATCCATCATTTCGTTCAGTTGGGTCTGGGGATGGTTCGAGCTGGTCAGCCTGCGCTCTTGCCTTCTCGGCTCGAGTTCTCGCTCGCTTCTGCTCCACCCGATCCACAAGAGCATCATCCGCTTTGCTCTGCTGCTCTTCGGCTTGCCTGCGCAATTTCTCCGCGCGAGCCCTGGCGGCATCCTGTTCCAGCGCAGCCTTCGCTTCTCGAATGCGGGCAAGGCGGGATTCACGGCGAGCGAGCTCCGCTGGGATGTCCTCTTCAGTCTCTTCAACGCCCAGCCGCTCGTCTTCCTCTTGGTCGATCGTGCCCGCTCGCTCCAGCAGTTCTTCGATCTCGAGAGACAGCCGCTTCTCCTCCTCGGCCATCCGCTCGTAGGTCATCGCCTTGTGCTTGCTCGCGTTCGCCTGCACCTTCGAGCCATCGAGTGCGACGTGTCCGAGCCGCACCAAACCTGCTTTTTGGCAAAGCTTCAGGACTTCGAGGAAGAGCGCTTTCCGTGCCTCCAGGTGGACGAGCCGAAACTCGTTGATCGTCGTGAAGTGGGGATGACTTTCTCCAGCCAGCACCCGGAATGGAATGTCTTCGTAGGTCGCCCGCGCGAATCAAGTCCAGGCGTCGAAGTCGATCCGCCCAACGATCGATTCCAGACGAAACGACCTCCAAGAACTTCTGCTGGTCAAGGTGGACGAGCTACCGCAAGCTAGCTTGCATGGTCTCAAGCGCGTCGTCGAGATGCTCACGCGCCTCATCAAGTCGATGAACGCACGCCGGGCTGCATGATCGCCATCGGGACCGGGACCGGGACCGGGACCCGGACCGGGCTCGCGGTAGCGCTACGCGCTACACGCTCCTAGCGCTTTCCAGGCGCGCATCGTCCGACTGCTGAGGATCGAGTCGCTGGAAGATCGGCCGGACGACTCTGACGTAGGACTTGGTCATGAAGAGCGCGATCTTGGGTGAGCCCCAAGGCAACCAAGGCGATGCGGCGGGAGGAAGAGAGATCGATGGTGGTGCCTACTCCGGTGCTCCGATGGGCCACGACGGTACCGGCAGCGCGCTCGCATCGAAGTCGGCGCCGTCATCGTCGAACCGGACACGATCGATGAAGCCGTTTGGATCGACCCCCGGCAGGTGGTTGATCCCGACCCGCGACCGGGCGATCACGCCGTCCGTGAGGTGGAGCTCGCCGCCGAGCGCCTGCACGCCGGCCACCTGCGCGTCGTCGATCTCGAAGCGCTCGAAGGCACCGCTCGACTCGGGAAAGGCGACGACGCCCGCGGCGGCGCAGTCGGCGTCGCAGCCGGGGGCGGCGGTGACCCCGCGGATCAGCAGGTCCTCGGCGGTGAGCGCCGACGATCCATTGAGTAGAATCGCCGCGATCGCCGCCTGGTCGATCTCGAGCGCAGAGGCGCGGACGGCGGGGGAGCCGTCGAGCACGAGGGCAGCGCGGGGGAGGGGCAGCGCGCCCGAATCGCCGGGCGCGAGCGCGGTGACGGTGACGTCCGAGAGCGTCGCGGGAGAAGGGTCGGCCGCGATCCGGATCCCCGTGAAGGCGGGTCGCTCGATGGAGAGGCGCTCGACGGTCGTCTCGAAGTTTCCCGAGACCAGGAGGCCGTGCGCGACCCCGCCGGGCGCCTCGTCGCCGCGCCCTCGCACCGTGGCGTCGGCCAGCATGAACCGGGCGGCCGCCGCGCCGCCGCCGAGCTGACCCTCGACGCGGATCGCATCGCCGTCGTTGTCCTCGACGATCGCCTTCGTGATCTCGAGCGACGTGGGTCGGTCGCCCTGGATCCCGAAGCCGGGCAGCGCGCGCCCGTCGCCATAGGTGCGGCGCACGGCCAGAGCGTCGAGCTTGGCGGCGCCTCCCGAGATCAGGAGACCGACGTCGCGATTGTCCTCGATCGCCAGGCGTGTGCCGTCGAGGGCACCCGCGGTCGAGATGGCCAAGCCGGCGCCCAAGAAGGCGGCGCGCCCGCGATCGTCGTCGGGGCTGACGGTCCCGACGATGGAGACGTCGGCGACCGTGGCGTGTGCGCCGTCGGTGATCGCGAACCCGAGGCCCGAGCTCCCCTCGACGTGGGCGCGGCTGAGAGTGAGCTCTCCGCCCTCGGCGACGATCACACCGTAGCCGAGCGCGGTGCTCGGCTGGGTGTCGAGGATGGCTGCGTCGCCGACCGTCGCGCTGGCGCCCCGCGTGACCGAGAGGCCGGCCGAGCGGCTGCGGACGAGGTGGATGCGCGAGAGCGAGGCGGTCGCGTCCTGCTGGATGTCGACGCCGATCCCCAGCTCACCGGAGCCGATCGAGCGGCCGTCCTCCACCGTGAGGTCGGTGAGCTCGGCGGAGGCGCCCCCGAGGAACGCGAGCACGCCGGTCACGGCGCCCCGGACGTAGATCCGCCGGCCCGAAAGGTGAGCGCCCTCGGCGTACAGGCCGAACGCATCGGTGCTCTGGGCCGGATCGCCGGTGAGCTCGCGGATCACCACATCGGTGAGGTCGATCGCGCTGCCGGGGGACGAGGCGAGGGCGCCGGCCCGTCCGGCGCGATCGACGACGACCTGGACTGCAGAGAGGCTGGCCCCCTCGTGCGCGGCGAGCGCGTCGCCGGTGCCGGAGGCGTCGCGGATCACGACACGCTCGAGCTCGCCGGAGGTACCGGGTTCGGTCAGGGCGACCGCGCTCTCCTGCCATCTCTCGATGAGCGCGTCGCGGAGGGCGACCGCCGCGCCGGCGCGGGCCTGCACGGCGTCGCCGGTGTCGGCCAGGAGCGCGTCGTCGCTCGAGGCGGAGCCCCCGGCCGCCTGGATCCCGATCCCCGCGCGCTCGATGGAGACGTGGAGCAGCCTGATCGCTGCACCGTCGGCCGAGACCGCGCTGCCGTCGATGTCGGCGAGGTGCACGGTCTCGAGGACCAGCGTACCGCCGGCTTCGGCCTGCACGCCCAGCTGTCCGCCCGACACGATCGCGTGCGAGAGGCGGACGCTCCCCGCCCGCGCAATGAGGGCCCATCGCTCGCTGGCCGCAATCGTCAGGTTGGCGACGACCACGCCGTCCGCACCGGCCTCGAGGACTGCGCGGTCCGTCGGCGTCTGGGGGAGATCGGAGGTGAGGATGGTGGCGCTCGCGCAGGCGCCCACGATCGACACGCGGGCGTCCACCACGGCGCTCTCGGCGAAGGTGCCGCGGCTCAGCGCGACGGTGGAGCCGTCGGTGGCCGCGGCAAGGGCCCCGGCCAGCGTGCCGAAGGGCGCGGCTCGGCTCCCGTCACCGCCGGTTGCACCCGGTCGTACGAAGAGGACCCCGGAGGCCGGGAGGTTCTCCGCCCACTCGGCGCCGCAGCTCGCACCGACGACCGCACAGGCAGGATGCGCGGGCGTCGCCATCTCGTCGGGCGCGCACGCGGGCGGTGCAGCGGCCGGCCAGGGCTCGCAGGTCTCGAGCCCATCCGTGCGTACCGAGCTCCAGCCGGCCGGACAGGGCCCGAGCGAGGGCAGGACGACCGGGTCGGCGGGCTGTGGCTGGATCGCGTCGGGATCGACGCGAGGCGTCTCAGGGGCGCGAGGAGGGGTCACGTCGAAGGACGCAGCATCTTCGCCGCCGCAGGCGGTGAGCGCGAACAGTGCGAGGAGGGAGGATCTCATCGTGCGCAGGTCCGGTTGCAAAAAGCTTGCGCGACCCGCGCGCATCGAGGAGAGCGTCGAAAAAGCGAAGGGTGAGGCGGCACGAGACCGCCTCACCCTTTCAAACCCTGTCACGCCGAGCGCTTTTGTCAGTCCTGCTCGAGCTCACCGTGCCAGTAATGAACGTCGACGAGGTACTGCCTCCAGGAAGCCGGTACGCCCGACCGCTGCGTGAACGTGACCCGAAAGGTCGGCGGCAGAGACTTCGGCTTGCTCGGTACCGCGATCAGCTTCATCCCGGCCTGCTGCGGCGTGCGGCCACCCTTCTTCTGATTGCAGTCGTAGCAACTGATCACGATGTTGTCCCATCGCGTCTGGCCTCCCAGACGTCGCGGAATCACGTGGTCGTACGTCGCCTCCATGCGGGAGACCTTCGCCGAGCAGTACTGGCAGCGACCCTTGTCGCGGGTGAACACGTTCTCGCGTGAGAACCTCACCGAGCCGCGCCGGACCTTCGTCTGGTGCAGAAACCGCACGACGGACGGCATCTTGATCGCCAGCGACACGGAGCGGATCTCTCGGTCCGCGTACTCCTCGAGGACCTCGACCTTCTCCATGACCCACAGACAGATCGCGCGCTGCCAGCTGATTCGGTCGACAGGCTGGTAGCTACAGCTCAGGACCAGCGTGTCCATCCCTCACCTCCATTGTGTCTTGCCACGAGCAGGGTTCGAACCTGCACTCGCTAGGTCCTCGACCTAGTGCCTCTACCGAGTTGGGCTATCGCGGCCGGTCGAGGCCTCTGCAAGCCTTGGGCAGGCAGAAGACGACGAGCAAACACTCGTGGTCATGACCTCGTAATAGGTTAACTGTACCAAAGGACAAAAACGGTTGAGAAAAAGGGGAGGGCTGCCGTTGCGACAGCCTGGCCGAGTTGGAGAAGCTCGGGCGGCGACCATCCCCACGCGAAACCGTGAGCCGGTGAGCTCAAAGAAACAAAACGGAAGAGACAGGACTCGAACCTGTGCATGGGGATCGCCCACTCGCCGGCTTAGCAAGCCGGTGCCTTTGCCGCTCAGCCACTCTTCCACGCGGACATCAGAAACGAAAAAAGCCGGGTGCCCTGTTGGGTACCCGGCTCCGGAGGGCGGTCTCTAGTGAAAGAGCGCTCGCCTAGGGGCCTCGGTACCCGCCTTCGATTCGATCACTTTCGAATCCGAGGGGCGTGCCGGCGACGCGGCACACGTAACCGGTGCGAAGATGATTCTTCGACCAAATCTGCTGTGCGGGTCTCGACATCGAAGGCTCCACTTCCTCTCTGTTGATTTCGCCGACGGAACGCCGCCGAGCGATGGCGCTACTCTAAAGATCGGCCCCGAGCGCGTCAAGTGACCCGATCGAGAAACGTCATTTTTTCTGCGGGGTTACGAGGCGCGATCGTAATAAGTATGAACACGTGCGCGCGCGCGTGCCGGAACAGCTCCGGCGTGTCAAGGCGATCGAGCGCACGTCAGCGGAGCGCGACGCCGGTGATCGCCTCGACCGCACCCGCGATCCTCGGCGAGGACACCAGCGTGGGCCCGCGCGAGAGCAGCTCGCCTTCACCGAAGACATGGTTCACGCGCCCGCCCGCCTCGCGCACCAACACCATCCCGGCGAGCGCGTCCCACGCGTTGAGGCTGGTGTGCCAGAAGGCGTCGAGGCGGCCCTCGGCGACCCACGCGAGGCAGAGCACGGCGGCGCCGAGGCGGCGGAACTCGGCGCCCGCTTCGAGGAAGGCTCGCAGCGCCTCGACCATGGGGGCCTTGTCGGCCTTCGTCGAGAAGCCGATCCCGATCACGGCGTCGTCGAGCCGTTCGACGTTGCGGACCTGGATACGGCGGCCGTTCTTGAAGGCGCCGCCGCCGGTCCTCGCCGCATAGAGGTCACCGGAGATCGGATCGTAAATCACGCCCGCGACGGGCTCGCCCGCCCGCCAGAACGCGATCGAGATGCCGAACAGCGGGATGCCGCGGACGAAGTTGCCTGTACCGTCGATCGGATCGACGACCCAGACACCCTCTCTCTCGGCGCCGCCGAACTCTTCGCCGAGAAAGCCGTCGTCGGGAAATGCGCTCAGCAGGTGGGCTTTCAATAGTCTCTCAACCTCCCGATCGGCGGCGCTCACCCAGTCCTGCAGCCCTTTCTTCTCGATCGAGATCGTCTCGAGGTTGGCGAACTTTTCCCGCGCCAGCACCCCGGCCTCGCGGGCGGCGGCTTCGGCGGTGGCGAGGCGTCGGTCGAGCTCTTCGGTCATCGGTCACCCCAGCCCATAGCGCTCGAGCTTCTTCAGGAGCCCCTGACGGGAGAGGCCGAGCGCCTGGGCCGCATGCGTGCGGTTGTTGTTGTGCTTCTCGAGGGCCTCTTGGATCTCGCGCCGCTCGAGCGCCTCGATCTTGTCGCCGAGCGTGGTGCCCTCGGCGGCGGCACGGGCCACCCGGCTGGCGAAGGAGAGGTCCTCGGGGATGAATCTCGCGGCGATCGCCTGCGAGCACGGTGGCCCGCTGCATCTCGTGCTTGAGCTCCCGGAGGTTGCCGGGCCACTCGTGGGCGAGCATGGCCTCGCGCGCCTCGTCCGAGAGCTCCTTGGGACGGCCGTCCGAGCACAGGTGCGAGGACTGGTTGAGGAAGTGCTTGGCCAGCAGCGGGAGGTCCTCGGGGCGCTCGCGGAGCGGCGGGAGCGGGACCTCGGCGCCGTTGATCCGCCAGTAGAGATCCTCGCGGAAGCGGCCCTCCGTCTGGGCCGCGCGGAGATCCTGGTTGGTGGCGGAGATCAGGCGGACGTCGACGTGGACCGCAGTGTTCGCGCCGACGGGCAGGATCTCTCCGGACTCGAGGGCGCGGAGCACCTTCACCTGGAGCATCGGCGGCATGTCGCCAATCTCGTCGAGGAAGAGCGTGCCGCCGTCGGCCTCAATGAAGAGGCCCCGATGATCGCGGGTGGCGCCGGTGAACGCGCCCTTCTCGTGCCCGAAGAGGATCGACTCGGCCAGGCTCTCCGGCAGCGCTCCGCAGTTGACGGGGACGAAGGGGGCGCCCGCGCGGCGGCTCTTCTCGTGGACGGTACGGGCCATCAGCTCCTTGCCGGTGCCGTTCTCGCCCGTGACCAGGATCGGGAGGTCGCTCAGGGCCACGCGCTCCGCCAGCGTGATCGCGCGGGCGAACGCGGGACTGCTCCCGACCATCGTGACGCCGGGGCGAGCCTGGGAGAGCTCGGCCTCGAGGGCCTCGACGCGCCGCTCGAGGTGGTGCTTGGTCAGAGCCCGCTGGACGACCACGAGCAGCACGTCGGGATCGATCGGCTTGGTGAGGAAGTCGTACGCGCCCGACTTCACCGCGGCGAGCATGTGGCGCGTGTCGCCGGCGCCCGAGGCCACGATGACCTTGACCGTGGGATCGGCGGCGACGATCTCGGCGAGCTGCTCGAGCCCCGCTTCGACGCTGGCGTCGGGAGGCAACATCAGATCGAGGAGCACGACCGGACGCCGTTGCTCCTCGAGCGCGCGCCGCGCAGCGGGACGATCGGCGGCCTCGGCCACGTCGTACCCTGCGTCGCGCAGGAGGGCGCCGTACACCTTGCGAAAGGCAGCGTCGTCTTCGACGAGCAGGATCGAACGCGCGCGATCGGTCACTCGGGTCCCTGTTTGGTTCATCTAGTCCGCGGTTGCAAGTACCGGTTGAACCTTCGGGAGCGACAGCACGAAGCGCGCCCCGCCCAGCGCCTCCGATCGGTCCGCGGAGATCGCGCCATGGTGGCGCTCGACGATGCCGCGCGCGATCGCGAGGCCCAGGCCGGTGCCGGGCCGAGGTCCCTCACGCTTGCGCGAGGTGACGAACGGCTCGAACAATCGATCCTGCACCTCGGCCGGGATCCCGTCGCCCGAGTCCTCGACGGCGATCCCGATCCGCTCGGCGGTCACGGAGGTGCTGATCCGGATCTTCTTGTCGGGTGCACCCGCAACCGCCAGGAACGCATTGTCGAGGAGGATCACCAGCGCCTGCGAGATCTGGGCCTGATCGGCCTCGAGGAGGAGTGCTTCGCCGCCGGCGACCGTCGCGTCGACATCGTCGGCGTCGAAACCGAGGCCCCGGCGCGCGGTGGAGAGCGCCAGCTGGATCGTGGGCATCGCATCGATCAGGCGCAGCTCGAGCGGGCGCGGGCGGCCGTAGCTCAGCAGGTCCTCGATGAAGCGCGCGGCCCGATCGATCTGCTCTTGCATGTCGGCGACGGCCTCGGCGGCCGTGCCGGCTCGGGCCAGCAGCTTCAGGTGCGCGGAGAGGACGCCGAGCGGGTTCCTCACCTCGTGGGCCACCGCGGAGGCCAGCGCGCCGATCTCCGCCAGACGCTGCGCCTGCTCCGCGATCACCTCCTGACGTTCGAGCGCGCGCGCCACGTGCGCGGCCGGGGCCCGATCGCGGATCATGGTGCGGGCGATCAGCTCCTGGAGCTGCTGGCGGATCGGCTCGAAGGCGAGCGCGGCCAAGAACACCAGGAAGAGCGCTCCGATCCGATACTGCGCGAGCAGAGGATCGGTCCCCGTCATCAGCGACATGACGCCGAAGAGGAAGCCGGCCGAGACGAACGCGGCCACCGCGGAGTAGAGGAGGCTGCGCTCGAGGAGCTTCCGCTCCGCCGGAGGCTCGTACTCGCGGATGACGTTGGCGAGGATCAAGAGAGAGGCGAGCACCAGGAGCATGCCCCAGGGCAGCGCATGCCCGTGGGAGAGCAGGATCGCGTTGCCCATGCCGCCGACGTAGCAGAGCGCGCCCGCCAGCCCGAGCCGGCGCAGCGGCCCGCGATCGGCGGGCGGCGCCGTGAGGTACGCCCGATACAGCTGGAGCAGCGGGATCACCGCGGCGACCACGGCAAGGCCCATCGCCGGCCAGAAGAGCGGGCCGCGGGTCATCGCCATCGGACCGTAGAGCAGGCCGGGGCGGAGCACGCCGGCCAGCGTCAGGACCGCCGCCGCCGCATAGGCGAGCCACACCAGGCGGCGCGATCGCTGTCGCATCACGTCGTAGGCGGCGTGGAGGAAGGTGGCGGCGATCAGTGAGCCGATCGCGGCGAAGCGCTCGCCGATCGTGGCCAGCGAAGGGACCCAGATCAGCGCCAGCATTCCGGACCACAGCACGATCGAGAGGCAGTAGAGGGCCAGCCCGAGCGTGCGCGCGCCGCGCCGGATCGCGGTGAAGAAGAGCAGCGCGCCCACCGAGAGCACCGGCAGCAGGCTGTACGGGTAGAGGCTCATCGGGCGGCGTCCCAGCATCACCCAAGGTCACTCGAGGGCCAAGCTCTCCGACACACCCTCCACCGAGGCCGCGATGTCGCGGATCATCCGGACCACCTCGTCCTCGGGGCGGTCGGCGAAGCGGAGCAGGGCCATGCGCGTGCCGATCTCCTCGGCCTCCAGCAACGCGCGTTCGAGGGCTTCGAGCGTGCGCGCCTGCATCGACTCGAGCCGCTCGATGTTGGCGATCCTCGCGCGGATGCTGGCGGCGCGGGGGTTGGCCGGTGAGGTCTCCTCGAGCGCCGCGAGACTCTGGAGCGCGCGCGGCTTCGAGAGCTCGGGCGTCGCGAGGAGCGCGCTCATCTCGGCCGAGCGCCGGGCCATCGTGCGGAGCGCCCGGCCCAGGCCGGTGACGCGCTCGACCTCGGGACCGAGCACGTCGTCGGCGATCCCGTCGAGGCTCCCGAGGGCCTCGATCAGCCGCGCGACGGCGGCCTCGATCCGCGTCTCCAGCCCGCCGTCCGTGGACCCGCTCCTGGAAACGCGAGGCCTCGCGATCAGGAAGGGCGCGAAGATGGGCCAGAATGGGACGGCGGCCGTGAACGCGAGGACCCTCTCGAGGCGCGGGGCGCGAGCGGAGAGCAGGAGGTTGGCCGAGGCCACCACCAGGCCGATGACGAGATAGATGAGGAGCGTGGCTGAGAAGCTCATGGTGATCCTCAGAGCGGCAGCGCGGTGACCGCGCGGTAAAGGGCGACGGGTGCGACCGCCGTGTAGACCAGCGACCACGCGACCAGCATGCGGAGCAAAAACGCGCCGCGCCGGACGTGCGTGATCTCGAGGTGCGTCAAGAGGTGGCGAAAGCCGCGGTACAGCGCGACGAGCCCCGTCAGCCCGACGACGAACGGCGCCACGAAGCCCACCATGCGGACGACGTCGGGAGACACGGCGTGTGTGACCGCGCTGGTGAGCGCGAGCGCCAGGTAGAACGGTAGGACGCCGAACAGATAGACCGAAGTGGTGGCCTGGGTGCGGAGCGCCTGCGCCGTCACCAGCCTGAAGGAGGCGTCGAGCCCGGAGAGCTGCGTGTAGAAGTAGAAGCTCGGCAGGCAGATCGAGAGCGCGCCCAGGAACGCGATCACGAAGGCGGCTGGCATCCACACCGTGATCCAGCCGAGCGGCTGGAGCTCGAGGAGCTGCCAGGCGAGCGCGGCCGTGAAGCCCTGGGCGGCCAGACCCAGGATCGAGATCAGGAGGAGCTTGCGGATGATCGGGAGGTGGTTCTTCTCATCCTCGAGCAACAGGTTGAGCTTGTACTGTCCGCGGAGGATCAGCTCGAAGGGGCCGGGGATGGTGGTGGTCTCGGTGATCGACATGATGTGACTCCTCAGAAGTTGAATAGACCGAGCAGGCTCATCAGCTCGGCGCCGATGAGGCCGACGAGGCCCAGCCAGAGGAACGCGACGCCCCGGCTCCGCTCCGGCTCGAGCGCGGCCATCACGCGGAAGAAGGTATCGTTCATCGCCACGCCAACCCCGGCGAAGACGACGATGTTCACCAGCCAGCGAACGCCCGCGATCGGGACGGCCAAGGTGAAGAACCAGTTGACCGGCACGCTGGCCAGCATCGCCAGCGCACCGAACGCGCAGGTGGTGAGCGCGGCCAGCGCGGTGGTGGAGGCGTCCAGCTTGGAGCCGAAGCCCGTGTTCAGGATGTAGAGCGAGGGCAGCGCGATGGTCCAGGCGGTGCCGGCGGCGAAGGGCGCCTTGGCGGCGGCCATGAGCATCGCGGCGCTGCCGATGTGGAGGCCCATGGTGAGCCCGTACGCCGCCAGGCCGAGCACCGAGGTCACGAGCAGCGCGGGGAAGACGGAGGAGGGCGGCGCCTCCCCGGGAGCGCGATCCCGATCGCGCCAGCGACACGCGAGGCGCTCGGGACGGCGCACCGCCTGGCCGACCTCGATGAAACCCAAGAGGAGTGAGTTTGATCCGCTCATGAGGCCGGACCTTTGCTCGATCCGTGCCGGCGCCGGCCGCGTTTCGATCGCGTCCCGGCTGTCAACGGCGTGGACGGCGGTGTCTGCGGATCGTAGACAGAGGGCGTGGCGTTGCCGGTGTCGAAGGAGGCCCTCCAGATCGTGAGAGAGCTCGACGTGATCGATCTCCACCTCGACACGTTCATCTCCATGCGGCTGTTCGGATGGGAGCTCGCGCGCTATCACGGCGAGGGCCTGCTGCGCGGGCGCTTCTTCGGCCACGTCGATCTCCCGCGCATCGAGGAGGGGGGGCTCACCGGCGCGATGTGGTCCATCACCACCAACCCGTTCCGCTCGGCCGCCGGCCGCTGGCGCGCGTTCCTCGAGAACCTCTCTGCCCTCCAGCGCGCGATCGCCGACACCGGCGGCCGGCTCCGCGCGGCCCGCACGCTGTCCGAGTATCGCGCCGCCCGCGCCGGCGGAGCCCACGCCTCGATGATCGCGGTCCAAGGCGGCAACTGCCTCGACGCAGCCCCCGAGGGCGCGGCGTCGATCCCCGATCGCGCGATCACGCGGGTCACGCTGGTCCACCTCTTGAGCTCCGCCATCGGCGGAACCTCGGCGCCCTTCCACCACGCCCGCTCGCAGAAGGGCCTGACGCGGTGGGGCCGGACGCTCGTCGAGCAGCTCGACGCGGCCCGGATCTTCGTCGACCTGGCCCACATCCATCCCGACGGCTTCTGGGACGCGGTCGAGGTCCACGACCGATCCCTCCCCCTCATCGCGACCCACACCGGCGTCGACGGCGTGAAGCCGCACTGGCGTAACCTCGACGACCGACAGCTCCGCGCTATCGCAGAGACCGGCGGCACCATCGGGATCATCTTCTCCCAAAACTTCCTCGGCACCGGCGGCCGCGCAGTGGTGGCCCACATGCGCCACGTCATCGAGACGGTCGGAGACGACTTCGTCTCGATCGGTAGCGACTACGACGGCGCGATCACGCCCCCCCACGAGCTCCTCGCCGGCGCCGCCGCTTACCCCCGGCTGGTGCAGCTCATGCTCGACGACCGCTGGCCCAGCGGATGGATCGAGAAGGCGCTGGGGAGGAACTTCCTCCGAGCGTTCGAGGCGCTCCGACCCTGAGGGCGCGGTGGTCCCGAGGCGGGCTCTCTCTCGCGTTCCTTCCGCCGTCTTCAGAGCGAAGGCGAGCGGCGGGGGACGTGCGCACTTCGTCGGGTGGTGCGCGCGTTCGTTTGCTGCTTTTGGCACTGACGGGTGGGGATCGGGTCCGGCTCGCGCGGCACAGTCCGATCCCCACCCATCGGAGCGCCACCGATGTCACCTTCGAGCGAGCCGCCACACCCGCGCTCGCGCGCGATCGGACCTCATCCTCCCCCTGCCCGCATCGCTCCGAACGAAGCACCGGCATCGACCGGGCGAGGGCGCTCAGCGCTCGTCCGCGCCCACGTCGATCCCTGAGCCCTGCGGCCGGATGTCGCCCTCGATGTCCTCGAGGGGTGCGACGCCCTCGGCGATGCTGCGGGGGTCGCCGGCGTCGATGCACGGGGAGCCGGCGGTGAGAAAGCCGTCGTCGTCGAGGAGCGGATCCATGGAGAAGCTGCCCTCACCGAGCGGGGCCGTGCTGGTGCCGATCGGCCCGACGTCGGAGAAGGTGAGGTCGCAGGGGGGCGGTTCGGTCTGATCCCAGAGGATCGAGTTGACGATGGTCGCTTCAGGGGCGCAGGCGAGGGCGGCGGTGGTGCTGGTTCGGGCGGTGTTTCCGGCGAGGGTGTTGTTCGCGAAGATGGAGTTGGCGGGGGCGAGCTCGAGGGAGACGCCGCCGAGGGCGGATTGGGGGGAGCCGTTGTCCAGGATCAGGTTGTTGCGAACGATGTAGCCGACGTCGGTGGCGAGGCGGAGGCCTCCGCCGGCGTGGGCGTGGATGCGGTTCTTCTCGATGCGGGCGAAGACGCCGGGGCCGATGTCGATGCCGATGGTGTTGCCGGGGCCGATGGTGTTGCCCGTGAGCTCGACCATCGCGTCGGGGCCCTCGACGGTGATGCCGCCGCCGATGCCGCTGGCGCCGCGGAGCTCGAGCCCGCGGACCAGGGCGCGGGTGGTGGAGATGCGGATCGCGGGGGAGGCACCGATCTCGAGGATCGCGCCGGGGGCGCCGATGAGCTCGAGGTCGCGCTGCATCGTGATCGGGGGCTCGCTGTAGATGCCGGCCTTCACCGCCACCGTCGAGGCCCACGGGGCGGCCACGCCGCTGGCGAGGGTGCAGAACGGCGAGCCGCCGGTGCCCTGGCCGGGACAGACGGCGGCGCTCTGGTCGACGACGGCCGTGCGCGCCTCGACGAAGCACTCGCTGGGCGAGCCGATGCAGACGAAGCCGGTCTCGAGCACACAGCTGGGCGCGCAGCCGTCGCCGGTGCGGGTGTTGCCGTCGTCGCACTGCTCGGCGGGATCGACGGCGCCGTCGCCGCAGTTGTCAGGGACGCCGAGCGCGACGGTGGCGGTGATGATGAGCCCGAGCCGGATCCGCGCGTGGGTCCTGCCGGTGGCGACGATCCCTTCCTCCTTGGCGCCGTCGATGCGGAAGGTGACGCGCTGACCGGCGAGCTCCTTCATCAAGATCAGCGTGGCGGTGAGTGTCTCGGTGCCCATTTCGGCGGTCGGCGTCAGCGGGACGACCTTCGGCCAGCCGTCGCCCGCGTCCGCGGAGATCGACAGCCGATCGATCCCGAGGCCGGTCGGGTAGGTGGTGCTCAGGTTGACGCCCGTGAAGTCGGCCTCGATCGTGTCCTTGCAGGCGAACAGAGTGAGGAGCACGACCGGGGCGATGCGCTGCATCGATGCTCAATCCCGGAGAGTCGGCGAATCGTCAAGGCCGACGGCGCTGGCGAGCTCCAGCGTGCGGGCATGATCCGGGACACGGTCGAGGAAAGTGACGCGCCAGGTGACGTTGCTGATGCGGGCGGCCCGCGCGTACAGGCGATCACGTGCGGTCTGGAGCGCTTCCTTCGCCTCCTCCTCGCGATCGGCGGCGTCGAGAGCCTCCGCCCAGACCAGTCGAACCAGCGCCTCGCCCTCCTCGAGACCTCCGAGCGTCTCCAGGTGCGTCAGCGCCTCGCCGGCGGCCGCCAGGGCCGGCTCGACCTGCCCGAGCCCGAGCAGCGCGCGGGCGTGGGCGGCCAGCGCCACCGTCTTGAGCGAGGTCAGGTTCGCGAGCAAGACCACGGCCAGCTCGGCCTCGCGGGCGGCGGCCACGTGATCGCCCAGCCGGTGGAGGATCCCGGACATGTAGATGCGGGAGGTGCCCTCGAGGCGAGGGTCCTTCTGCTCGACGCCCGCGTCGATCGCGCGCTGCTCGACTCGGCGCGCCTGCTCGGGATCCGAGAGCGCCAGCACGTTACCGAGGTTGTTGTCGGCCCAGGCGATCACGTGCTCGAGGTTCATCTTCACCGCGGCAGCGCGCGCGCTCGACAGCGCCTCCTCCGCCTGCTCGTACTCGCCGAGCTCTGCGAGCGCGAAGCCGGTGTTCATCCGCTCGTTGCAGGCGTTGCGCGCGTCGCCCGCCTGCTCGAACGTCTGGTACGCGGCCTCGAGCCCGACTGCGTATGCGCACGGATCTCCGTGGTGGAGCGCGCGGCGGGCCCGGGCGCGGTAGACGCGCGCGAGGGCCAGCGGCTCGAGACCGGGCTGCTCGGCCAGCGCGTCGACGCGGGCGAAGAGCTTCTCGGAGAGCGCGTAGTGGCCCAGCACGAGCAGGTGCTCGGCGGTGCGCGCCAGACAGATCTCCTGGGCGTTGATGGCGTCCTCTGTGGGTGAGGCGGTGGCGGCCCGCTCGATCCAGGACTCCAACCGATCGAGATCGCCGCTGCGCAGGAGCGACGAGAGCAGATCGGCGACCGCGCGGAACCAGCTCGGGTTGCCCTGCGCCAGATGCAAGCTGGCTTGCGTGGCGGCCTCGATGGTCGCCTCGACCTCACCCAGCCAGTAGTGTGCGATGGCGCGGGTGAGCTCCAATCGACCCAGCGACTCGAGCTCCGCGCCCAGGGCTACGCCGCGCTCGGCGCAGTGAATGGCGACGGCGAAGTCGTTGCCTTCGAGCGCCTGCTCGGCTGCGCGCAGGTAGAAACCGATCGCCTTCTCGTTCTCGCCGCCGCGGTCGAAGTGTCCCGCCAGTACGATCGCGTCGCGCTGACCGGAGCTCTCCAGCCACTGGCCCGCCAGGCGATGGCCGAGGCTTCGATCCCGATCGGTCAGCATCGCGTAGGCAGCGTCGCGCACCGTGGTGTTGCGGAAGTTGAACTCGACCTCGCCGGGGAAGATGGAGCGCGCGCTCCCTACGATGATCTCGCGCTGGACCAGCTCCTCGAGCCACTCGGTGACGCTCGACGTGGAGTCGGAGCCGCCGAGCAGCGCCAGCACAGAGCCCCGCCAGAACGTGTTTCCGAAGACGCTGGCGGCCCGCAGCACGCGCTTGGCGGGAGAGCCAAGGGCGTCCAGGCGCGCCTGCACCATGCCGAGGATGCTGTCGGGCAGCTCCCCTTCGCGGCCGGCGGCCAGCGCACGCACCAGCTCTTCGATGATGAACGGATTGCCCTCGCCGCGCTCGATGATCAGCGCGATCGTCTTGGGCTCCGCATCCTCGAGCACCTGCCTGATCAGCTTCTCGGTGGCCCGCTTGGTGAGTGCGCCGAGGTTGAGCTCCATCGGGTCGGCGCCCGACCAGAGGCTGGGAAAGCGCTCCTTCACCGACGGGCGGGCGAGGGCGAGCACCATCAGGGCCGCGTCGCTGAAACGCTTGAGCGCGGCGTCGACGAAGCGGACCGTGGGGAGATCGCACCAGTGGAGCTCCTCCAAGATCATCAGCATCGGGCCGTGCTGGAGCTCGGCGTCGAGCCAGTCGAGCCAGGCGGTGCGCATGGCGTCGCCCATCAGGATCGCGTCGGCGCGGGCCGCCTTGAGGCCGTCGTACCAGTCGTCGCCGAACGCGATGTTGGCGACCTCGCCGAGGAAGGCGGTGACGCGGCGTCGATCCGCGGCCGGGACCCGGCGCGCGATCCACTCGGCGAGCTTCTCGCGCTGGCTCTCGATCGCCTCGCCGTCACCGATCCCCGCCTCGCGACGGAGCGCGCTGGCGAGCATGCCGAAGGCCAGGCTGGAGCGGTGGGCGTCGCCGCGGGCCGCCAGGATCGCCGGCGTCTCTTCACGCGCGCGGGTGCGCTTGAGGAACTCGTGGGCGAGTCGCGACTTTCCCATCCCCGGCGCGCCGGTGATGATGACCGCGCGCGCGACCGGCTCCTCGGTCACTTCGGTGAAGGTGGCCTCCAGCGTCACCAGCTCGCGATCGCGCCCGACCAGCTTGGTCGGCTTCCCGAGCAGGGTGCGGACGCCGGTCACGCCCTCCTTCTCACGGATCAGGAACCAGCCGGCGGCGTCGGCGCCGATCTCGAAGTTGAGCTCGAGCAGTCCCGCGCTGACGGCGTCGATGCGGACGTGACGACCGCCCGCCGCCTCGAGCGTGCGGGCCGCACGATCGATCACCTCGCCCACCGGCATCCTTCGGGAGACCTCGCCGCGGCCGGTGGCCAGCACCACGGGCGTATCGCCGTAGGTGGACCGGATCGCGATCGCACAGCGGGCGGCGTCGCCCGCGAGATCCGTGGCGGCGCCGCTGCCCGCGAAGTGGATCAATGTGGAGCCGTCGAGCAGCCGATCGATCTGACCGCCGAGTCCTTGGACGATCTTGGTGATGTCGCGCGCCGCGGTGGTCACCTGACCGGGGCTCCAGGTGTCGCCGGTCCCCTCCATGTCGCCGGCCAGCACGACGCAGAGCAGGCGCTGCTCGCTGTCGGTGAGCGCGGGCGGCTTGGTGGGCGCTTCGTGATCCCGCGTGGGGAAATAGGGGCTCCCGCGCTGGAGATCGCCGAACGAGATGGCGGCCAGCGCGCGCCCGACCTCCTCGATGCTCTCGGGGCGGCCGGCGGGCTCCTTCGCCAGCAGGCGCGCGACCAGGTCGTCGAGCGCGGCGGGGACGTCGGGTCGAAGCTCGCGAACGCGCGGCGCCTCCTCGAGGAGGATTCTTGGCCAGGACCGCCATGATGTTCGGGCCCGAGAACGGCGCCTTGCCGGTGAGGCACTGGAAGAGGACCGATCCGACGGAGAAGAGGTCGGCGCGCGCGTCGAGCTCCTTGTCTCCGCGCGCCTGCTCGGGGGCCATGTAGCCCGGCGTTCCGATCAGCGCTCCGGTGCGGGTCATCGTCGAGTGGGTCGCGGTCAGACCGGTGAGGCGCGCGACGCCGAAGTCGAGCAGCTTGACCCGTGCGATGTCTCCGTCGGGCAGAAAGAGGTTGGGCGGCTTGATGTCACGATGGACGACGCCGCGCTGGTGCGCCTCCGCCAGCGCGGAGGCGATGCGCGTGCCCAGCTGGACGGTCTCGAGCATCGTGAGCGGCCCTTCGATCAGACGATCCGCGAGCGTCTTGCCCTCGAGCCACTCCATCGCGATGAAGTCTTCGCCGCGCTCGCTCTGTCCGTGGGCGACGTAGCGGACGATCCCCGGGTGGTGGAGCCCCGCCAGCAGCACCGCCTCGCGGGCGAAGCGCTCCGAGTCGGTCTTGGTCTTGATGTCGAGCCGCTTGACCGCGACCCTGGCGCCGGTCTCCAGATCGAGGGCGGAAAAGACCGTGCCCATCCCGCCCGCGCCGACCTCGCGCTCGATCTGGAAGCGCCCGACGATGGTCTCGCCTGGCTCCACGACGAGTGTGCATAACACGAGACCGCGCCGGCTTGTTATGATCGAGGCGTGGACGTGCCACCAGGCTTCTCGCGGGAGACCAAGATCCGGCGGGACCGTCACGGGCGCTGGTTCGACGGGGAAGCGCCCGTGACGAACCCTGCGGTGGCCTCCGCGTTCGATCGGTGGATCGACCGCGCCCCGGACGGCCGCTATTGCCTGAAGAACTCCGTGAACTGGGCGTACGTGGAGATCGAAGGGGCACCGATCTTCGTGCGGGCGGTCCGGATCCTTGCGGACCGAATCGAGCTTTCGCTCTCCGACGGACGGACGGAGACCCTCGATCCCTCGACGCTTTCGACCGATCTGGAGGGGCGGCTCACCTGCCGCGTGCGGGCGGGCACGATGCCGGCGGAGCTCAGCCGCGCGGCGATGATCCAGCTGGAGCCGATCGTCGAGGAGGACGAGGACGGGGTCTTCTTGCGGATCGACGGCGAGGCGGTCCGGCCAGGGACCGCGTGAGCGACGCGCTCACTCCTGACCGAGCTCTCTCGAACGTTTGGTGGCGGCCTCGACCGCGTTCATGATCGTGGTCCGGAGCCCACCCTCCTCGAGCGTGTGCAACCCGGCGATCGCGGTCCCGCCCGGCGACGTCACCTGATCCTTGAGCTTGCCCGGGTGCTCCTTCGTGATCTGGAGGAGCCTCGCCGAGCCCTGGATCGTCTGCACCGCCAGCTCGGTGGCGATCTCTCGCGAGAGCCCGACCTTCACGCCGGCGTCGGCGAACGCCTCGATGATGAGGAAGACGTAGGCGGGGCCGCTGCCGCAGAGGCCGGTGACCGCGTCGAGGTGGATCTCGTCGACGACCGCGACCCGCCCGATCTCCTCGAAGACGGCCACGGCCAGCTCCATGTCCTCCGGGGTGGCGTGCGTGCCGGGCGAGAGCGCCGTGGCCGCCTGCTTGATCGTGGCCGGCGTGTTCGGCATGGCGCGGATGACGCGGGCACCCGGCTCCAGCTCGCGCTCGATCCGTTCGGTGGTGACGCCGGCGGCGATCGAGATGACGAGCGCGTCGCCGAGCTCGTGGCGGATCTCGGGAAGGATCTTGGAGAAGATCTGCGGCTTGATGGAGAGGATCACGATCTCTGCGGTACGGGCGGCCTCGCCGTTGGTGGCGCCGGCCTTGACGCCGTAGTGGGCTGCGAGGTCCTGCGACCGCGCGGCGCGCTTGTTGGTGACCGTGACGTGGTCGGGGGCGACACCGCTGTCGACCAGGCCGCGCACGAGCGCGAGCCCCATGTTGCCCGCGCCGATGACCGCGAAGCGTTTGTCCTTGAAGGGCCCCATCAGCCGCTGGGCTATCACCCCTGTTCGCGGGGCTCAACACGTGGCATCCGGGGGAGATGTTCGTGCTGGCGTCGAGATCGCCGCGGCGGCGTACGCTGCTGGAGTCGGTCGGGCTCTCCTTCGAGATCGAGGCTGCCGACATCGATGAGACGCCGCTGCCGGGAGAGCCGCCGATCCCCTATGGGCTGCGGGTGGCGGAGGCCAAGTCGCGCGCCGTCGCGGCGAAGGGGCGGGCTGTCCTGGCCGCCGACACCGTGGTGGCGCTCGATGGACGTATCCTCGCCAAGGCGGAGGATGCGGAGGACGCTGCGCGGATGCTTCGCGCACTCTCGGGCCGCTGGCACACCGTGCACACCGCCGTGGTCCTGGCGCGTGGCCCCGACACCCTCTTCGAGCTGGTCTCGAGCGAGGTTCGCTTTCGCGCGCTCTCCGATCCGGAGATCGCGCGGTACCTGGCTTCGGGAGAGCCGATGGACAAGGCGGGTGCCTACGGGATCCAGGGCGAAGGCGGCGCGCTGGTGGCCGAGGTGCGCGGGAGCTACACGAACGTCGTGGGCCTGCCGCTCGAGGAGACGCTGCGGCTGCTGGCGCTGATGGGGCTGGGATGACCGTCGCCGAGAACCTGTCCCGGGTGGAGGAGAAGATCGGCGAGGCCTGCCGCGCGGCCGGCCGGGCGCGGTCGGAGGTCCGCCTGATCGCGGTGAGCAAGCGGCAGCCGGACGACCGGGTGCGGGCCGCGTACGACGCCGGCCACCGGGACTTCGGCGAGAACTACGTCCAGGAGTTGGTCAAGAAGAAGGCGCGCTTCCCCGCGGACGTTCGCTGGCACGCGATCGGACACATCCAGACGAACAAGGCCAAGGGCGCGGTCGAGGCGGCCGTGATCCACACCCTCGACTCGATCCGACTCGCCGACGCGCTCGAGAAGGTGGCGGCGCTGCCGATCGACGTGCTGCTCGAGGTGAACCAGAGCGGCGAGCCCTCGAAGTCGGGAGCGCCAGAGAGCGAGGTCGTGCCGCTGCTCGAGGCGCTTCGCGGTCGCGCCCATCTCCGCGTCGTCGGCCTCATGTGCATCCCGCCGCCGGGCGAGGGTCACCGCTGGTTCGCGGCTCTCCGCGTGCTCCGCGATCGCGCCGCTGCCGCCGTTGGGCTCGAGCTGCCCGAGCTCTCCATGGGGATGAGCGCCGACTATCCCGAGGCGATCGCCGAGGGTGCCACTCTCGTCCGCGTCGGGACCGCGATCTTCGGCGAACGGGTGCGATAAGCCGTCGAAAAGATTGCAGCGCGCTCGGAGTTTGCGAGGGCTGGCCCCGGTCGATAGAGTCGCTCCAGCATGAAGCTCACGCCGCTCGACATCCAGCAGCAGCAGTTTCGAACGGCGCTCATGGGCTTCGACAAGAAGGAGGTCGACACCTTCCTCGATCTCCTCGCGAACGACGTCGAAGAGCTGGTCCGGGAGAACAACACCCTCAAGGAGGAGATCCGCCGCAAGGAGACCGACCTCGAGGACTTCCGCGAGCGCGAGCGTACGCTCAAGGACACCATGCTCACGGCCACGCAGATCACCGAGGACATCAAGCAGAACGCCCGCAAGGAGGCGGAGATCGTGATCGCGCAGGCGGAGCATCAGGCGGAGCAGATCATCCAGAACGCGCACACCCGTCTGGTGCGGATCATGGAGGACATCGACGAGCTCCGCCGCCAGAAGGCCCAGTTCGAGGCGGGCCTCCGCTCGACGATCCAGACGCACTTCAAGCTGCTCGACGCGATGGGCGAGCGCGAGGGCACCATGGGCGAGACGCTCATGCTGCTGCGCAAGGACAAGGATCGGGATCGGGAGCGCGAGCGGGAGCCCCTCGATCGTGAGGACACGCAGCCGAAGGTCCTCGCGATGCGGGACCAGACCGTTCGAACCGAAGAGGAGCTGCTCAAGCCGCGGGGCGGCGATCGGTGAAGACTTGGAGCGCGCCACCTCGGCGCCACGCACCCAGATCCGATCGCTGAGCCGCGACCGATCGAGTCCCTAACGACGTGACCATGCAAAGCCGGATCTGCACCCACCTCACGTCGCCTGCGCCCCTACGCATCGCGCTCTGCGCGCTGCATGGCTCGACCGGGCATCAGAAGCCCATCGACAGCTGGAGCTGGACGCCCTCGTGCGCGAGGAGCCAGCGCTTTCTGGGCAGTCCGCCGCCGTAGCCGGTGAGCGTGCCGTCGGCGCCGATGACGCGGTGGCAGGGCACGACGATGGCGATGGGGTTGGCGCCGTTGGCGAGCCCGACGGCACGGCTGGCGCCCGGGCGGCCGATCCGCTGGGCGAGGGCACCGTAGCTGGTCGTGGTGCCGGCGGGGATCGTTCTGAGCGCGGCCCAGACCTCGACCTGAAACTCCGATCCCCTCGCGTCGACCGGGATGCGATCGATCGCGGTGAGGTCGCCGTCGAAGTAGGACGTGAGCGCCTCGCGGATCGGGTCGGGGACGCGCCCGCGCTCGACCGCGCGCTCTCCGTGCTGCTTCACCAGGTACGCCCGCGCGCTCGCCTCGTCGTCGTCGAGGTGGAGCGCGATGAGCGCGAGGCCGTCGGAGACCAAGAGGAGCGGTCCGATCGGCGAAGTGAACCGCTCGATCGTGAGACTGTCGTTCGCCATGACCACCGATCGTGTCACCCGCGGATCGAACGCGGTCAATCTCCGACGACACCGAGGCCTGCTCGTCCCTCTTCGGATTCTGGGTGGTACCGTCGAACGTCGCGGCCTGGACGCCGGTGCGGCCGAGAGGACGTCGCGGCACCGCGGCCCGAAAGAGACCGATGTGCCTCACTGCGCGCAGCGTGCGCGCGTTCGATGGTAACCATCTCCCCGGCCGCGCATATCGGTGCTAGGAAGCGCGACAGCATGGCACTGGGGGAGATTCTCAACATCTCGTTCGAGTTCTCGTCGAAGGTAGGCACGCGCCAGCTGCCCAAGCTCGACAAGAACTATCAGTCGAACCTGAAGGGGCTCTACATCGTCGGGGATCTGGCCGACGCCCCGGTCATCAAGATCGCGCTGAACCAGGGCTTCGACGTGGTCTCGCGGATGTTCGAGAACGATCTCGGGGGCAGGGTACCGGATCCGAAGGACGGCGTGGTGGACGTCTGCATCGTCGGCGCCGGTCCGAGCGGCATCGGGGCGGCGCTCGCCTGCCAGAAGCACGGCCTCAGCTTCGAGGTGCTCGAGCGGGAGAAGCCGTTCAACACCATTCAGAACTATCCCAAGAACAAGCACGTGTTCTCGGAGCCGCGCGACTTCGGCAGCTCGGCCCGCTTCCCCTTTCAGGATCGGATCAAGGAGGACCTCGTCGTCGAGTGGGAGCAGGCGCTCGACGAGCGAAAGCTGGTGATCCGCCAGCCCGAGGAGGTGACCGGGATCCAGAAGAAGGGCGAGCTCTTCGAGGTCCAGACCACCGTCGGCAAGGGCGAGCGGCTGGGCGGGCCGGAGGCGAAGCCGGGCGACAAGCTCACCATCACGGCGCGCCGCGTGATCCTCGCGATCGGGCGTCGTGGAGCCGTCAACAAGCTGGGCGTCCCCGGGGAGGAGGGCAACGCGAAGGTCCTCTACGGCCTCGCCGATCCCGACAAGCACAAGGGCGAGCGCGTGCTGGTCGTCGGCGGCGGCGACAGCGCTGTCGAGGCGGCCGTCTCGCTGGCACAGGCGGGGGCGATCGTCGCCATCTCGTACCGCCAGAGCACCTTCTCCCGCTGCAAGGCGCTCAACCTCGAGCGCATCAACGCGCTGATCGCGGACGGGAAGGTGGAGGCGCTCCTCGACACCAAGATCAAGGAGGTCACGCCCGAGGTGGTGAAGATCTCGGCGCTCAACCGGGAGATCGAGTGGCGATACGACACCGTCTTCGCGCTGATCGGCACCAAGCTCCCCATCCCGTTCCTCGACCGCATCGGGGTGATGATGGAGGGCGCCTTTACCTGGCAGCGCGCCCTCTGGGTCACCAGCTTCGCGGTCATGATCTACCTGTTCTACGGGATGAAGTCGTTCAAGTCGGTTCCCGACTGGGCGAAGCCGTACCACTGGCCCTTCGGACCCGGACAGCCGCTCGGCGACCTACAGAGCTGGGTGCACGGCGACTTCGGCTGGCGCATGGTCGACGGCGGCTTCTGGGGCTCGGTGGTCTATTCGGTCATGATCACCGTCTTCGCGATCCTCGCGATCAGGAAGTACCGCTCGCCCATCCAGACCAAGCGCTACCTGTCGCTGATGATCTTCCAGCTGGTGTTCCTGTTCGGCGTCCCCGAGCTGATCGCGCCCTTCATCATCGAGCGTCCCTGGAAGCTCTACGCGATCAGCGTCCCGTGGCCGCTCTCGATCTGGTCCTTGATCGACACCGACACCACCTGGCTCCTGGTGGGCGCCGCCACCGCGTTCATCGGCATGCCGCTGTTCGTCCGCTATCACGGCGAGCGCTTCTGCTCCTGGGCGTGCGGGTGCGGCGGGCTCGCCGAGACGCTCGGGGATCGCTGGCGGCACCTGGCGCCGCGCGGGACCTCGGCGAAGAAGCTCGAGTGGTTCGGCCGCTTCATCCTCGCCTGCGCTGCGGTGACCACGCTCCTGATCCTGAGCGTCGACGTGTGGCGGTTCGCCACCAGCAACGCCTGGGTCAACGCGAAGATCTTCGCCCAGCAGTGGTACGGCCTGATGGTCGACTTCTGGTTCGCCTCGGTCGTGGGTGTGGCGTTCTATCCGTATCTGGGCAACCGCGTGTGGTGCCGGTTCATCTGCCCGCTCCGCGCGTACATGGAGCTCCTGGCCAAGCTGTTCACGCGGATCAAGATCGTCTCGAACGAGAAGTGTATCGGCTGTGGCGAATGCACCCGGTACTGCCAGATGGGGATCCCGGTGCAGAAGTTCGCCCAGATGCGGGAGGATCTCTCGAATCACAACTCGGCGTGCATCCAATGCGGGATCTGTGTTGAGGTGTGTCCGATGGACGTCCTCAGTATCGACCGCGACGAACGCTCGATTCGGAGCGCGGCCAAGAAGAAGCAACCAATGGCGATCGTCCAGCACTGATCGATATGGACCTGTTCAGGCCCGACCAGCGGGACGAGGTCATCGCGCGCCTGTCCACCGTCGAGGCGCAGGCCATCGGCGGCGCGCTCTGGCGATGGCGATTCGAGTCGGCGCCGGTCAGCGCCAAGGGACCGTGCTTCGCGATCGGAGAGAAGCACGGCGGACCGCGCGCCTGGGCCTCCGCGATCCGAAACGAGATGGTCCTCTCCGGCGAGGTGGTGCCGGCGGCGCAGGTGGCCGGTGGTGACCTCGCCCGGCTATCCGGGGACGAGGCCTTCGATCGCGCGCTCTTCGATGCGCTCTGCGCCGAGCTGGGGGCCGACGGCGTCAAGCTGGTCTTCGCTGCGGTCGAGCCGCACCTTCGCCGGCACTTCGTCGCGCTCGGGTTCTTTCCGCTCGCCGAGGTGGCGGTGCGGAGCCTCTACCTCGGGCTTGGGATCTCCCGCCGGATGGGACGCGACTCGATGAACCCGCTCCGCGCGATCGCCCGGGAGGCGGCGCGCATTCGCACCAAGCTGGTCGAGGTCGAGCTGGACGCCGACCACCTACAACGCCTCTCGCAGGCCCACGCGATGCGAAGGCGCGAGCACAGCTTCGCGGTCCACAAGTCCGAGCGCTACCTCGCCTGGCGCTACCTCGAGGACCCGCGCGGCGCCCACCGCTTCTTCGTGCACCGGCGACGCGTCGGGCTGGGGCTCGACGGGTTCGCGGCCGTCCGGCTGGAGGAGACCGACCGGGGGCGGGTCGAGACGCATGTCGTGGATCACTGGAATCGCGAGCCGGGCCGCCGGGCCCATGCGGTGTTTCTCGGAGAGGTCGCGCTTTGGGCCATGACCGAGGGCACCGAGGTGCTTCGCGGGTTTGCCGTGGCGGGCAGCAACGTCGAGCAAGCGTTGATTGGGATGGGCGGCGTCCGCAAGAAGGCCGAGCGTCTCCTGGTCCTCAAGCGGATCACGGAGGACGTGCCCGCGCCCGAGTCGCTCGACCCGAGGAAAGTCAGCGTGCGCGAAGGTGATCTCGAGCTCTTCTCCCGCGCACCTCTGCCGGCGGCCCACCGAGACACTTGAATCGCTCGGTATCGAAGCCTATATCCAAGCAGTGCCCGAGGGCCCCCAGCCGAGCCCGAGCTCGCCGAACGAGCCGGGTGGATGGTCGCAGCTTCCCCGGACGATGATGGTTCAGGCCTCGAGGGTGCTCGGCTTCTTCGAGCCGTCGTCCATCCTCGATCTCGGCCTGCTGCGTCGCGTCCTCCTGCACGCGGCGCTGGTGGGCGTGGCGGCCGGTCTGGTGGGCGCCGCTTTCTTCGCGGTGGTCGAGGGGATGCAGCACGTCGTGCTCGAGCGCCTGGCCGGGTTCCATCCGCTGCCCGCGTACGGCGAGGCGTTCCACGAGGCGCTCACCGACGTCACCTTCCGCCCCTGGCTGCTGGCGCTGATCCCTGCGATCGGCGGGCTGGCCGCGGGCCTGTTGATGCGCCTCGCCCCCGAGAGCCGCGGCGGTGGCGGCGATGCGTTCATCGCGGCGTTCCATCACCACGGCGGCATGGTGCGAAAGCGCGTGGCCGCGGTGAAGTTCTTCGCCTCGATCTTCACGCTCGGGACCGGCGGCGCCGGCGGCCGCGAGGGACCGACGATGCAGATCGGCGGCGCCCTGGGCTCGCTGGTCTCCAGCGCGCTGCGGGTGAACTCACGCGAGCGCCGAATCCTGTTGATCGCGGGGGCGGCGGCGGGGATCTCGGCGGTGTTCCGTACGCCCCTCGGCGCCGCCATTCTGGTGGTGGAGGTCCTCTACCGGGAGGGCTTCGAGGCCGACGCGCTGATCCCGGCGGTCCTCGCCAGCGTGGTCTCGTACTCGGTCGTCATCTCGATCTTCGGTGAGAGCGTACTCTTCGCTCACGCGCCCAGCTATCCCTTCTTCCAGCGGCACCTCCCGCTCTACGGGCTGATGGCGGTGTTGGTGGCGGCGCTCGCGTCGATGTTCGTCTCGACGCTCCACCTGGTGCGCAGCACGGTGCGCCGGTTTCCGGTGCCGCGGTGGCTGCGCCCGGCGATCGGCGGGCTGGCGCTGGGCCTGATGGCGGCGCCGATCATCGCGTTCATGGGGCCGCGCATCGGCAGCCCGGGGCAAGGCCTCGGCGTGCTCGGCGGCGGCTACGGGGCCGCGCAGATCGCCATCACCGGATCGCCGTTCATCGGCGGCGGCTGGCGCGCAGTGGAGATCCTGCTCCTCCTGGCGGTGGTGAAGCTGGTCGCGTCCTCTCTGACGATCGGATCGGGCGGGAGCGCCGGCGACTTCGCCCCGGCGATGGTGATGGGCGCGCTGCTCGGCGGCGCCTTCGGCCGCGCGGCCGGGCTTCTGCTCAACGATCCCAACATCGATCCGGGCGCGTTCGCGCTGGTGGGGATGGGCGCGTTCTACGGAGGGATCGCGCACGCGCCGCTCGCCTCGCTGGTCCTGGTCTGCGAGATGGCGGGCAGCTACGACCTCCTGGTACCGCTGATGCTCGCCGAGGCGATCGCGTTCGTGGTGCTCCGCAACCGCACGCTCTACGACGCCCAGCTCCCCACGATGCGGGACTCGCCGGTGCATCAGCGCGGCGCGCTCAAGGATCTGCTGACCCGCTTCTGCGTGAAGGATCTGATGTCGGAGGAGCGGTCCTGGATCATGTTCGAGCCTCAGACCAAGGCGCAGGACATGTTGCATCGGGCCAGCCAGGCCGACGAGCACCAGGACATCTTCCCGGTGCGCGACGCGACCGGCGCGCTCAAGGGCATCGTCACCTCCGAGGCCCTGCGCACGCTCTCGGGTGAGGAGGATCTGCTGAGCTGGAGCGTCGCCACCGATGTCATGCAGCGCGCGGTCAGCGTCCGCCCTCAGGACGATGCCTCGGTGGCCGCGCGCAAGATGCTCCAGGCGGAGCTTCGCGAGCTGCCGGTCGTCGATGACAGCGGCGCGGTCATCGGCTTCATCGACGAGGCCGACATCGCGCGCATCTACCTCCAGGACGCCGCGCCGCCCAAGCGCAGCTTCCCGACGCCCGACGATACCTGGGTCCCCGGCGCTCCCAGCCCTTGGAGCACCACCGACGACACGGAGCCCACGACCGGCGAGGTCTCCGTGAAGTCGATCGTCGATTGAGACCCCTCAGCGCTTGGAGCCTTCCAGCTCTTCGATCGTCTTCGGCCAGTCCTTCTTGAGCAGACGCGACAGCGAGCGATCGGCGAGCATCCGGCCCTCGTTCTGACAGCGCGGGCAGTAGTTCATCTCGTTCTCCGCGAAGAGCACCCGCTGGATCTTGGTGCCGCACACCGGACACGGCTCCTTGTAACGGCCGTGGACGGCCATGCCCTCGCGAAACGCGGTCACGTTCTTCGGGAAGTCGTCGCCGGCCTCGCGGCGTAGGCGGTCGGTCCAGTCGAGCAGCGTCTCCTTGGTCATCTCGAACAGACGGGTGATCTCCTCGCCGGTCATCTTCTGGGTGAGCTTCATCGGGGAGAGGCGGGCCCGGTGAAGGATCTCGTCGGAGTAGGCGTTGCCGATCCCCGAGAAGAGCCTGGGGTCGGTGAGGGAGCGCTTGAGCGTGTGGTTCTCGCGCGTGAGCGCCTCTTTGAACTCGGCCTCTGTGCACACGAAGAGCTCGAGGCCGCCGCGGTCGTGGACGGCCAGGGCCGCCTCGCCCTTGGCCACGTGGAGCGAGGCGCGCTTCTTGGTGCCGGCCTCGGTGAACAGGAGGGTCCCGGTGGAGAAGTCGAACGCCGCCAGCCCGATCCGGCCCGGCACTGGCGCGACCGCGGCGGGGCTCCAGCGGAGCCGCCCGGCGATCATCAGGTGGATGACGAGGAAGAGGTCGTCCTCGAGCTCGATGACGATGCGCTTGCCGAGGCGGCGCAGGCCGGTGACCTTCTTGCCCTTCGCCGCGGTGATGGGCGGTTCGACGCTGCGGAGGAGGAACGGGCTGGCGAGCCGGACGTTCTCGAGAACCGCGCCGTGGATCCGGTCTTCGAGGCGCTCGATGTAGACGGTGACGTCCGGGTACTCCGGCATTGGATACCTCCGCGACGGACGACTTGGCCCCGCCGCCCGTCGCGGAGTACAGCACGAGGTCGCACATCCAGCGACCAAGCTTGAATGTAGTTATCTCTCGTACGCATCCCGTTTGGCCACGGGCCAAAGGGAGGACCTCGCGACCCCTGCATCGCGGGGGAACTCGTGTCATGGTCCCTCGGTCGTGGGGCACAAGAAGGACAAGAAGGCCAAGAAGAACGCGAAGAACGAGAAGGCCGACGAGAAGAAGCCGAAGAAGCAGAAGAAGCAGAAGAAGCAGAAGGACATCCGCCCGACCGAAGGGGTGCCGCTCGGCCCCGCCTTCCGCGCCCGCGCCGAGGGACGTCCGTTCGACGTGAAGGTTCAGATGTCCGCCTACGTGCCCAAGGTGGGGCCCGACGGCCTCCCGGTCAGCAAGAATCGCGCCCTACCTGCCGGTGCTCGGCGCCTGTCAGCTCTGTCCCTCGCGCTGTTGCCGCCTGAACGTGAAGGTCTCGCTCCCCGACGCCGTCCACTACTGCAAGACCCTCGGCGTCCCCTTCTTCGCCGGCATGACCTTCGTCCCCAGCCATCACGGCGTGCACTCGTTCATGATCGACCGCGATTCCCGGATCGTCCCCGCCGAGAACGGCTGGAACGGACGCGCCGAGATCCAGCTCAAGAGAGCCGACGACGGCGCCTGTCACGCGCTGGTCCGACTCGGCGGCTACGAGCGCTGCGGCGTCTACGAGGCCCGCCCCTCGCTGTGTCGGCTCTATCCGATGACCTGGACCTCCGAGGTGGCGCAGGGCGGTCCTGAGGCGGTGCTCTGTCCGATCCCGTACGGCTACACCGACGCCGACGAGAAGAACTTCGTCCGCGAGGCGGAGCGCTCGATCGAGCGCTGGGAGATCCACGACGACGTGGTGGAGGCCTGGCATCAGCACAGCCCCGCGCAGGGGCGGACGCTCCGCGCCTTCCTGGAGTTCGCGATCCCGCGGGCCGCCGAGCGTATGGGCGTCGACCCGACCGGCGTCCTCGCCGAGGGATGGCCGGAGCAACGCCTCTACGAGCAGATGGTGGACGCCAAGGTGATCAAGGCGCACAAGCCGATCCTCCCCCAGCCGTCGTTGAAGCCGTGGGCTGGGCTGGTCCCGCGTCCGCCTGCGCCGACTACTGCTGACGAGTGACGTAGCCCTGCGACATCAGCTTCAGGATCGCCGCCGCCGTCTCGTAGTCGGTGGCCGGCGATTGATCGAAGACGTTCTGGAGCACGCCCACGTTGTAGATCAGCTGAAAGATCTCGATCTCGAGCGGCTCGAGGTTGGTGAGCATGGGCTCGAGCGGGCGGGGCACCATCAGCGGCTCGTGGGGCGCCGGCAGGTCGGGCGCGATGCGACGGAACTCGTCGAGCTGACGGAGCGACTCCATCAGCAGCGACTCGGTCGAGTCCTCCAGCTCCAGCATGAACTCCGCGCCCTCCTCGGGTGGGCCCACCTCGAACGCGCCCCGGTCCCATCCCACCATGCGGCAGAGCGACTTCATGGGGCCGAGGTCGTGATCGTCGTCGATGGACGCGTAGAAGATCGCGCCGTTGCGGAGATAGATCTTGCCGTAGCCGAGGTCGGAGCGGATGTGCAGCACGCCGGTCCGCTTCGAGGTGGAGAAGAGCTGGAGCAGGTCCGGGATCGGCACCTCCTCGAGCGTCCCGCTCATCGAGGAGGTGCGCTTCTCCTCCCGGCCCGCCGCGGCCAGCTGCTCCCGGGCCTCGGAGGTGGAGAGGCCGGAGTGCTGTGTGACGACCACCTTCAGGATGGAGGTCCCAATCAGGATCCGGTCGCCCTCCTTGAGGCGCGTCTTGCGGACCTTCTCGCCGTTGACGAAAGTGCCGTTGGTCGAGCCCAGATCCATGATGACGATCTGGGAACCGTTCGTCGTGATCTTGGCGTGCTTTCTCGAGACCATGTCCTCGACCAGCACCATGTCGAGGTCCGAGGAGCGACCGATGACGATCTCGCGCTCGGGGGGAAGCGGGAATTCGCCGCCCTGGTACTTGCCGGAGATGAATCTCAGGGCATAGGCCGGCATTGAAGGCGGACCCTATGCCGAACGTTATCTCGGTTCAAGCATACGGAGATACATGGCCGCCCGCTCGTGTCCCGGATGCACGTCCAGAACCTGGGAAAAGGCCGTTTTCGCCGCGGCCACGTCGCCGGCCCGATGCAGCAGGAGCCCGAGGTGGAGCAACGCCGGCTCGAAGCCGGGGCGACGCGCCAGCACCGCCTCCATCTGGTCGATCGCCCGCTCGACATCGCCGGCCTCCGCCAGGGCGTGCGCCAGCTCCATCCGGATGTCGACGAAGTCGGGGCAGAGCGCCAGCGCCTTGTCGTACTCTTCGGCGGCCTCTCGCGCGAGCCCGGCGGAGCGATAGGCCTCGCCCACGGTCTTGTGCAGGTTCGCGATCTTCCCCCGCGTCAGGTTGTCGACGCGCTCCTCCGGCGACGGCTGCACGCGGAGGAACAGCTCCTGTGCTTCGGCGTAGCGGCCGAGATCGTTGTAGGTGATCGCGAGGTTCAGGGCGGCCTCGGTATAGCGCGGGTTGATGCGCAGCGCCTCCTCGAAGGCGGCCCGCGCCTGAGGGAAGCGGCCCCACGTGTGATAGATGAGGCCGAGCGTGTGGTGAACGTCGGCGTAGCCGGCGGCGCCGTTGTCGAGGGCCTGCTTGAGCAGGGCCTCCGCCCGCACGTAGTCCGCGCTGCGGAACGCGTCCTTCCCGTCGGCCAGGAGCCGCTCCAGCATGGGGCCACAGTAGCGCGGTCCTCAGTTCGCGGGGTAGAGGCCGGCCGCGATCCGCCAGCGGCCCGCGGTCGTCTTCAGCGTGAAGCGCGCGATGAGCGGTCGGGTAGGGCGGTCGTCCACCACCAGCACATAGTACTCGTCGAGGTGCGCCCACGGACCGCGGAGCTCGAGTCGATAGTTGCTGACCTGCAAGCGGACCTTCCGTCCGTCGAGGCTTCCGGCGAGCCGCTGCATCGCGCCGTCGGCGTCCAGGTCACCGTCGCGGTAGTCGGGGTGCAGAAGCTTTCGCACCCCCTCGACGTCGTTGGCCTCCAGCGCGGCGCGGCGCGCGTCCATCAGCTGCTGGGCGTCGCGGAAGGTGGTGAGCAGGTGCGAGCGGATGCGGAATCCGTCGCTGCGACGGACCAGCTCGATCGGGAGCGGCCCCTTCACCTTCCACGTCGGCGTCCCCACGAAGTCGGCGTCGATGGTCCCGCTCACCGTCGCCTCCAGCTCGGAGGCGCCCTTCGAGGTGAGCAGGTCTTCGGCGCGGATTTCGATGCGCGGGTAGCGCTCCCAGAGCTCGGTGACGTCGGTGAGCAGCCGGTGCTCGTCGCCGAGCGGATCGGCGTACTCGAGATCGAGCACCCGCTCGAGCGCCGAGGCGTCGTGGGTCTCGATCGCGGTGAGCGCCCTCTGGACCGCCTCCTCAGGCGTCCGCCCGCACCCGATCGTGAGCGCGGTAAAGGTGAGCGTCAGGGCGACTCGCAAAGCACGCTCACTCCTGGATGATGAACTCCACGCGCCGGTTCTTGGCTCGCCCCGCCTCGGTGTCGTTCGGCGCCAGCGGCCGCGCCGCGCCGTAGCCCTTGGCCGAGAGGCGCGCGCGCTCGACCCCGTTTCGCACCAGGTGCGCGATGACCGCCTCGGCGCGCGACTGGGACAACCGCTCGTTGAGCCGCGCCTTGCCGCGGTTGTCCGTGTGACCCTCGATCGACAGCTTCTGATCGGCGGGCAGCGACTTGATCGCCTCCGCGATCCGGCGCAGCAGGTCGAAGCTCTTCGGGTCGACCGAGGCGCTCCCGGTGCGGAACTGGATCTGCTCGTCGATCGCGAGCTTGTTCCCCTCCACCTCGATCGCGGGCCCGGGCTCGGCCGGAGGCGGCGGGGCCGGGGCGTCGCCGGGGCAGCCGTGGTTCTTGGCGCTCCCGGGATCCGTGGGGCAGTCGTCCTCGAGATCGATGATCCCATCTTTGTCGAAGTCTTGATTCTGCGGAGGTGCGGCGGAGAGCCCCGCGGTGAGCACCAGGACCAGCGCCATCATGACGTCCGGGAGGCTACCACTCCTCCCCGAGAGCGTGCGAGCATCGATCACGCCATGGCGCTGATGGAATGGGAGTTCACCGCGGGTGACGGCAACGACGGTCAGTTCATGCCCACCGGGAAGGTGATCGAGTTTCTCCGGTCGCATCTCGCGAAGGGCGAAGTGGATGCGGCCGTGCAGCTGTACGAGAGCTGCGTCGAGGGCGTCGGGGCTCAGCTGTGGACCGAGTTCTCCAACGCCTCGACGCCCACCAAGAAGTCGATCGCCAACCTCTTCTATCGCGCCCGCGACTACCCGCGCGCAGGCGAAGCGTGCCGCCAGCTCGGAGAGTGGGGCGCCGCCGGTCGGGCCTATGCGGCGGCCTACGACTTCGCCCAGGCAGCCGAGTGCTACAGCAAGGCGAACGACCCGGTGCGGGCCGCGAACATGTATGAGAAGGCCGGCGAGGTACGAAAGGCCGCCGAGCTTTATTACGGCGCCGGCAAGCTGTCGGAGGCCGCCGACGCGCTCGAGAAGTCGGGCGATCTGATCGGCGGGGCGCAGCTGGTGATGCGCCTCGAGGACTACCGGCGCGCGGCGCACCTGCTCGCGCAGGTGCAAGCGACCGACGCGCGCTTCATCCAGGCGACCGGGCTCTTGTCCGAGGTGCTGGTGAAGCTCGACCGTCGCGACCTGGCGATCCAGCGCCTGGCGGCCGCGCTCCCGCCGGGCACGCCGGTCGTCGACAAGATGACCGCCGAGCTGGCGTACCGCCTGGGCCGTCTGATGTGGGAGGCGGGACAGCCCGAGCAGGCGGGGCGCGCGTTCGAGCTCGTCTCCTCCTGGGACGCCGGCTACAAGGACGTGGCGAGCTGTCTCGCGGCCGTCCGCAAGGGGACCGGCGTCGCGGCCCAGGTCACCGATCCGTTCGCGCCCTCCAAGGTCACGCAATCGATGAAGCCGCTGCCGAAGCGGCCTCCGCCGGTCAAGGTCACGGATCCCTTCGCGGCCCTCGACGGCAACCCGTTCGCGCCTCGGCCGCCGGCTCCCAAGCCGCTGGTGCCGCCGCGGCCCGCCGAGACGGTGAAGATCAGCTACACGCAGCGGATGGAGGGCTACGACGCGCTCAAGGCGCTCCCGATCTTCGAGGACCTCTCGCTCGAGGAGATGAAGGCGTTCTTCAACGTCTCGGAGAGCGTCTATTTCTCCGCGGGTGAGGTCCTGATCGAGCAGGGACATCCGGGCGGCGGCCTCCTCATCATCCGCGAGGGCACCTGTCAGGTGAGCAAGGTGGAGCACGGGGGCCGAGAGACGAAGCTGGCGACGCTCGGGCCCGGCAGCTATGCGGGTGAGATGTCGCTGATCGACGACGCACCGACCTCGGCCCGCGTTCGGGCCGAGGACAACATCAAGGCGCTGCTGATCCGGAAGGAGCGCTTCGAGCAGTTCATGTTCGCAAACGATCGGATCGCGCTCCGGGTGTACCGGACCTTCGTGAAGACGCTGAGCCAGCGCTTGCGCGAGCAGAACGCGAGGGCGTGATGAAGAAGCTGATGCCGCTCCTCCTGCTGGGTTGGATTGTCAACCTGGGTTGCAAATCCGGGAAGTGCGAGACGAAGCTCGACTGTCCCAGCGGACAGGAGTGCAACGACGGCGTCTGCGCCCCGATCAAGGGCGGCTGCGCCAATCCGCCCTGCGGCGGGATCGCGGACGTCGGACCGCGCGACAGCGGCCCCGACGCGGGCGTGGACGGGGGCGGTGGCGGCGACGATGGAGGCCGGGACGCCGGGGACGCAGGCGACGCCGGGGACGCCGGCGGTGCGGGCGACGGCGGCGGGCTCGGAGGGGACGGGGGTGTGGACGGCGGCCCCGACGGCGGAGCCTCGCTCCCGCCCTTCGGCGAGGTGTGGATCGTCGAGATTCACGAGCCCGGCCGGCTCGACGGCGTTCGCGCGCTTCGAGGATCGACGTCAGGCTACGTTCGACTACCTCACCCGTGAGTTCGTGCCGGCGAACGGATCGTGCGGGCTCCAGCGGACCACGCTGATCTCGGGCGCGATCCTCCCGCTCGTCGCCGACCGCGTCACGATCGACATCGGCACGCTCCCCAACCAGATGCTGACCTACCTCCCCGTGGGCAACGGCCGCTTCGAGCCGCAGTTCGCGCCCACCGCGAACCTGTTCTTCGGCTCGACGGCCGTCGTCTTCACCATCGTCAGCACCAACCAGTCCGGCACGCTGGCCGGCGCCACCGCCACCACCCCGCCGCCGCCGCCGATGAACGTCTCCGTGCCCGCCGTCGGGCTCGACGTTCCGCTCGCCCAGGGCGTCAGCTTCGTCTGGCAGCCGGCGACCGCCCCTCCCGCCGGCACCCGCGCGATCGCGGAGGTCTACGACGCCGACCGCAACGTGAAGCTCACCTGTCTGGTGGTACAGGACGTCGGCAGCTTCACGCTGCCGCCGGATCTCATGAGCGAATACTTCGCCCAGGGCCCCACTTCGCCCCTGACGCTCGAGCTCCGCTACGAGCTCCCCGCGGCGGCGAACGTCGGACTGGTGGGGACGGGGGACACGCTGCCGGTGATCTTCCACGCGGGGCAGGGGCGCCGCTGGGCGGCGCACTGAACGGGGGCGAGACCAGAAGCGAGGGAGACCCACGGAACCTCCACGCGGTGACCGTGAGGTGAAAGAAGCGATGGTGTTCAAGAACCGCGCGTAGTCTCGATCGTGGGAGCGCTTCGAGCCCTCCGCGATGGTGGTCGGCACGGACGCGGCGGCACGTCGTAGCTGGGAGACGAGACCTCCTGGTCAAGCCTTCTACAGGGGCCCAGTGCACGTGAACCCGTACTACCTCTACATCCCTCACTCGAGTGCGTGGCGCAGAACTGCGCCATCGCCTCCCAGACCGTCGAGCGTCGTGCTGCCGATGGTGGACGAGGACCACAGAGCTCGAGGTTCGATCGGAGCAAGTCTCCTAGCCGTCAGGCTTTGAGGGCGCCGGCGGGGCCGGTGGCCAGCGAGCGAAGCTGCACGTTGCTCTCGGTGGGAGACGTCTGATCCACGCTCTTCGCCTCCAGGTTCCTCGGCGCTGCGAACTGATTCCGTCGCTCGCCGGTCGACGTGTCCACACCGGTGTCGCCGGCGGCGAGGTTCTTGGCGGCGATGCGCTCGAGGTTGGCGCGCGCGGTATTGCTGTTGCGGGCGATGTCGGCGTCGGCGTACTCGCCCGTGAGGCGCTGTCCGTCGGTCTGAAACAGGCTGCCGTACTTGCTTGCGAAGCTGTCGTCCAGGCCCCCGTCCTCTGGGGCGGCCGAGGTTCAAGAGCGTTCCGATGGTAATCGCCAAAATCCCTACCTCCGAGGCTTCGATTAGAGCTCACGCGCGGCGACCGGGGAATTACGCGGCTCCGGTAAGCGGTGCGGGCCGCTCCGTCACCTCCAGGACCATCCGCCGATTGACCGCGTCACCGCTCACGAACGCGCGCTTGAGCCGGCGGACGAACCGGGCGGTGACCGGGTGTCCGCTCGCCACCATCGCCTCCTTCACCAGCCCGATCTCGGCGACGGTGAGGCGGCCGTCGATGACGCTGGCGACGTTGAGGATGCGGAGGACCGTGAGCTTCTCGTCCTCGGACAACCGGGCCAGCTGATCGAGGAACACCTTCGGATCGTCGACGTCCTTGTCGGCGGGCTCAGCCAGCACGCGGGTCACGTGGACCAGGAGGTGCTGGAGGTTCGGGTGGATGTCGCGGGTCCGCACCGATCGAGCTGCCCACGGCGCGGACCACGGTGTCGCGCCCGACCGGGGAGAGCTCCCCGCCGGCCTCGAAGATGATCCCGCAGAGCTCTTCGATCGCGCTCGGGCCCAGGACGCGGATGCGGGCCTCGCGCAGCACCTTCCAGGCGACCAGGGCATTCCAGCTGGCGGTCACCGGGACCGCGACGAAGGAGAGGAGCCCGCGGATCAGCGCCCGTCCCATGGCGCGCCGGATCAGCGCCTTCACCAGGAAGTTGGTGACGCCGACCTTGGCCTTGTACGCGAGGCTGACCAGGACTAGGCGCAGCTTGCCGACCTCCTTGCGCGGGTCGACCCCGAAGACGCGCTCGGGCGGGTTCGGCAGCTCGAGCGCGGCCCGGGCCAGCGCCGCGGCGACCGCCTCCGCCTCCTCGTCGCTGCCTCCGAACAGATCGAGCCCGGCGGCGTGGGACAGATCGTGGACGGAGCGGAGCGCGTCCCAGTAGAGGAAGCCGATTCTCGAAGACCGCCAGCACGCCGGTCAGGAGCCCGACCGAGAGGTAGTACGTGATCGGGTTGCTCGGATCGAAGACATAGACGTCGAAGAAGCCCACCACGCTCGCCGAGGTCACGCCCACCAGGCCCGCGCGCATCACGCAGAGGTGGTGGATGCGCCGGAGCGCGCGCCGCTCGCTCGGGTTCAGGTAATGGATCGCGTCCTCCGCCACCACGGGCGGGAGCTTCTGGTGGCGGCGCTTGAAGTAGCCCACCCCGGCGCGCTCCAGGAGCGGGCGTTTCAGAGCGGGCTTCGAGGTCACCTTAAGGCTCGTCCATGAACGGGTAGCGGTAGTTGGTCGCCGGTACGAACGTCTCCTTGATCGAACGCGGGGAGACCCACCGCATCAGGTTGAGCGCGCTCCCGGCCTTGTCGTTGGTCCCGGAGGCGCGGCTGCCGCCGAACGGCTGCTGGCCGACCACGGCACCGGTGGGCTTGTCGTTGATGTAGAAGTTGCCGGCCGCGCCCGAGAGTGCCTGCGCGATCCGCTCGATCGCGCCGCGATCGCGTCCGAAGACGGCGCCGGTCAGCGCGTAGTCCGAGCTCGTGTCGCAGAGCGCGAGGGCCTCGGCCTCCCGATCGTCGTCGTACGCGAAGACGGTGACGACCGGTCCGAAGATCTCCTCGCGCATCAACGGGTGCTTGGGGTCCTCGGCCTGGATCAAGGTCGGGCGCACGAACCAGCCGTTGCTGTCGTCGCAGGTCCCTCCGGCGACCACGTGGCAGCCGGCGTCCGCCTTGGCCAGCTCCAGGTAGCTCCGGATCTTGGCGAACGACTTGGCGTCGATGACCGCACCCATGAAGTTGGAGAAGTCCGAGACGTCGCCCATGGTGATGGCCTGGATCTCGTCGGCGAGGCGGGGCTGGATCCGCTTCCACACGCTCTTCGGCACGTAGACGCGCGAGGCGGCGCTGCACTTCTGGCCCTGGTATTCGTAGCCGCCCCGAATGATGGCGGTGATCAGCGCGTCCTCGTCCGTGCTCGAGTGGACGAAGATGAAGTCCTTGCCGCCGGTCTCGCCCACCAGCCGCGGGTACTGTCGATAGCGCGCGATGTTCTTCCCGACCGTCGACCAGAGGTGCTGGAAGGTGCTGGTGCTGCCGGTGAAGTGGATGCCGCCAAGGTGCGGCGACCCGAGGACGGCGTCGCTGATCTGCGCCGCGTTGCCGCCGACCAGGTTGATCACGCCCGGCGGCAGGCCGGCCTCTTCGAGGATCTGCATCACCACCGACGCCGAGAACATCGCCGTGGAGGCGGGCTTCCAGATCACCGTGTTGCCCATCAGCGCCGGCGCGGTGGGCAGGTTGCCGCCGATGGCGGTGAAGTTGAACGGAGTGACGGCGAAGACGAAGCCGTCCAGCGGGCGGTATTCGAGCCGGTTCCACACTCCGGGCGTGGAGAGCGGTTGCTCGCGGATGATGCGATCGGCGAAGGCGACGTTGAAGCGCCAGAAGTCGGCGAGCTCGCACACGCAGTCGATCTCGGCCTGGTGGGCGGTCTTGGACTGCCCGAGCATGGTCGCGGCCAGCATCCGGTACCGCCACGGCCCGGTGAGGAGGTCGGCCGCCTTCAACAGGATGGCCGCGCGGGCCTCGAAGGAGAGGGCCGCCCACGCCGGGCGGGACGCCTCCGCGGCTTTGATCGCCTGGTCCACCTGCGCGCTCGTGGCGATGTGCCACCGTCCGATGACGCGGCGGTGATCGTGCGGCATCACCACGTCGTTGGTCTTGCCGGTCTCGACGCGCTCGCCTGCGACGTACAGCGGGAGGTTTGCGACCGCCTCCGCGGAGCTCTGGAGCGCGGCCTTGAGCGCCTTCCGTTCTGCGCTTTGAGCTGAAAAGCTCAGGACGGGTTCGTTCCTCGGCTCCGGCACGACGAAAATGGCGCTCATCCCTGCTTGCGTAGCCCGTGACACGGCCTGCGTAAAGCGCTAGGAGCAGCCCATGGGAACCCGCATCGCGATCAACGGATTCGGCCGTATCGGCCGCTGCGTCCTTCGGGCGCTCAACGCCAAGAACGATCACAGCCTCGAGGTCGTCGCCATCAACGACATCACCGACGCCAAGACGCTGGCGCACCTGCTCAAGCACGACTCCGTGCACGGCACCTATCCCGGCAGCGTGGTCTCCAAGGACGGCGTGCTCGAGGTCGACGGCACGCCCATCAAGGTGCTGGCCGAGCGCGATCCGGCGAACCTGCCCTGGAAGGATCTGGGGGTCGAGATCGTGATCGAGTCGAGCGGGATCTTCCGCGACAAGGTGCAGTGCGGGAAGCACGTCCAGGCCGGCGCCAAGCGCGTGATCATCTCCGCGCCCGGCAAGAAGGTCGACGCCACCTTCTGTTACGGCGTCAACCATCAGACCTTCGACCCGGCCAAGCACGTGATCGTCTCGAACGCTTCCTGCACCACCAACTGCCTGGCGCCGCTGGCCAAGGTGCTGGATGACAGCTTCGGCATCGAGCACGGGCTCATGACCACGATCCACTCGGTGACGAACGACCAGCGGATCCTCGATCTCCCCCACGAGGATCTCCGCCGCGCCCGCGCCGCGTTCGAGTCCATGATCCCGACCACCACCGGCGCCGCCTCCGCGGTCGGCGAGGTCCTCCCCAACCTCAAGGGGCGGCTCGACGGCTTCGCGGTACGCGTGCCCACCAAGGACGTGTCGCTGGTCGACTTCGTGGCCAACGTGAAGAAGCAGGTCACCGTCGAGGCGGTGAATGACGCCATGCGGAAGGCCGCCGCCGGCGGGCTCAAGGGCGTCCTGGTGGTCTCCGACGAGCCGCTGGTCTCCTGCGACTACATCGGCAACGCCGCCAGCTCGACCCTCGACGCCGAGCTGACCAGCGTCATGCAGGGCACCATGGTGAAGGTCGTCTCCTGGTACGACAACGAGTGGGGCTACTCGAACCGCACCGTCGATCTCACCGCCTACATCGCGCAGAAGACCCACTGAGGTTCACGAAATGGTTGCTCGCATCGATGCGCTCGACCTTCGAGGTCGGGCGACGTTCATCCGCGTCGACTTCAACGTTCCGCTGACACCGGACGGCGAGGTCGCCGACGACACCCGCATCCGCGCGTCGCTCCCCACGATCGAGCTGGCGATCGAGCAGGGCGCACGCGTGGTGCTGGCCTCGCACCTGGGGCGTCCGGGCGGCAAGCCGCAGCCCGACATGTCCCTCGAGCCGGTGGGCAAGCGCCTGGCGGAGCTCCTGGGTAAGGACGTGGTGTTCGCCGACGACTGCGTCGGCGACGGCGTCAAGAAGAACATCCGCGACCTCCGCGAGGGCGACGTGCTCCTTCTGGAGAACCTGCGCTTTCACAAGGGTGAGGAGAAGAACGACGAGGACTTCGCCCGCGCCCTGGCCGACGGCATCGACGTCTACATCAACGACGCCTTCGGCACCGCGCATCGGGCGCACGCTTCCACGGTGGGGATGGTCCGCTTCGTCCGCGACAAGGGCGCCGGCCTCTTGATGATGAAGGAGCTCGAGCACCTGGGACAGATCCTCGAGTCGCCCAAGCAGCCCTTCGTGGCGATCATCGGCGGGGCCAAGGTCAGCGACAAGATCGGCATCCTCACCAGCCTGGTGGAGCGCGTGAACGTGATCCTGATCGGCGGCGCCATGGCGTACACGTTTCTGGCGGCGCGCGGGAAGAAGATCGGCAAGAGCCGCCTCGAGGCCGACGCCGTGGAGCTGGCCGAGAAGATCATGAAGGCGGCCTCCGCCCGGAAGGTGCAGCTCTTGCTCCCGGAGGATCACGTGGTGGCGGCGACCTTCGACGAGCACGCCACGCCCGAGGTGGTCACCGAGATCCACGACGATCGGATGGGGCTCGACATCGGGCCCAAGACTCGCGAGCGCTACGCCCGCGTGATCCACGAGGCGAAGACGATCTTCTGGAACGGGCCCATGGGCGTGTTCGAGTGGGACAGCTTCGCCGCCGGCACCAACGCCATCGCGCACGCGGTCGCCGACAGCGGCGCGATCAGCGTGGTCGGCGGCGGCGACTCGGTGGCGGCGCTCAACAAGGCCGGGCTCGAGGATAAGATCACGCACGTGTCGACCGGCGGCGGCGCCAGCATGGAGTTCGTCGAGGGCAAGCAGCTCCCCGGCGTGAAGGCACTGGAGGAGCGATGAGAATCCCGTTCGTCTGCGGCAACTGGAAGATGCACAAGACCGTCGGTGAGGCGGTGGCGCTGGTCGACGCGCTGATGCCGAGCCTCGAGCCGCTCGCCGGCGTCGAGGTCGCGGTGGCGCCGCCGTTCACCGCGCTCCACGCCGTGGGCAAGCGTCTCACCGGCACGAAGCTCGCGCTGGCGGCGCAGAACTGCCATCACGAGACGCAGGGCGCCTACACGGGCGAGGTCTCGGCGGCCATGCTGAAGGAGGTCGGGACGCGCTACGTGATCATCGGGCACAGCGAGCGGCGGACGTCCTTCGGTGAGACCAACGAGAGCTGCGCGAAGAAGATTCACGCCGTGCTCTCGGCCGGTCTCCGCGTCATCTACTGCCTGGGCGAGACGCTCGAGGAGCGCGAGAAGAACCAGACCCTGGCGGTGGTGAGCGCGCAGCTCGAGGTCGGGCTCGGGGGCCTCGGACCCGACCGGGTCCCCGATCTGGTGGTGGCCTACGAGCCGGTCTGGGCCATCGGCACGGGCCGGACGGCGACCCCGGCGCAGGCCCAGGAGGTCCATGCCCACCTGCGCGCGCGCCTGGCCGCGCTCTTCGGGGCCGAGGGCGCCGGCCAGCTGCGGATCCAGTATGGGGGCTCGATGAACGCAGAGAACGCCCGGGATCTGCTGGGCCAGCCCGACATCGACGGCGGGCTCATCGGCGGCGCCTCGCTCAAACCCGACGCTTTTTCGGCGATCTGCCGCGCGGCCAAGCCTTGACCTGCCGGCCCGGATAGCATTCAAAGGCCTCCGAGATGGAGACCGCGCTCTACATCCTCCACATCCTCGTCTGCATCGGCATGCTCCCGATCATCCTGCTTCAGAGCGGCAAGGGGGGCGGCGTGAGCGCGGTGTTCGGCGGGGGCAGCTCTGGCACGGTGTTCGGCAGCCGCGGGGCGGCCACGTTCCTGACCAAGATGACCACCGCTGCGGCGATCATCTTCATGTGCACCAGCATGGGCCTGTCGTACTTCTCGTCGCGGTCCCGGTCGGTGGTCTCGGACGTCCCGGACAAGCCCGTCCCGGCCGACACGTCCGGGAAGACGCCGGACGAGGGCACGCACCAGGTAGGCGCGCCGACGTCGAGCCAGAGCGCGCAGCCTTGACGATCCTCGTGGCCTTGGTTAGAAGCTCTCGAAACATGCGGTGGTGGTGAAATTGGTAGACACACCATCTTGAGGGGGTGGCGCCGAGAGGCATGGGAGTTCGAGTCTCCCCCACCGCATCAGATCTTTTCGTGCGGCATCCAATGTCGCGGCGCTCGGAAATACTGGCTGGGTGAGTACGCGATGAAGTTCGACACCCGGCTCGTATAAATGCACGCGTAGTCCTCGACCTGCTCGCCGAACCGGCTGGCCTCGGTCCCCTCCTTGAACACGCTCCCCCAGAACGGGTTGTAGCCGGCGTCGACCTCCTGACTCAGATGCTCGCGGCGCGAGATCGCGGCCCGCAGGTCGCGGCGTTTGCGATCGAGCAGCATGCGCAGCTGCTTCTTGGCGCGGTTCAGATCGTCCGCCCGGTCCTTCGTGCTGTCGTCGTCGAGGGCCTGCTCGATGGCCGAGAGCTTCAGCTTGAGGATCATGATCTCGTGATCGATCGCGGTGCGGTGCTCCTCGAGCGCGATCAGATCCGACTGCACCCGCTGGTGCTGGCGCGCCAGCAGGAGCTCGGTCTCCAGCTCCTCGAGGATCAGCGCCGTGCGCCAGAGCGAGTCCTTCTTCGAACGGATGATGTCGCCGTAGATGTGGTCGCCCACGTAGAGGACATTGTCGCCCCGATCGCCCAGGAGCTCCTCGAAGCGGCCGATGCTGCCGCCCTGGTAGACCCCGCGGTGCTCGAAGTGGGTGACCACCTCCTCGACCAGCTCGCCGCTCTTCGTGTCGATTCGTTTGAATGGATTATTCTGCGTGAAGAACGCGGGCTTCTGCGCGCCGACGACGATGACGTCGAAGTAGTTCCGCCAGCGCGGGTACTCGGTGAGCTTGCCGTCGAGCACGAAGCTCATGACCGTGTTCGTGTAGTCCCAGTAGGAGTTCGTGAGCAGGAAGAGCCGCTTGCCGGCGGAGCGGAGCTTGTGCAGCGTCAGCGGGAGCTCCGGGTCCTCCTTGATGTAGTGGTTGAGGTCGCTCTTCACGATCGCCTTGAGCGATCCGTCGCGATGACACTCGTCGATCGCCGCGCGGATGTCCTCGAAGAGCTTCCCGTACGCGACCTTCTTGATCCCGAGCGTCCGCTCGTACAGCTCGATGATGTCGGCGTAGAGCGCCGCCTCCGGGAGGGCGAACAGCGTGTCGATCCAGTGATAGCGCGCCGCCGCCAGCCGGATCTTGACGTTGCGGTAGCAGCGCCGGCGCTCCTCCTTGTCGAGGAGCCGCCGCCCGTGGAAGACGCGTCCCACGTGGTTGTGGCCGTCCATCTTGATGATGTTGCCGAGCCGCTTGTCGATGCAGAGCCCCCGGACGACGAAGCTCGGATCGTACGGAATCTCCACGATCTCTTCGGGGTAGCCGTGCTTCTTCACCAGCCGCTCCGCGGTCATTCGAAACGACAGCTCCTCGATGCTCCGCTTCACGTAGCTTGCGACGGTGTAGTCCATGTCGAACCCGACGCATCGAATCTGGTCGAAACGGAGGTTCCTGTTCACGAATATGCGCCGTGTGGGGTCGAGGGCGGTGGCGCTGGTGAGGCCGAGATCCTGAAGAAGTGCGGTCGCATCGGCCAACAGGCGCGCCTGCTTGCTGGCGGTTCGATCCTGCATCGAGACAGATTGTACGACCCGAAGCGGGATCCGGGCCATAATGACGAGGATGCGGCTTGCCTTCGGGTTCCTCGCCGGCAGCTGCCTGCTGGGAGCTGCGTGCGATCACCGGCAGTGTGCGGCCCTCTCCGACTGCGCGGGCGACGAGGTGTGCGTCCGCGGCCTGTGCGAAAAGAGCACCGGCGGCCAGCCCCCGCTTCGAGATGCGGGCGTACAGGACAGCGGGCAGCGCGCCGGCGGCGATGCGAGCGTGCTCACGGATGCCGGCGGGTTCGACGCCGCAACCGGCGCGCCCGACGCGGGCCCCCGGCCGGACGGCGGCGCCCCGAGCGGCGACGCAGGCGTGGGAACGCTCCCCAGCCAGGGCGACCTCGGCTTCGTCTGGGCCGGCGAGCTCTACGACAGCGAGACGACCTCGGCCTTTCACGCGCTCGGCCTCCTCCAGCACCTGGACGCCGCCGCCTACGCCGTCACCGATCAGACGTTCGTGGACCCGGAGGGCACCTCCTGCCGGGTGTCGACGCGCCGGCTCACCGGTGGCAGCGTCACGGGCTTCGAGGCCCAGGAGATCTCGGTGATCCCGGGACCGCAGCCGTTCTCTCCCTTCTCCATGTATCCGGTGGGGAACGGCCGCTTCGAGCCGGTCCAGGATCCGGTCCAGCGCATCTACAACAAGTCGCGGTTCGCCTCGTTCCAGATCTTCGGGACCGGCACCTCCGGCTCGGTCGACAGCACGCTGGTCCAGGTTCCGGCGCCCCCGTTCTTGTTCGAGGACCTCTCGTATCCGCGCGGATCGGTCGTCGCGATCAGCCCGTCACCCCAGCTGCTGTGGCGGCCCAGCGAGCTGTCGAACGGCGTGATCACGGTCGAGGTCTTCGACGTCCCGCGCGAGGTGGTCCTGACCTGCTTGGTGGACGACGATGGCGCCTATGCCATCCCGCCCGGCGCGGTCTCCAGCTTCCTCGGTGAAGCACCCACCCCGCCGGTCTACCTCGAGATCCGGTACGATCGGGAGACCACCGCCAGCGCCACCGTCCAGGGGGGTGGGGCGCTCTCGGTCACCTACCGCGCCTCGCAGGGCCTCCGCTATCGCGTCGCCTTGCCCTGAGGCCCGGGGGACGCTAGAACGCGGGCACCATGACGGTTCCCAGCTTCTTCGCCGAACAGGAGCTCACCTTCGAACAGGTCAAGGTGCTCACCCACGCGCTGATGGCGCTGGCGAAGGTCGACGGCATCCACGACAACGAGATGTCGATGATCCGCGAGTTCTATCAAGGCTGCGCGCGCGCGGGCGATCCCAAGCTGGAGGAGGTCGCACGCGGATCGTTCGCGATCGAGCGCGCGAAGGCGCTCTTCGACACCCCGGAGCTCGCCAAGATGTTCGTCAAGAGCCTGATCCTCCTGGCCTTCGCGGACGGCGAGTATGCGCAGGCCGAGGACGATCTGATCCGCGAATGGTCCCCCCAGCTGGGGGTGAGCTCGACCGAGGTCGACGCCCTCCTCGAGGCGACGAAAGAGCACATGATGGCCGCGCTCTCCCACGTTCAGAACCTCGACGCGCTGAAAGCGGTCCGCCAGAGCCTCGACAAGAGAAGTTAGCGCTGGTACGCGAGGGACCGTGTTCGATCGGTTCCTCGGGATGTTCTCTCAGGACATCGCGATCGATCTGGGAACAGCCAACACGCTGGTCCACATGCGGGGTCGCGGGATCGTGCTCGACGAGCCCTCGGTCGTCGCCATCACCAAGGGCAACAACCGGAAGGTGGTCGCGGTCGGTCACGAGGCCAAGGAGATGCTCGGCAAGACGCCGGGCAACATCGAAGCGATCCGTCCCATGCGCGAGGGCGTCATCGCGGACTTCGCCGTCACCGAGGCGATGCTCAAGTACTTCATCCGTCGCGCCCACAAGCGGAACCATCTGATCCGCTCGCGCCTCGTCATCTCGATCCCCGCCGGCATCACCGACGTCGAGACCAAGGCGGTCCGCGAGGCCGCGCTCGGCGCTGGCGTGCGCGAGGTGCTCCTGATCGAGCAGCCGATGGCGGCCGCGGTGGGCGCCGGCCTCCCCGTGCTGGACGCCCGCGGCAGCATGATCATCGACATCGGCGGCGGCACCACCGACATCGCGGTGATCTCGCTGGGTGGTCTCGTCACGTATCGCACGCTGAAGGTCGCGGGTGATCGGATGGACGACGCCATCATCCAGTACGTGCGGCGCCGCTCCAACATCCTGATCGGCGAGCGAACGGCCGAGGGCATCAAGGTGCGGATCGGGAAGGTCCACCCCTCGGCGCCGAACACCGAGATGGAGACCAAGGGCCGCGACCTGATCTCCGGCGTGCCCCGCTCCATCAAGTTCACCGGCGACGATGTCATGGAGGCGCTCTCCGACGTGGTCCACGTCATCGTCGAGGCCACGCGCTCCGTGCTGGAGCGCACCCCACCGGAGCTCTCCGCCGACCTGGCGGAGCGCGGCATCGTTCTGGTCGGCGGCGGCGCCCAGATCGCCGGGCTCGACAAGGTGCTCCGGGAGGAGACCGGCATCCCGGTGATCGTGGCCGAGGATCCACTCCTCGCCGTGGTGAACGGTGTCGGTAACGTCCTCGAGGATCTCGAGCGCTACCGCGGCCTGTTGTTCTGAGATCCTGGGGCGTCGAGCCCGCACGTTGCCGGCTGCAATCATCAGACTGAGGGGACGATGCGACACTCGCCGCCGATGCGCGAGCCGCACCGCGTGGCGTGCGCTTTGCCATCGGTCAACCGAGATGTCCGACGTGAACCTCCGCGAACGCCGCCTCTCGCTGGAGATCGTGATGCCGATCGCAGCCATGGCGGCGCTGGTCCTGGGCGCGGTGGTGGCCTCCGCCGAGCCCGCCCCTCCGCTCCGGGCCCCGGCCCGCGTCACGCCGCCGCCGCCGCTGGAGATGGAGGGCGAGGAGATCGTCGCCCAGGTCGTCGCAGATCCCGAGCCGATGGTGATCAGCTCTCGCCCCAAGCCACGCCCCGTCGAGGCTGAGCCCCTCGGTACCAGCACCCTGAAGCTCGACGTGCCCGAAGGCGCGACCGTCTACCTGGGCAAGAAGAAGCTGGGCCAGGCGCCGCTCCCGCCGACCGAGATCATCGAGGGCCGCTACCTGATCCGCGTCGCGCTCGACGACACCGAGCTCGCCGAGTGGGTCGACGTTCCGCCCGGCGCCACCTTCACCTACCGACTCTCGATCGGCGACTGACTCACGGCAGCCGCGCGATCGCCTGATCGAGCCGCGTGCGCATCGCGGAGAGCTGGCGATACTCCGCGCTTCTTCGATCGAGCCCCGCCAGCCGTTGATCGATCTTCGCCTCCAGCGTTCGACCCTCGCGCGCACCGGCCTGCGCCTCGCCCGTCCGCATGGCGGTGAGGTCGGCGTCGTTGCGGTATGGATGCCACCCGTCGAGCGCCTGGGCGTGCATCTCGAACGCGGCGGTGATGCCGTCGAGGTCCCGCAATTGATCAGAGGTCAGCGCCTGTGAGCCGGCGGCGTCGAGCATGCGCCCGCCTTGCTCGACCTCCAGCCGGCGCAAGCTCCCCTGCGAGAGGCTGTCGATGTGAAGCTCTCCGCGCTCCGCGAGGCGGCTCGCATACTGAGCGGCGGCGTCCCGGCGGGTGATCTGCATCCGACCCCTGCTCGCAGAGAACGTGCCAGACCGGCCACCGGAGAAATACGCCCGCGCGAACCCGATCACGCCCTCGAGACGTGCAGAGGCTGCAAGTCAGCGGCCCGGGCTCGGGCTTCGGGGCCGTTCGAGGAGGAGCGGGACCCGCTCGAGGCTGGAGGTGAACGCGACCTGGAGCTGGAGGCTCTCCGACATCGTCACCTCGAGCCCGAAGTCGGCGCCGACGCTGAACAGGCCAGGGGTCATGCGGACCACGCCCAGGACCTGACGATCGGACGAGGTGACGTCGGCACCCTGCCAGAAGCCGATGACGAGGCCGCGATCGCCCGGGTCGGGGAGACGCACCACAGCCGTCGACGGGAGCGAGGTGTTGGCCTGGAAGACGAACTCCGTCCGGCCGCCCGGGAAGACGACGCCGATCGGTACCGAGAGCACGTCGAGCAGGACGGCGCCGCCCAGATCGTTCTGGCCGTGCGCCACCAGCGCAGCGCCGTGCGCGACGCAGGTATCGGGATCGAGGTGGGCGAGTGGCTCCTTGCCGAGCACCTGCGCGATCCGGCGGCGAACCAGCGGCATGCGCGACTGGCCGCCGACCGCGATGACGTAGTCGATGTCTCCGGCGGTCAGGCCCTCGCTGAGGAGCATCTTCTCCACGATGCCGATCGTCTTCTCGACGAGGGGCGCGGTCAGCCGCTCGAGCTCCTCGCGCGAGAGCACGTAGTCGAGGTCGAACTTCTTCCCGCGGGAGTCGGTGCCGAGCATCGGCACCTGGACGCGGATCGCCTCCTGCGACGAGAGCGCGATCTTCGCCGCCTCGGCCGCGTTGAGCACGCGCTGCGCCACCACCGGCTCCTCGGTGAGATCGACCCGATGCTTGCTCTTGCAGAACTCGACCATGTGGTTCATGACCGCGCGATCGAAGTCGGTCCCGCCCAGGAAGCCGTCGCCCTGGGTGGCCTTGACGTCGAAGATGTTGTCGACCACCTCCAGGATGGTGGCGTCGAAGGTCCCGCCGCCCAGATCGAAGATCAGCACCCGGCTGTCGAGCCGCTGGTGGATGCCGAAGGCCAGGGCGGCCGCGGTCGGCTCGTTGACCAGGCGGAGCACCTCGAGGCCGGCGCGCCGCCCCGCCTCCATCACGGCCTCGCGCTGGGCGTTGGCGAAGTGGGCCGGTACGGCGATGACGCACTTCTTGAGGTCGCGCGCCAGCCCGGCGCTCGCCTGAAGCCGCACCTGGTCCAGCACGAGCGCGGCGATCTCGGTGAACGGATACACCATCGTGCCGACGACGGCCCCGAGCTGTCCCTCCGGGTTGGCGTGGATCCGAAACGGGAAGCGATCGCGATAGCGCGAGACGTACTCGCTGCGCTCGGGTCGCCCGAGGAACCGCTTCCAGCCGTAGATGGTGGTGAGCGGATCGGAGAGGAGCATGTCCTTCGCGATCCAACCGACGATCGGCAGGCGAGGGTTCTTGAACGACACGACCGACGGCATCACCGGCCGGTCGCGACCGTGAAGGATGGACACCGGCCCCGGAGCGTCTCCGAACGCGACCGCCGCTGTGTTCGTGGTACCGAGGTCGATACCCAGCACCCAATCCTTGGGTCTCAACGCCGCCACCGAGCCCGGCATTGAAGCGTGCTCAGGGCGTGCGAGCAACCTCGGCCAGAATCTCCATCCCGCGGAGGATCTCTGCGCTGGTGAGATACGGTGCGGGACCCACCCTGAGGAGCGGTCCGCGAACGTCGGTCCGGACGCCGCGCTCGGCGAGACGGGCGCACACGCGCTTCGCGTCGTCCCGGCGGAAGGTGATGAAGTTCCCGCGCAGGGAGGGCTCCCGGGGCGTGGCCAGGAGCAGGCCCGTGCCGGCGAGCGAGTGGCGATCGTAGGCGTCGATCATCAGCCGGGTCGCCGCCAGCGACACCTCGCGGAGCGCCGGCGCGCTCATCCCCATCTCGTCGAGGAAGCGCATCACGTACACACCACGATAGAGGGCGCTCGGGTCGAAGGTGGAGCCGAAGAAGCGCATGCCGCCCGAAGCGTAGGACACGGTCTCCTGGATGGACTCGAGGTTGTCGAAGTCCGCGAACCACCCGGTGTAGACGGGACGGAAGCGCTCGGCGTCGCGCGGCAGGAGCAACCAGCAGGCGCCTTCGCCCATCTGGGCGTATTTGTAGCCGCCGCCGCACACGAACACCGTGCCCGGCCAGCGATCGACGTCCATCTCGATCGCGTTGAAGGCATGGTAGGCGTCGACGAGGACCGGGAGGTTTCGCTCGGCGCACCGCTCGAGGATGGGCTCGATCGGCAGGATGCGGGCGTTCGTGAACAGCACGAGCGAGAGCGCCACCCAGTCGGGTCGAACCTCGTCGATCGTGGCCAGGAAACGCTCGACGAAGTTGGGCTCCTCCGTGGGGACGCGCGTGACCTGCAGACCCGCCTCGGCCGATCGGGCGAGCTGGCGGCGCAGCGAGTGAAACTCCGCGTCGGTGGTGACGACCGCGCCGTTCGGATCGAAGCAGGTCGAGAGCCGATACACGAGCTCGTGGGTGTTGGGTGCGAGCGCGAGGTCGTCCGCGCGGACCGTCCCGATCCGGTTCGCGACGTGCCGGCGGAACTCGTCCAGCACTTCGCCCAGGACGCGCCCCCACTTCTGATCGCACAGCTGCGCCGCCTCGTCCCACGCGGCGATCTGTCCCAGGCGCGAGGCCTCGGGCCAGGCCTGGTGCGAGTGGCCCGTCAGCAGGATCTGCTCACCCAGCGGCTCGAGGAAGCGGCGATAGTGGGGGCGGAGGCGTGCCGCCACCTGGTCGATCAGCCGGGCAGGATCGTTCACGGCTCGATATTAGTCCGGTTCAACGCATAGAATCGATCGGATGCTCGATCTTCGCACGATCCGCGCGGTGCTCGATTCACACGGTGCGGCCCTGGTGCATCCGGTGAAGAGCTTCGAGGTGGGTGGCCGCCTCTGGGACTTCGAGCGGCGCCGCCATCTCATGGGCGTCATCAATCTGTCGCCCGACTCCTGGTACGCAGAGAGCGTCGCGCGGACCGCGGAGGACGCGCTCGCGCGGGGAGCGATGCTGCTCGCCCAGGGCGCCGATGCGATCGACGTCGGCGCCGAATCGACGCTGCCCGACGCCGAGGTCGTGGAGGTCGCGCGGCAGCTCGATCGCCTGCTCCCGGTCGTGCGGGGGCTGATCGAGCGGGGCGCGCTGGTGTCGGTCGAGAGCTATCACCCCGAGGTCCTGGAGGCGTGCGCCCACGCCGGCGCGCAGATCTTCAATCTCACCGGCATGCGGGAGTCGGACGCCGTCTTCGAGCTGGCGGCACGACACGGCGCGGCCGTCATCCTCTGCCACGTGCAGGGCGAGACCGTTCGCGACGTGGACGACCTCGCGCTCGGGCCGGATCCGATGGAGGCGCTCCTCCGCTACTTCACCGACCTCACCGAGACGGCGCGTGGAAAGGGCGTCGAGAAGTGTTTCCTCGATCCGGGGCTCGGCTTCTACTACCGGAACCTCGAGGACGGGCGGCTCCGCGTGCGCCACCAGCTCGACACCTTCCTCCACACGTTCCGTCTGGCCGAGCTCGGCTTTCCGGTCTTCAACATCCTGCCGCATGCACCCGACTTCTTCGGAGCCGACGAGCGTCGCGCCGCCGAGCCGTTCTTCTCGGTGCTCGCGATGCTGTGCGGGTCGCACGTCGTCCGCACCCACGAGCTCCGCACGGTCGCGCGCATCCGCGACCTGATGGCGTTCTACTGACCGAGCAGACCCCGGACCAGCGCCTGGGCCACCGGGTGGTAACCGGCGCGGGAACGCTCGAACGCGCGCCGTGCGACCGCCTCACCTTCGGAGCCTTCGGCGATGAGCGCCTGGTAGAGCGGGCGGAGATACTTCATGCGCCCCACCTCGTGCAGCGTCTCCTCGATCGCGGGGTAGGCGGGCGCCCAACCGGAGGCGGCCGCGATGGTGAGCCAGGCGACCCGGATCTCGTAGTTGTTCGAGCGGGCGAGGCCGAACGTCCGGTCGAGCCAGGCGCAGTCGTCCGCGGAGCGCGTCTTCTCGAGGCGGCCCAGGAGGACCTGCCACTCGGTCGCGTCGAGCGCGGCGAGCTCGGCCTCCTTCGGTCGATCGCCGCGGGCCCATCGATCGACGAGCGCGCGCACGCGATCGAGCCGCGACGAGCGGGCCTCGGGCGCGTCGGCGGGGATGCCGGTGCCGTGCACCCAGGCCTCGACGTCCACCGATTGCTTCGCCTCGGGAAGCTCGCGATCGAGGAACGCCAGGAAGTCCTGTGTGGTGATCGAGCGGAAGCGGAACGTGTCGATGTAGCGGCCGAGGAACCCGTCGAAGCGCTCGCGTCCGACCGCGACTTCGAGCCGTGTCAGGAACAGGTAGCCTTTCTCATATGGGACCAGCGAGTACACCTCGTCGGGATCGGTGCCCTCGAGCGAGTTCTCGAGCCGCGTCAGCTGCGGGTCGCGGCTCGCCAGGCGTGCGACGTCCTCCTCGAGCCCGATCCGTCCCAGCGCCGCGTGGAGGGCCTTGGCCTCCTCACCGTCGAGGGCCTCGAGGATCCGCCGCTCCGCGTAGACCGTGAACCCCTCGTTCAGCCAGAAGTGGTTCATGTCGGCGTTCGTGACCAGGTTGCCCGTCCACGAGTGCGCGAGCTCGTGCGCCACCACGTTCACGAGGCTGCGGTCCTTGGCGATCACCGTCGGCGTCAGAAACGTGAGACGCGGATTCTCCATCCCACCGTACGGGAACGCCGGCGGCATCAGCAGGAGGTCGTAGCGATCCCACGGGTAGGGACCGAAGAGGCGCTCCGCGGCGAGCAGCATGCCGTCGACGCCTGCGAACTCCCAGGCGGCCAGGTCGAGCTGCTCAGGCTCGCAGTAGATGCGGGAGCGCGGCCCCAGGTCCCGAGCCGACAGGTTCCCCACCGCGAACGCGAACAGATAGCTCGGGATCGGCTGCGGCATCCGGAAGCGGTTCGGCTCCACCATCGCCGCCGCCATCACCGAGGTCAGCGCCGGTGGCACGGAGAGCGCGCACTCGTAGGTGCTGCGGACGCGCGGCGTGTCCTGGCACGGGATCACCGAGCGCGCGTGGATCGCCTGACACTGCGTGAAGACGTAGGGGTGCTTCTTCCCCATGGTCTGGGACGGCTCCAGCCACTGGAGGGCCGAGGCGTCGGGTCCCGTGTGATAGGTGATCGCGACGCGGTCGGCCCGCGTCGAGAGCACGAGCGGCGCGCCCTTGATCGGATCGGCGGCGCCGAGCTCGAACGGGACCGGCTGGCCGGCGCCGTCCTTCACCGCTTGGATCACCAGCCCGCGCGTGTCCAGATCGAGGCGGCCCTCGGCGGGTCGATCGAGCTCGAGCGTCGCGGTGCCGCCGACCTGCTTTCGGGTGAAGTCGACGGTGAGATCGAGGCTGAGGTGGCGCGTCGACGGCTGGGTGTCGTCGGCGTGGGAGTGGGGATCGCGCATGGCCATGGACCGGTGGCTAACACATCCGGTCGTGATGGAGCACGTGGAAGGCGAGGACCCCCAGCGCCACGTGGACGTTCAGCGACGCGCCCTTGCCGTACATGGGGAGGAAGACCGTCTGGTCGCAGGCGGCCAGCACCTTCTTGGTCACGCCGTGGTCCTCGTGGCCCACCACCAAGCACGTCTTCGCCGGCCACTCGACCTCGTAGTAGGGCTGGGCGGAGCCGGTGATCTCGAGCGCAAACGTCCGCCACCCGTCGGCCTTCATCCGGCCGATCGCTTCGACCGCGTCCTCGGCGGCCTCCCAGGTGACGCGCTGATCCTTACCGCGGCCGACCTTCCCGATGAGCTTGTGCGGCGGCCGCGCGGTGATCCCACAGAGCACCATCCGGTCGGCGCCGCAGGCGTCGGCGATGCGGAAGGCCGACCCGACGTTCACCGGATCCTCCACGTCCGCCAGCAGAAAGGCGATGCGCGTGGCCGGGTCGGGGAGCCGTCGCATGAAGCGTTTGATCTCGGTCTTTCGTGACGCCAACTGCGGGCAGCACCCTAGCTAGGGTCTTGGATCCCCGCCACTGGAGACTCCGGTCTTCGGCGCCGTGTTGTGTCCGGTCCCGATGTGGGTTGAACTCGGTGGCACGTAAATGGCACAACGTTCGGCAGCATCCGCGAGGGCGGGATTCGAATGAGGATATTCGCGATCGCATCGGTGCTGCTGGTATCGGTGCTGCTCCACCAAGGCACGGCTCGAGCCCAGGAGCCAGGCCCGCGCTCCAAGGCCCACCAGGGGCTTGGCGGCTTCCCGGTCGGCTGCAACAAGTGCCACGACTCCGGCAACGGCGTGCCGGATGACAAGTGTCTCGCCTGCCATACGCATCAGAAGCTGCGCGCGCGGATCCAAGCGGGCAAAGGCTTCCACGCGCAGCAGGACGTGAAGAGCAAGCACTGCAAGGTCTGCCACGCGGAGCACAAAGAGGAGCCGCCGGGATCAGGCAAGGGCCGTCGCACCACCATCGACTGGAAGCCGTTCGGCGGGAAGGCAAACTTCAACCACCGTCTCACGGGCTGGCCGCTCGACGGCGCGCACCGCTTCCAGAACTGTGAGAAGTGCCACGCGGAGAAGTATCCGGAGTCGAAGCTGCCGACGTATCTCGGGATGCGGGAGGAGTGCACCACCTGCCATCACGGCACGAAGAAGGACAAGGGCATCGGCGGCTACAACCCGCACCAGTTCACCGACTCGTCGCTGACGGACTGCCAGGTCTGCCATAACTTCAACAACTTCCTGGTCGCGAACCTGGGCGCCACCAAGTGGGATCACGACAAGACGGCCTTCCCGCTGGTCGGGTTCCATCAGCGGAACAAGTGCATCCAGTGCCACAAGGACAACATCGAGACCTTCAAGGTGAAGAAAGAGGATCACGACTTCGCGGACTGCAAGGGGTGCCACGAGGACTCCCACAAGTCGGTGATCTCGGCGACCCGCAAGTGCCAGCAGTGCCACTCGATGAAGACGAACTTCCGCAACACGAAGTTCGATCACGGCAAGGAGACGCACTTCCCGCTGCGCGGGCAGCACCTGAAGAACCAGTGCAAGGACTGCCACAAGATCAACAGCCCGCCGGAGAAGCCGAAGATGGCCTGCGTCGGCTGCCACAAGGACATCCACGAGGGTCGGTTCGGCAAGGAGACCTGCGAGGGCTGCCACACCGAGCAGGGCTTCAAGGCGACGATCGTCTTCGACCACGACAAGAAGACGAAGTTCGAGCTGACCGGGAAGCACCAGACGGCGCCCTGCACCGAGTGTCACCGGGGCGGACTGGCGGCGGGCTACGAGCGCTTCAAGACCACCCAGTGCGCCGATTGCCATCGGCACCAGAAGGCCCACTGCGGTCAGTTCGGGTTGAAGAACTGCGAGCGGTGCCACGTGCGCGGCGGCGATCGCACGTCCAAGTTCGATCACAACCTCACGCGCTTCCCGCTCGAGCGCGCGCACGCGAAGGTGGAGTGCGAGCGCTGCCACAAGCCGCAGAACCTGGGGGAGACGGACCAGTGCCGGAACGCCGTCAAGTACACGGGCCTCGAGCCGCAGTGCTTCGGCTGCCATACCGACATCCATCAGGGCGAGCTGGGGAAGGACTGCGCGAAGTGCCACACCGGCGGTGAGAACTTCAAGACGCTGGTCTTCGATCACAACCGCGACTCGCGCTTCAGTCTCACCGGCTTTCACCAGCTGGTGTCGTGCGACGAGTGCCATCCGAAGCGGAAGTACAAGCTGGAGAAGATGCAGTGCTTCTCGTGCCACGCGAAGGATGACGTCCACCAGAAGAAGCTCGGCGATGACTGCGCCAAGTGCCACGAGACCACCGGCGGCGCGCCGAAGTTCGACCACAACGTCCACACCGACTTCAAGCAGGAGGGCGTGCACGCGCGGATCGAATGCGAGCGCTGCCACTTCCTGGTGGAGCCCGCGAAGGGGAGTAAGCCGATCGCGCTCCCCTCGAACGACGAGAACGGGCCGAAAGCCTCGAAGGAGGAGGACGCGCGTCAACCGGTCCTACCGGGCTCGGACGCCTCGACGCAGAAGGTGGCCGTCGCTCCGCCGGGCGCGCCGCTCGATCTCTTGTTCCGCGTGGCGGGGAAGGAGTGCGACACCTGCCACCCGGATCCGCACCAGGTGCGGAGCAAGCTGGAGTGCGACTCCTGCCACGGCTTCGAGCAGTGGGCGGCCCCGCCGCGCAACGGTTACCACGAGTCGGCCGGCTTCTCGCTGACCGGCGCCCATACCATCGTCGCCTGCGCGACCTGCCACACCGGTGCGGGCAGCATGCGAGGCAAGGGGCAGCGCTGTGGGACCTGCCACGCGCAGGACGACATCCACGCCGGGTCGTTCGGATCCGAGTGCGGCTCCTGCCATCTCCAGGACGGCTGGGTACCGACGACGTTCACGCACACCGACACGGGCTACGTGCTCGAGGGCATGCATCGCTCGCTCGAGTGCCGCCAGTGCCACCTCGCCGGGAACTATTTCCTGGGCAAGAACCCGCGCTGCTACAACTGCCACCTGCGAGACTATCTGCAGGCGCCCTGGCACGTCGGGAACAACGGGAAGGGGCAGGGCAACGACGTCTATCAGCAGCAGGGGGATCCGGCCGGCGCGCCGTTCTACATCACGGGCGGCGTCGGCATCAACCAGATGAAGAGCTTCGACTGCGAGAACTGCCACACGCAGTTCACCTTCGCGGGCGCGCTCAACGATGTGCCGCCATGAGAAAGCTCCTCGTCGCCACGATGTTGCTCGCTCTTGCCGCGGAGCCGCTCGCGATCGCGCAGGACGGTTCCAGCGTTCCGAGCCTGCTCGCCGCCCAGCCACACAAGAAGAAGCGGCGGGGGAAGAAGAAGCGGTCGAAGGCCGAAGCAGAGGCGCAGAAGCAGGAAGAGGCGAAGAAGCGGGAGGAGGAGGCCAAGGCGGCGGAGGACGCCAAGAACGCCCAGAAGGCCGAGGAGGAGCGGGTCGAGGCGGCCAAGAAGAAGCTCGAGCTCGAGCGGCGACAGAGCTCGAAGCTGACGCCCGGCGCGGCCTCGCGCTGGTCGAATCGCGGCGCGATGGTCCCGATCGCGTCGCCGGTGCCGGTCACCGCGAAGCTTCCCGCCCGCGCTGTCCCGATCACGACGACGGTCGAGACGCCGGGACAGAGCCTGCTCGGCGGGGGCAGCGAGGAGATCCTCTCGGCGCGGCTCAGCTTCAGCGGCTACCACCTCCAGACCAGCGGCCTCGATCGGGTGCTCGGCCCCACCGCGGCGCTCCCGAACCCCAACGCCGCCAGCCAGTACGATCAGGGGGACTGGTCCATCCCCACGGTGCAGGCCGACGCCGGCTCGCGCGATATCGACTTCCTGCGCGCCCGCGCCACCCTCGGCTACGATCACATCGCCGGCAGCGACTTCGCCCTCCATCTCGACGTCGAGTATCGGCCGCAGATCAACGGCAGTCGTTTCACGGACTACCGGCTCAACGAGGCGTACGCCAGCTACGGGCTCAACGAGTTCCGCAGCACCGGAGGACCCTGGTGGGGCGTCGCGCTCGGCCGCCTCGCGATCCGTGAGGCCGGCTACGCCCAGGCGGACGGCATCGCGGCGCGGTTCCGCATCGTGGACTGGCTGCGCGCCGGCCTGTTCGGCGGCGTGACCGGCAACCCGTACGGCTACAACTGGAACCTCCGCAGCACCGAGGTCTTCAGCGCCGACTGGTACACCGGCGGCGCCTTCGTCTCGCTCCAGCTCCCCGAGCTCGTGGTGAACGTCGCCGGCGTGGTCACGTACGCGAACATCGCGGCCAACCTCGCCGACATCGATCGCGCCTACCTCTATCTCGACGGCTCCTGGCTGATCCTCCCCGAGCTCAACATGGTGGTGAACGGCTGGTTCGACGTGCTCCCCGGGGGCCAGGCCGTCCAGAACGTGACCGGCTCCTTCTCCTGGACGCCGTTCGACGACCTCTCCCTGGCGCTGGGGGGCGGTCGCTTCAGCACGGTGCTCTACGCGGTCTCGGGCGGCTACACGTTCTCGGCCGCCGGCACCAACGCCGTCCTGGCCAACAACGGCGATCGCACGGTGCTCGGTCAAGACAATCAACCGATCGTACCCTTCGACGCCGTGTTGATGACGAGCGTGTACAACTCGGCGTGGGTCCGCGGCGCGTACCGCGTGCTTCGCGATCTCGAGATCAGCGCCCGCTTCAACGCGCTCATCCGCGACTCCAACGTCAACCGGGACGCCCTCGTGCAGGCCTCCGGCAACACGATCGCGCCGAGCGCGGTCCGGCTGGTCCCGGGTCTCGGTGCCCGCTATCGGAACCCGGACATCATCGACGCCAACTTCGAGGTCTCGTACATCGTCGACGACGAGTCCCAGGCCAAGGCGGTGGTCTCGGGCGGCATCGGGCGCGGCCTGTTCGGCCTCTACCTGGGCGCCGACGCGCGCTACTACGCCGGCGAGATCCCCGCCTTCGACACCGGCGGGACCCTCACCTACACGCTCCCGCGCGATTGGTTCCCCGGCGCGCTCTCGCTCCGCGGGACGTTCCGCTACTTCCGCGAGAGCGTCGCCCTGTACCTGCAGCAGCCCGACCTCGGTGCCGCCGACTACTACCGCCAGGACGGCGGCGGGGTGGCGGGCTGGGACAAGCTCTCGCAGCAGGAGACGATCCTCGCCTTCGGCGGGATTGAGTGGAGGCTCTGAGTCAGGGCTGAAGGGCGGTCTGCTGCGGCAGGACGACCTTGAAGAGTGAGCCGGTGTCGAGGCTCTCGACCTCGATCTCGCCGCCGAGGCGCCGGATGATCTCGCTCGTGATGGAGAGCCCGAGCCCGGTGCCCTCACTCTTGGGGCTGGTGGTGAAGAAGGGCTGGAAGATGCGCTTCTTCAGATCGTCCGGGATCCCGGCTCCGGTGTCTTCGACCGTGACCAGCAGCTTATCGTGCTCGACGCGTGTCTCGACCGCGATCCGGTGACCCGATCCGCCGCGCCGCTCGATCGCCTGGACCGCGTTCAAGAGCAGGTTGATCAGCACCTGGCGGAGCTCGGTGGCGTCGGCGGCGATCGGGGGGACCTCGCCGAGCGCCGTGACCAGCCGTGCCTGCTGGTGGAGCCGCTTGCGAATCCAGCGGCAGGCGCTGGTGACCACCTCGTTGACGTCGACCCACTCCACGCCTGCGCCGTCGCGCCGCACGAACGCGCAGACGTCGGCGAGCATCGTGCTGACGCGCTTCAGTGTCAGGATGCTCTCGTTGATCAGCGCCGTGACCTCGGGGTTGGTCGGCTCTGAGCGGTTTCCCGCGAGCTCGTGTTGGAGGACGGCGAGGTTCGCCAGCACGCCCATGCTCAGATTGTTGGCCTCGTGCGTGACGCTCGAGCAGAGCGCGCCGACCGAGGCCAGCCGGCTCAGGTGGGTGATACGGTCGTCGAACGCGATGTTGGGCGAGTCGAGGAGACGGATCGACACCACCGATCCGCGGGAGCCACCCCACAGCATCTCTGCGACGCGGATCTCCGCTTGCTCCCCTCCGAGCGAAGCCGGGAGGCGCCCCCGGCGGACGCCGGGACCGACAGCCAGCGGGAGCTTCGCTCCCACGATCCCGCGTCCGAACAGCCGCTCGGCGGGCCCGTTGGCGAACACCACCAGGTCCCTCTTGTCGATGATCAGCGCGGCGTCGGGCTGGATCCGCAGCAGCTGGCGCGTCTGGGCGGACCAGCGCGCGCGATCGATCGCGTGCCGCAGTGCGCGCAGGATGACCGGCGAGATCGCGTTCTTGCCCAGCACCTCTTCGGCGCCGGCCTCGAGGAGCTCGGCCGCCGCTCGGCCGTTCTCACCGACCAGCGCGACCATCGGGACATAGGGGGCTTGCTCGCGGACCAGCCGGATCGCCCCGATGCCGGGTCCGTCCGGGAGATCCGGGTCGAGGACCAGGACCTCGATTGGCAGCGACGTCAGCACCTCGAGGGCCTCGGCGAGGGTCTCGGCCCGCGCCAGCCGGAACCGGGCCGGCCCCAGCGTCTGCTTGAGGTGCGCGAAGTCGCGTTCGGTCTTCTCTACCCAGAGAACGTGTGCGTGACCGGACATTTTGCTCACGTGGTCCCCGCCCACTCCTCGTAGGTGCTGTTGCCGCGATACGTCCCGACGTCGATCCGCGCCGTGGTGTCGGGGAAGTCGCCGGAGGTCAGCCACCCCTGGGCGTTGAACTGAATGAGAAAGTTGCTGTTGGCCTTCCAGCCGCTCAATGGCGGCCCCACAGGCGGCGCCAGATTGACGACGGTGGAGTTGCCGTCGCCGTCGTCGTAGCTGAAGGAGGCCGATGTCACCTGATCGTTACTGGCGGGAAACGATCCCAGGACCATGTGAAGCTTGATGACGCACGGGTCACCGCTCACGAGCTCGACGGCGGTGCTGCTGATACAGCCTGCGCAGCCCGGATCCGTTTCCTTGACGGCCATGTATGCCAATCGGGAGCCCCCCAAGGATCCCTACGAGGCTGGAGCCCAATTTTTTTTTCCGAAGCGGGCTTTTCAACGGCCGAACAGGCGAAACGCCTCCCAGCTCCGATCGCCCGCGGCTTGTGAGGCTCGGATCGCGATCCGGAAGGCCTCCGCCGGATGCGTCCGCCCTCCGGCGGCGTAGAAGCGCGACACGAAGTCACTGTCGTCGGCGTCCGAGAGCGGGCGGGTCGTGGCGAGGACCGCGCGCGCGCCGGCCAGGAGGAACGCCTGGGGCAGCCCGATGCCCCCGCGGGCGGCGTCCCCGCTGCTCTGGCATGCAGAGAGGACGACCAGACCGGTGCGGGGCCGGGCCGCCAGGAGGTCCTCCAAGGTGAGGACGCCGTCGGCGGTGCGCAGCTCCGTGTCCCAGGGCGACTTGCCCACAATCCGGGCGTGACCGGCGAAGTGGAACAACACCGCGCCGTCCAGCGCCTTCAGGATGGCGGTGCGGGAGGCCGCAGAACCCACCAGCACGAGCGCGCGGCGGTCGACATCGTGGGCCTCGCGGGCGGCACCGGGCAGGTCGCCGTTCGGATCGCCGACGACCAGCGGGTTTCCGGACGGCAGCGGCCTGGCCGCGAAGAGGAAGCGGGCCGAAGGTACCATCACCACCGCGACCCGGGCGGCGATCCGATCGCCTCCCTCGGCGCCGATCGGATCGTATCGACCGACGACGTTCAGGCGCTCCACGGCGCCCGCGTCTTCGAGCCAGCGATCGACGGGAGGCGACCCGCGCTCCAGGCGGATCCCCCGGCGATCGATCCAGAACGATCGCATCTGGGCCTTCACGCCGTGGACCAGGAGCAGGGCGCCGTGCGCGCCGAGCGCCCGCGTCACGTCTTCGAGCGAGACCCGCGGTGCCGTCGCCGGTTGGTCCCGGTCGATCACCGCGAACGCGCGATCGATCGCGGCGGAGATCCGGCTGCGGAGCGCCTCGACGCGGGCCTGACAGGCCGGCACCTCGACGGACGGTCGCCGATCGCACTCGGCCTGCGCCTTCGGCAGCTGCTCGCGAAGCGCGTTGTAGCGGTCGAGCCGCTCGGCCCACTCGCGCCTCGCCTGCGGCGCCAGCCGCGTCATGTGAACCTCGGCGTCGAGGTCGGTCAGCAGCAGGGCCTGATCGGCGTCTGCGATCGAGAACGCCCCCTCGAGATCGCCCTTGGTCGCCATCAGGTCGATCAGCTCGTCGACGAGCTCGGTCCTCCCCGAGATGTAGCTCGAGCGATCGCCCTGGATCGGGGTGTGTCGTGCCATCTCGACGACCTGTCGGAAGGCCTCGAGGTAGAGGTCGACCGCCTCGGGACGGCCGCGCGCCCGGGCGATCCTCGCGCGCAGGGTCGCGGGGGTGATCGCGGTCTCGTCGATCAGCACGGCCTGTCGGAGGCGCGGCTCGAGCGCGGCGAGGAGATTCTCGGCTGCGTCGACGTCTCCTCGCGCGAGGCGGATCTCGATCTCGACGAACGAGCAGTCGTGCACCTGTTGGGCGAAGATCCGCGGGTGGGCCTCCTTCGCCGACCGCACGAGTGCGTCGGCCCGCGCGACGTCGCCGGCCAGCAGCTCGCCTCGCGCCAGCGTGCACAGGGCGTTCGCCAGTCGCCACGGCTCATTCAGTCGCCGCAGCCTCTCGATGGCGCGTTCGAGCCGCGCGCGGGGGTCCGAGAGATCGATGTCGAGCACCCCGCCCCGGATCGCGCGGATCTCGATCCAGGCGACGTTGGTGTCCACGCGCGCGCGATCGCTGGCGTCGAGCTGCGGGAAGTCGTTCGGATCCGGGAAGGTCTCGAGTGCCTCTGCGAACCGCCCCAGGCCCGCGAGACAGTTCGCGCGCGACATCTCGACGTTGTAGAGAGCGTCGTCGACGCCGAGCCGACGCGCGATTCGAAGCGCCTCGTCGAGCGCGGCCAGCGCGCGCCGCGGATCACCCAGATCGTTCGCGAGCTCCCCTCGCTCGGTCGCAAGGAAGTGCTCGGAGAACAGGTCACCGCCCTGGGCGATCGCCGTCGCGGCCCGGTCCAGGAGCGCCTCGGTCATCGCAAAGCGGCGCGCGGCGCGGGCGGCGAAGGCAGCCGACAGCAGCCGTTCGACCGCCTCGGTGGGCGATCCTGCGGCGCGCGCGATCTCGGCGCTCTCCTGCCAGAGCCGCGCGGCGTCCAGCGGTCGCCCGCGTCGCAGCGCGATGCGACCCCGTTCGATGGCGGCGTTGATCCGGACCAGCCGGGATTCGGACGAGCGGGCCGCCTCCGCCAGCGCCATCGCGCCGTCGAAGTCGCCTGCGGTCCGAGCGGCCACGATGGGGCGGATCTCGGGCATATCGGCCGGGGCCGCCGCGAAGCGAACATCGAACGATCGCTCGCGGCCCTCGCGGGAGACGATCAGCGCATGGCGGCCGAGCGCGACGGACGCGCTGTCCACATAGGCGTAGATGGCACCCTCCGCTCTCCGGAGTCGCACCGGGAGCGTAGTCCCCCCCTCGAGCCGCACCTCGACCGGTCCGCCGGGCCCTGCCACGCGGATCACCGGCCTCCGGGCTCGATCGAAGACCGGGATGGCGCGGCCCCCCTCTTCGAGCGTCAGGCGCCGGCCGTTCAGCTCTGCGTCGAGCGGCGCCTGGCAGGCGGGTCCAGCCAGGGTCGCCGCCATCCCCCAAATGAGGGCCTGGTTTCGGCTACGTACGCGCGCTAACTTTGCTCGACACGCGTGGAGCAGGACCACCCCGACGTGACGTTGATTCGGCTGGCCCTCGAGGGCCTGCCGGCAGCGAGGCGCAGGTTGGCCGAGCGCGTCGATCCTTGGATCAGGGATCGAGTCCGAAAGTGTCTGAACGGCCACGGTGTCGGCGCCAACAGCCAGGACGACGTGGCGCAGCGCGTCTGGGTCCGGCTTCTCGACAAGCACGGTCATCGCCTCAGGAGCTTCGACCCCGATCGCGGATCCATGGAGCAGTTCGTGAAAATGATCGCTGAAAACGAGATCGTGGAGCTGATCCGCCGTCCTTCACGTGAGGAGACTGTGGCGCATTTCCCCGATCTCCATACGGTGCAGGATACAGCGCCGGGTCCAGAGCAGCGGGTCGAGGCCAAAGAGCAGGCGTTGCGCCTGCGCGCGTACCTGCTGTCGGTGCTGCCGGTGAAGGGCCAGCTCGTTTTGAGGCTCTTGTACGACGACCGTCGAAGCGAGGATGAAGCCGCTGAGATCATGTGCGTTTCCAAGCAGGTCGTCGCGAACTGGAAGCACAAGATCAAGGTGCATGCCCTCGACTTTCAGAAAAACCAGGGGTGAGGGGAAAAAAAAACATTGGGGCGACTCGTAGGAAGTGACAGGGGACGTCATGGACTCGCCGGAAGATCTGGATCGGTTGCTTTCACTCGGGTCGGAACGCCCTGCCGTCGTGGAAGCCTGCGTCGCGCAGCCTCCGATCGATCCGGCGCGGCTCCGGGGGTATCGGCGCGACACGCTCTCCAGCGCGGCCCGGGAGGATCTCGAACGGCACCTCTGCGACTGTCCGTACTGTCGCGATCGGGTCGCGGAGATCCGGTCGGCGCCGCCGCGCCGATGGGGCCGGGCGGTGGGCGCCGTCGCGGTCGGAGCGGCGCTCCTCATCCTGTTCCTGCGCCCGCCCCACTCCGAGCCCGTCGGATCCTATGTGCTGGTCGGATCGGTGGAGGGCGCCCGCGCCGCGCTTCGAGGCGACGCTGCGGTCACCAGCGGCCTCTTTCTCCCCACCAGCCAGGTCGCGATCAAGATCGAGCCCGCCCAGGGCCGTCCCGCCGCTGCGGTCGCCGTGTTTCGTGTGGAGAACGGCGCGCTCATCCCCATCCCGGCGGCCGTCGACGCCGGCGTCGAGGGTGTCTTTCTGCTCAAAGGATCCGGTCGGACCTTCTTCGGCATCGGCTCGGGACCGAAGCGCCTGCTGATCGTGGCGGCGCCGGCGGCCCTCGATCTCTCGACGCTCGCCGGGCGCGGACCCGCGGAGGCGAGGTCGCTCACCGCCTCGGCGTCGTGGCTGCCTCCGGTCGACGTGCGCTACCAGGACGACTGACCGCCGGCCTCACTCCTTCTTGAGCTCGGCCCGCCGGTTCTTCTGGTGGGCCTCCTCGGTGGTGCCGTAGTCCACGAGCCGCTCCTCGCCGTACGAGATCACGTCCAGCCGGTCCGGGGCCACGCCCTGAGTCACCAGATACTTCTGCACATTGCGCGCGCGGCGCTCGCCCAAGTGGAGGTTGTACTCCGTCGAGCCCCGGACGTCGCAGTGGCCCTCGATCTCCAGCTTCACGCTGGGCGTCTTCGAGAGGGCCTGTGCGACCTTCGATAGCACGGCCTTGCTGTCCTCGCGGATCGCCGCGTCGTTGTAGTCGAAGTAGATGGTCTCGAGCACGTCGTCGAGGTTGATGTTGGTGATGGCCGAGGCGTTGGTCGCCGGATTCTTCTCGTCCTTCTCGTCGGTCTTGGCCTGGTCGCAGCCCTGCGGCGAGGCCGCCAGCGCTTGCTCGGCGAGGGTCTTGGCCTGATTGGCCTTCTCCTTCGCCTTGTCGGCCTCGCCGTCTTTCTCCAGCTGCTGGGCCTCCGCCAGCGCCGTCTCGGCCGCGGTGAACGTCTCCTTCGCGCAGTCGTTCGCCTTGGCGGCGCGCGCGTCGTCGACGGCCTTCTTCGCCAGATCGAGATCCATCTGGGCCGTCTTCTTGGGACAGCCGGCGAGGGCAACCGCCATCGCCACCGACAGAACGTAGAACGTGGTCCGCAAGGTCTCCTCCACGGCTTCGGTTGCCTTACTTCAATGCAGGTACGGCGACCAGACGGGCGTCGAGAAACCGCCCTTCTTCGAGATGCGGATCTGGTTCGAGCCGTCCAAGGCCATCACCCAGATCTGCTGCCGGCCCTCGCGCGTCGACGTGAAGACGATGTGGTTCCCGTCGGGGGAGAAGCTCGGTTCCTCGTTGTTCCCCTGGTCCTGCGTGAGTCGTTTGATCTCTTTCGTCTCCGGATTCACCGTGAAGATGTCGAAGACGTTCCGCTCGTCGCGGGCGGTGAATGCGATCAGGTCTCCTCGGGGCGACCAGTCGGGGGTCTGGTTGTACGTGCCGCGATCGGTAATCCGCTTCACGTTCGAGCCGTCCGAGCCCATCACGAAGATGTGCGGATCCCCCCAGCGCGAGGAGACGAAGGCGATGCGCGAGCCGTCGGGTGACCAGGAGGGCGAGGAGTCGATCGCCCACTCGTTGGTCAGCCGCTTGAGGCTCGTGCCGTCCGCGTTCATCAGATAGATCTCGCTGTTGCCGTCCTTTGACAGCGTCAGCGCCACCCGCTTGCCGTCGGGCGACACGCACCCGCCGGTGTTGAGACCGCGCTCGCCGGACAGGAGCTTCGGCGGGCCCCCGGTCACCGGAATCGAGTAGAGGTTCGGGTTGTGGCGAATGTAGCTGGTGAAGATGACCAGCTGCCCGTCCCGCGACCACGCCGGCAACAGGTTGATCGATCCGTTGTCGGTGAGGGCGTGCATGCCCCGGCCGTCCAGATCCATCACGTAGAGCTCGCGACCGTTCTTCGTCTTCTTCACCGCCGCGATCCGGGTGCGAAAGATGCCTTTCTGTCCGGTCAGCTGCTCGACCACGGCGTCGGCGAAGGTGTGGGCGAAGCGCCGCGCATCCTCGGTCTTGCCGGTGTACGTCTTCTGAAGGAGCTGGCGACCGCTGGCCACGTCGAAGAAGCGGAAGTCCGCCTTGAGCGTCGTGCCGTTCACCGTGACGCCGCACTTGATCAGGCCCTCGGCGCCGACGTTCACCCAGTCGGAGAACTTGATCGAGGCCGCCGCGAGACCCTCCTTGAGCGGATCGGCGAGGTAGCCCTTCGGGTCCAGCACCTTGAAGGTCGCTGCCATGGTGAAGTCCCAGCGGAGGGCGTCGCTGATCTCGCTCGCGGGTGGTGACGGCGTCTTGCCCGACATGTCGCGCGCGTCTGGCACCGCGATCGGGTAGGGACGAAAATCCGGGCTCCCGATCTCGATGACCGAGCGGGTGGCCGGCGTCGGCTGGGCGATCGCGGGCGCCGCCAGCTGCGCGACGAGAATCAGGATGAGGGCTGAGAGTCTTCGCACGGCTCGGGTGGTCTTATGCCGCGATGTGAGGTCTGTTCGCAAGGTGAGTTGATCGCGCTCACCCATCGGGCTTGAACCGCACGCCGAGCCCGGTCTTTGCGTACTCATTGGCGAGCCAGCCGGGCGGCGGGGGCAGCTTCACGGTCTTCAACAGGAGATCCAGGGCCCGCTTGAACGCCTCGTTGGTCGGAGCTTGCACGAACTCGTAGTTCGAGATCGTTCCGTCACGCTCGATGTACAGGACCACGTCGGCGCTCAGGAAGCGCCGCTCCGACTCGCTGATGGTCGCCGGGAGCTTGTAGTTCTTGTGCAGCACCTCCGAGACCTGGGCCAGATAGCCCGAGGCGGCGTTGGTGGCGTCCGTGGTGGTGCCGTAGATGGAGCCGTTCTCTGCGCCCTCGTCCTCGTCGATCTTGTTGATCGCGCGGTCCAGATCGGCGTCGCGGGCCGAGTCGAGCAGGCGCTTGGCGGCATCAGAGAGCTGCGGATCTTTGGGCTTGGGCCGATCCTTCGGCTTCGTCGGCGTCTTGTCTTTGTTCGCGACGTCGAGCGCCACCCCGTCGTCCGGGGGCGGCGGGGCCACGGCGGGTTGGGTGATCCGCGGGAGCAGGTTGGGATCGCGGGGCTTGCCCAGCTTCACCAGCTCCACCGGGATCGAGTTGATCACCGGGCCGCGCGGTCCGTGGTGGTACTGGGCGTAGACCACGCCCCCGAGCGCGCCGCCGTGGAGGAGCACCGAGAACACCATGACCGGCGCGAACCCTCGATTGAGCGCCGCTGTACGGACCCGGCTGCTAACGGCTCCGGTCATGGCTTCGCCGGCTCGCTCTCCAGCGGATCGGTGACCATGCCGAGCTTCTCGATCCCGGCCTCGCGGATCTTCGCCATCACCTTCACGACGAAGCCGTACTCGAGCTTCTCGTCGGCGTGGAGGTACAGCTCCTTCTCGGACTGGATCTTCTCGTTGTGCTTCAGCTTGTCGACCAGCTGATCGAACGGGATCGCGTTGTCGGCGTTGGTCCCGATGAAGATCTTCTGGTCCTTGGTGATGGTGAGGACCGACTTCTTGTCCGTCCCCTCGAGGGGCTGCGCCTTGGTCTTGGGGAGCTGGACGTCGACCCCCTGCGTGATGAGCGGCGCGGTGACCATGAAGATGATCAGGAGGACGAGCATGACGTCGACCAGCGGCGTCACGTTGATGTCGCTGACGGCCTTTCCGCGGCCACCGCCCGTCGACATGCCCATGCTCTATCTCCTTAACACGATCAGGCCACGACTCCGGTCTACCGGAAGAAGTGGCGCTTCACGATGTTGAGAAAATCCGAAGAGAATCCGTCCATTTCCGACTCGAGCACCCGGATCTTGGAAAGGAAGTAGTTGTACGCGATCACCGCAGGAATCGCCGCGGCCAGGCCGGCGGCCGTCGCGATCAGGGCCTCGGAGATGCCGGGGGCGACCGTCGCCAGGTTGGCCGAGCCCATGTGCCCGATGTCCTGGAAGGCCTTCATGATGCCCCAGACGGTACCGAACAGCCCCACGAAGGGCGCGGTGGATCCGACGGTGGCGAGGAACGAGGTCAAGCTCTCGAGCGCGGTCATCTCGGAGTTCTGGCTGCGGCGCAGCGCGCGCTCCACGTTCTCGATGCCACCGCCCAGCTCGTCCTCGCCCGATCGCTTCTTCAGGCGCGCCAGCTCGATGTAGCCGGCGCGGAAGACCTGGGCGAGCGGCGAGCCCCCGAAGTGCTCGGACTGCTGGTACATCTGATCGAGCCGCTTCGCCTCCCAGAAGGCGTCCAGGAAGCGATCCGACTGGCGGCTCGCCCGGCGGAGCACGAAGTACTTGTGGACCATGATCGCCCAGCTCACCACCGAGAAGAAGCAGAGCAGCATGAGGGCGGCGAAGCTGATCGGCCCGGACGACGTGACCGTGTCCCAGAGCGCGATGTCCGTGGCCCCCGGCGCGGGAATGGGGCCCGCAGGCCCGGTCTGGGCGAGGATTGCGTCCCACGTCGTCAAGACGACATGGATCGTCTCGGGCGAACCGGCCGACATGATGAGGAACGCGGGTAACATGGCGCCACTACCCTGACAACCTCGTCCGGATCGGCCGCCGGCCGCCTCCCCGAGGGGAAGTTGCGCCCATGGCCTCGCTGTTGCACGCTCCTTCGTCGATTCGATGGTGCGTGTGGGACTCAGGTCGTCCTTGCTCCTTCCTCTCCTCTGCCTGGGGTGCGGAGCGGACAACGCCGTCGACGGCGGCGGGCTCCAGGTCGAGTACGAGCTCCTCAAGCGCGGCGCGAGCGTCGCCTGTACCGACGCGAACGAGGTGCGCGAGATTGAGGTGACGCTGTTCGCCGCGAATGGGATCACGCCGCGCGCGGGCTGGCCCCGCAAGTCCACTTGCACCGGAACCTTCACGGCGGAGGACGTCGAGGCCGGGGAGTACGTCCTCCAGGTCGCAGCGCTCGGTGTGCTGCAGGGAGATTCGGCCGCGGTCCTCTACAAGGCGCGGACGAACCTGACGCTCCCCCACGAGGCGGTATCGCTCTCGCTCGAGCCGGAGGTCGCGTTCCTGGACCTGGGATGGACCTTCGGCAGCGAGATGCTGGCACCCTGCGCCGAGGTGGCCTCGATCGACGTCATCGTCGCGGCCGGCGCAGGCGATCCGTACAACGGCCGGTTCTCCTGCCAGGACACGCCGGTGCAGATCCAGCAGCCCTTCTCGCTTCAGAGCTATGCGATCCAGGTGGCGGCGAGCTCGGCCGAAGGTTTCCCGCTCTTCACCGCCACGGCCCAGCGTACGCTCGATCGCGGGCTCAACGAGCACACGGCGGTCCTCACGCCGCTCGGCAGCCGCGTGTTCATCGACTTCGACTTCCAGGTGGCCGCAGGGACGACGCGGCTCTGCGATGATCCGGGCGTCCACGCGACCGACGTGCGAGCGACGATCCGCAACCTCGAGGGCGGCGCTCCGGTCACCGAGACCTTCGCGTGCATGGAGGAGCGCCCGTACGCGTTCCGCTCCGCCCGTTTCACCCAGGGCCGCCAGCTCGAGCTGGAGCTGCTGGCCGAGGCCGACGCGCGCTTCAAAGGCATCCAGCGCTTCACGATGCCCGCCGACGATCACTCCACCGGGATCCTGACGCTCGTGCCGGTGGGGAGCGCCACCGTGTCGGTCGAGGTCCAGTCGAGCACGTGCACGGCGACGGTCGATCGCTACGCGGTGCGCGTGCGCCGCGACGGCGTGACCACCCCGCTGCTGGAGACGACGATCGAGCCGCCGGACGATCACCTCCCGCTGGTCGACCTGCCGTACGGCGCCTATCGGATCACGGTCGACGAGATCGCCGGAGGGTCCTCGCGCTGCACGACCGAGGACGTGCGGACGATCGAGCGCCGCGACAACGCCTGGGATCCCTTCGTGCTCTGAGGCTACGCGAAGAGCTTCCGGACCCACTCCGCGTCTTCGTGGGAGAGCGCTTCTCCGCAGCGGGCCGCCGACTCGACCTGGGCGGCGTTGCGCATGCCCAGCAGGACACAGGCGGTGGGGGCGTCCTCGAGCAGAGCGCCGAGCAACCCGTGGAGGACCGGCTGCGGGTGCTCCGCGAAACGCGCCTCGAGCGCAGCGCGGTTCTCCTTCATGCGCGCGATCGTGCGGGCGTCCTCGAATCCCTTCACGTTGCGGCGGAAGTCGCCCTCGGGGAACGTCCGGGGCGCGTCGTACTTGCCGAGCAACAGGCCGTGCTTGATCGGCGAGAAGAACGCCGCGCCGGCGTCGTGCGCCGCGACCCAGGCGGCCAGCCCGGAGGTGACCCACGCGTCGTCGGCGACGTTGCGATACGGCTGGACGACGTCGGGGTCGACGCGATCGATGAACCGCATGATCTTGGTGAGGTCCCAGTCGGAGAGCCCGACGAAGCGGATCTTTCCCTCCTCCTGGAACCGGCGGATCTGCTCGAGCGCCGGCTCGAAGTGTTCGTCCATCTCTCCGAACTGGCAGTGATGGAGATAGTAGAGATCGATGACGTCGGTCTTCAAGTTGCGGAGCGATCGGACCAGCTGCGCGCGCATGTGCTGCGGGTGATAGAAGTGGCCGTACGGCCCCATGTCCCAGCCGACCTTCGAGGCCAGGAAGATGCGATCGCGCGGGATCCGCTCCCACATGCGCGCGATCAACGACTCGGCGTGGCCGTTGCCGTACACGTCGGCCGTGTCGAAGTGATCGATCCCGTGATCGAAGGCGCTCGCGATCGCGTCGAGCGCCTTGTCGTCGTCGTGCCCCGACCAGCCGACCGAGATCCTGCCCGCGGTGTTGGGGCCGCCGTGTCCCCAGGTGCCGAGGCTGATCGCGGGGACCTCGATCCCGGTCTTGCCGAGCCGGATGCGTCGCATGCCGTTCTTATATCGGCATCTCAGTGGGCGGCCCAGCTGGCAGCGTCCCGAGCGCCCCGCCCCACCCCGACCAGGCCGAACGCGATCCAGCCCTCTGCTGGCGCATCAACAATCGGTCCCACACCCGTGCCGTGCTGGGGAACGGCGCGCTTTCGTGCTGGGGCGACAATCTTTCGTCCCAGCTCGGCAATGGCGAGACGCCCGAACGCAGCCATGTCCCCCAAAGGGGTCGGAGGCCCGACGGGCGTCAACTTGGGCGACGCGAGCGATCATTCCTGCGTCTACACCGACGAAGGCCGCGTGATCTGCTGGGGTTCCAACGGCTGGGGTCAGGTGAATCGCGCGACGGCCGGCCTGCCTCTGGAACCCGTCCGGGTCCATGGCCTGGATCCGCGCTGACTCGAATGCGCGGGGGGTGTCGGGTGTTGAACGGTTGATGACCTCGAAGGATATCTTGGCACGGCTCAAGGCTCGGATGCGCGAGCGGTATCAGCAGCTGGCGAGCGAGATCCACGAGGACTACCTGCGCTCGAGCGACAGCGACAGCAAGAGCCGCGACGAGGCCGTGAAGGACGAGGGTGATCTGTCGGTCGACGACATGCTCACCGACTTCACGGCGCAGCGGATGGATCACTGCGCTCTCGAGATGCGCGCGCTGCAGTCCGCCCTCGATCGGATCGAGGAAGGGACGTACGGGCAGTGCGAGGAGTGCAGTGAGAACATCGATCCACGACGCCTGGAGGCGCAGCCGACCTCACGCCTGTGCATCGCGTGTGCGAACCGGCGTGAGCGCGATCGTGTGCACACCTTTCCGCGGCTCTAGGAGCGTGTAGCGCGTAGCGCTACCGCGAGCCCGGTCCGGGTCCCGGTCCCGGTCCCGGTCCCGATGGCGATCATGCAGCCCGGCGTGCGTTCATCGACTTGATGAGGCGCGTGAGCATCTCGACAACGCGCTTGAGCTTGGCTCTGGCGGCTTGGACCTTCTGCTCGTTGGGGAGTCGGCGCCTCAAGCAGGTGTGGAGTGAGGCGGCGCTTTCGGTGCCAGAGCGAAGTGCCATCCGGTAGAAGCGAGCCTTCCAGGAAGAGTATCGTCGAACCGGCGCTCGGACAGATCAAAGCGGCACGAGGATTCCGCCGGTTCTCGCTCCGCTCCTTCTTCAAGGTACGAGCCGAGTGGACGCTCGTCTGCCTCACCCACAACCTGCTCAAGCTCTACCGATCGAAGCTCGCGACCGTCGCGAGCGTCTGACTCAAGGCAGCCATCTTCAGATCGGGACCCGGACCGGGACCGGGACCCGGACCGGGGTCGCGTGAGCGCTTACGCGCTACACGCTCCTAGCCCGCCCTTCCCCGCACGGGCCCCATTGCGTAGCATCCGCGGTCCGTGGATGACGATCGGTCCGGCTCTGCCCTCCTGTCCGCGATCGCACCTGCGATCACGGGCGTCATCGGCCTCGTGGTCTTCGTGATCCTGGCCGGCGGCCCCTCCGAGATGGTGGTCCTGATGCGGGCGGGCGGCTACTTCGGATATGCCGCCGTCCCGGTGGCGATGCTCGCGACGATCGCGACCTGCGTGCTCGCGTTCCTGATCGCGCGCGGCGCGAAGGTTCCTCTGGCGGTCGTCGCCGGTACCGCGATCTTTCCCTGGCTCGTCGGTCTCGGCGGTACGTTCGCCGGCATGAGCGCCGTGTCGCGTGCGCTCGGGGTCGTGGATCCGGGCGAGGCCGGCCTGCTGTTCGCGGTCGGCACCGGCGAGGCGTTCTCGACCCGGGCCATGGGGTGCGGGGCGAGCGCGGCCTTGCTCGCCGGCGTCGCGCTGTCGCTGGTGCTGGTCCGGCGCACGCAGCTCTACTCGGCCGCTGCGGTGGCGGCCGGCGCGGCGCTGTTGGCCGGAGGAACGGCGGTGGCGGTGGTCGGGATCTCGCGGGGCCTCTCTTCGGCCATGATGGCGTCGCCCGCCGATCGCGCCCTCCTCGTGGCCGGTCTGCTGGAGCGCGCCGCGCTCGCCCGCACGGTGACCGTCGGCGCCGGTGCGCTCCTGGTCGCGCTGGTCCTGCTCCACGTCGTCCTCGCCGCCGGAGGCTCGGAGGGCGGGGCGCGGATCGCCGGTGGCGTGGCGTTGGCGGTGGTGGTCGTGTCCGTTCCCATCCTCGATCAGCTCGTCGATCGCCGGGTCCGCGCCCAGGGCGAGGCCCTCTCCAGGCCGTTCTGGTCCGGGGTCGGGGACTTCTCGCCGATCGTCCTCGACGTCGAGAGCGCGCCCAGCCACGGGCGCGTGCACGTGGTCGTGACCCGTCAGGACGTCCGCATCGAAGGCGAGCCGGCGCGAACGCTCGGAGATCCCGGTCTCGCCGATGCGCTCGCGAAGGCCGCCGCCAAGGAGGAGCGTCCGCTCATGCTAGGCTTCGACGCGCGGGCAAGTGCACCGGTGCTCCGTCAGGTGCTGGCAGCGGCGGAGAAGGCCGGCGTGTCTGCCGTGGCGCTGGCGGGCACCAACGACCGCGTGCCCGACGCGGCGCTACAGGCGCTCGGCGAAGACGCGTTGTTCCTCCGCTTGCTCGGCTCGCGCCCCGGCGGGTTCGTGGTGCGCACCGGTGCAGGGATGAGCCCGGACGAGCACGCGCTCGATCCGAGCTTGCTCCACGCAGAGGTCTCGTCCGATCGGATCCTACGCGTCGACTCGCGGCCCGGTGCGCCGATCGAACCGTTCACGCTGCGCCTCGACGACCCGGCGGGAGGGTCCGAGCACGAGGGCGTGGTGGTGCGGCTCTCACTGAGCGACGGCGCGACCGCTCAAGATCTGGCGCGCGCGGCGGGAATCCTGGCGGCCCGAGGGATGGTGCCGATGGTGGTGCTCGGCGAGATGCCCGGTCATCCGAATCAACCGCTCGGGTCGCCCGAGCCGCCGGTCGGGGAGGACGCACCGTCGCTCGCCATGGGATCGCTCGAGCCGGCGGCGATCCGCCGGGCCATCCAGGGCGTGATGCGCCGGGTCCGCCTCTGCTACGAGAAGCAGCTGGCGAAGCGCCCGACCCTGTCCGGAAAGCTGGTGGTCGGCTTCACGATCCAGGCGGACGGGCGGGTCGCCGGCGCCCGCGCGGACGAGAGCATGGGGGACGCCGAGGTCGATCGCTGTGTGGTGGGCGCTCTCGCTTCGATCCGGTTCCCGCGGCCTCGGGGCGGCGTCGTGTCGGTGCGCTACCCGTTCATCTTCCAGCCGGGATAGCGCGCGGCTCAGAGGCGGAGGAACGCCTCCAGCAGCCGCGCGCCGGCGTCCTGGCTCTTCTCCGGGTGAAACTGCGTCGCCGCCAGGTTGTCTCTCGCCAGCGCCGAAAGGAACGTCACCCCGTGCTCGGTCCGCGCCACGCTGAAGCCGGTGTGGCCCACGGCGGCGAGCGCGGCGAAGCTGTGCACGAAGTAGAACGCCTCGCCGCTGGGATTCGCCGCGAGCACCGGGTGATCGGCAGAGTGCTCGACCGGTGCCCAGCCCATGTGTGGTCGCTTGAGCCCGGGCGCCAGCGGGAGCAGCGAGACGGTCCCCCGGATCACGCCCAACCCGGCAGCGCCGGGCGCCTCCTCCGACGCCTCGTAGAGGATCTGGAGCCCGAGGCAGATGCCGAGCACCGGCTGCCCCCGTGCGATCGCGTCGACGAGCGGCTCGGCCAGCTCCTTCGCTCGGAGCCGTTCGGTCGCCTGTCCGAACGCGCCCTGGCCCGGGATCACCAGCCGCTCCGCGGACGCGATCCCCTCGGGCGTGTCGGTGCGCGAGACGGAGGCACCGGCCCGCTCCAGCGCGCGTGCGAGGGAGCGGATGTTGCCCATCCCGTAGTCGACGATCGCGATCGACCTCAATCGAGGTTGCCCTTGGTCGACGGCACCGTGAGCGCGCGTCGCGCGTCGACCTCCGTGGCCCGGCGGAGCGCGAACGCGAGCGTCTTGAAGCAGCCCTCGACGATGTGGTGGCGGTTGTGACCGTACTCGAGGATCAGGTGAAGATTCATCTTGGCCTCGTTGGCGAGCGCCGAGAAGAACACCTGGGCCAGCTCGACGTCGAAGCTCCCGATGCGCCCGTCCGGGATCTCGACCCGGTAGACGAACGAGGGCCGGCCCGACAGATCCACGTAGCTCCGCACCAAGGCCTCGTCGAACGGGCGGGTCGACTCGCCGTAGCGGTTGATGCCCGAGCGATCGCCGAGCGCATCCAGCAGGGCGCGCCCCAGACAGAGGCCGACGTCCTCGACGGTGTGGTGCGGATCCACGGCGACGTCACCCCGCGCGAAGACCTGCAGATCGAAGAGGCTGTGGTGCGAGAACGTCGACAGCATGTGGTCGAAGAACGGGATCCCGGTGTCGATCTCGTGCGTGCCGTTCCCGTCGATGTCGAGCAGCACGCGGACGTCCGTCTCCTTGGTCGTGCGGCTGACCGAGCCGCGGCGCGGATCGCGGTGTGCCTCGACCCGGGCGATCGGCACGGGCAGCTTCGGTTCGTCCTCGTGGGCGGTCCTACCGTTTTTCTTCTTCTTTCCCATCATTGGTCCTCATCTCGACGGCGCGGGCGTGGGCCTCGAGCCCCTCCACGCGTGCCAGCAGGGCCGCATCCGGGCCGATCCGGGCAGACGGCCTTCCGGTCCGCTGAGAGCACGCTCATCCGGCGCACGAAGTCGTGGACCGACAGCGGCGAGCCGAAGCGGGCGGTGCCTGCGGTCGGGAGCACGTGGTTCACGCCGGCGTTGTAGTCGCCGAGCGCCTCCGGTGTGTAGTGTCCGAGGAAGACCGCGCCGGCGTGGAGGATCTCCTCCAGCATCTCGCGGGGCGCGTCGACCGCAAGGCCCAGGTGCTCCGGTGCGTAGCGGTTTGCGAGCTCGATCGCCTCCGCCCGATCGCGCGCGCGGATCACGCCGCCGCGCGCTTCGATCGCGGCCCGCGGCGATCTCGCTCCGAGGCAGCGCCGCCAGCTGCACCTCGAGCTCCGCTGCGATCGCCTCCGCCAGCGGCTCCGACCACACCACGGCGAGAGCGGCGGCGTGGACGTCGTGCTCGGCCTGTGCCAGCAGATCGGCGGCGACGAGCCGGGGATCGGCGCTGTTGTCGGCGATGATGAGCACCTCGGAGGGACCCGCGATCTGGTCGATGTCCACCCGGCCGAAGACCTGGCGCTTGGCCTCGGCCACGTACGCGTTGCCCGGCCCCACGATCTTGTCGACGCGCGGCACCGTCTCGGTCCCGAACGCGAGCGCCGCGATCGCCTGCGCGCCGCCGACCGTGATCACGCGGTCGACGTCGGCCAGACAGGCGGCGGCCAGCACCGCCGGCGCGAGCTTTCCGCCCTTGGCGGGCGTGGTCATGGCGACCTCGGGCACGCCGGTGACCTTGGCCGGGATCCCATTCATCAGCACGGTCGACGGGTACGCCGCCGTGCCGCCCGGGACGTAGATCCCGACCGAGCTGAGCGCTTGCACCCGGAGCTCGGCGCGCAGGCCGCGGCCGTCGTCGAGGATGGTGTCGTCGATCTGCGCCCGCTGGAGGCCGTGAAAGGCCCGAATGCGCCCGGCCGCTCGGGAGAGGGCGCCCTTCACCTCGGTCGGGAGGTTTTGCAAGCTAACTTGCAACTGGCTCTGCGGCACCACCAGCTCGCGGAGCGTGACACCGGGGCGGTCGTCCAGCTCCGCCGTCAGCTCCACCAGGGCGGCGTCTCCCCGGGTCCGGACCGCCTCGATGATCGCGGCGACCCGATCCTCGAGCTCGCCGTCGCTCGAGTCGCCGCGGGCCAGGATCGCGGCGAAGCGAGCCTCGAAGTCGGGCGCGGTGGTGGCCAGCACCTCCCTCACGACAGCGACTCCTCCAGTCGGTCCATCAGGTCTCGCATTGCGCGCATTCGCAGCTTGAGGGCGGCTCGGTTGACGACGAGGCGCGACGAGATCTCGAACAGCGTGGCCTTCACCTCGAGCCCATTCTTCCGCAGCGTCTCGCCGGTCTCCACGATGTCGACGATGGCGTCCGCCAGCCCGACCAGCGGCGCGATCTCGACCGCGCCCGAGAGCTGCACGACCCGCGCCGGCGTCCCGCGATCCAGGAAGTGATCGGCAGCGATGCGCGGGTACTTGGTGGCGACGCGCGGTGTCTCGAGGGCGAACGGGTCCACGTCCAGCTTGCCGGCCACGCACATGCGGCAGGCGCCGAAGCCGAGGTCGAGGGGCATCAGGACATCCGGGCTCTGCTCCACGATCGTGTCGTAGCCTGCGACACCGAGCGCGCAGACGCCACCCTCCACGTAGGCCGCCACGTCCGAGGCCCGGAGGACCAGCACCTCGGCGGGGCCGATGCCCTCGATCTGAATGGCATGGACCAGGCGGCGATCCGCGTTGACGACCGTGGAGAGATCCACACCGGCGCGCTCGAACAGCGCGCGCGCCGCATCGAAGACGCGTCCCTTGGGGAGCCCGATGCGGAGCGGCAGTGTCATCCTGCACCGGTTACACGATCGAGCGCCGCCCGGTCGACCCAGGTGGCGCACATGGCGCGCTCGCGCCCCGCCAGATCCTTCGCGGACGTCGGTTCGGAGAAGCCGGCCTGTTCCAGCAGCCGTGCCAGCTCGGGCAGCTGCGCCGGATCGGCCTCCAGGAGCACCGTGCCGTCCACGGCCATCGAGGTGGCCGCCTCCCGGATGAGGCGCCGATAGAGGTCGAGCCCGTCCGCTCCGCCGTCGAGGGCCAGGCGCGGCTCGAAGCTGCGCACGTCCGGCATGAGCGACGCGATCCGATCGCTCGGGACGTAGGGGAGGTTGGCCACGAGCAGATCGATCGGCCGCGCCTCCTCGGGGAGCCGCAAGAGCAGATCGCTCTCCACCACGGAGACGCGCACGTCGTTCCTCTCCACGTTCTGCCGCGCGATCGCGCAGGCGCTGGGGGAGAGCTCGAGCGCGTAGACGCGTGCCTCTGGGAGCTCGCCGGCCAGCGCCACGGCCAGACAGCCCGAGCCGGTCCCGACGTCCACCACGATCGGGGCGGTGCGGCCCTTCATCGCCGCGCGGCCCAGCTCGACCAGCGTCTCCGAGTCGGGCCGCGGGATCAGGACCTCCGGGCTGACCGCGAAGGTCTTGCTCCAGAACTCCCGCTCTCCCACGAGGTAGGCTACCGGCTCGCCGCGCGCGCGCCGCGCCACCAGCTCCCGGATCCTCGCCAGCTCGTCGTCGACCAGCGGCTGATCGAACTTGGCGTACAGCATCACGCGCGGAAGCGAGAGCGCGTACGCGATCAGGACCTCGGCGTCGAGGCGGGGCGAGTCGAGGCCCTTGCTCTCGAAGTGCCCCTTCGTCCAGTCGAGGACCTCGAGGATCTTCCACGTCTTCATTCCGCTTGGGGCTCCTCGACCGCGCCGACCTCTCGCAACGCCTCCGCCTGCGCATGCGTGCGGAGCGAGGTGATGATGGGCTCCAGCCCGCCCGCCATGATCCGGGGGAGGTTGTGCAGCGTCAGGTTGATCCGATGGTCGGAGACTCGGTCCTGCGGGAAGTTGTAGGTCCGGATCTTCTCCGAGCGATCGCCGGTGCCGACCATCGAGCGCCGATGCTGGCCCTGCTCGGCGAGCGCCTCGGCGCGCTGGCGCTCGTAGAGGCGGGCGCGCAGCACCTTGAGGGCCTTGGCCTTGTTCTTGTGCTGCGACTTCTCGTCCTGGCAGATGACGACGGTGTTGGTCGGCAGATGGACGATGCGCACCGCCGAGTCGGTCGTGTTGACGGACTGGCCGCCGTGCCCACCGGCGCGGAAGACGTCGATGCGGAGCTCGTTGGGCTCGATCTGGACGTCGATCTCCTCGGCCTCGGGCATGACCGCCACCGTGACGGTGGAGGTGTGAATGCGGCCCTGCGCTTCGGTCTCCGGGACCCGCTGGACCCGGTGCACGCCGCCCTCCCACTTCAGGTTGGAATAGACGTCGTCGCCCTCGATGGTGGCGATGATCTCCTTGTAGCCGCCGACCGAGCCGGGGCTCACGCTCATGACCTCCACCGTCCACCGCTTCTCGGCGGCGTAGCGGGTGTACAGGTCGAACAGCTCACCGGCAAACAGCGCGGCCTCGTCGCCGCCGGCGGCCGCCCGGATCTCCAGGACGACGCTCTTCTCATCGAGCGGGTCCTTGGGCAGGAGCGCGATCTTGAGGCGGTCCATCAGCAACTCCAGCTGCGGCCCGATCGACTTGAGCTCGGCCTTGGCCATCTCGCGCAACTCGGCGTCGTCCGACTCCTCCAGCAGCTCCTTCGCGCCGGCGTGGTCGGACTCGAGCTTCGAATACTCGCGGAACAGCTTGACCACGGGCTCCAGCTTCGCGCGCTCCTTGCTGACCTTGCGGTACTGATCGACGCTGGCGGCGATGGTCGGATCCGCCATCTTCTGATTGAGCTCCTCAAACCTGCGTTCGACCTCTCGTAGTTTGTCCAACATGACGGCCTCGATTTTCGGGGGAGTGGGGGGGAGACGTGCGGAGCGAAGCTAGTGACCGGCCGAGATCGCCTGGGCGGCGGCCTCGTAGTCCTTGAACACGAGGACCTGCCCGCCGAGCGGCTGCGCCTGCGCGATGGTGCGGGCGGCCGCGAGGTCGACGCTCTTCAGCTCGGCTTCGCGCTTGAGGGCGGCACGCATGGCCGCCAGCGCGATCTCGAGCTGATCGTCGGACGGTTCGCGCGTAGTCAGCTTCTGCATCAGCTTGCCGGGGAGGACCAGCCCCTGCACCCAGAACGCGCCGGGGTGGCGGGCGGCGTAGCGGTTGATCTCGTACGCGAGCCCCGAGAGCGGAAGCATCAGCGGGATCTTCAGCGCGATCATCGCCAGGTGGTTGACCGCGGTGATGTCCGAGACCTTGGGGACGAACGGGAGCACCGCGGCGAACATGAAGATCGAGAGCACCAGCACGAAGAGGATGAAGCTGGTGCCGCAGCGCGCGTGGAACGTGGTGAAGCGGCGCGCGTTGTCGACGGTGAGCTCGAGGTCGTTCTCGTAGACGTTGACGACCTTGTGCTCGGCGCCGTGGTACTGGAAGACGCGCCGGATCTCCGGGATCATCGAGATGCCGGCGATGTACCCGACGAAGATCAGGATCTTGAAGAAGCCGTCGAGCCCGTGAAAGGCGAAGGTGTCGACGTCCAGGTTGCGGCCGACGGCGGCGCCCGCGCCCCAGGCCATGAGGTGGGGGAGGCCGACGAACAGGCCGATGGCCATCAGGAAGGAGAGGGCGATCGTCCCGCCCGTGGACCCGCGGCTTCGGCGCCTCTCGGCGCCCTCGTCGGGTCCGTCCTCGGCGAGCTGCGCCGCCGCGAAGTTGAGGGCCTGGATCCCGTTGTAGAGCGACTCGACCAGCACCACGCCGCCGCGGAGGAGTGGCCACCGGAGGAAGCGGAGGCGCTCCCAGATGGAGATCCAGGCGTCCTCGCGCACCACGATCGAACCGTCGGGCCGGCGCACGGCCACGGCCATCGATCGAGGGGCGCGCATCATCACGCCCTCGATGACGGCCTGGCCGCCGACGTACGGTTTTTCGGGGGAAGACACCTGACGCTGATTGTACTGGGACGAGCTAGCGGCGCTTGTACTTCTTGTTGAACTTCTCGACGCGGCCGGCCACCGCCACCTGGCGCTGCTTGCCGGTGTAGAAGGGGTGGCAGGCGTTGCAGACGTCGATCCGGAAGTCGCCCTTGGTGGACGCGGTGTCGATGGCATTTCCGCAGGCGCAGACCACAGTTGCGCCGGTGTAGCGGGGGTGAATGTCCTTCTTCATACCTTTTCCTTGAGGGATAGCCCGGATATAGGGCCTCCAAATCCGGGACACTGTCGTCTCCTCAAGGGTGAGTCAAGGACCTTCCGAGACCACCAGCTGGATCTGCGAGACCTCCCGATCGATGACCTGCTGCCCGGGGGCGCAACCGGTGCCGACGTTGGCGCCGTCGGCGTCCTGCGCGTCGGCGAAGACCACGTAGGTGCCCACCGGGATGTCGGTGCGGGTGAAGCTGATGCCGCGCTCCCGGCCCTCGGGTGTCACGGGTGCCATGAACGGGCCGAGGATCGACGGCGGCCGCGGCACCGTCTGGCGGACCAGCGAGCAGGGGATCTCGGGGCCGTAGAAGTAGACGAAGACGTTGGCTGAGCGCTCCAGGAGCGCCCGGCTCGAGAAGCGGATCTGGATCCCGCCCAGCTCGGGCTCGGGACCGCACGACGCCAGCAGCGCGGCTGCCAGGATCAGAATCGCATGAGCGGCAGGACCTGCACTTCGACGCATCCGAATCCCTCCTCCGCCTCGCAAGACGACTTGCGGGTGGCGAGCACGATGATCACGATGGCGACGCTGGCCACGACGACCGCACCGCCGCCGGCGATGAGCGCGATCTCGGTGCCGGACAGACCGCCCCCTGCGACCGCGGGCGGCGGCGGAGGAGGCAGCGAGAGCGCGTGATTGCTGGTGGTGCTCGTCCGCGCCGCGACCGTGGCCGTGGTGGTCACGGGCGGCGTGTCGGACCAGGCCTGTGCCAGGGACGGCGGCGGCTTCTCCGTCGAGATCACGATGGGTTCGAGCTCCGAGCCGATCTGGGCCACCACCTTCTTGCCGACGACGGCGCGGACGAAGACCTCGATCCGCGGGCGGTCGATCTGGAGGGTCCGCGTGGCCACCGTCCCGGTCACGACCATCGCCAGGGGCCGGAAGGCGCCGGTCTGCGTCCGCTTGATGAACGCCTCGAACTTGGCCTTCTTCGGGAGATTGCCGTGCTTCACCACCAAGGTGATGGACTCGCCGACCGCCACGGTGCCGCGGATCTCGTGCTCGATCCACGGCGCCTTCGAGACCGGGACCGCGGGCGGCGGCGGCGGCGGCTTGGTGGGCGGCGGCGGGGGTGTCCTCCGCGGCGGCGGCTTGGTGGGCGGCGGCGGCTTGGTGGGCGGCGGCGGGGGTGTCCTCCGGGGCGGCGGCGGCTTGGTGGGCGGCGGCGGCTTGGTGGGCGGCGGCGGCGGCGGTGGCTCGACGCGGGGCGGCGGCGGCTTGGTGGGCGGTGGAGGCTCGTCGCCCGGGACGGGGGCGTTGGCGCGGGCCCGCTCGAGGGCGTCCAGGATCTTGGGCGAGGTCGATCGCGAGAGGTGGACGCGCCGGTCCCACTTCACCGCCTCGAGGAACGCCTCCTCCATGCCCATGGTGTTGCCGAGCTCAGCGCGCGCCCGACCGAGCAGCGCCCACAGTCGGCCCTTCGCCTTGGGGCTCGCCGCCCGGTAGCGCGCGTTGCGGACGCTCTGCTCGAGCGTCTCCCGGGCGCGCTCGTACTCGAGATTGTTGAGCAGCTGCTCGGCGCGGGTCGTGATGCCGTAGATCTCTTGATCGAGCTTGGCCGAGCCCCGCGGGCGCGGCTTCGCCTCGAGCGTGGCGATCGGTGCGAAGGCGATCAAGAGCGCGGCGAGGCACGCGAGAGCTCTCCTGAGCAATGGAAGATCCTTTTTCACGGCTACTGTAGGCGGTCAATCTCGGCGAGCCGCGCATCCGCCTCATCGATCGTTCGGGGCCTCGGCTGGGGCTGGAGGGTGAGCCGTGCGATCGCCCGGAGGGTCGCCGCCAGGGCGCGCTCCGCCGACGCGACCAGCGCGTGGTCGTCGTCGGTGAGGTCGAGCTCGACGTGGCTCGGGTCGGCGTCGCGAAAGCGGCTCGCCAGGCCGGGCGGGACGACGTCGTCGCGCTCGCCCTGGAGCACATACGTGGGGACCCGGACCTTCGGGAAGGGAGGGTGGCGCGCCGCGTCCAAGAGGAGCGTGTACGCGATCGGGTGACGCCCTCCCAACGCGTAGTGCTCGACCATCGTCCGGCCGGACGAGCGCCACTCGGCGATCGCGGTCTCGCCGTAGCGCTCGCGCATGCGAGCGGCCAGGTCGAACGCGGGCGCCATCAGCACCAGCGACTTCACCCGCTCGTCCTTCTCGGCCAGAAGGGTGGCGACGTAGCCGCCGAAACTCGACCCGATCACGATCGTCCTATCCCAGAGCGAGCGCCGGGCCAGCGCCAGCGCGCGGCTCACCGTGAGGTGCTCGAAGTCGCCCTCGTCGAGTTCGGGGACGCGCACGGCGTAGCCGGCCTCCACGAGCGGCGGCAGGATCACCGAGGCCTTGAACGAGCTGGGACCCGAGGCGAAGCCGTGCAGGTAGAGGATGCCGTCGGGGCCGGTCACCGGCGGGAGCGGCGGCGGCGGCAGGTCGGTGCGCTCCCCGCGCGCGAACGCGTCGGCGTCGGCCAGCGCGCGATCGATCTCGGCGCTGAGCCCGATCAGATCGATCCCGAGCCACGATGCACAACCCGAAGTCACCTCAGCCATCGTGTCCCGCGCCTTGGCCAGCAGCTTCGACGGTCCCCGCGGGTTCCCGTCGGCGTGCTTGACCAGGGCCGCGGCCACCTGGATCAGCGCGCGCAGGGTCTCCTTGTTGCGACCGACCTCACCCTTCCAGGCCTGCTCCCAGACCTCGTGGGCGTCGAACCAGCGCCCGGCCCGATACAAGGTCAGGCCCTCGGAGATCATGGGATAGAGCGCGTCTTCCTCCCCCGCGTAGACCATCCTGCGCGCGTAACTTACCATAGGCCGTCGTGTCGGCCGTGCTGCTCCTGTGTCTCTCCCTGGCCGGGCAATCCGAGGCCGACCCGCGCTTCCTCGAGCTGGTCGACAAGCTTCGGGACGACGGACGCTGGAAGGCGCGTGTGGAGTCGGCGATGCAGCTGGGCCGCTCTCGCGACATCCGGGCCCGCAAGCCCCTGACCCGCGCGCTCGAGGACACCCACTATGCCGTGCGCACCGCCGCGCTGCGCGCGCTCGCCCAGCTCGGCGACGTCCGGGCCGTTCCTGCCATTCTCGACCGGCTCGCCGACGAGGAGCCCTTCGTCCGGGTCGAGGCCGAGCGCTCGCTCCACCGCTTCGAGGCCCTCGCGATCCGGCCCTATCTCGTCCGCGCCCTCCGCCGTCACGCGAGCCCCGCCGTGCGGCTGGGCGCCGCGATGCTCCTGGTCGACGACATGACGCCCGCCGTCGAGGAGGCCCTGCTCGACGCCACCGGCGATGTCGACGAGGTCAGCCGCTTCGCTGTCTCCTCGCTGCGCGCGCTCCCGGAGGAGCAAGCCACCGCCGACTTCATGCGCGGCCTCTCCCACGGCGACTACAAGGTTCAGATCGCCTCCATGCGTGCCCTCGCCGACATGGAGGTTCCCGCTGCCGCCGAACGCATCGTCGAGATGCTCGACTCACGCGTCCCCGAAGTGACCCTCGCCGCCGGTCAAGCCCTCGAAAAGCTCGAGAAGCACCTCGATCAACAGAAGTACTTCGTCGCCGCGCTCCGCTCGAAAGACCCCTTCGAACGCGCCCGCGCCCTCAAGGTCCTCGGCTTCATCGGCGGCGAAGAAGCCTCGCGCCTCCTCCTCAACGCGCTCGACCAACCCGACGTCCTGGTCCGCGGCGCCGCCGTCGGCGCCCTCGCCAACCTCGCCGACCTCCGCGCCATCCCCAAGCTCCGCGAGATGAAGAAGCACGAGGAGAACGCGCGGATCATCCTGCTGATCCGCAAGACCCTGGCCTACCTCGAACGCGTCCGCGACGGCTCCGACGAGCGGATCTCCCGCCGGCCGTAGCGATGCCCTCGCTGAGCCCAGCCGGCATCATCCGAAGCGGAGCCTGCCGCTCACGTCGCCAGCGCGATCAACCCGACCCCTACCACCGTGAGCAGCGAGCCGAGCAATCGGGGCCGGGTCGGGCGTTCGCGGAGGAGGACGAGGGAGAGGGCGCTGGCGAAGACCACGCTGGTCTGGCGGACGGCGGTCACGTAGCTGACGGAGGCGGTCTGGAGGGCTTCGAGGATCAGGACGTAGCTGGCGAAGCTGGCGACGAGGCCGAAGAGGAGGAAGAGCGCGCGCGTGCGGAGCATGCGGAGGATGACCGAGGTGGGGACGCGCTTCAGGACGATGGGGCCGAAGGGGATCATGTAGGCGATGGAGAGGAGGTAGTAGTAGACGATCGCCTTCGGGACGGGGGTGGTCCAGGGGGCGGCTTCGAGGGTCTTCATGGCGACCTTGTCGATGAGGGAGTAGCCGACGGTGGCGAGCAGGGTGAGGTAGGCGAAGGCGATGCCGGGGGCGAGGAGGGCCGCGAGGGAGACGACGCCGTTGGTGTGGACGAGCCACATGCCGAGCATGACGACCGCGATCCCGAGCGCGCCGGAGGTCGAGACCGGGTCGTCGAGGAACGGGATCGCGATCAGGGCGACGAGGGCCGGCGTGGAGCGGGAGATGGGATAGACCACCGAGAGATCGCCCTGTTCGTAGGCGCGGCCGAGGAAGAGCTGGTAGGCGGTGTGGACGATGCCGGAGCCGGCGAGGAGCCACCAGACGACGCGCGGGATCAGGGCGAGGTCCACGTAGAAGAAGAGGGGCGCCCCGAGGACCAGCGTGGCGGCGCCCATGATGGCCAGGTAGGCGGTCGGGCTCTCGGTGGTCTTGGCGGCCGCGTTCCAGGCGGCGTGGAGGAGCGCCGAGATCAGCACCAGGCCCAGGTCGAGAGAGGTCATCGATCGATGCCGATGTGCCCGGGCTGGCGCTGGACGCGCGCGCGCTCGAGGCGGTCCTGCGGCAGGTAGGCCGTGCCTGCGTCGATCGGACGTCGCTCGAAGGGGATGCCGAGCTGCGTGGGGAGGGGGCGGACCTTGTAGCAGTTCCCGGAGGGTGCGGACCCGAACAGCCTGATCATCGCCCGCAAACGCTAGCGCAGATCGTACCGAGACAGGACCGGATAGTGATCGCTGACCTCGTCGCCGTACCGGGGGACGAAGCGGTCGAGCCGGATCACCTGAGCGGAGCCAGGGACCTCTCGGGCCGCCAGCTCGTTCGTCGCGAGGTGGTGATCGATGGTGGCGCTGAAATGAACGGTGGTGGACACCCCGGCCTCCGAGAGGGGCCCGGTGATGAACCGATAATGGCGCGTGTCCTGAACCAGGTCGGCAAAGGGGCTGGGGGCGCCATGGTAGGTGGACACGTCGAGGTCGTCGTTGAAGTCGCCGACGACGAGCACCCATTGGGTCGGGTAGGTCGCGTCGAGGTAGCTCTTGAGGGCGGCGGCGGTGCGGACGCGCGACTCGTAGCTTGCCCGATCGGTGAGCGCCTTGAAGTGCGCCACGATCACGACGAGCGTCCGCGCGTGTCCGTCGAGCTGGAAGCGGAGGCGCGCCTCGAGGGGAGGGCGGCCTCCGAACGAGGAGCTCTGGTCGGTGAGGATCAGGTGCGGATGCTCGATCTGGTAGTCGTCCCGCACGATCAGCGCCACCTTCTGCTCGTTCCTCGAGTAGTAGCGAGGTCCGTTCTCCACGCTCGGGTCGCTCGCCAGCACGCCGTGGTGGTGGGGGAGCGAGGCGAGCAGTTGATCGAAGCCGCTGATGGAGACGATCTCGACCAGGCCGAAGATGTCCACGTTCAGGCCGCCGATGATGTCCTCCGCGCGCTGGAGCTGGAGCGCGTCGTCGGTGGGGCCCTGGGTCGGCGAGCCGAACCACTCGACGTTCCAAGAGATGACGTCGACGCTGTCCGGCTGATCGCGGCTCAGGACGCGGAGGGCGTCAGCCTGGACCGCGCCGGGCTGTCCATCCTCAGGAGCACCTCCGCAGGCGGCGAGCAGGACGGCGAGCACGAAGGTTCGACGCATGGTGATCCTACGCTGGCCCGCGGCGAATCTGGCCGATACCGGCCGGATATCCGGTGTAGCTGTCAGCGCTTCATGCGGATCAACCGCAGCGGCTGCGAGTGAAGGCCGAACGAGACGGTCTCTCCATACGCGACGGGATACTGGCGGTGGGAGCCGTCGAGGAACACGCTCGCTCGGTCGGTGCGACACTCGATCTCGAGGGTCTGATCCGCGCCGAGCACCGCGGTGCGCAGGCGCACGCTCGAGCCGGGCGGGGCGTAGGGCTCCCGGACCAAGAAGGCGAATTGCTTGGCGTTCAGCGGGAGCGCGGGGCCGCCGGCCGAGGCGAGTGCGGAAGTGGAGCCTGCCGGCGTCGAGATCCATACACCGGAGCTTCGCTGGATCTCCTCGCCGTCCGGCCAGATCAGACGGTACCGCGTCATCACGGCCGGATTGTCCGCGCAGAAGAGGACGTCGTTGAGCACGGGCGCGGCGATCACCTTCTCGCCGAGCTTCACGCGGAGACGCTGGATCGTGAACGGCGCCAGCTGTTCGTTCCTCAGCTGGTCGAGTGTGGCTCCGAACGAATCAGCCGTACATCCGGTGAGGAAGCCGACCGAGAACCCCGGCGCCGAGTTCACGCCGAGGATCGGCGTCGAGTTGCGGACCGCGTGGGAGGCGGCGAGGAGCGTGCCGTCTCCGCCGACCGGCACCACCAGGTCGTAGCCGCGGATCGGACGCTCGGGGATCTCTTTGCGCTCCACCCACTCGATGCCCCGATCCTCGAGCGCCTCTCGGACACGGGCGACCGATTGCGCGTGCTCGTCGTGCGCCGGCTCGAGCCGATCGACGGACTGATCGTTCTGCTCGAGCAGCCTGCGCATGCGCGCCGCGCCGCGGCTCCGCCCGCGAGCGAGGAGGGAGAGCTCCGACTTCTTGAGGAGCAGGAGGACGCGCCCGAGGTTCACGTTCGTGTCTCGGCGAGGAGCGCGCTCAGTCGATGGAGCAGGATCTCGGTCTTGGCGTCGGCGATGAAGATGCCGCGGGTGGCCGTGGAGGGGTCGCGGTCGAGCAGCACCATCGCATCTGAGAGCGAGGTCGTGATCAGCTCGGCGCCTTCCTCCATGGGGGATTCGGCCCGCGCCTCGGCGTGATCGAGGGCGTCGTGATCGACCTCGACGGCGAACGGGAAGAAGCGCTCGGTGAGCGCGCCGGGCGTGGGAAAGAAGGGGCGGCCCAGCGGTCGGACGGTGACGCTCGGAACATCGAGGCCGGTCTCCTCGAGGAGCTCGCGGATCGCCGCGTCCTGGGGGCTTTCGGGCGCATCGATCAGCCCGGCGATCACCTCGGTGCAGAGCGGCTGGCCGGTGACCAGGAACGCGGGATAACGGAGCTGGCGCCGGAAGAGGATGCGGGTGGCGCCGATCGGTTGGTCGGCCGGGGCGGACGCATACGCCACGATTGCGACGGCGTCCCGGATCTCCTCCGCACGATCGACGTAGTCCACCACGTAGGCGTCGGTGCGGGTGCCGTCGGAGAGCAGCGACTTGGCGCGAAGCCGGAAGCGGCGGAGGAAGCCCTCGACCGGGCTGCTGATCCGGGAGATGTCCTGAATGATCTCGACGCCCACGACCCGAGGCGCCGTGCTTCGCGTTCTCAAGGCGCCGCAATCTAGCACAGCGAGTGTTAGGATGCGCGACCATGGCGGATGGACGAGTCAATGCGGTCGTGCGTCGAGTCTGGCGGGAGACGCCGCGGCTGACGGGCGTCGTGCTCGAGGTGCCCGAAGCGGTCGCGAAGCAGTACACGCGGCCGGGACAGATCGTCGTGCTGCACGCGAACCAACGGGACAAGGTCTACCTGGCCATCAGCTCGGCCGTCGGCGAGGCGGCCGCGATCGAGCTCCTGCTCGGCCCGGGTGCGGTCGACAAGATCCATCCGGTCGAAGGGGCCACCATCGAGATCGATCCGCCCAGCGGCAAGGGCTTCCCGATCGAGACGGCGTCGGGCAAGGACGTGCTGCTCTTCGCGGTGGGCTCGGCGCTGGCCCCCATTCGCGCCGTGATCCACGCGATCCGCAAGAACCGCAGCGACTATGGTCGAGTCGTTCTCTTCGCGGGCGCTCACACCGAGGACGAATTTCCCTATCGAAGAGAGTTCGACGCCTGGAAGCGCGACCGCATCGATCTCGTGCGCGCAATCTCGAAGCCCTGGATCCAGGAGATCTTCGTGCGCGATCCGATACCGGTGCACGACGCGGTGGCGTTCGTATGCGGTATGAACGAGATGATGGAGGCTGTGACGGAGACGTTGGTCGCGGCCGGTATGCACGTCAAACACGTGGGCCGGAACTGGTGACGAGATGAAGAACGGAGCCGAGATCGTCCGTGGTGCTGCCGGGGTGATCCTGCGGCCGGAGGTGCGGACGCTCGAGTTCACCGGGGCGGATCGCATCCGCTTCCTCAATGGCATGCTGTCGAACGACATCACCAAGCTCGCCCCCGGGCGCGGTCAGCTGGCGGTCAAGGCCAGCAACAAGGGGCGCATCGAAGGGCTGGTGCGCGTGCGCATGCGCGAAGTCGCGCTCGACCTCGACCTCCTGGAGGTGGTGGCGCCGAAGGTTCTGGAGACGCTGGAGAAGTTCATCGTGATGGACGAGGTCACGGTGCGCGACCGCTCCGGCGAGCGGGACGTGCTCGGCCTCTACGGACCGGCGTCGAAGGAGGTCCTGGCCCGCGCCGGGCTCGGCGTCGGCGAGCTCGAGCCGCTCTCGTTCGAGGAGGCGGGCGCGGTCACGATTGTCCGCGACGTCTGGCTCGGCGTCGACGGCTACGAGCTCCACGTGCCTCCGGGAGAAGCGGGCACGTTCCAGGCGCGCCTGGTGGAGGCGGGCGCCCAGCTCGTCGACGCGGCCTCGATTGACGCGCTCCGGATCGAGGCCGGCGTCCCGCTGGACGGCATCGATCTCGGCGAGGACACCATCCCGCTGGAGGCGCGGCTCGAGCGCGCGATCGACTTCGAGAAGGGCTGCTACATCGGCCAGGAGACGATCTCCCGCGCCAGCAACCTGGGACAGGTCCGGCACGTGCTGGTCGGGCTCGACATCGGCGGCGCGGAGCCGCCGCCCCGAGGGGCCAGAATCCTCTCGAGCGGGAAGACCACCGGCGAGGTCACGTCGTCGGTCCGTTCACCGACACTCGACCGACTGATCGGTCTGGGATACGTGCGGAGCACCGACGATCTGGTCGGCAACTGGATGACGATCGAGTCGAACGGCGCCTCCTGGGACGCCACCATCGCCGCGCTGCCCTTCGTGCCGCCGACCACCGGTTGAGCCCTATGGAGACATCCAGGTCACAGTCTCGGGAATTGCGTGTGGAGCGCACACCACAAGTGTCGGTCACTCGCCCGAAAGAACAGGTGGCACATCGGTTGCTGCTCGAAGCCGCGTGTCGATTGAACGGTACCTCTCGGGAGAGCTGTCGGCCGGCGATCTGCTGGGCTTCGACAGCCTCGACATGGCGCGCCTGGCCAAGCTGGGCATCTCGTGTCTCGAAGCCAAGCTGATCGATCAAGCTCGCGCCACGTTTCGCCTGATGGCCCGCCTCCGACCGGATTGTTTCCTGGTTCACCTTCACCTCGGCCTGGTGGCCGAGACCGAGGACGACCTCCTCACCGCCAAGGAGGCCTACGAGCGGGCGGGCACGCTCCTCGAGGCCGAGGGCGAGCTCTCCCTCGAGCGGCGGAGGATGCTCTTCGAGATCGTGCTGCTCCTCGCTTGCGTTCTCATCCGCCTCGGGCGCGCCGACGATGCGGTCGTCTACCTCACGGATCTCGAGCGTGCCGGCGACGGCTCGGAGGTCCAGCTCGAGGCGCAACAGCTGCTGATGATGATCGACGCAGGGCGATCGCACTCATGATGCCGAGGTTCTTCGCCGCCTACTCCGTCGACGAGGCCAGCCGCCCGATCCCTCCCGGTGCGCCCAAACCGATCGACCTCGAGCGATCGATCGCCGCGCTCCCGATGGCGAGCCTCAAGCACATCGCGCGCGCTGCGCAGATCGCCGCCGACGATCCGGTCATCCGCAGCCGCATCGACGTCCTGATCCTCCAAAACGACGCGCGCAGCCTCGGCCGTTTCCTCGAGACGCTCGGGACCGAGGGTAAGCTGGGCGCGTCGTGGTCGCCGGAGGACTTTCTGAGCGCACGCGGGATCAAGCGGGGCAAGTCGCGCGCGGGCCGGAGGATGACGCGGCGCCGGCTCGAGACCTCGGTGGACATCCTGCGGCGCCGCGCGATCCTGATTGGGCGGCGGATCGCGCGGAAGCTGCTGAGCGCCGACGATCTCCTCCTTCTGGCCCGCTTCGACGGCGCCTCCGGGATCGGGCGCTGCGAGCGGCGCGGTTATTCCTATGAGGCGCTCGACAATCTCGACGAGATGATCGGCGCCCTGCCGCACGTCAAGCCTGTCGATCCGCGGACCTGGAGCAAGCTCGCGGAGCTTCCGTCGCTCCGCGCGCGCGCCGAGGAGTTCCTCGCCGGAGGGTGATCCTCGATAGCCCTGCTCCTTCGTGGGTGCTAGGGAGGGCCATGCCGTTCGGAAGCTTCCTGCCCAAGGAGCATTCGTTCTTCGACTATTTCGAGCAGCACGCCGAAAAGTGTGTCGAAGCCGCGCGGCTGCTCTTGGAGGCCCTCCGGAACCTGGAGGAGGCCGATGCCCGCGTCAAAGAGATCAAGGACCTGGAGCACGAGGGCGACAAGATCACGCACCACACGGTGGAGACGCTGCACAAGACGTTCATCACCCCGATCGATCGCGAGGAGATCCACCGGCTCATCAGCGGCATGGACGACATCCTCGACTTCATCGACGCCAGCAGCCAGCGGCTGGTCATGTACGAGATCCGCGAGGCCCGCCCGGAGGCGCTCGAGCTCTGCGAGGTGCTGCTCCGAGCCACCGAGCAGGTCAAAGAGGCGGTCCACGGTCTCCGCGAGCTGCGCTTCCCGATGGAGCTCCTCAAGGTCTGCGTGGAGATCAACCGCCTCGAGAACGAGGGTGATGCGGCCCTGCGGCGCGGGATGGCCAGCCTCTTCAAGTCGGAGCCGAATCCGATCGAGGTGATCAAGTGGAAGGAGGTGTTCGAGTTCCTCGAGAACGCCACCGACCGCTGCGAGGATGTGGCGAACATCATCGAAGGCGTCGTCCTCGAGCACGCCTGAGCCATGAAGCTCGACGACATCACCGGCATCACCGTCCTTCTCCACGCGCCCGCCATCGTCCTCCTGCTCCTCTTCGTCGCGCTGGCGTTCGACTTCATCAACGGCTTTCACGACGCCGCCAACTCGATCGCGACGGTGGTCTCGACCCGCGTCCTGAGCCCGCGCGTGGCCGTCTGGTGGGCGGCCGGCTTCAACTTCCTGGCGGTGTTCGTCTTCGGGACCGCGGTCGCGAAGACGATCGGAACCGGTATCATCGAGGTCAGCGTCATCGACTACGCCGTGGTGGGCTCCGCGCTCCTCGGCGCGATCGTCTGGAACCTGATCACCTGGTACTACGGGCTCCCCTCGAGCTCCTCCCACGCGCTGGTGGGTGGTCTGGTGGGGGCCGGTTTCGTCAAGGGCGGGACCGCGGCCCTGGTGGCGCCGGGCATCATCAAGACAGTCGTCTTCATCGTGGTGTCGCCGGCGATCGGCCTGGTCCTCGGGTTCATCTACATGCTCGGCATCTCGTGGCTCTTCCGCAAAGCCACTCCCAAGCAGGTCGACACGCTGTTCCGTCGCGGGCAGCTGCTCTCTGCCGCGCTCTACAGCCTGGGGCACGGCGGCAACGACGCCCAGAAGACGGCCGGCATCATCTTCGGCGTGATGGTAGCGTCGGGGCTCAGCAAGGGCGGCGACATCCCGTTCTGGAACCTCATCCTCTGCCACATCGCCATGGGGCTCGGCACCGCGTTCGGCGGCTGGCGAATCGTCAGGACGATGGGCATGAAGATCACGAAGCTCAGGCCGGTGGGCGGGTTCGCCGCCGAGACCGCCGGGGCCACCACGCTCGCGATCAACGCCATGTTCGGCATCCCGGCGTCCACGACGCACGTGATCACCGGCGCGATCGTCGGTGTGGGCGCGACCACCAAGCTGTCCTCGGTCCGCTGGGGCATCGCCAGCCGGATCGTGTGGGCCTGGATCATCACGATTCCCGCGGCTTCGACCATCGCCGCGCTCAGCTGGTACGCGCTCAATCTCGCCGGTCTCGCGGGTCACTGACCGCGCCCGGATTGATCGAGATCTTCCCGGCCTCGGCCTCGCTGAGCGCGCCGCGCGCGTCTTGCTCACCACCGACGATCGCGAGGTGACCGTCGAGCTCTCCAACGCGGGCGCGGATCCGGGCGATGGCATCGCGGGCCTCCCGGGAGGCGACGCGGCGCAGCAACGGGATCGCGCGCGCGCTCCCGAGCTCCGCCAGCCGCACGACGGTCGCGGACGAAGGCGGCACGGAGAGGAGCAGGACCTCGGCCTTCGGGTGGCCGAGATCGGCCAGCACCAGGGCGATGGCGGTGCGCAGTCGGTCGTCGCAGTCGCCCGCCACCTCCGCGAGGAAGTCGGTCCACCCCGGATCGGCGAAGCGGACGGTGGCGTGAACCGCGCGCTCCGCCAGGACCGGATCGGCGAGTGCACGCTCGAGCACGGGCATCGCATCTCCGGCGGCCACCTCGAGGAAGCGCTCGAAGGCGTCGATTCGGATCTCGGGCGCGATCGACCAGGCGGTGGCCAGCTCTGCGAGCGTAGCCTCCACCGTGGGATCGACCTCGAGCGAGAGCGCTGCGATGAGGCGGACGGCGGGCTCCGGATCGGTGAGGGCCCGCCGGCACGCCTCCACCGCGGGCTCGGGGTACTCGGCGACCAGCGCTCGGAGCGCCCGCTCACGTAGGTGTGGCTCCGGATCCGACCGTGCGTTCTCGGTGAGGGCGGGCGGGATCGCGTCGGGCGCGATCGACAGCGATCGAGCCAGCTCGAGCGCCGCCCGGACGGTGCGCAGGATCTCCGCCCGGGGCAGCACGCCGGCGCCCGCATAGGACAGCCGGATCGTCCCCGACTCGACCACCGCGCCCCAGCGCTCGACCATCACCTTCACCAGCCGCCGCGTGCTCTGCCCGAACACCGCGAGGGCCCAAGGCTCGGGCGCCGACAGCTCGAGGGCCCGATCGAAGGCGGGCGCCCCCAGACGGGTCCGACGGGCCCCGCGGCTCGTGCGCAGCGACAGGGTGCGGGGGATCCGGTCCGTCCGATCCGACACGTCGACGCTGACGCGGCGCTTTCGCGCGAGCCAGGCGACGATCTCGTAGTCGTCGACGACCCGCGTGACGTGACCGTCCGAGGAGAGGAGCTCGTCCGAGATGTTCTCGAGAGGATCCACGAGGGTCGAGCGACAGTCCGGACTCAGACTGTAGACGCTCGACTCTCGACTGTCGACGCGGGGAGGCGGAGCCGGCCGCTCAGCTGTTCATCGAGTCCAGGAAGTCCTGGTTCGCCTTGGTCGGGCGGAGCTTCGAGAGCATGAACTCCATCGAGTCGATGACGTTCAGCGGGTGGAGGAGCTGCCGGAGGATCCAGACCCGGTTGAGGATGTCGGGCGGCTGGAGCAGCTCTTCCTTGCGCGTGGCCGACTTGTTGATGTCGAGGCAGGGGAAGATGCGCTTCTCCATCAGCTTGCGGTCCAGATGGATCTCGGAGTTGCCGGTGCCCTTGAACTCCTCGAAGATCACCTCGTCCATCCGGCTGCCGGTGTCGACCAGCGCCGAGGCGATGATCGTGAGCGAGCCGCCCTCCTCGATGTTGCGGGCCGCGCCGAAGAAGCGCTTCGGCTTGTGGAGCGCGTTGGCGTCGACACCGCCGGAGAGGATCTTTCCGGACGGCGGGATCACGGTGTTGTAGGCGCGGGCCAGACGCGTGATCGAGTCGAGCAGGATCACGACGTCGCGCCCGTGCTCGACGAGCCGCTTCGCCTTCTCGATCACCATCTCGGCGACCTGCACGTGGCGGGAGGCGGGCTCGTCGAAGGTCGACGAGATGACCTCGCCGTCGACGCTGCGCTCCATGTCCGTGACTTCCTCGGGACGCTCGTCGATCAAGAGCACCATCAACCAGACCTCGGGGTGGTTGGCGGCGACCGCATGGGCGATGTCCTGGAGCAGGACCGTCTTGCCCGCGCGCGGCGGCGACACGATCAGCGCGCGCTGTCCCTTCCCGATGGGCGTCAAGAGGTCGATGATGCGCGTGGAGTAGTTGTCGTTCCGGTACTCGAGGTTGAGCCGCGACTGCGGATAGAGCGGCGTCAGGTTGTCGAACAGGATCTTGTCCCGTGCCACCTCGGGCGGCTCGAAGTTGACGCTCTCCACCTTGAGCATGGCGAAGTAGCGCTCGCTCTCCTTCGGCGGCCGGATCTGGCCGCTGATGGTGTCGCCGGTCCTCAGGTTGAAGCGGCGGAGCTGGGAGGGGGAAACGTAGATGTCGTCCGGGCCCGGAAGGTAGCTGTAATCCGGAGATCGGAGGAAACCGAAGCCGTCCGAGAGGCATTCGAGGACACCCTCGGAGTAGATCGCCCCGGAGCGGGCGGCGTGGGCTTGCAGGACCGCGAAGATCAGCTCCTGCTTGCGCATGCCGGCGGCGCCGTCGACCCCCATCTCGCGGCCCATTCGGGTGAGCTCGGAGATGCGCTTCTCCTTGAGCTCCTTGAGGTTCATCCGCTCGGTGTTGATCTCGGTGCGAGGCCCGTCGGAGGCGTCGGAGGCGTGGGCGTCATCCATGCCGTCGTCGTCGCGGCCGCGGCCCTCCATGTCGTCGGTGCCGTTGGCCCTGCGGGGGGCTTTGTTGGTCTTCTTCTTGGCGGAACGGCGCGGTTCGGTGCCTTCACCCGTCATTTCATCCTCGGTTTTCTTGCTGCGGCCGGAGCCCGTGATTTGCGCCATGGCGCTGTTGGTCCTATTTTCCTGCTTGCGATACGGGAGCAACCCGTAGGTGGGATGCGCTCTCGACGCGTATTAGAGAGACAAACGAGCGGTGCGGTGCACCAGCACCGGGACCGTAGTAGGCGGGATCCACTCAAGTCAAGGTTGATATGGCGGGTCAGGAAGAAAGAGCGAAGGCCCTGCGGACCAAGCTGGCCGACGCTGAGCATCGCCTGCATGTGCTCGAACATCCACTGATTCAGGGCCGCGCCTTTTCCGCCATGCTGGCCGAGCTCATGGCGCTGGAAGCGAGCGGTGTCCTCCAGACGCCCGATTCACCCAGCTGCCGTTTCGACCGGAGACAGCGCGGCGAGCTGGAGACCCACCCGCACGACATGCTGTGGCCGCCGCTCCCGGCGGTTCAGAGCGTCGCGGAGCTTCGGGCCCACCACAGTCAGGTGTCGACGCTCGATCGGGGCGAGGTCACGTATGTCGCCAGCGCCACCATGCCGAGCGTCGATGTGGTGCTGACCTACGCGGCGGGCGTCCTGGTGCGCGCCGTCCTGCGGGGCGACGGCCATCGGGGCGAGGATGTCACCGACAACGTGCGGACCATCGGGTCCTGCCCGCTCAGGCTGCGCCCGCCTGGAACCGTCACGGAGAGTCGGATCACCAAGCTGACGCGGCAGGCCCTCGGGCCCTCCACGATCCAGCCGGTGCCCCAGTATCCGGATCAGCTGAGCGTGCGGGCCACCGTCGCGATGCGCACGGCCGACCTCACCGCGCTCGATCGGCGGCGCGTCGACTCCGGGGAGCCGCCCTACATCCTCCCGCGTGCAGCCGTGCTGGGCTCGCTGCGCCGGCTCGATCCCCGTATCACGCTTTCGCGCCCGCTCAAGCTCTTCGCGCTGGGGAGCGATCGGATGCCGGACGGAATCGACTCCGAGTGGCGGCTCCTGGGCGCGCTCAAGAGCTGGGGCTTTGCGGTGTTGCCGGTGACGTGGCGCTGCAAGGGGCTGTCCGAGGTGCTCGACTTCGTGTCGACGCTGCAGCAGATCGCGCCCTCGTTCGAGTACCCGCTCGAGGGCGGTACGCTCAGCGTGAACCGTTCGGGGTTCGCGGCGGCTTCGGAGGAGTCGAACGCGCCGGTGCCTGCGTCGGTGCGGCTCCTCTTCCCGCTCCCCGGCCGGCCGGCGGTGGTGACGAAGGTGTACTACGCGGTGGGCCGCGGCGGTGCGGTGTTGCCGGTGGCGCTGCTCGAGCGATCGCCCGACCACGATCTGCCGGTGCCGGAGCGCGCGCCCGTGCCGGCGTTCGACGGGACGAGCATGCTGGCGGTGCACGGCGGTACCACCGTTCGGGTGCGGCCCGGGAGCGTCGCCCCGGTGATCATGGTCGATCGCTTCGAGAGCGGACAGCCGCCGATCGATCAGTGCCCGAGCTGCCAGTCGCAGCTCCCCCCGGTGGAGGACGAGCCGTTCCGGACCTGTGTCAACCTCTCTTGCATCGGGCGCGCGCGCGCTCGGCTGTTGCACTTGGTCGGCCCGCGTGGCCTCAGGCTCAACACGCTGAGCGTGCGGCTGGTCGACAAGCTGCTCGCAGAATACGGACCGATGGACGCCGTCGATCTGCTGACGATGGATCCCGGAGGCCTGGAGCGGGTCGCTCCCGGGAAGGGTCAGGCGCTGGGGGACGAGCTCCAGCGCGCCAAGCGCATGCCGTTGTGGCGTCTCCTCTATCTGGCCGCGATCCCGCACGTCAGCGAGCACGCGTCCCGGGCGATCGCGTTTCACGTCTTCTCGCTGGAGCGGCTCGAGGAGCTGACGGAGGCGCGCTGCCATGGCATCCCGGACATCCCGGCGGAGGCTGCCGACGGCCTGGCGCGATGGCTCGCCACCGAGGGTCCGCGCACGATCAAGCGCCTCAAGGAGGCCGGCTACGAGATCCTCGACGGCGAGACCAACTTTCCGGCGCCGTTTCTCGGGCGTCGGATCGCGGTGGCGGGAGACTTCGAGCGTGGCACCAGCTTCGCGACCGACGAGATCGAGCGGCGCGGCGGCATCATTCAGCCGCGCGTCGGCCGCACCACGGATCTCCTGATCCGCGGCCGTGGCGGGAGCAGGGAGTTCGACGCGGCCGCGATGTACAACATCCCCGTGATCGAGGAGGTTGCGCTCAAGGAGCTGCTCAAGGACACGTGAGCGGTTACTCCTCCATCACCTTCGCCAGCAGATCCTCGGTGCGATTGATGCCGAGCCGCCGGAGCTCGGCCAGCACCGCCGGGTAGTCCTTCAGCACGCCGAAGACGGCGACCAGCTCGAACCGCAGCGCTCGGACCTCGCTCTCGGCGGTGACGGAGGCGGTGCGCGGCTCGCCGGAGAGCGCCGCGATCTCGCCGAAGACCGAGCCGCCCATCAGCGTGGCCACGTGCTTGGGGCTCTCGGCGTAGTCGCTGGCGGCGACCCGCAGGGTCCCGGAGAGGGTGCAGTAGAAGGCGTCGCCCTCGTCACCCTCGCGGAAGATCACGGTCCCGGCGGGAAACGCCACTTCCTGGGAGATGCGGGCGAGGCGGGTCCGGCCCTCTTCGTCGAGGAGGCTGAAGATCTTCGACTTCTCGATGAACGCATCGAGCGCTTCGCGGCCCATCTCGATCAGACCTTAGTCTGAACGTCCGGTTTTGTCATACTACCGCCATGCGACGGCTCGCGCCCCTTCTCCTCTTCGCGTGCGCCTGCAACGGCGATCCGAAACTCGACGTCCCCGATCAGGAGGTGTGCATCACGGGCCGGAGCGATCATCGGTACTGCATCTGGACCTTCGAGGCGTCCAAGAAGGACGCGACCTCGACCGGGGAGGGCATGGACCCATCCGAGGCGCGATCGATCGCGGAGCGCGTGCCCTGGACCGACATCACCTGGGAGGCATCGCGCGAGGCTTGCCGGGCCAAGGCGCTCCGGCTGTGCGAGCGGGACGAGTGGATCGACGCCTGCGACGGCGCCGCCGGTGAGGCGGAGGGCACGATCTACACCTACGGTGACACGCTCGACGCGTCCCGCTGCAACGTCTCGGGCGAGGGGAAGAAGGCCAGCGGGAGCGCGGCGAACTGCAAGTCCTCCTTCGACGTCTTCGATCTCTCGGGCAACGTCTGGGAGTGGACCGGCAACACGCTGGCCAGCGCCGCGGCGCGCGGCGGTGGGTTCCGCAGCTCGCAGACGCACCGCTGTAAGGATGGGGACACGATGAAGATCGCCGACCCCACGGACGAGACGCCCGAGATCGGCTTTCGCTGCTGCCGGGATCAGTAGGATCAGCGCTTCTTCTTGCTCTTTTTCTTCTTGGGTGGGCGCTGGCGGACCGTCACCTCCTCGGGAGGGTACGCGTCCTCCGCGGCGCGCTTGGCCTCCTCGGCGGCGCGGACGCGATCGATGGGCGCGCCGTTGAGCGCCTCGAGGTACCAGATGAAGGACTCCATCGCGATGATCTGATGGAGCGCATCCCGCTGCTTCTCTGAGAGCGCGGTGTCGTCCCGGATGTCGACGAGCGCGGCGAAGAAGGCCTGTGTGTCGAGCCCCGCGTTGCGGAGCTTCTCGAGGTGGGCCTCGACGCGGGGGAAGGCTTTGGTGGAGGACGTCACCAACCGTAGTAAGGATAGCCGAAACCGTAGCCCCCGAAAAACGGGCGGCCCATGAAGCCGTACGTCATGGTGTCGCCGAGGGCGCTGACGCCGGCGACGACGGCCGCGCCGATCCCGAGCGCCTTGAGCCAGCCGGGGACGGCGGGCTTCGACGCCGGCTCCTCCTGCTTTCGCCGCGTGGTCGTCTTCCTCGCCTTATCGTTGCCGCCGAGCACCGAGCCGAGCGTCCCCTCGGGGTCGAACAGGGTGCGGGCGGCGTCGGCGAGCCCGTCGGTGGTGAACAGCTTGTAGACCATGCCCCCGAGCGCGCCCAGGATCGGACGCCCGACGAACATGCCGATCAGTCCGCCGTAGGCGGCGCCCTGCCAGAGGTCGCTGGCCTGCGCGCGTGCGGCGGCTGGGTTGGGTTGGACGGTTGCCACGGAGACCTCCCTGAGTCGCACAGATTTTCGCCGATCCGGGGGACGGGTTGCGCGAAAAGCGGATGCGAGGTGGCGAAGCCGCGGAATTGTTGGGATATTGCCGGCGTGAGCGGGTGGCTCGAAGCCTACGAGCGGCTCCCTGAGGACGCGAAGGCGCGGGTTCAGCAGTGGCTCCACCTCCAGCGGATGATCGCCGAGACCCTGAGGGTCCCGTGGGAGCGGTGGATCGACCATTACATCGGCTACGCGATGTCGCATCCGTTCGACTACCGTTTCATGGAGGCCGCCATCCCCAACTTCGTCGGTCTCGAGACCACGGGGGGCTTCACGACCCAGCTCGATCCGGCGACGGCGCTGGTGGCCCGGGTTCCGCTGCGCGCGCAGAACAATCTAGGACGGCTCTCCCCCGAGCTCCAGGACACCATCGCGGCGCTTTTGGAGCGGACCGACGCCGGCAGCTTCCCGCTCCTCCCCTCCGACGTCGCGCTGCTCCAGAAGATCTTCTTCAAGGAGAAGAGCCTGGCGCGCCTGAAGAAGCAGAGCTTCAAGGACCTCGTGCTCGAGCGCGACGGAGACGACTTGACCATTTCGCTTCCCGGTGGCGAAGAGCTCCTCCGCATGAACGTGCTCGAGTTCGGCGCCACCATGAGCAAGGCGTTGGTATGATTGTGCGGTTCGGACCTCTCGTTCTGTGGGCGTTCGTGCTCGGCTGCGCAGGCCAGGCGCGGCAGCTGGAGACTGAGGACAGCCGCGATCCGCAGCTCGACGCCCCGGAGGGCGGCGACACGGCGTTCATCGTGATCCCGAACGATCGCGAGTTCGATCAGGTCGCGCAGATCACCGGCGGCAGCCACGATCCCAAGGAGATGCCGGCGGGGAACATCGGGACGCCCGAGGCGCCGCCTCCCAAAGCGCCGCAGGCGACCGAGGTGCGGATCAAGAGGTGCGGGATCGACGCGGACTGCCCGACGCCGCGCGTGTGCCTGCGGCCTACCGGCGGTCCCCATCCTTTCGGGATCTGCGGCGCGGCCGTCGACAATCTCGGCCGGCCCACCTCAGGTCGCACGGTCCGCAGCTGCAGCGCCCAGGTCGCGTGCCCGGCCGGAGGGCGCTGCGCGCTCGCGTACGGTACGTACGGCGTGTGCTTGAGCGGCGGCTAGGAGCGTGTAGCGCGTAGCGCTACCGCGAGCCCGGTCCGGGTCCCGGTCCCGGTCCCGGTCCCGATGGCGATCAGCAACACCTCGTCCCGATGCTCCGTGATGTGTTCGGCAACTGCGGCGATGCTCCGCGGAAGATGACGGCAGACAACGGCTATCTGAGGCGACCAACATCGAATTCTGCGACAACAATCAGATCGATGCCCACATCGCTGTTGGACGCGAACAGAACCAAGACGCGTCGACTCCGTCCTCATCAGCTTCGGAGCCCACACCTGCCTCGCTCGCTCGCAAGCGAATGCGAGACAAGTTGCAAACGCGCGACGGCAAGGCGGTCTACCCCCGCAGGAAGAGTATCGTCGAACCGGCGCTCGGACAGATCAAAGGGGCACGAGGATTCCGCCGGTTCTCGCTACGCTCCTTCTTCAAGGTACGAGCCGAGTGGACGCTCGTCTGCCTCACCCACAACCTGCTCAAGCTCTACCGATCGAAGCTCGCGACCGTCGCGAGCGTCTGACTCAAGGCAGCCATCTTCAGATCGGGACCCGGACCGGGACCGGGACCCGGACCGGGGTCGCGTGAGCGCTTACGCGCTACACGCTCCTAGTGCCAGCGCGCCTTGACGGCCTCGACCGTCCGCATGAACGCGTCCTTGTGGTATCGCTCGAACTCGCTCCAGGTGGTGAGCGTCTTCGGGTCGGTGACACTGTCGACGAAGAGGCGACCGAGCAGGTGATCGATCTCGTGCTGCATCGTGCCCGCCGTGAAGCCCTGGAAGACCTGATCGATCGGCGTGGACTCGCGATCGTAGCCGGTGATCCTGATCCTCGCGCAGCGCGGCACCAGGCCCCGGATGTTGGGAACCGAGAGGCAGCCTTCATAGTTGTCGAACGTCTCGGGGGTCAGCGGCTCGATCTTCGGATTCACCAAGATCGTGAGCGGGATCTTCGGCTTGTACGGATAGCGCGGGTTGTCGTTCACCTCGATCGCGCAGATCTGCCACGGCTCGTAGATCTGCGGGGCGGCGAGGCCGGCGCCGTTGGCGTCGCGCATCGTCTCGATGAGGTCGTCGATCAAATCCTGGAAGTGGGGCAAGGCGAGCTGATCGAGGGGCACCTCGCTGGCCGGCTCGCGAAGGACCGGGTGTCCGATCTGTGCGATCTTGCGAATGGCCATCACTCTCGATTGTAGTATTCCGCGGTGAAGATCGCGACATGGAACGTGAACTCGATTCGAGCGCGCGAAAACGGCGTGCTCGACTGGGCCGAGGTCCATGAGCCGGACGTCCTCTTGATGCAAGAGACCAAGATCTCTGACCAAGAGTTCCCGGAGGAAGGGCTCGGGGATCTGGACTACGACGTCGTCTTCTTCGGACAGCCCACCTACAACGGAGTCGCGATTGCGGCCCGCGAGTCGATCGAGGACGTGGTGCGAGGGCTCCCCGGCGACGAGGGCGACGAGGCTGAGCGCCGGCTCATCGCGGCCACGGTCCGGGGAATCCGTCTCATCTGTGTCTACGTGCCGAACGGCCGTCAGGTGGGATCGCCGTCGTTCCGCTTCAAGCTCGAGTGGCTCGACCGCTTGCAGGCGTTCCTCGAGGAGACGGTTTCGCCGAATCAGCCGGTGGTGCTGGCGGGCGACTTCAACATCGCGCCCACCGACGACGACGTCTGGGACCCCGAGCGGTTCAAGAACACGCTCTTCTGCACCGAGGACGAGCGAGGTCGCTTTCGCCGGCTGCTAGCCTTCGGGCTCACGGACACGCTGCAGCACCTGCACCCGGGGCCGCGCCAGTTCACCTGGTGGGACTATCGAGCCGGCGCATATCAGAAGAACCGGGGCCTCCGGATCGATCATATCCTCGCCAGCGCATCGGTGGTGGCGAGAGCGCAGTCCGTGGCGATCGATCGGGAGGTGCGGAGCGCGCTCGATCCGAGCGATCACGTCCCGGTGATGCTGTCACTGAAGGACGCGTAGCCGTGAGATCGCGGGGAGCGCCGCCGCGTGCTCCTCGCGCGGACGCGACTCCCGGGGAGGTCGGATCGCGGGATCGCGCTCGACCCAGGCCTGCCGGACCTCGGGATCGAGCAGGTGCGAGGGGCGGACGTTGGAGAGCGCGTTCCACATCACCGCCCGAACGTTGGGGTGGTCGCGCTCGAGCTGGTCGATCAAGCGCGTCATCTCGTCGCGCTTGAGCCCAGACTGCGAGCCGCAGAGGTTGCAGGGAAGGATGGGGAAGCGGCAGAGCTCGGCGTACCGCGCGATGTCTTTCTCCGCGCAGTCGATCAGCGGGCGGATCACCTCGAACCGTCCGTCGTCGGTGGTGTACTTCGCCGGCATCGCCTGGAGCTTGCCGGAGTAGAGGAGGTTCATCAGGAAGGTCTCGATCGAGTCGTCGCGATGATGGCCGAGCGCAATCTTGTTGCAGCCGAGCCGCTCCGCGGCGGTGTAGAGGATTCCGCGGCGGAGGCGGGAGCACAGCGAGCAATAGGTCTGGGCGTCGTCGAGGTGATCGATCACGACGGAGTACGTGTCCTCGGAGAGGATCTCGAACGGGACGCCGCTCTTCTCGAGCCACTCGACCAGCGGGCGGCCGTCGTAGCCGGGCTGACGCTGATCGAGGTGGACGGCGCAGAGCTCGATCTCGAACGGCACGCGCTGCTGCAGGAGGCGCAGCACCTGGAGCATGGTGTAGCTGTCCTTCCCGCCCGAGAGCGCGACCATGATCCGGTCGTGGGGGGCGAGGAGCGTCCACGCCTTCGAGGTGTGAGAGATGCGGCGCGCCAGCAGCTTCTCGAGGCGCTCGCGCTCCTGGGTCGGGTCCATCGGTCCGACGCTACGGACGCCGCCCCGGTTCGGCAACGGGTTTTCTCAGCGGCGGTCGGTGCTGATGCGGAACTGATCGATGCCGCCGACGAAGTAGTTGCCCGTCGGCTCGGCTGCGCCGTCGACGGAGCCGCTGCTGTCGGCGCCGAGGACCCACGGGTTCTGGTTGCCGGATAGATCGAAGATACCGGGTCGGTCGCAGGCGAGCGCGGTGGTGCAGTCCACGTTGGCGAGGCGGGTGCCGGTGCTGGTGGCGGTCACGCCGTCGAGCGCCAGCGTGAAGTCGGGATCGCCGAAGTCGATCGTGACGTGGACCCAGGTGCCGATCGGGAGCGTGGTGTCCGAGCAGCGGTAGATCGAGCTCTGGAGATCCTGGAAGCGCGCCACCAGGTGCTCGTCGCAGGTGCGGAAGACCGTCAGCTGGCCGTCCGACGTCTGGCCCTGGGCGTCGCGGGAGACGATGCCCTGGCGCGCGGTGGGATCCGGTCCGTCGAAGCGAACGTCGAAGTCGACCGAGCCGGTCGCGGGCGCTAGGCCCTCGCTCGGGATCTCGAGATAGCCGGCGCCGAAGAAAGCGGCCGCGTCGCCGCAAGCGGCGGGGCCGGCGGTGCTGGCGACCGCGCCCTGCGCCGGCTGCGCCACCCCGACGATCCCCGAGACCACGTCGGTGACGATGCCGGTGGTGGCCTCGGCATTGTCGAAGGCGAAGAGCGCGACGGTGGCCGGGTCGAGGCCGCCCACGCAGATCGGCTCGTCGCCTCCATCCTCGATCACGCCTGCGTCGTCGACATCGGGCGGGCCTCCGTCCTCCCGCTCACCGGCGTCGGCGGTGTCGGGCTGGGCGTCCTCGCCGCCGGCGTCCTTGGCCGGCCCGGCGTCGGGGTTCAGGAGGAAGCGGTCCGTCAACTCGAGTTGCATCCGGTCGCACGCGCCGAAGGTCGTCGGGCCCACGTGTCCTTCGCCGAGCAAGCGCCCGCGGATCTCCTCGCTCTCGTAGGCGCGCACGGTGATGAGCACCTTGGAACCGACCGGCGGGCCGGCAGCGGTGATCTCGAGGTTGGGTGCGCCGGTGATGTTCTGGATCTCGCGCTCGTCCACGCCGTCACCCTGGTAGGTGATCAACAGGGAATGGACGTGCTCCGGTCCGAAGAACGTGAGCGCGAGCGCGAGCCGGGGCCCGTCGCACTTGGTCGAGGCATCACAGGCAGCGAGCACGAGACAGGATGCCAGGGCGATCCTTCGCATGGGGCCGACCGATCTTGCGGCAGGCGCGTTCACATGCGAAGCCCCGAGATCGCCCGACGATGTAGGGATTGGTCTCATTCAACCGATCCGCGTCGCGATTCGCGCGAGCGCCGGTGCGAACGTTCGCGGGTCCAGGAGCAAGCTGACGACGATCGCAGGGGAAGCCAGGTCGAAGAAGTATCCCGGGTGCACCTTGATCTTCTCTTCGGCGAGCAATGCGAGCGCGAAGGCCTCGTCGTCGCTCTTCGCATCGTGCAGCGGAAGGATCGCATACCAGCCGCCCTCACCGACCTGCGCGTTCGCCGGCAAGCACGCGCGGTTCTCGGCGAGTCGGGCGCGGAGCGCGCGCTGGAAGGGCTCGGCACGATCGAGGCAGGCCGGCAGCGCGAGCTGCACGGGGGTCGCGACGGAGAGGTACGTGTCGGCGATGATCTCGAGGCGGGCCAGCGCCTCGGTCGCCAGGGCCTCGGGACCCGACACCACGATCCACGAGAGCTTGAGCTGCGGGAGACCGGCGACCTTGGAGAGGCCGCTCAGCGTGAACGTCAGGGTGCCCGGCTCGCTCGCGAACGTGTGCTCCGAGAAGCGCGTCGGATCGATCAGGTAGTCGAGGAAGACCTCGTCCGCGATCACCGGACGGCCGCGTGCGATCAGCCGGGCGCGGGCGTCCGGGGTGAGGCAGGTGCCGGTCGGATTGTTCAAAGAGACCACGATGACCGCCTCCGCGATCGCATCGGCGGGCGCATCGATCGGGTAGGCGACGCGCTCGACGTCGGCCAGCTCGGCGAGGAACGAGAACAGCGGATAGCTCGGCGTGGGCGCGGCGACGCGATCGAACGGGTCGAGGAGCAGCCGGAACAGGAACGTGTAGGCCTCGCTGGTGGTGGAGGTGAGGATGACGCGCTCGGGATCGATCTGGACGTTCCGACTCCGGTAGTACTCCGCGACGGCCCGCCGCGCGGAGGGGAGGCCGAAAGGCTCGGGCGCGTAGGTGCGGCCGCGCGGATCCGCGAGCGCCGCCAGGAGCTCCGGCGGGGGATCGATGCCGATCGCCGTGGGGTTGGAGATCGTCAGGTCGAGGAGCGCGGGATCTCGCTCGGCGGCAGTGGCGATGGCGAGCGCGTTCGGGGCGCGCTCCCAGCCGGTACGCTTGGAGAACACCTCCCGTCCCTAACAGGTGCGGCCGCGGGTTGCCCAAGGATCCGGCGCGACTTATGGTTCCGCCGCCCGTCTATGTGCGGCATCACCGGTATCTTTCATCGCGCGGACGGCGCGCCCGATCCGAAGGTTCTGGACGCGATGACGGATCGCCTGGTGCACCGCGGTCCCGACGGCCGCGGCACCTATCTGCATCACGGCGCCGGCCTCGGCCACCGCCGGCTCTCGATCATCGGCCTCGCGGATGGCGCGCAGCCGCTCGCCAACGAGACCGGCGACGTCTGGGTCACCTACAACGGCGAGATCTACAACCACCTCGCGCTCCGCCGCGAGCTCGAGCACCTCGGCCACACGTTTCGCACGCACTCCGATACCGAGGTGATCGTCCACGGCTGGGAGGCTTGGGGATCCCGGGTCGTCGACCGCCTGCGTGGGATCTTTGCGTTCGTCCTCTACGATCAGAAGAAGAACGAGATGTTTGCGGCGCGCGATCGGTTGGGGGTGAAGCCGCTCTACTACCGGCTGACTCAGGAGCTGTTCCTGTTCGCGTCCGAGCCCAAGGCGCTGTTGATGCACCCCGAGATGCCGAAGCGGCCGAGCCCGGAGGGCGTGCGCCTCTACGTGCAGTACCTCTACGTGCCGGCGCCGTACTCCGCGTTCGAGGGCATGCGGGCGCTCGAGCCCGGATGTCACCTCACGGTGGCCGCGGATCGCGATCGGATGGTGCGGTACTGGGAGCCGCCGGAGATCGGATCGAGCGATCCGAAGAACGCGGCGGCCGAGCTCGACCGGCAAGTGGACGACACCGTCGAGATCGAGCTGATGAGCGAGGTGCCGCTGGGGGCGTTTCTCTCGGGGGGGATCGACTCGTCGGTGGTGGCCGCGTCGATCGCCAAGAACCCGCGGATCAGTGAGCGGCCGCGGACCTTCTGCATCGCGTTCGGCTCGCCCGAGTACGACGAGTCGGCGCACTCGAAGCGGATCGCCGAGGCGCTCGGCCTCGACCACCTGGTGGAGACGGTCGAGACGGACGCGCTGGGGCTGCTCGACACCCTGGTCGAGATCTACGACGAACCCTTCGCCGACTCCTCGGCCATCCCGACGTACGTGCTCTGCCAGATGGCACGGAAGCACGTGACGGTGGCGCTCTCCGGAGACGGCGGCGACGAGCTGTTCGGTGGGTACCGGCGGTATCAGAAGCTCTTCGACTATCGCGAGCTGCCGCCCTCGCTGCGGGCCGTGGCGGGGATGGCCTTCGACCGCATGCCGGCGGGCCTGCGCGGGCGCGGTCGGATCGAGCGGCTGGCGCAGACGCTCCCCTACCAGTACGAGCTCGAGGTCTCGAACGGCCGGCGCGGCGCCGAGGCGCTGCTCGAGGACGCGTACCACGTCGACGTCGAGTGGTCGGTGGCCGGTCTCTTCGAGCGCGCGCCCTGCGAGATGCCGGTGCAGAAGGCGCAGTGGGTCGACCTGATGAGCTACCTGCCGAACGACATTCTCACCAAGGTCGATCGCGCGAGCATGGCCTGCTCGCTCGAGGTGCGGGTGCCGCTCCTCGATCACGTGTTCGTCGAGTGGGCGGCCACGCTGCCGCCGCGCCAGGGCTTCGGCCATGGCGAGGGCAAGGTCGCGCTCAAGGAGCATCTGGCCCGGCGCGTGCCGCGCGCGCTGTTCGAGCGGCCGAAGATGGGCTTCGGCGTTCCGCTGGAGCACTGGCTGGAGGGGGATCGCGGCCTGGCCGGGATCTTCGAGCGGCTCCGGTCCAAGCACCCGAAGGGGGGCCTCTACGCGCCCATTCGCGAGGACGTGTTCGAGGAGAGGATGCAGCGGCAAGGGCGCGAGAACATGAGCGCGACCGCGTGGCTGGTCCTGTTCCTCGAGGCGTGGTGGCAGAAGCACTTCGTGTGAGGTGAGGGCGTGCCGAATCTCGTCGGAATCTTCGACCCGGATGCGACGCGGGGAGAGCTCGAGGGCGAGCTCTCGCGGATGCTCGACGCGGTCGACTACCCGTCGTTCCGCTTCTCGCGGCCGCACGTGGTGGGGGAGGGCGTCGCCGCCGGCAACGTGCTCCCGGGGATCGAGGACGACGAGGCGCAGCCAGCCTGGGATCCTGAGCATCGGATCTGGCTGCTCCTCGACGGTGAGATCCTCGATCGGGCGTCGCTCGAGCGGGATCTGGCGCGGGCCGGGGTCGCGGCCGCGGGGAAGGATGACGCCCAGCTGGCGCTGGCCGCGTATCTGACGTTCGGCGACCGCTTCCACCAGCGGATCAACGGCGCCTGGAACCTGGTGCTCCACGACGGGCACCTCGACGCGACGTTCGTGATCACCGATCGGATCGGCTCGCGGCTCCTGTTCTGTGCGCACGACGGGCGTCGCTTCGTGTTCGCCAACGAGCTGAAGGGCGTGATCGCGGGGCGCAAGCGCCGCTCGGAGGCGGGCGGGATCGGGCTGCTCCAGCTCCTGGTGTCCGCGGCCCAGGTGGGACGATACACCTGGGTGGAGGGGATCGAGCTGATCGAGCCGGGGACCGTGGTGCGGCTGGACCGGCGAGGGGTGCACGCGCAGCGCTACTGGCGCTTCCGCTTCGAGGAGGGCGGGCCGCGCATGTCGGAGCGGGCCTACGCGGCCGCGTTCCGCGAGCTCCTCGTCCAGGCGACGGAGCGCTCGATGAAGCTCGCCGATCGCCATCCGATCGCCATCACGCTTTCGGGTGGGCTCGACAGTCGGGCGGTCGCTCTGGCGATCCCGAAGCGATTCCTGCCGATCGATGCGATCACGTACGGCGGGGAGGATACGCCGGACGTCCGCTATGCAAGGCAGCTTGCGGAGACGATCGGCCTGACCCACCACTTCATCGAGGGGCTCGGTCCGGGCTTCGTGAAGGCGTGCGAGCCGGTGTACCGGGAGCATCTGGGCCGGGACGTGTCGCTCGACTACTACTCGGCCCAGCTCGAGAGGGTCGTGTGGCGAGCCGAGGGACTCTCGATCTTCGACGGCCTCAGCTCTATGATCTGGCACCCGCTCTACCGTAAGCACATGCGGTTCATGCTCAACGGGGCGGCCGGCGACGCGCTCACCGGGAGCCACGTGGCGCCCTACCTGATGCTGGATCCTCCGCGCCGTCAGATCGTCGATCGGCACTTCGCGGCGTTCTGCTTCCAGGATCGTGCGCTGGTGGAGCGGGTCGCGAACCAAACCTTCTACAAAAGGTTCGAGGGGGAGCTGTACGACCGCTTCGCGGAGACGTTCCGGGAGATCGACGCCGACCAGCCCACGGCGGTGGCGAGCGTGTGGGATCTGGAGAACCGCCAGCGCCGCGGGGCGTTCCAGAGCTTCACGATGGAGCGGTACTTCTGCGGTTGCCGCACGCCGTTCATCGACTACGAGCTCGCGGATCACCTGGCCTCCATTCCGGCGAAGTGGCGCTTCCAGCAGCGCGTCTACAAGCGGATGCTGGTGGACGAGTTCCCCGAAGCGGCCCACGTGCCCTGGGCCTATACCGAGGGGCTGATCACGACCTCTCCGGTGTACGAGTTCGCGCGCGAGGCCTTCAACTTCGCGCGCGCGCGCCTGGTCTCGATGCTGCCTTCCGAGCGGAACAAGCCGCCGCGCTGGGAGTTCCGGGACAACGCCAAGATGATGCGCGAGGATCCTCGGCTGGCCGAGATCGTGCTCGGGTGGACGCGCGCCGACGCGTTTCCGTCCCAGGTCCTGAGCGCGGAGGGGGTGCGCAGGTTCGTCGAGGAGTTTCGCCGCCGGGGCGGCGTGGAGCCGGGCCTCCTGTTCTCGCACCTGGTCGGCCTGGCCACCTCGAGCGCGCTCTTCCTGGAGCCCGAGCGGATCCGCGTCCCGCCCCTGGCGGACCCCGGGGAGTTCGGGGTGGAGCGTTGACGGTCGTCCGGCGGGGGCCCTATCCGGAGCTCACGCTGGTGAGCGTGTTGGTCGGCTACGCGATCGGCGCGCTCATCACGATCAGCATCGCGTACGCCAGCCTGGTGCTCGGCTTCTCCACCGAGGGGTCGGAGATCGCTGCGATCCTCGGGTGGGGCGTGCTGCGCGGCGTGATGCGGCGGACCAGCATCGTCGAGAACAACATCACCCAGACCCTGGCGTCGGCCGTCAACGGCGCCTCGGCCGGGATGATGTTCTCCGTGCCCGCGCTCTACATCCTGGACGGCGAGTACCACCTGCTCGCGCGCTTCAGCCCCTTCCTGATGGTGCTCGCCTGCATCACCGGCGGGGTCCTCGGCATCGCGTTCATCATTCCGCTCCGCAAGCAGATGATCGACTACGACCGGCTGGCCTACCCGGGTGGAATCGCGGTGGCGGCGATCCTCAAGTCGCCGGGCGGCGGGATACAGAAGGCGCGGCTGATGGTGGGCGGCGCGTTGGTCTCGGCGATCGCATTCCTGATCGTGCGGCTGGTGTTCGGGCTCGATCACGACACCTTGGATCTCACGCAGCGGCTCGCCTTTGCGCCGCACCACGTCTACGTCCTGTTTTTTCTCTCGCTGTTGACCGTGGGCGTCGGCTTTCTCTCGGGGCGGGGGGGCCTCCTCTTCGGCGCCGGCGGCATCGCCTGCTACTGGATCCTCACCCCGCTGCTCGCGCGCTACGGTTCGCCCGAGATCGTGACGCTGGTGGAGGCCGGCGACATCGACGGCGTCCGCGAGGCGCTCTTCATGCCCACCGGAGTCGGCATCCTGGTGGGCGCGGCGGTCGGCGGCGTGATCGCGGCCTTCCCGATGATCCGGAGCGGGCTCAAGAGCATGCAGGAGGCCAACCGGACCTGGGTGTTCGCGGGCTCGGGCTTCGACGAGCTCTCCATCCGCGTGCTCTACACGATCGTGCTGGTGGGAGCCGTGCTGCTCTCCGTGATCGCCTACGCCTCGTCGCCGGAGATGACGGCGCTGCGGGCGGTGGTCATGGCGATCGTGGGGACCGCCTGGATCTGGGTCGCGGGCGTGATCGTGTCCGAGTGCCTGGGCCGAACGAACTGGTCGCCGCTCTCGGGCATGACCTTGATCGCCGTGACGATCCTGATGTTCGTCGGCAGCGGCATGAGCAATCGCGAGACCGTGGTGGTCTCTGTGCTCCTGGGCGCGGCGGTCTCGATCTCGATCGCGCAGGCGGGCGACCTGATGCTCGATCTCAAGGCGGGTTACCTGACCGGCGCCCTCCCCAGGCGACAGCAGATCGCACAGCTCTCTGCCACGTGGCTGGGACCGATCCTGGTGGTGGTGCTCATCGGTGTGCTCGACCACGCCTACGGGCTGGGGGGCAAGGCGTTGCCCGCGCCGCAGGGGAAGGCGCTGGCCGGGATGATCTCGGGGATCCTCGGCGGCGATCTGCCTGTGGGCCGGTATCTGGCCGGAGCGGGCATCGGCTTCGCGCTGGTCATCTCCGGTCTCGGAGGGCTCGGCGTCCATCTGGGGCTCGGCTTCTACGTACCGTTCGGGATCGTGCTCACGTACACAGTCGGGGTGTTCGTCCGCGTGTTGCTGCAGCGGCTCCGCGGCCGTCGCTGGTGCGAGGACGTCGGCATCCCCGTGGCCGCCGGCCTGATCGTGGGGGAGGCGATGGTCGGTGTGACGATCGCGATCCTTCAGGTCGTCTGGGGAGGCCGCTGATGGCCCGGCCCCTGGGATGGCTCCTGTTCGCGGCCGGCCTGGTGGTGGCCTCGTTCTTCTCGGTGGCACAGCTGGCGCAAGTGGACTGGCAGCACTACGGAGGTGCGCTGGTCGCAGCGCTGCTGGGGGCGTTGATCATCCGCTTCACCACCGAGCGACCCGTCGGGCTCCTCATTCTGAACATCCAGGTGATCCGGAGCAGCCTGACGATGCTCTCCGCCAAGCTCAAGAACCTCGACGCCAAGAAGCGCGCGGACGTCGGCGTTTTCGGGATGCGCGAGTTCATCGATCGGCACATGACCGCGGACCTCGATTGGTTCCTGGCCGCTCGGGAGACGCTGATCTGGCGCCACGGGCTCGCGACCTATGGTCGGGTCATGGACGCCTTCGCCGCCGGCGAGCGCTCGCTCAACCGCGCCTGGTCCGCCTCCGCCGACGGGTACCAGGACGAGATCGACCTCTGCCTCGATCGCGCCCACGCCGAGTTCGCGCGCGCGCTCGCTCTGGTGGAGGAGGCCGAGAAGCGATGAGCTCGGTCCTGATCCTCACCAACCTGTTCCCCTCGAACGCCGACCCCGGCTACGCCCCCTTCAACCGGCGCCAGTTCGCGGCGCTGGGCGCGCTCGCGGAGGTCGACGTCTTCGGGGTGGTGCCTTGGCGGCTCGCCCGCCGCGGCTCCAAGCCCGTGGTGCGGCGCGAGACCATCGACGGCCTCCAGGTCCTCCACCCTCGGCTCCCCGCGATCCCTGGCCTTCCCTCGCTGAACGCAGCGCTCTACGCCGCGAGCGTGCTGCCCGAGCTCCTGCTCGGCGGTCGCCGCTACGACGCCATCCTCGCCTCGTACGCGTATCCCGACGGCGTGGCGGCGGTCGCGGTGGGGCGGGCGCTCGCCACGCCCGTGGTGGTCAAGTGCCACGGCAGCGACCTCAACCGCGTCCCGAACGATCTCGCGGCGCGCCTCCAGCTGCGGGCGCTGCTTCCCCGCGCCGACCGGGTGGTCTGCGTGAGCCGCGCCCTGGCGGCGCAGGCCGGTTCGCTGGGCGTCGCGGCCGATCGGATCGACGTGGTCTACAACGGTGTCGATCGCACGCTGTTTCACCCGCGCGATCGCGCGGAGGCCCGAAAGACGCTGGGCCGTCCCCTCGATCGGAGCCTGGTCCTGTTCGTCGGGCACCTGGCTCCGCACAAGGGCGCGGCCGACCTCCTGACCGCGGCCGGTCGGCTGCCCGCCTCGGTCGACGTGGTGTTCGCCGGCGACGGGCCCCTCCTGGCGGAGCTGAGCCGCTCCCGCCGAGTGGAGACGCTCGGTCATCTGGGACGTGAGGCGGTCGCGGACTGGCTAGCCGCGTGCGATCTGCTGTGCCTCCCCAGCTGGGACGAAGGGATGCCGAACGTCGTTCGCGAGGCCCACGCGGCCGGGCGACCGGTCGTCGCCGCCGACGTCGGCGGGATCGCGGAGGCGGTGCACGACCAGGCCCTCGGGATCCTGGTGCCGCCTCGCGACCCGCCGCGGCTCGCCGAGGCGATCCTCGTCCAGCTGGGGCGGGATGCGGATCCCGAGCGGATCAGCGGGCTGGCCCGCGTCCCCAGCTGGGAAGAGAGCGCCGCGGCGCTGCTCGGTTCGATCGAGCGCGCCCGGACGCCGTGACGAAGCGCCGCGATCGGATCGCGCGATCCTCGGCACGTTCGCGCAGGACCGGGACCTGCTAGGAGCGTGTAGCGCGTAAGCGCTCACGCGACCCCGGTCCGGGTCCCGTTCCAGGTCCGGGTCCCGATCTGAAGATGGCTGCCTTGAGTCAGACGCTCGCGACGGTCGCGAGCTTCGATCGGTAGAGCTTGAGCAGGTTGTGGGTGAGGCAGACGAGCGTCCCCTCGGCTCGTACCTTGAAGAAGGAGCGGAGCGAGAACCGGCGGAATCCTCGTGCCGCTTTGATTTGTCCGAGCGCCGGTTCGACGATACTCTTCCTGCGGGGGTAGACCGCCTTGCCGTCGCGCGTTTGCAACTTGTCTCGCATTCGCTTGCGAGCGAGCGAGGCAGGTGTGGGCTCCGAAGCTGATGAGGACGGAGTCGACGCGTCTTGGTTCTGTTCGGGTCCAACAGCGATGTGGGCATCGATCTGATTGTTGTCGCAGAATTCGATGTTGGTCGCGCTCAGATAGCCGTTGTCTGCCGTCATCTTCCGCGGAGCATCGCCGCAGTTGCCGAACACATCACGGAGCATCGGGACGAGGTGTTGCTGATCAGGTGCCTGGTTGCTGACCCCTTCGGCGACAATCACCTGAGCGTGCTCATCTACGACAACTTGGGCATTGTAGGCCTGGAGGTACGCTCCCTCCTTCAACATGATCCTGCTGTCTGAGTCGGTGAAGTTCCTCTGAGCGTGGGGCCTCGGTATGCCGTCCACATTTGCAGGAACGCGATGATGCGGCCATCCCTCATTTCGTTCAATTGGGTCTGGGGATGGTTCGAGCTGGTCAGCCTGCGCTCTTGCCTTCTCGGCTCGAGTTCTCGCTCGCTTCTGCTCCACCCGATCCACAAGAGCATCATCCGCTTTGCTCTGCTGCTCTTCGGCTTGCCTGCGCAATTTCTCCGCGCGAGCCCTGGCGGCATCCTGTTCCAGCGCAGCCTTCGCTTCTCGAATGCGGGCAAGGCGGGATTCACGGCGAGCGAGCTCCGCTGGGATGTCCTCCTCAGTCTCTTCAACGCCCAGCCGCTCGTCTTCCTCTTGGTCGATCGTGCGCGCTCGCTCCAGCAGTTCTTCGATCTCGAGAGACAGCCGCTTCTCCTCCTCGGCCATCCGCTCGTAGGTCATCGCCTTGTGCTTGCTCGCGTTCGCCTGCACCTTCGAGCCATCGAGTGCGACGTGTCTGAGCCGCACCAAACCTGCTTTCTGGCAAAGCTTCAGGACTTCGAGGAAGAGCGCTTTCAGTGCCTCCAGGTGGACGAGCCGAAGCTCGTTGATTGTCGTGAAGTGGGGATGACTTTCTCCAGCCAGCACCCGGAATGGAATGTCTTCGTAGGTCGCCCGCGCGATCCTCCGCGACGAATGGATGCCGGTGCAGTAGGCGTACAGAAGCAGCGCGATCATCATTCGAGGCGAGTACGGTCGCTCGCCTCGCGGGGGCTCGCTTCTACCGGATGGCACTTCGCTCTGGCACCGAAAGCGCCGCCTCACTCCACACCTGCTCGAGGCGCCGACTCGCCAACGAGCAGAAGGTCCAAGCCGCCAGAGCCAAGCTCAAGCGCGTTGTCGAGAGGCTCACGCGCCTCATCAAGTCGATGAACGCACGCCGGGCTGCATGATTGCCATCGGGACCGGGACCGGGACCCGGACCGGGCTCGCGGTAGCGCTACGCGCTACACGCTCCTAGCGCTCGATCGGTGCACCCCACCCTCAGAGCCGCTCTCCTCACGGGCCTCACCACCGCCGCGTGCGCAACCGCGTCGCGGTCGCCTCCGGCGCTCCGGACCCGGGCGGACCAGGACTTTCTCGTCCGGGCCCGCAGCCTGGGGCGGTTCCAGGTGGAGTCGTCGCTGATCGCCCTGGAGCGCGACCCGCCGGAGGCCACCCTCCGCTTCGCCCGCCGGCTGGCCCGTGACGGCGTCGACGCCGAGCGATCGCTGTTCCGCCTGATCCCCGAGAGCGCTCCGCTCCGCGCGCGCGATCAAATGAGGCTCGATCGCCTCCGGGCCGCCCGCGGCGACGACTTCGACGATCTGTTCCGCCGGTTCCAGGTGGGGACGCTCGAGGATGCGCTCGCGCTCCACGAGCGCTGCGCCCATGAATGTGGGGATCCGGAGGTGCGCGGCTACGCCGCCAGGATGTTGCCGGTGCTCCAGCGGGATCTGGTACAGGTCGAGGATCTGGTGGCGCGCGCCGAGCGCTGAGCTACTGCTGGAGCGTGAACGTGACCAGGACATCGCCGATGATGTACTCGGCGCCGTCTTCGATCTTCTCGCGATCGATCTTCTCGGTCCCCGCCCAGATCCCGTTCGCGGCCCCGAGATCGTTGATGTAGAAGCCGTCCTCCTCCATCGTGACGGTGGCGTGCTTGCGGCTCACGCGCTGCGACTTGAGCACGATCGCGCACTGCTTGCTGCGTCCGATGAACGTCTCCGGCTCCGAGATCTCCCACGTGTCGCCGGTGTTGGTGCTGGCGACCAGCACCATCTTCTTCCTCGGCTTATCCTTGGCCCGGACCGGCTCGACCGGATCCGGCGCCTTCTTGCGCGGCTCCTCGAGCGGTCCCTCCAGCGTCTCCTTGGGACGCGAGGTTGGCTTGGGCGTTGGCGCGCGCTCCTTCTTCGGCGGCGGCGCGATCGGTGCCTCACCCGCCGGCGTGTCCATCCGCTCCATGCGCTCGCCGCGCGGAGGCGCATGACCGGTGGACGCGTGCTCCAGGACGTCGTCGCCGTCGAGCATCTGCGCGCGGACGGCGTCGAGCACGGAGTGGATCGACCATCCGCAGGTGGTGAGGAGCGCGCTCTCGGGCGCGTACTCGAGGATCTCGGCCTCGGCCGCGGTCAGGTTGTTGATCCGCTCCGTGTGAAGCTCACCCTCGGAGACCTCGACGGTGCGGATTGTCGAGCCGTGCAGGCCCGTGAGCGGGTGCTCCTGGAACTCGACGATGTCCGAGTAGCCGAGACGACTCTCGACGTCGATCGTAGCCTTGAGCCGGAGGCGCGTGGGCTCGGGCCGGGACGTCGACACGACCATGGTGCCGTTCAGGCCTTCGTGCGCGAGAAAGTAGAACTCGTAGAAGGTCGTCGACTCGTTGGACCAGGACCGCAGAAGGACCGGCTCGCTGCCGATGCGTGAGGTCCAGGCGGTAGCGCCGCGCGCGCTTTGGGGGCGATTGAGGTGCTTCCAATCGACGAGCTGCGCGCTACCGAGCGGGATCCAGGGCGAGACCATGCTCCTGTCCGGGGTCATATGCCGACCAACGCTGTAGCAGACCTCTGTATTTTCCGCGAGTCGCGCGACGTCAGAGGATCCGGGCGATCCCGCGCCACAGATACTGATTCTTCGTCCAGTTGGCGCGCGCCGCGTCGTAGACCGCGAAGTGGTCCTCGATGATCCGCCGCCACCGGCGCGCCTCCAGGACGTAGGCGCGGCCGTTCTTCCCGAGACGGCGGCGCAGGTCGGGGTCGTCGGCCAGCGTCCGGATCTTGGCCGCCAGATCGCCGGCGTCGTCCGCCCGGTGGATCAGCCCGGTCTCGCCGTCGGCGATCAGCTCGGTCAGGCCCCCCACGCTCGACCCGATGACCGCCTTCTCCATGGCCATCGCCTCGAGGGGCTTCAGCGGGGTGACCAGCTCGGTGATCCGCTTGCTGTGGCGCGGGTAGGCGAGGATGTCGACGACCGAATACATCGGCTTGACCTCGCTGTGCGGCACTTTGCCCGGGTGGAGGATCTTGTCGCCGAGGTGCGCATCCTCGGCCAACCTCCGGCACGCAGCGTAGGTCTCGCCCTCACCGACGATCAGACCCCGGAGATCGTCGCGGCCGCTCCGGATCAGGTCGATCAGCGCCTTCACCAGCAGCGGAACCCCCTCGAAGGGCGCGAACGTTCCGATGTAGGCCACCACGGTCTTCCCTCGGACGCCCAGCCGCTCGGCGAGGGCCGCGTCGCGCTCCACCGGAGTGAACCGATTGGTCTCGACGCCGTTCGGGATCACGAACACCGCGCGCTCGTCGAGCCCCCGTCGGATCAGCTCGTCCTTGATCCCCCGGCAGATGCCGATGAGGGCGTCGACACTGCGCGCCAGCGTCGTCTCCGCCTGTCGGATCGCCAGGTACTTGGGTGAGCCCTCGGCGTTCGTCCCGTGGTCGACGGCCGCGTCCTCCCAGAACGCTCGGATCTCGTAGACGCACGGCAAGCCGAGCTGACGCGCCGCCAGGTAAGCAGGGATCCCGCACAGGATGGAGCTGTGACCGTGGATCAGATCAGGCTCTTCGCGCCGGGCCACCTCCACGATGCGCTTTCTGAGGTGATGGATCTCGAGCGCCTCCCTGAGGACGGGCCGGTCGAAGGCAGAGGTCTGAGGTCGGGGCGTGCGGTGGTAGCGGACGCCGTCGATCTCCTCCATCGAGCAGCCGCTCGGGTTCTCGTGCCGCGCGCTGGTGAGCACCACCGGCTCGATCCCGATCGCCCTCTGGTTGTTGACGATGTAGCGGCTGCGGGACGTATAGCCCGCCAGCATCGGGACGGAGATGTCGAGGACGTGCAGGACCCGCATGGATTGTCAGCGGGTCTTGCGCGCGAACCAGCGGAGATAGGCGAGCATGCCGGTGGTCAGGACGGCGGTGGCGGCCACCATCGGCCAGTTCTGCTCTTTGACCGAGAAGGCGCCGAAGATGACGCCAAGCCCGATCGCCGATCCGATGAGAACCTTGTGAGCTGTC